>CAVYWD010000011.1:0-1513409 GCA_963772225.1 uncultured delta proteobacterium | reverse complement strand
CACCGCTGGTGTTCCAGTTGCGACGCCTGTCGCATCGCTGGGTAGCCAAGTGCGGAACGGATAACCGCTGAAAGCATCTAAGTGGGAAGCCCACCTCAAGATTAGATCTCCCTGGGGAAACCCTTGAAGAGCCGTCGAAGACTACGACGTTGATAGGCCGGGAGTGGAAGCGCGGTCAACGCGCGGAGCTGACCGGTACTAATAGCTCGATCGGCTTGCTTATATCTCAAACTTCTCGCGGTCGTGATCCGAAAGAAGCATCGCGAGAACGGCACGCCAAGCACTTCGCATGGCGCAAGCGAAATTGAACTCCTTCGTATTCGTCCGGTTGTTAGGCTCTCCATCGAGCTGACAATCGGCCAGTTTTCCGGTGGCTATATCGGAGGGGATCACACCCGTTCCCATCCCGAACACGGAAGTTAAGCCCTCCAGAGCCGATGGTACTGCACGGGAGACCGTGTGGGAGAGTAGGTCGCTGCCGGATCCTATGAAGCCCCGAAGCTCATCTGAGCTTCGGGGCTTCGCCGATTTGGTGCGCCAAAGCAGGGGTGTGGCACGTACGAGCTCCCCATGGGACATGCGTCCGACCTCTTCCCTGGCGAGCGCGCCCCCGAGCCTCCCTTCGGGGCAGAGCCGTTCGAAAGGGCGGGGCCGCCTCGAAGCCGCCTCGGACCCCGACCTGCCTTGCATCGGCATGGGGGATGAGCAGGTTTGACCCTTGAGCGACGCCTCAGCGGCGCATCCATGGGCGGGGAAGAGGTCTGAACGCAAGGTGGCCGACCTGCGGTTTGCAGTCCTCACGGCATTTCCGGAGGAGGACTGGCACAGCCAACGGATCCTGGCGGCGCTCGCGCTGTACGGCGAGGCCCGCCCCGTGGACCCTGCCGAGATCTCGGCGCGGCTCACCGAGACCGGCTCGCTCGAAGTCCGAGCCGCCGATGAAGCGGTTGACGCCTTCGACGCCTTCGCTCTGGTCCGCGCGCTCTCTCCGCGGGGGGACGCCGACGTACAGTTCTCGGTCTATCGGGCGCTGGAGGAGGCTGGGGCGCTGGTGATCAACCGGCTGGGAGCGCTGCTCGACGCGCAGGACAAGTTCCGGACCTCGCAGCTGCTTCTGCGCGCGGGGGTGGCGACGCCGGCGGCGGCGTTGGCGCAGACCCCGGCCGAGGCGGCAGCGGTCGTCCGCGCTTGGGGCGACGTGGTCTTGAAGCCGCTCGCCGGCTCGCTCGGCGAAGGGGTGGAGCGGATGCCCCGGGGGCCGGCCGGAGAGGGTCGCGCCGCCCAACGCGTGCGCGACGAGGGCGCCCTCTATGTCCAGCGCTGGGTCCCCAATTCCGGACGCGACATGAGGGTGCTGGTCGTCGGCGGGCGGGCCGCCGGAGCGGTGGAGCGGGTGGCCGCGCCGGGGGAGTTCAGGACCAACATCGCGCGCGGCGCCAGTCCCCGTGCCGCCGAGCTCCAGCCCGCCACCGTCCTCGCCGCGGAGCGATTGACCTGGGCGCTGGGGCTCGACTACGCGGGCGTCGACCTCTTCGAGACCCCCGCAGGGCCTCAGGTCATCGAGGTGAACGGGACCCCGGCGTTCGACATGATCCTCGAGGCCACGGGGTGCGACATGGCAGTGGCGATCGCGCGGCACATCGCGACACGGGCGCGGGAGCGGCACGGTCAGCCGCCACGGCCTTTGACGATCAACGCGGCGGAGCCGAAGGCGGGAGCGGCGGGGAGCCTGTGAGGGTTCGCGAACCCAGAAAAGCGGGGAGGCGACAATGGCGGAGAGCAAGGAGAAGGGCGGCAACAAGGGCAGCATGACGGTCGCGGAGGCCGGCCGCAAAGGCGGCGAGACGGTCCGCGATGAGCGGGGCCGCGAGTTCTACGAGGAGATTGGCAAAAAGGGCGGCGAGACCGTCAAGGCGGAGCGGGGCCGCGAGTTCTACGAGGAGATCGGCAAGAAGGGCGGCGAGACCGTCAAGGCGGAGCGCGGCGCCTCCTTCTACGAGCAGATAGGCAAGAAGGGCGGCGAGGCGGTGAAGGCGGAGCGCGGCGCGCCCTTTTACGAGGAGATCGGCAAGAAGGGCGGCCAAAAGGTTCGCGAGCTGATCGAAGAGGGCAAGCGCGCCGCGCGGATGCCGCCCAAGGAAGACGAGGGGGGCTCCGACAAGACCTAGGGGCAGAGGCGGTCGGTTCGGGTGAGGCCATCAGGTCGTGGCGGAGGGGGCGATGGCGCGCAAGAAGGCCGGCAGCCAGACCGAGATGACGGTCCGCGAAGCCGGCAAGAAGGGCGGCGAAGTGCTGCGCCAGGAGCGAGGCCCGCGCTTCTTCGAGGAGATCGGGAAGAAGGGCGGCCAGCGCGTGCGCGAGCTGATTGAGAGCGGGAAGAAGGGGCACCCGTCCGCGTGACGGAGGTGCTGGTCGGGCCCGGGCGAAAGGGCACCTGAGGGAGGGGAGCATGTCCGAAGAGGAGAAGCCCAAGCGTCCGATGACCGTGGAGGAAGCCGGGCGCCGCGGCGGCGAAAAGGTCGCCAGCGAGCGCGGCTCGGAGTTCTTCAGCAACATCGGAAAGAAGGGCGGAGACACGGTGGCCCGGAAGCGCGGCCACGAGTTCTACGAGGAGATAGGCCGCAAGGGAGGCCAGCGCGTGAAGGCCGAGCGCGGCGCCGAGTTCTATTCGAGCATCGGGCACAAGGGAGGCCAGAAGGTGAAAGAGCTCATCGAGCAAGCGAAGAAGACGAACCAATAGGCACCGGCTGCCCCCGCGCGACGCGAGCAAAGGACGCGCGGGGGCCTCGGGCTTGACTTCCTCGCGGCGCGGGCTAGTCACTCTAACCTCAGGCCTCGCCTCGAGCTCGCTCATGCCCCTCGGCACGCCTTACGGCAAATACGTCCTCCTGGAGCGCATCGCTTCGGGCGGAATGGGAGAGGTGTTCCTGGCGCACCCGCGGGGCGGCGACGGATCGGTGGTCGTCAAGCGAATGCTCGATGAGCACGCCGGCGACCCGGAGCACCTGGATCAGTTCCTGGAAGAGGCGCGGCTGCAGGCGCGCTTCGACCACCCGTCCCTCGTGCGGATCCTGGACCTCGGCCGGGCCGACGACGGCTCGCTCTACCTGGCCATGGAGTACGTCCACGGCAGGAGCCTGGCGGAGACCCTGGTGCGCCTGCGCCAGGCGCGCCAGCGAATGGAGCCCGGCCTCGCCGCGCAGATCGCCGAGCGCGCCGCCGACGCTCTCGGTTACGCCCACAAGCTGGCGGACGACTCCGGCCGCTCCCTGGAGATCGTCCACCGCGACGTCTCCCCGCACAACCTCCTCGTCTCCTACCAGGGCGAGGTCAAGCTCATCGACTTCGGGATCGCCAAAAGCGCCCGCAGCACCGGGCGGACCGAGACCGGCGCCATCAAGGGCAAGTTTCAGTACATGTCCCCCGAGCAGTCGGCCTGCTCCGCGGTCGATCGGCGATCGGACATTTTCTCGCTGGGCATCGTCCTCTACGAGTGCCTGACGGGAGAGAACCCGTTCGTGCGCAGCAGCGTGGTCCTGTCCCTGGACGCCATCCAGAAGGTCGACCCGCCGCCGCCTTCGGCAACGGCCCCCTCGCTGGCTCCGTTCGACGGCATCACCGCGCGCGCGCTCGCCAAGCGCCCCGCCGACCGGTACGCCGATGCGGGCGAGATGAGGGACGAGCTCGCCCACGCACGTGGATTGCTGCCCGCGCCACGCGAGGAACTGGGGCCGTTCATCGAGCGCCTCTTCCAAGAAGGCCAACGCGCCTCGACGGCTCCGCTCGCTCCGCCGGTGACCGAGGCGGCTTGGCGCAACCCTCGCCGAGAGGCCTCGAGCGACGCCGCCGAGCCGGCGGACGAGATGCCGGCCCAGCCCATCGGGCGGCCCACGCTGTGGCGCCTGGCGCCGCTCCTGGGCTTGGCGCTCGCGGCGGGCCTCGGTGTTTCTCTGCTGCTGCGCAGCCTTCGCGCCCCGGGCGCTGGCATCGCGCCGACCGACCAGCTCGCCGCCATCCCCGAGCCGTCGGTCGCGGCCGAGCCTCGGACCGAGGACGCTGGCACGCCCCTGCCTCCGGCTCCGGAGCCTTCCCGCGCCGAGGGCTCGGGCGCCGCCGAGCCCCGGCCGGAAAGGCCGAAGCGCGCTACGGCCGACGCCGAGGTCAGCCGGCCTCCGCGCCGGGAAGCCGTGCCAAGCGCCGACCCCCGCGCCGCGACCGACGCGCCGGCCGCGGCGCGCGTGATCCTCTGGGTGCGCCCTCTGCCGTCGGGCGAGGTCTGGCTCGATGGCGCGCAGGCGCAGAGCCCCCTCCAAGTCCGCGGTCGCTCGGGCGTCGTCGACGTCGCTTGCCAGGGCTCGCCGCTCAGGATTCGCCTGGTGCTCTCCGAGGGAGCCCTGGAGAATCCGAAGCGACCCCTGGGCCATCGCATACGTGAACGGATTGTCGAAGGGCCGGACTCCCGCGCGCATCTCCCTCGACGAGGCGACGATGAGGGTGGAGCTCAAGCGGCCGGGTTTGGACCGGGCCGCGCAGCTCATCGTGCGGCGCGAGGAGCCTTGAAGTCCGCTCTCTCCCGAAGCGCCGGAGCAAGACGCGAGCCTTGACCCGAATTGGGCGCCCCTCGCCTCCACTGCGAAAACGCGAGCGGCCCTCATGTAGACGCCGAATCGACTCGCCGAAGGAGACGACAAACCAATGGCAAAGGCATATTTGGTCGGAAGCGGCATCGCGGGTCTTTCCGCGGCCGCCTTCTTGGTCCGTGAAGGCGGTTTCGCCGGCTCCGACATCTACGTCTTCGAGGAAGAGAACCGCAAGGGTGGCAGCCTCGATGCCAGCGGAAGCCCCGAGGCAGGCTACACCATGCGCGGCGGCCGCATGTTCGAGCTCCAGTTCCGGTGCACCTACGACCTTTTCGGGTCGATCCCCTCGCTCGACGACCCGAAGAAGTCGGTGACGCAGGACACCTTCGAGTTTCACGAGGATTTCAGCTGGAACGACCATGCCCGGCTGGTCGACGAAAACGGCAAGATTGCCGAATTCCATTCCATGGGCTTTTCTGAGCGCGATCGGCTCGAGCTGGTCAAGTGCGCCGCGATGCCCGAGCGTTTGCTCGACGGCAAGCGCATCACCGACTGCTTCAGCCCCCATTTCTTCACGACGAACTTCTGGTACATGTGGTGCACCACGTTCGCCTTCAATCCTTGGCATAGCGCCATCGAATTTCGCCGGTACCTCAATCGATTCATCCATTTGTTCCCGACTTTCGACACCATGTCGGGGATCTACCGGACGCGCTACAACCAATACGACTCCGTCGTGCGCCCCCTGCTGGCGTGGCTCGCCGAGCGCGGCGTCAACCTCCATCTGAACGCCCGCGTCACCGACCTCTCCTTCGCTCAGGGGCGGGAGGTCACGGTGTCTCGGATTCACCTGAATCGGGGCGGCCGCCCGGAGGAGATCGAGGTCGGCGCCAAGGATTTCGTCTTCGTCACGAACGGCTCGATGACCGCGAACTCCACCCTCGGCTCGACGGATGCCGCGCCGCTCATGGACCCCTCTCGCTCGGCCGGCTCCTGGCGGCTCTGGGAGACCCTCGCTGAAAAGCGGCCGGAGTTCGGAAACCCGGCGGCGTTCAATCAATCCATTCCGGACTCCAAGTGGGAATCCTTTACCGTCACCACCCGGAACCCGACGTTCTTCAAGCTCATGGAGGAGTTCAGCGGCAGCCCGGCGGGGAAGGGCGGGCTCATCACCTTCAAGGCGTCGAATTGGCTTTTGACCATCGCGCTGAATCACCAACCGCATTACCGAGCGCAGCCGGCGGACACCTTCGTGTGGTGGGGCTACGGGCTCTTCCCGGACAAGGTCGGCAACCACGTTCAAAAGAAGATGTCCGAGTGCACGGGTCGCGAGATCCTCCAGGAGCTCCTGGGCCACCTCAAGCTCGACTCGCAGCGCGAGGCCATCCTGGACTCGGCCATCGTCATCCCGTGCATGATGCCCTACATCACCAGCATGTTCCTGAGCCGAAAGCGGGGCGACCGCCCGGAGGTCATCCCGAACGGCTCCACCAACCTCGCCTTCATCGGCCAATTCGCCGAGGTCCCGGACGACGTGGTCTTCACCGTTGAATACTCGGTTCGGACCGCCTGGGAGGCCGTCGCCGGCCTGCTGAAGCTGGACAGGCGGCCGCCCCCTGTCTACAAGGGCCAGTACGACCCGCGAGTGCTGGTGCACGCCCTGGAGACGATGCACCGGCGCTGATCGGCCGGCTGGTTGGTGCCGGCGCTGCGCTCAGGTGGCCTTGAGGCCGAAGGCGATGCGCACCTTTCCCAACGGCGTGGACAAAACCAGGTTGGGCAGCTTCTCGCGGAAGGCGGCCGGCACCTGCGAGACCTGGGTCTTGGGCAGCGACACCTCCACCGCGTAGCCCGCCTCGAGCAGGGCGCCGGTGGCGTTGCCGGCGATGATGTTCGCGAGCTCGGCGATGGCGTCGGCGCACTCGGGCGAGCTCAGGTCGGGCTCGGCGCGCGAGCCCATCAAGGAGCTCGCCACCTTCAGCGCCACCGGGCGCTCGAACGTCCAGTAGACCGGCCCCTCCAGCTGCCCGCGGATCTGGATGGCCACGGTGATCACCGGAGGGGGCAAGAGCTCCGAGCTCAGCTCCAGACGCTCGAACCCGGTCTCTCCTTGGACGCAGCGCCGGATGACCTCCAGCGCGGGCTGGAGGAAGGCGTTGACGACCTCGGCGGTAAGCGGCGCGGCCATCTTCGGAATGCGTGCCCTAGCGCGTGGCGCGCAGCACCTCTTGAGTGGTGGTCTCGCCTGCAATGAGCCTGCGCAGGGCCTGGAATCGCATGCTCTTGAAGCCCCGAGCGATCGCCTCGGCGCGCAGATCTTCTGCGGTCGCCCCCTGCCCGATCTTCGCTTTGAGCGGATCGGTCACCTCCAGGAACTCTCGGATGGCGGTTCGCCCGCTGTGGCCTGTGTTCTGGCAGGCGTCGCAGCCCCGCCCGCGGCGGAAGCGGACCGAGCTGGGGAGCTCGGCGAGCCCCAGCGACTGCAGCTCGCTCGCGGTCGGCGCGTACGACTCGGCGCAGCTCCCGCAGACCTTGCGCACCAGCCGCTGGGCGATGACCCCGACGAGCGAGGGCGCGACGAGGTAGGGCTCGACACCCATCTCGGTCAGGCGCGTGATGGCGCTGGGCGCGTCGTTCGTGTGCAGCGAGCTCATCACCAGGTGCCCGGTGAGCGCCGCCTCGGCGGCGATGATCCCGGTCTCCTGGTCGCGGATCTCTCCGACCAAGATGATGTTCGGGTCCTGGCGCAGGATGGAGCGCAGCGCGCCGGCGAAGGTGAGCCCGCGCTTCGGGTTGACCTGCACCTGGTTGATGCCCGGCAGCTGGTACTCCACCGGGTCCTCCACCGAGACCACGTTGTTCTCCGGGCTGCGCACCGCGTTCAGGGCGCCGTAGAGTGTGGTGCTCTTGCCGCTGCCGGTCGGGCCGGTGACGAGCAGCATGCCGTAGGGCGCGCGGATCATCCGCTCGAAGATGGAGAGCTGCTCGGGCTCGAAGCCCAACTCGTCCAGCGAGAGCGAGGCCCGGCTGTTGTCGAGGATGCGGCAGCAGACCTTCTCGCCGTAGTAGGTCGGCAGGATGGACACCCGCAGGTCGATGTCGCCCCGGTGCGCCCGGCGCAGCTTGATGCGCCCGTCCTGCGGGGCCTGCCGCTCGGAGATGTCCAGCTGGGCCAGAACCTTGATGCGCGACACCAGCGCAGGGTGGAGCGCCGAGGGGAAGCAGTCGGCGACCCGCAGCATCCCGTCCACGCGAAAGCGCAGGGTGGACTCGAGCTCGCCCGCTTCCAGGTGGATGTCGGAGGCCCGAAGCTCCACCGCTCGGGTGATCATCCGGTCGACCACCCCCGTCGCCTCCTGCACCACCTCGGCGGAGAGCTCCTCGTCGTCTTCCTCTTCCGTCTCCTCCACGACTTCCAAGGAGTCGTAGAGGCGCTTGATAGCCCGGTCGATCTCCGGGCGCGTCGACACCACGGTAATGACCGAGCGCTTGAGCTCCCGGGCGATCCATTCGAAGATCTCGGGGCGAGCGGGGTCCGGGGTCGCCAGCGTGACCTCGCTCTCCATGGCGAACACCGGGACGAGCCGCTTGCGCTCGGCCATGGAGCGGGGGATGAGCTTGGCGAGCTCTACCGAGAGCTCCACCCCGTCGAGGTTCATACGCGGCAAGTTGAGGCTGTCGGCGACGAACTGCGCCACCTCGGACAGGTCGCCGAACCCGGCCGCGCGCAGGGCCGCCGGCGCCGGCTCGTCGGCCTGGCGGAGCAGTGCCAAGGCCAGCTCGCGCCGCGCCGGGGGGCGGGCAGGCCGGGCGGGCGGCGCGCCGGCGTGGGGGCGCTCCGGGGCAGTCGGGGTGGCCATGGGCTACTTCGCGAACAGGTTGTCGAGGTCGTCCTGCGAGACCTTCTGCGGAAGGGAAGGGGTGGTGGGCGCGGGCGCCGGTTTGAGCAGGTCCGTCAGGTCCTGCTTGGACAGCGACTCCGGGCCGCGGGTGGCGGGCGGCGCGCCGGGCGCGGCGGCCGGGACGCGTCGCACGGCAGGAATGGGAGGGGTTGCGGGTGCGCCGGTCGCCTGGCGCGGGAGCGGCGCCGGCTGAGCGGGTTGCGCCGCGACGCGCGGCTCGGCGGCCTGGAAGTGGGCGGCGAGGCCTTCGCCGCAGCCGCCGCAGAACTTATCGACCACGCGGTTGATGAAGCTGCACCTCGGACAGACGCTCGACAGCGGCGCGCCGCAGTGGCCACAGAAGCGGCGGTGCTGCTCGTTGGGGCTGAAACATCGCACGCATTCCATGGCGCCGACTCCTTGGGGCTTCAGGTCGAGACCTCAGGTGCCCGAGGCGGCGCGGGCCGCCATCTTGGCGAGAATTCCCTTCGCGACGCTCTGGACCTTGGCAGCGTCGAACGGTTTGAGCAGGTAATGGCTCACCCCCGCCTCGTGGCAGGCGAGGATCTTGTCGCGGGTATTGATGGACGTGCACATGACCACGTTCGCGTCGGGGTGGCGCTTGAGCAGCTCGCGCGCCGCGGTCACGCCGTCCATACCGGGCATCACGATGTCGATGGTGATCAGCGTCGGCCGGTGCTTCTCGTACAGATCCAGCGCGTGCTCGCCGCGCTCGCCCTCGGCCGCGATCTGGAACCCGACCTCGGTCAAGTAGACCCGGAGGCACGTGCGCGTGGTGCGGGAGTCGTCGATCAGCACCGCCGTCGGGGTCATCGCCTTCGCCTCTCCTCAGCAGGTCGAATTTCGAATCCGACGAGCCCTTCACAGACGCAATCCCGGTGCCGCCGTCGAAGCGCGCGACATCGGGCCGTTCTCTTGCGCCCGGCGCTGGGTCGCGAGGGCCCGCCAGGTCTGAGTCGACCCCGGCAGAACGCAGGCGATTCGACCGCAACCCTCCTTCTCGACTGGAGTGGCGGCTGGGCGGGGCTTTTGCAGAAGAGTCCGAGTGTGAAGTCAGCCCCGCGTGTGGGGTCAGCTGCCTGCGCCGTCTCGAGGAGGCCGGAATGATCAGCGGTGACGTCCTGATGGCGCACATCGACGCGCTCCCGACGCTGCCGGAGGCGGCAGCTCGGCTCTCGGCTCTGCTGGGCGACGAGCGCGCCACCGCCGCGGACTTCGAGCGCGTGATCCGCCCCGATCCAGCCCTCACGGCGAACCTCTTGCGCGCGGCCAACTCGGCCTACTACCGCGGCGTCCGGGAGATCACCGGCGTCCGCGACGCCGTGGCGCGCATGGGCGTCCGGCGCGTGTACGAGGTGGCCACCAGCGCCTCGTTCCGCAGGGTGCTGCCCCGGGTCATCCCTGGGTACGAGGTGGAGGTCAGCGCCTTCTGGCCGCACTGCGTGGCGGCGGCCGTCTACTGCGAGCGCCTGGCGCGCGCCTCGCTCGTCGCCCCAGCCGACCTGGCCTATACGGCGGGATTGCTCCACGACGTGGGCAAGCTCGTCATCGGCACCTGCCTCGCGCAAGGGGACGCGCCCGTCCCGAAGGTCGCCCTGGCGAGCGTCTTCGCGGAGCGCGAGGCGCTGGGCATCGACCACGCCGACGTCGGCGAGGAGATCGCCCTGCGCTGGCGGCTGCCGCTGCCGGTCAAGGACGCGGCCCGCTATCACCACGAACCCTCGCTCGCGCCCGCGGGGAGCGACCAAGGCCTTGCCGCTCTGGTGCACGTGGCGGACGTGCTGGCCCGGCGCTCGGGCTATGCCTCCGACCCGGGGCTGCCCGCACCGGAGTACGACGCCTCGGCCCTGGCGCTCGTCCGAGGATCGGCGCAGAGCCTCGAGCAGCTCGCCCGCGAGTCCGAAGAGGAGATCCGCGCGATGGCCGAGCTGGCCCAGGGCGGCTGAAGCCAACAGCGGCGCCAAAAAGATCGCATGAAGCGGGGAGGCGGTCCGGCTTTCGCCGGAGGTGCGGCAGGCGCATAACGCGCGGGGCGCCGGGGAGACCGCCCGGGCGCTGGGCTGGAGTGCGCGCGGTGCTCCTCAGGGCGCGCATGGCGGAGGACGGGGCGAAGCGGGAGCGGGCGCCAAACCGGCGAGGCACGTTGGAGAGAGTGCGGCGCAACCTCGCGTCGATGGTTGACTGCCGATGGTTGATGGTTCTGGGAACCCGGCTCAGCGAAGAGCTCGACTCGAGTACATCGCGTTCGCGCCCTACGAGGCCTCTGGCGGAACGCGGCATTGGCGAGCTACCCTCAATAGAATCGCGTTTCCAGAATAGGCCCCGCTTGTTCTCAGACTTCTCTGCGAACCAGAGGACTCACAGCACATCTCATGAGTGACCTTCCCGCCGCGCAGCTGTCCGATGAAGTCCCCCAGACCACGAGCCAAGGATACCGTCGTTGGTTCCTCGCCTTCCTCGCCGCCTTCGGGCTCTGCGTCGTCGCGGTGCTTTCTTTGGCCGCGCTCCGCGGCGATTCTCCCGCGCTCATCGTCAGCGACGGAAAGCTCTACTATTCCTGGGCGCGCTCCCTCGTGGTGGATCGAGATCTCGATTTCGAGAACGACTATCGCCTCCTCTCGCCGCCTGATCCGCTCCCCGCGGAGCTGGCCCGGCCCCGAACGCCTCGCGGCCTGGTCGTCAATAAATATCCCGTAGGGCTGGCGATCTTGGAGCTCCCGGCCACCGCCTTCGCCCACCTCATCGCTTCGGCCACCGGAGCCTGGCCCGCCGACGGAGTCTCTCTCCCCTATCAGGTGGCCGTCGCGGCTGCGCTCGCGGGCCTCGCGTTGATGGGGCTGTGGCTTCTGTTCGAGGCCTGCATCCGAGTTGGCAGCGAGGAGCGTTGGGCGTTCTGGTTGGTCTCTGGGAGCATCGCGGCGACCAATGCCGTTCACTACATCGCCAAGGAGCCCGCGATGAGCCATGCCGCCGGGCTCGGCCTCTTTGGTCTCCTTGCCTGGATCATCGCGCGCGCCCGAGGCCCACTCACGCCGCGGGCGATGGTGGCCGCGGGTGCGGTGCTCGGCCTCCTGGTGCTCGTGCGCAATACCAACATTCTCCTCGCGCCGTCCGTCTTCTCGCTTCTTTCGATTCGAGGCAGTCTCGGCCTGCGAAGGTCCTGGCCTTTGTTCCTCACTGCGGCGGCGGTCGCGCTGCTTCAGCCACTCTCGATCTTCGGCCTTTGGGGAAGCTTGCGCCTCACCGGGTACGGCGACGAGGGGTTTACCTCGGGAATCCATGGCATCTGGAGCACGCTCCTTTCTTCACGCCATGGTCTCTTCGTCTACCATCCGCTGTACCTCATTCTCATCGTGCTGAATCTCGCGGGCCTGGTACGCCGAGAAAGCCGGCTGTTGGCGGCTGCGGCGCTGGGCTCGTTTGCCCTTCTCTGGGTCGCCAACGGCACTTGGTGGTGCTGGTGGTTCGGGCGCGGATTTGGAAATCGTTCCTTCATCGAGGCCCTCGGCCCACTGACGATCGGCGCGGCGTTTTCGCTCTCCAAGCTCCTCGCTGGGCGCGCTCGAGCTCGGGTTGCGTCGGGAGCGCCTTTTCTCGTCGTCGGGCTTTTGTCCATCCTCAACGCGGACCTGTGGGTTGGCTATCTGCTTCATCGGTACTCGGATGATGGCTTGCACTCGGTGAAGGCGGCGTATCTGTGGGTTTTCGATAAGCGAGGGGGGGCGACCTTGCAGCGGGACCGAGCAGGCGGCCTCGCGGCGGCGACCGTCCTCATCCAGCATCAGGCATTCACCTGCGTCTTCGCGGAGCGCGAGGCGCTGGGCATCGACGACGCCGACGTCGGCGAGGAGGTCGCCCTGCGCTGGCGACTGCCGCTGCCGGTCCCCTCGCTCGCGCCCGCGGGGAGCGACCGAGGCCTGGCCGCCCTGGTGCACATGGCGGACGTGCTGGCCCGGCGCTCGGGCTGCGCCTCCGACCCGGGGTTGCCCGCCCCCAAGCACGACGCCCTGGCCCTGGCGCTCGTCCGAGGGTCGGCGCAGAGCCCGGAGCAGCTCGCCCGCGAGCCCTAAAAGAGGAGAATCCGCGCGATGGCCGAGCGGGCCCAGGGCGACTGAAGCCCCTGCGGCGCGAGCAGGATGCACGGGCGACCGGGTTGGCAGAGTGAAGAGCGCCTATACGCCGCGGCCGCCCGCTGGTACCCTCAGAAGAGGGAGGCGAGAGCGTTCGGCCCATGGACCGCGACCGGCCCGCCCAATTCATCGACAGCCAGAAGGACTTCTCCGCGCTTGTGGAGAGGCTGCGCGCGGCGAAGTCTTTCGCGCTGGACACCGAGAGCAACAGCTTCCACGCCTACTTCGAGCGGGTGTGCCTCGTGCAGCTCTCCGACCGAGAGGCCGACTTCGCGGTCGACCCGTTCGCGGTCGACGTGCGGCCGCTGGGGGCGCTGCTCGCGGACCCGGCGATGCAGGTGGTGCTGCACGCCGCGGACTACGACATCCGCTGCCTCAAGCGCGACTTCGGCTTCCAGTTCAAGGGCCTGTTCGACACCATGCTCGCGGCCAAGGCGCTGGGTCGGCCGTCGGTCGGCCTGGCGGCGCTGGTGCTCGAGCAATTCGGCGTCGCCCTGGCCAAGGAGCACCAGCGCAGCGACTGGGGCCGCCGGCCGCTCTCGCCCGACCAGATCGCCTACGCCTACTCGGACACCCGGTACCTCCTGCCGTTGAAGGACGTGCTCGAGCAGCAGCTCGAGAGGGCTGGCAAGGCGGCGGAGGCCAAGGCCGCATTCGAGCGCCAGTCGGCGTGCGTTCCCACGGCGAAGCGGTTCGACGCCGACGGGTACCGGAAGATCCGCGGCTACCCCGCGCTGGACGAGAAGGGCCGGGCGGTCGCGAAGAAGCTCTATCGGCTCCGCGAGGAGTGCGCGCGGCTCTCGAATCGCCCGCCGTTCAAGGTGTACGGCGACGAGGCCATCGTCGAGCTCTCCCGGCTGCGGCCCGCGAGCCTCTCCGAGCTCTCCCGGGTGCGCGGCGTGGGGCTCTCCACCGTCAAGCGCAACGGCGAGGAGATTGTCGCGGCCATCGCCGAGTGCGAGGAGGCCAGAGCCTAACGAGGCTGCGCCTCAGACCGGCGAGGCAGGTTGGAGAGGGTACGGCGCAGCCTTGATAGTCGATGGAGGGTTCTGCGGGAACCCGGCTCGGTGGAAACTTGACTCGAATGCATCGCGTTCGCGCCCTCGAGGCCTCTTCGCGTCTCTTCCTGATTCAATTCGGCCATTTCAGGCCATTGCGCGCTGCGTATTGAAACAATTGAGTTCTTCAGAATCGTCTGTTGCGCGCGCCGCCCGCGCTTTAGAACGCCGCGCCCGCCTTCGCCAGCGGCACCGCTGCTTCGAATGGCAGCGGGGGACCGCCGGCCTTCCAGAGCGCGCGGTAGGCGAAGTAATCGCCGAGCACGCCTTTCACGTAACCCCGCGTCTCGCGAAACGGGATCTGCTCCACGAACTCGTCGAGCGGCATCCCCGAGCGGTCTTTCACCCATAGCGCCACGGCCTGGGGGCTCCCGTTGTAGGCGGCCGCCGCGAGGGCCGCGTGGCCGAAGCGACCCGCGAGGTCGGCCAGGTACCAGGCGGCCAGCGGCAGGATGCGCTCCGGCGCCTGCAGGGCCGCGAGGTCCGGCCGCTCCTCGCCCGCGAGCGCGGCGACCTTTCGCGCCGTGGAGGAGAGGAGCTGCATCAACCCGAAGGCCTGCGCGGACGAGAGCGCCAGCGGGTCGAACGCCGACTCGCGGCGCATGATGGCCCAGGTGAAGTACGGGTCCAGGCCCACGGCGCCCGAGGCCGCCCGCACCGCTTCGGCGTAGGCCCGCGGGTAGAGGAGCCCCAGCGCCTCGGGCTCCCCGCGGTCGAACGCGGCCGGCCAGAGGCGCGCGTTGGCGATGGCGTAGGCCCGCTCGAACAGCCCGAGCCTCAGCGCGAGCCGGGCCGCGCGGAGCGGATCGGCGCCGCGGGCGGACGCGTCCAGCTCGGCCAGCGCGTCGCGCCGCAGCCCCAACCCCGCGAGCAGCTCGGCGCGGCGCTCGCGGTCGTCCGCGGGCTCCGACGGCGCCGGGTCCGCGGCGGCCAGCTTGAACGGCTCGGGCTCGGCCCCGGCCTCGGCGAGCCGCAGGCGCGCGAGCCAGGCGTACCAGCCCGCCGGCGCGCGGCGGACGGCGGCGCGATACCGAGCCTCGGCCTCGCCGCTCGTCGCGGCGACGCGGCCCAGCCAATAGAGCGCCTGGGGCGCGAGCGCCGCCGAGCGCCGCTCGAGCTCCTTCCAGAAGCGCTCGGCCCCCGCCCGGTCGCCCGCCCGGTGGCTGCAGTAGCCGGCGTACCAGAGCTGGTCGCTCTCGCGCGGGCCGCCGCGCCGTTCGGAGGCCAGGGCGGTAAAGCGGCGCGCACACTCGGCGAAGTCGCCGGTGTTGAAGGACGCCCAGGCGGCGAGGAAACCGGCCTCGGCCGCCGCGGGCTCGTCCGGGTAGCGCGACGCCAGGTCGGTCAGGCGCGACCCGGCCTCCTGGGCGGCGCCCCGCGCCAGCGCCAGCCTCGCGGCCAGCATCCCCGCCTCGATTCGCAGCCCGGCGGGCGCTTGCGCCCCCGCCACCTCGAGCGCCCAGAGCTCGGCCTCCCGGGTCTCCTTCAGCGCGGCAAGGGCCTTGGCGATCGCGAGCTGGGCCCGGAGGCGCTCGCCCTCCGATTTGGCCGCAAAGGAGGCGCGATGCGCGCTCGCGAGCGCCTTCTTGCCGAGCCCGAGCGCGAGGAGCCGCGTTGCCCGCGCGAGGTGCTCCGCGGCGCTGATCGCCGCGCCCGCGCCCGCGAGCTTGCGGCCCGCGACCCGCGCCGCCGGATGCTCGGGGAAGTCCACGTAGACCCGCCGCCAGCGGGCCACGGCCTCCGCGCGCCGCCCCAGCGCGTCGAGCGCGTCGCCCAGGAGCAGCCCCAGCTCGGGGCCGGGCTTCGCGCGCAGCGCCTCCTCGAGGAGCGCCGCCGCCGCCGCGAGCTCGCCCGCCTCGAAGCGAGCTTGCGCTTCCCGAGCCAGGGCGCGCGCCGCAGCGGGCCCTCCGGGGTCGGCTGCCCGCGCCGCGGCGAACGACCGCGCGGCCCCCGTGAAGTCGCCGGCCCAGAACTGGGCGTCGCCCCGGTAGAACGCGCACCACGGCCCGAGGAGGCCTCTCGGGTCAGCTCCCTCGAACGGCGCGAGCGCCGCGGCGGCTCCCGCGAAGTCGCCGGCCCGCCGCAGGCTCAGCGCCGCGCCCAGGTCCGCGGGGCCACAGGCCGGGGCGCTGGGCGGGCTCGCGGCGACGATGAGACCGAGGCAGAGAACGATCATCTGAGGTGAGCTCCGGCGTTGGATGGCGACCCTAGCGCGGCGCAACTCGCCGACCGCGCGCCGCATTTTGCTGCGGCCTCGCGCACAAGGGCATAGCGCCATGCACGTCGCGCTGTGACACAGGTCACCGACCGCACGGTCGAAGGTGGGGCAGCCGGTTGACTTGGTGCCTGCCTGGACGGCACTATTCGCCGCACCATTGATGCGGGAACTTCATGGAAGGGTCCTCGACCGGCCCCTGTTGCTCAGGCGTTCGGCGCGCTCGCGGCGGTCTGCAGGTCCCTTTTCGGGCCCAGCCGGGCTCGTTTCCAACCAAACCATTTCAAACTGATTCACGAAGAGCTTCTTCAAGGAGGACCGTCGACAATGAAGCCATTCCCGACTGAGCTGCAGAACACGATCAATCCGGAGCCGAGCGGCAAGCACGCCAGCGTCGAGTTCCAGCGGAACTTGTTCTGCAGTCACTACGACGACTGTCTGGACGAGGCCGTCAAGAAGGGTTGGAACAGCTTCACTTGCGTGCGCTGCCCGCTCTACGCCGTGGCCGCCGGACCCAAGAGCCCCGAGGCCGGTATCGAGCTGTACGCGACCCAGCGGCGCCTCGCCTAATTCCCTCCCGAGGATTCGCCTCATCGAAAGCCCGCCCTCGCCGGCGGGCTTCTCGCGTTTAGGCTCGCCGGGCCCTGCGCTCGAGGCGCTCCTCGGCGGTCCATCGGTCGAGGTGTTTCTGCTGCAGCAGCAGCACGAAGGTCGATTCGGGCAGCAAGAGCTCCCAAAGGATCGCCGGGGAGCGGAGCTCGAAGCGGCCGAGCGGCATCGGCCCCGCTCTTCGAAACACCGTCGCCCGAGTGGCGTCTCCGTCGCGCGGGACGCTCACCGCGAGCTCGAGCTCGCTCGAAGGGAAGGCGAAGAGCAGCGCGAATTCCGGGTCAAGCTCGTCCACCGCGAGCTCCCGGCGGAAGGCGATCTGCCCGTCCGCGCTCTCCTCCAAGAGCGCCTCGAGCGCCTGGCCGGTAAGCACCTCGCCGGCGTTGTAGAGGCCCGGCGCCTCAGCCAGCGACTCGGCCGGCCGACCGTCGCCCAGGCCCATGGCGCGGGCGAGGTCGCGGAGGACGGTCTCCTGGAGCCGCCGGCTTCCTTCGCGCGCGAACGCGGGCTCGCGCTCGCGAAGCGCTCGGTCGAAGAGCGCGTCGATCTCGTCCGGGACGACGGCCGCCTTGGTCGGGCTCACGAAGACCCGGAACGGGTACTCGAGCCCCGGCAGGTCTTTGTCGCTTCGCGCGCGGCGGACGAGCGCGTCGAGCTTCGCCTTGGCGAGCGGGGCCGTGGCGACGCCCCGGGCGGCCTTCGCGGCCGCCTCGGAGAGCGCGACGCGGCGAAACCCCATCCCCGAGTCTGCCACCTCGAGCGACAGCGCTTCCGGGCCGAAGTCGATGAGGAGCCCACTCTCCAGGGGAGGGAAGGCGCGGGCCTCCTCGTCGAGCGCGCGCCGCTGCGCCTCGCAGCGCTCGCGCGCCTGGGCGGCCTCGCGCTCGAGCTGGCGCAGCCGGCTCCGCTCGCCCGCCTGGCACTCCTGCAGGACGAGCTCGTCGCGCGGCGGCCCGAACTGGCGCTCGACGCGCGCGAAGAGCGCCATCTCCTCGTGGCGGAGCGCCTCCAGCGCCTCCTTCCACTGGGCCGCCTCTGCGGCCTCCTTGCGCTCGAGCGCCTCGCGTTCGGCCTCTTCCAGGTCGCCCTCGCGCTCGCGGAACCTTCGCCAGAGCGCGAGCTCGCGCTCGGCGGGCTCGAGCGCGCGCTGATGGGCGAGTCGCGCCTCCAGCGAGAGCGCCTCCGCGCGCAGCGCCTCGAGCTCGGCCAAGAGCTCCGCCTCGAGCTCGCGCCGCCGGCTCTGAACCTTCTCCCCGGGCAGCGCGGTGTGCTGCAGGAGAATCTCCGCCGCTCCTCGGCGCACCGGGCGAAGCGCCTGCGCCAGCTGGACCAGGGCGCCGACGTCGCCCGAGAACGTCGCCGCATGGGCCGAGAGCTCTCCGGCGGCGAGCGCCCCCTCTGGGAACGCCTGGGCGACCTGCGCGGCCGCCGCGGCGATGCGGTCCCAGAGATGGCGGCGCAAGAGCTCGGCGCCGGTTCCGCGGGGTGCGAGCAGCGCGCGCTCGCAGTAGGCGCTCAGGTCCAGGGCAAGAAACCCCTGGCTGCGCGAGGTCGGGGTCCGGCGGAGAACCTTCTCGTCGGCCGACAAGCGGAAGAGGTGGCCCGCGGCGTAGGCGCCGATCATTTCGTCGCGCGTGAGCTCGGCGCGGCGGTCCCGGAGGCGGGCGCGCGCGGCGCCGATGGAGGCCGCGGCAGCCCGGTCCAGCGCGAGACAGGTGTACGCGCCGGCGACGTCGCCAAGCCCGTCCTCGCGCACGGGGCCCCGCCGAAGCGCCTCGGCGAGGGCAGCGGTCGCCGCCTCGCCCGACGGGTCGCTCTTGCGCGCGCGGGCGAAGCGCTGCAGGCGCGAGAGCAACGGCCGCGGAGCCCGGAGGGCTGCAAAGAGCGCCGAGTCGCTCCGGGTCAGCCCGTCGAGCTCGGCGCTCAGCTCGGGGTCGACGCCGTCGTAGAGCGAGCGCCAGGCGAAGAGGCGCCGTCGCGCGAGCAGGCCCGCCGCCGCGTGCGCCGCCGACTGCTGGGCCGCGCGGTCGGCGCCGATGGCCGCCTCCATGCGCGCCTTTGCGTCGCGCGGGTCGGGGTCGCGCTCGAGTAGGTCCAGCCAGAGCCGGTCGGCGGCGGCAGCGAAGGAGGCGCTCAGCTCCCACGGGTTCAGGTCGCAGGCGAGCGGGTCCGCCCTCGGCGCCATGAACGACAGCGCCGAAAAGAGGCCGCGGACCTCGGCGCAGGAGCGAGGCTCCCCGGCGCCTGCAGAGAGGGCGGGAGACGACAGGGAGCGCTCGGCCGCAGCCTCGACCAAGGCGAAGCAAGCGAGGCCCGCGGCGCGCTCCAGAGCATCGGGGCTCAGCGACCGCGTGGCGAGCCGCCGGAGCCGCTCGCACTTGGCTCGGAGAACGTTCCCCAACGCGAGCACGGCGAGCGGCAGATGCGCCGAGCCCGCGCGAGGTCGGGCGTCCTCGGCTCGGGCCCGCGCACAGAGAGCCTCGAGCTGGCTCCCGAGTGCGCCACCCGGGCCGCGCAGGAGCCACGCCTCGAGAAGGCCGCTGTCGAGGGCCGGGTCCAGCCTCGTCGCCCGGCGCGCCGTGGCCTGGGCGAGGGAGCCGACCGGGAAGAACCCCAGCGAGCAAGAAGGCGCGCTCAGCCGCCGGGGGTCCGAGCGCCCCAGCGCGCCCAGGGGCTGCGCCGGTGGCTCGAGCTCGCCGCTCGCCCGCCGGCACGAGAGCTCTGCCAAGTCCTCCAGGGCGCGATCTGCGGCGGCGTCCAGCGCGTCGTCGAAGGCGAACGGCAGCTCGCCGCCCGCCGCGGGGCCGCCGCTCGTCTTTGGCGGCAGGAGGGGTCGCAGCAGGCCCAGCGCGAGCTCGCCCAGATCGAAGCCGGGCAGGGCCAGGAGGGCCCGGAAGTGCTCCATCCGGGCGAGCGGATAGGACGGCTCGACGAAGGGGTGTTGCAAGGGCTTCATCGCCTCCAGCGCGAGAGGGTCGCCTTTCTTAGGGCGCGCGCGGCCTCGCGAACTCCACCGTGAGCAGGACGTTGCGCAGCGCGCCGCGCTGGACTCCGGCCGTCCCGATGCCGACCAAAGTCACCTCCGGGTCGAGCACGTTCAGGAGGTGGGCGGGCGAGCTCTCCACGCCGCGCTCCGCGGAGAGCGCGCTCTCCGCCTCACCCAGGTTCTCGGCGACCCGCCGGTAGGCGAAGCCCGCCTTCCGGAGGCGCTCGCCCACGTCTCCGCTCACCGGCGAGACGTGCGCGAAGTAACCCAGGGTGGCCATCTCGCGCGCGTGGTCGGTCGCCACCGAGTCGAGGAGTGCGCTGCGCGAGAGCGCCGCGAGTCCCGCGGACCGCCGGCGAGCGTTGATGGCCCAGAGCACCTGCGCCTCGGCCTTGGCGGGGTCGGCGGTCTCGGGCGCAGGGCCCTCGGGCGCGGGCGTGCTCGCCGGGGCGCGGCCCGCGTCGACGCGAAAGAGGGCCGCGACCTCGGGGCCCTTGGCGCTCTGTGCCTCCACCTCAACCGTGTAGCGGCCGGCTCGGCCGAAGCGCAAGTCCGCGCAGAAGGAATCGCGTCGCTCGGTCGGGCTCATGGCCGGCCGGGTCAGTCCCTCGGGTCCGCTCACGATGATCTGGGCGTCGTGCAGTGGGAAGGTGAGGCGGCCGCACAGCTCTGCGCCGGCCCCGGGATCGAGCGCGCGGGGGAACGGCTCGAGCTCGGCTCTGCGGGCGGTCAAGAGGAGCACCGCCGCGCCCTCGTCGCCGGCGTGCACCGCGCCCACGCCAAAGTGCGTGGCGGGGAGGGCGGCGAGGTCTTGCCGCGACGCGAGCCGCTCGCCCGCGTGCTCCGGCGGGGAGGCCCGCACGGCCAAGGCGCGGGGCGGAGGGTCCCAGGCCCCGGCGCGGGACATCTCGGCGGCCAGGGCCTCCGCGCCGGCCGCCTCGCGGGGGCCGCGCTCGAGCGCGAGGCCCGCGAGAGCGCGCGCGGCCCGGTCCAACGCCGGGTCGCGCCGAGGGGCTTGGGTGAACTGCCGCCGCACCGCCGCGCCGACTGCCTCTTCCACGGCAGCGTCGCGCGCCGAGGGCGCCGCCGCGAGCGCGAGGGCGAGGGTGGAGAGCGCGAGCTCCAGGGTCATGGGGCCGCGCCGCGCCGGGAGGGGACGACGAGGAGCCGCTCCACGGCACCGCGGCCAAGTCGCGCATTGAGCCGGGCGCAAAGCTCGGCGCCGGCACCGCGCAGGTCTTCGGCGAACTCTGGGTCGGTCTCCACCGTGAGCACCTTGCCAGCCAGGCGCACGGGCCGCGAGCGAGCGGCAAGCATGTCGCCGACCGCCTCGCGCCAGATCACGCCCAGCGCGCCGCCGGGACCCGCCTCGGCGATTCGCCGCAGAGCGCGCCCGAGGGGGCCCTTCAGGTCGGTGAAGGTGGAATGGGCCATCGCGCCTCGGATCCCAATATCGGGTGGTGGCGCGGGCGGTCAAGCCGCCCTGGAGGCGCGCCCGAGCCTGCGAAGCCGTCGCCGCGCCGTTAACAGTAGGGGCAGATGGCGTCGGGGACGGTCCGAATGGCGAAGCGGGCTCAAGGTGACTGTGGACCGGGCGGGGGTGTCTGGCACCCCAGCGACAAGGCGCTCATGGAGCGCTTCTGCCGCGGCGAGCGCGAGGCCTTCGACGAGATCTTCGCGCGATACGCCAAGGCGCTGTACCTCTATCTTGCCCGAATCGTGAAGAGCGACGCCTCGGCCGAGGAGCTGCTTCAGGCGACCTTCCTGGCGTTCGCGAGGTCGCGCGGCGACTACCAGCCCGGCGCACGGGTCGCCCCCTGGCTCTTCTCCATCGCCTCCTCGGTCGCGCGCCGCCGGCTGGAGCACGAGCGTTCGGGCGCCGTGCGAGAGGCGCCCGCCGCAGAGGAGGCCCCCGAAGGCGAAGAGTGCTGGGAGCTCGGCTACGTCGATCCGGGGCTGTCCAGGGTCGTTCGGCAGGCGCTCGAGAAGCTGCCTCCCGCTCAGCGCGAGGCGGTCCTCATGCATCGCTTCCACGAGATGTCCTTCGCCGAGATCGCCGCGGCTGCCGGCACCAGCGTCGGCGTCGCGCAGGGGCGCGCGCTCCGCGGGTACGATAAGCTCCGGTCATTGCTGAAGAACTTCTAGACGCCAGCCTGGGCCGCCGGTAGGCTTAGATGCCTCTTGGGGGAGGCGACCGCGGCCGGCATGGACGTCACTTGAACGCTCGGCCGCTCGCTCGAACCGGCGAAGTTGAAAGCGCCGGTCTTTCCGGGCAGCATGTCTGCCCGCTGGAAGAGACTGCAACTCCGCGAAAAGACTGGAACGGGCATTGGACCTCAAGGGCGACGGCAAGGGCACATCCTCGGGTCCGGGTCCCGCCAGGCCCGAGCCGCCGCGGCCCGAATCGGCCGAGTCGAGGTTCGCGATCCGAAAGCTCACCGAGGTCATTCACCTCAGCAATCTGAGCCGGGGGTCGAACGCGCTCGTCCTGGCGGTGCTGGCGGTCCTGTGCGCCTACCTGCTGACGCCGGGGCTGTTCAGCCAGCGCATCCCGTTCGGCGAGGAGTCGCTCAACACCTTTTCCAACACGGTGGTCAAAGCGACTCGCGACTACGACATCCCGGACGAGGAGACGACGCGCAAGAAGCGGGAGGAAGCGCGCGAGGCGCTCCTCCCCGTCTACGACTACGACGTCACCGTGGCCGAGGGAGCCAGCGAGCGGATCCGCACCGCCTTTGCCCTGATGCGCGAGGCCGTGCGGGAGCCCGAGCGGCCACGGGTCCTCGCCCCGCCCGACGCGAAGCTGGAGGACGCGGGCAAGGTGCGTCCGGCCAAGAGGGGCGAGGAGCCACCCGTCCCGGAAGTGCTGGCGCGCGCCTATGGCGAGCGCCGCGAGGAGTGGCAGCGCCGGCTGGAGACGCACCTCGACGACGAGAGCTTCCGCGCCTTTTGCTCCGCCCGTTTTTCGCCGGAAGTCGAGCGCGAAGTCGAGAAGCTGGTGATGCGCGCCGACGGTCAGATGGTGGCCGAGTATCGCGACCCGTTGGCGCTGAAGGCCGGCCGCGGCATCCTGGTCCGGCGGCGCAGCAGCGGCGAGACGCTGGGCGAGAAGGTCGTCCTCGACGTCACGCCCATCCGCGATCAAGCCGAAATCCGCCAGGAGGCCGAGCGCTGGTCTTCGGAGCTTCCCCCGGAGCTGTCCGCCGCAGTGCGCCGGGCAGTGGCCAACCTCACCAGCCGCGAAGTTCGCGCCAACCTCCGCTACAACCGCGAGGAGACCGAGGAGCGAAAGCGCCAAGCCGCCGAAAACGTCAAGCCGGTGGTGATCCAGCTCAAGAAGGGCGAGAAGATCATCGGCGACGGCGAGCGCATCGAGCACCGGCACCTGGTCATCTTCGCCGCCATCCGGAGCCAGGCGGGAGAAGGGGGCAGCCTCGCCGTCCGCGCCGGCGGCGCCTTCTTGGCGGCGCTCCTGGCGGCGGTGGTGTACGCGTTCGCGCGGGTCTCCTTGCGGAGGTTCCGGCCCACGCGCAAGGACGCGCTGCTGGGCGCGCTGACGCTGGTCACGATGATCGGCCTCGCGAACCTGACCATCACCATCGCCGATGCGCTTCACGACCGGTTCCCGCGCATGTCGAACGAGGTGCTGTACTACGTCACGCCGTTCGCCGCGGGGGCCATGCTCATCCGCTTCGTGCTCACCAGCGAGGCGGCGGTCGTCTACAGCATGATCTACGCGGCGCTCGCCGGCGTGCTGGTGGGCAACTCACTGGAGTTCGCGGTCTATGCGCTCTTGGGCTCGCTCGTGGCCGCGGCGCGCGTCGGACACGCCCGCGACCGGGCGCAGCTCTTTCGGGCGGGGCTCTTCACCGGCATCGTGAACGCCGCTTCGGTCCTGTGCTTCTCGCTGCTCAACAACAAGCTGTCGGTGGGCGCGGCGGTGGGGGGCCTGGGCGGCTTCCTGGGCGGGGCGCTGGCGGTGCCCATCCTGGTCATGGGCATCACGCCGCTCGTCGAGGCGGGGTTCGGCTACACCACCGACATCAAGCTCCTGGAGCTCGCGAACCTGAACCACCCGGCGCTCAAGGAGCTCATCGTCCAGGCGCCGGGGACCTATCACCACTCCATCATCATCGGCAGTCTGGTGGAGGCGGCGGCGGAGGCCATCGGCGCGAACCCCCTGCTCGCGCGGGTCTGCGCCTACTACCACGACATCGGCAAGGGTCGGAACCCGCTCTACTTCAGCGAGAACCAGCGCGGCGACAACAAGCACGACAAGCTGGCGCCGCAGATGAGCGCCCTGGTCATCCGGCGACATGTCACCGACGGCGTGGAGATGGCCCGCCAGTACAAGCTGCCGAAGCAGGTCGCGGACGCCATTCCGCAGCACCACGGTACGCGGCTGGTGGGCTACTTCTTTCACAAGGCGCTCAAGGAGCAGGAGGGCAAGGCGGATCCGCAGCCGGTGGACGAAGCCCTCTACCGCTACCCGGGTCCCAAGCCCCAGTTCCGCGAGGCCGCGCTGGTGATGATCGCCGACGCCGTGGAGGCCGCTTCCAGGGCCGTCCAGGAGCCGACGCCCGGCAAGCTGCAGACGCTGGTGCAGAAGATCATCAACGGCATCTTCGCCGACGGGCAGCTCGACGAGTGCGACCTGACGCTGCGCGACCTGAACGAGATAGCCCGGTCGTTCTTCCGCATCCTCGGCGGCATCTACCACACCCGCCCCGACTACCCGCCGCAGGCGGTGCAGGGCGGGAGCCGGCCGCCGCTCGCGGAGGTGAAGTCTGGCGAGAAGCCCGGGGAGCCGAAGCCGGCGGATCCGTCGAGCGACAAGCGGGTGCTCGCGGATCGATAGGCTTGACAAGCTCAGCGCTTCCTGAATGATTCCGCATGGTCGCTCCGATTTGCTGCTAATGGAGCGATGTTCTTTCGAGGGCTCCGGCGACGGAGCCCTCTTTTCTGTATGCGGTGGGGGCCGTGGATCGTGCGGAAATCTTTGTGGACGCGGGATACCTCTTCGCCGCGGGATCCGAGGCTGATTGCGGGAGACAAGCTCCCGTGAGGCGAGTTGATCCTGAACACGGCTGCGGTGCTCTAAGCTCGAGTTGCTCGTCACAGAGCTCACGGGGCTACCGCTCCTCCGGGTCTATTGGTACGACGGCACGGCCTCAGAAGCGAATGTTGCGCGCGGCCTTCAAGCAGGCGTGCCAGCCGAAGTCCGAGGGCGGCTGAGGCGAGACCCATGCTCCCCGGGCCACCTACCCGTTCTCGAGCAGTGCCTTGAGCTCGCGGATGCGCGCGGTCACGAAGCCGCGGTCGAGCTTGCGGAACGCCTCCGGGAGCAGCTCCCGGCTGGTGCACTCCTGGACGGCGGCCAGGTTCTGCAGCTCGATCTCCAAGGGGTAGCTGGGCGGGATGAAGCTCGCGAGGACCTCGGCGAGATCCTCCGCCGTCACCGCGTCACGCCCCTGCGAGAGCGTGCGGAACTTGGCGCGCACCAGGGCCGCTTCGATGTCCGCGCCGGAGCAGTCCTTCAACCCCTCGGGGAGCTTCTCGGAGAAGGACGCGAAGCCCTCGGTCTTCACGCCCGTCTTCTTCGCCACCACCTGGAAGAGCGCGTCGCGCTCGGCGTCGCTCTGCGGGTAGAAGAGCGCCAGGTGCTCCTCGGCGCGCCCTTGCCGCTTCAGGTCGATGGGCAAGAGGTCCGGCCTGCAGGTGAGCAGGAACCAGAGGATCTTGCCTCGGAACTCCGTGTTGCCCATGAACGCGGCGATGGCCGCGAAAACCCGGTTGCTCGTGCCCGAGTCGCCGCCCTGGTCGCGGCTGCCCAGGAACGCGTCGGCCTCGTCGATGACCACCGCCACCGGCCACATCGCCTTGAGCAGGTTGAAGATCTTCTCGAGGTTGCCCTCGGTCACGCCCTGCCACTGGCTGCGGAAGTTGAGGAACTTCACGCAGGGGATGCCTATCTCCCCGGAGAAGCAGGTGGCCATGAACGTCTTGCCGGTGCCCACCGGGCCGCTGATGAGGTAGCCCATGGGGACGACGTCGGTGCGGCCCTTGCGAAGCGCGCTCGCGGCTCCGCGCAAGAGCTCCTTGGCCTTGTCGTGCCCGGCCACCGCGTCGAGCGTGTAGCGGGGCTCGAGGAACTCGAGCAGGCCGTGGCACTCGGCCTGGATGATCTCCTTCTTGCGCTCCTTGAGGCGGTCGGGGGTGATGCGCTGAGCGCGCTCCAGCGCCTCGGTGAGCACGCGGTCGAGGTGGATGCGCGAGAGGCCGGCGGTCATCTTGGCCAGGCCGTCGACCGGGATCTCCGAGACCTCGGCGACGCGCCGGCCCTCGAGCTTCGCCTCGACGAACTCCCGGCGCTCCTGCTCGTCGGGCAGCGGGATCTCGATGGCGGCGGCGTAGGGGTGGCGCGAGAGCCTGGGCGCGAGCTCCGCCAGGTTCTCCACGATGAGGCAGATGGACAGGTCGGCCTGCAGGAACTGAGGGTCGCTCGCCCACTTCACGAGTGTGACCAGGCTGAATCGGTCCTCCTGGCCCATGCTGCCGAGCTCGGCCGCAGGGGCGAGCGTCTCGGCGAAGTCGATGATCAGCGCGACGGACTTGCCGTCGGCGACCCGCACCCGCATGTAGTTCTCGAGGATCTGCAGGGCGCGCCCCGGGTCCTTGGGCATGGACCGCGCGAAGTCGCTCCCGTACATGGCGTCGTACGCCTCGACCGCGCGGGCGAAGTCGCGCTGGATCTCCGGCGTGGCCCCTCGAACGCCGCTCGACCGGTCGTAGAAGAGCACCAGGTCCCGCGCGCCGAACAGGTCCTCGGCCAGGTACGTCTTGAGCGGCACGAAGCGGGCGGCGCCCTCGCCGTCCTGCATCGGGTGCAGATCGCGCACCGAGCCGTGAAGCAGAAAGGTGGCGACCGTGCGCGTGTAGTAGCGCTCGGCCAACTTTCGGGCCCAACCCGGCAGCTGCGAGAACGGGTCCGCCTTCTTGGTCTTGCGAGCCATGGTCACTCCCGAGCGAGGTCGTCGCGGCGAAGAACGGGCGGCCGCCGAGGCGGATGCCGACTTCAGGGGCACCCGCGCTTCTTGGCCGGCAGAAGCGCCACGCTGACGTCGGTCGAAGGGCTGCCGGCCACCAGCGTGCGCGTCACGTTGTCGAAGCAGCGCTTCTGGAAGACGACGGTGTGGGTCACCGAGGGGTCGAGCGTCTCCACCGTGAGCGGCGAGGCGCCGAGCGCCGCGCTGTCCACGAGCACGTCGGCACCGGGCGGCTCGGAGAGAAAGCTCACTTTGAATGGCTGGCGCTTGAGGCCAACGAACTCCGTGTGCGGCCCGTCGGCGGCGGCGAGCGACAGCGTCTTCTTCCACGGGGAGTAGCCGGGTTTGGAGACGGCGACCTCGTGCGGTTGGCCGATGGAGAGAGGGCCCGACCAGGCGTCCCGGACGCCCATCGCCTTGGCGACCTTGCCGTCGATGATCACCTCGGCGTCCGAGGGATCGCAGGCGATGACCGCGGGCACCGCGGTGATGATGGCTTTGAGCTTCACGTCAGGTGAAACGCGGAAGATGTCGTTGCGCGGCACTTCGACGTTCTGGACGTAGCTTTCGAAGTGGTCCTTGCGGACCTCCAGCGCAAAAGCGCGCGTCGCAAGCTTGGGGACGATGCACGGAGACCGGACGCAGATCTCCTTGCCGTCCAAGTAGACCCGGGCGTCGGGCGGATCGTAGGCGACCTGGAGCGACCCGGAGCCGAAGGCCAGGAAGGCGACCCCGGCCCCGGCGAGGAGAACGGCGAGGCCGCCGCCGGCGCCGATCAAGACCCACTTCAGCCGCGAAGTGCGTCGCGTGCGAGTGCTCGGCTCGTCGTCGAAGCGGACCTCCGGCGGATGCGATCGGCGCACGGGCTCGCCGAAGCTCGGCGGCAGCGGCCGGCCGATGGCTGGCCTAGACGGCTCCGACCTCGGACTGGGGCGCGGGCCGGAGCCCGAGAAGAAGGTGTCGTCGGTGCCGGCGGCCCCTCGCGAGGGCGGCGCCCGGGTGGGCCGAGGGCCGGACGGCAAGCGCGTCTGGCCGTCATCGAGGTTGAACTCGTCGGTAGGGCGCCGGTCCGGCGCCTCGAGCGCCGCTGGATCGAGCGGGCCGTCTTTCGCGCCGATGAGGGTGCGTTCCTCGTTGGCCGCGCCGCGGCTCGTCGGGTCGGCGTCAGGCTGTGGCACGAGTGCCTGGGTCAGCTTCAGAGGGACGGCGGCCGAGGGCGACGCCGACCGACTCTGAGCCTGGGCGGCCAGGGCGGGCGGCAGGCGGATTTCGGCGTACTCGGACTGGCGCAGCTTCTCGGCTTCCACGTCCTCGGCGAAGGTGGACTTCATGGACTGCATGAGGTCGCGCCGCGAGAACACCGCTTCCGAGGTGATGACGAAGCGCTGCAGCGCGTCCGCCAGGTCGCTCGCGTACGGGTAGCGCTCGTCGGGGTCCTTGGCCAGCGCGGTCAGGACGACCTTCTCCAGGCCCTCGGGGATGCGGCGGTTGTAGCGGGTGGGCGGGAGGATGTCGACCTGGCGCACTTTCTCGAGGACCGAGAAGTCGCTGTCACCGGTGAAGAGCCGCTCGCCGGTGAGCATCTCGTAGAGGACGATGCCGGCGGCGAAGACGTCGGAGCGCTGGTCGAGGGGGAGCCCCCGGACCTGCTCCGGGCTCATGTAGCCGAACTTGCCCTTGAGGATACCGGCTTGGGTCTTGGTGGCTTTGTTGGCGGCCTTGGCGATGCCGAAGTCGATGACCTTGACCTCGCCCTCGTAGCTGATCAGGCAGTTCTGCGGGGAGACGTCGCGGTGCACGATGTGGAGGTCGCGGCCGGCGGCGTCGCGCTTGCGATGGGCGTAGTCCAGCCCCTCGCACATTTTGGCGATGGCATAGCAGGTGAGCGCGATGGGCGCGGGCTCGCCGCGCTTGCGGCCGCGGTCGAAGATGGCCCTCAGGTCCCGGCCCGCGACGTACTCCATGGCGATGAAGTAGCTTTCGCCGATGCGGCCCAGGTCGAAGACCTGCGCGATGTTGGCGTGCGTGAGCTGGACGGTGATCTTCGCCTCGTCGATGAACATCGTGATGAACTCTTCGTCCTCGGCGATGTTCGGCAGGATGCGCTTAATGGCGACGAGCTTCTCGAACCCCGACTCACCAAAGGTCTTGGCGCGCCACACTTCGGCCATGCCGCCGATGTTGATGCGGTCCAGCAGGTAGTACTTGCCGAAGGGTATGGGCTGCTTTTTGACGGCCACGGCCTTCTGGTTGCCTTCGCCCGTCCGAGGGGGGGAACCGGCGCTCGTTGGTGGACTACCGCGCTGCCAAGCGTGCGAAAACCATGAGAAATTGGCTTCACTTTAGCCCGGTACCCAAGAGAGCGTCAATCGGGGGCCCTGGTGCGCTAAGGTGCCCTCCCCATGGACGAACCCGCGCGCCGCTGGCTGTCTTTGAAGGCCCGCGGGCGCCTCATCCTCCTGGCGCTCTGGGCCAGCCTCGCCGCTGCACTCGTCGCCTTCCGGCAGGCCCTGCTGCCCTTTGTCATCGCGTTCGTCATCGCCTACCTGCTGGAGCCGGCGGTGGCGCGGATGTCGCAATGGCGGGTGAAGGGCCGAGCGGTGCCGCGCTGGCTCGCGGTGCTGGCGCTGTATTCGGTGTTCTTCGTCCTCGTCTACTTCTTCCTCTCCAAGGCCGTGCCGCGCCTCCTCGGGGAAGTCTCGGGGCTGACGCGCGCGGGCAAGCGCCTGCTCGACCAGCTGACGCCCGAGCGCATTGGCGAGATCTCGCGGCGGCTCGAGGCTTGGCTGGGCAACCGCGGCATCCCGGTGGACCTCTCCGGTGAGGGTGAGCTCCCGCGGTACGGCCTGTCGCTCGATGTCGAGCGGTCGATTCGACAGGGCCTGGACAACTTGTCGGAGCTGTTGCGCAGCCACTTCCTCGAGGGCGTCGGCTTCCTGCAGAAGATCGTGGCGGGGGTGCTCGGCTTCGTCTTTCGCTTCTTCTTCGTGCTCATGGTCGCGGCCTTCATCCTCGTGGACTGGCACCCCATCGGCCGCTTCCTCGAGAGCCTGGTGCCGGCGGGCCGGCGCGGCGACTGGGACGAGCTCATGGCCGCCATCGACGAGAAGCTCGCGGGCGTCGTGCGCGGGCAGGCCATGATCTGCCTCGTCAACGGCTCGCTCACTGCGACGGGCCTGCTCGTCCTGGGAGTGCCCTTCCTGTTCATCTTGACCGCCCTGGCCACGGCGCTCTCGGTCATCCCCATCTTCGGGACCATCATCTCCTCGGTGCCCATCGTGCTCATCGCGCTCACGCGCGGGTTTCACACCGGTCTCGCGATGCTGGGGTGGATCGTCGGCGTCCACGCGCTCGAGGCCTACGTGCTGAACCCGAAGATCATGGGGCAGCACGCGCAAATTCACCCGGTGGTGGTGGCCTTCGCGCTCCTCGCAGGCGAGACCGCCTACGGCATGGTAGGTGCCCTGCTCGCGGTTCCTCTGACCGGCGTGCTGGCGGCGGCGTTCGAGCTTGCCCGCGAGCGCGCGCTCAGGGGCGGCTCAGGCGAGTGAGTCGCCGCCCGAAGCCGAGGCGATATCCCCTGAGCGCTCGCGGGCGCGCGCGACGTCGCTCTCGTACTTGAGCACCACGTTGAGGGTGTCGGCGACGAGCTCGGGGGTGAGGGCGTCGGCGTTGAGGAGGGCCAGGGCCCTGGCCCAGTCGAGCGTCTCGCTGATGGACGGGGCCTTCTTGAGGTCCAGCGAGCGGAGCCTTTGGACGGCGGCCACCACGCTCTGCGCCAGCGAGTCTCGAACCTCCGGCGCTCGCGAGCGCACGATGGCGAGCTCGCGCTCTGCCGAAGGGAAGTCGATGAAGAGATGCAGGCAGCGCCGCTTCAGAGCGTCGGAGAGCTCGCGGGCGTTGTTCGAGGTGAGCACGACCCGCGGGGCCGCCCGGGCCTGGAACGTGCCAATCTCGGGAATGGTGACCGCGTAGTCGGAGAGGACTTCGAGCAAGAACGCCTCGAACTCGGGGTCAGCCTTGTCGATCTCGTCGATGAGCAGCAGGCAAGGCGCCTTCGCGGTGATGGCCTTGAGCACGGGGCGCGGCAGGAGGAAGCGCTCGCTGAAGAAGACGGCATCGCTTTTCTCGATTCGGCTCACGGCCTCGGACAGCGTCGCGGCAGAGGCGAGCACTTCGCCGATCTTGTCCTTCAGGAGCTGCGAGTAGAGAAGCTGTTTGGCGTACTCCCACTCGTACAACGCCTTGGCTTCGTCCAGCCCCTCGTAGCACTGCAGGCGCAAGAGCTCGCGGCCGAGTGCCGCCGCCATGGCGCGGCCGAGCTCGGTCTTGCCTACCCCGGCAGGCCCTTCAACCAGGATGGGCTTCTCGAGGCGGTCGGCGAGGAACGCCGCGGTGGCGATCTCTTTGGACGCGAGATAGCCCACCCCCGCAAGCGCTTGAGCCATGCCGGCGATGTCTGCGGCTGCGCCCATGCGGCCGGTATATGGGTGGGGCAGGCTCGTGTCAAACCTGCCGCCCGCGCTGGATTGCCCGGGAGCTCATCGGCGCTCGCTCGGCCCCGGTTCGGTGGTGCAGGTGGTCTCGGCCCCGGGTGGGTCGCCGTTCCCTCAGCGCAGTCGGCGCTGGTCGGCCATCGGCGGGCGCGCCAATGCCACTTGAGGGCGCCGGAGCACCCCCTCTCGATGAGCCAGCAGCGCCTTGGCCCCAGCCCAGAACAGGAGGATGAGCGACCCCCCAGGAACCAGCATCGCGATGAGAAGAAACACCAACCGCCACGAGACCATGACCGCTTGCCTCCGCGCCTGCCCGAACTGCCTTGCATTCCTCGTGCCTTGGCAGCTGGACTTAGAGTGCCGTCGAGATTTCACAGGTTTGAGCCTGCAGTCGACGACCGTTGCGCCTGAAAAGCCGGGGCTTAGGTCCAAGAGTGGGGCAGGATTGCCACAGTCCTAGACCGGCTGAGCCGGAACCAATGAGGGTTGCCTTAGACTCCAGACCCCAGGCTCCGGGTACCGCAGTTCCTTAAGGCCCGGGGTCTGAAGCCTGGTCTTTGCCATCCTGCGCAAGATGTCCTCGCGAAGGGACCAATGGAGCCGCTCGAGCCGCCAGCGACTTCTGTCAGATAGTTGATGCGCAGGTGGGCAATTCAGTTTCAACCTCGGGCAGGCCTTTCGTATTTTCAGGGTCGACCGCGGGCGTGTCAGACCTGTGGAGTAGTCCCTTCGGCGCGAACTCTTGTGCAGGCTGGCAAAGACTCTAGGCTCCAGACCCCAGGCTCCAGGCTCCCGGGAATGCAGTTCCTGAAGCCTGAGGTCTGGAGCCCTCTTTGGTTCCGGCTCGGCCGGGCTGGGGGAAAAGGCCGCGAGTCGTTCCGAGAAGGGTGTCTTGACGAAAGCTTCCTACCGCGGCTAATACACGCGGCCTTTTCGTCCAGGCTGCCGTCGCCCAAATAGCTCCGCCTGGGGGGCAGGGCTTGAACCGCGTCTCGATGGAGGTGCCATGGGGCAAAGCTCGGCTGCGGCGCTCGAGGAATCGCTGTGGGCATGTGAGGGCCAGCCGCCGGAGCGCGTGAGCGCGGAGGAGCGGGCTGCACTCGCCTTTTTCAGCGTCGAAGGGATTGGCCCGGCGACGTTGGCGGGGCTGCGCGAGGCCTTTGGGTCGCTGGCGAAGGCGCTGGTGGCCCCGGCCGAAGAGCTTGTCGCCCAGGTTCGCGACGCCCGCGCCAGGGCCTACCTGGAGGCCGTCGGGGACCTTGGGGCGCTCGCCGACCGTTGCTTGTCGCGCGCAGAGGAGCTCGGCGCGCGAGTGCTGTTCCCGGGGCGGCCGGACTGGCCGACCCAGCTCGAGGGCCTGGCGTTCCCGCCCGTGCTGTACGTCCGCGGCGCGCTGGACGCCTCGCAGAAGCGCGTGGCCCTCGTCGGGTCGCGCGACTCCGACCCGTACGGACTGGAGCTGGCGGCCTTCCTCGCCGAGGGCCTTGCCCGCCGGGGAATCGCGGTCGTCTCCGGTGGCGCCTTGGGCGTGGACGGAGCGGCCCACCGGGCGGCGCTCGGGGCCGGTGGCTCGACCGCGGCGGTGCTCGGGTCCGGGGTCGACCGCGCCTACCCGGGCGAGCACCGCGCGCTGTTCACCGAGATGATCGCCCGCGGCGGCGCGGTGGTGAGCCACTTCCCTCCGGGAACTCCGGCCCTTCCCCAGAACTTCATCGTGCGCAATCGCCTCATCGCGGCCCTCTGCGACGCGGTGATCGTCGTGCGCGCCAGCGCCTCCTCGGGGGCGCTGGGGACCGCGAAGGCGGCCGTCGAGCTGAAGCGGCCCCTCTTCGCGGTGCCCGGCGACGTGACCTGCCCGCTCTCTGAAGGGTGCAACTCGCTCCTGGAGTCGGGGTCGGCTCGTGCGCTGGTGGGCCTCGAAGGCGTTGCGCGGGCTCTGGGCCAGGATGGCGAGGGCTGGCCCAGCGCGGCCCCCGGGCAGGCAGGGGCTGGCGCCCCGCGAGCCCGATCGGCCCGGCGATCGGTCCTGCGCCCTCAGGCCCCGCGGCAGCAAGGAGCCAAGCCTTCGGAATTGCCGGAGGATCTCAGAAAGGCCTGGGAGGCGCTCGCCCGGGGCCCGGCCCAGTTCGACGAGCTTCTCGAGAGCGCCGGCCTTGACGCGGCCCGACTTGCGAATGCTTTGGTGCGGCTTGAAGTCATTGGCCTCTGCCAGGAGCGGACTGGGAAAGTTTTTGCCCGCATCTAGGCGTTGTGGGGGCTTGACGTCAGCAGCTTGAAGGATAGAGGACCGAAAGGCACATGCCGAACTACCTGGTAGTCGTCGAGTCGCCCGCCAAGGCCAAGACCATCAAGAAGTACTTGGGCAACAGCTACACGGTGAAAGCTTCCGTGGGGCACGTGAAGGACCTGCCCAAATCCAAGATGGGCGTCGACATCGAGAAGGACTTCGCGCCGGTCTACGAGGTCATCCGCGGTAAGGGCCAGGTCCTCAAGGAGATCAAGCAGGCGGCCAAGAAAGCCTCGAAGGTCTTCCTGGCGACCGACCCCGATCGCGAGGGTGAGGCCATCGCGTTCCACATCGCGGAAGAGATCGGCGGCGCGGATAGCGACAAAGTCTCTCGGGTGCTCTTCAACGAGATCACCAAGCGCGCTATCCAGGAGGCCATCAAGCACCCGCTCAAGCTCGACGAGAAGAAGTTCGACTCGCAGCAGGCGCGGCGCGTGCTGGATCGCCTGGTCGGCTATCAGATCAGCCCCATCCTCTGGACCAAGATCCGCCGCGGGCTCTCGGCGGGGCGCGTGCAGTCGGTCGCGGTGCGGCTCGTGGTCGAGCGCGAGTCGGAGATCCAGGCGTTCGTGCCGCAGGAGTACTGGACGCTGGAGGCCGCGCTCGCGGCGAAGCTGCCTCCGGAGTTCGTGGCCAAGCTGGTGCGGATCGCCGGCAAGAAGGCCGAGCTGAACGACGAGCAGACGACGCGCTCGCTGGTTCAGGACTTGGAGCAGGCGAGCTACGTGGTCGAGAAGGTCGACCGGCGCGAGCGGCGGCGCAACGCGGCCGCCCCGTACATCACGAGCAAGCTCCAGCAGGACGCGGCCAACCGGCTGCACTTCACCGCCAAGAAGACCATGACGCTGGCGCAGCGGCTCTACGAGGGCATCGAGCTCGGCGAAGAGGGGGCGGTGGGCCTCATCACGTACATGCGCACCGACTCCACCCGGCTCTCCCAGGACGCGGTCGCGGAGGCCCGGGAGCACATCGAGAAGACCTTCGGCGCCGACTACCTGCCGGCAGAGGCCAACGTCTTCAAGACCAAGAACTCGGCCCAGGACGCCCACGAGGCCATCCGCCCCACCTCGCTCGCCTTCCCGCCGGAGAAGGTCAAGGACTTCCTCGAGCGGGACATGCTGAGGCTCTACAAGCTCATCTGGGACCGGTTCGTCGCCTGCCAGATGGTCCCGGCGGTCTACGACCAGACCACGGCCGACATCGCGGCAGGGCGTTGCACGTTCCGCGCGAGCGGCAGCCGCCTCAAGTTCGCGGGCTACCTGGCTGTGTACGGCGAGAAGGTAGAGGAGGACGAGGAGAAGCCGCGCAACGCGGAGGGCGCCGAGGATGAGGGCGGCCAGAACAAGGAGATCCCGCCGTTGGAGCAGGGCGAGGTCCTGCATCTGAAGAAGCTCTCTCCCGAGAAGCACTTCACGCAGCCCCCGCCGCGCTTCACCGAGGCGTCGCTGGTCAAGGAACTCGAGGAGAAGGGGATCGGCCGGCCGTCGACCTACGCCTCCATTCTCTCGACCATCCAGGACAAGGAGTACGTCAAGAAGGACGAAGGGCGTTTTCGGCCGACGGAGCTGGGCGTGCTCGTGACCCAAGAGCTGGTGCGCGCCTTCCCCCACGAGCTCGACGTGGCCTTCACCGCTGCGCTCGAAGAGAAGCTCGACCAGATTGAGGAGGGCAAGTTCGCCTGGGTCAAGGTTCTCCAGGAGTTCTACGGGCCGTTCCGCGAGAGCCTGTCGAAGGCCGAAGAGACCATGCGCGACGTCAAGCGCGAGGAAATCAAGACCGATCTCACGTGCGAGAAGTGCGGGAGCCCCATGGTCATCAAATGGGGCAAGCTGGGGCGGTTCCTGGCCTGCAGCAATTACCCGGCCTGCAAGAACACCAAAGATTTTCGCGAGGTCGAGGGCGGCAAGATCGAGATCGTCGCCGAGCAGCCGTCCGACGAGGTCTGCCCGAACTGCGGCAAGCCCATGGTCATCAAGCGCGGTCGGTTCGGGCGCTTCCTCGCCTGCAGCGCCTACCCCGACTGCAAGACGTCGATGCCGCTCGTCACCAAAGTCGCTTGCCCCGAGTGCAACCAGGGGCGCCTCGCCGAGCGGCGCAGCAAGCGCGGCAAGATGTTCTACAGCTGCAACCGCTACCCGGAGTGCAAGTTCGCGGTCTGGGACCGGCCGCTGCCAGAGGCCTGTCCCCAGTGCGGGGCTCCATTCCTGCTCATGAAGTACTCGAAGGTCGACGGCGAGTACGTCGCGTGCCGCAACAAGGAGTGCGGCTACAAGCGGCTGCCTTCGGACGTCCCTGCCGGCGAGGAGCCGCCCGCGGCAGCCTGAGGAGCGGCCGATCGGCCGCTTCACCCGGCAGAATTCCTCCTTGGGTTCCGCGGCAGTAGCCCGGGTGGCTACGTTCCAGGCCCAGCCTTGACACCCTCGGCCGCCGAATGTTAGAAGTCCTTAATTCCAAAGGGTTTTCCCCTTGACCGGAATTGTGAGGCAGGGGAGTCCGCAGGCGAAACCGAATTCAAAACGCGGAAAGGGTTCGGCGCGATGAGCGACATCCTGGGCAGCGTCTCGAGCAGCTTCCTCGTGCTGGCAGCGGCCACCGCGGACAAACGGGGCTTCCTGGACACGATCGAAGAATTCTTCGTCGCCGGCGGGCCGTTCATGATGGTGAACGTCCTCTCGCTGTCGGTGGCCGTGGCGGTGATCCTCGACCGCGTGATCAAGCTTCTCTTCACCTACAACCTGAACGCGCCGCCGTTCATGGAGCAGATCACCAAGCTCGTGCTCACGGGCAACGTCGACCGCGCGGTGAAGCTCTGCAGCGCGGCGCCGGACGCGGCGCTCGCCCGCGTGGTTCGCGCCGGGCTCACCCGCGCCAACCGCGGCGAGCTCGAGGTCGCCAAGGCCATCGAAGAGGCGATCATGGAGGTCACGCCCTCCATCCAGAAGCGCATCAGCTCGCTCTGGTCCTTGGCGAATATCGCCACCCTGCTCGGCCTCATCGGAACCATCGTCGGCCTCATCAGCGCCTTCAAGTCGCTGGGCGCGGTCTCGGCCGACAAGCGCTCCGAGGTCCTCTCCAAGGGCATCTCGGAGGCCATGAACAACACCGCCTTCGGCCTCTCCATCGCGGTGACGTGCATCGTCGCCCACCTGCTGCTGACCAGCAGGGCGAAGAGCATGATCGAAGAGGTCGAGCTCAACTCGCTCAAGCTCGAGAATCTCCTCGCCCGGAAGAGTGCGGGCGAGACCAGCCCCATGGACTTCGAGCAGAAGGTGGGTTGACGTCCTTCGGTCGTCGACCCGTAGGGAGGCCGCTTCGCGGCGATGTAAGCTTCGGGTTAGCGGCGCTTTCGAAGACGGGGCGCGGGACGCCCGGCAGAACTCGACCTCGCGCGCCGCTGTCCCAACGTCCGACGAGAGAGGCAGGTCGAAGGCGATGGCCTTTCACTTCTCCAAGCGCAAGCTCCGCCCCAAAGAAGACGAGGACACCGGCGAGCTCAACATCGTCCCGTACCTCGACATCATGATGAACCTGATCATGTTCATGCTGCTGTCGATGACGGGGCTGGCGAGCTTCGGCGTGCTCAACGTCGCGGCGCCCAAGTACGGGCCCTCGGCGGCCGCAGCTCCCCAGGAGCAGAAGGACGCCAAGAAGCCGCTGATGCTCACGGTGCTGATCAGCGACAAGGGCTTTTTCGTCGCGGGCACCGGCGCCGTCCTCCCGGGCGACGCCGCGCCGGCCACGCCGGGCGAGGGTCAGCCGACCATCGCCAGACTCGCCAGCGGCGACTATGACTTCGCGGCCCTTACGACGAAGATGACGCAAATCAAGCAGGCCTTCCCGGACGAGTCGAAGATCATCCTGGGGGCCGACTCGAAGGTGCCGTACAGCGTCTTGGTCAAGACGATGGACGCGTGCCGTGAGCACGCGGGCCAGATGCTGTTTTTCGACGTCTCTCTGGCCGCCGGCATGTAGGCGTGAAGAAGGTCCGCCATGCACGACGACAATTCCGAGCTCGAAGCCGCAGTTCCTGAGATCAGCGCAGAGCAGCGCCAGCGCATGCTCTTCAAGAAGCTCCTTCGCACCAAGCGCCGCAAGGAGCGCGAGGCCGCGGGCGAGATCAAAGAGCTCAACATCACCGCAATGATGGACATGATGACCATCATTCTGGTGTTTCTGCTCAAGTCCTATTCGGCGACCTCGGTCAATATGGCGTCGTCTGGAGACGTGGCGCCGCCCATCTCCACCACTCGCCTGGCCCCCAGGGACACGGTCGCGGTGACCGTCACCCGATGCACGCCGCGGCCCAGTGAGGGCAAGGCCTGTCGGCCCGGCCAGGGCACGGTCTTGGTTGGCGACAAGATCGTGCTGAGCTACGAGGACGATCGCATCCCCGCGCAGTACAAGGACGGGGGCGACGCCGGCATGCTCGTCAACCCCCTGCTCGACGCGCTCAAGAAGGAAGTCGATCGCCAAAAGTACGTCGCTCAGTACAACCCGTCCTCGCCGTTCACCGGGGAGCTCTCGGTCGTGGGCGACCGCAACATGCCCTATCGAATGCTCTCGGAGATCCTCTACACGGCAGGGCGCGCCGAGCTCGACAGCTACCGCTTCGTGGTCATCAAGCAAGAGGGCGGCGAGAATTCCGCCTCGACCTCGGGCGGCGAGGGATAGCAGGCCCAGAGCGCTCGCTTCCCATCGTACGTTCGCGCCTCGCCCAGTGAGCGCGAGCGCGTGACCCGCGAGGGGCAGGTCTTCGGCTCGTGCCTCGGAGCCGGCGGGGCTATTCGAGGGTCACTTCGCCGCGGAGGACCTCAACCGCCTGGCCGCCGACGCGGACGTCGAAGACGCGGCTGCCTGAGCGCGAAGCGCGAACGAAGATCTGGCTGGGGCGCTTCATCTCCAGTCCCTGCTCGATGAGGACCTGTTCGCCCGGCGCCGCGACGCCGTGCGCGACCATCCAGGCCGCGGCGCAGCCGGCTGCGGAGCCCGTCGCGGGATCTTCGCCCCCATAGAACGCCATGCGCGCGTGCAGCCGCGCCCGCTGGTCAACGGTCTCGCGAGTGACGACGTAAAACGAGGTCGCCCCGGCGCCTTCCAGGTACTCGGCGCTGCGCGCGGGGTCGAGGCGGAGGCGCCGCGCGGCCTCGAGAGAGCGCAGCGGGACGATGACGAACGGGAGGCCCGTCGAGACTGTTTGAACGGGAAGGGAAGGGTCGAGGTCCGACTCCTGGTACCCGGCGGCGCGAGCGGCGGAGGCGCGGTCGCCGATCGGCCCGAGCAGTGGATCGACCTGCGTCATCTCGCCGAACGCGGGCTCACCGGGGCGGTCCTCGAAGCGCACGGGGATGCGCCCGACGCTCAGGTCCAAGACGACTTCCTCGCGACCCGTCTGGCCGCGCAGGGCGACGGCCGTGCCGAGTGTCGGGTGGCCGGCGAAGGGGAGCTCTTCGGCCACCGTGAAGATTCGCACGCGCACGCCCCGCTCCCGCTCGACGCTCGCCTCGCGCGGCAGGACGAAGGTGGTCTCGGAGAGGTTCATTTCCCGCGCGAGCGCCTGCATCTCCTCCGTCGAGAGCCCGCGGGCGTCCGGGAAGACTGCGAGCGGGTTGCCCTCGAGGCGCCGCGCCGAGAACACGTCGAGCTGCTGGAAGGCAATTGTCCGACCGGGGCTTTTCATCCGGATCTCTCGGTTTCGCAAGGCGCCAAAAGGCGAAGGGCCGGAAGCCCTTCGGGTTGCCCCTGGACTTCCGGCCCTTCGGAGTGAGCGGGAAAAGGGATTCGAACCCTCGACCCTCAGCTTGGGAAGCTAATGCTCTACCAACTGAGCTATTCCCGCAAAACTCACGCGGAAGTCTAGCCACCAGCTCTCGAGAGTCAAGGCGAACCTCTCGCCCGTCTCGAGCTTCAGGGCGAGTCCTGCTCCACCGTAAGCTGGTAAGCGTCGACGTAGTTCGACTGCCAGTTCTTGGTGTCCTTGACCTGGAACACGTACTTCCCCGGCTCGGCGCTGTAGTGGACGACCTCGGGCTGCTCGCCCTTGCCCTTCTCCGAGCGCTGAACCAGCGTCGCCTTGCCGTCTTGCTCGAGCCGAAAGAGCCCCAGCGAGACGTCGACCTTGAGGATTCCGGTGAGCGTCGCCTTGAGCGGGACCTTCACCGGCGAGCTCGTCAGGTCCAGCGCGAAGAAGTCTTCGTCGCGCCGCGGGTGGACGTGGCCTCGCATGGGCTTGCCGAGCTCGATGGGCGTGGCGAGCTCCGGCCGGTTGTTCGGCTCGCGCTCGTCGCCCGCCAGGTCGGGCCTGGAGCTGATTGTCAGCTTGTAAGGCTCGGATGGGTTCTCCTGGTCACGCACCCACTTCCCGTTCACGAGGCGAGGCGCGGCCTCGACGCGCAGCAGGGCGTCCTTGCCGGGTCCCGCGGCGACGTCGACGAGGATCTCCCCTTCGCGCACGCCGCCGTCGTTGGCGGTGAGCAGCACTTCCTCCTTGTCGCTTCCTTCCTCGGGCATCTTCACCAGCGAGAGCGTGGAGTCGACTCGGTCGACGCCTGACAGCTCGATTTTCAGGAGCACGGGTTTGTCGACTCGGACGAGGTAGTAGTCCACGTCTCCCTTGGGCGCGAAAAAGCCCTCGCGCACGCAGTCGCCCGAGATGAGCGTCGCCTTCAGCGGCTCGTCGTTGGGCTCCAGCTCGGCATTGGCCCCGGCCTCTTCGAGCGAGACCGACAAGGAGTACGGCGCGTGCGCGTTGTAGCCTCGGCGCGCGTCCTTCCCGGCGCCCGTCCAGGCCGCCTTGACGGTCGCGTAGTAGGTCGTCTCGCCGGGGCGCAGGGCGAGGTCGCGAACCTGAATTCCCTCGCCCTCCTCGCGGCTGCGCGCGGTGTAGAAGACGGCCTGCGCCTGATTGGCGATCTCCACCTGCAGGCGCACGCCGGGCACGCCGGAGACCTCGAGCTTGACCACCGCGGGCGAAAGCGGCGGGGCGCTCGGAGCCGGGAGCTGCGCGCCGCCGTTCGAAGGAGTGGAAGCATCGTCGCCGGACGCGGGCTGAGCGGTTGCTGCGCCAGCGCTCGGCGTTGCCCTGTCCGCTCCCGCGGGGATGGGCACCTCGAATCGGTACCAGTCCTCGTCGGTCCGGTCGGCGAGGAGGCCGCGCACGCTCTTGCCCAGAGGCAGGGGCGAGGCGTCGACCGCCCGGTTGTTCGGCTCCACCTCGAAGTCAGGCTGAGCGTCGGCGATGTCGACCGACAAGGTGTACGCGCCGCCAGCGCCCTTCTTGGCGCCCGACACCTTCACCACCGCCGGGGCGCCGAGGTTGACTCCGGCAATCTGCTCGCCGGCTCCCTCGGGCTCCGAGTTGAAGCTCGCCACGTGGTTGCCGTCACGATCGAGCAACTCCAGCGCGAGGTCGACGCCGGGGACGCCGGTCGCCTGGACGGTCGCCAGCTTCCCGGGACCCAGCGCCTCGATCCGGTAGTAGTCCTCGTCCAGGCGCGAAGCGTCGGCCGCCAGCGAGGCCTCGATGCGGACCGTCTCGGCGACGGTCATCGCCGCGCCGACCGAGTCGTTCGGCTCGACCTCTTTCAGCAGGCGTGGGCCGGCTGGGGCCGGCGGCTTTTCCGCGACATGCTTGGTACAGCCGAAGACGAGAACACAGGCGAAGACAGCCGCGATTCGGCTCATGCGGAACACACCTCCCAGAAGGAAGGCCGCATTGAAGCGGGCCGCACCGCCTGCGTCAAGGCGAGGTCAGGCGCGCTTGGCAGTTCCCTTGGTGTTGCCGAAGCGCCGGTAGAAGGCGACCACCGCCTCGACGTTCGCCTTCGCATCGTCGGCGTCGGTATCCGGCAAAAGAAAGATGCCGCCGCACACCTCGCAGGTCTCGTACGAGAGCGCGTGGCGCTCGCCCCCTTCTACGACGATCAGCGGGGCTTGGTCCTCCGGGCAGATGCCCGCGGACTCCTCCTCCTGATTGACCCGGCCGCCGAGCGACTCGAGGCCAGGTAGGTTGTGCCGAAGCAGAATCCGGTTGAGATCGGCGACGTCGACCCACAGTCCTCCGCAGTCAGGGCAGCGGGACATCGAGCCGTCCTCGCCCTCCAGCAGGACCATCTCGACCTCGCACTGGGGGCAATCCATTCAGCAGTCTTCCTCGTTCGCGGGGAGCGATGCTCCCCCAAAAAGTTAACGCCTGGGCAGGCAGGAAATCATACCGCGTGAGTTTTAAAGGTTTCAAGGCGCCATCGGCCGCGCAGCGACGAGCGTCAGGGATCGGGCAACTAGCCCTTCGCGCGGCGGATGTTCGCGCCCAAGCCCCCAAGCTTCTTCTCCAGCCCATCGTAGCCGCGGTCGAGGTGATACACGCGCTGGACCTCGGTGCGCCCGGCGGCGCGCAGCCCGGCGAGCACCAGCGATGCGCTCGCTCGGAGGTCGGTCGCCATCACCGGCGCACCGGAGAGGCCCTTGACCCCCTTGACGATGGCCGTGTGGCCGTCCACCCGGATATCCGCTCCCATGCGGCTGAGCTCGAGCACATGCATGTATCGGTTCTCGAACACGTTCTCGGTGATGACCGACGAGCCGTCGGCCACCGTGAGCAGCACCATCAGCTGGGCCTGCATGTCGGTGGGGAAACCTGGGTGAGGCTGGGTCTTGATGTCGACGGGGCGAATTTCCTTCGGGCCCTTCACGCGCAGGCCGCCGTCCTCGGCGGTGATGGTCGCGCCCGCGGCGCGAAGCTTCTCGATCACCGCCTCCAGGTGCTCGGGGACCGCCCTGCGCACGAGCACGTTTCCCTCGGTCAGCGCGCCGGCCACCAGCAGAGTCCCGGCCTCGATCCGATCGGGCAGGATGGCGTGCTCCACGGGCTTGAGCGCGTCGACGCCCTCGATGGTGATCTCGCCGGTGCCGGCGCCGCTGATGCGCGCGCCCATCCGATTGAGCACCCGCGCGAGCTCCTCGACCTCCGGCTCGCGCGCGGCGTTCTCCAGCACCGTTCGCCCCTGAGCGAGCGAGGCGGCCATCAGGAGGTTCTCGGTGCCGGTGACGGTGATGACGTCGAAGGTGAAGGTCGCGCCTCTCAGGCGCTTGGCCTTGGCCTCGACGTACCCGTGCTCGAGGCTGACCGTGGCGCCCAACCGCTCCAGGCCCTTCAGGTGCTGGTCGATGGGGCGCGCTCCGATGGCGCAGCCGCCGGGCAGCGAGACGCGAGCGCGGCCATAGCGCGCGACCAGGGGCCCCAGCACGAGCACGCTGGCGCGCATGGTCTTGACCAGGTCGTAGGGCGCCTCGGGGCTGACGCTCGCCGGCACCTGAATCTCCACCGAGTCGTCTTGGGCTCCGGTCCCGCGCTCGGCGCGCGCGCCCATGGTGCCGAGCAACTTGCCCATGGTCGCCACGTCCGCGAGCTTGGGGACGTTCCGAAAGAGGTGCCGCCCCTCGGCGAGGAGCGAAGCGGCCAGGATGGGCAGCGCCGCGTTCTTGGCGCCGCTCACCACCACCTCACCCTGGAGGCGGGCGCCTCCTTCGACGATGATCTTGTCCATGGGGCGCGAGCTCCTGGCGGGCCTTTGGGGGTTGATGTTCTTGCGCGCCTAGTCCCGCTTCGCGCGCGCGAGGCGATTGAAACCAGCGAAGTCCTTGTGCACCGAGATGGCGGCGAAGCCGCCGGCGCCGAGCAAGTCGAGGACCGGGGGCCCGTGGAGGTCTCCGATTCTCGAAGAGCAGCCACCCCCCTGGGACGAGGTGCTCGCGCGCGCCCTCGATGAGGCGGCGGATCAGCCCGAGCCCGTCGGGGCCGCCGTCGAGGGCCTGCCGGGGCTCGCGCCGCACCTCGGGCGAGAGCCCTCCGATAGCCCCGGTCTCCACGTAGGGCGGATTGGAGGCAATGAGCTCGAATCGCTCCTCGCCGACTGGGGCAAAGAGGTCGCCCGCCCGGAGCTCCACGCGGTCGGCTACGCCGAGGGTCGCGGCGTTCTCGCGCGCGACTTCCAGCGCCGGCAGCGAGGCGTCCGTGGCCACGACGCGCAGGGACGGCCTCTCGGCCGCCAGCGTCACCCCGATGCAGCCCGACCCTGTGCACAGGTCCAGCGCGCGGGCGCCCGAGGCGTCGCCTAGGCACCCCAGGGCGGCTTCGACCAGCATCTCGGTCTCCGGCCGGGGGACGAGCACCCGCCCATCCACCTTGAAGCTCCGGCCGAAGAACTCGCGTCGCCCGAGGAGGTAGTGCGTCGGCTCGCCGGCCGCGCGGCGCTGCACCAGGGCCCGGAAGGAAGCGAGCTCGCCCCTTTGGAGCGGGCGCTCGAAGTCGGTGTAGAGATGAACGCGGTCGAGCGAGAGGACCTCTCCGAGCAAGAGCTCCGCGGTCAGGCGCGGGGCGTCCAGGCCCTTGCGCTGGAAGTAGTCCGAGGTCCACGCGATGACGCGTCCGATGGTCCAGGTCTCATCCACGCAGAAGGCCTGAAGGGGGCAGGGGGCGGGGCAAAAGCCCTCCAGAGCCAATGCCGGGGGCTTTTAGCAGAGCTGGGGAGCGCCTGCCATCAGAAGCGGGGCCAGGGCTTGATGGCGCCGCTTTCCGAGAAATAATGATGGACATGGCCTCGGACCCGCTCGGCGTCTTTCGCAGCGCCCCCGCGGGCGCCCGGCTCGCCGGCCAGCTGGCGCTCGTGGGCTCGCTGGCGCTGGCGGTCTGGCTGCAGCAGCTCGAGCTCCGGCTGCGCCGAGAGGACGCGGCGCTCTGGTGGGCCTCGAGCGGCAGGGACATCATCAACGGGGTTTCTCTGGCGGCCATCGCGCTGGCGCTCTGGCTCAACGGTCTGCCAGGGCCCTCGGCGCTGATTGGCGGGGCGGCGCTGCTGTTGGCCATTACCCTGTTCGAGCGAATCCTCTTGCGCTCGCGCGACCTCAAGCACCCGGTGGGACTCGCGCTGCTGTTCGCCGTGGCGATCGCCGCGCCCTTTCTCCTCGACGCCCAGGCCGTGCACGCCGGGATGACGCGCGTCGCGCAGAGCCTCGCCGCACAGCCCTGAGGGGGCTCATGGGACCGCGAGCGCCACGTCGGCGAAGGCCCCCCTGCGCCGGACCTTGAGCTTGAGCGCTTGGCCGCGTGGCGTGGCGCGCAGGGCCCGCTGGAGCGCCTGAGGGAGCGCCGGCTCTCCGTTGACCTCCACGACGACGTCGCCCTCGGCGAGCTGGTCGCGGAGCGCCGGAGAGACCCGCGTAACGAAGAGCCCCGCCGGCGAGCGCTTCAGTCGAGCCAGGTCGCGGTCGTCGAGCTTCGGATAGAAGAAGCGCAGGCGCGCCTCCGCGGCGACGTCTTGCTCCAGGGCATCCATTCGCTCGAGCGAAGCCGAGAGCGGAGGCTTGCCGTCGACGGAGAACTCGAGCGCGCTCTTCGGGCACCACCGGTACGAGAACCCGGGCTCGCGTTCCTGGGGCGAGCCGGGTGCGCGTTCCGCGACCTCGCGAAGGGCGGCCTTCATCATTCGGCTCAACAGGGCGGTCAGCTCCGGCGTGGGGTCGGACGGGTCGCGCTCGGCGAATGGGTCCAGCTCGGCGCGCCCGGTAATCTCGGCAATGAGCTCGCGCGAGGCGGAGTGGAAGATCTCGAGGCGCACCAGCACGCTCGACAGCTCGACCCGGGCGTTTCCCTTTGGTCGCCCCTGGTCGTCGAAGACCTGCTTCACCTCGCTCTGAGTCCGCCGCTCGACCGAAGGCCGGAAGACGATGGCCTTCATGGGCGAGAGCCCGCGGTCGGCCAGTCCCAGGGCGAAGTCGCTGCCCAGGAACGGATTGTCGCTCGCCGCGCTCACGAGCTTGAACTCGCCCGGGCCGAAGACCGCGTAGCGCCCCGACTCCATCGCCTGCAGCGTGAGCATCTGCGACAGCTCGAAGGAGCGGTAGGCGGGCTCGTCCCACCGGAAGCGGACTGGAAAGATGGCCACGGCTTCTACCGGAAGCCTCTCGCCCGGGCGCATGTCTACTTTGATCGCGCTCGAGCACCCGAAGGCGCTGAGGAACAAGGCAGGGAGTATGAATCGGGCGCGGTCCATGGCACGAGCTAACAACGGTGTGTCGCCCACCTCAAGGGGCGTTCAGGCTGCAGAAAGTCGAAGGCCCCCGCCCGTCTTGCACGAGCGGAGGCCTTCGGAGAGGCCGGCGAAGCGCCTGACGGGAAGCTACATCCCCATGCCGCCCATTCCGCCCATGCCACCCATGCCGCCGTGCATCCCGGCGCCGCCACCCTTCTCCTCATCCTTCGGGCGCTCGGCGACCATCGCCTCGGTGGTGAGCATGAGGGCCGCGACCGACGCCGCATTGACCAGCGCGGTGCGCGACACCTTGGTCGGGTCGATGACGCCGGCCTTGACCAGGTCCTCGTACTCGCCGTTGGCGGCGTTGAAGCCGAGGCTCGCCTCCTTGCTCTCCTTCACCTTGTTCACCACGATGCTGCCCTCGTAGCCGCCGTTCTCCACGATCTGGCGGAGCGGCTCCTCGAGCGCGCGGCGGATGATGTCCACGCCGAACTTCTCGCCGGCGTTGGTCTCCATCTTCTCCAGGCTCTTGAGGCAGCGGATGAAGGCCACGCCGCCGCCGGGGACGATGCCCTCCTCGACGGCCGCGCGGGTTGCGTTGAGGGCGTCCTCGACGCGGGCCTTCTTCTCCTTCATCTCGGTCTCGGTCGCGGCGCCGACGTTGATGACCGCTACCCCGCCGACGAGCTTGGCGAGCCGCTCCTGGAGCTTCTCACGGTCGTAGTCGGAGGTGGTCTCCTCGACCTGCGCGCGGATCTGCTTGACGCGGGCCTGGATGTCGTCCTTCTTGCCGGCGCCGTCGATGATGGTGGAGTTGTCCTTATCGATGGTGACGCGCTTGGCCCGGCCCAGGTCCTTCAGGGTCACGGTGTCGAGCTTGATGCCCATCTCCTCGGCGATGAGGCGGCCGCCGGTGAGGATGGCGATGTCCTCGAGCATGGCCTTGCGGCGGTCGCCGAAGCCCGGCGCCTTTACCGCGGCGACGTGCAGCGTGCCGCGCAGCTTGTTGACGACCAGGGTCGCCAGTGCCTCGCCCTCGACCTCCTCGGCGATGATCAGCAGTGGCTTGCCCGACCGGGCCACCAGCTCGAGGACGGGGAGCAGGTCCTTCATGTTGCTGATCTTCTTCTCGTTGATCAGCATGTACGCGTCCTCGAGCACCACCTCCATGCGCTCCGGGTCGGTGACGAAGTACGGCGAGAGGTAGCCGCGGTCGAACTGCATGCCCTCGACCACGTCCAGCGTGGTCTCCAGGCCCTTGGCCTCCTCGACGGTGATGACGCCTTCCTTGCCGACCTTCTCCATCGCCTCGGCGATGATGGTGCCGATGGTGGCGTCGCCGTTGGCGCTGATGGTGCCGACCTGGGCGATCTCCTTGGGGTCCTTGGTCAGCTTCGACATCTTCTTCAGCTCTTCAGTGACCTTCGTGACGGCCTTCTCGATGCCCCGCTTGATCTCCATGGGGTTGTGCCCCGCGGCGACCAGCTTGCTGCCCTCGCGGTAGATGGCCTGGGCGAGCACCGTGGCGGTGGTGGTGCCGTCGCCGGCGACATCGCTGGTCTTGGAGGCGACCTCCTTGACCATCTGCGCGCCCATGTTCTCGAACTTGTTCTCGAGCTCGATCTCCTTGGCGACCGTCACGCCGTCCTTGGTGATGGTCGGGGAGCCGAAGCTCTTCTCGATGACGACGTTGCGGCCCTTGGGCCCCAGGGTGACCTTGACCGCATCCGCGAGGGTGTTGACGCCGCGCAGGATGGCCTCGCGGGCCTTCACATCAAAAAGAATGTCCTTGGCCATAGTTGTCTCTTCTCCTTTTAGAGGCGAGCAGACCCTTCGAGGAAGCGGTCGGCTGTCGCGCGAAAAAACTTCGGGGCGCACGAACCGCGAGTGCGCCCCTTAGGAAGGGTTGCTCGTTACTTCTCGATGACGCCGAGGATGTCGTCCTCGCGGAGCATCAGGTGCTCCTCGCCCTCGATCTTGATCTCGGTGCCGGCGTACTTGGTGAAGAGGACGCGGTCGCCGGCCTTGACGTCCAACGGGCGGACCTTGCCGTCCTCGAGCACCTTGCCGTTGCCCACGGCAACCACCAGCCCCTCGAGCGGCTTCTCCTTGGCGGTGTCCGGGATGATGATGCCGCCCTTGGTCTTCTCCTCCTCCTGAACTCGCTTCACGATAATCCGGTCCTGCAGCGGGCGAATCTTCATGTCCGTCTCCTCCAGTGCTGGTTGATGGGGGGGTCGCGACCCTTCGGTCGCCGGCCCGTCAGGTTGCCGCTTCGCGGCGCTTCAAACTTCCGAGTCCGATGCGACGCTGGCACTCCAACGCCCGGAGTGCCAAAGCGCGGGGTAGTCTAACCATGGAGATCAGGTCGTCAAGGCGGCGGTCGCTGGCGACCGCATGTGCCTTTTCGCAGATCCTGCGCTCGCTTGGGGCCTGCTTCCGGACGGGGGGCGGGCGAGCGGATCAGGGGTGCCTACGACCTGCCCTGGCACTCGAAATGTCTATGTGCTGGCAATTATTTGGGATTCTTGAATGTGCCGGGGCTGCTTTGCTAGCTTTGGAGGTGTGTCGATAGCAGGAATAGGGGGGAGGCATCGAGGCGAACCATGAGCGAAGCAGCCATTCTGTCCACCGCAAGCGTGCGCGAGTACTTCAAGGACTTGCTCTCCGGGGCCATGACGAGCCAGCGAGCGCCGCTGGGCGAGCTGACCGAGTTCTATCTGGTCGATCTGCTCGCCCGCTTCACGGAGGCGGAGGCGCTCTACGCGCGCAGGCCGGATGGGACGCTCGACGAGGAGCCGCTGGCTTTCCTCCTTCGCAAGGCCCTGGAGGGCGACCGGGAGCACAGGGTCTCGGCGCTGCGAAAGCTGGGCGACAATTCTCTTTACGTCGCCGGGTTCTTCGGCGACTCGCTCGGCCGCCGGCTGGTCGACGTCGACTACTACATCTCCATGGGGGGCGCCGCTTACGGGTCGCTGGCGAGCCTGACGCGCGAAGGCCCATCGCGCGGCGCGTTCGCGAGCCTGTACGACGAGCTTGGCCAAAAGTTCAACACCATCGTCGACCTCTTCTCCGAGATCAGCGAGCGCGTGGCCGTGACCACCGACAAGGGCGTCGTGCGGCTCTACGAGCGCTGGGTAAAGACCGGCTCGGAGAGGCTGACCCGCCTGTTGGCTGAGAAGGGTGTCATCCCCGCGATGCGCAAGCCCGGGCTGGTCCAGTGAGCCCGCCGATGCTCGACGAGATGCAGCGGGCGCTGGAGGCCATCTACGGCGTCCGCGCCCCGGCTCGGGTGGGGGACTTCATCGCCACGAAGGAGACCCTGGAGGCGCTGGGCGCGCCCGCCAGCGCGGCCAGCGAAGAGCTGGTGGTGGTGGAGAGCGAGGCCGGCCTCGAGCTCGCGCTCTATCTCAGCCCCGAAGTGCTCGACCGCCTTCCGGGCGCGGGGGAGATCGCAGTCGGGCCCCGGGCCTTCCTGGACGGGCTCCTCCCGGCGTTTGCCACCGCCGCCGAAGGGGTCTCGCACTTCGTCTACCTGACCCTGCAGGCGCTGCGCGAGCGGGCGGTGTCGCTCTTGGAGCTCGAGGTCCAGGCCGAGGTCGACAAGTTCGCCATCGCGCTCCTGCACCTCTGGAAGCAGGGCGAGAGGCGACGCTCCTCCGAGCTGCGCGCGAGGCTGTTCGATCGCGTCGGGTACCGCGCCGACCTTCGCAGCGACGAGCGCGACCGATACCGCCACGCCAATCGGCTGGGGCGCTGCTATGCGGCGTTCTTGGAGGCGCGATTCGTGCTCGCCGGGGCGCTCGAGCGTCTGCTCAGCGAGCTGCGCTTCGCCTATCGGCTGTCGGGCGCCGAGAAGCTGGCGTACTTCGCCGCGCCTCGGCTTCGCTCCGGCGGCGCGCTCAGTCGGTGAGGATGTTGCGGGGACCGGTCTGGGAGACGGGCCGCAGGACCATCGGCCGCTCCTTCTTCTTGTCGAACTTGCCGGTCAGGGCGTCGCGCACGCTCCGGTCGAAGCGCACCTTGCCGGTGGCGACCTCGCGCAGCGCGAGGACGGGTGGCTTGTTCTTGGTCGCTTCGACGATGGAGCGGGCCCCGGCCATCAGCTGGCGAGTCCGCTTGGTCGCGAGCAGAACGAGCGCGAAGCGGTTCTCCACCAAGGGAAGGCAGTCTTCAACGGTGACGCGCGCCATGGCTTGAGGACCTCATCTGAGACAAAAAAACGGTCCAAGACTTTAGTCGAAAGGAGGCGAGTCGGCAACTTCGTTCCGCGAAGCCATCACTTGGCCGCCCCCGCGCCCGGCGCCAGGGCGACCTCTTCCAGGTCTGCCTTGGCCTTCGGGAGCTCGTTGACGCGGCTCTTGTCCACCTCGAACACGCGCCGGTCGGCCGCGCTCTTCACGTAGACGTTGGAGCTCACGTCCTTGCCGATGAGCAACTGGGCCAGGTCCTTGCCGTCCTCGCCCACGAGCGCGACCGAGCGCGCGGGCTTGTCCAGGCCGTATTTCGCCAGGTCGGAGGGGCTCTCGTCGGCGAACGCGACGGCTTTGAGCGAGCTCAGAGTCCAGAGGAGGCTGTTCACTTTGGAAAGCTTGGCGGCGCCCTGCGCGGGCGCGGTGAGCTTCCAGCTCTCGGTCGTGCCGGCGTCGGGTGCGCCCTTGACCCTTTGCAGCTCCAGCGACTCGCCGCCCATTGCCAATCGGACCGCCTGCACCTTGTCCCGCTCGAAGGTGAGCACGGTCTTGTCACGCAGGTCGAAGAGCTTCTGGTTCAGGTCGGCGAAGGCGGAGTCGGGCACCTCGGCGATGGACTTTGCCTCGCCCCGGTGGGCGTAGCTCGTCGTCTTCCCTCCGTCGGTCGACTGGCCCAAGGCGAGGGTCATGCGCGCGCCGCCCTGAAGGCTCACGCTGGCCTCGGCCTTGGGCCGCTCGAGGCCGGTCTTCCTCAGGTCCTCGGGGCCCGCGGCCTCGGTGAGAAACTGGGTCGCCCGCAGGTTGTGCAGCGCGCCCAGGACCCGGTTGACCGTGGCATCGTCCGCTCTCTCGCCGACCGGGCTGAGCTCCCACTTGGCGCCCCGCTTCTTGAGCGCGAAGCGGTTGTCGTCGACCCGGACCTCGACGGACTCGACCTGGGCGTCCTCGAACGCCAAGAGCCGCTTGTCGCGCAGGTCGAACGTGTTCTTCTCGAAGGCGACCTTGAGGCCGCCTTCCGACTGCAGGACATCGTTCGAGTCGCCCAGCGCCACGTACATCGAGCGGTCATACTCGTTCTCGGCGCCCACTCGTAGGACGAGGTCGGGCGAGCCCTCGACCTTCGCGACGACCTTGACGGCCGGCTTGTCGAGCCCGAACTTGGCGAGGTCCGCGGCTTTCTCCTCCACGACCATCTTGCTCTTCACCGAGCCGAGCCGGTCGAGGATGGCGTCGATGGCAACCTTGTCGGCGTCGACCTGAAGGGGCGACAAGAGCTCCCACCCCGATCCGCCGGGCTTCAGCTGTGCCACCGTCAACGCGCCTTTGGCCGCGACGCTCAGGCCCTTGACCTTGGCCTTGTCGAAGTCGGGGAAGAGCTTCTCCTTCTTCTCCTTGGCCGCGTGCTCCGACTCCTGCTTCTTGTGGACCCCGTAGTAGGCGAAGAGCCCCGCGCCCCCGGCCAGGGCGAGCAACGCGCCGAGCGTCACCAGCGAGCGGATCCTCTGGTTCATTGGGTTTTCCTCTGGTTGGAGCGAGCCCGGGCTTCCCGCCTTGGGTCTTTGGTCCCGGGCTCTGGGCTCTACTTGCTCTTGCGCGCGAGCCACACCGAAAGGCCGACCGCGAGCAGCGTCACCGGGAGCACGTCGATGGTGGCGAAGAAGATGGACGCCTTCTGCGTCTCCGTCAGATAGAGCCGGCTCGCCTCGCGGGTGCGCGGGCGGATGGTGATTCGCTCCGTCTGCCCCGAGAGCCAGCTCATGCAATTGAGGAAGAAGTCTTCGTTGCCGTAGGCGCTGCGGAACTTGTTGCTCGCGAAGTCGCGGTCTCCGGAGACCACCAACCGCGCCTCGTCCGAGCGCTTGTTCGCCGCGGCCTTGGTGTCCAAGGTGACGGTGACCACGAGCGGCAGAGGGCCGCCCTTCTCGTTCTCGTCATGCTGCACCTTGCCCGTCGGGTTGGTCTCGCCCCATGCCGACGGCATGGAGAGGGCCAGCGGCAGGGCCTTCGCCTGGGACTTCTGGCCGTGCAGCACGGTGAGCGGCCGCGCGGTGGGGAATACCGTGTTCAGGTGGAAGTCGCGGGTGATCTCCGAGTCGGCGTAGTTCTGGACGACCGGAATGGCCTCGCTCGCGCCGAAGAGCCGGCTCACCGGGTCGACCACCAGCGAGTCATCCGCCTCGACGTTGAAGGCCGCGAGCAGCGGCTCCAGCCCCGACTCCGACTGGGGCTCGACCATGATGAAGCCCTTGCCGCCCGCGTCCAGGAACTTCTGGACCAGCTCCACCTCGCCCGGCTGAAAGGGCTTGAGCGGTCCGGCGATGACCACCGCCTGAGCGTCCTGCGGGATCTCCGTGGCGGAGGCGAGGTTGAGCTTTTCGGACTTGAGCCCCTCGTTCTCCATGCGCTTCTTCACCTCGGAGAAGCCCGCGCCCGACGTGTCGTCCGGGTCGGCCTCGCCATGGCCCGAGGTGAAGTAGACCTTCTTCGAAGACGAGTGCGTGACCTTGACGATGCCGTTGGTCAGCGCCTCCTCGGTCAGCTCCTGCACCCGGCTCTCGGTGGCGCCCAGCTTGACCACGACCTTCGGACCGCCCTCCTTCACGCCGAATTGCTTCTCCTTGAGGGGGTCCTTGATGGGGTCGACGAACTCGGCCTTGAAGTGCTCGCTCTTGAGCTTGTACCGGTCGAACAGGTCGCGCAGCACTTCGTAGCCTTGCTCACCCGTGCGGTAGAAGGCGGTGACCGTCACGTCCTGCTTGAGGCCCTCGAGCGACTTCACTGTGTCGGGCGACAGGGTGTGGATCTTGTTCTTCGTCAGGTCCCAGGTCTTGGGGTTCTTGGCGACGATGTAATTGACCAGGCCGAGCAGCGCGATCACGACCAGGGTCGCGAGCCCGCTCACGGCATAGAAGAAGGTGCCGCGGCTGGTGGCATTGGCGCCCAGGGAGCCGAAGTTCGTCGCCGCGTAGACGGCGAAGAAGATGATGGCCAGGAAGATCTTGGCGATGGCCATCAGAGGCATGCCGATGAGCCAGGTCAGCACCGAGCTGAGCAGCAGCACGAGCCCGATGACGCCGAGGATGGATCCGATGTGCTTCTTCTGCATGAGGTCGATCTCCTTAGCCGAGTTCTCGAAGGGCGCCGGTTTCGAGGGGCCTACGCCCAGCGCTGGGCCTCGACGGCTCGGTCGGTCAGGAACAGCCCCAGGATGATCCAGGAGAGGTAATAGGTCAGGTCCTTCAGGTCGAAGACGCCCTTGACGAAGGCGAACAGGTGGTCCTGCGCCGAGAGGAAGGTCAGCACGTCGCGCACGCTGCCGTCCGCGCCCTGGGCCATCCACTTGGCGAGCCAGAGAATGAGCAGCAGCAGGATGGAGACGATGGCCGCTACCGCCTGGCTATCGGTGAGCGCGCTGATGAACATGCCAATGGCCATGGCCGCGCCGCCCCAAAGCAGGAGACCGAAGTACGCCGACAGCGTGGTCTGCCACTCGATTCCGCCCGAGCCGCCGGAGCCGGAGGAGCCTGCGAAGAATTGGAGAATGACGGGGTGGATGAGCGTGAGCCCCACTGTGACGGTGATGATGATCAGGCCGCCCAGATACTTGCCCAGCACGATCTCGATGGAGCGCAGCGGCGTGGTCATGAGCAGCTCGAAGGTGCGCTGGCGCTTCTCTTCGGCAATGAGCCGCATGGAGAGGAACGGCGCGACCATGGCCACGATGACGCCGGTATTGAAGACCACCGGGGCGACCACCCAGTCCGTCAGGTTCAAGCGATTGGCGTCCATGTATTGCGGCATCTGCATCGCCATCATGGACGTCTCGAGAAACTTCATCACCGAGGCGATGAAGAAATAGCTGGTGAAGACCGCCATCACCGCGAACATGGCGTAGGCCAAGGGCGTGGTGAAATAGATGTTCAATTCTTTCTTCGCGATGGCCAGGACGTTGCGCATGCGTGAACTCCGCGGGTGCCCCGAAATCGCCTTAGGGGCAGGCCCTTGAGGGCTTTTTCATTCCGAAGAAGCTAGTTGACCGCCACCGCCGCGGGCGGCTCGACCGGCGGCTCGGGCCGCTTGCGGAGCGCGCCCGTCGGGTCGATGAGCTTCAGGTAGATCTCCTCGAGGCTCACCGGCTTGCCGTCCACATGGCGCGCGCGCAGACCCTCGAGCGTGTCGAAGTCGACGAGCTTCCCGTTGTTGATCACCAGCACTTTGCGGCAGGTCTCGGTGACCTCCTGCAAAATGTGCGTGGAGAGAATGATGGTGTGCTTGCCGCTTTTCGCCAGGTCCTTGATGAGCTCGCGGACCTCGATGATCTGAATGGGGTCCAGGCCCACCGTGGGCTCGTCGAGGATGAGGACCGGCGGCGAGTTCAAGATGGCCGCCGCGAGGCCGACGCGCTGTCGGAAGCCCTTGGACAGATTGCCGATGACCCGCGAGACCACGTCTTGCACGCGCGTGAGGCCCGCGACGCGGTCGACCTCGGCGAGCAGCGCGCGGCGCGGGACGCCTTTGATCTCCGCGCAGAAGCGCAGGTACGCGCGCACGGTCATGTCCGGGTAGACCGGCGGCTGCTCCGGAAGGTATCCCAGCCGGCGCTTCACCTCGAGGGGCTTCTCGAACACGTCGAAGCCGGCGATTTTCGCCTGGCCCGAGGTCGCCGGCAAGAAGCCCGCGAGGACCCGCATGGTGGTCGTCTTCCCGGCGCCGTTGGGGCCCAGGAAGCCGAGGATTTCGCCGTCCTTCACTTCGAACGAGAGGTCGTCGATGGCCGCGCGCTCTCGATAGCGCTTGGTCAGCTTCTTCACCTCGATCATGAACGCTCCCTTGGACAATGACGAGCAGCACTGCGTCGCGCAAACCGGCCCCGTTAACGGATGCGGCCGGGGGCTCATTCCCGTTCTCCGCGGACGAAATTCTTTATTGAGAATCGACGGTTGACCGCGAGTGCCGAAAAAACGGCACTAAGATAGACAACCGTACCCGCTTGTCAAGCGGCCGGGCGAGGGCTCGCTAGGGCTCGAGCCGCGCGTGAAGCTCGAGCGAAATGGGGGCTGCGCCGGGTCTGCGCAGCTCGAGCCGCACGGGCCGCAGCGAGAGGTCGGGCAGCGCCACCGGAGTCTTGCCGACGGAGATCCCGTTGATCGCCACGATGGTCCAGGGCTCGCTCGTCAACGACGCCTGGAGCGAGGACTCCTCCGCGCGATAGCTCAGCGAGATCGCGACGCCCTCGGCCTCCAGCAGCGGGAGCTGTGCGCTCCCCGAGAGGGCGCGCCGCACGGAGCCGCTGGGTCCCGAGACGGCCAGACTGAACGTGGGCTTGCGGACTTCGGGCTTGCGGGCCTCGGGGGAGGGCGACTGGACTCGGGAGACGGGCTCTGCCTGCCCAAGGCGAGGCGAGGACTCGTCCCGCCGGACCGGCGCCTTGTGGAGCTTGTGCGCTTCGACCTGCTTGGCGCGCAGAGTGGAGGCGCGGCGAAGGGGGAGCTCGTCGGCAGGCGCTTTCGCGGGGGCGATCTCGTCGGCACGTGCCTTCGCCGGGGCGAGCTGGGGCGGCGCAGCCTCTGTCGAAGGGGCTTCGAGCGCCAGAGCCGCCGGCCTCAACTCTGCGCGCTCCGCGGGTTGCGCGGCGGCGAGCTCGGGCGGAGGCGCGTGAGGCGGTTCCGAAGCGCGCTCCAAGGTGACCGCGAGACGGCTGGCCTTGCCGCGGAGCGCGGCCGTCGCGGCCAGGGCGAGGCCGGCCGCGAGCGCGAGCAGTGCCGCCGCGCGCCAACCGCGGTTCCGCGCCGCTCGCGCGCGCGAGGTGCCCTCGAGCGGCTGCGCCCTCTGGGCGGAAGGGGCGGGAGCGGCGCTGGCCTCCGCAGAAGGCGAAACCGCTGCGAGCGGCGCGATGCTCCCGGCGGGCGATTCCACCGAGAGCGACGCAGGGGCCTCGCCACTGGCTTCGGGGGGAGTCGCCGGGCTCTGCGCGGGCGCCGTCGCCAGGGCCGGCTCCGGCTCTTGGGCGCATTGGGCGGTGGGCTCCAGGGCCGCCGCAGGGGGCGACGCCGGCGCGGATGGGCTTGGGGCTTCCGCGGGCCCGGCGACGGGAGCAGGCGCGGGTTCCGCGCTGCGTGTCGCCGCGTCCTGCGCTTCGGGGGCGCGAAGCGGCGAGGCCTCTTCGGCTGCCGGCGCAGATGGAGAGCTCGCCGCGGGCTTCGCGGGCGGGAGCGCCTGCGAAAGTCCGTCGGCGACCGGAGCCGGCGGGGGTGTGGCGGCTTTCGATGCGCCCTCGGCGGGCGCGACTCGGGTCACGGCCGCCTTGGCTTGCGCCTTCCGAGGGGGAAAGCGCTGGATCACGGCGGGCCGCGTGGGCTCGCGCTTGGCCGGCGGGGCCTCCTGTCGCTCGCCCGGCACGCGCAGATCGCGCGCGAAGAATCGGACGACGGCGTGCCCGAGGGCCTGGCCGGCCGACCCGACGTGCGCAGGCGCCAGGGCCGAGGCGCTCGATAGCGGGCCGTGGCCTGCGGCCGACCCGGGGAGAAAGATCCGCACAGCGGCCGTGGGCGCCGCCGCGCTGGGCCGCGCCGACGAGGGGCCTTGGGGCGTCGAGCTCGGCTCGATCCACGGGAACTGCGGATCCGTCGCGGTCTCGGGCAGGGATTGGCCGTCGACCGGGGGAAAGAAGCGCAAGGTGTCGCGCCGCGAGAGCCGCGAGGGCGCCGGCCGCGGCGAGAGCGGCTTGCCGCTCGCCCGAGGCGCGGCGGAGGAAGCCTTCAGCGCTCTGCGCTCGCCCGCGCCGACTTCGAACAGCGAGCACACCAGCTCGCCCAGGCGCTCCGGCGGGCTTTGAACCTGGCCGCGGAGCTTCGCCAGCTCCTTGGCAACCTCCAAGCCATCGGCGAAGCGGTCGCTCGGGCGCTTGGCCAGGAGGCGCAGGAGCAGGGGGTCGCATACGCCGAGCTCGGGGACGCTCGCGGAAGGCAGGTGCGGCGCGTCGCGCCGGATGGCCGCCGCCAGCTCCTCGGCGCTGGCGCGCTCGAAGGGGTGCTGGCCGCTGAGCATCTCGCACAGGACGATGCCCAGCGAGAAGAGATCGCTTCGGGCGTTGAGCGGCTCGGAGGCGAGCTGCTCCGGTGAGAGATAGCCCACCTTCCCACGCGCCCCCGCGCTGGGGACGGGGGCCTGTCGCAGGCTCTGGGCGATGCCGAAATCGATGAGCTTCGCCTCGCCGGCGTGGGAAATGAGGATGTTTCGCGGCGAGACGTCGCGGTGGATGATTCGAAGCGGAAGGTTGTCGGGGCCGCGCGCGTAGTAGGCGAAGGCCAAGGCGTCGCCGACCTGCGCAGCGATGTCCAGGGCCAAGGCGGCCGGCAGCCGCTGTCCTCGCTCGGCGAGGCGCTGCAGCATCAGTCGCAGCGACGGGCCTTCCACGAGCTCCATGGCCACGAAGCTGCCCTGCTCGTCCTCCCCGACGTCGACGACCCGCACGATGTGGCGATGCGACAAGACCTTGAGCAGCTGCGCCTCGTGTCGGAACGACCGCAGCAACTCGGGGTCGGAGGCGACCGAGGCCGCCACGCGCTTGATGGCGACGACCGCGGGGGCGCCCGGCGCCGGCGATGCATCCTCGGCGAGGAACACCTCCCCCATACCGCCGGACGCGAGCTGCGTGATCGCGCGATAGCGCCCGTGATCGGGCATGGTGAGGTCTCCGAGAGGGAGCGCCCAGGAGGCGAAGGTTCGATTCTATCCGAAGCGGCCGGTGAGAGACACGCCCACCTGAGGCCACTCTCGGAGTCGGTTTGCCGCAGGGACATCGCTTGTGGCCTCCCGCGCGCCCGGTAAGATGGCCGTAAGAACTCGGAGGATCGGGAGCTCGCATGCGTTCGCCTCTCATGATCCTGCTCGCCGTCGGGCTCGCCGCTCCGGCGGCCTGGGCGCAGAAGAAGGGACCGGCGCGGCCCGCCTCCGCGCCGGCGACAGCAACGGCCGAAAAGTCCGACAGCGCGCGCCGCATCGCGCTGGTGGAGCAGCCTCCGGGCGCCGGCGTCTCGAAGGCGGCGGCGCACTCCGCCGCCCGCTCTGCGGGGCAAGAGTTCGAGGCCCTGGGCTTCGACGTGGTCGCGGCGGCGCAGCGGGTCGCGGCCCACGGGAAGGGTGCCAAGGTCCCCACCTGCGGCGACGCGGCCGATTGCCTCGCGGGGATAGGCAGGCTCGCGGGCGTCGGCTACGTCCTCAACATCGCGCTGAACCCCGCGGGCAAGCAGTTCAGCCTCAAGCTGACCCTGGTGGACGCGGCGGACTCGAAGGTCGTCTCCAACATCATGAGCTTCGTCGCGCGGCCGCAGGAGCCGGCGCTGACCGAGACCCTCAAGAAGCAGGTGTCGCGCGCGGCGGCGGCGCTCGAGAAGCACCTCGGCGAAAAAGAGGTGCTGGCCCTGGCCGCCAAGCTCGAGCCCAAGCGGGCCGAGCCGCCTCGCGAGGTGCCTCGACCGAACCAGCCGGCCCTCGCGGCAGAGCCGCCCGCTCCCGGGGCGGCCCCGTTGCTGCCGCCCGTCGAGTCGAGCCACACCGAGGTCACCGTTCAGGCCACGAAGGGGCCCGGCGCCTTCCCGTTCATCTTGATGGGCGTGGGGGCGACGGCTGTCGGCGTCGGGGTCGGGCTGTTCGGCATGGACGCGAAGTCGGCAGTGGATGACTTCAAGAAGGGCAACGACCCGCTCGCGGCGCGCGACCGCGCCAAGCGGAGCGCGCTCCTGTGCGACATCACGGCGGGCGCGGGCGCGGCGATGGCGCTCACCGGCCTAGGGCTGGTGCTCTTCTCGGGGGACGACTCGCCGATCAAGCCCGTGGTCGTCGCCCCAGCCGGCCAGGGCCTGGCGATCGCGGGGAGGTTCTAGCCCATGCTCCACAGGACCTTTCGGCCTGCCGCCCTCGTTGCGCTCGGGTTTCTTTCCGGGTGCTCGCTCCTGGTCGCGGGCCAGACCGCCTGCAAGTCGAGCGCGGACTGCACCGACAGCGCCTCCTGCGTTGACGGCGTCTGCATCGCCGCCCTCGACGCGGGCGCGGGCGCAGCGGATGCGGGCGCCGATGCGGGGCTCTCGTCGGACGCGGGGACCTCCCCGGATGCGGGGGCCTCGGTCGTGGGCTTCTCGGTCACCGGCGTCGCGACGCCCGCGGCCGGGCAGGTCATAGCGGTGACGGTCACCGCTCAGACCGCCAGCGGGCAGACGGCGACCGGCTATCGCGGGACGGTGCACTTTTCGTCCTCGGGCGCGACTCGGCTCTCCCCGGCGCTGCCGGCGGACTACGCATTCGCGGACTCGGACGACGGCCGGCACGCCTTCGGCGTGACGTTCTACGAGGCCATCCCTCAGAGCGTCGTGGTCTCGGACGCCGCCGACCCGCGGATCACCGGGTCGATGAGCTTCACCGTGCAGGCGGGCGCTCCGGCCAAGGTGGCGCTGAGCGGCGTGCCCGCGTCGGAGGCCGCCGGCGCCGCGAGCTCGGCGACCGTGAGCCTGCTCGACGAGAGCGGCAACGCCATCCTCGGATTCCTCGGCACCGTGGCGTTCACCTCCAGCGACGCGAAGGCGCAGCTGCCGGCGACCTATTCGTTCCTCGCCTCGGAGAACGGGAGCCACACCTTCCTCAACGGCGTCGCCCTGAAGACCGCCGGGTCTCAGACCCTCACCGCGCATGTCACGGGGACGGGTGTCGACCTGTCGGCGAGCCTCCCAGTCGAAGTCTCGGCGGCCTCAATCGATCACCTGAGCGTCTCGGGCATCGGCACGACCATCCCCAACGACCTCGCCCAAGACGTGACGGTGGTCGCGCAGGACGCCTACGGAAACGCGGTCGCCGGCTACCAGGGCACCATTCACTTCTCGACCGAGGACGCGAGCACGACGCTCCCGGCCGACTACACCTTCGTCTCGGCCGACGCGGGAACTCACACGTTCGCCAACGAGGTGAGCTTCTCCAAGAGCGGCACCTTCTCAGTCACGGCTGCCGACACGGCGCAGTCCGGCATCCGAGGCGTCGAGGCGAACATCGTGGTGCAGGCCGGCGCGGCGACTGCTCTGACGGTCGCGAACCTCCCGAGCTCGGTCGTCGCTGGCACCTCCCACGCCGTCCGCGTGACCGCCGTCGACAAGGACGGCAACACCTCGCCCGGGTACCTGGACACCGTCACCCTTACCTCCAGCGACCTCAAGGCGACCCTCACCCCTTCGAGCCACACCTTCGTGGCGGGCGACGGCGGCGTCTTCGACTTCACCGTCACCTTCGTCACCGCGGGCACTCAAAGCGTCACCGCGAAGGACCTCGGCAAGCGGACCGGCTCCCAGACCGGCATCAGCGTGGTCGCGGCGGCGGCCACGGCGCTGACGGTTGCGGGCGTGCCGAGCCCCATCGCCTCCCACGCCACGGCCAACGTGACGGTCACGGCGGTGGACAGCTACGGGAACGTCGACCACGGCTACCGCGGGACCGTCCACTTCACCTCGACCGACCCCTCGGCGGTCCTCGCTTCGAACTACGCCTTCACCTCCGCGGACAACGGCACCCACACGTTCACCGGCGGCGTCTCCTTCCGGACGGCGGGGCCGCGGTCGGTCACCGCGACCGACACCGCCCACGCCAGCATCAACGGCAAGCAGGACGCCATCTCCGTCGTCCCCGGAGCCGTCACCTCGGTCACCTTCTCGCAGCAGCCGGCCGACACGACCGTCGGCGCCGCGCTCGGCACCGTCCAAATCAGGCTCGCGGACCAGGACGGAAACCTGGCGACGAACGCGACCGCGGCGGTGGTGATGAGCCTGCAGACATCGCCGACCGGCGCGACGCTCTCCGGAACGGCGTCGGTCGCTCCATCCTACGGCCTGGCGACGTTCACCGGGCTCTCGGTGGACCGGGCCGGCCCCTATACGCTCAAGGCCACCGAGTCCGGCGCCTCGGGGGTGAGCAGCACCTTCAACGCCGCGTGCGCCACCGGCTATAGCGGCGCCGATTGCAAGTCCTGCGCGAACGGCTACAAGCCCTCGACCGTCACCTCCGGGGCGTGCGTCCTGGTCTGCAGCGAGACGAACCCCTGCACCTCGCCGCCCGCGGACACATGCAGCAACGGAACCACCCTCGCCCAGCACAGCTCCCCGGGGACCTGCTCCCCGAGCGGCAGCGCGCCGTATTACAGCTGCGCGTATCCGCCGACCCAGGTGGATTGCACGACATCAGTCGCGAACGGCATCTGCTTCACCGATTCGGTCAGCCACTGCATCGCCAACCCTTGCTTCGGCGTCACCTGCACGAACCAGACGCCGGACTGCGCTGCGGACGGCGTCACGCTCGACACGTACGTCGCCTCGTGCGCTTCGAAGGGCGCGGGGACCTATGTCTGCAACCAGGCCAAGACCTCCACGCCCTGCACCGGGCAGGTCTGCTACCTGAAGGCGTGCGCTGCGGCCTCGGTGCCGAACCCGGGCGACCTCGTCGTCAGCGAGGTGATGGCCTCGCCCGCTTCGGACACGGTCAGCAAACGATGGTTCGAGGTGACCAACATCTCCTCGAACCTGCTCAACCTGGCCGGCCTGTCCGTCGACGACGGCGCAGCGGGTGCGGGCCACTCCTTCAGCCTGCCGGAGTCGCCTCCTTTGCCCGCGCCCGCGGGCGGGCGGTACGTCATCGGCGAAGTGGCCGCGAGCTACGTCAATGCGGCGCTCATCCCCAGCGCCTTTGTCATGTCGGCGGCGGGCGGCACGATTCGGCTCTCGGAGGGAACGACGACTGTGGCGGCGCTCACCTGGGACAACACTTTCCCCGGCGCCGCGGGCGCGGCCATGAACCTTTCCGCGAAGTTCGTGAACCCGCTCTCCATGCTCCGCTCGTTTCACTGGTGCAGCGCGACGACCGCGATGTCCGACAGCGGCGGCGACCTGGGGACGCCGGGGGGCGCCAACATCGATTGCAGCCAGCCGGGGACCACCATCCTCTCGACGACGCAGGGGGTGGCCGACTGCAAGACCCTCGGGCTCGGCGGCGCGCCGGTGACCGCCGGCGCAGCCGCAGGACCTGTCCTGGGCCAAGTCGATGAACCGGGCGCGACCGACCTCTCCCTTCTCGCCAATGACTACTACCCCTTCCTGGAAGGACAGATCGGCTATGGGGCGCCGAGCTCGGATGCCTCGACATGGACGTGGGCGTCTGCCGCTTGGGACACGAGCTACAGCCCGGCGCTCAGTACCAGCTACGACCAGCTCACCGCGTCGCTCGTGTTTCCCCTCGCCGGCCAGTACGCCTACGGCTACCGCTTCCGGCTCACCGACAGTCAAGGGAACAAGGGCAACTGGGCCTACTGCGATTCGAACGGCCTGGTGAGCGCGACGCCGCCGGTATCGACCAACTTCCCGGTCGTCACGGTCTCGCCGTAGCCGTCGCCGCGGAGGAACTGCGCGGCGCGGAAGGTCCGAGGCACCGGATTCGCGGCCCGGGACGCCGTCGCCATCGGGGCGACCGGCGCGGGCCGCCGCAGCGACCTCGTCGAGCCAGCTCAACCTCTCGGCGGTCGACGCGGCGACTCCGACCGGCGCCCAGACGCTCGCGGTCACGTCGAACGGCCAGAGCGCCTCGACGACCGTGACCGTCGTCAATTAGCGGGGCTTATCAAGACCGCGCGCCCCGGAGGCGCCAATCGTCCGTCCCTTGCGGGAACTGGATGAAGTGGCACATCTCGTGGAGCCGGGAGTAGATGCGCTCGCCGATCCGCTCGCGCAGGAGGAGCTCCGAGGCCGGCGGTTTGGACACGGTCCGCGCGTTGACCGCGACGAAGCCGTCGCCGCTCGCCCCGGCATCGAGGATGAAGTTGGTCGCGAAGAGGGTGGTGCGGTTGGCGTTGTAGCGGCGGGCGATGAGCTCGTCGAGCGTATCGAGCTCGAAGCCGCTGCCGCGTCCCTTGCCCAGCTCGTCGATGGCGAGGACGTCGGCGTCCACGAGCGGCAGGATGGCGTCGAGCCCGCTCCGGTTCTCGGCGAAGCCTTTTCTGATCTCCGAGAAAAGAAACGAGATCTCCACGTATCGGGCGCTGACGCCGACCTCCAGCGTGAGGTGTCGCAGCGTCGCGCAGAGCAGGTGCGTCTTGCCGGTGCCCACCGGCCCAGACACGAGGAACCCCTTCGACGGCGCCTCGGGCCGGTAGCGCCGCGCGGTGGTGACGGCCACCGAGTGCGCCTTGACTTGCTCCTCGTTGACCGGCGAATAGGAGTCGAAGGTGAGTCCGCACCGCGCCGGCAGCCGCGCGCGGTTGAAGAGCGCGACCCGCGACGCCGTCGACTGACACGCGCAGGCCTGGGCGAAGGTGTAGCCGCCCTTCTCAACGAACGTCCGCCCCGAGCCGCCGCAGAGCGGGCACTCGGTCGCGCAGCCGCAGACTCGCGCCACGCACCGCTCTCCGGTTCGGTCGATGACCACGCGGTCGCCTCGGCATTTCGGACAGGTCGGCTCGGGCACGGCGAGTTCCTTTGAAGAGCCTTGCGGGCTCGCGAAGCAGGGGGCGGGACGGAGCCTACACCAAGGCCGCCAGGCCGCCGCGCGCGCGCGCCAGGGCGACCCGGTGGGCGCGAAGAGCGTCCTTGCGCGCCCTGGGCGAGGCGCGCTCGGGGCGCGGACCCGCGAGCGCGCGCGCCTCTCGCATGAGGGCCTTTCGCGCCTCGAACGCGAGGGCGCGGGCGAAGGCGAGCGCCTGGAGCTCGTCCGCGCGGGCGATGCGGCGCGCGACCTCGGCCGGATTGCCGGGCGCCACTTCGCTCAGGGCCTCGAGTGCCGCGGACGCGGCCCGCCGCCGCGCCGCCGCATCGGGCGCTGAAGGATTGGCGGCGGCCGCCAGGGCCTTCTTCAGGGCAGCCCGCGCGTCGCGGTGGCGCTTCTGGGCGAAGGTCATGGGGGCCGGCACGGCGGCCGCTCCGGCCGTGGGCTTGGACCGGCCGACCGAAAGGCCGCAGTAGCGCCGGAACTCGCCCTCGACGTGCAGGCGGCAGCTCCGGAGCGTGCGCAGCCGCGCGCCCTTGCGCTCGCCGTAGAGGAGCGACTCCGCCGTCCTGCGGATCCCCCGGCAGACCACCGAGTGGGGAATGCCCTGGTCGCGCCAGGCGCACAAGAGCCCCATGTCCAGGGGCGAGAGGGACATGCCGTCGCCGCGGAACGCCAGAAAGTAGGCCTGGACGTACTCGAGAAACGGGGCATCGTCGGGCAGGAGGCTCAAAGGCTCGCCTCCTCTCCGGGCGCCGCGGCGGTCGCCAGCAGGGCCGCCAGCCGCTCCAAGTCCTGGCGCGCGAGCACCGTCTTGTCCTGCGAGAAGGTCACCGCGCCGGCGGCGCCCTTCTGTTTGCGCACGTACTTCACGCGCGTCCAGGCGACCTCGACCGACGCGGTCCCGCGGGCGTCGGATTGGTGCGCCGCGAGCAGGGCCGCGTCGCGCAGCGTTTCGTCGGCAAGCGCCTCGCCGCGGTCGAGGGGGATGACCACGTGGGCCCCTTTGAGGCCGCGGGCGTGCAGCCAGACGTCGTTTCCCTTCGAGAGCCGAAACGTGAGCAGGTCGTTCTCCCGCGCCCCGCGGCCGACGCGGATCCTTTGGCCGGCGCTCGAGCGGTACTCGCGATACGGAGCGCTCGGTGCGCCCTGGGCCCTGCGCCCCGGCCTCGGCGCCTTCGCGGGGAGCCGCTCGCGCAAGAGCGCGGCCTCGTCCATCGCCTCGACCTCCCGGGCGCGCGCCCGAGCGGCCGCGAGCTCGGCGCGGACGGCCTCGAGCCGAGCCGCCGCGCGAGCCTGCCCGGCCAGGAGGCGCCGGTACTGGTGGAACTCGCGGTCCAGGTTTTCGCGGGGCGAGAGCGCCGGGTCGAGCTTCACCAGCACCTCGCGGACGCCTTCCTCGCTGTACTCGGCGAGCCGCACCTCGGCGAGCCCGCGCCCCAGGCGGTGCAGGTTCGCCTTGAGCAGCTCGCCGCGCCGCCGATGCTCCTCGGCCCGCTGGGTGCGCGCGAGGTCCTCCTCCACCTTCGCGACCGTGCGCGCGAGCTTCTTCTCGCGGGAGAGGAGCGCGCCGAGCAGCGCCCGCCGGGCCGCGCCAACGCGGTCGGCCTGCTCGCGCTCGCGGTACGCCACCTCGACCGCTCGCGAGAGGCCGAAGGGCTCAGCGCGCGGCGCGAAGCGGCGCTGGCCCTGCGCGGTGGAGAGCTCCTCGCGCGCGAAGGGCGGGACGTACGGCCGCCCCGGGGCGTTGTCGCGTCGCTCGGAGAGATTCTGGACCGCGCTGCCCCGGATGGCGCCGTCTTCTCCCAGCAGGAAGAGGTTGCCGTGCCGTCCGGTGAGCTCGCAGGCGAGCGAGCGCCGGCCCTCTCTGCCCTTGAAGTGAAGCAGGACAGCGCGCTCGCCCGGCAGCGCCTCGAGCGATTCCAGGGCCAGCCCCGTCAGCTCGGCGCGCAGGAGGCCCTGAAAGGCGAACGGCGTCGGCGGGGAAGGCGGGCGCTCCGAGGCGACGTGGAGCCTCGTGCGGCCCGGCTCGGCGCAGACCAGGAGCAGCAGGCTTTCGCCGGGCTTTCGCACTTCCAGGAGCGCCACCCGCGGCTCGGGCGCGAAGGCCCGCTGGACGATGGCCCCGACCAACGGCTGCAGCTCGGCGGCCAGCTCTGCGATTTCGCGGGCGGTGAGGCTCACGGCGCTTGGAAGTCCTCGGATGAAAATTGGCCCGCCCCTGCTCCGTCTGGCCAGGGCCGAAAAACCCCAAGGCCAACCGGCGGCCGGTCTCGAGCTCGACTTTAGCGCCTCAGGCCGCCGGCGGGCTCGCCAGAGGGCCGACGGCTCGCGCGTTTGGGGGCCGCTGCGGGCGGCGGCGGGCTCACCCGGCGTCAGGCGCTCCGGCGCCGCCGGGGGCGGGCCGACTCCCCTCGCACCAGGTCCTCGTACGACTCGCGCTCGCGGATGACCGCGAACGCGTCGCCGTCGACCAGGACCTCCGCCGGGCGGGGGCGGGAGTTGTAGTTCGACCCCATGCTCATGCCGTAGGCGCCGGCGCTCATGATGGCGAGAAGGTCTCCGCGCTCCAGCGCGGGCAGGCGGGCGCCGCGGGCGAAGACGTCCGCCGATTCGCAGATGGGCCCCACCACATCGAACGCGCGCGACTTGGCCGCCTGCTTGACCGGGGCGATGTCGTGGCGCGCTTCGTAAAGCGCCGGCCGGATGAGGTCGTTCATCCCGGCGTCGACGATGGCGAACCGCCGGCCGACACCGTCCTTGAGGTAGACGACCCGGGTCAGGAGCAAACCGGCGTTGCCCACCACCACGCGCCCCGGCTCGACGATGAGGCGGGCCGGAAGGTCGCCCGCGGCGCGCACCACCGCGGCGGCGTAGTCGGCCGGCTCGGGCGGGGTCTCGCGGACGTAGGTGATGCCCAAGCCACCGCCCACGTCGAGGAGCTCCAGCGCGAACCCCTCGGCGAGGAGCGTCCGGTACAGCGCGGCGGCCTCCTTCACCGCGCGCGTGAGCGGCCCGAGCTCGGTCATCTGCGAGCCGATGTGGCAGTCCACGCCCACGAACCGCAGGCCCGCTGTCTTCCGGTGGCGCCGGTAGATCTCCGCGGCGCGCGCGAGCGGGATGCCGAACTTGGTGTGCGACCGCCCGGTGTCGATGTGGTGGTGCGTCTTCGCGCCGATGCCAGGGTTGACCCGAAGGGTTACCGCGGCGCGCGCCCGCCTTCGCCGCGCGATGGAGGCGATGGCCGTCAGCTCGTCCTCGCTCTCCACGTTGAAGGCGAGGATGCCCTGGTCGAGGGCGTAGGTGATCTCCTCGGCGGTCTTGCCGACGCCGGAGTAGACGATGCGCTCGGGAAGCGCCCCCGCGGCGAGCGCGCGGTAGAGCTCGCCTCCGGAGACGATGTCGAAGCCGCTGCCCTCGCGCGCGAGCAGCGACAGCACGCCGAGCGTCGAGCACGCCTTCACCGAGTAGCAGACCAGGTGGGCGCGCTCCCCGAACGCGCGGTCCATGGCCTGGTAGTGCCGCCTCAGCGTCGCTGCGGAGTAGACGTACGTGGGCGTGCCGACGGCCTTGGCGATGGCCTCGAGCGGCACGTCCTCGGCGCAGAGGGCGCGCCGCTGATATCGGAAGTAGTGCATCGGGGTCCTTCGTCAGCCACAGGTCGGGGCCGGCGCGCCGGCGTCCGCGGCCGGAGCGCAGGCCGGCGCGGGGTTGGCCTGAGGCGCCGCGGGCCCGGTGACCTCTTTCAGCGGCGGCCTCGGCGGCCCTCTCACGCCGCACCCGAGGATAGCCACGGCGGCGATGAGGCAGAGGTGGCGCATCAGTACTTCACGATGAACCAGGCGCGCACCGTCTGGGCGACCTGGGCCGCAAAGAATTCGTTGTTGATGTTGTTGTTCAGGCCCGCCAGCGGAAGGAGGACGCCGTAGGCCAGGTGTGCCGAGAAGCCGTCGCCGGAGTCGTACCGAACGCCGGCGTCCACCTCGACGCCCAGGTTGGGGTCGCCGGTGACGGCGCCGCTGGTGCCACTGACGTAGTGGGAGGACGGCGTGGAGCTCCCGTAGATGGCCCGAGAGTAGATGAGGTTCGCCCAGACCGAGAACCCCTCGGTGAGGTCGTACTTGGCGCCCGGCTTGACGTAGAACGCATCGGTGACGCCGTTGAACAGCTCGCGCCACAGGATGAGGTCGACCCGGTAGTCGCGGTTGAAGCGGAAGTTGGTGATCCGCGTGTCTGTGGCCCCGCGCGCCGCGCAGTCGGCGCTGATGCAGTACTGGGGGCCGTCGATCTGCCCGGCGATGGTGCCGTTGTCAGCATTCCCGGACGGCACGTTGCCCGGGTTGCCGCCCATGCCCGGCGCGGAGTCACCCGAGGCGAAGCCCAGCTCCAGGCCCACGGTGAACGGCTCGAACACCTTGTACTCCGCCTGCGCCACCGCGCCGACCTGGGCAAGGGTCAGCGCCTGGATCACCGAGGTGTCCTCGGAGGTCGAGGTCACGGCGTTGTTGATCTTGCCGAAAATGCCGGCGACCTCGGCCTCGATCCGCAGCTTCGGGGTCTGCAGCTTGAACCAGAGGTCGGGGATGTAGATGTCCGCGCCGCGCGGCACGAAGAGGCTGGGCGTGGCGGTCTGGTTGCCCTGGTTCGGGATGCCGTCGAAGCTCTGGTGGCGGTAGGAGAAGTGGAGGCCGTAGTTCATGACCCGCTGGCCCGCCTGGAGCTTGCGGGTGATCTCCGCGTCGGTGTCCCGCCGGGCGATGGCGATGGAATAGGCGCGCGCGTCGTCGCTCTGGTCGTTGTCCACGGTCTGGCCCAGCATGTCCGAGAACCGGAGAGACGTGGAGCCCTCGGAGATGAAGTCGAGCATGGGGACGATGTAGAAGTCGCCGACCTTGGCCACGAACATGAACCGGTCGACCGTGTCGCCGTAGTCGCAGTCGACGCAGTTGCCCGAGTTGTAGAGCATGCCCGTGCCCCACTGGTTCCCCATGCGGCCGAAGAAGAGCTGCCCGATGGGCGTGTTCACCTCGCCGTAGACGCGCTTGAGCTGCACCGAGTTGACGAGCGCGTTCTTCAGCGCAGTCGGCGTCAGCTGGGTGGGGGAGTCGACCGCGAACAAGACGTACTGGTCCCCGGCCTCGGGCGTGGAGCCCATGATGAGGTTATCGAGCATGTCCAGCTGGGCATGGAGGCGGACGTCCTCGCTGATGTTGAGGGTGGGCTCCAACCGCCAGCGCATGTTCGCGTCGGCGAGGGTCTTGCCGGACGGGTCGCGAAGAGGGCGCGGGAAGATTCGTTCGCCGACGGAGTCCAGGCGCCGCCGCAGGTCGAGGTTGTAGAAGAGCTCGGGCCGCACGCGGAAGTAGCCGTCCACCTCGAACAGCTCGAGCTTCTTGCGCGGCTCGCGGAGCTGGAAGTCCTCCTCGAGAGACCGGTTGGCGGTCTGGGTGGCGACCTGGGCCCGGACCTCGTCCCGCACCTCGGACTTCTGCTTGTCGAGGGCGTGCTTCACCTCGTCCATCACCTCGCGCTTGAGCTGCTCGCGGTCGGCGTTCCGGGGAGCGGCTTCCGAGCGCGCCTCGGGCGTGGGCTGCGGAGCAGGCTCCGCGGACTTTCCGCCTTTGGGCGGCTCGGGCGCCTGCGCGAACGCCGTCGCGGACAGGGTGAGGGCGAACAGGGCGGCGAAGCGGGTCACGGGTCGCTCCTTGGGCGGACTGACCTCTCACTCGCGTGCGGTCCGGCCAGGTTAGGGCTCGGCTCGATTAGCACGCGCCCAGGGGATCGGCAAGGGCGCGAGCGTCCAGTCGCGATGCTTGGCGCTCGAAAGAGCGAAAGGCTCTTCGCGCGCCTCGCCTTGAGTTCACCGAGGAGGCCGACCCCTTCGCACCGCTCGCCGCAATGCAGACCTCAAGCGTCCGGGCGATCGCCCGCGCCCTCGAGGCCATGCTTTGAAGGGCATTCTACGGAGAGCTGCAGGGCCCGCCGGAGACGCTCGCGGTGAGCAGCTCGACCATTCGCGGGACGGCGGCCTGCACGCGCTCGGAGAGACGCTCGGTGCAGGCATCCACCTCGAACGCCTCGATTCCCCAGGCCTGGATGGTCCTGGGAAGATGCAGCCCGAGGGTGCGCCCGACTTCCAGTGCACTGCCCAGGTCGGTGTCGCGGCGGGGCTTCGACTCTCGGACCGCGCCGGAGAGGGTCACTGAAAGCGGGCGAATGGTCCCCGGCGGGACCTCGCCGGTGACCACCGCGTCCACGATGAACGCTCGGTCGTACCCGTCGAGGATCTCCATGAGGCGCATCCCACCGCTCTCGAGCTCCAGCAGATCGACAGGGCAGGCGTCGCCCAGCCGCCGGCACAGCAGGCGGACGACCGCGACGCCCACGCCGTCGTCGCCCCGGCGAGCATCGCCTATCCCGACGACGAGGGTCTTCTCCGCAGCGGCCACGACCCTCACCCGCGGACCGAGGGCCCGCGCCCGCTGGGCGTCCCGCGAAGCCGCGGATCCTGGCGCCGCGCGTAGGCGTAGCAAGGACGGGGAGCCGGCGGCGCGAGGTCGAAGGACAGAAGGTCCGCGGCCGCACGCAGGAGCTGAAGAAGTCGCGCCAAGGTCATTGCCAGCCTCCCGAGGCCCAAGCCGAGATATCGCCTTGAGTTTCCTGCAGTGCTTATGCCAACGAAAATCACGCATCGAGCGCACGGCCGCTCGCCGGTCAAAGGCGGGCGTGCGGGGAGGCGCTCGCGGCGAAATCGCGCAGGAGTAACCGAGCCCTGGCTGCGGGCGAATCGCGGGCCATCCCGCGACAGCGCCCAATTCGATGCGGACCGAGTGCCTGGGTGAAGAAGGCCCGGTGGGGCTGTCGAGACCTCGCCGCTCGCCTCCAGCCGCTCCGAGGGGCCGGCTCAGCCTATATTCGGCGGCATGTCCTTCGACGAGCTCGACGAAGAAGACGAGGAGCTGGCAGAAGGCCAGCGAAGGTCGTTTCGAAACCGCTCGCTCGGCGCGGTGGCTGCCCTCGCGTTCCTGGGGGCGCTCGCTTTCGGTCTCATGGCGAAGTCTTGCTCCGGCCGGAAGAAAGACGCCGACCGGCTCTTGCTTCGCAGCGCCGTGGCCAAGTTCGAATCCAGCCCCGCCGACGACGCGCTCGCTCAGGCGCTCGCTGTGGAGTACGAAGCCCGCGGCAAGAAGGCCGAGGCCGACCAGGTTCGCAAGCGTCACGCCACGGCGCTCGCCTCGTCAGCGGGCGCCAAGGAGAAAGTCCTGCGGGCGCAGCTCGCCGCCGCCCCCGAGGACGACCAGGTCTTGGGCCAGCTCGTCGAGCTCTTGGCGCGGCGGCCAGACCTGCCGGCGGCGAGGGCCGAATACGACGCCTTCGTGCAGCGACACCCGTCGGCCAAGCGCCGCGCGAGCTTCGGGGCCTGGCTATGGCGCAACGGCTTCGCGACGGAGGCCGTCGCCGAGCTCACCGCGTCGCTCAAGGAAGCCGAGGATGCGTACGCCCGCGCCCACCTCGGTCTCGCGCTCTTCGACCTCGGCAAGAAGCGGCAGGCCCGCGAGGAGATCTTGCGCGCGCAGGATGCTGGGGCGGACATGGACGTTCTCAACGAGCGGATCTACGCCATCGAGCAGGAGCTGGGGCCGGAGGATGCCTCGCCGCCGAGCCCGAAGTCGGCCAAGCGCAAGTCGTCGGGGAAGCCCGGCGCGAGGAGGTGACGGCTCTCCAGGCGCCGGCTCGAGGCGCGTCGCCTAAGGCGCTCGCTGAACGCCGATGGCGGGCCGCTCAGCCGTGCACGTGCGCCCCGATGATGCGAATGCGGGCGCTCTCCTCGGGCGAGAGCGGCCCCTCGTCGAGCGACGCGAGCGCTTCGTCCATCTGCGCCTCGTTCTTCGGCCCTGTCATGCAGGCGTGGAAGTCGGGGTTGCTGAGGACGAACCGGTAGCAGTCGCGCCCGCGCAGCGGCTTTTCGCCGGGCGGCATGCGCTTCGGGTCGAGGAGCCGGCCCCACGCCGTGGCGGTGTACGCCACCGAGCCCGGGCGGTTCGCCGCCGGCAGGGCGGGGAACACGTCGTGCTCTGCCCCGGTGTGCGCCGCGTTGTAGCGGATGTGCAGGACGTCGAAGCGCGAGTCCGCAGCGAACGTCGGGAAGCTCGGGCGATGGTGCCCGGAGATGGCCAGCGCCCTGACCAGGCCCTTCTCCCGGAGGCGCGCCGCGCGCTCCAGGATGGCCTCGCGGGGCGCGCGGTTGTACCAGCCCAGGAGCAGCACGTCGGCGTAGGCCAGCCCCAGGTGCTTCAGCCCGGCGGTCAGCGTCCGCTCCATCCAGTACGGCCAGCGCGAGTAGCTCTGGAGGACGACGACCAGCTGGTCGCGCTGGCCCGACGCAACGACCTCCCGGATGGCCTGCGTCATGCCAGGCCTGCGCAGGGAGCCGTGGTACCAGTAGTTCACGCCTCGGTCGAATGCCTTTCGGAGCGACCGGGCGTCCACCCCGTAGCCGCCGGAGACGGCGAGGGGCGAGACCGAGAGGCCGCTGCGGCCGAGCTTCACTCTGGCGGGGAAGTCGCCCATGGGGCCTTTCGGTCTCTAGCGCAACTGCTGCACCGCGCGACGAGCCTGCTCGCCCGTCATGGGCCGGTTGTAGATGTCCGATCCCGGTTGCTGGATCCGGCCTCCCTCCACCAGCGGCCCAGTATCAACCGGGGCAAAGCCGATGTCCTCGATGAGCTGGGCGACCGCCCGCTTGGCGTTCTCATCGTCGCCCGCGACGAAGATGGCGTGGCGCTCGCCGAGCGGCCGCTGTCGGTCGCCGCGGCTCGCCAGGTGCTCGAAGTAGATGGTGTTGAACGCTTTGACCATCCTCGCCCCCGGGAGCTGCTCGGCCACCATCTCCGATGACGTGGAGTCGCCCAAGTCGAGGAGCTGGGAGTCGGCGCCGTAAGGGTTCATTGCGTCCACGACGACCTTCCCGGCCATCGCTGCTGCAGGCGGGAGCGCGGCTCGGAGACGCCAAGGCACGGCCAGGACCACCACTTCGCCGAAGCTTGCCGCCTGGTCGGCCGTCGCAGCGCGCGCCTTGGGCCCGAGGTCCTGGGCGAGCTTTTGGAGTGTCTCCGGACCTCGCGAGTTGCTGATGGCCACCTCGTGGCCTGCCTCCCCGAACAGCCGAGCGAGGGTCGCTCCGATTCGACCAGCTCCAATGATTCCGATTCGCATGCCTTCTCCTACCCGCCGGGGGCGGCCGGCGCCTGTCCCGTGCGGGGGATGCGATCCGCGCGGCAAGGTTTTTGCGCTCAAGGGCGACCTGGTCGACACTGGCTGGGCAGCCTCACTGAGACCGAATGTATGAGTTCTAGGAGCGACCCATGAAGCTCGAACTCGATGAGATGTTGCTTGAAGCGGTGCTCAAAGGGACGCAGCTCGGGCTGGAGATGACCGGCCTGAACCCTCCCGCGGTGGGTGCGAGCCGCCTCTTCAACGCCATTCGCCCCATCGCGGTCATCGTCGGCATGGTGGGGCGCAACAACGGCACGGTCACGCTCAACCTGACCGAGCGCACCATGCTCTACCTTACCGGCAAGCTCCTCGGGGAAGAGCAGAAGGGCCCGAACGAGGACAACCTCGACGCGATCATGGAAATCGGCAACATGATCGCCTCGCACGTCAAGGACAACCTCAAAGGCTCCGCCTTCGAGGTCAGCGCCATCAGCGTGCCCTCGCTCATTCTGGGGGCGAGCTACACCGTGCACTATTCGAGGGGGCTTTCCACGCTCTCGGTCGACTTCGAGCTCCAGGAGATCCCCGTCACCTACTACCTGGACCGCGTCTTCTCGGTGACCATCTCGCTGATGCGAAAGATGGGCGGGACCTGAGGAAGCGAGCCGCCGAGCGCGCGCTCGGCCGGGCGGCGGCCTCTCGCCGCGGGGCTCGCGCGGCTCAGGGCTCGCCGGGTTGCAGCGGTTGAGGCGATCGCCCCGGTGCTTATCTTCAATTTCGAAGCCCATCGAGACCCGAAGGCGTTTCGTTCTTGAGGAGCACCGCCGATGAGCCCTACGACCCCGGGAGCAAACCCGAGGGGAAAGAAGAGCGAGCGCCCGGGCAACGGCCCTGGAGGTGGGCGGTTCCGGTTCGGGTCGCCGATTGCCTATGTGCTCTTGCTGTTGCTGGGCTTCTTCCTCTTCCGGTCCGTCTTCTCCGAGGCCGGGGTACAGAAGGTGCCCTACAGCCGGTTCCTGGAGGCCGTGCGCTCCGACAAGTTCTCCCGGGTGGTGGTCTCCAACGATTGGGTGAAGGGTTATCTCGCCGCGCCGGCCGAGCCGACGAACCGCGCGAACAACCCCGCGCCTCGCGACGGAGTGTCGCGCCTGCCGTGGCTCGCGAATCGGATTCCCCAGGACCAAGAGCTGGTCCGGCTGCTCGATAGCAAAAACGTGGAGTACGAGGCGCAGCCTTCGTCGGCCTTCTCTGACCTCTTGTGGATTCTGGCTGCTCCCCATCGGCCTGGGCCTCTTGTTCTGGAGCTTCATGGCCCGGCGGATGGGCGGGAACATGGGGCAGGGCCCACCGGGGATCATGACCTTCGGCAAGACGCGCGCGCGGATTCACTCCGAGTCTGACACCGGCATCACTTTCAAGGACGTCGCCGGCATCGACGAGGCAGTGGACGAGCTGAAGGAGATCGTCGAGTTCCTGCGAACGCCCGAGAAGTTTCGCCGGCTGGGCGGGCGGATTCCCAAGGGCGTGCTCCTGGTCGGGCCCCCGGGCACCGGGAAGACGCTCCTGGCGCGGGCCATCGCCGGCGAGGCGGGCGTCCCGTTCTTCTCGCTGACCGGCTCGGAGTTCGTGGAGATGTTCGTGGGCGTGGGCGCGGCGCGCGTGCGCGACCTCTTCCAGCAGGCGCAGCAGAAGGCGCCGTGCATCGTGTTCATCGACGAGCTCGACGCTATCGGCAAGAGCCGGAACGGCAACGTCATCGGCGGGCACGACGAGCGCGAGCAGACGCTGAACCAGCTCCTCGCCGAGATGGACGGCTTCGACTCCAAGGTCAGCCTCATCGTCCTCGCCGCGACCAACCGCCCGGAGATCCTGGACCCGGCGCTGATGCGGCCGGGCCGCTTCGACCGCCAGGTGCTGGTCGACCGCCCCGACCGGCGCGGCCGCGAGAAGATCCTGGAGATCCACGCGCGCGACGTCCGCGTCGGCCCGGACGTGAACCTGAAAGCGCTGGCGGCGCGCACCCCGGGTTTTGCCGGAGCCGACCTCGCCAACGTCTGCAACGAGGCGGCGCTGCTCGCCGCCCGGCGCGGCTCGGAGAACGTGCAGATGCGCGACTTCGAGGAGGCGGTGGAGCGCGTCGTCGCCGGCCTGGAGAAGAAGAACCGGCGCATCAACGAGCACGAGAAGCAGATCGTCGCCTTTCACGAGAGCGGCCACGCGGTGGTCGGCTGGAAGCTCCCCAGCGCCGAGCGGGTGCACAAGGTCTCCATCATCCCGCGCGGCCTCGGGGCGCTCGGCTACACGCTCCAGCTCCCTCTGGAGGACCGATACCTCATGAGCTTCGAGGAGCTGCGCGACAAGATCGCGAGCCTCATGGGCGGGCGGGCGTCCGAGGAGCTCTTCATCGGCACCATCTCCACCGGCGCGGCCAACGACCTGAAGCAGGCCACCGAGATCGCCAAGATGATGATCCGCGAGTACGGCATGAGCCCCGCCCTGGGGCCGGTGAACCTGGTCGAGCACTCGCGCGGCGTGTTCCTGGGCCCTGCGTCCGCGGGCCCGGAGTTCCGCACGTACAGCGAGCAGACGGCGTTGGCGGTCGACCACGAGGTCCAGCGGCTGGTCCGGGAGGGGCTCGATCGCGCGCGCCAGGTGATCCGCGAGAACCGCGCCGGACTCCAGCGCCTGGCCGCTCAGCTGCTTATCACCGAAGTGGTCGACGGCGATGAGCTGACGCGGATCCTGGGCGAGAAGGCCAGGCCCGAGTCGCCGCTCATCGCCCCGCACGGCGAGCACGAGCAGGAGGTCCGCCCGGTGGAGATGCCGGCGCCGTAGCTTCCGGAAGAAAGCGCGCGAGCGTCGAGCGCCTTACAATCGACGAGCGATGGCCATCATCCGAACAGGTCGTAACCACCGGGCGAAGAAGGAGCTGTTCCAGAAGGGGCTCCAGCGAGGGTATCTGACCATCCAGGAGATTGAGACCTCGCTGCCCCCAGGGGCGCTCACGGCGGCCGAGCGCTGGCTCCTCTACTATTCGCTGCGCGCCGCCGAGGTGGAGATTCGCGACGAGCTCGGGGCCGCGGTCAGCGTGCCCCGCCTGAGCCCCGACGAGCTCGCCGCGATGGCGGCCGAGGCTCAGGAGCCTCACGACGGGCCGCCCCGGGCCGAGGCGCAGGATTCGAGGGAAGGGCCGCCCCCCTTGGACCTCGACCCCGCGCCGCCCCACCAGGCCTGAGGGCGGGCCGCGACTATCCAATTGACATGCCCTTTCAGGTGATTAGCTTCGAGCGCGCCGGTTTCTTGTCCGGAGCTGAAGCCTCCCCTGAGGAGAGGGCACCTTGAACGACGCACAGAACCCCCAGACCCAGCCGCCCGACGAGGCGGCGACGTCGAGCGCGGCGCCAGCCCCCAGCGGGGCCGAGGCGGCCGCTCCCGGCGCCCCCGCCGAAGTCCCCGCCGAGGTCGCGGCGCTCACCGCGGAGCTCGAGAAGACGAAGCAGGAGCTCGCGCGCACCACCGCGAGGCTCGACGAGATTGCCCGGGCCTACAGCGCGCAGCTCAACGAGCAGCGCGATTTCCGAGCGCGGATCGAGCGCGAGAAGGAGCGCGTGCTCGCGGCCGAGCGCGGCAAGATTGCGGTCGCGCTCCTGGAGATTGGCGACGAGCTCGACCGGGCGCTCGGGGCCGATGGCTCCGAGACCGCCCTCGGAAAAGGCGTGCGGATGATCGACGACGGGCTCCTGCGCCGCCTGCAGGCCATGGGAATCGAGCGCCTGTCGCTCGTGGGCAAACCGTTCGATCCGAACCTGGCCGAGGCGGTCGACCTGGTGCCGGTGGACGAGTCGGAGAAGGCCGACCTCGTCGTGAGCGAGGACGTCCCGGGCTACAAGCTCGGCGACAGGGTCTTGAGGCCCGCTCGCGTCCGCGTCGCCCGGTACGTGGCGCCCGCGGCGCCGACGCCTCCACCTTCGCCCGACGGCGGGGCTGCCTAGGGCCGAGCGGCCGGCGGGCCGCCCGGCGGGAATCCTGGGCGGCCGCTGATGTTTCGCCTGTCGAGCACTCTCACCGAGCGGAGCACGAGAATGAATGACACGTCGATGCGTCGGCAATGGGCGCAGCGCACCCCTGCGGCCGCCGCAGCTTGGGGCGCGGCCCTTCTCGCGGCCCTCGCCGCTTGCAGCAAAGGCGGCTCCACCCTGGCGCAGGTCGTCGACTCGGCGGTGGTCGGGACGGCGCAAGCGGCGTCCCCGGCGGCGCCCGTCAACGCGCTCTGGAAGGAGCGCGGCCCCAGCGAGCCGCTGCCGCAGGGCGTGGTGCCGATGCCCTCGCTCGCCCCGCTCGTCAAGACGCTCAAGCCGGGCGTCATCAACATCTACACCACGTCCGTCACCCACTTGAGGACGCGGCGCGGGCAGGGCGGGGACCCGTTCGAGGAGTTCTTCCGTCGCTTCCACGAGGGCATGCCCGAGGAGAGCAAGCGCCAGAGCCTGGGCTCGGGAATGATTCTTGAGCCCCAAAGGCTACCTGCTCACGAACAACCACGTGGTCGACGGCGCCACGGAGATCCGCACCAAGCTCGATGACGGCCGGGAGCTCGAGGCAGAGATTGTCGGCCGCGACCCCAAGACCGACGTCGCGCTGCTGAAGCTGAAGGGCAGCGACTTCGGCGAGCTGCCCACCGTCACCCTGGGCGACTCCGACGTGCTCCAGGTCGGCGACTTCGTGGTCGCGGCGGGCAACCCGTTCGGCCTGGACCACTCGGTGAGCTTGGGCATCGTGTCGGCCAAAGAGCGCAACATCGGCGCCGGCCAGTACGACGACTTCATCCAGACCGACGCCGCCATCAACCCCGGCAACTCCGGCGGCCCGCTCTTCAACACGCGGGGTGAGGTGGTGGGCATCAACACGGCCATCGTCGCGCAGGGGCAGGGCATCGGCTTCGCGGTCCCCATCAACATGGTCAAGGGGCTGCTCCCGCAGCTGCTCGAGAAGCACAAGTTCACCCGGGGCTGGCTGGGCGTCTCCATCCAGGGCGTCACCCCGGAGATCGCCAAGATGCTCAAGCTCGACAAGCCTCACGGCGCGCTCATCGCCGGCGTGATGAAGAAGAGCCCTGCCGAGGGCGCGGGCCTGAAGGCGGGCGACGTGGTGGTGTCGCTCAACGGGCGCAAGGTGGAGAGCTACACCCAGCTCATGCGCCAGGTGGCGTTCATGCCCGCCGGGCAGAAGGCGCTGCTCTCGGTGCTTCGCGACGGGAAGGAGCGCTCCGTCGACGTGAAGGTCGGTGAGCGACCCGAGGACTCCGACAACCCCGAAGGCGAGGACGGCTCCTCGGCCGAACCCAGCCCCGGCGATCAGCTCGGGCTCTCCGTGCAGCCGGTCCAGCCCGCCCGCGCGCAGCGCCTGGGCGTCGAGGGCGGCGTGCAGGTGGCGCAGATACGCCCGGACGGGCCGGCGTCCCGCGCAGGCGTGAGGCAGGGCGACGTCATCGTCGAGATGCAGCGGCAGCCGGTCCGCTCCGTCGAGGAGTACAACGCCGCGCTCTCCCAGCTCGAGCCGGGCGCCATGGCGCTCATCCGCGTGCAGCGGGATAACTCGTCGGTCTACGTGGCGGTTCGAATCCCGCGGTAGGCCGGTCGAAGCTCCTCGCGTCCGTGGCGAAGCCCGCGGCTGCGGCGCGGGCTTCAATGGAGCCGCGTCCGTGGGCGCCGCTACCGTGCCACGTGCAGGGCGATCTCGTCGCCGCTTCGCGCATTGACGATGCGGACCGCCTGGAGCCTCGCCCGCACTCCCTCGAGCTTGCCGCTCTTTCCGGGCAGCGACCAGATCCCGAGCGGCTTGAAGACGAGGTGGACCCGGAGCGCTCCCGAGCGCATCAGCCGCTCGACGTCCATGGGGAGCGAGCCCTGGGGCATGGTCGCGGCGATGGGGAGCAGCGCGATGCGCGGGCGCCCCTGGGAGTCCAGGCCGAGGGGCGCGCCCTCGGTCAGCGCGAAGTCGCCCGCTTCGAAGAATGGCGTCAGGTCGATTCGGAAGGTGCCGCTCGACGGGTTGAAGGCCGCGGCCCTGAGCGCGCGCGACGCGCTCTCGCCGAGGATGGCGTAGAATGAGCGGCCGGTCATCTGCTCGCGGGTTCTCCGCGCGTGGGCCTCGCACGCGGCCTTCTCGAATGGGTCGGAACAGTGCCCCACGTATCGGTCCAGAAACGTGGTCAGGCTGTCGACGGCCTCAGCGCTGTCGCGCAGCGCGACGAACGCCTTGGGGGCCTCGGCCAACGCCGGCTGCGAGAGGATGGTGGCGAGCAAGGCGAGCACGAGCTTCTGCATGGAGAACACACTCCTCGAGAGCGAACGCAAGCCCCCTTTCCTTGGTTCGCTGGACTTGATCTAGCCTGTTTCGAGCTCGCCCGCGCCTGTCGAGGAGCCCGCGAGGCGGCGCCCCTGCGGGGAGGTAGTTTTGTTGACTACATGGGCGCGACCGCTAGAGTCGCGAGCGGCGAGGGTGCGACGGGGAGGTAGTTCACGTGAAGGAGCGAAGGACGTCCATCCGGTTCGACAAGGCATTTCCGGTCTATCTCTCTGGCGAGGAGGGGGTGACGCGCGGCATCGCGCGCAACATCTCCGACGGAGGCATGTTCATCGAGACGCGCGAGCCGTACCGCCTTGGGGCGCGGGTGAAGGTGACGTTCGTCTCGCCGGACACGACGACGGAGATCGCGATGGTCGGCGAGGTCCGCTACCAGTGCTTTCTGTCGTACGGCGGCGCGGGCGAAGGCGAGAACCAGCTCCGCGGCATGGGGGTTCGCTTCGTCGAGGTCTCCGAGAAGGAGGCCGGGCTGACAGCCGCGGCGATGGAGCGGAGCGAGTCTCTCCGGGGCCGGGTATTGCACTGAGCCATCGGAAGGTCGGCCGGCGCGAGGCGGCCGGTCGCGCTCACTGCGAGAAGCCCTCGAGGGCGTAGTGGGACTCGATGCGCTTCAAGGCGAGGACCATCGCGGCGAGGCGCACGTCGAGCTCCTTGCCCACGCAGAATCGGCTTGACTCGGCGTTGGGCCTGTCGGCGGCGATGTCGCGGATGATGCGGTAGTTCTCCTTGATGGAGCGCGCCAGCCGCTCGTTGACCGACTGCTCGGTCCAGTGCTCGAAACGCTGGTTCTGCAGCCACTCGTAGTAGCTGACGATGACGCCGCCCGAGTTGCCGATGATGTCGGGGATGAGGTCGATGCGCCGGGCGGAGAGGATCTGGTCGGCCTCGGGCGTGGTGGGGCGATTGGCGCCTTCGGCGACCATGGCGACCTTGAGCTTCTCGGCGATGTCCGGCGTGAGCTGGCCCTCGATGGCGGCGAGGACGAGGAGGTCGGCCTTGATCTCGAAGAACTCCTTGCGGCCGATGGCGTTAGCCTCGGGGAATCCGTCGACGCTGCGGCGCAGGTTCTTGGGGTTCTCGAACACGAAGCGCATCAGCCCATCGACGTCTAGGCCGTTCAGGTTGCAGACGGAGCCGTCCTGGTCCTGCACGGCGAGCGGACGCATCCCGGCCTGCGCGAGGATCTCGCAGGCGTTGGCGCCCACCTTGCCGAAGCCCTGGATGATGAAGGTCTTGCCGCGCAGTGGCTCGCCTCGCAGGCGCGCCCACTCCTCGATGCAGTAGGCGAGCCCTTGGGCGGTGGCCCTGAGTCGCCCCTCGGAGCCGCCGATGCGCACGTCCTTGCCGGTCACGGCGCCGCGGACCTTGTGGCGCTCGCGCTCCCCGTCGGTGTACTGGCGCAGCATCACGGCCATGGTCTCGGGGCCGGTGCCCATCTCCGGCGCCGGGATGTCCAGGTTCGGGCCGATGAGGCGCTTGAGCTTGTACATGTACCGGAGGGCGATCTGCTCGAGCTCCTCCCTGCCATAGGCGCGCGGGTCGAGCTTGATGCCGCCCTTGGCGCCGCCGAAGGGCACGTCGGCGATGGCCGTCTTCCAGGTCATCTGCGCGGCGAGAACCTTGAAGAGGTCGAGGGAGACGTCCTTGTGGAAGCGGATGCCGCCCTTGTAGGGACCGCGCGCCTGGTTGTGCTGCACGCGGTACGCCTTGAAGCGCTTCACCACGCCGGGCTCCAGGCGGTACAGGCCTCCGCCCGGCAGGCGCATGGCTCCCTGGCGGATGGTGACGTCGGAGCCGAGCAGGGCGCGGCCTTTGAGGAGGATGGTGCCGTCGGAGAGATACTCGAGGGCATGCGGGTCGCGGAGCACCGACTCGGGGAGGTCGCCGTATCGGTTGAGGTCTGCCGGGGGGACCGGGACCAGGCGGTCCTTGAGCTTCACCGTGACGTAGAAGATGTGCTCATAGTCGGGCTCTTCGAGCTCGAGGCGGATGCGGTGGTCCAGGCCCGAGAGGTCTGCCGCCCGCTGAAAAATCTCCATCGCGTCCGTGTAGATGGTCCTCCGGCCCTCGCGAACGCGCATGAGGCTTTGGTCTCCGCCGCCTCGAAGGACGGCTCAGGGGTCCCGCGCGCGGATACTAGGCGCGGCTCCCAGGGGCGTCAACGCGCCAAGGTCGCGGAAGGAGGGCGGAACACCGGGACTTGGGGCGGTCGCTCGGCCCGCGGCAAGTTGGCGGTTGCATCGGGGGATCCTTGTGCTATAAGGCCCCGGACTCAGGGTCACCCTGCCGTCTTAGGCGGGTTCGCCGACATAGCTCAGCCGGTAGAGCAACTGATTCGTAATCAGTAGGTCCCGTGTTCGATTCACGGTGTCGGCTCAAGGAAGAATAGAACAGCGAGAGCGGCCGCTCAGCCCCCAAAGCTGTGCGGCTGTTTCTTTTGGTGACCTTCCGCTGCGATACACTTCGTCACGCAATCCTCGTGTGCCGCTGGGCGAGAGGGGGCCACCACGAGGAAGAGCCGGGGGTCGCGCTCCATGACGAACTCCATGACGAAACCCACGACGGGTTCCAAGGCCTCCACGACCGCAGGGTCGGTGGCGGCGGGGACGGAGCCTGCCACGCTGAAACCGCGCCAGAAGAGGAAGCGCGCGAGCCCTCGCGCAGGTGAGATGGAGCGCGATCAACAAGGGTGCCGATCCCTCGGTCGTGAGCGCGTTCCTTGGCCACAAATCGGTCAGGACCACGAGGAAGTTCTATGCGACGCATGCCGTGCCGGCGAAGGTGCCCACGCTGGCGTGACGGTGCTCTGCTACTTGACGCTCTCGCTCCCAAGCCGCTCAACCTCGGACGCGGGGATGCGGAGCTTGCCGTTGCGCTTGATGGTCTTGATCTTCTTGTCCTTGATCCAGTACCGGAGGGGCCAAGGTCGTCTTCGTGGGCATGTCTCTTGACCATGGCAGGCCGGGGGACGTTGGACGGGTGAACGTCAAGCTCTCCACCGGCAAGGCCAACAACTTCGAGCCCGCGCCCGGAATGACCAAGCTCCTGCGCGCGGCGTGGAAGGCCTACAGCGGCGGCGCAGACCTCGGCAAGTACCTCTCCGACCGCAACAAGCGCATGAAGGAGGTCGGGCGGGAGCTACTGGCCCGGCGCGCGAAGCAGGTTGCCCTGCCTGCCGCCGTTGCCCAGGTGGCCGCGCCCGTGCTCAAGAAGAAGGTTGGCCCCAACGAGGCCTGCCCGTGCGGCTCGGGGAAGAAGTTCAAGCGCTGCTGCATGGGGCGGGGGTGAGTGGGCCGGGATGGGCAGGTGGCCATTCTCAATTCAAGAATCGAGAATGAGGGTGTAGACTACCTCTATGGCGATGAAGCCCCTCGACGTTCTCGTGCTGGTGAAATGGGCACTCCACCCCAAGGAGCGGTGGACTTTCCCTGCGCTGGCCTCCTCGCTCGGGATTGCCGCCTCGGCTACGCACGGGGCGGTGAAGCGGGCCTTGCAGGCGAGGCTGATGGCTCGGTCAGGGGAGTCTCCGACTGCTGTCCAGCCAGTGCGCGCGAGCCTTCTTGAGTTCCTGATCCATGGTCTGAAGTACGTCTACCCGGCCGAGCGGGGTAGCGTGACTCGCGGAGTGCCTACCGCCCATGCGGCCCCGGTCCTCAAGAAGCATTTCGCCCCAACCGATGGGCTGCCGCCAGTCTGGCCAGACCCCAAGGGCACGGTGCGCGGAGAGGCCTTCAAGCCGCTCTACAAGGCCGCAGCGAAGGCGGCGGCGAGCGATCCAGCCCTGTACTCAGCCCTTGCCCTGATCGATGCCATCAGGGGTGGCAATGCCCGCGAGCGCGAGCTAGCCGCCAAGCTGCTCACCGAAATGATCATGCGGGCGGGCGAGTGAGCCAGAACCTCGACATGGTGGCACTGGTAGCCCAGCGGCTGGGCGACCTCCGGGAAGAGGTAGTGTTCCTCGGCGGCGCGGTCACGGCGCTGCTGATCACCGACCTTGCTGCGGCCGAGGTCAGGTTCACCGCAGACGTGGATGTGATCGTGGACCTCGCCACGCACGCGGATTACGCCCGGCTCTCAGACCGGATTCGCAAGCTGGGGTTCAAGGAAGACACGTCCGAGGGTGCCCCGGTGTGCAGGTGGATCGTGGGCGGGGTGAAGGTGGACGTGATGCCCACGAGCGCCAAGGTGCTGGGCTTCGGCAACCGCTGGTACAGCCCTGCTATCGATCACGCCGAGGAGCGCACCGTGGGGAAGCTCTTGGTGCGCGTGGTGTCCGCACCCTTCTTCCTCGCCACCAAGCTCGAAGCCTTCGACGGGCGCGGTGAAGGTGACTACCGCGCCAGCCACGACCTTGAAGACCTGATCGCCGTCGTGGATGGCAGGCCTGAACTCGTGGCCGAGGTTGCAGCCATGCCCAAGCCCCTCTGCGACTACCTGATGAGGCGCGTGGGGCAGCTACTTGACGAGCCCGCGTTCATGGTGGCGCTGCCCGGCCACCTGCCCGGCGATGAGGCGAGCCAGGGCCGGGTGCCGGTGGTGCTGGAAAGGCTGCGGGCGCTCGCGGGGAGGGCGTCTTGAGTGGCCCCGGCGCTCCAAGCTGGCGGGCCATTCCGTCATGTAACCGTCATGTAGTTTGCGGTCCTAAGAGGGCCAGCGAGGGCCGCTTTTCTCTCTGAAGCGAGAACTTCGAGTCTGCCAAAACCCGATTCGTAATCAGTAGGTCCCGTTCGATTCACGGTGTCGGCTTCAGAAAGCGGGGACTCGGACGATCCGGGTCTCCGTTTTCGCTTAGTGGGCCCGTGCGCTTCAGCGGCGGCGTGATCGAGATCCACCTGTCGGCGGCCTCGAGATCCACCCGGTCGTTGAGGCGAGGGAGTCGGAGTAGCTCTCAGGGCGAGAAGTATCCGGAGGACCCCTTCGGCGTGACGGTCGAGGGATGCGACCCCGGAAGAAGGTCCGCAGTCGGCGGTGTAGCGAGTGCAGGAGTTGGTACTCCCCCGATCCTCGCGCGGCGGAGACGCAGCATGCATGCAGCGAAGCCTGTCGCCAGGCGAGACGCAAGCGACAGGCGCGCGAACGTCGAGCGAAGGCGCCTGAGGAGTTCCGGAAGGCGGAGCAGGCGCGACAAGCCCGATGCCGGGCCCAGAAGAGAGCCCTGCGATCGGGCGCGGGGCCGCCGGAGGCGGGCGACCAGGGGGGCTCGTTCGGCGCGCGACTCGAGGACGTGCTCGAGCTGGCGCTGGCGACTCCGCGGCCTTCTCGCGCTGCCCTGACCGAGGCGCTGCGTGAGCTGTGCTCGTGCGCACCAGGCGCGGGAGCAGGCCCGTGACCTGTGGAGCGATGTCACGCGCCGGCTTCGGCGGCCAAGTTGGCGCGGCAGCAGGGGAAACCTCGGGGTTTTGCGCAGAGCGGAGCAGTGTCACGCGCATGCTTCGGCGTTCGGCGGCGCCGGCGAGTCGCCGTTTTCCCTCTGAGGAGCCGTCAGGCAGCGGGTGACCGCAGGTACGTGTCACGCGCCGGCTTCGAGCTCTCTCAGAGGGAAAAACGGCCCCTGTCACGCGCCGGGATGGCCAAGGATCTCGGTGAGGGCGCACGGTGGCGCGCATGACGGGCGTGTCGACCGCGAGCACCGAGATGGCGCCGAGCGAGCTGGGCGATTCGCTCTTGGCGGTGCGACTGTGCGCGGGCGAGGCCACGCAGCAGATGCAGCTGTCGCTCTCGAAGCTCGGGCAGCTGACGCCGGTGCAGGCCTTTCGAATGGGCGAGAAGCTGGAGGTCTTCGATGGACTCAAGCGGTTGAGCGCCTCGCGCGAGCTTGGGTGGTCGAAGCTGCGCGTCGAGGTCCACGGCGTCGACTCTGCAGGGGCGAAGGTGCGGCTGTTGCGCTGCAACGCCGGGGCGGGTCTGTGCGAGCTCGAGGAGGGCTGGCTGGTGCGCTCCCTCTATCGCGACGACCACGTGAGCCAGCCGCAGATCGCGATTCTGCTCGGGCGGGACAAGAGCTGGGTGTGTCGGCGTCTGGCTTTGGCAGAGGACCTGTCGGACGAGCTGACGGCGAATGTGCGGCTGGGGCTGTTGTCGGCCACCGCGGTGCGAGAGCTTTCGCGGTTGCCGCGCGGCAACCAGGACGCTGTGGGCCTGGTGGTAGCCCGACGAGGGCTGACCACGCGGCAGACCGCGCGCCTGGTCGATTCGCTGCTCGCGGCCCAGGAAGCGGAGTGGCCGGCGCTGCTGGAGCGAGCCAGCGCACCCATGGCCGCCGAGTCCCCCAAGGGCAGTGCACCGCGGCGCACGCCCGGCGAGCAGATGGTCGCGGACGCCTGGGCGATGAAGCGCCTCTCGACGCGCCTGCACGCGCGGCTCTTGGAGCGGTCGCTGGCCAGCTTGGGAGCGCCGGCGTGCGAGGTGGTCTCGCGCGAGCTCGTCGAGCTGCGCGGTGCGCTGGCCGCCCTGACCCGGACCCTCGACGCGCGCCTCGGGGCGCCAGGAGCCTCCGATGCTTCCGCTTGACCCGCAGCTGGTCCACGACGTGGTGCAGCTCGACAAGGAGGGGATGACTTGGCGCGCGATCGCGCGGGCCCTGCACATCAGCCGAAACACCGTGCGGCGCATCGTCAAGAGCCACCAGGAGGCGCGCGAAACTGCGCACTCGGCGCTGCCACGGGTGCGCGGCTCGCGCCGCCGCGCCTCGAAGCTCGACCCCTTTCGCAGCCTGATCACCGAGCTGCTCGAGAAGTATCCGGACATCACCGCGCAGCGGGTCTTCGAGCATTTGCGCGACGAGCATGGCTACGCAGGCGGCGACACCATCGTGAAAGTCCTGGTGAGCAACCTGCGCCCGAAGTTGCCGCCCAAGCCGAGCCTCCAGACGCCGCCGCGGGTGCCGGGGGACATGGGCGAGTGCGACTGGTCGCCCTACCCGGTGGAATTCACCCATGCGCCGTCCATGACCCTGCAGGCCTTCGGATACGCACTGCGCTACTCGACCCGGAAGTACTTCGGCTTCTTCGAGAGCAACGGCCTGCACCCTTTGATGGACGGCCACCGCCACGCCTTCGCGCGCTTCCAGGGCGCCGCGCGCCGGTGCACCTACGATAGCCAGAAGCCGGTGGTGCTGCGCTGGGAAGGCAACCAGCCGATCCTCAATCCCCGCTTCGTCGATTTCGCCACCTATTACGAATTCTCCGCCGTCGCCGTGCGCCATGCCCCCAACCGCAAGCCCCGGGTCGAGCGGAGCTTCTGGGAGCTCTCCCTCAGCTTCTTCCGGGGCCGCTCATTCCGCGACCTGGCCGACCTCGAGGCCCAGCTCTCCCGGTGGATGGACACCATCGCCGACCTGCGCCCCATCAAGCGGATGAAGCGGCGCACGCGGATGGAGCTCTTCGCCGAAGAGCAGTCGCTGCTGCGGCCGCTGCCGCGCCACCCCTACGACACCGCGCGGGTGCTCTACAAGCTCTGCAACCTCGAGGGCTTCATGACCTGGGAGACCAATGAATATTCCCTGCCCTATGAATACGTCACCGAGATTCTCCCGGTGCGCATCACCGAGAATGAGCTCTTCGTCTACAAAGCGGACCTGACCTGCCTGGCACGGCACGAGCTCAGGCCTCGCGGCGCGCAGCAGCAGTCGATCCTGCCGGGGCATCGGCCCCCGCGCGCCGAGGGCGGGCCCGACCTCGAGCACCTGCGGCGCGCATTCCAGGATCTTGGGGGGCCCGGAGCGGAGTACCTGGCGGCGCTCGAGCGGCGCGACTCGCGGTCGGCCGGCTACCACGCGCGCAAGGTCCTTTCGCTGCGCGAGGGCTACGACACCGCCGAGCTCTGCAAGGCGCTCTCGCACGCGCTCTGCTTCGGCGCTCTCGAGCACGTCAGCATCGAGAAGATCCTCAACGCCCGCTCCGACCGCCGCCGGCTCGACGAGTACGTCGCCGCGGCCTCGGCCAAGAAGCTCAAGAGCGCCGTCGCCCAGAGCTGCACCGAGCCGCGCGACCTCGCCGAGTACGACGCGCTGCCGTGCCGCGGCACAGTCCCCGAGCCCCAAGGAGAAGCGACATGCGAGCCCCCACCTCCCTCAAAGGCCCCGCCGCCGAAGCCCGGGAGCGCATCGAGCGGCACCTCGACCGACTCGGTCTGAGGGGGCTTTCCATCGATGCCTATCTGGCCTGGGTCAAGGAGCACCAGCCCTCGGACCTGGAAGCCGCCGAGCAGCTGCTCGCTGCGGCGGCCGCCATCAAGCGCGAGCGCAGCATCGAGTGGCGCATCAAGGGCAGCGGCATGAAGGTCCGCAAGACCATGGCGGCCTTCGACTGGGACTTCCAGCCCAAGCTCGATCGCCGCTTCGTCGAGGAGCTCTTCGCGCTCTCCTTCGTCCAGCGGCACGAGGACCTCTTGATCACCGGTAAGAGCGGGACCGGCAAGAGCCACATCCTGCAGGCTCTCGCGGTCCAAGCCTGCGAGCAGGAGTGGATGGTGCGCTACGCCCGGTGCGTCGACCTGGTCGACCACCTCTACGCCGGCCTGGCCGACGGCTCCTACGAGCGGCGGATGAAGAGCTGGTGTCGGCCCACGCTCCTGGTGATCGACGACGTCGGACTGGGCCAGCTCAAGCGCCGCGACGACGAGCCGACCGCGGCCCACATGATCTTCACCCTCTTGGATCGCCGACACGGCAGCGCCAGCACGGCGATCACGTCGAACATCAGGCTCTCCTCATGGGGCAAGTACCTGGGCGACGCTACCCTGGCCGCGGCGGTCCTCGACCGCCTGGCGGCGACCTCCATCCGGATCGACATCGACGGGCCGAGCTTCCGGCAGCACCAGGCGCACCAGCGGGCCAAGGAGCAGGGACACGAGCTCCCGGTGGAGGAACCCCATGATTGAGAGGCCGCCGCTGACGCTCAACCTCCCGCCGCTCGACGGCCCCACCGCGGCTTGGCTGCTCGACCTCTGCGGCCAGCTCCAAGTCGCGCTCTGGCAAGAGTACGGCGACGAGGTCGAGGCCCACTGGACTGCGACCGAGCCCAACCAGCTCCTCTACGGGCCCCTGCAGCCCGCCTCGCGCAAGAGGCGCTGATACCGCGATTCTGCCCGGGCCGCAGGTGTGGCCCTCAGAGCGGGCTCCGCTGGCGAGCGTCCCGCGACCGCGACGGAATGCCTGCGGCCCGGGCGCCCTTCATCACCGCGACAGACTGACCGCCGGAGGCGCCCGACCCGCCTTCGGCGGTCGGCGTTTTGATCCCGCTCCGGAATGGGGCCCGGGCCCTGACGAGTCCAGCGCGGGGACAGCGCCTCGTTTCCGCGATCCGTAGACGGCGGGGACGGCTCGCCCGCCTCCGTATTCGCCCGCACCCTTCTGACGGCCTGCGCCCGCAACCCCGCAACCGAGACTGGATCACCAAAACCGCCGAGAGTGGATCACCTCCACGCCGCCGCCGAAGCCGTGCGCACGCAGGCCCTGGCGAATCGAGCCCGGCGCTCTTGAGACGACGAGCGCCTGAGACCTGCCGCCGTCGCGCCCTCGGCGATTCACGGGATGGCCTTTCTGCCGCGTCGTGGCGAGGAGTTTCGCAGCATCGCCAAGCTCGGCAAACCGACGAGCGGGCGATGGCCGCAATCCGATTCCCGACTTCAGGCTCCCCGGTCCGCCCAGCGCCAGGCACAGTCAGATCGGGCGCTCGGGAGAGCGAGCTTCTCTGCTGCCGGTCCGGCCAAGTCGCTCAGGGCCGTCGACGATCGAGCCCAGCGCAGGGGGCCGCTTACGCCCCCGCTGAGCGCGGCCCCGGCTCGGCCAGTGGAGAAGGGGCGTCGGCCCTCGGCGGTGGGTCTTCCTGAGCGCTCCCTTCGCCGTCGCCAGCGCCGCGAGGCCCACCGGCACCTGTACCAGCTGGCTGATTCGCTGAATGATCCCCAGCACCACTCCGGTGCGCACGCCCAGGTGCAAAGCGCCAAAGACCAACCCGATACCGGCCTCCTGCACGCCGAGCTGGCTCGGGACGAAAGTGAAGATCGCGTTGACGCCGATGGGCCCTGCCGCCACGACGAGCGCTTGCAGCGTCGAGGCGTGAACGCGCAGAAGCCAAAGGCCCGCCCAAATCTCGCCCGCCAGCGCCACCCGGGAACCGAATTGAATGCCGGTGGCGTAGAGCACGCTTCGCGGCCGCTCGCGCCAGAGGGCGCGAATGGTCGAGTCCACCGCCTCGGCGCTCGGGACCTTGTCGCCCATGGATTTGAAGCCGATCCTTCGCAGCGCCTTGACGAAGGGGACGGAAATGCCCCGGGACGCGGTGACCCAAACGATCAAGGCGGCGATACCCGCAGCCCCCAGAGCGCCGCCGATGGTCATCCACTCGAGGCGGCGAGGCAAGGCTAGGCCCAAAAGCCCCGCTGCCAGCGCCAGGAGCAAGAATGCGAGGTCCGCCAGGATGAGCAGCGAGCGGTCCAGCAGGATGGCGGCCACCGCCTCGTCACGATACTCGGGCCGGACCCAAAGCAGTCGGACCGCTTCGCCGCCCACCCCGAAGACGGGGACGATGACGTTGAGCGCCGTGGCGGCGAGCCGGCTTGCGACAGCATTGCCTGGGCTCATCCGGCCGCCCGCCGGCAGGAGAGGGAGAATGGCGAGCCCTCGAATGCAAAGGCCCAGAATGGCCAGGGCGGGCATCCAGAAGAAGCCCGGCCCGATGCGAGCCAAGGTCGCGCCGATGGTCCCGACCCCAAGGTCCGCCACCAGGTAGGCGAAAACGCAAAGGCCGGCACAAAGAGCCAGGTACGTCCACCAGCGGCGCAGGAATCGCTTCACGAGAAAAGCACTCCTCGCGCCCCCCCGAGGGAGCCTGCCCGTTCGGCGTCGGCCGTCCTCGAGAACCGAGTCGAGTCGGAGCGACTCTGCTATTCATTCTTGGGCTTCGGGGAATTCGCTGCGGCTCGAGCGCCCGGCGGGGGCCTCGCTCCGTCGCTTTCGCTCCTCGGCCGCGCGGCGCCGCGCCTTGCCGGGTACTCCGGGGGAGAGGGCGCCCCGGGCGGGCCGACGGGTGATCGGTAAACGGCTCGGGCCGGGAGTCGAAAGACTTTCCTGCGGCACGGCGTCAGGCCACTGCGGCCGCCGACCGAACCGCCGCGGGCTTGCCGGCCTTGGCGCCCGAAGGCGATTCCTTCCAATTCTGGGCCCGCAGCGCGTTGAGCGTCACGAGGAGCGAGCTTCCCACCATCGCAGCCGCCGCCCACACCGGGGTGAGCCGCCCGAAGGCCGCCAGAGGAATGCAAACGACGTTGTAGAGCGCCGCCCAGAAGAGGTTCTGCCGAATGATGGTGCGCATGCGGCGCGCCGCCGCCACCAAGCTCGGGAGCGGTGCGAGCCCCGGCTCCAGCAGCAAGACGTCGGCCGTCTCGCGCGCGAAGTCGGTGCCGCTCGCCACCGCGATGCCCACCGACGCCGCCAGGCCCGGCGCGTCGTTGATGCCGTCGCCGACGAAGAGGGGCCGCGGCTCGCCTTTCTCGCCCAGAGCTTCCAGGAGCCGAGCTTTGTCCTCGGGCAATTGGTCGCCGAACGCCTGCGAGGCGCCGACGGCAGCCGAGACCGACTCGGCGACCGCCTGGCTGTCGCCGGACAGCACCGCCGTGGAGAGGCCGAGCGCGCCGAGCTCGTCGAGCGCCGCGGGGGCCTCGGGGCGGACGGGATCGCCGAACGACATGGCCGCCCATCGGCCTTCACCGAAGGCCAGGAGAATGGCCGTGCGCCCAAGGCCCTGCTCCCGCGCCACGGCCTCGAGCAGGAGCTTGGGCGAAGGGCCTGCCTCCGACTGGACCCAGTCCGGTCGGCCGGCCCGAGCCTCCGCGCCCCCAACCACGCCGCTGACCCCTCGCCCCGGCGTCGAGCGCATCTGCTCGGCGGCGCTGGGCTCTGTCCCAGGGGGCAGCGCCTGGCGTGCCGCCAGCGCGATGGGGTGGCCGGAGCGCTCTTCGAGGCCGGCCAGGACCGCGAGCGCCTCGGCCTCGCTGGCGCGCTCCACCTCGACCGAGAGCAGGCTCGGGCGGCCCAGGGTCAGGGTCCCCGTCTTGTCGAAGGCGATGGTCTTCGCGGCCGCGACCTGGTCGAGCGCGCCCTCGCCGCGGACGATGATGCCCCGGCGAGCCAGCGCGCCAGACGACACCACGCGGGCGAGCGGCGCGGCGATGCCCAGGGCGCAGGGGCAGGAGACCACGAGCACGCTCAGCGCTCGGTGGAACGCCTGCGGAAACGGGAGGCCGTGCGCGAACCACGCGGCGAGCGTCACTGCCGAAAGCACGAGTACGCCGGGGATGAACAGCCGGGCGATGGCGTCGACCATCTCCGGCGCAGCCCCGCGCCGGCCCGAGGCCCGCGCGACGTGGTCTGCGATGCGCGAGAGGAGCGAGGCCGCGGCTGGAGCGGTCACCACGAGGTCGAGCGCGGTCTCGCCGCAGATGGAGCCGCCGGGAACCCTGTCTCCCGCGCGCACCACCCGCGGGCGGGGCTCGCCGTCGACCACCGCGGTGCTGACGCGCCCTTCGCCGGCGAGGACCTGGCCGTCGAGCGGCACCCGCTCGCCCGGGGCCACGCGGATGCGCTCGCCAGGGGCTATCGCCTCGGCCGATGCCCAGGTGTAGCCCTGCGGAGTGATCCGCCGGGCCTTGCGAGGCAGGAGCCGGCGCACTGCCTCGCCGGCCCGCCCGGCGCTTCGGAAGGCGCTCTGCTCCAGGAGCCGGCCCAGGAGCCGGAAGGTGATGAGGCCGCCAGCAGCGTCGAAATAGACCGCCTCGCTGCCCTGGGCGGCAGCGGCGAGGCTGTAGACCCAGGCGGAGATGGACGCGAGGGCGATGAGCGAGTCGGTGACCAGCGCGCGAGCGAGGAGGGCGCGCCAGGCGCGCACCAGCATGGGGGCGCCGGCGATGAAGACGATGGGCGCCGAAAGCGCTGCGAGCACCCAGGGGAGCATTCCGCTCACCGCCGCCAGGGCTGAACCTTCCCGGTGGGCATAGAGGGCGTAGGACAGCCACATCACGTTCATCTGCAGGACCGTGGCGATTCCGAAGCGGATGAGCGGGAGGTGGTCGGGCTTGTCGTCGGCGCGCTTGACCCGGTAGCCGAGCTCCTCGATCTTTGCGGCCACCCCGGCCTCGCCGATGAGCATCGGATCGAACGAGACCTCGGCGATGTCGGCGAAGAAGGTCACACGGGTCGACTGGATGCCTGGCGTGCGATCGAGGACGGCTTCCACCAGCCAGGCGCACGAGGGGCACCACAGGCCGTCCACGGACAGGCACACTTGCCGCGCGTCCTTGGACGGAGGGTTCGCGGAGGGCGACGCGGTCGCCGGCCTTTGGTCAACGGGGATGAGCCCGGTGCGAGCGGCCTCGAGGTACGCCGCGCTGGTGCGGCGGTCGCCCTGAAAGCCGGAGGCGTCGAGGATCTCCGAGACGCGGGCGCACCCTTCGCAGCAGAAGCCCGTGCCTATTTGCTGCGGGCCCAGCGGGCCGGCGCAGAGCCGGCACGTCGATGCGGCACTGGGAGGGTCAGATTCCATGGGGGTGCGCGGGGCAGCTGCCGGGCGACAGAAAGGCGTAGGCGCCGCGCCACACACCGACGAGCCCCATGACGAGCACCGCCGCCGCCGCTGCGACCTCGCCATATCGCCGCGCCCGGCCGGTGGCGACTCGGCTCACCCACCCGGCGGCGAAGAGGGACGGACCCGTGCCGAGCCCAAAGGCGGCCATCACCAGGGCGCCGCCGAAAGCGCTGCCGACGGTCAACGAGCGGGCGACCATGGCCCAGACGAGCCCGCAGGGCAGAAGGCCCGCGAGAGCGCCGGCGAAGAATGGCGCGGCGGGACCGCGCGAGCGGAGGGCCGCCGAGAGCAAGGTCGCGACGGGGCCAGGGGAACCGATGCGCGACGCGGGCGCGACCCGAAGCCAGAGCGTGCGCGCGCCATAGAAGGCCATCGCTACGCCGGCGACGAGCGCCAGGACGGCGGAAGCTCGTTCGCCCAGCCGCGGGCTTCCGAACGCGGACCCGATGGTCGCCGACGCGATGCCGAGGCCGACGTAGGTGGCGAGCTTGCCGAAGACGAACGCGCCCAGCCTCCCCGCGGGGGAGAACTGGGGCGCGCTGCAGGACACCGCTACGGCGAGGGGCCCGCACATGCCAGCGCAATGGAGGGAGCCCAGGAGTCCGATGAACGCTGATGCCAAGAGGAGCTGGGCCATGGTGCTGCTCAATGGTGCTTCGCGTCCACGGCGGCGGGGTCGACGTCGATCATCTGAGGGTGGGCCCTCTCCGCCATGATCCAGGCGACGGCGAGGATCATCATGAAAGCAGCGAAAGTCAGGCCGACGGTGAGTCGCATGGGCACATCACCTCCTGGACGGCACGAAGAAGTGCGTCGAGAGCTCAGAGACAAAAGTCGCGCCCTCGGCGACACCGCGTACCACGATGGTGTGCGCACCGGCTCCGAGCGAAGACGCGGGCGCGGACATTACCACGTCCCGGATGCCGTGCTCGCCGGGGGCGAGGTCGATCTCCGGCTTGGGGGACTCGAGAGCGACCTCAGGTGCGCCTCGCACCTCGATATGCAGGCGCACCGGGCGGTCGAGCCTGTTGCCGAGCGAGAGGCGATAATGGTTGTGCACGACGCCCGATGGGTCGGTGAAAGTCCGCTCGTACTGGGCCGCGATTTCCATGTCGAGGTCGCGGCGGCCCACGATGAGCCCGACAGTGAGGATGGCCAAGGCGGCCGTGAGGGCCACGATAAAGGCTCTCCGTCCGTCGGAGATGCCCACCTTGCGCAGGAAAGTAGGCCAAATCGAGGGATCCGTGCCGTAGCGGAAGCCGATCAGCGGATCAGCGGGGCAGCGCTTGGCCAGAGTCGTGGCCGAGATGCAGTCGCCGCAGTTCAGGCACCGGGTATCGAACCCCTGGTCGCGGATGTCGATGCCCATGAAGCACGCGCGGACGCACAGCAGGCAGTTGGCGCACTCGCTCCGCCGCGCCGGGTCGAGCTGCACTCCCAGGGTTCGAGAGTCCTGAATGATGTTCTGCATGATGCCGTAGGGGCATACGCTGACGCAGAACAAGTGGCGCAGGAAATAGAGGTCCAGCGTCGTCACGACGGTGGTGGCCCCCCAGAGGAACCAAGCCCAGCGAGGGGGCGAGAAGCGGTCAGCAGGGTCGAGGAAGTAGGTCGTAATGCTGGCAGCCACGAACGCCGACATCGCGAGAGAGGCCAAGGGCGCCGCGGCCCGGCAGATCCCCCCTTTCTTCTTAGCGAATTTGCAGACCCATCGCTCGACGGTCGATACGATTTCCGAAAGGGTTGTCTGCGGGCACAGCCAGCCGCACCAGATGCGGCCATAGAGCAAGGCGCCAGCAAAGATGCCGACAATCAGGAGCAGGATGACCAAAAAGACGGCCAGCATCTCCGACAGGCTGAACGTGACCCCTGCCATAATCAGGGCGGAGTGCTTCAGGTCAAACCGAAGCAGATTGATGAAAGGGGCGAGGATGAAGATGAGCGAGGTCACGACCTGCACGGCGCGGCGCTTCCGGTGAAGGCTGCCGCGCGACGGGGGACGGACCCAAGTTGCTTCGGGGAGCATGGCTGGTTGCGACTCCTGGGCGCCTTTGTAGAAAGGGGCCGGCGCTCTTTGACTAGAGACACCGGCCCCTTCCTTGGATTCCAAAGCTAAAGGATATTAGCGGCCGGTCTCAGCGTTGTACTTCTGGACCAAATCGGTGCCATCGGCCGTCTTGTGGGTGCCGATGTCGCCCTTGTTATAGAGGAACCAGTACGTGAGGGCGAACGAGACGAATCCGATGTAGGTCAGCTTGAGAAAGAAGGGAATGGCGTTGTCGCCCACCTTCATGTCGTCGGGAAAAAGGTCGATGTCATGCTGCTCGCTAGCCATTTCCGTTCTCCTTCGAGTTCGGTGCGGTGGACGCGGGCAGGTCCAGGCTCTTCATCATCGTATCGTCGAGATCGCTCAAATGACCACGCCGATAGGCCCAGACCAGGCACGTCCCCACCGCAAACACATTCAGGATCATGAAGCCGTAGAGCGAGAGCTCGCTCCGCCAGATTTCAGCGTTCATAGTCGTTCTGCGGCCGCCAGGGCACCGAGCGGCCGAGGGTCTGGATGTACGCCACGAGATCCTTGAAATCCTTCCCATTGTCCGCGTCGAGCAGCCACGGCATCATCGGCATGACCGAACCAGGCACGAGGTCGCGAGAATTGCGGAAGTGCGTCTGGTGCCAGCTGGTGTCGTACTTGCCGCCCACGCGAGCGAGGTCGGGCCCGATGCGCCGGGTGCCGAGCGTGTGAGGATGATCCCGCGTGTACTCGCCAGGGGTGCTGATAGGGGCATCGACACCGCGCCAGCCGAACCGCTTGGTATCGGCGACCAAGGTGCGGATTCTGCTGGGTGTGGCAATACCAGCAACCTTCACGGACGTAGACGGCGCGGCCGCGCAACTCGGCCTCGGTATACGGCACCTGGCCAGGAACCGGCTTGTTCCAAGAGTGCTCGATGAGGGCCGGCAACACCGTCGTCAGAAGGCCGCCCACCATGAAGAAGAGAGTTGCGACGACGAAGAAGAGGCCTGCATTCTTTTCGGTCTTTTGAAGCATGGTTGGCCTCCCTTAGGCGCGGACGGCGGGGACAGCGGGCTGACGCTGATCCTCAGGCGCCGCAGTAAAGGTGCGAATCAGGTTGTAGAAGACCAAGACGATGCCGGAGTACAGGAGGACACCCGCAGCCAAGCGGAACGCCCAGAACGGCTTCATGAACTTGACGGTGTCGATCCAGGGGATGTTGGGGTCATTCCACTGCAGGCCCTGCATGAAGCCGCCGACCCAGAGGCCCGAGAAGAATACCAGGCCACCGGTGAACATGAACCAGAACGCGGTATTCGCGAGCTTCACGGAGTAGAGCTGGTGGCCGACGATGCGCGGAACCGAGTAGAGCGAGCCGGCGATGGCAAAGAAGCTGAAGGCGCCGAGGACCGCCATGTGGGCGTGGCCAACGACCCAGTCCGTCTTGCTCACAATGGCGCTCACCGTACGCAGGGAATGCATTGGGCCCTGGAAGCAGGTGAGGACGTAGAAGGTGGTGCCGGCCATGAGGTACTTGAGGACGGGGTCCTGCCGCACGCGGTCCCACTTGCCGCTGACCGTGGCGAAGAAGTTGAACACCACCGTCCAGACCGGGATGATCAGCATGGCACTGAAGAGGATCGAGACCGTCTGCAGCCACTGGCTGATTGGCCCGTGCAGCATGTGGTGCGCGCCCGTCCAAACGTAAATAAAGGCGATGCTCCAGAAGCCGATCATCGAGAGCCGGTGGCTGTAGAGCGGCGTCTGGGCGGCCTTGGGGATGAAGTAGTAAGCGATGCCAATTCCGAGCGGCGTGAAGATGAGGCCGACGGCGTTGTGGACGTAGAACCAGTTGAGGTTCATCTGGTTGACGCCATTGAAGAACTCCACCGCGATGTTGCCGGTGAGGTAGACGAAGGCGGTCCAGATGATGCCACCCATGATGTACCAGCTGGACACGTAGATCTTCTCGTGCTTGCGGGTGGCCACGGTGGCGAAGACGTTGATGCCGAAGAGCACCCACACAATCACGACCGGCACGTCGAGCCAGAGCGGCATCTCGGCGTACTCGAGGCCTTGGTTGAGGCCCGCAGGCAGCGCGTAGACCGCGCCGAGGACAACAAGGTCGAAGAGGCCGACGGTGAAGAGGCCCAGCTTCTCGCTCCAGAGCTTGTTGCCACCGAGCTTCGGAATGATGTGGTAAATGAGCCCCATGTCGGCCAGAAGCAGCCAACCAAAGAGGACGCCATTGGTGTGAAGAGGGCGCATCCGGCCGAAGGTCAGGAACGGCACGTTGCCCATGAACTCGGGCAATACGAACTTGGTGGCCATGAAGACGCCCACCAAGGCGGTAATGGCGAAGAATATCGCTGCGCTGAGCAGCGCGACGGTGGCCGAAGGCTCATCGCGCCAGCTGCGTTTCACGTCGACGGTCATTACTTGCTCCTCTCTGAAGCCGCCGGACCTGTGGACGACAGGTTCCGAACGTAGTTTACGAGGTCCCATCGCTGTTCCTCGGGCAAGACATCCCAGGATGGCATCCCCGTTCCAACAATACCATACGTGATCGATTCAAAGAGTCGGGTATCGGGCAGTGTCTCAAAGAAGAGGTGGTTGCTCAGGTTGCGCGGGCGAGGGAGCATTTCAGCGGCGTTCGGTCCTTTGCCGTCGCCGATTCGGCCGTGGCAGCCGTAGCAGCGGGTGGCGAAGACCGCCTTGCCGCGGGCGACGCTCTCCGCGGAGAACGCCACGGGGTTCTTGGCCGGCAACTTGCGGGGCGCCAAGGGCTCGCGTGCCCCGCCGATGAAGGACGTGCGCACCCAGCCAAACAGCTTCTGGGCGGCGGCCTCGTCGAGGATCTTGCCGAACGCAGGCATCGCGGTCCCAGGCACGCCGTTGCGTATGGCGTTATAGGCGCGGTTTTCGGGGAGCCAGTTGAAGAACTTGAGGTTGGTGAAGACGCGGGGGCGAGGCAGGAGGTTCTCGGCCACCACGCCATTGCCCTCGCCCTTCTCGCCGTGGCATCGCGAGCAGAGTTGAGCGTACTGATCCTTGGACTCGGCCGGAAGGACAAAGCCGTTCAAGGAGGTCAGGTATTCTGCGATGGATTGCCGCTCGCTCGCCGACATCCAGAAGTTCGGCATGTTGCTGCCGGGCGTGTGCGCGCGCGGGTCGGTCAGGTGGGCGACCACGTACTCGGGGGTGCGAACCTGGCCGAGGAAGCTGAGGTCGGGAGCGAGGCCGCCATCCACCCCCTCGAGCTTGTGGCAGGAGAGACAGCCGCGGCGATGGATGGCAGCCTTGGCGGCCTCAGCCGTGAGCTCGACTTCCGCAGGGGACGACGCGTCGTACCTCTTGACGCGGGCGCGGTAGCTGAGCGGGTCCTCAGCGATAGCTCGGCCCTTGAGGCTCTTCAAATACGTCGCGATGTCGTTCTTGTCCTGCTCCGAAAGAATACGGAACTTGGGCATGATCGTCGACGGAATCCGGAACATCGGGTCCATCGGATTATCGAGCTTGGTTTTGAGGTATTTGATGCTCTTGTGGCTGCCGACATCAGTCAATTCAATGCCGAGCGTGCCGCGAGACAAGCCCTGGACCTTGTGGCAGCCCATGCAGCCGGTCCGCTCGAAGAGATCGCGGCCTCGCCGAACGTGATCCATTCCGGCGACGTACGGATACGGGTGGCAGCGCGCGCACGAGGCCTCGATGAATTGGCCGTTGAGCAACGGCTCCGTCCAGAAGTGGTCGTGTCCGTGGGCGAGGTGCGCGGTGGTGGCGCGCCCATCGCCTTCGTGGCAGACCGTGCAGCCCAAGTCGTTGAACGTATGAGGCTTGATGTCGGGATGGGTGTGAAGCGGTTGGGCGTCCGAAGTGAAGCGGGGGTCGTCCACCGCCACGTGGCAGGTGCGGCACCGGTCGACGCGCATGTCGCCGAAGGCGAGCATGCGATCCTGTTTGATTTCGATCGGAGGGAGCTCGCCGGTCAGGTTGCCCTTGCTGGCGCTGAGCTCGTGATACTGCTTTTGAAAGCCCAGCCACGCTTCGGTGGCAGAGCGGGAACCCGTCGCCCCAATGGTTCCAAGGGCGGCTAAGGCAAGAATGAGTACACCGACGCGAATAGTCGTCATCTCCTCAGATCTCCTACCAGGGGACGACGAGATTCCAGTTCTCGCCGCGGAAAAGGGTGCCAACGATGGTCAGGATGCCCAGCGTGACCATGATGGTCAGGAAGATCCAGTTCGCGGCGCCGCGCGAATGGTGAAACCAGACGCCCTCGCCGCCCTTCTTCCGCTCCAGGTAGGGAGCGGCGATGCCGAGAGTAACGAGGAGACCGGGGGCGCCAATGCCGCCCCAGAAGGCGGAGTAGCTGACGAGTTCCTGGAGCCCGAGGAAGTACCAGGGCGCCTTCGCGGGGTTGGGCGGGTGGAGGGGATTGGCCGGCTCCTCGAGGGGAGCGTCGAAGGCCAGCGAGATGACGCTGAGTACCGTGAGCGTGAGCAAGAAGAGCAGCAGCTCTCGGGACAGGGCCGAGGGCCAGCTCTGCACCTGCTTCTCGGCCTGGGTTCCCGTGTTGGGAGAGCGGGTGGGCACGACGCACATGAGGCCATACGTCTTCCCGGGCTTCATTGGGAAACGCTCGTGCGCGGGCGCCTCGGGATTCTTCAATTCGGTCTGGGCTACCATCAATAGGGCTCCGTGAGTTCGGCTTTGGCCAGGGGGCTCTTCAGCCTTGGTCGGGTCGCGCCAGTCCGCCGTCCTTGCGGATGCGCCAGAAGTGAACGCCGATCAACGTGGTGAGAACGATGGGCAGGACCATGACGTGAAGGACGTAGAAGCGAAGAATTGCCTCTCCACCGATGTTGTCGTCGCCCAGAATCAGGAACCGAAGATCATTTCCGATGACCGGAGCGTAGGTCGCGATGGTCGAGCCGATCATGATGGCCCAGTAAGCCAGCTGATCCCACGGCAGCAGGTAGCCCGTGAACGACAGGACGAGAGTAATGACCAACAGGAAGATGCCGATGATCCAGTTGAACTCGCGAGGGGCCTTGTGCGAGCCGGTCAGGAACACCCGCATCATGTGCAGGACGACGAGGCCGACCATGCCGTGGGCGGTCCAGCGGTGCAGCGCGCGCAGGAAGGACCCGAAGAGCACGGCCCCGCGGAGGTCGAGCATGCGCTGATACGCCTGCTCCGCCGAGGGGACGTAATAGAACATCAGGAAGATTCCGGTGATGCACAAGATGAGGAACGCGAAGAACGAGAACAGGCCCAGGCCGAGCGTCGTGCTGAACTTCAGCGTGCGCTCGTTCACCTTCGCCGCGTGGATATGGAAGAAGAAGTTCGCGGCGACCGATTGCGACCGCTCCAGCTCGGTGCGCGGCACCGGGGGAGAGCGGAAGATGGAGCGCCAAACTCGCGCGGGGAACGACAGGGCGGTCGAGCCGTCCGCGGCGATAGTGTCGGGAGGGGCAGGGACTTGATGGATGCTCATGCCTTGATTTCCAAGTAGGTGTCGGCGGGGACGGCTTCGTGCTTGTCCACGACAAGGTCGCCGGAGGGGGTTTGTTTGACGCGGAACCAGGCCAGCGCGGCCGGGGCCGGGCCGCCGGTGACGGTGCCCTGTTCGTCATAGGTGCTGCCGTGGCAGGGGCAGTCGAAGCCGGTGTCGCTGGGGTTGACCGTGCAGCCCAGGTGCGTGCAAACGGTGCTGATGGCGGCGATCTTGTTTCCGCGCCGCCGAATGACGATCTTCGACTCCTGCAGCGAGACCTGATTGCCGGAAGAGTAGAGCTCGGGCCTGCCGATGGGCACGCGCGCCGGGGGCCCGTATGTGACCCGCGGCCGCATGAAGAGGAAGCTCAGCCCGCCGGTGACGGCGGCCGAGAGCGCCACGACGGCGCCGGTGAGCAGGGTCAGAAAACCGCGCCGCGAGGGCTTCTCGTCGTCGCCGTTAGCCGGGTGGACCGTGAGGTTCGTCATTGATTCTCATCCTCTCTAAGCATTCGGTACTTTTCCTCTTCCAGATCGTCGAATTGGCCCGACCGCACCGCGCCCGCGAAGACCAGCGCCGCTGCCAAAGCGGTCGCGAGGCCCGAGGCGATGAGGCAGACAGTGAGTGCGGTCATGCAGCTACCTCCTGGTCGATCGGCTCCCAAGGTTCAAAGCCGCACAGCTTTTCCATGGTGATGGCGTCGGTTGGGCACCGCTCCGCGCAGGTTCCGCAGCGGATGCAGCGGTCCTCGTCCTTGATGATGCCGCTCATGTCCTCGCCGCCTGGGACGCTCACGCCGATCTCCGCGAGGGAGACGAGGCGCAGGCACCAGGTGGGGCAGACGTCGGCGCAGCCGCCGCACTGGATGCACTTGCTGCCGTCGAAGACGGTCTCCACCTCGCAGCGGAGGCAGCGCGAGCCCTGGGCCTCGGCCTGCTTGGCGTCGAAGCTGAGCTCGACTTGGGCGTCCACCGCCTTCATGCGGCTCGAGAGGTCCGCCGCCGGTGGAACCTGCCGCTGCAGGTCGAGGTAGTTGGAGCGCAGGCCGTGGCGGACCTTCTCGACCACGAAGCCGCGGGACTCGGGCTCGGCTTTCGCCTCGCCCTGCAGGAATGCGTGAATGGACCTGGCCGTTCGGCGGGCGTGCGCGATGGCGTCGATGAAGAGCCCGGGGCCGAGGGCGCCGTCGCCGGCGGCGAAGAGCCACGGCACCGCGGTCTTGCCGGTCTGGCGGTCGGCCACGACGGTGCCGGCGCGGCCGATGGGGACTTCCGGGGAGCCGTTGGTGAAGCCGATGTCGCCGGCCTGGCCCACCGCGATGAGCACGGTGTCGCACTCGACGACCTTCTCGCTACCCGGCACCATCTCGGGGGCGAACCGCCGGTTTTCGTCGAAGACGCGCGAGACGTCGCGGAACTCGACGCCGCGCAGCTGGCCGGGGGCGCCTTCGACGAACCGCACCGGGCCCTGGCGATTGTGGCGCTTAATCCCCTCTTCGTCGCCTTCGCTGATCTCGACGGCGTCGGCGGGCATCTCGTAGAGCGCCTCGAGGCAGGCGAGGTCGACCGAGGTGCTGCCCTTGGCGCGCACTGCAGCGCGGGCGACGTCGTAGGCCACGTTGCCGCCGCCGATAACCAGCACGCGGCCCATGGGGGCCACCGACTGGCCGGCGTTGAAGGCCTGGAGGAAGTCGAGGCCGGGGAGAACGCCTTTGAGGTTGCTGCCCGGCAGGTCGAGCATGCGCGCCTTCTGCAGGCCGTGGCCGATCATCACGGCCTCATAGCCCTGCTCGCGCAGCTGCTGGAGGGTGATGTCGGTGCCCACGCGCACGCCGCAGCGGAGCTCCACCCCCAGCTCGAGGATGGCTGCGATCTCTCGCTCGACGACCTGGCGGGGAAGACGGTAGATGGGCACGCCGGTCGTCAGCATGCCGCCCGGCTTGGTGTTGGCCTCGAAGACCGTCACCTTGTAGCCGAGGCGGGCGAGGTCGTGGGCGCAAGCCATGCCGGCGACACCGCCGCCGACCACCGCGACCTTTTTATTCAGGGGCGTCGGCTTGATGGAGCCGGGAGCGATGGAGAGCTTCAGCGTCTCCATGAGGTCCGTCGCGGCCTCGGGGCCGTAGCGCTCGGTCGCCGACCGCTTCAGCGCGCGGATGGAAACCGCCTCGTCGATGGAGCCGCGGCGGCACGCCTTTTCACAGGGAGCGCCACAGACGCGGCCGCAGATGGACGCGAACGGGTTGGGCCCGCGCGCGATGCGATAGGCGCGCGCCCAGTCCCCGCGACTTGCGGCTTGGACATAGCCGCGGGCGTCGGTATGGACGGGACAGGCCTCGCGGCACTTGATGAGCTTCTCGAAGTAGCGGGTGTCTGGAACTTCAATTGCGAAAGACGTCATGCTTGCGCCTCTCTAGCAAGGCGGATGCCATGTGTTAAATTCATGAAACAAGAAGGGACTCGGCGGGGGCCGGTGCGGCAAAGGGGGAAGCTGGGAAGATCTTGCTGTGGTGCGGTGGGATCGAAATGTACGTCGGAATGCCATCTGGAGCCGGCGGTCATGGCTGTCGCCCTCCGGGGATTTCGCGCGCGGCGCTGCGGAGGACGGCGGCCACTTCGTCGACTTTGAAGGGTTTGGTCAGGCAGGTAAAGGCGCCGTCCCTGACGGCCTTTTCGGCGTCGTCGTCGCTGCCAAAGGCAGTCATGAGAACGACCTTGGCCGTCGGGAAGCGCTCGAGGACCGCGCGCATGAGCGTGAGGCCGTCCATCCCGGGCATGCGGATGTCCGAGAGCACGACGTCGGCGGGCTCGTGCTCGAGGAGCTGAAGCGCGCGCGTGGAAATGGTGGTTCCGCGCACTGCGTACCCCAGCCGCTCGAGGTGGTGCAGCAGGATCTCGAGCAGGTTGGAGTCGTCTTCGACGACGAGGACTCGAAGCGGAGACGCAGCCGCAGCCGCGGCGGTCGACCCCGTAGCCTCGGCGTTCGTACCGCTCAAGAATCCTCCGCCCAAGAGCGCCGCAGCCAAAGGGCTGCTGGACAAGGCGCTCTCGCGTTTTCTGCGACCCGCTGGCTGCATGCGCCCTGGTTCGGAGGGCGCCCCGGCCCTGAAAGCAAGGGGAATGCCGGCATGCAGGAAGGCGTGATTTCAGCAGGAAGCGAAGGAATACGCGGCCGCCAGCGTTCGAGTTGGGAAGGTTCTGCCGCTGTGCGGTGGGATTGATTTGCATGGTGCGTTCTGGGAGGAGCCCTCGGGCGCGGTGCAGCCAGCCGAGGTGGCGCGAAGGATATCAGGGCAGCCAGGCACTGAGAACACATGTCGGAGAAGAGAAGCGCGAGGCCCGCGCCGGTGCCGGTGGACCTGCGCGAGTATCGCGCCTCGGCGCAGGGCTATGGACGGTCGATAGAACACGGTCGGAGAAGAAACCTCGATGCTCGCTTGGGTCCTCATCGCCGGAATCGCGACCTCCGTCGAGGGCGGCTGTCCGCCGGCAGCTCTCCTTGACGGCGATGACGGCGCGCGCCAGCGGCTCGCAGCGGAGCTCGAGCACCGCGGCGTCACCGTCGCCCCTCCAATCGGATGCCCCGCGGTGCGCGTCGACGTGACGGCGACCGGCGACGGCATCCGCGTGGCGATGGTCGACCCGCAAGGCCGCTCGGCCCAGCGCGAGGCCGCGTCGACCAGCGTGGCTGCCGCGTTCGTCGAGAGCTGGTCTCGGTCGGACTTGAGCGAGCCTTTGCTGGAGCTGCCGCCTTTGCCGGGGCCTCGCCCGCCCCGCGGCTCGCCGCTCTCGGTCATCGCGCGAATGGAGACCGGGCTGGACAGCGACGCCGGCGGCTGGCTGGGCGTGGGCGCCGGGGCGTGCTTCTGGGTGGGCCCCGTCTGCCTTGGTCCCGAGGCCGCGCTGCGAGGGCAGCCTCTGGCGGCCGGCGGCGAGCACCCTCAGGTGCGGCGAGCGGGGGTCGACCTCGTCCTCGCGGCCGGCCTTCGGGGGCTCCGGGCAGGCCGCGTCGTCTTCTTTCCCGCGCTCGGCGTAGGGATGGGTTGGATGCGGTCCGATTCCGCCGACCCGAGCCGCACGGCGGAGCCCGCGCGCCACAGCGGGCCTCGCGCCCAGGCGGCGCTCGCCCTCGCAGTGCCGGTGGGCCAGCGGCTCTGGCTGGAAGCGCGCCTTTCGGCGACGCTCATGCCGTTCGGCCGCGGCGAGGATCGCCCGAACCTCCCGGAGCTCCTCCCGAACGACCCTTGGGGACTCTTCTCGGCAGGCCTCGGCCTGCGATGGGGAACGATATGAGAGCGCGGGTCATCCCGCTGCCGCGACGCGCGGCGGACCAATCGGGGGCGGACGACGAGGCGCTGGTGGGCGCGTGCGCTCAGGGCGACGCGGCGGCTCTGGCCGCCCTCTTCGACCGCCACCAGCAGCCGGTCTTCCGCTTCTGCAGTCGGCTGACCGGCGGCGACAGCGAGGTCGACGACCTGGTCCAGCGCACCTTCCTCGAGGCCTGGAGGGGAGCGCCGAGCTTCCGGCGGCAGTCCACCGTGCGGACCTGGCTCTTCGGCATCGCGGCCAATTTGGCGCGCCACCACGCGCGCTCGCAGATGCGCCGCGGGGCGTTTTTGGCCTCGGTGCGCGAGCAGCCGGTCGGCGAGAGCGTTCGGCCGGATTTGCACGCCGAGCGCCGCGAGCAGTGGGCTCGCCTCTCCAGGGCCACCGAGGACCTGCCGCACCCGCTCCGGGTGGCGTTCGCGCTCTGTGACCTGGAGGGTATCTCCGGGGTCGAGGCGGCGCGCGCGCTCGGTGTGCCCGAGGGGACCCTTTGGCGGCGCCTACATGAGGCGCGAAAGCAGCTCCGCGAGGCGCTGGCGGGGGAGTCGCCATGAAAGAGGCCCGGCGATGCCTCGACTCCATCGACCGCGCGCGCGCCGCCTCCGAGTTCGCGAGCGAAGGGGAAGGCCACCTGTCCGGATGCGAGGCTTGCCGCACCGAGGTCGAGGCGCAGCGGCGGCTCTCGGCCCTGGCGCGCGGCCTGCCGGCGCCCGAGGTCTTGGCCGACCGGGTCGAATCGGTGCGCACCGCGGTCCTCGCCGCCGTCTGCTCGCCGCCGGCTCCGCGGCGGACGTGGCCTTGGCGCGCCGCGGCGGCCTGTCTCGCCGCTGGGGGGGTGTTCCTGGCCGCGGGCCTCTGGCGCAGCGGCAAGGCTGGCCGTCCGGCGGGCGCGAGCGCCGCGGCGGCGGCCTCGGTTCAGCCGCACCCCGGCGCGAAGTTCGCCCAGGCCGGCAGCCCGCACGACCAGATCCTCCGGCTGAGCGACGGCACCGTGTCGGTCTCGGTGGCGCCCCTGCGCCCCGGCGAGCGCTTCCGGGTCGTCGTCGGCGATGCCGAGGTCGAAGTCCACGGCACGGCGTTCGACGTGACCGCGCAGGCGGACCGCCTCGTCGAGGTCAGGGTGCTGCGCGGCAAGGTGGCCGTGCGGCCCGATTGTCGCACCGAGGTCCTGCTTCAGCCGGGCGAGCGCTGGACCGCGCCGCCGCCCTCGCCCGGTCCGGCCCTGGTTGCCGTCCGGGCTGTCCCAGCGCCTTCGCCCGCTCCCGGGCCGGCTCCGCGCGCCAAGGCTCCATTGCAGCGGACCCTGATTGCCCGCGGCGAGCCGCCCCGTCCGCCGCCCGCGCCTGCGCTCGTCGCCGTGGCGCTCGAGCCGCGCGCGACCGGCGCGGCGAGGTTGATTGAAGGGCCGCCGATTGGCCTTGCGGCCATGGCCTGCCCGGCCGCCGCCCCCGACGCGGGTTCACCGCCGCCTGCTCAGCCCCGGGGGCCGACGCCGGCGGAGGTGGCCTTCGAGCAAGGCTTCGCGCTGCTGCGCTCGGGTGCGCCCGCCGAGGCGGCCTTTCTGTTCGATTGCGCGGTCAAGGCCTCGGGCGGCGGGGCCCTGGGCGAAGACGCGAGCTATTGGCGAGCCGTGGCGCTGGGCAGGGCGGCGCGTGCCCAAGACGCCGCGCGCGCCTTCCGGTCGTTCCTGGACGCGTTTCCCGCCTCCAATCGCTCGGGCGAGGCCGAGGCGATGTTGGGTCGCCTCCTCTTGTCCCAAGGCGACGCCGCCGGGGCCCGGCTGCTCTTCAGGGCGGCGAGCGAAGACGCGGCGCCCCGGGTGCGAAAGGCCGCCCTGGACGGCCTCGAGCTCACGCGCGACGTCTCTTTTGACGCTGAGCTCTCGGAATGACGGACCTCACCCCCCAACCCCCTCCCCGCTTGCGGGGAGGGGGCGAAGGGGGGAGGCGGCGCGAACATCCCTAGCGAGGCTGCGCCTCAGACCGACGAGGCACCCGGCTCGGTGGAAAGCTTGACTCGAATGCATCACGTTCGCGCCCTCAAGGCACCTGGCCCTTCCCGAGCTTCTCCTGAACCGAGCGCACCTTGCTGTCGATGGACTGCGGCTTGTCGCGGCGATCGTCGATTTTGATCAGCGTCGAGACCCGCACTGCGCCCTGGGCGAATGGGCTCTCGTGCATGCGCCGCACGACGGCGAGGACGGCGTCGATGTCGCCCTCGATGATTGTTCCCATGGCCGTCAGCTGATGCTTCAAGCCCGACTCGGCGAGGATTCGCTCGATGCCGGCGACGTAGGCCGACAGGCTGGGCGTCGCGGTGCCCAGCGGGGCGATGGTGACGAAGACGATGGCCATGGCGGCCTCCTTGAGGCGCGAAGGCTTACGGGCCAGCGGGACGAGCGTCGCTCTGCGGTTCCCATGGCGCATCGAGGCTCCGCCGGGAGCCGAGCGCCCGCGCCGGGTTGGCGCTCTCGCGATCAAGCGCCATGGCGAGCTGCGGGGGCCGCGTCGGATGGGGCTTGCCCGAATCGAACAAGGGCGGATTGAACGGCGGCAGGCGGCGGGGAGGAATTGCCGAAGGAGGGGGCGTGAGGCACTGCACACAGGCGCCGGGTTTGGGCACGACGAGCGGCTTGCCCGCCGGGAGCGCGTCGGTCCACAGGCCGTTGGCCGTTCGGATGGCCGCTGGTGAGACGCCGTATCGGCTCGCCACAAAGGCCAGCGTCTCGCCGGGCAGCGGCCAATGCACGGCGGCGGCGAGGTCCTTGCGAAGGGCCCCGAGGAAGGGCAGGGCGCGGCGGCCGAGCTCCTGCGCGCGCGGGTTGTACAGCCGGACGTGGAAATGATTGTTGTGGTTGGGGGCGTGGAGGAGCAGGCGGTCCTTGCCCGAGAAGAGCGAGTCGAGCCAGGCTTTGTCCTCGCCCAGGGAGCGCGCGAAATCGTAGAGCCGCTTCTGAATGCGACGCCCGACCAGGATGAATTCCACGTCGGCCGAGGTCACCAGCGCGCGGACGAGCGCCCAGTTCCGCGAAAGGTCCATCTCGCCCGCGTTCGGCCCCTCCGCGTGCCGGTAGAACCCGAGGTCCACGTCGCGCCCCGCTTGATGGCTGAAATGCGAGCGGAGGCGGCCGCCGCTCTTGCGGCTCAAATGGTTGATGCGCATTCGCGGCCCGGGCATGCGCGCGTCGACGTCCTCTACGGCGGCGACGATGGCCGCCACGGTCTCCGCGGTGCCGAACGAGTTCGCGGGGTCGACCACCTCCCACGCCGAGCCCGCCGGGAACGGGACGCCGAAGGCGAGCCTGCCCTCGATGTTGGTGCCGAAGGTGAGCGAGCCGAGCTGCTCCGGAGATTCCCGGGCGAGCCGCTCTACCTCCTGGTCGGTGAGGTCGGCGGTGGCGCTCGGGCCGCCCTCCGTGGCGAGCGGCTCGCGGATTTCCGGCGAGCCCTTCGGGGCCTCGTTCGGAGCGATCGGCGACGAGAGAAGAGCCAGCAGGGCGTAGAGGCCGAGCATGCATGCGTCCTGGCAAAGGGTGAGTCGAAAGAATAGGGGGCCGTTCGCTCGGCTGTCGAGGGGGAATTTCACCTCCGGCTCAGGGGATGAACGTCCATTCACGACATCGACGCAGAGGCGTCGGCGGGCCCAGCCGCCCTGATCTGCTCTGCCCCAGGATTGTCGCGCGGCGCGGCCCGGCGGCGAGTGCCGCCGTAGCAGGGATAACACTCTCCGTGAAACCTCCCGCGCGGCCTCACGGGCTGCGCAGCGCACTGGGCTGCGGCGCGAAGGGCCGCGTTGAGTTTCGCGCCGCGGGACCACGACCTCGGAAGGCCTCGACCGATAGGCCGATCGCGTATGCTCCGCGTCCTCGCGGCCACCCGCCCGCGCCGACCCACGAGGAGCGCCTTCTCCGATGAGGCCACCGCCGCGCCCAGGCTTCTTCGACGAGGTCGCCGCCGCGGTCGAGCAAGAGGGGCGCACTCTGGTCGTGTGCCGGACCTCGGCCGCGGTGCGCGAAATCCACCGGCGGCTCGCAGCCGGGCCGCTGGCGGGGCGCCGGCGCGGCCTGGCAGGGTTGGAGCTCGCCACGCTCGGCGGGCTCTGCGCGGCCGCCTCGCCTCGGTGGCTGAGCCGGCCTCTTGTGCGCGCCGCCGACGAGGCGCTGCCCAAAGGCCATCCTTGGCAGGCCCTGCTCGAAGGGCGCCCCGGGTTGCGCCGCCGGCTGCGGGCCCACGCCGAGCGCCTGCACGGCGCCGCGCTCGTCCGGCCGGAGCTGCGCGCGCGCTCGAAGCTCCTGTCGCGCGAGCTCGCCCTGCTCCTGGAGGCCGGCTGGGGCGCGCCGGAGCACCTCGAGGGCGCCCGCCAGATCCTTCGCTCGGGCCCTGGGCCCGGCCGTGCGCTCGCGGTGGGTTTCGCGCCCGGGCGCTTCTCCTTTTTGGGAAGCGTCGGTCCTCTCGAGCGCGCGCTCCTCGCCGCGCTGGGGGCGCGGCTCCCCAGCGCGGGCGACCCCGGCGCGGCCCGGCCAGCGCCCATCCCGGCGCTTCGGGTCCCGGACCCTGTGGCCGAGGCGCGGCTGATCGCGCTCGAGGCCTCGCAGGAGGCCGCCCGCGGTGGGTCGACCCTCGTCCTGGTCTCCGACGAGCCCACCGGGGAGCGCGTCCGCGCCGCCCTGCAGCGCAACGGCGTCGCCGCGGCCGACGACGCCGCGCGGCCCTTGGAGCGGCACTCGCTCGCCGCGCGCGTCGCCCCGCTGCTCCCGCTCTTCGCCTCGCGCGCTCGGGCGCCGGTGGAGGCGCGGACCCTCGCGCGGCTCTTCACGGACCCGGTCTTGAGCCGCAGTCCTCCGGCCCAGGGCATCGCGCCGGTCGAGGGCGTCCAGGGCCCTTGGGCCTCCGTCCGCCAGGTGCGCGACCTGCTCGCCGCCTGTCGCCGGGCGCGCGCGCCGCTCTCGGAGTGGCTCGAGGCGCTCGCAGCCCTGGAGGCGGGCGCCGGCCGGCGGCTCGCCGAGCGGAGCGCGCCCGAGCGCGCCGAGGCCGCCCGCGAGCCGGGGGCTTCCTCCGGAGCAGGACAAGCCGTGGCCACCGCGCGCATCCTCCTCGCCCAGGTCCGCGCGCTCGACGCCCGCGCGCGCGCCGGCGGGTGCCTGGGAGACATCGCGCTCTTCCTGGAGGACGTCGGGCTCGCCGAACCGGCTGAGGACGAGCTGGGGCGCGCCGTTCTTCGCGCGCTAAAGGAAGCCGGGCAACGGCCCGCCGACGCGGAGTCATTCGCCGAAGCCCTGGCCGGCAGCGCCTCGAGCGGCCGGGTGGACGACGGCGTCTGCGTTCTCGCCTACTCGGCCTATGACGGCCGCGACTGCGACCTGCTGCTCCTCGCCGGCGTCCACGATCAGGGGCTCGCCGCGGCGCCCGGCCCCGACGCGCTCCTGACCGACGCCGACCGCGACGCGCTCGGCCTTCCGGGCCCCCGCCAGGTTCTGGAGGAGCGGCTCGCCCTCGCGCGCTTTGCCGCCACCCGCTCAGGCCGCGCGCTCGCCGTCGCCCCGCAGTCCGACGCGTCGGGGCGCAAGGTCGCGGCGCCCGCCGGGCTCGAGCTCGCGTTCGACTCGGCGCGCTCCGTCGCGCCCTACGGTTTGGACCTAAAGCTCCCCGAGCTCGCCGACCTGAGCGCCTTCATACCGGCCGAGCCGGGCGCCGGTGCCCGGCCGACCTTCAGCGGCCTCGCGCAGCAGATCGACGCGGAGTGGGCCCGGGCCGGCGCGGCCTTCCCGAGCGAGCCGCCGCCGCCGTCGCCCCCGCTCGACGTGGCCGCCGAGGGCACGCTCCTCCCGCAGATTGCTCGGGACGAGCGCCGCTGGCCGGCCGACTTGCGGCCGTACCTGGGGCAGGCGGGCGCGGGCCTTCCTCCCGGCTACGCGCTCTCGGCCACGCGGCTGGAGGCGTTCACCGCTTGCCTCTACCGCGCTTTCTGCCAGTCGGCCCTGCAGCTCAAGCCGCTGGAGGAGCTGGACGAGGACCTGGACAGCCGCGAGGTGGGCACCGCGGTGCACAGCGCGCTCGAGCGGTCGCTCCAGGGGGTTCGCTTCGCCGTCCCGGAGCCCGAGGTCGCCGAGGCTCGGCGGGCGGTCCTGGCGCGGCTTCAGGGCGCGGCGCGAGAGGCGCTGGAGGCGCTCGCCGCGGCGCGCCCCGGGGGCGAACGCCCGGCGCTCGCGGCGGCGCGCCACGGGCTGGCCTCGCGCTGGCAAAGCCACTTCGCCTCCTATCTTCAGGGTCGCATTCAGTCGGTGGCGCAGCTCGAGGGCCGGCTCTTCGAATCGCTCGGCGGGCTCAAGGACGGGCCGGCCATGGCCGAGCTTTTGGGCGCCGTCGGCCCGGGGCTTCTGCCCACTCCGGCCAAGGAGCTGCGCCGCGCCCTGCTCGACGCGGCGGCGCGGGCCCGGGGGACGCCGAGCCCATGGTCGCCGCGGCCGAGCAGGTCGCCTCGGCGCTCGCGGCCAAGCACCGCCCCGCCGTCGCCGCGGCCCTGAGGAGCCCCGGCGCGCGCCCGGCCGTGGAGGCGCTCTGCGCGCGCGTCCGCGCCGAGCTGGGAGACGCGGGCTTCGATCCGCACGGCGACCTGCCCGTCAAGGCGCTGGAGCTCGCGTTCGGAGACCTCGACCGCGGCGCCCCGCTCGCGCTCGCGCTCGGGCGCGAGCCCATCGCGGTGCGAGGAAAGATTGACGCGGTCGTGCGCCGCCTGGGCGACGGCGCGGTCCGCGGCACGGTCTACCGCGTCGTCGACTTCAAGACGGGCGGCGCATCGCCCACCGAGGACGACCTCGCGGGCTCGCTCCTCAAGCCGCAGCTCGCCTTCTACGCCCTCGCGCTCGAGGCCATCGCCCCCGTCGACGCCTCGCACCCCGGGCCCTTCGCGGTGGAGCGCGGCGAGCTCGACTTCGTGCGCCAGAGGAAGGCGGTGAGCGCCGCGCTCGGCGGCGGCGTCCTCCGGCGAGCGCGGGCGGTCTTCGGAGGCCTCCTCGACCGCGCCCGCGACGGCTCCTACCCGCTCGCGCCGCACCCCAAGGCCTGCCCGCTCCTGAGCCAGCGCGGCGCCTATTGCGACTTCTCGGAGCTCTGCCGCCTGCGCCCGGCGAGCGCCGGCGAGCTCGACCTCGGAGTCGAGCCGTGACGGCGCCGCAGCCGCTCGACCCGCGCGACCCGCGCGCCCAGGTCGTCACCGCGCCGGCGGGCTCGGGCAAGACCACGCTGCTCGTCTACCACTACCTGCGGCACCTGAAGCGGACGGGCGCCGAGCGCATCGCCGCCATCACCTTCACCCGGAAGGCGGCCGCCGAGCTCAACAACCGGATCGCCCGGGCGCTGCGCGACTTCGCAAAGCCCGCTCTGGCGGCAACGAGCGGCGGGGAGCGCGCGCTGTTCCAAGACCTCGCGCTCTCGCCTTCGCTCGCGCGGCAGGCCCTGCAGCGCCTGCCGACGGCGCCCTTGTGCACGGTGGACGCCTTCGCCCTGTCGCTCGTCCAGGAGTTCTTGCTCCACGCGCACTTCGATCTCGGCGACGGGCGGCGGGTCTACTTGGACGGTCCGGTCGAGGGCGGCGCGGACACCTCCGCTTTCTGGGAGGCGGCGGCCCGCGCGCAGGTCGAGGCCATGGAGAAGCCCTCCGAGGTGCTCCTGCGCGAGCTGAGCCTCGGCGAGGCCATCCGCGAGGTGGCGTCGCTGGCCCGCGCCGGCGCGCCGCGCGGCCCGTCCGCCGCGCAGCTCGCGGAGCAGGTCGCGGCAGCCCTCGCAGAGTCCTTCGAGCGCGACCGCGACCGCTGGCTCGCTCTGTCGCCCAGGGCGCTCTCCCCGGAGGCGCTGGCGGGCGTCCGGCGGTGGCTCGGCGAGCGGCAGGGCCCTGTGCCCGCGCCGTTCCTCGCCTTCGCCGCCGCCGCTGACGAGGAGCCGCTCTCCAGCGCGCGCGATGAGGCGTTCCTGAAGGCACTTGCGTCGCACGGCTTCGCGCCGCCGGCGCAGGTCAATTACCGCAAGCTCGCTGAGGCGTTCGCGCGGTGGAGCGAGCCTGGGGCGCTCGCCCGGGCGGACGAAGTCCGCGCCGCGCTCGCCGCCCTCGCGCAGCGCGCCCGAGACGAGGCGCTGGCCGCGATCGCTCGGTCGGGCTCGCTCGGCTACGACGAGCTGCTCGCCGCGGCCACCGCGCTCTGCAGGCGGCCGCCGCCGGCGCTGGCCGCGCGCTTCGACGTGCTCATGGTCGATGAGCTGCAGGACACGAACCCCGCGCAGCTCGCCTTCTACAAGGCGTTCGCCGCCCTGCGCGACGGCCAGCCGGGAAAGCCCGAGCCGCGCCCCGCGCCCCAGACGCAGCTCGATCTCTTTGGCCCGCCGGAGTCGGCGGCGGCTCGCGAGCCGCTCGCCGTCTTCTTCGTGGGCGACGCCCGCCAATCCATCTACCGCTTTCGCCAGGCCGACCCGTACGGCTGGCGAGGGCTGGTCGACGAGGCGCGCGCGGCCGGGCGCTGGGCCGAGCTCCAGGTGAACTACCGCTCCAGCGCGCTCCTCGTCGACGCGCAGCGCCTCGCGGCCGCCGCCCTCGCCGACGCGGGCGCCTGGGGCGTCGACCGGCTCGACGCGCTCCAGGCCGCGCCGTCGGCGAAGGCCGGGCTCCTCGCGGGCGCCCGCGTCCAAAAGCCCATCCTCCTCGTCGACGCCCCGGAGGCGGCCGATGCGGATCTCGACGCCCTGGCCGAGTTCGCCGCGCGTCTGAAGGAGCGGTGGGAGGCCTTCCCAGACGAGACCGCCGCGGTGCTCGTCCGAAGCTGGGACCAGGGGGAGCGCGCGGCGCAGGCCTTGCGCGCCCACGGGCTGCCGGCGCAGCGCACGGGCGATCGCGCGCTGCTCGAGTCTCGCGTGGCCGCGGACCTGCGTCTGCTTCTCCGGGCGCTCCTCGACCCCTCCGACCCGCTCGCCGCAGTGGGGCTCCTGAAGCACCCTGCGGTGGGGCTCTCCGATCAGAGCTTGGCGTCGCTGCGGCGCGCGGGCGCGCTCGACCGCGTCTTCTCGCCCAGCTCCGACTTGACCGCCGTCGCCGAGGGCGAGCGCCCGCGGCTCGCGCACGCGCTCGGCGCCTTGCGGTCGGCCCGCGCGCGGCTGGGGCGCGAGCCCACGGCCGGGGTGCTGGAGCGCGCCGTGGCCGAGCTGCGCTTTCGGCCGCTCATCGCCGCGTCGCCGGAGGGCGAGGGCGGCGTCGGCCTCGCACAGCTCGAGGTCCTGCTCGAGCTCGCCCGCCAGCGCGAGTCGGGCGGCGTGGACCCGCTGGCGGTCGCCGACGCCCTGGAGCCTCATGGGGACGAGGCCCGCGCGGAGCTCCCCGTCGTCCAGCGCGCCCAGGCCGAGCGGGCGGTGGCCGTGACCACCGTGTTCGCCGCCAAGGGCCTCGAGTTCGACCACGTCGCGCTCCTGGAGGTGCACAAGGAAGGGAGCAGCGGCGCGCTGGAAGGCGCGTGCGCCAAGCTCTACCGGCGCCGCGAGCAGGTGCTCCTGGGCGTCTCGCTCGACCCGGCGGGCGGGCTGACCCGGTGTCTCGACCCCCTGGCGGCGCTGGGCCACGCCATCGGCGAGCTCGAGTCCCGGGCCGAGGGGCTGCGGCTCTTCTACGTCGGCCTGACGCGCGCCAAGCAGAGCGTGACGCTGGGCCTCAAAGAGCCGCGAAGGGCCCCGCTGTCAGGGCCGCTGCGCCAGGCGCTGACCTCTCAGGCGCTCTCGGACGCCATTGCCGTTGCCCCGCCCTATCCGGCCAAGCGCGTGACGCCGGCCCGCCCGTCGAGGGAGCGGACGGTTCAACGCGCGGTGCTCCGCGCGACCTGGGCGACGGCGCAGGGGCTGCGGACGGCTCGGCCGTCGGACCCGGCGGGGCTCTCCCCGGAGCTGGCCGCGGCCGCCGCGGCGCTCGAGGCATCGGCCGTCGTGGTCCCGGGCCGCGCGCCGCCGCCGATGCCTTCGCTCGAGTGTCTCGCTTCGGCCCCGGAGACCGCGCTGGGCGAGCTGGTCCACGGCTGGCTCGAGCGGTGGGCGTTCGCCGGCGAGCCCGCGCCCGCCGACGCCCTCGCCTATCTGAAGGAGCGCTGGCACGCGGACGAGCCTGCGCTGGCAGAGTGGCTGGCCGCCGCCGGCCGCAACCTGCGCGACGGACTCCCGGGTTTTTCCCAGCTGCTCGCGCATCGGCTCCACTTCGAGTGGCCGCTCCTCGGCGTCGAGGGCAAAGTCCTGTGGGCCGGCCGGAGCGACCTGGTGGTGGAGCTGCCGGGCCGCGAGGTGGTCGTCCTGGACTTCAAGGCCGGGCCGCGGGTCGCGGCCGACGGCGCCATTCCGCACGCGCGAGAGTATTTTGCGCAGCTCGCGGTCTACCGGCACATCCTGGAAGGCGCCGGATACCGGGTGTCGGAGGTGGGGCTCGTCTTCGTGCGCGGCGCGAGCTGGGTGCGGGCGAAGGCGGGGGCGCAGGCGCGCGCGGCATGACGGCGGTGACCGTTGGAGGCGCAATGAAATCGCTCATGGAGGATCGCCTCGCGGGCGGGCTTTTGGGGCTGCTCATCGGCGACGCGCTCGGCGTGCCCTACGAGTTCCACGGCCCCCGGGAGATCCCGCCGCCCAAGCTCATCGAGATGGACCCGCCGCCCGGGTTCTCTCGCGCGCACCCGAGCGTGCCGCCCGGAACCTGGTCCGACGACGGCGCCCAGGCCCTGTGCCTGCTCGAGTCGCTGCTGCGAAAAGGAGGGCTCGACCTCGCCGACCTCGGCGGGCGCCTCCTCGCCTGGTACGAGCGCGGCCATCTCGCGGTCGACGGCCACGTGTTCGACGTCGGCGTGCAGACGGGCACCGCCCTGCGTCGGCTCTGCGCGGGAGCGCCCGCGGCGGAGGCGGGCGAAAGCGACGAGCGGGCCAACGGCAATGGGTCGCTGATGCGCGCCTTGCCGCTCGCGCTCTGGCACCGAGGGGACGACGAGGCGCTGGCCCGCGACGCCATGGCCCAGTCGCGCGTGACGCACGGCCACCTGCGCGCCCAGGTCGCTTGCGCGCTCTACTGCCTCTGGGCGCGGCAGGTCCTCCGGGGCGCGGACGAGCCGTGGCGCTCGGGCCTCGCGAGGCTTCGAGCCCTCTTCCCGGAAGGGACCGCCGAGCGCGAGGAGCTGGACGCGAACATCGCCCGGCCTGACGCGCGCGAGGAGCCGCCCGGGCGAGGCTCCGGGTACGTGGTCGACTGCCTGCGCTCCGCCCGCCAGTGCGTCGAGCGCGGCGGGGGCTACGAGCAGGTGGTGAAGGCGGCGATCGCGCTGGGCAACGACACCGACACCACGGCGGCGGTCGCCGGTGGCATCGCGGGCCTCGAAGGAGGACTTTCGTCGATTCCTCAGCGTTGGCGGTCGGCGCTCCGCGGCGGGGACCTGGTCGAGCCGCTCTTGAAGGAGCTTCTGGTGGTCGCGGTGCGCTAAGAGGTTGCGGGCCTTCGCTCGGCCGACCTGGCGGCCCTCGCGCTCCAGAGAACGATTGCCAACCGGCACACCTTGGGGAGCTTGGCCCGCCGGGGCTCTTTCTGGCAGAGTCCGCGTCCGGGCGCCGGCGGCGGTCTAAGCTCGCCGGCGGCGGAGGCCCCATGAACCCCGAACCGCGCGCATCGCCGTCCGCCGAGCAGGAGAAGCGCTGGGTCGCGCTGAGCTCGCTCCTCGGGGCGGTGGTGCTGACTGCGCTCAAGATCGCCGTCGGGCTCGCCACCGGGAGCCTCGGCATCCTCTCCGAGGCGGCGCACTCGGGGCTCGACCTGGTGGCGGCGGCCGTGACGTTCCTCGCCGTGCGCATCTCCGCCAAGCCGGCCGACCGCGAGCACACCTACGGCCACGGCAAGTTCGAGAACCTCTCGGCGCTCTTCGAGACCGCGCTGCTCCTCCTGACCTGCGTCTGGATCATCTACGAGGCGGTGGAGCGGCTCTTCGTCAGGCCCACCCACGTCTTCCCGAGCGCCTGGGGCTTCGCCGTCATGGGCGTGTCCATCGCCATCGACTATTCGCGCTCGCGGGCCCTGGCGCGGGTGGCTCAGAAGTACCAGAGCCAGGCGCTCGAGGCCGACGCCCTCCACTTCTCGACCGACATCTGGTCCTCCGCGGTCGTCATCGCGGGGCTCGGGTTGGTCTTCCTGTCGGAGAAGCTCTCGCTGGGCTGGCTGGGGAAGGCGGACGCCGTCTCGGCGCTCGCGGTGGCCGGCATCGTCGTCTACGTCAGCGTCAAGCTCGGGAAGAGGGCCATCGACGACCTGCTCGACGCCATCCCCGCGGGCGTGCACGACGACGTGGCGCGCGCGGCGCGGGTCGAGGGCGTGCTGGACGTGCGCAAGGTGCGGCTGCGCAAGAGCGGCCCGGAGGTCTTCGCCGACGTCACCCTGACCGTGAGCCGGAGCCAGGCGCTGGAGCGCGCGCACGACATCGCCACCAGCGCGGAGGCGGCCATCCGACAGACCCTGCCCAAGGCGGACGTGGTGGTGCACGTGGAGCCGGTGGACCCGGGCAACGAGGGGCTCTTTTCGGTGGTGCGCCTGCTCGCCGCGCGCCGTGGGCTGGGGGCGCACTCCATCCGGGTCTACCAGGCGGAGCGGCTGAGCCTGGAGCTGCACCTCGAGGTCGACGAAAACCTGAAGGTCAAGGAGGCGCACGAGGCCGCGGACGCCTACGAGCTCGCGCTGCGCCGGGAGATCCCCGGGCTGGACCAGATCATTACGCACATCGAGCCGCGCGGCGACGCGACCGCCCTGCGGCGCGCCGACCCCGAGGACGAGCGGCCGGTGCGGCGCGCCCTGGAGGCCATCCAGGACGCGCGCGGGGTGCACATCGCGCCTCACGAGATCCGCGTGCAGCGGGTGGGGGACGAGCTGTCCGTGTCGTTCCACTGCACGCTCGACTCGCGCACCTCCATCGCGGAGGCGCACGCGCTGACCGAGCGGCTGGAGAAGGACCTGCGCGAGCGGCTGCCGAACCTGGGGCGGGTGCTCATCCACGTGGAGCCGCACGAGGACGTCGGGTCGCAGACGGTGCATTGAGGCGGGCAGTCGATAACGAAAGTCCGTCTCCCGCTGCGCTGAGCTCGTCCGGCGAGCGAGAGGGAGCGACTCCAGTGGTCGCGCCGGCTCGGTTCCGCTCAGGTTGCCGAGCCGACCACGGCGTCGCCGTGGAGCTTCTTGAGCACTGCATTCCGGTCTTTGCTGCCGAGCAATCGCTCGAGGCCCTCCGATTCGATCGGGACGATCAGCAGGTCGCTGCCGCGCATCTTGTCGAGCGTGGACTTGAATCCCTGGGTGAAACCATTGATGGCGATGAAGAACCCGAGCTTTGCTCGGCCGCTGCGATCAACCAGCTTGGCGCGAAGGTGTGCCAACTCCTTCGGATCGACTTTGCTGGACCAGTTCTTCACCTCTCCAAGGAAGAACTGTGACTCTCGCTGCCAGTAGGGGTCCGGAGACTCATTGGGAATGATGATGTCGATCTCTTCCTCGTCGCTGCGACGGCGGGTCTCGGTTCGCTCGAAGCCGGAGATGGACTTGAAGAGGATGGCGACGAAATCTTCGAGCAACGCGCCCTTTCGGTGCGGATCCTTCTCTGCGCGAAGCTCGTCCCATGTCTTCTTGAGGACTTCTTCCCGCCTTCCGTTGGCGAGAGACGCCATACGGCGCTCGCGCCCCGCCTCCAGTGCCTGACGAACCTTGATCCGGAGGAGCGTGTCGAGGATCTGGTTCTTCTCGAGGTAGTCGTAGGCCCCGGAAGCGAAGGCTCTCTCGATTGACGGCGGGTCCGCGTAGCCGGTGATGAGAATGACGCGGGCCGTGGGGGCCAGCTTGGAGATCTCGGACATCAGGTCCAAGCCCGTGTCGGGGCCGTATCGGCCTTGCAGCTTGCGGTCGAGCAGGACGAGATCCCACCCCGGCTCCTCGAGGCGCTTCAACGTCGACGGCGCATCCTTGGCCGTGTCGATCGAGTACCCCTCCGAGCCGAGAAGGATCCGATAGGTCTCGAGGAATCGTTCGTCGTCGTCGACGATGAGGATGCGTCCAGTGGCTGCCGTCATGGCTTCCCCGTTCCGGCAATAGGAAGGTTGATTTCGAAACGCGCGCCGCCCAGAGGGCTCTCCTCGCAATAGACTCGCCCCTGCATCTCGCTCTCGAAGACCTCCCGGACAAGCGCCAGGCCGAGCCCAGAGCCTCCCGGAAAGAACGAAACGCCTTCCAAAAAGATGGCATGGCGCTGCTCGGGCGGCACGCCTGGGCCATTGTCGTCGACTGCGAGTCGGAGGCGCTGTCCCACGACCTGTGCTCGGACTTCGATGAGGGCTGGGGAGCGTACTTCGACCGCGCGCACGGCATTCCGCAGAACGTTGGTGAGAGCGAGGACCGTACGGTGCCGATGGCCCATGAGCAACGGCAGCTCTGACTGAGGCTCAAGCTGCCTTATGGGAGCACCGGGCAGCTCTTGGATTGCGTCGGCGATGGCTGAAAGGGGGTCGAATGGCTCGGGGGGCGTCGAGGCGAGCGCAGCAAGTCGGACGAGCTCGTCGACGAAGCGGAACACGTCGCCGATCCCCGAGTCGATGAGCGACCGGCGAGCCAATGCGGCCTCGGGGCGCTGGGCTGCCAAGTCCTTGAAGAGCTCCGAGAGCGCGGTCTTGGTCGGCACCAACGCGTTGCGGATCTCGTGCGCGACCATGCGCGCCTGGCGCGCTGTTGCATCGGCCGAAGTCGCCGACGCCACCATCCCCGACACGACACCTACGCCCCTGCGTGTCGCGGCAAGGGCTTCGTCCTGAATGAGCGTGGCGGCGAGGGCGGTCATGGGGTTCTGGGCCTCGGTGCAGGCACGCAGGACATCCTTGCCGAGAGAAGTGGCGGCGACCTCGGTAAACTGCGCCTCCTGGTCTTCATGTGTGGTCAATACCCCGAGCCGCTCCAGGCGCACGACCGTTGGCCAAGCCGGTAGCTTGGGCTCATCGGATTCATCGCCCCAATCAAGAACCAGAGGCGTCGCCTGAAGCAGAAGACGCGCTCCGTCGGTCGACAGACGCCAGGGATCGCCAATCCCCAAGGACATGGCGGTCTCGACGGCCAGCAGCCACGCCACCGTGTCTCGCCCCGCCAGCTCGAGAAAGACGCGACCGACAGGGGTCAGCAGAAGACCGTTCGCCCCCCTTCGAATCAAACGTATCTCTTCGGAGTATCGTCCCACTTCCTTCCAGGTTGCTCCAGAGTTCCGATTCGTATCTTCGGCCCATCGCGCCTCGCGAACCGCGTGCTCGAGCAATAGCCTTGAGCCCTCACTGTCGAGATCGGCTGAGAGCCCCGTCCGTTCGGCAAGTCCCGCGGCGGCGAAACGCTCAAGCTCGGCCGCAGGAGCTTCGCGAAGGTATCCCTCTTGAAACAGATCGACGAGGCGCTCGATAAAGGCCAGCGCCTTTTGCTTTGGAATCAACTCAGCGAAGAGATCTTCCCTGTTCTTGCGCCCCTTCTCGGACGGGTCGAGACGAGCGAGCGCATCCAGGTTCTCAACCACCCGTTGCTGAATCCACGTCTCGTCTGGCTCGAATCGAATCGAGGGCTCGGTGTTTGCGTTGGACACCCTGAGCAGGTAGGTCCTGAGCCGTTCGAGGAAGTCCATGGGCACACGTTACTGGCGGTTTGGCTGAGGGGGAAGCGGCCGCGCGAGCGGCCAACGCTCACCGCGGGGGCGGCAGCGGTGTCGTGACTTCTGTCGCCCTCTCAATCCACCCCCCGCCCACGACCCGCTCGCCGTCGTAGAACACCGCCGCCTGCCCGGGCGAAACGGCCCGCTGTGGCGCATCGAAGGCGATCTCCGCGGTCTCTGCATCCGCTCGGACCAGCCGCGCCGGCACCGCCTTGTGCCGCGAGCGGATCTGCACCTCGAACCGCTCCGGGCCAGTCAGGGGCCGCGCGAGGCGGACGACGAGCCCGCGCGCGAAGAGCGAGCGCTCGTCGGTCGCGAGCACCACCTCGCCCGAGCCCGCGCGGATCTCCGAGACGAACGCCCGCGCCCCCAGCGCCACCCGCAGCCCGCGCCGCTGGCCGATGGTGAAGCGATGGACGCCGTCGTGGCGGCCGAGCGCTTTGCCCTCCGGGCTCACGAAGGCTCCGGCGCGCGCCTCGGCGTCGAACCGCAGCCGCAGCGACTCGGCGAAGCCGTCCTCGCTCGCCACGTAGCAGGCGTCCTGGCTCTCAGGCCGCTCGGCGGTGGGCAGTCCGAGGTCGCGGGCGAGCTCGCGCACCTGCACCTTGGTCAGGTCCCCGAGCGGGAAGAGCGTGCGCGAGAGCTGCTCGTCGCTCAGCGAGAACAGAAAGTAGGACTGGTCCTTCAGCGGGTCGGCCGCGCGCCGGAGCGCCGGCCCCGGGAGAAGCCGCGCGTAGTGGCCCGTGGCGGCGAGCTCGCCGCCCAGCCCCGCGATCCGCCGCAGGAGGTAGCCCCACTTCACGAACTGGTTGCAGAGAATGCAGGGGTTGGGCGTCCGCCCGCGGGCGTACTCGTCCCAGCAGGCGCGCAACACGTCGCGCTCGAACTCGCCTCGGCAGTCGAGCACCGCGTGCGGGATGCCGAGCTTGTCCGCCACCGCGCGCGCCGCCCGCGCGCCGGAGAGGCCGCAGCACGACGAAGCGTCGGCCGACCGATCCTCGCAGGGCAGCAGCTGAAGCGTCGCGCCGACCACCGGGTAGCCCTGGCGCAACAGGAGCGCGGCGGCGACCGACGAGTCGACGCCACCACTCATTGCCACGACGACGCGCTCTCGTCCCATCGCCACCCGGTGAGTCAAGCTTTCGCGGCGAACACTACCCAAAGCGCCGCTCGAATTCTCAACCCATTCGAGCGGCGCTTTCTACCGGGCGCAACCGGGCGATGGAGGCGGGGCCTTTAGCCCTGGATGTCCTGGAACAGCACGCTCGACAGGTACCGCTCGCCGGCATCCGGCAAGACGACGACGATGAGCTTGCCCTTGTTGGCAGGGTCCTTGGCCAGCCGCACGGCCGCCGCCGCCGCGGCGCCGCTGGAGATGCCGGCGGTGATGCCCTCTTCGCGGTGCAGGCGCTTGGCGAATTCGATCGCCTCGTCGTTGGAGACGGTCTCGATGTCGTCGACGAGGTCCAGGTCGAGCACGTCCGGCTTGAAGCCGGCGCCGATGCCCTGGATCTTGTGAGGCCCGGGTTTGACCGGCTGGTTCGCGCGGATCTGCGTGAGCACCGGCGAGTCGGTCGGCTCGACGGCCACCGCGCGGATGGCCTTCCGCTTCTCTTGCTTGAGGTAGCGGCTGACGCCGGTGATGGTGCCGCCGGTGCCGACGCCTGCAACCACGAAGTCCACCTTGCCGTCGGTGTCGTTCCAGATCTCCGGGCCGGTGGTCTTGAAGTGGATCTCCGGGTTCGCCGGGTTCTTGAACTGCTGCGGCAGGTAGTACTTCTCGGGGTCGCTCGCGACGATCTCCTCGGCCTTGGCGATGGCGCCCTTCATGCCCTTGGCGCCCTCGGTGAGCACGAGGTCGGCGCCGAAGGCCTTGAGCATGCGCCGGCGCTCGATCGACATGGTCTCGGGCATGGTGAGGACGAGCGGGTAGCCGCGCGCCGCCGAGACGAATGCGAGCGCGATGCCGGTATTGCCGCTCGTCGGCTCGACGATGGTCTTCTTGCGCGACTTCGGCGTCAGGACGCCGTCGCGCTCGGCGGCCCAGATCAGCGCGGCGCCGAGGCGGCATTTGACGGAATACGCCGGGTTGCGCCCCTCGATCTTGGCGACCACGGTGGCGCCGGCGTCGCCGACGACGCGGTTGAGCCGCACGAGCGGCGTGTTGCCGATGCTCAGACTGTTGTCTTCGTAAATCCTGCCCATGGCTGCCTCCTTCAGGGAAAGATGTGGCCCGATTTCTTCAAAGGGCGCGGCGACGGCCGCCTAGATGTTGAAGTCCGGCACTTCCCGCTGGGCTTCGGCCTTGCGGAGAATGGCGTCCAACGTGACCTTGGAGAGCGCCGTCCGCACGTCGCGCTCGACCTCTCCCCAGACCGCGGTCAGAGCGGCGTCGGAGGGCGTCTTCGGATGCTCGCGCCCCTGCGGAGCCAGCGAGAGGGGCCCGTCCACGGCCTCGCGCACGTCGGCCAGGCTGATCTGATGCGGCGAGCGGGCGAGCCGGTGTCCGCCCTCGGGGCCACGCCGGCTCTCGACCAGCCCCGCCTTGCGCAGATCCACGAGAATGGCCTCCAGGAATTTCTCCGGGACGCGGGAGCGGTCGGCGATCACCGCAGAGCGGATGGGCTCGCCCCGCGAGAGGAGAGATGCGAGCTCGAGGAGGGCGCGAAGCGCGTAATCGACCTTTTGACTGACCTTCATCGAGATACCCTAGTTTACATGTAGGAAATTACTGTCGGGCCTGTCGCCACGCAACGAAATATTTTCAACATGCTGAAATCACGTGTCATTTTGTGCAATCGCTCCCCGGGCGTGCCCGCCGGCGCTCCGGAGCGCGCTCCCGCGAGCGACCGGGAAGGGGGCCAAGACCGGCGCATCGGGTCTTGCGCCTGCGCGAGATCCGTATATGGATCCCCCGCTGTTTTCACCGGGGAGAGAACCCTTGGAAATCGCCAACGAACGACGCATCGCGCTCTTCCTGGACTTCGAGAACCTCGTCACGAACACCGGCATCACGGCGGCGACGTTCGACCTCCAATCCTCGCTCGACCGCCTGCTCGAGAAGGGCAAGGTCATCTACCGGCGCGCCTACTGCGACTGGGGGCGCTTCCGCGACGCCAAGCAGCCGCTCCACGACCTCGGAGTGGAGCTGGTGGACGTTCCGCCCTCCACGAAGTCGGGAAAGAACGGCGCGGACATGCGGCTCGTCATCGACGCGCTGGAGCTCTGCTACGCCCGCAGCTACATCGACACTTTCGTCATCGGCTCGGGCGACAGCGACTTCTGCCCGCTGGCCTACAAGCTTCGCGAGAATGACCGCAGGGTCATCGGCATCGGCGTGAAGGAGTCGACCTCGGGGCTCTTCCTGCGCGCGTGCGACGAGTTCATCTACCTGAAGCCGCCGGCGGAGCGGAAGGCGAAGGTCAAGGCCAAGCCCGCGGAGTCGAAGCCGGCGGAAGCCGGCAAGGGCGGCAAGGGCAAGGCGAAGAGCGCCAAGGAGGTCCCGCCGGTGGCGCGGGAGGTGGTCGCGAACCTGCTCGGCCAGGCGACCGGTCCCATCAACCCGTCGCTCATCAAGGAGACCATCGTCCGAAGGCAGCCCGACTTCGACGAGCGCGAGCACGGGTTCTCGACGTTCTCCAAGCTGCTCGAGGCGCTGGAGGCCGAGGGGCTGTGCAAGCGGCAGCAGCTCAAGGGGCGGCAGTGGTACGTCGTCTCGCCCGAGGCGCACGGGGAGCCGAGCGAGCCGGGGGAAGACCGCGACGAGGCGCCGGCGAGCGACGTGCCGGGCAGCGATGACGAGGTGCCGTTCTAGCGAACCGCGTGCCGCCGGCGACGCAAGGCTCGAAGTCCCTTATCTTTGGTTCGCGGCGCGACCGACTCGTCGGCTGCCGCGAGGGCTTTGGCTTGCAGGTCCTGCGGGCCGTGTGAAATCCGGCCCCTCCGCCGTTGGCTTACGCTGTTCGCGCGGCCATCGTATTCGCTGGGGGATGGCCATGCCGCAGCGAATCCTCGTGGTGGATGACAGCTCCGACACGCGCGAGTCGCTCCGGCTCATCCTCGGGGAGGCGGGCTACGAAGTGGTCGAGGCCTCGGAGGGCCGGGCGGCGCTGGACCTCGCCTCGCGAGTTCCGCCGGACCTCGTGCTCACCGACCTCGTGATGCCTGGCTCGGATGGGTTCGAGCTGCTCGGCTGCCTGCGGAGAGACCACGGGGCGGGGGGGCCGCCCGTGATCGTCGTCTCCGGGTTTCCCGACGCCGAGCAAGAGGCGCTCGACCGTGGCGCGGCGCTCTTCCTCCCCAAGCCTGTGGACCCGGGCGACCTCGTCTCGCTCGTGGGCAAGGTCCTCGGCGAACGGTCGCCCGAGGCGGCCGAGATCGCCGAGGCGCGCAAGCGCGCCGTCGATTCGCGCCGCAAGGCCGGCGATGCCGCCGCTCGGCTCGTCGAGGACGCGCTGTCCTCCGACCCTGACGCCGCGGAGCGCGCTCGGCGCGGGGCCGACTGGGTCTGCCGCTTCTTCGGCTTCGGCAGCGCGATGATCGCAATCGCCAAGGACTACGAGCTCAGAATGCTCGCCTTGGCGGGGGCGGATCGGCGTCTCGGCGAGGCCTCGCCGGAGGTGCTTCGGCGGTGCCGCGACATCATGGAATCCGGCTCCTCGCTGGTGATGACCGACACAGCGGCGCCGCGGTCCCTGTCCCTCGGGGCATCGTCGAACGGGCTGAGCTTCTTCGCCGGCGTTCCGCTGGTCGCGATGAGCGGGGAACGCTTCGGAGTTCTCTGCCTCGCCAGCGCGCGGCCGCACGCGTTCGACGCCGACGACCTCGCAATCCTCGAGCACCTCGGCCGCCGGGTGTCGGCCCGCTATGGATGCGGCCCCGCACTGCTGTCGGGCCCGGTCTTCTCCGCCCGGGGCCTGCTGTCGGCGGAGAGCTTCGCGGAGCTCCTCGGGATCGAGCTGCGGTCGGCGCGCGCGCACGGCGACGCGGTCTCGGTGGCGGTCTTGGGGCTCGGGGCGCCGGGAGGCGACGAGGCCCGGGCCATCTTCGAGTCGGTCGGAGCGCTGCGGCTCGCCGTCGGCGCGCTCTCGCCGGATCGATTGGCGATCTCCAAGCGCGCCGCGTCGGTCGGCCGCGCGCAAGGGGCGATCGAGCAGGCCCTTCAGGCGGTCCAGGCCACCCGGCCGATGCGCGGAGCCGGCGTGCTCTCCGTCGCCGCGAGCGGCCCACTCCTGACGCAGCACGAGGGCTTGAGGTTCGCGTCCGACGCGCTGGCCCGCTCGGTGACCTCGCAGCGAGGCGGCGCCGTGCGGTTCGTGCTTCAGAGCGAGCCCTCAGGCCGAGATGCGGGCCCGTGAAGGCCTGACCGTCGCTCCAGAGATGCGACCGACGGGGCTTTGGCGACGCGCGTCGGCCTCACCCCCCCCCCAACCCCCTCCCCGCTCGCGGGGAGGGGGCGAAGGGAGAGGTCGGTCGAGAGGCGAGGAGGACATTTTCGTCACAGGCTTTGGCTAGTGGTCGCAGTGCCCTCCATGCGGCGGATCGCCTGCGCCCGGCGCCGCGGCGCGCGCGAGCGAGCCTTCCTCGGCGCGCCGAATCAGCTCGCGGGCCGGGACATCCGCCTCTCCCTGCCAGACGCGCATGCCGCCCCGCTGCAGGTGTCCCCACGCCCCGTCCCCGGCGTGGAGGATAACCACGTCGGTGCACCCGGCCGCCGCGAGATCTTGCACGACCGAGCGCCCGCTCAGGCCGGCGTTGCGGACGAACCGATGTCGGCCCGCGCCCTCGTACACGAGCAGCCATTTCGCTTTGCCGAAGTGCTGGGAGAGGGGCGAGTCGAGCGAGTCCTTGAGGAGCGGGAGTCCGAAGCTCATGGCGGGAGGTAGGAGCCTTTCTCGCGCGACCTATAATTCTCCGACCGCGCCCCGCATTCTTACCAGTCTGTGGCCAGCCGCCGCAGCGCCCCCAGGTGATTTCCTTCCACGGCGGCCGCTACCTTCGCCTGCTCGCCCGAGAGGACCCAGCGCAGGCCTTCGGGCGCGAGCGCGGCGCGCGCCAGGTTCTGCACGTCCGCGGCGGTCACCGCTTCGAGCTCGGCGATCCGCTCCTCGACCTTGGGTGCCCCGCTCCCAAAGGCGATCGCCTCGAGCCAGACCTGGGCGGTCGACTGCGCCGAGTCGAACCCGGACTCGGTTTCGGCGATGAGCGACGCCTTGGCCCGCCGAACTTCTTCTTCGGTGATGGGCCCCGCGCGCGCCTCCTCGAGGACCTTGCGGAAGAGGCCCACGGCCTGCTCCGCGCGGTTCGCTTGCAGCCGCGCGCAGGCCATGAGCGCCCGCGCCCGCTTGCGCCGCAGGACCCCGGCGTTCGCCTGGTACGAGAGGCCATGCTCGTCGCGCAGGACTTGCGAAAGGCGGCTCGTTCCGGTTTCGCCGAGGACCGCCGCCAGCACCTCCAGCGCCGCCGACGAGCCGTCGGCGCCTTTCACCGCGCGCGCCGCGCAGGCGATGAGCGTGCTCGCCGGCTGCCGTCGCACGAACCCGACCTCGGGGAGCCGGCTCGCCGCGGTCGGCGGCGGAATCGACGCCGAGGGCGCCGCCTTTCCCCTCCACCCGCCGAGCACCGACTCCGCCGCGTCGAGGACCGCCTCGCCGCGGACGTCGCCGACGACGAGGAGGGTCGCGCCGCGCGGCGTGAACAGGTTCTGCTGGCGCGCGACGACGTCCTCGACCACGAGCTTCTCGAGGCTCGCCCGCGTGCCGAAGAGCGGCCGCGAGTAGGGATGGCCCTTCCCGAACGCCGCCTGCATCAAAAAGTGCTCCAGCGCCTCGGGGTCCGCGGCCTCTAGGTCGTCGATGGTGTCGAGCAGGCCGTCGCGCCGGGCGTGGAACGACTCGGTCCCGTGGCGCGGGTTCTGCACGGCGTCGCCGAGCGCCCGGAGATATTTCCGGGTGTCCACCGCGTAGCCCGAGATGCCCAGGATGGAGGCGTCGTCGGTGACGAAGAAGGCGCTCGAGGCGCCGAGCTCGGAGATCTGCCTGCGGAGGGACTTCTCCTCGAGGAGGTCGGCGCCCGCCGCCGACTTCTCGTAGTAGTCGCTCGCCAGGTGGACGGCGAGCCAGGTGCGGCCGGCCTCCGGCGCCGAGTCCTGCGCCGCGCCACCCGGCAGGACCAGCTGGACCATGACCAAGGGCCGCTGGGGGTGCTCGACCACCACGACCCTCAGGCCCGAGGCGAGCGTCCGGCTCGAGGCCTTTGGCGCGCGCACGGCCGGCCGCGGCGCGGGGCCGGGCGGCGGGCTTCGCTCGAAGGCGGGGGGCGCCGCGGCGACGGCGGGGGCCGGCGCGCGAAGGCCGGTCGGCGGGGCGGCGGCCGGCGGCGCGGTCGCGCAGGACGCGAGGCAAGCCGCGGCGGCGAGCAGGCAGCGGTCGCGGGTGCTCATTCGCGCTCCTCGCGCGCCGGCCTGGGGCGCAAAGGCCTGGCGTGCACCACGACGCGCGGCCGCTTCAGGTAGACCCGGGCGACGTCGCGCACGGTGTCCGCGGGCAGGTGCCAGTGCTGCTCCAGGTGACCCTGGACGCTCTGCTTGCCGCCGAAGAGGAGCTCGAGGCGGGTCAAGAGGAGCGCCCGCTCGGAGAGCGAGTCCAGGCTGAACAGCGCCGCCCGCTCCAGGGCGAGGTTCGCCGCGGCGAAGAAGTCCACGGGCATCTCGCGCAAGGTGAGCGAGCGCAAAAATCCCTCCGCGTCCCGTTGAGCGCTCTCGGCGGTCTCGTCGTAAGGCAGGACCAGGTCGAGGCGAAAGGCCGACTCGCCTTCGCCTTGCGCAAGCCCCGCCGACAGGCGCATGCCCCAGGCGCCGTCGGTGGAGAGGGTGAGCATCTGCGCCCCGAGCTCCAGCGCCGCGGCGTGGTCGTTGGGGAGGTAGGGGAAGCGCCACGCCAGGGTCACGCGCGGCTCGCGCGAGATGGGCTCGGCCTTCTTGTCGACGACGGGCTGCAAGAGCGGCGGCAACGCGGGCAATGGGGCGCGCTGGCCGGGCGGGAGGCGCCCCAGCTCGCGCTCGACGAGGCGCCGCGCCTGGGCCGGCTCGAACCGTCCGACGACGGTGAGCACCGCGTTCGCCGGCACCAGGCGCTGGGCGACGAAGGCGCGCACGTCCTCGGCCGAGACCTTCGCGAGCTCGGAGGGCTCGCCGATGACGCCGCCGTGGAGCGGGTGCGGCGGCGCGAAGAGCCTGCCCGCGACCCGCTCGTCCACCAGCCCGTAGGGCTCGTCAATATCGCGGAAGGCGCGCTCCTGCTCGACCACGCGCCGATTCCGCTCGACGAGCGCGTCGTCCAAGAGCCCCGGCAGCGTCCCCAGCCGGTCGGCCTGGACCCAGAGCGCGACCGGGAGCTCCTCCGCCGGGACGATGGTCTCGAACGAGAGCGTCTCGGCCGTGGTGGTCGCGTTGAAGTAGCGCGCGCGGCGCTCCTGGAGGAGGCGGGCGTAGTCGGTCTCGGGCGTGGGGCCGGTCGCCATCAAGTGCTCCACCAGGTGCGCCATGCCGCTCCGCCCCGGCGGTTCGAAGAGCGCGCCCGCGCGAAACGTCATCCAGACCAGCGCGCTCGAGGCGGCGGGGTCCGGCGAGAGCAGGACGGTGAGGCCATTCGGGAGCTCGAAGCGCTCCAGGGGCACGGAGAGGTGATGCGAGGCGAGCTTGCGGCCTTCATCCCCCCGGGCCTGGGCGCTCGCGCTCCACGGCAGGGCCGCGAGGGCGAGGACCAGCGCATGTCGGCACATGGGGAAATCATACCGCGCGAGTGCCAGCGCGCACACACGGGGCGACCCGGCTCGCGAGGCAGCTCCCGCGCGCCGCGCGTCCGCAACCGCTGCATCGCGGCCCTGTCTCCACGGCGCCACACCGCGGGCAGAGGCGGGCGAGGCCGGCGACGCGCTCGAGCTGGAGGGACCGGACGACCTCGCGCGCCTGCCGCGCCGCGCGCCGCTCGGCCATCACGATCGCCCGGGCGGCATCGAGGCGAGCCGGCGCCGCCGGGTCGCAGGTCAGCCAGATCTCGCCGCCGGGGCCTGGCGCTGGGGTCCCGTCGGCCGGCGCGGTCCGGGCCTCGAAGCCCAGGAGCCGAAGCGCCAGCGCGAGCCGCCAGAGGTCGGGCGCGGCGGCGAATCGCGGCGCGCGCAGAGGGCGCTCGCGCACCCGGGTCACAGCGCCGATGTCGAAGCGCTCGAACACCGGATAGGCGCTCACCCGCGCGCCGTCGGGGACCGGATCCGCCAGCGAGGCCGGCCTCCCGTCGACGAGCACCAGGTCCACCTCGCCGAGCGGGACGCCCAGGTCGCAAAGGAGATCTCCCAAGCAGGCTCCTGGCGGAAAGTCGCGCTCGAGCCACTTCTGCCGAGCGCCGCGGGGCAGGGGATCGTTCAGCTCGGCATACAAGCGGACGGTCGCGCGATTCACGGCGCTTCCTTAGCCTTTCTTCCCTCGAAGAAACCGAAGGGCTCTGCCCGCCGCGAAGTAGCCGCACATCCCGTGGACGCCGCCGCCGGGAGGCGTGGAAGCGGAGCAGAGGAACAGTCCAGGGCGAGAGGTCGAATAGAGGCGCCAGGTCGGGCGGAGGAAGAGCTGTCTTAGCGTATTCGCGCCGCCGCCCACGTCGCCGCCGACCAGGTTCTCGTCGTCGCGCTCGAGCTCGGCAGGCCCCCGGGCCGAGCGGGCGAGGACCGACTCGCCGAACCCCGGCGCGAACCGCTCGACCTGCGCCTCGATGGCCGCGGCCGCGCTCCCCTGAAACCCGGGCGGCACGTGGCAGTAGGCCCAGGCAGTGTGGCGCCCCGGCGGCGCCCGCGAGGCGTCGAACAGGCTGGGCTGGACGAGCAGGACGAACGGCCGCGGGTGGGCCCGCCCCTCCCAGGCCGCGCGCTCCGCCTCGGCGATATCCTCGAGCGATCCGCAAAGGTGCACGGTCGCGGCGCGCCGGCACTCGGGCGCCCGCCAGGGGATGGGGCCCGCCAAGGCCCAGTCGAGCTTGAACGCGCCGGGCCCGTAGCAGTACCGGCTCAGCCGCCGCCGCTCGCCGCGCGCGAGATCGCCGCCGGCGACGCTCAGGAGCTGGCGCGGCGTCAGGTCGCACAGGACGGCGCGGGCGCGCGGCAGGTCGCGCAGTGAGGCGACCCGGGCGTTCACCTCGACGGCGCCGCCGAGCGATCGCAAGTGCCGCAGAAGCGCCTCGGCGATCGACTGGGCGCCTCCTTCGGGAATGGGCCAGCCCGAGGCGTGCGCCGCGGCGCCGAGCACCAGGCCGAACGCCGCGCTCCCGGCGCGCTCCAGAGGGATGCCCGAGTGCGCCGCGAGCCCGGAGAAGAGCGCCCGCGCCCGAAAGCCCTCGAAGCGCTCGAGCGCCAGCGCCTTGGCCGACCGGAGCGCGCCCCGGCCAAAGCGCGCCAGCGCCAGTGGATCGTGCGGCCAGCGCGCGGGGCCCAGGACCATCGGCAGCAGCGACGGCCACCCGGCGGTGAGGCCGGCGAAGAGCGACTCCCAGCGCGGGCCGTCGCGCGAGAGCTGCGCCGAGGTCGCCTCCAGCGAGCGCTCGAGGGTCACCGCGGTCCCGTCGTCGAAAGGGTGGGCCAAAGGAGCGGGCGGATCGAATCCATCGCAGCCCGCAGCGCTCCAGCGGCAGCTCCCGGAAGAAGGGCGAAGCGCGCGCCAGCGGATGCACCGCCGAGCAGTGATCGTGCAGGAAGCCGGGCAGGGTGAGCGGCAGCGTCCTCGCCCCTCCGCCGACCGTCGCCTGGGCCTCGCGCACGAGGACCGAGCGGCCGGCCCGCGCGAGCGCCACGGCCGCCGCCAGGCCGTTCGGGCCCGCGCCGATCACCACCGCGTCGAGCGAAGAAGGCATCCCCGAGGCTCCTGCGAGGCTTTGCCGATTGAGCGATTGAAACGGGGCGGAAGCAAGGGCTAGGCTCGCGGCCCTCTTCGTCTCCCCTGGAAGAAAGCGCCCCAAGACATGAGCCTCTCCCCACTGGAAGCCTACGACCTCATCCGCTTCAGCGCGCAGCTCGACGAGCGGCTCACCGCCGCGGTCGCGGAGCTGGAGAAGAAGCGGGGCCTCAAGGCCGAGAAGGAATGGCTCGCCTGCGCCATCGCGCTCCTGCGCGCCGCGCGCGAGCCGAGCCAGGGGCTCGTCGAGAAGGCGCGGGGGCTGCCCGGCCTGGAGGACGTTCGCGACGAGCTGGGCGGCGTGTTCCAAGGGCTCTGGGTCGACGCCCTCGAGCGGCTCCTCGCCGGCATTACCTTTCACGCCGGGCCCCGCTCGCCCGTCATCGAGGCCATCTTCCCCAACCAGAAGCTCCCGGCGCTGCGCAAGGCGAGCCGCGAGGCTGCCTTGGAGTTCGCCAAGGAGCTCGAGCGCCGGATGAAGACGGCCTACGCGACGCGCATGTTCGCCGAGCCCTCGTTCGCTTTCGCTCTCCCGGTGCTCGAGCAGCTCAAGAACGCTTTCGAGCAGTGGCTGGCGGTCTACTCCGGCGAGAACATGCCCGAGGAGCAGGCGGCGGGCGTTCGCAAGGAGCTCGTCGCCGCGGCCAAGCGGCTGGAGCTCGCCGCGAGGCAGGCGAAGCTTTTGGCCGAGGCCGCGCTCGCCCCGTGCGGCGAGCTCTTCGAGGAGCTGGGGCTCGCCGCCAAGCCGAAGAAGCGATCGGCCAAGCTCGCGCCAGTGCCTGCGAAGGCGAAGGAGGGCGAGGAGGTCGCACCGGCCGAGGACGAGAAGGACCCCGAGCCCGAGGACGCGGCCTGACGAGCCTTGGAGCATCTTCAATTGGTATTTGAATATGTTCTCGGCACGACCCTTCGGGCCGCAGCCGTCAGGGTCGCCTCCAGGTCGGGCCCGACGCGCTCGAGGATCGCCTTGGCGCCGGGCGGGAGCATGTCGAGCGAGGCCTGGCCGGAGGCGATTCTGGCGGACGCGGTCGATGTCGGGGAGCGACGCTGCCGCCGCGGCGAGCGGGGCGACCGGGAGGAAAAGCAGGCCCACCGGGAGGAGGGCGGCGCGCCTTCCGTGCACCGGGGGAGCGGGTTCTTGGGGTCGGCAGATCGTGCTTTGGGTGACATTCGAAGCGACAACGAGAGCAGCTTTATCTGGTCGTTGAATCTCGAGGCAGACCTCCAAGTCTTGGCGGGGAGGTCTGCTAAGCTAATGCACCCGTTTCGGCGCCGCGGCCCCAGGCAGCGGCTGGAGGACCCGACGTGAAATACGCTCTCGGCGCTATTGCCTGCATTGGGTGGCTCAGCCTCGGCGCACAGGCGCGCGCCCAGCCGCGCAAGGTCGCCGCCCTGTGCGTCGCGGTCGATCGCAGGCTCGACCAAGACGCCGCGGCCGCTGGGGTCGCACTGCAGCGAGCTCTGGAGAATGACGCACGCGTCGACGCGGTGAACCTCACGGCAATGGCGCTCGGCGACGGTCGCATCCGAAGGGCGAAAGATGGCGCGGCGCTGCTCTCCGAGGCCCTGGGCTATCTCGACGAGATGAACGACAAGGCGGCGCTGCGCAAGAGCACCGAGGCGGTCGCCGCCTTCGCCGAGTCGGACCTGACGGTCTTTTTCGGCGGGCTCCTCGACAGCATGGCCGCGCGGGCCTTCGCGCTCTTCATGGCCTCCGAGAAGGAGCAGCTGAGCGCCGAGCTCGTGAAGTTGCTCACGCTCAAGCGTGACTATGTGTTCGACCCCCAGCGCGCTACGCCGGCATTCCTGGCCGTCGCCGCGGAAGCCCGCGCGGTCGCTGGCCGGGGTCTAGGCTCCATGGAGGTGCGCACCTCGCCCGCAGCCGCGGAGGTCTTCGTGGACGGGGTCTACCGCGGCATCGCGCCGGCCTCGGTCGCCGGGCTCGCGCAGGGCATTCACTTCGTGACCCTGCGGGCGCTGGGCTACGAGGTTGCGCAGCAGCGAGCGCCGGCCGGGTCCGCGGCGCCTATGTCCGTCGTCCTCAAGCCGGCGGCGAACGAGCGAGGGCTTCTCGAGCTGATCAGGGCCGTCAAGTCCGGCACTCCGCCCGGGAGCGGCGGTGCGGCGACGGCGCTGGCGGAGTGGGCCCGCGCCGACGAGGTATTGGTGGTGGCGCTGCAGAGGAAGGGCGACGGGACCTCCGCCGTGGTCGCGCGTTACGCGTCGGGCGGGCGCGTCGTGGCGAGCGCGGAGGAGCCGATCAAGAAGCCCGAGGCCGTGGAGGAGCTCGCGAGGAAGGTGTTGTTCCAAGCCGCCGAGGAGCCGAGGGTCCCGCCGCCACGCCCCGCGGCGCAGCTCCCGCCGCCTCCGGAGACGAATCCGCCGCCGGTCGTGCAAGCGGAGGTCCGCGACTCCAACAACGCTCTCTTTGTCGAGCTCCTCGGCAGCGGTGTCCTCTACTCCGTCAACTATGAACGGTTCATCGGCGACTTCTCGGTTCGGCTGGGCGCGAGCTACTTGCCGTTTACAGGGCAGTCTTCGGGCGGCTCCGGCAACACCATCGTCATTCCGCTCACTGCAGGCTATCTGGGGCTTCACCTCGGCAGCCACTGCTTGGATCTCGGGCTGGGTCCAATCCTCGTGATCACGTCGGGCGAAATCAGTGGAACGACGACGGCTACGACCTTGTCGGGCTCGAGCACCGGCGCGAACATCGGCGGGACGGCGATCATCGGCTACCGTTATGCGCCGCTCCACGGGGGCTTCATGTTCCGGGTAGCCTTCACCCCTATTTTCGGAGTTGGCGGTTTCCAGGCTTGGGGAGGAGTCGCGCTGGGGGCCGTGTTCTAGCCTCCTCCGCGACGCCCGAATCCACTCGTCCTCGCCAGCGTCGGCCTTCGCCTGTTTGGGCCGAGCTGTTGCGTCGAGAGCCTCAAGGTCCGGGAGGGGCACCAGGAGAGCGTCGAGGTGAGCTTCGAGGTCCACGACGGGCTCAAGGTGCGGTTTTCTCGATCGGGACGGTGCTTCTTCAGGCCGCGGTGCCAGCCCCCGCAACCGGTCCCGGAAGCTGCGCCACTTTCCGGCCCCACCCTGAACACCGGATACCAGCGCCAGAAGCTGCTTCCCTGCGCTTGTGTTGCCTGAGACCGACCCACTGGATCCCGAGTAGACCCCAATGACCGAAGCGCGAACGAGAGCCTCCTCAAAGGCCCTCGTCCACGAATCGGTCCGTCGCGCCTCGCTGCGATCTCAGTGCGACCCACAACGCCTAAGGTGATTGGCGAATAGCGACCGGCGGTCAGAAGATGTGACCTTTCGCCGCACACCTCCGAATCGCGCCCTTCTGCGAAGCCGTGATGAGTCCGGGGTCCAGGCCCTTGATTACCGCGGAGACACAGCTCGCAAAAAAACGGGCATTGTGCTCTTCCTCACGACGGTCAGCATCGTGCTCTTCAGCTCGACGACGGGCATTGTGCTCTTCTGCTCGACGATGGGTGTTGTGCTCTTCCTCTCGACGATGCTTGCTGGCGCCCGCGGCGCACTCTGCAATGAGGTCAGAGATGCTGCAGCCGTTGAGTAGCAAGGCATTCGGGACCCCAGAATCGCAGCTGCCAATGACGACGGTGGGGCTCAGGTCGGAACCAGCGCACTCATCCAAATTGTCGGGCAAAAAATCCCCGTCGAAATCGTTGGTTCGGAGCTGAAACGATTGGAGGGATTCCGCCGGGGCGTTGTCGATTGTTTCCGGCGGGCCAGCCGAATTCCTCGGTGCATCGGCCACGAGGACGCTCATGTCTCCGCCCGCCGCTTGCCCCGCCAGACCATGGCAGCCTTGACAACCGCCGACATTGAAGGTGTTGCCGTTTAGCACGGCGCCCGAAGAAAAATTCTGCAAAAACGGGTCGGTTTCGACCACGATATTGGAGAGGTAGAAATAGGCGGCGGCGTCCGTCCGATCCGTTGAAGGAGGAATGGGACTGGGCGGAGGAGTGGCCTGGACGCCGACCAACTTGTAGTACTGCCAGACCGTCGTGGGATCTTGGGCCGTAAAAGCCGCATGAACGGCGTCGTTGACAGGCGGAATTTGCGAATGGATCGGGTGCATCCGCGTCACCGGACTCGGTGTGGTGGAGCCCGTCTCTATGAACGTCAGATCCTCCGTGTTCTGATCTGTCGCGTCATCGTAATTGTCTACCTGCTCCCACGTCGCGAACACAAATGCCGGAAACGTCTTCGTCTTATGGATGATGTGCAGGCCGACCAGCCCATAGACCGCATTGTTGAAGACAGAGGGGGTGCCACCGGTGCCGGTATAGTAGATAACCTTCCGCATGAAGAACCGGCCGCTCTGGACCTCCTGAGGGGTCAACTGGCGCCACGCTGCCTTGACCTCGATCGCGCCTTCTCCACCGTCACCGAGGGTCTGGGCGTCGCCGCACGGCAGCGAGACGATGCTCTTGTCAGCGCTACATATTCCGCCGAACTGGGCAAGCGCTGCGGCCGTCTTGTTCCGAGCCGCCGTCAGGGTGGGACAAGTCGCGCTGGTCCCGGAAGTACAAGCCGTAAGGCCGTTGTTGTTGACGTAATCGAACAGCGCGCGGTTGGCCTTTGCCTCGTAGGCTACGCGCAGGGTGGTGTCGTGGGCAAACATCTGGCAGGAACCAATCTCGCTGGTCTCGTCCAGATTGTTGAACAGCGTGAATGACGCGCTTGTTGCGGTCTGAGTGACCTGAAGAGGGAAGGACGTTCCCTGACCTGGAGGGCTACTGTAGATGTACAGCGGCGCCGCCGAATCAAAGCTAGGAGCCGTGTGTCCGTTGGCCGGGAACAGCTCATTCTTATGCTGGTAGGTGTGCCACACGAGCAGCGGAAAACTGCCGTCGCTGTCCGGTTTGATGCTGAGAAAGTCGGCATTGACCTCGGACCCCGAGCATGGCGAGCACGCCGGACGCCCACGCATGCCAGTCGTCGCTGGATCCATGGCGACCCAGTTCAGCGCGATGAACTCGCTCCAGGCGAAGATTGCCAGGTCCTGGATGCTGGTGTTCGGCCCAGTCGTTACGTCGTGCGGAACATCAGGGCTGATGAAATTCGGTGGAAGAACGACCTGGGCATATGCTGGCTGTATGGCCAGCAGCACGCATAATGATTGGAGAAGTACAAGTAGACGCGAATGCACAATCACTGATTGTCTGGCCATCGTCTCCCCTTTTCGGCCTTCGAGCGTGGCGTGCAAGATCGCGCAGCGCGCGCCTTTCCTGCAAGTGCTCCAAGCGGGGGCCAGTATTTAGCGCGCCCAAGGCGGGAGCGATCCTGGTTTGGGCACTACAGGCAAAGGCGGCTCTCCTTCATTTCAAATGGGTGGCTTGAGGTGAAGAATCGGAGCAGCAGAGAAAGACCCTGTGAACGGCGGCCTCAGTGCGCAGCTTCATAGAAGGACAAAAGAGAGGCCCTTTTCCCCGACCTTCCGAATCCGGGATGATTGCGCCGATCGAGCTCTCGCGCTCCTTGGCGCCCGTGCGAGGCTGTTCGGCGAGCTGGATCTGCCGACGAGGATACAAGGGTCCCGGCGTGCTCAACAGCAGCGAATGCGAGCGACCGACAGGCTCCCCACAGGCCGGCGAGGAGTCGGCTCATTCCGGGTGCGAATCCACGAAACGCTTGAGAATTGCGAAATCCCCATCGAGTTGGTATGCGCCGATTCGCTCGCCTGGCCGTTCCCTCATGAGTTCTCTTCCCTTTCGCCATTCGACGGCCCGGGCGTCTCTTGCAAAGCAATAGCTCGCGCACTCGATCGCGGCAGGAGCCGAGAGGGCGCGCGCGCCGCCGAGCGACGCGAGCGGCAGCGGCCGAGCATCGCCGGCCGATGCGCGCCATCGAGGAGCCGAGCGGGAGAGCGCCGATGGTCGGAGCGCATCGAAAGCCAGGGACGGGTCGGGCGGCCCCTGCCATGACAGGCGTTCGACGCCTCCGTACGGCGACCGCCGACGCGCTCCCCGCCCGCCAGCGCTCCCCGCTCGCCAGTGCTCCCTCATGCCTCGAGCGCCTTGCGCCCGCTGGCGGGCGCCGCCACACTCCAAATTTGAGGATGAGGCCAGATACTTCCCAGGCGAGAGAGGGGAGCTCCAGCGATGGAGCGGGGCAGGCGGTCGGTGGAAAGTGGCCAGGCCGCTTGCGCGGAAAGCATCCTGGGAGCGTGCCATTCTGTTTCAGGGTTCGCCTCGCCACATTTCGCATCCTCGCGGACCCAGACGTGGGTCGTCGGCATGCTCATCGCGACCTTCGCGGCCGTGTCCCATGGGATTCAACCGGTCCCAACGCGCAAGGGGGAGAGGCGCCAAAGGCCTCGTCGAGGCGTGAGGCTCGTCTCGCCCAGGGCCCTTCATGTTCGGCGGGAGCCTCGCCGAAGGGCGCCGGGAGTCACTCATGACGATTCGCGACCAAGGACCGGGCATCGAGCGCGTTCGCGCGAGCGCATTCCGCATTCCCGCCGAGAGGCCGGAGTCGGACGGCACCTACGAGTGGAGCTCGACGACGCTGGTCGTCGCGGAGGTCGCGGCGGGCGGCAAGACGGGCCTGGGCTTCACCTACAGCGATCTCGGCGCGGCCGCGCTCGTCCACGGAAAGTTGCGTAAGGCGATCGAGGGAATGCCCGCTCTGGCGGTTCCGAAGGCGCGCGAGGCGCTGATTGCCTCGGTGAGAAACCTGGGGCATCGAGGAATCGCCTCGAGCGCCTACTCCGCGGTCGACGTCGCGCTCTGGGACCTCAAGGCGCGCCTGCTCGACGTGCCGTTGGCCGTGCTCCTGGGGCTTTCGCGCACCTCTGTGCCCCTCTATGGCAGCGGAGGATTCACCTCCTACAGCGTCCCCGAGCTCTGCGAGCAGCTCGGCGGCTGGGCGGCGCAAGGCTTTCAATGGGTCAAGATGAAGGTGGGCCGTGACCCGGAGAAAGACCTCGAGCGCGTTCGCGCGGCGCACCGTGCCATCGGCACTGCCGAGCTCTTCGTCGACGCGAACGGCGGCTATGACTTGAAGCGCGCCCTCAAGCATGCGAACGATTTCGCCGAAGAGCACGTGACTTGGTTCGAGGAGCCGGTGTCTTCGGAGAACCTCGCCGGGCTTCGCCTCCTGCGCGAGCGCGCGCCTGCGCCGATGCAGATCTCCGCGGGCGAATACAACTACGACGCGACCGATTTCCGCCGCATGATCGACGCGGGGGCGGTCGACGTGATGCAAGCCGACGCCACGCGGTGCGGAGGCGTGTCGACCTTCCTCGATGCGGGCGCCCTGTGCCGCGCCGCGGAGCTTCCGCTGTCGAGTCATACAGCGCCGGCGCTGCACCTTGCGCTGGGCTGTGCGGTCCCGGAAGTGCGGCACCTCGAATATTTCCACGATCACGTGCGCATCGAGAATATGGCCTTCGAAGGAGCTCCTGCGCCGCGCGACGGAAGGCTCTCGCCGGATCTATCGCAGCCGGGCTTGGGGCTGACGCTGAAGCGGGCAGACCTGGAGCGCTTCGCCGTCTGAGAGCTATCGGCCGGGCTCGCGCCGCGGGTTGGACACCTCCTTGGCGGTTCGGGTCATGGGTTTCGGGCGTGCCTCGCGGACGCCTGCCGCGGCTGGAGCGACAGGCGGTGATTTGGGGTCACTGCCACCACAAGGCGACCGGCGGGCTGGACCCGGAGAAGAAGCTCCTCCAGCAGATGGGGATGAGCGTCACCATGGTCAAGGGCGGCTGCTGCGGGCTGGCGGGCTCCTTTGGCTTCAAGGAAGGCAAGTACAACATCTCTATGAGCTGCGCCGACGTGGGGCTCCTGCCGGCGGCGCGCGAGGCGCCGGTCGACGCCCTCCTCGTGGCCGACGGGTTTTCCTGCAAGACGCAGCTCGAGCAGGCGCGGGTCGGGCGCCAGGCGTTGCACACCGCCGAGGTGATTCAGCTCGCCCGCGAGCGGCCGTTCGAGGTCCGCGGCCCGCGGCCGGAGCGGCTGCGGCCGAGGCCGCCGGCGCCGCCGCTTTCGGTGCGGGTTGGGCGCATCGCGGCCGCGCTCGCGTTGGCCGCCGCGGCCGCGCTCCCGATGGTCCGGGCGCTGCAGCGCCGGCGCTGATTGACGAAGGCCGCCCGGCGCCGCGCTCGCCCCAGCGAAGCGGAACCCGAACCCGCTGTGGCGCCTTCACCCGCGGAGGCACGCTCAAGGTCGTGGTCCGCGGGCGGCTGGTGCGTGTGGAGCTGGTGAGCTTCGACCTGGAGGCGATCGGGCCCGGCTGGGTCGCGACGAAAAGGCGGTCGGCTGGAGAGAGGCCCACGCCGCCTAGGCCTCTGCCGCCCACGCCGGCTCGCTCAAGGCCATGAAGAGAGCGCGGGCTCGATCGCAGGGCTCCCGCTGACTCGCCGATTGCCTGCGGGCAGCCCCGGAGCGGTCTGCGACAATTCCTGCGCTGCGGTGTCCGCTGGTCCTCAAACGGACAACATAACCGCGCTCACCTGAATGTCACGGCGAGGGGCCGTCCAAGAAAGCCCCTCCATGAAACTTCGAGATGGACGCTGTGGTAGGTCTACGGTATTCCGGTGCCTGGCTGGGGAATGCGCTCAAACCCGATGGACCCGAAGGAGCACGGAGAATGACGACCAAGAAGACCGTCGCGTTGATCACCGGAGCAAACAAGGGGTTGGGCCTGGAGATCGCTCGGCAGCTTGGCAAGCGGGGACTGACCGTGGTGCTCGGCGCCCGAGACGAGGCCAAGGGCCTTGCCGCTGCCAAGTCCCTTCGCGAGGAGGGAATCGACGCGCATGCGGTCCAGCTCGACGTCACCAATAGCAAGGACGTGGCCGCACTCCCCGAATACTTTACTAAGCACTTCGGCGGCCTCGACGTCCTCGTCAACAACGCGGGTGTGGCCAACTGGATGCGGGACGACGCGCAGAATATCCGCGACACCTTCGCCACCAACGTCTTCGGCGCCATCGATGCGACGTATGTCCTCCTGCCGCTCTTGACCGCGAGTCCCGCGGGCCGCGTGGTCAATCAATCGAGCGTTCTTGGATCTTTGACGACGATCACGAACGCGCCCGAGATGTTTGATGACAATTTCATCAACCCGGCCTACACGACGTCCAAGGCAGCTCTGAATGGATTCACTGTTTCCCTCGCCCGCAAACTCCGCGGAACGCGCGTGAAGGTCAACTCCGCTCACCCCGGCTGGGTGAAGACGGACCTCGGTGGCGACGCCGCGCCCCTCGGCGTAGTCGACGGCGCCAAGACGGCTGTGACCTTGGCCACGCTGCCTGACGATGGCCCCACCGGCGCCTTCTTCCACATGGGTGACCGACTGCCGTGGTAGTGGGCTGAGGGAAAGACGCTGGCAAGAAATACCAAGCGGGTGGCAACTCGGGCACGCCGCCCGCGCTTTGCGCGAGAAGGCCACCCCGTGGTGCTCGCTGTAACTCGCGCAACACAGATGCGAGAAAGTCGCGGCGCTCATATTCCGCAATCCAGACAATGACGCAGTTCATTAGGCACAAATGCCGGCAGCATTTGCCCCTAACCCGGCCGAGCCGGAACCAACGAGGGTTGCCTTAGGCTCCCAGGCCGCTCCCAGGCCCCAGGTCATGCCTTCCGCAGCGGCAGCTGCATCGTGACAAAGACTCCCCCCTGACCTAAGGGCTTTACCCGGAGCCTGGGGTCTGGAGTCGGTCTGGAGTCTTTGCCAGGTCGCACAAGATTTTCGCGCCGAAGGGACTATGTGCCTCATTCCAAGGCGAAGACATCGCCCATGGCTCGGGGGTAGAGGCGTCGCGGTGAGCGCCTTTGCGACTGCGGCGCGCGCAGGGCTCCTCGTGCGCCGGGCCAGACCTCTCAGGCACGTTGCGCAGGATCTCGGCGGCCGCGCCGGTGCTCGCCGATGTCGCTGGAGGCAAGTCGCCCTCCGCCTCACCATCGCGCCTGGCAATCGGAGACTCCGGGGCATCGGGACAGTCGATGGGATTCGGGACTTCGGCGGGGCTCGCTTCGTCGGGGACCCCGACGCGCTTGTTGACCCATCGGACCTCGTGAGCCCAGGCCGGGAGCGGCCGAGCCGAGTCCGGTTTGAAGTGCACGTCGGCAGGATTGCGCGGCGCCGCACCCTCGCCAGCGTCTTCACCGTGACCGGCTCGAGCACGTGCGAAAGCTCCTCGCGCGTCTTTGGGAGCGGCCAGGAAGGCGAAGAAGCGCAGCCCGCTGAGCTCAGGGCGGCACAAGCGGTCGGTCCGCGGCTGCGCCGACTTGCGCCTCGTTTGGACTTCCGGACGAACCTGCGTACCGGGGAGAACCGTCAACCACTTCGCGCCAGGGGTCATCCGCCGGCGCCCTCTCCCCTCCGGCAGCGCCTCCGGGCTCTCTGATCCCGTAGGTCCCAGATGCCCCGAGGGCCACGAGCCCTGGGCTCGGCGCTCGCTGAAGAGGCCGCCCGCGCATGTCCGCGCTTGCGGGCGAGCGCTCCGCGGAAGAGAGTGCTCGGCGCGAAGGAGCATTGCCATGTCCAAGTCTCTGTACCTCTTGACGCTCGGCTGCTCGAAGAACCGCGTCGACAGCGAGGTCATGCTCGGCGCGCTCGCCGGGCGCGGCTACGCGCTGGTGCAGGAGCCCGAGAAGGCCGAGGTCATCGTCGTCAACACCTGCTCGTTCATCGGGCCCGCCAAGGAGGAGTCCGTCCGCGCGGTGCTCCAGATGGCCGAGCACAAGAAGAGCGGCGCCTGCCAGACGCTGGTCGTCGCCGGGTGCCTCGCGCAGCGCTACGCGGGCGACCTGATGAAGGAGCTGCCCGAGGTCGACCACTTCGTCGGCACCGGCGCCTACGCCCAGGTCGGCGACCTGCTCGCCGCCGCCGCGGCGCCCCGGGCGGTGATCCCCGACCCCGAGTACATCCACGACGCCAAGACGCCGCGCATCAACTCCATGCCGCGGTACACGAGCTTCCTCAAGGTGAGCGAGGGCTGCGACAACCAGTGCGCCTTCTGCATCATCCCCAAGCTCCGCGGGCCGCAGCGCTCCCGCCCCGTGGAGGACCTGGTCGCCGAGGTGCGCCGGCTCGCGCGCGAGGGCTGTGTCGAGTTCAACCTCATCGCCCAGGACCTGACGGCGTACGGCCAGGACTTGGCGGGGAGACCCAAGCTCCACGAGCTGTTGCGCGCGCTCTGCAAGGTCAAAGGCCCGCGCTGGTTTCGGCTCCATTACGCCTATCCGCGCGACTTCCCCGACGAGCTCATCGAGGTGATGGCCGGGGAGGAGAAGGTGCTCAAGTACCTCGACATGCCGGTGCAGCACGTCAGCGACCGGCTCCTGCGGTCCATGCGCCGCGGTCGCGGCTCCAAGTTCATCCACGAGCTCCTCGCCAAGCTGCGCGAGCGCGTGCCCGGCCTGGTCCTGCGGACCTCGCTCATCGCCGGGCTGCCGGGCGAGACCGAGGAGGAGTTCGAGGCGCTCAAGGGGTTCGTCCGCGCCCAGCGCTTCGAGCGGCTGGGCTGCTTCGAATACAGCAGGGAAGAGGGGACGGGGGCGGCGCTGATGGACGGCCAGGTGCCCAAGAGGACCATCGCCCGCCGCTGCCGGGAAATCATGGCCGTCCAGCGGCGCATCAACCGCGAGCACAATCGGGCGCTCATCGGAAAGCGCATCGAGGTGCTGGTCGAGGGCGCGTCGGAGGAGACCGAGCACCTGCTCGTCGGCCGCAACGCCGGGCAGTCGGTGGAGATAGACGGGGTGACTTACATCAACGACGGGGTCGCCGCGCCCGGCGATATCGTCACGGTCGAGGTGAGCCAGGCCGCAGACTACGACGTGGTGGGGGCCATCGTCTGACGGGAAAAACCGTGGAGCGCCGGGTCACCGGTTTCTAGAAGCTCGGGCCCGATGGGGTGCCCGGCTCTCCACAGCAGTCGCTGCAAGGAAGAAGAAGCGCGGCGACCTTCGAAGCGGCGGGGGGGGACCAGCTTCCAGACCGCCGCGCTTCGCCGCGATGAATGAGCAAGCGCCGTGCCTGGCGTTCCGAGGGGCGTAAGTATTGGGAAGAAGACGATGTCGCGAACGAGACGGGCCGCGATTATTGCAGAACTGAAATGCAGCCGCGGCGGATGATTTCACTCCTGCGGTGCCAGGGGTGAGGTCAGAGGGGCTCGTCCAACGTGCGAAAGCGGACCGCGTCGGGGTCGTCGAAGTGCCACCACTCCATGAACATGAGCTTGAAGCCGGCGGCGGCCATGGCGCTCTGGAGGATTTCGCGGTGGCGCTGGGCCTCGGGAGGCGGGAGCTTGGAGTTGATGCGAGCGGCCTTGCTGAAGTCGTCGAAGTCGGTCGGCATGGCGACCGGCGAGCCGTCGAGGCGGACCAGGGAGGCGTCGACGGCGGCGCCGCGGTTGTGGTTCGAGCCGCCGAGCGACGGCGGCGCGACGAGGCCGCGCTGAGGCACGGCGTCCCACATGACCTTCTGGACCGAGAACGGCCGGTAGCAGTCGAACACCTTCAAGCCGAAGCCGCGCGGGCGCAGCGCCGCCTGGGCCGCCGCGAGCCGGGCGGCGACGGAGGCGCGCAGCAGGCAGCGCGGGTGCGGCGCCAGGTAGAGCCGCCGCTTGAGGAAGTTGTCGTCGGTGGCGTAGCGCAGGTCGAGGACCAGGCCCGGCACGCGCTCGGCGGCGTCGACCAGCGCGTCGCCCGCGGGCGCTTCAGGGGGCGGCGAGGCCAGCGGAGCCAGGAGGGAGAGGGCGAGCGCGGCCGAGGCGATCATCGGGCGGGCGGGACGTAGAGCGTCGGGTCGGGCACGCCGGCCTCCTCGAAGCCTTTGCGGCGGAGCCGGCAGCTGTCGCAGTGGCCGCAGGCGAGCCCGGAAGGCGACGGGTCGTAGCAGGAGCGCGTCTGCGCGTAGTCGATGCCCAGGGCGACGCCGCGCAGGATGATCTGCGCCTTGGTCAGGTGGAGCAGCGGCGCGTGGATGCAGAAGCGCGCGCCTTCCACGCCGGCCCGGGTGGCGACCGCGGCGAGACGCTCGAAGGACTCCAGGAACTCCGGGCGGCAGTCCGGGTAGCCGGAGTAGTCGACCGCGTTGACCCCGACGAAGAGGTCGGTGGCGCCGACCACCTCGGCGAGCCCCAGCGCGAGGCCCAGGAAGACCGTGTTGCGCGCGGGCACGTAGGTCTGAGGGATGGAGCCGTCGTCGGCGCGGTCCTTCTCCACCGGCGTCTCCGAGGTGAGGGAGGAGCCGCCGATGGCCCGGAGATCGAGCGAGACGACGCGGTGCGAGGCGGCGCCGAGCGCGCGGGCGAGGGAGCGGGCCTGCTCCACTTCGACCTGGTGGCGTTGGCCGTAGGCGAGGGTCAGGGCGTGGACGTCGAAGCCCTGCGAGCGGGCGATGGCGAAGCAGGTCGCCGAGTCCAGGCCGCCCGAGAGCAGGAGAACTGCGGGCTTGTTCATGGGCGTATCCTAGCGCGGGCGGGGTGGGGCGCGGGGCGCGCGAATGCGTCCGCAGCCGTGGGCGCCCCGGCCTACTGCTGCCGCGTGCCCGTCAGCGAGAACTCCATCGCGCACGGCGTGAAGGCGCACCCGTCGCCCCCTCCGCCGTCCGGCCCTGCGAGCTTGTCTGTGATCCTGCCGCAGATGATCACGACACTGGTCCCCGCGTCCGAGGTGCCGGCCGCGGCGCCGCCGTCGGCCGCCAACGGCGCGGGGCACACGCCTCCCGCGGCGAGCGCTTCCTCCTCGCCGATCATCCGCGCCGTGAGCTGCTCGCTCAGCGAGCCCTCGCACGTGGCCGCGGGGATCTCGCGCTGGGCCTGCCCGCTGAGGTCGAGCACGTCGCCGCTCAGCGTGCCCGAGAGGCTGCCCGCGGCGGTCGTGAGGTAGGCGTTGCCGGTCCTCGAGTCGTACGACACCGTCCCGGTGAACGACGAAGGCATCCCGGTGCCGCCGTCCGTGCCAGCGTCGTCGCCGCCGTAGAGCGGGCAGGTGTTCGAGAGGGGGCTCGTCACGAAGTCGAACGCCCCCACCACGACGTCCCCGGGGAACGAGGTCGTGCAAGTCGTCAGCGCCGCTGCCGCGGCAAGCCATCGCAAACGGCTCATGGAACGCTCCCCCGGCAGCTCCGCCGAATCGCCCCGAGGTCGTCGCGCAGGAGCGCCGCCAACAGGTCCAGGAGCGCCGGCGAGCCCTGCGCGTAGGACTCGGGGTCCATCGCCGCCGGCTCGGCGCCGCCCGCGCGCGCCGTCGCCCGGAGCGCGGCGCCCGCATCGCCCAGCGTCACCATGGCCACCCGCGCCGCGCTGCGGGCCATCGCGTCCAGGAGCGCCGCGGGGTCCAGCGCGTCCAGCTCCGCGCGCGCCGGCGACACCAGCCGGGCGAGGGCCTCGCGCGCCTTGGCGTCGAGCCCCGAGCGCACGCGCTCCACGCGCAGCGCGAACGCCGGCGCCAGCTCCAGCTCCTCGCCCATGGCGCACAGGACGCAGCGCACCACTTGCGGCAGGTCGGCGCCCGCCTGCAGCGCGACCGCCGCGCCGGCCCGGGAGAGCTCGCAGGCGCGCAGCAGCAGGAATCCGAGCCCAGCGCCGCTCAGGCCCGCGGCCGCCCCCAGCCCGATGACCAGCCGGTCAGGGTTGCCCGGCAGGAGCGCTACCTCGACGCCGCCGCTCGGGTCTAGCCACGCCTCCAGGGCAGGCTGCTCCGCGGCGCGCAGGGCGGCTCCCGCGCGGCCGAAGAGCGCCGCGCCGTTCGTGGGGCCTAGCCGCTGCCGCTCGCCCAGGCCGCGCCGCAGCGGGTCGTCAGGGAACGCCTGCCCCAGCGCCGGCCCGGCCGCCCGCAGGAGCTGCGCGATCGCGCTCTGCGCCAGCGGATCGGCGAGCGCCGCGCGCGCCGTCGCGCTGGTCCGCACCCCCTCGAGCATCGCGCCCCGCGGCGGCGTCGCCGGGGCGAAGAACGCGTCCGCCGAGCCTATGAGCTCGGCCCGCTCGACGTCGCCCGCGGCCCGGGCCGCCTCCGCCAAGCGCCGCCGCCGCTCGGCCGAGGTCGGCTGCGCTCGCGCGAGCAGCGACAGGGGCCCGAGCGCGCGGCTCGGCTCGCCGCTCCACAGCGCGGCCTGGCGCTCGAGGTCGCCCTCGCGCGGCGACAGCTCGAAGGCGCGCTGAAAGAGCTGCGCGGCGCGTTCGGCGTCGGCGGGCTCCATGCGGCTCGCCAACGACCGGAGGCGCTCCGCCGCCTCGCCGGGTTTCTCGCCCTCGAGCGCCGACGCGAGCTTGAGCTCGATGGCCGCGAAGGTCTCGAGGTCGCCGGCCCGGTCGGCCAGGTCGCGGACCTCCAGCTCGAGCGCGGCGTCGGTCTCGGACAATAGCGCCCGCTTGAGACGCTGCAGCGCCTCCTGGACCTGGCCCTCGCGCGCGAGCGCCCTCCCAAGCGGAACCTCGAGCGCGGCCAGGGCCTCGGGGCCGTCCAGCGCCTCCAGGCGCCGCGCCGACGCGATGAGCGCGGCCGAGTCGCCCACCTCCTGCGCCAGCGCAAAGGCACGGCCGAGGAGCGCGCGCTGCTGCGGCCGGTCCGGCTCGAGCTCCGCCGCGCGGCTCAGGTGCGGGAGGCCGGCTCGGCGCTGCCCCATCGCCGCGTAAAGGTCGAAGGCCTCGCGGTGGAGCGGCGCGCTCTCCTCGAAGCCCAAGAGCCGCTCGATAGCCTCGAGCGCCCGCGGCACGTCCGCCAGGGCGCGCGCGGCGCGCAGGGCCGCCTCGTGAGCAGGCTTGAGGTCCGGCTGCAGGCGCGCGGCGCGATCGACGAGCCCCAGGGCCTCGGCCGGGTCCTTGCGGTCGGCGGCGAGCTCCAGGCAAAGCTCGGGCAGCGCCTGCGCCGCCCAGGCCGCGCTCTCCAGGCGCCCGGCCAGCGCCGCGACCTCTTGTCCGGAGGCGCGCGCGGCGGCGGCCCGGAGCTTCGGAAAGAGCTCGCGGGGCGCCGGGTGGAGCGCGAGCGCCTGCTCGAGCCAGCCCAGGGCCCGGGCCGGCTCGCCCTCGGGCTCGGCGCTCGCGAGCCGCGCGAAGAGCGACCGCCGCTCGTCGCGCTCCTCGGCGCGCTCCAGGCGGCGCAGGAGCGCCTCTCGCCAATCGGCGGCGCGCCCAGAGGCTTCGAGGAGCGAGGCCAGAGACTCGAAGGACTCACGCGACCCCGGGTCCTCGGCGAGCGCGCCGCGCAGGGCCGCCTCGGCGGGACCTTCGGCCCCGGCGCGCAGCAGCGCGGCCGCCGCCTCGCGCTGCAGCGCCGCCCGGGCGGGGCCGGGGGCCGCCGCGCGCGCGCGGATCAGCAGGGCCGAGCCCAGGTCGCCCGGCGCCTCGCCGCAGAGCTCGGCGAGCGACGAAAACGCGCGGTCCCGCTCCGGGGCGAGCTCCAGGCACTTCAGCAGATGCGCCCTTGCCCCTTCGCGGTCGCCGAGCTGCAGGCAGGCCTTCGCCGCCAGCTCCTCGAGCGCCGGGTCCTGCGCGCCCGCCGGATTTCCGAGGAGGAGCGCGAGAATCTCGAGGGCCTGGCGGGGCTCCGAGGCGTCGACCCACGCGAACGCCAGCGCGCGCTCGCTCGAGGCGACCGCTTCGGGCGACGCCGCAGAGCCGCGCGCCCGTCGGTAGACGTCCGCCGCGCGGGCGCTCCGACCCGCGCGGTTCGCGAGAGCGAGACCTAGCTCCATGAGCCGCTCGAAGCGCGCGGCTGGCTCGGAGGCCGCCGCGGCCTGGGCCTCGAGCGCCTCGGCCAAGAGCTCGGGGTCTCCCTCGGCGAGGCGCCGCAGGCCGTCGGCCGCCGGCGCGCACGCCGGGTCCAGGCGCAGGGCCAGGCGAAGCGCCTCGCGCGCCGGCTCTGAGCGGCCGAGCGCGGCCAGCGCGCACCCGCGCTCGGCGGCGATGGCGGCGCGCTCCGAGGCAGGTTTCTTCCCCGCGGCCAGCGCCGCCTCGCGGGCTTCGAGCGCGACGACCCAGCGCTCGGGCTGCGAGCCGGCGAGCGCGTGGCGCGCGGCCTCGAAGGCGTCGGCGTCCGACGGGTCGCGCTCGAACAGCTCGGCCAACAGCCGCGTCGCCTGCGCCTCGTCGCCCGAGCCGCGGGCGAGGGCGGCCCCGCGGCGCGTGAGCGCGAGCCAGGCAGGATCGGCAGGGGCGAGGAGGAGGCGTGCCGCGGCGAGCTCGGCCGAGGCCCCGGCGACGTCGCCCAGCGCCTCGCAGGCCTCCGAGAGGCGGATGCGCAGGGCGGGATCGCCCGGGCGCGCGTCGGAAGCCAAGCGCAGCGCCTGCAGAGACTCTTCGCGGCAGCCGCCCTCCCAGAGGAGCGGCACGGCGGCGGAGAGCAGCTCGGCCCGCTCTGCCTCCGGGCGCGACCTTAGGGCCTGCTCGACCAGCGCGCGGGCGCGGCCGAGCGCGTCGCCCCGAGAGGCGAAGAGCGAGGCGCGCTCGGCCCAAGGCGACGGGCTCTCGGGGGCTGCGGCCGACGCGCGCTCGAGCATCCGAAGGGCGGCGTCCGGGTCGCTCTCGCAAAGGAGCTTCGCGGCCGAGAGGAACGAGCCCTCGGCGGCGGCGCCGGCCTGGGCAGAGCCCTGCGCGGCCAGGGCCTCGGCGGCTTGCGCGGGCTGACGCAAGTCGGCGAAGAGGGCGCGGGCGCGATCGCACGCCTCCTCGAAGCCGGGCGCCCCGGGCCCGCGCCGGGCGATGTCGAGCCAGGCGGCGGCCGCCGGGGCCTTCTCTCCCAAGGCGTCGAAGAGGCGCGCGAGCTCGAGCCGCGCAAGGCCCGGCTCCGGCTCGAGGCCGGTCTTCGAAATCAGCGACAGGGCCTGGACGAGCGCCGCGCGGTCGCCCGCCTCGCGCAGGTCGGCGAGGCAAGCGCGGGCGGTCGCGAGAATCGGCCGGCGCCTGTGCGAAGGACTTCAGGCGGAGCGATCGCGCCCACTCGTCCGAGCCCGACCGCTGGGCCGCCGAGGCGGCGCGCAGGAGCGTTCGGGCGCGGTCCTCGGCCTGCGGCCAGGCGGCGGCGGCTGCCTCGAAGGCGCGCGCCGCCGGCACCAGCGCTCCGGCGTCCTCCAGGAGCTCGGCGAGGCGCGCCTGGAGCGGCGCATCGCCTTGGCGCAGGTCGCACAGAGGGGCGAGCGCCGCCCGCTCGGAGCCGGCGTCCGGCGCTGCAGCGAGGGCGCCCTCGAGCGCGCGGATTCTTTCGGAGGCGTCCGACGCCCCGGCGAACTGAGCCATCCGCGCGCGGAAGAGCGGGGCCCTTTGCCCGGCGGATTGGTAGTGCTCCGCCAGCGCCTGCAGCGCTTGACTCGCCTGCATTTGCGAGAGAGACCCGCCGAGGGCCGCCTCGAGGTGCTCGGCCGACTTTTGCGAGAAGCCGTCCTTGCGCAGGCCTGCCAGGCCGAGCCGCAGGTGCGCGTGGGCGATTGCCGGAGCGGCGGGCGCTCCTTCCGGCGCCGCCGATGGCGCGAGGGCGAGCAGTCGCTCGTCGAAGGGCTGGGCGGCCTCCGGGCCTTCCAGCTCGGCGGCGAGCTCGGCGCGCTGGGCGAGCGCGCGCGCATCGGACGGCGCGGCGAGGAGCACCTCGTCGAGAGCGCGGCAGGCGCCGGCGCGGTCTTCGGCCTGGAGCAGGAGAGCGGCCCGCGCCTGGTGCAGCGCCAGCGCTTCAGCGGGCACGGCCCGCGCGCGGGCGAGCAGCACCTCGGCCAGCGCCTCTGGCGGGCCGTCGCCGAGGCGCGCCTTCAGCGCGGTGAAGGCGGCTTCGCTCGCGGGGCTCAGCTCCAGCGCCCGCCGCTCGTCGGCGAGCGCGCCGGCCCGGTCGCCTCGAGCGGACCGTTGGCGCGCCGCCTCCAAGAGGAGGTCGGCGGCGGGCTGCGGCTTCTCGCGGCCCGCGCGCGCTTCGAGCAGCCGCGCCAGCGCCTCCGAGTCGCCCGCGGACGCGAGCCGGCGCCGTTGCCGGCTGAAGGCGCCGCTCAGGGAGAGGTCGGCGGCGAGGAGGCGCTCGTCCAACGCGCGGGCCTCGGCCGCGCGGCCCGCGTCCTCCAGGGCTTGGGCGCACTCGTCGGCGAGCGCCCCGTCGCCGGGCCGGAGCGCGAGGGCCCCCGAGAGAGCGCGCGCCGCGGCCGAGGGCTCGCCCGCGCGGTCGCGCCACAGACGGCCGGCGCGCGCCAACAGGTCGGCCCGCTGGGCGAGCGGGAGGTCGAGCGCTGCGTGCGTTTCGAGCTGGGCGGCGAGCTCTGCGAATCGGCCGCGGCGCTCGAGCAGCGCTTCCAGGAGGAGATGGGCCTCGGCGAGCGCCGCGTCCTGTGCCAAGGCCTGTCTCGAGGCGGCCTCCGCCTGGTCGTCCTGACGCAGCTCGAGCCGCAGGCGAGCGAGCTGGGCGAACGAGGCGGCGCGCTCGCGCGGCGCCGGCGCGAGCGGCGCGGCGGCGGCGAGGAGGTCGGCTTCTGCGGCCCTGTCGCCCCGGCGCGCGCAGAGGTCGGCGGCGAGGAGGGCTGCCTGGCCCTGCTCCGGGGCGAGCCGGAAGGAGCGGCGGAAGGCGCGCTCGGCTTCCTCGAGCTGGCTCGAGGAGGCTCGCAGGATGAGCCCGCGCTTGAGGAGCCGCTCGGCCGCCGCCTGCGGCTCCGCCAGGTCGGCGGCGAGCTCGGCCGCCTCGCCCAGCGCCGCGGCCTCTTTCTCGCGCTCGCCCAGGGCGCCGTGCAGCGCGCAGAGCTCGTCCAGCGCCTCGAGCGCCGACCGGCCCTCGCGGCGCTCGCGGGCCAGCTCGACCACCCGGCGCAGCTCTTCACAAAGCTCCGCCTTGAGGCCGGCCTCGCGGAGCGCATCGGCGCGCTCGCGCTCCAGCGCATAGAGGTCCTCGGCGCAGGGCCGGGCGAGGGCGAGGTACCGGGCCGCCGCGGCGGGGTCGCAAAGGCGCCGGCTCTCGGAGGCGAGCTGGAGCAGGAGCTGGCCGGCCCGGCGCGACGGCGAGAGCGCGCGGGCGTGGTGCGCCAGGGCCTCGAGCGCCGCGGGCGGATTCTGCCTGGCGCAGCAGCGGGTAGAGGAGGTCGGCCGGGGCCGCCCAGTGGGGCTCGTCGGCCAGGAGCTCGGTCAGGGTCGCGGCCGCGAGGGCGCCGTCGCCCACCTCGGCCGCGAGCTCTCCCAGGTGCAGCCGCAGCTCGCGCGCGCGGTCGGGGACGTCGGCGAGCGCCGCGGCGCCGGCGAGCCGCCGGTGCACCTCCAGCGCCTCCGTCGCGGCGCCCATGAGGTAGAGCGACTCGGCGAGCAGCGCCGCGTTGGGAGCGTCGGCGGGGTTCAGCTCGAAGGCGCGCCGCGCGAGGCCCAGGGCGAGCGGCCGATTTGAGAGCCCGTGGAGCGACAGGCGCGCGAGCTCGGCAAAGCGGCGCGCGGCGTCCTTGTCGTCGGGGGCGCGCGCGGCGAGCCGCCGGCCGACCTCGACGGCTTCCTCGACCTCTCCGCGCGCGAGCAGCGCGCCGTAGAGGCCCTGGGCGGCGTCGAGCCGCACGCGGTCGAAGCCCATGGCGCGCCGGTAGGAGTCCTCGGCCCCGGGGCGGTCGCCCAGGCGCTCCTGCAACGACGCGAGCTCGAGGCACAGGGATGCCGCCGCCCGGCGGTCGCCCTGCGGCAACTTGAGCAGCGCGCCGAGCGCCGCGGCGTAGCCTGGCAGGTCGCCGAGCTCGGCGCACAGCTCCTTCAGCGCCAGAATGGCCCTGCGCTCGCCGGGCGAGGCCTCGAGCGCGCTCTCGAGCGCAACGCGCGCGAGCGCGCGCTCGCCCAAGGCGCGCAACAGCTCGGCCCGCCGCAGCAGCGCCGCGGCTCGCTCCGAGCCCTTGAGCAGCGCGGCGAGCGACGCCAGGTGCTCGGCCGCTTGGGCCCCGTCGCCGCGCGCCTCCGCGAGGTCCACCAGCGCCTGCAGCGCGTCGCGGCGGACCGGCTCGGCGGCGCCCGCGAGCCCGAGGGAGCGCGCGAGGAGACGCTCGGCATCGGCGCCGCGCGAGAGCTCCATGAGGCGCGAGGCCGCGACGACGTGGCGCTGGGCCGCGTCCGGCTCGCCCGCCTTCGCGCTCAAACCGGCGCGGTCGAGCAGCGCCGTGGCCTCGCGCTCCACCTGGCCCGCGGCCCGGGCCGCGGCCGAAAGGCGCTCGAGGGCAGCGCGCGGATCCGGCGCGGCGCGCGCGGCCTTGGCGAAGGCGTCGGCGGCCTTGGCGGCGTGGCCCGCGCCGGCGAGCGCCTCGCCCGCCTCCAAGAGGAGCCGGCTGATTGGCCCGGGCTCGCGGGTGAGGTCCACCAGCCGCTCCAGGAGCCGCACCCGCTCGAACGCCTCCTGGGGGCGGGTGAGCAGGGCCGAGAGCCCTTCGAGGGAGGCGGCGTCGTCGGGGTCGAGCTCCAGCGCCCGGCGGTAGGCCCTGGCGCTCTCCTCGCGCCGCGCCGGGTCGACGAAGAGCAGCGCCGCGAGCTCGCGGTACGCCTCCACCGCGAGCGAGCCCTGGGCGCCCGCCGCCAGCTTGGGCAGCAGCGCGATGAGCTGGGCGCGGTCGCCGCTCCGGCGGTGCAGGTCCGCGAGCTCGGCGACCGCGGCCAAGTCCGCCGGCCGCTCGGCGCAGTAGCGCGCAAGGAGCTCGCGCGCGGCCGCGAGGTCGCCCGCCTCGCGCGCCGCGCGCGCCGCGGCGCGGATCAGCGTGGTGCGCTCCTCCGGAGAGAGGGCGTCGGGGTCTCCGTTCGCCGCGAGCGCTGCCTGCGCATGGGCGAGCGCCTCGCCGAAGTCCTCCTGCGCGGCCTTCAAGAGCGCGAGGCTGGCGCGGGCCGGCGGGAACTCGCCGTCCCGGATCACGGACTTGGCGACGAGCTCGGCGAAGAGCGACTCGGACTTGGGCCGCGCCAGCGCGCCGGCGCGGAACAGCAGCCGGGCGGCGCCGCGCGGGTCGGGCTCGAAGGCGGCGCGCCGGGCCAAGAGCTCGCTCGCGCGCAGGGCGTCGCCCGAGTCCTGCGCCGCCTGGGCCAGGGCGTCGAGCGCGCGCGGCGCGGTGGGGCCGTCGGGGTCGGCGTCGAGCGCGCCCTGGAACGCCGCGAGCGCGCCCCGAGCGTCGCCGAGCTTGCCGAAGAGCGGCGCGGCCCGCGAGAAGTGCCCCGCCGAGGCCGCGCGCAGCCCGGCGATCGAGGCCGCGCGCGCCCGGGCGAGCCTCACCGACGCGAGGTCGCGCTCCCGCCCCGGCGCCGCCGAGAGCATGGCCTCGAGCCGGTCGCCCAGGGCGTCGTCGCCCGGGGCGTCGGCGAAGGCCGCGGCGGTCGCCTCCAGCGCGCCGGCGCGGTCGCCCAAGGCCTCGCAGGCGACGCCGAGCTGGGCCAAGAGATTCGAGCGCTCCTCGCGCGGGGCGCCTTCCGGCTGCGACGCGAGCAGCGCCTGCAGGGCCTCGCGCGCGGCGGCGGGTTTGCCCGCGCGCAGCGCCGCCTGGGCGAGCGCCCGAAGCACCTGCGAATCGTCCGGGGCGAGCACCAGGGCCCGTTCGAGGAGGCCCAAGGCCTCCTGGGGCCGGGTCAGCGGACCCTCGCGCAGCGCGGCCAGCTCGAGGAGAGCGCGCGCGGCCGGGGCGAATTGGCCGTCCGACTCGAGGAGGGCGGCGTGCGCCGAGAGCGCCTGGGCGAGCCCGGGCAGGTCGCCGCGGCGGCGCTGGAGCGCACAGAGCTCGGCCCGCGAGCGGAGGTCGTCCGGCAGGATCGCGAGCGCGCGGGAGAGCGCGTCGGCGGCGAGGTCCAGGTCGCCGGCCAGGTCGCGGGCCGCGCGCGCGAGGCGCTGGAGCCGCTCGACCTTCTGCGCCGGGTCCTTGGCGAGCTCGGCCAGGCGCACGAGGAACCGGCAGAGCGCGGCCCCGTCGGCGCGTGCCTCGCACAGGTCTGCCATGGCGGACAGGGCGCGCTCGCCGTCGGCGTCGAGGAGGAGCGCCTGCTCCAGGAGCTCGGCGGCCCGCTGCGGCCTTCCGAGCGGTCCTTGCAAGAGCTCGCCGGCCTCGGCGAGGAGCGCGGCGCGCTCCCTGGGGTCGTTCGTGGCGGCCGCGCAGACTTCGCAGGCGCGGGCCACGTCCGCCCAGCGCTGGGCCTTGCGCCGCGAGGGGAGCAGCTCGCGGAGCGCGGCCGCGTCGTCGGGGACCAGGGCCGCGGCGGCCTCGAGGTGGGCGAGCGCCGACTCCGGGTCCTGAAGCAGGTCCCGCGCGATGCGCGCCAGCGCGCGCCGGGCGCGGTGGGCGGAAGCCCGGCACGCGGCGCCGTCGGCGGGGCTCGCCAGCCGCGCCTCGGAGAGCACCAGCGCCCGCTGCCAGGCCTCGAGCGCCTGCGCGGTCCGGCCGCAGCGCTCGTGGAGCGCGGCCAGGCGCAGGGCCGGCTCCGGCTCGGCGGGCGCGAGCGAGGCCGCCTCCTGGAAGCGCAGGAGCGCGTTCGCCGTGTGGCCCAGCGACTCTTCCCAGATGGCGCCCGCGCGCAGGCAGGCCTTGGCCTCGAGCGCCGGGTTGCCCTCGCCGGCCTTCTCTTTGGCCGCGCGGCGGAGCTGGTCGAGCGCGCGCAGAGCGCGCAGCGGCTCGCCGTCGGCCCGGCAGAGCTCGGCGAGGCCGAAGAGCGCCTCGGCGTCATCGGGGCACTGGCGCAGGGCGGCGTCGAGCTGCAGCCGCGCCGCGGGCCGGTCGCCGGTGAGCCGCGTGAGGAGCGCGGCGAGCCGCACCCGGGCGCGGGCGGCCTGGAGCGGGTCGCGGGCGAGCGCGGCGATGCGCCGGTAGGCGTGCATCGCGCCCTCGGCGTCGTCGGCGCGGTCGGCGGCGGTGGCCAGGGCGAGCAAGCAGGCGAGGTCGTCCGGGCGGCAGGCGAGCGCGTCCTGGAGCGCGCGGCTGGCGAGCGAGGGCGCGTCGTCCAAAAGGGCGCGCCCGGCCGCCGCAAAGGCTTGGAAGGCGCTCGCCTCCTCGGCCCGGTCGCGGGCGAGGGCCGCGAGCTTCAGGAACGACTCGCCGGACGCGCGGCGCTCGCCGCGGGCGAGACGCAGGGTCGCCTGCACCCAGAGCGCGGTGGCCGAGCCGGGGCGCGCGCGCAGGACGGCCGCGGCCAGGTCGAGCGCCAGGTCGTGCGCGTCGGGCCGCGCGGCGAGCAGGCCCAGGAGCCGCTCCTGCGCGAAGGGCGGGGCGTCGGCGGCCTCGCCGCGGCGCAGGTAGTACGCCTCGGCGGCGGCCAAGTCGCCCTGGGCGAGCAGCGCCTCGCCCTCGGCGAAGGAGCGCGTGCCCTCGACGGCCGTGAGCAGCTCCTGGTCGAGCGAAGTGTCGGGCCTGGCGTTGGCGGCGAAGTGGAGGTGGAAGGCGCGGGGGCCGGGCTCCACGCGGGCGAGCCGCGCGTCGCCCATCTCGGGCAGGCGGAAGCCGCGCAGCGGGACCGCCCGGCGCAAGAGGGGAGGGACGGGGTCGACCGCGAGGCCTGTGGCGCCGAACGGGGTTCCGGACGGCACGGCCTGGGCGCGGACGGCTCCGCGGGCGAGCAGGGCTGCGAGGAACGGCGCGGGCAGCGGCGCGGGCCCGTAGAGCCGGACGTCGAAGATGGCCGCCAGCGCCGAGGTGCCCTCGGGCGTGAAGCCGATGCGAAAGGTGAACGGCGAAGGTCCCCCCGGGGCGTGCAGCTCCCCTTCGCCCTCGAGGTGGCCCGCGCGCAGGTGGAGCTCGAGGGACGCGACGTGCTCCGAGCAGGCGGCCAGGGTGCGGCGGACGGCGGCGTGGACCAGGTCGTGGTCGAGCTCTAAGTCGAGGTAGCCGAAGCGGCACTGCTTCTTCTGGTACCGGGTGGCCGCGCTGCCGGCGATGTCGAAGGGGAAGGCGACGTCGGGGACGATGAGCGCCAGGTCGCGCAGCGTCAGCCCGTCGCCCAGGGGCGTGGCCCCAAAGCCCACGTAGACCTGGCGGTCGTGGATGCGCAGCTGCGGCGCCGGGAAGCGGGAGCGGCTCGGGCGCCGCGCGGGCTCTGCGGCGGCGGCCTCCGTCTTGGGATTCGGCGTCTGCGGACATGGGACCTTGAACGTCGAGGGGCGCGAGGGCTCGAGGGCCGATCCTAGCAGCGGCCGGAAGGGGGCCAAAATTTCTGGAGATCCTGGGGTTCCTCTGGCCAGCGGCCAGTGCGATTCTTAGGTTCACCATGGCAGCCAGGTCGAAAGTCATCGCGATGCCCGAGGAGCAGTACGTGGGTGCGCTGGAGCGCGCGGTCGAGCGCTTGAGCGCCGACGTGGAGAGCGCGCTCCAGTCGCTCGAGCGGCAGCGGGATCTCAAAGCGCGCGCCGACGAGCTCATCGCGGCGGCCGGCGGCCCTAGCGCGCGGCCGCGCGCTCGAAGGAGGAGCTATGGCGTTCGGAATCGGTGAGCCGCCGGAGCGCAGCCTCGCCGGCCCTTTGCAGAGCGTCGAATATCCCGCCGACCGCGAAGACCTGGTCCAGGCGGCCGGCGACAGCGAGGCGCCGGCGGAGGTCATCAACTTCCTCAAGAGCCTGCCTCGCGAGCGCTACGAGAACGAGGAGATGGTGCTTCGGGACATCGCCGAGGCCGCGCGGCGGTTCGGCACCGGGGGCCGCGCGCCGCTCTCGGGGAGCTCGGACCGGCGCAACCTCGGCCGGGACGCCGTCGAAGAGAACCAGGACGGGAACCCGCGGCATCCATAGGCCGGCCGGCGCGAGCTGGATTTTCGCCAGGAAACAACCGCCGCTGGGGTGTGCGCTGCGTCACATCCGGCGGCGGCGGAGAGCGCTATCCTATATGGCCGTGCCGCGCCGCGCCGCGTCGTCGGAAAGCGTGTAAAATGCCCCACACACCCCGAGCAAATTCCGCGTTGGCCGCGGCAGCCGCTGCTTCACGTCCGGTGCCTCGCCGGGTCTATCGCTCGGGCAGAGCGGTCGATCGGATTGAGCCGAGCGAAGGGGCGTTGTATGCAGGGAAGAGGAGAGCTTGACCGACGCGGGGCCAGGCCAGAGCTTTCCTGTGTGCTGTGTGGGCAGCCGTCCCACCCCGATTCGCGTCTCCGCCCTGCGACTCGCCCCCGCGCCTCCCTCGGCACCCTGGCCGTGACCATCTCCCCAACGAGCCCCCCGCCGCGCCCGCCCAACGACGATCTCCTGGGCGTATCGGTGGGCAATTTCCGCATCGTCCGCATGCTGGGTCGCGGCGGCATGGGGACGGTCTACCTGGGCGAGCACGCCATCATCGGCAGCAAGGTGGCCATCAAGTTCCTGCACGCGCACCTCGCCAGCGACCCCACCTTGGTCGAGCGCTTCTTCGCCGAGGCCAAGGCGGCGAACCTGGTCGGCCACGAGCACATCGTCAGCATCTTCGACCTGAACCTGCGGCCGCCGAACCACTACTACCTGGTGATGGAGTACCTCGAGGGCCGCCCGCTCTCGGCGCTGGTCGGCAAGCCCCTGGCGCCGGCGGCCGCGGTCTCCATCCTGATGCAGGCCTGCGACGCGCTCGCGGCGGCCCACGCCGCCGGGGTCATCCACCGCGACCTGAAGCCCGAGAACCTGTTCCTCACCCGGCGCGGGGCGCAGGACGACTTCGTGAAGGTCGTGGACTTCGGCATCGCCAAGCTCACCGAGGCGACGCAGGGCATCACCTCCGCCGGCCTGGTGGTGGGGACCCCGGAGTACATGGCGCCCGAGCAGTGGACGGGCCTCGCCGTGGACGGGCGCACCGACCTCTACGCGCTGGGCGTCATCGCCTACGCGCTCGCCACGGGCCAGCTCCCGTTCCGGGAGAGCGCGCCGCTCAACTACTACACCGCTCACCGGGACAAGGAGCCGGTTCCGCCGCGGCAGCTCAACCCCGCGTGGCCTTTGGAGCTCGAGAAGGTCATCCTCAAGGCGCTGGCCAAGAAGCCCGAGGAGCGCTACGCCACGGCGCTGGAGCTGAAGCGGGCGCTCGACGCCGCGCTCTCGGTCAGTCGAATGCCCGACTCGCCCGTCCAGGTCGGAGCGGCGCCATCGCCGGTGCCGCGGCTCCTCACGCCGAAGCCCGCGGACCGGCGCCACGCGGCCTCGGTGCCCGCGGTCGTGCGCTGGGCCGGCCAGCTTTCCCCGCTGCGCGCGGTGACCTACGACCTGTCGCGCGGCGGAGTGTTCCTGGGCACCGAGCCGCCGCTGCCGCCGCTCTTCACGCCGGTCCACGTGACCCTGGAGCACCCGGAGCAGCCCATCGAGTGCGAGGGCGAGGTGGTGCGCCACGTCACGGTGCAGCAGGCGCAGGCCTGGCGCATGGCGCCGGGGTTCGCCGTTCAGTTCACGGCGCTGTCTCCCGCGGTCCGCTCGGCGGTCGACCGGATTGTCCAGGGTCTGCCGCCGGCGGAGGTGGCGCGGACCACGACCCCCGCCGACGACGGCCTCGGCTCGGCGCTGATCGAGCACTACCGCCGGCGCATCTCGGGCGACCACTACGGCCTGCTCAGCGCCGCCCAGGACGCCGAGTGCAGCGAGCTGCGCTCTCGGCTGCGCCAGGCGCTGCTCGAGGTGGAGCAGGTGAGCGCGCGCGACCTGCCGCCGCCGCAGCGCGCGCAGGTCGACGCCGTCCGCGAGCGGCTCCTGTCGGCGCAGAGCGCCCTGGGAGCTCCGGCCTCGCGCGCCGAGTACGACGCCTCGCGCGGCAACTTCCGCGGCGTGGCGCGCTGCCTGGCGGCGGGGCTGTCCATCGCCCAGCTCGCCGAGCTGCGCCAGCGCTTTCTGGCCGAGCGGCCCAAGAACGAGACTTCGGCCAGCCTGCAGATGGTGAGCGCCCACGCGCTCGTCGCCAGTGGAGAGCCGAACGGCGCGCTCAAGGCGATGGAGTGCGCCCTGGCGCTCGACCCGCTCAGCCTCGACCTCCATCAGAAGTACTGGAGCTTCAAGCGGCAGCAGACGCGCCGGGCCCCCGGGGGAGGAACCGCGCGATGACGAGCTTCCTGATCTCGTCGCTGGCCGCGAAGTTCCGCCGCGCTGAGCTGGGCGAGTTCCAGGCGGTGCACGGCCACTGCTGGCTGGTCCTCGAGCCAGGCGCCTTCAAGCCGCCGTCCGCGGGCGCCGGGGGCGGACCGGTGGCGCGGCTGCCCACGCCGACGCCGTCGGCGGGCGAGGCCCTGGCGGTCGCGCTCGCGCCGCGGGCCGCCAACGGCGGGCAGGTCACCGTCGGCCGGGCGCCTTCGAGCGACGTGGAGATCAACGACGGCACGCTCTCGCAGCTGCACCTGCTTTTGCTCGAGGAGAGCCCCGGCCGCTGGACCGCGCGCGACACCGGCACCCGGAACGGCTCGTGGCTGGACGGAATGCGCCTGCTGGAGGGCGCCCCCGCGCCCCTCGCCGACGGCGCCCGGATCCAGGCAGGCCAGGTGTGCCTGACCTTCCACGCGCCGCCGGGGATGCTCAAGCGCCTGCAGTCCTACGCCGCGGTGCGGGCCGGCGTGGGCTAGCTCGGAGCCTAGAAATCTCCCCCTTCGCCCCCGTCCCCGCAAAGCGCCGCAAAGCGGGGATGGACTGGGGGTGAGGTTCTCGCGTCCTCTTCAGCGCCGCAGCAGCACGTAGAGCGCCCCGGCGCCGCCGTCGTGGGGCCGAGCGGTGGCGAAGGCGAGGACGGCCTTGCCGATCCGCCCGCGGTGGAGCCAGACCTGGAGCTGCGCCTTGAGCACCGGGATGTGGTCCTTCGAGTTCAGCCCGCGGCCGTGGACGATGAGCACGCAGCGCTTGCCCCCGCGGCGCGAATCCACGAGGAAGCGCTCGACCGCCTCCTTGGCGTCGGCGCGGGTCATGCCGTGCAAGTCGAGGTGGGCCTGGAGCGCGAAGTCCCCGCGGCGCAGCGACGTGAGCAGGCGCTTGTCCACGCCGGTGGCCGCGCCCTCGATGTACTCGGCGGTGTCGGCGATGTCGAAGGGCCCGTCGCCCGAGACGAGCTCCGAGAGGCGGGCCAGCGCCTCGGCGTCGTCGTCGGTGACGACGCGCGCCTCGCGGGGCGCGGGCGGCGGGGCGAGGCCGCGCGGGTCCTCGATGCGCTCCACTCCCGACATGGCCTGGCGAAAGAGCTGGTCCTCGTCAGGGTCCGCGGCGGCAGGGCGCGGGCGCGGCGGAGGCGCGGCGGGCGCGGGCTTCGCGGCCCCGCTCGCCTGAGCCTGGGTCCGCTGACTCTTCAGCGCCTTGAACGGAGTGTTGAATCCCGGCCCTGCGGCCGGCTTGGACTGTTTTCCATTGCGACTCATCGGCAGACCTTCGGAGTTGGGGAGGCTCGCATTGTACTTGGGGCTGTATTATCGCGGGTCATGGTGCGCTCTCTCGCTTCTGTTCTCGCCGCGGCCGCAGCCCTGAGCCTCGCCGGCTGCAAGCCCAAGCCGGCTCGCCTCGATGTGAACCCGCCGTCGCTCGCCTTCCATTCGCCGGGCGGCGCGGCCGTGCTCCGGGTGACGCCCCGCAGCTCGGACGGCGCGGCCCTGGAGCTCTCGGAGCCGTGCAGCTTCGTCTCGTCGAATCCAACGGTGGCCGACGCGCGGCAGGACGGGACGGTGCGCGGCAAGGCGACCGGAAACGCAGAGGTCCGGGTGGCCTGCGGCCCCGCGTCGGCGGCGGTCCCGGTCCACGTCAGCCTGCCTTCGAGGCTGTCGCTCGACCTGGAGTGCGAGCCGCCCGGGTGCACGCTCAAGTCCCAAACGCCGCTCGCCTTCAAGCTCGAAGGCCAGGGGGCGAGCGCTCGACTGAAGGCGACGGCGCTGGACGACCAGGGGCAGGCGGTGCCCTCCGAAGTCCGCTTCGAGGTGGCCGACGCCGAGCTGCAGCCCGGCGCGCGCAAGCCAGGCGTGTCGGTGAGCTCCGACGGCGAAGTGCGCGCGGTGGGCCTGGGCAAGTGCCTCGTCCTGGCGCAGGCGGGAGACGCGCTGGCCCGGGTCGAGGTCGAGGCGCTCCTCCCCGCGGTCGACGTCGTTCAGGCGCCGCGGAGCATGGCTTTGAAGCCCGGGGCCGAGTCCGCCGTCGCGGCCAAGGCCTTTCGCCGCTCACGCAAGGGTCTCATCCCCGTGATGGGCACGCGCTTCACCTACTCCACGAGCAACGCCGCCATCGCCAAGGTGAGCGACGACGGGATGATCTCCGCGGTGAGCCCCGGGGCCGCTGAAGTGGTGGTCGCCGCCGAGACCGGGAGCCCGTCTCCGGCGTTCGCGCAAATCCAGGTCCGCGTCTCAGGCTCCGCGCCCGCCCGCAGGCCGGCGACAGGGCTGAAGCCGATGCCTGCCAAGGCGAGCCTCAAGGGCAAGGCCGCGCCGAAGCGCCGAGCGCTGTAGCGCTCGCAAGGCGAAGGCTCGCCCACGCTCGAGCGCCGGGCTGGCCTTACGCCTTCTTGCGGCGCAGGGCGCGCCCCGGCCGCTCGCCGGTGAGCTCGCCGTTCAGGACCACGGGCCTTCCGCCCACCAGAACGTGGCGGACCCCCTCGGGGGCGCGCGCCGGGTCGAGGAGGTCGGTGGGTCTCGGATGCGGTCCGCGTCGAACGCCACCGCGTTGGCGCGCCGTCCCACGAGGAGGTACCCGTGGTCGCGCAGCCCCAACGCCTCGGCCGGCTGGCCGGTCATCTTTCTTACCGCCGCGGTCAGGGGCAGCGAGCGGCGCTCCCGGACGAGGCGGGCCAGCGCCCTGGGAAAGGCCCCGCCCGCGCCCGGGGCCGGCGGGGCGCCGCTCAGGCCGCCGGCGCTCAGGCAGACGAACGGCAAGTCGAGGAGCCCGTCCAGCGCCCCTTCGTCGAGGTCCGCGACCAACACGCCTCCGGCGGGCGGCTCCTCGGCCAAGAGCTCGAGCGCGAAGAGCAGAGGGTCGCGGCCGGCCGCGGCCTCGGCCAGCGATTGGCCGCAGAGCGCCTGCCGCGCGGCGGGCAGGCTCCACAGCCGGACGGCGGCCGGGTTGGAGCTGAGCCAGGAGTCGCAAGCAGGGTCGGCGAGCAGCCTCCGCCGCAGGCGCTCGCGCTCGGCGGGGTCGGCCAGCCGCGCGCGCAAGGCGCCGAGGCCGCCGTTCATCACCCAGGGGGCGAAGAGCTCGGCCAGGGGCGCGGCGCGCACCGCGGCAGGAGAGGTGTCGGCCGTCGCCTCGACGCCTCGGCTATGAGCGCTGGCGAAGGCGTCGGCGACCTCCGGCACGGCGCCCGCGCCTCGGACCTCGAGCCCTGAGACGTGGACGTGGGCGGCGCTCTCGCGGCCGACGGCGAAGAGCTCCGAGAGCGAGGCGAGCAGGTGAGCGCCGCCCAGCCGCGGGCGCGCGACGATGGGGAGGTCGCGCGCCGCCGTCACCTGGGCCAGCTCGCAGAGCTCCTCGAACGCGGCCGCGGCGTCGCCCTCTCGCGGGAGCTGGAGCGACAGGCCGAACGCGCCCTCGTCCAGGGAACGCGAGAGCAGGCCCTTCATGCGAAAGAGGTCGTGAGGCTGGGCGGGCACGGCCACGCCCAGGACGCTGTCGCGCACGGCGCCGTGAGGGACGAGGTAGGCCAGGTCGATGGCCGGGCGCGCCTGGTCGACGGCGTCGAGGTAGCTCGCCACCGAGCGAAAGCCCCATTCCACCTCGCCGCAGGCGCGGCGCGCGAGCTTGCCGCGCCGGTCCTCGACGTCGCCGGCGCGCAGCGGCGCGGGCCCGAGCCCGTCGTGGCCGACGAGCGCCAGCGTGATCCCCTGGCGCGCCTCCGAAGGCAGCCCCGGCGCCGAGAGGGCTTTCAGGTCGATCTGGGAGCGCACGTCGACGAACCCCGGCGCGACCGCCAGGCCCGAGCAGTCCAGGACCTGCCGCCCCTTGAGGCCCGACCCGATCCCCGCGATGCGATCGCCCAAGACGCCCAGGTCTCCGCGCATGGGGCTCGCGCCGGTGCCGTCGTAGAGCACTCCGTTGCTGAGCACGAAGTCGAATTCGGCCATGGCAGGGGCTTGTCTCCGAAGCGGGCTCACCGCGGCGGCCTTTAGCATGGCACGGGACGCGCGGGCGGCGAAGCAACGGGCCATCCGTCCGGCGAGGCGCTCGCAGCCTGAACGCCGCCCGCTTCAAGACAGGGCGCCCACCGCGCGAGCCTTTGCCGCGGCCGCCCCGAAGCTCAAGGAGTCGCGCAGAAAGGGAAGCTCAGCGGCCGCCGGGAGGCGCCGGGCACGGGCCCAGGTCCTTGCGGGTGCAGACGTGCGCCGCGCAGGAGACGGGGCGGCCGCACGGGTCCAGCCCGCAGTCGCCGTCGGAGCGGCAGCGGACCCGAGGCTCGCGGTCCGCGGACGAGGTCGCGGGCCCGGCAGGGCTTCCCCAGAGCAGATCCATCGCCGAGGCGACGGCCACGCCGAAGGAGGCGGCGACGGCGATGGCGCCGACCCAGATGAACGCCTGCCGGCTCTGGCGCTGCAGCGCCGCGCGACGCTCCTTCGCGGCGGCGAGATCCTTCTGCGCGACCTCTCGCTCCACCTCCTCGCCCCGCTTGGCCGGCTCGCCGACCACGGCGAGGCACGCGGGGCAGAACTCCGCCGGGCCCGCCTCGACGCCGCACTGGGGGCACTTCATGCGCTCTCCTTAGGCCCTGTCAGGCGCAGCGGCCTTCTCGAACGTGTGGTCCACCTCGAGGTCGATGTGCCGCGCCTCGGGGATCTGCCGGAGGACGCGGGCCTCGATCTCGTCGATGAGGTCGCTCACCGCCATGATCGACCGGTCCGCCAGGCGCGCGACCGCCTCCGTTCGCGCGGTTTCGGAGAGCTGCCCGGGCGGCGGCATGGCCTCCTCGAGCTTCTGGCGCAAGAAGGCGCGGTCGACCGAGAGCTCGGCCTTCAGCAGGTAGTCCTCGGGCGTCAGCTGCCGGGTCTTCACGTCGTGGACGCGGCCCACTCCGGGCGTGGAGGCGACGATGGCCTGGAACCGCTGGCGCACCTCGTCGGGGACCGCCTTGCCCAGGAGCAGCTCGCGGTTCTCCAAGGCGAGGAAGACGGCGACGACGCCGAGGAGCGCGCCCACGAACGTCGACCCGAGCGCGTCCCACATCGGGTTCCCGGTGGCGTAGGCCAGCGCGATGCCCGCGCCCGCGAGGGCGAGCCCCAGAAGCGCCGCGCCGTCCTCCAGCACGACGGCCAGCGCCGCTGGATCGGCGCCCCGAAACAGGTGCGAGAGGAGCGCGCGGTCGCCGCGGCCCCGCGACGCCGCGCGCAGGGCGGTGGCCATGGAGAAACTCTCGAGCGCGAACGAGACCGCGAGCACGGCGAACGTCCACGGGCCTATCTCCGGGGTGCTGGGGTGCAGCAGGGCGTGGACGCCGTGGTAGACGGTGACCCCCGTGCCGACGAAGAAGATGCCGGCCGCGGACAAGAGACCGAAGACGAAGCGCTCGGCGCCGAAGCCGTAAGGGAACTCGGGGTCGCTCACGCGCGCGGCGCGCTTGAGGCCCACGTAGAGGAGCACCTGGTTGCCGCAGTCGGCGGTGCTGTGCACGGCCTCGGAGAGCATGGCGCCCGAGCCGGAGAAGAAGTAGGCGACGAGCTTCGCCACGGCGATGAGCACGTTGGCGCAAAGGGCCGCTGCGACGGCCTTGAGCGACGAGGGCGATTCGGCCACGGGCGGGTCTCCTGGCGACGGGCGGCGCGCGCCCGCCTGGCCTCCCATACCACGAGCGAGGACGTGGCCGCCCCGCCAGGGGCACCGCGGGTGGCACTCGCTGCCGCGCCTGCGCACCATTGGAGCGAGACAGCGCCGTGCTTCGAGCGCTCCAGCCGTTGCGCCAAGGAGGGTGGCGGTGGAAGCGCGCCATGCCGAGCTGGCCGAGTCCGTGGTCCAAGACCTGCTCGCGGCGCTCCCGCGATTTCGGCGCGAGCCCGTCGCGACCTATCGGGTCCAGTTCCACGCCGGGACGTCGTTTCGCGGCGCGGCCGAGCGGGTGCCCTACCTGTCCGCGCTGGGGGCGACCGAGCTCTATGCCTCGCCGGTCCTGAGGGCCAGCCCGGGAAGCGAGCACGGCTACGACGTGGTGGACTCCAACGAGCTCGACCCCGAGCTCGGGGGCCGCGAGGGGTTCGAGGTGCTCGCGCGCGAGCTCGCCGCCCACGGCATGGGCTTGCTCCTCGACTTCGTCCCCAACCACATGGCCATCGGCGCTTTCAACCCGATGTGGATGGATGTTCTGGAGAACGGGCCGTCGTCCATCTGGGCGCACGTCTTCGACATCGATTGGCACCCCATCAAGGAAGAGCTGGAGAACAAGGTGCTCTTGCCCATCCTGGGCGACCAATACGGCGCGGTCCTGGAGCGGGGCGAGCTCAAGCTGGTCTTCGAAGGCGGCGGGTTCCACTTGCAGTACTTCGAGCACCGGTTTCCGGTGACCCCGCGACAATACCCGCAGATCATGAACTGCCGGCTCGAGAAGCTCAAAGAGTCGCTCCCGGCTGGCGACGTCCACTTCGAGGACTACCTCTCCATCACCTCCGCGCTCGCGCGGCTGCCGCACCGCGCGGCGACGGACCCCGAGCGGATCGACGAGCGCCACCGCGAGAAGGAGGTGCTCAAGCGGCGAATCCAGGCGCTCTGCGAGGCGTGCCCGCGGGTCAAGGCTTTCCTCGAGGAGAACACGCGCCTCTTCAACGGCATCCCGGGCGTCCCCAGCAGCTTCGACCTGCTCGACGCGCTCCTGCGCGAGCAGGCGTACCGGCTCGCCCACTGGCGCGTGGCGGGCGAGGAGATCAACTACCGCCGCTTCTTCGACATCAACCACCTGGCGGCCATCCGGATGGAGGACGAGCGGGTGATGAAGCGGGCTCACGTCCTGGTCCTGCGCCTCATCAGCGAGGGGAAGGCCCACGGGCTGCGCATCGACCACCCCGACGGCCTCTTCAAGCCCACGCTCTACCTCCGGGGGCTGCAGGAGGAGTTCGCCATGACGCTCGCGCAGGCGCTCTTCCGCGAGCGACTCGGCCTCGCGGCCGACGCCGCGCTCGACCCGGCCCAGGAGGCGGACTGGGCGGCGGTCGAGCCGCTCGTGCGCGCGCGGGTGCGCGAGGACGCGGCGCGAGGGAGGGCGTCGCCTCTCTTCCGCCCGCTCTACGTCGTGGTGGAGAAGATCCTGGCGCGCGACGAGCGCATGCCGCCCGCGTGGGCGGTGCACGGCACCACCGGCTACGAGGTGATGGCGCGGCTCAACGGGCTCTTCGTGGACGAGCGGAACGCGCGCGCCATGGACGAGATCTTCACGCGCTTCACCGGGCAGCGACTCGACTACGCCGAGCTCGTCTACCAGAAGCGGCGCCAGACCATGGCCGACTCCATGTCCAGCGAGATCCAGGTGCTCGCGCGCCAGCTCAGCCGCATCTCGGAGCACGACCGCCGCACGCGCGACTTCACGCTCAACAGCCTGCGCCGCGCGCTGGTCGAGGTGCTGGCCTGCTTCCCGGTCTACCGCACCTACCTCTCGACCGCCGGCAAGCCGCCTGACGAGCACGACCGCAGGTTCGTCGAGGCCGCGGTGCGGCGGGCCCGGCGCAAGAACCCGACGGTCAGCGCGTCGCTCTATCACTTCATCCGCGACATCCTGCTCGGCCACGGGGACGGGGCCTTCAGCGAGGGCGTGCGCGCCGAGCGGATGCAGTTCGTGCTCAAGCTCCAGCAGGTCCTGGCGCCGGTGATGGCCAAGTCGGTGGAGGACACGGTCTTCTACATCTACAACCGGCTGGTCTCGCTGAACGAGGTGGGCGGCGAGCCGGACGCCTTCGGCATGGGGGTCGAGGCGCTCCACGCGGTGAACCGCGAGCGGCTCGAGCGCTGGCCGGGGTCGCTGACGGCGACGAGCACCCACGACACCAAGCGCAGCGAGGACGTCCGCGCGCGCATCGACGCGCTCTCCGAGCTGCCCAGCGAGTGGCGCAAGCGGCTGGGCATCTGGGCGCGGCTCAACCGGCGGCTGAAGGTGAAGGTGGGCGAGGCGCTGGCGCCGGACCGCAACGAGGAGCTGCTCCTCTACCAGACGCTCCTCGGTGCGTGGCCGTTCGAGGTTCCCGAGGGCGTGGCGCTGGCCGAGCTGCGGGGGCGGATCCTCGCCTACCTCCAGAAGGCGCTGAAGGAGGCCAAGGTCCACACCTCCTGGGCGAACCCCGACGACGAGTGGGACCGCGGCGTCGAGCAGTTCGTGTCGGGGCTGTTCGACCCCGTCCGCTCGGAGCGCTTCTGGCGCGAGTTCTTCCCGTTCCAGCGGCGCGTGGCGCGCGCGGGGGCGGTGAGCTCGCTGGCGCAGCTGGCGCTCAAGGTCGCCTCCCCGGGCGTCCCGGACTTCTACCAGGGCTCCGAGCTGTGGGACTTCAGCCTGGTGGACCCGGACAACCGGAGGCCGGTCGACTTCGCGCGCCGCAGTGAAATGCTCGCCGCGCTCGACGCCGAGCTCGCACAACGGGACCGCGGCCAGCTCGCCCGCGCCCTCTACCGCCGCTACGACGACGGGCGGATCAAGCTCTTCGTGACCAGCCAGGCGCTGCGCGCGCGGCGCGCCTTCCCACGGCTGTTCCGCGAGGGCGCGTACCTGGCGATGCCGGCCGGCGGAGAGCGCGCCCGACACGCGGTGGCCTTCGCGCGCCGGCGCGGCGACCAGGCGGCGTTCGTCGTGGCGCCCAGGCTCTCGGCGACGCTGCTGGAGAGCTCGGAGAGCCTCTCGGGCGCGGCCGCCTGGGCCGACACCCTTGTCGAGCTCCCGGGCGCGCGGGGCGAGCGCTACGTGGACCTTTTCACGGGAGAGCCATGCGAGGTGCGCGAGGAGGGCGGGCGCGCGCGGGTGCGGTTGGCCGAGGCGTTTCGCGGGTTCCCGGTGGTCTTCGCCTTCGAGGAGAGCCTGGCACGCGAGATCCTCGGGGCGGCGCGGGGAGAGGCGAGGCTCGCGCCGGAGCTGGCGGGGGTCGAGGCCTTTCCGCCCTGAGGCTTGAGGCCGTCAGGGCGCGCTTGCGGTCGGCTCGGCCGCGCGAAGAGGAGGCCGAGCGCGGGATCGGCCTCGAGCGCGAAAGCTGCGCTGGCGCGAGTAGCGCCGTGCCCTCGATGCGGCGCGCCGATTCACCGGCGGCTCCGGCGCCACCCGTCGGCGCCGGAGACCATCAGCGCGAGCGCCACCGCGGCGCCGGCGCGCGAGGCCCAGCGCGGTACAGACTCCGGATGTGTCGGACCGGCCCTTCGGGCGTGGAATACTCCTGCTCGCACCGCACTACGCGCCTGTGCTCTAGCCCATCGATCATCTCCGTGGGGTGTCCACGTCATGGCGCGCCAGTTCCTCCACCTACCGCCTCGGCCTCCACTTCGCTCATCAGCCGATGGAGCTTGCTCTTCGAACTCCTCAAAGACGACCGCGCCTCTTGCGGCGAGGTGGACCGGTTTGGGCGGCCATGGCTGCCCTGGGAATGCTGCCAGCTTGGAAATGCGACAGACGGGGACGGCTCCCGCAGAACGGACGGCCCTGGCGCGATTGGGTCGGGCCGGGGCGTCGGAAAATTCCGCGACAGGTAAACCAACGCGGGATACGCCTCGATCCGTCACGTGTCCTCGACCTTTAAAGCGCTCATAGCGCTCATGAGATCATCGCCCCTCGACCCCATATCGGTAGCACCGCGTGGATCACGCACGCGCATTTCAAGGTTCTTCTTCAGACCTTCAGACGAGCTGCCACCCGCCCCCGTGTGTCCGCTGGAGGATCAAGCTGAGCGAAGCGCAACTCCAGCAGCTGGAGATTGCTCACCGATCGTTCTGCTCGCGGGCGATCTGGCCCGCCGTCGCCTTGGGGCGCCACGTGAATGATGGCAACACACTCGCCGGGGCTGCTTCGCGGCACCAGAATGCCGGCACATCCGAGAGATCCTGATCTTCTCGATGCGGCTCTACAATCGAAATCGCTCGTGTCGCTCACCCCGCTAAGCGTCGAACTGGACACTTCGCACCGAGCAGCGCAGCTTGTCGATATCGCGCGCGGCCGCGAGCGCTATGACGTGGGGGACTGCTGCCCCTATGGCGTCCGCCCAAACCGCCGCCGCTTATCTTTCACTTGCGCTCCGTGCTGGGCGTCATGTTCTATTTGTCGCAAGCCATCGAGCTGCCGCAGGCAGAGCGGAACATGAGCAATACCCCTGTGCCGCCGAATCTCTATAAGCATTTGTTCTGCGTCGAAGTCCGGGACAGCGAGCCCGCCGCGGCATACGTCAAGGTCCATTATCGCGGCGCGTGGTACTTTATCAGGCAAGACGATGGAAATACCCAGGCCACGTTCATGTTGCTTTCTCAGTTGTTCAGCATTCAGGCGGGCAATGTGAGCGTACTGGCGCCAGCCCTGACGCTCCCGGCGGGCAGGTAAAGAACCAGGGTGGTCGTGCCACAATCCGACGAGGCCCGGCGGACCAGGGGGCCCAGCGGCCGAGCGGCGGATTCCTTGTGTGGCCATTCTGAGCCGCTTCTTCTTCGTAGCTCGCCTGTCTTGCGGCCGTTCACGAAGTATTGCTCAGCTCTATTCGGTCGGCCACTGCTGGGGAGTCCCCCGCGTTTCCGGGAAAGGCCTACCGCTCCTCTCTCCAATGCCGGCTGGCTGGGCGCTTTGCTTGCCTGCTCGGCGATTCATTCCTCGCCATGAAGGATCCAGCATTTGCTAAGGATGACTGAGACCATCGAACGAGAGCGAGTCGTGGAGCGGATTTGGCGGCACCGCCTGGAGTGGTCCAAGGCGGCGGACCGCCTCAAGGGACGTGTAGATGGGGCACGGGCGACCGCTCTCGCGCTCGGCATTGCGGGCGCCGTCCTAGCCACTGCTGCGACGACTCTGATACCGGCAGGGTTGCGCGCACCGTGCGCGCTGGCCGGGGCTTTGTCGCTCGCCGTTGGCACGTATGTCACGAGTCGGCTGGTGACCACTCAGCACCTGCGCTCGTGGACGCGCGCGCGCTCCATCTCGGAGGCGATCAAGACCGAGGTGTGGAGCTTTCGGGCGAAAGTGGAGCCCTACGCTGGAGAGGACGCGCCTCTGAGGCTCGTCGAAAGGGTCGAAACGTTGGAGGCGCAGGCGGCCGACCTCGAACCGATCCTGGCACTGGTCCGAGCCAAAGTCCCCTCGGTATTGCCGAAAGACAAGCAGCCGCCGCCAGCAATGTCGGCAGAGCAGTGGGTAGAGCGGCGGGTGCTCGGCCAAAGCGAAGGGTACTACCGGAGGGCCGCGCGAAACCTGGCCGGGCGCCTGGTGGCGCTGCGCGACGCCGAGATCACCCTGGGCTTGCTCGCCACGGCTGCCAGCGGCATCGCGGCGTGGTCCGCCACGCAACCACAGGTGGCGATCCGCAGCGTCGGGCTGGCCGTGGGGCCATGGGTAGCCGTGCTCACCACGGTCGGCGCTGCCATTGCCGCTCACATCGCGGCGAATCGCTACGACTTCCTGGTCGTGAGCTACGGCGCCACCGCCCGTCGTCTCGAGCATCTCGTCGATCGCTGGGAAATGCAGGGCAAGCCGACGGACGAGCGGCGCTGGTCCGCGTTCGTGCGCGATTGCGAGGCCGCGATCTCGGTCGAGAACGAGGGATGGCTCGCGCGGTGGGCAGAGGGCGAGCCTCAGAAGTCCACCGGCGGAAGAACGGCGTTGGCCCGGACCCGCGAGGCGACGCAGCGATAGGTCGGTGCTCCATCGAGCAGTCACGGAGAACGAGAGCCTGTCCGGGCGCAAGATACCTTTGGGAGTTGGCGCAATTTCCCGCGCCCAAGAACCAAAAATTTGGACCGCCCATCAAGCACCGCAGGATCCGCCAAAAGCACCGGCTTCGGGGGGGAGAGGCGCTCGACCGCTCAGGTTCGAGACGGGCCGTCCATGACTTGCTGGCGGCGGGGCGGGCCACCACGATTAGCGCAACTTTGTCGACGCGCGGTTGGCCCTGGTCGTCGCTGCCTCCACCGTGGTGCCACCTACGCCGTCTTCGGCGCGCAGATCCACTTCACGGGCAACGGCGGCGACGACTTCGTCGGCTTTGGCGCCGCCCTGCTGACGACCGACACGGCCAACGTCACGATCGACGGCGTCGAGGGCGCGACCACGGGCGTCATTCGTCCCGCGCTGGTCGCCGACGGCGCCATCATCCAGGCCCCCAGCAACAAGAGCGTCAGCATGACCGTCAACGGAGCCGCTACTTTGATAGCGCCCGGCTCGTTCAAAGGGTCGATCGCCCTGTCGGTACAGTGAACGACGCAGCCATGCCCCCATTCACGGCCGAAATGGCATCCACCTCCAGCGCGCCCGCTCTGCAGGCGGCGGCACGCGCCTGTGCCAGAGGGGAATCCCCGCACCGCATCGAGGGCGCGGCGCCCAATCGCCACCCGCCCGCGCCGGAGGCCAGCAGCGCGAGCGCCACCGCCGCGCCGCGGCGCCCGGCGCGCGAGGCCATGGGGCGCTCGTCGGCGCTCGGCGAAGGCGCCAGCGCGTCGGCGGGGATGGGCGGCGGCCTCGCCGCGGGCGCCCCTTCGCCACCTTCGAGGCCGTCAGCGCCGCTGATCGGCAAAGCGCCGTCCTTCCTGGAGAGCCCCATGAGCCAGCGCTTGAGCTCCGTTTGGCCCGCGGGCTCCGGCGACTTGCGGAGAACGCGCTCCAGGGCCGCGAGCATGGCCTCGGCGCTCGGGAAGCGCTTGTCCGGCGAGCGCTGCATGGCCTTGCAGATCACCGCGTCGAGCTCCGCGGGCAGGTCCGCGCAGATTCGCGCCGGAGGCGTGGCGCGGCCCTTTCGGTTGAGCGCCAGAGTCGCGAGCTCGCTTGCGCCCTGGAACGGGCGCCGGCCGGTGGCCATGGCGTAGAGCGTGGTGCCCAGCGAGAACAGGTCCGAGCGCGCATCCAGGGGGTTTCCGGCGGCCTGCTCCGGGGACATGAAGCCGGCCTTCCCTTTGATGCAGGCGCTGGCGGCCGAAGGCTTTGCGCCGCCCGCCACGGCGATGCCGAAGTCGGTGAGCTTCACCTCGCCCTCCTGGCTCACCAGGATGTTGTGCGGGTTCACGTCGCAGTGGACGACGCCGAAGGGTCTCTCGCCGTCGGCGCGCGCGTGGGCGTAGGCGAGGGCGCGGCAGATCTCCGAGGCGATGTACACCGACAGTGAAGGCGGGAGCGGCTCGGCCGCGGCCTGGGCGCGCTTCAGCAGGCAGTGGAGGTCCCAGCCGCGGACGAGCTCGAGCACCAGGTACTCGAGGCCCGCCGAGGTCCCGACGTCGAGCACCTGGACGATGTTCGAATGCCCCAAGCCCATGGCGGCGCGAGCCTCTTCGGCCAGCGCCTTGCGGTGCTCGGGCGCCTGCGCGAGCGCGGCGCGGAGCCGTTTGAGCACCACAGGGCGCTCGAAGCCCGCGGCCCCCGCCTGCAGGCCCAGGAAGATCTCCGCCATGCCGCCGTCGGCGATTTTTCGGAGCACTTTGTAGCGCTCGCACATGCGAGTTGGACCCTAGCACGTCCCGGGCAGTGGCCTCCGGGCTCCGCGACGCGCGGGGCCGCTCGCGGTTTCCCCGAGAGATTGTCGAAAAAAGGCAGGCGTCCGGGTCGGCCGCCCCGCTTTGGCTCCCTGGTGGAGCCTTGCGCCAAACCTATGGCGCGCAGCTCCAGGTCGGGGAGCGCCCGGTCGAGGTCTTGGCCCAACCGGGAGCCCTACGCGAGGGCGTGCAAGAGCTTCTCGACGAGGCCGCCGAAGGCGCCGTTGGACATCACGAGCAAGGCGTCTCCCCGCTTGGCCTCGCGCCGCACCCGCTCGACGATGGCCTCGACGTTCGGCAGGGCGATGGCCGGGGTCCCGCGCTGGGCGATCTGCGCGCAGAGCTCGGCCGCGTCGAGGCGGTCGCCCTCGGGCACTTTGTCGGTGGGGAGCGGCTCGGCGATGACGGCCCGGGCGGCGCCGGCGAAGGCGCGCGCGTACTCGGCCTGGTGGAGGCTGCGGCGGCTCGTGTTCGAGCGCGGCTCGAAGAGCGCCCATACCGGCCGGCCCGGGAAGCGCGCCTGGATGGCCGCGAGGGTTGCCCGCACCGCAGTGGGGTGGTGGGCGAAGTCGTCGATGATCAGCACGCCCCGCGGCTCGCCGCGCACCTCTTGCCGCCGGCGCACGCCCTGAAAGGTCGACAGGCCCTGGGCGATCTCGTCGAGGCTCAGGCCCACCGCCTGGCACAGCGCGATGGCCCCCAGCGCGTTCTCGACGTTGTGCGGCCCGCCGACCGGCAGGCGCAGGCGGCGCTGCTTCTGGCCCTTGAAGCAGAGGTCGAAGGTGGCCTCGCCGTTCTCGTGCGCCAATTCGCCCGCGGAGAAATCGCCGGCCGGGCCATAGGTCTCGACGCGCGAGCGGCTCGCCTGCGCCACCTCGACCGCGGCGGGGTAGCTTGCCGAGACCGCGACGGTGCCGTTCTCGGGAAGGAGCGCCACGAACTTCTCGAACGAAGAGCGGTAGTGGGCGAAGTCCCGGTAGATGTCGGCGTGGTCCATCTCCATGGAGGTGAAGACGGCGGAGCGCGGCCGGTAGTGGAGGAACTTGGGCCCCTTGTCGAAATAGGCGGTGTCGTACTCGTCGCCCTCGACGACGAAGAAGTCGCCTTTGCCCAGCCGGAAGTTTCCGCCGAAGTCGAGCGCCACGCCGCCCACGAGCACGGACGGGTCGCGCCCAGCGCTCGAGAGCAGGTGCCCCAAAAGCGCCGTGGTGGTGGTCTTGCCGTGCGTGCCCACCACCACCGCCGAGTGGCGCGCGCCGATGCAGAGCTCGCCCAGCGCCGCGGGGAAGCTCATGTGCGGCAGGCCGCGCTCGCGCATGGCCGCGGCCTCGGGGTTCACGCGGCGAATGACGTTGCCAACGATGACCAGGTCGGGCCGCGCGGCGTCCAGGTTCTGCGGGCTGTAGCCGAGCATCGGCTCGATGCCGAAGGCCCGGAGCATGTCGCTCATGGGCGGGTAGACGTTCTGGTCGCTGCCGGTGACCTGGAAGCCTTGGCGGGCGAGCATGCCCGCGAAGGCGCCCATCCCGGTGCCGCAGACGCCGAGCACGTGGATTCGCTTGATCTTGGAGGCGTCGATTCCGGAGACGATGTTCTCGCTTTCCATGATTTCTCACTTTTCGGCTTGGTGTCAGGCGCGCTCAAAGGCCGAGCGCCTCGACGACCGCGTCGTGAAAGTCGGGGCGAAAGGTCTTGATGGCGTTGTTGCCGCGCCGCGGGTGCACGCGATTGGTCAGGAGCGCGACGCTGAGGCGGCGGCCGCGGTCGACCCACAGGCTCGTGCCGGTGAAGCCGTTGTGGCCGAAGGTTCGCGAGCGGGCCATGCGGGGCCCGGCGGCCGCGCCCTGCGGCGAAGGCAGGTCGAACCCGAGCGCCCGCGAGCCGCCCGCCGATGCGAAGGGGGCGACGAGCGTCTCCCAGAGAGGCGCCGGGGCGAGGCGGCCGGCGCCGTCCAGCTCTTCGAGGACCGCGTTGCCGAACGCCGCGACGTCCCGCGCGTCGCCGAAGAGCCCGGCGTGCCCGGCGACGCCCCCCAGGGCGAAGGCGTTGTCGTCGTCCACCTCGCCCGGCCGCACCTCGGGGCTCGCGGCCGGCGATGGCGCGGGGACGAGCAGCTCCTGGCCGGGCGCCGGCTCTCGAGGCCGGAAGAGGCCCGTGGCCGGGTAGAGGGCACCTTCTCTGGACGGAGCGCCGAGGCGGCGAAACCCCAGCGACGGGAGGCGCAGCCTGACGAAGACTTCACGAGCGGTGAAGTCGTCGAGCGGCTCGCCCGCGGCCTGCTCGATAACCCGGCCCAGGGCCATGAAGCCGAGGTCGCTGTAGGCCACTCGCCACCCGGCAGGGCGCTCGAGCGCCGTCTCGGCCAGGCGCGCGAGCACGATTTCGGAGCTCCGGCGGACGGCGCGCTCGCAGGCATCGGGGGGCGGCAGGGGATGGCCGAACAGCAAAGCCGCCGCGGGGTCGGCCAGCGCTTCCAGAAAGAAGGGCCGCCAGGCGGGCAGGCCCGAGGCGTGGGCGAGGAGCTCTCGAATCGTCACCGCGCTCTTGCCCGCGCGGCCGAACGGCGGCCAGAGGCGCGCGGCCGGGTCGTCGAGATCGATGGCGCCGCGGCTGGCGAGCACCGCGGTGGCCGCGGTCGTGGCGAGGACCTTGGTGAGTGAGGCGAGGTCGAAGCGCGCGCCGTCGCGCAGGGCGATGGGCGAAGGGACGACCTGGGCGCGGCCGGCGAAGGAGAGGTGGGCGAGGCGGCCGCTCGCGAAGACCGCCGCGGCGCCGCCGGGAAAGGCGCCCTCGTCGACCCCGCGCGCGAGGGCTCGGCCGATGGCGTCGACGGACGGGGCGGCGGTCCCTGGCCCGGGGGCGCTCACCGGGTCGCCTTCCTCCGCGCTGCGGAAGCGCGGCCGCTCGGTCGGCGCCCGGCAGCGCGGTAGAGCCAGGGGCGGCGGGGCGCCGCGCGAGGCTCGCGAGAAGGTCTCTGCCGATTCGTCTCGTTCGGTGCGCTGGCCGGCATGGCGCGCCGGACAATAGCCCAATCCGGCCCGGGGGAGCCTCGGGCGGAGCGCGCTCGGCGCCGAGGCGCAGGGCGCGCGAGAGGGGCTCGGCCCGCGCAGGGCTCGGCTGGTCGGTCTGCCGACTTCGGCGCTGCTTCGCGGGCTCGCCACGTCGCCGCCGTCGACTTCCACGCAGCGAGGATACGGAGCTCGCCGAGACCCTCACCGAGGAGAAGCCTAATGCCCACCGTTGCGTTCCCGGAGAGGTGCGTCGCGAGTGTGTACGTGGCGTCCATGGGAGTCCAACCGCCGGTGGCAGGGTCGACCGAGAAGGTGCCGCCCGGAGAGGCGGCGCCGGCCTCGAGAGCGACGCCTCCGGCTGCGAGGAGGCCTGAGCTCCGCTCTGGGCTCGGCCGGGAGGGTCGGCGGATAAATCTCGCGCGCGACCAGAGCCGAGTGCTCGGTCCTCGGCGTCAGGTCCGCATAAGGTGACGCCGCGCTCGAAATCTATTGGACGATGAGCACCTGGTACGAGCGGTAGTCGTATTCCGCGCCGCCCCACGGGACGGCGCACTGGCCCCATGCGAGCTCCCCGGGCGTCCAGTAGCCATTGACCTGCGCCCTGCACACGAAGAGCGTGTCGTCGCCATCGAAGCCGGCCGCCAGCGCGCCCGGTGGAACGGACCCGCCGGTTCCATCGAACCAGACGGCTTGAGCGCCTGGTGCCAGCGTGAGCACCTGGAACCCTGGAGATGCGAAGACCTCCATTCCTCCCGAAGAAAACGAGCACCACCGAAGGGCCGAGGATGCTTTCCCGGGGTGGACTCCACCGGCGTACCATGCTCGGCAAGGAAATAGTTCTCCGACAGCAGGGTCGTACCCGGAGTAGAGCGCCGAGCTCGCGCAAAACTCGTCGCCCGCGGTCGGGAGAATCCCCGTCCATTGCACCTGAGTCGAGTCGACGGGAGGAGCACTGGAGCCGGCGCCCTTCGCCCACGACGCGTTGCTCTCGTCGATCGTCACTCGGACGGTCGCGGTCCGCCCTCGGGTGCTCCGCAATTCGATACGCACGCCGGTCAAGCTGTCGAAGAACGGGTTTCCCGCAGCGGTCTGAATTCCGCCGGCATCTGTCACGAGATAGGTGGTCATGATGCTGAAGTTGATTCTATGGATCACCAGCGAATCCGTCGGCGTTCGTGGGCTCTGAAAAGGCGAGGTCGCAGCGTTGAGGTCCCCCCGGTCGTAGTTGTCGGCAACGATCCATTCGACTGTATACATGTACGATGTCGATGCAGGCACATACAATATCTGGGGAAGGGACTCCGGTGGTTCGTTGCGAGCCTCCAGAATCGCGTCCTGCGTTCGAAGAGGGATGCCCCCGGGATTGGCGGGCCACCACATCTGGCGCCGCTCCCGAGGAAGCCATCCGAGCTGCCACCGACTCCACGCGTTGAGCCCCGGGCCGTTGTCGCAAGCGAACCATGCGCCCTGCGTCACGCAGTACTGCCCGCTGGTCGCGTAGACGTTCATGGCGCTCATGAGGTCGTACGGGTCTCCAAGCTCGACGCCGCGGTCGTCGAAGGAGTTGCCTAGACCAAAGCCATGCCCCATTCCCCAGAGAATGGCAGATTCTGGCGAATAGGCGTCGACGATGGCCGCAGGAACTTGTTTGCCTTGAATGGTCGAGATCGCCGAACCCAGGTCGACCTGGCCATTGTAGACCGCGATGTAGTTGAAGTAATCTCCAATGACTTCATTGTGGAGGGCGGCCTCGATGCATGTCTCGATGTTCGTCGAACGCTCCTGAGCCTGATGCCACGCCAGGGGATGTCCCGTGCTGACCCACTGAGACGTGACGTCGCCCACGACGATCTGTCGGCCATAGGACTGCGCTGCCCAGAAGTCGGGGACGCTTCCCGTGCCGGTGTCGGTGAATAGATGCTGGTAGAAGGCTACGTCTCGTCCCTGCGCAATGGCCGGCGTGTCGGTCGGGTTGCAGAGCGCAACGAGCCAGACCGTTGTGGACACGTCTACTCCGGCCCCGCTGGATCCTCCGTCCGATTGCTGTCCGCCATCCCCTGTCGAGGCGTCCGGGTCCATTCCCTCCGCGTCTGAGCCGGCATCGCGCCCGTCTCGCCAATGGAGGCCATCCAAGCTTGAGAGGAAACAGCCACTGGAAGCCAACGAGGCGAGCACCAGGGCCACGCCACCCGCTCGCATGGGCGAATATCGCATCCTCAAAAAGCCTTCTTCGGACCGAATTGGTTCATTCGGCTCGTCATTCTGGCCCGAATCGGGCTGCGCGCTCGCCTTCGGTCTCCCTTCTCCTGGCGATATGTTTCCTGCTGGATAGTTGAGGTGCCCTGAGCTCGGCCAGGCGCGCGAGCACGATCTCGGAGCTCCGGCGGACGGCGCGCTCGCAGGCATCGGGGAGCGGCAGGGGATGGCCGAACAGCCGCCGCGGGGTTGGCCAGCGCTTTCAGAAAGAAGGCCCGCCAGGCGGGCAGGCCCGAGGCGTGGGCGAGGAGCTCTCGAATCGTCACCGCGCTCTTGCCCGCGCGGCCGAACGGCGGCCAGAGGCGCGCGGCCGGGTCGTCGAGAATCGATGGCGCCGCGGCTGGCGAGCACCGCGGTGGCCGCGGTCGTGGCGAGGACCTTGGTAGGCAAGCGAGGCGGCGGTGCGGGCAGCGACGAGCGAGGCGGCGGTGCGGGGACGGAGTCGGCAACGCCCGCGCGGCGAGAGACCTCTCGGCGCTCCATTCTTGAAGACCGAAGTCGAGCGCTCGCTTCCTCGCCACCCGATGGTCGTCGTCGGCGAATATGCCCTCGATAAAGTCCGCCACGGCTGACGAGTCCGCCACGGAGCCGGCCGCCTCCTCCAGGGCCTCCCGAAACGCGAGGACCGTGGCGTAGCGCCGGTCGCCCGTCTTGGCCATGGCCTTGCTGATGACCCCCCTCAAGGCCTCGGGCACAAGATCCGAGTGGAGGAGCGCAGCCAGCTTGCTGATCACAAGGGAGGTAGACGTCGGTCTGCTCATTCCGCTCATTCGCCGCCGTCGGATCGCCGAGGATCTGCTCGGGCGCGCGATGCCGGCGCCGGCCGGCGACCTTCGAATCCTCGGACTGCGGCGCCACGCGTGCGCCCTGTACCCCGCGACCTTGGTCACTGCGGAGTAGGAGACGAAGAGGGTCTCTGGATGCAGCTCCGAATGGATGAGCGGCGACCCGTCGTCGTTGCCGGCGAGGTGGGCATATTGCACGCCGAGCGCCGCATCGAGGACGATCCGCACCGAGATGGGCGCCGGCCCGCGCTAAGGCCCAATTCACGAGCGGCTGCGCCAAATCCGGGACGGCGAGGCGGCGGACCTCTCCTGGTCCGGCGCGCGGGAAATCGCGTCTCTTCCGCGCGGGCGAGCGAGCGGCGGGCGCCGCGCCCCGACGAGACTTTTGCGAGCCACCGTGGCCGTTCGCGCGAAGCCGTGCGCGGCCCAGGCCGGCGCGGGCTACCAGGGGGCTCCGCATGGAGCGGTGCCAGGTGCCGGCGTTCGAGGTGGCGCCTGAGGCAGGGGGCCGTTGAACGCGGCTGTCAATCGATCGAGGAGCATTTGGCTCAATACGCGGAAATCGAGCTGGGGGACGGCGCTGGGCTGGGGTCGAAGGTGAAGTACGGATAGGTCGCCGTGTAGTGGTCCCCGCTCCCTGTCTCTCCCGCGATCGCGCCGAGCTTGTCGCCTGTTACCGTCAGTGTTCCGCTCCAATCGAGCGAAAGAAGCCCCGAATTGACCAATCCGACGCCGAGGGCGGGATCGAACGCCTGAAGGTCGGAGCTGTGACGGATCTGGGCCCACAGCCGGTGAAGGAGCCGAGCGCGATTGCCCGGACCTGGCGAAAGACGCCGGCGAGCTTCAGGTGCTGCCACATCCGGTCGATCCGGTACGGGCGCTCGCCTACGTCCTCGAGCAGGAGAATGGCGCCTTGGGCCGGCGGAAAGAAGGGCGTGCCCAAGAGGCGCGTCAGCATCGAGAGGTTGCCGCCCCCGACGACCCCCTCGGCGACGCCTTGGACGCACGACGCGGACCGATGGGGCCTTAGCATCGAGAGCCGAGTCGCTGCTCCGGCTACTTGGGACGAGCCACGCCGCCCTTGCGCTTGATTCTGAAGCCGTGTCGGTAGATGTCCGGGACGTCGATTCGACCGTCGGCGCGAACGCTTAGAACCCCGAGAATCGACCAGCTCTTCGAGGACAGCCTCGCCATCGGTTGAAAGGTCGGACGATTCGCGCGGCCCAGGTTTCGCGAGCTTCTCGACGACGACCTCTCGGTCGAGCATGACCTGAAGTCCTGCAAGGTTCTCCAAGCGCTGTACGAGTGGATATTCTTGAGCCACCTCCGCGGCGCGATGCGCAGAGACCTGAGGAAGGGCTCCGCTCAGGTCCTCGGGTCGCATCAGGCGCCGATCGGTGCCAAGGGATGACTGCCTTGCTCTCCCGGCGGCAAACCCGAGCAGATTGAGCATGGTGCGCGGAACGATTCGTTGTTTGGCGTCCTGAAGGCGGTTTGGAATCCAGCGGTGCGTGTAGCCTTTCTTGGCGCCGGCTCCCATCACCTCTCCGGCAAGGTCACGAGCGAATGCTCTCTGGACGGGCTCCGGCATCGGTCCCGGAAGAAGGCCGAATCGTCCGTGGGCTTCCAAATCCAATTTCCCAATCCTGCGAAGCCATGTGAGCATTTCGTCCTGCCCCTCGGCAGGAGACGTCAGCTGGCGGACGGCGGCGCGGTAGAGGTCCTCCACGGTCCATTCCAGCGAAACCGAGCGAGGTCGGAGCTTGCTCGCATCGGCAAAGGCTCGCTCTGCGGCGTCGAAGAGGTCGTCGCGAATGAAGATCTTGGCGCGAAGCGAGCGGAAGCGGTTTGAAAGCGAAAGCCACATTGAGAGAAGGGTTGCGACATAGCGGCCTCGAATCGTTCTGTCGTGCTGCCCGATTCGATCGAGGTGATCGTACGCCGCAAAGAGGGTCTGCTTCTTCTCCGCGAGCTTGCGCTCGACGTCGTCCAGCGCGGCGGAGAGCGCTTGGACGTTTGCTTTGGCCCACTCGACCCAGTCCCCTGGAGACTTCCCGGACTGCATCACTCGCTCATGTAGCTCTTTAGGGAGGCGCACCCAGTCGAGCGTTTGCGCACAACGCGCGAGCAGGTGCGCGAGCCAAAATGAGCGAAGAGCCGAATCCGATGCGGTAGCTGCCATCGAGTCCAATGTCATGGGTGAAGGATGTTCCATTCTCAAGTCAGAGAAGGCATCCATCCACTGGGCGGGACGCAGTTGGTCGTCGCCGAAGAACAATCGCGTATCAGGTCCAAGTACGGTGAGCAACTTGAAGAGCGCGCTCTTCCCGGCCCCTCGACCCCCTCGCACGACCACCATCTCTTGGTGCAGAGTGAGGCGGTGGCTCGCAAGCGGCAGGAAGCTCTTCTCGATCTCGGGGATATTCTCGCCTTCCTCGTGGGCGAGGAGAGCCATTCGATCGAGCAGGGGATTCCGATCCTCGCGCCTCATTCGGTCTCCTCGGCGGCGGCGGCGGTGATGGTGCACAGCTCCTTGATTCGGTCGACAACCTTTGCATATTCGGCAGAAAAGAACAGGTCCCTCATCGGGCCAACGCTGTCCAGCGTTTCGAGCTTGGGATGCCTCGAGATTGAGTAAGGAGCGTGGGGGCCGGAGGCGTCGTCGAGCTGCGGGATGTCGGCATCGTCGTACGAAGGGTCGTAGACGTGTCGCTTGAAAATGTCGTAGGCGCGCTCGCGGAACCTCGCCTTTTCGGCTTCCGCGTCCTTTTCGTCAGCGGGCACCATCGAATGCACGAGGATGGTCATCAGTTCCTCCGGGCTTCGGCGCCTCGCAAGTGCCTCGACGGTGAGGTCGAGCCCTCGGTAGCCCTGCTCCGACGCCCTCCCAACGAGCACGTCTACATGGGCGAAGCCGTGGAGAGAAAGGCCGGCGATGTCGTGCAGTCCAGCGCGCGCGTCGAGAAGGATGAAATCGTACCCTTTTCCGCGAAACCGGTTCAGCAGGTTTCGCAGGGCTTCGGCGATCGGTCGAGGCCCCTCCTGAAGCAATCCGCCGGAGCCTGCGAAATCGAGGCGAGAGAGCTTCTCGAGGTAATTGAGGTCGAGCCGCCCTGCGGGCACCACGTCCACCCAACCCGCGTCTTCGGGTCCGAGCGCCTGGGCGGGTAACACATCGACTTCCGCGGCGCCGGTGGCGAGGAAGTCCACGACAAAATCGGTCACTCCGCGGTCAGCCTCAGCCGCGAGCAAGGGGCCCAAACCGGGTGCCTCCAGGTCGAGGTCGATGACCGCGACCTTTTTGTGCGGAGAAGTCGCAGCAAGCTGCCAGGCACATGCGGTGAGGAGCGTCGTGCGGCCCACGCCTCCCTTAAATGAATAGAAGGTGACAATGGCGGGTGCGCCCTCCGCGCCCAGTTCCCACGCCGAGCCGCCGGGACTTTCCAATAGCCAATCGAATTTCGATAACCGCCGCTCGAGTCGAAACCATCGGTTCTGAACGGGACGATGAGTATTCCCCGCGGCGTCCGTCCAGGCGGCATCGTTCCATGGATTCGCCTTGGCGAGCAGAGTCGCAGCGAGCTTCCCTTTGTCCCTTTCCTGCCTGGTCGTCAGGATAGGGGCCGAAAACCAAGCGCTGAGCGACCGGCGAAGGAGTGCCTCGAGTGGCAAAGGATCGAAGTCGAGGCCCTTCTTGGGCTCCAACGCGAGGCGAACTCGCCCCTCCAGGTCGCGCACGACACAACACTTCTCGCATGAGGCGATGTCTCCCCACGCCTCGCACTCGCTCAGCAGCGTGGGCAGGACGTTGTCGAAGCTCACCATAAGAACCTCGGGGGGAGGCGCCCGTCGGCCCAAAGTGCCGCGAGCGTTTCTCGGACTATCTCGGCTGATTGAAGGACCAGAGCGCCGACTTCGGCTGGAGCGCGCTTGCCAGTTGGCTCGTATCGAGCCTGTTCGGTCCAGGTCCCAAGCGCTGGCCAGCGGGCGCTCCAGTGGCGCGGAGCATAGCGGCGAGCAGCGGGGTCGAGGGCGAGGATCGTCTCCAGCGTGCTCTCCATTCCGAGGTCGAGCCGGTGGCCCAAGATGGTGTCGAAGACGCTGTCGTCAAGGAGCGCCTTTCGTATGCACTCTGGGCCGAATCCTGCGAGGTGAAACGCCTGGTCAATTGACCGAGACGGGCCTTCCTGGAGCAAGTGCTCTGCGTCCCGTGCGTGGCGAAGGGCGGCAGACACCTTGTCCAGCTGTTTGACCGAGAGCTCAACATGCCGTTTCATCGCTCGTTACCCGTGCGCCCGCTCCAGCTGTTCGTGGCGAAGCGAGAGACAAGGTACCCGAAAGCTCGCCCCTGAGGGAGCCCAGGCGTTCAAGCCGATTCGGATCCACGTGCGTTGGGGCCACTCACCGCACCGCTCCCTCTAGGAACCGCAGCTCGCCCGCGCCGCCGTCGAGGACGGCCCGTGCGCCGAGGGGGATGGGCCGATTCACCTTCCCGTGCCCGACGGGCAGCTCCATGGCGCAGGGCAGACCGGCCGACGCGGCGAGCTCGCGGACGATGTCACGGGCCGTGAAGGCGCCGTCCGGCTCGTCGCAGCCGGTGAAGGTCCCGAGCGCGATGCCGCGGACCTGCCGGAAGACGCCGGCGAGCTTCAGGTGCTGCCACATGCGGTCCAGCCGGTACGGGCGCTCGCCCACGTCCTCGAGCAGGAGAATGGCGCCCTGGGCCGGCGGGAAGAAGGGCGTGCCCAAGAGCCGCGTCAGCACCGCGAGGTTTCCGCCGACGACGAGCCCTTCGGCCAGCCCGTCGACGCACGGCTCGCCCTGGAGGGCCGGCGGCGGCGAGGGATCTTCGAGGAGGCGAAAGAGCTCGTCGGCGACGGCTTCTCCCAGGGCTCCGAGCTGCGTCACTACCGGGCCATGGACGCTGACAAAGCCCGCGCGCTGCGCCGCCGCGTGGAGCGCGGTCGCATCCGAGAAGCCGACGAGGGGCTTGGGGCGCGCCGGGAGGCGCAGGCCCTCGAGCAGGCGCATGGCGCCGTAGCCGCCGCGGGCGAAGAAGACGGCGCGCGCCGTGCCGCTCTCGAGCGCGCCCTGCAGCTCGGCGAGCCGACGCTCGTCGCTGCCCGCGAGGTAGCGCTCCTTGGCGAAGAGGCCGTCGCCGAAGACCGGCCGATAGCGCTTGGACAGGAGCGCGAGGCCGCGCTCGAAGGCCTGCCGATCGAACGGGCCCGAAGGCGCCGCGATGGACACTTCGTCGCCGGGGCGCAGACGGTCCGGCCTGGTCATCGCGAGCGGGGGCATGGCCAGCGACAATAGCGCATCCCGCGCGCCCCGAGCCTGCCGGCGCCGCGGTCGACCCGCGGTCGACGGCCTGTGGGCGGCCAGCGCGTTGATGTGCGAGCCGTCGCGCGGGCTCCTCGCGGGGAAAGCGTTTTGGATGGAGAGTGATTGGGGCCGCCTGGTAAGCCAAGCTGAGGGGAAAGGCGGTTTGGGTTGGGCGCTCAGGAGACGCGCGAAGCGATGAAGACGGTGAAGGCAACGGCGTTCATGACAGTCGTCCTCTCGGGGCTCGCCTGCTCCGGTGTCGCCGGTTCGAGGAGGGAGCTCGGGCAGTCCGACGGGAGCATCGCGGCGGCGGACGGCAGTGCCGCCGCCGATGCCGATGCCCAGGGGATTGGCGCCGGCGCGGACGCGAGCGAGGCGGCGGCGAGCGACGCCTCGGAAAGTTCCTCCGATGCGGGCGACGCGGCCGGGGCGAGCGACGCGTTCGTGCACCCGGGTCTGCTGCACACGCAGGCGGACTTTGCGCGCATGGCCGAGAAGGTGGCTGCCCAGGAGTCGCCGTGGATCGACGGCTGGAATCGGCTGATTGCCAACAGCCACGCAAGCCTGAGCTGGACGCCGCACCCGCTGGCGGAAATCCACCGCAACGACGGCACGAACCCCGACAACTCCATGACGTTCGCCGACGACGTCGCGGCCGCGTACGCCTGCGCGCTGCGCTGGAAGGTGTCGGGCGAAAAGGCCTACGCGGACAAGGCCGTGGAGATCTTGAACGCCTGGTCGTCGACGCTGACGGCGATCACCTGGAGCGACGGCCACTACGACGGCTTCCTGGTGGCGGGCATCCAGGGATATCAGATCGCCAACGCCGCCGAGATCATGCGGACCTACTCCGGCTGGGCGCCCGCCGACTTTTCGCGCTTTCAAGCTATGATGCTGAGCGTCTTCTACCCCATGCTCAGCGGGACCTTCACGACGACTTCGAGCGTGCTGGTCTATTCCAGCTGGGATCTGTCGGCCATGGCGGCCGCCCTCGCCATCGGCGTGCTCTGCGACGACCGGGCGATATTCGATGCCGTCATCCAGTATTTCAAGGAAGGGCTCGGCAACGGCGCCCTCCCGATGACGGTCTATTACATGCACCCGGGGTACCTCGGGCAGACGCAGGAATCGGGGCGCGACCAAGGGCACAACACGCTCAGCATCTCGCTGCTGACCACGCTCTGCGAGATGGCTTGGAACCAAGGGGTCGACCTCTATGGATATGACAACAATCGCGTCCTGGCCGCGGCCGAGTACGTGGCGAAGGGAAACCTGATCGAGACCGGCACGACCTTCTTCTCCGTGCCGTTCGCCACGTACACCAACGGCTCCGTCGTCGACACGGGTTTCGCCATGGGCTCTCAAGGGTTCGTGCGCCCCCAGTGGGCCCTGGTCTTCCACCATTATGTCAATCGAAAGGGGCTGTCGGCTCCCTACGTGCAGAAGTTCATGGAGCTGACGGCTCCCGAAGGCGGCGGCGGGGACTACGGGCCCAACAGCGGGGGATACGACCAGCTCGGCTACGGCACGCTGACCAGCTCGAGGGAGCCCATCGCGCGGGGCGCGCCGCCGAGCGGCCTGACGGCGCGGGTGAGCGAGGGGCGAGTCGCGCTCTCGTGGTGGGGCACCGCGGGCGCGACCTCCTATGCCGTCAAGCGGAGCGCGACCCCGGGCGGGCCCTACGAGACCCTGGCGAGCGGCATCACCGACCCGCGGGCCTTCACCGATGCGGCGCCGGCTTCCGCGGTGGCGTATTACGTCGTGACGGCGACGACGCCGGAGGGCGAGACGGCGGCCTCCAACGAGGCGAAGGCTTTCACCGCGGGGCAGCTGCTCGCGCGCTGGGCATTCGACGCCTCCTCCGGGGCGAGCGCTTCCGATGCGAGCGGCAACGGCCTCGCAGGGACCCTGGTGGGCGGCGCGACCTGGGGGGACGGGAAGTCGGGAGGGGCCGTCGCCCTGGACGGTCTGTCGGGCTTCGTCGACCTGCCGAACGACCTCATGCTCGACGTCGCGGACTTCACCGTCGCGGCCTGGGTCTACTGGAGCGCCTCGTCCAACAACGCGCGCGTCTTCGACTTCGGCGCGGGCACCGGCCAATACATGATGCTGATGCCGCGCGACGGCTCCGGCATCGCCCGGTTCTCCATGACGAAGAACCTGGGCGTGGGCGAGCAGTCCATCAAGGCGGCGGGGCCGCTGCCGACCGGCCGCTGGGTGCACGTCGCGGTGACGTTGGCGGGCAAGGTGGGCACTCTGTACGTCGACGGGGCGGCGGTGGGGCAGAACACGGACTTGGAGTTGGCGCCTTTCCAGCTCGGGCCTACGAGCCACGACTGGATCGGCCGCTCGCAATATGCGGCCGACCCGTATTTCGAGGGGTCGATCGACGACTTCCGCATCTATGGGGGAGCGCTGACGCCGGAGCAGGTCGCGGCGCTCTAGTTGGGTCGGGCAGACGTCGGGCAGACCTACCGGAAACGGCGATAGGCGAACAACCCGATGAGCGCGAGGATCAGCACCCAGAACAGCACGTCCCAGGTCTTTTGAGCCGGCGTGCGCGCCTTGCGCCCGCCCTGGCCGACCATTCCTTTGAAGCCGCCGCGCATGGACCGCATCACGCCGCCGCGGCCCCCGCCTTCGCCCGACGGATCGTGCCGGGGGTTTCGCCGCTTCTCTTTCTTGCTCATGATTCCTCGTCCTTCGGGGCCGGCGCCGCGCGGGCGCGCTCGCGCAGCGATTTGATTTCATCCAGCCGGGCTTTGAGCTGCTTCTCGTCGCCGGCTTCGGAGGGCTCGTAATAGCGCGCCCCGCGCAGCGCCTCGGGGAGGTATTCCTCGGGCACGTAATGGCCTTCGAAATTGTGCGGGTATTTGTAGCCGGCCCCGTAGCCCATCTTCTTCATCAAGGGGGTCGGCGCGTTTCGGATGTGCAGCGGGACGGGCAGCGGCCCCTTCTCCGTCACGTCCTTGCGCGCCGCCGCGTAGGCTTTCAGCGCGGCGTTCGACTTGGGCGCCAAGGCCAGGTAGGTCGCCGCCATGCTCATGGGCAGCACGCCCTCGGGCAGCCCCACCAGCTCCACCGCCTTCAGCGCGTCCACCGAGATCTGGAGGGCGCGAGGGTCGGCGTTGCCCACGTCCTCGGCCGAGAAGATGACCATCCGGCGCAGGATGAAGATGGGGTCCTCGCCGGCCTCGAGCATGCGGACCATGTAATAGACCGCCGCGTCGGGGTCGGACCCGCGCATCGATTTGATGAAGGCGCTGATGACGTTGTAATGCTCCTCGCCCGCCTTGTCGTAGAGCAGCGTCTTGGCCTGGAGCGCCTCCTCGACGTGGCTCACCTCCACCGCCCCGCCTGGGCCGGCGCTGGCCGCGGCGACCTCCAGCGCGGACAGCGCGCGCCGCGCGTCGCCGAAGGCCGCCCGCGCCAGGTGCTGGAGGGCGTCGCCCGAGAGCTTCACCTTGCCGGCGAGCCCGCGAGGGTCGGCCGCCGCGCGCTCGACCACCTGGGTGATCTCCTCTTCGCCGAGCGGACGCAGGGTGAGCACCCGGCAGCGCGACAGGAGCGCCGAGTTGACCTCGAACGACGGGTTCTCGGTGGTGGCGCCGATGAGCGTGACGGTCCCGCGCTCGACGTGCGGCAAAAGCGCGTCCTGCTGCGCCTTGTTGAACCGGTGGATCTCGTCGACGAAGAGGATGGTGCGCTGGCGGCGCGCGGTCCACCGCTCCTTGGCCCTCTCCACCACCTCGCGGATGTCCTTGACCCCCGAGAGCACCGCCGACAGCGCCTCGAAGCGGGCGCCGGTCGTCTCGGCGATGACCCGCCCCAGGGTGGTCTTCCCGGTGCCGGGTGGCCCCCAGAACAGGATGGACGGGACCCGGTCCTCCTCGATGGCGCGCCGGAGGAGCTTGCCCTCGCCCAGGAGGTGCTCCTGGCCCACCACCTCGGCGAGCGAGCGCGGCCGGACCCGCTCGGGCAGCGGCGCGTTCGACAGGTCCTTCTCGGCGGCGTGGGCGAAGAAATCGCTCACGGGCCCTTCCTTTGGCTTCTCGAAATCGAGATGCGGGCCGGCGACCCTCGAACGGTCAGGGGGCAAGTCGTTCAGCGCGGCGCGGGCCCGGATAGAGCTTCGCGCGGCGGTTGTAGGCCTGCAAGAAGGCGTTTGACCTTGGCCTTCGACCCCTCGATCGAGCGACCGAGCAATGCTGGTGAACCCGCGCGACGTTGGGCCCTTCGATGCGGTCCGCGCCCGGGCGCGTGCGGGGGGACTCTTGTCTCCAGGCGGTGGTCCCGGCGAGCAGGCCGCGGCCGATCCTCGAGCCGCTCGCCGCTCGCCGCTCTCACGGGCCGTCGTCGCTTCCCATGGCCGAAGGCAGCGAGAAATAGAAGGTCGACCCTTTTCCTTCCTCGCTCTCCAGCCAGATGTGCCCCTCGTGGCGCTCGACCACCAGTTTGCTCAAGTAGAGGCTCAGAGCGACGTTCCTGCGATAACCAGGAGCACCCGACGGGGCGGCTTCGTAGAACGGCTCAAAGACATGGGCCTGACGTTGCTTGGCAATGCCCACCCCCTGGTCGCACACCGAGAAAAAGACCTCTCCCCCTCGCGTCCACACCCGCGCCCCGACATCCCCTCCTTGCGGCGAGAACTCGACGGCATTGGTCAACAGCCCGGCCAGCACTTCTTCGAGCCGCTCGCGGTCTGCCTTCACGGGCGCCGGTCCCTCGCGCCGGAGAGACACTCTGTGGAGCGGGGTGAGGGCCTGCTCCCGTTCCACCACCTGCGACGCAAGCTCACCCAAGTCGAAGCGCCTCGGGAGCAGCGCTTCCCGGGCCCTCTGGAAGCGGACCACCTCCAGCATCTCCTGAACGCGGCGAGCGATCCGATGGGTCTGAGCGTAGATCGCCTCGATGGCGCGTGCCTCGTGCGCGACGCGCTCCTCCGGCGTCCAGCGGTGCAGCAGCTCTGCGTAGCCCCTGATCGTCGCGACCGGGGTCTTGAGCTCGTGGGCGGCGGAGGCGATGAACTCCTCGCGCAGCCGCTCTTGTTCTCGGATCGGCGTGACGTCCTGGAACCCGAGGACCGCGCCTACGACGCGCCCCTGGGCATTGCGCAATGGGGCGGAGTTCTCCAGGATGTGCATCTCACGGCCCGACGGCTGGCGTAGGAGGGACCCGACTCCGGTGACCGTTTCTCCGCGCAAGGCGCGGCTGAGAGGCTGCTCGCTCGGCGGGAAGAGCTCCCCGCTGGGGAAGCGGATGGCCTCGAAAAAGCCTCGCTCGGCAATTCCGATCTCCGGCGCGCTCGCGGGTCGACCGAGGATGGTTTCAGCAGCCTTGTTCAGGAGACTCAGGCGACCGTGAGGTGCCAGGTAGAGGCTAATGCCGACAGGGGCCGTGTCCAGGATCACGCGCAGTCGGCTCCTCTCCTCCTGGACGCTTTCCAGCAGCCGCTCTCGCTCTTTCTCGATCTGCCTGCGCTCGGTAATGTCGCGCGCCAGCGCCAAGTTATAGCCCCGGCCGTCGAATTCGAAGTAGTTGGCGCTGACCTCCACCGGAAGCAGGCGGCCGTCTTTTGCCCTGTGCTGGCTCTCGAGAGCAATGGAACCGTTCGCTTTGAGGTCGAGCCAATGGCTCTCCCACCGCTCCAGTGGAAACCCGGTGTCGATATCCGAGACGTGCAGGCCCAGGAGCTCATCGCGGCTGTATCCGAGGATGCGGCAGGACTCTTCGTTGACGTAGCGAAACCGCGCTTCTTCGTCGATCAGGAAGGCAGCTTCCCGCACGTTGTTCAGAGCAAAGCTGAGAAGCGCGACGCTCTGCTCGGCGCGCTTCCGCTCGATTCGGGCGCGCAGGACCCCAATGCCAAACGTAAGATCTCCGGCCAGCTCCTGCATGAGCCGGACTTCATCGGGCGAGATCGCGTTTGCCTCCGACGAGTAGACGAGGAAGACCCCAAAGACGCTGGCGTTCTCGTCCTTGAGAGGGATGCCAATGCCGGAGCGACAGCCGTGTCGCAGGGCGACCTCCTGCCACGGGGCCATCTGCGGATCGGTTGCGAAGTCTTGGATACAAAGTGTCTCGCCGCTTCGGGCGACCCTCTCCCAGAGTCTCTGCCCAAGCACCTCATTCTCCGCCGGAGCGAGCCTGCCGTCCGCATCCTTGCGGCCCCCAAGCCCACCCCAAGCAACCGGATGCAGGGTCTTGGGGTCGCCCTGCTCGCCATACCCGACGCAGGCCAAACGGTAGCCGGCCTCGTCGCAGACGATGCGGCAAATATCCTGGAGGAGGTCCGTCTCGTCCGCTGCGCGCATCAAGACCTGGTTGCACAGGCTGATGGCGCGCAGCTCGCGATTCGAACGGTGCAGCGCTTCCTCGGATTTCTTGCGCGCAGCCAGCTCCAGGGCCAGCTTGGCGTTCTTGTCTCGAAGCTCCGCGGTGCGTTCCTGGACCAGCTGCTCTTGGCTCTCATAGAGAACTGCGTTGCGAAACACCAATGCCACGGTCGTCGAGAGGTTGCTGAGCAAGCTGAGCACGGCCGCGATATGCCTCTCGTCGGGCAACCCGAGAGCGAGCATGGCGCCGACGCGGAATCCTCCTACGTCCAACGGACAGCCCATCGACAGCTCGAAGCCCTCCCTCCGCAGGAGGCTGGCGACTTCGGAGGGTTCGTCGCCTCGCCAGACTCGCGGCGCCCTAACGCGGTGTACAGCGTCGTACAAGAATCCTTGGGCCGGGCCCTCGGCCCATTCTCGCTTGCGCAGTGGATTGACGCTGACCACGCGGTGCGACAGCTCACATGAGGTGCTCTGACACTGGATGAAGAGCACGCAACGCGCGCCGGTGAGCTCCCGAATCTCTTCGGTCAAGTAGGCCCCGACGTCGCCGGGATCCGCCGCGCGGCTGAGCACGTTGCTCAGGATGTCCAGGGTCGCCCCGGCGAAGGCAGGGCTCTTGTCGGTCGCGTCGAATTTCATGTTGCAGAACTCGAGATGACACGCCGAGCCGGCGCCTCCCTGATGGAATGACTCGTCGCGCGGCAGCTGGGTCGAAGAGCACGATGTCCAGCCAGGCTTCCAGGCCCATGGCCAGCCCGGGAATGTCCGCTGGAATGGGGATCGTGATGGCGATGGGGACCTGCCCCGCCAGCTCTTGCGCCATCAGCCGGATCGCGTCCCGGAAATACCGCAGGCGCGGGTGGGAGTCGGGGTCGGGCGGCACCAATCCATCCCATTCCTCTGCCGAATGGACGGCCGGGCGTCGGAGGTTCGGAGGCTCCGTGGCGAGGAAGGTGAGCTCGCTGCCGAAGGCCGCGCCGATCGAGGCAAAGGCCAGCGGCGCACAAAGCGCGTCCGGCTGGAACGTCTCGCGAACCGCCGACTGCCCGCGCACGTAGGCGGCGGGATCGCTGTAGTACTGTTCGGCAGGGCAATGGGTGAGTCGTGCGCCGTACAGGCTGAGCACCGGGGCGATCGCGCGCCGGTCGATAGGGCGTCCCGCGAGCCTGCCTGGAATGCGCTCCATGCTTCGGAAAATCTTCCTCGACGTTGCCGATGACCACCGGCCCTTTGGGAGATGCATTTCCGTACGGAAGAGCTTTCGAGGCCGCGATCTTGTGCATCACGTCCTCGGCGACCTTGGCCGCAACGTACGTCTCCGCGAGCGTGAACGACCCGGACGAGCTCCATTCCTCGCCGATGAGCATCAGCATGGGATCGATGACCTCGGCCATCGGGTGCTCGTAGCCGAAATTCGACGCCCATTCATCGAGGAGCGTGCCTGCGCCGGCTCGGTCACCTCCGCGAATCTTCTCCAGCAGCAACCGTTGAACGGCCATGGACGTCACTCTCCGCGTGCGGGGTGCCGCGGCGCCTTCCCGCCGCGTGTTCGAGGCACCCCAAGCTTGTTCTGCCGTCTGCCGGACGGCGGGCGGGTGGCAGCGCGCCCTGAAAGGTGCCTGCGAGGACGGCCGATTTCGAGGCTTTCGAGAAGAGGTTCGGGGCTCGGGACACGGTCAAGTGTACGAGCCGAAACGCCGAATCGTCGCCTCGCGGCGATCTCGGCTTCCACTGTGGGGCCGGGTTGAAACCGTGGGCTCGCGCGGTCCCTCGAGGGCCGGCTCTCGAGCGATCTCGGCCATTGTCCTGCTCTCGCAAGCCACCCACCCCATCGCGCTGCCTTCGTCTATTCAACCCGTGACGCGCCAGAGTTTCGAAAATGGACACGACGCGTGCCCCGCCGGCCCCCTACCCGAGCGGGACTCTCCCCGCTGGCTCGGCGGAGCACGCGCCTGCCTCCTCATGGCCTCCAGGACGCGATATGCAGATAAACGTAGGTGGCCTCCACTGCGCCGCCTCGGCCGCTTCTTCGGCGGCGGGCGACACGAGGCCGGAAAGTCGTTCGCGATCCGCAATTGTTTTCTGGATGAACTGTTTTCATGCTGCGCCATGCTTCCAGGTCCGATCAGAGCTGAGCTGCAGTACCGCTTCGAGCGCGCGCTTCTCTCCCTCGATCGGTTTGCGGCCGAGCGCCTGCTCGCCGAGGCGAGCCGGGGGCCTGCCCGCGTTGAGGTCGTCGAGGCGATCGTCGCACCGGCGCTGGAGCACATCGGGTTGGAGTGGGAGGCGGGCTCGATGGCGCTGTCGCAGGTCTACATGAGCGGCCGGCTCTGCGAGGATGTGGTCACCTCGCTCTTGCCTGCCCCTGCCGCCGCCGGGTGGAAAGGTCCGCGCATTGCCATCGCCACGCTCGAGGATTACCACGTGCTGGGCAAGCACATGGTTCTCTCCGCCCTGCGCGCGAGCGGGTTCGCGGTACGCGACCTCGGCCGCGGGACGGCCGAGGAGCTGGCGAGCCGCGCGGCCGCAGAGGAGATCGACCTCTTGCTCCTTTCGATGCTCATGGTCTCCTCCGCGCTGCGCGTCAAGGATTTGCGCGACCTTGTCCAGAGCCGCCGGGCGCGAGTGCGGCTGGTCGTCGGCGGGGCGCCTTTTCGCTTGAATCCAGCCCTCGGCGAGCAGGTGGGCGCCGACGCCTCGGGCCGCAACTCCGCGGATGCCATCGCCATCGTGCGCGACATGACGCGTCGGGGGTGCCAGTGCTCATGACCTCTGCCGAGCGCGTGGCGGTGGCGCTGAGCCACCGCGAGCCAGACCGGGTGCCGCTCCTCCTGCCCCTCACGCTGCACGGTGCAAGGGAGCTCGGGCTCACGATTCGAGAATACTTCGCGCGACCTGCCGCTGTTGCGGAAGGACAGCTTCGGATGCAGGCGCGCTTCGGCCACGATTTCCTCATCGGCTTCCAGTACGCCGCGCTCGAGTTGGAGGCCTGGGGCGGCGAGACGGTCTTTGCAGAGAACGGGCCTCCGAACACCGCCGGCCCCATCGTTCGCCGAGCCGAGGAGATCCGAAGCCTCAAGCCGCCCAAGCCGGAGGATTCGCCGGGACTGCGGCGAGCTCTCGAGGCCATCGGCTTGATGAAGGCCCGCCGCCCGTCCGTGCCGATCCTCGGCGTGGCGCTCTCGCCGTTCTCCTTTCCAGCGATTCAGCTCGGGCTCGCCCTCTATTTTGAGACCTTGTACGAGCGGCCCGATCTCTTGGACGCGCTCGTGCGCATCAACGAAGAATTCTGCGCGGCGTGGGCGAATGCCCAGCTGCGAGCGGGGGCGACTGTGATCTGCTACTTCGATCCCTGCGCTTCCCCGACCGTGACGCCGCCTGAGCTCTCTAGAAAATTCGCCTTCCCCGCCGCGCGGCGCACGCTCGCGCGAATTCGGGGCCCCGCGGCCACCCACTTCGCCTCCGGCCGCTGCGCGTGCGTCCTGGACGACCTGTGTGCGACCGGCACCCGGGGCATCGGGGTCAGCGCGCTGGACGATCTGAGCGCCGTCAAGGCGGAGTGCCGCGGCCGCCTCGTGGTCATCGGCAATCTCAACGCCCTCGACATGCCGGGCTGGAACGCGGCGCGCGCCCAGGCGGCCGTCCAGCGCGCCCTCGCCTGCGCCGCGCCGGGCGGCGGCTTCGTCCTCTCCGACAACCACGGCGAGATCCCCTGGCAGGTCCCGGAGGAGGTGCTCGCGAACGTCGCCGAGGCCGCTCACCGCTGGGGCGCCTACCCGCTCGCCTCGGCGGAAGCCGGCGGCGCGCCATGAAAATCGCCCTCGCCTGTTGCCAGAACTTCGAGCCCGAGGTGCGGCTCGCTCTGGCCTCCGCCGGCCTCTCCGACATCGTCCGGGTGACTTTCCCGGCGGATTGCGCCCGGCCTGCGCTCTCGCCGCAAGCCCTGGAGGACTCGGTGCCTGGCCCTCCGGGAGCGGCCCGGGTCGCGGTGCTCGGGGGCGCCTGCTGCGCTCGCCTGGCTCGGGCCAAAGGACGGTTCGCGGTCCATCGCCTGAGGCAGTGCTTCGACCTGGTCGCCCCCCCGGCGCTGGTCGACCACTATCTCTCCAAGGGAGCCTACCTGGTCACGCCTGGCTGGCTCGCGCATTGGCGTGAGCGCTTCGCGCGCCAAGGCATCGACCGCGCCACCGCGCGCGCGCTTTTCCGCGAGGCAATGCCCCGCATCGTCCTCTTCGACACCGGCGTGGACCCGGCCTACGGCCCGTCCCTGAGCGAGCTCTCCGACTTCGCCGACGTCCCTGCCGAGGTGGTGCCGGTGGGCATCGACTACGCTCGCTCGCAGCTCGCGGAGTGGGTCGCCGAGCTGCGCCTGGAGGAGGAGCGCGCGGAGTCGCTGCGCACTCTGGCGGCTGCCCACCGCCGATCGACGGAGTTCGCCGCCACTTTCGACTTGATCGGTAGGCTCACCGACATCACGTCCGAGCGCGCCGTCGTGCGCCAGGTCTTGGATGCCTGCGCCATGCTATTCGGGGCGAGGCGCGTGGCGTTCATCTCCATGCTCGGCGGGGTGCCCGCCGAGGTCGCCGCCGAGCCGCAGGACTCCATCGACCCCCACGGGATCCTCGCTCGCCTCGCCGAGGCCGGCGGAGGGCGCTCCGTCGTTCGCGGGGGCTTCACACTACCGGTGCAGTACGCCGAGACCCTGCTGGGAGTCCTGGACGTGCAGGAGACGGCGGCGCCCGACCACCTCGAGCACGACTTCGAGCTGGCGATGAGCATCGCCGGCGTCGCCGGCCTGGCCATCAGCAACGCGCGCCGGTACCAGGAGCTCCACCGGACCCAAGACGCTCTCGCCCAGGCCAACGCGCAGCTCGAGGAGGCCGACCGCCGCAAGAACCAGTTCCTGGCGGTGCTCTCGCACGAGCTGCGCAACCCGCTCGCGACCATCCGCAGCGGCCTCTACATCCTCGAGCGCGCCGCGCCGGGCTCCGAGAGAGCGGTGCGCGCCCAAGAGGTGATCGACCGGCAGTTCACCCAGCTGACGCGGCTGGTGAACGACCTCCTCGACATCACTCGCATCTCTCGCGGGAAGGTCCAGCTGCAGCGCGAGCGCCTCGATCTCGCCGCGCTCGCGCGGCGCGCGGTCGACGACCAGCGCTTCTCGTTCGAGAGATCCGGCCTCGACCTCCGGATCGACGTCGCCGGTGAGCCGCTCCCCATCGACGGGGACGGTGTGCGCGTGGCGCAGGTGATCGGCAACCTCCTCCAGAACGCGGCCAAGTTCACCGACCCGGGCGGCTCGGTCGCGGTGCGCGCCGAGGCGAGCCCCGATCGCGCGGAGGCGGTCCTGCAGGTGCGGGACACGGGCCGGGGCATCTCGCCGCAGGTGCTCCCGCGCCTCTTTCAACCGTTCATGCAGGCCGACGCCACGCTCGATCGGAGCAAGGGCGGCCTCGGGCTCGGGCTCGCCCTGATCAAGGGTTTGGTGGAGATCCACGGGGGCTCGGTGAGCGCCGAGAGCGAAGGCCTGGGCCGCGGAGCGACCTTCACGGTTCGCCTCCCGCTGCGCAAGGGCGAGGTCGGCGGCGCCGCGACCGTTGCCTCGTTCATCGATCCAGAAGATCCTGCTCGGCCTGACGATCGCAGGCGTTGGAGGCGAGATGGCTCGAGGTCCCGAGCAAGACCGTGCCTCGCGCTGCTCTTAGTCCCTTCGGCGCGAAATCTTGCGCAGGATGGCAAAGACTTCAGGCTCCAGACCCCAGGCTCCAGGAACAGCAGTACCTGAAGCCGGGGGTCTGGAGCCTGGAGCCTAAGGCAACACTCGTTGGTTTCGGTTCGGCCGGATTAGGTCGGCGGACGGTCGGGCCGGCGGGCGGCGCGTCGGGGGCCCGCCCTGGGCGCGCTCGGCGCCGCGCTCTTGGGTCCTGCTCGACCGGACGGAAAGGAATTGGCTCGGCGGCGGCGTTGATAGAGTTGGAACGGGTTGGCTCGAGTCTGGGGGCGCTGAATGCGGCGGTTGTTTCCTGTCGCGCTGATGGGGCTCCTGGCACTTTTCTCCGGAACCGCCCGTGGCCAGCCGCAAGGCGAGCAGCCCAGCTACAGCGCCACGCCGCCCTCGGCGGCTCCCCGTGAGTACGTCTTCGCCGTCCACCCCCTGCACAACCCCGTCCGCCTCTTCGAGATTCTACGGCCCACTCGTCGAGGACTTGAACCAGAACCTCGGACTTCCCGGAGCGAGGTTTCGGCTGGAGGCTTCTCGCAACTATGAAGAATTCGACCAGCGGCTCTACGCCCGGGAGTACGACTTGGCGCTGGCCAATCCCTACCAGACGCTGAATGCCCTCAAGCGCGGATATCGCGTCATCGCCAAGATGGGCGACGACCAAAAGTTCACCGGAATCATCCTGGTCCGGCGCGACAGCGGAATCCGGCGCCCGTCCGACCTCAAGGGCAAGAAGGTGGCCTACCCCGCCCGCAGCGCTCTGGCCGCCTGCATGATGCCCCAGTACTTCCTGCAGACGCACGGCGTCGACGTGAACCGCGATCTCCAGAACCGCTACGTCGGCTCTCAGGAGTCGGCGATCATGAACGTCTACCTCGGGGAGACCGCCGCGGGGGTCACCTGGCCGCTGCCCTGGGAGGCGTTCCAGAAGGAGCATCCCGACATGGCCCGCGAGCTCGTCGTCCGGTGGGAGACCGAGCCGCTCATCAACAACAGCGTGATCGCGCGGGACGACGTGCCCCGGCAGGTCGCCGAGCGGGTAGCCCGGCGCCTGGCTTCGTTGAATGAGAGCGCGCAGGGCAGGGTCATCCTCGAGCGCATGCCCCTCTCCCGGTTCGAGCTCGCCGACGACGCTCGCTACCAGGTGGTCGAGGACTTCGTGAGGCGCTTCGAACACACCGTGGGCCCGCTCGAGCCCTAAACCGTTCGAGCTCTTCTCATGTCGCGCCGCTCCTTCACCCGGCAGATCGCCCTGGCCTTCGCGCTCGGGTTCTCGGCGCTCATCGCGCTGTTCGTCGGGTACACCCTGGACAGCGAGCGGAGCTACCTCTACCGCGCCAGCACCGAGCAGACGGTCGCCATGGCGAGATCTTTGGCGGTGAGCTCGACCTCCTGGGTCCTCGCCAACGACGTCGTCGGTCTGCAGGAGGTGGTCGCCGGCGTCGAGGGAGGGGTCTCCTCGCTCGAGAGCTACGCGGACCTTCGCTACGCCATGATCCTGTCCCCCGCGGGGCGCGTGCTCGCCCACACCGACCCGGGAAAGATCGGGCAGTACGTCTCCGATTCACGCAGCGTCGCGCTCCTGAAGTCGCCTTCCCAAGATCGCGTCCTGGTGGACGACGCGTCTCTCATCGACGTCGCCGCGCCGATTCGGCTCCCTGGCCACCAGGTGGGCTGGGCGCGGATCGGCCTGGGCCGCGAGAGGATCGCTCAGAGAGTCGCTTGGCGGGCGTGGGGAAGCGCGCTTTTCACGGCCGTGGCGGCCGCGTCCGCGTTCCTCGCGGCCCAGCTGCTCGCTCAGCGCGTCGGGAGGCGCATTACCTCGCTCGCGAGAGTCGCCGAGAAGGTCCAGGGCGGGGAGCGGGCCGTGCGCGCCGACAGCCGCGGCGCCGACGAGATCGCCGAGCTCGGCGCGAGCCTCAACCACATGCTCGACGCCTTGACGCAAAAAGAGGATGAGCTCGCCCGGTACCGCGACCACCTCGAGGAGCTGGTCAACACCCGCACCGCCGAGCTCCGCCAGGCCACCCGCGCCGCCGAGGAGGCGAGCCGCGCCAAGAGCGTCTTTTTGGCCAACATGAGCCACGAGCTGCGCACGCCCTTGAACGCCGTCATGGGCTTCTCGAACCTCCTGCGCGACGACCCCGGCCTCACCGACCCCCAGCGGGAGAGCCTCGACATCATCAACCACAGCGGCGAGCACCTGCTCACGCTCGTCAACGACGTGCTGGACGTAGCCAAGATCGAGGCGGGGCACATGGTCGTGGTGAGCAAGCCGCTCGACCTGGCCTCCGTCGTCCACGGCGTCGCGCAGCTCATGCGGCAGCGCGCCGAGGCGAAGGGCCTCGACCTGAGCCTCGAGTGGTCGCCCAGCGCCCCGCGCTCGGTCGTCGCGGACGCCGACAAGCTGCGCCGCATCCTCCTGAACCTTTTGGGCAACGCCATCAAGTACACCGAAGAGGGTCGGGTGACCCTCCAGGTGAGCTCGCGGCCCGAGCCCCCTGGGCTGCGCCTCTTGCTCGAGGTGCAGGACACCGGCATCGGCATCAGCCGTGAGGACCAAGCGCGAATCTTCGAGCGGTTCGTGCAGGTCGGCGGCGCGAGCCCCGCGGGCACCGGCCTCGGGCTCGCGATCACCCGCCAATTCGTCGAGCAGATGGGGGGAATCATCGTCGTCGAGAGCGAGCTGGGAAAGGGCTCGCAGTTTCGCGTCGAGCTGCCGGTGATGCCGGCCGAGGAGCTCGCGCAGGAGGGCGAGCCGCGCCGAGGCAGGGTCGTCGGCCTTTTGCCCGGCCAGCCTGCCGTCCGCGTCCTGATCGTCGACGACCAGCAGGAGAATCGACTCCTCCTCGCGCGGATGCTCGAGAAGGCGGGCTTCCAGGTCCAGGCGGCGAGCGATGGGCGGGAAGGCGTGCGGCAGTTCCAGGCCTTCAGGCCCCAGTTCATCTGGATGGACCGGCGGATGCCGGTGATGGACGGGGTGGAGGCGACGCGGCGCATCCGCGCGCTCGAGGGTGGGCGGGAGGTGAGGATCGCCGCGCTCACCGCCTCGGTCTTCGAGGATCAGCGCCAGGAGGTCCTCGCCTCGGGAGTGGACGACTTCGTGCGCAAGCCCTTCCTCCCCGACGAGGTGTTCGACTGCATGGCGCGCCTACTGGGGCTGCGCTACGTCCGGGAAGAGGCGCCCTGGGGCCCCGAACACGAACAGCAGGCGCCCGCCGAGCTTTCGCCCTGGGCGCTTCAGAGCTTGCCCGCGGAGCTGTTCCAGGCGCTCTCGGACGCCGCCGTCCGGCTCGACGTCTCGCGGACGACCGAGCTCGCCCAGGGTGTCTCCCGCTCGAACGCCGCGTTGGGCAGGGCCCTGCTTCAGCGCATCCGCTCGCTCGATTTTGCGTCGATCCTGCAGGCGCTGCAGCGGGCGCGCCCCGATGGAGTCGCGCCGGGCCCGGCGGGTTGAGGCCCGACCCGGATTGGAAGGCGAGGGTTGTTCCGCACGTTGAAGACGCACACAGCCCACACCTCACGGGCCGCGCGAGAGCCGAGGGGGATGCTGAGGCTCTGATGGTGACGATGGACAAGACGAGCTCGAGCTCACCGGAGTCGCTCGGCGACGTCCTCGTAGTTGAGGACACGCCCGCTTCCCTCCGGCTGCTCGCCGAGCTCTTGACTCGCGCGGGCTACTCCGTCCGCCCCGCCCTGAGCGGCGAGCTCGGCCTCGCCTCCGCGAGAGTCGAGCCGCCGGATCTCATCCTGCTCGACATCCGCATGCCCGGCCTCGACGGCTTCGAGGTGTGCCGGCGCCTCAAGGCGGACCCGGGGACCCGCGACGTTCCGGTGGTCTTCCTGTCGGCGCTGCAGGATGCGGCCGACAAGCTCCAGGGGTTCCGGCTGGGCGGCGTGGACTACGTCACCAAGCCGTTTCAGCCCGAGGAGGTCCTGGCTCGGGTCCGAACCCACGTGCAGCTCCGGCGCCTCCAGCTCGACCTGGAGGCCCAGGTGCGCTCGCGCTCGGCGCGGCTCGAGGAGGCGAACGGCGCCCTGCGGACGGAGGTCGCCGAGCATCGCCGCGCCCGGGTCGCGCTCGAGCGGTCGCACCGCGCACATCGGGCGCTCGGCCAGTGCCATCGGGCGGTCGCCCATGCCGCCGATGAAGAGAGTCTCCTCCAGGAGGTCTGCCGCATCGCCGTGGACGACTGCGGCCATCGAGCGGCGTGGATCGCGCTGGTCGACCGGGGCATGAGCCCGAGCGCCCGCGCCGTGGCCCAGGCGGGTCTGCCCGAGGGCTTCCTCGCGAGGGCGCAGGCCGGCCTCGAAGCCGGAGATCTCGACCTGCCGAGCGGCGGCCCCGTGGCTTTCGAGCCGCTGTGCGAGCAAAGCTCCGCTGGGGCCTGGAGAGGTGAGGCGCGAAGGGCCGGCTGCGGGGGCGTCGCCCTCCTGCCGCTCGCGACCGGCGACCGATGCCTGGGCGCCTTGCTGGTCTGCGCCGAAGCGCCGGGGCCCTTGGAAAGAGACGAGGCGCAGCTGCTCGAGCAGATGGCCGCCAGCGCGTCCTACGGCGTATTGATGCTGCGCGGCCAGCGCGAGCTGCGCGAGAGTGAAGAGCGCTTCCGCATCCTCTTCGAGCAGGCCGCGGTCGGCGTGGCGCAGATTCGAATCCCAGGGCGGCCGGGTCCTCCGGGCGAACTCGCGATTCAGCGAGATCTTCGGCTACTCGCGCGAAGAGATGGTCGGGCTTTGCCTGCCGTGCCTCAAGGTCTTCGGCGAGCACCGGGCCGAGGAGTCGAACGCGCGCACGGGAGAGGCCGGCGAGATCCAGGTCGAGACCCAGTGCACGCGCAAGGGCGGACAGAGCGTCTGGGTCAAGCTGGGGATCACGCCGACGGTCCCCGGCGGAGGTCAGCCGAGGTTCCACATCGCCGTGGCGGAGGACGTCACGGAGCGCCGGGTGGCGGAGCGGTTGCGCCAGGAGTCCGAGGAGCGGCTGCGCCGCTTCTTCGACGTGTCTACCGAGGGGATCCTCTTCTGCGAAGGGGGCGCCATCGCCGACGTCAATCCGGCGCTCACGGCCATCTTGCGATGCGGGGGCGAGGGGGAGCTCATCGGCCACCCTCTGCACGAGCTCTGCGCTTCCGAGGAAGGCGCCGCCGACGCCATGGGAACCCGCGAGATCCAACTCCGGCGCAGCGGCGGCGAGGCGTTTCCGGCCGAGGTCACCCTGCGGCAGTACTGGGTCAAGGGGCGGCGCCAGCGGGTCGCCTCGATTCACGACATCACGGGCCGAAAGCGGGCCGAAGAGGAGCGGGAGCGGCTGATGGCGCAGGCGCAGGCCGCGAGCCGCGCCAAGGACCAGTTCCTGGCGGTGCTCTCCCACGAGCTGCGCAACCCCTTGGCGGCCATCCAGGGCGGGATCGAGATGCTGTGGCGCTCTTCCGTGGGGGACGACGCGCGCGCCAAGCGCGCCTTGGAGATCGTGCAGCGGAACACGCGCCTGCAGCTGCGGTTGGTCAACGACCTGCTCGACCTCGCGCGGTTCACGCGCGGCAAGATCGCCCTGCAGCGCGCGAGGGTGCGGCTGGACGAGGTCGTCCTCGCGGCGGCGCAGTCCTGCCGGTCCGAGGCCGCCTCCGCCGGAATCCACCTCGAGGCCCGCGCCGCGCCGGAGCTCTGGGTAGAGGCGGATCCGGATCGCCTGCAGCAGATCGTGCTCAACCTCCTTTCGAACGCCCTCAAGTTCACGCCCTCCGGCGGGGCGGTGACCGTCGCCGTCAGCGCCGAGGGCGCGAACGGGAGGCTGATCGTCGAGGACACCGGCACCGGAATCGAGCCGGGCCGGCTGCCGCGCCTGTTCCAGATGTTCGAGCAGGGCGAGCCGGGTCCGCGCCGGGCGTCCGGCCTGGGCATCGGGCTGGCGCTGGTGCGCCTGATCGTCGAGATGCACGGGGGCCGCGTGTGGGGCGAGAGCCCGGGCAAAGGTCTCGGAAGCCGGTTCACCGTGGACCTGCCGCTCTGCGAGGCCGCGACGACCTCCATCCCCTCCGAGGCGCGATCGGCGGATCGGCGACTGATTCAGGTGGCGCTGGTGGAGGACAACGCCGACGCCCGCGCGGCCCTGGCCGAGATGCTGGGGATGCTCGAGTACCAGGTCTTCACGGCCAAGGACGCCGGGGAGGGGCTGCGGCTCCTGGAGCAACGGCCGGTGGACTTCCTCTTGGCCGACATCGGGCTGCCGGACATGGATGGCTACGAGTTCCTTCGCAGCGTTCACCGCTTGCCGCGGCTCGCCCGGTTGCCGGCCTTCGCGGTCTCGGGATACGGCCAAGAGAGCGACGCGCGCCGAGCGCGGGACGCGGGCTACCTGGCGCACCTCGTCAAGCCCGTGGACATCGCCGCGCTCGATCGGCGCATTCGCGAATGCCTGGGCCGGTGCGAGCCGCAGGCCGCGCTTCACTGACGCGACCTCGAGCGCGGGGCTTGCGACTGCGCGCCTCGCCGGATGCCGCAGAGCACGCGAGCAGCCTCCTCGGGGAGGCGAGTCCGGTCCGAGCCCTTGACCTCAGGGCATAGACGTTCGACAGCCAGCGTGAAGAGCGAAGGGTCCCCCGCGGACGCCCGACCGCCCGGCAATCGCGCGGGTCGTGATATGAGGACGAGCCCGGACAAGCCCGACATGATCCAGCTTTTCCACGTCTACAAGCGCTACGGCTCCGACGCCCCCGCGCTCGCGGACGTGAACCTCTCCGTCGCCAAGGGAGAGTTCGTCTTCCTGACCGGGCCCTCGGGCGCGGGCAAGACGACGCTGCTCAAGCTCCTCTTCTGCGCGGAGAAGGCCACCAGCGGCCAGGTGCTCATCACCGGGCGCAACGTCGCGCGGGTGGGCGAGGCGGTCATTCCGCTGATGCGCCGGAAGATTCGGCGTCGTCTTCCAGGACTTCAAGCTCCTGCCGGGGCGAACCGTCCACGACAACGTGGCGCTGACGCTCGACGTGCTCGGCACCTCGCGCCGGGTAGGAGACCGCCGGGTTATCGCCATGCTCAAGCAGGTGGGGCTGTCTCACAAGGCCGACAGCCTGCCGCCCCGCCTCTCGGGCGGCGAGCAGCAGCGCGTGGCCATCGCCCGCGCGCTCGTGAATGATCCTGCCATCCTCCTGGCCGACGAGCCGACGGGCAACCTGGACCCCAAGCTCACCGTGGAGATCATGGACCTCTTGCGCGACTTCGCCGCGCGGGGCACGACGGTGGTGGTCGCCACCCACGACCGCCCGCTCATCGAGCGATACCAGAAGCGCACCGTCGCGCTCGACAACGGGAGAGTGGTGAGCGACGGGCCGGCGCTGCGCCTGCAGGCCTAAAGGCAGGTCGGGAAGGGAGCGAGAGCGACTTGGTCAGGCTGCTTTACTTCACGCGCGCCGCCCTCGCCGGCCTCAAGGCGAGCCCGTTCGTCCACGCGGTCGCCGCGCTCACCGTGGCCGTGGCGCTCTTCGCCGCCAGCCTGGCGCGCTTCGCCCTCGAGGCGGGCTCGCGCGCGCTCGACGCCTGGGGCCGCGACGTCGAGCTCACCCTGTACCTCAAGGACGACGTCTCGGCGGACGCGGCGCGCGCCCTCGCCGAGCACCTCCGGACGGAGGAGGGCGGCTTTGCCGAGGTCGTCACCGCCGAGCAGGCGTTGGAGCGGCTCCGGTCGGAGCTGGGCAACGCCGGCGACGTCCTCTCGAACCTGCCCAAGAACCCGCTGCCTTCGAGCATCGAGGCGCGCCCTCCCGCGGGCCGGCGGTCGGCGGCGCAGGTCGCCGAGCTCGCCGCGCGCGCCTCGGCGCTGCCCGGCGTCGCGTCGGTCGAGTACGGGCGCGAGTGGATCGAGCGGCTGGAGCTTTTCGGGAAGGCCGCCCGAGGGGCCGGGGCGCTGGCGGTCCTCATCGCGCTCGCCTGCGCGATCATCGTGGTCGCGGCCACCCTTCAGCTCGCCATCTACGCGCGCCGCGAGGAGATCGAGATCCAGAAGCTCGTCGGCGCGAGCGACGCGTTCGTCAAAGCGCCCTTCCTCATCGAAGGCGTGCTCCAGGGCGCTGCGGGAGCCGGCCTGGCGGCGGCCGGCCTCTTCGCCGTCGCGCGCCACCTGGGGCCGCCGCTCGCGGCCGCGCTCGCCTTCGCGCTCTCGGGGCTCGCCCTGCCGGCGCTCGCCGACGCCCGGGCGCTCCTGGAGCTGCTCGGCGCCGGCGCGGCCCTGGGCTTCGTCGGCAGCTTGCTCGCGGTCCGGCGCTTCCTGAGGGTGTGATGGCGCGGCGACCCGACGCGGTTTCAAGACCTCGTCCGTCCGCTCCCGGCCGACGGAGCCGGCCTACGCTCCCCTCGGCCCTCGTCGCCGCGCTCGCCCTGTCCATCGTCGGGCGCGCGCTCGCCCAGGGCCTGGACCCGGAGGAGCGGAAGCTGGAGCGCGACGTCCAGGCGCACGAGGAGGCGCTCAACCGGTTGCGCGACCAGGCGAGCTCTGTCCTCGAGGCGCTGGCCGTGGCCGAGGACGACGTCCAGGCGCTGCGCGCCGCCGCCGCCCAGGCCGAGGCCGAGGCGCGCGCCTCGGCGGCGCGGGTGCGGTCGGCGCAAAAGGAGGAGAGCGCCGCTCGCGAGGGGCTCGTCGCCCAGCTCGACCTGCTCGGGCCGAGGCTGCGCGCGCGGTACCGGCTCGGCCGGGCGCAGCGGGCGGACCTCCTCCTGTCCGCGCCCAGCATCGGCGACCTCCTGCGGCGGCGGCGGGCCCTGGAGCAACTCCTCGAATCCGACCTGAAGCTGCTCGGGGGCGCGCGCCGGGCGCTCGAGGAGCTCGCCGCGCGGACCTACCAGCTCGAGGAGCGCCGACGCGAGCAGGCGCAGCGCGAGGCCCAGGCCAGGGAGCGGCGCGAGCGGGCCCAGTCCCACGCGGGAGAGCTCGCCGCGCTCCACGCCTCGCTGCTCGCGGAGCAGGGGCTGCGGGAGAAGGCGCTCGACGAGCTCTACCAGACGCAGGCCAAGCTCACCGCCCTGGTGAACGGCCTCCCCGCACAGAGCGTGGGCTCGGCCATCCGCTTCGCGCGCCGGCGCGGCAAGCTGCGCTACCCCGCGGCCGGCATCCTGGAGGTCGGCTTTGGCCAGGTCGTGAACCCCAAATTCAACACCACGACTTATCAGAAGGGCATCGACCTCCGGGCGCCGCAGGGCTCTCCGGTGGTGGCCGTGGCTCCCGGCAAGGTCGTGCACGCCGGCCCTTTCCGCGGCTACGGGAGTCTCGTCATCGTGGACCACGGTGGGGGCTACCACACGCTCTACGCGCACCTGAGCTCTATGGACAAGGCGGTGGGCGACGCGGTGGCCGAGGGCGAGGCGCTTGGGGCCGTGGGCGACACCGGGTCGATCAAGGGCGCCTACCTCTATTTCGAGCTGCGCGAGAAGGGAAAGCCGGTCGACCCCAAGCCTTGGCTGGGACCGCCGCCCGCGAGCGGCGAGGGCGGCGCCCATTGAGATGCGCCGATTCAGCTTCGAAGCCGCCGGGAAGCCGAGTCGGTGTTCCTCGATCGGCGCCGCTCGTGAAACGGCGCCGCTCGTGAAAACCTTGCTCGGCGCGTTCGGTGCTAAGCTTGCTCGCGCGCGCCGGCCGTCGACTTCAAGCCGACTCCAGCGGTCCGGCCGCATTGGCGCCGCGCCTCTCGCGCGGCGCGCCCCCGCTCTGAACGAGGACTGGCAAAAAGCCGTGACTCGCCCCCGCTCGACGCTGCGCCTCGCCCTGCTGCTCGCGCCCTTCGCTTTTCTCGGTGGCATGGCCGCCGATCGCGCGGTCTTCGCCGCCCGCGAACCCGGCGGCGCCTACCGCCAACTCGACCTGTTCGCCCGCGTGCTGTCGCACGTCCAGAACAGCTACGTGGAGGAGGTGAGCGAGAAGCAGCTCATCCAGGGCGCCATCAAAGGCATGGTGAGCACGCTCGACCCCCATACGCTCTTCATGCCCCCCGAGGTCTTCAAGGACATGAAGATCGACACGACCGGCGAGTTCGGGGGCCTGGGCATCGAGATCACCTCCAAGGTCCAAGTCAAGAACGGCGCGCGCAGCGAGTCTTTGGTGGTGGTCACGCCCATCGACGACACGCCGGCGTTCCGCGCCGGCGTCCGCGCCGGCGACGTCATTCTCAAGATTGATGGCGAGTCGGCGACCGACGTCGACGTCGTCGGGGCCATCGCGAAGATGCGCGGGCCGGCGGGGACCAAGGTGGTCTTGACCATCCTGCGGGAAGGCTTCGCCGAGCCGCGCGACATCGTCATCGTCCGCGACCACATCCGCATCGTCGCGGTCGAGGGGCGGCTCTACGACGGCTACGGCTACGTGCGGATCAAGAGCTTCCAGGAGCACACCGACCGCTACTTGAAGCGGACCCTCGACGAGCTTCGGGCCCAGAACAAGGCCGAGCTCCGGGGGCTGGTGCTCGACCTGCGCAACAACCCGGGCGGCCTCTTGGACCAGGCGGTGCGCGTCTCTGACCGCTTCCTGCCCGGCGGGCTCACCATCGTCAGCACCAAGGGGCGCGGCGGAAAGCACGTCGAAGAGGAGAAGAGCCACGACCGCGACACCGAGCCCCCCTATCCGATGATCGCCCTGGTCAACGGAGGCTCCGCGTCCGCCTCGGAGATCGTCGCGGGCGCCCTCCAGGACCACGGGCGCGCGGTCGTCATGGGCGCGCAGACCTTCGGGAAGGGGAGCGTGCAGACGCTCATCGAGCTCGACGACGGCAGCGGGCTCAAGCTGACCATCGCGCGCTACTACACGCCCAAAGGGCGCAGCATCCAGGAGAAGGGCATCACCCCGGACGTCGTGGTGCGCGAGCCGGGCGACGAGGGCGCCGTTCGCGAGGTGGACCTTCGCAACCATTTCAGGAACGACGCCGCGGAGCCGAAGGTCGCTGCGCCGGCGCCCGCGTCCGCCAAGGACGCCGCCGTGTCGGCGCGCACGGCCGAGGTTCGCGCGCCCGGCGACGACTACCTGCTCAAGACCGCGTTGGACTATCTGCGCACCTGGCAGATCTTCAAGGCCAACGCCCCCTCTCCGCCGCCCGGCAAGGCGGCGCGCGCGCCCTGACGGACCCCCATGCACTTTCCCTCCAAGAGCCTTCCTGCCCGAGCGCTCGCCGCCGCGCTCTCGTGCCAGCTCGCGCTCCCGCCCGTTCTCCTGAGCGCGCGGGCGTTCGCGGCCGAGCCGCTGCCCGCGAGCGCGCCCGCGAAGCTGGCGGTGGTCGCGTTCCCGCTGGACGAAGCCGCGCTCCCCGCCGCGGCCCGCCTCGCGAGCGCCGGAGAGCAGGTCGCGAAGAGGCTCGCCCGCCACGAGGTGCTCGACGTCGGCGACGCCCTCGACCCCGAGAACGCCGCGGCCCGCGCCCAGCACGCGCGCCAGGGCGATGCCGACCTCCAGGCGGCCCGGAAGGCCTACGACGACCTCGACGTCGGTCGGGCTGCCGACGCCTGTAGCCGGGCCATTGAACAATTCGAAAAGTCGGACTTGACCGCCCGCTTCGACACCCTCGTCAAAGCCTGGGTCCTCAAGAATCGCCTCGCTCATCGCCAATGCCGAGCACAAGCAGGCCTTCGCCGAGATCCCCCAGCTGCTGACGATGGATTGGAGGACCGCCTTCGACCCCAACCTGTTCGCGCCCGATTTCCTGGCTCAGGTGCGGCGGCAGCGCGACGAGATGGCCAGGACGAGCAACCAGCCGCTCGACGTCCAGAGCCGTCCGGTGCCCGCGCGCATCTACCTCGACGGCGCGTACCGCGGCGTGACGCCGCTGGAGCTCAGGAACCTGTCCCCGGGCGACCACCTGCTCACGGCCATCGCGCCTGGGTACGAGCGGCTGCAGCAGCGCGTCCATCCGGGCGTGGGCGTTGCCGACAGCCTCATGCTCCAGCCGGCGTCGAAGCTCCAGGTCCTGAGCCAAGCCGCGGCGCGGGTCCGCGCGGATTTGCGCGGCGAGGGGCGCAATCGCGCCGTGCGCGAGCTCGGGCAAAAGCTCGGCGCATCGCAGGTGCTCCTCATGGCCGTCAGCTCCCGGTCCAAAGAGCTCAAGGTCCTGGCGGCGCGCATCGACGTGGCGGACGGCCACGAGCTGGCGTACGCGGACGAGCCGCTGCCGGACGAGGAGGTGCGCTTCCAATCGGCGGCCGACAGCCTGCTCGAGCGCCTTCTCGCCAGAGACCTGCCGCGCGGCAAAGCGACCACCGGCGGCGGCTTCGAGTGGACCTCGCGCTACACCGGCTTCGCGCTGCTCGGGCTCGGGGTGGGCGCGGCGGTGGTGGGCACGCTCTTCGGTGTCGCCGCCCGCACCGACGCGAATCACTACCAGACGAGCGCCTATCCGCAGACCTCGCCCCTCTACCCGGCCCTGGAAAACAGCGGTCGGCACAACGCGCTGGGGGCCGACTTGAGCTTCCTCGCGGCGCTCATCTTCGGAGGCACGGGCACCTTCCTGGCGGTCACCGGGCGAGGCTACGCCGGTGCGGACGAGGCGAACCCGAACCTCGAGGAGAGGAAGTCGGTCGCCGGCGTCCGCTCTCGCGACGACGAAGACGCGAAGCAGTACGGCGCGAAGGCCGCGCCCGCCTCCAAGAGCTCCGACCCGGAGCGGGTCCCCAAGTCCGACGACCACGACGACTTGCGAGACGACCGGTGACTCATCCCATGACGACGCCCTTCGCCCTTCGAATCTTGTGTGTGCTGCTCGCCCTGACCTGCGGCTGCTCTCTCCTCGTGAGCTTCGACCCTGAGGGCAAGCCGTGCGAAAGCGGCGGCGCCTGCCTCGACGGCTACGTCTGCGACTCCACCGGCTTCTGCGTCCACTCCGCTCCAGACGGCGGGGTCCCTTCGGACGGCGGGGTCCCTTCGGACGGCGGGGTCCCTTCGGACGGCGGCCTCTCCTCCGACGCCCACTAGTCCCTTCGTCCCGAGTCGTTCTCGCGGGGCACCTGCGGCCGACGGGACGCCGCCGGTGCGGCTTGGCGACCGCGCATCGGGCGCTCGCTCTCCCGATTTTGGCGAGGCCCGCTCGGGCCACCGCCGTGGCATCCGCTGTGCTATGCAGCTCCGCCTCGAAGTGTCACGGCCAGTTCGCCGAGGAGCCGCCCACGATGGTTCGCCGCGTCGCAGTGTTGATGGGGGGATGGGGTGAAGAGCGCGAGATCTCTCTGAGCACCGGAGAAGCCGTGGCCAAGGCGTTGGAGCGCCTGGGCCGCAAGGTTCACCGGGTCACCGCAGGCCCCGGTCTCTTCGACGCGCTTCGAGCCGCTCCCGTCGACGCCGCCTTCCTGGCGCTGCACGGTCGAATGGGCGAGGACGGCAAGGTTCAGGGCCTCCTCGAGGTCCTGGGGCTGCCGTACACCGGCTCCGGCGTGCTCGCCAGCGCGCTGTGCATGGACAAGCCCATGGCGAAGAAGGTCCTGCGCTTTCACAACATCTCCACGCCGGCCAGCTACACGGCGTCGATCGACCAGCTCGACTCGGCCCTTCAGCTCCACGGCGACCTGGGCTATCCGGCGGTCGTAAAGCCGGCCTGCTCGGGGTCGTCGTGCGGGGTCTCGGTGGTGCGCGAGCCCGGCGAGCTCCTCCCCGCGCTCCGCGAGGCCTGTCGATTCGGGGGCTTGGCGCTGGTCGAGCGCTTCGTCCGAGGCCGCGAGGTCACCGTCGCGATCCTCGGCGACCGCGCGCTCGGCTCCTGTGAGATCGCGCCGCCGCGCGAGGTGTTCGACTTCGAAGGCAAGTACCGGGGAGGGAGCTGCTTTTATCTGCCGCCCCGGCTCTCGGACACGCGGCTGGCCAACATCGAGGCGCTGGCCCTGGCGGCGCACCAGGCGCTCGGCTGCCGTGGCTACAGCCGGGTGGACCTCATCTCGTCGGACTCCGACAACGACCTCGTCCTGGAGCTCAACACCCTTCCCGGGATGACGCCGACGAGCCTGTTCCCGAAGATTGCCGAGGCCGCCGGGCTCTCTTTCGAGGAGCTCGTCGAGGCCATTCTCGACCGAGCCGAGCTGGCGGGCGGGCCGGCGGCTCTTGCCGACGAAGTCGCGGCCCTCGAGAGCGTCGGGGGAGCGCCGGCGACGCGAACGCGCGCCGCGGGCTGATGGCTCCTCAGGGCCGTCGCTCCCTGGCCACGCCCCGTCGGGTCGGCGCACGACCCGCCTTGAATGCCACTGAGAGCCTCTTGAGCCAGCACTGCAAGTGAAGTTTCCGGGAGCGCGCCGAGCGGCCCAGGGTCGCTGCGCGTGGCCTCCGTCGAACAGTCCCGTTTTTTACCTAGGAATGTCAAGGCCTTACGCCTCGGTGCGACGGGAAGTGTTTTGATTGCGTCGCTTGGCTGCCTGCCCTATAGTCGCCGCGCTTTTTTGCCGGAGTTATTCCGCAACGCGCCGACCAGGCGGTCGGTCGCGGACCTGGCTGTTGGCCCGCTCCCCGGAGGGCAGGCCATCTGGCTGACGGAAGGTCAGGAACACGATGACGCTCGTCGAGTCACTGCTCTTGGCGCTCTACTTCGGAGTGCTGGTGGTTCTGTCGATGTACGGCTCCCATCGGTACTTCATGGCGTACCTGTACTACCGGTATAAGTACAAGCTGCCGACGCCGAAGGGTCGACTCGCGGAGCTGCCCAAGGTCACCATCCAGCTGCCCATCTACAACGAGATGTACGTGGTGGAGCGCCTGGTCGACGCCGTCTGCAAAATCGACTACCCGCGCGAGCTCCTGGAAATCCAGGTCCTCGACGACTCCACGGACGAGACCTGCGCCATCGCCAAGGCCTGCGCGGAGCGGCATCGGGCCGAAGGCGTGGACGTCGTCTACATCCACCGGACGAACCGCCGAGGCTTCAAGGCCGGCGCCCTGGAGGAGGGTCTCAGGAGCGCCAAGGGCGAGTTCATCGCCGTCTTCGACGCCGACTTCGTGGCGTCGCCGGGCTTCCTGCACAAGACCGTTCCCTACTTCGCCGACTCCGGGGTGGGCATGGTCCAGGTTCGCTGGGACCACATCAACCGGGAGTACTCGGCGCTGACGCAAGCGCAGTCCATCTTCCTCGACGGCCACTTCATGATCGAGCACACCGCCCGCAACCGGTCGGGGCGGTTCTTCAACTTCAACGGCACTGCCGGCATCTGGCGCCGCAAGACCATCGAGGATGCAGGCAACTGGCAGCACGACACGCTCACCGAAGACCTGGACCTGTCTTACCGAGCTCAACTCAAGGGCTGGCGCTTCGTATTCCTGAACGACGTGGTCTCCCCCGCGGAAATCCCGGTCGACATGAACGCCTTCAAGGGCCAGCAGCACCGCTGGGCCAAGGGCTCCATTCAGACCGCGCGCAAGCTCCTGCCCACCATCCTCAAGTCGAGCCTGCCGTTCCACGTCAAGCAGGAGGCCTTCTTCCACCTCTCCAACAACGTGGCCTACCCGCTGATGGTCGTGCTGTCGCTCCTGATGCCGGTCTCCATGGTCATCCGGTACAAGCACGGTTGGTACGGCTTCCTGCTCCTCGATTTCCCGTTCTTCATCATGGCCACGGCCTCGGTCTGCGCCTTCTTCGTGGCGAGCCAGCGCGAGGTGGGCCAGAGCTGGTGGGGCCGGCTCAAGTACCTGCCGTTCATCATGTCCCTGGGCATCGGGCTCTCGGTCAACAACGCCAAGGCGGTGTTGGAGGCGCTGCTCAACCAGCAGTCGGGGTTTGCGCGCACGCCCAAGCACGGCGTGGTCGGCAAGGCGGGGGCTACCCGAGCGGATTGGAAGCAGAAGAAGTACACCGGGCGCCTCACCGCGCTTCCCCTCATCGAGATCGGCCTCGGCCTCTACCTCTCGTACGCCATTCTTTTCGCCCTCGACAACCGCATCTGGTTCTCGCTGCCGTTCCTCGTGCTGTTCCAGGTCGGCTTCCTCTACTGCGGCTTCATGTCTCTGGTCCAGGCGCGAAGGCCCAAGGGCGCAGCCGAGGCGACCGCCGACGCGGGCACCTGACCGCCCATGTCGCTGGGAGCGAGGCTCTACGACGCATTCCTCTGGCCGCTCGGCCTACTGGGGTTGACGCGCGCCCGGCGCCGGATGCTCGCAGGCCTTTCGGGCCGGATTCTCGAGGTGGGCGCCGGGACCGGGCTCAACCTGCGGTCGCGCGAGGCTCCGCCCGCGCAGGCGGTCGTCGCCATCGACCGCAACCTCCAATTCCTGCGCCGCGCCAGAGCCGCTGGGGCAAAGGCTGCGTTCGTCTGCGCCGACGCCGAGGCGCTCCCGTTCCGGCCGGGCACCTTCGACGCCGCCGTCGAGACGCTCGTCTTCTGCAGCGTGCCGAGCCCCGAGGCGACCCTGGCGGAGATCCGCCGCGTGCTCCGCCCCGGCGGCGAGCTGCGGATGTTCGACCACGTCCTTTCACCGGGCAGGGTCCTGGGCGGTCTCCAGCGGGCGCTCGGGCCCGCCTGGCTTGCGATGACGGGTGACTGCCACCTCGACCGCGACCTGGGGCCAGCCCTCGAGCGGAGCGGCCTCTCAGTTCAGAAGCGGAAGCGGCGATGGCTGGGGGTAGTGCAGGAGGTCGTCGCCCGGGCGTGAGGGCGGAAGCTCGCTCCGCGGGCAGAACCACCGCCGCGCGCGCTCCCCGAGGCCTTTGTACCGCGAGGGGCCGTCGGCGCTCTCAGGCCGACAGCCGCAGCACGCGCCGGCGCACCAGGTCGCGCACTGTCTCTTCAATTTCCATGGGGCTGCGGTCCGACTTGGCGATGACCTCCTTCGGGGTCAGTCCCTGGCGGAACTGCGCGGCGATCTCCCGGCAACCCGGAGGGCCGAGCTGCTCGTAGAGCTGATAGAGCTGCTCGTCCACCTCGACTCGGGTGGCGCGCGTGAGCAGCTTGTCGAGCGCCTCGGACTCGTTGCGGTTGTTGCGCAGCGCCGCGTCCTCGAGGAGCGGCTCCAGCGCCCCCTGAATATTGCGGCCCGGGATGGCAGCGGCCGGGTCGAAGAGAAGCTCACCCGCGCGCAGCACCACGAGCGGCGCGAGGGCGGCGACGCCCTCGAGCTGGTGGCGGCCGATCTCCGCTCGGGCATAGACGAGCTCGCCCGCCCCGATGCCCAGGCGCACGTTCCAGAAGGCGTCCTTCGCCCGCAGGAGGCCCGTCACCTTGGCCTCGGCGAGCTTGCGGAGCGCCCACTGGGGGCCGAGCTCGGCGAGGTTGGCGCTGACTTTGTCGCGCGACGCGAGCGCAGCCGCGAAGGCGTCGCGGGGCGCCAGCAGTGATTGCAGGTGCGAGACCATGGCGTCGAGCTTGCCGCCCTTGGCCACATAGTCCTGGGCGCCCGCGGAGAGCGCCTTCAGGCTCTCGCGGTAGTCGTCGTGGCAAGAGAGGAACATCACCGGGGTCTCTCCCAGCCGGTGATCGGCCCGCAGTGCGCGCAAGAGGCCCCAGCCGTCCAGGCGGGGCATGTTGAGGTCCGCCACGACGAGATTGGGGCGCACCTGGAGCGCCTGCTGGAGGCCCTCCTCGCCGTCGGTGGCGGTGCCCACCTCGTAGCCGGCCCGCTTCATGGCAATGGCGAACAGCTTCACCAGGGCCGGGTCGTCGTCCACCAGGAGAATGCGCGCCGGCAGCTGGGGGATGTCCTCGACCACGGCGATCTCGTCGAGCGCCTTTTCGTCGCCGTCGCGCCCGGGCAGAGGCGGGGGTATGGCGGCTGCTGCAGGGGCGGGCGCAGCTGCGGGGGATGGCTCTGCCGCTGCCGCGGGGCCTGCGGGCGGCGGCACGGCCGGCGCCGAAGTGCCTTGGAGGTACTTCGCCATCTTGAGCGAGAACTCGCCGACGTCCGAGGGGTCCGGCACCACGAAGGTCGCCCCGCGGGCGTCCTTGGGCGGCAGGCTCGCGATCAGGCCGACGGGGGTGCCGGCGAATCGCGCGTCGGCTCGCAGCCGAGCCACCGCCCGGGACGCCTCTTCGGGCGAGGGCCGGGAAAACACCAGCACCAGGTGCGGCGAGAATTGTGCCGCCGATTCGACGAGCCGAGCTGGGTCCGCCAGCGCCGCGAAGGAGCTCCCCAGCGATTGGAACGCGCGCGCCAGGCCCACGAGCACCGCGCGGTCGCCGCCCACTGCAAGCACCCGGTAGCCTGTGGTCGCCATCCCTGCCTACCTCAATGCCTCGCCGCCGGATTCGCGCATCGCAGCTGGCTCAGACTAGCACGCGCATCGCGGCTCCTCGCCGCGGAGCCTCTCAGCAGTAGTAGCGGTAGACGACCTCGGCGACCATCGCGGGCTTCTGCTGCTTCTCCACCTCCATGGTCGCCTCCATGGTGACCGTGAAGCCGCTCTCGAACGGTTCCACGGTCAGGACCTTGGCGCTCATCCGCAGGCGGCAGGGGATGGGGACCGGCGCCGGCCAGCGGACCTTGTTGGCCCCGAAATTGATGGTCAGCCGGGTGCCGGTCACCTCGAGCAGCTCCCAGAAAAAGACCGGGACCAGCGACAGCGTGTAGTAGCCGTGGGCGATGGTCTTCCGAAACGGCGACTCCTTCGCGGCGCGCTTCGGGTCGGTGTGGATCCACTGACGGTCGCCGGTGGCCTCGGCGAAGAGGTCGATCACCTGCTGGGTGACCTCCTTCCAGGCGGTGGTGCCCAGCGACCGCCCGGCGAGGCTCGCCGCCTCGCGGACATCCATCGTCAGCAATGCCATGTGCATTCCTCCCGTCCATTCGAGGGGCCGACTCTCAGCTCAAAGCGTTTTCAATGCCCGTTTGCGCGGCCGTACGCAAGCTCTTGGAACGAGCGCGGCGGGTCCGGACGCCTGGCATTGAACGGCGCGCCGCGGCATTCGCAACATTGCGGCGCTCGCGAAGCGGCTGCAGACTTCAGCTCGCTCGACGGGACCCCTCAAGGAGGCGACGATGGCGCCGCGCAAGAAAGGCGAAGCTGCCGAAGCTCCCAAGAAGCCCGCCGCGCGCAGGCCGCGCCGAGCCAAGCCCGACCCCCAGTCCAAGGGGCTCGCCGCGAGGGAGCTCCTCGAGAGTGCGTCCGCAGAGGGCGGCGAGCTGGCCCGGGCCGTCGAGTCCGACGGCGGCGCGCCGCTCTGCGTCTACCGCGAGCCGCTGGGAGGGCACACTCTCCTTCTGGCGGGGTTGCCCATCGACAAGGTCGAGCCGACGCCGTACCAGCGGGACGTCTCCGAAGCCCACGTGAAGCGCCTGCAGAGCGCCATGGAGCGCCTCGGGCGCTACCTGGACCCCATCGTCGCGGTGCGGCGCGATGGCCGATATTGGACGCCCAACGGCAGCCATCGCCTGGCGGCGTCCAGGGCCCTGGGCGCCCGGGCCATCGTGGCGCTGGTGCTCCCCGAGACCGACGTCGCCTATCAGATCCTCGCGCTCAACACTGAGAAGGCCCACAACCTCAAGGAGCGGGCCCTGGAGGTCATCCGCATGTACCGGGGCCTCGCGGGGGCTCGCGAGGGCCGCGAATCCGACTTCGCGCTCCTCTTCGAGGAGCCTTCTCTGCCGACCCTGGGCGCCGCCTACGAGAAGCGGCCCCGCTTCTCAGCCGGCGCGTACAACCCGGTCGTGCGCCGCGCCGAGCGCTTCCTCGACGCGCCGCTCGTCCAAGCCCTGGCGGTCCGCGAGGCGCGGGCCGAGAGGCTCCTCGCCCTGGACGACGAGGTGGTCCAGGTGGTCGAGGCGCTCCGGAAGGTGGGGCTCGAGAGCCCGTATTTGAAGAACTTCGTCGTCGCGCGCATCAACCCGCTGCGCTTCCGCAAGGGCGACGGCGGCGCCGAGTTCGACGCGCTGATCGATCAGATGGGCGCCGCGCTGAAGAAGCTCGACCCTTCGAAGGTCCGCAAGGACGACCTCGCGCGGATGGGCGGCGCGCCCGCAGAGGCCGAAGCCTAGCGAGAGGCTGTTGCGGAAGTCAGCGATCGCGGCGCGCCGATTTTCCTCACCCCCCAACACCCTCCCCGCTAGCGGCTGCTAGCGGGGAGGGGGCGAAGGGGGAGAGGTCGGGTTCCGACGAGAGGAGACACCGAGGCGATGCCCGACATGACCGCAGACGAGGCGCGGGAGCTCCGGCGCGCGTACGACGCGCTGGGCGACGCCGAGAGGGCGTCGCTGCAGCGATGTCCCGACGCCCAGGCCATTCTCATGGACCGCACCTTCTGGAAGCTCGCCGGCGCTTCCTCCGACGACCTCCGTCTCCGGATGGCGCACCTGGTGGCCTGCTTCCCGGCGGCGCGCCAGCTGGCCGTTCCGTCGGGCTTCTCCTCCGGGGCGTTCCTCAGGCGCGCGCTCCACCCTGGCCAGCCCACGGTCGAGCCTGCGCAGGCCTCCAGGTACCGCCAGCTCGTCAGCGCGCGCGACGTCGATGAGCTGGTGCACCGACTGAGGCGGATCCTCTCCGAGGCGAAGGCGGAGGTGGACTGGGGCGTCCTAGGAAGGGACATGTTCAACTGGAGCGACAAGGTGCGAAGAGCCTGGGACCGGGACTTCTTCGGCGAGGGCCGCGCGTGATGGCCCGCGCGCGAGACCCGCGGCGCGCGCCGGCGCTTCTCTGGCTGGCGCTGGCGGCGGCGATCGGTGCGTGCGCGAGCGAGACCAAGGCGACCTGCGCTCGAGACTCCGAGTGCCTTCCGAGCGAGGGCTGCAGCGATGCCGGGCTGTGCGAAGCGCTCGACGCGGGAATGCGGGACGGCGGCGCCAAGGACGGCGGGGCGCGCGATGCCGGCCAGGCCGACTCGGGCTCGAGCGACGCTGGAAAGGCCGACGCCGGCGGGAACAAGGGCTGAGCGGGGCCGCCCCTTCATCCCTTCGCGAGGAAATCTCGCGCAGGATGGCAAAGATTTCAGGGCTTCAGACTACAGCGCACCTGCCAGCCCGGCCGAGGCGCTCAGGGCGGGAACCAGCGTGCCGCCGATGGCCCAGTCGACCGGCAAGCGCGCCAGGGCGGACACTCTCAGCGAAAGCCACGGAGCCAGAGGGGCCGCCACGTAGACGAACAGCCCGACCTCCTGGTTGTAGGTCGTGGCTCCCTGCGGGAGCTCCATGATGTACGAGAGCCGCCCGATGAGCTGGAGGCGCCGCCAGAACCGGAGCGAGACCTGCGCCGCCGCGGTCCGGCCGGCGGACCAGCCGAGCTCCTCGAGGTACGAGAAGCTCAGGTTGCCGACATCGCCGAAGGCGCGGGGAAGCGTCAGCTCCGGGCCGAAGTACTCGCGGCCCAGCGCGCTGTCGACGTCGAGCGCCAGGCCGCCGGTCAGCGAGAGGGTCAGGCCGCGAGTCAGATCCCAGGCGCCGTTCACGTCGGCGTGGTGCGACTTCCCGCCGTAGGCGATGGGATTGACCACCACGAGCGCCGGGTCGCTCGAGCCGGTGAAGCGGTAGCCTCCGGAGAACCGCAACGACGAGGAGGCCTGAAGCCCCAGGTCGAGGCGCGCCGCCTGGATGATGGGGCCGGGCCCGCCCGCGGCGAGCTTCACGTCGGCGGAGGTGTCGAACGACCGGGCGAGCCAGGCCTGCACCAGCCCCTCGGCCTCGAAGCGCTGAGCCAGGTTCGCCCCGGTGACGAAGGAGATGCGGCCCTCGTGGCGCAAAAGGTGCGCCGAGTCTCCTTCGCCGCCGGAGGACGAGACGCCCCAGTAGGCGCCGGCCGTGGCGCGCAGCGTGGGGGCCAGGGTCACCGCGTCGGGGAGGAGGCCGCCGTAGACGCCGAGCTCCGACGTCCCCTTGCTGTTGCGCCAGCCGCCCTGGACGCCGTCGAGCGCGTAGACGCCCGGCACCGAGGCGGGTTGCACGCGCCCGGCGGACAGCGCCCACGACTGGCCGGGCTCCCTGGCGCTGAGCTCGCCCTCGCGCACGTACAGCTGGGTCGGAGCGTCGGTCCGGAAGCGGGCGCTCGCGGGCTGCGTCCAGCGAAATGCCGAGAGGCTGGCGAAGGCCCGGAAGCCGCCGGCGACGGCAATGCCCCCCAGCTCCACGTCGAGCCGCTCCTGGTGGAACGCGCCGCCGCCCCCGTCGAGCGTGGCGTAGGAGGCATGTGCGAGCTCCACGCTTGTCGCGACTCCGCGGAGCGCGGGCGAAGCGGCGCTCGCCTTGGCCTCGACGAGCGGCACGGCCGCGGACTCGACCGCCACCTGGCGCGAGGCGAGCTCGGTCTCCGAGAGCGGCGCCACGGGCTTGGGCCGGGGGGCCGCCTCGGCCGCGGGTGGCGGCAGCACGAAGGTGTCGCCCCTGCGCGCGAAGGGCGCCTCGCAGCTCGCATGGTGGTCGGACACCCCGTCGAGGACGCAGGTGCCGACGGGCCTCCCGTTGCGCGAGAGCGCGAGGGTCTGGTCGGCGCGCAGCCCGTGGGCGGCGCCCCTGTCCAGGTAGGCGCGGCCGGCGAGGACCTGCACCACCGACTCGGCGGACGCGGCCGCCGGGGCGAGCGCGAAAAGCGCCAGCGCGCGCGCCGCGATCGACCGGCGCCGAGAGGGGGCTTTGCGCGAGCTCCTGGCGGGTCGCACTAGTTCCTCCCGGCGAAGTGGCACTGGTAGCACTTGAGATCCTTGCACTGGTACCCCGCAACCCCGGCGTGCCGTTGGTCGCTGCGGCTGCAGGAGTGGGTGTGGCAGCTCGTGCACGCGGCCGTGCCGGTGTTGCACGCGCCCGACGCGGTGACGCCGCGCAGGCTGGTGTGGCAGTCCAGGCACTTGATGGACGCGTGCGCGCCCGAGCTGATGGGGAAGCACGCGTCGTGGCCGGGGAAGCGCGCCAGCGCCCAGCGCGCTTCCGAGTGGCAGGTCTTGCAGTCGGTGGAGAAGCCCATGGCGACGTGGTCGAGGGAGGTCAGCGCTGCGCGGTCGTAGTCCTTCTGGTGGCAGGTCGCGCAGCTCACGGTCGCGCGGCTGAACGCCCGGTCGCGCTGGTCGAAGTGGCACTCCTGGCACGGGATGGCGGCGTGGCGGCCGTTGAGCGGGAAGTTGGTCTTCTGGTGCGCGTCGGCGTTGAAGCTGGTGCGCCAGCTCGTCTCCTCGTGGCACGCGGTGCAGCGCTGCCCGAGCGCGCCGGTGTGCGGGTCCCGATGGCAGCCCTTGCAGGTCCGGGGCGGCGCCTCCTCGAAGCTCACCGGGTGGCAGCTGCGGCAGGCGACCGTGGCGTGGGCGCCCTTGAGCGAGAAGCGGGTCTTCTCGTGGTTGAAGCGCCCGCCCTTCCAGCTGCCCTCAGTGTGGCAGCTCGCGCAGCGCGTGCGCTTGGGGAGCGCGGCGTGGACGAGCACCCGCGGGGCGTCCTCGGCGGCGGGGCGCTCATCGAGGCTCGGGTCGGTCGCCGCGGCGGCCAGAGCGGCGGCCAGGGCCAAGAGGGTCGCGGTCATGGCTCGTAGCCCTCGAAGGCGCGTTTGTGGAAGTCGGCGTGGCAGCCCTCGCACTCGCGGGGCAGCGGCTTGTAGCGGCGGGACTTCACGCCGGGGGCGACGTCGACCGCCGCGTGGCACTTCTCACAGGCGACCTTCTCGTGCGCCCCCGCCAGGCGGTAATCGGTGAAAGGCGGCGCGTGGGCGAACGTGTTCTTCTTGAAGCTCTCGGGCGTGTGGCAGCGCGCGCAGTCGGTCGGCGCGCCGCGCTTCTTGGCGAGCTGCCCCGCGTGCGAGTCCGGGTGGCAACCGGCGCACGCCGTGGGCAGGCCCTTGTAGCGAACCGCTTCGCCGCCTTTGACCTTGACCTTCCCGTGGCACGAGCCGCAGGCGGCCTTCGCGTGGGCCCCGTCGAGCTTGAAGCGGCTGTCGCGCTGGTGGTCGAAGCGCGTCTTGGCGAAGGACGGCGCGCCGTCCTCGTGGCAGGCGATGCAGCCGTCCTTCTTCAACCGCTCCGCGAACTGCCCCGCGTGCGGATCGGCGTGGCAGGTCTCGCAGCGGTCGAGCGGCCCGGCCACATGGAAGCGGGTCACGTCGAAGAGGAGCTTGCGCCGGCTCGCCACGAGGAGCTTGACCGTGGCCTCCGGGATGTCGGCGCGCAGCTTGGGGTCCTCCTTGTGGCAGGCGCGGCAGGCGACGGCGCGGTGGGCGCCCTGGAGCGGGAAGCGCGACTTCTGGTGCTGCTCGATGCCGTAGTTGGGCGCGGCGAAGGTCTCCACGGTGTGGCACGTGTCGCAGGTGGGCTTGCCCTCGAAGAACGTGATCTGGCCCAGGTGCGCGTCGGCGTGGCAGTCGGTGCACGACTTGAAAGCCATGTTCTTGAAGCGCGGCGGGCGGCCCGGCGAGGGGCCGTGGCATGCCTGGCAGGCGACCGAGAGGTGCGCGCCCTTGAGCGGATAGCGCGACTTGGCATGGAACGAGCGCTCCTTGCCCAGGTCGCGCACCAAGAGCCAGCCGTCCAAGACGTGGCAGTTGGCGCAGGCGGGCCCCAGCCGTCCGGCGTGGGGGTCCTTGTGGCAGTCGCTGCAGCTGCCGAACGGCAGCGGCTTGTATTTGGCGACGTCCGGCTTGACGGGCGCCGGGAAAACTCCGGCGACGAGCGCCAGGTCCGGCGAGCGCGCGTGGCACTTGTCGCAGGCGACCTTGGCGTGCTTGCCCTGGAGCGGATACGCCGCCTTCTCGTGCTGGAAGCGCGAGGGCTTGAAGGCCTGCGCGTCGTGGCACTTGGCGCAGTCCTTGTCGAGCTGGCCGCGGTGCTCGTCGAAGTGGCACCGGTCGCAGCGCGTCGGCAGGCCCAGGTAGGTCTTCTTCCCCGGCTTCTGCTGGAGCATGGCGGCGACGGCCGGGTCGGCGAGCCGGCGCGGGTCGTGGCACTTCTCGCAGTCGAGGTGCGCGTGCTTGCCCTCGAGCTTGTAGCCCGTCCGCGCGTGGTCGAACTGCTTCTTGGGGCCGCCCCAGTCGACCATGGCGAAGGCGCGGCCCTGGTGGTCGCGGTGGCAGGTCTGGCAGGCCCGCTTCTCCGCCGGGATGCGGCCGTGCAGGCCGCGAAAGCCCGCGATCTCCGGTTGGAGCTCCTTGTGGCAGGCGAGGCACGCCTCCGGCGAGAGCTGCTGGCCGGCGACGTGGCACTTCGTGCAGTTGGAGAGCCCCTCGAGCTGGGCGTGGGGCTGGGCGAGCTCGCCGGGGGAGAACAGGTCGGCCGCGGCGCGTCGCGGGAGGGCGAGCGCGAAAGCGGCGAGGAGAGTCAGAGCGAGGCGGCGCGAGAGGTTCACTTAGAGATCCAGCGGTATCCGAGGTAGTAGGCGACCGCGATGTGCGCGGCGATGGCGAGCACGAGGAACACCGCGAGCCCGGCGTGCAGCGAGCGCCAGACCGAGAGGAGCTTCTTGATCCCGCGCGAGAAGCCCACCAGCGTCCGCATCCGCGTGAGCCGCCACAGCATCTGCGAGAACGACTGGAAGTCCTCCGCGGTGTCGAAGTGGAAGCGCAGGCGGAGCAGGCGGACTCGCAGCAGGAGCAGCTCGAACGGGAGCGCGACCAGGTGCAGGGCGAGCGAGCGGGCCCTGGGCGGCTCGCTGGCGTGATCGAAGAGCTTCTGGACGGTCTCCGGCTCATCGCTGTGGGCGAGGAGCGGAGCGAGCCGCGACTTGATGCGCTCCCAACGCCCCAGGAGCTCGGCGTGCTCCAGCGCGATGCCCCCGCGCACCGGGACCAGGCCGAAGATGTACCGGCCGATGATGCCGGTGACGACGACCACGACGAGGGCGGCGGTGGTGGCTCTGGCGATGTCGTTCTTGGCCTGGAAGGCGGCGTGGAAGGCGATGACGAGCGGGCTCATGAAGCCCACGAACATGTGGAACGTGAGCCAGCTGCGGATGGTGGCGCTGCCCTTGAGGAGCCGCCAGCGCTTGCGCACGGCGTAGAGGAAGTTCGACAGCATGAAAAGGGTGGCCACCACCCCCACGCCGTGGCCCCAGAGGCCCGCGGGCTTCAGCGACTCGTGAAGCGGCGAGAGCAGCCGGTCGGCGGGCGGCAGCAGGAGGTAGCCCAGGCTCGCCCAGGCGAGGTACGCGATGATGAGCCCGCCCAGGGCGGCGAGGCCGTACGACAGGTTCCGCAGCCGGCGCTCCTCGATGGCCTCCCGCGTCGCTTCCGCGCCCTCGCCCGCATTGCCTGGGGCGGAGCCGAAGTGGCGCTGGATGCTCACGCCGCAGCGGTTGAGGAACTCGAGCGGGAGCTCGCCGCCGAGGCAGGCGATGACGTAGTCGTTGGCGATGGAGACCGGCTTGCCCGCGACGGTCAGGGCGACCGAGTCCTCGCGGATCTCGGCGATTTGGGAGCTCATCAGCGCCCGGATCCGCCCGCTGGAGATGGCCTTCGCGATCCGCTCGCGGTTCGCCTCGCGGCAGCGGCCGAACGCCGGATTGCGGTAGGAGATGGCGACCTGGGCGTCGGTCTCCTCGGCGATGGCGACCGCCGCCTCGACGGCGCTGTCGCCGCCGCCGACCACCAGCACCTTGCAGCCGCGGTACTGCTCCGGCTCCACGAGCGAGTAGGTGACCTTGGACAGCTGCTCGCCCTTGACGCCGAGCTTGCGCGGCGTGCCGCTGCGGCCGGTGGCGAGCACCACCTTGCGCGCCTGCAGGGTCCCCTTGTCGGCGAGGACGAGGAAGTCGCCGTCCTGGCCCTCGATGCTCTTGACCTGGACGCCCTCGTCGGCCTGGATGCTCAGCTCGTCGGCGACCTTCAGCCAGAGCGCCATCAGCTCTTCCTTCGGGAGCTGGCGCTTGCCGAACTTGCCCCACCCCGGGAGCTCGACCGTCTCGGTCATCACGATCTTGTGGCGCGGGTAGGCGGCGATGGTCCCGCCGAACCGGCCCTGCTCCAGGATGCGGAAGCTCAGGCCCTGCGCCCTCAACCCCACGGCGGTGGCGAGCCCCGCCGGGCCCGCGCCGACGATGGCGACGTCGACGGCGTCGCCATCGCCCAGGGGCTTGCCCAGCGCCTTGCCCAGGTGCTTGGAGAGCTCCACGCCTTGGCGGATGGCGTTCTTGATGAGCCCCATGCCCCCCAGCTCGCCCACGATGTGGACGCCGGGCCGGCTGGATTCGAAGGACTCGTTGATCTCCGGCAGGTCCACGCCGCGGGTGGAGGTGCCGACCACCAGCCGGATGGCCGAGACCGGGCACTCGAGCGCGCAGCGGCCGTGCCCGATGCAGTTGGCTCCGCGGATGAGTCGGGCGGAGCCGTCGATGAAGCCCAGAACCTCGCCCTCCGGGCAGGCCTTGAGGCAGGAGAGGCTCCCGATGCAGACGTCGGGGTCGATGACCGGGTGGAGGGTCGGGGGCTCGTGCAGGTTCTGGGCGACCGTCCGCTCGAGGATCGCGCGGTGCCTGCGCCCCCGGAGGAACCGGCGGGTGAGCGAGAAAGCGACGGCGCCTCCACAGACGAGGGCGGCGGCGAGGATGAAGGTGAGATTGTAGAGATTCACAAGGTGTTCCGGGTCGTCGCCTTCAGGGTTTTCGAGGGCCTCTCCGCTGCTTGCTCCATGCTCGACCGGAGGTCGGGTGGGAATCAACCCCGGCGACTCGCCGGGGCCAGGGTCGAATGGCTCCGCGGGCGTTCGCGCTCTCTGTAGACCCGACCTCGCCGCGGTCGGTCACTCGAACCCCCGACCCGCCGCAGCTTCCCCGGCGGCGGTGGTTGCGGCATAAGGAGCGGCGGCCCGCTCGGTTCGGGTCGAGGGGCAGCGAGAGGTGGACGTCGACGTGAGCGACCCAAATCAGAGCGCGGAGGAGATCCGGGCGCTGGCCATGCAGCGCGCCGCCGAGGGGAATGCGGAGGCGGCGGCCGAGCAATTCGAGCGCCTGGCCTCGCTCGAGCCAGGGCAGGGCGACGGATGGATTAACCTCGCCACGGCCGAGCGGGCGCAGGGAAAGCTGGCCCAGGCGGCGGGCCATTATCGCAAGGGCATTGCCCTGCTCGAGGCCGCGGGAGCGCCCGACCAGGGGCTCCTGGCGACGGCGCTCCACGCGCTGGGTGCCACCCACGAGGCTCTGGAGGAGACCGACGCGGCCGCCCAGGCTTATCGGCGCTCGGCGCGGGTCGACCCCCGCGCGCCCACGCCGCTGGCTGCGCTCGCAGGGCTGCTCGCGCGCGCCGGCCACCTGCGGGAGGCGGACGAGGTGGCGGTGAAGTACTGCCTGGCGGCGGTGAGCGTGCTCGCCGAGAAGAGCAACATCGCCGCCGTGCGCAAGTTCCAGAAGGCGCTCAAGGGCGCGGGGACGGTGGACGGCAACCGGGTGCTCATCGCGACGCGCGAGGCGTACGCCCAGAGCTTCGCCGCCACCGCCGCGAAGCTGCCGCGCGGCGCGCGCCTGGAGGTGGAGCCGCAGCGCCGCGACGAGGCCGGCGGGTTCGTCCCGGTCATGCCCAACCCGAGCCGGCCCGCCTCGAGGGTGCGCTTCGACGCCTTGAAGCCGGACACGGGCGAGCGCTGGATGATCCAGGACTCGCCGACCTACGGCTTTGCGCCCCAATGCCCGGCGGCGGCGGAGGGGCACTTCTCCATTCCGCACCCCGCGGCCAAGACGCCGTTCCCGGTCTTCGTGTCGACGCGCACCGCGTGGGACTACTTCTTCGTGCGGCTGCGCCTGCGGCGCGGGCTGTCGGACGAGGCCGTCGCGAAGGCGGAGCGGCACCTGGGCGCCTGGTACCTGAAGGGCTTCGACGGGGGCTTTGCCGAGGAGGGGCGCGGCTTCTTCCACTTCCTCTCGGAGCCGGCGCGCATCGGCGCCGACGGGCTGCGCTACGAGGTGGACCTGGGCCTCGCCCAGCTCGACGCCGTCCCCGCGCTCTTCGACGCGCTCACCGCGCTGCACGCCGAGGAGCCGCTGGACGTGGTGATGCTGGGCGACGGCGCGCTGCCGCTTCGCGCAAGCCTTCAGGGTCCCTAGGCCGCAGCGAGCCCGGTCAGCCAGGCCGCGAAGTCCTCGGGGATCTGCGTGAAGCGGACGCCGATCCGGCTCGGCTTGCTCGCGCGGGGGCTCCCCGGCTGCGCCCAGGTGACCTCGCCTCGGAACGGGAACGTTCGCTCGCGCACCTGGATGGTCCCGTCCACCGAGGACCCGGGCACGAAGACCGGCCCGAGCTCGGCGCAGAACCCGAAGCCGGACACGTCGCGCGTGACCGCGCGCATGCGCCCGCCGAGCGAGACATTGCACCACCGCAAAAGCCTTCGGTCGATTCGCAGAGCGTTCATGCCCGAAGAGGGTCGCACGGGCGCGGGCGAAGGCAAGAAAGCGGGCGACGCAAGGTGGGCAGCTTGACTTGCGAGCGCCAGTTCCCTAGTTTCGCGCGGCTTCAAGGCGATGGGGTTCCGCCTCTAACCGCCGGGCTGGCTGCATCGGACCGGCTGATGACTCCTAGGACAGCGTGAGTTCGTTCCGTTCTCCCAGGAGGAATGCGTGCAGCAGCACCCCGTCGACGAAAGCCTTTCTCCCTTTGGCAATTCGCTCTCGGAAGCGCTGACGCTCGCGCGTCACATGCTCCTCGTGGCCGCGCCGCTCGGGGTCCTGGTCGGCGCAGCCATTGCGGCGTACGACTGGGCGGTCAATGACCTCCTGTGGAGGCGCGTGGCCGAGCGCTCGCCGGCCGTGCAGATCGCCGCGCCGTTCGTCGGGCTCTTGCTCACCGGAATCCTGCTTCGGGTCTTTCGAACGCCTTCGCCGTCCATGGCCGACGAGGTGGTGCGCTCGTACCATGAGCCGGGCGAGGGCATGCCCACGGGCACCGCCCCCGGCAAGCTCGTCGCATCCCTGGCGACGATGGGCCTCGGCGGCAGCGCGGGCATGGAGGGCGCGAGCAAGTGGCTCGGCGCCACCCTTGGCTCGTTCGTTCAGTCCACGCTGAACCGGCTGCCCTTTCCGGCGCTGCGGTGGAACACCAAGACGACGCTCCTGACCGGCGGCGCCGCCGGCATCGCGGCCATCTTCCGCGCGCCGCTCTCGGGCGCCATCATGGGCGTGGAATCGCCCTATAAGCACGACCTCGCGCACGAGGCCCTGCTCCCAGCGCTGGTGGCCTCCGCGGCGTCCTTCTGGTCGTTCTCGCGGCTCCGCCCGGCAACGCCGTACTTCCCCATTCATTTTCAATACGCGCTGAGCACGCGCGACGTCCTCCTCGCGGTTCCGCTCGGCCTCGCGGCGGGGCTCGCGTCGCACGCCTTCCTGTGGACGCTCGCTCGCCTGCGCCGGCGGTTCGAGGGGTTCCACCCGAGCCCTGTCGCCCGCGCGGCGCTCGGCGGCGCGCTCCTGTCGCTGGTCGCCTGGGCGAGCCTGCGGATCGTGGGCAAGCCCATCACGCTGGGCGCCGGCCTGCCCGTCGCGAACGCCCTGCTGCGCGGCGAGTATGTCCTCCCGGCGGCGCTCGCCATCTTCGGGCTCAAGCTCCTCGCCACGTCCATCACGTTCGGCTCGGGTGGCGTCGGAGGGCTGTTCGTCCCGACGGCGACCATGGGCGCCGCCCTCGGCGCCGCGTTCGACGCCGTGTTTGCCCCGGGACATCCCGGCGTCTTCACCCTGCTCGGGATCGCCGCCTTCTCCGGCGCGAGCTACAACAGCATTCTCTTCTCGGCGGTCTTCGTCGCCGAGGCCACCGGCAACGTCGCGCTGGTGGTCCCGTCGCTCGTCGCGTCCGCGGTGGCCTTCGCCCTCTCCGCGGGCGTGTCCAACTCGCGCTCGCAGCTTCGGCGTCGCCCGGCCTGGCGCGAGCGGCTGAGGGCCGTTCCGGTCGCGAAGGCCATGACGTCGCGAATCGTGACCGCGAGCCCGGACCAGACGCTCGAGAGCTTTTCTCACTCCGTCCTGCTGGCGCATCACTTCAAGGCGCTGCCGGTCATCGACGACGCCGGGGTGCTCAAAGGCATGATCGGCCTCGCGCACCTGCGAAGCGTTCCCATGAAGGAATGGAAGTCCGTCCGCGTCGGTGAGGTGATGGACCGGGCGGCGCGCGCCCTCTGCTCGCACCACTCGGTGGCCGACGCGGAGCGGGCCCTTCGCCAAGGCCCTTACGACTACATTCCGGTGGTCGACGCCACTTCCTATGTCCTCGTCGGGATCGTGTCGGATTCCGACATCTACCGCTCGCTCGGAGAGCACGCCGCGCAGGCGGCCTGATCCAAAGGAGTCCCCATGACGTTCCAGACCTTATGCGCGCTGCGCGTCTACCTCCGCCGCGGCGACAATGCCCCCTCCACGAGCTTCTGGCGGCGTATGTTCCGCAGGCCCGCCTCCACGCACATTTTGCAGCAGGCGCTCAAAGCCGGCGTCATTCACGCGTCCATGAGCGTCGGGAGCATGGGGTTCGCCAAAGGCGCGAAGGTCGTCTCCTCGGACATTTCCGAAATTCCGGTCGAGGCGATGCCGGTTTGCCTCGAGCTCGTCGGACCCAAGCCGCTCCTCGAGCAATTCGTTCGCGATCACCTGAAGCTCCTGGCCGGGGCGACCCTCGTGATGCTCGAAGGCGTGCACGTGCTGCCCCGAGTCCTCGAGGGAGAGGTCCCCGCGAGCGCCCATCACGTCGAGTACGTCAAGGCCGACGGGCTCGAAATCCCCGTCGATCACGTCGAGATTCCCGAGGGCGCCGCGCGCAAGTCCGCCTCGTAATGGACCGGCCCCAGGTTCAGCTTCAGGATGCGCTGTAGCCCAGCTTCCCTGGCACCTCAGCAGCCGGAGGTTCGCCTGGATGTCTTAAGTCCCACAGAGACCCGAGAGGGCCGCCGGTGGCTTCACCTCGCTGTACTGCCTACGCCCATATTGAGTGCGCAGTCACAACCGCGACCAAGGAGAAGCCATGCGTCCCATCAGCCAGAATCCATGCCCGAGAAATCCTTGACTCCCGAGGCAACCCCACGCTCGAAGTCGACGTTCGCCTCGACGACGGCTCGTTCGGCCGCGCCGCCGTTCCCTCCGGCGCGTCGACCGGTTCCCGCGAAGCGCTCGAGCTGCGGGACGACGACAAGCGGCGCTTCGGAGGCAAGGGCGTCCAGCGCGCCGTGGCGAACGTCAATGGCACGTTCGCCACGGCGCTCAAGGGGTTCGGCGGCAGCCAGAAGGAGCTCGACCAGAAGCTCTGCGCGCTCGACGGAACGCCCGAGAAGCGGAACCTCGGCGCCAACGCCATTCTCGGAGTCTCTCTGGCGACCGCCCGCGCGGCCGCGCAGTCGGAGAAGGTGCCGCTGTACCGCTACCTCGGGAAGCTCGCTGGGATGGAAGCCACGCTCCTCCCGGTGCCCTTCTTCAACGTCCTCAACGGCGGTGCCCACGCCGACAGCAGCGTCGACTTGCAGGAGTTCATGATCGCGCCGGTGGGCGCGCCCTCGTTCCGCGAGGCGCTCCGGATGGGCGCCGAGACCTACCAGGCCCTGAAGGCGACGCTGAAGTCCAAGGGTTACTCGACCGCGGTGGGCGACGAGGGCGGCTTTGCGCCGAACCTCAAGTCCAACGTCGAGGCGCCGGAGCTGCTGGTCAAGGCCATCGAGCGCGCCGGCTTCAAGCCCGGCGACGACGTCGTCATCGCCCTCGACCCCGCCGCGAGCGAGCTCTTCGAGGATGGCGCCTACGTGTTCGCCAAGTCGGACAAGAGCCGCAAGTCGTCCGAGGACATGGTCGCCCTCTACTCCACATGGGTTCGCGACTTCCCGATCTGGTCCATCGAGGACGGCCTGGCCGAGGGCGACTGGGCGGGTTGGAAGAAGCTCACCGACCAGCTGGGAAAGGCCATCCAGCTCGTCGGCGACGACATCTTCGTGACGAACCCAGAGATCGTGAAGCGAGCGATCTCCGAGGGAGTGGCCAACTCGGTGCTGATCAAGCTCAACCAGATCGGCACGCTCACCGAGACCTTGGCCGCGATGAGCGAGTCGGCACGCGGTGGCTACAGCTGCATGGTGAGCCACCGCTCCGGCGAGACCAGCGACGACTTCATCGCCGATTTCACCGTGGCCACCCGGGCTGGGCAGCTCAAGACCGGCGCGCCGTGCCGCGGTGAGCGCGTCGCCAAGTACAACCAGCTGCTGCGCATCGAAGAGGAGCTCGGCTCGGCGGCGCAGTACGCGGGCAAGCGCGCTTTCCGCAACCGAGGGTGAGAAAAGGCTCGATGAGCCGGGCGCCCAAAGCTCCCCGCGTTAAAATATTCGGGCGAGGTCCAGCCGATCAACGAGCTCTGTTGACGGGGCCCCGGGCACTGAAGGGCCTGAAGCGCCGCTCTCGGAGGCGACCATGACGATCGGCACGGTCTCGGGCAAAGCCAAGCGAGTCCGCATCTACATCGACGAGGGGCAGCTGCACAGGCACCAGCCCCTCTCCGTGGCCATCCTCGGTTTTCTTCGGAAAGAGGGAGCGGCGGGGGCGACCCTCTTCCGGGGCATCGAGGGATTCGGCGGTTCGGGAAAGATCCACACTTCCCGGCTGGTCGACATCAACCAGCGACTGCCTCTCGTGATCGATTGGATCGACACGCCCGAGCAGGTCGAGCACTTGTTGCCGCAGGTCAAGGAGATGATTCGCCATGGTTTCATCACCGTGGACGACACCGACGTCGTCCTGTTCTGCCCGGCCCCTGTCCGAGACGTTGCGAGCGCCCTGCGGGCGGCGGACGTGATGTCCCGTCAGGTGGTCTCGGTCACTCCCGAAGCCCCCGTGCGGCAGGTGGTCGAGCTCTTGGTCGGGAAGAATTACCGCGCTATCCCAGTGCTGAAGGAAGGAATACCGGTTGGCATCATCACCAACGCGGATCTGCTCAAGCGCGCCGGGCTGACCATTCGGGTCGACCTTCTCGCGTCGCTCGATTCCCCGGAGCTGCACGCCGAGCTCGAGAAGCTCGCCCAAGGCGGCAAGACCGCCGAGAGCGTGATGACCCCCGGCCCCGTGACGGTCGACGAGGCGATGCCGCTGACGCAGGTGGCGGAGATCATGTCGTACCGCCACATGAAGCGCTTGCCGGTCGTGGGCGACCACGGGGCGATGGTCGGCATGATCAGCCGGCTCGACCTGCTTCGCACCGCGGCGCGCACCTTCGAGAAGCCCCCGGCCGAGCCGCGCGAGACTGGGCTGGCGGTCGATGCACCGGTGGCCAGGTCGATGCGCCACGATGTGCCGACCGTCTTCATGGATACGCCGCTGCCCGAAGTGTTGCAGGCGGTGGTCTCCACGCGCCTGAATCGCTGCATTGTCGTAGACAGCGAACGGCGGGTCATGGGCAAAGTCACCGATGCCGAGGTGCTCGAGCGAGTGACACCGAATGTGCGGCCAAACGCGCTGCGATCGCTCATTCATCGGCTGCCATTCGTGCACCCAAAACCCGAGGAGACACGGGCCGAAAAGCACGCGACCGCGAGGGTTGCGGCCGACCTCATGATCGAGACGGCGGTCGCGCGGGAGGACGCTCCGCTCCGTGAAGCCATCGCCTCGATGCTCGCTGGCGAGCACAAGATCGTCGCGGTGGTGGATGCCCAGAAGCGGCTCGTTGGATGCCTCGACCGCGCCGACATCCTGCGCGGGCTGCTGGCGACAAACGCCCAATCCGGCTGAGCCGGAACCCGCGAGAAAGCCTGACTGGCGCGGCAGGCCAGCAAGCGCCCCGCTCAGCTCCGCGCGCGCCAAAGGTAGCGGGCCCCGATTGCCGCGGCGACGAGTCCCGAGGAGGCGCCCACGCCCAGCGCCCACCGCGGGCCGAAGGTGTTGGCGACCCAGCCCACCAGCGGCGAGCCGATGGGCTGCCCGCCCATGAGGACCGTGAGGAGGATGGCCATCACCCGCCCGCGCAGAGCGGGGTCGGTGGACGTCTGCACCAGGCCGTTCGCGGAGGTGGTGAAGGTCTGCGCGGAGACGCCCACCGCCACCAGCGTCAAGCCGAACAGCCCGTAGCTCGGCATCGCCGCCGCGAGCGCGCAGCCGGTGCCGAAGACGGCGGCGCCGCCGACCAAGGCCGGCAGGCTCGGGCGCTCTCGCCGCGCGGCGAGGAGCGCGCCGGTCACCGACCCGAGCGCCAAGGCCGAGGTGAGGAGGCCGTAGCCGCTCGGCCCGATCCGGAACACTGTCGCGGCCATGGTGGAGATGTAGATGGGGAAGTTGAGGCCGAACGCGCCGACCAGGAAGAGCATCAGCAAGACCGCCTTCAGGTCGGGGCGGCGCCAGAGGTAGCGGAAGCCGTCCGCCACGCTCCCGCGCGCCGGGCGCGCGCCGCGCCGTGCGTGGAGGTCGTCCGTCCTCATCGCCGCCAACGCCCCGAGCACCGCCAGGAACGAGGCGGCATTGAGCAGGAAGACCCAGCCGGACCCGACGGCGCCTATCAGGATGCCCGCGACGGCCGGGCCGATCATCCGCGAGGCGTTGAACGAGGCGGAGTTCAGCGCGACGGCGTTGGAGAGGTCGGCCTCGCCGACCAGGTCCGAGACGAACGCCTGGCGCGCGGGGGCGTCGAAGGCGGTGGTGCCGCCGAGGAGCAGCGCGAACAGGTAGACGTGCCAGGCCCGGACGACGCCGGCGACAGTGAGCAGGCCCAGGCCGAGGGCCAGCGCGCCCATCACCCCCTGGGTGACGGCCAGCAGCTTGCGCCGGTCGAGGTGGTCCGCCGCTTGGCCGGTCCAGGGCAAGAGGAGCAGCTGCGGGCCGAATTGAAACGCGGTGACGAAGCCGACGGCGGTGGCGTCGTGGTGCGTGAGCTGGGTGAGGACGAGCCAGTCCTGAGCGATGCGCTGCATCCAGGTCCCGATGTTCGAGACCAGCGCGCCGGCGGCCCAGACCCGGTAGTTGCGGCTGCGCAGAGAGCGGAAGGCCCCGCGCGCTGGCGCCGCGTCGCCCAGCGGGCTGGCCTGGGCGCTCACCGGACGGCCGCTTGGAGGAGGCCCAGGATCTCCTCGGTGGTGCCGGTCTCGCCCAGCCGCGGGAAGATCCGCTCGACGCTGTTGGCGTGGGCCTCCGGGCTCCGGTCGGTCATGGCATCGGTGGCGAGCGCGACATTGAAGCCGAGCTCGTGCGCCTGGCGGGCGGTGGACTCGACCCCGGCGCTGGTGGCGATGCCGGCGATCACCACTTGCGTGACTCCCAGCGCGCGCAGGCGCTCGGCGAGGCCGGTGCCGGTGAACGCCCCCCAGGTGCGCTTGGTCACCCGGAGGTCCTGCGGCTGCGGATCGAGCTCGGGGACCAGCTCGCTCCAGCCTGGGGGACGCGGAAAGGAGGGGCGTGGCTGCTCGGTGCGGCCCTTTGCCCCGCCGTCGACGTTGACCAGCACCACCGGCAGCCCGCGGCGCCGAAAGGCGGCGGCCAGCTCGGCCGCGCGGCGGATCACCTGGGCGGCGGGGTGGACGGTGGGGATGGCGGTGATGCCCTGCTGCAGGTCGATGACGACGAGGGCGGCCTTGGGGTCGAGGGAAAGCGTGGTCATGGGTCGCTCAGGTGCTTGATGATCGCGATGGCGGAGGCGAGGGCGCGCCGCTCCTCGGGGGCCAGCTTCGACAGCGCGGCCGAGAGCCACTGCCGCTTGAGCAGCGCCGCCTTCCGCCGCGTCGCCCGGCCCTTGTCGGTGAGGCCGAAGAGCACCTGGCGGCCGTCGCTCGGGTGGGGCCGGCGCTGCACCAGCCTCTCCTCCTCCAGTCCGGAGAGGGTGGCGCCCATCGACTGAGGCTTCACGTACTCCGCGCGGGCGAGGTCCGCGGTGGTCATCCAGCCGTGCTCCTCGAGCCGCGCCATCGCGCCGGTCTGCGAGAGGCTGAGGGCGCTCGGGTTCGCGTCGGCGCGCAGCCGCCGCATCAGTTGCCCGACCGCGCGGACCAGAGCGAGGGCGAGCTCTTCCTGGGCTCCCGGGGCGCTTTGGCCAGGGCTCATGAAGGCGAAGATAGGCATCAACAGGATACCTGGCAAGTTCGGCTGTCGATCGCCGCACGGTCGGTGGAGCGGAGCCCAAGAGCGGCCCCAGGGACGAGCTCTCCCTCGGGCGCCGGTGGATCGAGGCCGCTCAGCCGCGGCAGCCGACGTCGGCCTCGATGGCGTTGGACGCCTCGTCCTCTCCGACGATGACCCCCGAGTCGCCCTCGCGGGCGTTGAAGGCGCCGATCTTCAACCTCCCTGTGCCCTGGTTGACGGTCCGGAAACCCATTCGAACCACTCGATGAATGCCCCGGACCTCGGGAGGCCACGGGAGGGAAGGGGCGGGTGGCGCGCGGGTGTGCCTCCAACCCCGGTGAGGCCCGTTGGCCGAGCCACTGCTCTCGAGAGGCAGCGAAACATGACGGGAGATCGCCCCCTCTCGCCGCGGAGCCCGTCCTTCGCGACACATCGGGTTGGGGCTGGTTCACCGCCTCGACGGGACCTCGCAAATCCTTCTGGCAAGAGGTCGACACCCATGGTTCGTCAGCTCTCCTGGAGTGCCCTGTTGCTCACCGCGTGCCTCGGCGTTCCCGGCGAGAACGCGCTGGAGGGCGCGGAGAACGCGACCCCGGAAGGAATGGACTCCGGCGGCGAAGTCGCTGGCGCAGGGCTCGACGCGGGCCTCGCCGGCCCTGCGGACGCAGCCGAGGCGGGACGCGACGGCGCGTCAGGCGCGGATGCTGCCTCGCCTCGAGACGCGTCGCACGCGGACGCGTCGTCGCACCCGGATGCGGCTCATCCAGACGCGTCGTCGCAGGCTGACGCGTCGTCGCAGGCTGACGCGTCGCACGTAGATGCGTCTTCTCCGGACGCGTCGCACGCAGATGCTTCGGAGAACGACGCGGGTCCAGGGGTGATCCCCTCGAGCCATTCACCCGGCGACCCGCGCGACCCCTTTCACAAGCACGGCGGCAGCGCCTGCAGCGACTGCCACGGCAACAAGCTGCAAGGCGCCTCGGGGCCGAGTTGCTACACCTGCCACGATTCCAGCGACCATACGATCGCCAGGAACAACGTGATGCACCGAGACGGCAGCGAGTCGACCTGCCCCGATTGCCACGGGCCGAACGAGACCGGTGGCCTGGGGCCCGCGTGCTCGACGTGCCATCCGTAGGAACGGTCCGGTGGAGAAGCTTGCTCGGGCTGGAGGAGACATCGGGCGGCTGGTAACCAGCCCGGGGAGGCGCCGAGGGGGGAGGCCTTAGACGTTGAATCGGAAGTGCATGACGTCGCCGTCCTGCACCCCATATTCCTTGCCCTCGATGCGCAGCTTCCCGCGCTCGCGGCAGGCGGCCTCCGAGCGCAGCTCGAGCAGGTCATCGATGGCGATGACCTCCGCCTTGATAAATCCCTTCTCGAAGTCGGTGTGGATGACGCCGGCCGCCTGAGGCGCGCGGCTGCCCTTCAGCACCGTCCAGGCGCGGCACTCGTCTTCACCGGCGGTGAAGTAGGTGAGGAGCCCCAACAGCCGGTAGCTCGCGTGCACCAGCCGGTCGAGGCCGGGCTCCGAAAGCCCCAGTGAGGCCAGGTACTCGCCCCGCTCCCCGGAGGGCAGGGCCGCCAGCTCCGACTCGACCTTGCCCGAGATGACCACCATGGGCGAGCCCTCCGAGTCGGCGAGCGCCTTGACCGCGGCGATGTGCGGGTCGGTCGCCTCGGAGCCGAGCTGCGACTCGTCGACGTTGGCGATGTACAGCACCGGCTTCGACGTGAGCAGGAACAGGTCCTTCAAGAGCGGCCGCTCGTCGTCGGTGAGCGCCAGCGCGCGCGCCGGCTTGCCCGCCTCCAGCCCCGCCTTGACCTTGTCCAGCGCGGCGAGCTCGGCGCGGGCCGCCTCGCCCGGCTTGCCCGCCGCCTTCGCGTTCTTCTGCGCCCGGTCGCGCCGCTTCTCCACCGACTCCAGGTCCTTGAGCATCAGCTCCGTCTCCACGACGTCGCGGTCGCCCTTGGGGTCCACCTTGCCTGAGACGTGCACGACGTCGGGGTCGGCGAAGCAGCGCAGCACGTGCGCGATGGCGTCCACCTCGCGGATGTTCGCCAGGAACTGGTTGCCGAGCCCCTCGCCCTTCGACGCCCCCGCCACCAGGCCGGCGATGTCGACGAATTGGAGCGCCGTCGGCGTGGTCTTCTTGGGGCTGAAGAGGGCGGAGAGGCGGTCGAGCCGCGGGTCGGGCACCGGCACCACGCCGATGTTGGGCTCGATGGTGCAAAAGGGGTAGTTGGCGGCCGCGGCCTGGGCGGCGCCGAGCAGCGCGTTGAAGAGGGTCGACTTGCCCACGTTGGGCAGGCCCACGATGCCGATGGAGAGTCCCATGTCCGTTTCCTCTCGCCCGCGGTGCGCGGCGCGTCGGCCGCTGGCGTTGTGGGCGCCGGCGGCGCCTTGGAGTCCCTTCCGGCTAAAGGGCCGACCCTTCGCCGAGGGGAAAAGGCGTGCGATTTAACCTGCCCTGCAGAAAAGGACAACCCATCTCGCGCGGCGGCGCTCGAAGGCTCACGGCGCGAGTGGGTCCGGGCGCAGCTCCGCTCGGACGCTCATCAGGCGAAGCCCAAGAGGTTGAGGCCCTGCCAGCGCTCGGGGCCCTTGGCCGCAAGGCCGATGTCCCAGATGCGGTCTCGAGGGCTCGCCTCCACGAGGACGCGGCGTCCGGCCGACAGTGTCTCGCTAAGAAAATGAAAAGCCCGCGCCGAGTGGGCGCGGGCCTTTCGAGCTTCGAAGAGCGCAGGTTCAGCGCGCGCTCAGGGCCTCGTCGATGGTCTTCTTGAACTCCTCGAACGGCTGCGCCCCGACCACGAGCGTGCCGTTCACGACGAAGCTCGGCGTTCCGGTCACGCCCACCTTGGACGCCTGCTCCTTGTCCTTGGCAATCTGCTCCTTGAACTTGCCCGAGTCGAGCGCCGCGTTGAACTTCTGGAGGTCGAGGCCCAGCTCCTTGGCGTAGCCCTCGAGGGCCGGGCGTTCGAGGCTGCCCTGGTTCGCGAAGAGCTTGTCGTGCATCTCCCAGAACTTGCCCTGCTCGTGGGCCGCGAGGGCCGCCTGGGCGGCGAGGTCGGCCTTGTCGTGGAAGGGGAGCGGGAACTGCTTGAAGGCCACCGCGACCTTGCTCCCGTACACTTCCTCGAATCCGCTTCATGGTCGGGAGAACCCGGCTGCAGAACGGGCACTGGAAGTCGCTAAACGCGACGATCTTCACGGGGGCGCTGGCCGAGCCCTTCAGCGGCGCGTTGCCGACGTCCACCGAGACCTTCTCTGGTGCGGCGGGCGCAGCCATCATCACCGGGCTGGTGGCGCCGCCCTTGGTCAGCTCTCCGTAGAGCGCATCGGCGGCGACGCCCTTGGCGAGCAGCGCGTTGGCCTTCCCGAGCTCCTCGTCGATGACCTGCTTGAATTTCTCGAACGGCTGCGCGCCGACGACCTTGCGCCCGTTGATGAAGAAGGCCGGCGTGCCGCCCGCGCCCAGGGAGACCACCAGCTTCTGCTCGGCGTCGATCCGGTCCTTGAACTTCTGGGCGTCGAGCGCGGCCTTGAACTTCGCGACGTCGAGCCCCAGCTCCTGGGCGAAGCCCTCGAGGCTGGCGCGGTCGAGCTTCTGTTGGTTGTCGAAGAGCTTGTGATGCATCTCCCAGTATTTGCCCTGCTCGTTGGCCGCCAGCGCGGCCTCGGCCGCCATGTGCGCGTTCTGGTGGAACGAGAGCGGGTTCTGCTTGACGGCGACCCGGACGTCCTTCCCGTAGGTCTCGAGGATCTGCTTGACCGTGCCGTTGGCGCGAGAGCAGAACGGGCACTGGAAGTCGGTGGCCTCGACGATGGTCACCTTGGCCGAGGACGGGCCGGTGACCGGGCTGTCGCCGATGGCGATTTTGAAGACGGCGTTGGGGTCCTCCGAGCCGCCCTGGGGTCGCTCGGCGGGGCGGGAAGGTGCCGCGGCCTGTGAAGGAGCTTTGGCGGCCACCACGGCGCGCTCCGGGGCGCCCACCTTGGTGGCGCGGCCGAGGATGAAGCCCAACAGGGCCCCGACGACGAGCGCGACAATGACGTTCACTTTCACCTGAGCCGCTCCTTTCGTTGCCAGAGTGCGCGAACGAAATGCACCATGGGCATTTTTAGAGTCGCGCTTCTAACAGAGGGCAGAGCCGGAGCGCAAGGGGGAACAGGTCTGCTTCCCGGGGGTTGGGGCTGTCTACCGCTTAGCAAAGGTTCAAAAGGGAGCCGGGGGGCGCTCGCGGGCGCGAGCTTCAGTTATAGGGGGGAGCCCTCGGCGCTCGCCCGGTTTCCCTTGCGCCCGGCCGCCAATTGCGGCAAAGAACCCCACTTCGCTGCCCTGAGAGAGCTCGTCTCGCCCGGTGGCCTGCGTTCAACCGTTCAACCGCTCCTGGCCTCGCCAGGGCGAGGTCCTTCAGAGGCGTGCACCCTCGTCAAAGGCCGAGCACCGGCGGGTGGCGAATGCCGCGGACCTCAACGCGGTTCTGGGCCTGAAGCGGGGCGCGGCTGGGCTGCCGAAGGACATCGGGCTTATCTTTCCCGTCGAGGCGGCCATAAAAGAAGCCTTGAAGTCCGATGGCAGTGTGGCGCAGTATCATGCAGCGTTGGGTCAGGTTCTCCTGAGGGGGCGCGGTGGCTCGGGGTTGGCTGAGGCCCGGGCAAGCTTCGACAGGCACTCGCGCTCAACCCGGATTTCATCCCGGCCAAGCTGGGCAAAGCGTCTCTGCTCCAGCTGGAGGGCAAGCTCAAGGCCGCCGAGAATCTCCTCTGGGAGGTTCTGTTGGGGCAGCCGGGCAATACGGAGGCTTCCCGGCAGCTCGGCGCGCTGAGGAGGCTTTGCCTCTCGAGGCTTCGCAGCACTGATAGATGCCCGCGCGGCGGGGCGTCGCGAGGCGCCCATGGCGCTCCAGGCGTGCCGCGCGCGGTTGAGACCTTTGACAGGACGAGCTCGGGGGCCCCACGTGGTGGTCCCTGCAGGCGCGTGAGCAGCCCGCAAGCGCGCCTCCCGCGCCGACCCAGGCGGTCGGCAGCAACACGAGCGGGCAGGACGGATCAATGAGCAACGGACAAGACGAGGGGCACAGCCCCATTCCTGAGCCGGCACCGATGCCGCGCTCCGAGCTTCCAAGCGCGCCGCCTCCGGCGCCCGTCGCCGATGGGCCGAGTGCCTCGAGCCCCGCCGCGGCGGCAAGCCCCACCCCGAGCGCCGCTCCGCTCGTCGCCCCCGGCGGCAACGGCTCTGGCGCCAACGGCGGGACCAACGGCGCTCACCCTGCGAGCCAGCAAGGCCAGCCGGGTCAGCCCGGCGAGGGTCGGCGGGGCCGCCGGCGCAGGCGGCGCCGCCGCCGCGGCGGACAGCCGGGCCAGCCCGGCCAGCCGGGCGCCGCGCCCGCCAACGGCCAGGCGCTCGAAGCCAGCTCGGTCGAGCCCGGGACGGCGCCCCCAGTCGCCGCGGTGCCGCCTCCGGCGCCGCAGCTCCAGACGGCAGAGGGCGTGCTCGACTACGACGGCAAGGGCAACTACGGCTACCTCCGGCAAGTCCGGCGCAACATGTTGCCCGGGCCCGAGGACGCCGAAGTTCCGCGCAGCCTCATCCAGCGCCTCCGGCTCCGCGCGGGTCAGGTGCTGGCGGGCGCCGGCTCTCAGCGCGGGATGCGCGTCCAGCTCCAGCGCATCGAGACCGTGGACGGGCGGCCGCCAGACCAGGCGTCGCGCAATCCGCAGTTCCAGGACCTCACGGTCATCGACCCCGAGCGGCGCATCCAGCTGGAGCACAGCTCCACGGACATGGTCACCCGGGTGCTCGACCTCATCGCGCCCATCGGCTTCGGCCAGCGCGGGCTCATCGTCTCGCCGCCCAAGGCCGGCAAGACCATCATGCTCCAGCGCATCGCCCAGGCCATCACCGAGAACCACCCCAAGGCGCACCTCATGGTGCTGCTCGTCGACGAGCGCCCTGAGGAAGTCACCGACATGCGCCGCAACATCAAGGGCGAGGTCCTGGCGAGCTCCTCCGACCGGCCCACGGCGGACCACCTCCAGGTGGCCGAGATGTGCCTCGACCGCGGGCGCCGCCTCGTGGAGGAGGGGCGGGACGTCGTCATCCTGCTCGACTCCATCACCCGCCTGGCGCGCGCCTACAACAAGGAAGTCGAGAGCAGCGGCCGCACGCTGACCGGCGGCGTCGACAGCCGCGCGCTGGAGCGGCCCAAGCGCATCTTCGGCTCGGCGCGAAAGACCGAAGAGGCAGGCTCCCTGACCATCCTGGGCACGGCGCTCATCGACACCGGCAGCCGCATGGACGAGGTCATCTTCGAGGAGTTCAAGGGCACCGGGAACATGGAGGTGACCTTGGACCGCCAGCTCGCCGAGCGGCGCATCTTCCCGGCCATCAACATTCCGTCCTCCGGCACGCGCAAGGAGGAGAAGCTGATGACGCCCAAGGAGTACGAGAAGGTTCGCAAGCTCCGGCAGATGCTCTACGCCATGAAGCCCGCCGACTCGATGGAGAAGCTCGTTAAGAAGCTGGCGGAGTTCGACACCAACGACGAGTTCCTCGACGCGGTGTAGCGGCCCTCACCCCCCAACCCCCTCCCCGCTCGCGGGGAGGGGGAGCTACATGCTGATGGCCGTGAGAGGCTTTAAGGCGCTGGGGAAGCTGGCAAAGGAGCGCATCCCCGGCGCCGAGCTCGTGAAGTTCCCCGGCGTCGGTCTCGTGCCATAGGTGGAGGCGTTCCCCGCCTTCGAGAAGGCGCTGCTCGAGCTCCTGCGCTGACGCTGGCGCCGCTATGACCTCGCGCCGCCGGCCCGCTCGAATCCGTCGAAGCGCGAGGCGCACAGGTTTGGCGCTGGCGACCGCGAGCGCCGCTGCGGCGGACCAGCCGTCCATCGCGCGCACGCACCTGTTTCGGACGGACGGGCCGCCCGAGCCTCGGGTGAATGCGCCCCCTGCTCGGCGCCCCGCTGGAGGCTCTTGCGCGAGCTCCCTACGCGCCCTTTCCCAGCGGCCGGCCGCTGCGGCACCACTCGCCGTAGGAGCCGACGTAGAGCGCCGCGCCGGGCAGCCCCGCGAGCTCCAGCGCCAGCAGCGTGTGGCACGCGGTCACGCCCGAGCCGCAGTGAACCACCAGTCGCTCCGGCGGCGTCTCGCCGAGGAGCTCTCGATACTGGGCGCGCAGCGCCTCGGGCGGCTTGAAGCGGCCCGCGGCGTCCAGATTCTCGGAGTAGGGCAGGTTGATGGTACCCGGGATGCGGCCGGGCAAAGGGTCGAAGGGCTCGACCTCGCCTCGCCAGCGCTCGCGGCTGCGCACGTCGAGAATTTTCCACCCGGGTTCGCTCGCACGCCGGGCGACTTCCTCGATGCTGGCCGCGGGCAGCCGCCAGCCGTGCATCGGGAAGCTCTGCGGAGCGACCGGAGCGGGCGAATCGCCTCGGCTCAGCGCGAAGCCGCTCGCCAGCGCCGCCGGCAGGCCGCCGTCGAGCACGGCGACCGAGGGGTTACCGGCGGCGCGCAGCATCCACCAGGCGCGGCAGGCGGCGTTGGCCCCGAAGGCCGCGTCGTAGACGACCACCCGCGTGGTTGGGCCGATGCCCCAGGCCGAAAGCTGCGCCGCCCATCGCTCGGGCGAAGGGAGCGGGTGTCGACCTCCGCGCGCGGGGTCGAAGCCGGCAGCCGCGGCGCCGCTCAGCGCCGTCTCGAGGTCGGCATGGCGCGCGCCGGGGAGGTGGCCTTCGGCGAAGGCCTTCGCGTCCGGGCGGGCGTCGAGCAGGGCGTACGGCTCGGCAGCGGCGCGCAGCGATTCCGGCGAGACGAGGGGACCGAAGGGCACGGCGAGCCTCCTTGGGAGCGGATGGGGGCGAGAGTATCGGCCGCCGGGCTCGGCTCTGTCTCCCCTCGACCCGGCGACTCGCCAGAATCTGACCGCGACCGCGCAAAGCCGCTCTACCCGATCTCCAGCCGGGCCTTGGGGAGCCAGCCCTTGAGCTTCGCCTTGACCTCCTGCGAAATCCCGAAGGCCGAGGCGTCGCGCCTCAGGTTGCCGCGGATGACCTCCAGCTGCCTCAGGTTGCGCAGGCTTTCCGGGAAATCGGCGATGGCCTGCAATTCACCGAGAGCCACCGAAGTCGGCGGGGGTTTCCGACGCTCTCGGGCAGGGCATTTGCCAGATTGAGCCGCGTGTGGCCCAGGGTCAGCGACCTCAAGGCGGCGAGCCCGCCAAAGCTTTCGGGCAGCGCCTCCAGAGGGGTGTCGTTCAGCGCGAGCTCCTCCAGGTGCTCGAGCTGCCCAAGGTTGTCGGGGAGCCGCTTCAATCCATTGCAATACGAGGCCCGGAAGCGCTTGAGGCCGCGCAGTCGGCCGACGACCGCCGGCAGCTCTTGGAGGTCGTAGCTGCAATAAATCGAGAACTCTTCCAAACCGATTAGGCGGTCGAGCGACTCGGGCAATCGGGTCCAGTGGCTATAATTGAAGCGCAGCTTTCTCAAGCTCGTCAGTTGCCCGAGCTCGGGCGGAATCTCCTGGAGGGGCGTCATCGAAAGGTCGAGCGTCTGCAGCTCGTGCAATTCGAGGATTTCCTTCGGGAGCTGTTGGAATCCGCAGCGCGAGAGCACCAGCTTCTTGAGTCGCGGGCCTTGCCGGACTTTCCCGGGCAGGGACGTCAGGCCGCGGCCGTCGAAGCTCAGGATGGTCTGGTCCTCGAGCGGCCTCGAGAGGGGACGCCGTTCGAGGGCATCAACCGCTGCGCGCGGTGCCAGTCGCGCCTGTCCCGGGAGGCGCGCAACGTGGCGCGGCCACCTCTTCGAATATGTCCCGGCAGGATGCGTGCTACCCGAGGGCGCGGACCAGGAACGCGAGTATCTCCTCAATGACCTCGTGCGTCCTGGCTGAATCGTCCAACAGGTCGAAGGCGTGGGGCGCCTCGGCGTGGTCGATGAGCGTCACGGGCAGCCGTTGCTGGCGTGAGGCCGCCACAAAGCGCTGCAGCGTCGCATCGAGTCCGGGCGAGGCGTCTCGCCCCGCGCGGACCACCAGCATCGGCATCTCGCGCGGGAACTCGGCCAGCGCTATCTGGGGCGCTGCGAAGTGGAACCGAGCGGCGGCATCCACGACGGCGGTCGCGCCGTCGAGGTCGAGCAGATAGCCATACAGCAGCGCGGCACATGCCAGGTGCTCCCTCGCCACGAGCGCGAGCGCGGTGGGCACATTGCCCGAGCACGCCCATACACCGATGCGCTCGGGGTCGATGCCCAGCGCGCCAGCGTTCACCCGGAGGTATTGCACGAGCGCAATGACGTCCGCCGGCTCGCGATTGGCATAGACGACCCCTGTGAGCCCGGATGCCGCCACCAGTCGCGCCCAGTCCATGTAAGACGCCCAGTCCTTGAGCGGCTTGCCCAGCATCGCCGTCATTCCGGGATCTGGATACCCCGACACGAACAGCACCACCGGGCTCGGCCGAGCCGCGCCTGGCGACCGGTAGAGGTCGAAGGGAAGCGCCCCGTGCTCGGTCGAATAGAGGCGGTTGCGCTCGACGATGATTTCGGCGGTCTTCTCAATGCGGTGAACGATTCCTTGACTCGTGGGATCGGTTGTCATGGTTGGTCCGGTTGGTCCTACTACCTTGGAAAAGAGGAAGGACTTGGTTGGAAGCCTCGAAGCGTGAGGTGCGCGCCAGGCCTGGCCTCGTTCGCACCAGAAGGGCCGCCGGTAAGGAGTGACTCGCCTGGGGCAAGTCTTCACCTTTTCAACTGCCCGGAGGTCCCCCCCCCGGCGCGACGCGGTGAGCGCCTGCCTTGCCGCGCAGACATGAGCCCAAGACGGAAACACCGGGCCAGCCAGCGGGCTGACCCTTTCCGGGCTATGCGGCGACGTCCGTTCCCGAAGGGAAGGAGATGTGAGCGGAGCGGGTGATACGAAACCCTTACACCGGGAGCTTCCGCCGGTCAAAGATCATCCGGGGGGCACTCGCTCTCTCTTTCGCCGGCGAGGGATGGGCGGCCCGGCACGCCGCTACCTCGAGAGCGATGCCGGCAGCCCGGAAAGATTGGACAGCTGCCCATCCGGCTTGGACGGAATGCGCGCGGGGACCTGGCCGAAGCGATTGCACCAGAGCACCCTGAAGACAATTGCCTCATCGAGGATCCCGCGCTCGCCCGCGTGATGGGCGAGGAGCTGCCGGAGCTCGGGGAGGCCCGGGTTCAGCTCGCCGGGGCCGAGCCCTGGGTCAAGGATCGCGCCCCCTCAACGAGGCAAATGCGTCTGCGGGAGCGCGCACGGCGAGCACTTCGAAATCGAAGCCGCAGAGGACCGGTCGGGCATCTCGGCGGTCGACGGAGCGCCTCGGCGGCTCTCAATGCAGGAGCGCCGCGACCATGGTCCGCGGCCGTCGTGAGCCCTTTGTACTTCCTCGAGCACTCGGCGACATGCGTCGCTCGGCGGAGGCAGACGAGGGTTCGGGCGGGGATGGAGCAATGCCTGGATGCACGCTCGAACGCAGCCGCGGAGCGCCTCGATGCCGTAGCCACCTTCGAGCATCAATAGAAGCCTGCCGCCCGCTTCGCGCTCCGCAATCTCCAGGGCGACCTGAGCCAGAGCAGCGAATGAGCTTTCGTCGAGCTTCATGCCGCCGAGCGGGTCCGCGTGGTGGGCGTCAAAGCCGGCCGAGACCGCCACCAGGTCCGGTCCGAATCGGCTCGCCAGCGGCACCAGGAGCTCCCGAAAGATGAATTCGTAATCCGTTCCAGGGGTGCCCTTCGGGAGAGGGACATTCACCGTGTAACCCTCCCCCGGCCCCGCCCCAATCTCCTCCGCGCTCCCGCTCCCGGGAAAGATCCCCTCCTGATGGCAATCGAAGAAGAGCACGTCGTCGCGCCTTTCAAAGACCTCCTGCGTGCCGTTGCCGTGGTGCACGTCCCAATCGATGATGAGCACGCGCTTGCACCCAAGATCGGCGATGGCGTGTGCGGTCGCCACGGCGATGTTGTTGATGGCGCAAAAGCCCATGCCGCGATCGGGCGTGGCGTGGTGGCCCGGCGGCTCGACGAGCCCGAAGGCGACTCTCGACGCACCTCGCATGAGTGCGTCGACCCCGGTAATGCCCGCCCCGGCTGCGCGGTAAATCGCCGCGAGGCTCCCGGGGAGGATGGCCCGTTCGTCGAAAACGCGCGGGGTCGCGCCGCGCAGGCTCTCCAGGCGACCCAAGTACGCTTCTGCGTGGACGCGGCGGAGCTGATCGCGCTCGGCCGGTCCCGGGCAGGCCCAGGACACTCCCGGCAGATCGGCCGCGGCTTCGCGCACCGCGGCGAGGCGCCTGCGCAACTCGGCCTGCCCGAGGAGCTGCACCTCGTCCAAAAGCAGCAGAACGTCCCTGCCGCCCGTCATGGCTCTCCCTCGGTCGGCACCAACCGCTCCATTTCGGCCGCTCCTGCGGTGCGGGTGACGACGCGAAACCCCATCCTTTCGTAAAACCTGATGAGGTGCTGCAAACTCTCGGCGCTGGTGACCCCGAGAGGGCGCGCGACGAGGCGGGTCGGCTTCTTCAGCGCGTCGGCGAGAGCGAGCACCCGGCTCATCAGCAGCCATCCGATCATTTGCTTTCGATGCGAAGGGGGCACGAAGACGACCTCGACCCTCAGCTCTTCGTTCGTCTCACAGAACTTGAGGTTGGCCTCGACGTCGTCGACGTGGTGTCGGACGTCGTAGGTGGTGTGCATGGAGTCGAGCCCTCGCCCACTTGCTCGGTGCGAGCGCTCTCGCTCGCGCCGGCGAAGCCGGGCATCTATGAGCCAATCTCCGGGGTGAGCTGCCTGAGCGGACCGGTCGCCAGCGTTCGCTCCACCACGATTCGCGCGAGCGGCAGCGACGCCTCCCGGCCGAGCAGGACCATCAGGAGCCCGCGGCCGGCGCCCTCGCAGGTGACCAGCCAGACGATCAGGGCGGTACTGGAGCCCAAGAGCGTCACCTCGCTGCATGCGCCAAGCCCCACCTTCGCGCAGGCGTCGCGGGCAGCGAGCATCATGGCCACTGCACGGGAACAAGAATCCGTGCCCAACTGCGAGATCGCTTTATCCAGGTCGCTGTAGGAAATCTTTTCACTCACAAAACAGGTCCCGAGGCAGTCGCCGGCGCTGCGCAGCTGCTTGAGCTGCCCGATCACGGCGCCGCGAATGCTTGCATCGAGGACTTCGGGCGGCGCGGTCTGTCCGCAGCTTTGCAACTCGATTGCCTCGACGAGCTCCTGGAGTCTTTTGGACTCCTCGGGCGCGAGCGCTCGGGTGGCCTCCACCAGCTCGGCCACAGAATACGTGAGGCTACCCCTGTATTCGCGAGAGGAGGGGACGAACAGGGTGGCCACGGGGCCCCATTCCACGATCTGGCCAAACGCGCGGGCAATGTACTCCAGCATCTCGGCGCGCATCCGCTCGCGATCGATGAGCCCCCAGGCGACGAGCATCTCCGCGAAATTGCCGCCCTGCCGGCGGCACTCGTCAAATACCGCGGTAATGTCCGAGGGGTTTGCGAGACCCTTGGCGATCAGGTGCTCGGTCAGCCTCGACCGCAGTGACGACGCGGTCACCCAGGCTACGCGGCCCCGGAAAAAGTAGATGCGCCCGGTCCGCTCCCCGGCCCGGACGATCACTTCCCCGCCGGTCTCGCAGCGCATCGACTCGATCAGCGCCTGGAGCAATGTCGACCGAGAAGCCTGGTTGGGAGGCTTTCCGGCCTCAGGGGTTTTCGAGGCGGTCGTCGCTTTGAGCGAGGGGGAGCCCATGGGTCTGCAAGAAGTCTGTGGTCACTCGGGGCCCATGGGCGAGAGCTCGAACGCTCCCGCCCACGAGGGCCAAAAATTATCCCAACAAGTTCACGAGGATGGGCCCGGCCTTCTCCATCTGCATCTTGGCCAATGCCTGATTGCCGTCGGCGGAGAGGACGGTGATGAGGTGGCAATGGACCTTGGACTTCATCCCGGTGCACATCATGAGCACGATGCCGCGCGGCGTATACAGAACCATCTCTCGGCATGCGTCCAGGCCGATCTTGTTGCAGACCTCATGGGCGGAGCGAAAGATGTCATTGAATGTCGCTCCGACGATGGAAAGATTGATGCTCTCTGTGACCGAGCTGCCGGCCAGCAATTCGCCGGTGTACTGCATAACGCCTGTCGCCAGGTACCCTTTGACCGCCTTCACTTCCGCCAACGGGGCTTCTAAGTCCATGTTGTTCTCCTTTGTTGTCTACTGAACCCTGCGCGCCATGAGGCAAGAAAGGGGCCAGATGCGCTTATGGGTCACTGTGCGAGAGGGAAGGCGCGGCGCTTCGATTGTGGGATGCCGCTCGCCTGCTGCACTGCCTGCCAAGCCGGTGCAGATCGTGCCAGCGGCAATTCGAGCGAACGTCCGGGCGGGGAGGCGGAGGATTCCGACACTTGACATAGCGCCGAAGAAAAGAAACAGCGGCCTTTTCGCCCTGTCGTCGGAGGTGAGGTTTCGCTTGCGCTGACGAGGCTCATGCACTCCCTGACGTCTGTGGGAGGCCTGAGCAGCGAGCCAAGCTGGGATGAGGATACACGACCTCCCGGCGCGCTCGACAGAGGACAGCAGCGAGCGACCGAGTCGCTCCCCCAGGTGGCGCGGGGTCAGTCGGGGTACCGCATGCCGCTCAGGTAGTGACCCATGCGCAGGTTCTCGTAGGCGTGCTGGTTGTTGTCGGGATTGACGACCTGCCTGAGCTCGCGGGACGACGAACGGCTCGAGGCGGCCTCAAAGGCCCCTGTCCGTCATGAAGGCGGCCGAGCAGGCTGCAATCTTGAGCGGCTCTTTCTCCGAGCCCTGCCACCGGAAGGGAAGCGAAATCCTCGACGGGGCCGGCGGGTTCAAGTTCGTGGTGCGTCTCGCGAGCAGGTCACTGGATTTCTTCCCCGCCCAATCGGCTGGTCGACCGAAGGTCTGGCATGGCATCTCGGAGATGCCGCGCGGTTCGCCGTGGAGCTTTAGAGCAAGCTCACGAAGAGTTTCTCGCTCGCAACTCACCGCGCAATCGGAACGGCCGGTCGCTCCGGGAGGAGGTCCTCGAGCGGCTCGTGAGACCCGAGCGCCTCAATACCTCGCTGCTGCTCCATCGACGGCGCAGTTGTTTCCTCATCAAGGAGGACGACATGACGACGACACAGGTCCAGGCACCCCCGAAGATCGAGCGGCCCACGGTTTCCCCCGGCCGCCTGTTCATCGGCGGCAAGTGGCGTGAGGCGCACAGCGGCAGGCGCCGGGAGGTCATCGACCCCTCCACTGGGAAGGTCATCACCACGGTCGCCGAGGGGGGCGCGGAGGACCTGAACGACGCCGTCGCCGCGGCCCGGAAGGCCTTTGACGACGGAGCTTGGGCGAGCCTCGGCAACCGTGAGCGGGCTCGCCTCCTTATCCGCGTGGCGGAGATCGCCCGCCAACGCGCCGACGAGTTGGTGAAGGTGGAGAGCATCGACGTGGGCAAGCCGGTCACCCTCAGCCGGGCGGTCGACGTCAACACCACGATCGAGCTCTACGAGTTTTATGCCGCCCTGGCGCAGGGCCGGGAAGGGGCCCTGAGGGACATGCCAGGCGGGGCCCTCGCCCAGATTCGCCGAGAGCCCCTGGGCGTGGTCGGCGCCATCACGCCGTTCAACTTCCCGCTGGTCCTCTCCAACACCAAGATCGCCCCGGCCCTCGCCACCGGGAACACCATCGTCCACAAGCCTGCGGGCGACACGCCTCTCAGCGCGCTCCTCATGGCGGAGATCCTCGCCGAGGCCGGGCTCCCAGAGGGCGTCGTCAACGTGGTCACCGGCCCTGGCTCCCGGATCGGCGATGCCATGGCTCGACACCCGAACATCGACAAGATCGCCTTCACCGGGTCCACCGAGGTCGGCCGCGAAGTGGCCCGCATTGCCGCCGAGAGCGTCAAGCCCACCACCCTGGAGCTCGGCGGCAAATCCGCTCACGTCATCTTCGAGGATGCAGACCTCGAGAAGGCCATCGCGGCGGCCATTCAGGGCTTCACCTTCAACACCGGCCAGTTCTGCATGGCCGGCACCCGTCTCTTGGTTGCGCGCAAGCTCTTCGACACGGTGGTCAAGGCCCTGGTCGGCGCCGTGCCTGGCATTCCGCTGGGAGATCCCTTCGATCCATCCACGGTCATCGGCCCCATGGTCAGCGAAAAGCAGCGCCGCACCTCCGAAGAGTACGTCCGCGTCGCGCTGGAGGACGAGAAGGCGACCGTCGTCGCCGGGGGAAAGCGGATCGACAAAGGCGGTGGGTTCTTCTATCCACCCACCGTCATCACCGGCGTGACCAACGAGTCCCGGCTGGTTCAGGAGGAGATCTTCGGCCCTGTGCTCACCGTGCAGCCCTTCGACGGCGAAGAGGAGGCCATTCGCATGGCCAACAGCACCGCGTACGGGCTGGCCGCGGGCCTGCATTCGCGCGACCTTTCCCGGATCCGCCGCGTCGCCGCCCGCCTCAGGGCGGGCACCGTCTGGGTGAACGGATGGGGCATCCTGGATCCCTCGGTTCCGTTCGGCGGGACAAAGCAGTCCGGGTTCGGGAGGGAATACGGCCCCGAGGCGCTCCACTACTACACCCAGGTCAAGTCCACGGTGATCGCTCCCTGAGCCGACCGGCCTCGGCAACTCAGGTTCGGTTCGAAGAGACCAAAACGCCGTCGAAATGCTCAGCACCAGAACGGAGAGGCGAGCGGCGCGAGCATCGTCGCCGAGGAGTCGTCAGGCGACCTGAGGCTGTCAAAGGGCTGAGGAGCCCGTGTGGAGGCGCTCGGCGCTCCGCTCGGGTGACCGGATGCAAGGCGCGTGAGCTCGCCACAATCCGAGGAGCATGGTCGAGAGGGCTTTCGTCTCTCTCTGGGAGGTCTCATGAAGATCAAGGCTGCCGTGATTCGAGCGAAGTCGGGGCCGTTTCTCTTCGAGGACGTCGAGAATCGACGAGCCGAAAGAGAACGAGGTTTTGGTCCGGATAGTAGGGTCTGGGGTCTGTCATACGGACCTCTTGGCTCGCGACCAGCAGCTGCCGATTCCTTTCCCCGGCGTCTTCGGGCACGAGGGATGCGGGGTGGTGGAGCGGGTGGGCAGCCGCGTCACCAAGGTCCGGGCCGGTGACTGCGTGGTGATGAGCTATTTGACGTGCGGGACCTGTCCCCCTTGCGTCCAAGGCAAGGTCAGCCACTGCCACCATTCCGCGCGGCTCAACTTCGCCGGCTCACGGCAGGACGGCTCACCCACCTTGAAGAAGGGCTCGGAGACCATCCACGGGTCGTTCTTCAGCCAGTCCTCCTTCGCCACCTTCGCGCTCGCCACGGAGCGGAACGTGGTCAAAGTCGGAAAAGACCTGCCCCTCGAGAATCCTAGGTCCCTTGGGCTGCGGCATCCAGACCGGGGCCGGGAGCGTCATCAATACTTTGAAGCCGTCCATCGGCTCCTCCATTGCCGTCTTCGGCGCAGGATCCGTGGGCCAGAGCGCCATTCTGGCGGCCACTGCGGTGGGCTGCAGCACCATCGTCGCGGTCGACATCCAGCCGAGCCGGCTGCAGATGGCCAGGGAGCTGGGCGCGACGCATACCATCCAGCCCGACGAACAATCTCCGGTGGAAGAGATCCGGCGCATCACGGGCGTCGGCGTGGACTACTCCCTGGAATGCGTGGGTAAGCCGAAGGTCCTCCGCCAGGCGGTGGAGTGCCTGTGCATCGGTGGAACCTGCGGGCTCGTCGGGGTCGCAAGCCCTGGCGTGGACGTGCCGCTGGAGATGTTCCATCTCCTGTATTCCCGGACCGTGAAGGGGATCGTCGAAGGGGACTCGAATCCGGACATCTTCATCCCGCAGCTCATCGAGCTCCACAAACAGGGACGGTTCCCCTTCGAGCGGATGATCAACATGTACCCCCTAGAGCAGCTCAACCAGGCGGTCGAGGACTCGGAGAAAGGTCGGGTTCTCAAACCCATCGTTTGTCCATGACGCCTCGCCCCTCAATATCGGCAACGGAGCAAGACGCAGCTTCAAAAAAGGGCTGGCAATATCATTGAGGAAGGGAATACGTTGTGCAGCAGCACCTCAGGCGGCTGGTCGCGTGCGGCGGCCACGACCGGCCTAAAGTCTCAGCATCGCCGAGATCAGGTGGTGCAGCATGAAGCACCCGATGCCAAAGGAACCCGTTGGCTCCGGCTACACCCGGCTTTCTCCGCTTGCCGAAACGGAAAGCTTCCTGGTCTATCGCGCGCTTGCGCCGGACGACAGCCCCGTCTTGATCAAGCTCCCGGCGTCGGAGCGGCCGCCCGCTTCGATCGTTCGCCAGCTCGAGGACGAGCTGGAAATCGCGCGCGATTTGAACCCGGCGTTTGTCGTAAGGCCGCTCAGGATCGAGCGGAGCGCGGGGCGGCCCGTTCTGATTCTGGAGGATTGCCCCCACCAGACGCTCGCTGAGCTTCTCGAGGCTCCGCTGGACCCGGACCCCTTCCTCCGCATCGCGGGCGGCATCGCCAGGGCATTGGCCGACGTGCACCGCCACGGGCTGGTACACAGGGACATCAAGCCCGCGAATATCTTTGCCGCCGCCACCGGCCAGGTGAAGCTCCATGGCTTCGGCGTGGCATCAAGGCTGTCGCGTGAGCGTCAGGCCCCCGGCCCGCCGGAGGTCCTTGCGGGAACGCTCGCCTACATGGCACCCGAGCAGACGGGGCGAATGAACCGCTCCACCGACTCCCGCAGCGATCTCTACGCGCTGGGCATCACGTTCTACCAGATGCTCACGGGCCAGCTTCCGTTCACCGCCTCCGACCCGATGGAATGGGTCCACTGCCATGTCGCGCTTCAGCCGGAGCCGCCCTGCCGGCGCTTGGCGGCGATACCCGAGCCATTGTCGGACCTCGTCATGAAGCTCATGGCGAAGGACGCCGAGGACCGCTACCAGACCGCCGAGGGCCTCAACGCCGACCTGGAGCATTGCGCTGCAGAGTGGTGCGAGCGCGGGCGCATTGCGCCGTTTCCTCTCGGCGCGCGCGACGTCCCGGATCGCCCGCTGATTCCGGAGAAGCTCTACGGGCGCGAACGGGAGGTCGAAACGCTGCTCAGCGCCTTCGGCCGAGTGGTCGACAGCGGCAAGGCGGAGCTCGTGCTCGTCTCGGGATACTCGGGCGTCGGCAAATCCGCGGTGGTGAGTGAGCTCCAAAAAGTACTGGTTCAGCCGCGCGGCCTTTTCACTTCGGGGAAATTCGACCAATACAAACGTGGAATACCCTACGCCACTCTGGTCCAAGCCTTCGAGAAGCTCATTCGACCCCTTCTTGGAAAGAGCGAAGCCGAGCTGAATGGCTGGCGCCAGGACCTTCAGGAGGCGCTGGAGCCCAACGGGCAGCTCATCGTCAGCCTCGTCCCGGAGCTGAAGCTCATCGTCGGAGAACAGCCTCCGGTTCCGGAGCTCGAGCCGCAGCTCGCCAAAGCGCGCTTCGAGCTGGTGTTCCGACGTTTCATCGGAGTGTTTGCGCGCCCTGAGCATCCGCTGGCACTCTTCCTCGACGATTTGCAATGGCTCGATGTCGCGACGATGGATCTCATCGAGGACCTTCTGACTCAGCAGGACGTACAGCACCTGCTCTTGATCGGCGCCTATCGCGACAACGAGGTCAGCTCCGCCCATCCGCTCACGCTCAAGCTGGATGCCATGCGCAAGGCAGGGGCCAGAGTGCGCGAAATCAGCCTGGCCCCCCTCGGCCTTCCGGACCTGACACGCCTGATTGCGGACTTCATCCATTGCGAGCTGGAGCGCGCGGCCCCGCTGGCGCAGCTCATCCACGCCAAGACCGCGGGAAATCCGTTCTTCACAATTCAATTCTTGTCGGCGCTTGCCCAAGAGGGATTGATCGCCTTTGACCACGGCGAGGGTCGGTGGTGCTGGGACCTGGGCCGAATTCACGCCAAGGGGTTCACCGACAACGTGGCGGACCTCATGGCCGGAAAGCTGATCCGCCTGACAGACCAGACCCAAAACGCCTTGCAGCAGCTAGCCTGTCTTGGAAATACCGTGGCAACGACTTCGCTTTCCTTTGTCCTGGGGGTCCCGCAGGAGGAAGCCCATGCGGCTTTGCGCGAGGCCGTCCTCCAGGAGTTCATCCAGAGGACCGACGGCTCCTACAGGTTCGTCCACGACCGCGTGCAGGAGGCCGCCTATTCTGTGATCCCGGAAGGATCACGCGCCCAGGCGCATCTCAGAATCGGAAGGCTGCTTCTGGCGCACACTCCCGAAGAGACGCGGGAGGCGGCGATCTTCGAGATCGTCAGCCAGCTCAATCGAGGCGCGTCCTTGATCACCTCGAAGGCGGAGCGCGAAGAGCTGGCCCGGCTCAACCTGGTCGCGGGCAAGCGCGCCAAGGCCTCGACAGCCTATTCGGCCGCTCTGGCCTATTTTTCCGCGGGCGCGGGGCTCTTGGAAGAGGGCCGCTGGGTGCGGCGGCATGAGCTTGCCTTCGCTCTGGAGATCAATCGGGCGGAATGCGAGTTTTTGACCGGTGAGCTTGCGGCCGTGGAACAGCACCTGACGATGCTCTCGGAGCACGCTGCCGATACGGTCGAGCAAGCGGCCATTGCGTGCTTGCGTGTGGATTCGTACATGACCCAGGCTCAGACCGGCCGCGCCGTGGCCGCTGCCATCGACTACCTGAAGCATCTGGGCATCGACTGGCCGGCCCACCCTTCGGAAGAGGCGGTGCGGCGCGAATATGGGCAAATCTGGGCGACCCTCGGCAGCCGCTCGATCGAGGAGCTCATCGACCTGCCCTTGATGAGCGATCCGGCGTCGCTTGCAACCATGGACGTGCTGATCAAACTCGGGCCACCGGCTTTGTTTGCAGACGCGAACCTTTTCTGCCTCGCCGCGTGCAGGGCGGTCAATTTGAGTCTCGAGCGCGGCAACAGCGACGGCTCGTGCGTTGCTTATGAATGGGTTGGCCAGGACGCCGGCCCGCGCTTCGGCAACTACGATGCCGGGTTCCGATTGGGGCAACTCGGCTATGAGCTGGTCGAGCGACGTGGGTTGAAACGCTTTCAGGCAAGGACCTACATGATCCTTGGGATTTACGTCATCCCCTGGACGAGGCATGTCCGCGATGGACGTGCCTTGCTGCGCCGCGCATTTGAAGCCGCGAACAAGAGCGGCGATCTCACCTATGCCGGCTATAGCTGCCAGGTCTTGATCACGAACCTCCTCATGGCGGGGGATCCGCTCCCAGAGGTGCAGCGCGAGGCCGAGGCTGGATTGGCGTTTGCCCAGAAGGCCCGGCTGACATTCGTCGCCGACGTCCTCACGGGCCAGCTTGCCCTCATTCGCACCCTTCGCGGGCTAACGCAAAGATTCGGTTCCTTCGATGACCGGCAATTCGACGAGCTCCAGTTCGAGCGCCGTTTGTCGAGCGTTCAGGATTTGGCGCTGCCCGAGTTCAGGTACTGGACTCGAAAGCTGCAGGCGCGCTATTTTGCTGGCGACAATACGTCGGCCATCGAGGCGTCGGAGAAAGCACAGCGGCTGCTTTGGACGTCAAAGTCATTCATCGAGGTGGCGGACTACTGCTACTACAGCGCACTCTCCTGCGCAGCATCGCTCGATTCCGCGACGCCACCCCAGCGCCGGCTGCGCTTCGAGGCCCTGATGGCTCACCACCGGCAACTCGAGAAGTGGGCCGAGCAATGCCCGGAGAATTTCGAAAATCGCGCCGCTCTGGTCGGCGCGGAGATTGCCCGGGCCGAGGACCGGCCGCTGGAGGCGATGCGGCTCTACGAGGAGGCCATCGAGTCGGCCCGCGTCAACGGCTTCGTTCGCAACGAAGCCCTGGCCGATGAGCTGGCGGGCCGCTTCTATCTCGAGCGCGGCTTCAGGAAGAACGGATTCTCGCATTTGCGTGACGCGCGCGCTTGCTATGCCCTTTGGGGGGCGGACGCAAAGGTGAGGCAACTCGAAGCCTTGCATCCCTGGCTGCTGGAGGAAAAATCCGCACCCCGAGAGGCCATCGCCTCCCATCCTGCGCAGCTGGACGTCATGGCGATCGTGAAAGCCCAGCGCGCCATCTCGGGCGAGATCGTCCAGGAGCAGCTCGCCGAAACGCTGCTGCGCATCGTTATGGAAAACGCGGGTGCGCAAAAGGGATACCTGTGGGCGGAGCCCAGGTCGGAGTTGTACGCGGTGGCCGGCGCTGGGCGGCAGATCGAGTTCTATCGGGCGCCGTCGCCAGCCTTCCCCGGCGTTGCCGAATCGATCCTCAATTATGTCAGGAGAACTCGAGCTGCCGTGCTGCTTGGTGACGCCGGGTCGAACGCGGGCGACTTTTCCACCGACGAGTACCTCTTGCGGGCGAGGCCGAAGTCCGTGCTGTGCCAGCCAATCTTGCGGCAGACGAAGCTCCTCGGGTGTGTCTATTTGGAGAACAACCTGGCAGCGGGTGCTTTCACACCGGATCGGTGCGCCGTTCTGGAGATGCTCGCTTCGCAGGCCGCGATTTCCTTGGAGATCGCCCGGACCTACGATGAAGTGCGAGAGAGCGAGGCGAAGTTCCGGCGTATCGTAGACACCGCGACCGAGGGAATTTGGATTCTAGGTCCCGAAGCGACAACCACCTTCGTGAACGCCAGCATGGCCAAGATGCTCGGCTATGAGGCGGATGAGTTGATCGGCCGGCGAGCGATCGACTTCATGGTTGAGGAAGACAAGCGCGATCATCTCGAGAGAATGGAGGCGCGACAGCGTGGGGTGTCCGAACGCTACGAACGGAGATTGAGTCACAAGGACGGCCGGACGGTGTGGACCCTCATTTCCACCATTCCGATCTACGACAATGTTCGCCGCTTCAGTGGTTCCCTGGCCATGATCACGGACATCAGCGAGCGCAAGCGGGCGGAGGAAGGACTCCGCCAGCTCAATCAGGAGCTCGAACAACGCGTCATCAACCGGACAGCGCTGCTCGAGAGTGCGAATCAGGAGCTGGAGGCGTTTGCCTACTCGGTCTCGCATGACCTGCGCGCGCCGCTGAGGCACATCGACGGCTTTGTGAAGTTGCTCGAGAAGAGAGCCGGCACCGCCTTAGATGAAAAAAGTTTGCGGTATATGACGACCGTCTCCGACGAGGCCAGGCGTATGGGGCAGCTGATTGACGACCTGTTGACCTTTTCGCGCATGGGGCGAGTCGATATGGCCCAGCGGCGGGTGGACATCGGCGCCTTGGCCAGAGACGTGATCCGGGAGCTTGCATCAGAAGCCGCCGGGCGGAATGTCGAATGGCGCGTAGGGGAGCTGCCGGTGGTTACGGGGGACCAGCCCATGCTGCGGCAGGTCCTGGTCAACTTGCTCTCGAATGCCGTGAAGTTCACCCGGCCGCGCGTGCGCGCAGAGATCGAGATCGGTAGTCGACCTGGCGAAGGCGGAAAGGCCGAGCTCTTCGTGCGCGACAACGGCGTGGGCTTCGACATGGCCTACGTGGAGAAGCTCTTCGGAGTGTTCCAGCGGTTGCATGGCGCCCAGGAATTCGAGGGCACCGGAATCGGCCTCGCCAACGTTCGCCGGATCGTGAACCGGCATGGAGGGAGGACATGGGCGGAAGGGACGCCGGGCGCCGGCGCCACCTTCTACTTCACGCTGGAGCCTGTTACCAAGATGTCCTCCTCGCCGCTCGAGCGTCTTCTCCCCCATGGCTCTGCCCCAGCTGGCGGCGAGGAGGCTGGGGGGTGAGGAAAGTCCGCGCGCGACGGGTGCCGACTTTCGTCACAGGCTCTCGCTCGGAGCCTCGCCCGTTGGCGCAGTCGAATGCCTGAGCTGCGTACCGCTGTGGCCAGCGAATGCTGGGCATCTCGCAGAAGCCGTTCGGCCGAGAGTCGAAGCTGGCGCTGCGATCTTCTCCGCGTTTGCCGAGGTCGGGCGAGACTGGAAGGCCCGAGCGGGTCCTGGTCTCGGGCTACTCCGGCATCGGCGATCGATGGACGGGCGCGCGTTCCGCTTTGCGGCAGCGCGCCATTCCAGCTCTATCGGCTGTCCCGGCCTTCGTGCTGACCGCCGCCGCAGACATTCAGGAGCGGACGGCTGGGATGGCGCCGAATCTGGTGATTCGGAAGCCGTTCGACATCGAGCTTCTCAACGGTGCTATCGCAGCCGTGGCGAACCAGCAGCTTATCGGCTCGGGCCGCGCGTGAAGGCGCAATCTGACGCCGGCCGTTCGAGGCTTCGGCTGCGACCCAGGAGGGCGACGAGGGCAGGGTCAACGGCCAGGCCCCACTGCCGTGCTACAGTGCCCGCGCGCGGCGCTCCCGTCGGACCCGCCGCCCGGGGAGCAGCCAGGCCGATGGCCCTGCCGATCAGCGGCAATTGCCACTACCACCCGATGCGCGCGGGCATCGGCATCTGCGTCGAGTGCCGCGAGGTCGTCTGCTCCGAGTGCTCGACGCCGTTCGAGGGCATCAACCGCTGCGCGCGGTGCCTGTCGCGCCTGTCCCGGGAGGCGCGCGACGTGGCGCGCCGGTCGGACTTCCGGGCTCTGCCCATCCTCGCGGCCCTGGGCGTCTTCGGCGCCCTCTTCGTCGTCTTCGCGGCCGCGGCGAAGCTCCTCGCTCCCTAGCATGGCCCTGGTCGCGCCAGATTCTGCGGCCCAGGGGCGCCGCCGAGCTCTACGACGCGGCGGTCCACCTGGCCGCGCGCGGGCAAACGCCCCTTTCGCCGCTGGCGCTCGCGGGCGCCGCGCCGGCGGGCGTCGCCGGGCTCGCGCTGGGGTACTCGGCGGTGCACGGCGGCGCGACGCTCGGGCTCGCCGCCGCCTTCGCGCTCCTCCTCATGCTCCGCGGCGTCGCCGCCGGGGCAGCTTGCCTGGGCGCCGAGGCCGCGCTCGCCGCCGAGCCCATCGGCCCGCGGGAGGCGCTCCGGCGCGCCTTTCTCCGTGCGCCCTCCCTGATGGCCGCGAGCGGGCTCGCCTTCCTCCTCGGCTGGGTCGCCCTGCCTGCGACGCTGTTCTCCACCTTCGCGCTCTGGGCTCCGCTCTCGGCCGGCATCCCGCTGGTCGCGCGCGGCGACGCGGGCCCTTTCACCATGGGCCGCGCCTGCCGAAAACGCCTCGCGCGCTCGCCGGCCCTGGGCGCGCGGGCCCTGCACGCGGTCGCCACCGCCGTGGTGGGCCTCAACCTCCACACGGGGCTCTGGCTCGCCCTCTATCTCTCTCGCGCGCTGCTGGGCCTCGACGTGGCCTTCCTCGAGGAGCTCACCTCGCCGCGAAACCCGGTCTACCTGTTCTTCCTGGCCGCCTCGACGCTGGTCCTCCTCGAGCCCGTCCGGCTGGCGATGGGGGTGGTGCTCCTCGTCGACGGCCAGGTGCGCAGCGAAGGCCTGGACCTCTCGGCCGCCGTGGACCGGCTCTCAGCCCGGCGCGGCCGAGGCGCGGCGGCGGCGCTGCTCCTCGCCGCGGTCGCCGCTCTGCCGGCGAGCGCGCGGGCCGCGGACCCGCAGGACGTCGCCGACCTGCGAGAGCTTTTGCGCAAGGCCGGGCTCGAGAACGACGCGCGCGCCCAGAAGGGCCTCGAGCAGGCGAGGGCGCTCGAAGGCCCCGACGCCAAGGCGCTGCACCATTTTGTCCAGTGGCTCAGGGCACTGAAAGAGGACGAGAGCGTCGGCGACGAGGAGCTCGCGGGGCAGCTTCGCGACGCGCTGAACGGGCTGCCGCGGGCGGGCGCGCGCAGCCCCGCGGCGGCCCAGGCGCGCTCCGCCGCTCAGGCCATCCTCGCGCGCGAGGAATTCGACGCCCGTCCGCCGAAAGAGAAGGGGATCGCGGACGAGACGGCGCCGAAGGAAAGCTGGCTCTACCGCCTGCTCAAGTGGATCTTCGAGCGCTTCGAGAAAGCGGAGCCCAAGGAGCCTCCGAAGGAAGACGGGATGAAATGGCTCTCCGGCCTGGGCGGCGGGACGGCTCAGCTCGTCACCTACGGGCTCCTCGCGGCCGCGGCGGCGGTCGCGCTGTTCTTCCTCGTGAGCGGCCTTAGGGAACGCGCCGCTGCGCCCCCAGTGGCGGCCTCCGGGGCCGGCGCCGCACAGGGCCCTGCGCCTTCCGCCGAGTCGGCGCTCTCTCGCGAGCCTTCGGGGTGGTGGAGCGAGGCGGACGCGCTCGCGGCTCGCGGCGAATTTCGCGCGGCGCTGCGCGCGCTCTACCTCGCGGCCCTGGCTTCCCTCCATCGCCGAGGCGCCATCGACTACGACCCGGCCGGCAGCAACTGGGACTACGTGCGCGCCTTCAAAGGCGAGGGCGCCGAGCTCGGGCCGTTCCGCGAGCTCACGCTCCGCTTCGACTTCGCCTGGTACGGGCGCCGCGGGGCGGACGCGCCCGGCTATGCGCAGGCGCGCTCGCTCGCCGGGCCGCTCATCGAGCCACCGGGGCCCGGCCATGCGTGACCGGTTCCCGCTGGTCGCGCTCGCGGCGCTGCTCTTCGCCGCCGGCTCCGGCGCGCTGCTCCTGCGGACGGCGCGGCGCGGGGCGTTCGCCGAGCCGCTCTCCACCTATCGGTCCGCTCCGGACGGTGCGCGGGCGCTCTACCTGCTCGCCGCGCAATCGGGCCTGCGCGTCTCGCGGCGCCACCTAGACCTAGTGGACCTGCCCACGGGCGACGATAGGCCCGGCCTGCTCGTCCTGCTCGGAGTCGACGCGCTCCCCGACCCGGAGGTCGAGAAGCTCCAGCGCTACGTGAGCGAGGGCGGCGCGCTCCTCTGGGTGGCGGCCGCCCCCGCGCCCGCCACGGTGAAAGACAAGGCGGAAGACAAGGCCCAGAAGGACGACGACGCCGGCAAAGGCAAAGGCCTCCTCGAGCGCCTGGCCACCCTGGGGTCGAGGTCGCTCTTCGACGCCTTTAAGCTGCGGCTCGTCCCCGCGGAGGGCGAGGCGGCGGAGCGCGATCTCGAGGTCGGCGCGCCCAGCCCGCTGGCGGCAGGCGTCGAGCTCGCCCAGGCGAAGGTCGGCGCCTACCTCGAGCGGCTGGAGAGCGGCCGCGCGCTGCCGCTCCTCGTCGACCCGCACGGCGAGGGCCGCCGGGTGGCCGTCGCTTTCGCCCATGGCGCCGGCCGGGTGGTCGCCGTCTCCACGGCCGACCTGGCGAGCAACCGCGCACTCGGCCGCGCCGACAACGCGCGCTTCTGGCTCTCGGCCTTGAGCGAGCTGGCCGGCGGCAAAGCCATTCAGTTCGACGAGTTCCCCCACGGCTTCACCGGCGAGCGATCCATCGGCGGCTACGCGGCGCGCTACGGCTTGCACTGGGCCGTCCTGCAGCTCTGCCTGGCTCTCTTCGTCTGGACGGCCGCCCTCCAGCGCTTCGGCGCCCAGCGCCGAGTGGCGGGCGACGAGCGCGCGGGCGGTGCCGACTACCTGCTCGCCATGGCGCGCCTCTACCGCCGCGGCGGCCACCGGGCGCACGCGGCGCGGCTCCTGGTCGGCGGCGTCCAGCGCGCGCTCGGGCAAAAGGTCGGCGCGGCGCCGCACGCGAGCGGCCCAGAGGTCGCCGCGGCCCTCGAGCGGCGCGGCCGCGGCGACCTCGCCTCGGCCCTGGGCGCGCTCGAGGAGCGCGAGAAGGCCGGCGAGGCCGGCGACGGCGCGCTGCTCGCGCTCGCCCGCGCCTGCGCCGAGGCCCGCGAGCTCGCCGCCTCCCGCCCAGGCGCCGCCGCCGTCGAGACCCGCCGCTGGTTTTCCACCCTGCGCGCGCGCCGAGCCAAGGCCTCGGCCGAGCGCCGCTGAAGGAGCCTTCCCATGACTTTCCCCGATGGCGCCGCTTCCGCCCAAAGCTCCGAGCGGCTCCTCGCCGCCGCCGCCCGCCTGCGCGAGGCGGTGCTCGCCGAGGTCCACAAGGCGGTCGTGGGCCAGGACGAGGCGCTGGAGCTCGTGCTCTGCGGCGTGGTCGCCGGCGGCCACGTGCTGCTCGAAGGTGTGCCGGGCGTCGCCAAGACGTTGATCGTCCGGTCGGTCGCCCGGTCGGTGAACGCGCGTTTCAAGCGCATCCAGTTCACGCCGGACCTGATGCCCGCCGACATTTTGGGAACCAGCGTCTTCGACCTGCGCCAGAGCACGTTCGCGCTGGCCAAGGGCCCCATCTTCACCGACCTGCTCCTCGCCGACGAGATCAACCGCTCGCCCGCCAAGACCCAGGCGGCGCTGCTCGAGGCGATGCAGGAGCGGACGGTGAGCCTGGAGGGGACGCTCCACCCGCTGCCGGCCATCTTCACCGTCTTCGCCACCGAGAACCCGGTCGAGTCGGAGGGCACCTACCCGCTGCCCGAGGCGCAGCTCGACCGCTTCCTCTTGAAGATCGACGTCGGGTATCCCACCGCCGAGGAGGAGGACCAGATCCTCGCCAAGGTGGACCAGGGCTTCGACGCCGGCGACGTGGAGAAGGCGGGCTTAAGGCCCGCGGTCGCGGTGGACGAGCTCCTCGCGGTGCGCGGCGCGCTCTCGACGGTGTCGGTGGAGCCGGCGGTGCGCGGCTACGTGCAGAGGCTCACCGCCGCCACGCGGACCTCGCCGCGGGTGCGCCTGGGCGCAGGCCCGCGCGCGGCGGTCCACCTGCTGCTCGCCTCCAAGGCATTAGCGGTTCTGATGGGGCGGCCCTTCGTCACGCCCGACGACGCGCGGCGCCTGGCCGGCCCGGTCCTGCGCCATCGGCTGCTCCTCTCGCCCGACGCGGAGATCGACGGCGCGACCGCGCAAGATGTCCTCGAAGAGATCCTGCAGGCAGTGGAGGTCCCCCGGTGAGAGGCGAGGCCCCGGCGAAGGGCGCGCGCGCCCGGTTCGGCGGCCTGGTGCCGACCGGGCGGCTGGTGGCGCTCGCCTTCGCGGGCGCGGCGCCGGCGCTTTTCGTCGCCGCGTCGCCAAGGTTTCTCTGGCTCGCGCTCTTCTTCGACCTCGCCCTGCTCGCGCTCGCGCTCCTGGACCAAAGGCTCGCGCTGCGGGCCCGGGTGGACGTGCGCCGCCACCCGCGCGGGCGCGTGCACGTCGGCGTCGAGAACCGGGTGGTGGTGCGCTTGAAGAACCTGGGCGGCGAGCGGGTGCGTCTCTCGCTCAAGGATGAGCCCCCGCCCGAGCTCGAGGCCCGGGGCGCCCGGTTCGACCTCGCGCTCGAGGGCCATCGCCAAGAGGAGCAGAGCTACGCGGCGACGCCGCTCAAGCGCGGCAAGTTCGCCTTCGGGGACCTGCACCTGCGCGCCCGCGGGCCCTTGGGCCTGTGCTCGGTTCAGGCGGCCGTCCCGGCATCGCTGCCGGTCCGCGTCTACCCCGACATGCGCGGCGCGTCGCGGCTCTTGCTCTCGACCGCTGCCCAGGACCTCTCGAACCTGGGCCTGCGGCGCATTCGCCGCGACGGCGCGGGCAGCGAGTTCGCCAGGCTGCGCGATTACGTCCAGGGCGACCCCTTGCGCGACGTGGACTGGAAGGCGACGGCGCGGCGCGGCCGGCCGGTGACGCGGGTGCACGAGACCGAGCGCAGCCAGACGGTCATCCTCTGCGTCGACGCCGGGCGGACCATGGCGGCCAAGGTGGACGCGCTGACCCGGCTCGACTACGCGGTGAACGCGGCGCTGTTCCTCGCCTTCGTCGCCATCGGCAACGGCGACCGCGTGGGGGTGACCGTCTTCGCCGACGGGGTGCGCGCCTTCCTGCCGCCCGGGGCCGGGCGGCACCAGTACCGGCGCATCGTGGACGTCCTCTACAGCGCGCAGGCGGCGCTCACTTTCGTCGACTACGGCGCGCTCTTCCGGGAGATCTCCGGCCGCGCGCGCAAGCGGTCGCTGGTGGCGGTGTTCACCGACCTGTTGGACGACGAGCAGGCGCGGTCGCTGGTCGCGCCGCTGCACCGGCTGGCGCGGCGCCACGTGCCCTTGTGCATCACCCTGCGCGACCAGGGCTTGGAGGACTTGGTCCGCGCTCGGCCCGAGGGAGCCGACGAGGCCTACCGGCAGGCGGTGGGGCTGGAGCTCCTGGAGGAGCGCGAGCAGCTCAAGGGGCTCATCGCGCGCGACGGCGTGCAGCTCGTCGACGCCGCGCCCCGGGAGCTGACGCTCGCCGCGGTGAACCGCTACCTGGAGGTGAAGCGCCGTGGCCTGCTCTGACGCCGCCCGCCCGTCGGGCTCACTGCCGCGCCGGAGCCGCTCGCTCGGGGGACGCGCCCGCGCGCGTGAGGTAGAGCGCGAGGAGCGCCCCGACGCCCAGCGCGAAGGCGAGCTTGACCGCGGAAGGCAGGTGCGGCTCGTGGATCTGCGAGAGGGTGCCTTCGATGAGGCCGGCGATGATGAAGATGGGCACCGTGCCGAGCGTGACGCGGACCGCCGACCGGCCGTCTTCGCGCAGCGCGTCGGCGCGGCTCCTTTCGCCGGGCGCGAGCATGGCGCGGCCGAGGATGAGCCCCGCGGCGCCGGAGAGGCAGATGGCGCTGATCTCCGGGATGCCGTGCGGGAGGATCCACGCCCAGAACCAGAGCGCGTGCCCTTTGGCCTGGTAGGACTGGGCGAGCGCGCCCAGGAAGAGGCCGTTCACGAACAGGAGGACGGCGGTGCCCGCGCCCAGCGTGAGGCCGAGCGCGAAGGCGAAGAACGCCACCTCGATGTTGTGGGTGAACAGGAAGCTCGCGAAGGCCGACTGCTGCTGGGCGCTCGCGGTCTTCTCGCGCCGCGCCTCCTCGGTTACGCGCTGGTCGGGGTCGAGCGACTGGTGCTCCTGGGGCACGAGGAAGACGGCCGCGCCCGGGTCGACGAGCATGGCCGCGTAGCCGAAGAGGCCTCCGCCCACGAACAGCGCGTAGGCGGCGAGGACCGCCTTCCACTCGCGGCGCACGAGCCTGGGGAAGCCCTTCCTGAGGAATGCCAAGAGATCGGAAAGGCGCGCGCGCTCGCCGGGGTAGGTGCAGGCGTAGCCGCGGGCGACCAGGTCGTTCAGGTAGTCGACGACCTCAGCCGAGGCGGCGCGGCCGCGCGCCCAGAGAAGGTCGGAGGACGCGGCGCGGTAGAGCCGGCCGAGCTCGCGCGACTCCTCCAGCGAGAGCCCGCGAAGCCCGCCGCGTTGGACGGCGTCGAGCAGGGCGCTGAGCCGCTCCCACCGCGGCCGGCCGCGGGCCATGAACTCGTTGAGCTCCACGCCCCGACGTTACCAGAGCGCGAGGCGGCGTCCAGGAGGGTCCGATGACGGCCGCGCCCATTCCGACCGCACCGGTCCGCCGGCTGGAGCGGCTGCACGTGGTGCGGACGCCGGAGTACGTCGAGTTCGAGTTCCTGCTCGCGGGGCCCATGAGCCGCTTCTTGGCGTGGACCCTCGACGCCCTGGTGGCGACCGCGGCGGCGGGGGCCGTGACGTTGGCGGTGTGGCTGGCGGGCTTCTGGGTCCCGGGCCTCGCCCTGGCCGTCACGTTCATCGTCTGGTTCTTGGCGAGCTGGGCCTACTTCGTGATGAGCGAGCACTGGCTCGGCGGGCAGACCTTGGGCAAGCGGGCGCTGGGCTTGAGGGCGATTCAGCAGAGCGGGGTGCGGCTCACCTTCTATCACGCGGCGCTGCGCAACCTGGTCCGGGCGCTGGACCACTTGCCGGTGCTGTACCTCGCCGGCGGGGCGCTGTCGCTCTTCTCGGCGAGCGGGCGGCGGTTCGGCGATCTGGCGGCGGGGACGGTGGTCATCCGCGAGCGGCGGCGCGTCCTGCCGGCGGACATCGCGGCGCACGACCAGGCGGCGCTCCTGCTCAAGGTCGACCGGCGCGGCGAAGAGCGGATAGCCCGGGCGTCGGTCGAGGAGCGCGAGGTGTTGCTCTCGGCGGCGCTGCGCCGGGAGGAGCTGGCGATGGGCGCGAGGCTCGCGCTGTTCCAGCGGCTGAGTGAATACGCCGGCGAGCGCTTCGGGCTGACCCGGCCTGAGCACCTCTCCGATGAAAAGTTCGTCCTCGCCGTCGCGGCGCTGGTCGCGCGGGGCAGGTCGCGATGAGGGCCTTGGCTCTGGCGGTGGCGCTGGCCGCGTGCTCGGCCGCGGCAGCCGCCGAAGGCGAGAGGCCGGTCGTGCCGCTGGTCCCGTTGGGGCCCGTCGATGCGCGCCTCGTCCAGGTGGCGCGCGAGGCTATTGAGCGCCGGTTCGCCGCCGACGTCCGGGTGGAGCCCGCGCGAGAGCTGCCGCGCGCGGCGTGGTACGCGCCGCGCAAGCGGTGGCGGGCGGAGAAGATATTAGAGGCGCTTGAGGCGGATCCGCCGCCGAAGGCCTGGAAGGTGGTGGCCGTGACCGCCGCGGAGATCTCCACGGCCAACGGCGCCATCGAGGACTGGCGGGTCGCGGGGCTGGGGACGGTGGGGGGAGCCGCCTGCGTCATCTCGACGTGGATCAACGAGCGGCACAGCCGGACCCGGGCCATTTTGGAAAGGCGCACGGCTGACCTGGTCCTGCACGAGCTGGGGCACACCCTCGGCCTGCCGCACTGCGAAACCCCAGGCTGCGTGATGCGCGACGCGAAGGGGCGATATCTGGAGAGCGCCGACTCGAGCTCCGGCGAGCTGTGCGAGCGGTGCCGGGCGCGGCTTTCCCCGGGCCTGCTCCGGAAGTGAGCGAGGCGCGGTTTTCCTCCAAAGCCGAAAGGCCGAGATGGAGAATTGCGCGAGATTCTCGCGGCCCGGAACATGAATTCGGGAATCGGCGGCCTTTCTTCTGAGGATTGCCGCGGATTCGCCGAGAGCCTTCAACTTGGGGCCTCTTGCGCGCAGGAAGGTGCTGGAGTGCTTCGACGGGGCTCCCCTGGAGTCCACGCCAGGGTCATCGGGATGCAGATCGAGCTGCTCCTGATGGGGCCTGGCGCAGGCTTTGGCAATGGCCGCGGGGATGGAGAAGAGCTCCAGGCGCAGCCCGTCGGGGAGCTCGAGCCGAGCCCAGGTGCCGATCAGCTCGGGCGTGGGCGCGCGCAGCGGCCGATAGCCCGGCATCTCCGAGAGCCGCCCCAGGAAGGTCCGCGCTCTACAAGAGGTCGCCAAAGCTCGTGGGAGTCGCCGGCATCCAACCGCCCGAGCCCAGCAACGGCGCATGAGCGCGGCGGAGAGCCCGTGCCCTCCTCAGGGGCCGCTCATGTCCAGGCGATCGCGTCTCGCGCCAAGGCGCCCGCCGGGCGCCCGCGGGCGCCCACCCGCAAGAGACTCCTCGCCCCATAGCGGCCGCGGCATTCACGCCCGTTCAACCTTTGGCACGCGCTCTGCTGCTGGGGCTCTCGTACTTGAAGGCGGAGGAGCTCGCGGCTGCTCGCCCGCCGCCTTCTGCATGAATTCCCGCTTCGCCTTGCTCCAGATCCCCGAGGGATCGCCGTGCGTCAATCTCTTCCGATTCGCTGGGCCGCCTCATCATCACTGCTGATCGCGATCCTTGCGGGTTGCGGCGGTGGAGTTGGTGCGGGAGCGAGCACCCCACCCGCCTTGAGCCTATACCCGTCCTCGGCGTCCGCCGCCCCGGGCGACGACCCCCTGACGTTCACTGCGGCCCTCACGGGCCAGAGCGGGACCGTGGGCTGGAGCATGAGCCCTCCCCACGCCGGAGCTCTCTCCGCCAGCACCGGCTCCACCGTGCACTACACGCCGCCCAATGAGCTCGGCACGGCGACGACCGTGACCGTCACCGCTTCTGCCGGGGACCTCGTTCAATCCGTCAAGGTCTCCCTGAATCCTCTGCCCCAGTTCTACGTGAACCCGTCCGCGGGGCACGACACCAACCCCGGCACTCAGGGCAAGCCGCTTCAGACCATTCACCAAGCACTCTCGCGCATGGCCGGCGTGACCAAGACAACGATCCTTCTGCCCGGCACCTACGCCGAGAGCACAGGGGAGAGCTGGAACGATGCCCTCCCCACCGGAATCACTCTCAAGGGGAGCGAGGGGGTGGTTCTCCAGAGCACGAGCACGAACAAAACACGCGGACTCTACTCCGCGGGGGACGCGACTCTCAGCGACCTCAAACTGACCGGCTTCTCCACCGCAATGGAGACCAGCGCCGGCGAGCACTCCTTGACCCGCGTCACCTTCGATAACAACGAGATCGATCTTCACCTCACCTCCTCCGCCTCGGCGACGCTGCAAGACTGCAGCTCTGCGGGAGCAAGCAAGACCATCGTGGCGGACGGAGAGAGTGAAGTACAGATTCAGGGTGGCACGTATCAGGGGGCTCAGGGAACCGACATCAATGCCGCTATCGCGACCCTGAATGGCTCCGCAGCCGTCTCCCTCACCAACGCCGACCTCAGCGTGCGTGGACTCTTGGCGCAGGACTCGAGCACCCTTAGCCTCCGGAACGTCAACTTCCACGATGTCGCCGTCAGCGCCATCAACGTCGGCGAGACCTCCCATCTCTCCGTCTCGGGCGGCCGCTTCTACAACGCCTCCTGCACTGACTTCTTGTGCGCCGCCATTGTGACAAATGGCACCACCACCATCGACGGTGCGACATTCGACAAGAACCGCACCGGTATCCTGACCGGCAATGGCACAGTTAGCTTGAGCAACAGCAGCATCACGGGGTGCGCTGCTTTTGCCGTCTTTGTCATGAATCCGACCACACTTACGATGCGCAATACAGTGATTACCAACAACTCGCCAATGGGAATTGGGATCGGCGATGTCACAGGCGGCATTGACTTGGGCACCAGCATGGACCCCGGCGGCAACACGCTGAAGAACAACACCGGCGTCAACCTCTACGTCGCGGGTCACCAAGGCCAGTCCTATTGGATGAATGCCAGTGGCAACACGTGGGACATCGACCAGGGTACGGATCCCAATGCGCACTATACGGATCCCGAAGGACACTACCACAACCCCTACGCCTATGACACGGGCCCGAAAACTACACGCAATTACAATATCGCGAGTGGAATCACCCTCTATCTCTAGGAAAGACCTCTGTCCGCGCGCTGACACGCGCCGCGCCCCCCCCCCCGGCGACGAGGTGCCCTGCGACGACTCAATTGCATCCCCGTCTTCACTTGCTTCAGCTCCATCGAGGAGAGGACCGTGACTCAACGACATCGAGCCCATTGGACCGCCGCGCCGCTGCTGTTCCTGGCGCTCGCAGGTTGCGGTGGAGGGGAAGCCGCCAAGTCCCCTTTGAGCATTTCCCCGTCCTCGGCGACGGCCGCTCCGGGAGATGCCCCTCTGACTTTCACCGCAACCCTGAACGGCCTGAGTGGGACCGTCGACTGGAAAATGAGCCCCGCCCTCGCCGGAAGGCTCTCCGCCAGCACCGGCTCCTGCTCCTCCGTGCAGTACACGCCACCGGACGAGCTGGGCGCGGCCACGACCGTGGTCCTCACCGCCTCCGTCGGGGACGCGGTCCAATCGGTCAAGATCTCCCTGAATGCCTTGTCGCAATTCTATGCAGACCCTTCCGCGGGGCTCGACACCAACCCTGGCACTCAGGCCAAGCCGCTCCGGACCGTCCGCGAAGCACTCTTTCGCATGGCCGGCCCGACCAAGACCACGGTCCTCTTGCCCGGCACCTACAACGAGGGCAGCGGTGAGCTCTGGGAGTATACCGTCCCGACTGGAGCCACTCTCAAGGGGAACGCGGCAGGGGTGGTCCTGAAAGCCATGAACAACAAGATGGGGCTCTCTCTGGCGGAGGACACCTTGGTCAGCGACCTCACTATGACGGGCTTCTCCATTGCATTGGAGGCCGGACTGGGCAAGCAGAACCTGACTCGCGTGGCCTTCAGCGGCAACCAAGTTGACCTTCACCTGGTGTCCTCGGCCTCAGCGACGCTGCAAGACTGCAGCTCGGAGGGAGCACAACAACAATCCCTTCTGACAGAAGAGGACAGTCGACTGGACGTCCAAGGCGGCACCTATGGCAAGGCCGACCACCTGGCAGACGCCAAAGGCTCCTCCGCCGTTCACATGACCAATGCCGACCTCAGCGGCGGGCTGCTCATGGCGGAGGACTCGAGCGCGCTCTATCTCACCAACGTCAGAGCTCAGGCCATGAAGACCAGCCCTTTAAAGGTCGTAAGTAGTTGGTGTTGCTGCGGGATTTCGACTCTATTGTGCGGGTCCTGAGAATCTGCCATGGATCTGGCCTCTCCTGGGCGCGTCCAAACCGGGGCGCCCGTCGAAAGGCCAACGCATGATTCTTGGCAAGGTGTTCGCTCCGTTCATTGAACAGAGCCCGATTAGCGTGATGGCGCGTGGGACACTCGAGCATGCGCTGCGCTCCGAAGATGTTGATGCCGTGTTTGGCGCGAGCGCTGAAACGCAATACACGCGGACGCTGCTGTTCTCCACAGTCGTCGACTTGATGAGCCTCGTGGTTCACCGCATCCGGCCGTCGCTTCACGCCGCCTATCAAGCCAATCGGCGCCGAATTGAGGTCTCGGTACAGTCGCTGTACAACAAGGTCGACGGAATCGAGCCGGGGGTCGGTGCGGCATTGGTCAAGCACGTCGCCGGTCGCACTGTTCCGTTGATCGAAAGCATGAAGGCATCGCTTCCGGAACTCCTTCCAGGGTATCGAGCTCGGATCCTCGACGGGAATCACCTGGCGGCCACGGAGCATCGGATTTCCGAGCTGCGCAAGACCGCAGCGGGCCCGCTGCCAGGGTTTGCATTGGTCGTGCTGGATCCGCGCCTCCTGCAAGTAACCGATGTGATCCCTTGCGAGGATGGCCACGCCCAGGAGCGCTCGCTCACTGAAGCGGTGTTGGCGAAGGTCGCGCCGAGGGACGTGTGGATCGCTGACCGCAACTTCTGCACCTGCGCCCTGCTCTTCGGCATCGCCCGTCGAGAGGGGCTCTTCATCGTCAGGCACCACCGCATCAATGTGCCGTGGAAACCGATCAGCCGTCTTCGTCGCTGCGGCACCATCGACGGCGCCGAGGTTTGGGAACAGGAGGTGAAGCTGAGGGATGACACCGGGAACTCGCTCCTCGCCCGCCGTATTACCCTGAAGCTTCAGAAGGCGACGCGTGATGGCGACCGGGAACTTCACATCCTGACGAATCTCCCACCAGATACTCTCGGCACAACCGTCGGCGCTGTCTACCGAAAGCGGTGGGGCATCGAGTTGGCATTTCAGGAGCTGGAGGCAACCCTGGAAGGCGAGCTCAATACGTTGGGCTATCCGAAGGCAGCGCTCTTCGCGTTCTGTGTGGCCTTGGTCGCCTACAACGTTCTCTCGGTCATCAAGGCCGCCTTGCGCGCCGAGCACGGAGCCGAAAAGATCCAAGAAGAGGTATCGGCCTATTACCTGGCCGACGAAATCGCCGGCACCCGGCGAGGCATGGAGATCGCGATCCCGCCCAAAGCGTGGCGAGTATTCCAGGCAGCCCCAACCAGCGAGGTCGCCAAGGTGCTTGTCGACCTCGCTGGAGAAGTTGACTTGCTGAAGTTCCGTCGACATCCACGTGGTCCAAAGAAGCCGCGGCAACCGAGAACCTTCAACCGAAGACACCCTCATGTTTCCACTGCTCGCTTGCTAGCACTGCGGAAAACAAAGAGAAAGAACGCACCTTGAAAGGGCTGGCCATGAAGACCTCTGCCATCTACGCCGGCCCCGCTGCTCAGCTCGTCGTGATGGACAGCACCTTCTCCAACACCAGCCCGAGCAACTCGGTCATTGTGACGCTCGGCACAGCGACCATCGACCGCGCAACATTCGACAACGCTCTCAGCGCGATTACTGCAGGCGGCTTCCTCACCCTCAGGAACAGCAGCATCACGAATTGTACCGGCGCTCCGGTCGACCTCATGGCGAGCACCGCCTTCATGATGCGCGACACCGCGGTCACCGGCAACCAGGCGGGACTCTATGTCCGGGACGCCACAGGGGGTATCGACCTCGGCACGCCCAATGATCCGGGTGGCAACACGTTGAAGGGCAATTCCCCTTGCAACCTCAAGGTCGAAGGTTCGCCTGCCACGGTGCAGGCCGCAGGCAACACTTGGGATGCCGACCAGGGTGCTAACGGCCAAGGACAGTATGCCAATGCGCTTGTCGGAGCCTCGACGGGCGACATTTCCGGCCGGAATTACCAGCTCGCCAAGGGGACCTCGGTCCAGCTGTGACCTGCTCCGCCAGCGAGCGGCTTCCGCGCCATGGGGGTGGGCCGGTCGGTCGAGAAGAGCCCGCCGAGCGGGCGCGCTGGACCCGAGCTCGACGCCCGGTCGCGGCGGCACTGGGCAAAGCCACGCGCGGGGAAGCAACGCCGAGCCTGATGATGAACTGCTCGCCATGTCACCGCGAGAGGCTTGCGAACGTCCGGTGGGCGCCCAGCGGGCGCCCGCTCTCCGCCCGCCCCGTGAGCTTGAAGGGAGCCCGCCGCTCATAGGGAAGTTCGCGAGAGGTTTGGACGGCACGGAGGCTGCTCTCAACTGCTGTCTGCGCAAGCAATCCGACGCCGCGGCCAGGACGACGTCCACTGTGGCCATTCGAAGAGGAGTGAGGGACATGCTGCTTTCGTGGGCAAAGACGACCGAGAAGTACGGCGCGGTTCCGCGACCAAATTCATCGTGGGGCCGAAGGGCGCTGGTCTGCCTCCTCGCGTTCGGCGCGCTCGTCTCGACCTCGAGCGCCCGCGCGGACGCCGGTTTCGAAAAGGTGGCCGACTCCTCGGACACGGCGATCAACGCTCGAGCGAACGAAGTCCTGAGGTCGGGGGCCTGCGACGACGAGTATTTCTTCTTTCTGAATGCGGAGACCAGTTGGACCGATGAGAACCAAATCGCGGAGGTCATCGCCAAGCTCGGGTATCTCATATGGGCTCTCAATTCCTACCCAAATACGAGCAAACCTGCCTGCCAAGGCACGAGCCGGGTGACTACAAGCACCGTCTTCAACATGTTCAACCTTGCGCTGCCAGACGACCCGAAAGCCAGGGAAGAGAACAAGGACAAGATATCAGAAAGAAGCCCCTGGTTCTTCGCAACCCACGACATGAACAGCTGGAAGTTCGAGGAGACTAATCCGCTGAAGGCGACAAATGTTTCTGCCCTCAATGGTCGCATGAAGGCACTCTACGGGGACGCATGCAGCAACGTCATTCAGACAATCAAGCCAGCCGGCGACGCCGCCTGTCCAGAGCCTTTGTGCTGGAACCCGGGCAATCCGGGAGTTGCGAAGGATCCGATTTACTCGATGACCTATTCGGTCACGACCGATTGCATGCGGGCCCAGGTCAACCGAGCCCTTTCCGACATGTGGAACTTCGATTTTGAACAGCTCGGGTCGTCCGCAGTGCCTTGCCACCTCTTCGGGTTGACGCAGGGCGAATGGGACGTCAAGGTTCGAGATTTCGTCCGAATCATGTTCCTCGACAAGAAGAACCCGAATCTCAATCTGCTCGACGATGCGACGCGCAAGCGCGTCTCCGACGACCTCATCAGCGTCAGTGGAGCGCTCGGCCCGGCGTCCTACGAGCTCACGGCGTGCGGAAACCAGGAGAAGGAGACGGGCAGCGCGCAGGACCGCATAGACCAGCAGTCCCCCAGCGCCGGCGACTTCTTCTCCTCGGTGGGGGACGCACTCGGGTGGCTTGCCTTTCTGCTGATCATTCTGGTGGTGGCACTGTCTGTGGTCGCCGCAGTGGGAACGGGGGTGGGAGGAGTGATCGGAGCGATAGTCGCGGGGGCGGGCGCCGTAGGCGCAATAGCGTTGATTGAACTGCTCATGTACGGGAGCATCCCCGAGACGGAAAATCACCGGTTCATGATCGAAAGCTCGAGATACCTCAAGAACCAGGAGATCCTCAAGGAGAGTTACGACGCCGACTTCGCGCAGAAGCAAAGTGAGGTCAAGGAGTTCCTCATAAGTCGCTTCAAGAGGGTCCTGTCGAGCGACTTCGACGAATACAACGCGCGACCCTATCAGCGGTACACGATCCGGTCCTTGCTGAATCTGGTGGATTTCGCTGACGACCAACAGGTGAAGATAGGCGCCCAGATGGCGCTCGACTACGACATGGCGAAAGTCGCCGTCGGGACCTATCAAGGCCGCCGGCTGGTGCCCTTTCGGCGCCTCATGGAGCATCTGGCTTGGATCGACGGGCGGGACGATGCCCAGAAGTACACTGACCCGGCGAAGTACCCGGGCTTCAGGAGAGTCTTCGACTTCGGCGTAGCCGGCGACAGTGGGCTGCTCACGATGTTGTTATACACCGGCGACGTCACGTTGTTCTACGGTCACCGCGTGGGCGACTCCGGTACCGCCGAGTTGGTCCACGTGGCCAGTTCCTCGTACAGACCGCCGCAGTTCGTTATCGATCTCGCCCTCAACAAGACCACGCCGTACCTGCAGCGCATCCATCACGGAGGCTTCGAGATCTATTCTGCGGGACCCGGGTTCCTCCTGACCGCCGGCGGCATCGAGACCGAGCCGGCGACTCGACTGGAGCTTCCGACCGGCACGGGAATCTTGCACCCAGAGACCTTGCTGGCCATGCAGGTGATACCGACATTCCGGAACACCGACCGCGGGGGCGGCCTCCCCACCATGCTGATGCTGGGCGCTTCCGGGCCGCCGGATCTCACGCAAGGCGTGCCCCCGGAATCGCTCGCGAAGTACATCCGTTTCGAAGGCCCCAGCCGTGTCGAAGGCCCGAACCCCTTTGACTCGGGTACCAAGTCCCTCACCTTCGACTCCAACCTCTGCGTGTGGAACGGGTTTGCGTGCGGCTACAACCTGGTGATACCTCCCGAGCTTGACGGCTGTGCGGTCAAGAGCGGTACGGCTCGCGGTGCGGTCTGGACTTTCATCGACACCAAGAACTGCGGCGTGGGCTACTACGTGCCACCGCCGGCACCTGGGACATCCAACGACCCCGGCAGTGTCAATAACCCGCCGCGCGTCTTCGTCGCGATCTTCAACAACTCGGCGGCGCCAGGAAACCCCGGCATGCTCGAGGTGGTGCCCGCGACTGATAAGAGCGACTTCGACAGCTTCCAGAAGGACGTCATGAACAAGAATGCCTCGATGGACATCCTCGGCGTCTATCACACTTCGACCGGGCACGACCTTAGCTGGCAAGTCCACCAGTCGGACTCTCGGCTGGATCCCAACGACGCCGCTCGGGTAGTCGAGGTGGACGGGGTGGCGCAGCAGAAGCCGCAGGACTGGCGCTTTGCCGACGGCGATGTCATCAGCGGGGACGGCTCCGGGATAGTCGACATTCAGAGCCCGGACCACAGTCACTCCCTCCATCTCGACCTCTCGGACGTCAATAACCCGAGTCGGGTGGAACATTGAGACCTCATCCGCTGCTTGCGCGGATGAGCTGAAGCGGCGCGCGACGTGCCGCATCACAGAATGAGGGGGTCCGGAGATCAACCAGCTTCCAGAAGAGCCTCCGCGGCGACTTCGACGAATTCAACGCGCGGCTCTATCAGCGCTACAGCGGCGGCTGATGAAGCCGCACGTCGGAGGCGCATCGCCTTGCTCGGGTCGCGATCCCTGACGCCTTCAGGCGAGCATGGGCGCGCTCGCCGTCGCTGGCGGCGCTTCGTCGATGGCGCGCCGACCACTGCGGAAGCCAACATCGGCGAAGGCTCCTCCGCCTTACGATGAGGCCCCGGTCCGAGCCGGGCGGGCGCCCACCGGGCGCCCAACCTCTCCCGCTCAAAAAGGCCCGGCCGCTGAGAGGGTGGAGTGTCTACCGGGCGCTGGCACAGAGGATGCTGACAGCCTCAAGCCGAGCCGGAGAGCTGGCCTTTTGCGTCGGGCGATTTCATCCATGGTGACCACTCGGGCAGAGTCACCGTCGGGAACGACCAGCTCGTCCTCGACCTGACGGATACTGCGAACCCCAAGCGCGAGGTGAAGTGACATGAAAGCCAGATCCATTGCCGCCGCGGCGGCGCTGCTCGCCAGCGCAAGCTTCGCCCCGCTTCCGGCCCTCGCGGCGCGTGACATGGTCGTGACCCTGTGCCAGGAGGACACGCAGCAAGGGGAAGGAATCAATCTGTATAACGCGCTCCTGAACGTCTCCCAGGAGAAGGGTGGGCGCATCACCTTTGCCTGTGGCGCGAACGCCGTCATTGTCGTCAAGGGAAGCTACCTCATCCGCGGATCCACGGAGCTCGCGGGCGACGGCAAGGTCACCCTGGATTTCCAAGGCGAGACCCCCGGTTTCTTTGGCGATACGGGAGAGTACTGGAACAACCCCACCCCGGCCGACGCGAGCGCAACTCTGATAGTGAGCGGAATGACGCTGACCAACACTCACGAAACTCAGCCGCCGAGCGCCCTCACATATGCTTCCATGCTCAGTGGGTACATGAACGTGGAGATCCACTCGAGCACGATCAGCTCGTCCCACTTTGCCATCGGCTTCTGGGGGCAGAAGCTGCTGGTGGAAGATAGCCAGTTCAACGGCAACGACGGCTGGGCGCTGAGTGCGGCCTATGCCCCGAAGTGCCAGGTGACGATCCGGCGCACGCAGTTCACCGGCAACAAAGGCGAGCGCGGAGGAGCGCTGAGCAGCTACTGCGACACGACCATCGAGAAGAGCAAGTTCTCCAACAACACCGCTACGGGGAGCGGCGGGGCCATCTATCTGGGCCACGCCTTTTTTGGGAACTCAGGGCTTCCCCCTGAGGGCCTCAAGCAGACAGTCTCCATTCGCACCACCACGTTCGACTCCAACAGCGCGCAACAGGCGGGCGGCGCCATCGCCGTGCAGGCCGGGCCCGCGTCACGCGACCTCGCAATCCGCTACAGCAACCTCAAGAACAACTCCGCGACCCTGGGCGGTGCCATCGAGCTGGGGGTCACGGCTCCGTTGCCCGGTGCGCCCGGAAATACCGACATCGCGCTGCAGGCCCTTCACGTCTCCTTCGCGAATAACACGGCACGGCAGACGGGCGGGGCCGTCGACGTGGCGCAGCGGGCCGCGCTGCAGCTCGCGCAGGTGGTCTTCGCGGACAACAGCGCCCAGCAGGCGGGCGGCGCCATCAAGATGATGCAGGCCATACAAGGGACGGACTCCATCTTCGGCAACGTCCTCTTCGCCCGAAACACCGCTCCGTCCGGCGCTGCGCTCGTCGGCTCGGCGGCCACCCTCGAGTACAGCACCATCGCCGGCAACGCCGGCGGCCCAGCGCTGGCGCTGTTGCCGGCGAAGGCCGGCGGCGGGCCCGTCGCGCTGAAGGAAGTGATCGTCGCGAACAACTCGGGCGGGAACTGCGACCCTCAGAGCGTGAGCAGCATCGTGGACGGCGGCAGGAACCTCCAGTATCCGGAGCAGAGCTGCGGGGCATCCATCACCGCTGCCGACCCGAAGCTCGACAGCCTGTACATCCCGACGTGGTTGAGCCCCGCGCTCGGCGGCGGAGACGTCGCGACGTGCATGGCTGCCCCGGTGAACGGGGCCGACCTGTTCGGGCAGTCGCGCCAGAGTCCGTGCGCTATCGGCGCGCTGGAGACGGACCCGCGGAGGCCGGCCGCACTGGCGGGTATCACTATCAAACAGCCGGACGGGAACGACATCGCGGCGGCCGTGGCGGCCGCGGGCGGCTCGGGCTCGGGCTCGGGCAATGGCTCGGGCAATGGCTCGGGCAATGGCTCGGGCAATGGCTCGGGCAATGGCTCGGGCTCGGGCTCGGGCAATGGCTCGGGCAATGGCTCGGGCAATGGCTCGGGCAATGGCTCGGGCAATGGCTCGGGCAATGGCTCGGGCAATGGCTCGGGATCGGGGAGTTGCTCGGGATCGGGCGGAAATGGGGCTACCGCCGCCACCCGCGGGTGCGGCTGCGGAGCAGGACAAGGCGCGGGCAGCGGGCCGCTGGCCCTGCTGGCTGTGCTCGGCGCGTGGGCTCGGCGGCGGCGAGCAAGGCTGGACGCCGGAGCCTCGCCGCGAGTGTGAGGCGCGCCTTCATCTGGCCGCCGTCCCCGTCACCGACGTGGCGATCAGACCTCACGTGCGCACGCCGATGCCGCCTTCGCCGGAGGCAATCGCCTCACATCGATGGGCGCGAGGCAGGGCTGCGCGTTCGGTCGAGCGGGCGAGAAGCTCAGCCGACCTGACCTCGGAGGACTTCCGCTTCAGCGGCCGCCGGGACGAGATCTACCAGCTCAGGGGAGAGGACCCGTCGCGCTGCGCCGCCTCCGCCTGCACGCTCGTCAAAGCGTCGCACGGCTGCTCCGCGAAGCCCGCGCCGCTTCACCATCGCCACTATGAACCGCGGGTTCGTGACCGACACCGCGAAGGCGGTCGAGATCCTCGAGGACGCCGCACCGGCAGACTGCCCCAGGCGCGGGTGGGCGCTCCATAGTGAACTTTCTTTATCAATGACATAAAAGCGTCTTTCGGCGAGTCCGCGCGTTCCGCGTTGCCCGAGCGCCATCCCGCACGAGATACTCTCGCTCAGCAGGGCTCCCGCGCCGCCCGCAGACGCATCCGATTCGACGATCCGCCCTCCGGCGGCGCCGGAATGACGTTTGCCAGAGGACGCTGGGGCAAGCGCCATCGCCCGCCCGACCCAGGAGCAAGCCGATGATGCGAGCCCGAATGCGGTTGCTGCTCGGTTTCGCCTGCAGTGCCCTCTTGCCGGTCCCGAGCAGCGCGGCCACCGCCCCGTCGGAGCCGGCGCCGGCCGTTCCGGAGGCGGCGCGCGCGGTCGAGCCCGCGCCTGCCGCAGCGGGGCCGGCCACGGCGACCGCGGCCGAGCCCCCTTCGTTGACGCTCAAAGCGGACAAGGCCACCCTTGAGAACGGCGGGACCATCACGCTCACCGGCACCGCGCCCGCCGGCCGGCCGGTCTATCTCGAGGTCTGGTCCGAGGAGAAGGTTCGGGCCGGGCGCTTCGACGCCGATGTGGACAAGGCCACCGGGAAGCGGCCGTACGTCCTCTATCTGACCGAGCAGATACCCGCGTTCTACAGGCTGATTCTCCCCAAGGAGAAGGCCGAGGCGCTGGAGAAGGTCAGGCGCGAGGGCTCGAAGTGGAGCTTCTCGCAGGCGCTCAAGGACCTGGGCGCCGACGCGGCCTACGCCGCGCCCGCCAGCGCCAAGATCGAGCGCTTCCAGGCCACGCTCCTGGGAAGCGTCGTCGGGTCGCGGGGCGAGCTCCTCCTCGCGATGGACGCGGCGGAGAGCCGCAGGCGCTCGATGCAGCTCATGAAGGCCAAGTTCCGAAGCCCCGAAAAGATCATGAGCGCCGACCTGGAGGTCCTGCCGGACGGCGTGTTCAAGGCGACCCTCAAGCTGGGCGCGGGCCTGGCGCCCGGGAAGTACACCGTCGTCGCGGCCCTCGACAAGAAGACGAGGAGCGAGCCGGTCATTCTCCAGAACTCCATCGCCTTTCCCAACGTCTACCTGAGCAATGCCGGCGCCAGCATCAACCTGGTCTGGCCGTTCCTGCTCGCGCTGGTCGTCTCCATCTTCGGCGTGATGATGGGCGCGGGAGGCGGCTTCATCTTGAATCCGCTGCTCGTCTCCATCTGGCCGCTGCCCCACACAGTGGTGGCCGGGACGGTCATGCCCACCGTGCTCTTCTCGCAGGCGAGCGGAATCGCGAACTACTCCAAGATCAAATTCATCAGCTGGAAGCTCGGGGTCGCCGTGGGCCTGGCGACCATCGCCGGCGCTTTCGTGGGTCCGAAGCTGACCGAGCTGGTGACCCTCGATCAATTCAAATACATCTTCGGGATCATCCTCCTCATCCTCGCCGCCCTGATGCTCTGGCAGACGACCCCGGGCTACCTGGCCAAGAACAAGAAGGAGCAGGCCATCATGAAGGAATTCAAGAAGCGCGCGGAGGAGGCGGCCAAGGCGGCCGAGATCCCGGCGAAGAAACACGCGGCGTAGAGTCCGGCGCCCACGCGCATTTCCTCATGCTTTGGAGAAATCCATGCTCGTCCAGTTCTGGGGTCAGGAGTTCAAGGTCAACGTGGCCTTTGGGTGCTTCCTGGGGTTCCTCATGGCGGTGGTCTCGTCCATGTTCGGCTTCGGCGGCGGGCCGTTCATGATCGTCATCATGACCGTCGCGCTGCGCCTCCCGATGTACCTCGCGGTGGGCAGCTCGCTCCTCGCCATCTTCTTCAACACCATCACCGGAAGCCTGCGCCACTACCAGTATGGGAACTTTGACCTGGTTCTCTTCCTCATCATGTTCCCCGCGGCCATCCTCGGCGGGTACATCGGCCCGAAGATCGCCCAGAAGTTCAGCCCGGTGACGGTCAAGCGCATCGCCGTCCTCGGCCTGGTGATTCTGTCGCTGAACCTGCTCGGGGTGTTCTAACGTCACGGCGAGCCGGCAGTCGGATCGGCGCATCGAGGATCGGGTGACGCCGGCTCTGACGGCCACTGCCCCGGCTGACCTGTCGACAGGTTCCGAATCGCCCTAACCCGGATCATTCATGCTTCCTCGAACAAAGGAGACGGAGTGCGGGCGTACCTGACCGAGCCAGTGCGGTCGCCGACGGCCTGCGCTGCACTCGTAGACAAGCCCCTCGACGACGCGCCTTCGGCGCTTCGCTCGGGGGAAAGCGACATAATCCGGTAGGGGCAGAGAAGGCATCGAATCGGCCGGGCAGCTTCGCAGAATGCGCGGGAGTTCGGAATGGGTGAAACGACCTCTGTCTACAGTCTCTGCGGCATGTGCGCGGTGCGCTGTCCCATCCGCGTCGAGGTGCAGGACGGCCGGGTCAGCTGGATTCGAGGGAAATCCGCATGCGCCCGGCGTCGAGGGCAGCCTGTGCGCCAAGGGCTCGGCGGGCATCGCCTTCGAGTACGACTCGGAGCGGCCCCAACACCCGATGATCCGCTCTGGGCCGCGGGGCTCGGGGCAGTGGAAGACGGCGAGCTGGGAGGAGGCCCTGGGCTTCGTCGCCGAGAAGCTGAAAACCGTGACCGCCCAGCACGGGCCGCGGGCCATCGCGCTCGCCGACCGTGGCGGCCTCTTCACCGACTTGACCAAGAGCTTCCTCAAGGCGCTCGGCTCCCCCAACTACTTCGACCACGACGACGCGTGCGCCAGCAACGTCAACCTGGCGTGCAAGTCCCTCTTCGGCTGCGGCCGCGGCGAGATGATCTACGACTTCGCCAAGGCGAAGCACATCGTCCTCTACGGCCGGAACGTCTTCGAGTCGCTCCAGGTGAAAGAGGTGAACAACATCCTCGACGCGATGGAGCGCGGCGCCAAGCTCACCTACGTCGACATCCGCGCCACCGTCACCGCCTCCAAGGCCGACCGCTTCCTGATGGTCCGCCCGGGCACCGATTACGCGCTGAACCTCGGGCTCATCCACGTCATTCTGCAGGAAGGGCTCTACGACAAACCGTTCGTCGATCAATACGTCACCGGCCTTCCCGAGCTCGAGCGCTTCGTCGCGCCGTACACGCCGGAGTGGGCCGCGGAACAGACGGGGCTCGCCGCTCGGGACATCGTCGCCTTCGCCCGAGAGGCCGGGTCCGCGCGGCCCCGCACGCTCTTCCACGGCGGCTGGATGACGGCCCGCTATTCCGATTCTTTCTATGCCTGCCGCTCGGCGTACATCCTCAACGTCCTCATGGGCAACATCGAGGCCGAGGGCGGGCTTATCCTGGCCAAGAGCGCCAAGGACGCGGGGGTCAAGCCGCTCCATTCTCTGGGCGCCGAGATCCCGGCGCCCGCGGAGCGCATCGTCGACGGCCTCGATATGCCGAACAAGCCGCTCGGAACCGGTCACGTGATGAGCCTCTACAAGGCCGTCGACAAGGGTGAGCCCTACCCGATTCGGGCCTTCATCGCCTATCGGTACGATCCTCTCGCCGCCTTGCCGGACCCCGACGCGCAGAAGAAGATCCTCGACCGCCTCGACCTCCTGGTCTCCATCGACGTGAACTACAGCGACACCGCGTGGTACGCGGACGTGATTCTCCCCGAGGCTACGTACCTGGAGCGGTCCAACATCATCGCCGAGCAGAAGGGGCCCGCGCCCGCCTTCGCCATGCGCCGGCAGGCCGTCGCGCCGCGCTTCGATTCCAAGCCGTCCTGGGAGATCTTCTGCCTCCTCGCAGACAAGATGGGCGCCGGGAAGTACTTCCCGTACCGGAGCATCGAGGAGATCTGGAAATACCAGCTCGAGGGCACCGGCGTCGCGATCGAGGACTTCGCGGCCAAGGGCTTCGTGAAGCTCGCCCCGAAACCCATCTTGATGGATCGCTCCAAGCTGAAGTTCAAGACGCCCTCCGGAAAGATCGAGCTCGTCTCGGCCGAGATGGCCCGCGCTTCCTTCGAGTCGCTCAAGCCCTTCGCGAGCCCGGCGAAGCCGCCGGAGGGGTCGTTCAGGCTCGCGTTCGGGCGCAGCGCGGCGCACACCCACGCGCAGTCTCAGAACAACCCCTGCCTCCATGAAGTGCTCGCGCAGAACACCCTGTGGATCAACGACCAGGCGGCGCGGCGCCTGGGGATTGGCGACTCCGAGGAAGTGGAGGTCGTGGCCGCCGACGGCCACGTCGGGCGGATCACGGCCGAAGGTGACGCCCCTCATCCACCCCGAGGCGGTGTTCATGCTGCACGGGTTCGGGAACGAGACTCCGCGCAAGACGCGCTCCTTCCGCTGCGGCCTCAAGGATACGCGCTTCGCGACCGGCGCCCTGGAAAAGCTCGACCCCGTCGGCGGGTGCGTGGCGTTTCTGGAGTGCACGGTCGCGGTGAGAAAGGCCGGCGCGCAAGCTCCGTCCAACCGTTGAGCCTCACTCGCCGGAGAGTCGATGAGCTCCTATCTCATTCACCAGGACCTCAAGCGCTGCATCGGCTGCTACGCGTGCGAGGTGCATTGCAAAACCAAGAACAACCTTTCGGTTGGCCCGAGGCTCTCGCGCATCGTGCCCGTCGGCCCGCAGCTGATCTCCGGCGTCCCGCGCATGATGTTCCTCTTCGTGCCCTGCTTCCACTGCGAGACGCCCTCGTGCGTGGAGGCCTGCCGCACCGGCGCGATGCAAAAGCGCGCGAAGGACGGCATCGTCTTCGTGGAGCCTTCGCTTTGCGTGGGCTGCAGGTCCTGCATGGCGGCCTGCCCCTATGGCGTACCGCAGTGGGACCCGGAGAGCGGCAAGGTCGTCAAGTGCGACTACTGCAAGGACCGGGTCGACCAGGGCCTCCAGCCTGCCTGCGTCTCGAAGTGCACGGCGCACGCGCTCAAGTTCGTGAAGGCAGAGGAGACCTCCGCGCTCCTGCGGGAGAAGCTCTTCGGCTACTTCCGTCGCGAATACCTGGCGCGCAGCGAGGGCCGGCTCTCGCGCTCGGACCTCCGCCGCTCCCTCAGCCCTGCTTTCTGCCAGAGCGCCTGCCCGGCGGGCATCGACGTCTCGTCGTACGTCGGGCTGATCGCCTGCGGGTCGATTCGAGGAAGCAGTCCGGGTCATCCGCGAAGACAACCCTCTGCCGTGGGTCTGCGGTACGGTCTGCCCCGCCCCATGCGAGAGCCGATGCCGTCGCAACGAGCTCGACCAGGGCCTTGCCATTCGCGCGCTCAAGGAGTTTGCCGGCCGGTTCTTGCTCGCCAACGGCACCGAATACGTTTCACGCGTCAGGGCCAAGAAGAAGGAGCAGGTAGCCATCGTCGGCTCCGGACCCGCCGGCCTCTCCGCCGCTTGCTACCTCGCCGTCGAGGGCTACGGCGTCACCGTCTTCGAGGCGCTCCCCGACGTGGGCGGAATGCTGCGCGTGGGCATTCCCCCGCATCGCTTGCCCCGCGTCTTCTTGGACCGGGAGATTGACAGCATCCGGCGCATGGGCGTCGAGTTCCAGACCGGGGTTCGGCTCGGAACGGACCGATCGCTCGACGATATCTTCGCGAGCGGTTTTCACGCCTGCTATCTCGCCATCGGCGCCCATTCGCCAAAGTCTCTGGACATCCCCGGCGAGAGCGCTGCGGGCGTGCTCCAGGGTTTGAGCTACCTCAAGCAGCTCAACCTCGGGGAGCCGCTGCCGGAAGGCCGCAAGGTCGCGGTCATCGGCGGCGGTAACGTGGCCATCGACGTGGCGCGATCAGCGCTGCGCAGGGGCGCTGGCGAGGTGAGGGTTCTGTATCGAAGGAGTCGGGCCGAGATGCCCGCCTACCCCTCCGAGATCGCCCAGGCGCTCGAAGAGGGGGTTTCCTTCTCCTTCTTGACGGCGCCCATGGCCATCCTTGCCGAGAACGGCCGCGCTTGCGCAGTGCAATGCATCCGAATGGAGCTCGGCGAGCCCGACGCCTCGGGCCGGAAAAGGCCCGTGCCCGTCTCGGGCTCCGAGCTTCTGGTCGAGGCCGACCTGGTTCTTCCCTCCATCGGACAGGTTCCCGATATCGGGGCGCTGGGGTCTATCATCGGCCTGCGCGCCAGCAGCAGCGGGGCGATCGACGTGGATCCGGCCACCCTGCAGACGGGCCGGCCGGGGCTCTTCAGCGGGGGAGACGCCGTCACCGGGCCGGCCACGGTCATCCAGGCCATTGCCGAAGGAAAGCGCGCGGCCATCGCCATCCAGGCCTTCTTGCGAGGCGAAAAGCCGCGGTTGCCTTCGGCCCCGCGGCGGCGCGCGACCGTCCCCCGGGCGAAAGCCGCTGCCGAGCTGGTCGCGAAGCTCACCCGGCCGCCCGTGGAGCTCATCTCCCTGGAGCGACGCAGGACGAGCTTCGACAAAGTGGAGATCGGCTTGGACGAGAAGGCCGCGCGCGACGAGGCCGCGCGCTGCCTTCGTTGCGATCTTCCCTGACCTTCCTGGCGGCGAGGCTCAGGTCTCCAGCGGAGCTGGCTTGCCCTTCCGCCCGTCCGCGATGATCTGCCTCGCCGCTTCGGCTTCGCCCTCCTCGGCGAACGCCGCGGCCGCCATCGCGTCTTCCAGGTGAAGCGCGGGTCTTTCGCCTCTGAGAACGCCTTCTCCGCCAGCGCGTTCGCGTTCCCGCCTTCCTAGGCGGTCGCCATCTCCGCGAACGCACCTGCCGTGAGCGGGCCGGACTTGAACGCGTCCTGGAGGGTCAGGTCGGCGACGTCCGGCGGCATCGACGCGAGCACGCGCACCTGATCCTCGGCGGTCTCGAGCTCGACGATGCGCTTCTTGCCGCGTGCGCTCGCCAGTAGGACGTAGTCGATGCCTGAGCTCTTGCTGAAGCCTGCCTTCTGCAGTTCAAACACCATCAGGGTCATCGCCAAGAGCCAGGGTCGCGTCGGCTTGACCTGGGCGGGCGTCAGCCCTACCCGCGCGAGCGCGTCCGGCAGGAGCGCCAAGGTCTCCAGGCTCAAATGCGTCGAGAGCCCCGGCGCCGGTGGGTGAACAGCCCGAGCTTCAACACCAGGGCTTGCACGGCGCGCCGGTCCACCTGTTCGGGGTCGAGCTCGACCACCAGGGCGTCCGAGCGCGCACAGGCCGCCTCGAGCGACGGCGGGAGCTTGAGCTGCCCCGGCTGCGCGACGTGGATGGAGCCGGTGAGGTAGAGGCGTTTCGAGGGGCCGGGGCGCCGCACCTCCCAGAGGAGCGCTCGCCCCTCCGAAGAGGGTTTGAGACCGGCGGTCGTATCGTGCGCCTGTGAGACGGGAGCGCTGGCGCATGCCGCGGCGCAGGACAGGGCCAAAGCAAGATTCAAGGTTCGCATCGGAGGCCCCTCTTTCCCTGGCGGCGTCCATCGCCGCTGGGCGATGCAGACTCCACCGGTTGGCGCGGGGTCGAAGGTGCGTTCGCGCGGTCGCTCTCGAGTGCCCCAGGAGCAGGCTCGCCCGGGCAGCGCCTCGGGGCCGGAGGGCGACTGCCTGGACAGCGGTTGCGGCGCAGGTCGCGCTCTGCGCCGGCGCCGGGACTACACTCCTGGTCGAAGCCCATGGAGCACGCGATGGGCTTCGCGGGGGCGCCAAATGAAAGTCGCCGAAATCCTCAATCGAAAGGGCAGGCAGGTCTTCGCCATCGCCGCGGATCAGACCATCCTGGACGCGGTCAAAAAGCTCGTCGATCGCAACGTCGGCTCTCTGGTGGTTTTGACCTCCGAGGGCAAGCTCGCCGGGATCATCACCGAGCGGGACGTGCTCCGCGAGTGCAACCGGAGGTTTTCGCTCCTGGACAAAACGCGGGTGGGGGAGGTCATGTCCAAGGACGTCCTGACCGGGACGCCCGAGGACGACCTCGGCCAGGTCTTGAATCTCATGACCGAGCGCCGGGTCCGTCACCTTCCCATCGTCTCCGGAGGCGAGGTTGCAGGGATGGTCTCGATCGGAGATATCGGCAAGCAGATCCAGCACGCCCGAGAGGTGGAGAACGCGGATCTGAAGGACCTGATCACCGGGCGCTACCTGAGCTCGGCCGAGTGAGGCTCCTCGGGCGAGGCGGTTGGCGGCGCTCCCATGTCGGGACTACTGGGTGAAGCCCACGATCTCGAGGAGCACCTGCGTGCCATCTTGGTGGCAAAGACAGGCACCCAAGCCTTTGCCTTTAGCCCTCGCCTTCGTCCCGGGCCATGGCCAGGAGGCGCTCCAGCGCGCGATCGAGGCGGTAGGACTGACAGAGAGCGCGCAACCCCTCGAGGTCGAGCTGGGGGTTTCGGTCGAGCAGCTCGAGCACATCCAGCTGAGACTTCCTTCCTCCGGCGTAGAGCTTGAAGGCGATGAGATGTGAAAGATCGACCACACGAAGCGCGCTGCCCGAAACGAGCGGCGCCGCGGTCGCTTGGGCGTCTTCCACGAGCCTCGGGAAGCCTCCTGCAGGCGGATTCAGAAAGTTGACGATCTGTATGGGGTCGGAGCCGCTCGAATGGACATTGAGCACTCCGCCCAGCGGGTCAGTTGGGTTCGGTGCGTGCTCCTCCACCTCGAAGCCTCGCGCGCGCAAGTCGCAGGCGATCGCGGCCAACGCGCCGGGCTGTATTGCCACGGCCAGATCGATGTCCTCCGTGTCTCGGGGGTATCGATGGACGGCAAGTGCCATCGCGCCGATAAGCACCGCGCCGACTCGGTGCCGTGCGAGCACTTCCACCACCTGCTCGACCACCTGCAGGGTCCGCTCGAAGGTGGGGGGATGGCTGTTCATCGGGATCCGCCGCTTCGAAGCCGTTCGATTTGACGCCTTCGTCGGCCGAGCGCCAGCGCCAGCGCCATCCGATCGAGCGGGCTCATCTCCGCGAGGCGCTCGAGCTCGGCCTTTCGCGCCGCTTCTCCGCAGCGGCTGGGTCGCGCGCCCGAAATCCTGGGATGGAACATGCCTTGAGACTCTCCCATGCGACGAAGCTACCCCGTACACAGGGACCACACCAGGGGCACCGCGGCCGCATCGCCCGGCGGTTCGACGACTCTCGTGCTGTTCCTGGATCATCGTCCCGTCCGGGAGGCTGACGGAGGTGAGCGAGGGGTTGTCCGGGACATCGTCATCTCCTCGCTCACGGCGGCGAGGCGCGCTCGCCTTGGAGGTTCGTGGCTCGAGAGCCGCGGGCGGTGAATGTCGCGCGCCTGGCTCACTCAATCCGGGCTGCGACTCGCCCATCGCCGGCTCGAGTGCGAGGGCCGTCGCCACGCCGGAGGGCTCGCGCCGCTCGTCACCGCGAGCGCCTCGGGCCTACTCGAGGTCCACTGCGCCAGCTCGGTCACGTCGAAATGAAACAAGGGAGCTCGGCAGTCGAATGGCTTTGATACGGCGAAGGTCAAGGTCTCGGTGCCTCTCAGGTCACGCGTTCGCAAGCCCGCCTCCCAGGCGCCTTTGCCCCCTCCAAGGGGCATCCGCAATTTGGTCGCCTGGGCGCGGCGTCGCCGCGCGAGGAGGGGACCTTGAAGGCAACGGCACGGCTGATCGGAGCGGTGGCGCTGTCGCTCTGGGCGAGCGGCGCGGGCGCACAAGCGCAGGGCGGCGAGCGACAGCGGGAGACCCCTTCGCGGGCTCTCAGGGCGTGGGGCGCCCGATGGCGACCCAGTTGACCCGGACATTCTCCGCGCCGCCGCACTGGAACTTGAAGCCGGTGGTCGAGACGTTCTTGGCGATCACCGCCAATGGGGCGGTCGCCCCCGGGGTGTCGCCATAGCCGGCGACGACCGTCACGGAATAGGTGAGCGCGCTGAGCTCGGGGATGCCCTGAATTCCCCGAGGCAGGCCAGACACCGAGGCGGCCCCCGTGCCGCGGTAGACGCCGTCGAGAAAGATCTCCGCGGCCTCGGGGTCTGAGCGCGCGTCGATCGTCACCCGCGGCGCCTTGCTCACCGCCGCACGAGCCTGCGATGCCAGGGTGCTGAGAACCGGCGAGACCCGCCGTGGATCGAGGCGGTAGTCGGGACTGAGCGCGAAGAGCCTCATCAGGTCGCCCTTCACGTCCTCCTTGTTCCCCAAGGAGAGCAGAGCGAATGCCCGGACCGCCAGGCTGTCGAGCAGGCCCGGAAGCGCGCGGGTGAGATCGGACTCTTCATAGGCGGCAACTGCCTCGTTGGCCTTTCGCAGCGCCGCCTGATCGTCGAGCCGGTCCAGGAGCTTGAGAGCATCGGCCGCCAGCTCGGCGCCCTGGGCTGCCTTCCGAGCCCGCGCATCGCCCGCAGCCATGGCGGCGAGGTCCACCAGCTCGCATTGCGTGTCGGCCCTCACGACTCGCTGGAGCGCTTCTCGGACGGCCGCCGCTTCCCGCTCGAGGCCTGGGTCGACCGACACGGCAACCGCCGCGATCCTTCGCGGCTGCGCCTGGGCCGAGAGTCCAGCGATCGTCAGCGCGACAGCGCCGATCACCGCGCTCGAAAAATGGGTCTTCATGCGTTCTCCAGAGGCCGACTGCGTGGGCCCGGCAGGGGCGATCTCGGATCGGCGCCGCTGTCGCCGGGATGGGGAGCGCCGGTCCCCGCTTGCATCTCGGCGCAAGGCTTCCCCTCCGAGGGCCTACGGAACGACCCCACCGCGAACGCACAGCGATGCTCCGCAAGTCCTGGGGAGCTCCTCCAGCCGCCCGCTGCGCAACCGGAGCTGGGCCGCGCCGCCGCTCGCCGGTCCGAGGACGCCGATCCCCCCTCGGAGCAGGGCACTCGCGCACACTCCCGTGTTGCAGAAGGGGGTGTCTCCAACGCATGTGGGGCGGAGCGTCCACGTTCCCGCGTCACCGCACAGGCGAGGAGTCGGCCCGTCGCAGGACCAGGTCCCTGGTGAGCAGACCACGCAGCGGCCTGCCCAGCAGACAGAGGTGTTGCCGCCGCAGGCGCCCTGGGGCGCCCAGGAGCCGGCGTCGCTGCAGAGGACGGGCGCACCGTCTTTGCAGTCCACCGCGCCGGAAGTGCAGTCCGCTGGAGGCGCGCCGTCGTACTGTTCCCCGGCGTCGGCTGAAGCATCCGCAGCGCCTTGGGAGCTGTCCCCGGCGACGTTCGCGGACCCGCCATCGCTCGAGGCAGATTTCCAATCCCTGGGAAAATCCAGGTAGCAGCCGGTCGGAGCAAGGGCGGTGACGACCAGGGCCACCGCTGCTGAAACCGCGAGAGAATGTCCCCTGACAAGCATTCGCATGGCCAAGATCGGCGATCCTTCCTGTCTGCTCAGCTTGCAGCCGAGCTCGACAATCTTGCCAGAATCTCGACGACGGCACCCCACATGAGGGCAGAGACGTCGCCATTGGACGAAGAGATGCCCCGCGGCTCTGAAGCCAGTGAATCCGGGAGTGGCGCAGCCAAGGGGCACTCGACAGTCACTCCTGTAGCCACCGGAGGATTGTTCGTATGATTCAATCCACTCGGGGTGAATCGCTCCTCCGCCGTTCCATATGCGATTTGGCGATCTTCGCTGCGATCCTTTCGCTGGCCGCGCTGTGGCCAGTCGCCGCGCTCGCCGAGGGAGGCGCGCGCTCGCGATGGAGCGCACGAGGTCCTGAATGTTGCGGTAGACGTTGCGCTCGGAGACCTCCCCTGTCGTTCATCCTGCGCCCATTGCCTCGCACGAAGAGCCGAGCACTCTCTCCTGGCCGAAGCGCCCGCAGACGTGCCCTAAGAGCCCGCGAACGGCGACGCGCAATCCAGGAAGCGCCGAAATTCCCGCTCAACGAATTCGGGCAGCCCGCGGCATAGGCCACCAGGTCGTGGCCGTCGGTGAAGACCAGGGAGGAGGCGCCGTGCTGGTTCAGCTGGCGGAACCGCTCGTGCAGCCGGCCGAGGTCGAGGTCGCCGATGCGCAGGATGCCCTGGTCGGCGATCCACCCGAGGAGCTCGCAGAAGATGATCTCGGGGTCGGTGCTCCAGACGGCGTCCCTCATCGCGCTCGGGGCGAAGGGCCTGGTGTCGGCAAAGACGGCATCCCAATAGGCCAAGCCGAAGCGCAGATTGAAGGGGAAGCCCATGGCGGTGGGCTTGTTGGCCTGCACCACCGGCTCGACGCAGTGGATCAGGTAGGCCCACAGCGCTCGCATGTCCTCGTCGGTCATGCGGGCGTAGGACGGCATCGTCGCTCGGGACGCGACCGGCAGTCACCCGGGGTCGTACCATGGAGGGGCGTTGCTCGGTGCCACCCGGTGGACGCCGCGATGACCTTTTGACGCAGACCTCCGCAGGCTCTACGTGGTGATCAAGACGCGCTGGAGCCTGGGTGTGACGCCGTCGGCCTGCGTCCTCGCCTTCAGCGCTTTCGCCTGCTCGCAGCGGCTCGCGTCATCCGCCGCGACCTCACGCTCGTCGAGAACGCGATCGCCGGCTCCGTCGCATCGGCCGCGACGTCCTGGCAATAGGTGTTTTGAGCCGACGACGCGCTCTTTCGTCGCTTGATGGATTTCCAAAAAGAAGTGGCGCCCGCTCGATGCGCGGCCCCTGCTTCAGCGGCGGTCTTCGCGCTTCCCGGAGCGATCCTCGTGCCGGTCGTGACCTTGATGGGCCACGCTCAGGGAAGATACGATGCCGTCAAAGAAGACATACTTGTAGGAGCGAGACATTGAGATTCCAACGCCTGGCTTTTTCGGGCAGGTGTTCGTGGCTGGGTCGAGCTGGCAGGAGCCATCGTTTGCGCGGATCGCCAGCACGTTTTCTCCGGCCTGGAGATAGGGGGTGAAGTCGGCAACAATGGGGAACGCTTCGCCATTCGCAACGTGCTCCTGGAGATACGCATTGGTCACGAATTGACCATTTAGCCAGAGCTCGAAGTAATCGTCCGCAATCACAAAGGCCTGCCCCGCAAAGCGGAAGTGTAGCCGCGGTGGCGTCGATCGTGAACTTGTAGCGGAAATAGGCTTCAAACGGCGCATCCGGATTCCACATGAATGTCGCATGGGTGCCGGGGAGCACGCTTTGAGGTGTTGTGCTCGCATCGGTTTGATTGCCCACGGAGGGCTTCCAACTGCTGTCGTCGTAGTTGATGGTCGTCCAAGAAATACCTGGGCCGGGAGACGTGGTCGTAAGCCATTGGTCCCCGCTCAATATGTGCGTCCTGGTAATGCCTGATTTCTCGTCCGCCTCCTCGGATGCTCGAGCAAAGCCCGGGCTCATCAAAACAGGCAGAATGAAGGCCAGCCAACGCGTTGTGGCTGCATTTTTCATGAATCTCTCCGAATCTGGTGGCGCTCAGTCTAAGCAGTGGGTCGCCGACGCCAATAGGCTCGGAAGGGTGAGTGGCAAGGAGGGGGGACGCAGTGTCGCCGTCGGCGTAACTTGGGGGCCACTATGATCCGTTTCACCGGGGACCCTGGGGCCACCCGCAACCGTGGACGGTGGAGGCTGCAGGCACCCGTGATGCCGTGGGCGTACGAGGCTTGCGGCCGGACGAGCCGGTTCGCAGGGTCCACTTGGATGTATCGGTGCCGTGCCTGGTCCGCTTCGTACTGCGCTCCGAGGATCTCCTCGGCACGCAGCACATCAACCTGAATACCGCCTCCCAGCGGCCGCTGGCCGAGGTCTTCGAGAGGAGGCGCTCGGGGTCATGGCGCCGAGGCCTTCAGCGCTCGCTCCAGAAGCGCAGGCAGCGTCGGTGGCGCCTCGGCGCCCGGCTGCGCGGGCGCGACGAGCGGGGGTCGTCCTTCCTGCGCCGCGACCTGAAGCGCGTTCGCCCCGAAGGCTCTGTCGGGCGGGAAACCTTTCGGGGCGCCGCGGCTCACAGCTTCCGAATGGCTCGCTCCCAGCCGCCCGAGGGCTCGCCTCAGCTGACAGCCCGCGCGGTCGTCGCCGGGCTGCTCCTAGGCGCCGTGCTCGCGCTCTCCAACGTCTAAAGCGTAGGTGATTCGAACTGCATTTCTCCCGCCGGCTTCGGAGAGCGGGAGGGGTGGGAGACCGACGAACGGTCCTACGGGGCAGAGCCGACGCGAGCGTCTTTGCAGGCAAAACCGAGCTGAGGCTAGGCCATCCCCGACCCGGCGAGCAAGCGTCGCCGATCTGGCTTCGCGGTCTTGGGATAGGTGTTCAGCCGTCCGGGTAGATCGGGTCGGCGGCGAAGTCGCCGGATGGCCGGTCGAACAGCTCTTCCTGGCGCGGCGGCCCGCGAGCGCGCGCGATCGTCGGCGCCTGCGTGGGCAACCCCAGCTTCTCGAGAATCTCCACCGCTTGCGCTCGGTCGCTCACGCGCGCCACCACTCGGCGGCGCCCGCCGCTGTCACAGTTGAAGATCTCCGTCGCGCCGTTCGCCTCAAGAGAGACGGCCAATCCAGCTCCCTGGCTCGTGGGGCCGGCGCCTTGACCAGCTGCAGCAGGTCCACCTGGTCGCCGAAGCTCGGCATGCGCGCGGGGAGCTCCAGCTCGAGTTGGCCCTGGGGCCGCGGCGCACCTCGGCAGCGCCGGCGGACCTTCGGGCTGCGCGGGACGAGCCGACTGTGCAGGGTGGCATGGCTGACGAAGCCGCCGTAGTAGTGGACCGCGTGGCTCCTGGGCCGGGGCAAAAGGCCCGCCAAGCGCTTGAGCAGGGTAACGGGGGTCATCTCCAGCGCAGCCCTGCCGTCTGCCAATGGGCGCCTGAGCTTCAGCACGACCTTGCCGCTGCCGTTCTCCGCCATCGACAACCGCTCTTGCGAAACCGGGGGCCGCAGGCAATAGCGCAGAAGCGCCTCGAGCCCTTTGCGGTCGCTCTCGTGCTGATGTCTGCCCGCCTGCAGCGAGAAGCCTTCGCACCGCGCGGACAGCTTGCCCACCCGTTCCTCCGGCGGCTCAGCCATCGCCGAGAAGCTCAGCTGCTGCTGGGTGCCAGCTCGCAGTCGAGAAGAGCGCATCCAGCCGCAGGTCCTCTCCCACTCCTGCTTCAGCATCGCCAGCGTCCGCCGCGCGATGCGCTCGACCCGCTTTTCGATCTCCTCTCGCTTGGGTTGCGGCAGTCGCCAGAGCTCGAGGTCGCCCTCCTCGCTCTCCACGAAGACCGCGTCGGGCGAGAGAGCGTGGAAATGCGGGCTGCAGTCCAATCGGGAACCGAAGAGCTGCGTGAAGCAGACGGCCGCGGTCGTCGCGTCGCGCAAGCCGAGGCGCGCTCACCCGGCGCGACACCGAGCCGAGCCTCCAGGGGTCGAGCCGGGGTCGAGCCGTCGAGCCGCTCGCGCCATGAGGGGTGTCGGCGGCGTCGGATAGGCTCCCTCTGTCGGCGAAGCGGGAGGGCTTCGGGTGGGAGCTCGGGGGGCTGCACCAGCGTTCGAGCGCGAGGGGCGAAAGTCGTGACCCCACTGGCTCACGCAGTGAGCTTCGTCCACCGCCCGCAACCCGGGCGGACGGGCCTGGAGCCGCTCGCGGAAAGAGCTGAGCGCGTGCCGCTCCGGCGCGACGTAGAGCAGCGCCGCCCGTCCGCTGTGAAAGCGCGCCAGCGCGTTGGCGCTCTCGGCGCGGGTCTGGTTGGAGTGGAGCGTGACGGCGATGCCCCGCCCGCTGCGGTTGAACGCGTCGACCGGGTCCTTCATCAATGCGATGAGCGGCGAGACGACGATGGTCGGCCGCGCGAGGAGAAGCGCCGGGAGCTGACTTGCCGCCGCCAGTCGGCAGCACGCCCAGGGCGTCGCGCCCCGCGAGCACCGCCTCGACGAGGTCTCTCTGGCCGGCGCGGAACGCCGAGAAACCGAAGTGCGGGCGGAATCGGCGGCCTTTCTTCTGAGAATTGCCGCGGATTCGCCGAGAGCCTTCAACCTGGGGCCTCTTGCGCGCTCGCGCGGCCGCGGGTGCATACTCGGCGCGACGCGAGCGTTCGTCGCCGAGAGCCCCCGATGAGCCAGCTTCGCCTGAGCGCCGTCCTCTGCACCTGGAAGCGCCCCCGAGAGGTGCTGGCCGAGGCGCTCTCGCGGCTCATGGAGCAGAGCGAGCGGCCCGATGAGGTCGTGGTGGTGGACAACGAGGCCTCGGAGGCGCTGCGGGCCGATCTGGCAGAGGCCGCGGCCAAGGCGCCCTGCCCAGTGCGCTACGCCGCGGAGCCGAAGTTGGGGCTCTCGCACGCGCGGAACCGCGGCGCGGCCCTGGCGCAGGGCGACCTCATCGCGTTCCTGGACGACGATGCCTTCGCGCTGCCCGGGTGGGCGGAGGCGATGCGCAAGGGAGCGGCCGAGCACCCCGAGGCCGGCGTCTTCGGCGGGCCCGTCGAGCTCCTTTCGCTGCAGGCGCCGCCGGCGGGGTTCTTGGAGCAGGTCGCGCCGTTCGCCATGTGGCTGGGGGCGTACGACCTGGGACCGGCCGACCGGGGGCTCCCCGAGGAGGCGACGTATCAAGGTCCGGTGGGCGCCAACATGGCGTTCCGGCGGGCCGCCCTGGACGCGATCGGCGGCTTCGACCCGAGCCTGGGGCGGGTCGGCGCGAGCCTCGTCTCCTGCGAGGAGCTGGCCGCGGTCAACGCGGCGCGCAAGGCGGGGCATGGCGTCTTCTTTCTCGCCCGCGCCCGCGTCCAGCACCTGGTCGGCCCGGAGCGCCTCACCGCGCCGTGGTTCATCCGCCGCTCCTTCTCCGAAGGGGTGAGCATCGCCCGGGCGCTGAAGGCGGCGTCGCCCGGCGCCGACTGGGCGGCGAGCGCGGCCGAGCAGGCGCGCTCGCTCGCGGGCGCGCTGGAGCGAGCCCAGGCCTTGGGGCAGACCGTTTCGGCGATGGACCTCGCCACCCAAATTCAGCTGGCGAAGATCCTGGGGCGCGTCAGCGAGCACGCGCTCGAGCCCGGGGTCGCCTCCAAGGCGCGCGACGCTCTGCAGCGATTGCGCAGTCGCAGGGAGCTCCTCGAGCTGCCGCTCGAAGGCGAAGCCCAGGCCTTCTTTCAGTGAAGCAACGCCGAATTCCTCGCCGCATCCAATGCGAGGAATTGACGGGGCATTGAAGGCGTGAATTCCCAAGGAGATCGAAGATGGCAAACCTGAAGGGCACCAAGACCCATAAGAACCTGAAAGATGCCTTCGCGGGGGAGTCGCAGGCCAATCGCCGGTATCTCTATTTCGCCAAGGTCGCGGACGTCGAGGGCTACCCTGAAATCGCCGCGAACTTCCGCGAGACCGCCGAGGGCGAGACGGGCCATGCGCACGGCCACCTCGACTTCCTCAAGAAGGTCGGCGACCCCGCGACCGAACTGCCCATCGGCGACACCTCCACCAACTTGAAGTCCGCCGTCGCCGGCGAGACGCACGAGTACACCGACATGTACCCGGGCATGGCCAAGTCCGCCCGCGAGGAGGGTTTCGCGGAGATCGCCGACTGGTTCGAGACGCTCGCCAAGGCCGAGAAGTCCCACGCGGGGCGCTTCAGCCAGCTCCTCAAGACGCTGGGCTGAGGCTCGTCAGGGCGTTGTAAAATCCGGCGCCGATCGGGCCGGGGCGGGAGCGGGCCTTTGCGCTTGCTCCCGTTTCTATGCGGCGGCGATGAATTCACCCCGTTGGGCGCGAGCCGGCTTTAGACTATTGGCCGAGCGCGGGCCGACGGCGAGGATTCGAAACCGCTTCGAGGGCGGCGCCGTGAGCGACTCCGAGCATTCAACCTCTGAGGCGAATCGAGCCGTATCGTTCAAGCCCACCGACGGCTTGAGCTATGACCCGGCGGACCCCAAGTACTTCGACCCGGCGGCCCTGGGGCGCGAAGTCGAGCGGGCGTTCGCCCTCTGCCAGAGCTGCCGCCTCTGCTTCAAATACTGCGACACCTTCAGCGGGCTCTTCTCGCTCCTCGACGACGATCGGCACGAAGGCGACGTCAAGAAGCTCGACCCGTCGGAGACCCGCCGGCTGATGGCGCAGTGCTTCCAATGCAAGCTCTGCGAGGTGCAATGTCCCTACACCCCGCGGGAGAAGCACGAGTTCCAGCTCGACTTTCCGAAGCTCGTCCATCGGTACACGGCCCAGCGGGTGCGCCGCGAAGGGCTCACGTTGGGCCAAAAGGTCTTGGGCAACCCCGACGGCGCCGCACGCTTTGCCCGTATGAGCCTCGGCCTCGCGAATGCCATGAATCGCGTGGCGCCTCACCGCTGGCTCTTGGAGAAGGCGGTCGGCATCGACCGGCGCAAGGAGCTCCCGGAATTCGCCCAAGAGACGTTCGAGTCCTGGGCGAAGAAGAGCGGCCTCGCCGGCCGAAGCCAGGCCGAGCCGGGGGGCGAGGCGGTGCTCTTCCAGACTTGCTTCGTGCAGAACAACGAGCCGCAGCTCGGCCGCGACGCGCTCTTCGTCCTTCAAAAGAGCCAGGTGGACGCCCGAGTCGTCGCCGGGTTGCAATGCTGCGGCATGCCGGCCTGGGAGCACGGCGATCTTACTTCGCTGCGACGACAGGCCGCCGCCAACTTGGCGCTGCTCCTACCTTTCGTCGAGAAGGGCGCCAAGGTGCTGGCCGTCAATCCGACCTGCTCGATGATGATGCGCCGCGAATGGCCGCACCTGGTCGCGCCCGAGGACCGGCCGGGGGCGGAGAAGCTCGCGGGCGCGGTCATGGATCCGTGCGAATACCTCTGGTCCATCCGCGACCAGGCGCGCTTCTGCCTCGATTTCAAATCGTCCCCCGGCCCGGTAGTCGCCTATCACGCGCCTTGCCATTTGCGCGCGCAGGCGGTGGGCTTCAAGGGGCGCGACCTGATTCGCAAGATACCCGGGGTGGAGCGGGTCGCCACGGTGATGGAGTGCTGCGGCCACAATGGGACCTACGGCATGCGCAAGGACGGCTTCGAGGCGTCAATTCGCTTCGGGCGAAAGGCGTTCGAAGAAATGAAGGAAGCCGAAGCGTCCACCTGGGCCACCGATTGCCCGCTCGCGGCGACGCAGTTCGCGCAGCACGCCGGGGTGCGGCCGTTGCATCCGCTCACGGTGCTGGCCAGGGCCTATCGGCCCGACGGCTTCGCGATCCGCCTGCCGCCGACCGAGAGCGGGTTCGAGGAGGGAGGCGCATGAGACCCGTGCGGCGCGAGGAGCTCGTCGATTACCAGACCTGGGCCGATAAGCGCAGTGCGGAGCAGGCGCGAATCCTGGAGATCAAGCGGCGCCGCCGCGTCCACGTGGGCGAGGCGCTCACGTTCTTGTTCGAGAACCGCGACACCGTTCGCTATCAAGTCCAGGAGATGATGCGCGTCGAGCGCATGGCCCGCGAGAGCGACATCCAGCGCGAGCTCGCGACCTACAACGAGCTCTTGGGCGGGCCGGGCGAGCTCGGCAGCACGCTGCTCATCGAGATCGACGACCCGGTGCGGAGGGCGCGCCTCTTGCGCGAGTGGCGCGAGCTCTCCGCGCACCTCTACGTCAAGCTGGCAGACGGGCGAAAGGTCTACGCGACGGCGGACCCGCGCCAGAGGGACGAGGAGCGCCTGAGCTCCGTCCAGTTCCTCAAGTTCGACACCCGCGGCGAGGTGCCGGTCGCGGTCGGCTCTGATCTGAATGGGCACGCCGTCGAGGCGCCGCTCGGCGTGGAGCCGCGCGCCGCGCTCGCTGAAGACCTGCGCGAAGGGTAAGGCCGACCTCATCCCCCGGCCCCTTCCCCACTCGTGGGGAAGGGGAGAGCTTGGCCAGCAGCTTGATCGCTTTCGCTCACTGCGTCCCAAGCTGCGTGGTTGTCCCCGCGCGAACTCTGGAGCCCGGCGAGCCTCCTCCTGTTACACTCTTTCGCGCCATGCCGATCTACGAATATGTCTGCCCGGGTTGCTCCCTCGCCTTCGAGGAGCTTGTCCGTTCCTCCAGCGAGAGGGTGAGCTGCCCGAAGTGCGGGGCGGCCGACGTCTCGCGCCAGCTCTCGACTTTCGCGGCGCACGGCCTGAGCCCCGGTTCGCCTTCGAGCGCCGCGCCCGGCAAGAGCGGCGGCTGCGGCGGCTGCCACGGCGGCAGCTGTTCCAACTGTCACTGAGCGCGGGGCCCTTGACGTGATCCCAATTCCGCTCCGCGACGAGAACCCGACCTCTCGCTATCCCGCGGCGACCATCGCCCTCATCGCCGTGAACCTCGCGGCTTGGGCGTTCGAGCTTCTCCACGGCGTCGACCTGGCGGTGCTGGACTACGGCGCTATCCCGGCCTGGGTCCTCCACGGCGTCCGCGAGGGGCCCATCCGCCTGCCCGGCATCGGCCGCGCCTTTCTGCATCAGGAGGTCTCGCCGCCGTGGACCGTGCTCACGTCCATGTTTCTGCACGGCGGCTGGATGCACCTCATCGGCAACATGTGGTTCCTGTGGATCTTCGGGGACAACGTCGAAGAGGCGATGGGCCGGTTCCGCTTCATCGCCTTCTACCTGGTCTGCGGCCTCCTCGCGGCGGTGGCGCAGGTTCTGGCCTCGGCCAATTCGGTGGCGCCCATGGTGGGCGCGTCCGGCGCCATCGCCGGCGTGCTCGGCGCGTATCTCGTCCTCTACCCGAGCGCGCCCATCAAGTGCCTCTGGGTTTTGGTCATCTTCATCACCACCATTCACGTGCCGGCGTGGGTGCTCTTGGGGCTCTGGTTCGTCTCGCAGTTCTTCGTGCCGATGGGTTCGGGCGTCGCGTGGATGGCCCACGTCGGCGGATTTGTCGCCGGGTTCGTTCTGGTGCGGGTCTTCGTGCCGCGGCGGCGGGCGAGACGGTACTCGGTCCGAGTCTTGTGATGAAGGTCCCCAGCACGTCGGGAGTTGGGACGGCGTTCGCCGAGCGCGTCTCAGCGGAGACCCCACCCACGGTGGTGTCACTCAGCAACGACGAATGGGTCGCAACCGACATGTTCCCATCGTTTGTCGGCGCGACTTGTCCGAAGGAGCTCTAGCGCCCCGAACCAGATCGAGATTTCCCCGATAGGCCAGAACAGAATTCGATGAATCCATGTCGCGTCTTCGTCTCTGTCTATCTCATCGTATAGAAGTTCGGTTCGCCGATCGCGCACGCGCTCAGCCAAAAGCGTGATGGCTTGCGCCGACATTTGCACATCCGAATAGACAAGTCGTAGTCCAAAGCAGCCGGTTGACGAGTCCTCGCACGCGAGCTTGAATTCGAGCGTTCGCTTCCCGCAGTCCCAAACGACGCGATCCACCAGTCCGTCATGGAGCGCAGTCGCCGTGGCCAGCTCTGCGATTGGGGCGGGCATCTCAGGGCGCAACGCCTCGATACGCTTCCAATATGCAGCCCGCATTTGATCTGCGGCTGCATCGTCGAGCTCACCTGCTGCCCAACCACGAGAAAAGTACTTCATGTCTCGGTCTCCTCTATAAGCATTACATCGCAAGGCGGAGACGCCAATTCCGGCGTCACTCCGATGGACTTCGGTGGCATCCGCGAAAGCTCGCCCTCAGCCCCCCGACCGCCGGAACAGATCGACCACGGTCCCCTCGCGCCCCGCGGTCCGCGCCCGGCCCCGCGCCCACTCCCTCAGCGCCTTGACCTGCTCCTCGTAGGTCTTGGAGAGCGGCACCAGGTCGAGCGCGACGCGCCGCAGGTCGCCGAGCTCCAGCTCGCGCTTCAAGGCGAAGGCCCGGTGCAGCGCCCCGACGACCACCTGCTCCAGCTCGGCCCCGGAGAACTCGTGGCACGCCTCCGCGAGCGCGGCCAGGTCGAAGCCCTTGGGGTCCCGCCCGCGCCGCGCCAGGTGCAGCGCGAGGATGCTCCGGCGCGCCTCGGGGTCGGGCAAATCCACGAAGAAGAGCTCGTCGAAGCGCCCGCGGCGCAGGAGCTCGGGCGGCAGCCGGGTCACGTCGTTCGCGGTGGCGACCACGAAGACGGCCTGCCGCCTTTCCTGGAGCCAGGTGGAGAACGAGCCCAGCACCCGGGCGGCGCGCGGGTCGCCGCCGTCGGTCGGAGAGCTCCCGGCGAAGGCCTTCTCCACCTCGTCGAGCCAGAGCGCCACCGGGGCGATGGCCTCCGCCGCCTCGAGCGCGCGCGCCAGGCCCTCCTCGGCGCTGGCACCGGTCCCCAGCACCCGAGGCAAGTCCAGCCGCAAGAGCGGCGCGCCGAGCGCGTGGGCCACCGACTTTGCGGCCAGCGACTTGCCGCAGCCCTGCACGCCGACCAACAGGACCCCGCGCGGCGCCGGCAGGCCGAAACGCTGCGCGTCGGCGGAGAACGCCTGGGCGCGCTCCGCCATCCAGGCCTTGAAGCTCTCCAGTCCGCCCACGTCCTGGAGGCGCTCGATGGTCTCGACCACCTCGAGGCCGATCTCGCGGGCCAAGGCCCGTTTCTTCTCGACCTGAATGACCTCCACCGCGCCCGGGCCCAGCGAAGGGTCGGCCCTGCACCGCCCTCGTGAACGCCCGGCGGGCCGCTCGCTCGCTCAGGCCGCGCGCCGCCGTCACGGCGCGGTGCCGGGCGCCCTTCTCCTGCGCACCGCCGGCGCGCGCGTCGAGCAGCGCGCCGAGCTCCGCCTCGTCCGGCACCGGCAGGCGCAGCACCGACGTGAGCGGCGCGAGCCCCTCCGGCAGCGCGAGCCGCGGCGCGATCACCGCGAGGCAGCGCCCCTCGGCCTCGAGCCGCGGCGCCAGGTCCTTCAGGCGGCGCGCCACCCGCGGGTTCGCCAGCTCCTGGTCGAAGTCGAGCAGCGCCGCGACGAGCGGCGCCGGCGCCTGGAGCAGGGCGTCGAGGAGCGCGAGGGGGTCGTGTGCGGACGGCGCAAACGGCTCCAGGCCGCGGTGGCTCGACCAGACCGCCGAGGCGGCCCCTTTGAACTGGGCGGCGGCGGCCCGGCACAGGGCGACGGCTCGCTCCTCCTCGGGCGTGACCAGGTAGACGACCGCGGCGCCGGCCGACCAGAGCTCGGCCATCTCCCGGACCAAGGGGCTCACGCCAGAACCCCCGAGTCGGCGGTCGCGCGCGCGGCCTCCTCGAAGGCGGTGACGCCGCTGGCCACCTTGCGCATGGCGTGCTCTCGCAGCGAGCGCAGGCCGTCCTGGCGCGCGGTGCGGCGCAGCACGTCGGGCGTCGCGCCCTGGGAGGTGAGTCGGCGCATCCGGTCGTTCACCGTCAGCACCTCGAAGATGCCGGTGCGCCCGTAGTAGCCGGTGTAGCGGCACTTGGCGCACCCGACCCCGCGGCGCGCGAGCAGCTTGCCGGCGTGGTCTTCCGGGTGGCGCACGCCCAGCGCCTGCACCTGGTCCGCGGTGAGCGGCAGGTCCTCGGCGCACGACGGGCACACCCGGCGCACCAGCCGCTGCGCCACGACCCCGGTCAAGGTCGCCGACACCAGGAACGGCGGCACGCCCAGGTCGCACAGCCGGGTCACCGCCCCGACCGCGTCGCCGGTGTGCAGCGTGGTCAGGACCAGGTGCCCGGTGAGCGCCGCCTGGAGGGCCTGGGCCGCGGTCTCGGCGTCGCGCACCTCGCCCACCATGATGACGTCCGGGTCCTGGCGCAGCACGTGCCGGAGCGCCTCGGCGAAGCTGGTGCCGGTCTTGGGGTTCGCGGCGATCTGGTTGAGGCCCTCGTGGACCATCTCGATGGGGTCCTCGATGGTGACGATGTTCACCTCCGGCGTGGCGAGCGCCTGCAGCGCGGAGTAGAGCGTCGTCGTCTTCCCGGAGCCGGTGGGGCCGGTGACGACCACCAGGCCGCTGGGCCGCTCGAGCCACTCCTCGACCTGCTCGCGCTCGTCGGCGAGGAACCCGAGCTCGGACAAGTCGCGCACCAGGACCTGCGGGTCGAGCACGCGGATGACGATCTTGTCGCCGAAGGCGGTGGGCACGGTGGAGACGCGCAGCTCCATCTCGGCGTCGCCGCGCGCGGTGCGGATGCGGCCGTCCTGGGGCTTTCGGGACGCGATGTCCAGCCGGCTCATGATCTTGAACCGGTTGGCGATGGCGCCGTGGACCTCCTTGGGGACGCGGTAGACCGGGTGCAGCACCCCGTCGATGCGCATGCGGATGATGGACTCCTCGCGCCGGGGCTCGACGTGGATGTCGCTCGCGCGCTGCTCGAAGGCGTAATGGAGCAGGTACTCGACCGCGGCGACGATGGGCTCGCTGGAGGCCTCCAGCGCCTCGATGCCGGCGAGGTTGACGAACTGCTCGAGGTTGCCGACGTCCGGGGCGCCGGTGGTGAGCTGGTCCTTCGCCTCGCGGATCTTCTGCCGGAACCCGTAGACCTCGGCGATGGCCCGCTGGATGTCGGAGGGCGAGGCGAGCACCGGCTCGATCGGGGCGCCGAGCAGGCCGCGCAAGGTGTCGAAGAGCTCGCGGTCGAACGGGTTCGAGACCGCCACCACCAGCGCGCTGCCCTTGCGCTCGAGCAGGAGGACGCCGCGCTTGCGCGCGAACGGCCGCGAGAGCGAGCGGGTGATGAGCGGGCCGTCGAGCTTGAGCGGGTCGATCTTGCGGTACGGCAGGCCGACCGCCCGGGCGATCGCCGCAGTCGCCTTGTCCTCGTCCAGGAGCTCGGACTCCCGCGCCGGGTCCGGGAACTTGAACGAGGCGAGCAGCTCGACGGGCGAGAGCTCGGCGCGCTTGAGCACCCGACCCTCGGAGCGGGCGGCCCACTCGCGAAGCAAGCGCGCCCGCTGGACGGCCTCGCGGGTGAGGGCGGTGCGCTTGGACTCGGGAGAGAGAAGCCCCTGCTTCGAGACGATCTCGACGACGAGCTCGAGGGAGTAGTCGGCGGCGCGCAGGTCGCGGGGCATTGGACCAGCAGTCTAGCGCGACTCTGTTGCGGAGATGGGAGCGACCTCTCCCGCTTCGCCCCCTCCCCGCGAGCGGGGAGGGGGAAGGGGGGTGAGGACCCGTGCTCGAGGAGGAGCAGGGCGAAAGAGCGGTGGGCTGACCCGATGTCAGCGATTCCTGCCTCGATAGGCCAGGATGCGCCCGCGCGAGAAGCCTCTCGCTGTCCGGCCGCGCGCGCCTTGCCACGCGCGCCGGACCCGTCGTCGATTCTCGGTGGCAGGGATTGAGGAGACACTTTCATGCAATGCTCTTTGGCTGTACCTCGCCTGAGAACCGTCCTTCCTTTGGCCGCGCTCGTCGCGTGCGCCTTGGTCGCGCCGCAGGCTCGAGCAGAGAGCCGGGTGGACAACCCGTTCGCCGGCGCGGATTGGTACGTGAGCCCCGCCTACGCCAAATCCGTCGGGACCTCCATCGATCAAGTGAGCGACGCGACGCTCAAGAAGCAGATGACCTTCGTCGCGTCGCAGCCCACTGCGTTCTGGCTCGATCGCATTGCGGCCATCCAGGGCGTCGACGGCGGGATGGGGCTCGCCGCGCACCTCGACGCGGCGCTCTCGCAACAGAAGAGCGGCAAGCCCATGGTCGTCATGGTCGTGGTCTACGATCTGCCAGGTCGGGACTGCTCCGCGCTCGCCTCGAACGGCGAGCTCGGGCCGACCGATATCGACAAGTACAAGGCTCAGTTCATCGACCCCATTGCCGCCATCGAGGGCAATGCGAAATATGCCTCGCTGCGCATCGTGAACGTCATCGAGATCGACTCGTTGCCGAACATCGTCACCAACACCGACGTCACCCTATGCCAGACGATGAGCTCGAACGGCAACTACGTGACGGGAATTCAGTACGCGCTGAGCAAGCTGTATGCGGCCGGCACGAACATCTACAATTACATTGACGCGGCCCACCATGGCTGGATCGGGTGGAAGAGTGACGGCGACAGCTCGAACTTCATCAAGTCCGCGAACCTATTTGCCAAGACGGCGAAGGGCGCGACCGGCGGGGTCGACACCGTGACGGGCTTTATCGCCAACACCGCCAACTACTCGGCCCTGGTGGAGCCTTTCATCACAAGCCCCCTCGATGACAAGTACCGGAACACGACCTGGTTCGACTGGAACAACTATGGCGAAGAAAGCAAATTCGCCATCGACATGCGGACCGAGCTCATTTCCCTGGGCTTCAACTCGAACCTCGGGATGCTGATCGACACCTCGCGCAACGGCTGGGGCGGCTCGGCGCGCCCAACAGTGGCAAGCAGCTCAACGGACGCGAACACCTTTGTTGAGGCGTCGAGGACCGACCGGCGGATCCACGCGGGCAACTGGTGCAATCAGACTGGCGCGGGCTTGGGGGAGAGGCCGCGCGTCGTCGGTCAGGACGGAATCCACGCCTACGTCTGGGTCAAGCCTCCGGGTGAGTCCGATGGGTCCGACACGGAGTCAGGCAACGGGAAGGGAATCGACCGGATGTGCGACCCGACCTATCACGGCAACGTGCGCAACAAGAACAACCTCACGGGCGCCATGGCCGGTGCCCCGCTCTCCGGCAAGTGGTTTCACGCGCAGTTCATTGAGCTCATCAAGAACGCCAACCCGGTCATTCCCGGAGACGTCGCCGTCCCCACGCCGACTCCCGTTCCGACGGGGAACCCGACTCCCACCCCCACTCCGACGCCGAGCCCCACGGTCGGCGACTTCCAGCTCACCGTCAGCCCGTCGAGCCTGACGTTGAACCAGGGCGACAGCGGGAGCTCCACCATTCTCGTGGGCACCTCCGGTGGCTTCAGCGGCACCGTGGCGCTGAGCGCGAGCGGCCTGCCCAGCGGCGTGACGGCGACCTTCTCTCCCTCTTCCGCCAGCAGCCAGAGCACCCTGACCCTGACCGCATCGTCCTCGGCGGCGACCGGGACAAGCACGGTGACCATCACCGGTACCTCGGGCAGCCTGAGCCATACCGCCACGCTTTCCCTGACGGTAAACACGGCGGGGTCGCCGAGCTTCACGCTCTCCGCGTCGCCCTCGAGCCTCGCGATCGATCGGGGCGCGAGCGGGAGCACCGCCATCTCCGTGCAGGCCGCGAACGGCTTCTCCGGCAGCGTGGCTCTCGCGGCTCAGGGCCTGCCGGACGGCGTCACCGCCAGCTTCAACCCGCAGTCCGCTTCGAGCAGCAGCACCGTCACCTTCCAGGTGTCGTCCACCGCCTCGGCCGGCAGCTCGACGGTGACGATCGTGGGCACCAGCGGGAGCCTCTCCGAGGCCACGACCGTGTCGCTCACCGTGAACTCCACGGGCGGCGCGGCCGGGTTCTCGCTCTCGGCTAGCCCGGTGAGCGTGGTGATCCCGCGCGGCTCCAGCGGGTCGACCAGCGTGTCGGTCTCCGCGTTGGGCGGCTTCACCGGGAGCGTCTCGCTGAGCGCGTCCGGAGCGCCGAGCAGCGTGACCGTCGCCTTCAACCCGTCCTCGGCTTCGCCGCCGGGCGCGAGCACCGTCACCTTCAGCGTCGCGAGCTCCGCCTCCGACGGCGCGTACCCGATCGCGATCAACGGCGCGAGCGGCAGCATCACCGGGGCCACGACGGTCTGGGTCATCGTCACCGACGCGTCGAGCGGCGGCGGCGCCGACGCGGGCCACGCGAGCGGCTCGGACGGAGGGACGGGCGGCGCTGCGGCTGGCGGCTGTGGCTGCGCCGTGGCGGGCCCTGCAGACGCCGCCATCGGTTCCTTTACCCTGCTCGCGGCGATGATGCTCTGGGTTCGGCGCCGGAGCTATTAGGCTGAGTGATTGAGCACCGCCGAGGGGCTCCGACAAGAGAGCCCCTCGGCATTTTGGAGTGCGAGCAAGCAGCCGATTCGCCCATCGGGTCGCCACACCGTCAGGGACCCTGCTTTCCTTTTGAGGAGTGGCGATGGATTTCTTGCTGCGTGGATGGCGGTGGCGCTCTCTCCTGCTCGGTTCGGTGCTTCTCCTGGACTTTTGCTATGGGGAAGCGGGGACCCTGTCGGATGCCAGCGGGAGCAGGAGCGACGCTTCATCGAACGGCGGGCCTTTCAGCGACGGGAGCAGCAGCGACGCACGGATAGGCAGTATTGATGCCTCGCCAGGCAGCAGCGACGCGTCGACCAGCAGCAGCGATGCGTCGAACAGCAGCAGCGATGCGTCGACCAGCAGCGGCGATGCGTCGACCAGCAGCAGCGATGCAGGCTCGCTCACCTGCCCGTCGGGCGGCCTGAATGCCGGCGACAGCGATAAGAGCATCTCCGTGGGAGGGGTCAGCCGCACGTACATCCTTCACGTTCCCTCCAAGTACGATGGAACCAAACCCGTGCCGCTGGTGGTCGACCTCCACCCCCTCGGCGGATCGGGGGCGTCTGAATCCGGCTCGTCGCCGTACAAGGCGCAGACCGATCCCGAGGGAGTGATCACGGCCTATCCCGATGGCAAAAGCGGCCCGTCAGGCGGGGCCTGGAACGTCGGTCCCTGTTGCGTGACCGGCGTCGACGACGTGGCCTTTGCCAAAGCGCTGGTGGCCGACGTCGAGAAGGTCGCCTGCATCGACCCGAAGCGCGTCTATGCCGTCGGCTTCTCGATGGGCGGGGGCATGTCCCACTACAGCGCCTGCCATGCGGCCGACGTATTCGCCGCCGTCGCACCGGCGGCCTTCGACCTGCTGAAAGAAAACGAGGACGGCTGCACGCCTCCACGGCCCATCACCGTGGTGATATTCCGAAGCACCGGGGATCCGGTGGTGCCCTACAGTGGCGGCCTCTCATCTGTCGTGTCTGGCATGCCGATCACCTTCCTGGGCGCGGAGGGAACCTTCCAGAAATGGGCCGAGATCGACAGTTGCACCGGCTCGCCGTCGGCTGAAGACAGCAATGGCTGCTCGACCTATTCCTCGTGTGGGGGCGGCGTCCAGGTCACCTTGTGTACCAAGCAAGGCGGCACGCACGAGCCAGGCAATGCGACGGTGGGCTGGCCGCTGCTCAAGAGATACACGCTGCCGTGAACGAATCGCTGGGCAGGGAGGCGAGGACCATGACGCCGTTGGCGGTTGAAAAGCCGAAGTCGAACGCTGGGCGGTGGTCTTCCCCCGACCTTTGGCGCCATCGAGACGGAATGGACCGGTACGTTGCGCTCGGGCCGCTCCTGTCCGATGGCGGTTCGCGAGCCTTCCTGGGGTTGCGAATCGTCGGCAGCGGCGCGAGCCCCTGCGCGCTGGTGTGGGTGCCCGACGCCATCGCGCGCGAGCCGCAGAAGTTGGAACGTCTGCGTTGGGAGACAAAGCGCGCTTCGGCCCTGGAGCACCAGAACATCTTGCACGTCTTTGGGCTGGTCGAGCTCGAGGAAGGGCTGGCGCGGGCCGTCGAGTACGCGGACGGCGAGTCCTTGCGAAGGGTGCTCAAGGCCGCGGTGCGGCTGCCGGCGCCCATCGCCGCGCGGATCGTCATCGACGCCGCGCTCGGGGTGCAATATGCCCACCTCGCCGGCAGTGACGAAGGTGCGTCGCTCGTCCATTCGGAGTTGCGGCCCGAGACGGTCTTTGTCTGCTATTCCGGGGCGACCAAGGTCGCCGGCTACGGGGCGCATGCACTGGCGCTGCGAGCGGACAACTCGGAGGAGGCCGGGGAGCAGCGCCATCGCGCGCCGGAGCAGATCCTCGGCGACCTGAGCGCGGTGAATGAGCGGACCGACATCTACCTCCTGGGTGCTTTGCTTTATGAGACCCTGACCGGAGAGACGCCTTTTCAAGGGGAGAGAGACGTCGACCGGGCGGTGTCCAGCAAGGTGCCGGCGCTTCTCCACTCCGCCTTCGTGCCCGACGCCATGAGGGCGGTCATTAGCAAAGCGATGGCGAAGAACTGCGACCGCCGCTACGCCACAGCTCTCGCATTTCGGGAGGGCCTCGAGCAGGCAGCCGACGCCGTGGCCGCCCCATCGGCAGTGGCTGATTTCATCGAGGGCATCTTCGCGGACGATGACCATCGGGTGGTGAGGAAGCGCGAGATCGACCAAGGCATTCAAGAGTGGAACGCCGAGGCCTCCCTCCTTCGGCGGCCGTTGCCGCCTCCGCTGCACCGGGCGCCCCTCGGCCCGCGTGCTCAATCGCCGCGGCCGGCTGCGATGGCTCGCCCAGTGAAGCGCGTTTCAAAAGCGCCCGAGCCGAAGCTCGCGAGTGTTTCGAAGCCAGAGAAACGGCTCCACTCGCCCATCGAGCGCGAGCGGGCGCCGGAGCGCAAGTATTCGCTGTGGTATGCCGCGATTCCCATCGTCGTCCTCCTGGTGGGGGCGGGATTTTGGGGCCGACATTATTGGACCCACCGATTGAACGAACCCAAGGTGGAGGAGCCGCGCGCGGTCCAGGCGAGCGCACCGATGAACGCCCCCGAGGCGCCGGCGGTTCCCGCGGCGACGGCGGTTTCCGAGGCGCCGGCGGTCCCCGCGGCGAAGGTCGAAGCCAGTGCGTCGGCGATTTCGCCTGCACCTGCGATTTCGCCTCCGAGCCCTTCGACGGAGCCTGCTGCGCCGGAAGCGCATCGTGCCGTGCGCGATCACGGAGATCGCCACGGCTCCGACCATCACCATCGACGGGGCCATGGGGCGGCCCATGAGCGAGGGGGCGGGGGCCGGGTGCCAAAGGCGCAACCGCTCAGCGCCGAGACCGGGCATTGAGTTCGCTCGCGCCGCCGACGCATGGGGTGGCGGGCGTCTTGCCATGCCGAGCAGCGCCTTCTGTGCCGATATTTCCTGTGCGTCCCAGGGCGCTATGGATGCCTCACGGGCATGACGCAACGTATGTCTCGAACGCGTAGTCCCTGTAGGTCGGCTCAAGGTTCCAAGAAGCGCATCCTCTGCCACAGGAGTAGGCCCGTCCCCGAGGATAGGAATCGACCTGAGCGCCTTGCCAGTCGTTGTATTCGTCCCATAGGGCGATGTTGGTTTCGTCAGGAGCTCCGATCAGCTGCACGAGAATGATGTAGAATTTGCCGGCCACAACCCATGGCTGGGAAGCAAGCGTCACCGTCTGCCAAGCCATCATGACGCTCATCGGGAGGTCGCTCGTAGCGATCGCGTGGGCTGCGAGGTCGAAATTGGGGTCAGAAAGCGGCAAAGCGTCTTCTGCCGAAAGGAGCGAGACTCGAACCACGTATTGCGTCGGATTGGAGATTCTCAGGCGCACCGAGACGAGTCTGCCGCTCAGCTCCGGCGAGAAGACTTGAGCCGCGCTCTGCCCATTGGACAAAAGGTAGGCCGGGGCGCATTGAGTGATCGGCGGGCTGGAGCACGGTCCGAGCCTCTGGTCGACCACGGCTTGGCTGCAAGCGGAGCCGGCGTCGCCGCCAGAGCTCGCGTCACCCGATTCCGCGTCTTTTGACTCGGCATCGCGAGAGCCTCCGTCTCCGGCGAAAGGTGCGCCGCCGTCGCCAATTCCTGTGCTCGCATCAAGGGCTGCTCCGTCGAGAGACCCGCCGCCATCATCCACGAATGGTGGTTTGCCGCTATCCGCCCCCGCGGCGTCGTTGCCACCATCTGAAGTTCCAGCATCGAAATCAAATGCGCAGAGGCCCTGGTTGCAGGTGGTGGGCGAGGGGCAGTCGCTAGCGCTCTTGCAAAGGCCGGGGATCGAGTCGTTGCAGGCGGCCGTAGCCAGGAGAAGCAAAAGCGGCATCTGTTTCATGAATCTCCTCCCCGTCGTGGTGTTCGTCGAGATTGTCGACGCGAAGCGTTTGAAGGGAATGTCCCGGTAGTGCAGAGAGCAGTCACGCGCTCCTCGCCCGGCCCTTCGGCGAAGGCAGTCAGTGGCGCGCTACAATGGCCCGCTCTTTTAGCATGGATTCATCCCGCTCGGGGGGTTGCTGCCGAGGCGTGGCGGGAGTGCTCCAAGGCAGGAACCCTTCGGTACAATCGCGGGCTTCGTGGCTACGTCGAAGCGCCGGTTGGGGTGAGCAGGGCGCGATAAGCCGCGGACCCCGAAGCCGCAAAGTCGCGCGCGAGCGGCATCATCGCCGAAGCTTGCCCATCCACAGCCCGACTCGAAGATCCGTGTAAGAGCCGACCCGCGCCCACTCGAGGGCGGGCAGCTCCGGGCGCTTCGACGCCAGCACCGCGAGGCGGTCGCCCGCCCCCATCCGCGCGATCATCGGACGGAAGGACGCCTCGGAATACCCCTGGTCGACGACGGCGCGCACGGCGCTCCAGTCCTCCTCCCTCATGGCCCAGGGCGCCGGCCCGCGCGCGTACCTCCAGGCACCTCGCGGAAAGCGGAAGACGCCGCAGATGAGCGCGCCGACGTCCGGGCTGTACACCACGCCTCCCGGCTCCGGCCAGAGGGCGGCGGCCTCCGGAGTCTCGAGGTGCGCGCACGGTTCGGGCTCGCTCCAGCGCCCCTGCAGGTCGGACGAGAGCGCGAGAAACAGTGCGAGCCCTGTGAACCCGGCCACAGTGGCGCGGCGCGGGCCGCGGGCGAGCTCCACTTCGGCGATGGCCTGAAGCATCGAAGCCGCGAGCAGGAGCAGCGCGGGGAGTGCCCAGTCCTCGGCGATGGGCGGCGCGAGAAGGCCACCGGCGGCGCCCATCGCGGCGAGCGCGAGCAGCGGCAGGTCCTCTCGCCGATCCCACGGCGCGCCGGTCACCTGCCAGCGGGCCAGCGAAATCAGCGCGAGGGCGGCGAGGAGCACGCCCGCGGTCGGGAGCGGCTCGCCGTTGGACGCGGCGTCGGCCAGTGCGCGCCAGCCGGACTGGTTGCGCAGCGCGAGCCCCGGCTCGAGAGTGAGCGCCGCCGCGAGCGCCGCCGCGGCCGCCGCGCATCCCAAGAGCTCCAGAGCGTCCCTTCTCCTCCCTCCGAGCGCGAGCGCCGCCGCGGGCAGCGCCCAGAGCAACGAGCCGCCGGCCAGCCAGATAGCGCCCGCCATCGCCGCCGCAGTGGCCAGGCGGTGCCTCCACCGGCGCGGCCCCGGGGTGCGCCAGGCCGAGAGCACGAAGGCCAGGGCCGCCGCGCTCGCCAGCGCCGGGCGGCCGGAGAGGAGGTGGGCCGCGAGCCAGTCCGGGAGGCTCAGCGCCCCGACGAGCATCGCCCCCAGCCAGGCCTCGGGCCGACGCCAGGGTAGGGGCGCCAGCGCGAACAGCACGAACAGCCCGGCCGACGAGAGCGCCACCAGGGTTCGCGCGTCAGCTCCGGCGCGGGCGAGCGCGCCCAAGAGCACGGACGAGCCGTCGCGCTCCAAGAGAGTCGCGCCGGGGCGCAGCACCAAGAGCTCGGCCCAGCTCCGGCCCGCGGCGATGCGCGCGGCGTCGGCCAGCCCCAGGTCCAGCGGGAGGTAGTGGAAGCGCCGGGCCACGGCCGCCGGCACCGCCGCGAGCAGAAGGGCGGCGATCGCGCCGGCGCGCCGGTGGAGAAAGGTGCTCAGGGCGGCGCCTCCACGGCGGCGCCGCGGGGCCGGCCCAGCCAGAGGCCCGCCGAGCGCCGCCACTCCAGCTCGGGCAGGTCAGGCTCCTCGGAGCGCAACAGGAAGAGGCGATCTTCCGGGCGAAGCCGCGCGACCCACGGCCGAAAGGCGCGCCAGTCGTAGTTCGAGCGCTGGATGGAGCGCAGCACCTGGAGGTCGGCGTCGTTCATCATCCCCGACTCGTAGCCGTAGAGGTACCTCCAGGGGCCGCTCGGATACCGAAAGAACGTGCAGAGGAAGACGTCCATGTCCGGGCTGTAGATGAGGCCGCCGCGCCCGGGGAAGAACCCGTCGGCCTGCGCGGCGGGGTCGGCTTGGCACGGCAGGCGCTTCGACCAGCGCCCGCCCAGGTTCGCCGCTGCTGCCGCGAACAGCCCCAGGCCGATGACGGCCGCCAACGCCACCCGGCGGCCGGCGAGCGGCGCGGGAGCGGTGTCGAGCAGGGCCTCGAGCTGCGCCGCCATCAGGGTGAGCAGCGCGGGCATTCCCCATTCGCCGAAGAAGCGGTAGACCGCGAGCCCGCCCAGCCACCCCAGGGCGCCGAGCACCGCCGGCAGGCGGGACACCTCCGGGCGCCACCACTGCCCCGTTCGCCGGCGGACCAGGAGCGTCACCGCCAGCAAGGCGAGCAGGAAGGGCGCCCCGCCGTGGTAGGGCCGGAACTCCCCCACCAGCTCTCGCGCGGAGGCGCCGTTTCCGAAGGCGATGAGCGGGTACCAGAGCTGCTCGGAGAGATAGGCCAGCGGCCGCCCGGTCAGCGCCGCGGCCAAAAGGCACGCCGCGAGCACGCAGGCGGTGAGCCAGACTCCCTGTCGCCACCGGCCGGCGAGCAGGAAGGCCAGGACGACCAGCCCCCAGAGAAACCAGCTCCCGTGCATCCAAGCCGCCGCGGCGAGCGCCGCCGTGGTCGCGGCCAGTCGACGCGCGCTCGGCCGGCCTGGCGGAGCCCAGGTGCGAAGCAGGACCAGCAGCACGGCGACCGGGACCAGGTAGGGGCGGCCGCGGAGCATTCGGTCGGGAAAGCGGTCCGGCAACGTGAGCGCTGCCAGCAGGAGCGCCGCTCCCCATGCCTCCGGCCAGCGCGCGTAGAACAGCGGAGTCGCCAGGGCCAGCAAGAAGAGCCCGGCGTAGGAGAAGAGGACGAGCTCCCGCGCATCGGCGCCCAACGCAACATGGACCAGGCGCAGGAGGCGGTGCCAACCGTCGGCCTTGTCCAAGGTGAGGCTCGAGCGCTGGACCAGGATGTCCGACCAATCGCGGCCCGAGACGGCATAGGCGGCGTGCCGGAGACAATCGTCGATGGGGAGGTAGTCGTAATGAAGCGCGAGCGCGGCCGGAACGGCGGCCAGAGCGACGGCCAGGACGGCGATGCTCGCGGCGCGAGCTCGGCGCCCCGGAAGCGGCGGCTCCGCCACGGCGCGCCCGCGGCTCTCAGCGGCGCTGGCGACGTCGCCGCGCGTGCGCTCGGCGGTGCCGGCGGCGGGCGTGGACAGGGCGAGCACGGTGGGCGCCTCCCGGGTTCAGGCTCGCTCGCGTCGAAGGGGGGCGAGCCGCATCAGCCCCAGCGGCCGCTCAGCGGTTTGGCGAGAACCGGGGGTTGCCCACTGTCCGGTCGACGGTCGCGCCGTAGTAGCCCTTGGGGTCGCGCGACATGGCGAAGTTGAGGCCGGTCTGGATGAACGAGTTGCGCTTGAGGAAGTCGTCGGTGAGCTTGAATCGGAGCTTGAGCTTGAGCGGGGAGACGGCCAGCAGCTTCTGCAAGTTGATTTCTCCCTCCAGGGACGCCTCGGCGTCGTTCCCCGACGTCCTGAAGGTGGAGACGCTCGCCTTGCCTGGGTCGATCTTCACGGCGGCGTCCAGGCGCCCCACTTCCACCTTGGGCAGGTCGTAATTGGCGACGGTTCCGCCGTTGATGGCCAGCCCGTCCGCCGCGAGGCCCAGGTTGCCCGAGAGCTTGCTCGCGTCGTACTCCAGCCCGCGCGGGCCGAAGCTCACCGGCTCCGAAGACTCGACGTTCAAGGCGCCGGTGAGCTTGCCGGCGACGTCGAGGCCGAGGGCCTCCTTCGCGTTCGCCCGCGCGAGGTCCACGGCCTTGAGCCGGAGCTCGACGCGTGGCTTCTTCCCCAGGCCCAGGCTGCCGTCGGCGGTGCCGTCGAAGAGGTGGGCGTGGAAGGAGGCGCCCAGGGGAAACAGCGTGGGGCGAAAGTTGAGCTCGTCGATCAGCAGGGGCTGCGGCTCCGCCGATTGGCCCTCCTGCCGCGGCAGCGTGATCCGCACCGCCTTGGCGCGGACGCCCTCGAGGCCGGGGCCGATGGATCCGACCGCGACCGTGAAGCCCGCGCTGCGCCCCGCCGCCGCGAGCTGCTCGGCGATGAGCGGGTAGGGGAGCGTCAGGTAGAGCATCACCAGGAAGGCGGCGAGGAAGAACGCCGGGTAGCCGGCAAAGCGAACGAGGCGGGTCTTGGTGGTGGCGTCCATGGGGGCGGGGGCGTTACGACGGGCTCAGCGTGTAGGTCGTGAGGACGAGCCAGGCGTCGAGCACCGGCTCGTCGGAGCGCGTGCGCAGCTGCAGGCGAGTGACCTTGACGAGGCCCTGGCCCGTCTCGACCTCCTGCAGGAACCGGAGGATTCTTTCGAGGGAGATGCGGGTGAAGGTCACCTCGACCGAGGACTCGACCACCTTGGTGTCCGGGATGGGCGCCATGCCCTTGTCGCTCAAACCGCCGATCTCGAGCTTCTGGCGCTTGGCCAGGTCGTCCAGGTAGCTGAAGAGCTGGAGCTTGTTGGCGGTCAGGCGGCGCTCCAGGTCCTGGCGCTGCGCCTCGGCGGACCGGTATCCGGTGGTGAGCTTGGCGACCTCTTCGAGCTGGGCCGACTTGGAGCGGATGCGGGCCTCGCGCCGGGAGACCGCGCTCGACACCGAGAGGCTGGTCAGGGCGATGACGAGGACGAGGGCCGTCCCGGCGGCGAGCGAGACCAGGCCGCGCTCGCGCGAGGTGAGCCGCCCGAAGGCGGCGCCGGCGTCGTTGAGGAGCTGCTGGATGCGGTTCATGGGGTTTCCGTTCGGAGCGCGAGGAGCGGCGGCCGCGCCGGCCCTAGGTTTCGGTCTTCGCCGCGCCGTCGCACTGGACGCGGATGTCCAGGTCGAAGAGCACCTTGGCGCCGGTCTTGTCCTTCTGCACCTTGCCCCGCTTGATCTCCTGGAAGCACTTGAACCCCTTCAGCGCGCCGACGAGCTGGTCCACGCCCTCGAAGCTCTCGGTCTCGCCGCGCATCCGGACCCGGTCGAGCTGCACCTCGGTCTCCTCCAGCTTCACCTTCACCGACTGGGCGCGGGACGCGAACTCGTTGAACAGGTCGAGCGCCGAGTAAACCGGCAGCGACGCCACCGGCGAGCTCTTGCCCTTCAAGATGGAGAGCGCCACCAGGTAGTCCTTCTGGCACTGCCCCAGCACCTTGGTCGTGAGCTGGCAGAGCACCGCGTCGTAGGCGGACTCGCGGGCGGAGAGCGCCCGGAACTGGGCCCAGACGAGCAGCGCCGAGAGCAGGGCGAGCACGCCGGCGAAGGCGGCCAGGCGGGAGGTCTTTCCCTTGAGGTAGTCCAGGTCGCCCTTGAAGGCGAAGCCGCTCTTGCGCAGGTTGAAGCGCGCCGCGCGCGCGGTGCCGTGCCCGCGGATGGCCAGCGCGAACGCCAGGGCGCCGCCGGGCTGCGCGCCTTCGCCGAGCGCCTGCGCGCTTTCGGCGGGGACGGGGTCGAGCCGCTTCACCTCGGCCGAAAGCTCGCGCGCGAGGAGCGCGTCGAGCCCCTTGAGCCGCGCCGTACCGCCGGTGAGGTAGATGCGGGCGAGCGGGGTGCGGAAGCGGGCGGCCCGGGCGCGCAGCGTGGCGCGCAGCTCGCGCAAGAGCGGCGCCAGGCCGCGCAGCAGGGCGCCGGCGGCGCGCTCGACCTCGGCGGGCGTGTCCGGCCCCAGCGTCACGTCGGCCTCGTTGTCCTTCCAGGCCTCGGCGTCGGCCAAGGACACCTTGAACTCGTTGGCGATGGCCCGGGTGAGCTCTTTGCCGCCCTGGGCGAAGGTGCGCGCGGACTCGAGGCCGCTGGGGCCGGTGATGCACAAGGACGTGCGCTCGTGGCCGATGTCGAGGATGGCCTCGGCGCCGTCCTCGGGCGCGGGGCGCGGGTCGCCCGTGAAGCGCTGGGCGAGGAGCGGTTGGTAGGCGAGCGCGCTGGAGGTGACAACCCGGGGGTCGACGCCCACGTCCGCGAGCAAGGCGATGAGGCCCGCGAGCTCCTCGTTGCGCGCGGTGCCGACGAGCACGTCGCTCTTGCCGTCCTTGACCTGCAGGACCTGCCAGTCGTAGGTCACCTCGGCGAGGTCGTACGGGAGCTGCCCCTCGACCTCGAAGCCCAAGGTCGCCTCGATGCGCCGCGGGTCGGCGAAGGGCATGGCGACGAGGTGCGTCGCCACCGCGCAGCCGGGCATCGCCACCACCACCTGGTCGCCGGCGAGGTGGCCGCCCTGGCGCAGCGAGGCGAGCGCGGCCTTGACGCCGCCCTCGCCCTCGACCTTCGCCTGGGCGAAGCCGTGCACCTCGAAGCCGCGGAAGCTCGACTCGAGCTGCAGCGCTTTCACCCAGCGGGCGCCGATGTCCAACCCCACAATGCGTGCCATTCTTAGGTTCACTCCTCGCGGAAGTAGAGGACCTTGCCCAGGGTGTCGTTGTAGCGGACCACCGCGGTGATGACCTTTTCCACCCGGCCCGCCTGGCCCGTCGCCTTGATGGTGAAGGTCTCGCTCTTGTCGGTGATCCAATTATTGCTGGCGCTGGCCTGGGCGGAGAGGTCCGGCTTGAGCTGGACGCCGTTGCTCGAGACGATGGTCAGGAATTGCTGCGACGACATGCCCAGGAACGAGAAGAGCTTGGCCAGGGCTATTTGCTGGTGGATGGTCTGGTGGACCGCGCCGCCGAAGGCGAGCTTGGGGTCGCTCTCGTTGGCGGCGACGGTCAGGATATTGATGTATTCCTGAATGGGGTCGGTGGTGTTGATGTTCACCAGCTTATTTTTGTCCGGGTATACGGTGAGCCGGTCGCGGAAGGCGGCCATGAAGAGGTCGCTCACGCCGTCCACCTGGTAGAGCTCGTCGAGGGTGTCGAACGGCGCATTCTTCGAGCGGTACCGGTACGGGTAGCGGGTCATGGAGTTACGGTTCTCGTCGCCGAACCCGTCGGGGAAAGACTCGATGCCCGAGCCGGTGAGGTTCAAGCTGGCCTGGGTGTCGCGCTCGTCGATCCAGTCGTGCAGCGCGATGAGGACCTCTTGCGCGGTCATCTTGACGCCGTTGGCGTCGGGCTTCTCGTAGATGAACTCGAAGCGGGGGTCGCCCAGGAGCAGGAGCGACTGCACCATGGGCGGCCGGCCGCGCTGGCCCGGGTTGTTGAGGCGGTTGACGTTGATCTTCTGCTCCTCGTCGGAGAGGTCGGCGTGGAAGCAGCCGGAGAAGTCGCCGAAGCTCTGCGCGACCATCTTGCCGCCCTTGGGGGCGGTGATGCCGTCGAACTTCGCCGCGAGGTCGGCGCCGTACTCGGGCGCGTCGGAGCTCTTGGCCCCGCCTGACGGCGCGCCGAGCAGCAGGGCGAAGAGGCTGCAGTCCACCGGGACCAGGTCCCAGAGGCGGACGTTGATGCCGCCAGCGCCGCCGGGGATGCCCAGCGCGGCGAGCGCGGGGCCCAGGGTCTGGCTCTGTCCATCGAGCTGCTTCTGGAAGCGCAAGAGCAAGCGCGAGACGTTGACCGCCGAGCGCGCCAGGTACTCGGCGCGCAGCTCGTCGCGGGCGTTGGCCGCCAGCTGGAGGTCGACCGTGGAGTTGAACCGGAAGTCGACCGCCACCGCCGTGAGGATGGCGATGGAGGTGACCACGATGAGCATCGCGACGCCCCGCTCCCGGCGCCGGCCCCTCGGGGAGGTCGCGCCGAAGGCCGGGCGCCGAAGCGCCTTCTTGAGCGAGGTCCAGGTCATTACTTGCGCTCGAGGAGGGTCACCATGTTGATGCGGGTCTGGGTCAAATACTTCTGCTCTTTGCCGAGCTCGTTCTTGCCGGTGAGCTCGATGTAGACGCGGTCGGGGAGCTGGGTCGGATGCTCGAGCTGGCGGGTGTCCCACTCGTTCACCCAGTCCTTCTTCTTGTTGTCCCAGTACTTGAATTCCACCTTCTTCACGTCGGAAATGAGCGTCTCCCAGCGCTCGCAGCGCCCGGGCTCGTCGTCGATGACCGGCTTCTCGCACCGCAAGAGCGAGGTCTTGTCCCGGTCGTCCGGGTCGCGGTCCACCTTGTAGAAGACGATGGACTGGTCAGACTCCTTGGCGTCCTTGAGCAGCCGCTGGTGGCCGAGCATGGAGAACGAGAGCTTGTTCTGCTCGCCGGTGAAGAACGTGGGGCGGTCGTGGTTGTCGCGGAAGCGCGCCGAGTCCCAGTTCTCGGAGATGAAGGCCATGGAGATCTCGCGGGTCAGGCGGCTCATGCCGGTGCGCAGCTCGCGGTAGAGCCCGGCCTCCTCGTCCACGACCTCCTTGGCGCGCAGGCCGGTGGAGAAGCTGCCCCAGACTAGGCCGCTGATGAGCCCGGTGATGGCCAGGGCGATCATCACCTCCGCCAGCGTGAAGCCGCGGCCCGCTCTCATTTGGCCCCCGACAGGTTTTGGAGGAGCCCGGGGAGCGCCTGGGTCCCGGTGGAGCCTGGGGTCGACCCGGTCGTGGTCGTGGACGTGGTCTGCGCCGCCGAGTTCGCCTGGTCGGTGCCCTGGCCCAGGCTCACCACATGGGTCACGACGGTGAACTTGTCGACCAGCTTGCCGCTCTTCCAGAAGACGGTCAGCCGCACCTCGCGGACCGTCTTGCCGAGCATGTCGAGCATGGTCTGCATCTGGGTCTGCATCATGCCGCCGAAGAGCCCGCCCATCCCCGCCGCCGTCGGGCCGCCCGGGGCCGAAGACCCGGTGAGCGCGGAGGCGCCGCCGGGGATCTTCGAGGCGACGTCGGGCGGCAGGTTCTTCAAGGCGTCGCTGGCGGAGCCGCTCTTGCCGTCCGCGCCGGTGAGCCCCATGCCGGTCAGGGAGAGGAGCTGGGCCGTGTCGACCTTCTCGGTCTTGGGGCGGATGATCTGCGCCTGCCAGCGGTATTCGGGGTAGCCCTCCTCGTCGAAGCCGCCTTCCTCTTCTTTGTCGTCGGACGGCAGGCCGTCGGATTGGAGCTTCTGCTCCAGGTCCGCCATCTTGCTCCGCGCGAGCAGCGTGGCGAGAGTCAGCCGCTTGGAATAGGTGTGCGCGTCGATGGCGCCCGAATTGATGCCGGAGATGGCCACCAGGGAGACGGCGAGGATCGCCAAGGCGATCATCACCTCGAGCAAGGTGAATCCGCCGGCGCGGCGGGGCCCAGAAGCGCGGGCGTTCTTGGCAGGGGTCTCGGCCATGGCGATGAAAGGGTTTCAAGCCGCTAATCGCGCGGCACCTCCAGCTCGGAGTCGACGACCTTCACCTTTCCATTGAGCGCCGAGACGGCCAGGGTGTAGACGTCGCCGTGGCCGCTCGACACGTAGATCTGCGCGCGCTCGGTGTGGCCTTGAGGGAAGAAATAGAGGAAGGCCTTGCCCTTCACGTATTTGTCGCGCTGGTGCGCGGCCCAGACCGCCAAGTCCGCGCCCTCGGGCATCTTGTGCTTTCCGAATTCCTCGGTCTGAAAGCTCGAGAACTCCGCCTTCTTCTCGATGCGCTCGCGCAAGAGCTCGCCCTCGTCCTTGAGCCCAGAGGAGCTCGACGAGCGCCGGGGGTATCGCTTCGTCTCCTCGACGGCCTTCCCGCCCAGGGTGCGCTCCTTCTCGCGCTCGAGCGTGAACTGGCCCTCCGTGCACTCCGGCCACCAGGTTCGCCCGTCCAGGTCGAAGGTCAGGCGGCAGACCTTCCCGGAGAGCGCGGATTGGCCGTACATGAACCGGATGGCGCCGGAGAGCTTCCCGGCCTCTTCCCGAGCCCGGATGCCGGCGAACGCCTCCATGGACGGCACCGCCACGAGCACCACCGACGCCACCACCGCCAATGCGATCATGATCTCGATGAGCGTCATGCCGCGCGGCGCCGGTCGGGCGCGGCGGCGGACGGCTGCCCAGGGGCCTGGTATTGCTGGAGCTCCTGCCCGATTCAATTCAGGTCCCGCGCCGCGAGGTCCGCGTCTTCGCCCATGCCACCCGGCGCGCCGTCGGCTCCCAAAGACAGGAGCTCGAACTCCACCCCGTCGCTTCGATAGACGAGCGCCCGACCCCAGGCGTCGATCGGCGGTCGATCGAGGAGCCCTTCGCCCGCGAGCGCGCACAAGCCCTCCGCCGTCGTCGGATAGGCGCCGTGCCGCTCCCGGAAGAGCTTCAATCCCGTCCGCACCGTCAGGAGCGTCGCCCGCGTGGCGTCGCTCGGCCGATAGCGGCGCTCCGAGGAGCGGAAGAGGAAGAGCACCGCCCCGAGCGTCGCCAGGACGAGCAACAGGCGCAGGTTGCTCGCCCGGGAGCGGCGCTTCGATTCGGCGTTCGCGCCGATCGGCGTCATGGGCTCGAGGAGCGAATGTCTGCATCGTTGCCTGCTCCTCCGGGTGCTCCGTCTACGCCATGGGATGTGATTTCGCAGTGGTTGCCGTCGCTCAGAAAGTCGAACTCGTTACCCAACCGTCCTTTGGCAGCCTGTCGAGGTCGCCCACCAAAAGCTCGATGCCCGTCGGCGGTGGTCAGATAAGCGCCGTGTCGGTTCCGACAGAGCTCGCGACCCTCATGAAAAGGCCCTACTTCTTCTCGTTCGCCGTCGCGTTGGAGGTGTCGGCGGAACCCTTGTCCATCCGGCCTTCCTTGCCTGAGTAGTGGAGGTCGGCATTGATACCGGTTCCTCCCGGAGCCTTGTCGGCGCCCAGCGAAGTGATTTCAAAGCGGTTGCCGTCGCTCTCGAAGCCGAGCTGGCCTCCCCATCCGTCCTTGGGTATTTCGTCGAGCAGCTGCTCGCTGACCAGCCCCTTCAGCCCGACGGCGGTGGTCGGATAGGCGCCGTGCCGGGCCCGGTAGAGCTTGAGGGTCGTTTCGACGGTCGCGAACGTGGTCCTCGTCTTCTCGAAGTCGTTGGGCGACTCGTTGAGGGCAGCGATGATGATGAACGCCACGAAGAACACGAAGAAAGCGGGGACTCCGATCTTCAGCCACCAAGGGAGTGCCGCCAGGGTGCCGGCCTTTTCAGGGTTGCTCATAATTGTTTCCTACTTCTTCTCGTTGGAGGTTTCGTTGGAGATGTCGGTGTCGACGCCATCGCCGCCAGGGGCGCCGTCGCGGCCGTAGGAGATGATTTTGTACTTCCCGCCCTCGTTCAAGTAGACGAAGTCGTTTTGCCACGCGTCCTTGGGCGGCTTGTCGAGCATTCTCTCCTGCACCAGGATGCCGAGGCCCTGGCTCGTGTCGGGGTATTTGCCGTGGCGGGTGTAATAGAGCTTGAGGCCCGTCTCGACGGTCATGATGGAGTTCTTGGTGGTGTCGACCTTGGCCTGGTCGAGCATCGGCAGGACCGCCACGCCCACCGCGGCCATCACCACGCCGATGATGGTGATGACCACCATGATTTCGAGGAGGGTCATGCCCCGCGGCGGCGGGCGGCGCGATGCCCGTTCGTCGGCGCGGATCAGGGAGTGGAATCGCGAATAGGTGCACATGGGTGTTCTCCTGCGGAAGGCTCCGCGTTCAGGCTCACCGAATTCGAGGGCTCGGCCGAGGCGGCGAAAGGCCGATGCAGCGCGAGCCCGAGGAAGACCAGCCCCGCGGCCAGCGCGATCATCGCTGCCAACGCGCTGCCCCGGACGATTCTTTCCGCTGGCGATGCGGCGTGCTCGCTCATCCGTGCACCAGGGTGTTGAGCTGTAGAATCGGCATCAGAATTGAAAAGACGACGAAGGCCACGCCGCCGCCCATGCCGACGATCATCACCGGCTCGAGCAGGCTGGTCATCGCGGCGATCCGCACCTCGACCTGCGTCTCGTAGGCGTTCGCCACGTTGACCAGCATTTCCTCGAGCTGCCCGGAGCGCTCGCCGATGGCGATCATGTGGTAGACGAGCGGCGGAAATTCCCCCGAGCGCTTGAGCGGCGCCGCGATGGACTCGCCCTCGCGGATGGAGTCGCGCGAGCTCTCGATGATGCCGGAGAGCACCTTGTTGTCGACGATGTTGCGCACGATGTCCATGGCCGACAACAGCGGCACGCCGCTCTTGAGCAGGGTGGCCAGAGTCCGCGAGAACCGCGAGATGGCGATCATCCGGATGAGGCTGCCGAAGACCGGCGCGGTCAGGGCGATCCGGTCCCAACGCATCCGGCCGGCCTCGGTGTTCTTCCAACGCAGGAAGAGCCAGACGCCGAGCCCGACGGCCATGATGATGAACCACCAATAGTCCCGCGCGAAGCTCGAGAGGGCGATGAGCGTGCGCGTGGTAAGGGGCAGCGTGAGCCGGTTGTCTTCGAAGATCTTGGTGACCTTGGGGACCACCACCGTCAAGAGCACCGTCAAGATGACCATGCTGATGACGATCATGATGGCGGGGTAGGTGAGGGTGCCGACAATCTTGCTCTTGAGCCGGGCCTGGCTCTCGGTGAAATCCGCCAGCCGCACCAGCACCACGTCGAGCGCGCCGGAGCTCTCGCCCGCGCGGATCATGTTCACGTAGAGCGTGGTGAAGACCTTGGGGTGCTGGGCCATGGCGTCGGCGAGCGAGGCGCCCTCGTTCACCCGCGTCTTCACCTGGCTCAGGATCATCTTGAGCCGCTCGTGCTCCACCTGCTCCTGCAGCGCCGTCAGCGCCTCGACCAGCGCCACGCCCGCCCCGATGAGCACCGCCAGCTGCCGGGTCATGATGGCGAGGTCGGTGGAGGAGACCCGCGCGGTGAGGAACCGCGTGACGCTGACCTCGCGGCTCTTCGCCGCCGCCGCGCCGGCCTCCTTCTCCGAGACGACCTCGGTCAAGAAGACGCCATCCTTGCGGAGGAGCGCGCGCAGGGTCTTGGCCGAGTCGGCGTCCTTGACGCCGCGGATGGCCTTGCCGGCCTCCGTCAGGCCTTTGTATTCGAAGACGGGCATCGGTCGAGGCCTTGGCTCCCTATTCCATGTCCTGCTGCGCCACCCAGAGCACTTCGCTGATGGTGGAGACGCCCTGCGCGATCTTTCGCGCCCCGTCGTCCACCAGCGACTTCATGCCGTTCTGGACGGCCGTCTTCTTGATGGTGTTCGAGTCCACGTTCTTGAGGATGAGCTGGCGCACGTCGTCGTCCACCAGCATCAGCTCGTAGATGGCCGTGCGGCCCTTGTAGCCCGTGCCCTCGCATTGCTCGCAGCCCCGCTCGCCGGCCTTGAAGATGTGGGTGATGCCCTTGGCGCGCAGGGCCGCGTTCGAGAGGTTCACCTGCGCGAGCTCCTCGTCGCTCGCCTCGTAGGCCACCCGGCACAAGGGGCAGACCACGCGGACGAGCCGCTGCGCGAGCACGCCGACGAGCGAGCTGGCCACCAGGTACGGCTGCACGCCCATGTCCACCAGGCGCGTGATGGAGCCCGGCGCGTCGTTCGTGTGCACCGTGGAGAAGACCAGGTGGCCGGTGAGGCTCGCCTGGATGGCGATCTCCGCGGTCTCCAGGTCGCGGATCTCGCCGACCATGATGACGTCGGGGTCCTGGCGAAGAAACGAGCGCAGCGCGCCGGCGAAGGTGAGGCCTATCTTGGCGTTCACCGGCGTCTGGCCGATGCCCTGGAGCTGGTACTCGACCGGGTCCTCGGCGGTGAGGATGTTGAGGTCCGGTTTGTTGATGCGCGACAGCGCGGCGTAGAGCGTGGTCGTCTTGCCCGAGCCGGTGGGCCCAGTGACGAGCACGATGCCGTGGCTCTTGGCGATGAGCGCCTCGATCTGCTTGAGCTGGCCGGCCTCGAAGCCCAGGTCCTCCAGGTTGAGCAGCGTCGCGCTCTTGTCCAGGAGGCGCATGACGATCCGCTCGCCGTGCGCGGTGGGCACGGTGGAGAGGCGGATGTCGATGTCCTTGCCGGCGATCTTGATGCGGATGCGCCCGTCCTGCGGCAGCCGGGTCTCGGCGATGTTCAGCTGCCCCATGATCTTCACGCGGCTGGCGATGGCCTTCTGGTAGCGCTTGGGCGGCCGGATGATCTCGTGGAGGACGCCGTCCTTTCGGAAGCGCACCGCCACGTCGCGCTCGTAGGGCTCGACGTGGATGTCGCTCGCCTTCTCCTTCACCGCGCGCTTGAGCAGGGTGTTGACGAGCCGGATGATGGGCGCCTCGTCGTCGCCCGCGTCGAGCAGGTCCTGCGGCTCCTCGAGCTCGTGCGCCAGGCTGTCGAGGTCCTCGTTCGACTCGTCCAGGTTCTCCAGCAGCTGGCCGCCCTCGTGCGAGGCCCGGTCGTAGGCGGCGTTGATGGCGTCCAGCAGCGCCGCCGCGGTAAACAGCCGAGGCTCGATGGGCAGGCCGACCAGCGCCCGCACGTGGTCGAGCGCCGCGGTGTCGAGGGGGTCGCACACGGCGACCGGCACCACCTCGCCCTGCCGGGCCAGCGGCAGCACACGCGCCTGCTTGGCGAAGTTGATGGGGACCTTGCGCACCAAATCCAGGTCCACCTGGTCGGACTTGACCTCGCGGAGCACCGCCAGGTCGAGCTGGGCGCCCAGCGCCCGCGCCACCTGCTCCTCGTCGACCGCCTTCAGCCCGACGAGGATCTCGCCCAGGCGGCCGCCCTTGTCCTTCTGCAGGACCAGCGCCTCTTCCACCTTCTCGGGCGTCGTGGCGCCGAGTTGCACCAAGATCTCGCCGAGGGGACGCCCGCACAAATACGCCGGCCCGTTCGACACGATCGCCGTCCGGTCCCGATCAGGAAGGGGAGGGGGCAGCGTGGTCGCCTGGAGAGCATCGGTGCGGTCGAGGTCCATATTTCGGTTCCAACGGTCAAAGACGGCCTGCGCAGCTCTTGGAAAAAGGGCTCTATCGGGTGCCGAGCGCTGGAGCGGGCGGCTCCTTGACCGCGGGCGCTTCTCCCGCCGGGGGAAGCGCGACCGGGGGCGCCTCCGCGGGCGGGGCGGCCGGCGGCGCGCCGGGTGCCGGGAGCGGCGCCGAGGGAGAAGCAGGTGAGGTCTGCTGGCTGCCGACCGGCGGGGCGTAAGGGTTGAAGCCGCGCGGGGTGATCACCTTCTGGCCGGGAACGCCCGGTCCGCCGTTCTCCGCCTTCTTCGCCTCGAGGTCGAGCGTCTTGAACATCATGGCCAGAGGCCCCGCCTTGCGGGCGTAGTCGATGGGCACTTGGTAGCCCGGCTGGCGCCCGTAGAACTGCTCCACGAACTCTTGGCGCTCTTTCATCTTCCGCTCGAAGATCCGCTGGAAGTCGGACTGGTCGCGAATGATGTACGGCGTGAGGAACAGGAGCAGGTTGAGGCGGGTCTTGTCGGTCTCGGTGAAGCGGAAGAGCCGACCGATGATGGGGATGTCGCCGAGGATGGGCGTCTTGTTCACCGACTCGAGCACGCGGTCCTGGATGAGGCCGCCGAGCACGACGGTGTTCTGATCGCGCGAGACCACGGTCGTCTTGGCGGTGCGCTTGGAGGTCGTCGGGCCCAGCGTCGGGTCTCGGCTGGCGATCTCCTCGATCTGCTCTTCGATGGTCATGCGGATGAAGTCGCCGTCGTTGATCTGCGGCTTGATCTTGAGCTTCAGCTCCACGTTCTGCCGCTGGATGGGCGCGATGAGGCCGGAGGACGCGCCCAGCAGGCTGGTCGCCGCCAGGGCCGTGCCGGAGGTGCTGGTGCTGGTGGAGGCCAGGTTGTTCAGGAGCGGCGAGGTGATGCCCGCCTGGAAGGGCACGTTCTGGCCGACGGCGATCTCCGCGTCTTCGTTGTCGGTGGCCAAGAGGTGCGGCGTGGAGAGGATGTTCGTGTCGGTGGAGCTCTGGAGCGCCTGGAACACCAGGGAGAAGGAGGGGATGCTCAGGCCCCCGACGGAGAGGTTGGGACCCTGGAGGCCGGCCAAGAAGCCGCCCAAGCTCGCCAGCGACGCGATGCCGCCGAGGGAGCTCAAGACCTGCTCGCTGCCGATCACCGCCAAAGAGTCGTTGGTCGACTGCAGGCTCGCCTGCTTGCCGGCGTGGACCGAGAGGCCGAGCTTGTCGGTGTCCGAGAGGTTGACCTCCATGATCACCGCCTCGATGAAGACCTGGCGGCGGGGGTGGTCGAGCTTCTCGATGACGTTGACCACGTTCCGGTAGTCGGAGTTGTTGGCGATGATGACCAGGGAGTTGGTCCCCTTGTCGGCGGTGATCTTCACCTCGCCCGAGAAGAGGTCGGCGATCGTCGAGGCCTTGGGCGCACCGCCGCCGGCCGGCGGCGTCGGGCGGGACCCCTTGGAGATGCCCTGGGTCAGCGAGGCGAGCGTCGTCGCCAGCTCCTCGGCATTGGCGTTCGAGAGATAGTAGACGTGGACCTGCCCTTCGCCGGGGATGGGCGTGTCCAGGTGCTTGAGAATCTCCAGGATGCGTTGAAACGCCTTGTCGTTGGCGATGACCACGAGCTTGTTGGTGCGGTCGTCGGGGATGATCTGCGAGAGCGTCGCGGGGATGTTCTCGTTGTCTCCGGCTGGCGCCGCTGCCGGAGGCGACGGAGGATGGCCGGCTTGGGGAGGCGCCATGGTCGCCTGGCCCGAGCGTTGGCCGGGCTTCTTGTTCTTTTCCTCGAAGACCTGCCGCAGCTTCTCCGCCATGTCCGTCGCGGTGGCGTACTGGACCTGGATGACGCGGATCTCGTCGTTGGACGAGGCGATGTCGAGCCGGTCGATGATGCGCTCCAGCCGGTGCATGTTGAGGCCGAGGTCGTTGACGATGATGACGTCGGGAGGGAACGCGACGGTGTCGCCATCGCGGCTGACCAGCTGCTGGATGACCGCGCGCACCGGCTCGGCCTCGACGTAGCGCAGCTTGAAGACCTTGGTCACCATCTGCTCGTTGGTGGTGTAGGGCGCGTCGCCCTCGAGCAGGGTGGGGATGTTGGTGCCTTTGGCGGCGCGCTTCTCGACGATCTTGATGTACTTGCCCACCGGATAGGTGGTGAGCCCGTTCGCGTCGAGGGCGGCGAGGAACGCGGCGTAGGCCTCGTCGGCGGTGACGCCGAGCTTGCCGTGCTCGGGTCCGATGATGGTGACCTTCCCGCGGATGTTCTCGGAGAGGATGAAGAGCTTCCCCGTCATCTCCGAGATGGTCTGCACCAGCTTGTCGATGTCGACCTTGTCGAAGTCGAGCTGGAACTGCCCGCGGGAGTTGAGCGCGACGCGGTTGGGCCCCTTCTTGGCGTCCTCGGGGCTCACGGTGGTCGGCGGCGTCGCCGCCTTGGGCGCGGCGCCCTTGGGCAACGTGACCCGGACGGGCTCGGGCGGGGCGGCGCTGGACGCGAGCGGCGCGGCGGCGAGGAGTGCGGCGAGAGTCGAGCGGAGCAGAGGAGACATAGGTCGCTTTTGACGCTTCTTTTGGAGGTGAGGGCGTTCAGCGGACGTTGTAGGTTTTGCGTACGTTGGCGCCGTTGCGGTCGATCTCGATCTCGATGCGGTTCGATTCCTTGAGCTTGGAGTAGACCTCGAGGGCCTTGTCGGGGCTGTTGATGTCGAAGCCGTTGATCCGCTTGATCACGTCGCCGTTCTGGATGCCGATCTTCGTGTAGAGCGAGTCGGGCCGGATGGAGAACAGCTTGAAGCCGGTGGCGACGCCGTCCTTGAACGCCGGGACGATGCGCGCCTGCATGGCGATGTCGTTCAGGTTGCCCAGGGCCTTGTTGATCTCGTCTTTGGGCACTTCGTAGTTGTCGTCGGAGACCGCCCGGATGCCCGTGCCGGTGGGGGCCGCGGCCGGGGCCGCCACCGCCACCGCCGGGTGGACGTCACCGGTGCCCGCCTCCATGTCGATGTACTCCTTGCGCCCGTTGTTCTTGATGATCACCCGGAGGCGCTCGATGTCCGTCACCTCGGCGGTCTGGATCTTGTCGCCCACCATGTAGACGACGACGTCGTGGCTCGTGACGTCCTCGATGTTGGCCATGGACCACTCGGCCCGGTTCGCGACCATGGTGCCGACGAGCCGAAGGCGCAGGCCCGTCTTGACTGGCTCCTGCGAGTCGTAGTCCTGGAGCCCAGGCGGGTCCTCCGCCGTCGCGTCGGCGGCCGCCTCCGCCGGGGCCTTGGGCAGCTCCAGGCCGGTCAGCTTGGAGACCGCCTCCGGCGAGAGCGCCGTCTTATTCAGCCCCTGGGGAATCGCCGGGCCCGCGGGAGCGCTCACCTCCGGAACCGGGGCGAGCTGGGCGCCGATGATGACGTTCACCGTCCGCGCGGTCAGGTACGCCGCCGCCAGCAGAAAGGCGAGGTTGACGACCCAGAAGTATTTGCGAAAGAAGAGTTCCATGGTCCGAAGCGTTCAACGCAAGGTATAGAGGCCGACGGCTGTCACCCATGGATGGCGTCGCAGCAGGTCGAGCATCGGGTCCCCGCCAGTCCGACCGACGGAGTAGCAAGCTCCATGCCCCTCGAGCGCGAGCGGGCATGGTCGGGTAAACCGCCTGTGTCTCTTGGATATTCAGGCACCGCCCGCCCGCTGTGCCGGGGGTGGCTCGGCCGGCCAGGCCCAAGGCCAGACAATTTGTCAGCCTGGCTTCAGTGGCGTCGGACAAACCGGCGAAGGGGATTCGGGCTTCTTCGGGACCCGGCGAGGGAGCTCCGGCGCTACTTAGGGGCTGTCGTCGCCTGGCTCGTCCGGGCCGTCGATCCGGTCGAGCTTGCGGTAGATGGTCCGCGAGGCGATCCCCAGAAGGCGTGCGGCGAGGGTCTTGTCGCCCTTGGTGTGGCGCAAGGTCTCCTGAATGACCCTGAGCTCGATCTCCTCCATGGGCGTGCCGATGGCGATGACGATGTTGCGCTCGGAGCCTTGGGCTCCGCCGCGGACGCTCTCGGGGAGGTCCTCGAGCTCCACCGTGGGGCCGCGGCAGAGCACGACGGCGCGCTCCACGGCGTTCTGCAGCTCGCGCACGTTGCCTGGCCAGGCGTAGCTCTCGAGGCGCTCCAGGGTCGCCTTGGAGAAGCCGGCCATGGGCTTCTGGTTCTTCTGGGAGCAGAGCCGCAGGAAGTGGTCGGCGAGGAGCGAGATGTCCTCGCGGCGCTCGCGCAGCGGCGGCAGCACCACCTGGACGACGTTGAGCCGGTAGTACAGGTCCTCGCGAAACCGCCCCTGGGCGACCAGCGATTTCAGGTCTTTGTTGGTCGCGGCCACGACGCGCACGTCGACCTTGATGGGGCCGTTGCCGCCCAGCCGCTCGATCTCCGCTTCCTGGAGGGCGCGCAAGAGCTTCACCTGGACCGAGGGCGGCATCTCGCCGACCTCGTCGAGAAGCATGGTGCCTCCGCTGGCGCGCTCGAACCGCCCTTCCTTGCGCGCGATGGCGCCGGTGAAGGCGCCGCGCTCGTAGCCGAAGAGCTCGCTCTCGAGGATGGTCTCGGGGATGGCGGCGCAGTTGATGGGGACGAAGGGCCCGCCGGCGCGCGGCGAGGCCTCGTGGATGGCCCGGGCGAAGAGCTCCTTGCCGGTGCCGCTCTCTCCGAGCAAAAGCACGGTGGCCGTGGAGGGAGCCGCTTGGGTGAGCGTGGCCATGACGGACCGGAACGCCGGGCTCTGGCCGATGATGGCTCGCCGGCCGCCGCCCGCGACCTCGGCCAGGCGCGCCTTCAACTCCCGGTTCTCCGCGACCAGCGCCTGCTTCTCCAGCGCCTGCCGCACCACCTTCACGATGGCGTGGCGCTTGAGCGGCTTGGTGATGAAGTCGTAGGCCCCCTCCTTCATGGCCTGGACGGCCGCCTCGACCGTGCCGTACGCGGTGATGAGCACGACCTCGGTCTCGGGGGAGACGGCCTTGACCGCCTTGAGCAGCTCCGCCCCTCCCATGCCGGGCATCATGAGATCGGTCACCAGGACCTGCACGCGCTCTTTGCGGAGCACGTCGAGGGCGTCGAGCCCATTGGTGGCCGCGCGCGTCGCCATCCCCTCCTTCGCGAAGATGCGCCCGAGGGATTCGAGGTTCGCGCGGTCGTCGTCGACCACCAGCACGACGGGCGCGCCGGCGGGAGGCGGCGGCGCGGCAGAGGGCGATTCGACGATCATGCTCGGGGGTTCCCGTGGGCCGGGCCGCTGCCGGCAGGTTCGAGGGCGCTTGAGGTCAAACAGGCGAGGGCGGGGCCAATTCCAACGCAGCGAAGCCCAGGATCCTCGCACGCAGTCGAGCGCAAGGCCACCTTGTGCGCGGCGGGCTTCGGGAGTCGCCGGCGCGAGGAGCAGGGATTCGGGCGCTCGACAAGCTCCGGCGGTGCCGGCAATGCGGTCCGCCCCAGGGCCGTTGCGCGCCCTCGAGCGGCTTGCCAGCTTCGGCCTATACAAGGGCCTTTGCTTCGCCTGCCCGCGCGCGCGGCTTTCGCCGCGGCGCGATGGGGCTGGACGAGATTGCGGTCAGCCATGGCGATGGATCTCCTGCCCGCGGATGGGCGGCGAGGAAACGAGCCCCCTTCCGACGGCCGCGTTCGTGCGCGCATTTTCCAGGAGCAGATCCGGACGCTCTACGGCAAGGGCGCGCTCGCGCTGATCGCCAACACGCTGGTCGGCGCGTTGGTCGCGGGCGCCCTGCGCGACAGGGTCCCCCAGCGCACCGCCCTGATCTGGTGGGCGACCATGACCGCTGTGGTCGCGATCCGCCTCGTGCTCTGGTGGCGCTTCCCGAAGGAGGCCTCGCGGTGGGCGTCGGTCGAGGCCCCGCAGGTCTGGGCGCGCCGGTGGGTCCTGGGGGCCGCCGTCACCGGAGCGATCTGGGGGGCCGCCGCCATCGCGCTCTTCCCCGCAGCGCCTGCCGAGCAGGTCGTGCTGATCTGCGCGATGGCGGGCATGGCGGCCGGGTCGTCCACCAGCGCCTCGAGCTACCTGCCGGCCTTTCGCGCCTTCGTCATCCCCGAGCTGGGGCCGCTGGTGATACGGCTCGGCTTGGCGGGGACGCGCGATCACGCGGCGCTCGGGGTCATGGTCCTCGTCTTCGGCGTCGCCATGGACATGGTCGCGGTGCGCGGCAACCGGGCGCTCCTCGAGAGCATCCGCCTGCGCACCCGCAACGGAATCCTGCTGGAGGAGCTCAGCCGGGCTCAGCGGCACCTGCTCGCCCTCAACGCCGAGCTCGAGGAGCGCGTCGCCGTGCGCACCGAGGCCCTTCGCCAGGCGCTCAGCGCCCGCGAGGACCTGCTCTCGATGGTCTCCCACGAGCTGCGCACGCCGCTCACGGCCATGCGGCTCACCGAAGCCGCGGTGCTCGAGCAGATCGCGCGGTCGGAGGCGCCCGAGCGGCTGCGCGCCCCCTTTGCTCGGTTCGGCCGGCAGCTCCGCCGGCTCGAGCACCTGGTGGACGAAATGCTCGACGTCGCGCGGCTGCGCAAAGGTGGCGTGGCGCTGAGCCCGGAGCCGGTGAGGGTGGCGGAGCTGGTCGAGACCGCCAAGGAGGAGCTGCTGCCGCTCTTCGACAAGGCGGCGGTCCCGGTCGAGGTTCAATTGGAAGGCGGCCTCGCCGGGAATTGGGACCGCCAACGGATGGTGCAGGTGCTCACGAACCTGCTCTCGAACGCGCTGAAGTACGGCGAGGGGAAGCCCGTTCACGTTCGAGGCGAGGGCTTGGGCGACAGGGTGCGCCTCGTCGTGCGGGACGAGGGTCCGGGCATCTCGCCGGAGGACGCGGAGCGGATCTTCGAGCCCTTCGAGCGAGCCCACGTGCGCTCCGGGGTGGCGGGGCTGGGTCTCGGCCTCTACATCGCCAAGCGCTTGGTCCTCGCCCACGGTGGGCAGCTCTGGGTGCAGCCGCGGCAATCCGGCGCTGGGGCGGAGTTCGTGGTCGAGCTGCCCTCGCTGCCGCTTTCGTCCCTGTCCCCGGCGCCGTGACGCCGCTCCGCGCGACGATTTAGTTGAACGAAGCCGCCTGCGGCGGCAGCTGGGGAGGTGAATCGGGTCTGGGACGTCGACGCTTGACGTGGACGTGGACGTGGACGTGGACGCTTGACGTGGACGGCGACGGCGACGGCGACGCGGCCGTGGGCGGTCGTGTCGGAAATCAGCGACAGAGCTTGGTCAGCATGGCGACGATGCGCTCAAGCAGCTCGCAGCCTCGCCGATGTGCGGCAGCGTCGATGACCTTGAGCACGAGCAGGGCACCCAGGGCGGCGGCGCACTCCATCGCGCGAACCGCGGGCGATGGCGTAGGTACGAGCTGCGTCTGCTTGTCCTGTCCGTCCAGCTGCTTCGGCGATGTTCGAGGGGATCGAACTGGCTGCTCGCCGAAGCTGGTCCAAGAGTGCGGAGTTCCCTCGAGGTGCATCGGATGAAAGCTGCGAAGCCAAGGCAAGAAGCTCGATGGCTCGCTGGTAGTCATCCATCTTTTGGAAGCTGAGCATTCTGATCGCATGGCAAGCACCGCCGACACGACCGCCCACGGCCACGTCGCCGTCGCCGTCGCCGTCGCCGTCGCCGACGCCGACCACGCCCACGTCGAGCGCCCACGTCAACGTGCATGCCCGAAGAGGCGGGCTCGGCGGCGCTGGCATGCGGAGGAATCGACGCTCTCTGACCCCTCGCTCTCCAGCAGCGGGGGAGCCTGAGGACACTCTGCCGATGGGTTCTCTGTCCCTCGTGAATCCCGAGCCGAGATCCGCTCTCGCGCCTCCTGAGGCAAGAAACGATGGGAGTCATGGAACCGGCCCTGTGGCCTTCGAGATTGCCGCAGCGGTTCTTGTGTGCCCGCTAGCCAAAGCAGTTGGCCGAGAAACCCTTCTAGAAGAGCTCGGGCCGGCTCGGCGCCCCATCCACCCCTGAGAACGGCTTCGTTCAACTCGACGTTTGCGCGGCGCGCTACGATGCGAGCGCCGTGCTCGCGTCCACCGCGCCGCGCAAACGCCTACTGGTTTGGGACCCGCAAGGTCAGGTGAGGTTCGCCAGGTGCTCGATGGCGATGCGCCGCAGCTTGCGGTAACGGTTGGCGTCGAAGGAAAACGCCTCGAGCCTTCCGATGGCGCTCTGGCCTTCGTCGCCGAGCCGCCGGGCGAACTCGCTGGGGAAGTGCTGCCGGAACCCGCGCAGCCAGGCCAGCAGCGGCTCCCGGAGCCAAGGGTCTGCCTCTGCCTCCAGGGCAGCGCATTCGAGCTGCGAGCGGACCTGCGCCCAATCCACCGGACCGGCGCGGAGTCTGCTGCCGGAGCCCAGGGGCAGTCCGGCTTCGATCAGCGCGTTCCAGTCGCGGCCCATGGGCATTCAAAGTCCGGCGGGAGGGATTGCTTCTCGACGCCCGGCGGATCCTGGCGGCCCTCCGGGCGCTGCCCGAGGCGCGGGACGCGGGGCTGATCGAGCGTCGCGCTCGCTTGCGCGCCGAGCTCGAGGCGGCCCCGGGTTGACCCGCGAGCTCCGCTAGGCCCCGCTGACCGCGAGCTCCGCGAACCGCAGCGTGGGAGCGGCGACGCCCCCGCGAAATTGCAAGTCGCTGCCCACCGCGTCGATGGCCCCGAGCATCTCGAGCATGTTGCCCGCCACCGTCACTTCTTGGACCGGGAAGGTGAGCTCGCCGTTCTCGATCCACAGGCCATTCGCCCCGCGCGAGTACTCCCCAGTGATGGGGTTGGCGCCGCGGCCCAGCATGGCGGTGACGTAGAGCCCCGCCTTCACGCCCTTGAGGATCTCCTCGGGCGGCGTGGGCCCGGCCTCGAGGTAGAAGTTGTTGAGCCCGATGTGCGGCAGGCTCGAATAGCTGCGCGCGGCGTTGGCGGTGGTCTTCGCCTTTGCCTTTCGAGCGGTGTAGCTGTCGTACAGGAAGGCGGCGAGCTTTCCCTTCTCCACCACGGGGGTGCGGCGAGTCGGCACGCCCTCGCCGTCGAAGGGCGAGGTGGCGAGGCCCCGCGCCTTCAAGCCGTCGTCCACGATGGTGACGCCCTGGGGCGCCACGCGCTCGCCGAGCTTGTCGCACAAGAAGCTCGCCTTCTTGAAGACCATGTCGCCGTTCACCGCCGAGGCGACGCCTCCGACGAACGACGCCGCCATGAACGGGTCGAGGACTACCGGCACCCGCTGGGTCTTGACCTTGCGCGCGCCCAGCATGCGCGCCGCGCGCTGGGCGGCCGTGGCACCGATTTTCTCAGGGGCCTCGAGCTCGTCGAGGTAGCGCTTGAAGTCGACCCAGTGGCCGGTCTGCAGCTGGTCGCCCTGCGAGGCCACCGGCGCCGCGTAGAGGAACACGGCGGTGCTCATGGCCCGGTCGAGGATGCCCTCGCTCGAGCAGAACGCCACCTCGCTCACCGTGCTGCCGCCGCCGACCGACTCGAAGGCGGCGATGCGCGCGTCCTCGGCCTTGGCGGCGCGCTCCATGGCCTGGGAGGCCTGGACCAGCCAGTCGGCGGAGAGCTCGGCGACCTTGGGGTCGAAGAGGTCGAGCGCACCCTGTCGCTTCTTGAGCTCCGCCTTGACGGGCAGCCCGTTGTGCTTGTCGGGGGCCGAGACCTTGGCGACCGCGAGCGCGCGCTCGGCGAGCTCGTCGACCTTCTTCTCGTCGAACTCGCTGGTGTAGGTGAAGCCCATCCGGCCGCCGGCGAGCACGCGCAGCCCCACGCCTTTGGAGGTCGCTTGCGTCAGCTCCTCGACCTCGCCGTCGCGGACCTTCACCGAGCTCTCGCGGTTCACCTCCAGCCACACCTCGGCTTGGTCGGCGCCCTTGCGGCGGGCGCGCTCCACCAGCTTTTTCGCGAATGCGTCGTAGTTCATCGTCGTCCTCACCCCCCAACCCCCTCCCCGCTCGCGGGGAGGGGGAACGGGGAGAGGTTTTCGAGAAGTGTGGGCACGTTCGTCTCTGGTTCTCGCTAATAGGCCTTTTGGGCGCGAACGTGATGCATTCGAGTCAAGTTTTCCACGGAGCCCGGTTCCCGCAGAACTATCAACCATCGACTATCAACTTCGATGCGAGGCTGCGCCGCACTCTCTCCAACATGCGTGGTCGGGCAGAGGCGCAGGCTCGCTAGACCATGGGCCTTGCGGCGACCTTCGTCCCGCCTACGGTGACGCCGTCGATGCGCACCGTGGGCAGCCCGACGCCCACCGGGACGCTCTGGCCGTCCTTGCCGCACGTGCCGATGCCGGGGTCAGGCTTGGGGTCGCACCCGACCATCGAGACCCGCTGGAGCACCTCCGGCCCGACCCCGATGAGCGTCGCGTTCTTGACCGGCGCGGTGAGCTTGCCGCCCTCGATGAGGTAGGCCTCGCTCACCTCGAAGACGAAGTTGCCATTGGAGATGTCCACCTGCCCGCCGCCGAACTGGGCGCAGTAGAGGCCACGCTGCACCGAGCGGACGATGTCCTCGGGCGCGTCGTCGCCGGGCGCGAGGTAGGTATTGGTCATGCGCGGCATGGGCGGGTGACGGAAGCTCTGCCTCCGGCCGCTGCCGGTCGGGCGCAGCCCCATGACCCGCGCGTTGAGGGCGTCGACCATGTAGCCGCGCAGCACGCCGTTCTCGATGAGCACCTTGTACTCGCCGAAGCCGCCCTCGTCGTCGACGTTCACCGAGCCGCGCGCATTGGCCATGGTGCCGTCGTCGATGACGGTCACCTTGTCGCTGGCGACCTTCTGGCCGAGCTTGCCGGCGAAGAGGCTCGTCTTCTTGCGAATGAAGTCGGCCTCGAGCCCGTGGCCCACGGCCTCGTGCAGGAGGATGCCGCTCCAGCCGGGAGCCAGCACCACGGTCTGCGGCCCGGCTGGGGCCTCCACCGCGCCCAAAGTGGCCACCGCTTGGCGGACGGCCTCGCGGGCGACGTCCTCGGGGAGGAAGGTGTCGAAGTGCGAGAACGGCACGCGGCCGCCGCCGCCGTAGAACCCGCTGCGCCGCTCGCCGTCCTTGCCCACGGCGACCACGTGGACGGCGAGTCGGCAGAGGTCCTGGACGTCCTCGGCGTAGCGGCCGGCGGTGTTCGCCACCGCGATGCGCTTGGTCAGGTCGGCGTAGGTGCCCATGACCTGGGTGATGCGCGAGTCGGCGGCGCGCGCGGCGCGGTCGGCGCGCTTGAGCAGGTCCGCCTTGCGCGCGACCTGGACCGAGGCCAGCGGCGGAGAGACCGCGTAGTGGCGCGGGGCGTGGCCGCGCGAGACCTTGACCGGCGGCGCGGCCCCGCCGCTCTGGGCGATGAGCGCGGCGGTGCGCGCCGTGCGGTCCAACGCCGCGCCGTCGAGGTCGTCGGAGTAGGCGTAGCCGACGCGCGCGCCACTGACGGCGCGGACGCCCACGCCCTCCACGCCGCCGACCTGCGCGCTCTGGATTTTGTGCTCGTCGAGGGTGACGGCGGCCGTGGTGCCTTTCTCGACGTAGACCTCGGCGAAGTCGGCCCCGCGCTCCATGGCCAGGGCGAGCAGCCGCTCGATGGTGGCGATGGGCAGCAGCGGGGCGAGTCCGGGCTCGATGGCCGGCATCGCCGGCGCCGAGGGCCGGGCCCCCCGAGCCGGGCTGGATGGTCGCCGGGCGGGGGAAGCCTTGGTCTTCTTCATGGCGTCAGAACCTCGCGTCACACAGGTTGCAGCTGTCAGTATCCAAATTCGCGCGGCAAGTGCCGAACTCTTTCGAGTTGTAGCGCAAAACGACAACGCCGGCTCGGACGACCGGTCTTCACGCTCTGCGGCCTTCACATGCCCCGGACTCCCCCGATTACTCGCACTTGCCAAGCGTCTTTGCCGCGAGCGGGTAGGATTTTGGGGAGGTCGGTTGCCGCTTCGCGTATCGCGGCTCCGTCATCCAATAGCACCATCACCCTGTCTGGGTCGTCCCTTGTGCTCTTTATTCCGGTGATGATTGCTTCAAACATTGCGCCAGCCATCTTTCTCGTCTCGCGGCGGTTTACTGCGCCGACGATGCCAGGTACGTCGACGTAGCGTATTCCTTCAGACTCAAAAAGATCGAATGCGATATAACGATTCAGCCTGCCAAGGTTGAATGAAGGTACCGAGCGCAAATCAAAGACAAGAGACGGTTTTGCCGAGCGAACTGCTTCTAAGAACAGGTCGTCTGTTAGAACTGGCATGTGAACAAGCCACATGACGAGGCGGCCAAGATTCGGGAACAGGACGCCCTGAACTGGTCCTGCCGGTTTGGGCGGGGTGGTGCGTGATGGTTCTTCCACGAGGGCTAGGTGGCCGTGGTTCCTTGGTTTGCTCATCGGTTGCTCACTGGATTCGCTTGGCCAAGTGCACTTCGAGCTGAGGGTAGCTTACCTTGACGAGGTCCCAGGCGCTCCCCCAATCTGGGTCGCCAATGTTGTAGCTCCCCGTCACGTCATCCTTTAGAGGCCGATCCTTCAAAAATGCGCGCTCGTACATTCGAGGGGCAACGCCGGTGTACGGCCTGAATAGAACCTGGGGTCCGCCTTCGCTGGGCTTCTTCCAGTCAGTCGGCTCCATGGTGATTGAGTCCTTGTACAGCTTCAGCGCTTGGCTTTTGGGGTATGGCTCGATGAATTGAACCTCGTCGACCCCTGAAGAGACGATATGGCGGGCGCAATAGTGACAGGGGAATGTTGTGACAAACAGTCTTGTTCCTATTGTTGAGACGCCTCTTCGGCCGGCCGAGAGGAGGGTGTCCATCTCCGCGTGGACTGCTCTGCTGAACTCGATCAGGCTGCCAATTCGCGAGTCTCGCAGCTTCTGCTGAAGGTCGTCTCTGGCTTTCGGTTGGAGTGCCGGCATCAAGTCGACAATGCCTTTGATGATGTCGTTCTGCTCGCGAATGTTTGCGCAGTATTTGTTTCCGGCAAGGGAGGCGCAGCGGCCATCGGGACGTGGTGGAGCGGTTGGCTCCAAGGCTGAATAGACGCCGCCGCCAGCGCACGGTGCCTCGTTAGTGCCTGTGGAGACAACTGTTCCCGTCGCGTCGACGAGGGCGGCCCCGACTTGACGGGAGAGGCAGGAGCTTCGGAGTTGGGCGCCGTAAGCTGCGTACATTGCCGATTCCGCAGGTGTGGGGCGCATGACTGTCTCGTGTGTTATAAGCTGGACAATGCGGGTTAATGCGGGTTAGCTGGTCGGGTATTGTCCAGAGCTTGTTTGGCTGACCTCGGCGCAGGTTGGGGCTGGGTGTTGTCGAGGAATACGTCTGCGAGATGAAAGGCGTAAGACACGCGTTGGCCGTTCTTCTGCTCTGCGCGTGCGTCGCGCTCCATGAATTGGCGTGCTCGGCCTTCGCCGGCGTTGTCGTATTTCTTCATCAGGCGCTTAAGCCGCTCATCCTCTTCGGTGACCACTCCAATCAAGGTGAACGCGCTCTGGTAAATGCTCCTGAGAAGGTGAACTTCTGCTGGATGTCTAATCGAATCGAGGATGTAAGCGCGACGAGTGCCGTCCGGAATAACTGCTTCTCCGGCCTGTAGAACGGTGTTCTGCTTCCTTGCTCTGGTCATTCGGATCTGAGCGGTCATTGCGCAGGCCACCGCCGCATGGTCCGTCTCTCGCATCTTGTCGCCAAGGTCCTGGAACCCGACCACGCGATCGAGGTCTCGGTCTCCTCCAGTAGGAAGTGGTTGGCCTCTAGCCAGAGCCCAGGACGAGATAGCATCTCTGGCCTTCAGGATTTCAACGTCGAAGCTGCCTCCTTTGAGGCTTGAGCTTTCCAGTGCGTCCTTGAGCTTCTTGGCGACTTCGGTTGTGCCGGATCCGACATGTCCGACCACTGCGAATACGAGTTCGTTCGAAACGTGCTCCCGGATGAGCGCTTGTGAGCCCGCGACATCGGACGCGGTTCGCGGCAGATGCTGCGCAGGGACCGACATGTCGCCTCCGTGGGAGAAGTACCGCACTGTACACCCTCGTGCTGAATCGATCATCCAGTAGAACCTGGTCGGTACGTATCACCATGTGGTTCCAACGGCGTCGACACAGTCAACCGATCCGCTCCAACACCGCGGCGAAGAACCCGTCCGTCCCGTGCCGGTGCGGAAACAAGCGCAGGTACGGCCCGCGCGCCGTCTCGGCTGGGACGATCTCCCCCGCCGGCACCAGCCGGTACGGCGCCCCCGAGGCGAGGAAGGCCTCCACCACGCCCTCGTTCTCCTCGCGGGCGATGCTGCAGGTGGCGTACACCACGCGCCCGCCCCGGCGCGCCAGCCGGGCGAAGCGCGCCAAAAGCTCGCGCTGCAGCGTTGCGTAGCGCTCGACATCCCCGGGCTTGAACCGGTAACGCGCGTCGGGGTTGCGGCGCAGCGTCCCCAGGCCGGTGCAGGGCGCGTCGACGAGCACGCGGTCCGCGCGCCCGAAGAGCGGCTCCAGCGCTTGCTCGGCGCCGTCGCCGTCCGCTGGGATGGGCTTGATGCGCAGGTTGAATGCCCCGGCCCGGCGCGCGCGGCGGGAGAGCTCCGACAGGCGGTCGGCGTGGACGTCGAGCGCGGTGAGCTCGCCCTTGTTCTGCATGTCCGCCGCCAGGGCGAGCGTCTTGCCCCCGGCGCCGGCGCACGCGTCCACGACCCGCTCCCCCGGCCGCGCCCCCACGAGCTGCCCGATGAGCTGGCTGCCCTCGTCCTGGATCTCGAAGAGGCCGTCCTTGAACGCCTGGAGCCCGAAGGCGTTGACGCGCGATTCGAGCGTTGCGCCCACGTGTGAGTACCGCGTCGGCTGGGCGGCGGCGCCTTCTTCCGCGAGGCGGCGCAAAAGCGAGGCGCGGTCGCCCTTGAGCAGGTTCGCCCGCAGCGTCAGCGGCGCCCGCTCTCTGGCGGCCCGGGCGAACGCGAGCGCATCCTGGTCCCCGAGCTCGCGCAGGAGGAGCTCGGCCAGGAAGTCCGGCACCGAGCCCTCGAGCGCCACGCGGGCTAAGAGCGGAAGCGCGGGGTCGAGCTGGGCGCGGACGCGGGCCAGGGCGCGCGGGGCGCCGCCGGGCAGCGAGAATCGGGCCGCCACTTGTTCGGGCTCTTGCCCCTCGAGGACCAGGCCCGCGGCGTAGCGCAGGAGGAAGAGCTCGCCCTGTGTGAGCTGCGGCGGCGCGCCGGGGAAGAGCTGATGGTCGATGCGCCGCTCCTGCCGGAGGAGCCGGTAGACGCGCTCGGCCACCGCGCGGCGCTCGGCGCTGTAGAGGCGGGCCTCGCGCCGGAGCACGCGATCGAGCGCGTGGTCGGCCAGGCGGCCCTCGCCGCGCACCGACCCATAGACCTCGAGCGCCGCCGCCATGATCAGCTCTTCTCGCAGCGGCCGCGCCGCGCGCGCTCGCCCGGCCTGGGCGCTAGGGCTCTGCGCAGGGCCCGGTCCCGCTGCCGCGGGCCGCTTCGACCGGCGCTTCGGCGGTCGCGATTTCGGGTGGCGGCGCTTGGCATCCATTTCAGGACCTCGGGCCCCAGCTGGCGCCATTTGGAGCGCGGGATGCTACACGCGATCGGCCGCTCGCGTTGCCCAGCGGACGCTCGGCACCCGAGACCGAGCGCTCGGGGGAGGTCTGAACGCGAGGCTTCCGGCGCGGCACACAGCTGGCATTCACCCCACGGCGACACGACGGAGGCTGCCATGAAGAAGCTCGCCCTCGCTGCCATTCTGCTCTGTGCCGCGCCCGCCCGCGCTGACGCCGAGAAGAGTCCTCCCGAGTGGCTGAGGCAGTACTTCGCCCACCTCACCGCCTACTGCATGTCGAAGGGGGAGATCCCCGAGCTCGGTTCGCCGCCGTCCGACGAGCGCGCCCGCGCCTTTGCTCAGCGGCGCACGATGCTTTTGGAAAGGACGCTCAAGCGCATGGTGACTCCGGTTTCGGGGGCCGCGGCGCCGGTGCCCGGATGCGGCGAGCCCTCGTCCATCGCGCTGGTGCGCTGCGCGAAGACCCCGGGCGCGTCGGCGGGCTGCCAGGCGCCGCAGCTGCGCGGCGTCGCGGCCCTCGCGTCGGCCCTGCTCGAGGATGCGGGCGCGCAGGCCCGGGCGCGGATGGAGTCAATCTCCGCCAAGTAGTCACCTCCGACCCGCGCCGGTGCGCCCGCGCTCTGTCCGGGTGAAGCCGAAGCTCCAGCGGGCGCGGCGCCGGGGCCCGCGGCCCAGGCAAGCGCCTCGCGCCGGTTCGCGGGCGTAGGCCGAGAGCTCCCAGGCGCGCTCGCCCATCGTCATCGGCTCTCCAGGGGCGCGCCGCCCGCTATCCGCCGAGCGATCAACGGTGAGTCGACGGCGGCGAGCGTGTAGTGTCGGGGCGTAGAGCGAGCCCCTCTATGACCTTCGACGCCTCTGCGAACACCCGAGCGATCGCCGCCTTCTGCACGGCCCACCCGACCTGGGTTCTCCTGGACGAGGAGAGCGGGACCCTGCTCGAGGTCGCCACCGGGAAGCGGCTGCGCATTCCCCTGGGCGAGGTGGCCGAGGCGGTCTGCCGGACCAACGCCCAGACCCAGGCGCCCTACCTGCTGCTCCAGCTCGCCGACCAGCGCGAGCTCGCCCTGTGCGACGCCGGCATCGCCTTTCCGCCCGTCGCCCCAGGGGGCCCCGGAGGGCCGGAGCTGCCGGCGGTGGTGTGCCTGAAGGACTTCCGGACGGTCCGTGACGCCATCGCCCACGCGCTCTTCGGGCACCGCGACGAGAAGCCCGGGCGCGACGCCGTGGAGGCGGTGATGCTCGCCCTGGCCATCTTGGAGGGCGCTCGGCGCGTCGGGTTCGACGTCGGCGAGGAGGAGCGGGAGCTCGACCTCTTGCTCACCGAGCTGGAGCGGCGGCGGTAGCGTTCGAGCTTGGCCGCTATTGGGCGCCCAAGGCGGTCCGCGCCGCGAAGCCCGCCGCGTGGGCATCGGCCTCGTATCCGTAGCGCCGGTAGGCCTCGTACGAAGTGCGGGCCGACGCTTGCGCGGTTCCTAGGTCCTGGACGAGTTTTTCCGCCCTCTCGAGGTTCTCTCGGGTCGGGTTCTGTCGGAGGTCGGAGACGGTTCGCTGCACCTCGCCCTGTCTCGCCTCGTAATTGCCGAAGCTCCCGATGACCGCGTTGTCGTATTTCTCCGGGTCGTCCTTGGGAGTTCCCTTGATGAGGGCCGCCGCGTATTCCTTCTGACCGGCGGTGAGCGGCGCGTCTCTGTTTTTTTGATCGGCCGCAGCCACGGCATTGGGGGCGAATCCGGTGGGCTCTTTGCCGGCGGCGCGCACCGCGCGAAGCATCAGGAAGTCCTGCTGGGCGTGAACGCCCTCGTGGACGGCCGTGTCGAGCAGATTGGCCGCGTCCGCGTTGCTCAGGGTGGCGGTCTTCGGCAGGGTCGCCCTGACGGTCCAGTCTTGCGAGGAGAAACCGCCCTGCGCGAAGTCGGTCGGGTCCTTGAGGGAAACGTTGGGGACGCCCGCGGCCGCCAGGCGGTTGTTGATGAGGTCCGAATACCGATTCTGCCGCTCTTCAGGGGAGAGGCGAGGCCAGTCCCTCTGGAGAGCCTTCATGTCCGCCGCGGCGGCCCGAATCGATTGAGGAGACGACACGCCTCGGTCGGCCTCGGGGCGCTGATCGGTCCCCGGGTAATTCGCCCGGTTGGCGACTTCGAACAGCTGATCGCGCATGGCCTGGCGGGTCGGGAAGCTGGAGAGCGCGTCGGTCGCCTTCGAGGCCCTGGCTTGGATCTGGGCGTCGGAAAGCTCCTCTCTCCGAATCGGCCGCCAGCCGGGTCGTCCCCGGAATCAGCCGTTGGCCCGAGCCGGTCGCCGGGTCCGCCATCTGGGCCGCAGGGTCTCCGAGGGCGGCGGGATTCTTTTGCGCCGCGTCGGGGAGCATTTCGTCGACGGAATAGGGGTCTTTTGGGCTCGACGGCAGATTCTTGCCCTCGCCGTCGACGCCTTGAGGCGAAGAAGAGGTCAAAATGGGGATTCCGCGGGAGTTGACGGACACCATTGGAGCCTCCAAGTCGCTGCACCCAATGAGTTATCGGCAGCCAGATCGCCAGAGTTGCTTGCGAACGACTCGGAGCCCAAGAGTGTCAGCCGCTTCACGCGCTCGCCTCGACCTCGGAGACGCGTTCGCACATGGGGCCCGCGCGCTGACGCTTGCGGCTCAGCTCCACTCGAGCATGCGCGCGAGCGGCTTCTTCGCCTTCTCGCGCAGGTCCTCGGGCAGCGTGACCTCGGGGCGCCGGTCGCGCAGGCATAAGTAGAGCTTCTCGACGGTGTTGAGCTTCATGTGCGGGCATTCGTTGCACGCGCAGTTGCCGTCCGGCGGGGCGGGGATGAACTCCTTCTCCGGCGCCGCCTTCTGCATCTGGTGCAGGATGCCGGGCTCGGTTACCACGATGAACTGCCGCTTGGGGCTCTTCGACGCCCAGTCGAGGATGCCCTTGGTCGAGCCGACGTAGTCGGCCAGGGCCAGCACCCGCGCCTCGCACTCCGGGTGCGCCAGCACCTCGGCGCCCGGGTAGCGGACCTTGAGCTGGATGAGCTTCTTCTCGCTGAATACCTCGTGGACCTGGCAGGAGCCCGGCCACAGGACCATGTCTCGACCGGTCTCCTTCATGACGAACCGGCCCAAGTGCTGGTCGGGCGCGAACACGATGGGCTGGTCCTTGGGGATGCGCTGGACCAGCTTCACCGCGTTCGAGGAGGTGCAGATGACGTCGCTCATGGCCTTCACCGCCGCCGACGAATTGACGTAGGTGACGACGAAGTGGCCAGGGTGGCGGTCCAGGAATGCCCGGAAGAGGTCGGGCGGGCACCGGTCGGAGAGGGAGCAGCCCGCCGCGAGGTCGGGCAGGAGGACTTGCTTCTCCGGGTTCAAGATCTTCGCGGTCTCCGCCATGAAGTGGACGCCGCAGAAGACGATGACGTCGGCGCGCGTCCGCTCGGCCTGCTGGGCCAGCGCGAGGCTGTCGCCCACGAAGTCCGCCAGGTCCTGCACCTCGCCGTGCTGGTAGTAGTGGGCCAGGATGACCGCGTTCAGCGCCTTCTTGAGCCGCGGGATCTCCTCGAAGAGGTCGAGCTTCGGGTCGATGGTCTTCAGTGCGGTTTCGAACGGATCCATGGGGCAGGAGCGTAACACGGGGTGCGGCTTCGCCGACCTCCCACCGTCTCGCGCCCCGAGTGTAGGCTCGACCCTTAGTCCCCTCGGCGCGAGCTCTTGTGCAGGCTGGCAAAGATTCCAGGCTCCAGACCCCAGGGAATGCAGTTCCTGAAGTCTGGGGTCTGGGGTCTGGAGCCTTGGCAACGGTTCCGGCTCGGCCGGATTAGGATGATCACGAGCCGCCCGCGCGCGCGGGCCCAAAGGCGCATGAGGGAACTCGTTCAGACCCTGCTGTGGATGCTGGCGCTGGTGCTGGCGAACGGCATCTTCTCCGCCGCGGAGATCGCCGTCGTGTCGGTGCGGCGCTCGCGCATCAAGCACCTCATGGAGGAAGGGAGCCGCTCCGCGCGGGCGGTGGACCGGCTCCACGGCCAGGTCGAGACCTTCCTCGCCACCGTGCAGGTCGGCGTCACCGGCCTGAGCGCCCTCGGCGCCGCGCTCGGGGGCGCGACCCTCGCCGCGCCGGTCGCCCAGGCGCTCCGCGACGTGCCCGTGCGCCTGGTTCAGGAGGCCTCCGAGCAGATAGCCCTGGGCATCGTCGTCGTCGGGTACTCGTTCGTGTCCATCGTCCTGGGAGAGCTCTTGCCCAAGTCGATTGGCTTGCGCTTCGCCGAGCCGCTGTCTCTGCGCATGGCCAGGCCGCTGCTCGGGTTGGGCACCCTGTTCAAGCCGCTCGTCTTCCTGCTGACCGCCAGCGCGAACCTGCTTTTGCGGCCCTTGCGCGACCGGACCCACTTCACCGAGAGCCGGCTCACCGCCGAGGAGATCAAGCTGCTCATCGGCGAGGCGGCGGCGTCGGGGGCCATCGAGAAGCGGCGCGCGGAGATCATCGAACGCGCCGTGGACTTCGGCGAGCGGATCGTCGAGGAAGTCATGGTGCCGCGGCCGCGCATCATCGGCATCGACCTGAAGACCAGCTCCGACGAGATTCGCCTCGTGCTGCTCGAGCAGGGCCACACGCGCATGCCGGTGTTCGACGGCGACCTCGACAAGGTCGTCGGCTACATCACCGCCAAGGACATTCTGCCGCTCTTCGGCGAGCGCGAGCTCATCGTGCTCAAGGACATCATCCGCCCGGCCTTCTTCGTCCCCACCTCCATGCGCGCGGTGGACCTCTTGCGCGCGCTCCAGAAGCGGCACGAGCACCTGGCCGTCGTGGTGGACGAGTACGGCGGGACGGCGGGGCTGGTGACGACCGAGGACCTGGTCGAGGAGATCGTGGGCGACCTCCTGAGCGAGCACGCCACCGAGCCCGACCCGGTGAAGCCCGAGTCGCAGGGGACGTGGCTCGTCGCCGCGGCGCTCCCGGTCCGAGAGCTCAACCGCCGGCTCGAGGCCGAGCTCCCCGAGGACGCCGCCTACGAGACCTTGGGCGGGCTCGTCACCCACCTCGCCGGCGCCATCCCCGCCGCGGGCCAGGCCTTCGCCGTCGACGGGTTCGAGCTGCAGGTCGTGGAGCGGAGCGAGCGGAGCGTGAAGCAGGTGCGCGTTCGCAGGCTCGAGCCGAAGCGCGACGCCCAGGACGACGGCGCGCCCCCGCAAGAGCCCTGAGGGCGCCGGCCGGTCACGCGGGCTCGTGTTGGCGCCGTCAGAGCCTTCCCGCTTTTCGCGACGATCTGCGATGAAATTCGACGAGCGCTTGCCGAAAAGAGCAATCGAAGATCGTTTGTCGTCAAAATGTCATGGGGACGCAGAGCCATTTCAGCGATCTTTGCCAAAAAGACGTGGCCAGCTATTCCCGAAATGTCCAATTGGCAGAAGCTGCCTCCAGTCCCGACGAATCCGCGGGCGGTTTCGGCGCCGGAGTGCGCCTCGCGCCGAGGCTCGAGCTGCGCCTCGCGTTCTGAGCTCTATTTCGGCCCGAGAGGGTTCGTCGGCGACGCACGCGCCGCCGACGAGCCGCCCAGGGTCGGCGGGGTGATGTCCGAGCTCCAGGTCGACGGAGCGCGGCGAGCGGCAGCGTGAAGCCGGCGCGCCGGGAGGTCTCGTCGAAGCCGACCGGCGCCGGCGAGAGGCCGGCCGCTCACGCGGGCGAGGGCGGTCTCGGCGCGCCCCGTCGCTGGCCCAAGAGAAAGGCCGCGGCGAAGCCGCCCGCGAACCCGCCCAGGTGAGCGGCCGCGGAGATCACCGGCATCGCCGAGATGAGCAGGTTCAAGACCAGGTTCTGGATATAGGCCGCCCGCTGGGGCCCGGACAGCCGCAGGCCGGGAAAGCGCGGCGTGAGGTGAAAGGCGAGCCAGCTCGCGAACCAGCCGAACACCACCCCCGAGAAGCCCACCGCTTCCTGGCCGCGCAGCGCGACCACGAGCCCCGCACAGACCATGGCGACGAGGCTGATGAGCAGCAGGCGTGCCGCGCCGATGTGGCGCTCGATGCGCGCCCCGACGAACCATCCGAAGTAGGTGTTGGCGGCGATGTGCAAGTAGCCGGCGTGCACCAGGGCGCCGGTGGCGATGCGCCAGGGCTCGCCGTGCAGCGCCTCCGGCGTCACGGCGAGCGCGTCGGTGAGGCTCGGGTCGAGCTTCTGCCCCAGGAAGACCAGCGCGAGGAGCGCGAGCAGGAAGCCGGTCGCGACCGGGCGATGGCGCGGGCGGAGCTGCTCGAGGGGGTCGGAGTCGCCGGGAGCGGGTGCCGAGAAGTCTCGGCGGTCGCCGGGAGGCTGGATGGGTCGTCGGAGCATCGGAGGGTCGGCCGCCGGTGGGCCGCGGATGCGAGCCCGTGCGCGGCATCAAGAGGAGGTGCGTCAGATGCCTGCGCCCTGCTCGAATCGCTCGGAGCGGAGCGGCGCCTGGGCGAGCGAGCTGTTGGGCGGCAGGCTCCGCGTCAGCCAGACGTTGCCTCCCACCGACGAGCCCTTGCCGATGGTGACCCGGCCGAGGATGGTCGCGTTGGAATAGACGATCACGTCGTCCTCCACGACGGGGTGCCGGTCGATGCCCTTGATTGGGTTGCCGTGCTCGTCGAGGGGGAAGCTCTTGGCGCCCAGAGTGACGCCCTGGTACAGGCGCACGTTCTTGCCGATGACGCAGGTCTCGCCGATGACGACGCCGGTGCCGTGGTCGATGAAGAACCGCTCTCCGATGCGCGCGCCGGGGTGGATGTCGATGCCGGTGACCGAGTGCGCGTGCTCGGTGATCATCCGCGGGATGAGCGGCACCCTCAGCAAAAGCAGCTCGTGGGCCAGGCGGTAGCTCATGATGGCCAAGAACCCCGGGTAGCTGAAGATGGCCTCGTCGGGGCTGGGCGCCGCCGGGTCCCCTTCGTAGGCCGCCTGGGCGTCGGTCCCGAGCAGGTGGCGCACCTTGGGCAAGGTCCCCAAGAAGGCGCGCGAGAGGGAGAGCGCCGCGTCGTTGCTGCAGTGGGCGCAGTCGTTGGGGGCGTCGTGGTCGCAGGAGGAGCAGAGGCCCCGCTTGATCTGCTCGGCCATGGCGTGCAGGACGTGGTCGAGCGTCGCGCCGATGTGGTAGCGCACGCCCTCGCCGGTGAGCTCCGACGGCCCGAAGTAGCCGGGGAAGAGCACGCCGCGAAGCTCCTCGACCGCTTGGATGACCTTGGCCCGCGAGGGGAACTCGTGGCGCGCCGCCGCGGGTCCCCGCCGAGCCGTCAGGGCCCGGCTCGCGCCGCTCAGGGCCTGGACGATGGGCGCCAGCGCGCCGTCGTCCTCGCCCCCTGCGCGGGGATTGTGCGCCGTGGGATTCAAGGTGCCGCCGATCATGTTCCTCAAGCTCCCTTTCGGCCCGCGGCGAAAGTCTCGGGCTGGACGGGGGACAATAAAACGCCCCTTGGGCGGGAACGCCAGCTGCGTCTTGATGGCCGCTGTGAAGAGGCGGACCGCGCCCGGGCGTGGGGCGTGGCTTGCGCCCGCCCGGCGGGCCACCTTCATTGTGGTCCTCGACCGGCGGTCCTGGTGGGCGCTCGAAGGCGCCTCGAGAGCGCGGCTCCCCGCGCGCCTGGCGGCTCGGGACGCGGGGCCATGGGCGGAGCGGGGGGAAAGTCACTCTCGAGGGCGATCCTCGCCGCGGCGGCCGGTGCGGCCGCGCTGCTGGCGGCCGGGGGCGCGCGAGGCCAGAGGGCCGAGCCGGAGATCGCCCCGGAGCGGCGAGCCCCCGCCGCGGCTGTGCCCCAACCGGCGCGGCCGCTCCAGCCACCGGCGCTCGTCGCCGACTCGCCAGCGCCCTTCCCCGAGGCGCTGCGCGCGGCCGGCGCCTCCGGCGAGGTGGAGCTGGAGCTCTTGGTCGACGCCCGGGGCCAAGTGGCCGAGGTGGTCCTGGTGCAGGGGGCGCACCCGCTGTTCGACGCGGCGGCGCGCGAGGCCGCGCTCCGCCTCCAATTCAAGCCGGCCGAGCTCGACGGGATCCCGATCGCCGTGCGCATCCGCTTCCGGTACCGGTTCACCGCGCCCGAGGCGCGAGTCCCCGCGGGCGCGCGCCCTTTGCCGCAGACCGGTGCCATCTCGGGGCGGATCCGGTCCAAGGGCAACCGCCGCCCGGTGTCTGAGGCGACGGTCGCCGAGGAGGGCGGCGCGAGCGCGCGGTCGGACGAGCGCGGGCAGTTTCGCCTCGAGCTCCCCGAGGGCGAGCGCGAGGTGCAGGTCCGCGCCCCCGGCTTCCGGCCCCGGACCTTCCGCGAGCAGGTCCGGCCGGGCGAGGCGCTGGAGGTGGTGTACGCGCTGGAGCCGCTGCAGCTCAACCCCTACGAGACGGTGGTCGTGGCCGAACGCGAGCGGACCTTTGTCTCGCGGGTGTCGCTGCGCCGCGAGGAGGTCCGCGAGGTGCCCGGCACCATGGGCGACCCGTTCCGGGTGGTGACGCTGCTGCCCGGCGTGGGGAGCATGCTCAGCGGCGTCGCGTACCCCATCGTGCGCGGGGCCGCGCCCGCGTCCACCGGCTACTTCCTGGACGGCATCCGGGTGCCCATCCTGTTCCACCTGTTCGTCGGGCCGGCGGTGGTCCACCCGGAGTTCATCGAGGGCATCGACTTTTACCCGGGCGCGCCGCCGCCGCAGTACGGGCGGCTGCTCGGCGGCGTCATCGACGGGAAGGTCGCGCACGCCCAGGACGACCGGCTCCACGCGTCGGCCTACGCCGACCTCTTCAACGTCGGCGGCTTCGCCGAGCTCCCCATCGCTCGCACCGGCACCGACGTGGCGCTGGCCGGGCGGTTCAGCTTCACGCCGTGGATCCTGGCGCTGACCGCCAGCGCCCAGAGCAACAGCGCCCGGAGCCCGGGCTACGTGCTGGACTTCTGGGACTACCAAGGGCGCGTCGAGCAGCGGGTCTTGGGCGGCCGGCTGCGCCTGTTCGCCTTCGGCAGCAGCGACGCGCTGGGGACGGTCTCGGACAGCCCCGACGTGGCGACCGCCATGCAGTCGGTGCGCTTCCACCGGCTCGACCTGCGCTACGCGCACCCCGCCGGAGCGGGCGAGCTGGAGCTGGGCGCCACCCTGGGCCAGGACGCCCTCGCGTTCGACTCTCGGGACATCGTCGGCGAGTCGACGCAGGTCGGCGTGCGCGAGCGCTCCGTCGCGGCGCGCGCCTCGTACCGGCTGGCGGTGTCGAAGGCGCTCCAGCTCTCGCTGGGCGCGGACTTCGAGCGCCGCGAGGCGCTGATCGCCACGTCGGGCACGCTGGGCGGCTACTCAATGCTCTCGCCCTCGGAGCTGCCGGCCGCGCTTGGCTCCTTCGGCGGCGCCTTCCTGCAGCTCGCCCTGGAAGGCGGCGGCTGGACGCTCGCCCTGGGAGCGCGGCTCGACTACTACCACCTCGACCCGGCGGCCGACTTTCTCTCGCCCGCGCCGCGGCTCACGGTGAGGCGCAAGCTCGGCGAGGCGGTGGCGCTCAAGGCGGGCGCGGGCCTCTTCGACCAGCCGCCGACGATGCTCCTGTCGCTGCCGGTGGCCGACCTGGCGCTGCTGCGCTACGGGCTGCAGCGCGGGGCCCAGCTCGAGCTGGGCGTCGAGTGGAAGCCAGCCGCGCGCTGGGAGGTCTCGCTGGACGGGTACTTCAACCCGCTTCTGCGCACCTTCGAGGTGAACCCGTTCGACCCGAGCTCGCTCGCCACGGCCGCCTCGGGCGCGCTGGGGGCCGGGCAAGTCCCGGGCTTGAGCCTTTTGTCTCCCGGCGACATCGCCTCGACCGGTCGCGCCTGGGGAATCGAGCTGATGGTGCGGCGCGCGCTGGGCGGGCGCTGGTTCGGGTGGATCTCGTATTCCTTCCAGCGGAGCACGCGGTACGCGCGGTTCACCCAATACGACGCGGCGGGCAACGCCGTGGGGCAGGGAGCGGGGTTTTTGCCCTACGCCTTCGACCAGACTCACATCGCCAACGCGGTGCTCTCCTATCGCCTCCCGGCCAACTGGACGGTGGGCGCGGTGCTCCACTTCAACACCGGCCGCCCGGAGACCGGCGCGATGACCTCGACGACCTTCCGCGCCGGCGCGGACTCGGCGGGGCGGCCGCTGTGGATCCCCGTGAGCGCGAACCAGGCCGACCGGCTGCCGCCGTTCTTTCGAGTCGACGTGCGCGTGGGCAAGAGCTGGGCGTTCGACACCTTCGCCCTGGAGGCCTACCTGGACATCATGAACGCCACCTTCAGCTCGGAGGTGATGGCGTTCAACTACGCCGGGGGCCAGTTCGCCGGCGGCGGGCGGCTTTTGAAGAGCGCGCTGAGCTTTCCCATCGTGCTGCCGACGCTGGGCGTGCGGGCGAGCTACTGAGGGGCCGCCGCGCGACGAGGTAGGCCAACCAGGCTCCCTGGGTGACGGCGCGGCGCCTAGGAACGTAGCGAGGCACGATGCCCGGGGGCTCCACGTCCCAAAGGGTGGCCACGTCGGCGAACCCGACTTCCTGCAAGAGGTCCGTCAGCTCCGGCAGGGTCCAGAGCCGCCAGTCGTACTGGAAGGCGGTCGCGGGCCGGCCGCCCGAGAGGGCGAAGCCGATGGAGCAGCGCACCCGGTGAGTGATGGGATCGAGCGGCCCCTGCTCCCAGAGGTACGTCGCGCGACGGCTCAACCGCCTCCGCTCGACCAGCCCCTGTTGCGCGAGCCACCCGCCAAAGGCATCGAGCATCAAGACGCCGCCGGGCGCCAGGGCCCGCCGCGCGCCTGACAGGTAGTCCTTCAGGGCCGGGCGGGTGTGGAAGACTTGGTAGCTGAAGTTGAGGGCCACCACGGCATCGAAGGGGCCGGTCGGCCCGCGGCGGACGTCGGCCTGGACCCAGTGGAGTCGCCGCGAAGCCGCGCCCAGGGCGGGTCCGTGATGCGCGCGCCCCCAAGCGTGCGCGGCGGGGTCGATGTCCACGGCCACCGCCGAGCGCCCCGGGCCGGCAGCGACCCAGTGGGCCGAGAGCAGCGCCGTGCCGCTGAAGTCCTCGCGGAGGCGCTTCGCAGGGTGGCCCGCCCGCCTCAGCGCGCGCTCGAGCAGGCCGAGCTCGACGATCGGGTCCTGAACCGCCTTCTCGTAGAGGGCATAGGGGTCCGAGGCGATCGCGTTTGCCGGGCCCTGGAGGCGCTTTCTGGTCTGGGACATGAGCTCTCGAGCGCCGCGGAGGGCACAAGGCCGCTCGACCGTGTCTCTACCACGGGCGCCGGAGGAGAGAAGGCCTCAAGCCTCAAGCCCGGACGCTCGGGCACGAGGGTTCAGCCCGGTGACTGGGAGTCCGAGGCCCCTCGAGGAGCCACCATGACCAGCCCCCTCCACGCAGTGACCGGCGCCTTCGGCTATAGCGGGCGCGCCATCTGCGCAGAGCTCCTCGCCCGAGGCGTCCGCGTGCGGTCGCTGACCGGGCACCCGGACCGGCCCGACCCGTTCGGCGGGCGCGTCGAGGTGGTTCCGTTCCGCTTCGAAGACCCGGTGGCCCTGCGCCAGGCGCTGGCCGGCGTCGAGGTGCTCTACAACACCTACTGGGTCCGCTTCGATCACGGCGAGTCCACCTTCGAGCGGGCGGTGGCGCGCAGCAAGGCGCTGTTCGCCGCCGCGGCCGAGGCGGGCGTCCGCCGCGTGGTCCACGTGAGCATCACCAACCCCAGCGAGGACTCGCCGCTCCCGTATTTTCGAGGCAAGGCGCAGGTCGAGCGGGCGCTCAACGTGTCGGGCCTCTCCCACGCCATCCTGCGGCCCGCGGTGTTCTTCGGCGGCCGGGACGTGCTGCTCAACAACATCGCCTGGATGGTCCGCCGCTTTCCGCTCATGGGGATAGCGCCGGGGCCGTACGGGCTGCAGCCCATCCATGTGGACGACTTCGCTCGCCTGGCGGTGGAGCAGGGGGCCTCGCGGGAGAGCCTGACGATGGACGCCGTGGGCCCCGACGCGCCGGCGTTCTCGGAGCTGGTCGGGTGGATCGCCTCGGCGGTCGGGTCGCGCTCGCGCGCCGTGGCGATGCCGCCGTGGGCGCTGCGCCTCGCCTCTCGGCTCTTCGGGCTCTTCCTGGGCGACGTGCCGCTCACGCGCGACGAGATCGCCGGGCTCTCGGCCAACTTGCTCGTCTCCCGAGAGAAGCCGACCGGCTCCACCGGGCTGCGCGCCTGGCTTCAGGCTCACGGCGACGAGCTCGGCCGCGCATGGGCGAGCGAGCTCGAGCGGCACTATCGGTGACGCATGACCCGAAGTCCTCGCGCCCGCCTCTGTTACAAAAGACCGCGGCGGGCCGCCGCAGCGCGAAGCGCGATGGACGCCGCATCAGTTCCCCCTTGCTGAGGAACGCGATGGCCCTGCTTCGGGGATGGCTGTGGTGGGCGTCTTTGATGCTGGCGCTGGGCTCCTGCTCTCTCGGCGTCATCGGCGAGGGTGGTGACCTCCCCTCGACTCCGGACTCCGCGGCGTCCCAAGGCGGAGCCGCTTCGGACGGAGGGAGCGCCAGCGACGGTGGCGGTGCCTCCATCGACGCCGGCGGCGGCGGCGGTGGCTTTGCGGACGCCGGCGACCACGACGCTGGCGCGAAGGACGCGGGGAGTGACGGCGGGTCGAAGGACGGTGGGGCGAGGGACGGCGGGGCACGGGACGGCGCGACCCTCTTCGACTATTTCCTGCCCACTCCCGTCGTCAACACGCTCACGTCGACCGGATGGGGCGCCAAGAACGTGCAGCCGCGCGATCAAGACAATGGTCTGGAAGACAAGACCATGAAGAGCTGGTCCTATTGGGACGGTCGAATCGTCAAGGCGGCCGACGGCAAATACCACATGTTCGCCAGCCGTTGGGACCAGTCCAAGGGTCACTGGGGAGGGTGGCCCGGGTCGAGCTGCGTCCATGCCGTGAGCGAGTCGTCCCCGCTCGGCCCCTATGTCGACAAGGGGCTTTGCTACACCGACGCCGGCGGTCAGGGCCACAACGTCATGGCCAACCAGCTGGCGGACGGTTCTTACTTCATCCTGGTCAGCGAAACCCGGCAGCCAGCCCCCGTCTACTCGTCGACGTCGCTCGACGGACCTTGGACTCCGCGGGGCACCATCCAGGTGACGGCGACCGGCGGGCTCAGCACCGCCAACACGTCATCGAATACGACGTTCTGGCCCAACGCCGACGGCAGCATCCTCGGGTCGTCGCGCGACGGGCGAATCATGGTCAGCACCAGCGGGATCGCCGGGCCGTTCGTCGTCAAGACCAACAGCGTGTACGCCAATATTTCCTTTACCCCGGGCGGCACGCCCGAGGACCCATGCCTTTGGTACAGCGGCGGGCAATACCACATGGTCTACAGCTATCCGCTCGACCGAAAAATGTATCACCTCACCTCGCCTGACGGCATCAATAACTGGAAGAACATGGGGCTGGCCGTGGATGCGACAAAGCCGTTTATCAAATACACCGACGGTACCCCCAATATTTGGAACAAGCTGGAGCGGCCGCAGGTGTACCTGGAGGGCGGCCACGTCAAATACTTCACGTTCGCGGCCATCGACGTGGACAAAGGCGATGATCAGGGCAACGACAACCATGGCAGCAAGGTCGTCGTCGTGCCCTTCGATGGCGAGGCGTTCGACGCCGACACCGGCCTCGTCGGCGCCGCGCCCTAATGACGATGACGCAGATGGAAGCCTGCGAATTCGCGAAATGCGGCAGCTATCCGCAGTGCGACCCCTCCTGCGTCAGCAATCATTGTCTCGACACCTGCTCCGGCGCGTGCGCCATCCAGGCCGCGAAGAGGGACATCGCGTGTACGCCCTCGGGGACGCACAACTGCGGGCAATAGGCCGGCAGGGCGAGGTCGGCTCGGACCCGATGCCGAGGGCGGAGGAACTGTCCCGCCCGCTCGCCCACCTTGCCCAGACTCTCGCCCCGACCTTCAGCCCACTGGAACAGCCATCAAAGTGGGAACACGCGCGTGTTGCCTCCGGCAAACTCGAAGACCTCGCCCCTGAGTCCGACGCGAATGGGCTCGGGTCGGCGATCGCGCCCTCGAATCGTCAGCGCGTCCCGCGTGAGGCGAATTTCGAGCGAATGCCCTCGATAGCGGATTCTCATGTCGAGGCGGTCGAGCTCCTCGGGCAGCTGCGGATCGAAGCGGAGCACATCGCCCGTGACCTCGATTCCGGTCGCCACGCGCTGCGCCAGGTCCACCGTGCCCGCCATGGCGCCCAGGTGCACGCCCTCGCCCGTGCTGCCCTGCTGGATGTCGGCCACGTCACTCTGGAGCGCCTCCGATAGGTAGGCGAACGACCGGCGACGATCGAAACGGGCGAAGACCCAGCTGTGCACCACGCGGCTCAGCGTGGACCCATGGGACGTTCGCGCGTCGTAATACGCGATGGTGCGGGGGATCATGCTCTCGTCCCAGCGATAGCCGAGCCGCGCGAATATCGCGCCAAGCTCGTCGGCTGAGAACAGGTAGAAGAGCATCAGCGCGTCCGCCTGCTTCGACAACTTGTAGCGATTGGGGGTGTCGTTCTCCGCTTCGAGGATCAAGTCGAGTCGCTGGATGTTGCCATACCGCGACCGATAGGCTTCCCAATCGAGCTCGCGCAACTTCTCGTATCCCTCGAACTGGCTGATGATCCCGTCCTCCTGCATCGGGACGAGCATCCGGCGGCTGATGGCCTCCCAACGCTCGAGCTCCTCGTGCGTCAACCCGAGCGACTCCGTGACCTCGATGCGGCGCAGCGGCGACAACAGATCCAGGACCTCCAGCGCGCGCCACAGCACCCAGACCGCCATGACGTTGGTGTACGCATTGTTGGAAAGACCCGGTTCAGACCGATCTGGATGGCCTTCGTGGAACTCGTCTGGCCCCATCACGCCGTGGATCTCGTAGCGCCCGCGGGCCTCGTTGAATTGAGCCATGCTCGACCAGAACCGTGCGACCTCCAGGAGCAGCTCCGCGCCGATGAACTCGAGAAAGTCCACGTCATGCGTCACCTGGTAATACTGCCAGACGCCGTAGGCGATGGCGCTTCCCACGTGGCGCTCCAGGTGCGAGTTGTCGGGGACCCAGCGCTGCGAGCGCGGATTGAGGTTCTGAACCTGGGTCATCTCCTCGCCGTCGCTGCCGCTTTGCCAGGGGAACATGGCGCCCGCGTAGCCGGCGCGCCGGGCGGCGGCACGTGCCTCGCCCAGTCGGCGGAAACGGTACATCAGCAACGAACGGGTGATCTCCGGGATGCGATAGTTGAAGAACGGGAAGATGAACAGCTCGTCCCAGAAGACGTGTCCCTGGTAGGCCTCGCCGGTCCAGCCCCGAGCCGGCACGCCGATGTCAAGCCCGATGGTGAACAGAGAAAGGGTCTGCAACAGGTGAAACATATTCAAGCGCACCAGCATCAGCGCATTCAGACCCTCCGGTTGATCCGGTTCGAAGTGCACGTCGAAGCGACGCCAAATCTGCTTCCAACGGAGCGCGTGCGCTGCCAGCAGGTCGTCGAATCTTCCTGCCCGCTCAAGGGCCTTGCGCGCCTCGTGCGTCGGCTCCGAGATGGCCTCGTCGCGCGAGGTGTACAACGATAGGATCTTCTCCACCACCGCTGTCTGGCCCTGGGCGAGCTGCAGGGTGAGTTCCTGCCCGATATAGCCCGGCTCTTCCGTCAGTCGCCGGTGGGTTCCGGCAGGCTTGCCCTCCACTGTCACCTGGGTCCTGGCCGCTTGCGCGATGTGGAGCTTCGACTGGCTCGTGCGCACGACGAGACACACGCCGTCGACCCCGACGGCTTCGGAGGTCAGCGGCTCGAGATGTCGGTTGTTGAATTTGCGGTAGAGCCGGGCCCCGGTGTTGACCACCCGGCCGTCGATGGCGCTGAGAAGGGTGACGCTCCCCGACCAGTTCTCCGGAGTCAGTGACATTTCGAGGCCTGCGAGATGCATATCGTGCATCGCCACCAGCCGGCGCTCGCGCAGGCAAGTGCGCCGGCCCTCCTCCTCGAACCTGACGGTTCGCATCAGCAAGCCGCGCGCGAGATCGAGCTCCTGGCGATACTCGAGCAGCGTGACGCGCCCTTCGTCGAACCAGGCGCTGTCGGCGAGACGGAACTGCACGGCCAGCCAGTTCGGAAAATTCACCAAATCCTCATTTTCGACCACACGGCCGGCGATGTCAGTCCGTAGGCGGTTGTGGCCGCCTGCCAGGTAAGTGCCGGGATAGTGCACGCCGTCCGCCGCCGAACCGGGCGCAGCTCCTCTTGTCGCGAAGTAGCCGTTGCCCAGCGTGCAGAGGGATTCGCGGATTCCTTCTCGGGCGGGATCGAATTCCTCGAAGACAAGCGACCACGTCCCCGGCGGCTCGACAGCGACGCGCACCGCGGTCAGGTCGGCCACGACGACATCGGCGCCACTGCGGCGCAGCTCGAGGGACCGACCCCTGCGGTCGATCCCGATCACCAGGCCGAACCCCCCAGCCCGCGCCGCCTCGACACCCGCGAGCGCGTCTTCCACGACCACGGTTCGCGATGGTTCCGCCCCGAGGCGCCGCGCGGCCTCGAGAAAGACCTCTGGGGCCGGCTTCCACTTCAAATGGAGCCTGGCAATATCCAAGCCGTCCACACTCACGTCGAGCAGGTCAGCGATTCCCGCGGCATCCAGAATTTCTGCACAGTTTTTGCTCGACGAAACGACGGCGATCTTGACGTCCTCTGCTCGCAGCGTGCGCACGAGTTCGATCGACGTTTCGTAGCGCTCGACGCCGTGCGACCTCAGCTGCTGGTGGAAGTATTCGTCCTTCAGCCTGCCCAGGCTGTGTACGGTCTGCAGCGACGGCGTATCGCCCGGAGCGCCGAGCGGCAGATCGATCCCGCGCGACTGGAGAAAGGACGCCACACCGCCCTCGCGCGACTTTCCGTCCACGTAGACGCGATAGTCTGCCTCGAGATCGAACGGGGAAAACGGTTTCCCTGTCTGGGCGCATCGTTGAGCGAGAAACTCGTCGAACAGTCGCTTCCAGGCCGCCGCATGCACGCTCGCAGTTCGGGTCAGCACGCCGTCCAGATCGAACAGCACGGCGTCGTAGTCCCTCGGAGAGAGCGTGACGATGGGCGATGCGACGGTCACGATGTGGGGCCTCCGGCTGTCTCTAAGATATCCTCGCCCCGTGGCGCTGGCCGTTATGGACGCGGCCCACGGGCAGCAGGGGCCCCAATCTCGTGGAGCTTGGCGGCCACCTCGCGACTGAGCTGGCCGAGCGCCTGGCTTTCGGCGCTGACGAACGCGTCGTAGCTCATCTGGACGACCCGGATCGCCGATTGGAATCGGGTCGGCGGGGAGACGGTGGCTCCCCTGGCGTCGAGGATGGACCACCAGACCTCGAGCGTCGCGCTGCCGGGAGCGGCGTCGAGCCTCTCTACCTGCAGCGAGACTTGGAAGAAGTCCGCCGAAACCTCGCCTATCGCCGGAAAGCCATGGACGCTGGTGGCCGGAAGCAAGACCGCCAGGTTCTGAACGACGACGCGCTTGATGCCGTCGGCAAGCGGCTCAGCCCAGCGATCAAACTCGGCCACGACCACCTGCGTCCCCGAATCGGCGCGGGTCACGATTTGAGGGCGGTCGAGATACTCCGGGAGCTTGACCGGGCCGACCGCGACGGCCCCCTCCGTGCGGGCCGCGGCGCGCTCCGGAAGCTCGGGAGCGATGGAACGGAGCAAGTAGAAGCGCGTGGGGGCGGAGCGGCTGCATCCCGGGAACAGCGACAGCGAGCCGAGAAAGGCCAGGGACAGGATGGCGGCTTTGCGCATGTCATTTCTCCTTGGGTCCCTTTTGCTCCTTGCTGCCGCCCTTGCCGCGCAGCAAGGACTCCGGATGCTGCTCGAGGTAGTCGATGAAGGAGCGCAGCGCGCGGGCGGTATCGCCCACTTCTTTCATCGCCGGCACCGTCTCGCTCTCGAGACCCCGGGCGAGGCGTTGAAACTCCTGCGCCGCCTCGGTGACGGATTGGGCGGTCGCAGGGATCTGGGGCCTGCTGACCAGGCCGTGGATGCTTCGCAAGGTCGCGTGCAGCTCGCGGACGATGTCTTCCAGCGGGAGCCGCGCGATGGCTCGTTCCAACTCCTCGGTACTCGAGGCCATTGCCGGCAGCTCGGGCAGGTTGGGGTACGCCCCGACGAGATCTGCAGGGACTTCCGGGCGTAGGTCGAGCTCGACCGCTCGCTGGCCAGTGACGATGCTCGAGGTGATCAGCCGCGCCCGTAGGCCGCGCTTCACGAGTTCGTCGATCGCCGCTCGGGATTGACTCCGCTCAGGGGCGGGGACGCCGCCGACTCGCACCAGGTGCGGTTCGATCTGCACGATGACCGGTATGTGAATCGTCCCCGACTTCGGATCGAGCTGGATGATGACCTCCTTGACCGACCCGATTCGTATGCCTCTGAACGTGACCGCTGCGCCCGGAGAGAGTCCTCCCACCGATTCGGGGAAGAACACCACGTAGGTGATTCCGCGCTTGGCGAACACGCGAGCTCCCACAAGCAAGCCGAAGACCACGGTCAGAGCGAGCGCCCCCACGACAAACGCCCCCAGCGCGGTTCGAGTGCGTCGATTCGCCATGGCGCCAGCCTTTCACGGTAGGGTTCCCGAGCTCCTAGGACGCGGGCGGCGGAGTCGCGCCCCCGCGGGTCAGGAAGCTCCGAACCTTCGCGTCCGGGCACTCGGCGAGCATCTTTCTCGGGGCGCCACGGGCGAGGATGGTCCTGGTCTCGCTGTCGAGGTACACCGCGTCGTCGGCGATGGCGAAGATGCTGGCCAGCTCATGCGTGACAACCACCGCGGTGATGCTGAGGGCGTCGCGCAGCGCCAGGAGAAGCTCGTCGAACCGGCGCGCCGCGACCGGGTCCAGCCCCGCGGTGGGCTCGTCGACGAAGAGGATCTCGGGGTCGAGCGCCACCGCTCGCGCCAACCCTGCGCGCTTGCGCATGCCACCGCTCAGCTCGGAGGGGTAGCGCTGCTCGAGGCCGCCCAGCCCGACCAAGGCCAGCTTGAGCGCCACGAGCTCGCGCACCTGCTGTGGCTCGAGCCGGGTGTGCATCTTCAGCGGAAGTGCCACATTCTCGCTCAGCGTCAGGGCGCTCCACAGGGCGCCGCCTTGGTACAGGACTCCGCAGCGACGCAGAATGCGCTCGCGCGCTTCGGGCCCTGCTTCCCAGAAGCTCGTCGGGCCGTAAAGCACCTTTCCGGCTGCTGGCTCATTTAGGCCGATGAGGCACTTGAGGAGCGTGCTCTTGCCGCAGCCGCTGCCGCCCATGACGACGAAGATCTCGCCGCGCGGAACGGCGAAATCGAGGTCTCGCAAGACCGGTGCATCGCCGTAGGACAAGGTCAACCCGCGGGCCTCGAGATAGGGGGGACGCTGCTCCATCGAAGCCCTTAGAGACCGAGGGCGCTCAGGGAGATCGCCCAAGCGGCGTCGACGACCATGATCAGGACGATCGCCTGAACGACGGCGCGGGTCGTCGCCCTGCCCACGCCGGCGGCGTTGCGACCGCTCGCGAAGCCCTGAAAGCACCCGCTCAAGGCCACCAGCACGGCGAAGCAGAGGCTCTTGACGAGGCCTATGGCGATGTCGTTCCCGCCCAGCGCCGCTTGGGTCTGCCGCCAGTACTCCTGCGGCCCCAACCCGAGCCCCCAGACGCCCACCGCCATGCCCGCGGCGACGCCGCAGACATCTCCGTAGATGCACAGCAGCGGGAGCATCGCGACCAGGGCAAGCAGCCGGGGAAGCATCAGGAAAGCCACCGGCTGTATCCCCGCGGTCTGGAGCGCATCGACCTCTTCGTTGACCTGCATCGACCCGATGTGCGCCGCGAAGGACGCGCCCGTCCTTCCCGCCATGATGATCCCCACGATCAGCGGCGCCATTTCCCGGACGGTGGCGATGGCCACCAGATTGGCGACATAGATCTGGGCACCGAACAACTTGAGCTGCGCCGCTCCCAGGTACGCGAAGGTCGCTCCCAGCATCGCGGTGAGGAGGCCAATGACGGGGAGGGCCCGAGGTCCGCAATCCTCGAGCATCGCCTCCAGCTCAGCGCCGCGGAAGCGGGCCTTGCCCCTCGCAAGCAAGGCGACGGCCGCGGTGCTCTCCCCGAGGAACGCCAGAACATCGGCGCCCCTGGCGAGGCCGCCCAAGACCAGACCCCCGAGGAGGGCCAGCGCCGGCTCTCGCGGCCGGCTGGGCAGGGTGACCTTCTTCACGGCGGCCGCCAGCGTGAGCAAGCGGGCCAGGCGCTCCGGCAGGCCGCTCGGGTCCACGGCCATCTGCCTCTCGGAGCATCCCTCCTGGACGCGGGAGAGAAACGCGACCAGGCTGCTGTCCCAGGATTCGAGCGCCGCCGATTCGAGGCGAACCCCCTCCGGACGGGGAAGGGCGGCCAGGCGGCGCAGAACGAGGTCGGCCGTGGGCCAGGCGCCTTCCAGCCGCCAAGCCCCTCCAACCCGCACCACCATGCGGCCGGGTTCGACGCTCAGGACCTCGCAATTTGCCGGTTTATCTGCCGTGAAAGCCCCCGGTAGCCCCGCAGTGGACTTGATGCGCTGGACCGGGGCAAGGAACGCCTCGCCGCTTTCAAATGGAATCATCGGCCAGCCGCGGGGCAACGGTGGACGCCGCGATCCGCACCCACCCGCGCCCGCACGGGGATGCGCTCCACCGCCGAGCGCAGCACGTATTGCCTGCGGATACGAACTGGATTAACCGACGTGGCTGTTCCTGCCCATCACCTTGCTGCTTCAAAGCCTAGTCGTGGCGGTCCTCGTCCTCTGCTCTTTGCGCCAGTGAGCTCTCGATTGGCGCCCGCTGCCCCAATAAGGCGATGCCTTGGATTTCGGCGCGCCTCCATGCGTTGTCATCGAAACTATTCGCCGGTCGCACGCAGGAGCGCCACGTGCTCTATCGCAAGCTCGTACTTCGCGCGCGAGAGGTTGAGGCGCGCTCGGGTCAGTGCTGCCTGCGCGTCGAGCAGATCCGTCGTGGTGGCTGTATTGGCTGACACCTTCTCCCGCGTTTCACGATAGGCCTCCTGCGCGCTGGCGAGGGCGCTCTCCGCGACGGTCACGGAGGCGCTGGCGGCCTCCATCCGCGCCAGGGCGGTCTTGACCTCGAGCGCCACGGTGCGGCGCTGGTCATCCAAATCGATGTCGGCCGCTCCGGCCTGGCTTATGGCGGCGCGCGCTCGATGGTACTTACCCCCCCAATCCCAGATGTCCCAGCTCGCGAGCACACCCAAGAACCACTGGTTTCCGGGCGCGAAGAGCTGCCCGTCGGTGCGCAGATATCCGCCCTCGAAATCCACCTCCGGCAGCAGCGTCAGGTATCGCGCGGTGCCCGCGTGGTGTGCGGCCTGGGCCGCGAGCTGCGCCTCGGCCATCTCCGGACGGAGCTGCTGAGCCCGCTTGGTCGCGTCGTCCAGCGCGGGCAACGGCTGCTTCGCCGCGACCATCAACGCCGCGGGCTCGACGAGCTCCACATTCTGCGTCAGCTGCAGCCCGAGCGCGTCGAGCAGGTTGGCCTTAATCACCGTGGCCTGCGTGCGTGCGGCGATCTGCCGCTGCTCGGCATCGGCCTCGGAGACCTGGACGCGCAGCAGATCGGAGCGGGTGATGACGTCCGCCTTGAGCCGCGCCTGCGCCTGCTCGACCTCCTGGCGAAGATCCATCGCCGATGCGGCGGCGATCTGCTCTTCCGCGAGCGCCGCAAAGTGTCTCAGGAAGCCCGTGCGCACCGCCTGGGTCAGCGCGGCCTCCGAGACCTTGACGCCTTCGTCCGAAGCCAAGGCGCTGGCGCGCGCGGCCGAGAAATCGTAGCCGAGGCGAAAGAGGCCAACCAGGGGTTGGTGGGCGGTCGCGGCGACCAGGTTGGTGTTCTGCTTGCGCTCGACAACCGGCGCGGCAAGGCTGGAGACGAGCGCGCCGAGCTGCGCCTGCTGCGCGGCCGTGAACGCCGACAGGTCGGGGGCCGGCATTGGCATGGCTTCGATGTCGGATAGGCACGCGGTGCCCGCCGCGAAGTTCTGCACCTGAAAGGCCGCCGGGCAGTTCCAGTGCTGGTACGCGTCGGTCAGCCGCAGGGACGGCAACATCAGCGCGAAGGCCGCCGCTGCCGTCTCATGGCTCGCGGCGGAGCGCTTCTGCGACGCGAGCAGCCGCAGGTTCTGCTTGAGCGCGAGCGCCACTGCCTGTTCCACGGAGATGCGCTCCTGCGCCGATGCCGTCGCGGACCCCATGGCCGCGAGGGCGGCAGCGAACCCGACAGTCCAATCGTGCAAGCGCATCATGGACGCTCCTAGAGCTGCGTTTCGGTCACCGCGATGCGGAACCGGCGCTGCGCGAAGAGGAAGACGACCAGGTTGAGGCCGGCGATGGCGGCCAGGCTGGGCCACACCAGGCTCAGGCCCGCTCTTCGGTACAGGACGGCCTGGGAAAGGTGAACGATGTGGGCGGTGGGCGCGAGCTGCATGAGGTGCTGCAGCGGGCGGGGCATGCTTTCGATGGGGGTCACCGCCCCCGAGAGCACGACCAGGGGCAGGATGATCATGAGGATGAGAAGCGCGAACTGCGGCATCGAGCGCGCCACGGTGGCGAGGTAGATCCCGATTGACGAGGCGGAGCTCAGATAGAGCGCCGTCGCCAGGAAGAAGAGCCCGACCGAGCCCGCGATGGGAACCTTCAGCACCCACTGCACGACCACCTTCATGGCGAGCATCGCAACCACCAGCACGACCAGGCTGTTGGCCCAGACCTTGGCCGTCATGATCTGAAAGGGCGAGACCGGCATCACCAACAGGTGCTCCAGGGTGCCGTGCTCCCGCTCGCGGAGGAAGGCGGCTCCTACCAACACGATGGTCATCACCGTGATGTTGCTGATCAGGTTCATCACGCTGTTGAACCAGACGCTGTTGGTGTTCGGGTTGTAACGCACCCGACTGATGAGCGTGATGGGCAGCAACGGCTCGGCGGGCTCGTGGGCGAGGAGCTCGGAGAGCTCGCGATTGATGATCGACTTGATGTATCCCTCGCCGATGAAAGCGTGCAGCACGTTGTTGGCGTCGATGTTGAGCTGAACCTCGGGCCGGCGCCTCGCCTTCACGTCTCGCTCGAAGTCGGGGGGCATGACGAGCGCGAAGCTGGCTTGGCCGTGATCGAGGAGCCGGTCCATTTCGCTGGAGGAGACCTCCCGAGCGGCGAGGAAGTAGGGAGGATAGAAGGCGTGCGCGATCTGGCGCGTGAGCGGCGAGTGATCCTGGTCGACGACGACGATGGGACTGTGGTGGAGCTCGTAGGTCGCGCCGGTCGCCATGGAATAGAGCCCCACGGTGAAGGTGAACCCGATGATCGCCATCATCACCGGGTCGAAGACCAGGCTGCGGAACTCCTTGAGCGCAAGAGTGAAGATGATGCTCGGACCTGAGGCGCTTCGCCGTGTTTGATTGGACACGAGGCTCCTCCACTCTTGCCGGCCTGCCGTCATTTCTCCTGTTTGGGGAGCAGCGCCGCGGAGGCGAAAATAAGCAGCGGCCCCACCAGCGCCAGGGCGAGGAACTCCGGGCCCAGGTCGCGGAAGCCGAGGGCTTTGTTGAAGACGCCACGGCAAGCAGTGACGTAATGCGTGGGAGGCCAGATCTTGCCGAACCAGGCGCCCATGCCCTCCAGCGAAGAAACCGGGGTGATGATGCCCGAGAACTGGATGGTGGGAGTGATCGTCAGGATGGACGCCGCCGCCAGCGCGGCCATCTGGCTGTTGGTGACCGTCGAGATCAAGAGCCCGATGCCGGTGGTGCCGAGCACATAGAGCACGGCCAGCGCGAACAGGGCGACGAGGCTCCCGGTCAGGGGGACTCGAAAGATGAATACCGCCTGAACGACGAGCAGCACCATGCTGACGAGGGCCAGCGCGATATACGGCAGCTGTTTGCCGGACAGGAACTCGAAGCGGGTCACCGGAGTCACATAGAGGTTGGTGATCGAGCCCAGCTCCTTCTCGCGCACCACGCCGAGCGCGGTGAGCAGGCAAGGGAAGAAGATGAGGAGGAGCGAGATCACCGCGGGCACGGTCGCGTTGACGCTGCGGAACGCCTGGTTGTAGCGATAGCGGGTCTGCACCTCCACCGGCATCTCCGCGGGACGCTCTCCCACGGCTCCCTCGACGAGATCGGCCACGTAGAGCCGATGCATTTGCTCGGCGTATCCACGCGCGGTCTCGCCCCGGAACGGCATCGCCCCGTCCACCCACAGGCTCACCCGGGGGCTGCGAGCGCTCCTCAGCTCGAGGCCGAAGCGCGGGGGGACCTCCAGCGCCAGCGCGATGCGCCCAGCCGCCATCTGGCGCTCCATGTCCTCGTAGTCTTTGAGAGGCGCTTGCTGGGTGAAGTAGCGGCTGCCGGCGATGTTGCGCACGTAGTCACGCGACTCGGGCGTCTCGTCGTAGTCCAGCACGGCGAACGGCAGGTTCTCCACGTCCAAGGAGATGCCGTAGCCGAGGACGAACATCATCAAAACTGTCCCGGCCAGCGCAAAGGTCAGGCGGAACCGATCGCGCCGGAGCTCGAGGCCCTCGCGCTGGGCGTAGGCGAGCATGCGCATGAGGCTGAAGCCCGCAGCCCGTGCCGCGCGCGGGACTTGCGCCCGGGCGGCCGGCGCGGCCGCCGACTCCGGAGCCTGGGCGCCTGACCCCCCGGCGGCCTCTTCGAGGTAGGCGATGAAGGCCCCCTCGAGGTTCTTCGCGCCCTTGGCCTTCACCAGGGCTGCCGGGGCTTCGCTCGCCAGGATCCTGCCTGCGTGCATGAGCGAGATGCGGTCGCAGCGCTCCGCCTCGTTCATGAAGTGGGTAGAAACGAAAATGGTGACGCCCTGCTGGCGGGCGAGCTCGACCAAGAGCGCCCAGAAATCGTCCCGCGCCACCGGGTCGACCCCGGAGGTGGGCTCGTCGAGGATCAGCAGCCGGGGGGAGTGCACCACCGCCACCGCCAGCGAGAGCCTCTGGCGGATGCCCAGCGGCAGCGACTCGGGCTTCGCCTCCCGGTAAGGCGTGAGCCCGAATCGCTCCACCAGCTCTGCGATGCGCGCCTGCCTCCCCTCGACGTTGAAGATGCGCGCGTGCAACTCCAGGTTCTGCATCACGGTCAGCTCGCCGTAGAGGGAGAACGCCTGGGACATGTAGCCGACGTCCCTGCGGGCCTCCATCTCGCCGCTCACCGGCTGCCCGAACAGCCGCGCCTCACCCGAGGACGGCGGCAACAGGCCGGTGAGCATCTTCATGGTTGTGGTCTTGCCGCACCCGTTGGACCCGAGGAAGCCGAAGATCTCGCCGCGCTCGATGCGGATGGTGACCCCGTCCACCGCAGTGAACTTCCCGAAGCGCTTGGTCAGGTCCCGGGTCTCGATGGCCGGGGCCTCCTCGGTCGCGACGCGCGGCGGGATCACCAGCTCGACGTGGCGGCGGCGCTTCTCCTCGGGCAGGAGGGCAATGAAGGCCGCGTCCAAGTTCGGGCTGCCGGTCCGCGCCTTGACCTCGTCGGGGCTCCCGGTGCCGAGGATGCGCCCGCCGTCCATGGCGACGAGCCAGTCGAAGTCGCCCGCCTCCTCCATGTAGGCGGTGGCGACCACCACGCTCATGCCCGCACGCCGTCCGCGGATGCGCTCGATCAGCCGCCAGAACTGGCGTCGCGAGAGCGGGTCGACGCCGGTGGTGGGCTCATCGAGGATCAAGAGGTCGGGGTCGTGGATCAGCGCGCAGCATAAGCTGAGCTTCTGCTTCATTCCTCCCGAGAGCTTGGCGGCCGGGCGCTCGCGAAACTGCGCGAGGCCCGTGCTCTCGAGCAGCTCGCCGATGCGCTGGCCTCGCTCCTCCCGCGCCTGGCCGAACAGGCGGGCGAAGAAGTCCACGTTCTCTTGGACGGACAAGGTCGGGTAGAGGTTGCGCCCAAGGCCCTGCGGCATGTACGCGATGCGCGGCTGCACGTCGGCGCGGGCATGGCGGTCGCCCAAGTCATGGTCGAGGGCGATGACGCGCCCGGTCTGGAGCCTGCGGGCACCCGCGAGCAGCGCAAGGAGGCTGGACTTGCCGACTCCGTCGGGGCCGATCAGCCCGACCATGCGGTCGCCGGGAATGTCGAGATCGATCCCGTCGAGGGCCCGCACCTGGCCGTACTGGTGGCTCACTCCGATGAATCGGGCGACCGTCGCGTGGTGGTCGTTGCGGTGCCCGCAGCGGGCTCACTCGGCGGCTTTGCCATGGAGATCCATCGGCCAGGGCTGGTTGGCGGCGAGGCGAACGTAGGCCACGCCCGGCATGCCTGCCTTGGCTACCGCGGCGTGGGAGACCAGCCATTCCTTTTCGATCTGCACCTTGACCCGAAACGTGAGCTTCTCGCGCTCCTCGGCGGTCTCCACCTCCTTCGGTGTGAACTGGTTGCGCGCGGCTACGAAGCTCACCCGCGCCGGGATGGCCTCGCCGGGCAGCGCGTCGAGGTAGATGCGCGCATCGCTGCCGATGGCCAGTCCGCCCGCCTGACGCGCGGGTAGGAAGATGGTCATGTACATGTCCGTCAGATCGAGCAGGGTCAGAGCCTTGCCGCCGGGCGGCAAGACCACACCCGGCTCGACCAGGCGAAAGAGCACTCTGCCCGAAATCGGGGCCTTGAGCTCAGCATCCGCGACGTTGCTGCCGACGCTCTCCACCCTCGCGCGCGCGGCCTTTTCGGTGGAACGGGCCTCCTCGACCTTGGCCCGCGCGGCGGCGAGGGCGGCCTCGGCCGACTGCAGGGAGTCGCGGTCGCGGTCGAACTGATCTCCGGGGAGGGCTCCCTTGCCCCTCAAGGCCTTGCTGCGCTCCCAGGTAATGCGGGCGAGGTTGAGCTGACTCTCCGCCGAACGCATGCTCGCCTGGGCCTGTTGCAGCCCATCGGCGGTCGCCCGCGCCTTCGCCTTGGCCTCCTCCAGCTGAGCGTTCAAGTCCTCCACCGCGATGCGGCCGACGACGACGTCCTTCGCCACATTGTCCCCTTCATGGGGAGCCAGCTCGGCGAGACGGCCGGGCACCTTGGTGGCGACGTCGTATTCAGTCGCCTCAAGACGACCGTTGCCGAAGGCGACGTAGGCAGGGAGCTTGTGCCGTGGCCACAAGGCCCACACAGCGATGGCGATCGCTGCGATCGCGCCCACCGCAACGAGCGCGAGTTTCTTCTTCCGGCTCAAGAATGCAATCCTCCGTCGGCGGCAGGGTAGGCATCCGGGTCTTCACTCGCCAGGGCGCTGGAGCGCTGAGCCCTTTGGGTGGCGCAGCGCGGTCCGACAGCAGGCGATCGGGTGACCTCCGCCACCGATTTGGCTGTATCCGCTCTGCTCGTTCATGCGCGCACTCGGGTCATCCTTCCCCGAAGTGCGGCGGCCGTTGCATTGGCCTCGCCGACCGTCGTCGCTATCGATGATGTCAGCGATGTCAGCGGAGGAACCGATGGCAAACGAGAGGACGCACGAAGCTGCTGTGCCAACCAGGCGAGAGGCCGAACAGGCGCCCAGGAAGACGCCCCTCACCGCCGAGGAGCTGCGAAAGATCGACGCCTATTGGCGCGCGGCGAACTACCTCTCCGTCGGGCAGATCTATCTTTACGACAATCCGCTCCTCAAGGAGCCGCTGACGAAGGAGCACATCAAGCCCCGGCTGCTGGGACACTGGGGCACCACCCCGGGCCTCAATCTCATCTACGTCCACCTCAACCGGGTCATCAAGAAGTACGACCTGAGCGTGATCTACGTGGCGGGCCCCGGCCACGGAGGACCCGGAATGGTGGCCAACAACTACCTCGAGGGGACGTACAGCGAGGTCTATCCCAACATCTCCCAGGACGAGGAAGGGATGAAGCGGCTCTTCACCCAGTTCTCGTTCCCCGGCGGCATCCCCAGCCACGTCGCGCCCGAGACGCCCGGCTCGATCCACGAAGGCGGCGAGCTCGGGTACGCGCTGTCGCACGCGTACGGAGCCGCGTTCGATAACCCCGACCTCCTGGTCGCCTGCGTCGTGGGGGACGGCGAGGCCGAGACGGGGCCGCTGGCCACGAGCTGGCACTCCAACAAGTTTCTGAACCCGACCCGGGACGGGGCGGTGCTGCCCATCCTCCACCTGAACGGCTACAAGATCGCCAATCCCTGCGTGCTGGCCCGGATCAGCCACGACGAGCTCGATCACCTGTTCCGCGGCTACGGCTACACGCCCTATTTCGTCGAAGGTGACGATCCGGCAACGGTGCACCAGCTGATGGCCGGCACGCTCGATACCGTCGTGCAGGAGATCAAAAACATCCAGGCCTATACGCGGAACGGTGGCCGGGGCAAGCGGCCCCTGTGGCCGATGATCGTGATGCGGACGCCCAAGGGCTGGACCGGTCCGAAGGAAGTCGACGGGAAGAAGACCGAGGGGTTCTGGCGCTCCCACCAGGTGCCGCTGGCCCAGCTCCATGAGAATCCCGCGCACGTCAAGCTCCTCGAGGAGTGGATGAAGAGCTATCGGCCCGAGCAGCTCTTCGATTCGAACGGCCGGCTCGAGCCCGAGCTGGCCGAGCTGGCGCCCGAGGGCATACGGCGGATGGGCGCCAATCCCCATGCCAACGGCGGTCTGCTGCTGAAGGATCTGAGGCTGCCGGACTTCCGGGAGTACGCGGTCGATGTGCCCCGCCCGGGCGGGTCGACGGCCGAGGCCACGCGGGTGATGGGCAAGTTTCTCCGCGGCGTCATGGAGCGCAACCTGAATGAGAAGAACTTCCGCCTCTTCAGCCCGGACGAGAACAACTCCAACCGCTGGGGGGACGTGCTCGAGGTAACCAACCGCGAATGGGAAGCCGAGATCCTGCCTTATGACGATCACCTCGCGCCGGACGGTCGGGTGATGGAGATGCTGTCGGAGCACCAATGTCAGGGCTGGCTCGAGGGGTACCTGCTCACCGGCAGGCACGGCTTCTTCTCCTGCTACGAAGCGTTCATCCACATCATCGACTCGATGTTCAATCAGCACGCCAAATGGCTCAAGGTGTGCCGGGACATTCCATGGCGACGGTCGATCGCGTCGCTCAACTACCTTTTGTCCAGCCACGTCTGGAGGCAGGACCACAACGGCTTCAGCCACCAAGATCCGGGATTCATCGACCATGTCGTCAACAAGAAGGCCAGCGTGATCCGCGTCTACCTGCCGCCCGATGCCAACACGCTGCTGAGCGTCACGGACCATTGCCTGCGAAGCCGCAATTACGTCAACGTCATCGTGGCCGGAAAGCAGCCGTCGCCGCAATGGCTCACGATGGACGAAGCCATCATTCATTGCTCCGCGGGCCTGGGCATCTGGAAGTGGGCCTCGAACGACCAGGCCGGCGACCCCGACGTGGTGATGGCCTGTTGTGGAGACGTGCCGACCCTGGAGACTTTGGCCGCGGTCCAGCTGCTCCGGAAGTATGTTCCGGAGCTCAAGGTGCGCGTGATCAACGTCGTCGACTTGATGACGCTCCAGCCGCATGAGGAGCATCCGCACGGTCTGACGAACAGCGATTTCGACGTCCTCTTCACCACCGATAAGCCGATCATCTTCGCGTTTCACGGCTACCCGTGGCTGATCCACCGGCTGACGTATCGGCGCACCAATCACAAGAATCTGCACGTGCGCGGCTACAAAGAAGAGGGGACGACCACGACGCCCTTCGACATGGTCGTGCTCAACGAGCTGGACCGCTTCCATCTCGTCGGGGACGTCCTCGATCGGGTGCCTCACCTGCGCTCCAGGGCGGCGTATGCCAAGCAGGCGATCCGCGACAAGCTGATCGAGCACAAGCAGTACATCGCCAAGCACGGCGAAGACATGCCCGAAATCCTTGAATGGCGCTGGGGCGGCGAAGCTGCACGGGGAACGGGCAGCGAGACCGCGGCGGACTTCTAGCCGGAACGCGCGATGGCGGCGAGCACGCAAGAGGTCTACGTCATCCGCCACGGAGAGACCGAGTGGAGCCGGAGCGGGCAGCACACCGGGGTGACCGACATCCCGCTCACCGAGAGGGGTCGGGCGGTGGCCCGGCGGCTGCGGCCCATTCTGTCCAGGGAGTCCTTCGCGCTGGTGCTCACCAGCCCGATGAGCCGGGCGCGCGAGACCTGCGAGCTGGCGGGTCTGGGCGCCCGCGCGGAGGTCGAGCCGGACCTGATGGAGTGGAACTACGGTGAGTACGAGGGGCTCACGCACGAGCAGATCCGCGAGAGGAGCCCGGCCTGGATGATCTTTCGCGACGGATGCCCGGGTGGCGAGACGCCGGCACAGATCGGCGCGCGGGTCGATCGCCTGATCGCCCGCGTCCGCGACACGCCGGGCAAGGTCGCCTTATTCGCGCACGGCCATGTCTTCCGCGTGCTGGTCGCGCGGTGGATCGGCCTGGCAGCCGGCGGCGGCGAGCACTTCTTCCTCGATACGGGGACCGTGAACGTCCTGGGCTACTACGGCGGCTCGCCCGCGGTGAAGGTCTGGAACGTTCCGCTCGCGCGCGATGAAAGAGAGGTCGACGTGACGAGAAACCTCGAAGACACGGCGCAGGCGCTGGTGGCCGCGGGAAAGGGGATCCTGGCCGCCGACGAGACGGTGCACACCCTCAGCGAGAGGTTCGCGGCGCGCGGCATCGACTCGACAGCGGAGAGCCGGCGCGACTATCGCGAGCTGCTGATCAGCACGCCCGACCTGGCGAAGTTCATCAGCGGCGTGATTCTGTACGACGAGACGATCCGCCAGGCCGATGGGCATGGCACACCGCTGGTCCAGGTGCTGGCACGCGCGGGGATCATTCCGGGCATCAAGGTCGACACCGGCGCCCGACCGCTGGCCTCGTGTCCCGGCGAGACGGTGACGGAAGGGCTCGACGGCCTGCGCGAACGGCTGAAGGAGTATCGGGCGCTGGGTGCGCGCTTCGCGAAGTGGCGGGCCGTGATCCATGTGAGCGACCCTCTGCCCAGCGGCACGTGCGTGGAGGTGAACGCGCACGCGCTCGGCCGTTATGCGGCGCTCTGCCAGGAAGAGGGGCTGGTCCCCATCGTCGAGTCCGAGGTTCTCATGAACGGGGCGCACTCACTCGCCCGCGCCGAGGAAGTGACGGGCGAGGTGCTGCGGGCCGTCTTCCGCGCGCTCCTCTCCCAGCGGGTGTCGCTCGAGGGGATGCTCCTCAAGCCGAACATGGTGGTTCCGGGCGCAGAGGCTCCGGAGCAGGCCTCGGTGGCGGAGGTGGCGACGGCGACCTTGCGAGTGCTCCGCAGGCACGTGCCCGCGGCTGTGCCGGGGGTGGTCTTCCTCTCGGGGGGACAGAGTGAGCGAGAGGCGACCGCACAACTCAATGCCATGCACACCGCAGGGCCGCTGCCGTGGCGCCTCAGCTTCTCCTTTGGACGAGCCTTGCAAGACCCTGCGCTCGCGGCGTGGGGCGGCCGCGCCACGGGCGTGCAGGCCGGTCAGCAGGCTCTCTACCATCGCGCTCGCTGCAACGGCGCGGCTTCGGTGGGCAAGTACGATGAGTCGATGGAGATGGCCGTGCCCGAAGCCGAGGTGACGCTCCACTAGGAGTCAGGAGTCGCGCAGAAACCGGCCCTCACCCCGCCCGTTCGCCGGCCCGCCCCGCGAGCACGTGCCGCAAATACTCGCCGGTGGCGCTCGCCTTCGCCTTGGCGACCTCCTCCGGCGTGCCCTGCGCGATGATCCGCCCGCCCGCGTGGCCTCCCTCGGGCCCCAAGTCGACGAGCCAGTCGGCGCTCTTGATGACGTCGAGGTTGTGCTCGATGACGAGCACCGTATTCCCCGCGTCGACGAGCCGGTTGAGCACGGAGAGGAGCTTTCGGATGTCCTCGAAGTGGAGCCCCGTGGTCGGCTCGTCCAGCACGTAGAGCGTGCGGCCGGTCGCCGTCTTCGCCAGCTCGCGCGAGAGCTTGATGCGTTGCGCCTCGCCGCCGGAGAGCGTGGTCGAGCTCTGCCCGAGCTTCATGTACGAGAGCCCCACGTCGTCGAGCGTGGTGAGGACGCGGACGATGTCGCGGTGGACCGAGAAGTGCTCGAGCGCCTCGCGCACGCTCATGTCTAGGACCTGGGCCACGTTCTTGCCCTTGTAGTGCACGCGCAGCGTGGCGTCGTTGAACCGCTTGCCGCCGCACGCCTCACAGGTGACGTAGACGTCCGGCAGGAAATGCATCTCCACCAGCTTCACGCCGCCGCCCTCGCACTCCTCGCAGCGCCCGCCCTTCACGTTGAAGGAGAAGCGCCCGGGCTGGTAGCCGTAGGTCTTGGCCTCGGGCGTGCTGGCGAAGAGCTCGCGGATGGAGTCGAAGAGCTTGGTGTAGGTCGCCGGGTTCGACCGCGGCGTGCGCCCGATGGGCCGCTGGTCGATGTCGATGGCCTTGTCCAGGAGTTCCAGCCCGCGGATGGCCCGGTGCTTGCCCGGGCTCTCGCGGCTGTCGTAGAGGGCGCGCGCCAGGGCGGGGTAGAGGATTTCGTTGACCAGGGTGGACTTGCCCGCGCCGGAGACGCCGGTGACCGCGACGAAGAGCCCCAGCGGGAACTCCACGTCCAGGTCCTTGAGGTTGTTCTCGCTGGCGCCGTAGACGACGAGCGCGTCCTTGGTCCGGGCGCGGCGGCGCTGGGGGATGGGGATCTCCAGGCGGCCGGAGAGGTAGGCGCCGGTCATGGACTTGGGATGCTTGGCCAGGTTGTCGACGGTGTCGGAGGCGACGATTTCCCCGCCCACCTCGCCCGCGCCGGGGCCGAAGTCGACGACCCAGTCGGACTCGCGGATGGTCTCCTCGTCGTGCTCGACCACGATGACCGAGTTGCCCACGTCGCGCAGCCGCTTGAGCGTGGCCAGGAGCTTGCCGTTGTCGCGCTGGTGCAGGCCGATGGACGGCTCGTCCAGGATGTAGATGACGCCGGTGAGCTCCGAGCCGATTTGGCTCGCGAGCCGAATGCGCTGGCTCTCGCCGCCCGAGAGCGTGGAGGCGCTGCGGTCGAGCGTGAGATAGCCCAGGCCCACGTTGCGCAGGAAGCCCAGGCGGTTCTTGATCTCCTTCAAGAGCTCGTGGGCGATCTTCTCTTCGGTGGGCGTGAGCGGCAGGTTCTCGGCGAAGTCGAACGCCTCGTCGATGGTGAGCTGGGAGAGCTGCACGATCCCCTTGCCCTGGAGGCGCACCGCGCGGCTCTCGGGTCTCAGGCGCGCGCCCTCGCACGCGGTGCAGGGCTTGGTGGAGAAGAAGCGCATGTAATACCGGCGCATCTGCTCCGACTCGGTCTGCTTGAAGCGCCGCATGAGCTGGTGGACCACGCCCTCGAAGTCGCTCCAGCCGCGGGCCGCCTCGCCGCGCCCGGCGGCGCCGAAGAGGATGAGGTCCTGCTGCTTCTTCGGCAGCTTGAAGAACGGCGTGTCCAGGTCGATGCGGTTCTGCTTGGCGAACTGGTCGATGATTTCCGAGGTCCAGCTGTCGAAGCGCGCCATGGCGCCCGCCCACGGCTCGACCGCCCCGTCGCGGATGGACTTGGACCGGTCGGGGATGATGAGGTCCGGGTCCATCTCCAGCCGCGTGCCCAGGCCGTTGCACTCCGGGCACATGCCCAAGGGGTTGTTGAAGGAGAAGTGCGGCGGCGAGAGCTCGGGGAACGACAGCCCGCAGTCCGGGCAGGCGTTGAGCTCGCTGAAGACCCGGTCGCTCGCGGGGGTGGACTTCTCGTCCGAGAGCGCGAGCAGGCCCTTGCCCTCCTTGAGCGCCAGCTCCACCGCGTCGGTGAGGCGCGCCTTCAAATCCGGCCGCATGACCAGGCGCTCGACCACCACGTGGATGTCGTGCTTGAGCTTCTTGTCGAGCTCGACCCGGTCCTCGTCCAGGCGATAGAGCCGGCCGTCGATGCGCACCCGGGGCATGCCGCGCTTGCGCAGGTCGTCGAGGATGTCCTTGTACTCGCCCTTGCGGCTCGTCACCACGGGCGCGAGCACGGTGAACTTGTGACCCTGCGGCAGCTTGAGGATCTCCTCGACGATCTGCTGCGCCGACTGGTGGCCGACCTTGCGGCCGCATTTCGGGCAGTGCTGGACGCCGATGGAGGCATAGAGCACGCGCAGGTAGTCGTGGATCTCGGTGACGGTGCCCACCGTGGAGCGCGGGTTGTTGGAGGCCGCCTTCTGCTCGATGGAGATGGTGGGCGACAGCCCGCGGATGGTGTCGTACTTGGGCTTCTCCATCTGGCCCAGGAACTGGCGGGCGTAGGCCGACAGGCTCTCGACGTAGCGGCGCTGGCCCTCGGCATAGAGCGTGTCGAAGGCGAGCGAGCTCTTGCCCGAGCCCGAGACGCCGGTGAAGACCACCAGGCGCTTCTTGGGGATGTCGAGGTCGACGCTCTTGAGGTTGTGCTCGCGAGCGCCTCGGATGGAGATTTTGTCGGGTTCGGTCACGGCGGTTCAGGTCTCCAGTGGACGGGCCATCGGTTCAGCCCGCGGATTTCTAACCCTTCGGCTGCGCGGCGCACCATGCCTTCAGATTCGAGGCGCGAAGATGCGTCGCGGGAAGGCGGCACGCGGCAGGCGTGGCATCCTAGCAAGCCAAGGCGATGAGGGCTCGACGCTCCGCGGCCCTCTTCCAAATTCGATCGGTGCGGGGCTTGCATGAACCGGCTGCGCCGCATCGGAAGTCGCCCCGAGCGCCGGCCGGGCCCACGCAGGCACGCCACGACTTGCGGCCATCGGCAGGGCCGCATCTCGAGGCCATGGCACTGCGCTGTCTTCTTCGTCTGGACCGGCGGGCCCCGGCGATCAGCTCCAGGCGACGAGGCTCTTCCTCGGCCGGACGGCTTCCAGATGCGCGTCGGTGCTGCGATGTGCGCGGACCAGACGTAAGCGGCGGTGAGCAGAAGGGCTCTTCGAGCTCTGCGGATGGAAGCACGTTCAAGTCGGGTGCTCGAGCGCTGCATCCTCAAGGAGCCTTGCGACCACCTCGGCCTTACGGGCCTTCACGAGCTCGATGGGGCATTGGTGGTCGAGGTCCGGGTGCGGCGCGTTGAGCCACGCGCGAGCTCCTTCAGAGGATCCAAATAAAGTGGTGAGTCGCGTGACGATCCGGGCGAAGACCTTCGCATTCTTGACCGCCCTGTTGACGTCGCCCAGACAGCATGCGCCCGACGGGTTTTTCGTCTCGCAGAAGCATCGGGCGGCCCGGACCTCGGCGGCGATGCGCTCTGGAATGGTCGAGCCGCCGGTTTTCGCTACCTCGCTTTCTATGTCAGCGCGGCTGAAATTGAAGCAGTAGCAGAGTGGAACGGGGTCTTCGGTCTCCTTCGGCCCCACACGGACGGTCGCGGCGCCCTTCTCGACAATGTGTCCATCCAAGTCGTAGTAAAGGACTTCGCAGCTCAGCGTCCGACAGAACATCCGCTCCACCCCCGAGAGCGATTCGGCGAAGCCGGGCTTCAGCAGAGCGCGGATAGTTGCCTCACGGACCGGATGCCCCACCTCTCCGCAGCGCGGACAGGCCGTTGGTTCTGCCGATTCCGCCTCATGTCCCAAGGTTCGGCAGGTGAGGTCCTTGCCACAGCAGCCCATGTATCCACCTTGCAGCCTCGCGAGTTGGCTGCATCGCCGCCTAGAATAGCGGTCAGCAGGGACCGCAGTCACCTCGGCCCTGGCCGCCTTGCGAGGGTGCCCCCGAAGCGCCCATTTCGAAGGCGAGATCAGCCTCATCAAGCCACCGAGCCAGTCTGAGCTAGCCTCCCCGCGCTCGGAGAACAGCGGAAACAAGACCGGCCAAAAAGCTCAGCGCCATCACGGTCCCAATTGCGACGGCCGCTGAGATGAGCTGCCTAACGACCCGAGAAAGCCGAGCGTCCCTCGGCGGCGACCAGACGATCTTGTGTGCGCCGACTCCAACAAGCAACAAGCCCCCGAGCATAAGAGGCATTGCATAGGGGGCTGAGCCTGTTTTCTGGCCCGTCGCTCGAAGGTGAGCCGCTCCAATGTGGATCGACACAAACAACCCGATCACGCAAACAATACCCAAGGTTGCGAGAATCACTCCTCGGCTCACGGTACTCTTCTTTTCGGTCGAAGCCTGTATCCCATCCATCAATGTCTCGCAGGAAAGAGAGCCGGCAAGGATGGCCCTCGGTCATTCCGAGGCAGCATACACGAGCGGCAGCTTCCACCCGGGCTCTCGGTGGAGCGCTTGAAGCGCGCCGCCGACGGGGCTACACGAGGCCAAACCTCTTCCGGATGCGCCAGTTCTACGAGGCGTACCGTTCGAACCGAAAAGTCTCACCACTGGTGAGACGATTGCCCTGGACGCAGCACCTCATCATCCTCGGTCAGGCCAAGCCCGCCGACCTCGGGCAGCTCTCGTTCTACGTCGAGGCGCCCATTTCGGATTGAGGAGAACCATTATTCGCCCGACTCGCCCAGCACAGTCGAGCCGCCAGGCGAAGGCCAAGAGCGCCGCCGTTCCAATGACAGCAACGGCCCTGGAGTGCCGCGAAATTGGCTTCATCGTCTCTTCCCCCCCGGCGTTTGTTCATGGGCGGCCTGAGCAGTCACAGACGACCCGATACGCTCCGCCCCCATCAAGGCCTCGTACGAGCGGGAAAGAATAGCATCTCGGGTGATCGCCGCGCGGCGCTGACCGTCGGCCTCGCGCAGTGGGGCCCGCCGTTCGCACGGCCGAGGCGGTCTCGACGACGCTCGCGGCGCGGATAGGAACCGGATTGGCGCTGCCCGTCGACCCCGCGGCCCCCGCTCACTGCGCGGTGATCTGCATCTCCATCCAGCTCTCGCCGCCGCGCCCGTCGCGGGTGACGATCCAGAGGGTGGTGACCGCGGCCGGCGCCACGGGCTCCTCCCACTCGGTCTGGATTCCCGCGCTCGACAGCCCGGCGCTCGAGAGCGCCTGCGCCGTCGAGCCCTGCGTGAAGGACCCGCGGTCGCAGAAGAACGCGAACCGGAGCCGCTCGCGCGTCTGGACCGGCCCCGCCGAGGCGTCGCTCGTGTCCAGGTAAGACTCCGACTGCGAGCCGTCGAAGACCGGCAGGAGGGTGTGCGAGCAGACCGTCGCCTTCTGCCCGGTGGCGGAGTCCGTCACCGTCTTCTGGCGATCGGCCGAGCAGCTTCCGAAGGCGACGGCGACGGAGCCGCCCGGTCCGACGATGGCCGCGCCGTCGAGCTGGATGCCGGTCAGCACGGGGTTCTGGTTCGGCTGCTGACCGGGCGGGAGGTCGCTCGTGAGGGTGACGTCTTTGAAGGCGTACAGGTCGCCCGAGCTGCCGCTCACCTTGAGCTGGAACCGCAGCGCGTCTCCGAGCTGGCTCAAGTCGGGAACGGGAGCTTGCAGGTCGAGGCTGTCGAGCGTGGCCGTGCCCGAGGCCAGGAGGTTCGCGGGGGTCGATTCGTCGCAGCGCCCGGAGGTGACATCGGAGACGGGGGCGCTCGCCCCCAGGAGCTGTCGCTGCGCTCCCGGCCCAGCCGATCCGGCGGGCGTGCAGGCCCGCCATTCGTAAGCCACGGTGGCCTGAGGCTCGGTCGGGTCGACCACGAGCGGGCGGAGGTCGAGCTGCGCCGGCGGGGCGAGGCTGCTGACCAGCTCCGGCGGGTCGGCTCGAATCGCCAGGACGCGGCGGTCGACGACCTGGTCGGCGTTCTGGAAGTTGAAGCTGCACGCCGCTCCGGACGAGGCCAGCAGGACGGCAAAGAAGGCAGGGCCGGGAGCCCTTCGAGCTCGGCGCGCGTCCCGCGCGGCGAGAGTCTGGTCAACCGTCTTCATCAGAATTTCCCCGAGACGCCGAGGGTCGGCAGCAGCGGCAGGCCGCGCAGCGGCGCGCTCTCCTGGTAGCGGTAGTCCCAGAGGGTGAGCTGCGGGTTGCTGGCGTTGAAGACGTTCTGGACGTCGAGGTAGGTCGAGAGCTGCCAGGTCGAGTACGTCCACAGCTTCTCGACGCGCAGGTCGAGCTGGTTGAACGCCGGCCCGCGGGTGCTCCCGGGGACGCCGTCTACCGGCTGGTACCGCCCGGTGTCGGCGTTGAAGCTGGCGCCCAGCACGGGGGTCTGCGGCTGCCCCGTGGTCAGCTGGAAGCGCGCTCCGACTTGCCAGGACGACGAGAGCTTGTACGAGGCGACGACGGTGAGGATGTGCGTCTGGTCGTAGAGGGTCGGCACGTAGGTGCCCGTGGTCTCGTCGTACTGCTCGGAGCGCGACAAGGTGTACGCCACCCACCCGTAGAACCGCTCCGTCAGGTCGTGCTTGAGCAGGACCTCGAGTCCGTAGGCGCGCCCGTGGCCCGAGTTGTCGTATCGCTCGGGGACCGCCTTGCCGCCGCGCTCGACGGTGTTCTGGGAGGTGACCACCAGGCCGGTGCGCGCGTTGTAGAAGCCCTGGACGTCGAGCAGGAGCCCGGGCAGCCGCGAGCGGAGCGGCTTCACCTCGACCCCCGCGGCGATCTGCTGGCTCTGCGACAGCCCGAGGTCCGGGTTGCCGAAGTTGGCGCTCATCTGCTGTGCCAGCGGCGCCTCGTGGTAGAAGCCCCAGCCGGCCTTGGCCGTGAGCCAGTCGGTCATCAACACCCTCGTCGCGAGCCTAGGCTCGAGCACCGGCGTCGTCCGGCTCGGCAGCACGTACGTCTCCACGCGCAGGCCCGGGATGAGCTTCCAGCGCTCGACGGGTGACCAGACCGACTGGAGGTAGACGGCGTACGACGAGTCCTGCACCTTCTGGTCGGATACGACCGGCGGTGGCGCGGCGGTCTCCCCCGCGCCCGGCTGCTGCGCGACCTGGTACCGGACGTCGTAGAAGCTCGCCAACAGGTCGAGGCCGGCCTCGAACGAGAGCCGCGGCGAGAGCTCCTTGCGCGCGTGAGCGCGCAGCGCCAGGTCCCACGAGCTGGTCGAGCCGCTCATCTGATCGTTCACGCTGAACGTGTTGCTGGTCGTCCCGAAGGAGGGCGCGACCGCGAACGACCACCCGTCCTCGGGGGCCCGCGTCCAGCGGAGCTGCGCGCGGTGAAAGCCCTGGCTCATGGCGAGCGAGAACGGCTGGGTCTCGGCGTCGCCGCTTTGCGCGACGGAGAGGGCGTCGTTGGAGCCGAACGCGGAGAGCTCGAGCCGGTTCTTGCCGACGTCGAGCGTGTAGCGGGCCTGGTAGTCCCAGTAGTCGGGCGAGGCGGTGAAGGTCGAGCCCCCCGACTTCTGGAGCCTCTTCAGGAGGAACGGAAGAACGGCGTCGACCAGGCTGCGGCGCGCCGCCAGGGCGAAGCTCCCGTACTTCCGGTTCTCGCCGAGCGGGCCCTCGACGTAGAAGCCGGCGTCCAGCAGGTCGAGCTTGAGCGTCCCGTGGACGGCGCTCGGCTCGGGCGACTTCGTCGCCACGTCCACCACGCCGGCGATCGCCCGGCCGTATTGAGCCCCATACGCCCCGGGAAAGAAGTCGATCTTATCGATGAACGACGGGCTCACCACCGAGGGGCCGCCGGAGAAGTGGTACAGGAGCGGCACGGGGACGCCGTCGAAGAGCACGGTCGTGTCCTGCGGCTGCGAGCCGCGGACGAGCAGGGTCCCCATGGAGTACGGCGGCCGAGCCATCCCGGGCATGCTGGTGAGCACTCGGAGCGGGTCGCCGAACGTCCCGGGGACGGTCGTCAGCTCGTCCTTCTGCAGGGTCCGCTGGGTCACCTCGGTCTTGTCGCGCTCGCTGCGGACGACGCTCTCGAACGGCCCTCCGATGGTCTTGAGCAGGTAGGCCGTGAGGTCGGTCGCCTCGCCCGGCTTGATCTCGACCGCCGCGGAGTACCGCTCGTGGTGGCTCTCGAAGATCTCGATGCGGGACGTCCCCGAGGGCGCTCCGCGGATCTCGAAGGAGCCCTTGCCGTCGGTCTCGGCGTGCAGGTCCGAGCCGGGCAGGAAGACGCTCGCGCCGGAGATGGGCTCGCGCGTCCCGCGCGTCAGGGCGTGTCCGGTGAGGTTGACCGGCTTCTCGGCGGGCGGAGGCTCCGGGGGCGGCGGAGGCGTGCGGGCCTCGAAGTGGTAGACGTACTCGATGCGCACGGCGGCCGGCTTGCCGTCGACCTCCGCGGGCGAGAACTCGAACCTTAGGACGGCCTCGCGCGCGGCCCGGTCGAACTCCTCGCCTCCGGAGCGGGTGACCTCGGCGGCCATCACCCGCCCTTCGGCGTCGATGTCCACGAGCAGCGCCACTTCGCCGCCGACGCCGGCATCGAGCGCGTCGGGTGGGTAGGTCGCCTCGGAGAATTTCTTGAGCTCCGGAGCCTTGGTTAGCTGCGAAGCCGGGCCGGCGTCGGGGGCGGCGTCGCGCAGGATGCCGGCGCCTTCGTAGGCTCGGGCCTGCGTCGCGACCAGCGCGGCGGCGATGCCCGCGAGCGCGGCGGCCGCGGCGGGGAGGCGGGTGGCGGCGCGCGAGGGGGCGGTTTCAGTCTCAGAGGGCATGGAGGGAAGGGAACGGGGGTTGGCGTGGCTTGGGCCGGGGTCCATCGCCGGTTGAGCCGTGCCGCCCGATGGAGCGTCCAGAAGCATACAAGGCTTTCTCCAGGAGCTCGAGATATCCGCCTTTTCGAGTCCTTAGGGCGCTCGCCACTCCAGGGCCTCGGCCGCCGCCTCCGCTGAGCCTCTGCGCAGCGCCGTGGCCCGCCCAGAGGTTGCCGCCAAATCGCGTGCGTGCCGGCACGTTCTTGCGTATCCTCGCAAGCCCAACCCGATTCCCCGATGCGCAAGTACGGCCCCCACGGAACGAGGAGGCGGCTTTGAAGCAGATCTCCACTCTGGTCGCGATCGCGTTGCTTTCCTTCCTCGCCGCGGTGAGCGCCTGCTCGAGCAGCCCCGATGGCTCAGGCGAAAGCGACTCCGGCACGTCACCTCTCGATGCCGGCTCCGCCTCCGATGCCGCGGCGTCTGGCGACGCGGGGACCCACGCCGACGCGGGGACCCCTGCCGACGCGGGGGCGCGCCTGGACGCAGGCTCGGCGAGCGACGGCGGGGCAGTCGTGATCAGCGGCACGGTTTCGACGACTCAGACGAACGGCCAGACCAAGCCTGTAGGCAGTGCCACCGTGGAGGTCCTCGGAGTCAGCCCCGCCAACTCGACCACCACGGCGAGCGACGGCACCTACTCCCTGACCGTGGCGCCCGGCGCCTACTTCGTGAGGGCGTCTGAGACGGGGATGATGTCTTCGCAGGTGGGCGTCGTGACCTCGCGCGCGACCACCGGAATCGACCTTGGCCTGCTGAGCACCTCGGACGAGACCCTCCTTGCGCTCTATCTCCAAATCAAGCTCGATTCGAGCAAGGGGATTGTCGTGGTCGGCTTCGGCACCAGCGACACGGGCGGCGGTTACTCGGCGGCGCTCACCGCTGACCACGGAGATTCTTTCGCCCTCTCCGGCAGCACCCCTAAGAAGAGTACGACCACCTTTGACGGCGGCACGAACGCCCTGTTCTTCCCGAACGTGGTAACCGGCACGACGGGGGTGTCCTTCTCCGGCCCGGGCGGCCACTCCTGCACGCCACAGGTGCCCATCGAGCAGTATCGCGTCGACCCCAACGTGGTCACGGGGATCGGCGCGACCTGCAACTGACCTGGGCCGTCCGCCGCGAACCGATTCCCGCTGCGCTTCGCCGCGGGATTGGGCCACACTGAACGCGTGGCGCCGCGCCTGCCAATCGCTGTCGCTCTGTGCGCCTGGGCCGCGCTCTGCGCCGCGCCCGCCAGCGCCGCTGCGCCGCGCACGCTTGTCGTCGGCGGCGACCGCGACTACCCGCCCTATGAGTTCCTGGACCGCGACGGCAAGCCTGCCGGCTTCAACGTCGACCTGACGCGCGCCATCGCCGAGGTGATGGGCCTGCGCGTCGAGTTCCAGCTCGGCGCTTGGTCGGACATGCTCGACCGCCTGCAGGACGGGCGAGTGGACGTTCTGCAGGGCTTCTCCTACTCCGAGCGGCGCGCCCAAGCGCTGGACCTCTCGCCGCCGCACACCATCGTCAACCACGCCATCTTCGCGCGGAAGGGCGCGCGCGCCGTGGCCACCCTGGAGGAGCTGCGCGGCCACGAGGTCGTCGTCCACCGCGCGGGCATCATGGACGAGACGCTCACCGGAATGGGCATGGGCGCTTCGCTCCTGCGCACGGACACGCCCGCCGACGCCCTGCGCCTGCTCTCGTCCGGCTCGGGCGAGTACGCGGTCGTCGCCGTCGTCCCCGGCACGTACATCCTGCGCGAGCTCCAGCTCACGAACCTCGAAGCGGTGGCGCAGAACGTCGCCTCGCACCGCTACGGCTACGCCGTCCGCAAGGGCGACACGGAGCTCCTCTCGCGTTTCACAGAGGGCCTGGCGATTCTCAAGAAGACAGGCCGCTACGACGCCATCAGCGAGCGCTGGCTCGGGGTCCTGGAGCCCGCCCGCGTGAGCTGGAGCATGTTCTTCCAGTACGGCGCGGTGGTCTTCGTCCCGCTGCTGTTGGGCTTGGGCGGGACGGTGCTCTGGTCGCGCTCGTTGCAGCGGCAGGTCGCGCAGCGCACGGCGTCGCTCGCGCGCGAGGTCGCCGAGCGGCAGCGGGCCATGGAGGAGCTGCGCTTGAACCACGCCCAGCTCATCCAGGCCGACAAGATGGCGGCCCTGGGCGTGCTGGTGTCGGGCGTCGCGCACGAGATCAACAACCCCAACGGCTTCATCCTGCTCAACATGCCGGTGCTCAAGGACGCCTACCTCGACTGCCAGGAGATGCTCGACCAGCGCCTTGGCGAGTCCGGCGACTTCATGCTCGGGGGCCTGCGCTACTCGGCCATGCGCGAGGAGCTCCCGGCCATGCTCGACGAGATGCTCGAGGGCGCGCGGCGCATCAAGCGCATCGTCGAGGACCTGAAGGACTTCGCCCGGCGCGACGACGCGCCCCGCCAGGAGCTCATCGACCTGAACGACGTGGTCCGGGCCGCGGTGCGGCTGGTGGACAACTCCCTGAAGAAGGCGACGCGCCACTTCGAGCTTGCGTGCGCCGAGCGGCTCCCGCGCGTCCGCGGCAACGCGCAGCGCATCGAGCAGGTGATCGTCAACCTGGTGCTCAACGCCTGCCAGGCCCTGCCCGACCCGAGCCGCGGCATCCGCGCTTCGACCCGCTTCGACCCGGAGCGCTCGGCGGTCGTCCTGGAGGTGCAGGACGAGGGCGTGGGCATCCCGCCCGAGAACCTCTCGCGGCTCACCGACCCGTTCTTCACCACCAAGCGCGACAGCGGGGGCACGGGCCTGGGGCTCTCGGTCTCCGCCGGTATCGTCAAGGAGCACGGCGGGAGCCTCGAGTTCCGCTCTAAGCCCGGCGAGGGTACGACCGTCACCTTTTCCCTGCCGGCCGGCGACGCGGCGCGCGCCGAGGGCGCGCCACAGGAGAAGGCCTCATGACCCCAGGCGGCTATCCCTCATTCGGCATTTTGGCGGTGGACGATGAGCCGGCCTGGCTGCGCTCCCTGCGCATCGCGCTCTCGCGCGGCGGCATCGACAACGTGACCCCCTGCCAGGACAGCCGCGAGGTCCTGCCGCTCCTCGACGCGGGGCGCGCCGGCCTCGTGCTCCTGGACCTCAACATGCCGAACCTGGGCGGCGAGGAGCTGCTCGAGCGCATCGCCGCCGAGCACCCCGAGGTCGCGGTCATCGTCATCAGCGGCATGAACCAGGTGGAGACGGCCGTCCGCTGCGTGAAGCTCGGCGCGTTCGACTACTTCGTGAAGACCGCGGAGGAGGACCGCCTCGTCGCCGGCGTGGCGCGGGCCGTCCGCATGATCGAGCTCTTGCGCGAGAACCGCGACATGGCGAGCCGCGTGCTCTCGCAGACGGTGGAGCGCCCGGAGGCGTTCAGCGCCATCGTCACCCGCGACCGCGGCATGCTGGCCCTGTTCTCCTACGTCGAAGCGGTGGCCAAGAGCCCGCAGCCCATCCTCGTGGAAGGCGAGAGCGGCGCCGGCAAGGAGCTCATCGCCCGCGCCGCCCACGCGCTGAGCGGCCGGCGCGGGTCGCTCTTTGCGGTGAACGTCGCCGGCCTGGACGACAGCGTCTTCGCCGACACGCTCTTCGGCCACGTCCGAGGCGCCTTCACCGGCGCCGACCAGCCGCGCAGGGGCATGGTCGAGGAGGCCGCGGAGGGGACGCTGTTCCTGGACGAGATTGGCGACTTGAGCAACGCCTCGCAGGTGAAGCTGCTCCGGCTGCTGCAGGAGGGCGAGTACTTCCCCCTGGGCAGCGACCGGCCGAAGCGGCTTTTGGCCCGGGTCATCGTCGCGACCCACCACGACCTGGCGGCGCGTCAGGCCGCGGGGACCTTCCGGCGCGACCTCTACTTCCGGCTCTGCACGCACCAGGTCCGCGTGCCGCCGCTGCGCGACCGCAAAGGCGATATCGCGCTCTTGGTCGAGCACTTCCTGGAGGAGGCGGCGCGCTCGCTCGGAAAGAAGAAGCCCACGGCGCCCAAGGAGCTGGCGACGCTGCTGGGCACCTATTCCTTCCCGGGCAACGTGCGCGAGCTCAGGTCGATGGTCATCGACGCGGTGAGCCTCCACAAGGACCGGATGCTCTCCATGGAGAGCTTTGCCAACGCCATCGAGCGCGCGGGCGGCGCGGTGGAGGCCGCGGCGCGGGCGGCGGCGCCGGGGGAGAATCCGTTTCAGGGGCTCGAACCGCTCCCGTCCATTCACGGCGCGGTGGAACTTCTGGTGCAGGAGGCGCTGCGGCGGGCGGGAGGGAACCAGACCATCGCCGCGCGGCTCATCGGAGTGACGCAGTCGGCGATGAGCAAGCGGCTCAAGGCGGGGCGGGGGTGAGCTCGGGTGTTCCGTCGCGGAACAGATCTGTTCCGCGACGGAACGCTCCTGAACGCCTTCGTCGTTGGTGCCAGAGGATGGAGTGCGCGGGCGTAATCCTTGCTTGAGCTGCGAGCCTTCTCGGAGGTGCGTCGCGGAAGGCTGGCGCGATAGAGCTGGTTGTCTGAGACTCGTTGTGCTAGAGAAACCAACAAACACTGCCGAAACATTTACTGGCCGCAGTCGCAGCGCGGGTCTTCGTTGGATGCGGAAGATGCACGAAACGATGCGAATCGGGAGGTGGAAATGAAGCGTCTCTTGCTGGTTGTCGCAGTCGCCGTGGCGGGATGCAACGACACGATTCCGGGAGAATGTAAGAGTACCAGTGATTGCCCTCCTGGCGATGAGTGCTTCAGCGGTTTCTGTTCGCCGACGCAGAACGCTGATGCTGGAACGGTCGACTCAGGAGTTGTGGATGCCGCGGATGCCGGGTCGTCGGACGCGGGCTCCGTTCGTGATGGAGGGTCTGACGCGAGCGCGCCCGCTCCGGGCGGCAAGTGGGAGGCCGCGACGTCCGCGGGCGCTTTCGGCGACAAGACTCTGGTGAACAGCAAGTACAAGGTGACCGGCTCGCTGGGTGAGCCGACGCCCGCTGTGGAGGGCGGTCTTGTTGAAATGCGGAGCACTTCGTATCGCTGCATCAGCGGTTTCAATGCGGCGCTGCACTCGAACTAGGTCTATCGGTGTCAAATGTCAGCTGCTCTGCTCTAAAGGGAGGAATTCAATGAAGTTTAAGTCTTCGGCCCTCGCGCTTCTTGTGTGTCAGTTGCTGGCTCCTGCGCTGGCTCGTGCGCAGGCGCCCCAGGTGTTGAGCTATCAGGGGCGGCTGCTCAAGTCGGATGGGACGCCGGAGGTTGGTCCGGTGTCCATGCGCTTTGCGCTTTTTCATGCCGCAACCGGTGGATCGTCTATCTGGAGCGAGAATCAGAGCGTTGGACTTACCGATGGTTTCTTCGCGGCATACCTCGGAGATGCGAGCCCTCTTGCGGGCGTTGTCGATGGCTCTGAGCTCCAGAGTTCGTGCCGCGGGAGCCTACGGAATTTGGAGTCGGAAGCATACGGGGCGTGAAAACGGATCGCCTGGATGAGAAAGGCGGCGACGGTTGAAGTCGGCGAGGAAGGCATCGAGGGCGGCTCTCTCCGAGCGGTTGGCCGCGGGCGCGATGGTGACCGTGATGGCATTCTTGGATACGCGAATGTCGCCTGGGGCGGCGAAGACGTTCTGGAGCAGTCGTTTGGCTTCGGCGGGACTCTTCATGTTCGGAGCGAGGATGGTCGCCAGTTCTGCCTCGGCGTTTTGCGCCACGCACCGGAACGTGTCCACGAGCACTTTGTACTCACGCGTGTGCTGCTTGAGCTCCCCTTGAAGATCAGTCGCCTCGATTGGCACCTTCTTCGGCGTCTGGCGGCGGGTTTTGACAACCTCGCGCTGATTCGCGCGGTTATCGGCAAGCGCTCGCTTCAGTGCGGGCCGGTCGGGGTGACCGGGGTAGATCTGCTGCAGCTGCAGGCGCAGCTTCTTCTCCCGCTCCCGCGCCTCGGCCAGCAGCTTGTCGAGGTCGATGCGTCGAGGGTTGGTCACCATCGTCCCGGCCGGCACGTCTTCGACCTGGCGCCCGTCGAGCTGGTTGATGCCCCAGCGCTCGACGCCGTGCCGGAAGGCGTTCTCCTGCCGCCAGCGCGTAAAGAGCGTCCGGCAGAGCCACTGGGCGGATTGCGTCGAGGACGCCACCACGTTTATCTGCACGTTGTCCGGCAGCAGGATGCGGATGCGGCGAACCCGGCCGCGCTCTGCGCCCAGGTTCATCTGGCCTCCCTGCACCATCACCTTGAGCTTCTCGCCGTCGCTCTCGCGCAGCGTCATGGGCCGGCCGTGGCGCCTGAACCACTCCCGGCGGAACTTCCGATATTTGGCGCGCTGATAGGTCACGAAATGCACGCCGTTGTCCCGCAGCCACTTCCACAGCCCAGGAAATGCCCCGGCCCGGTCGAAGACGAGCAGCAACGGCGTATCGTTTCCGAGCTTTTCGCGCAGAAATGGTACCCATGCCCGGACGGTCTCCGGCAGGCTGGCGTGCGGCGCCACCGGAATGAGCAACACCGGTCTTCCCTCGGCGTCGTGGACCCAATACTCCATTGCGCCTGGTACCGTGCACTTGCCCTGCATGCGCCAGACACGCCGCAGCGGGTGTTTCCCGGTGTAGGGCCGCGCGTGGTTGTCCAAGAAAAGTACCACCGGCTTGCCGTGCGGCGTGCGCTCTTTGGCCCCACGCAACAGCTCGCCCGAGACGTCCTTGAGCAACGGCTCGGAAGCGTTCCCCGCGCAGTAGCCTCCCAGCGTCCGCCGCACCCACGTCGCCGAGGGCGCCGCGTCGGCCAGCATCATCGCGGCGGTCGAGCTCGTGGCCAGCCGCCGCACGCCCTCGACGCAACGGCCGCCAATCGCCAACGTAGACAGCACCGCATCGACGGCCACTCGCAGAGGCCGCCCCCGAGGCTTGCGGCGCTCGCGGCTGCGCAGGTGCACATACAGGCCGAGAGACGCAATCGTCACCAGCAAAAGCCAGGCGCCGACGTGCTGCACGCCCTTCGAAGAGAACGGAGCGAGCTCACCGATCTCCGCGACCATCCCTTCGGTCTCCGGCAAGGCGGGTTCGGCTATGGGCGCTGCGCGCGCGATGCGCTCGCTTATCTCGTTTCTCGGCGCCCGAATCGGCGGCACCTCGTCGCTCTTTGCTGCGGCAACCGTCGACGGGTCCGCTGCTGCGCCCTCGCTCACCGCTGGAGCGGCTTCGTCCGCGCTTTGCGGACTCGCAGAGGACTCGCCTGCCGATACCATCGGCTTTGGCGCCCTTTCTGCCGGCGCGGTGATATCGAGCGGCAACGCCGTCTGCTGCGCAGGCTTGGGTATCCTTGCCTGCTTCTGCTTCCACAGCCGCCGGTATTTCTCGACCGTACCGTACTTCGCCTTCCCGGCAAGTGCGCCGGCCACCTCGCTGGTGCTCTTGCCCTGCATAAACAAGCGCTCCATCTGCCGCCGCAGCGCGGGCTCGATCGCCCGCCCACCCTTGTGATGCGGCTCGGGGCTGGCGAGCACTGCGCTCAGGCCCTTTTCTTCGAAAAGCCGCCGCTGCAAGCGCAGCGTCTCCGACGACACCTCGAACGCCTTGGCCAAGTCCTCGAAGACGATCGTGGGATCTGCAGCGAGCTGGACCATCAGCGCGTTGCGAATGCGCTGCTCACCCGGCTCCCACGACCCAACCCGCTGGCTCGCGATCACCACCGTGCGCTTCTCGCCCTCGCGCACCACACAGCCGTACCTGGCGAACCAGACCACCGTGGGCCGGATTACTCCCGCCATCCCGGGCAGCGTAGGCGCCTTCTTTCGCGACCTCGACTTGGGCGTCGTCATGCCAGGATGAACGTTCGAAGGGGTCCCGCATTCCCAAGTCGCATCTGTCCGGCTCTGCGCAAGACCACCCTAGCAAATCCGCGGACCTACGTTGCTGCTCCCGAGCGACTCGCACGAACTCTGGAGCTCTGGCTAGAACTGTCGGTGGGGGGAGAGGCTATGACTCCCCGACAGAGGTTGGCGTCTGCGCCGTTTGCGCTGACGTGCTCCGCCGCGCAGAGTCTCAAGGGCGGAAGTGTGGATGCGACGAGCATTTCGGTGAATGGGTCGCCTGTTGTCGATTCGTCCGGGAAATGGGTCGGTTCGTCGAGCGGGTTGGTCACGGGAGTTTCAGCCTCATCCCCGCTGACGAGTTCGGGCGGAACCGCTCCGAACATCATCATTCCGCAAGCGAGCGGGAGCGCAAATGGCTATTTGACCTCATCCGACTGGAATTCCTTCAGCGGCAAGCTATCGGGCGTCGCGGTCGCGGCCCCCCTCTCTGGAACCGGGACCAGCGCTTCGCCCATTTCCCTCCCGACCAACTGCTCGTCTGGACAAGTCCTTAAGTGGACCGGCTCCGGGTGGACATGCCAAGCCGATGCGACTGGGTCCGGCACCGTCACGAACGTCACCGCGTCAACGCCGTTGGCAAGTACTGGAGGAGCCACCCCGAACATCAGCATTCCGGTGGCCAGCGGGTCCTCAAATGGCTACCTTTCGGCCGGGGACTGGAGTACGTTCAACAACAAGGTCTCTTCGACGGATTCTCGGTTGTCGGATGCACGCACTCCGACGGGGGGGAGTGGCAACTACATCCAAAATCAGAACTCCGGTGCGCAGGCGGCAAACATGAACATTAGTGGAGACGCTACGATTGGAGGCAGCCTTATCGTCTACGGCGCAATTTTCCTGGGGGGGCCGAACGGCGTAAGCCAGTCATACTGCATCATAGGCAACGGGGGTTGCCCACCTGGCTATAAGGATGCCAAAATCTACATCGCCGGCCAATTTCCTCTGTGCTGCAACTAGCAGAGCATCCGACAGGCTTCGCGCCTGAGTCGCTTTCCCGCGGCATCGGGAGTGCCCGTCCATCCTTTTCTGTGGGGATGCAATTCGGCGCGTCGGCTGCTTGACAGAATAGCGCTGGCTTATTGGGGACTTCGCCTTCCCTGACCAACCAAAGTGCCATTGTAATTGGGCCGCGCAATGCGCGGCTGACCGGCCTGCAGAATCGGGTGGCTGGCCGCCCCGTGTCGACGGCGACCGGAATCCGCAGCACTTTGACTGCTGAGGTCGGTTTGCCTGCGTCGCGACCGGGTGTTGGCGGATAGGTGCGGGAAGGGGGTGGTCCCCTTTCCGCAGGTTTGTCCTCGCGCGGCGGGAGGTGTGATTCGAGCAGTCTCGCGTGGCCGGGGCGGGCGGATATTCGCTCGGGGACAGGAGTGCGGGCAAACCAGGAGCTCGGACCAGATGGCGCGCTTAAAGCGTGAACGCATGTTCGTGGCGCCTGGTCGGAGTGGGGCGGGAGTGGCGCGCGAAAGTAACCGGTTTGCTGCCACGCCCTGACCTTGCGCGGTTCACCTCGCGAGAGGCGCCGTGCTTTCAGCTATCGTGCCTGCCTCACAGATGCGGGTATCCGAATTCACGAGTTCGGAGTATCGCCGGCAGGCGTCCCAAGGCACCGGAAGAATCCGGATGCCGTGTTCCTGGAGCCGCGCGCGATGCGCATCTTCATAGTAGCGAAATGCCACGGGCACCGGCTGCGGGCGTGCCTGCAATGCTGCCAATTGGGCGCTGGCCCGAACCGTGAGCTTGTGCTGTCCGCCGATATTCGCGACTGCCACCCAAAGGACATTCATCACGAGGACGACGCCGGCGACCATCCCCATCCCGCGAGCGGCGCGCCTGGCGGACGCGAAGCCGGCTGCCACCGCGATAACGGGAATCAACCAGATCTGTGGAGCGTAGCGAGCCCACCATGCGTGCGGATTGATCAGGGCCGATGCCAGAACGACGACCGACCCCATCGCGCCAATTCGCCCTGCGCATCCGCCCAGGGCAAAGATCGCCATGGAGAGCAGCAGAACCCCGCCAAAGAGCGGGCCGAATCCGCCCGCGCGGCAATCGATTTGCCGGAAAGGAGCGAATTCCGACGGGTAGACCGAGAATGGAACCTTCAAATTCGGGTTCGGAGCCGAGTAAGGAGGCTGCCCCGAGCGGGCAAACAGCGAGATGAACAGGCGCTCGGCGCCGTTCCGATGAGCGTACACGGGCGACATCTCCGTGGACATGATGTCCAGCGGCCTCGCGCCGGCGATGGGAAAGAACGGATGGCCGTGGTCGCGGGTGTTCGTAACGTACGGGTTCGCATGGAGCGCCAGCACCGCGACGCCAAGCGCGGTGGCGCTCGCCAGCGCAAGACGACGGGCCCCGGCAGGTCTACGCAGCGCGACGGCGACGATTGTCATGCCCGCTGCAAGGGAACAAGCGTACACAAGCCCGGTAAACTTCAAGCCGACCGCGTGAACGAGCGCACTCACGAGCCCCAGCAGCACGAGCGGACTGGGTCTCGTGACGACCAGAACCGCCGAGGCAATCAGGGCGGTCAGAGAGCTGGCGAGCTGTCCGTCAACGTAATCGCACCAGAGCTGATACACCGCGACCGGATTGGCGGCTGCAAGTGCAGCGACGAGGGACGCGGAGCCCGAGCGAATCACCGTCCGCGCAGCAGCAAGAGCCAGGCAGAAGGCCGAAAAGAGGAGAACCAGGTTGCTCGCCTTGGCAGCCTCGAGGTGGTTGGCAGCCATGTAGATCGCGGCACCGAGCGTGTAGGCCGCGCGTGGGTAGTGTTCCAGCCAGAGGGAGTTTGGAGTTGCCCCAGGCAGGATCGCTTCGCGCCAAGGATTCCAGCCGTGCGCGAGGCGCACGATGGAGCTCAAGTGGTAGCCCTGGCCGTCATCCGATGTGTCAAGGAACTGGAGCGCCAAGGCGACTCCGAGAAGGGCGAGCGCGACAGCGATTGCAGCTCCAATGGCAACTGCGGCGCGGGACATGCCGCTTCGGCGCGCAAGAGCGGCTACCGCAGCCAAAGCCAGCGCGGCGCTCACTCCCAGCGAGCCTGGAAGCATCGAGTGCCCGCACGAGAATGCAACCGCCGAAATCCCCGCCGCGGCGAATGCCGTCGTGAAGGGGAGAACCCCCACGACGAGGAGCACGCTGTCGAGCAGGGTCGTCGGCGGTCCGACGCGGACTTCTAGGCCTTTCATGTCTAATTCGGCTCCCGAACGATAGGCGGAAGGTCATGCGGACTTGAGCGAGCTCGAGGGCACGCATGACCTTGCTCATGGGTTCTAGTCGATCGCGCTCTCCGTGCCTACCGAATCTGAGGCACCGCGACCGCGCCGGCCACCCGCCGAGTTGCTCCATCGAGGCTGGCACTTGCGTCCACGAGCACGACCGGTTGGGGATGCTCCACCTGTGCCGCTACGGCTTGCGGGCTCCCTTCTCTCAAGAACGGCTGCGGCTCAGGGACGACGGCCGCATCGGGCTGCGACTGCGCCGCCCGGCCCATGACGGCACACGCGCCGTCTGCGCTTCACCCTCCACCAGTTCCGCCGGCGCCTCGCGGCGATCGTGCCGCCTCCTCGAGCACATCTGACGGGCTACCAGGGCGTCTTCGCAGCCCGCTCGCGCCTGCGCCAGGCCCTGGCTCCAGAGCCCAGGGAGCCTGCCGGCCCAACGTGCCCGTCTCCGCCTCCCGAGAAGAAGGAGCGCCCCGACCGTCTGCCGTGGGCTCAGCTACTCAAGCGCGTCTTCGACCACGACCTTCTCACCTGCGACAAGTGCGGCGGCCGCCGGGACGTACGCGCCTTCGTCAGCAGCCCGGCACTCGCCCGCGAGACGCTCGTCGCCCTGCGCGTTCCCTTCGAGCCTCTTCGGATCGCCAAAGGCCACGACCCACCATCGCAGGAGTCTTTCGACCTGGGGCCCGGGCCGGGATTCGACGCCATCGATCCGAGCCATCCGGACTGACCGCTCGCTTCGGCTTCTCGCTCTCCGCTATCGCCGCTCACGACGGCCCTAGCACCCCTATGCCCTCTCTGCGCTCTGCGCCTCACCCCCCGGCTCCCTCCCCGCCCTTCTTGTTCATCAGCCAACCCTCCACTACGATATCCATCCTGCCTGTTGGGTCGTACCGGGGCTGACTGGAGCCTTCGGATGTCCTGGGCGCGGCTAGGCGGGGTCCGCTATCATCTCCTTGCCGAGGCCAAGCCGCGATTGAACTTCGTCAGATCCAGCCGAGAAGGAGCTCATGGCTACCGGCGCAAAGCGGATGCTTGTCATCATCCCCGCCTACAATGAGGCCAGGAGTCTCCCCTCTGTCATCGACGCGCTGCGCAGACACGCTCCCCGGTGCGACCTTTGCGTGGTCCGGCTCCTTCGACGCCACGCCGCAGGTGGCCAGAGCACTCGGCGCGACCCTTCTCAAGTGCCCGGTGAACCTGGGAATTGGCGGGGCTGTTCAAACCGGTTACCTTTGGGCGCTCGACCGCGGCTACGACATCGCCGTCCAGGTCGACGGCGACGGTCAGCACGACGCGAGCTATCTCGGAGCGTTGACCGAACCCATCGAGCGCGGCCAGGCCGACCTGGTCATCGGCTCGCGCTTCCTGGCGAGCGAAGGCTTCCGCTCAACGGCGATCCGCCGAGCCGGAATCCGCTATCTCTCATGGTTCTTGCGAGCGCGCTGCGGCGCGCGTGTCACTGACCCGACCTCCGGTTTCCGAGCTGCGTCTCGTCGAGCCATCGAGCTTTTTGCGAGGCACTATTCGCCGGATTATCCGGAGCCCGAGTCCATCGCCGCGGCTTCAGGAAGTGGGCTTCGGGTCCTCGAAGTCCCGGTTCGCATGGAGCCTCGGCGCCACGGAAAAAGCTCCATCGATGCCGCTGGAACGCTCTATTACCTGGCCAAGGTGACCCTCGCTCTCCTCCTGCTTCCTCGGGATTCCCGCGCCCCGCTCTTGATGAGCGATGGGATGCCGACACCATGACACCCCCGACACAGCCCCTGCTCCCGCGCGAGCTCCAAGTGTCTGCAGCGGTGGTTCTGCTCGCACTTCTGGGCTGGGTCCTGCTCCTGCTTCGCCGCGGCCGCCTTGGCCTGCGCGAAAGCCTCCTTTGGCTCCTTTCAACCGGCGCGGCATTGATGCTGACGCTCTTCCCTGATCTTCTCAGGCGACTCGCGCAGCTCATGCACGTCGAGGTGCCGGCCAATGCGCTGTTCTCGCTGACGTTTCTCTATGTTCTCGTCAATCTGCTGGCCAACACCATCGCGCTCTCGCGAAACAGCGAACATCTTCGGAGGGTCGCGCAAGAATGCGCGCTTCTGAGGGCGGAGATGGGCGGAGATCAACGATCTGCGCGCGAAGGTGCCGTCAGCTGCCCAAGACCAGGAAGGACGATAAGGCTTCGACTCGTGGCGCCCCCATCGAAAACTCCATCGCCCAGAGAGCGGGCTCTCTTAATCCTGCTGCTCAGCCTGGTCCTGAAAGCCGTTTTGATCCTGGCGGCCGGTGCAAAGTACGACCTCGCGTCCGATGACCGCTCGTACGTCGAGACCGCGCGCGTCTGGGCTCAAACCGGGGTTTTCACGCACGACGAACCGACGCGCCCGACGGTCTTCATCATGCCGGGCTTCCCGGCCTTCCTGACCCTTCTCTATTCCTTGATGGGTGGCGGCTTCGCGTTCGAGCAGGTCGTGCGCCTGCTCCAGTCGGCCATCATCTCCGCGGCGCTCTTCGTGTTCTTCGAGGTCGGCAGAAGGGTCTTTTCAGATCGAGCTTCGCTGGTCGCGCTCATCGTCGCCGCCTTCTATCCGCCCTTCTGGTTGATGGGGAATCTCATCCTGACGGAGGCCCTGTTCCTGCTGCCGCTCTCGCTCATGTTGTGGGCCGCGGTACGCATCCTCGATGCCCCTTCGCTCGGGCTGGCGGCGCTCTTCGCCCTGGCTTGGGCGGGGTCGATCTATGTCCGACCGGCGGTCGCCGTCTGGCCGGGGCTGTTTTTCCTGCTACTGATTTATTGGAGGTGCGCGCCGCCTCGACTTCTCGTGAAGGCGGCGGCGGTCGCGCTCTCCCTTCTCGCCCTGGCGTTGGCGCCTTGGTGGTTCCGCAACTATAGGGCGACCGGCCACTTCGTTCCGCTGACCAAATCGAGCGGCAATCCGCTTCTGCTCGGCACCTTCATCGGCGGCGGGCCGCCGGATGACGTGCAGGTGCGCTGGTACACCGTGGACGACCCCTGGGCCAACGACGATCTCGACCTCGCGCGCGCCAAGCAGCGCATCCGAGAGGGCTTTCGAGACCACTTCCGCGAGTATCTCGCCTGGTACACCTACGGGAAGTTCCGGGAGTTTTGGAAGATGTATTATTGGAGACCCATCGCCGGGATTCCAGACCCCGTCGTGAGCCTTTGGCACAAGGCGGTCTGCCTCATGGGACTGATCGGGATGTGGCTTTCGCGCAGATCCAAGCCGGCGATTGCGATGATCTCACTGCTGCTCTACGTCACCGTGCTTCACATGATCTATCTGGGCCATGGGCGGTATTCGGCTCCATTCATGCCGATCGTCATTCTCTTCGCGGGTCAAGCTGCAGTCGTCCTGATGCGTCGGGTGAAGGAATTGCGCGCCAAAGAGCCTCAGGATGCTTCGCAGGCATCCTAGCGCGGCTGCGCCGCAATCGAAGTGAGTCTGAGAACGATCGGCCGGCCCCGCGGTCGTCAGCTCGCAGTGGGCAGTCGGCAGCCGCCGTCTGAAACCTGCGCGCCGTTGCCTGAGCATCCTGAGTTAATAGATCGCGAGCAGTCGCGCGCTGAACTTCATCCGTTCGACGAGGCCCCCGCGGTCGAGCTCCACGACGGTCTCCTTGAGCGGCACCACGTCGAGGAGGGCAAACTCTTTCAGCTTCTTCGCTCCCTCGACGATCTTGGAGTCGGGCAGCTTCTCGCCGGCGAACTCCCAGAGCGCGAGCTGCCCCTGGCCGGGCTCTCGCCCGGCCGATGACGGGAGGCCGCGCGCCACGCAGCCGAGGACGCGCTCGTCGAAGGCCCGAACGCCCGACGACGCGAGCAGCCGGAGCTCGGCGAGGCCGCCCCTCGGCGCCCGCCGGACCTCGACGAGCGCGACGTAGCGGTCCCCGGGTGAGTGAGTGGCGCGTGCCCGCGCGTCGTCGACCCGCTCCTCCCAGGTCGACTCGCGATTGGGCGCGGCGGGGGCGAGGGCGCGGGGCCTCATCCGCTGCGCGAGCTGCTTCAGCTCCTCGCGGTAGGCCGCGAGCCCCGCGTCGATCCAGCGCCGCTCGGGCTCGCCCGGCGCGAGGACCGCCGCGCTCTCGAACGCGCGCCCCAGCTCCAGAACCTCGGTGTCGAAGCCCACGGTCGCGAGCCGGTGGCGCGAGCTCGCGTCGGCGAGCATCCCGTCGACCCGCTGCTTGACCTCGCCAGCCTCGCGCGCGACGTCGGGCGCCTCGGCCGGGTCGGTGCTCCTGCGGGTGACGCCCAGCTCGCTCGAAGGAGCGCCGGCGAGCGCCTCGCCGGTGCCCTGGCTCGGGCCGCTCAGGTCGAGGCTCCTCGGAAGATTCTGGGGAGACCGGAATGCCGGGGCCCCCTTCGAGCGCCGGCGCTGCGCCAGCTCCGGCGGCGGCCCGCCCATCGCCGACGCCGCTCGGCGGCGCTTGGGCGGCAGGGGAGCGCGGCGCGCCGCGGCGCCGGTCGCGCGACGCGTGCGCGCTCGGAAGTGGGGACGGTGGCGCTGCCGGCAGAGCGGCCGGTGAACCGGGCGGCGAGGCAGGCGGAGCGCGCTCGGCGCCGCGCCGAGGGAGCTCGATGATCTGCACCTGGACCGCGGTGGAGGAGCCGGGCGGGGCTCTCGGCGGGGTGCGGATTCGGGACCGAACGACCGCCACGAGGGCCGCATGGAGCGCGAGCGAGGCGAAAAGCGCCGCCAGCGCCCTCCCATGCCGCGTGGTGCCGCCCTTTCGTCTCGGGTTCGTGCAGGGCTCCCTATCGAGGTCCGCCCGAGAGGCCGGGCCCGACCTCAACCGCGCGAAGGGTCAACTCCATCCCCCGATGCATCCCAGAAGGCCCAAGGGGTCGAAGTCGCCCGAGCCTATGGCCGCAAATCCCCATGAGATTGCTCATTCCCATGCAGCGGCTCATGGCCCGTGAAGGGCGCGAAAAGACGCGCGTCCGCGGGGGAGGAATCCCCCTGCCATGAGCGCTCTCATGGGCGTTCGCGGGGCTTTGCGACACGACAATCCGCGGCATTTGCTCGAGGAACACGGCCGGCGCTCGCTCGGCACTTCCCATGCTGTTGAACGGCAGACGAAAGCCCCCATGGTCATCGCCCGGGGTGCTGGAGGTCTGCCATGGCCATGTTTTGGATTCAGTTCGCACTGGTTCTCGGCGCCATTCTCTTGGGCATCCGGCGCGGCGGCGTCGCCCTCGGGATGATAGGCGGCTTGGGCGTCGCGGTGCTCGTGATTTTGTTCCGGGTCGCTCCCTCCGAGCCGCCGGTGGCGGTCATGCTCATCATCCTCGCGGTGGTGACGGCGTCGGCGACCCTGCAGGTCGCGGGAGGCCTCGACTACCTGGTTCAGGTCGCCGAGAAGCTCCTGCGCGCCCACCCGAAGTACGTCACTATCCTCGCGCCGCTCTGCACGTTCACCCTGACCATGTGCGTGGGGACGGGACACGCGGTCTACGCCCTGCTCCCGGTCATCGCCGACGTGGCGCTGCGGACCAAGACGCGGCCGGAGCGGCCGATGGCCATCTCGAGCGTGGCGTCGCAGATGGGCATCACCGCGAGCCCGGTGGCCGCGGCGGTCACCACCTTCCTCGGGTATTCGGCGAAGATGGGCACGCCGGTCACCATCTTCGACATCTTGAAGATCACCATCCCCGCCGGCCTGGTCGGCGTCGTGGCGGCGGCCACCTGGAGCCTCAACCGCGGCAAGGACCTGTACGAGGACCCGGAGTTCCTCAAGCGCCTCGAGGACCCGAAGTTCCGGGAGTCGCTCGACGCGTCGGTCACCACGCTGAACAAGGCGCTGCCCAAGACCGCCAAGCCCTCGGTGGCGCTGTTCTTCGCGGGCGTCCTCTTCATCGTCCTGCTCGCCCTGCGGGACACCGCCGTCAACGCGGGCTACCGCCTGCCAAACATCCTCCCGGTGATCGACGGCAAGCCCGTCGCCATGACCACCGTGGTGCAGTTCGTGATGCTCGCGTTCGGCGCCTTCATCCTCTTCGCGACCAACGTCAAGGCGTCGGACGTCGCGAAGTCGAGCGTCTTCAACGCCGGGATGATCGCGGTGGTCTCCATCTTCGGCATCGCCTGGATGAGCGACACCTTCGTCAGCGGCAACAAGGCGTACCTGATCGGAAAGATCGGCAGCATGGTCCAGTTCGCGCCTTGGACCTTCGCCATCGCCATGTTCTGCGTGTCGGCCTTCGTGAAGAGCCAGGCCGCCACGCTGACGGTCATGATCCCCTTCGGCATCGCCCTCAAGCTCCCGGCGACCCTGATGCTGGGGCTGCTGCCCGCGAGCTACGCCTATTTTTTCTGGGCCTTCTACCCGAGCGACCTCGCGGCGATCAACATGGACCGCACCGGGACGACGCACATCGGAAAGTACCTGCTCAACCACAGCTTCATGATCCCTGGGTTGATTGGCGTGAGCGTCTCGACCGTCGTGGCCTATTCGCTGTCGAAGCTCGCTTTCTAGGAGGCGCACAAAAGAATCGTCGGCCGCGGCGCGCTGGGCTTGGGCCCTGCGCGCCGCGGCCTTTTGGAGTGAGGGGTAAGCGCCGGCCTACCCGAAGCGGTCGAACCGCGCCGCGGCGGCCCCGGCTACTTCGCCTTCACGAACTCCACCCGCCGATTGTTGGCGCGGCCTTCCGAGGTGCCGTTGGTGTCAATAGGCTTCGCCGCGCCGAGGCCGCGCGCCGCAAGGCGGGAGGCGGCGACCCCTTGTTTCGTGAGCCACGCCTTCACGGCTTGGGCACGCCGCTCCGAGAGCGGCTGGTTCACCTTGTCGCCGCCCTGGTTGTCGGTATGCCCCTGGACCTCGAATCGCAGGGCGCCGTCCTCCTGGAGGAGCTGCAGGATATTGCGGAGGGTCGGACCCGATTCAGGCTTGAGCGCGTCGGAGCCGCTGTCAAAGGTAATGCCATGGGTGACGATGCGCCCCAAAGTGACCAGCTCTTTGCGATAATCCTTTCCGCCCTCGGCGAGGCGGAAGTTCGTGAACATGAGAGGGCTGCCAGCGCTTTCGCTGTGCAACTTCATGCCGAGCCGCCGAATCGGGCGGCTCACCCCGTCCGCATCGACCAGCACGCGCACGCCGTCGACGTAGAGCTTCAGGTAGGTGTCGCTGGCGCTCACGGCCACGTGCCTCAACCCAGCCTTTCTGGTCATAGCCGGCCGAGGTGCCCGACTGAGCGGTGATCCCCCAGGCGCCGAACGACGCGAACGTCGCGGAATCGGTCGCGATATCGATGGAAGTGTTGCCCTCGATATAGGCGTCGAACTCGAGGGTGAACTTCTTGGGGAGGTCCTGGAACTCGGACCGAATGAAATCCTGACTGCCGCCGCCCGCGCCTTTGCCGATGCGCAGCCAGTGTCTCCCACCTTCGACGATGACCTCCACACCATCGCCGCCGCCGAAGCCTTTTCGCGTCCACCTGACGGGATACTCGCCGACCGCGGTGTCGGAGAAGTCCTCGAAGAAGAGGACCTTGTCGCCTGGGACGAAATCGTACTCGTTGGCGTAGACCTCGCCCACTGGGGCTGGCGTGCGACCTTGCGCCGCGGCGTCCGACTTCTCGGAGCCATTGGTCGCGGGCGCCTCAGCCTTTGCCGAAGAGTTGCTCTCGCTCCCGCCCGGCTCGGCCTTCGAATCCTTCCTGTTGGGGCCTTCGGTGGCCGCCTTCTTGCCGGAGTCGTAGGCGCTGTCGGCGGCGTCGTTGACCGCGCGCTGACCCATGCCGCCGAGGGCGTTTTGAACGTCGCCCGAGGTGACACAGCCCGCGGCGAACAGGCCCGCCGCCGCCGTGCGCAGAATCTGCTTCTTCATCGCATGCTCCTTTCATCCAAATCGGTGGACAAGCTCTCTAACGCCTCGAGCTCGCCTTGGGAAAGCATCGAGCTCTTCTGCCAGCCGCGTCCGTGACCCGACGTTGGCCGGATTTGACCTCGCTCCGCACCGTGCGGCTGTGATGGAGCGCACGTCGCTCCTGTGACCCGCGCAAATCGTTCGGGGTGCGCGGGGGGCGTCGACCCCTGCGGCTGTCTCCGTCGCGCGGCCCGGCCCTCAGGGCTGCATGGACCCTATCCGAACCAGGCTCGAGACCAGAACGGCCATCGCACTTTCGCCCAAGGGTGCCGAAATGGCGCGCTGAGCTTTGGCCGAACGGTGCGTTTTTGTTCAAAGCCCGACGCGCGCGCTCTTCAGGCCTTCCGGTCTCGAGCTGAGCTCCCAGCGCTGAAATCCACCTCCGCCCCGGCGCGCCGGACTGTGGTCGGCGCTGTCGCGGCCAGCTTTCAATATCGACGCCGGCTTCTTCGGGCCCGACGAGTGCGACTTCCTGGACGAGATGTACGGCGCGCTTCTCGGAGGCGCCGCGCTTCTCGGAATAGGGGCGACGCAATTCGAAAAGCCGAGCGCGCTCTTGAAAAGGAGACGCGCCTCCTCCGGCTTTTCGAGAAGGCCTTGCGACCTCATCAGGTGAAAAGCAGGCCGGCGCGGCGAAAGTGTCCCTACGGCAAATGACGCATGATCGCGCCGCCCTGGCCGACGAGGTGAATGTCGGTGGACGACGGGCCCCAGATGCCGGAGGGGCTGAGCGGCTCGTCCACTTGCGTGAGCGAGTTGCCGTCCCAGTGCCAAAGTCCGTCGTTGCCGCCGAGATACAGGTCGCTGCCGGAGGTGCCCCAGACGGCATTCAGGGTGACGTAGCCGGGCAGCGGGTTCCCGGCGGCAGGGGTCCAGACGCTCCAGATGTTTCCGTCCCAGCGCGCGATTTGGCCGAACTCGCCCACGGCCCAGGCGGAATTGCCGATGCCGCCGATGGCGTAGAGCGACACGAAGTTGGCGTTGTTGTACAGGGGCATCTGCAGGGCGGTGCTCCAGCCCGGCTCTGGCGACGACGTCCAGTGGACGATGGACCCGCGGCTCCCGACGGCAAACACCTGGTTGGAGTCGGCGCCCCATACGCCGTAGAAATACTCGCCCTGCTGGACCTGGGGGACCTGGGCCGTGCGCTCGGTCCATTGCTCGCCGTCCCAGTGCGCGGCAAAGGTCTGGGTCGAATTCGTGTTCGCGCCGACCATCCACACGTCGCTCGTGCTCAGGGCATAGACACCGTACAGGTCGGTCGTGAAGGTGGCCGCGAGCCCGGTGGTGGTCGGCGTCCAGGCGCTGCCTTGCCAGTGCAGGACCGTGCCGTTCGCTCCCACGGCCCAGACATCGTCCGCGGCGGCCCCGTGGACGCTCTTCAAGCTCGAGGTCGTGGGGCTGGTGAACGAGGACCATTGTGCGCCGTCCCAGCGCAGGATGGATCCCTGGTCGCCGACTGCCCACGCCTGCGCGTTGGACGCGCCCCAGATCGCGTTCAGCCAGCCTCCTCGGAACTGGTTGACGTCCAAGGTGAGCGGCGCCCAGCTGGCGCCCTGCCAGCGGAAGATGCAGCCGCCGCCGCCGCCCGCGAACACGTTGTCGGTGGCCGTGCCGGTGATAGCCATGAGGTCGGGGCCGTAGGCGGCGTAGGCGTCGTTGGCCTTGGTCCAGCTCTGGCCGTCCCAGCGCTCGCGAAGGCCGTAGTAGCTCACTTCCCAGACATCGTTGGAGGCTCCGCCCCAGACGCCCAGCAGATCGTAGCTCCAGCTGAAACCGCCGGACGCAAAGGAGCTCCCGTTCCAATGGAGCTGCACACCTTTGCTGCCGACGATGCGCACGTCGCTGTCGGAGCCGGCCCACACGGCGTACAGGTTGGGGGTGTTGCTGTAATTCGTCTGAGGATTGCTGTTGGTATCGTAGACGGACCACGCGCCATCTTTGTAATGCGCGACCGAAACGCTCGAACCCACCATCCACACGTCGCCCGGGCCGGTGACCGCCGCGCCGGCGACCGCGAATGTGCTGAAGAAGTGCTGGTATTGCCAGGTGCCGCTGCCGTCCCAATGGAGCACGTCGCCGCTCGCGTTGATGGAGGCGATGCCTCCGACCCAGACGTCGAGCGCTCCGCTGCCCGAAATTGCCTTGAGGTCGTGCGAAGCGGCTTGCGACGGAGCAGCGAAGGAGGACCAGGTGGCGCCGTTCCAGTGGATGATCGTGCCGACGTCGCCGACCGCCCAGACGTCATTCGCGCTCGCGCCCCAAACCGCGTTCAGGCCGTTCGTCGTCGCGGTCGGCACCTCCTTGAGCGTCGCGCCGTCCCAGTGAACGGTCAGGCCCGCGGGGCCTACCGCCCACACGTCGGTTGCCGAAACAGCAAAGAGAGCGTTGAAAGGGTTGCCTTGCGGCAGCGGATTCTCCCAACACCAGTGGCCGCTGGTGCAGGTGGGGATGATGAGCGTTCCCCCGTCGGTTCCCGCGTCTGCGCTGGGGATCGCGGCATCGCCCGCCGTTGCCCCGTCGGCTCCGGCGTCGTCGCTGGTGATGGCGGCATCGCCGCTTGCCCCGCTGTCGGATCCTGCGTCGTCGCCGAGGACTGCGGCATCGCCAGCGGCTGCCCCATCGGCCCCCGCGTCGTCGACGGCGATGGCAGCGTCAACGGCCGTTCCTCCGTCGGCCTCCGCGTCATCACTGGTGACGGCGGCGTCGCCGGCCGTCGTCTGATCGGGCGACGCATCCTTCGGAGTCTTTGACGGAGAGCAGCTGCAGCCGAGCCCGAAGAACGCGATCACGAGGAGGTGGAGTGGAGAGCGCATGGTGCGAAAATTTAGCACTTCCGATTCGCCGATGGCGCCGAGGCGAGTGAGAGCGGCGTCTCCGCCTCGCCGCTTCAAAGGGGGGAATTCAGAGTCGGAGCTGTCGGGTGGGTCTTTCTTGCACCTTGAGTCCAAGCTCGCCGGTCGCAAGGCGCATGGGCTCACTCTCGAGCCGGCCGCTGCGGGGATTCAAGCCAATCAGCGGAAGCGATTCGGTGGTGTCGGCTTTTGAGGTACAATGCGCGGACTCATGAGCCTCGCGCGACCAGCCTCCCTTCGGCGCATCCTCGGGCACTCCGCCCCGCTGTGCGCCTGTCGCCCGCCGGCGATTCGACGCCTGCCCGCCGCGGGCAAGCTCGGTCGCCGGCCATTGCCCCCAGTCCGTTCAACGACCTTGAAGCCCTGACGCCGGGCTCTCGCCTCGAGGAGGCGCGGGGCCCGCGAGGAGCCCGCATGACCGCCATCGACAGCAGCGAAATCTGGAACCTCATTCGAGACGAAGCTCAGCGCGACGCCGAGCGCGAGCCGATGCTCGCGAACTACTTGAAGAGCGTCATCGGGAGCCACCGGCGCTTCGAGGACGCGCTGAGCCGCATCTTGGCAGTGAGGCTCGGCGGCCCGGCGCTGACCACGCGCGCGCTGCGCGGTCTCATCGACGACGTGCTCGCGGCGGATCCGGCCATCGCGGACGCCGCCCGGGCGGACTTGGCGGCGGCGGTCGCGCGCGACCCGGCGTGCCGCCGGCTTTCGACGCCGCTGCTCTATTTCAAGGGGTTTCATTCCCTCCAAGCGCATCGCATCGCGCACCACTGCTGGGCGGCGGGGCGCACGGCGCTCGCGCTCTCCCTTCAGAGCCGGACGTCCGAGGTCTTCGGGGCGGACATCCATCCGGCGGCGCGAATGGGCAAGGGGATTCTCATCGACCACGCCACGGGGCTGGTCATCGGAGAGACCGCGGCCGTGGACGACGATTGCTCGATGAACCACGGCGTGACCCTGGGAGGCACTGGAAAGGAGGCGGGCGATCGCCACCCGAGATTCCGGCGGGGCGTCGGCATCGGCGCCGGCGCCAAGATCCTGGGCAACGTCGTCATCGGCGAGGGGGCGAAGGTCGGCGCCGGAAGCGTGGTCCTTCGCGACGTGCCCCCGCACTGCACGGTCGCGGGCGCGCCGGCGCGCGTCGTCCGCGAGAGCGCCGCCCGCGCGCACCAGGACGGGCGCGCCTGGGCGCCGAAAGGCTCGATGAGTACATCGACGACCTAAAGCTCCGTCAGGGAGCTCGAGCTGGGCCTCGAAGGGCCGCGCGCCGCCCGAAGGGAGCCCTTGAGGAGAGTGCCATGGTCGCGGTGACGAACCTCGCTGATCGCCTGGCGGCGGTCCGCGCCTTCACGGAGCAGCTCTGCAAGCCTCTGGCAGTCGAAGACTACGTCGTGCAATCCATGCCCGACGCGAGCCCCGCGAAGTGGCACCTGGGCCACACGACGTGGTTCTTCGAGACTCTGGTGCTCGCGCCGTTCGCGGCGCGCTTTCGTCCGTACCGGGCCGGCTGGAGCACGCTGTTCAACTCGTATTACCTCGCGGCCGGGCCCCGGCACCCGCGGCCCGAGCGCGGGATGCTCACGCGGCCGACGGTTCGGGAGATTCTACGACTACCGCGCCGCGGTCGACGAGGAGGTGCAAGGATTTCTCGCCTCGAAGGAGGCCCGGCCCGAGGCGCTCTCGCTGGTGGAGTTGGGAATCCACCACGAGCAACAGCACCAGGAGCTGCTCCTGACCGACCTGCTCCACGCGTTCTCGAAGAATCCGCTCGCGCCGGTCTATTCGCCGCCGCCGCCAACCGCGCCTGCGCGCCCCGAGCCCAAGCCCACCGAGTGGCGGGCCAGGCCCGGGGGCCTCGTCGAAATCGGCCACCGCGAGGACGGCTTCGCCTTCGACAACGAAAGTCCGGCGCACCAGGTATTTCTCGAGCCCTACGAGCTCGCGTCGCGGCGGGTGACCAACGGCGAATACCTCGCCTTCATCGAGAGCAAGGGCTACGAGCGGGCCGAGCTCTGGCTGCACGACGGCGTCGCCGCGGTCCAGCAGGGCGGGTGGCGAGCGCCGCTCTATTGGAGGCAGAGCGACGGCGGCTTCACGGCCTATTCGCTGCACGGCGAGCTGGCCATCGACCTCTCGGCGCCTTTGTCGCACGTCGGCTATTACGAGGCCGATGCCTACGCCCGTTGGGCCGGCGCGAGGCTTCCCACCGAGGCCGAATGGGAAGCCGCGGCGCAAAGCGCGAGCGTCGAAGGGCAATTCATCGAAGACGGGACGCTCGTCCCGCGCGCGGCCGGTGCGGCGCCGCTCTACGGCGGCACCTGGGTCTGGACCTCGAGCCCCTACGTCGCCTATCCGGGCTTTCGCCCCGCAGCGGGCGCCGTGGGCGAATACAACGGCAAGTTCATGGTGAACCAGCTCGTGCTCCGCGGCGGCTCGTGTTTGTCGTCGAAGAGCCACCTGCGCGCGAGCTATCGCAACTACTTCCAGCCCTATCAGCGGTGGCAGATGAGCGGGATTCTGCTGGCCCGCTGAGCGAGATGGCCGGTCAGTCGGCTGAGCCCCGTCGAATGGCTCCAGCGCGCGCCGTTCCAGGACGGGAGCCGAGGTCGAAATCCGCCCGGTCTTCGAGGCCGAAGACTTCGGCAAGGAATTCACGCCCGAGCTCAGGGAGCAAGAAGAGCGGACTCGACGCGAGGCGGAGCGCCAGGTCGGCCTCGGCGAGGGCGATGGGCGGTTCGCCTGACGCCGGGGCTCCCTGAGCGGCGACATGCGTGTTGAATCCGACGAGTGGGACCGGATTCCGCTCATCTGCGAGTACTTCGTCACCCGCTACCCGAAGGACCGGATGGCCCAGCCCCAGTGCAAGGTCTACCTCCAGGCCGTCGAGCGCACGCGCGCCGCCTATCGGGGCGCCGAGGGGCTGCAGCGCGCGAGAGAGGGCTGGAGGCAAAGCCGCGCCCAGGCCGTGGACTGGAGCCGGATCGTCATCGACCTCGACCCTCAGATTCGCAATCTCTTCGGAATCTACGCGCGCAAGGCCTCGCGGCGCTGAACGGCCGCGATAGACGGAAGGAGCTTCGCGCGGCCAGCGCGATGGGAGGAAGCGGGGCGAAGTGAGTGATGGGCCGTCGATTCGTCACGAGCGCCGTCGGCCCCCGAACGCCACCGCGTGCTCCATAGACGCTCCAGGCCTGGGCCCTCGAGCAACAGAGCGGCGCCGTTCGCCAGGTGGACCGGCTCGGACTCTTCTTGGAAGCAGGTCCGGATGCCTTCAAGGCTTGCTGGCCCGAGCTCCACGAATTCCTGCTGCGCGCGCCCGCGGCCTGACGAGAGCGCGGCCGGGCCCTTGCTCGCGGGGCGCTACCTCCGGCGCCCTGCACCTGCCGCCGCAAGCGCACCGCAGGAGCCTCATCGTCCCAAGCGCGTTCGCCCACTCGACGCTCGAAGCGAAGGCGCCCTTTGCCGAACGTCGCCTCCGCGGCGATCGCGGACGAGGCGCGACCGAACGTGATTGCAGTGGTCGTGTTGCCTCGGAACCGGCTCCGGCTGCAGCCGAGATCAGTCGAAATGGGCGCGGGCAGGGGCGTCCGCTGGTATGTGATAAACCGAACGGGTCGTCGCCACTCTCGGCGAGGAAGCTCTGGAGGATGAAATCGATGGCGGATCCCAAGATCGCGGCGAAGCAGCCGATCCCGGTGCAGCTCGAGGCGGGGAAGACCTACTATTATTGCCGGTGCGGCGAAGCCAAGAAGCAGCCGTTCTGCGACGGCGGCCACAAGGGCACGAGCTTCGCGCCGATGGCGTTCACCGCCGAGAAGACGGGCGAGGCCTGGCTCTGCCAGTGCAAGCACAGCGCGAAGGCCCCGTTCTGCGACGGGGCCCACAAGAAGCTCTAGGCTCGAGACGGAGCGGGCCCGCGGCGCAGAACGCAGAGCACTTGAGCTACGGGGCCCGCGCCGCTCCCGACTCCAGCGCCGGCCCCGACGCAACGATTGCCCTCGACGCGGCGATCGCTGACGCCTCCGCTCCCGCCGATGCGAGCGACGGCGAAAGGGCCGATGGCGGACCGCTCGCGCAGCAGCGGGTGCACCAGCCGCTCACAGCTCCAGCGCCTCGGGGTCGCTCGCGCTCGCCGTGCTCTTCGTCGGGCGCCCGGCCGGGCCGCGGGCAATGCCCTCCTCCCGCGCCCGGCCGCCCTCGCGGCGCGCTACGGATTCGAACGGCTTCGGGCGCGGCGTGGCGTCCGACGACGGCGGCAGGACCGGGAGCCGGAAGTCGGGCTGGGCGCCGGTGAGCGTCTTGAGGAAGGCCACGAGCTTGCCGTTCTCCGCGTCGGAGAACTTCTTGCCCAGCTGGAGCCGGCCCATGACGTCCACCGCCTCCTTCAGCGTGTTGGCCGCGCCGTCGTGGAAGTACGGGTAGGTCAGCTCCACGTTGCGCAGCGTCGGGACCTTGAAGCTGAAGCGGTCGGCGTCCTTGCCGGTGACCGCGAACCGGCCCTGGGCGGAGCTCGTCGCCTTGTACGGCTCGACGATGCCCATCTTCTGAAAGGAGCTGCCGCCCGCGGCGGGGCCATTGTGGCAGGAGGTGCAGCCGCTCTCCTTGAAGAGCTTGTAGCCCGCGAGCTCGTCGGCCGAGAGCGCCTTGGCATCGCCCTTGAGCCACTGGTCGAAGCGGGAATTGGGGGTGGCCAGCGTCTCCTCGAAGGCGGCGATGGCGGTGGTCACCTTCTCGATATCGATCTTCTCGGAGCCGAAGGTCTTCTTGAACTCGGCGAGGTAGCCGGGGATCGACTGGAGCACCTCCACGGCAAGGACGTGCGTGAAGGCCATCTCGCCAGGGTTCGCGATGGGGCCGCCGGCCTGCGCCTTGAGGTCGGCCGCCCGGCCGTCCCAGAACTGGGCCACGTTCAGGCTGGAGTTGAGCACCGTCGGGGCGTTGATGGGCCCCTTCTGCCAGTGGTGGCCGATGGAGGACTTGAGGTTGTCGGTCCCGCCCATGGACAGGTTGTGACAGGAGTTGCAGGAGATGAACCCGGACTTGGAGAGGCGGGGGTCGAAGTAGAGCTTTTTGCCCAGCTCCACGAGCGCGGGGTTGGCCGGGGCGACGGGCTCGATGGGCTTGATGGGTTCGGCGGCGCTCGCCGAGGCGGCGGCGCAGGCGACCAGCGCAAGGCCGGCGATGGCTCCAGGTTTCATGGGGCGTCTCCTCGAAGACGAAGAAAGATGAAATGGGACGGCGGGAACCATATCGTCCCGAATTGGAGCGAGAGAAGCATCCTGCGGCGCAATTACGGGGGAGGAGGCGCTCGCTCCTCTCGAAGCGGGGCGAGTGATGGGCGAGTGACCTCGCCCGCGCGTTAATCTCGGAGTTGCGGCATACTCGCGCTCCGATGACCCTCTCGCCGTCCCCGCCGAGCTCCCTGGCCGCGCGGAAGTCTTTGCGCCTGAGCCCCTTCGGCGCCTTCATCGACCGCCTCCTCCAGACGTTCGAGGACTGCCGGCCCGGCCTCTCCGACGCCGCGGTCGCGTCGGGCGAGAAGGGGGTCGAGGCCTATTTCGTCGAGGTCTACGAGCGCGAGCGGGGGCGGCTCCTGGAGCGGGTTCGGGAAGCGTCGTCCCACCTCGCGCCCGCGGCCGCACAGGCCCTCTATCGCGAGCTCGACCGGTTGATCCGGGCCGTGGTCGTCCCCGCCTACGCCCGCCTGGCCGCACGCGTCACGCCGCGAGAGCGGAACGACTTCTACCTGGCCCGGGCGCCCTTTCACGGCCTGGAGCGCGTGGCGTGGGGCGTCGCCGGAATGGCGCTGGGGCTGTTCGCCGTCGAGGTGTCGTTCATCCCGCTCTGGTCCCGGGAGTGGGTCGTCCCCTTCATGGCCGTGGGGCTCTTCTTCCCCAACCTGCGCAGCTACCTCGCGCTCCGGCGCTTCGAGCGCGAGCTCAACAGGCTCGTCGCCCGGGCGGACCGCGAGGCGGCGCGCATCGACGTGGCCTATTTGATGGGCCCCGAAACCGTCTCAGAGCCGCCGCGGTCCGCGGCGCCGGAGCCGTCGCTCCCGAACCCGGACCCCAGGAGGATACACTGATGGTACAAGTCCCCCAGCGGGCGGAGGCGTTCAAGCGCCTGCGCCTGCGAGTTGGCCGCCTCGGGCTGATAGCACTGTTGGTGTTGGTGCTTTTGGCGGTCTTCGTCGGCTCCTGCACCGCCACCGTGCGGACGGACGAGTACGGTGTGGAGCAGCACCGCTTCGGGTCCAAGACTGGCGTCGGCGACGAGGTCTTCGGGCCGGGGCTCTACGCGGTGGGGCCGGGCACCACGCTGCACACCTTCCCGCGCGGCCTCCACGTGCTCGAGGCCACCGGTGAGCGCGCGCGGCGGGCGAAGGAGTCCCGGGATTCCAGAACCGCCGCCGACTTCTTCGATCGGCGCAGCAGCGAGCTGGGCAAAGAGACCTACCGGGTCATCGACGCGCTTGAACATCCAGACCTCCGACGGCTACGCGGTGGAGGCGGAGGTCACGCTGCTCTACTGGGTCGCGGACCCCGTGCGCATCGCCCGAGAGTTCGGCTGGGGGAGCCTCTACGTCGACTCGTTCGCCGTCAACACCTTCCGCAACGGCGTGCTGGCCACGCTGGGGAAGATGAACGCCGAGTCGTTCTACGACGAGAAGGCGCGCATCGAGGCGGTGAAGGAGGCCGAGCAATTCCTGAGGGAGCGCTTCGAGGCGCGCGGCTTCAAAGTCGCCAAGCTCCTCTTGCGCAACTACGAGTACTCGCCGAGCTACGAGAAGTCGCTGCACGACAAGAAGGTCGCCGTCCAGCTCGCGGAGAAGAACCGCAAGGAGAGCCTGGTGAACGACGAGCGCGCCAAGCTCCAGCAGATCGAGTCCAAGGGCAACGCCACCATCACCATCGCCGAGTCCGAGGTGCAGGCGAAGATCGCCAAGGTCCGCGCCGAGGCGGACCTCTACTCGGCCCAGGAGCGCGCCAAGGCGGACCAGGAGGTGGGCCTGGCCAAAGCCGAGGGCAAGCGCCTCAAGGCCGACGCCCTCAACCACCCCGGCGCGCGCTACGTCATGGCGCTGGAGAACGCCAAGATGTTCGACGGCGTGCAGACGGCGGTGATGACGCCCGAGCAGTACGTGCAGTTCGTTCGAAACGCCTGGGGGTTGATGGGCCTGAGCGCGGGAGGTGGCCAATGAAGCGCCGCGCGCTCCTGGCCGCGCTCGCCGCCCTGGCCGCGCCGGCCTTGACGGGCTGCGAGTCGACCGGGTCCACCGAGGTGGGCGTGCGGACCTCGCTCTTCGGTGTCTTGGAGAAGCGCGGGACCCAGCAGGTCTATTCGCCGGGCGGCGTCTACCTGGTGCTCCCGGTGGTCAACGCCTGGAACACGCTCTCCGTCGCGCAGCAGAACCTGTTCATGAACGCGAGCGCGGTCGAAGGCGACCGGCCGCTCCCCGACGACATCAGCTTCAAGACCAAGGACGGCAACAACGTCTACATCGACGTGAACGTGATGTGGCGGGTCGACCCGCAGAAGGCCGGCCTGGTCGTGGCCACCGTGGGCAACTCGGTCGACCAGATCAAAGAGCGGCTCTTGCGGCCCTACTCGCGCTCGGCCATCCGCGACGTCTTCAACGAGATCACCAGTGAGGAGTACTACCAGGTCGCCATCAAGAACAAGATGGCGACGCGTGCCAAAGAACAGCTCGCGGCCGAGCTCGCGCCCTACGGCATCCTCATCGACATGCTGCAGGTGCACCAGCACCGGTTCGACCGCGAGTACCAGAGCGCCATCAACGCCCAGAAGCAGGCCGAGGCCGACGTCCAGACGCTCGTCGAGCAGCAGAAGGCCATGGAGGAGGCCAAGCGCAGCGAGCTGCAGGGCAAGCGCGCCCAGTGGAACAAGCTCATGGAGGATGCGCTGGGCGAGGCGGGCCGCGTCCGCAACGAGGCGGACGGCTACGCGCAGACACAGACGAACCTCGCCAAGGCGACGTTGGCGCGCGCGCAGGCCGAGGCCAGCGCGACCGTCAAGGAGTCCGAGGCGCTCTCCAAGATGGGCGGCGAGGCCTTCGTAAAAATGGAGGTCGCCAAGCAGTTCGCCAAGAAGCGGATCTTGCTCGTCCCCTCGGCCAACGTGACCACGCTGAACGTGAACAAGCTGGTCGAGTCGATGGCCGGCGACGCGCTGGCGGAGCCGGCGAAGAGCGAGCCCGCTCACGTGGACACCCCTCGGGAGCCGTCCGCGGCGCAGCCGTAAGGGTCGGCGCGCCGCTCAAGCCCCTCGCTCGCCGGCGGGGTATCATGGCAGAAGCCCATGGCTCGCACCCCGGTCATTCCCCTCGTCGCCACCGGCTTTCTCCTCCTCGGAGCGGCCGCCCCCGACGGCCGCCTCGAGTTCGCGCGCGGCCAGCTGACCGCCGCCAAGGACCCGCGCGTCAGGGCGCAGGCGGCCCTGGTCCTCGCGGCCGTCAAGAGCCCGCAGGCCGTCCCTTTGCTCTGCGAGGCCCTCTCGGACGCGAGCCCGCTCGTCCGCGCAGCCGTGGCCCGGGCGCTGGGCTCGGTCGGCGGCGCCCTCGCGCTGGGCTGCCTTCGTCAGCACCGCGAGGCCGACCCCTCCGCCCGCGCCGAGGTGAGCGCCGCGCTGGCCTCGCTCGAGGCCAAGGCGCGGCCGCGCATTTACGTCTCACTCGGGACCATCCAGTCCTGGGCCGGAGACCCCGGCTCGGGCGCCGCGGCCGCCGCCGAGCGCGAGCTTTACGCCGCGCTCGCGAAGACGGAAGGCGTGCTCGTCGCGCCCAAGGGCGAGACCCGGGAAGCGGCGAACGAGGTGATCCGCCGGGGAAGTTTAAGGGCCTACCAGTTCAGCGTCTCGCTCAAGGCCGAGCCCGGCGGCGTCGTGAGCATGGACGTGCTCTTCCTGCGATACCCCGACCGCACCATGCTGGAAGAGGTGGAGCTGGGCGCCCAGGGCGGGGACCCCGAGACGCTGATTCGCCTGCTGGCGCCGCGCGCCGTCGAGCGGGCCGCCAAGATGCTCGAATGGAGCCAGCCATGAACGCAGAGCCCGAACGCCCGGGGTTCGCTCGCCGGCACCTGGGAAATTACCTGCTCGACGCGCGCTTCCAGCTCAAGGGCGCGCTGGTCACGATGGCGGCGGCGGCGGTCGTCGCGCTGCCTTTGGGCGCCTTCCTTTGGCGCACCTCGAGCCAGCTCCTCGAGGAGGCGCAGAAGGCGGTGGAGGCCCGCTCGCAGGCCGCGCAGACCAGCAAGGAGCTGGGCGCGGCCGCGCTCACGAACCAGCTCCTCGAGCGCTTCGACGACCCGGCGTTCCCCGCGCGCCTGCGCGAGCTCTCCACCGACCTTGACGCGCGCTACGACCGGGAGCGGGACGCCATCATCGCGCAGGCCGAGTCGCTCAAACGCCAGCAGCGGGCCACGAACCTCGCCATCCTCGGCGGGCTCGCGCTGCTCATCGGCCTGGTGGCGCTGCTCTCCATCGTGACCACGCACCGGGTCGCCGGCCCCATCTTCCGGCTCAAGGTCCTCATGAGCCAGGTGGGCAACGGCCCGCTCAAAGGTCCGACGCACCTGCGCAAGGGCGACGAGCTCCAGGACCTCTTCCTGGAGTTCACCCGCATGCTCGACCGCATCCGCGACTCGCAGCGCACCGCCGAGGGCGCCCTGCAGCAGCTCATCGAGCGGGCGCGCGCGGCGCAGGCCCCGGCGGAGCTGGTCGAGCGGATGGAGGCGCTGCGGGCCTCGCTCCGGGAGCGGCCGCTCGTCCTCGACGAGCTCGCTGGCGAGCGCCGATGATCCTGCGCCGCGCGGCTCTCGTCCTCACCTGCGCCGCGGCGGCGGCGTGCTCTTCGGCCCGACCCGGAGCTCAGGCGGCGCCCGCCTCGGCGCGCGAGGCGCGCCCGGCGAAAGCGCAGGAGCGCGCCGACGCCATCCTCGACGAGGCGCTCTCGGCCAAGGAGGTCGCCGCCCGCGGCGAGGCGCTCGCGGCCCTGGGCGCCTCCGGCCGCGGCGACGCGCTCGGCAAGCTCCTGGACGGCCTGCGCGCCGTCGAAGGCGAGCTGCGCTTCGGCGCGGCCAAGGGGCTGGCGGCCCTGCGCGACGCCCGCGCGGCGCCGGCCGTGGGCGAGGCGCTGGAGAAGGAGAAGGGCTTCCTGGTGCGGGCGGAGCTCGCCAAGGCCGCGGGCGCGTGCGGCGACCGGTCGCTTGCGCCGGCGCTGAAGAGGGCGCTCGTAGACTCTCGCCCTGAGGTCGCTCTGGCGGCGGCGTTCGCGCTCCAGGACTTGGGCGACGCCGCGGGCGCAAAGGCGCTCGCCGAGCGCGGGAGCCCGGAGCGAAAAGGTCTCGCGAAGGAGGGGAGCAATCGTTGGAGCCGCAAGGTCCTTACGGGCGGGCGCGAGGGCGACCCCGTCCTGGCCGCAAAGACCTTGGCCAAGCTCGGGTCCGCCGAGGATCTGCGCCTCTTGGAGGCGAAGCTCGACTCCCCGGACCCGACCCTGCGGCTTTGGGCCGCGGCGGCCGTGGTCCGGCTCGGGGCGAAGCAGCCCTGAGCGGGGCCGGCCAGCGCGGTGATTCGGGAGGACTCCCGTCGCGCCGGCGAGTGGCCAATCGACCGGGCAGTCCAGATTTTCGGAGCGCGAGGGTGCCGCCGTTCGGGGCACCAGGGCCTGGTGGGGATGCTCGCCCAGAGCCGCGGCTTTGGCCTTGCTTGCCTGGAAGGTTCCTCCCACCCCCCCCCCCAAGCGACCGAGACGGCTGCGCTCGCGTCCGCGCGGATCTGGATAGCCGAGCCGTCGGCGGGCAAGGTCGGGCAGTCGGGACCGCCCGCTGTGTTGGGACAGAGAACCGACGCTGGAGACCTCACGGCCATGATCAATCCGGCTGCCTCTTCATGCAAAGGTGGACCACGTTGGACCTGAAAGGTCCTTAGCGTCGCGTGCGCCAGGTATTTCGCCTCCACCTCGGGAAGCTTCAACACGTGCGCGAGGTCGGGATTGAAGTACTCGACGCAGACGCGGTTCTTCTTCAAATCCTCGTGGCTGAGCCCGAGGGTTTCGGAGCCCGCTTTGGCCAAGGTGGGGAAAGACCGCGAGGGCGCCGCCCCGTTGCATCCAGGCGGCGCCCTGCGGCGGTTCGGGAAGCACGTGATCGTTTTGCCGTTCCGTACGGCCACGTCGGCCCTAGACGCGGCCGGAAACCGCTTCCAACATCACCATCTCAGGGGCAATAGCAGTTCTTGCTGCACTTATAGTCCCGGTAGCAAGTGCCGTCGCACGCGGGGTCGGCGCGGCACGCCGAGCTCGTTGCGTAGTAGCTGCTCGTGCTTTCGCATTCCCACATCATGGGGCAGGTCGGCTTGAGAGTGCGCGGGCCGGGTTCGGGATCAGGTTCGCCGTCCCCGTCGCACGGTGAGGTGGCGTTACCTTCGCAGATGCCTTGGGCGACAACCCCCGTCGTGGTGCTCGCCTTCCGGCTGGCCGCTGGAGACTGCAGCTCCAAAGGCTCGGCGCCGCAGGCGGCAAGGTCGGCAATCATCAAGAAGACCACTCCTGCGACCGCCGCGATGGACCCCATTCCCGGCAAGGCCTTTAACCGATTCGCTTGCATTGTCCTCTCCTTTGGTTTCGCTTCGGTGAAACGCCTCCCAACGGAATCTCAAGAGCTGCAATGAATGAGAATAGCTAGACCTTGACGCCGAAGAATCGGCGACAAATCGCGATGCATCGCGCCATCCAAGCTTCCAATTGGGGTGCCGGTGAACGCCCCCCAAACAAAAGCGGCCTCGGACCAACTTCACGCACGCCAGGCGCGGTCTAGCGTCCGGTCGGCTCCCTCGAACTCCACGCGACTGAAATATTCAAAGATCAAATAAAACCTAGCGCGACCGAGAATATGAAGTCAAGCCCGCGCGGCTTTCTTGCGGCAGGCAACCTGAAGGAACGCGAAAGGCGAAGGAGTCGTGCGCAAAGCCGCATGTCTCGGCATTGCGTGAATGCCATTTCGTTCAAGGCAAGCCGGGCGAGCCGCTCGCCCTCGACGAGGACCCGGTTTTTGAGCTCGAAGGCCGGCACTTCATCCGCGAGCGGCTGGAGCGCTCCTCTCGGAGCAGGGCGAGTGAGCGCAGCCGCGAGCCGACCCCGGAGTCGCGGCCCCCTGTCGGCGGGTCTCCCGTCGCGCCGGTGAGCTGCCGATCGACCGGGCCGGGTCCAGACCGTCGGAGCGCGGGACGACCGCCGGCGCCGCCGTTCCGGGGCTGGCGCTCCTCGCGCGAAAGCCTTTCGTCCGACTGTGCGCCGGCGGCTCAGGGCCGAGGGGCCGCGAATCCTTGAGACGAATGCCGGGTCTTCTTGGCGAGCTTCCCCTTCTTGTGGGTCGCCCCCGCCTTCGTTCCGCTGGCCTTGACCGGGGTGGGCTTCGCCGGCGCCGCCTCGGCGGGCCCTGGCGCCGCGGCGGCCGCGGGGCCGGCGGACGACGGCGTGGACCGGCCGTTCTCCAGGAGGTCCACGAGCCGGCGCAGGTCCTCCACGGTATTTCGCCCCGCCACCTTTCCGGACTCGCTCTCGATCAGCTTCTGCAACTCGGGAACCTCCCCGCGGAAGCGGGCGCGCGCGGCGGGGTCGCGCTCCACGAGCCACTCGGCGGCGAGCACCGCGGCGACGCGCGGGTGGGCGTCGGCGTCGGTCTTGAGCGGCTCTCGGACGGCGGCGAGCAGCGCCGGGACCGAGTCGACGGCGCCGCGCTGGGCGAGCTGGTAGGCCGCCCGCTGGCGCGCCACCGGGTCGGCATCCCGCAAGCCCTTCTCCAGGCACGCCGTTTCCGAGCAGCTCCCGAGCGAGGAGATGACCGCCCGGTAGGCGTTCGCGTTCCGCGCGCGGCTCTCGAGCTCCTTGTCGGCCTGGCTCGCGCAGTCCTCGGGGGAGTTGCCCGCGTCCTTGCACTCCTTCGCGAAGTGCCCCTTCTCGTCCTTGAGAAACCGGTCGAAGAGCTTGGCCTCCGCGGGCCCGCCCATCAGCGCCAGCCCCTGGAGGCAGGCGTCGCGCTGGCCCCAGTGCCCGGTGGACGCGCAGGCCACGAGCCTGGGCAGGACGGCCGGGTCCCCGATGCGCGCCAGCGCGGTGACGTGGGTGTCGCGGGCTTCCTCGGTCTCCAGCGCGTCGGCGAGCGCGTCGACCGCGGCGCGCGCGCGCAGCCGCCCCAGCGCCTCCGCCGCCGACTGACGGACCATGCGCGCCGTGGTCTCCTGCAGGTTTTCGTGGGCCTTGTCGCGCCAGGTGTACGCGAGGAGCTTCTCGAGCGCGGGAATCGCGCGCGGGTCCTGGAGGTCGCCCTCCATCTCCGCGGCTTTCCCGAGGAGCGCGGGCGGGAGGAGGTCGTGCTTGGCGGCGATCTCCGAGCACTCCTTGTCGCGGCCGTTGAGCAGCTGGAGCAGGCGATCGAAGCTGGCCTCGCGCAGGCGGAAGAGGCCCTGCCACGCCTCGAAGTAGAACGAGGCCCCCTTGCGGTCCGCGAAGAGCATCTTGAAGTACGCGGGCAGGGCCTCCGGGGCGTTGATGGCGGCCAGCGCCTGGAGCGCGCGGGAGTTGACGCTCAGCTCCTGTTGCTCGTCGGTGGCCAGCTCGACGAGCGCCGGCACCGCGGCGGGGTTTCGAAGCTTCCCGAGCGCGGCGATGGCCTCGACCTTCACCCGGTCGTCGGGGCTCTCCCGCGCGAAACGAACGACCGCGGGAGCGACGCTCGGCTCGCCCAGGTCGCCCAGCGCGCGCAGGAGCTTCTCGTTGGCGGCATTCACCTCTCCGCCGCGCGCGCCGGCGGTCGGGTCGAGCGCGCCGGCGATGGCGACCGCGGTTGAAGGGTCCTTGAGGTCGACCAGGGCCTGGGTTACCTCCATCTTGACCTTGGGCTTGGCGCCCAAGAGGCCTTTGGCGAGCGCGGCCACGGCGTCCTTGGAGCCCCCCGGCGCGGACGCGATGCGCTTCAGGTTCTCGATGGCTTTGCCGCGCTCGGCGCTCGTCTTGGCGCTCTGCAGCGCCGCGGCCTGGTCCTTGACGCTGTTCGGATTCTTCTTGCAGCCCGGCAGTGCGGCGAGCAGCAGACAGGAGAGCACGAGCGGCCAGCGCATGGTGAGCTCCAGCAGCTTCGGGAGGAGGCCTGAGCGCCCGCGCTGCTTCGATAGGGGTCTGTCGACGGTGAAGCGCCTCGCGCGCAAAGAGCGCCGCGCGCCGGGCCGTGAGGATACACCGGCGCCGAGCGGCGCGGTCTCTGGAATGAGCAGGTTCGAATGAGCAGGTGGGCGCTCGGCGGCAGCCCGGAGGGCTTGCGCCGCTTCGAGCCCGTCCTCCATGCTCTGGAGCGAGAAAGAAAGGCCAAGTGGCATGCGCCAAGATTTGCTCGAGGGGCTCTTGTTCGACGGCATCGACTCCCTGCTCGCGACGGCGGCCGCCGAGGGCCGCGACTTCCTGCACGAGCACGAGGTCTACGCCATCCTGCGGTCGGTGGGTCTGCAGACCCCGACCTGCCATTTCGTGCGCCGGCCCGAGGACCTGGCGGCCGGGGCGCTGTCGGAGTTCGGCTCGTCCCACGTGATGTTGAAGATCGTCTCCGGCGACATCCCGCACAAGAGCGCCGTCGGCGGCGTGCAGAAGGTCATGCGCGACCGCGAGCGCGTGCGTGCGGCCATGGTGCGCATGCGCGAGGCGGTCCTCGCCCACCCAAAGTTCGCGAAGGCGGCCCCGCGCCTCGAGGGCTTCTTGCTGACGAGCTTCGTCGAGTACTCCAAGGAGCTGGGGAACGAGGCGCTGATCGGCCTCAAGGAGAACCTGGCCTTCGGGCCCCTGGTCTCGTTTAGCAAGGGCGGGGCCGACGCCGAGCACTTCGCGCGGCACTTCTCCGCGCCCAATGTCCGCCTGCTCCCGCTGACCCGGGAAGAGTGCCGCGAGCTCCTCGAGGGCACGTCCATCTACCGCAAGTATCAGGAGGAGGGCGCGCTCAGCCGCGCCGAGAAGCTCGCCGACGCCATCCACCGGCTCAGCGCCCTCTTCGCGCGCACCTCGAGCCTCAACCCCGACCCGCCGCCCTACATCCTCTCGGAGCTGGAGGTGAACCCGTTCGTCTTCGACGACGAGGAGAACCTGGTGGCCGTCGACGGCCTCGCGCACTTTCTCCCCAGGGCGGAGGCGCTCCCGCTCCAAGCCCCGGCGAACGCGGCCGGGCTCGAGCCGCTCTTTTGGCCCGAGGGCGTGGCGGTGATCGGCGCGTCGGCGACCGACCCCGAGAAGACCGGCAACCAGATCGCCGCGCTCTTGCACGGCCTCGGCCGGCGCGACCTCTACCTCGTCAATCCGCGCGGAGGCGAAGCGAAGATTGGCACAGCAACGTATCCGCTCTACCGGAGCCTGCTCGAGGTCCCGGGGCGGGTGGACCTGGTGGTGGTGACGGTGCCGGCGGCCGCGGCGCCGGCGGTCGCGCTCGAGGCGAAGCAGAAGGGCGCGCGCGGCCTCGTCCTCATCCCCGGCGGGTTCAGCGAGGTGCAGCAGGACCGGTCGCTGGAGGACCGCATCCTCGCGACCGCCCGGAGCGCCGGCATCCGGGTCGTCGGCCCCAACTGCCTGGGCATCTTTCGCGCGCCCAGCGAGCGGCAGCCAGGCCTCAACACGCTCTTCATCCCGGAGTCGAAGCTCGAGTACCGGCCCAAGCCCGAGAGCCACGTCGCGCTCCTCACTCAGAGCGGCGCGCTCGGCATCGCCGAGATCGACCGGCTCAAGAGCGCCATCTACCCGCGCGTCGTCGTCAGCTACGGCAACCAGCTCGACGTGGACCCGGGGGACCTCGCCGCCTACTTCCTTCAGGACCCGGACACCGATGTCCTGGCGTTCTACATCGAGGGGTTCAAGCCCTGCGGCGGCAGGAAGTTCTTCGAGGCGGTGCGCGGCGCGAAGAAGCCGGTCATCGTCTACAAGGCGGGGCGCACCGACGCCGGCTCCCGCGCCGCCGCCTCGCACACCGCGTCCATGACCGGCGACTACAAGGTAGCCCTGGCGGCCCTGGAGCAGGCCGGCGCCGTCGTCGCGGAGCACATCCTCGACCACAAGGACCTCATCAACGCCTTCGCCCTCATGGGCCGCAAGGAGATCCGCGGCCGACGCGTCGCCGGCGTGGTCAACGCCGGCTTCGAGAGCACCTACGCCGCCGACTCCATCGGCGCGCTGGAGCTGGCGCAGCTCGCGCCCGACACCTCGGCCAAGCTGCGCGCCGCCCTGCCTTCGTTCGCGTCGGTGAACCCCTTTCTCGACCTGACGCCCATGGCCGACGACGCGCTCTTCGAGCGCTGCATCGAGCTCTTGCTCGCCGACGAGGCGGTCGATTGCCTCTTCGTGTCCATCGTGCCGCACACGGTGATGCTCCACACGCGGCTCGAGGAGATGAGCCTGGACCGCGAGAACATCGCCTTGCGGATCATCCGGCAGAGCCAGCGGTCGCCAAAGCCGTTGGTCGTCTCGGTGAACGCCGGGACGATGTACAGCCCGTTCACCGAGGCGCTGGAGGAGGGCGGCGTGCCGACCTTCGCCACCGCCGAGCGCGCCATGGCGGCGCTCAATCGGCTCGTCGCCTACGGGCTGAAGCGAAGGGCCTCGGGCGAGCCCGGGTAATCGGGGCCTTTGCGCGGGAGCGACCTGGGCGCCTGGCAGACGGGAGCTACGCGTTTCAGTCTTTTCGAGAAGGCCCCTCATTTTCGAGTGATCGTGGGACGGAACGGCCTTGGCCCGGCCGTCTTGCCACTGAAACGGTCGCCGCGGAGCGAGCTTTCGTCTTCCGGTTCCCAGTACCGCGCAAGCCCCCAGGTCAAAGCGAGCCAGAGAGCGCGGTGATCGCTAACCCGGCAGGGTGAATGGCGTCCCGCGCTTCTTCGCGCTTCTTCGCGCCGCGCTCGTCGGCGGATGTCAGACCCCCCCGCTATCGTCGCGTCACATGCGGTGCTGGGGAGGGGGAAGGGCATGAAGGACCGCTTCGATCAGGCGACCAAGGCCATCTTTTCCGAGGCGCTCGCGGGTATGGCGGACGTCACGACGGAGGTGGAGACGAGCCCCAATCCCCAAAGCATCGACGTCTGGTGCGTGCCGCGATTGGCACCGTCTCCCGAGCTCGGCCTCCTGGGGCGGATGGCGGCAGAGCCCTGCCTGTTCGAGGCCTACTCGGGCACCGTCCGCCTGCAGGAGGCCCGCGATTGCCTTCGAAAGCAGCTCGAGCGGCACCACGAGCTCCAGAAGCGGGACGGCGAGCGGTGGAAGGAGGCGCCCGCGCTCTGGATCCTGTCGACCGGGAGGCCGGACTCCGCCCTGGAGCTCGGCTTCACCCGCGCGGAGGGTTGGCCGCCGGGGACGTACCAGTTGGCTGCCTGCTGGAAGGCCTACCTCATCGTGAGGAGCGAGCTGCCCCGCGAGCGGGATACGTTGTTCGTGCGGGCGACCGGAACCGGCCGCGTGCTCCGGGAGGCGATGGAGGACTTGAAGCGGATGCCCGAGCGATTGGCAGAGCGGGTTATTCTGACGAAGGCGCTCGCGAGACTGCACCTGGAGCTTCGGGGAGACACGCGCGGTCTGACGCCAGAGGAGAAGGAGTTCGCCATGACGGGCGAGGAGATGCTTCGAGAGCTGGAGATGAAGGCAAGGGAAGAAGGCCGGGAAGAAGGCCGGGAAGAAGGCCGGGAAGAGGGCCGGGAAGAGGGCCGGGAGGAGGGCGTCCGCCGGATGATCCGACTTGCCTTCGAGCGCCACTGCGGGCCGATGCCGTCCGCGCTCCAAGAAGCTCTCTGCCAGGTTCGCGACCTGGGCGCGCTGGACGCGATCATGGACGCCTGCCTTGCCGGCTCTCGCGAAGCGGTGGCCCGGCTCCTCGGCGCCGCGCTCCACTAGCCGCTCGGAAACCTCCGCGACGGGCGATGAAGACACATTTTCGGCCAAAAGCTCGGACCTAACGGCGACGTCCCTGTGACGCGAGCCGTTCGCGCGCTGGCCCGTCGCCGGAGGGCACTGCGTCAAGACCCTGGCGCACCTGGAGCGCAATCCACCGAATTTGCATGACCCGGCTCGTGGCCCTCGACGTGCAACGAGGCGTCCACTGCAACCGAATCGCCCGTGCGCGAAGAGCGCGGCCTTCGACGGGCGACGAAGCTCCCCGCGTGAGCTCGCAACTCGAATAGGCCCCGCGTCGCAGCCTTGGAACGGCTTGGAAGACAGGAGAATTCAGTGACGCCCAATTCAAGATTCGGTTTGCTCGCCTCGCTCCTTCCGATTCTCATGGGTTGTGGATCGCACAGAAACCAGGCCGACAGCGGAGCGTCGGTGCCGGTTCTGCGCAAGAACATCGGGATGGACCTTTCCCAGGTGGGCTCCTTTGCGGTGGTCTCCGGCGCGAGCGCCGCGAGCACGTCGAGCGCGCTGAGGTCGAGGTTATCGGCGGTGGACGACACCTCCGGCAGCTCGGACGGCGGGAGCAATCAGCCGCGTCTCCTGGCCCTCACGCTCTCGGGCGAAACGCTGGACGTCAGCTTCGTCGAGGAAGGAAACCCTTCCGCCACCGGCGTCATCGCCCAACCGGTCGTCAGCGCGATCCACACCACCCCCGGCTGGCTGTTCTTCTCCACGTTCGGCTTCACCGCGTACAAGGTGCACGACGACGGCAGCCGCGATTCCATCGATTGCGTCACCATTGCCGCGCGGCGGTCGGACGGCGCCCTCTATTGCTCGTCTTTGGGAATTCACAGCGACGGAAGCTCCGTCGACGGAGCGGTGCAATCGAACGCGGCGGGAGACACGGTCTACGTCGCCAGCACCGATTCGTCGAACAACAACATCATCTACAAGCTCGCGCTGAGCGCGACCGACGCCCCCTCGGCCACGCTGGTCAGCGCGGTGACTCACGCCAACTGGTTCCTTTCGAACGCGACGGGGGACCTGCTCGTCAACGACTTCCCGTCCGCGCTCGACCGGTCCACCAACAGGACCCGCGTCCTGCCACTGGCGGGGGGCGATGCATTCACCGCGGCCGGCGCGCACAACGCCTTCGCCATCTCGGGCAAGGCGACCGACGCCGACCGGGACACCTTCTACGTCATGAGCGGCGGCGGAGGAGGCTTTCCTTTCGACGGGACGATTCGAGTCCTCGCCCCGACCGGTTCGTCTTTCCACGAGACGCCCGAGACGACGACGAACGTGAACGCGTCCTGGCTCTTGCGCCTGGCCGACGGGATCTACACGGTCAGCATTTCGGAAAAGGCCCTCTTTCGAGTAATCGTGGACGGAACGGTCTTGGCCGACGCCGTCGAGGTCCCATTGACCGGTGTGAGCAGCATCGTGAGCATCAACGGCGTGGGCGCCTTCGGGGCAGCGGGCCAGGTTGTCGTGCTTTGCAACACCGGGAGCGGCTTCAAGTTCCTGCGCCACGACGGCGTCCAGCAGCAGGACATCCCGCTGAGCGCCAATCTGGACCTTCAGAAGGTGACCATCGGGTCGACCGGGGCCATCGACTTCTTCGCCATCGAGACCGACACGAGCGCTAAGGTGCGGGGCGCCATCGCCGCCGGCTCGACCGAGGTGACGCTCGCCCCGGCGGGCATTCTCGACCCGGCGAATATGGTGCTCTTCACGCGGATCAATTAGTACCTTTCGCCCCCGCCGGGCTCTTGAGGGCCCGGCGGTCGAGCGGACGAGCTTGGCTCAGGCACGCTCGACTGCGCGAGCAGCGCCTTGGCCCTAGCGCGGCGGCGGGTGTCGCGTCTCCAGGCCCGGCACGAGCCTTCGCAGCCGCGCTCCCATCGCCGCCCGGCGCCCGGATGCCTTCGGCGACGGGGCCTCCGGTCGGCCAGACTCCGATGGCTGGGCGGACGAGCGAGCGCCCGGGCGCTTGTCTTCCGGCAGAGCCTGCTCGAGGACGGCGTTCACCTCGCCGCCCAGCAGGAACACGAGGGCGCTCAGGTAGAGCCAGGTGAGCAGCACCGCCGCCGTCGCCAGCGAGCCATAGGTGACGTTGAAGCTCGAGACGCGGTCGGCGTACTGCGTGAAACCCCAGGTCGAGGCGAGCCAGAGGAGCGTGCTCGCGACCGAGCCCGGGGTGATGAAGCGCAACTTCCGATCGACGTTCGGCAGCCAGTGAAAGATGAGCGACGCGACGAGCAGAATCACCAGGGCCGTGCTCGGCCACCGAAGCCAGGACCACCAGACCACGGCGAATTGGACGCCGGCGCCGACCCGCGCCGCCAGCCAGTGCCCCGCGCGCCCGCCCAGGAGGATCATGGTGAAGCCCAGGAGGACCAGGCCCGAGGAGACGACGGTCGTCCACAGCGCCAGCCACTGCGTCCGGACGAAGCTGCGGGTCTCCCTCACCCGATAAGCTCGGTTGAGCGCCTTGCGAAAGCCGTCGAGCGCGCGCGATGCCGTCCACAGGGCGAGGAGGAGGCTCAAGGTCAGAAGCTTGGGCCGGGGATTGTCGAGCAGACTGTGCAGCTGGTCGTCCACGAGCTCCAGCGCCTGCGCGGGCAACAGCGCGCTGAGCCGATGCATGGCGATCTCGAGCGGCCGGCGCAGCGGCAGGTAGGCGGTGAGGGTGACGACGAAGAAGAGCAGCGGAAACAGTGCGAACAGGAAGTAGAAGGCGAGCTGGGCCGCCTGGTCGAGGACTGCGTCTTCCCCGAGCCTTTGCCCGAGCTGCCTCAAGGTGCCGACGCGAAGCGGGAGCTTGTCGCTCACTCCATTCACGCTAGGTTTCGAGACCTTCGAGCGCCAGCGCGGGCCACGGCGATCCGTCGAGCCCTCGGCCGTCTCAGGAGAGATGCCGGCTCATCGCACCGTCGCCAGGATGTTCGTGTAGTCGTCCGTCCAGGCCCGAGCTCGCCCCTGCCTCTCCTTGAGGTTCGCGCCGCCGCGCCGGACGATCTGCGGGGCGTCCAGCGCCGCCTGGGTCGGCGAGAGCAGCATCCAGTCGGCGACGTACTCGTGCGACGGGAGTTTCAGGGGCCCGCTCTCGACGTGCCGGCAGGCGAGCCCCGTCGCGTCCGACAGGCTCCAGACCAGCGGCGCCAGGTCCAGGAAGGTGTTGCTCACGTGGATGGCCAGGATGGACTCGGGCCCGGCCAGGTGCTTCTTGTAGATCTCCAGGGCCTCGCGCGTCAGCAGGTGCGCCGGGATGGAGTCGCTGGAAAACGCGTCCACCACCAAGAGGTCGAACTTTCCCGGGCGGCCCTCGCGCAGCTCGCGCTCGAGTGAAAGGCGCGCGTCGCCCAGCACCGTCTCGACGTGGGCCGCGGAGTCGGTGAGGTAGGAGAAGTACGGGCTGCCGGGCCGCGCCAGCTCGACGACTGCGGGGTTGATCTCGTAGAAGCGGAACGAGTCTCCGGGAGCGCCGTACGCCGCCAGGGTGCCCGCGCCGAGCCCGATGACGCCCACGCGGATCGGTGCGTTCCCCCGCCGGGCGCGGAGGCTCAGGAGCGCGCGGCCGACGCCGGCGTTCGGCGTGTAGTAGGCCGTGGGCTCCCGCTGCAGGGACGAGCTGCCCGCGTTGGCGAACTGGACGCCGTGCGTGGTGCGCCCGTGGAGCTCGGCGATGGCGCAGTCCGGCGGAGGCTTCTCCGGTTGCTGCGGGTCGCAGTCGCGCACGACGCGCAGCTGTCCGTAGAAGTTGCGCCCGGTCCAGAGCCGTCCGTCTTCCCAGAAGTTGCTGCGCACCGCGACCAGGAAGATGAGCAGGACGAGGTGAGCGGCGACGGCTAAGCGAGCAAGGCGCGCCCCGGCTCCGAACAGCGCGGAGCGGGAGTCGCTCGCGAGCACCGCGATGGCGAGCACCCAGGTGATGACGAGCGAGGCGTCGAGCTCGTAGTAGTGGTTGAAGACCAGCGGGGCGAGCAGCGGGACCAGGAGCCCGCCGACGGCGCCGCCGAGCGACAGCGCGAGGTAGAAGCGGGTCAGGTGCTCGGGCGCCGGCCGCCGCCGCGCGAGCTCGCCGTGGCAGAACATGCTGGTCGCGAACAGGACCGCGAGGAACCCGCCGATCTGCCAGCCGATGGCGAGCTGCCGCTGGCGCAGCGCCAGGACGAACCCGCCGACCAGGAGCGCCGCGAGCGCGGGCAGGAACCGGGCGCGCGTGTACCAGCGGTCGCTCTCGAAGCAGAGGATGAAGGTGAGCAGGTAGACCGCCAGCGGCAGGACCCAGAGGAAGGGCGAGGCCGCCACCTCCTGCGAGAGCTGAGTCGTCACCGAGAGCAGCATGATGGACGGGCAGGCCGCGAGCGCCGTCCAGAACGCGAAGGTGGCGCGGGGACCTCTCCCCCTTCGCCCCCTCCCCGCTGGCGGGGAGGGGGTTGGGGGGTGAGGAAAGTCGGCGCCGCTCGCGGCGGCCGACCGCCCGGCGACGGCGCCGCTCGCCGCGATTCCGGCGGCGAAGAGCGCGAAGCCGCCCGCGAAGACCCACGCCTGGGAGCGCAGCGCCAGCGCCGGCTCGATGGCGAACGGGTAGCCCAGGAGCCCGAGAAAGGAGCCGGCGTTCGAGAGCGCGTAGAGCCGATAGGCCGAGCGCCCGGGGAAGGCGCGGGCGAACCAGGCCTGCAGGAGCGGCCCGGTCGCGGCGAGCGCGAAGAACGGAAGGCCGACGGTCAGGGTCAAAAGCGCCAGCACCCGGGCCACTGGGTAGAGGCTATCGGGCGGCTTCAGCGCGGCGCCCGGCAAAAGCGGCGCGCCCCAGAGCAGCCCCTGCGCCGCGAGCGCCAGGAGCGCGGCAAAGAGAAGCGCGAAGTGGACGCGGACCTGCCGCCGCGTCGAGAGCCGGCTCACCAGCGCGTGCGAGTAGTAGTAGCCGCCGAGCAGCGCGACCTGGAAGAACAACAGGCAGCTGCTCCAGACGCTGGGCGCGCCCCCGAACCACGGGAGGATGGCCTTGCCGATGAGCGGCTCGACGAGAAACAGGAGAAAGGCGCTCAGGAAGATGGTGACCGCAAAGGTGGGCATGGCTTTCGGGGGCTTCGCTTCAGCCCGCCGAGCCTTTGCCGCGCGGTCCGCGGCTCCGGCCTTGGGGCCATCTGGGGTGGTGCGAGAGGCCGGCAATGGCGGCCGACTCCGAGCGCTGGAGGCCGGCGGCTAGAGGGCGCGCTTGTCCAGGACCCGCTTCGCCTTCCCCTCGCTCCGGGCGATGGTGCGCGGGGCGACGAGCTGGGCGCGGACCCGGATGCCCAGCACGTGGTCCACCGCGTTCTCGAGCCGCTGCCGCAGGCTCTCGAGCGCGCCGACCTTGTCGGAGAAGATCTCGGGGCTCACCTCGACCTGGACCTCCATCTCGTCGAGCCCCCTCTCGCGGGTCAGGACGATTTGATAGTGGGGCAGGGTCCCCTCGACCTGGAGGAGCGCGGTCTCCACCTGCGAGGGGAAGACGTTGACGCCGCGGATGATGAACATGTCGTCCGAGCGCCGGCCAATGCGCCGGATGCGCCGCACGGTCCGGCCGCAGCCGCAGGGCTCGGGGACGAGCGCGGTGATGTCGCGCGTCCGGTAGCGGATCATGGGCATGGCCGCCTTGGAGAGCGTGGTGAGCACCAGCTCGCCCTCCGAGCCGTCGGGGAGCACCTCGCCGGTCGCGGGGTCGATGATCTCCGGGTAGAAGTGGTCCTCGAAGAGGTGCACTCCGTCCTGCCGCGAGCACTCGCAGCCGACGCCGGGCCCGGCGATCTCGCTCAGCCCGTAGATGTCGTAGGCCTTGATGCCGCTCTCCTGCTCGATGTGCCGCCGCATGGACTCGGACCACGGCTCGGCGCCCAGCACGCCGACCCGCAGGCGCCCGAAGCCGACCTTGGCGTCCTTGGCGCGCTCGATGAGGTGGACGAAGTAGCTGGGCGTGCAGCAGATGGCCGTGACGTTGAAGTCCTGGAGCACCATGAGCTGGCGCTCGGTGTTGCCGCCGGACATGGGGATGACCGTCGCGCCCAGCGCCTCGCCGCCGTAGTGCGCGCCCAGGCCGCCGGTGAAGAGCCCGTAGCCATAGGCGTTCTGGATGACGTCGCCGCGGTGCAGGCCGCAGGCGGCGAACGAGCGCACCATGGCGCTGGTCCAGACCTCCAGGTCCGCCTGCGTGTAGGCGACGACGATGGGCTTGCCGGTCGTGCCGGAGGAGGCGTGGAGCCGGACGATCTCCTCCATGGGGCTCGCGAACAGGCCGAACGGGTAAGTGTCCCGCAGGTCCGACTTGACGGTGAAGGGGAGCTTGGCCAGGTCCGGCAGCGCCTGCACGCTTCCCGGCGTGAGCTTGCGCTCCTCCATGCGCAGCCGGAAGTGCGGCACCCGCTCGTAGGCGCGGGCGACCACTGCCTGGAGCCGGCCGAGCTGCAGGCGCTTCAGCTCTCGCGGCGGCAAGAAGTCCGGCGCGCTCGCGGGGTGGAAGCCGCCGGGGGCGTCGTTCCAGTAGGTCTTCAAGCTCACCTCCTCGAGTCTTGGCGACGGTGCCTCGCCGCGCGGTCGGATGCTCGGGGCCTCAAGAAGCCGCTTCGAAAGCTCGTCGATGCCGCTCTCGTCCGGTGGATCTCAAAACCGGCTCTAGGCGCCTCGGCCCAACCGAAACGCCTTCTCGTTCACGTCGTGCAGCCGCTCGGGCAGCGCCGCGCGCAGGGCCGCGAGCCAGTGCTCCTCGGCGAGGGCCAGGTGCCTGGAGAGGGCGCCGAGGAGCGCGACGTTCAGGCTCCGCTTGTTGCCGAGCTGGCCCGCATCCACCGCGTCGGGCCCGAGGAGGAGCCCTCCGGGCCGGAGCGCGGGGCGAGCGACCGGGACCTCGGAGGGCGCGAGCACCAGCAGGAAGTCCGCCTCGCCCGGCGGCACCATGGGCGAGAGCACCTTGGGCCCGAAGCGGACGTCGGAGGTCACCGAGCCGCCGCGCTGGCTCATGCCGTGGACCTCGGCCTTCTTCACGTCGAGGCCGGCCCGGAAGGCCGCGTCGGCCAGGATGTCCGAGGCCTTGATCACGCCCTGGCCGCCCAGCCCGGCCACGACCACGTTCACCACCGGCGAGGCGTCAGACATCGGAGCCCTCCGCGCAAGAGGAGCACGAGGCCGACTTCGCCTGCGCCGCCTTCTCGTACTTTCGGATGTCGGCCGCGGCCAGGATGCAGGGCCGCCGCGAGACGATGACCGAGAGCTCGCGGCGCGAGAGCCTTTCGGCGAGGAGCGCCTCGAACCCGGGCGGGTCCTCGACCGGGTCGACGACGTCGACGTTTGGCACGCCGAGCGCGCGGGCGAGCCCCTCGATGGACAGCCGCCCCGTGGGCTCGTGGGCGAGCGTGCGCCCGGTGCCGGGGTGCTCCTGCTGGCCGGTCATGGCCGTGGTCCCGTTGTCGAGCACGATGAGCACGTGGCCGGTGGACGGCGGGTTGTAGATCATCTCGATGAGGCCGTTCACGCCGGTGTGGACGAAGGTGGAGTCGCCGATGAGCGAGACCACCCGCTTCGCCTCGGCCTCGGGCAGCGCGTGCCTCAGGCCCAGCCCCACGCCGAGAGAGGCGCCCATGGCCACGCAGGTGTCCATGGCGCGGTAGGGCGGCAGGACGCCCAGCGTGTAGCAGCCGATGTCGCCGGCCACGATGCAGTCGAGCTTGTGCAGTGCCGCGTACACCGGGTGATAGGGGCAGGCTTCGCACAGCTCGGGCGGCTTGCCCTTGGGCAGCTCGGGCTCGGGGCTCTCGTCGCGCGCGACGATGCGCCGCACCCTTTCGACGTTGAGCTCGCCGAAGCGGAAGCGCTCCGGCCGGGGCTCGACGGCGATGCCGGCCGCGCGCAGCGCGTCGGAGAGGACCGGGTCGCCCTCCTCGATGACGGCGCAGCGCTTCACCGACTCGGCGAAGGCGCGGATGCGCCCGAGCGGCAAGGGGTGGACGAGCTTGAGCGCGAGCAGGCTCGCGCCAGGCGCCGCCTCGCGCGCGTGAACGGCGGCGACGCCGTCGGCGATGAGGCCCAGCTCCTTCGAGCCGGGCTCCAGGTGGACGGCCTCGGGCGCCGCCTCCGCCCAGCGCGCCAGGTCGGCGAGCCGCTCGCGCAGCCGCCGATGCGCGGGGCGGGCGTGCGCGGGGATCATCACGCGCCCGGCGATGTCGCGCGCGAACCGCGGCTCCGGCGGGGCCAGGGCGGCGCGGCGCTGGACGACGGACTTGGAGTGGCAGACCCGCGTGGTCATCCGGAAGATCACCGGGAGGCGCCAGCGCTCGGAGACCTCCAGCGCGGTGAAGAAGAGATCGTAGGCCTCCTGGGAGTCCGCGGGCTCGAGCATGGGGAGCGCGGCGGCGACGGCGTAGCGCCGGCTGTCCTGCTCGTTCTGCGACGAGGCCATCCCGGGGTCGTCGGCGGAAACGACCACCAGCCCGCCTTTGACGCCGGTGTAGGCGGCGGTGAAGAGCGGGTCCGCGGCCACGTTCAGGCCCACGTGCTTCATGGTCACCAGCGCCCGGGCTCCGGCGTAGGCGGCGCCGAGCCCTACCTCCAGCGCCACCTTCTCGTTGGGCGCCCACTGGGCGCGCCCGCCGAGGGACGAGAAGGCCTCGAGGATTTCGGTGGATGGGGTGCCCGGGTAGCCGGTCCCGAGGTGCACCCCGGCGTCCTTGGCCGCCGCGGCCACCGCCTCGTCCCCTGAAAGAAGTCGTCGTTCCATTCCGCGTGCTCCGCCTTTGGGCGCCCCTGGAGGAGGCGCATGATACCCCGCAGCCTCGTTTGCCGGGGCGCCTTTCAGGAGCGTTCGGAGAGGCGGCGCGCCGCGGCGCCCGCACCTCGAAGGCGTGGGCCGGGGGCTCGGCCGCTCGCCCGCCGTGAGCCGACAAGGCCTCTTCTTCCGGAGTGGGCGCACATCGGCGCTATGGAAGAACGAGTGGGGTTCTTCCGCGACCGTGCGCACCGGGTCCGCCTGGAACGACCACTGCAGCGGGGAAGCCCAACCGAGGCGCCGGGCTCGCTCGGGCATGGGAAGCGCCCGAGGGCCAATGGATTGAAGCCCAGCTCAGCTCGACTCGAGGCTCGTCACCCGGTCCCTGGCGCTTTCCGGGTTCTCTTGCGGCAATAGCCACAGCCGAGGCGCCGCCGGTCTGCCCACGGTGCACGCCGAACGCGGGATGGGCCGCTCGAACAGCTCCTCCTGGCGTGGAGGCCCGCGCGCGAGCCTCGGCGGCTGGCTGGGTAGGCCCAGCTCCTCGAGGATCTCGGCCGCCTTCGCCTAAGTCGCTCACGAACGCCACGACGCGGCGGCGGCCGCCACGTTCTTGCTCGGTGCGGGAGTCCATGCCAATCAATGTCCGTGAAGGAGGTCGCCTGTGAAACTCACGCGCCTCGAGCTTCAACGATTCACTGTCTTCGAAGACGCCGTCCTCGAGTTCGATCGCGGGGTCAACGTGCTGACGGGCGAGAACGGGAGCGGCAAGTCCCACGTTCTGAAGGTCATCTTCGGACTGGCCGAATGCGGGCGTCGCGAAGCCCTCGGTAAGACCGACCCAATCCAGCCCGGAGCCTCCTTCGACGAGCGGATGAAGTCGATGCTCATGGGGTTGTTCCTTCCGGAGCATATCGGGCGCTTGGTCAAGCGCGCGGTCGGGCGGCGCAAGTCGAAGGCCCGCCTGGTCTGGGACAACGGCGCTTCGGTGGAGGTCGAAATCACAACCGTCGGTGGAGTCCGCGCTCACCTCGTGGGCGACCTCAGCGAGGCGGAGCCGGCCGTGTTTCTTCCCCCACGCGAGATGATTTCTGCCTTCCCCGGGTTCCTGGGCTCGTGGCTCCATCGCGAGTCCTCGTTCGAATCGAACTTATTATGAGCTTTGCGTCGCGCTCGACGCGAGGCCCCTGCGAGGCCCGCGTTCGCCCGCGAGGGCCGCACTCCTCGCGCCGCTGGAGAAGGCGATCGGCGGAACCGTTGACCTCGTGAACGGGCGCTTCTACTGCCACCAGCAGAACGGCGAGAACCTTGAGGCCCCGCTCATGGCCGAGGGGCTGCGCAAGCTCGGGACGCTGACCTGGCTCGTTCTCAACGGCTCGCTGATGGACCGCGGACTGCTCTGCTGGGACGAGCCCGAGGCTAACCTCAACCCCCGCCTGGTGACTCTCGTGCGCGACACGCTGCTGGCGCTCATCGGCGCGGGCGCGCAGGCATTCGTCGCCACGCACGATTACTTGCTCGCGTCGGAGCTCTCGTTGGCCTCCGAGTACGCGACCGACGAGCCGCCGCGGCTCACGCGCTTCCATGCGCTCAAGCATGGGAAGAAAGGAGTCGAGGTCGAGTCGGCGGCGCTCTTCCAGTCGCTCTCCGAGAACGCAATCCTCGACGCCTTCGGCGCGCACCACGACCGGCGGCGCGAGTTGTTCCTCCGCGGACAAGAGACATGACCCGGCTCGACGAGAGCCGCCTCCGCTTCGAGTTCGGCGAGTCCTGGACGGTGCTCCGGTACGAGGATTCGTCCGGCTTCCGCAGCATCTCGGTACTCACCGGCGAGCTCTCCGAAGGCGACACACGGAGAACGCACGGAACGAAGGCGGTCGACTTCGTGGCCGTCCGCGAGGGGCTCCTCTTCCTGATCGAGGTGAAGAACTTCGAGGGGCACGAGAGGGAGACGCGAGTGCGACTGGAGCGGGAGCTTGACCTCGAGATCGGACTCAAGGTCCGGGATTCCCTGGCTGGACTCGTCGGCGCTGCCCGAAGTGGGACGCTTGCCGAGCCACTGGCGAGGTCCATCGCGAAGGTCGCCAACGACGGGCAGGGGGTCCGCGTGGTCGGTTGGATCGAGAGGGACGACCCTCCCGCGATGAAACGATGGATGTCGATCGGCGACGACCCACTCGAGGATCGCATCAAGAAGAAGCTGCGTTGGCTGAAGCCCAAAGTGCTCCTCTGCAATCGGGAGCGTTCCGGGCTCATCGACGTCGTGGTGACGCGGCTTGCCGGAGAATAGTCGCGTGGGCACAAATCACCGAGGTGCACCCAGGCGTCCTTGTCAGCCGCGGCACCTCGAAGCGGCGCGAGGCATCGCCGGCCGTAGGCTCGGCCGCCGCCGCCGAGCGCGCGCATAAATCTCGATATTCTCGTTTGCACTCGATATTGCGAGCCGCTAAGGTACTCGGGCGGCTGGGCTCCTTTCGGAGCGGGCGCGCGGGCGCCCCAAAGCCGACGGCCGGTCGCTCGAGGCCGAAGGCCCGCGCGAGATGCCTATCAGGAGGGCTCATGGACGCTCAACCCAAGACCATCGCCGCGGCCGGCATCCGCACGAGCTACCACGACGCCGGCTCCGGCGCGCCGGTGATGCTCCTGCACGGCTCCGGGCCGGGGGTGACGGCGTGGGCCAACTGGCGGCTGACGATGCCGGCCCTGGCCGCGCGGCTCCGGGTCCTGGCGCCGGACTTGGTCGGATTCGGCGAGACGGAGCGGCCCGCGGGGCACGTCTACGGCCTCGACACCTGGGTCGCGCACGCGGTGGGCCTGCTCGACGCCCTGGACCTGCCGCGGGTGGACCTGGTCGGCAACTCGTTCGGGGGCGCGCTGGCCCTGGCTCTGGCCATTCGCCACCCGTCGCGTGTGCGGCGCCTGGTGCTCATGGGCAGCGTCGGCGTGCACTTTCCCATTACGGCCGGCCTGGACGCGGTGTGGGGCTATGAGCCGTCCCTTCCGAACATGCGCCGGCTCCTCGACATCTTCGCGTTCGACCGCAGCCGCGTGACCGACGAGCTGGCGCGCCTGCGGTACGAGGCGAGCATCCTGCCCGGCTACCAGGAGTCGTTCTCGGCCATGTTCCCCGCGCCGCGCCAGCGCTGGGTCGACGCCATGGCGAGCGACGAGAAGGACATCGCGGCGCTCCCGCTCGAGACGCTCATCGTCCACGGCCGCGACGACCAGGTCATCCCTCCGGCGACCTCGCAAAAGCTCTTCGCGCTCATTTCCAAGGCTCAGCTCCACCTGTTCGGCCGCTGCGGCCACTGGACGCAGATCGAGCACGCCGACCGGTTCAACCGCCTCGTCCTCGAGTTCTTGCTGGAGCGCGACGGCGCCGCATAAGGCTCAGAAAGGGTCGCCCATGGGAATCACGGTCGCCAAGCGCTCCATCTCCAGCGCCGCCGCGCTCGCCGCCGTGTCGGCCGCGGTGCAGAAGGGCGTCGAGGCCGGCTGCCGCATGAACGCGGCGGTGGTGGACGCGGGCGGGAATCTCCTCGCGTTCCTGCGGGCCGACGGCGCGTTCCTGCACTCCATCGGTATCGCCCAGGACAAGGCGCTCACCGCGGTGGGCTTCGGCATGTCGACCTCGCAGCTCTACCAGGCGGTCAAGGAGCCCGAAGTGCTGCGCGAGGGGATCCAGCGGCGCGACCGCGTGGTCCTCTTCGCCGGCGGCTTCCCCATCGTGGTCGCGGGCGAAGTCGTGGGTGGCATCGGCTGCTCGGGCGGCTCGGAGGAGCAGGACTGCCTGTGCGCCAAGGCGGGGCTGGCGGCCATTGGGGCCTGACGCCGCCTGACGCTCTTCGGCGCCGGTTGACACAGGCGCCCGCCCGGCGACAGTGTCGGGCCATGTCGATCGCCGCCCTTCTCTCCACGACCCCCGGCTTCTTAGGCATCGAGCCGGAGGAGCTGGAGAGAATCGCCCAGGTCGGCCGCCTGCAGACCTTCCCGGCGGGCGCCTACGTCATGCGCGCCGGCGAGCCCGGCGACTGCATGCACGTCATCGCCAAGGGCCGGGTGCGCATCCCGCTCGTCGACTCGAGCGGCATCCTGCGCTCGGAGGTGCACCTCGGGCCGCGCGACGTCGTGGGCGAGATGGCGCTCCTCACCGGCGAGCCGCGCCGCGCCGACGTCGTGGCCGAGGTCGAGACGACGACCTTCTCGCTCGAGCGCGAGGCGCTGCAGGCGCTCCTGGCCGAGCAGCCGGAGCTCGCCTGCTTTCTCACGGAGATCGTCGGCCGCCGCATCGAGGGGAGCGGCGTGCTGGAGCGGGTGGGCAAGTACCGGCTGCTCTCGAAGATCGGCGAGGGGACGACCGGCAAAGTCTACGAGGGCGTCCACGAAGACCTCGAACGCGTCGTGGCCATCAAGATGCTCTCGCACTCGCTGGTCTACAGCCCGCGCTTCCTCGACCGGTTCCGCTCCGAGGCGCGGACCATCGCCCGGCTCTCGCACCCGAACATCGTGCAGGTCTTCGACACCGAGGCCGCCTACGCCACTTTCTTCATGGTGATGGAGCGGCTCTCGGGCACCGACCTCGCGCGGGTGCTGCGCGCGCGCGGCGTGCTCTCGCCGGTGGAGACCTGCAAGGTGCTCAAGCAGGTGGCCTCGGCGCTCGCCTACGCCCACGGGCGCGGCTTCGCGCACCGGGACGTGAAGCCCGCGAACCTCGCCATCGATGACGAGTGGAACGCGAAGCTCATGGACTTCGGCTTGTCCATGCCCATCCCCAAGGACGTGGACGGCCGCCGGTCGAAGACCGTGGAGGGGACGCCGCAGTACCTGGCGCCGGAGACCGCACGCGGTCTCGCCGCCGACGGCCGCGCCGACATCTACTCGCTGGGCGTCGTGGCGTTCGAGATGGTGGCCGGCCACCTGCCGTTCCAGGCGGACACGTCGGCCGAGCTGATGCGGGCCCACGTGCTCACGCCGCCGCCCGACCTGCGCGCGCTGCGCCCCGACTTGCCGGAGGGGCTCTTGCGCTTCGTCGAGGGCGCGCTGCGCAAGCGGCCCGAGGAGCGGCTGTGCGACTGGGAGCAGATTCAGCGCATGCTCGACCTGGAGGGCAGGGCGGCGCCGCTCGCTCCGACCGAGGACGTCTGCGAGGAGGTCGTGCACCTCCGATTTCGCCCCGAGGCGAGCGCGCGGGTGTTTGCGGCCGTCGCGGAGCTTGCGCGGGCGCTGGCGGAGGGCGACGGCGTCGAGGTGTCGAGCGCGCGGCTGGAGAGGCGGCGGAAGCTCTAGGCCGAACCCGAGGCGCGCAGGCTCGCCGCGGAGCGCACGCTTCTTTCGCGGACCCTTCGCGGTCATCGAATCATTCGACCCGGGAATTACCATGGGTCGAGCGACAATTCAGGACAAAGACCCTCGACCGCCAACCTAATCGGACGTGTCCATTGAGTCGCTTGGCGGCGAGCTGGGCGCGGGGGGCGCGGGTGGACGCGGCACCACCTCTGGAAACTTGCCCTGCTTGGCCAGCTCCTTCACATCGCTGGTCGCCGGAGGTTTCTCAGCAAACGCCGCATGGTCGACCTCGTAGCTGTATTCGTATTTCTTCTTGTCGGGCTTCGAGTCCTTTTTCTCTGTTCGCGTTCGGGTCGCGGGCGGGTTCGAATTGGGTTTGGCCAAAGGGTTCGTCCACTCGTGTGCGCTGACGATGGGAATGAGCCGAACGTCGTCCTTGGGCGTCCGATAGCCCTTCCCCTTGAGCTCTTGGGTCAGGCTCTGCCGGAAGATCGCGCTGTTGCTGGTCAGATTGTGCATGCCATGCTCGCAGTTTCGACAGGTATAACGCGTGGTATGCCCATTGTAGGTGACGGCGTGAATCTTGGAGCCCGGCGGAATCGCCGCGTTCGCATCGATGGAAGCTGCGACTTCCGCCGCATCCAATCGGGCCCAATCGGCGTGCTCGCTGTGATCGAAAGTAGAGGTGAAGCTGACGGCCTTCTCTTTCGCCTTCTTGGGATCATAGGACTTGGAATCTGGAGTGCCGGCCATCAGGTCCGTTCGGGTTTTGTTGTCGCACCCGAAGGAGCCGGGAACAGCGCTGCAGGTGACCTTGGTTCCGCCCACTGTGACCGTCTTTTCGCCCTGCCCGCTTGTGGAGATTGCCGTGCCATTGGCGGTCATGTCATGGACGTTGGTGAGATGGACTCGGTCCTTCGAATCCGCGTCCGTGGTGGCTATGACGCCGAACGACGTGGCGAACAGGTTCTTTTTCTTGTCGCCGGCAGGCAGGGCTGCGTGGACGTCGGCCTCGAAATCGGCCAGCCGCTTGTGCTCTGCATCGAGCGCGCCGTTCTGATTCAAGTTCACGACCTTGTCCGGATTTTTCGACCCGTATTTCAGGTCGTCGAAGCTGTTGTAGAACACTTTGTGCGCCGGGTTCGGGCTGACCCGCGCGACCACGGGCGCGCTCGGCGTCGACGAGGTTGACGAAGAGGACGAAGCCGCGAGCGGGTTGAACCGCTTCCCCTTTCCTTTCTTGGCCTTCTTGTCGCAACCTGCGTTGTGCGCCAACACGCGCTGGGCGCCGACGAAGTATCGGTGCGCCTGAAATACCTCCAGGTTGTAGACTTGGGTCGGGCCGCGGCGATCGCCGCGGACTTCCTCGACCTCAACGACGCCGTCCTTGGTCGACAGGTGCTCGCCCGCAGCCAAGTCCCCCGCCGCGACCCAGTCGTTCCGGTCCGCCGAGAACAGCCGGTGGTGCCTCGTCACCTCGAGAGTGGATCCGCCCTGCACGGCGACCGCGATGACGTCTGGACTGACGTGGCGCATGAGGCCGGTCACCGGACATCGAGGGCCGGGCTTGACCGGCGGCGCGGCACGCACTCCGGTGACGAGCGCCTCTCCTGTGAACCTTGGTTCCTCGAGGCTCAGGGCGAGCCGCCCACCGGCGACCGGGCGATTCTCGCGAAGCCAGTCGTCCGGCCGGAGCAGCTGGAGCTCCAGCTCGTCGGAGCCGGCCGCCGTCGCAACCGCTATTCGAAGGTCGACCTCCGCCCATTCCTCGAGGCGAACCTCGGCGCACTCGGCGGACTTCGGTCCGACGCGCTCTCCGAGCGCGACCTCTTCGATGGGCTTGCTCCCCTCGGCGGTGTCGATGGGCGTGCCCGCGACGAAGCAGTTGCACGAGCCGTTCGCGCAAATGCCGGTCTCGTCCTGAGACTCGGTCCCGGAGAAGTTGCCGGCGAGGGCATTGTCGACGGTGGCTCCGACTTGACGAAGATCGAAGCCCAGCACGGAGGCGACGGCGATCGCGCTGATCGCAATGAAAGTGCTGATGACGATGTACTCGGTCTTTCCGCTGCCTTTTTCGCCGCGGCGAAGGCGCCTGAATACCGGCATGGCTGGTTGGCCCTTTCTGCCGAGACGCCTCGGCGCGGCCTAGAGTTGCCCGAAGCGCCATGCAGCGCCCGCGCCAAGCGCGACCGAGGAGCGTCTCCCTGCCGGTGTCGCTTTCTACGCCGAATCGAGGTCGCCCTCTTGCGCAAATGAGGCAACCTTCCGCTGCGCGGATTGCGCAACGACGTGAGCAATATGCGCCGTGTCGTATCCCCATCCGCCTGCTCCGGAGCAGATGCCTGAGCCAGCGGAAACCCCTGGTGGGACCCGTTGGCGACGGCGGAGGTCCCCGCGTCTCGGCCTGGGGATTGTCGAGGTGGCTCGACCGGCAGGTCATCGTCAAGGACGAGCTTCGCCGGGTCGGCGGCGGGGTCGCTGGAACGCGCAGCCTGAGGAGGTCGCGTGCATCTGCCTTCACCGCGAGGCGAGCGGGCGGGTGCGCGCCGCAGCCGCGGAGCTCGCGCGGGCCTGGCGGAGGGCGATGGCGTGGAGGTGTCGAGCGCGCGGCTGGAGAGACGGCGAAAGCTCTAGGCCGAACCCGAGGCGCGCAGGCTCGCCGCCGCGGATGTCCATCGGGTGAACCCGTCTTATGTCGTTCGGCTCCCACCCTCGCCGCGCGAGAGCTCGGCGCCTGTCGCACTTCGAGGAGGAGCCATGTCGGAGAGCAAACAGATAGCCGTCGCGTGTGAAGGCCCGGAAGGGCTCGGCGGAAATGTGAGCGGTCACTTCGGGCACACGCCCTATTTCGTGGTCGCTGTCATCGAAGGTTCGCAGGTCGTCTCCACGAAGGTCGTGCCTTCGCCGGGCCACGGCGAAGGCTGCAGCATGCCGGAATTCATCCAGCGACTCGGGGCTCAGGCCATCGTGGTGGGAGGGCTCGGAGGCGGAGCCGCTCGCGGGCTTTCGGCTCTGGGCATCGAGGTGATCGGCGGCATCTTTGGCAATGCCGGGCAGGCGCTCCGCGCGCTGGCCGAGGGCTCGCTCGCGAAGGGCGACGCGAGGTGCTCGGGGCACGACGGCGGGGGCTGCAACCACCACTGAGCACGGCAGGTCACGCCGGAGAGGGCGCGAGCCGCTGAAGCAGGTCCGCGACCCCGAGGTGGGCTGCCCAATGCTGAAGGTACGGCCAATCGATTCGCGCACCGGATATGGCCAGTACCCCAAGCACGTCTCTCCACTGCGAGTCGGACACCTCGCCGCCGGCACGATACCAGGCGAGCTTGCGCAGAATGACGTCCTCCGCGCTCGCGACGAAGAGCCCGGCTCCCTCCGAGCCGAGCGGCACGAAGCAGCGTCGGCCCAGCTCCGATTCGTCGAACGGGTCCTCGGTCTTCATGAACAGGTCTATCTTCGTCACGAGCGGCAAGTAGAAGACGTTCCACGACCGGCCCAGGCGGACGGCTTCGCGTAGGGCATCCTCGTCCACGGAGAAGTCGTCGCCGAGCTCTCGCGCGAGCTCGGGCACTCGTCGCTCTGGGAGCTCGACCAGGAAATCGACGTCGTTCGTCGCTCTGGGCTCCCCTAAGAGCGAGCTCGCGACACTCCCCCCAACCAGATAGCGGAGTCCCAGCTTGTCGAAAGCCCGAGCGACTCTGAGGGCGACGTCCTCGATATCGGGGGAGCTCGTTCCCGTCATGGGAAGAGATGGCCGGCGAGCCTCTCGACGGCCTGGTCCCCATAGAGAAGGCGCACCAGCTCCGCTCGAACGCGACGGTCGGTCGCGCCGGGCTCCCGAAGGTGAATTCCAGCTTCGGCCATGGCGCGCATGCGCCGCGTGGCTGCGTTCACGGCCTTCATCCGCTGCGCGGGCGTGAGATTGCGCAGCAGCCGATAGTACTCGGCGAGTTGCCGGGGGTCGGTGTCTTGTTCGATCAGGCTCACGCGGGAAGGGTACGGCAGCCGCCCCGCCGACTCCAGCCCACCGCCTGGCCGCTCCTCACCGATTCTTCGGCCGCGCTCCCCCGACCGGCGGCGACGAGACGCGCGCCGTGCCGTCCTCAGTCAGGGCGAGCAGCTCGCCCCGGGCGCTGACCGCGAGCGTCCGGAGCTCGAATTCTCCTCCGAGCTGCAGTCGGCCCACGAGCGCTCCGTCCTCGAGGTCGAAGACCCAAGGCGCTTGCTGGGGCGAGGCGACCACGACGCGCCCTCCGAACGCGAGGGGGCAGTCCCGATGGCGGGACCCGTTCGTGGCCACCTTCAGCCGCGCGACGAGCTCCACCGATCGCGCGTCGACCAGCCAGAGCGTCGGGTCCTCCGGCTCCTGTTCGGCGGGCCACAGCAGGAGCCACGTAGGCGCACAAAGGACATGTGCACGCCCTGCCCGGTGTCGCAACGACCGACCAGGACTCCCCTGGCGGCGTCGAACAGCAGCGCCGCGCCCTTGAGCGCCACGGCGACCCTTTGGCCGTCGGGCGAGAAGAGGGGCGGGCGCGTGGCGCTGGCCGCTCCGGCGAGGCGCCGCTCCTCGGTCGAGCATCGTCGCCATGGGCCCCTGAGGGATGCTTGGCTCACCGACGCATCGCTCGCGTCGGGCTCATGGCCGAGTCTATCCGGACGTCCGCCGCGCCTCAGCGCGAGGCTGCGTCGCCGGCGCTCCGGAGAAGCTCGCCCACCGCCGCGGCGAACTCCTCGGGCGCGTCGTCGAAGATGAAGTGGCCGGCCTGCGCAATCACCCGAAACCGCGCATTCGGGATGGCCTCGGCGTAGCTCATGGACTCGGCTTCGGACTGGAGGTCGCGCCCGCCGTGGAGGACGAGCGCGGGCGCGGTGACCTTGGTGAGCGCGGGCCGGTAGTCGTGCTCCCGCCCCATGCTCAGGTACATCGCGTGGACCATGAAGCCGCCCACCCACCCCGGCGGCGGAGTGCCCGTCCCCTGCGGCCCAGGGAGCCCGTGCGCCTGGAGCGCCTCGCGGTAGAAGGGGATGAGCTCGGTGTTGAGCTGCGAGAGCTCGGCGTCGGTGCGCGAGGCGAGATGGCGGAAGTCGAAGAGGCGCGCCAGGTACCGGTCGAAGTCGGGCCTGCGGCTCTCGGGGAGCAGCGTCCGCACGGTCCCGAAGAGCCCGCCGCCCTCGGCGGGGAGCTTCAGCGCCGCCGCGGGCGCGACGAGCGCCAGCGCGCGCACCCGCTCCGGAAACTCGGCGGCGTAGAGCGAAGCCAGGAAGGCGCCGAACGAGTGCCCGACGATCGTCAGTTGCTCCTCGCCCAGGATGCGGCGGATCCGCTCGATGTCGGCGACCTGCACGCCCAGTCCGAGAGACCGCTCGAGCTTCTTCATCCCGGAGAACCCGGGCTCCATCTTCGCCACCGGCCGCGTCGACCGGCCGCAGCCGCGCTGGTCGTAGAGCTCGAAAGTGAAGCTCGCTTCGAGGGGCGCGAGCGCGTCCCAGGGCGCGCGGATCGGGATCCCCGGGCCGCCGTGGATGACCAGCACGCGCGGCCCGGAGCCCTTCGCCTGGTGGAAGAGGCGGACGCCGTCCTCCACGGTCCACGAGCTCGGATCGCCGCTCTGGCGCGGCGGCTCGAGCGACGTGGCCGGATTGGTGCCCGATTTCACCATCCCGGGCCTGTACAGGGGCGCGCGCAGGAAGCGGCGCGCGGCGGCGGCGAGGATGAGCAGCGCCGCTATCGCCGAGGCTCCGAGGAGGGTCCACTGGGAGCTCATGGCGTCTCTTCACTTTCTTCCGCCTCTTCCAGGCGGAGCCAGACTTCGGTTCGAAGATCTTTGGGGCGCGTGCACCGCGGGTCGTTCAGGTAGCGCTCGATCGACGGCCCCTGAGAGATGGAACGGCCCGTCCGCGGCGCCCAGTTCGCCAGCAGGTAGCCGTAGGTCTCGCCGAGCGCCTCGTACGGCCCGCAGTGGAGCGCGACCGCGGAGCTCCCCAAGGGAACGACCTGGATGCCGATGGAGTCCTCCGCGGCGATCTCGGGCCCGACTGGGAGGCAGGCGTCGTAGCGGAAACGGTCGGGCTGGGTGATCTCCGGGTCATCGTGGCAGAGCCCGAAGGCGTCGAGCGGCGAGAGGCTCCGCTCCCGCGCGAAGGCGTAGAGGCTCGTCCAGGCCTGGCCCACGGCGGCAAAGGGCCCGACGTGCCGCGCGAAGGCGACGCGGGTGGAGGGCATCGGCCGGATCTCGACGGGGCTCGAGGGCTCCCGCGGGCGGCTCGGGAGCCAGGCCGCGCCCGGGCCCTCGACTCAATCGGCCGCCGAGCCGCGGCGCTGCTTTCGATACTCGGACGGCGGGACTCCGAAGCGCGCCGCGAAGGCACGGGTGAACGCCTCGTGGGCTTCGTACCCGGCGGCGAAGGCCACCTGCACCACCGGATCTTCCGTGAACTTGAGCTGTCGCGCCGCGCGCTCGAGCCGCAGGCGCCGCACGTGGTCCATGGCGGTCTCGCCGACCAGCGCGCGAAACACGCGGTGGAAGTGAAACGGCGAGAGGTGCGAGACCTCCGCCAACGCCTCGACGTCCAGCGCCTCGTCGAGGTGATCTTGAAGGTGCACCAGCACCCTCAAGATGCGCTCCTTGTGGTCTTGCTCGGTGGCCGCGCGGGGGGAAGCCATGCGCGCGACTCTAGTCGGGCCTCCGCGCGGCGTCTTGACCGGGAATGCGAATCTTCCCTGCTCGAAGGGAAGCCGGATTGGCGCACGGTCTAGCTCGACGCGACGCCACCGCAGCCGTTCGGCAGCATCGCGCGAAGTGCTTTTCTGAAAGTTCCGTTTTCCTTTGATGAGGGAACCGCTGGAGGCCGAGCGCTCGGCGGCGCTCCCTGGAGCCGTGCAGGCCCCGGGAGCGCCGACCCGCCGCTCTCGTCACGGGTCCGCCGCCGCCTGCTCGAGGATGTGGAACTCCACCCGCCGGTTCGCGGCGCGGCCCCGATCGGTGAGGTTCACCGCGATGGGCCGGGTCTGGCCGAAGCCGTGCGACTCGAGGCGGTCGGCCGCGATGCCGTGCTTGACGAGCCAGGCCTTCACGCTCTTCGCCCGGTTTTCGGAGAGGTTGCGGTTCGCCTCGGGCTTGCCGATCGAGTCGGTGTGCCCCTGGATCGACAAGTGCCGAATCTCCTTCGAGGCCTCGAGGATTCGCGCCACCGCCTCGAGCACCGGCCGGCTGGAGGGGAGGATCACGTCCTTGGCGGTGGCGAAGTTCACCTGCTGCAGAATCACGATCTGCCCGCGCTCCACCTTGGCGAGGCTCGGGCACCCGTTCTTCTTGGGATTCAGGTCAGGCGCGCCGGGCCGGTCGGGGCACGCGTCCACCGCGTCGGGCACGCCGTCGCCGTCGCGATCCGGCAGCGGGCAGCCCGGCCTCGCCGGATCGGGGTGAAGCCCAGCAGGCGCGTCCGGGCACAGGTCGGCCGAGTCGCGGACGCCGTCCTTGTCGCGGTCGCCGTCCGGGCACCCCGGCCGCTTCGGGTCCGGGTGCGCCCCCGCGGGCGCGTCTGGGCATGGGTCGTCCGCGTCGACGACGCCGTCCCCGTCGCGAATCTCCCGGGCAGCCGCGCCTCGCGGGATCCGGCTGCGGCCCCGCGGGCACGTTGGGGCACAGGTCATCGTGATCAGTGACGCCGTCGCCGTCCGAATCTGGGTCCGGGCAGCCCAGCCGGTCGGGATCGGGGTGGGCGCCGTTCGGGACGTCGGGGCAGAGGTCCTCCGCGTCCGCGACGCCGTCGCCGTCGCGATCGGGCGGCGCGGCAGACTCGGTGGGCGGCGCCCAGCCGAGCGACACGAGCACGCGGAGATCCGGCACGCCGGCGGACTTCCTGAGTCCGGTGCCCGCGCCGACCCCGGCGCGCCACCCCGAGGCCCAGACGTAGTGGCCGCCGAGGTCGCCCTCCAAGGCGGTGGCGCGCTTCTCACCGCCGGACCTGCCGGTGTCGGCGGCGCCGTACACCTCCGGCCCGATGAGCAGCCTCCTGTCGGCGAGGCGCAGGCCCGCGCTCGCGCCGAAGCGGACCTCGTCGTTGAACCTCACGTCGGCAATCTGCCCGGTGCGCAGGCCCATGCCGACTCGCGCGGCCCAGGCAATGGGGCCCGCGTCGCCCGCGGCGAGCAGGTGGGGCTCGCCGCCGACCTTCCCGTTGCCGAGCAGGTTTTGCTGGGAGCCTGTGGGCAGGAGCAGCGACGCCCCGACGGCGAGCGTGATCGGGTCGCCGTAGGCGCCGAGCAGGCGGACGTCGGCGGCGACCGCGAGGTCGCCCAGGCCCGCCCTCGACGAGGGATCGAGCCGCGCGCCGTTGATGAGGGTCGAATCGCCCCCCTGGGAAACCGCGACCGGGACTTCCGCCGACAGGCGGATGCGCTCGAGCAGCGTCAGGCTCCCGCCGACGTCGAGCCAGGTCTGGTGGCGCAAGGGAACGGCGACCTGTCCGCCGTCGGCGCCGTAGATGACGAGGGGGTTTCGGGCGTAGTCGAGAGAGAGCTGCGCCGCCGGTCGAAGCTGCCCCCGGAAGTCGAGCGAGTCGAGCGCGAACCAATCGCTGCCCGCCGCCGCCGGGCGGAACAGGTCCACGGCGGCGCCGGGCGATGCTTGCGCAAGGGCAAGCCCGGGCCGCGCCAAGGCGGCGCCGCACGCCAGCGCCAAGAGCAGCGCGCCGCCCCGGGGCCGGCGCCGCGCCGAGAGGCGGAGCGCGAGAGCCGCGAACGCCACGGCGGCGAGCGAGCTCGGGCCGCCCCCGGCCCCCGCGGCCCCGCAACCGCCGCCGCCGCTCAGCGTGAAGGAGCGCTCTTCGGGCGCCACCGTCACGCTGGCCGACCCGCTGCTCGCGCCGAAGGCTCCCTGCGCGTCGTAGATCGCCGTGAGCGCATGCGTCCCTTCGGGGAGCGACACAGTGAGGATCGCCGCGCCCGAAGACAGCGATGCCGTCCCCAGCGGCTGGTCGTCGGAGAGGAAGCGCACGGTCCCCTGTGGAGCCCCGTCAGCGCTCGAGACGACCGCGGTCAGCGCAACCGGGGCGCCGGCGGATGGCGCCGAGGGTTCGGCCGAGAGCGTTGTGGTCGTCGGGATGGGCGAGGCGGTAAACGAGGCCGTTGCGGGCGCCGCCACCCCGGCAGCCGCGATGGAGAGCTCGAAGGTCCCGGGCCGATCGCCGGCGGTGAGCTGGAACGCGGCTCTCCCGTCCGCGCCCGTGACGAGGCTTGCCTGGGCCGCGGTGGCGCTCGGCCCAGAGGTCGGCAGGGTCAGCTGAACCGAGACTCCCGTCGCGGGATTGCCGAAGGCATCCTGGACCTGGACGACGAGGGGCTCGGCGAAGGCCGTCGTGGCCAGCGCCGACTGTCCGCCGCCGCTCACCACCGCGAGGGTGGAGGGCTCGCCGGCGAGGTTCGTGAGCGCGAAGGATGCCGGGGCGGCGACGCCGTTCACGCTCGCGGTGACGATGAAGCTGCCGGCGACGTCGGAGGCGATTGCGACCACGCTGGCGAGACCCGCGCTGTCGGTGGCGGGTGGGCTCGCGGTGAGGGACGCGCGGGGCTCCGATGCGGGCGCAACGAAGGCGACGGACGCGCCGGGGACCGGGTTGCCGTGCGCGTCGACGACCTTCACGACGAGCGGCTGCGGGTAGGCGGTGCCGACCCGCGCGCTCTGCGGCGTGCTGCTGGCCACCGCCGTGAGGGCCGCCGGTGCACCCGGAGTATTGGTGAGCTCGAAGCGCGCGGGCGCCGCCCCGCCCGGCAGCGAGGCGATCACCTCGTAAGCTCCGGCGACCGAGCCGGCGGTGGCGTCGACGCTGGCGACGCCCTGGGCATCGGTCACCGCGGTCGCGGTCGACAGCGAGGCGGTCGCGCCGGAGGCGGGGGCGGAGAAGGTCACGGTCGCGCCCGCGATCGGGTTGCCCGCCGCGTCGGTGACCTTGACGCTCAGGGGCGAGGTGAAGGCGGTGGTCACCTGCGCCGCCTGCGCCGAGCCCGAGAGCATCTCGATCTGGGAGGGCGCCCCTGCGAGGTTCTCCAAGTCGAACGAGGCCGAGCCGGAGACGCCGGCGGCGGTCGCGTGCACCGCGTAGCCGCCGGCGGATGCGCCCGCGGTCGCCGGCACCGTCGCCCGGCCGCTCGCGTCCGTGGTGGCCGAGGGCGCCTGCAGCGCCGCGGTCGGCTCCGAGGCGGGCGCCGCGAAGTCGACCTCGATCCCCGGGACGGGGTTGCCGAACGCGTCCTGCACCAGGGCGGCGAGCGGCGAGGCGAAGGGCGCGCCGACCTGCGCGCTCTGCGGCGTGGAGGACGGGCTCGCGGCGATGGTCGCGGGGCTCCCCGGCGCGTTGGTCAGGGCGAACGCGGCGCTCTGGCGCGCGCCGGCCACCGACGCAGTGACGGCATAGGCTCCCGCGGTCCTGCCGGCGGTGGCGGTCACCTGCGCGTGGCCGGTGGCGTCGGTGCTCGCGGCGAGCGCGCTCAAGCCGGCGCTCGCGCCGCCCGGCGGCACCTGGAAGGTCACCGTCGCGTTGGCGAGCGGGGCTCCCCCTGAGGTGCACAGGACGACCAGCGGCGCGGCGAAGGCGGCGCCCACCGCCGCGGTTTGGGGCGTGCCCGACTCGGCGACGACGGTCACCTCGGGACCGGCGGCATTGGTGAGCACGAAGTCGGCCTGCTGGCCGCCCGGGAGCCTCGCCGTGAAGGGGTAGACGCCGGCGGTGCCGTTGGCGGTCGCGGTCACGCTCGCGCGGCCGTCGGCGCCCGTCGTGGTGTCCGCGTCGCTCGGCGCCGCGCCAGCGCCGGAGGAGGGCCCGGCCCAGGTCACGTGCGCGCCGGGGACCGGGTTGCCGTACAGGTCGAGCGCGACGGCGACCAGCGGCGCAGAGAAGGCGGTGTTGACGGCGGTGGTCTGCGCACCTCCGGAGACCACGGCGAGCGACGCCGCGGCGCCGGGCAAGTTCTCGAGGGAGAAGGACGCCGGCGCGGCCGAGCCCCCCAGGCTCGCCGTCACGGGGTAGGCCCCCGACGCGGTGTTCGCGGCAGCCGAGATCTGGACCTGGCCCGAGGCGTCGCTCACCTGGGCCAGCGACGAAAGCGCGGCGCTCGCGCCCGACGAGGGCGCAGCGAAGGCGACCGGAGCCCCGGCGACCGGGTTTCCTCTCGCGTCGACGACGACGGCGATCAGGGCCTTCGCGAAGGCGGTGGCGACCGTGGTCTTCTGGCCGTCGCCGTCGGCCACGCGGATGGACGCGGGGCTGCCGGCGGTGTTGGTGAGCGAGAAGTGCGCCGCCGCGGCCCCGGCGACAGAGGCATCCACGGTGTACGGGCCGCCGGCGACGCCGTTCGCGGTTGCGGTGACTGTCGCGCGGCCCGACGAGTCGGTGGTCGGGGTTGCGGCCATCTGAGCGCTCGCGCCCGAGCTCGGGGCGGTGAAGGTCACCGACGCGCCGGAGACCGGGTTTCCGTAGGTGTCGGTCACCAGGGCGACGAGCGATTGCGCGAAGGCGGTGCCCACGGTCGCGCTCTGGCTTGCGCCGCCCACCGCGGAGATCGACGCGGCGGAACCGGCGGTGTTGGTGAGGCTGAACGAGGCGGGGGTGGACGCGCCGGTGACGCTGGCGGTAACGGAGTAGGGGCCGCCGGCGGTGTGGTTTGCGGTGGCAGTGACGCTCGCATGGCCTTGGGAGTCGGTCGTCGCCGTCGCGCTCACTTGCGCGCTCGCGCCCGAGCCGGGGGCGGCGAAGCTCACCGTGGCGCCGGGGACAGGATTGCCGTAAGCGTCGGCGACTTGGACCACGAGCGGCTGGGCGAAGGCGGTGCCCACGGTCGCGCTCTGACTTGCGCCGCCCGCCGCGGAGATCGAGGCAGGTGCACCATGGGTGTTGGTGAGGCTGAACGAGGCGGGGGTGGACGCTCCGGAGACGCTGGCGGTGACGGAGTAGGGACCGCCGGCGGTGTGGTTTGCGGTGGCAGTGACGCTCGCGTGGCCTTGGGAGTCGGTCGTCGCCGTGGCGGCGACCTGAGCGCTCGCGCCCGAACTGGGCGCGGTGAAGCTCACCGACGCGCCGGAGACCGGGTTTCCATAGGTGTCAGTCACCAGGGCGACGAGCGATTGCGCGAAAGTGGCGCCGACGACCGCGCTCTGACTTGCGCCGCCCGCCGCGGAGATCGAGGCAGGTGCACCATGGGTGTTGGTGAGGCTGAACGAGGCGGGGGTGGACGCTCCGGAGACGCTGGCGGTGACGGGGTAGGGGCCGCCGGCGGTGTGGTTCGCGGTGGCGGTGACGCTCGCGTGGCCTTGGGAGTCGGTCGTGGCCGTGGCGGCGACCTGAGCGCTCGCGCCCGAGCCGGGCGCGGTGAAGCTCACCGACGCGCCGGAGACCGGGTTTCCGTAAGTGTCGGCCACCAGGGCGACGAGCGATTGCGCGAAGGTGGCGCCGACGACCGCGCTCTGGCTTGCGCCGCCCACCGCGGAGATCGAGGCGGCGGAGCCGGCGGTGTTGGTGAGGCTGAACGAGGCGGGGGTGGACGCGCCGGAGACGCTGGCGGTGACGGAGTAGGGGCCGCCGGCGGTGTGGTTTGCGGTGGCGGTGACGCTCGCGTGGCCTTGGGAGTCGGTCGTGGCCGTGGCGGCGACCTGAGCGCTCGCGCCCGAGCCGGGCGCGGCGAAGCTCACCGACGCGCCGGAGACCGGGTTTCCATAGGTGTCAGTCACCAGGGCGACGAGCGATTGCGCGAAGCTGGTGCCCACCGTCGCGCTCTGGCTTGCGCCGCCCGCCGCGGAGATCGAGGCGGCGGAGCCGGCGGTGTTGGTGAGGCTGAACGAGGCGGGGGTGGACGCGCCGGAGACGCTGGCGGTGACGGAGTAGGGGCCGCCGGCGGTGTGGTTTGCGGTGGCGGTGATGCTCGCGTGGCCTTGGGAGTCGGTCGTCGCCGTGGCGGCGACCTGAGCGCTCGCGCCCGAGCCGGGCGCGGTGAAGCTCACCGTGGCGCCGGAGACCGGATTGCCGTAGGTGTCGGCCACCAGGGCGACGAGCGATTGCGCGAAGGTGGTGCCCACGGTCGCGCTCTGGCTTGCGCCGCCCGCCGCGGAGATCGAGGCAGGTGCACCATGGGTGTTGGTGAGGCTAAACGAGGCGGGGGTGGACGCGCCGGTGACGCTGGCGGTGACGGAGTAGGGGCCGCCGGCGGTGTGGTTCGCGGTAGCGGTGACGCTCGCGTGGCCTGAAGAATCCGTCGTCGCCGTCGCGCTCACTTGCGCGCTGGCGCCCGAGCCGGGCGCGGTGAAGCTCACCGTGGCGCCGGAGACCGGATTGCCGTAGGTGTCGGTCACCAGGGCGACGAGCGATTGCGCGAAGGTGGTGCCCACGGTCGCGCTCTGGCTTGCGCCGCCCACCGCGGAGATCGACGCGGCCGAGCCGGCGGTGTTGGTGAGGCTGAACGAGGCGGGGGTGGACGCTCCGGAGACGCTGGCGCTCACCGAGTAGGGGCCGCCGGCCGTGTGGTTCGCGGTAGCGGTGACGCTCGCGTGGCCTGAAGAATCCGTCGTCGCCGTCGCGCTCACTTGCGCGCTGGCGCCCGAGCCGGGCGCGGTGAAGCTCACCGTGGCGCCGGAGACCGGATTTCCGTAGGTGTCGGTCACCAGAACGACGAGCGATTGCGCGAAGGTGGCGCCGACGACCGCGCTCTGGCTTGCGCCGCCCGCCGCGGAGATCGACGCGGCGGAGCCGGCGGTGTTGGTGAGGCTGAACGAGGCGGGGGTGGACGCTCCGGAGACGCTGGCGCTCACCGAGTAGGGGCCGCCGGCGGTGTGGTTTGCGGTGGCGGTGACGCTCGCGTGGCCTTGGGAGTCGGTCGTCGCCGTGGCGGCGACCTGAGCGCTCGCGCCCGAGCCGGGGGCGGCGAAGCTCACCGTGGCGCCGGAGACCGGATTTCCGTAGGTGTCGGTCACCAGGGCGACGAGCGATTGCGCGAAGGCGGTGCCCACCGTCGCGCTCTGGCTTGCGCCGCCCGCCGCGGAGATCGACGCGGCCGAGCCGGCGATGTTGGTGAGGCTGAACGAGGCGGGGCTTGCGGCGCCGGAGACGCTGGCGCTCACCGAGTAGGGGCCGCCGGCCGTGTGGTTTGCGGTGGCGGTGACGCTCGCGCGGCCTTGGGAGTCGGTCGTCGCCGTGGCGGCGACCTGAGCGCTCGCGCCCGAGCCGGGCGCGGCGAAGCTCACCGTGGCGCCGGAGACCGGGTTTCCATAGGTGTCGGTCACCAGGGCGACGAGCGATTGCGCGAAGGCGGTGCCCACGGTCGCGCTCTGGCTTGCGCCGCCCGCCGCGGAGATCGAGGCAGGTGCACCCGCGGTGTTGGTGAGCGCGAACGCCGCCGGTGTACCGACCCCGCTGACCGAGGCAGTCACCTGATAGGCGCCCGAGGTGTGGTTCGCGGTGGCCGAGGTGCTCGCCAGGCCGGAGGCGTTGGTGGTCGCGGTCGCGGCCACCTGCGCGCTCGCCCCGGAACCGGGCGCGCTGAAGCTCACGGTCACGCCGGGGATGGGGTTGCCCCAGGCGTCGGTCACCACGGCCGTGAGCGGCTGCGCGAAGGTGGCTCCCACCGCCGCGCTCTGGCCGCCGCCGCCCGACACCGCCACGGTCGCAGGCGCGCCGGGGGAGTTGGTAAGCGAGAAGGATGCCGAGGCGCTCACGCCGGCGGCCGTCGCGGTCACCGCGTACGCGCCTCCCGCGACGGTGTTGGCCGTCGCGGTGACGGAGGCCTGGCCCGACATGTCCGTGGTGGCCGAGGCGCTGCTCAGAACGGCCGACGCGCCGGAGCCGGGCGCCGCGAAGGTCACGGCGACGTTCGGGACCACATAGCCGGCCGCGTCCTTCACCACCGCGACCAGCGGCACGCCGAACGCGGCGTTCGCAGTCGCAGTCTGGGGGCTGCCGCTGACCACGTCGATCGACGCGGGCACCCCGGTCACCACCGTGTCGATCTTCGCGCCGAGCAAGGGCGATACCCCGGTGGCCTGAATCCAATAGTTGCCCGCGGTGACCAGGCCCTCGGTGCCGGCGTTGATGTGGACGGTGACCGCGAGCGAGCCGCTCGCGCCAGCGCCGAGCGCGCCCAGGGTGCAGGTGACGGCTCCGGTACCCCCCACCGCAGGCGCCGTGCAGCCGGTCGACGGGCTCACCGACTGGAAGGTGGTGTTGGGCGGGGTGTTGAAGACGACCTGGGTGCTGGCGGCGCTGCTCGCACCGCCGTTCTTGTAGGAGATCGTGTAAGCGATGTTGGTGTTGTTGAACGCCGACTGCGGCCCGACGCCCGAAACGAAAAGACCCGGGATGGAGGGCCCGAAGGCGTCGACGTAGACGCGGCCCCAGTGGCCTCCGCGGCTGCAGCCGGCGGCGAAGACGATCAGCTGAACCTGGTCGCCCATGGAGACCTTGCTCCCGGGCGCGATGTCGATGAGCTGCCAGTCGGTGTACTGGATGGTGTTCTGGCCGGTGCCCACGGACTTCCAGGGCACTCCCGACTGTCCGGCGAAATTGAAGTTTGTGTAGAGGACGGCGCCGGTGGTGACGTTGGAGAGCTGGATGAAGAAGTAGGGCTGCTCCCAGTCGTAGTGGCTGGGGTTCTGGAGCACGGCGGCGGCCACGAAGCGGAGGTGCACCTGGCCGTCAGCGGAGTCGACGTCGCCCGCGCCCACCGTCATCGTCTGCTTCATCGAGTTGACGTTTTGGTTCTTGCCGGTGGTGCCGGTGTTTACCACGGCGCTGCGCAGCCCGAACTTCGGGTAGCGCAGGCTGGCGCCCGCGCCCAGGTCCGGGTCGGGCTGGCTCTCGGACGTCGCCGCGCCGACCACATAGGTGTCGGCCGTGCCCCCAGTGCTCAGGTTCAAGTCGGCGATCGACTGCGGTGGGACGGCGAGCAGGCCGAGGTCGTAGCCGGGGTAGGCTGTACCCAGGGGAGTGTTGTTGTTGTTGAGGTACGACTGGATCGTCCAAGAAGAGGGCGGGAGGCCGATGGTGTCGGCTTCGAAGCCTCCGTTGACGAAGAGCGGGAAATCGGCGGATGCAATCTCCGGCTTGGCCTTCTCGCGCCCGCTGCAGGCGGCGAGCAACGCACAGGCGAGGAGAAGTCGTCGGCCGGATCGCAGTCGCAGGCTCATGAGTGCTCCAAAGGGCGGCGGCGCCGGGAGCGCGGCCGTGGTTCGCCGCGCGCTCGCTTCGATTGCCCCAAGAAAGGCGGGTTGGCGCGGTCGCAGCAGGGTCGATCCGCGCCAGGATAGTTCAAAACGGGCGGGGTACATGCAATCCCGCGACCTGTGTGCGAGGCGCCAGCGAGGGGCGGGAGCGATTCATCGCGGGCCCGCCGATGCCGAGGACGGGGGCCGGCGGCGCATGTGTGATTCTCGGGTCGAGTCTCGAACGGCAACCCGCTTTTCCTTCCGCGAAGAGCGGAGGGAAAAGGCCTGAGTCGTCGCGCGCGCGAGCGCGCGCGCCTTCCGGGTCGCCGTGAGAGCCTCAGATTCCCGCGTGATTCTCGGGTCGAGTCTCGAACGGCAACCCGCTTTTCCTTCCGCGAAGAGCGGAGGGAAAAGACCTGAGTCGTCGCGCGCGCGAGCGCGCGCGCCTTCCGGGTCGCCGTGAGAGCCTCAGATTCCCGCGTGATTCTCGGGTCGAGTCTCGAACGGCAACCCGCTTTTCCCTTCCGCGAAGAGCGGAGGGAAAAGGCCTGAGTCGTCGCGCGCGCGAGCGCGCGCTCCTTCCGGGTCGCCGTGAGAGCCTCAGATTCCCGCGTGATTCTCGGGTCGAGTCTCGAACGGCAACCCTCGCCGGTCGCGGTCCTACTCGCCTATCGCGTGGCCTCGACAGGGGTTTCCTCGCAGCGGCGCGCAAACAAGGACTTCGCCGCGGGCGAGGGTTCGCCGGCGCGAGATACCGCGTCCAGCGGACGCGACTCGGCGCCCGCCCGCTGCGGCCCTCGAGACTGCGGAGCGGCTGCGGGGGACCCGCGCGCCCTGCCGACTCGCTGGGTCATCGGCGCAGAGCGAGGCGAATCCGACCCTGCGCCCTCAGGGCGCGGGGCTCGGCCCGTGAAACCTCGTCGTTGGAGCAGACCGCCGGGAGGCGGGCTGCCCCGTCCCTCACCCGGTCCATTCGACGGCCCGCTGCCGCTGGGGAGGCCGCAGCGGGACTGCGACTCTTTCCGCCGGTCCGCTTCCGCTAAGCGCCGTTCTCAGCCTTGCCCGCCTTGGGCGCCGCGGTTAGGAAGCAGCCGTACTTCAGCCGCTCCTCGAGCCGGCACGACCAGACGAGCTCGCCGTTGTGGACGGTCATGTCCGGACAGCCGTCGCACATGTTCTGCTCGCCGTCGGCCATCATGTCGATGGGCTGGATGATGCCGATGCTCTGCACGTATTGGTGCGACGCCAGGCGCCGCGGCGCCCTCACGACGTCGGTGGCCAAGCGCTTGGCAGCGGCGCGCGCTCCCTTGTCGAAGGCCGAGGCGCCGAGCGCGAGCAGCTTGCCGAACTTGAGCATCGACGGGCTGGAGTAGGCGACGTATCGGCCGGTGAGCAAGTGGTGGCCGGCCTGCATCAGCTCCATGAAGCGGGGGCCCAGGTAGCCATCGATGCGCTCCCTGTCTCCCAGGCGCGTGGCGATGAGCCACTTGAAGGAGTTCGGGTCCTTGGTGCCGCCCAGGTAGGCGTTCGGCGTGAAGAGCGGATCGTGCTCGCGGATCTTCGCGACCACCTTGTCGGCGGTGAGCGGCTCGGGGAGCTTGTCCTCGTCGTAGTAGACGAGCTCCGAGCTGTCGATGCGCTTGCCCTGCGCGTAGTATTCGAAGTGCTTGGTCTGAGAGGTGCGAAAGAGGATGAGGACGATGGAGTGGACGATGTCGATGTGCTCGCGCGCCCAGTCCAGGATGACCGGCACCTGGTCGAGCGTGTGCGGGTAGACCGTGGAGTTGAAGGCCACCGACAGGTCGCCTTCGCTCGCCGCCATCTGCGCGAGCTGCAGGCGGAGCGCGTTGAGCTCGGACTCGCTCTTGTTCTTCCATCCGGGCCGCACCTGGCCCGAGTCGACGTGGAAGGTGAAGCCGAAGAGGCCGGCGCGCTTCAGGTCGCGCGTCAGCTCCGGAGTGAGCGCGAGGCCATTGGTGTTGAGGACCGGCTTCTTATCGTACTCGTGGCGGATGATCCGGACGATGTCCACGATCTCCGGGTGCATCAGCGGGTCGCCGCCGGTGATGGAGATGGAGTCGAACTTCCGGTTCTTCACGAAGACGTCGAGGTCCGCGCGGATCTGCGCCAGCGACTTGTCGCGGTCCTTTTCGTTGCGCGAGTAGCAGCCCTCGCAATACAGATTGCAGCGCTTGGTGGGCTCCAGCCACGAAAGCACGTTGTCGTTCAGGGACCAAGGCAGGCGGTAGAAGTCCCGCGGATTGAGCTCCTCGTTCATGTCCCTCTCCTTCCCAGGGTGGACGGGATTTAGGGCCCGCGGAGACTAGCATCCTTCGCCGTCGGTCCAAGCGAGTTTTGCCAAAGGGGCCCTGTGCCCGCTCCTCTCGTGAACACCGCGCATCACCCGCGTGGCGCGGGCGCGACAGGTCGCAATTTGGGTTGAGCATCGCCGCCGAGTTCGGCAAGGCAGGGGATTCGAGCTAGTACCAAGCGTTTGAAGTTCGTTCTGGGATGGATAGCTGCCCGTTCAGCCTGAGCGGAGGCCTTAAGGCCGAAGTCGAAGGCCCCTCGACAAGCTCGGGGTGAACGGGTTGGAGATCCCGGAAACAACTTGGGGCGGGCAGTGCTAGCCGGCGCGCACCTCGCCCGCCGCGCGCGCCAGCAGCTCGAGCATCCGGCCCAGCTCGCCCTCCGTGCACGTGAGCGGCGGCCACAGATAGACGGTCGACCCGAGCGGCCGGATGAAGAGCCCCAGCTCCACCGCGCGCTGCGCCACGCCCTTGGCCCTTGCGGCGCCGCCGGCCTCTTCGGAGAGCTCGACGGCGGCGATCATCCCGAGCGAGCGCATGGGCGAGCCGCTCAAGACCTCGGCGATGCGCCGCATCCCTTCGTCGAGTTGGCGGACGCGCGGGCCCAGCCGCTCCACCACCTGCTCCTCCTCGTAGACCTCCAGGGCCGCCAGCGCCAATGCGCTGGTGATGGGGTTTCCGCAGAACGTGTGGCCGTGGAAAAAGGTGCGCGCGCGGCCGCCCTCGGCCCGGAACGAATCGTAGACGGCGTCGGTCACCAGGGTCGCGCTCATGGGCAACAGCCCCCCGGTGAGGCCCTTGCCGAGCGTCAAGATGTCGGGCGCCACGCCGGCCCGCTCGCAGGCGAAGCGGCTGCCGGTCCGGCCCATGCCCACGGCGATCTCGTCGGCGATGAGCAAGAGCCCGTTCGCCGTGCAAGCCGCGCGCAGCCGCCGCAGATACTCCTCGGGGTAGATGCGCATCCCGCCCGCCGCCTGGCAGAGCGGCTCCACGATGACCGCCGCGCACTCGCGGCCGCGGTCGCGGATGAGCCGCTCCATGGAGTCGAAACAATCGGCCGAGCAGCGGTCCGGAGAGAGGCCCACGGGGCAGCGGTTGCAGTGCGGCGAGAGCGCGCGGAAGGCCGGGCGAACGGCCGGGGCGAAAGGCTTGTGAAACGCCTCGACATAGCCGACGCCGACGGCGCCCAGCGAATCGCCGTGGTAGCCCTCCTCGAGCGCGATGAACTGCGTCCGCCCGCGCTCGCCCAGGTTGGTCCAGTACTGCAGGGCGATCTTGAGCGCCGCCTCCACCGCGCTCGTGCCGTCGGAGGCGAAGAGGGCGTGGGAGAGACCGCCGGGCGCCATGCGGGCCAGCCGCTCGGCCAGCGCGATGGCCGGCGGGTGCGACATGCCGCCGAGCAGGGTGTGCTGCAGCCGCTCCGCCTGCTCCTGGATGGCCCGGACGAGCTTCGGGTGCGAGTGCCCCAGGTTCACGCACCACCACGAGGAGATGCCGTCGAGCAGCTCCCGACCTTCGACGTCGAAGAGCGAGCAGCCGCGGGCGCGGTCGACGATGGGGAAGTCGCTCGCCTCGAAGGACGTGATCTCAGTGTAGGGGTGCCAAAGATATTGAATATCGCGCTGGCGAAGCTCGCGGGCGTTCACGGGGCTTTCACTCCTTGCGCCAGCGCTCTGAGCCCGGCGCTCTCGAGCAGCCGAGAGTCCAGCGCTGGCCAATCGACGCGCTCTCCGAAGTAGGGGACGCGGGCGAGGACTCGGGTCCGGCCCCACTCGGCGATGGCGAGCGCGTTGTCCTCTCGGATGAACCGCTCGTCCTCGGAGGGCGGCGCGGTGTCGCAGAGGACGACGCCGAGCACGCGGACCGCTCGCGCGCGCAGCGCCTCCAGCGAGAGCAGCGCGTGATTGACGGCGCCCAGGCCGGAGGGCGAGACCAGCAGGGCCGGGAAGCCCAAGCGCGCCACCAGGTCGACGGTCAGCGCGCTCGGGCCGAGCGGCACCAGGACGCCGCCCGCGGCTTCGGCGACAAGAGTCTGGTGGCGGGCGGCGAGCCAGCGCGCGGCCTCCTCGATGCGTCCAAGGTCGACCGGCCGCCCGGCGAGGCGCGCCGCGAGGTGCGGCGAGCAGGCCGGCTCGTAGCAGCACGGCGCCATGCGCTCCTTCTCCGCGGCGTCGACCGAGAGCCCCGCGGCGCTCAGCGCAGTCTCCAGGTCGGGCGCTTCCCAGGTCCCGTCGGCGCGGAGCGCGGCGCCGGTCTGCACCGGCTTCATGGGGACGGCGTCGACTCCGAGCGCGCGGAGCATTCGCAAGAGCCCGGCGGCGACGGCCGTCTTGCCGACGGAGGTCCCGGTCCCGACGACGAAGAGCCCTTGGCTCATGGCGGGCGCACCGCGACGGCGTAGAGCGATTGGAAGGTCATGGGGACGGTGCCGCCCGCGCCGCGCCGGCGCTCGTACGCGGCGAGCAGGCGCCGCATGGCCGCAAGCTTGAGCGGCGCGCGGTCGCCCAGGCCGGAGAGCAGCGCCCCGGTCTCGCGGAACGACCGAAGCGCCTCGCGGGCGTCGGGGTGAGAGGTCGTGACGCTCTCCTCTTCCAGCAGGACGAGCGTGAGCCCGGCGCCGCGCAGCAGGCCGCGAAGCTCGCTCGCGCTCGGCAGCCGGAGCCCCGAGAGCCTCGAGCCCAGCGCCTCGCGGTGCGCCGCCTCGAGCTCGGGGAAGGAGCCCACGCCGAGCGTCGCGAGCGCCAGGGCACCGCCCGGCCTCAGGGCGCCGGCCCACATCGTCAGAGACGCCGCGGGGTCGACGAACCACTGCAGCGCGCAGCTCGAGGCGACCAGGTCGGCGCCACGGACGAGCGAGCTCTCGGCCTCGGCGTCGGCCAGAGCGAAGCATGCCCTGGGCTCCGACGGCCAGCGCGCGCGGCAGTGCGCCACCATGCCCTCGGCGAGGTCGATGCCGCAGAGCGAGGCCTCGGGGAAGAGGTCGAGCAGCATCCCGGTGAGCATGCCCGTGCCGCAGCCTAAGTCGGCGATGGACGCGGGCGAGAGCTCGCGGGGCAGCCGCCGGATGAGCCCCGCGGCGATGCGCGCCTGCGCCCGCGCCCACTGGTCGTAAGAGGTGGCCGCGTCGGAAAAGTTCTTGGCGACGGCCGCCTTGTCAATGCGCGCCGCGCGCATGCGGAAGACCTCGAATGGGATGCGCCGCCTGGCGGGAGGCGGAGAAGGGCAGGGCGTGCCTGCGCCCGGCGGGTCCCTCGAGCCTCGACCCAGGAGAGGGCGCCGCGGCGGCTCGGGCGCCGGCAAGGGGGACGGCCGGGTCGCGCTCGCCGTGAATCCAGGCGGCCGCCGCCGTCTTCTCAAGGCAACCGCGCAGGTCGGTCCGTGCCAAGCTTGAAGCTCCTCGCCCAGAGCGGCACGTGCTTCGGCGCCCCGGAGTGAAAGCAGCTCAATATATCGCGCTTTTCCTCGCGCCCGAGCGCGTCCCCTTCCCCGCTCGCAGGGCAGGGGTGACTTTGGCGCGGCCCGTTGGGGACGACGCGGTGGGTCTCGAGCGGTGCGTTGTTGTTTGGATTCTTCTCGAACTGGGGAACCGGATGCCGTGTTCCTCGCCCTTCCTATGTCCCAGGTCATCTCCGGTCGAAGAGAAGAGCTCGGGCTCTCCCTTCCCCGCAAGCGGGGAAGGGCCGGGGATGAGGCGCTCACAGCGACGAATTCATTTCCCCCGAGAAGATGATTCGAGCGTCCGCGCCCGAGCCTTCGCCGGGAAAGAATGCGGGCATGGTGTAGAAATAGCCGCGCGGCAGCGGGATGCGCTCGCGCCCCCGGCCGTCGGGGCTCATGGTGTAGAGGCCGCTCTTCAGGAGCTCCTTGACGTCCACGAACCAGAAGATGAGCTTCTGGCCGTCGCTCGACCATTCCGGCACTCCGTCCACCGATTTCTGCGGCGAAATGTCGCGCTCGCGGCCCGAGCCGAGGTCGACGATGACGGCGTGCCAGTTGGCCTTGCCCATGTGGCGCATGGCGACCACCTTGCGGCCGTCGGGCGAGATCTTCGGGTCGAAATCGCCGGGCGGCGCCTCGCTGTCGCGGACGATGCCGGCGAGGGAAGGGAATGTGATCTGCCGGGCGCCGCCGCCTTCGACGTCGACGAGCCAAATGGCCATCTCTTTCTGTTTCTCGTCCAAGACGCTGGTCGCCATCTGCTTGCCGACCCGGTGCGGGTCCGCCGCCCAGAGGTCGCCGGCAATGGGCACCTTGACGACGGCTCGGGTGGCGAGGTCAAGCCGGCTGATTTGCGCCCGGTGCGCCAGGTTGTCGTTGGAGACGAAGAGAATGGCCTTGCCGTCCTCGGTCCAATAGCCGTTCGCGGCGACCCTGTCCTTTTGCGGCGCGACCAAGCTCTGCAGCTCGCTGCCGTCGATGCGCGCCAGCATGATCTCGGTTTCCTCGTAGCCGCCCTCCTCCTTGGCGAATCTCCTGAAGAAGCCGCGCTTGTTGTACCGGGTGAAGGTGATCCACTTCCTGTCCGGCGAGACGCGCGCGTGATTCATCTCGCGGAGCGGGTCCGACAGAATGCACTGCACGCCGCGCCCGCCCACGGCGCCGATGAAGAGGTTGAACCGGTCGGGCTCCGCGGCTGCGCCCGGCCCGGGGGCGAGAACGGCGGCGAGACCCAGCGCGGCGGCGATGAGCGGACGGGACGCGAATTGGGCGTTCATGCGCACCTCCTCAAGGCGAGCGTCGGCCGGGGTCCTTTGGCAGCGGGGCATCGCGCTCCTCCAACAGCGCTCGGACGAGCTGCGCCACCTCGCGGGCGGCGGTCCAAGGCAGAGCATGTCCGCGCCCGGCGAGCACCTCGAGCTTCGAGCCGGGCGAGAGCGCGGCGGCGGCTCGGGCGCTGGCGAGGGGAATCACCGCGTCGCGCTCGCCGTGAATCCAGAGCGCCGCCACTGCTTTCTCCTCCAGGGCGCCGCGCAGGTCGGTCTGCGAAAGGAACGCGAGGCCGCCCTCGAGCGCCGCCTTCGGCATTTCGGCGGATTGCTCCAGATAGCGCGCCTCGAATTCCGAGGCTGAAGCTTCGCCCGCGGCGCAGAGCGAAGCGAAATCCCGGAGCACGCCGCGGGGATCGCGCGAAAGGCGCATCCGCATCGCGCGCAGCACCCGGAAGTCGGCTCCCAGGAAGTCGCCGGCGGCCGTCATCCGCGCCGTTCCCGAGAGCAAGCAGAGCGGGGGCGAGGCGCGCCCGGCGGGGGCATCGAGCGCGGCGCGAAGGAGGGCGACGGCGCCGAGCGACCAGCCCAGGAAGAGCGCCGGTGGCTCGGCGGCCGCGAGCAGGCGGCCCAAAGGCCCGCCGCCCGGCTCCAGGCATTCCCACCAGGGGACTGGCTCGAGCGCGGCCTTAGGCAGCGCGCGCGCGAGCGGCTGCCAGAGCGCGGCCGAGCTCCCCCAACCGCCGACGCAGGCGATGCGAGGCCACGCCGTCACCGCGAGCTGAGCTCCCCGGCCGCCTGGGCGATGGAGCGCGCGGCGAAGGACACGTCCTCCGCGCCGTGCGCGAGCGTCACCGACAGCCGCAGCCGCGCCGTGCCCTCCGGGACCGTGGGCGGGCGGATAGCGACGGCGAGGACGCCTTGCGCCTCGAGCTTCGCGGCGAGCTGGAGCGCGCGCCGGTTGTCGCCCACGGGGACCGGCAGGATCTGCGAGGCGGCAGGGACCTGAAAACCTTCGGCGCACAGCGCGCTCGAGAGCGCGGCGGCGCGCTGGAGCAGGTCGGCGCCGAGCCCAGGCTCGCGCGAGACAATCTCCACGGCGGCGAGGGCGGCGGCGGCAGACGCCGGGGGCAGCGCGGTGGAGTATATGAAGCTCCGGGCCCGGTTGACGAGGAGCTCGCGCAAGAGGCGGCTCCCCGCGGCGAAGCCGCCGAAGCTCCCCAGCGCCTTGCCCAAAGTGCCCAGGACGAGGTCAGGCGCGGCCTGGCTCGGGAGCGCGCGGCATAACCCGCGGCCCTCGCCGAAGACGCCGATGGCGTGGGCTTCGTCCACGATGAAGGAGGCGCCGTGGGCGCGCGCCAGAGAGCCCAGGCTCGCCAACGGCGCGACGTCGCCGTCCATGCTGTAGACCGATTCGCAGACGACGAACCGCCGCCCGCGCACAGGCGTGGTCGCGAGCAGCCGCTCGAGGGAGTCGGGGTCGTTGTGGGCGAAGCGCTTCAGGGCCGCGCCCGAGAGCCGCGCGCCGTCGATGAGGCTCGCGTGGACCAGCCGGTCGGCGAAGAGGGCGTCGCCGCGGCCGGCGAGGGCCGAGAGCACGCCCACGTTCATGGCGTAGCCGGAGCCGAACAGGAGCGCCGCCTCCTGGCCGACGAGCTCAGCCAGCGCCTGCTCGAGCTCGTCGTGGAGGGGCAGGGCGCCGCTCATCAGCCGCGAGGCCGAGGCGCTGGCGCCGTAGCGCGCCAGGGCCTCGGCGGCGCGAGCCGTCACACGGGGGTCGCCCGCGAGGGCCAGGTAGTCGTTGGAGGAGAAGTTCAGGAGTGTCCGCCCGCCGCCTTCGGCGATGCGCCCCCCGCCGCTCGGCCGCGATTTCACGCGGCGGAGGAGCCCTTCGGATTCGAGGTCTCGGAGCTCTTGCGCTACCCAGTCCACCGCGCCTCCAGGCTTGCACGCCGACGACGTGAATGCCTCCGGACGTCCGCTCGATCAATGGATGCTGGCGCCGAGGCGTTCCGGTCGCCCTGAGGAGCAGTGTATCGCGCTCGCGCGGCAGCTTGCTGCGCACGGCGAGAGGAGCCGCCGGCGACGCAGGCCCTACGCTGCGGCTGTCGCGCGCGGCTCCGAAGGGCGAAGCTATAAGAGGCTCTGGACGACCTTCCAAGAGCCAGTCTCCTCCATTCGCTTGACCAGTTCCCTTGCGACCGCTGCATCCTCCCAGAGGAGACGCAGAAAGGTCTCGCTGCCTTGTTCGGCAGCCCAACCGGCCATGTAGGACCAGGCAAATTCCTTGGGCCCGGCGTCGGGTGCATCCGGGCGTGCATCGAGCCAGCGCTGGACCGCACCTCCACGGGCGGGATAGGCAGCGACGAGCGAAGCACAGACGAGGCGTTCCAGTGTGTTGAGTTTTGGGAGGCCTGTCTTCGGAGGATCAAGAGCCTTCCATATCATAAGCGAAAGCGCGGTCCCTCCCTCTGCAGAATCAAGGATGATCTCGCCGGATTCGCTGTCCTGGGTCCTGGCATCGAACTCGCGTCCAAGATTCAAGAGGCGGCTTCGAAATGCGGAGGCATCTTGGCCGCTGGGTGGCGCGTCGGAGTCCCAGTTTAGGATCAGTCTTCTCAGTGGGGCCGTCGGCCGCCCCTTGAGCCTTGTTCTGGCGTTTCCGAGGATCTGGTCCTTGCCCTGGCAAGGGACAACTCGGATGAATTGCCCCTTTGCGTTCAGGAATCCGAATTGGCCACCCTTGACCGGCTTTCCCCACGGATCGGTCACCTTGGAGCGTTCGAAAGGACCTGCGTTCAGGCCCGGATCCGTGCATCCGGCATAGGTGAGGAGACCCGCCCAGAACGCACGATCATGGTAACCTTCACACAAAACGTACGATTCTTCCCCCAAAAGCCTATTCATCGAAGATCTTCCTCGATTTGAGTCCGCGCATTCAGCGCCTCGCCTCCAGTGAGGCGGCTGGTGGCCAATCGGCCGTGTTCCAATCGCGTTCGAAAGACGGCGGTTGTCGTCAGAACTGTGGGTTCAACCGCCGCAAGCAATGCGTCGATGAGCTCCAGACTGTGGGTCGACATGACGACCTGAACGCCGCGCCGGGTTGCCTCAGTGATGGCCTGGGCGCAGAGTTGGAGCGCAGCTGGGTGCAGGTGGACCTCCGGCTCTTCGAGGAGAGCCAGACCTCCCGGTTTCATGGCAAGCTCAAGTGCGAGTCGAATGACCGCTTGAATCCCATCGCCTGCCAATTCAACTGGGACGATGCGGCCATGAGTGAGCTCGCGATCGGGAAATCCGAGGCTGAGGTAGGGAGTGTCGTCGTCCGTGAGGATTTGAAGCGAGTTCGCACCGGTGAGCTTTCGAACGATATCGATGGCCAGTTCGGCGCGGCCTTGCTCGGTAGCCTTGGAATAGGCGGCGTGCAGAGGCGTGTGTATCGCGCCCAGTCGGGTTTCGATCAGGCGAACGAATCTGGAGCCGGGAGGGCGGAAATCCCTCTCCAGAGGTTTGTAGTGGTTCTTCTTGTCAACGCTGATGCTCGTCGTCTCTCGGAAAGGTGACCCGGAATGCACGCCTTCGATGATTGCAGATATTATCGAGTCCTCGCTTCCGGCCTCGTCGAGCGACATTGTGATCTTTATTTCGCCAGCATCGCGTTTCGCTGAAATAGCTGCAGGTCCATCCTGGCCTAGCCTCCAGAAGAGCCAGCGGGCTCCGCGGACGGAGCTCTGCCGCCTCCAGATGGAGCGCCCGATCGCATCGGCCGGATTGGGACTCGCGGCGATCAGAAGGGCGTCGAGGATTGCGCTCTTGCCGGAGCCATTGCTTCCCACGAGCACCGTGAGCCCGGGACTCAAGTCCTCAAGCGAGCCCTCTTCGATTCCGCGGAATCGTTCAATCATGATGCTTCGCATCTGAATCACCTCGGGAATTCCGTCCGTTCGCAGTCAGACTACCTACGGTGCCCGGCGCTTTCACGACCTGCCAGTTCTGCGACGATTCGCGCCAACCTACTTCCGCTTCTTCTCGGGCGCCACCGAGGTCTGGGCGCTCCCGGCGATGCGGCGCTAACGCCAAGAGATCGTTGAGAAAATCAGTTCCATGCCACTCGCTGCGCTTCCCGCGAGGCTCTCTCGGGAAGCTTAACCCGATTTGCCGGAATCGCCTCTCTGAGGAACACACCGGACCTATCTCCCCAGGACCTTAGGATGACTTCACATCAGCTGCGGGCCGCCCTGGCCCTCCTCTTTTCTGCCCTGGCGGCTGGGTGTGGCCTCGGCAGCGACGCGGCCTCAGACTCAGCGGCGAGTGACGCCGGATATTCCAAGCCCGCGGACGCCGGCGGCTGGCTCGACGCAGGACGCGCCGTCGATGCCTCGCAGCCGCCTGACGCGTCGCCGGCGGCGGACGCCGGCCGCGCCGACTCCGGCGCCTCGGGAAGCGACGCGGGGACGGCGCCGCTCGCCTGCTCCAACCTGCCGCTCTGCGACGGCTTCGAAGGCGCATCCGCCGGGGGCCCGCCCGACTCCAAGCTCTGGACGCTCACCGCCGAGAGCTGCCAGGGCACGACCCAGATCGCCATCGACGGCACCATGGCCCACTCCGGAAGCCAGTCGGTGAAGGTGACCGGGAAGGGCAACTACTGCAATCACCTCTTCCTTTCGAACGCCAGTGCGCTCGCCTCGCTCGGCAGCAACTTTTACGCGCGGTTCTGGGTCCGGTTCAGCGACGCTCTAGGGAGCGACCACGTGACCTTCGCGGCCATGAAGGACGCGACGGACGGCAAGGACCTGAGGATGGGCGGCCAGTCGCAGATCCTCATGTACAACCGCGAGATCAACGATGCCACGCTGCCGGCCCTCAGCCCTACCGGCATCGCTCTGAGCGTCAAGCCCTCGCCGCTCAGTTGGCATTGCATCGAGTTTCACATCGACGGGAGCCAGGGCCTGCTCCAGACCTGGTTCGACGGCGCCGCGGTCGATGGCCTGCAGATCGACCAAGTCTCCACGCCGGACGTGGACAGCCAGTGGGTGACGACGACACAGCCCTGGCGGCCCTCCCTCCAGGACTTCCGACTCGGCTGGGAGAGTTACGGCGGGAGCGACATGACGCTCTGGTACGACGACATCGCCCTCGGCGCCGCGCGCATCGGCTGCCAGTAGCGCCTGCCGGCCGCGCCTACTGGAAGACCACCGCGCCGCTCACGTCGCCGGCGGCCGACGTGAAGCCGTAATTGAACCCTGCGCGCTCGCCGTTCGCGCCGAAGAACCAGCCTTGGGCGGCGCCCGCGTTCATCACCTGCGCGGTGCACGGGCAGCCGCCGTCGGTGCTCGTCACTTGTCCTCCGGCGAGGACGCCGGTCGTCGCGTAGAAACCGGCCGAAGCGGTGAGGGCAAACGTGTGGCCCCCAACGGCGATGTTGTCGAGCGAGAGGGTGACCGTCCCGTTCTGGATCGCGACGGTGCCGGTGACCGCGTTCGAGGAGCCGACCGCCAGCGTCGAGCCCGAGAGGGCGGTGGGGGCGGTCGAGGCGAAGGCGGTGTAGGTCGCGTGCAGGATCTCCGGCGTCGGCGATTGGTTTCCGGCGATGTAGTTCGCGGCGACCATTGGCGCGGTGCCGTCGGCGCCGCCCCAATTCGTCGAGGTGCCGGAAGCCCAGCGCCCCCAGGCGACCACGCCGTCGGCGCCGAGCTCGGCCGGCGCCTCGGAGGTCTCGAGCTGCCACCGAGTGGAGCTCGCAAGCTTGAGCAGCGCGCCCGAGGCGTCGAAGGTCAGCGTCTGGCCTCCCCAGAGACCGCCCTGGTACTGGCCCGACGAGACCGGGCCCCAGACCACGCCCGCGCTGTAGGTCCCGTCGGCGAGCGCGACGGTCCCGGCGTCGGCGGCCGCCGCGCCGGCATCGGCCTTCGAGTGCTTGGAGTCGTCGCACGCCGCCGCCGCGACGGCGGCGAGGAGAATTGCGGGCCAGCTCGAGGGTCGTCTCATGGGGCTCCCTTCGGTCGCGCTGCGCCTGGCTCACGGCAGGGCGGCGAGTCGACGAAGCAAAAAGACAACCCAACCACGACAGGCGGACGCGCGAGAAGGGCCGGTTGCGCGAAAGGCCGTGGGCCAGTCTTAGGCCCCTTAGGAATCGCGCAGAAATAGATGCTCCAGATCTCAACGTCCGAGGCGCCCGGATGGCGAGGCGCGAGGAGGGCGCATGCCAGAGGGCATGTAACCGACGAGCAACGACGCCAGCCGGGATGGAATCGGACGTTGAGATGGAGCAGATATTTCGGAGCGATGACTTAGCGGCCCGCCTCAGCTCGCCCGCTCACGCTGGGGCGTCGAGGCCATCGCGCCGTCGCTCACGGGCGCCATGGCCGCGATGGGGTCGCGGCTGAGCATCAGCTCGTGGTCGCGCGCCGAGCTCTGGACGGCCTCGACGCCGATGATGAGGTCGTCGAGCTGCTCGTTGAGCTGGTCCGGGCTCGCCATGGTGAGGACCTGGTCGCGCAGGAGCCGCACCGTGTTCTCGATGAGCGTCATCTGCCCGCGGGCCCGCTTCACGAAGGCGAAGATCTGCTCCAGCGTCTCGAGCCGGCGCTTCAGCACGTCCACGTTCTTCAGGGCGAGCTCGCGCGCCGGCGCGTCCTGGACGCTGTCGGCGATGGCCTTTTGCTGCTGGGCCTGCGCCTTGAGGTCGGCCACGTCGGTCGCCGACAGATACGTCTCGGCCCGCACGCTGGCCGACGCCAGGGAGACGAAGCTCGCGTGGAGCTGGCTGAGCTTGTCGATCTCCGTCTGGAGCAGGATGGCCTGGAACGACGGGTTGTGCTGCATGTCCGCCTCGATGGCCATCTTCAGCTCGCCCAGGTTGTGGGCGCGCCGCCACTCGTCCTGCGGCAGGGTCTCGATGAGCTTGGCGATGCGCCCGCGCTCCTTTTCGTCGGCCTGGGCGCGGTGGGCGCGCTCGACCCGGCGCTTGAAGAGCTTCAGGTCGGGCGCGAAGAGCATCCAGAGCGCCTCGGCTCCCAGCGCCACGGCGCCCAGCACGTAGTTGTCGGTCGCAAAGCTCGCGGCCAGCGCCCCGCCGAGCAGCGAGAGGTTGTAGACGTTGGCGAAGGCCGCCTTGAGGTAATTGGGCTCGCCGGTCGCCATCTAGAGCCCCACTCGGACGCTGCCCTTCACGTCGAGCGACCGCAAGAGCTGCAGCACGTGGCCTTCGATGTCCTTGAACTGCTGCGTCTGCTTGATGGAGGCGTCGCGCTCGGCGAAGTAGGGGACCTCGATCCGGTGCAACAGCTTCGCCGGGCGGTGCGAGAGCACGAAGATGGTGTCCGCCAGGTAGACCGCCTCGCTCACGTCGTGGGTGACGAAGAGGACGGTGTTGTCCTCCCGGCGCAGCACGTCGAGGATGAGCGCCTGCATGCCCCAGCGCGTCTGCGGGTCGAGGGCTCCGAACGGCTCGTCCATCAACAGAAGCTTGGGCTGGTTGATGAGCGAGCGCGCGATGGCCACCCGCTGCTTCATGCCGCCGGACAGCTGCTTCGGGTAGGCGTCGGCGAAGTCCTGGAGGCCCACCTGCTCGAGGAGCGTGAGCGCCTTTTCGCGCCGCTCGCGCGAGGGCACGCCGCGCAGCTTCAGGCCGTACTCGACGTTCTGCCGGACCGTGAGCCAGGCGAAGGAGGTGTAGCTCTGGAACACCATGCCGCGGTCGCGCCCGGTGCCGCTCACCGCCGCGCCGTCGATGGCGATGGCGCCGGCGTCCGGGGTGATGAGGCCGGCCACCGCTTTGAGGATGGTGCTCTTGCCGCAACCCGACGGGCCCAGGAACACCGCCAGCTCGCCGACCTGCGGCTTGTTGGACACCGTCAGGCTCACGTCGTCGACGGCCTTCGTCTTCTTGCCGGCGCGGTCGGAGTAGCTGACGTGCAACCCCTGGATGCTGAGCTTGGGGACCTCGCCCGCGCCCAGGCTCGCGGACGCGGGGCTTGCGGCCGGGGCGGACTCAGGCATCGGTTTCCCTCCAGCGGAAGAGGAGCTGGTTGAGGCCCCGGATGGCGAGGTCGGTGGCGATGCCGATGACGCCCACCACCAGGATGCCGGCGAACGACCAGGCGGGCTTGGTGTGCTGCTCCGCCAACCGAAGGATGTAGCCGATGCCGTTCTGCGGATTCACGATCTCCGCGAGGATGATGTACGTCCAGGCGATGGCGTTCATCACGCGGAAGCTGTCGAAGATCTGCGGGAGCGCCGCGGGGACGAGCACCGTCCATATGGCCTGCGGCCGGCTCGCACCCAGCGTGAAGGAGGTCTGCACCAGCTCCTCGGGCACGGCGCGAATGGCGTCGACCACGACCGGCAGCAGGTAGACGAACGTGCCCAGGAACAGAAAGGCGATCTTCTGCTGCTCGTAGATCCCGAACCAGAGGATGAGCAACGGAATGAACGCGGTGATGGGCATGTAGCGGAGCGGCGCCATGATGGGGTCGAAGAATCGATTCACCGCCTCGAAGCTGCCCATGAGAATGCCCAAAGGCAGCGCCACCGCCGCCGAGAGCCCGAAGGCGATGAGAATGCGCAGCGCGCTCACGCCGATGGCCGAGAGCAGCCCGCGCTCGAAGATGAGGTAGAAGAGGCTGCGCACCACCTCGTCCGGCGGCGGCAAGAAGAAGTGCGAGACGAGGGGAGCGGGGCCCTGCGGCCCGGCCGTCTTGAGGTAGCTCAAGGCGCACCAGACGCCGAAGAGGATGCCGACGGAGGACACCCCCAAGAGCCGCCCGACGCCGGGCGGGACGGGGCTGCGCAGCTTCCAGAGCGATGAGCGGGCCAAGGCCATCGGGTTGCCTATTGCGCGTTCAGGACGACCTTGATGTCCGTGCGCCGGTTGAGCGCGCGGCCGTCCTCGGTCTCGTTGGAGGCGATGGGCTTTTCGGCGCCGTGGCCCACCGCCACGAAGCGCGGCTCGGGGATGGCGAAGTTCTTCACGAGGTAGGCTTTCACCGCCTCCGCGCGCTTCTGCGACAGGGTCTTGTTGGCGCCGGCGCTGCCGCGCGAGTCGGTGTTGCCCTCGACCTGGAGGTACGTGTTGCCGAAGGCGAGCATCGTCTCGCCCAGGGCGTCGAGGGTGAAATAGCTGCCGGGCATGATCTCGTCGGAGCCGGTGGTGAAGTGGATGGACAGGCTCTTGTTCACGATGGCGCGGTCGCTCACCTTGGGCTTGCCCTGGAAGGCGAAGCTCTCCTCCACCTTTTGACTCTTGTACTGGTCGGCCAAGCCGGCGACGAAGCGCGCGTCGAACCAGTCCTTGGCATCCACCGACTTGGTGATGACGCCCTTCTTGCGCCAGATGACGAAGGCCGAGCCGAAGAGCTGCGATGCGTAAGCCTTGGGGCCGGAGAGGCCGAAGAACTGCGCGTTGTCCGAGAAGGGCGTGAGCTTCAAGCCCGAAAGCATGCCGGAGACGTCGTCGGCCGCGAGCTTGAGGGCGTTCCCGACGATCTGGTTCGAGCCTTGCGGGTCCTCCTTGATGACCGAGATGCCGTCGAACCAGCCGGCGACGAAGTCCTGGAGCGTCTTGGGCGCCTGGTCGACGACCTGCTGGCGCGCGACCAGGGTGTCGGCGATGACGTGCGTCGCGGCCGTCGTCGAGACGAGGATGTGCGCCTCGTCGGAACGCGCGGCGACCGCGCCCGAGAGGTCGGGCTCCCAGGTGACGGCGGCGTCGACGCGCTTCGCCTTGAAGGCGGCGGCGGCCTGCGGGGCTTCATTGGTGAAGACCAGGTCCTTTTCGATTTGTGCGCGCTGGTCGGGGGTGAGGCCGGACTGCGCGAGCATGTAGAGCAGGAGCCAGTGCGAGGGCGTGAACTTCGTCGTGGCGACCTTCTTGCCCTTCAGGTCCTCGATGGAGTTGATGCTCTTCAGGGAGACGATGCCGTCGCCGCCGCGGCTCCAGTCTTCCTGGATGATGGCCTTGGCGGCGAGGCCCTGCTCGGCCAGGCGGCTCGCCTCGTTGGCGTAGCTATCGACGGTGTCCCACATCACGTCGACGTCGCCCTTGATGAAGGCGTTGAGCTTGGCGACCGGGTCCTCGATGAGGATGAATTGCACGTCGAGGCCGTACTTCTTCTTGTAGAGCGAGGCGGGCGAGCCAGGCTCGAGGCCGCCGTTGGCGACGATGCCCGGGGCGTGGCCGGCCCAGGTGTTGATGGCGATGCGCAAAGGCCGGTTGACCTTCCCGCCGCCCAGCGCCGCGCCGCCCGCCTGGGCGTTGACCGCGACGTTGCCGTCGCGGGGCGCGTCGGGGAAATTGCCGACCTGGGCGAAGTCGTCCTTGGTCACGCCCTCGGATTTGGCGATCTCCGAGGGCTTGGCCTCACCCTTCCCGGCCCATTCTTTGAGCTGGGCGCCGTACTTCGTGTAAGCGACGAAGCCGACGACGCCCAGAATGACCAGGGCCAAGAACAGCTTTCCGAATGGCGTGAGCTTCATGGGGGCAATTCCCTCCTTATGATTTCGCGGCTGGCGCCGAAGCGCCGAAGAAGTCGAGGACCCGCTGGACTTGCTGCTTGCGCGCCTTGGCGGCGCCGGCGACCGAGGCGAGGGCGGCGGTGCGCTTCTCGATATCGGCGCGCAGCGAGGCGATTTGATTATTGAGCGAGGCTATCTGCGCCTGGGCCTGCTCGATGGCCTTGGCGGTGCCGCCCTCGTTCACGCGGACGTAGGTGTCCAGGGCCTTCTGCTGGGTTTGAGCGGCGCCGAGGATCTTCGCGACTTCGAAGCCGAAGGCCTTGAGGGAGGCCTCGACGATCTGCCGCTTGACCTGCAGCGGCGTCTCCTCGGGAAGTGCCTTGAGCAGCTCCTCGGCCTTCTTGACCCGGTCGAGCTCGGCGGCGTCCATGCCGGCGTCCTTGAAGATGGCGTCGAAGTCGGTGGGCTCGGCCGCGCCGGCGATGGCCTGCTCCAGGGCGCCGGCGGCCGGGGCGCCGCCGGCCGGCGCGGAGCCGCCGGACGAGGCGGTGGCCTGGGCGAGCTCGGCGACGATCTCCGCCGGTGACTTTGCCTCGGGGTCGCTCGAAGACGGCGGGTTCGCTTCCGACTTCTCGGAGGTCTCGACGAAGATGCCCAGGAGCTTTGAGCCGATTCCCTTCTCTGCCATGGGGTCACCCCGCGCGGTGCGGTGTTGCTTCTACCACAGATAGGGAGAGACGCACGGGGCGCTGGGCGCTTGCAGGGGAGGGGGGCGGCGGCTCGAGGCGCGGCCGGCTCCTTGCGGTGCGCTGAGGCGAGCGGTGGCTTGGCGAATAGAGGGGGAGCGCGGGCAGCCGATGCGCGGGATTTGGGCGGATCACGAGAGCGCTCAGCGCGGACGGCGAGAGAGAAAGGCGCGCGCCAGCCGCCCCGCGGGCTTCCCCCGCCGGAGCTCCAGGACGGCCAGCCAATCAGGGAAATCGATGGCGGCTGACGGGCCCCGATGGACGTTAGCGCCACCTCGCGGCCGCGGCGACGGAGGCGTCCGCCTCGGCGCGCCGAGCCCTGGCCGCGTCGAGCTCGACCCGCGCGGCGGCGCCTTCGGACAAAAGGCGCGAGAGCCGCTGCTCCAGGGCGCGCGAGAGAGAGCGCTCGATCCGGGCGCCGGCGAGCTGGGCGCGCAGGTCGCCGTCGGCCAGAGACGCGAGCACCTCGCCCGCCCGCACCCGGTCGCCGGCGCGGACGCGCACGCGTTTGACCTGGGCCGGGGCGCGGGTGGAGAGCGTCGCGCGCTGCCGGGGCTCGATCATCGCCGGCACCCGCGTTTGCTGGGCCCGCCCTCGGGGAGCGACGAGGCGCACCGCGGCGGCCGGCAGCGAGGCCGGGGGCGGCTCCGGCGCGCGGCCGCAGGCGGCCAGCAGCCCGGCCGCGAGCCCCAGCGCGGCGGTTCTTCGGCTCATTCGCCGACTCCTTCGATGGGGGCGCCCAGCGCTCGCTGGAGCTGGGCGAGGCCGAGCTCGCTTTCCGACCCGCCCGGCTCTCTGGGGGAACCTGGTCGGAGCGGCGCGAAATCTCCGGTGAGCCGGAGACGGTGCCGGAGACTGTGAATGAGGAGCCCGACCTCAAGATCGCCGCCCGGTCGGGTCCGCCGAGATGAGGTGGCTTACGAAAGCAGATCGGGCGTGCGCAGCATTTCGTCGAGCGATCGAGCTCAGGTCAGGTCGAGGCGCCGATGAGCGTGCTGCCCATACCCCCCGCGGATTCCCTCCCGCTGCCGCTTCCGCCGGTCATGGTGAAGGCCTTGCTGCTGCTCACCTTCTGCCTCCACCTGCTCGCGGTCAACGCGGGCGTCGGCGGCGCCGTGCTCGCCTTCGCGCACGCCGCGCGCCGTCGGCCGGAGGACCGCGCGCTCGTGCGCGACGCGGCCTCGCTGGTGCCTCCGGCCGTGACGCTCGCCATCACCCTGGGCGTCGCGCCCCTGCTCTTCGTCCAGCTCTTGTACGGCCAATTCTTCTATTCGGCCACGGTGCTCTCCGCGTTCCCTTGGCTGGGGCTCGTCGCGCTGCTCCTGGCGGGGTACGGGCTCCTGTACCGCTTCATGGGGTCCGCTCGCGGCGAGCGCATCCAGCTTTGGAGCGGGGCGCTGGCGTCCGCCTTCCTCATCGCCGTCGCCGGGGTGCTGGCGAACATGACCACGCTCTCCACGCGCCCGGACCTTTGGCGAGACCTCGCGCGGATCTCGCCCTACGGGACGAAGCTCAACCTCGCCGACGCGAGCCTCCTCCCCAGGTTCGTGCATTTCGCCGTCGGCATCGCGGCGTCCGCTGGAATGCTCATGGCCGCCTGGGGCGCGTGGAGGCGCAAGGCCGCCGCACGCCGGGCGGGGCTGCTCTGGTTCATCGGCGCGACGCTGACCCAAGCCCTCTGGGGCACCTGGCTGCTCTTGCGCCAGCCGCCCGCGGCCTTGGAGCGATTGCTCTCGATCCGCTCCTTCGGCGGCGCCTCCCTCGCCGGCGGCATCGCGTGCGGCGCGATCGCCGTCCTGCTCTCCATTCGGGCCGCCGTCCGAACCGCGAGCCCGAAGGCGGTGTGGCCTGCCTTCGCGGCGGCCCAAGGCGCCCTGGTCGGGATGATCCTCGCCCGAGACCAAGCGCGAGACGCCTTGCTGGCGGCGGCGGGGTTCGACCCGTATGCGCTGCCCTACAAGACGGACGCGGTCTCGCTCGCGGTGTTCAGCGTGGCGGTCGCCTTGCTCATCGCCTTGATCGCGACGCTCATCCGCTGGACCTCGGCCTCCGGCGCGGCCTCCTCGGAGGCCGCCTCCTCGGAGCTCCGCCATGGCTGACTCGGCGCATTCCGAAGGCGCGGCCGCGTTCGAGGCTCCGAAAGATCCCCGGCGCCGCGAGCTCGGCAAGAAGCTCTTCGCGGCCGCGGCCGTGGCGTATGGCGCGGGCCTCTCCTGGCCCATCTTCCGGTATCTCAAGTCGGGCTCCTCGGGCGCCGGCGAAGGGCCGCAGGTGAGCGAAGTGAAGTTGGGCCCGGCGAAGGACTTCGCCCCCGGAACCGGCAAGCTCTTCATGTTCGGGTCGAGGCCCGTGCTGCTGCTGCGCCGGCCGGACGAGCGCTTCGTGGCCCTCTTCGCCACGTGCACCCACCTCGGCTGCACGGTCGGTTACTCGAAGGAGCAGGACAAGATCGTGTGCGCGTGCCACGGCGGCGTCTACGACCCGAACACCGGCAAGAACGTCGCCGGGCCTCCGCCCCTGCCGCTCAAGCCGCTCGCCGCCAGCATCGAGGCAGGCGCGGTCGTCGTTCGGAGGACTTCGCAGTGAGCTTTCAGGCTTGGATCGACGAGCGCGTCGGCATCGGCGACTTTCTATCGCTCCTTCGAAAGAAAGCCGTCCCCGACCATCGCTACGCGCGTTGGTATCTTTTGGGAGGAATCGCGCTTTTCTTCTTCGCGGTGCAGGTGGTGAGCGGGCTCTTGCTCGTCGTCTATTACCAGCCCGGAGGCGAGGCGAGCCACGCCTCCGTGCAGCGAATCCATTCGCAGATCGAATTCGGCTGGTTGATCCGCAGCGTGCACGCCTGGTCCGCCAACCTCATGCTGCTGGCGGCCTTCATTCATATGTTCAGCGCCTTCTTCATGAAGGCGTATCGAGCGCCGCGAGAGCTGACCTGGTGGAGCGGCTTGGGGCTCTTGGGCTTGGGCCTAGCGTTCGGCTTCTCGGGCTACCTCTTGCCCTGGGACCAGCTCTCCAGCTTCGCCACGAAGATCGGCATCCAGGTCATGGAGAAGACCCCGCTCGTCGGCAAGGGCCTCGCGACCCTCTTGCGCGGAGGGCCGGACGTCGGACCGGCCACGGTCCAGCGCTTCTATGCGGTGCACGCCGCGGTGCTCCCGGTGGTCTTCGGGCCCTTGCTCATCTTCCACCTCTGGCTCGTCCAGAGGCACGGGAACGCGACTCCGCCCTCGGTGGCGCCCGCGAAGACCGTCCCGTTCTTTCCGACCTTCTTCTTCAAGGACCTCATGGTCTGGTTCTTCTGCCTCAACGTCGTCGCCTTCCTGGCGAGCCTGTGGCCTTGGGAGCTGGGGCCTCAGGCCGACCCGCTCGCCTCCGCGCCGGCCGGAATTCATCCGGAGTGGTATTTCATGGGCCCGTTTCAGCTCTTGAAGCTCCTGCCGGGCAGGGTGGGCCCGGTGGACGGCGAGCTCTTGGGCCTGGGCCTCTTCGGGCTCGCCGGCATCGCCTGGGCGCTGGTGCCGCTCTGGGACCGCGGGTCCCGCGGCCGGCTGGCCACCTGGGTGGGGTTGGCCGTCGCCGCGGCGCTCGTCGGCTTGACGGCGTGGGGTTACGTCGGCGTCGCTGGAAGGTCGTAAGATTATGAATTATCCGGTGTGGCACGTCCCCTTTCTCGGAAGCGGCTGGGTGGTCGGCATCGTGGCCATCATCCACGTCTTCCTCTCGCATTTCGCGGTGGGGGGAGGCCTGTTTCTCCCGGTCATGGAGGCGTACGCCCTCAAGCGCCGGGACGAGGCCATGCGGGGATGGCTGCGCCAGCACGCGCGGCTCTTCCTCATCGTGACCAGCGTCGGGGGCGCCAGCTATGGCGTGGGGATCTGGGTGGTCGTCGCCCTGGCCAATCCCCACGGCATCGGCCACCTCATCCACGGCTTCGTCTTGGCGTGGGCCACGGAGTGGGTCGTCTTCATCGCCGAGATGGCCTGCTTGATGGCCTATTACTATGGGTGGGATCGCCTTTCGCCCGAGCGCCACGTGAAGGTCGGGTGGCTCTACGCGATATCGAGCTGGCTGACCCTGGTCATCATCAACGGCATGGTCACCTTCATGCTCACGCCGGGAAAGGGGTGGGTCGAAAGCAAGTGGATGTGGGACGGGTTTTTCAACCCGACCTATACGCCCAGCCTGGTCATGCGCACGCTCGTGATGTGGACCCTGGCGAGCGTTTACGCATTTTGGAGCGCCGCCGCGCTCGAGGATCTGGAGCTCAAGGAGCGCGTGCTGCGGCTCGCCTCCGGCTGGGTGCTGCCCGCGTACGTGATGCTGCCGCTGGTGGGCGTGTGGTACTTCCGCGCCATCCCGGAGGGCTCGCGGGAGCTCCTTCGAGGAGGCTTCGTCGGAGCGGCGCCGGGGAATTTCTCGATGGTGACCCGAGTGGCCATGCTGATGCTGATGTCCACGGCCACCATTGGAGCCATCGTCTACTTCGGGCCCTTTCGAAACGGTCGCTCCTTCACGCGGACAATGGCGGCGGCCATCGGAGTCGTGGCGCTCATGGCCACCGGTGTCGCGGAGTGGTCCCGCGAGGTCGCTCGCAAGCCGTTCGTCATTCGAGACGTGATCTATTCCAGCGGCGTGCCGGTGGAGAAGTTGGCCTCCTATCAGAGCGACGGCTTATTCGCGAACAGCGTGTGGGCCAGAGAATATGCGTCGATGGGCGGCGGTACCCATTTCGCCCGGGGCGAAGCGGCATTTCGGAGCCTTTGCATGTCGTGCCACACGCTCGACGGATATCGGAGCATCAAGCGGCTGGTGAAGCAGAGGGACCTCGACGGCGTGCGCAGCATGGTTCGCCTGTTGCGGTCTCGGGACCCAAAGCAAAACACGTATTTGAAATTCATGCCGCCGCTGGCCGCGACGCAGGCCGAGGGCGACGACCTCGCGCTGTACCTCCACGCCATCTCCCACGGCGGGAGCGCCGCCGGCTCCCAGCGAATGGAATAGCGAGAGCGCCGGCGCGCGAAACCCGACGCTCGCTTCCGACGCCCCGACGTCGAGTGGCGCAAGGCCCCGCGGATGGCTATGGGTTACGAACGCAATGGCGCTTGGGGGCCGGAGGCCAAGGGCATGGAAACGACGCGACTCGGCCGCAGCGCGCTCAAGGTCAGCCGGCTCTGCCTGGGGACCATGAACTTCGGCCCGGAGACGAGCGAATCCGACGCCTTCCGAATCATGGACCGCGCCCTCGACGCGGGAATCAACTTCTTCGACACCGCCGACGTCTACGGCCACAAGTTCACCGAATGGGGCAAGGTCCCTCGGGAGGGGCTCACCGAGCAGATCGTCGGGCGCTGGTTCGCCCAGGGCGGCGGCCGGCGCGAGAAGGTGGTGCTCGCCACCAAGGTATACGGCCCGATGTGGGAAGGGCCGAACGGCCGCGGGCTGTCAGCGCTGCACATCCGGCGCGCCTGCGAGGAGAGCCTGCGCCGCCTGAAGACCGACCACCTCGACCTCTACCAGATGCACCACGTCGACCGAGACGCCCCCTGGGACGAGGTCTGGCAGGCCATGGAGCTCCTCGTCCAGCAGGGCAAGGTCGTCTATGTCGGAAGCAGCAACTTCGCCGGCTGGCACATCGCGCAGGCGAACGAGTCCGCCGCCCGGCGCCACTTCCTGGGCCTCGTCTCGGAGCAGAGCCTCTACAACCTGAGCGAGCGGACGGTGGAGCTGGAGGTGGTGCCCGCGTGCCGCGCCTATGGCCTGGGAATCCTCCCGTGGAGCCCCGTGGGCGGAGGGCTCCTGGGCGGCGCGCTCGCGAAGGCCGCCTCGGGCCGGCGCGCTCTCCAGTGGGTGCAGGAGAGCATCGAAGAGCAGAGGCCTCAGCTCGAGCGCTACGAGGCGCTCTGCAAGAAGCTCGGGCACCCGCCCGCGAACGTCGCCGTCGCCTGGCTCTTGACCCGGCCCGGGGTCGCCGCGCCCATCGTCGGGCCGCGCACAATGCAGCACCTCGAAGACGCGCTGCGCGCCGCCGAGATCAGGCTCGACGAGGGCGCATTGAAAGAGCTCGACGCCATCTGGCCCGGCCCCGGCGGCGAGGCGCCGGAGGCGTACGCGTGGTGAGCGCGCATGCCTCCGGCGGCATCGCTCGCCGCCGCTATCAGAAAGGCGGCTGGACGGCGATCTTCGCCGTCGGCGTCGCCCGTCAAATCGCCTGCCTCGCGGGCGCGCTCTGGCTGGCCGATCTGCTCGTCCACGACCTCATCTGTCGCTACTCGGGGCAACGCTGGGATTCGGCGGAGCGGCTATGCTGCGTGTCAACCTCGGCTCTGGCCGCGGAGCCGGCGAGGCAAGGCCCGCCCTGATCCGCGATTGCAGAACGCGATCCGCTCGAACCCATCACTCGTCAATCGCCTGGCGGAGCTGCAAAGCGCCTTTCAAGCCAACGGCCCAGCGGCCGCGCAGCTGGGGGTCGATGCCACGCTCTATCGGACGGTGCAAGAGCAGGCGGCGCTGCTCTCCTACGTCCACGTCATCAGTTCGCTGTGGGTGGCCTGCTTCCTCCTGGTCCCGCTCGTGTTGCCGATGGTGCGGAAGAACAAGCCCGGCGGCGCTGCGGTGGGGGCGCACGGAGGTCCGAGCTGGGCGCCCGGGCCTCACCGCCGCTTTCTCGCAAGGTCCGGCGCGACTCCGTAGGGCGCGCCCGCCCCCGCGATTCCTGCGAGCGCGGGTGCGCGAGCGACCTCGAGCGCCAGGGGTGGTGCAAGGTTCGCGTGCGCGGCCGGTTCGCCCTGCGGAGTGAACGCTACTTCCATCGAGGCTGGGCGCCGGTCTCGGGCCCCGGAGCCACCGAGTCCTCTATGCGCGACAGCCCAAAGCCCTGGGCCATTTCCACGCTTGGCGCCTTCCGCGAGGCGATCGCCGCGGCGGCCGCGAAGCTGAACCTAAGAATTGTGACGTCGAAATTCGCCAAGGCCTTGGTCCTCGCCGGGCTCTGCACTGCCGACCGCCAAGTCGCCAGGTGACGGGTCTCTTGACTCGGTTCCGAGTGGGAATCTATATTCCCAAACGAGAACTCCACATGGCCGAACAGGAGTGGAGATTCCCGACGGTGTCGCGCGAAGCCCTATTCGCAGAGATTGAGAGCGCGCATGACGAGATCCAGGTTTCGAATCGCCCGGCTTCTTGCGGTCGCTCGGCTCTTCACCGCGCTCATCGCCGGCGCGCCAGCGCTCGCCTGGAGTGGTGAAGTGGAGGACCGCGCGGACCTCGACCTCCTCTGGTCGAAGCGCGACGAGGCCGCGGCGCTCGAGAAGCTCGAGGGGCAGCTTCAGGCCGCTCTAGAGTCGAAGCCCGGCGATTTCGACCTGCTCCGGCGAGCCTCTAGGCTCCGCCACTGGATGGCGGACGGCGCCCCGAGCGACGAGCTCAAGGCGAAGCTCGCCAAGGAAGGCTGGGACCTGAGCGAGCGCGCCGTCGAGGTCAATCCGCGTCACGCGGCCGGGCACTATTACGCCGCGCTGAACGTCGCGGCCTATGCCCAAGCCATCGGGTTTGGCAGAGCTGCAGGTCAAGGCCTCGAGCGCAAGTTCAACGATCACATCGACGCCGCCCTTGCGTTGGACGACGCCTACGACGACGGCGGCCCGCATGTCGCCAAGGGGCGCTCCTACTACGAGCTGCCGTGGCCCAAGCGCGACCTCGAACGCTCGAAGACGGTGCTGCAATCGGCGCTGCAACGCTTCCCCCACAACCTTCGCGCGCGGCTCTTTCTCGCGGAGACGCTGCTGAGGGAGGGCGACGCCAAGCGCGCGAAGGAGATCGTCGACGGCCTCGCGGAGGAGAAGACGTCGCGCGACCCGCCGGAGGACCGGAGGATCCGGCTTCGCTCCAAGCCTGTGGCTGAGGCGATCGACCGGGCATTGAAATAGCAGCGGCGGCCCTTTGTGCCGCCAGAGAGTGAGCTCGATGGACTCACCCGTCGTCAAAAGAAGAAACAACGCGAAGCGCCGGCGCGAGGACGAGCGCCAGCACCGCCACAGCCACATCCTCCTCGCCGCCGAGCTCGTCTTCAGCCGCCGCCCCTACGACGAGGCATCGATGCAGGACGTCGCACAGGAGGCTGGGATTGGCATGAAGGGCCTCTACCAGCACTTTGCCTCGAAAGAGGAGCTGTACATGGAGGTCGTGGGCGTCCGCCTGGCCGAAATCGACGAGCGCATCAAAGCCGTGGGCCATGTCGAAGACCCGCTCCAGCAGCTGCGCCGCGTCGCGGTGGCCTATTTGGAGTTCTTCCTGGAGCGGCCGCAGTTCTTTCCGGTCTTCGCGACGCACAAGCTGAGCCTCGACTGGGAGCTCGGCTCGCGCTTCACCGAGCAGAGGCGCTACGGCATTCGGCAGATCGAAGCCGAGGTCCAGAAGGCTTTGGCGGCGGGCGTCAAAGCCGGCGTGCTCGCGCCCGTGGACCCGAAGCTCCTCGCCGCCATCGCGATCGGGTTCTTCATCTCTGCGACCCAGTATTCACTGTTCGGTGAAGAGGCCGTCGAGCGCCGAGGCGCTCGTCGACGAGCTCATGAAGCTTCTCCTCAGCGGAATAGGCAAGACGCCATGACCCTTCGACGCTCTTTCGCCGTCGTCGTTTTCGCAGCCTTCGTGGGATGCCGTGGCCCTGGCGAGGTTCCCAGGAGCGCGCGCCCGGTGCGCGTCCGCGCGCCTCAGGCCGCCGCGTGCTCGTTCGCGCCGCGCTTCTCCGGCAACGTCCAGCCGCTGGCGCGGGTCGACCTGGCCTTCAAGCGGGGCGGCTACGTGGGCGACGTCCATCGCCTCGCGGCTCGCCCCGGAGGCCTCGTCGACGAGGGAGACCGGGTCAAGCGCGGAACCGTCCTCGCCCGCCTGCGGGATGCCGACTACCGCGTCAAGCTCGAGCAGGCGAGGGCGCAGCTGATTCAGGCGAGCGCCGCCCAGACGCAAGCCAGGCTGGACCTCGAGCGGGCCAAGCAGATGTTTGCGGGCGGTGCCATGCCGAAGTCCACCTTGGACGGGGCCGAGAACAAGGCCGAAGCCGCGACCGCGCAGAGGCGTGCCGCCGAGCTCCAGATCCAGGAAGCGGAGCTCGCGCTCGCCGATTGCACCCTCACCGCGCCCCTCGACGCGGTGGTCCTCAAGCGCATGGTGGAGCCGGGGGACCTGGTGGGCCCAGGGTCGCCCGGCTTCATCCTCGAGGACGACTCGTCCATGAAGGTCACCTTCGGCGTGCCAGACGTCGTGCTCGACCAAGTGAAGCTCGGGACCCGCCTCGAGGTGACAGTCGAAGCGCTCGGCGCAGCTTCCATCTCGGGCCGAGTGAGCCGCGTCGCCCCGGCCGCAGACCCGAAGACCCGGCTGTTCGAGGTCGAGGTCCTGCTCCCGAACGCCGACGGCCGGCTCCTCGCGGGCATGATCGCCTCGCTCCACGTCGACGCCGCCCTGGCCGAGGCGCACCTTGCAGTCCCGCTCGCCGCGGTCGTTCGCCCACCCGGAAAGTCCGAGGGCTTTGCGGTGTTCGTCGCCGAGGGGGACGTCCTTGGCCTTCGCCTCATCGAGCCCGGCGATTCTCTGTGGGGGTGCGGTCGAGGTCCGGTCCGGATTGAAGGAGAGCGACCGCGTGGTGGTCGAAGGCGCGGCCCAAGCCTTCGACGGTGAAAAGGTCGCGCTCGCTCTCTAGAGAGGCTCACCATGGCTCACCGCTCCGACGAGCAGAGAATTCGGGAAGACCGAAACACCGCGCGCTTCTTCTCCGAGAACCCGCAGATAGCCTGGGTCGTCCTGGTCGCCACGGTGGCCTGGGGCATTTTCGGCTACGTGAAGATGCCCAAGCGCAAGGACCCGGATATCCCCATCGGCATCGCCGCGGCAGTGTGCCCGTGGCCCGGGGTGCCGGCCGAGAAAATCGAACGACTGGTGACGGAGAAGATCGAGAAAAAGCTCGCGGAGAATCCAAACGTCAAATCCATCGAGTCGACGGTTCGCACCAACGTCAGCGTCACCATCGTCACGCTGCGCGCGGGCCCGGACATCGACCGAGAGCTGGAAGACCTTCGGGGCAAGCTCGAGTCGATGAAGGATCTGCCGGAGAACGCCGGGCCCGTCGCATTCATGAAAGATTTCAAAGATACGGCGACGCTCATGCTCACCGTCGCGAGCCCGAAGGCCGACGCGGTGGAGATTGGGCTTCGCGCCCACTCCGTGCGTGAGGCCATCGAAGCGGCGCGGGCAGGCGCTTCGGCGAACGTGCCGCGCGCCTCGCTGGTCATCGGCTTTCCTCAGGCGGCGAGGACCCAAGCGCTGAAGGAGACCATCGCGGCCTTGGGGCAGTGGCTTCAAACCTCGCGCGCGGCGACGGACGTCCGCTTCCTGGAACGCCCCTCCTTCCTAGGCCTCGACGCCCAGATGCACCTCGACGACGAGGCCCTCCTCGATGCCGTCCGGCAGTTCACGCGCGACCACGTGCAGGACTCCGACCTGTCGCCCGACGTCTGGGCGCCGGCGCTGATTCACGACCCGATGCAGGCGGAGGGCCAGCTCGCTTCGGTGGCCGGGCCTCGATACTCGTACCGCGAGCTCGACGAATACTCCGACCTCCTTCGCCGCATTCTCCTGACCTCGCCCAAGGTCTCCCGCGTCACGCGGGTCGGCGTGCTTCCCGAGGTGGTGAGCCTCGGCTACTCGCAGCAGCGGATGGCGGCCTACGGCCTATCGCCCAGCTCCGTCCGAGACGCGCTCAGGGCGCGAAACATCGACCTGCCGGGCGGCATCTTCGAGAGCGGCGGGCGCAGCCTGCCGCTCACTCCCACCGGTGAGCTCGCGAGCGAAAAGGAGCTGGGCGACGTGGTGCTGGCCGGCTCCGCTCGCGGCAGCCCCGTCTACCTGCGGGATCTCTTCGAGGTGTCCCGGGACTACCAGAGCCCACCTCGCTACCTCAATGCGCTGACGGTCCGCGGCGCCGACGGACGGATGCAGCGCATGCGCGCCGTCACCCTCGCGGTCATGATGCCGGCGGGCGACCAGATATTCGAATTCGGAGCCGAAGTGGACGGCCTCTTGGCGAAGGCGCGCCCGTTGCTCCCGAGCGACCTCGTCATTCAGCGCACCTCCGACCAGCCGCTGCAGGTCCAGGAGACCGTCAGCCTATTCATTCGCAGCCTCTTGGAGGCCATCGTCCTCGTCGTTTTGGCGGCCTTCGTCGGCTTTTGGGAGTGGAGGTCGGCGCTGCTGATCGCGGTCTCGATCCCGCTGACCTTGGCCATGACCTTCGGGCTGATGCAAGCCGTCCACCTCGACCTGCAGCAGGTCTCCATCGGCTCGCTCATCATCGCGCTCGGGTTGTTGGTCGACGACCCCGTCGTGGCCAACGACGCCATTCGACGCGAGCTCACGGCCGGGCGCTCCTCGACCATCGCGGCCTGGCTCGGGCCGACGAAGCTCGCGAACGCCATCGTCTTCGCGACGATCACCAATATCGCTGCGTACTTGCCATTCTTGACCGTGCGCGATCACGTGGGCGACTTCATCTACACGCTCCCCGTCGTCTTGACGTGCTCGCTGGTCGCTTCGCGCATCGTCTCCATGACCTTCGTTCCCTTGATGGGGCGTACCCTGCTGCGGCCTGGGCTGGAGCGCGAGAGCCGCTTCGCGCGCTCGTTCAAGTCCGGCTATCGGCGGATGAGCGGCTGGGTCTTGGACCATCGCAAGCGAGTGCTCGCGGTGGCGTGCCTCGCGCTCGTGGGGGCCGCGCCGCTGTTCCATTCCCTGCGGACGAGCTTCTTCCCCAAGGACCTCTCCTACTTCTTTTACGTGGACGTCTGGACGCCGGAGGACTCGACCTTCGCGAGGACGGAGCAGGCGGCGATGAAGGCGGAGCGGATCATCCAGAAGGTGTCGGAGGACTACGCGCGCGCGCACCCCGGCGAGGGAGGCGAGCCCCGAAGCGTCCTCCGGTCGATCACCTCGTTCATCGGCGGCGGAGGCCCTCGCTTCTGGTTCTCGGTGAGCCCGGAGCAGTCGCAGCTCAACTACGCGCAGCTCCTGGTTCGGCTCGAGGACAAGCACGACACCGGAAAGCTGGTGCCGCTGCTCCAGGAGGCCTTGGATGGGTCGATGATCGGCGTATCCGCCGACGTCCAACAGCTCGAAACTGGCGAGCCGGTCGGCGTGCCGGTGTCCATCCGCTTCAGCGGCTTCGACGGCTTCGCCTTGCGCGCGATTGGCGAGCGAGCAAAAGCGATTCTGCGCGGCATCCCGGCCGCGACTCGCGTCCGCGATGATTGGGGTGCCGAGGCGCTTTCGCTCCCCATCCGAGTCGATCCCGACCGCGCCAATCTGTCGGGCGTGACCAATTTTGACGTCGCCCTCTCCGCGGTGGCGGCGACCAACGGAGTGCAGGTCACGACATTGCGAGACAAAGATCGGGAAATCCCCGTGATCCTTCGACTGCGCCCCAGCGAGCGCTCCAGCGTCGAAGACCTGAAGAGCCTCTACGTCTTCTCCGCGCTCGAGACGGCGAAGGTGCCCTTGCAGCAAGTGGCGTCCGTGGGGCTCGCCATGCGGCCCGAGAAGATCAAACGGCGCAATCACTTTCCAGCCATCATCATCTCGGCATTTCCGGCGGAGGGCGCGCTCGCCTCGCAGGTGCTCGCCGCAGCGATGCCGAAGCTCAAGGAGCTGGAGCGCGAGCTGCCGCCCGGCTATCGCATGGAGATCGCGGGGGAACAGGAAGCGCAAGAGAAGGGGTTTGGCCAGGTCGCGCTGGCTCTGCTCATCTCCGTCGCGCTCATCTATCTCGTGCTGGTGATCGAATTTCGAAACGCCATCAAGCCGCTCATCGTATTCGCGGCCATCCCGTTCGGCGCGCTGGGGGCGCTGGCCAGCTTGGGCATCGCCGGCGTGCCGTTCGGGTTCATGGCCTTCCTGGGCATCGCGAGCCTGGTGGGGGTCATCGTCAGCCACGTGGTGGTGCTCTTCGACTTCATCGAGGTCGCCCATGAGGAGGGGCGGCCGCTTCGGGAAGCGCTCGTCGAGGCCGGCGTGGTTCGGCTGCGCCCGGTGCTCATCACCGTGGCGGCCACGGTCTTGGGCCTGGTGCCGCTCGCCTCGCACGGCGGGCCTTTGTGGGAGCCGCTCTGCTTCGCGCAGATCGGCGGACTTTCCATCGCCACCGGAGTCACCTTGCTCCTCGTGCCCGTCCTCTACGCGTTCTTCGTCCTCGACCTGCGCATTTTGCAGTGGAACCTGCCAAAGGAGGCCGAGGGCGCACCGGAAGCGGCGCCGGCGCTGGCGCCGGCGCGGACCGGGACCGGCGCATAGCCGGCGTAGGACGCATCGGCGAAACCCGAAGCCGTCGCGCCGTCCGGCGGTCTATGCGCAAAGCTCAAGGCGGCCGAGCTCGTCGACGGTCGCCGACCGCGCGGGCACTGTGAGGGAAATCCATGAATTCGACCCTGCTCGCCGCAGCCGCTCTCTGGCTCACCGCCTCCGCTTCCGACGGCGCTCCTGCGCTGTCCCTCCGCGACGCCATTCGAGAGGCGGAGGCCAAGAACCACGACCTCGCCCAGGCACGCGAGCGGTTGAGGCAGTCGAAAGAGCTCTCGAAGAAAGTTCTCGCCAACTACCTGCCGCAGGTGAGCGTCAGCGGAAGCTTCACGCGAAACCAGTATCCGGCCAGCATCTCGATGCCGACGGGCTTCTGGCTGCGCGACATGTCCGGGATCCCCGGCTTCGACCCGACGGCGGTGAACGGGCCGAATTACGACCCGCGAAAAGGAGCGCCGTCGAGCGCGCCCGATACCGGCAACCCGCCGGGCGCCGCCTCGAGCGCGGTCCTGTATCCGACCGGCGTCGCGGACTTTGACCTTCAGAAGAAGTACCAGCTCGGAGTGCGTGCCCAGCTCGTCCAGCCGCTGATCGTCCCCGCGCTCTGGCCGGCGTTCAAGATCGCAGACTTGAGCGAGCTGCAGGTGGCGGCGAGCGTGGAGAGCGCGCGGCGCGAGGTGCTCTTCGCGGTCGTGCAGCTCTACTACGGCTGCGCAGGGCTGCGCCAGACGGTGGAGATCCAGCGGCGGCTGCTGGAGAACAACCTCGCGCACGAGAAGGAGGCAAAGGTCCAGGTCGACTCCACCGCCGCTCCGGCCATCTCGTTGATTCGCGCGCAGATCGACCGGACCAAGGCCGAGCAGGATCTGGCTCGGGCGCAGGCTGCCTATGCATCGGCGAAGCTCGCGCTCGGCACGCTGATCGCCCGGCTCTCGGATTTCGACGTGGAGCCGCCCCCAGAGCCGGACGCCGAGACCAACCTCGAGGCCCTGGAGGCGCAGGCGCTGAGCGCGCGCCCCGACCTGGAGGCGGCGCGGCTCGCGCGCGAGGTGGCCGCTCGAAACCGGTCGGCGGTCTGGTACTCCTACGCCCCCAGCGTGGCTGCCACGGCGACCTACCAGGCGGCGAACGTGAAGGGCTTCACGAACAGCTACGACTCATGGGCGCTGGGCGTCGGGCTCTCGTGGACGGTCTGGGACGGCGGCCTGCGCGAGATTCAGCTCAGGGAGAACGCCTCCAAGCTCGTGGAGGCGGATGAGGCGCAGCGCGGCGCCGAGCTCAAGGCCCTCGAGGAGGTCCGCCGCGAGATGCTCGACCTCAAGAGCGCGCGCGCCAATCGCGCCAAGGCGGAGGAGACGGTGCGGCTGGCGCGCGAGAACATGCGGCTCATCGGCGTCGCCTACCGAGCCGGCGCAGCGACCCCGGTCGAGGTCTCCGACGCCAATACAGCGCTCGCGGCCGCGGAGCTCGCGTTGGTGGCGGAGAGCCTCAATTCGCAGCTCGCAACGCTCAAGCTCGCGAAGGCCGCGGGAGGCTTCGACCCGCGGCCGTAGTCGACTGGCGGCCCGCCGAGTGGATGAGCATGGGATAGGGACGACTCGGGCCTTCGGGCCGGCCAGGAGGCGAATGGGCGTGGAGACGTCTCGGAGGGCTCTTGGGCGGCGCGCTCGCGAAGGCCGCCTTGGGCCGGCGCGCTCTCCAGGGGGTTCAGGAGAGCATCGAGGAGCAGAGGCCTCAGCTCATCTGTCGCTACTCGGGGCAACGCTGGGATTCGGAGGAGCGGCGATGCTGCGTGCCCATCTCGGATCTGGCCGCGGAGCCGGCGAGGCAAGGCCCGCCCTGAATCGCGGATTGTGGGGGTCCGGCGCGCCCACGTTCTCCCGCTCGGGCGTTGCCCGCGCGCCCCCAGCGCGCAAATTGTCGCGAGGGACGACCGCGCGCTGCACCCCGCGCGAGAGAGCGCTTTCGAAAAAATGCCCCATCTGGCCGACGCTGCCCCCGAGCCCTCGACTCCCCCGAGTCAGCCCGAGCGGGCCGAGGCCGCGCTGTCGCGGCGCCGCCGGCCCCTCGCCCCGGAGCGGCGGCGCAGCCTGCTCATCATCGGCGGCATCGCGGCCGCGCTGATCCTCGGCGTCCTCGCCTATCTCGCCTTCAACGCCGGGAAGGAGAAGACCGACGACGCCCAGGTCGACGCCGACGTCGTGCCGCTCGGCCCCCGCGTCGCCGGGCAGGCGGTCGCCGTCCCCATCGCGGAGAACCAGCGGGTGAAGAGAGGCGACCTCATCGTCCAGGTCGACGACCGCGACTATCGAGCGCGGGTCGCCCAGCTCACCGCGGACCTGGACAGCGCCCGCGGCCAGGTCGACGCCGCCGACGCCCAGGTGGCAGTGGCCGAGGCGTCGGCCCGCGGCGCCTTCACCGAGGCCCAGGCGAACTTGCTCGGATCCAACCGCTCGGTCGAAAGCTTCGTCGCGCAGCTGGAGCAGGCGCGCGCGAACCTCAAGAGCCGCGAGGCCGACCTGAGGCTCGCCGAGGTCAGCCTGGAGCGCGTCCGCGCGCTGCAGCGAGGTGGCGCCATCGCGCCGCAACAGGTCGACGAGACGTTGGCGCAGCACGACTCGGCGAAGGCCGCGGTCGTGGCGGCCCAGGCCAGCGTCGCCGCCGCCGACCAGGCGCTGCGCCGCGCGCACGCGCAGGTCGACGAGTCGGAGGGCCGGGTGGTCGCCTCGCGGCCGGTGGACGCGAACATCGCGGCGGCGCGCGCGAACGCCGCCGTCCAGCGCGCCAAGGTCAAGAGCGCCGAGGCGGCCTTGGCCCTGGCGACCCTCAACCTCGAGTGGACCCGCGTGGTGGCGCCCGCCGACGGCGTCGTCAGCCAGATCACCGGATACCCCGGCGCCATTCTGGCCGCGGGGCAGACCGTCGCCCAATTCGTGCCGACGCAGAAATACGTGACCGCCAATTTCAAGGAGACCCAGGTCGGCCGCATGCGCCCGGGCCAGCGCGCGAGCGTGAAGGTGGACACCTACGGCGAGACCCTCCGCGGGGCGGTCGAGAGCCTCTCCGGAGGCACCGGGGCGCGCTTTTCGCTGCTCCCGCCGGAGAACGCCACCGGCAATTTCGTCAAGGTGACTCAGCGGATTCCCGTGCGCGTCGCGCTCGACGGAGTGCCGTGCACGATGACCCTGCGCGCCGGCCAGTCGGTGGAGGTCACGGTTCGCGTCGCGGAGTAAGGCGAAGAGGGGCGCTCGAGAATCGAGATGACTGCGCCCGACGCCGGCTGGAAGCCCTCGCACAACCCGTGGCTCGTGGGCCTGACCGTCACCCTGGCCACGTTCATGGAGGTGATGGACTCGTCCATCGCCAACGTGGCGCTGCCGCACATCGCCGGCGGCCTCTCGGCCAGCGAGAACGAGGCGACCTGGGTCCTCACCTCGTACCTGGTCTCCAACGCGGTGGTGCTGCCGGTGAGCGCCTGGCTGTCGAGCCGGGTGGGCCGCAAGCGCTTCTACATGAGCTGCGTGGCCCTCTTCACCGTCAGCAGCTTCTTGTGCGGCTTCGCCCCGTCGCTGCCCGCGCTCATCTTCCTGCGGGTCCTGCAGGGCGTGGGCGGCGGCGGGCTCGCCCCCAGCGAGCAGGCCATCCTGGCCGATACCTTCCCGCCGGCTCAGCGGGGAATGGCCTTCGCCATGTACGGGATGGCGGTGGTCTTCGCGCCCGCCATCGGCCCGACGCTGGGCGGCACCATCGTCGATGAAGCGAGCTGGCGGTGGATCTTCTACATCAATGTCCCGGTGGGAATTCTGTCGCTCGTCCTCACCTCGATCATGGTCGAGGACCCTCCATGGCTGAAGGAAGAGAAGGAGCGCTCGAAACACCTGCGCGTCGATTGGCTCGGGCTGGGCATGGTGGCGGTGGCCTTCGGGTCGCTGCAGGTCGTGCTCGACAAAGGGCAGGAGGAGGACTGGTTCTCGTCGCCTTTGATCGTGATCTCGTCCATGGCGACGGTCATCGGTCTGGTCGGAATTCTGGCGTGGGAATCGTCCCACCCGAACCCCATCGTGAACGTGAAGCTGTTTCGAAACCGGAACTTCTCCGCGTGCGCGGGGCTGATGTTCTCGCTCGGCGCGGTGCTCTACGGGACGACCGTGCTCATCCCGCTCTTCCTGCAGACCTTCCTGGGTTACACCGCGCAGAAGGCCGGCGAGGTGCTCAGCCCGGGCGGATTTGCGACCATGGCGCTGATGCCGCTGGCGGGTTTCCTGGTCTCGCGCGTCCCAGCCAAATACCTCATCGCCGCGGGCTTCACGGGCCTGGCGCTCTCGCTGGTCCACATGTCCAACATCAATTTGAGCATCGACCCGCACACGGCGACGATGTATCGGGTCTATCAGGCCTCCAATCTGTCGTTCTTGTTCATCCCCATCAATACAGTGAGCTACGTGGGCGTTCCCCGCGAGCAGAACAATCAGGTTTCGGGGCTCATGAACCTCGCACGAAACATCGGCGGCAGCTCGGGCGTGGCCTTTCTAAGCATCTCGCTCGCGCGGAGGTCTCAGGTCTTTCAGAGCCAGCTGGCCGAGAACGCAACGCGCACGAACCCGTTTCTCGTCGGTCGTCTGTCAGAGCTGCAAAGCGCCTTCCACGCCCACGGCCCGGCGGCCGCCCAGCAGAGGGCCGGCGCCATGCTCTATCGGACGGTGCAAGAGCAAGCGGCGCTGCTCTCTTATGTCCACGTCATCAGCGCGCTCTACGTAGCCTGCTTCCTCCTCGTCCCGCTCGTTCTACTTTTTGTGAAAAGGAACAAGCCAGGCGGAGCAGCGGTGGGGGCGCATTGATCTCCGAAAGGTCAGTGACCTCGCCCAGGTTCTCCCCCTCCCCGCCAAGCGGGGAGGGGGTCGGGGGGGGTGAGGAGGTCCGGCGCGACTCGGGAAGGCTCGCCCGACCCCGCGCCAATACCCTGAGGGCGGGTGCAGGGCGACGTCTGGCGCCAGGAAAGTTGCGAGGTTCGCGTGCGCAGCCGGGGCGCCGAGCTGCGTGAACCGCTTCTTGCAGCGACGCTGGGCGCCGACCTCGAGCCCCCTGGAGCCGCCGAGTCATCGATGCGCGACAGCCCAAACCCCTCGGTCACGTCCGCGCTTCGCGCCTCTCGCGAGGCGATCGCCGGGGCGGTCGCGGAGCTGACTTTGTTCCAGTCCGGCTCCGAGAAGGTCTTCCTGCTCGCAGCCTCGCGGCTGGGCGAGCTCCAGCGGCAGTCGCGCGAGCTGGTCGACTCCGCCAAGAGCGCCGCGGGCCTCAGCGCGGGTCGGGGCGAGAAGAGCCCCGTCGAGCACCTGGTCCAAGAGCTCGCTCAGCTGGAGCAGCACCTGGCCGTCGCGCGGGCCGCCTCCGGCGCCAGCATCGAGCCGCTCCGGGGCGTGCTGTCCCGCCTCGAGAAGCTCGCCAAATCCAGCCCCGAATTTCGGCGATTCGCGCAGACGCTCAACATGCTCAGCGTCAACATCCACGTCGAGAACTCGCGCGCCTCCGGACACCGCGTCGGCATGGAGACGGTCGCGGTCGACATCCGGGAGCTCGGCAAGCGCGTGGAGCCGCGCTTCGCGGCCATCCTCACCCAGGCGTCGAGCCTGAGGCGCCTCGCCGAGGGGGCGCTCGGCGCGACCGAGCAGTTCCTCGGTCGGCAGAGCAAGTCCTCCGCCGACATGATCGCCGAGGTGCGAGACGGGGTCGCGTCCATGCGCGCCCTGGCGAGCTCGGCGGCGGCCATCGCCGATGAGGCGGGCGTCACCTCGGACAACGTGGTCAGCAGCATCTCCCAGGTGCTCACCTCGCTTCAAATCCACGACGTGACCCGCCAGATGATCGAGCACGCGATCGAGGAGCTCGGGGCGTTCGAGCAGGAGGTGAACGCCTCCTTGGCGCAGGTCGCGGCCCGACCCGAGCCGTGGCTCGCCCACGCCTCGGTGCTGTGCCAGCTCGAGGCCGCTCAGCTGCGCAGCGCGCGCCGGAAGCTCGTCGCCGCGCTCGGAGACATCGCCCGCAACCTGGGCCAGGTGAGCGGCCGGCTCGTCGGGCTCGGGAAGGCGACGCAGAAGCTCGAGCGCGGGGAAGACCTGCGGGGCTCGCCCTTGGAGAAGATCAGCCGCGGCGTGGCCGAGGCGACGCGCACCTTCGAGGAGCACCTGGAGCACGAGAAGCAGACCGGCGTCGCGGTGGAGCGGGTCTCGCAGACCGTGCAAGACATCGCGAGCGGCCTGCGCGACATCGAGGGAATCGGAATCGAGGTCAAGTTCATCGCGCTCAATGCCTTGATCAAATCCTCCATGCTGGGGAGCCAGGGGCGGGTGCTCTCGGTCCTCTCGAGCGCGGTGCGGACGCTCTCGGTCGAGGTCGTCCAGGCCACGCAAGGGGTCTCCAAGATCCTCAAGGAGATCGCCGCGGCGGGCGTGGGGCTCAAGGACTCCGCTCAGGCGGCGCAGATCGCCGAGGGCGCGGCCATCGCCTCGGGGCTCGAGGAGATTGTCCGGGAGCTGGGCCGATTCCACCAGCGCTTGCGGGCCGGCATCGCCGGGTTGACCACCGGCGGCGCCCAGGTGCAGGTCGAGGTCGACCAGCTGGTGCAGAAGCTCGAGGAGCAGACCCAGGCCGCCGACGCCTTGGAAGGAATAGAGGACGCGCTGGAGCGGGCGGGCGCCGCGGCGGCCCAGCTCGTCAGCGCGGCCGAGCTCGCGCGCGCGAGAGACCTGTCCTCGGCGTTCGCCCGGTACACGATGCACGACGAGCGCGTGACTCACCAAGGCGTGACGCAGACGAAGTCGGCGCCCGCGCCACAAACCCCCAATTCCCAAGGAAGCGAGCTGGGTGACAACGTCGAGCTCTTTTGAATGACGCGTGGCGATGCGTGCAGTTTACGGCGAATCGATTCGCGCGAAGGAAAACAGCCATGGTCCTGGACCTTCCCAAGGAGTTGACCGTCGGGCGCGCAGCCGAGCTCAAGGCAGCGCTGCTGAAGGCGCTGGACCGGGAGGCCCGGGTCGAGCTCAACACCCGAGCGGTCGAGGAGGTCGACGCGGCCGGGCTCCAGGTTCTTTGCGCGGCCCACCGGAGCGCGAGCGCCCGGAAGCGGGAGCTTTTGGTCGCCGCCGGTGAGCGCGGGCCGGCCCTGGCCGCCGCGTGCGCCGCCGCCGGGCTCCTCCATCGCCACGGGTGCGGGGAGCACTGCCTCTTCCTGGAGGGCTCCCATGGCTAAGCGCGTGATGGTCGTCGACGACTCCGTGAGCGTTCGGCAGGTGCAGAAGATGGTGCTCTCGCAAGCCGGCTACGAGGTCGTGGAGGCGGTGGACGGCAAGGACGCCCTGAGCAAGCTCAATCACGTGCAAGTGAGCCTGATCTTCACCGACCTCAATATGCCGAACCTCGACGGCGTGGGTCTCGATTCGGATGGTGAGGTCGGGCACGACTCACCGTATGACCCCCGTGGTCATGGTCACCACCGAGTCCCAGGAGGAGAAGAAGCGCGAGGGCAAGGCGGCGGGCGCGACGGGTTGGATTGTGAAGCCTTTCACTCCGGATCAATTGCTGGCCGTCACCAAGAAGGTGATCGGCGGGTAAGTGCCATGAACGGGTTCGAACAACTCTCGGCGACGTATCGCGAGGAGGCGTCGGAGCAGCTCGGCGAGCTCGAGGCGAGCCTCCTGGAGCTCGAGGATCACCCCGGCGACACGGACCTGGTGGCGCGCGCCTTCCGCGCCATGCACACCATCAAAGGCTCGGGCGCGATGTTCGGCTTCACCGACATCGCGAGCTTCACGCACGAGCTGGAGACGGTGTTCGACCAGGTTCGCAGCGGCAAGGTCCCAGTGACGCCGGAGCTCGTCGGCCTGGCCCTGAAGTGCAAGGACCACATCCGCGACCTCTTGGCGGGCACGGCGACGGCGGCCTCGCCGGAGAGCCGGCCGCTGCTCGACGGGCTCCGCGCGCTCCTGCCGGCAGCCGCAGCGCCGGCGGCCGCGCCGGCGATGAAGCAAGCGTCGCCCTCCGCAGAGGCGCCGGCTGTCCAGAAGACCTATCGCATCCGCTTCCGGCCCCACCGCGAGCTCTTCCGGAACGGGACGAACCCCCTGGGGCTCTTGGCCGAGCTGCGCTCGATGGGGCCGTGCGAGGTTGTCGCCTACCTCGAGGCCGTCCCCGCGCTGGAGGAGCTCTGCCCCGAAGACTGCTACCTGTCCTGGGACGTCGTCCTCACCACCGCCAAGGACCTCAACGCCATCCGCGACGTGTTCATCTTCGTCGAGGACCTCTGCGAGCTGCGCATCGACCTGCTCGATGACGGCGGCGAGAGCGAGGCCGTCGACTACAAGAAGCTCGGGGAGATCCTCGTCGAGCGCGGCGACCTGAGCCCGGAGCAGCTCAAGGAGGCGCTGGGAGCCCAGAAGCGCATCGGCGACCTCCTGGAAGAGAAGCAGATGGTCTCGGGGGACGCGGTGGTGGCGGCCGCCGCGGAGCAGCGGGTGGTCCGCGAGCAGCGCGCCAAGCGCGACGGGCCCGGCAGCGCCGCCGACCCGGCCACGAGCATCCGGGTCGCGGCCGAGAAGCTCGACCACCTGGTCGACCTGGTCGGCGAGCTCGTCATCGCCGAGGCGCGCCTGACGCGCATCGCCGCGACGCGCGACGACCCCCAGCTGCTCTCGGTGGCCGAGGACATCGAGCGCCTGTCCGCCGAGCTCCGCGACAACACGCTCAACATCCGCATGGTGCCCATCGGGACGACCTTCGCGAGGTTCAAGCGGCTGACGCGCGACCTCTCGGCGGAGCTCGGCAAGACCATCGAGTTCGCGACCGAGGGCGCCGAGACCGAGCTGGACAAGACGGTCATCGAGCGGCTGGTGGACCCGCTGGTCCACCTCATCCGAAACAGCTGCGACCACGGCATCGAGTCGCCCGCGGCGCGGACGGCGGCCGGCAAGGCGGAGGCGGGCACGGTGAAGCTGTCGGCCTACCACTCCGGGCCCAACGTCTTCATCGAGATCCGCGACGACGGCGCCGGCCTCGACCTCGCCGCGGTGCGGAAAAAGGCGGTGGAGCGAGGGCTCGTCGAGGCCGACGAGCAGCTCACGAACAAGGAGGTCAGCAACCTCATCTTCGCGCCCGGGCTCTCGACCGCGAAGGCGCTCTCCAACGTCTCGGGCCGCGGCGTGGGCATGGACGTGGTGAAGCGCGCCATCGAGGCCCTGCGCGGCACGGTCGAGGTGGAGAGCGAGCGCGGCGCCGGGACGACCATCCGCATCAAGCTCCCGCTCACCCTGGCCATCATTGAAGGGCTGCTGGTGGCGGTAGGGGAGTCGAGCTACGTGCTGCCCATGTCCATCGTGGAGGAGTGCGTGGAGGTCGCGCGAAAGGACGGCGACCGCTCGGGCGCTCGGCTTGCGCCGGTGCGCGGGGAGCTCGTGCCTTACGTCCGGCTCCGCGAGTGGTTCGCGGTGGACGGTGACCGGCCGGCCATCGAGCAGATCGCCATCGCCAGCGTGGAGGGCCAGCGGTACGGATTCGTGGTCGACCACGTCATTGGCCAGCACCAGACGGTCATCAAGACGCTGGGGAAGATGTACCGCGACGTGAAGGGCCTCTCCGGGGCCACGATCCTGGGCGACGGGACGGTCGCGCTCATCGTGGACATCCCGACGCTCATCCAGAGCGCGAAGGCGGCCTTAGCGGCCTGAGTCCTCTTCACCGGCGAAGCCACCTTCGTCGAGCACTGCCATCGGAGGAAGCGAGCCCCGCGGCGCGGCACCGGGGCGGGCGCACGACCGAGTCGGACATGGGCCCCCTGGGACATCACCAGCTGCGCGGGGCCTATAGGGCCCGGATTTGGAGAGAGCCATGCTTTTAAACGTCAAAATCGGCACCAAAATTCTGGGGTCGTTTGTGCTGGTCTGCGCAATCATCCTGGGCATGAGCTGGTATTCAAACAGGAATCTCCACTTCATCGACGACTCGTATACTCAGGTGATGGGCCGCACCGTCAAGCAATTCGATTCGCTGGTCAAGATGACGAGAGGACTGGGCGCGATACAGGTCGAGGTCCGCGAAGCGGCCAAGGCGCAGAGCGCCGAGAAGCGCCGGGAGCACTTGGAGGCTTTGCAGAAGGAAATCCGAGCGCTGGACGAGGAAGCCGACAGCCTGGAGAAGGCCTTCAAGCGCGAGACGATGAAGCGCCTCATGGCGACGTGTCAGTCGCTGAAGCGAGATGCCGAGGACTCGGTTCGGCGCGTCATCTCCGCCATCGAAGAAGGCAAGAGCGGCGCCGAGGTCGACTCGGCGCTCGCGACGTCGGCGCGCGTCATAGGCGAGCTCAACGATGCGATCCGGAAATTGTCGGATGAAAAGGTGACGCAGAATACGAAGGACTCGGAGGACAACACTGCCGCGGCGGACTCAACGTCGAATGTCATGACCGCTGTGGCCGGGCTCCTCACCGCCTTCGCGGTGGCCATCGGCCTTTTGCTCACGATATCGATCACCCGCCCGATGCGGAAGATCATGGAGGTCGCCAGGGCAGTTTCAAGGGGCGAGGTCGACCAGTCGGTCGACCACCGCTCGAAGGACGAGATCGGCCAGCTGGCCGATTCCTTCCGCGAGAGCATCGCGTACATTCAGGACCTCTCCAAGGCGGTGAACGCGATCTGCGCGGGCGACTTGAGAGCCAACCTGACGCCCAAGTCGACGAGCGACGTCTTGTCGAACAACGTCAACTCACTCATCGCCCACCTGAACAACTTCGTCGCCGCGCAGGAGGTCATGGCTGAGAAGCACCGGCAGGGCTGGATCGACGAGGTCATCCCGGCGGGACAGTTCCCCGGTGTGTACGGCAAGATGGCTCAAGGCATCAACGAGCTCGTCCAGAGCCACATCGCGGTGAAGATGCGGGTCGTCGAGGTGGTGGGGAAATACGCCAAGGGCGACTTCTCGGCCGACATGGATCGTCTGCCGGGAAAGAAGGCGAAGATCACCGAGGCCGTCGACGAGGTGAAGAAGAGCCTGAAGGGCGTCAGTTCGGAGATCGCGCGCCTGGTCGAAGGAGCTGTGCGGGGCGAGCTATCCACACGCGCGAACGCCGAAAAGTTTGAATTCGAGTTCCGCGAAATGGTGCAGGGAATCAACAAGACGCTCGATGCAGTCGTCGGCCCTCTCAACGTCGCCGCGGACTGCGTGGACAAGATCTCGAAGGGCAACATCCCTGCCAAGATCACCGAAAAGTACAACGGCGATTTCAACACCATCAAAAACAACCTCAACCAATGCATTGACGCGGTCAACCTGCTCGTCAGCGACACCGCGGTGCTCGCCAAGGCGGCCGTCGAGGGTCGTCTCGATACTCGCGTCGACCCCAGCAAGCACCAGAACGAATTCCGAAAGGTCATCGAAGGCGTCAATAGTACCGTTGACTCGATCGTGGGTTGCCTCGATGCCATGCCGGCCGTCGCGATGATTGTCGACAAGGAGTTCACGATTCGCTACCTCAACAATATTGCCGCCACGATCCTCGGCCTACCGAAGAAACAGATCATTGGCACCAAGTGCCACCAGCACTTCCGCACCAGTGATTGCAACAGCGGCAAGTGCGCTTGCGCCAAAGCGATGCAGATGGGCTGCCAAGCATCCAGCCAGACCGATGCCCATCCAGCAGGAAAGAACCTCGACATCGAATACTCTGGTGTGCCGCTGAAGGACCAGAAAGGGACCATCATCGGTGCTCTCGAGGTCGTGACCGACCTGACGGCGATCAAAGCGGCGGCGCGCAGCGCCGAGAATCAGGCGAAGTATCAGGCCGAAGCCGTCGGGAAGCTCACGCTCAATCTCGCGAATATCTCCAAGGGCGACCTGCATATCGACGCCCAGCTCGCAGCCACGGACGACGACACGAAAGCCATCAGCGAGAACTTTACGAGGATCAACAAGGTGCTCGAGACGACCGTCGGGGCCATTTCGGGCCTCGTGGTGGATGCGGAGGGGCTGACGAAGGCGGCCATCGAGGGCAGGCTCTCAACGCGCGCCGATCCTTCGAAACACCAGGGCGACTTTCGCAAGATCGTGGAAGGGGTCAACTCGACGCTGGACGCGGTCATCAACCCCTTGAACGTGGCCGCCGAGTACGTGGAGAGGATCTCCAAGGGTGATATCCCGCCCAAGATCACCGACAGCTATAACGGCGACTTCAACACCATCAAGAACAATTTGAACGTCCTCATCGAGGCGATGCAGAAGGTGACCCTCGTGGCGCAGGACATCGCGGGCGGCAACCTCGACTTCGAGGTCCGAGCGCGTTCCGAGAACGACGAGCTCATGAAGGCCATCGCGACCATGGTCAAGAGGCTCTCGGAGGTCGTGCAGGGCGTGAAGGCGGCGGCGGACAACGTCGCCTCCGGCTCGCAGGAGATGACGACCTCGTCCGGGCAGCTGAGCCAGGGCGCGACCGAGCAGGCGGCGTCGATCGAAGAGGTGTCCTCGTCCATGGAAGAGATGGGCTCCAACAGCCGGCAGAACGCCGACAACGCCACGCAGACCGAGAAGATCGCCCTCAAGGCCGCGAATGACGCCAAAGAGGGCGGCGAGGCGGTGGCGCGGACGGTCGACGCCATGAAGCAGATCTCCGGGAAAATCTCGATTATTGGCGAGATCGCCCGGCAGACGAATCTCCTCGCGCTCAACGCGGCCATCGAGGCGGCGCGCGCCGGTGAGCACGGCAAGGGCTTCGCGGTGGTCGCGTCCGAGGTCCGCAAGCTGGCGGAGCGCAGCCAGAAGGCCGCGGGCGAGATTACCGAGCTCTCCGGGACCAGCGTGGCAGTGGCCGAGAAGGCCGGAGAGCTCCTGGGCCGCATCCTGCCGGACGTGCAGAAGACGGCGGAGCTGGTCCAGGAGATCACCGCGGCGAGCCGGGAGCAGGACAATGGCGTGGCGCAGATCAACAAGGCGCTCCAGCAGCTCGACCAGGTCATTCAGCAGAACGCCTCGGGCTCGGAGGAGATGAGCTCCACCTCGGAGGAGCTCGCCGGGCAGGCGGCCCAGCTGCAGGAGATGATCGCCTTCTTCCGAGTGGACTCGAGCGCGGCGTCCGTGTTGTCGAAGTCGGCGGCCCGCGCGCCGCACTCGGCCGCGGGGCCGAAGGCCGCCAAGCCACAGGCCGCAAAGAAGGTCGCCAAGGAGTCGGTGGTGGCGGCGAAAGAGGCGGCCGCCCACGCCGCCGGCGCGAAGATTCACCTCAAGGACGATGCGGACGACGAGCAATTCGGCCCCTATTAGGCGCAATTTGAAGGAGGAGCGAGGGGCCTGGAATGGCGCCTCGCCCCTTCGCCCTGGAGAGTTCGATGAATGGAACGGTCGCAAATTCCAGCTCGCAGTACCTGACCTTCACCTTGGACCAGGAGCATTACGCGGTGGACATTGGGAAGGTGCGGGAGGTGCTCGAATTCACCTCCGTCACCAAGGTGCCGCGCACGCCCGAGTTCATGCGCGGAATGATCAACCTGCGCGGCAGCGTGGTCCCGGTCATCGACCTGCGGCTCAAGTTCGGGCTGACCAGGACCGAGAAGACGGTAGACACCAGCATCATCATCACCGAGGTGCCGATGGATGGCGAGCAGATTGTCCTGGGGGCTCTGGCCGACTCGGTGCAGGAGGTCATCGAGCTCGACTCGAGCCAGATTGAGCCGCCGCCGAAGATGGGCACTCGCGTCAACACCGATTTCATCCGCGGCATGGGCAAGCGCGATGACATGTTCTTGATCATCCTCGACATCGAGAGGGTTCTGTCGGAGCCGGAGATTCGAGCGGTCGCAGCGGCGCCGGTGACCGCGCCGGCCCAGGAGCTTCATGGACCCGCCGCTCCCGCATGAGCTTGCTTTCGACACAGACGTCGAGCGCGCGAAGCTCTCTTCGCAAGACTTCGCGCGCCTGAGCGCCTTCATCGAGGGCCGCTGCGGCATCCACACCGCGGCGTCGAAGCAAACGTTTCTCGAGACGCGATTGCGCAAGCGCCTGCGCGCACTGGGCCTGAGCACCTTCGACCAGTATTGCTCGCGCGTGCTGACAGGCGGCTTGACGGAGGAGCTGGCGGAGCTGGTCGACGCGATCACCACCAACAAGACCGACTTCTTTCGAGAGAGCCCGCACTTCGACCTGCTCGCGCAGCTGGCTTTGCCGGAGCTGGTCCAGCGCCCGAGCGCCGGCGTCCGGCCGGAGCTCAAGGTCTGGAGCGCGGGCTGCGCGACCGGAGAGGAGCCCTACACCCTGGCCATGGTCCTGTCCGAGGCCCTGGGCGAATCCGGGCGGTTTCGCATCTTGGCCACCGACATCTCGCACCACGTCCTCAAGAAGGCCGCGTCCGGGCGATACAGCGATTCCCAGGTGCAGCCGGTGCCGCTCGAGCTGCGCCGAAAATACCTGGAGCGCAACAGCGTCTGCCGGGACCAGCTGCGGATCGCCGCGTCCCTGCGCGCGCGAATCGAATTCCGCTATTTGAACCTGCTCGACGCGGAATTCGGGCCTCCAGAGGTCTTCGACGTGATCTTCTGCCGAAACGTGCTCATCTATTTTCAGCGCCAAATTCAGGAGCAAGTGTTGCGCCGTCTCTGCCGATCATTGGTCCCGAGCGGCTTTCTCTTCCTGGGGCATGCGGAGACCATCAACGGAATGGACCTGCCGCTGACGCCAGTGGCGCCGACGGTGTACCGCCGGCGCGACCCGCCTGAGGCTCGGAGGTGACGCGGACATGAATTCGAAGATCTGCGTGCTCGTCGTCGATGATTCGGCCGTGGTGAGGCAGGCCTTGTCGGAGATCCTCTCGGCCGACCCGGAAATCGAGGTCCTGGGCACCGCGGGCGACCCGTTCATCGCCGCGGAGCGGATCGCGCATCGCGTGCCCGACGTCATCACCCTGGACATCGAGATGCCGCGCATGGACGGGCTCACGTTCCTGCACAAGCTGATGGCCCAGCACCCCATCCCGGTCGTCATCTGCTCCAGCCTCGCCGAGGGCGGGTGCGAGACCACCCTCAAGGCGCTGGAGTACGGCGCCGTGGAGATCATCCAGAAGCCCAAGATGGGCACCAAGAGCTTCATCGAAGAGTCGCGGGTGCGCATCTGCGACGCGGTCAAGGCGGCCGCAAGGTCTCGGCGCCAGCCTCGCCGCCTCATCGCCTCCTTGACGGTGCAGCCCAAGCTCACCGCCGACGCGATGATGCCGAAGGCGACGTCCTCGGCCATGATTCAGACGAGCGAGCGCGTCGTGGCGGTGGGCGCGTCCACCGGCGGAACCGAGGCGCTCCGCGAGTTCCTCACCGATTTTCCCTCCGACGCGCCGGGCATCGTCATTGTCCAGCACATGCCGGAGAAGTTCACCGCCGCATTCGCCAAGCACCTGGACAGCCTGTGTGCCCTCACGGTGAAGGAGGCGGAGGACGGTGACACGGTGGTCCGCGGGCGGGCGCTCATCGCCCCCGGAAACCGCCACACCATGCTCAAGCGGAGCGGCGCGCGATATTACGTCGAGGTCCGCGACGGGCCGCTCGTCTGCCGGCATCGGCCTTCGGTGGACGTGCTCTTTCGCTCCGTCGCGCGCTACGCCGGAAAGAACGCCGTGGGGGTCATCATGACCGGCATGGGCGACGACGGGGCGCGCGGAATGGCCGAGATGAAGGAGGCCAAGGCCGACACCGTGGCGCAGGACGAGAGCACCTCGGTGGTGTTCGGTATGCCAAACGAGGCCATCAAGCGCGGCGGGGTCGACAAGGTCCTCCCGCTCGACAAGATCGCCGCGGAAGTGCTGCGGCTGTGCGGATAGCACCGCCTTGGAGGCCTGATGGAGTCAGGGACTCGGAAACGACTCGGAAACCACGCGTGACCGCAGGGCTGCGAAAGGCAAAACGGGAGAGCACCATGCTTTCAAACATCAAGATTGGCACCAAGATCCTCGGTTCGTTCCTCGTCGTCTGCCTGGTGATCGCGGGAATGGGCTTGTACTCGAGCCGGAATATGCATCTCATCGACAGCTCGCACGCCGACATTCTGGACCGCGCGATCGAGCGATTCGACCAGATGTTCAAGATCACCCGGCACCTCGGGGCCATGCAGGTCGAAATTCGAGAGGTGGTGCGGGCCTCGAGCGCCGACAAGCGCCGCGAGCACGTCGAGTCGTTCCAGCGGGCCAGCCGAGAGCTGGACCAGGATACGGCCCTGCTCGAGAGGTCGGCCAAGAGCGCGCTCATCAAGGGCCTGGTCGCCAATTTCTCCCTGGCGAAGCGCGACGCGGAGGAGTCCGCCCAGCGCGTCATCGCCGCGGCCGAAGGTGGCAGCGGCGCCGGCGAGGTCGACGCGGCGATGGCGGTCTCGGCTCGGACGTTTGCCCAGGCCGCGGAGAGCATTCAAAAAATGGTGGAGGAGAAGGTAACGCAGGCGACGAAGTCCTCGGAGGACAATACCGCCGCCGCGAACGCCACGACCACCAACATGATGATTGTGATTGCGCTTCTCGTCGTCCTCGCCGTGGCGTTGGGCATCCTCGTCTCGACCTCGATCACACGCCCCATGAAGAAGATCATGCAGGTCGCGCAGGCGCTCGCGAGGGGTGAGGTCGACCAGACGGTCGACCATCGGTCCCAGGACGAGATCGGCCAATTGGCCGACTCCTTCCGCGAGAACATCGCGTACATCCAGGAGCTGTCCAAGGCCGTCGCTCAGGTCTCCGCGGGCAACCTGAAGGTGGCGCTGGCCCCCAAGTCGGCGGGCGACATCCTGTCCAACAACTTGAACACGCTCATCGAGGCGGTGAAGGCGCTGGGAGTGGATGCCAACATGCTCGCGGTCGCAGCGGTGGAGGGCAAGCTTTCGACGCGCGCGGACGCCTCCCGGCATCAGGGCGAGTTTCGGAAGATCGTGGAGGGCGTGAACGCCACGCTGGACGCGGTGATCGGTCCGCTCAGCATCGCCGCGGACTACGTCGACAAGATCTCGGAGGGCAACATCCCCGCGAAGATCGCCGACAAATACAATGGCGACTTCAACACCCTCAAGGACAACCTCAACAAGTGCATCGACGCGGTCAACCACCTCGTCACCGACACCGGGCTGCTCGCCCGGGCCGCCATCGAGGGGCGGCTTGAGGTTCGCGCGGAGCCCAACAAGCACCAGAATGAGTTCCGAAAGGTCATCGAGGGCGTCAACAGCACCGTCGACTCGGTCGTGGGCTGCCTCGACGCCATGCCCGCGGTCGCGATGATCATCGACAAGGACTTCACGATTCGCTACATCAACAACATCGCGGCGACGATCTGCGGCCTGCCCAAGAATCAAATCATCGGCACGAAGTGCCACCAGCACTTCCGCACCAGCGACTGCAATAACGGCAAATGCGCCTGCGCGAAAGCGATGCAGATGGGCTGTCAGGCGACCAGCCAGACCGATGCCCACCCGGCGGGAAAGAGCCTCGACATCGAATACTCCGGTGTGCCGCTGAAAGACCCTAAAGGCAACATCATCGGGGCCCTTGAGGTCGTGACCGATTTGACGGCGATCAAGACGGCGGCGCGCGCCGCCGACAACCAGGCGAAATATCAGGCCGAGGCCGTCGGCAAGCTCACGGTGAATCTCGCGAACATCTCCAAGGGTGACTTGCACATCGACACCCAGCTCGCGGCCACGGACGGCGACACGCGACTCCTCGGCGAGAACTTCGCGAGGATCAACAAAGCGCTCGAGACGACCGTGGGAGCCGTTTCGGGGCTCGTGTCGGACGCGGAGGCGCTGACCCGGGCGGCCATCGAGGGCAAGCTCTCGGCGCGCGCCGACTCTTCCAGGCACCAGGGCGACTTCCGGAAGATCGTAGACGGCGTCAACCGAACCCTCGACGCGGTCATCAATCCGCTGAACGTCGCCGCCGATTACGTGGAGCGAATCTCCAAGGGCGACATTCCGCCCAGGATCAGTGACGCCTACAACGGCGATTTCAATACGATCAAGGTCAACCTCAACGTGCTCATCCAGGCCATGGAGGAGGTGACGCGCGTGGCGCAGGACATCGCGGGCGGCAACCTGGAGGTCGAGGTCCGAGCGCGGTCCGAGAAGGACGAGCTGATGAAGGCCATTGCGGCCATGGTGAGGAAGCTCTCCGAGGTCGTGCAGGGCGTGAAGGCCTCGGCGGACAACGTCGCGTCGGGTTCTCAGCAGCTCACGGCTTCCTCCGAGCAGCTGAGCCAGGGCGCCACCGAGCAGGCGGCGTCCATCGAGGAGGTGTCCTCGTCCATGGAGCAGATGGGCTCCAACAGCCGGCAGAATGCCGACAACGCCACGCAGACTGAAAAGATCGCCCTCAAGGCCGCGACCGACGCCAAAGAGGGTGGCGAGGCGGTGGCTCGGACCGTCGAGGCGATGAAGCAGATCTCCGGGAAGATCTCGATCATCGGAGAGATCGCCCGGCAGACGAACCTCCTCGCGCTGAACGCGGCCATCGAGGCGGCGCGGGCTGGCGAGCACGGCAAGGGCTTCGCGGTGGTCGCCTCCGAGGTACGCAAGCTCGCGGAGCGCAGCCAGAAGGCCGCGGGCGAGATCACCGAGCTCTCGGGCACCAGCGTGGCGGTGGCCGAGAAGGCCGGAGAGCTCTTGTCGCGCATTCTGCCCGACGTGCAGAAGACGGCGGAGCTCGTCCAGGAGATCACCGCGGCGAGCCGCGAGCAGGACAACGGCGTCGCGCAGATCAACAAGGCCCTCCAGCAGCTCGATCAGGTCATTCAGCAGAATGCCTCGGGCTCGGAGGAGATGAACTCCACCGCCGAGGAGCTCTCCAGCCAGGCCGCGCGGCTCCAAGAGATGATTTCGTTCTTCCAGGTGGAGTCGAGCGGGGGCGGCGCGCAGGCGAAGGCCGGGGGGCCGGGAGGCCGTTCGGCTCGGTCGGCCGCGGCCGTTAAATTGCCATCTTCGAGGAAGGCCGCTAAGGAAGCGGCGGGAGCGGGCAATGTCGCGGGGCCCGAGCCGAAGGCGGCCCATGGCGCGGGCGTGAAGCTGCGCCTCGACGGGGACGCGAACGACGACGGGCAATTCGGGCCGTATTAGTTTCACGCCTGGCGCTCGGGTTCCTCACCCCCCAACCCCCTCCCCGCTCGCGGGGAGGGGGCTCGCTCGGCGCTCGCTCGGCGCTCGCTCGGCGCTACGCCAGGCGCTTGTGGAAGCGGAGGACCGCCGCCGTGAGCAGGCCCGTTCCAAGGGCGGCCAGGCTCGCGAGCGGGCGGACCAGGTCTGCGAACCCCGCGCCTTTTAGGAAGCACGCCCGCGCGATCTCGATGAAGTGGCGCAGTGGGTTCAGGAGCGTCAGCGGCTGCAGCCACGCCGGCATGGTCTCGATGGGCGACATGAAGCCCGACAGCAGCGCCGCCGGGAGCATGAGCGAGAAGGCGCCGAGCATCGCCTGCTGCTGTGTGGCGCTCAGGGAGGCGAGCAGGATCCCGAAGCCGAGCGTCGAGAACAGGTACAGGAACGACCCGAGGCCGACCACCGCGAGCGAGCCGCGGATGGGCATGTCGAAGAGCCACGAGCCCAGTGCCAGCACGGCCGTGATGTCGACCAGGCCGAAGAAGACGAACGGCAGGCACTTGCCCGCGAGCAGGACGGCGGGGCGGATGGGCGTGACCAGAACCTGCTCCAGCGTCCCTGCCTCGCGCTCGCGCGCGAGCGCCATGGCCGCGACCACCGCGGTCACGTTGAGGAGCAGCGTCGCCAGGATGCCCGGGAGCATGTAGACGGGCGTGGAGAGCCGCGGGTTGAAGAGGATGCGCGGGGTGAGCTCCGCGGCCGCACCTCGCGCTCGCCGCTCGCGCGAGCCGAGCAGCAGGGCCGCGGCGTTCACGGCCACCTGCGCCCGCGTCGAGTCGGTGCCGTCCACCAGGACCTGCACCTCGAGCGGTCCGCCACGAGCCACGCGCCGGGAGAATCCGCGCGGGACGATGACCGCGACCGCCGCGCGCCCCGACTCCAGCGCGTCCTGGGTCGCTTCCGGGTCCGCCGCGCTCTCCTCAAAGCGGAATGTGCCGCCGGCGAGCAGCCCCTCGATGGCCGCGCGGCTCTCCTTCGTGCCGTCCTGGTCGGCGACGGCCGTCGGGATCTGGTCGACGTCGAGGTTGATGGCGTAGCCGAACAGGACGAGCTGAAGCACGGGCGCGAGGACGAGCGACCCGACCATGCGCTTGTCCCTCAGGGTTTGCCGGAGCTCCTTCTTCACGACGTTGAGCAGCGCGCGCATGGGTCGCTTCCTTCAGCCGAGGCGGTGGCGGAACTTTCGGACGGCGAGGGCGAGCATCGCGACGCAGAAGCCGAGGAGCGCGAGGAGCTGCGGCAAGAGGGCGTGAAACCCGTTGCCCTTGAGCAGGATCCCCCGCAGCGCGCTCAGGTAGTAGCGGGCGGGAAAGGCCGAGGCGATGCCCTGGAGCCACAGGGGCATGTTGGCCACCGGGAACAGGAAACCGGAGAGGAGCATCGCGGGCATGTAGCCGAGCATGCCCGCGAACTGGACCGAGACGAGCTGGCTCTTCGTCGCCGCGCTCACGAACAGGCCGACCCCGAGCATGCACAGCAGGAAGAGCACCGACGCGGCGAAGAGCGTCGCGAGCGAGCCGGCGATGGGGACGTCGAAGAGGGCGGAGCCCAGGGTGAGGATGAGCAGCGTCTGGACGAAGCCGAGCGCGGCGTAGGGGACGAGCTTGCCCAGGATGACCTCGCCTCGCCTCAAAGGCGTCGCGAAGAGCTGCTCGATGGTCCCTCGCTCCCACTCGCGGGCGATGGTGAGCGCCGTGAGCAAGGTGGACACCATGCCCAGGATCATGACGATGACCCCCGGGACGATGTTGTAGGCCGAGCGCACCGCAGGGTTGAACCGCATCCGGATGGCCGGACCCGCCGAGCGCGAGGCCGGGGCGAGCGACTGCGCGATGCTGAGCGCGTTGCCCATGGCGACGGACGCCACGGCCCCGTCGCTGCCGTCCACGAGCAGCTGCGCGCCCGCATTCTCCCCGCGCCCGAGGGCGCGCTGCGTGCCCCGGGGGATGACTAGGAGCGCCTTGATGCGCCCGCGGCGAAAGAGCGGCTCCGCCTGCTCGGCGGTGTCCAGGTCGGCCGCGCGGGCGAAGGCGCCGCCCGCGACCATCGCCTCGGCCAGGCGCCGGGAGCTCCGAGTCTGGTCCTGGTCCAGCACCGCGAGCGACACGCGGTCCACGTCGAGCGAGACGGCGTATCCGAACACCGCGAGCATCACCACCGGCAGCCCCAGCGCCAGGTAGACGACGCGCGCGTCTCGCAGCATGTGGAGGACCTCCTTGGCAGCCACGGCCCGGGTGCGCCGAAGGAAGTGGCTCATGGCGAACGCTCCCTCGCGGGCGTCGCCGCGGCGCCCCCGCGCGCGACGCGCAGGAAGACGTCCTCGAGCGTCACGTCCGCGTCGGCGACGCTCGCCCCCAAGACGCCCCGGCGCGCGAGCGCCCGCGACAAATCCTCGGGCCGCGGCCCATCCTCCGGGACGCGCACGTGCAGCGCCGCGCCGAAGGGCTCGATGCTGAAGACGGCGAGCGCCGCCGCGGCCTCGCGGACCTGTGAGAGGCTGGCGCCGTGGACTTCGAGCATCCGACCTGGCGCGAATGTTCGTTTGAGCTCAAACGGAGTGTCGAGCGCGGCGAGGCGGCCAGTCACCATGAGCGCGACCCGGTCGCAGGACTCCGCTTCGTCCAGGTAGTGGGTGGTGACGAACAGGGTGGTGCCCTGGTCGGCCAGGGTGCGGATGAGCCGCCAGAACGCGCGGCGCGCCTCGGGCGCGACGCCGGCGGTCGGCTCGTCGAGGAACACGACCTTCGGCCGGTGGAGCAGGGCGCAGGCGAGCGCGGCCCGCTGTCGCAGGCCCCCGGGCAGCGGGCCGGTGAGCCGGTCGCGCAGGTCCCCGAGGGCGAGCGCGCCGAGGACGGCCTCGCAGCGCTCCCGGAAGGCCTTGCCGAAGAGCCCGTAGGCGCCGGCGAAGAACTCGAGGTTCTCTTCGACCGTGAGGTCCAGGTAGAGCGAGAACTTCTGGGACATGTAGCCGATGGCGCGCCGGACCGCTTCGGGGCGCTTCAGGACGTCGATGCCCGCCACGCTCGCGCGCCCCTCGGAGGCGGCGAGGAGCCCGCAGAGGATTCGGAGGGTCGTCGACTTGCCGGCGCCGTTCGCGCCCAGGAAGCCGAAGATCTCGCCCTGGGCCACCTGGAATGAGACGCCGTTCACGGCGACGAAGTCGCCGAAGCGACGCACCAGACCCTCGACGTGGACGGCCGGCTCCATGGCGTCAGCTCCTCGCCTCTCGCTCGCTCATGCGGGCGAGGAAGAGGTCCTCGAACGACGGCGCCGCGGGGAGCGCCTGCGCCCCTTCGCGCGCGAGCGCCGCGACGAGGCGCGGCCCGGCCCCGGGGCGGGCGACGATCCGTAGCGTCGCTCCGGCCGGCGCGCAGGCGACGACGTCCTCGCTCGCCGCGGCGAGCTCCGAGACGCGGCGCCTTTCGCCTTGAACGCGGAAGACGGGGTAGGGGAACGCCGCTAAGAGCTCGCTCGGCCGGCCCTCTTCGAGCAGCCGCCCGTCGCACAAGAGCCCCACGCGGTGACAGCGCGCCGCCTCGTCCATGGACGGCGTGGCGAGGACGATGGCCATCCCCTCGGACAAGAAGTCGCAAAGCAGGTCCCAGAACTCGCGGCGGCTGAGCGGGTCGACGCCGTTGGTCGGCTCGTCGAGGAGCAGGACCCGGGGCTCGTGGAGCAGCGCGCAGGAGAGCGCGAGCTTCTTGAACATGCCGCCCGAGAGCGCGTCGGCCCGCCGCCCGCCGAACGCCTCGAGGCGGGTCAGCGAGAGCAGGCGCCGCCGCCGCTCTTGGAACGACGTCGGGTCCAGGCAAAAGACCTCGCCAAAGAAAGCGAGGTTCTCGTCGACCGTGAGGTCGCCGTAGAGGCTGTACTGCTGGGGCATGTAGCCCAAGTCCTCGCGGACCTCACGCGCCTCGCCGAAGGGGTCGCGGCCCGAGAGGCGGGCGAACCCCGCGGAGGGCTCGAGCAGCCCGGCCAGCATGCGCAGCGCCGTGGTCTTCCCGGCGCCGTCCGGGCCCACGAGCCCGTAGATCTCCCCGGCGCGAACCTCCAGCGAGAGGTGGTCGACGGCGCACAGCGCGCCGAAGGACCGCGTGAGGTCGCGGGCCTCGACGCGAACGGCCGCGCTCATCGCCCGCTCCCGACGATCGCCACCTCGACCGGCATGCCCGAGCGCAGCCGCAGGTCCGGGTTCGGGATGCGCACTTCCACCGCGTAGACCAGGCGGTCGCGGTCGTCCCGGGTCTGGACGTTGCGCGGCGTGAACTCGGCGCGCGGCGACACGTGGAAGATGGTGCCCTCGAAGGTCTGCCCCGGGTACGCGTCCGCCGCGACCGAGACCCTTCGCCCGGGCGCCGCCGCGGCGAGCTCGCGGTTGGGCAGGTAGAAGCGCGTCCGGGCCTCGGAGACGTCGGTGAGCGTCAGGACCACGGTGCCCGGCTGGACGGCCTCTCCGGGCTCCAGGTCGCGCGAGGCCACCATGCCGCCGCGGGGCGCGACGAGCGTGCACTCCCGCGCCGCGGCCTTCGCGCGCAGCGCCGAGGCGCGCGCCGCCTCGACGGCGCCCTGCGCCGCCAGGACCTGCGCCTTGGCCGCGCTCCCCGCGGCAAAGAGGGCGCCGGCCTGGTCGCGGGAAGCTCCGGCGCTCGCGCGCTGCGCGGCGATCTGGCCCGCGAGCGTCTGGCGGCGCGAGCGCGCGTCGTCCACCGCGGAGGTCGTCGCCGCGCCCTGCCGGTAGAGGGACTCGGCGCGCGCGAGCTCGGCCTGCGCCAGGGTCTCCTGCGCGGCGAGCGCCGCGAGCTGCGAATCCGCGGCCACGATGCCGCCCTGCGCGGCGGACGCGCTGCGCACGGCCGACTGGGCGCTCGCGACCTGCGCCTGGAGGCCGGCCTCGGCGGCGGAAAGCCGCGCCGCCGCCTCGGCGAGCGCCGCCTGGGCCTCGGTGCAGTCGAGCTCGACCAGGGCGTCGCCCTCCTTCACGACGTCGCCCTCCCAGACGCGGACGGCCGTGATGCGGGACGCCATCCGACTCGCCACGTTCACGTCCACGCCCTCGATGACGCCGGTGCCGCCGGCCGGGCCGTGCTCTTTGGCGTGGAGCTGCCTCACCCGGAGGACGAGGGCGACGACGAGCGCCGCAGAGAGGAGGAGCATCAGCCTGAGGGCGCGTTTCACGGTTCGCTCCGGGTTGAGGGGAAGAGGCCGGCGCTTTGCCTCAGCGGGAGGTCGGCGAGCGCCACGCTGCCGATGAAGAGCGCCCGGAGGACTGCGATTGCGCCGCGCCGTCGATGCATCGCCTTTCTCTCCTCGCCGCGTTTCTCGCCGCAGTCGAATTCCCGACGTCGCCCGGCGCTCACAGCAATGCGCGCGCCAGCGAAGGACGCCCCGCGCCGTTCAGAATGCGGGGCGGCGACGCCGCCGGACCTCCGGCAGCTTTGCCGGGAATCCGGCAGCGCGGCGGCGCCGCCGGCGAGTCGTCGGGCAAAAGGCATGGCGCGCGCCCTGCAACTCGCTTTAGCTCGAAGGACGGACCTTGAAGGGCGGCGATGAAAGCGGCCACCATGCGGCCGACGAGAGAACGGAGACGGCCGTGAAGCTCTTTTCGAAAGAGGACCTCGACGAAGTCCAGCTCTCGCTGCTCGAGGCCCGCTTCTATCGCCTGCGGTTCTTTCGGCCCCTCTTCATCGCGCTGTTGATGGTCCCGGCGTTCTGGATGCTGAGCGGCGATGGCGCGGTGTGGCGCCTCTGGATCCTCGGTTTGGCAGGAGCGGGGGCGCTCTTCGCCAGCATTCTGGAGATGCGGTACCCCAGGCGCAGGATCCATCAATTCGTGAATCGGCGGGTGTGGCTAATGGGGCCGCTCCTCGCCGGGGCCTTCTTTCTGGCGACGGGGGGATTCGACAGCCCGCTGCTCCCCATCATCGTCGTGCTCACCTATTTCATCGGGACGCTGACCGCGGCGCGCAGGCTCGTCGCGCTCACCGCGACGTTCTCGGCGGTGGTGCTGGCGCTCGCTTACGCGTCCTGGCGCGAGCTCATCCCCGACCTGCTGCCGGGGGTCTTCGGCGGCGGCCCCGGCGTCCGGCAGGCCCCGGCGCTGCTGTGGAGCAAGGCGGGCGCGCTCGTCCTCGCGCTGGGCTGGGCGACCTTCGTCTCAACCATCGTGCGCGACGTCTTTCGGCAGATCGTGGGCGACGCGCTCGACGCCCGCGATGAGATCATCGCCGGCCACGCGGCGCATTCCCGAGAATTGACGGCGCTCTCCGGCGAGCTGGCCCACGAGCTCAAGAACCCGTTGGCCAACATCAAGGGCCTCGCGGTCCTGGTGAGCCGGGACGTCCAAGGCAAGGGCGTGGAGCGGCTCGAGGTGCTGCAGGGCGAGGTCGGCCGGATGGAGGAGATCCTCCAAAGCTTCTTGACCTTCTCGCGGCCGCTCTCGCCGCTGCTCCAGGAAGAGGTGGAATTGGCCGAGCTCTGCGAATCGGTGAAGACGCTGCACGAGGGCATGGCGCACGCCAGGGGTGTGGCGCTGGAGGTGGACGCCTCGTCGGCGCCGCGCATCTCGTGTGACCCGCGAAAGGTGAAGCAGGTGCTCATCAACCTCATTCAGAACGCGCTCGAGGCGAGCCCCGCCGGCGCCGCGGTGGAGCTCGCGGTCTCGCGCGGGCCGGAGGGCGGCGCCCGCATCGAGGTGCGGGACCGCGGGCCGGGCATCCCGCCCGAGCTCCGCGCGCATCTCTTCGAGCCCGGCTCCACGACGAAGGAGCGCGGGTCGGGGCTTGGGTTGGCCCTGGCCAGGGCGCTCGCCCGACAACACGGCGGCGAGCTCTCGCTCGAAGACCGCGAGGGCGTCGGCTGTGTGGCCGTGCTCACGCTTCCAGTGAAGCCGGCGCTGCCCGTGGGAGAAGCCGCATGAAGCCGCGGGTGCTGGTGGTCGACGACGACGCGGTGGGGCGCTACACGCTCCGGGGGCTCCTGGAGGACGAAGGGCTCGCCGTCGAGGAGGCGCCCGATGGGCAGGCGGCGCTCGATCGCCTCGGGAAGGCGGAGTTCGACTTGGTCATCTCGGACCTGCGCATGCCCAAGCTCGACGGCCTGGAGCTGCTGCGCCGCAGCCAAGAGCGCTCGCCGGCGCCGCGCATCATCCTCCTCACCGCGCACGGGTCCGAGCGCCACGCCGTGGAGGCGATGAAGCTGGGCGCGCTCGACTACTTCCGGAAACCCTTCGACGTCGAGGAGGTGCTCGCGGTGGTGCGGCGCTCGCTTGCGGCCGTGGCGCTCGAGCGCGAGAACGAGCAGCTGCGCGGCGAGGTCAACCTCCTCCACTCGCTGGTGTTCGCGTCGCAGGCCATGTCGAAGGTGGCGCTCCGGGTGGGTCGGGTGGCCCCGCGGGACGTCACGGTGCTCATCACCGGGGAGAGCGGCACCGGCAAGGAGCGGGTGGCCGAGGCCATCGTCCGCGCGTCGCGCCGGGCCGACAAGCCGTTCGTCCGGTTCAACTGCGCGGCGCTCAGCCCCGAGCTCGCCGAGGCCGAGCTCTTCGGCCACACCCGCGGCGCGTTCACCGGCGCGGCGCGCGCCCGGGCAGGGCTCTTCCGCGAGGCGGACGGCGGGACGCTGCTGCTGGACGAGGTGGGCGAGCTCGACCCGAGCACCCAGGCGAAGCTGTTGCGCGCGCTGCAGGAGGGCGAGATCCGCCCGCTCGGCGAGGACCGGACCCTGAAGGTCGACGTGCGGATCCTCGCCGCCACGAACCGCGACCTCCCCGCGCTGGCGGCCGCGGGGCGCTTTCGCGAGGACCTGCTCTACCGGCTCAAGGTGGTGGCGCTCGAGATCCCTCCGCTCCGCGAGCGCCCGGAGGACATCCCGGTGCTCGCGCGGCATTTCCTCGCGCGCGCGGCGCAGCGGTGCGGTGTCCCGCCGGTGCAGGTGACCCGCGACATGCTCGACCGGCTGACCACGTATTCGTGGCCGGGGAATGCGCGAGAGCTGGAGAACGCCCTGGAGAGCGCCGTCGCGCTGTCGCCGGACGGCGCGCTCGACCTCTCGCTCCTGCCGAGCGCCTCCTCGGCGCCGCAGCAGCCGGCCCCGGCGAGGCTCCGGGAGCTTGTGAGCGCCTACGAGCGCGGGCTCATCGTGAGCGCGCTGGACGCGGCGAAGGGCAACCAGAGCGAGGCCGCGCGCCTCCTCGACATCGGCCGCGCGACCTTGCAGGACAAGATGCACAAGTACGGGCTGAAAGGCGGGGCGGAGCCCGAGACCTGAGCGGGGGCGCGACGCGCTATTGCCGCGGTCCGCGCTCCGGCGACCCGGCGCTCGCCCCCGGCTTCGCCGGCGACACCGCCTCCGCCTCGACCGGCGCCGCGCGCTTCGCGGGTTCTGGAGCAGCGGTCGGTCCGGCGCGCGCGCACGCGTCCTCGCGCGTCGCCGCCTTCGATTGCGGGGGCCGCGCAGCCGCTCCACTTCGCGCTGCGCCTGGACTCGGAGCGGGCGGGCCCGAGGCCGCTTGAGAGACAGCCGGAGCCGGCACTGCCGTCGAGGCCGACCGCTCCGCCGAGGAGCGCCCGTCGCTCGCAGACCGCCCTTCGCCCGTGGCGGTGGCCGTCGCGGTCGCCGGCGGCAGGGGCCGCTTGGCCGCCTCGCCCAAATCCCCGGCGATCTTGTCCCAGCTCGAGAGGAAGTGCTCCCGCTCGCGCCGCGCCTGGGCCGTCTGCGCGTCGCGGTCGCCCTGCAGCTCGGCGAGCCGCTCCTTCAGCCGCTCGTTCTCGCCGACGGTCGAGAGGGCGGCCTGCTCGAGGCACCGGCTCAGCGCGGCCTCCTCCGAGGGCCGGGCAGGCAGGGGCTCGCCGCGCGTCCACGCCGCCACCGCGAGGGTCTGCCACTGGTAGTCCGCCTGTGCCATGCACTCCTGGGCGAGGCGGGTCAGGCGGTCCTGCGACCATGCCGGCGGCTCGCGGCGGCAGGGGCCGAGCTCCTCCTTCACCTGGCCCAGCTTCGAGGTCTGCCGAATCCAGCACTGCTCGCGCTGGACCAGGCGCACCGAAGTGCAGCCGGCCAGCGACAGCCCCAGCACTGCCCACGCGGTCCGCATTCGCAAGCCCCCTCGCGCCCTTCCAGGTCGGCGCGCCTGGCAAACGCCGGTCCTCACGGTAGGCAGCGCAGCCCGCGGCCGGCAACGCGCCGCCCGCCAAGCCCTGGACGAGCCGAGCGCCGCTCTGCAATGCTCCATCGAATCGCGAGGCGCCGAAGGGAGCCTCGGATCCACTCTGCTCGGGGCGCCTTCCATGGAACTGCCGTCGCACGGCCGTCTCGCGCTCGCGGCGGCGGCCGCTTGTCTGCTCGCCCGCTGCGCCGCTTCGGGCCCGGAAGTCAACGCCGGGCCGCCCGATGCCGGGGAGGCTTCGCCCGACACGAGCTCCTCCGCCCCCGAGGACGCCGGCGTTTCCGACGCGGGGCTCGCGGCCGCCGACGCGTCGCCAAATGCCGCGGACTCGGGGAGCGTCGCCTCGGCTGACACGGGCGCCTCGGTGACGTGCCCTGAGGACATGGTGCGCGTGCCCGGGCTCGGCGCCTGCGTCGAATCGCTGGGAGGCGTCGCGCTCCGACGCGACGAGCGATTTGGCGGGCTCCGCTTCGACGCCGCGCTCCGTGGTTGACGTCTTGCCCTGGGTAAAGCTGACGCACACAGAGGCCGCCGCGGCTTGCGCGGCTGCCGGCAAGCGGCTCTGCGCGCGGGAGGAGTGGACCGCCGCCTGCGCCGGCGAGCCGGCCAAGAGCTATCCCTACGGGAACACCTACAACGCTCAAATGTGCGCCACGAAGGACTCCGTGCCCTCCTTCCAGGAGCCGCAGCCGACGGGCTCGCAGGTCACCTGCCACGGCGGGGTCGCGGGGCTCTGGGACTTGGGGGGAAACGTCGCCGAGTGGATCCAGAGCGGCGCCGACGGCGCGCCGGCCGCGAAAGGCGCGAGCATCTCCACGGGCCAGGCCCAGGCGCTCTGCATCGCGGAGCGCTCTCTGCCGAGCTCCACGACCGACGCGGCGCTCGGCTTCCGCTGCTGCAAGACGGCGCCCTGAGTGGACGGATTCGCCTCCGCGGCGGCGCCGACGCAATCGTCTCCGCTGACCTCGCCCGCGCGGCGAAGCGCGCTCGAGGACCCGCGGGCAGCGGTGCTCGCGGGCGCGCTGCTCGCGCTCTCGTCGGCGGTCATCGCGCGGGGCCGCGTGCACTCCGACGAGGTGTTCCAGTTCCTGGAGCCGGCCTATCGGGTCGCCTTCGGGACCTGGCTGCCGGCCTGGGAGTGGCAGCAGGGCCTGCGGAACTGGGCCGTGCCCGGGCTGCTCGGCGGCCTGCTCAAGCTGGTGGCGGCCGCGGGTGTTCGAGATCCGTTCGCGCGCGCGGCGGCGATCTGGCTCGCCTGCGCCGCGCTTCAGGCATGGGGGACCTTCGGCCTGTATCGGCTGGTCGAGGAGCGCGACGGACGGCGTCCGGCGGCGCTCGCCGCCTGGGCCTTTGCGACATGGGGCGGCTGGTTCATCTACGCCGCGAGGCCTTTGGGCGACGCGTTGGCCCTGCCCCCGCTGCTCTGGGCGCTGGTCTTCGCGCAGCGCGCACGCGCCGGCGCTCGCCCGCGGGATGGCGCGCTCGCCGGGCTGTTGCTCGGGGCCGCATTCATCGTGCGCTACCCGTCGGCCGTCTTCGGCGCTCCCGCCCTCGCGTCGCTGCTCCTCGCCCGCCGCTGGCGCGCGCTCGGGGCCGCGTGCGCAGGCGGGCTGCTCGCGGTCGCGGGCCTCGCGGCGCTCGACTTCGCCACCTGGGGCCGGCCGCTGCATTCGGCCGTGGAGTACGTGCGCTTCAACTTGATTCAGGGCGGGGCGGGGGAACGGTTCGGCGTCAAGCCCTGGTGGTGGTACGCGCCCATCGCGGCGGGCATGGCGCCCATCGCGCTCGCGTGGCATTTCGCGAGGGGGCTCAAGCGCGGCGACCTGCTCGTCGGCGCCTTCGCGATCTACCTCGCCGTTGTCGCCGCTTTGGGCCACAAGGAGGCGCGCTTTCTCCTGCCGCTCCTGCCTCTCGGCATCGCCGTCGCCGCGGCCCCGCTGGAGGCGGACCTGCGGCGCTGGGCGCCAAGGCGGCGGCCGTCGCCGGCGGTCCTCCTGGGCGCGTGGGCGGTCCTGTCTCTCCTCGCCGCCCTCGCCCAGCGCCCGTTCAGCTTCAACGCCGCCACGCTCGATGCTACGGCCGCCGCCGGCCGGGACCCGCGCCTGACCGGCCTGGTGGTGCTCGGGGTCACGATTTCCAGCACCGGCGGGCGGTTCTTCTTGGCCCGAGACGAGGTGCCCATGCACCTGACCCTCGGCGAGCCGGACCGGGAGATTCGCGCGGACCTGGCCAACCCGGTCTATTCGCACGCGCTGGTCGGGGGCGGGGTTGCTTTCGACGCCCGGCTGGAGGAGGCCGGATTTTCGCGGTGGCGCGAGTTTCCGCCCTTCTCGGTGTGGCGGCGCGAAGGCGCGGGTCAAATCCAACTAAAGTGACCGAACGCGTGGAGCTCGGGAGGCGGGCCTGAATGCGAAGACAAACGCCTATCGAGGCAGCTGGGCGCCGAAGATGGGACAAAGGCAAGGGTCTCCCTTGAGGGGACCTTCGAGAAGGAGGATTTGAATGAAGCCTCGCACCGCTCTTCTGCTCGACCTCGCGGCAATTGGCCTTCTGTTGGTTGCAGGGGCCGGGTGCGTCGGTGACGCGAGCTCAGGCACGGCGACTGGACCAACCGATGGAGCATGCGGCGCGGCGAATGGGACCGCGGCCTCCAGCGCGCCGGCCACGGGGCTGTGCGGCGCAGGCACGGCCTCCGCGGTCACTGGCTCGGGTCCCTGGACGTGGACGTGCACGGGGAGCAGCGTCGGCGCCACCGCGAGCTGCTCGGCGCCGCTCGCCGCCGGGAAGGTGGACGGAGCTTGCGGCGCGGCGAATGGGACCGCGACCTCCAGCGCGCCGGCCACGGGGCTGTGCGGCGCAGGCACGGCCTCCGCGGTCTCGGGCTCAGGTCCCTGGACGTGGACGTGCGCAGGGAGCAGCGGCGGCGCCACCGCGAGCTGCTCGGCGCCGCTCGCCGCCGGGAAGGTGGACGGAGCTTGCGGCGCGGCGAATGGGACCGCGACCTCCAGCGCGCCGGCCACGGGGCTGTGCGGCGCGGGCACGGCCTCCGCGGTCTCGGGCTCAGGTCCCTGGACGTGGACGTGCACGGGGAGCAGCGGCGGCGCCACCGCGAGCTGCTCGGCGCCGCTCGCCGCCGGGAAGGTGGACGGAGCTTGCGGCGCGGCGAATGGGACCGCGACCTCCAGCGCGCCGGCCGCGGGGCTGTGCGGCGCGGGCACGGCCTCCGCGGTCTCGGGCTCAGGTCCCTGGACGTGGACGTGCGCGGGGACAAACGGTGGAGCCACCGCGAGCTGCTCGGCGGGTGTCTCGACAGGCCCGGCGCTGGCGATCACCACCTCGTTCCTTCCCAGTGGACTGGTGGGCTTGGCCTACTCCGCGACGCTCGGCGCGACCGGGGGCTCGCAGCCCTACGCCTGGTCGGTGACAGGGACCATGCCGACCTGGCTGACGCTCAGCCCGGCCGGAGTCTTGTCGGGAACACCGGCGGCTGCCGGCACCGTCACCCTCAAGCTCCAGGTCATGGATTCCGCCTCCGCGACGTCCTCGGTGACATTGTCGCTCACCATCACCGCGCCGCCGCCCTTCTTCAGCGGGTGCGCCACTCCCCCTGGGGCTCCCTCCGGCCGCATCTACTACTCGGACCCAGTCAACGGCGCCATGTCCAACGACGGCTCACAATCGAAGCCTTGGGGCAGCCTTTCGGCGATCATTGCGGCCAAGAAGCTGCCCCCCGACAACGGGGCCGCCGTCCAGCCCGGCGACGCCGTCTATCTGATGACCGGCAGCCACGGCGACGTCTCCCTCAACGCGGCCAACACGGACTTCATCACCATCGCAGCGGCTCCGGGGCAGACGCCGACGCTCTCCAGCGTCACGATGGACGGCGCCTCGCACTGGATCCTGCGCGGGCTGACGGTGCAGGCTTTGAACAACGGCGGCTACGTCATCGGCATGCGGGTCGGCGGGAGCGATCTGGTGCTGGAGGGCAACGCGGTGCTCTCACAACCGGACGTGAGCGCCTGGTCCCAGTCGGATTGGCGGACGAAGGCGCTGTACTATGCCATCAGCGCCAGCGGGAACTGCATCTCCCTTCTCGACAACCGCATTACGAACGTCGGATTCGCCATAGCGATCAGCGGAACGAACATCCTGGTTCACGGCAATACGATCGACCACTTCGGTGACGACGGCATCGACTTCGGCCAGGGAACCGGCTCCGGGACCATCGGCAACATCGAGATCTCCGGCAACGTCATCACCAACAACCTCGACATCGGCGACGACAACCACAACGACGGCATTCAGGGCTGGGTCTTGAACGGGACCACGGGCCAAGACGTGACCATCGACAGCAACGTCGTCATCGTCAAGACCGACCCCAACCTTCCTTGGAAGGGCGGCCTGCAGGGCATCAGCGAGTTCGACGGGGCGTGGACGCGTATTCAAATCACCAATAATCTGGTCGTCGCCGCCGCCTATCACGGCATGGCCCTCTACGGGGCGCAGGACTCCACCATCATCAACAATTCGGTCTACGGTTCCTTCACGGCGCCCAACGGCGATGTGGACGAGACCTGGATCGGCGTCTTCGACAACGGCGGCACGCACCCATCGAACGTCATCGTTCGCAACAACGTCTCGAGCATGTTCTCGCTCTCGAACGTCGGGGTGACGGCCGACCACAACATCACCTCGACCAACCCCGCGAGCCTGTTCGTGGCGTTCGACCGCGCGAAGAACCTCTATGACCTGCATCCCGCGCCGGGCAGCGCCTTGATCGGAGCCGGGAGCTCGGAGCTCGCGCCGGCGCTCGACATCGCCGGTGCGCCGCGGACGTCTTCCATCACCGTGGGCGCCTATCAGTAGCCTTGCGGCTGCGCCTTCTCGCGAGCGACCTTTCGCTCCCTCGACGACCCTTCGCGCGGGCACTGCGAACGAGGTGGGCCGCCCAGGGGTCATTTTTCGTTCCGCCGGCCCCGGGTTCGAATCGTCGTCGGCTCAGGGCCTCGAGCCCCGAGGGCGCCGCCTTCCAACGGCGGGCACTGCCACGGCAAGAAGATCGCCAAGCCCTCGAACCCTGCCCGGGACGTGCAGCTTGGCGCACGGCTCTGGGCGTGGGCGCTGAGCGAGCCGCTGTGCGGCGCGTCGGCGAAATGGCAGGCCGGACCGGCCGCATCCCCTTGCGCGCCGTCGCCCGGGATGGGCCAACGGCCCTGACCGTCGGAAGCAAGGCTCGAGCTTTGGTCGGCTCACGCAGCTCCGGGTCGACGATAGAGACAGGTCCCAGCTCGGATCCGGCTCCACTCGATGCTACGGTGTGCGCCATGAAACGCATCGAACTGGCCGCCCTCTGCTCCCGCGAGCTCCGCTGGGACAAGCTCGTCGCCGACCTCCCGCCCGCGCTGGAGTCGATCGGCCTTTTGCACTCGGATTCGACCGCCGGCGGAGAAGCCACCGTCCTCGACCACGGGGACGAGGGCTGCGTCATCCTCTTCGACCGCGTGGGGCTGGCGCAGCGCGCCGCCCGCGCCCTGGCGACCCGCTCCGGCGCCGCCGTGATGGTCTACGAGGTGATCGGCTCGCGCGGAGAGAAGCGCTCCAAGTTTCGCACCACGGCTTGGCGCGCGGCCCCCTCCGGGGAGCTGACCTCCGCAGAGGGTCGGGAGCTGGACCTCGAGGACCCCGAGGAGAACTGGGGCGGCGGCCCGCTGGACGAGCAGGCGAACCGCGTGCTGGACCTCTTCGCGGACCTCAGTCGCCTCGCGGACAAGACCCTGAAGCTCGGCTACCGGCGGCGCGCCCCGGCCCCGGCCTCCACGCCGAGGGTCGCGACGCTGCTCGCCTCGCTGCAGAAGGCCAAGAGCTTCGAGGCGCAGCCCCAGGCCGATGGCCGGGTGGCGCTGAAGATGGCGCTGGCCAAGGGCGGCACCCAGACCAGCTTCTGCACCCAGGCCGAGCACGAAGAGCTGGAGTCGTTGCTCGGCGGCAACTAGCGAGAGTCTGCCTCGCCTTTCGAGCGACCTCACCCCTTCGCCCCTCCCTGCGAGCGGGGAGGCGGATGGGAGGTAAGGAAAAGAGCGAGTGCTCTCGCCTCCGACGGGGCTTTTGCCGCGCGCCAGCCGCGGCCCATGAGGTAGCTCGGCGCCACGACCGAGCAAGAAAGTGAGAAAGCGATGACCCAGGACCTGCAAGGCAAGGTGTTCCTCTTGACCGGCGCCACCGAAGGCATCGGCAAGGCAGCGGCGCTCGAGCTCGCGCGCCGGGGCGCGGCCATGACGTTGGTCGGCCGCAACCGCGAGAAGACGGAGCGCGTGCTGGCCGAGCTCAAGGCCGCCTCCGGCAATAGCGAGCTCGACGCCATCGTCCAGGACCTCTCGGCGCTCGCCGGGGTGCGGGCGGTCGCCGCGGAGCTCAAGTCCCGGCGCTCTCGCCTGGACGTCCTGGTCAACAACGCCGGCGCGGTGTTCATGAGCCGCCTGACCAGCGCCGACGGCTTCGAGATGACCTTCGCCTTGAATCACCTGAGCTACTTCCTGCTCACCAACCTGCTCCTCGATCTGCTCAAGGCGACGCCCGGCGCCCGCGTGGTGAGCACGTCGAGCGGCGCGCACAGCATGGGGAAGATGGACCTCGAGAACGTCGTTCACCGGGAGAAGAACTACAGTGCGTACGGCGCCTATGGCGACTCCAAGCTCGCGAACATCCTCTTCACGCGCGAGCTCGCCCGGCGCCTGTCCGGGACCTCAGTCACCGCGAACTGCTTCCACCCGGGCTGGGTTTCCACCGGCTTCGCGCTCAACAACGCGGGGCTCTTCGCCAAGCTCGTGAAGGTGGTGGCGCCGCCCTTCGCCCGCTCGCCGGAGAAGGGCGCGCAGACGCTCGTCTGGCTCGCGGCGAGCCCCGAGGCGGCGGCGTTCAACGGCGAGTACTTCCACGACAAGAGAACGCTGTGGCCGTCCAAGCTCGGGCGGGACGCGCAGCTCGGCGAACGGCTGTGGGCGCTGAGCGAGTCGCTGTGCGGCGAGGCGAAGTCGTAGCGAGGCTGCGCCCCGCAGCGTCGATAGTCGATAGTCGATGGTTGATGGTTGATGGTTCTGCGGGGACGCGGAGTGAAAAATTTGACGCGAGTGCATTGCGTTCGCGTCCTCGAGGCCTCGGGCGTGCGGCGCAGTCCCTGGTGCGCTATACAAATTTCCGGGGACCGGCAGGGCTCGCATGCTCGCGAGCGGCGCGTGGAAGACACCTCCAGGCTCGGGGGTCGGCGTCTCGTCCCCAAAATGTAAAGTTGGCCCTCATACGGGTTCAGACACTCTCCGGACGAAGGAGCTGGCGCCATGGATGGCCTGATGATGGACTTCCCGCTGACGCTCGCGCACGTCTTCGAGCGCGCGCGGCGGTACTTCCCCAAGACCGAGGTCGTCTCCCGGCGGCCCGACAAATCCCTCCACCGGACGACCTTCGGCGAGCTCCAGCTCCGGGTGCAGAAGTTCGCCAACGCGCTCTTGCGGCTGGGCGTCAAGCCGGGCGATCGGGTGGCCACCCTGGCTTGGAACTCGGACCGCCACCTGGAGGCGTACCTCGCGGTCCCGCTCACCGGCGCGGTGCTCCACACGCTCAACCCCAGGCTCACGCCGCAAGACCTGGTGTACATCGTCAACCATGCGCAGGACGTCGTCTTGCTCGTCGACGACGTGCTCCTGCCGGTCTTCGAGCGCTTCCGACACGAGGTGAATCTCAAGCACGTGGTGGTCTTTCCCACCGGCCACGGCGCCCCCGAGGGGATGCTCGACTACGAGGCGCTCATCGAGCCCGAGGTGCCGCACTTCGACCTGCCGCGGCTCGAGGAGAACCAAGCGGCGGGCCTCTGCTACACGTCCGGGACGACGGGCCGCCCCAAGGGCGTGCTCTATTCGCACCGCGCCGTCGTGCTCCACTCCATGGCGGAGGCGCTCCCCGACGCGCTGGGGCTCTCCTCGGCCGACGTGCTGATGCCGGTGGTCCCCATGTTCCACGTCAACGCGTGGGGGCTGCCGTACACGGCGGTGCTGACGGGGACGAAGCTGGTTTTCCCCGGGCCGCACCTCGACCCGGCGAGCCTGCTCTCGCTCATGGCGCAGGAGAAGGTGACCTTCGCCGCCGGCGTGCCGACCATCTGGCTCGGGATCCTGGAGGCGCTGGACAAGGAGCCCAAGGCCTACGACCTGTCGAGCCTGAAGGAGATGGTCGTCGGCGGGGCCGCCGCGCCGCAGGCGATGATCGAGGCGTTCGAGAAGCGGCACGGGCTCAAGGTGCTCCACGCCTGGGGCATGACCGAGACCACGCCTCTGGGCACCGTCTGCCGCATCAAGCCCCAGTTGAAAGGGCTGCCCGAGGCCGAGCAATTCCGGATCCGCGCCTGCCAGGGGCTGGCGGTCCCGTTCGTGGAGATCCGCGCGGTGGGCGACAATGGCACTCCGGTGAGCTGGGACGGCAAGTCCATGGGGGAGCTGCACGTGCGCGGGCCGTGGATCGCCAAGAGCTACTTCCAGAATCCGGCCGAGGCCGACAAGTTCACCATGGATGGCTGGTTCCGCACCGGCGACATCGTGACCATCGACGCCGAGGGCTACGTGCGCATCACCGACCGCGCCAAGGACCTCATCAAGTCCGGCGGCGAGTGGATCAGCTCGGTGGACCTGGAGAACCTCTTGATGGGCCACCCGTCGGTGAAGGAGGCCGCGGTGGTCGGCGTGGCGCACCCTCGCTGGGCCGAGCGGCCGGTGGCCTGCGTGGTGCTGAAGGACGGCGCGAAGGCGACGCCCGCGGAGCTGCGCGCCTACCTGGAACCGCTCGTCGCGAGGTTCTGGCTGCCTGATGCGTTCGTGTTCATGAGCCAGATACCGAGGACCGCGGCGGGGAAGTTCCTCAAGTCGGCGCTGAGGGAGCAGCTCAAGGAGATGGCGCTGGAGACGGCGTAGGGGACGATCGGGGCGCAGATTCCCTATTCCCTATTCTTCGCGTCGCGCGCGGCTCTTCACCATGAGGTCGAGCTTGTCCAGTTCAACCCGTTGATCGTCCCATCCTCGTTCGAGGGGAACGCTCACAAGCAGAAATTCGGCATCGTCCTGCTGCTCGAACGCCATAAAACGCGAACCGCGGGGAAAACCGAGGGCCTCAGGAGCGAGAAGCCGTCGATGGTTCACTGAAAGCAGGCTCTTTCGCGTCGAGATGCTGCCCCCCAGGGAGCCGTTGATGCCGTGAGTTTCGCTCCACTCGATCACTGCCCAATCGAAATACCTCGACGAATTGAGAATGCCCATGAGCTTGCTCCGGTCGCGGAAGACCTCGAAGGAGGAGCCGTTTTCGCGAATGGCGAGAATCGCATGGTAATCGCGGGACTCCGTTAGCTTACGAAAGGCGGCAGGCTTCCTCGCGGGAGGGTGTTCCGTGTTCGCCCTGTCGGCGCGGCTGTCCGAGGGCTGCTCCTTCGCGGGAAGCGGTTTAACAATCGCAGGACGATCCTGTGCCCCTGTCTCGAACGCAGCCGGGTGCGGGCTTTCGTCGGCGCGAGGAGAGTCGCGGATTGAGGTGCAGGCTGGGAGCGAAAATGCGCAAATCGCTGCAAGCGCGAAGACGGCGACTGTTCTTTGCATTATCGGCACCTCTCCAGGATGGCGCGAACATATTCCGTGTTTTCTCGGTATTTGTCCTGGATCGAAAAACTGATTCCTGTGACGCCGGGGTACTTCGCGATGCCTCGCCACAAAGGCGACGAACTATTGCTCGCTCCAGAAACGGCCTCCCAAGAGATCGTCTTGGCCTTGGTCGTGTCACAAAGCGCCACGCAGGCCTCTTGGACGACTCCTTGGCCAATGTTGTATGCAGAAACAATAAGTTTGACGCGTTCTTCTGTGCTGACGATGTAATGATTCAAGCGAATCATTGTATCGACGTCCCGGGCCTTTCCCTGCAGGCACTTCGCCCCGATTTCAATGGAGATCTCAGGTTTGAATCGATCATCGGTCTTCTTGTCGTATACCCATTTCCCGCCTACGTAGCTCGTCCCGCCGATGCTTCGTTTGGCGTCTCCGACGGTTACGTCCCGGCTTGCCTGCGTCAGGCCGGCATACCCCCACGCATTGCACGCTTCGGGATTGAACGAGCTCTCCTGTGCGATCATCGACTTGAAGGTCAAGGCGTCGAAGTCGATTTCGTCCGCCCACTTCTGAATGATTTCGTTGTAATCGTTCTGATGCGCCTCGAACGCGGGATTCCATAACTTCCACTCGGTCTCCAGCTTGCCGCCCTCGTATCCGAGTGCCCTGCACTGCCCTGTCAGATTCACCAGTTGCGAGCAAATTCCCGACCCGGTCGCCTTGCCCATCATCCGGCGGCTTCCCATCGGCACCGTTCCCGCGTCCGGATGGGCGCGGTCGCTCGCGACGTACTCGACGACGTCGGCGAACACCAGGGGATGTGGCGGCTCCCCCTTCCTGGCCTTCTCGGCTCTGCAACCGAGCTGAGTCGGAAATCGCAGCACCGCGAACAAGGAGAGCTGCTGGTTCTGGTGAGCAATCAATTGCTCCCAGCTCTGCGCGGACAGTGCTCGCAAGTCCAATGTGCCGGACAGCTCGCCGCCCTTCACGTCCATCACGACTTCAAAGTCGACAGGCTCGTACTTGCGCGACTCTTCGTGCTCAGAATGTTCGAGGTAGTGTACAAAAAGGGAAAGAGAGACCGGAAACGAGAAGTCCTCTCGAGTGCCGTGGTCCGACCAGCGCGTCTTCTCGAAACCCTTGAAGCGACCCTCCACATCGAGGACCGCTCGCTCCAGAAACGCGGCGATCGGCGTGTCGAGGGAGGTCATCCAAAGATTGAAATGCTCCAACACTGGCTTCTGCACCCGGAAGAGCTTGCCCGTCACCGGGGTCGCGCCTAGGTCGGGAACGACCTGCTTCTTCTGGTTCGTCGTGAGAAACTCGATTCGGTATTGGTATTCGAGCGGGTCCGTCGCGCCGTGGGCGCCCGTACGATAGTCAAACTGCCTTCCGGCGAAGCCGACGACCATCTCGGCCCACTGGCATTCGCCGGATTTGATCTCGCAGTCGACGGGTTGATGGGGAATCGCCTTCTCTCCAGAATAGCCGGTTCCTGCTTCCTCGATGGTAATTCGAACGCGCTTTCCTTCGAAGGCGGCAGAATACTTGGGCCTGATTCGGTATTGCGTGCCGACCTTGAAGTGAGAGGTCTCGGTGAGCGCACGGTTGCTCAGATCGAGCAGCTCGAGCCCTATCTCGAGGTCCAGGCTGATGTTGGAGTCGCTCGGGGCAAGAGCCATCACCGGCGCCCCGGGTGCGGCTGGCGTCAGTTCGTACCCAAGCCGGCCTTTGCCGTAGAGTCCCAGTCGCAAAACGTCGAGGACGATGGGCGCGGAGCCGCTCGCGTCGGCCTTCAGCTCGAACTCCTTGCCCTTGAGCTGCCCAGTCGTATCTTTGGGCACAATAAACACCGGCGCTATGTGCGGCGCCTTCCGCGTCTTCGCGAGGTCCGTCTCACCATGGGGAAGGAAGGTCCACGTCAGCGCGCCCGACAGCGGTCCTCGAAGGTTGTCGCCGGTGCCGCCGAGCGCAAGCTTTGGGCTGAGCTCGCGGATGGTCAGCTCAGAACTCGCGGGTTTGGGCACAAGAGCGATCTTCGGGAAAGCCTTGATACGCAAGGCCCCCTTGAACCCGAGAGCGAGTTCGATTGGTTCTTCAGGCATGGGTCAGGCCTCGTGCGTGTATTTTGTCTCAACTGCTGAAAGGGGCGCTCCCCGGACGTTTCCCTCGCGCTTGAGCCTAAAGTCGTACTCCTCGCCCTTCTTGATGCCGAGCATAGAGACGAAGGCGCAGAAGGTCCCTTCATGGTTGATGAGGCCGTAGAGCTGACCTTTGTCGTTCTTCGTGGGAAGAAGGTAATCGACTCTCATTGGGCATGGCCTGCCGCCAAGCGTGATTTCCAGGTGGAGGGCCGTGCCGCGAGTGCTCCACGGCACCGCAGAGAGGCTTGCGACCTGCTTCGCCGTTAGGGGTGCCGAGCCGTCGGGTACGCTTCGGTTCTGGCTCGGAGCCTGCAAACCGCGGGTCTGCGCGCGGACCATGAGGAAGCTGCCGAATGGGTCGATGGAAAGCTTGCCGAGCGAGGGCTCGAAAGGGCACGGTGTCTGGAGCGGGGCGGGTTGGGTGTGCTCCAGCGCGTCTGGGTTGGCGCGCAGCTCTGCCTCGACCTTGAAGAATTGATCCCGACGCGCATCCGCTGGGATTTCGAAGCTGGCCGTGACCCGTTGGTCGCCGTGATCGACGAGGACCGTTCTCGAGGGCGGATTGTCGGACCCCGTTTGGTGCGTGATCCTCACGTGAAACGGCGCCCAGGCGGTCCGGTTTCCACGAAGCTGACAGGCGACGTGGACCTGGTTCTCGACCAGGCTGAACTGGAGGTCTTCGAATGCGAGCTTGCGCAGGCTTCCGCAGTCCTCACCCTCGGGCGTCCCGCGAAAGACGAGGCTCGGCGTGGGCGCCGCGGTCAACGCAGGCATCTCTCGCTCGAGCACATAGCGCCGCGTGTTCTCCATCGCATTCGCTCGAGGCGCGACCAGGCTGAATGCGTTGATGGCTCGAAAATAGAAGCGATAGGGCGTCCGGTCGGGAGACCCGTTTTGCTTGGCGATGTCGGCGAAGAGTTCGTCGAGAGCGCCCTGGGGGTCAAAGGTCGCGAAGAGGGTCCCGCGGTCCGCGACGGACAAAGTCGCTGTGCTTGAGTTCGGGCCTCCGCTCGGCGCATCGTCCACGTGAGCAAAATAGGGAACGTTGCGCGCGGCCTCTGCCGCGCCCTTGCCGGCGACGGTGCAAGATGTGCCGCTGGCAGCGATGTGCCCGATCGAGCACTTCACCTGCTGAAGGAGCTCGCACAGGCCGCGGACGAGGAGGGCGCTGACGCTCAGTGCGGAGGCGCTCGTGAAGTCAGTGAGGGTGAAATTGTCCGTGACGTAGCCCTTGGTCTTGGCCTCCTTCTTGGGGTCGATGGCGGTAACGAAGAGTCCGTCGCCGCTCATTAAGAGACTGGTCGGATTGAGCTCGCGCCCTTTGGTGCCATGTCGCTTGAGTTGGCAGTCTGGTTGGCCAAGGAGAGTGTCCAGGGTCTCGAGCCCACGAACCTCCAGCTCGACGCCGAGCGCGGTCAGCTGCTTGACCAGTGCCTTGTCGGTCGCCGTATCCGGCATGTTCTGAAGCTTGCCGTCGTGGCCCTGGGAGCCGGGGAGCCGCACGTCTGAAAAGCTGGCATCGGCGCTGGCCAGCTGCGCCAAACGGTAGGCCGCCTTGGGGCACGACAAGACACACCTCTTCCCGTCGCGCCCCAGCTCTTTCACTGTGACATAAGAGGCTGCGCCGAGCTTGCTTCGCAGCCGCTGAACCGCGTTCAACAGGGATGCGGCAACCGGAACCTTCTCTTGTGCCAACCGCAAGGCTTCGTGGGTGACTCCAGGGGCGAAAACAACGGGCTTGCCGGACAGGAGGGTGGCGGTGGTTGCCGAGCCGATGAAACCGTCGCGGACAATGACCTTGCTCGTGTCCAGAAGGTTGCCGTCCTCAATGAGCGTTCCACGGGCGACTGCGGGAATGAAGAGTCGTTGCCGGGCGTCGCCGACCGTGATCTGAGCGTCGCTCCAAGTGCCGGAAGGGTCGCAAAGCTCGATGCCCACCACGCCTCCGACCTCGGAAGGCAGGGGATTGGTCTGCTTCAGCTTGACGGGCAGCACCCAGTGCGTCCTGGTCTCGAACGGCTTGTAAAGGCCAAGCCTCTGGTCGCTCTCGGAAGGGGCTGCGAATTGGGGCGCGGCGATAGTCAATGCCGTGGTGCTGATGACCTGCGCGGGCTTGTCGGACGCAGCTCCAGCGACCACGAGGCAGCAATTGCCCCAGAAGTCGATTCGAAGGGGGTGGAGCACGAAGCCGTTCTTCTGGTAGCTCGTCTCGACGACGCGGACAGGGGCGCCCCCGTCAATCTTGAGCTGGAGCTCCACCCGGAGCGAGGCGTCGTATCCGTAATCGTCGTCGACGACCATGGCTCGTACCTCATCACCCAGGGCAACCTTGCCCAAGTCCTTGGCCGCGAGGAAACCCCAGGCGACGGGCGGCGAGGGTTTGGTGTGAAAGGACAGCCGACTCCATTCATGGTTGACCCTGATGCGTCCGCGTTGGCTGAGAATCTCCAAAAGGCAAAGCAAGGTGACGGGATGAATGTTGTCGATCTTGGTGTCGACAGGGAGTTGACCGTCTCCCGTCCCGAACAGCGATGCAGACCGGCTGATTGTCTTGGTTCCATAGCTTGCTGGCAGCAGATAACCCGCGTACTCCACGTCGGGAGAGGCGGCCTCGAAGTCGGAGAGCTTCACTCGGTCGGCTCTGACGGCGCCATCCGGGTGCCACCATGTGAGAGGGAGGATCTCCTCAGTCTTGAATGACGAACGGAGGAGTCCGATGCCCTTCAGCTTTTCAAAGATTCTGGGCTCCGCCAGGAGACCACTCGTTGAAGTGCGTGAGCCTGGTGCCGCGAAAGCGAGCGGGGAGCAGGCACTTTAGCAGCAGCGCGCTCGAGTCCCCGGGGTCGGAGCCCGCGCGACCGAGGAGGAGATCGCCCGAAGGCGAGGAGAGCCTGACCGCGTCAGCGCCGGCCGGCACCTTGAGCCAGAGCCGGACGTACTTCCCGCGTTGGTCGGACTTCTCGTTGAACTTGGCCTGAGTGAGCTCCAGCGTGTCCGTTGCGAGGGTCGCTTGCTTGCCATCGCTTCCTGGCCCCAAGTATTCGACGCCCAGCGTGTAGGAGGCGCCGTCGGCGCTCTGCTCGGGAGGAGGAAGGGATTCTGATTCGAGGTCAAGGGCGAGCGGGTAGGTGAACCCCGCGGGAGGCGATTTCCCATCGTACCCGTTCTGGACTGCGAACGAGGCCTTGTCGCGGAGGAGCGCCCGGAGGCTCGAGCGGTGCGCTGCCAGGAGGCGAACCGGCACTGTGTCCTTCTTCTCGCGCGCCTCCTTGTCGAAGAGTTCAAGCGCATCGACGCCAGGTTTGAGGAGCGCTTGCTCTGCGCCCGTCAAGGCAGGAAGGACCTTTTCGCGCAGCTCCTGGACCTCGAGAAAGTTGTCGTCCGAGATTTCCCTGACGGGCTCCTTTGCCAACAGTTCTTTCAGCTCTGGGATCGCTTGCTTCGCCAAATCTAGCAAGCGGCCGAGGTCGCTCGATCCGCGCGTGAAAGGTGCGAAGACCTCCCAATGGATGAATCCGGACTGTTTGATGTCGGGAGGCGACACGCCCTCGGGCGGAATAGGCTTGCAGGTGCCAGGGTCCAGCCGGCGGACGAACCCGACGTTCTCCCCCGCGGTCGGGATGGGGACGAACGGCTCTGGAAAGGTCACCACCTTCCCCTTCCCGAGCTCTTCGAAGATCTTGTTGATGCCAAGCGGCGGATGCTTGAAGACCCATTCGAGCTTCCCGTTGGGCGCCTTGGGGCGAATGGGATTGGGGTGGTCGTGCACCTTGTAGGGCTTGTCGAATCCGGAGAAGGGCTCTGCCGACCAGAATACTGTGCCCGGTTCGGGCTGACCGTCGGCTGCAACGCGAATCCAGGACCCGTGCCGCTTCCTGGCGAGCTCGGCGAACCAGGGAACCGACGCTGGCATCGCCAGATACGGGTCGGTCTCGAGCGAGGAATAGTTCGGCGGAGACAGGTGCATATACAGCGAATACAAATATATCGAGTCGCTCTTGGGGGGAGATGCCGCACCGCTCGTCTCGGCACCGCTCGCCTCCTCGACCTTTTCGATCTCGTGGCGCACGAGCACGAAGCCCGTCCAGTTGTTCGTCACGCCGAAGACTTTTGGAGTCGCCGGCGGGGTTCCGGGAGGCGGCAATCGGGCCGCGACGATGTAGCCCGGGGCCATGCAGCGGACGGGCGTGCTCGCCGCGCCCTCGGCCGGGAAGAGGTGAATGCCGCCGTGCAGCATGCGGTTGTCGCCGAGGCAATAGGTGCCGCCGACGCCCGTCGCCGGGTCTTCGTTGTTGAGGTACGCCTGCACTGGGTTCGAGGGCACGCCGGGGCGGCTGAGCGGAGCGCAGAACCGGTTCGGGACGCGCAGTCGGAGCCGAGCGCATTTGAAGCTGAGGTTGTAACGCTTTTTAATGTCGTCCCATTTGGGCACTTCGAGGCCGGCCCACCCGGCGGGAGGTATTGGACCGATGGGCCTTCCCCATGCCTTCGTCTGCCCCTTGTCGAAAATGCCGCGATGGCCAACAAATCCCTCCTCGGGTTGGTTCAGAACAAAGGTGTTAGCCTCGAGCGTCAGGCAGCGCCGGCTATTTGAATCGTAGTCCAGGATAAAGAAGGCGTGGCCACTGCCTTTCGGGTGGCTCGCGTCTGGTTTCGCGAATCCCTGGCAGACAGTCCAAGGTGAAGGCGGGTCCTCAGGTCGACACTCTTCCGCCATACCGGCGGCGACATAGGCTGCTATGGGATCTGCGCCGGCGACCGCAGCCATGACCTGATTATGAGAATCGAGGTTCCAGTCCACTTTGCCAGGGGTTGTTCGCATGGCGGCGCCAATGATGACGGCTTCGACAAACATGCTGCAGTTGGTGCTCGGTCCATTGAGAGTCTTTTGCTTGCAACTCTCGAGATTGAGGCCCGCGAAGAGACTTTTGTCGCCGCCAAGCCCCTTGGTCTTGGCGTGCTCAAGGAAGCTCAAAGGATAGCTCGGCTCCGGTGGCACGCTGAGGGCGGGCGGGTTCCACAATGCAAAGCGATATTTCCAGTGCTGGAACTCTGTTGCGACTTCCCAGAGCAACTCTGGGTCGAACCAAACAGCTGACTTCGAAGTCGAGTTGGCCATCTCTCACGCCCCCTCACGGCATGCTCCGCCAATCATGGGGTAAGCTCGCATCGGGAGGCTCGGCGTCAAGGTGCCGGCAGGGGCGTTTCCTGGGGTGTCGCGATTTGTGAGCCCGGGACGAGAATGACACCATAGTCCCATTCGCCGGGCCACTCCTTTGGAGTCAAAGGGCCCAGGATGGGCTTGAGAATCTCGGCAAGCGCGACAGCCAACGCTCTGTTCTCCTTCGTGAAGAAAATCTCTGACTCCTGACGAAGTGTACGCGCCTGTGGGCCTTCGAAGAATGCGGGATGGAAGTCGAAGACGGAGTAGTCTGTCGAGTCGATGTGCTCTATCCGCTCGCGTGCCTTCGCGTAGAGAGTTCTGTCTTTCGATCCAAGTGTGAGCTGGACGAGGACTTCGCCGGTATCGCCACAGTAGCGGTCAGATGTCTCGAGCTTCTTGCAGTGTTTGACGACATGCCGACCGCTCTCCCCTTCTTCGCGGTACACGAGCACGTCCGGCGAAACCAGAACAACCTCCAACTTGAACCTCGCACGCTTCTCCGATGGAGGCATACTCGATTGGACGAGGCACTCGAAGGAGATTGAGTCTGGGCCGACGACGAAGCGCCCAGGAGCAGCACACAGGGCGCTGCCATTGAAGTGCCACGAAGCCGTACCGTCCGCGGAGAAATCGTAGCGAACGTCGGTGCCCCAGTGGACTCCACCTTGCAGGAACTCCAGGATCCTCTGCTTGGTCGGCTTCTTCGGCGCCGGGTAGACGGGGGTGGAGCGCTCCCCGCTCTCCGGGCCAGGCGTGGGATTGGGCTCAGCGGCAGCGAGTGTTGCCGGCCCGAGCGCCACGAGCAGGCAAGCCGCGCACCTCGGCATGTTCGACATGCGTCCTCCTCCGCAAGGCGTTGTGTTGGTGCAGACCTTACCGTAACCACGGCGCGGGGCAAGGCTTGAGAGTGCGGCACCCGTGACGAGGGCCGGCGAGCGCGAGCGGGATGAGCGCGCTGAGAGTGGGCGGAATTCGCCTGGGCCACAGGGCGGGCTATCGCCCTAAGCCAGCGTCGCGTGTTGCGAGCGAGTAGTGATGCCTCGGCACCCAGCCCTGTGGAAACGTCGGGCTGGGCAGTGAACGGATAGAATGAGCTTTCCGCGAATGAATGCGCCCGCTCTATTTCGCAATCCATCGCGAAAACGGCCAAAGCCTGCGCGCCAGAATTCGCGCCTACCTACGGCCCCACCGAATCAATCATCCGCGCCTGGTCGCTCCAAATCGCGCTCCACCCCGCGATGATCTTCCACCCAATCAGCCCCGCGGCCGACAGTGCCACGACCCCGGTGAAGACCCCCAGGCCAACCAGCGCCGTCCGCTTCGCCCGCCCGTCCCGCTCCTGCGCCAGCCTGGCCAACGCGCCCTCGAGCGTCCCGGTCACTTCCGCCGCGGCGATAGGCTCGAGGAACTGCGGAGGGAACGGCCCGCTGAGCGCCAGCGCGCGCGCCAGCGAAAGCCCGGCGTCGAGCCCGGCGACGCCGCGCCCGCCCGCGCCGGCGAGCGCGGGGTGCGCCGCGGCCTGAGCGGCCTGCGCCACCGCCTCGCGCATGGAGATCCCCGCTGCGAGCGCCGCCCCGAGCACGTCCGCGAAGGTCGAGAGCGCGGTGTCGAACATTGCCGACCGCGCCAAGGGAAGCGCGCGGAGCACTCGCGCCGCCCATCGCCGGACCGGGTGCCGCGGGCGGAGCCTCGGGTAGATGCCCAGCCCGAACCCGCCGAGCGCGGCGACCGTCACGAACCCCGGCGCGGCCTGCCCCAGGTACGCTCGAGCGCCGCAGCGAATGAGCGTCGGCAGCGGCAGGAGGGCGCTGGCGCCGAGCACCAGCCCCGCCGGGTACGCGAGCGCGAGCAGCGCCTGAAAGCCCCGCTTCCGCCGGGCCGCGATGCGCTCGGCCACCTCGCGCAGGCCCGCCGGCAGAGCGCCATGGGCCTCCTTCGCGCGCAGGAGCGCCAGCGACCCCACGTCCACCAGGTCGAGCGCGGCCAGCGAATTCGTGAGCGGCACCCCCAGGTCGGCGTCCATCCAGAATCCGCTCGGCGACCGGGCGGGGCAGCCAGAGCAGCGCCTCGCCGCGGCCGAGCGACTGGAGCGTGGCGCCCGCCTCCAGCGTCGTCGCGAGCAGGCGGAGCAGCGACTCGACGCGCGCCGCCGGCACGAAGGGAATGCGGGCGACCCTCACCGCCCGAGGCGCCGCGGTCGGGACGCGGAAGCGGGCGAAGACGATGCCGCAGAACGGGCACTCGGCCGCCGCGTCGAGCCGGGGCTTGCCGCACTTGGGGCAGAAAGTGGCGTGGAGGTCGGGCGAGGGGGCGCGAGTCATGGCCTTCTTCCTCATGGTATCGCAACTGACGGCGGCGGCCGCTCTCGGCCTTGCGCCCGAGCGTCCTTTCCGGTTACCCGTTCGACATGGCGTCGCTCGTCAACCTCGCAAAGAACCTCCGCCTGCGGCTGACCTTGGCCGACCAGGAGACGCTGCCCGCCGGCGCGGCGCTCCTGCCCGAGGCGCGGCGCGCGCGAAAGCTGGTGGCCCAGGCGGCGGTCGAGCACTTCGACCGCTCGGACTCCACCTGGTGGCCCTTCGTCCGGCTGGTGGTCTACCGCTTCTCGGTCGCCGAGGCAGAGGAGCTGGCGGCGGCCGCAGGGCGGCTGATTCGCGCAGAGAGCGATGGGTTCGCTTTCCGCTCGCAGGTCTCGACCGAGCTGGGCCTCCAGGTCGGGCGCGCCGAAGGCGGAAAGGACCGCTTCGTCGTCGAGGTGGGCGTGGATTTGTTAGGGCTGCTCGGGCGGCTGTCGGGAGCGCGGAGCGGCGAGGGCGAGGACCTGGCGCTCTTTCGCTTCAGCGCCTCGCTCGCCGACCTGGTGGCGTTCGCGAGCGAGCTTCAGACCGAGCTCAACGAGCTGGCCGAGCGCGACGGCCCCGCGCCGGCGCTCAACGCGCCACGTCCAGGATGAGCCCGACCGCCTCGTAGAGCAGCACCAGCACCGCCACGACGCCCAGGGCGATCTTGTGGCGGCGCTGAAGGAAGGGCGGCGTCTCTGTCAGCGCCAGGGTCGACCGAGTGTCCTCGGCGCTGCCCGCGATATCGACCGCCCACTGCTGCGAGAGGCGCCAGCGCCCGACGACCTCCTCGGCGGAGTCGCGGCCGATCTCTCGGAGCAGCTGCGGGTCGAACACCGTCGCCCCGAGCGCCTGCGCGCCTCGAAACGCGAAGTCGGCGGCGGAGCGCAGCTCGTCCTCGGCCCCGCCGTAAGGCACCTCGAGGTCCGCGCCCAGAAGGCCCGCCTCGCCGCGGTAGAGCCGAGCGCGCAGGGTGCCCCGGCCGTTCGCCAGGGCCCACGACACAGGCTCCGCGGGTCCGCCCGACGGGGCGACCGCGCCGCCGGCCGCCGCCGGGGCATGGGCCGGGGCCGCTGCCGCCGTTGGCGGCTCAGGTAGATCGCTCGGGGAAGGCTGCGCCTGCGCGGCCTCTGGAGCCGCAGCCGGCGACGAGGGCGCCTCTCCTTTGGGCTCTTGGGGCGCCGCCTCGGTCACCGGTGGCGGAGCCGGGGCGGCCGCGGCGGCGATTCCCTCGCGCCGCGCGCGCTCGAGCCAGGCGCGAAGCGCGTCCTCCGACAGCGGCGGCTGGCCGGGGCGGGGGCGGATGAGGAGCTCGTATCCCAAGGGCACCTTCGAGGTCGATGGATTTGCCAAAGCGGAAGGGTCGGGCGAGTATATCCCGCGCCGCGAAGCCCGCCCCGGGGCGCGGCGCTCGGCGGAGCGCTGCGGTGGGCCGCGGGGCAAGGCATTGCGGCGGCGAAATACACGTTGAAATTCATTTTCGGCGAGCGCCGCTCGGGCTTCATTCATTCGCGGGGAGGGCCCCGACGAATCGGTGCTCGCTCTCTTGGCCGCGCGGTCGCCGCTCCGCGCCGGCGGCTTGCCGCTCTCGGAGGGCGGGCACTATACTCCGCGCCGTCTCCACCCTTTGGGATCCCATGCCGCTTCGTTTGGGCCGCTTCACACTTCACGAAGTGCGCGACGGCACTTTTCGCCTGGACGGCGGAGCCATGTTCGGGGTCGTGCCTCGGGTGCTCTGGGAGCGGGCCCATCCGCCTGACGCCCAGAACCGCATCGAGCTTTCGCTGCGCTGCCTGCTCATCGATGCGGGCGACCGGAAGATCTTGGTGGACTCCGGCGCCGGCAACAAGGTGAGCGCCAAGCTGGCCGGTCAGATCTCCCTCGACCGCTCGCGCTTCGACCTGGATCGCGAGCTCGCGCGGGCCGGCGTTCGCCGCGAGCAGATCACCGACGTCATCCTGACGCACCTCCACTTCGACCACGCCGGCGGCGCCATTGGCCGCTCCGAGGACGGCAGCAGCGCGCTCAGCTTCCCGTCGGCCACCTACCACCTGCAGCGGCGCAATTGGCGCTGGGCCCACCTGCCCAGCGAGAAGGACCGCGGCAGCTACCTGCGCGAGGACTTCGAGCTGCTCGAGCGTACCGGGCGGCTGCACCTCATCGAAGGTGGGCTGGAGCTCTACGAGGGCGTGCAGCTCTTCGTCTCCGAGGGCCACACCACCGCCATGCAGCTGGTGCGGGTGCAGGGCGACGGGCAGGAGGTGGTCTTCTGCGGCGACCTGGTGCCCACCGCCAGCCACCTGAAGCCGCATTACGTCATGGCCTACGACCTCCACCCGCTCACCTCGCTCGAGGAAAAGAAGCTGCTCCTGGCGCAGGCGGTGGAGGACGGTGCCATCCTCTACTTCTGCCACGACCCCCGGGCCGCGGCCTGCCGCGTGAAAGACGTGGAAGGGACCGTGGAGGCCGGCGAGCTCGTCGCCTTCTAGAGCCGCCCGCCGGCTCCTCTCATCCCATGAACGAACCGTCCGTTACCGTCAGCCGCCGCGGCGCCGAGCGCATCGCCTCGGGCCTCCCTTGGATCTACCGCTCGGACCTGGTCCGGCCCTCCGCGCTCGAGCCCGGCGCGCTGGTCAAGGTGGTGGATCAGCGGGGCTGGTTTCAGGCGCGCGCCTTCTATTCCTCGACCAGCCAGATCGCCCTGCGCCTGCTCACGCGCGCTGACGAGCCGTGCGACCGGGCGTTCTTCCTGCGCCGGGTCGCCGCCGCGAAAGCGCTGCGCGACCAGGCGTTCCCCGGCGCCCAGGTCTACCGCGCCGTCCACGGCGAGGCAGATCTGCTGCCCGGCCTGGTGGTGGATTGCTACGGCGACTACCTGAGCGCCCAGCTGCTGATCGCAGGCGACCGACGCCCGGCGCGCGCTGCTCCTCTCCGTCCTGCAGGAGGTCTTCGCGCCCAAAGGCGTGGTGGAGCGCAGCGACGCCAAGGTGCGGCTCTTGGAGGGCCTGCCGCAGCACAAGGCGGTGCTCGCGGGCGAGGTCCCGGGCTCAGTGGAGGTCGCCGAGGGCGACGTCCGCATCGGCGTCGACCTGATGGGCGGGCAGAAGACCGGCGGCTTCCTCGACCAGCGCGAGAACCACCTGGCCGCCCGCGCCCACGCCAAGGGGTTGGCGCTCGACTGCTTCTCGTACGCGGGCGGCTTCGCGCTGCAGCTCGCCAAGGGATGCGAGCGGGTCATCGCGGTGGAGATGAGCGAGCCCGCGGCGGAGCAGATTAAGGTCAACGCCGCTCGCAACGGCCTCTCGAACCTGGACGTGGTGGTCGAGAACGCCTTCGACTTCCTCAAGGCCGAGACCGAGACGCCGCACCGCTACGACGTGGTGGTGCTCGACCCGCCGGCCTTCTCCAAGAGCCGCTCGGCCATCGCCGCCGCCGAGCGCGGCTACAAGGAGATCAACCTGCGCGCGCTGCAGCTGCTCAAGCCCGGCGGCATCCTCATCTCGGCGAGCTGCTCGTTCCACGTCACCGAAGAGCACTTCGAGGCCATCCTGCACAGCGCCGCGGTCGACTCCCGCCGCGAGGTGCAAATCTTGGAGCGCCGGGGAGCGGGGCGCGACCACCCGGTGCTCCTGGGAGTGCGCGAGACGCGCTACCTCAAGTGCTTCATCCTGCGCGCTCTCTAAGACGCGCTTGCAAACCCCTCGGGGCTGTCGCCCCGCCCATCCGTCCGGTAAGTCTTGAAACCGGCTCTCACGCCGGGAGGCTCCCATGGGCAGCACCGTCTTCTACTTCTTTCTCCCCGAGGACGAGCTGGCACTCTTTCGCGCCCTCGAGCCGCACAAGCTGGACGTCTACCCGGAGGCTTTCGACGCGAGCTATCGGCCGTTCCTCGCCAACGCCCAGACCGTCAAGGAGCTCACCGCCGACGCCTACTACCTGGCGCTCACCGCGGCCGGCGAGCCGGTCGGCCGGCAGATCCGCCGCGGGCCGCACGCCGGGCTCCTGGAGATCGACGAGATTGCCTCGCCGGTCCTCCACTACGAGCGGAGCCTCTTCGATGCGGGCGGCGAGCTGCGCTCCGGCCGGCTCTGGACCGAGGTCGAGGTTGTGGGCGATCGCCAGAAACGCCTGACCAAGCCCGACCTGATGCGCTCCGTCTTCGACGACCTGCGGGACTGGCTCAAGAAGCGCTGCCACCGCTCCAAGCCGAACGGCTTCTTCGTCGGCCGCGCAGCGGCGCGGCGCGCGACGAGCGAGGGGCTCCGCCTGCGCGAGGCCGGCCGCAAGGGCGAGCTGGTGGTGCCGTACAAGTGACGCGCCACAGGGCGTAGCCGCTGCTCGCGCGGCGGCGTTGCCTCCGCGGGGGCTCGAGGCGGAGCTCGCGGCTCGGCGACCCGGTTGCTCGGGCGCCCGAGCGGGAGCCGGCGCCGATTCCCCTCGAGGCCGCGGTCGCCATGGAGGGCCCGGCGAGCTCGCGCTCGACACCTCGCGGCTCGGATCTCGAGCATCCGGGTCCACCTCTGCCTTGGCTCCTGGTATTGATAGAATCGTTTCGCCGAGTCGAAAGGACCTCTCACGTGTACCTGGGGCGCGTCATCGGAACCGTGGTGGCCTCCGCGAAGGTCGAGGGGCTCGAAGGGCAGAAGCTGCTGGTGGTCCAGCCGCTCGACCACACCCTCGCCCCGTCAGCGCCCTTCGAGGTGGCGGTCGACGCCGCACAGGCGGGCCCGGGCGACCTCGTCTTCCTGGTCGGGGGCCGCGAGGCGGCGCTCGCGCTCTCGCCGTCGTTCGTGCCGGTGGATGCCGCCGTGGTGGGCATCGTCGACCGCGTGGACGCCCAAGGGCGGAGGTCGCCGTGAAGCTGTGCCGCGTCCTGGGGACGGTCACCTCCACGGTGAAGCACGAGGCCTTCCGCGGTCTCAAGCTCCTGATCGTTCAGCCCGTGGACGAGCAGGGCAGCCCCTCGGGAAAGAGCTTCCTCGCGGTCGACCGCGCGCGGGCCGGAGAAGGCGACCGCGTGCTCGTCCTCTCGGAAGGAACGGGCATCCGGCAGATCTTCGGCCTGCCCCGGACCGCCGAGTTCCCGGTCCACAGCGCCGTCGTGGCCGTGGTCGACGCGGTCGACGTGTCACCCGCGCGGCCGGCCTAAACAACCATCGACCATCCGACTATCGACCAACGACGCGAGGCTGCGCCGCAACAGTCGCCAGTCTGTTTCGGCGGTCCGAGGCGCAGACTCGCTGGTCCGTCCCCATGTTCTAAGCATGAAGATCCACATCCAAGGCAAGCACATGAAGGTGCCCGACGAGCTCAAGAGCTACGTCGCCGAGCGCCTCGTGGCCCCGCTGGCTCGGTTCTACGACCACTCGGCGGCCGAGCTCCGGGTGGAGTTCGGCGACACCAACGGTCCCAAGGGCGGCGAGGACAAGGAGTGCCATCTCACGCTCCGGATGCCGGGCGGCAATACCCTGCAGATCGAGGAGACCACCCGCGACGCCTACGCGTCGCTCGACGCGGCGAGCGAGCGCCTGGTGCGCGCCTGCAAGCGAGAGCTCTCCCGCATGCGGCTGCACGCTGGCCACCGCCAGGAGCACCCTCTGGCGTCCGCGGTGATCGACGGCGCCGTCCCGGGCGGCCTGGTCGAGGACTTGCCCGACGCCCAGGAGCTCGCCGAGGCCGACGCCGACGTCCACGAGCGGTAGCGCCCGCGCGAGCGGCAGCGCACGCGAAGGTCCCTTTCACTGCGCCGACGAACAACGGCATTGGCGCGCGGGCGCCTTTGCGGCGAAAATTGACTCCATGTCACAGACCTCGCCTGCGCCCGCGCGCCCGCGCGGCCTGGAAGACCTTCGCTGGCCAAGCCTGACGCGGCCAGAAAAGCTTGTCGTGGCCGCGGTCCTCGCGCGGTACGAAGGCGGGCCTGTCCACGCGCACCTGGACAACGTCGCCTTCGAGCTCATGGAGTGCACGAGCGGCCACGTGGCCCTCGTCCTCACGCCGCTCCAGAACCGGACCATCGCGCTGGCGCTGGAGGGCTTCGCCCAAGGGCTGGAGTCGGCGGCCGATCAGTTCCACAAGGCCCCGGCCATCGCGCGGACCGCGCACTACTCGGCCGGTTACCTCCGCTCGCTGCTCGACCGGCTGGTGAAAGGCGGGGCCGCCGACGCCACCGAAGGCCTCGAGCGCGTCGTGCAGCTGTTGGCCCTGGACGCGCCGGCCTCGCCCAGGCCCGGAACGCTGGTGTTGCGCGCCCTCGAGCGGCTCAAGCCTCTGGAGGCGGTCGAGGTCTTCGCGTCGGTGCTCCCGCGATACGCCGAGGAGGCGGCGCGGCGCTGCTGCGAGGCCGGCCCGTCCGCCGCCTCGGAGGCGGACGACTTCGACTTCGAAATCGTCGACGAGAGCGCGGCGCGCAGCCAGCTCGCGCGCAAGGTGTTCGCCGCGGCGCTCGGCGGCCTGCGCGAGAGCGGCTCCCAGTGGCTCTCGTTCCTGGCCGCGCTGCGCGAGGGAAAGATTGAGGGCTGCGAGGAGGCGCCGGAGTACCCGGAGGTCGCGCGGGCCGCCACGCAGATCGCCCACACCATCGCCAAGGCCATCCGCGCGCACCTGGCCGAGCTCGCCGGGCTGCCCTGGGATGCCGTCAGCCCGGGGCTCAAGGCCATTCTCGACCGGTATCCGGCGCTGAAGCGGGAGCCCTGCCTGCGCGAGTTCGTGACCGCGGAGGTCCGCCGAACCGCGCCCAAGCGCGCGCCGCCCGCCCGCTGAGGGCGCCGCCTGGGTCAGAAGGTCATCGCGAAGGTCGCCCCGCCCGGCGAGACGATGAGGCGCGCTTCGGGGCCGGAGCGCGCCGCCGAGGGCGCGGTCGGGCTCGTCGGGGCGAACAAGACCAGGGCCAGGCCGGCGGCGCCGACCACGCTTCCGGCGATCCACGAGGCGGTGGCGCGCGTCGCGTTCGACCGGGCGTCGGCTTGCTTCTGCTGTGCCGTCGTCGCGCTGGGGGACTTGATGGCCTGGTCGTTGAGCGACCGGGCGGTGAGGTAGAAATACGTGCCCAGTCCCAAGCCGGCGACGCCCACGCCCGCAGCCGTGAATCCGACGGTGCGAAGCAGCCCTCCCTCGTCTCCCCGGGGGCGCACCACCGCCTGCTCCGGCGCCTCGGCGTGGGGCCTGCGAGCGGCGGCCCGCGTCGGCGGCGCGCGGCCGGTGGAGCTCTCGGCGGCGGCCGAGGTGGATGCGCCGACCCGGACCCGCTGAGGCTTGTCCGCCGACGCGAACTGCGCGGGGCCGTTGCCGTTCGAGTCGTAGGCCTCGATGAAGTACTCGACGTCGCCGGTCATGACCTCCTCCGGGATGGTCGCCGAATACCGCGTCGTCCCGACCGCGTGCATGCTCGCCGAGAGGAACTTCCGGGTCCCCGCCGGCCGGTAGTAGAGCGTGGGCTCGAAGATCTCCGACTCGTCGGTGATGGCGGCAGCGATGGCGAGGCCGACTCTCGCCGGCGCGTCCTCCACCGCAGCGTGGTCGATCTTCGGAGGGTCGTTGTCGACGGCGCTCGCCCGGGTCGGCAGCAGCGCGAGGAGCGCGCCCGCGAGCGCGACGGGGAAGGCCGTGCGAAACGCCATGGAGCTCTCCAGCGCGGCGCGGGCGCCTGGGACCTGAAGCGCCGCCGCTCGCGCGAATCGGATTCTAACTCCAGGCGCTCGGGGCGAGCGTCCAAGAGTTCGCCCGCATCAGGACTCGAGCCCGGCGGCGCTTCAGGTCGGCAGGCTCGAGGCCAAGGCCGCCGCGCCCAGGAGCCCGGCGTCGGAATTGAGGACCACGCTGACCGGCGTCTTCTCGAGCACGGGGCTCAGGCGCCCCTTGTTGAGGAACGCTTTCAGGAAGGCGCCGTCCAGGAGCTTGGGGAGGATCTTCGGGGCGATGCCGCCAGCCACGTAGACCCCGCCGCGCGCCACCACCTTCAAGGCGAGGTTGCCGGCCTCGGCGCCGTACACGGAGACGAACAGGTCGAGCGCCTGTGCGCTCACCGGGTCGGTCCCCGCCAGCGCGTGGGCGGAGATGACGGCGGCCGCGGCCTCGGCGGATTCGGCGACCGCCGCCGCCACCGTGGGCGACGGCCGCGCGCCGGGGCGTTGGGCGAAGAACTCCCAGAGGGCCAAGAGACCCGGCCCCGAGACGATGCGCTCGTAGCTGACCCGCGGATAGCGCTTGAGCAGGAACTCGAGCAGGTCGATTCTCGAGGCGGTTGCGCGGGCCGAACTCGGTGTGGCCGCCCTCGGAGGAGAGGACCTCCTTGCCCGAAGCGCCGCGGACGACCACCGCTTCCCCGAGGCCCGTGCCCGCGCCGATGACGACCCAGGGCCCCTGCGGGTCGGACGGGGCGTCGTGCAGGACCTTGAGCTCGCCCACGCCGAGCTCGCCGATGCCGATGGAGAGCGCGTGAAAGTCGTTGACCAGCATCACCCGTGGAACGCCGAGCGTCCGCTCCAGCGCCCGCGCCTCGAGCGTCCAGGGCAGGTTCGTCGCGCGGCAGGCGCCGTCGACCACTGGGCCGGCCACCCCGAAGCACGCGCGGCCGATGCCCAGGGACTCGGGCCGGGCGCCGGCCAGAAAGTGCTCGACCATGGGGGCGAGGCCCTCGAACCTCGCGCTCGGATAAGTCTCTCGCCGCGACACCGCCCTCGCGCCGCCGCGCTCCTCGACGAGCGCGAGGAAAGTCTTGGTCCCGCCGATGTCCCCAGCCAAGAGCGCCATGGTCCCTCGAGCCTCCCTGTGTGCGAGCCGCGCTCGGCGGCTCCCCGATTCTGAGTCGATTCTACGGCGGGGCGGTAGCCCCGAAATCAGGGGCCGCTCCCGGCCCGAAGCGGCGCGCCGGAAGCGCCCCGCCGTGCTATGAAGCCTGGGCCATGGCTGCCCCCATCTTCTCCATCGACGCAAGGCACCCGCAGCCTCGCATTTTGCAAAAGGCGGTGGCCGTGCTCGAGCGCGGCGAGCTGCTGGCCTACCCGACCGACACCTATTATGGCCTGGGGTGCGACCTCACGAGCCGCCGCTCCATCGACCGGCTCTATCAGTTGAAGGGTTACGACCGGAAGCGGCCCATGTCGTTCCTGGTCCCCGACCTCTCGGAGGTCGCACGCTACGCCAAGGTCAGCAACTTCGCCTATCGCGTCATCCGGCACCTCACCCCAGGGCCGTTCACCTTCGTCATGGAGGCCACTCGGCTGGTCCCGGACGCGATGCAGACCAAACAACGGACGGTGGGGCTGCGAATCCCGGACTCCCCCGTCGCCCGCGGCCTGTGTGAAGGCCTCGGCCGCCCCGTGGTCACCACCTCGGCGCAGAAGGGGGACGAGGCGCTGGTCGGCGCCGACGACATCCAGGAGGTGTTCGGCCACGGCCTCGGGCTGATCCTCGACGCCGGCCCGCAGCCGCTCGAGCCCTCGACCGTGCTCTCGCTGATTGGCGACTCGGTCGAGGTGCTGCGCCAGGGCAAGGGGGACGCTTCGGCCGTCTTGGGCGGGGCCTGAGCGCCGCCCGGCGCGCCGTCGCGCGGCCGAAGGCCCGCCTTGGCCGCCGGAGCTCACGCGGTCCGCGCCGCGGGGTCGCTGGGGGAGGCGACATAGATGATGTTTCGGGTGCTCTGCTTGCCGCGGTACATGGCGCGGTCCGCGCAATCGAGGATGTGCTGCTTGTCCTGCGCGTGCTCGGGGTAGCTCGCCACGCCGATGCAGGCGGTGAGCGAGACGTTGACGCCGTCGCGCGCGAGGAATCGGTGCTGCTCCAGCGTGCGCCGGATGCGCTCGGCCACCTTGAGCGCGCCGCCGGTGTCGGTGTTGAGCAGCACGACCACATACTCATCGCCGCCGTACCGGGTGGCGATGTCGAAGTCGCGGACGCTGTTCTTGAGCACGCCGCCCATCTCCACGAGCAGCTTGCTTCCGGCGAGGTGGCCGTGGGCGTCGTTGATGCCCTTGAAATGGTCGAGGTCGATAAACAGCACCGAGAACGGAGCCCCGGTCTGCCTGGAGTTCTGGATTTCGCGGTCCAGGGCCAGGTGCAGGTAGCGCAGATTGTAGAGGCGCGTGAGGTCGTCGCGGAAGGCGAGGTCCTCGGCGGCGCTCAGCCGGCGCAGGTTGCGCAGCGCCAGCGCGAGGTGGCGGGCCAAGAAGCCGGCGTTCGATAGGGCGGCGGGCGCCGGGGAGGGCACGGACTCCATGAGGCAGGCCCCCAGCATCTCGCCGGCGTCGACGGAGAGGACCGCGCGAAGGTGTTCGCCGGCGATCTCGACCTCGTCGAATCCGGCGCCCAGCGCGCGCAGCGGGTCCGCTGCGTGGGCCGCGACGTCGGCGGCCCGCTCCGGGTCCAGGCCCTCGTGCGCCACCAGGGCGAGCGCGCCGTCGTCACCCCGGGCCAGGAGCAGGCCGAAGCGGGCGCCCAGCGCCTCGCGCAGCACGCGCAGCGCCATGGGGTAGAGGCTCTCCCGGTCGAGCGTGGTCGCCAGCCGCTGCCCGGCCTCCATCAGCGACAGATGCTGGCGCAGCGTGGCGTTCTCCTGGAGCAGCTGCCGGGAGGCGACGCACCGGGACACCGAGAGGAGCAAGGACTCCGGGGGCACCGGCTTGACCAGGTAGTCGGCGGCGCCGCTCTTCAAGGCCCGAACCGCGGGGTCGACCCGGTCGACTGCGGTGATGACGATGACCTCGATGCCTGGGTCGCGTCGCTTGGCGTCGTCGAGCACCCATAGCCCGTCCTGGGTCGGCAAAATGAGGTCGGTCACGACGATGTCGTAGCTCTCGCGGCTCAGCGCCTCCGCGGCTTCGTTCGCGTCGCGCACCGCCTTCACCTCGTGCCCCGCTTCCGAAAGGCAATCGAGGTAGAGCTGGCGGGCGAAGGCGTCGTCGTCCACCACGAGGATTCGGATTTTGGTCGTCATGGGCCCTTGGAGAGGGGAGGAGCGGCCGATATAAGATTCGGATTCTATCGGGGCGGGGGAGGGTGGAGAAGCCCGGCAGGGCCGGTTTCGAGCCCGAACGTCCGAGAGCGACCCGGCGTCGCCTTCGAGCCGAATCTCTCGAGTGAGGCCGAACCGCCGATGCCGTCCGAGCGTCCTCTGCATCGCGCGCAGCGCCTGGCGCTGGTCTTTCGAGGGGCGGGCACCCTATGGGCCCTGCCTGCCTCCTCGGTGCTCGAGGTCGCCGCGCCGCCCGAGTCGCTCCCCGCCGAGCGCAGCGGGTTGCCGGTGGAGGATTTCGGGGCGCTGCTTTGCGAACCCCGCCCGCGCGATCCGCGCTCGGTCACGCTGGTGCTCGACGGCGCGCCGCCCCGCGCGCTGCTCATCGACGGGGTCGACGAGGTGGCGGATTTGGCGACGGCGCCCTTCTTCCGGCTGCCGCCGCCGCTGGAGCGGCCGACCCGCGGTCTCCTGCGCGGCGCAGTCCTCCACGAGTCGAAGTTGTTGCTCGAGCTGGTGCCGCAGGCGCTCGCCCAGGTGCAGGCATCACAGCTCCTGCCCGCGTCCCGCCCCACGCTGGGCTGCCCAGCGGGCATCGGCGATCCGCCCGGCAAGGCGCTGCTCTTCGAGGTGGGCGAGGGCGAGCTCTTCGGCGTGCCCCTCTCGCTGGTCACCGGCGTGCTTCGGGCGCTCGAGCCCTGCCGGGTTCCCTTGGCGCCGTTCGGGCACGCGGGGCTCATCCACCACGAGCGGTCGCTCCTGCCGCTCTACGACGTCTCGCAGATGGCCGGGGGCCCGCGCACCGGTGGAGAGCTCGCCGTGGCGCTCGACATCGCCGGGACGGCGCTGGGCGTGGCGGCGCGCGCGGTGCTCGGCGTCGCCGAGGGCCTGGCCGGGCCCGGGGCGGCCGATGCCGGCGGCGTCCGCTGGCAGACGCGCGACGGCCGGTCGGCGTTTTTTCCCGAGCTGGAGCGCTGGTTTTCTTCTGCGCTTTGATGCGGAGGGGCCGAAGGTTTGACACAGCAGGGGGGGCACGGTATCAAGAATCGCTTGGTAGTCCGCGTGATTACAGCGCGAAGGACTAAGGCAAATGCCCAAGAAGCTACTGCTGGCCGACGACAGCGTCACCATCCAGAAGGTTGTGGCCATCACCTTCGCGGCCGAAGACTACGCGGTCACTGCCGTGGACAACGGCGAAGAGGCGCTCGCCAAGGCCCGCGAGCTTCGGCCGGACGTCGTGCTCGCGGACGTCGTGATGCCCAAGCGCAACGGCTACGAGGTCTGCGAGGCGCTCAAGGCCGACCCCGCGCTCCGGCAGATCCCGGTCTTGCTCCTCGCCGGCCCCTTCGAGGCCTTCGACGAGGACCGAGCGCGCGCGTGCAGCGCCGACGGCCACATCCAGAAGCCGTTCGAGAGCCAGGCGCTCATCGACCGGGTGAATCAGCTGGTGCTGAAGTTCGGCGCCTCGGCCGGGGCGGAGGCGCCGCTCCCCGAGGTTGCGCCCGCGCCGCCACAGCCTGCCGCGCCTCCGCCGGCGGCGCCCCCGCCCGCAGCGCGCCCGCCCTCGATACACGGCGTGCCGCGCCCGCCGGTCACCCTCGCGCCCGCGGCGGCTCGCCCGTCCTCGGCGCCGGGCGTTCCCACAGGGCCCCGTCCGCCCAACCCCGCGGCGTTTCCGACCGCGGCTCGGCCGCCCCCTCCCGGCGCTGCGGGTTCCGTTCGCCCGCTGCAGCAGGGCGGGCAGCCGACGGCGGCGAGGGCCGGGGGCCTGGCCTCCGTGCCGCGTCCGCCGCCGCCCGGCGCTCCGACGGGCACCCGCCCGGCCGCGCCGGGCTCGAGGCCGCCTCCGCCCGGGACGCGCCCGCCGGCGCCTGGCGTGCCCGCGGGGGTGCGCCCGCCCGCGCCTGGAGCTCCCACGACGGCGCGCCCGCCCATCCCTGGGATTCCGCCGCCGCCGGGCAGGGCCGCCATCCCCGGTTTGCCGCCTCCTCCCCCCCACGGCGCGCTCCCGACCGCGAGGGCCGCGAGGGACCCCTTCGGCCTCGGCGTCGCCGCGGCGCCGAGGGTCGAGCCTGCGGGCGGCGCACTCCGCGCCGCGCCAGCGCCTGCCGCCGCTGCGGAGGTCGCGCCGCGGGCCCCCAGAGCCGCGCCAGCGGCGGACGGCGGCGAGGCGCTCCTGCGCGAGGCGTTGAGCAAGGCCTCCCGAGAGGTCGTCGAGAAGATCGCCTGGGAAGTGGTGCCGCAGCTCGCCGAGCTCATCATTCGCGAAGAGCTCGACCGGCTCATCAAGGAGCGGGAAGCCAAGGCCTAAAGAGCCCCCCGCGGCGCTTCTTCGGAGTAAGGTGGCGCGCCCGACCCCGGTCCCAGGGTCCGGGCGCTTTGTGTTCCGGCGGGGAAAGGAAAGAAGGTCCGAAAGCGATGCTGGAGATCACGAGCGAGATCCCCAAGGCGTACGAGCCGCGCGAAGCCGAGTCGAAGTGGTACCGGATCTGGTCCGAGAAGGGCTACTTCCGCGCCGCGGACGTCTCCGATAAGCCGCCCTACTGCATCGTCATCCCGCCGCCGAACGTCACGGGCGCGCTGCACATGGGCCACGCCCTGACGCTCTCCATCCAAGACCTGCTCATCCGCTGGATGCGCATGAGCGGCAAGAACGCGCTCTGGTTGCCGGGCACCGACCACGCCGGCATCGCGACCCAGCTCGTCGTCGAACGCGACCTGAAGAAGACCGAGCACAAGAGCCGCCACGACCTGGGGCGCGAGGAGTTCCTCAAGCGCGTTTGGCAATGGAAGGAGAAGTACGGCGGGCGAATCATCGAGCAGGCCAAGGTGCTCGGCGCCTCCTGCGACTGGGAGCGCGAGCGCTTCACCATGGACCAGGGGCTGTCCCGCGCGGTGCGCGAGGCGTTCGTCCGCCTGTTCGAGGAAGGGCTCATCTACCGCGCCCAGCGGCTCATCAACTGGTGCCCGCGCTGCCACACCGCGCTCTCCGACCTCGAGGTGGAGCACGAGGACAAGAGCGGCCACCTGTGGCACATCGCGTACCCGGTGAAGGGGAGCGACCGGAAGCTCACGGTCGCCACCACGCGGCCGGAGACGATGCTGGGCGACACCGCGGTGGCCGTCCACCCCGAGGACCCGCGCTACCGCGACCTCATCGGTCAGACCGTGGTCCTGCCGCTGCTCCACCGAGAAATCCCCATCATCGGCGACCCGGAGCTGGTCTCCATGGCCTTCGGGACGGGCGCGGTGAAGGTGACGCCTGCGCACGACTTCAACGACTACGCCACGGGGCAGCGGCACCACTTGCCGACCCTCTCCATCTTCGACCTGAGCGCGCACCTCAACGAGAACGCCGGGCCCTATCGCGGCCTGGAGCGGAAAGCGGCCCGCGAGAAGGTGCTCGCCGACCTCGAGGCGCAGGGCCTGCTCGTCAAGGTCGAGCCCCACGCGCTCGCCATCGGCGTGTGCCAGCGCTGCGCCGACGTGGTGGAGCCCACGCTGTCGCCGCAGTGGTTCGTGAAGATCGCCCCGCTCGCCGAGCCGGCCATCCGGGCGGTCGAGGAGGGCAAGACGCAGTTCCTGCCCGAGACCTGGGCGAACACCTACTTCGCCTGGATGCGCAACCTCCACGACTGGTGCATCAGCCGCCAGCTCTGGTGGGGCCACCAGATCCCCGCGTGGTACTGCGAGTGCGGCGAGGTGATCGTCCGGCGCGACGACCCGACCGCGTGCCCGAAGTGCGGATCCTCGGCGCTGAAGCGCGATGAGGACGTGCTCGACACCTGGTTCTCGAGCGGCCTGTGGCCCTTCTCCACCCTCGGCTGGCCCGACCAGACGCCGGCGCTCAAGACGTTCTACCCGACCTCGGTCATGGAGACCGGGCACGACATCATCTTCTTCTGGGTCGCCCGGATGATGATGTTCGGCCTGCACTTCATGGGCGAGGTGCCCTTCCGGTCCGTCTTTCTCCACGCGATGGTGCGCGACGAGAAGGGCGACAAGATGTCGAAGGTGAAGGGCAACGTCATCGACCCCTTGGACGTCATCCACGGCCAGCCCAAGGCGGAGCTGTTGCCGCCGGACCTCAAGAAGAAGTTCCCCTCGGGCCTGCCGGCGTACGGCGCCGACGCCCTGCGCTTCACGCTCACCTCGCTCACCGCCCAGGGGCGCGACATCAAGCTCTCGCTCGAGCGCGTCGAGGGCTACCGGAACTTCGCCAACAAGATCTGGAACGCCAGCCGCTTCGCCCTCATGAACCTGGGCGACCCGGCCGCGGTCGCCGAGCGCCTGAAGGTCCCCATGGCGCAGATGCCGCTGTCGCTCGCCGACCGGTGGATCGTCTCCCGCCTCGAGCGCGCGGTGGGCCAGACGTCCGCGGCGCTCACGGCGTTCAAGTTCAACGACGCGGCGAACGCCCTCTACCAGTTCGTGTGGGGCGAGTTTTGTGACTGGTACATCGAGCTCTCCAAGGGCGCGCTGTACGGCACCGACGAGGAGGTCAAGGGCACCGCCCGCGCGGTCCTGGTCTACGCCCTCGACCGCTTCCTGCGGCTCCTGCACCCGCTCATGCCGTTCATCACCGAGGAGATCTGGCAGCGGCTGCCGCGCCGGGCCGGCGACCCGGAGAGCATCATGGTCGCGGCCTACCCCTCACCCGAGCCGGCGCTCATCGACGACGCCGCCGAGGAGGAGATGGCGATGGTCATCGCCGCCATCGACGGCGTGCGGAACATCCGGGGCGAGAGCAACATCGCGCCGTCCAAGAAGTTCAAGGCCGTGGTTCACGCGGAACCCGAGGTCCGCGCCGTCCTCGAGAGGAACCGCGCTTACCTGGAGCCGCTCGCCGGGCTGTCGGCGCTGGAGGTTCTGCCGCCTGGCGAGAAGCCGCGGATCGCGGCGACCTTCGTCCACGCGCAGATGGAGATCTTCGTCCCGCTGGAGGGCGTCATCGACCTCGCGGAGGAGGAGCGCCGGGTCCAGAAGGAGATTTCCAAAATCGATGCCGACCTCGCGCTGCTGACGAAGAAGCTCGCGAACCCGAGCTTCGCCGAGCGCGCGCCCAAGGAGGTCGTCGAGAAGGACCGGGCGCGCATCGCCGAGCTCACCGAGAAGCGAGGCAAGCTCCAGCAGGGCATCGCGCGTCTCCAGTTGGCCCCCGCCGCGGCGGAGCCGGCCGCCTCGCCTGGGCCTGCGCCGAAGGCCGAGGCGGTCCCCGCCGCGGCGCCCAGCGAGGAGAAGAAGGCCCAGCCCGCTGAGGCAAGCCCCGCGCTCGCCCAAGCGCCGGTCGCGCCCCTCACTCCGCCGCCGAGCGACGTGAAGCCGGTCGCTCCCGCCAAGGCCAAGAAGCCCGTCAAGCGCGCGCCAGCAGTCCAGGCGAAAGCGACGGACGAGAAGCTCGCCGCTGAGCCGGCGGCGCCCTCCAAGCCCGCCCCCGAACCCAAAGAGAACGTCGCTGCGCCGGTGGCTTCGGCGACAGCAAAATCGGCGTCGAAGACCGCGGCCCCTCGGCCGCCCGTGGCAGAGGCCAAGCCGAAACCTACGCCGGCAGCCGCTGAGCTTGAGTCGAAGCCGAGCGAGGCCACGCCCGCCGCAAGGCGAGGGGGGCGCGGTCTGCCCGCGGCCGAGGCGAAGCCCGTGACGCCGGCCGTGGCGCCCAAACCAAGTAAGGCGAAGCCCGCGCAAATGACGCCGGCCTCGGCGCCCAAGCCGAGCAAGGCGAAGCCCGCGCAAGTGACGCCGCCCGCGGCGCTCAAGCCGAGCAAGGCGAAGCCCGCGCAAGTGACGCCGGCCTCGGCGCCCAAACCGAGCAAGGCGAAACCGGCCGCGCGGCGAGCCTCTCCTCCGACTCGGGCGAAGCCCGCCAAGCCGGCGGCTCCCGCGAGGGCGGCGATCAAGCGCGCGGCGAAGCCAGCGCCTCTGGCCAAGGGGGCTTCGAAGTCGAAGAAGTCCGCCCCGGTGAAATCCCCGGCAAAAGCGAAGCGGGCCTTTGCGCCCGCTCGAGGCAAGGCAGCCAAGGCGGCCCCGCCGGCTCGGAAGGCGACCGCGAAAGCCGCGGGGCGCGCCAAGGCCAAGCCAGCGGCGAAGCCGCAGGCCCGCGCGAAGAAGGCAGGGAAAGGGGCGCCCGCGCCCAAGCCTCGGGCGAGGCGCTAGCGGAGGCCGGCCATGGACGCGATCGATCGGCTCATCGCTTTGGCGCTCGAGGAGGACTTGGGCGGCGCCGGCGACGTGACGACTTCGGCGCTGGTGCCCGCGTCGGCATCAGGGCGCGCCGAGTTCCTGGCCAAAGAGCCCATGGTCGTCGCCGGCACCGACGCCGCGCGACGCGCGATGAGGGCGGTCGACCCGTCCCTCGAGGTGCGCTTCGCGGTCGCCGACGGAAAGGCCGTCGAGCGCGGGCAGGTCTTCGGAGACGTGCGTGGAGCGCTGTGCTCCATCCTCACGGCCGAGCGCACGGCGCTGAACCTGCTCCAGCGACTCTCGGGAGTGGCCACGGCGGCCTCCAGGGCATGTGGGGCCCTGGCCGGAACGAGCTGCAAGGTGCTCGATACCCGAAAGACGACCCCCGGCTGGCGGGCTCTGGAGAAGGCGGCGGTCCGCGCCGGCGGGGGCGTGAACCACCGGTTCGGCCTTTACGACGGCGTGCTCATCAAGGACAACCACATCGCTGCGGTCGGCTCCATCGGCGAGGCGGTCCGAAGGGCCCGGGCCGGAGCCCACCACCTCCTGAAAATCGAAGTGGAGGTCGTGGACCTCGCGGGGGTCGACCAGGCGCTGGCGGCCGGCGCGGAAATCATCCTGCTCGACAACATGGACGACGCCGCGATTCGCGCGGCCGTGCAGCGCATCGCTGGCCGCGCCAAGACCGAGGTCTCGGGCGGCGTCACCGAGGAGCGCCTCCCGAAGATCGCCGCGGCGGGCGCCGACTTCGTCTCCATGGGAGCGCTGACCCACTCCGCGCGCGGAATGGACATCAGCCTCGAGGTCGTGGGCGAACGCTCGGCGGGGTAGTCCCTCGCCTTGCGCTGGCCGCACCGGGACAGCCCGAGTCTCCGCCCTCAGACGAGCGGAGGCCCTGCTGGCTGCGGATTCTCTCAGGCGCCGCGGGCGTGCATCCCGCCCTGACGGAGCGCATCGAACTGCGTCGCGATGGCGCTCGACCCTGTCCCCGGCTCGGCCGGCGGCGGCGGGAGCTCGAGCTCGAGGATCCTCGCGACGGCGGTGCCGCAGGACTCGACGCCGAGCTTTCGGTAGATGACCTTTCGGCGTTGGCGCACGGTCTCGGGGCTGATCTTCAGGCGGGAGGCGGACTCCTTGCACGAGAGACCGGCGATCATGCTCTCGGATTCGGCCAGCTCCGCGCGGGTGAGGCCAAAGCGGCTGGCCGCGAGGGCGAGGTTGTTCTCGCCGATGCGCTTGACGAAGCAGGCCATGGTCAGGCTGCCGACCTGCTCCTTTCGAACCGACGGGGTGCCGCTGCCGTCGAGCACCTGCCGCTGCAGCCGCTGCACCGCCTCGCCCGCCTGCCGCGAGAGGCACGACAGGCCCAGGAACGGTCCCGTGGCGCCCTGCTGAACGAACGCAGCGCGCGAGGCGAACTCAACCGAGCTCGGGCTGAGCAGCACCGCGGCCGCCCCGGTGACCTCGCAGAGGGCCGCCGCCATCTCCACCACCTCGTCGCGCGGCAGCGACTTCGACAGCGCCGCCGTGGCCGCCGTGAAATCGGTGCCCGGCGTCCCGCGGACGACGGCCGCGACCCTGGGCGCATTGCGCGGCGCCGCGAGGACGGCCAGCGCGCGATCCGGCGCGGTGGACAGCTGCCGCGCGAACGGGGGCGCCATCCGGGCGCCTTCGAGCAACCCGTGCGCCGCCAGCTCCGTCGCGTAGGTCGCGAGCAGATCCTGGAGCTGGTTCGGCTGAAGCGTGCCGTCAGTCCAGACGCGCCCTGCGATGGTCGGCCGGTCCAGCGCGACCAGGGCAACCGGCTGTACGCCCACTTCTACCAGGCTCGATCTTGCACTCTGGAGCAACGCCACAACGCCTTCTTCTTGCATGATTCGCCCTCCAGCCTCCGTCTGCCAACCGCCTGCTCGCCGGGCGCCACCTTGCGCGCTCGTGAGCTCGACCAGCCCACCCGGTCTTTAACCAGCGCCTGCCCCGTAGCCCAGCAAACCAGACGAGAGCCGAGTTTCAACAGACCTTCTTGGCTCCATCTCAGTTGCTACTGGACGACAGATCGCCTCTCTCTCCACTCCTGGTGATGTTCTCGCCCGAGATGCGTTCAACGGTTCGGTCGAATTGCCGGCGACCGGGCGACTTCGGCAGCGAAGGTAGGGTCAACGGCCCGTACAGGGAAGTGGAGACCTCGATGTGCACCGCCGATGTTCCTCCGTCTAACAACGCCCCCCTTGGCAGCGCACCAGATTCGCTGCCGGGGGCTTCTCCTGTCGCAGGCCCGAGCGGAAGGGCCCGACCTGCGCGGCCGCCAGAGGGGTGACCTCTGACGAACCACGCGCCCAACAGAGACCTCCCCCGGAGGATTCCGAGCACCGCTCGGCGATCGTCTGTTGTTCAGTGTCGGAAATTGTCAGGGGGCGACGCGAACTTCATACTTCAGGGTCGGCGCGGACCGCCGCCCGGGGCCGCGACGCGGGCAGCCGGATGGCCAAGCCCCTGGAAGCACAGGGGGCTTCCGACTGCGCTTGGAATCGCGGCGCAGGGGCCTTTCGTTTGCATTAGACTCGTATTGGCTCGGAGGACGCCATGCTCGACGCCTTCATCATCGAGGAGATCAAGCGCAGGGAGCAGGAGCAGGAGCGCCGGCGCGACTCCGAAAGGCCAGTCGTGCAGATCCCCATCCCCGAGTCGGACCGCCCGCATCAGCAGAGCGAGGAGGAGAAGCCCCCTCGCGGCGTCATCATCATCGATTACTCGATGTAGGACGCGGCCGCTCCCCTCGCGCAGGGCGCGAGAGGAGGGCCGATTGGGAGGGGTCTTCAGGGCAGCGGGTGTCAGGAGCAGCCGCTCGTCGCGCCGCAGTTCACGCACTTATAGCAAGCCCCGCCTCGGACCATGATGGAACCGCAGGTGTGGCACGGGGGCGCGTCCGCTTGGTTCAGGTAGGTGGCGTGCTCGGCCGTGTGCGGCTTGAGCCGGGGAGTGAGGTCCAGTGGAGCGGGCGCTGCGCTGTCGGCCTTGGCGGCGTTGGCCTTCTCGGCCGTCGGCTCCTCTTCGCGCGGGAGGAACTTGAGCGCAAGCCAGCGGAAGATGTAGTCCGCGATGCTCTTGGCGATGGGGATTTCCTTGTTGTTCGTGAACCCCGACGGCTCGAACCGGGTGTGGATGAACTTGTCCACCAACACCTGGAGTGGAACGCCGTACTGGAGGGCGAGGCTGATGGCGGTGGCGAAGCTGTCCATCAGCCCGGAGACCACCGAGCCCTCCTTGGCCATCACGCAGAACAGCTCGCCGGGCGACCCGTCGTCGTACATTCCGACGGTCAGGTAGCCCTCATGGCCGGCCACCGTGAATTTGTGGGTGATGGCGCGCCGCTCGTCGGGCAGCCTGCGCCGCGCCACGGACGCGGCCTGCAGCTTCTGGGGCTCGGCCGCCATTGAGGTGTTCACCGGCTGGGTGCGCTTGCAGCCATCGCGGTAGACGGCGATGGCCTTGAGGCCCATATCCCAGCTCGTCCGGTAGACCTGCTCGATGTCTTCCACGGTCGAGTCGGTGGGCAGGTTCACCGTCTTGGAGATGGCGCCCGACAGGAAAGGCTGCACGGCCGCCATCATCTTGACGTGACCCATCCAGTGGATGGACCGGGTGCCCCGCGCGGGCTTGAAGGCGCAGTCGAAGACCGGCAGGTGCTGGGGCTTGAGGTGCGGCGCCCCTTCGATGGTGTCGTCGCGGTCTAAGGTCTGGATAATGGCGTCGACCTGCTCGGAGGGATACCCGAGGCGCGCGAGCGACTGCGGGACAGTGTTGTTCACGAGCTTGAGCATCCCGCCGCCGACGAGCTTCTTGTACTTCACCAAGGCGATGTCAGGCTCCACTCCGGTCGTGTCGCAGTCCATCATGAAGCCGATGGTGCCGGTCGGCGCCAGGACGGTGACCTGGCTGTTGCGGTAGCCGTGCTGCTCGCCGAGGAGCAGCGCCTCGTCCCAGGCCTCGTTGGAGGCGACCGTGAGGTCGACCGGCACCAGGGGGCTGGCGAGGGTCGCGGCGACCTGCCGGTGCTTGCGGATGACTCGGAGCATCGGTTCGCGGTTCTTGGAGTAACCCGTGAACGAGCCCATCTCCTGGGCGATCCGGGCGCTGACCCTGTAAGCGTGGCCGGTCATCAGCGAGGTGATGGCCGCGGCGTAGGCCCGGCCCTCGTCGCTGTCGTACGGCAGCCCGCGGGCCATGAGCAGCGCCCCTAAGTTGGCGTAGCCCAGCCCCAGCGGCCGGTACTCACGGCTGTTGGAGGCGATGCGGTCCGTGGGGTAGCGGGCGGCGTCGACCAAAATTTCCTGGGCGAGGATGGTGAGCTCCACGGCGTGCCGAAACGCGGCCACGTCGAACTCTCCGTCGAGCGTCCGGAAGTGCATCAGGTTGAGCGAAGCCAGATTGCAGGCCGTGTCGTTGAGGAACATGTACTCCGAGCACGGATTGCTTGCCTGGATGGGCGCCGTGGCCGCGCAGGTGTGCCAGGCGTTGATGTTGTCGTGGAACTGCATGCCCGGGTCGCCGGTCACGTGCGCGTTCTCGGCAATTTCGTGGAAGAGCTCACACGCGCGGTAGGTGTCCATGGGGTGGCCGTCGCGCACCGCGTGCGTCACCCAGGTCTCGTCCCGCTCCACCGCGCGCATGAAGGCGTCGGTGACCCGCACCGAGTTGTTCGAGTTCTGGAAGAAGACCGACTGGTACGCCTCCCCGTTGAACGAGCCGTCGTAGCCCGCATCGATGAGCGTCCAGGCCTTCTTCTCCTCGCGGGACTTGCAGCGGACGAAGTCGAGGATGTCGGGGTGGTCGACGTTCAGGATGACCATCTTGGCCGCGCGGCGCGTCTTGCCGCCCGACTTGATGACCCCGGCGAAGGCGTCGAACCCCTTCATGAAGCTCACCGGCCCGCTCGCCGTGCCGCCGCCGGCGAGCGCCTCGCGCGACGAGCGCAGGGCCGACAGGTTGGAGCCGGCACCGGACCCGTACTTGAAGAGCATCCCCTCGGTGTGCGCCAGCGTGAGGATGGAGTCCATCGAGTCCTCGACCGAGTTGATGAAGCAGGCCGAGCACTGCGGCTTCTCCTCGATGCCCACGTTGAACCAGACCGGCGAGTTGAAGCTCATGGCCTGGTGGAGCACCAGGTGGCTCACCTCGGCGCGGAAGGCCTGGGCGTCGCCCTCGGTCGCGAAGTAGCCGCCCTGCCGGCCGAAGGCGGTGATGGCGTCGACCACCCGCTTCACCATCAGGCGCACCGAGCTCTCGCGCTCCGGGGTGCCCGGCGTGCCGCGGAAGTACTTGGACGCCACGACGTTGGTCGCCAGCGCCGACCAGCTCTTGGGGACCTCGATGTCCTTCTGCTCGAAGACGACCTCGCCTCCCTCGCCGGTGATGGACGCCGAGCGGCGCTCCCAGGCGACCTCGTCCGCCGGGTCGACCCCGGGCGTCGTGAAGGCGCGCTCGACGGTCAGCCCCCGCGGCGCGCGCCGCTTCGACCCGTTGCGGCGAGCGCTCCCTGAGGTCCTCTCGGTCTCCGCCTTCTCGGTGCCAAGCTTGACGTCCATGCCGTGCCCTCCGGACTTCACTAGATGTGTGGTTTTTACGGCCATGCCGCCTGACCTATCGCTTGGAGACGAGCTCGCCCCGAGCCGGTCTTGTTACCGGTCTTGTCAACGCTTCAGCGGCGAAAAATGGGGCTTCATTCACTGGCCCACCGGCGGCCCCGCAGCCCCGATTTCCCAGCGCGAAAACGGGCCGCATTCAAGCCCTTGCTCACTCGCCTGTCAAGCCGAAATAACACAAGCCATTGGGCTTTCGCGCAGCGGTCCCCCAAGGAATAGTAGCATCCCCTTCTGGGTCGGCGAGGCGAGGCCGCCGGGCCAGAGGGGCCTCGGAGCAGCCCCTTGCCCGGCCGCAAAGGAAGCGCGCCCGAGCTCGGCCCGGCGAGCCCTGGTCCGGCCGGTCCTCGAAGGCCGCCGAGGCGCTCAGCGGGGCATTCACTGACAGTGATGGTCCAGGGTACATTCTGCCGAGCCCAGCCGTGGTCTAGGGCAAGGCTAAAGCCATCCCAGCTTCCAGAGGGCGAGCAACATGGCAGTGCCCAACGCGGTCGTGGCGAGAGTCACCGGCACCCCGGCCACCAGGTACTGTCCGAAGCTCAGGCGGGCGCGGTCGCGCGCGGCCTCGGCGACGATGAGATTGGCCACCGACCCGACCAGGGTCAGGTTGCCGGCCAGGGTGCTCGAAAGCGCCAGGGCGTACCAGGCCAAGGTCGGCGAGGCGAACGAGCCCACCCACTTCCCCGCGAGCATGACGAACGGGACGTTGCTCACCACGTTCGAGGCGACGACCGAGAGGGCGGTGAGCGACAGGGTCTGCGCGACGGGCCCGCGGCCGAAGTACGGCTGAGCGGCGGCGAAGATCCGCTCGGTCCAGCCGGTGGCCGAGAGGCCGTGCACCACGGCGAAGAGCCCTGCGAAAAACAAGAGCAGCAGGAAGTCGACCCGCGCGAAAACCCGGCTCGGCGGGCGGGCGCCGACGAGCGCCAACGCGGAGGCCGCTCCCAGGGCGGACCAGGACGTCGGCAGCCCCGCGAAGAAGGCGACCACCACCAGCGCGAACGCCGTCAGGCTCTTCGCCAGGAGCGGTCGGTCGACCGGGGGCCTCTCGGCGTGGAGGGCGAAGCGCTCGCGCGGCAGCTCCCGGCGGAAGAGCGCGAGGAGAATGGCGGCGCACAGCAGGCTCGAGGCGAGCGCGATGGGCGCCATCGCCGCGGCGAAGTGCGCGTAGGAAATCCCCGAGAGCTGGCCCACCAGCATGTTCTGCGGGTTGCCCGTGAAGGTGGCGACGCTCCCGGCGTTGGCGCCCATCGCCACTGCCAAGAGATACGGGCGGGGCGGCAGGCGCGCGTCGTCCACCAGCTGGAGGACGAGCGGGGTCACCATGACGCAGACGGTGTCGTTGACCAGGAAAGCCGAGAGCGCCGCGCAGGTGAGCGTCACCCCGACCAAGAGGCCCCGCGGCGTCCCCGCCAGGTGGAGCGAAAGCCAGCTCGCGCGGCGGAAGAACGACGCCTCGCCCAGGTAGGCCACGAGCACCATCATCCCCAGGAGGAGGCCGAGGGTGTCCCAGCTCACCGCGCGCTGGTACACCTCCTCGGGCTCGAGCACTCCGAGCGCGACCATCAGCACCGCTCCCAGGAGCGCGCCCGAAGGTCGGTCGAGGTGGGTGAACGGCAGCTCCTGGAGAGCGATGACGAGGTAGGTGAGCGCGAAGATGGCGAGCGCCGCGGCGGGGCGGTGCGGCGAGTGGGCGAAGGGGGCGGCGATGGCGGCGAGGCCGAGCAGCATCGAGGGGCACCCTAGCCCAAAACTCCTCCCCGCGCGGACCCGCCGAGGGCCGGGCGGCGGGTTTGACGGGCGCCGAAGCCGGTCGTTATGTTCGCGCCATGGCGACCGAGCCGATCCGCCTGGACGGCTGCGAGTGTGGCGCCCAGGTCTTGACCACCGCGCTGACGCTCTCGCTGGTCACCCGCACTCCTTTCTCCCTCCAGCGGCTGGCCGCCCCGGGCCTCGGCCCCGAGCTGCTCGGGTGCGTGCGCGTCGCCAGGGCGGTCGGGCGAGCCGAGGTGCGCGGCGCCGAGCTCGGCGCACGCGAGCTGGAGTTCGAGCCGGGGCCGCCGCAGGCCGGCGCCTACTTGCTGGACGCGGGCTCCATCCCGCTGGCTCTCCCCATCGCAGCCCTGCCGCTGTCTCTGTGCGCCGAGAGCTCGAGCCTCACGCTCACCGGGGCTACGCACCTGCCCGGGTCGCCGGCGCTGCACTTCACCAAGCTGGTCTGGCTCCCGGCGGTGCAAGAGCTCGGCTTCCGGATCGACGCCGAGCTCAGCGCCGCCGGCTGGAGCTCCGAGGGCGGGGGCGAGGTCCGGGTCGAGGTGCGCCCGCGCGAGCGCGCCGCCGGGCTGGAGCGCCGGGGCCGCGGGACGCTGCGCGAGGCGCGCGTGCTCTCGGCCATCTCGAACGTCCCGCTCGATCGGGCGACGCGGCAGAGCGCGCGGGCCCTGCAGCGGCTGCGCGAAGGCGGGGTCCTCGCGCAGGCGGAATGCCTGCCCATCCCCGCCCCCAAGTCGGCGGGCAGCATGTGCCTGGTGGCCGCCGCGTTCGAGCGCGGGGCCGCCGGCTTCTACGCCGTGGGCGGCCCCCAGGACGACCCCGAGGCCATCGCCGAGGAGGCGGTCGGGGCGTTCCTCGACTTCATGCGCGGCTGCGGCGGGGTCGACCCCTGGCTCGCCGATCAGAATCCTCGTTCCCACGGCCATCGCCGCGGCCGGCGCAGGCGGGCTGCCTCCCGTCATCTCGCGCTTCAGCGCCCCCCGGGTGACCGACTCGCTGGCCGCGACCGCGGCGGTCATCGAGCGCTTCCTCGAGGTGGAGGTCGCCATCCTCAATGGCCCGGGAGGCGAGGCCGAGGTGCGCGTCGCGCCGCGGAGCGACAGCCTCTTCGCCGCACTGCGCGCCGGGCTGGCGCATCGGCCGTGAAGGGAATCCGCGGGCGCCTCAGGCGAGCGGTCAGCCTCCGCCCACCCGAAAGACCGGGGTTCCGGCGCTGTCGCGCGCCTGCTTGAGGTAGCCCTCGCTCGCCAGCGCGCCGATCTCGTCCTTCACCACGTCGGTCGAGAGGCCGACTTCGGAGGCCACCCACTCCACAGTGACCCAGGTGCGCGCCCCGGTCACGGCGTCCCAGATCGCGTCCCGGGGGCTCGCCGCGGGGGCCAGGGCCTTGGCTGCCGAGCTGGCATCGCTGACGATGCGGGTCTCGCCCGCCTGCCGGGTGGGGGGGCGCCGGGAGAGCCGCGCGGGGGCGGCGGGCTCCACGGGGGGCGCGGGCGAGCCCTCCTTGCCGCCGCCACTCTTGCGCCCGAACGTCCGTTGGTCTTCCAGGTCGGTGCGGGTGGACTTGTACATCCGGTAGGCGAACGGCGCCGCGACCAAACCGGCGAGGAGCCCGAGCCCCACCGGCAGGAAGGGGAAGGGCTTTTCCTTGGGGGCCTGCTGCACGCCGAAGGACTTCAAGTCCTGGATGCCAGCGGCTCGCCGAGCGTCGGCGATGAGCTCTTGGTCGGACTTGGCCGGAGCGCTCGAAGGCTTGGCGTGGTACTCCGAAAGACCGCGGGTCTGGGCGAGCGCCGGGGTGGCGCCGACCATCGCCAGCACAAGGAGAAAAGCGGGTGATCGCATAATCGCCAAGGCTAGCGTAGTCCCATCGCCCCCTGCAATCGCGGCGTCCGCGCGGGGGCTCGCCTGACATGCGCCTCGTCGCCATCGCGCTGTTCGACGTCGCCGCGCTGCTCTGGGGGCTCCTGACCTGGGCGCCGCGGGTGCTCGCGCGGCGCAAGCCGTTCTTCGTCGCCCTGGAGCTCAGCGGGGACCCGCCTTGGCGCTCCGCGCCCGCGGGCCGCTTTTGGCCCCGGCGCAGGAGGCCGCTGGCCGCCGCGTCCATCCGCGACGTTGTCCGGGCCTTCGAAGCGATCGCCCGCGACCCCAAGGCCCGCGGTGCGCTCGTCCGCGTCGAGGGCTTCACCGGCCCCGGCGCCAAGCTGGAGGCGGTGCGAAAGGCGGCGCTGGAGCTGCGCGCGGCGAAGAAGGACGTCGTCTTCTACGGGCGCGCCGTCAGCCTGCGCGAGTACGGGCTCATGGCGGCCGGCACCCGTGTGCAGCTCGCCCCCGGCGGCCGGGTCGACTTGACGGGTTACGGCGCCGAGCTCTTGGCGATGGGCGAGGTCCTCGCGCGCCTGGGCGTCAAGGGGCACTTCCTGCGGCGCGGGGAGTACAAGACCGCGCCCGAGCTCTTCACCGAGCGCGAGGTCTCGCGCGCCCAGCGCGAGTCGGTCCAGGCGCTCCTCGACGACCTCCTGGAGAGCGCGGTGGGCGCCATCGCCGAGGGGCGGCGGATTCCAGAGGGCGAGGTCCGCGCGCGCATTGACCAGGGGCCCTACACCTCGGCCCGGGCGCTGAAGGCGGGGCTCGCCGACGGCGTGGGCGACGGCGAGGAGCTCCAGAAGCAGCTCGCCGGCCCTGGCGAGGAGAAGGCGCGGCTGTGGCCGCTGCACGCCTATCGCGGCCGCGCGCGCGCCGTGGGCCGCGGGTGGCTCAAGCCGCTGCGGCGCGCGCCCGCCATCGCCGTGGTGAGCCTGGAGGGGACCCTCAAGTTGGGCCGCTCCGCGCGGCTCGCCACGATGAAGGCCGCCGGCGCCGACTCGCTGGTGGAGGCCCTGGCTCGGGCGCGCGACGACGCGCGGGTCAAGGCCATCGTGCTCGCCATCGACAGCGGCGGCGGGTCGTCGCTCGCGAGCGAGCTCGTCCGGCGCGCCGTGCGCCGGGCCGACCAGGTCAAGCCAGTGGTCGCGTACTTCGACCGCGTGGCGGCGAGCGGCGGCTACCTGGCGGCGGTGGGCGCCCGCGCCATCGTGTCCGCGCCCGGCGCGGTGACCGGCTCCATCGGCGTCTTCGCCGGCAAGTTCGAGGTCTCGGCATTGCTCGACCGGGCCGGTGCCGGCCGGGCGCTGCTTCGCGCGGGCCGCCGCGCGGCCGCCGAGTCCGCCTTCGAGCCGTGGACCGACGAGGAGCGCGCCGCGCTGGACGCGGAGGTGGAGGAGGTCTACCAGGACTTCCTCGAGGCGGTGGCCCAGGGCCGCAAGCGCCCCCAGAGCGAGGTCGTTCCGCTGGCTGCAGGGCGCGTCTTCTCCGGGCGCCGGGCGCACGAGGCGGGCCTGGTCGACGAGCTGGGGAACTTCGAGGACGCGCTCCGGGTCGCCGCCGCGCAGGCGGGCTTGGGCCGGGCCCCACGGGTGCTCTCGTGGGGGGAGCGGCCGAGCCCCTTTGCGGAGCTCGCTCGGCTCCTGTCGGGAAGAGGCTCGAGCACGCTGCTGCCGCTCGCCAGCGAGCGCACGTTCGCCGCAGCCGAGGTGCTCTGGCGAGTGCGCCCGCCGCCTTGACGCTCGGGCCGCCGCGGGATTGTCTAGCATTCGGGCGGGCGCGAGCCTCTGGTCGCTCGCGCGGCGCCGAAGGAGGTATCGATTGGGGCTCTGGCAGAGGACGTCGGCGCTCGGCGCGGGGCTCGTCCTGCTCGGCGGCTGTGCGCACCCGGCCGGGACTCCCGCCGCCGCCAGGCCGTGCCCGGCGTGCCCCGCCTGTGAAGCCCCTCTCCGGGACGCCGCTCTGGGGCCGCGAGGAGCCCTCGACCAGTTCTTGAAAGCCGCGGAGCGAGGCGACTTCGAAGCCGTCTACCGCCTGCTCGCCAGCCCGCTGCGCGCACGATACACGCCTGCTCGCCTGGCATCGGACTTCTCCGCCGTTCGGGGGCTCGCCCAGGACAAGCTCGCGCGCTTGCGCGCTTGCCCTCAATCCGCCTGGCGCGTGGCAGCCGACCAGGCCTTCCTGCCAGTGGGCGACGGCAAGAGCGCCAGGCTCGTGCGCGAGCCCGACGGCTGGCGCCTCGCGGCCCTCGAGTGACGCGGCCGGCGGACAGTGGGCGGCTGCAACAGGCAGGCCGGCCCGACATCTCTAGGTTGGCGACCTCGAGGTCGTCGGCCCGGAAGGAGGCCGCTTCGCGGCGATTCGAGCAACGGGTTGGCGACCTGAAGTCGCCGGCCCGGAAGGAGGCCGCTTCGCGGCGATTCGAGCAACGGGTTGGCGACCTGAAGTCGCCGGCCCGGAAGGAGGCCGCTTCGCGGCGATATCGAGCAACGGGTTGGCGACCTGAAGTCGCCGGCCCGGAAGGAGGCCGCTTCGCGGCGATATCGAGCAACGGGTTGGCGACCTGAAGTCGCCGGCCCGGAAGGAGGCCGCTTCGCGGCGATTCGAGCAACGGGTTGGCGACCTGAAGTCGCCGGCCCGGAAGGAGGCCGCTTCGCGGCGATTCGAGCAACGGGTTGGCGACCTGAAGTCGCCGGCCCGGAAGGAGGCCGCTTCGCGGCGATTCGAGCAACGGGTTGGCGACCTGAAGTCGCCGGCCCGGAAGGAGGCCGCTTCGCGGCGATATCGAGCAACGGGTTGGCGACCTGAAGTCGCCGGCCCGGAAGGAGGCCGCTTCGCGGCGATTCGAGCAACGGGTTGGCGACCTGAAGTCGCCGGCCCGGAAGGAGGCCGCTTCGCGGCGATTCGAGCAACGGGTTGGCGACCTGAAGTCGCCGGCCCGGAAGGAGGCCGCTTCGCGGCGATATCGAGCAACGGGTTGGCGACCTGAAGTCGCCGGCCCGGAAGGAGGCCGCTTCGCGGCGATATCGAGCAACGGGTTGGCGACCTGAAGTCGCCGGCCCGGAAGGAGGCCGCTTCGCGGCGATATCGAGCAACGGGTTGACAGCGGCGTGCTGGACTTTCAGATTATCCGTCCCTCTCGTGCCCGGGTCTGGGCGCGCCTGCAGCGAAAGCGGAGAACGCAATGCCTGAAGTTTCGGAACGCGATGTGATGCAGGCCCTCTCGAAAGTGAACGACCCGGAGCTGATGCGCGACCTCGTGTCGCTTAACATGGTCAAGGGCGTGACCATCCACGGCGGCGAGGTCGCCGTGAAGATCGAGCTGACCACGCCGGCCTGCCCGCTCAAGGGCAAGGTTCAGAGCGACGTCGAGGCGGCGCTGCGCGCGCTGCCGGGCGTCTCCAAGGTCGCGGTGGAGATGGGCGCCCAGGTGCGCGGCGGCGCCAAGGCGAAGGGTGACCTCCTTCCCAACGTGAAGAACATCGTCCTCGTCGGCGCCGGGAAGGGCGGGGTGGGCAAGTCCACCTGCGCGGTGAATCTGGCCGTCGCCCTCCAGCGGTGCGGCGCCTCGGTCGGCCTGCTCGATGCCGACTTCTACGGGCCGTCGCTCCCCATCATGATGGGCGTGGAGAAGCGGCCCTCCTCGCCCGACGGCAAGAGCCTGGATCCCGTCGTCGCGCACGGCATCAAGGGCATGTCCATCGGCCTGCTCGTCGAGCCGGACCAGGCGCTCATCTGGCGCGGCCCCATGCTCCACGGCGCCATCCAGCAGCTCATGCGCGACGTGAACTGGGGCGCGCTCGACTACCTCGTCATCGATCTGCCGCCGGGGACCGGGGACGTGCCGCTGTCCATCTCGCAGACGGTGCGCGCCTCGGGCGCGGTGCTCGTCACCACGCCGCAGGACCTCTCCCTCTCCGACGTCATGAAGGCCAAGCTCATGTTCGATAAGGTGAACATCCCGATCCTGGGCATGGTCGAGAACATGAGCAACTTCATCTGCCCTCACTGCCAGAAGGCGACGCCCATCTTCGACACCGGCGGCGGAAGGCGCGCCGCCGAGGCCATGGGCATCCCGTTCCTCGGGGAGATCCCGCTCGACCTCGCCGTTCGCGAGGGCGGCGACAAGGGCGTCCCCATCGTCGCCGGCCACCCCGAGTCGCCGCAGTCCCAGGCGTTCCTCGAGATGGCCAAGAACATCGCCGGACAGGTGAGCCGCCAGGCGATGCGCGTGAAGCTGCCGGTGTTCGAGCAGGCCCCCGCGTAAGAGGTTGCCGAGGGCGCTGCTCTTCGAAGCGGGGGTGAAGAGTCCATGGCCGATTCGCACGAATCACCCAAGGAGCGCGACTCGGCTCCCGCGGCTGCCTCGCAGGCCGCGGCGGACCGCGCGCGGCTGGTGGAGGAGGCGCTGGACGACGACCTCGACGGCTTCCCCGACGACGGCGACGACGAGGGGTTCGCGCGCGCTCCGGAGCCGGGCTCCGACGAGGCGCGCAAGGCCGGCGGCGTGGCCGACATGCTGCGCAAGGCCATGGTCGCGAGCCTGGGCGCGGTCTTCATGACCGAGGAGGGGATTCGCACCCTCGTCAAAGACCTGAAGCTCCCCAAGGACGTCATGCGCTTCGTGCTCGGCCAGGCGGAGCGCAGCAAGGACGAGCTTTTGCGGATTATCGGCGAGGAGGTCCGCCGGTTCCTCGAGAGCGCCGCGCTCCGACGCGAGGTGATGCGGCTCCTAAGCGAGATGACCCTCGAGGTCAAGGCGGAGATCCGCCTGCGCCCCGAAGGCGAGGGCGGTGCCGCGGTGCCGGTGGTCAAGGTCAGCGAGGCCACTGCGCGTCGGCGCCGGAAGAAGGGATAGGCCGTCGGCGCCTCGAGCGCCGCAACCGGCGGCAGGGCGACGGTGCGGAGGGCCGTTGACGCCCTCGAGCCCCTACCTTCGGAGTTGAGAGCGATGACCCGCGCCGACCCAGACGCGCTCGCCCCGGCGAATCCGCCGGGTCCCCGCCGGCTGCTGCGCCGGCTCCTCCCGCTGCTCGCGTTGCTGGCCGCTGCCGCGGCCTTCTTCGCCTGGGCCCCCGCGCAGACGACCCTCTCGTACGAGCTGGGCGCGCGCCGGGAGGGCCTCTGCTCGCTCCAAGTCGAGCTCTTCAAGTTGCCCGGGCGCGAGCTCGCTCGCCGAGCCCAGTTCCTCTACTCGGCGGCGGACCCAGCGCCGGCGGCGCAGGTCCACTCGCTCCGGCTCGAGAGGGGCGACTACGAGGCGGACTTCGACCTGGGCGCGTGCGGCGGCGGGCACCAGGCGTTCAAGGCCCGGTTCCACTTCCAAGGCCAGGACTGGGTCTCGGTGCCGGTCACAGGCCCTTGACGTGGGCGAGCGGGGCCCTGCCGGCGACCTCCTCGCCGGCGCTGATGGCGTCGAGCAAGCGCTCGAGTCGTTCGAGGTCCACGGGCTTGGCGAGGAAGGCGTCCGCGCCCGCGGCGAGGGCGGCGTCGCGATCGGCTTTGCGGCACAGCCCGCTCATCGCGACCAGGAGGGCGCCTGCAGAGGCCGGGTCGCTCCGAAGCGCCCGGCACAGGCTCAAGCCGTCGACCCAAGGGAGCACCACGTCGAGCAGGATGGCTCCGGGGCGCTCGCGCGCGGCGCATTCGAGGATCCCCATCTCGTCGGCGAAGGTGCGCACGGTGGCGCCGCGGGCCCGGAGGAAGTCCGCGAGGAGCTGGCGTGGGTCGGGGTCGTCGTCGATGACGTAGGCCAGGGCGCGGTTCACTTCCAGTGGAGCGCTCGCGGGCCGCGGCGCCAGTGCGCGGCCGAGCAGCTGGCGGAAGGCCCCGCGGCGCGCGGCCGAGAGCACCTGCGCCGCCGTCAGGGGAGGTAGCCCCAGGAGAAATGAGCCCTCCTGCAGAGCGGCCCCCGGCGCGCTCGCGCGTCGCTTCAATGCGGGCGGGAGCGTGGGCCCCGCGCGGCGGGCCCAGGGCAGGATCTTCGCCTGCCTCCTCGCGTCCAGGGCGAGCTCCGCCTGCGCGGCCGCGAGCCCTGCGCCCAAAGGTCCGGCCGCGCCAATCTCGAGCGCCGCGCGGGCGGCGCCGGAGGCCCCCGCCAGCGCCGCCAGCAGCGGGGCGTCCAACGGGCCTCCGAGCGCGGCCGTGCCCACGGCGAGGTGGCGCAGCCCTGCCGTGCCTCGCGCCTCTCCGGAGGCCACCGCGGTGCGCTCGGCGGCCCGGACGCTATGCCCCTGGGGCAGGGCGCCGGAGCGCTCGAGGGCGAGCAGCGCGCGGACCAGATCTGGCACGCCCGCGCTCCGGCCCACCGCAAGGGCGTAGACGCCGGCCGCGCCGGGGACGAGCGCGAGCAGGTCGACCGGAGGGGCGGGCGCGAAGAAGAGGTGCAGGATCCCGTCGCGGCTGGATTGGCAAAGGCGCGCGTGCGAGCCCAGCAGCAGAGGAGGCGGCCGGTAGCGCCCGAGCTCCAGCGCGCTGTGGGCGCCGAAAGCGCCGACCACCAGGTCGTAGGCGTCGGCGCGCCCCTGCGCCCGAACTACCGCTTGGCGTGGAGAGCATTCGACCGATTCGGCCCACGCGGCTCGGATGCGCGCGCCTCGGACGGCGGCCGCCGAAAGGAGCAGCTGCTTGATCGTCCGCTGGCCGGCCAACGGCCCGGGGCCGTCCACGACCCAGAGCCCTCCGGTCGGAGGGTCGAAGTCGGCGCTCGAGCCCCCCGCGTGGACGCGGACGCCTTGCACCTCCAGCTCGCCGGCTCGAGAGGGGACGGGCGCTCCCAGGGCCGCCAGCCTGCGGCGCGCGTCGGCGCACAGGAGCGCTGGGGCGGCGACCTCGTGGCTCGCCGAGCCGTCGTACAGCGTAAGCTCGAGGCTTCGGCCGGCGGCGCGCGCGCCGGCGAGGAGCGCGCTGGAGAAGGCAGCGCCAGCGGGGCCCGCCCCGATCACAGCCACCCGGAGCTGGTCTGAAAAACCAAAATCAGCCATGCCCGCCCTCGCGCGCTGCAAAGCTTCGGCGCCGGCGGCGAGCCGGAAAGCCCTTCGGGGGCGGGAGCGGTGGAGGCGGGCGAGAGAAGCCGAGGCTGGCGGGCAAGCGCGTTGGGTTCCTCACCCCCCAACCCCTCCCCGCTCGCGGCCGCTCGCGGGGAGGGGGCGAAGGGGGAGGCGACCTTAGTCCAACCTTCGAGTAAGGCGGCCTCTACCGGCGCTGGTAGACCACGCGGCGCCCGCCCGGTCCGCCGAAGTCCATGGGCGGCTTCTCGAGGTGGAACTGGTACCACTCGGGCGAGTAGGCCTTCATCTTCAGCTTTTTCTCGTTCTGCAGGGCCACCATGTTGGCCTTGAGCTTCTCGTCCGAGGGATTGGTCTCGAGGGCGCGGGCCAAGACCTTGAGCGCGTCGTCGCGCCGGTCGAGCTTGTCCAGGCAGAACGCATAGGCAGCCCAGAGGATGCTCTCCTTCTTCCCGGCCCGGACGGCCTGCTCGAAAGCGGCCTTCATGGCGGCTTCGTCCTTTCGCATGAAGGCGAGGCAGCCGAGCATGGCCTTGGCGCGCGCGCCCGCGGGGCCGCGGGGGCCGGCCTTGTCCAGGTGGGGCCGCGCCTGCTCGAAGTCCTTTTTGACGTAGAGCAAGATGCCGATGTTGGAGTGGAGCTCGGCGCCGACCAGGAACTGCCACTTGTCGTACTTGAAGCCTTCCTCGAGCAGCTTGATGCCCTTGTCGATGCGCTGCGACTGGATCTCTTTCTGGGCGGCGTTGGCCAGCTCCTGCACCTTCTGCCCGATTCGGCGCGAGAGCAGGAGGTTGGACGCGAAGAGGGCGAGGACCGCAGGGACCGAGGCCGCCAGCGGCCGGAAGCCCAACCCGAGGGTGGCGAGGAAGACCGCGGCGGCGATTCCGGTGCTGATGAGGACGTTGTACATGGGCGAAGCCTTCTAGGCGCCGGGCGGGCGCCGAGGGTCGAGCAAAGGGTCGAACCCTTTACCACGACAACGCCACTGCGCGCAGCAATCCGCGGCGCAGGCGCGAGCTTGCGCCGCCGCCGCCGCGGTGAAGGAAGGAATGCCGCAGGACCGCGGCGGGGGGACCGACTGTGCCGGAGGAGGGGGTCGAACCCTCATGAGGCCGAGCCTCGCGGGATTTTGAGTCCCGTGCGTCTGCCAATTCCGCCACTCCGGCAGCGCCCCCAAACCGTCGCAGCGGGGCGTGAGCGGCACCGCGTTATAGGAGCCGGCTCGCGGCGGCGTCAAGCGGGCGAGCGTCCCACTCGCTCGCGCCGCGCGCCGGAGGCTCGAACTTGCCCTCTCGCGCGGCCGCGCTAGGCTCGCGCAGTATTTCGAACCCGGAGCGGCGTACCTGCGCGCTGATTTGAAGACCGTGGCCTTCGCCTGTCTCTTCCTCGCCGCCGCTGCCGCGCGCGGCGAGCCGGTCGAGGAAGGTGGCCGCATCGCCCTCCAGGCGGGATGGCGCTACACCCTCAACGGGCGCTTCGCCGAGCTGGTGGCCGCGTCCGGGCAGCCGCTCGCCGGGCCGCCGCGCGGGGGTCCGGCCGCCCTGGCGGTCTTCGGCTACCGCCTCAAGCTCGCGTTGGAGGTCGCCATCGAGCTCGGCCTGGCCCGCGAAGAGGTCGACTTCGCCTCCGCCGCGCCCATGGTCGTGTGGACCGTGCCCGTCGACCTCGCGTTCCGGTACTCCGTGGTCACCGGTCCCATCACCCCATATCTGGGCGTCGGCTTCGGCTACTTTCTCAACTTCGTCTCGTCGGGGCCGGTCGGCTCGCTGGAGAGCCACACCGCCGGGCCTTTTGCCGTCGTCGGCGTCTCCGTCGACGTGAGCGAGCGCGTGGCCCTCGTGGCCGAGTATCGGCTCGCGTTCGCCCGGGCTTCCATCCCGGGCCTCGCGCCTCTTCAGACCGGCGGAAACTGGTTCTCGGTGGGCGCGCAGATCTCCTTCCCGCCCGAGTCGAGGCGGCTGCCGCCGTGAACGGCGGGCGGGCGGCCGAGCCACTCTCGCCGAGAAATGCGCTTGTGCAGTGGCTCGTTGATGGCCGATATCTGGACGGCGACCGCGCCGCGAGGAGTGCGAGAATCGATGCGACCGCAAATGGAGGTGAGCGTGCCTGCAGAGGACGAGAAGCGACCCGTCGATCGGGAGCTGGCCGAGCTTCGCAAAGAGGTGGTCGAGGCGCGCAACCTCATCATCAAGACCGACAACCTCCTGAAGAACCTCCACGCCGAGGTGAAGAACGCCGCCAAGAGGAGCGACGACCAGTACCGGCGGACCCGCTACGCCTCGCTCGGGGCCTACGCGGGCTTCTTGGCGCTCTCGGTGGCGATCGGCGTCTTGGGAGCGCGGGCCTCGGTGTCCAGCGAGCGCGCCCGGGTGGAGTCCTCGGCGGCGGAGGCCGAGCTGGCCAAGAAGCGCGCCGAGGAGCTCGGCGCACAGGTGCAGAAGAACAAGCAGGACTCCGACCAGGCCAAGGTATCCACGGAGCGAGCGCTCGCCGCCTATCGCCTGATGAGCGAGGGCGAGGGCGAGGGCCGGCTCAGGGGCGTCGACGAGCTCGCCAAGCTCGACCGCTCCCGCCTCACCGCGCTCGAGCAGCGCGTCCTGGAGGACAGGGCGCATGGCTTGAAGGCCGAGCTGGGCCAGGCCGCCTTCGAGCGCGGGCGCAACGCCGTCCGCCGCGAGGACATGAGGTCGGGTGCGGCCGAGCTGCGCCGCTACCTGGCGCTCGACCCCGACGGCGCCGACTCGATTCAGGCGAACTACCTGCTGGGCGCCGCGCTCTACACGTTGAAGGACTTCGATGGAGCGGTGGCGCCCCTGGAGCGCTTCGCCGCCAAGGCCAAGGGGCAGAAGAACGCCGACTACGCGCTCTACCTGCTGGCCTCCGCCCACGGCGCCTTGGGGCATCACGAGCGGGCCGCGGAGCTCTTCAAGCGCGCCCTGGCAGAGTACCCGGCCAGCGAGTTCGCGCCCCAGATGCAGCTCGGCTATCGCAACGCGACGCATGGCCCCGGTCCGGCCGCGACGGCGGTGCCGACCGCGCCGACGGCGCCCGCGGCGGGTGCGCCTGCTGCGCCGGCGGCGAGCCCCGGTGAGCCGAAGCGCCAGTGAGAGGGCATCGCGCCGGCCTCTCGTGAATGGCCGGCGCCTGGCCGCGGTCAGGCGGAGCCCCGCTGAACCATCGACCATCGAGTATCGACGCGAGGCTGCGCCGCACCCTGTCCTATGCCTCGTCGGTCTGAAGCGCAGCCTTGCCCTGCGACTGTGGGGGCGAGGAGCCGCAGGCCCCCTCGGCTCCAAGGCGGCTTTCCCGTCCGCCAAGCCATTGATGCGAGCCCGTGGGGACCCTAAGATACGCCGCTCCTGGACAACCGCGCCCCCTTCCCAACGCAGGGCGTCCCTGCATTGCCCACGACGAAGGCCCGACGAGAATGCCCGAAGCGCAGCCGACGCACCCTGACCCGGCCCCCGTCGGCGGCGAGCGTCCGGCGCGCCGCCGCACGAGGCTGGTGCTCCACGCTCCGCCGCCGGGAGGCATCCGCAGCGGGGCGAAGAAGGTGGTCGGGTTCGCGGCCATCGCCGCCGTCAACGCCGCCGCCATCGCAGCCGCCGTGCTGTACGCCAAGTTCTCGGCGGGGCTCCCCTCGGTGCCCTCGGTGCAGGAGTACCGGCCCCCAGTCCTGACCGAGCTCTGGACCGCCGACGGCGTCCTCGCCGCCGAGTTCTACGACGAGCGCCGCAAGGTCGTGCCCTACGAGCGCATTCCCAAGAAGCTGGTGCAGGCGTTCATCGCCGCCGAGGACGAGCGCTTCTTCGACCACCCCGGCTTCGACCCCATCGGGACCGTTCGCGCGGCCTTCAAGACCTACCTCTTGCGGCACAAGGTGCAGGGCGGCTCGTCGCTCACGCAGCAAGCGGCCAAGGCGGTGTTGGTCTCGGTGGAGCTCGGGAAGATCACCGAAGACGAGGTGCGGTCCGAGGCGCGGCGCAGGCTCTTGCACCGCAAGCTCGGCGAGAGCCCGGAGGCGGTGGCGCTGGAGGCGGCGCGGGTCAAGGCCGAGCTCGCGGCCAAGGCGGAGCAGCGCGGAGAGCGGCTGGATCTGTCCGCCGTGAGCGAAGAGGACCTCAAGGTCGAGGCCAAGAAGCGCCTGGCCGCGAAGTCCATGGCCGACGACCCGGACGCCATGCGCTTCGAGATGCTGCGCGTCCACGCCAAGCTCCTGTCCGAGGCGCACGCCCGGGCCACGGAGAAGACGCTGCGCCGCAAGATCCGCGAGCTCATCCTGGCGCTGCGGCTGGAGCGGGCGCTGACCAAGGAGGAGATCCTCTACCTCTACCTGAACAACGTGTACCTCGGGCACCACAGCTACGGCGTCCAGGCGGCGGCGGAGAACTACTTCCGCAAGGACGTCCGGGCGCTGACCTTGGGCGAGATGTCGCTCCTCGCGGGGCTGCCCCAGGCGCCTTCCGGCTACTCGCCGTTCGTTCACCCGGAGAAGGCCAAGAACCGCCGCGACTACGTGCTGCGCCGCATGGTCGAGGCCGGGATGGTCACCGAGGCCGAGGCGGCCGCCGCGAGGCAGGAGCCCATCAAGGTCTACCCGGTGGAGGACGTGTTCCACGACTTCGCGCCCTTCTTCACCGAGCAGGTTCGCCGCGACATCGTCGCCCGCTACGGCAACGAGCGGATGCTCAAGGACGGGCTCAAGGTCCACCTGACCATGAACGCCGAGCGGCAGCGAGCGGCGCAGGTCGCGATGCTCGATGGGCTCATCCGGGTCGACAAGCGCCAGGGCTACGCCGGGCCACTGCTTCACCTGACCACCGAGACCGAGAAAGTAGCGTTCGAAAAGAAAGTCGCCAAGAAGCTCGAGGGCGAGCGGCTCACCGAGGGCCATTTCTATGTCGGCTTCGTCGAGAAGGTCGACGCCGAGGGAAACTTCGCGGCGGTCAACGTGGGCGGGCAGGAAGGCAAGCTCCCCATCGCCGGCATGCGCTGGGCCCGCGAGCCGAACCCCGAGCGCTACTACCCGTCGTCGCTCATCGAGCACGTGAAGAAGGCGCTCAAGCCGGGCGACGTGGTCGTCGTGAAGTGCGTGAAGAAGGAGGAGCTCGAGGACGCCGACGACTCGCGCTTCGCCAAGCTCATCCCGCCCACCGGGCCCTACTTCACGCTCGAGCAGGAGCCGACGCTCCAGGGCGCCATCGTCTCGGTGGACCCCGGCCGCAACTACGTGGTCGCGATGATCGGCGGGTACGACTTCGACGCCTCCGAGTACAACCGCGCCTTCCAGGCCTGCCGGCAGCCGGGGAGCTCCTTCAAGCCCATCATCTACTCGGCGGCGCTGGAGCAGCTCGAGTGGGGCGTGAACCACGTCCTCGTCGACTCGCCGGTGGTGTTCGACGACGAGGAGACCCACCTGCGCTGGAAGCCGGAGAACTTCGGCGAGGACTTCAAGGGCGACGTCCTCTTGCGCACCGCGCTCATCAACTCCATGAACATCCCCGCGGTGAAGACGCTGCACGAGGTGGGGGTGAAGCAGGCCTCGGACTGGGCGCACAAGCTCGGCATCACCACGCCCATCAACGAGGACCTCTCCATGGCGCTGGGCGGCAGCTGCGTCCACCTTTCGGACATGGTGAACGTCTACGCGGGCATCAACCGCGGCGGCATCCGCTTTCGGCCCACCTACGTCCGCAAGGTGGAGGACCGGTTCGGCCGGACGCTGGAGGACCACACCGCCTTCGATGACGAGTTCGCCACCTTCGAGGAGCGCGTGGCGGCCGGCTACGCCCGGCTCTTCGACAAGCCGGCGCGCACCATGAAGCCCGAGACGGCCTTCCTCATCACGCACCTGATGCGCGAGGTGGTGCTCTTCGGCACCGGCGCGCCGGCCCAGCGGCTGGGCAAACCGGCGGCCGGAAAGACCGGCACCACCAACGACTCCTTCGACACCTGGTTCATGGGCTTCACCCGCGACCTGGTCACCGGGGTCTGGCTCGGGTACGACCGCTACGACCACCCGCTGGGCAAGTACGAGACCGGCGGGCGCGCCAGCCTGCCGATCTGGGTGGATTACATGAAGTCCGCGCTCGCCGAGAGGCCGCAGAGGGACTGGAACGACGCGCCGCCCGACGCGGACATCGTGTGGATGCGCATCGACCCGGACACGGGGAAGGTGGCGCCGCCGGGCTCGAAGCGCAGCGTGGTCGCGCCCTTCGTCCGCGGTACCGAGCCCACCGACGTGGAGCCCGCGCCCGGCCAGGTCGACTCGCGCGACCTGATGCGCGACATGCCCTGACCCGGCAGAGCACGCGAATCGACGAGCGTTGCCTTAGGCTTCAGACCCCAGGCTCCAGGTCAGGACTTCCGCAGCGTCTCTCGCGCGAGCTGCGCCATGGCAAAGACTCCGCGTCACACCCCAGACCCATGGCTTCGCCCGGGGCCTGAAGTCCTTGCCAGACTGCACAAGATCTCGCGCCAAAGGGATTCAGGGACTGAGCGCCGGGCGCGGCCCGGCCGACTTTCTTGACCGGCTTCCGAACCGGCTCCTAGGATCGCCTCGCGCCCCGCGCTCTCGAGACCTCAAGGCGCGCTCGCGGGCCTTCGGCCGCGGCCGTGAGCCCTGAGGGTCGCGAGCCAAGGCCCCTGGCGCTCGCCCAAGCTTCGAGGCTCTGATCATGAGTTGGCTCCATCGCAACAGCCTGCGCTCGGCGCTGTTCCTGGCGTTCCTGGCGGCGCTCACCGTCGCCGCGGTCCCCAGCTACTTCGCCTTCACCTCGGCGCTGCGCGAGGGGCTGAACGCGCGCGGCGCCCCGCTCGCCCGGGCGCTGGCCCAGCGCGGGCCCGCCGCCTTCCTGAGCGAGCGCGCGGCGCGGGAGGCCATCGAGCTCGCGGCGCCCATCCGCGAGGGCGACGGCTTCGCGATGCTCTTGCGCCCCGACCTGTCGGTCGTCGCCGTGTCGCCGCGGGTCGACCCCGGCGAGGCGGCGATGGTCCTCGGCCAGCTCCGGGCTCAGGGTGGCCTGCCGCTGGGCGCCGAGGGCGTCCCCGTGGCGCGCAACCGGCTCCTCTGGAGCTGGCCCGCGCCTGAGCGGCGCGCCGATGAGGCCGAGGGGGCGGGCCCCGGCGCACCCGTGGGGTACGCGGTGGTGGTGCTCGCCGATGCCCCGGCGGCGCAGCCCAGGCCAAGCCCGCTGGCGGCGATGGCGGGTGCGCTGGCGCTGAGCGCCTTCGTGTTCGCCGCGCTGCTCGCCTTCGCGACCCGCGCCTTCGTCAGCCGCCCAGTCGGGGACATGGCGGACCTCGCGCGGCGCCTGGGGGAAGGCGACTTGGCGGAGCGCCTGGCGTCGCTCGGCGAGGACGAGCTCGGGGCGCTCGGCGGTGCGCTGAACCGCGCCGCGGAGACGTTCCGGGCGACGGTGTCGAAGGCGAAGGGTGTCTCGGAGGGAATGGGGGCGGTCATCGAGCAGATCAGCCGCTCGAGCGAGGGCGTGGCGCGGGGCGCGGCGACCACGGCGCAGTCGGTGGACGAGACCTCCAGCTCCATGGAGGAGATGAACGCGAGCTTGAAAGGCATCGCCGAGAACGTCGAGGTCCTCGCCCAGTCGGCCGAGGAGAGCTCCAGCTCGATTCTGGAGATGGCGGCCACCAACGACGAGGTGGCCGAGAACGTGGTCGGGCTCTCGGCGTCGGTGGAGCAGACCACCTCGGCCATCGAGAAAATGACCACGTCCATCAAGGAGGTCGCCAAGAACATCGAGGAGCTCTCGGCGACGGCGGGCGAGACCAGCACGTCCATGAACCAGATGGACGTCTCCATCGGCCAGGTGGAGACCAACGCGAACGAGACGGCCAAGCTCTCGGAGCTCGTCTCGCAGGACGCGGACAAGGGTGTGGTCGCCCTGCAGAAGACGCTGGTCGGCATCGACAAGATCAAGCTCTCGAGCAAGCAGGCGGCGGAGGTCATCGAGAGCCTGGGCCGGAAAATCTCGACCATCGGCAACATCCTCAACGTCATCGACGACGTGGCCGAGCAGACGAACCTTTTGGCCCTGAACGCGGCCATCATCGCCGCGCAAGCGGGCGAGCACGGCAAGGGCTTCGCGGTGGTCGCCGATGAGATCAAGGACCTGGCCGAGCGGACCGGCGCCTCCACCAAGGAGATCAGCCAGCTCATCCAGAGCGTGCAGGACGAGAGCAAGAACGCCGTCGAGGCCATGGAGCGGGGAGTCAGGAGCGTCGACGAGGGCGTGCGCCTGGGCGGTGAGGCAGAGGACGCGCTCAAGAAGATCAGCGACTCCTCGACCAAGGCGACTCAGATGGTCAAGGCCATCGCCCGCGCCACGGTGGAACAGTCGCGCGGCTCCAAGCAGGTGACCAACGCCATCAACAAGATCGACACGACGGTCCAGCAGATCGCCCAGGCCACCGCCGAGCTCGCGCGCGGCAGCGAGCAGATCATGAAGTCGGCGGAGATGATGCGCTCTATCACCAAGCACGTGGAGCGGTCGACCCAAGAGCAGTCGCGCGGCTCAAAGCAGATCACCCGGTCCATCGAGAGCATCAACGATATGGTCAATCACTTGAACCGCGCCCAGAAGGAGCAGACCAAGGGCAGCGAGCAGGTGATGAAGGCGGTGGAAGCCATCAAGGCGGTCGCCGACCAGCAGAACCGATCCATGGGCGAGCTGGAGCGCGCCATCGACGGCCTGGCCAAGGAGGCCGAGGTGCTGCGCGACGAGGTGGGACGGTTCAAGGTGTAAGGCTCCCGCGCGATTCATGCGCGATTCATTCGGCTCCAACCCGATTCCGACCGCGGTGCGCTTGCGGTTGCCATCGGGCGGCCCGCGTGCGAAAACATGGCCGGTCAATACATGACCAAATGAAGGAGGGGTGCCCATGTTTTCCGTGCGTGCGCTGTACTTTGGAATTCTCGCCGCCGCGGCGGTCCTTTGCTCGTGCGGCTCGGCCGCTCCCGCATGCTCTGCGGATTGCCCGAACGTCAGCGGCACCTACCTGGCCAACGCGAGCTCCGTCTCCGCCGACAAGTCCTCCTGCGGCAGCATGTACTTCGGCGGCATGTCCCAGCAGATTCAGCTCATCCAGAACGGCTCCGCCCTCACCACGACCAACCTCTTCGGCATCACGGGTACGGTCGACAGCTCGCTGTCGGTCTTCTTCTCCTCCAAGAGCGTTGTGACCAACATCGGCTCTGCGGGGACCGTGAGCCTCTCGGGGATCTTCGCGGGCGCTGAAGGGGCGCGCACCTTCTCGGGCTCCTTCACGTTCAAAGAGACCAGCACCGCGTGCGCGATCCAGGTGCCCACCACGTGGACCCAAGTCTCCCCATAGCCTGAGCGCCGGCGCCGAATAGCCACCTTCTTCAGAACCACGGCGGGTCGTCCGAATCGTCTTCTTTCTCCACCGGGCGGTCGTCGGTGGAGAACATGATGTATTTCGCGTCCTCGCTCAAGAGGTCGGTGCGCTTCACGTACCAGATGAAGAGGGCGAGGCAGAGGCACGCCAAGCCGAGCGCAAGGTGCGTCCACAGCTTTCCAAACCGGACGTCGAAGTAGACGCTGGTGCAAAGGCCCACCGCGCCGGTCGCCACTTGCACGGCGATGGCCCAGCGGACGAAGGCGTTGCTCCCGCCGCTGTCGTGGTGCGGGCACGCCTCGTCATGCGTGCGAACCCACCCTTCGCGGTGGGGGCATTTCCCGAAGGTATGCAGCCCGGGCGACGTCGAGCGGTTCAGATGCTTGCAGGTCCCGCATAAGGCTTTTCCGCTCATCGCAGTGTCCTCGCGCGACGCCCGGCCTCACAAGCGTACCCCTGCTCGATCGCCTATGCCTAACCCGGCCGAGCCGGAACCAAAGAGGGCCTTGGGCTCCAGGCTCTGCATTCCCTGGATCCTGGGGTCTGGAGCCTGGAGTCTTGGCCGCCTGCACAAAAGCTCGCGCCGAACGGCCTAACGGCCCGTGGCCGCAGCCGTTTTTCTCGCATTGATCGGCAAGCTGTGCACGAGGGCGCAGAGCGGCCGCGAAAGGGCGGCGGCCGCGGCGCGGCGCTTCTCGCGCCGGCCGTCTGCTGGGCGAGGAGATCGCCTACCAGCCGTTCGCGGCAGGCTCTTCTTTGGCGCGTGCGGCGCTCGTCCGGGCGAGGTAGCTGCTCCAGTCGAGCACCTTGAGGTCCTCACGCTTGTAACGGGCCATGGCCTCCACGAGCGCGCGCGCGAGCTGCATGTTGGTGATGAGTGGCACGTTGAGGTCGACGGCCTTGCGCCGGATCGATGTAGCCGTCCGGGCGGCCCTTGCTGTCGTAGTCGCGCGGAATGTTGATGACCAGGTCGATCTTGCCCTGCTGCATCAGCTCCATGGCCGTGGGCGACTTTTGGTCGGTGAATTTGTAAGCCGTCTGGGTGGGGATGCCCTGGGCGGCCAGCGTCTCCTGGGTGCCCGGCGTCGCGTAGAGCTCGAGCCCCAGCGATTGGAGCATGCGAGCCTCTTCCAGGAATCGCGGCTTCTCGGCCACCGGGCCGAGCGACAGGAGCACGCCGCGTTTGGGGTAGCGGAAGCCGGTGGAGATCATCGCCTTGAGCAGCGCCTCGTGGAGGTCGTCGCCCAGGCAGCCCACTTCGCCGGTGGAGGCCATCTCCACGCCCAGCGTGGGGTCGGCGCCGCCCAGCCGCGAGAAGGAGAACTGGCTCGCCTTGACGCCGACGTAGTCCAGGTCCAGCGCCCGGTTCTCGATGCGCTGCCCGCGCACGCCGAGCATCCGCCGCGTGGCCTCGCGGATGAAGTTGTTGCCGGTCACCTTGGAGACGAAGGGGAAGCTGCGCGACGCGCGCAGGTTGCACTCGATGACCTTTACGTCGTTCTGCTTGGCCAGGAACTGGATGTTGAAGGGCCCGGTGATTTGCATGGCCTGGGCGATGTCCTGGGCGACCTTTTTGATGCGCCGGATGGTCTCGATGTAGAGCTTCTGCGGCGGCAGCACCAGCGTGGCGTCGCCGGAGTGGACGCCGGCGTTCTCGATGTGCTCGCTGATGGCCCAGAGCACCACCTCACCGCGGTCGGCGACGGCGTCGAGCTCCACCTCCTTGGAGTTGGTCTCGAACTTGGTCACCACCACCGGGTGGTCGGGCGAGACCTCGGCGGCGCGGGTGAGGAAGTTCTTCAGGTGGTTCGCGTTGTGCGCCACCGTCATGGCCGCGCCGGAGAGGACGTAGGACGGGCGCACCAGCAGCGGATAGCCGCCCAGATCCTCGGCGACCTTGTCGATGTCCTTGAGCGTGGTGGTGGAGGCCCACTTCGGCTGGTCGATGTGGAGCTTGTCGAGCAGGGCGCTGAACTTCTCTCGGTCCTCGGCGCGGTCGATGCTCTCGGGCGAGGTGCCGAGAATCTTCACGCCGGCCCGGTGCAGCCGGATGGCGAGGTTGTTGGGCACCTGGCCGCCCATGGAGACGATGACGCCCTCGGGCTTCTCGCGCTCGTACACCTCCATGACCGTCTCGAAGGTGATCTCGTCGAAGATGAGCCGGTCGGAGACGTCGTAGTCGGTGCTCACCGTCTCGGGGTTGTAGTTGAGCACCAGCGTCTCGTAGCCCAGCGCCCGCGCGGCCTGCACGGTGTTGACCGAGCACCAGTCGAACTCGACCGAGCTGCCGATGCGGTAGGCGCCCGAGCCCAGGACCAGCACCTTCTTGCGCCACGAGGGCGGCACGTCGCTGTGGTCGGCGTGGTAGGTGAGGTAGAGGTAGTTCGTCTCGGCCGGGTACTCGGCGGCGAGCGTGTCGATCTGTGCCACCTGGGAGACGATGCCGTTCGCCTTGCGGCGCTCGCGGATGTCGTCCTCCTTCAGGCCCGAGAGCTTGGCCAGGCCCTTGTCGGAGAAGCCCAGGCGCTTCGCCTCGCGCAAAGTGTCGGGCGCGAGCCCGGTGGAGCCGGCCGCGGCGATGGCCTGGCCGGTCTGGACTGCCTTCTCGATCTCGCGGAGGAACCACCGGTCGATCTTCGAGAGCTGGTAGATGTCGTCGACCGATATCCCGTCCCGCAAGGCTCGGCAGACCGCGAAGATGCGGCGCGGCGAGGGGTGCGACAGCTCCTTTTTCACGTCCTCGAACTTGAAGGCATCCGGGCTGAGGCCGTCGACGCCGATGTCGAGCATCCGCAGTGCTTTCTGGATGGCCGCCGGGAAGGTGCGGCCGATGGACATGACCTCGCCCACCGACTTCATCTCCGAGCCGATGTGCGTGTCGACGCCGACGAACTTCTCAAGGTCCCAGCGCGGGACCTTGCAGACGATGTAGTCGAGGGCGGGCTCGAAGAAGGCGCTGGTGCGCCGCGTGATGGCGTTCGGCAGGTCGGGCAGGGTGTAGCCCAGCGCGAGCTTGGCGGCGACGTAGGCGAGCGGGTAGCCGGTGGCCTTGGAGGCGAGCGCCGAGCTGCGCGAGAGGCGCGCGTTGACCTCGATGACCCGGTAGTCGGTGCTGTGCGGGTCCAGGGCGTACTGGATGTTGCACTCGCCGACGATGCCCAGGTGGCGGATGGTCTTGAGCGCGATGGTGCGCAGCAGCTGGTACTCTTCGTTGTTCAGGGTTTGCGAGGGGGCGACGACGATGGACTCGCCGGTGTGGATGCCCAAGGGATCCACGTTCTCCATGTTGCAGACCGAGATGCAGTTGTCGCGGCCGTCGCGGACGATCTCGTATTCGATCTCCTTCCAGCCGCGCAGCGACTCCTCGACCAGGACTTGGGGGATGCCCGCCGCGAAGGTGCGCTCGAGAGCCTCCTCGAGCTCCGCCTCGGTTTCGCAGATTCGCGAGCCCTTGCCGCCCAGAGAGTAGGCGCCGCGCAGGATGACCGGCAGGCCGATGCGCTTCACCGCGGCGTGCACCTCGGCCTCGCTGTGGCAGGCCTCGGCCCGGGCGGTCTTGACGCCGATCTCGTTCAGGCGCTCGACGAAGCGCCGGCGGTCCTCGGTGTCGCGCACCGCCTCGATGGGGGTGCCGAGCACCCGGACGCCGTACTTCTGGAGGACCCCCGACTCGTCCAGGGCGACGCCGCAGTTGAGCGCCGTCTGGCCGCCGAAGGAGACGGTGATGGCGTCGATCTGCTCGGCGACGATGACCTTCTCGACGAAGGAGGGGTCGACCGGGACGAAGTAGACCTTGTCGGCCATGTCCTCGCTGGTCTGGATGGTGGCGATGTTCGGGTTGAGGAGGACGGTGTAGATGCCCTCCTCGCGCAGCGCCTTGATGGCTTGGGAGCCGGAGTAGTCGAACTCGCCGGCCTCGCCGATCTTCAGGGCGCCCGAGCCGAGCACGAGCACCCTGCGGGGCTTTTTGGGCAGGTACTGACCGAACATGAGGAGGCTCCTAGGGGGAAGAAAGGCAGGTGCTGAGGGAGTCGAGGATTGGGCTCGAGGGAGGGAAGGGGGGAGAAGCCGGGTTCGGGTTCGGGTTCGTTCGCGGGGACGGGTACGGGGACGGGGACGCGGGACGGGTCACGTCGAACGGGGACCGGCAATGAGACGACTCAGCATCTGGGCGACTCGGATCAGCAGCGCCCGCGCTCGTCGGTACTGCTCGTCGGAGATCAGCCCTCGGATTTGAAGGACGTCGAGCTGAGTCGCTGCCTCGGTCGCGCTCCCCCGTGCAATCTCGTAGGACCGCTGCTTGTCGGCCCGTGCGGTTTTTCCCGCCCCTTCTCCAATATTGAAGAGGATGCTCGTATACGCGCGATTGAACTGATCTCGAAGGTCGCGAGGCATCCTGCGCTTCATCAGAGCATTTGCGACCACGAGGAACTCGCGAGCGACTCGATAGACCTCGAGCTTCTCGTGATCGAAAAGGACAGCCGTGCCCGTGTTCACGTGCCCCGTTGATCCGTGGGCCGTCCCCGTACCCGTCCCCGTCCCCGCGAACGAACCCGACCCCGAACCCGAACCCGGCTGTGCATCTTCCCTCCCCATGGCCCCAACCCTCCCTAACCCAAGCCCCCCGCAAACCCAATCTCCCCTCTCGCCCCCCGTTGCCCAAAAACCTCTTTTCTCCAATGGTGACCACTCGAATAGCCCTACACCCGGCTCGAGCCGATGCGCCGCAGGAAGTCGTCAAACAAGAACGAAGCGTCCTCCGGCCCCGGCGCGGCCTCCGGGTGGAACTGAACGCTGCACCAAGGCTTGCTGCGGCAGAAGACGCCCTCGTTCGACCCGTCGTTGACGTTGACGAACCAAGGCTCCCAGTCGTCCGGCAAGGACTCGTCGCGGACCACGTACCCATGATTTTGCGAGGTCACATAGCAGCGTCGGGTGAGCAGGTCCTGTACCGGCTGGTTATGCGAGCGGTGCCCGTACTTGAGCTTCACCGTATCGCCGCCGGCAGCCAAGGCGAGGAGCTGGTTGCCCAGGCAAACTCCGAAAATGGCCTTTCCGGAAGGGAAGAGCACCGTCCGGATCTGCTCGATGAGCTCGAGGTTGTCCTTGGGGTCGCCCGGTCCATTGGCGAGCAGGACGCCGTCGACGCCGCCGATGAAGTCGCTCAGCCGCGCGTCGGCCGGCACTCGGATCACCGTCGCCCCGCGCGAGTGGAGCCCGCGCACCAGCGAATCCTTGGCGCCGGTATCGACGAGCAGCACCTTGAGCGGCCCGGCCTGGTAGGTCACCGGCTCGCGGACGCAGACCGCGCGCGTGGCGTTGGCCATGTCCACCGCCTCGGCGCTCTTCTTCGCCTCTTCCAGGGGGACGCCGTCAGGCAGCAGCCAGCCCGCCATGGTCCCGTGCTCGCGCAGCTTGCGGGTGAGCGCCCGGGTGTCGATGCCCTCGATGGCCGGGACGCCGCACTCCTTGAGCCAGTCGCCCAGGCTCCGCGTGGCGGCGTAGTGGCTGGGCACATCGCAGTGGCGCTGGACCACCAGGGCCTGCGCCTGAATTCGGCCGCTCTCGAAGCGGTCCTTGAGCAGGTCGCGGTCGCGCGCGGCCGGGACGCCGTAGTTGCCCTGGAGCGGGTAGGTGAGCGTGAGGATCTGCCCGCGGTAGCTCGGGTCGGTGAGCGACTCGACGTACCCGGTCATGCCGGTGCTGAAGACCACCTCGCCGGCCACCGCGCGCTCCGCTCCAAAGGAGCGGCCTCGCAGCACAGTGCCGTCCTGCAAGACAAGCTGCATCATCGGCATCGATGGAATCCCTTCTTGGCTTCTTGCTCGCGGGTCGCGCTGCGGGGCTAACAGATAGCGGAGCGGCCTGGTTCTCTGGAAGCGAAATCTTGCCTGGCCATGGAGGTGGCTGCTACCCACCACAGGCGAGCAGGCGGGCCCCGGACCCCGGACTTCAGGTCGAACCTGAAGCTCGTAGCCTGGGGTCCGGAGCCTGGTCTCCTAAGGAGGCACCGATGGCCCGATTGGATCCGCACTCCTATAACGACGCGTCGCAGCCCGAGGTGGCGCACCTCCACTGGAAGGCGAGGGTCGATTTCGCCGCGCGCAGCCTGGAGTGCGAGGCTGAGCTGACCTTCCGGGCGCCGGGGGCGGGACGGCTCGACCTGGACACCCGCGACCTCGAGATCCTGGGCGCGTCCGATCCGTCGGGGCGGCCCATCCTCCACCAGCTGCACCCCGCAGAGCCCATCCTGGGCAACCGCCTTTCACTCGAGCTCCCGGCGGGGACCCCGGCGGTCCGCATCGCCTACCGCACCTCGCCGCAGGCGAGCGCGCTCCAATGGCTCGACCCGGCGCAGACGGCGGGCGGCCGGCACCCGTTCCTGTTCAGCCAGTGCCAGGCCATCCACGCGCGGTCGGTCGTGCCTCTCCAGGACACGCCCCGGGTCCGGCTGCGCTACTCGGCCGAGCTGACCGTCCCGCGCGCGCTCCGGGCCCTGATGGCGGCGGGCTTCGTGCGAAGGGACGAGCGGGGCGAGAGCGCGGTCGAGGTCTTCGAGATGCCGCAGCCCATCCCGCCCTACCTCTTCGCGCTGGCGGTGGGCGAGCTCGAGTCGCGCGAGCTCGGGCCGCGCTCCCGCGTCTGGGCGGAGCCCTCGGTGGTCGAGCGGGCGGCCTACGAGTTCGCCGGCGTGGACGCCATGCTCCGGGCGTCGGAGCAGCTCTTCGGGCCCTACGCTTGGGACCGCTTCGACCTCCTCACCATGCCGCCTTCCTTTCCCTATGGAGGCATGGAGAACCCGCGGCTCACCTTCCTCACTCCGACGCTTCTCGCCGGCGACCGCTCGCTCGTCAACGTCGTCGCGCACGAGCTCGCGCACTCCTGGACTGGCAACCTGGTGACCAACGCCAACGGCGATCACTTCTGGCTCAACGAAGGGTGGACCGTCTTCGCCGAGCGCCGGATTCTCGAGGTGCTCGAAGGCGAGGAGATGGCGGCGCTGCACCAGGCGCTGGGGCGCCGGCAGCTGGAAAAGGCCGTGGAGCGCTTTCGCGGCCGGCCTGAGCTGACCCGCCTGCGAACCGAGCTGGCGGGCATTGACCCGGACGACGCCTACTCGGAGGTGCCCTACGAGAAGGGCTACCTTTTCTTGAAGGCGCTCGAGGGGGCAGTGGGCCGCGCCGCGTTCGACCGCTTCCTGCGACGCTACGTCGAGGGATTCGCGTTCCAGTCGATCACCACCGAGGAGTTCGCCGCCTTCGCCGAGCGCGAGTTGCCCGGGGCGCTCGCGCGCGTCGGCGCGGACGAGTGGCTCACGGGTACCGGCATCCCGAAGAGCGTGCCGCCGAAGGCCTCGGCGAGGCTCCGGGCGCTCGAGGCATTGGGCGCGTCGCTGCCCACCGACGACGCCGCGCAGGCGTGGACGCCGACCGAGTGGTCCCTCTACCTGGAGTCGCTGCCGCGGCCCCAGTCGGCGCCGGTCTGCGAGGAGCTCGACCGCCGCTTCGACCTGACGAACCGGCGCAACCCGGAGGTGCTCGTCGCTTGGCTCGAGCTGGCGGCCGAGTCGGGCTTTGCGCCTGCGCTGCCGCGGACGGAGCAGGTGCTCGGACAGGTCGGGCGCATGAAGTACCTGAAGCCGCTCTACTCCGCGCTCGCCGCCGCGCCGGCGACCAGACCCCTCGCGCGGCGCTGCTTCGAGCAGTTCAAGGCGAGCTACCACCCCATCGGCCGGTCGGCGGTGGAGGGCATCCTCCAGCGCGCTGGGGCGTGAGCGCCGGTTCGAAGTGGAGCTTCGCCCGGATTTCGTCCTCGGTGAGCAGCCGCCAGGTGCCCTCCGGCACGTCCAGCTCGAGCTCGCCCACGGCCTCCCGGTGCAGCGCCGTCACCGGAAGGCCGATGGCGCCCAGCATGCGCTTGACCTGGTGGTTGCGGCCCTCGGTGATCGTGAGCTCGACCGCGCGCTCGCCTCGCGCGCGCGCCGTCGCGGGTCGCGCCGGCCCGTCGTGGAGGTGGACGCCCTGCCGCAGCGGCTCGAGCTTCGCCTCGTCCGGCGCCCCCTGGACCTGGGCCAGGTAGCGCTTGGGCAGGTGCGCCTCGGGCTGGGTGGCGTGGGCGACGAAGCGCTCGTCGTTGGTGAACAGGAGGAGCCCGGTCGTGTCGCGGTCCAATCGGCCCACGGCGTGCCAGCCGTAGCGCGTGAGCGCGGGCGGGAGCTTCGGCAGGAGCACGTCGAAGACCGTGCGCATCCCCCGCGGGTCGGAGCGCGCGACCACCGCGTCCTTAGGCTTGTGGAAGGCGAGGACGAGCGTCTTGGCCGAGAGCTCCACCGGCCGCCCGTCGAGGCGCACCTCGTCGCCCGGCCTCACCAGGGAGAGCGGCTCGCGCACCGGTCGGCCGCCGACGGTCACTCGCCCCGCGCGGACCGCCGCCTCCGCCTCGCCGGGGGCGAGGACTCCGGCCCGGGCCAGCGAGCGCGCGACCCAGTCCGGCCGCTCGCCGGGCGCTCGGGTCCAACCACCCGCCCGTGCGGCGTCGAGCCATCGCGGCGTTCTCCGACTTGCCATAAGCCGGTCCAATAGGTCGGAGGCATCCCGCGGCGCAAGCTCCGAGGGGCGAGACCCGTGCGCCGGGCCTCGCGCGGCGGCCCCTTCGGAGGCCTCGGCGCTCCAGGCGCCCCCTCGGTGGAGGGGCTGGCGCACCCGCCGGCGAAGAGGCGAAAGAGCACGCCCCAAGGCCCGGGATGATCGGCTCGCCCGTGTCGGTTGAACAACGGAACAGCTGATAGCTCGCATAACGCCGGCCTTATTTCCCTGGCGCTTGGAGCGCTTTCATAGATACGATGGATGAGTTGATCACGCGGCTGCGCCTCCTTCCGGTGTTCGCACGGCCGCGCGCGAGCGGGGCGCTCGGTAGAAAGGTGGCCCGATGACCAGCCTCAAGACCGAATGGCTCGGCCTCAACCTGCACAATCCGCTGGTGGTCTCCAGCTCGTCCCTCACCGACAGCGTCGAGAAGCTCAAGGGCCTGCAAGAGGCCGGCGCGGGCGCGGTGGTGCTCAAGTCCCTGTTCGAAGAGCAGCTCGACCTCGAGTCGCGGCGCATCCAGGAAAGCGTCGAGGCGACCGACGAGCTCTCGGCCGAGGGGCACCGCTACTTCCAGGGGATCGATTGGGAGGTGAGCCCCCGCGAGTACCTGAAGCTCATCGAGGGCGCCAAGCGCTCGTTGAGCATTCCGGTCGTCGCCTCGCTCAACTGCCGCCACAAGGGCTCGTGGGCCGCCTACGCCAAGCAGATGGAGTCCGCGGGCGCCGACGCGCTGGAGCTGAACGTCTACGATATCCCCACCGACCCCGAGAAGACCGGCGCGCAGGTCGAGGCCGAGACCCTGGAAACGGTGAGCGAGGCGCGCGCGGCGGTCAAGCTGCCGCTCAATGTGAAGCTGAGCCCGTTCTTCTCCTCGCTGCCCAACGTCGTCCGCGAGGTCGCGCGGCGCGGGGCGAACGGCGTCAGCCTCTTCAACCGCTTCTACCAGCCTAACCTCGACCTCGACCATTTCACCTCTCTGGGGCGCCTGGCGCTCTCGCGGGTCGAGGACTCGCTGCTCCCTTTGCGGTGGATCGCCCTGTTGCACGGCCGGGTCTCGGGCCTGGAGCTTTCGGCGACCACCGGGGTGCACGACGGCCGCACGGCCCTGAAGATGATCGCCGCGGGCGCTCGGGTGGCCATGGTCTGCTCGGCGCTGTTCAAGAACAAGGCGCGGCACCTCGGCGAGATGCTCGGTGAGATGGAGAGCTGGCTGAAGGAAAAAGAGTACGCGTCGGTCGACGACCTTCGCGGCGCGCTCTCCCAAGCCAAGTGCTCCGCGCCCGCGGACTTCGAGCGCGCGCAGTACATCCGCATGCTCGTCGGCTTCGAGTGAGAGGCGAAAGCCCGGCTCGAGCGCCCAACGCCTGCTGTCGAAGGTGCGGGAGTTTGGGCGCCGAGTTTGGGAAGATGTCGGAAGCTTCGCTTGTCAGCGCAGGGGCGCGCTCAGCCGCGTCGTAGGAAACTTCAACCATAGCCAGGACAACCTGGGAATCGGAGGCCAAGAAATGTCGAACAGCACCGTCCCCGCCCGGAAGCCGCGGCGCGTGACCATCGATGGAAACACCGCAGCGGCCCACGTCGCGCACGCCGCCAGCGAAGTCATCGCCATCTACCCCATCACCCCGTCTTCGGTGATGGGCGAAATCTCCGACGAGAAGTCGGCCCACGGCGAGAAGAACATCTTCGGGACCGTGCCGCTGGTCGTCGAGATGCAATCCGAGGGTGGCGCCTCGGGCGCGGTCCACGGCGCGCTGCAGGCCGGCGCGCTGACCACGACGTTCACCGCGTCGCAGGGCCTGCTGCTGATGATCCCGAACATGTTCAAGATCGCCGGGGAGCTCACCTCCACGGTGTTCCACGTCTCGGCGCGCGCCATCGCGGCCCAGGCCTTGTCCATCTTCGGCGACCACTCGGACGTGATGAGCGCCCGCTCCACGGGCTTCGCGCAGCTCTGCTCCGGCAGCGTCCAGGAGGTCATGGACCTGGCCTTGGTCGCGCACGCGGCGACCCTCGAAGCGCGCGTGCCGTTCCTCCACTTCTTCGACGGCTTCCGCTCCTCGCACGAGGTCCAGAAGATTCGAGGAGCTGTCGTTCGACGACCTGCGCTTCATGCTCGACGACGAGCTGATGGCCGCGCACCGCGCCCGGGGCCTCTCGCCCGACCACCCGGCCATGCGCGGCTCGGCGCAGAACCCCGACGTCTACTTCCAGGGGCGCGAGACGGTGAACCCCTTCTACGACGCCTGCCCGGGCATCGTGCAGAAGGCGATGGACAAGTTCGCGGGGCTCACCGGGCGGCATTACCGCCTGTTCGAATACGTCGGTGCGCCCGACGCCGAGCGCGTGCTGATCATGATGGGCTCGGGCGCCGAGGCGGCGCACGAGGCGGTGGAGTGGCTCAACGCCCGCGGCGAGAAGGTGGGCCTGCTCAAGGTCCGCCTCTATAGGCCCTTCAGCATCAAGGCCTTCGTCTCCGCGCTGCCGGCCACCGTCAAGACCCTCGCCGTGCTCGACCGGACCAAGGAGCCGGGCAGCACCGGCGAGCCGCTCTACTGCGACGTGAACACCGCCATCGTCGAGGCGCTCGCGGCTGGGGCCGCGCCGTTCAAGGCCATCCCGCGCATCGTCGGCGGGCGCTACGGCCTGGGCTCCAAAGAGTTCTCCAGCTCCATGGTCAAGGCGGTCTTCGACAACCTCAAGGCCGCAAAGCCCAAGAACCACTTCGTGGTCGGCATCAACGAGGACGTGACGCACAGCTCGCTCGACTACGACGCGATGCTCTCCACCGAGCAGGAGGGCGTGTTCCGCGGCCTCTTCTACGGCCTGGGCGCGGACGGCACGGTCGGCGCGTCCAAGAACTCCATCAAGATCATCGGCGAGACCACCGACAATTACGCGCAGGGCTACTTCGTCTACGACTCCAAGAAGTCGGGGTCCATGACGGTGAGCCACCTCCGCTTCGGCAAGGACCCCATCCGGTCGACCTACCTGGTCACCCAGGCGAACTTCGTCGCCTGCCACCAGTTCGTCTTCTTGGAGAAGTTCGACATGCTGCAGTACGCGCTGCCGGGCGCGACCTTCCTCCTCAACAGCCCCTACGGGCCCGAGGAGGTCTGGGACAAGATGCCCCGGCACGTCCAGCAGCAGATCTTGGACAAGAAGCTCAAGCTCTACTGCATCGACGCCTACAGCGTGGCCAAGGCCAACCAGATGGGCGCGCGCATCAACACCGTGATGCAGACCTGCTTCTTCGCCATCTCGGGCGTGCTGCCGCGGGCCGAGGCCATCGAGAAGATCAAAGCCTCCATCAAGAAGACCTACGGCTCGCGCGGCGACAAGATCGTCCAGCAGAACTGGCAGGCCGTGGACAGCACGCTCGAGCACCTGCACGAGGTGAAGGTCCCGGGCAAGGTCACCAGCACCCTCGAGATGCCGCCGGCGGTCAGCCCCAAGGCACCCCAGTTCGTCCGCGACGTCACCGGCCTCATGGTCGCCGGCCTGGGCGACCAGGTGTCGGTCTCGCAGATGCCCCCGGACGGCACGTTCCCCCTGGCCACGGCTCAGTGGGAGAAGCGCAACATCGCGCTGACCGCGCCGGTCTGGGACCCGGAGATTCTGCATCCAGTGCAACAAGTGCGCGCTGGTCTGCCCGCACGCCGCCATCCGCACCAAGGTGGTCTCCCCCGAGGCGCTCTCGGCCAAGCCCGCATCCGCGAAGGTCATGGACTTCAAGGACAAGGACCTGGCCGGCATGAAGTACCTGATCCAGGTCTTCGTGGAGGACTGCACCGGCTGTGAAGCCTGCGCGTACATCTGCCCGGGCAAGGACAAGAAGAACCCGTCGCGCAAGTCGCTCACCATGGTGGACCAGCTCCCGCTGCGCGAGCAGGAGCGCGTGAACGCCGAGCACTTCATGTCGTTGCCCGACGTGGACCGGACGCGCGTGAAGGTCGACACCGTCAAGGGCAGCCAGCTGCTGCGCCCGCTGTTCGAGTTCTCGGGCGCCTGCTCCGGCTGCGGCGAGACGCCGTACGTGAAGCTCATGACCCAGCTCTTCGGCGACCGGGCGCTCATCGCCAACGCCACGGGCTGCTCGTCCATCTACGGCGGCAACCTGCCGACGACGCCGTACTGCACCGACGCCAACGGGCGCGGGCCGGCGTGGTCGAACTCGCTCTTCGAGGACAACGCCGAGTTCGGCTACGGTTTCCGGCTGGCGGTGGACAAGTTCCACGAGTACGCGTTGGAGCTCTTGCCGCAGGCCGAGGCGCTCAAGGGTCACGCCCAGCTGGTCGACGAGCTGCGCGGGGCAACGCAGGTCAACGAGAAGGACCTCTTCCTGCAGCGCGGCCGGGTCGAAGAGCTCAAGAAGCTGCTGAAGGGCGCGGGCGACGTCGCCAGCCGGCGGCTCCTCTCGCTGGCCGACTACCTGGTGAAGAAGTCCGTGTGGATCGTCGGCGGCGACGGATGGGCCTACGACATCGGCTACGGCGGCCTGGACCACGTCCTGGCGAGCAGCCGCAACGTCAACGTGCTGGTGCTCGACACCGAGGTCTACTCGAACACCGGCGGCCAGATGTCGAAGTCGACGCCTCTGGCGGCGGTGGCGAAGTTCGCCGCCGGCGGCAAGCCGTTGCCCAAGAAGGACCTGGGGCTCATCGCCATGAGCTACGGGCACATCTACGTGGCGTCGGTGGCTTATGGCGCCAATGACCTGCAGGCGGTGAAGGCCTTCATGGAGGCCGAAGCGTACGACGGGCCCAGCCTCATCCTGGCGTACTCGCACTGCATCGCCCACGGCATCGAGATGAAGACGGGCACCGACAACCAGGAGCGCGCGGTGCAGTCGGGCCACTGGCCTTTGTACCGGTTCAACCCGGCGCTCGCGCAGAAGGGCGAGAACCCGCTCAAGCTCGACTCGAAGGCCCCGAAGATCAGCCTCGAGGATTTCCTCTACTCCGAGACGCGCTTCAAGATGCTCACCAAGAGCAAGCCGGAGGTCGCCAAGGCGCTGCTGCAGACGGCGAGCGAGCACGTGCAAAAGAAGTGGAGCTACTTGGAGCAGCTTTCGAAGCTGAGCTACGCGGTCGGAAAGCCGATGGTGCCACCGGCGGCGAAGTAAGAAAGCCTAAAAGCGGCGGGCTGGCCCGCGCCGCTGACTGGATGAACGCGAATCCCGGATCGCACCCAAATCGGTGCGGTCCGGGATTTGCGGCTTTCATGGCCAGTGCCGCGGGCCCAAAGCGCACGGCCGACAGCCTCGGGGCGTCGGGCATCGCCCAGGCGCTCGACCGGCTGAGCATGGAGCGCCGAATGCCCTCTGCAACAGGGCGGTCGAGGCCGGCATCACCCCGTCGTTCTCACGCCCGACGGCTACCGGTCGCCCGCGAGAGGGTCCAAGGTCTTCAGGCCCTCGAACCGCCGGAAGTCCCGATCGCTCGTCACCAAGACGGCCCCGTGCTCGATGGCCAAGGCGGCGAGATGGGCATCCATCGCGAGTGGCCCGCTCGCCTTCGATGACGCGAGCAATTGCTTCAAGAGGCTCCAGTGTCGCTCGCCTGGGGAGAGCACGCTGACGCAAGGCTGCTCCAGCCAGGACGATACGATGGCACATGCGTTCTCGACCGAGAGCGGCCTTTGGACGGCGCGGGGATTGGTGGAGATCCGGATGAAAGCCATCAACGTCATCCACGACAGGCAAACGGGCTCTGCCCCAGAGAGCGCGGTCGCGAGCCATTTCGCCGCGACCCCGTGTTGGGCGGACGAGGAGTCGTAGGCGTAGAGCAGAACATTGGCGTCGAGGAGCTTCACCGGTGCTGGGGGCCTTCGAGCTGCTCCAGGAGGTCTCCGACATTGTCGTAACCGAAGCCCGCGCGCAAATGAAGCGGGCTCGCGGCGACCTCGAAGGGCCGACGCTCGGGAGAGCGCCGAGCGCTCAACGCCAGCCGGAGCAGGTCGTTCAACACCTGCTTGAACGAGTGGCCGCTGCGCCGAACCTCGGACTTCAGCTTGGCGGCGACGTCGTCGTCGAGGGTCAGGGTCGTTCGCACATCATGATGCTATGGGCGAGGCATCATGATGTCAATGCGCTGGCCGCCCCTCGCTCCCCCGGCGAGCCAGCCCTACGGAGAGACCCTCAAACGAGTCCCCTCAGGGCTGCACCGCCAGCGCGCCCTGGCCATTGCTGGCGACCTTCACCGACGAGCCGCGGGAGGCTGCGCCAAAGGTCACCTTGGACGCGCCGCCGACGGGAGACGGCGTGGACGTCAGGGAGACCAGGACGTCGGCGAATGATCCCCAAGCGAGCGCGACGCCCTCTTCGCCGCCGTGCACGCCTCTCGCCCCATGACCCGAAAGCCGCTCAGGGTCCCTCAATCCAACCGCCGCGCGGTGCCGTATTTCAGCCGATGTCGGATATCCGGCGCCACCGCCACACGCCGCGTCGCTCTTGCTCCGCTCGGGCTCGCGGAGAAATGGAGAAAACATGCACCGCGTGCGTGGGTTCTTTATCGCTGCGCTCTTGCTGCTCCTCGGCACAGCCTGCCCCGTCGGCGACATCAGCACCCCGGGACAGGACGCGGGGGGGAGCGCCGTGGACGCCTCGGCGTCCAAGGATGCATCCCAGGCTATCGACTCCGGCCAGGCCGCAAGAGATGCCGGCGGGGGCGGCGCCGACGGCGCCGACGGGGGCGGGAGTGTGGGGACCGGCGCGGAAGTCTTTGTCTCCCCGACGGGCGATGATGCCAATGACGGATTGATCGACCATCCTCTCAAGACGCTCGCCGCCGCGCGAGACCTGGCGGACAAGCGAAAAGTCAACGATACGCCGGTGACGGTCTATCTGCGCGCGGGCACGTACTACCTCGGCGCGCCGGTCGAGTTCGGGCCGGCGAACTCCGGGACCTCCACCGCGCCGATTGTCTACGCCGCCTATGGAAACGAAAAGCCGGTCATCAGCGGTGCGATCAAAGTGACCTCTTCGTGGTCCACCTCTTCGGGTTCCATCATGGTGACCACCATCGACAAGAACCTCAAGGTCGACCAGTTATTCTTGAGCGGCAAACGTCAGGTGCTCGCGCGGTATCCGAACTACGAGGACAATAAGATACTCGATGGCTACGCAGCCGACTGCATCGGCTCCGCCCGCGTCGGCCGATGGGCCGATCCGACCGAAGGGCCGGGATACATCCGCGCTTTGCACGATTCGCAATGGGGCGGCAACGATTTCATCATCACCGCGAAGAGCGGCTCGACGGTGACCTATCAATGGGTGGGCGACAACAACCGGGGCAGCGGGATGCATTCCACCTACCGCATGGTCGAGAACATCTTCGAGGAGCTCGACGCTCCCGGCGAGTGGTACTACAAGAAATCCACGGGCCAGCTCTATTTCTATCCGCCATCCGGGACGGACCTCAGCGCCGCGACCATCGAGTTGGCGTCGCAGGACGAGCTCTTCCGAGTGGTCGGGACATCGGCGACGTCGACGGTTCAGTACCTCACCTTCAAAGGGCTCACCTTCACGGGCACGTACCGTACGCTCTTCAGCAAGACCTACGAGCCCCTGCTCAAGGGAGACTGGGCCATCGCCCGCACCGGCACGGTGTTCACGACCAACGCCGAGAACATCCGGGTCGACTCGTGTCTTTTCGATCAGATCGGCGGCAACGGGGTCTTCATGAGCGGTCACAACCGGAATAACGCCATCGTCAACAACGATTTTGAGGATGCGGGTGCGAGCTGCGTCGCGATGGTCGGCCTCCAGAGCGCCGTTCGTTGCGGAGCCAAGAATTTCGACGACCAGGTGTCGTGTAGCGATCGGACGCCGGGCCCGAAAACGGACGACTACCCGGCTTCCAATCTCGTCGAGAACAACACAATGCAAAACCTCGGCCGCTTCGAAAAGCAGGTGGCCGGTGTCCAGATGTCGATGACGAGCAAAAATACCGTGCGCCACAACACCATTCACAAGATGCCGCGGGCGGGCATCAACTTCAGTGATGGTTGCTGGGGCGGACATCTCATCGAGTGGAACTGGGTGTACGATGCGGTGCGCGAGACCAGCGACCATGGCCCGTTGAATGCCTGGGGACGCGACCGCAACCTCATCTGGCAAAACGATGCGAGCGCGACGAAGCTCGACGCCATGGATACGACGACGATCCAAAATAACCGCTTCGAATCTCCACCTCCCATGTTCGGCATCGATCTCGATGACCAGTCGTCGAACTACCTGCAGACCAACAACCTGCTCATTGGGGGCGGCCTCAAGGTGCAGTGGTCCAGGTACAATACGTACGTCAACAACATCCTCGTCAACGGCGGTGTCATCGATGTCCACAGCCCCTGGGACAACTCCAACCATGTTGTCAAGAACAACATCGTCGTGGGCAACGTCGCCTATTCCTTCTACGGCATCAGTAATCTGACCAACGACATCAAGAACAAGGTTCCGACCCTCGACTACAATCTCTTCTACAACAATGGCAGCGATCCAAAGCTCTGTCAGTGGCTCAATAGAAGCAGCTTTCCCTTCACTTGGTCCCAGTGGAAAGCAGCCGGGCTCGATGCCAACTCGGTCGTTGCGGACCCGATGTTCGTGAATCCCGACGCGGGAGACTACACCGTCAAGGATGGCTCCCCGGCGCTGACCCTCGGGTTCAAGAACTTCCCCATGACCGGATTCGGGACGACGCCGAGCCCCTGAAGCAATCTGCCGGACGTCAGCCCGGAGAAATCGGCGCGATTCGAGGGCTTCTTTTGCCCGCTGACGGCGCTCTTTGCGCGCGGAAGCGAACGCCGACCTGGTGGGGCTGGCGAGGCGCGCGGGCGTGCGCGACTTCGTCTTCGTTTCGCCATTCCTGGGCGAGAAGCTCCGCGGCCGGCTCGCGGTGGCGGAGGCGCGGGAGCGGGTGGTGGACGCGCTGCGCGCCTCGGGGCTTGCGGTACACGGTGCTCACCCAGCGGCAGGTCGGCGAGCTGGCGTTCGCGAAGCTCGGGCGGTCGCCTCGGTTCGGCCGCCTCGGACGCCGTCGCCCCGCAGTGCGGGCTGCGCCACCTCGACGCGTTCTTCGAGGAGCTGGCGAGCCGGCCGGGCGGGCGCTGAGCGCTCAGCGACGGTCGGCCTCGGGCATGAAGAGGAGGCGGCCGCCCGTCCGCAGGGCCTCTCGCTCGGCCCAGGGGCAAGGCGCCGGCGCCGGCTGGCGGTCGGGAGGCTCCCCGTCGATCCACACGCGGCAGGTGCCGGGCGGGGGAAGTCGGTCCGGCGGGACGCCGCGGAAGCTGACTCTCCGGTACTCGACGGTCGCGACCCCTCCGTCCTGGAAGGCGCGGCTCGACTCTGCCCAGATGACGCGGCCGCCGTAGTGTCTCGCGGCGTTGTGGGCGCGGGCGCAGTCCATGGGCGGGGGCTGGCGATCCGGCGGGAGCTCGTCGTGCCAGACGCGGCAGAGCCCGCGACTCGGGACCCGGTCGGGCGGGACGCGAAACCGCGCCGGTGAAGGCGCTGGAGCCGCGGGCCGCTCGGGGCGGCCAGCGCCATCAGGGCGGTCCAGGCGACCCGGCGGCGGCTCCTCGCGGCGCGGCGGGGGCTCCCAGGCCGTGCTCTGCACCACGGCGCAGCCGAGGGCGGGGGCGCAGCAGGCGAGGAGCACGGCGAGCCGAGGCATGGTTCTCCGAAGGTCGAAGACGGCGCGAGTCTACGAGACGGCGTGAGGGCGCGTCGAGGAGGCGACGCATGACACGCCTCGTCGGTCTCTACAGGTCTCCAAGACAACGGCCGCTCGGTCAACCTCCGCGGCACGATGACTCGGCCACCCCGGGTCCGGTGAGGCCCACCCGTCGCCCGACGTGCGGGCGGCAGCCGCCTTTTCACCTCGCGCTGGTCCGGGTCCACCGAGGCCGCCCTCGCTCGCCGTGGCGCCGCCATGCGGCTCGGCCGCGGCGGGCCTTTCGCGCGCGGCGGGCGAGAAACCCTTCTCGCCACCTCGGGCTCTCAAGTCTCCCATGGCCCCCATCCAGGCGCCCGAGAGCCCGCCTCAGCTCACGGCTCGCGCGGCGGCTGCCGGGATGGTTCTCGGCGGCCTGCTCGCCCTCTCCAACGTCTACGTGGTGCTGAAGACCGGATGGAGCCTGGGCGTCACGCTGTCGGCCTGCATCCTCGCCTTCGCCGCGTTCCGCGTCCTCGCGGCGGCCCGCCTCACCCAGCGCGACCTCACCCCGCTCGAGAACACGATGGCCGGCTCGGTCGCGTCGGCGGCGGCGTTCATGACCGGCGGCGGGAACATGGCCGCGCTCCCGGCGCTGCTCGTCCTCACCGGCGCGCGCCCGGGCGGCTTCACGATGTTCGTCTGGTTTGCCGCCCTCGCCGCGCTCGGCGTGCTCGCGGCCATCCCCCTCAAGCGCCGGATCATCGACGTCGAGGCGCTGCCCTTCCCCTCCTCGGTGGCCACCGCCGAGACCTTGCGCGCCATGCACGCCGGCAAGGGGCAGGCGGAGAGCGGCAAGCTCCTCGTCCTCTCGGCGCTCCTCGCAGGCGCCGGCACCTTCCTGCGCGACGCGCCCGCCTTCCTGGCCCGCGCCCGTCTGCCGGCCAAGCTGGCCTTGCCCTTCGCCCTCGGCGGCCTCCCCGCCGCGCGCTACTCGTTCGCCTTCGAGGCGAGCCCGGTCCTCCTCGGCGGCGGGGCGCTGATGGGCTTGCGCACCGCCTGGTCGATGCTCCTCGGCGCCGGGGTCGCCTACGGGCTGCTCGCGCCGCGCTGGGTCGCCGCGGGGCTCATCCCCGCGGTCGAGTACAAGGCCATCGTCGCCGTCACGCTCTGGCCGGGCGCCGCCCTGCTCGCGAGCTCCGGCGTGCTCGCCCTCGCGCTGCAAGGAGGCGCCCTGCGCCGCGCCTCGGCCGACCTGGGCGCCACCCTTCGACTTCGCCCCGCCGCGGCGGAGGACCCGGACCACGCCGAGGCCCGCTCGTCCTGGTTCTTCGCCGGGGTCGCGGTCCTCGCGCCCGTCGTCGTCCTGATCTTGGGCCGGCGCTTCGGCGTGCCCTCCTGGGCCGGCCTCCTCACGGTGCCCCTGTCGCTCCTGATGGCCGCGGTCGCCGCGCGGGTCAACGGCGAGACCGACATCTCGCCGACCAAGGCGCTCGGACCTCTGACGCAGCTCTTCTTCGGCCTGCTGCTCCCGGGCAACGTCACCGCCAACTTGATGACCGCCAACGTCACCGGCGGCGTCGGGTTGCATGCCGGCGACCTGCTCGCCGACGTGAAGATCGGCCAGCTCCTCGGCGCCGCTCCGCGAAAGCAGGTCATCGCCCAGCTCCTCGGCGTCGTCGTGGGCGCCGCGGTCGTGGTCCCCGCGTTCAGCCTGCTGGTGTCGAGCGCGGGCGAGCTCGGCACCGATCGCTTCCCCGCGCCGGCGGTCATGGTCTGGGCCGGCGTGGCCCGCGCGCTCTCCGGCGGCCTTGGCGGCCTCGCGCCCGCGGTGCGCGCCGCGTCCCTGGCCGGCGCCGCCCTGGGCGCGGCGCTGACCCTCGCCGAGCGCTGGGCGCCGCCCCGACTCCGCCGCTTCCTTCCCTCGCCGACGGGGCTCGGCATCGCCCTGGTGATGCCCGGCTCGAGCTCGATCACCCTGTTCGCCGGCGCGCTGCTCGGCCTCGCCGCCCGCCGCGCCCGGCCGAAGCTCGCCGGGCGCGCCCTGGTCCCGGTCGCCTCGGGGATGATCGTGGGCGAGAGCCTCGTGGGGGTGGGCATGGCGCTGGCGCGCGCGGCGGGCTGGCTGGCGTAGCTGCCTTCCGGTCCTTGACCGGCGGTGCCGATCAGTGCTGTCTCTTTCTCATGAAAACGCGAATCCTGACTGGCCTCGTCGCGTTCGCGGTCGCCGCGTCGGGCGCCGCCGCGTCCCCGCCGGACGATCAGCCCTCGGCCGAGCTGAAGGAGTACCACCGGCACCACCAGCACGGCGGCATCACCCAGTTCGTCGAGATGGGACTGGACACGCTCGGCGTCGACCCGGCCCGGCGCGCCGAGGTCGAGAAGGTTCAGGCCGAGCTCCACGCCTGCACCGAGCCGGTGGAGGAGAAGGAGGTCGGCGTCTTCACCGTCGCCGCGGATGGAGTCGCCGCCGGGGAGGTCGACGCCGCGAAGGTCGAGGCGGGCGTCGCCGACCTGAACGCCGCGGCCGCCTCCATTCACGAGTGCGTCGCCCCCAAGCTGAACGAGCTGCACGCGGCGCTCTCGCCGGTGGAGCGCGAGGCGCTGGCGGACAAGGTCCAGGCGCACTGGGCGGTCTGGCGGCACGTGAACGTCGACTCCAAGCCGGGCGGCCGCGAGCCGGGCGGAAGGCTCGCGGAGTTGACCCGCGAGCTGAGCCTTAAGCCCGATCAGGAAGAGAAGATGTCGCCGGCGCTCCAGGCCGCGCTCGCCAGCCTCCACTCGCAGATCGACGCCGACAAGATAGGCGCTCAGGTCCAGCGCTTCGCCGGCGCCTTCGCCGGAGCGGCCTTCGACGCGACCTCGGTCACGACCACCACCACCGCTGCGCTCACCGCTTACGGCGCGCGGCGGATGGCGCTCTTCTACCGGGCAATTGCGCCGCTCTTGACCCCGGAGCAGCGCGCCCTGCTGGCGTCGCACCTGCGGGAGCACGCCAACCATCATCCCGCCGAGGGAGGAAGCCCATGAAGCGCGCTCGAGTCGCCGCTGTGGGGGCCGTGGTGTCTGTGCTGTGCTCGTCCTGCTTCGGGACCGTGGGCGTCGTCGGCGAGGTCGACGAGGGCTATCCGCCGCCGGCCTTCATCGCGACGGCGACGCCGGTGTACTACGAAGGGCACGCCACCTATTGGTACGGGGGCCAGTGGTACGCGCGGGACGGCGCCCGTTGGAGCGCCTACCGGGCGGAGCCGGTGTACCTGCGCGACTATCGCGCGCGCGGCGTCCCTCCCCGGCAGCTCTACGGCCGCGGCCGGCCCGTGGTCAGCCGCCCCGCCGTCGCGCATCCCGTGGGCGGCCATCCGCACCGGTAGATCGAGTCTGTGACGGAAGTCGGCGATCGTCGCGCGCGGAGTTTTCCTCACCCCCCAACTCCCTCCCCGCTAGCAGCCGCTAGGGGGTAGGGGGCGAAGGGGGAGAGGTTGGTCGAATGGCGAGGAGACCATTTTCGTAAACAGGCTCTAGCCCGAGGGCGGCTGCCGGCGCGCGGCGAGCCGCACCACCTCCCTTCCAGGAAGCGTGAAGCTCGAGCGGAGCGGTCTACCGCGAATACACCGTCAAACAGCGCTCGCACCGATGCAGTGAAGGCTGCCGATGGTCTACGGCGGCAGCTCGAAGACTGCCGCGTGGGGCAAAGGTCTGCTCTGGATTCCGACGTTCATGACTCGGCTCTCGCACCGATCCCAGAGGGCTCTGGTCTGGGGCGGCAGCGAGCGGACGACGCGGACAAATCCAGCGATGGCCTCCGCGGCGTTCTCCACAGTCTCCCGTAGCTCGAGGCTGGCGAAGGTCCCCGACAGATTCATCATTAGCGCCGAGGGCTCGAGGAAGCGCACGAGCTCTCGGACCTCTGCCTCGGAAGGCCCTCGCAGATCGAGGTCGACGTTCAGGAAGTGCGTGGGTGGCATGCGCATCCAGGAAGGACTCGGGCTCTCGATGATGCGCCCCACCGGCCAACGGCGTCACCTTTGGGTCCGTATCCTCGGCCCTCGCTGCTCGCCTCTAGATTCCCTCGCCGCGACTCCACTACGATCCCCGCTGCCCTGACGCGACCCGGCCGCGGTCGCCCGCCGGGCGAGCGAGGTCTCCCTTCGTGGCTCTTCTCATCAAGAACATCGCCGTCATCGCGACCCAGGACGACGAGGGCCGCGAGCTCACGGACGGCTGGATCCTCATCGAAGGCCCTGCCATCGCCGCGGTCGGCACCGGCCCGCTCCCCGCGCTGCCTCGGGGCGCCCAGGTCCTCGACGCCGGCGGCGCGCTGGCCATCCCGGGCATGGTCAACACGCACCACCACCTGTTCCAGACCTTCCAAAAAAACCTTCCGCTCGTCCAGGACTCGAAGCTGTTCGACTGGCTCACGGGGCTCTACCCAGTCTGGCGCGAGCTCACGCCCGAGGACGTCTTCGTCTCCGCACAGCTCGGCTTCGCCGAGCTCCTCAAGACCGGCTGCACGACCGTCGCCGATCACTTCTACCTTTTCCCCAAAGGCCAGCCCGGCGACCTCCTCGACCAGACCCTCGTGGCCGCGCGCTCGCTCGGCGTGCGCTTCCACCCGAGCCGCGGCTCCATGTCGCGCGGGCGCTCCGGCGGCGGGCTTCCGCCGGACGACGTCGTCCAGACGCCCTCGGAGATCCTCGCCGACAGCGAGCGGGTGATCGCCCGCTACCACGACCCCTCGCGCTATAGCCTCTGCCGCGTCGCCCTGGCCCCGTGCTCGCCCTTTTCCGTCACCGACGACCTGATGGTCGAGTCCGCGCGCCTGGCGCGCGCCAAGAAGGTCCGGCTCCACACGCACCTCGCCGAGACGAAGGACGAGGAGGCTTTTTGCCTCTCCACCGTCGGCGTCCGGCCGCTGCGCTACATGGAGAAGCTCGGCTGGCTGGGGCCCGACGTCTGGTTCGCCCACGGCGTCTACCTCGACGACGCCGAGCTCTCGCTCATGGCCGCGACCGGCACCGGCATCGCCCATTGCCCGGCCTCCAACCTGCGGCTGGGCTCGGGCATCGCGCCCATTCCCAGGGCCCTGGAGCTCGGCGTGCCGGTGGGCCTCGCCGTCGATGGGTCCGCCTCCAACGATGCCTCCGACATGGTTCGCGAGCTCCAGCTGTGCACGCTGATCCACCGCGTGGGCACCGCGGTCGACGCCATGCCCGCCCGCCGCGCGCTCCGGCTCGCCACGCGCGGAGGGGCGAAGGTCCTGGGCCGCGACGACGTCGGCGCCATCGCGAAGGGCATGGCCGCCGACATCGCCCTGTTCGCGCTCGACGACCTCGGCGCCGCCGGCGCGCTCCACGACCCGGTCGCGGCGCTCTGCTTCACCTCGGGTCTGCGGCGGCCGCATACGGTGCTCGTGAACGGCCGCGTCGTCGTCGCGCAGGGCAGGCTCGCGGGCGTGGACGAGGCCGCGCTCGCCGCGCGCGCCAACCGGCTGAGCGCCGCGATGGCCCAGCGCGCCCGCGCGAGGACCGGCATCGACTTCCTCTCCCGGCCGACCGTCGCGCCGCGGGCCCAAGACAGGAGCGCATGAGCGTCGCGGCCTACCACCAGCCCGAGGACCTGGAGGAAGCGCTGCGCCTCGTCGCCCGCGGAGCGACGCCGGTCGCGGGCGGGACGGCGCTCTTCTGTGGGCGCAACCGGCCCGACGGCGAAGTCGTCGACGTCACGCGGTGCGGGCTCTCCGGGTATCGCGTCGAGCGGAGCTGGCTCGTCCTGGGCGCGGCAACGACGCTCGCGCAGTTAGGTGACGCCCAGGATCTGCCGGGTCGGGAAGGCGCCTTGCTCCGCCGCGCCGCGCGAGCCGCGGGCTCCCGGCCCGTGCGCACCCTGGTCACGCTCGGCGGCAACTTAGCCCACGCGGTCTACTGGGCCGACCTGCCGCCCGCGCTCCTCGCTCTGGACGCCGAGGTCGAAGTGCGGCGGGCCGGAGAGAAGAGCCAGCTGCTCCCCATCGAGGAATGCCTCCGGCCCGGGCCGCGACCCTGGGCGCGCGGGCTCATCACGAGCATCCGCGTGCCGCTGTGCACCGGCATCGGCGCCTTCGGCCATCAGCGCTTCAGCCGCACCGCGAACGATTACTCGCTCGCCACCGCGTGCGTCGCCCTCTTCCGCGAGGGCAACGTGGTGCGCGGCGTGCGCGTCGTCCTGGGTGCCCTCCAAGGCCGGCCCTATCGGCTCCGCGAGGTCGAGCAGATCTTCGAGGGCAACGCGTTCGGCTCGCTGAGGCTCCGGCAGGTGGCGGCCGCGGTGCGCGAGCGCGCGGTCGTCGCCCCCAGCCTCCGCGCGTCCGAGGCCTACCGGCGCGACCTCGCCGGCACGCTCGCCTCGCGGGCCATCGACACCGCCCTCACCTGGGCTTCTCGGGAGGAATAGGCCTTGCGCCTCTCCACGACGGTCAACGGCGCCCCGCGCGAGCTCGACTGCGCGCCCGGCGCGACGCTCCTCGAGGTGCTGCGCGAGGCCGGGTACACGAGCGTAAAGCAGGGTTGCGACTGCGAAGGAGCCTGCGGCGCCTGCACCGTCCTCCTCGAAGGCGAGCCGGTCCTCAGCTGCATTTTGCCGGCCCTGAAGGCGCGAGGGCGCCGCGTCCAGACCGTCGAGGCGCTGGGCGACCCGTCGCGGCCCCACGCCCTCCAGCGCGCGTTCGTGGAGGCGGGCGCCGTCCAATGCGGGTTCTGCACGCCGGGGATGTTGCTCGCCGCCAAGGCGCTCCTCGACCGGAGGCCCTCTCCGACCGACGAGGAGATAGCCGAGGGGCTCTCGGGCAACCTGTGCCGATGCACCGGCTACGTGAAGATCGCCGAGGCGGTGCGAATCGCCGCGGTGGCGCTGAGGGGAGCTCGATGAGCGGCGCCTCGGGCCCAGAGAAGGGCACGGCGCTTGCCGCGGACGGGCTCGCGGTCGTGGGCAAGTCGGTCCCCAAAGTGGACGCCATGGGCATGGCCTGTGGCCTGGCGCAGTACGTCGCGGACCACGACCTGCGCGGCGCGCTCGTGGGGTTCATCGTCCCGAGCCCGCACGCCCACGCCCGCATCCGGCGCATCGACGCGGCGAAGGCGCGGGCGATGAAGGGCGTGCACGCCGTCCTCACCTTCCAGGACCTGCCGCGAAACCTCCACACCACCGCCGGCCAGGGCTACGTCGAGCCGTCGCCCTACGACTGCCTCGTCTTGGGCGACAAGGTGCGCTTCGTCGGCGACCGCGTGGCGCTCGTCGCCGCCGACACCCGGGAGCAGGCCGAGGCCGCCGGCCGGGCCCTGGACATCGACTGGGAGGTGCTCCCGGCCGTCCTCGACGCCGAGCGGGCCATGGACCCCGGCGCGCCGGTCATTCACGACGAGCCCGGCGCGCACATGCCCATCCCCGCGGCCTACGACCCGAGCCGGAATCTGGCCGCCGAGGCGTCGATGGGCGCGGGCGACGTGGACGCGGCCATCGCCGCTTCGGAGGTGAAGTTTAGCCAAACTTATCGGACGCATTATGCGCAGCACTGCCCGCTGGAGCCGCACGTCTGCCTGGGCTCTCTGGACGCGCAGGACCGGGTCGTCCTCGTCTCCTCGACGCAGGTCCCGTTCCACGCCCGCCGCATCACCGCGCAGGCGCTGGGGCTGCCGGTGAAGCGCATCCGCGTGATCAAGCCGCGCATCGGCGGCGGCTTCGGCGCCAAGCAGGAGGTGCTGCTGGAGCAGGCCACCGCCGCGCTGGTCCTCGCGACCCGCCGCAAGGTGCTCCTCCAGCTCACGCGTGCCGAGGAGTTCTTGTCCCGGACGCGCCATCCCATCCGCACGACCCTGGAGGCCGGCTTCAACGCCGACGGCACGCTCAACGCCCTGCGCATGAAGGTCCTGTCGAACACCGGCGCCTACGGCGGCCACGCGTTGACGGTGATGTGCAACTGCGGCTCGAAGGTGCTGCCGCTCTACCGGATGAAGAGCGTCGCCTTCGAGGGGAAGGCGGTCTACACGAACCTGCCGGTGGGCGGCGCCTACCGCGGCTACGGCGCGACGCAGTCGGCGTTCGCCATGGAGGTCTTCCTGGACGAGGTCGCCGAGCGGCTGAACCTCGACCCGCTCGAGCTGCGGCGGCGCAACCACATCCAGGCCGGCGAGGGCTCGCCGGTGTTCGCCGCGCTGGGCGAGGGCAAGCCGGGCGTGGAGCAGAAGGTGGGCTCCTGCGGGCTCGCGCAGTGCCTCGCGCTCGGGGCGAAGGAGATCGGCTGGGCCGCCAAGCGGGGCCGGCCGGGCGACGGCCCCTTGAAGCGCGGCGTCGGCATGTGCGCGCTGATGCAGGGCTCGTCCATCCCCGAGATCGATATGGCCTCGGTCGGCCTCAAGCTCAATGACGACGGCTCGTTCAACCTGACCGCCGGCGCGACCGACCTGGGCACGGGCTCGGACACGGTGCTCGCGCAGATCGCCGCACAGGTGCTCGGGGTCTCGGCCGACGACGTCGTCGTCACCTCGTCGGACACCGACGTCACCCCCTTCGACACCGGCGCTTACGCCTCGAGCACGACCTACCTTTCCGGCGAGGCGGCGCGGCGGGCGGCGCTGGAGGTCGCGCGGCAGATTCGAGAAGTTGCGGCCGATATTCTCTTGGAAACGCGAAAGGTCGAGCCTCGGCCCGACCCGGCGCTTCTCGCTCTCCGAGGTGGGCGCATCCACGCGCCGAGCGGGGCGTCGGTGGGCCTCGCCGAGGTGGCGGTGCGCTCGCTGTACGAGCGAGACCAGCGGCAGATAGCCTTCATCGCCTCCGCCACCTCCCAGATGTCGCCGCCGCCGTTCTCGGCCCACTTCGCCGAGGTGGAGGTCGATACCGAGACGGGCAAAGTCCGGGTGGTGAAGTACGTGGCCGCGGTCGACTGCGGGACGGCGGTCAACCCGCGCCTCGCACAAGGGCAGGTCGAGGGCGCGGTGGTCAACGGCATCTCCTTCGCGCTCACCGAGGAGTTTCTGCTCGACGAGTCGGGCCGGCTTCGCAACGCCAGCTTTTCGGACTACAAGCTCTTCGGACTCCCCGACATGCCCGAGCTCAAGACCCTCCTCGTCCCGACCTACGAAGCGACGGGACCCTTCGGCGCGAAGAGCGTCTCGGAGATCGGCATCAACGGCCCGTGCCCGGCCATCGCCAACGCCGTCTTCGACGCCGTGGGCGTGAGGCTGCGCGAGACGCCGTTCACGCCGGAGCGGGTGCTCCGGGCCATTCGCGAGAAGGGCCGGTCGGGCTAGCGCCCGGCCTCGGAGGGGACGGCCGATGGTCTTGTTCCTGCCAGTCGGGGTGGAAGGGGCGACGCTCAAGCGGCTGCCCTGGGTGTCCATGGGGCTCGCCGCCGCGTGCGCTCTCGCGTTCCTCGCGACCTGGGTCGTCGCGAAAGACCCGGAGCACGCCGGGTACGACGAGCTCGTGCAGGCCGTCGAGTACTGGGACGAGCACCCCTACCTGAGCCTGCCCGATTCGCTCGCCGACAGGCTCGAGCCGTCCGTCGCCGCGCGCCGGCGTGCGGGGCGCGAGGCCAGCCAGCAGCCGGTCGCCGAGGATGTGATGCGCGCCGAGCAGAGCGCGCTCGACTCGCTGGCCCAGGCCGCCGAGGTCGCCTCCGACGCGAGCCCCTTGAGGCGCTTCGCGCTGGTCCCGTCGCGCGGCCCACTCCAGGTGGGCCTCTTGACGCACATGTTCCTCCACTGGGGGTGGATGCACCTTTTAGGGAATTTGCTGTTCTTCTATCTGGTCGGCCCTCTGCTCGAGCAGGCGTGGGGGCGCGGCCCGTTCCTCAGCTTCTTCCTCCTGGGCGGCGCCCTCGCAGGCCTCGCCCACTTCGCGATGGACCGGCACAGCGCAGTCTCCATGGTCGGCGCGTCGGGGGCCATCGCGGCCTGCATCGGCGCTTTCACGGTGCGCTACGCCGGCAAGCGCATCCGCATGGGCTACGTCGTGTTCCTGCTGGTTCGCTTCTGGCGCGGCAGCTTCCTGGTGCCGGCGTGGCTCTGGGGCGGGTTCTGGGGCGCCTCGGAGCTGTGGAACTGGCGCGCGAGCGCCTCGAGCGGCGTGGCGGTGGCGGCCCACGTGGCGGGCTTCGCGTTCGGCTTCCTTCTCGCCCTGGCGCTCAAGCTCTGGCGCTACGGAGAGGCCGAGGACGCGCACGAAGAGGACGACGTGGCCTGGGTCCAGCATGGCGGCGTCGCGGAGGCGGAGGCGGCGCTGCAGCGCAACGATTCGGCCGGCGCCGAGGGCGCGCTGCGCGGGGTTCTCGCCCAGGAGCCCGGCAACGCGCAGGCGCTGCTCGCGCTGGGCAAGCTGGAGCTCGCCGCGGGCCGACGTGAGAGCGGCATGGGGCGCATCGACCGGCTCCTGCGCCAGCAGCTCGCCGCGGCCTCGGGCGAGGAGTCGGCGGCCGCGGCGATCGCCGAGCTTGGGGACCTCTTCGACGCTTCGCTGCTGTCACCGGGCGTCGCTCTTCGCCTTGGCGGGGCGCTCGAGCGGGGGCCGGACGGTTTGCGACCCAGGGCCCTCGAGGCGTACCTGAGCGCGGCGCGGGCGAGCGGCCCGGCGGGCGCCAAAGCCCACCTGCGCGCCGCGGCCTTGCAGCTCGCGCGGCGAGATCCCGCCGAAGAGATCGAAGCGCACCTCGCCGCCGCCGTCGCCGTGCCGGAGCTCGCGAGGGAGGCGAGCGCGCTCCGCGCAAAGCTCGCCGAGGCAGCCGGCTCGCTGGCTCAGCCCGCGGCGGTCCAAGAGCCGGCAACGCCGCGAATCGTCCCGTGTCGCCTCTTGGGGATGGGGGCGGACGCGCTGCGGGTCGAGGTGGAGGGCGGTGCCTCGGAGCTCGCGCTGCGGCGGGTCGTGGGCGTCGCCGTGGGGTTGGTGCCGGGAGCCGGGCCGGGCCGGTCACAGCTCTTGATCGACCTCATCCTGTCGTGGGGCGGCGCAGGGCAGGGCGCGTCCGTGCTGCGCCTCGACGGACCGTCGCTGGCGCTGGGGACGCACTACCCCGGCGTGCCGTCGCGCGAGGCGTTTGCGGCGCTCCTGCGCCACGTCGTGGAGCGCTCCGGGGCTCGGCCCTTGTTCGATGCGTCCGCCGTCGCGAGCTTCGCGTTCCCGCGGTTCGAGGGGCCCAAGGCGCTGGACGCGGCGTTCTACGGGGCGGTGGGGTAGCGCGCGGCCGTCGCCTCAGGCGATTGACGTGGGCTCACCCTCGGCCGCCCCCGGGAGGCACGCGCGGCTCGACCTCGCCCGTATCCTCCATGTGGCCCGCCTCTCCGACGATCTTCGGGGCGGGCAGCGAGAACACCGCCATCGAGTGCGCGGTCAACCTCCAGCAGCGGCCGCCGGTGAAAGTCTCGCCCCGCCGGCGCGGGTCGGCGGTGTCGATCTCCAGGCGCCAAGAGCCGCTCCGGAGCTCGGGAGGGAGGCAGTATTCGATGGGCTCGCCGTGGGCATTCATCATGACGAACAGCGAATCGTCCATGACCCGGCCGCCCCGCTCGTCGAGGTAGGGGAAGGCGTCGCCGCCCAGGAAGAAGGCCATCGCGCGCAGGAAAGGCTTCTTCCAGCCCTCGGGTGTCATCTCCGCGCCGTCCGGCTGATACCAGGCGAGGTCTTTGAACTTCGAGTCCCAGATCTGGTCGCCCTTGAAGAAATGGAGCCGCTGCAACACGGGGTGGGACTTTCTCAGCTCGATGAGCCGCCGCGTGTATTCCAGCATGCCTCTCGCGCGGTCGTCGAGCCGCCAATCCATCCAAGAAAGGTCGTTGTCCTGGCAGTAGGAGTTGTTGTTGCCCTGCCGTGTTCGGCGAATCTCGTCGCCGCCCGCGAGCATGGGGACGCCCTGCGAGAGAAAGAGCGAGGCGAGCAGATTGCGCTGCTGCCGCTCGCGCAGCTCGGCGATGGCCGGGTCGTCGGTCTCGCCCTCCACGCCGCAGTTCCACGATTGGTTTTCGTCGCTCCCGTCGCGGTTGAGCTCGCCGTTCGCCTCGTTGTGCTTGCGGCTGTAGCTGACCAGGTCGCGCAGCGAAAAGCCGTCGTGGCTGGTGACGAAGTTGATGCTCGCTTGAGGGCGGCGCCGCGAGAGCTGGTAGAGGTCCGACGAGCCGGCGAGCCGGTATCCCATCTCGCCCACGAGGTTCTCGTCGCCCCTCCAGAATCGGCGCACGGAGTCGCGGTATTTGTCGTTCCACTCGCGAAATGGCGGCGGGAAATTGCCGACCTGATAGCCTCCGGTCGACACGTCCCAGGGCTCGGCGATGAGCTTCACGCGGGAGAGCAGGGGGTCCTGCGCCAGTATTTGAAAGAAAGTGGCGAGGCGGTCATAGGCCCCCTGCCCGGTGCGGCCGAGCACCGTCGCCAGGTCGAAGCGAAAGCCGTCGACGTGCATCTCGGTCACCCAGTGGCGCAGGGAGTCGATGATGAGCCGCGAGCTGGCAGGGGAGGAGGCGTTGACGCTGTTTCCGCAGCCGGTGAAATCGAGGTAATACCTCCGGTCGGGCATCAGCCAGTAATAGGCGCTGTTGTCGATGCCTTTGAGCGAGAGCGTCGGCCCCAGGTGGTTACCCTCGCAGGTGTGGTTGTAGACGACGTCGAGGATCACCTCGATGCCTTCGGCGTGCAGCGCCTTCACCATCTCCTTGAATTCAATCACCGCCGCGCCGGGAGCTTTTCGGGCGGCGTAGCGTTGCTCGGGGGCGAAGAAGCTCAGCGTGTTGTAGCCCCAATAATTGCTGAGGCCTCTTTCATGCAGGAATTGATCGTCGGTGGCTTCGTGGACCGGCAGGAGCTCGACCGCCGTGACGCCGAGGCGCTTCAAATGAGCGAGCGCAGGCGGGCAGACGAGGCCGCCGTACGTCCCCCGGAGCTCGGGCGGCACCTCGGGGTGGCGCATGGAGAACCCGCGCACGTGCGTCTCGTAGAGAATGGTCTTGCGCCATGGGGTCCTCGGCGGCTCGTCGCGGCCCCAATCGAAGTGGCGGCCGTCCACCACGACGGCCCGCGGGCATCCTCTGGCGCTGTCCTGCTCGTCGCGCGCGAGGTCGCCGTCCGGATGGCCGAGCCGATATCCGAAAACCGGCTCCTGCCAGCTCACCTCGCCCAAGACCGCTTTCGCGTACGGGTCCAGGAGGAGCTTCGCCGGGTTGCAGCGGTGGCCCTCCTCCGGAAGGTAGGGGCCGTGGACCCGGAAACCATAGAGCGTGCCGGGGCTGACGCTCGGCAGGTAACCGTGCCAGATGTCCTCCGCGACTTCCGGGAGGTCGTATCGGTTGATCTCGCGCGATGGGTCGGTCGGCGAGTAGAGGCAGAGCTCGACGCGGGTCCCCACGCTCGAGAAGAGGGCGAAGTTCGTGCCCGCGCCGTCCCACGTGGCGCCGAGCGGATACCTCTGGCCGGGCCAAATGAGCATGGACGGCCGAGCAACCATCGGGTCACCTCCGGCCCAGTAGTGTGCGCATCGGCGCCGCAGCGCGCAGCGGGTCCTCGGCGGCCGGGCAGTCGCAGGTCCCAGCGCCGGGACACGCCGCTTCGTTCTGCCGAGCCGACGCGGAGCGGAGCTGCGGCTCCGGGCGCTCCGATTGCTTTGTGGGCGCGCATCGTGGGCGCTCGACACGCAGCGCGAAACTTCGATCGCGTCTTCGCATGTCTTCGCATCCCGACCTCGGCGGCCGTCGCGGTCGCCGCCTCCCGAGTGCGCGCCCACGGCGGCCGCTGGTGCCCCGCGACGACGGCGCCGCCGACGCCCGTCCCCCGCGGGCGCTCACCCGTTCCCGCTGCCGCAAGGAGCCCGCACTCGGCGAAAGGACAGCGGCGTGGAGCTGCTGGGTGCCCGCTCGTCGCCCGCGAGGTGGAGCATCGAGCGAGGCTGCGCCTCGGACCCGACGAGGCCTGTTGTAGACGTGGCAGCGCGGTCTCGCGTCGGTCGTGGATAGTCTTGCGCGACTCCTGAGCTTCGGGCGGGGGCCGCCACCCCCTTCCGGTTCCTGATTCAACCCCCGCCGGCGGGCATGAGCAGGTCGACTTCGTCGCCTTGGGCGAGCGGGTGATTCGGGCGCCGCTGGACGCCGTTCACGGCGCCGGCGATGTGCTTCAGATGCTCGGGGCGATAGCCCGCCTTCAGCAACAGATCTTCAAGGCTGCTCCCGTCCGGAAGCTCGAGCGAGAAGCGCTCGCCCCGAGGCTTCGCGAGCGCGCCCAGCACCCTGACCTCGACCCTGATCATGCGCCCCCGCTCGATGGCAAAGCGGCGTCAAGACTAACGCTCGGGCGACCCGCGCCGCGGTCGCTCGGCCGCATCGAAATTCTCTCGAGGTTCGGTTGCCCGCCTTCGTCGCCGGCGGTAAAATACGACTTGGTTAGAGGTCATTTCCCCTGCCGTTCTCGTGATGGGTGGCAGAAATTCGAACCGATATGTCCATTTTGGGGTGCTCCATCGATCGGTGACCATGTGCCAGCCCTCGCCCACGGGCGAGAAGGACGCCTACGGCCACCCGAGAGCTCCCCACCTGTTTAGACAGGGTTCAATGGACGCTGCCCACACGGCTCGGCGGGGGGTTTTTATTCTCTTAGGCTGTCCAGGCCGACAGGCGCTCATTTCGCGGCGTCCAGAATTTTTGCTAGAGCGCGAGGTGGTGTCCCCTCGGTTCATCGAGCTGGGCTTCCGCCTGCCAGGGACGCGATCAGCGCGATGAGCGCCCCCTAAACAGCGAATGCGATGAGCGCCGCGAGCGCGGCGCGCCGCCTGGAGTAAGGGGCCGTCGCCAGCACTTGCGCGCCGTCCTGGCCGTGCACCACGGCGTGGCAGAGCTTGTCTAGGCCGGCAGAGCCTACCGCTCGACCTCGAGCCCGGAGAGCGCGGCGGCCGGGCGCACGTCTCGCCGCCGCGAGCCTGGAATGAGCTCCGCAGCGGGAGTCGGTTCTGGCTCGGCCGACAAAGAGCGCGAGGAGAGCCACTGGGCGACGCGGGCGAAGGCGCCGTCGCGCGAGACCTCAAACGCCAAGGCGAAGGGCGGCGCCGGCCGGTCCGCAAAGGGCGGCAATTCGATGACCGAAGGCGACTTGCAGTACGGGCAATCGGCGGCGCGCAGCTCGGGCGCGACGAGCAGCTCGGCACCGCAGGTCTGGCACTTGAGCGAAAGGGCATCGGGGCGCCTTGCCTCTTCAAGGCGGTCGGGGGCCAGAGCGAGCGGCGAGACGCGAGAGCGGGGGGCCTAAGGGTCGCCCGCGTCAGAGCGCGAAGCCGATGATAGCGCCCGGCGCGAGGGGCCCCGAGGGCGAAAGCCGGCGTTCGGAAGCTCGCGCCACACGCGGCGCAGCGCTAGGCTCTGGGCCCATGCGACTCGGGATCGACTTCGGAACCACCCACACCGTCGCGTCGCTCGTCGACCGCGGCAACTATCCCGTCGTGCCTTTCGGGGAGCAGGACACCATCCCCTCGCTGGTGGCCGCCCACGAAGATGGCAGGGTCGCCTACGGCATCGCCGCGGCGCGGCTGGTCGGCGAGCCTGGCTGGACGCTCTTGCGCTCCATCAAGCGCCTCCTCCACGGCGCCGGGCCGCTGTCCGAGGTGCAGATTGGCCCGCGGAGCTTCCTGCTGAGCGATCTGCTCGCGGGCTTCTTGCGCTACGTGCGCGACTGCCTGTGCGAGGTCGCGGGTGTGCGCGTCGGCCAGGCGCTGGAGGCGGCCATCAGCGTTCCCGCCAACGCGTCCAGCGGCCAGCGGCTGCTCACGGTCGACGCGTTCCGCGCGGCCGGAATCGAGGTGCTTCGGCTGCTCAACGAGCCCTCCGCCGCGGCGCTGGAGTACGGCCACCGCTTCATGAGCACCGTGTCCAGCCGCCGCGAGCACGTGCTCATCTACGACCTGGGCGGCGGCACGTTCGACGCCTCGGTCCTGCGGCTCGACCCGCAGGGCGGCGAGGTCATCGGGAGCGCGGGCATCTCCAACCTGGGCGGCGACGACTTCGACGAGACCATCCTCGGGCTCGCGCTCGCGAGCGCCGGCGTGCCCGCGCGCTCACTCAAGCCCGCGGAGCGCGCGCAGCTGCTCGACGAGTGCCGCCTGCAGAAGGAGGCGGTGAACCCCAGCACGCGCAAGCTGGTGCTGGACCTCGCGCCCATCGGCAAGGCGCCGCTCATCCTCCCGGCCGACGACGTCTACGCGGCCTGCGCGCCGCTCGTCGAGGAGAGCCTGAGCGCCATGGAGGAGGTGCTGCGCGACGCGCGCGACGGCGCGGGAATCGACGCGAGCGAGCTCGCCGGCATCTACGTCGTCGGCGGGCAGAGCAGCTTCCCCCCGGTGTACCGCAGGCTGCGCGACCGCTTCGGCCAGCACCGCGTGAAGCGCTCGCCGCACCCGTTCGGCTCCATCGCCATCGGGCTCGCCATCCACCTGAACGAGGGCGAGCGCCGGAACATCGCCGAGCGGCTCACCAGGCACTTCGGGGTCTTTCGCGAGGCGAGCGCGGGCCGCGAGGTCGCGGTGGACGTGCTCCTCGCGAAGGACACGCCGCTCCCCGCGCGGGGCGACGGCCCGCTCGAGGTGCGGCGGCGCTACCGCGCGGCCCACAACGTCGGGCACTACCGGTACTTCGAGTGCGCGCGCATCCGGGGCGGCCGGCCGGAGGGGAACCTGGCGCTCTGGGACGAGCTGCGGTTCCCGTTCGACCCCAAGCTCCGCGACCGCGAAGACCTCGCCTCCGTGCCCATCGAGCGGATCAGCGACGGGCCCGAGGTGGAAGAGCTGGTGCGGTGCACGTCCTCGGGCGAGGTGGAGGTGGAGCTCCGGGTGCTCGCGGACGGGTACTCGCGCAAGGCGCGCATCGCGCCGCGCGGGTCGGAGGCGCGGGGCGGCGGCGTGGGTGGCGCGCGCCCCGGCTGACCGGCGGGCGCCTCGTCTCAGTGGGGCTCTGCGGGCGCCGCCGAGGCCGCCGCCGCGATGCGCGGGGCAGCGGAGCGGACGATTCTCGCAGGCGGCGTCCTCGTCCTTCGAGCCTTTGCGCGCGCCGGGCTCGCCGCACAAAGCGAGGTAGTGCTGGAGGATGGCCGGGCACTCGCTGACGCCGGTGATCCCCAGCTCGTCCTGGCAACCGTCCACCAGCGTGCGCGCGACGGCCGCGTTCGCCTCCGAGAGCGTCAAGCCGCGCGCCGCCGCGGCGATCTCCGGGGCGCGCAGCACCGTCTCGACCAAGGGTCGGCGGACGCCGTCGAGCTCCTTCAGGCTCTTGCACGCCACGGCGGCGCGCCCCACCAGCCGGCGCACGTAGATCTTGAAGATCTCCGAGGTCTCGTCCTCGTCGCGCTGCACGGCGTGGCGCCGGGCGATCCGGTCGAAGCTGCGCGCCGCTCGCCCCAGCGCCTTGCAATCGGTGCTCTCGGACAGCGCGGTGACGATGGCGAGCACCATGTTGCGGTGCTGCTCGTCCAGGCCGACCAGGGTGTTGGTGCGCAGCTCCTGGGCGAGGGACTCCTCCAGGAGGCGCGTGGCCTTGGAGTTGTACTCCTCGTCCTCGACGAACTCCTGCAGGAGCGCGTAGCCCACGAGCCGCTTGTCGGGGTTCGCGGGGTCGGTCGCCAGCACGCTGGTCTCGAAGAAGGCGCGGTACTTGTCCGCGCGCTGGGCGCGCTCGAACTCCTTGGACCAGCGCTCCTGGTCGAGCTTCGCCTGCTGCTGCTGCTGCTGCTTGTTGGCGTAGCTCTGGTACGCGTTGACGAGCATCCCGGCCACCGCGACCACGCCGACCAACGCCTGCGAGGCGAGCGCCCATGTCGAGGTGTTCTTCTTGCGGTTGCGCGCGAGGTCCAGCACCTCCTCGGCCGTCTTCAGCCGGGCGAGCTCGGCCTCGCTCAGGCTCTTCGACAGGGCCAGCGGGTCGTTGCCCAGGATGGCCTGGGCGACGTCGGTAGGGGGCGGGGAGCTCGGGATGTCCATCGGGCCTCCTCCGAGGCGATGCGCAGGCGACGTGCGCGCGCCAGCCTGCAACGGCGTCAAGCCCCTTGGCAATCCCCGGTGAACGCGCGGTGAACGCGCGGGCTCGCCGAAATCGAGGTCTCGAAAAATTGACCGCTCGCCCGCTCCCCCTACACTGGCCCAGCCGGGCCCTGTTTCGGGCTGTAGCACTGGAGGAAGGCAAGCCATGGCCAAGCGCAGAGTCAGCCGACCCGACAAGCGGGTGCTCGCACGGCAGCACGTCGTGCGCGGCGGCCGCAGCGGGCCGGCGGCGGCCCCCAGGGCCGGCGCGGCTTCGGCCCATGGCGGCGGCTTCGGCCGCGACATCCTGGCGTTCCTCACGTTCGTCGCCGCGGTCATCACGCTCAGCGCGCTCCTGACCTACCGCCGCGAGGACGCCCTGGCCTCGCGGGCCCAGAACCTGATCGGCCCCGAGGGCCATCGGCTGGCGAGCGGTCTGTTCGGCCTGACCGGCGTGTGCGCGTTCCTGTTTCCGGTGGCGCTCCTCTACACCTCCATGGCGCTCTTCGTGCGCGGCAAGGGGAAGCGGCGCGGGCGGCAGCTCGCGGGCGTGGTGTTGCTGGCGCTCTCGGGCGCGGTGCTCGCGCACCTGCTCATCGGCCACCGCACCTTCGCCTATCCCCCCGGCGGCGCGATCGGCGCCGCGCTGGGCGAGCCGCTGCGCTCGCTCTTTTCCACCTTCGGCGCCGTGCTCTTGATGATCGGCTCCGTCGGCGCCGCTCTCATCATCGCCACCGACGCGGCCTTCGCTCGCCTCTGCGTCTACATCGGCCGCTCCGTCGGCTACGGCGCGGCGGTGGCCTGGCGGTCTGGCGGGGTCGCGCTCGCCGCCGCCTGGGAGTCGTTCAAAGCGCGCCGGGCCGAGCGCGCGCGGGAGAAGGCGGAGGAGGAGGCGGCCTTCGCCCAGGAGCTCGCCGACGCCGAGGAGGGGTTCGAGGACGAGCTGGCGGAGACCGTGGAAGAGGCCGAGCTCGCCGAGGAGCGACCGGGCGGCCGGGTCAAGGCCCTGCGATCGGCGCCGCCCGCGCTCGCCGCGGCGCAGCCGCGCCTGGAAGAGACCGAGGCCGAGCTCGACGCCGAAGAGGCCGATCGGGTGGCGGAGGAGGCCGCTCGGCTGGCTCAGGAGGCCGAGGAGCGGCGCGTCCGCGAGCTCGCCGAAGAGCAGGCGCGCGAGGCAGCACTGCGGGCGGCCAAGCGCGCGCGAAACGCGCCCGCCGAGGACCCGGCGTGGGTGACGGCCGCGGCCGAGGTTTCTGAGGTCGCCGAGGCGGCCGAAGTGGCGGCTGCGGCATCGGCCCAGGCGCCAGCGCCCGCAGCCGAGGCGGCGAAGGTCCCTGAGGCCGAGCGCCCCAAGCCTATTCTCTCGCTGCCGTCGCATCCGCCGGCGCCGGTCGCCGGGGCGCTCAAGCCGGGCGTCGTGAGCTCGCCGCCGCGCCCCTCGGTGCCCCCGCCCGCGAAGGTCTCCCCGGAGCCCATTCCCGCGGTGGGCCCGGTTCTGCCGGTCATCGTGGAGCCCAAGGCGCCGCCTTGCCCCTCGAAACCCGAGAAGAAGGATCCGTTCGCCTTCGAAGGCGAGAGCAACTTCGCCTTGCCCCCGCTCTCGCTCCTGGAGGCCTGCGAGAACAAGAAGGCGGTGCTCGACAAGGACGCCTTCTTCGCCACCGCGGAGAAGCTGCGCGAGAAGCTCGCCTCGTTCGGCATCGAGGGCATGGTCAAGGAGATCCGCCCGGGGCCGGTCGTCACCATGTACGAGTTCGAGCCGGCGCCGGGCATCAAGATCTCCAAGATCGCCTCGCTCGCCGACGACCTGGCCATGGCCATGGAGGCGCTCAAGGTCCGCATCGTGGCGCCCATCCCGGGCAAGGGCGTGGTGGGCATCGAGGTGCCGAACAAAGAGCGCGAGACGGTCTCCTTCCGCGACGTGCTCGAGCAGGACGCCTTCCTCAAGTCGCAGAGCCGGCTGGCCATGGCCATCGGCAAGAACATCGAGGGCATGCCGTACATCGCGGACCTCTCGAAGATGCCGCACATGCTCATCGCCGGCACGACCGGCTCGGGCAAGTCGGTCAGCGTCAACGCGATGATCATGAGCATCCTCTTCAAGAGCACGCCGGAAGAGGTGCGGATGATCATGGTCGACCCCAAGGTCACCGAGCTCTCCATCTACGAGGGCATCCCGCACCTGCTCCTCCCGGTGGTCACCGACGCACGCAAGGCGGCGCTGGCGCTGCGTTGGGCGGTGGAGGAGATGGAGCGGCGCTACCAGCTGCTCGCCGACGCCGGCGTTCGCAACATCGCGGGCTACAACAAGTGGGTCGAGCGCGCGCTCACGGACCTGGCCACGGTGCCGCCGCCCTCATCTTCGCGGACGAGCGCTCACGCGGACCCGAAGAAGCTGACCATCATCGACGTCGCCGAGGGCGAGTCCGAGGACGTCGCCATCGCCCGCGCGATGGGCGAGGGCCTCTCGCTCGGCGTCCCCGCGCCGGACCTCAACGGCGACGAGCCGGAGGCGCGCGCCGAAGCGGTCGCGCCGGAGGCGGAGCTCGTCTCGGAGGCGGAGGGGAAGGTCGAGCCGCCGCGCAAGCTGCCGTACATCGTCATCATCATCGACGAAGTGGCGGACCTCATGATGGTCGCTTCGCGCGAGGTCGAGACCTACGTCGCGCGCCTGGCGCAGATGGCGCGCGCCGCCGGGATCCACCTCATGGTCGCCACGCAGCGGCCCTCCACCGACGTTATCACCGGCGTCATCAAAGCGAATTTCCCGGCGCGCATCAGCTTCCAGCTCCGAAGCAAGCCGGACTCCATGACCATCCTGGGGACCATCGGCGCCGAGGCGCTCTTGGGCATGGGCGACATGCTGATTTTGCCGCCGACCTCGGCGCACCTCGAGCGGGTGCACGGCGCTTATGTCTCGGACGCCGACATTCAAAAGGTGGTCGCCCACCTCAGGAAGCAGGGCAAGCCGGTCTACGACGAGTCCATCCTCAAGCCGCGCGAGGAGGACGGCGAGGACGGCGGCGGCGCGGCCGAGGAGGAGTACGCCGACGAGATGTACGACCAGTGTCTGGCACTGGTGAGCGACATGCGGCAGGTCTCGGTCTCCATGCTCCAGCGCAAGCTGCGGTTGGGCTACAACCGCGCCGCGCGGATCATCGAGCGAATGGAGCGCGAGGGCGTGGTGGGCCCGGCCAACGGGTCCAAGCCGCGGGACGTGCTCATCCGGCCGGTGGGCGAGATGGGCAAAGAAGTCAACCTCTGACGGCCGCCGTCGCTCGCGCCTCAAGGCCGCGCCTGGCCCGGGGTTGAACGAAGCCGCCCGCGGCGGCAGCTGGGGAGGTGAATCGGGTCTGGGACGTCGACGTCGACGCTTGACGTGGACGTGGACGTGGACGTGGACGGCGACGGCGACGCGGCCGTGGGCGGTCGTGTCGGAAATCAGCGACAGAGCTTGGTCAGTATGGCGACGATGCGCTCAAGCAGCTCGCAGCCTCGCCGATGTGCGGCAGCGTCGATGACCTTGAGCACGAGCAGGGCACCGGCGGCGGCGCACTCCATCGCCGAACCGCGGGCGATGGCGTAGGTACGAGCTGCGTCTGCTTGTCCAGCCCTTTAAAGGTCGTAAGTAGTTGGTGTTGCTGCGGGATTTCGACTCTATTGTGCGGGTCCTGAGAATCTGCCATGGATCTGGCCTCTCCTGGGCGCGTCCAAACCGGGGCGCCCGTCGAAAGGCCAACGCATGATTCTTGGCAAGGTGTTCGCTCCGTTCATTGAACAGAGCCCGATTAGCGTGATGGCGCGTGGGACACTCGAGCATGCGCTGCGCTCCGAAGATGTTGATGCCGTGTTTGGCGCGAGCGCTGAAACGCAATACACGCGGACGCTGCTGTTCTCCACAGTCGTCGACTTGATGAGCCTCGTGGTTCACCGCATCCGGCCGTCGCTTCACGCCGCCTATCAAGCCAATCGGCGCCGAATTGAGGTCTCGGTACAGTCGCTGTACAACAAGGTCGACGGAATCGAGCCGGGGGTCGGTGCGGCATTGGTCAAGCACGTCGCCGGTCGCACTGTTCCGTTGATCGAAAGCATGAAGGCATCGCTTCCGGAACTCCTTCCAGGGTATCGAGCTCGGATCCTCGACGGGAATCACCTGGCGGCCACGGAGCATCGGATTTCCGAGCTGCGCAAGACCGCAGCGGGCCCGCTGCCAGGGTTTGCATTGGTCGTGCTGGATCCGCGCCTCCTGCAAGTAACCGATGTGATCCCTTGCGAGGATGGCCACGCCCAGGAGCGCTCGCTCACTGAAGCGGTGTTGGCGAAGGTCGCGCCGAGGGACGTGTGGATCGCTGACCGCAACTTCTGCACCTGCGCCCTGCTCTTCGGCATCGCCCGTCGAGAGGGGCTCTTCATCGTCAGGCACCACCGCATCAATGTGCCGTGGAAACCGATCAGCCGTCTTCGTCGCTGCGGCACCATCGACGGCGCCGAGGTTTGGGAACAGGAGGTGAAGCTGAGGGATGACACCGGGAACTCGCTCCTCGCCCGCCGTATTACCCTGAAGCTTCAGAAGGCGACGCGTGATGGCGACCGGGAACTTCACATCCTGACGAATCTCCCACCAGATACTCTCGGCACAACCGTCGGCGCTGTCTACCGAAAGCGGTGGGGCATCGAGTTGGCATTTCAGGAGCTGGAGGCAACCCTGGAAGGCGAGCTCAATACGTTGGGCTATCCGAAGGCAGCGCTCTTCGCGTTCTGTGTGGCCTTGGTCGCCTACAACGTTCTCTCGGTCATCAAGGCCGCCTTGCGCGCCGAGCACGGAGCCGAAAAGATCCAAGAAGAGGTATCGGCCTATTACCTGGCCGACGAAATCGCCGGCACCCGGCGAGGCATGGAGATCGCGATCCCGCCCAAAGCGTGGCGAGTATTCCAGGCAGCCCCAACCAGCGAGGTCGCCAAGGTGCTTGTCGACCTCGCTGGAGAAGTTGACTTGCTGAAGTTCCGTCGACATCCACGTGGTCCAAAGAAGCCGCGGCAACCGAGAACCTTCAACCGAAGACACCCTCATGTTTCCACTGCTCGCTTGCTAGCACTGCGGAAAACAAAGAGAAAGAACGCACCTTGAAAGGGCTGGTCTGCTTGTCCTGTCCGTCCAGCTGCTTCGGCGATGTTCGAGGGGATTGAACTGGCTGCTCGCCGACGCCGGTCCAAGAGTGTGGAGTTCCCTCGAGGTGTATCGGATGAAAGCTGCGAAGCCAAGGCAAGAAACTCGATGGCTCGCTGGTAGTCATCCATCTTTTGGAAGCTGAGCATTCTGATCGCATGGCAAGCACCTCCGACACGACCGCCCACGGCCACGTCGCCGTCGCCGTCGCCGACCACGTTCACGTCGAGCGCCCACGTCAACGTGCGTGCCCGAAGAGGCGGTATGCTCGGCGGCGCTGGCATGCGGAGGAATCGACGCTCTCTGACCCCTCGCTCTCCAGCAGCGGGGGAGCCTGAGGACACTCTGCCGATGGGTTCTCTGTCCCTCGTGAATCCCGAGCCGAGATCCGCTCTCGCACCTCCTGAGGCAAGAAACGATGGGAGTGGTGGAACCGGCCCTGTGGCCTTCGAGAATCGCCGCAGCGGTTCTCGTGTGCCCGCAGGCCAAAGCAGTTGGCCGAGAAACCCTTCTAGAAGAGCTCGGGCCGGCTCGGCGCCCCATCCACCCCTGAGAACGGCTTCGTTCAACTCGACGTTTGCGCGGCGCGCTACGATGCGAGCGCCTTGCTCGCGTCCACCGCGTCGCGCAAACGCCTACTGGTTTGGTTCCAGCAGCGCAGCAAGCCTGACTCCATCCCGAGGACCCTCGGCGCCGAGACCCTCGATACGGCGGCAATCCTTCAGGAGGGTTGAACCCAGTCCTCCACGACGAGCGCGAGTATGCGGGAGAACTCCCGCTGGTTGTGGGTGACCAAGACGAGACCCGTGGCGACTGCGGTGGCGGCGATCACCAGGTCGCGCTCACCGATGGGAGTGCTCCGAAGCGAATGCCGGATCTCGGCATGCTTTTGGGCAGCTTCACTATCGAATGGCAAAACCAGCAGCGGCTCGAGGAAGGCTGAGACCTCGGTCTTGACCCGCTCCGGATTGCTGCTCTTGATGGCGCCGAACATCAGCTCGGCCTCGGTCATGGCGCAGAGCGCGATGTCGTCTGGGCTCTCTTGGAGAAGCCGAGCGAGAACCCCCTTCCGTTGCCTCAAGGCGAAGATGCAGGTGTCCGTGTCGAGGAGGTACTTCAAAGATCATCCAACACCGAGTCCCGGTCATCGGAGGCCGGCAGGGGCTCGGGTCGTTTGAAATCCTCTGGAATGCTCGAGAAGCTTGCGACATATCCCGCGGGCCATCGCCGCTTGGGCGCAGGCTCTAGGATGAGAGCGCTGCCGACCTTGCGCACGATCACCTCCTCGGTCGAGAACCGAAAGGCCTTTGGGAGCCTCACGGCTTGGCTAGGACCACTCCAGAAGACCTTGGCTCTGATCTCGTCCACGGGGCAGACCTCCTGCCCGAAGTATATATCGTATATATCAACCTGGGTAGTGACGACCTCAGGGCTGCCATGGCCATGGTCACATGCACCGCGGTGCCGTCCTTGGCGGGCATGACCAAGCCAAAGGGCGATAATGGCCAGGCGCGCGAGCGCTTGGCGAAGCTGCCACACCTCGGACGGAGGGTTTCGCGGCCTCGAGGGCGCGGGCCGGCGGAGCGAGCGCGCCTCAGCTCTTCGCGTCGCTGTCCAGCTCGCGGATCTCGTCCTTTTCGATGGTCAGGAAGAAGAGCGGCTTCTCCGCCTCGCGCTTGGCGTTGAAGGTGGTGGAGCCCGTGGCGCCGGGGAAATCCTTGACCCGGGTGAGCGCCTCGCGGAACGCGGCGCGCGAGGCGGGGTGCTCCTTCTCGACGATCTGCCGAAGGATGCGCGCGGTGTCGTATCCCTCCGCCTCGAGGAGCGCGGGCTCCTTTCCGGTGGCGCTCTTGTACGCGTCGACGAACGCGCGGGTCTCCTTGCGGTCGGAGCCGGAGAAGAACCCGTCGACGAAGACCGCGCAGCGCACGAACTTCTCTCCCCGCTTCACGAGGTCCTCGAAGTTCCAGCCGTTGGCCCCGAGCAGCTGCACGGTTCTGATCCGGTCGACGGGCTTGCCCTGGGTCTTGGCGATGCGCTCCACGTCGCGCCGGTCGCAGGCGTTGGTGATGATGTCCTCCACCGCCAGCGCGGGGGCCAAGAGGCCGATGTTCTTGTAGTAGTCGGGGATGAAGAGCGCCTCGAAGTCGACGATGGGCTCGAGCTTCTTGCGCGCGTCCTCCAGTGCCTTGCGCTGCCGGAAGGGGTCCTTGATGGTTTCGGCAATCTCCCGGCGCCGCAGGACGTAGTCCTCGCGCTGGTCGAGCTGGTAGCGGCCGACGAGCTTCTTAATGATGGGCGAGAAGGTCGTCTGGTCGGAGTCGTAGCTCTCCACCGCGCGGACCTCGCCGTCGGAGCCCTCCACCGCGTCCCAGAAGAAATTCATGAGGTCGGTGCCGTAGGGGATGGTCGGGTAGAGCAGGCCGAAGGTCTTGAAGCCCTTCACCCGGATGGCCCAATCGGCCAGCGCCTTCGCCTGGGCGCTGTTGGTGAGCATGTTGCGGAAGACGAAGCCGCCGCGGTCGGTGATGTTCTCCGCCCGGGTCACGGTGACGATGGGCGTCTCCTGCAGCTCCGCCTCGCTCGCCGCGTCCTCGCTCTCGCCGGTGAGCACCGGGCCCACGATGGCGATGACTTGGTCGTCCTGCGCGAGCTGGGCGGCCATGGCGCGGGCCTTGGCGGCGTCTCCCGCGGTGTCCCGGATGACGACCTTGACGGCGCTGTCGGCGAGGCCGAGCTGCAGGCCTGCGAGCACGCTCTCGCCGTAGCTCTTGTACTTGCCCGAGAGCGGCAGGAGGACGCCCAGGGTGTCCGGGCGAGCCTGCGCGGAGCGCTGGGAGCGGTCGAGGAGCTCGCGCGCCTGCGCCGCGAACGCGCACTGCGGCGCCTTCTCGAGCAGCGCGCCGAGCGCCTCCTGATAGTGCGGCCGGTCGCGCAGGTGACCGAAGATGCGCGCGAGCTTGAACTGCACCACGGGCCACAGGGAAGAGTCGGTCGGCAGCTCCTGGGCCAGCCTGGCGACGTCCAGGAACCCGGCCTGCATCTCGAGCAGCTCGGTGACCTGCGCGAGCTCGGCATCGCGCTCGCGCGCATCCCGAGCCCGGGCCAGGAGCTCGCTGCGCCAGCGGACGGCGTCGGCGAAGGAGCGAGCGCCCTCCGCGGCGCGGGCGAGCGCCTCCATGGCCGCGGGCTTCTCCTCTTCCGGCAGCCGGGGGTAGACCGGAGAGAGCGTCTGGAGCGCGTCGCGCGGCTCCTTGAGCTCGAGCTGGCAGAGCGCCAGGTGGTACTTGGCGAGGTCCGCGCGGTCGAAGAGCGGGAACCGCGACAGGAGCTCGCGGTAGGTCGACCGGGCCTTCTCGTATTCCCGTGCGGAGTACTGCCCCTCTCCGATTCCGAAGAGCGCGTCGGCGACCGGCTGGCCGTCCTCGGGGATCTCCTTGAGAAGCCGGACGGCTTCGTCGGACCGGCCCGCGGCGGCCTCTTTTTGAGCGGTCTCGAGCTTCTCGCGGGAGTCGGCGCCCAGCTCGGCCTGGGAGCCGACGCGCTTGGGACATCCGAGGAGGAAGAGCCCCAAAAGGCTCGAGACAGCGGCGACTTTCGAAGGCAGGCGCACGATCGTGACCCCAAGGGGAGCGGCTCGCCATCGGTCAACGCCGGTCGAGCGCGGATCTTCCGGGCGCTTTCTCAAAGGCCAGTGAGCCGGCGCGCGAAGGGCTTTTGTTCTAGGACGAAGTGCCACTCGCCTCAAGTCCCGAACAGCTCCTTCACCTTGCCCCAGAAGCTGCGGCTCTGCGGGAGCGAGTCCGGGTTGGTGATGGCGGCGAACTGCTCCAGAAGCTGGCGCTGCTCGCGGGTGAGATGGCTCGGCGTCTCCACGACCACGCGCACGTGCTGGTCGCCCCGGCCCCGGCCGTTCAGGTCGGGGATGCCTTTGCCCCGCAGCCGGAAGATCTTCCCGCTCTGGGTGCCCTGCGGGATCTTCAACTTGAGCCTGCCGTCGAGGGTGGGGATGTCGATGGAGGCGCCGAGGGCTGCGTCCGTGAACGAGATGGGCACTTCGCAGAGGATGTCCGACTCCTCGCGCTGGAACAGCGGGTGCTCGCGAACGTGGAGGACCACGAACAGGTCGCCCGGCGGCCCTCCGTTGTCGCCCGGCTCGCCTTCTCCCGACAAGCGCAGGCGCGTCCCGGTGTCCACGCCAGGCGGGACGCGCACGGTGAGCGAGGCCTCCGAGTCGACCTTGCCGCGGCCGCGGCACCTCGGGCAGGGATCGGCGATGATCCGCCCGGCGCCCCCGCACTGAGAGCACGGGCGCGACATGGAGAAGAAGCCCTGGGTGAAGCGGAGCTCGCCCGAGCCGCCGCACGTGGGGCAGGCGCGCGGACCCGTCCCCTTGCGCGCGCCCGAGCCGGCGCACTCGTCGCAGCGCTGCGGCCGCGGAACCTTGACTTGCGCGTCGGTGCCGAAGGCGGCTTCTTCGAAGCCTATCTCCAAATTGTACCGAAGGTCGGAGCCGCGGTTCACCCCCGAGCGCCGCCCCCGGCCGCCCCCGAAGATTTCCCCGAAGATGTCTCCGAAGATGTCGTTGATGGAGGCGCCCGAAAAGCCGAAGCCTCCGAAGCCCTCGAACGGGTTCGCCCCGACGCCGCCGAAGCCGAATTGGTCGTAGCGCGTGCGCTTCTCGGCGTCGGAAAGGACCGCGTAGGCCTCCGAGGCTTCTTTGAACTTCTCCTCGGCCTCGTGGTTTCCCGGGTTCTTGTCCGGGTGCCACTGAAAGGCGAGCTTGCGGTAGGCGCTCTTGACCTCGTCGGCCGAGGCCCCCCGCTGAACTCCGAGGACTTCGTAGTAGTCGCGCTTGGGCGCCGCGTTCATGGTCTCGCTGTCCAACCCCCCGAGTTTCCGGGAATATTTGCCGTTCGCGCCATGCGCCCGACGGCCGGATCGCAATATAACGCAAGGAAATGACTTGGCAATCTGCTGCGCACCGGAACGGGCGGCGCTCCGCTGGGACCAGCGCCTGCCCAGGAGGGCACCGGGGCACGTGCCCGCCGTTCGAAGGGCGGCTGTGGAATGGGAATAAACCCGACGTGGCACGCCGACTTGAGTCGAGTCGAGTACACTGTCGCCTTCGCGTCTGTGCGCACCCCGGTTGGCTGGCTGCCCTCGACGGAAAGACCCGATGGACCTTCCGGAACGCCGCGTCTTTTTCCGCCGACACCTCCGCGGTCTTGGCGGAGCCTTGGCCGGATGCGTCGCGCTGGTCGCCCTCCTGGAAATCCGCTGGGAAATGGGTCGGCGGGAGCTCTTGGAGTCGCTCTCGGCCCACGCGAAGATCGCCGCGCGCGGGACGCTGTGGGCCCTGGACCTGGGAGACGGGGGCGAGGCGGCGCGGGCGCTTTCGGTCCTGGAAGAGGTGCCGGCGGTCGCCCAAGCGGTCATCTTCTCGCAGGACGGATCGGTCATCGCTCGCTGGGAGCGCGCGCGGGGGCACGAGCGCTCGCTGCTCAGCGCCCCGGGCAGCTCGGGCGCGCGGTTCCTCTCCGACGGGACGGCTGCGGCCTTTGTCCCCCTGTCCTCGGGCGGCCGGGCGCTGGGCACGCTGGGCGTTCGCGCTGGGACAGAGATATTGAAGCGGCAGGTGGCGCAGGACGCGGCCTTCGCCGTCGTCGCCGCCGCCGCCGCGGCCTTGGCGTTGGCTTCGGCGCTCCGATCGCAATCCGAGCGTTCGCTCCGTGCCCGCGCGGGCGCGCTCGCGGCCAAGGCGGTAGCGGCGGCGGCCGCCTCCGACGGCTCGGCGGCGCGCGACCGGGTGCAGGCTCCGAACGAGCTTCAGGCGCTCGACGAGGCCCTGGACGGCGTAATCGACGCGCTGAGGCGCAGGGACGCGGAGCTCGCGCGCGTGCCGGCTGATCTCGAGCAGGAAGTCGCGCTCCGAACCGGCGAGCTGGCGGCGTCCCAGGGCCGGCTCGAGGAGCAGTTGGCGCAGCGCCGCGAGGCCGGGGAGGCGCTCGAGCACGCGGTGCGAGATTGGTCGGTCAGCTTCGACGCCATTCGCGAAGGCGTCCTGGTGCTCGATCGCAACGGGGCCATCCGGCGCTGCAACCGCGCCATCCTGGCGCTGCTCGGGCGGCGCATGGAGGAAGTGGAAGGGGCGGAGCTGGGCGCGCTGCTGCCGGCGTGGTGCAGCTGTCCCTTGTCGGAGCTGCGCTTCCTCTCGGGCCGCCAGACGGCGAGCTGGAAGCACGCCGGACGCTCCTACGAGGCGCGGCTGGAGCCCATCGTCGGCGACGGCGGCGAGCAGATCGGCTGGGTGCAGATCCTCGCTGACCTCACCGAGCAGCGGCGACTGCAGACGCAGTTCATGCAGTCGCAGAAGATGGAAGCCATCGGCCGGCTCGCCGGAGGCGTCGCGCATGACTTCAACAACATCCTGGCCGCCATCCTGAGCTACACCCGGCTGCTGCTCGAGGACATGCCGGCGGGCGACCCTCTGCGCGACGACGTCCAGGAGATCCGAAAGGCCGGCGAGCGCGCGGCCTCGCTTACCCGGCAGCTGCTCGCCTTCAGCCGAAAGCAGGTACTGACCCCCGAGGTGCTCTGCGTGGGCGACCTCGTCGCCGACATGGCCAAGATGGTCGGGCGCCTGGTCGGCGAGCAAATCCAGCTGTCGGTCGAGGTTGAGGGCAAAGGCTGCGCGCTCATCGATAAGTCGCAGCTGGAGCAGGTAGTGGTGAATATGGTGGTCAACGCCCGCGACGCCATGCCCGACGGCGGTCGCCTCAAGGTCAGGGTCTCGGATTTCGAGCTCGACGCGCGCGATGCCCGCGCCGCCGGAGACGCGGCGCCCGGTCCTTACGTGCGGCTCCTGGTCGAGGACACGGGCGCCGGGATGTCCGAGGAGACGCTCAAGAAGATCTTCGAGCCGTTCTTTACGACCAAGCCGCTGGGCCGCGGCACCGGGCTGGGGCTCGCCATGGTCTACGGGGCCGTGCGCCAGGCGGGCGGGCGCGTGACCGTCAAGAGCACCCCCGGCACCGGAACCAGCTTCCGCATTCTGCTTCCGCGCGTGCAGGCGGAGGTCCAGAAGCCGGCGCCCGCACCGCGACCGGTGCGCGGCAAGGGCGAGCCCATTCTCCTGGTCGAGGACGACGCGGCGCTTCGGCGCGCGCTCGGCCGCCTCTTCGAGGATGCGGGCTACCGCGTCCACACCGCCGCGGACGGCGAGGAGGCCTACGGTCTCTTCATTCAGCAAGGCGAGGGGATCCAGCTCGTGGTCACCGACGTCGTCATGCCGGGCCGCGGCGGACTCGCGCTGGGCGAGCGCCTCCTCGCCCGCCGCTCGGACGTGCGCATCCTCTACATCACCGGCTACAGCGAAGACATCCTGCGCTCCCGGCAGCCCAAGGCCACGGTGCTGTTCAAGCCCTTCGAGGAGGCGACGCTGCTCGCCCGGGTGCGCGAGCTCCTCGACGGCCCCGGCCCCGGCGCGCGCGCTGCGGCGAGCTGACGCCTTCGGGCGCGGCGCTGCCTCGAAGATCCGTCCCCCGAAGGGCTTGCCGCCTGGCCGCCTCTCCCTAACTTCCGAGGCGTCTGAACCCTCAGGAGGACCTCTCCATGACGCCCCGAGGCTGGGCGGCGCTGGCCTGCGCGGCGGCGGCGATCGCCTGCCGCAAGCAGAGCAGCTCCGCGGCACACGCCTCCGCCGGCAATCCGGCTCCGATGGAGCGCACCGGCGCTCCGCCCGTCGCGACCCCCGCGGGGGCGGCCCGCGCGCCCGGGGCCGGGGGCTCGGGAGCGGTGCGCGAGTCTCTGGCCCCCTTGGTCGACCAGGTCCGCCCGACCGTTCTCGGCGTGACCACCCATCGCCGCCCTAGCCGCCAGGGCGAGGAGATGGACGAGCTGCTCCGGCGCTTCTTCGGCGGCGAGCTCGGCCCGCACCGGCCCCAGGCCGAGACCGGCATCGGCTCCGGCGTCCTCATCGACGCCGCGTCCGGGCTCGCCCTCACCAACTTCCACGTCGTCCAGGGGGCGGACGAGGTGCTGGTGAGGCTCGCCTCGGAGCGCGAGGTGACCGCGCGGGTGGTGGGGACCGACTCGGCGACGGACGTGGCGCTGCTGCGGCTCAAGGAGATCCCGGAGGCGCTCGCGGCGGCGCCGCTGGGGGACTCCGACGCGGCGCGGGTAGGGGACTACGTCGTCGCCATCGGCAGCCCCTTCGGGCTGGCGCTCACTGTCACCAGCGGCATCATCTCGGCCAAGGCGCGTGTCATCGGGGCCGGGCCCTACGATGACTTCCTCCAGACCGACGCCGCCATCAACCCGGGCAACTCGGGCGGGCCGCTCTTCGACCTGGACGGCCGCGTGGTGGGCATCAACACGGCCATCGTGGCCACGGGCCAGGGCATCGGCTTCGCGGTGCCCATCAACCTCGTCAAGTCGCTGCTGCCGCAGCTCGAGAAGACCGGCAAGGTCGTGCGAGGCTTCCTGGGCGTGACGGTGCAGGACCTGACGCCGGAGCTCGCGCAGGCGATGAAGCTCAAGGGACAAGGCGGCGCGCTGGTCTCCGGCGTGAGCCCCGGCGGCCCGGCTGCGGCAGCGGGCCTGAAGCCCGGCGACGTGGTGACCACCGTCGACGGCAAGCCGGTCAAGAGCGCGGCCGAGCTCTCCCGGACCGTGGCGATGGAGGCGCCGGGCAAGCAGGTCAATCTCGAGGTGGTGCGCGCGGGCCAGGCGCGCTCCATCCAGGCGAAGTTGGGCGAACGCCCGCAGACGTCCGGGGGTGGCCAGCGGACGGGCAGGCCAGAGGAGGAAGAGCGCCTGGGCCTGACGCTGCAGCCCATCCCGCCGGAGGCCCGCGGGGAGCTGGGCGTGAGCGAGGGCGCGCTGGTCGCTCAGGTCGCTCCGAACTCCCGGGCGGCTCGCGCGGGGGTCGCCCAAGGCGACGTCATCGTGGAGGCGAACGGAGAGCCGGTGCGATCGCCACAGGACTTCGCGCGCGCCGCTCGCGCTGCGGGGCAAAGCGCGCTCCTGATCCGGCTTTTGCGCTCGGGGAACGGTCTGTTCGTCGTGGTGCCGCCGAGCGGCGACTGAGGGCTTTGCCGCTCATGGCCGCTACGCTGCGCCGCCCGAGGGCTCGTTCTTGTACACCATGTCGGCGATGCGGTAGGCGCTGCCCTCGAGCGACTGGTAGGCGACCTTTATCTTCCCCAGGTCCTCGGTGAGGAGCGCCTGGCGCAGCGTCTCGGCGTCGCGCCGGATCTCCTGGATGTCCGCGGGGGTGAGCAGGCTCGAGTACTCCTCTAAGCTCTTCTCGGTCGTGTAGAGCAGCCCCTCGGCGTTGTTCTTCGCGTCGGCGAGCTCCTTCTTCTTCTTGTCGTCGGCGGCGTGGGACTGCGCTTCCTCGATCATCCGCTGGATCTCCTCCTCGGTGAGCCCGGAGGAGGCGATGATTCGGATCTGCTGTTGCTTCCCGGTGCCCAGGTCCTTGGCGGACACGTGCACGATGCCATTGGCGTCGATGTCGAAGCTCACCTCGACTTGCGGCACGCCGCGCGGCGCCGGCGGGATGCCCACCAGCTCGAAGCGGGCGAGCGTCTTGTTGTCGGCCGCCATCTCGCGCTCGCCCTGGAGGACGTGGACGCTCGACCAGCGGCTGGTTGTCCATGGCCGTGGAGAAGACCTGGCTCTTCTTGCAGGGGATGGTGGTGTTCTTGTCGATGATCTTGGTGAAGACGCCGCCCGCGGTCTCCACGCCCAGGGACAGCGGGGTGACGTCGAGGAGCAGGACGTCCTTCACCTCGCCCTTCATGACCGCGCCCTGGATGGCCGCGCCGACCGCCACCACCTCGTCCGGGTTGACGCCCTTGTTCGGCTCCTTCCCGAAGAACTTCTTCACGCAGTCCTGCACGCGCGGCATGCGGGTCATGCCGCCGACCAGAATGACTTGATCGAGCTGCTGGGCGGTGAGCCCCGCGTCCTTGAGCGCGGTCTTGCACGGCTCCACCGTGCGGTCGACGAGGTCCTTGACCAATTCCTCGAGCTTCTCGCGGGTGAGCGCGTCGGTCAGGTGCTTCGGTCCGCTGGCGTCGGCGGTGATGAAGGGGAGGTTGATCTCCGTCTCCGGGGCGCTGGAGAGCTCGTGCTTGGCGCGCTCGGCGGCCTCCTTGAGCCGCTGCAGCGCCATGCGGTCCTTCTTGAGGTCGATGCGCGTCTGCTCCGCGAACTTTTTGCAGAGGTAGTCGATGATCCGCTGGTCGAAGTCCTCGCCGCCCAGGAACGTGTCGCCGTTGGTCGCCTTCACCTCGAACACGCCCTGGTTCAGCTCGAGGATGGTGATGTCGAAGGTGCCGCCGCCTAGGTCATAGACGGCGATCTTCTCGCTGCGAGCGTCCTTCTTCTTGTCCAGGCCGTAGGCCAGGGCGGCCGCGGTGGGCTCGTTGATGATGCGCAGCACGTTGAGCCCCGCGATGCGGCCTGCGTCCTTGGTCGCCTGCCGCTGGGCGTCGTTGAAGTACGCGGGGCAGGTGACGATGGCCTCGTTGACCGGCTCGCCCAGGTAGTCCTCGGCGGTCTGCTTCATCTTCATGAGCACGAACGCCGAGATCTCCGAGGGCGAGTACTTCTTGGCGCGCACCTCGACCCAGGCGTCGCCGTTGTCGGCGGGCACCACGCGAAAGGGGACGAGGCCGGTGGAGCGCTTCACCTCGGGGCTGTCGAACTTGCGCCCGATGAGACGCTTCACCATGAAGATGGTGTTCTCGGGGTTGGTGATCGCCTGCCGCTTGGCGATCTGCCCGACCAGCCGCTCGCCCGAATCGGTCAGGGCGATGATGGACGGCGTCGTCCGGCTGCCCTCGCTGTTGGGGATGACCACCGGCTCGCCGCCCTCCATCACGGCGACGCAGGAGTTGGTCGTCCCCAGGTCGATGCCGATCACCTTTGCCATTCGCTTCCCTTCTTGGCGCTCGCACTGGGAGAGAGCGGCTCCCTCAGGCCCTCTCGGGCGACTTCGGCTTCAGGCTTGTCGGCGGCCGCCGCCCGGGAGACCACCACCATGGCCGGCCGCAGCAACCTATCGTGCAGCGTGTACCCGCGCACCATCTCCGCCACCACGGTGCCCGGCGGCGCCGCGGACTCCACCGACTGCATCGCCTCCTGGAGGCGCGGGTCGAACGGCTCCCTCAGCGATTCCACCGCGCGGACGCCTTGGCGGGCCAAGACCTCCTCGAGGAGCTTGCGGGTCATGCGGATGCCCTCGGCGAGCCCGTCGGCGGCCGTTGCCGCCCCCGCGTGCTCGAGCGCGCGGTCGAGGTTGTCGAGGACCGGAAGGAGCTCGCGCAAGAGCTTCTCCTGGTTGAACTTCGCGTGCTCGTCGCGCTCGCGGCTGGCGCGCTTGCGCACGTTGTCCAAGTCCGCCAGCGCCCGCAACGCGCGGTCGTGCTCCTCTTTGAGCTTGTCGAGGGTCTGGCGGCTCATCTGCTGGCTCAGCTCGAGCTCGGCCTCGCGCTGGCGCAGCGCCTGCCGCGCCTCGAGCAGGTCGGCGCGGAGCTGGGGTGGATCGGCCGAAGCGGCGGCCGAGGCCTCCGACTTGGAGCTCGCGCGCTCGACGCTTCGGAGCGCCTCGTCGATGTCGCGCTGCGGGATCTGCAGCGCGATAGGGTCGGTCTTCTTGTCTTCGCCCAATCGGAAGGGCCCCCACGTCCCGTCGGAGGGACGCTCTTCTTCTCTACAACGTCCGAAGGGGGGGTGCAACCAGGCGTCCCAGCGAGTGTTTTCGGCTAGTTTCTCTCGAGCAAGCGCGATACCACCCGCGCGGTGTAGTCGACCAGCGCGATGGCGCGGCCGTAGTTCATGCGGGTCGGGCCGATGATGCCGATGGACCCGGCGACGCCGGACTCGGTGACGTAGGGCGCGGCGACGACGGAGGCGCCGGTCCGCGCCGAGAACTCGGTCTCGCCGCCAATGAAGATCTTCACTTCGCGGCCGATGAGCGTGGTGTCGAGCACCGACAGGAGCTTCGACTTCTCCTCCAGGGCCAGGAAGAGCTCGCGCATGCGCTTGATGTCGCCGAATTCGGGCGCCTCGAAGAAGGACTCCTGTCCCTCGATGAGGACCTCCATCCCTTCTCGCACTGCGGCGTCGAGCACCCATTCGCCCAGCGCCAGCGCTTTCTTGACCAGGGCGTCGTACTCGCTGCGATGCCTCGCAAGCTCGGCGGCCACGCGCTCGCGCACCTCCTCCAACGGCGAATCGACGAGCAGCTCGTTGAGGTAGTCGGCGGCATGCGCCAGCTCCTCGGGCGAGACCGGGAAGTCGACCCGCAGCAGCCGGCTGCGGACGAGCCCCGACGAGGACAGCAGGATGGCCAGGATGCGCCCGTCGTGCAGCCGCGCGAAGTCGATGCGCCGCAGAGGGGTTTGGCCCAGCGCGGGGGTGGTCACCACCGCCGCGTAGCGGGAAAGCGTCGAGAGCAGCTTGGAGGTCTCGCGCAGAATCTCCTCGGTGGCCGCCACCTGCGGCAGGCGGTTCTCGATGAGCTCGCGCTCGGGCCGAGAGACTTGGCGGACCTGCACCAGCGCGTCGACGTAGTAGCGATAGCCTCGCTCGGTGGGAACTCGTCCGGCCGACGCATGCGGCTTCTCGACGAGCCCGAGCGCCTCGAGCTCGACCATCACGCCGCGGATGGTCGCCGACGAGGCCGCCACCTCGCGCCCCGCAATGGCGGAGCTGCCGACTGGCTCGCCCGTGGCGATGTGCTCCTGCACGATGGCTCGGAACACTTCTCGCGTCCGAGGATCCAGCTCCTCCATGGCGATAGGAAGGGTAACGCTCGCCCACTCCAGGCATCAAGGGGGCCTGCGGCGAGCCCGCCCCCGTGCCCCGGCCGGGAAGCCCCGCGCCTGGCCATGAGCGGGCAGGCGCGCGGTGGGCCCTCTGGCTGCCCAAGGCCCTGCCTGCTCGGGTTACCGCTTGGGGCGCGGCCGCTCGACCCGCAGCTTCTTCCCTTCGCGCTCCTTCCCCGTGACGGCGATGAGCGCCTCCGCGGACTCGGCGGCGACGAAGACATAGGCGTGCGTCGCGCGGACTTCGGCCGCTCGAATCTGCCCGCGGTCGACCTGGGCGAGGCTCGCCAGGCTCTCTCCGAGCGCGGCCTCGTCCACCTTGTCCGATTGGCCGAGGTTCGCCCACAGACGCACCCCGCGAGGATCCGGCGCCTCGGGCTCGGCTTTGGGCTCGGGCGCCGCTGCGGGCGCCGCTGCCTCGGCTGCAGGTGCTGCAGGAACGGCGGCGGCAGGAGCTGCGCCTTCGGGTGCCGGCGCGCCGCGCCCGGACCTGGGCCCCCGCTCGGTCCGCTCGCGCCTCGGGCGCTCCCGGTCCTCGCGCCGGCCGCGCTCGCGGCCCCCTTCGCGGCGCCGCTCCTCGCGGGGGGGCTCGGTCGCGACTTGTTGCGCCTGGGCTGCCCGGTCCATGCGGTGGTGCGTGAAGAAGTAGCGCAGGAGGAAGGCGAAGATCTGATCGCCGTCGGGCTGCGCCTTGATGTCCTGTGCCAGGGGGATCATCGCCTCCCAGACGCTGTGCTTGGCGGCTTCCTTGATCTCCGCGATGTGCTTGTTCGCCCAGGTCTTGCGCGCCTCCTCCGGGGCGGGGAGCTTGCGCTCCATGAACTTGATGCCGAACCGCTTCTCGAGGGCGGTGAGGGTGACGAGCTCTCGCCCGCCGATGAGCGAGATGGCCACGCCCTTCTTGCCGATGCGCCCGGTGCGCCCGACGCGGTGGAGATAGACCGCCGGGTCCTCGGGCAGCGAGTAGTTGATCACGTGGCCCAGGTCGCTGATGTCGATGCCGCGCGCCGCGATGTCGGTGGCGACCAGGAAGGCGAGCTCGCCTTTCTTGATGCGCCCCATCACCCGCTCGCGCTCGGACTGCGGCAGGTCGCCGTTGAGGACCTCGGCGTCGAAGCCGTTGCGGTTGAGCACCGCGGTGACGAGCGACGTGTCGTCGCGCGTGTTGCAGAAGACGATGGCGTTCTCGGGCTGCTCGAGCTCCAGCGCGTAGATGAGGTTGCGCGGCTTCGGGTAGGCGTCGACGGTGTAATAGATGACGTTCTCGATGCCCTCGACCGTCATGTCGTCGCCGGAGATGAGGATTTGTTCCGGGTCCTTGCAGAAGCGGCGGATGAGGCGGTCGATGTCCGGGGGCACCGTGGCCGAGAAGAGCATCATCTGACGGCCGTCGGGGAGCCGCTCGAGGATGCGCGTCACCTCTTCGAAGAAGCCCTGGTTGAGCATCTCGTCGGCCTCGTCGAGCACGGCCATCTGGGCCTGCGACAGGTCGAGGTTCTTGCGCCGGATGTGGTCGTAGACCCGGCCCGGCGTGCCGACGATGATCTCCGCGCCGGCCTCCAGCGCGTCGGTCTGCTGCTTCATGGAGGCGCCGCCGTAGATGGCCGCGACCCGGAGATCCTTGTGCTTGCCGAGCTCGGCGATCTCCTCGGCGACCTGCAGCGCCAGCTCGCGGGTGGGGCAGAGCACGATGGCGAGCGGCTTCTTGGCCCCTGCGGGCAGCCGCTCGAGCATGGGGATGCCGAAGGCCGCGGTCTTGCCGGTGCCGGTCTTGGAGCGGACGATGAGGTCCTTGCCCGCGAGCGCGCGCGGGATGGCCCGCCCTTGGACGGGCGTCGGGCGGTCGTAACCGCGGTCCTGGATGCCGCGGCGGACCTCTTCGCTGAGGGCGAGGTCCTCGAAGGCGACGTCGGCGACGTAGTCGGAGGGCGAGCTCTCGGGCGCTTGGATTGGGGGGCCTTCGTCGGGCATATTGGGGCTCCAAACGACGTGAGGTATTCGTCAAAGATGTGTAGCGCCGGCGAGGTCGCTCCCCTCCCGCCGGCGCAGCCGCTCCATGGCGGCGCGGTGTCTATACACCCGTAAGTTCTAGGGTTCAACGGCGCGAGTGCGGGGACAACCCGCGGGCCTCGATGGAGTTGCTCGGGAGGCCGATGTGCGCTTATTTGGACCTCGCCGTGTCCGACGAACTCAAAGACGGGCCCCTGGCCCCTCCTCAAGCTGCCGAGAGCCCCGCTCCAGGGCCGGCGTGCGCGCAGCCGTTGGAGCCCATCGTCGAGCAGCCCGACGTCAAGAAGCCGAGCCGCAGCCGCATGATGCGCCGGGTGAGCAGGCCGGCCAAGCCCAAGGCCAAGGTCTTGGCCCGGGCGAAGGCGCAGGAGCCGGCGCCGGCCGAGCGGCCCGAGAGCGAAGACGCAGAGCCTGCGGCCGTCGAGCCCGACGAGGTGGCCGGCGAGCTCTCCGGCCCAGCAGCGGCTCCCGTGGCCCAGTCCGAGGAGGCCGACGAGGTCGACGCGCAGGTCGAAGGTGCCGAGCCGAGCCGGGCGCTGGCCCCGCGGGCGGAGCGAGGCCTCGCCCCCCAGGACGCGCTCCAGCGCTACATGCGCGACGTCGGGCGGCATGCGCTCCTCACCCGCGAGGAGGAGCACGAGCTCGCGGTGCGCTATCGCGAGAAGGGCGACCTCGACGCCGCCTACCGGCTGGTCACGGCGAACCTGCGGCTCGTCGTCAAGATCGCCCACGAGTACCACCGCACCGCCTTCTCGCTGGTCGACCTGGTGCAGGAGGGGAACGTCGGGCTCATGCACGCGGTCAAGAAGTTCGACCCCTACCGCGGCGTGAAGCTCTCGTCGTACGCCGCCTGGTGGATTCGCGCCTACATCCTTCGCTACATCATGGAGAACTGGCGCATCGTGAAGCTCGGAACCACCCAGGCCCAGCGCAAGCTGTTCTTCAATCTCCGGAAGATGCAGGAGTCGCTCGCCGCGCAGGGCTTCGACCCGACGGCCAAGCTCCTCGCCGAGCGGCTCAACGTCACTGAGCAGGACGTCAATGAGATGGACCAGCGCCTGGGGCAGGACGAGTTCAGCCTCGACGCGCCGGTCTCCGAGGACGGCCACAGCACCCGCGCCGAGCGGCTGGCCAACCACGACGCACCGGCCGACGAGCGCCTGGCCGATCATCAGCTCAAGGAGATCCTGCGCGAGAAGCTCGCCCAGTTCGGCAAGGGGCTCAAAGACAAGGAGCGCTACATCTTCGAGAAGCGGCTCGTCGCCGAAGACCCGCTCACCCTCCAGGAGATAGGCGACCGCTATGGCATCACCCGCGAGCGCGCCCGGCAGATCGAGGCCAAGCTCGTCCGCGACCTGAAGACCTGGATCCAGAGCGAAGTGCCGGACTTCAAGCAGCTGGAGGTCGGCCCGCGGGAGGATTAAGGTCTCGGTCGGCGTTGGCCTTCTTGACAGCGGGCGCCTATTCGCCTCTCTTATCGCCGCCTCTTTCCCGGACAAAGACCTCCCGATGGCCGAGACCGCCGCCCAACCCATGGCCTCCGAGACGCCCAAGGCCCAGGCCGCGCGCGCGCCGCGCGAGAGCCCAGCGCCCGAGCGCCGCCTCCTCGGCCTCACCTATCGACAGCTCGCGGGGTTGGGCGCGGTGGTGGTCGCGATCCAGCTCCCGTTCCTGCTCTACTTCGCGCGCGGGGAAGCGAAGGTCACGGCGGCCGTGCCCTTCCAGGACAACTTCGACCGCGCGGACATCGGCCCCAACTACTGGACCACCGGCGGCCACTGGCGCATCGAGAACGGCGCGGTGCACTCGCCGGGCGTCAAGAACAACCCGCTCTGGCTCAAGGCGGCGCTCCCCTCCGACGTGGCGGTGGAGTTCGACGTGCGGGGGGAGTCGCCCGACGGCGACATCAAGTGCGAAATCTTCGGCAACGGCTACGACCACGCCTCCGGCTACGTCATCGTCTTCGGCGGGTGGTCGAACTCCGTCTCGGTCATCGCCCGGCTCGACGAGCACGGCAAGGACCGCAAGGAGAGCCGCGCCTTCAAGGTCGAGAAGGGCAAGACCTACCACTTCCGAATCGAGCGCAAGGGCACGGTGCTGCGCTGGTTGCTCGACGGCCAACTGGCGATGGAGTGGGACGATCCCTCGCCGCTCAGAGGGCGCGGCCACGATCGCTTTGGCTTCTCCACCTGGGAATCCGACGTCTTCTTCGACAATTTGAAAATCACGCCGCTGTAGGCGGGGGCGAGGCCCCTCGTCGAATCCGCCTTCAGTGTGGCCTAGAGGCCTTGACGTCGTCGCCCCGCTCCGTCGACGACGCCATCGACCGTCGAATCCGCCTTCAGTGTGGCTTAGAGGCCTTGGGGGGCGCGAAGGGTATGCCCTCGAGCCAAGTTCCTCGCCGAGCCGCGTCCCCGCAGACCTATCAACCATCGGCCGTCAACTGTCGACGCAAGGGCTGCGCCGCACCCTCTCCAACATGCCTCGTCGGTCTGAGGCGCAGCGTCGCTAGCCCCTCGCGGCCCTTCCGCCGAAGGACTTGAGCTGCTTGTCGCGCGGCCTCGGGTCGCCGGCGCCGCGCTTGGGGCGAGCGCGCTCCTGGCGGGCGCGCTCGCGGTCCTCGTCCGTCTCGCCGAACCGGAGCTGGTACGCCATGGAGAGGATGGCGAGGCCGGCTGCAGCGGCCGCGTCGATGCTGGGGAACGAAGCCGCCGCGCCGCCCAGGCTCGTATACGAGAGCGCGCTCAGCGTCCCCAGCACGAGCACGGCCGATCCGGCGACGGCGGAAACGACCACCGCCAGCAGGCGATGCGCGGCGATGCCGACGGCGCCGAGCAACAGGAACCCGGCCGCGAAGCCCGCCCAGTAGTCGGCGCGCCCCGCCAGCTCGCCTCCGGCGAGCCCGCCGAAAAGTCCCAGGGCGCCACCCAGGATGACCGGCGGCCACGCCAGCGCCACCGCCCCCAGCGCCCCCGCGCCCGCGGAGGCGGCGATGGCGCTCGAGATGTGCAGGTGGGGTGACAAGAGCGGTGCGAGCCTCCACCCGGCCGCAGCGGCGAGCGGCGCCGAGATCAGCCGGAACGGGATGGGCCGATGCCCCAGAGTGCAGGCGAGCAGGCCCAGGGCGACCATCGCGACGCCCAGGCCGAGCGGGATGCTCCGGTGTAGCTCTACCCAGCTGGAGAAGTCGACCTGGAGGTAGGGCGCGAGGGAGCCCGCAGCGTGCGCCAGTTGCTCGAGGAGCTTCCCCATCGACTACCTCAGATAGACCAGGACCGCGATGGTGGCGATCAGCGCGACGGCCGCCGCGGCGGTGATCAGCGCGGCGCGCTCGACCCCCGTGCGCGCGAGGATGTCTCGCGCCGCGGCCTTCTCGGCCTCGCTCGAGCCGGGCGCGGAGGCGATTTGGCGGGCCCGGTCGCGCGCGGCCCGGTTGTCTCCCCGCGCGACGAGCGCTGCGAGCTCCGATGCAGGCGCCGGGGGCGCCGAAGCCTCGGGCTTGTCCTTGGTCCTCTTGCTCATGGGCGCGGCAGTCTAGCAGAGTCCGACGAAAGGCTTCGGGGGATGCTCGGGGCGCGGGCGAGGGGCGCGGCGAAAAAAGGGCTTTCGCGCCCGCGCGCGGCGTGAAGTAGATTCCAGGCCGACCGATCGAGCTGCCGCCCTTCGGAAATGCAGCGATTCCGGCCCGGGTTTACCTCGCTCGGACGCCGGGACCCTCTCCAGGCCCAGAGAAGAATGGATCGCCGACAGTTCCTCAAGCTGGCAGCCGCCGGAGCGGGCCTTTCGCTCCTCCCGTCGCGGGCTCGCGCCTTCGGCGACGCCTCGCGCTTCACCCCGGCCGTGGCGCGCCACGGGGGAAAGTGGGACACCCGCGCGCTGGGGCTGCGCCGGCTCTGCTGGGAGATCTCCAGCCGCACCAGCGTCGAGGTCTACCCCGAGGCGCGGCCGTTCGACCTCTCGGACCGCGGGCTGTTCAAGTTTCCGTTCCTCTACTTCGGCGGGGAGGGCGCGTTCCCGCCGCTCTCCGAGGCCGAGGTCGCGAACCTGCGCCGCTACCTCACCTACGGCGGCTTCATGCTGGCGGACGCCAACGACGGCAGCGACGGCGATGGCTTCGACGCCTCGTTTCGCCGCGAGCTTCTTCGCCTCTTGCCCGGCGCTCCGCTCGCCCGCGTCCCCGCGGAGCACGTGATTTACAAGACCTTCTACCTGCTCGACCGCCACGGCGGCCGGCTCCTGGTCAAGCCGTACCTCGAGGCGGCCGCCGTCGGAAACCGCGCGGCGGTGGTCTATTCGCAGAACGACCTCGCCGGCGCCTGGAGCCGCGACGAGCAAGGGATGTGGGAGTTCGAGGTCTCACCCGGGGGCGACAGCCAGCGCGAGGTCGCCATCCGCACCGGGGTGAACCTGGCCTTCTATGCGCTCTGCCTGGACTACAAGGAGGACGCGGTGCACGTGCCGTTCATCATGAAGCGGCGCCGCTGAGCTTTGGACCCTATCCCCTACAACGAGTGGCGCCTGGTGAGCCTCTCGCCTTTCCCGGCGTGGGCGCTCGCGCTCTTCCTCGTCGCCGCCTTGGCCGGGGTGGCGCTGGCGACGCTCTCGCTGCGCCGGGAGCCGCGCCGAGGGCGCCGCGCGCTGCTCTTCGCCTTGCGCCTCGTGGCGGCCGCAGCCCTCGTCCTGCTGCTCTTGGAGCCCGGGCGAAGGCTCATGCAGACCACCCGAATCAAGAACCGACTGGTCGTGCTTTTGGACCGCTCGGCCTCCATGGGTTTCCCGTCGGAGCCTGGCGGACCGAGCCGCGAAGAGGTGGCGAAAGGCCTGTTGCACAGCGCCTCGGGGGCGCTTTCGGAGCTGGGCGCGCGCTTCAACGTCGAGCTGTACGCTTTCGACAAGGACGTCCAGGCGGTCGACCCGGCGCGCCTTTCCGAGGTGTCGCCCTCGGGCGGCGCCACCGACCTCGCGGGGGCCATCCGCCAGGCGGCGTCCGGGGGCGGCGCGGCGGCGGGCCGCAAGCTCTCGGGCGTGGTGCTCCTCTCCGACGGCGCCGACAACGCCGAGCTCGGCGGCGGGCTAACCCCGAAAATCAAGACCATGCTCCAGGAGCTCAAGGCCCCGGTCTCGGCGCTCGCCATCGGGACCTCGGGCCTCAAGGACCTGGCGGTGGAGAAGGTGGCGGTGGACGACTTCGCCTTCGTCCGCAACACCGTGGAGATCACCGCCACCTTCGGCGTCCACGGCTTCGGCCCCACGGAGATCCCGGTGGTCCTCAAGCGCGAGGGGCACATCGTGGTCAGCCGCGTCCTGAAGGTGCCCGGGGACGGAAGCTACCCGGTCTCGTTCTCCTTCGCGCCCGATCAGACCGGCCAGTTCGTCTACACGGTGGAGGCGCCGGTCTACGCCGACGAGGCAGTGTCCACGAACAACAGCCGCTCTTTCGCCCTCAAGGTCATCCGCGACCGAGTGCGGGTGCTGTTGGTCGTCGGGCGGCCGTCGTGGGACGTGCGGTTTCTGCGCGGGCTTTTGAAGCAGGATCCGAACGTCGACCTCATCAGCTTCTTCATCCTTCGCACGGCGGGGGACGACGCGCACGTCTACAGCGACGGCGAGCTTTCGCTCATCCCATTCCCGGTGCGCGACATCTTCCATGACCAGCTCAAGACATTCGACCTGGTCATTCTCCAGAACTTCGCCTGGAACGACCGGTCGTACTCGGAGATGCCGCGCTACGTGCGCGGGATGCGCGACTACATTCACGAGGGCGGGGCGCTGGTGATGATCGGCGGGGAGAACAGCTTCGGCGAGGGGCACTACGAGCGGACGGACCTGCAGGACGCGCTGCCGGTGGAGCCCACCGGGCGGCCGCCGGCGACCGAGTCGTTCCGCGCGCGCCTGACCGACGAAGGGCGCAGGCATCCGGTGGCGGCCGCGGCGCCCTCGGCCGAAGCGAACGCCAAGGCCTGGGACGAGATGCCCGAGCTCGACGGTCTGCAGGTGACCCGCGCCAAGCCGGGCGCGCGCGTGCTGCTCGACCACCCGTTCCTCACCGTCGACGGCGCCAACGCCCCGGTGGTGGCCCTGGGCGAGTACGGGCGCGGGCGGGTCATGGCCATCCTGGCGGACTCGACGTGGCTCTGGAGCTTCGGCGCGGCGGCGTCGGGAGGCAGCGCGCGGGTCTACGACCGGTTCTGGAACAACGCCGTCCGCTGGCTGGTGCGCGACCCCGACCTGACGCAGGTGAAGGTCGCCGCCGAGCGGGCGGCGGTCGAGCCCGGGGAGCCTGTGGCGGCGGTGGTCTCGGCGCGGCTGCCCGACTATCAGCCGGCGGCCGGAGCGCAGGTGGAGCTCGACCTTTTGCAGGCCGATCAGAACCGGGTGGTGGCGCAGGGCCGGGCGGTCGCGGGGCCGGACGGGTCGGCGCGGCTGGAGCTGATGCCGCCGCAGCCGGGGCCCTACAAGCTCATCGCGCGCGCGAGCCGCGAAGGGGCGAGTCTGGGGCAGGGCGAGGACGCGGTGGCGGTGCGGGCGGCAGGGCCCGAGCTCTCGGACGCGGCGCCGCGGCCCGAGCTGCTCAAGGCCATCGCCGAGGCGAGCGGCGGCGCGTACGTCGAGGCGCCGAAGAGCTGGCCCGAGGTCCCGCTGGTCGACCCGGAGACGGTCGAGGTGGGGCGGCGAAAGGATCTGCCCATCTGGGATCGCTGGTACTTCCTGGCGGCGCTGGCCGCCGCGCTCGCCGGCGAGTGGATGCTAAGGCGGAGGTGGGGGTACGCGTAGCTACCGTCGGATATCGATGTCCCGAGAGCTCCCATTCCCGCTCTATGGTGCGGTGGTCGCAGGGAGGTGACAGCCTTCGTCAGTGACCCCGCAGCCGCCCGCGCGGCGCTCGAGTTCCCATTCCGGCCTCGAGCTTTGGCCAAGGTTCGTGACCCGCCATCGCAGCAGTCCTTCGACTTGCTGCTGGCGGATCTCAACGGGGATAGCCGCGACGATTCTGATCACTTGGGCCGATTGCGACGATGGACGGAATTGAGGGTATCCTCGCGCGCCAAAAGGCGCCGGCTCAGGCTTCAGGCCCCATCCCCGAGCGGAGGCCCGTTGGCCGGGAAGCCCCCTGCTCAACGCCCGGAAGAACCCTTCTTCCGGCGGGAATGAGGCGGCATTCGGCCTGCCGGCACGCCTTGGGAGAATCTTCATGTCCACCGCCTTCGAATCGATGCACCTTCGCCCGGAGCTCTTGGCGGCCTGTCGCGCGCAGGGTTTCCGCGAGCCCACGCCCGTCCAAGCGCTCGTCGTCCCGGTGATTCTGCAAGGCCGGGACGTCATGGTCGAGGCCAAGACCGGCTCGGGCAAGACGCTCGCCTATGGCCTGCCGTTGCTCCAGGCGGCTCCGCGACAGGCGCAGTTCCCTGAGGCGCTGGTGGTGACGCCCACCCGCGAGCTGGCCGACCAGGTCCAGGCGATGCTGACGCGCTCGGCCGGCGCGCTCCAGCGGCGCGTGGTCTCGCTCACCGGCGGCGGAGGGATGGACCGGCAGGAGGCCTCGCTGGATGCCGGGGGCCTTCATCGCGGTGGGCACGATGGGGCGGCTCGAGGAGCTCCTGGCGCGCGACCTCTTGCGCCTGGACCACGTGCGGACTCTGGTCCTGGACGAGGTGGACGAGCTGCTGCACGGCGGGTTCTCGGGAAACCTGGCGGCGCTGATCAAGCAGCTGCCCGGCCGGCGCCAGACGCTGCTCTTCTCCGCTTCCATTCCCCACGACGTCGAGCTGGTGGCGCGCAAGTTCATGCGCGATCCGCAGCGACTGCAGCTGACCTTGGCGCGCGAGCTCCCAGCGGAGCTGTCGCATCGGGTGCTGCGCACGACGGTACGGCAGCGGGTGGCGGACCTCGGCGAGCTCCTTCGGGTCGAGCGGCCCTACCAAGCGCTCCTCTTCTGCGGCACCCGCCACGAGGTCGAGGAAGTGCAGGATGCGCTGGTGGGCCTGGGGCTCGAGGCGCAGTTTCTCCACGGCGAGCTTTCGGCGACCAAGCGGCGCCAGCTCGTCGAGCGCTTCCGCAGCGGCGAGCTGCCGATCCTAGTCGCGACCGATTGGCGGCGCGCGGGCTGGACTTGCCGGGGGTCGACCTGGTGGTGAATTACTCCCTTCCCGAGGGTTCGGCGGCGTACCTGCACCGCGCCGGGCGGACGGGAAGGGCCGGGAAGCCGGGCGTCGTGGTCACCTTGCTCATCGAGCAGCAGCAGGGCCGCTTCGAGAACCTCAAGCAGACGCTCACCTTCCATTCGGTGGAGGTGCGAGGAGGCCGGTTGGTGGTCCGTTCGCTGAAGACCAGGGCGGAGCGAGACCTGGAGTACGGCCAGCGGCCGCGCTGGACCCCCCGACCCGAAAAGCCCGCGGAGGCGCCGCCAGAGCGAGGCGCCCCGCGGCATGCGCGGACCTCTGGGACTGGTCGCGCGGCGGCGCCGAAGGGCGTTCGTAGAACCAGCGGCGGGAGACGGCGGGTGCGCTGAGCGTCCGGCGCCCTCCGCCACCTCAGTCGCCTGACTTAGGGCGAAACGTTGCCGGCGGAGCGAGGAGGCGGCATAAGAGCGCCATGACGGCCAGCCCCTGGCTCAAGTCCACCCTGCGACTCGACGTGCTCGGCGCGCGCTTGAGGCTGAGCCTGCCCCACGACGTCTTCTCGGCCGGCGGCATCGACGAGGGCACCTTGCTCTTGCTCGCCCACCTGCCGAATGACGCTCCGGCCTCCGTGCTCGACATGGGCTGTGGCTATGGCGCGCTCGGGCTCCCGGTCGCCGCTCAATTCCCTCGCGCACAGGTCGAGCTCGTCGATCGCGACCTGTTGGTCGCCGCCTTCGCCCGGAGCAACGCCGAGGCCAATGGCCTGGGCAACGCCGCGGTGTACGGGAGCTTGGGCTTTCGCGATCTTCGATCGCGCGGCGAGCCCTTCGACTGGATCCTCTGCAACGTTCCCGCGCGAATCGGAAAGCCCTTCATCGCGCACCTCTTCGAGGCTGGCCGTGCCTTGCTCTCGCCCTCGGGGGAGCTGCGCGTGGTCGTCATCCGCGACCTCGCCGCCGTGGTCGAGAGCCTGCGCGCCGAGCGCGGCCTGCCCCTCACCGAAGTGGCGCGCGGCCCGCGGCACACCGTCTTCGCCCTCCGGGCCCAGCCATCGCGGGCGGCCGCGCCGAAAGGCGACGCAGAGCCCGCGGCGCTCTATTCGCGCGACCAGGTCGCGGTCGCGGGCCTCCTGCTGGAGCGGCCCTCCGACCTCGGGGGCGACGAGCCGGCGCGACTCGGCCATGGGCTTCCGGTCCTGCTCGACGCGCTCCCGCGCCAAGCCCCGCGCAAGGTGCTCGTCTTCCGCTGTGGCTACGGAACGCTCCCCCTCGTCGCGTGCGCAAGGTGGCCTGAGGCGCGGGTGGTCGCGGTCGACCGGGATTTGCTCGCGACCACCTTCACGCGCCTCAACGCCTCTCGGCAGGGCCTCTCGCCAGAGCGCCTCGAGGTCCGCGAGGCCGCGCATTTCCCCGACGCGATGGCCCCCGACGAGCGCTTCGACCTCGCCCTCGGCGAGCTGTCGCCCGCCGCAGGGGAAGCTGTCGCGGCCGCCGAGCTGGAGGCGCTCGCCCGCTCGTTGAAACCCGGGGGACAGGCGCTCGTGCTTTCGCTGGAGAAGCTCGAGCGAACCTGGGTACGGCGCCTCGCCGAGAAGGGGCGCTTCTCTAGCAGCCGGGTGATCGCCCGCGAGGGCTACGCGCTGTCGAGGGTGGTGCCCTAAAGCGCCGGTCACGGCGCTTTAGAGCCAGGCGTGCCAGGCCTCGAGATTGGCGGGGCGCAGCGCGGGGCTCGTCCGCTTCTCCTCGCCGATGGTCGACGTCGGGGTCCTGCCGTAGTGGTGCCCCGGGTAGACCCGCGTGCTCTCCGGCAGCGCGGCGAGCTTCCTCAAGCTGGCAAACATCGCATCCGGTTCGGACCCGGCGAGGTCCACGCGCCCACACTCGCCGACGAAGAGCGTGTCGCCGGTAATGATTGCGTCGCCGGCGCGGATGCACTGGCAGCCCGGCGTGTGCCTCGGCGTGTGGAGGAAGCTCAGGCTGCCTTTCCCCAGGGCGAGCTCCTCGCCGTCCTGGACCCTTCGGACCGAGGCCTCGGAGACCCCAGCGTTGGCCTTGAGCTTGTCGGCGTCGAGCGCACTCACGCATTTCGCGATCAGGCGCGCAATCTCGGGAAAAGCTACGCCTTGGACGTGCCAAAGAATACGACTATTCGCCGCGTCCGCCGAAACACCGCTGGCACGCTCGAGCGCAGAAGATGGGCGGCGAGCGACCTCATCCGAAGGATCCCGGTCTCTGACTGGGAGTACTTCAAGGTCCGCGACGGCGAGAAGGGTCCGATTGAGGCCCGCGCAATCATGCTTTGGCGGCGGCCAGTTTGAGATCCACCTTCGAGGCGCCAGGTTGGGCCGTTGCCGCGCGGCAACACCGCTATGGACTTGTGGGACAGGCCTGCAGGTCCGTGCAATTCAGCGGGGTTCGAGGGGGCCTGGCCCACAGGGTCCACAGCGGCGGCTACGACAAAGTGGATCCCGGATCGCCGCCGGAACCGCCGAGAATGGATCACTTCCTGGCCGCCGCCGAAGGATCGCGCCGGCGTCCTGGGTCGAGCCGCCTGAGTCCGGGGCCCCCTCGAGAATGCCGGAGCAGCCGACGCCGATGAGCCCGACCACCATGGCTGTCAGTGCAGATGCGGTGCGCATGAGGCTTCCTCTGGGCGGATGCGCTACGAGCCGAGCACGCCGGGGCAAAGATTCCTGTATCGGTCACCCAAGCTCCCGGAGGAAGAGAAAAGGGCTCACGGCAACCTCGCTCTCCCAGCCTGCCCACGACTTTCCTGCCGCTCCGGAACTTCCACACCGCCGAGCCGAACGGCCACGCGGTGCTCTTTGGAGGACGATTTCATGCAACCAGCGCCATTGCTTTGGTGTTCGAGCTCGGCATGACCCCACACGCGATGCCGTTCGTCTTCCTCGCCCTTTCGCTTTCCGTTCTGGGTTGCAATAGCACCCCCCCTGGTTCTGACCCCGGCTCGCCACCGGACGCGGGCCACGACGGTGGAGCCGCCGAGACCGATGCAGACGCGGGAGCCGACGCCGGCACCGCCCCAGTATTCGATGCCGGGCGTCGATGCGGGCCACGAGGCGGACCCCTGCAAGGAGGTCACTTGCTCGGGGCTCGGTCACTGCGCCCCGGTCGACGGAAGCCCAACGTGCGTCTGCGACGCGAACCATCACGCCGAGGGCCTCGCCTGTGTCTCCGACGACCCGTGCCAAGGAGTCAGCTGTGGCTCGGGCGGCAGTTGCCGGGTCGATGGCGGCAACCCGGTCTGCGTGTGCAGCTCGGGATACAAGCCGGTCGGCCTCGCGTGCGTCGCCTGCGGCGCGGGCATCGCCTCCAAGCCGGGGCTCGTGGCCACGGCGTTCGGCGTAGTCCAGGGCCAGAAGACCGGCAATGTCTATCGCTTCCTGGGGGTCCCTTTCGCCGCGCCGCCCGTCGGCCCCCTGCGCTGGCTGCCGCCGCAAGACCCCGCGTGCTGGGACGCTCCACTGCAGGCCGCGACCTTCCCGCCCGCGTGCACTCAAAAGCAATTCAGCGCGGATGGCTCCCAACCCGGGACCATTATCGGCGCCGAGGACTGCCTCTACTTGAATGTTTGGACGCGGGACGGCTACGACGGCCAAAGCCGGCCGGTCATGGTTTTCATGCACGGCGGCGGCAACGTCCAGGGCTCAACGAGCGAAGAGACGCAGGGCGCCACCATGTACGACGGCGCCAAGGTCGCAGACCGGGGCGATGCGGTGGTCGTGACCGCGGAATACCGCCTTGGGCCCTTGGGATTTCTCGCGCACTCGGCGCTCGCCGACGCGGACGGCCACGTCGGCAACTGGGGCCTCCTCGACCAGATGCAGGCGTTGAGATGGGTTCAGCGCAACATCGCGGCGTTTGGAGGCGACCCGACGCGCGTGCTCCTCTTCGGAGAGTCTGCAGGCGCGCTCGACACCTGCGCGCTCGTCGCCTCGCCGCTCGCGGCGGGCCTATTTTCACGGGCGCTCATGGAGAGCGGCGCCTGCGTCTCCGGCTCGCTCGCCGACCGGGAAGCGCAGGCGAGCGACTACCTCACCCAGGTCGGCTGCGGCAGCGCTGGCGACGTCAACAAGTGCCTGCGCGACCTGAGCGCCGAGGCGCTCTTCGCGCCGATCACCCAGCCCACGTCGGAGGGAGTTGTCACGAGCCTCTGGGGGCCCACCGTGGATGGTTGGGTCCTCGCCAAGGCGCCGCAGCAAGCCGTGGTCGACGGCTCGCACAACCATGTGCCGCTGGTGGTCGGGACGAACGCCGACGAGATGGCCATCTCCGTGCAGCCGGGGACGGTCTCCCCCGCCAAGGTTCAGGCCGCCTTTCACCAGTTTCCGAGCATCGAGACCCGCTTGCTCGCCCTATACCCGCCGGGGACCGGAAATGCCCCCACGGAGCAGGCGCGCGACGCCTATATCCAGGCGACGACCGACGCCCAGTTCACCTGCAACGCCCGCCGTATTCTGCGCGCCGCGCAGCTATCCCAGACCGAGCCCGCTTGGCGCTACTTCTTCTCTCACAAGCTGAGCGGTGTGAGCGGCACGGTCGACGGCTCCTATCACGGCCTGGAGCTGTTCTTCGTCTTCGGAACGCTCGAAGACACGAGTTACGCCCCGAAGATCACCGCCGGGGACACCGCGGTCGAAAGCGCGCTGCTCGGATACTGGACCCGCTTTGCAGCCACCGGCGACCCGAATGGCGGCGGCGCCTTGGCCTGGCCACGGTACGATGCGACCGATCCCTACCTTCAGATCGAACCGACCCTCGCGTCCAGCCAGGCGCTGCGCGCCGACAAGTGCGATGCGTGGGATTCCGCTCGATAGAAGCAGGAGGTGAGCCGTTCGAGCGCCTTCCGGGAGCCTTGGGGCTACAATGTTGCCGGCGAGTTGGGGGATGGCAGCACAACCGAGAGCTCGGTGCCTGTTCGGGTGAAGAACCTCACCGGAGTGCTCGCGATCGCAGGCGGCGGGTTCCACCGCCTGGCAATTGTGGGACTTCGCTGCGATACAAGGACCGAAACCAGGCTCTCGCGCAGTTCGATTGGGGGGCAGGTTCAGCACTGACGCGAGCAAATGGGCACTACGTTGTTCGCGGCCTGCGGGATGGCAACTCCATCGAGGTGCTTATAGCCGTCGGCCAGTAGCGCCCAGGCGGAATCGAAGCGACCGCTTTGAATGAAGGAGCGCAGGCTGAGAATGGCCTGCCCACCCTCATCTCGCCATGCCATGCCGGAGCACTTGAGGCGTTGGGTCGCAAGCGTCTTGCAGGCTGCCTCGGTGACGCCGGTGCCAATAGGGACTCCGGCGGAAGCCAAAAGCTCGTACTGCATGGAGGCGCGATTCTTTCGGAAATACTCGAGCTCCCGCGCAATCACCTTTGAGGTCGGATGCTGCTTGCGCAGGTGCATTGGCGAGCGAATGACCTTGTTGGCGCCCTTCGGGTCGTGGCGCAACACGTGGCGAAGCTTCTCGAATTGCGCACGCGATTGGGGTGAATGCTCCCCATAGGCCGCATCCGACGCCGCCGCGAGGTGCTCAGCTGCGTGGAAGAAATCGAGGACGCGCGGGCCCTCGACGTCTAGCCTGTCGAGAAAGGTCCAGTTGTCCTTCGCTCCATCGGCAAGCCGAACGAACTTCAGACCGGGACGCATCACAAGCGCCCAGTTGAGCTCTGCCGTTAACATCTCCTTGAGGGTCATCTTGTTTGCCTCCGGCATCCGCGCCAGCCGAATGGCTGAGAGCATCTCCCCCTCGCGGTCATAGAAGGTCAGCGTGCCACAGCCGACCTCCCGGTAGCCAGCCGATCCGCGCGTGCGTTTGCCCTCTGCAGCGGCCTCCTCCCGTTTCTCGTGGCGCTCCCCATCCTTCATGGGGACCATGACGCCGTCGAGCGAAATGCCCACGACCTCGGCGCGCTCTGGAATCTCTTCGTGCTCGCGCAGCCGAGTTTCGTAGCGTTTGCGCTCTTGCTCCCACCTCCGACTCACCTTTTTCGGAAGCCGATTCGAGCGATGTCTTGGACGGCATCAAGCCGCCGAGCCGCTCGCACAGCTCCGCCACCGACTGCGGCGTCAGGTGCGCCACGAACCACAGCGCCTGCTTCGCGGCACGCGGCGTCCACCGACCCTCGACGATGCCCGCCGACAGCTCCATGGGGCACACCGCTTCTTCTCCGGGAGCGCTGCGGTAAAGGCTCCGGATTTGCCGGACTGGCCCGGCCGGCGTGAAGTACTCTTGCTCGCACCGGACAACCCGCCGGTGCTCCACTCCGTCGATCACTATCGTGGGGCGGTCCACGTCATGGCGGTTGAGCTCTTCGCCCACAGCCTCAGCCTCCGCTTCGCTCATCAGTCGATGGAGCTGCTCTTCAAATTCCTCAAAGCCGTCGCTCGGCTTGCCGGCCTTCCGGCGCTCCTCAAGGAATCTCTGCAGTTTGTCCATCGCAGGCCTCTGGTTCGGGAGCGGGATGATTGCTGCCGACATCGTAGCCTCCAGGGTTGGTGCTCTCTCAACCCGAGTTGCTCCACCCGCATTCCCCTCGGTCGCGACACCGTGTTCTGGCCGCGCCCCAATCTGACCCAAAAGCCCAGTGATTTCGAGTCAGGCCCGCATCTGCACCCGAAGAATCTCTATCTGCACCGGGTCTTGTGCGCCGGTATGCGGCTAGGTGAGGTCGAAGAGCAGAAAATTACCGTGATTGTGAATGATTTCAGATTCACTGTGGCGCAGCCGCCCCCGCCTCGGCCCATTCGGCAGGGTCACACATCTCGTCCGGCGTGGACACGTCCGCCGTCGCAGCGACGCAAGCATGTTCAAGGTGTGGGGCTCGCGGCCCCATGAGGCCGAACCGGTCGAAGCGTCCTATCCCCGCCACGCCCCCACCTCACGGCGCCGCAAGCCACGCATGCCACGCCTTCAAATCAGCCGGCCGCAGCGCGGGGCTCGTCCTCTTCTCCTCGCCGATGGTCGACGTCGGGGTCCTGCCGTAGTGGTGCCCCGGGTAGACCCGCGTGCTCTCGGGTAGCGCGGCGAGCTTCTTCAAGCTTTCGAACATCGCATCCGGCTCGGACCCCGCGAGGTCCACGCGCCCGCACTCGCCGACGAACATCGTATCGCCGGTAATCACGGCGTCGCCGGTGAGAATGCACTGGCAGCCGGGAGTATGCCCCGGCGTATGGAGGAAATTCAGGCTGCCTTTGCCGAGCGCGAGCGAATCGCCGTCCTTCACTCGGCGAATCGAGGCCTCCGAGGCTCCCGTATTCGCCATAAGCCTATCCGCGTCCAATGCATGAACGTACAGCGGCACGCCCGTCCGCTCGACGAGCTGCCCGACGCCTTCGATCTGCAGCTCGCCATAGCACCCGCCGACGTGGTCCCAATGGCAATGCGTGGCGACGGCGCCCACCAGTTCGAGCTTCTCCCGCTCGACGCGCGCGAGCAGCCCGGCCACGTCCCACGCGGGGTCGACCAGGACGCACTGCCCCGAGGCGCGGTCGGCGACGAGGTAGATGAAGTTCGCCATCGACTCTGCGCCGCGGTGGCCCACCGCGAAGTCCCGGCCGGCGAGGAGTTGGTGGATCTCGAGCATGGCAGTCTCCTTGAGAGATCTCTGTGTGCCCTCCCCACGGGCGCCGAGCAAGCCAAGAAGCGAGCCAGCCGCCGGGAACCTTGACGCAACCCCTTAATGGGGCGGACAAACCCTCCGCTCCCGGAGGGAATGCACATGCCCAAAGCGAAGCGCCCCAGCGCCGGCACAGTCGAGGGGCCCCCTTCTCCCGACCTCGCGCCGGTGGTGGGCGGAAACCTTCGCCACCTGCGCCAGGAGCGCGGCCTCTCGCTGGAGAAGCTGTCGCGCCTGTGCGGCGTGTCGCGGGCCATGCTCGGACAGGTCGAGCTGGGGCAGAGCGCGCCGACCATCAACGTCCTCTGGAAAATCTCCACCGCGTTGGGAGTTCCCTTCTCCGCGCTGATCGGCTCGAAGAAGACGAGCGGCCCGACGGTGCTGCGCGCCGAGAACGCCAAGGTGCTCTCCAGCCACGACGGCAGCTTTCGCTCCCGCGCGCTCTTCCCGTTCGACGAGCCTCGCCGCGTCGAGTTCTACGAGCTCAAGCTCGCCGCGCGCGGGGAGGAGCGGGCCGAGGCGCACCCTCCCGGGACCGTCGAGAACCTGGTCGTCTCGAGCGGCGCCGTGGAGCTGGAGGTCGGGGGCACCCGCGAGCAGCTCAAGTGCGGCGACGCCATCCTCTTTGCCGCCGATACCCCGCACGTCTACCGCAACGCGGGCGACTCCGACGCGGTGATGTACCTGGTGATGACCTACGCCGACACCGTGGGCTGACGCCTAAGCGCTTGGGCCATTGCTCGGCCCGGAGGCGATCGCCAAGCTCTTCTCGCCGGCCTCGGCGTTCGCGAAGGCGCGGCGGGGGGCGCCAACATGCGTCGCAGCTCGGCGGGGCTTCTGCTCGCGCTTGCTCTCTCGTGCTCGAAATCGGGCGGAGGCGGGGCTGACCCGGACGCGGGAAGCACCGACCCCGCGGACGCGGGCGCCACCTATGGGGCGCCGGTGCCACTGCCCACCGCGGCCGGCTGGGCGTTCTACGGCGTCGACCAAGGGGGGCCGCACCGCGCCCTGGGCGTCAGCGAGGACGCGGCCGGCAACGTCTGGGTCGCAGGCGGCGAGGAGGGGCTCTTCCTGCTGCGCGCCGGCGCGAGCGCGCTCGAGCGATTCACCCTGGCCGACGGGCTCCACCCCTACGGCTACCCGCGCCCCGACCAAGGCGCCGTCACCCGCTTCTACCTGAACGTGACCGCCGTGGCCGGAGGGCCGCCCGGCACCGTCTACGTCGGCTACGCCGGCATGCCGCCCGGGCCGGGCGAGCTCGGCTGCGAGGATAACTGGGACGGACCCAACCCGGACCCCAACATCTACAAGAGCGGCGACGCGGACCGCGTCACTCTGAAGAGCGGCGGCGGAATCGACGTGGTGCACTACGACATCTCGAGCGGGCTCGACGTCGTGCCCGCCGAGCCGCGGGGGCGCGAGAAGCTCTGCACCATCGACCGCCTCGTCTACGACGCGCCGTCGAGGAGCGTCTGGTTCGGCGCCAACCACGGCTTCGCCTGGGGCGACCCGTCGTACGCGGGCTCGCCGACCTGCTTTGGCCAGCGCGCCTGCTCGGGCGTCATGGAGCACGCGCACCCGCTCCTCAACGGCTACGCGACCGAGGACGCCACGGGAGAGGTCGCGCTGACGAACGACTACTTCGGCCTCGCGGTCGGGCCCAAGGGCGACCTCTGGGCGGGCGGCCGGTTCCGCTCCATCCACTGCGCGACGACCGCCGACGGCACCGGCTTCTGGGACTGCGAGACGCAGGGCAGCCAGCCCCAGTACTTCTTCGATTGGTGGCCCGATCCGGTCCCGGTCGACTCGCGCCCCAGCGGCCGGGTGGACGACGCGGTCTCGAGCATGGCCCTCGCGCCCGACGGCACGCTCTGGATAGGCTCGTTCGCGCGCGGGCTCGCCGCCCGTTCGCCCGACGGCAAGGTCCGCTATTGGACCGCCGGCCTGGCCGACCCGGCGCGCGCCACCGCCGTGCAGGTCGACCCGCTGGACGGCTCGATATGGGTCGGCGCCGGCCTGGGCGGGCTGACGCGCCTCCGGGGCGACAGCCTGCAGATCTACGGCCTGGACGTCCTGGGCGACCTCATAGGCGACGCGGTCGCCGACATCCAGGTGGCCGGCTCCGGGAGCCAGCGGCAGATCCTGGTCGCGTTCCTGGCCGGGGCCATCGGGATCTACCGGGGGCCGTAGGTCCTCACCCCCCCCCTACCCCCTCCCCGCTCGCGGGGAGGGGGAGCGCCACCCGGCCCGCTGAGTCGATGCCGCCGCTATTCGTTCCGGGTGAGGCTGAGCTTGAGCTCGTGCGACTGGCGCGCGTGGATGAGCACTTCCTCGCGCCCGCGATAGGCGCCGTCGAGGGTCTTCACCTCGACGCGGTGCTTTCCCAGGCCCACCCTGCGGCGAAGGGGCGCCATGCCCACTTCCTTCCCGTCCAAGAAGACGCGCGAGCCCGGCTGGTCGGTCCAGATTTTGAGCTCCGCCCGAAGGCACTCCCGGAGCCCCTCGAGCAGCGCCACGACCTCGGGGCGGACCTTTGCCGCGTCCAGGGTCACCAGCGGGTCGAACTCCAGGGCGTCGGTGAAGGCCTCCTCCGCCTTCGCGTCGTCAGGCAGGGCCGCGTAGCATTGCCCGCGCAAGAGGTGGATCTGCGCCAGCAGATCGTCCGACTCGGCCTCCTGGGCCGCGGCGCGGAGCTCAACGAGGGCCGACTCGAACTCGCCCTGCACGAAGGCCGCGCGCCCGGCTTCGAAGCGCTCCTGGCCAGGGGCCTTCGAGGGCGCGGCGGCGAGGAGGAGGGCGGACACGGCGAGGGCGGCGATCATGGCAGGTCCCGGCGGCAACCTTTCGAGCTTCCTCCCGACCTCCATTGTAGACAATTGGTCACATCCGTAGAAACGTCACGGCGATGAAGGTGCGATTGATCTCGGTCGGGCGCGACCGCTCCAAGCTCTTCGAGCCGGCGGTCCAGGAGTACGCACAGCGCCTTTCCCACTATTGCCGATTCGAGCTCGTGGAGGTCCCGGACGCGCGCAAGGCGCGGGACCCGGCTGCCGCGGTGGAGGAGGAGGCGCGGGCCATCCTCGAGCGCCTCAAGCCCCAGGAGTCCCTGGTAGCGCTCGACGAGCGCGGCAAGGTGCTCTCGAGCGTCGCCTTCGCTCAGCAGCTCGGCCGGATGCTGCAGGGCGGCCGCGACCTCGCCTTCTGCATCGGCGGGGCGGAGGGCCTGGGCGAGCCCGTGCGCCAGCGCGCGTCTCTCGTGCTGTCTTTGTCCGCCATGACGCTGCCCCACCGCCTCGCGCGTTTGACGCTCGCCGAGCAGATCTACCGCGCCTTCACGATCTTGAAGGGCGAGCCCTACCACCGCTGAGGGCGGCTAGAACTAAGATGTCTTTGCGACTCAAACACCTTGATATCGAACGAGGGCCTTTTACCCATGCGCATCAAGCCAGTGCTCCTCGCCATCCTCGACGGCTGGGGCAATCGAGCCGAGAGAGAGGCGAACGCCATCCAGCTCGCCGGCACGCCGAACATGGACCGCTTTCTCAAGCTCGGAGCGGCCACCGAGCTCGAGACCTGCGGGCTGGCGGTCGGCCTGCCCGAGGGGCAGATGGGCAACAGCGAGGTCGGCCACACGAACCTCGGCGCGGGCCGGGTGGTCTACCAGGACCTGGTGCGGATCAACCGGGCGTCTGAGACCGGCGAGCTGGCGAAGAACCCGGCCATCAACCAGGCCTTCGAGGAGGCCAAGCGCTCGGGCGGGGCGCTCCACCTGCTGGGCCTGGTCTCGCCCGGCGGGGTCCACAGCTCCATGGAGCACCTGGCGGCGCTGACCGAGGCGGCGCGCCAAAAGGGCCTGCCGCGGATCTACGTCCACGCCTTCATGGACGGGCGCGATACGCCGCCCAAGAGCGGGCTCGGCTTCATGGAGGAGCTCGTCTCGTCGCTCGCGCAGCGCAAGGCGGGCGAGGTCGCCACCGTCGGCGGCCGCTACTTCGGCATGGACCGGGACAAGCGGTGGGACCGGGTGCAGCGCTGCTACAACGCGCTGGTCAAGGGCGAGGGCTTCAAGGCCGAGGGCGGCGTCGAGGCCATGAAGGCCGCGTACGCCCGCGGCGAGACCGACGAGTTCGTGTCGCCCACGGTGGTGGTCAAGGGCGACGGCACGCCTTTGGGAACTATCAAGGACGGCGACGCCTGCATCTTCTTCAACTTCCGCGCGGACCGGGCCCGCGAGATCACTCGCGCGCTCGCCGACCCCGAGTTCAAGGAGTTCGACCGCGGCGGGGCGCCGCGGCTCTCGTACTACGTGTGCATGACCGAGTACGACAAGACCTTCAAGCTCCCCGTGGCCTTCCCGCCGGACAACCCCACGCAGATCCTTCCCGAGCTCTTGGCGCAGAAGAACCTGCGGCAATTCCGCACCGCCGAGACCGAGAAGTACGCGCACGTGACGTTCTTCTTCAACGGCGGGCGCGAGAGGGTCTTCCCCGGGGAAGACCGGCACCTGGTGCCGAGCCCTCGCGACGTGAAGACCTACGACCTGAAGCCCGAGATGAGCGCGCGCGAGGTCACCGCCGAGCTCTGCCGCCGCATCGACTCCAAGAGCTACCAGTTCCTGCTCGTGAACTTCGCGAACCCGGACATGGTCGGCCACACCGGCGTGCTGGACGCGGCCATCAAAGCGGTCAAGGTCGTCGACGAGTGCCTGGGCGAGGTCTACAAGCACGCGAGCGCGGCGGGACTCTCCATGGCCATCACCGCCGACCACGGCAACTGCGAGACCATGGTCGACCCCGTCACCGGCGAGCCGCACACCGCCCATACCCTGAACCCGGTGCCGTTCATCCTGGTCGACCCCGACTTCAAGGGCGCCAAGATGAAGAAGGGCATCCTCGCCGACGTCGCGCCGACCCTTTGTTCGGTCATGGGCCTCACCCCGCCCAAGGAGATGGGCGGGCGCTCCCTCATCGTCCGCTGACCCTTGCGCGCGCTCCTCGACCTCGTCTTCCCCCCGCGCTGCCCAGGGTGCCGCGAGCTCTTCGACGGGCGCGGGCCCTTCTGCCCGAAGTGCCTGGAGACTTGCACCGACCTCGCCGCGCGGCGGTGTGAGCGCTGTGGCGAGCCGGAGGTCGACGGGCTCTGCGCGCATTGCCGGAGCGAGCCGCCGGCGTTCGAGGAGGCCTGCGTCCCGTTCCTCTACGGGGGGGCGCTGGCCGAGGCGGTCCATCGCTTCAAGTACGAGGACTGCCCGCACTACGCCGGGCCGCTGGCGGAGCTCGCGCTCGAGGCGGCGCGCGCCTCGTTGGAGTGGTGCACGCTCGTGACGCCGGCCTCGCTGCACCCGAAGCGGCTGCGCGGCCGCGGGTACGACCAGGCGCTCCTGCTCGCCCGGGCGCTGGCGCGAAAGGGAGGCCGGCCGGTCGCGCCCCGGGCGCTCCGCCGGGTGCGCGACACGGCTCCCCAAGTCGGGCGAGGGCGCGCCGCGCGGGAGGAGAACCTGCGCGGGGCCTTCTGCGCGGAGAGCGCGAAGGTCCGGGGCGAGCGCGTGCTCCTGGTCGACGACGTGCTCACCACCGGAGCCACGGCACACGCCGCGGCGCTCGCGCTGCGAGAGTCCGGCGCGGCGGAGGTCCGGCTCTTCGCTCTTGCGCGCGCGGCGCAGTAGCGGGCGCCTCGGCGCAAAGGCCCTGGTGAGCAGTGGCACGGCCGCCACCGTGGGGCTAACTCAAAAATAGAATAGGTCGGAGCGCGTCAGGTGCAGACTCGCGTCATCCCGAACGGTGGGCGGCCGGTGCAGCGGTCCGAGGTCGAGCTGCACGGGCAGCGGTATTGCTATCGCTCGGCCGGCCAGGGCCCTGCGGTCGTGTTGCTCCACGGCATCGCCGCGAGCTCGGCCACCTGGGAGGGCATCATTCCGCGGCTCGCCGAGTCCCACTCGGTCATCGCCCCGGACCTGTTGGGCCACGGGGACTCTGCCAAGCCCCCGGGCGACTACTCCCCGGGCGCCTACGCGAACCTGGTCCGCGACCTCCTCGATGCGCTGGGCGTGCGCCGCTGCACGCTCGTCGGGCACTCGCTGGGCGGCGGGGTCGCCATGCAGGTCGTCTACCAGTACCCCGAGCGCTGCGAGCGCCTCGCCCTGGTCGCGAGCGGCGGGCTGGGCCGTGAGCTGCACCCCATCCTGCGCGCCGCCGCGCTGCCGGGCGCCCAGCTCGCCCTGCCCCTGCTGAGCGCCATGGCCACGCGCGGGGTCGGCGCCTTCACCCGGGGGCTCGACCGCCTGAGCTCGCGCGCCACGGCCGACTTGGAAGAGACGTGGAAGAGCTTCATCGCCCTGGGGAGCCGGGAGGCGCGGCGGGCGTTCTTGGAGACGGCGAGGGGAGTCGTGGACCTGGGCGGACAGCACGTGAACTGCATCGACCGCCTTTACCTGGCCGCCGGCCTTCCGACCCTCATCATCTGGGGCGAGCGCGACCGGCTCATTCCCGTGGGGCACGCCCATGTCGCCCACGAGGCCATCGCCGGAAGCCGCCTGGAGATCTTCGCCGGCTCGGGGCACTTCCCCTTTCTGGACGACCCGGAGCGATTTACCGCGATTCTCCTCGACTTCGTGCGGACCACGGTGCCCGCCCCCGCGCGTCGCCCCAGCCCGCTTCGCGTGAAGGTGCGCGCCCCTTCGCCCCAGTGAGAGCGGGCGCTGCGGTTCCCGCCTCCGGGCGCCCGCTGTTTCGCGGCCGCCAACTCGACTACTTTCAGGTCGAGTGAGGCGGCGAATCCTTCCGGTCGCCGGGCGCGCCCGCCTGCGGATAAGCTGCGCCCCGGAGGAACTTCATGGCGTCCCAGCAGGACTGGCAGAACGAGCTCGACGCGAGCATCCGGCGCATGCAGCAGGCGCTCGTGAGCAGCCGGGGAGCGCATAGCCGCCTCGCGCACGACTTGATCTCCGCCGCGGGAGCGCACGCGCTCGAGCGCGTGAACGCCAAGCTCGAGCGAAAGCGCGAGCGCTGGAGGCTGCGGGAAGAGCGGCGGCGCCTCAAGCGCGCGCGGCGCCAGCGGGCGAGCAAGCCGGTGGGCGTGGTCCAGGGTGCCGCCGCGCTGGTGATGCTGGCGCTCGCCTTCGCGCAGCCACACCTGTGGTGGATGGTCTTCGTCGCGCTCGGGCTGGGCATTGGCTCGGCGTCGCATCTGGCCGGGGCCCATCAGCGCCAGCCGGCCCTGCCGCCGGCCGAAGCCGAGCCGGAGCATTCGAGCGAGAGCGGCGAAGTCCGAGAGCCGCCGGGGCGAGCGGCGGAGCCGAGCCCGGCGCAGGAGCCGCCGGCTCTGGCGCAGGTCACCCAGCGGCTCGCCCGGGTGAACGCGGTCTGCGAGAAGCTCGACGCCGCGCTCAGGAGCGCCCCCGCGGCGGTGCGCGAGCTCGTGAGGCGGCCCGACGAGACGGTGAAGGCTCTGCGCTCGGCCTGCCACGAGCTCGCCCGCCGCGAGCGCGAGCTCCGGGCCGCCGTCACTCTCGACGACGACGAGCGGCTCCGCCGGGAGCGCGGCGAGCTCGAGGGGCGCATCGCGGCCGAGCGCGACGAGATCGTGCGCTCGCGCCTTTCCGCCGCGCTCCAGTCGCTGGACGGGCAGCTCGCGCAGCGCGCCGAGCTGGCGACCGCGGCGCTCCGATTCGAGGCCGAGGGGACGCGCATTCTCTACTCGCTCGAGAACCTGCACGCGCAAATTCTGCGGGCGCGCTCCGCCGAGGCCGCTTCCGCGGACGTCGCCGGCGCGGGCTTGCGCAGGAGCCTCGAGCAGATTTCCCAGGAGATGGACGCGGTGGCCGAGGCGCTGGAGGCCGTCCACCGCGAGCCCGAGGTTTCGCCGGTCCAGGAGATCTCGGGCGAGCCGGCGACGAACGGACGCTCCACCCGCGAGCGCGTCTGAAGGTCGTCAGTTAGGCTCCAGGAGGTCGCCCACCAGCGCGGCGACAGCGCTGACGGCCTGCACCGGGTCTTTTCCAACGGCGGTCTCGTCGGAGAGGACGATGCCGGCGTAGCCGCGGTCGAGGACGTCGCACAGGTGGCAGACCTCGGAGCGCGTCATCTCCTTGCCGCGGGTGAGGTGCTCGACGACCTGGCCGGCGAGGAGCGTGGGGCAGGGCAGGGCGGCGGGCCTCACGCTCGCCACGAAGCGGGCCATGCCCGCGAGCCCGAGCTGGGCGCCCAGGTCTCCGCGGCAGATCCAGACGGCGTTGACCGCCGGGGCGATGCCGGCGAGGCGCTCTTTGGCCTCGCGCCGCTCGATCTTCCCGATCACCGCGGCGCCCGGCGCCCGGGCCCTGAGCCAGGCCGCTTCGCGGCCGTCCTCCATGAAGGAGAAGGCGAAGGCGGCGCGAGAGCGCGCGGCGGCGATGAAGGCCGAGTCGGCCTGGGAGAGAGCGCCCAGCGCGACCGGGTGGTCGAGGAGGTTGACGCCTTTGCGCGGCCGAAGCGGCCCCGCCCCCAGCGCCACCGCTTCGGCGCGCTCCGGGGAGCTGCGCTCGACGCGGAAGCAGAGCCGGCCGTCGTCGGCCGACAGGACGTCGCCCGTCGAGAGCGCCGCGAAGAGCTCCGGATGAGGCAGCGGGATCTCGCTCGTCGAGCCTGGCTCCAGGGCGAAGGTCAGGCGCTCGCCCACCGCGGTCAGGCGCTCCGGAAAGAGGCCGAGGCGCATCTTGGCGCCCTGGAGGTCGACGACCACCGGCGCGCCCGGCGAGTCGGCGTCGATGACCTTCAACGCTTGCTCGAGCCTTTCGACGCTCAGATGCGAGGCGTTGAGCCGGAACGCCGTCGCGCCCGCTCGCGCCAGCGCGCCCGCGAGGTGCAAGGAGGCCGGACCCAGGGTGGCCACCAGCTGGAAGGTGCGGCCAGAGCGCGGTTGGTCGAGTGGGAGGAAGGGCATGAGGGCGGCAGCGGGCGTTGAAAGGGGAGTGAATCGACTGAGCGACGGTCGAGGGCCAATGCTATAGCCTCGAGGCGAGGAGAGGTGAGATGGCCGCGAGGCACGTCAAGGTCCAGCCGCCGTCCTTCCCTGCGGCGCCGGCCAACGCGCTGCTCGAGGGGGCCGCAGGCAAGCTCTTTCAGGTCCTGTGTGGCGATGCCGGAGCCTGGCGGGTTGGGCTCTTCTCGCCCTCGGCGGCACGCGCCGAGGACTGCCTCGAGCTGGAGCGGCACACCTGCCCGGAGCTGTTCCTGCTGGTCTCCGGAGAGGTGTCGCTGGTGCTCGCCGAAGGCTCGCGGCTGCGCACGCTGGCGCTGGAGAGCGGTCGCCCGGCGCTCGTCACCGCGCCGCACGCCGGCTTCTGCCCCGGCGGCGCTCACGCAGGCGTCGCGCTGGTGGTCGAGCGCGACGCGTTCGAGACCGAGTACCGGTTGGCGCAGGAGTGGCTTTCAGCGAGCTGAAGGCCCCGCGCGGCTTGCCGCTCGGGGTGGCCCTCCCTACCTTCGGCCCCGAAGCGCCTTCGCGCGAGCGGGAGCGGCCATGGTTCGCGAAGCGTTCCTCGCAGGGGCACTGCTCTTCGGATCGCGTTCTTCGGCTCAGGCGCCGCCGAACTCAGCGCTCGCGACCGCCGGACCTGGAACGCCTTATGTCGCGTTGGAGGAGCACCGGCTCAGGCCGGTCGACGCGGGCGCTCCACTGCCCGCCGACGACGAGCGTCTCTCGCCGATGCCCGAGTGGAGCTGGCCGCGCGAGCATCTGGAGGCCGGCCGCGCTTTCGCTGACCCGTTCATCGGCCCGGAGGTCTACCCGGAGCTGTCGGCGGGCATTCAACTCCGGGGGGCGCTGGCCGACTCGGGCCGCGCCCTCGCCTACGACCAGCAGGTCGCGCTCAACCTCTACCTGGTGGAGATCAAGTTCCCGCTCATGGCCGAACGAGGCGGCTCGGTGGGGGCGAATCCCGTCTTCATCGATGCCAAGATTCCCCTGGAGCTCAACCCCAGCCATCGCCTGGCGTTCGTCTGGGGCGTCGCCCTGCCGAACGGCGCACCGGCCCAGGCGAAGAGCAGCCGCGGAGAAGTGCTGTATGCGTTCGGCGGGGGCGCCCTGAGCTTGCAGCTCAAGGTCGGCTACGGCTACGAGCCCCTCTTCCGCGGTGACCCCTTATGCCAGGCGGTCCTGTTGGGCGGGTTCGCCGGGCTTCGGCTCGGGCCCCTTCAGCCCGTGCTTCAAGTGGAGGGCTCGAGAGCGCTGAGCGCACGTCGGACCCGCGTCGCGCTCGCGCCGGGGCTCTGGGTGTTCCCGCTCTCGAAGGACGCGGTTCAGCTCGGTGTCTCGGCGCTCGTGGTCCTCAACGGGAGCGAGCCTGAGCCGAGCCGCCGCGTCGGAGCAGTCGCGAGCGTGGGCTACAACTTCCTGTAGGCACAGCTAGCCGAGCGCCTCGGCGGGAGCGAAAGCGGGGAGCTTGAGCTCGAGCCGCTCGAGCTCTCGCGCCGTGGCCGTCACGACGCTGTAGTTCGAGGGATTGGCCAGGACCTGAGTCACGAGCTTGTGGTTGAGACCGTGGCCGGACTTGTGCGCGGTCAGGTGGCCGATCACGGGCATGCCGAGCAGGAACAGATCCCCCATGGCGTCGAGGATCTTGTGGCGGACGAACTCGTCCGGATAGCGGAGGCCGTCGGGGTTGAGGATGGAAAAGTCGTCGACGACGATGGCGTTGTCCAAAGACCCACCGCGAGCCAAGCCTGCGCGCTTGAGCGCCTCGACGTCCCGGAGGAAGCCGAAAGTGCGGGCGCGGCCGATCTCCCGGTGGAAGGCCCGGTCGGAGAAGTCGAGCTCGAAGCTCTGGTCGCTGATGAGCGGGTGTTTGAAGTCGATGTTGCAGCGGACGCTGAACTGCTGAGCCGGCGTGAGCTCCGCGAGCTTGTCGCCGTCGCGCGCGGTGACCTTCTTGCGAATCACCAGGAACTTCTTGGTTTTGCGCTGTTCGGCGATGCCCGCCGACCGCAGGAGGTAGCCGAACGGGGCCGCCGAGCCGTCCATGATGGGCACTTCGGGGCCATCGAGCTCGACCTTGAGGTTGTCCAGCCCGAGGCCGCTCAGCGCGGCGCACAGGTGCTCGACAGTCCCCACCTGAACGCCGTTCTTGCCCAACGTGGTCGCCAGAGAGGTCTCGACCACGTTCGTGTGGAGGGCCGGAATGGCGGGCGCACCAGCGACGTCGGTGCGCAAGAACGTGACGCCGTGCCCTTCCGGAGCAGGCCTCATCACGAGGGTGACGGGGGCGCCGCTGTGCAGCCCGATTCCGGAGCACCGGACTTCGGTTTCAATGGTGCGCTGCCGAAGATGATCCATGCGATCGATGACCCTCCGGCCAGGTTCGGCAGGTCCTCATTCTTGAAGTGCGAGGACTGTTGAACGGCAATGTCCGTGCCAGGCGGCCGATTTGATGGCAGGTCGGAAATGCCTATGGATAAGTAAGCGTCATTACGTCGGTTCTAGCGCTTTGAAAGACGGGCTTCTCTTCATTGCGCGGGGATGCGGAAACGGCGCACGGTGTGGCCGGCTGGTTTTCGTGACATCCGTGTCATGCCTGTGGGTTCTTCCGGAGCGCAATGGGCGCGAACACTATCTGGTGCCCGAGGGGGCGGCAAGGATTCGGTAGATAGGTAAACCCCGGTGCGGCAAGTCAGTTAGCTGCCCAGTGCGGAAGGGGCCAATCAGGTCTGCCGCCAGGGGCTTGGAGGGACCCGGGGCGCGCCGCCGCGGCGGCCCGATTGCCGAGGACGCGACAACCCTGGCCGGGTGCGCCCGCGCGAGCCGATGGCCTGGGCGGTGGGGAAATGGAGGGCCGGTCACGGGGTCGGGGTATGCGCAGCTTTGCCATGGAGCGCGGCTCCGACGAGGTAACCGTGATGAAGAAGACGCTTTTGCTCCTTCCCCTGGCCCTGACCTTGGCGGCGACCGAGGCGTGGGCCGAGCCCGGTGCCGCGGTTCCCGCCGAGCGCTCTTTCGAGGTTTGGCACGGGAGCCGTCCGATCGCGTGGACCTTGCTCACGTCCCTGCCCGAGTCGGAGTCCGCCAGCCTGCAGGCGGCACCGCCGAAGAGCGAGGTCGCGGGCAGCAAGCCCGTCCTCTGGTCGCTCCGGGGCCCGGCTCCGGAGGCCGCACCCGCGACCGCTCCGGTGGAGACCAAGGAGTCGCTTCCCGTGCTCTCCTTGGGCACCAAGCCGGCGGTCGATGCGCTCTCCATGAACGGCTTCTGAGCCTCGGGCCTTTGTCGCTGGCGCGAGAGCGGTCGACCGGTGGGATACTCGGGTCGCGCAGAACCGACAGCGACCTGGAGGAGCCGATGAAGATGCTGGCGCTGGTGCTCGGCCTAGCCGCGATCAGCTACGCGACGTACGTGGCGCTGAGCCAGACGACGCGGGTCGCCGGAGGCGCCCCCGCACAGACGGCCCCGCAACAGCTGGAGAACTTCCGCGAGGCCGCCCGGAAGATCGAGGCCGACGGGCTTCAGCGCGCGGCCGAGGCCGCCCAGTCACACGAAGGAAACTGAGGGCCGCTACCGGCCTGCCTCGACGTACCGGAGCCGCAGGTCATAGAGCACGGTGCCGAGCAGGCTCTCCTCCTCGCGGGTCAGGTTGCCCCGGGTCTTCGCCTCGAGCAGCTCCAGGATGTCGATGGTCTGTTTGGCGAGCGCCAGGTTGGACTGCGGCGGCCCCCCGTCCGGGTCGGGCGCGAGGCCCAGGTGGATCATGGCGGAGGAGGCGAGGGAGAGGCAGAAGGTTGTGAAGTCCATCTGGGGCAGCGCCTTGTCGCTGGGCGCTTCCCGCATCTGCCAGCCCGGTCCTTCCACGGTCCCTGAAGCCTTGGGCTCCTTGATTTGCGGATTCGCGCGTCTCTCTTCGTCGGTCGGCATGGCTCTCTCCCTGGCGATTCCTAGCCTTTGAGCAGCCTAAAGCAGCCTAAAGCCTGCTACGAAAAGTGGTCTCCTCGCCAGAACGACCTCACCCCCTTGCCCCCTCTCCGCTAGCGGAGAGGGGGTTGGGGGGTGAGGAGGCGCGCGGCGATTGCTGACTTCCGCAACAGCCTCTAGCCTAGCCTAGAGCGCAAACTCGAACTGCTCCAGGTCATCGCCGCGCTGCACGACCAGGCTCAGCCGCCCGCTTGGATGGGCGCGGCGGACCACTTTTCTGAACTCAGCCAACGTGTCTACTTCGATGCTGTTGGCGGAGAGGATGAAATCCTGCGGGGCGAGGCCCGCGCGAGAGGCTGGGCTCCCGCGCTTGAGGGCTCGAACGGCCAGGGCGCGGACAGGGCCCCGCAAGGTCTGCACCGAGGTCTCCGCCAGCGTCAGGCCGATCCGCCTCGCGACTAGGTCGTCCGCGGCGGCCAGCGGGAACTCCTCCGGCGTCACCTGGACCGCGAGCTTGGAGGAGCGGCGCTGGAGCTCCAGCGTCACCGGCCGGTCCAGGGACAAGGCGTGGACGCGGTAGTGGAACTCGTCGGCGTCCTGCAGCACAGAGCCGTTGATGGCCGCGATGACCTCGCCCTCTCGGACCCCGGCGCGGGCCGCCGGGCCCTTCGGGTCGACGTCGCTGACCACAGCGCGGACCTTTCCGCCCTGGTCCAGGCTCTCGACCGACAGACCCAGCCAGGCCTCGCGGACCTCTCCAAAGCGGATGAGCGACCCGGCGATGGCCCGGATGCGCTCCGCGGGGATGGCGAAGCCGATGCCCTTCGCCTCGCCCCCGTAGATGGCCGTGTTGATGCCGATGACCTCGCCGTCCACGTTCAAGAGCGGCCCGCCGCTGTTGCCGGGGTTGATGGAGGCGTCGGTCTGGATGAAGTCGAAGAATGTGGCGCTCTCCGTCTTGAGCTGACGGTGCAGCGCGGAGACGATTCCGGCGGTGGCGGTGTGCGAGAGCCCGAAGGGATTGCCGATGGCGATGGCAGTCTCGCCGATCATCGGCTCGCCCTGCGAGATTGGGGATGCAGGCAAGGGGGCGTCGGAGCGGACACTGAGCACCGCGAGGTCGCTGTCGGGGTCGGTGCCGACGACCCGGGCCACGAGCTCGCGGCCGTCGGCGAAGCCCACCTTCACGCGCGAGCCCCGGGCGATGACGTGGTAGTTGGTCACCACGAAGCCGCGCGGGTCGATGACCACGCCGGACCCCAGGGAGTTGGGCACGAACCGGCGCTCGGTCGGCGCCCCGAAGAACTCCTGGAAGAGCCGGTCGGCGCCGCGGCGGCGGGCCTGCACCAGTGTCTCGCTGGAGATGTTGACGACCGACGCCTTGGCCTTCTCGATGGCGAGGACGACGGGGCTTCGCCGCTCGGCCACGCCGGCGCGCACCCCTGCCGGGACCGCGACCGCGGCGAGGAGGCAGGGGGCAATGCGGACGAGCCCGCGCACCGGTTTTCGTCCTTCGGGGAGGCCGGCTATTCCTCGTCGGGGTGGTTGCCGCTCGCGCCGACCTCGGTCGACTCCATGGTTGCCTCGATGGGCGCAGCCTGGTCCGTGAGGTCCGGCAGCGACTTGAGGTGTCGCTCGTAATCCTTGGCGTCGAGCAGGCCCTTCTTGATGTTGCGGGGAGCGGTCCTCTTGTCGATGAGCTTGATGTCGATGGCGTCGGGCATGGGCTTCACCTCGTTCGTCTTGCGACGAGTTCGTCGGAATTCCTGAATGTGCGCCGCGCCCCCTTTGCGGCCGGGCGCGGATATATAGAGTCAGGCGATCGGCCCTGTCAAACGGCCCTTGCCGCTCGAGCACCCGCCTCGCCGAGCGCCTTGCCACCTCCCGGGGCGGCCCTGCGAGAATGCAACCCATGTCCCTTCGCGACCGAATTCGCGGGCTCTACGGCATCGCCGACGCCCAGTTCAGGCCAGAGCTCACCCTGGCTGAGAAGCTGCGCGCCTTCGCCGACGGCGGCGCCACCTGCGTCCAGCTGCGCGACAAGCGCGGCGGGGCCCGCGCGCTCTTCGACGCGGCCGCCAAGGCCATGGCGGAGGTGGGGAGCCGGGTCCTGGTCCTCGTCAACGACCGCCCGGACGTGGCGCTCGCGGCGGGCGCGCACGGCGTGCACGTCGGCGCCGAGGACCTCCCTTTGGCCCAGGTCCGCAAGCTCATGGGGGCCGAGCGGATTGTCGGCGCGACCGTCCGAACGCTCGCCGAGGCGCGCGCGGCGCTCGAGGCGGGCGCCGACTACGTCGGCTTCGGGCCCGTCTTCCCCACCTCCACGAAGGCCCTGCCGGTGGAGGCGCGCGGGCTCGCCAGGCTCGCCGAGGTCGCTCGGGGCGCCGGCCTGCCGGTGGTGGCCATCGGCGGGGTGGGCGCGGCCAACGCAGCGGCCGTGGCGGTCGCGGGGGCCGCGGCCGGGGCGGTCGTCTCGGACGTCCTGGGCGCAGCCGACCCGGTGGCGCAGGCGCGGCTCTTCGCGGCCGAGTTCGCGCGCGGGCAGGCGCATTGAGCGCGCCGCCGCGGGTGCTGGTCGTGGCCGGGCTCGATCCGTCGGGCCGCGCGGGCCTCTTGGCCGACGGCGAGGCCATTCGCCAGTCGGGGGCGGCCGCGGTGCTCTGCGCGAGCGCCGTGGCGGCGCAGTCGAGCTCCCGGCTGATCCTGGCCGAGCCTGTCTCGGCGCGCGCGCTGCGGGCGCAGATTGAAAGCGCGCTCGAGGACGGCCCGGTGGGCGCGGTGAAGGTGGGGATGGTCGGCTCGCGCCAGGTCCTCCAGGAGCTGGTTCGCGCGGCACAGGGCCCGCTGGCCCGCGTGCCTTGGGTCGTCGACCCCGTGCTCGGGACCTCGACTGGCGGCCGGCTCTTCGAGGGCGAGGCCGAGGAGCTCTGGGCGCTGCTGGAGCGGGCGGCCCTGGTCACGCCCAACTTGGCGGAGACGGGCGCCCTCTGCGGACTCGAGATCGGCGACGAGGCCCTGATGCACGAGGCGGCGAGCCGGCTCCTCTTGCGCGGCGCGCGGGCGGCCCTGATCAAAGGCGGCCACCTCGCGGGCTCGCCGGCGGACCTCCTGCTGGAGCCGGCCGGGGCTCGCTGGTTCCGCGGCGAACGTATCCGCGCCAAGAAGCGCGGTACGGGTTGCCGGCTTGCCTCGGCCATCGCCGCGGGCCTCGCCCGCTCGGAGGCGCTGAGCCGCGCCGTGGAGCAGGGCGTCGAGCTCGTGCGGGCCTACCTGAGCGCGTGAGCTCGCGCCGGCGGCCCGGGCGTCAGAAGTGGAAGGAGTCTCGTTCCTTTTCGACCGCCTGGTCCTCAATCTCCATCACGATGTACTTCGCGTCCTCGGAGAACATGCCGTGTCGGGAGACGAGGTAGATGAACGATGGGATGGCGATGCAGGCGAAGGCGAAGACGAGGTGGGCGACGAGGTTCCCGTTGCGGATGTCGAGGGTGAGGGCGGTGGAGAAGCCGGCCAGGGCGCCGCAGATGTTGAGGGCCATGATGTACTTCAGGGCCTTGCTCGTGGGGCCCGGCGCGTAGTGTTCACACACCGCCGAGTGCGCCCGGCCCCAGCCGTGCCGGTGGGCGCACTTGCCGAAGGAGATGAGCCCGGGAAACGTGGAGCGCGAGAACAGAGAGCAAGTTCCGCATCGCTTGGGCGCGGTCGTCATGGCCTTCACCTTGGGCGCAAGTTGCCAAAACCCTTAGGAGCGCCTGCTCGGCGAGTCTAGTGACCGGCACGGCGCTCGGCAAGCCGCTCGGCGAGCGCGCAGGCGGGCGAGCGGGACCGCCTGTGCCAGCGCTTCGGTTGAACGGATCTAGGGTGCGAGCCGCGCGCCCAAGATCCGGTTCGCGGCCTCGCGGTCGCCCTCGACGCTTGCCACAGCGGAGGCGAGATTGGCGCGGCCCCAGAGAAGGAGGAGCAGCTCCTCGGCGCTCGCGCGGACCGTCGCCTGCGCGGGCGCTGTGGGCTTGGATTGGGGCCCGGCGCCGTCGGCCGCCAGAACCCAGCGGGCTCCGGTCGCGTCCAGCGGCTCGAGGGCGAGCGAGTCCGCGAGGGGCTCGATGCGCTTGAGCCTCACCTGGCGCGGGAAGAACATCCGGACGACCTCGTCGACGCCATCGAGCGCGAGGCGCCGGTCGATCGCCGTCGGAGCACCCTGCGAGCGAGCGGCATCGAAGGCGTGCATCGCCGTCTCGTGCGCCTGCCGGCGGATCCAGAATGCGGCGATGTGCGGCGCGGGGCCGAACGTCCAGCACTCCGCGTTCGGGTCGACCGAGCGAAGCGTGTCGAGCAGCGCCTGCGCCGCCTCGCGGTACCAGGACACGAGGGGCCCGCGACCTTCCGGGCCGCCGGAAACTTCGGGCGGCGGCCGCCGCTCCAGGACGGCGGCGCGCGCCCAGCGGTGGACGTTGCCCAAGTGATGCCCGAGGGCGCGCAGGTCCCACGGGGCGCAGGCGGGGACGGGGGCGCGAAGGTCGCCCGTCTCGAGCGCCGCGGCCATGGTGGTGACGCCGCGCGCCAGGTGGTCGAGATGCTCGGCGAGGCTCAGCGGTTGGAAGGGCGTCGCAGCCATGGTTTCCTTTCGCGAGAACACCGCGAAGGCGCCGATGGCGCTCGCTCGCGGCTGAAGGCTCAAGGACAGCGAACCCAATGAACGAGATTCTTCGAGTATTCGCCACGGGCGGCACTTTCGACAAGGAGTACGACGAGCTGAAAGGGCGGCTCTTCTTCAAGGAGACGCACCTGCCGGAGATGCTGCGGCTGGCCCGCTGCGGGGTCGAGGTGAGCCTGCGCACGCTGATGATGATCGACAGCCTCGACATGACCGAGGCCGACCGACGGCTCGTCGTCGAGAGCTGTCGCGCTTGCCCGGAGAAGCGGATCGTCATCACGCACGGCACCGACACCATGGCCGAGACCGCGCGGGCGCTCGCCGCCGAGCGCATCGAGAAGACCATCGTCCTTACGGGCGCCATGGTGCCCTATGCCTTCGGCAGCTCGGACGGGCTCTTCAACCTCGGCAGCGCGCTGAGCTTCGCGCAGGTGCTGCCGCCGGGCGTCTACGTCGCGATGAACGGCCGGGTCTTCGCCGGCGAGCGCGTCCGCAAGAATCGGGATGCGGGCGTATTCGAGGAGGTGGGCTGAGGCCGAATATTCGCCGGTCATTGGCATTGTCTTTTGTCTTCGAAGAAAGGCTTCCATGCCGCCTCGCTTGAACCTCGCCTCGAGCGCGAAGCCCGGCCGAGCGCCGATGCTCGTCTATCTCCACGGCCTGGGTTGCGCGGGGAGCCGGGATTGGCCGCCCGTGTCCGAGAGCCCGGCGCTGCGGGATTTCGCGAGTCTTTGGATCGACCTCCTGGGCTTTGGCCGCAGCCCGCGGGGCGCCGAGGTCGATTACTCCCTTTCCGCTCAGGCGCTCAGGGTCGCTGAGCTGCTCGAGCCTCGCCCCGAGCCGATCGCCCTGGTCGGGCACAGCATGGGCGGCGCGCTGGCGGTGCTTGTCGCCGAGCGGCTCGTCCAGGCGGGGCGCCCGCCGAGCGCGGTAATCTTGGCCGAGCCCAATCTGCGCGCCGAAGACGCCACCGGGAGCGCGCGCGTGGCGGCCATGCTCGAGGGCGATTTCGTCGCCGGGTGGCAGCGGTTCTTGGCCCAGCTCGACTCGCCTTGGTATCGCGAGAGCGCGCGGCTCGCCGACCCGGTCGCCTATCACCGAAGCGCCGTCTCCTTGGTCGACGTCGGGGCGCGGATGCTCCCGCGGTTTCTCGCCCTTTCGGTCGCGCGCCGAGGCTATGTCCTGGGCGGGCGCAGCGATGTCCAGACTCACGAGACCGCGCGCATCGTGGCCGAAGGCGGCGTTCCCGTCGCATGCGTGGAGAAGTCCGGGCACAATTTCAGCGCGGACGATCCTGCGGGTTTGGGCGAAGCCATTGCCGAGCTGTTGGGGCGCTGATCGCGGGCGAATGAGGCGGCAATGCAGCCATGCGTTGCGCGCGCCGGCGGCAGCGCGTGGTATTCTCCACTCGCCCAAGGGGGCGCAGCGCTCGCATTTTCCAGGAGGGGGAAATGCCGTCCATCGTCCATGAAACGATCATTCAATTATTGCGCGAAAACGGGGTTCTCGCGGACCTGCTCCGCCGCGTCCGCGGGCTCGAGCTGGGGGCGGTCGCTCCGGCCGATCCGAACTTCTCGGAGACCAAGCCGGTCGAATGGCGCGGCGACGCGTTCTTCGTCGGAGGCGACCCCAAGGACCCGGAGCGATGGTTGGGGCTCGAGGTTCAGGCCTCTGTGGACGAAGACAAGCTGCGCACCATTCCGCTGAGCCTGGAGCTCGCGCGCGATCGACACCGTAACGCTCGCGGCGACGTGGTGCTGGTGACGGTCGGCGAGACGGTGGCGCGTTGGTTCGACCGCCATCCGTTCATCGACGAAGGCCCGCTGGGAACGCGGCGGACGCTGGAGGTGATTCGCATCGACCTCTCGCGGGTTCCCGAGTCGGACCTGCTGGACGAGCGGAGGCCGTTCCTGGCACCTTTGGCCGTGGCGGCGCACGCCAAGAGCCCGAAGGCGAGGAGCGTCGCGCAGAGAGCGCTCGGGGTCGCGAGGCAGGGAGGGGGCGCAATGGCTCCGAGCATCGTGGATGCTATCCTTCAGATGACCGACGTACAGGTGAGGCGAGAGCTGGAGGTTGTCATGCAGCGAGAGGGGTATCGGACGGAGTGGTTGCAGGAGTCCTACCTGAAGGGGAAGGCTGAGGCGTCCAAGGAGGCGCTGCTCCGCGTCCTGGCCTTGCGAGGGCTCGCGCCCAGCACGCAGGTGCAGGCGCGCATCGAGGCGGAGGTCGACATCGAGCGCCTCCGGCGTTGGCTCGATGTGGCCGTCACGGCGAAGTCTGTCTCCGAGGTGTTCGCGGACGACGCCTAGCTGACGGGGCCCTTCGCGGCGCCTCATCCGCCGTGCGGCGCGAGCTTCGCGCTCTCGGCCTTCTGCCGCTGCACCTCTCGCTCGACCCGTTCGAAGTTCTCGCCCTGGTGGAGCACGGCGAACTCGGCGCGCGTGTCCGCGGCGCGAAGCTCGCTCTCGCGGGGCTGCCTCGCCGCGCAACGGGGTCTCGAACCGCCCGGCGATCTCCTCGAACGGGCCGCCCAGCTCCGCGGTCAATGCAGCCATGCGTTGTGCGCGCCGGCGGCAGCGCGTGGTATTCTCCACTCGCCCAAGGGGGCGCAGCGCTCGCATTTTCCAGGAGGGGGAAATGCCGTCCATCGTCCATGAAACGATCATTCAATTATTGCGCGAAAACGGGGTTCTCGTGGACCTGCTCCGCCGCGTCCGCGGGCTCGAGTTGGGGGCGGTCGCTCCGGCCGATCCGAACTTCTCGGAGACCAAGCCGGTCGAATGGCGCGGCGACGCGTTCTTCGTCGGAGGCGACCCCAAGGACCCGGAGCGATGGTTGGGGCTCGAGGTTCAGGCCTCTGTGGACGAAGACAAGCTGCGCACCATTCCGCTGAGCCTGGAGCTCGCGCGCGATCGACACCGTAACGCTCGCGGCGACGTGGTGCTGGTGACGGTCGGCGAGACGGTGGCGCGTTGGTTCGACCGCCATCCGTTCATCGACGAAGGCCCGCTGGGAACGCGGCGGACGCTGGAGGTGATTCGCATCGACCTCTCGCGGGTTCCCGAGTCGGACCTGCTGGACGAGCGGAGGCCGTTCCTGGCACCTTTGGCCGTGGCGGCGCACGCCAAGAGCCCGAAGGCGAGGAGCGTCGCGCAGAGAGCGCTCGGGGTCGCGAGGCAGGGAGGGGGCGCGATGGCTCCGAGCATCGTGGATGCTATCCTTCAGATGACCGACGCACAGGTGAGGCGAGAGCTGGAGGTTGTCATGCAGCGAGAGGGGTATCGGACGGAGTGGTTGCAGGAGTCCTACCTGAAGGGGAAGGCCGAAGGCAGGGCAAATGGGATCAGGGAAGCGCTGCTCCACGTCCTCGCCCGGCGAGGGCTCGCGCTCGATGCCGAGGCGCAGGCGCGCATCGAGGCGGAAAGCGACCTGCAGCGCCTCCAGCGCTGGCACGATGTCGCCGTCACGGCGAAGTCTGTCTCCGAGGTGTTCGCGGACGACGCCTAGCTGACGGGGCCCTTTGCGGCGCCTCACCCGCCCGGCGGCGCGAGCTTCGCGCTCTCGGCCTTTTGCCGCTGCACCTCTCGCTCGACCCGTTCGAAGACCTCATGCGGGGGGAGCCGGCTGCGCGAGCCGTCGGGGTTTCGCGGCGCGCCGCCGATGGTGCTGCCGCCGCCCCATCCCGGCTCGACCTTGCCGAGGGCCTCGAGGATGGCCGGGACGTCGAAGTCGTCCACGAAGTCGCTCTTCTTGGCCACCGTGTACGCGAAGCTGCCGTCGGAGAGCGGCCGGACTGTGACCAAGCGCTCGATGCCCTGGGCGTACAGGTCGAACAACACATGCGGGTCCGCGGCCTGGACGAGCGCGAAGTTCTCGCCCTGGTGGAGCACGGTGAACTCGGCGCGGGAGTCCGCGGCGCGAAGCTCGGTCTCGCGGGGCGCCTCGCCGCGCAACAAGGTCTCGAACCGCCCGGCGATCTCCTCGAGCAGGCCGACCAGCTCCTCGGTCGAGAGCTTCTCGTAGCGGCCGCTGATGCGCGCCTCGGTCTCCGGCTCGCCGATCCACTCGAGGTGCCGGCGCTCGTAGACGAGCGGGTAGGCGCCCCCGTGCGCGTCGAGCAGGCCCGCGCACCCGATGAGGTGCCCGACCCGCGCCTCGATGAGCCGCTCCGGGTTCCTCAGCGCCCAGACGGCCAGGGCGGTGTCGGTGTCCACGTCGTTCAGGTAGATCGCGAACCGCTCTGGCCGCAGCCCAAGCAGGACGGCGTCGCGCACCTGCTCGCAGGTGGCGGTGGTGATGAGTCGGATGCAGCCCTTGTGGTGGTCGAACGAGTACCGGTGGCGCACGTTGTCGAACGCGGGGCCCTGCACGTACCCGTCCAGGGCGATGGACCACGGCGGCAGAGCGTCGAATTCCACGGTCTTGCCGCGCTCGATGATGAGTTTCATTCGTTGCGAATCATGGCAAAGCCGCGCCCCGCCTGCTATCAGGCGCTGAGCGGACCGGAGCGCCGGTTCGCGATGCCGCTTGACGGCCCGGGCAAAGGTCTGCCATGCGCCCGCAGCGCCGCCAGAGCCGTTGCTCTCTCGAGGAGACTCGCCATGCCGCTGCGGTTCGACACGCTCGCCATCCACGCCGGACAAGAGCCCGACCCGACCACCGGGGCCATCATGACGCCGGTCTACCTCACCTCGACCTACGTCCAGGCCGGGCCGGGCGAGCACAAGGGGTATGAGTACAGCCGCACCAAGAATCCGACGCGCAAGGCGCTGGAGGACTGCCTCGCCGCGCTCGAGGGCGCCCGCTTCGGGTTGGCCTTCGGCTCCGGGTGCGCCGCGGCCGACGCGGTGATGCACCTCTTCGACGCCGGCGACCACATCGTCTGCTCCGACGACGTCTACGGCGGCACGTTCCGGCTCTTCGACAAGGTCTTTCGCCGGCTGGGCCTCACCTTCACGTTCGCCGACCTGACCGACGTCAAGAACCTCGAGGCGGCGCTGACGCCGCAGACGAAGGCGGTCTGGGTGGAGACGCCGACCAACCCCATGCTCAAGCTCGTCGACCTCGCCGCGGTGGCCGACGTCTGCCGGCGCCGGAAGGTGCTCTCGGTCTGCGACAACACCTTCATGACGCCCGTCTTTCAGCGCCCGCTCGAGCACGGGATCAACCTCGTGCTCCACTCGACGACCAAGTACCTGAACGGCCACTCGGACGTGGTCGGCGGCTTCTTGGGCACGAGCGACGCCGCCCTCGCGGAGCGGCTCTACTTCCTGCAGAACGCGGTGGGAGGCGTGCCGGGGCCCATGGACGCGTTCCTGGTGCTGCGCGGCGTGAAGACGCTGGCGGTGCGCATGGAGCGGCACGAGAAGAACGCGCGGGAGGTCGCCGAGTTCCTGTCGGCGCACCCCAAGGTCGAGAAGGTGACCTGGCCCGGCCTCGAGCGCCATCCGCAGCACGCGCTCGCCTTGCGGCAGATGAAGGGCTTCGGCGGCATGCTGACGTTCGTCATCAAAGGCGGCCTCCCGGCGGCTCGGGCGTTCCTCAAGGCGGTGCGGATCTTCTCGTGCGCCGAGTCGCTGGGCGGCGTCGAGTCGCTCATCGAGCACCCGGCCATCATGACGCACGCTTCCGTGCCCAAGGAGAATCGCGAGCGACTCGGCATCTCGGACGGCCTCATCCGCTTGTCAGTGGGCATCGAGGACCGGCAGGACCTCATCGACGACCTCGCCGGCGCGCTCGCGGCCGCCTCGTAGGAGGGGCGGGCTCTGCTCCGCTGTTAGGCTATTGCAATGGCTCACTGGCCCCAGGTGCAGGCGGTGCGGGCGCGGCTCGCCGACGAGTCGGGCGCGCTCTTCAAGGACGCGCCGCTGCGGGTGGCGCTCTGCTACCCGAGCCCCTACCACGTGGGGATGAGCTCGCTCGGGTTCCAGGCCCTCTATCGAGAGATCCACGCGCACCCCGGCGCGACCGCCGAGCGTGCCTTCCTGCCCGACGACGTCCCCGCTTTCCGGGCGTCCGGCGCGCCGCTCTTCACCTACGAGACCCAGGCCGAGGTCTCGCGGATGGGGGTCGTCGCCTTCTCGGTGGCCTACGAGCTGGAGCTGACCGGTGTCTTCGAGATGCTCGAGCTCGCGGGGCTGCCGCTCCTTCGGCAAGAGCGCGACGGCCGCCACCCGCTGGTCGTGGTCGGCGGCCCGCTCACCTTCTCGAACCCGGCGCCGCTCGAGCCTTTCGCGGACGTGATCGCCTTGGGGGAGGCCGAGGAGCTCATCCACCAGCTGCTCGAGGTGGCGGGGTCCGAGGTCGACCGGGCCGGGCTGCTCGCCGAGCTGGGCCGTCGGCCCGGCTTCCTCGTTCCAGGTCTGAGCGCGACGCCGGGGCGCGTCGCTCGGGCGCCGGACGATCGGCTGCCGGCGGCGAGCCAGATCCTCACGCCGCACACCGAGCTGCGCTCCATGTTCCTGGTCGAGGCGGAGCGCGGCTGCTCGCGCGGCTGCACCTACTGCGTGATGCGGCGCACCACCAACGGCGGGATGCGGGCGGTGCCCGCCCAGAGGCTCTTGCGCCTCTTGCCCGAGGGCGCGCGCCGAGTGGGGCTGGTGGGCGCGGCGGTGACCGATCACCCAGAGCTCGCGGCCATCCTGCGCGCGCTCATCGACGGCGGCCGCGAGGTGGGCATCTCTAGCCTGCGCGCCGACCGGCTGAACCCCGAGCTCGTCGGCTTGCTCGCTCGAGGCGGCTATCGGACGCTGACCATCGCCTCCGACGGCATGTCGCAGCGCCTTCGCGACGCGGTGAATCGGAACACGCAGGAGAAGCACCTCTTGCGCAGCGCACAGCTCGCGCGCGAGGCCGGGATCCCGAGGCTCAAGCTCTACGAGATGGTGGGCCTGCCCAACGAGACCGACGCCGACGTCGACGAGCTGGCGGCGTTCGCGGCCGAGCTCTCGAAGGTCGTCCCGGTCTCCCTGGGCATCGCGCCCTTCTGCGCCAAGCGCAACACGCCGCTCGACGGCGCGCCGTTCGAGGCCCTGGGCGTCCTCGAGGCTCGGCTCACGCGCCTCAAGCGGCAGGTGAAGGGCCGGGTGGAGATCCGCTCGACCTCGGCGCGCTGGGCGTTCGTCGAGTACATGCTCGCGCAGAGCGGGCCGGAGGCCGGCCTCGCGGCGCTCGACGCCTGGCGCGCGGGCGGAAGCTTTGCCGCCTGGAAGCGGGCCTTCGACGCGCGCGGCGTGGCGCCTCGGAGGGTGGCCGAGGTGGCAGATGGCCGGCTCCGCGTCCCGAGCCTGGCCTGGAGGCCCCCCGCGGCGAGTTGAGGCCGCTCCGGCAAGCGCCCGGGTGGATCAGCGCGCGAGGATTTGGGTGAAGAGCTCGTCGGAGAGCGGAGCCAGCCCTGGAAGGTCGGCACACGGGGGCAGGTGCTCGCCGAGCTTGCATCGCAGGTCGTCGCCGCGGCTCAGGACCACGACCTCCCACGCCTCTGACGAGCCGCGCGGTCCATCTCGATGTCAGATCCATTCCGGCTGGCGTCGTTGCTCGTCTGGGCTCCAGATCTGAACGAGCCGCATCGCGCCCCGCTCCAGGCGCTCTCCCTCCAGCTGCGCCACCTCGGCCGTCGCGAGCGTCGCCCTCGAGGAGCCCGTGAGCGCGCTCACCAGGTCACCCAGGTCGGGCGCGTGCCCGACGATCATGAGCCGGGTGGCGCTCGGGGCCAGGGCGCGAAGCGCGATGACGATATCCGAAGACGTCGCCTCGCCGGCGCCCAGCTCGCTCAGCGTCTCGACGGCCGCCCCGAGGAGCGCGCCGGCGATGGACGCGGTTTCGCGGGCGCGCGGGTAGGGGCTCGAGAACAGCTTCTCGGGCCGGGCGGGCAGCTCGCTCGCGAGCTGCTTTGCGACCTGGCGCACCTGCTCGCGCCCCTCGTCGGTGAGGGCGCGGTCCAGGTCGGTGGTCGCCCGTCCGGCGGCGCCGTGCCGCATGGCCAGGAGCTGAACCCGAGAGCCTGCCACGGGGACTCCCTTCTCGGTCGATCGCAAACGTCCTCCTGCTGAAACGCGGGGGTTGCGTGCCCCTGATTTACCGTAGCGGCCGGCGCCTGCTCACCGCAACCCGCCAGCACACCGCGCTTGCCTCGACGCGCCTTCTAGCCCCCGGAGGACATCAAGGCCTGGATGCACCGCTTGAGCGCAACGAAGTCGATGGGCTTGTCCAGGCACGTCGCCTTCGAGCTCTGGAGGAAGGCCTGGGCCTCGGGCGTGAATGCGCCGCCGGTGACGAAGACGAAGGGCGGCGAGCGCCCGTCGGGCGCCTGCTCGGCGAGGCGCCTGTAGATCTCCATGCCGGTGACCTCGGGCATCTGCAGGTCGCAGACGACCGCGTCGAACCTCTGGGTGGAGAGGCGGCCGAGCGCAGAGCTCGCGCGGGTCTCGATCTCGACGTCGTGGTCGTCCGCCAAAGACCGGCGGATCACCTCGGCGACGAGGCGCTCGTCGTCTACGACCAGGACCCGGCCCCGGCGTTGGGCGCCGGCGGCGGCCGCGCTCGACGTCGCGCTCGCGCCAATGGGGGCCGCCTGTGCCCGCGCTGCGGGCTGAAGCAGGACGCGGAAGGTGGTCCCTCGCCCGGGCTCGCTTTCGACCGCCATCTCCCCGCCGAGCGCGACCACGATGTCCTGGCAGATCCACAGGCCAAGCCCGGTCCCTTCCCTCAGGCCCTTGGTGGTGAAGAACGGGTCGAACACCCGGGGCAAGTGCTCGGGCGCGATGCCACAGCCCGTGTCTTGGACCTCGGCGCAGACGCGCCCGTCGGAGAGCAGGCGGGTCGACAGGCGGATCTCGTTCGCGTCCACGGCGCCCGCGGGGATGGCCTGGGCCGCGTTCACGATGAGGTTGACGAACACTTGCCCGAGCTTCCCTGAGCTCCCGAGGACAAGGGGGACGTCCGCGTAGTCCTTCACCAGCCGGGCGCGGTGGCGGACCTCGTTGGCCGCCAGGCTCGAGCAGGAGTCGAGCAGCGGCCCCAGCTCTACGGCGGAGCGGTCCTGGGCATCGCCGCGGGTGAAGGTTTTCACGCCGGCGACGATGCCCCTCATCCGCTCGGCGCCCTCGAAGGCATCGCGCACGGCGGCTTGCAGCCCGCCGGCCAGCGAGGCTCCGGCGCCGCCCGCGGCCAGCGCCCGAGGGAGCTTAGACATCAGGTGCTGCAGGTTCGCGTAGACGTAGGCGAGCGGGTTGTTGAGCTCGTGGGCCAGCCCGGCCGCCAGCGTGCCCATGGACACCATGCGGTTGGATAGCGCAATTCGCGCCTGAAGCTCCTTGCGCTCGGTCAAGTCGCGGGCGATCCCCACGCGCACCGGCTCGTCGCCCAGCAGCAGCGGGATGCCGATGCCCTCGATCACCACGATTCGGCCGTTGTGATCCAGCATCCGGAGCTCCTCGGCGGGCGCCAGGCCCGAGGGCGCTCGGCCCTTCATGCGCTCCTCGACCGTCACTCGGTCGTCCGGATGGACATACTCGAGCACCGAGCGGCCGACGGCCTCCTCGAGCGATCGCAGCCCGAGGCGCGCCACGAACGCCGGGTTCACGAAGAGGATGACTCCCTCGCGGTGGACGAAGATCATGTCCGGCGAGTTGTGGATGAACGACCGGATGCTGTGCGCCGACCGCTCGGAGCCGGCCGCCAGCCGGGCGCGGTCGACCGCCAGCCCGAGCGCGTCCGCCGCGGCCTTGAGCAGCGACGCCTCGGCGCCGAAGGCTTCGGGGGCCTGTGCGCACGCCACGAGCACGCCGCGGGCGGGGCCGCCGATGCGGGCGCAAGCCCATCGGGCTGGCGCCGAGGGCCCGGCCTCGCCGGGGAGAATCAGCGCCTCGCCTCGCTCCAGGCACTGAAGCAGCGGGCTCGCCTCGGAGCGCGCGACGGGTTGCGGGCAGTCGCGCCCGGACCACGAAAGGGCCACCAGCGCGTTCGGGCCCAGGCCGGGGACGAGCACCGCGCAGGACGCGAGCCCCAGGGACTGGCACAGGAGCTGGGGCGCTTGTTCGAGGACGCGACCTTCGGTGTCGGCCTGGGCCCCGAGCTCCGACAGGGCGGAGATGGCCGCGGCGAGGCGCGACGCCGTATCCCAGTGGTCCCTTGGAGCCCTGCCTAACACGCGCATCCCAGTCGAGCCTCAGCCCTCCCTGAGCGCCAGTGTAGACCAATCGCGGGCGAGGTCTCGCGGGCGCCGTCGGGCGCCATCGGGCGCCGGGGCGCCGGGGCGATCGGAGCGCTTCGATGACCTGTGACGCCGGTCGCGAATCTTGCTCGCCGGGCTCTTCTCGGCCGCGCTGGAGCGGCGGCGGCTCGGCGCCTCGCCCTCGCCGCCGAGCTGCCGTAGCCTGCGATGTCGGGGCTCGCCCCTCCGCCTTTCCATCCCTTGTGCCGGGCGACTTGGCTGGACCTCGGCCGGGCGCTCCTGGCGCTGGGGCTGACGGGCGCCGCGGCGGTCACCGGGGAGATCTCGCCCACGAAGACCTACCTCGACCAGGAGATCCTGCTCGCCAAGGTGGACGCCGGGAAGATCTCCGCGTGGCGCATCCGAGCATCGGCAACTACGCTTCGGCCCGGGCACGGCAGGTCCGCGCCAGGGTCGTAAGCCTGCATGTCGGAGGCGAGAGCTTTCTTCGGGTGCAAAGCAACTTCCTCGGGGCCCTGCCGATAACTTCTTCGTCGTCAAAGCCGCCGATACCCGGAGGAACTTCCGATGCGTTTGCGCCTTGCCGAGGTTTCAAATCAGAAGTTCCCGCCGAACGACCGGCTCAAGGGCGGCAGCGGCCCCGACGGCACCGGTGTCGGGCCGTTGGGTAGCGCGAACGGGGTCCTGGGTTCGAACGCGACCGGCGGAAACGGCGAGGCGGAGGGGTTCCCGCGCCGGTACAATTCCGATCAATTCGTTGAAACGCCCGGACTCGCGCCTCAAGAGGCCGCCGGCGGCAGCCAGAAGACCAATGCCAATGGGACGGACACCTCCGTCCCGCAGGAGCCTCCGAAAGACGGCTTCGAGTTCGACACGAGGCTGGCCGAAGCCAAGGCAGCCACGGCAGCCGCGCAGCAGAAGGTCGACGGTCTCCAGGCGAAGGTGACCGAGCTCGAAGCGAAGCTGAAAGCCAACCCGAAGGGCGCGGCGGACGACTTGAAGTCCGCGAAGGACGACTTGGCCAAGGCGACGCAAGAGCTCCAAGAGGCGAAGTCCGCCGAGAAGGTCGCGATGGCGGCCGCGGCCGCCGCGCGAAACAGCCCGATCTCCAAGCTCCTGACGCAGGCGGACCAGGAAATCTCAGCGGGCGTGAGGTCGACCTCTGCGGCAGAAAAGGCGTCGCACTTCGTCGGAGCCAACCGCGCGCTGAAGGCGGCGGCGGAGAGGATCAAAGCGGATCCATCGACCCCGCCGGAGACCCAGCGGGACTACAGCGCGCGCGTCAAGGCTTCGACCGATCTGTTCATGTCTGATCCCGATAACATCCGGAATCAGCTCCTTGAGTCCGACAAGAAGCAGGTCGACCAGATCAGAAAGAGCCCGGAATTCACGGCCCTTCCGGAGGGCGCGGCTCGCGACAAGCTCCTCGACCAGAAGTTTCGAAGCTCGTTGGACGACTACCAATCCAGCATCGAGGCCCTCAAACCTTACAATCGGGACCTCTACGGTACTGACAAGGAAAAGATCGCCCAGCAGCAAAAGCGCTACGGCCAGCAGCGGACGGCGGGCGTGGCAGAGATTGTCCTGAACGGCTTTTCTCAAGGAACCCAGCGAGTCAAAGCGGCCGGTTCGACGACGCCGAATCCGATAGAGGCGGCGACGGGCAATGGGCTCCGGAGCAAGGCCGAAGAACGGAAGGTTGCGACTGAAAATGACGCTTGGCCGGCGTTCGCCGACGGCAGCAGTCTCGGGACCAACGACAAGGTCGTCGAGCTTCTCGAGAGCAAGTCCGACGACGTCAAGCGGGCCGCCAAGAACCACAACGTCGACGGCCGGGCCATCGCTGGAGCCATCTACCTCGAGGGCCGAGCCAACCTGGACTGGAATCCTAACGGGCCGAAGGAGTCGGCTCGAAGCTCCTTCGCGGGTTTTGGGACTCAGCACGAGGTCTCGCTGAAGGTCATGCATCCGGAGATGACCGACAAGGATCTGGCTCGCGCGAAGCTCCACATCGGTCCATCCATCCAAAATATTGCAGAACACCTCGATGCAAAGGCAACCGTGCGAGAAAAGCTCTCGGGGGTCTCCACTCGGAACGACCCGGTGATGCTCGCGGCCGACTACCAGAGAAGCGAGACCGCGCTGGTCCAGTCGGCGGTGCGCCAATATCGCAACATCGCCCTTGGCAGGGAAGTGAACTTCGTGATTGGGCGAGACGCGAGTCTCGGCGGGCAAGACATGGGGACGGGCATCCAGATGATTCAGAGAGGTGATTTCAACGCTACACTGCAGACATCCGCTCGCATTACGCCGGATCAGCTCAATAGGTTCAAGCCGGACAGCCCAGTCCCAACCCGCAGCTATTCCGCGAGCTACAAGGTCAGCAACTGACGATCCGTAGCCGGCGCGGCTTTCTCGGGCATACGAGAGGCTCGCTCGCCTGCACGGTGTTGACGCGCCTTCCTGGGGGCGTGCGCGCCTATCGTGCGTCGGCGACCGGATGTGAATCCGGGACGCGGTTCGTCTTCGCCGGCGGAGTCCCGCGTATTCCGGCGAGGGCTTGGCCTCTCCGTGGTCGTCCCAGGTGATCGGGCCTCGGCTTCGGCTCCGCGGGTCCACTGGGCGGCGAGGATTGGTATCAGGTGCTTGCGAATGGGCGGAGCTGCGCCGTAGCGCAGATGAGCAGTCCCGCGCCTTCGACGGGGCTCACCCGAACTTCCCCGTGACGTAATCCTCGGTCTCGCGCTTCTGGGGAGTCGTGAAGATCTGGTTCGTCGAGCCGAATTCGATGAGCTCTCCCATGAGAAAGAAAGCGGTGTAATCCGAAACGCGCGCCGCCTGCTGCATGTTGTGGGTGACGATGACGATGGTGTAGCGCGACTTGAGCTCGTGGATGAGCTCTTCGATCCGCGCGGTGGCAATGGGGTCGAGGGCGCTCGCCGGCTCGTCCATGAGTAGCACCTCGGGCTCGACGGCCAGCGCCCGCGCGATGCAGAGCCGCTGCTGCTGGCCTCCGGAGAGCCCCAGGGCGCTCTCGTGCAGCCGGTCGCGCACCTCCTCCCAGAGGGCGGCGCCCTTGAGCGAGGCCTCCACCCGCGCCTCGAGCTGGCCTCGGCCGCTCATCCCGCCGACGCGCAGGCCGTACGCCACGTTCTCGAAGATGGACTTGGGAAATGGGTTCGACTTCTGGAACACCATGCCCACGCGCCGCCGCAGCTCCACCACATCCAGGCTCTTCTGGAAGATGCTGCTCCCGTCCAGGAGCGCGGCGCCCTCGACGGTGACGCCCGGGATCAGGTCGTTCATCCGGTTGAACGTTCGCAGGTAGGTCGACTTGCCGCAGCCCGACGGGCCGATCAGCGCCGTCACCCGATGCGTGGGTGCGGACATGCTGACCCGCTTGATGGCCTCCTTGGCGCCATAGCGGATGACGAGGTCTCGGGTCTCGAGCTTGGGCGGCGATGCGGTCGGCGATTCCATCCGGTCTCCGGTTCCTCATCCCCCAACCCCCTGCCCGCTTTGCGGGGAGGGGGCGAGGTCAAAGCACATTCGTTACAGGCTCGCGCTAGTGGCCCTCGGCGGCGCGCCGGCGCATCCTTCCGCGAATCACCACCGCGACGAGGTTGAGCGCGAAGGTCAGGGCCAAGAGCGTCAGCACGGTCGCGTAGAGGATGGGCCGCGTCGCCTCCACGTCCGGCGACTGTGTCGCGAGCACGTACACGTGGTAGCCCATGTGCATGAACTGAGAGAACACCGAGTGGGGCAGCTCGGGCAGGTAGTACGCCACGCCGGTGAAGAGGATGGGCGCGACCTCGCCGGCGCCGCGGGCGATCGCCAAAATGGCGCCCGTCAAGATGCCCGGCAGCGCCCCCGGCAGCACCACCCGCGCGATGGTCTGCGAGCGCGTGGCGCCCAAGGCCAGGCTGGCCTGGCGCAGCTCCTGCGGCACCGTGCGCAGTGCCTCCTCGGTGGAGACGATGACCACCGGGAGCGTGAGCACCGCGAGCGTGAGCGAGGCCCAGAGGAGCCCGGGCTGGCCGTAGTGGACCTCGCCGCTGCTCAAGACCCGGTCGAGCCCGCCGCCCACGAACTGGACGAAGAACCCCAGCCCGAACAGCCCGAACACGATGGACGGCACCCCGGCGAGGTTGGAGACCGCCTCGCGCACGAGCTTGGCGAGCCGCGAGTTGGGCGGCGCGTACTCTCGCAAATAGATGGCGGTGGTGACTCCCACGGGGATGACCGCCAGGGTCATGAGGAGCGTGAGCAGCGCGGTGCCCACGATGGCCGGGAAGATGCCGCCGCCGGACATGCCGTCGGACGGGGGCTCGAGCAGGAAGCGCAGGGTGATGTGGCTCGCGCCCCCGCGGACGATCTCCGCCACCAGGAGGAGCATGGCCGCGAGGATGGATACGGCGACCAGCCCGGCCAGGGCTGGGAAGACGGCGTTGGCTGCGCGCCGGCGGGCGAGGCTCACGGCGCCGCCCCCTGCGACTTGCGCAGGATGCGCCCGACCAGGGCCGCCGCCAGCCGGTTGAGGGCGAAGGTGATGGCGAAGAGCTCCACGCCGATGAAGAAGAGCACGGAGTAATGCGGGCTGCCCACGACCACCTCGCCCATCTCGGCGGCGATGGTGGCGGAGAGCGTGCGCGCCGAATCGCCCAGCGCGAGGGAGACGATGGCGGCGTTGCCGGAGGCCATCAGGACGATCATGGTCTCGCCGATGGCCCGGCCCAGGCCGAGCACGCAGGCCGCGAGCACGCCGGGCGCCGCGGCGGGCAGGACGATCTTGAAGGCGGTCTCCCATCGCGTCGCGCCCAGCGCCAGGGACGCCTCCCGGTAGGAGCGGGGCACGGCATTGAGCGCGTCTTCACTGACAGTGAAGATGACCGGGACCACGCTCAAGCCCAGGGCGGCGCCGGCCACCGCGGTGTTGAGGCGGAAGGTGAAGCCGAAGGCGCTCTGCATCCAGCTCGCGAGCACCATCAGAGCGAAGAAGCCGAGCACCACGGACGGAATGCCGGCCAGGAGCTCGATGGCCGGCTTGAGCACCTCGCGCAGGCGGCGCGGTGCGAATTCCGCCGCGAAGAGGGCCGCGATGATCCCCGCGGGCGCCGCGAGGCTGATGGCGACCAGGGTCACCTTCGCGGTGCCCAGGAGCAGCGGGATCATGCTGACCTTGGGGACCTCGCTCACCGGCTGCCAGACGAAGGGGTGGCGGCCGGGCTGCGCGAGGAACATCTTGCCGAGGCTCGCCTCCGCGCGGGCCTCGGCGCTGAGCAGGAGCGGCAGTGCCTCCTTGGCGACGAAGGCGAAGATGAGGACGACCGCGAGAATGCCGGTGAGAGCGACCGCTCCGACCGCGAGCTCGACGAGCCGCTCGCGGCGCTGGCGCCGAGTCGCCCGGGGCACCGGCGCAGAACTGGCGCGGGTGGAGCTCGGCAGGTCGGTGAGCGCAGGTCGGTCCAATGGGGTCGAATTCGCCAAGAGGCTCCAGAGGCGCGAAGGGCCGGCGACGGGTGCCGGCCCTTTCGCGCGAGCAGCGGTGAGGGCGTGCGCCGGTCAGTTGACGCCGAAGTAGCCGACCTTCACGACCGTCTCCTGCCCCTCCTTGGAGAGCGTGTAATCGATGAACGCCTTGGCGTCGCCGGTCGCCGGGCCGCGCGTGTAGAAGAAGAGGGGGCGGCTCATGGGGTACTTGCCCGACTTGATGTTCACCTCGGTGGGGCTGACCTCCTCGGCGCCCGACTTCACCTTCAGCTCCTTGACGCCCTTGGCGTAGGCGGCGCCGCCGTAGCCGATGCCGTTCGGCTCCTTGGAGACCGCGTTGACGACCGCCGCGGTGCCGGGGAGCGTCTGCGCCTCGGGCGCGTAGTCCTCGTTCTTGAGCAGGTGCTCCTTGACGAAGACGTAGGTGCCGGAGGAGTTCTCGCGGGAGTAGAGGACGATGGGGGCGTCCTTGCCGCCCACTTCCTTCCAGTTCCTCGCGTCGCCCCGGTAGATCCGGCGCAGGTCGTCCATGGAGAGCGCGGTGAGCGGGTTCGACTCGTTCACGTAGAAGGTCACGCCGTCCTTCGCTACGGCGGTCTCCACCGGGTCCGCGCCGGACTTGGCCTTGACCTCGGCCTTCTCCTTGTCCTTCATCGGCCGGGAGGCGGAGGCGATGAGGGTGCTGCCGTTGATGAGCGCGGCGATGCCCGTGCCCGAGCCGCCGCCCGTCACCTGGACCTTGACGGCGGGGTTCTTCTTCATGAAGTTTTCGGCCCAGCGTTGGACGAGGATCACCATGGTGTCCGAGCCCTTCACTGTGACGGGGCCCGCGGCCAGGGCAGGGGCCGAGGTGCAGAGCGCTGCAAGCAGGACGGCAAACCGGTTCATTCGAATGACTCCTTGGAAGCTCCCCCTCGTGTGGGAAGTGCACGGAACCTAACGGGCGCAGGGGGCGGCGAGGCTGCAGGACGGTGACAACTTCGCGACAGGCCCGAGCGCGGAATCGGCGGGGAAGAGAATCCTTTGCGCGCACTTTCAAGCCCTTAGAGCATGCGCACGGGGTCGCCCGTCCGCCCGCGAGGTCGGCGCCGACCTCGCGGGACCGACGAGGGCTTCAGCGACCCGGGGCGCGGCCCGCGGGGGCCGCGAGCGCGGCCTGAATCCAGCGGCCCGCGAGGCGCTGAAAGGCCCGTTCGCGCTGGACGATGGGGCGTAGCCCCGAGCAGGCGTGGGCACGCCCGTGCTCAGGGCAGGCGGCGCAAGCGCTCCGGTCGGGGCCCGATTGGCGGTAGACCCAGAGCGCGAGCGCCACGAGGCCCGCAACGCCCAGCGCCGCGGCGGCCCCCGAAGCCGACCCGCGCCGAACGCCCAAGGCCAGTAAGGCGCCGGCCGCAGCGAGGGGCAGGAAGCGCGACTGCCACTTGCTCGCCTGCCGCCCGCGGCCGCGCACCCGGGCGGCCATCCAGCCCAGGGACAAGAGGCTCCAGACGCCGAAGGCTGCGGCGAGAGCTCGCGCGCTCGGCTGCGGAAAGACCGCCCCGGCCGCGGTGCCTGCGGCCGCGCCCGTCCAGGAGAGCGTGCACCCCAGGCAAAGCCGGGTCCGCCGGCCCATCCGCAGGGTTTCGCCGCCGTAGGCCGCGCACAGCGGGTGATGGGCGAAGCGGTGGAACGCATGGGCCCGCCGCGCGAGGCGGTCGATGCGTCGGGCGAGCGGGTGGGGCAGGTGGCTCACGGCGGCTTTAGTCATCGCTCCGAAATATCTGCTCCATCTCAACGTCCGATCCATCCCGGCTGGCGTCGTCGCTCGTCGGTTACATGCCCTCTGGCATGCGCCTTCCTCGCGCCTCGCCATCCTTTGCGCCTCGGACGTTGAGATCTGGAGCATCTATTTCTGCGCGATTCCTTAGGTCAGGGGCCCTTGCCGAACGCGCCTCAGCCGTCCGGATGGCCGGCCGAATGGGTCACGAGCCCGAGACCGGGCGAAGCACCACCGCGGTGCCGTACGCGACGATTCTCGTTGGTGTTCTGCATGAGCTCGCTGGAGTCGAAGCGCATCCCCAGGATGCCGTTCGCGCCCATGTGGCGAGCCTGTTTCTCGAGCCGGTCCATGGCTTCGTTCCGCGTGGTGTTGGCGAGCTCGGTGAACATGGTGATCTCGCCGCCGAAGACGGTCTGGCACCCGGCGCAGGCGGTGCCCACCACGCTCCGCGAACGGACCGTGATTCCCCACACCGGCCCGATAATCCGCGCCACCTCGAAGCCCGGCGGCGGCTCGAAGGTGGTCACGATGGGCATGGTGTGAATCGCGACGGTGGTTTCGGGCATGAGGACCTCCGAGGGTGAGAGCGAAAGGCGGTCAGCGATGCCGGATCTTCGCGGCCAGGATGAGCGAGGAGAGGACCAGGGTGACGCCGTTCGCGGCGTAGACGGGGAAGCTGCGGATCATGAGCCCGTAGGCGAACCAGAGCGCCACGCCCATGGTGAATAGCACATACATGCCCAGGGAGATTCCCGCGGTCTGGCGCTCGCGCAGGACCTTCACGGCTTGAGGGACGAAGCTGACGGTCGTGAGCACCGCGGCGATCGAGCCGATCCAGACTTCCAAGGAGGTCTCCTCGCGGACGCAAGCGGGCGCCAGGGGAACCGCCGCCGCCTTCTTCTCCGCGGCTCTCCTTATGGCTTGATCGACCGCCTCGGCGCTAGCCTGGGCTGGCCAGAGGGCGGTCGGACTGCCGACGGCTGCTCGACGCCGATGTCCCGGAGGCCTGCCGCTTCATGCTCCGCTCCTTCGAGGGGATGCGCGAAGGCGACCTCGCCCGCGCCGTCGCCGAGCTCTGGCGCGGCGCCATGAAGCTGCCGTTCATCCAATTCGCCGCCGGCGACGGCGCGAACGACGGGCCCATCTGGGCGCTTCAGAACTGAGTGAAGAAATTCCAGACCTCGGCGGGATTCCAGGTGGTGGACTGACCGGGATCCATCGGCGACGGATCGTGGCCGTGGCTGCCATCGAACTCGCACCAGCGTACCGGGTGTCCGGTTGAGCACCCGTCGTAGGACGTGCAGAGGTGCTTCCCGCTCCCGACGGCGGGCGAAGGAGGAGTCTGAGCCGTACACCCGTTGTTCTTGACCCAGCGGTCGCGGATCTTCCGTCCGTCGGCGATGCCGATGGTGCCATCGCCAAGGCCGTGCGAGCCGTAGTAGGCGACCGGGGTGGTGCCGCCGGTGCAACCGCTGAGGAATTCGGTGCCAGAGTAGACAGCCACCGCTCGGAAGACGTCGGGGCGAGCACACGCGAGCGCGTTCGTCATCGAAGCGCCGTAGCTGAACCCGTTGGCGAAAACGCGAGTGGTGTCGATACAGAGGTCCGCTTCAACCTGCTTGAGGATGTCGTCGGTGAAGGTCAGGTCTCGACCATCGGTGTTGGCCCATCCGGCGTCGAGCCCGTCCGGCGCGATGAAAATGGTGCTGCCGCCCGATAGGGCAAACAGGCCGTAGAACGGGCTCTGGGTGGTGTAGCACCTGATGCCCTCGGTGGTGCAGTCGACGACTTGCTGGGCGCTCCCGGTGTACCAGTGGTAGGCGAGAATGAGGCGATACGGGTGGTTATTGTCGTAGCCGTCGGGCAGCCACAGGATGTACTTCCGGTCGGTGCCCCCGCTCGAAATCGTGACGGTGCTCTTGTTCGTCAGCGTGGGGGTCTTCCCGCAGCCTGAGCTCGGCTTGGTGTCGCTCAAGCTACCGGCGTCGGCGGCGGTGGCGCCTCCAGCGTCTGCGCGGGCACCGCCATCGGCGCTTCCGCCTCCGCCTCCGTCGCCAGATTCATCTACGGTGCTCGAACCCGCGTCGGGGTCGAGGGCCTGGCCAGCGTCCAGCGCTCCCGTGTCGCTGGAGGCGGAACCACCTCCGTCGTGTCGGGTGTCGTCGGCCCCCGAGTCCGGGCTGAGCGCGGAGCGGGCACCGGGATCAATGGTTTCTCCGATGCAGCCGGAGGCCCCGACCAGGAGCACTGCCAAGAAGACGAGACAGCCTCGCTGCGTCATGAGTCACCGCACAGAACTGCATGAAAGAAGGCTCAAACTTCTTGGGGTTTCCAAATGCTCGAAGCGCCGTTGTCGGCCGGCGACAACCAGCTCCTCCCGCTGTGGGGATGGACCACCTGCGCATCCCTGGAGGTCGCGGTCGCGGCAAGTGGGTCATCTCCCCCTGGATGGCGCGCGCGGCAGCGCGGTCGCCCGAGTGAGCCGGGATGCAGTGGGTAACGAATGCGGGCTTCTTGCGAAGGGGCAGATGAGCGAGCGGGTCGCGGCGCTCAATCAGGTCCGAAACCGCCCCGCAGCGCTGGCGACCGACGCCGAGACCTTCTCGAGGGTCCGCACCGCCTGATTGGTCTCGTCCAGCCGGCTCATCGCCTCTTCCATCATGGCCGTGATGGCCCCCACCGAGTCGGCGATGGCGTCCACCCCCGGCGACTGGTCGCGCACCGCCGAGGCGATTTGCCGGAGGGCGTTGGCGCTCTCGTTGATGATGCCCGCCATCTCGCCCAGCCGCTCGCTCGAGCCGCGCAGGCCCGCCAGGCTCTCCTCGATGCGCGCCACGCCCTCGCCGGTGAAGCTCGCGGTCTGCTCGGTCGCCGCGGTGAGCTCGGCCAGGATGCGCTGTACCTGCCGCGTCGCCTCGATGGATTGGTCGGCCAGCGTGCGCACGTTCTGGGCGATGACCGCGAAGCCCTTGCCCTGCTCGCCGGCGCGGGCGGCCTCGATGGACGCGTTGACCGCCAAGGTGTGCGACTGGTCGGCGAGCTCGCGCACCGTCTCGGTGATGCCCCCGGCCTGGCCGATGTGCTCGTTCAGCGAGCGCACCCGCGAGGCGATCTCCTCGACCTGCGAGCGGATCATCCCCAGGCCGGAGAGCCCCTCGGCGATGGAGGCCTCGGTCTCGAGCCGGGCGGCCTCCGCGCGCTCCGCCACCGCGATGACGGCGTCCACCCGCTCGCCCACCGAGACGGAGACCGAGCGCAGCTCGTTCGCCGACGTGGTCGTCCGCAGGAGCGCGTCCGCCTGCCTATGTGCCACGGCCGTCTGCCGGTCGCTCGACTGCGCCAGCTGGCTCACCGAATGGGTGAGCAGCCGCGCCGAGTCCTGCAGCGTCACGGCCGTCTCGCGCAGGCTGCGCACCATGCGCGCGAACGAGACCGCCAGCTCCGCAGTGTCCTGGCGCTTGTCTCGCCGCGCCCCCAGCTCGCTCTCGGCGCCGCCGATGTCCCCCTCTGCGAGCCGGAGCGCCACCCGGTTCATCCGCCGGAGAGGATTCAGCAGCAGGGAAGAGACGGCGAGCGCGAGCAGCGCGCCGACGCCGAAGACCGCCGCGGCTCCGCCGGCGGCCAGGCGCCGGTGCGAGCGCTGCGACGCCTCGAACTCGCTCAGCGAGAAGCCGACCTGCAGGAGGCGGGTTGTCCCACCGGCGGCGTCGAGCCGCCTCTCCACCCGGAGCGCGGCGCCGTCGCGGTACTGGACCATCGGCGCTTCGGCCAACAGCGTCGAGCGAGGGGGCGGGATGCGGCCCTCGTTCCAGGCGGCGAGCAGGCGACCGTCGGCGTCGCGCACGCCGGCGTAGAGCGCCTCCGCCGAGCGCGCGAGATTTTGGAGCTGCTCCCCGGCTTGCGTTTCGTCGCCGCGGTCGAGCGCGGGCGAAAGGGCGTACGCGAGCATCAGGCTCGCGGCATCGGCGCGGCGCTGGGCTTGCCGGTAGAGCGCGTCGTCGGCCTTGGACAAGGCGACGAGCACGATGGCCGCCGCCGTGCCCATGAGGACGGCGGTGGTCAGCCCCACCAGCTTCTTTCCCAACATCGATGGGCGAGGCGCGAGAGGCATGGGAACAGCGGATTGGGGTGCGACCGGACTTTCGCTCGAAACCGTAGGCTGAAAGGGGAGAGGTTGTCCAGGCGGGCTCAGCCCAGAGCGCTCCGGACATCGCCCGCGCGTTCGCCGACCGGCGCCTCCGGGTCGAGAAGGAAGGCGAGAAGGGCATCCCCGCTCCCGTCGGGGCTGAGCCGCTGAATAGCCGCCGCGAGGTCCGGGTCGCGCGCGCACTGAGCGTCGACGAGCGAGGCGAGCTGTTCGAGCGCCTGGGAGAGCCTATCCAGGAAGTCGTCGCTCAGGACCGTCCCGGGCTGCGGCAAAGCGTCGCGCCAGTTCCTCAGGCCCGCGGCGGCGCTGATCGAAGCGGCGCTCACGCCAGGCGTCTCGCGGGGCGTTCGGGCGGCGGGCAAGGACCTGTGCGATGCCGCGGGCCCAGGTTGAGGAAGGCTCGCCTGAATCGTGAGCTCCGGGTCTCGGAGGCTGGCCGATCGCTCAGGCGCTCGCGGCGCGGCGCCCGACCGCGTCTCGGCACGAAACCGCAGGACGCCGATCCGCAGCTCGCTCTCCGGACCGATTGGCGAGGCCTGGGCGCTCACGAGTCGCCGCCCGTCCAGGTAGCTGCCGTTGGTCGAGCCCTGGTCGAGGTAGGTGCAGCCCGCATCGTCGAAAGTGAAGATGCCGTGCCACTGGGAGACGAACGGGAAGTCGAGCGGCAGCTCGTTGCGCGGGTGCCGGCCGATGCGAACCGGCGACTGCTCGAACGCGTGCTCCTCGGCCGCCCCCGATTGCAGATTCCGCACGTGAAGGACGAATCGGGCCATGAGCACCTCACTTCGAACTGACAAGCTTACTCAGAGGCCCGGCGCCGGTGCCAGGCCAATGGGTGGCGATGCCAGTCAGGTCGCCCGGCCTCGCTGCGTGTGCTCGAGGAGCGAGACTTAGCGCTCCGCCCGGAACGCGATGTCCCAGGCGCCGCTCGAGCCCACGGCGACCTCCAGCCGCGGCGGGAGCGCGCCCTCGGCGAGCTTCTCCAGGATGGCGCGGGAGATGGCCGGCATCAGGCCGCCGCGCAGGATGTGGTCGAGGTTTCGGGCGCCGGTCTCCTCGGCCGAGGCCTGGCGCAAGAGCTGCTCGATCAGCTCGTCGGAGTGGGACAGGGTGAGCGCGTGCGCCGCCTTGAGCCGCCGCCCGAGCGCGGCCAGCTTCTCGATCAGGATGCTGCGCATCGCGTCCGGCCCGATGGGCGCGAACGGCACGATGGACATGCGCGCGAGCAGCGCCGGCTTGAAGTGGCGGCTGAGGATGGGCCGGATGGCCTCGGTGACCTGCTCGGGCGTCACCTCGGGGCTCGCGGCGTGGAGCTGGAGGATCTGCTCCGAGGCCAGGTTGCTGGTCAAGACGACCATGGTGTTGCGGAAGTCGATGACCCGGCCCTCGCCGTCGGCGAGCTGGCCCTTGTCGAACACCTGGTAGAAGAGGTTCATCACCTCCAGGTCCGCCTTCTCGCACTCGTCGAGGAGCACGAGCGAGTACGGGTGGTGGCGGACCGCTTCGGTCAGCACGCCGCCTTGCCCGAAGCCCACGTAGCCCGGCGGCGAGCCGATGAGCCGGGAGACGGTGTGCTTCTCCTGGAACTCGGACATGTTGATGGTGACCAGGAAGCGCTCGCCGCCGAAGAGGCTCTCGGCCAGGGACAACGCGGTCTCGGTCTTTCCGACGCCGCTCGGGCCCGCGAAGAGCATCACCGCCGCCGGTGCCTGTGGGTTGCGGATGCCGGAGTAGGCCATTCGCACCGCCTCGCCCACCGTGCGCAAGACCCGGTCCTGGCCCTTCACGCGCTTGCCCAGCACGCGCTCCATGTCCAGGGCGGCTGCCAGGCGGTCGGCCTGGAGCTTGCCCACGGGGATGCCCGTCCAGCTCGCGACGACGCCCGCGACCGCGCCGCCGTCGACGACCTCGGGGCAGAGCGCCTCGCCTTCCCGCGCCGCGGCGAGCCCCGCCTTGGCCGACTGCAGCGCCTCGCGCTGGGCGTCGCCGGCGCCCTCGCGGTCGGCCTCGGCTCGCGCGCTCGCCAGGCGTTGGGCGGCCTCGCGCTCCTTGTCCCAGCGCAGGCGGAGCCGGTCGACCTCTTCGCGGGTTTGGGGGATCTGCGCGTCGAGCTCGGCCAGCGCAGGCGGGGGCGGCTGGCCCGGCGTCAGCTCCTTCTGCAGCGACGCCCGGTGCCGCTCGAGGCCGGCGAGCTTCTCCTCGGCCGCGACCAGCTCCTCCGGACGCCCGCTCCGCAGGACCTTCACCCGCGCCGCCGCGGTGTCGAGCAGGTCGATGGCCTTGTCCGGCAGCTGCCGGCCGGCGAGGTACCGATGCGAGAGCTGCACCGCCGCCACCACGGCCTCATCGAGGATGGGCACCTGGTGCGAGGCCTCGTAGGTCGCGCGCAGCCCGCGGAGCATGAGGATGGCGTCGGCTTCGCTGGGCTCCTCGACGCGCACTGGCTGGAAGCGGCGCTCGAGCGCCGCGTCCTTCTCGAAGTATTTCTTGTACTCGGAGTACGTGGTGGCGGCGACGGTCCGCAGCTCTCCGCGGGCCAGCGCCGGCTTGAGCAGGTTCGCCGCGTCGCCGCCGCCCGGGGCGCCGCCGGCGCCGATGAGGGTGTGCGCCTCGTCGATGAACAGGACGACGGGCGTGGGCGAGGCCGCCACCTCGGCGATGACCGACTTGAGCCGGTTCTCGAACTCGCCGCGCACCGACGCCCCGGCCTGGAGGAGCCCCAGGTCCAGCCCGAGCAGCTCGACGCCGCGCAGCGCCTCGGGCACGTCGCCCGCGTGGATGGCCCGGGCCAACCCCTCCACCAGCGCGGTCTTCCCCACGCCGGGCTCGCCGATGATGATGGGGTTGTTCTTCCGGCGCCGCGCGAGGATCTCCACCATCTGCCGGATTTCCCGGCTGCGCCCGAAGATGGGGTCGATTTTCCCTTGGCGCGCCTTTTCGGTGAAGTTCTGGGTGAAGCGCCTGAGCGCCGAGTCGGCCGACCTTTCGGAGGACGCGGCGCCCGCGGCGGGGGCTCCCTCCACCGCGAGCTCGCTCGATTCCGGGGCCGACGCCAAAAGCTCGCTGAGCTTCTGCTTCAGCTCGCTGCTGGAAATCTCGTCGAGCTCGGGCAGCGGCTCGCCGCTGTAGCGCCGGGGCCGGTCGATGTACGTCGCGAGCAGCACCCCGGAGCGCACCCGGCTGGCGCCGTGCTCGACCGAGGTCCACAGCCAGGCGTCTTCGAACCAGGTGAACACGCCGTCGCTGAAGACCGGCCGGGCGGCGTTGCCGGTGTGCGCGGTCTCCAGCGCGCGCACCAGGCGCGAGGCGACCTGGCCCACGTCCTTGCCGAAGTGTTGCAGGAGGGGCGCCGCGTCCGACTTGGGCGACTCGAGGAGCGCGAGGAGCACGTGCTCCACGGTCACCTCGTAGAAGTGGTTGGCGTGGGCCCGCACCACCGCGTTCTCCAGCGCGCGGGCACAGGTCGTGGTCAGCCGGCGGACGAGGAGCTTGGGATCGACGCGCACGCGAGGGCCTCCTGACAGAACATGAATTCGGGTTATGAGAGAGCCGCCGGCGCAGCCGCCCGAATGGCGGTCGCTCCGGTCAGCCAGGAATCGACGCCGAGCCGGCCGCTCGTCGGCCGGCCCAGTCGGAAAAGGGGCCGCTGTGCGCGCTCGAGGTCGAGGGCGAGCTCGAAGTCGGCTGGGTCGCGCACGAAAAGCTCCACCACCGCCGCGACGAGCGGGCGCAGCTCGCCGCTCGCCAGGCGCGCGTGCGACCTTGAGGAGAGCTCCGCCAGGTGGATGCGCAGGAACCCGCCGCGGACGAACATGTGACGGCCCAGCGGCGCGTGGACTCCCAGGGTGCAGTTGCGCGCGCCCAGCGCCATGCGGTCGGGCTCGTCCGTCTCCACCCAGGCGCGCACGAACTGCTCGACGCGGGCCCGAGGCGCCTCGGGGGCGAGCGCCCAGCCGAGAGCCACCTCCAGCGCCAGCTCGAGCGAGCGGGCCGGCCTGGCGCCGTCGGCGAGGAGCGGCGTCAGGCGCAAGAGCAGCGCCGGGGGGACGGCTCCGGCCCGGTTCGCGCTCAGGCCGCCGAGCGACAGGGCGCGGCCGGACCAGGCGTCGTCGGCGCGGGCCGTGGCCTCGTAGCTCGGCAGGTACTTGGCGACGCCCCGGTACAGGAGCGAGAGGAGCCGGTGATGGAACAGATCCAAAAAGCCGCGGACCCGCTCGGCCTCGACGTCGTCGCCCGTCGCCTCCTCGGCGACATAGGCGGGCAGGGGCGTCGCGGAGCCGGTCAGGCCGAGGAAGGCCGTGACCACCTCGAGGAGCGCGCCCGGTCCTCCTGGGCGGGGCGCGAGCCGGGCGGCTGTGATGTCGCCGGCGGAGAAGGTGAGGGCGGCGTCATGGTGGAGCCGCAGCCGCTCTTCGCGCGGGCTGTTCGCCTCGGCGATGCGCGGCTCGCCCGGCGCGAGGCGCTCGAAGAGCGACAACAGGGCGAAGAAGCCCAGCCCCGGAAGGCGCTTCTGCACCGGCCCGAGCAGCTGCTCGATGCCTGCCTGGAGCTTGCCGAGCGGCCCTTCTGCCACGGCGCTCTGCTCTGCTCGGGAGGGGTGGCTCTGCCGGGGCGGGGCCGGTGCGGCGGCGCGCGGCCGAGGGGCCTCCTCGGCGAAGCTCGCCTCGGCGCTCGGGCTGTGCGGGTCGCCCCCTGCCGGCTTTCCTAGTGTGGACATGGGTGATCAGGGGCTAGGTCAGGACTTGGCTGCCGTTCCTGGGGGCCCACACGTACTCCGTCCGAGAGGGTTGCAGTCGGACCTTGAGCTCGGAGAAGGAGCCCAGGGCCACCCGCGAGGCCAGGAGCTCGTTGAGCACACAGCCGAAGAGGAAGGCCTCGCCGCGGCTGGCGAAGCTCCCCTCTTCCAGCTCGACGAGGACGCTCTCCCCGAGCAGCGCCGCGCCGTCGAGCTGCCGGCGAACGGGCTGCACCTCCAGGGATAGGACGGCGGCGATGCGGGCGCGGTTGGCGCCGTCTTGCGGGTCGGCCGCGCCCTGGAAGTCGTAGAGCCCGAGGAGCTCGCGCAGGTCCTGGGCGCTCTCGAGCGGTCCCTGGATAAGGGCGAGGTGTCGCGCCAGGCGGGCATGGAGCTCGGCCCCGAGCGGCGGCAGGACCGGCCGGGTCGCGGGGAGGAGGTTCTTGAACGAGGCGCGGGCCGGCGAGGACGGCGTCGGTGCGCACAGGTCGCCGGAGCGCACCTGCCCGGCCAGCGCGCGGTTGGTGCAGGTGAGCTCGACCGAGAGCACTTCCTCCGCGAGGGTGGGGGTCACGTCGCGGGGGGTGGAGACGGAGAGGTGGGCGTCGAGGCCGTCGCGGGCAGGCGACAGCTCGCGCCGAAGGCGGAAATAGCCGCGCCGCGCGGCGCCCGGCAGCGCGTGCTCATACGCCGCGAAGGGCTCGTAGCGCGCGCGCCCGGGCCCGTCGGTGCGGAGGCCTTGGACGGACTCGACGCTGTAGACCTCAGCGTGCGCGGCCGCGACCCCGGAAGGGCGCAGCAGATGCTCGGCTCCGGGGAGCTCGCTCAGGATGGGCTCGGCGCTGGCGGCGAAGAGGTTGACGACCGGCGCGCAGTGGAGGCGGAAGGCTCCGGGGCTCACCCGGCCCGGGAGCTCGGGCGGGCGGTCGAACCGGAAGGCGAGCTCGAAGCGCTCCGAGGCCGCGGCGCGCGCGGCGGCGAGGGGGCCTACGTCGACGAACAGGAACTTCTGCGGGACGGTGAAGTACTCCTGGAGGAGCCGGTAGCCGTCGGGCGCGAGGCGCGGCCACGGCAGGAGCGCCTCCGAGGGCGCGAGGCCCACTGGGCGCAGGACCTCGGGGCCCAGGGCGACCTCTTGGCCTGAGCCCGAGAGTGAGCGGACCGTCACTTCGCGGCAGTGGCGCAAGAGCCAGAGCCAGAGGGTGGTGGCCACCGCGAATTCGCCGTGGAGGAAGAGCCTTAGGCCGGCGTCGTCGAAGGCCGCCTCGGCGCCGCGGGAGGAAGACCGGAAGGCGACCCGGAGCAAGGGGCTCTGCGACTGTGCCCCTTCGAGCGAGGCCCCCTCGACGGCCAAGGGGAGCAGTTGGACCGGCCAGGCGGTGCGAAACCGGCAAGCCGTGCCGGCGATGGGGGCGGTCGCGAGCTCGGCGCCCGCCGGGACAGTCTCGCGCCCGCGGAGCGCGCCCATGTCCGGCGAGAACTCGGCGACCGAGCAGGAAGGGATGGAGCGCAAGTAGTGCGGCAGCGCCAGCGTGCACAGCTCCTGGATGACCTCGGGCACCTCGCGGTCGAGGCGCTCGCGCACCCGGGCGAAGAGGAAGGCAAAGCCCTCCATCAGCCGCTCGACGTCCGGGTCTTGGCCTGCCTCGGCGAGCATGCCGGCGGTATTCGGGTGAGCTTGCGAGAAGCGGCGCCCCATCTCCCGCAGGAAGCTCAGCTCGCTCTGGAAGTGCCGGCTGAACATGGCTATCGGACTTCGATCTGCCCGCCGGGGAAGAGGGTCGAGCTGAAGGCGAGGGACCCCTTGCGCTTGGAGTCGACGGCCACGCCGGTGATTTCCAGGCGGACGCGGAGCTCCGCGCCCTCCTCGGGGATGTGCCGGACCGAGACGTCGTGCAGGCGCGGCTCGAAGGCTTCGATGGTCTCTTTGACCGAGGCCTCCAGCCGGCGAACGGCGTCGGGGAAGCAGTGTGCCAGGTCGGTGAAGTCAGGCAGGCCGAGGCCGGGCGCCGAGGGCGATTCCCCGCAGCGCATGTTGAGCACCCTCCGCAGGTGCGAAAGGATGGACTGGCGCAGCTCCGGCGCCTGACCCCGCTCGTGCACCATGCGGCTCAAGAGCCCGCGCGGCTCCATCGAAAGGCTCCGGAAGAGGTTCGAGGAAGGGCGGCACGCAGCGGGGATTTCCGCCGAGGACCGACGAATTCACCCGAGGCCGCAAAACGGCCCCGGGTGAATGTAAAAATGCTGGAGCAGCGCTTAGCTATTCGCCCACGAATCGCTGTGCTCGGCGCCGGTCGTCTTATACGTCCAGATGATGTCGTGGAAGATGAAGGTGATTTCCTCGAGGGGCGGCTCATTCGCCTCGCCGGGGGTCAGCGAATGCTGGACGAACTGGCGAATGCTCGCGATGTAGCCGCCGCGAATGACCACTGTGTAGAAGTGCTCGGTGCTGCCGTGACCCTCGGGGTCGGGGCGATAGAAGCGGAACTCGCCCTCGAGCTTCTGGTTCGTGGTCAGCGCCTGCCAGAGCAGCGGCGACGACGCGTCGATGCGCTTCATGATCTTGAGCGGCTGGTATTGCCGGCGCCCGGAGGCCTGGCCAGTGGTGGGCTCGAACGGCGTCGCACCCTCCTGCTGGTAAGAGACGCACTCGATGGAGCCGTCTCGGCCCTGCGACGTCTGCGTAGGCTCGCCTTTGACCGCTTTTCCATCCGCCTTCAAAAATAGATGTACGTGCTCAGCCATTGAGGTGTCCTCTCCCGTGAAAACCGGAGCTCCATTGCCCCGGGCTTACTCCTTGTCCAGCTTGCCCACCAACGACAGCGTGAACGAAGCGCCCATGTACTTGAAATGGGGCCTCACCATCAGACTGCAGCGATACCAACCCGGTTGCCCTTCCACGTCTTCCACCGTCACCTGCGCCTGGCGCAGCGGTCGCCGCGAGCGCACCGTCGGGGCGGGGCTCTCCATGTCGGCGACGTACTGACGAACCCAGTTGTTGAGCTCTCGCTGCAGGTCAGATCGCTCTTTCCACGTGCCGATCTGCTCGCGCTGCAGGACCTTCACATAGTGCGCGAGCCGCGTCATGACGAACATGTAGGGGAGCTGGGACCCCAGGCGGAAATTGGTCTCGGCTGCCTTGCCCTCGGGCGTGTTCCCGAACACCTTGGGCCTCTGAACCGAGTTCGCGGAGAAGAAGCACGCGTTGTCCGCGCCCTTGCGGAAGGTCAGGCCGATGAATCCCTCCTCCGAGAGCTCGAACTCGCGCCGCTCGGTGAGGAGCACCTCGGTGGGGATCTTGGTCTGGATCTCGCCCATCGCCTCGTACTGGTGCAGCGGCAGCTCCTCCACCGCGCCGCCCGCCTGCGGCCCGATGACGTTCGGGCACCAGCGGTACTTGGCGAACGAGTCGGCGACGCGGGTGGCGAACGCGTTGGAGGCGTAGCCCCAGAGGTACCGCTCGTGGTGGCCGATGACGTCCTCGGTGAAGTTGAACGACTTCACCGGCACCGTCCTCTCGCCGTAGGGCAGGCGCAAGAGGAACCGGGGAAGGCAGAGCCCCACGTAGCGCGCGTCCTCGGAGTCCCGGAACGAGTGCCACCGCGCGTACTGCGGCCCCTCGAACAGCGACTTCAGGTCCTTGAGCGCCGGCAGCGACTCGAAGCTGCTCGAGCCGAAGAACTGCGGCGAGGCATTGGCGATGAACGGCGCATGCGACATGGCCGCCACCGATGCGCATTTGGAGAGCAGCTGCATGTCCTGCGGCACCGGCGCGAAGTCGAAGTTCGTGGACAGAAGGCCGTAGGGCTTTCCGCCGAACACGCCGTACTCGTTCGAGTAGACCAGGCGGTAGAACCCGGACTTGGTGACCTCGGGGGCGTCCTCGAAGTCGGCGAGCAGCTCGTCTTTGGTGACACTGAGCAGCTCGACCCGGATGTTCTCGCGGAAGTCGATGCGGTCGATGGTGAACTTGAGGGAGCGCCACGCCGACTCCAGCTTCTGGAACCCCGGCGCGTGCAGGACTTCGTTCAGCTGCGCGGACAGCTTGCGATCGACCTCGGCGATCATCGCGTCGACGGCGGCCTTGTCGACCTTGTCCTGCTGGTGGGCCGGCGCCAACATCTCCGCCAAGAAGGCCTGCATGCCTTTTCGCGCGACGTCGTAGCCTTCGTCGGTCGGGCGCAGCTTGCTCTCGGCCAAGATTTCCTCGAGCAACGAGGTGCTCTCGGCGGCAGCCTTCGGATCATTCTGGGTTTCAGTGCTCATAGGGCCTCGCAGTTCATCAAAGGGCGATCAAGGCGCCGAGTCGCCGGACTTGAGATTCAGCTCTTTCATCAGCCGCTCGCGCCCGGAGGGGTCGGCGATGAGCGCCTGGATCTTCTTGCGGAAGGCCGGCACGTTCCCCAGAGGGCCTTTCAGCGCGGTCAGCGCGGAGCGCAGCTCGAGGAGCCTTTTCATCTCCGGGACCTGGTTCACCACGCCTTCCGGGCCGAAGTCGGCCATCGACGAAAACTTGAGGCTCACCGAGAGCTCGGCGTCCTTCTGGTTCGAGAGGCGGTCGGGGACGGTGAGGTCCACGCCGATTTTTTGACTGGCCAACACCTCGTTGAAGTTGTCCTTGTCGATGTTGATGGGCTTGCGCTCCTCGACCGGCTTGTCGTCGGCCCTGCCGGTGTAATCCCCCAACATCAGCATTTTGAGCGGGAGCTCGACATCCTCCTGAACGTCCCCGACGTGCGACTTATAGAGAATGTTGACCCGCTCCTTGGGCGCAACAGAACCTTCGCTGGCCATGACCTCTCCCTGGGTTGTTGTTTTGGAACTTTCCCCTCACCTGCTAAGCGCCCGCATAGCCTACCTCGCGAGCTTTAATGCGGCAACAGGGTCGAGCATCGCGAACCGCCGCCGCCGCGCACCCTCGCCGGCGCTCTTGTCGTTCTTGTCGGCGCAGGCCATCGCCCCGGCGACGCACTCCGCGGCCAGCGCGGGGTCCCATGCGTCGAGCGCGCGCTCGGCGGCCTCGGCCTCCAACGCCTCGTAGAGCACCCGCGCGCCGGCGAGCTGGCCGCCGTCGGCGAGCAGGCGCGCCATCTGCAGCCGCAGGCGGAACCGGCCCGCGCCCGACGGGCTTCGGCCGACGGCCGCCTGGAGAAAGGCGACGGCCTGCGCGAGCCCGCCCGAGCCGGCGAGCTTTCGGGCCTCGTCGTAAGCCCCGGTGTCGTCGCCCGGCGCAACCGCCGCCGAGGGCGTGGAGGGCGCCGGGGCCGAGGCGGCGCGGGTGGGCGCGGCCAGCACCTCGGAGTCGATCCACGAGGCGGTCGCCGCGTCGGCGACGGGCGAGCCGTCGCTGAAGCGCAGCGCGGGGAGCCCCGGCATGCGCTGCAGCAGGGCGCGCAGCTCCAGGACCACCGCCTCGCGGGCGGCCTTGTGGCTCTCGCCCAACCCGCGCAAGGCCTCGGCCGTGAAGCGCTGCAAGTCGAGGGCGAGGCGGCTCTGCGAGAGCGCCGACTCGGACTCGTCGAGCAGCTCGAGCCACCGTGCCCCGGCGGACATGGCCTCGAGGCGGGAGTGGAGATCGGCGTTGAGCGGGGGCACTCGCGTGCGCTTGTCGGCGTCGGCCGGGGGCGCGGCCCTCAGGTGAAGCCACAGGCCGACCCGGAAGACCCGGTACCCCGCGGGGTCGGCCGGGTTCGCCGACTCGAGCTGCCGGGCGCCTTGCGCGAGCGAGTTGCCGGCCGCGCGCAGGAAGTCGGTGGGGTCGGCCAGGTCCGAAGGCGGCGCGGGGATGGCGGGGGAGTCCAAGGCCGCGGGCGCAACCGGCGTCGCCCTGGGAGCCACGGCGTCGGAGACGGCTGGCGCCTTGGTTGCGGGCGCGGCCGGCTGTGCCAGGCGAAGTCGCTCGACCGCTGCGAAGAGCGCGCGCGGCGACGGGGCCTGGGCCTCCATACGCGCGCGCGCCACATCGGCGAGCCGCTGCGCGCCGGCCTCGAGGTCGTCGAGCGCCGGACGGCCGGCCGGGGTGACCTTGGCGGCCCCGATGAAGACCGCCGCGCGGTCGAAGAACCAGGAGAGGGCGTTGACCCGCCCTCGCATCCGCTTCACCTCCGGGAAGAGCTCTCCCCAGAAGGCTTCCATCAGCTCGGCCAGGAGCGCGCACCCCGTGGCCAGGCCGGCGAGGCCCTGGGCCGCAGAGAGCGCGTACGCCACATAGGCGGCGATGGCGAGGTCCTTGGAAGCCGCCGTGAGGATCTCCCCGCCGTGCGCCGACACCGCGCCCCAGTCGACGGCGCCGCCTACGGGCGAGTCGAGCTTGGCGATCTCCTTGAGGACCGCCTCGTAGCGCGGGTCGGCCTTCGCCGAGGTGCCCGCGGGCGAGGCGCCGGGAATGGGCGCGAGGTAGGGCAGGGCGCGCTGCTTGGCATCCTCGTAGCTCATGGTCTCTTTCGGTCCTACCGGTTCGGCGGGCAGCTCTTCGCGCCGCCGGCGATGTCGCGCGGCATGGCGAGCCCCGGGTCTCGGAAGACGTGGAACAGGTGCTTGTCGGGCCGGCGCCAGTCGAAGAACGGCGACTCGCTGCGCGCGGTCTGCATGACGACTTCGACGTCGGTGGCGGCGCCGCCGAAGTGCCAGCTGCCGACGAACTGGCGGTCGTGCTGGGGCCGCACCGTGGCCAGGGCCAAGAGCTTCAAGAAGCTCCATTCACCGTCGGTGTGGACCTCCTGCTCTCCGCCGCTCGGGGTGCGCACCCGCACGGCGCTCCGGCCGGTGCGGGCCGGGTTGGGCCACTTGAGCGCGTGCCACTCCTCGGGGCCGTTGCGATGATCGAGGAGCTGGCCGTCGACCTCGAGCCAGATCTGCGAGGTGTTCTGGGCGCCCTTGAGCTGCACGGTGAGCGGGACCGAAGGGTCGGCCGAGCCGGGCGGGAACAAGGCGCTGGAGACGTCGTGCGCGCGGTTCAGGTACTCGATGAGCGCGGGGCGGAACGCCGAGCCGCCGTCCGACTTGCGGGCGAACTGGTAGCGCTCGCCGACCCGCTCGACCTCGTCCTTGAGCTCCGTCTGGACGAACTTCCACAGGGTGCCGGTCTCGGGCCGGTAGAACTCCGCGAAGTCCGCCATGGCCGCGTCGGGGCCGTCCGCGGCGAACGGGAAGGCGCGCGCCAGTTGCTTGGCCTCGAACGGCGCCACGACCGTGCTGCACCAGCGCTCGTTCAGGTGCTCCACGCGCTCCCGCCTCGAGGTCTGGCTGAGGGCGTCCAGCGCCGGCCACAACAGCGCGTTGAGCACCGGGCGCCAGCCCACCTCCTGGCCGCCGACGAGCGCCATCACTTTCGTCCGGGCCCCGCTCAAGATAGACGCCAGCGCGGAGCCGTCGCCGGGGCTGTCGACCTCGCGCTGGAGGGCGTCTCTCAAGGCGATGACCTGCTCCTGGTAGAGGTCGAGGGCGGTGGGCGGCGGCTTGGCGTTCGGGTCGGCGGGCGCGGCGGGGACGGCGAAGCCGACGAACCCGACGAACGCGCTCTCCACCTCGGCAGGGCCGATGGTCTCCGGAACCTTCAGGACGGAGTTGGCCGTGGACTTCACCGCGTCGTCCGCGCCGCCACCGAAGAGCTGCGCCGCCTTGCCCAGCACCGAGTCCTTGGCGCCCTCGGCCATGGCCCTGGCCCGCTTCTCGACGTCGCCGACCAGCTGGACGTTGTAGGCCACCGCCTTGAACAAACGCAGCAGCGGCGCCGGCTCTCCGCGCGTGAGCCACTGGAGCAGCTCCAGGGCCTGCGCGCTCGAGTCGGGCGGGTCGACCCTCAGGCCGGAGATGAACTCGCGCCAGGCGGCGATGTAGCGCTCGAAGTAGCGCCGCGCCACGCGCGCCCGGTCCTGGGCCCCGCGCTTGTCGCCCAAGACCCAGCCGTCGTCCTCGGCCGCGGAGGCGGCGAGCCGCGACTTGATCACCTCTTCGTAGCCGCGGCGCGTGTAGGCCCCGCGCACCTTCCGCTCGCCGCGCAGCCCGGCGCTGGCCTGGCCGATGAGCGAGGTAAGCTCCAGCTGATACGTCGGGCCGTCGGCCGCCGCCACCAGCCGCTCCAGGACCAGGTCTTCGTAGGGCGCGCGCGCGAGGACGCCCCGGGCGGTCTCGACCAGCTCCGACTGCCGCGCCACGCCGAAGGCGGGCTCGCCGGCGGCGAGGCGCAGGTACAACTTGAGGTTTCGCTCCACGGCGTCGCGGGAGCTGGCGGTGGCCCGGGAGCCGCCGCGCGCGAGCCACAGGTCCATCAGGCGGCCTTGTGCGAAGACCTGCTCCGCCTCGCGCAGCCCCGGCTCGTCGTTCGCGCGCGGCGAGCTGAGCAGGAGGTGGAGCTTCAGCGCGGCCAGGGCCTGCGAATAGCGGGCGTCGACCGGCGGGATGACCCCGCCGCGGAAGTTCTGGGAGAAGGCGGCGAGCTGGGCCAGGTCGTCGCGCAGGATGGGCGCGAGGAGCCGGTCGCGCACCGCGGCGGCGAAGGCGGCGCTCGCGGCGGGCAGCACCTTGTCGCCCTGATACAGGCCGAAGCCCATGTCGAAAGGCGCCCCGTCCTTAACGTGATCGAGCAGGCGCAGGAGGGCGTCGTGCAGTGGCGCCAGGCGCTCCATGGCGAGCTCGGCCGAGTCCGAGCGCTCGACCATCGCCTTGCTCGACTCCGAGAGGCCCTGGAGCAGGTCGCGGTTTCGCAGGAACGAGACCAGCGGCGGCAGGGTGAGCAGGAGCGCGGCGAAAAAGGTGGCCCCGACCAGGGCATAGGTCAGGAGGGCTCGGCGCTTCTCCCGCTTGGCGCTGGGCCGCAGAAGCCCCACCTCGCCCAGCGCCACCCGCGTGACCAGGTCGTGGACGAAGTAGCTCTTGCTCTGGGAGACCTCGGACCCGGGCGGCGGCGGAGCGGGTAGGCCCAGGCGCTGGGCAGCCGCCGCCATGACGCCGTCGAGGAGAACGCCGTCCTGTCCGGCGCTGGCGAAGAAGACGCCGCGCAGGAGCGGCGGCTCCTGGAAGGGGCTCGGCGCGAGGATCTCCTCGACCAGGCCGCCCAAGGGGCCGCGCAGGGCGCCGAGCTGCCGCGGGAGCTCGTAGATCCGCTCGCGCACCCAGAGCTCACGCTCCTGGCCCAGCCGATGGAGGGCCCGCGCCTGGGCCGCCTCGACCAGCTCGTCCAGCCGGGCCTCGAGGGCCGCGCGGGGCTGGCCCTGCAGCTCGTCGAACGTGAAGCCCCAGGGCTGGCTGCGGTCGGTGCGGCGGAAGTCGCTGAAGCTCTCCAGGAACCCGGGCAGCGCGTCCACCTTGGTCACCACCAGGTAGACCGGCACCACCGCGTCCATGCGCCGCGCGAGCTCGTCGAGCCGCTGCCGCAGCCGCTTGCCCAAACTCGCCATGGATTCGTCGCTCGCGCAGACGAGCTCGGCGGCGCTGAGCGCGAGGAAGGCGCCGTTCACCGGGTCGCCGGAGCGGCCGCGGCGCAGCTGGTCGAGGAAGGCGGTCCACTCGGCTTGGGCGCCATCGTCCGAGACGTAGTGGCCGCTCGCGTCGACCAGGACGGCCTCGTTGCTCATCCAGAAGTCGCAGTGCGAAGTCGAGCTCGCCCCGCGGCCGGTCGGGGCGGGCGGCGGCATGGGGAAGCTCAGCCCCGAGTTGCGCAAGAGCGTGGTCTTGCCCGCCGCCCGGGGGCCGAGCAAAAGGAACCACGGGAGCGAGATGGCCCCGCTGCCCATTTTGGTGCTGCGCAGAATTTGGAACGAGCGGTCGACCGCCGAGCGGGCCGCCGCCAGCGCCCGCGGGTCCCCGCCCGCGTCGTCCTCGGGACTCTCCTTTTTCTTGCCGGCCGGGGCTTTCTTCCGCCGCCGCAGAACGAGGAAGGCGACGGCGCCCAGGGCGAAGAGGGCGGTGGCAGCGACCGCCCAGAACAGGCTCAGCTTGAGGACCAGGACCGCCGTCCAGATCAGCGCGAGCACCAGCGTGGCGACGCCGAAAAAGAGGAAGATCATCGGGGGTGCGTTAGCCCTTGCGCGGGGCCGTGAAGCTCTCGGCCACCGCCGCGGAGGTGGAGGAGAGCGCGAGCTTCAAGCCCGCGTAGAAGAGCAGCGCCGAGGCGAGCACCGCCGCGGCGGCTGCGAGAAGGGGCCAGCGCCGCGCGCTCGGCGCGGGGGCTGCCCGGGCGATGTGCGGCGAGAGCAGCTCGGGAGGAGGCGCGCGTCGGCCCAGGTCTTCGCCCAAGCGCATCAGCTCCATCTCGCCGCCGCGCACCCGGTAGCGGCCCTTGAACCCGAGCATCAGGCAGAGGTGATAGGCGCGCAGCACGTCTGCCCGCTGCGGGTCGGCGCGCAGCTCCTGGAGGCGCTCGAAGAAGCCGTCGCCGGCCGTGTTCTCGTTGAAATATTGAAGCTGTAACAGCTGCCGCAGCCAGCCCAGGCGGAACTCCTCGGACTTGCCCATGGCGATCTCGTCGGCCAGAGCCACCACCGCGTAGGCGATGTCCTGGCACTCGCCGTGGGCGAAGCCCGCTTGAGCCGCCCGCTCGAGCAGGTCGTCGACGAGCCCGGCGACCTGCGTGCGCACCTGGTCGGCCGGCGGCAGGGTCTCAGGCGCCGCCTGGCGCAGCTGAATCAGCGAGTCGACGCACGGGCCCAGTACTTCGTGGATTCGATCCATTCCTGAGCACCCTCACTTGAGCGACGAGGCGCGGCTCCTCGCGAACCGCTGCGACCCCGCATCGCGGTTGCCGCCGCCCTGCGAGCCGAGCCCGGGGATGGCCAAGAGCTCGAGGCGGGTGTGCGAAGGGTCGAACGGCGGCGGCAGGAAGATGGCGATGGCCCGCTCTGCGGCGATGCCCTTCCAGTACGGGTCGTTCGAGGGAAGCTGGAAGTAGACCACGCCGGGCCGCAGCGGGATCTCCGAGGGCGGGCGGTGGGTCACGCTGAGCGCGAGCCCGGGCGACGCCGCCTGGAACAGATGCTGGATCTCGCTTCGGGAGGCCACCCGGGCCAGCCGCGGCAGCACGTCGGCCACCTGCTCCTCCGGCATGCTGCTGCGCACCGCCAGGATGAACTCCCGGCACGAGGTGAGCCGCTCGTCCTGGAGCGAGCCGACGTAGAGCCCCTCCTTGCGGACCTCGAGGGGCACGGTGATGTAGCGCTGCTTCGCCACGCCGCCCAGCATCTGGGCGATGCCGTCGAGGAGCGCGTCGAAGGTCTTGCGCAGGTCGGTGAACTGGAACGCCTGGAGCGCCGAGGAGTCGCCGTCCGGGGTGAAGGTGCAGAGCAGGCCCGCGGCCTGCGCCAGCGTGAGGTAGGCCGCAAGTGGCGGGGTCTCCGGCGCGGCGATGAGGTGCTGCACCAGCGGGATGACCTGATTCAGGCCCAGCAGCTGTAACCCGCGCCCGACGTCGGAGGGGCCGAAGTCGACGTTGCCCACCTCGGGCTGGCGCTGCGAGGCGACCAGCTCGCGCTGCTTGGCCACGAGCGTGGCACAGACGCGCTTGAGCTTGGCCCCGAGCCCGGCCGAAGCGCCGACGCGCAGGCAGGGAGGGATGTACGACTCTTCATAGGTGAAGCCGCCGCTGGGTAGCCGCTTCACCTCGGCCACCTTGAGCGACTCGAAGTCGTCGAGGGGCTCGCCGCCGAACAAGAGCTGCAGGTTCGGGTGGGCGAAGGCCACCGTCGCCGCGCCTTGCTGGCTCGCCAGGTCCAGCACCGAGCGCGCGCGGACCTTGAAGCGCGCCGGCGACGAGCCGGGGCTCGCCGCGGCCAGGCCGGCGTAGTTGGCGTTGCCCTCGCGCTCGCGCGGCAGCGCCAGGAAAACGTCCAGCGCGCTCTTGCCGGGCGTGAGCGCCGGCTCGATGGGCCGCGCCGCCGGGCTCTCGGCGTCCTTGGCGTCGAAGGACAGCGGCGTCCCGTCGGCGAGCACGCCGGCGAAGGAGGAGAGGCGCACCTGCCCCGATTGCAGCGCGGAGGGGTCGAGCTCCAACCTCGAGACGCCCCAGCCATACGGATTGGCCGCGCGCAAAAGCTGCGCCGCGAGCTGCTCGTGATAGCCGTCCTGCTGCTGAAGATGCTGGGGCATCATCAGCAGGCCTTCTGACCAGACCACGCGGTATGGCGAGCTCATCGTCCCCTCGTTTCGTCGGCGCCTTCGCGCCAGCGCCCTCGCGCCTCGCTATTTCCGCGCGGCGTCGGGCGCGGGCTCCTCGGCGCTGCGAACCTCGAACTCCTCCACGCGAATGGCGAGCTCCAGCGGCCGGAGCCGCGGCTGCTTCTCGGTGCACATCGGCTCGGGCGGCAACGCGATGGGCCTGGCCAGGCGCCAGGTGGTTCCCACGGGCCTTCGGACCAGGGCTGCCACCGCCAGGTGCGTCGCGCCGGGCTTCGCCGTGAGCGCGCGGTCCTGGCGCTCGGCCGGCGAGAGCGTCAGCTCCTCGATCTGGACGAGGTCGTCCTGCAGGGTGGCCTTCGGGTCCCGCCACAGGTCTGCGAAAGAGGCGTTCTCCAGCCGCGAGAGGTCCTTGAGCTGGAGGAGGACGACGGCCGTGGGAAGCGAGCGCCCCTGGTCGTCCGGATTGAGGTGTTCGGAAGCCGACAGCGTGAGCTGGACCGTTCGCGGCTCGCAGGGGATCAGGGACGGCTTGCATCCCGCGCCTGCCGCCAGCGTTGCTGCGAGCATGAGCCCGAGCGAGGTTCGCATCGTTTGGGTCACCTTTTTGCCACCAGGAATTGTCGAGTTGCCCACCTTGCCACAGGGGCGCGCGAGCTCGCAAGGAAGCAAACGCAAAGAGGCGCAAAGGGCGGGCGCGAGCGCCTTCAAGGGCGCCTGGCCCCGCTGGCCAAAGAGGCGCGGTCGCGGGGCACGGGCACGATCAGCTCCTGGCCCACGCGCAGGCGGCCCTCGATGCGGTTGACCTGGATCATGTCCATGGGGTCCGCGCCAACCCTTTGCGCGAGGAGGCGCAGCGACTCGCCGCGCCTCACGCGGCACCCGCGGTAGTCGAAGCGCCGCTGAGGGACGATGCAGAGCTTGAAATCCTCGGCGCCGCCCTTGGGGATGCGCAGCTCGTAGGCGCCGCTCGACATGGGCGGCGTCACGGGGTGCTTGAGCTCGGGGTTGAGGTCGCGCAGGGCGGCCTCGGTGGTGCGGGCGCAGGCGGCGACGACGCCGAGGTCGGTCGGCTCGGTCAGCTCCAGAACGTCGAAGGCGACGGGTGCGGCCCTCTGTGCGTCCGCGAAGCCGAAGACCTCGGGGTGCTTGCCCAGGAGCGCGGCGGCGAGGATGGTCGGCACGTAGTCGCGCGTCTCCGACGGGAGGGCGCCCGACTCGGCCAGCGCCCAGAAGTCGGCCCCGGCGTGCTGGGCCAAGGCGCGATTGACGATTCCCGGCCCGGCGTCGTACTCCGCCCAGGCGAGGTACCAGTCGCGCCGCCTTTCGTGGAGAGCGCTCAGGTAGCGCGCGGCGGCGTGCGTGGCCTTTGCGGGGTCGAGCCGCTCATCGACCCAGAAGTTGATGCGCAGCTCATACTCCTCGCCGGTCTTTCGAATGAACTGCCACGGGCCCGCGGCCTGCGCGGCCGAGACTGCCTGCATGGCGAGGCCGCTCTCGATCATGGCTTGGTACAGCAGATCCTGGGGTGCGCCGTACGAAAGGAGGATCTCGCGCATCAGCGGCCCCCAGCGCTGGGCGCGCATGAGCCACAGACCGAAGAACCGCCGCCCGTTGCCCTGGAAGAACGAGAGCCACATCGAGACGTGGGGGTTGTAGGTGATGGGAATGTCGAACTGCGACATCATCGCCGCCAGCGAGGGCGGCGGAGCGGCCGCGCCGGGACCTGCGCCGGCGCTCGAGGCGGCTCGCGCCGCGAGCCGCGCCTCGCGCAGCTCGACCGCCTCGGGGTTCGAGGCGAGGTCGTCGCCCTCGACGCCGACCTGGTCCAGGGCCGGCTTGGCGGGCGCGGCGGCCGCCGCAGAGGGGCCCAGGGCGACCGCGAGCGCGGCGGCGAGCAGCGGGTGCGGTCTCATCGGGCGCGGCGGCCTTTGGCGCGAGATGCGGATCAAGGCCTTTCCCCTCGCGTGAATTCGGTGCGGCGCAAGAGCCTGCCAGAGGCGGCGAAACCTTGGCAAGCTCCGGCACGCAGGTCGCTCGGCGGTCGTCGTCGCCGCGGCCGGCTGATAGAGTGCGAACCCTTCCTCGGCAGGGCGGGGCCTGCCGCGGGAGCTCGAAGCCCAGGGTCCCGCGGGAGGGGTACATGTTCAGCCGCAACTACCACAGCGAGCTCAGCTACGTCCGCGAGCTCTGCCGCCAGTACGCGGAAGAGAACCCCAACGCGGCGAGCCTATTGGGCGAGCGCGGCGCGGACCCCGACGTCGAGCGGCTGCTCGAGGGGTTCGCCTTCCTGGCCGCCCGGGTGCGCGAGCGCGTGGACGACGAGGTCCCCGAAATCGTCCACGAGCTGTGCGAGCGGACGGCCCCGCTCCACCTGCGGACGCTGCCGGCGTGCTCGGTGGTGGAGTTCAGGGCCGACGCCGACGCCCTGCGCTCGCGCCGCCGCATCGACGCGGGGTCGCAGGTGGAGGCGAAGCCGGTCGACGGGACGGCTTGCTCCTTCCGCACCACCGCGCCCTTCGACCTGTTGCCGCTCACCCTCGAGCAGGCGCGGATTGACGCGCCCCTGTCCTCGGCGCCCGCCCTCCGGCTCCAGTTCCGGCTGGCCGGCGACAGCGAGCGGGAGGCGGTCTTCCAGCCCCAAGGCATCCGGCTCTACCTGGGCGGCGACTACGCGGTGGCGAGCACTCTGTGGCTCTGGCTCTTCCGGCACTGCCGCCGCCTCGAGGTGCGGTCGCTGAGCGGCGAGGGCGCGGTGACGCTGCCGCCGACTGCGCTGTTCGCGGCGGGGTTCGCGCCCGAGCTCCCGCTGCTGCCTTGGCCGGGGCGGGCGCCGCCCGGGTTCCGGCTCCTGCTCGAGTACTTCGCGCTGGCGCAGAAGCTCTTGTTCGTGGACGTGCGCGGGCTCGACGCCGCGCGGCCGGCGGCCGCCGGGCAGTTCGAGATCGCCGCGTTCTTCGACCGGCCGCCGGCCCTGCCCGGCCCGGTCAACAAGGACAACTTCGTCCTCAACTGCACCCCCGTCATCAACCTCTTCTCGGCCGAGGCCCAGCCCATCGAGACCCGCGCCTCGTGCAGCGACTACCCGCTGGTCGTGCACGGGCTGCCCGCCGAGCACGCCGAGGTCTACACGGTCGACTCGGTCCGGGGCCGCCCCCGGGGCTCGGACCCGGGGCTCGAGTACCTGCCCTACTTCGGCGTGGAGCGGGCCGAGCACCCGTTGACCGAGAAGGGTTCGTATCGGCTCCGCCGGAGGATCTCGACCACGCGCGACGGGCTGGACGCCTATCTGTCCATCGGCGACTTCAACACGGGCGTGCCCTCCGACGGCGAGAAGCTCTCGCTCGCGCTCACCTGCACCAATCGCTCATTGGCGGGGCGGCTGCGCCTGGGCGACATCGCGCAAGAGGCCTCGTCCAAGACGAGCCGTGTGGGCTACCGAAACCTCTGTGAAGTGACCAAGCCGGTCTTGCCGCCGCTGGGCAGCGAGGTGTTGTGGCGGCTCGCGGGCAGTCGGGCGCTGAGCTCGGTCCAAAGGGTCGAGGACCTGCGCGCGGCGCTCACGCTGCACGGGTTCCAGCTGGGAAAGGACGCGGGCGCGCGCCGCGCGGCCATCGACGCCCTCCGCTCGCTCGAGTCGGGGCGAAAGCGCCGGATCCTGGAAGGAGTCCTCTCTCGCGGGGTGGCGCTGGAGGTTTGCGCCGAGGAGTCGGGGTTCGCGAGCGTCGGCGACGCGGCCCTCTTCGGCGCTGCCCTGGACGAATTCCTCGCCGCGCACCTGACGTTCAATTCGTTCAGCGAGCTCGTCTTGAGGCTTGAGCCGAGCGGGAAGGAGCTCGCCTATGGGCCGACGGTTGGGTCTCAGCGGGTGATCTAGGGCTCGGCCGGGTATAGGGAGAAATGTCGCGGGACGCTCTAGAACAACACCGCGAGCCCGCCGGGCCGAACTTCGAAGCTGAGCCTGGGCGCCTTCACCTCGGGCGGATTGATCTCCGGGGGTTTCACTTCCGGGGGCTTCACCTCAGGGGCCTTGAGCTCGGGCCCCTTGAAGTCCGGCTTCCCCTCCGGTACGTCGCGCACCGCGTCGACGATGAAGAGCACCGCGGTGGCCACGGCGGCGGCCCCGGCGCCGATGAAGAGCCCGTTTCGCCAGTTCTCCTTGGTCTGCAGCGACGACGTGGACGATGCGAGCTGGGCGGCCTGGGCTTCTGTCTTGGGTGAGCCGCCCCAGACCTTCAGGAGGTCGTCGACGCCGTTGTGCGTGGACTGCGCCGAGAGGGCGAGCACGCCGCCCGCGACGCCCAGCGCCGCGGTGACTCCCAGCGTGGTCCACTTGGCGACGGCCAAAGGGCGCGGGCCTGCGCTCGGTGTAGGCGCCGGCGGAGGGACCGCGTCGAGCGCCGGCGGCAGCGGGAGCACCGACGGCGAGAGGGGGACGCCCCCCACCGCGAACCGCGCGAGCTCGAGGCAGGCGTTCTCCAAACGGCCGTCCGCCGGCGCGGGCACCGCCGCGTGTCGCTCGATGCGCGCGGACGCCGAGTCGGCGATGGCCAGGTGCACGTAGAGCGGGTCGAGCCACACGGCGGCAATTTTTCCTCGGTGGACCCGCTGCGAGGTCAGCTGCAAGACCCGGAGCCGGTGGTCGAGGTCGCTGGGGGAAGTGAACGCGGGGCCGCCGGCCAGGTCGAGCGCGCCTTCGGACTCGAGGTCGACCAAGAGGCGCGCGTCCGCCGAGCGGGTCACCTGGACTTCATGGGTGAACGACCGCAGGTGAGGCGCGTCGCGCCGGTCGGTGACGCGGACCCGATAGGTGCCCACCGGCAGGTGGACGGGGGCGCCGTTCACTTGGCCGCTGGGCGCCGTCTCGACCCAGACGAACCCCTCGGGGCACGGCGTGCTGCAGCTCACCACCAGCTGCCCCGTCGGCTCGCGGTTGACCTTGGCGCGCGCCTTCTCGAACAGCGCCAGCACCCCGGGGTCGTTGGAGTGGCTCGTGGGCTGAAAGGTCGGGTTCACCCGCAGGACGGCCTCGAATTCGGCGGCCGCCTTGTCGTTCGCGTCTGGGCCCCGCGCGGCCAGGTAGACCATCCCGAGGAGCAAGTGGGCGGTGACCGCGGAGTCCCACACGCCCTCTTCGCCGCCAACCTGGGCCAGCTCCAGGAGCCCTTCTTCGAACTTCTTGCGCGCCGCCTCGAGCGCGTACCGCTGGTAGTCGGTCTCGGCGTCGCCGATCCGGTGGATGAGGACCGAGGTCCGCGCGGCGGGGAGGCCGAGGCTCGCCCGGGTCTCGAGCTCCGAGGCCACGGAGACGTTGGCACCCGACGACGCCTGCAGCAGGAGCGCTCGGCGGAACTGGGCGGTGAGCTCCGCCACAGGCGGTCCGTCCGGCGCGCGCAGACCTAGGACGGTGAAGCTCTGGGGCGAGGCGGGCTCGGCGCCGCGCCCTGCCGCCGGCGCGAGGAGCACGGCCGCGACCGCTGCCAACGCCCTTCGGCGTACGAGGTTCATCCGACCTCCTCCCGAGCTCGACGGCTCGTCCGGGCCCCCGCCAAAGCCGCGTGTCGCGAGACCGGCGCGCTTTTATCTCGTTCGAACCGCAGCCGCAACCGCCTCGAGCGCCGCGCCTTCCTAACCCGGCCGAGCCGGAACCAACGAGGGTTGCCTTAGGTCCAGGCTCCAGACCCCCGGCTTCAGGGACTGCTGTTCCTGGAGCCTGGAGCCTGGAGCCTGGAGCCTGAAGTCCTTGCCATCCTGCGCACGATTTTGCGCTGAAGGGACTATTACCTGCCTCGCTCGCGTCGACGTCGCCAGAGACGCGTGCCGCTGCTAGGATGCGCCGCGCCGAGGGGTTCCATGCGATGAAGACCGTTCAGCTAGAAATGAAGAAGTGCCCGAGCTGCGGCCAGCTCATGCTGCCGACGCCGGACCAGACCGATTGGTACTGCCCCGAGTGCCCCCGCGAGCCAGTCGCCTCGGCCGCTCAGCCGCGCCGAGCCTCGCCGCCGTCGTCGACCGCGCGGAGGGCGGTCGCCGAGCCCGCCTCGAAGGGCCCCGGACCCAGCGCCTCGCGCGGCCGGCGAAGCGCGGTTCTCGAGCCGCTGGTCCCGAGCCTCGACGAGGACTTCGAGGCCGGGCAGCTTGTCGGGAAGGTGCTGGGCGGGCGCTATCGGCTCGAGTCGGTGCTGGGGCAGGGCGCCATGGGCGCGGTCTACAGGGCCCTCCAGACCACGCTCAAAAAGCCGTATGCCATCAAGGTGCTGCTCCCGTCGCTCACGCACGATCAGCAATTCGAGGCGCGTTTTCAGCAGGAGGCGCAGATCGCCGCGGCGGTGCGCCACCCCGGCCTGGTCGAGGTCTTCGACTACGGCATGGAGGGCGGCCTCGCCTACTACGTCATGGAATTCCTGGAGGGCCAGACGCTCTCCGAGGCCCTTCGCGAGCGAGAGGCGCTCGACGCCGGCGAGGCAGTGGACATCGTGGCCGCCGTCGCCGACGCGGTGCAGGTGGCGCACGACCATGGCGTGGTGCACCGCGACCTGAAGCCCGCGAACCTCTTCCTCGCCCGCGACAGCGCCGGCCGCCAGCAGGTAAAGGTGCTGGACTTCGGACTGTCCAAGGCGGTGGCCTCGGTCCTCGCCGACCGCCCGCCCATGACCATGGCCGGCAATATCTGCGGCACGCCGGCCTACATGAGCCCGGAGCAGGCCAAGGGCAAAGCCGTCGACGGCCGCTCCGACGTCTACTCGCTGGCGGTGGTGCTCTTTCGCGCGCTCACCGGCAAGGTCCCCTTCGACGCCGCCGAGTCGCTGGTCGTGCTCTACATGCACATCGACCAGGCGCCCCCGGCGCTGGCCGACTGCCGCCCCGGCATCTACGTCCCCGCGGCCCTGGAGGAGGCGCTCTACCGCGCCCTGGCCAAGCGCCCCGAGGAGCGCTTCCGGACCATGGCCGAGTTCGCCGAGGCCCTGCGCCGCTCCGTGGCGGCGGAGAGCGCCTCGCGGTCCGCGCACGACTCTCTCGAGTTCCAAGCGCCGCACCCGTCGCGCCAGCAGAGCAGGCCTTCGGCGTCGTCGGCGGGGCCGTCTCCCTCGCGCGGGCGGCTCACGCCTCCGTCGCGCGCGCCCGCGCCGCTGGCGCCGCTGGCGCCGAGTCGGCAAGCGCCGCCGCGGCAGGGCGCGCCCAACCTCCAGGGGCTCGCGCCGCTGGCGGCGGACTCCCTGGTCTCGCGCGGCCCCATCTTCGCGGGCTCCGAGCCCGAGCTCTCGCCCGTCGCGCCGGAGCGCAAACCCCCTCCGCCGCGCCGGCCGCCGCCGCCGTCCCGCGGGGGCGCGCCGGGAGCCCAAGGCGTCGCGCCGCTGGCGCCGGAGTCCATGGTGCTGCCGGCGGCGGCGGTGCCAGCGGCGGTTCGCGAGTACTCGCCGGCCGCGCCCTCCGCGCCGCCGCGCTCGGGCCGAGAGAAGAACCTCTTCATCGCCGCCGCCGCGGTCATCGCCGTCATCGCGCTGGCGGCGGTCGCCCTGCTCGTGGCTGGCGGTCGGCGCCAGGAGATCAAGCTCCCGGAAAAGCCGCTCCCGGTCGAAGCGCTGCCGCCCGTCTCAATCCCAACTCCCGCCCCCGGTCCGACCAGCTTGGATGAGCAGCCCATCGAGGACGGCCCCATGGCGCCGAGCATTTACAGCAAAGGAAAGGCGCCCGCTCCGAAGCCCACCCCGAGGCCGTTGACGCCCTCCGCTGCGCCCCCCAGGCCGAAGCCCGCGGAGGCCGCTCCGGCTGCGAAGGCGAAGCTCGTGCTGACGTCCAAGGTCTCCGGCCGCGTCCTCGCCGCGGTCGGGTCGCAGCGGGTGGAGCTCGGACTCAACGCTCCGAGGCTCCTCGACGTGCCCGCCGGGAGGCTGCGCCTGACTTTCGCGGTCCTCGACGCGGCTTCGGCGGCGTGCGCCGTCGCGGTGGAGATTCAGGAAGGGCAGCAGGATAGCTTCGTGTTCGGCCCGGAGCCCGGCGTCGTCTGGCACCTCTCCGGCGCCGCGGAGCGCGCGAAGGTCCCGTGCCGCTGAGACCTTGAGGGCGCGAACTCGATGCGGACGAGTCTAAGCTCTTCCGCCGAGCCGAGCTCCCGTTCGAGGAACGATTGACCATCGACGATCAACCGTCGACGCGAGGGCTGCGCCGCGCCTGAGAGGCTCGAAGCGCATTCCTGATGGGGACGGCAGCAGCCTGCGGGCCAAAAGAGGCTACGCACGGCCAGCGCCGGCGTCCGCATTCGCTCGATTCAGGGTCTCTTCCCCGCCGCGGGCTCGGGCAGCTTCACCTTTCGAAAGGACCTCCACACCAGGAGGTCGTAGACCATCTTGAGGCCGCCGCAGGCGAAGAACGGGATGCTCGCCAGCGCCGCGGAGGCGTAGAGCGGACCGGCGAACAGCGGCGAGAGGGCCGCCCCCAGGGTCCGCGCGATGCCGGTGACGCCGGCCGCCGCCGAGCGCTCCGAGGGGTCGACCAGCGCCATGGTGTAGGCCTGGCGGGTCGGGACGTCCATCTGCGAGATGCTGAACCGGGCGAGCAGGGCGGCGACGGCCAGCGGCGCGGTGGGCATCAGGGGGACTAAGAGCAACAGCGCGTTCGACGGCAGGTGCGTCACCACCATGGTGTTGAGCAGGCCTATCTTCGCGGCGACGCGCGAGGCGGTCAGCGCCGAGAGCCCCGCGAGGATGTTGGCGCCGAAGAAGATGCCGCCCAGCGCCGCGGGCTCGATGCCGAAGCGCCGGTGGAACCAGTAGGCCACGAAGGCCTGGACGACGAACCCTCCTGCGAAGGCGTCCAGGCTGAACAGCGCCGAGAGGCGAAAGACGTTCCCGCGCGAGCGGCCCAGGCCGAGGCCGGCCTGGAGCCAGGGAACGCGATGGCTGACGCGCTCGCTCGCCTTGGCCTCGACGGCGGGGGAGAGCCGCGTGAAGAGCGCGGCCAGCGCCAAGCCGACCAGGCCGTAGGCCACGACCACCGCGCGGTAGCTCGCCAGCGCGGCCCACCCGCGGCGCTGCAGCCCCTCGGCCAGAGCGCCGCCGGCGAGCGCGCCCACGGCAGTGGCGAAGGAGCCCACCAGGTTGTACCAGGCGAAGACCCGGGTCCGGCTCTCGGCTGGGATCTCCTCCGAGAGCGCGGCCTGCTCGATGGCCAGGAACGGCCCGACCTCGTTGCCGCTGGGGCTGATGACCCCGAGCGTCGCCGCGCAGAGCAGGGCGGCGAAGGAGCGGGTCGAGGCGAAGAGGACCCCGGCGAAGACCATCAAGCCCGCGCCCGCGAGCAGCATGCGCCGGCGGCCGGCGAGGTCCGCGCGCGTGGTGATCCCGAGGGAGATGACGGCGTCGCCCACCAGCGTGAGCGTCAGCAAGAGGCCGATGTCGCGCTCGGAGAGCCCCGCCGCGGAGAGGTGGAGCACCAGCACCACCGAGAGCAGGCCGTATCCGAAGAGCCGAAGGATTCGCGTGCCGAACAGGACGGAGACGTCCCTGGAGAGGCGCGCTGGCGCGTCGGTCATGACGAGGGCCTAAGGAAGTCTCGGGTGACGCCTGGCTTTCCCCAGGCATCATCGTCCCCCGGCGCTCGCGACTTCAAAGGATTACCGCACGACGTGCCGGGCTCTCCTAGGAGCCCACTGCGGCGAACCGCGCCGGGGCGAGGAGTCCCGACGCCGCGCTCCGGCGCCACCGCCCGCGCCTTCCCGGCGGAAGATCGCCTGGACGCCCTGGGGAACGAGAGCCTGCAGAGCCTGGGCGCGGCGGGGCGCTTCGACGCCGTCCCTTAGACAGCTCGCCCGACCTCCCTACCTTTCCAGCACGGACAAAGGAGGGGTGAATGAAAAGGTCGATTCTCGCGGCGGGCGCGTTGCTCGCGCCGCTGCTCGTCTCGGGCGGTTGTCAGAAGAGCGGCGGCCAGCCGAGCGGGGAAAATCAGGGAGGCTCGGGGCAAGGGCAGCCGTCCGGGCAGTCGACGGTGACCGAAAGCCAGCAGGCAGCCGAGCAAGGCTTCAAGCAAGCCCAGGAGGCCCAGAAGAAGGCCGTCGACCTCGAGCAGCAGGCCCAGAGGGCGCAGCAGGACGCCCAGCAGTTGAAGCAGAAGCTCGGCCAAGCGGAGCAGAAGGCGCTCCAGACCCGGGAACAGGCGAACCAGGCGCAGCAGCAAGCCCGGCAGCAGGCGCAGAACGCGCAGCAGATCGCCGAGCAGTCGCAGCAGCGAGCCGCGCAGGCGCAGCACCAGATGACGGGCGGGATGGCGCCGGGGGCGCTTTCCGGGACCCTCGCGCAGGCGGGCCCGAATCGCGTGCTCATCCAGGTCCCGGGGGAGAGCCAGCCCACGCCGGTGAACGTCACGCCTCAGACGCAGGTGACGCTCGACGGCAAGCAGAGCTCCTCTGCCCAGCTCCCGCCCGGTGCGCAGGTCCGGACGAGCTATGAGGTGCAGCAGGGCCAGCCCACGGCGATCCGGGTGGACGCCTCGTCACCTCAGGGCTCGGGTGGCCAGCAGGCGCCGGGCCCCTCGGAGAAGCCGCAGTAGCAGCTCGCGGCATGGCGGCGAGGGCGCGCTCCGGCCCGCCCAACCGCCGTTCCGCCGTCGACGGGCCGGTGGCCTCAGCGCCGTCAGGCCCGCGCCGAGATCACGACCTTCAGCGCGCGCTCCTTCGCGGCGTCGGCGAAGGTGTCGTAGGCCTTCATCAGCTCGTCCAGGGCGAAGGAGTGGGTGATCAGCCGCTTGGGCTCGAGGCGCCTCGAAACGACGGTCTTGAGCAGCATCGGCGTGGTGACCGTGTCGACCAGCCGGGTGGTGAGCGTGATGTTGTGCCCCCAGAGCTTCTCCATCTTCAGGGAGACGGGCTTGCCGTGGACGCCGATGTTCGCGATGTGCCCGCCCGCCGCGACGACGTCCTGGCAGAGGTCGAACGTGGCGGGCACGCCCACCGCCTCGACCGCCACGTCCACACCCTTCCCCTCGGTGAGCGCGAGGACCTTCTGCACGGCCTTCCCGTCCCGGCTGTTGACCACGTCGGTTGCGCCGAGCGAGCGGGCGACCTCCAGGCGGTTCTCGTCGACGTCGACCATGATGATCTCCGCCGGCGAATAGAATTGCGCGGTCATCAATGTCGCGAGGCCGATGGGGCCGGCGCCGATGATGGCGACGGTGTCGCCGGGCTTGACCGCCCCGTTCTGGACTCCGCATTCGAAACCGGTGGGCAGGATGTCACTGAGCATGGCGAGCGCGCCTTCGTCCACGCCGGGCGGCGCGCGGTACAGGCTCGTGTCGGCGAAGGGGATTCGCACGTGCTCCGCCTGCGTCCCGTCGATCCGGTGGCCGAGGAGCCAGCCGCCCTGGGCACAATGCGAATACATCCCTTTCTTGCACGCCTCACACTTTCCGCACGAGGTGATGCACGAGATGAGGACGCGATCGCCCACTTTGAAGGTCGAGACCGCCGGGCCTATCTCCTCGACGACCCCGACGCCCTCGTGGCCGAGGACCCGCCCTGCTTCGACCGTGGGAACGTCACCTTTGAGAATGTGAAGGTCGGTGCCGCAGATCGTGGTCTTTGCCATCCGAACGAGGGCGTCGGTGGGCTCGCGGATCGCGGGTTTCGGCGCGTCCTCCCACGCCTTCTTTCCGGGGCCGTGATAGACGAGCGCTTTCATGGGGTCCTCCAGCTCTCGCGGTGCGCGAGGCGAGACTTCGATTCGGCGAAGCGAGCGACGGCTGACCCCAAGTAACCATCCGGGGTCCCGCCGAGAAGGGCGGCCGCGCAGCGGGGGACGATCGGAATTCCGGTGAAATGTTTTCCGCTGGGGCGGGCCTATTCCGAGGTCAACGCCCGCGCTTGACCCCGAAGGAAGGCGAGTGCCATAGCATCTGCGGGCCGGTTCGGAGGAGGGGTGAGCCATGATGGCGGGACGAGCGGGCGCGGTTCCCCGCGACATCGCAGGGCGCATCGAGGAATTCCGCAAGAGGCTGGGCGAGGCGACGCAGTTCGCGGAGCTCTGGCAGCACTTCGACGCTGAGCTGCTGACGGACGACGCGTTCATCGAGCTCGGGGCGCGCGCGGACCACTCGAAGCTGAGGAGCGCCGTGGAGGGCGCCGTGGCGAGGATCCTGCCGAGCGCGGGGGCCCTGTGCCAGCTCGAGCTCCTCTGCGTGGCGCCCCACGGGCTCTTCCACGGCTTCGCGAGCTTCGAGCGGGCGCTGTGCACCTGCATGTACTTCGAGGCCGACGACCGAGGGCTCCTCGTCATCAAAAGGAACTTGTTCGATGCCGAAACCCACTACGCGCGCTTCATGATGTTCGAGACGTGGGGCGGGGCGTTCCCCGTGCCCGGGGCGAGGGGGTCGGTTCAGTAGGGAATCATCCCCATGACCGAAATCCGCCGGGCGCCTACAGACCCACAGCCCGCGGCGCAGTGCCCTGCCGACGTCAGATGTTCAGCGACACCCGCCGCCGAAGGACACAGCGGCTGCGTCCCTCTTGCTCCGCTCGGTCTTACGGGGAAGAAACGGAGACTTTTGGCTTCAGGACAAGACTGACACCATCGGAGCTATCGCCGCCGGGACCAGCCCCTTCCGACAGCTTCACCATCTGATCCTGAACCTCCTGATCCTAAAGCCTCGCTCATACGCACCTCGCCGTCGGCGGCAACGATGGCGGTGCGCCCGCCTCGTCCACGTTCCCGGCGCTACGAGGTCGACCCACTCGCAAAGCCCCAGCTCGGCAAGGCCGCGGTCTCTCTCACTGCGACGGGGCGCGAACAGGACGCTGTAGCCGGGCGCGCGCGCCTACACTCCCGTCCGTGCTGGCCTTGCCGCCCGTTGCAGTGCCCGCGTCTCGTCCATCGTCACACGCGCCTTGGCCGGTGTCGCAGTCGAATTGCACGCCATCGAATGGTATGACGATGATCTTGCTGCCGTGGCTGGAGTTGGCCGGGATCTGACTATCCTTGTCCACGTCGGACACCGCAAACGTCAGGTGCGTAACGTGCCCATTTTCCATGAGCACGCCCGGCCGCTCCATTTTGTACCAGCCGACGGCCGTTCCGTCAGTGTAGCTGAAGATCTTGTCCGACATCCTCGGATCGTAAGCGAAGCCCTCGTCCGTCCAGTTTTGGATTCCGTCGAGGGAGGTGAGGTGATACCCAACGCGATCGATCGGGTAGTCATAGAGGACGTGGTACTTCCCCCCGCTGAACCAGATCACGGGATCCTCGGCCCATGTGTAGGTTGGCTGCGGCGTCGCGGGTGGTCCATTCGGCGTCCCAACCAAAGGATCCGTATGCTTCTTTCTGTCCGGATAAATGCTCGGGATGTCCGCGGGAGGTTGCTGATCTGATGGATAGGTGTTGGTCGGTTGCTGAAGCTTGTAGGGGCCGCACACGTTCGAGGCGAGCCCGATCATTCCCCTCCGCTGTACGATCTCGAACTGGCCATCCGGGCGTGCCACGATGCTGACGTTGGAGTCAAGGGGCCCTGCGAAATAGGACAGGTTGAGTCCGTTCGTATCGATGATCTCGAAGTTCGCGTCGGGCTTCACGGTAGAACATGCGGTCCAAGGTCCATCGAGAGACGGAGACGTCCACACGGTGAATGGCGCGACCCCGCCCTCGCCGGTGGTCAGTGCATACGTGCCGTCCAGCAGCGCGATCGCCGTCGTGTTGTGGCCACGGTGGGGGTCGCCACTGCTCCAGTAGCTGTAGGAGTACCCCGTTTCCTCGTAGGGACCGAGCGGCGTATCGCTCACGGCGTGGACCGCTGCGGAGCTCGTATAGTTCTGGAATCCTTGGTTTGCGTCGGGCCAGCGGTCGACAATCATGTGATAGAGGCCGTCGGTAGCCCGGATGATCTTGCCGTCCCAGTAGTAGTAGTCGGGCGGCTCCTTTGCGCTCTCAATCCCGTTGCACGTGTCGCGAGGAACCACTGGACCTGACATCTGATTGTGTTGTTGGTCCTCGCTGCCGCAGGAGCTCTGCTTGCCGGCGACCTGCGACGCCGTGCAGCCCCAGGTTTTCATGGTGAGCGGGCAGGTGATGGGTGTAGGTAGAATGTAGTCGAAAAATGTCTTCTTGGTGCCTGCGTCGGCGGCAGCACCGGCATCGTGCGACTGGGGGCCCGCGTCGGCGACAGCGCCGGCATCGTGCGACTGGGGGCCCGCGTCGGCGACAGCGCCGGCATCGTGCGACTGGGGGCCCGCGTCGGCGACAGCGCCGGCATCGTGCGACTGGGGGCCCGCGTCGGCGGCAGCGCCGGCATCGTGCGACTGAGGGCCCGCGTCGGCGACAGCGCCAGCACCGCTGCCAGAGTCGACCCCGAGCTCCTCTACCAGGCCCGCCTCGCACGCCCCGAGCAATGAAGCAAAGAGAAGCAGGGGCCCGGCGTATCTCATGAATTCGCTCCGCTCGGCAACCTTGTGAGCTCGAAGGACGACCCGCCGTCCCTTGGCCCCGAAAGAAGAGGAGGGCTCCTCACCCAGAATTGGGTCAATCCCGCCCGTCCAGGTCTTGGCCGTCGCCGCGGGCCTCTTCCGATGCAGCCCCGCAGCGGGTGGCCCGCCGGCGCTGGCCCCGCTCGCCCACTACCCGAGCTGAGCTTATGCCGATCCGTGGGGCGCCTCGCGGTCGCTCGCCGTCGCACCGGTCGAGCACGGCGGGAGTCGTGTTCTTCCTCAGCAGACTTAATCCATGAACGGCCTCGCGCGGGCGCGAAGGCGCAGGCGCGCGCGGTCGGCGCGACCTTCTGATTCGGGGGCCGGGAAATGGGCCTTATTCGTCCCTTGCTGCCCTAAGGAGTGATCGCCCACGGCGGGCTTCCGGTGGAGAACGAATCGACAGCCGCTCATTCCCTTGGCCCTGAGGAGCAGCCCCGGTGAGCCCGCGTCAGGCCCGTTGACGGCGCGCATTTTTCGGCGGGCGGGCGGCCGCGTCCGGCCGCGAGTCCGGAGTGCGGCGAACCCGCGCCGCCTCCGGGCCACGATCCGTCGGCTTCGGGCCCTCGCGCCGCTGGGTACGGGAGCTGAGGAGCGCACCTCCCAGGTCGCCCGAAAGAGGACGCCTCCACTCAGCAAAACTCCGCCACCTTCTCCCCAAACAGCCGGTCAATGGCGGCGACCAGCTCATCGCTCGGCGCGATCTTCGCGCCCCCGGCGATGGTCACCTCGCTCTGCCGCGGCACCACGAGCTGCAGCGCCACGCCCAGGTTCCCGGGGTGCGCGGCGAACAGATCGCGCAGCTTGAGGAGCCGCGGCTCGTCGGCCAAGTCGGCGGCCACGCGGATCTCCAATCGCTTGGTCCGTTGCGCCCGCACCTGCGCGAGGCTTTGCACCTCGTCGGCCACGAGCTCGGCCTTGGGGTTCTCCTCGTCGCGGCTGTTCATCTGCACCGCGCCCTTGACGAGCACCGGGTCGTCGCCCTTGAGGAGCGGCTCCCACTCCGAGAAGCCCGGCCGGGGCGAGCCCTTCTGCCACTTGCCGTCCACCATCTGCGGCTTGCTGCCGTCCTTGCCGGGGAAGAACACCACGTCGATGGAGCCCGACAGGTCCTCGACCGTGCCCCAGGCCATCTTCTTTCCGCTCTGGAGCACCTTCTCGCGCAGGCCGATGACGATGCCCGCGATGGTGGCCTTGTCGTCCTTGCGCAAATGGTGGACCTTGGCGCAAGGGCGCGCGTACCGCTCGATCTCCTTGCGGTACTGCTCCAGCGGGTGGCCGGTGATGTAGAAGCCGATGGCCTCCTTCTCGAGCCTCAAGCGCTCCTTCTCCATCCATTCTTCGCCGGGCACGTAATCCTCCGCGTCGCCTGCTTTCTTGCCGCCCTTCGCCGAGAGCGCGCCGAAAAGCGAGCCCTGGCCCACGGCCCGGTCGCGCTGCGTGCTCTGGCCGCGGTCGAGCGCGCGGTCGAGGGTGTCGAAGAGGCGCTTGCGCGCGACCCGGGTGAAATCGAGGGCGCCGGCCTTGATGAGGCATTCGAGCACCTTTCGATTCACGCGTTTCAAGTCCACGCGCTCGCAGAAATTGAAGAGCCCTTTGAAGGGGCCATCTTTGCGCGCCGCCATGATGGCGTCGATGGCCGACTCGCCCACGCCCTTGATGGCGCCCAGGCCGAAGCGGATCTTTCCTTCGACCACCGAGAAATCGAATTCCGATTCGTTGACGTCTGGCTGCAGCACCTCGAGGCCCGACCCGCGGGCCTCGGAGATGTGGTGCACCACCTTGTCGGTGTTTTCCTTTTCGCTCGAGAGGAGCGCCGCCATGAACTCGACGCGGTAATGCGCCTTGAGCCAAGCGGTCTGCATGCTGATGACCGCGTACGCCGCGGAGTGCGACTTATTGAATCCGTACTCGGCGAACTTCTCCATCATGTCGAAGATCTCGCCGGCGACCTTGGGGTCGACCCCGCCCTTCTCGCAGCCCTCCATGAAGCCGGAGCGCTCCTTCTCCATGACCTCCTTCTTCTTCTTGCCCATCGCGCGGCGCAAGAGGTCGGCGCGGCCCAGAGAATAGCCCGCCAAGATCTGGCTGATCTGCATCACCTGCTCTTGGTAGACGATGACGCCGTAGGTCTCCTGGAGGATGGCCTCGAGCTTGGGGTGGGGGTACTCGACCTTGCGCCGCCCGTGCTTGCGGTCGATGTAGAGCTCCACCATGGTCACGTCGGTGCCGGGGAGCTTCTGCTTCAAAGGCCCCGGGCGGTAGAGCGCGCCCGCGGCGATGATGTCCTCGAAGCAGGACGGCTTGAGCGCCTTCACCATTTCGGTGAAGCCCGACGACTCCATTTGAAAGATGCCGGCGGTGTCGCCGCGCGCCATGAGCGCGAAGGCGGCGTCGTCGTTGAGCGGCATCATCCCCACGTCGATGGCCTGGTCCTTGGGGAGCCGCTTGTTCACCAGGTCGACCGCGTGCTGCACCACGGTCAGGGTCTTGAGCCCCAGGAAGTCGAACTTGACGAGCCCCGCCTGCTCGACCTCGTCCTTGGCGAACTGGGTGACGATGATGTCCTCGCCCGGCGGCGAATAGAGCGGCACGTACTCCTGGAGCGGGTTGTCGCCGATGACCACGCCCGCGGCGTGCATGCCGGGCTGACGGTGGAGGCCCTCGAGTGCCATGGCGATCTCGAGCAGGTCCTTGGTCGTCACCTCCTTGGCCTCAGTCTCGCCGGGGTTGACCATCTGGACGCCCAGAGGCTTGGGCTGGTCGATGAGCTCCTTGAGCTTGGGCTCGCCCGCGATGCCCTTGTCCGGGTCGCCGAAGATGGCCTGCTTGAGGGTGATGCCGAGGATCTCGGGGACGAGCTTGGCGATCTTGTCGCCCTCGGAGAATGGCAGGTTCATGACCCGGCAGACGTCGCGCACCACGCTCTTCGCCTTGAGGGAGCCGAAGGTGATGATCTGCCCGACCTGCTCGCGGCCGTAGCGCTCGGTGACGTAGTCGAGGACCTTGAATCGATTGGTCTGGCAGAAGTCGACGTCGAAGTCGGGCATCGACACGCGCTCCGGGTTCAGGAAGCGCTCGAAGAGGAGCTTGTAGGGGATGGGGTCCAGGTCGGTGATGCGCAGCGACCAGGCGACGATGGAGCCCGCGCCGGAGCCGCGGCCCGGGCCCACCGGCACCCCGTGGTCCTTGGCCCAGTTAATGAAGTCCTGGACGATGAGGAAGTAGCCCGAGAAGCCCATCTTCTGGATGATGCCGATCTCCAGCTCGAGGCGGGCGCGGTAGGCGTCAGCGTCGAAGGGCTCGCCGCGGCGCTTCTTCTCGTCGAAGCGGCGGTCGAGGCCCGTGCGCGACTTGTCGGCGAGGTAGTCCGCCTCGCTCACGCCGTCGGGGAGCTTGAAGGAGGGCGGGCGGGGGTTGCCGAGCTTCAGCTCCAGGTTGCACTGCTCGGCGATGCGCAGCGTGTTCTCCACCGCGTCGGGGACGTCGCTGAACGCCGCGAGCATCTCCTCGGGGCTCTTGATGTAGAGCTCGGCGGTCTCGTGGCGCATCCGCTTCTCGTCGGCGAGCGTCTTGCCCGAGGCGATGGCCATGAGGATCTCCTGGGCCCGCGCCTGGTCCTTCTTCACGTAGTGGCAGTCGGCGGTGGCGACGAGCCCGATGCCCTCGGCTCGGGCGAGCTCCTTGAGCTTGTCGTTCACCCGGTTCTGGTCGGCCATGCCGTTCGCCTGGATCTCCAGGAAGAAATGGCCAGGCTCGAAGATGGACTTGTACTCGAGCGCCGCGGCGCGGGCCTTGTCCATGTTGTTGTGGAGGGCCGCGTTGGGGATCTCGCCGCCCAGGCAGGCGGTGGAGGCGAAGAGCCCCTTCGAGTGCTCCTTGAGCAGCTCCTTGTCGATGCGCGGGTTGTAGTAGTAGCCCTCGCGATATGCGGCGGACGAGAGGACGCGCAGGTTGCGGTAGCCCTCCTCGTTCTTGGCCAGGAGGATGAGGTGGTGGCTCGACCGCTCGGAGCGGTCCTTGCGGCCCTTCACCGCGACATAGGCCTCCATGCCGATGATGGGCTTCACGCCCGCGTCCTTGGCCTTCTTGTAGAAGTCGAGGGCCCCGAACATGTTGCCGTGGTCGGTGACCGCGACCGCGCCCATGCCCTTCTCCTTGACGACCTTGATCAGGTCCTTCATGCGGATGGCGCCGTCGAGGAGGCTGTAGAGCGTGTGGAGGTGCAGGTGGACGAAGGACATTTGAGTTGGGGCTCCATCGAGGGCGCGTCCCGCCGCTGCGCCGGAAGGGAGGCGAGCGTCGGGACTGGTGCTGCTTCCTGGTATCGGCTGCACTTCGAGGTGTCAACCGTGCGACTTGGCACGGCGGAGAGAGGCGCTGCCGCGCCGGTGTCCGGTGCGGACTGCGGCCCTCGTTCATCTGGTTGAGGGCACCTCGTCTTCAGCTGGCATCCGGGGAGTCGCCCGGATCTACCCGGGGATGCCTACTTTTCCCGCGAGCGACACGTGCGCTGAGCGCGAGCTCAGGATTGGATTAGGCGCGCCTCGCTCCGACAGTCCGAGCGCTAGGCGCGCTTCGACCAAGCCGAGCGAAGAAGGATGGCCGAGCGGTGGCTCGCCGCGGGTGACATCAACCTCTGTCCAATCCGGGCGCGCCGGTAGGCAGGCAGATGCCGGCGCGAAGCGGGCCCTCTTCGAAGAGCAGGAGAAGGCGATCATAGAGAGCGCGCAGAGACCCGTCTGGCGGGAGACGAGGAGGCTTCTGCAGCGTGCGCCCCTGCTCCTGCCTCGAGCGCTGGCGCCGTTCCGGACGCTGAGCCTCGACGCCGCCGTGTTCATCGGGCCTGCGGCGGATTGGTCGTTCGGGACGCCCACCCGCACATCCACTACTGCTCGCCCGAGCCGCCTTCGCCCATGCGCAACCGCGCGAGCTCGTACCTCGGATCTGATAGCGAACACTCGGGCAACTTCGAAGTCCCGCCGATTGACGGCCGAAAGGCGGCTACACCTACGATGCGATTTGGCTTTGCCTGCTGGGCGCGGAGGAACGGCGATGAAGTCGAAGGTGTTCATCAGCATTGGAAGCGCCTGCAGCCCGCTTCACTCCGAAGCTGCAGAGGCAATTTTCCGTGTATTGGAGACGGCGGGGTTCTCACCGCGGCAGATGGATAAAACCGAATGGTCCGTGGAACAGCCGCTGTCTGCAATCAAGCGCGTCATCGACGAGTGCGAGGGGGTTGTTGTCGTCGCCTTTTCCCGCTACCACTTCGCCTCCGGAACGGAGCGAAAGAAGGGTGGCGGGGATCAACCGCTACACGACGTGCGTCTACCGACAGTCTGGAATCAGATCGAAGCGGCCTTGGGTTATGCGAGAGGTCTGCCCCTTTTCGTTATTGCCGAGGACGGCTTGCTTGAATCGGGTCTTCTTGAGGGTCGATATGATTGGAAGGTCTGCTGGACCGACTTCAAGCGAGACTGGTTCCAATCGAAGGAGTTTGTTGGCTACCTTAAATCTTGGAGGCAGCTTATTGTGGAAAATGCGGCCTCCCGGTCTCATGGGGCCGAGCTCGATATTGCAAAGACGTCGATCGGACAGGTCGTGCGGGGCTTGTCAGTGCCCCAGTTGTGGTCTGCGCTCTCAGCCATTGTTGGGCTCCTCATTGGAGTGGCCACAATTGCATACCGCACAGGTGCCGGGAAATGGCCTTGGCAATAATGTATTCCTAATGCTTGTAGGAGTTCCCCCGGCTCTGCCGGGGAGGCACCCGAAGTTTGACAGTTCCGGGAATCGCCTCTTTGGCCTCCTTTTGTGCGACATGTCGAGCGGCCTGAGCGTGTCAAGCAGTGGCTGTTTCTTTGAGCCGCCGTGAGAAGGCCCCTTTGAGGGGCCAGCGGCGGTAAAGCCCCCGGCTCTGCCGGGGGATACTTACTTGGATAGCTGAAAACCAGGTAAGATTGATTGGACCTTCCAATCGCCGAGCGGCTCGCAGGCGCTCGTGGAAAGCACGGAACTGGTCATCGCGGTCGAGATCGCCGGTTGGACGCAGGAGACCCAGAAGGGCGTCGAGCAGCTGCTGGCGCACGCTGAGCCGCCGGAACAAGGCGGTAGGCCGCTCGCAGGTGGTGCGCCGGGGGGAGGCAATGCGTGACCTCGCCGCGCCGCTGCCGGCAGGGAGGCAAACGCCGGCGCCGCTACTGCTCGCGGGTCTCGGCTGCCCTCCTGAGAGTCAGCCATCCGACTTGTCCCGCCCGCGAACCTATCGCTACGCTAGGGGCTCCTGTCGCTCGACCTCACACGGGCGAGCGAGGGATGATGACGGTGGTGGTCGAGGAAGCTCCCCTTGCAGGAGGAATCCAATGAAGCTCGAGCTCAACAAGCGCGATCTGCAGATCATCGCTCAGTCTCTGGAGCACTGCCTCAATACCTGTCACAGCCCCGAGCACGGCAAGGTCCCCGGCTGCGAAGATTGCAACGCCGCCTCGGAGCTCAACAAACGAGTCAAAGTGGCGCTGGGGGGTCAGGAGGCAAAAGGATGAAGCTGTTGACCCGGAAGAAGACCTGCTGCGCCCGGCCGGAGACGGCGGCGCAGTGCTGTGCTAAGGCGTCCCGGCTGGTCTCGGGCTGCCACGACTAAAGGTCGGTCGGCGCATTTCAAGATTGGGCGGGCGCGCGGTCGAGGACATCTCGACTTCGCGCCCGCGCCATTCTCGGCGGGGGTGGGTGCCAGGGAAGGCCCCCGCCCTCACTCTTGCGGTGCCGCCAGGAGCGCCTTCTCGATGACCTCCTGGTGGTACAGCTCGCCGCGGAAGCCGACCGCCCGCTCGACCTCGCGCCCGCCCCGGAAGTAGATGACCGTCGGCGTGCCCTGGACGCCGAGCTTGCGCGCGGCCCGCGGCGCCTCGGCGGCGTTCAGCTCGGCGACCTTGACCCGGCCGCGGTACTTCCGGGCCATGCGCAGCACGATGGGCTCTAGCTGCTTGCACGGCGCGCAGCCCGGGCCCCAGACGTCGAGCACGACCGGCTGGGTGGAGCGGGAGATCTCCGCCTTGAAGTTCTCGTCGTCGACGTGAACCGGCCAGACTTCGGGTTCTTTGGGGCCGAACAGCTTCGAGAAGAAGCCCATGTGCACCTCCGACGAGGAGAGCCGGCGACCCTCGCAGGGGGTTCAGAGCGCGCTGGGTCAGTGCCCGCGCGGGCAGGGCCCTTCTCAGGAAGCAGCCGTGGCGTCCTAACGGTTTTTGAAGCAAACTGACGTATCGTAACAGTTTTTGCGATTGCGTAAGAGTTCCTGGAGGAAGCTGAACGATGAAGGCAGTTGACCGAGCCAAAGCGCTCCAGACCGCCGGACGGCTGGCCGAAGGGTTGACCTCGCTCACCATCGAGCCCCTTCTCTGCGGCGCCTGCAACGCACGAGCGCGCCATACGCCGGCCCTCGTCCTCGGTCGCACGCGCTCCGGAGAGTCGGACGTCCCGATGTGTGCAGAGCACTTCGCGCGCGACGGGATGGGCTTGGGTTCGGGCGCCGGGAAAGTGCTGCTGGTCTCAGGGCCGCCGGCGGACGTCGAGGTCCCGCCGGGATGCGAGGCCGCGACGGGAGATGGAGTCGATCGTCGAGTTGCCCGACCGGGAGGCGAATCTCTTCATCAAGCTCTGCCTGCAGAACGGCGGGCGCCTCTCCCCTGCAAAACGGAAACGGCACTTCCCGCTCTTGTCGAACCGCGAGGTCTCCGCCATCGAAAAGTCCGTGTGCTCTCACATGGCCCGCTTCCCGCGAGGGCAGGAGCACGAGCAAGGTGGCGGCGATAATGGTTCTTGCAGAGAGCGACCATCACGTCACGATTTCTGAGTGACGGCAGCGTTTCGAGAGACCCTTCGCTTCTCGAAGCCTTCTTCGAATCCGAGCTTCTCGGCGGCGCCGCCCGGGTCGAACCGGCTCCTCTGGTTCACGGCGCCTTAGCGCTTGTGCCCGCGCCCAAGGGGCTCGCCCAGCGCGGTCCTGGCCTTCGCCCGCAAAGGCTCCAAGAGCCCCGCGCGATCCTTGAGCCGCAGGACGCGCAGCGCGCTCGCGTTCACCCGCGCCTCCAGCTCGGGCCGCGCGCGCACCAGGTCCATCACCACGCCCTGGACGTCGAGAGCGTGCTTCCAGTCGATGGGCTCGGTGGTCAGGAGGATGTCGTTGCCCGCCAGGAAGGCGCGGCGCACGACCTCCTCCTGGTCGCCTCCCGTCGCCTCGCTCAAGACGCGGATGGCGAGGTCGTCGGTCATGGCGACCCAGTCGCGCTCATGGGCCAGCGCCACCAGCGGCGGGCAGAGGATGGCCGGCATACCCCCCTTGGCGCGGTAGCCCAGGTTCGCCAGCATCACGCCGCCCAGGGCGTCGCCCAGCGCGAAGAACGGGCTCAGGCCCCGCGCAAGCTCCTCCTCCGAGCGGTCGGCCACCAGCAGGAAGTGGTCCGAGTTCTTCGTTGCCTCGCCATAGCCGGGGAAGTGCTTGCCGATGGCCACCACGCCCTGCGAGCGCAGGCCCTGGGCGTAGGCCTTGCCGATGCGCGCTGCCAAGTCGGGGTCCCCTCCGATGGAGCGCCCGGAAGCCGCCATCAGCCCGCGGTCCGCCAGGTCGAGCACCGGCCCGAGGTTGGTGTTGAGGCCCAGGCCCGCCATGGCCTTGCCGACGACCCTCCCCCAGCGCCCGGCCTCGTCCTCGCCCATGGTGCCCAGCTCGCGCGCCGAGGGCACCTGCCGGAGCTCCTTGACGAAGCGCAAGCGGTTGAGCTTGCCGCCCTCCATGTCCACCGCCGTCAAGAGCGGGACTTTCGCGCGCTGCTGCAGGCTCTCGGCGCGTCTCCGGATGCCGTCGGCGGACCGCACCAGGTTGCCGAGGAAGATGACTGACCCCACCGCGACCGGCGAGTCCGGCCTCAGCGGCGGATAGCTCATGATCATCTGCCCGACCTTCTCCCGGAGGCTCATCGAGCCGAGGAGCTGGGACGGCAGGTCGCCGCCGGGCGCGTCGGGCGGCTCCGGCTTCGCGGCCTGATCGGCGGCGGGAATCAGATCGGCGCTCGCGGGGGCAGGCGCGGCCGCGAGGATCAGCGCCAGGAGCGCGGGCGAGAGGGCGTCCACCTCTTCACCCATCCCTCAAGAAGGGAAGGCGGCGCAAGCTCGGCGCTCGCCAAACTCGCCCCTCACGGATCGGTCGCGCACAAGCGGCGGATCTGCGACCAGACTTCCTGCAGGTCGAAGGGTTTCTCCACGCAGGTGCAGTCGTTTTGCGACAGGAAACCCTCCGCCTGAGCGGTGAAGGTCCCGCCGCTCATGAACACGATTCGCTTCTCGAGCCCGGGCGCCCGCTCGCGCACCGAGAGCCAGACGTCCAGGCCGGAGAACCCGGGCATCATCAGGTCGCAGAACATGAGGTCGTGCTCGCCTCGGCAGAAGACCTCGGCGGCCTCGCTTCCGGAGCGCATGACCATGACCTGCTGGCCGCGCAAGAGGCGCTTCAAAGCCGTCGCGACGAGCTCTTCGTCGTCGACGACCAAGACCCGCGCTGGCCTGGAAGCGGTGTGCGCCGCCGAGGCTCGCGAGAGGAGGACTGCCGTGGTCTGCTCGCCGTCCATTTCCACGTCCGCACCTCCGAAAAAGGATCTTGGGGCGGGAAAGGCGTTTGCAACTTGGGCGCCAGGGCCGAGGGGCGGGCGTCATTCTGGGCTAAGAGACCTTCCCCAATGGAGAATCGAAGGCAATGCGGAGGGTGAGAGGAGCGCTCCCCTCAGGGTATCGCTCGCCCTCACGAGGTAGAGCGCGACCCTTCGGATGCCCCTCAGAAGCGCGCTCTTCAAGTGGTGCGAGGACGCGCTACAGTCCGTGGCTGCACCTTCGTCGAGCTCACGATGGCGACCATCCTCACCGTGACACCCAACCCGCTGGTCGATTCTCGTGGCGCCCGCGCGCCTGCCTCGCGCCGGCTCGCAGCGCATCGATCGATTTCAAGTCGAGGCGGGGGGCAAGGGCATCAACGTGGGCCGGGTGCTCGCGAGCCACGGGCATCGGGTCTTGGCGGCGACCTTCTGCGGCGGATGGACGGGCGAGCTCTTGCGCGAGCGGATGCTCGCCGACGGCCTGACGCCGCTGCTCGTGAGCACCCGGGCGAGGACGCGGGTGGGCTTCCAGGGCGTGGCGCCCGAGGGCGGCTCGGCCGCGGTCATGGAGGGCGGGTTCCGGGTCGAGCCCGGCGAGGCCGCCGCGCTCCTGGAGCTTTCCCGCTCCGCGCTCTCGGGGGTCGACCTCGTCGTCGCCTCGGGCTCGGTGCCCGACCCGGCGTGCGAGGGCCTGTTCGGCGAGCTCGTGGCCGCGTGCTGGGCCGCCAAGGTTCCCTGCTGGGTCGACAGCTACGGCCCGGCGATGCGTCGGGCCCTCGACGGCAGCCGCGCGCCGGACCTGTGCAAGCCCAACGGCGAGGAGCTCGCCGAGGGGCACCCGTGGTCGCGCGCCGCCGAGCTGCACCGCACCGACGGGCCCGCCGCGGTTCGGGTCCTCAAGGCGGGCGAGCGGTTCTGCGTGGTGCCGCCCAAGGTGCGCGAGCGCAACGCGGTCGCGTGCGGCGACACCTACCTCGGAGCGCTCGCGCACGCCCGCCTCTCGGGCTGGCCGCTCGAGGAGCAGCTCCGGTACGCCGTCGCCGCGGGGGCGGCCAACGCGGCGCTCGGCGCCCTGGCGCGCGTCGGGCCGGACGCCATCGAGCCTTTCGTTCCGCTCACCATCGTCACGCGTGAGGCCTAGTCCCCGAATGGCTTGGAAGCAGGCAAGCCGCGGTATGAGTGAGCGATGAGCCTCTTCGCAGAGATGGCCCGGTTGGCCGAGCTGGGCGAGAGCTTCGTCGTGGCCACGGTGGCGTCGACCGCCGGCTCCTCGCCGCAGAAGGCCGGGGCCAAGCTGCTCGTGATGGAAGGCGGCCGGCAGCTGGGCACGGTAGGCGGAGGGGCCCTCGAGCGGCAGGTGGTCGAGGCGGCGAGGGCGCTGCTCGCCGATGGCGCTGCCACGGCGAGGCTCTTCGAGGCGCAGCTGGCGCGCGACCTGGGCATGGGCTGCGGGGGACAGATGACCGTCTTCCTGGAGAAGGTGGCCGGGCCCGAGCGCGTCTGCCTGTTCGGCGCGGGCCACGTCGCGAAGGCGCTCTGCGCGGCCCTGCGCTCGGCGGGGTTTCGGGTGGCGGTCGCCGACGCGCGCCCCGAGTGGCTGACCGAAGAGCGGTTCCCGGGGGCGGAGCGGGTGCTGGGCGACCCGCTCGCCTTCGCGCGAACGGGCGCGCTGGAAGGCGCCGCCGCGTGCGTGATGACGCACGACCACGCGCTCGACCAGGCGCTGGCGGAGGCGCTGCTCGCGAGGCCGCTCCGGTACCTGGGCGTCATCGGCAGCGCTCGCAAGGGCGAGCAGCTGCGGGCCCTGCTGAAAGAGCGCGGGCTCTCGAAGGAGGCCATCGCCCGGGTGCGCACGCCCATGGGGCTGCCCATCGGCGCAAAGACCCCAGAGGAGATCGCCATCTCCATCGCCGCCGAGCTCATCGCGCTCCGGCGCGGCGCCGGCGAGGCGGGCCCTGCGCCGTGAGCCGCTCGCTCGACGTCGGGGTTATCCTCGCGGCCGGCGCGTCGTCGCGCATGGGCTCGCCCAAGGCGCTCTTGAAGGACCCGGCCGGCCGGACCTTCCTGGCGCGCGTCGCGGCAGCGCTCCGGGGCGGCGGCTGCGGCGCGGTGGTGGTCGTCGTCGGGCGGCACGCCGCAAAGATCGCCCCGGCCCTGCCGGACGGGGCGCTGCTCGCGCTCAACCCGCATTGGGAGCTCGGGCAGCTCGAGAGCGCGAAGGTGGGGCTCGCGCGCGCGCTCGAGCTCGAGCCGCGGTCGGTGGTGATCCACCCGGTCGACGCGCCGCTGGTGCGGGCCTCGGACGTCGAGCGGGTGCTCGCCCAGGCGCGCCGGGGCCGGCTCGCCGCCGCGCGCTTCGCGGGCGAGCGCGGGCACCCTTTGGCGTTGCCCGCTCCGCTCGCCCGCCGCGCCCTTCAGGACCGCCGAGCGAAGACGCTGCGCGAGGCGCTCGAGAACTTGGGCGAAGAGGCGCGCGAGGTCGACGGCTCCTTGGGGTGCGTCCAAGGTGCGAACACGCCCGAGGAGCTGGCGGCGCTGTTCCGGGGGGAATTGCGCGCGCTCGACTCGAGCTCCAATGCCCGCGAGGCCAGCTCCGAACGGAGGGACGACCCATGCCTGACGCCGACGCGCCGAAGCCGGGTCACACGCCGAGGGAGACTTGGGTCGAGGTGACGGAGGTCGCCCCACCCTTCGACGCGAACCCGCTCGGCTCCGTCTTCGGGGCGCGGGTGATGCGGTGGATCGACGTCGCGGGCGCGGTGTCCGCCGACGCGGCGCGCCCGGTCGCCGCCCGAGCGAGGCGAACAGGTCGGTGCCGACGCGGAGCTCCACGAACTCGGATGGGAACTGACGCGGAGCGATCTCGCAGGCCTCGAGCCAGGGAGCGCTCGCGCGCGCTGGCGAGCGCCCCGACGGCCGGCCGGCAATTGGTGCAGGCGCCCGTTCGCGGCGTCCGTGCGACGAAGCTCTCCGACGGCACTCGACCGCGCTGGTCCCAAGCCCGGCCGAACGAACGTCCTGGCTACTCGGTCGCCACCTCGACGCGGCGATTGGCGGCGCGCCCTCCGTCCGTCGTGTTGGGGGCCGTCGGCCGGCTCTGTCCGTAGCCCACCGTCTTGAGCTTTCCGGCCACGCCCGCCATTTCCAGCCATCGCTTCACGGACGCAGCGCGCCGCTCGGAGAGGCCCTGATTGAATTCCACGCCTCCGCGGTCGTCGGTGTGACCCTCGACGAGGTAGGTCTTCTCGGGCGCGCCCTTCATCGCCGCCGCGAGCTCCTTGAGGACGGGCTCCGACTCGCCGCGGATGACGTCCTTTCCGGTGTCGAACAGGATGCCGCGCAGGACCACCCGCCCCTTGGCAGCGAGCTCCTGGCCCAGCGACTTCTCGGGCGGCTCGCAGGTGATGGTCACCTTGTCCTTCGGCTTGCCATCCCAGCGCGACGTCCGGTCCTTGGGATCCGAGCCATGGCCCCAGACTCCGGCGAGGCCGCCCTCCTTGGTGAGGGAGAAGACCATCGTTCCCTCGCGCACGAGCCCCGGGGAAACCTCGCGCCAGCTCCCCGCGAAGACGCGGCCCTCGAGCGAGCCGTCGACGGTGGCGTTCCCGGCCTTCGATTTGGGCTCGCCGTAGCAGCCCCAGATGCGCTGGCCGGATTGCACGAGCACCATTTCCCCGTATCTCGTCTCCCAGACGCCGTTGAAATCGACTGCGCGGGCCTCGCTGGGCTTTCCGAAGATCGAAAGCTCGCTGAGGCCGTACCACTTGGCATTGCCGTAGTTGGCGGTGAGCGAGACTCGCAGGTACCGCACGCCCCGGCCCGAGGCCTTGAACCGCTGGGGCTTCGGCGTCCGCTCGAGCGCCAGCTCCGCGAACGGTTGCCAGGGTCCGCCCGGCGCCGGGCCGGTCTCGATCTTCATCTGCTTTACCGAGATCCCCGGCCACCCCGCCTCGACACCCGAGTTGATGACCTCGATGCGCGACAGGTCGTAGGGCACGGCGAGCTCGAAGATCGCCGCGCGGCCATCGTCCTTGGTCGGCTCCCAGGCTCGCTCGGGCAGCCCGTCGAGAAGTGCCTCGGCAGAGTGGTCGGGCGCGAGCGTGCCCGCCGCGGTCACCTGCCGGGTGCCGGAGAGCAGGTTGAGCGCGTTCACTTCGTCGGTGGCGGGGTCGACCGCGGGCACTGCTGCGGCCAGGATCAGCGACAAGAGAATGAGAGGCATGCGCGGAAGCTTATCCTATGCCGGGCCCGGCGGGACGACGCTCGTTGGGGCGGTTTGAAGAGGGGCCAAAGGGTAAGACGCTGCGCGAGGCAGTCGAGAACCTGGGCGTCGAGGTGCGCCTAGGTCCAGGGCTCCCATGGGTGCGTCCAAGGCGCGAACACGCCCGAGGAGCGGGCGGCGCTGTTCCGGGGAAAGCCGCGCGCCCTCTACTCGAGCTCCATCGCCCGCGAGGCCAGCTCTGAACGGAGGGACGACGCAGGCCCGAAGCCGACGCGCCGAAGCCGGGTCACCCGCCGAGGGAGTCTCGGGTCGAGATGACGGAGATCGTCCTGCTCTCCGACGCGAACCCGCTCGGCGCCGTCTTCGGGGGGCGGGTGATGCAGTGGATCGACATCGCGGGCGCGGTGTCCGCCGACGCGGCGCGCCCGGTCGCCGCCCGAGCGAGGCGAACAGGTCGGTGCCGACGCGCAAGCTCGTGGCAGCGCTCGTGGGCGTTCACCTTGAGGCCGCACGCCACTCGTTGCCGCAGCAGCGCAAGGACGATGCGATCCGGTGGTTCGAGCAGGTGAGCCGCGGACACGCGTCGCCGGTCGGCGTGCTCGAAACACCGCCGCCGACGAGCTCGGTGAGCCGCGCGATGAGCAACAGGCCCCGAGGCTTTTGAGCGGAACGGCGCAGACAGGTCGCGATCGAGCCGTCCCCTCACTCGATCACGGCGACACGAACATGTCTCGAAGGCGGCTATAGTCCCTGGCGAAGTGCATAAGGAGGAGTCCGTCGTGCGAACTCTTGCTGCGTACGCTTTTGTGATGCTCTCCGCGATCGGGTGCACAGGCACCAAGGGCGAAAAAGGCGATCCGGGGGCGACGGGCGCGCCCGGGTCGCGTGGGCCTGCCGGCTCGGCGGCGACGCTGGGGCCGGGTTGGGTCAATGTGCGCAGCCCACCCTATTCCGCGGTCGGTGACGGCAAGGCCGACGACACCGCGGCATTTCAACAGGCGCTCGACGACATGGCCGCGTTGGGTGGCGGAATCGTCTGGGCGCCTACCGGCAATTACCTCATTTCGACCCATTTGGCGGTCGGTGCTCACACGACGCTCCAGGGCGTCTTCCGCGCTCCCGCCTCCTATGCGCAGAATAAGGGCACGACCTTGCTGGCTGTCGAGGGCGAGGGCGACTCGGCAGGAACGCCTTTCATTACGCTCGCAGGCCCCAACTCGACCCTTGAGGGCGTGGTCATCTATTATCCGAACCAAGCACTCGCCAACCCGCCGACGCAGTATCCGTGGACGGTGCGCGCAGGCGGCGGCGACGATGTGGCCATCCTCGACACGCTGATCGTCAATGGCTGGCAGGCGGTCGACTTCGGTACCAACCCATCGGGCCGTCACATGATCCGTGGGCTGTATGGTCAGCCCGCGAAGACAGGCATTTGGGTAGACCAGTGCTACGACATCGGGCGCATCAAAAACGTCCATTTCTGGCCGTTCTTTACGCATAACGCCAACTATATCGCGTTTCAGAACAGCAACGCGGTTTCCTTCCTGTTCCAGCGTACCGACTGGGAGGTCGTCGAGGACGTCTTCAGCTGGGGCTATCAGGTGGGCGCACAATTCACCGCGTCCAAGAAGGGCGCGATGAACGGACAGCTGACCGACGCCAACTTCGATAACGTTGATGTGGGACTTGATCTCTATGCCACGCAACAGTATGCGATCCACGTTTCCAACTTGAACATCGCGAATGCCGGTGCGGGCGCCAACCATCTTGGAATCTGGGCTCACTCTGGGCAGACTGGCGTGAGCCTCAATGTCCGCAACGCCAGCTTCTGGGGCACTTTGCAGCAGGCGGTGCGCTGGGAGAACAGCGGCATGCTCTCGATCTCCGACGCGCGCATGCTCCAGTGGAATGGCCAGAAGGCGGCCATAGACGTCATCGACGGGCGCGCGATGGTTCATGACAACTACTTCCAAGATGCCATCGGGATCGCGATTCACGTCGGGCCGAACACGGACCGGGTGATGATTACAGGGAACGAGTTGGTGGGCAATACGATGCAGCTGCAGGGGCCGTTGACGCTCAGCGCGAACAACCAGCCATAGTTGCGGGACGGCGCCGCGATCTTCCTGAGCGCCTTCTGCGCGCGAGGTCCAGGGCCCCCAGGGGTGCGTCCGCGGTGCGAACACGCCCGAGGAGCTGGCGGCGCTGTTCCGGGGGAAACCGCGCGTGCTCTAATCGAGCTCCAACGCCCGCGAGGCCAGCTCTGAACGGAGGGACGACGCATGCCTGACGCCGACGCGCCGAAGCCGGGTCACACGCCGAGGGAGTCTCGGGTCGAGATGACGGAGATCGTCCTGCCCTCCGACGCGAACCCGCTCGGCTCCATCTTCGGGGGGCGGGTGATGCAGTGGATCGACATCGCGGGCGCGGTGTCCGCTGGCCGGCACGCGCGGCGCCCCGTGGTGACCGCGAGCATGGACGACCTCCACTTCCACGCGCCCATCCACGTCGGCTCGGTGGCGGTGCTGGAGGCGCACGTCCAAGCGGCGTTCCGCACGTCCATGGAGGTGGCGGTCACCGTCCACTCCGAAGAGCTCAAGACCGGGGCGCGCACGCTGTGCACCTCCGCCTTCATCACCTTCGTGGCCGTCGACGAGGCGGGCCGGCCTTGCGAGGTGCCGCCTTTGACGCCCGAGACGGAAGGCGACCGCGCGCGCCTGGTGGCGGCGCGAAAGCGGCGCGAGGAGCGCCTGGCGAAGAAGTCGAGGAGCGCCTGATGCCGAGGGCCATGGGATTCTTCCTGGCCCTCGCCGGCGCGCTTGGGCTCGGATGCGCCAAGAAAGAGGCGCCTCCCGCGCCTTTCGCGACGACCCCGGCGGCGGCGCCCCGGAGCGCTGAAACCCGGGGCTCTCCGGCGCTCCAGTTCATCGACGACGACCTCGCGGCCGCGTCGGCAAAGGCGCGCGCCGAAAGCAAGGCGCTCTTTGTCGACGCCTGGGCGCCCTGGTGCCACACGTGCCTCAGCATGAAGCGATTCGTGCTGGCAGACCCGTCGCTTCGCCCGCTGGCGGCCCGCGTCGTGTTCGCCGCCGTCGACACCGATCGGTCTCAAAACGCCGCCTTCCTCGAGCGACGCAAGCTCGGCGCCTGGCCGACGTTCTTCGTCATCGAACCTTCGACCGACGCGGTCCTGGGCTACTGGGTCGGGGCGGCGAGTGCCCGCGAGCTGCGCGAGTTCATCGAGGGCTCGCTCGAGAAGCAAGGCCTCGGCGGCGATCCGGCCGGTCGGGCCTTCGCCGAGGCGCACGCCGCCCACGCGGCGGGCGACTTCGAGAAGGCCGCCGCGGGCTACCAGCGGGCGCTCGAGGCGTCGCCCGCGGGCTGGTCGCGCCGGAGCGCCGCGCTGCTCGGGTGGATGGAGGCGCTCGCGGGCGCGAAGCAGGCGGCGGCGTGCGCCCGCCTGGGCCGCGCGCACCTCTCCGAGATCTCGGGCGCCGCGGCGCCGGCGGACTTCTGCGCGCTCCTCCTCTCGTGCGCGAGCGAGCTGCCGGACGGGTCCGAGCGGGCCGCGGCGCGCGAGGCGGCCGTCGCGCGGCTGCGAGAGCTGACCGCGAGCCCCGAAAAGGACTCGAGCGTCGACGACCGGTCGGACGCGCTGGACAGCCTCTCCGAGGGGCTCGCGGAGCAGGGGGACAAGGCGGGCGCGGCGGCGGCGCAGGAGGCGCGGCTTTCGCTGATGGAGCGCGCCGCGCGCGAGGCGAAGAGCCCGGAGGAGGCCCAGACCTTCGACTATGGGCGCGCGAACGCCTACCTCGCGCTCGGCCGCGCCGACGAGGCCATCCGGATGCTGCAGGCAAGGGAGCGCCAGATGCCCGAAAGCTACGAGCCGCCCGCCCGCCTCGCGGGGGCGCTCTTCAAGGCGAAGCGGCTGGGCGAGGCGCTGGCCGCGGTCGACCGCGCCCTGGCCTTGAGCTACGGCCTGCGGAGGGTCTCGCATCTGAAATTGCGCTCGGCCATCCAGACCGCGGCCGGCGATCGCCCCGGGGCCGTCGCCACGCTCCGCCAGGAGGTCGACGGTTATCTGGCGCTTCCCCCGGGCCAGGCGAGCCCTGAGCGGCTGGGCGACGCGCGCCGCAGGCTCGCCGAAGCCGAGGCGGCGGACGTGCGCTGACGGCGGAGCGCGGAGCGGCGCGGGCCCGGGCGCTTCGGTGGCCGAGCGGCGACGGGCGAGTATCTCGAGCCCGCCTTTCGAGGCGCCCTGCTCGCATTCCCGCGTCTAGCGCAGGTCGAACATCCCCTCCAGCTCGACCTTGTCTCCCGCGCGCACGCCGTGGCGGCCGCACCAACCGCCGTTCACCTCCAGCACGCGGTTGGAGAGCCCGCGGACCTGGCGCGGGGTCGTGGTGAGCGGCTCGGCCATCTCGACGATCCCCGCGACCGTGCCGTCGACGTCGATGAAGAGCATGTCGAGCGGGATGAGCGTGTTCTTCATCCAGAACGAGTGCAGGAGCCGCTCGGGGAAGACGAAGATCATCCCGGACATCTCGGGCATGGACTTGCGGAACATGAGCCCGCGCGTCCGGGCCTCGTCGTCGGAGGCGATCTCCACGTTGACCTGGTAGACGCTCCCGCCGCGGGTTGTCACCGTCGCCTTTCCCCTCTGAGGCAGCAGCCCCTCCTCGGGAGGTGGCGCTTCGGCGGTCTTCGCCACGGGAGGTCTCGGATCGGCGGCTCGCTTTTGGGCCGAGGCATCGCAGGCGCCGAACGCCAGGGCCAAGGCGAGCAGCGGCAGCCGGGAGCAGGGGAGCATGAGCCCATCCTAACCAACGGCGGCGCTCATTCCTTGAACTTATCGCCGCCCCTCGGCGTCTCGGCGGTGCCCCGCGCGTCCACGGCCTTGGAGATGACCTCGTCGACCGCCTCGGCCTCCACGTCCATCTCGCGGGCCACGCTCGAGAGCGTCTCCGAGAGCGCCGACAGCTCGGCGGCGCGCAGGTGCGCGTCGGAGGTCTTCAGGCCGAGCAGCGTCACCCGGGAGCGCTCCAACAGCGCCATCTCCCCGTGCAGCCGGGCCACCACCCGCTCGCGGCCCCGGCGAATCCGGTCGATCTGCTCGAGCTCGGCGCGCAGCGACGCCTCGGCCACCCCGAGCTGCTTCCGGGCGATGTCGTCGCGCGTCGTCTCCCGCAGGGCGCAAAGCTCGGCGATCCGCCCGGCGATCTCGCCTTCCGCCCGGTCGCCGAGCTCCCGGTCGATGGCCTGCCAGCGGCGCGAGAGCTCCAGGATCCGCAGCGTGACGTCGGAGAGCGACTGGGCGAGCTGCGCGCGCGCGAAGCCGGGTTCGCCGGTGGCGAGGATCTCCGCGCAGCGCCGGTAGTTGGTCATGGCCCGAGCGCCGAGGACTTTGAGGTCCCCGGTCAGCTCGGGCAGGAGCAGGTCGTAGAGCTTCTCGACCGGGTCCGGGTCGCGGACGAGGTGGGCGCCCGCGGAGCCCAAGCCGATGAACAGGCCCAGGGCCGCGCTCAGGGCGCCGTCGGCGAGCGGCTCCGGAAGGAGTGGGGAGAGGACCCGGGCGCTTTGGAAGGCCTGGACCACCGCGGCGCCGCCGACGAACGCCGCGGCGGTGAGGGCGGCCGAGGCGAGGTACGCCGCCTTGCCCAGCGTTCGCTTTCCCAGGCCCGGCGAGCGGCGCGCCTCCTTCTCGCGGGAGTGGGCGAAGAGCCCGCCCAAGGCGGCGCCCGCCCCTGCCAGCCCGAGCCAGTCGTGGAGGGGAAACAGGAACGCGAAGGCCCCGGCGAGCCCGCCCAGCGCCGCATAGGCGAGCTTCGCCCGCAGGCGGGTCCCGCAGCCGGCTCCCGCCGCGGCCGCGCCCACGATGAGCGGCAAGGCGAGGATCGCGACCGAGTGGGGCAGGGCGAGAGACGCGGCGAAGCCGGCCAGGCCGGCCCCCGCCGCCGCGCGGACCACCGCTCTCTGAAAGCCGTCGTGGTCGGCGAAGGTCAGCGAGGGCATCGGGCTCTCCGGCGGTGGGCCTTGGGGACTTCGAGGCGCTGAGGGGATCGCGAAGGCGATTCTACCGGCGGGCGTTGTTGGAGAAGGCGTGGACGCGCTTGGCGGCCAGGTTTCCCGCCGCCGAGTCGGCCGGCGCCGCCAGCGAGCGCTCGAAGGCCTGGGTCTCGTCGAGCGCCTTTTCGAGCTCGGCGCTGCGACCGTAGGACGCCTCGGCGGCCTCGAGCATCTGCCGCGCGGTCTGCGCCTTGCGCGCGGCCTCCTCGCGCTGGCCTTGGCGGTAGGACAGGCCGGCCGAGCGCAGGTTCTGCAGGGCGCCGGCGTGGGCCGCGTCGAGCTCCACGCCCGGGTTCCGGCCGCTCGTGGCGAGCGCTGGGTCGGCGGTCGCCGAGGCGGCCACCGACACCGCCGCGCTTCCCGGGGCGCCGCCCTGCGCGGCGTCGGCGTAGCGCAGCGTCACCCGCCCGATGTCCAGCGGCCCCGGCTTGTCGGCGTCGACGAGGAGCCGCAGCACCACGGACCGCCGCGTCCCCGCGGCGAAGTCGGGCAAGTGCACGGAGGTGGCGCCGCCCTGCGGCTCCGACAGGTACCCGTAGACCTCCGCGACGCTCACGCCGCTCGCCGGCGCGAAGCTGAGCGAGACCCCTACCGCGGCGGTCTGCGCCGCTTGCTTCAGCTCGGCGTCGAAGAGGCCGGCCAGCGCCTCGGCGTTGGACAGGAAGTGGTACGCGCCGCCGCCGTACTCGGCCAGGGACTCCATGACGTACTCGTTGAAGTCGAGGCCGACGCCGATGGCCGAGAGCGTGATGCCCTGGCTCGCGAATCGCCGCGCGAGCGCGGAGAGCCCGGCGGGGTCGGAAATGCCCTCGTTGGCTTGCCCATCAGAGAGCAGGATGACCCGCGAGGTGCCGTACTGGCCCCGGTTGGCGGCGAGCTCCGAAAGCCCTGCCGAAAGGCCCCCGGACATGTTCGTGCCGCCCATCTCCAGGATGCCGTCGATGGCCGAGAGCATGCGGGCGCGCGCCGCGGGGGTCACCGGCGTGGAGTTGACGAGCGTGGTCACGTCGGAGCCGAAGGTGACCAGGGCGAAGCGGTCGCGCTCGTCGAGCTGCGAGACGAGCTGCCGCGCCGCCTGGCGGCAGCTCTCGATCTTCTCGCCGGCCATGGAGCCCGAGCGGTCCAGGACCAGAGCCAGGTTGACCGGGGCGCGCTCGGGCGACGCCGCGCGCCGCGCCGCCTCGATGTCCGCGCGCAAGGTCACCTCGCGGCGGCCGGCGACGAGGATGTAAGGGTCGGACAGGGTCGCGGTGAGCCGGAGCACGTCGCCCGCGGTCTGGGGCCCGGGCGGAGACGGGACGGGGGAAGGCGGCGCGGCGGGGCCCGGGGGTTGGGAGTGCGGCCAGTGAGGGACAAGGGTGACGGTGAGCGCCATGAGCCCCAGGCCGGCGGCGATGGCGAAGAGGAGGGCGGTGCGCTTCATGGGGCATTCTCCGTGGCGAGCCGTGGGGCGAAGGCAGCCTACGGCTTCAAGGTTGTGCGCCCAGGTTCAACGCACGAGGCCGTCGGTCGGATCTAAGGCGGGTTCCTCAGTCGCCCGCGGCCTTCGCTCCCTCGAGGCTGGGGAGCTCGGAGAGGTTGGGCTGCAGGATGATCTCGATGCGGCGGTTGAGGGCGCGCCTCTCCGCCGAGTCGTTCGCCGCCACCGGGTCGTACTCGCCGTGGCCGGCCGCGGCGAGGACCTGCGGGCGCATCCCCTTGGCGACGAGGAACTTCGCCACCTCCACGGCCCGCGCCGTGGAGAGCTCCCAGTTCGACGGAAACCGCTCGGTGCGGATGGGCACGTTGTCGGTGTGCCCCGCGACGAGGAAGCGCCGCTTCTCGATGGTGGAGAGGACCTGGGCGACCTTGGCGAGCGTGGCCTGGGCGTCGCGCTTGATGTCGGTCCGGCCCGAGTCGAACAGGACGTCGTTGGGCAGGGCGATGAGCATGCGGCCGTCGCGGATGACGACCTTGAGCTGCCCGGCGTCGATCATGGACTTGAGCTTCTGCAAGAGGCTCCGGTAGGTGGCGGCCGCCGCCTCGGCCACGGCCTTCTGCTTGCGCAGCTCCTCGAGCCGCCCCTTCGTCTCGTCGAGCGCGCTCGACAGCTGGCCCTTTTCGCTCGCCAGCTTGTCGACGTTCTGGCCCAGCCTCTCGAGCCGCCGGCCCAGCTCGGAGGCGAGCGCCGTGGTGTCGTCGAGGCTCTTGCGCAGCTGCGCCCGGTCGGCCGAAGCGTCCCGCAGCCGGTCCTCCAGGCCCTCCATCTCCTTGTCGAGCTCGGCGCGCTTCGCCTGGGCGCGCTCGGCGTCTTCTTCGAGCTCGTGGACCCTGGCGCGGAGCGCCTTCTCCCGGTCGGCCGCCGAGCGGTCGTCCCGGTCGCGGAGAGTCTGGAGCTCGGCGACCTTGGTGTCGTAGGCGGTGGACGTCACGCACCCGGCGGCGAGCAGAAGCGAGACGGGGAACGACTTGCGGAGCAAGGACATGGCGTGAGCCTCTCGCGATCGGTGTGGGGCGAAGAATAGCCCCGCCCGGCGAAAGGCCTCCAGCCGAATGCCCGGCGCCGCGCCCGGCGTTCTAACGCACGAGCGCGCCGCGGCCGCGGACCATGGCGCGCAGCCGGCGGATCCGCTCGTCGGTGGGCGGGTGCGTCGAGAAGAGCGAGGCGATGCCGCCCGCGGTCAGCGGGTTGACGATGAACAGGGAGGCGGTCGCCGGCGCGCGGTCGTACGGGAAGCGGTGCGCGCCCGCCTCGAGCTTGCCGAGCGCGTCCGCCAGCGCGTCGGGGTCCCCGGCCATGGCGGCCCCGGAGGCGTCGGCGCCGTACTCGCGCGAGCGGCTGACGGCGAGCTGCAGCAGCATGGCCACGATGGGCGCGACGATGAGCAGGCCCAGGGTGGCCAGCGGGTTGCCGCCGCGGTCGTTGTCGCGGTCGCGCCCGCCCATGAAGAGCCCGCCGAACCAGAACGCCATCTGCGCCGCCTGGCTGATGATGCCCGCGAGCGTCGCCGCCACGGTGGTGATGAGCGTGTCGCGGTTCTTCACGTGCGACAGCTCGTGGGCGAGGACGCCGGTGAGCTCGCGCTCGTCGAGAATGTCCAGGATGCCGGTGGTCACCGCCACGGCCGCGTGGCCGGGGCTGCGGCCGGTGGCGAAGGCGTTGGGCGTCGCCGACTCAATGACGTAGAGGCGCGGCGTGGGGAGCCCCGCTGCCTTCGCGAGCTGCGCGACGCGCAGGTGCAGCCAGGGCAGCTCGCCCGGGGCCAGGGGGTGCGCCCCGTTCATGGCCAAGGCGATCTTGTCGCTGAACCAGTACGAGACGAAGTTCATGACCGCGACGAGCACTCCGGCGATCGCCAACCCGCGGGGGCCGCCCAGCCGCTCGCCGACCGCCAAGAAGAGGGCCGTGAGGCCGGCGAGGAGGAGGGCGGTCTTGAGGTAGTTGCCCAGCCGGTGCGTCCCCCGCGTTCGCGGCGAGCTCGGCAAAGTCATGGCGGCGCTGCTCATTTCGGTCTCCGTTCCCTCGATGGCGTCGCGCCCGGCAACGCGCCCTGTGCGACATGGCCAAGCTAACCAGCGGGAAGGGGCGGTCAATGCACCCTGCGCGCCGAGCCGCCGACGTTGGCTCGGCTCTCGCTCAGTTGGGGCTGCCTGCTCGGTGCCACGGGAAACGGCCAGGAGGAGAGCCCCCCGGCGGCCTGCACGCCCCGGAGCGCGACGGGTCAGGTCCCGCGGAGCTCGTCGACCTCGCCCGCCAAGACCGTGAGGCCGCCCTCCGGGTCGACGCGCGCGGCCGCGCCGCTGCGAATCCCGAAGCCTTGGGCGCGATGGGGCAGGAGCCGCAGCAGCGCTCGCAGCTCGCCCCAGCCGTCCTCTTCGCCGTGGGTGTCGCAGTAGAGCGGCGCGAGGCCAAGGCAGTCGAAGAGCTCGGCGCTCGCGTCGTCGTCGGGGTCGCGCCACCGGATCCATCGGCGGCAGAGGAGGATGGCCCCCGCGGAGACGCCGGCGAACGGCGCCCCGGCGGCGCGCTTCTCCTTCAGCAGGTCGGCCGCGCCGCCCTCGGTGAGGCGCCTCATGCCCAGGTCGACGTCGCCCCCTCCCAGGAAGACGAGGTCCGCCCGCTCGACGACCTCTCGCGCCTTCGCGAGCTTCGGTTTGCGTCCCGCCAGCGGGGCGAGCTCGAGCTCGCAGGCGCCGCTCGGGAACAGGCTGCGCATGAACTTCAGAAACCGCGGGTCGTCATCGCTGGCCACCCCGACGTAGGCGACGCGCGGCGCGGTTTTGCCGGTTGATCGGAGGAGGTCCCCCAGGAGCGCCGGATACAGGCCCTGGCCGGAGCCGGGTCCTCCGGCGAGGAGGACCAGTGGGGCGCCCGCTGGGCGCGTCATGCCGAGGGCTCGCTGCCGGGGACCGGCCAGGGCGGGGGGCGATGCTTCGGGTGCAGGAAGGCGTCGACGTCGATGGCGAGCGCCGAGCGGATCAGCCGGTACTTGCCCGAGACCTCCGGCCCCAGCTCCTTCGCCTCGGCCACGCGAATTTGGGCATCGGCGCCGTAGACCGAGCGCAGCGCGCCCATGAGCTCGCGCTCGAGCGACGGGCCGACGCCCGCCCCGGCCGCAGCGCGCAAGACGTAGGTCCGCTCGTCCTCCTGATGCAGCTGGTAATCGTCGAGGCCAGGCACCTCGGCCAGCCGCCGGTCGACCTCGGCGGGCGTCACGGGCGCGCCCTCGGGCGTCAGGGTGAGGCACGCGACCCGTCCCTCGATGGACGCGAGCGTCAACCCGGCCGAGCGCCCGCAGGGGCACGGATCGGGCGAAAGCCGCGCGAGGTCGGCCGAATCGAATCGCAGGAGCGAGCGCCAGGGGTTGTCGAAGGTGGTGACGAGGAGCTTGCCCAGGGTGGGGCCGCCGCAGTCTTCGCGCAAAGGGACGAAGTCCACCCGGCAGGACTCGACGTTCTGGTGGAGCCGGCCGTGCTCGCACTCGACGAAGACGTACCCGCTCTCGGTGGTCCCGTAGGAGCTCATGACGGGGGCGTCGAACGCGGCGCGGATCTGCCGGAGGTGGACGCGCGACGGGCTCTCGTAGGTGAGCACGACGAGCTCCGGCTGAAACGGGCAACGCCCTTTGGCGAGCGCCCAGCGGCAGAGCCGGCTGAGGAGCGAGGGGCTGGCCTCCACGACGCGCGGCCGGAATCGCTCGAGCTCGTCGAGCATGCGCCCGTAGTGGGGCGCCGGCCAGGCGAGCGGGTCGACCCTGTCGTTGAGGAAGAGGAATCGACCGAGCCGGCGCTGCTCGAAGGTCAGGTCGCCCCGCTCGCTTTGAAAGCCCACGCTCAGGGGGCTGCTCAGGATGGCCTCGCGGTGGTTGCCGGTGGCCGCGCGCCGCGCGTGGGCGTTGAGTTGCCACGACGCGCGCTCCGAGGTGTCCCACCACGGCTGGTGCCAGACGTTGGTCACCCGCTCGGCGGTGGTCCCGCTGGTGGCGACGAGCTCCACCTCGCCGCGCGCGAGCCCGTCGTCCAGGGAGCGGCCCCGCGGCACGAAGCCGGCCGGAGCGCAGTGGTTCATCTGCCGCTTGGTGAGTGCGGGCAGGGCGCAAAAGCGCGCGTCGAGCGACGCGGCCTCGCCGGGGTCGAACGCGCGCCAGGACTCGTACGCGCGGGTCTCCTCCAGCGCGAGCCGGAGAGCGGCTTCACAGCGTCGGTGGTAGCGGGCGAGCGCGTCGATGGAGTGCATGCCGTCGAAAGACGCTCCCTTCGAGCGCTTTCGAGATCTTGCCAGGCCCCGATCGAATTCGCCAACCGAAGTGCGCGCGCTCCTGCGGCGGCGCTGCCGGCCGGAAGAAGATGGCGCAAAAAACTCATCGCCGCCCTCGAGCGAAAACATGCCGCCCCGGCCCGGGACCACGTCGATGATGAGCTGGGTGTGCCGCCAATACTCGAATTGTGCGCGCCCGATGTAGAAGGGGCTTTCGCCGATATCGCCGAGAAAGACGTCCTGGTCGCCGACGATGAATTCGCCTTTCGGGTGGCACATCGGCGCGCTGCCGTCGCAGCAGCCGCCCGACTGGTGGAACAGGACGGGCCCGCCCTCGGGGGTGCCCCAAGGCTCCGAGGGAATCCGGCCCGGCGATGGCGTGCAACGCGCCAAATACGCGTCACGCCGCAACGGCCCGGGCGTGACATGTCGCAGGGGGGCGATGCCCCGCCCATGGTCCGGCGGTGCCGCCGAGCAGACGCCTTCGTGCGCGCCGCGCCAGCAGCGTTGAGGGTTTGATCTTTCGGGCTGACCCGCTCGGGGCCCGCCCGCCGCGTCGTGGGCGCGGCGGGCAGACGCGCTCCGAGGAGTGCGCTACACCGCCGCGAACACGTTGCCGGCGGGAATGGAGAGCTTCGAATCGTCCTTCGGGTTGGTGAGCGTCAGCACGCCGGTGGCGCTGTCGATGGCGGCGATCTTGGCGGTGACCAGGCCGTCGGCCGCGCGGTAGCGCACCGACTGACCGACGAGGTATCGCCGGGCGACCTTGACGTCGAGGGGGTCGATGCTGGGCTCGGCCGCGCCGTTCTCGGAGTCGATCTTGGCCTTGCGGCGAATCAACGGCTTGACCGCCTCGACCACCTTCGGCTCCGCCGGAGGATTCAGGTCCTCGGCTGCCTCGCCCCGCCGCCGCCGAACTCCGCTTCCTCGCGCGGCGCGCGCCGGGAGCCGGCGGATGACGATTTCCCGGGGAAGCACCGTGGGCTTGGCGGCGGGAGGCGCCAGCTCGGTCGACGGCAGGGCCGGCACCTGCGGGAGCTGCAGCCTCGGCGGCGGAGAGCCTCTCAGAGCGTCCGCGCGCTCGACCAGCAGGGAGAGCCGATCGAGGAGCTCGCAGAATGGAGCGAGCCGGACGCTGACCTCATCGGCGATGACGCGGCGCACAGCGGCGCCAAAATCCAACTTCGACATTTTGCTCCTCATGGGTCCCAGGGTCTCTGGGCCAAATCGTGCGCAATCCTGTCAGAACGGGCGCCATCGCGAAAGTTGGAAGTTCGCGAACTTCTGAGGCCGCGCTCCGCTGTTCCAGGATTGCGCAGAGGGGCTCGCCTCGGGCGCGCGCTTTGCGGGGCCTCGGCAGTGCTTCGCCGCACCCCTCCCGAGGGCGCAGGGTGGGAGAGCCGCCGAGCGCCCGAGCCGCAAGCACCCGCGCTGGGGAAGCCCCGCTCTGGTGGCCCGGCCGCCACGTCGTTTGTGTGGCAGGGGAGCTGGGAGGGCCTTAAAACTGGACCAGTAGGGTCCGCATTGGCGTAGCGCGGCAGAACGAAGGCACGAAAGCGATGATCCGGATCTCCAAGCTCGCCGACTACGGCATCGTGCTCCTGACGCAATTCGCGCGGGAGCCCGAGAGCGCCGTCTACAACGCCAGGGATCTCTCGGCCGCTGCGAAGCTGCCTCTGCCCACGGTGAGCAAGCTGCTCAAGGCTCTCTCGCACGCCGAAATCCTGACCAGCCTGCGCGGCAGCCGGGGCGGCTACAGGCTGGCGCGGGGGCTGGAGCAGATCTCGGTGGCGGACGTCCTTTCGGCCATCGAGGGCCAGGTGGCGATCACCGAGTGCAGCGACGCGCGCGACGCCTGCCAGCGCGAGACCACCTGCCCCGTGCGCGGGCATTGGTTGAGCATCAACGAAGTGGTGCGAGAGGTGCTCTCGGAGCTGAAGCTCTCTCAGATGGCGCGGCCGGCTCCGCAGGGCGTGCCGCTGCGCGTTCGCGGGCTTGTGCCCGGCGCCCAGGCGCATGAGGGCGCGGGGGCCCAGCGGGCCGCGCCCGGAGGAGAACCATGGACCGTTTGACGGAGCGAAGCGAAGAGATCCCGGTGGAGAAGGCGCCCGAGAACGCGCTCATCGAGGATCTGGCGAGCCGCGAATACCAGTACGGGTTCACGTCGGACATCGAGTCGGAATACTTCCCGCGCGGCCTCGGCGAGGACACCGTCCGGCTGCTCTCGAAGACGAAGGGCGAGCCCGCCTTCTTGCTCGACTTCAGGCTCAAGGCCTACCGGCGCTGGCTCACCTTGAAGGAGCCGACCTGGCAGAACGTGAAATACGCGCCCATCGACTACCAGGACATGATCTATTACGCGGCGCCGAAGGCGAAGAAGGACGGGCCCAAGAGCCTGGACGAGGTGGACCCCGAGCTGCGCAGCATGTTCGGCAAGCTGGGCATCTCGCTCGAGGAGCAGCAGCGGCTCACGGGCGTCGCCGTGGACGCGGTCGTGGACTCGGTGTCGGTGGCGACCACCTTCAAGAAGAAGCTCTCGGAGCTGGGCATCATCTTCTGTTCCTTCGGCGACGCGGTGAAAGAGCACCCGGCGCTGGTGGAGCAGTACCTGGGCTCGGTCGTCCCCTCGTCGGACAACTTCTTCGCGGCGCTCAACGCGGCGGTCTTCTCCGACGGCTCGTTCTGTTACATCCCCAAGGGCGTCAAGTGCCCCATGGAGCTGTCGACCTACTTCCGCATCAACGCCGCCGACACCGGCCAGTTCGAGCGCACGCTGCTCATCGCCGACGAGGGGAGCCAGGTCAGCTACCTGGAGGGCTGCACCGCGCCCATGCGCGACAAGAACCAGCTCCACGCGGCGGTGGTCGAGCTCGTCGCGCTCAAGGACGCGCAGATCAAATACTCCACCGTCCAGAATTGGTACCCCGGCGACAAGGACGGCAAGGGCGGCATCTACAACTTCGTGACCAAGCGCGGGAAGTGCCTGGGCGAGAATTCGCGCATCAGCTGGACGCAGGTGGAGACCGGCTCGGCCATCACCTGGAAATACCCGTCGTGCCTGCTCATCGGCGACAACTCCGTGGGCGAGTTCTATTCGGTGGCGCTCACCAATCACCGGCAGCAAGCCGACACCGGCACCAAGATGATCCATTTGGGCAAGAACACGCGCTCGACCATCATCTCCAAGGGCATCAGCGCGGGCCGCGGGCAGAACACCTACCGGGGCCTCGTGAAGATCGCCAAGAACGCGACCGGCGCGCGCAACTACTCCCAATGCGACTCGCTTCTCATCGGCAGCCAGTGCGGCGCCCACACCTTCCCCACCCTCGAAGTGAAGAACACCAGCTCCAACGTCGAGCACGAGGCCTCTACCTCGAAGATCGGCGAGGACCAGCTCTTCTATTGCAAGCAGCGCGGCATCTCCGAGGAGGACGCGGTCTCCATGATCGTGAACGGCTTCTGCAAGGAGGTCTTCAAGAAGCTCCCCATGGAGTTCGCCGTGGAGGCCCAGAAGCTTTTGGGCGTGAGCCTGGAAGGAAGCGTCGGCTGATTTCAAGAGGCTCAGGAAACCCCAAGGAACGAGAATTCATGCTCTCCATTCGAGATCTGCACGCGACCGTGGGCGGCAAGCCCATTTTGAAGGGCGTGAGCCTGGAGGTGAAGGCGGGCGAGGTCCACGCCATCATGGGGCCGAACGGCGCGGGCAAGAGCACGCTCGCCAACGTGCTGGCCGGGCGCGACAGCTTCGCCGTCACCGGCGGCCAGGTGCTCTACGACGGCAAGGACCTCCTCGCCATGAGCCCCGAGGTCCGGGCGCGCGAGGGCGTGTTCCTCGCCTTTCAATATCCCGTGGAGATCCCCGGGGTGGGGAACATGTATTTCATCAAGGCGGCCCTCAACGCCCTCCGCAAGCACCGCGGGCTGGAGGAGCTCGACGCCATGGATTTCCTGGCGCTCGCCAAGGAGAAGATGAAGCTCGTCGAGACCGACAAGAGCCTGATGGAGCGCTCGGTCAACGAGGGCTTTTCCGGCGGCGAGAAGAAGCGCAACGAGATCTTTCAGATGGCGATGCTCGAGCCGAAGCTGGCCGTGCTCGACGAGACCGACTCGGGCCTCGACATCGACGCCCTGCGCGTCGTGGCCGGCGGGGTCAACGCGCTCCGGTCCAAGGACCGCTCGATGCTGGTCATCACCCACTATCAGCGGCTGCTCGACTACATCGTGCCGGACTTCGTCCACGTGCTCGCGGGCGGCCGCATCGTCGAGTCGGGCGACCGGGGGCTCGCGCTGGAGCTCGAGAAGCGGGGCTACGGCGGCATCGCCCCCCGGCCTGAGGTGTCTCCATGACGGCGAGCGCGAGCGCGGTCGCACAGGCTGCCTTCGACCCTGTCGCGCACTATCTGGGCGACTTCGAGCGCTCGGCGCGCAGAGGCGCCCAGCCGCGGTGGCTCGCCTCGCTGCGCGAGCGGGCGGCGGAGCAGTTCGGGCGCCTGGGGTTTCCCAAGCCCACCGACGAGGACTGGCGCGCGACGAACCCGGCGCCGCTGGCGGGCTTGGCGTTCGCGCCGGCGCCGCGGCCCACCCTCGCCCAGGCGAGGAAGGCCTTCGAGGCGGCCGCCCTCAGGCCGGCTCAGGGCGCCCGCCTCTGCTTCGTGGACGGCGCCTACTTCGCCGAGCTCTCCCAGCCGGCGGCGCCGCCGGGCGCTGTCGCGGGCAGCCTCGCCGCGGCCCTCGGCGCAGCGCCGGAGCCGCTTCAGGATCTCCTCGGTCGCTCGAGCGGCGATTGCGCGTTCACCGCCCTCAACACCGCCTTCCTCTCCGACGGGGCGTTCGTCCATCTGCCGCCCGGGCTCGCGGTGGAGGAGCCCATCGAGCTCGTCTTCCTCGGCGCAGGCTCAGGCGAGCCGTCGGTCGTCTACCCGCGGACCGTCATCATCGCCGAGGCCGGGGCGAGCGCCCGCGTGGTGGAGCGCTACTTCGCGGCGGGCGGCGGCCCGTCCTTCACCAATGCGGTCACGCAGATCGCCGCGGGAGACGGCGCCCGCATCGACCACTACCGCCTCGAGCGCGAGGCGGTCCGCACCTTCCACGTCTCCCAAGTAGACATCCGGGCGGGCCGCGACGCGCAGGTGAGCGCGCACTCCTACAGCGCGGGGACCGCCCTGGTGCGCAACGACGTCGCGGTCCGGCTCGAGGCCGCCGGGGCGCGCGCGTCCCTCTTCGGCCTGTCGGTCACCTCCGGGGCCCAGCAGGTCGACAACCACACCTGCATCGAGCACCTGAGCCCGCGCTGCTCGAGCGACGAGTCCTACCGGGCCATCCTCGACGGGACCTCGAGGTCGGTCTTCCACGGGCGCGTCGTCGTACACGAGGGCGCGCAAAAGACCGACGCCACCCAGTCGATCAAGAGCCTGCTCCTCTCGGAGGAGGCGACGGTGAGCGCCAAGCCCCAGCTGGAGATCCGCGCCGACGACGTGAAGTGCACCCACGGCGCGGCGGTGGGCCAGCTGGACAAGGAGGCGGTCTTCTACCTGCGCTCGCGCGGCATCGGCGAGAAAGAAGCCCGGGCGGTGCTCACCCGCGCCTTCGCGAGCCAGGTCATCGGCAAGGTCCGGCTGGGCTGGCTGCAGGCGGTCATCGAGGAGCAGCTCTTCAAAGGCGTCGGAGCGCTCCAGGCGGAGGGCTAAGTCATGAACCACGCCAATTCAACCCTGGCCGCCGCGCCCGCGCCGACGCGGCGCTACGACGTCGAGGCCGTCCGGCGCGACTTCCCCATCTTGCGCGAGGAGGTGCACGGCAAGCCGCTCGTCTACCTGGACAACGCGGCCACGACGCAGAAGCCGCGAGCGGTCATCGACGCGCTCGTCCACTACTACGAGCACGACAACGCCAACATCCATCGCGGCGTCCACCTGCTCAGCCAGCGCGCCACCGACGCCTACGAGGGCGCGCGGGCCAAGGTGCGGCGCTTCCTCAACGCGGCGAGCGACCGGGAGGTCCTCTTTGTCCGCGGCGCCACCGAGGGCATCAACCTGGTGGCGCAGGCGTTCGGGCGGTCGCGGGTGCATGCCGGCGACGAGGTGCTGATCACCGCTATGGAGCACCACTCGAACATCGTGCCCTGGCAGCTCTTGTGCGAGAGCGCGGGCGCTCAGCTCAAGGTCGTCCCCATGAACGAGCGCGGCGAGCTCGACCTGGGCGCGCTCGAGCGGCTGATCACGCCGAAGACGAAGCTCCTGTCGGTCGTGCACCTCTCCAACGCGCTGGGGACCCTGAACCCGGTCGAGGAGATCGTGAAGGTCGCCCACGGCAAGGGCGTGCCGGTGCTCGTCGACGGGGCCCAGTCGACGCCGCACCTCGCGGTCGACGTGCAGGCCATGGGCTGCGACTTCTTCGTCTTCTCCGGCCACAAGGTCTACGGCCCCACCGGCATCGGCGTCCTGTGGGGGAAGAAGGCGCTGCTCGACTCCATGCCGCCCTGGCAGGGCGGCGGCGACATGATCCTGTCGGTGACGTTCGAGAAGACGACGTACAACCGGTTGCCGCACAAGTTCGAGGCGGGCACGCCGGCCATCGCCGAGGTCATCGGCCTGGGCGCGGCGCTCGATTACCTGATGGCGCTGGGCCTCGACGCCGTCGCCGCCCACGAGGCCGAGCTCTTCGACTACGCGGTGAAGCGCCTGGGGGCCATCGAGGGCCTGCGCTTCATCGGGACGGCGGCGCAGCGCGCGAGCGTCCTGTCCTTCGAGCTCGAGGGCGTCCACCCGCACGACGTCGGCACCATCCTCGACCAGGAGGGCGTCGCGGTGCGCGCGGGCCACCACTGCGCGCAGCCCACCATGGCCTTCTTTGGCGTGGACGCCACGGCGCGGGCCTCGCTCGGCCTGTACAACACGCGCCAGGAAATCGATTTGCTGGCGGCCGGGCTCCAACGGGTGAAGGAGGTGTTGACCTGATGGCGGACCTTCGCGAGCTCTACCAGGAAGTCATCCTCGACCACTCCAAGAAGCCGCGGAACTTCCGCGAGCTGCCCCAGGGCCAGCGCGCGAACGGCTTCAACGCCCTGTGCGGCGACAAGGTCACCGTCTTCGTCCAGATGGACGGCGAGCGCATCCAGGACATCAGCTTCGTGGGGTCCGGCTGCGCCATCTCCAAGGCGTCGGCCTCCATGATGACCGCCGCGTTGAAGGGCAAGACGCGAGAAGAGGCCCGCGGCGTCCTCAAGCACTTCCACGAGATGGTCACCGGTGGAGGCGCTGCGGCCGAGGCGGAGCTCGGCAAGCTCGCGGTGTTCAGCGGCGTCTGCGAGTTCCCAGCGCGGGTCAAGTGCGCGACCCTGGCCTGGCGCACCCTGGACGCGGCGCTGGAAGGCGCCGAGGCGCCGGTCTCCTCGGACGAGTGAACGGGCGAGCGAGCCTATCGGGAGGAGGAGCGATGAAGGCGGCCATCGAGCTCAGGCGCGACTGTGACGCGGTGATGGTTCCCAGTGGCGAGAAGACGTCGCTGCCCAAAGGCACGAACGTGGTGATCTCGCAGGCGCTGGGCGGCTCGTTCACGGTGCTCACCGACGCGGGGTTCCTCGTGCGAATCGACGCGGCCGACGCCGACGCGATAGGGCAGGAGAGTGCGCCTCAGCCCGCCCGCGCTGCGGGCAATGCTCCTCTGGAGGCGCGCATCTGGGACGCGCTCCGGACGGTCTACGACCCGGAGATCCCCGTGGACGTCGTGGAGCTGGGGCTGGTCTACGGCATCGACATCCGCCCGGCGGAGGGCGGCAGCGAGGTCGTGGTTCGCATGACGCTCACCGCGCCCGGCTGCGGCATCGGAGACGTGCTGAGGGACCAGGTGGAGTACTTGCTTCAAAGCCTCGCGGGCGTGCGGCGAGCGCGGGTGGAGTGGGTCTGGGACCCGCCCTGGGACATGAGCCGCATGAGCGACGCGGCCAAGCTGCAGGTGGGGATGTTTTAGATGGGTTCCTCACCCCCCAACCCCCTCCCCGCTCGCGGGGAGGGGGAGAAGGGGAGTGGTCGTTGCCCTCCACTCTTCCGCTTCGGCGAGCGCCTCGAGAAGCTGCAGCGCGGGGTCGCTCTATTCGAAGCTCTGCAGCTGGCCGGCGAGCGCGGTGCGGTCCGATGACGCGGCTCGATGAGCTGCTTCGGCGGATGGTCTAGGTCGACTCGACGTCTTCAAGGACGTGGTGCCGATCGGCGCCTTCGACGAGGTGGCTCGGCTCTCGGAGCTTTTCGAGCTGTGCTCTCGAACGCGTTGGGTCCTCGGCCTGGAGGGGCTCATCGCCGTGAGGGAGCACCTCGGGCGCGACAAGGACAAGCGCGTGCTCCCGTCGCTCGAGGCCCTGAAGGAGCTTCGCAGGCGAAAGTAGCCCTCTGGCGCGTCGCCTGTCTGGCGCTTAGGCGCCCGGGCTTCACCGGCGCTTGGAGGCTCGGCCTGCGCCGCCCACACCAAGGCCGCCGCGAGGGCGGCGACGGCTGGGAACTGCTCGACGAGGTGGTCGACTCGGGTTTCGGCCAGGTTCGCCGCGATTCATTCGGATCGTTGCGACCCACCGGCCCGCGGACCTCCGTGGAGCAGGCGCGAACGCCAACCTCCAAGGCGCCGCGCACACTGCGTGCAGGGCTGTAGGCAGAAGGCTCAAGCCTCGCGGCCGTGGACCGCGCCTGCCCACCACGGCGACCCGAGGAGTGGACGATGTCCGACCGCGTGCTCGGCGACGAATCGAGCTGGACCTGGTTGTATGACCTGGTTGTGTTCGTCGCCGGCGCCGCGCTCGTTGGCGCGACCGAGGAGCTGAAGCGGCTGCTCTTCAGCGAAAGCCTCTCCGCTCGGGAGCCGCTCCTGTTCAGGCTGGTCGTGCCCGCGATGTCCGGCCTGGCGATTGTTGCCCTGATGCGCGTCCTGGCCTCGAGCCATGCGCGGGACCTCCAGGCGGTGGAGCACCGCTCAGCCCTGTTCAGCAAGACCTTGATCGGCGCCTTGCCGGTCGCGGTCTTCTTCATCGACAACATCCTGCGGTTCGTCGAAATGGCGAGCGGTTCATTCAAGCCCTCTTTGCGCCTGCTCGATGTGCGGGGCCTGATCGCGAGCGTCGGGCAGGGCTTCGGGCGGTCAGCGCGCGACAAAGGAATCGCGCTGCGCTGCGACGTGCTGGACCAGGTCCCCGAGCGCGTGCTCGCGGACGCCGAGCTCCTGCGCAAGGTATTGGAGAGCCTGGTCAAGAACGCCATCGAATACACGAACGAGGGTGAGGTCAGGCTCGAGGTCGCCGTGGACGGGGCGCAGCGCCTGGCGTTTGCGGTGCACGACAGCGGCTGCGGCTGCGGCATGATCCCGGCCGTCCTCGAGCGGCTCTTCGAGCCTTTCTGGCAGGCCGACGGCTCCACGACGCGCGTCCACGGCGGCATCGGGCTCGGGCTGGCGCTGGCCAAGTCCATGGTGGAGGCGATGGGCGGCTGCATCGCGGCCACCTCGACGCCGTCGGTCGGCACGTCCCTGCGCGTGCTCCTCCCGCTTCGCCCTGAGAACGCGCCGCCGATGATGTCCCCGGAACGGGCGACCTGACCTCCACCTCAGGATGAGAAAGGGGCCTTCAGCGCGCCGAAAGGCCCCTCAGCCACCCGCAGACCATCGGGAGCGTCATCACTTACCGCTACCAGGAGCTCTCGGCGGCGCGCCGCGCTTCCCCTCCCAGGTCGGGGTCTCGATGCAATTCCTGGCAGCGCGGGGACTTGCCCGCAAGCCCAAGGCCCGACCGGCAGGGTAAGCGCTTGACTGTTCACTGTGGAACGGGCACCTTCCTTGCCCTGGCCGTGCGAAAGCCGCAATGGCGAGGTGCCGTTGAAGCGATGCCCTCGGAACTGCGAGAAGCAAGGTACGGGCATCGCGCTCGAGCCTCCCGATTCGCCGATACGCCGCGCATCCCCACTCCCTTTGCCCCCCGTCGTCCACTGCGGGAGCGCGCCCGCGAGACGCACCATGGGCCGCGCGAGCCGCGGTGACCTTCCGTCGAGTCGCGCAGCACCGCATCACCCCGTCCGCGGCGACCGGCCGCTTGCAGGGGCCGGCGCGCAGGAGAAGTGAATGAAGAGACCGATTCGCCCCTGGCTGAGTTGTTTCCCACTCCTCGCTCTATCCGCCGCCTGCGACTCGCGCCCGAGCGGCGCCGCAGTCCAGGCCGGCCACGCCCGCTCCTCGCAGGCGTCCGCCGCGTCTCGACCGCAATCGCAGCCCGTGAGCCGCGGCGCGACCCCGGTCTACGCGCTCGTGGAGCTCACCGAGTCCCCCTCCGCCACGCAGTATGGATACGCGGTGGCGCGCGGCAGCACGTTGTCCGAGGCCACCTCGGCCGCCGTGCAGCAGCTCGGCGCGGTGCAGACGGAGCAGACGGCGCTCTCCAAGCGGATCGCCAGCGCCAGCATCCCCGGCACGACCGAGCTCTACCGGCTCCAGCGCGTCCTGAACGGCATCGCCTATGTCACCGACGCCGCCGGCGCCGCCAAGCTCGCCAAGGTCGCCGGGGTGCGCGCCGTCCACATCATCACGCCGCTCAAGGTGGACAACGCGCGTGGCGTTTCCTTCATAGGCGCGAGCAAGCTCTGGAGCGCCACCGCGGGGCTGCACGGCGAGCACGTGCGCATCGGCGTCATCGATACGGGCATCGATTACACGCACGCCAACTTCGGCGGGCCGGGCACCGCCGCCGACTACCTGGCGGTCGACCTCAGCGCGGCGCCGCCGGCCCGCCTCTTCCCCAACGCCAAGGTCGTGGGCGGCTGGGACTTTGCCGGGCCGATCTATGACGCCGCCAGCGCCGCCACGGCGAACCCCATGCCGGACGCCAACCCCCTCGACGGCCCGGGCGGTGGGCACGGCTCGCACGTGGCCGGCACCATCGCCGGCTACGGGGTGACCGGCGCCGGCGCCACCTTCGGTGGCCCGTACACCGAGACCCTCGACGCCTCTGCCATGGCCATCGGCCCGGGCGTGGCGCCGGCCGCCGAGCTCTACGCCCTCAAGGTCTTCGGCGACAACGGCGGCTCCACCGCGCTCGCGCCGCTCGCCATGGAGTGGGCCGTCGACCCGAACGGCGACGGCGATCTGTCCGACCACCTGGACGTCGTCAACTTGTCCCTCGGCTCCTCTTTCGGCACCTCGGCGGCCGCGGACGAGATCATCTACACCAACGCCGTGAACGCCGGGGTGGCGGTCGTGGCCGCCGCCGGCAACAGCGGCGATTACTACTTCATCACCGGCGCCCCCGGCTCGACGCCTGCGGTCATCAGCGTGGCGGCCTCCAGCGTGGGTTACTACACCGCCAGCGTGCAGGTCACCGCCCCCGCCGCCCTCGCCGGCTCGCTACCGGCCGGCACCGCCGCCTTCGGCCCCTCGACCTGGAGCCCCGTCACCGCCGGCGTCGTCGCGACGGTGCCGGCCGACGCCTGTGGAACCATCACCAACGACCTCACCGGAAAGATCGCCCTCATCGCGCGTGGCACCTGCAGCTTCGCCCCCAAGACCTACGCCGCCCAGCAGGCGGGCGCCGTCGCGGTCATCATCACCAACAACGCCGCGGGCGATCCCCCCGGCATGGCCGCCGCCGCCACCGACGGCACGGTCACCATCCCCGCGCTGTCCATCATGCAGTCGGACGGCGACGCCATCCGCGCCCAGCTCGCCGCGAACGCGGCCGTCACCGCCACGGTGGCCTCCGGCACCGCCGCCTACCTGCCGGCGCTCGGCGACGCCATCGCCAGCTTCAGCTCGCGCGGCCCGAGCCGCGCCAAGGACCGCTTCATCCTCAAGCCCGATGTGACTGCGCCGGGGGTCAACGTGGTCTCCACCGCGGCCGGCACCGGATCGAAGGGCATCGACATGAGCGGCACCTCCATGGCCACGCCCATCACCGCCGGCACCGTGGCGCTCCTCCGCCAGGCGCACCCGACCTGGTCCCCCGCGGAGATCAAGGCCCTGCTCATGAACACCGCGGGCCACGACGTCTTCAGCTTGCCCAACTCTCCGCGCGCCCGCGTGGCCGAGGGGCGCGTTGGCGCCGGCCGCATCGACGCCGCCCGCGCCGCCGCCGACAGCGTCATCGCCTTCGATCAGTCCGCGCCCGAGCGGGTCAGCGTCTCGTTCGCCACCACGGACGTCGCGGCCGCGAGGTCCGAGCGCCGCGCCGTGCAGGTCGCCAACAAGGGCACCGCCTCGGTCACCTACGACGTCTCGGTGGTCAAGAGCGTCTCGCCTCCCGGCACCGACGTGACCGCCGGCGCCCTGACCCTGACGGCGGCCGCCAGCCAGAGCGCCGCCGTCGATCTCGTGCTCTCGGCTGACCCGTCGCAGATGGTTCGCCGCCGCGATCCGACCGTCGCCACCACCTCGCCCGTGGCCGGCGTCGTGCGCCACTGGCTGTCCGAGGCCTCCGGTTATCTCCTCCTGACACCTCAGGGCGGCGGCACGGCGATCAAGGTGCCTTACTACGCCGCGCCCACTCCGGCTTCCAACATGGCGGCGGGGGGCTCGCTCAGCGCCACCGGAGCGAGCGGTACCGCGAACCTGACTCTCTCCGGTACTGGGGTCAGCACCCGGAACCTCGCCACCGCGGTCGGCGACGTCGGCGTCTATTCGCTGGTGACGCCCTTCGAGCTCTCCTATGCGGGCGCGGCGAACGCGCGCACCGGCGGCCCGTTCCCGTCGAGCTACGACTCGGCGGACCTCGCCAACGCCACCTTCAAGTACGTCGGCGTGACCAGCAACCTCCCCGACAACGGCGCGTCCTGGGCCAACGCCAAGCTGTTCTTCGCCGTCAACACCTATGGGCAGTGGGGGACGCCGACCGCGTCGGACGTGGAGTTCGACGTCTGGATCAAGCAGGCCGGCGCGCCGGCGTGGGAGTACGTCCTCTACAACACCGACCGCAGCCTGAGCAGCACCAACCCCGGTACCGACGTCCCCATGACGGCCCTGGTGAACCTGGGCTCGGGCGCCGGCAGCTACCAGGACTACCTGAACGGCCTGTCGGCCTCGGCGTCGGTGCCCTGGCTGCCGAGCTTCCTGACCGACACCATGGTCATGCCCGTCTACGCCGCCTCGCTCGGCCTCGACTCGGCGGCGAACAAGGCCATCGAGTTCCAGGTCGTGAGCTACAACCAGCTCGGCGTCGAGGTCGACCGGACCCCCGTCCTGCGGTACGACGTCGCGAACCCGGGCCTCGCGAGCCACGTCGATCCCCTCCCTGGCTGCGATGGGCGTGAGCACGGCCCGCGCCCCGTTCTGGAGCGACCAGCCCAACGCCGCCCTGCCCATCGCCTACAACCTGGCCAACGCCCGGGCGAACGGCACCGGCTCGCTGCTGCTCGTCCACCACCACAATGCCTTCGGCAGCCGCGCCCAGGCCGTGGCGGTGGCTGGCCTCACGTGCGGCCCGAACGGCGCCACCTGCAGCGATTCGGCCGCGCCCGTCTGCGACGCGGCGAGCGGCGCCTGCGTGGGATGCCTCACCAACGCCGACTGCACGACGTCCGGGGCGGGCGCCTACTGCGACGCCTACGGCACGCGCACCTGCGTCACGCCCGACTGCCGGGTGGGCGCGCCGGACTGCGGCGCTCATGAGACTTGCAGCGCCGACTTCGGGACCTGCCTGCCCAACCCGCAGCTCGTGATGGTAGTGGCCATCTCGGGCAACTCCATCTGCCCGGCGGGCGGCCAGGCCATCGAGACCGGCTATGACGACAACCGCAGTGGCGCGCTGGATCCTGGGGAGGTGCTCTCCACGAGCGACGTCTGCAATGGCCTCTCCGCGACCGTGACCACCGAGGCCGCCGGCGCCAACTGCGCCAACGGCGGCGTGAAGGTCCAGGTGGGCTCCGGCGCGGCCACCTACGTGTGCAGCGGCGCGCCAGGCGCGAACGGCCAGAGCGCGACGGTGACGCCGGAAGCGGCCGGGACCAACTGCGCCGCGGGCGGCGTGAAGGTCCAGGTGGGCTCTGGCGCGGCCACCTACGTCTGCAACGGCGCGACCGGCGCCATTGGAGCGGCGGGCGCCGACGGCCAGAGCGCGACGGTGACGCCGGAGGCGGCCGGGGTCAACTGCGCTGCGGGCGGCGTGAAGATCCAGGTGGGCTCTGGCGCGGCCACCTACATCTGCAACGGCGCGACCGGCGCCGCTGGAGCGGCGGGCGCCGACGGCCAGAGCGCGACGGTGACGCCGGAGGCGGCCGGGGCCAACTGCGCCGCGGGCGGCGTGAAGATCCAGGTGGGCAGCGGCACGGCCACCTACGTCTGCAACGGCGCGACCGGCGCCACCGGAGCGGCGGGCGCCGATGGCCAGAGCGCCTCGGTCTCCCCCGAGGCGGCCGGCGCCAACTGCGCTGCCGGTGGGCTCAAAGTGCAGGTGGGCAGCGGAGCTGCTGCGTACGTGTGCAATGGCGCAGCCGGCGGCAGCGCGACCGTGACGCCGGAGCCCGAGGGAGCCCATTGCGCCAAGGGCGGCCTGAAGGTCCAGGTGGGCGACAGCGAGCCGAGCTACGTTTGCAACGGCGCCACTGGACAGACGGGACAGACGGGACAGACCGGGTCCACCGGCCCCACGGGGCCGAAGGGTTGCTCCAGCGTGGGCGGGGGCACCGTGCTCTTCCCGCTCCTTGGCCTGGCGGCGCTCGGTCGCCGTAGGCGGCGTGACGACACGGCGGTGCGGTAGGCGCCGAAGCGGCTCGTCCGGGCGGCGACACCGCTCGCCCGGCAGCAAAGAAGCCTCCTCCGGCGGGCGCCGTTCGGCTCGCCGGATTTCTTTTGTTCGCACCTCTCGCACTGCTTGGCTGCCGCCGCCGAGATCGCACTCCTCCGCCGTCTCGCCGCGCTCTCGGCGGACCGCTTGCGGCCATCACCCCAACGCGCTCGTCGGGCTCGCTCTCGGCAGACGCAGGCCGCGGCTCTCACCGAGTGGCAGCGCCGGTCTCGGTCGCGTCGGCGGCAATGCCGACCAGGAGGATGGCACGACCGCGGACCCAAGCTCGCGCGAGAACGGCATTTCGTATGCCGGCGCAGGTCGTCGACCGATTCGCGCTGGCTGGCAGATTCCTTGAGTCCATTCACCTCCCCCATGAGCCGAGACGGAGCCGAACGATGACCGAGCAGGCGACGACTTGATGGCGCTGCAGCAAAGAATGTCGCGGCACACCGCGGTCTCGCCCCATTCTCCCCGGAGGACACCCCGCTGCTGGGAGCGTTGCGAACCAACGAGGCATCGGCCGGGGCTCGCTGAAGGGAAATGCCTTGAGCCGTCAGGCGTAGAGACCGTGGGCGCCAACGCCCCCTGCGATATCTCACCCCTGCGGTACCTCACCCATCGCACACCGGACTGCGACCATGAAGGCGACCTGTCTCTTCGGCACCAAATCTTTCTCCAAGTCGCGGCTCGCGCGAGCCGCGCCGCTCCTATTCGTAACCTCGGTGCTGGTGGCCTGCGCTGGCGTGCCGCGGCGACCGAAGGCGCTCGATCGCGGCGACTATCAGGCTCTGCAACGCTACCTCGAGGAACTGATCCCCTACAGGATGCGCGAGCACCAGGTGACCGGCCTGAGCATCGCGCTGGTCGACGACCAGCGCATCGTCTGGGCGCGGGGCTTCGGCTTCGCGGATCGGGAGCATCAGGTCGCGGCGACCCCGGATACCCTCTATCGGGCGGGCTCGATTTCGAAGCTGTTCACCGACACGCTCGCGATGCAGCTTGCCGAGCAGGGGCGGCTCGACATCGACCAGAGCCTGCAGACCTATTTGCCGCAGTTCTCCATCAAGTCCCGCACCCCTGAAGCGGGTCCGATCACCCTGCGATCGCTCATGACCCACCATTCCGGTCTCCCGAGCGACCGCCTCCGCGGCATGTGGAACGAACACCCCGAGCCGTTCACGGGGCTCGCCGCAGCCTTGCGCGACGAGTACGTGGCCTACCCGCCCAACCTGATTCTTTCGTACTCGAACCTCGGCCTGAGCCTCCTCGGGCACGCGGTGGCCGCGGCCGCCGGCGAGGACTTCGCCGCCCTCGCCGAGCGCTCGCTGCTGCGGCCGCTGGGCATGACGCACTCCTCGTTCTCGACGCGCATCGAGGGGCCTCAGGCCGCCTTGCCCTACTCCGAGGGTCGACTCGGATCCGAAACCGGGCTGCGCGACGTGCCGGCCGGGGGCCTGAACACCAGCGTCAATGACCTGAGCCGCTTCATGCAAATGGTCTTCGCGGACGGGCAGTCCCAAGGAAAGGCGATCATTGCGCCTTCGACGCTGGCCGAGATGCTGCGGCCCCAGAACGCCACCGTCGCCCTGGACCAGGATCTTCGCGTCGGCCTCGGCTGGTTCCTGAGCCCCGCCAACGGCGGCGGCGAGCGCCAGGCGATGCACGACGGCGGCACGCAGCACTACCGGAGCGCGCTGATCATCCTGCCGGATCGCAAATTGGGAGTGGCCGTGATGGCCAACTCGCCGTCGGCGGACGCCTTCATTCACGGCTTAGCGCAGAACGCGCTGGACCTGGCGCTCGAGGTCAAGGCCGGTCGTACGCCGCGAGCGACAGGGCTCAAGGTGGAGCCGCAGGTGGCCACCTTGAGCGACGATCAGCGGCGGATCTACGTGGGGCGCTACTCGACGATCTTTGGATTGGTCCAGATCGCCGAGCATGGGGCTTCGCTGCGCGCAGAAGGCATGGGGCAGCACTTCGACCTGGAGCCGGGCAGCGACGGCATGCTGGGCTTGCGTTACCGGCTCTGGGGCCTCTTTTCAATCCGGCCGCAGGCTTTGGCGGACGTGCGGGTGTCTCGGGCCAGCATCGCGGGTCACGAGGTCCTGATCGGCCAGCGCGCCAGCGGCGGCAGGACGCTGATTGGCGAAAGGTTCAGCCCCGCGGAGCTGTCCGAGCCCTGGCAGCGGCGCGCCGGCGAGTACGAGCTGATCGAGGGGCGCGACGACGCGGTCACGCCCGAGCGCGTCCGCTTGCGCATCGAGGATGGCGTGATGGTGTTCAGCGCCCGCTTGGCGGGCATGCCCAAGTACAAGGCCGAGTGGGAGCTCCCGATAATGCCTGTGACGAATACCGAGGCCGTCGTGCAAGGATTGGGGCGCAACCTGGGCGACACGATTCGGGTGCTTCAGGCCACAGACGGCGAACGCCTGGTCTATTCCGGCTATGTGTGGCGACGCAGGCCTAGCGCCGAGTGAGGACCTGGGCTGCTACGCCCCGTAGGGTTCGCCGCACCGTCGCGCTGCTCTCGCAATTCGACCGCCTCGCGATGGGCGGCGCCGCCATCGCCGGCGCGCCATTCTGCGCGGGGACCGCGTCGCGCGGAGGGTGAGTAGAGTCTCTTCGAATGAAGCTCGCCCTAGCTGCGTGGCGGCGGCAGGTCGAGCTGCGCCGGCGTCATGGCGGCAATGCTGCTCATCAGCCAGCGAGGCGTGCCAGGCGACGCTCTTCAGGGGCAGCCCACGCGCTCCGGCGCGACGACCACGTCGTCGTACCAGATGCTGCGGGCGGGCCCGTGGTAGTAGGCGAACCCGAACTCGAATGTGTTGAACGCCGCCTTCGCCGAGGCCCAGCCGGTGGCGTCAACGATCAGCGTCTTGTCGGCGTACACCTGCACGTCGCCGGTCGTGCCGTCGAACTTGGCCTCCATGCAGTGCCAGGTGTCCTTGGCGAGCGCCTTGTTGGCCCCGCAGGTGTTGCCCGAAGGGAACAGCGCGTCGTGCTCGTTGAGGAGGACGCAGGTGAACTGTTCGGCGACCTCCACCGAATGCGTGCTGTTGTGGTAGTTCGGGTCCGTCATCGCCTGGAAGAAGGCGTTGTGCCCGTCCTGCCCGATGTCCTGGTCGCTCTTGACGAAGAGCCGCACCCAGAAGCTGTTGGTCGGCACGGCGACGCCGACCATCCGGAAACTGAATCCGTCCGGGGAAGTTACTTTGAGCGACTGCGCGCCGTCGTACGGCGCGGTCTTGTCCAGCGTCATTACCTTGTCGAACGTCGTTCCGCCGCCGCTCTCGTCGGGGTCCTCGAACGTGGCTCCCTGCGGCAGGCCGCTCGCCTCCTCGAAGCCGGAGCAGAAGTAGGCGTTCGCGGGGCATGCGCCCGGCGAAACCGTGCCGCCTGCGTCGGCGGCTGCGCCTGCGTCACTGGCCCCGCCTGCATCCGCGGCCCCGCCAGCGTCCCAGGCTGCGCCGGCGTCTCGGGCCCCGCCCGCGTCGCCAGCCCCGCCAGAGCTTCCCGCGTCATGGCTTCCGCCAGAGCTCCCCGCGTCTCCCGGGTCGCCATCCGGGCCGGTGGAAAGCAAGCCGGTGCACGCCGCGCCGGGCATGAGCCCCGCTATCAACGTCAACGAGATCAGCGTATCGACCAATGCAGCCGAGAATTTGGGATGGCGGGGACGCATTGATTGGTAGATGGGTCGCGCGGTACCGCGTCAGCGGACCGTTCCATCCGCCTCCTTTTCGAACGTGCTCAACAGAGGGCGAGCGAGAGGGAACGGGTCACGCAGCGCAGCGCGCTCGGAAGACGGAAAAGCCTCGGGTGGCCAGGGGCTCGAGCGCGTCGGTCGGTTGCGCGCACAGGGGCCAGTCTTGGACCAAGGGCCCGACGTGAACTCGGGGAATTGCTGCATGTAGAGAGCCTCGATGCTTTGGTTGGCCTCGGTCGATCCCCGGTGCGCCTTGGTCGAGCACCTTCTGCTCGACGGTCTCACGCCGTTGACCTCCGAGACCTTCGACAGCCTCGACAACTGGCTGAACCCGTTCCCGGAGTTGAAGCAGTAGAGGCGTATCGCCCCTCCCTTTCAAGAGCTGTCCGCCGCCCGGCGAAGGCGACCGCGGTGGCGGGCTTCAGCGCGCTCCGCGAACGGCAGTACCGGCGACGTGCAGATGCCCGCGTCGCCCCGGGCTACCCGCGTCTCCCGTGTCGCCATCCGGGCCGGAGGCCAGGCCGGTGCATGCCGCGCCGGCCATGAGCACCGCCATCAACGTCAATCAGACCAGCGAATCGACCAACGCAGCCGAGAACCTGGGATGACTGTGACGCACCGGTGATGGGGCGCGCGGTACGTCAGCGGCCCGTTCCCCCGCCTCCCTTTTCGAACGTGCTCAAGATGAGGGCGAGCGAGAGGGAACGGGTAAGCACAGCCGCGCAGCAAGTCGGCGAGAGCGGCGAAGCGGGTTGGCTACGAGAGGACCTGTGGCCGGTAGGCGACCCTTGGGCCGCCAGCGATCCACACGAGGCGGCGTGCGTGCCCGGCAATCCGAGCTGCTGCGTGAACCAAGGCATTGGTGTTAGCCTCCGTGCATATCCGTGATGCGAGAGCTCTACATCCAGCGTCAGCGGGCGGAGTACGGCCGGAAGGCGGTGGCGGTGCTCCCCATCCACTACCCCAAGGAGCTCCTCACCGCGCTCGACTTGCTCGCGGTGGAAGTCTGGGGTCCCCCCGGTCCGCCCCGGAGCGGAGCGGCCGGGCGGATCCAGGCGTACGTCTGCGCGGTGGTCCGCAACGCGCTCGCCTTCCTCGCCTCGGGCGGGGCCGACGCGGTGGACGCCGCGCTCTTCCCCCACACCTGCGACTCGATCCAGCAGCTCGCCACGCTCGCCCCCGACTTCGGCGGCTGGTCGAAGCCCGCGCTCACCTTCCTCCACCCGAAGGGCTCCGACCGGCCCAGCCTCCGGCGCTTCCTCCTCGCCGAGCTGCGCGCGCTCGGCGCCCGGCTCGAGGCGATCGCCGGCCGCCCGCTCACGGAGGATCGGCTCCACGCCGCGCTCCGCCTGCACGCCGAGATCGACGCCCAGCGGGCTTCCCTGCTCGACGGCCGGGCGAGCCTGCCGCTCGACGACGCCGCCCTGTACGCGCTCCTCCGGCGCGGCGAGTGGCTCTGGCCGGAGGAGCACCTCGCCGAGCTCCAGGTCGCGCGGGCAAAGCTCGGGACCGGCGCGCCCCCGGGCCTGCCGGTGCTCGTCACCGGCTATGCCCCCGAGCCGATCGCGCTGCTCGAGACGCTGAATGGCGCGGGGGCCTTCGTCGGAGCCGACGACTACGCCGCGGTGGGGCGACGGGTGGTGCGCGCGCCGGTGCTCGCCGGGGGCGATCCTTGGGAGGCGCTGGTGGAGCGTCAGCTCGCCGTCCCGCCCTGCCCGACCCGGGCGGCCGACCAGGGGGCTCGGATGCGCCACATCGAGGCGCTCCTCGACCGGAGCGGCGCGCGCGGGGTGGTCATCCACGTGGTGAAGTTCTGCGAGCCCGAGCTGTTCGACGTGCCCGCGATCCGGCGCACCTTCGAGGTGCGCGGGGTTCCGGTGCTGTACCTCGAGGGCGAGCTGGAGCGGAAGGTCTCCGGGCAGGTCACGACGCGGGTCGAGGCGTTCGCGGAGATGCTCTCGGGCGCGGGGAGGGTGGCGTGATCCTGCGGCGCGCGCAGTACGAGCTGGCCGGGCGGGCGGTGGGCCCATTCCTCGCCGCCCTCGACGACTGGCGGCGGAGGCGCCGCAGGCGGGGGCCGCGGCGCGAGAGCCCCTTCGCCCCGTCGCTCGAGTCGCTCAAGGCCCTCAAGGCCCTCATGATCAAGGAGTACTTTCAGGGCCGGTACGCCGACGGCGCCGTGCCGGTAGCCTGGGTGACGAGCGGGTTCCCGGTGGAGCTGCTCCGGCCGCTCGGCTTCCACACCGTCTACCCGGAGAACCACGCCGCGGCCTGCGGCGCGCAGCGGATCGTCCCCGGCCTCTCCGACGCGGTCGAGGCGAAGGGCTACTCGCGCGATCTCTGCAGCTACGTCCGCACCGACCTCGGCTCGCTCGACACCGGCCGCTCGCCGGCCGGGCGGCTCCCGCGGCCCGACCTGCTCGCCTGCTGCACCAATATTTGCCAGACGGTCCTCTACTGGTACCGCGACCTCGCCCGGCGATTCGGCGTGCCGCTCGTCATCATCGACACGCCGTTCGTGTACGGCGACGCGCCCGCCGAGCACCACGTGCAGTACGTGGCCGACCAGCTCGAGGAGGCGATCGCGGTCGCCGAGCGCGTGGCCAGGCGGCGGCTCGACCGGGCCGAGCTCTCCGAGGTGGCGCGGCTCGGGGTGGAGGGGAGCCGGCTCTGGGGCGAGTGCCTCGCCACCGCCCGCAGCCGCCCCGCGCCGTGGACCGGCGTAGACGGCTTCTTCCACCTCGCGCCCATCGTGGCGATGCGCGGCACCGAGGCCTGCAACGCCTACTACCGGATGCTGCTGGACGAGCTGCGCGACCGGGTGGCGAAGGGGATCGGCGGGCTGCGCGGCGAGGAGCGCCACCGCTTCATGTGGGACAACCTGCCGGTCTGGTACGCCACCCGCGAGATCACCACGCTGCTCGCCGAGCGGGGCTTCAACTTCGTCTGCACCACCTACACCAACGCCTGGGCCGAGGCTTCCAGCCTGATGGACCCGGCCGACCCGATCCGCTCGGCGGCGCGCTGCTACATCCAGGTGCTGCTCAACCAGGACCTCCCCTCCAAGCTCCGGCTGCTCGGGCGGCTCGCGAGGGACTACGGGACGGACGGCGCGGTGCTCCACAGCGACCGCTCCTGCAAGCCCTACTCGATTGGCCAAGTGGACCTGAAGGACCGGCTCGCGCGCGACCTGGGCATCCGAACCCTCCTGCTCGAGGCCGACCACAACGACCCGCGGGCCTGGGCGAGCGAGCAGGCCGCGAACCGGCTCACCGCATTCATGGAGAGCTTCGGGTGAGCGCGGCAGTCGCGGTGGGCGTGGACGTGGGCTCCACCACCTGCAAGGTGGTGGCGATCGACGCCGCGGGCGGGCTGGTCGCGCGCAGGGTGGAGCCGGCCGATCCGCGGATCGAGCGGCAGGTGGAGCGGCTCGTCGGCGAGGTCCGGGCGGCGGCTCTTCGGCCGGTGCCGGTCGGGGCCACCGGCTATGGCCGCAAGCGCGTGCCCGGCGCGCGGGCGCTCACCGAGATCACCTGCCACGCCCGCGGCGCGTTCGCGCGGCTCCGCCGGGCCGGGGTGCTGGTGGACATCGGCGGGCAGGACACCAAAGTGATCCGGATTGGTCCGGCCGGCGAGGTGCTCGACTTCACCATGAACGACAAGTGCGCCGCCGGGACCGGCCGGTTCCTGGAAGTGATCTTGGCGCGCCTGAGGGTGCCGCTCGAGGGGCTGGCGGAGCGGGTGGCCCAGGCGCCCCGGACGGTGGCGGTCTCGAGCACCTGCACGGTGTTCGCGGAGAGCGAGGTGATCTCGCTTCTGGCGAGCGACGAGCCGGTGGACGGGATCGTGAAGGGGTTGCACGCTTCGCTCGCCTCGCGGGTGACGGCGCTCGCGCGCGCGGCGGACGGCGCCGGCGAGGTGCTGTTGAGCGGCGGGGTGGCGCTGAACGGGGCGATGGTGGCGGCGCTCCAGGAGGCGCTCGGCCGGCCCGTGCGCGTGGTGCCGGAGCCGCAGCTCGTGGGCGCGCTCGGAGCGGCGCTGTCGGCGATGGACGGGGGCTGACGGCGGCGCGAATCCGAGCGGCCGCGCTCTCCGATTGAATCGGCCGCAAGCCCATCCTTAATTGCCTTCACGCTCCCAGCGCTGTTCACCGTCTACCCGGCCCTCGCCTGGCTCGTCGCCAGCCCCACCTTCGGCCGCATGCTCGCGGTGGAGCTTTGGCTCTCGCTTCTCTACAGCGGCTACAACGGCGCGATGGTGGTGTCGCTGACCGAGGGGGTTCCGGCCTCGGTGCGAACGGCCGGCTTCTCGCTCGCCTACAGCCTGGCCACCACCCTGGGAGGCTCGTCGCTGGCCATCTCCACCTGGCTCATGCAGCGCACGGGCGACAAGGCGGCGCCGTTGCGGGAGGAGCCGCCGGCGCCGCCACTCTGCCGATGGCGGCCCGGCTTGGCGCGGCAGCGGGGCCTGGGCGCGCGCGAATGGGCTCGCGCGCGCACCGCGGCCGAGTGGCTCCGGCCGTCTAGGACGCCTTCGCCAGGGCGGCCGTGGGCGCCGGGGCGGGCGACGCTTTCTTCGGTCTCCGAGTGCGATTGGCTTGGAGCAGCGGCACCTTCTCCTCGACCGCGCGGCCGAAAAGGTACGCCCCCGCCCGCCAGAGGGCGTCGTGGCGCGCGAGCACCAGGGTCCAGAGGCGGTCGCGATCGGACGCCGCGCTCGACACCTCCGCCTTGGCGCGGCGGGTGCGGGTGGGCTTCAGCAGGCTCAAGAGCTGCGTGCCGACCTCCGACGCCTCCTTGATTTGGGCCGCGGTGACCGGCGACTTGCCGCGCAGGGCGGCGGCGTTCTTGCTGAAGAGCGCGGCGAGCTCCACGCAGTCGCGGGCCGAGTCGAGCTTGCCCTTTCCGGCGCGGATCTTCGCGACCGCGGGCGGCGAGAGGAGCCCCGCCTCGGCGAGGCTCTCCGCCGTCTTGAGCAGAAGCGACCGGAGCGCGCTGCCGCGGGCGAGCAGCTTCTGCAGCTCGGCGGCGGGCGCGGTGCGCTCGATCTGGGTGTCGGCGAAGATGGTGGCCAGCACGAGCCTCGGGAGCTCCGCGAGCTCTTGGCTGTCGGTCTCCGGGAGCTTCGAGAGGCGCGGCTCTTCCGCCATGACGGCGGAAACTCCGGCCTGGACGTTCTGGAGCGCCAGCGGGAGGTCTGCGCGCGCCTGGACGACGTCGGCTGCGGGGAGCGCGCGCGCGAGCGGAATGAACGTTCCGTAGTCGGCTTGGGAGCCGGTCGGCTTTTCGGGATCGGCGGCGTCGTCGAGGCTCTTGCGGCTGCTGCGCGGCGCGGACTTCATCGGCTTGACCATGTCTTCCTCCTCCGTTGGTGCTGCGTGAACCGCGCCGAGTGTGGCGCGGAGACTGAATGCCCGGTGGATAGACCGGAGAAACAGGAGCGCGTGATGCGCGGGGAGGTCTCCAGAGTGGCGGAACGCGAGCGGCTCACGCGCGGCCGATATGGAGAGCGGCTGTTTTGGAAATTTTCGTGCGCGGGCCGAAGTGGAGATCGGCGGATCTGGAGCGGCTCGTGTACAGACCGATGTGGAGACCGGAAGTTTTGGAAACTTTCGTGCGCTGACCGATATGGAGACCGGCGGATCACGAAAATTTCGTGCTTCGGCCGATGTGGAGACCGGAGCAGGGTGGGCCCGATGGGCTCGCGGCGGTCTGCTGGGAGGGGAGGGCGCTTGCTCGCGAGCGCCGGTGGGGGTCGGAGCCTGGGTGCGTTGAGCGCCGGCGAGGTCGCGGGCTGCGGAGCGCGCGGTGCGAGCGCGGCTTGGACGTTGCGCATGTTCGCGGGGCCCCCTTCCCTCGAAGTGCTGCGACCGCACTGTCTCGCTGCCTGGCACTGTTGGTCAAGGCTCAGCGACCAACCATGGCCGCAAGATGCATCAGCGGCTCCATGGAGGAGAAGGTGACCGCGATGGTGCCGTCGCAGAGTGGCGCCTCCCACGTCACGACCCTTCCCGAACGAAAGACGGCGTCGGTGCACGGCCTACGAAGTCGATGCGCCTGAAGCGGTTCATCGCCTGCGCGACGGAAGGCTAGTCAGTGAGCGCACTCACAACCACGCCCCCGGCTGCTTGGCGAATACCCGCTGAGCGGTGATGCGCTCGAGAAACTGCTCGGGGAGTACGCGCTCGACGACCGCGAGGTACGCCTCAACGAGCACTCGGATGTGATCGTGATCCCCCTCCTGAACCTGACGCCAGACGCTAGGTCGGTAGCGCACCACGATCGACAGCGCGTAGAGCAAGGCGATGCAGATCGCGCGGTATTCCCCAACACTCCCGAACGCCGGCAAGATGAGCGCGGTTCGCTCGAACGGGCTGTGGTGGAGCGGGAGAGCGTCCCACCAGATTTCCTTGCCGGTCACGTCGACGGCGACACGGAAGTGCCGGCCAGGGTCCTTGGATGCGAGGTCGGAAATCTGACTGATCGGCCCAGGGAAGGCCGCGATGTCCTCGACAGTGAGCCTCGCTGAATCGTCCACGAAGACGGAGTAGGTCGTCGACGACCGTTCCTGCTTCTTCCTGAGCGGCGAGGACGAGGGATTCGCCAAATCGTCGTAGGTCGGCAAGATCCAGGCAGGCTTGCTCGTGAAGATGTCAAGGAAGAGGTCCGAGACCTCGGGAATCCGCGCGAACAGTTCCTCCACTGTGAGCCAGCTCGACCTCTGCTGCTTCACCAAGTCTGTGTAGACCTTCGGTTTTTGCCTCGGGAACCCATCCGTCAGGATGCCCAGGAACTTCATCCAGCTCGCGAAAAAGCCGGTCGCGACGGAGCTGACCACCACGTGTTCGAGTCCCGCGTGCTCACCGTCAAGCGTGCAGAGACCGTGGCCCTGGGTGGTGCTCTTCTCGATTTCGGCCAGGCCTGCCGGCCCCTCGGGAGCCGCAAGCATCTCCGCGAACGCGAAGGACATGGCGCCGTAGTAGAGGTTGAGGACGCGCTGGCTGACGTTCTGCCCGTCGCGCATCCTGAAGTAGTCACTCGCATTCCGCAGAGAGAACGCAAGGCCTTCAGCCTTCGTTCGGATTACCTCGTCATCGAGCGCCACGGCCTCGTTCGCCGCGCGCGCCGCCACGAGCTTGCGCGCGAGCGACACACTCGTGAGCTGCCGAAGCCGGAGCCAGATCGCGTCGATCGGCTCTTCTGAGAGAAGTATGCGGTGCTTCGGCGGCTGCGCCGTGATCGGCGTGGGCGCGCGGTTCGGGGCGAACTTCCCGGTCGAACTGGCGTTGTTCCAGCCGATCAAGATGTCGTGAAAGTCGTCTACGGTGCTGACCGGCGTGGTGATGCCGTAGGCGTAGGACTCGAGCTTGTAGATCTCGCCATGAATGAGGATGTGCTCAACCTGCGAAGCGAGCGCCTTGTAGACGGCGTTGGCCGTGGCGGATGTGTACATGACCGCTACGCGGTGCTCGAAGCCAGCGCGCTCGGCGTTGACGATCAGGTATTCGCCTTGCTCGACTTCGCGCTCAATCGTCGCCGCCCACCCATGCGTTTGAAGTGGCTCAAGCAGCTTGCTTGCGGTGTCTCGCCGAAGGATGGCGAGCCTCGATTCCCAGCCGGTACTCATGACGTACCTCCTGCCATGTTGACCGCGGTTGCCAGCCTCTCAAGCCCCTCGTAATGGTCCTTGTCGACGGCCTTCATCATTTCCAGCACGTCGAGCAGGACCGGCTGCGTCTCGGCGAGCAGCGAAAGGTCATGCTCCGGGTCCGAGATTGCACCCGCGTGCGAGTAGGTGTTGAGCAGCCAGCCCTTTAAAGGTCGTAAGTAGTTGGTGTTGCTGCGGGATTTCGACTCTATTGTGCGGGTCCTGAGAATCTGCCATGGATCTGGCCTCTCCTGGGCGCGTCCAAACCGGGGCGCCCGTCGAAAGGCCAACGCATGATTCTTGGCAAGGTGTTCGCTCCGTTCATTGAACAGAGCCCGATTAGCGTGATGGCGCGTGGGACACTCGAGCATGCGCTGCGCTCCGAAGATGTTGATGCCGTGTTTGGCGCGAGCGCTGAAACGCAATACACGCGGACGCTGCTGTTCTCCACAGTCGTCGACTTGATGAGCCTCGTGGTTCACCGCATCCGGCCGTCGCTTCACGCCGCCTATCAAGCCAATCGGCGCCGAATTGAGGTCTCGGTACAGTCGCTGTACAACAAGGTCGACGGAATCGAGCCGGGGGTCGGTGCGGCATTGGTCAAGCACGTCGCCGGTCGCACTGTTCCGTTGATCGAAAGCATGAAGGCATCGCTTCCGGAACTCCTTCCAGGGTATCGAGCTCGGATCCTCGACGGGAATCACCTGGCGGCCACGGAGCATCGGATTTCCGAGCTGCGCAAGACCGCAGCGGGCCCGCTGCCAGGGTTTGCATTGGTCGTGCTGGATCCGCGCCTCCTGCAAGTAACCGATGTGATCCCTTGCGAGGATGGCCACGCCCAGGAGCGCTCGCTCACTGAAGCGGTGTTGGCGAAGGTCGCGCCGAGGGACGTGTGGATCGCTGACCGCAACTTCTGCACCTGCGCCCTGCTCTTCGGCATCGCCCGTCGAGAGGGGCTCTTCATCGTCAGGCACCACCGCATCAATGTGCCGTGGAAACCGATCGGCCGTCTTCGTCGCTGCGGCACCATCGACGGCGCCGAGGTTTGGGAACAGGAGGTGAAGCTGAGGGATGACACCGGGAACTCGCTCCTCGCCCGCCGTATTACCCTGAAGCTTCAGAAGGCGACGCGTGATGGCGACCGGGAACTTCACATCCTGACGAATCTCCCACCAGATACTCTCGGCACAACCGTCGGCGCTGTCTACCGAAAGCGGTGGGGCATCGAGTTGGCATTTCAGGAGCTGGAGGCAACCCTGGAAGGCGAGCTCAATACGTTGGGCTATCCGAAGGCAGCGCTCTTCGCGTTCTGTGTGGCCTTGGTCGCCTACAACGTTCTCTCGGTCATCAAGGCCGCCTTGCGCGCCGAGCACGGAGCCGAAAAGATCCAAGAAGAGGTATCGGCCTATTACCTGGCCGACGAAATCGCCGGCACCCGGCGAGGCATGGAGATCGCGATCCCGCCCAAAGCGTGGCGAGTATTCCAGGCAGCCCCAACCAGCGAGGTCGCCAAGGTGCTTGTCGACCTCGCTGGAGAAGTTGACTTGCTGAAGTTCCGTCGACATCCACGTGGTCCAAAGAAGCCGCGGCAACCGAGAACCTTCAACCGAAGACACCCTCATGTTTCCACTGCTCGCTTGCTAGCATTGCGGAAAACAAAGAGAAAGAACGCACCTTGAAAGGGCTGGTGTTGAGCAGCCTGAGGATGCGAGTCTTCTTCGCGTTGTCGAAGTTCACGCGATCGAGCCGTGGGCTCAGGTCACCGCTCAGATCGGGAAAACGAAAGGCGAGGAAGGCCTCGACCAGGCGCCGTGCGACATTGGGCAGCCCGTAGTGGTGCTCCAGGGATTCGACGTCGGAACGATGTGCTTCGTAGTAGACCCGCTTGAACAGGTACTGGTACTCGGATTCGTGCTCACGAAGGAGACGATCGAGCGGAACCAGCTCGCTCGTCCTGGAGCCATCGGAGTCTCGACACGCGCGGAGCTGGAAGAAGGCGGTGGTGCCCAGTCGCTTGGGAACATAATGAAACCAGTTCTTCACGAGCCGGAAGAATGGGAAGCTGTGCGTGAAGATGAAGAGCTGGCCGCATTGCCTCGTGCGCTCCTTCATGTAGCCGAACGCAGAGAACAGCGCGTTGGCATCGAGGCTCGACACAGGATCGTCGATGACGACGATGCCCCTGGATATGTCGAATGTCTTGTCCTGCAGCGACTTGAGAAAATAGAGGAACGCGATTGCCGTCCGCTCACCCTCGCTCAAGTGCGAAACCGGCTGGCCGCCGCGCGTGAGCGCGTAGCCGTTGCCCCTCACCTCGAAGCGGAGCTCGTCACGTCCCAGGTAGGCGCGCAGCTCCTCGCTCAGCTCGTCGGCGGGCCGCCGGTGCTCGAGGATTTGGCGCTCGAGGTCGTCAATCAGGGCCTGAATGTTCTTGGGCTTCTCGCCCTTATTCTTCAGCGCATCTTCGGCAACCTTCGCCGCGTCTCGGAGCTGCACGTAATAGCCATGGGCCTCGGCGACGTAGGCGCACTCGAGCTGCTTGCACGCCTCTTCGACCGAGCTCCTGAAGTCGTCGGTCGTCGCGTTGTGCTTGGCGATGACGGCGTTGAGCGCGATGAAGGCGTTGGAGAAACCCGCCCCCTGCGAGGACGCAGGCGCCTGAGGGAGGTTGCCGAACGGGTTCTCTCGCTTGGCCTTCACGCGTGCGAGGAGGGCATTGAGCGTGGTGATTGCGGCGGAGATGGGCGCTATCGTCCCATCGATCGCGGACGTCGCTTCGCCGACGAGGTGGTCGTAGAACCGAGTCGCCTCCGGCAACCGTAATGACGACAGGCTCTGCTTCGCGGCCTCGAGTTTCGAGGCGAGCGAGTCGAGTGTCTTCTGGAAGGTCGCGAAGGCGTCGTTGAAGTGCGCGTCGATCGCCGAGCGGCGGTCCGCGCTGAAGGGCTGCCGGCAGAACCGGCACGTGTCGGAGTGCCAGGCACTCGAGTGGAGGGCGAGTCCGCGCTGCACCCACGTCCCGATCTCCGCGTCCTTGGTCAGCTCGTCGAGCGTGTGGGAGACGACGGAGCTGCTCACCAGATGCTCCACCTCTGCTTCGAGCGTCGTGAGATCGACCTGAGGGACCGCGACCTTCTCGATCGTGCCCTTGGGTTGCGCGTCCTTCTGGCTGCGCAGGCGCGCCCTATCCTCGCCTGAGAGGAGCGTTGCGGTCGCATCCTCGGGCATCAGCCGCCCGACTACCTGCTTGAAGCGGCGCTTGTCGTAGTTGTTGTAGCCGGCGCTGTTCGCGGTCGTCAGCATCTCCTTGATGAGCTTCGCCTTCGCGATGCAGAAGTCATCGAGCGCGGAGTCGGCGGTCTTCTTCTCGCTCGTCGCCGTCGTAACCTCGGTGTTCGCCAAGTCGAGGTCGTTCTTGAGTTTGTCGATCTGCGCCTGCTTCTCGACGCTATCCTCGCCGAGGAAGTAGATTGGCGCGATGCCACCAGCAGACTGCAAGGTGGCGTTGACGAAGTCGCGGTTGAAGACGCGCACCTGAGGAACAGGCTTCGTTCCCAGGTCGGTCCCGGTGATCTTCGTCGTGCCGTCGAGCTCCAGCTCGAGCTCGCCTTCCGACAACGCGGTTCGCTTCTCCACGAGCGACAGCAACGACGAGAGAGTCGTCTTCCCGCTGCCGTTCCAGCCGTAGACGAGGTTGAGCTGCCCGAAGATCTGGAGGTCGCTTGGCCACGCGAAGTCGCGGAAAACGCGGTGCCCACGGATCTTGGTAATGCGCGTAAGTTTCACGTGACCTCCTCGACCGCGTGCTCGGTGTGCACGACTAACAGCTCGCCGGATAGGACGCGAGGGAGAAGGCCATTGCGAATCGCAGTCAACCTCGCCGACTCCTCGGTGCCAAGCTCCTCCATTTATCCGCCCGAGGCGTCGTTGTAGCGCACCAAAGACGAAATGAGGGCCATTTCGCCCGACCACGCGAGTCAGGGTGGTCGCGGCGACCAAAATCTCGCGCTGCTTGGCTCCCGTGCGAGGCCGTTTGAGTGAACCGAATCTGGCGACGAAAATACACGAGTGTACAACTGCGAGTGCGAGCAATTGATGATTTTCGCACAGAACGGCGCGGTACCCGGCGACAATTAAAACTCCCCACTGACGACAACGACCTTTCCATCCCACAGCAGCGCGTCGTCCGCGGTCCCGTGATGCGACTCGGGCTCGGGAGCGGCACGCGATCGGCGCGATCCGCGCGCGCCACCGTGTCAGACCGCGCGAATAGAGTCCTCGGCCAGGGGAAAAGAGGGGGCCGATGGATCTCGCGACCAATCCGCACGACCGATTCTTTCGCGCGCTGCTGGAGCGTCCAAACACTGCGGGCGCGCTGCTGCGCGAGCGCCTCCCGCGCGCATTCGCCGAGCAGCTCGTGGGCGAGCCGACGCTGGTGGAGGGCACGTTCATCGACGACCGGATGCGGCAAGCGCAGTGCGACCGCCTCTATCGGGTGCAGCTGCGGTCCGCATGAGGCGTACGTCTACTGCCTGATCGAGCACAAGAGCTGGCCGGACGGGAAAGTGGCCCTTCAGCTGCTGCGCTACCTGGCGCGCATCTGGGAGAGGCAGCAGCGCGAAACGGGGAAGGAGGGCCTGCTTCCCGCGGTGTTCCCGCTGGTGGTCTACCAAGGGAAGAAGCCGTGGACGGTCCCGCTGTGCTTCTCGGGAATCGTGAACGTGCCGGAGGAAGTCCGAGGGCACCTGCTGGACTTCGCGTTCGGGCTGTTGGACCTGGGGAAAGTGGAGGACCGACAGCTCTCGAGCGAGCCGGAGTTGAGAGCAGGGCTGACGGTGCTCAAGTACGCCAAGCGGGTGAGCGCGGAGAACGTCGAGGAGGTGCTCGAGCAAGTGGTGGCGGAGGTCCGCGGCTCGGCGCCCGAGCTGTTGGAGCTGGCGGTGCGGTATATGCTCCACACCTACGGGCCACGGCGCTGGGGCTGGAGCAGGGTCGAGTCGGCGATGAAGCGGACCATGAGCGAGAAGGAGCGGAAGATGCTTTCCAGAGCCGCGAGGGAGCTGCTGGACAAGGGGGAGCGCGCGGGGGTGCGCAAGGGCAAGCGCGAAGGAATGCGCGAAGGAATGCGCGAAGGGGTGCGCGAGGGCCAGGCGACGGCCCTGACCCAAGTGCTCGAGCGACGCTTCAGAGTGCTGCCGGCCCGCGTTCGGAAACAGATCGCCGCCGCGGGCCCGGCGGAGCTCAAGGCCTGGCTCGACCGCGCTGTGGACGCCGCGACCTTGGACGCCGTATTCGTCCCCTCAGCGAAGCATTGAGGAGCGGCCGGCGAGGTGCCCGCATCCGAATTGGCGGAGCGCCCGGTTGACTGGGGCAGGTGGGCCGCGCCCCGCGAGCTCCAGGTGTGCCGGCAAGGGAGCGCGATCGCGATCGCTGAGGAAGCTGCCCCGCCAAAGCCGCAGCAACATGGCGCTTGCGCCCCAACCCCGTTCCCCCAAGACTGGCCGCCTCGAACCAATGAATCCATAGGCCTGCCGTCGTGCAGGTTTGCCGAGGCTCCTTCAATGGCCCGAAAGACTCTGGACGCATCTGCGACCGCCGAGGTCGTGCAGTCCCTCTTTCAGCACGGGGTCCAAGGGCCGACCGAGGCCGCAGCACGGCTGAAGGGGGTCGACAAGCCCACGGCGCGGCGGCTCGCGGTTGCGCGGCTGGCGCGAGGCGCCCTGCAGGCTTTCGAGCTGGAGACCTTGGCGAGCTTGTTTGGTGCCCTGGGCCTGGGCGAGGAGCGCGAGGAGCTTCGCCGGGCCGTGCTGAGCCCCTCTCTGGCCGACGAGGTTCGCAACTGCGCGCTCCGGTGCGTGATCGCGGGTCGAGACCTGGACCTTCTGAGCGAGCTCTCCCAGCAGATCGCGCCTGAGCAAGCGGATGCCTTGGCGCGAAGCAGCTGGGCGGAGATCGTCGCTCAGGCCGAGGCCGGCGACGCAGGCGCAGAGCTCGTCGCGTCGCTCCTCAAGGAGAGCTCGGAGGAGACGCGCGCGCGGATGCTCCAGGGCATCGAGGCCGCCCGGCGCGAGGCGGGCGCCCGTGCGGCGGTGCTGTACCGCAAGGCCCTCGGCAAGGCGAGCCTCGGCTCCTCGCGCCAGGCGATGCTCGAGGCCATTGTCGAGGAGGCGGACCCGGGCGCAGTGGCGCTGATCCAGCGCTGCTTCGAGGCGGCCCAGCGCGACGACTTCCGCCGCGAGCTTCAGGCCGGTCTCATGAGGCTTCGAACCCGCGAGGCTTCGCCCACGCCGGCCCCGAGGGCGAGCCCCGCCGGGCATGCGATGCTCGGCGCCTGCGACGGCCAGGGCGCAGTCCTCATCCTCGCCTGCTTCGCCGGTTCGGGCGGGCGGCAGACCGTGGCGAGCGTCTGCGTGCGCCTGAGCGAGGATGTCCGAGATGGCTTCCTCATCCCCAGACAGACCGCGGAAGAGGTCCGACAGATCGTGGCCGAGATGTCCGCTGGAGCGCACACCCGCTTCGTGCGCACCGACCTCGGGCGGGCCGCAGCGCTGGTGGCCGAAGCCGCCGAGCGGACGCGGGCGATGGGTCGGACCATCCCGGAAGAGGTGCGCCCGGCGATCGCGCGGATCGGCGCCGTCGAGCCAGCAGCGCCCGAGCCATTCCCGGCGCCTGCCGAGAGCACGTCCATCGAGGAGGTGCGGGCGCTCCTCGCGCGGCGGGAGCTCGCCCGGTCGTGGTTCTTCGATCAGGGCGACCTGGACGGCGCGGGCCTCGGTCCTCCGAGGGACGGCTCCGACTGGGTCTCGGAATACGCCCGGAAGCTCGACGCCCCCAAGAATCCGCGCCCGGGTGGTCGCGATGGCGGCGTACATGGCCCGCTGGTTCGCCTGGGACGGCGACGCGCGGGCTGCCTCCGTCTTCCGCGCGCTCTCGGAGGAGGCTGGGCGCGCCTTCGAGGGCAGCCTGCTCGTTCGCGCCATGCTCGAGAAGTCGAAGGAGATGAGCGAGCTCACGGTGAGCCCAGAGGAGGCGGGCGTCGCGCGCGTAGGCGATCCGGAGCACCGCGCTGACTTGCGGGCGAGGTTCTTCGGCGAGGTCCGCAAACCGCGCGGTCGGGACCTCGCGGCCCTCGACTTCACTGAGGTCGCGCGGGAGGCCCTCGAGCGCCTGTCGGCAGCGCTTCCGGGGCACGAGCGCTTGCGCACGGAGGATCTGCTCTCGGCCTCGCACGCCATCGCCGCCCGCTTCGACGAGAGCATTCGAAACGGGACGCTGAGTCTGGCTCCGAAGCAGGTCGAGGTCGCCGCTGCGCGGGTGCTCAGCGAGCGCGCGGGTCTGTCGCGCGCCGCCAGCCGCGATCTCGCGACCGGCGTTCTTCTGCGCCTCGCCGCCTTCGTTAGCGACATCTGCAGGACGTGCAGTATTGGCTGCCTGGATCGGCCCGACGAGGATGCCTCGGCGCCGTTCTATGCCTCGCATCACCCGCATCCGGACCTGCGGCGATAGGCGCCTGACCCCTTGGGCCGTTGCCGCGGCCGCAGCGCGCCGGACGCGCTCTGGCGCATCGGTTTGCGGCCGGCCCCGAAAGCTCGCACATCGGCCGCGGTGTTCCCGCTGGTGGTTTACCAAGGGAAGAAGCCGTGGACGGCCCCGCTGTGCTTCTCGGGGATCGTGAACGCGCCGGAGGAAGTCCGAGGTCACCTGCTGGACTTCGCGTTCGGGCTGTTGGACCTGGGGGTAGTGGTATTGCCTGCCCGCATCCGGAAACAAATCGCCGAGGCAGGCCCGGCGGAGCTCAAGACCTGGCTGAACCGCGCGGTGGATGCCGTGACCCTGGACGCCGTGTTCGCCCCCTCAGCGAAGCATTGAGGAGCGGCCGGCAGGGCGCCCGCGCATGAAGTGACGGAGCGCCTGGTCGACGAGGAAAAAGCGCGAGCGGCGCGGCAGGCAGGGAAGGCGCCTGCGCGCGCTCCTTCGAAGCCGGCCCCGAAACCTCGCGCATCGGGCCGTGGGCGAGCTACCCCTTCCCCGACTGCCCCTGCGCCTGGGGGCTCGGCCTGCGCGCCGCCCACACCAAAGCCGCCGCGAGCGCCGCGAAGAACACCACCCCGAGCGCGTCGTATCCGCCCTCGCCCAGCGCCCGGACGAGCCGCGGGCCCTGGTTGAGCGTCTCCTCCAGAAAGTTCTTCGCCTTCTCCGGAATCTGCAGAAACGCCACCAGCACCCCGGTGAGCGCCCCGCCTGCCACGAGCCCGGTGGCGAAGAGGCTTCCGCCGCCGAGCTCGCTCTCCTCCACCTTCTCGCCGCGCCGGGCGGCATAGGCGTCGACCAGGCCCTTGAGCGCGCCGCCCACGAAGATGGGCAGGGTGGTGGACAAGGGCAGGTAGACGCCCACCGCGAAGGAGAGCGCCTTCACGTCGCACAGCTCCATGGTGACAGAGAGGAAGGCGCCCACCAGGACGAAGTGCCAGTCGAGGTTCGAGGAGAGCAAGCCCTTGACGAGCGTCGCCATGAGCGTGGCCTGAGGCGCGGGGAACTTGGGCGAGCCGATGCCGTAGGCCTTGTGGATGACGGTGACGGTGATGCCGATGACGACGGCCGAGGCGATGGCGCCGACGAACAGGGCGATCTGCTGGTAGCGCGGCGTGCTGCCCACCAGAAAGCCGGTCTTCAAGTCTTGGCTCGTGGCGCCGGCGTTCGCGGCGGCGATACAGACGATGCCGCCCACGACGAGCGCCATGGGCTCGTAGGCGCGCCCCGTCCAGCCGATGCCGACGAAGACCATGGCCGTGGCCATGAGCGTCGCGATGGTCATGCCGGAGATGGGGTTCGACGAGGACCCGATGATGCCGACGATGCGCGAGGAGACGGTCACGAAGATGAAGCCGAAGGCGATGATGAGCAGGGCGATGAGCAGCTTGTTCCACACGCTCGCGCCCGGGATCTGCGGCAGGAGGACGAGGAGCACGACGAGCCCCAGGCTCCCGGCGATGACCGTGACGAACGAGAGGTCGTGCTCGGTGCGGGTGATGGCGGCGCCAGCGCGGCGCTCGCCGAGCGAGCGGATGCTGTCGCGCAGCGAGGCCCCGATGGTGGGCAGGGTCTTGAGCAGGGTGATGAAGCCGCCCGCCGCCACCGCGCCCGCGCCAATCTGCCGAACGTACGCGAAGTAGACCGCGTCGGGCATGTTGGCGAAGGTGTGCGCCGCCGCGTCGTAGCCGAAGCGCGCCGGCGCGTAGCCCACCTTGGCGAGCTGCGCGGCGATCAGGTCCGGCGAGACCAGCACCGACAAGAGCGGAATGATGGCCAGCCACGCGAGCACGCCGCCCGCGACGAGCACGCCCGCGATGCGCGGCCCGATGATGTATCCCACGCCCAGGTACTCGGGCGTGATGTCGGCGTTGACGGTGGCCGACGGGAGCCACTTGTTCGCCTGGCGCGTGACGTAGGCCGGCGTCTCGGAGATGACCCCGAAGATCTTCTGGAGCACGGCGTAGACGAAGCCCGCGCCCACGCCCAGGAACGCGGTCTTCGCGAAGTCGCCGCCTTTGTCGCCGGCGATGAGCACCGAGGCGCACGCCGCGCCCTCGGGGTAGGTGAGCTGGCCGTGCTCCTTCACGATGAGCGAACGGCGCAGCGGGATCATCATCAGGACGCCCAGGATGCCGCCCACCAGCGAGAGCGCGAAGAGCGTGACGTAGTTGAAGTAGCCCGCCCCGACCGAGGCCTGGGTCGCCGGGTCCACCGAGAGAAACAAGAAGCCGGGCAAAGTGAAGACCACGCCCGCGGCGATGGACTCGCCCGCGGACCCAGTGGTCTGGATGATGTTGTTCTCGAGGATGGAGGTCTTGAGGAACTTGCGCCCGAGCGAGATGGCGATGACCGCGATGGGAATGGAAGCGGAGACCGTCAGCCCGGCGCGCAGAGCGAGGTAGACGGTAGCGGCGCCGAAGATGACCCCGAAGAGGGCGCCCGCGAACAGGGCCCGCGCCGTGAGCTCGGGCATGGACGCCGACGGCGGCACGTAGGGTTTGAACGCTTCGGGGCCCTGGCTCGGCAGTTCCATGCGTCGCTCCGGTCGGTGTTTTGTCTGAAGGTGGACGCGAGCCTAACCCGAAGTCGGAAGCGCCGCGAAGCGGCATCTCTACGGGTCGACGACTTCAGGTCGTCAACCCGAAGTCGGAAGCGCCGCGAAGTGGCATCTCTACGGGTCGACGACTTCAGGTCGTCAACCCGAAGTTGGAGGCGCCGCGAAATGGCAGGGGTGACTAGGCCGTTCGGGGACGACACCGGAGAATCTTGAGGCGGGTATAGCTGGGGGCCTGTTCGACCACGGCGCCGGTCATTCGCAGGAACTGGAGCCGTGGTCATCCATTCCGTCAAAAGAGAGGGGCCCAGACTCTCCCCTTCCCCGCGAGCGGGGTCGGGGGATGAGGGGCCGTCCTTGACGCTCGGGGCGAGGGGCCAGTAGCGTGTCCGGCTTCCTTCAGCGGCCCTGGGATCTCTCAGGGCCATTTTCCAGTGTGAGCAGCGAAGCCATGAGCGACCCCACCACCACCGGCAGCGGGCCCGATGATCTCGGGAAAGAGCAGGAGATCTTCAACGCTCGTTTGAAGAAGGCCGAGGAGCTCAAGGGCCTGGGCGTCAACCCATTCGGCAATGTCCACGGCGTGCAGCACACCGCCGCCGAGGTCGCTCGGGCCCTGGGCGAGCTGAAGACCGCCGCCGAGGTCGAGGGCGCGTCCGAAACCTACGTCATCGGCGGCCGGGTGCTCGCCAACAAGAGCTTCGGGAAGGCCGCCTTTCTCAAAGTTCGCGACCGGACCGGCGACCTCCAGATTTGGGTCAAGAAGGACCAGCTCCCGGAGAAGGACTTCGAGGTCTACAAGCTCCTCGACCTGGGCGACATCGTGGCCGCGAAGGGAAAGTGCACCCGCACCAAGACCGGCGAGCTCACGCTCGTCGCCAAGGAATTTCAAATCCTCACCAAGTCGCTGCGCCCGTTGCCCGACAAGTGGCACGGGCTGGCCGACATCGAGACCCGCTGCCGCCAGCGCTACCTGGACCTCATCGTCACCGACGGCGTGCGCGACATCTTCATCAAGCGCCACAAAATTGTCCGCGGCATCCAGCGCTTCCTCGACGACAAGGGCTTCATCGAGGTGGAGACGCCCACGCTCCATAAGCCCGAGGAGGCCGGCGGCGCCGCCGCTCGCCCGTTCTCCACGCACCACAACGCGCTGGACCTGAATTTGAAGATGCGCATCGCCACTGAGCTGCATTTGAAGCGGCTCGTCGTCGGCGGCTTCGAGCGCGTCTACGAGATAGGCCGCATCTGGCGCAACGAGGGCATCGACCGGCGCCACAACCCGGAGTTCACCAGCGTCGAGTTCTACTGGGCCTTCGCCACCTACGAAGACCTCATGGCCCTCACCGAGAATCTGCTCTCGACGCTCGCCAAGGACGTCACCGGCTCCACGGCCGTCACCTTCCAGGGGCAGGCCATCGACTTCGCGCCGCCGTACCCGCGCGTCTCCATGGTCGACCACGTCGCAAAGGCCTTCGGGCTCAGCCGGGAGGACGCGCTCAGCGGGAAGGGGCTCAAGGAGGCCGTCGAGCGCGCGGCCGCCGCCGAGGCCGACCGGGAGCTGCGCGCGGTGCTCGAGCACGCGGCGACCAAGGCGACGCCCGGCGACCTGATCGCCCGGGCCTTCGAGGCCGTCGGCGAGCCCCAGTTGCCCAAGGACCGGCCGGTCTTCGTCACCGACTTTCCCATCGAGGTCTCGCCGCTCGCCCGCCGCCGCGACTCCGACGGGCGGGTGACCGACCGCTTCGAGCTGTTCGCCGCGGGCATGGAGCTGTGCAACGCCTTCAGCGAGCTCAACGACCCGGTGGACCAGCGCGCGCGCTTCGAGCGCCAGGTCGAGCTCGCCCGCACGGGCGACGAGGAGGCTATGCCGTTCGACGAGGACTTCGTGCGCGCCCTCGAGCACGGCATGCCGCCCACCGCCGGCCAGGGCATCGGCATCGACCGGCTCGCCATGCTGCTCACCGACTCGGCGTCCATTCGGGACGTCATCCTCTTCCCTTTGCTCAAGCCGGTGAAGTAGCTCGAGGGCGAGGGCTGTTGGACGTTCCGACCTCTCGGAAGGAAGATGCCCGAAGTGGAAGCTCCTTCGCAGACAGAAAAGCCCCTGCTCTCGGCGTCCCCGGCGGCCGTCGCCCTGGCCAAGGGCGAGCGCGCGGCGCGCCGGTCCGGGCCCGTGCCGTTCTCGCTGCGGTTCCTGGCCACCACGCTCGCCGGGCAAGCGCTTGCCGGCGCGGCGGCGGTCTTCGGCACCGCGGTGCTCTCCAGCCGGCTGGGGCTCGCGCCCGAGCGCGCGCTGGGCGTGGCGGGCGGGCTCGCCCTGCTGCTCGCGGCCGCATCGGGCTTCGCCGGCGCAGCCTGGGTCCGAAGAATCGGCTTCTTCGAGATCTTCGCCTCCGGCCTCGCGTTCGCGGGCTCGGCCACCGCCATTCTGGGGTTCGCCCTGAGCTCGCCGCTGGGGCCCGTGCGCCCGGTGCTGAGCGACATCGCCTACCTGGCGAGCATGCTGGGCAACAACCCCTTGGGCGGCATCGCGCTCGCCGCGGTGGCCATCTGGGGCTCGACCTTCGTCGGCGCCTCCTTGGGGTTCCTGCTCGCCGGCAGCGGGTCGCTCGACCTGCGCTTCTCCTACGAGGCGTTCATCGCCCGAAGCCACCTGCGCCTGCGCAAGAAGTCGCCGACGATGATCATGACGGAGATCTCGGTGGGCGGCGTGGCGGTCGGCGTCCTCGCGCTCACCGTCGTGCTCTCGGTGATGAGCGGCTTCGAGCTCGACTTGAAGAGCAAGATCGTCGGGACCAACGCGCACGCGGTGGTGCTCAAGTACGGCACCGACTTCAAGGAGTGGCGCGACGTCGCCGAGCAGGTGCGGCGGGTCCGGGGCGTCACCGGCGTGACGCCGTTCATCCTCAACGAGGTGATGGTCTCCTCGGACCAGAACATCTCCGGCGCGCTCGTCAAGGGCATCGAGCCCAAGACCGTCGACCAGGTGGCGAGCCTCAAGCAGAACCTAAAGGAGGGCCGGCTGGAGTGGCTGGACCAGCCCGACAAGATCCCCGCGTTCCCGACGGGGCCGCGGCGCCTGGGCCAGGGCGACGCCGACGACGAGCCTTCGGCCGAGCCGCGAAAGGGCGACGCGAAGCCGGGCGCTCGCGCGCACGGCGGCTCGGACTCCGAGGGGGCGCTCGACGAGGACTGGATCCTCAAGAAGAAGGAGGCCGACGCTGGCGGCGCGGTGCCCGGCATCGTGCTCGGCAAAGAGCTCGCCCACTCGCTCAAGGTGATGGTCGGCGACCGGGTCAACGTGATCAGCCCGCTGGGAGGCGACCTCGGCCCCACCGGCCCCATGCCCAAGAGCCGCCCGTTCCGGGTGGCCGGCATCTTCTTCTCGGGCATGTACGAGTACGACGCGAAGTTCGCGTACATCGCGCTCCCCGAGGCGCAGCGGTTCTTCGGTCTGGGCGAGACGGTGACCGGCCTCGAGCTCAAGACCGACGACATCGACAACACCCGACAGATCACGAGGCAGGTGCTCCAGACGCTCGACGGCTACCCGTACCGGACCAAGGACTGGGGCGAGATGAACCGCAACCTCTTCTCGGCGCTGCGGCTCGAGAAGCTGGTCATGGCGGTCATCCTCGCGTTCATCGTGCTGGTCGCCTGCTTCAACATCGTCTCCACGCTCATCATGATGGTCTTGGAGAAGAGCAAGGAGATCGCCATCCTCAAGTCGATGGGCGCGACCGACACCAGCGTGATGAAGGTGTTCGTTTTGGAGGGCCTGATGATCGGCCTGTTGGGGACGGCGGTGGGCCTGGTGCTCGGGTTCCTGCTCTGCCTCGTCGTGGACAAGGTGGGCATCCACCTGGACGCCGAGGTCTATTACATCGACAAGCTGCCGGTGAAGCTCGACGCGCTGCAGTTCGCGGGTGTCGCGTTCCTGGCTGTCCTGCTCTCGTACCTGGCGACCATCTACCCGGCGACGCGCGCCTCGCGCCTCTCGCCGGTGGAGGGGCTGCGCAACGAGTAGCGCTGGCCCCCAAAGTCTCTCGAGGTCAACCTTGGCGTTCTGCGAGATCCGAGATCTGCACAAGTCCTACTTCATGGACGGCAAGCGCATCGACGTGCTGCGCGGCGTGGATCTCTCCATCGACTCGGGCGAGATGCTCTCGCTCACCGGCGCGTCGGGCGTGGGCAAGAGCACCTTCTTGCACGTCCTGGGCACCCTGGACGCCCCCACGCGAGGCGCCATCCGCTTCGACGGCCGAGACGTCACCGCCATGGACGAGGCGGAGCTGGCGCGCTTCCGCAACCAGTCGGTGGGCTTCGTCTTCCAGTTCCACTACCTGCTCCCGGAGTTCTCGGCGCTGGAGAACGTGATGATGCCAGCGCTGATCCAGCGGCTCGCGTGGCCCGAGGCCCGGCGCCGCGCGCTCGAGCTCCTCGAAGCGGTGGGCCTCGCGGACCGCGTCGACCACAAGCCCGGCGAGCTCTCGGGCGGCGAGCAGCAGCGCGTGGCGCTCGCTCGGGCGCTCGTCCTGCGGCCGCGTCTGCTCCTGGCCGACGAGCCCACCGGCAACCTCGACCCGGAGACCGGCGAGGGAATTCACAGGGTCCTTCGGGATCTGAACCAGAGGCTGGGCATCGCTGCGGTGGTGGTCACGCACAACGAGCACCTGGCGGAGTCGCTGCCGCGGCGGCTTCGCCTGGCGGACGGCCACGTCGCCGAGGCCCTGCGCCATGACGAATGAAGGCGGCCTGGCCGTCAGGGCACGCGTGAGCCTGGGAAGAGAACGTCGGCGCCCGGGTTCCCATCGCGCGCCGTCGCGGCTCCGCCTTCCAGGGTGCGCAGGCCAGGAGCCGATTTCGATTGTAGCGTAGCGCGCAGTTCACTAGTCTTCGCGGGTCTTTGACGCCGACCTCCCCGACGATCCCCTACAGGATGACCCGGACTCTCCTCGCACTCGCGGTCCTCGCGCTGCCTCTCGCTGCTCCAGGGCAGAGCGTGCCGCCGGCCGCCTCCGATGCTCCCCGCTCCGAGGCCCGCCCCGAGGCCTCCGAGAGCGCTGCGCCGCTCGTCGCGGTGCGCGTCGAGGGGAACCGGCGCGTCGAGGCCGACGCGGTCCGAAACGCGCTCAAGACCAAGGTCGGCATGTCGCTCGACCTCTTGCGCGCCCAGGAGGACCTGCGGGCGGTCTTCAAGCTCGGGTTCTTCTCCGACGTGGAGCTCACGGTCGACGAGAGCGTGCCCAAGAAGCCGGTCCTGGTGGTCAGGGTCCAGGAGAAGCCGGCCGTCCACGAGATCCGCATCCGCGGCAACAAGGAGCTCTCCGACGACGACCTGAAGGACATCGTCGACATCAAGCCCTTCAGCATCCTCGACATGGCCGCGGTCCAGCGGAACGCCAAGAAGCTCCAGGACAAGTACGTGGAGAAGGGCTTCTTCCTGGCCGAGGTGCAGTCCAAGGTCGAGCCCATCGAGAACAACGAGGTCAACGTCTACCTGGACGTGAGCGAGCACGCCAAGGTCCAGGTCAAACGGATCCACTTCGCCGGCAACGAGAAGGTCAAGGACGGCGACCTGCGCGAGTCGATGCAGACCGACGAGGGCAACTTCCTCTCGTTCATCACCAGTGCCGGCACGTTCCGCGAAGAGGTCTTCAAGCGCGACCTCCAGGCCATCCAGGGCGTCTACTACGACCGCGGTTTCATCCACGTGAAGGTGGCGAACCCGCAGATCCCGCTGTCGCCGGACAAACGGCACCTCTACCTCACCATCCCGGTGACCGAGGGCGAGCAGTATCGCATCGGAAAGATCGACTTCGCCGGCGACCTCCTGGTGGAGAAGCCGGAGATGCTCGAGGCCCGGAAGCGCGAGCTGCTCTCCAAGATGCAGACCGCCCCGGGCGAAGTCTTCAACCGGAGCAAGCTGCAGCGCGACATCATGTCGCTCGCCGACATCTACTACGACTCGGGCTACGCCTACGCGAACATCTCGCCGCAGACCGCCGTCGACGCCGAAAAGAAGATCGTCGACCTCACCTTCGACATGCAGAAGGGCGAGAAGATCACCATCGAGCGCATCGAGATCGTCGGCAATACGAAGACCCGCGACAAGGTCATCCGCCGCGAGCTCCGGGTCTTCGAGGGCGAGCTCTTCAACGGCACCGGCCTGCGCGCGTCGAAGCAGCGGGTCACTGCGCTCGGATTCTTCGAGTCGGTGGACGTGACGCACAAGCGCGGCTCGTCCGACAAGACCGTGGTGGTCACCGTCACGGTGAAGGAGAAGGCGACGGGCACCTTCCAGGTGGGCCTGGGCTTCTCCTCGGTGGAGAACTTCCTGCTCACCGCGCAGATCTCCCAGAACAACCTCTTCGGCTGGGGCCCCACCGCGTCGCTGTCCGCCCAGCTCAGCTCCCTGCGCAGCCTGGTCCAGCTCTCCTACGTCGACCCGTACTTCCTCGACACGAACTGGATCCTGTCGTTCGACTACTTCCGGCAGCAGCTCGACTATTACGGCTTCATCCGCGACTCGAACGGCGGAGACCTGAGCTTCGGCTATCACCTGACGCCGGATCTGATGGTCCACGCGGGCTACGCCATCGAGCAGGTGGACGTGCTGCCGGGGCGCTCGAGCTCCGGCACCGAGGTCCTGCTCGCCAACCGATTCCGCTCGGGCCTGACCAGCGCGCTTCGCCTCACCATCAACTACGACCGCCGCGACAACCGGCTCTTCCCCTCGGCGGGCAACTACCAGAGCCTCTCGGTGGAGTACTCGCCGGAGTGGCTCGGCGCGAGCTTCAAGTTCACCCGGTACCTCGCCAACTCCCGGTGGTACGTCCCGCTGCCGCTGGGCATCGTGTTCAAGTCGCAGGGCACGTTGGGCTACATCAACGGGACCAACATCCCCATCAGCGAGCTCTACTTTGCCGGCGGCATCAACACCCTGCGCGGCTTCGCGCTCCGGACCGTCTCCCCGACCGTTCGGGTGGGCACCGAGCGCTCGCCCGAAGCGACGCTGTACGACTTCGCGGTGGGCGGCAACAAGCAGCTGCTCTTCAACTTCGAGCTCGAGTTCCCCATCTTCGAGAAGGTGGGCATCCGCGGCCTGGTCTTCTACGACATGGGCAACGTCTGGGCCGAGTCCGAGAACTTCTTCCACTCCAACGCCACGGGCGTGAACCTGCCCCTGGGCATGTTCCACTCGCTGGGCTTCGGGTTCCGCTGGTTCTCTCCCATCGGCCCGCTGCGGTTCGAGTGGGGCATCCCGCTCACGCGCCGAGGGGTGGACCAGCCCATCCTCTTCGAGTTCACCATCGGCAACTTCTTCTGAGCGGAAGGTCCAGCTCATGCCCCGCGCCGCCTCGCCTCGCGCGCGCAAGCTCCTGGCCGGCGCCGCGGTCGGGCTGGGGGTAGGGCTTCTCGCCGGCGCGCTCGCCTGGGCGCGCCCCACCCCGCTGGAGCGCGGCGAGCTCTTCACCTACGACGCGCGAATGCGGCGGCTGGCCGCTGGCGAGCCCGCCTCCTCTCAGGTCGTTCTGGTGGACGTGGGCGACAGCGACCTGCGCGACGCGGAGGAGAACTTCGGGTTCAGCTGGCCGTGGCGGCGCGAGGTCTTCGGCTACCTCGTGCAGTACCTGTCCCGCGCCGGCGCCCGCGCGGTCGTGCTCGACTTCGTCTTCGAGGACAAGCGGCTCGCCACCGAGGACCCGTCCGCCTTCGCCGCCGCCCTGCGCGAGAGCGGAAGGGTCGTGCTGGGGCTCGACATGCCGAGCTCGCTGCCTCGGGCGCGAGAGCGCGAGGTGGGGCGGGTCTTCGCGCAGAAGCTCGCGCGGTACCCCAAGCGCGAAGCCGCGGTGCAGGCCGCGTATGACCTGCAGGTCTTTGGCGTGCGAACCGCGGTCGTCGAGCAGGGCGGTCGGAGCGAGCTGTGGGCGGGCTCGAGCGCGTCGGCCTCGGACCTCGCCGCGCGCCTCGCCGAGCCGATCGCTTCGGGCCGTCTGCGCAGCTCGGGGGGCGAGCTGCTCGAGAAGGAGCATGCCGTCGAGCTCCCGAAGGAGCTGCTCCCGGGCGAGCTGACGGTGGGCGGCCTCGTCGAGGGGCGGGACGGGCTCAGGGTCGACCTTCCCCGGGGGATGGCCCTCCCGGTGCGCGAGCTCGCGCCTCCGCTGGCGGCCTTCGCGCACGCGGCCGCTCGCCTGGGCAACGTCGCGCAGCAGGACGACTTCGACGGCGTGCTGCGCCGCCATCTTCCGCTCGTTCTCTATGGGGGCGTGGCGCTGCCCTCGCTCCCGCTGGCGGCGCTCCTCGTCGCCGAGCCGGGTCTGTCGGTGCGCCTGGACGAGCGGGCGCTGGTGCTGGGCGAGCGGCGCCTGCCGTTGGACGAGCGCGGCGCGCTCCTGCTCCGCTTCAAGGATGGCGCGTACGTCGGAGGCGCGCCCTCCGCGCGCACCCGCGAGCGCGGCTACCGACACGTGCGCGCCTACGACGTCCTGCGCTCGCAGGCTCAAGTCGACGAGGGCGAGGCGCCCCTCTTGCCCGCGGACCTGTTCGCGGGGAAGTTCGCCATCGTCTCGGCGACGGCGGGCAATTTGCGCGACCTGCGCGCCTCTCCGGTGGCGGACCAGACCCTGGGGGCCGAGCTCAACGCCGTGGCGCTGGAGAACCTGCTCTCCGGGGTGGCCATCCGGCGGGCGCCGCGCTGGGCGGACGCCCTGTTCGCCTTCCTCCTGGCGCTCTTCCTGTCGGTGGCGGTCGTCTGGATCTGGGAAGCCGTGCACGCGCCCTGGGCCGCCCTGGGGCTTTGCGTGCTCGCGCTGGCCGTGGCGCTGGGCGGCGCCGCGCTCGGCACGACCGTGGCGCTCTCGGCCAAGGGCGTTTGGTTGGGCGTGCTCGCCCCGTCGGCGGGCGCGCTTCTTGCCATGGTGCTCGCGCTCCTCTCCACGAACCACGTGGAGCGCGACGGCCGCCGCTTCGTCCAGGAGGCGCTGGGCCGCTATACCTCGCCGGTGCTGGTGCGCGAGCTCATCGCCCACCCCGAGTACCTGTCGCTGGAGTGGGGCGAGGTCCGCGACGTCTCCATCTACTTCTCGGACATCGCCGACTTCACGAGCTTCAGCGAGGCGCTGCGCCCCGAGCGGCTGGTGGCCCTGCTCAACGACTACCTGACGAACATGACCGACATCGTGCTCGAGCACGGCGGCGTCGTGGACAAGTACATCGGCGACGCCATCATGGCCTTCTGGGGCGCGCCTTTGGCGGAGCCCGAGCACGCCCGGCGCGCGGTGCTCGCGGCCATCGCCATGCGAAGGCGCTGCGAGGCGCTCCGGGCGCGCTGGCTCAAGGAGTTCAACACGCTCGTGGTCGCCCGCGCGGGCATCAACACCGGGCCGGTGGTCTCGGGCAACATGGGCTCGCGCCATAAGTTCAACTACACGGTCATGGGCGACGCGGTGAACCTGGCCTCCCGCCTCGAGGGTGCCAACAAGCCCTACGGGACGACGCTCATGGTGAGCCAGGCTTGCTACGACAGGGCGCGCGACGCCATCGAGGTCCGCGAGCTCGACCTGCTCGCCGTCAAGGGCAAGAAGGAGCCGGTCGCGGGTCTACGACGTCCTGGAGGAGAAGGGGCGGGTCGATCCCCGGGTCGCGGAGGCCGTGCGATACTTCCACGAGGGCCTTTTGCGGTACCGGGTCCAGGACTTCTCGGCGGCGATGGCGCGCTTCGAGCGCGCGCTTCGAGTTCGCCCAGAGGACGGGCCCTCCAACGCGTACGTGAAGCGCTGCAGGCACTTCATGGACGAGCCGCCGGGCGCGAGCTGGGACGGAGTCTGGCGCATGAAGGAGAAGTGAGCATGGGAGCTTCGAAGAGGGGGCACTTGGGGAAGTGGCCGTTGGGAGCGCTCCTGGCGCTGGCGCTGTTCGCCGGCCCGACCGCCGCGGCCGCCGAGAGGAAGATCACCGTGCGGGCTTTCACCGCCCCGGTGAAGGCGGCGCCGCGGCTCATCGCCCGGCAGAGGGGCGAGGTCCATCGCGGCGCGGTGCTCACGGTGGTCGACGGCAAGGACGAGGCCGGAAACCCGCTCTCGAAGCCCGACTGGTTCGCGGTCTCGTTCGAGGGCGCGCAGGGCTGGTTGCACAAGGAGGCGGTGGTCGAGGGCGAGGTCCGGCTCTCCGCCAAGGCCGGCTCCGACGGCGGAGCGCTCTCGGAGCGCGAGACGCAGCTCGCCGGGCGCGGGTTCAGCGCCCAGGTCGAGCAGAGCTATCGCGAGAAGAATGCCCAGCTCCGGTTCGAAGAAGTCGACCGCATCGAGCGGGCGCGCGCCAGCTCGGCTCGACTGCAGCGCTTCGCCGCCGAGGGCAAGGTCGGAGGTGCGAAATGAGCCGGGCCGCCGCCATTCTTCTCATCGGGGCCAGCGTCTCGGCTTGCGCGACGCTGGGCAACCTGGGCTCTGGGAAGTTCGACCAGGCCATCCACGGCAACCCTGACGCCATGAAGGACGTCGTCGGCGGGCTCGGCGACGACGCCAAGCCCATCGCGAGCCTCATGGAGGAGCTCACCCCGGAGAACGAGTATTACGTGGGGCGCACCGTCGCAGTCCGGGTCCTCGACGGCTTCGAGTATCGCTACCGGAGCGACGACTACCCGGCTGCCCCTGGCTCGGCGTCGCCGTCCAATCTGCGGGAGTCGAGCCTCACCGAGTACGTGAGCCAGGTAGGCCTGGTGCTCGCCGACGCGGCGCTGGAGCGGGCCGACCGCAAAGGCGACCGGCCGGCTCCGCTCGCCGGTTGGCACTTCGTGGTCGTCGAGAGCGAGGTCCTCAACGCCTTCGCGGCGCCCGGCGGCTTCATCTTCGTCACCACGGGCACCCTCCAGGCCGCGCGCAGCGAGGACGAGCTGGCGTGCGTGCTGGCGCACGAGGTAGCGCACGTGGTGAGGGGCCACGCGCTGGGGTCGGTCAAGCGCTCGCGGTGGGCGAACGTGCCCGCCCAGTGGCTCAAGGTTTCGGGGAGCCTCGGGCCCCAGGAAAAGGAGGCGCTGCAGAAGCTGTTCGATGGGACCATCGGCGATGTCATGGACACCGTTCTGGTCAAGGGCTACTCGCAGGAATCCGAGTACGAGGCGGACGCCCTGGGAGCGCAGATCGCCCAGGCGGCGGGCTACGACCCGCGCGCGCTCGTCCGGTTCCTGATGACCGTCCGCGAGCGGGGGGAGGGCGGGGCCGGCGGCGCGAAGGCGACCCACGGCTCTCCCGCGGAGCGGATCGACCGCCTCCGCGCGCTCCCGGTCCTGGCGAGCGTCGAGGTCGCTCCCGTTCCCGCCCGGGCGCGGCGCTTCGCCGCGGCCACTCGCCCGCTCCGATAGAGGCGCCCTCGGCGCTGATTCAGAGGCCCGCCGCCCCGGCGGACTGGGGAGCGGTGCCGGCGGGAGGCGTCTGCGGGGTCTCGGCGCCGCCGGTGGGGGTCTCCTCGCGCTCCTTCTTGGGCGTGCGCTCGACGGCAAATTGGGCGATGCGGTCGATGAGCTCGGGGTACTCGAGGCCGGCGGCCTTGGCGGCCATGGCGAACTCGGCCGACTGCTCGAGGTAGGGGTTGGGGTTCACCTCGAGAACGTAGGGGTCCCCGTTGGGCGCCAGCGCGAAAGTCGACGCGGGCGTAGTCGCGCAGCTGCAGCGCCTCGAAGGCGACGAGCGCGAGCGCCTGGACCCTCTGCCGCAGCTCCGAGCTGATCCGGGCGATGGCCGAGCGCGTGCCCTTGAACTCGGGCGAGCTCTTCTCGAACTTGCTGGTGTAGTCGGCGATGCGCGGGCCGGCCCTTGGGGTAGGCGGCGCGGAAGTGCAGCTCCACCACCGGCAAGGCCATGGGGCGCTCTCCGCCGAGCACCCCCACGTAGAGCTCGCGGCCCTCGATGTACTCCTCGGCGATCGCCGCCTCGCCCAGCGAGTGGACGTAGCGCACCCGGTCGATGAGCTCCTGGAAGGTGTTGACCAAGGACTCCGGCGCGACGCCGATGGAGGCGTCGGCGCGCAGCGGCTTGACGAAGAGGGGGAAGCGCAGCTGGCCGCCCGGCGCGAGGTTGTCGCCGTGGAAGACGGCGAAGTCGGGGCAGGGGACGCGGTGGAAGGTGAAGAGCTTCTTGGCGAGCGCCTTGTCCTGCGCGAGCAGCAGGCCGCCCGTGCCCGAGCCGGTGAACGGGACCTCCATGAGCTCGAGGAACGCGGCGACGTTCACCTCGAAGATGTTCCGGTTGGCGAAGGTCTCGCAGATGTTGAAGACCAGGTCGGGCCGGCCGCGCGCGACGCCGTTGAGGAGGCTGCGCACGTCGCGCTCGACGGCGAAGCGGGTCGGCTTATGGCCGAGCGCCTGGAGCGTGGAGACGATCTGCCCGACGACCGGATCCTCGGGATCGGCCGGGGGCTGGTAATGGAGGACGGGGACCTTGAGCGCGCGAGTCTTCACTCCCTATACATTGAACGCTCCCGCGCCCGATAACAACGTCGATCGCGCGCTGGGCGCGCGCGGCGAAGGCTATCGAACGGCGCGCTCGGGGCCTCTCAGGGCTCGCAGAATTTGCCCGAGTAGACGCGGTTCATGGAGAGGGTGGTGACCAGGATCGCGAAGCGGCTGAGCGCCTCCGCCTCCGCTCCGGGCCGCGCGCGCAAGTCGAGCTCGCGGCAGCGCCCGATGAGGTGAAGCACCGCGGCCTTCACCGCGGGCCTGGCGAGGCCGGTGAAGTACGCCACCGAGCTGATGACCTGCGTGCGCCCGGTCTCGAGCACGTCGCAGGCTCTCAGAGGCGAGCCGGCAGGCGCGTCGAAGACCTGCTTCAGGTCGCCGTCGAAGTGCCCGGCGAGCTGCCGGCCGATCTCCTCGGGCGGGCCGTCGCGGCGGAAGAGCTCGCCGACGGTCTCCTCCAGGACTTCGACCGGGACGTCGGGGAGCTCCGGCGGGTGCACGGGCACGCGCGGCGGATGCGCGCCGAGCTCGCGCACCCGGGCCTCGACGTACTCGAGCTTCTTGAGCGCGGGCCAGCCCAGGTACGTCTGGCGCCAACCGAGCCCCGGCGTCAGGAACACCGCGAAGGTCTCCGCGAAGTCCTCGTCGGGGTGCTTCTGGGCGTACCAGCCCGGGATGTGGCGCACGTAGGAGCGGCTGAAGGGCTGGACCTTGTAGTCCTCGACGTACGGCCGGCTGTACGGACCGAAGAGCGAGAGGAAGTCCTCCCGCTTATAGAGCTCGTAGGCGTAGTTGAAGGCGTGCCCCGCCTCGTGCCGCAGGTAGAGCATGCTCTCCTTCTCGTCCTCGCGCTCGTCGCTGACCTCGCCCTCGATGGCGCCGAGCTTCTCGTCGGCCAAGTAGAACGGGACGCCGATGATGGGCTTGCCGTCCGGGCAGCCCCACTCGTCGGACAGGTAGCACAGCGGGCGGAACGCGATGCCCACCGCCGCGAGCTCGCGGTGCAGGGCCTCGACCAGCCGCTCCACGGCGGTGCCTGCGATGTGCAGCGCGAGATTCTTTGACGGGCGTCTTGAGGAGCTGGTCCCGGTCCAGAGGCGCAGGGGCCTCGCGGAACCCTTCTCGGGACGGCACCGCCTCGCTCGGGCTGTCGGCTCGCATGCGCTCGCGAAAGACCCCCGCCTCAGCGGCGCTCTTCCCGGCTGTGCTCAGGCCGTCCACGTCGTGCTCGCCCCGGTGCTCGAAGGCCCTCACCTTGGCACACGGGCTCCCCGTTGAAAATGCCCATTGAGGTTCCATGGACAGGGCAGTCATAAGTCTCCGGAATATTTGAGCGAATCACGCTGGCCTGCCAGCGATCAGGCGGCCGAGCCCAGGGCGGCCGGCGCTCCGGCCCTGGGCAGGCAGGCTTGGGCGGCAGGGCGCCGGACTCTTTCGAGCAAGGGCGCCAGCGACGCGCGGAGGCTCTCGAAGCGCCCCTCGCGTGGCGCGAGTCGGCGAGCGCCGGCACCCCCATGCCGAGCCGCAGCCGAAGCCGAGCCGCCCCAATAGCCAGTCGTCCCCCGTTCGACGTGACCCGTACCCCGTCCCCGCGAACGAAGACCCCGAACCCGAACCCGGCTTCTCCCCCTTCCCCTCCGCGAGCCCGATCCTCGACTCCACCGCCCTCCCTCATTCCTTCCCCTACGAGCATCCTCCCAACTGCCGTCGGCGCCTCTCAAAGCCACGACCCGCAGCTCGCGCCAATCTTCCTCCAACATCGAGCGCCAGTGAGCGATTCATCGGTCGCGCGCCCGAAGCGCCTCCATGCGACGAGCCATGCCCACCCTCCCGCTGAGCGACGCGTCGCCCTCGGGAGCGCAGGCGCTCTCGCGAGAGCCCGAGCGATCGAGGGACGGGTTCACGCACGAGCCCCACCGAAAGCCCTGCGGCATTCGAAGTCATTGAAATCAGAATGAGATCTTATGGTCATTCCCTGCGCATCGGCGGCCCCGAAGGCGCTCGGCGGTGCGGCCTTGCGCGGGTTCGCCCAGAGGGCGAGGACGCGGGGGCGCGGTCGATCGGAGCTTTCTTTTTGCTTCTCATCGCGCGTCGAAACCGCCTATCCTTCCAGGTACTTTGACCCGTCGAAATCCCAACACAGACGGGTCAAAGAAATGCAGCAGCGGGACGGCTGCGAACGCCCGTGAAGGCGGCCCAACGTCAGGGCGTTGGGGTCCCCTGCGCCCGAGAACTTTCCTGGTTGCAACGGCGACGCTTCCACCTCTGCGAGGGAGGTCCACAATGGGTCAATTCGTCTATTTCTTTGGCAACGGCAAGGCCGAAGGTCGGGGAGAAATGAAGAGCGTGCTAGGCGGCAAGGGAGCCGGCCTGGCGGAGATGACCAACATCGGCCTGCCCGTCCCCGCGGGCTTCACCATCTCGGTCGACGCGTGCATCCAGTACTACGCGCAAGGCCGCAAGATGCCCAAGGGCCTGGACAAGGAGGTGAAGGCCCACCTGGCGCGCCTCGAGAAAACGACCGGCAAGGAGTTCGGCGACCCCGAGGACCCGCTCCTGGTCTCCGTGCGTTCGGGCGCCGCGCGCTCCATGCCCGGCATGATGGAGACCATCCTCAACCTGGGCCTCAACGACGTCTCGGTCGAGGGTCTCGCCAAGAAGACCGGTAATTCGCGCTTCGCGTACGACGCCTACCGGCGCTTCCTGCAGATGTACTCCACGACCGCCATGGGGCTGTCCAAGGAGCCTCTGGAGCAGATGCTGCACGAGCTGAAGGAGTCGCGCGGCGTCAAGCTGGACACCGACCTCACCGCCGAGGACTGGAAGGGGCTCTGCGAGAAGTTCAAGGCCTTTTACAAGGAGAAGGTAGGGGCCGACTTCCCGCAGGACGTGGTGGAGCAGCTCTGGGGCGCCATCGCGGCGGTCTTCAACAGCTGGGAGGCCGAGAAGTGCGTGACCTACCGGCGCGTCGAGAAGATCACCGACATCAAGGGCACCGCGGTGAACGTGGTGCAGATGGTCTTCGGCAACAAGGGCGAGAACTCCGGCACCGGCGTCTGCTTCACCCGCGATCCGAACAGCGGTGAGGACCTCTTCTACGGCGACTACCTCATCAACGCCCAGGGCGAGGACGTGGTGGCGGGCATCCGCACGCCGCTCAAGCTCACCGAGCTCAAGACCCAGCTGCCGAAGATCTACGACCAGCTCGTCGACGTCCGGGCCAAGCTCGAGAGGCACTACAAAGACATGCAGGACCTCGAGTTCACCATCGAGGACGGCAAGCTCTACATGCTGCAGTGCCGCACCGGCAAGCGCAGCCCGGCAGCCACCTTCCAGATGGCCGCCGACATGGTCAAGGAGAAGCTGATAACGAAAGAGGAGGCGGTCCGCCGCATCGCGCCGGAGGACATCGAGCGGCTCTTCTACCCGGTCATCGACCCGAGCGTGAAGAAGTCTGATCTTGATCACCTCCGGCTCGCCGTCGGCATCAACGCGGTGCCGGGGGCCGCGGCGGGCGAGGTGGTCTTCACCGCCAAGGAGGCCGAGGAGATCGCGGCGCTGGGCCGAAAGGTCATCCTGGTCCGGCGCGAGACCAGCCCCGAGGACGTCGGCGGCATGCACGCCGCCCAGGGCATCCTCACTGCGACCGGCGGAAAGACGAGCCACGCGGCGGTCGTCGCGCGCGGCTGGGGCAAGTGCTGCATCGTCGGCTGCGAGGCCTTGAACATCTCCTACGAGAGGAAGGAGATGCGGCTGGGCGACAAGGTCATCAAGCAGGGCGACCCCATCACCCTGGACGGCTCGGACGGCACCGTCTACTCGAGCGCTTTCACGCTCGTGAAGCCAGAGCTGCCAGAGGCCTACTTCCAGGTCATGAAGATGGCCGACGAGATCCGGCGGCTGAAGGTCCGCACCAACGCCGACACGCCGTACGACGCCGCCAACGCGGTGCGAATGGGCGCCGAAGGCATTGGCCTGTGCCGCACTGAGCACATGTTCTTCGACACCGAGGAGCGGCGGCAGGCGATTCAAGAGATGATCGTCGCCGACGACGTCGAGGCGCGGCGCGCGGCACTGGCCAAGCTCCTGCCGTTCCAGCGCGACGACTTCTACGGCATCTTCAAGGCGATGGAGGGCCGGCCGGTCACCATCCGCCTTGTCGACCCGCCGCTGCACGAGTTCGTGCCGCACGACGAGCCGCACCAGCGCGCCCTGGCCGAGAAGATCGGCGTGCCGTTCGAGAAGGTGCGCCACCGCGTGGAGCAGCTCCACGAGGCGAACCCCATGCTCGGCCATCGCGGCTGCCGGCTCTGCATCACCTACCCGGAGATCCTGGAGATGCAGGTCCGGGCCATCATCGAGGCCGCGCTCCGGTGCAAGAAGGAGGGCATCCCGGTCAAGCCGGAGATCATGCACCCCCTCACCCTGGATTTGAAGGAGTTCACCATCCTCGAGGACGCCACGCGGCGGGTTGCGAAGGAGGTCATGGACGCGGCCGGGCAGAAGGTCGACTACATGGTCGGCACCATGATCGAGGTCCCGCGCGCCGCGCTGCTCGCCGAGGAGATCGCCCAGCGAGCTGAGTTCTTCTCCTTCGGCACGAACGACCTGACGCAGATGACCATGGCGCTCTCCCGCGACGACGCCGGCCGCTTCCTGCCGGACTACGTGGATCTCAAGAAAGCCGCGGTCTTCCCGGACGACCCGTTCCAGTCGCTCGATCAGAAGGGCGTCGGCAAGCTGGTGAAGATGGCGATCGAGGGCGGAAGGACCTCGCGCCCGAAGATCAAGCTGGGCGTCTGCGGCGAGCACGGCGGCGAGGCGAAGTCGGTGAAGTTCTTCCACAAGGTCGGCCTCGACTACGTGAGCTGCTCGCCCTACCGCGTGCCCATCGCGAGGCTCGCGGCGGCGCAGGTGGTCGTGGAGGAGAAGGTGGCTGCCGCCGCTGCGGCGAAGGCCGCCAAGGCCAGCGTCAAGGTGGCCAAGGCAGCGCCGGCCAAGGCCGTGAAGGCCGCCAAGCCCGCGAAGGTCGCCAAGGTGGCCAAGGTCGCCAAGGTCGCCAAGCCCGCGAAGGTCGCGAAAGTCGCAGCAAAGAAAGCGCCGAAGGCGCGGCCTGCGGCGAAGGCGGCGCCCAAGGCGCGGCGAGCGCGGGGCTAGGCGCGCTGTTCGAGCATCGAGTCGATGAAGGGACGAGAGGCCCGAGCGCCTCTCGTCCCTTCGCGTTTGCGGGCCTTCGCCGTCAGGGCGCCACTAGCTAGTCACTTCGGCGCGAAATCCTGTGCGGGGCCTGGAGCCTAAGGCAACCCTCTTTGGTTCCGGCTTGGCGGGTTAGGGGCACAGGGGCAGCGGCACGTCGAAGACCACTTCACCGCGCTTGATGACGGTCCGCGCGTGGGAGATGCCGAAGTGGTAAGCGAGGTGGCGGTGCGTCGCGCACGCGTGGACCGCGATGTCGGCCTGGAACCCCGGCGCGAGGGCGCCCAGCGAATCCCCCAGGCCTAGCGCCAGGGCGGCGCCGCGGGTGAAGGCGAACAGGGCTTCGGCGGGGGAAAGCCCGTTGGAGAGGCAAGCGAGGCCCAGGGTGAGCGAAGCGTTCTCGCTCATGGCCGAGCCCGGGTTCAGGTTGGTGCCGAGCGCCACGTTCACGCCGGCGTCCCAGAGCGCGCGCCCGGGGGCGAAGCGCGGCTGCCGCAGGAGGAGCGTGGAGGTCGGCAGCAGGACGGCGCTCGTTCCCGCGGCCGCCAGCGCGGCGATGCCCTGGGCGTCGATGGCCTCCAAGTGATCGGCGGTGGCGGCGCGCAGCTGGGCGGCGAGGCGGCTGCCGCCCGAGGCCGAGAGCTGATCGGCGTGGATGCGAGGGATGAGACCGCAACGGGCTCCGGCCTCCAGAATGGCGCGGCCTTCGTCCGCGCTGAAAGCGCCGGCCTCCACGAAGGCGTCGCAGAACCGCGCGAGCTTCAGCCGCGCCGCCTCGGGGATGATCTCCCGGGTGCAGAGGTCGACGTAGTCGCTCCGGCGGGCCGCGTGCTCTGAAGGAACCGCGTGCGCGCACAAAAGCGTGGGGAGGAGCTCGACGGGCTGGAGCGCGCCGAGCCGAGCGACCGCGCGCAGGATCTTGAGCTCGCTTTCGGTGGAGAGCCCGTAGCCGCTCTTGGCCTCGGCGGTGGTGACGCCGAAGGCGAGCAAGCGGGCGAGGCGCGGGAGGGCGAGGGCGACCAGGCGGTCCTCGCTGGCGGCTCGCGTCGCGTTGACAGTCGAGGCTATCCCGCCGCCGGCGGAGGCGATCTCCTGGTAGCTCGCGCCCTGGCATAGGCGCGCGTGCTCATCGGCCCGGTCTCCGGCGAACACGAGGTGGGTGTGGCAGTCCACGAGGCCCGGGGTGACCGTGCAGCCGGCGGCATCGAGCACCCGGGCGCCTGGGGCGAGGGAGACGGAGCGATCGAAGTCGCGATCGGGGCCGAGCCAAACGATGCGACCGGCGCGGCACGCGAGCGCGCCGTCGGGGATGGCGCCCAGCCGGGAGAGCCCCTCGGGGCCCTCGCCTGTCATGGGGCAGAGCTCTGCCGCGTGGCGGAGGGCGAGGTCGGCAAAGGTGGGAGGCATCCGGGAAGCCCCTGGGGCAGCGTCCACCTGACCGATGACGACCGCGTGCCCGCGGCCGCTAGGATACGCCAGGCAAGCTTAAGGAGGCGTCACGCGCATGTTCTCTCGCCGGAAGCGAGCAGAGCCCGGTCAGGTCGCCGTCGAGACGGCCATCACAGTCCCGATGATGATCTTCTTTGTTTTGGGCACGATCCAGCTCGGGATGGTGCATCAGGCCCAGATGATGACGGAGTACGCGGCCTACCGGGCGGCGCGCTCGGCCATCGTGAACAACGGCGACTGCGACCGAATGAGGTTCGCTGCCTTCATCGGGGTCACGCCGACGTTGCCCAACCCGTCGGAGTTCGGGATCCCGATCAGCGGTCGGGCTGATACGCTTTTCAATGCCGCCAAGCTCTTCAACTTCTGGCGGGTGGGGAACTGGCTGACCACGAAGCTCGGCTTCGACATCGTCCAGGTCCAAGTCGTCAACCCGTCGAAGGCGAACCTCAACAGCACCTTCAACAAGCTGGACTGGCGCACGGGCAAGAACGAGATCGATTTCGACGATCTCCGGCCGGACGCCGTGGCGGCGAACAACCTGTCAGTCCGAGTCAAGTACTTCTACGAAATGCGGATCCCCTTCGCGAATCGGATGATCCATTCGTGGCTCTTGGGGGGCGAATGGTTGAAGTACGACGTTGGGCCGCTCTTCGAGTCGCAGGAGGTCTCGATGACCGGCCTCAACTCGTTCGAAGTCCTGGAGGGCAAGGGGCTATCCAAGGGCGGAGACTACGTCCCGCTGTACATCGCGGCGCACCTGCCCTCGCACCCCGTCTATCTCATTCCCCTGACGGGCACCTACACGATGCGAATGCAGTCCAACCTCATGAAGTCCAAGGTCAGCGCCTGCGCGATCTAGTCGCCCGGCCCACGTCGGACGGAGCCAGCTCAAATGCTCTATCACCGATTCCAGAGATTCAACCGGGACGAGCGGGGCCACGCCATCGTCATCGGCGCCATCGGCATGCTCGCCATGGCGGTGGCGATCCTCACCTCGGTGAGCATCGGCAACGCGGTCTATCAGAAGGTGAAGCTGCAGGATGCCACGGACGCGCAGGCCTACAGCATGGCCGCGAAGACCGCGCGCGTATTCAACTTCCTCGCGTACACCAACCGCACCATGGTGCTCCATCACTGCGCGTCCATGACGGCGATGGCCTGGCTTAGCCACGCTTACTACATCAAAGAATTCATTGGGACGCTCTGCGAGATCGCCGAGAACATCCCATACATTGGCGCCATCTTTGCTGCCATCAAGGAGTTCATAGACCTCGTCTACGAGGCGATAAGTTATATTGTTCCAATTCTCCTGTATGTGTTTACAGGCCTCAACGCGGCCCTCCACATCGCGCAGGTGCTGGTCGTCAGCGGCATGGCCGCCGAGTTGGCGGCAGTGACCGGGGCGAATGGGCCGGGCGTCATGACCGATGCCAAGGCCAAGATGAACGAGCTCCAAGGATTTTTGGCCTCCCTTGCAAATACCTACATCAACATTCGGAACCCGGAGCAGCTCTACAGCATGATTGACGGCGGTTTTGGCGCGCCGACGACCCAGTTCCAGCTCTATGAGCAGAATGACCTGCAGGACGCGAAGTACGCGCGCTATCGCATGCTCATGGGGAACATCGCCAACGCCGAGCGCCGCAAGTACACCGCGGGCTCTGAGGACATGCAGCCGGTGTTTCTGACCCGTGTCTGGTCATGGTCTGCACCGGTGCCCGGCATGTGCCTCAACATGTCCAAGACCGCGACTTCAAGCATCCGCAACTATGAGGATCAGAGCATCAAGGACCGCATCGATGCGCGCGACGGTCTCTCCCTCGTCCTCAAGGCTTGGTGCAGCTGGTTCGGAGACGGACCGACGATCTTCGACTTCGGCTTCTACTTCGGCGGGCAAGCCGACTACAACGGCGGCGGAATGACGTGGGGCGGCCACGTCAAGGTGTTCGGCGCGGGCGCGAGCATCGGTCCAGAAACCGACTCCGGAAACCTCACGTGGTATGGGATCACCGGCTACTACCTCGCGAACCCGGGCTACAAGGACCCGGCGTCCAACCTTTTCAACCAGCCCGCGTTTGCCATGGTCGGGTCAAAAGACATGAAGGGGACCCAGCAGGTCTTCGAGTTGAAGTCCAACATCGTCACCGGCGACGGCACCTTCACCAAGGGCGTCGAGGGGCAAGACAAGGGGCAGCTCGACCTGACCTGGCAGGGCAAGGCGGAAAACTCGGGCAGCCTCACGGGCTTCGACAACTTGACCGGCGGCATGATGGCCCTCTCCGCGGCGCGGGCGGTCTACCACCGGCCAGGCAAGTGGCAAGAGGCCCCGAACTTCTTCAATCCCCTTTGGACCGCCCAGCTCATCCCCGCCGACTCGGCCGGCTTGGCGTGGGCGGCGGCGGTGGAGCCTGCTGGAATTGTGCTCTTCCGCAAGGGCCTCTCTGGCCCGATGTTCAACTATTAAGGGTGCCAGCCATGCCCACCAGACTGCATCTGCGACGCAACCGACGCGAGGTCGGCTCCTCCGTGGTCGAGATGGCCATCATGGCGCCCATCCTCACGGTCATGGTCTTTTGGTTGATCTATTTCTGGGAGATGCAGCAGGGTAGGCTCAAGGCCGCCGAGGCCGCGCGCTATCTCGCATTCAACCAGACGGTCGGTGCCACCAATGACGTGGTTGCGCGTTTCGAGGACCTCGACAGTACGACCCCGACCGGAAAGCTCGGGAAGGCTCGCTTCAACACGGTCAAGATCAGCCAGGCGGCTGCATCCCTTGTCAAGTCGCCGATGTCGGACGGACGCTCGAATTCCAAGCCTCCAGGTCTGAGTGGCATGGCCTCAACCATTTTCGGAGCGGTGAGTGGAGCGCTGGGGACGGCCTCGGACGGCATCATGAGCTTTCTGGGCATGAGTCTGGATGATGGTCGAGTTCAGACAAACGTCCAAATCGACATGAAGAACATGCTGATCCCCAAAAGGGTCGGCGACTACATCTCCGGCGAGAGCGGCGCGGAGAAGTTGGACCTCTCCTTCAAAGATTCCATGACGATGGATTACAAGACGTTTGCCGCTGTTGACCTCAGTGTCTGGAACGGTCTCCCGGCCTACGACCATGTCTCCGACCTGACGACTGCTTCGGTCAAGAAGATGGCGTACCTGACTGTTTACAGTCGCTTCTCCGGCACCTTCGACTTCCTCGGGACGGTGCTTGCCATGTTCGGCATCTGGGACTGGCCCTTCAGTGGGGACTACATTTCCGATTCCACGCGCCTCCAGGACCCATATTCGAATACTCGATACGGCGTCACGGTCAATGACAACGGAAAGCAGCAAACCGGGCATGTCAGGACGGCGCCGGGCGACAAGTACTACGCGTTCTACTTCACGGGCAGCGCAGACCACTGGTGCAGCTCGGTGCAAGGGAGGGCCTGCGAGCCCAGTCAAATCCAGGACCTTCGCAAGTCGAAGAACCCCGACTATCGAGCGTATCAGTGCCGCGGCGACTACTACCTGGGCACGACCAAGTCTAAGTACTCAGAGGTCGATTACGCCTCGAATTCGCATACAGTCTTCAACTACAGTTCCTCTGGCTGCCAATAGCTGGAAGGCACGGTGAGCCCATGCGTTCTCCTAGCCTAGCCCCTCTCATCGACCGAACCGGCACCCGCCTGCGTACGGCTGGTTTGGGCGCGCTTCTCGCCCTGGCCGTCGCGGCAGCGGTGATCCCGGAGACTCCACCGGCTCAGGCCGCGGGCGAGTCGCCCGAGCCGCAGGGGCTGCGGCGCTCAGACGATTTCCGACGTCGTTTCCCGGATTACCCTGGAGCGCTCTTCACGCCCATGGGCCGTCTCGAGATGAACGGCAATCCCGCGGAGATGCACACCTTCCGCTCATCCGACTCGCTGGAGCAGGTGGTCAACTACTATGGGCGAGTCTTCCGACGCTCCGGCCGCCACGTCTCCGTGGACGGTGGCGGCGACGCCGCGATGGTGAGCTACTACGACGAGACGACCGGCGAGCTCGTGGCCGTGCACGCCATTCGCCAGGGGAGTGGGACGCTCGCGTTCCCGTCCATCATGGACGTTACCGACGGGATTCACATCGCGCCGGAGTATCCCGAGCGGCTGCCGATGATTGAGGGCGCGGTGACCGTGTCCCGATTGGACGACCAAAACACCAGCGAGTCGGCGACGAGCTCGAGCATCTCGCAGATCATCTCCGGGACCACGGTCGAAGTCTCGGCGAGATTCGAGAAGGCAATGATCGATCGCGGCTATCGCGCGATGGGTTCATCCAAGGGGGCCTTCGTCGGGGCGGGCGAGCGGGTCACCGTGAGCTACACCCCCATCAACAAGAAGGACCGCCCGGAGACGGCCGTCTTCATCCTCCTGGAGAAGACCCCATGAGCCTTCATATCCGCAGGATGCTTCGAGCGCCCTCTGGCCAGCGCGGCCAGGCAATGACCGAGAGCACCCTCATCTTGGCGGCGATGTTGGGAGGGATCGGCCTCACGGGGGTCACGCTCCTTCGCTTCTACCCCGACAGCCTCGCGGCGTTCTCTGTCTACGTCCGGGGCTTCTACATCGTGCTGGGCTATCCCATCGGCTGATGTATTCTCGTGACTCGACCCGGGCCCGCGCCCATGCGCCACGCCGCAGCCTAAATTCATGACGCTCCTTCTCGGCCCCCTTTTGCCGATGCTATTGGCCGCTCAAACGCCAGCGGTGCCGATCGGCGCGGCTTCGGCCAAGCCGAGCAGCCCGTCTCGCGTCGTCTCCGAGGCGGACGTGCGCGGCACGATGATCGCCTCCGTTCCTCCGCCGGTGCGGTTCGGCTCGCTGGCACTGACACGACCGGGCGAATACGTGGAGTACGAAATTCGCCGCGCCGGGGTGAAGCCAGGGAAAGTTCGCGTCGCGTACGTCCTCGACAAGACCGAGGGTCCGCAGACGCTGCGCCAGGTCGAGCTCGACTTTGTCGACTCGAATCCCCGCCACTTGGTCGTCCTCTGGTTCGTCATCGAGAAGGCGCCTTTGCTGGCCCGAATGGCCTTGTGGATTCCCCCTCAGCCACCCATCTCGGTGCCGATGGACGTCGCCCTCAACTCCCTCGAGGTGCGAGGCATGGCGAAGTCGATGGGAGCGACGCGTATCGACCGCGGACCCTTCTCAGGCGACGCGCAGCGTTTGGCGGTCACTACGAGTGCCGGGAAGGTTGCACAAGTCGTAGCGTCGGAGAAGGTGCCGCTCTTTGGCGTGGAAAGCGTGGAGTTCGGGGGCGATCGGTGGGTCGCCACGGGGAGCGGAGACGGCGCCGTCTCGATGCTCCACGCAGTGCCGCTCAAGGTCCCGAGACTTCCGCCGGCGCCGCCGCCGCCATGAGAGCGCGGATTCGGAGGCGGCTCGTGCGGTTTGCCTCAACGTGCGCCGTTGCCTGCATTCTCCTCTGGGCGGTCATTGCCAGGCCCGACGACGGCGGAAACGCGGCCAGCTCTCAGGGGCTGTCTGACGCCGGAACGTCAGCCCTCGACCACGCGCTGCCGGCGCTGCCAAAGCATTCCGAGGTTGGCGCTAGCCCTGGCGGGCCGAGACGTTTCAATCCGGTGCGCGGCGGCTGGGCGCGCTACCTCGCCGACAGCGAGGTCGGTCCCCAGGTCATGGTCGTTCGCGTCGGGGATTCCGCGATTATCGACGGCAATGCCGGTCGGTGGCTGCGGACGGAGCTCGAGATTCCAGAGGCTGGCCGTTTAGCAATGGAGACTTTTGTCGTAGGGCCCATCCTCGAGACGCGGGCAGTCCGAAACGTGCGGTTCGACGGACCCTGGCCCGAGATCAAGAAGTTGCGGTCCAAAGTGGATTTGCCGGCGAAGATTCCCGACCTGCCGCGCGCGGTTCTGACCCGGAAGTCGAAGCAGGAGATCGGCGGTCGCACCATCGTGGTCGAGGAATACGAGCTGGAGGACCGGAGCTACGTGGCCTGGTCGCCGGACGTGCCCGGGACTGGCGTCGTCCGCCTGGCCGGCGCACAGCAGATGATGCTCGTCGCGTTCGGGGTCGGGGGCGACCCCTGGGCGGGAGCCGCTCAGGACCTGGCAGGTCCCCTCCGGTCGGCCGTCAAGAAGTGACCTGGCGGCAGCCCCTCCGAGAGACCGGCGCGCCGAAGGGCCTGCCGCACGCCGTCGGCTGGGGCGGCGATGCGCGCCCGGAAAAGGACGCGGTTGCCAGCGCCTGCCTCCAGCATCAAGCGCGTCTTCATATTTCTGTCAGCGCGGAGCTGGAACCACGTCAGCTTCGCGAGCTCGACCGAGCGCCCCAGGAAGTCGTGGAGGCGGACCTCCGACAACCATTGGCTCGGCATGGCGCGAAATCCGAGCGCGAGCAACCAGAACGCGCTGGCGCTGCAGAAGGCCATGAGCGCCGTGCGCCCATTCATCTGGGCGCGCTGCGCGCCGGCCGCCAGCGCCGCCGCGCCCAGCAACGTCTGGAGGTGAGCAGCGGTCGAGAGGCGCACCGGAAGCGGGCGTACGCTCGGGTCGCGAGCGAGATCGGCGACGGCTCGAACGCTCAAGGCCGCCAGGGCAGCGGACGCGGCGGCGCAGCCAGCCGTGAGGAGGCGCACTGCGCCCACGCCTGCGAATCCGTCTCGCGCCAGGCGGGCCGCGCACGCTGAGAAGACCACCGAAAGAGCTCCGTGGGCGGAGAGCGCGACGACACGGTCGCTGATAGGAGATTTCATCGGTCAGAAGTGTGGCACACCTCGGCCGGAAGCGCATGCTCTTGAGGGCGCGGACCCACGCGCGTCTTCGGCGCGAGAGACCCCCACTCCGCCAAAGTACGCGTGTTGGCAGATCGTCGGGTACGTCAAAGGGAGGAGTGCCATGCATCTCGCAAGGACGTGCATGGAGCGGAAGCGCAACCTCGCAGGAATGAGGGTCGGGCAAGAATGCGCTTTTGGCGGGGGGCTACCTCCTCTCCACGCCTGGGCGCGACGAGCCGGTCATTCGGGAGTAACAGAATCAAGAACCAGGAAGAGGGCAACCGAAGGATGTGCCCAGCTGAGGCTCCGGTGGCAGAGCGGCCACCGCTTCGGTGGCCTCAATCAAACCAAGAGGGCGGTGGTGGGCGGCCTTCCATAGCCGCGGTTGGCGGCTCACAGATAAGGGCCCCCCCCCTGCCGAGCGGGGGGATATCTACTTCACGACACATGCTGAGCTTGGATCATCCGGCCCGATTCTAAAGGTGACAGCGCCGCCAGTGCAGTGGCAGAAAGAGGAGGGATTCGTGTACTCGTAGCAATTGCCGCTTATCGAGCTTGGATGGTCTAACGAGATCTGGGTTGTAAGAAAGAGGTCCTCACCCTCTTGGTGAACCCACTCGCCCGGGTCCGTACAGCTGCCTAATTGCCCCAAGTTCAGTTTGGGGTCAGAGCGCGTGATGGTAAGTGTCTGGGGTGTGGCGGTAGGCGCAGTCATATTTAGCATGGTGACCTCCACCTCGTTGGTGTCCGGCAAATTGCAATACGGATCATAACAAAAAGCGGAATTGCAGCCCGCGATGAAAGGGCTAGGGCAATCGCCGGAAACGCCTTCATACATAAGAATCGGCAGTAGAGGCTGCCCTGCTGCCTCTCCAGGATTGAGGCATGTGTCCGCAAGGCAAGTCATGTATTTACCTACGATGGTTCCGTTTACCTCGTCGAGCTCGACATAGTCGCCAATGTTGCTGAGCGAGCCGCGATCTGGGAGATAGTAGGTATACTGAGCCAGCCCTTTAAAGGTCGTAAGTAGTTGGTGTTGCTGCGGGATTTCGACTCTATTGTGCGGGTCCTGAGAATCTGCCATGGATCTGGCCTCTCCTGGGCGCGTCCAAACCGGGGCGCCCGTCGAAAGGCCAACGCATGATTCTTGGCAAGGTGTTCGCTCCGTTCATTGAACAGAGCCCGATTAGCGTGATGGCGCGTGGGACACTCGAGCATGCGCTGCGCTCCGAAGATGTTGATGCCGTGTTTGGCGCGAGCGCTGAAACGCAATACACGCGGACGCTGCTGTTCTCCACAGTCGTCGACTTGATGAGCCTCGTGGTTCACCGCATCCGGCCGTCGCTTCACGCCGCCTATCAAGCCAATCGGCGCCGAATTGAGGTCTCGGTACAGTCGCTGTACAACAAGGTCGACGGAATCGAGCCGGGGGTCGGTGCGGCATTGGTCAAGCACGTCGCCGGTCGCACTGTTCCGTTGATCGAAAGCATGAAGGCATCGCTTCCGGAACTCCTTCCAGGGTATCGAGCTCGGATCCTCGACGGGAATCACCTGGCGGCCACGGAGCATCGGATTTCCGAGCTGCGCAAGACCGCAGCGGGCCCGCTGCCAGGGTTTGCATTGGTCGTGCTGGATCCGCGCCTCCTGCAAGTAACCGATGTGATCCCTTGCGAGGATGGCCACGCCCAGGAGCGCTCGCTCACTGAAGCGGTGTTGGCGAAGGTCGCGCCGAGGGACGTGTGGATCGCTGACCGCAACTTCTGCACCTGCGCCCTGCTCTTCGGCATTGCCCGTCGAGAGGGGCTCTTCATCGTCAGGCACCACCGCATCAATGTGCCGTGGAAACCGATCGGCCGTCTTCGTCGCTGCGGCACCATCGACGGCGCCGAGGTTTGGGAACAGGAGGTGAAGCTGAGGGATGACACCGGGAACTCGCTCCTCGCCCGCCGTATTACCCTGAAGCTTCAGAAGGCGACGCGTGATGGCGACCGGGAACTTCACATCCTGACGAATCTCCCACCAGATACTCTCGGCACAACCGTCGGCGCTGTCTACCGAAAGCGGTGGGGCATCGAGTTGGCATTTCAGGAGCTGGAGGCAACCCTGGAAGGCGAGCTCAATACGTTGGGCTATCCGAAGGCAGCGCTCTTCGCGTTCTGTGTGGCCTTGGTCGCCTACAACGTTCTCTCGGTCATCAAGGCCGCCTTGCGCGCCGAGCACGGAGCCGAAAAGATCCAAGAAGAGGTATCGGCCTATTACCTGGCCGACGAAATCGCCGGCACCCGGCGAGGCATGGAGATCGCGATCCCGCCCAAAGCGTGGCGAGTATTCCAGGCAGCCCCAACCAGCGAGGTCGCCAAGGTGCTTGTCGACCTCGCTGGAGAAGTTGACTTGCTGAAGTTCCGTCGACATCCACGTGGTCCAAAGAAGCCGCGGCAACCGAGAACCTTCAACCGAAGACACCCTCATGTTTCCACTGCTCGCTTGCTAGCACTGCGGAAAACAAAGAGAAAGAACGCACCTTGAAAGGGCTGGTATACTGAGCCGACTGCGTCAAACTATAGGCGGAGGGACAGCCATCCAGGCTGCCGGCAAAGGTCAGCTTCATCGGTGCAATGTGACAAACCTGGAGGCTGAAGTTAGGAGTCGCCGGGTACCAGGGATCGGATTCGTCGTCGTCGGAATCCCATGAATCCACCTTCCTGTCCACTGCTTCTATGCCTGGGTATTCGGCGAGCCAGTTCCCAACCTCAACGCTGATATGCGCCGTATCGCAAGTCAGCAGAGGAGCTCCAGACACATGGATTAGCCGGTTTGAGCTCACTTGTTCCTTCGGCGGCGGCGTGGAGGTGATCCACTCTCGGCGGTTTTGGTGATCCAGTCTCGGTTGCGGGGTTGCGGGCGCAGGCCGTCAGAAGGGTGCGGGCGAATACGGAGGCGGGCGAGCCGTCCCCGCCGTCTACGGATCGCGGAAACGAGGCGCTGTCCCCGCGCTGGACTCGTCAGGGCCCGGGCCCCATTCCGGAGCGGGATCAAAACGCCGACCGCCGAAGGCGGGTCGGGCGCCTCCGGCGGTCAGTCTGTCGCGGTGATGAAGGGCGCCCGGGCCGCAGGCATTCCGTCGCGGTCGCGGGACGCTCGCCAGCGGAGCCCGCTCTGAGGGCCACACCTGCGGCCCGGGCAGAATCGCGGTATCAGCGCCTCTTGCGCGAGGCGGGCTGCAGGGGCCCGTAGAGGAGCTGGTTGGGCTCGGTCGCAGTCCAGTGGGCCTCGACCTCGTCGCCGTACTCTTGCCAGAGCGCGACTTGGAGCTGGCCGCAGAGGTCGAGCAGCCAAGCCGCGGTGGGGCCGTCGAGCGGCGGGAGGTTGAGCGTCAGCGGCGGCCTCTCAATCATGGGGTTCCTCCACCGGGAGCTCGTGTCCCTGCTCCTTGGCCCGCTGGTGCGCCTGGTGCTGCCGGAAGCTCGGCCCGTCGATGTCGATCCGGATGGAGGTCGCCGCCAGGCGGTCGAGGACCGCCGCGGCCAGGGTAGCGTCGCCCAGGTACTTGCCCCATGAGGAGAGCCTGATGTTCGACGTGATCGCCGTGCTGGCGCTGCCGTGTCGGCGATCCAAGAGGGTGAAGATCATGTGGGCCGCGGTCGGCTCGTCGTCGCGGCGCTTGAGCTGGCCCAGTCCGACGTCGTCGATCACCAGGAGCGTGGGCCGACACCAGCTCTTCATCCGCCGCTCGTAGGAGCCGTCGGCCAGGCCGGCGTAGAGGTGGTCGACCAGGTCGACGCACCGGGCGTAGCGCACCATCCACTCCTGCTCGCAGGCTTGGACCGCGAGAGCCTGCAGGATGTGGCTCTTGCCGGTCCCGCTCTTACCGGTGATCAAGAGGTCCTCGTGCCGCTGGACGAAGGAGAGCGCGAAGAGCTCCTCGACGAAGCGGCGATCGAGCTTGGGCTGGAAGTCCCAGTCGAAGGCCGCCATGGTCTTGCGGACCTTCATGCCGCTGCCCTTGATGCGCCACTCGATGCTGCGCTCGCGCTTGATGGCGGCCGCCGCAGCGAGCAGCTGCTCGGCGGCTTCCAGGTCCGAGGGCTGGTGCTCCTTGACCCAGGCCAGATAGGCATCGATGGAAAGCCCCCTCAGACCGAGTCGGTCGAGGTGCCGCTCGATGCGCTCCCGGGCTTCGGCGGCGGGGCCTTTGAGGGAGGTGGGGGCTCGCATGTCGCTTCTCCTTGGGGCTCGGGGACTGTGCCGCGGCACGGCAGCGCGTCGTACTCGGCGAGGTCGCGCGGCTCGGTGCAGCTCTGGGCGACGGCGCTCTTGAGCTTCTTGGCCGAGGCCGCGGCGACGTACTCGTCGAGCCGGCGGCGGTCGGAGCGGGCGTTGAGGATCTTCTCGATGCTGACGTGCTCGAGAGCGCCGAAGCAGAGCGCGTGCGAGAGCGCCTTGCAGAGCTCGGCGGTGTCGTAGCCCTCGCGCAGCGAAAGGACCTTGCGCGCGTGGTAGCCGGCCGACCGCGAGTCGCGCCGCTCGAGCGCCGCCAGGTACTCCGCTCCGGGCCCCCCAAGAATCCTGGAATGCGCGCCGCAGGTGCTCGAGGTCGGGCCCGCCCTCGGCGCGCGGGGGCCGATGCCCCGGCAGGATCGACTGCTGCTGCGCGCCGCGAGGCCTGAGCTCGTGCCGTGCCAGGCAGGTCAGGTCCGCTTTGTAGACGAAGAGCTCATTCTCGGTGATGCGCACCGGGAGAATCTCGGTGACGTATTCATAGGGCAGGGAATATTCATTGGTCTCCCAGGTCATGAAGCCCTCGAGGTTGCAGAGCTTGTAGAGCACCCGCGCGGTGTCGTAGGGGTGGCGCGGCAGCGGCCGCAGCAGCGACTGCTCTTCGGCGAAGAGCTCCATCCGCGTGCGCCGCTTCATCCGCTTGATGGGGCGCAGGTCGGCGATGGTGTCCATCCACCGGGAGAGCTGGGCCTCGAGGTCGGCCAGGTCGCGGAATGAGCGGCCCCGGAAGAAGCTGAGGGAGAGCTCCCAGAAGCTCCGCTCGACCCGGGGCTTGCGGTTGGGGGCATGGCGCACGGCGACGGCGGAGAATTCGTAATAGGTGGCGAAATCGACGAAGCGGGGATTGAGGATCGGCTGGTTGCCTTCCCAGCGCAGCACCACCGGCTTCTGGCTATCGTAGGTGCACCGGCGCGCGGCGCCCTGGAAGCGCGCGAAGGCGTGGCGGTGGCCGTCCATCAAAGGGTGCAGGCCGTTGCTCTCGAAGAAGCCGAAGTACTTCCGGGTCGAGTAGCGCAGTGCGTATCCGAAGGCCTGCAGGGTCATGGACGGCGCATGGGTGAATTCCACCGGGTAGGGCGACCAGTCGCACTCGCCCATGTCCCCCGGCACCCGCGGCGGCGTCTGGAGGCTCGGCTTGGGCGGCAACTTCGGGCGCAGGTTGCTCACCAGGACTTTCACGATGGTGTCGCCGCCTGCGTAGCCATGCTCGTCGCGCAAATGCTCGAAGACCCGCTGCGCGGTGATGTCCGGATACTTCTCGAGCAGCTCGGTGATCAGGCTGCGAAAGGGGTCGAGCTTCGAGGCGCGGCGGCGCGAGCCGCGCACCCGTGGCAGCGCCGAGTGCGCAGTTTCGCGCGCCTCCTGGTGGCTCTTGACGATGCGCCGCACGGTGTTTCGGCTGATGTGCAGGGCCCGCGCGATCGCGCGCCAAGTCATCCCCTCCTTGTCGAGCTGCACCACGTCGTGGACCAGCTGCGGGTCAAGCGGAAGCATCGGAGGCTCCTGGCGCCCCGAGGCGCGCGTCGAGGGTCCGGGTCAGGGCGGCCAGCGCACCGCGCAGCTCGACGAGCTCGCGCGAGACCACCTCGCACGCCGGCGCTCCCAAGCTGGCCAGCGACCGCTCCAAGAGCCGCGCGTGCAGGCGCGTCGAGAGGCGCTTCATCGCCCAGGCGTCCGCGACCATCTGCTCGCCGGGCGTGCGCCGCGGTGCACTGCCCTTGGGGGACTCGGCGGCCATGGGTGCGCTGGCTCGCTCCAGCAGCGCCGGCCACTCCGCTTCCTGGGCCGCGAGCAGCGAATCGACCAGGCGCGCGGTCTGCCGCGTGGTCAGCCCTCGTCGGGCTACCACCAGGCCCACAGCGTCCTGGTTGCCGCGCGGCAACCGCGAAAGCTCTCGCACCGCGGTGGCCGACAACAGCCCCAGCCGCACATTCGCCGTCAGCTCGTCCGACAGGTCCTCTGCCAAAGCCAGACGCCGACACACCCAGCTCTTGTCCCGCCCGAGCAGAATCGCGATCTGCGGCTGGCTCACGTGGTCGTCGCGATAGAGGGAGCGCACCAGCCAGCCCTCCTCGAGCTCGCACAGACCCGCCCCGGCGTTGCAGCGCAACAGCCGCACCTTCGCCCCTGCAGAGTCGACGCCGTGGACCTCGACGCGCAGCTTCGACCACCCAAGCTCGCGCGAGGCGCTCAACCGCTTGAGTCCATCGAAGACCTCCAGCTTCTCGCCCATTCGAAAGGCCTGCACCGGCGTCAGCTGCCCGAGCTTCGAGAGCGACAGCTGCATCTGCTGCGTGGCCTCGCCCGCGCACAGTCGCACCGCCAAGAGCGAATCGCCCAGCTCGCTCGGCGCCATCTCGGTGCTCGCGGTCGACACGCCCGTCATGCGCGCCACCGTGCGCCCTCACCGAGAATCCTTGGCCATCCCGGCGCGTGACAGGGGCCGTTTTTCCCTCTGAGAGAGCTCGAAGCCGGCGCGTGACACGTACCTGCGGTCACCCGCTGCCTGACGGCTCCTCAGAGGGAAAACGGCGACTCGCCGGCGCCGCCGAACGCCGAAGCATGCGCGTGACACTGCTCCGCTCTGCGCAAAACCCCGAGGTTTCCCCTGCTGCCGCGCCAACTTGGCCGCCGAAGCCGGCGCGTGACATCGCTCCACAGGTCACGGGCCTGCTCCCGCGCCTGGTGCGCACGAGCACAGCTCACGCAGCGCCTCGGTCAGGGCAGCGCGAGAAGGCCGCGGAGTCGCCAGCGCCAGCTCGAGCACGTCCTCGAGTCGCGCGCCGAACGAGCCCCCCTGGTCGCCCGCCTCCGGCGGCCCCGCGCCCGATCGCAGGGCTCTCTTCTGGGCCCGGCATCGGGCTTGTCGCGCCTGCTCCGCCTTCCGGAACTCCTCAGGCGCCTTCGCTCGACGTTCGCGCGCCTGTCGCTTGCGTCTCGCCTGGCGACAGGCTTCGCTGCATGCATGCTGCGTCTCCGCCGCGCGAGGATCGGGGGAGTACCAACTCCTGCACTCGCTACACCGCCGACTGCGGACCTTCTTCCGGGGTCGCATCCCTCGACCGTCACGCCGAAGGGGTCCTCCGGATACTTCTCGCCCTGAGAGCTACTCCGACTCCCTCGCCTCAACGACCGGGTGGATCTCGAGGCCGCCGACAGGTGGATCTCGATCACGCCGCCGCTGAAGACTTGTTCCACAGCGCTCACTGTGTACGGCATGCTGGCGTTTCCCGAAGCGTCTGTCGTCGACTTTTCGTTCGCGAGTGCTCCGAGCCGTTTGGCGGCATCATCTGGATTCCAGAATATCTCTCTTCCTGGCAGCGGATCGCCTTGATTTGTGCCTTCTTGACAGTCGCCGAAGCGCGATCAACGGGACTCCTCAGCCGTTAAAGATCGTCCTTTGGAGAGCCTTATTCCGAGTGTTGCCGTTGTGGGAAGGCCGAGATTCGCCTGTTGATATGAAAGCCTGCCGTCAGAGGGGTCGAGAGTTCCATCGGCTCTTGCAGTGGCGAGGAGAAGTCGCGCGCAGGCATCGAACTTGAGTATGTTGGCGATGTAGGTCCACCAGGGATTTGGGACCGCATCGAATGAGGACCTCCGCCAGCCGGCGCCTGCACTCCCCGAGACAACAGCGCTAGAATACTCGAGAAAACCGTGCAGCAAGAGACTTAGCTGCAGTCGATATAGAAGGCCATCGCTCCAGACGTCATCGGTGACGACGGTATTTGACCTGGTGGCTCGCTCGCGTCCAAGGGCAATGACGAGGGCTGCAAACCTTTGACTGGGCTGCGGATTGTCCGCTGCAGCCAAGCCGGCCATTGCTAAAGTGAGGGAGTCCATGGTCAGCGGCGAAGAGTCGGAGCCCCATTCAACGCCCAGATCGGCAAGCGTGCTTACTACGGAATCCACTGTCAGAAGCCAGCCGTGGGCAAAGGCCTCAGGGGGGCCTCAGGGGCAGCCCTTTCAAGGTGCGTTCTTTCTCTTTGTTTTCCGCAATGCTAGCAAGCGAGCAGTGGAAACATGAGGGTGTCTTCGGTTGAAGGTTCTCGGTTGCCGCGGCTTCTTTGGACCACGTGGATGTCGACGGAACTTCAGCAAGTCAACTTCTCCAGCGAGGTCGACAAGCACCTTGGCGACCTCGCTGGTTGGGGCTGCCTGGAATACTCGCCACGCTTTGGGCGGGATCGCGATCTCCATGCCTCGCCGGGTGCCGGCGATTTCGTCGGCCAGGTAATAGGCCGATACCTCTTCTTGGATCTTTTCGGCTCCGTGCTCGGCGCGCAAGGCGGCCTTGATGACCGAGAGAACGTTGTAGGCGACCAAGGCCACACAGAACGCGAAGAGCGCTGCCTTCGGATAGCCCAACGTATTGAGCTCGCCTTCCAGGGTTGCCTCCAGCTCCTGAAATGCCAACTCGATGCCCCACCGCTTTCGGTAGACAGCGCCGACGGTTGTGCCGAGAGTATCTGGTGGGAGATTCGTCAGGATGTGAAGTTCCCGGTCGCCATCACGCGTCGCCTTCTGAAGCTTCAGGGTAATACGGCGGGCGAGGAGCGAGTTCCCGGTGTCATCCCTCAGCTTCACCTCCTGTTCCCAAACCTCGGCGCCGTCGATGGTGCCGCAGCGACGAAGACGGCCGATCGGTTTCCACGGCACATTGATGCGGTGGTGCCTGACGATGAAGAGCCCCTCTCGACGGGCGATGCCGAAGAGCAGGGCGCAGGTGCAGAAGTTGCGGTCAGCGATCCACACGTCCCTCGGCGCGACCTTCGCCAACACCGCTTCAGTGAGCGAGCGCTCCTGGGCGTGGCCATCCTCGCAAGGGATCACATCGGTTACTTGCAGGAGGCGCGGATCCAGCACGACCAATGCAAACCCTGGCAGCGGGCCCGCTGCGGTCTTGCGCAGCTCGGAAATCCGATGCTCCGTGGCCGCCAGGTGATTCCCGTCGAGGATCCGAGCTCGATACCCTGGAAGGAGTTCCGGAAGCGATGCCTTCATGCTTTCGATCAACGGAACAGTGCGACCGGCGACGTGCTTGACCAATGCCGCACCGACCCCCGGCTCGATTCCGTCGACCTTGTTGTACAGCGACTGTACCGAGACCTCAATTCGGCGCCGATTGGCTTGATAGGCGGCGTGAAGCGACGGCCGGATGCGGTGAACCACGAGGCTCATCAAGTCGACGACTGTGGAGAACAGCAGCGTCCGCGTGTATTGCGTTTCAGCGCTCGCGCCAAACACGGCATCAACATCTTCGGAGCGCAGCGCATGCTCGAGTGTCCCACGCGCCATCACGCTAATCGGGCTCTGTTCAATGAACGGAGCGAACACCTTGCCAAGAATCATGCGTTGGCCTTTCGACGGGCGCCCCGGTTTGGACGCGCCCAGGAGAGGCCAGATCCATGGCAGATTCTCAGGACCCGCACAATAGAGTCGAAATCCCGCAGCAACACCAACTACTTACGACCTTTAAAGGGCTGGGCCTCAGGGGTAAGGTCGAGTTCGACGGAAAAAAATGGACGGGTCGCCACTTTGCATTCGCGCGGCGGCAGACTCGTCCATCGGAACGATCGGTATTCCAAGACCCTTTGGCTCCGAGACTCCAAAGGGGTGGCCGACGGGAGGCGCATCGTTCTCTTGTCGGCATGGGTGCAATTCGCCATTCGCCAAGCAGCGAGGCTGATTTAAAAGAAACCTGCCGGGGACCGCAGTCGCGGGCCGACGTGTGACTCGATTGACTTCCACTCCATGGGCGCTCGGCGCCTCACAAATATTCGCGCCAATGCTGATGAGGGATTCGCCTACGCAATGAGGTGTGCCCGCGAGGGATGCGAGCACACCTGCAACCGCTCGTGATCGTGACGCGGTTGTGTATCGAGGAAGGGCAGCGAAATCAGGGCGAGAGGAAGGTGCCGCCCTGAGCGGTGCAGGCGGCGGTGAGATCCGCAACGGTGCCCTGGTGGAACCAAGTTGTGGTCGCCAAGGTGAACCCGCCCGAGGTCAGGCTGATCTTGCAGCCGCCGACCGCGCCGCTGTGGCTGCAGGAAGAGCCGGGCGTGCCGCCCTGAGTGGTGCACGCCTGCGCAAAACTCGCCGTCGAATAGGCGCTGCCAGTCCAGGAATACTCGACGCAGGCCCCAGTGCTCGTGGAAGTGAGGTCGCAGGAGGCAGAGCTGCCCCCAGTGCTGCTGTTCGCGTCCTGAGCGGCGCCCCCGTCGCTGGAGTTGTTGCTGCTGGAGCCGCCGCACGCACCGACGAACATCAGAATTGTCGCCAAAGTCATCAATCGCATCGTTCACCTCGGGTCTTGGGTTCCACGCCATCGAAAGCCCGCGCAGGAGCGCGAGGCCTCAGTGAGTCCCATCGTGATGGTCCCAGGGGATACTACGTCGCGTAGCCCCGCGCAACTGGGCGCGGGGCTTCGCGGAAGCCTCCTATCGCGGGGGTCGGCGAGATGCTAGGGGAGCGGGCACTCTGCGGCAGATGTGCCGCCGTAGAACGCGATTGCCCCGCGGTGAAACAGCCTCGCACCGCCCTCGAGTCACTGGCCCGAGCGCGTTGCGATCGGCATACGGCTTGCTGCTGACCAGCGCCATCTCGCCGGGCGCGGGTTGTCTCCGGAATGCGCAAAATATGACAATGGGAATTCATTGAGGAGGTCGCGTGAAGGCACGAATGGCAGCAAGCGCCTTGGCCGCGATATCCATCGCCAGCACCGCCGCTGCGGACAGGCGGAGGCCGGCGGAGCTGCGCCCGCTGGTCGATCTCCCCGCCGCGCATCCCATCGCGCCCCGCATCCCCCAGCGAGTCGACCTGCGCATCGGCGAGCGGCGCAGCTTCCGAGGAGCCGTGGCCGCCGGGACCGCGGCTCGCCACCTCCTCGATGTGCAGGCCACCGGAGGCATCCTGACCGTCCGGGCCATCGCCGAAGGGACCGGCGAGGTCCTGCTCATCGGCGCGACTGGGCCGAGCAAGCTCATCGTGACAGTGAGGAATCCAAATCCATGACGGCCGGCATGCCACCAAGGGAGCGCGGCCAAGCAGCGGTCGAATCGGCCATCACTTTGCCCACGGTCATCTTCACCGTCCTCGGCATCCTCCAGCTCACCCTCGTCCACCAAGCCCGAATGATGTTGGAATACGCCGCCTTCAGCGCAGCCAGGGCCGGAGCCGTATGGAACGGCGACCCGGCGAAGATGCAGAGCGCCGCGATGCTCGCGCTCATGCCCACCATGCCGAGCCTGCCTCTGGATTCCGCGGTCACCCCGTGCCCGGAGGGAATGCGAGTCGACAAGGTGGGGCAGCTCTTCTGCCGGTGGACGCTGCTCGACGAGGCGAACCGCCGGCTGCCGGTGACCGGCGCCCTGGCCCCGTTCGGCCCCGGCAAGCGGCTGGTCACCGTCGAAACCCTCAGCCCCACCAAGCAGGACTTCGGCGACGAGAAGGAGCTCGACTTCGACCAGGGCGGCGACTCCCTCGCGGAAAGGCAAAAAAGCCAGCTCACCCTTCGCCTCACCTATTTCTACGAGCTGCGAATTCCCATCGTCAATTGGATGTTCTTCGAGACCTGGCTCGCCGGGGCGGGCGGAATCGGCTTGTCGGGCCTCGAAGTCGCAGAGCCGAGAATGCGGCTGGGCGGTGGCAACGCCTCCGTGAGCGACGCCTCGATCCGGATGGGAATTGAGGCGAGCCAAGTGGATTCCAACTGCGCCTTCAGCGGGCTCACCAGGGCCCATGTGACGCGGCTCCTCGCGCTGGGCACGGGCTCCTCGAGGCTTTTGGGCTCCGCGAAGTGGTACATCCCGCTCGTCACCACCTACACGATTCGAATGCAATCGAACCCCTTCCTTCAATTCGCCGGAGAGCCGCCGGCGCGGTGCGATTCGACTTCGAGGTAGACGCCATGATCGGTCGAATGAACAGGTCGCTGTGCCGCGACGAGGCGGGCCAGGCGCTCGTCCTGGGCGCGCTCGTGCTGCTGGTGCTCGCGCTCAGCGTCATGGTGACGGCGCAGCTCGGCCATGGCATCAGCGAGCGCATTCGCGTGCAGGACGCGGCCGACAATGCCGCCTACTCCGCGGCGGTCGTCGTGGCGCGCTCGTTGAATTTCATTTCCTGGGTCAATCGCACCATCGCCGCGCAGTACGTCGCCGCCATGGCGGTGCAGGGCCTGGTCGCCGTCGTGGACGGAATGGACGCGTGGATGGGCATGCTCTCCGACACGGCGCAGACGCTCGCGTCCCTGGTGTGCGGCTTGAAACGCATCGCCCAGGCCTGCTGCGCGGTCTGCCTGATCCCGGTGGCCTCCGCTGCGGCGTGCACCTTGAGCTCGGCGCTGGACGGAGTCCAAGAGGGCTTGCAGGCCGCCGTGAAGGTGCTTCGAAAGGCGGAAGAGGGCCTGCGCCAGCTCTCGGATTGGCTGGACCCCATCGCTGCCGCGGTCGTCTTGGCCATCGTGTACCTGAATCGTTACGGCATGTACCTCGCGCAGCTCGGGATGAAGGAGAGCACGTACGCGCTGCTCCTTTCGACCGCCGCCGCGAAGAACTTCCAAACGGCCATCCTGGAATCCACGGGGGGACCAAACCTCAACGCGAGCGGCGTGGGGACCACCTACCGTAGCGTCATGGGGCTTCTCAATGGCCCGGGGAGCTACCGAGGCTTGTTCGACGAGGAATCCGAGCAGATCCCCGACGGGGGCACCGCGGGCGACTACGACGCCATGAACGCGCAGCAGCGCTCGGAGCGGCTGATGGCGGCCATCGCCAACGCCACTCGGACCGGCGCCAAGGATTACCCGATCCAGTGGGAGACGAACAACGGCGTCGACGTGAAAAAGGCGCTCCCCGGCGGGCTCGGAGTCGTGGCAGGGAAGATCGCCGGGCGGGTCGTCGGGGGCTCGCGCCTCCTCCGCCCGATGTCCGACGAGGCCTTCACCGAGGAGTGGGGCTCGGCGAACGGCGGTGGCATGTCGCTGCCGATTCCTTCGGACAAGCAGAATTACCTGTGGACTCCCGGCCAGGACGTCGCCTCGATGACCCGGGGCTCGGCCCTGGTCTCGGCGGAATGGGTCGAGGCGCCCATCGCCTTCGTGAACCTCATCTCCGGAGGCGGGTCGAAGAAGATCGTGGGAATCCAAGCGGCCTACGAGAAGAGCGACCGAAAGCATTGCCGCTACGATGGGCGATATGAAATCGACACCGGGATCTGCCCTGCCTACGCCTGGACCAAGCCCATCCGCTGCGAGCAGGAGGACCGGCATGAGTTCCGAGGGATGACCCGATATATCAACTTCAAGATTTCCGAGAATTATCCATTCGGCGCCACCGACTACGTCGGGCTGGCCCACAAGGCGCCCCAAGACGCGGGCTTCCCTGTGACGTTCCTGGGGTTCGGCGCGCAGCCAATGAGCATCGGAGGGTGGGCGAAGCTCGGCGGAACGAAAGCGACGTTCCGAGGCCTTTCGCCCGGCGCCAATACGCCGCTCTTCGCGGGCCTCAACGGCTGGGCTCGGGCGCAGGCCTACTACCACCGCCCGGGGGCCTGGGCGGAGCCGCCCAATCTTTTCAACCCGTTCTGGCGAGCGCGATTGGCCCCGGTCAGCTTCATGCTCAAAGACATCCTTCCGGGCCTTCCGGACGGCGAGGTCAAGGACGTCGTGGGCAAGGCCATCGTTCATTGATGAGCTTTGGGGGAGCAGGGTCTTGGGGGCGAGAATGGGCTTCGCGAAAGCGTTGCAGGGAGAAGGCGAGCGGGGACAGGCGGTGGTGGAGCTCGCCCTCTTGACCCTGCTCCTCGTGCCCATTCTCCTCTACGCGATCTTCCTGGCCGAGCTTTCGCTGGCGAAGCTCAAGGGCCAGGAGGCCGCGCGCTACATGGTCTGGGAGATGACGGCCTTCGGCCTCTCCGATTGGAAGGAGGGAGACCACGACGCCCGATTCGCGAGCGCCAAGCAGATTCTCGTCAAAGAGATGCAGGCTCGATACGCCGACGACCTCCAGAGCGCGACGCCGCTGGTCTTGCGGGGTGCCGCGCCGAAGCCCGTGACGCTGACCCTGTCCTTTTCAGAGGCGCAGACCGAGCTGCAAAACGAGGACGCCGGAACCTGGAACGTGGAGATCGCCGGGGCCAACACCGCGGCCGTGGGGCGAGGCGCCGACTTCCTCTTCCAGCGTTTCGGGTTCAATACCAAGGGGCTGGTGAAGGGCTCCCTCAAGGTGCACATCAAGAACCGGTTCCTGGGCCGCGTTCTGCCGGTCTATGACCAGGAGAGGATGCTGCTCACGGACGAGCTCGACCTGTCGGTCGCCGAGTCGCTCCTCGCGGACTCGTGGGACCTGAAGGACGGCGCGGACGCGACCACGACGTCGCAAGGCGGGTGCAAGGGAGACAGCGGCTTTTGCCTTCAGGTGCAGCGAATGTACCTCGCCAGCCTGACCCAAGAGCTTGGGTTCCTGAAGAGCGGCGCCCTCGGCGGAATTCTCAAGCTCCTGAACCTCCATGATCCGCTCAACGCCGTCGTCGCCTCCAAGCGGATGACCGGGGAGGGAGAGCAGGCCGAGCCCGCCAATCAGTACCGCGCGCGGCTGGAGCTGGAGGTGCCGGAGCTCGAAGGGCATACTCTCCTGAAGCACGAATACACCAACGTCTTCAAAGACACCTTCGAGAACGGCTCGAAGAGCACGTACGAAAAGGCCTATCGCAAACGCGGGCGGTACTTCCTGGGGTGCAGGGAGGCGCAGAAACAAGAAGGCGTCTGCAAGTACAAGCCAGGGTCGTGAAAGGCGGGGAAATTCAATGGCGAAATGGATGATGGCTCTTCGCAGCTCGTTGGCCTCCGCCCTGGGGTTGGCGCTCGTGGCCCTCGGCGTCCAGGCCGGGGCTCCCGACGTCCCGAAGGCGGTCGCCGCGAGCCGGCCGCCGCTCTGGGCCGAGGGCGAGATGCCCGAATACCCGGGGGCGCTGGAGTATCCGCTGGGGGACGGCATGGCCGTCAACGGCGTGCCCATCCGACTGTCGTATCTCCAGGCGAAGGTCGACTCGGAAACCCTGCGCGAGCACTATCTGCGCGCGCTCATCCAACGCGGGCTTGCGCCGCATGCTTCTCCCGGGATGGGCGGCGGATGGACGGTGACGGCGATGACGGAGGACGGGCGCGCGGAGATCGTCATCGCGATTTTGGGCAAGGGGCCCAGAGAATCGCTCGTGTTTCCGGCGATGGTCCCGTTCGGCACCTCGGCGGATGCCGGGCGGGGGGTCCTGGACGATCTCCCGCTCTCTCCCGCCGCCACTGCTGCCTGGACCGTGACGTCCAACGACAAGCCGGGAGAGGCCGTCGTCACGTATCAGGAGCCCGATCGGCCCGCGGGCGCGACCGCCGCATTCATTCGCGACGAGCTGGGGCGCCGCGGATTCGAGCTCGTCGAGTTTCGAGCGCCGGCAGGCGGCCGCGCCGAATGGACCGTCGAGGGACGCCGCGGCGCTCGGCGAGCGCGCCTCGGGGTGGCCGCGTGGCCCCGAGCCGAGCTCGGTGCGACGGTGACCGCTCAGGTTTCGAACGGACCATAGTGCGGAGGGGAGCGCATGCTGATCTTCGGAGCGAGAGGCCGGGCTTCGTCCGCGGCGGAGTCGGGACAGTCGAGCGCGGAGTATTCGTTTTTGACGCTTTTTCTGCTCATCGGGACCGCGGCGGGAGTTGCGGGCTTTCTCCCGGCGAGCTTTCAGGCCTACGAAGCCTATGTGCACGGGTTTTGGCTCGTGCTGGGGCTTCCCATTCCGTGAGCTGCTCCGACCTCGAATTCTGTCTCGTATTCATGGCCATTCTCCGAGGGACTCCTCGATGGTTCGCGGATTGCGATTCATTCTCTTTGCAGGCCTCCTGGTGACGACCGTGGCGCGGAATGCGCCCGCGCTTCGGCGAAGCATCGACCTCCTCCTCTCGCCGGCGGTCTATTCGCCGGGCGCCCCGTGTCTCCCGGTCGCGCTCGGAGGGCTGGGGGTGGCGGCGGCGTACGCCGTCTGGCTCTGTGGCGCGACCTTCTCGAGGTGGCGCATGCCGGTCGCGGTTCATCTGGCGCCCCTCGGCGCATTGCTGCTCACCGCGTGGCGGGGACCTCTGCCGATCGCCTCGGATGCGGGCGCGCTCCCCGCGGAGCGAGCGCTCGCGGCCATGGAGGCGCTCTCCCAGAGGCTCGAGCAGGTTTCACGCCCATGCGAGGGCGACGCTGCACCCGCCTGTCTGCCCCCGGGCGATTCCTCGTCGACGGGCTTCTTTTCACATGGCCGGCCCCTGCCGTTTCGAGTGGTGGTCGATTCCTCGAGCAGCGGCCCGGTTCGCGAAGCTCGCCCCGGGGATGCCCCGGGAACGCTCTACTTGGCGTGCGACGGCGCCGGCGCCTTCTGGCTCACCGCCGTGACGCTCGACCGCCTCCCGAAAGGCTCTCCCACCATGGTCAAGGACGGCGTCGGCAGGGTCGCGGTGGTTCGGGGAGAGGCGCGATGAGGCCGGCGCTCATGGCTCTCAGCATGGCCGTCGCCGGGCTGTGTCCGCCCTCGGCTCGGGCCGACGCTCCGTGCGCGCCCGCTCCGCAGGACCTCCTTCGATTCGCGGCGAGCGACGCTCCTCTGGGCGAGTGGTCCGAGTACGCGACTCTGAGCGGCGGCAAGAGGCTGCCCGGAATGGACCTTCGGGTCCTTCTGGTCGAGGCGCCGTGGGAGGGGAAGGCGCGGCGCTGGCTCGAGCTCTGGTTCGACCGGTCCGGCGACAACGCCCTGCGCGTCACCGCGTCCGGCGTTCCGGAGGTCGTCGTCCTGAAGCGCGGCCGTCAGTTCTTCGCTCCGCCCAGAGCCGCCGCATCGGAGGCGAAGGCCGGGAGCTGCTCGCGGCCGAGCGCGAACGCCGCGTTCGACTTCGTCTCCTTGCGAACCGCCGCCGGGCTCTTCAAGAGCTGCCGGCATACGCGCGAGGCGGCGAAGGGCCACTCCGTCGAGCTCTGGTCGAGCGACGAGGTCCAGCCGCTGCAGATGGTGAAGGTCCTCTACTCCAGCGGCCTGGGGTACGAGCTCGTGCGGCGCGGCACCGGGGCCACCTCCGCGTTCCCGGAGCGCTTCGCCGCGGCGCCGCTCCCCAGCCTGGAGATGGTGAGAGGGCTTTTGCCGATCAACCCGCACGCCGAAAAAGCACCCAAGCCGGCGGTCGAAGAGCGCGCCGACGCGGGCGGTCCTTGAGGGGCTGGCTCGCGCCGCCTGCGATCAGCCGCCCGCGCGCCGGCGATGTCGATGGGCGAGGTCTGCGAGCTGGGCGGTGAGCTCGCGCGCCCGGGGCTCGAACTCGAGGTCGGCGATGCTGTAAGGCATCCGGTAGGTCCAGTTCTCCGGGAGCACGGTCCCCGGCAGGTTGATCCGCTCGCGCTCGCCGAACAGGTCTTGCACCGGCATCAGGAGCAGGTCGGAGCCGCTTCCGTACAGGGCCTCCAGGAGCGCGCGGTGCACCTCGGGGCTGAAGCGGCCGGCGTCGCGCCGGGGCAGTCCTCGAAAGGCCTTGAGCGACAGGAGCGCCTCGCGCTCGCCGTCGCCGAGCTGCTCCCACCAGACCGCGGCGGTGTCCGTGTCGTGGGTCCCGGTCGCGGCGACCGACAGGGCGGGCCACTTCACCGGGTCGCGGAAGAGGTCGCCGTCCTTCTCCCAGCGCAGCACGCGAAAACCCGGGACGCCCAGCAGCGTCAGCGAGGCGCGCACGAACGGCGGCACCATCCCCAGGTCCTCGGCGATGAGCCCCGCGCCGCCCGAGCCGAGCGCGGCCATGATGGCCTCGCCCTGGACGAGCTGCTCCTTCTCGGTGAGCGGCGAGAAGGACGGCGGCGCCGCCCCGGGGCCCCTCGGCCGGACGTAGGTGCGGTAGAAGCCGACGACGTGGTCGACCCGCACCCGGTCGAAGGCCTCTGCCGCCCGCGCTCCCCTCAGGCGCAGCCACTCGTACCCGCGGGGCGCGACGACGTCCCAGCGGTAGGCGGGCAGGCCCCAGTCCTGGCCATCGGCGGAGTAGGCGTCGGGCGGCGCGCCGATGGTCGCATCGAAGCGGAACTCGTTCTGGCGCGCCCAGGCGTCGGCGCTCTCCAGGTCGACCATGAACGGCAGGTCGCCCACGAGGAGGGCGCCGTGCAGCCGCGCCTGCGTCCGCGCCGCGGCGAGCTGTCGATAGGCCTGCCACTGGACGTACTCGAAGTACGCGCGGTCCACGGCGGTCCGCTCTCGGGCCGCGGCCAGGGCCTCTGGGGCGCGGCTCTTCAGCGGCTCGTCCCAGGCCCGCCAGGAGGTCTGAGGGGTGGCTTCTTTGAGGGCGCGGAAGAGAAGGTAGTCGGGCAGCCAGTCGGCGTGGCTCTCCCGAAACTCGGCCAGGTCCTTCGCGCGCGCGGAGCCCACCGCGGCCCCGGAGGCCACGAACCGGGCGAAGCAGCGCCGCAGCCAGCTCGTCTTCAGCGAGCGGACGGCGCCCCAGTCGACCCGCGGCGAAGCGCGCGCTCTCTCGAGCGTCGCTCGGTCCTCGGGTGGCAGGGCGCCGGCGCCGCCTATTTCCGAGAAGTCGTCGATCCGCTCGACGTCGAGGTAGGCCGGGTCCAGCGCGAACGCCGAGAGGGCGGAGTAGGGGCTGGTCTGCCCGGGCTCCGTCTCGAGCAGCGGGAGCACCATGATCATCGAGAGGCCGGCCTTGGTCATCCACGGGGCGATGCCCGCGAGGTCGGTGAGCTCTCCCACGCCCCAGCCGTGCTCGCTTCGGATGGAGAAGAGCGGCAGGAGCACGCCTGCCGAGCGCTCGGAAGGTTGGTTCACGACCTAGGCCTCGCCGTCGCCGCGCGACGGATGGGGCCGCTCGAGGGCCCGATGGTCCAAGACTGGTCAGCGCGCGCGCCGCCGGCCACCGCGCAGACGGGAGCGGGCCGGCGAGGGCGCGCTCGACCAGGTCGCGGCCGCGAAGACATCGCCTTCGACAAAACGGGGACCCTGACCCTGGGCCGCCCGAGCCTGCTCTCGGTCGAGGTGGAGCGCGCCAGCGAGGCCGAGGCGCTCGCGGTCCTGGCCGGCCTCGAAGAGCGCTCCGGCCACCCCATCGCGCTGGCGGCACGCCAGGCGCTGCCCCCTGGGACAGAGCCCAGCGCCGCCGAGCAGATGCGCTCGACGACCGCTCGAGCGCCTCAGCGCCTTCGCCGCTCGAGCTCCGCCGCGTGCTCCTCGGTTTCGGCCCGCGCCTTCCGCCTCAGCTTCTCGAGAGAGCTGCGCGACGCGCCCATCATTCGCAGCAGGGCCCGCAGGTCCTCCGCTCGGTCCAGCGCCAGGCAGTGCGGAGCGTCGAGCAGGGTCAAGCGGCCCGCGAGGTCGAAGTCGAAAGGGTAGAGGCGGCACGCCATGGGCAGGGCTTCGGCAGGGAGGGTGCAACCCGCGCCCCGCTCGAGGAAAGTGCACGCGCCCCGCCGCGCCTTCAGGCCGTGGCGCGCGCCGCCCACGAACATCCCGCGGTACAGCGGCCGGGTGGTCTCGTACGCGAGGCGAACGGCGGGGTCCAGGTCCTCGCGCTCGGTGAACCGCGCGCGATTCAAGCCCGTCGCGGCCTCGATCCGCGCCATGTCGGCGAACGTGAGCGTCGCGAGCTTTTCGCCCGCTGCGACCTCGCAGCAGACGCCGCCCTTGGCGAGCGCGCACTCCGCGCAGATGGCCCTTGCGCCCATGGGCGCCAATCTACTCTCTCGTGCCCCGCCCGTTGCGGCGGTTTCGGCGCCGCGAGCCGACGGCGGAGCATCGCCTCCCTCGGTGGAGCTCGGCGGACGGGCGGTTGCCCGCGTTCGAGACGAGCGCCAGGTTCTCGGCGTGGAAGCGATCCCAGCGCGCGCGGCGTTCGGGCGATGTCTCCTCAAGCGGCCAGGACCCCCGGACTTCGCCCCCGCGCGGAGGGCAGCGGTGCCCAGCTCTCGGCGCCTTCGGGTGAAGTGTCCGAGGAGCGCTGGCCTCGGATCCGATCGTGAATCCGACCGTGACGCCTTGCGTTACCGCGGCGAGGGCTGTTACCAATGTCCACCACGTCACGATCCAACGCACGGCTCTTTCGAGCGAGGTCGCCATGGCCAAGGCCAACGCAAACCGGTATCGAGCGGATTTGAGAGAGGTGAGCTTCGTCCTCTTCGAGCAGTTTCGGCTGGGGGAGCTCCTGGGGACGGCGCCGTTCCAGGACTGGGACGAGACCACTTGCCGCCAGACGCTGCAGCAGAGCTACCGGTTCGCGACGGAGGTGACGGGCCCGCTCAATGCCTCGGGTGACCGCGAGGGCTGCCGGCTCGAAAACGGGCAGGTCCGGGCGCCGGCGGGGTTTCGCGAGGCCTGGCAGGAGCTGTATCAGCTCGGCTTCAAGTCGCTCGCGGTTCCCGTCGAGGCGGGCGGCCAGGGTGGCCCATACACCCTGCACGCGATGGTCGAGGAGATGCTCTCGGGCTCGAACTGCGCGTTCGCGATGTACCCGGGACTCACCGCGGGCGCGCTGGAGCTCGTGGAGGCGTTCGGCACGCCCGACCAGAAGCGGCGCTACCTGGAGAAGATGCTGGACGGCACCTTCGCGGGGACCATGTGCCTGACCGAGCCGCAGGCCGGCAGCGACGTGGGCGCGGCCAAGACCCGGGCGCGGAAGAACCCCGACGGGACCTACTCCATCGAGGGCACCAAGATCTTCATCTCCTCCGGCGACCACGATCTGTCCCAGAACGTGGTTCACATGGTGTTGGCGCGCGTCGAGGGCGCCGCGCCCGGGACCAAGGGTCTGTCGCTCTTCATCGTCCCCAAGCTCCACGTCCGCGCCGACGGCTCCCTGGGCGAGCGCAACGACGTCGCGGTGGGCGGCCTCGAGCACAAGATCGGCATCAACGGCTCGGCCACCTGCGTCCTCAACTTCGGCGAGAACGGCCGCTGCGTCGGCGAGCTCATCGGGGCGGTCGAGCACCTGGGCATGAGCCAGATGTTCAAGCTGATGAACACCGCCCGCATCGCCGTCGGCATCCAGGGCCTGGGGATCGCCTCGAGCGCCTACCTAAACGCCCTGGACTACGCGCGCGAGCGCAAGCAGGGGCCGTCCATCAAGAACTTCAAAGACCCGGCCGCGCCGCGGGTGGCCATCCTCGAGCACGCCGACGTTCGGCGAATGCTGCTCGACATGAAGGCGAAGGTCGAGGGCGTGCGCGCGCTGCTCTGCAAGCTCACGATGCACATGGACCGCGCCCGCGCCGCCGCCGGGAAGGACGAGCCGCAGGCGACCTACCACAAGGGCCAGGTCGACCTGCTCACGCCGCTCCTGAAGGCCTACTCGTCGGAGCAGGCCTGGAACGTCTGCACCGCGGCACTTCAAGTTTTGGGCGGCGCCGGCGTCTCGCGCGACTACCCCGTCGAGCAGTACGTGCGCGACGTGAAGGTCTTCACCATCTACGAGGGCACAAGCCACATCCAGGCCATGGACTTGGTCGGGCGCAAGCTCGGCCAGGCCGGGGGCGCGCCGCTCATGGCCTTCATGGCCGACGTGAGCGCCTTCGTCGAGGCGCACCGAGAGGACCCGGCGCTCGGGGAATCGGTGCGGCTCCTGGTCCAGGCGCAGCAGGCGGTGGGCGCCACGGCGCAGAAGTATTTGGAGTGGAGCCAGTCGGGGAAGTTCGAGCTCGTGCCCGCGAGCGCCAACCGCTTCCTGGAGATGATGAGCGAGCTCGCGGTGGGGTGGCTCCTGCTCGACGCCGCGGCCGTCGCTTCCAAGGCGTCGGCGGCGCTCTCGAGCGGTCATCCGGACTTGGCGTTCTACGCCGGCAAGAGGTCCTCGGCGGTCTACTACGCGCGCAACGCGCTCGCGGCCGTGCCGCTCAAGGCCAAGCAGATCGCCGGCGAGGACCGGAGCGCGCTCGACCTCGCCGCCGAGGCATTCGCCACGGTGTAGGTCGGCGGCTCGCGCTCGGGCGCGATGGCCGTGACGCGGTCGGGTCCTGACTGGGCTCGTCTTCGGCATCTATCCGGCGATGCGCGCGGAGTGAACGCGCGCACAATCGCCCGCCGAGGAGGCCTTCATGCGCTGCCTTGCTTTCATCGCAGGGCCGCGAGTCCAAGAACGGCGCCAAGTTACCGGCATCCGGGTCGATTCTTGACCCGACTTTGCAGCTCAGCTCTCAATCCCAACCCGGGCTCACAGTCCTGGCTCGGTGGAGGAGAGTTGCGATGACCTGCCGCCTTCACCCTAGGCTGTCCCTATTCCTGGCACTCGGCTCGATGCTCTTCGCGGGTGGCTGCGAGCTTGGGCAGGAATACCACCCCGATGCCTCCGCGCGCGATGCTTCGAGCGGCGGATCCAGCAGCGACGGGTCGTCCAGCGACGGGTCCCCGTCCGACGGCGGGTCGCCCGACGGCAGATCGGCCGACGGCGGGTCGCCCGACGGCAGATCGCCCGACGGCGGCGGATCGTCCGACGGCGGGTCGTCCGACGGCGGGTCGAGCAGAGAGAAGCTGCAGGAGTTCCCGTTGGACCAGGTGCAGATCACGGACGAATACCAGAAGAGTCTGTTTGCCAATGAGATGACCTATCTCCTCACGACGCTCGATGCGGACCGGCTCCTGAATGGCTTCAAGGCAATGTCGACGGGGTCGAACCCGACCAACCTCTACGACGGCTGGGAGAATTCTCTGATTCGTGGGCATACGATGGGGCACTGGCTGTCTGCAGTGGCGCATGCCTATCGGCAAACCAAGGGCAACGACGATGCCTTGAATGCCCAGATCAAGACCAAGCTCGACCACGTCATCTCGTTGCTCAAGACCTACCAGCAATCCAATGGCTTTCTCTTCGCGACGCCGGTCGACCAGTTCGGCGCCCCCGAGGGGCAGAACGTCAGCTCGTGGGTGCCCTGGTACACCATGCACAAGATCCTCGCCGGCCTCGTGGACGTGGCCAAGTTCACGGACAACGCTGACGCTTTGGGCGTCGCGAGCAAGTTGGGAGACTGGATCTACACCCGAGCCAATGGTTGGGATTCGGCCACCCGATCGCGCGTGCTGGGCATGGAGTACGGCGGCATGAACGACGCCCTCTACGAGCTCTACAAGCTGACGAACAAGGCGAACCACCTGACGGCCGCTCATATTTTCGACGAAACCGACCTGTTTACGACCACGGCCGCGGGCACCGACACCATGAACGGCAGGCACGCCAACACGACGATTCCCAAGTTCATCGGCGCTCTCAATCGCTACCGGACCTTGGCGACAAACGAGCAGTCCTATTTTACGGCGGCCGACCAGTTCTTCAGCATTGTGCTCAAGAACCACACCTACATCACCGGCGGCAACAGCGAAAACGAGCATTTTCACGAGCCCGGAATGCTCGACAAATACCGCGACGCAGTGAACAACGAGACCTGCAACTCCTACAACATGACCAAGCTCGGGCGCGACCTGTTCAAAGTCAGCGGCGACGTGAAGTACGCGGACTACTACGAGAGAGCCCACATCAACGAGATCCTTTCGTCGATCAATCCCGACACGGCAATGACGACCTATTTCAAGGCGATGGGGACCGGGTATTTCAAGGTGTTCGGCTCGCCGACGAACCACTTCTGGTGCTGTACCGGTACGGGCATGGAGAACTTCACCAGGCTCAACGACAGCTTGTACTTCCACGATGCCAAGGACCTTTGGGTGACCTATTACGTGAGCTCGACATTGAATTGGAAAGACCGCGGTTTGTCTCTGAGCCAGACCACCGATCTTCCTGTGTCGAACAAGGTGACCATCACCATCACCGCAGCCCCGAGCGATGCCGTCAGAGTGAGCTTCAGGAAGCCCGACTGGGCTTCGACCTGCAACGTCGGGATTTCGGTCAACGGCCAGACAGTCAGCGCGACCGAATCCGGCGGCTTCCTTGCCGTGAGCCGGGTGTGGCAAGCGAATGACAAGGTGGAGCTCACGTTTCCACTCTTCGTGCAGTTTTCACGACTGCAGGACAACCAGAACGTCGTGGCCTTCACGTACGGGCCGCTCGTCCTCTCCGCGGGGCTCGGAACCGACGACATGACCACGGCGCCACAGGGCGTGCAGGTTCTCCAGGCGACCAAGCCGGCGGGCTTGCAGGAGACCATCACGATCAATAGCAGCACCACCATCAATGCATGGCTCTCCAACCTCCGGGACAATCTGGTGCAAACTCCCGGGAAGCTCGAGTTCATGCTCAAGAACACGGATTCGGATAGCAAGCTGGTATTCGTTCCTCACTACTCGCGCTACAAGGACAGGTATGGCATCTACTGGGGGCTGGCCGGTACCGCGGGCGGCAGCGTTTCGTCTCCGGTCTGCCCCTGATGGAGGAGGTTGGTCTCACGCGTGCCAGCCGCACGCGCCCGGGGAGCTCGGGCCGGGTGAGCGCGCCCAGGCGCCGATTCAGGAACGCGGGCGCACGGGCTACCCGCCTGGTCGAAGACCTAGTGCGCGAGCGGCCCTCGCACTCGATGGACATCCACAGAGCCATTTTCAGGAGGTCGGCGGGGACGTGCGGTTGTGCGGGCTGCCGCTCCATGCGCATCGCGCGCTTGTGGTAGGCGTCGGCGTGCAGGCCACAGCCGATGCAGCGATCGGGGTCGACCGAGGGCGCGAGCTCGCTCTTGCGCGCGGCCGCCGAACGGGAGCAGGGAGATGGCGGCGATGGGGAAGGCGCGCGGGTGCAAGTTGAGCAGTCGACGCAGCGGCCCACCTGAGGGTTGGCGACGAAGCCGCTTCTGACGAGGCCAGGCGCCCGTCACTCGCCGGCCGCGGGGACCTGGCAGAACCCGGCGGCGGTGAGCCACTTGAGGGAGTTCTGCCAGAAGCGGTCCACCTGGAATTCCGGGTTGGACGACCACGTCGACCCGTAGGAGACCCACTCGTCGCCCCAGGCGAAGATGCGGCCCGCGCCCATCTCGGCGACTCGGCCGATGTCCCAGTTCCCCGGGCTCGGCTCCCAGGCGAGCAGCGTGCCGCCACCGGCGACGGGGTAGCCAAAGTCGAAGATGACCGCGGTGACCCCTTCGGCGATGGGGTGCTTCGCCCAGCCGTGGATGGCGAGGGGCCCGGCGCCGAGGACGGCCGTCGCGCCGTAGCTCAGGTCGAAGGGGGCGAGCAACTTGTTGACGTTCCCCAGCTCCGAGGGGTCCGCGTAGCCGGTCAGCGTCATCAGCCCTCCGCCGCCGGCGACCCAATCGCTGAGGACCTGGACCTCTGCACTCGAATAGGCCCGCCCGATGCCTGAGCCGGGGCCTTGCGAGCCCGCCGAGCCTTCGCGGACGTCCTGCGCCACGATGACGTGGAACGGGGCCAACAGCTCCGGAGTCAAGGTCTGCGCGCCCAGCGAGACCGCGGCGTTGTTGACCCGGCTGGTGAGCCACGAGTCGAAGACGATATCTGAGCCGCGGAGCCCAGGGTAGCCGAGGGTCGCGAGCTTCAGGCAGTCGCAGACCCCGTCGCGGCCGACGTCGACGTCGTCGACGATTCCGTCGCCGTCATTGTCGATGCCGTCGCAGACCTCCGGCGACCTCCCGGTTCCGCCGTCGCCTGCATCCGAGGGGCTGGCGCCCGCATCCGAGGTGTCGAGGCCCGCATCCGAGGTGTCGAGGCTTGCATCCGAGGCCCCGCCGTCCACGTCTGTCGGATCGGAGGCTGCGTCCAGGGCATTCGAGTCAGCGGTGCCCGCGTCTCGCTCGTCCAGGTCCGAGCCATCGGCGACCTTCGAGGCGTCCGGAGCTGTGGCCGAGGCGTCGGCCCGAGCTCGGCGCACGGCCGCGTCGCCTGGGTCGTCCCCGGAAGGCAGCACACACCCGGCGCTCACCGCGACCGCGAGGAGAAGCAGAATGCCCAACCGGCAGAGATCGACGCGGCATCCCTGCTCCGAATCCCTGGAGCGCTCGAATACCTTGGGGCGCCCTGGGGATAGAGCGAGGCGGGCGAGCCTCGGGTCAATCGGCCGATGTCGTCGCGCTGCGTCGCTGCATGCCTCGCGCTTGCCCCTTACGAGCGCTCTTCGCATGCAAGGCGCCAAGGAGAAAGAGCGCACGCCGCCCGCCGGCAGGCATGGCTCGCAGCCGAGGGGTACCTGGCTGGCCTCGGCACGCAGAGCCACGCTTAGGCGGGGTCCGGCTGGTCTGGCGGGAGGGCCATGAGCCGGGCGCTGACGATGGCCAGCAGAGCGTGCAGATCAGCGAGCCGGGCATCGTCCAGGTCGCTGAAGGCCAGGGTTGCCTCGGGGTGCAGCGCCTCGCGTGCCCGGGCGAGCAGCCGCCGGCCGGCCGGGGTGAGGCGGACGACGCGGCGCCGGCCGTCCCCTTCGGCGGTTGCGATCTTGACCGCGCCGCGCTCCGCGAGCGCTCCGACGATCTTGGAGACGCCCGGCTGGTTGATCTCCATCACCGCGGCGAGCTCGCCTACCGAGGCCCCGGCCGGGCCGCTCAGCCGGGCCATGACGCTCACCTGGGTCATGGACAGGCCGAGCGGCTTGAGTGCGCGGTTGAATTGGGTCGCGGAGAGCTGGTGGACGACCGCGAGCTCGTGAATGACGCGGCTCTGCCACCTTGCCCGCTCCCCGCCGCCCGTCATCGCCTGTCCGCTGCCCGTCATCGCCCGTCCCCTTATCCGGCCTGCCGTCAAAAAAGATTCCAAGGAATTGACTTGGCTTCGCGGCGCTCGCTATAGTTTAGCCGGTCGAGTCACTCCCGAGGAGGACCTCATGACGCAAGCGCTCACCGCAGAAGCAACCCTGTACGCACGGCTCGGCGGCTACGACGCCATCGCATCGGTCTCGACCAGCCTGCTGGGCCGGCTCCACGGCGACTCGGTGCTGGGCCGGTTCTGGCAGAACCGGGGCTCTGACGGCGTTGCCAGGGAGAAGCAGCTCCTGATCAACTTTCTAGTGCAGAACGCGGGCGGGCCACTGCTGTACACCGGCCGCGACCTGCTGCTGTCCCACAAAGGCATGGGGATCACCGATGAGGACTGGTCCAGGTTCACGGGCCACCTGCGGGACACGCTGGGCGAGTTCGCGGTGCAAGCTCCCGAGCGCGCCGAAGTGCTGGCGTTCATCGACAGCGTGCGGGCCGAGCTGGTCGGAGTGTGAGGACGAGGGCGGCTCGGTCGATTTCCTCGAGCTCGCTCCTCCGACGCGGGAGGAGGTTGCCCACGTGCTCGAGCGGCTCGCGGTGAAGACCCTGGCGATGGTGAGGCGGCGGGCGCTTCTGGATGACGAGCCAGATTCGGCTCCAAGGAGCGTGAAAGCTCGGTCGGCGCAACCTCCCTGACTTCGGACGGTCGGGGGAAATAGCCTCTCTTTCGCTGGCGCCAGGTAGGAGCCGCGCCGTCCGCAGCCGTCGCCGCTTCTAAAGGTGCTCTTCTCGCCCGGAGGAACCGATGCAGAAGCGCAGGTGTCGTTGGGAGCGTGCCTGCTCGCGACGCGCGCTCGCGGCATTTGCAGTCCTGGGCGGATGGGCCTTGGCCTGCTCGTCGTCAGCCGGCCCAGGCGGCGACGCCGGCGCCGAGGCGGGCGACGCAAACTCCCTCACGGACGGCGCGGCGGCGACGGACGCCGGGGACGGGGGTCTTCAAGGCGACGGAGGGCCGGATACCGGTATTCTCTACACGCCGTACGCCTGCGCCGACGCCGGTTGGGGCTCCCCGTTCGATCGCGTGGAGAGTTTCGTCGCCGCCGACGGGACCACGGTGCGCATTGCCGTCTGCGGCCCGAGGCCGGGCGCCTCGACGATCCACCTCTCGCCTCCGGACGCAGGCTCGTCCGCGAGCCTCTTCGCCGCCGCGGCCCTCGCGGCCGCCGACGCGGGCGCCGTGACCCTCGCGCTCGCGCCGGCCGAGTACGACTTCGGCGGCGCGGACGGCGGGGCCAACTGGATTGTTTCGGGCCTCAGCGACGTGCTCATCGACGGCCAGGGCTCCACCCTGGTCTTCCACGGCCTCCAGGCCGGCCTGGTGGTCCGCAACAGCCACCGAGTGCTCTTCCGGAACTTCGCCATCGACTGGGGAGAGCCGCTGGCCGTCGCCGGCGCGCTGCAGCCGGACGCCGGGGCCTGCGACGGGGGCATGGCCTTCGTCGTCAACTCGGCCTACCCGATTGACGCCGCCGCGCCCCTTCCCATCGTGAGCATGTCGGAGTTCGACGTGGGCCGGCCTGGGTGGCCGCGGGCGCCGTTCGCCCAGGCGCACTGGGCGCAGACCCCGTCTTCGCAGCCGACCTTCGCCGGCAATCAGACCTACTGCGTGGGCGACCCGCAGGCCCTCTCGGCTGCGCCGGCAGGCACCGCGGCCATCGGCATCGCGCGCACGGGCGGGAATGCCGTCTACGTGGTGAACGCGAGCGGCGATATCGCCTTCGAGAACGTGACGGTGTACGCCTCGCCCCTCGAGGCTTTCACCTTCTACGGCGCCGGCCGCGGCCTGCGGATGAGCCGCTGCCGCGTGCTGCGCAACCCCCGCGACCCGACCCGGCTCATCTCGAGCAACGCCGACGGCGTGAACTTTCGGCAGACGCTGGGGAACGTGCTCCTCGAGGACTCCGAGTTCGCGGACCAGGGCGACGACGGCGTGAACGTGCTCGGCCTGCTCTTCCCGCTGGCGCCGGGCTCGACGCCCACCTCGCTCGTCTTCGACGGCGCCAGCGCCGCGAACCACGTCTCCGCCGGCGACGTCCTGACCGTGGCCGACCGCAACCTCGCCGTCCAGGGCTCGGCCACCGTGACGGGCGTGACCAAGGTCCTCGACGGCGGCGTGCTCACCGGCGCGACGGTCAGCCTCGCGCCGCCCGGCATCGCCGCCGTCGCCGACGGCGGCTTCATCGCCAACGTCCCAGCCAGCTCGAGCCCCGACTTTCTCATCCGGAACGTCTGGGTCCACGACAACGACGAGCGGGCGATGCTGGTGCAGACCGCCAACGGGCTGGTCGACGGCTTCCGGGCGACGAACAACCTCGGCCTCTTCCTCATCGCCCAATACGGCGTATTCCCCGAAGGGCCAGGGGCCGTGAACGTCATCGTGCAGAGCTCCCTGTTCGAGGGCTGCGGTTTCATGGCCTCGCCCGCGTCGACGTTGAGCTGCACCGGCCCAGGCTCCGCCGCTCCCGCGCCGATTTCGGTGATGACGCTGACCCCCACGACGTCCAACAAGAACTTCCTCGACGGCCACCCCAACGCGAACCTGATCCTCCGGAACAACGTCATCTCGGGCGCCCCAGGGGCGGGCATTCTCGTGGCGGCGGCCACGGGGGTTCGCGTGGAGGGGAACCTCCTCCTCGATACCAATCAGCGGGCGCCCTCGGCGTCGTGTCCCGGAGGAACCCAAATCCCCGCCGGCTCGATGGTGGCCATGCAAGCCAGCGACGTCCGCTTCTCCGGCAATGCGCGGGACGGGGGAACGAGCCTGGGTCTCGCTCTCGACCCCACCTGCGCCGGATGCTCGGGGCAGCCGGGCTACTGAGCGGTATCACTCCCCGCGCGCCCGGTCTGCTCCAGCGAACGTCTTTGCCGCGTAACCAACTACTTCAAGTACTTGTCCAAGAAGCGGATGACCCGCTCCACGTTCGACGCAGTGGTGAATCTCTCGTCGAGGTGGTCGGCACCAGGGAGAATCTCCAGCGTCACCTTGGAATTTCCTGCAACATTGCGGTAGCTCCGGGCGAATTCCACGGATTGGCTGTAGGGGATCAGTCTGTCCCGGTCCCCGTGCTGGATGAGGATGGGTGGGCAGCCCTTTCAAGGTGCGTTCTTTCTCTTTGTTTTCCGCAGTGCTAGCAAGCGAGCAGTGGAAACATGAGGGTGTCTTCGGTTGAAGGTTCTCGGTTGCCGCGGCTTCTTTGGACCACGTGGATGTCGACGGAACTTCAGCAAGTCAACTTCTCCAGCGAGGTCGACAAGCACCTTGGCGACCTCGCTGGTTGGGGCTGCCTGGAATACTCGCCACGCTTTGGGCGGGATCGCGATCTCCATGCCTCGCCGGGTGCCGGCGATTTCGTCGGCCAGGTAATAGGCCGATACCTCTTCTTGGATCTTTTCGGCTCCGTGCTCGGCGCGCAAGGCGGCCTTGATGACCGAGAGAACGTTGTAGGCGACCAAGGCCACACAGAACGCGAAGAGCGCTGCCTTCGGATAGCCCAACGTATTGAGCTCGCCTTCCAGGGTTGCCTCCAGCTCCTGAAATGCCAACTCGATGCCCCACCGCTTTCGGTAGACAGCGCCGACGGTTGTGCCGAGAGTATCTGGTGGGAGATTCGTCAGGATGTGAAGTTCCCGGTCGCCATCACGCGTCGCCTTCTGAAGCTTCAGGGTAATACGGCGGGCGAGGAGCGAGTTCCCGGTGTCATCCCTCAGCTTCACCTCCTGTTCCCAAACCTCGGCGCCGTCGATGGTGCCGCAGCGACGAAGACGGCCGATCGGTTTCCACGGCACATTGATGCGGTGGTGCCTGACGATGAAGAGCCCCTCTCGACGGGCGATGCCGAAGAGCAGGGCGCAGGTGCAGAAGTTGCGGTCAGCGATCCACACGTCCCTCGGCGCGACCTTCGCCAACACCGCTTCAGTGAGCGAGCGCTCCTGGGCGTGGCCATCCTCGCAAGGGATCACATCGGTTACTTGCAGGAGGCGCGGATCCAGCACGACCAATGCAAACCCTGGCAGCGGGCCCGCTGCGGTCTTGCGCAGCTCGGAAATCCGATGCTCCGTGGCCGCCAGGTGATTCCCGTCGAGGATCCGAGCTCGATACCCTGGAAGGAGTTCCGGAAGCGATGCCTTCATGCTTTCGATCAACGGAACAGTGCGACCGGCGACGTGCTTGACCAATGCCGCACCGACCCCCGGCTCGATTCCGTCGACCTTGTTGTACAGCGACTGTACCGAGACCTCAATTCGGCGCCGATTGGCTTGATAGGCGGCGTGAAGCGACGGCCGGATGCGGTGAACCACGAGGCTCATCAAGTCGACGACTGTGGAGAACAGCAGCGTCCGCGTGTATTGCGTTTCAGCGCTCGCGCCAAACACGGCATCAACATCTTCGGAGCGCAGCGCATGCTCGAGTGTCCCACGCGCCATCACGCTAATCGGGCTCTGTTCAATGAACGGAGCGAACACCTTGCCAAGAATCATGCGTTGGCCTTTCGACGGGCGCCCCGGTTTGGACGCGCCCAGGAGAGGCCAGATCCATGGCAGATTCTCAGGACCCGCACAATAGAGTCGAAATCCCGCAGCAACACCAACTACTTACGACCTTTAAAGGGCTGGGATGGGTGGGGCCTTGGGGGATAGGTGGGTCTCCGGATTGGATTGGGCGTAGAGTTCGGGCGCTTCCTCTGCGGACTTACCAAATAGTCGGACACCTACCCCTTCCATGCGCTTGATGCCAGTCATGGCGGCAAAGGAGATGGGGCCGTACCAGTCGACCACGGCGCGGATGCCGTTTTCTCCGGGATCCCTTGCGCCGATGAAGGCGGAAAGGTAGCCACCGGCGGAATCGCCCCACAATGCGATCCTTCCTGGGTCCAGATTGTAGGTCCTCGCCTCGGCGCGGATCCACTGGAGAGCGGCCTTGACGTCCTCGGTCTGGGCGGGGAATTTCGCTTCGCCCGTGAGGCGATAATTCATGGAGACGACGGCATAACCGTGGTCCACGGCCTTGAGCATGGGGACGATCTGGAAGTCTCGTTTGTCGCCCATCAGGAAGGAGCCACCGTGGATGGCCATGACGACCGGGAAGGGACCCGGGCCACGCTCCGGTAGGTAGATGTCAAGTTTCTGCGCGGCTGAGGCGGCGGCGTAAGGGAGGTCTAGCCATTTTCGGTGCAGGTGCGAAGCGTCTATGGGAGCGCGCTCGGCGAAGGTGCGGGCCAGGAAATCGTCACCTTCCTTTGGACTGGGCAGCGGCGAGTCCGCAAGGAGGACGGCACCGAGCAACGCCACGGTCGAAATTGGCAGGTTCATGGCCTTCTCCGTTTCAATTGGCGGTCCGCTGTCCCTGGTTGATGGTCCTGAAGCTCTTCATTCGAAACCTCAGTAGCCGTGGCCGGTCGTTTTGCCGTCGCCACCGGACAGGATGGGGATGGTGCAGACCACCCGCATCATGGTGTTCCCGAGGTTCCTGAGCTGATGTCGTTCAAATGGAGCCACGTAGACCAGGTCCCCGACTCGGAGCCGGGTCTCTCTACCTTCGCCGTCGACGCAGCAGGGCTCGCCTTCCAAGAAGTAGAACTCATGCTCCTCGGCGTGAGCATGCAGGGAAGTATGGCCTCCCGGCTCGAACTCCATGATTCGCATGGCGTAGCGTGGGCATCCGTCGTCCTTGGTGAGAGCGAAGCGGGCGGTCATGCCGCGGAAACCCTCGGCCGTGATCGGTGTCTTGGGTACGTCTGTCTCGTGTTTCATCATCATGTGCGTGTCTCCAGTTGGCGAAGCGTTTAGTCGAGAGAGGGGCACCATGCGTCGTAGATGATGAGCTCCTCCTCGACGTCGTGGGGCTGATGCCAAATCTTCCGGGGGATCCTCAGAAACGTCCCAGCCACCAAAGGAACGTCCCCGAGTCCCTCAATCCACATGGCCGCCTTCCCCTTGAGCACGTAGAGGATGTCGTCCGACCCCTCATGGATGTGCTTGTCGGGTCGCGTTCTCGCCGGCACACGGACCAGCGCGATGGCGGCGTCCCCGCGGTCCTGTCGAAAAGAGAGCAGGCGAGCAATCTCGACTCCCGCAAATTCAGGATGGGGCCTCCAGGTAGCTTCCGCAGGTTGAAGCACCTTGAAGTCGTTCATGACACAACCGCCTTGGCACTTGCGGGACAGCGTGGCCTCATGGCGTGCATCTCTCCGAGTGAAATGATGAAAGCGAAAGTGACAACGCAATAGGTACCCTCGCCCGGTCCGAAGAGCCAATCGTCAGTCGCGATGCCCGACATCGGCGGAGGCGATACCCGGGCGATAGCCTCGGCGCACGGGCAACACCGGCCAGTGATCGAGTGCTTGAGAACCGGCCAACGGAGTCGGTGGATTCGAGTCGTCGACGGCGGTGGCAGGGTCTGGTCCACCGCCCGGATGGCAGGGCATCGGCTTCGCCGCCGTTCAGCAGGGCCACGAGGTGCGGCCGCAGCCGGTTTTGCCGATCCGCCCTTGGCCGGCTCTCACCTGTCTGCCGAGGGATACCTCCCGCTGTTGCCACGGCGGCGGTTCCGCAGCCAGGCCTTGGGAGGCGCACGGTCTCCCTGGGGTTGTCATGCTAGGATTTCGGTGTGGAGATTCAGCAGCTACGCACGTTCGTTGCGGTCGCTCACTCGGGCAGCGTCACGCGTGCGACGCGCACGCTCTTTTTGAGCCAGCCCGCGGTGAGTGGACAGATCAAGGCGCTCGAGGACGAACTCGCTGTAGAGCTCTTTCGGCGCACAGCGCACGGTATGGAGCTCACTGCAGCTGGACAAGCGCTCCTGCCGCTGGCCGAGCGCGTGTTGAGCGCCGGAGCCGAGCTCACCGCCAAGGCCAGCAGCCTGGCCGGTTCCCTCGCCGGTCGGGTCCAGATTGGCATCGCCGGCCATCCAGGAGAGCTCCGCCTTCCGGAGCTGCTTCAGCGGGCCTACTCCGAGCACGCCGCCATCGTGCTCGAGTTCCATCACGGGTCATCCGGGGAAGTTCAGGAGGACGTGCTCCGGCGCCATCGCGACGCCGGGTTCGTGATCGGTCCCGTGAGCTCGCCCGAGCTTGCTCAACACCGGCTCGGCTCACTCAGCGTCTATGTCGCTGCTCCCGTTGCGTGGCGGGACGAAATCAAGGCCCGCGGGTGGGAGCGAATCTACCGATCTCCATGGGTGGTTGGCGCCGAGGACTCGTTCTGCGGGAAGGTCGCACGCGAGCGGGTGGGGAACGGAGGGCGAGTCATCGAGGTCGATCATCCCGGCGCCGTGCTTGAGCTCATCACTGCTGGCGTATGCGCGGGACTGCTGCACGAGGACGAAGCGGTTCAGGCGGAGATCTCCGGGACCGTGCTTCTGTGGCGAGAGCAGCGGATCACCGCCGACCTCATGCTCATCTGGTCCAGAGGAGCGCAGGCCGGAACGCCTGCGGATGCGATTCTCCATCTCGTCCGTGACCTGTGGGGATAGGAGGTCTCGGGGATCGTCCGGTTGAATTCGTCGTCGGTCGCCTCCAGGGCATCGGCGCTTCGTTCGCATTTCTCGTGGCCCCAGATCGGCACGGACATCTCTTGGAAAAATGAGTTTCCAAAGAGGGGGTCGACATGCAGCTCGGTGTTCACCGGGACAAGCTCGTTCCCCGGCCGAACATTCGAGGCGTATCCATAGAGCCGGCCGCTACGCGGTCGGGTCCTTGACGCGCCGGAGCACAAAGCGCACGAACCGGGAGCGCAGCTGCTCGTCGGCGAGGGCCTGCTTCGCCGGCGGCAGCCGGGTGAGCGCGCCCAGGAGTCGATTGAGGAACGCGGCGCCGCGGCTGCCCGCCTGGTCGAAGACGAGGTCCGCGAGCCGGCCTCGCTCGATGGACATCCGCAGCGCCTTCTCGAGGAGGTCAGCGGGGATGTGCGGCTGAACCGGGCGCCGCTCCATGCGCATCGCGCTCTTGTGGCAGGCGTCGGCGCACAGGCCGCAGCCGATGCAGCGATCGGGGTCGACCGAGGGCGCGAGCTCGCTCTTGCGCTCGGCCGCTGCGCGCGAGGGGAGCAGCGAGATGGCGCCGATGGGGCAGGCGCGGGCGCAGCGCGAGCAGCCGACGCAGCGGTCCTCCTGGGGGCTGGCGACGAAGCCGCTGGGGACGACGCCCCTCAAGCCGTGGTGGTTGATGGACTGGAGCTGCTCGCAGCAGCAGCCACAGCAGTTGCAGATGTAGCTCGGGCGCGACTGGACGTTGTCGGCGATCTGCATGAGGCCGCCCTGGCGGGAGCGGTGGAGGATTTCCAGGGCCTCGCTCCGCTCGATGGCGCGCCCGAACTTGTGCCGGGCGACGAAGTCGGCGCCGCCGTTCAGCGACAGGCAGGTCTCCCTCGGCGCGTCGCACGCGCGGCCCAGGTGCTCGGCCGAGTGGCGGCAATAGCAGAGGGACACCGCGAGCCGCTCGGCGTTCTCGATGAGGCTCGTCGCCCGCTCCCAGTCGAGGACGTCCGGCAGCTCCTCCTCGAGGGCCGTCTCGCGGACGAGCGCCCGGCCGATGACGGTTGGGTGGCCGAAGACCTCGCGGGCGAATGCCTCGTCGCCGCGGGTGTAGGCCTCCATCGCCTCGGCCATGCGGCGCTTCGGCACGCCGTCGTGGGCGCGCATCATCGAGAACTCGAAGAAGCCGACGACGGGCGGCGCGAGCAGGTACTTCGTCCTCCCCGTCCGCGGGTTCACGAGGTCGAGGACGAGCCCTCGCTCGGCCATGGCCGTGAGCCGCGGCGCGAGCTGTGCCTCGGGAAGGCCGAGGCGCGCGGCGATGGCGCGTAGGCTGGTCGGGACGGTGGGCAGGCGCGCCGCTAGGGCGGCGTCGTCGGGTGAGTAGAGGATCTCCAGGATCTCGCGAAAGCCCTGCCAGCCCTCCTCGGAGGACGGCGGGACGAGCGCGGTGGTGCCCGCCTGGAGCCTGTGTGCGAGGGCGCGGTACTCGCGCTTGAGATGGTTCAAGTGGCCCATGATTCCAATCATCCTATCGGAAGGCGGCCCGGGCGCCGAGGCGCAGGCGGGCGGTGCGGCCCGCGCCTTTTTGGCCCCGTTGGGAAGATCGCGCGCGGGTGGCGTGTCGGAGAAATAGGTTCAGCGAGGCTGCGCCTCCGACCGACCAGGCATGTTGGAGAGAGTGCGGCGCCGCCTCGGGTCGATAGTTGATGGTCGATGATTCTGCGGGAACCCGGCTCGGTGGAAAACTTGACTCGAATGCATCGCGTTCGCGCCCTCAAGACCTCTAGCCCTGCGACGGCGGAAGGAGGAGTGCCATGTCCAGAATCAGGCGGCGGCGGACGCTGGACGAGCGGACCGGCGAGCTGACCGGAGCCGACGCGAGCATGGACGAGGCCGAGTACGGCGACGCGGGCAACGGCGCCGACCCGGACGGCGGCGACCTCGCGGGTCGCCCGCCGCAGCCGCTCGAGCCCGACCCGGCGAACGCCGAGGACATCCTGCCCGACCAGATTCGCCACTTCCCGCACGGGCGCCGAGGGGTGGAGGAGGAGGCCGAGGTGACCGCGCGCCCGAACGAAGCAGCTCCTGCGAAGCCTCCCGACCGCGGCTGAGTGGCCCCGCGCCCGCGCCATCGTTGCGCCGACCGAGGGGCTCCCCATAGAGTTCGGCCCTCGCCGCTTCCCGGCGAGGGAGCTGCTCCATGTCCATCAAGGCGTTCTTGAGAATCCGCATGAGCCAGGCCGACGCGCACTACGGCGGCAACCTGGTGCCCGGCGCGCGCATGCTCGAGCTGTGTGGCGACGTGGCCACCGAGCTCTGCATCCGCCAAGACGGCGACGAAGGGCTCTTGCGCGCCTACGACCAGGTCGAGTTCCTCGCGCCCGTCTACGCCGGCGACTACATCGAGGCCGAGGGAGAGATTGTGAAGGTCGGCACCACCTCGCGCGCGATGCGCTTCGAGGCGCGCAAGGTCATCGCCCCGGTCGCGGGCGTCCCCGGCAACGACTCGGCGGCCGAGGTGCTCGCAGCGCCAGTGGTGGTCTGCCGGGCCTCGCTCACCTGCGTCGTCCCGAAAGAGAAGCAGCGCCGGCAGTAGGGTCTTCCCGCGCGCCAAGAACAAGAGCCGATGGGCAAGATCCACCTTCTCTCCGAGCAGCTGGTCAACCAGATCGCCGCGGGCGAGGTCGTGGAGCGGCCGGCCTCGGTGGTCAAAGAGCTGTGCGAGAACGCGCTCGATGCTGGGGCTGCCAACATCCGCGTCGAGCTCGTCAACGGGGGCCTTCAGCGCATCGCCGTCGCCGACGACGGCTGCGGCATGTCGCGCGAGGACGCGCTCCTCTGCCTGGAGCGCCACGCCACCAGCAAGCTCCGGGGGCCGGAGGGGCTCTCGCGCATCGCCACCATGGGTTTTCGCGGCGAGGCGGTGCCGGCCATCGCCTCGGTCTCGCGGTTTTCGCTGACCACGCGCGAGACCTCGGCCCCCTCGGCCACGCGGCTCACCGTCGAGGGCGGCAAGCTCGGGCCGGTGGAGGAGGCCGGCGCCCCGCCCGGCACCTCGGTGGTCGTCGAGGACCTGTTTTTCAATACGCCGGCGCGGCGCAAGTTCTTGAAGCGCGCCGAGACCGAGGCGGGCCATGCGTCCGAGGTTGTGGTGCGGCTCGCGCTCGCCCGGCCGGACGTCGGCTTCTTCTTGACCAGCGGCGGACGCAAGGCGCTGACCGCGCCCGCGTCGCCTTCGGACCCCCGCGAGCGCATCGCAGCCGCGCTCGGCTCGGAGGTCTTCGAGCACCTCTTGCCGGTCGACCTGGAGCGGGGCGGCGTCCGCGTGCGCGGGCACGTCGCCTCGCCGGACTTCACGCTCTCCTCCGCGCGCGGGCTGTACACGTTCGTCAACGGGCGGTTCGTGCGCGACCGGGGGCTCATCGCCGCGGTGCAGCGGGCCTTCTCCGACGCGACCATGCCGGGCCGCCAGCCGGCCGCGGTGCTGTTCGTGGAGCTCGCGCTGGAGCAAGTCGACGTGAACGTGCACCCCCAGAAGCTGGAGGTGCGCTTCGCCGACTCGCGCGCGGTCTTCGAGGGGGTGTTTGCCGCCGTCCACGAGACCCTGCGCCGCTCGCCCTGGCTCACCCGAGGGCAGGCCGGCGCGGCGCAGGCTCAGACCAGCGCGGAGCGGCCCGGCGCGTACTACTCGGCTGCCGGCCCGCGGCCCGCGGCGCTGCCGTTCGCCTGGACTTCGCGCGCGGCGGCGGGGTCGCCCACCGGCCCGGCTCCCGCGGTGCCTCGGCCCGCCGAGCTTCCGGCCGACGGGCCGCAATGCCCCGAGGACGACGCGAAGCCGCCGGGCGGCTTCTTCCATAGCCTGCGGGTCATCGGCCAGTTCGCGCGCACCTACCTCGTCTGCGAGGCTCCCGGCCCGGCGCTGGTGGTCATCGACCAGCACGCCGCCCACGAGCGGCTCAAATTCCACGAGCTGCGCGAGGCGTACCGCTCGCGCAAGGCCATCGGCCAGGCGTTCCTCTTCCCCGCGACGGTGGAGCTGCCCCTGGCGCAGGCGCGGGTCTTGGCTGATCACCTGGCGGACGTGCGCGCGCTGGGCTTCGAGCTCGAGCCCTTCGGCGGGACCACCTTCGCGCTCAAGTCGGCGCCGGCGGCGCTGCTCGGCAGCGACTACCGGGCGCTGCTCGACGACCTCGCCGGCGAGCTGATGCAGGTGGAGCGCGGGCGGGCGCTCGACCAGGCCATGGACCACGTGCTGGCGACCATGGCCTGCCACGCCGCGGTTCGCGCCCACCAGGCGCTCGCGCCCGAGGAGGCGCGCGCGCTGCTCGACGCGCTCGACGGCATCGACTTCAACAGCCGGTGCCCCCACGGGCGGCCTGTGGCGGCGCGGTTCTCGGTCGAGGCGCTGGAGCGCGAGGTGGCGCGCCGGTGAGCGGGCGGCTTCACCCTCCTGGCCGCAGCACGATGAGCGCGTCGGGGCATACATCCTCCCATCTCGGCTCGCTGTTCAGGCCTCGCACAGACGTCAGGGAGTGCATGGGCCTCGTCCGTGATCTCGGACGGCCGGGCGAAAAGGCCGCTGATTCTTCCTAGGCGCGCGAGGTGCGGGTGTTTCGGGTGGAGCGGCCGTACTCGCCGCCTTCGGGCCTTCGCGCGAACGGGGCCGAGGTGGTGCCTCGCGGGCCGCGGCGAGTAGCGGCCGGTCGGTGCTGGCCGCGCTCGAGGCCGCCGGGGTGCGCGCGCACTTCGCGCCCAACGACATGCGCGACGAGACCTCCGTCGCGCGGGCCGTCGCGCTGGCGGTGAACCGCTTCGGGCGCCTCGATCAACAATGCCAGGGGAGCGAGACAGCGCGGTCGCAGCGCTGCGAGGGAAGGGGGCCCGCGAACATGCGCAATGTCCAGGCCGCGCTCGCGACGCGCGCCCCGCAACCCGCGACCTCGGCGGCGACCAACGCGCCCGGGCTCCGGCCGCGACGGGTTACGAGCAGGCGCCTTTCCCTCTCAGCAGACCGCCGCGCGCCTGTCGCGGTCGCCCCGCTCCGGTCTTTGCGTCGGCCGAGGCACGAAATTTTCGTGTTCAGCCGGTCTCCACATCGGTCAGCGCATGAAATTTTCCAAACCTTCTGGTCTCCACATCGGCCGCGCACGAGCCGTTCCCGACCCGCCGGTGTTTACATCGGCGTGCGCACGAAATCTTCCAAAACGGCCGATCTGCACATCGGCCGCGCGTGAGCCGCTCGCGATCCGCCACTCTGGAGACCTCCCCGCGCATCACGCGCTCTTGTTTCGCCGTTCTATACATCGGACGTTCAGCTTCCGCGCCGCACTTGGCGCGGTTCACGCAGTTCCAACGGAGGAGGAAGACATGAAGGAGCGCGGGACCTTCGGAACCGAGGAGAAGGTCATCACCGTGGACCTGAAGGCCAAGAAGAGGTAGCGCGCTGCTCGGCCGACGGCAGTCGCCGCGTCGCCGGCTGGGCCGACCGCGCCGCGCTGCCCGGAGGGCTGTTCTGGTTCGCGAGGATGGCGGTGGTCGCTTGCAGCGCGCTCTATGCCGCGGGGCGAGCCGGTGAGAACGCGCGATTCAAGAGCGCTGCGCGGAAGTTCTTGTCGATGGCGGCCCGGAAGAACGCAGGCACGTGCATGCGCCGGAAGCTGGAGTGCTTCCAAGGGCGCTCGGTCTCGCGCATGACGGCATAGAGCCACTCATCGCGCAGCGGCAGCAGCTCGCGCGGGTCCTCAACCTCGAAGTAGGCGAAGCCAGGAACCTCTTCCGGCTTCTCGTCGTGCCAGGCTTTGAAGCCACCCATGTGCTCGCGCACGTTGGCCATGGCGGGCACGAGTTCAGCGGGGATCTGGAGGTCGTGGGGCAGCATCATCCCAACGACCTTGCGACCTCGATGAAAGGCACAGAGGACGTACCGCTGGTTGATGGTGACTGGCAGGCCCGAGGATGTTGGGACGCTCATCACGAGCCGAGCGTCATCCTCCTTGAGTTCCAGCGTCGCCAAGAGGTCCGCGCAGAGGTCGAGGTAGGCGTTGGCCCACTCGCGGCTGGCAGCGCGCGAGAGGCGCTCCCGCAACTCATCCTCGCCAGAGGCCAGATTCGGCGGCTCGGCCGCAGGGAAGAGCGCCGCTGAGATGGCCGGCGCGGGGCTCGTCAAGCGGACGCCGGGCGCTTCCGTGAGCGCCCTCGGCAGCGCGGCTGCGAAGTCGTTCAGCGCCGCCGGAGGCACGGCCTGGCATCGGCTCCACAGGGCATCGAACCAGCAGTGGAGCTGACCGACGATGGCAGGTTCATCGAGGAGCACCCCTATCTCTTGCCGCTTGCCGAGGCCCATCTCGGTGAGGTTCGCCGAGCCGAGGAGAGCGGACGCGTCGCCGGCGACCACCTTGGCGTGGAGGTCGGGCCAATGGCGGACTCGCTCTTGGTGGTCTGCGAGGAACTTGAGAAGCTCGGCCCGGTTCGACGGTGCGTGGCTTCGCAACAACTCCTCGGCATCAGTGAGCCAACGCCAGCGCCGCGCCTTTCCCACGAGGGAGCGCAGCACCCGTAGGCTGACGTAGGGGCACGCGATGCGAACGTCGCTGCCTTCGGCGACGGTATTGATGTACTTGACGAAGGGCGAGAGCGCCCCTGGCTCCGAGTCGAGCGCGTGATGCACCAACGTCAGCATCCGAAGATGGTACATCGGCGAGCACTTGTCCGCTCGCTCTCGGCGGCTGGCGCCCGAGCGCCACCCGAGTCCATCCAAAGGTCCAGCGGAGCCCCGCACTCAGGGACCTCAGTCAGGGACCTCGGCAGCGACTACCGGGCGCTGCTCGACGACCTCGCCGGCGAGCTGATGCAGGTGGAGCGCGGGCGGGCGCTCGACCAGGCCATGGACCACGTGCTGGCGACCATGGCCTGCCACGCCGCGGTCCGCGCCCACCAGGCGCTCGCGCCCGAGGAGGTGCGCGCGCTCCTCGACGCGCTCGGCGCCATCGACTTCAACAGCCGTTGCCCCCACGGGCGGCCAGTGGCGGCGCGGTTCTCGGTCGAGGCGCTGAAGCGCGAGGTGGCGCGCCGGTGAGCGGCAGCCTCACCCTCCTGGCCGCAGCACGATGAGCGCGTCGGGGCATACATCCTCCCAGCTCGGCTCGCTGTTCAGGCCTCGCACAGACGTCAAAGAATGCATATGGGCCTCGTCAGCGCGACCCACTCGACCTCGGACGGTCGGCTGCCACGGTTGGATGGGTTGCGAAAGAGGCCGTCGCCCCACGGACACGGCGCTCACTCCGCCTGGTGCGACCTCTCGCTTGAGTTCTCTTCTGTCATCGCCGCGAGGTCGGCCGCGGAACGGCCGCCGGCGACGAACAGCTCGCTCGACAGGTAGCCGACGAGCTGTGCGCCGGCGATTGCCGCGTCGGTGTCGGCGAACTCCCGGAACGTGAAGCTCCCTCGCCCCGGCCGGTAGAAACGTTTCGGATCGAGGGTGAGCTCGCATCCGGCGTCGCTCGCGCCCGCGGGGAGCGCCCAGAAGAAGGAGGTCACCCGGGCGAGCTGGCCCGCCAGGGGAGCGAGAATGGGCGATTTCTCGGCGTCGACCGCCGCCAGGGGAAGGGCAAAGCCGCAGGTCGACCCAACGCGGGGTCCCTCGTCACGCCGCTCGAGCCGCGCCCTGAAGCCGTCCTCGATGGAGAGCAGGTCGTTCGATGGCCAGCGGGACGCCAGCAGGTCCGCCAAGGGGCCGTCGTCGCTCTTCGGCCAGAGCTGGCCCTTGCCTCCGCTCAGGCGGGCCAGCGTCTCGATTCGAGCGATCGAGCCGCCCTCGCTCCCCGCTTGGCACGGTCCGGCTCGCCTCGTCGAGGGAGGTACGGAGCTCCTCGATTATGTACCTCGTTGGCCCGCCGCGTTCCTCGATGACGCTCGAGTCGAGGTTCTTCGTGAATGCCTCACGCCTGGTCGGATCCGGATCGCGCAGGAGCGCCAAATACCAGGAGAGCTCCGCCCGCGCGTTCAGCGCGCGCTGGTCGACTCGCCTGAGGACTTGCGCCGATCGATGGCTGAGGACTCGGGCAAGGAACGGGTCCACCCGGTGGACGCGGAGGCGGCCCCAATCGAGCTGCCAGTGCCCGTCGGCGAGCGCGGCGAGGGGGATCGTCGGCGGTGGAGCGTCGCCGCTGTCTTCGCCCGGCGAGCGGCCGAGCGTGCGAAGCGTCCACCCCGCGGCGCTGCGTACCTCCGCCGCCGCAAAGAGGAAGCCCCTGGAGAGCACCCAGAGCTGCTCGTCCTTCGGGGTGCGGAAGACGAAGAGCCAGTCCCCCTTGGCGTCGGCGGAGTAGAGGCCAAGCGCCTCCGGGGGCAGGTTCGCGGACCGAGTACCCCCGGCGGACAGAAGGACGAGGAGCAAAGATGCGCAGCGCATGCGTCATGCTACCCGGGAGCCAGCTCGAGATTCGAGGCGGAACGGACGTCGGGCGAGATGAGGGCGCGCGACCAGGTTGGCGACCACGGCCTGCCACGCCGCGGTCCGCGCCCACCAGGCGCTCGCGCCCGAGGAGGTGCGCGCGCTCCTCGACGCGCTCGGCGCCATCGACTTCAACAGCCGTTGCCCCCACGGGCGGCCAGTGGCGGCGCGGTTCTCGGTCGAGGCGCTGAAGCGCGAGGTGGCGCGCCGGTGAGCGGCAGCCTCACCCCGGCCGCAGCACGACGAGCGCGTCGTCGACGAACTTCTGGAACGACTTGAGCGCGTCGACCTCGCGGATGGGCGAGACGCGGATGATGGCCCGGAGGTCCCGGGCGCCGTCGATGCGCGAGAGCAGGTAGCGCTCCTGCGGCGAGAGGTCGAGCTTGCGCAGCTGGTTTGCCGGCACGGCGAGCTCGGGAACCTTGGGGCCCGAAAGGAGGTCCGTCCGAAGGCGGTCGAGGAGGCCGGCCTCGGCGTCCTTGAGCACCGCCTGGGCCTCGGGCGAGCGCGAGAGCTCGACCGCGCGCGCGGCGAGCGAGGCGGCCTCGGCGTATTGGTTCGCGGCCAGGTACTCCCGCGCGTGGCGCAAGATGTCGGCGACCCCCGTTTCTTCTCCGAGCGAGAGTTCGGCATTGTCGCCGTCCGCGGGCTTCTCGCGCTCGACCGGCGCGACCATCCCCTGGCGGTGGAGGGCGTAGAGGCGCTGGTAGAGGTGGAAGTCGGTGGCGTGGAGGCGCAGGGATATCTCGTCGATGAGATGCCCCTCGCGCATGAGCTCGAAGAGCTGGCCGTCCAGGGAGGCGGGGGAGATGTCCTGGGGAATCTTCGACTCGTCCACGCGGAGCGCGATTCCGCCGTGGGGGAAGACCTGCAGCATCGCCTCCCAGGCTGTCTCCCGGAACTCCGATTCGCGGTGGATATCGAGCAGCGGCACCTGCACCGCGACCCCCTCCTGCTCGGGCGGGAGGACTCCCCGCGCGAAGCGGAAGCCGCCCGTCTTCCAGCGGCACAAGGAGAGCGTGGTCTCGCGGATCTTGATGGCCAGGACTTGCCGAAGCGTCTCCTCGCTCACCAGGCCGATCATGACCAAGATGCGCCCGAGGAAGACCTTGGTCTCCGATTGAGTCTGGAAGGCCTTGGTCAGCTGGTCCTCCGAGATGTGGCCGAAGTTGATGAGAAATTGGCCCAGGTACTCGCGCGGGTCGTTGGAGGCCGCGTTGATGACCTCGCCGCTGCGGACGCTGACGCTCTTCTTGACGCTCCCCTGCTCACAGACGAGCGTGCCGGTGAGCGCCCTGTTCCCGAGGTACAGGAGCAGGTCGGGGATCGGCATGGTCCCCAGGTCGCCGGCCAGTCCGTCCATGCGGCGGATTCTCCCTTGGGCCTGCGCCCCTGGCAACAAAGGGCGCCGCGGGGGGGACTGGAAAGACGCGCCCGGCTCGGGGTAGCGTTCAAAAGAGCGATGGCCAGCCTGCGAATCATCGAGTTTCCGCCGGAGTTGGCGGGAGCCGCTGCCAAGGTCCTCTCGCCCGACTCGCGGACGGTCGCCTGCCGGGTGGAGGGGGGCAAGCCCGGCCTCTATGCCTACGACTTGGGCGGTGCCGCGCGGCCGCTGATGCTCGACGCAGGCGACCAGCGGTACACCTCGCCCACCTGGACCGACTCGGGCGATCTGCTCTTTCGAGTCGAGGCCAAGGGCGTGGCGCGGGTGGGCGTGGTCCCCGCTTTCGGCCGCGGCTCGTCGTGCGAGTACTCCGGCAGCGAGATCGCGGTGAGCGCCGACGGGCGGGTGCTGGCCGTGGCCGATCCCAACCGGCGGGAGCTGCAGACCGCCGTCGTCGAGGGGGGCAACTCCCCGTTCTTCGCGCCGCCCAAGGTCATCGGCCAGCTCGACGACGAGCGGTCCGCCGGCGCCGACCACTCCGAGCGGCCGCAGATGGACATCACGCGCGACGGCCGATACGTCGTCCTCGTCCGCTACCGCGCGCCCCTGGCGCCTTCGCTCTGGTCCTATCCGGTCGAGGGGGGCGACGCCCAGGAGGTCGCGCCGCAGGTCGGCCCCGAGGCCTTTCTGTCCTTCGCGCTCTCCCGGACGCTCCTGGCCGTTCTCGAGGTTCGCCGCACGCCGGTGGCGACCTCGCGCCTCTATGTCCGGCCCATCTCGTCCGGGTCGCTGGGCGCCATCCGTCTGGGGCCGGCGCGGGACCTGCTTTTCGCGCGGCACGCGCTCCCGGAGCAGCGTCCGGCATTCTCGCCCGACGGGAAAAGGCTGGCGGTCCTCGGGGCCGCGACGCCCGCGCTCCCCGGCGGCTCGCCCAATCCGGAAATGGCCCTCGACCTGCTCCCCATCGGCGGCGGCAAGCCGGTCCGCGCCGTCCAGGCGCTCGACCTGCGGGGGAGCGTGCGCTTCCTGGAGAGCGGCGAGGTGGTCGTGGACGGGTTCGACCGGGTCTCCGTGGTGACGCTGTGAAGCCGCGTCGAGATGGCCTGCTTCAAGGGCCTCCTGCGAGTCGCGGGCGAAACCTTTGAGCTCCAGACGGGGCTCTCTCGTGTCATGGAAACCCTGCTCAACGTCACCGGGATGACCTGCGGCCATTGCGAGTCGCGGGTGAAGAAGGCGCTGGAGGCGGTCCCAGGGGTTGAGCTCGCCGACGTGAGCCATCCGCTGGGGACTGCGCGCGTCCAGCACGCTGCGGACCTCTCGGCCGAGACGCTGGAGAAGGCCGTGTTCGAGGCGGGCGGCGGGCGCTACCAGGCGAGCCTGCCGGGCGAGGAGGCATCGAAGGCAGAGGCGGCTCCTCCGCCTCCAGCTCCCGCGCCACCAGAGCCCCAGGTGCTTTCCAAATCGACGAAGTCGGGCGACGAGGCGGTCCTCTTCTCGGTCGGCGGGATGTCGTGCGCTTCCTGCGCCGGCAGGGTTGAGCAGGCCATTCTCAAGCTCCCCGGCGTGGAAGGCGCGGCGGTGAACTACGCGCGGGGAACCGCGCGCGTGGTCCCCGGTGCAGGGTTCTCGCACGAGGCCGTCGAGCGCGCGGTCCAGGACGTCGGCTACTCCGCGAGCCTCGACTTGGACGTGAGCGCCCAGCGGAGCCGAGAGCTCAAGCGGGCGAAGTGGAGGCTCGCCATAGCCCTGGCGGCCGGTGTGCCGGGGGTCGCTTTGGGCATGGCCCACCTGCACGGCGGGGCCTTCGGCGCTCTCCAGCTCGCGCTCTCCACCCTCGTGGTCTTTGGAGCGGGCGGCGGCTTCTTCTCGGCGGCGCTCAAGAACCTGCGCCACGGCGCCGCCACCATGGACACCCTGGTCGCTCTGGGGAGCGGCGCGGGGTACTTCTTCAGCATCCCTTCGCTGTTCACCGGCGGGCCGCTCTACTTCGAGGTGGCGAGCTCCATCGTCGCGCTCATCCTGCTCGGGCGGCTCCTCGAGGCGCGGGCGAAAGGGGCGGCCTCCGAGGCCATCGAGAAGCTCGCGCACCTCTCGCCTCGCTCGGCGCTCAAGCAGGTGGGCGGCGCCTGGCGCGAGGTGCCTCTGGACGAGGTCCAGCGGGGCGACCTCCTGCTCGTGCGCGCGGGCGACCAGGTCCCGGTGGACGGCGAGGTCGAGGAGGGCGAGAGCGCGGTCGACGAGTCCATGCTCACCGGCGAGTCCATCCCGGCGTTCAAGAAGAAGGGCGACGCGGTGGTGGGGGGCACGGTGAACCGCGACGGAACGCTCAAGGTCCGGGCCACCGAGGTGGGCGCGGGCACCGTGCTCGCGCGCATCGTGCGGCTGGTGGAGCAGGCGCAGGGCTCCAAGGCGCCCATCCAGCGGCTCGCGGACCGGGTCGCGGCCGTCTTCGTCCCCGCGGTGCTGGCGGTGGCGGTCCTCACCGGCCTTGGTTGGTACCTCGCGGGGCACCAGGCCGGACCGGCGCTCTTCTCGGCCATCGCCGTCCTCGTCATCGCCTGCCCGTGCGCCATGGGGCTCGCCACGCCGACGGCGGTGATGGTGGCGACGGGGCGAGCGGCGCGGATGGGCATCCTGGTGCGGGACGCGGCGAGCCTCGAGCGCGCGGCGGCGGTGACCTGCGTGCTGTTCGACAAGACGGGCACCCTGACCGCGGGGCAGCCGCGGGTCGCCAGCGAGGAGGTCGTGGGTGGAGGCGATGCGGGCGAGCTGCTCGCGACGGCCGCGGCGCTGGAAGCCGAGTCGCCTCATCCGCTGGCCCGAGGGATCGTCGCTCGGGCGGCTGAGCGAGGCGCAGCGCCGCTGCGGGCCGAGCAGGTGAAGTCGCATCCGGGCCGCGGCGTCAGCGGCCTGGTGGAGGGCGAGCGGGCCGTCGTGGGCGGCGCGAGCCTGCTCCAGGAGCTCGGGGTGCCGTCGCCCGAGCTGTCGCGGCTCGCCGAGGCCATCGCCGCGCGCGGGGAGACGGCGGTGCTGGTTTCCAAAGCAGGCCGGCCGCTGGGCGCGCTGGGGCTCCTCGACGCGCCGAGGCCCACCTCCGCGGCAGCGGTCGAGAAGCTCCGGTCCATGGGGCTGGACGTCCGGATGCTCACCGGCGATCACGAAAGGACGGCTGCGGCCATCGCCCGGGGCCTGGGGCTCTCAGCGCAGGCGGTGCATGCGGGCGTGCTGCCCGAGGGCAAGGCCGCCGTGGTGGCCGAGCGCCGCGCCGCGGGTGCAGTGGTGGCCATGGTGGGAGACGGGGTGAACGACGCGCCGGCGCTCGCCGCGGCTGACGTGGGCATCGCCGTGGGCGGCGGAGCGGACGTGGCGCTCGAGGCGGCGCCGCTGGTGCTCATGCGGCCTGACCCCGCGCTCGTCCCCCAGGCCATCTCGCTCGCCAGGGCAGGTCTCGCCACCATCCGCCAGAATCTGTTCTGGGCCTTCGGATACAACGTCGTGGCCATCCCCGTCGCCGCCGCGGGGCTCTTGTCGCCGATGCTGGCGTCGGCTGCGATGGCCTTCTCGAGCGTGAGCGTGGTCCTCAACTCGCTGCGCCTGCGGCGGCGGCCGCTGTAGACGGCTCGCGCGCTCGCGGTCGGTCTGCGGGCCCGCCCCGCCGGGGGTTGAGGTATGGTGCGCCGATGCAGAAGCACGCCGTCACCGTTCTCTCGGCCGAGTTCAACACCACCGCAGTGGGGCCGGAAAGCTATCCGCGCCCGGGGCCGCCCGAGCTCGCTTTCGTGGGCCGCTCCAACGTGGGCAAAAGCTCGATGATCAACGCCTTGTGCCAGCGGCGAAAGCTGGTCCGCGTCTCCAACACCCCGGGGCGCACGCGCACCCTCAACTTCTTCAACGTGGCCGTGGCGGTCGAAGGCGAGGAGCGAGGGGCCCCGACCCAGCGGCGGGAGCTGAGGCTGTGCGACTTGCCAGGTTACGGCTTCGCCCGCGCGAGCAAAGGGGACCGCAAAGAGTGGGACCGGATGATCGGCGCCTACCTGCGTGAGCGCGAGCCTCTCAAGGCGGTGGTGTGTATCGTGGATGCGAACGTCGGCCCCACGGAGGACGACATCGCTGTCCTAGAATGGATCGCCGGCCTCGGGCGCAAGGTCATCGTCGCCGCCACCAAGGTCGACAAGCTGCCCAAGCACCGCCGGGTGCCGCGCACTCGCGAGATCGCGACGGCGCTGCGCCTGCCGGGCGCCGTGATCGGCGTTTCCGCGACCGGGGGGATGAACCTTGGCGCGCTCTGGGACGAGCTGCTCGCCGCTGTGAGCTGAGGCTGGGGTTGGCGCCTCGCGCCGCGGCTGGGATGTGCGGAAAATAAAAGAGGCCGCCAGGTTTCCCTGGCGGCCCCGTGGACCCAGAGGGGGAGGGGGGGGACCCCTGGGCCCAACATCATGAACTGCAGTGAGAATACCCGAGCAGCCCACCGACTTCAAATCCAAAGTTTCGAACAGCCTTCAAACTGCCCCGATTCCCGAATCCGTTCAATGCCTCTTTGGGGGGTTGTCCGTCACCGGGTCCCAACCAACGCATCGATTGGGTGTAACTTTCCACTTTGGTCGAACTTTGTCAACTTCTTCACTCGTCGAGAAGGCAACTCATGAACCTCACGACGAATTTCAGGACAATCGCCCCTCCACGTCGGGCGGCGAGCCGATGACCGGCAGCCGGCATAGCCGAGACCCCGACGGTCTGGTCGACTCTGTGCGCAGGGGGGCGGTGCGCCTGGGGCTTCGGGGAAGGCGGGTGCTGGTCGCCGTCTCCGGAGGACCCGACTCCGTGGCGCTTCTGTTGGCCCTGAGCGACCTCGCGTCGGAGCTGGACCTGGACCTCGGCGTGGGGACGGTCGACCACCAGCTTCGCCCGGGCTCGGCCGCAGACGCTCGGTACGTGGCGCGGCTCTGTCGGCGCCTCGGGGTGCGGTGCGATTGCCTTCGCGTGCAGGTCCAGGGAACGGGGGGCGTGGAGGCCGCGGCGCGGCGGGCCCGGTACGGAGCGCTCGAGGCTTTGGCCGAGCGCGTTGGATACGAAGCCATCGCGACGGCCCACACGCTCGAGGACCAGGTGGAGACTCTGATCCTTCGGCTCGGCCGTGGGGCGGGACTGCGCGGCGCGCGCGGCATCCTCTCTCGGCGCGGCCTCGTCGTTCGCCCGATGCTCGAGACCTCGAGAAGCCAGGTGGCGAGCTTCCTCTCGGCTCGGCGGCTGCGGCCGCGGCGCGATCCGACGAACGATTCCCAGGCGTTTGCCCGCAATCGCGTCCGGTCCCTGGTGCTGCCGGCGCTGAAGCGCGCGCTCGGAGAGGCGTCTTTCGCGGCCATCGCCCGCTTCTCGCGCACCGCGGCTGTCGACGAGCGCTATTTGGCGGCGCTCGCGCGCGCCCGCGCCCGAAAGAATCCTGGCCGACGGACAGGCGGCGGGCGATGCGCGGGCGCTGGAGCGGCTCGCGCCGGCGCTGAGGCGGCGCGTCCTTTCCATGGCGGCGCGCCGCGCGGGCGCAGCCCTGTGCGCCGTGCACCTCCAGGCCATCGAGGCCGCGCTCTGCGCCCGAGGGCCGCGAACCGTGGCGCTCCCCAATGGGCTCGAATGCGTCGTAAGGTACGGCCGGTTTGCGTTCGGCAAGGCCAGGCCGCGGACCTCTCAGTCGTTCTGCTATCTCATCTCCGGCGAAGGGCGCTACGTGTTCGAGGAGGCCGAAGTGGAGGTCAGGTGGGCGCGCCCCGGTGAGCCGAAGCGGCCCGGAGAGCTGCGGCTCGACGCCGAGGCGACCTCGCTCCCGCTCCAGCTCCGAAGTCGGCGCCCCGGCAATCGCTTCAGGCCGCGCGGTGCCGGCGAGAAGAAGCTCAAGGCGCTCCTCATCGACGCCAAGGTCCCCCGGGGAGACCGCGACCGCGTTCCGCTCCTCTGCGACGCCTCGGGGAACATTCTTCACGTGCCGGGCCTTAGGCCATCGCAAGCCGCCGCCGATGGGGAGTCCGCGAATCGACAGATGGGCGTGTGGGTGAGCCCCGTTTCGAGCGCCGACGTCCCCAAGCGGTTACAGAAGGCGTGGAAGGCGCGCCGCTCGCTCGGACAAGGAGGCCAAGGGCGAATCGTACGCCCGCCTGCACCTGCGCTCCGAGGGGCAAAATAAGTTGAGGGTTCAAGGCGTTGTCGATAAAGTTTCCTCGTGTTGCCGAGCGCCCGCCCGGGCTCTCGGTAGCGTGGCTTGGAGCACCTGAGGGGCCCGCAGCTGCGCCGGGCGTGCGGTTGCCCTCGGGATAGAAGGGAAAGAATGCGTTCGAACTACAAGAGCATCCTGCTGTGGCTCATGCTCATCGTGCTGTTCGTGAGCCTTTACCAGCTCGTCCAACGCTCGAACCCCGAGGTCAACGAGATTGGCTTCTCGGAGTTCCTGAAGAAGGTCGACAACCACGACGTGGCCTCGGTCAACATCAAGGGCCTGGACTACAAAGGTACCTACAAGGACAACAAGCCCTTCCAGACCCGCGGCCCGCCCATCATCGACACCCAACTCCTCGACCGCTTCGGGAAGGGCGGGGTCGACTACCGGTACGACAAGGAAGAGCAGAACAGCGTCTGGCTGCAGATCCTCGTGCAGTGGATGCCGCTCGTGTTCCTGTTCCTGTTCTTCATCTTCTTCATGCGCCAGCTCCAGGCTGGCGGCGGCAAGGCCATGAGCTTTGGCAAGTCGAAAGCCAAGCTCCTCTCGGAGCACCACAACAAGGTCACCTTCTCGGACGTGGCCGGCATCGACGAGGCCAAAGAGGAGCTCGAGGAGATCATCTCCTTCCTCAAGGACCCGAAGAAGTTCCAGCGCCTCGGCGGGCGAATTCCCAAGGGCGTGCTGCTCATGGGGCCGCCCGGCACCGGCAAGACGCTCATGGCGCGCGCCATCGCCGGCGAGGCTGGGGTGCCCTTCTTCTCCATCTCGGGCTCGGACTTCGTGGAGATGTTCGTGGGCGTCGGCGCCAGCCGGGTGCGCGACCTCTTCGAGCAAGGCAAGAAGAACGCCCCCTGCATCATCTTCATCGACGAAATCGACGCCGTCGGCCGGCACCGCGGCGCGGGGCTCGGCGGCGGTCACGACGAGCGCGAGCAGACCCTCAACCAGCTGCTGGTGGAGATGGACGGCTTCGAGGCGAACGAGGGCGTCATCCTCGTCGCTGCCACCAACCGCCCCGACGTGCTCGACCCGGCGCTCCTTCGGCCGGGCCGCTTCGACCGGCGCATCATGGTCCCCAGGCCCGACGTCCGCGGCCGCCTCGGCATCCTCTCGGTGCACACCAAGCGCACGCCGCTCGCCCCCGAAGTCGAGCTGGAGATCATCGCCCGCGGCACGCCCGGCTTCTCCGGCGCCGACCTGGAGAACCTGGTCAACGAGGCGGCGCTCCTGGCTGCCCGCATGAACAAAGAGCGCCTCGACATGCTCGACTTCGAGGCCGCCAAGGACAAGGTCATCATGGGCGTCGAGCGCCGGAGCATGATCATCAGCGAGAAGGAGAAGCGGAACACCGCCATCCACGAGGCCGGACACGCGCTGGTCGCCAAGATGCTTCCGGAGACCGACCCGGTCCACAAGGTCACCATCATCCCGCGCGGCCCGACCCTCGGGCTCATGCAGCAGCTGCCCAGCGAGGACCGCTACAACGCCAGCCGCGACTACGCGAAGAAGCGCATCTGCGTCGCCCTGGGCGGCCGCCTCGCCGAGGAGCTGGTGTTCAACGAAATGACCAGCGGGGCCTCCAACGACATCGAGCAAGCCACCGACATGGCGCGCAAGATGGTCTGCGAGTGGGGCATGAGCGACAAGCTCGGCCCGCTCTCCTTCGGCAAGAAGGAGGAGGCCATCTTCCTGGGCCGGGAGATCAACCGGACGCAGGACTACAGCGCCGACACCGCCGTGCAGATCGACACCGAGGTCAAGGCGATCGTGATGGCGGAGTACGAGCGCGCCCGCCGCATCCTCGAGGACAACCGCGCGGCGCTCGAGCGCATCGCCAACGCGCTGCTGGAGTACGAGACCCTCGACGGCAACGACGTCTCCACGCTCATCGCGGGCGGCGAGCTCATCAAGCAGAAGCCCACTCCGCGGCCGAGCTCGCTGCCCCCCAAGGTCGAGAAGAAGGAAAAGAAGAAGATCCTCGACGCGCTGGAGGGCCTGGGCAAGCTGCCCGGCACCGAGCCCAACAAGGTCACCGGCTGACGCGCCGGCCGGACTTCTGACACGAAGGCGCAGGGCGCTCCCCGAAGAGCCCTGCGCCTTCGCTTTTTGCGAGATTTCTCGCCGCTGAGCGAACGCCAGGAGCCTGCCCATGCCGATGGTTCGCTTCGTCGACTTCGAGTCCGAGGATCTTCTGAAGCTCCAACTCGCCCGCATCGGCGCTGGAGGCGAGGCAGCGTCGGGCGCCGCCGGGGGCGCGCTCCTGCGCGCTTTGGTGACCGGCCTGCCCGCTGGCGCTCTGCAGGGCTTGCCTTCAGGCCAGGGCTTTCCGGAGGTGATCCCGGGCGACGCCGGCCGAGCCCCGGGCGCCGCGCTCTTGGCCGGCTCTCGAGCGAGCCTTTCGCGCCTGGCGAAGGCGGCCTCGGAGCGGGAAGGGGCACCTGCCCAGCTCGGCTCGTCGCTGACCGCGGCCCTCGAGCGGCTCGGCGCGCCTCCCACAACGATGGCCATCGGCCGGCGGACCTTTGCCTGGGGGTCGCGCACGTTCCTCATGGGCATCGTCAACGTCACGCCCGACTCGTTCTCGGACGGCGGCCGTTACCCGACCCCGGACGCTGCGATCGCTGCCGCCGAGCGCCTCTGCTCCGACGGCGCCGACTTCCTCGACGTGGGCGGGGAGTCGACGCGCCCCGGCTCCGAGCCCGTCCCCGCGCAGCAGGAGATCGACCGCGTCGCGCCGGTCGTCGAGCGGCTGTCCCGGCTCGTCGACGTCCCCATCTCCGTCGACACGACCAAGGCCGCCGTGGCCGAGGCCGCCGTCCGCGCCGGGGCGAGCCTGGTCAACGACATCTCCGGATTCGCCTTCGACACGCTCATGGCGCCGACCATCGCCAGGCTCGGCGCCGCCGCTTGCGCCATGCACATCCAAGGCGTGCCGCGCACGATGCAGGCGAGCCCCACCTACTTCGACGTGGTCGGCGAGGTGATGGAGCGGCTGCAGGCGTGCCTCGACCACGGCATGCGCTGCGGCATCCCCCGCGAGCGCATCCTCCTGGACCCAGGCTTGGGCTTCGGGAAGACGGCCGGCCACAACCTGTTCCTGCTCCGGTGCCTCGGCCAGCTCAAGGGCCTGGGGCAGCCGCTGCTCGTGGGCGCGTCGAGGAAGGGCTTCATCGGCGCCGTCACCGGAAGGCAGGTGGGCGAGCGGCTGCCGGGCTCGCTCGCCATCCTCTCGGCGGCGATCCTCGGCGGCGCGGACGTGGTGCGCGTGCACGACGTGGCGGAGTCCAAGGTCGCCGCGCAGATGATCGACGCGCTCTCGCGGGCCGACGCGGGCGGCTTCGCCTACAGCACCCCGCAGACCTGAGGCGAGCGCAGCCTTTGGGTCTCTCGAGTGCGCGCTGCCTTGCGCTCGAGGACAAAAGCTGCTTCATTCCGCGCGCGTCGCGCCCGGCGCGGTCGGCCGGAGAGCGCTCCCCCCGAACACACTGGCCGGCGCATCTCGAATGGCCAAATTGGCGTCGGCGCCGCCCTGCCGGGCGCGCACTTCGACGCGGAGGAGCGACGTGGAACCCGCCCTGCACCGACCCTCTCTCGCCGGCGCCACGCGCAGGCTGTTCGGAACCGACGGCGTCCGCGGCGTCGCCAACGTCTACCCGATGACCGCCGAGGTCGCGATGCAGCTGGGGCGCGCCCTGGCCTACCTCATTCGCAACGGCAACCACCGGCACCGGGTGGTCATCGGCAAGGACACCCGGCTCTCCGGCTACATGCTCGAGACGGCGCTCGCGGCGGGCATCTGCTCCATGGGCGTCGACGTGCTGCAGGTGGGGCCGCTGCCGACGCCCGGCATCGCCTTCATCACCCAGTCGATGCGCGCCGACGCCGGCGCCGTCATCAGCGCGAGCCACAACCCCTACCAGGACAACGGCATCAAGTTCTTCGCCCGCGACGGCTTCAAGCTCCCCGACGCGGCCGAGGTGCAGATCGAGGAGCTGTTGTCCAACAACACCATCGATCACCTGCGCCCCACCGCCACCAAGGTCGGCAAGGCCTTCCGCATCGACGACGCCCAGGGGCGGTACGTGGTCTTCCTGAAGGGCACCTTCCCCAAGGAGCAGACCCTGGACGGCCTGACGGTGGTCGTCGACTGCGCCCATGGCGCGGCCTACAAGGCCGCCCCGGCGGTCTTCAGCGAGCTGGGCGCCCGCGTCATCCCGCTGGGCGTCGCGCCCGACGGCAAGAACATCAATGCCAAATGCGGCGCGCTGCACCCCGAGAACATGGCCAAGGCCGTGGTCCGCCACGGCGCGCACTTAGGCATCGCGCTCGACGGCGACGCGGACCGGGTCATCGTGGTGGACGAGAAAGGCCAGACGGTCGACGGCGACGCCATCATGGCCATCTGCGCTCGAGAGCTCGTCGCGCAGAAGCGCCTGGCCAAGAAGACCGTGGTGGCGACCGTGATGAGCAACCTGGGCCTCGAGGTCGCCCTGAAGGACATGGGCGCTCGCCTGGTGCGCACCAAGGTCGGCGACCGCTACGTCGTCGAGGAGATGCGCCGCAACGGCTACAACTTCGGCGGCGAGCAGAGCGGGCACCTCATCTTCCTGGAGAGCGCGACGACCGGCGACGGGGTTATCGCCGCTCTGCAGCTGCTCGCGGTGATGGTGAAGTCCGGCAAGCCGCTCTCCGAGCTCAAGAAGCTCTTCGTCCCTTTCCCGCAGACGCAGGTAAACCTGCCCATTCAGCGGCGCCGCGAGCTGGGCGAGCTGCCGGGAGTGACAGCGGCCATCAAGGGCGCCGAGGTCGCGCTGGGGCGCGAGGGCCGCGTGCTGGTGCGCTTCTCCGGCACCGAGCTCAAGGTCCGGGTGCTGGTCGAGGGGCCGGACAAGAAGGCCAACGACGCGCACGCCCACACCATCGTCGCCGAGCTCGAGAAGTCGCTCTGCTGAACCTCGGCGCTCGCCTCCGCTCGCCCAAAGTGGGGCGAAGGTGGAGCGACCCCGAGGCCCGCAGCCGAAGGGCCTGCGAGCCCTGCGAACCGTTTGGGCCTTTGGCTCCCGACAGGCGCCTCGTGTTGCTGCGCCGCCGTGCGTCGAATAGATTCGCCGTTCGAATGCCGGGTGAGCTTTCCAAGTTGGGCGAGGCCGTGGCTCTGGGCCGCCGCCTCCACTTCGTGTCTCGCGGGGCGGGGCCGGCCGTGCTCCTCATCCACGGCATGGGCGCGGCCTCGCACTCCTGGGACCGGGTCGAGCTCCCCGGCTTTCGCCTCATCGCTGTCGACCTCCCGGGATGCGGTCGCTCCGAGGGGGAGCTCGGGCCGCAGGCTCCCACGGATCTCGCCACCTTGCTCGGCGAGCTCATGCGCGAGCTCGGGCACGAGAGCTACTCGGTCGTCGGCCACTCGCTGGGGGCGCTCATCGCCTTGGAGCTGGCGCTTCTTCGCCCCGAGCAGGTGCGCGCGGCCGCGCTCGTCGATGCCGCCGTCCGCGTCTCGCCCGCCGCGCGCCTGTGCAACCTGCCCGCCCTCCCGGAGGTGGCGGCCGGGGTGCTGGAGGCCCTGCCGGTCCCGCGCGCGCTCATCCGGCTCTACCTTCGGGTCCTCTTCGGCGACCGGGGACGCATCACCGAGGCCGCCGTCGAGGCCTACGCGCGGACCACCGCTTCCCCGCACTACCTTCGCGTCCAGCTCGCCCAGCTCCGAGGCCTGCTCGCCTGGAGCGCCGGCGACCGGATTCGAATCCCTGGGCGTCCCGGCCCTGGTGCTCTGGGGCGCGCGCGATCCCTTCCTCCCACTCGAGCTGGGCGAGCGGTTCGCCCGCTCGCTGCCGGGGGCGCGCTTTTGCGCCATCCCCGGCTGCGGCCACGCCCCGGCCGACGAGTGCCCGGCCGAGCTCTCGGCCGCCATCGCCCCTTTCCTCGCCGAGCACGCGCCGCCCCCCGCGCGCGCCGTTCGGCACTGACCTCGCCCTCCTGAAAAGAAAGCGAGTGGAGCGCCCATGACCGCCCGACTCGGAGTCAACGTCGACCACGTCGCCACCGTCCGCCAAGCGCGGCGCGCCCGCTACCCGGACCCCGTCACGGCCGCGGCCCTGGCCGAGCTCGGAGGCGCGGAGCAGATTACCCTTCACCTCCGCGAGGACCGCCGGCACATCCAGGATCGGGATCTCAAGCTCGTGCGCGAGACCTGCCAGACGGCGCTCAACCTGGAAATGGCGGCCTCGGCGGAGCTCGTGAAGATCGCCTTCGAAATCAAGCCAGAGGTCGCAACTCTCGTGCCCGAGCGCCGCGAGGAGCTGACGACCGAGGGCGGGCTCGACGTCATCGGCCAGCGCGACGCCCTGCGCAAGGTGGTCCGCACGCTGCGCGACGCGGAGATCGAGGTCTCGCTGTTCATCGACCCGGACCTCGACCAGGTGCGGGCGGCCCACAAGGTGGACGCCCAGCGTGTGGAGCTGCACACCGGGCGCTACGCCGAGGCGCGCGGCGAGCGACAGCGGGCACAGGAGCTGGCGCGGCTCATCGACTGCGCAAAGGCGGCTCACAAACTGGGCCTGGTCGCCGCCGCCGGCCACGGGCTCAACTACGAGAACGTCCAGCCGGTGGCGCGCATCGAAGAAGTGGTGGAGCTCAACATCGGCCACTCCATCGTCGCCCGAGCGATCCTGGTGGGGATGGAGCGAGCGGTCCGCGACATGGTCGAGCTGATGCGGCGAGCCCGCTAGAGGGCAGCCAATGAAGGCGAGTACGCCGATACGAGTGGTCACCACCGAGCAGATGCGCGAGCTCGACCGGGTCACCTCCGAAGAGCTGAGCGTCCCCAGTGCCGTTCTCATGGAGAACGCGGGCAGGGCGGTCGCGCGCCAGGCGCGCCGGCTCCTTCGGGCGGACCGGCGCGCGGTCGTCCTGTGCGGGCCAGGCAACAACGGCGGCGACGGCCTGGTCGCCGCTCGCCACCTCGCCAACGGCGGGACCGTCGTCGAGGTCCTCCTCCTCACCGAGAGCCTGAAGGGCGACGCGGCCGTCAACCTCGCGGCCTTCCGCAAGCTCGGCGGGGTGGTGCGGCCCTTCCATCCCGAGCGGGCGCTCGCGTTCGAGCGCGCCGACCTGATTGTCGACGCCATCTTCGGCATCGGCCTCACTCGGCCGCCGGAGGGCGCGGCGCTGGCCGCCATCGAGGCCATCCGCGTGGCGCGGGCGCTGGGCGCGCGGGTGCTCTCGGTCGACGTCCCCAGCGGGCTCGACTCGGACACAGGCCGCCCTCCGGGCGCCTGCGTGACCGCAGACGTGACCGTGACGTTCGCCTACCTGAAGCGCGGCCTGGTTCTCGAGCCCGGCGCGAGCTTCGCGGGCGAGGTGAAGCTCGCCGACATCTCCATCCCGCGCGTGGTCGAGGCGCGGCTCAAGGGGCCGCCGGTCTTCGTGCTGCGCGAGGACGGGGTCCGCTCCATGCTCCCCGGGCGGGGCGCCGACTCACACAAGGGAAACTACGGCCATGTCTTGGTGGTCGCCGGCTCGCCGGGCAAGACGGGCGCCGCGGCGATGACCTGTGCGGCCGCGCTGCGAGGCGGCGCGGGACTGGTGACCATGGCCGCGCGCCCGGAGGACGCCGCGGCGGTGCAGACGTTCATGCCCGAGATCATGGCGGCGCCGCTGCCGGGCGAGGGGCCGCTGGGTCTTCCGGACCTGCCGGCCATCCTCTCCGCCGCGCGGGGCAAGACGGTCCTCGCCGTGGGGCCGGGGCTCTATCGCGGCGACGAGACGGGCGAGCTCCTGGGCCAGCTCCTCGCCGAGCTGCGCCTGCCGGCGGTCCTCGACGCCGACGCTTTGAACGCGCTCGCCGATGACCCGTCGCGCCTCGAGGCGGCGGGCGCGCCGGTCATCATCACCCCGCACCCCGGCGAGATGGCCCGGCTCGCGCGGCTCTCCACGGCCGAGGTGCAGGCCGACCGCATCGGCGTGGCGCGGCGGTTCTCCGACGAGCACCGGGTGACGGTGGTGCTCAAGGGGGCGCGCACGGTCATCGCCGACGTCAGCGGCGGCGTGGCGGTGAACCCCACCGGCAACCCGGGCATGGCGACCGGCGGGTCGGGGGACGTCCTCACCGGTTTGTGCGCCGCCCTGGTCGCGCAGGGCCTGACCTCGGGCAGCGCGGCCTGCAGCGCGGTCTACGTGCACGGGCTCGCGGGCGATCGGATGATCGCCCGCCGCGGACAGATGGGCCTCGTTGCGACCGACCTCTTGGACGGCATCGCCAAGGTGTGGACCTCGTGGCGGGTGTGAGCGGCAGGCCCCTCACCGTCGCGGTGCGCTCCGAGAAGGCCATGCGGGCGCTCGGGGAGCGGCTCGGCGGCCTGCTGGAGCCGGGCGACTTCATCGGGCTCTCGGGCGACCTGGGGGCGGGGAAGACGGTGCTGGCGCGCGGCATCGCGCAGGGCGCGGGGGTCGCGGCGGGGGAGGTGGCGAGCCCCACGTTCGCCATCGTCTACCCGTACCGCGGGCGCATCCCCGTCTACCACGCCGACCTGTACCGCGTGACCGACGCGGACGAGCTGTACGCGACGGGCTTCTTCGACCTCGTCGGCTCGAGCGGCGCCGCGGTCGTCGAGTGGATCGAGAAGGTCCCCGAGGCGCTCCCGCCCGAGCATCTGCTGCTGCGCATCGAGCGGACGGGGGAGCGCACCCGGCGCCTGGAGATGACCTTCTCGGGCGCGCGGGGCGAGGCGCTCGCGAGCGCGCTCGCGGGGCGCGCGGGCCCGGCGCCGCGATGACGCTGCTCGCCCTGCGCTCGTGCTGAGCGGGACTGCAAAGAACGAAGTCTTGACCAAGACGAAAGAAGGAATGCCATGACCTCGACGACCGGAGGCGACACGAAGGCCGAGAAGGCCCAAGAGCGCGCGCTGGCGCGCCAGGAGCTCGCGCGGGGCTGGCGCGCGGCGCGCTCGGCGAAGGAGCGTCTCGACCTCGTCATTTCGGCCGAGCACGGCGAGTCGGCGCTGCGCGCGATCGCGCCCGAGGAGCTCTACTTCACGATCAAGGACTTAGGCCTCTCGGACGCGCGCGAGCTGGTGCAATTCGCGAGCGCGTCGCAGTTCAAGGCGCTCATCGACCTCGACGCCTGGCGCAAGGACCGGTTCGACCCTTCGGCGGCGCTGAGCTGGATCCGCCTGGCGCGCACCGACCACGACGACGAGCGCTACCGCAAGAAGCTCGCCGCCCTGGACCTCGAGATCTTGGAGCTCTTGCTCAAGACCCAGCTCAAGGTCCACGACCTGCGCGAGGACGAGGACCCGGAGGTTCGCGGCATCACGTACCGCTCGCCGGAGGGGCGCTACGCCGTGGAGTTCCTGGTCGACGGCAGCGACTACGCTGGCCTGCGCGGGCTGCTCGACGACCTGTACGCCGAAGATCCCTTCCGCACGGCGCGCCTTCTGGAGTCGGTGCGGTGGGAGCTGCCGACCGAGCTGGAGGAGGTGGCCTACCGGTGGCGTACCGCGCGCCTTTCGGACCTGGGGTTCCCCGACCTGGCCGAGGCGCTGTCCTACTGGGCCTTCGTCGACCCCGACAAGCCGGTGGCGCGAGAGGCCGCGCCCCCGCCGCCAAGCGAGGGCGACGGGTTCTTCCTCGAGCGCTTCGAGGGGAAGGGGCGCTTCCTCGAGAAGGCGGCGGCGCTCCTGCCCGAGGAGGCGCGGCCGGCGGTGGGTCGCCAGCTCCTCTGGGCGCTCAACGCCGCGCTGGTGGTGGAGGGCGCCGACCCCTCCAACGCCGAGGAGGTCCTGCGCGTCACCGGCGCGGCCCACGACACCCTGTCCTTGGGGCTGGAGCACGCGTCGCAGGCTGACCCCGCCCGCGGCGCGGCGCTGCTCGCGGGCGCCCCGCTCAAGCGGATTTTCCAGGTGGGCGCGAGCCTCGCGCTCCAGCTCAAGTTCCGGGCCGACCGGCTGATGCGGTCGGGCAAGGCCTCGTTCCCCAGCGTGGCGCGGGAGTCGCTCTTCGACGCGCCGCTCTCGGAGATCGTGGCGGGCCTGCGCCGCAAGCGACCGATGGCCGCCGAGGTGCTGGACCCGGGGGGCGCCGAGGGAAAGCTTCGGCCGATTCGCGACCTGGCCGACCGCGCGCGCCTCTCCGCCGCTCTGGAGCAGGCGGAGGGCTTGGCGGCGCTCTTCGAACGGCTCGGCCTCAAGGCGGCCGAGGCCGAGCGCGCCCTCGGAGCGGGCCGGCCGAAGGAGGCGCTGGGGCTGCTCACGTTCTCGGACCTCTTCTTGACCGCGGCGGCGCGGGCGCTCATCGGAGAGGGGTTCGTCTTCGCGCCGCTCCCGGCCGCGAAGCTCGGCGCCTGGACCGCGCGGGCGCTCAAGATCGAAGCGGGGCAGGCCCGGCCCACCGCCGAGCTCGAGGCGGCGGTGCGCGCGACGTTGGAGGGAGCCGCGCGCGAGCTCGGGGCGGCGGCGCAGGAGGCGGCGCGCGACCTCGCCGAGCTCTGCCTGGAGCGGGCGGTGCAGGAGGCGGGGGCGCCGCTCCTGGCTCAGGGCAGCCTCGAATCCGGCGATGCCGTTGCCCTTCGCGGTCGGCTGAGAGGAGTCATCTCGGGCCACCAGCAACAGCTCCGCTCCGCGCACCGCGAGCTCCTCCGGCCGATACCGCCGGTAGCTCGGATGGAGCGGGACCCGCGCCAGGGCCTTGAGGTCGCCTTCGGTGCCGCCGACGCGGCGCTCCTCGAGGACGGCGATGCCCGCCTCCTCGAAGAGCGCCAGGTGGTTCGCGTGCCGCAGCCGGTTCTGGAAGTGCAGGGGCGGGTTGAAGCGCCGCCACGCTCGCTCCGAGAAGCGCAGGAAATTATACGGGCCGATGGCCGGGTCGAAGAACGAGTAGTGGTCCTGATAGTCGATGACGAAGCTCATGGGCGCGCCGGGGGCGGCGATCCGCCGGCACTCCTTGAGAATGGCCGCGATGTCCGCCGGCGGGATGTGCTCGAGCGTGGCGGTCGAGGTAATGCAGTCGATGGACCCGGACGCGAGGCCGGTGGCGCGGGCGTCGCACGGGGCACGGTAGTCGATGCCGAACCGCGACTTCAGATCTGCCGCCAGCGCGCCGGGGCGGACGGCGCCGGTCGGGCGGCGCGAGAAGTCGGCCGGCAGGTCCATTCGCGCGATCTTGGCCAGGACGTCGTTCACGCAGCCGGCCTGCGCGAGGGGCCGGATGTCCACCAGGGTCTGTCGGTCGACGCCCAGCGCCCACAAGCAGAGGGCCACGCTCAGGTCGTACCCGGCGCCGAACTCGAAGAAGGCGCAGTCGCGAAGCGGCTTCTCGAGGCGCGGGAGGACCCTTCTCAGGTGCCCCAGCGCGATGCCCGCGGCATCCCGGAGCTGCGTCTCGCTGGCGGGGAGGCCGCGCGTGACGTGTCTCTGAAGTAGGAAGTTGACCGCGTGGCCGGACGGAAGGAGTGACAGGCCGGCCTGCAGCAGGGCCTTCACCTTCCAGCGCTGGACCGGCGGGCGAAGGGTGTTGCGCGCCTCGCGGCCCGTCGGCGGCGCTCGCGCGGGGTCGTCTCGATCGCCCTTCATCGCGGCCGCACCTCGCTTTTCGCAGCGCAGGAAGCCTGGTCATCGACCGGCGCCTCGGCACCGCCTGTCTGCGGCGGCCCTCGCGCTCGTTTCGAGGAAGGCTGGCCCGGCAGGGGCTTTCGAGGCGCGGCTCGCGTGGCGAGGTTAGAGCGCGCCGCGCTTCGATCTCGGCTGCGGCGACCGGCAAAAAGGGGAGGCCAATGGTCTCGGGCCCAGGCGTCTTGGATGCGGGGGTGGGGCTGGGGCCGGGTCTTCGGCTCCCCGCGAGCCGGCTCGGGCGCGACGGCGTCTCGTTCGCCGCCGCGCTCGCCTTCACGGCCTCGCTCTACTCCAGCGCCGTCAACCTCTTCCCCGTCCTGGAGCCGGTGCGCCCCGCGCTCTCTACCGCCGCGCTGGCCGCCGCGGCCCTGATCTTCGGACGCCTGGGGAGCGGTCGCGCCCTGAGCCTGGACGGCGCGCGCGGGCTGTCGCTTGTGGGGCTCGCCGTTTGGGAGCTCGCCTCGATGAGTTGGTCGATGGACCCCGCGGCGACGCTCGCAGAGGCGCTCGAGCTGCTCAAGCTCTGCGCCATCTACTTGACCTTCATGAACCTGCTCTACACGTCGCGCCGGATCGCGGTCGCCGCGGCGGTCGCGCTCTTCGGTTCGCTCGCTCCGTCGCTCGGGGCGATCCAGAACTGGAGCCAGGGGACGGACCTCCTCGAGGGTTATCGGGCGCGGTGGCTGGGCGTCTACCACGACCCGAATCACCTGGCGATGAGCCTGGTGGCCCTAGTGCCGATCTCCCTGAGCTTGGCGATCGCCGGTCGGTCGATCCCGCTTCGGGTCGGCGCCGTGCTCGCCGGCGCCGCGGCAGTGGGGGCGACCGTGCTCACCCATTCGCGCGGGGGAGCGCTGGGGCTCGCGCTGGCGGTGCTCCTGTGGGCGGCGACCGGCCCGCGCCTGGTGCGCGCCCTGGCGCTCGCGGCGGCGGTCGGCGCTGCGGTGGCGCTCTTCGCGCCGGCGAGCTTCTGGGAGCGCACGGAGACCCTGGCAGACTACGGCGAGGACGCCTCCGCCCAAGGCCGCGTCTGGGCGTGGGAGGTGACCGCCGCCTTGAGCCGCGATCGGCCGCTGACCGGCGCGGGCGCGGGCGCCTTTCGCGCCGCCTGGGGCACCTATGCGCCGCCGCAGGCGCGGGGCGCGCCGCTGGTGGCCCACAACGTCTTCCTCGCCGAGATCGGCGAGCTGGGCTTGGTGGGCTTCTTCCTCTGGCTGGTCTTCGTCTCGCGCTCGATCGCCGGCGCGGCGCGCGCGCTGCGAGACGCGACCCTCGGCCCCTTGGCGCGGGGGATCTTCTCGGGCTTCGCCGGGTTCCTGCTCTGCAGCATGACGAGCGGCTACGTGCTCTCCGCCCACCTGTTCTTCCTGGCCGCGCTGGCGGCCTCCTGCGAAGTGGCGCTGGACCGCGCGGCCCAACCCGCCGTGGCGCCACGCGAGGCGAGGTCCCCGGCATGAGGCGCGAGAGCACAGGCGGCGCGCGCGTTCTGCAGCTGGTCAACAGCTTTCACCTGGGCGGGACCGAGGGCCAGGTGGTGGAGCTCTTGCGCGGGCTCCAAGGGCGTTACCGCGCGAGCGCCGCGGCGATCCGCGTGGAAGGGGCGCACCTGACCGCGGTCCGCGCGCTCGGGATCGAGCCGGCCGAGTTCCGCTTGGGCGGGAGCGCCTTGAGGCCGAGCACCGCGTGGCAGGTGCTGCGCCTGGCCCGCCACGTGGCGGCGGAGCGGATCGACCTCGTTCACGCGCAGGACTTCTATTCGGCGCTGGTGGGCGTGCCCGGGGCGAAGCTCGGCGGGGCCAAGGTGGTGGTGAACCGCCTGGACTTGGCCCACTGGCTCAACCCCAGCCAACGGCTCGCGCTGGCCCTGGCGACGCGCGCGGCCGACCGCGTGGTCGTCAACGCCCGGGCCATCCGCGAGCAGCTGGTGCGGGAGGAGCGGTTGCCCCGGGGGCGAATCGCTTTGATCCCCAACGGAATCGACCTGGCTCGCTTCGACCGCCTGCGCCGCGGGCCGCTCAACGCGCCGCTACCGGAGGCGAGCGGGGCCGTGCGGGTGGCCCACGTGGCCAACATGAACCACTCGGTGAAGGCGCAGGAGGACCTGCTGGCGGCCCTGGGCATCCTGGCCCGGCGCCAGGGCGTGGCGGTCGAGCTCTTGCTCATCGGCGACGGGCCACGGCGCGGCGCCCTGGAGGAGCTCGCCCGGAGGCTGGGCGTCGAGCGCATCGCGCATTTCCTGGGGCGAAGGGAAGACGTGCCGGCCCTCCTCGCCCGCGCGCAGATCGGCGTGCTCTGCTCGCGGGCCGAGGGGCTGTCCAACGCCGTCATCGAGATGATGGCCGCGGGCCTACCGGTGGTGGTCACCGACGCCGGAGGCAACCGCGAGCTCGTGCGCCACGCAGAGCGGGGGCTGGTGGTGCCGGTGGGCGCGCCCCAGGCGCTCGCCGACGCGCTCCTCGCGCTGGCCACCTCGAAGCCACTCCGGGAGCGGATGGGCGCGGCGGGCCGGGCCTTCGTCGAGCGCGAGCTCAAGCTGGAGCGGCTGTTGCGGCGGCACGCGGCCCTGTATCGCGAGGTGCTCGACGGCGCGCGGGGGCAGGGTTCTGCTCCCCGCGCGCGCGCGAGCCCGAGGAGCCGAGGCGCACAGGCGGAAAAACCGGGCCGCGACCCGCCGGCGGCGGTGCACTCGGGCAGCGCTCGAGCTGAGGACGCCGACGTCCGGAGGTGAGGGAGCGCAAGTCCGGCGGTAGCATCGCCGTTCATGACCGTCCCCGTCCTCCCGCGGCTGGCCGCTTGGGTCGCGAATCTCGAGCCCCGACACATCCCTCCTTCCATCGTCCGGGCGGCCCGGCTCCAGGTCTTGAACATGGTCGCGGCCGTTCATGCGGCGGCCCAGGACTCCGCCGCCGTCGCCTCCATCGACCCCGCCGTGCGCGACCTCTGGCCCGGCGCCGGGCGCGCGACGGCCCTCGGATCGGGTCGAAAGTGCGGCCCAGTCGATGCGGCCCTCGCCAACTGCGCCCACTCCATGGCGCAGGACTTCGACGACATCGTCTGGATGGGCCACACCGGGCACTCCGCGGTCTTCGCGTCATTGGCCGTGGCCGAGACCGAGGGGCGCCGCGTCGAGGACCTCCTCACCGCGGTCGTGGTCGCCAACGAGGTCGGCGGGCGCCTGGGGGCCTCGAGCTTCCTGGGCCCGCTCAACGGCCAGATGTGGAGCTTCGTCCACCTCGCCGGCGCGGCGGCCGCGGCGGCGAAGCTCTTGGGCCTGGGAGCCGAGCAGACCGCGAATGCCCTGGCCATCGCCCTGGCCCAGCCCACCTTCGCTCTCGCGCCGGCTTTCTTCCTGCCCACTTCCAAGCTGCTCACCGCCGCGACGCCCACGGCCATCGGCATCCAGGCTGCCTATTTCGCTCGGCGCGGCATGACCGGCGCGCCCAACCTCGTCGAGGATAAGCGCGGCTTCTGGAGCCGTTTTTCCTATCTGCCGCTCCCTTTCATGATGGGCGGCCTCGGGGAGCTCTGGACGACGGGCACGCTCAGCATCAAGACTTACCCCGGGTGCCACTATTTCCAGACCGCGTGCTCCGCCATCGAGCGTCTCCTGGCCCGCCATCCGGCGCTCGCCTGCGAAGACGTGGAGAGCATCCTCGTCCAGACCAGCAAGCTCGGCGCCGAGGTCACGCGCTTTGCCGCCGGGTATGTGACCCCTGGTGAAATAGCCCCGGTCAACGTCAACTTCGATTTGGCTCTCTGCGCGGCCATTCTGTTCCACGCTCGCCGGCTCGGGTCCAAGGAGGTCGAGACGGGCTGGCTCGCCCAGAACGCGGCCGCGCTGCGGCGCTGGCGCGCTCGCATCCGCGTCGCGCACGACCCCGCCATGACCCTCAAGGTGCTCCAGAGCGCCCAAGCTGTCTCGGCCGGGCGCGAGGCCCTGGGCGCGCTGCGCCTGCGCGACCTTCCGAGACTGCTGCGGCGCTACAGCGCGGAGTACCGCTCCAGCCTCCTCGGGGCGGGCGAGGTCAAAGGCTGGCTCTCGGCGGTGCGCTCGCGCGCGCACCGAGGTCCCTTCTCCGGCGTGGCGCAGCGCCCTCCAGCGCACGCGGTGCCCCTCTTCTTTCCCGGCCGAGTCCGCGTCGTCTTCAAGGGCGGCGCCGTCGACGCCGAGGAGCTGGACCTCCCCGAAGGCTCGCTCGCCTCCCCGGCGATGGAGGAGCGGCTGAGGCAGAAGTTTTTCGCCGCGTGCGCCCCGCGCCTGGGAGCGGAGCGGGCGCAGGCGGCCCTGGCGGCGGGGCTCTCGCCCGACGCGCGCTCGCTGCAGGAGCTCGTGGCGCTGCTCGCGCCGGCCGCCGCGACCTGACCTCCTGCTGCCGAAATCGTCGCACGACGCGGCCCGGCGGCGAGCGCCGCCGAAGCAGGGGTGGGGTCAAGCGAGCTTTGCTCGCGGGGCGGGGCCGCGCTGAGGCGCTACGCTACCCGCTGCGCGCCGCCGCCCGCGGCGATGTCGCCGGTCTGCTCGACCTGAGCCAGCGCCACTTCCATCGCCCGCTCCGCCACCGCCAGGATGGTCAGCGCGGGGTTCGGCCCCACCGCCACCGGGATGATGGAGCCGTCGAGCACCATGAGGTTTCGGTATCCGAAGACGCGCCCGGCGTGGTCCACGACTCCCTCGACCTCCGACTCGCCCATGGGGACGCCGCCCAGGTTGTGCGGCACCTCGAGCCGCTTGAGCCACCGCAGCGAGAGGTTTGGCAAGAAATGCGCTTGGGCGGCGCGCGCGACCTTTCGGCCCAAGCTCTCCGCCCACGCGTAGAAAGGCCGATCCGCCGGCAGGTCGAAGTCGATGAACGCCGCGCCGTCTTCGCCGAGCTTGAAGGTGCCGAAGGCGTCGTCGCGGCCCATGGTGAGCAGCGGGATGGGCCAGGAGTGGGCGATGGCTTCGAACGGTGGAATCGCGATGCGCAACGCCTTCGACGCGACCCGGAGCGAACGGTAAAGGCGAGGGCGGAAGTGGCCGGTGAGGACGCTGATGATGACCGCCAAGGCGAGCTTCCCCGGAGTCGGATACCTCCCGCTCTCGATATAGGCCCCTTGCGCGCTGCCGTCCCTGGCCTTGAAGCGGATGTTGTCGCTGTTGGTCGTGCCGATGTCGGGGTCGTAGGTGCGCCGCGACCGGAAGATGCCGGCGTAATAGAGCGCGAGGCCCAGCGCGGCGACAGGCCAAAGGCCCAAAGAAAGGCCCGCGAGGATCGCCGCGAAGCCTCCCCAGGCCGTCCAGAAACCGCGAAAGGGCACGATGAGCGTCATGCCATCGCCGTTGTTGGAGTAGCGGTGGCCGAGGCGGTCGCTCAGCGCCGGGAGGGTCGAGTGCACGTCGCGGTTGCGAAGCAAAAGCTCGCTGGAGCCGACCGAGCCGGCCGCCACCACGAGCCGCCGCGCGACGACTGTCTCCAGCGGGCCCTCTGGCGCTCGGGGGGAGAGCGACCATCGCCGCCGCAGGCGGGCGAGGCCTTTGAGAGGGCGGTGGCGCCGGTAGTGGACCCGGAAGCGGTCGTCCTGAAGGGGTTCGATGCGGTCGACCTCGCAGAGCGGGCGGACCTCTGCGCCGCGCCGCTCGGCGAGGAAGAGGTAGTTGCGATCGAGCGTGTTCTTGCAGTCGATGTCGCCGCCGAGGATCGACTGCTCGCTCGGGTCGTAGTACCGCTGCCGGGCGCCATGGGCGTTGACGAATTCGTCGCCGGGCCTCTGACCTGGCTGGGCATCTCTGGGGGCGAAGCTGATGGCGAGGGGCACGGGGCCGTGGTCCTCGACGAGGTCGGGCTCCTCGCGCTGCAGCCGCGCCCCGGCGCGGTAGAGGAGCTGGGTCGCCCGCGCCTGGGTGTAGGGAGGCCAGTCGGGATACGGGCTCACCCCCATCATCGTTTCCGCTCGCTGGTAGTAGGTCGCCATGGGCGCTGCGCGGATGGCCTGGGGAAAGCCGTCCCACGCTTCGCGCCGCTTCAGGGTCCCGGCGTAGACGTGAGAGCCTCCGCCGACCGCCGCCCCCAGCCACGGGACGATGGTGCGGCCGCGCTCGCGCACGTCGTTGAAGCCGTAGGCCGCTCGGCCAGGCCGCCAGAAGAAGTCCAGGTCGATCTGCAGCTTCTCGCGAGAGACGCGATCCCCGCGCTCGAGGACGAGGACGCGGTGGCCTGCCTCGGCGAAGCGCAGCGCCGCGACGGAGCCCCCGAATCCGGAGCCGATGACCACCACTTCCACCTCTTCTTCGATCGAAGTAGGCATCGCCTGAGCTCCCGCGCTGATTCTTCAAAGAAGCAAGTGAGAACTGGCTGCATCTGGCCAATTTCGCCTGTTCTACGTAATCGAGTCGACGCACCGTCGCCAGGGGAACATGGGGCGGGCCTTGGTCCGGGGCAGATCGCGCTTCGGCACTGCTTCGAACCAGCCCTCTGATCAATAGGCCGCCCACATCGGCTGCGCGAAGCTTTTCGCCGTGAGGTACTCGCGGGCATCGTAGAGCCATGCATTCGTCCCCGGGGCGCCGAGCTCGATCTTGAGGACCGGAAGCGCGAGATCGCGAATTCCGCCCATCTCTTTCAGCCCGTCAATCCATGTCCCGAGGTTTACGTAATGCAGGCCGACTTCGGTGCGGGTGGCATCGAGGCAATGGGTGTGACCCATGACGAAGAGCTGGGGCGCCGGGGAGACGCGCCCATGGGGTGGGGCACCGCCCGCAAGCACCTCGAGCGCTCTCTGCCTCAGCACCTGGTCGAGCGCGCTGTCCTCTTGGAGCCGCTTGCGGAGGCTCCTGGGGGTGACGAAGTGCTTTGCAAGCCACCACCACGAAACGTCGTATCCGTTGTCGACGAGCAACTGCACGAATGCGACGAGGAAGGGGTTCACCCGAGACGGCGAGAGGTACCGGGCGATGCCATCGACGATATTCTCTTCGGGCCGTATCGCCGGGATCTCGTCGACGCGCTCGGGAGGCACTCGATTCGCCAGCAGAGCGGGAATCACCGCGTGATACAGGACCGAGGTGATGACCGCGCCGTTGCAGGCGAGGCCCGAACGATTCGAAGGATCGTACTCGTGTCCGTGGGCCCACACCGTGACCCGGCCGCCGAGCTCCAGCTGAGGAACGATGCGCGCGGCGGGGAGCGGGGACCCGATGGCCGCGAAGAGCGCAGCCTGTCCGGCGTCGTCGTAGAGCTCACAGTCGTGGTTTCCCGGAATGACGTACAGGCGATCGGCGCGAGCGAGGCGACCGAGACTTGCGAAGAAGTCGGGAAAGTTTGCGGCGATGGCGCCCATTCGCGACGCTATCGGCTGCTTTCCTTTGGAGGGCAAGAGGCCCTCGGCCCGGGCGGCCGGTTCACCGCCCGGGTAGACCGCGCCGAAAAAGGCGTCGAGCCCCTTCTCCGGCCAGATCTCGCCGGTGAGGTCGAACGCGTCTCCGACGAGCACGAGGGTTGCTTCCTCGGCCATGACCAGGTCGGCGAGCAGGCCGAACATCCGCTCCTTGCTCTTGTTGAAGAGGCAGCGCGACGAAAGCGCAGCCACGTGGAGGTCGCTGACGCAGTAGATGACAGGCATGACTGGCCATCTCTCGTTGAAGCTGCTCTGCGGAGTCGTATTCGCTGAGCCCGTCGGGAGATTACCGGCCGGGGCACCGCGACGCCAACAATCCCAAAAATCTGAATCCGGGCGACCGCATCGCCGCCGCAGACCAGGTCTTTTCGGGTCGGATATTCAGGCACGTGGGAGGCAGGGGGGCTGCGGCGGGGCAACATTCGGCGCTGGAGCGGCGGGCCGAGAGGATGTCCGCGCTCGCGGAGGGCGCGAACGCGCTCATCTTCCCGTGCCTCGAGGCCGCGGACATCGCCTGCAAGTTGCTGTGGCGGCTGGGCGGCGCATAGGTCGTCGGGCCGGTGCTCTTGAACATCCGCGAGAACCGCGTCGCCCAGTGGTCGCGCGGCCTGGCCATCGTGTCGCTGCTCTCCTAAGTCGCCTGGATGGGCACGGCGAAGGCCGCCCACGCCACGCTCGGGTTCGGCATTCTCGGCGGTGCTCGCGCTCGGCTTGCGGCGCGTGATGAGAAGGCGATGCCGCCCGTGGGCAAGCGGGGAGCCGCGCTCTTCGGCGTCGTGGGCGGCGCCCTCGGTGCCGTGGGAGGCTCGGTTTTCCTGCTGGTCGGCCGCGCCCTGCCTCCGAGCTGAGCTGCTCTCTTCGCTGCCGGCGGTGCGTCGCGCTGACGCCGACGGAGTTGATGAAGCACCAGGCGGCGTGGGTTCCGCCGCCCGAGCGGTACACGGCGAGGTACTTCGGAATTTTCGCGGCGAGCGCCGGCATCCGGGCCAAGTTGTCCGCGATCGACGCAGCGGCGCCGTCGCGGCTGCGACGGCGCGCCAAAGCAGAGCGGCAAAGGTGGCCCATCCGCTATTCCCGAAGTGCACCTGTTGCGCCGTCCGACGACGGTGTTCTCATGCACTCGGCGTTCTTGCGAAAGAATGGGGCGCGCCGAAGCCGTTCTGAAGGAGGAGGCGGAGGAGGCTGCATGCCTTCGGCCGCATCGCTCTCGGCGGCTACCGCAAGGCAATAGGCAATCCGGGTGGCGTCTGGACGCCTAGGGTTGCTCTTGATGGCTGTATTCGTATTGGCGTGGTGACTTGTGCGGTGTGATTGCCGGAGAGCTTGGGGTGACATACATGCGGACAATTGGTAATGAGTGGCGAGGCCTGAGGGCAGTCGGCGCGTCGGGATTGATTTTCGCGATGAGCTGCGGGGTGGCTCCCGCCGGCGATGAGCCGAACTTGTCGAGCGCCAAACGACAGGTCAATAAGCTCGTGCAGGCCATCGTTTCGCGCGATTCGCGAGCCCTGGAGCAGGTGCTGTCCAAGAATCTCCTCGAGGCGGCCCGCTCGCAGAGCGGCGACCTCGACGCGACGTTGCTCGCCGCCTTCGAGCCTCAGCGCGCCGGGCTCCTCGCGCAGTTTGGGGAGCCGGGCGAGCTCGGCGTCGAGAGCCTGGTCCCGGTGGAAGGGGGTGAGGTGGCCGCGTTGCTCTCCATGAATGGGACCACGCTGGATCGTCCGCTCTATCTGGTGCTGGAGGACGGAGAGTACCGTTTCGCCGGCGTCCACCCGGAGGACGAGCTCATCCCCTCTGCGACAATCGACGGGGGGCAGGTGTCGGCGAGTCGAAGTGCGCTCAATGCTTACGATTGGCCTCATTGGCTATTCGACAATGGCGCCAACTCGCAGTTTACCACCGTTCACTGCGGAAACACGATGTGGACGAGTCCAGACCAAGCGTGCCCAGGCATCGACTTCGGCGTCCAAGGCAAGACCTCCATCCATCACACATGTCCGTCCTGGCAGTGCACCTTCTTCGGATCGACGTGTACCTATGTCTGGTGCGATCCCAAGCCATGCTACTACCAGGTCGTGGGTCATGATCTCTGGTGGGACTCCGCAGGCCGTTGGCACTGCTTTCAATGAGCAGAGTGGGGATTCGATTCCGGCTGGCGAGCGAGCGGAAATAGGACCGCATCGCCCCGCTGTGGGATGCGTTCCTCGCATAGCATATTTTCAAAGGGAGCGGACCTTCGGCGACCGGCCGTGAAGCCTCCTCGGCGGCAGCGGCGAGATGGCAGAAGGCAGAAGAAGCAAGCCCTTGCGAGGGGTGGTGCGACAGGTGTCTCGCTCTCTGCGTATTCGGGAAACAACAAGCAAGTGCGGGGAGCAAAGGCCGGCCCCCAAACGTCGTATACCCGCGGCCAGTGAGGAATTAAATGAACGTGGCAAATGAATGCAGTCGACGGCGCGGTATGTTCGCGCGTCTCTCGATCGCTGTCGCTCCCAGCTGGATGCGACGAGCTGTCTTGTGCCTTGCCACCGGTCTGCTCGGGGCGGGAGCGGCTCCAGCCCAGGCGCAGACCGTGATCCAGTGGAGCGATTTCTCCAAGACCACGCAGGTTTGCGCCCAGCAGTGCGTCGCGTGGGGAACGCAATGGACTCAGAGTTGCGTCGGGGACTGCTACGACCCAGACAACTGCGACGGCTGCTGCAACGATAGCCAGTGCTGGGACCCGATCACTGTGTGCGAGCAGTACCAAAGCGTTCCTCCCTGCACCACCACGCGAGTGAAGCTGCCTGACGGGGACCTCATCGACGTTCAGATCCAACACGGCGCGATCGGTTCGGACGCGATTGAGTTCAGGTTGGTGGCGACGGCCCCGAACGTCCATTGGTGGAAGCAGATCAGAACGAGCGGTAATGGAGGACCTGTGTGGAAGGTGTGGGCGGAGCCGGACAGCAAGCAGAGTTGGTGCAATTGGCCGCAGGCGCAAACGCCGAATTGCAACACCCAAGGCGAGTGGACCGGCGTCCTGTTGGGAGAGGCGTTCATCTTCAGCAAGGCGAAGCTCTTTGGCGTCCACACGGACGTGTACGTTCTTCGCGACCTCTCGAACCAGCTGCGCGGCGGCGACCGAGTCACGTTCACCTGGGTGAGCGACTGAGGCCGGCGAGCGCTCTTGCCTCTCATGACCACGGCCCGTCGCTGGCGTGAGAGATCGTTGCCCGGAACGGCTTTCCGCAGGAGCACTGCAAAGAGAGCGCTGCTGGGGTCCGACCTTAGGTCCTTCCCACTCGAGGGTCGGAGCCGTCGATGCGGGAAGTCCACCGCCACCAAACCTCCTCCAGGGTGCGGTGGCGGTGGGTGTAGGTCTGAAGCTGCGCGGCTCGCCCGTCGCCAGCTTGGGCCGCCGCTGCATTCGGAAGAGGCTTGGCAGGCGCCATCGGGCCCTCGAGGGCCTATTTGCGGAGCGCCGCTACCACGCCTTCGCCCCAATCCAACGGTTCCCCATTCGCTCCCGGAGCCCGGCGAGCGTCCTTCGCGCCGCGAGGAATCGCCCGTCCTCGGCCCAGTCGGACGGGTGGACCTCCGGCGTCGCCCGGGCCTCGAGGTCTGGGTCCAGGTTCACGAAGGTGAAGAGGCAAGAATTCGACAGCGCCCGCGCCGTCCGGTCCCGGCTCACCCGCTCGATGGAGGTCTCGACGCAGATGGCCGCGCCTTCGGTGTAGACCACGCGCGAGAGCATTCGCAGCTTGTCGCCGATCCGCACCGGGTGAAAGAAGTTGATCCGATTCACCGCCGCGATGACCGGTCGGTGGGTGGCGACCCGCTCGGCGCAGATGGACGACAGCTCGTAGGCGCGCCGCATGATGTAGCCGCCGAAGATGATGCGCGAGGCGTTCTCCTGCTCCGGGTAGGTGCGCTCCCAGCTCTCCGCGGTCAGCCGGCCGGCGAGGAGCCCCTGAAAGCTGCGGTCCTCCTGCGCGTAATGGAGCCGCGCGAGGAGGTCGAACTCCTCGCGGGTGGGCGGCTCCATGGCGCTCGCCGAAGCCCTGCGGTAGGCCTCGCGCCGCTCCACCGCTCGGCGGGCGCGAAGCCGCTCCAGGTCGTCGGCCGGCTCGAGGGCCGGGACCGCGATGCTCTTCGCCGACGGCCCGTCGCCGTCGCGCGCCACCATGGTGAAGTAGGACGAGGCGAGGTGCTGGCCGGTCGCCGGAACGTCCACGCGCAGGCCCACCTCCATGGAGCTGCGCCCCACGTGGTTGATCCGCGCGCCGCAGCGCAGGTCCACCGACGGGTCGAGGATGCCGCGGATGACGATCTCGTCGACCGCGGCGGTCACCACTTTGGCTCCCTCGAGCGCGATCTGGGCGTAGCCGACCGCGGTGTCGGCGGCGAGCCGGTCGAGCACCTCGAGCAGGGCGCCGAAGCGCAGGTTGCCGGGGATGGGCTCCTTCACCACCAGAAAGCGGCGCCGGAGGTCGTCGTCGGTGGAGAGGTCGAGGATGCGCTCGATCGTCGTGTCCTGGGGTCGCATGGGTGCGAAGCTTAATCGCGACCCCGGCCGCGCGCTCGACAAGTCCTTTGAGGTCCCCGGCCGCTGCCAGAGCTCACGCGCGGCGCCTGCGCCGGCGCAGGGCGGCGCCAGCGAAGCTCGAGAGCAGCGGGACGGCGCCGAGCGCTTCGCCGGAGGTCGAGCATCCGCCCGACGAGCTCGCGCCCGTCGACGTCATCGCAGCGGCCGACGAGCCGGGCTTGCCGCTCGTGCCGCCGCCGAGCTCCAGGATGCGCTGAGCGAGCTGGGCGCGCGCGGACTCGATGGGCGCCGGGTCGCTCTGGCCGGCCGAGAAGGCGTCGGGGAGGACCCCTTTCGCGACGCTGTCCGCGAAGCCCGGGTCTCCGAGCTTCGAGACCAGCGTCAGGTACTCGAAATCCTGCACGCCCTGGCGGATGAGCTTCAGGCGGATGGACGCGATGGGGACGTCGGTGGTCCCGCCGACGACGGACGGCTTTCCCGGGTAGAACAGGGTGCCGTCGCCGTTGCCGCTGAACTCGTACTGGTCGTTCCAGGGGTCGCCGGCGAAGGTCTCGGCCGTCTCGTAGTAGAGCTCGCCCGACATCTTCTCCCGGAAGTCGGCCCACTGCATGAGCCGGTTGCGCACGCCGGGGACGTCGATCATGTAGCTCGGCCACGACGCGCCCGGCTCGGCGCCGCCGAACGAGCAGCCGTGGCTCATGCAGCTCTGGTACATCCACAGCGTTTTGCCCTGGGCGACGAGCGCGTCGTACTTGGGCCGCTGGTCGCCCTGGTACGGCGCCACCGTGCTGTCCATTTGATTGACGATCGGCACCATGATGTCGATGTCGCTCGCCACGCCGTTCTGGTTCGCGAGGTCGACGTTGGTGGTCACCAGGGTGCGCAGGCCCGGGTCCGCCGCCTTGACCAGGTCGTGCCGGGCCGGGATGTCGCTCCACTGCGAGCCGTAGGGCGGCTCGTCGGCCGAATAGTCGTAGACCCGGTCGAACCACCCGCGCTGCCGGAAGTGCTGGGCAAAGGTTTGGTAGCCGGTCACCGTCTTGTCCCAGGTGTACTGCGCGCTCGTCATTCGGGCGCCGACGAGGCGGGTCTGCGCCGTGCCGTCCAGGAAGGGACCGTAGAGCCCGTCGAAGGCGCTCCAGTCGCCTCCCGGCGCGGTCTGGACGAAGACGTTGGGCAGCGTGAGCCGGTGGTCCAGCGCGAGCCGCTCGTACTTGGCAACGAGCGCCGCCGCCGCCTGCTGGCCGCCGCAGTCCTGGCTGCCGGTGTGCGCCTGGCAGACGGCGCCGGAGTAGACGAGGAAGGCCGTCGTCAGGCTCGGCGTCGAGGGGAGCGTGAAGTTGTAGACTTCGACCTGCACCGGGACGCTCGCGTCCAGGCCGTCGCCGGTCACGTGGATGCTTCCGCGGTAGACCCCGGGCGCCGCGCCGTCCGGGACCAGGAGGTCGACCCACACGGCGCGCGACTCGCCGGCGGGGATGGTCATGGGGAAGGCCGAGCGGGCCTGGCCGTCGATCTCGTCGGTCACGGGGATGAGCGCGTCCGGGTAGGTCCCCGCCTGTCCGATGGTCCCCGAAGGCTGCGTCGCCGTAATGAGGCCTTCGCGGTAGAGCGAAAACGCGCTCGCCGGAATGGTGCCGGGCCCCGAGAGGTCGCTCGCGCTCGCGCGGACGTTGGCGAGGGGCGCGCCGTCGGCGTGGAGGGCCACCTGGAACGCCGCGAACTCATTGCGCGCCGCCGCGACCGACGCCGAGGCGGCGCTCCCGGGCGCGGCGCTCGGCTGCACCTTCACCATCGACGACTCGACCCAGACGCTGGACGCGCTCCCGCTCGCGGGGGCGAGCGCTGCGCCCAGAGCAGCCAACGCCGAGAGCGCGCGCCGCGAAAGAAGTCCTCTGGCAGTGATTTTCATGCGGCCGACAACATCGCCGGCCTTGGACTCTTCCCGGCGCTGGCAGGCGCGGCCGGGAATACGCCGCGAAGCGAGCGCTCGCGGCCCGGCCGGTCCGCCCCGCCGCCCCGCCGCCCCTGGGGCTGGCTCAGCGAGGGCGCGGCGGGTTAGGAATGGAGGACCTTTTCGAGGAGGCAAGCCCGTGGCGAAACCCGAAGACGTCGCCGGCACCATGACCGACCTGCCGACCCTCGACATCGACCCGGACGCGGCGCGCGCTCCCGCGCGCAGGCACGCCGCTTCGCCCCGGCCGCAGGGGCCCGCCGCCGCGGGGCTGCGGTTCGTCCCGGAAGCGCCCAAGACCCTGGAGGCCACGGGGCTGAGCGGAACGTGGCTCGAGGAGCTCTGCCTCAAGCACCTTTTTCAGGCCGGCGATCTGCGGGGCGGCGAGATCGCCCAGCGGACCTGCCTGCCGCATCCGCTCGTCGAGGATCTGCTCGAGCGCCTGCGCAAGAACAAGCTCGTGGACATCAAGGGCTCCGGGGGCGCGGGGCTCGGCCGGAGCCAGATGATCTTCACCATGACCGAGGCCGGCCATCGGGCCTGCCTCCTGTCCATGGAGCGGGACCGGTACGTCGGCCCCGCGCCGGTCCCCTTCGCAGCGTTCGCCAAGGCCGTGGCGGCGCAGTCCATCCGCGGGAACCGCCTGCGCCGCGAGGACCTGGCGCCGCACTTCGCCGACCTGGTGATGCACGGCTCCACCTTCGACGCCATCGGCCCGGCGATGAACAGCGGCAAGGCGCTCTTTTTCTACGGCCCGCCCGGCAACGGCAAGACGGCGATCTGCCAGCGAATGACCCATTGCTTCGGCGGCGACGTATTCATCCCCAACGCCGTGCTGGTCGACGATTACGTCATTCGAATCTACGACGAGACTCTCCACAAGAAATCGCCGGACGAGGCCTCGGGCGACGAGCGTTGGGTCCGGATCCGCCGGCCCATGGTCATCGTCGGCGGAGAGCTCATTCTGGAAGACCTTGACCTGCGCTATTCACAGGACGTCAAGTTCTACGAAGCGCCATTTCAGCTCAAGGCCAGCTGCGGAATGCTCCTGGTCGACGACTTTGGCCGGCAGAAGGTCTCCCCCAAGGACCTCCTCAACCGGTGGATCGTCCCGCTGGAGAGCGAGTTCGACTTCTTGACCATGCACACCGGCAAGAAGCTCCAGGTGCCGTTCGACGTCTTCGTGGTCTTTTCGACCAACCTGGACCCCAAGGACCTCGTCGACGCGGCCTTCATGCGGCGCGTCCGCTACAAGCTCGAGGTGACCCGGCCCGAGGCGGCCCAATTCACGGCCATCTTCAAGATGGAATGCGAGCGCAAGAAAGTGCGCTGGGACCCGGCCATGGTCGCCTACCTGGTCCGCAAGCACTACCAGGGCGCCGGCCGGCCGTTCAACGCCTGCGAGCCGCGCGACCTCCTGGGCCAGGTCGTGGACCTGTGCGCATACCGCGGGCAAGAGCCGACCATGACCGAGGAGATCCTCGACCGCGTGGTCGCGAACTACTTCGTCCGGTTCTGAGCTGCCAGGCGCCGCCCGCGCCGGAGCGGCTCAGCCCTCACGGGCGAACGGCCGGACGAGCCCAAGGAAGCAACCACGGGAATGTCGGAGCGGGAAGGGGCCGACATTTTGGTGCATCGGCGCTGTCGCGACCTACAAAAAAGTAGGTCCGGGCCTGCGTTCTGCATGGTGATGTGCCCGTAATCGTTGAGGACGAGTCCCCAATTCGGGGATGGCTCGCCTCTTGCTAACGCATTCCACAAATCCGAATTGACCTGAGTTTACCAGGGGGCTCGCGGCCGAATCTCGGCTCGGAAGCGACCTTGGTGCCGAGGAACTCGAACGAAGAATGGAGACGCAAGTGACCATGAAACTGGTGGTGGCCATCATCAAGCCGTACCGGTTGGATGCGGTGAAGGATGCCCTAGGCGAGATCGGCGTCCAGGGCCTGACGGTGACCGACGTCCGGGGCGTTGGGCGGCAAAAGGGGCACAGCGAAGTCTATCGCGGCACCGAGTACCAGATCGACCTGATTCCCAAGATTCGGCTGGAGCTCGCGATCCCCGCGGACCAGTTGGCCAAGGTCCTCGAGACCATCGAACGCACGGCGCGCACCGGAAAGATCGGCGACGGAAAGATCTTCGTGATGGGGCTGGACGAGGTCGTCCGGATTCGCACCGGTGAGCGCGGCACCGGAGCCCTCTAAGAAAAGCAACCAGTTCAGGCTGCCGGAAACCTAGAAATGGAGACGTAATGGCTGACACGACGACAATTAACGATTTGGCCAAGAGCCTCACCGAAACTCAGAACGCGCTCAACATCGTGTGGACGATGGTGGCGGGCTTCTTGGTCATGTTCATGCAGGCCGGCTTCGCGATGGTGGAGACCGGGCTGACGCGCGCCAAGAACGCCGCGCACACCATGGGGATGAACTTCCTCGTCTACGCCATCGGCGTCATCGGCTTCTACTTCATCGGCTTCGGCCTCCAGATGGGCGGCGCGGGGGCGGTCTTCGGCGGCGACGCCATCCTCGACAGCGAATTCACCATCAACCTGTTCGGCAAGGCCTTCGGCCTGTTCGGCATGAAGGGTTTCATGCTCCACCCGCTGCCGCTGTTCACCAGCGGCGTGGCGGCGACCTTCCTCTTCCAGATGGTGTTCATGGACACCACCGCCACCATTCCCACGGGCGCCTGCGCCGAGCGCTGGAAGTTCACGAGCTTCGTCATCTTCAGCTTCGTGATCTCGACGATTATCTACCCCATCTACGGGAACTGGGTCTGGGGCGGCGGCTGGCTCTCGGCGCTGGGCACGAACTTCGGGCTGGGCCACGGCCACGTCGACTTCGCGGGCAGCTCGGTCGTGCACCTCACCGGCGGTGTCATCGCCATCACCCTCGCCAAGCTCATGGGGCCGCGGCTCGGGAAGTACGGCAAGGACGGGCGAATCAACCCCATCGCGCCGCACAGCATCCCGCAGGTCATGATCGGCACGTTCATCCTGGCCTTCGGCTGGTTCGGCTTCAACGCCGGCTCGACGCTCTCCGGCATGGACACCCGCCTCGCCGTCGTTGCGACCAACACGATGCTCGCCGGCTCCACTGGCGCCTTCACCGCCTACCTCTACGTCAAGGCCAAGTTCGGCAAGCCGGACCCCTCGTGGCTCGCCAACGGCATGCTCGCGGGCCTGGTGGCCATCACCGCCCCCTGCGCCTTCGTGTCGGCCTGGGCCGCGGCGCTCATCGGCGCCATCGCCGGCGTCCTCGTCGTGGTGGCCGCGGTGTTCATCGACACCAAGCTGAAGATCGACGACCCGGTCGGTGCGTCCGCGGTGCACGGCGTCAACGGCGCCTGGGGCATCATCTCGCTCGGCCTCTTCGCGAACGGCGTCTACGGCCAGGGCCTCAATGGCGTCGCCAAGGGCGTCACCGGCCTCTTCTACGGCGACGCCGGTCAGTTCGTGGCCGAGCTCATCGGCTTCGGTGCCAACATCCTCTACGTCGCCCCGGTCGCCGCGCTCGCGTTCGTGATCATCGGCAAGCTCGTCGGCAACCGCGTCTCGGCCGAGGACGAGATCGCCGGCCTCGACATCCCGGAGATGGGCGTGCTGGGCTACAGCAACGACTCGGGGCCGGTTCCGGGCATCGATGCGGGCCTGAGCTCGGCGACGGCCGCGTCCGCGGTCGGTTCGGCAGCCGCGATCGCCGGGAGGTAGTGGCCGTTTGGAGCAGGTAGGATTGCGGGGCGGGCGACCTTCGCTCGCCCCGCCCTTCATTTGTGACGGGCGAAGGGCCGCGCTGGCCCGCGACGCGCCAGCGCGGCCCCGAACCTTGGCATAAGGTGCGCTGATGAGTGACGCGTTGGACCTGACTCCCCAGGCGCTCTCGCCCGCGGGAGCTTCAAAGGGGCCGCTCACCGCCGGCCTGGCCCTGCTCGCGGCGATCGCTGGGCTCGCGGCGCTGTCGTTCGAGGCCCCGGCCGCCGCCGCCGCCGCGCTGCACCACCAGCTTCCGGTCTGGACCGTGCTGCCGTTCGTCGCGCTCCTGGCGGCCATCGCCATCGCGCCCCTCGCCGTGCCGCATGCGTGGGAATCGAACCGCGTCAAGGCGGCGGTGGTCGTCGGGTTGTCCCTGCCGCTCGCGCTCTATCTGGTCGCGGCCTTCGGGGCCGCGGGCGCGCACGAGCTTCTCGAGAAGTCGCGCGAGTACGTCTCCTTCCTCTGCCTGCTCGGCGCGCTCTTCGTCATCGCCGGCGGCATCCTCGTCGAGGGCTCGCTGAGCGGGACGCCCCTCATGAACGCGGCGATGCTGGGGATCGGCGCGGTGCTCGCGAGCTTCATCGGGACCACGGGTGCCTCCATGGTGCTCATCCGCCCGTTCCTGCGCGCGAACCGCACCCGCGAGGACCGCTCGCACCTCGTCGTCTTCTTCATCTTCGTGGTCAGCAACTGCGGCGGCCTCCTCACGCCCCTGGGCGACCCGCCGCTCTTCCTGGGCTTCCTCAAGGGCGTGCCGTTCCAGTGGTCGGCCGAGCGGCTGTGGTCGGTGTGGCTCTTCGTCAACGGTGCCCTCATCGTCCTGTTTCACGTCTACGACCAGGTGGTCTTCCAGCGCGAGGAGATGCGCCGGCCTGGGTCGCAGCTCGAGGAGGTGCTCCAGCACGAGCCTCTGCGCGTGCGCGGGGCGTTCAACTTGCTGTTCCTGCTCGGCGTGGTCGCGGTGATCTACCTGTCCGGCAGCGGGGGCTTTCGCGGCGGGCGGGCCTGGCCCTTCGGCATCCAGGAGGCCGCGATGCTCGGCTTGGCGGCGGCCTCGTACCTGACCACGCCGCGGGCGACGCACGAGGCCAACGCCTTCAGCTTCGCTCCTTTGGCGGAGGTCGCGCTGCTCTTCGCCGGCATCTTTGCGACCATGACCCCCGCGCTCCTCCTCTTGAACGCCCGCGCCGGCGCCCTGGGCCTGAGTCGCCCCTGGCACTTCTTCTGGGGCTCGGGGCTGCTCTCCAGCGTGCTCGACAACGCGCCGACGTACCTGACCTTCGCGTCGGCGGCGGCCGGCATCCACGGCATCGCCCCCGACGGCCGCTATCTGGAGGCGCTGGTGCAGCGCGGCTCCGGCGACGCGCTCCTGATGGCGGTGGCGGCGGGCTCGGTGCTCATGGGCGCGAACACGTACATCGGCAACGGGCCGAACTTCATGGTCAAGGCCATCGCGGAGAGCAACGGGGTCTCGATGCCGAGCTTCCACGGCTACGTGGGTTACTCGGCCGCCGTGCTCCTGCCCCTCTTCGCGGCCGCCACCTTCCTGTTCTTTCGATGAGCAAAGCCCAGCGGGCGCCGAGCCCGCTCAGAAGCCGCGCTCGCGCCGGATGGCGGAGTAGGCCTCTTGGATCTCGAGGAATCGCGCCTTGGCGAGCTCGCAGGCCTTGGGGCCCAAGTGAGCGGCGCGGTCGGGGTGGTGCCGAGCGGCGAGCGCGCGGAATGCCCGCTTGATCTCCTCCACCGAGGCCGCCGGCCGGACGCCCAGCACCGCGTAGGCCTCTGGGCGCCGCTGGACGAAGCCGAGCCGCACCGCGGCCACGTCCCCCGAGTCCAGGTCGAGGCGACGCGCGCAGTCGGCGATGGCGGCCTGGGCGCTGGCGCTGGGGGAGCCCTCGGCACTGGCGACCTCGAAGAGCGCTCGGAGCAGCAGGAGCCGCTCTTGCTCGGAGAGGGCCCCGCGGCACGCCGCGCATGCCGAGTGGATGGACGCGGCGTCGACCTGCGCCTCGGCGAAGGCCTGGTTGATGGGGCGCTTGTCCGACTCGTCGAAGCCCATCTCTTCGAAGAGGTAGCGTTGGCAGGCCGCGACCTGGCCGTCGGTCAGCTCGCCGTCGGTGCGCCCCACGTGAAAGAGCAGCCGGGCGAGGTGGCGGGCGAAGGCCTGGCGGGTCTCGCGGTCGATGTCCTCGGTCGACGGAGCGCGGTCTTCGCGCCAGCGCTCGTCTCGGTGAGGCTTGCGATCGAACAGGAACCCGGCCGCCAGCCCGATGATCAGGAAGGCGGGCAGCCACGAGCCTCCCAGGGCCAGTCCGGCCACGAGCCCGGCCAAGAGCCCTGCGACTTTTCCCATATGCCCGAACACGGTCGCTCCCGAGTATACGGCCGAAGGGCCGCCGGGCGGGCCGCGGGGAGCGCCCCGGGGCGGCGCGCCGGCGCGGGGAAGCGGGAGGCAGGGCCCAGGCGTTCCCTCATCGGCGACTCGCTTTCGCCCGAGGCAGCGCGAAGCGTCCCAAGGAGCTCTCACTTGATGCTCGCGATGGCGGACAGACATTTCCGGGTGCTTCGCGAGATAGCGCGCGCGACGTTCGACGACGGCGGCGGGGTCCCCGAGGAACGCCTCGACTTCATGGAGCGGGAGCTGCGCCTGCTCTTCGCCTGCGTGGGCGCCTTGGCGCGCCTGGCCCTGCGCCTCTCGGTGGCGGTGGTCCAGCTCGCGCCGCTCCTGGTCATCGGCCGGCCGCGGCGCTTCACGGCGCTCGCGCCCGCCCAGAGGGTGCGCTTCCTCCAGCGCTTCGAGAGCGGCCTCTTCGCCACCCTGTTCGTGGCGCTGCGCATGTACATGGCCATGGCCTACTTCGAGCACCCGCAGGGAGGCCTAGACGCGGGCGTGGCCTCGGCGGCGGCGCCGGCATCGGCCAACGCCGTGCGAGCGCTGCCTGCCCTGAAAGAGGTCGCCTCGTGATCGTCGAAGGCCGGCAGACCTCGGGCGATCTCTCGCTGAGCGCGGACGCGGTGGTGGTGGGCTCGGGCGCCTCGGGGGCGGTGGTGGCGCGCGAGCTCTCCCGCGCGGGCCTCTCCGTCGTGGTTTTGGAAGAGGGCGGCTACCACTCGCCGCAGGAGTACGCGAAGTTTCGGCCCACCGAGACGCTGCGCCACATGCTGCGGCTCGGCGGCGCGCAGGTGGCCTTGGGCGTCGGCGACACCCCGATCATCAGCGTGATGTCGGGGCGGACCGTGGGAGGCTCGTCCACCGTCACGGGCGGCGTCTGCTTCCGGATTCCGCCTCCGGTGCTCTCGAGGTGGAGCCGCGAGCTGGGGCTCAAGGGCTACTCCGAAGTGGAGCTCGAGCCCTGCTACCAGGCGGTGGAGCGCGAGGTGGGCGTGCGCGAGGTCCCCACCTCCATGCGCAGCCGGAGCACGGCGCTCTTCGCCGCCGGAGCCGAGCTCAAGGGCCTTTCCATCAAGCCCACCCGGCGCAACACGAGCGGGTGCGTGGGGCTGTCTCGCTGCAACTTCGGGTGCCCCCACGAGGCCAAGCTCTCGGTCGACCGGACCTACCTCAAGGACGCGCTGGAGACCGGGGCCATGCTCTACAGCGACTGCCTGGTCGAGAAGGTGGTGGAGCGGGGCGGGCGCGCGGCGGGGGTCCAGGGCCGGGTGCTCAATGGGCCGAACGGCGCGCCCGGCGGCGCGCTGAACGTGACGGCCAGGACGGTCGTGGTCTGCGCAGGGACCCTGCACACCCCCAAGGTCCTGCGCCGCTCGGGGGTGGGCAGGCGGAGCCGGCAGCTCGGCCGGCACCTCACGCTGCACCCGGGCTTCCGCGTCGGCGCCTTCTTCGACGGGCCGGTCGAGGGCTGGAAGGGCGCCATGCAGAGCGCCTACTCCGACGCGCTGGACGCGCGCGGGCTGACGCTCATCGGCATCTGGTTGCCGCACAACGTGATGGCCGCGGCGCTGCCGGGCGTCGGCCGGGAGCTCGTCGACCAGATTCGCCAGTTCCCGAACCTGGCGCTCTTCGGCGGCATGGTGCACGACGACGGCGGCGGCCGGCTCTTCCACGTCCCCGGCCGGGAGCCGCTCATCGTCTACCGCATGGCGCGCCGGGACCGGGAGCGGATGATGCTCGGCATCCGGGTCCTGGCCGAGTGCTTCTTCGAGGCCGGCGCGCGGCGGGTGGTGTTGCCGCTGTTCGGCTTCCCGCCCGTCAAAAGCCCCGACGAGCTCGCGCGCCTGCTCGGCCAGCGCATCCCGGCGCGGGCCGTGGAGTGCGCCTCGTTCCATCCGCTGGGGAGCGCGCGGATGGGGCCGGACCCGCGGTCGGCCTGCGTGGCGCCGTCGGGCGAGTCGTACGACCTGCCGGGGCTCTACGTGGCCGACGGATCGCTCTTCCCCACGTCCATCGGCGTGAACTCACAGCTGCCGATCATGGCGGTGGCCACGAAAGTCGCCTGGGGGATTCGCGACCGCCTGCGGGCCTAGCCAGAGGGCCTGGCGCCGGAGCGCCTGCTGCGCAAGAACAGGTCCAACGGCGGAAATCGCTCCGCCGCGATGCTTCGCGGTAATGCCCGCTTGGAGAACCTCCGAGGTTGTCGGGCCTCCAAGCTTGGGACGAAGCGCCCGCTTCTTATTGGGCAGCACTGATGAGGTCCTGCACTCCTTCGCGTCGATGCGAAGCCCGGCAGCGAGCCAATCGGTCGGGCGGCTCCCGCTATTGTGCGGCCGACTGGGAGACAGGGCTTTTCGGCTTTAGGTCGAGAATAACTCCTCGAACTGCTTCCGCCTTTTCTCGGCCAGACATCTGCGATTGACCATGCCAGCCAATCCCGGCGACGAGGTTTTCGCACGGGTCCAGTCCATCATCGTGGTCGCTGCACGCTTCCTTGCCGTTTCCGGTGGGCTTGCCGACGCTTCGACCCGAGCCGGCGACACGGCGTCTTCGCCATCATGGGTACGGTCGCGACGGCACCTTGGTCGTGGTCCCCTCGACCCAGGCCGGGTTGCCCTGAGAGGTGATGGTGACGCTGGAGCTGCTCAAGCCTGGCGAGGTGGCCTCGATGACCGAGGTGCCCGAGTAATAGGTGCGAAATTCGATCGCGGCCTGGCCGTCGCGGATCGCGATGTCGGATGCCGAGCCGCTGCCCGGCGGCGTGAAGGTGATGCTCGGCCCGGTCGGGAATTCGCCCGGCCCGGAGGTGATCGTGAGCGTCACGGGCACGTTGTTGCTGAGGGCCTTGCCGCCCGAGTCCACGACGGTGACCAGGAGCCACGCGTCTTGCGTGCCGTCCGCCGCCGAGAGCGTCGTCGTGCTCGTGGTGAGCTTCAATCCCGCCGGCGTGCCCGAATCTGGCCAGGTCGGCGGCGAAACTTTCGCGTAGGTGTTTCGATACCAATAGTACGATCGTTTCGGAATCCGGAAATAGTCGACGATGCCTGAGTTGATGTATTGGCCGCCCATTTGGCTGCCGTAATCGAACATGCACCACCTGGATATTCCGCTGCGCCACGCGGGTTGGGCGGCCATGCCGTTCGAGACCGTCAAGTTGTTCCAGCCGGGATCATAGTTGCCCGGCCGAGTCGAGCTCACATCGGCGCCGTATTCGGACACCATGTTGGGCATGCCGGGGTTGTCGTAGCCAACGCCGTCGCCGTTGAAGCCAGCCACGTCGCCGAGCGTGTCGGGTTGTGTGCCGCCGATGGCCGACTGTGCGCCTCCGATGGCCGCGGGCCGTCCCGTCGGCGCGGGATCGAGCTGGTGGGTCAACTCGACCGCCTTCTTCAGCAGCGCGACCACCTTGTCGGCGGGACCGCCGCTGAAGAAGTCCTCGTTGCCCATGCTCCACGCGATGATGCTGGGGTGATTGCGATGGATGCGGATCATGTCCGTGAGGCTCGCGAGGACGTTGTTGTCGAACGCGTCGAAATCGGCGGAGGTGCTCGGGTACGCGCCGTTGTAGGGCCAGCCGCCGGAGCCTCCAAAACCGCCCCAGAAGCAGTTCTCCGACCAGAGCAGGACCCCGAGCTGGTCGCAGGCATCCGCGAAGGCCGGTGCCTTCGGGTAGTGCGAGCCGCGGATGAAATTCATGCCCGCGTCCTTGACCATTTTGACGTCGCGGGTGAGGGCCGCGTCGGTCACGCCGTTGCCCCAGCCCGCGTGATCCTGATGGACGTTTGCGCCCTGAATCCAGTAGTGCGAGCCATTGAGGGAGAAGCCTTGCGACCCCGACCAACTGAACCAGCGGAACCCGAAAGGCGTCGTAAAGTCGTCCACGGTCCCCGTGCCGTCGGAAAGGTAGGAGAGCGCCCGGTACAGCGTCGGATGGTCGGGGTGCCACAGCGAGGGGTTGCTGATCGCCGGCGTCGTCTGGTCGAACGTCGCCGCCTTGCCCGCTTCGATCTGCTGCTGAGACGAGAGGGTGGCCACCACCTTGCCGTCTTTGTCGACGATGTCCGTCTTCAGCGTGGCATTGACGGCGGCCGAGCGGTTGTTCTGCACTTCCGTCTTGATCTCCACGGTGCTGGACGAGCCCGAATTCGTCGCCAGGGTTGGGGTCGTCACCCAGGTGCCGTACCAGGTGACGTGCAGCGGGTCCGTGACGACGACAAATACATCTCGATAGAGCCCTCCTTGGAAGGTGTGGTCGCCCGTCAGTGGCGGGAGCTGTGCATTCCAATTGTTGTTCAATCGAACGGCCACCACGTTGTCGCCGGTCGTGATGGAGGAGGTGATGTCGATGGAGAATCCGTTGTAGCCGCCGATGTGCTCTCCGACCTTCTTGCCGTTGAGGTAAATCTCCGCCTGATCGAACGCTGCCTGGAACTCGAGGAACACGCTCTTGCCGGACCATGACGCCGGGACGGTGAAATGTTTTCGGTACCAGCCGTAGCCGACGTAGAAAGTCGACGACATGAAGTAAGGTAAACTAAAAGAGTGCGGCAGCCCCACCGCGTCCCACGACGAATCGTCGAAGGCGCTCGCCTCTGCGCCCGACACGTCGGCGCGCTTGAACTTCCACGATTGATTGAAGTTCTGGACGAGGCGGAGGGCAGGGGCCTGCCCCCCATCGGCGCCCGGCAATCCGCCGTCCGACGCATCGGCTCCGCCGCTCGACGCGTCTCTGCTGCCCCCGTCCATGCCTGACGATGCGTCGCTGCCGGGATCACCATTCGACGAACCGTCGCTGCGGCTCACCGGCGTGGAGGCATCCGCCGCGGTCGCCTCACCCAGGGGGCAGGCCGCCAAGAGCAGAATGGACCCGAGCGCGGCCAACCATCTCCCAGAAGTGGCGCTCATCGTCGCGGGGCATGGAGTGAGACGCATTGATCGCGACCTCCTGTTTGTGAGCACCGGCCTGAAGCCGCTGACCTCAAGCCGGCCTGCACGACGCCCTCGCTGGCACGCCTGAGTCGGCCCGGGCGCAGGAGTCGGAGAGTGCATCGGCGGCTATCGGGTCACGGGACGCAAGCTCCGGGCCCGGCAATACGCGAACGGGCTCACGACACACCTGCCCTGCTCGTCAAGCGGACAGACCGCCGATGCCAAGCCGCAGCGCGCCTGCTTCCGGGGGTAGCGAAGCGGGCGCTTCGTCCCAAGCTTGGAGGCCCGATAACCTCCGAGGTCCTCCATGCGGGCATTTCCGCGAATCATCGCGGCGGCGCTGATCGCCGCCTTGCCATCGGCCGCGCGCGCCCAGGCCGCGGCGGAGCGATTGCCGCCGTCGGACCTGCTCTTGAACTACGACCGCGTCCACGTGGGGCGCGACGAGGGGATCGAGAGCGGCGCCTATCTCGCCCGGACCGCGGGCGGCGCGTCGGTCTTGTACAACCCGGCGGGCCTCGCGAGCGTGGACAACTTCCATGTCGACATCACCACCTACAACTACGAGGCGACCTGGGTCGGGCTGAGCGGGCTCAGCGGGAGCGACCACCAAGTTTCGTTCAACGGGCTGCCCGGCTTCTTTGGCATCGTCCTGGGGCCCCCGGTGCTCGGCCTCGGAAACTGGCGGTTCGGAGTGGCGATCGCGACGACCCGCTCCTGGTCGCCCAACTTCGACACCTCCTTCGACGTGAACCGCGGAAGTGAAAACGAAGGGTTCACCTTCGGCTCCTACGTGTCGCTCAACACCACGGTGCCGGGGATTGCTGCCGCTTACTCCCTGGGGCCCCGCCTGCGCATCGGGCTCGGCGTCGAGGCCGCGGTCACCAGCCTCCTCGAGAACGTGACCCTCTCGAACACCCCGACGAGCGCGGCGACGCCCGGCCTGGTGCGCAATCTCCGACTCGACGCGACGACCTGGTACGGCCTCCTGGAGGCGGGCGTGCAGTGGGAGGCTGCCTCGGGCCTCATTCTCGGCGCCCTGATCAAGACGCCCGGCGTCCGACTGTACGGCAGCGGCCTCTTCAGCTTCCTGGAGCAGCAGACCACCGGGCCCAGCTTCACGACTGCCTATGACCGATCGGCGCGCTTCTACTTCCCGAATCCGTTTCAGGCGAACCTGGGCGTGGCCTACCAAGGCAAGTGGGGAGAGATCGAGGCGGACGTGCGCTTTCACGCGGGGACGCACACCGGCCCGCTGGTCGAGAGCGATCAGGCCGTCGCCTCGCTCTCTGCCGGCACCGCGTCGCAAGAGCCGTTTCCCCCGGTGCTCTTCCGCATCCGGCCCATCGCCAACGTCGAGATAGGCGGGCACGTGGTTGTCTCGAAGATCACGCGGCTGCACGCGGGCTTCTTCACCGACGCCTCGCCGGTCGCGACCGGCACGGCGCCGGTGCTCTTCCCGCAGGTGAACTTGTGGGGCGTCTCGGCGGGGGCGTCGTTCGACGGGGAGCGGCTCTCGGCTTCCCTGGGTCTGCAGTTCACGCGAGGCGAGTCGGCGAGCTTCCCGCTCGCGACCGACCTGCCGGGCGGGCCCATCCAGGCGAAGCTCGTGGTCGATACGCTCACCGCGCTGATCTCGTTCTCGTACAAGGGCTAAAGGCCGTTCGGCGCGACGCGCTCGGCCCGGGATAGAGTCCCCGGCCGTGCCGCCTCGTCGCCGACGCACGCGCGCCCAATGGCGCCGCTCCCTGGGGCTCGGCCTCGCGCTCGCCGCGGCCGTGCCGCTCCTGTGCGTCAACGTCGCCGTGGCCTTCTTCGGCAACTCGCTGGTCTTCCCGCTCTCGCCGTTCTTTCTCCGCGAGAAGATCCACGCGCTGGAGCAGTACGCCCAGCACCGCGCGCGCTGCCTGGTCTTTCGCCCCGACCCGCCGCTCGCGCCTGTGATCCTCGCGGCGGAGCGGCGCCACGCGCTGCCGCCCGGGCTGCTCCCGGCGCTCATCGAGGTCGAGTCGAGGACGCGCGCGCATCGCATCTCCTCCGCGGGCGCGATGGGGCCGGCGCAGCTCACGTTCGCCACGGCGGCCTTGCTCGGCGTGGAGGACCCGTTCGAGCCGGAGGCGTCGGTGGACGCGGGCGCCCGCTACCTGGCCTCGCACCTTCGGCACTTTCGCGACCTTCGCCTGGCGGTCGCCGCCTACAACGCCGGCCCGGGCGCCATCGCCGAGGGCAAGGTCCCGCACAACGGCGAGACCGAGCACTACGTCGTTCGGGTCATGGCCGAATACGAGCGGCGCCGGCCGCCGGCGGCCGAGGGAGCCGGCGCCCCGCGGACGCTCTCCCGAGCGCCCCGGTGACGGCGCGCGGGAGTTGACCCGCGCGAGTAGCCCCGGAGCGAATCTTGCGGACGCTCTCCCGAGCGCCCCGGTGACGGCGCGCGGCTCGCCGAGATACGCTGCTGCGATTCATCCATCCAAGCCAGGAGCGCTCCGCGATGTCCGCCGCCCTCGCCCTCTCGATGCTTCTCGTCGCCGCGCCCGGCGCCGATGCCGCCCAGGAGCCGGAGTGGGAAGTCGCCGCGACCTCCAAGGGCGTCACGGTGATGCAGCGCGAGCGCCGGGGCAGCGCGCTCAAGGAGGTCAAGGCGGTGGGGGAGGTGGACGCGCCGGCGCGCGCGGTCTTTCGCTTGCTCCGAGACTATGCCCGGTACACGGAGATCATGCCCTACACCGAGGAGAGCCGGGTGGTGGCGGTGGAGGGGAGCGGCAAGGTGATCCATTTCTACTCGCGCATCAACGCGCCGCTGGTCTCGCGGCGGGACTACACCATGCGCATCGTCGACACCACCGACCCGGGCGATGCTCAAGGTCGCCTGAGCAACCGCTGGACGCCGTCGGACAAGGGGCCGGCGCCGGAGGACGGGGTGGTGCGGGTCGCGGTGAACGAGGGCTCGTGGCTCGTCGAGCCGCTCGGCGAGGCGCGGTGCCGAGCGACCTACGCGCTCTTCACCGACCCCGGTGGCAACCTCCCGACGTGGATCAAAAACTCGGCGAACTCCAGCGCCATCCCGGATATGTTCGAGGCGATTCGCAAGCACGCGCTGGAGCCGAGGTACGCGGACCAAGACTCCCATCCGAAGCAGCCGTAGCCACCGGGGCGCCGCCGGCCGCGCGGCGGTCCTGTCCCTCTGTGCGCTGGGGCTGGCAACGGCCGCCGTTGCGATGGCTGCCGCGGCGCTTCGCGAAGGCCGGCAGAAGGCGCGCCCGAGCGAGCCTTCGGCTGCCGAGCGCGGGCAGGCTCTCGCGCCCAAGCCCCCGCGCGCGGACTTGTGGCGCCCGGCGCCCAAGGACTCGCCCCTCGCCGGGTTCGCGGACGCGGCGTTCGCGGGCGCGGACCTGCTCGCGACCGACGGCTCCAGGGCGGCTTTGGCCGCCGCCGGGCTCGCACCGCGCCCCATCGAGGTCTCGGTGCCCATCCGCCGGGTCTTCTCCGCCGCCGGGCGGCTGTTCGCGCAAGGGGAGAGCGAAGGCGCCCCCTTCCTCATCGCGCTCGTGGGCAAAGACGCGCAAGTGGTGCCGATGCCCTGTGCCCTGTCGGCGCTCGCGGGCGACGGCGACGTGCTCCTGGGCGCGTGCGCTCAGGGCGCAAACCTCGCCGAAAGCGACGACGGGGGGCGGACCTTTCGAAAGCTCGCCCTGGCGCTCCCCGCCGCGCCGGTGTCTGCGGGAGCCGAGGTCGAGGCCTCGGTGGAGGCGGTGGCCGTGGACGCCGACGGCTCGAGCGCCGCGGTGGTGACCCGCCGCTGGGAGAGCGAAGGCGAGGGCGAGCGCCTGCGCTGGAGCTTTGCGCAGGGGGCGACCCGGGGGCGCGCCGAGCGCTCGTTCCACTTCGCCCCGCTCGCCGGGCTCGCGAGGGCGCTGGCGGCGCGGCTTTCGGGAGGTGTGCTCACCGTGGCCGGAATTTCACTGGGCGGCGAGGGCTGGCCCGACGAGCCCGCGAGCCCCAGGTTGCGCCTGTTTCGAGGCCCAGCTGGGCAGGCGCCCCAACCCGCGGGTGAGCCCGGGCCCGCCTGCGCCCTTCACGAAGAGGCCGAAGGGGTGCTCCTGGACGGGCAGGTCGGCGTCTTCCGATGCGGCCGGGCGGTGGTGCTCTCGGCGGGTGGCGGCGCGCGATGGCTTTCGCAAGAGGGGCTGGGCGCCGCGGCGGCCGTGAGAGGCGGCGACATGCGCCTCGCGCTGCGCACGGACCGGGGCGTCTTCGAGTTGCGCCTTCCGCTGCGAGCGACTTCGGGTGCGGTGGCCGAACGCGCCCCACCGCAGAGCTCCTCGCCGGGTCAAGCCGCGGCGCCGGTCGTTCCAGCGGGCCTCATCGCCGAGCCGGCCCCGGACGGCGGCGCGGCCGGCCGATGATCTTCGCCAAGGGCACCGCTTCGCCCGCGGTGAATGTCGGCTCCTCAGAGGGTGAAGTCGTCGATCCGCTGGCTCGCCTTGAGCTGCTCGAGGACCGCCTTGGCGGCGGCCTCGCGGCTGTCGGCGTGGACCTTGACGAGCAGCTTGGGCGGGAAGGGCTTGTACAGCTCCCATTTGCGAGGCGCGGCGGGGACGAGGGCGACCTCGACGGCCCAATTGTCGGAGAGGTCGCGCGTCACCCTCACCTCGTGCTCGACCCCTGCGATGACGGCCTTGGCCATGGCGTATTCCTCACCGGCGAAAGAGGAAAACCATTAGCAAGGTGCCGACGCAGATGGCAACGGCGAGCCACGCGAACTCGAAGCCGTCGAAGAAGCGCTGGGGCCTGATGGCCCTCAGGTCGGGCATCTGGCCGGCCTTCGTCCAGCGGTCGGAGCCGTCCCTCCGGACCTCGTCCTCGTCGCTGAGGAACTGGCGCTGGTAGAGCGTGCGCAGCTCCGCGTAGCTCTGGACCGTCAGCTCGCCTCGCTCGGTGCGGATGAAAAACTTCATGTCGTTCTTTCACCAAGTTTAGCGCCCGTCATCCCTTCTGGGACGGGCGTGCGCGGGGGGGCTCGAGGCACCATTATTTCCAAGTGCCAGATCGGCGTTGACTTCATGCTAGTGGTCGTAGTTACTGGCACAAGTCTGTCCGCCCGCCTTCCTTCCGAGCAGGCGAGCTCATCCTCAAGGTCCCCTGAACGGCCCCCCTGAACGGCCCACCACCTAAGCGAGGGAGAAGCCATGGCTGTCAAGTTCGCGATCAACGGATTCGGGCGCATTGGCCGCTGCATCCTCCGCGCGGCGCTGGCGCGCAAGGAGCAGTTGGAAATCGTCGCCATCAACGATATCGGCGACACCAAGACAATGGCTCACCTCTTCAAGTACGACAGCGTCCACGGCAACTTTCCGGGTGAGGTCAAGCACACCGAGAGCGAGATCATCATCGACGGCAAGAAGATCCGCCTGCTCAAGGAGAAGGACGCCGCCAAGCTGCCCTGGAAGGAGCTGGGCGTCGACATCGTCCTCGAGAGCACCGGCCGGTTCAAGGGCCGCGAAGACGCGGTGGTCCACCTGCAGCAGGGCGCCAAGAAGGTGGTCATCAGCGCCCCCGCCAAGAAGCCCGACATCACCATCGTGCTCGGCGTGAACGGGGACAAGTACGACCCGAAGGCTCACGAGATCCTGTCGAACGCCTCGTGCACCACCAACTGCCTCGCGCCGGTCGCCAAGGTCCTCATGGACAACTTCGGCATCGTCAAGGGGCTCATGACCACCATCCACAGCTACACGAACGATCAGCGCATCCTCGACCTGCCGCACGACGACCTGCGCCGCGCTCGGGCCGCCGCCCTCTCGATGATCCCCACCACCACCGGCGCCGCCAAGGCGCTGGGCGAGGTCATCCCCGAGCTCAAGGGCAAGCTCGACGGCATCTCCGTCCGAGTGCCGACGCCCAACGTCTCGCTCGTGGACCTGACGGTCGAGCTCGGCAAAGACGTCACGCGCGACGAGGTGAACGCGGCGGTCAAGAAGGCGACCGAGGGCGCGCTCAAGGGCATCGTCCGGTACTCCGACGAGGCGACCGTCAGCTGCGACTACAACAACGACCCGCACTCGGCCATCTTCGACGCGCTCGATACCTACGTCGTCGAGAAGCGGCTGGTGAAGGTGCTCGCCTGGTACGACAACGAGTGGGGCTACTCGAACCGCATGGTCGACCTGGCCAAGCTTCTGGCCGCCAAGGGGGTTTAGGCAGGTCGCGACCGAGTCGAGCGACGGCGGGGCATCGAAGGTGCTCCGCCGCCCAAGCGTTCCGTTGGCCGGCAGCCTCGAGAGAGCACGGGCCGCACACGACACCGCACTGGAGGGCTCATGGTCCGCATGATCGACAACCTGGATCTCGGCGGTAAGCGCGTCTTCATCCGCGTGGACTTCAACGTGCCGCTCGACGCCAACCAGAAGATCACCGACGACACCCGCATCAAGTCGGCGCTCCCCACCCTCCGGTACGCGCTCGACAAGAACGCCAAGGTCATCCTCGCCAGCCACCTGGGGCGGCCGAAGGGCCCCAACCCCAAGGAGTCGCTCGAGCCAGCGGCGGCGCGCCTCGCCGAGCTGTTGGGCAAGAAGGAAGTGAAGCTCGCCGACGACTGCGTGGGCGACGGGGTGAAGAAGCTCGTCCACGACATGCGCGAGGGCGAGGTGGTGATGCTCGAGAACCTGCGCTTCCACCCGGAGGAGGAGGGGAACGACCCCGAGTTCTCCCGCCAGCTCGCCTCGCTCTGCGAGGTCTACATCAACGACGCCTTCGGCACCGCGCACAGAGCCCACGCCTCTACGGCCGGCATGGTCAAGTACGTGTCGGGCCAGAAGGGCGCCGGCTTCCTGATGAAGAAGGAGATCGAGTTCCTCGGCAAGATCCTCAAAGACCCCGAGAAGCCGTTCGTCGCCATCCTCGGCGGGTCCAAGGTCTCCGACAAGATCAAGGTCATCGACAACCTGCTGCCTCGCGTGAGCTCGCTCCTCATCGGCGGCGCCATGGCCTACACGTTCCTCAAGGTCCAGGGCGTGACCGTCGGCAAGAGCCGCGTCGAGGAGGCCAAGCTCGACACGGCAAAGCAGGCGCTGGAGAAGGCCAAGCGGCTGGGCGTGAAGCTCTTGCTCCCGGTCGACCACCTCTGCGGCGAGGCGCCGGACGAGAAGTCCAGGAAGGTCGTCGTCGCGGAGCAGGCCATTCCGGCAGACCTCATGGGGCTGGACATTGGGCCCAAGACCGTCGCCGCCTACAAACAGGAGATCCTGGGTGCCAAGACCGTGCTCTGGAACGGGCCCATGGGGCTCTTCGAGGTGCCGGCGTTCGCCGAAGGCACGCGCGCCGTCGCGCAGGCGCTCGCCCAGGTGAAGGGCACCACGGTCGTCGGCGGAGGCGACAGCGCGGCGGCCATCGAGGAGATGGGCTTCGCCGACAAGGTGAGCCACGTTTCCACCGGAGGCGGAGCCTCGCTCGAGTTCATCGAGGGGCGAGAGCTGCCGGGCATCAAGGCGCTGGAGTAGGAAGCGCTCACCCGCTGCTCGAAGGAGTCCCAACCATGAAGCCGACTCCGCTCATCGCAGGCAATTGGAAGATGAACAAGACGGTCGCCGAGGCGCTCGCGCTGGTGCGCGAGCTCCCGGGCCTGGTCTCCGGGGTGCAAAAGGTCGAGATCGCCGTCTGCCCTCCGTTCACCGCCCTCGCGCCGGTGGCCAAGTCGCTGGAGGGCACGACCATCAAAATCGGGGCCCAGAGCTGCTACTGGGAAGCCTCGGGCGCCTTCACCGGCGAGGTCGCTCCGCCCATGCTCGTGGAGGTCGGGTGCACCTACGTCGTCGTGGGGCACAGCGAGCGGCGCCAGTACTTCGGCGAGACCGACGAGACCGTCAACCGCCGCGCCCGCGCGGCGCTCAAGTACGGGCTCTCGCCCATCGTGTGCGTGGGCGAGACCCTGGCCGAGCGCGAGGCCGGGAAGATGCTGTCGGTGGTCGAGCGGCAGGTCCGCGGGGGCCTGGTCGGCTTCTCGGCCGACGACGCCAAGAAGCTGGTGGTGGCCTACGAGCCGGTGTGGGCCATCGGCACCGGGAAGGTCGCGACCACCGCGCAGGCGCAGGAGGTCCACGCGCACATTCGCAGGCTGCTCGCCGAGCTCTTCGGGCAGCCCCTCGCCGGCGGCATTCGCATCCAGTACGGGGGCTCGGTCAAGCCCGACAATGCCGCCGAGCTCATGGCACAGCCCGACATCGACGGCGCCCTCGTGGGAGGAGCGAGCCTGAAGGCCGACGACTTCTCGAAGATCATCAAGGCGGCCCGCGGCTGAGGCACAGGCTCGCGGCCGAGAGGTCACCGGCCCGCCAAAGAAGCCGCCTCGCTGCGCTTCCGGCGTCTACTTCGGGTTGAAGTCGGGCGCGAGGTGCGATTAGACTGCGCCGCTCCGGAAGGCCCCAGGCGGCGCGGCGGTTTGCAAGAGCGCGCCTTCAAGAGACAGAAAGCAGCGAACCAACATGCTCGTCACGCTCATCACCATTCTTCACGTCCTCGTCTGCGTGTTTCTCATCCTCGTGATCTTGCTGCAGGCCGGCAAGGACGCGGGCATGGGGCTCGCCTTCGGGTCCGGCGGCAGCGGAACGGTCTTCGGCGGCCGGGGGGCCGGCAGCTTCCTAGGCAAGGTGACGGCGGCATGCGCCGGCATCTTCTTTGTCACCTCGCTCGTCCTCTCCTTCGCGGCGAGCTACCGCCCCTCCGTCACGAGCTTGGCCGACGCTCCCGCGCCGGTCGCCCCCGCTGCTCCGGCCGCTCCGGTCAAGAACACCGCCCCCGCGGGCAGCTCTGCAGCCCCGGCAGCCCCAGCGGCGCCGGCCCCTGCGAAGTAGTCGAGCGGTGCTTCAGGGCGCCGTGCGCCGGTGGTGCTCTCGAATCTGCCGGGCGTAAAACGCCGCCACCAGCGCGACCACGCCCGCGTCGTCCAGCCATCCGACGATGGGGATGAAGTCCGGCACCAGGTCGATGGGGCTGGCGACGTAGACCAGGGCAAAAAGGCCGACGAGCTTGTGAGCGGTTGGCACCGAGCGGTCGCCGAGCCAGGCCAGCGCGCTGGAGAGGCTCAATCGCATTCGGCAGACCTCCTGGGGAACCCAAGCCCGCTCGCTCCGCCCGAGGATCTTACTCCAGCCGCCGGGGCCGATTGCCGACATCGAGCGCCCCGCTCTACCGGCGATCGCGCCGCCGCTTCAAGCCCGGGATGGGCCGGAGGCGGGGCCTGGCGAGACCCGCGGCGTTGAGCTCCGCTCGCATCTCGCGGAGCCGAGCGCCGGCAGGGCGGCGGCGAAGGCCCCATCGAACCGCCTGGAGCGCCTCATGGACTCGGCCCAGGCGCCACAGCGCCAGCGCGCGGTCCTCGGCGATCCACTCGTAGAGCGGCCCGTCGCCCCGCCGCAGCCGCGCCTGGGCGAGCTCCAGGTAGCGCAGGGCATCCTCGAACCTCCCCGCAATGGAATGGACCGTGCTGATGGACCAGCAAGGCTCGGCGATTCCAGGGGCGAGCCTGCGCGCTCGGTGGTAGGCCCGAAGTGCGTCCGCCTCTCGGCCGAGCGCGCACAAGACGTCCCCGAGCAGCACCTGCGCGTGGACGCAGCCCGGGCCGAGCCGCAGGCAGGCGTGCGCCCATTGGAGCGCGCGGCCAAAGTCGCGGTCGATGAAGGCGGCGCGTGCAGCGTCCTCCAGCCGAGCGTGGTGGCGCAGCCGCGCCAGTCGAAGCGAGATGACGGTCAACGGTGCTGCCCTTCGGACCAGGGCTGTCTGAAACGCCCTGCGACACCCGTTCAACGGGAAGGCTCGAGGGGCCATTCCGATCGCTGGATGTCGGAAATGCTGTTGCACGCCCCGGCGAATTTTGCTACTTGGACGCCTCGCTTGCGCATCGAGGCGAGCGCTCAGGTGGTGGAATTGGTAGACACACCGTCTTGAGGGGGCGGCGCCGCAAGGCATGTGAGTTCGAGTCTCACCCTGAGCAACGAGAAGCCCCGGGCAGTTGAGCCCGGGGCTTCTTGCTTGGTGACCGGGCGCTCAGCGGCCGCGCTGGCAGCGAAGGCCCGGCTGCGGCGCCTCGAGGGGCAGCGGGCCGATCGCCTCCCACGTCGGCGGATCCACCCGCAGCGTCTCCTCGCCCGCCACCCAGCGCACCAGGTTCATGATGAAGGTCGCGTACTGGTCGTGGACTTCCTCGTCGTCGCCCAGCGCCAGGCTGCGCTCGCCCCAGGCCGTCAGCCCTCCGCTCCAAGGTGGCGCGAGGTCGAGCGCCAAAGCGGCGCGGCGGCCCTCCAGGCCCTCGCTCTCGCGCAGCACCAGCAGCGGTGCGCGCGAGGTCGACAGGTGGACTGCCTCTGGCCCGCCCTCCACCGCGTGCCCCACGAGGACGGTGGTCGCGGGCTTGCGCGGGGTGAGCCGGTGGTACCCGCAGACGGCGACGGGGCGGCTGAAGTCGAGCCCTCGCAACACCGGGTGGGCGCCCGCCGGCGAGAGCACGACCCCGCCGGGCGCGAGGGCGCGGTCGTCCCCGGGCTCCAGCTCCACCGGGAACAGATTCCCCAGCCGGGTCCCGGCGTAGCCGCCGCGGCCGAAAGAGCGCGGCCCGCCAATCATCAGGAGCCCGAGCCCGCCTTCACAGGCGGCCCTGGCGAGGAGCGGCTCGATCTCCGACATGTGACGCGCGGGGAAGCCCGAGAAGAGGACCGCCTGGAAGCGCGACAGCTCGCGCGGGAGCAAGGCGCCCGGCCGCACAATCTCTTGGGCGACGCCCATCCGCGTGAGCGTCCCCGAGACGTACCGGACCCCGTTCGGATCGCCCTCGAAGAAGAGGACTCTCATCAAATTCCAGGTGCGCATCGGCAAGCGCCCGTGCAAGGTTGAGCCGCCGGACCTTATGAGGTGAAGTCACCCGTGCGCCGCGTGTGGCCTCGGCCGCACTGGATAGTCCCTTCGGCGCGAAATCTTGTGCGGTCTGGCAAAGACTCCAGGCTCCAGACCCCGGGCCTTAAGGAACTGCAGTACCCGGAGCCTGGAGCCTGGGGTCTGGGGCCTAAAGGCAACCCTCGTTGGTTCCGGCTCGGCCAGGTTAGGGGAAAGGCCTGGAGAAGGTGGCGCCGGCCAGCAACGCCCCTGCCGACTCACCCGCCCGCAAGCCTCGAGGCGACAGTCCTGCCGAGTCGCGCTGCCGGCCTGCGGCCCGCTTCGCGACAGCAGGGTGCAGAAGTGTTGCGGCGGCACCCAACGGAGCATCAGCGCGATGAAGGGCGGCGGAGACGGCGTCGTCGCCGAATTCCCAGGGTCGAGCGCTCGGATTCCTGGGGCTCGCTCCATCTCCAGGCGAGCGCGAAAGACCGTGCGGCCCCTGTCGGCAATAGCCCCGCCGACATTGACGGCCAGCGCCCCTACCGGAATCTGGCTCGACTTCCTGCCGAGGGGGAATTGGGAATTGCTGGAGCCAGGTGCCCCACGCCACCTGACCCGAACGCGGGCCGCAAGGCCTCTCTTGAGATTGCGACTTCGCCGCGAAAGGGTCACGTGCCGAGCATGCCCCGACCAAGTGCTCCCTGGCTCGTCGCGTTGGCCTGGAGAGCGGGGAACCTCCTCTCGAGCCGAGCCGGCGCCGCCACGATCTTGAGCGTCGACCTGTCGACAACCGTTCGACCCGCCACCCACGTCGCCAACGGTTCGCTGTACGGAGTCATCGAGAACGTCCCCGCCGACGGGGCGGGCCTCATTGCGCCGCTCCATCCGAGAATGTTCACCAACCCCGCTGCGGTGGGGGCGGGCAAACAGCAACCCTGGGGCGACGCCATCCTGGTCGCCCAGCGCGTCGCGCCGATGGGCGCCACGGTCACCCTCCGGCTGGCCGACTGGTTCCCCGGCTGGTACTCGTTCACGAACATGAGCGACTGGTTCGACAAGATGAGCCAGGCCGTCGCACGCAAGAAAGCCGCGGGCCTCACGAACGTCTACGCCTACGAAATCTGGAACGAGCCCAACGGCACATGGACGACCGGCAAGCCGATGTCGTTCAACGAGTTCTGGAGGCAGTCCTACGAGAAGCTCCGGGCGCTCGATCCGGACGTCAAGATCACCGGTCCGTCCGCCGCCGGCTACGACGAGAGCCTCATCAAGGACTTCCTGACGTTCTGCAAGGCGAACGACTGCCTTCCCGACATCGTCGGCTGGCACGATGGGCAAGGCATCGGCCGCAACGTCCAATCCTACCGCGCGATGGAAAAGGGACTCCCGACGCGGGAGCCAGTTCTCAGGCCCCGCAGGTTACGGGCGGCTGCAGCACCCCCGGCGGAACCACGGCCTGGGCGGCCGTCGCGCTGGTGTTGTTGGCCGCGGTTCGAAGGCTACGACGGCCTCGCGCCCGTGACCCCGCGCCGCTCAGCGTCCGTCGCGAGCAGCCCGCGCGGCGTTCGCCGTCGGCGTATTTCGACGAATCTCCTTAGGGCCCGTGGCCTGCTCTTGGGCTTTGCGACCTCTTCGACGACTTCGACGATCGCCGGTTTCTCAAAGGAGGTTGGATGCCCTGTCTCGTTCGCCAGATTGTGTCGGCCGAGCTCCTGCGCGAAGCCGTGAGGATTCTGGCGGCCTGCGCTGTCCTCTCGAGCGCCCCCACCGGCGCGGCGTGGGCCGCGGCGACGGACATCTCGATTTCCATGACCGCGCCGCCGACCGCTCCCCATATCTTGGCGCCCGCCGTCTTCGCCTCCCGGCCGCTCAGCAGCCTGCTCTACACCGTCCCTGCAACGGGTCAGGCCCCTCTCACGTTCTCGGCCGACGGGCTCCCCGCGGGCCTGTCGCTGGCGGCGAGCTCGGGCACCTTCTCCGGAACGATGCCCGCGGCGGGGTCCTATCCGGTGGTGGTCGCGGTCAGCAATTCGGTCGGCAGCGCGAGCGCGACCTTGACCTTGGTCGCGGGCGACACGCTCAGCCTCACGCCGCCGATGGGCTGGAACAGCTACGACTCCTTCGGCGGAAGCGTCACCGAGCAAGAGGTGCTGGCCGCGGCGCAAACGATGAAGACCCAGCTGCAGCCGTTCGGGTGGAGCTACGTCGTCGTGGACTACCTCTGGTATGACGGCGAGCAGCTCATCGATTCCAATGGTCGCTTCCTCCCGTCGCCCAGCCGATTCCCGTCGGCGACGGGGACGCAGGGGTTCAAGCCGCTCGCAGACGGCGTTCATGCCCTCGGCCTTCTGTTCGGCATTCACATCATGCGCGGCATTCCGCGCAAGAGCGTCTCGGCGAACAGCCCTGTCGCCGGTTCGTCGTACTCGGCGGCCGATGCGGCGAACACCGGCGATGCTTGCCCGTGGGATTCGCACATGTGGGGCGTCCGAGGCAATACGCCGGCGGGGCAAGCCTGGTACGACTCCATCTTTGCTCAATACGCCGAGTGGGGGCTCGACTTCGTCAAGGTCGACGACATGATCTCCGGCGGCAATTATCACCAGGCGGAGGTGGACGCGATTCGAAAGGCGATCGACAAGACTGGCCGGTCCATCGTCCTCAGCCTCTCGCCCGGGCCCATGCAGGCGCGGGACGTTGCCGACTTGAATGCCAACGCGAACATGTGGCGGATGGTGAATGACTTTTGGGACAACAACGGCCTGAGCACGCTCGACGATGAATTCAACGCCGCCGCAACTTGGCAGGCGACTCAGGGTATCGACATCGGCCATTGGCCCGACGCCGACATGCTGCCGCTCGGGTATCTCGGGCCGCGCTGTCCGGTGCACGGGGCGGGCCCCACGGCCCTCAGTCACAATCAGCAAGTCGCCGTGATGACGCTGTGGAGCATTCTGCCGTCCCCTTTGATCTTCGGCGGCAACGTCCCGGACCTGGTCACAGACGGCACCGGTCCGTGGACCACGGCCTTGTTGACCAACGAAGAGGTGTTGGCGGTCGATCAGGACAGCCTCGGAGCCCGGGCGAAGCGGGTCCGGCAAGACGGCAGCACCGAGGTTTGGGCCCGGCCGCTCAGCGGTGGGCGCGAGGCCGTGGCGCTGTTCAACCGCGGGGCGCAAGACGCGGCGGTCGCGGTGTCCTTCACCGAGCTCGGTCTCTCTGGGGCGCAGGTCGTGCGGGACCTCTGGCAGCGCAAGGAGGTGACCGGCTCGGCCTCGGAGCTGTCGGCGACGGTCCCTCACCAGAGCGCCCTGATGTTCACGCTCTCCCCGCCGGCGCCGGACGGGGGAGCCGACGGCGGCGCGGATGCCGGTCGCAATGCCGACGCGAGCTGGGACGGCGGCGCGGACGCGGCGCACGCCGGCGACTCGGGCGGCGCGATCGACGCGGGGCCCACGGTCGACGCTGGGGGCGGCCCCGCCGACGGCGGGCGCTCCGAGCTGGGCGATGTCTCGGGCTATACCTGCGACGCGAGCGGCGGCGGCTGGGAGCACGTCGCTGCGCTCGCGCCGGTGGTCTTGGCGACAGCGGCGCTGCATCTCGGCTCCCGCCGGCGGCGTCAGGATCGGGCCGCGGCGAAGTAGGCGCGGTGCTGCCGCACGGGCACCCGAGAGCGGCTCACCGCCTCGGCGCGATCCGAGGCGAGCGCGGCCGCTCCACGGCCTTCCGTCGTCGGGGAGCTTACGCGGCGCCGCGGCGCTTCTTGCTCTTCTTCACCTTTGCCTCGGCGCCGCCCTCCCGCGGGGCGACGACCTCGGGGCTGGGCGTCAGCTCCGGCGAGGGGGTGCCCTCGGGCGGCGTCAGGGGCGGCCGGGCTTGGCCGCGGGCATCGGGGATGGCCGGCAGGCGAATGACGAACTCGGCGCCTTCGCCCACCTTGCTGGTCACCGAGATGCTGCCGCCGTGGTTCTTGACGATGCGCTGGCAGATGGCGAGCCCCAGGCCGGTGCCCTTCTCCTTGGTGGTGTAGAAGGGCACGAAGATGTGCTGGCGCGCCTCCTCTGCCACGCCGTGCCCGGTGTCGCGCACCCGCAGCTCGACCACGTCCGGGGTCGCGGTGAAGCGCCAGGGGGCCGACTCGTCGGGACAGCGCGCGGCGACTGCGATGGCCCCTCCGTGCGGCATGGCCTGCACCGCGTTCTGCAGGAGGTTGATGAGCACCTGCTTGAGCTGCTCGGCGTCGGCTTGCACCCGGGGGAGCCGCTCGGAGATCTCGAGCTTGAGCTCGATGCCCTCGGGGATATCGTTGGCCAAGAGCTTCGCGGTGCGGTTGACGACGTCCGCCAGGTCGGTGGGGGCGAAGTTCTGCTTCAGGGGCCGCGAGTAGTCCAGGAACTGGGAGACGACGGTGTTGAGCCGGTCGACCTCCTCGACGATGACGCCGAGGAACTCCGCGTTCTCCTGGGGCTGGTTCTCCGGCGCCAGAAACTGGGCCGCGCCCTTGATGGCGCCCAGGGGGTTGCGGATCTCGTGGGCGAGGCCGGCGGCCATCTCGCCCAGCGCCGCGAGGCGGTCGCGCTCCTTCATGCGCTCGTAGAGCTTGCTGTTCTCGACGACGGTGGCCACGCGCTCGGAGATCTCGAGGATGAGGGCTATCTCGTCGGAGGCGTAGGCCTCGGGGACGCGCTCGTCCCACAGGTTCAAGAAGCCGATGATGCGGTCGCCGCCCATGATGGGCACGCAAATGCCCGCATTCATCTGCTTGAGCGCCGCCATCAGGTCCGACAGGCGCTTGCTCTCGTCGCGCCCGCGCCGGCCCTCGGGGCGCTCCAAGGCGCCGCGCAGCTCGGCCAGGCGCCGTTCCAGGTTCTCCAGGAGCACCGCCTTCTGCCCGCCCATGGCCGCGCTGATCAGCGGGCGCGCCATCGCCGCGTCGAGGAAGGGCGCAGGCGAGGGGCCGCGGCTGTCGAGGAGCCAGAATCCGGGCCGGTCCTCGGACAGCAGGTACAGCGAGGCGTGCGTCACCCGGCGCGTCTCGTGGAAGGTGTCGAGCACGAGCCGGGCGAGCTCGCGCACCTCGATCACCGTCCCGATGCGCGCCTTGAGCGCGGTGAGCGTTCGGATCATCGCGAAGCGCTCGCGAAAGAGCGTGGCCACGACCCACTCGTCGACCTTGGCGCGCAAGGGCTCGAAGAGGATGACGATGACGATGGAGGCCACCAGCGAGTTGAAGAAGAAGAGCCCGGGCCGCTCGCCGACCCAGGCGACGAGCAGGGCGTAGACCGCGCCGAAGAGCAGGGCGAGCAGCGAGAGCGCCGCGGTCTTGCCGAGGATCTCGTGGAGGTCGAGGAGCCGAAGTCGGAGCAGGGTCTGCGCCAGCAGGAACAGGTAGAGCGAGGAGATGATGGCGCCGAGCGGAGGGAAGGGGATGCCGAACCGCGGCAGGTAGTCGAGCGCCACCGTGCCGATGGCGATGCCCGCGCCGACGGCGAGGTAGCGGAGCCGCACCCGCTCGATGTTGGAGGCGGTGGCGCGCATCCGCCGCAAGAGCAGCGAGTAGCCCACGAGGAGCGTGCCGAAGGTCCATATCGCCACGCCGATGCGGGCCGCCTCGACCTTGCCCAGCGGCGAGAGCGCCACCGTCAGCCCGACCACCGCCCCCACCGAGGCGCCCAGTCGCGCCCAGCGCGAGCTCTTGGGGGCGACGCCCAGGAACTCGCCGAAGAACGCCATGGCGCTCCCCGGCACCAAAGAGCCGAAGATCATCGCCCCGCGCGCCCAGAGGGGGTTCGCCCAGACCGCGGAGAGGAACTCGCCCAGGTAGTAGCCGAAGATGGCCAGGCACATGACCGAGAACAGCGTCAGCGCGCGCCTTCGGGGCCGCAGCAGCACGGAAATGGCCAGCGCGAGCGAGATGATCGCCGCGAGCAAAGCGCTTTGGCTGCGGATGTCCACCGGGCGATTCTAGGGGCGCCGCGCCCGGCGAGAAAGGCCCGGTGAAGGCGCTTTGGGGAGCTGGGAGGTCGCGGCCGCCCCAGCGTCGTTCAGCTCGGGCGCCAACAAGAGGCCCGCGGAAGCCGGCCGAGAAATTGACAGGGGCCCCTGAACGACATGAGAACTGCAACAGCGATGTTGCGCACGATGATCCTTCCGGCGAACCTTGCGCCAGCCCTCGCCGCCCTGATGCTGATCGGCGCCAAGGCTGCTTTCGCGGAGTCGGCGGCCGCCGCGCCGCAGGCTCAGGAGCCCGCGGTTCCCGGCGTCGAAGCGAAGGTCGACGCGGGCGACGACGCCCCCGCCACTCGGGTCGAGGCGACGCTGTTCCCGCGGCCGGCGAGCGACGACCCGGGGCCCCAGGTCACCGAAGCCGACCTCGCCTCGGCGTTCGCGGAGGAGCCCGGGCGCACGGCGAAGGCGCGCTTCGACGCCGGTCGATTCCTCGAAGCCGCCCAGCTTCTGGAGAAGGCGAGCGAGCCGGGGCCGCCCGCGCGATTTCTGCGCGCCCTGGCCCTTTACAAGGCGCGCCGGTTTGCCGAGGCGGCCTCCGCCTTCGCCGCGCTCGCGCCCGACTACCCGGCGCTGGCCGATCGGTGCCACTCCCTGGCCGGCCTCGCCTTCGAGGCCGCCGGCGACCTCGCGGGCGCCGCGGCCGAGCTCCAGGCGGTCGGCGAAGGCGCGGCGTTCTGGCTCGACGCGCGGCGAGCGCTGGCGCGCGCGCTGGTTCGAAAGGGCGACCTCTCGGGCGCGCAGGCCGTGCTCGAGCCGCTGGCGGCGCGCCCGGCCCCTGTGTCCGGCTGGGACCCGTTCGGCGACGCGCTCTTCGAGCTGGCGCGGATCCAGGAGGGCCGAGGCGAGCGGAAGGCGGCGGCGGAGACCTATCTCCGGGTCTGGGCCGAGCACGCGTCGAGCGAGCGCGCGGGGTTGTCGCTCGACCGCGCTCAGGCGCTTGGGAAGGCGCCCAGCGCCGAGCAGCGCATCCAGCGCGGCACTCAGCTCATGGAGGCCCACTCCAGCGCGCAGGCCATCGAGCTTCTGAAGCCCATCGTCGACGCGCCGCCCGTGGGCCTCGAGCCGGCGCAGCTGTGCCGCGCCCGGTTCGCCTACGGGAAGGCCTTGCGCAAGCGGCACCAGCACGCCCAGGCCATCGCCGCGCTGCAAAAGGTCATCGACGGCTGCCCCAAAGACGACCTCTGGGCGCGCGCGGTCTACGTCGCGGGGACGTCGGCCTCCATCGTCCAGCCGGAGCTCGCCCCGGTGCTCTACCGGCGGCTGGCCGAGGAGCTGCCCGAGCACCCCTTCGCCGACGACGCGCTCTTCTTCCAAGGGGAGCTGCTCGCCCGCGCCGGGCGCACTCGGGCGGCCCGCGCCGCGCTGGAGCGCGTCGCCCGCCTCTACCCGGACGGCGACCAACGGAGCGAGGCGCTGTTCGCCCTCTTCTGGCTGGAGCGCTCCGAAGGGCGGCTGGAGCGGGGGCTCAGGGCGCTCCTGCGCCTCGAAGCGGGAGCCCGCGGCGCCCGAGACCTGGCCCAGCGGGAGCGCGCGATGTACTGGCGCGCGAGGACGCTGGCCGAGCTCGGCCGCAACGATGCATCGCTCGACTGCTACATCGAGCTCGCCCGCGCCTTCCCGGCTGGCTACTACGCCCTCCTGGCGCGATCGCGCGTCGCCGAGCTCCAGCCGCCGCGCGCGTCCGCACCGCCTGCGCCGGTCAAGGTCGCAGCGGCCGAGTGCCTGGCGTCCCGTCCCCTGACGGCGTTCTCCGGGGCGCTCCAGGGCGATCGCCGCCTCGCCTCCGCGCTGGCGCTTTTACGCCTGGGCCTGCCCGAGCTCGCCCAGGAAGAGCTGCTCGCCATCGACCGCACGCCGCTGCGCAAGGAGGCGACCCCGCGCGCGCTCCGCCTGCTCGTCCTCCTGCTCGCGCGGGTCGGGGACGCGCGGCTCGCCCACGCGGTGGCGCGCGGCGAGCTCGCGGGCGACCTCGGCTCGCCCCCGACGCCGGAGACCGCGGCGATCTTCCCGGTGGCCTTCCCGCTCGCGTTTCGCGACGCCATCGCCAAGCGCTCCCAGGAGGCGGGCATCGACCCGGACCTGCTCCAGGCGCTCATCCGCGAAGAGAGCGCGCTCGACCCGAAGATCCACTCCTGGGCGGGAGCGGTCGGCCTGTGCCAGCTGATGCCATTCACGGCGCGCGAGGTGGCGGCCTGGCTCAAGCTGCCGGGGGTCTCCGCAGAGAGCCTTCACCAGCCCGACCTGAACATTCGGCTCGGCGCGACCTACCTCGCCCGGCTCATCCGACAGTTCAAGAACAACGTCGCCCTGTCCTTGGCCGCCTATAACGCCGGCGGGGGCGCGGTGAACGGATGGCTGCGCGAGACCTCCGCCCGGGACCTCGACGAGTTCATCGAGCAGATCCCGGTGGCCGAGACGCGCAACTATGTCAAGAGGGTGCTTCGTTCGTACGCCGTCTACCAGGCCCTCTACGGCGCCCCGGATCGGGCCTCACCAATCGGCGCACACCTCCTCGCGGCCAGCGTGGCAAACTAGAATTATCGAGTTGTTCTAAACGTTTCGAGCCCCCGGGGGCCGCGCGACGACCCGGTTGCTCCGCCGCGGGGGAGGAGGGCTTTTTACGCGGGCCGCCCGCGCGCTAGAGTTCCCCAAGGGGGCGGCCCGAGCGCGCGCCGCACCCGCGATGCCAAGCACCATGGAGGACGTCCAGGAAAGGGCTCGACTCAGCGGTGGAGCGGGCCACGGCGCTCGGGCGCGGCGGGCCCGCGCGCGCACGGGATGCCAGCTCGAGCGGAAGGACCCATGCTGAACACCAACGTCCTCGTCCTCAATCGGCTCTACCAGCCCATCCATGTCACCACGGTGCGCCGGGCGTTCACGCTCCTCTACCAAGGAGTCGCGCGGGCCATCGACCAGGAGTATCGGCTCTTCGATTTCCAGAGCTGGGCCGAGCTGTCCGCCGAGCTTCACAAAGACTCGGTGGGGGCGGTGGGGCGCCGCATTCGCATCCCGCGGGTCATCGTGCTCACCGCCTACGAGCGCTTTCCCAAGGCGCGCGTGCGCTTCTCGCGGCTCAACATCTACGCGCGCGACGGCAACACCTGCCAGTACTGCGGCCGAACGCTCTCGCGCTCGGAGCTCAACCTGGACCACGTCATCCCGCGCTCGCGCGGCGGAACCACGTCGTGGGAGAACGTGGTCTGCTCGTGCATCCCCTGCAACCTGAGGAAGGGCGGCCGCACGCCGGCCGAGGCGGACATGAAGCTCCTCTCGGCGCCGGCCCGCCCGCGCTGGACGCCCGTGCTCCGCTCGCCGCTGCGCAAGGCCACCTACCGCGAGTGGTTGCCGTTCCTGACGTTGGCCGACGCGTCGTACTGGAACGTCGAGCTGCTCGAGGACTAGCGACCCCTGCTAAGATTGTGTGGTTGTGGACCCATCTCTAGCGATTTCAGCGACCGCGAAGGAGACCGCGACGCCTTCTGTGGCCGGCTCGGCGCAGAGCCCGAGCGCTCCTCAGCGCCCTGCGCCCTTCGCCGAGCCTGAGCCCGGGCCCGAGCCGGCCGTGCGCGCGAGCGCTGCTGCGGGCGGCGCCCGGGCACCGAGGCGAGTGGGCCGCGCGCCGGCCAGGGCCTGGCGCATTCTCGCAGTGGGCGGCGGCAAGGGCGGCATCGGCAAGAGCCTGGTGGCCGCCAGCCTGGGCATCGAGCTGGCCCGCCGAGGCATGCGGGTCGTGCTCATCGATGCCGACCTGGGCGGGGCCAACCTGCACACCTGCCTCGGCGTCGACCTGCCGAAGGTCACGCTCTCGGACTTCATCGACCGCAAGGTGACGAGAATCGCCGACGTCACCGTGCCCACCGGCGTGCCGAACCTCTCGCTCGTCTCCGGCGCGCTGGACTCGCTGGACGTGGCCAACCCGCGCTACGCGCAGAAGCTGAAGCTGCTGCGCAACTTCCAGGCGCTGGACGTCGACTACGCCATCCTGGACCTCGGGGCCGGGACGAGCTTCAACGTCCTCGACTTCTTCCTGGTGGCCGACCACGGGATCCTGGTGCTCGTGCCCGAGCCCACCTCCATCGAGAACGGGTACCGGTTCATCAAGGCGGCGTTCTTCCGGCGGCTCGCCAATGTCCAGGCGGTCTACGGCATCGAGCGGCTGGTGGAGGAGGCCATGTCGCGGCGGCAGGAGAACGGCGTCAAGACGCCCTTCGACGTCATCGCGGCGGTGAAGCGGCGGGACCCCGAGGCCGGCAACGCTCTCGAGCGCGAGATGCTGCGCTTCCGGCCCCGGCTCATCGTGAACCAGGCGAGGACTGCGGCGGATCGGCAGGTGGGCGACGCGGTCGTCGCCGCATGGCGTAAATACTTTGGGCTCGAAATGGACTACGTTGGCGCCATCAACTACGACGACGATGTCTGGAAGGCCGTGCGAAAGCGGCGCCCCGTGCTCCTGGAGTGCCCGGAGTCGGCGACGGCCAAGGCCCTCTCGCAAATCGCCGACCGATTTCTCCGGCTCAATCAGCCTCCTCCTCCTTGACTTGGCCTTCCTCGAAGGCCCTGGGCCCCGGCAATGAAGCCCATCGACCAGCAGAACTACTTCGAGCTCCTCGACCTCCCTCGTTCGGCGACTTCGGCCGATGTGGACCAAGCCTACGAGCGCGCCAAGGCGTTCTACGGTCCGGACTCCATGGCCACCTACGCCCTGGTCGACGCCGGCGAGGCGCGCTCGCTGGTCGAGCGGATCGAAGAGGCCTACTTGACGCTCTCCGATTCGGAGAGCCGCAGGAGCTACGAGGCCGCGCTCGGCCTTTGCAGCTCAGCGACCGCCGAGGTCGCCCCGCCGCCAGGGCCGGCGCCCGTTTCTGCGGAGCCAGCCTCGGCTGCGTCCGCACAAGCCCCGTCGGAGCCGCCCCGAGAGCAGAGCGCGCAGCTTCCGTCGTTCGCGCCCGCCGCGAGCGAGCCTGCGCGACTGGAAGCGGTCGAGCCTGCGACCGCTCCCGAGAGAACGGCGACCGCAGCGCCCTCCTTCGCAGGCGCGCCGGCCGCCGCAGTGCCCAGCTTCCCGTGGCCGGGCTCCCGCCCGGTCGAGGACGAGCACGACTTCGCGGCGCGGACGCACCTGCCGCAGGCGCCTGCGCCCGCAGCGACCCCCGACGCGGGGCCGTCGGCGGCCAAGGCCCCGCCAGCGCTCACCGCGGTCGGCGCATCCGCTGCGGCCGTCGAGCGCGCCGCGGAGGCCCCGGCCCCGCCAGCGCTCACCGTGGCGGGCGCATCCGCTGCGGCCGTCGAGCGCGCCGCGGAGGCCCCGGCCCCGCCAGCGCTCACCGCGGTCGGCGCATCCGCCGCGGCCATCGAGCGGATCTCCGAGGTGTCGCCGGCGCCGCTGGAGGCAGCGCCTCGGGCCATCGCCTCGGTGCCGCTCAAGGCCGAGGAGCGGGCGGCCGAAGAGCCCCGGCCTGCGCTGCCCGTGCGGCCCGTGAACAAGCCCGCGGAGATCGGCCCGAACCCGGTCTTCAGCGGAGAGCTCTTGCGCCGCGTCCGGGAAAGCCGGGGCTTGTCGCTCCGGGACCTGAGCGAGAAGACGCGCGTGGGGCTGAGCCACCTGGAGAACGTCGAGGCCGACCGCTACGACGCGCTCCCGGTGGCGGTGTACTTGCGCGGCTTCCTCATGCTGGTCGCTCGAGAGCTCAAGCTCGACCCGCTCAAGGTCTCCAAGGGCTACATGGAGCTCGCGGCGAAAGCGAAGACCTCCAAGAGCTGAGAAGCCTTTGAGATCAGGCCGAAATATTGACAGGGGCGCGCGCCGACGCCTAGCATCCGACTCACCGGCGCACTCCGCCTGGCTGGAGCCTTGAAACCATGACCGACGAGGAAAAGGCCAAAGCAAACCGGCTCGCCCGGGCCATCGCCTCGGACATCTCGCTCTACAACGAGGCGAAGATCATCCTGGGCATCGAGAACGACAGCCTCTTCGACGTGCTCAGGGGCGAGATCGACGAAGGGCGCGACCTCTACAAGAGCCGGGTCAGCCCCGAGGTCTACGCGAAGACCAACTTCTTCGAGCGCGCCATCGTCGACATCGTCGTCGGGAGGAAGGGCCACATCCGTTCGAAGATCTGGTGACTTCGAATGGCCTGCTTCCCGACGCCGTGCCCCAACACCACCACACCGTGCCCACCGAGGCCCGAGGCACGCGGCTCGACGCCTTTCTCGCGGCGGTCGAGCCCGAGTTCACGCGCTCGCGGCTGAAAGTGCTCATCGGCCTGGGCGCGGTGACGCTCGACGGGCGGCCCGCCAAGGCCGGCAAGCTCCTCAAGGGCGGCGAGGCGGTGTCGCTTCTCGTGGAAGCGCCGCGGCCCGCAGCGCCGCAGCCCGAGGCCATCGCGCTCTCGGTGCTCTACGAGGACGCCGAGCTCATCGCGCTGGACAAGCCCGCGGGACTGGTCGTGCACCCAGGCGCCGGAAACCCGACGGGGACGCTGGTCAACGCGCTCCTGTTCCACTGCAAGGACCTGCCCGGCATCGGCGGCGAGGTGCGCCCGGGCATCGTCCACCGCCTCGACAAGGGCACGAGCGGCTGCATCGTGGTTGCCAAGACCGAGCGCGCGCTCCGGGGGCTCCAGGCGCAGTTCAAGGGCCGGCGGGCGCGCAAGGTCTACCTGGCGCTCGTCCACGGGGCGCCGCCTCTGCGCGGGCGGCTCGAGACCCTCCACGGCCGGCACCCGACCAATCGCCTGCGGTTCACGAGCAAGGTCGCGGCCGGCCGGGCCGCCGTCACCGAGTGGCAGGTCGAAGAGCAGCTGTGCGGCGCCGCCCTCGTCCGCGTCCTGCTTCACACTGGCCGGACGCACCAGATCCGCGTCCACTTCTCCGAAAGCGGGCATCCGCTCCTCTTCGACGAGCTCTACGGCGGTCGCCGGCGCGAAGCTCGCCTCCCTGAGGACGCGCCCGCGCGCAGGGCGGCCGAAGCCCTGGGTCGGCAGGCGCTCCACGCGCATCGCTTGGAGAATCGCACACCCCGTCACCGGGGCGCTCCTTGCGCTCGAGGCGCCCCTGCCCGACGATTTCCAGCGCGCGCTCCGGCTGCTCCGCGGCGCGACCGCCGGCCCCACGTGATCGGACCGAAATGCGTACCTACTTGGAGAAAGGCCCCCGGCCTCGCTTCTTTCGCCTGCGCTTCGACGGCGCGGCCGTGCTCGACCGCATTCCGCCGGGGCGCGAAGACGAGCTCCGGGCGTTCGCGGAGAAGGCGCCTTCGGCCGTGCCTTCGTTCTGCAGGCCCAACGTGCTCGAGATGATCGCGCTGGCGAAGGACGAGGAGCAGTCCTTCTACCGCGCCCTGGTGCTGGAGAGGGGAGGGGCCTTCGAGGCGTGCGTGGGCTTCGGCGCGGTCTCGGGCTGCGAGGACACTTACGACTTCTTCGGAAGCCTGGGCATCGATGAAGGCTGGGCGCTGCGCGGGGCGCGGGCATGGGTGGGCTGGCTGCGCGCGGCCGACGCTCGCCTGGCCCGCTTCGAGCTCGACCGCGCAGCGGAGCTCGCCTTCGCTGCTCTGGCGGACGATGGCGCCGTCAGGGAGGGCGTCCTCGCCGACTTCTACGGCCCCGGCGAGGATCAATCGCTCGTCATCTGGCGGCCGAGGCGATGAGCGCGACGCGGGCCGGGCCCCGAGCGGGGCCCATGGAGGGCACGATGGAATCGCCGTGGGAATTCGATGGCGCGCTGCTCCGAGCGGCGATGCAGGTGCTGAAGCAAAGCGGCCTCTCCGCGGCCATGCTCGAGATGGCCGGCCCCGCCGAGGAGCGGCGCATCGAGGAGGTGCTGGCGCGCGCGACCGGGCTCGACGCAGCCGCCCAACAAAGGCTGCGGGGTGCCCTGGTGGCCGCGGGCGATGACGTCGCGGACGTGGTGAAGGTGCGCTCGCTCGCGCCCGAGGAAAACGTCCCGGGAGCCGTGGAGGTCGGGCAGAGCCGCTTCAGCGTCGAGCGCCAGGGTGAACGAGGCGCCGAGCCGGCCCGAAAGAAGCGCCCGCGCGCGCGAAAGGCCAAGCCGATTCCGGCCCTGGTGACCATCGTGCGGGCGAGCGAAAAGCAGCGGGCGGCTCCTCCGGCCGAGAGCCGCCCTGCGGCCGAGACGGCCCCCGAGTCGCCGGCAGCGCCAGCGCGGCGCGCGTTGCCGGCCGGCAAAGGGCGATTCACGAGCGGCGGGCGACTCGAGGGCGGCGGGGCGCCGGGGGCCACGGCGTGGAGCCGGCCGCCCGGAGACGAGCCTTCGGGCAAGCGCGAGCCGGAGGGGCGCGGGCGGCCCAAGGGTCCGAATCGCGGGCCGCGAGGCGGCCGCGGCCGGCCGTAGCCCGCGCGGCGAGGCTGCAGCTCACGGCGACGCCGCGCTGTGTCCGGAGCCGCTCGACCCGAACGCAGACTTCTGGACGTTTTGCCGGCTCGCCCCGCAAGATGCGGACCCATGATCACTGCTCTCTTTCGCGCTCTTGCCTTGGCAGCCGCGCTCCTGCCCTCCTCGGCGCTCGCCTGCACCAGCATTCTCGTGTCCAAGGGCGCCAGCGCCGACGCCGCGACCGTGCTGACCTACGCCGCCGACTCGCACGAGCTGTACGGCGACCTTCGGCTCACGCCGGCACTGCAGAGCCGGGAGGGCGCGACCCGCGAGGTCGTCGAGTGGGACACCGGCAAGCGCCTGGGCTCCATTCCCCAGGCGCGCCGCACGTTCGCCGTGGTGGGCAACATGAACGAGCGCCAGGTGGCCATCGGCGAGACCACCTTCACCGGGCGCGAGGAGCTGCGCGACCCGACGGGCGGCATCGACTACGGCACGCTGATGCAGCTGGCGCTCGAGCGCGCCGCGACCGCGCGCGAGGCCGTCTCCGTGATGACGGACCTGGCGGCGCAGCACGGCTACGCCTCGACCGGCGAGTCCTTCTCCATCTCCGACCCGAGCGAGGCCTGGCTCCTGGAGATGATCGGCAAGGGCCCGGGCGCGAAGGGCGCGGCCTGGGTCGCGCGGCGCGTGCCCGACGGGATGATGACCGCCCACGCGAACTGCGCCCGCATCCGAAAGTTCCCCCTGCGCGATAAGGACACGCTCTACGCGAAGGACGTCGTCGAGCTGGCGCGGGCGAAGGGTTACTTCAAGGGCAAGGACGAGGACTTCAGCTTCGCCGACGCCTACGCGCCGCTCACGTCGGAGGATCTCCGCTTCGCGGACGCGCGCGTCTGGCGCGTCTTTTCCCGCGCGGCGCCCTCGCTCAGGCTGCCCGTCGAGCTGGTGAAGGGCGGCTCGGGCGCCGAGCGCCTGCCGCTGTGGGTGAAGCCCGACCAGAAGCTCGCCGTCGCCGACGTCATGGCGCTCATGCGCGACCACTTCGAGGGGACCGAGCTCGACCTGTCGCAGGGCGTGGGCGCGGGGCCCTACTTGCTGCCGTACCGCTGGCGGCCGCTCACCTGGGAAGCCGGCGGAAAGAAGTACTTGAACGAGCGGGCCGTCTCCACCCAGCAGACCGGGTTCTCCCTCGTCGCCGAGTCGCGCGGGGCGCTGCCCGACCCCATTGGCGGCCTGATGTGGTTCGGCGTCGACGACACGTTCAGCACCGTCTGGGTGCCCATCTACGCGGGCGTGCTCCGAGCGCCGCCCAGCTACGCCGCCGGCCGCGCGGACCTGCGGCACTTCAGCTGGGACTCGGCCTTCTGGGTCTTCAACTGGGTCGCGAACTGGGCGTACTCGCGCTACAGCGACATCATCCCCGACGTCCAGGCGGCGCAGCGCGAGCTGGAGGGCGGCTTCTTCGCGCGCCAGGCGGCGGTCGAGCAGGCGGCGCTCGAGCGGCACCGGCGCTCGCCCGAAGAGGCCCGCGAGTACTTGACCGAGTATTCGATCGAGCAGGCGGAGCGGACCGTGAAGCGCTGGCGGGCCCTCGGCGAAGAGCTGTTCGTGAAGTACATGGACGGAAACCTGAAAGACGAGCTGGGCAAGGTCCAGCATCCGGGCTACCCGCGGGCATGGAACGAGCTGGTCGCCCGCCTCGACGGGCCGCGCCTGGAGCTGAAGAAGCTTCCCGCCGAGCCCAAGGGCGAGAAGCCCCTCGCCCCCAAGGGCTTCTTCCACTCGCGCGACGAGCTCGGCGCGCTGGGCGCGCAGGTGCCCAAGGACTTCAACTTCGACGTCGAGAAGCTGGTCCTCGTCCCCGGCACCGACGCCTGCGAGCGGCCGCCGCGCTGCTGCGTCGCTCCCGCGGCTGACGGCGACCGCCTCGTGGTCGACCCGCCCAAGGACGAGGCGAAGAATCCCTGCGGGTCGCGGGCCTGGCTCATGCGCCTGCCCAGAGGCGAGAAGCGGCCACTGGTGGAGGCCGCCGAAGAGCATTGACAGGAGCGGACCGGCAGGGTGTCGCGCCTTATCCCAGTGCGACCTGCGCGCCAACGCTCTCCAATGCCGCCGCCATCTGCCGGCGCGTGAACGGCTTGGGCAGGAAGTGCGCCGCGCCCTCGGGCCGCAAGTCGGGAGGCTTGGCGAAGCCGCTGCAGACGATCACGCGCAGGTCGGGGAAGCGGCTCTTGCAGTGGCGCAGGAGCGCCAACCCGCCCTGGCCCGGCATGACGAGGTCGGTGATCACGCAGGCGAAGCGCTCGCGCTCGAGGAGCGCCAGCGCCTGCGCCACGTCGCTTGCCTCGAGAGCGCGGAAGCCCAGGGACGCCAAGATGGCCGATTGGATCTCGCGCACCAAGGCATCGTCGTCGACGATGAGGATCGGCAGTGGGTCGTCCAAGAGCCCCCTCCGCAAGAAACGACTCGGCGACAATGTTATCGGGAACGCGCCGCACGTGCGTCGAAGGAGTTGTGTACAGCGCACGAGTGTCGAGCAAGTTACGATCGACGGCCCTCGTGCCCGCTCGCCGGGCCGGCGGCACCGGGGCCGAGATACAAGCGCTCGACAAGGAAAGAGAGGACCCATTGTCATTGCACCCCCTCGCCGGAAAGCCCGCGCCCGCATCCCTTCTCGTGAACGTCCCGCGTCTGGTCACCGATTACTTCGCGCGCCACCCCGATCCGTCTCGTCCGGCCGAGCGCGTGGAGTTTGGCACTTCGGGCCACCGCGGGGTCGCCCAAGCCCGCTCCTTCAACGAGGCGCACATCCTCGCGGTGACGCAGGCCGTCGTCGAGCACCGAGCGGCGAAGGGCATCAATGGGCCGCTCTTCGTCGGCGTCGACACCCACGCGCTCTCCGAGCCGGCTTTCGCCACCGCCCTGGAGGTTCTGGCCGCGAACCGCGTCGAGGTCCGGTATCAGCGGGGCTTCGGATACACGCCGACCCCGGCGGTGTCCTTGGCCATCCTCGAGCTCAACCGCGGGCGGGAGACCGGCCTCGCCGACGGAATCGTCATCACGCCCTCGCACAACCCGCCCGACGGCGGAGGCTTCAAGTACAACCCGCCGCACGGCGGCCCGGCCGATGCCGACATCACCTCGGCCATCGAGAAGCGGGCCAACGCGCTCCTCGAAGCGGGCCTCGAGGGGATTCGGCGCATCCCGTACGAGCGGGCGCTCAAGGCGCCCACCACCGCCGAGCACGACTTCGTTCGTCCCTATGTCGAGGGGCTCGAGAGCGCCTTGGACCTCGCGGCGGTCCGCGGCGCGGGTCTCTCCATCGGCGTGGACCCCATGGGGGGCGCGAGCCTCGCCTATTGGGATCCCATCGCCGAGCGGTACGACCTCAAGCTCACCGTCGTGAATCGGCGCGTGGACCCGACGTTCGGCTTCATGTCGGTCGACCACGACGGGAAGATCCGGATGGACTGCTCGTCGCCCTACGCGATGGCGGGGCTCATCGGACTCAAGGACCGCTTCGACATCGCGTTCGGGAACGACGCCGACTCCGATAGGCACGGCATCGTCACCCGCGACGGGCTGATGAACCCCAACCACTACCTCGCGGTGGCCATCGACTACCTGTTCAAGAATCGCCCCGGCTGGCCCGCGAGCGCTCAGGTCGGGAAGACGGCGGTGACCAGCGCCCTGGTCGATCGCGTCGCGAAGAGCCTCGGCAAGCCCCTGTGCGAAGTGCCCGTCGGCTTCAAGTGGTTCGTATCCGGCCTGCTCGACGGCTCGTTCGGCTTCGGTGGCGAGGAGAGCGCAGGCGCGAGCTTCTTGCGCCTCGACGGCACGGTCTGGACCACCGACAAGGACGGCATCCTCCTCGATCTGCTCGCCGCGGAGATCACCGCCAAGACCGGCAAGACGCCTTCCGAGCACTATCGCGCCCTTACCGAGCGCCTCGGCGCGCCGGTGTACGAGCGGCGTGACGCGCCGGCCACCCCTGCGCAGAAGCGCGTGCTCAAGAACCTCGCGCCGGAGCACGTCGCGGCGCAGACGCTGGCCGGCGAGCCCGTGTTGGCCCGTCTCACCCGCGCGCCGGGCAACGGCGCCGCCATCGGAGGCCTCAAGGTCGTCGCTCAGAATGGGTGGTTCGCCGCACGCCCGTCGGGAACGGAAGACGTCTACAAGATCTACGCGGAGAGCTTCTCCGGGGCCGAGCACCTCGCGCGGATTCAGCGAGAGGCCCAGGCGATCGTCGACGCGGCGTTCACGGCCGCCGGCGCGTAGATCTGCCGGCGGATTCGCGCGGAGGGATGCAGCCGGCCGGCCCCTCGGGCTGGGACTTGGCCGCTCGGGCGACGGAGGTGAGGCCCTTGCCCTCGACAAGGTCCGCCGCGACCTTGCTCGGGCTGCGCCGAGGCAAGGTAAGGGCGCGAGCCGCCGTCCTCCCGAGGGCGGCCTTTCGCTTGCACGCCAGTGCAGGGCATCCAGCGGGCGGCGCGGTGGCTCGTCGCCGTCGGAGGGCCTTGCCGCCCATGATCCGCGTCCTGTTGGCCGAGGACAGCGCGAAACACGCCGCGCTGCTCCGCGAGCTCCTGTCGGGCGACCCGTCGATGTGCCTGGTGGGCGAGGCGCTTCGGTCGAACGCCGCGGAAGCCGCGCGCGCCCGCGCCGCAGACGTGGTGCTCTTTGGCATCGCCTCGCGTGCCCCCGAGCACCTCGAGGGGCTTCGGCCGCTCGCGCTCGGAGGGTTGCCTGCGCTCGGCGTGATGCACCCGGGAAACGGTCCCGTCTCCGCCTACTGCGCTCTGGAGGCGGGCGCGTTCGACGTCATCTGGCTCGGGCGCGAGGTCTCCGCGGAGCTGGCGCGCCAACTGGCGCGCGCCGTGCGAAAGGCCGCTGGGAGCAGGCCGCCTCCGGCCGCATGCGCCAGGCCGGCCCTGCAGCGCCCGAGCGCGCGGCCGCGCTTGGTGGTGGTGGGCTCCTCAGCGGGCGGCCCTTCGGCGCTGCGCGCGCTGCTCGGGCATTTGCCCAGCCCGATGCCCATGCCCATCGTCGTCGCGCAGCACATCGACCACGGCTTCCTCGATACCCTGGTCGCCTGGCTCTCTGAAGTCCGGCCCTGCCGCGAGGCGGAGTCGGGTGCTCGACCGGAGCCGAACTGCGTCTACTTCGCGCCCGAGTCCCGCGACCTCGCGTTCGCGGCGAACGGGAGCTTCCAGGCGGCGCCCGCGGGCAGCGGCCATTTCCACCCCTGCGTCGACCGCCTGTTCGAGAGCGCGGCGTGCAGCTTCGGCGCGGGCGCTCTGGCGGTCGTGCTCTCCGGCATGGGCCGGGACGGCGCTCGCGGGTGCTCCGCCATCCGCGGGGCGGGAGGACTCGTCCTGGTGCAGGCGCCGGAGAGCGCTGCCATGCCGGGAATGCCCTCTGCCGCCTTGGAGTCCGGCCCCGCGGACGCAGTGGCGACGCCGGAAAAGCTGGGCGATTGGCTCTCGCGCTTCGTCGCCCGGCCATCCCTCCGCGCGGTCGGCTGATCAGTTCAGGAACTGCTTGCGCGCGGAGGGCGCCGGCGTCTGCCGCGCCTCCATCAGCTCGAGCCCCTGCCGGGTCAGGAGAAAACGCACCCGCCCCTTGCCTCGCGCGGTCTCCAAGTCGGCCTCGAAGGCGGGCCCTGCGATCTCGCCCAGCACCAGATGCTTCTTGAGGTTCGTGACCCGCCCGTGCATCAGGTCCCCGGCGACCTCTTTGGAAGAGTCGCCTCGCTGGAAGAGATCGAACGCGGCTTGGTGCAGCGCCATCGCCAACGACGGCGTCAGCGGGACGGAGCTGAAGAGGATGGAGAGCAGGACCCAGTACGGTGTGGACTCGTCGGCCATGAGCGGGCGCATCGTATCAGCAAGCCGCGCTGCCGCGGGCAGAGAAGCCAAGGAGCGCCGGCAAGCGCGAGCGCCCGGCGCAAAGGGCCTCGCGCCGCCCGCTCCATCAAGGGGGAAGCCCGATGGCCGCCGCGACGGCGGCGAGCTTCTCCTGGAGCGCTCGGGCGTTTTCGGGGCCGAGGCGGAGGAGCTGCTTTTCAGCTGCGGGGAGCGACTCGAGCGCCGGGTCGGCGAACTGGTAGAGGACCTTGGGCGACTCGACCGCCAGAGCACCTTGGGGCACGGAGACGCGAACCAGCCGGCCGATCGCCCTGCCGAGCGCGGCGGCGAAGGTGGTGCCTGGCCGGCCGATCTCGGCGTGGGCCGATTCCAGAAGCGGGGAGAGGCGCGCATAGGCGGCGGCGCAAGCCTTGGGGTCGAGGGCGCGGAGAGTCAGCGTGAAGGGCGCGTACCGAGCGTAGCTGCGCTCGTCGACGAAGGTGCGCTCCCCTTCGCGGCGAACCGCGAAGGCTCCCTCGGGCGCGAGGAAAGGGAGGCTCGCGCGAGGCGACTCGCCGTCGGCGATGGCGTTGACGGCGGCGACGAAGCGCCGCACGAGGTCCTGGCTCTCGAGCCAGCGCTCGATGGCGCGTTCTTGGAGGAGCCGGCCGAGGACCTCGCGCACCAGCGGGTCCGTCTGCTCGGCGGGCCCGAGCGCGGGGAGTGCGGCAGAGCCGGCTCCAGCGTCCGAAGTCGGCGCCGCAGCGACCTCAGCGCTTCTTTCCGGCTCTGCCGGTCGAGGGGTTGCCGCAGAGCGCCAGTAGAGAAGGCCGAGCGCACACGCGGCCAGGACAGCGACCAGCGCCAGCGGCCAGCGCCGCGGTCGAAGAGCCGCTCCTGGATCGCGGCGCCCGCTCCCTTCATCGAAGGAATCCATGGATGACGTCTCCTCGCCGGCCGCTCAATGGGGTTCGGACCGAAGCATCAAGCAAGCGCCGAGCTGCCAGCGCCAGCGCCCGAGTGGGGAGGCGAGTCACGGCGTGGAGAGTCCGACGGAAGCGCGGCGACGAGCCAGGAGCTCGCGGGCGAGGATGAGGGCGAACTTCGGGTCCTGGACGAGGTATCGGCGCCAGAGGCGGCGCGGCTCCATCGCCAGTCGGAACGCCCACTCGAGCCCTGCCTTGGAGACCCAGGGCGGCGCGCGACGAACGCGACCGGCGAGGAAGTCGATGCCGGCTCCGCAAGCGACCGCAACCGCCGGGCCCAGCGCCGCGCGGAACCGATGCGCCCAGACCTCTTGCTTGGGCGCGCCGAAGCCGACCAGCACCAGCTCCGCGCGGGCGGCGGCGACCCGAGCTGCTGCCTGCTCGCTTTGGTCACCGCCTCCGGGCGAGCGGTTGATCCGAGGGGCGTCGGTGCCGACCACGTTCACCCCGAGCTCGCGGCGGACCCGCTCGGCGGCGACCTCGGCGACGCCCGGTCCGGCGCCCGTCAGAAAGACCCGCCAGCCCCGCTGGCCGGCCCGCTCGAGCAGCGGCCAGACCAGGTCCGAGCCCGAGATCTTCTCGGGAAGAGGCTGGCCCAACAGCCTGGAAGCCCAGAGCAGCGGCATCCCGTCGACGAGGGAGAGGCTCGCCTCGGCGTAAGCCGCGCGAAAAGCCGGGTCGTCTTCGGCGAGGACCACGTGGTCGATGTTGGGCGTGAAGACCGCCCCGCCGGAGCCGGCGGCCACGAGCCCTTCGATGGCGTCGAGCGCCTGGGCGAAGGTCAGGCGATCGATGTTGATAGGTCCCAAGCGAAGCCTGGGGCGAAGGGGCGTCGACGAGGAGGGCATGAGCGTCCTTTTAGCTCATCGGCGCAGCGCCACGCAGCCGAGGACCTTTTCGGCTCCGATGAGCTCCACCGAGCGGCGGGCGCTGGTGAAGTCGGCCGCTCCGAGCGTCACGCACAGGATCACGCCGTCGGCCGCATGGGCGAGCGGCACGCCGGCCAGGTTCTCCACCAGCGAGCCGACCGCGACGAACACCGGCTTGCCAGCAGAAGCGTGCAGGGTCATCTCGGCCACCAGCGAGGAGGCCTCGGACAGCGCCACGCCCTCGGCGTCCATGAGCCGAATGGTCGTACCCCAATGGAGCTGGCCCACCTCGGCCAGCGCCTCGGCGATCTCCCAGCTGTGGCCCTCGGCGTTTGCAGCGGCAACGACCAGCGAGCGCCAGGGTCGCTTCAGCAGCGCGAACCAGAGCTTCTGAATCTCGTGCGAATCGAGCTTGAGCGGCTTGGGGATTCCGTCCTTGGCCAGAGAGGACCCGAGCTGGGGCTTGGTCACCGCGTCGGCGGGGCTCGAGCGCTCGGCGCGGTCGCCCAACTTGGTCAGCGAGAGCTTTGGGCGAGAGACCGACCAGCGGCTCATGGCGCCTCCCCGGGGAACCGCGCGCTCACGGCAGCCTCACTTCGCCGAGAAGCGGCAGCTTGAGACTTTTTTCGATTCTGCCAGCTTTCGAGGATCTTTCCAGCGCGGACGTCGGCGGCGACGGCGGCGACGAAACCGATGAGAAGCCCCGCCAGGGAGCCGGCGACGACGAGTACCGCGGCCGGCTGGCCCGACGGCTTCTTGGGCACGCGGGGCGGTTGGACGATCACGTAGCGGTTCTTGAATCCAGCGCGCGCGATGTCGAGCCTGATGCGCGCCTCCTTGATCCGGCCCTGCATCTCCTCCAGGCGCTCCGACAGAATGCGCTGCTGATTTCGCAGATACGAAATCGCGACGTCATCGTCCCGCGCCCGAGCTCCATTGCGAGCCTCGCCGAAGTTGATGGGCGCCGGCGCGGGGAGCAAGGGTCTCTCCGGCGCCTGGCGACGGGCGCTGGCGGCGGCGAGCCGCTCGCGCAAGCCCTTCTCTTCACGGCGGAGCGACTCGATTTGCGGGGATTCCTGTTGCAGCGCCTCGATGCTCAGCCTGCGGTTGATGATCTCCGGGTGCGAAGGGCCGTAGATGGCCACTTGCTCGTCGAGCTGGCTCTGAAGCTCGGTGAGCCTCCGAGTCCGGTTCTCCTCCAAGTCGTTGATGGCCTTCGCGGTGGCCGCGATGCGCGACTCGAGCTCGGCGGCTTCCTTGTCCGGCCCCGGCTGCGGCGTGGAGACGGGGCGCGCCAACGCGGACCCAGGGCCCGAGGGCGCCTGAAGCGCGGGCGGCTCCGTGGCCTTGCGCAGCTCCTCGATGGTGAAGGTGATGTTGTCTCGCAGCTCAGCCGAGTGGCCCTCGAGGATGGAGATGAGCTCGGCGATGGAAGAGACCTCGATCGCGTGCCGGGACTCGATGAAGTTCTGCTGGAGCGCGTCGACGATGCGATAAGAGAGCTGAGGGTCGGACCACGTCAGGCTCAGGGTGACTTTCCCCTTGCCGTCGTCGGTGGTCACCTGGAGCTGCTTCTTGAGGATGGTGATGAGCGCGTCGACCTTGTCCTCTTCGGTCATGGGGCCGCTGATGAGCGATCTCACCTTGTCGAGCGCCAACAGCGGGGCGGGGCGGCCCCGGCTGTACTGCTCCAGGAGGTTCGTCTGTTTGATCAGCGCGATGAGGTTGTCTCGCCGCATGATCAGCTCGGACGCCGCGCGCGTCGGGGCGTCCTCCGAGATCGGCGCGCGGTCGGCGACTGCCTCCATCTGGTTTCGCTGAATGAGGATCTCCGTTTCGGTGTGCCACTTCTTGGGCATCACCCAAGGCGCGGTGGCAGAGAGGCAAGTGAAAGCCAGAAAGACCAGGGTGGCGCGCCGGCGGTGTCGGCGGACCGAGCCCAGAGCGAAGTGGATCCATGCGCCGACCAGGGCGTAGTCGAACAGGTCTTCCGAGTCGGTCGGTGAGACCGGCGCGGGGCTCGACCCGGGCGGCGGAGTGACGGGCATGATCAACCGGCTTTCCGCGCGCCCAAGAGCGCGTTCACCTGCTGCACGAGCTCCGCGGGCTTAAACGGCTTGGCGAGATAGCTCGAGACGCCGGCCTCCTCGGCCAGCGCGCGATCGCCCGGAAGCTTGCGGGCGCTGATCATCAAGACCGGGACGTTCGCGAGCTCCGGTCGCGAGCGAATGAAATCGCAGATGTCGAATCCCGAGAACTCCGGCAGGGTCAAGTCGAGGCAGATGAGGTCTGGGCGGACCTCGGAGAGGTGCTTGATCGCCGCGGCGCCGCAGGAAGCCTCGTCCACCTGCATTCCCATCTTCTCGAGGTAGCCGCGAACCAACTTGCGCATCGGCGGGTCGTCGTCGACGACCAGAACCCGAGGCTTGCTGCTCATCGCCGCCTCCCGCCCTCAAGTGTTGAAAAATGCACCGCTGCGCTCCTTGCGAAGGCTATCGCTTCATGTCCTGTCGGTCGAGGCCTCCATGGGTGCAGAGCCCGCCGAACTAAAGTCTCTCGGTTTTTGCAAACTGCGCGCCGGCAAACACCAGCCACTGCGTCAGCGGAGCCCCCTGGACTCGCTGCCAGGCGGCGCGGCCACCGAAAGCGAGGCGCCAGTCGCGCCCAACGGCATAGGTGCCACCGAGGTCGACGCTGCGCAGATAGTCCCCTCGTTGCGGGCTATTTCCGACGACCTGTCCGACGCCTCCGTGCGCGCTGAGCTGAAGGTGCCTGCTGGCCGAGAAGGCCAGGTCGGCCGAGGCCTCTGCTCGTTCATACGCGGTGCCGGTCAGCCTGTCGACGAAGGGCGCGGCTCGCACCGTCAGTCCGATGAGCAGAGGGGTGACGGGTTGCATTCTCACGCCCACTTCGCCCGCCGGAAAGAGCGCGAGGCCCATGTGGACGCCGCGGGTGGGGTCGTCGGTCTCGGCTAGGCCGATGCCTCCGCTGATGTGCGACTCGGTCCCGTGGCCCCAGGCGCGCCTCCAGGTCTCGAATGCGGTCGAGGCCAGAGCAAAGCTCCCCGCAGAAAAGTCCGGGCGGGGCTCGCTGGTGAATTCGCTGTGGATGAACGTGAGCTGGGTGACGAGGCTGTCCAGACGGCTCAGGGTGAGCCCGAGCGACGCGGTCAGCTGAGGCCCGCGCTGGAGCGGCAGTGAGGGCCTCGATTGGCCGTCGGCACCCCCGCTGATCTGATAGATTGCCATGGCTTCGGCGCGAAGCTCCCGCGACAGGCTCCAGTTGACGCCGGCCCCCGTGCTCGTGGCGACGTAGTTGAGCGAGCGCATCGAGGGCAGCGGTTGGAGCGTAGCGTTGGTTTGGCTCAGCGTCCCGAGCGAGAGGGAGTCCATCCGACCGTAGCTCGCCAGCTCAGTCGCGGAGAACGAGAGAGAGCCCGATGCTCGAAGTTCGCCCCGCGCTTGGAGGTTGTTCATGAAGTTGAGACCGGGCGCGCCGGCCGAGTCGCTGAGAAGGAGGCGCGGGTCGTAGGAGAGGGTCAATGAGGCCAGGCGGTCCCCCAGCCGAAGCGCGCCGCGGGGGTTGATTCTCGATCTCGGTGATCACCGCGGGGGAAGAGTTGTTGTCCGGAGAGCGAGCCCGCACTTCCGTGCGGACGCCGAGCTCACCGGTCGTCCCAAAGACGGCGAGGAGCGCGCCGCCGCTCGCCAGGAGGGCCAGGCCCGCCATCCGCTACTCCACGACGACCACGTCGCCGGTCTGGAGCTTGAGGTTGGCGGCGCGCCCCTTGAGATGCACCAGCGCTTCCTGCGTCATCCGGATGCGTTCAAGCCCTGAGCCGGTGCTGCGAATCACGAAGATCATCTCTTTGTCGGCCAGGTCGCTGAGCCCGCCCCCGGCCGCCAAGGCCTGGAGCACCCCCGCGCCGGGCTCGAGCGAGAACGTTCCGGGGTGAGTCACCTCGCCCAGGACCGAGACCGAAAGCGGCCGCTGCTCCTCGATGGCGACCGCTACCACGGGGTTGTTGATGAAGTCCTTGAGCTGAGACTGGAGCTGAGCAGCCAACAGGGTGGGAGTCTGGCCGGCGGCGAGGACGTCGTTGAGAAGCGGCAAAGTGATGCGCCCGTCGGAGCGGACCCGAGCGCGGGTCGTCAGGGCCTCCTGGTTCCAGACGCGAACGTAGACCTGGTCGCCCGGGGCGATGAGGTACGCGCCGTCGGCGCCTTTCGGTGAGGCCTGCTGAAAGTCGTCGACCCAGGTGAAGGCGCCGCGGGGTCGGGGGCAGGCCGAAAGCAGGCTGGCCACGGCGACTGCAAAGAGGGCTCGACCGGGGTGGGAATCCATAAGTTTCTCGGGGTGACCTCTCAGCGCCACCTCCGCCTCGTTTCTATGACTAGACCCAGGCTCCGCCGCCGCGTGATGCCAGCAGATGGCGGCCGAGTCGAAAGGGCGCCGGCGATCGAGCCGCGCCGGATGCAGGGAAGGGGATGCCTCTAGCTCGCGCCGCGCCCGGTGAGGACGATGGGAAGCGTCTTCAAGATGAGGCCGATGTCCTCGCTGAGGCTCCAGTTGTCGATGTAGCGCATGTCGAGGTACATCCATTCCTCGAACGTGATCTCGGTTGCGGCCGCTGACCTGCCAGATGCAGGTGAGGCCGGGTCTCACCGAGAGCCGGCGGCGCTGCCAGGGCTGGTACTTGGCCACCTCTTGGGGCACGGGAGGTCGCGGGCCGACCACGCTCATGTCGCCGCGGAGCACGTTGATGAGCTGCGGCAACTCGTCGATGGAGTGCTTGCGCAAGAAGCGGCCCACCGCGGTGATGCGAGGGTCGTTCTTCATCTTGAAGACCGGCCCGGTCTGCTCGTTCTTGGCAACGAGGGTCGCCTTGAGCGCCTCGGCGTTCAGCACCATGGTCCGAAACTTGAGCATGGGGAAAGGGTGCCCGTGCAGGCCGACGCGCGTCTGGCGAAAGAAGACCGGGCCCTTGGAGGTCAGCTTCACCAGCGCGGCAACCACGAGCAACAGAGGCAGCAGCATCCACAAGGCGATGCCCGACGCGACGATGTCGAACAGCCGCTTGATGGCGCGTTGAGACGGCTTCGGCTCCGCGCCCTCGTAGTGGACGTAGCCGTCCTTTACCGCGCGCCAATGCGTGGGCTGGGCGCGGTCGAGGCGGAAGCTGTGGACGGGCAGGGCGAAGGGGAGGCCGTAGGTCTCGCAGGTCTTGATCACCTGCTGCATGGCCGCGTCTTGCCGGGCCGGGTTGCCAGCCACGTAGACCTTGTGGATGGGGTGAACCGCCAAGACCTGCGCGATGGCGTCCGTGGTGCCCAGGTGCTTCCAGCGGTTGCCCGTGGGCGGCTTCTCGTCGGCGAACGAGAGCATGCCGACCACCCGCCTGCGAGTGGGTCCCCGCTCGAGGTCGTCGGCGGTCACGCGGCCCAGGGGGTTCGAGCCGACGACCAGCACTTCATCGAGGGGTTCCTCGCGAGCATGGAGCGGCCGAAAGCCCAGCCGGACGAGCTGGGCGACCGGGAGAAAGATCAGCAAGAATGCACCGGCGCTCGGGAGGTCGCGCTGCGCGGCCGGGCTGAGGACGTTGGCGCAGGCGAGCAGAGTCGAGATCGCCAGCGACAGGACGAGCAGCATCGCCGCGTCGTCCAGGGGGCTCCGGTCCGCGGTGGGGTCGTAATGGTGAAGGCTGGTGGAGACGACCACCCAGGCTGCAAGCGCGGTTACACCGAAGGCGACCTGGACGGAGCTGAAGGCAAGGTTGTGGCGAAAGAAAGCTGCGAGCGAGAACGCGCCGAGGAGCACCGCCAAGTCGACCAAGAGGTTGAGCTTGGACACTGTCGACGGGGCCACGCGACCAAGTCCCGAATTCATTGCCCTTTCTCCGAGGGGAAACCGCATCCCCTCCCTGCGGAGCCGACGAAAACAACAGGCGCTTACCAGCGCGCTCGGAGGACGTTCCCATCAACTCGGGGCGCGCGTCAACTGGGGTCGCCCAGCCTGAGCCGGGATCGTCCGCGCCTTGAAGGACGTGCGCAGGAGCGCGCCGCATGCCCGCTGCGCCCCATCCTGAGGCGAGAAAGCCGAGGAACCTCGCCTCACTAAAGCGACGGGTGCACACTCTCGAAAACGGTTTAGAGCCCCCATCAACATTTCATCCGCTCGTCGACGTCTTCTTTGGGGGGGGCGGAGAAATCGACCTTATCCGGACGACTCGCGGACCTGGAAGACAGCGCGGTCCTCGAGTCGAACCGCGGTCAACGCGCCGCCCCAGACGCAGGCCGAGTCGAGCGCGAGCACGCGCCCCTCCAGGTGAAGCCCCAACGCGGCCCAATGCCCAAAGGCAACCGTCGCGCTCGCGCTCGCTCGCCCGGGGAAGCGGAACCACGGGAAGCAGCCGCGGGGTATCTCCTCCAAGGGCCCGGTGAAGCTCTCGCAGGGGGCTCTGGAACGCGTCAGCGCCCGCAGCCGCGTGAAGAGGGCGATGTCCGCTGCTCTCGCAGCGAGCTCGGGCGAGGCCGGGGGCGCGCCGTTGAGCGCGGCCAAGAGGCTGCGCCGCTCGGGTCCTCTCAGGGCGCGCTCGCAGCGGCGGGCGCGGCGAGCCGCCTCCTCCGCACTCCAGTCCGGCGAGAGGCCCGCATGCACCAGGAGCGTGTCGCCGCGGCGGTGCAGGAGGGGCCGCGCCGCGAGCCAGGACAGGAGCCGGTCGCGGTCGGGAGCGGCGAGCACCTCGGAGAGCGTGTCGCGGCGCTTGGGGCCACTCACCTCGGCCGCCCTGGACAGAAGGTGCAGGTCGTGGTTGCCGAGCACCGCGACGACCCGGTCGCCCTGGCGCCGCGCCCAGCGCAGCACCTCGAGCGACTGGGGGCCCCGGTTCACCAGGTCGCCGACGAGCCAGAGCCGGTCGGCGCGCGAATAGCGGATGCGCCGCAGCAGCCGCTGCAACGGCTCGAAGCATCCTTGGATGTCGCCGATCGCGTAGGTGGCCACGGTGGAGGTGCTCGCGGTCTTCAGATACCACGCCGCCGCGGCGGCGGATCGCCGGGCAGCAAGAGGAGCTTCTGCGGGCGGGATAGGCGCTTGACGGCAGCCTCGCGCCGCAGCGCCTCGCTCAGCCCGGCCGCCCGCTCCCAGAAGACCAGGCGCACCGGCAGCCGCGAACGAGTGTAGGCAGCGCCGCGGCCGGCGCCGTGGCGCTCCACCCGACGGGCCAGGTCGTTCGTCGCGCCCGTGTACAGCGAGCCGTCGCCGCACTCGAGGATGTAGACGCACCAGCGTCCCTTGGCGGGGAGAGATCGTCGAGGCACGGGCGCGAGAATAGCCAAAGGCGCTCCGTTTTCGAACCCGGGCACCGCTTCGCCCGGCGGCACGGACGCAAAAAAAGCCCGCCGCGGACGAAGCCGCGGCGGGCTTTCCCGCCCTCGGTGGGACGGACCGCTTACTGCGCGCGCTTTTCGAGGATTCTGGAATTCGACGCGGCGGTTCTTCTGCCGGCCATCCTCGGTATCGTTGGAATCGATGGGCTTCTCCATGCCGGAGCCGGTCGAGGCGAGGCGCTTCGGCTCGACGCCGGCCTTGACCAGCCAAGCTCGGACGGCGGCGGCCCGGTTCTTCGAGAGTGTCAGGTTGACGGCCTTCGGCCCCGTGTTGTCGGTGTGTCCTTCGACGGAGAGCGACGCGACCTCCGGGTGTTCCTTCAGGATGGCTGCCACCGCCTTGAGGATGACCTCGCTCTCGGGCTTGACGAGGGCCTTCCCGGTCTCGAACTGAATCTGCTGGAGGATCACGATCGACGACTCGCGCAGGGCGGCCACCGCCGGGCAGCCGTTCTTCTTGGGGTCGCTGCTGGCCACCCCGGCGACGTCGGGGCAGGCGTCCTTAGCGTCGGCGATGCCGTCGCCGTCGCGGTCGGGCGGGCAGCCGTTCTTCTTGGGGTCGCTGCTCTCGACGCCGGCGACGTCGGGGCAGGCGTCCTGGGCGTCGGCGATGCCGTCGCCATCGCGGTCAGGTGGGCAGCCGTTCTTCTTCGGGTCTCGGCTCGGGGCTCCCGGGACGTCGGGGCAGGCATCCTTGGCGTCGGCGATGCCGTCGCCATCGCGGTCAGGCGGGCAGCCGTTCTTCTTCGGGTCTCGGCTCGGGGCTCCCGGGACGTCGGGGCAGGCGTCCTTGGCGTCGGCGATGCCATCGCCGTCGCGGTCGGACGGGCAGCCGTTCTTCTTGGGATCGCTGCTGGCGGGCCCGGCGACGTCGGGGCAGGCGTCCTTAGCGTCGGCGATGCCGTCGCCGTCGCGGTCGGACGGGCAGCCGTTTTTCTTCGGGTCGTCGTTTTCGACTCCGGCGACGTCGGGGCAGGCGTCCTCCGCGTCGGCCACTCCGTCGCGGTCGCGGTCCGGCGCGCCGCAGGTGGAGCCCGGCCGCCAGGCGAGGTCGAGCATCCCGCGGAAGTCGGCGGCGCCCGCGGCGCGGGTGAGCGCGCCGCCCGCCGCCACGCCGACGACGAGCCCGGAGGAGAGGCAGGCCCGTGCGCCCAGCAGCGCCTCGAGAGGCGTGGTGCCGGAGCCCTGCGTGGAGCCGAAGAGCTCGGGGCCGACCTGCAGGCGCTCGGCCCAGAGCAGCACGGCGCCGGCCGCAGAGTAGGTGAAAGCGCTGCCGACCTGACCGGCGCCCAGGTTGTGGTGCTCCCGCAGGAGGGCGCCGACCGCGGCCGAGTAGACGTAGCGGTCGGCGATCATGCCGCTCGCGATGAGGCGCGGGTGGCCGCGCACGGTCCCGTCGCTGAGGAAGTCGGCCTTGGAGCCGGTGGGCAGGAAGAGGTCGAGCTGAAGGCCCAGCGCGAGCGCGTCGCGCGCGCCGCCCAGGAGCGCGGCGCGACCTCCCAGGCGCAGGTCGCCGAGCTTCCCGCTCTGGACCGCGAGCGCGCCGGGCGCGGGCACCTCACCGTTCTGGTACGCGGCGAAGGGCAGGCCCGCGGTCACCAGGAATCGGTCGGAGAGGGCCAGCGACGCGTCGAGGTCGAGGAGGAACTGGTTCTTCACCAGCACGCCGTTGGGCACGACCTTGTTGGTCGCGGTGTCGACCACCCGCAGCGGCTGGTAGGCGTAGAGGGCCGAGAGCTTGGCGGCGGGAGCGAGGTCGCCCGCGACGCTCGCCTGCGGCACGATGAAGAAGCGATCGCCTGCGGGCGTGGGCTCGGACTGCTGGATTGCGAAGCCCTCGTTCAGGGACTGGGCGCTGGCCGTCGCGCCGAGGCACAGCGCGGCGAGGCACGCGGCGGCAAGGACGGATCTCGAGGTCATTTTCATCTTCTCCGCGGGGGCCCCGGCGGTCGCCCGGGCACTTCGAGGGTGGTCAGAGTGCGCCCGCCCGCCGAGCGGCGGGCGCACTGCTTCTAAGGAGCGTTCAGCCGCGAGTCGCCGCCGCGGCGCGGGCACGCCGCCTGCGCGCGGCCAGGCCCAAAGCCAGGGCCGCGCCCAGGAGCGCCGCCGTCTCGCTCCCGGCGCCGCTCGAGCAGCCGCAGCCGCCGGACAGCGCGTACTTCACGCAGGCGCCCGACTGGCAGTGGCCGCTCGCGCACTGGTCGTCGGCGGTGCAGGCGGTCTGGTCGGCGAGCTGGGGCCGGCACACCTGGTCCGCCGCGCAGTAGGTGCCGGCGACGCAGTCGGAGTCGGCCGTGCAGGCGCCGGCGCACGCGGAGGTGTCCTGCCTGACGACGTAGGCCGAGGTCGAGCGGGCGGGGTCGCACGCCCGGCAGTCGCTCGCCGGGTCCAGGGCGCCGGAGGCGATGCAGGCGCCGTCGATGAGGCAGCCGGAGGCGAGGGCGTGGGTGCACAGGCCGGCGCCGTCGCAGACGTCGTGGGTGCAGGCGAGGCCGTCGGAGGTGCAAGGGAAGTCGGCGGCGCGGTTGGACCAGGCGACGGAGCTCACAGTGGAGTCGCACGACTGGCACGGGTTGCCCGGGTTCGCCGAGCCGCTGTCGTAGACCTTGCCGGCGACGGTGCATTGACCGTTGAGCGGGTGGATGCAGGCGCCGCTGCCGTCGCAGATGTCCAGGGTGTTGGACTTGCCGTCGTCGGGGCAGGCGAGGCCGCGCGGCTTCGGGCTGTAGGCGGCGGTGGAGGCCGTGGGCTCGCACGCGTTGCAGGGGTTCGCGGGGTCGGCCACGCCCTCGGCCACGCACGCGCCGGCGATGATGCAGCCGGAGACGAGCGGGTGGGTGCAGGTGCCGGAGCCGTCGCAGATGTCGTCGGTGCAGGCCAGGCCGTCCGTGGTGCAGGGGAACTGTGACGGGCGGTTCGTCCAGGCGCTGACGCTGGTCGCCGGGTCGCAGGACTGGCAGGGGTTCTGGGGGTTCGCGGCGCCGGCGTCGTAAACGACCGAGCCGATGTTGCACTGGCCTTTGAGCGGGTGAGTGCAGGCGCCGGAGCCGTCGCAGACGTCGAGGGTGGTGGTCTTGCTGTCGTCGGCGCAGGAGGCGCCGGCGGACCGGTTGACGTAGGCGGAGGTGGAGGCGGAGGAGCCGCAGGCGCGGCAGTCGTTGGACGGGTCGAGCGAGCCCTCGCCGATGCAGGTGCCGGAGATGAGGCAGCCGGCGAAGAGGCGGTGCTCGCAGGCGCCGGCGCCGTTGCAGACGTCGTTGGTGCAGGCCAGCCCGTCGGACGTGCACGGGAAGCCGTCCACGCGGTTGGTCCACGTGCTCACCGACGCGCTGGGCTCGCAGTCCTGGCACGGGTTGGCCGGGTTGACCGAGTTGGCGTCGTAGGAGGTGCCGTCGATGGTGCACTGGCCCTTGAGCGGGTGGGCGCAGGTGCCGGCGCCGTCGCAGATGTCCAGGGTGTTGGGCTGGCCGTCGTCGGAGCAGGCGACGCCCTGGGCCTTGGCGACGTAGTCGGCGGTGGAGGCGGCGGGGTTGCAGGCGCGGCACTCGTCAGACGGGTCCTGAGCGCCGGCGCCGACGCAGGCGCTGGAGATCAAGCAGCCGGTGAAGAGCGTGTGCTGGCAGGTGCCGGTGCCGTCGCAGGTGTCGGAGGTGCAGTCGAGGCCGTCGGACGTGCAGGGATAGCCGGAGGCGCGGTTGGTCCAGGCGGTCGCGGTCGACGAGGGGGCGCAGGACTGACAGGGGTTGGCAGGGTTGACCGTGCCCTCGTCATAGGTCGTGCTGTCGATGGTGCACTGGCCCTTGAGCGGGTGGGTGCAGGTGCCGGAGCCGTCGCAGATGTCGAGGGTGTTGTCGAGGCCGTCGTCGGCGCAGGCGACGCCGTGGGCCTTCGGGCTGTAGGCGTCGGCCGCGAGCGCCGGGTTGCACTCCTGGCAGCCGTTGCTCGCGTTGGTGGTGCCGGCGGCGACGCAGGCGGAGTCGATGAGGCAGCCGGTGTAGAGGCGGTGGCCGCAGGTCCCGGAGCCGTCGCAGGTGTCCCAGGTGCAGGAGAGGCCGTCGTCGGCGCAGGGGAAGCCCTGGACGTCATTGGTCCAGTGGGTGTTGTCGGTGAGCGGGGCGCAGGACTGGCAGGAGTTGGCAGGGTTCGCCGAGCCGCCGGCGTAGGTGATGCCGCCGATGGTGCACTGGTTCTTCAGCGGGTGGGTGCACAGGCCGGCGCCGTCGCAGTAGTCGTCGGTGATCGACGAGCCGTCGTCGGTGCAGGCGACGCCCTTGGCCTTCGCCGTGTACGCGGTGGTGGAGAGCGCCGGGTTGCACTGCATGCACTCGGCGGACGGGGACGCGGCGCTTTCGGCGATGCAGGCGCCGGAGATGAGGCAGCCCTGGACCACCGGGTGCGTGCAGGTGCCGGCGCCGTCGCAGACGTCCGAGGTGCAGGAGTAGGCGTCGGCGGTGCAGGCGAAGCCCGAGGCGCGCAGCGTCCAGTCGGTGGTGTTGGTCGACGGGTCGCAGAACCGGCAGGGGTTGGCTGGGTTCGGCGTCTGCGCCGCGTAGACGGTCGAGGCGACGATGCAGGACGGGTGCACGGTCTCGCCGGCGGCTTCGGAGGCGCTGGCGGCGAAGTTGTCACTGCCGGAGTAGACGGCGGTGAGGGGGCGATAGCCGACCGCGAGGGTCGAGACCTGCAGGGTGGCGCCGCCGCCGCTCAAGCTCGCCGTGCCGAGTGGGTTGGTGCCGTCCATGAAGGTGATCGTGCCGACCGGCGTGCCCGAGCCCGGGGCGACGGAGGCGACCTGCGCGGTGAGCGTGATCGCCTGGCCGTGCAGGGACGAGCTCGCGCTCAGGGACAGGGTGGTCGTCGTGGCGGCGGGGCTGACGACCTGGTTGACCGTCGATGAGGTGCTGCTGGCGTGGCCGGTGTCGCCCGCGTAGACGGCGGTGAGCGCGTCCGTGCCGGCGGGGAAGCTGGCGAGGTCGAGCGAGGCCGCCCCCGAGCCGTCGAGGGTCGCGGTCCCGAGCGAGGTCGAGCCGAGCTTGAAGGTGAGGGTGCCGGTCGGCTCCACGCTCGAGGACGTCACCTGCGCGGCGAGGTGGACCGACTGGCCGAAGGCCGACGGGTTGGGCGAGGCGGTCAGCACGGTCGTGGTGCTCGCCAGGTTCACGATCAGGCCGCCCGCGAGGGACGCGGAGGAGCCCAGGTGCGAGGTGTCACCGGCGTAGGTCACTCCGACCGAGTGCGAGCCGACGGCGAGGCTCGAGATGTCGGGGCTCACGGCGACGCCGCTGGAGAGCGCCTCGGGCAGGTCGAAGGCCACGCCGTCGAGGGTGAATTGGACGCTCCCCGTCGCGTCGGACGGGCTCACGGTTGCGGTGAAGTGCACCGGGAGGCCCCAGACGGCCGGGTTGGTCGAGGCGGAGATGGATACGGTGGTGGCGACGAGCGGGGCGCAGGTGTTCGACGAGAGGTCGCAGTAGCTGGACGAGTCGCAGCCGAGGCTGGCCGAGCAGCCGCAAGTGCCGTCCGAGTTGCACACGTCCGAGGTGCACTGGGCGTTGCTGGTGCAGGCGCCGCCGGTCGCCGACGCACAGGTGTTCTCCACGGTGTTGCAGGCCCCGCTGGCGCAGACCGCCGCGCCCGCCAGAGCGGTGCAGGTGCCGCCGAGCGGCGGGTCGGTCGGATTGCGGTTGGGAACGGTGGGGATGGGGTCGCCCGACGCAATGGGCGCCGAGCAGAAGGCGGGGTGGCCCACGGCGGTCGTGTCGCACCAGAAGCCGGTGCCAGCCGCGGCGCAGTCGGCGTCCTTCGAGCAGGTGCGGCCGCAGGCCTGGGCCGTCGCCTCGCGCAGGATGACCGCGTCGACCGCGAAGTCGTTGCCGCCCGAGGCGGTGATGGAGTCCACCACCTTGAGGGCCGCGCTGCCGGTCGAGGCCGCGGTGAACGTGCCGCCGACCCGCTGCCAGGTGGAGCTCGAGAGCGTGACGTTGGTCGTCAAGACCTGGCCGCCGATGGAGATGGACAGCTGGGGATAGGGCGAATCGCCCGCGCCGCCCCAATTCGTCACGTACATCGAAAGCACGTAGCTCTTGCCGGCCGTGAGCGAGACGCTCTGGTCCAAGGCGTCGAGCGCCGTGGCGGCGCCGTTGAAGTAGGCGGCCATGTTGGAGGCGCTGCCCTCGGCGTCCTTGAAACCGGCGGCGATGGCGGAGTGCATGTGGTCGTGCGGGTCGCCGGAGACGGACCAGGTGCCCGCGTTCCAGATGGCGTTGACGCCGGACGGGTTTGCCCAGGTGTACTGGCTGGTCCAGCCGGTGTTGCCGCTGTCGAAGGAGCCGTTCTGGACGAGGTTGGGCGTGGCGAAGAAGCAGGCGAAGCCGGACTCGAGGGTGCAGGTCGCGCTGCAGCCGTCTCCACTCGCTGTATTGCCGTCGTCGCACTGCTCATTTGCGGTGAGGATGCCGTCGCCGCAGACCGTGGTGCAGGCGCTGCCGGCGGCGGCGCAGGTCCAGCCGGGCTCCAGCTGGCAGGTCGCCGAGCAGCCGTCGGCGGGCGTGGCGTTGCCGTCGTCGCACTGCTCGCCCAGCTCGATGACACCGTTGCCGCAGACCGGGAAAGCGAAGTGGGCGGTTATCGTCATCGCGGCGGTCACGTTGAGGACCGTCAACGGGTTGCTGGTGGTCGTCGTGAAGCCGCCGGTCCCCGTCCAATTGACGAAGAAGGCTCCCGTGGGGGCGTTGGCCGTGACCGCGGTCGTGTCGTGGCCCGATGCCACGGTCTGGCTGGTCGAGCCGGTGAGCGTGGCGCCCGCGGTTCCGTCGGTCTGGAAGGTCACCGTGTAGCCGGGCGCGGAGGTCGAGCCGTTGGCCGGGTTGGTGCCCGAGGTCGTGGTGTTGTAGGCCTGCGCGCCCGCGCTGCCGTTGTACTCGACGACGTGGACGCGGTACTGGGTCGAGCTGGTCAGGCCGGTGACCGTCACCTGGGACCCGGTGCCGTTGTACACGCAGTACCAGCCGGTCCCGGCCTGGCTGCCCGAGCCGAACGCCGCGTTCGCGGTGTAGCCGATGAAGTCCGAGGGCGAGGCCGCCCCTGCGCTCGCCGCGGTCATGAAGGCCGCGCGGCTGGTTCCGTTTCCGTTGGTCCAGCCGACGGTGAGGGAGGTCTGGGTCGGCGAGGAGAAGGTGACGTCGGAGGCCGGCGTGCTCGGGGTCCCGGCGCCGGCCGTCGCGGTGCCCGTTCCCGAGAGGCTGATGTAGCGGTGCTTGGTGCCGCCGAAGGCGATGTCGATCTGCCCGGTGCGCGTGCCCGTCGCCGTCGGAGTGAAGACGATGTTGATGGTGAAGGTGCTGCCCGGCGAGAGCGTCGCCGGGCCGTTGTTGGTCTGGCTGAAGTCGCCGGTCGCCGAGACGCCGTTGATGGCGACGGACGAGCCGCCCTGGTTGGTGACGACGACGGCCTTGGCGCTCGAGCTGGTGCCCACGGTCTGAGTGGCGAAGGTCTCGTTCGTGGAGGCCAGGAGGAGCTGATAGCCGGCGAGCTCGCCGCCGTAGACGGCGAGGTAGATGATCCCGTTCTTCTGGTAGCCGAACATCAGGTCGCCATTGGTGCTGTTGATGGCGGCGCACGACTGGCTCGCCGTATCCACGGTCGTGGAGCTGCCGAAGGTGGAGCCCACGTCCTGGCTCACTTGGTAGGCGACGCTGCCGCCCGAGGTGAAGCCGGTGACGACGTTGCCGTAGATGTCGGCGGAGAGCGACCTGCCTTGGCTGGTGTCGCTGTTGGCCCAGGTGAGAGACTGCGAGGTACCCGTGGCCAGGTTGATTCTTGAGGGCCGCGGTGCCATTCCCCGACACCAGGAGGAAGCGTCCGGCGGCACCGGAGCTGATGGCGCCCACCGAGTAATAGATGCTTCCCCCGCCGCTCGTCTGAGCGCCGAACGTCGCGCCGTAGTCGGTGCTCACGTAGTACTTCACCACGGGGTCGTCGACCTGGATGATGACGTCGTGGTTGGTCGGGTCGACGTGAACGTCGGAGAAGACTTGGCCAGCGTTGAGGGCGAGGCGCGTGAAGGTCTGTCCGTTGTCCGTGCTGCGCAGGAAGTCGTTGCCGGATTCGTCGACCAGGTAGACGTACTGGCCGTCGGTGTCCATGTGGACCGTCGCGCTGGCGGTGCCCGCGGCGACGGGGCTTTGGAAGGTCTGGCCCTGGTCGAGGCTGCGGCTCACGTAGGCGCTGCTGCCGTTGACCCAGGCGACGTAGACGATGCCGGTCGAGGCGACCGCGACCTCGGCCTCGTAGTCCGACGAGACGACCTGGACGCTCGAGGCGAAGGTCACGCCGTTGTCGAGGCTGCGCGCCACTCGGAGGCCGTTGGTTCCGTGATAGGCGACGTAGATGGTGCCGTTCGGGTGAACGGCGACCTTTCGCGTGGTGTTGGAGTTGGTGAAGGTGTTACCGGTCTGGCCGGAATCGCTGACCCGCGCGATCTGCCGCAGCGCCGCGAGCGCAGAACCCGGGGTGAGCGCGAGGGTGATGGCCGCAGCGACTGGCAGCAATCTGCAAAGCTTCGGCGTATGCATGTCGTTTCCTCGATGGAGAGGCGAAGTCCGCAGCGGCCGCACGGGCGGCGATTCTTCGGCCCGGCCGCCACTGCAAGGACCGCGCTTGCAGGCCATCCCTCGGCTAGAAGGCGAAACTCCGGGGGTGCTGGCGACCCGGGTCTCACGCGTGTTCGAGGGGACGAAGGCCTGGTCCCGGAGGCTCGCTCAGTTGAGATGAACGGCGTCACTTCGAGCAAACCATGTCTTGGGTGATATGCGCCCCACGGACGCAGCGCTGACCCGGTGGGTCAACGCCGCGGGGCCCTGGCGAGCGAGCCGGCGGCGCTCGTCCGTCGCGCCTACGAGCGGACCCGCCGCCGTTCACGCGGAACAGGGCGGATTTTTTTGCCTATTCGTCCGACGTGGCTATGCTGCACGCCCGTGTAGCCGGGTGTAGCAAGGGCACGCTCGAGCGGTCGGAAGATCGGCGGGCGGCCTTTCGATCGCGAGAGCCCTCGCCCGGCGCGCACACGAGGACCTTTCCATGGCGCAGGCGCAGATGGACATGTTCGCCGGACCCGAGACCGAAAGCCGGCGCGGCAAGAAATCGAAGGGCGGCGGCGCGCCGGGCGGAGACGGCGGCGGCGGGACCATCGTGCCGGCGTTCCTGCACGAGGAGGCGCGGCGGCGCTACCTCAACTACGCGCTCTCGGTCATCACCAGCCGCGCGCTCCCCGACGTGCGCGACGGCCTGAAGCCGGTGCAGCGGCGCATCCTCTTCGGGATGTACCACGACCACCATTTGACCTTCGACGCCAAGTTCCAGAAGTGCGCCAAGGTGGTCGGCACCATCATGGGCCAGTACCACCCGCACGGCGACGTGGCCATCTACGACGCGCTGGTGCGGCTCGCGCAGGACTTCTCGCTGCGCTACCCGCTGGTCGACGGCCACGGCAACTTCGGCTCGCTCGACGGCGACAGCGCGGCGGCCATGCGCTACACCGAGTGCCGCCTCGCCGCCTTGGCGAGCGAGCTGTTGACCGAGCTCAAGAAGAAGACGGTCGACTACCGGCCCACCTACGACGGCACGCTGTTCGAGCCCATCGTCATCCCGGCGCGGGTGCCGCAGCTCCTCATCAACGGCACCACCGGCATTGCGGTGGGCATGGCGACCAACATCCCGCCGCACAACCTGGGCGAGGTGACGGACGCGCTGGTCGCGCTCATCGAAAACTCGAAGCTCGAGACGAAGGATCTGCTCAAATTCGTCAAGGGGCCTGACTTTCCGACCGGCGCGCAGATCCTTAATAGCAAGGCCGAGCTCCGGGAGATCTACGAGACCGGCCAGGGCGCGGTGAAGGTGCGCGGCGAGTGGATGCTGGAGGAGATCAAGCGCGGCGGCCAGCAAATCATCGTCACGTCCATCCCCTACGCGGTGAACAAGGCGACGCTGGTGCAGAAGTTCGGCGACCTGGTGCGCGAGCGCAAGCTCCCGCCCCTGACCGACGTGCGCGACGAGTCGACCAAGGACGTCCGCATCGCCCTGGAGATCAAGCGGGACGCCGACCCCGAGCTGGTGATGGCGTACCTCTACAAGCACACGCCGCTGCAGACGAACTTCAACGTCAACCTCACCTGCCTCGTCCCCACCGACAACCCGGCGGTGGGCGCGCCCAAGCGGCTTGGTTTGAAGGAGATGCTGCGCTACTTCCTCGACTTCCGCTTCGAGGTGGTGACCCGGAGGCTGCGCCACGACCTCGCGGAGATCCGCAAGCGGCTGCACATCCTCGAGGGCTTCGAGAAGGTCTACGACGCCCTCGACGAGATGATCCGCATCATCCGCAAGTCCGATGGCAAGGAGGACGCGGCCCAGAAGCTGATGAAGCGCTTCGGCCTCGACGAAGAGCAGGTGGACGCCATCCTCGAGATGAAGCTCTATAAGCTCGCCCGCCTGGAGATCCTGGTCATCCAGAACGAGCTCAAGGAGAAGCGCGCCGAGGCGAAGCGCCTGGCCGACATCCTGGACGAGGCCCACGACTACAAGAACCAGAAGAAGCGCTGGGGCATCGTGAAGGAGGAGCTCATCGCCATCGCCCAGCAGTACGGCGACAAGCGGCGCACCAAGATCGGCGGGCACGTCGAGGAGGTGGAGCTCAGCGAGGAGGCCTTCATCGCCGACGAGGACAGCCACGTCATCCTCACCCGCGACGGCTGGGTGAAGCGGGTGCGCGAGGTGAAGGACCCGTCGCAGACCCGCCTTCGCGAGGGCGACGAGGTGGCCGCGGTGCTGGCGGGCTCGCTCAAGTCGAGCCTGGTCTTCTTCTCGAACTTCGGCACCGCCTACGTCACGCGCTTCAATGACATCCCGGCCTCCACCGGCTATGGCGACCCGGTGCAGAAGCTCTTCAAGTTCGACGACGGCGAGCGAGTGGTCGGCTCGCTCTCGCTCGACCCGCGGCTCAAGCGAGCGGAGAAGATGTTCGCCCTGAGCAAGCGCGGCTACGGCCTTCGCTTCGCCCTTCAGCCGCACACCGAGGTCTCCACCCGGGCCGGGCGCCGCTACGCGCGGCCAGGCAAGGACGACGAGCTCCTGGGCTGCACGCCGACGACCGACAAGGACTTCGTCGCCGCCATCACCGAGAAGAGCAACGCGCTCATCTGCACGGCCAAGGACGTCAACGAGCTCGCCGGGCCCGGGCGCGGCGTCACGGTCATCAAGGTGGCGCCGGACGACCGCGTGGTCGCGTTCCTGTGCACCTCCGACCGCGACCAGGTCCTGGAGCTCGAGACCGAGAAGGGCAAGAAGATTTCGCTGTATGTCGGCCGCAATGAGATCTCGGCCCGCGGCGGCAAGGGGCGCCCCTTCTTCCGCACCGACAAGGTCAAGCGCGTGGTGACGAGCCAGGTCGTCTTTGTCCCGCTCCCCGAGAACAAGGGCGGCGACTAGCCCGAGAACGGAGCTTTGAGTCCGATGGCCAAACGAAGCAATTACGACGCCAGCGTCATCACCGTCCTGGAGGGGCTGGAGCCGGTCCGCAAGCGGCCCGCCATGTACATCGGCGGAACCGACAGCACGGGGTACCACCACCTGCTCTGGGAGATCGTCGACAACTGCGTGGACGAGGTCATCAACGGCCACGCCACCACCATCGAGGTTTCGCTCCACAAGGACGGCAAGACCATCACCGTCCGGGACGACGGCCGCGGCATCCCCGTCGACCTGATGCCCAAGTACAAGAAGTCGGCGCTGGAGGTCATCCTCACCACGCTGCACTCGGGCGGCAAGTTCGAGCACGACAACTACGAGCACTCGGGCGGCCTGCACGGGGTCGGGTCGTCGGTGGTGAACGCGCTCTCGGTTCTGCTCGTGGCCGAGATCAAGCGCGACGGCAAGCGCTACGAGCAGACCTACGCGCGCGGCGTGGCGACCAGCAAGCTGAAGGTGGTGGGCAACGGCCGCGGCACCGGCACGACCATCACCTTCCGGCCCGACCCGGAGATCTTCGGCGAGAAGCTCGCCTTCGACTCAAAGCTCATCCGCGACCGCCTGGAGGCGAAGAGCTACCTGCACAAGGGGCTCTCCATCGAGCTCCTCGACGAGACGGCCGACCCGCCCACCGCCGAGCGGTTCCACCACGAGGGCGGCATCGCCGAGTACCTGGCGAAGGTGGTGGCCGAGCGCGGCAAGCCCACGGTCCCGGCCGCCGGCGGCGTCTTCTACCAGGCGCGCGACAACCCGCAGCTGGAGTCGCCGCGAAGCGGCATCCCCTCGGGTCGGCGACCGATGGAAGCCAACGGCGTGAAGCTCGAGGTCGCGCTGGTCTGGACCGAGGCCACCGACGAGCACGTCCGCTCCTACGTGAACGGCATCCCCACGCCCAACGGCGGCACGCACGAGAACGGCCTCAGGGCCGGCATCGTCAAGGCGGTGCGCAACTACATCGACACCCACGACCTGTCGCCCAAGGGCGTCACGCTCACCGCCGAAGACATCCGCGAGGGCGTCGTGGTCCTGCTCTCCAGCTACGTCGTCGACCCGCAGTTCCAGGGGCAGACCAAGGGCCGGCTCAACAACCCCGAGGTGGCGAGCCTGGTCGACAACGTCGTGCGGCCGGCGCTGGAGAAGTGGCTCAACGACAACCAGACCGCCGCCGAGGCGGTCATCGCCCGCATCATCCTGGCGGCGCGCGCCCGAGAGGCGTCGCGGGCGGCGAGCCAGGCGGTCTCGCGCAAGACCGCGGTGAGCCACAAGCTGAACCTCCCCGGCAAGCTCGCCGACTGCAGCTCGACCAACCCCGAGGAGAGCGAGCTGTTCCTGGTGGAAGGCGACTCCGCCGGCGGCAGCGCCAAGCTCGGCCGCGACCGGCGCACGCAGGCCATCCTGCCCTTGCGCGGCAAGGTGCTGAACTCCGAGCAGGCGTCTTTGGACAAGGTCGCGGGGAACAAAGAGCTGCAGGACATCGTCAACGCGCTGGGGTGTGGGCTGGGCGACGAGTTCTCGCTCGACAAGCTGCGCTACCGGAAGATCTTCCTGCTGATGGACGCCGACTCCGATGGCCACCACATCGCCACCTTGCTGCTGACCTTCTTCTATCGGCACCTGAAGGGCCTCATCGCCCACGGCAGCGTCCATATCGCCCAGCCGCCGCTCTACAAGATCGAGATCGGCAAAGAGACGCATTGGGCGCTCGACGACGCCGACAAAGACCGAATTCTCAAGGAGCGGGTCAAGGGCAATGCCAAGCCCAACATCATGCGGTTCAAGGGCCTGGGCGAGATGAGCGCCGACGAGCTGCGCACGACCACGCTGGACCCCAAGCACCGGAACAGCTTGAGGGTCGCCATCGATAACGAGCTCGAGACCGATAGGGTCATCAACGACCTGCTCGGGCGCGACGTGAGCGCGCGGTTCAAGTTCATCATGGACCGCGCGGGCGAAGTGCAGGAGCTCGATTTGTAATCGGGCGCCCATTCGCGCCCATTCGTTCGAAGCGTCTATCCGCGCGAAAGCGTTGCCTCGCGGCCGCAGCGCCCGAGGGTCTGCTCGGGCTGGCTCGCTTTCGGCGCCCTGGCGCCGGGCCAACAGTCCGTTCCGGCGGATCTGCATTTCGAATCGTAGGGCGGCTTTGTTGGCCTCTCTCGCCGGCTGGCTGTGCTTTGGGCATCGGAGCGCGCGTGGGCTCGGCGGTGCGCGCGCAATTCGAAGGGTAAATCGCGACCCGGAGGGACCTCCCGAGGCGATGAGATCGATTGGATTCAAATCGAATCAAATTGATTGACGGGACGGCCGCCCTCGCTTTGAAAGCCCCTGGTTGGGCCGCCGAGCTTGGGGATGCCCGGCCGCCTGCAATCTGAGTTCGATTGGACCCTGCCCGCCGCATTCGCTGGGCAACGGCGCACCAATTGGAAACATGTCGGAAAGAAACGAAGGGGGGGCTCTTGACCGCGCCGACAAAGAGCAGATCCTGAGGCGGATCCATTGGGGATGGGACGACGCCCCTCATCGAAAAGCAAACATTCGGACGCCGCGAAAGCGAGAACCTTCGCTAGGGAGGCGGCCCATGCTCGGCTACAACGAGGAACTTCAGGCGCTCCTGGGGGTCCCTTCCTGCGGCCCGCTCGCCCGAAACATCGAGCGCGTGGCCGAGGTGCTCGTCAAACCCTCTTTTCACCCTGAGTGCGCGCTTCGGGCGGAGCTGGGCCGCGGCGGAGCGCTGCTCAGCGCGCGCACCGTCCGCCGCTCATTCAAGAATCACTGGAACGTTCGCCGGGGCGGCTACGGGCCGAACCCAGTCCTGGACCGGCTCGACCCCGCCGTCGCCGCTGAAGAGTGGATTCTCTCGGGCGCCGCCTACGCCCTCCTGCGGTCCCTCTTCGAGCCCGGCTCCTCGTTCCACGACGAGCTCCCAAACGAGCCCCCCGAAGGCCTCTCGGCGGAGGTGTGGCTCAGAGATTGGACGGGCGATGCCGAACACGGGCACGTGTGGGTCGGCCAGTCCGTTCATGCGTGCAGCTCGCTGGTTGCGGGGACTCTCCGCCTGGCGCTCGAGCACGCCCAGGGCGAGCTCATCCGAGCCAATCTCATCGCAGCCGCCCAGTACTTCCCCGTGAGCTAAGGGGGCCCGAGCGGCCCGCTGCGCCGTCACCAGTCCAGGAGGTCTGCGCGGGTGCCGCTCGCGGCGGTGCGCATTGCCTCCGCGTCGGACTGGGTCAGCGTTCCACCCAAGGGCGCCGGAGCCGCGGGGCTCTCACTCGGGGCAAGCGCCAGCTCGCGCGCGAATTCCAAGACCCGGCGCTGAAGGCCGCCCGGAAGCTTGCCCAGCAGCTCAACGATCTCCCGCTCGATCGCCTGGTCGGTCATAGTCGGATCCCCGAGGCCCTTTCTCCATCAGTCGTCGAAGTTATGCAAGCGACGTGCTGCCGGCAGCGCGCGGGGCGGGCGCCACCCTGGAGGGGAGGGAACCGCGAACGGGGTGAGCGATGCGTCGACTTCCAGGTCAGGTATTCTCTGGCCCTCGTGAGGTGCCCATGCCCGGCCAGCGCGTGCTCATCGTGGACGACGACCACTTCATCCGCGTGGCCGTGCGCGAGGCGTTGGCGGAGGAGCCCCTGGAGCTTTCCGAGGCGGTGGACGGGGAGGAGGCGCTCGCCGCCATCGCTCGGGACAAGCCGGAGCTGGTGCTCCTGGACCTTCTGATGCCCGTCAAGAGCGGCCTGGAGGTGCTGCCGGAGGTCCATCGGCTGAGTCCCAAGACCCGGGTGGTGGTCATGAGCAGCATGGAGACCGAGAGCATGGTGGAGTTCGCGTTGGCCATGGGGGCGTGCGCCTTCGTGCCCAAGCCCTTCCACCCGCTGGAAATCATCGCAGCGGTGCGCGACGCCCTGTCGGAGTAGCACGATGGCGAATTTTTGGATTGGCGACGCCGTGGGGCGCGTGTTGGGGCCGATGGAGTTCGAGGTCCTGCGCGACCTCGTGGCCTTCAACCGCATCCGCGGGATCTCCCGCGTCTCGCGCGACGGCGAAGTCTGGGTGCCGGTGGGCGAGGACCCCGACCTGGCGCCCCTGGTGGCGGCCCAGGAGACGCAGCTGCGCAGCTCGCGCGACCAGGAGGCCGCGCGCAAGCTTCGGCAGGCCATCGAGGCGCTGCAGCGCAAGAAGCCCCACGAGATCTTCGAGCTCCGGGCCGATTCCCCGGCGTCCGACTACCGCAAGAGCTTCTTCGACCTGGTCCGGCGGTGCTACCCGGAGCCCCTGCGCGCCGACGCCGACCCCGAGCTGCGCCAAGCCCTCGAGGACCTGGTCGCGCTGCTCGGCCGACTCATGTCGTTCGTCGAGGACAAGCAGCGCACGCTCGCTTCGCCGCCGAGGCTCGAAGAGCGGGCCCGACCCGAGGGCCGCCCGGTAGAGCTGCGCGGCCGCGTCGCGCCTGCGCGCCCCAGCGAGCCGCCGCCCGCCCGGCGCGTGCCCGAGTTTGTCTTTCAGCGCGGGCAGGATGACTCCCTCCGCGCCGACCTGGTGGTGAACGCCGAGACCTACCGCATCTTCACCGACAGCAAAGTGACCAACCTCTCCAGCGGCGGCGCCTTCATCCCCAGTAACGAGCTCGTCGCCATGGGCACGCGCGTCTCCATGACCTTCCGGTTCGCCGACCCCAGCCGCGTGGTCACGGTTCAAGGCAAGGTCGTGTTCTGGAGCGCCGGCGACAAGGGCCAGCCTCGGGGCTTCGGCGTGCGCTTCACCAACCTGGGCCTCACCGATCAGGCGTTCATGACGACCTACGTGAAGAAGCTCCAGGTCGCCGCCGCTCGGCCGTAGCTTACCTCACCCCCAACCCCCTCCCCGCTCGCGGGGAGGGGGCGAAGGGGGAGAGGACTTCGGCTTTCTCTACATGTCCGGGACGGTCCGTCGGCTTACGAGCAGGCTGCAAGGACTCGGCGAACGGGGTCGAACTGCCGAGACGTCTCCAACATGCCTGGTCGGTCAGAGGTGCTGCCTCGCTAGAGCCTGTTACGAAAATGATCACCTCGACACTCGAACGACCTCTCCCTTTCGCCCCCTCCCCGCTCGCGGGGAGGGGGTTGGGGGGCGAGGAAAATCGGCGCGCGGCGATCGCCGAATTCCGTAACAGCCTCTCGCCAGGTTCTAGCCCGCGGTGGCTCGCGCGCCTGCGGGCGGCGCGCTGGCGTGGCACTGCACCAGGACCGTGCTCTTGATCGCCCCGGTCTGCGAGAACGCGAGCAGGCGGGCCGCCAGCACCTGGCTGATCTCCTGCCCCTGGCGGATCAGCATGACCCCGTGCTTGTCCTTGATGTCGTCGGCCAGCACCATCCCCGCCTGGAGCTTGGCGACCTCCACCTCGACGATCTCCAAGCCACTGTCCGCAGCGCTGGCGGCCGTCTCCAGCGCGTCGAGGACCTTGGGGTCGTACAGACCGCTTCGACGTCGCATGGACTCCAGCGTGGCCTTCACCGGCCGCGTGGGCTCGTTCATCGACTCGAAGTCGAGCGTCGCCTTGAGCACCCGCGCGAGCAGCGGGAGGGCCTCGCCCGCGGCTGCGGGCTTCGCCGGTGCCCCCGGCGGCGACGGGCGCGCCGCGGCGGAGAACGGCGCGTCCTGCAGGGCGATAGCCTCGGCCACTCGGCCGAGCCGCGCGATGGGCTGCAGCAGCTTGGCCCCCACGCTCGCCTGCTCGGCGATCAGCCTCTGCTCCGGCTCGCCCAGCGGCAGCCCCTGAGCCTGCCGATCGAGCACCTTGCTCGGGACGGTGACGAAGCCGACCTGCGAGAGCAGCGCGGCCATCTCCGCCTCCCACAGGTTCGGGTAGCCCAGGGTCTCAGCGATTGCCCGGCACAGCGGTCGGATGCGCGAGGCCCGGCTGAAGGCCGTGGGGCTCACCGCGGCGAGGATGTCGGCCAGCACCTGCACCGAGCCGCGCAAGGTCTGCTCGAGGACCTCGCGCTCGGCGATGACGAGGCGATGCTGCTCCACGCCGGCCGCCAGCGCCGCGCTGAGCTGATCTGGCGGGCAGGGCTTGAGCAGGACGCGGAAGACCGAGCCTCGGTTCACGGCGTCGGAAACCGCCTGGAGGTCGGCCTGGCCGGTGAACAGGATGCGCACCGAGTCGGGGGTGACCTTGCGCGACGCCTCGAGGAAGCGGACGCCGTCCATGCCCGGCATGCGGTAGTCGCTGACGATGAGCGAGAACGGCTGCGGGCTTTTCTCGATCAGCCCCAGCGCCTCGGCTCCGGAGCAGGCGCTGGCGAAGTCGAACGGCGCGCGGCGCATCGCGCGGATGATGCCGCTGGGGATGTTCGGCTCGTCGTCGACCAGGAGGATTCGGTCTGCCATGGCGCTCTCCCGGGCCGCCGCGGGCGGCGGACAGCGGGGTGCGGCGAGGCGCGCTTCTCTCGCCGCGACGGTCTTGGCGCCAGCAAATGCACGGAGCGTGCGCGGCGGATGCGCGCCGGGACTTTAAGGGCGCATGGGCCGCCTCCCGCCGGCAAAAGCCCTCAGGCGAGAGGGTCTGCTTCGACCGGGCGGGGCGCGCACCACCCTGAGAGTCGTCAGCGCGCGACGACCGGCTGGCCCGAGCCGGGGGCGGCGGGGCAGGGCAGGAAGGCGCCGGCCTGAGCGGTCACGGTCACGTAGATGCGCAGGTAGGAGCCGTGGGGGTAGACGCCCGCCACCTCGATCTTGGCGACGTCGGCGCGCAGGCAGCCGAGGTCGCCTCCGAGCTCGAAGTCGCTGGAAAGCCGCTGGCGCACCGCTCTCAGGCGCTCGCCCAGGTCGAGCTTGAGCGCCTGCCGGGCCTGCTCGCGGATGCCCGAGCCGCCGAGGCTGGCCTTGAGGGCGAGGAGAAAGTTGGAGGTGTCGACGCTGGGTTCGAGATCCGGGACGCGCAGCTCGTTGTCCACGACGGTCGGGTGCCCGACGAAGTAGAGGTCGCCGTCGAGGTGGGTGTTGAAGATGAAGCGCCGGATGGGCCCCGAGAGGCGCAGCTTCAGGACGAGCTGGTCCGCCGACGAGGCGTAGACCTCGGGCTGCGAGAGGTAGAGCTCCGGGTACTCCTGGGAGAAGAAGAGCTTGCCGTCGGTGAAGGCGAGGCTCATGGCCTTGGCCAGCTCCTCGTAGCGCGCGGCGATGGGCACGGTCACCGTGAAGGGCCCGGAGGGGAGCGTGGCCACGTTCGAGAGCGGCGGCGGCGTGGCGCTCAGGGGCGGCGCCGAGCAGGGCAGGGTGACCGACGGCGCCACCACCACCGCCAGGTCCTTCTCCAGCCCGCCGGCCAGCACCGTGGGGCCCGCCTCCAGAGAGGTCACCCGCAGGGCGGCGCAGCCCTTGGCCTCGCCGAGCGGCAAGTCGATGGGCGCGGCCACCCGCCGGTAGGCGGCGGCGACCTGGGGGCTCAGGTCGAACGAGAAGGCCTCGATGTACTCCTCAAGCATGCCGGTGGCGCGCCGCAAGAGCCCCGCCAGCCCCTCCGCGGTGCGCAGCCGCACGTCGGTGGACGCGACCTCGACCTTGGCGCCCTGCAGCCGCGCTTTCCAGTCGGAGGTGATCACCGGCTCGCCGGCGACCGAGAGCTGGAGCGGCACTCTCTGGGCGCCGAGCAGCGGGAGGTCCGCCTCGATGGCGAGATCGCCCTTCACGTGGACCCGGCCGTCGGCGAAGCGCAGCGACAGCGGGCCGCGCGACCATCGGTAGCTCCGCGGCCCGCGCAGCTCGAACGTCCCCTCGCCGGACGGCGGCACCGCGACGTCGAGAGCGCGGCGCAGCCCTTCGGAGGTGGCGGCGACGTGGACCACCAGCTTCGCCGGGAGCGGGTCGGCGACCGGCGTGCCCAAGGAGGCCGCGGGGCGGGAGGGGTAGACGGGGAGAGCCGCGCACCCGCTCAGGAGCGCCGCGACCAGGGCTTTGGACCAGGATGGGATTTTCACGGGGCCGGGAGAATAGCAGACGCGCGGGCGGCGGGAATCTCACGACCTCGGGCATCGGGCCCTTCACCCGCGCCCGCAGCACCGCTTGAACTTGAGCCCGCTGCCGCAAGGGCACATCTCGTTTGGCCGGGCCGCGCGTCCCTCGCGGTAAGTCTGAGCCTCCGGGAAGATGGACCGCAGCGCGCGGTAGCTCGAAAGCGGCCACTGCGGATCGAACGCGAGCGCCTCGGGCCGCAGCGCCGCGCGCGGGAAGAAGAAGTCCTCGGCCCGCGCCTGCGGCAGCGCGACGGCAGAGAGCAGGAAAGCGGCGAAGTGGTTGGAGCGCTCGTCGGTCACCGGCCGCTCGCCGGCCAAGGCCCCGGTGATCGCGAGCTCGGGGGCCAGCGCGGCGCGGGCCGGGGCGGAGAGCGGAAGCGCCTCGAGGTCGCGCGGCGCGCCCGCGCCGCCCAGCTGCTCGGCGACGCGGAAGAGCTGCAGCGCGTTTCCGGCGGCGCCGCCGACGCGGCGGGCGTCGTCCGGGCTCTGGGCGCGGGCCCACCGCGTGAGCTCCGTCTCGACGGCGGGCCGCGCGTCGGCGTGGCCCAGGGCGATGACCGCCATGGCCATGGCGGCGTCGAGCGCTGCGAGGCTCGACTCCGCGGCGCAGAGGCGCCTGCGGAGGAGGTCGAGCGCCGGGGGGCCAACCCGCGCCGCGAGCCAGAGCCCCTTTCGTGCCACCGGCGCGTGGTTCGTCTTGAACGCGGTCCACGACCAGGTCTCTTCGGCCTGCGCGAAGAACTGCGGCAGGAGGTTGAGCAGGTCGCCCCTGTGGCCGAGCAAGAGCGTCACGTGGCCCACGGCATGGGTGGCGCTCCAGGCCTCGCGGACCTGGGCGAGGTCTGGGCCGCGGACGCGCTCGACCCCGCGGGCGCAGAGCCGCGCCAGCACCGGAAAGGCCTGCTCCGCCTGCCGCGAGAGCTCGAGGAGCGCGTGCGGCAGGTCGGCGGCGTAGAGCGGTTGGAGTGCCCAGAGCAGCTCGAAGTCCTCGCGCGGCAGGTGCGGGCCGAGCCCCAGGAGCGAGCGCAAGAGCGAGGTGAGGCGCAGCGACTCGGCGTCGAGCTCGCGCGACCGCTTCAGCGCCGCCCGGTACTCCTCGATGCCCTCGCACTGGCGGTCGAGCTCGGCGCGGCTCAAGGGCGCGGCGTCGTGGGGGCGCATCCCCCGGCCCAGACAGGTGACGAAGCGGCCGTCGCGGGTGACGATGAGGTGCGGCGACGGCTCGCGCTCGTCCAGGGCGATGGAGACGTGCTCCGCTCCCTCCGGAAGGTTCGCCCCCGCCAGCGCCGAGCGCAAAAGCGACGGGTCGCGGTAGAGCGCCAGCGCGAGCTCGGTCTGCTCGAGGGAGACGCGCTTCAAGCGCGAGAGGAAGTGCGCGGCGTGCGCCACGGCGCCGATTGTCGCTCCGACGGCGGCCCTCGTCCAAAACGGCGCGCCCGGCCGCGGCCTCGCGGCTCTTCACCGCGGCAGCTTCACCTCGCGCAAGAACGCCGCGCTCTCCTCGGGCAGCGCGGTGTTGATGAACATCCCCGAGCCGAGCTCGAACCCGGCGACCTTGGTCACCTTGGGCACGATGCTCAGGTACCAGTGGAAGCTGAGGCTGTGCTCCTCGTGGAAGGGCGCGCTGCGGATGACGTAGTTGAAGTCGGGGTCGCAGAGCCCGAAGTAGAGGCGCGCCAGCGTCTCGCGGAGCACGCGCGCGAGGTCGTCGACCTCCTCGTCGGAGACCTGGGTGAAGATGGGCATGTGGCGCCTGGGGAGGATCCAGAGGTGGAACGGCGAGAGCGCCGCGTAGGGCAAAAAGGCGGCGAAGTGCGCCCCCTGGACGACGACGCGCGCGCCGGCCTGAACCTCCTGCCAGACCATGTCGCAGTAGACGCAGGTGCCGGTCTCGTCGAAGTAGGCCATGGCGTCCGCGAGGCGCTGGCGGATCTGGTGGGGCACCACCGGCAGGCTGATCATCTGGCAATGCGGGTGCTCGAGCGAGGTGCCCGCGGCCGCGCCGTGGTTCTTGAAGAAGACGGTCATGGCGAGCCGCGGGTCCTTCGCCAGCTCCCGCCCGCGCTCGCGCATGGCGCGCAGCGCCCGGGCCACCTCTTCGTCCGCGAGCAGGGCGGTGGTGGTGTTGTGGAGCGGCGACTCGATGAGCACCTCGTGGACGCCGAAGCCGCTCATCCGCCGCGCGATGCCCTGGAAGTGGCGCTCCAGGTCCGTCTTCTCGGTGAGCGCGGGGTACTTGTTGGGCACGACCCGCACCTCCCAGCGCCCGTCGCGGCGGACCTCGAGCGCCGGCGCGCCGCTCGCTCGCTCGTTGCCAGGGCAGAACGGGCAGGTGTCGCTCCGGGCGGGCCGCGCCTGCGTGAGCGGGCGCTTGGGGTCGGCGAAGTCCGCCGGCCGGCGGGCGCGGTCAGTCGCGATGACCACCCACTCCTTGGTCGCGATGTTCTGGCGAAGCTCGGGCACGGTCGACCTCCTCGGCGCGGGCGGGTGAGCCTTGGTCGGCCCGGGGGAATTGTAGGCGGCGCGCCGGCCGCGCCGCCGCCGCGCCTTGAAACCTCCGAATGCGGGCGACGATAATGGCCAGCCGGATGATCATTCAATGCGCAGCCTGCCAGGCCCAGTTCCGGGTGGCCGATGAGAAGGTCTCCGACCGCGGCGCGCGGGTGCGCTGCAAGCAGTGCGCGACGGTGTTCGTGGTCCATCGCGAGGCCGTCGCCTTTGCTCCCGACCGCGAGCCGCAGACCCAGCCGCCGAGCTTGGCGGCCCCGGCGGAATCAGCTCCGCGCCGGGTGGTCGGCGTGGACCCCTTTGCCGCGGACGCCCAGGTCCTCGGCCCGACCCGCGGCTCACGGGCAAACCCGCTGCTGGCAGCGCAGCCCGACCCGTTCGGCGACTTCGCGCTGGCTCCGCCAGCGCCGCCGGTCGCACCCGTGGGCGATCTCTTCCCGGAGATCCGCGCCGCGAGCTCCGCTCCCTCGGCAGCGCCCTCCGCGCCCAGTCCGACCGCCTTCGGCGACGACCCCGATCCGTTCGGACTTCCGGCCTCGCCTCCGACGCCTTTCCCGGGCCTACCCGCGCTCGCGCCCCAGCCCGACCCTTTCGCTGGCCTGAGCGCTGGGCCCGCCGGCACGAGCCTTCTCCCCGACCTGAACAGCTTCGACCTCTCGTCGCCCGGCGACGCGGACGGAGCGAGCTTCGCCGGTGAATCGCCGCCCGCGGAGCTTTCGCCCCCGCCGCCTTCGTCCCTATCCCCAGCCGGAGAGCCCAAGGTCGCCCCTGAGCGCAGCGGCCCGGATTCCTGGGGCTCGGACCCCAAGAGGCTCCCCACGCCCATGACGCCCGCGCCCGTCCGCGCGGCCGATTGGCCGCGCCCCTCGGGAACGGTCAGGCGACCTCGTTGGCGCCGCTCGACCAAGGGCTCGCTCGTCAGCGCCATGGCCGTGTCGGCCGCCGCCGCGGTCGCCATCGTCTTCGCCGTGCGAAACCCGGCGCCAGGCGGTCAGCGCCTCAGCCGGCCCGCGGATGTCCTGCGCCTGCTCGCGGGCCGCCCCGCGGGCGAGCTGGTGGCCGAAGGGCTCCATGGCGGCCCGTACGCCACCGCCGCAGGGCGCTCGCTGTTGGTCGTGCGGGGGCGCGTCGTCAACCGCGGGTCGGCGCCGAGGGGCCCCGTCGAGGTCGCCGCCGAGATCTCGAGGGGGGCTGGCCCCGCCCTGCGCCAGACCGCTCGGGCCGGCGCGGTCCCGACGCCCGAGGAGCTGTGGAAGGTGGACAGCTCTGCGGCGCTGGCCGAGGTGATCGCGCGCTCGGCCCCAAAGGCCGAGCGCCTGGCCCCGGGCGGCTCCACCCCCTTCGCGGTGGTGTTCTTCGACTGCCCGGAGGATGTCGCCGAGCGCGAGCTGCGCCTCTCGGTGACCGATGCGGCCGACCTGCCCGCGCCGACACTCGACGTGAAGCTCCCGAGCGACTCCGGGGCGTCGGACCCGGAATGGCCGGTGCCTCCGGCGCCTGTGCGGCCCGTCCGCATCCGGAGCGGGCATCCGACCGCGGAGGGCCGGCCGTGAGGAGGGGATGAAGGACCACGCCGATCGCCTCGTCGAGCACCTGGCCAGCCTCTCGGCCGGCCCTGCCCTGGACCTGGCCGCCGCGCGCGCCATCGCCGAGCTCGAGCCCGTGGAGGCAGCGCACGCGCTCAAGGTTCTCGTCGACCGCGCGAAGAGCTCCCCCGACGCGGGGCGCGCGCTCGCCGCAGCGGCTCGAGCGCTCATGTTCGGCTCGGACGCCGACCTGCCGTTCCTCCACCGCGGGCGGATCTACGACGCCGCGGCCGAGTTCGGGCTCCCGGAGGTGGCGGCGCTGTTCGTCATCGACAAGCCGTCCAAGGTCGTGGACCCGGGCGCCCTCGAGCCGACCGACGCCGATCTGTCGCGGCTGACGCTCGGGCACAAGAAGATGATGGCCCGCACCGCCGAGCCGGATCGCATGGTGCGGCTCGCGCTCGAAGGCGACGGGCGCGTCGTCCGCGAGCTGCTCCAGAACCCGAAGCTCACCGAGGGTGTGGTCGTCCGGATGGCCGCGCGGCGGCCCGCGCGGGTCGAGGCGCTGATGGAGATCTGGCACTCGCCGAAGTGGAGCGTCCGCACCTCGGTGCGCAAGGCCCTGGCGCTGAACCCCTACACGCCGCCGGAGATCTCGCTGAAGATCCTCCCTCACCTCCTGCTGGGCGACCTGAAGATGGTCTGTCAGGACCGCTGTCTCCACGCGACCGTTCGCGAGCTCGCGCAGAAGTTGGCGAGCCGGGCCGGCCGCCGCGGGACGTGAAGCGCGGGGCCTGCAGCCTTGCCTACGGCCGCGCGCGACCTTGCTGCCGCCGCTCGAGGAGGCGGGCGAATCGGGGGATGGTCCCAGGGAGGAGGACCAAGATTACCACGACCGCGAGAAGCATCAGGTCGCCTCGGGTCAGATCGAAGCTGGGCATGTCGTCTTAGGCTCGTTTGCTCGCAAGGTCCGGGGGAGCGTAGCATGCGCCCCCGATGATCGCCCGATTCCGCCGGCGCGCGTACCCCACCCGCGGCGATCGGCCGTTGGTGCTGGCGCATCGCGGCGCCTCCCACGACGCCCCAGAGAACACGCTCGCCGCCTTCCTCGAGGCCATCCGCCAGGGCGCCGACGGCGTGGAGCTGGACGCCATGGTGTGCGGCAGCGGAGAGGTCGTGGTCTGCCACGACGCTTGGCTCGATCGCCTGTCGGGCGAGCACGTGGAGGTGGCCAAGACGCGCTTCGCGGCGCTGCGCCGGCTGGACGTGGGCCGGCGGTTCGGGGCGGCGTTCCGGGGCGAGGCCATCCCTTCGCTCGCCGAGGCCCTGGCCGCCCTGCCTCGAGAGGCCATCGTCAACGTCGAGCTCAAGTGCGAGACGGTGGCCGACCGCGGCCTGTCCCGGCGGGCAGTCCGCGACATCCGGCGCGAGGAGGGCGGGCACTCCATCGTCCTATCGTCGTTCAACCCGCTGAGCCTCGCGCGGGCCCGCGCCGCCGAGCCCAGGCTCTCGTGCGCCGTGCTCGTCGCGGCCTCGCAGGACCTGACGCCTCGCGAGTGGGCGGGCCGGGCGCTCAACGTCTCGGCCTTGCACGTCGAGCACGTGCTCTGCACGCCCGAGAGCGTGGAGCGATGGCACCGCCGGGGCCTGGCGGTCGCCGCCTGGACGGTGGACGACGCCGCGGACGTGGAGCGCTGCTGCGAGGCGCGCGTCGACGCGGTCATCACCAACCGGCCGGCGGCCACCCTGGCGCTCGTCAGGCGTTTCGCGCGCCCGCGCGGGCTCTAGGTCCGCCGAAGCGGCTGATTCGGCTCAGCGGGCGAGCGCCTGATCCATCGGCTCGCGCTTGAGCCCCAGCAGGGCGAACGGGGTGCGCGCGCCGACCAGGAGTAGCGCGGCGACGTAGCCTACGCCATAGGCCGCGGTGCACGCCGCCAGGGCCGCGGCGGGCCGCGCGAAGCTCCCCGTCGGGGCGCTGCCGGCGAGGAAGGACTGCGCGAGCGACATGCCGGCCGCGGCCAACGCAGCGGCCGCGGCGGCGCGCGCGAGCTCTTTCCAGGGGAACAGGTGCACGATCGGCACCCCGAGGGCGCGCGGCATGCGCGCGAGCAGGGCGGCCCGTCCAAAGACCTCGCAGCAGAGCCACGCGGAGACGGCGCCGACCATCCCCAGGCTCCGAATGCCGAGCAGCACCAGTGGGACCGTGACCAGCGCCTTGGCCACGTTGCTCTTGAGGATGTAGACCGTCTCGCCGCGGGCGCGGAGCACGCCCTCGAGCGGAAAGATGGCGAGCAGCGTCGACAGGACGGCGACGCGGAAGACGGGCACGGCGGCGAGGTAGCGCTCGGTGAAGAGGGCCGAGATGAACTGCGGCGCCGCCGCCTCCAGGAAGGCGACCATGGGCACGAAGGCGTAGGCGAGCCGGGACGCCGCCGAGCGATAGACCTCGGCGCTCTCGCGCTGGCGCCCCTCGCGCTCCAGTTCGCCCAGGGCCACCATCAGCACCTCGGTCGTGGGGCTGTGCAGCAGGTCGACGAACGGCACCTGGAAGAGCCCCACGGCGTAGACCGCGAAGGCCGCCGCGCTGGCCGTCGCCGACACGGCGTACTGGTGGAAGTAGCTCTGTGGCACGCCGAGCGCCACGGCGGCGCCGAACGGCAGCGCGTAGTGGAGCTGCTCGCGCAGCGCGGACCTCGCCGCCCGGGGACCCGATGTCCCTCGGGGGACCAGGGCCCAGGTGACGGCGGCGCGCAGCAGAGCGAACGCCGCGATGCCGTCCATGACTCCCGAGAGCCCGTAGCCGAGCAAGGCCGGAGCGGTCATGGCCGCGGTCCGAAGCAGCTCGGAGCCGAGATAGAAGAGGCTCGCGAGGCGGGTCCGGCCGCGCGCGGTGAGCGAGATCTCCAAAGGCGAGGAGCAGACCGTGCCGAACAGATAGAGCGCGAGCGCCGGAGCGTGGCTCGAGAGCTCGGGGCTGTTGAGCCAGTCGCCGATGCGGGGCGCCCCCGCCAGCAGAGCGAGCGCGGCCAGGGCGCCGGCGCCGGTGAGGATGACCATCGCCTGGATGACGTAGGGGCGCCCTTCGCGGGAGCGCGGCAGGAAGAAGTAGAGGCTCTGCGGCACGCCCAGCGGGACCACGTAGTAGAACGTCTGCGCGACCATGAAGAGCTGCTTATAGGTGCCGTACTCCTGCTGCGCGAGCCGACGGACGAGCACCAGCGGGAGCATCACCGCAATGGCCGCGGCCAGCCCTCGGGCGAGGATGAGCGGCCTCGCGCCGGCCAGGGGCGAGCGAGCGGGTTTGCCAGTGCCCGAAGCCTGTTCGACGAAGACGTGGATGCGCACCCGTCGTCCCTCCTGAGAAGCTTCAGCCTGGGGACCCGCCGCGGCAACGGCCACTTCCCGGCAGGCGCGGTCGAGCTCCCACCGAGCGCTGGAATTCTTGGGGCACCGCGGCGAGGGCACCCGGACCGCGGGAGGTCGAGAGAAGTCGCGCTCGGTGGGCCTGGGCGCGAGGCGATGCCGTCTCTAGACTTCGAGCGGATTCGCGATCGCACGTCGCTTGAATGGGCGAGGACCCGAGGCCTCGCGGTCGCTTGAGTGAAGGCCTGGGCGCGTTGTGAAAAGAGGACTTCGAAGCATGAGAATGGCGCCGCCCCGGGCGTCGGCGGCGCGGGGACGCGGCCATAGACCGGCCTTGGCGGGTCCACCGCGAAGGTCGGCGACGACGCGGCCGCCGTCAACACCGCGCGCATCGAGGGGCCTAACCTTTGGGAGGCGGGCGTGTTCGATCGCAAAAGTCCCCTAAGGAGACCCTCCATGCGATTCGCCCAAGCTGCCCTGCTGTTCCTTTCGTTGTCCGCCGCCGGAATGGTGCGCGCCAGCGAGACCGCGCCGGCGGCGAAGGAGGCCGACCACCCCTGCAAGCCCATCGTCACCGCGTGTGAAGCTGCGGGTTTCAAGAAGGGTGCCCGCGAGGAGAAGAAGGGGCTCTTCGCCGACTGCCTGCGGCCGATCCTCGGCGGCCAGAGCGTGCCTGGCGTGACGGTTTCCGAGGCGGACGTGGCGGCGTGCAAGGCCAAGCAGGGCCAGCATCCTCACCACCGGCCGCCGCCGGCTCCGTGAGCGAGCTGGACGCCTGCGGCGGGCAGCGCCCGCCACCCTGGCGCAGTGGCACGGCCGGAGGTCAGCGGCCACGCTCGCGAGCGATCACCGGGTCGCAGAGGCCTCGAGCGCCGCGAGCTCGCTGTCCGAGAGGCCCGCCTCCACCGCTTCGATCAGCGCCGGCCGCAGCGCGCTGGGCGCGATGACCTGGTCCAGCGAGCCCACCTCCCGCGCCCGCTGGACGGTGTGGATGGCGTCGAACCGCTCGGCGACCTCGCGGGTTTTCTCGGCGTTCACGCGCGCCAGCATCTCGTCGTAGAGGCGACGCAGGCGGGGCGTCGATTGCCGGTCGCCCTTGAGCTTCTCCTGGAGCGCGACGACGCGCGGATCCTTGAGTGCCAGCGCGCGCGCCTCCTCGGGGAACACCACCGCCGCCGCCGGCGCGCCGCCGATGACCGAGGCGAACGAGCCCTGCAGGGCGAGCACCTTGAGCTTCGGGTTGAGCTGCTTGGAGAAGACCACGTAAGCCCCGCCGTGGTAGCGCGCGATGACGCAGAAGACCAAGGGGCCCTTGAAGTTCACCACCGCCCGGCCTATCTCCGCGCCGTACTCGAGCTGAAGGCGGCGCAGCGACTCCGGGGAGCCGTCGAAGCCCGACAGGTTCGCCACCACCACCGCCGGCCGGTTCCCCGAGGCGGCGTTGAGCGCGCGGGCCACCTTTTTGGACGAGAGCGGGAAGAGCGTGCCTCCGGACCACGTCTCGGGCCCGTCGGAGGGCACGTAGCCCAGCCGCGGCAGCGGCCGGCTCTGGATGCCGACGAGGCAGACGGGCCAGCCGCCCAGGTGCGCGTCCCAGACGACCGCCGACTCGCCCTCGCGCAGCGCCGCCCATCGCTCCAGAGGCGGCGCGTCGACGTCGACGAGCGCGCGCAAGAGAGCCCGGACATCGAAGGGTTTTCGGCGCGCCGGGTTCGTCTGGTCGCGGAACAGCTCGCCCACCTTGCTGAAGCTCGGGTCGGCGAGGTAGGCGGCCTCGCCCACGTCTCGGTCCGCGCGGTCGCTGGTGGGCCGCCGTCGCGGGTGGCTCTCGCCGGGGGCGACGTAGGCGTGGTCGTAGTAGCGCAGCAGGGTCTTGCAGGCCTCGTCGAGGTCCGGCGCGTAATACTGCACCTGGCCGTTGGGCCCCATGATCCGCTCGAAGCCCCCGACGCCCAGGTTGTCCTCGGCGCTCACGCCGCCCGAGTAGTCGAGCGCGCGCTTGCCGGTGAGGAGCATGCAGCCGCGGGCGGTCATGATGAGACAGCCGCGGGTGTGCATGAGCATGGTCGCCTCGGCGTTCCAGTAGCTCTGCGCGCCGACGTTGATGCCGTCCACGACGATGTTGATCTCCCCGCCTGCTTGCGTGAACTCGACGATGCGGCGGAGCACCGCGGCGGTCCAGTCGAGGTTCTCGGTGCCGCTCTCCATGGCGATCTTCGCGCCCGAGGAGATGGGGAACCACTCCAGCGGCACCTTCAGCCGCTCGGCGAGGTCCAAGGCCGCGATGATGCGGCGGCACTCGGGCTCGGCCAGGGCTCCCATCTCGCGGGTGCCGTCGCCGAGCAGCAGCACCCGGGCCATGCCCTCCGGGTGCTTGGCGGTGTAGTTCTTCACCACGCCCACCACCACGTTGGCGGTGTTCTGGCCGTAGGGGCGGCCCCGCGCCGAGGCGAGCTCGCCGCCGCCCTCGGGCAGGTCGTACTCTTCGAAGTCGCCGGCGGGGAAGGTGGCGCTCGCCTCCGAGGGGGCGAGCATCTTGACGATCTCGTAGACGTAGGTGACGCGCCGCTGCCGCGCCCGGACGAGCTTGAGCGCGTAGTCGTCCAAAGCCCGCAGCGGCTCGCCGTGCGGCTCGGCCACCGAGAGCTCCAGGCGGTGCCCGGTGCGGTCGGCGAAGGAGAGCACGACGTCGCGCGGCGGCTGATCGAGCGCCTCGCGCCAGAAGGTCCGCAGGCAGATCTTCTCGAGCCCCAGGCCCGCGGCGGAGCGGTAGAGGCGGCGGCCGATGTCCAGGAGCTCGTCGCGGGGCGCGACCAGCGGGGTGCGCACGAAGGCGGTGATGCGGTTCCAGTGGAGCCTCTGGCGCGCGCCCCGGCGCGCCTGCTGCTCGCGCAGAGCGTGGAAGCTCTCCAGGAGCGCGTGCTCGAGCTCGGGCAGGGCGACGAGCCGGCCGCCCTCGGCGTGAACCGGCTCGAGGTCGCGGACCTCCAGCGCGGCCAGGAACCGCTCGTCCCGCGGGTTGGTCCGGGCGCGCGCGAGGAACAGGTAGACGCCTTCGAAGCGGTTGGCGACGCGGCGGACCTCGAAGTTGCGCATCCGCCACAGCTCCAGGCGCTCGGCGAGCTTGGCGTGAAAGCCGCGGACGACTTCGTCCTCGGCCCAGGCGGCCCCCGCGGTTTCGCCAACCGCCGGCGCGCCAACCGCCGGCACGAACGTATGGTGCTGGGCGGCGCGCCCTTCCGAGAGCAGCGCGGCGCAAACCCGCGAGAAGGGCGGGCCGCCGGCGAGCGACTCCAGCGCCTTCGCCAGCGCCGCCGCGTCCGCCTTCTCGTCCGGCGCCCCCGGCCGCGACAGGTAGAGGTCGAGCAAGAGGCGCCCGCGCGGGGGCAGCCGCGAGGCGATGGTCTTCATGGCCTGGAGCGCGCGCGGCAGCTCCTCGAGCGCGGCGCAGGTGGAGAGCAGGGTGGCGCTCTGGCCCTGGTCGAACACCCGGCTCAAAACGTGGGCGGGGCCCTCCTTGGTCATGAGCGCCCAGGGCTCTCCGCGAAGGTCGCCCCGGTAGAGTCGGCGCGCCAGGGTCTCGAGCACCAGCGCCCGCGCCCGGCCGTCGCCGCGCACGAGCTCGGAGGTCAGGTGGCCGATGAGCGGCAGCGGCGCCTCGACGAGCGTCTCCACCAGAGCGGCGCGCTCGGGCTGGTGAGGCTCCTCGCGCAGGCGCGAAAGGGCCGAGTCCACGCGCTCGAGCCAGGCGCGCAGGCGCTCCTCGTGCGCGCGCCCCTCGAAGAGCGCGTAGCGGGCGCCCTGCGCCGCCTCGGCCACCGCCGGCTGAGCGTCGAGCGTCAGCGCGACCAGCCGGTCGAGCAGCTCGTGGAAGCCCGGCAGCGCCGCCCGCTGCCACTGGGGGCTGTCGGCGCAGCGCTGGAGGAGGGCGACGGCGGCGCGCGCCTTGGCGGCCACGTTCTGGTGCGAGCGGTAGAGCCAGACCAGCGCTTCGCGCAAGCGCGGGCTGTCGGCGAGGCCCGCGACGCCGTCGTGGGCGAGCGCCGCGCGCAAGGACGCGAGGAACGGCTCCGGCAGGCCCCGCCCCTCGGCTCGGAACTCGCGCAGGTAGACGTGCAGCGCCTCCTCGTTCGAGAGCGCGACGCCGCTCGCCCCCGGCGTTCCGCGCTTGGAGAAGACGGCCTCCACGTCCAGGAACAGGCCCAGGAGCGCGCGCACCGCCTCGAAGTCCGACGGCGCGTCACCTTCCTGGGCGCCGCCGTCGAACGCCGCGCCCCATCCGTCGAGCAGCGGGGTGAGCGCCGTGCCGGCCACCTGGTAGCCGAGCATCAGGCGGCTCAGCTCGTCGCTGGCGCGCCGTTGGGCCTCGGCGGGGCTCGCGAGCTCGGGCGCCGGCGGGGAGGAGAAGCGCACCCGCTCGACCTCGGGCTGGCTCGCCTTGGCTTCGGCCAATGGCTCCAAGACGAGCAGTGGCTCACCGGCTGCGACCTGCACGCCCGCGGCGACCTGGACCGCGCGCACGCGGCCGTCGAACGGCGCGGTGACCGGCATCTCCATCTTCATGGCCTCGAGCGAGATGAGGCGCTCGCCCGCGCGCACCGCGGCCCCGGCAGAGACGTGGAGGGCCAGCACCAAACCCGGCGCCGGCGCGCGCAAGAGGCCGCTCGCGTCGCGGGAGACGCGGAAGCTCGCGCCGTCGACCTCGACGAGGTGATCGAGCCCCGAGGGGACGCTCACCACGCGGTGGCTCAGCGCCCCCTGCGCCGAGCGGGTGCGGAGGCGCGTCTCGTAGGGGCCGTCGCGCTCCACGGAGACGTCCAGGCTCACCCCGTCGATCTCGGCGCGAAAGGTGCCGGGGCCCAGGCTGAAGACCTTGAACTCATAGGCGGCGCCAAAGAGGCGCAGCTCGATGGGCCGTCGCTCGTGGGCGGGCATTCCCGGGCGTCCGCGCGCGGCCAGGGCGAAGAAGTTGAGCTCCTCCTCCTCGAGCTGGCGGACGTGGAGCTCCACCGCGGTGGAGAGCAGCGCCGCGGCCCCGGCCTCGCCGGGCGCTCGCGCGCTCTTGCGCCGCATCTGCTCGTCGAGCCACCCGGTGTAGACGCGGGCGGCGGCGAAGTCTTCGTGGCGCACGAGGCCGAGCAGGAAGGCGCGGTTCGTGGCGCCGCCCTCGACGACGGCCAGCATCTCCTGGAGCGCCCGGCAGAGCCGGCCGCGGGCCTCCTCGCGGGTGGCGCCCGAGGCGATGACTTTGGCGATCATCGAGTCGAACTCCACCGGGATCCGGTCGCCCTCGCGCACGCCGGAGTCGGTGCGCACGCCGGGGCCGAGCGCCGGCCGAAACGCGGCCACGCGCCCGGGCGCGGGCGCGAAGCCGCGGTCCGGGTCCTCGGCGCAGAGCCGCGCCTCGATGGCGCAGCCCACGGTGGGCGGCGGCTCGGGCGGGAGGCGCTCGCCGCGCGCGACGGAGAGCTGCAGCCGCACCAGGTCGAGGCCGGTGGTCGCCTCGGTGACCGGGTGCTCGACCTGCAACCGGGTGTTCATCTCCATGAAGTAGAAGCGGCGCGCGGCCTCGTCATAGAGGAACTCCGCGGTGCCGGCGTTGCGGTAGCCCGCCGCCCGGGCGAGCCGAACGGCCGCCTCCTTGAGGTCGCGCTCCTGGGCGGGCGCGAGGACCGGGCAAGGCGCCTCTTCTAGGACCTTCTGGTTCGAGCGCTGGACCGAGCAGTCGCGCACGCCGGCGGCCCAGACGGTGCCGTGGGCATCGGCGAGCACCTGGACCTCGACGTGGCGCGCGCCGAGGACGCGCTTCTCGAGGAAGACCGCGCCGTCGCCGAAGGACTTCTGCGCCTCGGAGGAGGCGGAGGCGACCGCCTCGCCGAGCGCCGCCTCCGAGTCGACGAAGCGGATGCCGCGGCCGCCGCCGCCGGCGGTGGCCTTGACCAGGAGCGGGTAGCCGATGCTCGCGGCGCGCGCGCGCGCCTCCTCGATGGTGGTGACCGCGCCCTGGCTCCAGGGCGCCACCGGGACGCCCGCCTCTTCGGCCAGGCGCTTGGAGCCGATCTTGTCGCCCAGGCGGCGCATCGCCTCGGGCGGCGGGCCGATGAAGGCGACGCCAAGGCTCGCGCAGAGCTCGGCGAACGCGGCGTGCTCGGCCACGAAGCCCCACCCGACCCAGGCCGCGTCCGCTCGACCGCGCACGAGGGCGTCGCGCAGGCGGTCGTAGTCGAGGTAGCTGCTCTTGCGCCGGGGCGCGCCGGAGGCGTCCAGGTCCTTCAGGTCCAGGAACTGCGCCGGGCCGAGCGAGAGGGCGGCGTCTGCCTCGCGGACGAACAGCGCTTCGCGGTCGGGCTCGGTGTAGAGCGCGAGTGTCTGCATCGCCTCGCCGCGCTCCAGGTTCCAGTCGCGGACCGCGCGGATGAGCCGCATCGCGGGCTCTCCGCGGTTGACGATGGCGATGCGCTGGAAGGGACGCGGCGTGGCGGTCATGGGGCCTCTTAGGCAACTGTCTGTCGGTCGACGAACGCGGGGGATGCTACACGATGAGGCTCCATCCCATTGGGCGCAGCGGGCGTTTCAAGCTGTTCGCGCTCTCGGAGCGCCGCTCCTCGTCCGGTGCGCGCCGGCGGCCCGTTGCGGAAGACTCGCCCTCGGGCTGAGCCGCCGGATCCGCTCGCAAATCGCGAGGTTCTTGGCGGCGTAGCCGTTCTCGGGCGCCGCGCCGCGCATCAGCGCTTTGTCGACGGGCTTGGGGCCGCGGTTGCAGGCGGAAAAGGGCGTGCCCACAGCTTGCGCAAATTCGCGACCCTCATTCGGTGCAACCGTTTTGCGCGGCGGCGGCAGATTGTTGAATAGCCGGCTGCCGGCCCTCTCGGGCTCGGCCGGGCGGGACCGACGGCGAAGGGAATTTCCTCCCACCCGGCCAGCTGGAGCTCCCTGCGTCGATGTGGAAGAGTGCCGGCAGGGCCGATCCTCCCGGGAGCCGCGACATGCGCAGCATCCTCCTCGCCGGTGCGGCCGCGACGCTGAGCGCGTCGCTGGCCGTTGCGCAGTCCGCCTGGCAGCCGTACGACGACGGCTCGGCCGCCTCCGCCCGCGATCAACCCGCGGCCGCCGCCGCGCCGGAGTCCGCCGAGCGGCCGCCTTTGCCTGCGCCACCGCCCGCGCCTCTCCCGGCTCCACTGGACGCGGCCGCGCCTCTGCCTCCGCCTCTTCCAGCGCCAACGCCTTCTCCGGAGCAAGCCAGCGCGCCGGAGCGCACGGCTCCGCCGCCGACTGCTCCCGAAGGTCCTGCGCCAGCGCCTGCCGCGCTCGATTCCGCCATTGCTCCGACCGCGGGCGCGGCAGCCACGGCGACGCCGGCGGCCGCCTCCAAAGCTGCGGAGGCGCCCGAGCCCTGCAAGGACTCGGAGTCGAGGTCGGCCGAAGGGCCCTCGGGGTCCCGGTCCGGATTCACGGGCTCGGCCTCCGACCTGACCCGGCCGACCGGCCCCGGCTTCAGCGGAGGCGCCGGGTTCGGGTCGCTCGCCAAGGACGTCTATGCCACGGTGTCCCTCGCCACGAGCTTCACCTTGGGGCCCGTTTCACTGGGCGTGCAGGCCCCGCTGCGATTCAGGGTCTACGACCTCGCCCAGAACAAGGCTTACTTCCAGCTGCGCAAGGAGGATTGGGACGAGCCCGCCGACTACCTGCGCATCCTGCGCTTCGTCGAGCTCAACAAGCCGAAGGACACGGTCTACGCGCGGCTCGGCGAGCTGACCGGGACGACGCTGGGCCATGGGACCATCGTCAGCTCCTATTACAATTCGACCGACATCGACCATTTCGAGTCCGGCGCCCGCGTCAACGTGAACCTCGCCTTCGGCGGCGTCGAGACCCTGCTCAACAACCTCGCGTCGCCCAGGCTCGCGGGCGTGCGCGCCTACGCCCGGCCGTGGCACTTCGTCGATTGCTGCTCGGCGCTCTGCCGGCTGGCGGTCGGCGCCAGCGCCTTCGTCGACGGCGCCGCGCCGCAGACGATGGAGGGCGCGACCGTGGACTCCGTCAATCAGATCCACACCCGCACCAAGCCCTTGGGCGTCTACGGCCTTGACGCCGAGTTCGACGCCCTCTCCAACGCGCTCCTGGACCTGACCCCCTACACCGACCTGAACTTCATCGGCGGCGAGGGCGCCGGCTGGCACGCCGGCGCCCTGTTCGGCATCCACCCCTCCGTCATCAGCGCGCAGGTGCGCTTCGAGTTCCGGCGCATGGGGGCGCGCTACCTCCCCGCCTACTTCGACGCCCTTTACGAGATTCAGCGATTTTCCTACCTGAACGGGAAGACGAAGCTGCAGTCCCTGGACGAGGGCGGCAGCGGGCAGGCCAGGAGCGGCTACTACGGCGAGCTCGTCGTCGGCTTCGGGAGCGCGCTCAGCGTCATGGGCTCCTACGAGGATTACCAGGGCCCCAACAACTCGAGCCTTCAGCTTCAGGTGGTGCTGCCCACCGTCGCCGGGCTCAAGGTGGGGGCCTACTACATCAAGAGGAACTTCGACCGCTTCGCCCAGGTGTTCGACCCGGTGGGCGCCATGGGCATCTTCGAGGCGCGCTACGCGCTCTACCCGTTCATGGCCCTCGTCGCCCAGGCTTCGCGCCAGTGGCAGGTCGACTCGGACGGCTCGTTCCACGCCGTCGATTCCTTCCACGTCGGGGTCGACTTCAACGTGCAGTTCTGAGGAGCCGGTCGTAAGGCATTGCCGCCTTGGCGCCGGCGCCGATCGCTCAGGCCTGACCCTTGAACGCCGAGCGGAGCGCCGCGGAGAGGTCGGCGTTCGGGTTTTGGGCCGCGGCGGCGCGGACGCGCTCCTCGAGGCCCGGCTCGAAGCTGCGGTGGGCGAGGGACTCCACGGCGGCCTCGGCGTCGGCGCGCTCGCCCTCGGCGATGATGCGCAGCAGGGCCGCCAGGGCGCGGTCGCTGCGGTGCAGGCCCATCGCGCGCAAGAGCGGCGCGCGTTTCCGCCCGAGCACCTCGCCCTCGAGCGCCTCGGCGAGGCAGGCGAGCGCGTCCTCTCGGCGCGACTGCCCCAGCGCGAGCGCGGCCACCTCTTGAAGCGCCTCGTCGCCCTCTTTCAGCAGGGCGGCAGCGGCGGTCAGGCCCCACTCCGGCGCGAGCGCGAGGAGGCCGCCCAAGCAGGCGAGCGCGACCTGCGGCTCGGCGTCGCCTTCGCGCAACTTGAGGAGGAGCAGCCCGGCGCCCGCGGGCTCGCCGCGGTGCGCGACCGCATCGGCGGCGGCCTGGCGCACCGGCGCCTCGGGGTCGGCGAGGAGCTCCGCCATGAGCAGCGGGAAGTCGACGTGACCTTGCCGGGCGAGGCCCAGCGCCGCCCGAGCGCGCAGCGACGCCGCGGTGTCGACCGGCGAACCCCAGGAGGGCTCGCGCTGGAAGTGGCGCGCCGCGGCCACGAATGGCGCCGCGTCGAGGTCCTCGAGAAAGTCCAGCGCCTCCAGCGCCGCGAGCTTGGCCTTGCAGCTCGGGTCCGCCTTGACGGGGTTCGTGAGAAAGCGTTCGAAGGCGAGCTTGAGGTCGGCCTCGAACCCCGGGAGCAGCCGGTCGCGGATGACGGTCGCCGCTTTGGCGGCGGCGAACGATTGCGAGGCCCGCAGCGCGGCGCGCAGGAGCTCCTGCGACTCCGGGGTCGAGGGATCCCGGAGGGCCGGCGCGAGGGCGTCGAGCTGTGCCTCCAGGCGGCCGCGGGTGGGTTTCTTGGGCATGGCCTCGAGATGCTACAGGCCTAGGAGGCGACGCACGAACGCCGATCTTGCCGGCGACTCGGGGAGGCGCCCAAAGGCGGGCGAAGGTGAGCCGGCGCCGGAGCTGAGCGCCCAAACCGGATAGGCCCCGGTGTTCGATCGCCGATGCTGCGGCGGCGCGCTCGGCGCGCAGGAACCGAGGTGACCTTCACAGTCGCAGCGCTTCGCAGCTAGATTGCCATCGATGTCTTAACTCCACTCGACCCTCGCCGACTCTCTCCGGCGCCCGGCGCCCTTCTCGTTCTGGAGGCTGGCGCTCACGCGGCGAGCGAGTCCGCGACCCGTCCAGGATTGGCTCGTCGAGCAGGCGAATCTGCGGGGGTACCTGGGAGCCTACAACCGCGGCCCGTCTGTCGGGGCGCTGGACGGCCCACTGACTCTGGAGGAGATTGTCGTCGGGCTCTGCGCTCCCCAGGCGCCGGCCGAGGGTCGCATCTTCAAGCTGGTTCTTCGTATCCTTCAGTCCGGCCAGCTCGATTCCAAGCGCCTGGCGTGGCTCGCGCGCAGGGAGCTGGCGGCGCCCGTCCTGTGGTGGCTCCTCGAAAGGGTCCCGGACTCGGAGCGCACCGCGCCCGTCGAGGAGGTGCGCCGGTGCCTTCGAGGCCCACCGCGGGGATACCGCGGGCTCGAATTCGACTACGACCCGCAGCGCCTCGTGCGTCGCCCGTTCCGGAGGGAGCCGTGGACAACCCCGCGGAAGTGATCCTCGCCGCGCTCGATCGCCACCTGCGCGGGCCGGCGGCCGTGCGTCTCATGGGAGGAGCGGCGCTAATCCTCGGCTACGGTTGCGAGCGCGCCACGGAAGGTGCCGACGTGCTTCTGGAGCAGTCCGAGCTCGAGGCGCTGGTCGAGCGCTCCGACTTCGGCGACGCTCTCGAGGCAGCCAATTCTGAGCTCGAGCCGGCGGGGCTCTATCTTTCGCACATCTTTGGTCCGGAGCAGCAGGTCCTCACGCCTCATTGGCGCGAGAATTGTCGCGGGATTCCGAACGCTGGGAAATGGAGATGGCTCGAGGTCTTCGTTGTTGGTCCCATGGATTTGACTGTCGGCAAGCTCGCCCGCGCCGACGAACAGGACCTCGATGACATTCGGCACCTCATCGCCCACGAATCTTTGTCGCCGACAGCCGTTCGCCACGCCATGCGAGAAGCTCGCGTGCCGGCGATTCTCGCAGAGGCATTCGCCACCAGCTGCCCGAAGCTCGAGCGAATTCTCGCGGAGCTCGAGCCGCTGAGGTAGATCCGGCGGCGTCGGGCTCGGCGCGGAGCGCGGATTCGACAATCAGCGCGCCGACGCCGCGCGCGCCCGCCTCACCGCCACCGCGCCACCGCGCCACCGCGCCACCGCGCCACCGCGAGTTCCGGGGGTCGGCAGCGGAACTTCACCGGGCCATTTCTGGGCCACGGGAAACTGCGTGAGCACGGTGGGCTTGGACGAAGCGATTGTGCGCGAGTACATCCGCAGGCAGGAGAAAGAGGAGAAGCGCATCGAGCAAATGCAGCTTCAGCTCCGGGGCTTCAGCTCCCTTCACCGGCTCTGCCGGCGGTATCTGACTTGCGATGTTCGGAATGTAGTTGGACGAAGCCGCCTGCCACAGCAGCTGGGAGGTGAATCGGATCTGGGCGTCGACGTCGACGTGGTCGTGGTCGTGGTCGTGGTCGTGGACGGCGACGGCGACGGCGACGTGGCCGTGGCCGTGGTCGTGGCCGGGTTCAGCGACAGAGCTTGGTCAGCATGGCGACGATGCGTTCAAGCAGCTCGCACCCTCGCCGATGTGCGCCAGCGTCGATGACCTTGAGCACGAGCAGGGCATCCAGGGCGGCGGCACACTCCATCGCCGAACCACGGGCGATGGCATAGGTTCGAGCTGCGTCCGCTTGGCCGGTCCGCCCAGCTGCTTCGGCGATGTTCAAGGGGATCGAGCTTGCTGCTCGCCGTAGCTGGTCCAGGAGTGCAGCGTTGCCTCGGGGTGCGTCGGATGAAAGCTGCGAAGCCAATGCGAGAAGCTCGATGGCTCGCTGATGAACATCCATCTTCTGGAAGCTGAGCATACGGATGGCATAGCAGGCACCTCCGACACGACCGCCCACGGCCACGTCGCCGTCGCCGTCGCCGACCACGACCACGATCACGATCGATCACGTCCACGACCACGTCGAGCGCTCACGTCAACGTGCGTCCTCAAGGAGGAGGCGGAATGCTGAAAATCTCTCGGCCAAGGTCGGGAGAGAGGCCTGGCGACGGCCCCAGCCATTCGGAGCCCACCCGGCGCCCGCCTCACCGCCTCCGCGCCCGCGCCACCGCGAGCTGCCCCAGCGCGATGGCGCCGTCGTTGGGCGGAAAGAGCCTCGGGCTGTGGACCTCGACGCCCGCCGCGCGCAGCCTCCCGCGGGTCGCCCGGGCCAGGCGGTCGTTCCGGGGGTCGGCAGCGGAACTTCACCGGGCCATTTCTGGGCCACGGGAAACTGCGTGAGCACGGTGGGCTTGGACGAAGCGATTGTGCGCGAGTACATCCGCAGGCAGGAGAAAGAGGAGAAGCGCATCGAGCAAATGCAGCTTCAGCTCCGGGGCTTCAGCTCCCTTCACCGGCTCTGCCGGCGGTATCTGACTTGCGATGTTCGGAATGTAGTTGGACGAAGCCGCCTGCCACAGCAGCTGGGAGGTGAATCGGATCTGGGCGTCGACGTCGACGTGGTCGTGGTCGTGGTCGTGGTCGTGGACGGCGACGGCGACGGCGACGTGGCCGTGGCCGTGGTCGTGGCCGGGTTCAGCGACAGAGCTTGGTCAGCATGGCGACGATGCGTTCAAGCAGCTCGCACCCTCGCCGATGTGCGCCAGCGTCGATGACCTTGAGCACGAGCAGGGCATCCAGGGCGGCGGCACACTCCATCGCCGAACCACGGGCGATGGCATAGGTTCGAGCTGCGTCCGCTTGGCCGGTCCGCCCAGCTGCTTCGGCGATGTTCAAGGGGATCGAGCTTGCTGCTCGCCGTAGCTGGTCCAGGAGTGCAGCGTTGCCTCGGGGTGCGTCGGATGAAAGCTGCGAAGCCAATGCGAGAAGCTCGATGGCTCGCTGATGAACATCCATCTTCTGGAAGCTGAGCATACGGATGGCATAGCAGGCACCTCCGACACGACCGCCCACGGCCACGTCGCCGTCGCCGTCGCCGACCACGACCACGATCACGATCACGATCACGACCACGACCACGTCGAGCGCTCACGTCAACGTGCGTCCTCAAGGAGGAGGCGGAATGCTGAAAATCTCTCGGCCAAGGTCGGGAGAGAGGCCTGGCGACGGCCCCAGCCATTCGGAGCCCACCCGGCGCCCGCCTCACCGCCTCCGCGCCCGCGCCACCGCGAGCTGCCCCAGCGCGATGGCGCCGTCGTTGGGCGGAAAGAGCCTCGGGCTGTGGACCTCGACGCCGCGCGCGCCGCCTCCCGCGACGTCGCCCCGGCCAGGCGATGTTCCGGGGGTCGGCAGCGGAACTTCACCGGGCCATTTCTGGGCCACGGGAAACTGCGTGAGCACGGTGGGCTTGGACGAAGCGATTGTGCGCGAGTACATCCGCAGGCAGGAGAAAGAGGAGAAGCGCATCGAGCAAATGCAGCTTCAGCTCCGGGGCTTCAGCTCCCTTCACCGGCTCTGCCGGCGGTATCTGACTTGCGATGTTCGGAATGTAGTTGGACGAAGCCGCCTGCCACAGCAGCTGGGAGGTGAATCGGATTCTGGGCGTCGACGTCGACGTCGACTGGTCGTGGTCGTGGTCGTGGTCGTGGACGGCGACGGCGACGGCGACGTGGCCGTGGCCGTGGTCGTGGCCGGGTTCAGCGACAGAGCTTGGTCAGCATGGCGACGATGCGTTCAAGCAGCTCGCACCCTCGCCGATGTGCGCCAGCGTCGATGACCTTGAGCACGAGCAGGGCATCCAGGGCGGCGGCACACTCCATCGCCGAACCACGGGCGATGGCATAGGTTCGAGCTGCGTCCGCTTGGCCGGTCCGCCCAGCTGCTTCGGCGATGTTCAAGGGGATCGAGCTTGCTGCTCGCCGTAGCTGGTCCAGGAGTGCAGCGTTGCCTCGGGGTGCGTCGGATGAAAGCTGCGAAGCCAATGCGAGAAGCTCGATGGCTCGCTGATAAACATCCATCTTCTGGAAGCTGAGCATACGGATGGCATAGCAGGCACCTCCGACACGACCGCCCACGGCCACGTCGCCGTCGCCGTCGCCGACCACGATCACGATCACGATCACGTCCACGACCACGTCGAGCGCTCACGTCAACGTGCGTCCTCAAGGAGGAGGCGGAATGCTGAAAATCTCTCGGCCAAGGTCGGGAGAGAGGCCTGGCGACGGCCCCAGCCATTCGGAGCCCACCCGGCGCCCGCCTCACCGCCTCCGCGCCCGCGCCACCGCGAGCTGCCCCAGCGCGATGGCGCCGTCGTTGGGCGGAAAGAGCCTCGGGCTGTGGACCTCGACGCCCGCCGCGCGCAGCCTCCCGCGGGTCGCCCGGGCCAGGCGGTCGTTCCGGGGGTCGGCAGCGGAACTTCACCGGGCCATTTCTGGGTCACGGGAAACTGCGTGAGCACGGTGGGCTTGGACGAAGCGATCGTGCGCGAGTACATCCGCAGGCAGGAGAAAGAGGAGAAGCGCATCGAGCAGATGCAGCTTCAGCTCCGGGGCTTCAGCTCCCTTCACCGGCTCTGCCGGCAGTATCTGACTTGCGATGTTCGGAATGTAGTTGGACGAAGCCGCCTGCCACAGCAGCTGGGAGGTGAATCGGATCTGGGCGTCGACGTCGACGTGACGTCGCTGGTCGTGGTCGTGGTCGTGGACGGCGACGGCGACGGCGACGGCGCTGGCCGGCCTGCCGTGGCCGTGGCCGTGGCCGGGTTCAGCGACAGAGCTTGGTCAGCATGGCGACGATGCGTTCAAGCAGCTCGCACCCTCGCCGACGTGCGCCAGCGTCGATGACCTTGAGCACGAGCAGGGCATCCAGGGCGGCGGCACACTCCATCGCCGAACCACGGGCGATGGCATAGGTTCGAGCTGCGTCCGCTTGGCCGGTCCGTCCAGCTGCTTCGGCGATGTTCAAGGGGATCGAGCTTGCTGCTCGCCGTAGCTGGTCCAGGAGTGCAGCGTTGCCTCGGGGTGCGTCGGATGAAAGCTGCGAAGCCAATGCGAGAAGCTCGATGGCTCGCTGATAAACATCCATCTTCTGGAAGCTGAGCATACGGATGGCATAGCAGGCACCTCCGACACGACCACGCTCGCCGTCGCCGTCGCCGACCGACCACACACGACCACGTCCACGACCACGTCGAGCGCTCACGTCAACGTGCGTCCTCAAGGAGGAGGCGGAATGCTGAAAATCTCTCGGCCAAGGTCGGGAGAGAGGCCTGGCGACGGCCCCAGCCATTCGGAGCCCACCCGGCGCCCGCCTCACCCCCTCCGCGCCCGCGCCACCGCGAGCTGCCCCAGCGCGATGGCGCCGTCGTTGGGCGGAAAGAGCCTCGGGCTGTGGACCTCGACGCCCGCCGCGCGCAGCCTCCCGCGGGTCGCCCGGGCCAGGCGGTCGTTCTGGAAGCAGCCGCCTCCGAGCACGGCGCGCTCGGCGCCCAGCCGCCGGGCGATGCCGGCGGCGAGCTCGGCGAGGGTGCTGTGAAAGCGCGCCGCGCAGACGGCCGCCGGCGCGCCGCGCCGCAGGTCCTCGAGCAGCGCCTCGAGCATCGGTGCCCAGTCGGCGACCCAGACCCCGCCGACGCCGGGCGCGAGAGGGAAGTCGTAGGCCGACGCGTCGCCTTGGCCCTCGGCTGCGAACTCGAGCTCCATCGCCGCCTGCCCCTCGAACCCGGGCGCCGTCCGGACGCCGAGCAGCGCGCTGACGCCGTCGAAGAGCCGGCCCGCGCTCGTCGAGACGGGCGCGTTGAATCCCCGCTCCAGCATGGAAAGGAGCGCAGCGCGCTCGCCGGGCGCGAAGAGGGCGCGGGCCGCTTCCAGCAGCCGCGGGCTCTGGCAGGCGTGGGCCAGGCCGAGCAGGGCGCGGCGCGGGTCGCGGATGGCCGCGTCGCCGCCCGGGAGCCGGAACGGCCGCAGGTGTGCGGCGCGGCGGTAGCCACCGCCGTCGACCTCCAGCGCCTCGCCGCCCCAGATGGACCCGTCGTCGCCGAAGCCCGTCCCGTCCCAGGAGAAGCCGAGCGCCTTTCCGGTGAGCCCGGCCTCGGCCATGACCGCGGCCGCGTGCGCGTGGTGGTGCTGGACGCGCGTGAGGGGCAGCGACCAGCGCGCCGCCAGCGCCTCAGCCAGGCGCGTGGACGTGTACTCGGGGTGGAGGTCGCAGGCGATGACCTGGGGCTCGGCCTCGAAGAAGCGCAGCAGGTCCTCGGCCGTGCGCTCGAGGAGCACGGCGCCCTCAGGGCTGTCCAGGTCGCCCAAGTGCTGGCTGACGATGGCCCGGTCGCCCAGAGCGAGCGCCACCGCACCTTTCAGCTGTCCGCCGAGCGCGAGGACGCACGGGCCGGGCTCGCCCAGCGCCAGAGACAGAGGCGCGAAGCCGCGCGCCCGGCGCAAGAGCTCGAAGCCTTCGCCGCCCACGCGGCCCACTGAATCGTCCACTGGCCGGACGATGGCCCGGTCATGGGTGAGGAAGAGAATCGGCGACGCGCCCGAGCCTCTTCAGCGCCTCCTCCGTCTCGGTGCACATCGGCTCATCGGAGAGGTTGCCGCTGGTGCAGACGAGGGGCCGACCGACCGCGTCCAAGAGCAGCCGGTGGAGCGGGGAGGTGGGGAGCATGGCGCCCACCCGCGGATTGCCCGGCGCGACCTCGGGCGCGAGCGGCGCCGGCGCGCCCGGGATTCGGCGGAGGTGGACCAGGACGATGGGCGCCTGCGGCGAGGCGAGCGCGGCCGCCTCCTCGCGGCTCACCGCGGCGTGCGGGGCGAGCGCGTCCAGCGAAGGGAACATGACGGCGAAGGGCTTGGCCTCGCGATGCTTGCGCTCGCGCAGGGTTTGCACCGACGCCGGGCGCGCCGCGTCGCACAGGAGCTGGAACCCGCCGACGCCCTTGAGCGCGACGATGGAGCCCGCGGCGAGCGCCCGCGCCACAAAGGCCAGCGCGTCCGGCCCGAAAGCGAGCTGCGCGCCCGCGGGGTCGAGCAGGGTGAGCTTCGGGCCGCAGCGCGGGCAGGCCACTGGCTGGGCGTGAAAACGGCGGTCGAGCGGGTCGCGGTACTCGCGCTCGCAGTCGGCGCAGAGCGCGAAGGACTTCATGGACGTGCGCGGGCGGTCGTAGGGCAGGCCCTCGATGATGGAGTAGCGCGGGCCGCAGCTCGTGCAGTTGGTGAACGGGTAGCCGTATCGGCGCTCGCCGGGCGCCGCGATCTCCCGGGCGCACTCGGCGCAGAGGGCGAGGTCCGCGGGGATGGACGGGCGGGCGGCGGCGTCGGCGCCGCTCTCGGCGATGGCGAAGCCCTGCTCGCCTTGCACGGGCGGGCGCTCTTCGGCGGCGATGCGCTCCACCACCGCCTGAAGCGGCGCCTCGTCACCGAGCGCCCGGGTAAAGGCGTCCAGCGCGTGGGCGCTCCCCTGGACCTCGATGCGCACGCCGTCCGGGCGGTTCTGCACCCGGCCCGTGAGCCCCAGCCGCAGCGCGAGCCGGTAGACGAACGGCCGGAAGCCCACGCCCTGGACGACGCCTTCCACCGCGATGGCGCGCCTGCGAATCATGGCTTCTTGGTGAATGAATAACGGCGCCGGGCGCGTCAGAAGTCGAGGCCGACCTTGCCGGAGAAGACCACCGTCTGCTTGTTCAGGTAGGTCTGCGTCATCGAGGCCTCGGCGCCCAGCTCGAGGGCGGAGGCGATGAACCGCAGCCCGGCGTAGAAGCGGTTGCTGTGGTTCTGGCCCATGGTGACCGAATTGAACGTGGCGGTGTTACTGGTGGGGTTCGCCTGGGCGTATGCGACCGTTGTGGTCGCCGGGTCCTTGAAGTCGACGACGCCGGAGACACAGCTCACCATGAGAAAGTCCCAGCCCGCGTAGGGCGTGAGCGTCACCACGCCGCCCAGCGCGAACTGCTTGCCGATGCCCACGTCGACGCCCGCGGTCGTCAGGCCGAAGTCGCGCGTGCCGACCAACCGCGTGCCGTGCCCGCGCACCCCGAGGTCCGGCAGGTAGAGGAAGCCCTCGTTGAGCGCCCACTTCACCTCGAGGGTGACGGCCGCCATGCGGCTGTAGGTGATGTAGGAGAACCGGGAGCCCAGCTCGAACGAGAAGGGCAGGCCTTTGCGCACCATGACCGAGGGCATGAGCAGCGCGTCGCTCCCCGGGGTGCCTTGGCGGGGCCAGTACTGCGCCTGGGTGTCGCCCACCTTGGCGACCGAGTACCCCGCGGCGAAGTTGAAGCCCGAGTGGCCCAGGGTCTCGGGCGGCGAGAAGTCGGTGGAGGAGATGGCCGCGCCGAGCTGGTTCGCGAAGACGCGGAAGTTGTCGTTCGCGGCGGCCGCGCTGGAGCTGGAAGCCGCGTTCCCGAGCTTGGTGAGGTCGAAGTCCTGCGGGTCGGCGCGCCCGGTCGAGGCGGCGCCCATTGCTGCAACCCAGATCAACCCGCTGCCGAGCCAGCACTTCATGCGTCCTCCGGCGATCGCTCGATGGCAGACCGTACCAGAGGCCATGGGGACCATCAATCAACCCTGGGCCCGCCGCCGCGCGTTAACGCGTCAGCCGGTGCCGCTTCATCTTGCGCCAGAGCGTGGTGGCCGACACGCCCAGCTCCCGCGCCACGAGCGGAAGGTCGCCCGGGTTGCGCGCCAAGGCCGCCTCGATGGCGGCCCGCTCGGCGGCGGCGACCGAGTGCGCCAGGAGGGTCGCGCCCGAAGCCCGCGGGGCGAAGCCGCCGCCGGTCGGCGCGGCGGCCGGCAAAGCGCCGAACGCGAAGTCGCGCTCGGTGAGCTCGTCCCGCTCGGCCAAGGCGGCCGCCCGCTCGATGGCGTTCTCCAGCTCGCGCACGTTCCCCGGCCAGGTCCAGGCGCAGAGGCGGGCGACGGCCTGAGGCGACAGGTGGCGTCGGGCGCCGCTGCGGCCGTTGTGGCGCCGCAGGAAGTGCTGGGCGAGCAGCGGCACGTCCTCGAGGCGCTCGCGCAGTGGCGGCACCCGGAGGGGAACGACGTTCAGCCGGTAGTACAGGTCCTCGCGGAAGCGCCGCTCGGCCACCGCGCGCGCCAGGTCCTGGTTGGTCGCGGCGATGAGGCGCACGTCCACCTTGATGGAGGTGCTCTCGCCGATGCGGCGGACCTCGTGCTCCTGTACGGCGCGCAAGAGCTTCGCCTGGAACGCCAGGGTGGTCTCGGTGATCTCGTCGATGAACAGCGAGCCCCCGTCCGCCTCCTCGAAGAGGCCGCGCCGCGCCTTCACCGCGCCCGTGAAGGCGCCGCGGGCGTGGCCGAAGAGCTCGCTGTCGAGCAGCGTCTCGGTCATGGCCGCGCAGTTGACCGCCACGAAGGGCCGGTCGCAGCGCCCGGAGAGCGCGTGGACCGCGCGCGCCACCAGCTCCTTGCCGGTGCCGCTTTCGCCCAGGACGAGCACCGTGGCCTCGGAGGCCGCCGCTCGCGAGAGCTGCGCGGAGAGCCGCCGCATCACCTCGCTCTCGCCCACGAGGGACTGCAGGCCGTGCTCCTTCTGGAAGTCGTGCGCGAAGAGCGAGACCTGCGAGAGCAGGCGCCGGCGCTCGATGGCCTTCTCCGCGCGGACCAGGAGCTCCAGGCCCTTGAAGGGCTTGGCGACGTAGTCGAACGCGCCGCGGCGCATCGCCTCCACCGCGCTCTCGATGGTGCCGTAGGCGGTCATGACGATGACCTGGGTGTGCGGGGCGATCTCCCCCGCGCGCTGGAGCATCGCCAGGCCGTCCAGGGGCTCCATCTTGAGGTCCGTGAGCAGGACGTCGAAGGTGGCGCCCGCCAGCCGGCTCGCCGCTTCCTCGACGCCCGCGGCCTCCGCGACCTCGTAGCCCTCGCCGCGCAGGAGGAGGGCGGTCGTGGTCCGCATGTTCTTCTGGTCGTCTACCACGAGGATGCTGCCGCGCTTTTGTGCCGTCTCCACGGTCGATGTCCTCATGGCTAAAGCCCGAAGCGCCAGCTCGCCTGGAAGAGAGCGCCGGCCGTCTCGAAGTTTTGCACCGCTCCCGTCGCGCCGGTCGTGGAGTGAAGGTAGCGCACCTCGGCGCCCAGCCGGTTCGCGCCGACGGGCAGCTCCATCCCGGCGACGGCGCCGAACGCCGGGCGCGCCGCGACCTCGCGGATGGATCCGAGCGAGCCCTGGCCGGTGGCCTGGGACAGGCTGACGCCGGCCGATGCGCCCAGGGTCGGGATGAGGCGCCAGCGGGTCAGAGCGCCGAAGGACCAGAGGGCCTCGGCGACGACGGGCACGTTCAACAGGAGCAGCTCCTGGTTGCGCTCCGCGCCGTTCGCGGCTCCCAGGTCGAGCGCGAAGCGGTAGCGCAGGAAGTCCGCGGAGACACCCAGGAAGAGGCCCGCGGCCGCTCCGGGGTCGCCGAAGGGCTGGTAGCGAGCGGTCGCTCCCGCAGCAGGGCCCACCGCCCCGAGCTGAATCTGGCCGGCCCCGCCCGCGCGCAGCCCGACGAGAAAGCGCCCTGGCCGCCGGGCCGGCCGAACCGGGGCCGAGAATGCAGCGACGGCCGCAGGAGCAAGCGCCCCCGTCTCGAGGCGCTCGCGCTCGGGAGCCGGGGCAGCCTGCAGCTCGGCCAGGGCCAAAGCCGGCGGGTCGGGCTCGCGCACGGGAGGGCGGCTGCCGGGCGGCGCGCTTTGGGCGTCGGCGCGGGCGACCGTCTCGACCGGCGCGCTCTCGGGAGGCGGGGTGCTGGCCTTGGCGGATTGCGGCTTGGCCTGGGCCGTCGCCGGCGCTTCGGGCTCGCGCGCGGGAGGGCGGCTGCCGGGCGGCGCGCCTTGGGCGTCGGCGCGGGCGACCGTCTCGACCGGCGCGCGCTCGGGAGCCGGCGCGCTGGCCTTGGCGGATTGCGGCTTGGCCTGGGCCATCGCCGGCGCTTCGGGCTCGCGCGCGGGAGGGCGGCTGCCGGGCGGCGCGCTTTGGGCGTCGGCGCGGGCGACCGCCTCGACCCGCGCGCGCTCGGGAGCCGGCGCGCTGGCCTTGGCGGATTGCGGCTTGGCCTGGGCCATCGCCGGCGCTTCGGGCTTGGCACCGCTCGTCCGCGGCGCTTCCGCAGGGCGCGCCTTCGGCGAGCTGGCCATCGAGGTGGAGGCGGCGACGTCCCCCGCAGGCGCGGCGGGCTTCTTTCCGGCGGGAGCCCCCGGTGCGGGCTTGGCGCTGGGCGGCTTGGCGGCCTCGCGTCGAGCGAGTGCCGTCGCCGGGGCCGCGCCGGGGGGTCCCGCCGCCTCAGAAGGCTCCGGCTTTGGGTCCGCGAGAGCGCCGGCGGTCGGCGCGGGCTCGTTGAATGAGACGAGGACATGACCTTGCCCCGGGCCCACGTCGATGAACAGCGTGTGCGGCCCGCTCGGGATATCGAGCATCCGCTCGACGGGCGAGGAGGCGAGCGGGCTCTCCCCGTGGGAGGCCTGGCCGCTCCGGCCGCCGAGCGAGAGACGCTCCACGTCGCGCCCGTCCCGGGTCACCTTCACCGAGATGGGCATCGCGCCCGGAAGGGCCAGCCGCCGGAGCGTGAGGCGCACCGACCCTGGGCCGACGGCCGCGCCGCGCAGGCTCTCCTCGGCGCCGACCTTGAAGCGCTCCGCGCCGGCCTCGGGGGCAGACATGTCGTGCTTGGACTTGACCCGGACGTCGACGTGCTTGACCGGAGCGGCCAGGAGAACGACCGCGACCAGCGCTGCACCTCTCATGCTTGCCTCTCGCGAACCAAAGCCCGACGACCTGGGCGCCCCCGGCGCCGGCGAGCCGCGGAAAGTCTAGCGCCTTGCGGCCAGGGCCTCCAACGAGGGCCCGGGCCAGCGCGGCTTTGGGCCAGCCGGTAGATCGCCGCCTCCCGGCGGAGGTACAACCGGGGCGAGGTCTCTCGTGGGCACCGAGATCGCCCTGGCCCAAAGCCTGGAGGACGCCCTCGCGCAGCTCGCTCGCGAGGGAGAGGACCTGCGCCCTTTGGCCGGCGCCACCGACCTCTTGCTCAAGCTCCGGTCGGGTCGCGCGCGGGCCTCGCGCCTGCTCTCCATCGCCGACTTGAAGGAGCTCGCCTTCGTCCGGGCGCGGCCCGACGCCGTCGAGATCGGCGCGCTGACGCTCGCGGCGGACCTCGTCGGCCACCCGGTCATCTGCGCCGAGCTCCCGGCATTGGCGCGCGCCGCCCGCGACTTCGCGAGCCCGGCCGTCCGCAACCGCGCCACCGTGGGCGGGAACGTCGCCAACGCCTCGCCGGCCGCGGACCTGGTCTGCGCCCTCGTCGCGCTGGGCGCGCGCGCCGTGCTCCTGAGCGCGCGGGGCTCGCGGGCACTGCCGCTGGAGGAGCTTTTCGTCGGTCCCGGGGAAACCTGCATCGCGCCCGGCGAGCTCGTGGCGTCGCTCGAGGTGCCGCGCCCGGCGCCGCGCTTCCAGGTCTTCGCCAAGTTCGGCAACCGGGCGGCGAACGTCATCGCCGCGGTGAACATGGCCATGGCCCTCGAGGTGGAGGGCGGGCGAATCCGGGCGGCGCGGGTCGCCTTCGGCTGCTGCGGGCCGGTGCCGCTGCGCGCGCGCGGCGTCGAGGCGCTCCTCGCCGGGCAGGCCTTGGAGCCGCGGCTCCTCGACGGCGTCCGGGGCGCGGTGCTCGACGAGGTCCGGCCCATCGACGACGTCCGCGGGTCGCGCCGGTACAAAGAGCTCCTCGCCGTCCACGCCGCCGAGGACGCGCTCGCGCAGGCGATGGGGCTCCCATGAGCGACGAGGTGCTGACGCTGACGGTGAACGGCACGCAGCGCTCGGCGCCGATGCCCAACGGCCTCCGCCTGCTCGACGCCCTCCGCAGGCTCGGCTACACCGGGGTCAAGGAGGGCTGCGGAGAGGGCGAGTGCGGGGCCTGCGCGGTGCTGCTCGATGGCCGGCTCGTGAACAGCTGCCTCGTCTTCGCCAAGCAGGCCGAGGGCAAGGCCGTCATCACGGTCGAGGGTCTTGGCGCCGGGCACCCGGGCGGCCTGCACCCGATCCAACGCGCGTTGATCGCCGCGGGCGGCGTCCAGTGCGGCTTCTGCACTCCGGGGATGGCGGTGGCGGGGGCGGAGCTCGCCGAGCGCCTTTCCGGCGCCGGCGACGGCGACGTCCGCCAGGCGCTCTCGGGCAACCTCTGTCGCTGCACCGGCTACGCGAAGATCGTCTTCGCCGTCCAGGAGGCGAGCGGCGGCGTTTCGCGCTTTCGGGCCGGCGAGGCGAGCGGCGGTCTCGCCGTCGTCGGAACGTCGGCGCCGCGCGTGGACGCCGCCGAGAAGGTCACGGGGCGCGCGCGCTACCTGGACGACCTGGCGCTCCCGGGGATGCTCTACGGCGCGGTCGCCGCCTCGGCGCATCCGCATGCCGAGATCTTGGCCGTCGATATCTCCGAAGCGGAGGGCATGCCCGGCGTGGCTGCGGTGATCACCGCGCGCGACGTCCCCGGCGAAAACCAGGTAGGCGCGCAGACCGCCGATCAGCCGCTCCTCGCCGAGGGCAAAGTGCGCCAGCTCTCCGATCGCCTCGCGCTCATCGCCGCCGAGACGCCCGAGGCGGCGCGTGAGGCGGCCCGCCGGGTCCGGGTCACCTATCGCGAGCTGCCGGTCGTGGCCGGCGCGGCCCAGGCGCTGGCCCCGGGCGCGCCGAAGATCCACGCCGGCCCGAACACCGCGTCGAAGAAGCAGGTCGTCCGCGGAGACGTCGGCGCCGCATTTCAAGCCGCGGCGGCGGTGGTCCAGGGCACTTATCGCACCGGCTACCAGGAGCATGCCTACCTCGAGACGAACGGGGTCCTCGCGGTCCCGGAGGCCGACGGCGGGATGACGGTCTACGCCTCGGCGCAGGCGCCGTTCTACGTCCAGAAGGCGGTGGCGCGCGCGCTGGGCCTCTCGCTCGCCCGCGTCCGCGTGGTCCTGGCGACGACCGGCGGCGGCTTTGGAGGGAAGGAGGACTACCCCAGCGAGCTGGCCGCCTGCGCGTCGCTCTTGGCAGCCAAGACCGGCAGGCCGGTGAAGCTCGTCTACAGCAGGGCCGAGGACATGGCGTGGTCGTCCAAGCGCCACCGCATGACCATCGCCCACAGGCTCGCGGCCGATGCGCAGGGGCGGCTCTTGGCCGCCCAGATCCGAATCGACTGCGACGCCGGCGGCTACAACGGCCTCTCCACCGTCGTCGCCGAGCGCGCCAACGCCACCGCGGTGGGCCCGTACCGGATGCCGGCCGCGCGCGTCGACACCGCGGTCATCTACACGAACGCCCTGTTCGGCGGCGCGTTCCGCGGCTTCGGGACTCCGCAGGTCGCCTTCGCTATGGAGTCGCAGCTCGACGAGCTGGCGAAGCGGCTCTCGCTCTCGCCGGCCGAGGTGCGCCTGCGCAACCTGCTCGGCGTGGGCGACGAGACCGCGACCGGGCAAAGGCTCTCCGAGAGCGCCCCGTTCCGAGAGACGCTGGAGAAGGCCCTGGAGCGCAGCGGCTACGACGAGCGGCGCCGCGACTTCGCGGCGTTCAACGAGGGCTCCCGGCGCCTCAAGCGCGGCATCGGCATCGGCTGCTGTCTTTACGGCTGTGGCCTCCATGCCGGAGGGCAGGTCTTCGAGGGCTCGGGGGCCCTTTTGCACGTGCGGCCGGACGGCTCGGTCGAGCTCGCCATCGGGGGCGCGGGAGATCGGCCAGGGGGCGTTCACGGTCGCCGCGCAGATCGCCGCCGAGGCGCTCGGAGTGCCGCTCGAGCAGGTGCGCGTCGCGCCGACGTCCACCGCGCTCGTTCCGGACTCCGGGCCCACCGTCGCCTCGCGCACGACGGTCATGAGCGGCAACGCGGCGCTCGACGCCGCCCGGCAGGTCCGCTCCCGCATGCTCGAGGCGGCGGGCCAGAGCCTCGGAGTCGACCCGCGCACTCTGGCGCTCCGGCGTGGCTCGCTCTTCGGCCCTAGCGGCCCGGCGCTGGCGTCGTTCGCAAAGGTCGCTCGGCTCTGCTTCGAGAACAAGGTCCCGCTCTCGGCGTCCGGCTGGTACGCGCCGCCGCCCAAGGCGTGGGACGAGGCGACCGGGTCTGGCGAGGCCTACAGCGCGTATGCCTTCGCGGCGCACATTGCCGAGGTCGAGGTCGACCGGCGCTGCGGCCGCACCCGCGTGCTCCGCTTCACCGCGGCGCACGACGTGGGCAAGGCGGTGAACCCGGCGCTCGTCGAGGGGCAGGTCGAAGGCGGCGTGCTGCAGGGCATCGGGTTCGCTCTCATGGAGGACCTCAAGGTCGAAGACGGCCGGTGCCTGAACCCGAGCTTCACCGATTACCTCATCCCCACCGCCCTCGACGCCCCGCCGATCGACGTGATCCTGGTCGAGAGCCCGTCCTCCCTCGGGCCGTTCGGAGCCAAAGGGGTCGGCGAGCCCTCGCTGATCCCCGCCGCCGCGGCGGTGGCCAACGCGGTCAGCGAGGCGACCGGCCATCGCTTCACCGAGCTGCCGCTCACGCCGGAGCGCGTGCTCTTGGCCCTGGAGGGAGCCGGGGCCTGAAGGGCGGCGCTTCTCGCGCCAGGGGCTTCGAGAAGAGTGGCCGAAGGCCCAGACCGCCGGGTACCTTACGCCCATGTCCAAGGCCTTCACCCGCGAAGACGACGGCGGCGAGGAGTCGGACCCGGTCGCCGACGAGCGGCCCGCGGGGTCGGGCGCGCGCTACATCACCCCCGAGGGCTTCAAACGGCTTCAGGAGGAGCTCGAGCGGCTCTGGAGGGTCGACCGCCCCAAGGTCACCGCCGAGGTTTCGGCGGCCGCCGCCCAGGGCGACCGGTCGGAGAACGCGGAATACATCTACGGGAAGAAGAAACTCCGGGAGATCGACCGGCGCATCCGCTACCTCTCCAAGCGCCTGGACAGCCTGACCGTCGTCCCCCCCAAGGCGCACGCCGAAAGGGTCTTCTTCGGGGCGCACGTCACGGTGGAAGAGGATGGCGAGGAGGCGACCTACCGCATCGTCGGGCCGGATGAGTTCGACGTGCGCTCGGGGAGAATCAGTGTCGACTCGCCGCTCGCCAAGGCGCTTTTGGGCAAGCGCGAGGGCGACGAGGTCGTCGTGCAGCGGCCGCGCGGGCCGGCGGAGCTGGTCGTGGTGGGCATCCGGTACGGGGTCGAAGAATGAGATGCCTTGCGTGAGCTCGTCAGTCCGTACCGAGCTTGCGCCGCCATGTCTCTAGAGCGATGACCAGGGACCGCTCGAACCACGAGGCGAATTGCCGAGGAGATCCTCGGTGGGCATCGAGGCCGTAAAGACGAAGGGCTGGTCGCAGGCGCGGTCGATTCCGAAGCCGCGGTCGTCGCCTTCCGACGCGCGTTCGGAGACGAACGCCGAACAGCAAAGGAGCTCGGTTGGGTCTCGACCGACTCGGTGAAATGAGAAGACGATGTCTGTTTTGAAGCCATTTCGGATCGTCAGCCGAACCCATTTGCGCGTTTGATTGAGGTTGGCAAAATAGAGCAGCTGCCTGGCGCATTCGACAATCTGGGCTCTGAAATAGTACTCGTTCTCGGTCGAGCTCGACTGCGCGAGGCATTCGAATTCGGTGTCGAAAAGCTCAGAGCGAAATTGCTCGGAGATCGCGTCGAGGCGCTTGCGGGCCCACTGTGCCAGACGCTCCGTGGTGGTGTTATCGTCCGCCAGCCGTTGCTCTGCTGCTGCCTTCACGCGTGCCCTTATTCCGGTTGCTGCCGCTTTGAGGATTGCCGTAGGTCCGGCGGCTTGGTCGATGACGTGAGTGGATAGGCTGAGAGCGCTAAGAAATGAGCGCTTTTCGACGGCGGCGAACAGGTTGACGAGCTTGCTCAGGTTTCCTTCGTCTGCGGCCTCCAGTGCGTCGATGTAGCTGTCGCGATCGTCTCGTGTCAGCACGAGCGGCTGAAGGCCGGCCCGAATGAGAACGATGTTGGCAAGGCAGCGGGCAACACGGCCGTTGCCGTCTTGAAAGGGATGGATTTGGGTAAAGCGATGATGAAGGAAGGCCGCTTCCACGAGTGCGTCTGTTCCTTGATGCGACTCGAACATGGACATCAGGCGGTCCATCTCGGACTGGACGTGTTCGGGAGGGCAGTATTCATGTACCAGTAGGCCGTCGCGCGATGGATTGTTGGGGAGCGTCTTCCAGACTCCTCGCTGCAGGTCGGTCTCAACCCATTGGCCGAGTGAGTCCACGGCCTGGCACTTCTCCTGGTGCCTTGTCAGAACTTGATGCAGCTGGCGTATGTAAAAATTCGTGAGGAGCTGCTTTCCTGAGACAAATTGAAAAAGCCCCTCCAGGACCTCGAGGTGGTCCTTGAGGATCGCGACGACGAGGTTGGCGTCGCGGTCGGTCGCGCCGTGGGGGATGAGCGTTGCGTCAATGCCGCGTTCGATGAGCAGGACTGTCGTGCCGCGATCGATGTCGTAGATGCGCTCGAGGATACCTGTTTCGATGGACCACTCGCGCGCCTGACGGGCGTGAAACTCGTTCACGACCTTCAGGTCCTCGAGTCTTGCGCGTCGCTCACGCCAGAGCTCGCCGAGCACCGAAATTTCAGGATGCTGCATCTGTGGCCATTCGCTCGGCAGATCTTCAATGGCTTTCCAAGGCTGAAGCCCGGATTGCTCTTTCTTCATGGCGGTGCTCCTGGGCGGTCCGGGAGGTCGATCAAACGACGTCCTCTTCCATGGCCCGCTGCAGCTGGCCGATCCTCGGCGGCTTCGCCAGGTGCCGGTCGAACCCGGCCGCCTTCGACTGGGCGATGTCCTCCGGGCTCGCGTAGCCGGTCAGCGCGATGAGCCGCGCCTTGGCGAGGGCCGGGTCCGCTCGGATGGCGCGAGCGACCTCGTAGCCGTCCAGGGTCGGCAGGCCGATGTCGCAGAAGATGACGTGCGGCGAGAACGCGCGGGCCTTCTCGATGCCTTCGGCCCCGTCGCGCGCGACCTCGACGATGTGGCCGGCGAGCTGGAGCACCTCGGCCAGGGTGTCGGCCGCGTCGACGTTGTCCTCGATGACCAGGACCCGCCGGGCCGGCGCGTCGCCCGGCTGCGGGTCCGTGGTATGCCGTCGCGTGGAGGAGGCGCGGTCGATGGGGAGCTCGACGACGAACTCGGCGCCCCGGCCCAGGCCTTCGCTGGCCGCGCGCACCGCGCCGCCGTGCATCTCGACCAGGCTCTTGACCAGCGAAAGCCCCAGCCCCAGCCCGCCGTGCCGGCGGTCGAGCGTCGCCTCGGCCTGCGTGAAGGGGCGGAAGAGGCGCGGGAGGATCTTCGGGTCGATGCCCGCGCCGGTGTCCTTGATGCGCATCGCGGCGCGCGCGCCCTCCGCCGGCCCGACCGTCACGGCGACGGCGCCGCCCGCGGGCGTGAACTTCGCCGCGTTCTGCAAGAGGTTCCCCACCACCTGCGTCAGGCGGGTCCAGTCGCCGTCGAGCCAGACCTCGCCCGGCGCGCACTGCACCGCGAGGGCGACGTCGGCCCGGGCGAAGAGCGAGCGGTGATCCTCCGCGGCCCGCCGCACGAGTGTGCAGAGCTCCAGCCGCTCCAGGCGCAGGAGCATCTGCCCCTGCGCGATGCGCGCGACGTCGATGAGGTCGTCGACCAGCCGCGACAGGTGGTTCACCTGGCGGTCGATGACCGAGCGCGCCCGCTTGGCCTGCTCGCCCAGGGGCGGGGCGCGCTCGAGGATGTAGAGGCAGTTCTTGATGGGCGCGAGCGGGTTGCGCAGCTCGTGGGAGAGCGTGGCCAAGAACTCGTCCTTGCGCCGGTCGGCCTCCAGGAGCTGGGCGTTGGCCTGCCGCAGGCAGACCATCGCGTCCTCGCCGTCGCCGCCCGCGGCCTGGGCGGGCTGCAGCACCACCGCGAACAGGCCCGGCTCCGACGGCACGGGCTGGGCGGTCACCTGCGCCCGGCCGGCGAACCGCGAGACGGCTCGGCCTTCCCGTGCGGCCGCTGCGAGCGCCGCCCGGAGCTCGCCCCGCAGCGCGGGGTCCACCCGCTCGAACAGGTTGCCGGGCGCGCCGTCGGGCGCCGGCTGCAGAAAGGGCGACCCGCGGCCCGAAACGCAGAGGATCTCGCCGCGCTCGTCGACCGCGGCCGAGCAGGGGGCGAACGCCTCGAGGATGAGGCTCTCGAAGGCTCGGTTCCTACCGGCCCGAGGATCCTCGGAAGAGGGGTTTTGCATCGCGGCGACCTCCTCTTGAGGCTGCGAGCCGGGCTCGCGGGCGCTTCGTCAATCAGTGGTGGTGGTGGCTGCCCTCGCCGTGGGCGTGGCCGTGCGACTTCTCTTCCTCGGTCGCTTCGCGCACGTCCTTGACCTTGACGCTGAAGTGCAGGGTCTTGCCGGCGAGCGGGTGGTTGAAGTCTACGGTCACCTTCCCGCCCTGCACCCCCTTGATGCGGACGGGGATTTCGTTGTCGTGGTCGTCGACGGCGATGAACTCGTCGCCCTCCTTGAGTGCGCGGTCGCCGAAGGCCGTCTTGTCCACCTCCTGGATGGCCTTCGGGTCGTGCTCCCCGTAGCCCTCCACCGCGGCGACCGTGAGCTGGCGGGCGTCGCCGGTGGAAAGCCCCTCCAGCTGGCGCTCGAGGCCTGGGATGATCTGACCGTTGCCGTGCAGGTAGGTCAGCGGCTCGCCTTCGGCGCTGCTGTCGACGATGGCGCCGTCGCCCAAGTGAAGCGAGTAGTCGAGTGAGACGACGCAGTTCGCGGCGATCTTCATAGGAACCGTCCTTGATGGTTTGCGTGCGCGTGGGCCCTTGTCCCTCGCGGCTAAGATGCACGCTGGGCGACGAGAGAGCATCGCCTTCTCATCCGCTCCCTTGATGGGGCAGAGCTTGCCCGCTTTCCGGCCGGGACGCCATGGAGAAGAAGCGCCGGCTTTCTCGGACGCGGGGGGAGGGCCGCCGGGACGCCAGGACCTCAAGGGGTGTGCTGCGTCGCGAAGGCCCGAGATGGCGGAGGCGCGCTTTCCCAAGGCGCGCGCCATTCGGAAACTTCCCCCGGTTTGACATGGTCAGGAAATCTGACTAAATCAGTCAGGTAAGCTGTCTAATCATCCGCCGCCTCTCGAGGAGCTGCCTCATGGACGACGCAACCTCGCGCGCCCGCAGCGAAGCCTTGATTCGGGCCTTCATGGACGAGACCTGGAACCGAAGCGACCCTTCGCGCGTCGACGACTTCTTGACCGCCGACTATGTCGACCACGCCTACGAGCCGCCCGACGCCGCGGGGCTGAAGAAGCAGATGAACGAGCTCGCGCGGGCCTTTCCGGATCACCACACCCGCGTCGAGGACTGCCTGGTCGAGGGCGACAGGGTCGTGATGCGGATGCGGCTGACGGCCACGCACCAGGGCCCATTCCGAGGGGCTCCGGCCTCCGGCAACCTCGTCGACGTCAACCTGGTGCGCTGGTTCCGGCTCTCGGGCGAGCGGATCGCCGAGCACTGGGCGCTGCTGGACACCGCGGCGCTGCTCCGGCAGATCGGCGCGGGCCAGGCGCCGGGCAACGCCTGCAAGGCCTGAGGCTGAGCGCGGCCCGAAAACTTCGTCGCGCCGCGCGAAGACTCTGGGAAGCAGCAGAGATCAGAAGCCGGCGACGAAATCGCGCAAGAGCTCGCGAAGCTCTTCGGCGCGTTCGCTGCCCAGCGCCCGGTCGATCTCCCTCTCCGCCGCCTTCTTCACTCGGTGGGCGTCCCTGAGAAACCGCCAACCCAGGTCGGTGAACTGCACCCGTTGCGCGCGCTTGTCGGCCGGGTCCTGGGCGAGCCGGAGGTAGCCGCTTGCCACCAGCTCGTGAATCATCTCCGAGGCGCTCTGCTTGGCCATCCCCGCCCGCTGGGCGACGGTGTTGAGCCGGGTGCCGTCGACGTCGATGAACGGGAGTATGGCCGCGTGCGCGGGCTTGACGGCCTCGTGGCCCGCCTCGCGGATTTTGGCGATGGCGCGCTCGTTGTAGGCGCGCGCGGCGCGCAGCAGGAGCCGGCCGGTGTTGCCCTGGCGGAGCTCCTCGATGGCGCGGCGATCGCTTTGGCTCGGCTGCTCGGGTTTGGGGGAAGGCATGCTCATCCTCTCAAGGAGCGGCCTCGCTCCGGGGGGCCGCGGGCGGCTTCGCTTCGCCCAGCTCCGGGGGACTGGGCGGCTGGGGCGCGCTCATCGGGCTCGGCTTCAGCCACGCGACCTGGGGCTGGCCCCCAACCTTGATGACGCTCGGCTCGCCGAACTGCTCCGGCCCTGCGCCCACGGCGGTCATCCACGCCTCGTTCGCCGCAGGCGCGAGGCAATAGAGCAGGGTGCCCGCTCGCACTCCCGCGGGCGGCTCCAGCCAGGGCCCGTCGCAGTCGCGGCGGGTGAGCACCGTCCAGCGCGGGACGGCCGCGCCGCGCACCAGGTAGGGCGGGCGCATGTCGTGGAAGGCCTCCTCGACGGGGCCGGGCTCGGCCGGGAGCGCCGGTTCCGCCGAGAGCGCGTCGCGCCCCATCGCCAGCTGCGCCAGGGCGATCTCGTTCGAAGGCAGCGGCGGCTCGAAAGGCGGCAGGACGAAGCCGTGCGCGAAAATCACCAGGGCCGCGGCGATGGGCAGCAGCCGGTAGGCGCGATGGCCCGCCGGGCGCCGCCGAACGAGCGCCATCAGCGAAGCCGCCGCCGCCGCGGCGACGCCGAGCGTCAGGGCGCCGTAGGCCGGGGCCGATGGCAGAGCGAGGAGCGCCGAGACCTCCGCGCGCGCGCCCTGGCGCGACTTCCAGAAGTTTCCGGCGGCGACGGCGAGCCCCAGCGCCAGGGAGAGCAGGTTCCCGGCGGCGAGCCCCCAGGGGAAGGGCGTGCGGCGACGCTCTGGCATGCGAAGGCTTTGCTCCTATCCCGAAAGAGCGCGGGCGGGGTCGGACCGAGAGGCCGCGAGCGCGGGGACCAGCGCGCCGAAAAGCGCCGCGGCGACGCCGAGCGCCGTCGTCCCCACGAGCAGCAGCGGCGAGAACGCGAAGAACGTGTCGGGCTTGAACGGAAAGTCCGGGAGCCGGCTCTGGGCCAAGGCGTCGAGGGCCGCGCCACCCGCGCGCGCCAGCGCCGCCCCCGCTGCGCCGCCGCAAAGGCCGATGGCCAGCGCCTCTCCCAGGATCAGGAGCGCGGCGTCGGCGCGCGTCGCTCCCACCGCGCGCAGCACGGCCAGCTCCTTGGCCCGCGCAAGGACGCTCGCCGAGAGCGCGTGGGCGATGTTCACCGCCGCGAGCAGGCAGATGAGCCCGGAGAGCAGTGAAAGTGCCACGGTCACCACCGCCACCGCCCCGCCCACGCTCTGCGACAGCGTCCGCTCGCTGTCGTCGATGGAGAGCCCCATCTGCCTCACCGCAGCGGCGACGGCCGGGACGTCTCCCTGGGTCGCGGCGACGAGCGTCGCCGACGTGCAGCTCTCGGCGTCCTGCCCGTACTCGCGGTTGATGCGCCGGGCGGTCTCGAGCGGGATCAGCACGCCGTGGAGCGGAGCTCGGTCGGAGAGGCCGGCGAACGACAGCCCCATCTCGCGCGAAGGCAGCCCCGTCGCCCCGCGCATGCTGCGGCCGAGCTCCACCTTGAGGAGCTCGACGCCGGCCGCCGCGTCGAGGAGCGGCTCGGCGATGGGCGCGAGCCCCTGGGACTTGGCGAAGCTGCGGTTGTAGAGCTCGACCAGCCGCCGCGAGGCGAGGGCGGGCACGGGCTTCCCGGCAGGCGGGTCCGTGAACGCGGCGCCCTTCGCGAGGTCGCCCTCGACGTAGGCCGGCTCGACGCCCGTGGCGATGAGCGCGACGTAGACGTGCCGCGGCACGTGGAAGGACTGGACCAGGCTCTCGGCCGGGCCACCCATGGCCGGGACGCGCAGCTCCATCTTGCGGTAGAGCCGGTCGACGCCGGGGATGCCCGCGAGCCTGAGCAGGGTGGGCTCGTCGAGCCGCCCGCCGAAGGACCCGCCCAGCGAGAGCGCGGGCGGGACCACCTCGACGGCGCGCAGGTCGGCGGGGAAGATGCGCTCGCGCACCAGCGCCCGCACGCCGCTCCCCAGGGCGACGAAGAAGACCAGGGCCCCGATGCCCGCGGCGACGCCAAAGCCGGAGAAGACCGCGCCGCGAAGGTCGCGCCGCAGGTTCACCGCCACCAGCCGGGCGAGCTTCCCGGGCGTCATGGCCGGGCCTCCGCCGCGCCGCGGCCCGCCGACTCCTCGACCAGGCGGCCCTCGCACAGCCGCAGGACCCGGCCCGCGGCGCGCCAGACGCGCTCCTCGTGCGTGACCACGACCAGAGTTTGGCGCTGCTCCCGCGAGAGCTGGGCGAAGAGGTCGGTGATTTGCGCGCCCGTCGCCGCGTCGAGGCTGCCCGTCGGCTCGTCGCACAGGATGACCCGCGGCCGGCCGAACAGCGCCCGGGCGATGGCCACCCGCTGCCGCTCGCCGCCGGAGAGCTCCGCCGGGCGGCGCCGCGCCTTGGGCGAGAGCCCCACGCACGCGAGCGCCTCCTCGGCGCGCGTCCGAGCCGAAGACTTGCTGCCCTCGGACCGGAAGTAGGAGGGCAAGAGCACGTTCTCGAGCGCGGTGAGCGGCGCGAGCAGGTTGAACGACTGGAAGACGAAGCCGACCGAGCGGTTCCGGAAGGCGGCGAGGGCGCGGTCAGAGAGGCCGCGCAGGCGCTGGCCCGCCACCTCGACCTCGCCTTCGAAGTCCGCGTCGAGGCCGCCGATGAGGTGGAGCAGGGTGGTCTTGCCGCAGCCCGAGGGGCCGACCACCGCGACCATCTCGCCCTCGGCCACGGCGAGGTCTGCGCCGTCGAGCACGGCGAGCGAGGCGCCGCCCGCGTCGCGGTAGACCTTCCGAGCGCCCGAGACGCGGATCACCGGCCTGCGGCTCCTGGCCCGCCCGCGCGGGCCGAGAGGCTCACCGCCAGCTCGACGTGAAGGCGCGAGCCGGCGACCTTGCCCGAGAGCCGCGCGCCGGGCACTTCGTCCAGCGCCTCCAAAGCGCGCGACAGGGCAGCCTTGATGGCGAAGCCGCCGACGCCATAGGCCGAGTCGGGCAGGGCGCGCAGCGAGGCGGAGAGTCGCGCGACGTCCAGGTAGAGCGCGAACCCGTCCTCGGCGAGCGCCTTGCGCGCGCCCGGGTCCTTGATTTGCAGGCCGACCTGCAAGGCGGGGCCGCCCGCGAGGCGCTGCAACTGGGCTTCCATCTGCCCGGGCCCGCCGGTGACGACGGCGTAGCGCCCGTGCACCGAGGCGCTCGCGCCCTCGCCCAGCGGGTAGCTCGCCACCAGGACTCGGGTGCCGTCGATTTCGCGAGGCTCCATTTGAGCGCCGAAGCGAGAAGCCATGGCGGCCACCTTGTCGAGGGCCTCCCTGGCCCGCGCCGCGTCGGCGACCTGGCCCAAAGCCGCGAAGTGGACCAGGAGAAACGGGTTGGCCAGGCGGGGGTCGACCTCCGGGACGGACGCCAGCGACGCCGAGGGCGATAGGCTCAGCGAGGCGGCGGCGCCGGGCTTCATGTTCCCCAGGAGCTCGCCGGCGACGTCGAGGTTCGCCTGGCGCGCGGCCGCCTGCAGCGGCGCGGGCACGAGCACCTCGGCGAACGGCTGCAGGGCGCGGGGGTCGCCGCCGAAGCGCGCGACGAAGAAGGCCGCGGGGTCCAAGCGCCCGACCAGGTCCGCCCCCGCCGGTCCCGAGAGCGCCGCGAGCGCCTTGGCGTGGCCGTCGGCCAGGTCGACCTCGGCCCACAGGCGGGCCTCGGCGGGCTCGAGGGCGAGGCCCAGGCCGGCGCCGTAGGGGAGGTCGACCCGCTGCGCGCGCGGCGAAGTGGGGCAGACGAAGGCGTAGGCGTCTGCGCGCTCCAGGTCAGGGCGCATTTTGGCGAAGTGCGCGTCCTGGGCGAGGGAGCTCCCGGGCGGCGCCGCCAGCGACTTCTGCAGGGCCTGGACGCAGCCCCGGCCGGCGGAGGCGAAGACCAGCCCCTCGACGTCGGCATAGGCAAGGGCGGCGGTTTGCGAGCCCTCGGTGAAGAAGGCGACGATGGTGTGAGGGCCCGAGGCCACTTCGCGTCTCTGGCGGGCGCCCGCGCGGTCGGCGGCGTGCTTCTGCAGGAGGGCGTGGACCTGGTCTCGGCTCGACGGAGCGACCGCCACGATGGGCGGGCCGCCCAGCGGCAGGAGGACGGCGAGCGGCCCCGCGGGGTCCACCCCGGACGCTCGCAGCGCCTCGCGCGAACGGAAGTCGACGCCGGCCTGGCGGGCGAGCTCGGCCAGGAGCAGGTCCGCGCTCCCGGCGCCCGCGAACGCCGCGCCGAGCTGCGCGAGCTTCAGGTGCGAAAGGCCCGACAGCCGCTCGCCGGCGCGACCTGCGTCCGGAGCCACGGCCACGGCCTCGCAGCTCGCGGGGAAGTGGGCCAGAGGGTCGCGCCCGCCGCGCGAGGGGGCGGACCCGCGGCGGAGCAGGACCCCGGCAGACGCGGCGGCGATGGCGATGGCGACGAGCAGGGCGACGAAGAGGCGGTTCTTCAAAGGTCCTTCCTTCAGGCGAGGCGCCGCAGCTCGTCTTCGCTCCCGGCGGCGCGGTCCAGCGCCGCCACGCTCTCGCCGGCCGCCTGGACCTGTGCGCTCAGCGCGTCCATGCGCTGGGCGAAGGCCTCGTCGTCGCGCCCCGCGAGACCCTGGGCCAAGAGCTCCGACAGCAGGTCCTCGAGCGTCTCGAGCTGGGCGACGGCCGCCTCGCGCTGGTCCTTGAGCCCGGAGAACGCGCCGAGGCGCCTGCGCGCGAGCTCGAGGCGCTGGAGCTTGGCCTTCTTCGCCGCGCCGTCGGCGAGGCCCGCGAGCTCCGCCTCGAGCTCCTGGACGTCGGACTGGAGCCCGCGCTGCTGGCGGTCGTCGGCCCGGTTCGAGTCGACCGCGACCAGGATGCGAAGCGCGGCGTCGCCCAGGGAGTCCAGCCGCGACTCCCAGAGGCGGCCGAGCGGGTCGCTCGGGGAGAGCGTTTTCATTGAGTCGAGGATGCGGGCCTTCGTGCGCAGGACGCCGTCGAGGCGGCTCTTGGCCGTGGGCGAGAGGCGGCTCGCGACGCGCTCGAGGTCGAGCTTGCGCCTCTCCATCGCCGCCAGCGCCGCGGCCCGGTCGCAGGCGCGCTGGAACGGCGGCCAACGGGGCGCGAGGACCAGGTAGGCGCCCTCGGCGAGCGCGAAAAAGAAGAGGGGCCAGAAGGTGCCGCGCCAGAGGCTGGCGACGGCGGCGATGACCCCGGCGGCGATGAGCGCCTGGTGGAGGGGGTGGCGCACCGCCTCCTTGAAGTAGTCGACCTTGTCGGCCATGGAGCGCGGACGGTACCGCGGCGATCGACCGATGCGCAAGGCGCGGCCGTCGCGCGATCTCGAGGGGCGCCATCCCCCCGCTCCGCGGCGCGGGCGCCTCGCGCCGGCGAGGCCGCGGGCATTCGGAGGGGCGCATCCTTCGCGGAATTCTTCAAAGTGCCCGAAGGGCGAGGGCCTCTCGCGATTCCGCATCGGACAACCGCCCGTTGCAATACCCGCAGTGTCATAGACCTGTCGCCCCGGGGACGCCGCCGACTCGTGGTTCCGATTGCCGTCCGGGTGGAGGCGTGGATCGGCCAGTTCCACTTTTGGTACAGTCGCGCCAGCATATCCCGGCTCTTTCGAAGCACTGTGATGATGCCTTCGCTTCTGCCTTCTCGACTCCTCCTCTGATTCAAACTTCGAATATGCGGTGCGCGGCGCAATTTCGCTCGTCGTCTTCGCGTCATCGGCCGAGGGCTCGCTTCGAGCCGGATGCGCGCCTCGGTGTCTCGGTTCCCGGGGCTGCCCTGCGCCGCGCGGTCATGGATTCCCCCGGGCTCGCGATGCGCCGGCTCGCTCTCCTCGGCGCGCACGGGTCGGCTCGGGTGGCGAGGCGCGCGCGAGCCGCGAAAGCGGCGCGCCGAGCCCCGGCCGAGCGGTTCGCGGGCCCTCGGGCTTGCGGGAGCCCGGAGGCGGGCGACCCATGATCGCGCGCCTCCGACTCTTGGACGACGCCGAGCGCGGGCGGCGGAAGCTGGCGCTTCTGCTCTACGCGCTCGTCGCGCCGCCGTTCATCGCCTTCACGTACTTCGCCTCGGAGCCTGGGCCGCGGCGGCTGCTGGCGCCCGCGGAGGTGCTCGCGATTTGCCTGGCGAGCTTCGCCTGGCTCGCGGTCCGCAAGGCGCCCAAGGCCTTCGACTGGGTCTTCCCGGTGGCCGTCTCGCCCGTCGCCTGCTGCGGCATCGCCTTCACGGCGGCCGGCCGGGCGGGCCCCGGCTTCATGGCGGCGATGGGGGCGCCGGTGGCTTGGGCCGGCGTCCTCTTCGGGACCCCGACGCTGGTCGCGGCGGTGCTCTCGGTGATGGCCACCTGCTTCGCGGTCACCTTCCGGGAGGCGGGTTTCGGCCCTGCGGTCTGGAGCACGCTGGCGGCGACGGTCGCGCAGGGTTTGGTCGCGTGGGCCGCCTACGGCAAGCGCCGGCGCGCGCTGGCCCTGGAAAGGACGCTGCGTCTCGGAGAGCAGAAGTACTACAGCGCGTTATTGAACAGCGGCGACGCTATCTTCATCGCCGAGGTCGCCACGGGGCGCTTCCTCGAGGTCAGCCGCGGCTTCGAGCAGCTCACCGGCTACGCGCGGCAAGAGGCCGTCGGGAAGCTCTCCAACGACCTGGGCCTCTGGGCCGATTCCGCGGATTGGCAGCGGTTCTTCGACGAGCTCGACGCCAAGGGGTGCGTGCGAGGCTTTCGAGCACGCATCAAAGACAAAGAGGGCCGCGAGCTGTGGAGCGACTCCTCCGCCGACCCCATCGAAATCGACGGGAAGGCCTGCGTCGTGACGTCGATGCGCGACATCACCGCCCAGCAGCTGAAGTTCGAGGCGGACGAGCGCTTTCGAGTGGGCTTCGAGCACAGCGCCGTCGCCCAGGCGCTGATCTCGCTCGACAGCCGATTCCTTAGGGTCAACGGCGCCTTGGGGAGCCTGCTGGGCCATTCGCCCGAGCAGCTCGTCGGAAGGACCTCCTTCGAGCTGACGCACCCCGACGACCGCGCTGCGAGCATCGGCGCCAAGAAGGCGCTCGTCGACGGCCAGGACGCGGTCCGGTTCGAGAAGCGCTGCCTCACGAAGGCCGGCGCCACGGTCTTCATCGACGCCAACCTGGCGGTCGTCCGCGGCGCCGATCGCCGCCCGCTCTACTTCGTCGAGTCCTTCGTCGATGTGACGGATTCGGCGGCGGGCGGAGGAGGCCCTTCGCGAGCGCGAGGTCAACTTCCGCACGTTCTTCGAGTCCATGACCGACATGATTGCCGTGGCCACGGTGGACGGGCGGATCCTCGCCGCCAACTCCGCCTTGACCCGGACGCTGGGCTACGGCTCCGACGAGCTCGGCGCCATGGGCGTGCTGGATCTGCACCCGGCCGACAAGCGCGAGGAGGCCCAGGCCGTCTTCGCCGCCATCCTCAGGGGCGAGCGTCACGACTGCCCGCTGCCCATGGCCGCCAAGAGCGGGGCGCTCGTCCCGGTCGAGACCCGACTCTGGCCCGGACGCTGGGGGAGCGAGGACTGCCTCTTCGGCGTCTCCAAGAACTTGACGGCCGAGCGGGAGGCGCAGCAGCGGTTCGAGCGGCTCTTCCGCAGCAACCCGAATCTCATGGCGCTCTCCGAATTCCCGGTTCGGCGGTTCGTGGACGTCAACGACGCCTTCCTCAAGGCGCTGGGATTTTCGGCCCAGGAGGTCCTGGGCAGGACCGCGGCCGAGCTCAAGCTGTTTCCGGACGCCGAGCAGAAGGACGCGCTCAGCGCCCAGCTGCAGGCGGCGGGGCGATTCGCCGACCTCGAGCTTCAGGTCCGGCGCAAGGACGGGACCCTGCTCACCGGCCTGTTCTCGGGCGAGCTCATCCAGAGCCAGGGGAAGCAGCACTTCCTCACGGCGATGGTCGACATCACGGAGCGCAAGCGCGTCGAGTCCGAGCTCCACGAGAGCCGCCAGCGGCTCCGCCTCGCGCTCGACTCGGCGGCGATGGGCGTATGGCACTGGGACATCGTCTCCGACGCGCGGCGCTTCGACGAGCAGACTTGCCGGCTGCTGGGGATAGACCCCTCCCGCTTCTCCGGCGCCGCCGAGGAGTTCTTCGACGCCGTCCACCCGGACGACCGCGTCGCCGTCCGGGCGGCGCTGGCCAGGGCCATCGAGGAGGGCGCGCCCTACGCGCTCGAGTACCGCGCCCTGTGGCGGGACGGGAGCGTCCACGCCCTGGCGGCCCGGGGCCGCGTGCTCCGCGACGGCGAGGCGACGGCGGTGCGCATCGACGGCGTCTTGTGGGACGAGACCGAGCGGGTGGCCGCCCGCCAGGCGCTCTCGGAGAGCGAGGAGCGCTTCCGGCAGCTCGCGGAGGCCTTCCCCGAGACCATCTTCGAGGCCGACCTCTCCGCGAACATCACCTACTCCAACGTCCGCGGTCTGCAGATGTTCGGACTGACCCCGACCGACCTGGAGAAGGGGCTTCACGTCATCGACCTGATCGCCTTCGAGGACCAGGCGAAGGTGATGGACCGGCTCCGGGTGCGCCTCGAGGGCGCCCCGCGCGAACTCCTGGAGTGCCGGGCGCGCCGCCTCGACGGCGCGGAATTCCACGCGCTGGCCTTCACGTCGCCTATCTTCCAGCGCGGCACCCGGGTCGGGTTTCGCGGCTTCGTCATGGACATCACCGAGCGCAAGCGGGCGGAGCAAGAGCTGCGCGAGAGCAACCGGCAGCTCGAGCTCGCCACCGCTCACGCCAACGACATGGCGGAGCGAGCCGAGCGGGCGAGCGCCGCGAAGAGCGAGTTCTTGGCCAACATGAGCCACGAGATCCGCACCCCGATGAACGGCGTCATCGGCATGACCGGGCTCTTGCTGGACACGGACCTCGACTCGGAGCAGCGGCGCTACGCCGAGACCGCCCGGGCCAGCGCCGAGGTGCTGCTGGCCCTGGTCAACGACATCCTCGACTTCTCCAAGATCGAGGCCGGCAAGCTCAGCCTCGAAACCCTGGACTTCGACCTGGGCGCGCTGCTCGACGACTTCGCAGCGATGATGGCGCCGCGCAGCGAGCAGAAGCGGCTCGAGCTCTTGTGCGCCCTGGCCCCCGAGGTCCCCGCCCTGCTGCGCGGCGACCCCGGCCGCCTGCGGCAGGTGCTGACGAACCTTCTGGGCAACGCCATCAAGTTCACGAGCCAGGGAGAGGTGGCGGTGCGCGTCGACGTGGCGAGCGAGACCGCTCGCGACGTCGTCCTGCGCTTCTCGGTGCGCGACACCGGCATCGGCATCCCCGCCGACAAGCGAGGCATGCTGTTCCAGAAGTTCACGCAGGTCGACGCTTCCGTCACGCGCCGCTACGGCGGGACCGGCCTGGGCCTGGCCATCAGCAAGCAGCTGGCGGAATTGATGGGCGGCGAGATTGGCGTCGACAGCCGGGAAGGGGTCGGGTCCGAGTTCTGGTTCACCGCGCGCCTGGAGAAGCAGCCGGCGGCGCGGCCCGCACCGGTGGCGATGCCGGCCGGGATGGCCGGCGCCCGCATCCTGGTCGTGGACGACAACCGCGCCAGCCGCGAGCTCTTGCAGGGCCAGCTGGCGCGCTGGGGCGCGCGGCCGTCGCAGGCCGACGACGGCCCTTCGGCGCTGCGGCTCCTCCGCGGCGCGGTCGACGCCGGCGACCCCTTCCTCGTCGTCCTCGTCGACCAGCGGATGCCAGGCATGGACGGAGAGTCGCTGGGGCGCGCCGTGGCCGAAGAAGAGCGACTCGCGGGCACCCGGCGAGTGCTCATGGCCTCTCCCGTGGCCCCGGCGGAGCGCGCCGGCCTCGCGAGCGGCGAGTTCTGCGCCCGCCTGCTCAAGCCCGTTCGGCCTTCGGAGCTGCTGGGCTGCCTGGCGGCGGCGCTCGGCAGCGGCGCCCCGGGAGCGGCGGGCGAGCTCGCGAAGTTCGCGCCTCGCGGGCGGCCGCGCGTGGGCCTGCGCGTCCTGGTGGCGGAGGACAACTTCACGAACCAACAAGTGGCCCTGGGGCTCCTCGGCAAGCTGGGAGTTCGGGCCGACGCCGTGGCCAACGGCCGGGAGGCGCTGGAGTCGCTCCGACGCATCCCTTATGACCTGGTGCTGATGGACGTTCAGATGCCCGAGGTGGACGGCTTCGCGGCGACCCGCGAAATCCGCGCGGGCGGCGCGCCCAACCCCGCCATCCCCATCGTCGCCGTGACTGCCCACGCCATGCAGGGCGACCGCGAAGATTGCCTCAAGGCCGGGATGGACGACTACCTCCCGAAGCCCATGTCCGCCGAGGCGCTCGCTCGGATGATCGAGAAGTGGGCCGCCCACGTCCAGGGTGCGGCCGCGGCCGGTCGAGAGCCGCCCGCCGATTCCGCCGCTCCATCACCGGGCGGCGCGGGGGCGACGGTCTTCGATGAGGCGTCGCTCCTCGAGCGGGTGATGGGTGACCGCGCGCTGGCCCAGGAGATTGCCCGGGGCTTCCTCGACGACGCGCCTCGGCAGATTTCGGCGCTGCGAGGCCACCTGGGCCAGCAGGACGCCCCCGCCGTCCGGCTCCAGGCGCACGCGCTCAAGGGCGCATCGGCCGTCGTGGGCGGCGGGCGCCTGGTGAGCCGCGCGCTCGAGATGGAGCGAGCCGGCGCCGCGGGCGACCTGGACGCGGCGCGCGGGGTGTTCGACGATCTGCAGCGGGAATTCGAAAGGCTCAAGCGAGGCATGGAGGCGTCCGTCCTGGTCGACGCCTCGAAGGAGAAGGGGCTATGAAGAATCTGCTCCCGAGCGAAGCGCTCACGCGCGAGGCGTTCGCGCGCGCCGCCGAGGGCGCCGGAGAGAAGCGGAGGCTCGCATGAAGGCCTTGGTCGCCGACGACGACTTCACGAGCCGGCTTCTCCTACAAGTGCTGCTCAAGCCGTTCGGCGAGGTGCACCTCGTCCGCACCGGCCTCGAGGCGATCGACGCGATTCGCCGGGCCCTCGAGGCAAAGGCGCCCTTCGACCTGCTCTGCCTCGACATCATGATGCCGAGCCTGGACGGCCAGCAGACGCTCCGGCGCATCCGGCAGCTCGAGAGCGCGAACGGCGTCCTGGTGGGCCTGGGCATCAAGGTGTTGATGACCACGTCCCTGGGCGACCGCGAGAACGTCCTGAGCGCCTTTCGAGAGCAGTGCGACGGCTATCTCCTCAAGCCCATCGACCCGTCCGCGCTCATGTCGAAGCTGCGCGATCTGGAGCTCATCCCGCGCGAGGATTCGCCGGCTGGCCCGTAAGTCAGAGCCGCCGCTCGCTCGCCGTTGGCGCTAGTCGACGAAGTCCTTCATCAGATCCTCGAGCGGCGCCCTCCGCCGGATGAGCCGGTCGGCGCCGTCGACCTCGATGAGCACCTCTGCTGGAGGCGGGCGGCCGTTGTAGCTCGACGCCATGCTGAAGCCGTACGCCCCTGCGTCGAGAACCGCGACGGCGTCGCCCTCTTGGGCCCGGGGGAGCTCGCGGTTCCGGGCGAGGACGTCGCCTGTTTCGCAGATGTTTCCCACGACCGTCGCCGTCTCCGTCTCACAGGGGCGCGCGCCGCGCGGCGCGAGGTGGATGGCATGGTAGGCGTCGTACATCGCGGGGCGGGCGAGGACGTTGAAGCCCAGGTCGGTGCCCACGTACTTCACGCCGTAGCTCTCCTTCACCGCGTGGACGGTCCCGAGCAGGACGCCGCTCTCGGCGACGAGGTAGCGTCCGGGCTCGGCCTTGTAGGTGAGCTCGCCGGCCATGCCGCCCGCCTCGAACGCGCCGATCAGAAGGTCCAGCTTCTCGGAGAGGCGGCGCAGGTCGAGCCGCGCCTCGCCGCTGCGGTAGGGGACCCCGAAGCCGCCGCCGAAGTCGACGAACGAGAGGCCCGGGAGCTTTCGGGCAATGGCGAGCAGGGCGGCCGCCGCCTCGAGGTACGGGTCCTCGCTCAGGAACAGCGAGCCGATGTGCTGGTTGATGCCGACCAGCCGGAGCCCGTGGCGGGCGGCTCGCTCCCGAACCTCGCCCGCGAGGTCCGCCTGCACGCCGAACTTGGTGCCGCGGCCCGCGGTGACGACCTTGGCGTGGTGGCCCGCGCCGACGCCTGGGTTGAAGCGCACGGCGACGGCGGCGCCGGGGTGGCATCGCCCGAAGAGCTCGAGCTGCGACAGCGAGTCGACGCTCACGAGCGCGCCGCGCTCGACCGCAAAGCGCAGCTCCTCGGCGGAGACGTTGTTGCCGATGAAGAGGATGCTCTCCGGGCTGAAGCCGGCGCGCAGCGCGAGGGCGACCTCCCCGGGCGACATCGCGTCCACCTCGAAGCCCTCGCTCCGGATGACCTTCAGGAGCTCGAGGTTGCCGTTGGCCTTGGCCGAGTAGCTGGGAAGGAAGCGGCGGCCAGGCAGGAGCTGGCGGATCTCGCGGCAGCGCTCGCGGAGGATGGCCTCGCTGTAGACGTAGAGCGGGCTCCCATACTTGGCCAAGAGCGAGAAGATGCGGTCATCGGCGAGAAAAGGTCGCTTCATCGAGGGCAGGCTCTCGTCAGAGGGCGCCAAGTCGGAGGCCTCGAGGCGACGCCAGGGGCTTCGGCTCGAAGGCCCGGCGCGTGAAGGCCAACCCATAGACCGCGCGAAGGGCGCGTGTCCAGGAGCGGGCCTGGGGCCTTGTCTGCTCGAGCGGCTGGGGCTCGTACCAGACGCCTCAAGCTCGTTCCGGCATGGGGTCTCTCGCCTGCCGCGCCCCTTCGAGTCGCTACCGCACCCGCTCGCGCTCCGGAGGCGAGAGGCTCTGGAGCTCCTCGGTGAAGGCGAGGAACCGCTCGGTCTCCCTCATGGCCTCGTCGGTCGCCTGGATCTCCGACGAGAGGTGCTCGAGCTGGGCGTTGACGACCTCCGGGTCCCGCAGCGTGATGGACTGCTCGTGCAGGAGCCGCAGGAAGTCCTCGATGGAGGCGAGCTGATGGCTGACCAGCTCGCGGCCCTCGGCCGCGCGCCCGAACCGCTCCACCCGTTTCTCGAGGATCTCGATGCGCCGCCGCTTCACCTCGTGGAGCGCCTGGGTCCCCGCCGCGCCTCCGGCCACCTCCACCCGCAGCTCGGCGAGCTCGCGCTCGAGCGACTTTCGGTCGGTGGTGCTCAGGTACCTCCGATGGTCGTCGAGCGCGCCGAGCAGGCGCACGAAGGAGACGAGCAGCCCGTCGAGCCGGCCGGCGCTGGCCTCCGCCAGGGGCGCGCCGCCGGGCAGGCGCCGGTAGTTCTCCAGGGTTCGGTCGCGCAGGTCCCGCAAGGTGAAGTAGCAGTCGCGCTGGCTCGGCGAGAGCTCGTCGAGCGTCTTCTCCAAGCTCGCTTGCTCCGCGAGGCGCCGCTCTTCCTCGCGGCGCCGCCGCGTTCGGCGCTTGAAGCCCGGCAGGCTGGGCACCACGCCCAAGACCACCAGCTCCAGCCCCGCAGCGACCAGGAGCGGCACCGGGGTAAAGGCCACCAGCGCCAAGAGCGCCGCCCCGCCGAGCGCGGCCAGGTTGAGCGGGTGGAGGAAGGCCTGCTTTAGGTCGCTGTCGCGTTCGGCCATCGGGCCCTCAAGCTAACCACCGCCAAGCGCCGCCTTCAGGGCGCTCCCGACTCGGAGACCCGCGCGCGCGAAGCGCCGGCCGCGGGGCCCGCCGCGAGCAGCGGACCCAGCTCCCGAGAGTCGGCGGAGAGGCCCGGGTCGGCCTTCTCGCCGAGCTTGTCGAGCAGCGCCGCGGCGCTGGCGTAGAGCTCCTCGTAGTGCACCGGCGCGTCGCCGCGTATTCCGAAGAAAGCGAGGTTTTCGAAGAAGGTCGCCGGCGGGTCGGCCTTGAGCGCCTCGAAGGGGTCGCCCAGCTGCGGCGCGCTGGCGCCCAGCGCGCGCGCGGCCTCGGTGGGGTCGCGGCTCGCGGCCTCCTGCGCGTCGAGGAGCGCGCGCACCAGCCGCCGCACCGCGTCCGGGTAGCGGGCCAGCACGTCGCTGCGCACCGCGAGCACGCTCTGCACCAAATGCGGCGCGTCGGCGGTGGTGGCGATGATCCGCCCGCCGCGCTCCTGGGCGGCCGCGGCGATCTCCGCTTCGAGACCCGGCGGCGGCGTCGACCCGTCCCTCGCGCAACAGGCGCGCGGCGTCGGCGGAGCTTCCCGCCGGGACCAGGGTGACGGCGCCGGGCGAGAGCACCGCCTGGGTGAGCGACCAGAAGAAGAACAGCCGCGCGGGCGAAGAGGCAGGCACGGCCACCCGCTTGCCCTGCAGCGCGCCCACCTGGTCGACGCCCGCCGCGCCGCCCACCACGTCCTGGCCCCGCGACCGCGAGATGAGCAACACCGCCTTGAGCTTGGCGTCGCGGGCAGTGGCGCGCAGCTGGGCCAAGCGGTCCACGGTCGTGACGCCGGCGTCGGCGCCGCCGCGGTCTCCGCCCAGGGACAGCGACTCGGCCAGGGCGCGCTCGTCGGGCACCAGGGCCAGGTCGAGGTCGATGCCGTACGCTCGGGCGGCCGGCGAGTCCTTGTGGAGCCCGGGCCCATTGGCGGCGAGCAGGAGCGGCGCCGCAGAGCCGCGCGGGACTGCGAGCAGGCGCAGGGGCCGCAGCGGCATGGAGACCAGGTCGCCGACCGGGGCGGCGGCGCCGGGCGGGAAGTCGCCGGAGGTGAGCTGCAGCGCTGGCCGCCGGAAGAGGCGCAGCTTTCCCAAGACCCTGCCGTCCAGGGCGAAGTGGTCGGCGGTGTAGCCGAGGATGGAGAGGCCCAGGAGGACGAGCACCAGCTTGCCCCCGGACCCGAGCTTCAGCATCGGCGCCTCTCTCGCGGCCTTCGAGCCAGCTGAAAGGGTGCACCCGTCGGGAGGCGAAGCGCCCGTCGCGCGCGACCTTAGCCCGGCTGGAGGCGTTGAGGGGGCGCGAACCGTGATGCACGAAAACGATTGACCATCAACTGTAGACGCGAGACTGCGCCGCACCTCTCCAGCGTGCCTCGTCGGTCCGAGGCGCAGCCTCGCTAGGTTTTGACGTCGACCTTCTTGCCGATGGTCTTCTGGCCTTCGGCGGAGACTTCGGCGACCGGCTGGGGCGGGGCGGCCTCGACCAGGCCCATCTCCACCTTGAATTGCTTCACCAGCTCCTGGGCGCGAATCTTCTCGGCGTCTTCCTCGATTTGCACGCGCTGGTGGTCGACCGACTCGAGCGCCATCTCCATCCGCGACTCGTTGATGGCGGTCTGCTCCTCGATCTTCCGGACCATCTCGTCGTGGGTGGCGTCGATGCCGGCGACCTCGAAGGACTCGAGCGCGTCGGCGACCTTGGCCTGCCACTTGGCGCGCCGGGCATCGCGGATGGCCTGCATGGCCTCCTGGGTCTTCTTGTCCTTCTCGCGCAGGAAGACCTTCTTGACGGTGAGCGCCTTCTCGTAGGCCTGGCGAGCGGTGGCGAGCTGCCCCTCGTTCCGGGCGAGGGCCGATTTCTCCATCTGGAGCTGGGTCGCGTACTGCGCCGCCAAGTCGTCGCGGTTGGCCTGGATGGCGGCCTTGACCTTGGCGGAGAGCTCGGCGACCTCGGCCTTGTACTTGGCGTTCTCCTTCTCGAGCAGGGTCACGTTCGCCCGGACCATGGCGATGGATTCGTTCATCTTCGGGACCTGGTCGTTCAGGTCGCGCACGTTCTGCTCGAGGATGAGCTCGGGGTCCTCCATGGAGGACACGAACCAGCCTGCAAACGAGCGCACGGCGCGCTTCAGACGCTCCCACATGGCGCTTCTCCTGGAGGGGCGAGGGCCTCTTGCGACAGTCCTTGAATGAGCGTGCGGACTTGCCTTCGGTCGCGGCGGACGCTAACAGGCGCTTTCCGAACGTGTCAACGGCGAGCCGCGCTCGGCATCAGCGGCTTTCGGCGCAGCTCAGGGCAGGCGCCGGTGGCCCAGGCTGGGGAGCTCGCGTCGCGCGCGCTGGAGGACCCGCTCGTCGATGGGGCCGATGGCCATGCCCTCGCCGTCGCTCGCGCGGGCGATGACCAGGCCCCACGGGTCGGCGATGAGCGCGTGCCCGTAGGTCGCGCGCCGCTCACTGTGCTGGCCGTGCTGCGCCGGCGCGACCACGAAGCAGAGGTTCTCGATGGCCCGCGCCCGGAGGAGCACCTCCCAGTGGTCGCGCCCAGTGTGGAGCGTGAAAGCCGCGGGGACGCAGACGAGGTCGGCGCCCCGGGCGCTCAAGGAGCGGTAGAGCTCGGGGAAGCGCAGGTCGTAGCAGATGGACAGGCCGACCTTGCCCAGGGCCGTTTGCGCCACCACGACCTCTTTGCCGGGCTCGATGGTCTCCGACTCGCGGTACCGGGCGCCGTCGCCGATGTCCACGTCGAACAGGTGGATCTTCCGGTAGACCGCCAGGCGATCGCCCTCGGGCCCGTAGAGCACGGAGGTGTTGTAGAGGCGGCCGCCCGGGGCGCCGGACTCGTACACCGAGCCGGCCAGGAGGTGGATCTTGTGCTCGCGCGCTTTCTGGGCGAACCGCGCCGCCGTCGGGCCGTCGAGAGGCTCGGCGGACTTGCCCTTGTCCCGCTCGGGGCCCATGTACGAGACGGTCTCCGGCAGGCCGACGAAGCGGGCGCCGCGCCGGGCGGCTTCGTCGACCAGGCTCAGGGCCTTGGCGAGGTTCTCTTCTTTGTCGGCCAGAGATGTCATCTGGATCGCGGCGGCGAGGAACATGGGCGCGGGTCTCCTGGGGAAGACAGGGTGCTTTGGGGGTTCAGAGATTCCCATGATTGGGCGAGGGAAAGTAGGCGTCCAAAGCCGGGTTCGGGTTCGGGGTCGGGTTCGTTCGCGGGGACGGGTACGGGTACGGGGACGGAGCTCGGGGAACGGAATACGGCGGACGGGAGCGCGCCCCTCGACGCCTGCTCGCTCGCGCCTCCCGTCGCCCTTGCGAGAGCCCTTGGGAATGTGCTAGGCAGCGAGCCACTTTTTCGTGCAGTGTGCGAAGAGTGGGACCTCGGGGTGCCCGCTTTTCTTTTTTTGGACTGGATGACCCTCGGATCGGCTCGCCGTGAAAGAGCAAGTCGTTGAAAAGGCATGGAAAATCGCCGAGCCCATCCTCGCGAACGAGGGGCTCGAGCTCGTGGACGTCGAGTACGGGCGCGAGGGCGGCCGCTGGACGCTCCGGCTGTTCGTCGACAAGCCGGGCAGCGGCCCCGGCAACGCGGTGGGCATCGACGACTGCCAAAGGGCGAGCCACGCGGTCGAGACGGCCCTCGAGGTCGAGGACCTCGTCGAGCACGAGTACGCGCTGGAGGTGTCGAGCCCCGGCATCGAGCGCCCGCTGACCCGGCCTGCGCACTTCCAGCGCTTCGTCGGGCAGCAAGTGAAGATCAAGACGTTCGGGCCGCTGTTCGACCCACCTCGCAAGAACTTCTCCGGCACCTTGGTCGCCTTTCAGGACGACGTCGCCGAGGTGGAGGTCGAGGGCGCGGGGCGCTTCAAGATCGCTCGGAAGGAGATCGCCAAAGCACACCTCAAAGCGCCCTGGGACTAGCCCTTGAGGGCAACGACGACATAGCGGCGGATCGGACGTCCGCCGCGCTCGACAACGCGCGCGGGCCTCGCCCGCCGCCACAGTATGGAAGGAGCTGCCATGCAGCCGCAGGCCGTCAACTTGAACCTCGTCATCGATCAAGTCGCCAAGGACAAGGGGCTTGAGCGCGTCGTCCTGGTGCAGACGCTCGAGCAGGCGATCCTTCAGGCCGCCAAGAAGACCTTCGGCCAGGACCGCAACCTCGAGGCGAAGTACGACGAGGAAAAAGGGGTCGTCGAGCTCTTCCAAGCCATCGTGGTCGTCACCGAGGTGACCGACCCCATCCAGGCCTGCAACCAGCTCACCATGGTCGAGGCCTCGGCCAAGGGCCTGGAGGTCGAGCCGGGCGACGAGCTCGTCTTCCAGATCTTCTACCGAGACGAGGACGCCGAGGCCGCCAAGGCCCAGGACGAGCAATACGGCGACATCCTCAAGCTCAAGACCTTCCGGCGGGGCTTCGGGCGCATCGCCGCTCAGACCGCCAAGCAGGTCATCATCCAGCGCACCCGCGACGCCGAGCGCGAGATCATCTTCAACGAGTACAAGGACCGCAAGGGCGAGCTGGTCACCGGCACCGCCCGCCGCTTCGAGCACGGCAACGTCATCATCGACCTGGGCCGCGCCGAGGCGGTGCTGCCCGTCCGCGAGCAGGTCCCGCGCGAGAGCTACCGGGCCGGCGACCGCGTCCAGGCCTACGTGCTCGACGTGCTGCGCGAGTCCAAGGGCCCGCAGATCATCCTCTCGCGCACGTCGGTGCACCTGCTGACCAAGCTCTTCGAAATGGAAGTCCCGGAGATCGCCGAGGGCGTGGTGGTCATCGAGGCCGCCGCCCGCGAGCCCGGCGGCCGCGCGAAGATCGCCGTTTCTTCTCGCGACTCCGACGTCGACCCGGTCGGCGCCTGCGTCGGCATGAAGGGCAGCCGAGTGCAGGCGGTCGTCCAGGAGCTGCGCGGCGAGAAGATCGACATCGTCCCCTGGGACGAGGACCCGGCGCGCTTCGTCTGCAGCGCGCTCGCCCCCGCCGAGGTCAGCCGCGTCCTCATCGACGAGGCCAACCACGCCATGGAGATCATCGTCCCCGACGACCAGCTCTCCCTGGCCATCGGCCGGCGCGGCCAGAACGTGCGCCTGGCCGCCCAGCTCACCGGCTGGAAGCTGGACATCAACAGCGAGACGCGGGTGAAGGAGATGCGCGAGTTCGCCGCCCGCTCGCTCGGCAAGCTGCCGGGGGTCAACGACCTGCTCATCGAGACGATGTACGCCCACGGCTTCCGCAAGGCGCAGGACGTCGCCGAGGCCTCTCCGGAGGTCCTGGCGCAGATCCCGGCGATCGACACCTCCAAGATCACCGACATGCAGGCGGTGGCCCGCTCGCAAATGGTCGAGGACGCCCAAGAGCTCACTCGCATGGAGGTCGAGCGCGAGGCCGCGCGCATCGCCGAGGCGCGTCGCCATCCCGACGAGCTCACCGAGCAGGAGCGCCTGCTGCGCGTGCGCGGGGTCGGCGAGAAGACCATCGAGCAACTGGCCAGCGGCAATTACCACACGGTGGAGAGCGTCGTCGGCGAGGCGGACCTCATGAAGCTCGCCGACGCCACCACCATCGGCATCAAGAAGGCGCGGCAGATCAAGGCGGCCGCCGAGAACTACCTGCTGGAGGAAGGGCGGCTCCGCGAGGAGCTCAACGCCGAGCGCGCCGCGCGCGGTGAGCCCATCCCTCCGCGGCGATCGCTTCTGCCCGCCGCCGGTGCGCTCGCGGCCTCGCCGGCGCCGGAGGCCGACGCGAAGTAGGTTTGCCGTCGCCGCCGAGGCGAGTCTTTGAAACCGCTTCGAGAGCGGAGCGAACATGTCTCAACCAGTGCGCACCTGCGTCGGATGCGGCGCCAAGAGGGCCAAGTCGGCGCTGGTGCGCCTGGTGAGCCGGCAAGGAAGGGCAGTCGTCGACGCCGCGCAGCGCGGGCCAGGGCGCGGCGCTTATGTCTGTGGGCGGGCGTGCGCTCGAAGGGCGCTCGATCGCCGAAGCTTTCAGCGCGCCTTCCGGCAAGCCGTGGCTGCCGACGAGGCGCTCTTGGCGCAGCTGGCAGAGCGGGAAGAGGGCCGGGCCTAGCAGAATCCGAGGGGCGAGCTCGCCAGGAGCGGCGGCCGCGAGAGGGCTGGCGAGCCCCCGCAGGGGTCTTGGGTTGACCTCGAGGCGGGAAAGAATTAGAAGCTACGCGGCGTTAGTGCTGCGAGGGAGCAGGTTTGAATGGCTAAGAAGCGCGTACATGAGATCGCCAAGGAGCTCAAGGCTCACGGGATCGAGATGGACAACAAGGAGCTCGTCAACGAGCTCCTGAGTCTCGATTTCGACGTCAAGAGCCACTCCTCCTCCTTGGACGAGGATCAGGCGAACGTCGCCGTCGAGAAGATCCTCCAGAAGCGCAAGCCCAAGCCTGCACCGGCGCCTGTCCACGCGGCCGGCTTCGTGGTGCGCCGCAAGGCCGCCCCGGTCCCTGGCGCTCCGGCCGATCATCACACCGGACAGGCCCCAGCCGCTGAGTCGGCTGGCGCTCCGGACCTTCAGCCTGGCCAGCCCGCGGTCGCCGAGGCGCTCGAAGAGCCGCCATCCCCGGCCGAGCCTGCGCCCGCGGCGGCTGTCGCCGCGGAACACGCGCCGCAACCCGCGGCTTCCGTCGCCCCTTCTGCCGAGGCTGCGGCCCCTGCGCCTGCAGCGTCGAGCCCCGCTCCTGCGGCCACTCCCACTCCCGCACCCGCCACGGCGGCTCCGGCGGAGCATCCGATGCCCATGCCGCAGCAACCCAGGGCTGCACCTGTCCCCGTGCTCTCGGCACCGCGCGAAGTTCGCGAGGCCGACCTGACCCGGCCGGCGCGACCTATCCGGCCTCCGACGGCCGGCGCCTCGTTCACCGGACCGCGCCCCGCCGCGGGAGCTCATCCACAGGGCGGCGTCGATCCGCGGCAGCAACGCCCTACGGCCACTCAGGCCGTGGTCTTGAGCCGGCCGCTCATCCCGGTCCGCCGTGTCACGCCGCCGTCCGACGCGCACAAGGCCATTCCCGCCGCTCCTGGGCCGCGCGCCATCGGCGAGGTCCGCGAGTTCAAGGTCGGAACGGACTTCCTGGGCCGTCGCGAATTTACCGACGTCACCAAGGACCACGCGGGCGCCAAGAAGCGCGGCAAGCAGGACATCAAAGAGAATCTGTCGAAGCAGGAGCTCATCGACCTCGCCCGCGGCCGCACGACGCTCCCGATGCGCGCCGGCAAGAAGCGAAAGCCCACCAAGAAGGGCGCCAAGACCCAGATCACGCAAATGGCCGAAGAGAAGAAAGTCATCAAGCTCACCGACTCCATCACCGTGGGGGAGCTCTCCAAGACCCTCGGCGTGAAGGCGTCCGAGCTGATCAAGAAGCTCATGGCCTCGGGCAACATGGCGACCATGAACACCTCCGTCGACGTCGCCACAGTGGAGATCCTCGCGGCCGACTACGGATGGCGCGTGGAGAAGCAGGGCTTCGAGATCGAGGACTACATCCCCGAGGAGGAGTCTGCGCCCGAGTCGCTCAAGCTGCGGCCGCCGGTGGTCACCATCATGGGCCACGTCGACCACGGTAAGACCAGCCTGCTCGACGCCATCCGCTCGGCCAATGTCGCCGCCGGAGAGGCGGGCGGTATCACCCAGCACATCGGCGCTTACTCGGTTCTCACCGAGGGCGGCAAGCCCATCACCTTCCTCGACACCCCGGGCCACGAGGCCTTCACGGCCATGCGCGCCCGCGGCGCCAAGGTGACCGACATCGTGGTCATCGTCGTCGCCGCCGACGACGGCGTGATGCCGCAGACCAAGGAGGCCATCAGCCACGCCAAGGCCGCCCAGGTCCCCATCATCGTGGCCATCAACAAGATGGACAAGCAGGGCGCCAACCCGCAGCAGGTCAAGAACCAGCTCATGGAGTTCGCGCTGGTCGACGAGAACCTGGGCGGCGACACCATCATGGTGCCGGTCTCGGCCAAGACCCGCGACGGCATCCCCAACCTGCTCGAGATGATCCTCCTGCAGGCGGAGGTGCTCGAGCTCAAGGCGGACCCGAGCCGCCCGGCCAAGGGCACGGTCGTCGAGGCCAAGCTCGAGAAGGGCCGCGGCCCGGTGGCCACCGTCATCGTCGAGGAGGGCACGCTCAAAGTGGGCGACCCGCTCGTCACCGGCACGGCCTACGGCCGCGTCCGCGCCATGGTGGACGACAAGGGCAACAAGGTCGAGGAGGTCCCGCCGGGTTTCCCGGTCGAAGTCCTGGGCCTCTCCGAGGTTCCCACCGCCGGCGACGACTTCCACGCCGTCGAGGACGAGGCGGCCGCCAAGGAGATCGCCGAGCACCGAACCCTCAAGGAGCGGGAGAAGGACCTCTCCAAGAGCGCGAAGGTCAAGCTCGAGGACCTCTTCGCCAAGGTGCAGAAGGGCGAGGCCAAGGAGCTCAAGGTCGTGGTCAAGGCCGACGTGCAGGGCTCGGTGGAAGCGGTCTCCGACGCCCTCAAGAAGCTCACCACGAAGAAGGTGGGCGTCACCGTGCTCCACGCGGGCGTCGGCACCATCAACGAGTCCGACGTGATGCTGGCCTCGACCTCCGAGGGCCTCATCGTCGGCTTCAACGTGCGCCCCGAGCCGAAGGTGATGGAGGTGGCGACCCAGCAGGGCGTCCGAATCAAGATGTACTCCATCATCTACGAGGCGGTGGACGAGGTCCGCTCGGCCATGGAGGGCCTGCTCGAGCCCATCCGCACCGAGAAGAAGATGGGCCGCGCCGAGGTCCGCAACCTCTTCACCGTGCCCAAGATGGGGACCATCGCCGGCTGCGCCGTCCTCGACGGAAAGATCGTCCGCTCGGCCCTGGTGCGGCTCATCCGCGACAACAAGCAGGTCTTCACCGGCAAAATTGCGTCGCTGCGCCGCTTCAAGGACGACGTGCGCGAGGTGCAGAGCGGCTTCGAGTGCGGCCTCTCCATCGAGAACTACTCCGACATCAAGGCCGGTGACGTCATCGAGGCCTTCGAGATCGAGGAAACTCGCCAGAGCCTCCAGTAGCGGGCGTCTGGATGGCAGGCGTCGATCGAACGGCGGACTTAAGGTCGCTCGAGCAGCGCGAGGTCGCGCTGGTCCGCGCGTTGATGCGCAACCCGAGTCTGCTCGACGCGCGGGGTGAGGCCGGGCTGCGGACGGCCATCGCGCTGGCGAGGCTGCACCACTTGCCGGCGGACGGCGGAGAGATCGACGTCGAGGAGCGGGTCCTCTCCCTCCGCAGCGAGGCCCTCAAGCTGCTGGAAGTGGCGGGGCTGCGCGACCGGGACGCGAGCGCGCCGCCGGCCGAGAAGCTGCGCCCAGTGGCGACCATCTTGCGCGAGCAGGCGACTCGCTGCCTCGCGTCCCTCACGCAGCAGCTGGCGGGGCGCGTGCCCGCCGGGGTCCTCGATCGCGAGGTGCGCGAGCGCCGGCTCGTCCTCGCGTTGGGCGGAGGCGGAGGATTCGGGCTACATCTACCTCGGGGCATTCAAGCTGCTGGAAGAGTGCGGCCTGCGGCCTTCGCTCATCGCGGGGACGAGCATGGGCGCGGTGCTGGGGCTCTTTCGCGCGACGTCCCTGCGCTTCGACACCGGGGCCATCATTGGGGTGGTCCGGTCCCTGGCCTGGGGCAAGCTCTTCCAGCTGCTCTCCATGGAGAGCCGCTACGGGCTGCCGGCGGCCATGCGCCTCTATTTGCGAGCCGCCATCGGCCGCTTCTTCCTGAGGGAGGACGGGCAGGCGCTCACGCTCAAGGACCTGGCCATCCCGCTCGTCACCCCGGTGAGTGGAATCCGAGCCGGCGTGCTGCCGCACTCGCTCGACTTCTACGAGCACATGATGGAGGACCTGCCTGGTGTCTCCACGCCCTTCAGGCTCGGCCATAGGCTCACCCGGATCCTGGGCTCCATCATCGAGCTCGCCCAGATCTCGGAGCGGCTCGACCGGATCTACCTGGGGCTGGAAGAGGGCACGGAGGAGTTCGACGCGCTCGACGCGGTCGGGTTCTCGTGCGCGCTGCCCGGGGTGATCCACTACGACCTCGTTCGCAAAGACGACCGGATGCACGCCATCCTCCAGCAGTTGTTCGCCCGGCGGGATTCTGTTCCGCCTCGCCGATGGCGGCCTGGTCGACAACGTGCCCGCCACCGCCGCCTGGCAGGCTGTGCAGAAGGGGGTCCTCGGCACGCGAAACGCGTTCGTGCTGGCGCTCGACGGCTTCTCGCCGAAGCTCAGGACTCCAGCGTGGCTGCCGCTCCAGAGCCTCGCCTCCGCCCAGGTGCAGCAGAGCTGCCAGTTCGCCCACGTCTACAAGCCGTTCAAGGGGACGCTTTCGCCGCTGGAGCTGGTGCCCAGCGTGGCTTCGACGGTGAAGATGATCGAGCGGGGCCGCGAGGAGCTTTCGCCGGAGCTCCCGCTCATCCGCCGCATGCTGCAGCCGCTACCGCCGCTGGAGGCATGAAGGCCAAAGAGCGGCGACGCGCTCGTCGGCCCGCGCGCCCTGGGGCTACGGCGTTCGGCGCTGGCCCTTCCCGCCCAGTCGCCTCAGCTCCTGGAACGCCTCGGTGCAGCCGGGGTTGCACTGGAGGGCTCTCTCGAACTCCCTCCCCGCGCGCTCCCAGGCCCCGGTGGCCTTGTGGATGTACCCCAGGAACAGGTAGCTCTTGTCCACCTTCGGGTTGAGCTGAATTCCGCTCTCGATTTCCCGGATGGCGCGCTCGGCGATCTCGGGGGTCTCGGGCCCCGCCTGAAAGAGGCTCCATCCCAGGTAGGCGCGAAACTCGCCCTCGGCGCCGTCGAGCGCGACGGCCTCGCGAAACGCGGCGGCGGCCTCCTTGAAACGGCCGCGCCGCAGCAGCTCCTCGCCTCGCTGGAAATTGCCCTCGGCGGCGAGGATCTTCGAGACCTCCTTGGAGACGCTCGGGTGAGGGTGGCCGAGCTCGCTCGCCAAGCGCTCGCGCACGAGATCCTCTTGGGCAGGCAGCTCCGGAGCTGAGGGCGAGACGGGATCCTGGAGCAAAGGCTGCGGATTCTGGCGGGGGCGGCGCGTCACGAAGCGTGTCTGCCGGAAGCGGCGGCGGACTCACGACAAGGTCGGGCGCCGAAGGGAGCGGCGGCGGGAGGGTCGGGGGGCGCGTGGGGCGGGAGCCGGCCGGCCGGCTTTGCTCCAGCGCCGATGTTAGCCGCATCCGCGGCTCCGAAGAAGGCGTCGCCGGCTGCGCCTTCCATTCGACGATCTGCGCGCAGCGCATGGCGTACAGGAGCTTGAGCGCGTCGAGGTGCGGCATGAGGCGAAGCGCCAGGAGCGTGGCCACCGACTTCCGCCCGTCGACGGCCGAGGCGAGCGAGAGCTCTTCCTCGTCGAGCCCCAGCTCTTGAAAGCGCAGGAGCGGATCTTCCGTCGGGTGGGCATACAGCGGGCCGACCTGGCCCAGCATCGCCGAGAGCCGCTCCTCGTCATAGCCCCGCTTGATCCCTTCGTAGAGGACTTGCGCGGGGCTCAGGTCGAGCGCGCTCGCCTCAGAGGGAACCTTGGCTCCGGGGTTGAATTGGTACTGCCCCTGGCTCCAGCCGAAGACGTCGTAGAGCTTCTCCTGGAGCTGCAGCGATAAGGCGTAGGCGAGGTTGTGCGGGCTGATGCAGCCCATCTCGATGAGCACCGCGCCCTGCTGCCGGCCAGAGCGCTTCATGCGCAGGAGGCTCTCCTCGCACTCGGCCTCGTCGATCATTTTCTCGCGGAGCATGAGCCGGCCCAGGCACTCGGAGAGCAGGTTCGACTTGACCGACAGGGGCCGGCCCGACTGAAAGAAGGCGATCTTTTTTACCGAGTCGCGCCGCATGAGAAGCGCGCCGGTCGCCCGGGCGCGGTAGAGCTCGGCGAGAAGCTCGGGGAAGGGCGTGGTGGAGAAATCGCCGCGCAGGCTCTCGGCGGCAGGCTCCCGGGAGAGCTGCTCAACGCTCGACGCCTCCTCGCGCGCGCCCTCGTCGGCCACGCGCTCCACGGGCACGCGGGCGAGCTCCTCGCGCCGCTGCGGCACGCGGTCGAGCTTCGGGTATGCCTCGCCCAGCGCCGCCCGCAGGGCCGCCTTCAGCTTGGCCAGGCTCACGGGCTTTTCGAGGAATTCGGCGACGCCGAACTTCTGCCGGAACCCCGCCTCGTGCGCCGTCGAACGGTAGGTGCCCGAGAGGAAGAGGATGGGGACCGCTCGGCCCTTGGGGGCTTCGCGGATCCGCCTTGCGACCTCGAAGCCGTGGAGGTCGGGCAAGGCGAGGTCGAGCAGCACCGCGTCGACCCGCTCGTTCTCAAAGGTTCGCAGCGCCCCCTCGCCTTCCTTCTCCACCAGGACCGAGAACCCTTCGCGGGCCAGCGCATCGGCGAGGAAGCGCTGCATGGACCGGTCGTCGTCGACAATCAAGGCGGAGGTGATGGCATCCAAAGGTCCACCTCAATCCGGAGCGGTCAGGGGGGCCGCGCGAATGCGGCTGGAGGATAGATCGGCCTGGGTGGTGCAGGCCATGGCTCGAGCGGCCCTCGCGGGCCCTCGCGCGGGCCGCCTTCCGCGGTCCGGGGACGGGAGGTAGACTCGATAGACGCGCGCCTCCCTCCCTACGCGCCAGGGCCCCCCGTGCACCTCACCGTCCTCTCACGCTCGAGCCATATCTACACCACGCGCAGGCTCGTGGACGCTGCGCGCGTGGCGGGCCATCGTGCGCGGGTGCTCGACCCCCTCCGCTGCGAGATGTTCCTCGACGGCCTCAGCTCCAGCCTCTACTACCGCCGGAAGAAGGTGGGCCGCACCGACGCGTGCATCCCTCGCATCGGCCAGTCGGTGCAGAGCTACGGGCTCGCCGTGGTGGATCAGTTCGCACACCAGGGCGTGCCCCTGCTCAACGCCTCGGCGGGGATCGCTCGGAGCCGCAACAAGATCCGCTGCCTCCAGCACTTGTCGTCGCACGGCGTGCCGGTGCCGGCCACGGCCATGGCGAGCCAAGCCACAGACCTGAAGGCCATGGTCAACCTGCTGGGTGGCGTGCCGGTGCTCCTGAAGCTGCTCCACGGCGGCGAGCGCGTGGGGGTCATGGTCTGCGAGTCGCTGCAGTCGCTGGAGGCGGCGCTCGAGGCGCTCCTGGGCCTGGGGCACAACCTGCTCGTGCAGCAGTACGTGCCGGAGGCCAAGGGGCGGGACCTCCGGGCGCTGGTCGTGGGCGGGAGGCTCGTCGCCGCGGCCCGCCGCCTTCCGCGGGTCGGCAGGCTCGGGCGCACGCTGGGCGCCGGGGCGCGCTTCGAGCCGGCGAGGCTCCGGCCGGAGCTGGCGCGCCTGGTGGAGAGCTCGGCGAGCCTCGTGGGGCTCGAGGTCGCCGCCATCGACCTGCTCGACACCAAAGACGGGCCTCGGGTGTTCGAGGTGAACAGCTCTCCCGGCATCAAGGAGATCGAGGAAGCGACAGGCCAGGACATCGCGTCGGCCATCGTCGCCCGGGCCGTGGAGCTGGCGGGCGGAGCGCGGGCAAGCCGCCGGCGCGCTCGGGGCGCGTCGCCGCGCGCGCCTTGACCGCGCCCGCTCCAGGCCGATACGGTCAGCCGATCCTCGCGCCCGGTCTCACGCCTCGCAGAATAATGGGGCGGGCGATGGGCCCAGCCCGGGGGCGAACTTGACTCCGGGCCCGCGGCGCTGACGGCGCGCTCGAGCCCTTTGAAACCCGAGGTCGTGACCAGATGAGACGGACAGCGATGGCCCTGGTGCTCGCGCTGCTCCTCGCCGGGGCGGCGTGCTCGTCGAAGAGCGCCGGCGCGGGCGCGGAAGGGGGCAAGCCTTACTCGGTGGAGGCGAGCGCGCGACCCGCCGAGGTCGCAGCGGGCGACCGGGGAGCGGTGGACTTGCGGCTCAAGCTCTCACAGGGCGCGCACCTCTCGGACGAGGCGCCCTTCAAAATCCAGGTGACCGGGCAGAACCTCTCGCCGGTCAAGGCGCGGCTCGGCCGTGAGGACGGCGCCGCTCAAGAGGGCGCGACCCGGTTCGAGGTGCCGTTCATGGCGCAGGCGAAAGGGCCCGCCTCGCTCGGCGCAGACATGGAGTTCTACGTCTGCACCGCCTCGCTCTGCGAGCGCCACCGCGAGACGGTCCAGGTCGCCGTGCAGGTAAAGTAGCCGATGGCCCGCTATCTGTACGGCGCTCACTCGGCATTGGAGGCCCTCAAGGCGGCGCCCGACCAGGTGGAGCGCGTCTACCTGACGCAAGGGCCGCACAACGGGCTCGCGGCCCGAGTCGCCGAGGAGGTGCGGGGGCTGGGGTTGCCCGTCGAGCACGTCTCCCGCGAGCAGCTCACGCGGCTCGCCGAAGGCGGCGTTCACCAAGGGGTCGTCTTGCGGGTCGCGGACTTCGCCTACGCCGACCTCGAGGATGTCCTCGCGCTCGCGCAGGAGGCCGGGGTCGACGCGCTGGTATTGGCCCTGGACGGAATCGAGGACCCGCACAATCTCGGCGCTCTCCTGAGGTCGGCCTGGGCCCTGGGCGCCCAGGGCGCAGTCATCCCCAAGGACCGAGCGGCAGGCGTGACGGGGGCCGCGGCCAAGGCGGCGGCAGGGGCGCTCGCCCACCTGAAGGTCGCGCGCGTGACGAACCTGGCCCGTTCGCTGGAGGCGCTGAAGGAGGCGGGCCTCTGGGCGAGCGCGGCGGACCCGCGCGGCGAAAGGGCGCCGGAGCAGGTCGACTTCTCTGGGCCGACGGCGCTGGTGGTAGGCAGCGAGGGCCCCGGGATTCGGGCGGGGGTGCTGGCCAAGGCGGACTTCCGGGTCCAAATCCCCATGGCAGGGGAGCAGGGGAGCCTCAACGCGTCCGTGGCAGGAGGCATCCTCTTGCACGAGGTCGCGCGACAGCGCCGCGCCCGCTCAGCGGGAGGCGAGACGCCCCGTCGGACGAAAAGGCCTTGACACCCGGTGGTTCAGCCCGGTAGAAGGACGCCCTTTCCGCGGCTGGAGCGGGCTCTCAGGTTCCCGCGCCGCCCGCAGCAGGTTTCTTCGTGGGTCGGCGTAGCTCAGCTGGTAGAGCGCCTGCCTTGTAAGCAGAGGGTCGCGGGTTCGATTCCCGCCGCCGGCTTTGCAAGCGGCGACTCACAGGGTGCACGGCGACTTGACGCAGGTCGCTCTTTGAAGGTTTATAGACGGACGGGTTCCCGAGCGGCCAAAGGGAGCAGACTGTAAATCTGCCGGCTCATGCCTACGAAGGTTCGAATCCTTCCCCGTCCACAGCAAAAGGAAGGTGTCCGCGGGAATAGCTCAGTTGGTAGAGCGTCAGCCTTCCAAGCTGAATGTCGCGGGTTCGAACCCCGTTTCCCGCTTGGTCGTCGCCCCAGGGGCGCCCGCCCAGCGACGGTTCAAAGGAGAAGCAGTCGTCGTCGAGCAGTCGAGTTTGCCCTTGTAGCTCAGTTGGTAGAGCGCGTCCTTGGTAAGGACGAGGTCACCAGTTCAATCCTGGTCGAGGGCTTTCTGAAGTCGATTTCGAGGAAAGGTGGATCATGAACCGCAGCATCATCGCGCTCGAGTGCACCGTCTGCAAAGAGCGCAACTACTCGACCACCAAGAACAAGCGGACCATGCCGGACAAGCTTGTGCTCGCCAAGTTCTGCAAGCGATGCCGTAAGCACACCGATCACAAGGAGACGAAGTAGCGGCCGGCCAGGAGCCGGGAACGCCCCGACCGGACCCGCGGTTGACTCTAGGCCAGTAGCTCCAATTGGTAGAGCGGCGGTCTCCAAAACCGTTTGTTGGGGGTTCGAGTCCCTCCTGGCCTGCACGATGTGCCCCTTCGCCCGCCGGAGGGCTTCCCGAATAGGTGCTCGCGCAGTCGGGCGAGCGGGGAAGAGTGGCGGAGTCGGGGCATCGTGGCGTTGGCGAAATAGCGCTCGGAAGGGAAGTGAGCCAAATGGACGCATCGACCTCGACGGGAAATCCCGCGGCCGGCAAGCTCGAGCCTCGCCGAATGGTGGGCATCGCCTTCCTCGGCTTCGCGTTGGCCGGCGGGATGTTCCTGAGCCATGTGATCGCCGCCGTCCTTCAAGGGGTGCGGTGGGGCAACCCATCGCTTCTGGGCATCGACGAGCTGACGCCCAGCGCCTTGGCCGGCTTCGCGGTATCCGTCGGCGCGGTTGTCTATTGCTGGTTGAACCAGCGCCTGAGGGCGGGGGCGCTGGACGTCGCCACGGAGCTGAATCGGGTTACCTGGCCTTCGCTCGCCGAGACGCGGGTCTCCACGGTCGCGGTGATCATCGCGAGCGTCGTGAGCGCCGCGGTGCTGTTCGGGTTCGACTTCGCGTCCTCCAAGGTCATGACGGTCTGGGTGCCGGCCGCTCTCGGATGGATCGCGAAGGTCTAGGCGCTCGCCCGCTCGAGGGGAGCGGCCTCAAGAAGCGCTTTGGGCAACTGAGGAAGGGAATCGAGTCCCATGGTTGAGACGCAGACGCCGCAGCCGAGCGGTGAGAAGACGCCCCCGGCCAAGCGCTGGTACGTGGTGCACACCTACTCGGGCTTCGAGAACAAGGCGAAGAAGTCCCTGGAGGAGCGCATCAAGATCGAGGGCATGGCCGAGTGGTTCGGGGAGATCCTCATCCCCACCGAAGTGGTCCAGGAGATGATCAAGGGCGAGAAGCGCACCACCAAGCGCAAGTTCTTCCCCGGCTACATCCTGGTCCAGATGACCATGGCCGACCGGAGCTGGCACCTGGTCAAGTCCACGCCGAAGATCACCGGCTTCGTCGGCGGCACCCAGACCATGGAACCCGAGAAGATCCCCTCCATCACCGACGACGAGGTTCGGCGGCTCACCGCGCAGATCAGCGAAGGCGCCCTGAAGCCGAAGCCGAAGGTCCAATTCGAGACCGGCGACAGCGTCCGGGTCATCGACGGGCCGTTCTCGAACTTCAACGGCAGCGTGGAAGAGGTAGACGCGAACAAGGGCCGGGTCAAGGTCCTCGTCTCCATCTTCGGGCGCGCGACGCCGGTGGAGCTCGACTTCATGCAGGTGGAGAAGACCTGAGCGTGGGAGGGCGGGAGTCCCCGCCCGCATACAACCACGAGGAAAGGCAGACGACGTCATGGCGAAGAAGGTCACTGGGCAAGTCAAGCTGCAGATCCCCGCCGGCAAGGCGAACCCCGCGCCCCCCGTGGGGCCGGCGCTCGGCCAGCACGGCGTGAACATCATGGGGTTCTGCAAGGAGTTCAACGCCCAGACCCAGGCGCAGGCCAAGGACGGGCTCATCATTCCGGTCATCATCACCGTCTACTCCGACCGCACCTTTAGCTTCGTGCTGAAGACCCCGCCGGCGGCGGTGCTGCTCAAGAAGGCGGCCGGACTGCACACCGAGAAGAAGAAGGGCTCGGGCGCTCACAAGCCGGGCAAGGAGAAGGTCGGCAAGGTCACTCGGAAGCAGGTCGAGGACATCGCCAAGATGAAGCTCAGTGACATGACCGCGGCCAGCCTCGAGGCGGCGATGCGCACCATCGAGGGCACGGCGCGGTCCATGGGTATCGACGTCGTCTGAGTCTTTGGCTTTTTGGGAACGCGGTGGGAGAGCTGGCGAGCCGGCTCGCCGACACCACCTTCAAGGAGCAGTGCGACATGGCAGGCAAGGGCTACGAGGCAGCGGCAGCGCTCATCGACAGGAACAAGAAGTACCCGGTGGAGCAGGCGTTCGACTTGCTCAAGCAGGGCTACGACAAGCGCCTCGAGGCGCGCAAGGGCAAGAGCCGCAAGCCCGATCGCAAGCAATTCGACGAGACGGTCGAAGTGGCCATCAACCTGGGCGTCGACCCCAAGCACGCCGACCAGATGGTCCGCGGCGCCGTGGTCCTGCCGCACGGGACCGGCAAGTCGATGCGCGTCGCGGTGTTCGCCAAGGGCGAGCGGGCCCGGGAGGCTACCGATGCGGGCGCCGACGTGGTGGGCGCCGAGGACCTCGGCGACAAGATCAGCAAGGGCTTCCTCGACTTCGACGCGACCGTCGCGACCCCGGACATGATGGGGATCGTCGGCCGCCTCGGTAAGGTCCTTGGCCCCCGCGGCCTCATGCCGAACCCCAAGGTCGGCACCGTGACCCAGGACGTGGGCCGCGCGGTCCGCGAGCTGAAGGGCGGCAAAGTGGAGTTCCGGGTCGAGAAGGCCGGCATCGTCCACGCGCGCCTGGGCAAGGCGAGCTTCGCGCCCGCCAAGCTGCACGAGAACTTCACGGTCCTGATGGACGTCATCATGAAGGCCAAGCCGTCGTCGGCGAAGGGCGTCTACCTCAAGGCAGTGGCGGTCAGCACGACCATGGGCCCCTCCGTGAAGATCGACACCGCTGCGATCGCCGCCGCGCACAAGGCGGCCGCGTAGCGACCCTTTGACAGCGGCGGCAAGGTCGGCTATACCGCCGCCCGACTTCCGGGTTGGTTAGCAAAAACTGGTCCGGTTCCTGGTTCAAGACAGCAGGCATCGCTGAGCGAAGGCGCTGGCGGCCCGTGAGACTCGCCTAGGCAGTGTGGGCGAGGGGTTCCAGCACCGGAGTGAGCGGTTTAAACGGCCTCCCTCGGGAGACCAGGCCTGCCGAGACGGGAAAGAGCAAGGGGTGTTGCTCCCTTTGGATGGTCCCTGCTCCTTGTGCCAGGCAGACAGAAGGGCCCTCGTCGGGCCCCTGTTCCAAGAGTGAAAGGTGGTGATCCTGGTGCAAAAGAGAAGCGAAAAGGAGCAGATGATCTCCGCGCTGCACGACAAGTTCGCCAAGGCGAAGGTGGCTATCGTCGCGGCACCCAAGAACATCGACGTCGCGACCGTCACGGACTTGCGCAAGAAGTTCCGGGCGCAGAAGGTGGAGTTCAAGGTCGTCAAGAACACCCTGGCGAAGAGGGCTGCCAAGGGCACCGAAGCCGAGGTGCTCAACCCGTTCTTCGAGGGGCCGACGGCCGTCATCCTGGGCTACGAAGACCCTATCTCGCCTGCCAAGGCGCTTCAGGACTTCCTCGAGAAGAAGAAGGAGCTCATCGAGGTCCGCGGCGCGATGGTGGACGGCAAGGTCATCGACGCGAAGGGTGTCGAGGCGCTGTCCAAGATGCCCGCCCTCCCCGAGCTGCGAGCGATGTTGCTCGGCATGTTCAACAGGCCTGCCCAGCAACTTGTGAGCATCCTGAATCAGCCGGCGAGCAGCCTGGCACGCGTCCTCAAGGCGAGGGGCGACGCGGAGGCCAAGAAGGGCTAGCCCTCCGAGGGTCGCCCCTTGGGAACCTGCAACAACAAAACCCTGCGGCGCACGCGCCGCTCAATTAGTTCTTCGGAGATGAAGCAATGCCTGACTTGAACGCAATCGTGGAGAGCCTGAGCAGCCTCACCATCATGGAGGCCGCCGAGCTCGTGAAGACGTTGGAGCAGAAGTGGGGAGTCTCGGCCGCAGCCCCGGTGGCAATGGCAGCCGTGGCGGGCGGAGCGACTGCCGCACCGGTCAAGGAGGCGCAGACCGAGTTCAACGTCGTCCTCACGGCCGCTGGCGCCAACAAGATCAACGTCATCAAGGAAGTGCGCGCCATCACGGGGCTCGGCCTGAAAGAGGCCAAGGACCTGGTCGAGGGCGCCCCGAAGGCGGTGAAGGAGAACGTGGGCAAGGAAGAGGCCGATAAGATCAAGGCCCAACTCACGGCCGCTGGCGCCACTGTCGAGATCAAGTAGTCGGCCGCTCAGTTGTCAGGAGGCCGGGGCGAAAAGCGCCTCGGCCTCCTTCTATCGTTCGAGAAGGCTTGAAAAAGTCGGGGAAGAAGATCGTTCCCATGTTGGGTTACTGAGAACGTCCCCCGAACTAGAGTCCGGATTTCAGCAGTCCGTTCCACGGCCAAGCGCGCGCGTGCCCGATGCGTCGAGCAGCGCTGCCTGCGAAGGCCGTGATGGGAGCTTGGATGGCGACCCCGACGATCCAGAACAACTTCCGCATTCGCAAGAGCTTCTCGAAGATCCCAAAAGTCATCGAAATTCCCAACCTCATCGACATCCAGAAGCACTCGTTCGACAAGTTCCTCCAAGCGAACGTGCCGCCTGACAAGCGGGACGACACCGGCTTGCAGGGCGTGTTCAACGACGTCTTCCCGATCAAGGACTTCAACGAGACGAGCTCCTTGGAGTTCGTGAGCTACCACCTCGAGAAGCCGAAGTACGACGTCGACGAGTGCCATCAGCGCGGCATGACCTACTCGGCGCCCATCAAGGTCGTCGTGCGGTTGGTCGTCTGGGACAAGGACGAGGAGACGGGCGCCCAGTCCATCCGCGACGTGAAGGAGCAGGAGGTCTACTTCGGCGAAATTCCGCTGATGACCGAGAACGGCACCTTCATCATCAACGGGACCGAGCGGGTGGTCGTCAGCCAGCTCCACCGCAGCCCCGGCGCCTTCTTCGACCACGACAAGGGCAAGAGCCACTCGTCGGGCAAGCTGCTCTACAACGCGCGGATCATCCCCTACCGCGGCAGCTGGATCGACTTCGAGTTCGACCACAAGGACGTGCTGTACGTGCGCATCGACCGGCGGCGCAAGCTGCCCGCCACGGTGCTCATCCGAGCCCTCGGCGGCGTGCCCGACACGAGCAAGAAGAACCCGCTCGAGTTCCGGGGCTCCACCGAGGAGATCCTCAACTACTACTACGCCACCGAGACCGTCTTCGTGGAGGGCAAGGATCACTTCGAGAAGTCGGTCGAGATCGACCTGTTGCCCGGCCAGCGCGCGACGCGCGACATCAAGAACCCGAAGACGGGCGAGCTCATCGTCAAGAAGAACCGCAAATTCACCCGCGGGGCCATCAAGAAGCTCGAGGCCGCCAAGATCAAGACGCTCCCCCTCGACAAGGAGGAGCTGCTCACCAAGGTCGCCGGCCACGACGTCGTGGACGAGGGTACCGGCGAGGTGCTCCTCGAGTGCAACGAGGAGATCACCGACGAGAAGCTCGAGGAGCTTCGGGTTCGGGGCATCAAGGAGTTCAAGGTCCTCTTCATCGACAACCTGAACGTCGGCCCCTTCCTCCGCGACACGCTCAACCTCGACAAGATCGCCTCTCCCGAAGAGGCGATCATGGAGATCTACCGGCGCCTGCGCCCGGGCGATCCGCCGACCATCGAGACGGCGACCAACCTGTTCATGAACCTCTTCTTCAACCCGGAGAGGTATGACCTGAGCAAGGTCGGCCGCCTCAAGCTCAACTTCAAGTTCACCCTCGACGAGCCGCTCGAGCACACCGTGCTCACCAAGCGCGACGTCCTCGAGGTGGTGCGTTACCTCGTCGATTTGAAGAACGGCAAGGGCGAGATCGACGACATCGACCACCTCGGCAATCGCCGCGTGCGCGCGGTGGGCGAGCTGCTGGAGAACCAGTACCGCATCGGCCTCGTCCGCATGGAACGTGCGATCAAGGAGCGCATGAGCCTCCAGGAGATCGAGACGCTCATGCCGCACGACCTGATCAACGCGAAGCCGGTGACCGCGGTGATCAAGGAGTTCTTCGGCTCCAGCCAGCTGTCGCAGTTCATGGACCAGACGAACCCACTCTCCGAGGTCACGCACAAGCGGCGGCTCTCGGCCCTCGGGCCCGGAGGCCTCACCCGCGAGCGCGCCGGCTTCGAGGTGCGCGACGTCCACCCGACGCACTACGGCCGCATCTGCCCCATCGAGACCCCGGAAGGCCCGAACATCGGCCTCATCGCCTCGCTCTCCAGCTACGCGCGCGTCAACGAGTACGGCTTCGTCGAGACGCCGTACCGCAAGTGCGAGGCCGGGCGCGTGAAGGAAGAGGTGTCCTTCTACTCGGCGCTCGAGGAGGAGAAGCACACCATCGCCCAGGCGAACGCCACGGTCGATAAGAAGGACGCCTTCACCGAGCCCTTCGTCTCCGCCCGCCGCGGCGGCGAGACCATCCATGCCAAGGCAGAGGACGTCGACTTGATGGACGTCTCGCCGAACCAGCTGGTCTCGGTGGCGGCCTCGCTCATCCCGTTCCTGGAGAACGACGACGCCAACCGCGCGCTCATGGGCAGCAACATGCAGCGCCAGGCGGTTCCGCTGCTTCGCACCGCGGCGCCGCTGGTCGGCACTGGCATCGAGCACATCGTGGCCCGCGACTCGGGCGTCTGCACGGTGGCCCGCCGCGACGGCGTGGTCGACTCGGTGGACGCGGCCCGTATCGTCGTCAAGGCCGACACCTCGGCCACCGACGTGGGCTCCGAGGTCGATATCTACAACCTCATCAAGTACCAGCGCTCGAACCAGAACACCTGCATCAACCAGAAGCCCATCGTGAAGGCGGGCGACCGGGTGAAGAAGGGCGACGTGCTGGCCGACGGTCCCGCCACCGAGACCGGCGAGCTCGCCCTGGGCGCGAACGTGGTGGTCGCGTTCATGCCCTGGCAGGGCTACAACTTCGAAGACTCCATCCTCCTCAACGAGCAGCTGGTGAAGGACGACATCTTCACGTCCATTCACATCGAGGAGTTCGAGTGCATCGCGCGCGACACCAAGCTTGGCAAAGAGGAGATCACGCGCGACATCCCGAACGTCGGCGAGGAGGCCCTCAAGGACCTCGACGAGTCGGGCATCATCCGCATCGGCGCCGAGGTGAAGCAGGGCGACATCCTGGTCGGCAAGATCACGCCGAAGGGTGAGACCCAGCTCTCTCCCGAGGAGAAGCTGCTGCGCGCCATCTTCGGCGAGAAGGCCGGCGACGTGCGCGACAGCTCGCTGCGCGTCCCCCCGGGCGTCACCGGCACCATCATCAACGCCAAGGTCTTCAGCCGGAAGGGCGTCGACAAGGACGAGCGCGCCAAGCAGATCGAGAGCCAGGAGGAGGACAAGCTCCTCAAGGACCAGAACGACGAGATCAAGATCCTCCAGGACTCCGCGTTCAAGCGCGTCCGCTCGCTGCTCAAGGGCAAGGAGGTCTCGGCCAAGCTCATCGACGACAAGGGCCGCCAGCTCTTGAAGAAGGGCGACATCCTCGACGACGCCCTGCTCGACCAGGTCCCTCAGCGGAACTTCGTCGAAGTCGCGGTCGGCGGCTCGGTAGAGGACAAGGTCCGCAAGATCATCGAGTCCTTCGAGGAGCAGAAGGAGCTCGTGAAGCTCGTCTTCGGCGAGAAGATCAGCCGGCTCAAGAAGGGCGACGAGCTGCCGCCGGGCGTCATCAAGATGGTCAAGGTGTACGTGGCCATCAAGCGCAAGCTGGCGGTCGGCGACAAGATGGCGGGACGACACGGCAACAAGGGCGTCGTCTCCCGCATCCTGCCGGAGGAGGACATGCCGTACATGTCCGACGGCCGGCCGGTGGACATCGTCCTGAACCCGCTGGGCGTCCCCAGCCGCATGAACATCGGGCAGATCCTCGAGACCCACCTCGGTTGGGCCGCCCGCTCCATGGGCGAGGAGCTCCAGAGGTTCGTCGACGAGAAGTACTCGCCGGAGGCCCTGCGCAAGGAGCTGAAGAAGACCTACGACGATGAGGCCTTCCACGAGTTCATCGACCAGGTGAAGGACGCCGACGTCACGAGCCTGTGCCGCAGGCTGAAGAAGGGCATTCACGTGGCGACGCCCGTCTTCGACGGCGCGCGCGAGGCCGAGATTGACGGCCTGATGGGCGCGACCAATCAGAGCCTCTCCGGCCAGCAGACGCTCTTCGACGGCCGCACCGGCGACCCGTTCGACCAGGACGTCACGGTGGGCGTGATGTACATGCTCAAGCTCCACCACCTGGTCGACGAGAAGATCCACGCGCGGAGCATCGGGCCCTACTCGCTGGTCACCCAGCAGCCGCTCGGCGGCAAGGCCCAGTTCGGCGGCCAGCGCCTGGGCGAAATGGAAGTCTGGGCGATGGAGGCCTACGGCGCCGCGTACTCGCTGCAGGAGTTCCTCACCGTCAAGAGCGACGACGTGGTCGGCCGCACGCGCATGTACGAGGCCATCGTCAAGGGCGACAACGTGCTCGAGAGCGGGCTCCCGGAGAGCTTCAACGTGCTCATCAAGGAGCTCCAGTCGCTGGCGCTCGATGTGGAGCTGCTCGAGGCCGCGCCCGCGCCGGGCGAGACCGCCGAACCCTCGGCGCCGGCGGCTGGCGAGGCGCCGAAAAAGACGGGAACACTGGCGTAAGCCTCAGGGCGCCTTCGCTCCGTGGGAGCGCGGGCGCCCGGCATCACGAGGGCTCTGGCCAAAAGCGAATCTGAAGAGACTCCCAATTCGAGGAGACGTCCGTGAAAGACATCTTCAACTTCTTCGAGAAGCCCAAGGACCCGCTGTCGTTCTCGGCGATCCGCATCTCGCTCGCGTCGCCCGACAAGATCCGCCAGTGGTCGCACGGCGAGGTGAAGAAGCCCGAGACCATCAACTACCGCACCTTCAAGCCGGAGCGGGACGGCCTCTTCTGCGCCAAGATCTTCGGCCCGGTGAAGGACTACGAGTGCAACTGCGGCAAGTACAAGCGCATGAAGCACCGCGGGGTGGTCTGCGAGAAATGCGGCGTCGAGGTCATCCAGAGCAAGGTGCGCCGCGAGCGGCTGGGCCACATCACCCTGGCCACGCCGGTCGCCCACATTTGGTTCTTGAAGAGCCTGCCGAGCCGCATCGGCAACATCCTGGACATCACGCTCAAGGACCTGGAGAAGGTCCTGTACTGTGAGTCCTACATCGTCATCGACCCGAAGAAGACGCCGCTCGCCAAGGGCGAGCTGCTCTCCGAGGAGAAGCTGCACAAGGCCATCGACGAGCACGGCGACGGCTTCACCTATGGTATGGGCGGCGAGGCCGTGCGCGAGCTGTTGCGCGGCATCGAGGTGAACTCGCTCTGCGAGGAGCTGCGCAAGGAGATGCGCGCGGCGACGAGCGACGCCAAACGGAAGAAGCTCGCCAAGCGCCTCAAGGTCTCCGAGGCCTTCCGCATCTCCGGCAACAAGCCGGAATGGATGATGCTGGAGGTCATTCCGGTCATCCCGCCCGACCTGCGCCCCCTCGTCCCCCTGGACGGCGGCCGCTTCGCGACCTCGGACCTGAACGACCTGTACCGGCGGGTCATCAACCGGAACAACCGCCTGAAGCGGCTGCAGGAGCTGAACGCCCCCGACATCATCATCCGCAACGAGAAGCGGATGCTGCAGGAGGCGGTCGACGCCCTGTTCGACAACGGCCGGCGCGGCAAGACCATCACCGGTCCCAATAAGCGCCCGCTCAAGTCGCTCTCCGACATGCTCAAGGGCAAGCAGGGCCGGTTCCGCCAGAACCTGCTCGGCAAGCGCGTCGACTACTCGGGCCGCTCGGTCATCGTAGTGGGCCCTGAGCTCAAGCTGCACCAGTGCGGCCTGCCGAAGATCATGGCCCTCGAGCTGTTCAAGCCGTTCATCTACAACAAGCTCGAAGAGAAGGGCTACGTCACCACCATCAAGAGCGCCAAGAAGATGGTGGAGAAGGAGCGCCCCGAGGTCTGGGACATCCTCGAGGACGTCATCCGGGAGCACCCGGTTCTCCTGAACCGCGCGCCCACCCTGCACCGCCTCGGCATCCAGGCGTTCGAGCCGGTGCTCATCGAGGGCAAGGCCATCCAGCTGCACCCGCTGGTCTGCGCCGCCTTCAACGCCGACTTCGACGGCGACCAGATGGCCGTGCACGTGCCGCTGTCCATCGAGGCGCAGCTCGAGGCCCGCGTGCTCATGATGAGCACGAACAACATCCTCTCGCCTGCCCACGGCAAGCCCATCATCGTGCCGACGCAGGACATCGTGCTCGGCATGTACTACATGACCCGGCCGCGCGAGTTCGCCAAGGGTGAGGGCAAGCTCTTCGCGAGCCCCGCCGAGGTGCGGGCTGCCTACGACCACGGCGAGGTCGACCTCCAGGCGAAGGTCACCGTGCGCATGAACGGCGCCCGCAAGGACACGACCGTGGGTCGGGTGCTCCTCGCGGAGATCGTGCCGGAGCAGATTGGCTTCGACGCGGTCAACAAGGTGATGGACAAGAAGCAGCTCGGAAACCTCATCGACACCTGCTACCGGATGTGCGGTGAGAAGGAGACGGTGCTCCTCGCCGACCGGATCCGTACTCTGGGCTACAACAACGCCACCCGGGCCGGCATCTCCATCAGCATCAAGCACATGCTGATCCCGCAGAAGAAGCACGAGTTCCTCGACTCCGCCACGAAGGAAGTCCAGGAGATTGAGAACCAGTACCTCGAGGGCCTCATCACCGACGGCGAGCGCTACAACAAGGTCATCGACATCTGGGCCGACGTCACCGAGAAGGTCGCCGGCGAGATGATGGGCGAGATCGCCAGCGAGGTCGCCGAGGGCGTGAATCTGAAGACGGGGAAGGTCGAGCAGCGCAAGCAGCCGTCCTTCAACCCCATCTACGTCATGGCCGACTCGGGCGCTCGAGGCAGCGCTCAGCAGATTCGCCAGCTGGCCGGTATGCGCGGCCTGATGGCCAAGCCCTCGGGCGAAATCATCGAGACGCCCATCACGGCGAACTTCCGCGAAGGCCTCACCGTGCTGCAGTACTTCATCTCCACGCACGGCGCGCGCAAGGGCCTGGCGGACACGGCCCTCAAGACCGCGAACTCGGGCTACCTGACCCGGCGCCTGGTCGACGTGGCGCAGGACGCCATCATCACCGAGTACGACTGCGGCACCATGGACGGCCTGTCCATCGGCGCCCTCATCGAGGGCGGCGAAATCATCGAGCCCATGGGCGAGCGCATCTTGGGCCGCACGGCCTTGGAGGACGTGATTGACCCGAACTCGGGCGAGGTCCTGGTGGCCGCTAACGAGGAGATTGACGAGGCGAAGATGGCCCGTATCGAGGCCACCGCCATCGACAAGGTGAAGATCCGCTCGGTCTTGACGTGCAAGGCTCAGCGCGGCGTCTGCATGGAGTGCTACGGCCGCGACCTGTCGCGCGGGCGCAAGGTGAACCTGGGCGAGGCGGTGGGCGTCATCGCCGCTCAGTCCATCGGCGAGCCGGGCACCCAGCTCACGATGCGCACGTTCCACATCGGCGGCACGGCGACCCGGCGCGCGGAGCAGAGCTCCATCGAGAACCGCAACCCGGGCTTCGTGAAGTTCCACAACCTGAACGTCGCCAAGAAGAAGGACGGCGCGCAGATCGCCATGAACCGCAACGGCGAGGTGCTCATCGTCGACGACGCGGGCCGCGAGCGCGAGCGCTATCCCTTGGTCTACGGCGCGCGCCTGCTGGTCCGCGAGGGCCAGAAGATCGAGGCGGCGACGATGCTCGCCGAGTGGGACCCGTTCTCCATGCCCATCCTCTCCGAGGTGCCGGGCGTGGTGAAGTACGGCGACGTCATCGACGGCGTCACCATGAGCGAGGTGCTCAACGAGGTCACCGGACTCGCGAGCAAGGTGATCGTCGAGTCGCGCGACCCCGACGCGCGGCCCCGCGTCTCCATCAAAGACGAGCAGGGCACCACCAAGACGCTGCCCGGGAGCGACCAGCCGGCGCGCTACATGCTGCCGGTGGGCGCCAACATCGTGGTGGTCGAAGGCGACGAGATAGACGCAGGCGACATCATCGCGAAGATGCCGCGCGAAACCACCAAGACCAAGGACATCACGGGCGGTCTCCCGCGCGTCGCGGAGCTGTTCGAGGCGCGCAAGCCCAAGGAGCACGCGGTCATCTCGGAGATCGACGGCGTCGTCAGCTTCGGCAAGGACACCAAGGGCAAGCGCAAGGTCATCATCACCCCGGAGATTGACGGCAAGGTCCGCTCCGACCTGGCCAAGGAGTACCTGATCGGCAAGGGCAAGCACATCAGTGTGCACTCGAGCGACCGGGTGAAGGCCGGCGAGCCCCTGATGGACGGCGCGGCCAACCCGCACGACATCTTGCACGTGCTCGGCGAGAAGGAGCTGGCGCGCTACCTGGTCGACGAAATCCAGGAGGTCTACCGGCTCCAGGGCGTGAAGATCAACGACAAGCACATCGAGGTGATCGTCCGGCAGATGCTGCGGCGGGTGCGCATCACCGACGTGGGCGACACCAACTTCCTCATCGACGAGCAGGTGGAGCGTTTCGCCTTCGAGGACGAAAACCGGAAGGTCGAGGCCAAGGGCGGGCGCCCCGCCGCGGGCGAGCCGCTGCTCTTGGGCATCACCAAGGCTTCGCTCTCCACCGAGTCCTTCATCTCGGCGTCGTCCTTCCAGGAGACCACCAAGGTGCTCACCGAGGCGGCCATCTCCGGCAAGGTCGACTACCTGCGCGGCCTCAAGGAGAACGTCATCATGGGCCGGCTCGTCCCGGCGGGCACTGGCCTCGCGTCGTACAAGCACCTCGACATCGAGGTCGAGACGCCCGTGGACGCGGTGGAGCAGGCGGAAGAGGCGCTCGCCGCTGGGGGTCAGGATTAGCTGCCGAGCTCGGTCGGCGGCAGGGGCTCGAGCTCTCTTTCCCGGAGGGCTCGAGTCTGAATCGGCGGGGGCGAAAGTCCCGGCGTGTCACATCGCAGCAGCAGTGGCTTGACAGGCGTTGCGCACTCACTAGAATGGCGCGCCCTTCGAGGGTCAACCTTGCGCCCGACGCGGCGCTGACGGCAAAACGGAAAAGAACGAGAATGCCCACAATCTCGCAGCTGGTCCGCAAGGGCCGCACCGAACTGAAGAGCCGGACCAAGAGCCCGGCGCTGCAGCAGAGCCCGCAGAAGCGCGGCGTCTGCACCCGCGTGTACACGACCACGCCCAAGAAGCCGAACTCGGCCTTGCGCAAGGTCGCTCGCGTTCGCCTCACCAACGGCATCGAGGTCACGAGCTACATCCCGGGTGTGGGCCACAACCTCCAGGAGCACTCGGTGGTCATGATCCGAGGCGGCCGTGTCAAGGACCTCCCCGGTGTCCGGTACCACATCATCCGCGGGACTCTCGACTCGGTCGGCGTGCAGGGGCGCAAGCAGGGGCGCTCCAAGTACGGCGCCAAGCGCCAGGCTTAGAGCGGGCAGCGGAACGCCCGGTCGCCCGCTCGACCTCAACTCCCTTCGACTTAGGAAGACACGATGCCTCGTCGCCGAGAAGTACAGAAGCGCAAGATCCTCCCCGACCCCAAGTTCCAGGACCGCCTGGTCACCAAGTTCATCAACAACCTGATGCGGCGGGGCAAGCGCTCGACGGCGGAGATGATCTGCTACGGCGCGCTCAACATCGTCCAGGACAAGACCAAGGACGAGCCGCTGAAGGTGTTCAAGAAGGCCTTGGAGAACATCAAGCCGGTGCTCGAGGTGAAGAGCCGGCGCGTCGGCGGCGCGACCTATCAGGTGCCGGTCGAGGTTCGCCAGGATCGGCGAGTGGCGCTGGGCATGCGGTGGCTCATCGGCTACTCGAAGGACCGAGGCGAGAAGACCATGCGCGAGAAGCTGGCGGGTGAGATCATGGACGCCGCCAACAACCGCGGCAACGCGGTGAAGAAGCGCGAGGACACGCACAAAATGGCGGAGGCAAACAAGGCCTTTGCCCACTACCGCTGGTAGCAGCGAATTTTCAGCACCCGAAGGGTGTTGACAAGCTTAAGCGGCTCTGCTAAAAGCCGCCGCCACTGTTGATGGGGAGGCGCGCGCTCGCTCCCTAGGTAGTTCGTGTTCTTTGACACGAGCGCTCGGAAGTTCGCCGTTCGAGTCGGCCGTCGCGGGGGTTCCCGCGGGCCGCGGAGCCTGGAAAGTCGTCGAGAAGCCTATGGCGAGACTCCATCCCATCGATCGGTACCGGAACATCGGCATCATGGCGCATATCGATGCCGGTAAGACGACGACGACCGAGCGCATCCTTTTCTATACCGGCGTGACCCACAAGATCGGCGACATCGATGAGGGCACGACGGTCATGGACTGGATGGAGCAGGAGAGGGAACGCGGCATCACCATCACCTCTGCCGCCACGACCTGCTTCTGGCACGACCACCGCATCAACATCATCGACACTCCGGGGCACGTCGACTTCACCATCGAAGTGGAGCGCTCGCTCCGCGTGCTGGACGGCGCGGTCGCGGTCTTCTGTGGCGTCGGAGGCGTCCAGCCTCAGTCCGAGACAGTCTGGCGGCAGGCGAACAAGTACCGGGTTCCCCGCGTCGTCTTCGTCAACAAGATGGACCGCGTCGGCGCGGACTTCCCGCGGGTGCTCGCCATGATCGAGGAGCGCCTGGTCGCGCGGCCGGTCGCGGTCAACCTTCCGTGGGGCGCCGAGGACGAGTTCAAGGGCGTCATCGACCTCCTCAAAATGAAGGCCGTCCGCTTCGACGAGGAGAGCCAAGGCGCTCGCCTGGTCGTCGAGGAGATCCCGGCGGAGCTTCGCGCCCAGGCCGATGAGTGGCACGCGAAGATGGTCGAGGCTGCCTCCGAGCACGACGATCGGGCGATGGTGCTCTTTCTCGAAGGCAAGGAAGTACCTGAGGAGCTCGTTATCAAGGGGCTTCGCCAGGGCTGCCTTGAGATGAAGCTGGTTCCTGCGCTGTGCGGCTCAGCCTTCAAGAACAAGGGTGTTCAGCCGCTGCTCGACGCGGTCATCCAGTTCCTGCCCTCGCCGGGCGACGTCCCGCCGGTCGACGGACACAAGCCGGACGGCGAGGTCGCCTCGCGCAAGCCGAGCGACAAGGAGCCTTTCGCCGCCCTCGCTTTCAAGATTCAGACGGACCCGTTTGTCGGCACGCTCACCTATTTCCGCGTCTACTCCGGAAAAGTCGAGACCGGCAGCGCCGTCTACAACCCGCTCAAGAAGCGGCGCGAGCGTCTGGGCCGAGTGCTGCAGATGCACGCGAACAAGCGCGAAGAGATCGAAGAGGTTTATGCGGGTGACATCGCCGCCGCGGTGGGGATGAAGAACACCGTCACCGGCGAGACGCTGTGCGAAGAGGGCCGGCCCATCATCCTCGAGAAGATGGAGTTCCCCGAGCCGGTCATCTCCATCGCCATCGAGCCTAAGACGAAGGCCGATCAAGACAAGCTCGGCGCCGCGCTGGCAAAGCTCACCGTCGAGGACCCGTCCTTCCGCGTGCGGACCGACGAAGAGACGGGACAAACGCTGATCAGCGGCATGGGCGAGCTGCACCTGGAGATCATCGTCGACCGCCTCTTCCGCGAGTTCAAGGTGGAGGCGAACGTCGGCAAGCCGCAAGTCGCCTACCGCGAGACGGTCACGAAGCCCGTGGAAGTCGAGGGGAAGTACATTCGGCAGTCGGGCGGGCGCGGACAGTACGGTCACGTGTGGCTGCGCCTCGAGCCGAATACCGGGAAGGGCTTCGCCTTCGTCGATGACATCGTGGGCGGCGCTGTGCCGCGCGAGTACATTCCGGCCATCGAGAAGGGCGTGCAAGAGGCCATGGAGGGCGGCGTGCTCGCCGGGTATCCGCTGGTGGACCTCAAGGTGACAGCCTTCGACGGCTCCTTCCACGAGGTCGACTCCAGCGAGATGGCCTTCAAGATCGCCGCGTCGATGGCACTCAAGGACGGCGCCAACAAGGCGGGGCCCATCCTGCTCGAGCCCATCATGGCGACCGAGGTCATCACGCCTGATCAGTACATGGGCGACGTGATTGGCGATTTAAATAGCCGCCGAGGCCGGATTCTTGGTATGGAACCGCGCTCCGGTGCGCAGGTAGTGACCGCGCAGGTGCCGCTGGCCTCGATGTTCGGGTATGCGACTGACCTGCGGAGCGCGAGCCAAGGTCGGGCGACGTACACCATGCAGTTCTCGCATTACCAGGCGGTGCCGGGTGGCATCGCCGATGACCTGGTCGCCCGCGCGGGCGGCCGCTGGTGACTTCGAGCGTTTGAAGAGGAAACCCTAAAACCAAGGGACGACAGAGGAGAGAAGGCAATGGCCAAGGAAAAATTTGAACGTAAGAAGCCCCACGTCAACGTCGGCACCATCGGTCACGTCGACCATGGCAAGACCTCGCTGACCGCGGCCATCACCTTCACTCAGGCGGCGAAGGGTCTCGCGAAGGCAAAGGAGTACGCGGACATCGCCAAGGGCGGCACGGTTCGAGACGACTCCAAGATCGTGACCATCGCTGTCAGCCACGTCGAGTACGAGTCGGCGAAGCGGCACTACGCCCACGTCGACTGCCCGGGGCACGCGGACTTCATCAAGAACATGATCACCGGTGCTGCGCAGATGGACGGCGCCATCCTGGTGGTCTCCGCCGCCGACGGGCCGATGCCGCAGACCAAGGAGCACGTGCTGCTCGCCTACCAGGTCAGCGTGCCGGCCATCGTCGTGTTTCTCAACAAGGTCGACCTCGTCGACGACAAGGAGCTCTTGGACCTGGTCGAGCTCGAGGTCCGCGAGCTGCTGAGCAAGTACAAGTTCCCCGGTGACAAGGTCCCGGTCATCCGCGGCAGCGCGCTCAAGCCGATGCAGAGCAAGGGCACCGAGGGCACCGAGTGCATCAACCAGCTGATGGACGCGCTCGACTCCTTCATCCCCGAGCCGGCGCGCGCGCTCGACAAGCCGTTCCTGATGCCGGTCGAGGACGTGTTCTCGATTGAAGGCCGTGGCACGGTGGCCACCGGACGCATCGAGCGCGGCCGGGTTCATGTCGGCGACAAGATCCAGATTATCGGCCTGCGCGACACGCAGGAGACGACGGTGACCGGCGTCGAGATGTTCCGCAAGCTGCTCGACGAGGGCATGGCCGGCGACAACGTCGGCTGCCTGCTCCGCGGCCTGAAGCGCGAGGACGTGGAGCGCGGCCAGGTGCTTGCCGCGCCTGGGTCGGTCACTCCGCACAAGAAGTTCAAGGCCGCCATCTACGTGCTCGGCAAGGACGAGGGCGGACGGCACACGCCGTTCTTCAACGGCTATCGCCCGCAGTTTTACTTCCGCACGACAGACGTGACCGGCACGGTGCAGCTGCCGCAGGGCGTGGAGATGGTGATGCCCGGCGACAACGTGACGATCGAAGTGAGCCTGCTCACGCCCATCGCCATGGAGAAGGAGCTGCGCTTCGCCATTCGCGAGGGCGGCCGGACGGTCGGCGCGGGCATCGTCGCGGAGATTCTCGAGTAGCCGTCATCGATGGCAGGGCCGGGAAGGATAATCCTACCGGTCCTGCTGCCTCCGGGGTCTCGCGCGGCAAGAGTCCCCCTACAGGCGACCCACCATGAAGCAGCCGCGGGTGTACTCCCCGAGCTGGACGGAAGTCGGCCGGGAAAGCATCCGACGTTAGAGGCGATTGCATGGCAACCCAGAAGATCCGGATTCGGCTGAAGGCCTACGACCACAAGCTGCTCGACCAGTCGGCGGGCGAGATTGTCGAGACCGCCAAGCGCACGGGCGCGAAGGTGGCCGGACCCATCCCCCTGCCGACGCGGATCAACAAGTTCACCGTGCTCAGGTCCCCGCACGGCGACAAGAAGAGCCGCGAGCAGTTCGAGATCCGCACCCACAAGCGGCTGCTCGACATTCTCGAGCCCACCCAGCAGACGCTCGATGCGCTGATGAAGCTCGATCTGTCGGCGGGCGTGGACGTGGAGATCAAGTCTTAAAGAGCGAGCCCTCCAAAGGCTCGCCCGACGCTCCTTCCCGGCATTTCGCGGAAGTCCCGTCACGAGGCGGTCATGGCAAAGTTCGACGTCATCAACACCGACAGGCAGAAAGTCTCCGAGATCGAGCTATTGGACTCGGTCTTCGCGGCGGACGCCAACGAGAACCTCATCTACGAGGTGGCGAAATTCCAGGCCATCAATCGGCGCGCCGGCACCGTCGCGGTGAAGAACGCCTCGCTCGTCTCGGGCGGCGGCAAGAAGCCCTGGAAGCAGAAGCATACCGGGCGGGCGCGCCAGGGCTCCAACCGCGCCTCGCAGTGGGTCGGCGGCGGCAAGGCCATGGGCCCCAAGCCGCGCGACTACACCTACCGGCCTCCTCGGGAGGTTCGGCGGGGCGCGCTGCGCGTCGCCATCTCCCAGAGGGCGCGCGACCAAAAGCTGCTCATCATCGACAAGATCGAGCTGGCGGCGCCGGCCGCTGACGGCCGCAAGCGGCTGTCCAAGGGCGCCGCGGCGCTTCTGCTCGGCAACTTGAAGCTGCAGAACGCGCTGGTCATCGACGCCAAGGAGAACGTGAGTCTCCATCGCGGCGTTCGGAACCTCGCCGCTTTCGACGTCGTCGCCCCCGAGGGACTAAACCTCGAGAGCGTGCTCAGGCATGACACCCTGGTCTTGACCGCGCCCGCGGCCAAGCAGCTGGAAGGAGCCCTCTCGCCGTGAACCTTACCGACATCATCAAGGGCCCGATCATCACCGAGAAGCTCGACCGTGCCCGCGAGGAGTATCACCAGTACAGCTTCCTCGTCGACCGCGAGGCCAACAAGACCGAGATCCGCCATGCGGTGGAGAGGCTGTTCAAGGTCAATGTTGTGGAGATTCGCACGTCCATCGCTCGCGGAAAGACCAAGCGCATCGGCAAGAGCAGCGGCCGCCGGGCGAATTGGAAGCGCGCGCTGGTGACGCTCAAGGAAGGTCAGAGCATCGACCTGTTCGAGACCGCCTAAAGGACCGGATCGGAAACGACCATGCCTCTCAAGCAATACAAGCCAACCAGCGCCGGCCGCCGCATCCAGAGCGTCTCGGACTTCGCCGAGATCACCAAGACCTCGCCGGAGAAGGCGCTCACCGAGCAGCTGCGCAAGTCCGGCGGCCGCAACAACCACGGCCACATCACCACGCGACACATCGGCGGCGGTCACAAGCGCCGCTATCGCGTCATCGACTGGAAGCGCGAGAAAGAGGGAGTGCCCGCCAAGGTCGCGGCCGTCGAGTACGACCCGAACCGGTCGGCGCGCCTGGCTCTCCTTCATTACGCCGATGGCGAGAAGCGCTATATTCTCGCCCCGGTCGGTGTGAACGTCGGCGACGCGCTGGTCTCGGGCGAAGCGGCGGACATTCGGCCGGGCAACTGCCTTCCGGTGAAGGCCATTCCGCTCGGCACGGTCATTCACAACGTCGAGCTGAAGCCCGGCCGCGGCGCGCAGGTCATTCGGTCCGCGGGCAGCTGGGGCCAGCTGATGGCGAAGGAGGGCGCTTACGCGCAGATCCGCATGCCCTCCGGCGAAGTCCGCAAGGTTCTCCTCGACTGCAAGGCGACGGTGGGCCAAGTCGGGAACATCGAGAACGAGATCGTTCGGCTCGGCAAGGCCGGTCGCAATCGGTGGCTGGGCGTCCGCCCAACCGTCCGCGGTCTGGCCATGAACCCCGTCGACCACCCGCACGGCGGCGGCGAAGGCAAGTCGGGCCAGGGCAACCCGCACCCGGTCAGCCCCTGGGGCCAGAAGACCAAGGGCCTCAAGACGCGCAAGAACAAGCGCACCGACAAGCTCATCGTCTCCGGCCGCCGGCGCGGCGTGCGCAGCCAGGCGAAGTAGGCCTCCTAAGGGACCAGGGAAGAAGGAAAAGAAGACATGGCACGTTCGCTCAAGAAGGGCCCGTTCGCGGACAAGCACCTCGTCAAGAAGGTCGAGGAGCTCACGCGGACGAACGCCAAGAACCGTACGGTCAAGACCTGGAGCCGTCGCTCGACCGTGTTGCCGGAGTTCGTGGGCTTCACGTTCATGGTCCACAACGGCCGCAAGTTCATGGCCGTGTTCGTTACCGAGAACATGGTCGGCCACAAGCTCGGCGAGTTTTCGCCCACTCGGACCTTCCACGGCCACTCCGGCGAGAAGAAGGTCAAGATCGGCGCACCGGGCGCTCCGGCCGGTGCCCCTGCCGCGCCAGCGGCGCCCGCGAAGTAAGAATTCCTACGGGAGAGAGAAGCCATGCAGAGCCAAGCCCGCCTCCGCCACGTGCGCATCGCGCCACGCAAGATCCGCCTCATCGCTGATCTCGTGCGCGGCAAGCCCGTCGGCCAGGCGCTGTCCATCCTGCGCTACACCCCCAGGGCCGCCGCGAAGCCGGTGGAGAAGCTCCTCCGCTCGGCCATCGCCAACGCAGAAGACACGAGCAAGGGCCAGGTCGACGTCGACCGCCTCTTCGTGCATACCATCTGCGTCGACCAGGGCCCCATGATGCGGCGGTTCCTCGCCCGCGCCATGGGCCGTGCGACCCGGGTCAACAAGAAGTCGAGCCACGTCACCATCGTGCTTGCGGATCGGAAGTAACGACCTCGCATCGAAGGAGAGCTGCCTTGGGCCAGAAAGTCCACCCGGTCGGATTCCGTCTCGGCGTCATCAAGAGCTGGGACTCGAAGTGGTACGAGGAGAAGAACTACGCGAAGTGGCTGCACGAGGACATCAAGCTCCGCGAGTTCGTCAAGAAGACCCTCGGCCACGCCGGGATCAGCAAGGTCGAGATCGAGCGCGCCGCCAACAAGGTGAAGGTCAACGTCCACACCGCACGGCCGGGCATCGTCATCGGCAAGCGTGGCGCGGGCATCGAGGGCGTCAAGAAGGACCTCCAGAAGTTCACGCAGAACGAGGTCTTCCTGAACATCATCGAGGTCCGGAAGGCCGAGACCGACGCGCAGCTCGTCGCCGAGAACATCGCCACCCAGCTCGAGCGGCGCATCGCGTTTCGCCGGGCGATGAAGAAGGCGGTCCAGACCAGCCTGAAGTTCGGCGCCAAGGGCATCCGCGTGGCCTGCTCGGGGCGCCTGGGCGGCGCCGAGATGGCCCGCTACGAGTGGTACCGCGAGGGGCGAGTGCCCCTGCACACCCTGCGCGCCGACATCGACTTCGGGTACGCCATTGCCAAGACCACCTACGGCACCATCGGCGTCAAGGTGTGGATCTTCCGCGGCGAGGTGTTGCCGCGAGGCAAGGGGAGCGCGCTGGCGGCGGCCGCCGCGCAGACTCGCCCGAGCTAACAGCGTCGGCTGAAGAAACGCCGGACGAACGCGAGCGGGCCGTGGTAGAAGCGCGGCCCCTCTCTCTGGAGAGAAGGACATGCTGCAACCCGCACGCACCAAGTATCGGAAGATGCAGAAGGGCCGCATGAGGGGCCAGTCGACCCGCGGCAATCGGCTCAACCTCGGCGACGTCGGCCTGATGGCCCTCGAGCCGTGTTGGCTGACCAGCCGGCAGATCGAGGCGAGCCGCGTCGCGCTCACCCGCCACGTCAAGCGCGGCGGCAAGGTGTGGATCCGCGTCTTCCCGGACAAGCCCATCACGAAGAAGCCCGCGGAGACCCGGCAGGGCACTGGCAAGGGCGGCGTGGAGTACTACGTCGCGGTGGTCAAGCCGGGCCGGATCCTGTTCGAGCTGCAGGGCGTCGCCCCGGAGATCGCCGTGGAGGCGTTCAAGCTGGCGCAGTTCAAGCTCCCGGTGGCGACCCGCATCGTCCACCGCGCCCAGGAGGCCATCTGATGGCGACCGCTGACGAGATTCGCGCGCTGTCGATCGACGAGCTCAAGCGCCGCGCCGCCGAGCTCCGAGAAGCGCTCTTCAACTTGAAGGTCAAGCACCGCACCGGGCAGCTCGACTCCTCCGCGGAGATCGGCAAGGGTCGGAAGGATCTGGCCCGCGTCCTCACGATGCTCACGGAGAAGGAGCGCCAGGTAGCCAAGGGCGCGCCGGCTCCTGCGGCTGCTGTGGAAGAGAACAAGGCTTAAGCACCCGACTCACGGAGAAACACCATGGCTGAAGACGTCAAGGTCGACGCCGCGCCGCAAAGCAAGGTCTCCTCCCGCGGGCGACCGAAGTCCCGAGTGGGCGTCGTCACCAGCAACAAGATGCAAAAGACGGTGGTGGTGAAGGTCCAGCGCCGCGTCAAGCACGCCCGCTACGGCAAGTACGTGACCCAGCAGGTCAAGTACAAGGTGCACGCCGAGGACCACGACTACCCGAAGAAGCCGACGCTCTTCGAGGGCGACATTGTTCGCATCTCGGAGACCCGTCCCAGCAGCAAAGACAAGCGGTGGCGCGTGGTGGAGACCGTGCGCAAGGCGGCCCAGCTCTAAGCCCTGTCAGCTCCTCCCGAAGCTGCCAGCGAGCGTTCGCCCAGGCTTCCGAAGGACGACTATGCGAGGTTTCCCATGATCCAGATGACCACCGTGCTCGACGTGGCCGATAACTCGGGGGCCAAGAAGGTTTCCTGCATCAAGGTTCTCGGCGGCTCGAAGCGCAAGTATGCGTCCATTGGCGATGTCATCGTCGTGGCGGTCAAAGAGGCGATCCCCAACGCCAAGGTGAAGAAGGGCGACGTGGCCAAGGCCGTCATCGTCCGCACCAGCAAGGAGATCTCCCGGCCCGACGGCAGCTTCATCAAGTTCGACGGCAATGCCGCGGTCCTCATTAGCAAGGACCTGGAGCCCATCGGCACGCGCATCTTCGGGCCCGTCGCGCGCGAGCTGCGTGCCAAGAAGTTCATGAAGATCATTTCGCTCGCCCCCGAGGTCCTCTAGGCCATGCAAATCAAGAAAGGCGACACCGTCCAGCTGATGAAGGGCAAGGAAGCCGCCCAACAGCGCGGGACTGACAAGAAGCCGCGCGGCAAGGTGCTCGAGGTCCTCGAGGTCAAGGAGCGGATTCGCGTCGAAGGCCTGCGAATCGTCAAGAAGCACCTGCGGCGCGGGCGCGACCAGAAGACCCCCGAGGGCGGTCGCATCGACCAGGTCGGCACCATCGCCCTTGCCAACGTCCAGCTCGTGTGCCCGCACTGCGACAAGCCGACGCGCATCGGCGTGCGGAAGATGGACGTGGGCGGCGATAAGGGCGAGAAGAACGTGCGATTCTGCCGCAAGTGCAACGAGCTCATCGACAAGAAGTAGTCCCATAGGCGACAGCTGATTGGCGGGAGAAACCCTCAGAAGCCCGGCCGACGCAGAGGAGCGTGAAGCGATGGCGGACGACAAGAAAGAAAAGGCCGAAAAGGCGCCCAAGGGCGAGAAGGCAGACAAGGGCGCTGAGAAGGCCGAGAAGAAAGCCAAGCCCGAGGGCGGCGAGAAGAAGGGCGGCGAGAAGAAGGGGAAGGGCAAGAAGGGCGAGCTGGGCTACGAGCTTGCTCCCGAGGGCAAAGCCGACCAGAAGAAGGGCCCCGCGCGCCTGCGCATGCGCTATGAGAAGGAGTTCGTGCCGGCGCTGATGAAGGAGTTCGGCTTCAAGAACCGCATGCAGGTCCCGCGGCTGGTCAAGGTCGTCGTCAACATGGGTCTGGGCGAGGCGATCACCAGCCCGAAGATCATCGACGCCGCGGTCCAGCAGCTGGCAGCCATCACTGGGCAGAAGCCGGTCATCACCCGGTCGCGGAAGGCCATCTCGAACTTCAAGCTGCGGGCCGGTCAGCAGATTGGCGCGATGGTCACCATGCGCAGCGACCGCGCTTGGGAGTTCTTCGACCGCTTGGTCAACGTCGCGCTCCCCCGCGTCCGCGACTTCAAGGGCGTCTCGCCCAAGGCGTTCGACGGCCGCGGCAACTACACCCTCGGCGTGCGCGAGCAGATCATCTTCCCAGAAATCAACTACGACCAGGTCGAAAAGATCAAAGGGCTGAACATCAGTATTGTGACCACGGCGACGAGCGACGAGCACGGTCGTGGGCTGCTCCGGGCGCTCGGGGTGCCCTTTCGCGCCTAGGGCTTGCAAGCCGGCGGGCCCTGGGGTATTTCCCGCGCCCCTCGCCTGGAGCGAGCGGCGGGTAAGTCCTCGACGAAGAGAAGCGAGTCCATTTTCAGAAGAAGACACGAGAGACGACGATGGCAAAGCTTTCCAAGATGGCGCAGGCGGCCCGCAAGCCCAAGTTCAGCGTGCGAAAGTACAACCGCTGCCCGGTGTGCGGCCGCCCGCGAGCCTACCTGCGCAAGTTCGAGATGTGCCGCATCTGCTTCCGCGACCGGGCTCTCAAAGGCGAGATCACCGGCGTCATCAAGTCCTCCTGGTAGCCGGGGGACCTGGAAGGCCTATTCGAAGAGGAACACACCATGTCGATGACGGACCCCGTTGGGGACATGATTACCCGCATCCGGAACGCCTCGCGCGCAGGGCACGAGAAGGTCGTGATGCCTGGCTCCAAGCTGAAGGAGCGCATCGCGTCGGTCCTCAAGGATGAGGGCTACATCAAGGAGATCGTGGTTCACCGAGTGGAGAATCGCTCGGGCGAGCTCACGGTCATGCTCAAGTACGGCCCGAACCGCGAGCCGGCCATCAGCGAGATCCGGCGCATCAGCAAGCCTGGCCTCCGGAAATACGTCCCGTCGGCCGAGATCCCGCGGGTGCTCAACGGAATGGGCATCGCCATCGTCTCGACCTCCAGGGGAATCCTCGTGGACCGGGATTGCCGCAGGCAGAACGTCGGCGGCGAGCTGATCTGCACCGTCTACTAGGACGAAGCGAGGAGAACCATGTCGCGCATCGGCAAGCTGCCCATCAAGATTCCGGAGAAGGTGAAGGTCGCCGTCGCCGGCCAGCTCATCAAGGTTGAAGGGCCCAAGGGCAAGACCCAGCTCTCCTTCAACCCAGGGGTGCAGGTCGCTGTGAAGGATGGCCAGGTGACGGTCACGCGGCCGGACGACGAGCGGCTCTCCAAGAGCCTGCACGGAACCACCCGGACGATGATCAACAACGCCATCAAAGGCGTGACCCAGGGCTTCGAGGAAGTGCTCGAGATCAGCGGCGTCGGCTTCCGCGCCGAGGTCAAGGGCCGCCAGCTCAACCTGAGCCTGGGATTCTCGCACCCGGTCGACTTCGAGCTCCCCGAGGGCATCAACTGCGAGGTCGACAAGCAGACCCGCGTGATCCTCAAGGGCGTCGACAAGCAGCTCATCGGGTCGACGGCCGCCAAGATCCGCTCGATCCGCAGGACCGAGCCCTACAAGGGCAAGGGCATCAAGTACTCGACCGAGAAGGTCCGCCGCAAGGTCGGCAAGCAGGGCGCCGCCTAGCCTCAAGGAGCGACTATGATGAACCCAACCACCGAAAGCCGGCTCCGGCGCAAAGAGCGGATCCGGCGCAAGCTCTCCGGCACGGCCGAGCGCCCGCGCCTGACCATCTACAAGAGCCTGAAGCACATCTACGCGCAGGTCGTCGACGACGTGGCCGGCAAGACGGTCGCCTTCGCCAGCGACCTCGACCCCGCTCTCAAAGAAGAGCTGAAGGCCGCCAAGCTCAAGAAGACGCAGGTGGCCGAGAAGGTCGGCGCGCTCGTCGCGAAGAAGTGCCAGGATGCGAAGGTCGAGCAAGTCGTGTTCGATCGCAACGGTTTCCCCTACCACGGCCGCGTGTCGGCAGTGGCTGACGCGGCTCGCAAGGCCGGTCTCAAGTTCTAGGGTCCTTAAGGAGAAGTCACTTGGCGATTCCGATCAATCCGAACGACCTGGAGCTGACCGACCGGGTGGTGCACATCAACCGCGTGGCCAAGGTGGTCAAAGGCGGCCGGCGCTTCAGCTTCTCGGCGCTGGTGGTGGTGGGCGACGGCGCTGGTCACGTCGGCGTCGGCCTCGGCAAGGCGAATGAAGTTCCCGAGGCCATCCGCAAGGGCGGCGAGCAGGCCAAGAAGAACCTGTTCGCCGTTCCGCTCGAAGGCTCGACCATTCCCCACGAGGTGATCGGTCACTTCGGCGCTGGTCGCGTGCTCCTCAAGCCCGCGGGCGAGGGCACCGGCGTCATCGCCGGAGGCGCGGTGCGCGCCGTGGTCGAGGCTGCGGGCATCCGCAACATCCTCACCAAGAGCCAGGGCAGCCGAAACCCGCACAATGTGGTCAAGGCGGTGGTCAGCGGCCTCAAGGCGCTCAAGAGCCCCCAGTCCGTGGCCTTCATGCGCGGCCGCGATGTCCAGGAGCTGCGCGGTTAGCCGCCGGCAGGAGACGACAATGGCAGGGATCAAAGTCAGGCTCATCCGCAGCCGCGCCGCTCGCTCGCGCGACCAGCTGGCGACCCTCACGGGGCTCGGGCTGTACAAGTTCGGCCAGGTGCGCATCCTCCCGGACAACCCGTCCACCATCGGCGCGTGCGAGAAGCTGCGCCACATGGTCGCGTGGGAGCGGGTCGAGGAGTCGCCGGTGAAGCGGCCCCAGCGGGCGCACAAGAAGCCGGCCGCCCAGCAGGCTTAAGGTTCTCTTTTGGAGGCACGTCGATGATTTCGCTCTCTCAACTCAAGGCGCCCAACGGCTCCACCCGGGTGAAGAAGCGGGTGGGCCGCGGTCAGGGCAGCGGCTGGGGCAAGACGGCAGGCCGCGGCGGCAAAGGCCAGAAGGCTCGAACGGGCAACATGCACTTCGAGGGCTTCGAGGGCGGGCAGATGCCCCTCCAGCGCCGGATGCCGAAGTTCGGCTTCACCAACTTTTTCCGACGGGCGTTTTCGCCGATCAACATCGGGACGCTCGAGGCCCACTTCGAGGCTGGCGCTGTCGTGGATGCGGCGGCTCTGAAGAAGGCGGGGCTGGTGAAGGACCCGAAGGACGGCATCAAGGTCCTGGGCGGTGGCGAGCTGAAGAAGGCCTTCACCATCAAGGCGAACCGCATCAGCGAGACTGCTAAGCTGGCTGTGGAGAAGGCGGGCGGGACCGTTGAGCTCATCGCCGAGAAGGTGGTCAAGGTGCCGGAGCGGGGGCAGGGCGTTCGCGCTCGCCTCGCCAAGGAGAAGGTCGCTCGCCGGGCGGTCAAGGCGGCCAAGTAGCGGTCCGCCGCCAGAGCGTCAAGTGAGCTGGGCCGCGCGCGGCATGCCGATGTCGCCCGGATGTTGTTGTAGGAGCTGGGCCGACGCGATAAGACAAGCGGCTCTGGCCCACTCCGAAGGAGGACTCGTTGCTCACCCGCGGAATCGCAAACATGTTCCGCATCGCGGAACTGCGCAAGCGGCTGCTGTTCACGTTCGCGCTGCTCGCGGTGTATCGCCTGGGGATTTTCATCACCACTCCCGGCGTCGACCGCGAGGCGATGAAGAGCTATATCCAGTCCTCGGCCGGGCTCCTTTCGCTGTTCAACCTCTTCAGCGGCGGTGCCCTCGAGCAGCTCTCCATCTTCGCGCTCGGGATCATGCCGTACATCTCGGCCAGCATCATCCTGCAGCTCCTGACGGTCGTGATCCCGTCCCTGGAGAAACTGCAGAAGGAAGGTGAGCTCGGCCGCCGCAAGATCACGCAGTTCACCCGCTACGGCACCATCGTCCTCTCCATCGTGCAGGGTTTCAGCATCGCAGGCTTCCTGGAGAGCATCGGGTCGGGCGGCTCGGGCTCCGGGGCTCTCGCCTCGGTAAGCCGCGTGGTTCACCACCCGGGCTGGGGGTTCCGACTCCTCACGGTCGTCTCGCTGGCCGCGGGCACGGCGTTCATCATGTGGCTCGGCGAGCAGATCACCGAACGAGGAATCGGCAACGGTATCTCGTTGATCATCTTCGCCGGCATCGTAGCGCGCTTGCCCGACGCCGCGTCCCAGACCATCGTTCAGTACACCAAGGGCGCGGGTAGCGTGTCGGAGGCCGGGCTCGTCGTCCTGTTCCTCCTCATGGTGGCCGTCATCGCGGTCATCATTTTCTTCGAGCGGGGGCAGCGGCGAATCCCTGTCCAATATGCCAAGCGGGTGGTGGGTCGAAAGATCTACGGCGGCCAGTCGACTCACTTGCCGCTCAAGGTCAACTCCTCGGGCGTCATCCCGCCCATCTTCGCTTCGTCCATCCTGCTGTTCCCTACGACGCTCGGCTCGTGGTTCCCCTGGATGCAGAAGGTGTCGCAGGCCATTCAGGACCGCGGCTGGATCTACAACTCGCTCTATGTCGCGATGATCGTCTTCTTCTCGTACTTCTACACGGCTGTCACCTTCAACCCGGTGGACGTCGCCGACAACATGAAGAAGCACGGCGGCTACATCCCCGGCATTCGGCCTGGGAAGAAGACGGCCGAGTACATCGACAAGGTGCTGACTCGAATCACCTTTGGCGGAGCGCTCTACCTCTCGGCGGTGTGCGTGCTGCCGACGCTCATCATGAATATCTGGAGCGTGCCGTTCTATTTCGGCGGGACCAGCTTGCTTATCGTGGTCGGCGTGGCCCTCGACACCGTCCAGCAGATCGAGGGGCACCTGATCACCCGCAACTACGAGGGCTTCACAGGGCCGCGGGGCCCGCGAATTCGTGGCCGCGCCCGGCTGGCGACCGCGTAGACGCCGCTCTCGAATCGGATCCTGCGGGGCGCTTCATGCGGGCGCCCCGCGCTCATTGAAGTCCTTATCGACGGCGCCGAGGCGGCGCCGGCCGCAGCTCAAGGGGTCGCGCGATGAACGTGATTCTGTTGGGGCCTCCGGGGGCCGGGAAAGGAACCCAGGCCAAGAAACTGGTCGCTGACTACGGGATTCCGCAGATCTCGACCGGCGATATCCTGCGCGAAGCGGTCCGCAACGGCACTGAGATGGGGAAGGTGGCCGGCCCGCTGATGGCGGCTGGTAAGCTGGTGCCCGACGAGGTGGTCATCGGGATCATCGCCGATCGCCTCAAGGCGCCTGACGCGGCGAAGGGCTTCATCCTCGACGGCTTTCCCAGGACGGTGCCGCAGGCCGATGCGCTCGACAAGATGCTCGCGAGCATGAAGCGCAAGATCGATCGCGTCCTCTCCGTAGAGCTCGCGGAAGAGGTCATCGTCGAGCGGATCAGCGGCCGGCGGAGCTGCCCCAAGGACGGGCAGGTCTACCACGTGGTGTACAGTCCCCCCAATCGCGACGGATTCTGCGACGTATGTGGCACGGGGCTGGTGCAGCGCGAGGACGACAAGCGCGAGAAGGTGGTCGAGCGGAACAAGCAGTACTGGGAGAAGACCGCGCCGCTCATCGATTACTACACGAAGAAGAATCTCCTCTCGGCTATCAACGGCGCCGGCTCCACCGAGGGCGTGTACGCCGCGGTTCAACAGGCGCTCAAAGGTCTCTAACTCGTACGCAACGCCGGAAGGGGCACGCGCTCTTTGGCAAGCCGTTTCATCCAGATCAAGTCCACCTCGGAGCTTTCGCGCATGCGAGAGGCGGGGCGGATCGTGTACCGGGTCCTCGAGGAGCTGCGAAGGGCAGTAGCCCCGGGCCGCACGACCGAGGAGCTGGACGAGCTTGCCCGCATCAAGGCGTTGGAGCTGGGCGCTGCGCCTGCGTTCCTGAACTACCACGGCTTCCCGAAGAGTCTGTGCGCGAGCCTCAATGACGAAGTCGTTCACGGCATCCCCAGTCGGGACAGGGTGCTCAGACAGGGCGATCTGCTGAAGCTCGATTTCGGCGCTGCCTTCCAGGGCTACTACGGCGATGCTGCCATCAGCGTCGAAGTCGGGGCGGTGAGCGAGGAGGCGCGTAGGCTCGCCCGTGTCACGAGGGAGGCGCTGGAGAAGGGCATCGCCGCGGTGCGGGTGGGCAATCGGGTGTCGGACATTGGGGCGGCGATCCAGGCGCACGCCGAAGCGAACGGGTTTCAGGTGGTCCGGCAGTTCGTGGGCCACGGGATTGGCAGGGCCCTGCACGAGGCGCCCAAGGTCCCCAACTACAAGAGCGGCGCCGAGCCCCCCGGGGACGACGCGAAGCTCGAGGTGGGCATGGTGCTCGCCATCGAGCCCATGGTGAATGCGGGTGGCGCGCCGACGCGCGTGCTGGACGATCGGTGGACGGCCGTGACGGCGGACGGTCGTCTGTCCGCTCATTTCGAGCATACGGTTGCGGTGACCCGGCGAGGGCCGGAGGTCCTGACGCAGGCCTAAAGGCCTCGGGACCGTTTGCGTTTGTTGAGTGGAAGTGCTATACGCCCGCGGTTTCCGGTAGCCGTCAGAGACGGCCAAGGCAGCGCGTGAAGGAGCCCATGCCCAAGGAAGATTCCATCGAGGTCGAAGGGACCGTGATCGAGCCGCTGCCCAACGCCATGTTCCGGGTTGAGCTCGAGAACGGCCACAAGGTCCTCGCCCACATCAGCGGCAAGATGCGCATGCACTTCATCCGCATCCTGCCGGGCGACAAAGTGAAGGTCGAGTTGTCGCCCTACGACCTCTCCCGAGGGCGAATCACCTACCGGGCGAAGTAGCGCGAGGCTCTTCCAAGCCCATTCAGACAGCGGAGCACGCAATGAAGGTCAGAGCATCGGTCAAGAAGATCTGCGAGAACTGCAAGGTCGTGCGCCGCAAGGGCGTGGTTCGGGTGATCTGCAAGGCCAACCCGCGCCACAAGCAGCGGCAGGCCTAGAGCCCGTCTTCAGGAGGCCGCGCAACGGCCTACCCCGCGGGTCGACGCCCAGAAGGGCGCAAACCTCAAGGCTTCAACACTTTTCAAGGAGCACCCGAAACCATGGCACGCATCGCCGGCGTCGACCTCCCTCGCGAGAAGCGCATCGAGATCGCCCTGCAGTACATCTACGGAATCGGCAAGACGACCGCCAAGAAGATCTGCAAGGCGGCCACGGTCGACCCGAGCACTCGGACGCACGCTCTATCCGAGGACGACATCCGCAAGCTCCGCGAGACCATCGAGGCGAGCTTCAAGGTCGAAGGCGACCTGCGGCGCGAGACGTCCATGAACGTCAAGCGCCTCATGGACTTGGGCTGCTACCGCGGCCTGCGCCACCGCAAGGGCCTGCCAGTGCGCGGGCAGAGGACGCACACCAACGCCCGGACCCGCAAGGGGCCGAAGCGCGGCATCATCCGCAAGCCGGCGGCCACCGCCCCGGCGGCGAAGTAGGCAAGCGGGGCTTGGGCGGGAATGTTCGTCTAAGTCGTCCGGTGTTGTGGAAGAGCATCGAAGAGATTTTTGAGCGCCTGACCGAAGCGGCGCCCTAGACCAGTCGTCTGGCGACACGGCGCCGGTCGGCTCCTTGAAGGAAGAAGAGGCAAGGAATGGCTGAGGAAAAGAAGCCCGCGGCACCTGCTCCGGCCCCTGCGGCCGAAAAGCCGGCCGAGGCCGGTCCGAGCATGCCGGACCTGAACGCGCCCATGCAGATCACCGCGTCGGCGGTAACGCCGAAGAAGGGCAAGAAGAAGGTCAAGAAGAACATCGCCAACGGCGTGGTGCACATCCAGAGCACGTTCAACAACACCCTCATCACCATCACCGATGTCTCGGGGAACGTGATCAGCTGGTCCTCTGCTGGCGCCCGCGGATTCAAGGGCTCCCGGAAGTCCACGCCGTTCGCGGCCCAGGTCGCCGCCGGCGACGCCGCGGCCAAGGCCATGGAGCACGGCCTCAAGTCGGTCTCGGTGTACGTCAACGGCCCCGGCGCCGGGCGCGAGTCAGCGCTTCGCGCGCTCTCGGCCGCCGGCCTCAAGATCAGCCTGATCCGCGACACCACTCCCATCCCGCACAACGGCTGCCGGCCCTCGAAGCGGCGCCGGGTCTAGACCATCTTCAGAATAGGCAAGGAGCAAGACCTTGGCTCGTTACACCGAAAGCGCCTGCCGCCTGTGCCGGCGCGAAAACCTCAAGATGTACCTGAAGGGCGACCGCTGCTACACGGACAAGTGTGCCATCGAGCGCCGACCTTACCCGCCCGGTCAGCATGGGCAAGGGCGCGCCAAGTTCAGCGAGTACGGCGTGCAGCTCCGTGAGAAGCAAAAGGTCAAGCGCATGTACGGTCTGCTGGAGCGGCAGTTCGAGCTCTACTACGCCCGCGCCGCGGCCAAGAAGGGCAAGACCGGCGAGAACCTCCTGCAGGCGCTCGAGCTCCGGCTGGATAACGTCGTCTTCCGAGCCGGCTTTGCCGACACGCGAAACGAGTCGCGACAGCTGGTTCGCCATGGGCACTTCAAGGTGAACGGTCGCCGGGTCAACATCCCGTCGTTTGGCTTGAAGACCGGCGACAGCATCGAAGTCCAGGACAAGAGCCGCAAGGTCGTTCGCCTCACCGAGGCCCTCGAGACCGTCGACCGCCGGGGCGTCCCCCAGTGGCTCGAGGTCGACAAGAAGGGCTTCAAGGCGACGCTGAAGGCCTCGCCCGCGCGCGAGGACCTCACCATGCCCATCAACGAGCAGCTCATCGTCGAGCTCTACTCGAAGTAGTCAAGGCTTATCCTTCGGTCACGCAGGACAAAGCCGAGCTCGGGCAGTGCTTTGGGTCTTAGCCCCATCGCCCCCGTCAGGAGCAAACGAACATGGCAGACTCGAACGTTGCAAAGAATTGGCGCGACCTGATCAAGCCGCGCGGGCTCTCCGTCGACGTGGAGAGCCTCACCGACACCTTCGGCAAGTTCGTTGCCGAGCCTCTCGAACGTGGCTTCGGGACGACGCTTGGCAACAGCCTGCGCCGGGTGCTGCTGTCGTCGCTGCAGGGTGCGGCCATCACCTCCGCCAAGATCGACGGCGTCGAGCACGAGTTCTCGACTGTTCCTGAGGTCGCCGAGGACGTGACGGACGTCGTCCTCAACCTCAAGGAAGTTCTGCTCCAGATGTACACCAACGAGCAGAAGACGCTCGTTCTGGAGGCGACGGGCCCGAAGGAGGTCAAGGCTGGGGACATCACCACCGACGACGAGGTGGAAGTCCTCAACCCGGGTCACCACATCTGCACCGTCAGCGCGGGCGGCAAGGTCCGCATGGAGCTGACCTGTCGCCGTGGCCGCGGCTACGTCGCCGCCGATCGCAACAAGGTCCCCGGCGCGCCCATCGGCACCATCCCCATCGACGCGAAGTTCAGCCCCATCGACAAGGTCAATTACCAAGTTACGAACGCCCGCGTCGGCCAGCAGACCGACTTCGACAAGCTGACCGTCGAGGTCTGGACCAATGGCTCGGTGAAGCCGGCGGACGCGGTTGCCTACGCCGCCAAGATCCTCAAGGAGCAGGTCAGCGTCTTCATCAACTTCGACGAGACCGAGGAGCCCGCGGCCGTCGAGGCGCCGAAGACTGAAGAGAAGCTCAACGAGAATCTCTTCCGTTCGGTCGACGAGCTCGAGCTCTCGGTGCGCTCCGCCAACTGCCTGCAGCAGGCGAACATCAAGTCCATCGGCGACCTCGTGCAGAAGAGCGAAGCCGAGATGCTCAAAACCAAGAACTTCGGCCGCAAGAGCCTCAAGGAAATTAAAGAGATCTTGGCCGAGATGGGGCTCTCGCTGGGGATGAAGCTCGAGAACTGGCCGCCGAAGTCGGCTGGCGCTCCCGCTCCGGCCCCCGCGGCGGCGCCACCCGCGGTGGCTTCGCCGCCGCCCGCGCCGCCTGTCGCTGCTCCTGCCCCGGCCGCTCCGGCGCCGGTTCAGCCGCCCAAGCCCATCCTCTAGCGAAACTTTCCGGAGCGCGCTCGCGCCTCCGCTTGATCACCTGGAAGAGAAAGAGGCACGCCCATGAAGCACGGAGTCGTCGGCCGCAAATTCAATCGATCGCGGCCCCACTACCATGCGCTGATGGACAATCTGATCACGTCCATGCTCAAGCACGAATCGATCAAGACCACGCTCCCCAAGGCGAAGGAAGTCCGGCCTCTGGTGGAGAAGATCATCACGCTTGGGAAGAAGGGGACGCTCCACGCTCGGCGCCTCGCCTTCCGCACGGTGCGCGACGAGGAGGTTCTCAAGAAGCTCTTCGCCGACATCGGGCCCCGCATGAAGGACCGCAGCGGCGGGTATACGCGCATCCTGAAGCTCGGCTTCCGGGCCAAGGACGCGGCGCCGATGGCCATCCTCGAGCTCGTCGATTTCACCCCGAAGCCCAAGACCAAGGCCGCCAAGCCGGGCGACGAGGGCGAGAAGAAGGCGGAGTCTGAGGGCGCCGAGAAAGCCGGATAGCCGAAGGCTCTCCAAGTTCGAATCTCAGGGCCCCCAGCGAGGGGCCCTGATGCGTCTTTGGCGGGACACGGGGCGTCGATGCTTCGAGCCGGCATCTACCTCGTCCATAAGCCGGTGGGCCCTACGAGCTTCTCGCTCGTTCGCGAAGCCATGGCTGAAGCCCAGGCGGCCGGCCTGGAAAAGTTTCCCATCTGCCACGGCGGAACTCTCGACCCGTTCGCCGAGGGCTTGATGTTGCTCCTCGCCGGGCAGGCGACCCGGCTCATCGAGCTCTTTCATCCGCTGCCGAAGGTCTACGAGGTCGAGGTCGCCTGGGGGCGTGAGACCGACACCGGGGACCCTTTGGGCCGCGCGGTGGCCGAGGGCGATCCCAGCCAACTGCAGGCCGAGGTGCTCGGGTCGGCGCTCGCGACCTTTCGGGGCTTCAGCCTCCAGATTCCCCCTGCGACCTGCGCCAAGAAGATCGGCGGCGAGCCCGCCTATAAGAAGGCGCACCGAGGCGAGGACGTCGCGCTGCCGCCCTCTCGCGTCTACCTTCACGAGGCGCGGTTCCTCTCGCACGCGCTGCCGCGCTCGAGCCGCCTATGGCTGTGCTGCCGGGGCGGTTTCTACGTTCGCGCGCTGGTGCGCGACCTGGGCCGCGCGGTGGGCTGCCCCGCGCACGTCGCGACCCTGAAGCGAAGCGCCATAGGGCCCTACGGCGATCCGCCGCCCGGCGAGCGCGTGCACGTCCAAGGCGAGGAGTTGCTGGGCTGGTGCCGCTCGCGTCGGCTGCGCGACGAGGAAGCCGATGACCTGAGGCAGGGGCGGTCTATCGCCCGAGGCGAGGTGGAGGCCGCGCGCGATGCGCTCCCCACTGGCTTCCCCGACCCGGCAGGCCCGGTTCGCGCGCTGCACAGGGGAAAGGTCGTGGCGCTGCTTCAGGAGCTGGAAGGGCGACTCCAGCCGGTCGCCAATCTTCGGGGTGGGCTGTAGGAGCGCCGGTCAGCGCGAATTGGCGCCCTCGGCCAGGTCGAGCACCACCGAGCCTCGATCGCAGCGGATCTCCAGGTGCTGGGGCCGGAAATCGAGCGGGGGCGAATCTCCCTCGATGCCGACGAACTTCTCCAGCGTCACGACCGTCTTTCCGCCGCGAGCGCGCAGACCCGGGAGAGCCGCGGTGAACGCGTTGTCGAGCTTGAGGATCATGACGCCCCAGTCGTCCTTGCTTTCGTTCTCGAGCGCGATGGCGGTGATCTTGCGGTCCAGGGCGTCCACTTTCTGGACCCAGGCGCGAGCGTCGAGGCTGTTCTTCGGGCTCACGTCGGCCGAGGGGCAGGCGATACCGATGGTCAGGAGGCTCAAGAGGACCCAGCTGACGACGATGGCGGCCTTGTACTTGAAGTACCGGTCCGAGGCCTTGAAATCGGCGACCAGCTCCAGCGCGATGGCCCTGGCATTCAGGAGGGCGTCGAGGAGCGCCTCCTGGATGGCCTCATTCCTGGGGCGGGGGCCCGGAGCGATCTTGACCTGCGCCTGGCGCTGGGACACCGCTGGCGGCGCTCTCGGAGCTGGGGGCTGAGCTGCGCTGGACATCGCGACTGCGGAGGATATCAGCCGGCGATGGTCCGAGGACAGATCAGTGACCGCAGCCGCACGCGCCGCCGCAGCCGCCTTGGCCGCTCGCGTGGCCGATTCCGGGCGTTGCGCAGCCGCCCTCGCCGCACTGGGACTCGGCTCGGATGTTTCCGCCATGGGCGGCAAACGTCGATAGGACGCGGGTGGGGGTTCGGGAGCCGCAGGTCGGGCACTTGACGGCGGCGGCCTGGGAGGAGACGAGCTCCTCGAACACCATGGTGCAGGATTCGCAGCGATACTCGTAGAGGGGCATGCGCGCATCCTAACGCGAGGCGCGCCTCCGCGCTCGAAATCCGCGCCTGCATCGGGTCGTGCGGCCTTTGGACCTTCTCAGGGCTTGACGGATTCCAGGAGCTTTGCCGCGAAGGTGTTCTGCGGCTGCACGTCGAGCACCCGCTCGAGGTGGCGGACGGCGCGCTCGCCGAACACCTTGGCACGCGCCGGGTCCCTCTCCCGCTTCAGGCGATCGGCGTTGAGCATGCCCAGGCGCAGCTGCACCTCGGCGTTCTTGGGGTCCTTCTCGGCGACCGCGCCCAGCTCCCGTTCAGCGAGGTCGAGGTCGCCGCGGGCGAGGAGCGCCATGGCATACCGCTGGCGAGAACCGAGATCCGAGGGGCGCAGGACGACGACCGCCTTGAAGTCGGCGACCGCCTCCTCCGCGTCGCCGCGCTGCAGGGCGATCTCGCCGAGGCGCTCGTAGGCGCGGTCGGCCAAAGGATCGCGGGCGATGGCCGCTCGATAGCCCTCGGCCGCTCGGTCGAAGCGCTCGCGGCTGAAATAGAAGTCGGCGAGATACAGGTGGTTCCGAGCGTCCTCGGGCGCGAGCTCCAGGGCGCGGGTGAGCTCGTCCATGGCACGACCGGTGTCCTCAAGGCGCAGGAACCCGAGCCCGAGCGCCGCGTGCACGACCGCCAGATCGGGGAAGCGCTCCAGGATCTCCTCGAAGGCGACGATGGCCTGCTGCGGGGCGTCGTACTTCTCCAGATAGTCGAGCCCGCGCTGGAAGTCGGCTTCCACCGATTTCGGGAAGTCGCGGAAGGCGTCGGCCAGCCGCGCCACCACCCGCCGGGCGATGTCCAAGTCGCGCTCTTCCGGGGAGCGGGTCAGCACCTCGCGGATGGCGGCGAGCGCTCCAGCGCGGTCGCCCAGGCGCGCCAGCGCCATGGCCAGGGGGACGTAGTGCCGGGCGGGCGCGGGGTCGAGGTCGCGCGCCCGCGCGAGGCTCGCCGCCGCGGGGGCGTAGCGCTCGGACTCCAGGTGCAGCACGCCCAGCCTGAAGTGGTACTCCGCCACCTGCGGCTCGAGCTCGCAGGCGCGCGTCAGCTCCTCGGCGGCCCGCGGCTCGGCCGCGGCGCCCTTGGCGAAGTACGCGAGGCCCAGGCCGTAGTGCAGGAGCGCGTCACCCGGGCGAGCCGCCGCCGCCGCCGCGAGCTCGGCGATGATCGCCTCGCCTCGGCCGGACCGGAAGTGCGCCTCGACCAGGCCGCGCATGGCCGCAGGCTCCGGGCGCTGGGCGAGCGAGCGCCGGAAGAGGGCGATGGCGTCGCTGGCCCGGCCTTCTTTGAGGGCCGATTGGGCGTCTAGGAGCGCAGCTTGAGCAGGGTCGCCGCCTCGGCTTTGAGCCGAGCGAGGAGTGGCACAGGCGAGCGCAGTGGCGGACGCCAAGGCGAGGATTGAGAGTCTCAAGACGAGGGCCTCCGAAGCGGGGGCCGATGATGGCACAAAGAGGTCTGCGCGGCGGCCCGGCGGTGCCGAAACTTGAAGGTGGTGGACCGCGACCTCGAGCCCTATCGGCGAAAGCGCCGCTTCGACCGGACGGATGAGCCCGCGCCCGAGGTGCCTGGGGCCGAGGGCCAGGCAGGGGCCTTGTTCGCGGTGCACAAGCACGACGCCTCGAGGCTGCACTATGACCTTCGGCTCGAGGTGGGCGGCGCGCTCGCGAGTTGGGCGGTGCCGCGCGGCCCGAGCCTCGACCCAGCGCAGAAGCGCCTCGCCGTTCGGACCGAGGACCACCCGCTCGCCTACGCGCGCTTCGAGGGCCGCATCCCCCGTGGCGAGTACGGCGCGGGCGACGCCTTGCTCTGGGACCGCGGCACCTACGACACAGAGCCCTCGGGGCAAGCCGAGCGCCAGCTCGGCGAGGGCCACCTGCGGCTCGTCCTCAGAGGCGAGAAGCTCCAGGGGCTCTGGCACCTGGTGCGGACGCGGCCTGCAGGCGGGAAGCCCCAGTGGCTCTTGTTCAAGGGGCAGGACCCCTTCGCGCGGCCCGGGGAGGGGGAGCGCCTCCTGCGCGACCGCTCTGAATCGGTCGCCAGCGGGCGCCGCGCCACGCGCGGGCCTCTGCGCGCGCGCCGAGCGCCCTCGCCCGCGCGGCCGCCGGTCGAGCTGCTGGTCGGCGTCTGGCCGCCGATGCGCGCGACCGTCGCCCGGGCCACGGACGCGCGCGCCGGGAGCTTCTCGTTCGAGGTCAAGTACGACGGGTTTCGGGCGCTCGCGGGCCTCTCGTCCGGCCGGGTCGCGCTCCAATCGCGCAGCGGGCTCGACCTGGCGGCGCGCTTCCCCCGCGTCGCGCAGGCGCTGCGGGCCCTCGAGGTAAGGGAGGCGGTCCTCGACGGCGAGATCGCGGTGTTCGACAGGGCCGGGCGGTCGCGCTTCGAAGGCCTGTCCGAGCCTCTGGCAGAGCCGCGGTACGTCGCGTTCGACCTCCTGTGGCTCGACGGCGAGGACCTGCGCGCCCGGCCCCTGGAAGACCGGCGCGACCTCCTCGAGAGCGTGGCGTGGGCGCCCGAGGGAGAGCTCCGGCTGGCCGAGCGGCTGAAAGGCCCGCTCGAGGCGGCGCTCGGTGAGGCGCGGCGCCGCGGGCTCGAGGGCGTCGTCGCCAAGCGAGCGGGTTCGCCCTATCGCCCGGGGCCGTCGCGCGACTGGCTCAAGGTCAAGCTCCGCGCGACGCAGGATGTGGCGATCATCGGTTACCTGCCTCTGTCCGGGGGCGGCACCGAGGTCGGGGCGCTCCTCGCGGCAGTGCAGGGGGCCGGCGCGCTGCGCTTCGCGGGGAGGGTCGGCACAGGCTTCGACGCCCGAGCGCGGCGCGCGCTCGCCGCTGCTTTGGACGCCCATCGGATTCGAGGTGCCGCCGGCCGCGGGCGCTCCGCGGCTTCGCGGCGCCCACTGGTCGGAGCCGACGCTCGTCGCGCAGGTGGAGTTCGCCGAGTGGACTCGAGATGGGATGCTCCGCGCGCCGTCGTTCCAGGGGCTGAGAGCGGACAAGCGGCCCGAGGAGTGCGCTCGAGAGGAAACGCCGGGCGCGCCCTGAACGACGACATCCCAGAATCGTCGCGCGGCGCGACGAAATGTCTGGCCGCGCTCGGCGCGGCTCGGCGGTGAGTGCCGCCGTAGCAGGGCGGCGTGGCACCCCCCTTTGAAAAATTCGGCTCGCCCCGCCCTCATCAGCGCGGCAGGCGCTGGGCGAGCGTCAACACCGGCGCGAAGAGGTCGCCCAGGCGCTCGACGCGGTCCAGCGCGCGCGCAGAGTCGAAGACCAGCGCCGAGGCGTCGAGCCTTTGGGCGGCGCGCTCGACCTCGTCCCAGCGCAGCGGCATCGACACCGTGGGCCTCTCTCGCGCGCGCAGCGAGTAGGCGCAGACGGTGGTCTTGTGCTCGTCGTTCTGGCTCCAGTCGACGAGGACCTTCCCCGCCCGCAGCGACTTCTTCATGCTCGAGACCACGCGGTCCGGGTGCTGGGCCGTGAGCTCTTCGGCCACCGCCCGCGCGAACGCCTTGGTGCGCTCGTAGGACTCGGCTGCGCCGCCGTTGATCGGGTAGTAGACCTGCATCCCCTTCGAGCCAGAGGTCTTCGGAAAGCCCTGCAGGCCCAGGGGCTCGAGCCTCTTCCGGAGCCAGAGCGCGACCTGGCAGCAGTGGGAGAGGTCGGCGGGGGCGCCCGGGTCGAGGTCGAAGGCGAGCGCCGTGGGCCGGTCGAGCGCGGGCGCGAGCGAGAGCGGCGTGTGGAGCTCCAGGTCGGCGAGGTTGGCGAGCCAGACCAACGTCGCCAGGTCGTCGACCACGCAGTAGCGCACCTCGCGCCCGCGGCCAAAGGTCCAGACCCCGGCCGTCCTCACCCAGGGCGGGCGGTGCCGCGGGCAGTTCTTCTCGTAGAAGTAGGGCCCGTCGACGCCGTCCGGGTAGCGCTTGAGGGTCAACGGGCGGTCCTTGAGGTGCGGCAGGAGCGCCGGCGCGACGCGGGCGTAGTAGTCGATGACCTGCGCCTTGGTGAATCCGACGGCAGGGTAAAGGACCTTGGAGAGGTGGGAGAGCTTGAGCGGCCGCCCCTCCACCGAGATGTCGCCCCGCGCGGTCATCGTGCAAAAACCAAGCTGGTGGCGGACCCCAGGCGGTTCAAGGGCGCTCGCGAATGGGTCATGAGCGCGGCTGATAGAAGGCCCCGAGGATGGCCCCGTAGACGAGGTGCGCGAGGACGACCGAGATGGGCGTACTTGGCCCGTAGTGGAGCGCCAGCATCCCCGGTGGCTCGAGCTGGCGGATCTCGGTCGGCCCGTGGTGCGCGCTCGCCATGCGCGGGTGGAGGGCGGGGAGGACGGGCATGGCGGCCACCAGGACGAACGCCGCGTGGACGAGGCCGATGGCCATGCCTCGCACGATCCCGGCCCTCCCCCAGGCCTGGAAGGCCGCGACATAGGCGAGCGCGAAGACGAACCCGTTGAGCAGGTGGATGCCAAAGCCCACGAGCTTGGCGCGGTCGCGGTTGGGCGTGAACGCCGCGCCCAGGAGGTAGGGGACGTTCATGCGCGTGAGCCCGAGCCCCTGGCTGCCGGACATGAGCGTCGTGAGGACGAGCGTGGCCCCGAAGCCCCACAGCGCCCAGCTTCCCCAGTTCATAGGTGGGCCGTCCCTTCGGCGAGCGCCTCGGCTTCGGCCCGCCCCGCCCGGGCCTCGCCCCGCTCGCGCGCCGCGCGGGCCTCCAGGGCCAGCGCCGCGTTGATCACCCCGATGTGCGTGAACGCCTGGGGGAAGTTGCCCAGCGCGTCGCCGGTGCCCGGGTCCACCTCCTCGGCGTAGAGCCCCAGGTCGTTCGCGCGCTCCAGCATCTGCGAGAACAGCTCCTCGGCCTCGGCGAGCGAGCCGCCTCCGTCGGCCAGGTGCTGCACCGCCCAGAAGCTGCAGACGCCGAACGCGCCCTCGCCGGCGCTGTCCTCGCCGCGCCGATAGCGGTAGAGCAGCCCCTCGCCGGCGCCGAGCTCCTTTCGCACGCGGTCGTAGGTGCGGCGCATCCGCGGCGAGTCGGCGGGGCAGTACCCGTAGATCGGGAGCAAGAGAAGCGTCGCGTCCGGCCGCTCGTCGCCCGGCGCGGCGAGGTAGGCGCCGAGCGCGGGGTCGAAGCTCTCCGCCTCGAGGGCCCGGCGAATGTCCGATTCGGGCTCGGCGGTATTGCGCGGTCGGCGCGTCCCTGAGCAGGCCCCGGTCAGAGAGCTCGACCAGCCGGTCCATCGCCGCCCAGCAGAGCGCGCGCGAGTGCGTGTGAGGCCGCCGGCCGGAGCGCACTTCCCAGAGGCCCTCGTCGGGCTCGCGCCAGTGCCGGACGACGAAGTCGCCGAAGGCGACGAGCGCCTGGGCGGTCTCGCGGTCGAGTCGGCCGCCGCGCCGGGCGAACTGCGCGGCGGCGTCGATCACTTCGCCGTAGACGTCGAGCTGGAGCTGGTCGCGCGCTCCGTTCCCCAGGCGCACCGGCCTCGAACCGCGGTATCCGGCCCACGCCTCGAGCTCCCGTTCGCCCCGGGGGCGCCGCCCGTAGAGGTCGTAGAGCACGCGGAGCGTGGGCCGCGTCAGGCGGGTCGCGTGCAAGAGCCAGCTCACGAAGGCGCGCGCCTCGGCGGTGTACCCCAAGCCGAAGAGCGCGCGGGCGGTCAGGGAGGCGTCGCGCAGCCAGCAATACCGGTAGTCCCAGTTGAGGTCGCCGCCGGGCCGCTCGGGCAAGGAGCTGGTCGGCGCGGCCACGATGGCGCCGGACGGGGAGAACGAGAGCAGCTTCAGCGCGAGCGCGCTGCGCACCACCGCGTCCCGCCACGGCCCGGCGTAGGCCGCGCCACGCGCCCACTCGCGCCACAGAAGGGCGGTGCTCTCCGCCGCCGCGCGGCTGTAGGACCCGAGCGGCGGGAGCACCGCGGGCCCCTCTTCGCAATAGGTCAGCGAGAAGGACCGCGCCTCGCCGCGGCGCAGCCGGAGCCGCGCCGAGAGGCCGCCGCGCGGGTCCGGGGCCAAGTCGCAATCGGCGCGCAGGATGAGCAGGCCCTTGCCCGCGCGCAGGCGGTGGCCCAAGACGCCGCGGTCGCGGTGGGCGAGGCGGGCCCTGCCGCAGTCCGGGCGAGGGTCGTAGCGCACCTCGAGCTCCACCTCGCCGCCCAGGCACTCGACCAGCCGCAAGAGCTCGTGCTCGGGGCGCAGGTAGCGGGTCTCGTCGGTGCCCCAGACCGGCATCAGGTCGGTGAGGCGCGCGGTGCCGAAGGCGCCCCGAAACGTCGTCTCCAGGAGGTTCGTCTCGGGGCGGTAGCGGCGCTCGACCTTCGCGGGACTCGCCGTGCCGATGGCGAAGGCGCCGCCGCGCTTCAGGTCCAGCAGCGCGCCGAAGATTGCGGGGGAGTCGAAGCGCGGCCAGCAGAGCCAATCGAGCGAGCCGCCGCGCGAGACGAGGGCGGCGGACCGGCAATCGCCGAGCAGGGCGTAGTCCTGGATGGGCGGCTGCATGAGCGAGAAGCTGGCCACGCGAGGCCCGCCTCAGCACGGCAGGGGGCTTCTCGCGCGAGCGTTCACGAGCTCAGGCCGAGCGGGCAGCCAGCTCCTGCGCCCGCTGGGTCCGGGTCTCGAGCGCGGCCGGGTCCAGAAAAAGCTCGCTCGCCAGGCGGAAGAACGTCGGGCGGTCGAGCTTGAGGCCGCCCGGTGCCCCGGCGAGCGCCCAGACGCGGTCCTGCGCGTGGGCCAAGTCGAGGTGGAGGCCCAGGCCGCGGCCCAGGTCGATGATCTTCGAGAGCTGGAACACGGGCTCCGGAGCCTGCGCTCGGCTCAGAGCGTCGATCCGCCCGCGGATCAGCCCGTCGAGGAGGGGCTTGATCGCTGAGGTGTCGAGCTGAGCGCCGAGGCGCTGCGCCGCGCTCGCGACCTCGAGCAGATCGCCGTGGACCAGGGCGAGGTCCGACCGGCCTTCGGCGAGCTGGAGCGCCAAGGATTGGAGGCGGCAGGTCAGCGCGACGTCCGCGGCGGCGCGCAGCGCGATGGGAACGGGCAGGTCGATCTCCCGAAGGAGCTCTATGAGCCTCCGGTTGGCGGCGAAGAGGTCGAGGAAGTCGCCCTCGCAGCGGCGCATGGACTCGCTCAAGAGTCGCGCAGCGAGCCGTCGCCGCTCGTCGAGGAAGAGGTCGCGCAGGCCGTACTGGCTCCCGACGAACCACCGGTCGACCTCCTGGACTACGCCGTCGAGCGAGGGCAGGCGGTCGAAGAGCGCGCGCTCGAGCTTGTCCGCCTGGCCGCGGTCGCCGAAGGGGCGCAGGCCGCAGCGGAAGTCGGAGCCGTCAAAGAGCACGCAGAAGCTCAGGTCGAGCTCCTCGAGCGTGAGGACGCTCTGGATCTGGAGGCGCCCCACTGCGAGCGTCGCCGGCGGCGCCGCCTCGCGCCGCCGTTCGGCCACCTCGCACCGATAGCCAAGCAGGCGCCTGGGCGCGGCGTCCGTCCCGAACAGGCTGGCGATGGCGTGGTGCGCGGCGACGCCCTCCAGCGCGACGGCGCTCGGCTTGACCCGCTGGTCCCAGATCCGCGCGCCATTCTCGAGCTCGGGCACGTTGGAGGGGGCGCGCGCGAGGCCTTCCTTGACGGCGGGCTCGAGGTCGACCCCCGCCACCTCGCGCGCGAGCTGCACCGCCCGGGCCGCGTACTTGAGGATCTGCACCGTCTCCAGGCCGGAGAGGTCGGAGAAGAACCAGCCGCAGCTCGTGTCCATCAGCAGCGCGTGCCGCTGCATCTCCAGCAGCTTCAGGGCCCGCGTCGCGTCGCCGCCCGAGAGGCGCCGGCCCGCCCAGCGCTCCAGGAAGTCCAGGGCGCCTCGCCTTTCGGGGTCGAGCACCAGCTCCCCGTAGGCGTCGCGCGCGGCCCAGGGGTCGCGCAGCAGGGGCGCGCCGAGCTGCTCGAAGAGCTGGGCGAGGCGGCCGCGCAGCGCGTCGAGAGACTCGCGCAAGGGCGCGCGCCAGCGCTGGTGCCAGCCGGGGGCGCCTCCGGTTTGGCAGCCGCAGTCGCTCCTCCAGCGCTCGACGCCGTGGGCGCAGCTCCAAGACGAGCCCTGGGCGATCTGGGCCTCCCACTCCGGCTCCTGCCGCTCCAGGGCTTGGCCCAGGTTGACGAGCTCCAGGTCTTCGCGAGCGCCGAGGAGCCGCAGGGCCACCGCGAGCGCCTCGTCCGCGCCGCGCTTGTGGTGGCCAAAGGTCTCGCCGTCGACCGCGATGGTGAGGACCTCGTCGTGGCCGCGGCTCGCATCGAAGCCCGACTCGAGCGAGCGCGCGATGTCGTCGCCGGTCAGGCCGTTCCCGAACGCCAGGGTGCGCGCGATGGGGCCGTCGTAGAAGAACACCGCAAGGGACAGGCCCGCGCCGAGCTCGACGCGGTAGGGGCGCGTCGGGTCGAACCGCCCACCGGTCGCGTCGGCCCACTCCCCACCGGCGGGGCGCACCCGCGTCGCCTGGAACGGCGAGAGGAGGGTGAACCGCACGCCGGCCCGCGCCAGGTCGCGCAGCGTCTCGTCGTCCGCCGCCGTCTCGGGCAGCCAGAAGCCCTCCGCAGCCCGGCCGAAGCGGTGCTCGAAGTCCTTCAGCCCCCAAGCGATCTGCGTGCGCCGGTCGCGCGGGGAGCAGAGCGGCAGGATGGGGTGGCTGTAGGCCTGGGCGAGCGCGTTGCCATGCCCCCGCAGCTTCGCGCTCGACGCGTCGGCCTCCACGATTTCCTGGTACACGGGCCGGTTTGCGCGCTCCATCCACGAGAGCAGCGTGGGGCCGAAGTTGAACGAAAGGTGCCGGTAGTTGTTGACGATGTCGCGGACGCGGTCGTCGGGCCCCTTGATCCGGGCCGCGGCGTTCGGGGAATAGCACTCGGCACAGACGCGCTCGTTCCAGTCATGGAAAGGCGCCGCCGAGTCTTGGACCTCCACGTCCTCGAGCCAGGGGTTCTCTCGCGGAGGCTGGTAGAAATGGCCGTGCAGGCACACGAGGCGGCGGGTCATGAGAGCGGAGGTTAAGAACCCCGGCGGCGCCGGCCAAGGCGCCATCCCCGCCTTTAGGAGCCTGCGTTCGTCGGCGAGGCCGCCGCGCAAGCTACTTCTTCTCCGCCTCTTTCCCCTCGGCGATCAGCTCCCGGACCCGCTGGCCGCCCTTCTGGCCGAGCCTCGCGTAACCCGAAGAGCCGAGCTGGCCCTTGCGAACCACCCCGCCTTTCTGTCCCGCTTCGCGGACCGTCATCTCTCGCTTGCGCTCTTTTTCCTCCGCCATGGCGTCACCTCAAGGGTGAACCTCCGATTGGCCGCGCGCGCCTGCAAGGGGGAGGCGTCTGAGGCAGAAGAGGCCGGCCGGGCTTTCGCTCTGCGCGCGATCATCCGGCGGCGAGCGAGGCCACTCGCCGCTTGAGCTCGTCCCGGGTTCGCCGGAAGGCCGCCTCGATCTCCTGCTCGGTCCCCACGGCCGCTGCCGGGTCGGCGAGCGGCCAGCGGACGTGCTGGACCCCGCCCGGCAGCGGAGGGCAAATCTCCTCGGAGCAGAGCGAGATCACCAGGTCTACCTCGGACATCGGCACCGCCGAGAGGGGCTTGGCGGCGCTCTTCGAAAGGTCGATGCCCACCTCCAGCATCGCGCGCACCGCGTATGGGTTGAGGGTCGTGGGCTGCGAGCCCGCGCTGTGAACCGTGACGCTGGGCATGAGCATCCGCGCCCAGCCCTCGGCCATCTGGCTTCGGGCGGAGTTGTGAACGCAGAGGAAGAGGATGCCGTGGGGAAGCGGCTGGGGCTTGCGGGGCATCCGAATCCCGGCGTGGCGGATGTCCTTGCCCTTGACCATGAACACCACCTCTTCGGCGAGGTTGGTGGCGTGGTCGCCGACGCGCTCCAGGTACTTGGCGATGGACTGGACCCGCGTCGCCCGATAGATGTTGTGCGGGTCTTCCATCATGTAGGTCAAGAGCTCGCGGAAGATCTGACCGTAGTAGGCATCGACCTCGCCGTCCCGCTCGATGACCGCCCGCGCGCGGTCGGCGTCGCGGGCGACGAACGCGTCGAGCGCCTCGCGCACCATGGCCTGCGCCACCTCGGACATCCTGGGGAGGTCGACGTAAGGCTTGAGCGGCGGCTCCTGGTTCAGCTCCAGCACGCGCTCGCAGGTGTTCACCGCCAAATCGCCGATCCGCTCCAGGTCCGTCACGATCTTCAGGGCCACGGTCAGGAAGCGCAGGTCCGACGCCACCGGTTGGCGGCGCGCCAGGATGCGCAGGCACATCTCGTCGGAGTCGACCTCGAGCTGGTCGATCTCCTCGTCGGACGAGATGATCTGCTGCGAGAGGTCGCTGTCGCGCCCGACCAGGGCCTTCATGCAGCCCTGGAGCATCTGCTCGACCTTGGCTCCCATCAGGAGAATCTGGTCGCGCAGATTCTGGAGCTCTCGCTCGTATTCCTTGTCGGTGTGCGGCGGTCCGGCGGTTCGCGGGGCGTTCATGGGGCCTCCTGGAGCGGCTCTGATGGGCCGAAGCCCGTCACTACGCTCAAGGCTCGGTGACATCTGCGTGGCAAAGGCGCCGGGGTGTTCATCGGACGAAAGGAGGATGGAGCTTCGCTTGGGCGCGAGGCGGAAGCGCCGGAAAGAGCGCAGGCGGCGCCGACAGCACTGGAGGCAGAGCGCCCAACCGGAATAAAATAGGAGACCAAGGTCGAACCCGCGTTCCACGGAAAGACGGAAAGGATGGGTGCTTTGATAGCCAAGCTCCTACGCGCGAGCCTCCTCGCAGCTGCGCTGATGCCCTGGTCCGCGGCGTCGGCCGCGGCGCGGCGCGCGGCCGTGCTCCTGATCCCGCTCGACAAGAATGCCCACATCGCGGCGGCTCGGCTCACCGAGTACCTCGAAGACGCGGTGCTCCAGGACGCCAGCTACCAACTGAAGGCGTCGGCGACGGTGCTGGGCGACTCGACGCCCACCCTGGCGCTGGAGGCGCGCAAACGGGTGCTGGTGAGCGTGGCCAAGGGCCGAAAGCTCTTGATGGCGGGGCAGTTCGACGAGGCAGACGCCGCGCTTCACGCGGCCATGGCCGAGGCCGACGTCGCCTCGGCCGCCATGGAGCGGTGCGGCGAGTACTGTGACCTGCTCGCCTACCTTTCGTCCGTCCAGCTCATGAAGGGGGAAGAGCAAGGCGCCCGCGAGGCCCTCAAGCAGCTGCTCGGCCTCGAGAAGACCTACAAGTTCGAAGGGCCCGCGTTCGGCAAGAACTTTCAAGTCCTGCTGCGCGACGTCCAGCGCCGGCTCGCCCACGAATCCCTGCTGGGTTCGTTGGCGGTCCAGACCAACCCGCCGGGCGGCCGGGTGTTCCTGGACGGCGCGCTGAGGGGCTACGCGCCCATCAACCTCGACCGCATCCCCGCGGGGCGGCACCTCCTGCGCATCGAGCGGCCGGGCTCCATCACCTACGGTCAGCTCATCGACATCAACGCGGGCGAGGACGCGGTCGTGCGCCCCAAGCTGGTCCCGACCGAGGAGTTCGGGGCGCTCGAGGGGTCGCTGGAGAAGGTGGCCGAGGAGTTCGACCGCGGCGAGACCGGCCTGGAGCTCATGAAGCTCGGCGACAAGCTCAAAGTGGACCGCGCGCTGGTCGGCGTGGTGCGAACGTCGGAGCAGCGGATGGTCGTCGACCTCGCTCTCGCCGATTTCCAGGCCAAGAAGAAGCTGGGGCAGCGCAAGCGGGTCTTCGAAGGCGAGGAGTACGGCGAGCTTCAGAAGGAGGTCGAGCGCTTCGGCAACCTGCTCCTCGCGGACGGCGAGAGCCGGAGGCGGGACGTGAAGCAATCGAGCGATCCGCTCGACTCACGCACCGGGATGGAGGACTGGGACGAAGAGAAGTCCTCCAAGGGCAAGAAGGGTGAGGGCGAGTAGCGTCAGCGCCGCCTCGGGCCGCCAGATGCCTCGCGCGCGCTGAACCCGCGTCGGGAGGGGAGACATCGCATGCTCGGCCCAGCGCTCGCCCGCCTTTCGAGCTTGCTCATCCTCTCCGCTTCCGCGGGGACCGCGCACGCGCAGACTGCGGCCGTGGCCCAGCGCCCCGTGACCTCCGGGGTAGCGCTGCCTCCCACGGGCGCGGCGCTGGCCGACGAGGCGACCGCCCCGGAAATCAATCCGGCAGGGCTCGGGATGCTGCGCGGGCCGCAGCTCTTCTACCTGCACGAGCGCGACCTGGAGCTCGGCAGCCTGGGCGACGCGCTGTTCTTGGGGAGCGACCTTTTGCGCCCGCTCGCGGCCGGCCTGGCCCTCCAGTGGATCCGCCCCGCCCATGGGCCCGACTACCGAAAGACGAGCTGGACGCTCGCGGTCGGAGCGCCGGTGGCGTCCGCCGGGCTCAGCTTGAACGTCTTCGGCTCCGACGACGGGGCGCTCGACCGCCTCGCGACTCTGGATGCCGGGGTGCTGCTCCGGCCGCTCTCGTTCCTTTCGCTGGGCGCCGCGGCCCAGCAGCTGACGGGTGCCAAGCTCGGCTCGCAGCCGCTGCCCACTCGATGGGACGTGGGCGTGGGCCTGCGGCCGCTGGGGCGGCGCGCGACCCTCGGCGGCGACCTCCTGGTCGACAGCGGGAGCGGCTTTCGCGCCGCGCGCCTTTCGTTCACCGTGGCGGTCGAGCCGGTGGACGGCGTGGTGGTGCAGGCAGGGCTCTTGGCCGGGCTCCACGGCGGCGAGCTCAGAGGACAGCTGGCCCTCACCCTGAACGCCTCGCACGTCGGCCTGACCTATGCGGCCGGGTCGAACAAGGAGCTCGAAGGCGTCGACCACCTGGTCCAGGTGCGGCTCTCGGCGGATCGCTACCCGCCGCTGCGTCTCGCCCCGGCGCGGTACGTGGTGGTCGACGTTCAGCAGGAGCTGACGCCCGCGCGCGGAGCGCTGAGCGCGCTCCTCCTCGGAGCGGCGGGCGGGGAGCCGTATCTGGAGCTGCTGGCGAAGCTGGGAAGGATGGCGCGGGACCCCTCGGTGGCGGGGGTGCTTCTCAAGCTGGACTCCCTCTCGGGCGTCGGCTCGGCGAGGGCGGAGGAGCTTCGCGCCGCCGTGGCGAGCTTTCGCGGCGCGGGCAAGCGCGCCGCCGCGCTGATCACCGGCGGGGGCGATCGCGAGTACCGCATCGCGGTGGCCTGCGACCGGATCTGGGCGGTGCCGCAGGCGAGCCTGGCCGTCAACGGCTTTACGGCCTCGAAGCTGTACTTCGCCCAGGGCCTCGAGAGGCTGGGCATCTCGGTGGACGTCGCGCGGGTCGGCGCGTTCAAAAATGCCCCCGACGCGTACACCCGGCGCTCGATGAGCGCGGAGGAGCGCGAGGTCCTGAGCGAGTGGCTCGACGGGCAGTACGGCCGCCTGGTCGAGGAGATCTCGGCGGGGCGCAAGCTGTCGGCCGAGCAGGTCCGCGCGACCATCGACGCCGGGGTCCTGGGGTCCGAGGGCGCGCGCCGCGCGGGGCTCGTCGACGCGGTGCTCTACCCGGACGAGCTGCCGGGGGCGTTGGCGGTGCTCGAAGGGCGTGCCGTGGACCTGGCGCTCGACTATCCCGAGCCGGTGACGCGGCCGCGGGAGTGGGGCCGGCCGCCCACTCTGGCCGTGGTGGTGGTGGAGGGGCTCATCTCGGACGGCCGGAGCCGCTCGGACCCGTTCGGCATCGCGCGCATCGCCGGCGCCGAGAGCGTCCTCAAAGACCTGGAGCGCGCCTACGACGACCCCGGCGTCGCCGCGGTGGTCTTGCGCATCGACTCGCCCGGCGGGAGCGGGACCGCGAGCGACCTGATCTGGCGCGCGGTGCGGAAGGTGCGCGAGCGAAAGCCGGTGGTGGTGTCGATGGGCGACGCGGCGGCCTCGGGTGGCTACTACGTGGCCATGGCGGCGGACGAGGTCTTCGCCGAGCCCTCGACGCTCACCGGGTCCATCGGGGTCTTCGCGCTCAAGCCCGACTTGGGCGCGCTCTTGGAGAAGCTGGGCGTCCATCGCGAGGTCCTCGCGCGCGGCGACAAGGCGGACCTCTTCTCACTGGCGCACGCGTGGACGCCGGGCGAGCGGCAGGCGATGCAGAGCTTCGTCGAGGAGTTCTACGACGGGTTCATCACCCGGGTCGCCCAGTGCCGTGGGCTCCCGAAGGCGAAGGTCGACGAGCTCGCGCGCGGCAGGGTCTACAGCGGCGAGGTCGCGCAGAAGCTGGGCTTGGTCGATGGCCTGGGCGGGCTTTCCCAGGCGCTCGCCGCGGCGCAGCGGCGCGCGGGGCTCACGGGCCGCGAGGTGGCGGTGGAAGTGCTGGGGCGCGAAGGCGGCCTCATCCGGTTGCCGCTCTCGGTGCAGTCGGAGCAGGGGCTCGCGGAGCAGCTCGTCCGGAGGGTCGCCAGGGAAGTGGCACCGCTCGCGCTCTGGGCGACGGAGCTGCCAGACGGGCCGCTGGCGCTGATGCCGTTCCAGGTCGAAGCGCGCTAGCCCTGCAGAGGGAGAACGTCAATGCCTCGCTCGGCGGAAAATGCCTTGTTGCGGACTATTCAATAGAAAAGTTCAGAGGAAGCCATTGTCAGAACAAGAAGGGCCAAAAACGCACCCCTGAGCGGGGCGTTTTATCTCATGTCTCGGTTCCATGGGGGGACCTGCTCACTTCTCAGCACTGATTTCCAAGAGACGATGGCCATCGGCCTTCTGTATGCTCTGCCGGAGAATTGCGACGAGGAGCGCGACGATGGCCGGATTTTCGCTGATGGTGGTCGGAATGGTTCTCGCGCAAGCGACGGCGCCCGCGGACGATGCAGCCAGGGCTGCGGCCGCGGCAGAGAAGGCGGCGCTGGCTGCGCAGGCCGCGGCGGAGGCGGCGCAAAAAGCTGCGCAGGCGGCCGAGGCCATCGCGGCGCGAGGGGCGATCAAGGTCGAAGAGGGCAAGGCCCAGGAGAAGAAGTCGGAAGAGGCGGTCTGGTCAGGCACGCTGAGCGCGGGGCTCATCTCGTTGACTGGCAACGCGCAGACGATCACCGCGAACGTCTCGGGGGCCTTCGAGCGGACGTCCAAGGACTGGGTGATCAGCGGCAAGGCGAGCGGGGTGTACGGCGAGAGCCGGCCGGTGGGCAATGACAATGCCCAGGTCGTGGCGCTGGCGGCGAGTCTTCTTCTTCGAGGAGATCGGCGCTTCACCGAGCGGTACTCGGGCTATGTCGCGGCCTCGGCGGACACGGACCATATCAAGAGCGTGGAAATTCGCCCCTCCACGGAGGCGGGCGTCGGCATTCTCTGGATCGAGGAGAAGGAAGGCGACTTGCTGAAGAGCCGGCTCCGCTCGGACCTCGCTCTTCGATACAGCCGCGAACAGCGGTTCCAGTACTATCCGACGCCGATGGCTTTGGATGCTGTGACCCTGGTCGCGCCGAAGGTGGGCGTCAATTACCGTTACGCGCTCAGCAAGGACGTGATCTTCAGCGAGGACCTGGAAGTGCTGCTCAACGTCGCAGGGTCCTCGCGCGCGTTGGTCACCTCCGCCACTAAGATCGCCGCGCGATTGGTCGGCGCTCTGTCGATGGGGGTGGGCTTCGCGGTGAACCACGACAGCCAGCCGGCGGCGGGAAGGCTGCCGACCGATACCGCGCTCAATCTGGGCCTCGAGGTGGCGCTGTAGTCGGGACGCGCCGTCGTGCGCGAATCCAGCCCGCCTTCTCGCGAGGAGTTGGAATGCCGTCAGCGGCTAGAGTCCGCTCTGGCGCGCCGGGTCGTTTCGCCCCAGGGCAAGACGAGAATTTTCGCACCTTTTCGAGCGGCCCTGTTACAATGGGGCAATCTTCATTGTTCGCTGTCGCCTCTCATCGAGCCCCGAGGGACGATGTCCGAAATCAATTCTTCGAATATCGCTTTCGGCGGAGCTGATCGGCGCGCCCAAGCGCCGTCAGGTTGAGAGGCGCGAGCCGGTTCTTCAACCTCGAGTTTCTCGATAACGGGCGGCTCGAGTGCACTCAACCCACGGAGGATCTATGCGTCGTCTTAGCATTGCTGCGCTCGCATTTCTGTCATTGAGCCTTGCCGCGCCTGTGAGCGCGGAGGAGGCCGCGGCTGCACCGGCCGCCGCTCCTGCCGCTCCCGCTGCGCCGGCCGCTCCTGCCGCTCCCGTTGCAGTGGCCGCTCCCGCTGCACCGAAATGGTACGACACCTTCGAGATTCACGGCCTGGTCGACACCTACTGGTCTGGCAATGCGTCCAGCGTCGCGCAGGCCACGCCCAACGCCCTGCGCGGCTTCGAGGCGAACAACGGCTTCCAGCTCAGCTACGCCAAGCTGACCACGCAGATGGCCGCCGAGCCCGCTGGCTTCCGCATCGACCTGGGTGTCGGCCAGACGGCGTCCGTCCTCAATGGCTCTGCCCCTTCTTCCTCCTCGAGCATCGGGACCTTCACCGTTCAGCAGGCCTATGCCTCGTTGAAGCTCCCCGCGGACATCGTCCTCGACGCCGGCCGCTTCGTCACCGCTGCCGGCGCGGAAGTGATCGAGGCCAAGGACAACCTGCTCTACTCGCGCTCCATCCTCTTCTACAACGCCATCCCCTTCACGCACATGGGCGCGCGCGTCACCATCCCCATCAAGCCGGTGGAGGGGCTCTCGGTCATGGCGGGGCTCGTCAACGGCTGGGACAACCCGGCGAACCCGGTCGGCTCCACCAAGTCGGGCCTCTTGTCGGTGACGTATGCGGGTCCCAGCTCCACGACCCTCGCGCTAAACCTGATCTACGGCCGGCTGAACAACAACTCGACTGACTCGCGCTTCCTGGCGGACGTGGTGCTGGCGCGCGCCTTCGGCGACCTCACGGTCTACCTGAACGGCGACTTCGGGACCCAGAACGTCGGGAGCAGCCAGGCGAACTACTTCGGCGGGGCGCTCGCCGGCCGCTACTCGCTCCTGGGCGACAAGCTGCGCGTCGCGGCGCGCCTCGAGTACTTCGGCGACCCGGACGGCCTGTCGAATCCGACGGGGACCGAGCTCGGGGCCGCCGGCGCCAGCTACTATGAGGGCACCCTCAACGTGGGCATCCCGGTCGGCAAGAACGCCGAGCTCCGCATCGAGGCCCGCGAGGACCTGAGCGACAAGGAAGTGCTCAACGGCCACAAGTCGCAGCTCGTGGGCACGGTCGCCGCGCTGGCCTGGTTCTAGGCTAGAGCCAGGGCCTTGTGACGAAGGCCTCAACCCCCTCCCCGCTCGCGGGGAGGGGGCGAAGGGGGAGAGGTCGCTTCACCGCTGGTTCGACTCACGCCCGAGCGGCTCGCGGCGGTAGGATGCGCCTCTTCGCCCGGAGCTCAAGAAGCGTGGCCGAGCCGCTGAACATCCTCATCGTCGCCGGGGAAGCCTCGGGAGACGCCCACGCCGGCGCCCTCATGCGCGAGCTCGGAGCCCGTCTGCCGCGCGCCCGCTTCTTCGGCATGGGCGGTCCGAGGATGCGAGAGGCGGGCCTCGAGGCGCTCTACGACATCTCGGAGATCTCGGTCATGGGCTTCTCCGAGGTCGTGCCCAAGCTGGTCCGCATCCTCGGAGTCCTCCAGGGGCTGAAGCGGGCCGCGAAGGCTCGCCATCCCGATCTCGCCATCCTCGTCGACGTCCCCGACTTCAACCTGCGCCTGGCGCGCGCCCTCAAGTGCTTGTCCATCCCCGTCTGCTACTTCATCAGCCCCACGGTCTGGGCCTGGCGCCCGGGGCGGATCAAGCAGATCGCCCGGGACGTGGACACCATGCTCTGCATCCTGCCCTTCGAGGAGGCTTTCTACCGCGAGCGCGGCGTCGCGGCGCGCTACGTGGGCAACCCGGTGCTCGACCAGATCCCGGCGCCCGCGCCCGCGCCGGAGTTCAGGCGGCGCCTGGGCGTCGACCCCGATCGCCCCACGCTGGCGCTCTTGCCGGGGAGCCGCGCCTCCGAAATCGCGCGCGTGTTGCCCGTCATGGCCGCGGCTGCCGAGCGGCTCTGCGCCGAGCGCCCGGGCCTCCAGGTCCTCGTGCCCGTGGCGCCCTCCATCGCCCCGGAAACCATCCGCGCGCACTTCGCGGGACGGCCCTTGTCTCCGACGCTCGTCGCGGGCCGTGCGGCCGAGGTGGTGGGGGCCTCGGACGCGGCCATCGTCTGCAGCGGCACGGCGACGCTGGAGGCGGGGCTCATGCTTCGGCCCTTCGTCATCGTCTACCGCGTCAGCTGGCTTTCGGAGGTGCTGTACAAGCTCTTCGCCAAGATCCGGCACGTCGGGCTCGTCAACCTGCTCGCGGGAAAGCGGCTCGTGCCCGAGCTCCTGCAGCGCGACCTCACGCCCGAGCGCGTCGCCTTCGAGATCCGAAGGTACCTGACCGACGACGCCGCGCGGGCCGAGGTGGTCCAGGGCCTGTCGGCCATTCGCGCGACGCTGGGCGCCCCCGGCGCCGCGGCCCGAGCGGCGGAAGCTGTGGTAGACCTCGTGCGCCGCATCGAAGAGAGGCCGGCGAGCGCTCGAGTCGTGACGGTCTGAAGGATTCGAGAAAGAGTCTCATGCAACGCGCACTGGTGATCATCCCCACCTACAACGAGGTCGAAAACCTCGAGCCCATCGTGAAGGCGGCCCTCGCCGCGGACCCGCGGCTCGAGGTGCTCGTCGTGGACGACAACAGCCCCGACGGCACCGGCGAGCGCGCCGACGCCCTCGCCGCCGCCGAGAGCCGGATGCACGTCCTGCATCGGGCCGCGAAGCGGGGCCTGGGCCGCGCCTATCTCGCGGGCTTCGAGTGGGCGCTCTCGCGGCCGTACGAGTGCATCTTCGAGATGGACGCCGACTTCAGCCACGACCCGCGCTACCTGCCGCGCTTCCTCGAGGCCATCGACGAAGGCGCCGACGTGGTGCTCGGCTCGAGGTACGTGGCGGGCGGCGGGACGGTGAACTGGGGCGTCGCCCGAAAGATCATCAGCCGGGGCGGCAGCCTGTACGCGCGCACCATCCTGGGGTTGCCGGTGCGCGACCTCACTGGCGGCTTCAAGTGCTTTCGGCGAGAGGCCCTCGAGGCGCTCGACCTGCCGACGGTGCGCGCCTCGGGCTACGCCTTCCAGGTCGAGCTGACGTATCGGGCGTTCCGCCGCGGGTTCAAGGTCCGCGAGGTCCCCATCGTCTTCGAGGACCGGCGGGTGGGGAAGAGCAAGATGTCGCGGGCCATCTTCCTCGAGGCCGTGACCATGGTCTGGAAGCTGCGGGCTTCCGGCGGCCGCTAGCGAGCCCTCGTGAAGAGCGCCCTGAGCTCGTTCCTGGTCACCCTCTCGGCGGTCTTCTTCATCGTCGACCCGCTGGGGCTCGTGCCGCTGTTCGTGGCCATGACCTTTCGCGACTCCGAGGTGAAGCGGCGCCGGACCGCGCGGCGGGCGGTGCTCGTGGCCGGCGGCGTGCTCGGCGCGTTCGCGCTCTTCGGCAGCGTCATCTTCAAGCTCTTCGGCGTCACGCTGAGCTCGTTCAAGGTGGCGGGCGGAATTCTCCTGCTCATCACCGCCATCGACATGCTGCGCGCCCAGCCGTCGCGGACCCGGTCCTCGCCCGAGGAGACCGACGAGGGCGCCGCCAAGGACGACGTGGCCATCTTCCCTCTGGCCATGCCGCTGCTCGCCGGCCCGGGCGCCATCGCCACCGTGGCGGTGCTCGCGGGGCGGGGGCCGGGCTGGCCCAGCGCCGCCGTGCCGGTGCTCGTCGCCATCGCGCTGACGTGCGGCGCCGCCTACCTCCTCCTGAGGATCGCGGGGCGGATCAACGGGCTTTTGGGCAAGAGCGGCATCGCGGTGCTGGAGCGCATCATGGGCCTGTTGCTCGCGGCCATCGCGGTGCAGTTCGCGGCGGACGGGATTCGGGAGTTCCTGCTCGCGGCGCCGCGGGGCGTGCCGTGAAGAGCCTGTTCCGCCTCCTTCCGTACGTGACCCGGGAGAAGTGGCTCCTCGGCGCGGCGGCGCTCTGCATGGCGGTCCTCTCGGCGACGACCGGGCTCTATGCCTTCCTCATCGGGCCGGTGGTGAAGTTCCTGGTGACCGGCGGCGCCGACGGCCTGTCTCGCGCCTTCGACCTGCTCCCGGCGCTCCGCGGGCTCGACCGGTCGCGGGCCCTGGTGGCGCTGCCGCTGGCGATGGTGGCGGTCGCAGTGCCCAAGGGCCTCTCCTACCTCGGGCAGTTCTACTGGATGGGCATGCTGGGCCAGCGGGTGGTGGCCCAAGTTCGCGCCGAGTACTTCGACGCGCTGCTCGGGCAGGACGCGGCCTTCTACTCCAAGGCCCGCACCGGAGACCTGCTCTCGCGGTTCACCGCCGACATGGCCCACGTCGAGCGCGCGGTGACCTACGCCATCGCCTCGTACGTGCGCGACGTCCTCGAGGTCGTGATCCTGCTCGGCCTGGCGTTCTGGCTCGACTTCCGGCTCTCGCTCATCGCGTTCCTCGGCGTTCCGGCGGTGGCGCTGCCCATCGCCCGGCTGGCGAAGAAGCTCAAGCGGCGCGCGCGGCAGAGCCAGGAGTCCTTGGGCAGGCTCACCTCGCTGGTGCAGGAGGGCCTCTGGGGCCTGCGCGTGGTGCAGGCCTACCGGATGGAGGCGCGCGAGCTCGCCCGCTTCGACCGGGAGAACGCCCAGGTCCTCCGGGCCGAGCAGAAGGCGGCCAAGGCGCGCAGCCTCACGCCCGCGGTCATCGAGCTCGCCTCGGTGGCGGGCCTGGCGCTGGTGCTCAAGCTCGCGGGCGAGTCGGTGATGCGCGGCGCCATCGACCCCGAGCGGCTGATCTCGTTCTTGGCGAGCGTGGCCCTCGTCTACCAGCCGGCGCGAAGCCTGGGGCGGGTGGGGCAGTTCGTCATCCAGGCCATCGCCTCGGCCGAGCGGATCTTCGAGGTCATCGACCGGCCCGCCGCGGTGCAGGACCCCAAAGGTTCCGCGCTCGCGCCCCTGCAGCAGGGGCTCGCGCTCGACGCGGTGACGTTCGGGTACGGCGACAAGCCGGTGCTCGAAGGCTGCTCGCTCACGGTGAAGAAAGGCGAGGTGGTGGCGCTCGTGGGAGAGAGCGGGGCGGGCAAGAGCACCGCGGCGCTCCTCGCCATGCGCTTCGCCGACCCGCAGGCGGGGGCGGTGCGCTACGACGGCCGCGACGCCCGCGAGGCTTCCTTGAGCTCGGTGCGCGCGCAGTGCGCCCTGGTGACCCAGGAGCCGCTGCTCTTCTCGGGCACTCTCGCCGAGAACATCGCCTACGGCCGGCGCGGCGCGACCGAGGAGGACATTCGGCGCGCCGCGGGCATCGCGCAGATCGCGGACTTCATCGACGGGCTGCCCCAGGGCTATGAGACGCGCATCGGCGAGCGCGGCACCCGCCTTTCGGGAGGTCAGAAGCAGCGCATCGCGCTGGCGCGGGCGCTGGTCGCCGAGGCGCCGGTGCTGGTGCTGGACGAGGCCACGAGCAACCTGGACGCGCAGAGTGAGCGCGAGGTGACCCGAGCGCTCGGCTCGGCACTGCAGGGCCGGACCGCGCTGGTCATCGCCCATCGGCTCTCCACCGTGCAGAGCGCCCACCGGATCGCCGTGCTCAAGGGCGGCAAGATTGCCGAGGAGGGAAGCCACGAGGAGCTCCTCGGGCGCGGCGGGGAGTACGCCCGGCTCTACCGGCGCGAGGGGGCGCAGAGCGAGGGCGGGTAGGCTCCCGCCATTCAACGGCTCTCGGCCCTTTGCCTGCGGTGACACCTCCGAGAGAGCGCGCTAGGTTTCGCGAATGTTTGTCGCGCGCATCTTGCACGCTCCTGTGCCGCCTCCGAGCGACATCGATCAGCGCGTCATATTGACCGGCCTGAGCTGGTGGCAGTTCGAAGCCATGCTCGCCATTCGAGGCGATCGGCCGGTTCCGCGCATGACCTATCTCCAAGGTGAGCTCGAGCTCATGACCCCGTCGCGGAACCACGAGGCGCTCAAGAAGCTCTTCGCCCGGTTGCTGGAGGCCTACGCGGACGTGATGGGGATCGAGCTCGAGGGCTACGGCTCCATGACCATGCGCAGCGCGCCTCGCGAGCGCGGCGTCGAGCCCGACGAGTGCTACGCCGTGGGCGGCGCCAAGGAGCACCCGGACCTGGCCATCGAGGTCATCTGGACCTCCGGCGGCCTCGACAAGCTCGAGGTTTACCTCGGGCTCGGGGTCCGCGAGGTGTGGCTCTGGCGCGAAGAAGTGCTCTCCATCCACATCTTGAGGGGTGATCGGTACGCCGCGTCCGATAGGAGCGAGGTGCTCCCCGAGATTGACCTCGCCCTGCTCGCGAGCTTTCTCAAAGCCGAGACCCAGACGCAGGCAGTGCGCCAGTATCGGGCCGCCCTGCGCGGGAGCGGCGCCGCATCTTGATAGGTGTCGCCCTCGAGGGTTGCGCCCGGGACCCGCGCGGGGCTACCTTCCGCTCGCGCCGCGAGAGCGGCGCTCCCATGACCTTCCGCTCCTGAGACTCAAGGCCTTCGCGCTTCTCCCGCCTCGGCGCTGCGCCTTTTAAGGCGCACGCCGGCCTGCTCTCGGAGCACCCCATGTCCTTCGTCCGCCTCGAGCGGGTCTCCTTTGCGTTTCGCGACTCGGTTCCTATCCTCGATCAAATCGATTTGCAGCTTTCGCAGGGATGGTCCGGCCTCGTCGGTGAGAACGGCGCGGGCAAGACCACGCTCTTGCGCCTTTTGGCCCAGGAGCTCTCCCCGGACAGCGGGCGCGTTCACGTCGAGCCCGCGGGCGCCCGGATCGCCCTGTGCCCACAAGTGCTCGAAAAGCCCGGGACCGACGTCGAGGCGCTGGCCGAGCGAGCCGATGGGGAGGCGAGGCGCCTGAAGGCCCAGCTCGGTCTCGATGCCGAGGGGCTCTCGCGCTGGAGCACGCTGTCGCCCGGGCAGCGCAAGCGGTGGCAGGTGGGCGCCGCGCTGGCGCGCGACCCCGACGTGGTCCTCCTGGACGAGCCGACGAACCACATGGACGCCGAGGCGCGGGAGCTGCTCGTCGCCGCGCTCCGGCGATTTCGCGGAATCGGGCTGCTGGTGTCGCACGACCGAGCACTCCTGGAAGCGCTGGCGGACCGGACGGTTCGGGTCGTGCGAGGCCGGGTGGAGGTCTTCGCGCTGCCCTACTCGAAGGCGCGCGCGGCCTGGGAGGCTCAGGCGCGCGAGGCCTTTTGCCGCCGCTCTTGCGCGCAGGAGGAGGCGCGGCGGGCATCGCGCAAGCTCGCGGACGCGCGCCGGGAGCGGGAGGCCGCGGAGCAATCGCTGAGCAACCGGGGCCGCGCTCCCAAAGACCGCGAGGCCCGGTCCATGGGCGCGAAGAACCTGCGCGGCTGGGCGGAGGCCAGGCTCGGCAGACAGGTGCGGCGCCAGCGGGAGAGCGCGGAGCGCGCGGCCGAGGCGATTCCCCGGGTGTCGGTGGAGGCGGACCTGGGGCGCTCGGTCTTCCTCGGCTTCGAGCGGGCCCCGCGGCCGGTGCTGCTCTCGCTCGACGAGCCCGAGCTCCGGGCCGGCCCCGCGCTGCTGCTCCAGGACGTGAAGGTTCAGCTCCGGCAGGGCGACCGGGTGCGTCTCGAAGGCTTCAACGGCTCCGGCAAGTCCACCCTGCTCGCCGCGCTCTGCGCGCGCTCCACGCTGCCTCCCGAGCGGCTCCTGCTCCTGCCCCAGGAGCTCCCTTCAGGCGCCGGCGCCGCGCTCCTGCACGAGGTGCGCGGCCTGGAGCGAGAGGAGCGCGGCCGGGTGCTTTCGCTCGCTGCCGCGCTCGGGGCCGACCCGGCGCGGCTGCTCGCCTCGGAGGAGCCTTCGCCCGGCGAGGCGCGCAAGCTCTGGCTCGCGCTCGGGCTGGGGCGGCATGCCTGGGCCGCGGTCCTCGACGAGCCGACCAACCATCTCGACCTGCCGACCCTGGAGAGGCTCGAGGAGGCGCTGGCCGCCTACCCTGGTGCGATTCTGCTCGTCACGCACGATGACCACTTCGCGGCGCGCTGCACGAGGACGGTCTGGCGCGTGGATGCGAGGCGGGTGGAGACTTCCAGGGCTTGCCGAGAGCCCCGTCCATGAGCTCGGGTAGTGGCGAAGAGGCCCCTGCCGGCGGCGCCGAGCCGGGAAACCATGAATTGGCCGCGCCTGAGCTCGATTGGCCGCCACCGGCTTGGGGTGGCAAGTCGGCCGGGCTGGCCGCACTGCAGGAGGGGTTGAAGCGGCGGCGCGCGCTCGAGGTGAGGACACAGCTCGCTGCGCGGCCAAGGGCGGCGATCCTTGCAATGCGCGATGGCGATTCGGCGTCACCTCTTGCAATGTGCAATGAGCCGGGCCGCGCCGCCCGGTTGGCGCGGCGTGGGCGCTGGACGTGGGCGGTCGCGGCCGGCGACCTGGGCGGCGCGAGAATCCCAGATCGAACTTTGGGCGGGCGGCACTAGCCGCCGGACCTGCCCAACCACCGCCGCAGCGCGGCCGAGAAACCGGGAGGCCGGGGAAGCTCGGGGCTCGGCCCGACCATGCGCACCACGGCAGCGGTGACGTTGTCGGGCGAGCCGCGGCCGTTCGCCGCGTCGATGAGCGCGCGGCAGGCGCCGGCGGCATCTCGGCCGTCGATCAGTCTCGCCATCTCGGCGTCGGAGAGGACGTTGTAGAGCCCGTCGCTGCACAGGAGGAGCGCCTCGCCCTGGGCCATGCGCCGCGCCGTGCGGTCCCGGGCCACGATGAGCTCTCGGCCCAGGCTGCGAGTCAGCGCGCAGCGGTCCTCCGAAGTCCTTGCGCGCTCTTCGCTCATGAGCCCGAACCGGACCTTCTCGGCGGCGACGGTGTGGTCTTTCGTGATCTGCGTGATCTGCCTGCCGCGCGCCAGGTAGAGGCGCGAGTCGCCTACGTGGACGGCGGTGAGCTCGCCGCGCTCCAGCGTTACGGCCGTCAGAGTGGTAGACATGCCCTGGAGCTCGGGGACGGCGATGGACCGGTCGTACACCTCGATGTTGGCCTGCTGGACGGCGCGGTAGAGCCGCTTGCCGGCGCCTTGGGCCTGCGGCCCCTCTCGAAAGGCGCGCACCGTGACCTCGACGGCCATCTGGCTCGCGACCTCGCCGCCCGCGCACTGCGAGACGCCGTCGGCCACCGCGATGACGGCGCAGGTAGCGCTTTCCAGGTAGACGCCGCAGGAGTCCTCGTTGTGGTCGCGGACGGTTCCCGTGCTGGTGAGCACGGCGGCCTCGACCTGATGCTCGATGAACGCGACCTCGCTCATCGCCGGCCCTCGCGGCCCTTGCGCCCGCCGGACGCGAAGGTTGCGAATTTCCAGTGCCTCGCCCTAGGCTTGCCCATGAATTTTTGGTCCTTGGTCCCCTGATGCGCGACCCAGTCGTCGGCGACACGATCGATCAATTCCAGCTGACGGAGCTCCTGGCGCGCAGCGGGATGGCTTCCATCTTCAAGGCCATTGACCGAGAGACCGGGAGCCCGGTCGCGCTCAAGATCCCGCACGTCCAATTCGAGAGCGACATCGTCTTCTCCGAGCGTTTCCGCCGGGAGGACGAAGTCGGCCAACGGCTCGTCCATCCCAACATCGTCCGCGTGCTTTCGCCCCGCGACAAGAGTCGGACGTACATGGCGATGGAGCTGATCGAAGGGACCTCGCTCCGCGCGCTCATGGGCGACAAGCATCCGTTCGCGGTGGAGCGGGCGCTCGGCATCGCGCGGCAGATCTGCGACGCGCTCGCCTATCTCCACAAAGAAGGGGTCGTGCATCGCGACCTCAAGCCCGAAAACCTCATCATCACCGCCGACGGCAGGGTGAAAATCCTGGACTTCGGCATCGCCCTCTTCGAGTCGGAGCGGCGCCTGACGTGGATGGGCCTCTCCAACGCAGTCGGCACGCCGGACTATATGGCGCCCGAGCAGATCAAAGGTCGTCGCGGCGGCCCGCGCACCGACGTCTACGCCCTGGGCACGGTGCTCTACGAGATGCTCACCTGTCACTTGCCCTTCGAGAGCGCGAACCCCCGCGCGCTCCTCCAGTCCAAGTCCGACGAGGACCCGCTGCCGCCCAGCTACCACGTGCCGGGCTTCGACCCGTCGCTGGAGGCCATCATCCTGAAGGCCGTCGAGCGCGACCCGCGGCACCGCTACGCGTCGGCGGAGGAGCTCCTGGCCGACCTGAAGAATCCTTCCGCCGTGCCGCCGCGCGACCCGGCGGCCGTGAGCGCGCGAGGGCGCAGAGGCGGGTGGCTCCCGCGCCGCCTGCTCTTGCCGTTGGTTGTCTTCGCCGCGCTGGCGGGCGCGACGGCGCTCGTCTACCTGAGCGCTCGGTTCTCCGCACCGCCCTCGCGCCCCGCCGGGACGCACGGGCCGAGGTGACGCATGCCGCAGATCTTGCCCTCGCTGAACCTGGCCTGGGTCCTCATGGGTGCCTTCCTCATCATGTTCATGCAGGCCGGCTTCGCGCTGGTGGAGACGGGCTTCACCCGCGCCCGGAACGCCGCCAACACCATGGCGATGAACTTCGCCATCTACCCGGTTGGCGTGCTGGGCTTCTGGCTCGTCGGCTACGGCCTCATGCTGGGCGGCGTGCCTGAATGGCCCACCCTGGGCGCGGCCGAGGCGGGCGCGCGCGAGGTCTCGCTCCACCTGGGCGGCAAGTCCTTCGGGCTCGTGGGCGCCGCCAAGTTCGCGCTCCTCACCGTCGCCAACGACCCGCCGAACCTGGCCATGTTCCTGTTCTCGGCCGTCTTCATGGACACCGCCGCCACCATCCCCACCGGTGCCATGGCCGAGCGCTGGAAGTTCTCGGCGTTCCTTTTCTACGGGCTGTTCATGTCGACGCTGCTCTACCCGCTCTACGGAAATTGGGTCTGGGGCGGCGGATGGCTGTCGAGCCTGGGCGCAAATTGGGGGCTCGGCCATGGCCACGTCGATTTCGCTGGCTCGAGCGTGGTGCACATGACCGGCGGACTCACCGGGCTCGCGGGCACGCTGGTGCTGGGGCCGCGGCGGGGCAAGTACCGGCGCGACGGCACCATCGCCGCCATGCCCGGCCACAACCTGCCCATGGCGGTGCTGGGGACGCTCATCCTCGCATTCGGCTGGTTCGGCTTCAACGCGAGCGCCACGCTCTCCGCGCAGAATCCTCGCATCGCGCTCATCGCCGTCAACACGATGCTCTCGTCCAGCGCCGGCGCGGTCACCGCGCTCGTCTACGTCTGGCTCGCCCTGCGCAAGCCGGACCTGGCCATGGCCTGCAACGGGATGCTCGGAGGGCTGGTGGCCATCACCGCGTCCTGCGCCTTCGTGAGCCCGGCGGCGGCGGTGCTCATCGGCCTGGTCGCGGGCATACTGGTGGTGTCGACGGTGGGGCTCTTGGAGCGCAGGCTCCGCATCGACGATCCGGTGGGGGCGGTGGCGGTTCACGGAGCGTGTGGCGCCTGGGGGGCTATCGCCTTGGGCCTGCTGGCCGACGGCAGCTACGGCGCTGGCTGGAACGGCGTGTCCGGGCCGGTCCGGGGCCTGTTCTTCGGCGACGGCGGCCAGCTCGTCGCCCAGCTCATCGGCGTCGCGGTCAACGTCGGCTTCGTCTTCGGGGCGTCCTTCGGGTTCTTCAAGCTGATGGAGAGGGTGCTTGGAAATCGCGTGCCGGCGGAAGTGGAGCAGGCGGGGCTCGACTCGCTCGAGATGGGGACGGACGCCTATCCGCGCGGCTGAAGTCGGTGAGGCGCGACCCCGGCAATAGAGCCCGGGTCGCGCCACGATGACCGGTTGAAAATTCGCCCTAGGCCGTGACCGCCGGCTTCTCGACGAACACGGGCTTTGCCTTCTTCTTGCTCGCGCCGACGAAGTACACCGCGCCGTAGAGGCCCCAGGCGAAGCAGACCGCGAGCGCGATGTACGGCTCCTTGATGCTCATCCCGGACACGGTGAACGGGCCGACCAGGTAGAAGAGCATGCAAAGGAGATTGGCCACGAGGCCGAAGAGCGGCACGACGAAGTGCTTGAAGCCGCTGAACGACTTGTGCTCGCGGAACGCCACGATGGCCACGATGCAGGTGAGCATGTAGAGCAGGAACGTCCCGAAGTTCGAAATGAGCGTCACGACGACCAGCGTGTTGGGGAGCTTGGCGTACGTCTCGGGCTTGAAGATGCCGAAGCTGTACCAGAGGTTCTGGTATTTGGGCTCGAGGACTGCCGGCGTCGTGCCGCCCAGGTAGATGAAGCAAGAGATGATGCCGATGATCGCGGAGAGCACGGCCAGCGTCCAGATGGCGCGGTGGGGCGTCAGCCGCTTGCCGTGGAGCAGGCCGAAGTGCTCGGGCACTTCCTCGTCGCGGCCCATCGCGTAGGTCACGCGGGCGCCGGTGGAAAGGCAGGAGAGCGTGGTGCCGATGAGGGCGAGGAAGACGGTGAACGCCTGCACGAGCATGAAGGTGCGGCCCGCAGCGTAGCTGCCGAAGAGCCAGGTGCCGGCGAGCACCATCATGTCGCCGAGCGGCGCGCCCGAGGCGCCCGCGTCCGCCATGCTGTAGCCCTGGTTCAGGAAGTAATTCGCGGCAAAATACTCGATGAGGTAGCAGACGGCGCCCTGAATGGCGAGCGAGAGCAGCACCGCGCGCGGAATGTCGCGCTTGGCGTTCTTCGCCTCCTCGCCCATCGACGTGACCGACTCGAAGCCGACCAGGATGAGGATGGCGATGCAAGCCTGGATGATCATGAACGAGAAGCCGTGGGGCGAGGGCACCGACGAGCCGGTCGCGTGGAATTTGAAGTGCGGCGTCAGCTCCTTGGGGTGATCTGCGTCCATCGGCTCCATGGCGACCGCCTGGTCGGCCGCGTAGCTCAGCGTGAAGGGCAAAGGCTTGCCGTCTTTCATCTCCGGGACCGGGTTGCCGTCGGCGTCCAGCTTGTTCTGGAGGACCGGGGCGCCGCTGGCGTCGACCTTGGGTTTGCCGTCCTCGACGACCGGCTCCTGGGCCACGACGTAGTCGACCGGAATGCCGTTGACGAGGTGGAGGCCCTTCGAGCCTTCCGGATGGCTGTACCGATAGGAGATGGCGATGACCGAGAAGACCAGCAGCGCCGAGATCTGGATGACGTTGATGGCGACGTTGACGCCCGTCGTGCCGGTCACTCCGCGGAAGGCGATGTACGCGACGCCGAGGGCGAAGACGATGCAGAAGAGGATCATGAACAGCGGGCTGTTATAAGTGCCGCTGAACGTGTTGGGCCAGAACTGGCTCGCCAGGTATCCCGCCAGGATGGCCGTGACGCCGACCATGCACCCCGGGTAGACCCAGTAGTAGAGGTGGCTGGCCCAGCCGGTGACGAACTTGGCGATGCGGGCAAATCGATACGCCTTGGTCTTGCCCAGAAACGCCTGCTCCGCGAAGAAGTACGAGGAGCCTGCGCCCGGGTAGAGCTTCGAGAGCTCGGCATAGCTGATGGCCGTCGCAAAGCACAAGACGAGCGCCGCCAGAATCCCGAACCACATCGACGAGCCGGCCATCGGGGCGCCGTACAGCGACTGCATTTGAAAGGTCAACCAAAGAAAAGCGCCCGGCGCGATGAGGGCCATCGCGTTGATCGTGAGGCCGGTCAGCCCGAGCGTGGGACGCGAGACTGCCCCCGGCGAGGACGTTGAAGGTGAGGTTTCAGCCATTTCTTGGGTTCTCCGAGGTTGGGCAAGAGAGAGGACGTTGTGAGGTGACGAGACGTTTTCATGACACTGCAGGCGCCGTGCCTCGCAGTTTGCAGCCTTCGAAAACCCTTCGGACACAGCCGCTCTTTCATGCATCAACGTCGACGATTCAGAGGGAACCCCCGCGCCCAAACCGCGTGGATCCAGGCATCGCGAGCGCGAATCTGGAATCGCGTCGCCGACCTCGGGGCAAACATGGATGTCGGTCGCCAATACCGATTTGTCGATCGACCGACGACCATGTCGGCTCCGTCGACACGAATGTAATTTTCGTCGGGCCCGAGCGACAAAAATGTGGTGCGAAAGTCGCCGGCGAGTGGGGCGGTACGCTCCGGAAGACGTCGTTCCGGGCGCTCGAAATCGGAGTCGAGTCCAGGCGCAGGCTCGAACGCGACCCGGTGAGCTCCTTCACCGGCCGCTCGCCCTCGCCGTGCCGCGCTCGAAGCCCTCTCCTGCAGAATGCAGCACCTTTCGCGGAACCGCCCCGGGGGCCGAATCAGCGAATGCTGGACTCCAGGCCCGGTCCGAAGTCGTTCTGCTCCTGGGCGAGCCAGCGCCGCGCCCAATCTTCGATGCCCTGGGCCGCACCCCGCGCGTACTGCTCGGTTCGGGTCCCCGGGCATCCGACGGGCGCCCGCATGGCCTCGAGGAGCCGCGGGATCTCGCTCAGCTCATTCATGAACGGGCCCTCGAGGAGCACCGCCGGCCCGGACGCGTACCGCAGGAGCGCGCCGTTCCAGGCATCGACGCCGCTCGGCTGGCCGTCCGCCGCGAGGATGGGGACGTGGTCCGGGTAGCGGTTCTTTCGAGCGACGGGGATGCCGAGCGAGGCAGACATGGCGCGCAGACAGAGGGACCCCAGAGTGGCCGAGGCGTTGAACTCGTCGATGGCGAGCGCGTCGCGGAGCGCCCGCGCGCGATACGCCGGGTTGTAGGCGCGGCCCGCCTCGATGTTGCCGCCCACCATGGCCACGAGCTCCTCGCCCGCGCGCTTGGCGCCCTTCCAGGGACCTGCGTTGAAGTGGAGGGAGACGGTCACGTCCGGCGCGAATTCGTCGAACCGTTGCGCCCGGGAGCGCAGCGTCTCGAAGATGAACTGCTTGCGCACCGCGAACAGCGCGGCGGCGGCATCGAGCGCCGCGCGGTCCTTCGGGCGAAGCGCGGCCCTGGCGCGGGCGAACGCCGGATCGAGCGCGAGGTGGCGAAGCAGGCGATCGGCGGCCGGGCGAAGGGCGGCGAGGTCCGGGCCATCCTCGGGGCCAGGGGCCGCCCTCGTCAGGGCCACCCGCGCGCCCCGCGCTTCGAGGGCGGCAGCGAGCTCGAGCGCCGTCTTCAAGGTGAGGTCGCCCTCCTGGATCGGGGGAATGCCCGCGGCCACTCCCTCCGGCCACTCGAACCGGCGGCTCTCGAACGCCGCGTAGGAGCCCCCGAGGTGCCCGGGGTCGATCAGCACTCGGAGCCCGGCCAGCGGGCGGCCGGGCACTGCCGCGGCGCGCAGCTCGGCCTGGCGCTCGGCGCGGTAGGGGTGGAGGACGTCCAACGGAGGCTGCAGCGCGCCCGCTCGCGCCGCGGCCGGATGCCCCAACGGCGGCGCGAGGTGGATGCGCCGTTCGGGAGCCAGCACTCGACTCGGCCGCAGGAAGTCGGGGCCGAGCTCGAACCAGCCCTCGAGGCTGCGGTCCGGGTTCGTGAAGGTTCGCAGCTGGTACTCGAGCTTCTCGCGCGGCACCCGGCCGGCGAACGCCTCGAGGGACGCGAAGTCTGGCGCGCCGAGCTCGTCGTCGGCGTAGTCGTTGCGCACCGCCTTCGCGAGCTCCGCCGGGAGCGTGCAGCGTTGGTAGAGCGAGAGGTCGCGCAGCGCGGCGTCGTCGAGCGACTCAGGGCACGCCGCGAGCGCCGCCGCGAGCTCATCGGGCGAGACACCGGCGCGCGCGCAGGAGAGCGCCAGCGCCGCCAAAGGGGCGAAAGAGACGAGCTTGAGCGCTCGGGGGCGCACGGCCATGTCCTCCGGGAGGCTGGGCTCTGGACCGAGAGAGCGGAACCACCAAATACGAGGAGAGGACGGGCCGAAAGCCCGCCCTCTCGTCGAGGTTGGAGTCGCGAGCTCGCGGCCTAGCGGGCCGTCTCGTTCAGCTCCACCCGGCGATTCTTGGCCCATGCGGCCTCGTCATGACCCTGCACGGCCGGGCGCTCCTTGCCGTAGGAGACGACCTTCAGGCCGCCATTCGAAACGCCCATGGCGACCAGGTACTTCTTCACCGCGTTCGCGCGGCGCTCGCCCAGGTGCAGGTTGTACTCTTCCGTGCCGCGCTCGTCGGCGTGGCCGGCGACCGTCACGGTGCCGCCCTTCTTGCTCTTCAGGCACTCGGCGTCCTGGTCGAGCGTCGACTTGGCGTCGGGGGTGATGGCGTACTCGTTGAAGTCGAAGTACACCGTCTGCAGCGTGCAGCCGAGAATCGCTGGACACCGAGCAGCGGCCCATCGAGTCGCACTTCTTGCCGGAGGCGCAGTCCGCGTCGGAGAGGCACTCGGGCGTCGGCGCGCAGCGGCCGGCCTTGCACTGCTGTCCCGAGGGGCAGTCCGCGTTGACGCCGCACTCCGGGGCGCACTTCTGCTCCTTGCACTTGAACCCGACCTGGCAGTCAGTGTCCGCCTCGCACTCGGGCTTGGGCGTGCACTTGGCGTTTCGGCAGACGAACCCTGCCTTGCAATCCTGATCTTTGCCGCACTCTTGGCAGGTGCCATTGACACAAACTTCGTTGTGCTCCTTGCAGTGCTCATCGTTCTCGCACTTCGGGTATTTGGGCGGGCAGCCCATCAGCGAGAGCGAGAGGACCGCGACAGCAGGGGCCACCAGGCGACGAATCATCTGCACTCCTCCGGATGCGCTCGGGCCCGCCCTCTGGCCGATTCAGAGAGAAAGGCGACGGCCAAGGTGAACCCGATAAAGAAGGCGCTCCTCTACCGCTTGGGAGGCTGTCTGTCAATTTCCAGTTTCGGACGGAGCGGGCGCTGACGTCTCGGCGCGGGTCGCCGCGCGGGCCGGGCCTATACTGCTGGACTCCCAACTTCGAGGCAGGCCCATGGGCGCGACGCTGCTCATCGTCGACGACGAGAAGAACATCCTCCTCACGCTGAAGCGGGCGCTCGAGGTGGAAGGCTACTCCTGCGAGGTCGCGGGAGGCGGGAAGGCGGCGCTGGAGGTCTTTGCGGCCAAGCCCATCGAGCTCGTGGTCATGGACGTGCGCATGCCGGACCTCGACGGCCTGGAGGTGCTGCGGCGGATGAAGGAGCTGCGGCCCCTCACCCCCGTCATCCTGATGAGCGGCCACGGGACGTTCGAGACCGCGGTGACCGCCACCAAGCTCGGCGCCTTCACCTTCCTGCCCAAGCCGGTCGACCGCGAGCAGCTCCTGGTCTCCGTGCGCAACGCCCTCGGGGCGCTGGCGCGCGAAGAGGAGCTCGCCGATCTGAAAAAGGAGGTCGGCCGCTTCGAGATGGTGGGCGCGAGCCCGGCCATGGAGCGCGTCTACGCGCTCATCCACAAGGCGGCGCCGTCGGAGGGGCGGGTGCTCATCACCGGCGAGAACGGCACCGGCAAGGAGCTGGTGGCGCGGGCCATCCACGAGAACAGCCGGCGCAAGGCGGCGCCGTTCGTCAAGCTCAACTGCGCGGCGGTCCCCCACGAGCTCATCGAGAGCGAGCTCTTCGGCCACGAGCGCGGCGCCTTCACTGGCGCGGTGGCGGCGCGCAAAGGCAAGTTCGAGGCGGCCAACGGCGGCACCCTCTTCCTGGACGAGGTGGGCGACATGCCGGCGCCCATGCAGGCCAAGCTCCTGCGAGTCCTCCAGGAGGGCGAGCTCGAGCGCGTCGGCGGCTCGGAGACACTGCGCGTCGACGTCCGGGTCATCGCCGCGACGAACAAGGACCTCGCCAAGGAGATCGACGCGGGGAGATTCCGCGAGGACCTCTACTACCGGCTCAACGTCGTCCCCCTCCACGTCCCGCCGCTCCGGGAGCGTCGCGGGGACATCGCCGCCCTGTGCACCTCGTTCCTCGCCGAGGCCTGCGCGCGCAACGGCAAACGGGCGCTGCGGCTGTCGCGCGAGGCGCTCGCGGCCCTCGAGGCGCACGACTACAAGGGCAACGTCCGCGAGCTCCGGAACCTGGTGGAGCGCCTCGCCATCCTCTCCGACGGCCCGGAGGTCGGCAGCGACGACGTCGTGAGCTCGCTGCCCGCCGCTCGGCCCGCCAGCGGCGCCGCGCCGCGGTTCTCTCCCGGAAAGACTTTCCACGAGATGGTCGAGGACGCCGAGCGGGAGATCATCCTGGCTGCCCTCGGGCGCGCCAAGGACAACGTCACCGAGGCCGCGCGCGCGCTGGCGCTGGAGCGGGGGCACTTCTACAAGAAGATGAAGGCCCTGGGCCTTCGCCGGGGCGCGGGGGGCGAAGTCGCGGAGATCCCCCCCGAGGCGTCGGAGGCCCTCCGCCGGCGGCGAGCCCTCGGCCCTTGCGCCCGAGGACCCGCGCGGGCGTTGATTTCGACTCGCCCGTCCACGCCCGCCGTGAAGCTCCCGGCGCGCCTTCGCCCCTTCGCGCTGAAATTCCGCTCGAGCCGGGCGCGTTGGGCGCGGTGAGTGGGTCGCCGAGCCCGGCCCGAGCGCGAGCGCTCCGGGCTTGCGAGGCGCCAAAGGCCTGTGGCTACCATGCGGCCCGCCGAAAAAGGGAGAGCGATGTCGACCGACCCGATGAGTGAGCGCGAGGCCCCTGAGCGGCGGAGCCTCGCGGCGAAGGTGCTGAGAATTTTGGCGCTCGCCGCGGGCGGCGCGCTGCTCGCCGCGGCCGGCGTCGTGGCGCTCTTCGTCTACTTCGGCCGGGACCTGCCGCCCTTCGAGGCCGTGACCGACTACCGCCCGCCGCAGGTGACCCGCGTGTTCGACCGCACGGGCGCCCCGGTCGTCGAGTTCTTTCACGAGCGCCGGACCGTGGTGCCCATCGAGCGCATTCCGAAGGTGCTCAAGCAGGCGGTCATCGCCGCCGAGGACGCGAGCTTCTACCAGCACAAGGGGTTGGACTACCTGGGCATCGCCCGCGCGCTCCTGAAGGACGTGACTCATTTACGCGCCTCGCAGGGCGCCTCGACCATCACCCAGCAGGTGGTGAAGAACCTGGTCCTCTCGCCCGAGCGCTCGGTCGCGCGCAAGGTGAAGGAGGCCGTGCTGTCGCGGCGGCTGGAGCAGAACCTCTCGAAGGACGAGATTCTCTCCATCTACCTGAACCACATCCTGTTCGGCCACCTGCGGTACGGCGTCGAGGAGGCCTCGCGCTTCTTCTTCAACAAGCCGGTGGAGAAGCTCGCGCTGGGCGAAGCCGCGCTGCTCGCCGGGCTCCCGCAGTCTCCGGCGCCCCTCTCGCCCATCAATCACCCGGACCGGGCCAAGGCGCGCCAGACGTACGTCTTGCGGCAGATGGCCGAGAACCACTTCATCACGCGCGAGGAGGCCGAAGAGGAGATCAAGCGGCCCCTGGCCATCGCGCCCCGCGCGTTCAAGCCGGTGGGGCCCTACTACGCCGAGGAGGTCCGCCGCGCCCTGGTCGCGCGGTACGGCGAGCAGCAGGTCTACGAGGGCGGGCTTCGCGTCGAGGTGGGCATGGACCGCCGCCTCCAGGAGCTGTGCGACGCCGCGCTCAAGCACGGGCTCGAGGAGGTCGATCACCGCTTCGGCTTCAAGCCGGCGGCGCTCTCCGTCGACGCTAAGGCGCTGGCGGCGGCGCGCCCGAAGCTCGAGGCGCGCGAGCGGGCCGCGCTCACTCGCAAGCCGGGCCGCAAGTCGGAGCTTCTCTGGGACTTCAGCCGCGCGACGGCGGAGGCGCTCCAGAGCCCCGAAGGGCTGCTGGACGCGGTGGACGAGGAGCCCCTGGAGCCAGGCGCCACCGTCGTGGCGCCGGTCCTCTCGGCGGGCGACGCCGAGGCGCTCGTCGACCTGGGCATGCGCAAGGGCGTCCTCGCGTTCGAGCCGATGAAGTGGGCGCGGCCTTACTCGGTCAAGTGGACCGACCCGCCGAAGAAGGCCTCCGAGGTCGTGTCGGCGGGCCAGCTCGTCCGCGTCCGCGTGCTCGAGCTCCCCAAGGCCGGCGCCAAGCCCGGCGACGAGGCGCCGGTCCCGCTCGCGCTCGCGCCGGTGCCTCAGGTCCAGGGGGCGCTCGTCTCGGTGGACCCCACGACCCGCCACGTCCTGGCGCTCGCCGGGGGCTACGACTTCGCCCTGAGCGCGTTCAACCGGGCCACCCAGGCCAAGAGGCAGCCCGGCTCGGCCTTCAAGCCCTTCGTCTACGCGGCGGCCTTGGCCAGCGGCAAGTTCACCACCGCGTCCCTCGTCAACGACGCTCCCGAGCTGATCCGCGACCCGTGGACCGGCAAGGAGTGGAAGCCGCAGAACTTCGAGAAGGACGTCTACGAGGGCCCGCTCACGCTGCGCGAGGCGCTGTCCAAGTCCAAGAACACCGTCTCGGTGCGCCTGGTCGAGGCCGTCGGGCCGCAGGCCGTCATCGACCTCGCCCGGCGGGCGGGCATCGACTCTCCGCTGCCGGAGACCATGACGCTCGCCCTGGGGACCGCGGAGGTGAGCCCGCTCGAGCTCGCCAACGCCTACGCGACCTTCGCTGCGCTGGGCAAGCGCGCTTCGCCCATCCTCATCATTCGCGTCGTCGACCCGTCGGGCAAGGTGCTCGAGTCCCACGTCGCCGCGCCCGAGGAGACCCTCTCGCCGGCCGTCGCCTATGTCACGACGTCCCTGATGCGCTCGGTGGTGGAGATGGGCACGGGGGTCCAGGCGAGCGAGCTGCGCCGGCCCGTCGCGGGCAAGACCGGGACCACCTCCGAGGCGCGCGACGCGTGGTTCTCGGCGTTCACGCCCGACCTCGTCGCCACGGCTTGGGTCGGCTTCGACGACCACAGCTCGCTCGGCGCCACGCTCACCGGCGGCGCCGCGGCGCTGCCCATCTGGCTCGAGTTTATGAAGGGCGCGACCGAGGGGCGGCCGCGGCTGGAGTTCACCGAGCCGCCCGGCGTGGAGTCGGTGCGCATCGACCCGCAGAGCGGCCTCCGGGCGGCGGAGGGCGCCCCCGGGCGCGAGGAGGTCTTCGTCGAGGGCACCTCGCCCAAGGAGGTCGCCGCGCGGCCCGGTGAGGCGGACCCCGGCATGCTCTTCCTGGAAGACGGCGGCGGGAGGCGTCGCCCGTGACCTGGCTGTGCCCCTTGGCCGCGGCGCTCGTGGGAGCGTCTGCCCCGGCGGCGCCCGGCCTCGAGCGCGCCGCCCAGGGCGCCGCCCAGCGCTTCGCCGAGTCCCTCGAGGCCGCGCCCTCGGAGGCTTCCGTCGGCGTCGCCGTGAGCTCGCCCGGGGCGCCGGAGCTCGCGCGGGCCGCCCAGACCGCGCTCGTCGCCCAGCTCTCGCGGATGGGGTTCAAGGCTGCGCTCCCGCTCGCCTCGGGCCCCGAGGCGGCCGAGGCCGAGGCTCGCGCCCGGGGGCTCGACTGGCTCCTGCGCCTGGCGGCGCGCGTCGATGGCGCCGAGCTCTCGCTGGGGGGCGACGCCGTGCCGACCTGGGTGAACCTCTGGGCCGGCGCCGACCCCGTGCGCGCGCGGGGTGGCGGCCCCGTCGCCGCGCGCGCGCCTGCCGACGCCGATGTCCTCGCGCTGGCGCGCCGCTCAGCGGCGCAAGGGCCGGCTGTCGCGACTCATTTCTCGCTCCGCCCGCTGGCGCGACTGGCGGAGCGGGTGGTCGCGGTGGCGGTCGGCGACCTGGACGGCGACGGCCGAGCGGACATCGCTCTGCAGCTGCCGACCGCGGTCGTCGTGTTGCGCGAGGACGGCCAGCGGATCGCGCGGCGCGAGCAGGCGGCTCTGGCTCGGGCTGCGCGCCCGCCACGCGAGCCCGCCGGCGCCGTCGCGATGCCGGTCGACTGCGGGCCGGCGGCAGGCGGCGAGGGGAGCCCGAGGCGCGAGACGCGCTGCCTCGCGAGCTACAGCTTCGCCCTGGCCAAGGGCGAGCTCCTCCGCTTGGAAGACGGAGAGCTCAAGCCGGTGCAGTCCCTCGACGCGCCCGCCCTGGCCGCGGGCGCCGCAGGGGTGCTCAGCGGGTCCGCTCTCGCGGGCCGGAATCTGTTCGCGCCCGAGGTGCGGCTGAGCTCTGGGAAAGGGGCGTCGCTGCCGTTCTCACCGGTGTCGGTGGTGGCCAGCCCGCGGGGCGGGGGACCCGCGTTCCTCGCCGTCGCGCCCGACGGCCAGGCCTCGCTGCTCTCGGAGGAGCTCAAGCCGCTGGAGACGGCGTTGCCCCCGCTGGGCGCCGGGGCGGCCATGGGCGACTTCGATGGCGGCGGGGCGGCGCAGCTCTTGACCAGCGGCCGGGTGCGCGCCGACGACCGCGCCCGGCTCTGGCGCGCGGACGGCTTGGCGGGCGGGCCGCTGTTCGAGAGCGAGCCCATCCCGGGCGGCTTCGTGGCTGGGGCGGCCGGGGACCTGGACGGAGAAGGGCGCGACGAGGCGGTGCTCGCCGCCTGGAACCCGGACGGCACCAGCGCCGTCTACATCATGAAGGCGCAGCCGTGACGCCCGGGCGGCTGGCCCTCGCGCTCTCGCTCCTCGCGGCGGCGGGCGCGGCGCGCGCCGGCGTGCGGGCGCGGTACGGGGGCGAGCTGCGCGCGGTGCTCCCGGCGGCGCCGCAGACCCTCGACCCGGCGCTCGCGGTGAGCCCGTCTGACCTCGCGGCCGCGCGTCTTTTGCACGCGGGGCTCGTGAGCCTGGGCGCGGACGGCGCGCTCCAACCCGAGCTGCTGGCGGCCGTCCCCGAGCCCGAGGCCCATGGCCGGCTTTTCCGGATGCGGCTGCGGGCGGGGGCGCGGTTTCAGGACGGCACCCCGGTGGCCGCCCAGGACGTCGCCGCGAGCTTGTCGCGCTTGCTCGACCCGGGTCTCGGCTCGCCCTATGCGGTGCTCGCGCTGCCGCTGGTGGGGGCCGCCGAGCCCTCCAGGAACCTCTCCGGGTTGGCGGCGACCGGCGAGCTCGACCTCCAGGCTTCGCTCGCGTTCGCGTACCCGGACTGGATGCGCGCGCTCGTGCACCCGGCGGGTGCGGTGTTGCCGGCGCGCGGCATGGGCGCGCCTCGGCCCATCGGCGCCGGGCCCTTCGCCTGGGCCCCGGGAGAGCTGCGCTTCGTCGCGTTCGAGGACTGCGCCCTCGGCCGCCCGTTCGCGGACGCCGCGCGGCTCACGCCGGGCGACGCGCGATCGGCAGCCCGGGCGCTCGCGCTCGCGGAGGCCGACCTGAGCGCCGTGCCCGTCCCCGACCGCGCGAGCGCCGAGGGGCCGGCGCTGTTCACGACTTACCTCGAGCTCAACCCAGGGCGCCTGGGCGGCCGGGCGGCACAGGTTCGCCGGGCAGTGGAGGCGTCCATCGATGTCGCGGACCTGACGAGGACCTTCGTGCGCCCGCCGGCGCTGCCCATGTATCGGCTTCTCCCTCCGCTTCTCGATCCGTCCTCGTCCGCCCGGCCGCCGCGGCCGCCGAGGCTCGAGCGGGTGGCTCCGCCGGGGGCGCAGCTCGCCCTCGTCCTCGACGCGTCCAACGACGACCACCGCGCCGTCGGGGAGCGGCTCCAGGTCAAGCTGCACGACGCCGGGGTGCTGCTCTCTTTGAGGCGCCTGCCGCGGGCCGAGCTGCGCGCGGCGCTCGCGAGCGGCGACTACGACCTCGCCCTGGTGAGCTTCGCGGCGCTTCCGGAGGCGGGCATGGCCTTGGCGCAGCTCGTCCTCGCCGGGGTGGGCCGCGACGCGGCCCGGGAAGAGCTCAGGAAGGTCGGCGCCGGCGCCGACGCGGCCGCTCGCCGCGCGCTCGCCGCCGCGCGCGCCTCGGACCTGGGCGAGAGGCTTCCGTTGCTGCCGCTCTATGCGCAGGCCGTGCGCATTGCCGCGCGGTCGGGGGTGGCGGGGGTGGGCTTCGACGCCTCCGGAGCGCCTTCGCTGGCCGATGCCTGGCTCGAGGCGCCCCGGCCGCCCGGGGAGCCGGCGCGGTGAGCCCGGCCGACTCGCCTTTCGACACGAACCGTCTCGGCCTTGGGACAATCTGGTGCACGGAGGACGACGGCTTCGGCTCGCCGTAGAGGGAGGAATGCGCCAGCGCTCCTTTGGCCCACCTGTTGCTGTTCCTACCGGCACGTTCGATGAACGAACTCGTCGCAAGGGCCGGCGAACCGCCGGGTCCCAGGAGATCCGATGACGTCCCATGCCCAAGCCGCACTCGCCGAGCGGAAACCCTCTCGGCGCGGATTTCTCACCCTGCTCAGCAGCGCTGCTGTCGCCCTGGTGGGCGTCGCGGCCGCGGGGCTGGGCATCCCCTACCTGCGCCCGCGCGTCACCTACGGGCCGCCGTCGCGCGTTCCCATCGGCTCCCCCGACCTGTTCTCGTCGGGGAGCCAGGTGGCGTTTCCGGACGCGAAGATCGTCGTTCGACGCACCGGCAACCGCGTGGGGGCGATCAGCACGGTCTGCACGCATCTCGGGTGCACGGTCAATCCGAGCGACAGCGGATTCGACTGCCCCTGCCACGGCAGCACCTACGACGATCGCGGCGGGGTCACCGGTGGACCGGCTCCGGCCCCGCTGGCGTGGTTCCGAGTGACCCAGACCCCGAGCGGCGAGCTCGTCGTGGACAAGCACGAGGTCGTCCCGGCGGAGACCTTCCTCGAGCTCAGGGCGTGATCTGCCGCTGAGGGCGGGATCTACAAAGGCGCCGACCCGCTCCTTAGGTGCCCCTCGGCCCGGGGGCGTAGGCTTGCCGGCCCGCGACTGGCCCGGACAGGTCGGCCTCACCCCAACTCGTCCCCGCTCACGGGGACGGGGCGATGGGGGAGAGGTCTTTCGAGAGGCGATCAGACCGCTTTCGTGTCAGGCTCGAGCTGGGGCGGCCGCGATGGGCCGCTCACGCACCGCCGGTCTTTCGCGCCTCGCACATGCGCCTTCGCACCCAGCTCATCCTCTTGACCGCGGTCTCGGCGTTGCCGTTCCTCATCGCCCTCCCATGGGCGCTGGCCGAGCTTCAGCAAGTGTTCGACCGCGAGCTCGACGCTCGGCTCGACGGCGCCTCCCGCGCGGCGCAGGCGGCGCTCTCGGACCTGGGCGCGCAGGTGGAGCGCGCGGTGAAGGAGCTCGCCGCGGAGCAGGCGGTCGAGGAGGTCGCGCGGACGCTCCACTCCGGCGAGGGCGACCGCGCCGCCATCATGCCTCTGGGCGAGCGGCTGATGGCGCTCTCCGGTCTCGACGCGCTCGAGCTCCTCGACGCCGACGGCCGCATCCTCACCTCCGGGCACCTGCCGGCGCGCGCGGGCGACCCGCACCGCGCCGCGCTGGAGCTGGGCCAGACCCGGCCCGGCAAGGCGGCGCCGATGCGCGTGGAGGTCAAGTCGCCCGAAGGTTTCGCCCCGGCGCTGGCCATGCTCGCCGCGCGGCCGGTGGACTACGGGCGGCAGCGCATCTACGTGGTCGGCGGCCGGCTGATCGGCGGGGCTTGGGCGCGCCAGCTCGCCGAGTTGACGGGCGCGGCGGTGGCGGTGCGCGACCTCGACAAGGAGGTCGCCCGGACCGCGGCGTTGGCGGCGCCGCGCGCTCGGCAGATCGCCCTGAAGGACGGCGACGCGCCGCTGGGCGCGGTCCAGGTGGAGCTCTCCGACGCCGGCGTGAGGAGCACCCGCTCGAGCATCGCCCGCGCCGCGGCGGCCCTGTGGCTCGCGCTGCTCGGCGCGGCCCTGGCGCTCGGCGTCGCTCTCGCCGCGCGGATCAGCCGACCGGTCGCGGCGGTGGCCGGGGCCGCCACCGCCATCGCCGCCGGCGAGCTGGGCCGCGAGGTCGATGCCAGAGCCTCGGGAGAGCTCGGGGAGCTCGTCGAGGCCTTCAACGCCATGAGCCGCGACCTGCGCAGCGCCACCGAGCGGGCGGCGGTGGCCGAGCGCGTCGCCGCGTGGCAGGGAGTCGCGCGCCGACTGGCCCACGAGATCAAGAACCCGCTCACGCCCATCCGCATGTCGCTGGAGACGCTGCTCGCGGCCCATCGCGCGAGGCGGACGGACTTCGACGAGATCTTCAAGGAGTCGGCGGGCGCGATGCTGGAGGAGGTCGAGCGCCTGCGGCGGATCGTGGACGAGTTCTCGAAGTTCGCCCGCCTCCCCAAGCCGCGGATGGACGAAGTGGACCTGGCCGAGCTCGCCTCCCAGGTGCTCTCGCTCTGGTCCGGGGCACAGAGCGGCGCCGCGGTGGAGCGCGCGCTCGAGCCCGGGCTGCTCGTCATGGCCGACCGCGACCAGCTGATGCAGGTGCTCATCAACCTCTTGACCAACGCGGACCAGGCGATGGCCGGCCGGGCGGGCTCCATCGCCGTGCGCGCCCGGCGCGGCGCCGCAGGCGAGGCGTGGCTCGAGGTAGAGGACCGGGGTCCGGGCGTGAAGCCGGAGGACCGCGGGCGGATTTTCGAGCCCTACTACACCACCAAGGAGACCGGCACCGGCCTGGGGCTCGCCATCGGCCTGCGCATCGCGCAGGAGCACGGCGGAAGGCTGGAGGAGGCGGGACAGCCGGGGCGCGGGGCGCTCTTCCGGCTGGCCCTGCCGAGGAAGGGCGGCGCGCCCAGCGTCCGGCCGCCTGCTCCCTGACCGCTAGCGGTGGTCGTCGCGAAGCTCACGGCGATCTTCGTGGAGCTTTCGCTTGTCCTGGTGCAGCTCGGAGCGCGCCACGTCGACGAGCTGGTCGATGAGCCCTCGCCGGCGGTTGAGGGCGCCGGCGTCCAGGCGGCCCGCGATGGCGTCGAGGTCGCGGAGGATCTCGCGGTGGCGCTGGAGGAACTCGCGGTGCGCCGCGGCGTCCTGGGCCTCGTCGCGGAGCTCGCGGCGGTCGTGGTGCAGCTCGCGCTCGTCGGCGGCCGCCGCGCGGGGCCGGCCGTCGTCGGCGTCGCGGTCGAGGAGCCGCTCGTCGCCGCCAAGCTCGCGTCGGTCGCGGTGCATCTCGGCCTTGTCGCGCCGGAGGTCGGCCTTGTCGTCGGCGAGCTCGCGGCTCACCTGTTCCCGGAGGCGGCGATCGATGGCCTCGAGCGCCCTGGCGTCGTTCCGCGCGCGGGCGGCGTCGAAGTCGGCCCGCAGGGCCTCGAGCGCTTTGAGGTCGAAGAAGTCCTCGTGCATCTCACGCTTGTCTTTGTGGACCTCGCGGTGATCTTGCCCCTCAGGCCCTGGCTGGGCGAAGGCGGGGGCGCTGGAGAGCAGCAAAGCGGCACACAGCAACAAGGACCGGTTCATGGCGTTTCCTCGTCAGGGGGTCGTCTCGCGGGCCCAGGGCCTTGGCGGCCGATGGACGCGCCCGGATTCTAGCCCAGCGAGACGGTCTGGCGCCCCCTGGGGAGCACGCGCACGGGCTGGATGGCCATGACCTTCATGAAGACCCGGAGCAGGTCCGGGTCGAACTTGTGGCGCATCTCGGTCCACATGAGCGTCAGGGCGATCTCGGGGCCGTAGGCGTCGCGGAAGGGCCGCTTGGAGGTGAGCGCGTCGTAGACGCAGCAGATGGAGACCACCTTCGCGTAGACGCTCAGCGCGTCCTTGGGCAGGACCATCTGCACGTTGCCGCGGCTGTCCTTCACCGCGGTGCCGAACTCCTGCTTGTGCTCCGCGGTGGCGACCAGGCGGATGAGCGACGACTTGGAGTACGCCTTCTCGGAGAGGATCTGCCGCGTGGTCTCGAGATTCGCCCGCCGGATCCGGTGCTTCTCGTCCGGCGTGAGGGCGCCGGGCTTGCTGAGCAGGTCGTCGGGCAAGACGCTCATCCCCGTCTCGTGGAACAGGGCCACCATGCCCACGTCGCGCATCTGCTGTTTGGTGAACTCGAGCTCGTTAGCGAAGACGATGGCCATGAGGCAGGTGTTGACCTGGTGGAACACGTGGTAGTCGCCGTCCTCGCGCAGCGACGTCATGCCCAGGAAGTGCGAGCGGTGCTCGTAGCTCACGTCCACCAGGTCCTGCACCACGCGGTTGGCGCGGGCCGCGGGCATGGGCTTCTTCTGCCGCATCCGGTCGTTGTAGCGGCGCAGGAAGAACACCGCGCGCGCGAAGCAGGTGAGCGCGTACTTCTTGCGGTCGACCTTCTGCTCGTCGTCGGCGAGCACGTCCCGGTCGAGCTTGTCCTTGAGCTTGGAGTACCGGGTGAGCTTCATCTGGACGAGCTTGCGACCCGGGAGCCCGTCCTCCTCGGCGGCCTGGGTCTGGTCCTTGCCGAAGATGGCCAGGAAGCTCCGGAGCTCGTCGGGCGTGACCGGCCGAGTCAGCGAGAAGCCGCCGACGTCCTTGGCCCGCATGTCGTTGATGAGCATCCGCTGGTTGTCGAGGGAGTTGGCGTCCACCTTCACCAGCATGGAGTTGAGGTAGAAGCTCTCCTTGACGCCCTGGAGGTCCAGCTTTCCGTCCATGGCGATGATCTGGTTGAGGGTGTCCTGCAGCTGCTTCAGCGGCCGGTCGAAGACGGCGTTCTCGGCGTCGTAGAGCTTGGCCGAGCGCACCAGCATGTAGAGCGAGCTCACCAGGGTGCGGCCCGCGGTCTGGAGCTTCTCGGAGTACTCGCGGGCCAGGTCGGCCTTGTCGAAGGCGCCGTCGCCGGCCGCGGGGGTGATCTTGATCGACTCCGCCATCGCTTCTCCTGTCGCCTCGACCGCGCCGGGCAAGGCGGCGCTCGCGCCGCGAGCCGCCTACGAAATGCCGGATGCGCCGCTGCCCGAGTCGGGGCCGTCGTCATCCGGGCCTAGCGGGGCGTCTCCGAAGAGGTGCGCCGCATCGCGAGGCCCGCGCGGCGCGCGGTTCAGGTCGGCCACGCTGACCGGACTCTCGTTTGGCGCCTGTGCGAGGACGAGAGCCGCGAGCCGAGCTGACGATGAAGATACACGAACCTCTGCGCGCTCGACAGAGCCCAGCACGGGTCGGCCGGACCCATATCGTTTCGAGCATGGCTCGAGCCGTGGCGGCGCCGGCGGTGAGCGCCGTCGCCCCTCGGGTTCCCTCGCGCAGGATCAGGCGCTCACGCTCCCAAGAAGACGACGCGCATCGTGCCGCAGCAAGCGAATGATCCCACGAAGCGCCCGCGTGGAATTCGGGTTGACCCAGCGCGGATGACCTCATTCTCAATGCTCCCGAAGACAAGAGCAACAAGGGTGACGCGCCGCTGCTGCTCGCGACGCTCGTCATTCAGCGCGGATAGGGCGTCGCGCCGAACCCGGTACGAAGCGCACCGGAGCCCGCACGCCCCCGACGCGACGCGAGCCGGCTTGAGCTCATGCCCAGGCGCCCGCTAGCTTTGTCGTATTTCTTCCAATGCCAATTCCTCCAAGGATCGGCCGAGATGCCACTTGTGTACCGCGCGGCGCTTGCCCTCGCGTCGGCTATGCTCGCAGGCGGCTGCAGCCCTGACCGCGGCTCCGCCTCGGTCCTCTCTGCGGCGCGCCGGCCCGAGCGCGTGCGCCTCGAGCGGAGCGCGCACCCGCTCGCGCGGAGCGAGCTCGATGTCGGAGCGCTCCCACACGAGACGCGTCTGTCGAACCTGTCGCTCGTCTTCAAGCTGACCCCCGAGCAGACCCGCGACCGCGACGCCCTCCTCGCCGCGCAGGTCGATCCGACCTCTCCGAGCTTCCACCGATGGCTCACCCCAGGCGAGTACGCCGCGCGCTTCGGCGCTCGCCCGGCGGACGTCGACCTCGCGCGGGCCTGGCTCGCGAGCCAAGGGCTCGAGGTGCACGAGCCCTCGCCCCTCGGCGCGCGGGCGAGCTTCTCGGGAACCGTCGGCGCCGTCGAGGCGGCATTTCACAGCCAGATGCGCCGCTACAGCATCGGCGGAGAGACGCACTACGCGATGGCCACCGCGCCGGCCGTCCCCTCTGCGCTGGCCGACGTCGTCCTCGGACTTCACAACGCCCACAGCTTCGTGGCCCGCCCCGCGTCCCGCCGGGCGGCGCCGGTGCCGGCCTACGTGAACGGAAACGACCGCGGGCTGGGGCCGCCCGACTGGGCCAACATCTATGGCGTGGCGCCGCTTTACTCGCCGGGGGCCGGCAAGACGCCGCTCGACGGGACGGGCGTGACCATCGCGATCGTCGGGACCGCCAAGCTCGCGCAGGCCGACATCGACGCGTTTCGCGCGGCGTTCAAGCTGCCGGCCTCGACCGTGGCGATGACCCTCGTGCCGAATACCGGGCCGGCCGTCGCGGGCACCGTCGGAGAGGGGCTCGAGGGGTACCTTGACGTCGAATGGGCCGGGGGGATCGCGCCGAAGGCGGCGATCAACTTCGTCTTCGTCGGGTCGCAAGACCCGAACGTCGAAAGCGCGACGTACTACGCCATCGAGCAGAACTTGGCGCCCGTCCTGAGCGAGAGCTGGGGGGGGTGCGAGTACCAGATGACGCCCGCGGACGCGGACATCTTTGCCGTGTACGGGTCGGCGGCGAGCCTGCTCGGAATCAGCTATCTCGCGGCATCGGGCGACGCGGGGGCCGCCGACTGCGCGCCGAACGGGGTCGCGGGGCTCTATGTGGACATGCCCGCGTCCTACCCGAGCGTGACCGCCGTCGGCGGAACGCAGTTCCCCGCGGGGAGCATTTCCTGGGGCGCCGACGGGTACGCCACGGGGTATCCGTCGGGCGAGTCGGCGTGGAAGGAGTCGGACCGCGCGTCGAGTCCGGCCGCGGGAGGCGGCGGAGTTAGCGCCGTGTTCGCGCGCCCGGAATACCAGAGCCAGCTGCCGACCTGTTCCATGACCGGCTCCCTCCCCACCGGCGTCACGCCCTCGGCGATGCGCCAGGTGCCGGACGTCGCGGTCGCCGCCTCGTCGTCGGCTCCCGGGTACTTCGTCGCCTGCACGCTCTCGGGGCAGGACTGCTCCGCGTCGGGGAAGTCCCCCGCCTTCTATCTCATCGGAGGGACATCGGCGGGGACGCCATCGATGGCGGGCGTGGTCGCGCTCGCCAACCAGGCCACGAAAGGGCGGCTCGGGAACATCAACCCGATGCTCTACGCCCTGCAGCGCTCGGTGCCTTCGGCATTCCACGACATCACGTCCGGCGACAACAAGATCCAGTGCAAGGCAGGCGCCGACCCCGGGTGCCCGGCCGGCGGGCAATACGGTTTCGCGGCCGCCACCGGGTACGACTGCGCGACGGGGCTTGGCGCGCCGAACGCGGCCGTCCTGATTAACGCTTGGGCCGCGCTCGCCCCCACCGCGACGGTGCTCACGGCGCTCCCGGCGAGCACCAGCGAGGGAGCCGCGGTCGCGCTCAACGCCAAGGTCACCGTGCCGGCGCCCACGTCCGACGAGGTCGGCGGAACGGTGACCTACGCGTTTCAGTCGTACAACCCCGATGGAACGTCCGATCTCAACTTGGGCTCGTGGACGCTCGGCGCGCAGGCCGTCGCCAGCGGGACGACCTCGGGCGGCACAGCGACGCTGTCGGCGGCCATCCCTCCCGGCGCCATCAACCCTGGCGCCCAGTACGTGGACGTGGTGGCGATGTACGGCGGCGACGCGCACCACCTCGCGTCGACATCGCCCAAGGTGCGGGTGAGCTTCGCGCCGATCGACTTCTGCCTGTCTCCTTCGACGGCGAGTCTCGCGCCCAGGGCGTCCGTGCAATTCAGTCCAACGGGCGGCGCGCCGCCCCTTCGCTGGTTCGTGGGCGAGGACTCGCTGTGCGACTCCACGTCGCCGGCGACATGCGCCAACATCGACGAGTCGACCGGGGCGTTCATCGCGGGCAACGGCTCGGCGACGGTGCTGGTGCTGGGCATCGACAAGGACGGGGCCCAGGCGTATGCGCACGTGACGGTCGGATCGCCGACCGGCACACCTGCGTGGGGCGACGTGGGTGCGACGGTCTGCCCGGAGCCGGCGGACGGCGGAGCAACGGACGCCCCCGCGCAGGATGGTGGCGCGCAGGACGGCGCAATGCCCGCCGACGGCGGATCCAGCCAGCCCGGGCTTTCCGACGGCGGGGCGCAAGACGCGCTCAACGGGAACTCCGGCGAGGAGATCGACCCGTTCGCCCTAGGGATCGGCTCGGGATGCGGCTGCCGAGCCGAGGGGACCGGTTCCTCGGGCGGCGGGGCGATGGCAGGGATCCTGATGGGGCTCGCTCTCGTGGCGCGGCGCCGCCGCGCAGAATATTTGCCAGAGCAGGATTGCCTCGACCGTTACCGTCGACGCAGCCCCGCGATCTCCGGGGAGGACCGCCCTCGCCGCGTGCCTGGGGTCGCTGGTGCGGCGGGAGACAGGGCTCACCTGCTCGCTTCTCCTGTCGAGCCTCAAGCCGCGCCGGGCGGGGCGGCGCTCGCGCCGCGAGCCGCCTACGAAATGCTGGATGCGCCGCTGCCCGAGTCGGGGCCGTCGTCGTCTGGGCCTTGCGGGGCGTCTCCGAAGAGGGTGCGCCGCATCGCGAGGCCCGCGCGGCGCGCGGTGAGGACCACCTCGCGGTCCTGACCCGGCTCGCCCACCACCGCCTGGAGCGCCTTGTACGCCGGGATGCAGGGCAACGCCCCGAGCCCGGCCACGGCGAGTAGCCGGTCCTCCTTCACCTTCCCGGGCCTCAGCCGCTCGAGCAGGCTCTTCTGGGCCAAGAGAGCGGTGAAGACGGGGAGCGCGGCGGGGTTCCCGGTGCTCCCCAGGGCCTTATAGAAGGACATCCGCTCTTTGAGCTCGCGCCGCTCGAAGGACTGCGACTGGATGACCCGGAGCAGGTCGGCCATGGCGTCTTCCCCGGACATCGCCGGGAGCAGGCGCGCGGCCTGGAGGCGCATCTGCACGTTCTCGTCCTCGAGCGCGGAGATCACGAACTTCCGGGACTGCTCGGACTTCGAGCGCGAGAGGACGGCGAGCACCTCGAGTCGGACGGCCAGGTTCGGGTTCCGGAGCGCCTGGCCGATGGAGCGGTACTTGTCGGGGAAGTCGCAGCGGTCGATGACCGAGATCATGTCGCGGACCAGCTGGGACTTCTCGCTGTCGAGCCGCTGGACGAAGGGGGCGGGGTTGCCGCGCCCGAGCACCACCAGCGCGTCGCAGACCACCGCCCGGTTCTCCGGGATGTCGATGGCCTCCAAGATGTCGAGGAGGGTGATGACCGAGGTCGAGGGCAGCACGTGCAGGTAGCGCAGCACCTCGTCCGGCTGCGGGTGCTTGCCGGCGTTGAGGATCTCGCCGACGCGCCGCAGCCGGTGCTCCTCGCCCATCTTCGCCTGGAAGAAGCTGCGCAGGCCCGCGGCGGCGGGCGCGCGCTTTGGGTCGCGCTCCAGGCCCCGCAGACGCGCGACGAGCGAGTTGATGGTGGGGAAGTCGTCCTGCAGGAGCATGGCGTCGAGGAGCGCGAGGAAGACGTCCTGCAGGATGGCCAGGTCCTGGGCGTCGCCGTCCTCGAGCACCTGGAACACCGAGCCGACGAGCTTGGGGAAGAGCCGCGGCCCCACGTCCTCCTCGAGCTCTTCCTGGAGCTGGGCCACGAGCTTCGGGTCGGCGGTGACGCCGGTGATGACCGCGCCTCGGACCTGCTCCACGTTCTCGAGCTTGGTCTCGAGATCCTCGGCGCTCACCCGGGCGAAGCGCAGGTAGTCCTCGGAGTCGGAGCGCAGGCGCCGGTAGAGGTAGGCGACGATCTTGTCGACCTCGACCTGGACCTCATCGTCGCTCAGGTCGTCGAAGCTGAACCCCTCCACCACCACGTACTCGATGTGCGCGAAGCTCGCGTTCCACATCTGGCTGAGGACGTCGTCGCTCCGCTCCGGGTCGGAGAGGGCGATCATCACGAACTGGAGGAACTCCTCGGGCGTGAGGCCGGCTCGGAAGATGAGGTGTCGAATGCCGTCCCGGTAGAACTTGTAGGGCAGGTTCTCGCCGGCGTCGCCCGCCTGGAAGAGCGGCTGCTTGAAGAGCGAGAAGCACTGGGTCTCCACCTTGAGGGTCAGCGGCCCGTACTCCGCGGTGAAGCGGGCCGCCGCCTCGAACGCGCGCTGCACCATCTCGGGGAAGCGGGAGACGTTGTGCCGATAGATGCCGATGTTCTTGATGCCCTTCGCCAGGTGCAGCGCGAACTCCTGCGCCAGCGCGAAGCGCTTCTTGTTCTCGGGGTCCGCGAGCGGGTCCCTCTCGGGGGACTCAGCGACTTCGGAAGCGCGCACCGCCATGGAGATTTCACTCATTGCCTCGCGGCCGGGTCCAGGGCCGAGGCAGGACAAGAGAAGACCCCAAGGCTACCAGCCCGGGTTGGCTCTTGGACAGTCCGGCGCGCGGCCGCGGCGCCGTGAATCGCCGTAGACTGCGCGCCCGGCGATGCGCTGCTCGCGGGCGGGGGCATGTGCCCTCAGTTCGAACATGGAGGCTACACTGCCTCCTTCACGCCGTGCCGGATCAGGATCCAGTTCACCGGGTAACTCCGCAAAGCCGAAGAACATGGCGACTTGCATCATGAACCAGAACACCGGGCTGCCACCCTTGCCGAGGTCGTGGCCGAAGATGGCGAAGGTGGCGATCGCCATCCACCCGAACATGCCGGCCTGCCATGCTCCCTTCGACTCACAAATAGTCCCCGGAGCCGGAGCCGGAGCGCAGGCGCCGGCAGAGGGAGGCGACGACCTTGTCGCCCTCGGCAGCGTGAGTCCGCACGCAATGGGTCCGCCTCAGGATCACTGGAGCAACGTGTTGTGGCCGTACTCGAGCTCGCTGGCGCGATTGCAAAGGCCGCAATCATCCCCGACGAACATCTTCTTCGCCTGCGGGTCGCCGTTCAGCTGCCACTGCCACCATGCGACGGCCATCTGCCACACGCGGTCGGGTTGCTCCATCAGGACGAGGTGGCCGGTGGCAATGCCTCCTGTCTGCAAGACCTGATGGAAGTACACCCAAGCGCCGGGCTTGGTCGCGTTGTTTGTGGTCGTCTTCAGAGACGACACGGAAGGCGACCCGACGTCTCGGTCGCCTGAAACGTCGAGGAAGGGCTTGTCCGACGAGGTGCCCGTATTCCAGAATATGACGGACTTGACGCGGGCATCTTTCGCGGCCGTAGCCGTTGCCGCCGCACCCTGCGAATGCCCCATCGCGCCTATCTTGTCGAGGTCGAGCTTCCCGTAGAGGACGCTGCTCGAGTCTTCGTTGAGAGCCTTTGCATAATCGAGCGCGCGCAGTTGCACCCCGTCTGTAGGCGCCGTCGCCGTCCACGTCGAATTGGAAGCGACGATGACGAACCCGTACGATGCAATGGTGCCGAGAAGCACGGCATAGCCGTGGGTAAGCCCGCAGGTTCCGTTCGCCCAGGTAATGACCGGGTATTTCTCGCCCTCTCTCATGCACGCCGGCCTGAAGATGGTGTAGAGCGAGCTGTCGAGCCCCCGTGTATTCATCAGATCATTTACTACCGAAGTAGGTTCTTCGAACGAATCAATGCCCAGAGGTATACAGAGCAGCTCCCCCAGGTTGACCGAATTCACGAAAGCGGTGCCTTCACCCTGGTTCCAGTCGATCTTTGCGCCATAGGGCCCTCCTTGAACGGTGACGGGGCCGTACGCGCCGCCGGATGCCAGCGGTATCGGAATGTACTCCGTCTCCTTGCAAGGCGTTTGCATTTTCTCGGCGGTGTCCATCTCTTGGGTCTTACAGAGAGGGGTCAGGGAGGCAAGGCAGGCCTCAAAACTGGCGCTCCCGCCGTTGCCAGCATCTTCGCTGGCGGTGCCAGTATCTCCCTTGCCCATGCCGGCATCTCCCTTGCCCATGCCGGCATCTCCTGCGTTGCTGCCGGCATCGCTGCTGCTGCCGGGGGTTTGCCCTGGGCACCCGGCCAGGGTTGCCAGCACGGCGGCTGCTCCAATGAAGTTCATCACTGGTACCTCGCGGCACCAGCGGCGAAGCACATCGCAAGCTGGGAATTGCCTCTTCAAGCCGTCGTTCCAAGCGACTTCCGAGCGCATATTCATCCTCCCCACGTGGTCTTGTTTTGCGCGCTGGAGCTCATGAGCAAGGCGCGCGAGGGTTCTGCTCGTTCTGTCTGGGCACTCGCCACGAGCGCCATCCAAGCAGCTTGCCGCCATGGTGCGGGGCGGCTCCGAACGACGTCGTGCCACGAGCCGGATTTCGCCTGTCTCGACGACGAATGCGCTGGCGGTGCCGCCGCTCTTGGCGATGCCCGCGCAGCAGCCGGCGGCGGAAGGATCGCCTTCCTTCGTCCTCGGCGCGGCCACCGCAGCCGGCGTCACTTCCTTCGCGCGATGCCCGCGCATCGGCCGCAACGCACTTTCCTTCTGGCAACGCTTAACGGAACGATGCGGCGCGCTGCACGCCGAGGCGGCGTCCTGCGCGGTGTTTCCGTCGGGACATTCAATGCCCCCCGAGTCTATCTCCGCGAACGCCAGCGCTCCCAGCGCGCGACTTCGCCTCCAAGGCCGCGTGTCGAGCCACGCGACCGCCACCCCGCGGCTCTCTTGACGCGGTAGACGCGGGGCTTGCCCTTGGCCCATGCGCGGCGACCTCTGAAAGAAGTGGTGTCAGACGCCAGTGTACCTGATGGTAGCTAAATGTCTACCGTCCGGTAGCAGTGCGACGGCGCCTTTCGAGCCCGAGGGGCAGTTCGCGTTGCCACTGCCCGCCTTCCATGACACGACGTTCGAGTGCGTTGCCGAGAGCTTCCAGGTGACGATCCACCGAGGACCTCGCAACAGAATCCTGGACGAGATGCGACCGAGGCTGCGGTAGCTATGCCGCCTGATTCGGTTCAGCAGCTTCTCGACGGATGAAGTGAGCTCGCCGAGCGTCTTGTCGAGATCGGTGACCCTCGCGGCCCAGTTCAGGGCGAGGCAGGCAGGAGAAAGCCCAAGGCGACCTGTCCGGGTTGGCTCCTGGACAGGCTGCCGCCGCGCCCGCGGCACCGCGGATCGCCGTAGACTGAGCCTCTGGCGCGGCAGCGCTCGCGGCCGGGCACTGGTGCGCCCTCAGAACTTTTCCGGGCGATGTCCGTTGTGAATCGGGAATCGCGGTCTGCGCCGGGCGTAGGCGGGGCATCGGGCCGCAGCTTCTCGTAAGGAGGACTCACTCATGGGGCAGCGATTCAAGCGGCCGCGCGCGCCGTTGGCGCCGTTCATCCTCTCGAGTTTGGCGGTGGTCGGCGCGGTCGCAGCCGTGGGGGCGGCCCTCCACCGCGGCTCGCAGAAGTCGAGCGGGCCCGCGGAGCTCGCCGCGCTGCCCGAGGTGGACTGGGACCCCGGGGAGATCGTCGTCGACTTCAGGGACGGCATCACGAAGGCGCAGTACGACCAGGCCGAGAAGCAATGGGGCATCGACGTCGAGTTCAACAGCATCGAGGGGGAGAAGGACGGCATCACCGTCGGCCGAGTCGACCCCGCCCGCCGCGACGCTTTGCTCACCCAGATCCGCCAGGACCCGTCGGTCGAGCGCGCCGAGCCGCTGTTCCGCTACCGCGCGAGCTTCGTCCCCAACGACCCGCAGTTCAAGGCGCAGTGGAACTTCGAGCAGATCGGCATGCGCCAGGCGTGGGACGTGACCCAGGGCGCCGGGGTGACCATCGCGGTGATCGACACGGGCATCGCCTACGAGGACTACGGCGAATTCCGGAAGGTCCCCGACCTCGAGGGCGTCCGGTTCGCCCAGGGCTACGACTTCGTCAACCGCGACGAGCACCCGAACGACGACCATGGCCACGGCACGCACGTCGCGGGCACCCTGGCGCAGGCGACCGACAACGGCCAGGGCGTGGCGGGCATCGCCTTCAAGGCCACCCTGATGCCGCTGAAGGTGCTCGACCAGAACGGCTCCGGGACGAGCGCCGACATCGCCGACGCCATCCGCTGGGCGGCCGACCACGGGGCCAAGGTGCTCAACCTGTCCCTGGGCGGCGGCGCGCGCTCGGAGGTCCTGCAGGCGGCGGTGGCCTACGCGCGGGGCCGAGGCGCGGTCGTCGTCTGCGCCGCCGGCAACGGCGCCCGCGGACAGGTGGAGTACCCGGCGGCCTACCCCGGGGCCATCGCCGTCTCGGCGGTGGGCCCGACCGGCGAGCTCGCGAGCTACTCGAGCTACGGCCAAGAGCTCGACCTCGCCGCGCCCGGCGGCGACAAGCGCCTGCGGGGCCGGGAAGAGGACGGAGTGCTGCAGAACACCATCGACCCGCGCGACCCGGGCCGGAGCATCTACGCCTACTTCAACGGGACCTCCATGGCGGCGCCCCACGTCGCCGGCGCCGCGGCGCTCCTCTTCGCGGCCGGCGCGCGCTCGCCCGACGAGGTGGAGCGCGCGCTGTTCGAAGGCGCCGATCACGCGCGCAGCGGCGACTGGAGCGACCGATTCGGTCACGGGCTGCTGAGCGCCTCGGGCGCGCTCCAGGCGCTGGGCCGCGCGCCGGGAGGGCCGTGGTGGAAGAAGCTTTTGACGCTCGCCTTCGCCTTCGCGCTCTGGCTGCTCACGCGCATCACCCTCCCGGCCCCGGTGCGGCGCGCGCTGCGGCCGGGGCTGGGGACGCTTTCGGCCCTGGCCGTGGCGGTGCTCGGCTTCTTCTTCCTGCCGTGGCTCGGCCTCGGCCAAGCTCGGGGGATCTCGGCGCTCGCCCACCCGATTCCCGAGTGGGGCAACGCGGTCTTCGGGGGCGTCGCGGCGAACCCGCTGTTCTTCAGCGCGCTCCTGCCCGCTCTGCTCGCCATGGTGGGCTTTCGCAGCCCGCCGCTGCACGGCGTCCTGGCCGGGCTCGCGGTCGGCTTTGCGGCGGTGCTGCTCTCGCGGGCACTCTCCGGCTCGGCGGCGGTGGCGTTTCTGCCGCCAGGGCTTGGGTCCATTCTGTGGCTCGCCCTCAACGCCGCCTTTCTTCTCTTCCTGGCACGCGCGGCGATGAAGAGCGCGGGGGAGCGCGCATGAAGCTGCGCGGAACCGTCCGGCGGGAAGATCTCGAAGGCGGGTTCATGGTCCTCGTCGCCGAGGACGGCCGGCGCTACCTGCTGGGCGGGGCGACCAAGGCGCTGCGGCAGGACGGACTGCGGGTCGAGCTCGAGGGCGAGGTCGACCCTGCGGGCGTCACCATCGGAATGACCGGAGAGCCCGTCTTTCGCGTGCGAGCCTCGAGAAAGCTCTCTTAGGGCGACGCGACCCGAGAGCCCAGGCGCGCCGGGCTATCTCCATTCCGAGGGCCAGGGCCGCCGCCCCGGCCGCCAGAAACCAGATCGCCCGCGCCGCGCGGCGATCGCCCAAAGGAATGCGTCGCCCCAGGGGGCTTCGGACGGTGAAGGTGAGCTCGTTCAAGCTCATCCCGGGATAGCGCTGGAAGAGCCGGCCGGCGACCTGGCTGGAGCTGCCCTCGCCCTCGTGCGCCACGAGCTCCCAGTGCCCTGGCTTGCGCGGGAGCTTCTCTCCCACTTGCAGGCGGGCGAGCTTCGAGAGCCGCTCGTTCCAGTAATAGCCGGCCTCCTTCACCGGGTCGGCCGCGAGGTTCGGCCAGGTCCGTCCCATGCGACACCTCCTGACGGCGCGCTGCACGCCTGCCCAAAAGATGTCGCCACGGACGGCAGCGAACGCCAGTCCGCGAGCCTCGAAAGGCCCCGGTGCCGAGGGCGCCGCGGGCCTGAGCAGGCCGGGCGCGCCGATCGGATTCTGGGGGACGAGCGCGCGGTCCTTCGACCCGATCGACAGCGCTGCCGGAGCTCCCTCGACGCGAAGGCGCGCGAGGAGCGAGGCTCCGTTCGACAGGCTCAGCGGCTCGGAGGCGAGCTGCCCCTCGAGGCGAGAGAGCTCGGCTCGGGCGCGGGAAGCGGGTGCGATCAGCGCGGCCGACTCGCAGGGCGTCACGGTGCGCAACAATGAATAATGCGGCGTTCCTCAGCTCAGGTCCCGCTGGAGCCGCTGGGGCGCTTGGCCGCCAAGTACCGCGCCACGGCCTCGCCGGTGGAGAGGAGATTCGGCCTGAGGCTGTTCACGATGAGCTTCTCGATGAGCGGGCCGACGGTCCCGGCGAGCAGCCGCGGGATGTGCGCCCTCTCCAGGTGCAGGACGAGGTCGCCGCGGAATTCGATCTCCGTGCCGTCGCCGCTCGGGGCGAAGGACGTGGTTCCCGAGCACTCCACCAGGCCGGGGAAGGCGTGCGTCTCGATCTTCCAGCGGCAGATCCACCCCGCCTGATCCCAGTCGGCGGAGTCCGTCCACGAAAGCATCTCGTCTTTGACGAACTTCCTGGCGAGGGAAGGCAGCTCGGCCTTCGCGGTCCACACGTTGGCCAGGTGCACGCGCTCGTTGCCGCCCGAGCGCTCCTTCACGACGATGGAGGCGATGTTCGGCAGGTACGGCGTCACCTCGGGCATGAGGTCGCGGTAAGTCTCGAAGACGATGGGCCGGGGGAACGGAAGGCGGGTCTTGGCCAAGAGCTCCATGGCGACTCCTTAGCGCGGCCTGTCGTCGTGCCGCACGACGATTCTGGGAAGCAATCGATCAGGGAAGGGGCAAGGGGCGCCCTGCGAATCGACTGGCGTGCCGTGGCGCTCCGCTTTCCGGCGCATTCAGAGCTCCTGCCCGCCCTCGGCCTTGGCCACGAGGGACGCCTCTGCGGCGAAGGCGATGCTGCGCCCCCGCGCGTCCAGGGCGCCGCGCGCCACGACTTCCAGCGGCTCGCCGCGCTCGACCTTCGCTCGGGCCGCCAGAGGCACGTCCAGATAGGCGAGCGATAGCTCGACGGCCAGGCGTGCGCTCGCGCGGGCCGGCACGTGCGCCTGGAGAGCCATGACGCCAGCGGCGAACGGGCGCCCCTCGAGGAGCACCTCGTACTTGGCGCGGTCGAGCGACAGCTCGTCGCCCGGATTGAGCACCTCCAGCGCGAGAAAGAGCTCGGCGTGCGAGCGATTGAACGCGCGGGCGACCAGCTCGACCACCTCGGCGGCCGGGGCCACCTCGCGCCCGAGCACGCGCGCGGACGGCCCCGTCGCGCAAGAGACCAGCGCCGAGGCAACCAGGGCGCGCGCGAGTCGACCTCTCATGCGACCTCGGCGGCGACGCTCTCGCCCGAGAGCGGAAGCCCCGCACGCTTCGCGAGGACCTCGAGCGCAGTGGCGAATTCGGAGGTGTCCTGAAAGCGCAGCGAGGCGTTGGCGAAAACCGCCTTGCGGACGATTTGCACGAGCAGGTCGGGCAGGTCGCTCCGCAGGCCCGAGAGCAGCGGGACGTAGCACTCCCGGGCGCGCTGCATCGCCTCGTAGGGGCTCGCGGCGTCGATGAGCCGGCGATTGGCCAAGAGCTCCCAGAGCATCACCCCGACCGCGAAGAGATCCGACCGCCGGTCGACCGGCTTGCCCAGCACCTGCTCCGGCGGCATGTACCCGAGCGTCCCGCGGATGGAGCCGCCCGCGCCGACGGCGGGGCTCCCGTCGGGTGTCGCCACGCCGAAGTCCGTGAGCTTGACCTCGCCCTGCCTCGACACCAGGACGTTCGACGGGTTGACGTCGCAGTGCACGGTCGTCGCGGCGCCCTCGGCGTAGCGCAGCTTGTGCAGGGCCTCCAGGCCCCGGAGCAGGTTGAGGGCGATCCACACCGCACCCGCCGGCGCCAGGGGGGTGCCGCGGGCGTGGGCCTTCTCGGCGAGCTGCGCCGCGGAGGCCCCCTCGACCAGCTCCTGCACCATGAAGTAGTCGAGCCCCTTCTTGAACAGCTTGAAGGTGCGCACCAGGTTCGGATGCCTCAGGCGCACGCCCAACTTTCCTTCGGAAACGAAGGCGTCCACGTACCCCTGCTCGGCGCGCCAGGTCGGCGAGAGGCGCTTGAGCGCCACCTCCGCCGGCTCCTCGGAGCCGGGCGCAACCTCGCCCACCAGGCGGGCGCGGTAGATCTCCGCCATTCCGCCGGTGGCGATGCGTTCGACCAGGGTGTATCCGCCGAGCTCCGTCTCCGTGCCCATCGACCTTCGGCTCCTTCAGCGCGGCCCGGGGACCAGGGGCGTCCCCGTCAGCGGGCCAGGAGGATGAGCGCGGTGATGTTGTCCGCGCCCAAGGCCTCGTCGGCCAGCTCGCAGAGCTTCTGGGCGATGGCCTCGGCGCCGGAGTCTGCCGCGAGCTCGCGGGTGACCGTCGCCTCGTAGCCGTCTCCCAGGCAGTCGGGGACGCCGTCCGAGCAGACGAGCAGCCGGTCGCCCGCCCGAAGCCAGAGCGTGAAGATGTCGGGCTGGATGGGCCGCAGGTTGATGCCGCCCTGGTTGTCGAAGAGGAAGTTCCCGACGCTGTGGGCGAGCGCGCCCAGGACGGAAGGGTCGCCGGCGGCGCGCGGATCGCGCCCGGCGCGCAGCACCTCGGTCCGCAGGTCCTGGTCCACGCTCATCTGCTCGAGCGCGCCCTTGCGCAGGAGGTAGAGCCGGCTGTCGCCGACGTTGGCGACCGTCATCTTGTCGGCGTCGAGGACGCAGAGCACGGCGGTGGAGCCGGGCGGGTGGGTGGACGGCCCGAGGGACCCGACGAAGATGGGCTGCTTGAGGAAGGCGAAGATGCGCGCGTTGGCGTCCTCGAGGATGGCGTCCAGCGCGGTCTTGGGCCAGTCCTCGGGCAAGGAGCCCTTGTGGCTGCGGAGGATGTCGCCGACCGGCCCCTCCCAGGCGTTCTTCACCGCGTCGCGCAAGAGCCCGGACGCGAGGTCGCCCGAGCCGACGTCCGCCGTGGAGACGCCGTCGGCGACGAGCACCAGGCCGCGCCGGGCCTTCTCGTCGTAGCCGATGAAGAAGGCGTCCTGGTTCACCGGCATCTGCTGGCTCTTGAGTCGGCCGATGGCAGTGGCGGCGCCCATTTCCAGGTTCCGCGGGCTCTGGCCGGCGGGGGCGCAGCGCGCCTTCAAATCCTCCAGGAACGCGCGGCAGCTCGGGTAGCGCTCGGCGGGGTCCTGGCTGGTCGCGCGGCTCAGGGCGGTGACGGCGCCGTGGGGCAGGGCGGGGCGCCAGATGCGAGGCGGGGGGAAGTCGGAGCGCTCGCGGGTCGGGCGGCCCACCAGGAGCGCGTAGGCGAGCGCGGCCATGCTGTACTGGTCGGAGCGCGCGTCCGCCGGCGCGCCCGCGGCGACCTCGGGCGCGGTCAGCGACCCAGCCGTCGGCGCAGGCTGGCCGGGGGCTCGAAGCGCCTCTGGATCCTCGAGGAGCACGCGGCCGGCGCCGTCCATCGAGAACATGGCTGCGCTCACGGCGCCGAACGTCAAACCGGTCTCGTGCACCGCTTGGAAGAGGTCGGCCAGCGAGCCGATGAGCGAAAGGTCGAGGAGGGGCAGCGCCTCGGCGCGGCGGAGGACCCAGTCGAGGGTCGGTCCCGGCGCGGGGCGGAGGGCGAAGGCGGTCCGCTGGTCGTCCTTGAGCTCGGCCACCACAGAGGCGACGCCGGGGATCTTGGCGGCCTGAGCGAGCGAGGCCGGAACCTCGGGCGCCGGGAACTCGAGGACCCGATGGAAGGCGCCTTCCTTGGCCGTGCCGATGCGCCAGACGCCCCCGCCGGCGAGCTCGATGGCGGGGCCGAGCGTCAGCTCGAGATTGCCGAAGCGCGTCGGCTTGCCGGCGGGCAGCGGGGAATACTTCGGGGTGGATGGGCTCATGTGCGCGGGGATTCTACACGGGCGGCGCCGCTCTCCCTTAGGATAAATGCGCGGGGCAGCCTGAAGGCCCTTCCGGTGGCCGCAGGCCTCAGCGCTCGCAGGCGGTCGTTCCAGGGCCGCGGCCGCGCCGCTCGCCCTCTACGGCTCGACGCGGCGCAGGGCCTCGGCGGCCTCCTCGGGCGGCGTCGGGTTGATGAAGAAGCCAGTGCCCGCCTCGAATCCCGCGGCCTTGGTCAGGGTGGGAGCCACCTCGAAGTGCCAATGGTAGTGGGGCAGGGCGCGCTCGTTGAGCGGGGCCGTGTGGAGGACGAAGTTGTACGGCGGGCGCTGGAGCGCGGCGTCGAGCTTTCGAAGCGTGGAGCGCAGCGCGTTGGCCAGGCCGTGGAACTCGGCCTTCTGGCATTCCTCGAAGCTCGACAAGTGGTTCTTCGGGAGGATCCAGGTTTCGAACGGGCTCCGCGGCGCCCAGGGAGCGACGACGACCATCTCGTCATTCTCGAGGATCATCCGGATGCGGTCCTTTTTCTCCTGGCGGACGATGTCGCAGAAGATGCAGCGCTCCTTGGCCTGGTAGTGGGCGTGCGCGCCGTCGAGCTCTTCGCGCACCATGCGAGGCACGATGGGCAGGGCGATGAGCTGGCTGTGCGTGTGCTCCAGCGAGGCGCCGGCCGACTCGCCGTGGTTCTTGAAGATGAGCACGTACTTGAAGCGCGTGTCCCGCCGCAGATCGACGATGCGGTCGCGGTAGGACCAGAGCACGTCTTCGACCTGGCGCTCGGAGAGATCGGCCAGGCTCTTCTGGTGGTCGGGGCTCTCGATGATCACCTCGTGGGCCCCGACGCCGTTCATCTTGTCGTACATCCCGTCGCCCTCCTTGCGGAGGTCGCCTTCGATCATGAGCGCCGGGTAGCGGTTGGGGATCACGCGAAGGCTCCAGCCGGGCGCGTTGGCGGCCGAGCCGTTCCGATAGGCGAGCACCTCGGGAGGGGTCTTGCCCTCGTTGCCGGGGCAGAACGGGCAGAAGCCGCCCTTCTGCACCACCTTGGTCGCGGCGAAATCGGTGGGGCGCTTGGCGCGTTCGGTGGCGATGATCACCCAGCGTCCGATGATGGGGTCCTTGCGGAGCTCGGGCATTCGTCCCTCAATCGCTAGCGAGGTTGCGCCTCAGACCGACGAGGCATGTTGGAGAGGGCGCGGTGCATCCTCGCGTCGATGGTTGATAGTCAATGGTTGATAGTTCTCGGCGCAAATCCGGCTCGGCAAAACTTGACTCAAGTGCATCACGTTCTCGCCCTCAAGGCCTCTAGCTAGCGAGGTTGCGCCTCAGACCGACGAGGCATGTTGGAGAGGGCGCGGCGCATCCTCGCGTCGATGGTTGATAGTCGGTCAATGGTTGATAGTTCTCAGGGCAAATCCGGCTCGGCAAAACTTGACTCGAGTGCATCCACGCTCGCGCCCTCAAGGCCTTTCGGGGGCCGCGGAGCCTGCTGGGCCCGCTTCCCAACGCGCAGGCCAAAAAAGGCCTGCCAAATGAGCATAGCGCAGGGCCAAGGCCTCCAGCGGCCTCCCCTCCCAGGACTCGGAAATGCTGCGGCCGCTCGAGAGTCGGCCGACCCGGCGGCCGGTCGCCCGCCTTGCAGGCGGCGGCGCGCGCCCTTGGGCCGAGCCGAGCCGATCATGCCGCTCGCCGCGGCCCGGCGGGCTTGGGTAAGCTGAGCCCCACCTCCGTGATCGACGCTCTCCCGACCTTCGGTTATCCCCTCTGGTTCCTCGTCGGCGCCGCCTTCGCCTTCGGCGCGACGGTGGGGAGCTTTCTCAACGTGGTGATTGCCCGCGTGCCCCTGGGTGAATCGATCGCCTGGCCCGGCTCTCACTGCCGCTCCTGTGGAAAGCCCATTCCGGCGCGAGCGAACATCCCGGTGCTCTCCTGGGCGCTCTTGCGCGGCCGGTGCGCCGAGTGCCTCTCGCCGTTCTCGGTGCGCTACGCGCTGGTCGAGCTGGGGTTCGGCCTAGTGTGCGCGCTGGCGGTCGCGCGGCACGGCCTCTCTCTGCCCGCGGCGCGCGAGATGGTCCTCATGGCCTTCCTCGTCTCGCTCACCGGGACCGACCTCGACCACTGGCTCTTGCCGCACGAGATCACCTGGCCCGGCATCGCCGTCGGCCTGCTGTTCTCGGCGGCGGAAGGGCAGGGCCCGTTTCTCTGGAAGCTCCTCGCCGGCGCCGTGGGGTACACCGCCCTCGCGCTGGTCGGATTCTTCGGCGAGCGGATTTTCAAGAAAGAGGCTGTCGGCGGAGGCGACCCGTGGCTCTTCGCGCTCATCGGCAGCTTCTTGGGGCTGCGCGCGCTTCCGGCGGTGCTCCTGCTCGCCTCGCTGCAGGGCACGGTCATCGGGCTGGCCATGGTCGCCGCGCGGCGGCGGACCGAGGCGCGGCGCCAGGAAGAAGTCCCTGCCTTGGCACCTCCCAGCGAATCGGCGAAACCAGGCGCCCAGGGCGACGACGAAGAGGACTGGAAGCCGGACCCCACGGCCATCCCCTTCGGCCCATTCCTGGCCCTGGGCGCGGCCGAGGTCCTGTACTTCGCGCACCTGCCTCAGGTGTTGTTCCCCTGGCCGTTCTGATCGCGCTCCGCGGGCGCGGGCCTCTTTCGAAACGCGGTGCCCTTGAAGAGCGCGACCAGCGCGCCGGCGTCGTCGGTGACGCGCACCAGGCACGTCGAGAGCTTCTTCGTCCGCGAGACCTCGGTGGCCTCGGCGAAGAGCGTCCCTTCGGTCGCGGCGCGCAGGAACGAGATGCTCACGTCCACTGCGACCGCCACTTCACCGTGAGAATTGGCCGCCGCGGCGAAGGCCAGGTCGGCCAGGGTGAACACCGCGCCCCCCTGCACGATGTCGACGCCGTTGAGGTGATTCGGGGAAAGCTTCATGCGGGCGCGGGCGAAGCCCTCTTGCACCTCGAGGAGCTCGATGCCGGCCTGCGCGGCGAAGCGGTCGCGTTGAATGATGGCTTTGACGTCCATGGGCGGGGAGCTTAATCCGGCGCGCGGAGCGGCGGTCAATTCGCCGCAAGCTCGGAAAGAAAGAAGCCGCGGCTCCCGGTGTGAATCGGGAGCCGCGGCTCGACGCCGGCCAGACGCTGTGAGATGGCGGGCCGGGCGCCTTGGGAAATCGCCGACTACGGCTTGGCGGCAGGGACGGTCTCGGCCTTGGCGGGCGCTTTGCCCGGCTCGGTCTTCGCGGCCTCGGCCTTCGCGGGGGCCTTCCCGGGCTCCGCCTTGGTGGCCTCAGCCTTGGCGGGCGCCTTGGCGGCGTCGACCTTCGCGGGCGGCGTGTGATGCGCCTTGTGCTCGGCCTTCGCAGGCTCCTTGGCGGCGTCGACCTTCGCCGGCTCCGCCGCGGTCGCGGGCTTGGCGACTTCAGGCGCCGGCTCGGCCTTGGCTGCCGCCACCTTGTGGACCTTGGCCTTGGGGCTCGCCGGCGTCGCGCTGGCCGAAGTGCTGGCGAGGGCGGCGGACGAGAGCGCGAGCGGCAGAGTCGCGGAGAGTGCAAACAGGATCTTACGCATGGTGTGACTCCTTACCTGGAATGGCGCAGGCGCTGCCTGCGAGTGTCTGGCGCCGAGTTCTTCACGTCATGTGCCAGAGCCGAACACCGCGAATTCCCGAGGCCGCCGCCGAAGCGGGGGGCTCCTGGGGCGGCGAATCGCCACGGTCGCCTCCAGGCGGGCGTCCCAGTTTTCCCCGCGCGGCCTTTCAGGGTTCGCGGTGCAACGGGGCAGGGGCGAGCATGGCGCGGGGCTCGAGGAGCGCGTCCAGCTCCTCGCGGGTGAGCAGCTTCTGCTCGAGGACGACCTCGGCGATGGTCTTGCCGGTCTCGAGCGCCCGCTTTGCTACCTCGGCGGCGCGCTCGTAGCCGAGCACCGGGTTCAAGGCGGTGGCCAGGCCGATGCTCCGCTCGACGTAGAGGCGGCACGCGCTGCGGTTGGCGGTGATGCCCTTCACGCAGCGCCGGGCGAGCGTCCGGCAGCCGCGGCTGAGCATGTCGACCGAGCGGTAGAGGCTGAAGAGGATGATGGGCTCGAAGGCGTTGAGCTGGAGCTGGCCGGCCTCGGCGGCCATGGTGACGGTCATGTCGGCGCCGATGACGTGAAAGCAGATTCTGGTTGACGACCTCGGGGATGACCGGGTTCACCTTGCCCGGCATGATGGACGAGCCGGGCTGCGCGGGCGGCAGGTTGATCTCGCCCAGGCCGGCGCGCGGGCCCGACGAGAGCAGCCGCAGGTCGTTGCAGGTCTTGGAGAGCTTGACGGCGGTGCGCTTGAGCACGCCGGAGAGCTGCACGAAGACGCCGGCGTCCTGCGTGGCCTCGACCAGGTTCGCGGAGGTGACGAAGGGCACGTCGGCCAGGGCGTCGAGCTTCTCGCGGACGAGCTTGGCGTAGCCCTCGGGCGCGTTCAGGCCGGTGCCGATGGCGGTGGCGCCGAGGTTCATCTCGCTGAGCAGCTTCTTCGCCTCGTGGATCCGCTCGACGTCCTCGCCGAGCATGACCGCGAAGGTGCTCATCTCCTGGCCCAGGGTGAGCGGCACGGCGTCCTGGAGCTGGGTGCGGCCGAGCTTGAGGACGTCGCCGAATTCGGCCTGTTTCTGCTCAAACGACTGCTTCAGCTCCTCCATGGCGTCGGTGAGGTCGGAGAGCTTGGTGTAGAGGCTCAGGCGGACGGCGGTTGGGTAGACGTCGTTCGTCGACTGCGACAGGTTGACGTGGTCGTTGGGGTGGCAGAAGGCATAATCGCCCTTGGCGCGGCCCAGGTGCTCGAGCGCCAAGTTGGCGATCACCTCGTTGGCGTTCATGTTGGTCGAGGTGCCCGCGCCGCCCTGGACGGCGTCGACCGGGAACTGGTCGTGGAAGCGGCCCGCGAGGAGGTCGTCGCACGCGCGCTCGATGGCGGCGGCGATGGGAGGCGGCAGGATGCCGAGCTCGGCGTTCGCCTGCGCCGCGGCCTTCTTGATGACCGCCAGCGCGCGGATGAGGTGCGGGAAGGTGCCGATGGCGACGCCGCTGATGGCGAAGTTCTCAATGGCCCGCTGGGTCTGGATGCCGTAGTAGGCCGAGGCGGGGATGGGCAGGCTGCCCAGCGAGTCGTGCTCGACGCGGAAGGGGTCGGAGGCTTCGCGGACGCTCATGGCGCTCCTTCTCGAGAAGACGGGCCGCGCTTCGGCCGCGTGGATGACGCTAGCAGATTGAGAGGGGAGCGCGTCTCGAGGGCAGGCGGCGATCCTCGAACAGCCGTTGGGGCCTGTGGAATAAGATGGCCTGACGTCGGAACCGATGGCGTCCTACGACCCCGGGGCCGCGCAGCTTAGAGGGAGAGCAAGATGGCGAAGACTGACGGCGCGCCGAAGAGGCGCGGGCGCCCGCCGAAGGCGACGAGCGCGGGTTCGCCGCTGGAGAAGAGCGGGAGCGGCCTGAAGGGCGACGCCATTGTCGGCTTCGAGGAGAAGCTCTGGCAGATGGCGGACAAGCTCCGCAACAACATGGACGCGGCCGAGTACAAGCACGTCGTCCTGGGGCTCATCTTCCTCAAGTACATCTCGGACGCATTCGAGGAGAAGCACGCCGCGCTCGAGGCCGACCGGAAGGCGGGCGCCGATCCCGAAGACCGCGACGAGTACCAAGCCGAGAACATCTTCTGGGTGCCCAAGGAGGCGCGCTGGTCGTTCCTCCAGGGGCGCGCGACGCAGCCGACCATCGGCAAGCTCCTCGACGACGCGATGGTCGCCATCGAGCGCGACAACGCGATGCTCAAGGGCGTCCTGCCGAAGGCACTATGAGCGCTTCAGGAAGTGTGGGATGAGGAAGATGGCGCTAGGCGAACCGGAGGTCCATTGGGTGGGACCAGGGCTCGGCAACCAGAGAACGTTGGATTGCGACATGACAGACAGTGACATCCGGGATGTTCTCAACTGCAAGCTGCGCTCGGAAAAGGGAGCGGCGTCCGTTCTGGTCGAGGAGCTTGGCCTCTGCCAGGGAGACGTGTTTGTGGACGTCGCCGTGGTTGATAGGCGCCTCGAGGGGTACGAGATCAAGAGCGACCAAGACACACTGCGACGCCTTGAGCGGCAGCGTGCCGTCTACTCCAAGGTGCTCGCTTCGGCGACTCTTGTGCTTGCCGAGAAGCACCTAAGAGCGGCAAGGAAAGTAGTGCCGAGGTGGTGGGGGATTTTCTTGGCACTCCCGCTAGAAGACGGATCGCTCAAGCTCACGACCATACGGGAGCCTCGGAGCAATCCGGCAGTGGACCCAGGCGCACTTGTACAGCTTTTGTGGCGTGACGAGGCCCTGAACATCCTAAGGCGACTCGGCAAAGCGAAGGGAGTGGCTACCAAGCCTCGACGAGCAATCTGGCGAAGGATTCTCGAAGAATTCCCTGTTGACGAGCTTCAGAAGGTGGTTTGCGACCAGATCAAGCGGCGAGGAGACTGGAGATCTGCTTCGACACGAACTCGATGTGGTGACTCGTATCCGCCTGTATCCAGACGGTGGGATTCCCCGGACCACGGAGCTTCTCCCGACACTTGAAGATGACATCATCGCCGGAGCTGAAAGCATAGCCCTTGTAGTCGGGATGGGCGCCAACGATCCCTGCGAGGTCGTGATATTCCTGTGGATTGTCTCGAAAGCTGCCGCCTTTCACGATGAACCAGGCATGGTCGAGCGTGTATCGGATCTTCATCGTGAGACGGATCTTCCTGAGATCAGTAGGTTCCGAGAAGTACGCATAAACAATTCCGTAGTCACCGAATGTGGGGCGCTCCTTCGGTAGGGCAGCAGCGACCCTCTGCCAGAGCTCTAGCTCGGTTCGGCGAATTTCAAAACCCTCACGGGCAGACACGCCCGCCAAGCTTCGTGGCATTCCCGAAGCCAAGAGTACTGTGGCGCCCCAACGGGCAAGTCTCTGGAACGTCCGGAGGGAGGCGAGCGCTTGCTGCGTTGCGAGAGCGATGCCGTCTGCATCAAGAGCTCGGTAGTCCAAGAGAAGCAACGACTGCTCGGGCGCAGCGCCGAGGGATGATAGGCGCTTGCTCAGGATTGGAGCCGTGCTCGAGGGCAGCGCAGCGTCTTCGAGTGCCAGTCGGATCGCGATGGCTCCGTTCGTTTGGGTGAGCACCTCCTTCACGGCATGGCTGTACGGTTCGTCACGGTCGCTCAGGCCAGTGACGGGAATGGCTTGGAGCCCCGCTCGTCTCGAACTGGCAAAGAAGTGGCGGATTGGATGGACGCCACCGGACGTACGGTCGGATGGTTGCAGGTCGAACATGTCGACAAGGACCGGAAGTTCCATCCCCCATGACTTCGCAGTCTTGAGGCAGATGTCATCGAGGTGCTTCTCAAGAGTCTTCGATGGCCGGCCAGTGTTCCAGTCGATTGGTGCGGGCAGGACATCGAGAAGCGGCAAGATGCTTCGCTTGGTTGAGGGATTCAGGGAGCCAAGCGCTCCAAATTCGCCCGCCTTGGCCTTCAATGCAGGGAGGTATACGAAATCATATGCCTTTGGCATGGTCGCTTCCCCTTTGTTTTGGCAGCTTCAGCCGGGCAGATACCTCTCCCTGACCGAGCATGTCCTTGAAGAGCGTCCATTTCTTCGTTTCTCGACGGATACGCCCAGCCGGAATGGCCGGGTGAATGGAGAGCTGGGCAGCAAGCTCCTTGATTGTGCTGGCAGATGGCTCCCGGAAGGCTCTGCTTCGGCGCCAAATGCTTCGGGGGATGAGCGCCTCGGAAGCCAAGAGATCGGCTTCAATCTCCAGCGGGTCGCCGGCCCCCTCATCGTCGAGATCGTCCACGAAAATGAGTCTCTCTCGGCTCAAGTGCCGCATGACGTGGCTGAGCTCATGGAGCAGTGTAAACCAGAAGTTGTCGAGCCGGTCATAGCGAATCGTCATCCCGATGGCGGGCCGTCCGTCCTTCAGAAGCATCGAGGAGCCATCCACGTACGTCCCCTTCAGCGACGGCTCGAAGACGAGCGCGATGCCGTTGAAGGCGAGCAGTTGTCGGGCGAGGACAGGACCAGTCGGCGAAGCACTAAGGCGGGCGATCTTGGTCAGGAAGGCTTCGTCGATGGCCGCCAAGTTGAAGCTCTCGGTATTGAACTCGGAAGCCAGGTGGAGTACCCGTGCTGTCCAAGCGATGAGAGAGGCGGCGTCCGAGTTCTGCCGTGCCCGCTCGTGAATGCTCCTTCTGTAGATCGGCGCCGTGGCTGCGAGTTCGAAGGCCGAGCGCACATACGGCTCGACGACGAGGTCAGGGTGGTCTCGGACCTCCTGCTTGGTCGCCGGAAGCCATCCACGGCGGACCATCAGCGTCAGCGGGAAAGAAGCCCAATCGGGCAGGTCGCTAGTCGGCGCCTTTTGCTCCGAGTTGACAATCAGGACATCTGCCGGGATGCCGAGGCCATCGTGAAGCGCACGGATCATTGCCAGACTGAGAGGACGTTTCCCGGCGAGGACCTCAGACACCCTGGAGCGGCTGCCCAGAAACGGAACCAAGTCGGCCTGGGAGAGCCCCTGCTGCTCCATGCGGAAGCGGATAGCCGAGACGGGATCTGGCCGTTCGACAGGAAAGTGCTCCTTCTCATACTTCTCTACGAGCGTGGCCAAGAGCTCAAGGCGATCACCATCGTGAGTGCCGGGCTTGGGGTCGAGCGCTGCCAGTGCCTCTATCTCACGGAGCGCCGCCTCGTGTTCCTGCTCCGTCTTGATGACTCGTGGCTCCATGGCGGTCTCCTGTTACCAGCGGTTGTATTCAGCGTGCGTCCCGACCTTCTGGACCACAACTGACTGGGTGGCGTAGGCGACGAGGACCTTGAGGCGGTACCTGTTGCCCTTGATGTTGAAGACGATCTCGTTGTTGGAGAGGAAGCTTGCGCTTGGGTACCTCGCCTTGATGTCAGACGGGACCCGCCAAGTTGCCTCCTCTGTTTCGGCCACCCACGTCCCTATCGGCCCTCTTGCATCGCCGTGCTGCTGCATGAACGACGTGAGAAGGTGTCTTCCTATAAGTCTCATAACAAGAACGCCTTATCAGATGGTCCCCATGCGGTAACCAACGGTCATGTTCCCTATATGGGAATATAGGGCGGCCCAACTGTCAAGCGAGCAGGCGGGCGACGGGTGATTCCCCTTTCCCGGAAGAGCGCCAGGGGAGAGGCACTCTTGCCTTGCCGCCGCCGCCCGCTTGGGCGACCTGCCCAGGCTGCGACGGTACTCAAGGTTGACCTCGATCTCCCGCAGTATTGCCTCGTGCTTCAGCGCCGCGTGTCGGCTGTCCCCACCGTCCGCATCCACCTCCAGCGCTGTGCCTGCTTCCATGTCTCCGACCTGAAGGCGATCATGGCCCGCATCCGAGAAGGAGGCGTCCCATGACCAGCGCCCTCTGGTTGCCCCAGCCCGCGGCCGTGCCGAGCCCCGCCGAGCTTGCGGCGTACCTGCGTCAGAAGGGCTGGTCGCTCAAGACCGCCGACGCGAGGTGGGTTCTCTACTCGAAGCCGGTCAACGGCGAAAAGATCGTCTTCGAGGTCCCGCAGCTGGCGGCGGCGCCCGACTATGCCCGAGTGGTCCGCTTCCTCCTCGACGACATCGCTCGCTTGGAGCAGCGAAACCCCTCCTCCGTTCTTCGAGACGTCAAAGCCTCCTCGGTCGACATCGTGCGCCTCTCGATTGAGGGCAGCACCACGCTTCGTGCTCACCATGGAGTGCTCCATCGCCCCGCGCTTGCAGCAACCCCTGCCAGGCGTCGACAGCGACCCGGACGCACCGTTCGAGCGCAAGACGTGCCTTCGGCTCGCCGAAGCCCTGCAGGCCGCCGAGGGGGCGGCGCGAGAGTCCGCGGCCTCCGGGCAGATGGAGCCCTTTCGCCAGCGGGCCAAGGAGGGCGTCAGCGCGAATCTCTGCGACGCGGTCGCTGAAGTCCTCGAGGCGACCTCGGCCGACGCCCTGAGAGCCGACTTTTCGTTCGCGCCCTGCCGGCCGCTGCTCCGCGAGGTTCCCCGGGGGCCGGCCTTCTCCGCCGACACCGCCGCCGTCTTGCGTGAAGCGTCTGCGCGGTTGCGCGGCGACGCCATCTACCCGGCCACCGAGATCAAAGGGACGGTCGTTCGCCTGGAGAGCGACGACTCCGCCTCCGGCGGGGGCGTGGTCCTGCGCGTCGAACTCGAGGGCCGCCCGCGACAGGTGAGGGTGGTGCTCGATCCGGTGGGGTACCAGCACGCGATCAAGGCCCATGGCGATCGGGCGCTGGTTCGTTGCCTTGGAGATCTGGCCCGCGAAGGCCGTTCCTGGGCGCTTCACAATCCGCGGGAGTTCGGAGTGTGCCCGGAAACCGAGGAGCCATGAGAGGGGAGGGGCGCTGAGGCGATGGCAACGTCTTTCACTGAGTCCGTGGTCGAAGAGGCTGCCCTCGAGTGGTTCGGTTCCCTCGGCTATGCGGTCGTCGCGGGCCCGTCGATCGCTCCCGGGGAACCCGCATCGGAGTCTCACCCCCCACTCCTCGGGGGCCAGAACCCCGCGCTCTTCCCTCAAGGGAAGATTCCGACGCCTTGCCTCGAATCTTCCCAGCCGGGAAGGAGCCTCGATGAAGACCCGCCTCCGCACGGCCGCAGAGCTCGGTGAGCTGGTGCGGTCGGAGCGCCGGGCGCCAGAAGCTGACGCAGGTGGGATTCGCCGCGCTCTGCGGGGTCTCGCCGCGCCTGCTCGGCGAGCTCGAGAGCGGTCGCGCCAGCGTCTCGCTCGACCGGGTGCTTCGGATCTGCTCTCGCCTCGGCATCGATCTCTTTGCCGCCCGGCGCGGAGAAAATCCGTGACCGACCTGACTGTTTGGTGGGGAGACCGGATTGTCGGGGCGCTTCGGGGCGGCGAGGGCGGGGCGCTCTGGTTTCGCTACGCGGAATCGGCCCCGGACTCGGATCGCATTTCCGTGTCGCTGCCCGTGGATTCCTCGCGCGAGCTGCCCGGCACATTCTTCTCGAACCTGCTCCCCGACAGCGACCTGCGCGACCGCCTGGCGCGGCGCCTGGGCGCATCGCCCGACGACGACTTCGCCATGCTCGCCGCGGTGGGGGCGACTGCGCGGGCGCCCTCGCGCTTCTTCCCACGGGGCGCGAGCCGCCTTCCTCCGGCGCCCGAAAGGCTCTCTCGCCCAGCCTTCTAAAGCAGGTATGCGACTTGGGCTCCCCCGCCTTCCTGGTCGGCGACGGGTTTCGACCTCTCGCTCGCAGGTGCCCAAGAGAAGCTCCCGGTGATCGAAGCGCGCGGCAAGCTCTACGTCCCCGCGGGCGCCACGGCCTCGACGCATATCCTGAAGCTTCCCTCTCAACGCTTCCGCGGCCTGGCGCAGAACGAGCTCGTCACGCGACTCCTGGCTTCCCTCAGGCAGGCCTTGCCGAAGCTGCCGGCGCACGGGGCCCAAGCAGGTCTGTCGAACGATGCGGTGCAAACCATTGTGGCGATCGCCCGCAAGAGCATCCGTCGATCGGAGCAGGCGCTGCGAGAGAAGCGGTGAGAGCGATGCGCGGTCCTTTCTTCGTCCGGCTCGTCGCGAGGTCGGTCTCGGTCGACGCTTCGTGCGGCACGGCTTGGCAGAGCGGCCATCGGCGTCGTCGCTGGCGGAGCTGCCCAAGCCTCTGGGAGAGTGCTGCCTCGCCATGTCTTCCAAGCTCTTGTGCGCTCAAATGCCCGCGGTGCTGCTCGCCATCTACCTGGTGTTGTACCTCCTCGCCGCCGCGGCTCCGCTCAGCATCTTCGGTCGCGTGATTTTCAATCCTGAGGTCCCGAAGGACCACTTGCATTTCGTCCTCAGCGCCTCGGGCCTGGTCTATTACCTCCTGTTCTTCGGGTTGCTGTCGCGCTCCGGCGAGATGTCGATGCGCGCCCGGGGTGCGACGGCGATTCTCGCGGCGGGGGCGCTCCAGCTTTGCGCGTGGGCCGTCGTGTTCGCGGCGGCGATGGATCTTCGGAGGTGGAGGGGGCGGAGGCGAGGGCGACATCGTCCTGAAAGTGCTGCTGCCGAGCGTGTGGCTGGAGAAGGGGATGTGGGCGGTGACAGCCCCGCTGCGCCCAGCTCATTTTGCCCGACATCTCCACGAGCAGCAGGGAATCGACGGGCTCGCGGAGGTCGCCGGGTCCCATTCCGGGCTCTCGACGCCGCTGCAGCGCGCGGTGGGCAAGGCCCTCCAGCACGAAAAAGATAGGAGACGAAGGGAAGAGCTCATCAAGCTCATGCGGTCCTGCAGCCTCAGGGACCCTCGAGCCATGGAGCCGCTGGTCCTCGCCATGGAGAGCCAGGACGCAGGCATCCGGCACGCCGCCGTCGAGGCCCTGGCCGGGGCTGTCGAGCTGTCGCCGCGCGCCGTCGACGCCCTCTTCGCGGCGATGGACCGCGACGGCGATCCCTCCGTTCGCGGCGCGGCGGCGGCGACCCTCAGCGAGCTCGCGCCCAAGGACCCGAGGTTGGAACGTGCGCTGCTCGGGGCGATCGAGCGCGGAGAACCCTATGGCGCCATAGTGCTGTTCAACCTGAATGCCGACGACCCGCGGGTGCCCGCGGCATTCGCCCGATACCTGCGCTCGCCCGACCCGACCTTGCGCCGCGCGTGGCTGGACGGGCTGGCCGACGACTCTCGATTGGGCGCCTTCTTCCGCTCGCACGGGATCCGGCCGGAGCTTCGCCAGGCGCTCGCCGCCTCGCCGGCCGACGTCCTGGACCTGCGCCCGACGTTGCTCGGAATGCTACGCGACTCCGATGGTGAGGTGCGATTGGCCGCGATCTCGGCGCTCGGGCGCGCCTATCCCAAAGATGCGGACGTAGAGGCGGCCATTTCGCTTCTCCTGGCGGACCCAATCGTGGGCGTTCGCCAAAAGGCGGCGCAGACGCTGTCGGACGGAGTCTGTCGTGATCTGGAGGTGCAGAGGCGGGTGGTCGCGGCGCTCGAGGATGAAGACGAGCGGGTGCGACGGTGGTGCGGTGATCTGCTGGAGAGGCTCGAGCCCGAAGATAGGGGCATCCAGCTCGGAATTCTTCGAGCGCTTAACCGCGGGGCGTCTCGCCGCGATGGGACGAACGTATCGCTCAAGGCGGCGCTCATGACGAGCTTCAGAAAGGACTCGAACCTCGATGCGCCGAGGATGGATGCGCTGTTGTCGTTGCTGTCGCACGAGGACTTAAGAGTCCGGGACGTGGGCGTGGAGATCCTCCGAACGCTGGATTCGATTCCGGCGAGCGCGCAGGTTGCCCTGGCCCGCCAGCTCGAGGCCGAGGGCGACGGCTTCGAGCTGAGTGACCTGTGCGAGAAGGTGGCCAGACTTCTTGCGGGCAAGGTCCTGTGCGAGGAGGCGCGCGCGGAGATGCTCCGCGCGGCGCGGACGGACTCCCCCTGTGGCAAGCAGGCGGCGCGCCTGATTCAGAAGCAGGGTGCGCGCTGAGTCGCTCGCGCGTGACCTAGGCGTGAGCCCCCGAGATCTTATGCGCGAAGCCGCCTCCCGATCAGCGGGTGCGACGTCTCGGGCGGCACGAGCGCCCAACCCCGAGGGTGGCGGTCAAGCGCCGCACCGCCTCGGCGATCTCGGCCTCCGTCAGCGCGGTAAAGCCGAAGCGCGCGTTCGGGCGGGCCTCGCCGTCGAAGCTGAACCTTCGGCCCGGGTGGAAGAGGACGCCCTGGGCCGCGGCCCGTTGGGCCCAGCCGTCGACGTCGACGTCCTCAGCCACGCGCGACCACAACGCCATGCCGCCAGGCGGGACCTGGACCTCCAAGACGTTCCCGAGCTCGCGCTGGAGCGCGTCGACGAGGATTGCGCGGCGGGTTTGGTAGATCCGGCGGGCGCGCTGGGCGTGCCGCTGCACCTCGCCGACCTCGAGCAGTTCGGCCACGGCCCCCTCGACGGTGTGGTCGCCTTGGCGATCCACGAAGGCGCGGTGAGCGACCAGCTGATCGAGCAGCAGGCGCGGGCCCGCGACGTACCCGATTCGCAGGCCCGGGGCGAGAATCTTGGACAGCGTGCCGACGTAGACCACAACCCCAGCGCGGTCCGCGCTCGCCAGCGGCAACACCGGGCGCCCCTCGAAATGGAACTCGTGATCGAAGTCGTCCTCGATGACGGCAAAGCGCCGTCTTCGGGCGAGGTCCATCAAGGCAAGGCGGCGGGCCGGGCTCAAGGTCACCGTCGTCGGGTACTGGTGATGGGGAGTGACGTAGACGGCCCGCACGCGCCTGCGCTCGGTCAGCCGGGCGAGTGCCGCCACGTCGAGACCCTCGGCGTCGACCGGCACCGGAAAGAGCGTTGCGCCGGCGAGGCGAAAGGTCTCCCAAGCCGGACGGTAGCCGAGCTGCTCGACGGCGACCACGTCGCCCGGCCGCAGGAGCGCCCGCCCGATGAGGTCGAACGCCATCTGCGCGCCCCGCGTCACGATGACGTCGTCCGCCGAGGTGGCGAGGCCTCGAGTCGCCGAGAGCATCTCGGCGATGGCGGCGCGCAACCGTGGGTGGCCCTCGGGGGCGGCATAGGCGAGCACCCGGCCGGCGTGAGCCTGGAGCGTCCGCCTGTAGGCGCGCGCCAATGCGGTGCTGGGCGCCAGACGGACGTCGGGGATACCGCCGGTCATCACGAGCGCGCCCGGCGCGAGCTCTCGCGCGTCGCCCCGGTCCGGCCCGAGAGCCAGGTCGAAACCGGCGCGGGCGGGCACGGCCTCGCGCTTCGCAAACCGGTCTCCAAAACCTTTCGGCGGGAGGTCGGGGAGCGAGCGGGAAACATAAGTCCCCCGGGCTCGCGAGCTCTCGAGCCACCCTTCGGACAGCAACTCTTCATATGCGGAGATGACGGTGTTGCGATGCACCGAGAGGCTCTTTGCCAGTATCCGCGACCCAGGAAGCTGCGCTCCCCTGGCGAGACGCCCACGGCGGATGTCCTCGGTGACTGCCCTCGCGATCTGCAGAAACAGGGGCTCCCGGTTCTCGCGGTCGAGGGAAAAGGTCAGGCGTGAATTCCAGGATGGTCTGGGCATATAAGCCCCTGCGGGCCGCCCTGAGATACCACCGCGGTCGCCTCTCGGCAGTTGCTTTCGGCGGGCGGGGCGTGCGGATGGCCTGGTCTGTTGAATATTTCTGAACTGGTACTTCTCAAGGTACCAGAGCTCGACGACGATGGCCGGAGCCGAGAGAGGCCGTTTCGGAGCGCTTCACGCCTCTCCGCCCACAGACTGCGAACGGAGGTCGTCGCCGATGAGCTTCAGGAACGTCTACCAGGACGCGCGCCGTGCCGAGGCCTACGCCACACTCGACTACGGCGACACCTACCATCTGGCCTTTCGCGACCTGCCGGACCTGCTTCAGAAGCACGCCCGCGGATGCCGCGCCCTCGACTTCGGCTGCGGCGCAGGACGGTCCACGCGGTTCCTGCAGCATCTGGGCTACGACACCTGGGGGTCGACATCGCGCCAGAGATGCTCGCAATCGCCAGGGAGATGCAGCCCGACGGCAGGTTCCAGCTCATCGGCGTCGGCGACCTGACAGCGCTCGCAGGGCTCATTTTCGACGTGATCCTGTGCGCCTTCCCCTTCGACAATATCCAGAGTCGGGAGCACAAGCTGCGCATCCTGCGAGGGCTCCGAGAGCACCTCGCCCCGGACGGCAGCCTCGTGAACCTGGTCTCTTCCCCTGAGATCTACTGGAACGAATGGGCCTCGTTCACCACGCAAGGTTTTGCGCAGGCGAACCGCGCTGCCCGCTGCGGAGACGTCGTGCGCATCGTCACGACGACCATCCCCGATGCCCGCCCCTGCGACGACATCCTCTTCCCCGAGCACGACTACCGGGTGCTGCACCAGGAGGCGGGCTTCGCGACCCTGCTCGTGCACAAGCCGCTCGCCCGCGGCGGCGAGGGATACGCGTGGAAGGCGGAGACGCACACAGCGCCTTGGCATCTGCACGTGCTTGCGCCGGCGGCCAGACGGGACACGGCGGAGTAGGTGCGTTGCCGGCAGGGCGGGCGCGGGGCCCGTCGGCGACTCGGACGAGCGCGCCCCGTCAGTGCAGCACCATGAACCGCAGAAACTCGCCCCGATACTCCGACCGCGTCACCCGCACCGACTCCACCCTCGCCGATGGCGGCCCCACTTCGCACCAGTCGATGAGCTCCTGCACCAGTGCCTCCTCGCCTTCCGCCAGGGCCTCCACGTCGCCGTTCGAGAGATTCCGAACCCACCCCGTGAGGCCGAGCTCGGTCGCCCGGTCCCAGGCGCTGGCTCGATAGCACACGCCCTGAACATCTCCGGAGATGATGAGCTGAGCGCGAGTCTTCGCCATGGGGCTCTCCGGCGCTAATGAGGAGCAAAGCTTGCCGGCGGCCGTCCGGGTTTCGCAAGTCCCCTCGTCGCGGCGGTGGCGAAGGATTCGAGCGGTGGCGCTCACCGCCCGATGAGCTTCAAGAACTCCGCCTCGTCGACCACCTTCACGCCCAGCTCCTTGGCCTTGGCGAGCTTTGAGCCCGCGTCCTCCCCGGCGACCACCAGGTCGGTCTTCTTGGACACGCTCCCCGACACGCGGCCGCCTCGCCGCTCGATCTCCGCCTTGGCGTCCTCGCGGGTGAGCGCCGACAGGCCGCCGGTGAGCACGACCGACTTGTTCAGGAAGGCGCCGCCCTCAGCCGCCTTCTCCGGCTCGGGGTTCACGCCGGCGGCGAGCAGCCGCTCCACCAGCGCCCGGTTGTGCTCGTCCTGGAAGTACTGCGCGATGGACGAGGCCACCTCGGGCCCGACGTCGCGCACCGCCTGCAGCTCCTCGGCGGTCAGGGTGTAGAAGCGCCGCGCGTCCGGGAAGGTCTGCGCCAGCGCCTTCGCCGTCGCCTCGCCGACGTGCCGGATGCCCAGCGCATACAAGAACCTCCGCAGGGTCGTCTTGCGGCTCCGGTCGATGTCGTCGAGCAGGTTCTGGGCGCTCTTCTCGCCCATGCGCGGCAGGGTGAGGAGCTTCTCCTTGTCGAGCGCGTAGAGGTCCGCGGCGCTCTGCACCATCCCCGAGTCGACCAGCGCCTCGATGAGCTTGTCGCCCAGGCCCTGGATGTCCATGGCAGTGCGCTGCGAGAAGTGCGCGAGCCGCCCCGACAGCCGCGCCGGGCACCGCACGTTCGAGCAGCGGTGGTCCGCCTCGCCCTCCCTGCGCATTACCTCGCCGCCGCACACCGGGCACTTCTCCGGGAAAGTGAACTCCTGCTCGGCGCCGGTCCGCTTCTCCTTGATGACCGCCACGATCTCCGGGATGACGTCGCCCGCGCGCCGGATGAACACGTGGTCGCCGATGCGCACGTCCTTGCGCTTGAGCTCCGACTCGTTGTGCAAGGTCGCGTTCGACACGTTCGCGCCGCCGACCAGCACCGGCTGCACGCGCGCCACCGGCGTCAGCTTTCCGGTGCGGCCCACCTGCACGTCGATGCCCTGGACGACCGTCTCCTCCTCCTCCGCGGGGAACTTCCAGGCGATGGCCCAGCGCGGGCTCCGGGAGACCGCCCCCAGGCGCTCGCGCGCGTCGAGGTCGTCCACCTTCACCACCATGCCGTCCTGCTCGAACTCCTCCTCGTGGCGCCGCGCGAGCATCCGCTCGTAGACGGCCTTCACCTCGGCCGCGCCCTTGGCCAGGCAGACCGACTGCGGCACGCGCAGGCCCAGGCGCCTCAAGTACGCGAGCTTGTCCATGTGCGTCTTGAACGTGATGGAGGTCTCGCCCACCTCGTACAGGTACGCGGAGAGCGGGCGCTTCGCGGTGATTTTCGAGTCGAGCTGCCGCAGCGAGCCCGCCGCGGCGTTGCGCGGGTTCACGAAGGGCTCCTGCCCGGCTTCCTCCTGCGCCCGATTGAGCTCGGCGAAATCCTTCTTGGCCAGGATCACCTCGCCGCGCACCTCGAGGACTTTGGGCGGCGCCTCGCCCGCCTCGGTGTGCAGCCGCAAGGGGATGGAGCGGATGGTGCGGACGTTGGGCGTCACGTCCTCGCCCACGGCCCCGTCTCCCCGCGTCGCGCCGCGGGCGAGGGCGCCGTCCTGGTAGAGCACCGCCACCGAGAGGCCGTCGAGCTTCGGCTCGCAGACATAAGCGACCTCGTCGGCGCCCAGCGCCTTCTTCACCCGCGCGTCGAACTCCAGGAACTCGCCCTCCGACATCGCCTTGCCCAACGACTGCATGGGCCGGCTGTGCTCCACCTTGGCGAACTTCTCCGATGGGGCGCCGCCCACCCGCTGGGTCGGGCTGTCGGGTGCGGCGAGCTCCGGGTGCTCGCGCTCGAGCTGCTCCAGCTCGCGCAGGAGGCGGTCGTACTCGGCGTCGCTGACGAGCGGCTGGTCCAAAACGTAGTAGCGGTGATCGTGGAATCGGATCTGCTCGCGCAGGTCCTGCGCGCGGCGGGCGAGGTCGGTCATGAGGGCTCCCGATGGGAAGGCTTTCTCGGCGCGCGAGTGTAGCCGCACCTCCGACGGTTCGGCGATGAGCCGCAAAGCGCGTGTGCGGGTGACGCGCACACGGTGTGATTTCCCTGTGAAGGCAAGGCGATGCGCCGCAAGGCGAGATCGACTCGATGCGGATGTGACCCGAATTGCTCTGCCGAGGTCTCAGGATGGCTACCTCGCTGCGCAGTCCATCGCTTGGAACCAGGTCGCTAACCTCTGGCACGAGCGGGAAAAACATGGAGCTCAATCGACCGAATCGAAGCTCGGAGATGCTGGCTGAGCTTTCACCGCCCGACGAGAGCGAGAGCCTGTGGGCGTCTCCGCACCTCGGGAGGTATCGGCTGCTCGCGTGCCTGGGCCGGGGCGGCATGGGCGACGTCTTTCTCGCCGTGTCGCAGGGGCTCGGAGGCTTCAACAAGCTCGTGGTCGTGAAGCAGCTTCGCGCCCACCTCACGGCCGACCCCGAGTTCGTGGCCATGTTCTTGGACGAGGCGCGCCTCGCCGCGCGCTTCAACCACCCCAACATCGTGCAGACGAACGAGGTGGGAAAGGAGATGGTCAACCGGTACTTCATCGCGATGGAGCATCTGGACGGCCAACCCTACGACCGCGTCCTGCATCGCGCGCACGCGCTGGGCGGCCCGCCGGTCCCGCTCCAGTTGCACGTCCTGAACTGCGTCTTGGACGCCCTTCACTATGCCCACCGACTGAAGGCCTACGAGGGCGCCGAGCTCAACTTCGTGCACCGCGACATCTCGCCGCAGAATGTCTTCCTCACTTATCAGGGCGAGTGCAAGGTGCTCGACTTCGGCGTCGCCAAGGCGCTGGGCAGCACCGTCCATACCGGAGTCGGCTCGCACAAGGGCAAGCTCGCCTTCATGGCCCCCGAGCAGATGCAGGGGGACGCGGTCGATCGGCGCGCGGACCTCTTCGCGGTGGGCGTGATGCTCTGGACGGCGCTGGCCGGCCGTTCGCCTTGGCAGGGCATGGTGAACATCGAGATCGGCCGGCGGCTCTTCGCCGGCGACATTCCCTCGGTGCGGCAAGCCGTGCGCGATGTCGACGACGTGCTCGCATCGATCTGCGAGCGCGCCATGGCCCCCGAGCCCGCAGCGCGCTACCAGACGGCCGGCGAGATGCGGACGGACCTCGACGCCTATCTCGAGTCGCGGGGCCTCCAAATCTCGCGCGGGGACCTCGCGGAGATGCTGCAGAAGCTGTTCGCACGGGACCGGATGAAGATGGAGCGGTTCGTCCAGGAGCGGATCCGGCAGCTCGGGACCTTTCCGGCAGGCGCCGAAGAGGCGCTGCCCATCCTCGAGAGCGCTGCCCCCGCGCCCGCCCCGGCCCCGGACGTCCTCTGGGCTCCGCGCGAGCCGCGGCGGGTCGCGCTTGGCGCCGGCAGGGAGGCTCCATGGGGAGACCTGAAAGCCGCCCTGCTGGCTTGCGGGAGGGTTAGCGCTCGGGGGCTCAAGGCGAAGCTGGAAGGACTGCAGAAGGCGCTGCCGCGCTGGGCGCGGGCGAGCCAGCCCGCCATCGCCGAGGCCTTTCGCGCCGTGGCCCGGTCCCTCGTCCCGCCGACCGCTATTTGCCCGTGGAAGCACGTCCGAGCGGCGGCCGCGCTCTTCATGGCCGTCGTCCTCGTCGCCGGGGCCCTCTTCATGCGCGAGCGCCGGGCCCATCCCATGGCGAGCGCTCCCGTCGTGGTTCGCATTCCCGCCATCGAGTTGAGGGCCTCGGTGGCGCCAGCGGAGCCCGACCTTCTCGATTCGGTGTCCGACGACGCGGCGCTTCGGACGCGCGGCGAGGACGAGCGAGGTCACTCGACCCGGTAGCTTTTCGGTGTCTTCGCGACCGCGGCTCAGCAGGTGGGGCGTCTCCGCCGCTCAGAGCTGGATTTGCGCTCCCATCTCGACGATGCGATTCGGCGGCAACCCGAAGAAGGCGCTGGCGGTCTGCGCGTTCTTGGCCATGACGATGAAGAGCCGCTTGCGCCAGGCGGGAAGCTTCGCCGGGCCGTTGGCGAGCAGCGTCTCGCGGCCGAGGTAATAGGTGGTGTCCATCTCCGACTTGGCCAGGGGCGGCCCCGGGATGGCTGACGGCGGCAGCGACGCGAGCAGGGCGGGGACGTTGGGCGTCTCCAGGAAGCCGTAGCGCGCCACGACCTGGTGGATGCCGAAGCCCAGGGAGCGGGTCGTCGCCCGCTGGTCGTCGGGGACGAAGGGGATCTCCTCGTTCAGAAGTGAGACCAGGAGCACCCGCTCGTGGAGCACCTTGTTGTGCTTGAGGTGGTGCAGCATCACCGGGGGCACGGCGCCCGGGTGCGAGGTCATGAACACCGCCGTGCCGCTCACGCGGTGCACGGGTCGCTGATCGAGCTCCGGCAGGAACAGGTCCAGCGGGAGCCCCGCCCCCAGCATCTGCTCGGCCAGGGCCTCGCGGCCGCGCTTCCACGTGGTCATGAGGGTGAAGACGAAGACGCCGGCGGCCAGCGGGAACCAGCCGCCCTCCTCCAGCTTGATGAGGTTGGCGCCCAGGAAGGACACGTCCGCCGCCAGGAACAGCAGGACGAGCGGCCACACTTTGTAGCGCGGCCAGTGCCAAAGATCGCGCGCGACCCGGTAGAAGAGCATTGTGGTGATGGTCATGGTGCCGGTCACCGCGATGCCATAGGCCGCCGCCAGGGCCGAGCTGCTCTTGAAGGCGAGCACCAGCGCGACGCAGGCGGCGCCGACCGCCCAGTTGATCTCCGGGATGTAGATCTGCCCGTACTCGGTGCTGGAGGTGTGGCGGATGGTCACGCGCGGCGAGTAGCCGAGCTGCACCGCCTGGTTCGTCAGCGAGAACGCGCCGGAGATGAGGGCCTGCGACGCGACGATGGCCGCGGCGGTCGCGATGGCGATCATCGGGTAGCGGCCCCAGGCGGGTACCACCAGGTAGAAGGGGTTCTGAGCCGCCTCGGGCGCGTGCAAGAGGACCGCGCCCTGGCCGAAGTAGTTCAGGAGAAGCGCCGGCATGGCCACGCCCAACCACGCCAAGCGGATGGGGCGGCGGCCGAAGTGGCCCATGTCGGCGTAGAGCGCCTCGCCGCCGGTGATGGCCAAGACCACCGCTCCGAGCACCAGGAATCCGTGCCATCGGTGCTCGGCGAAGAAGCGGGCCGCGTGGAGCGGCGAGACGGCGGCGAGGATGGATGGATCGCGCGCGATGCCGGCCGCGCCGACCGCGCCGATGCACGCGAACCAGAGCAGCATGACGGGCCCGAACACCGCGCCCACGGTGGCGGTCCCGCGCTTCTGGAAGAGGAAGAGCCCGATGAGGATGACGACCGTGATGGGCACCACGGCATACCGCAGCGCCGACGTGCCGGCGCCCATCTCTGGGCTCACCTCCAGGCCCTCGACCGCGCCCAGCACGCTGATGGCGGGCGTGATGACCCCGTCGCCATAGAGCAGCGCCGCGCCGAACAGCCCAAGCAACAGGAGCCAACCGCGCCCTGTCTTGGAGGTCTCTCGCTGGGAGACGAGCGCCATGAGAGCGAGGATGCCGCCCTCGCCGCGGTTGTCGGCGCGCATGACGAAGGTGAGGTACTTGAACGTGACCACGAAGGTCAGCGCCCAAAACACGAGCGAGAGGATGCCCAAGATGTTCCCGGGCGTCGGCGCGACGCCGTGCGGGCCGTTAAAGCACTCTTTCAAGGCGTAGAGCGGGCTCGTCCCGATGTCGCCGTAGACCACGCCCAAAGCGCCCAGCGCCAGCGTGGCGAGGCTCGCCTTTTCGCGGGCTCCATGCGAGGCCGAGGCAGCATCGCTCGGCGGGGGCACGAGGCTGACGCCGGCGCCCGGAGCTGCGGGGGCGCTGAGGACGCCCGCGCCGGAGGCGGGGCTCAATTCTGTGTCCTCAATCGAGGACGGATCAGGGGGGCCCATTTGATTTTGAGCTCACCTTACCCATGGGAGCCCGTTCCGTCGAGCGCGGGCGCTGGACCGGCAATGGGTCGCCGCGCTACGCCCACCGCATCTCGGCGGTGAAGTGGCGGAGCGCGCTGCTCTGGCGGGCGATGCGGACGCCGCGCACCTTCGGGGTCGAGGCCTTGAGCTCGCAGATGGCCTCAGCGGCGTAGTCGAAATGGCTCTGAGTGTAGACCCGCCGCGGGAACGCCAGGCGCACGAGCTCCATGGGGTGGTACGTCTCCGTTCCGTCGGGCAGGCGCTTGCCGAACATCACCGAGCCTATCTCCACGCCGCGGATGCCGGCGGAGAGGTAGAGCGCGTTGCACAGGGACCACGCCGGGTAGTCCTCGGGCGTGAGATGCGGCAGGAAATCCCTGGCGTCCAGGTAGACCGCGTGGCCCCCCGCCGGCTCGACCGTGGCGACGCCGCCGGCCTTGAGCTTCTGCGCCAGGTACTCGGCGGTTCGCAAGCGGTAGCGCAGGTAGGCCTCGTCGGTGACCTCCTCGAGCCCGACCGCCAGCGCCGCGAGGTCGCGCCCGGCGAGGCCTCCGTAGGTGGGGAATCCCTCGGTCAGGATGAGCAGGTTCTTGGCCTGCTCCATCCAGCCCTCGTCGTTCAGGGCGAGGAAGCCGCCGATGTTCACCAGGCCGTCCTTCTTGGCGCTCATGGTGCAGCCGTCGGCGAGGCGGAAGAGCTCGCGGGCGATGTCGCGCACCTCGCGCTGGCCCTGGCCGGGCTCGCGCAGCTTGATGAACATGGCGTTCTCGGCGAACCGGCAGGCGTCGAGGATGAGCGGCTTGTCGAATCGGTGCAGCAGCGCCGCGTAGGCGCGGACGTTCTCCAGCGAGACCGGCTGCCCGCCGCCCGAGTTGTTGGTGATGGTGATCATCCCGAACGGCACCCGGTCGGCTTTCTCGGCGAGCAGCGCCTCGACGCGGCCGAGGTCGATGTTGCCCTTGAACGGGTGGATCGCCCGAGGTTGAAGCCCCTCGGGGATGACGAGGTCCAGGGGCTCGGCGCCGGCGAACTCGAGGTTGGCGCGCGTAGTGTCGAAGTGCGTGTTGCTGGGCACGAGGTCGCCGCGGCGCGCCGCGACCGAGAACAAGATGTGCTCGGCGGCGCGCCCCTGGTGCGTGGGCATCATGTGGCGGTAGCCCGTCAACTCGCGCACCACCGCCTCGAGGCGGAAGAAGGAAGGCGAGCCGGCGTAGCTCTCGTCGCCTTCCATGATGGCCGCCCACTGGCGCGCGGACATGGCGCCGGTGCCGGAGTCGGTCAGGAAGTCGAGCAGCACGTGGTCCGCGTGCAGTTTGAAGACGTTGAGCTTGGCTTCCTCGAGGAGCCGCAGGCGCTCCTCGGGCGTCGTCATCCGGATGGGCTCGACGGACTTGATTCGGAAGGGCTCGATGATGGAGGTCGGCATGGCCCTGGAGTCTAACGACCTCGCCGTGGGCTTCAGGCCGTCAGACCCACAAAATCCACCCCTCCTCGCCCTGGGCGCGCGCGAGCGCCGAGGCATCGAGCGCGAAGTCGCCTTCGAGCTGTCCCGCGCGGTCGCGCTCGGCGGCGCGGCGAGAGACCGATTTGCCCCTGTGCCCGGTCGCGCCGGCGGGCCAGCTCAGCGGACCCCTCACCCAGCCGCGCCCAATAAATGCCGCAGGAAGTAGACGAGAAACGCCGCCGCCGTGACGTAGATGAGCGCACCGTCGCGCCGGCCGCGGGTCAGCCGCACCAGCGTGTAGACGAGGAGACCGGCGCCGATCCCGTTCGTGATCGAATACGTCAGCGGCATGGCGATGAACGTCGTGACGATGGGCCAAGCCTCTTCGGGGTCCGACAGGTCGACTCGCTCCCCCGGGTTGACGAGGACGCCGCACATCATCACGCCGATGGCGATGAGCGCTCCGGCGGTCGCCTCCTTCGGCACCATGCCCACCAGCGGCGCGAGCGGCAGGAAGAGGAAGAACAAAAGCCCGGTGACCACGGCGCATAGGCCGGTGCGCCCTCCGGCCTGGACGCCCGCCTGGCTCTCCACGTAGGTGGTGCAGCTCGAGGCGGAGCAGGCGCCGCCGGCCACCGCGGCCAGGCTGTCGATGAGCAGCGGCTTGCCCACGTCGGGGAAGCGGCCCTGCGGATCCAGGTAGCCCGCCAGCGCGCCCACGCCCACGAGCGTGCCCAGCGTGTCGAAGAAGTCGGCGAGCATGATGCTGAACACGGTCAGCGCCCCCGTCAGGATCCCGACCCGCCGGAACGCGCCGAAGAGATTGAAGCGGCCCAGCAGGGAGAAGTCCGGCCGCTCCAGGAGGTGGGGCGGCAGGACCGCCGCGCCCGGCGTCGGGAACGCGCGGCCGCCGAGAGCGGCGTTGAGCCCCAGAGCGAGCGCGGTCGATGCCAGGATGCTCAGGAGCAGCGCGCCCTTCACCCGCCGGACGGTGAGGACCACCGCCAGGCACACCCCGGCCACGGCGACGAGCACCGGGGCGCCTCGGAGCTCGCCCAGCGCGACCGGCGTCGCCCCCGACTTGTCCTGCACGACGAAGCCGCCCTGCCAGAGCCCGATGAAGAGGATGAACAGCCCGATGCCCACGCTGATGGCCTTCTTGAGCGGCCCGGGGACCGCGTTCATGACCGCCTCGCGCAAGCCCGTCACCACCAGGAGCGTGATGACGATGCCCTCCAAGACGATGACGCCCATGGCCTCGGGCCAGGTGAGGCCCATTCCCGCCACCAGCTGAAAGGCGACCACTGCGTTCAGCCCCATGCCCGGCGCCAGCGCGAAGGCGCGGTTCGCGTAGAGCCCCATGGCGAGGGTCATGGCGCCGGCGCAGAGACACGTGGACGTCATGGTCGCCGCGAACGGGAGCCCCTTGCCCGCCAGCGGCGCGATGCCCGCGAAGCCGAGGATCAGCGGGTTTACGAAGATGATGTAGGCCATCACGATGAACGTGGTGGCCCCTGCGAGCACCTCGGTGCCCACTTGCGAGCGGCGCACCCGCAGGTTGAGAAACCGGAGCTCGGGGTCGGTGGCGACGGCGGGCGTTGGCGCGGTCACTCGAGCCTCTTTTCGGGCGAAAGGCGACGGCGAGAATAGAGAGGGGGGATGCGCCAGGCAATTGGAGGGGTGCGGACGGCCTGCGCCCGCGAGAGCGCGGCGGCTGGGCCAGAGCGGCACTCCCGGTGCGACCCGGTGCGACTTGATGCGTCCGGCGCTAAACATTGATGGACGGGGGCCGCGCGAGGCAGCAAGCTAGAAGGTGCACATCGCGTATGGGCCAACGCTACCGCCGGAAGGCGGCTCTCGAGAGCCGACGCCGAGGATCTCGGGGTCGAGCGCCAGCCGGCCGAAAGACGACGCCGACGCGAGACTCGAGGTTCATACATGCCCCTGCCTTCGACCAGCGCGGTTGAGCACAGGCGCCAGACCACCTATCGGCAGCGGGCGCTGTTCCTGATCGGCGCCGCTCCTTTCGTCGTGCTCGCCCACATCGTGGACGTCGCACAGGCGGGGGGCGCGAACTGGGGAGCGCTGGCCTTGCGGCTCGTCTGGGCCTTCCTGCTCCTCTCGGTCGCCTGGGCGCTGCGCCGCATGTCGGCGCGCGGCCTCCGGGTCGTGGTCAGCGTCGCGTGCTTCGGCACGGCGGTCATCTACCTCGCGCTCATCTGGCTGACGGGGCGCTCCGGATCTCCGCTCTACAGCTTCGCCTATGCGCTCGGGCTGATGCTGCCCATCGTCGTCTTCGACCTCCTCGGCGTCGCGCTCGCCAGCTCGGCGCTCCTCCTCGGGGGCGTTGCGGCGATGGCGGTCTTGGACCGCGCAACGACCGTCGCCACCGTCGGCTGGGTGCACGTGAGCGTCTTCGTCTTCGCGGCGGGGTGGCTTCTGGGCCTCGCCTTCCGGCGGACTCAGAACGACAGCGAGCGGCTGATCTTCGAGCTCCGCGAGGCCGCCGCCAACGTCAAGACGCTGAAGGGCCTGCTGCCGGTTTGCGCCTGGTGCCACAAGGTTCGAGACGACGACGGCTATTGGCAGCGCATCGATGCGTATATCGCGGCGCACAGCGAGGCGGAGTTCACGCACTGCATGTGCCCCGAGTGCTACGAGCGCAAGTACGCCGAGACCCGGTGAGAGCGCGGCGGGAGTAGGGCGCCCCGAGCGCCGTTCACGAGCCGAGAAAGGCCGCCCCTATCTGGTTTATGCGGGCAAGGCCTGCGGGCGAAGCGAGGAGGTGTTCGTCATGAGCGACTACGTTCACGGCTATTCGGACCGCGAGGGCGAGCGTCTCTCCGATCAAGCGAACGCGCTCGCAAACCTCCTCCACCACGACACGCGGTACCCGGACGGAAGCGAAGTGCTCGAAGCCGGCTGCGGCGTCGGCGCCCAGACCGTGCACCTCCTGCGCAACAGCCCCGGGGCGCGCATCACGGCGATCGACGCCTCCGAGGCCTCGCTGGCTCGCGCCCAGAGCGCGGTGAAGGCGGCCGCTCTGGGCGACCGCGCGTCCTTCGAGCGCGCCGACCTCTACCGGCTGCCGTACCCGCGGCGCCGGTTCGACCACGTCTTCGTCTGCTTCGTGCTCGAGCACCTGGCGCGACCGTTGGAGGCGCTCACTGGGCTTCGTGCGTGCCTCAAGCCCGGAGGGACGCTCACGGTCATCGAGGGCGACCACGGCTCAGCGCTCTTCCACCCGGACAGCCCCGAGGCCCGGCGGGTCATCGCCTGCCTGGTGGAGCTGCAGGCCCGCGCGCGCGGCGATTCGCAGATCGGTCGGCAGCTCTACCCGCTCTTGCGCAGCGCCGGCTGCGAGCGGGTCACGGTCTCGCCTCGGCTGGTCTACGCCGACGCGAGCCGCCCGACCTGGGTGAAGGGGTTCACGCTCGACACCTTCACGTCGATGGTGGAGGGCGTCCGAGAGCCCGCGCTCGCGCAGGGGCTCGTCGACGAGGCGGGGTGGGACCGCGGCATCGCCGCCCTGCGCCGCACCGCCGAGGACGACGGCGTCTTCTGCTACACCTTCTTCAAGGCGGTGGCGGTGGAGCCGGAGCGCTGACCGGGCAGCTCCGCTCGGGCTTTCCCGAGCAACCGCTCGCGAATCGCCGCCGCCCTTCAGTGCTCGCTCGGGGCGGGCGGTTCTACGGAGTGCGCGGGCTCGCCCGGCGCGCGGTAAGAGCGCGGGTGTGCTTGCCGGCGACGCTCCTCCCGGAGCGCGAGGACCTCGCGGGCGACGATGCGCAGGGCTCCTGCCGCCGGCACGGCGAGGAGGACGCCGAAGAGCCCGGCGAGCTCGTACCCGACCAGCAGCGCGACGACGATGCCCAGCGCCGAGACGCGGACGGTTCGCCGGTGCACGAGCGGCAGGAGGACGTGGCTCTCGAGCTCCTGGTACACGGTGAAGACCGCGAGCACGACGACGGCGCGCAGCCACCCGACCGTCGCCGCGGTCGCCGCCGTCAGCAAAGCCCCACCGGTGATGGCGCCGGCGAAGGGGATGAGGTCGAGCGCGACCAGCAGGAGCCCGAGCGGCAGGAAGTAGGGCACACCCGCGATGGCCAGAGTTGCCACGGCTGCCGCCCCGGCGAGCAGGGCGATGGCCGCGGTGCCCAGGGCGTAGCGCGACATGGCGCGGTACAGCGCCCGGCCGATCCGCTCCGCGCGGGCGCGCGCCGGCGGCTCCATCAGGTGAAGCCCCGCGTCGAGGGCGCTCGGGCCGCCCGCGAGCATGAAGATGACCAGGAAGAACACCGAGAGGGTCGCGAGCCCCAGCCGAAAGACGCCTCCGACCAGGTGCAGGAGGGGAGCCGCTGCGCCCGCGAGGTAGTCCGGCAGCCCCTTCAGCGAGCCGCCGATGGCCGAGCCGAGGCCGAGGTGGCGCTCGAGCCGCTGGAGCCAGGGCTGGCGCTCGAGGCTCTGGATCAGACTGGGAGCGCTCTCCGCCAGGTCGCGAACCTGCTGCAGGAGCGGCGGGAGGATGATCAGCACGAATCCGGCGAGGACGCCCAGGCCGCCGAGCACCACGGCGGCGACCGCGAGCCCCCGGGGAATCCGCGCGGACAGCCGCTCGACCGCCGGGTTCAGGACGGTCGCGATGAAGGTGGCGATGGCGAGCCACAGAAGGACCGACCGCAGCGCGACCAGCGCGAGGGCCAGGAGCAGGGCCGCCGCGACCGAGGCGAGCACCGTGGCCATCGTCGCCCACCGAACCTGAGAGCGGCCGAGCATCGTTCCGAGAGGACAAGCTTGCCATCAAGGCGGCGCAAGGCGAGCGGCGTTACTCTCGCCCGGGACCGCCCGAGCGGCAGCTTCCCCCGCCTCGATTGCGCGAAGATTGCGCGAGGGGCGCCTTGACAGCGCGCAGGTGGGGCCCTATGTAACTTGGCTCCCTCGAGACGACCGTGGGAGAGACCGCCAGTCCTTCGGCGCACTTGGGCGCTGAAGTAAGGCGGGAGGAGAAGAGCATGAAGGACGGCATCCACCCGAACTACCGCCCGGCGAAGATCCACTGCGCCTGCGGCCACACCATCGAGACCCGGTCCACGCGAGGCGACTTCGCGGTGGAAGTCTGCTCGAGCTGCCACCCGTTTTTCACCGGCAAGCAGAAGGTGATGGACACCGAAGGCCGCATCGAGCGGTTCCGCAAGCGCTACGAGAAGAAGCCGGTCGCCAAGGCGTAAGCTTCTTCGCTTTTGCGAGCGAGACGAGGGCCTTCGCCCCAGACCCCAATGGGTCGAGCGGGTGGGGGCCTTCGCTGTTGTGCAGGAAGGCAGGCTCATCTTTGCCCGGAGGACGGCGCGCGATGGCCATGAATCGAGTGCGGCTGGCGCAGCTGCTCCTCCTCCAGGCGAGGCCCTACATCGGCGGCCAGGCGGTGCTCGAGGGCGTGATGATGCGCTCGCCCAAGAGCTTCGTGGTCGCGGTGCGGCGGCCCGACCAGCAGATCGTCGTCCGCGAGCAGGCCTGGGAGACTCTGCTCGGCGGCATCAAGCCCTTGCGCTGGCCGTTCTTGCGCGGCGCCATCGTCCTCATCGAGAGCCTCTGGAACGGGATGTCCGCGCTCAACTTCTCGGCCGAGCAGGCGATGCCCGAGGAGAGCGGCGCCGCGGCGGCGAAGGCTCCGCGCGAGGCGACCGGCAAAGAGAAGGCCGCGCTCGCCGGGACCATGGCCCTGTCCCTGACGATGGGCCTCGCGCTGTTCGTCGGCGCGCCCCACCTGCTGACCTGGCTCGCCGGCGCCGCGCTGGGCATCCCGCTCGACACCCGGAGCTTCGCTTTTCACGCGGTCGACGGGGTCTTCAAGGCGGCCATCTTCGTGGGCTACCTGACCTTCATTTCGCGCCTGCCGGAGATCCGCCGCGTGTTCGAGTACCACGGCGCGGAGCACAAGGCGATCTGGGCGTACGAGAGCGAGCAGCCGCTGACCCCGGAGAGCGCCGCCAAGTTCACCACCCTCCACCCGAGGTGCGGGACGTCATTCATCCTCATCGTCCTCGCCCTCTCCATCTTGGTCTTCGCGGCGGTCTTCCCGTTCGTCCCGCGGGTCTCGCCCAACGCGCTCGTCAACCAGCTCGCGATGATCGGCATCAAGCTGCCGCTGATGTTCCCCTTGGCGGGGCTCTCCTACGAGCTCCAACGCCTCTCGGCCAAGAAGGGCGCGCCGCGGCTCTTGCAGTGGGCGGTCGCCCCGGGGTTGCTCTTCCAGCGGATCACCACGCGCGAGCCCTCGCGCGAGCAGCTGGAGATCGCCGTGGTCGCCCTGGGGCGCGCGCTGGCGCGCGAGGAGGGCCGGCCGACCTCCGACGGCGTCAAGCTCTTCCGCGACTTCGCCGGCGCCATCGCGGTCCCCTGACACGACCGAGGCCCACGTGAGCCTTCGCCCAGCGCCTCCCGCGCCCTCCGGCGGATTCGCCCGGTACGCTGCTGCGCTCTTCCCCCCGCCGGCGCTCTATGTCCTCGCGGGGCTCCTGGCGCTGGCGGCCTGCGCCTTCCTCCTCGGCGACAGGGCGGCCGTCGAGGCGCTGCGGAGCGCCGCTGCCCGAGGCAACCCCAGGGTCGTCGCAGGGCTCTTGACCGGGGCGCGGGTGCTGGGCAAGGGCGAGGTGGCGGTGTTCCTGGGCCTGCTCACCGCCGTGGCCGGCCGCCGGAGGACCGCCCTGCAGATGCTCATCGCGCTGGCGCTCTGCGGGGCCATCGTCTGGCCTCTCAAGGTGGCGGTGAATCGCGAGCGCCCGAACGGCGCCGACTGCGCGTCGTTCCCGAGCGGCGACGCGGCGTCTGCCGCGGCCGCGCTGGTGCCCCTCGGCGCCGCCATCCCGAGTGCGGCTCCGGTCGCCGCGCTCTTGGCCGCCTCGGTCGCAGCGGCTCGCGTCGCCGTGGGCGCTCACCACCCGAGCGACGTGCTGGCCGGGATGGCGGCGGGGCTCCTCGCCGCGCTCGTGGCCATCGGGCTGACCCGGCGTTGGAGGAGCCCCGTCGACCCGCGTTGGTTTGCGCGCGGCGCCTGGGCTGCGCTGGTCGCGTGGTTGTACCTCGTGGTCCGCGGGCGCAGCGACGACACGGCGCGCTTCCTGGCCTTGTACGGGCCGGCGCTGGTCGTGGCGGCGATCTCTTCGGGGGTCTTCGCGCCGAAGGGGAGTCCGGACATCCGGCCGACCGCGCGGCTTTGGCGCGGGTTGGGAATCGCCGCCTGCGCGGGTCTGGGCCTCTTGGGGGTCTCGCTCTTTCGCGAGCTCGCCGCTTCGCCGGAGGGCGCGCGCGCGGCGTGGTTCCCCGCGGCCGTGCTCGCGGTGGCCTGCGCCGCCGCCGCGGCCCGAGCCGTTCGGTCCCGGGCGCTCGCTCGGGGCGGAGTGGCCTTGGCGGCCGGGGCTGCGCTCGGGCTGTCGATGTTCTCGAGCGCTTCGCTCCTCCCGGGCGGCTTGGGGCAGGGCTGGGTGCACCTGCGCTCGGCCTCTGCCGACGACCCGACCGCCATCCCTCAGAAGCTGGGCAATTGGGGGACGGCGAGGACCGCGTCGTGGAAGGCGTGTCGCTCCAAGGGCGCCGGAGGGAGCGCTCAGGGGCGGTGAGCCGTCAGCCGACGCGCTCGATGACGGCCCGCCAGGCGCGCGGTTGCCGGCCCGTGGCGGCATCACGCCGACCCAGCTCAGCCGGATCCGCGCCCGTCTCGACCTAGGTCAATGACCTCGGGGCACGAGGCGCCGCACAATGGGCGCCATGAACGAAGACACCTCCCCGCGAGCGTCGGCGCCTCTGTCCGGCCCCACCGACCCAGCCCAATCCATTCTCTTCACCCCGTTTCGCCTCAGCGCGCTCGAGCTGAAGAACCGCTTCGTCAGCTCGGCGACCGTCGAGTGCCTGGCCAGCGCCGACAACCGTCTCACCCCTGAGTACCTCAAGATCTACACACGCTTGGCCGAGGGCGGCGTGGGTCTCATCATCCCGGGGAACTATTTCATCTCTCCGGAGGGTCGGGCGGTGGACAAACAGCTCGTCCTCGACCGGGACGCTGTGGTGGACGAGCTGCGCGGGCTCACCGAAGCCGTCCATGCCCACGGCGCGAAGATCGTCGCCCAGCTCAATCACGGCGGGCGCCAGTGCAGCCCCGACCTCATCGGCGCCACGCCGGTCAGCGCGTCCGCCGTCCGCGACCGATTGACCGGCATCCGGCCCCGGCCGCTGACTCCGGAGGAGATCGAGCGCATCATCCGAGCCTTCGGCGACGCGGCGAAGCGCGTGAAGGACGCCGGCTTCGACGGCGTGCAAATCAACGCCGCCCACGGCTACCTCATCAACCAGTTCCTCTCTGCGCGCACCAACCGGCGCAAAGACGAGTGGGGCGGCCCGCCCGAGCAACGCTCCCGCTTCCTGATCCGCGTCTACGAGCAGATCCGTGGGGCGGTCGGGGCCGGCTTCCCGGTGCTGGTGAAGCTCAACGCCGAGGACGGCATCGCCCACGGCGTGACGCTCCCCGAGAGCGTCGAAGTGTGCCGGCGGCTCGACGCGCTCGGGGTCGACGCCATCGAGGTGAGCGGCGGCATCAAGGAGGCCGGGTTCGTCACCACCAAGGGCGAGGTGCCTGCGGACCTGCTCCTCGAGGATCTCGGCTTCTTCAAGCGCCTGCTCTTCAAGATGGTGGAAGGCAGGCTACGGCGCGCCTCACGCTTCACCGAGGGATACAACCTGCCCCAGGCCGCGGCGATCAAGCAGAGCGTGCGAGCCCCGGTGATCGCCGTCGGTGGCCTCCGGCGGAAGTCGACGATGGAACGGTTGCTCGAGCGAGGCGAGGCTGATCTGGTGGCCCTCTCGCGGCCCTTCATCAGGCAGCCAAACCTCGTCTCGCGCATGGAGCGCGATCCACGCGTGACGAGCGTCACGTGCGAGAACTGCAACCGCTGCACGGTGGAGGTCGCCATTCGCTATCGCCCGCTGCGCTGCTACCTCGGGCACCGGGCAAGACGTCTCACGCCCCCGAGAGACGTGACCACGAGCGCTCCGACTTGAGGCCCCTCTCCACCACTGCCCACTCGTCCGCCCCCTCTCGGCGGCGGACGACGACCTCGAAGCCGACCCGTTGGTGAGCCCGCAGCGATCTCGGGCTTGCCCTTCCGAGAGCTCGCCGCCTCGCCGGAAGGCGCGGGCGCCGTTGGGTTCCCCGTGGCCTTGGGCGCCATCGCGAGCGCCGCCATTGGCGTGCGGGGGGGGGCCATATCTCCAGGGCAGCGCGGTGCTCTCGGCGGGCGCCGCACTCCTGCCGCTGCTCTCGAGCTCTCGTCTGCCCATCCCAAGCGGCGCGGCCCACGGGTGGACGCACCTGCGCTCGGCTTCAGCGCGCGACCCGACCGCCATCCCTCAGAAGCTGGGCAATTGGGGGGCGGCGAGGACCGCGTCGTGGAAGGCGTGTCGCTCCAAGGGCGCCGGCGGGAGCGCTCAGGGGCGGTGAGCCGTCAGCCGGCGCGCTCGATGACGGCCCGCCAGGCGCGCGGCTGCCGGTCCGCGGAATTGCTCTCGAACGTCGCGGCGTCGATGGCGTGAACGATGAAGCCCTGGGCGAAGGCGGAGCGGATCTCCTGTTGCGCGACTCTCCGCGGGCCGAAGCTCCCGGGCGTCAGCTCGCTGAAGCACAGCAGGTGGAGCGTGCCGCCAGGGGCGAGGGCGACCGCAAGGCTCTGGACGTAGCGGGCGCGGTCGGCGTCGGCGAAGACGTGAAAGAGCCCTGAGTCGACGGCGTGGTCGAAGCGCCGCCCCAGCGCGCCCAGCTCCAGGGCGTCGCCCACGGTGAAGGTGGCCGCCAGGCCGCGCGCCTTCGCCTTGGCGCGGGCCTTCTCGATGGCGGCCGGCACCGCGTCTACCCCGAAGGCCTCGCAGCCGCGAGCCGCGTAGAAGAGCGCGTGCTCGCCGGTTCCGCAGCCGACGTCGAGCACGCTGCCCCGGACGCGGTCGGCAAGGGCGACGAGGTCCGGCTGCGGTCGGCCGGTGTCCCACGGGGCCTGCCCCGCGTAGCTCTGGTGAAACACGCTCGGTGGAACGCCGCCTTCAGCCATGGTGGACCTCCCTCTCTTCCTTCGAGGCCCTTCGAGGACGACAATCGCCGTCACCCGACGACCGGCCCCGGCGGCCGCGCGTCGCCGCCCATCTTTGGAAGGAGCAAGCGGAACGCCGTCCCGCCGGTTGGGGCGCTCTCCACGCGCAGCTCGGCGCCATTGCGCCGCAAGAGCTGGAATGCGAGGGCGAGCCCGAGGTCCAGGCGCATGCGCCGCCCGTCGACGGGGTCGAGCGCGATGCGCGGGTCGAGGATGCGCGCGCGCGCCTCGCTCGAGAGCTCGAGCTTGGCGTCGACGATGGCCAGGGCCGGGACCCCATCGTTGGCCTCGACGCGCACCTGGACCGGCACGAACTCGAGCTCGGGGCTCTCGCGCACCGGCGCGGCCAGGTAGGAGAGGATGTTGAGCACCGCGCTGCGCAGGTCCTCCTGCGAGAGGCTCGCCCGCAGCGCGCGGTCGCCATGGAGCTCCAGGACGCGGTGGCGGAGCTGGCCCGCCCCCGAGGCGAAGCGCTCGCAGCCCTCCACCACCTGCCAGAGAATGACGGTCTCCGCCTCGGCGGGGTTCGGCGGGGCGGCCAGCTGACGGAAGCCCGCCACCAGCTCGCCGATTCGGCGCACGCCCTCCATCGACTCGCTGATGACCTCCTGGATGTCGTGGAACATGAGCCCGGCGCTGGTCATGCGCGTCGCGAAGGTCATGGCATCCGGGTCGCGCGCGCCGAGCAGCCGCCGGGCTTGAGCCTCGGCGTCGCGGAAGGCGTCGCGCAGCTCCGCCGTATACTCGCGCAGCGTGGACAGGTTGGACTGGAGGAAGGCGAGCGGGTTGTTCACCTCGTGCGCGACGCCGGCCGCCATCTCCGCCGCGGTGGCGACCTTCTCGGCGTGCAGCAGCTGGTCGCGCGTGGCCAAAAGCTCCTCGAGCCGCAGCCGGGTCTCCTCCATGAGGAAGGCGGCCTGGACCACGACCACCACCTCCCGCGCGAGGAGCGCGAAGGTGTCGAGGTCCTCCGGGCTCAGCGGCGCTGAGTCGCCAAAGGCCACGAGCTCGCCGAGGACCTCGTCCTTGGCGCGGAGCGGAAAGCGAACGGGCGGGCCCAGGCCAGGCGGGCCGGCGCGCGCGCGCCCGGGGTCCTCCCAGACGTCGACTCGGCACCCGGGGACGCAGACTCCTGCCTCGACCAGCGCCTCCGGCAGCCTGTCCGCGCTGGGGCCACGCCGCAGGTACGCCGACCAGCTCACGCGCCCCAGGCCGTTCAGGCAGAGCGCGGCGCAGGCGAAGTCCGAGAGCTCGGAAGCCAGGCTAAGCAGAGCCCGCGCGAAGCGCGCGCGGTCGTCGGCGTCGTCGAGCAGGCGCCGCACCTCGGCCGCGACGACCGCCTGGAAGAGCAGGCGGTCGAGCACCTTGGCCAGGTGGGCGAGGGGCTCGACCGGCGTTCGGCGCTCGCCCTTGGCGCTCTCCGCCGGCTTTGGCGAGCGGGCGAGCACCTGCCCCAACGCGGGCAGCAGGGCCTCGATCATGCTCTTCTTGGTGACGTACGCCGTCGCGCCGGCCGTCCGCGCCCAGAACTTGCTGCGCGGGTCGTCGGCGGCGGTGAGCAGGATGATGGGCAGGTCCGCGGTGCGCGGATCGGCGCGCAGGAGCTGGCAGAGCTGCACGCCGGAGATGGCCCCCATGGACACGTCGGAGACCACGGCGTCGGGCGGGTCGGCGATGGCGCGCTGGATGGCTTCCTCGCCCGAAGCCACGGTCTCCACTTCGTAGCCCGCGCTCGAGAGGAGCGAGGTGACCAGAGAGCGGATGGACTGGCTGTCGTCGGCCGCCAGAATCCGCGCGGGGTGCGCCCGCGGGGCGGCGGCCGGTTCCTTCGCTGGATCGATGGCGGCGGCGGGCGGGGCCATGCTCGGCTTTCGGCGCGCGCCGAAGCGCTCGTCAGGGCGAAAGACTCGCTGCTCAGCGTACCAAAGGCCTGCGCCAAGGCACAAAACCCACAAGGCCTCGCCGGGCTGCCTCGCGCGCTTGCCACGCCATCTCCCCGTCTTACGTTAGTGCCCGAAAGGCCCCGGCGGGTGGGCGAACGGCGCCTCGAAGAACGGGCTTCCACGGAGCGGGAGCGGAGCGAAACCCCATGAGACTCGACAAATTTACTCTCAAGGCCCAAGAGGCGCTCCAGGACGCGCAGTCCATCGCCCGGCGGCGCAACCACCAGAGCATCGAGCCCGAGCACCTGGCGCTCGCGCTCGTCGACCAGAAGGACGGGGTTGCCGTGCCGCTGCTCCAGAAGGTGGGGGCGGACCCGGCGCTCTTGCGCCAGCGCGTCGAGGCCGACCTCGGCAAGCTGCCGGCCGTCGAGGGGGGCGAGGGCTACCTGTCGCAGCGGCTGCTCAAGCTGCTCGACCGTGCCGAGGACGAGGCGAAGAAGCTCAAGGACGAGTACAGCTCCACCGAGCACATGCTGGTGGCGCTCGCCCACGAGAAGTCGGGCGCCGGCGAGGCGCTCAAGGCGCTGGGCGCCACGCGCGACCGGCTCCTCGCGGCGCTCAAGGACGTGCGCGGCGGCGCGCGGGTGACGAGCCCGGAGGCCGAGAGCCAGTACCGGTCGCTCGAGAAGTACGCCAAGGACCTGACCGAGCTCGGCCGCGCGGGCAAGCTCGACCCGGTCATCGGGCGCGACGAGGAGATCCGCCGCACCATCCAGGTGCTCTCGCGGCGCACCAAGAACAACCCGGTGCTCATCGGCGAGCCGGGCGTGGGCAAGACCGCCATCGTCGAGGGGCTCGCGCGGCGCATCGTCGAGGGCGACGTGCCCGAGACGCTCAAGGACAAGCGGCTGGTCGCGCTGGACCTGGGGGCGCTGGTCGCCGGCACCAAGTACCGAGGCGAGTTCGAGGACCGGCTCAAGGCGGTGCTCAAGGAGATCGCCCAGGCCGAGGGGCGCATCATCCTGTTCATCGACGAGCTGCACACCATCGTCGGCGCGGGCGGCGCGGAGGGCGCGATGGACGCCGGCAACATGCTCAAGCCGGCGCTCGCCCGGGGAGAGCTCCACTGCATCGGCGCCACCACGCTCGACGAGTACCGCAAGAAAGTCGAGAAGGACCCGGCGCTCGAGCGGCGGTTCCAGCCGGTGCTCGTCGGCGAGCCGACCGTCGCCGACACCATCAGCATCCTGCGCGGACTCAAGGAGCGCTACGAGGTGCACCACAAGGTGCGCATCCAGGACTCGGCGCTGGTGGCCGCGGCGACGCTGTCGAACCGCTACATCTCCGACCGGTTCTTGCCCGACAAGGCCATCGACCTGGTGGACGAGGCGGCGAGCCGGCTGCGCATCGAGATCGACTCCATGCCCACCGAGCTGGACGAGGTGCGGCGCAAGACGCTGCAGCTCGAGGTGGAGCGCGAGGGCCTCAAGAAGGAGAACGACCCGGTCTCGCGCGATCGCCTGGCGCGGGTGGAGCAGGAGATCGCCGAGCTCAACACCACCTTCGCCCAGCTCAAGGCTCACTGGGACGCCGAGAAGGGGGCCATCAAGGCCATCCACGCCGTGAAGGGCAAGCTCGAGGAGGCGAAGGAAGAGCAGGTTCGCGCGGAGCGACAGGGCGAGCTGCAGCGGGCCGCAGAGCTGCGCTTCGGCGTGGTGCCTTCGCTTTCGCAGGAGCTCACGAAGGCGAACGCGCGCCTGGCCGAACTGCAGAAAGAGCAGCGGATGCTCAAGGAGGAGGTCGACGCCGAGGACATCGCCGAGGTGGTCAGCAAGTGGACCGGCATCCCCGTCACCAAGCTCATGGAGGCCGAGCTCCAGAAGCTGGTGAAGATGGAGGACCGGCTGAGCGCCCGCGTGGTGGGCCAGCGCGACGCCATTGCCGCGGTGTCGAACGCCGTGCGAAGGGCGCGCAGCGGGCTGCAGGACCCGAACCGGCCCATCGGCTCGTTCATGTTCCTGGGGCCGACGGGTGTGGGGAAGACCGAGACCGCCCGCGCGCTCGCCGAGTTCCTGTTCGACAACGAGCAGGCCATGGTCCGGCTCGACATGAGCGAGTACATGGAGAAGCACGCGGTGGCCAGGCTCATCGGCGCGCCGCCGGGCTACGTGGGCTACGAGGAGGGCGGCCAGCTCACCGAGGCCGTGCGGAGGCGCCCCTACTCGGTGGTGCTGTTCGACGAGATCGAGAAGGCGCACCGCGACGTCTTCAACGTGCTCTTGCAAATCCTCGACGACGGGCGCCTCACCGACGGCCAGGGCCGCACGGTCGACTTCCGGAACACGGTGTTGATCCTCACGAGCAACATCGGCAGCCAGCTCATCCAGGACGCCATGGCGCGCGGCGAGGGGCTCACCACCACGGTGCGGCGCGAGGTGACGGAGGCCCTGCGCGCCGAGTTCCGCCCGGAGTTCCTGAACCGCGTCGACGAGGTGGTCATCTTCGAGGCGCTCGATCGCGAGCACATCGCGCGCATCGTCGACATCCAGCTCGACCGGCTGCGCAAGCTCCTCTCCGAGAGGCGCCTTTCGCTGGACCTGGACCCCAGCGCCAAGCGGTTCTTGGCGGAGCGCGGCTACGACCCGGTCTACGGCGCGCGGCCGCTGAAGCGGGCCATTCAGAAGTACGTGCAGGACCCGCTGGCGATGAAGCTGCTCGGCGGCGAGTTCGCGCCGGGAGACGCCATCGTCGCCACGGCTCTCGCCGGCGCGGACGAGCTCGCGTTCGAGCGGCGCCCGCCTGCGGAGGAGCGCCCGGCTGCGGCGCAGATCCACTGAAGTCGAAAGTCTCCGAGGGCCCTGGGGTCGGGCTCAACGCCCCAGGGCTTCGTCGAAGAAGCGGCGGGCCTCTTCGGCGAGCTGGCGATGCACCTGGGCGCGGTCGACGCCGGGCGGGTCCTCGCAGAGCATCGGCGCCTGGATCGCGAGGCCCTCGGTGCACGGGGCCAAGAACACGAAGTGATCGGCCTCGGGGATCTCCATCGCGCCCGCGAGCCTCGCCATCCCCTGGCGCACCCGCTCGGCATTCTCCTCGGGCAACAGCACGCGATCTCTCTGCGCCCAGGCCAGGTAGACCGGCGCGCGCACCTCGTCGAAGGCGCGCGCTCCGAAGAACACGCCCAGCGGCGCCATGACGAAGGCCGCTTGGATGCGCCGGTCGGCCGTGGGCTTGGGATTGCTCAGGGTCCGCTTCAGCTCCTTCACCGAGCAGATCTCGCGGTCGCCGGGGTGGCGCTCGCAGTACGCCTTGCCCAGGCTGAAGTCGGGCTTCGCCCCCACGGCGAGCAGAGCCGTGTAGCCGCCGGCGGAGAAGCCCGCGACGCCCACGCGCGATGGGTCCACGTGCGGCCCCACGAAGGGGTCCATGAGCACAGCGTCGAGCAGGGCGGAGAGCTGATAGGCGCGGCCGAGCATGGCGCGATCGGTCCCGAAGGCGCTGGCGTCGTCGAACGAGTCGCCCGCGTGTTGCACCGCCGCGACCACGTAGCCCGCGCGCGCGAGCTGCTCCGCGAAGTCGTGGTGGCCCAGGCGGCTGCCGAGGTGTCCGTGCGAGAATCAGCACCAGCGGGTGACGGCCGGCCTGGACGGGCAGTCCGACCACGGCCTCGACCCGGTAAGGGCCGACGTCGGTGAACGTGCCGGCGCGCGTCTGCGTGGGCGGGTAGAACACCAGGCTCTCGAGCGGCTTGCCGGTGAGGATGTCGACGGGGGCGAGCTCAGAGAGCCCGACGGCCGGACCGCCGGGCTCCTGGAGCGCGCGATGGCCGGAGTGGGCGCAGCCGGCCAAGGCCAACCAGAGGAGGGGGTGGGCTCGCATCGCGGCTCCTTCAAGGCGGGCGCGCGATTGTAGACGAAACCGGCGCGCGAAGCCGCCCGAGCTATCGGGTGAGGGCGCGCCGGGCGCCTGCGGCTTTCGTTTCGGGTACAGTTCCGCCATGAGCAAGCGAGCCCAGAAGAAGCCGAGACCTCCGCAGAAGATCGACTGGGAGACCATGGTCGAGGTCGCCCAGGCGGCGCGCGCGCGCGCCTACGCGCCGTACTCCAAGTTTCCGGTCGGCGCCGCCGTGCTCGGGGAGTCCGGGCGAATTTGGGCGGGGTGCAACGTGGAGAATTCGTCCTTCGGACTGACGGTCTGCGCCGAGCGCAATGCCGTGGCGCTGGCCATCTTGGAAGGCGAGCGGCGAATCCTGGCCGCGGTGGTCGCCGCCGGCCGCGAAGCGGCTCCGCCCTGTGGGGCGTGCCGTCAGGTGCTCGCCGAGTTTGGAAATCCCGAGCTCCCCGTGGCGTTGGTCGGCGCTCGGCAAAGGGCCGTGCACCGCCTGGGCGACCTGCTGCCCCACGCATTCAGCGCGAGCTTTCTATAGCGGCTTTGACGAAGAAGCCCCCTTTCGAGCGCTGAACAGCGTCAGAAACTTGGCGCGCCTCGCGCCCCGCCGATTGCTAGAATCGGGACGGCGGATGTGCCCTTTCTCTCCCGAGGGGTTTTTGCGTGGCGGCCAATGACAAGACCATCGTTCACGATGTCGCCGACCTCCTGGCGCGGGCCGGGGAGTCGAGCGCGTACCTCATCGCGGTCGCCGGAAGGTCGAGCGCGGGAAAGATGTTCAAGCTCGACCGCGCCGAGATGGTCATCGGGCGCAGCCCCGAGGCGGACATTCAGCTCGAAGACGAAGGGGTAAGTCGCCGTCACGCCAAGGTCGTCGTGCGCAGCGACGGAAGCGTTCAGCTGGTGGATCTCAATTCCACGAACGGCACCTATAACAATGGCGCGCGGGTCGACGTCCAGGCGTTGGAAGACGGCGACCGCCTGCAGATCGGCAGCGCGACCATCGTCAAGTTCAGCTGTCGCGATTCTTTCGGCGAGGCGCTGCAGAAGAATCTCTACGACTCGACGACGCGGGACGGCCTGACGCGGCTTCACAACGAGAAATACTTCGCCGAGGCGCTGCAACGGGAGCTCGCCTATTGCGCGCGACACCGCACCGCGCTGAGCCTGACGCGGCTGGACATCGACCACCTCAAGCGCATCAACGACACCTACGGGCACCCCGCGGGCAACCACGTGATCGCCCGGTTTGGCGCACGCCTCGCCAGCGCGATCCGCGCCGAGGACATCCTGGCGCGGTTCGAGGGAGGGAGCTTCGCGTTGCTCTTGCGCGAGACCGACTTGGGCAAGGCCGTCGCCCTGGCCGAGCGCCTGCGCCGCCTGATCGAGGCGACGGAGTTCGCGTACAACGGGCAGCCCGTGCGCGTGACCCTCAGCGCCGGGCTCTCCACGCTCGGCGAGGCGGACGGCGCGTTCGACGGCCTCCTGGCCATGGCGGAGCGCCACCTCGAGCGCGCCAAGGAGACCGGGCACAATCGCGTCGAGGCGCGGCGCCTCGGTCCGTGAGCCCGCTCACGCCGCGAAAGAGGTCTTGAACGACCGCATCGGGTCCCCGATGAGCGTGCGCTCTTGCTCGACCTCCGGGCGCGACTTCTTCGGGATTTCGACGACGACCCCGCAGCGGGTGCAGGTGAAGCTCGCCTCCCCCGCGATGAACCTCGTCGTCTGGTGGCAACGGCAGCAGTAGCGATTTTGAGAGCTCATCGGAAATCTCCTTCAGGCTCAAGACTCCGCCGGCCGACCCTGTCGAGCGGGAACACTGCTTCGGGCATGCCAGCGCGGTCTCGCGCAAGAGCGCGGCGGGAACCTCGCGCGGAAATCGCGAAAGCCACGGCAGAAATCGCTCGCCGGCCCGACTTGGGTGCGCCAGACCTCGCTCGACCGGGAGAGGAGAGCGTCATCGCGCCGACCCAAAATGTCGCCTTTGCAACGAAAACGTTGCGGGGCCGTCTCCTCGGAGGGAGAAGAACCTGTCGCCCGGGGGGCCGGTGGGATACAGGGTTGGCGACGGAGGGCTGCGCCCGGTCGCCCGTGCCGGGGGCCGTCCTTCGTCGGGTACTTTGGCGCGAACAGCCTGGAAGGAGCCTCGGGAGAGATGTCCACGGTTCACCGCACTGAAGCAGCGAGGCGGCCGGCGAGGGTGGCTCGCGTGTCGGTCGAGGTGCACGAGGTGTCGTCGCGGCTGATCCACCCGCGCCATGACGGCGTGCGACTCGCCCACCTCTCGGACCTCCACGTCGCGGCCGACCTCCGGCCGCGCCGGCTCGTGCGGATGGTGGAGCTGATCAACGAGCAGCAGCCGGATTTCGCGTTGCTCTCGGGCGACTACGTCAACGTGACCGTTCGCGGCCTGCCGCGGCTCATCGAGGCCCTCTCGCGGTTGACGGTTCCGGCGTGGGGCGTGCTCGGCAACCACGACCACTGGACCGACGCCGCGCGGGTCGAGCGCGCGCTCGCGCGCTCGGGCGTCCGCGTGCTGCGCAATGCGAGCGCGACGCTCGACCTGCGCGGCGCCCCCCTCCACTTGGTGGGCATCGACGACCACCGCACCGGCCACGCCGACCCCGAAGCGGCCTTTCAGGGAGTCCCGGACCACGGCACGCGCCTCATCATCACCCACGACCCGAACGCCACCGACGCGGTGCGGGAGCGAGGGGCGGCGCTGGTCCTGGCTGGGCACACCCACGGAGGCCAAGTCTGCCTCCCGAGGGTGACCAAGAGCATCGCGCGGCGCATCGGCGTGAAGTACCTCTCCGGGTTCTTCCCCGTGGGCGACGGATGGCTCTACGTCAACCGCGGGCTCGGGGCGGCGCTGCCGCTGCGCTGGGCCGCGCCCCGGGAAATCGCGTTCATCACTCTGCGGGTCGGCGGCCTCGCGCGGGAGTGACCGCGAGGATAAGAGTAGAACCCATGATCCCCTGGATTCCTCCCGACTCTCTCGGTCGCCGCCGACGGTGCGGACGGCCTGGTGTTCGCGGTCGCGAAAGAGGGGCTCCTCGTTCGCCTGGACGGCGACGGCGCGAGACCGCTCGAGTCCGCGGACCTCGGGCTCCTCCCGCCGCTGGCCCTCACCTCCTTCGGGACCCTGGACGGGAAGGCCTGTCTCTTTGCGCCGCTGCCGCCCGCGTTCGAGCCCCCGGCGGGCCTCGCGCTCCGCTCGGTGCGAAGCCTGTTCGGCCGATGGAACGACCCGCAGGTTCTGCTCGCGGGACAGGCTGCGCAGATCGTCGACTTCGAGCAGACGCACCGGTTCTGCGGGCGCTGCGGCGGAAGGACCGAGCCGGTTTCTGCCGAGCGCGCGCGCCGCTGCCCGTCGTGCGAGCACGTCGCCTATCCGAGGATCTCGCCCGCGGTCATCGTCCTCGTCCGGCGGGGGCGCGAGGCGCTCCTCGCGCGCTCGGCGCGTTTCCCGCTCCCGTTCTTCAGCACGCTCGCCGGGTTCGTCGAGATCGGCGAGACCTTGGAGGACGCTGCCGCACGGGAGATCCGCGAGGAGGTGGGCGTCGAGGTCGCCGGCCTGCGGTATTTCGGAAGCCAGCCCTGGCCGTTCCCCCATTCGCTGATGGTGGCCTTCATCGCCGAATACGCCGGAGGGGATATTCACGCGGACGGCGAGGAGATCGTCGAGGCGCGATGGTTCGCCCCCGACGTCCTTCCCCAGCTGCCCTTTCGCCTGAGCATCGCGCGCAGAATGATCGACGCGTGGGTCGCCGGGGAGCTCGGCGGCTCGTAGGCTTCAAGGAGCCGAATCGCGCTCATCGCGCATGTAATGGCAGGTGTAACCGCCGGGGTTCTTCTCCAGGTATTTCTGGTGGTAATCCTCCGCCGGCCAGAACGGCTTGGCCTCGACGATCTCCGTGACGATGGGCCGCTTCCAGCGCGCCTGGGCCCGTGCCTTGGCGGCCTCGGCGGCTCTTCGCTGGTCGGGCGAGTGCACGAAGATGGCGGACCGATACTGCGAGCCCAGGTCGTTGCCTTGGCGGTTGGGCGTGGTCGGGTCGTGCATGCGGAAGAAGTACTTCTCGAGCAGGTCGGCGTAGCTGATTCGCGCGGGATCGAACACGACCTCGACGCTCTCCGCGTGGCCGGTGGCCCCGGTGTGCACGTCCTCGTAGGTGGGCCGCTCCGCCGAGCCGCCGGTATAGCCGACGCGGGTCTCGAGCACGCCGGGGAGGGTCCGGAGGATCTCCTCCATGCCCCAGAAGCAGCCGCCGGCGAGCGTCGCGACTTCTCTTCGCGCCGGCGCCTCGGCCGCGGGGCCTTTGCCCGGCTCGCCGCGAGGCGCCTGGCCGAACAGCGCGAGGTACTTCCCGTAGCCCTCGGCTTCGAGGCGGCTGACCGGGACGAAGCGCAGGGATGCCGAGTTGATGCAGTAGCGCAGCCCGGTGGGTGCGGGGCCGTCCTCGAATACGTGCCCGAGGTGTGAGTCGCCGTGCTTCGAGCGCACCTCGGTGCGCGTCATGAGGAGCTTGCCGTCGGTCCGCTCGGCGACGTTGTCCTTCTCGATGGGCCGGGTGAAGCTCGGCCAACCGGTCCCGGAGTCGAACTTGTCCGTGGAGCTGAAGAGCGGCTCGCCGGACGCCACGTCGACGTAGATCCCGGGCTCGTGGTTGTCCCAGTAGGCGTTCTTGAACGGGGGCTCGGTGCCCTCGTTGCAGACCACGTCGTACTGGAGCGGTGTGAGCTTCTTCTGGAGGTCTTGTGAAGAGGGTTTCTGGTAGGGGCTCATGTCGTTCGCGCTCCCGCTGGGCGCTGGTCTCGAGGAGGTGCCGGCCGAGGCTCCGCCCGAGTGAAGGGCCACGGCTGCCAGCAGGGCGACCGCCGTTCCTCCGATGAGGATTGCTCGCATCGCCTGGGCCTTTTCGACAAGGGGTGCATGGCTGTGATGCGCATGGCCCGCTCCGGTTGCAGCCTCGGAAGGTGAAGCTCCTCGGGCGCGGCGGCTGGGCGGGGGGCTCCGCCAGGAGGCGCCCTTGGCCGGGCGAGCGGGCGCTCGGCGCCGCGCGGCCGCCTTGGGAAACCGGCCCCGAGCGCTGGCCGTTCGCCGCCGCGAGCGCATCTTTCCAAAGGCGAGCGCCCGCCCGAAGCGAGCGGCTTGCGGGAAGGCCCGAAGGGAGCCCCATGGCACGCATCGCGTTCCTGGTCGACCAGATGTTCGAGGATTCGGAGTTCCGCGTCCCTTATGACCGGGCGCGGTCCGCGGGGCATGAATGCCTCATCGTCGGCCTCGAGGCGCAGAAGTCGCTGCGCGGGCGGGCGGGGCGTGAGTCGCTCACCACCGAGGCCGCGGTGCGCGACCTGAAAGCCGACGAGTTCGATGCCCTGCTCATCCCGGGCGGCTACTCGCCGGACCACCTGCGAACCGACGTGAAGATGGTCGGCTTCGTGCGCCAGCTGTTCCTTTCGGGCAAGGTCGTCGCGGTCATCGGCCATGGGGACTGGATGCTGGCCGAGGCAGACGTGGCCGAGGACCGGACGCTCACCTCCTGGCCTTCGCTTCGGACCGACCTCCTCAACGCGGGCGCCCGATGGGTGGACCGGGACGTGGTCGAAGACGGCAACCTGATCACCGCTCGAAAGCCAGAGGACCTGCCCGCCTTCTGCGGCGCCTTCCTGCGGCACCTGCGCGAGAGGCCGGGCGCCCCTGCGCCATCCTCCGAGGCGAGCCCTCCGCCCTCCGGCCTGAGGCACTGAAGCTCCGCGCAGCGGACGAAGAGGTCGTCACTCGCCCTCGCCGCCGGCGCGCGGATCGAGCAGCTCGTCCTTGTCGCGGAGATTCGCCCACGCGTCGGCGTCCGGCCGCCGCGGGAGGGTGCGGGTGATCCGCGGCCAATTCTGCGAGCAGCGGGCATTCAACTCGCGGTAACGGGCCCAGGGCTCTTAGGAGCGCCGCCTCAGGGAAGATGGCGCTCACCGGGCAGACCGGGACGCAGGCGCCGCAGTCGATGCACTCGTCCGGGTTGATGGCGAGGAGGTTCGCGCCCTCGTAGAAGCAGTCCACCGGACAGACGGACGCGCACTCCGTATATCGGCAGTTGATGCACGGCTCGGCCACGACGTGCGGCACAGCCCGACAACGATGAGAATGCCGAGGCTCGCCCGCAACCGTTGCGGCGCTCAGCCGTGCGAGCGGAGGGGCTCCGTGCCGGAGGGCTCGGCCTGGGCGCTGGCCACCCTCTTACGGATGACGCGCTCCAGGGCGTCGGCGACCTTCGGGTCGAGCTGCTTGCCCTTGAGCCCTCGAATCACGTCGAGCGCCGCCTCGGGCGGCATGGGCTGCTGGTAGGTGCGCTGCGAGGTGCAGGCGTCCCAGGTGTCGGCGGCGCCCACGATGCGCGCGGCGAGCGGGATGTCCTCGCCCTTGAGGCCGTCGGGGTAGCCGGTGCCGTCCCAGCGCTCGTGGTGGTGCCGCACGGCGGGGAGGATGGGCTTCAAGAAGGACGCGCTCTCGAGGATGGAGGCGCCGACGGCGGGGTGCGCGCGCATGGCGTCCATCTCCTCGCTGGTGAGCTTGGAGTTCTTGTGGAGGATGGGCTCGACGACGCCGATCTTGCCGATGTCGTGCAGCAGGCCGCCGTACATGAGCTGGCGCAGCTCGAACTGCGGCAGCCCCATCTCTTTGCCGATCTCCGCGGCGAGCTCGCCCACCCGGCGCGAGTGGCCGTGGGTGTAGCTGTCCTTCGTGTCGATGCTGTGCGCCAGCACCAGCATGGTCTCCAGGTAGCCCTCCTCGAGGCTCCCGTAGAGCCGGCGGGTCTCGCTGTCGAAGGCGAGCAGCTGCTGAGACATATAGTTGAAGACCTCGGCGAGCCGGCCAATCTCGTCCCGCCGGTAGACCTTCGCCTGGGCGCCGAACCGGCCCTGGGCTATCTCCATGGCCATGGCGGCCAGGTCCTTCACCGGCCGCAGGATCCGCCGGGTCACGGCGAAGCCGAACGCGGCGGCGAGCCCCAAGACCAGCGCCACCGCCGTGCAGGCTGCCACGACCATGGCGCGGACGCTGCGGTAGGCGGCGCCCTGGGGCTGCTCGTCCAACGCGAGCCATGGAGCCCCGGGCACCGGGGCCGCCGCCACGAGCGTTCGCGCCCCGTCGAGCTCGAGCGAGACGGGCTCGCCCGCGGTCGCGGCGAGCGCCGCGGCGCGGGTGAGCGCGGGTTCGCCGCGCGCGAAGGGTTGGGCCGCTCGGACCGGCTCGAGCTCGGGGCCGGCCAGGAGCGCGAGGCCTGAGTCGACCAGGCACGAACGCCCCTGCTCCGGCGCCCGCCGGGTCGCCGCGGCTCCCTGGAACGGAGCGAGCGAGAGCTGCGCGGCGCCCCAAAGGTGGCCGCCGGGGAGCCGCACCAGCCGAAGAACCGTGCCGGCTCCGCGCGAGGCCGAGAGGGGCCCGCGGGCGAAGCCCTCGGCTCCCCGCTGGACCGCGGCCCGGACCGCGGCCGCGTGCTCCGCGAGCTCAGCCGCGGGAAGGCCGGCCGCGACCGCCAGAAGGCCGGGGATAGGCTCGCCGCGGGCGTCGGCGACCGACAGCGCGATGGCGAGCTCGCTCCCGGCGAGGAGCGCCGCAAGCTCTCGCCGCTGGGACTCCGGGTCGAGCGCGGCGAAGCCAGGCCGGGAGAGCGACCGGGCGATCTCCTCGAGGGGGCGCGCGACCTGCGCCGCGGCGTCTCGGGCCGCGCGCTCGGCGCGAAGCCTGGCACGGCTTTGCGCGCTCTCGACCAGCAGTTGGCTGCGCTCGCGCAGGCTGAAGGCGGAGAGCAAAACCACCGGCGCGCCCGCGGTCGCCGCCATCATGAAGAGCACGGTGCCGAAGAGCGAGCGTCGGGCCACATTCGACTCCTGCTGCAAGGGAGGCCGCGCTGGGGGCCAAGAGTCTTCATTCTATCAGCGCCCTTCGCGCCGCGGCGACGCGCCGATCGATCTCGCCGAGCTGAGCCCGGACGGGCTGTGAAGCCGGGTGCGCGTCGATTGAGGGTTTGAGGTCAATTCGCCGGAGCCGGCGGCCTTCTCGCCTTGTCGCTCTGGATGCCGCCGCCTAGGATTCGTGCCCTTCGTTCAGCTCTTCGGTTGGGGCCGCCGCCCGCGCGCAGCGGCTTCTCATCGCGCGAGGTCCTGCGAGTCATGGCGGAGGCGAAATTCAAGGGGTATGCGCTGATTCTGGGCGCCTCCAGCGGCTTCGGGGCGGCGGCGGCCGTGGAGTTTGCGCGCGCCGGATACGACGTCTTCGGCGTCCATCTGGATCGCAAGGCCACGCTGCCGGACGCGGAGCGCGCGCTCGACGCCGTGCGCGCCCTGGGCCGCGAGGTCGCCTTCTTCAACGTCAACGCCGCGGACGCGGAGAAGCGCGGCGAGGTGCTCGATCTCATCGAGCGCAAGCTCCGCGAGCGCGAGCGGCCCGGCGCGGTCAAGGTGCTCCTCCACTCGCTCGCCTTCGGTGCGCTCAAGCCGCTTTGCACGCCGGAGGGCGGCGACGGCATCACCCAGGCCCAGCTCGAGATGACGCTCCACGTGATGGCCAACGCCCTGGTCTATTGGTCGCAAGACCTGGTCCGCCGCCGGCTCATGGGCGCCGGAGGGCGCCTGTTCGCCATGACGTCCGAAGGGTCGAGCGTCGCCTGGGCGAGCTACGGCGCGGTCTCCGCGGCCAAGGCGGCGCTCGAGGCATATTGCCGCCAGCTCGCGGTCGAGCTCGCGCCGCTCGGCATCACGGCCAACTCCGTCCGCGCCGGCGTCACCGACACCCCGGCGCTCCGCAAGATCCCCGGGCACGAGCGGATGGTCGCCCTGGCCAAGCAGCGCAACCCGCACCGGCGCCTGACCACGCCCGAGGACGTCGCCCGCTGCCTGGTCGCGCTCGCTCAGCCGGAGACCGCTTGGCTCACCGGCAACACGCTCGGCGTGGATGGCGGCGAGCACATCGCCGGTTGACCTCCAAGGCCCCGCCCGCGCCGACGGTCTCGAAGGAATCGGTTGGTGCCAGAAACGTTCAACGGCACGCAAACCGGTCGTCCTTCGAGGTGAGCGTATGGTGCAGGCTTCGGGCCTCATCGGCCTGTGGTTGACGTTGGCCCTCCCGGCGCAAGTTCGCGCGCCGGTCGTGGTCCCGCCGGAGGGCGCGGCCGTCGAGCGCGCCGAGCCCATGGAGCTCGAGGTCCCGTTCGGCTGCGGCTCGCGGATCGTCATCTCGCAGGCCCACAACACCTTCAGCCACGTCGGCACCGATGCCTGGGCGTGGGACTTCCGCGTCCCGGTGGGCACGCCGGTGCTGGCGGCGCGCGACGGCGTGGTGCGCCTGGTGCGCTCGGACTCGGTGCGCGGCGGGTGCGATCGCTCGTTCGGCCCGGACGCCAACTACGTGGTCCTCGAGCACGAGGGCGGGCTCGAGACGCAGTACCTCCACTTCTCCAAGGTCTTCGTGCATCTCGGCCAGCAGGTTCGGGCCGGGACGCCGCTCGGCGAGGTCGGGCAGACGGGGTTCTCCTGCGGCGCGCACCTCCACTTCCAGCTGCAGCGCGCGAAGGAGGGCGTCTGGGCGGGCCAATCGGTGCCGGCGCGCTTCCGGGCCATCGGCGACCCGGCAGTCGATCAAGAGGTGGTCTCGGGCAACTGCCCCGGCTCGCAGCCTCGCGAGCCCCTGCAGGCGGCGGCGGAGGGCAAGGGTCCGCCGAAGGCGGTGGCGGCGAGCTTTGCCGGCGGGTCGCGCTGAGCTCCTAGCGAAGGCTCGCGCGCTTCGCGCTCGGCCTCGAGCCGACGAGCAGGTCGTTCGACCTGAGCGTGGACCTGGACGTTGTCATTGACGTGCGACGGCGACGGCGACGGCGACGTGGCCGGGCGGCCGCCGCCCACGGCCACGTTCAGGTCGCCGTCGCCGTCCACGTCTTCGTCTACGCCCACGTCAGCTCGCTCACGCGAGGCTCCTTTTCGCTGCCTGAGAAATCTGACTCAAGCGAGAGGACGAGACCGACCGGCCAGCGCTTGAGAGGCCGGATTCGCCCCGGCGGCGGGTGGTCTCATCGGCGCGCTGGCCCTTCACCGCCGGTCTGGTCTAAAAGAGGAGGCCTTTCCCCCCGAGAGCCCGACCCCGGCATGGCCTTCCTCTACAGCGTCGCCATCGTCGCCCTCGTCGCGCTGCTGTTCCCCTTCCTGGCGGTCTACTCCAAGACGCGCTCGGGCACCGCGCGGCGCTTCGGCTTCTACCCGAAGGGCGCGTTCGCCTCGCTGGGCCGGCCCCGCTTCTGGCTGCACGGCGCCTCGGCGGGCGACCTGCTCTCGCTCTCGCCCATGGTCCGCGAGCTCCGGGCGCGCTTCCCCGGGTGCGGCATCGTCATGTCCACGCTGACCAACTCCGGCTATCAGATGGGCAAGGAGCGCATCAAAGACGTCGACGCCATCACGTTCGCGCCCTGGGATCTGCCCGGGGCCACGCGCCGCGCGGTCGAGGCCATCGACCCGGACCTCCTGGTCCTCGAGTACACCGAAATCTGGCCGAACCTCATCCGCGCCGCCCACGGCCGCGGCGCGCGCATCGCGCTGACCAACGGGCGCTTCTCCCCGACCAAGCTGCGCTCCTACCGGCTGCTCTTCTCGCTCTTCTTCAACCCGCTCAAGGACATCGACCTCTTCCTCATGCGCGAGGACGAGGAGGCCGAGCGGGCGCTCCGCCTCGGCGCGCCGCTGGAGCGCGTCTGGGTCACCGGCAACACGAAGTTCGACGCCCTGGCCGCGGCGCAGAAAGCCGGCGACCCGGACAGCGACGCGCTGGTGCGCGGGTTCGGGTTCCCTCCGGGGGCGCCCATCTTCCTGTGCGGCTCGACCCACGACGGCGAGGAGGGCATCCTCGTCGACGTCTTCAAGCGCCTCCTGGCCGAACACTCCGACCTGCGGTTGGTGCTCGCGCCGCGCTACGTCGAGCGCGCGGCCAAGGTCAAATCCATCGCCGAGGGCGCGGGGTTCCAGGTCAGGCTTCGGACCGATAAGGCGAGCCCGTCCGCGGACCCGTCGCGCGCGCCGCGGGTGGCGGTGCTGGACACCATCGGCGAGCTCACCCGGGCGTATCGCCTGGCGACGTTGGTCTTCGTCGGCGGGAGCTTCACCAAGCGCGGCGGCCAGAACATCTTGGAGCCGGCGGCTCAGGGCCGCCCGGTCCTGTTCGGGCCGCACATGGAGAACTTCCACGACAGCGTCCAGGTGCTGGTCGGCCGGGGCGGCATCCAGGTGAAGGACGCCGAGCAGCTCGCGCGCGTCGCGGTCGACCTGCTCGCGCGCCCCGACAAGCTCCAGGAGCTGGGCGAGCTGGCGCAGGCCGCGGTGACCCACATCCGCGGCGCGAGCGCGCGCAACGTGGAGCTCATGGCCCGCGTCCTGGAGCGCAGGGCCGAGGGCGCCGGCGCTCGGCCGGGAAGGGCGTCGTGAAAGCGCCGGAGAAGATCCTGGTGGTTCGCCTCTCGGCGCTGGGCGACGTGCTCCTCGCCACGCCGGCGGTCCGCGCGCTCAAGCGGCACTTCCCCTCCGCGTCCATCGACTGGCTGGTGGAAAAGCCCTACGGGCCGCTCATCGCGGGGAACCCCTACGCGGTGCCGCTCGTCTACGAGAAGTCGGGCGCGCACGCCGGGCCCTCCGGTTTCTTCCAGCTGCGCTCCGACCTCGCGCGCCGCGGCTACGACCTGGTGGTGGACCTGCAGGGCAAGCCCAAGACCCGCCTCTTTCACGCCGTGGGCAAGCGCTGCCTCGCGCTCCGAACGCGCACCGCGGCGCAGGCGTTTCTGACGCTGGTCGGGCGCGATCCTCCGCTGACCCGCGCCCACGCGGTGGACCTGTTCCTCGAGGCGCTGGCGCCGCTGGGCATCGCGCCCGACGGACGCGCTTTGGACCTGCGCGTGACCGCCGAAATGCGGGCCGAGGCCGCCGGCGCGCTGCCCGAGGGCCGGCTTCTCGGCCTTGCGCCGGGGTCGCGCTGGGAGACCAAGCGATGGCCGGCGGAGCGGTTCGCCCAGCTCGCGGCCCAGCTGCGCGCGCGCGGCTTCACCCCGCTGCTCCTCGGCGGCCCGGGCGACGCCGCCGCGCTGGCCGCGGTGCGCGCGGCGCTCGACGTCACCTCGGGCCCGGGCGCCGGCGAGGCGGTCGCGGACACGGCGGCGCTGTCGGTCGGCGGGCTCGCCGCGGCCATCGAGCGGTGCGAGCTGGTGGTGGCCGGGGACTCGGGCCCGGCGCACATGGCTGCGGCCTTGGGGACGCCGGTGGTGGCGCTCTTCGGGCCGACCAGTCCCGAGCGCTGGCGGCCGCTCTCCGAGCGCGCCCAGGTGGTGCGCCTCGATCTGCCCTGCGCGCCGTGCTCGAACCACGGCGGCGCGCGGTGCCCCAAGGGCCACCACGCCTGCATGGCGCAGCTCGAGGTCGGCCCGGTGCTCGAGGCCGCGCAGCGCGCGGTCGGCTCGACTCCGCCCAGCACGGCCCGAGGGCGCTAGCATGCGCCGGCTCGTCGAACGGCTCTGGTATCGCCGCGACGAGGGGCTCGCCTCGGCGGCCCTGCTTCTTCCGCTCCTGGCGCTCTCCTGGGTCTACCGCGCGGTCGCGGGCCTCGACCGCCGCCGCGCGCTCGCCCGCCGCCGACGGGCCCGCGCGAAGGTGGTCTCGGTGGGCAACCTGACTGTCGGAGGCGCGGGGAAAACCCCGGTGGCCATTCACGTCGCGAGGCTCCTGCAGGCGCGGGGCGAGCGCGTCGCCGTCCTCTCTCGAGGCTACGGGCGAAAGGGCGCGGCCCCGGTCCTCTGGGTCAGCGACGGCGAGCGGATCCTCGAGGCGGTAGAGGCCTCCGGCGACGAGCCGCAGCTCCTCGCCCGAGGCTGCCCGGGGGCGGCGGTGCTGGTCGGGCCCGACCGCGCGGCGCTCGCCGAGGAGGCCGTGGAGCGCTTCGGCGCGACCGCGCTCGTCTTGGACGACGGGCTGCAGCACGCCCGCCTCGCGCGCGACCTGGACGTGGTGGTGATCGACGCCTCCAACCCTTTCGGCAACGGGCACCTCCTTCCGCGGGGCCCGCTGCGCGAGCCGAAGGCGGCGCTCGCGCGCGCCGGCCTCGTCGTCCTCACCAAGGTGGACCAGGCCTCGGCGGACGAGGTCGAGGCCCTGTCGGCCGACGTGGCCTCGCTCACCCAAGCGCCCCAGGCGCGCGCCCTTTACCGGGTGGCCGACGTGCTCGACGGCGCGGGAGCTTCGCGCGGCGCGGTCTGGCTCTCGGGGCGGCCGGTGATGCTGGTCGCGGGGCTCGCACGGCCGCAGTCGTTTCGGCGCACGCTCGAAGCCTCGGGCGCGCGGGTCGTGGCCGAGTCGCTCTTCCCCGACCACCACTTCTTCGCCGCGGCAGAGCTCGCGTCGGCGGCGCGGGCCGCTGCCGCCGCGGGGGCCGAGGCCCTGGCCATGACCGAGAAGGACGCGGTGCGCCTCGCGTCGGGTGCCGCGCCCGCGCCGCTGGCGGTGGTGCGCGTCGAGCTCGAGTTGAGGGCGGGGGCGGGTGCCATTGAACAGGCCCTGGAGGCCGCATGGGTGCGCTGATCGCCGTCTTTCGGTTCCTCCCGCGCGCCGTCGCCCGGGCCCTGCTGGTGGGTCTTTGCGCGCTCGCCTTCGCCCTGGGCATCCGGCGGCGCATCGCGCTCGACAACCTGGCCATCGCGTTCCCGGAGCTCTCGGCGCGCGAGCGGCTCCGGCTCGCCTTCCGCAACTACTGCCACCTGGGCCTCTGCGCCGCCGACTTCCTGCGCAGCCCCTCCCTGAGCGACGACCGGCTCTTCGCGCTGGTCCGGCCCGATGGCTGGGAGAAGGTGGAGCCGCTCCTCGCGGCGCGCCGGGGCTTCGTGGTCGCCACCGCGCACCTGGGCAACTTCGAGCTCTTCGGGGTCTACGCCGCGCGCCGCAAAGCGCCGCTGACGATCCTCACCCGGCCGCTCAAGGGGGGCGCCAACGCCGGTTGGGTCGACACCCGCGCGCTCGCGGGCGTGCGCGAGATCCACAAGGGCATGCAGAACCTGCTCGATGCGGTCCGGAACGGGGAGGTGCTGGCGCTGCTCATCGACCAGAACATGCTCGCCCGGCGCGCCATCTTCACCCCGTTCTTCGGCAAGCGCGCGGCCACCACGCCGGCGCCGGCCGTGGTCGCCGACCGCACGGGCGCGCCGGTGTTCCTGGCCGTGGCGCTGCGCAATCCGGACGGCACCTACCGGACGCACATCGAGGGGCCGTACGAGATGGAGCACCAGGGGGGTGGCGCCGCCGACGACGTGGCGCGCTTCACCGCGATGCTCAACGGCCGGCTGGAGGCGCTGGTGCGCGCCCACCCGGAGCAGTGGTTCTGGATGCACCGGCGCTGGAAGACGCGCCCGCCGGAGGAGGCCACGGCGGGGGACGCCGGCGCAGGCAAGCCGGCGGGCTCGCCGGGCTGAGTCTCAGCGCACGCCCGCCTTGATGAGAAAAGGGGCGTAGCGCTTGTCGCTGCGCTGGATGTGGTTGACGAGCCAGTCGCGAAGGAACTCCATGGTCTCCAGGGTGAGGGCGAGCGTGCCCTTGGGGAGCCACGCCTGGAACTCCTTCACCTTCCGGGTGAACGCGGCGTGCTCGACCTGGTGTCCCTTCAGGTGCGGGTAGCCCGCCTGCATCATGAACCGCTCCTCGTCGGCGAAGTGGGTGGTCGCGTATTCGTTGAGGGCGGCGACGATCTCCGGGAGCTTCGACTTGGCCGTCCCGGTGAGCATGGCGTCGTGCAGGTCATTGAGCATCGCCAAGAGCTGCTGGTGCTGGCCGTCGATCTCTCCGAGGCCCACGCTGAGGTCATTCGTCCAGCGGATCAGGGGCATGACGGATCCTCCATCGCGTTAGCCTTGGAGACCGCAGCTCGCGGAGCCGCGCCCGCCTCGTTCGCGGGCGACGCGCGGGGAGGCAGCGCCCGCAGCAGCGGATTGACACCTCTGTCCAACTCTCGATAATCGCGCCGTGCGCATCGCCCGCCCTATCGAAGTGTTGCCGCCCCTCGCGCAATTGGTGCGTGCGTTCGCGGGGCGCAAAGTGCTGGTTGTCGGCGACCTTGTTGCTGATCATTACATCTACGGCGAGACAGACCGAATCAGCCGCGAGGCACCGGTTCTCATTGTGCGCTACGAGTCGGCGGAGGTAAAGCCGGGCGGAGCCGCCAACGCGGCCGCCAACTTGAGGGCCATGGGAGCGCGGGTGACGGCGGTGGGAGTCCTCGGGCGCGACCCCATGGGCGCCGCTCTTCGGAAGGGGCTTCGAGCGCTCGGAATCCGCCTCGCCTCTCCAAAACCGGGGAGAGTTCCCACCGAGACCAAGACCCGCATCCTCGCGGGCGGAGTCCACACCCGCCGGCAGCAGATGCTCCGGCTCGACCGCGGTCACCACGGCCCGCTGCCCGAGGAGCTGACGGGCGAGCTGGCGGGTCTCGCCCGGGAGCTCATCCAGGAGAGCGACGCCGTGCTCGTCTCCGACTACGGCGCCGGCGTGCTGTCGCCCAAGGTCATCGCCGAGGTGGTGGGGGCGGCGCGCAAGGGCGCGAAGGTGTGCGTCGACTCGCGCTACAATTTGAAGTGTTTCGGCGGCGCGACGCTCATCAAGCCCAACGAGCCCGAGCTCCAGGCGCTCACCGGGCTCCCCACCGACACCGACGCGCGCTTCGCCAAGGCCCTGCGGGTGGCCCACCGAAAGCTCGGGTGCGAGGCGCTCCTGGTCACGCGCGGCCGCAACGGCATGGCGCTCTCCGCGCGAGGCGAAGTCGAGGTCGTCGCGGCACACGGCGCCAAGGATGCGGTGGACGTCACCGGCGCCGGCGACACCGTGGGCGCGGCGCTGGCTCTGTCGCTCGCCGCGGGGGCGAGCTACTCCCAGGCCGCTCGGCTCGCCAACGTGGCCGGCTCGCTCCAGGTCCAAAAGCCCGGCACGGCCACGGTGAGCGCCGCCGAGCTCGCTCGCGAAGTCGAGGAGGCAGGGCTGTGAGCCTCTCCAAGATCGCCGCGCTGGACGAGGTGGTCCTTCGGGTCCGCGGCGCCCGCGCGCAGGGCAAGTCCGTGGCGCTGGCCAACGGGGTGTTCGACCTGCTCCACGTCGGCCACGTGCGCTACTTGCAGGCGGCGCGCGCGCTCGCCGACGTGCTGGTGGTGGCGGTCAACAGCGACGCGTCCACGCGGGCCTACAAGGGTCCGGGCCGGCCGGTGGTCAACGAGGCGGAGCGGGCCGAGCTCGTCGCCGCGCTCGCCTGCGTCGACCACGTGCTCGTCTTCGAGGACGGCGACGTGCGCCGGGTCATCCGCGCGCTCCAGCCGGACGTCCACGTCAAGGGCACCGACTACACGCCCGAGTCGGTTCCGGAGCGCGACGAGGTTTTGGCGTACGGCGGCCGGGTGGCCGTCGCCGGGGACCCCAAAGACCACAGCTCCACCGAGATGCTGCGCCGCCTGAAAGGCTGACGCCGAGCCGGCTGCCTTTCGAAGGGGGAAGGACCCGTGCCGCGCCTCTCGGTGACGATCATCGCCCGCGACGAAGAGCTCGACCTGCCCGAGTGCCTCGCGTCCGTGGCGTTCGCCGACGAGATCGTCCTGGTCGACTCGGGCAGCCGCGACCGGACCCGCGCCATCGCCCAGGCCGCCGGGGCCAAGGTCCTGGAGCGGCCCTTCGACGACTTCGCGGCGCAGAAGCAGTTCGCGCTGGCACAGGCCACCGGCGACTGGGTGCTGAACCTGGACGCCGACGAGCGCTGCTCGGGCCCGCTGCGCGAGGCCCTGGGCGCGGCCATGGCGCGGGAGGGCGTGGGCGGGTATCGGGTCCGGTTCGAGACCTGGCTCTTCGGGCGACGGGCGCGCTTCGGCGGGCTCGGCCGCGAGCGCCACCTGCGCCTCTTTCGCCGGGAAGGGGCGCGGTATCCGCCGCGGAAAGTGCACGAAGGGGTCGAGGTCGCGGGCGAGGTTCGCGCGCTCGACGCGCCGATTCACCACTACACCTACCGCTCGCTCGAGGAGTACCTCGACAAGATCAACCGCTACACCGGCGCCGCCGCGGCCGACCGCTTCGCCGCGGGCCGACGGTCTTCCCGCTTCGCCTTGGCGCGCGGCCTCTGGGGGTTCTTCCGCCGATACGTCCTGAAGCTCGGCTTCCTGGACGGCCGCGTGGGCCTGGTCTTCGCGCTGATGAGCGGCCTCTACGACTTCCTCAAGGTCGCCAAGATCGAAGACCTCGAGCGCGAGCGCGCGGCGCTCCCCAAGGGCCCGGGCGCTCCATGATCGCCCGGCTGCTTCTGGTCCGCGCCGACCGGATTGGCGACCTGATGCACGTGACGCCGCTCCTCGAGGCGCTGCGCGAGCAGGCGCCGCTTGTGGCCGTCGACGTGCTCGCGAGGAGTCCGGCGCTCTCGGTGCTGCGAGGGAACCCGGGCGCGCGCCGGTTGCTCGACGCTCGCTGGGAGGACGCGGCTCTCCAACGCGCCGTCGAGGACGCGCGATACGACGCCGTCGTGCACCTGTTTCCGGACGAGCGGCTGATTCGGCTCTGCGCGCCCATCCCGCGATCGGTGCGCAAGGGCTTCTTGCCGTGGCCGGGGCGCCACCGCCGCGTGGTCCTGCGCCGCAGCCGGAGTCTCCAGTCGGAAGCGCTCTACAACGCCGACCTCGTCCGGCCGCTCTTCCCCGACCTCCGGGTCGACCCGCGGCCGCGCTTCTACGTGGACCCGGCCGAGCTCGAGCGCGCCCGGGCGTTTGTCCCGGCGCCGCGCCCCGTGCTCAACCCCGGCAGCGGCCACCCGGAGGGCGCGTGGCCGGCGGAGCGCTTCGCCGAGGTGGCGCGGCGGCTCTCGGCGGCGCTGGGGCGCGCGCTCGTCCTCTGGGGGCCGGGCGAGGAGGAGCTGGCGCGGGCGGTCGCGGAGGAGTCCGGCGCCGAGCTCGCGCCGCCGACGGATCTCCACCTGCTCGCGGCCATCGCCTCGCGCGCCGCGGTGTTCGTCACCAACGACACGGGCCCCATGCACATCGCCGCGGCGGTGGGCGCGCCGCTGGTCGTCCTCTGGGATGGCTCGCGCGTCATCCGGCCGCGCCGGTGGGGCCATTCCTTCCGAGACGACGTGGTGAACCTGGACCCGTTCGACGGCACGCCCGACGACCCGGCGAATCGGCGCCGGCGGCTCTCGAGCATCGAGCCCGGGCAGGTCGAGGCCGCGGCGCGAGCCGTCGCGAGGGCTCGGCTCTAAGGAGGCTGTGCCATGAGGATTCTGCAGCTCTTGTCCACCTCGTCGGTCACCGGGCCGGCGGAGCTCTGCCTCTCAGACGCCGAGGCGCTGCGCCGCGCCGGCCACGAGGTGCTCTTCGGCTGCGACACCCTGCGCGAGGGGAACTACCCGGCCGCCATCCGCGCCGCCGGCTTCGAGCTGATGGAGGAGTTGGGCCTGAGCCGCAAAGCGAGCCCGGCGCAGGTGGCCCGCGACCTCGCCCGGCTGCGCGAGCGCGCCGCCCGGGTCGACCTCGTCCACTGCCGGTTCACGCACGACCACAGCCTGGTGCTCCTGGCGGTGAAAGGGCTCGCGCGGCGGCCCGCTCTGGTGCGCACCGCCGAGACCGCCGGCGCCATCGGGCCGGGGCTGTGGCGCGGCTTGGCGTTCCGCGGCTGTGACGCGGTGATCGTCTCCTGCGCTGCTTACGCCGACCGCCTGGCGGCGGTCCATCGGGTTCCGGAGGAGCGCGTGCACGCGGTGGCCGGCCGGGTGGACGCGGAGCGCTTCTGCCCGGGCGACGGCGCCGCGTTGCGCGCGGAGCTGGGCGTCTCCCAGACCGAGGTGCTGTTCGGGATCGTCTCGCGCATCAAGCCGGACCGGCGGCACGCCCTGCTGGTGCGCTCGTTCGCGCGGCTGGCGCGGGAAGCCCCGAGCGCGCGCCTGGCCATCGTGGGCCGCGGCGAAGGGGAGGGCGAGCTGCGGGCGCTGGTGAAGGACCTGGGGCTGGAGCGCGCCGTGCTCTTCGCGGGCTATCGGACCGGCGAGGCGCTGGTCGGCGCCTACCGCGCGCTCGACGTGAAGGTCTGGCTGGCGGAGGGCAACGACGGCACGTGCCGGGCGGTGCTCGAGGCCATGGCCTGCGGCAAGCCGGTCGTCGTCGGCGACGAAGGGGCGATGGCGGAGATGGTCCGCGACGGGGTCGACGGCGCGGTGTCCCGCCTGGAAGAAGGGCCGCTGTCCCAGGCCCTGAAGCGGCTGATGGACGGCGACCTGCGGCGCTCGATGGGCTTGAGCGCGCGAGAGCGGGCGCGAAGCTACAGCGGCGAGCGGCGCGCGGGTGCGCTCTGGGAGGTCTATCGCCTTCACCGTTCGAGGCCTCCGAATGTCTAAGAGCCGAGAAGCGCGTCCGCATTCGCTGGGCCCGACCAGAGTCGGTGTTCGCCGCGGGCGAAAAACCCTCGTACGCGACGCACTCTCCGCCAGCGGGGAGGAGACGCGGTCGACATGGAGGCAAGGAGTGCACTCTCGCCACAGCGCCCACCGCGTCAGGCGAGGACGACTGGCGCTCGTCCTTTCCCTCCTTCTGCTCGGGCTGGCGACCCCCGCGCGCGCGCAAGCATCCGACTGCGCCGCCGCGAAGAGCGCCGAGCGCTTGTCTTCCGCCCTGGCCGCGGCGCCGCTCAAAATCGAATCGGTGAGCACCTCCTCGATGATGGCCAACTGGAAGGGCTACACCTTCGGAGGGAAGAACCTCCTCGACGGGAACCTCACGACCTCCTGGCAACCCTCCAATTCGCCGAGCGGAGGCGTAGGCGAATGGATCCTCCTTCGCATGGGTCGCCCGACGACCGTCCGGGTCTTGGCCATCGCCAACGGATTGCAGCGACAGGACGAGCTGGGCGACCTCTTCCTGGCCAACAATCGCGTGAAGGAGCTTTGCATCGAGCTCTCCGACGGCACGGCGAGGCGCCTCGAGCTCCCCGGGGACGGACGGGGTCTCCTCTATTTCGACCTGGGCGCAGCAAAGCCCGACATTCTCAAGCTTAGAAACCGGGCCGCGACTCCAGCACCACTTTGAAGAAGGAGTCGCTGCCCTCCACCTGGATCGGCCTCGCCGGCATCCTGGGCGGGAGCCTCATCATCCACTCCGGCGCGGCGGATAGAGGCGAGCGTTGCCCGCGGCGCCGGTCATCGCCGGCCAAGCCGAGGCGAAGCCCGCTCATCCGACCGGCGATTTCGCATCAGGGATTTCGATTGCTCTCCTGAATGGCTGCGCGGCAATATCGGGCCATGCGCTGGTTCCCCATCTTTCTCGCGGTGCTCAGCGGCCAGGCGGCCGCGGCGGCGGAGATTCACCCTCCGCTCGCCCGCGCTGCGACGCCGGCCAACCTCGACGGCTGTCGGATTTCGGATTTCGACGCCAGTATGGGCTCCATCCGGTTCTCCGCGGACGGTTCTTTGAGCTACGGCGCCATGCTGGGAGTCCACGGGGAAGGGACGTTCACGGTCTGGAACGGAGATGTGAGCGGGAGCTACTGGCACGCGGCCGCTTGTCGCGAGGATCCCTGCAGCACCGAAACGATCCGAGCCGATTTCGCTCTTCACGACGTCTGGGTCTCGGGTGATTTCATCCACTACTCCGCTGGAGAATATACCTTTCAGGCCACTTGCCATGGCTACGACGAGACGCACTTCGTCAGCCTCATTCCGGCGAATGCCGATCGGACGTTGTGGGAACAGCTCGCAGCGTCGCTGGAGGCGTCCAAGGATGGCGACGTCGAGTTCTTCGAGGGCGCCCCGGCGATGAAGGCGCGCACGACCTCTGAAATCTGGTTCGTCGGACAGGAAGACGAGCGCTTCGCCAAGTCGTTGGCTGACCGGCTGTCCCCACCTTGGGCGTCTTGATTCCACGCCCGTGGACGTTCGGCCCGAGTCCTTACAATGTGCTCGTGGTGGTGGGCGCCTCGAAGCCCGGGCCGCCGCGCGTGCAGATCTTCGATGGCTTCTGCACCAAGGGGCACAAAGAAGGATGCGCAAATCCGAACATCGACGCCATGGCGAAGGCAGTCGAGGGCGCCGGCCTGCGCGCGCTTGCGGCGCTGCCCGCGAAGGTGGGCCGCAAAGAGCTGCAGATCTTCTATAAGAAGGAATTCCAAGCCGCCGCTCAGGCCATGCCGAGCCAACTGCACTGGGACCGGCCCATCGCCCCCGCCGCAGAATGGACGTGGGGCGGCGAATTCGATCTGGCCGTGGTCGTGCCGGGTGCCGAATGATGGCCGTCCTCGCCCTGGTCGTCCTCGCGGGCGCTCCCCGTGACGGGTTCGGATTCACGGGAGGGATGGAGCCTCTGGAGATCAATTCGCCCAATACGACCTCCGGCTCTTGCGTCCGGGGGTGCCACGCCGACGTGGCGGCGCAATTCGCCCAATCCCGGCACGCCCATTCGCACTCCAACCCGACCTTCCAGCGCGGATACCAGCTCGAGCCCGCGGCGCGTTGCATGAATTGCCACAGCCCGCTGCGACGCCTCGGCGAGAGCGGCATCACCTGCGCCGTGTGTCACGTGCGCGATGGCGTCGTGCTCTCCTCGCGCGAGTCCCCCAAGTCTCCGCACGCGGTTCGCGTCGAGCCCGGCCTCCGCGACGGAACCCTCTGCCGAGGATGTCATCAATTCGACTTCACCCGGCGCGCGCTGCCCATGCAGAATACCTGCGAGGAATGGCGCGCCTACGCCGCGGCGGGCGGACGTGAAACCTGCGTGAGTTGCCACATGCGCGATGGACATTTCTTCGCCAATGCCCGTGAGCCCCGCGTCTTGGCCGCGAGCCTCAGCGCCAGCGCTCGGGTGCTCGACGACGGACGCGTGGAGCTCTCGCTCGGCCTCGTCGGGGTCGGGCATCGGCTTCCCACCGGAGATGTCTTTCGCACCCTGACCGTCGAAATCTCGTCTCCCACAGCGCCGACGCACTTTCGCGCGGTGGCGCTGCTGCGGCGAGAACTCTCGCTCGACCCCGAGCCGCAGGTCGTGCGCGATACCACCCTCGCGCCGGGCGAGGTGCGCAGGGTGATGTTGGGCCCGGCCTCGTCGCTCGATTGGGTTCGGCTGCGATACCACTTCGAGCCGAGGGCTGGCGGTGTCGAGCCCGCGTTGCTGCTTGACCAGCCGCTCTCGGCGCTGTTGCGCTGACGGCCTAGGGTCTACTCAGCGGCGCCGGCGGCCGGCGCGGGCGACGGCTTGGGAGCCTCGGCACGACCACCTCGCGCTCGTCGAGCGGCTGCCCCGTCGCCGTGTCCACCGAGCAGGACCAGCGCCCCTGCGCGCCGAGGTTGGCTTGCCCGAGAGATTCGATTGCCCGCACTTCCATGCTCTGGCTCCGGTTCCCGAGGAAGTCTTCCTGTGGGGGCAGGCGCAAGGTGACGGCGTTCATCCCGAGCGGTCGATTGGCGCGCCAGAATCCTCGAACGACTCGGGGTCGACGCCACCGGGCCGCCGGTCGCCAAGGCCTGCCGTCGTCCGCGCCAGGAGCACTTCGACCTGCACCCTGACGACCCGGGCGTTGATCGACAGTACCCGGACTGAGCCGACTCCGCGCCGGTCCGTGGGGAGCCTGCCCGTCGCTCGCAGTCGCCCCACGAGAACTTGAACTCTCCGCCCGTTGACACGCGAATCGCGGCGGAGTTGACTGCCGACCCGTGTCGGAGCCCCCCAAGAACCGGCCGCTGCGCATCGCCCTCTGGACCACCTACGGCGTGGCGACCGCCTACCTCTGCGTGTTTCTCTACCTCGGGGTCTATCGGGGCGCGAGGGAGCGCCTTGGGCGGAGCCCTCCGCCCGCCGCGTTGGCCTCGGTCGACGAGCGCGCGCGCGAGGAGTGCGGGCGCGACCTGGTCGATCTCTATCGGGAGCTGAACGAGCGGCTCGAGGCCACGCTCCTGAGCCGGCCCGCCCGCAAAAGCAGCGCGGAGTGGGAGGCCTGGTCGCCCACGTGGCGCTCGCGCCTGCTCGCCGCCGGCGCCCGCTGCCGGCTTCAGCAAGGCGACGCTCCCGGCACGCGCGAGCTGAGCCGCGCCTTCGACCAGCTTTCCGAGGTCCATCGCCACTACACCACCCTGGCGGTGCAGTACGCCAAGGAGATTGGCCCGTTCACCGACGAGCTTCACCAGTCGATGCGGCGGCTGGGCGCTTCACCTCACGGACCCTGAGAAGAGCCAGGCCGCGGCGAGCCAAAAGGCTACTGGTTCGCGGTCCCCGACTTGGGCAGGTTGACCTGGAACTGCCCCTTCGAGTCGGTGATGGTCTCCCACAGCTTGATGGGGTACGAGCTGGCGGAGGTCGCGGTGGAGTCGGACCGGTAGAACTCGACCGAGGCATTGGGCAGCGGCGTCAGCGCTCCGCTCTCTCGAACGGTGATGGTGCCCGAGACCTGTCGCGCGTCGGGGAGCGAGAGCGAGACGGTCGCGGCGCCAGCGACCTCGACGCGCTGCGAGGCCCACGCCATCTTGCTGCCCAGCGACGGCATGGCCACCACGCGGTAACCGCCGGGCTCCACGCGCGCCGCGAAGGACCCGCTGCTGTCCGTGCTCAGCCCGGGGACGATTGTCGTTCCCGGCGAGGACGACGCGGGGTTGCCTTCGATGAAAAGGGCGATGCCGGCCGCGGCGATTCCGGTCGAGTTGGTCACGGTGCCCGAGAGCAGGGCTTTCTCGGGACAGACGATGACGACTCCCGCGGCGGCTCCGACATCCACGGACACAGCCTTCAAGGTCGCGAAGGTCGAGTCCATGGGAGGGATTGCGGTGGCCTTGTAGCCCCCCATTCCCGACTGCGGAGGCAGAAGGGTCGCCTGGAACGCGCCGAGCGCCGACGCGCCTTGCCCCGCGGGGTCGGCGCCGGTGCTCGCCACGGTCGTGAAAGTGCTGTGGTCTCCCGCAACCACGCCGGTCAGCTGCAGGCGCACGTCGGGCAGGCCGTTGCCCGCGCTGTCCTGCACGCGCCCCTGGACCGTCACTGCGTCGCCGAAGTCGCCGAGCTCGAAGACCCCGCCGGCGGCCGCGAACTGCCCGTCCGCGTTCGAAGTGAAGTCGCGGGAGGGCAGCGGCGCGGTCTCCGTCGGGTCGGGGGTCGCCCGGAGCGTCACCTGCCCCGAGGCGTTCTGCGCCCAGACAGTGAACGTTTGGCCGGCGCGCGCCGAGATCTGCTGGGAAAGCGCGGCGCCGCTGGAGTCGAGCGCTTGAAGCCGATACAGCGGCGCCGCGCCGTCTGGGAAGGGGTGGGCGGCGGTCCGCTGGAGCACCCCTGAGATCTCCTCGAGGTCGGGGTTCTGGAGGTCGGCGCCGGGCTCGCCCGGGAGGGTCACGACGACGGGCTTCGCGCTCTGGGCGGAGGCGCTGCCGCGCTCGGCGACGCGGGCGACCGCGATGGCCGCGGGCATGGCGGGGTCGACCGGCGTCGCGCTCACGGTCCAGATGCCCGGGGGAACGACGGCGGAGAAGGCGTCGCCGCTCGTGACGAAGGCGCCGGCGGGATCGCTGAAGGCGAGGCCAGGGATGGAGCTCGAGCGGCCCCGGGCGAGGATGGTCACCGCGGTCGCCGCTTTCTGCGGATCGGCCACGTAGTCCGAGGACGCTCGGAAGCGCATGATGGCCAGCGTGCCGCTCAGGTCGCCGGAGTCGCCCAGGGTGAGGTCGACCACGCTCGTCGCCACCGAGACCGGGTTGAAGTCCTGCACCACGTAGGACGGCGAGTTGGGGGAGACCCGGACGGCGAACACGAGCGCGTCGCCGCACCCGTCCTCGAAGCACACCTGTCCGTCCTGGCACTGCTTGTCGACGCTGTTGCAAGGCGCCTGAGAGCTCTTCGAGCTCGAGCACGCCAGCGCGCCGGCCGCGACCGCGGCGAGGGGCCAAGTGGTCCGCCTCACTGGGTGACTCCCTCGCAGTCGCTGGAGACGACGACGGCCCACACGTAGGAGGCGAGCGACGAGCCGGCGCTCACGTTGGGGAAGGCGGTGACGAAGCCGTCGCTCACCAGCACCTTGACGATGTGCAGGCCTGGTTTGGTTATCGTGAACTGCCGCGACGGTCCTATTCGGCTGGTGGGGTTGCCGTCCACCGGGTAAAGCGCTTCCTCCGATTCATATTCACAACTCATCCAGTCGGTCCCGGAAGGCACGTCGGCGCAATCGATGAACCAGCGAGCGGCGAGCTGGTCGCCCAGGTCCTCGTCGGTGACCTGCTTGGCTTCGAAGGTCTGGGTGCAGGGGGGGGTGGAGGTCCGCGTCAGCTGGACTGGGGCCCAGTTCCTGGGGGTGACGGAGTCCTCCACGATCACCACCGGGTGGTTGACCACCGCAGGCGTCGGGGGCTCCACCTCCAGCGGGTCCGTGACCAGACATGCCGAAGCGCAGAGTGCCATGGCGACCCAGCCCGCGGCGCGCGGAGTTCCCTTGGCGCGCCGCTGGACCCATTCAAGCAAGTGCTTTGCCACCCTGACTTCCCCTCGGTTTGTTGAGAGCCCGCCCCCGCGCCAGGGCGGATCGCGATTGACGCGCCACACCCTCAGGCGTCGGCCCCCGGCTCCTCATCGGACGGGAAGGACGGGAGCGGCTTGCCCGAGCGCTCGGCTTCCAGCTTCTCCAAGTGCCGGAAAATGGTGCGCGGGTCCACCCCCAAGTCCTTGGCGGTCTTGGTGCGGTTGCCGTTGTTGCGGTCGAGGATCTCGTTGATGTAGCGCTTCTGGAACTCCTCCTTTGCCTGCGCCAGGGGCATGATCGGCTCCAGGTTCTCGGGCCTCAAGTCCATGTCCTCGGCGCTGACCAGCGCTCGCTCGGCCAGCACCGCCGCCTTCTTGATGCGGTTCTCCAGCTCTCGTACGTTCCCGGGCCAGCCATACTTCTTCATCGCGATGGTCGCGGTGGGCGTGAAGCCCCGGGCCTTGGAGTTGAACTCCCGCGCATAGCGGGTGAGGAAGAACTTGGCGATGACCCCGATGTCGTCGCCGCGCTCCCGCAGGGGCGGCAGCAACAAGGTCACCACGTTGAGGCGATAGTACAGGTCCTCGCGGAACGCGCCCTTCTTGATCTCGTCCTCCAGGACCTTGTTGGTGGCCGCCACCACCCGGATGTCGACGTTGTCGGGCCGGCTCTCGCCCACCTTGGCGACCTGCTTTTCCTGGAGGGCGCGCAGGATCTTCACCTGGAGCGACGGGGGCATCTCGCCGATCTCGTCGAGGAAGAGCGTGCCGCCGTGCGCCGCCTGGAACTTGCCCATGCGCGTGCTCACGGCGCCGGTGAACGCGCCGCGGACGTGCCCGAAGAGCTCGCTCTCCAGCAGGTTCTCCGGGATGGCGCCGCAGTTGATCGTCACGAACGGGCCCTTGGCCCGAGGGCTGCGCTTGTGGACCTCTCGCGCGATGAGCTCCTTGCCCGTCCCGGTCTCGCCGGTGATGAGCACCGAGATGTCCGTGCCGCAGATTTTGTCGATGCGCCGGTAGACGTCCTTCATGGAGGCGCAGGCGCCGATGATCTCCCCGTAGCGCGTCTCATCGAGCTGGCGCTTGAGCTCGGCGTTGTCCAGGCGCAGGTCGTTGACCAGCATGGCGTTGCGCAGGATGAGCGAGGCCTGCGCGGCCCAGATGGTGAGCACGTCGAGGCTCTTGGGCTCGAAGAGGCTCGCCACCGAGTCGTTGCCCACGTAGATGAGCCCGAACACCTCGCCGTTCTCGGTGAGTGGTGCGCACATGACCGAGAGCAACTTCAGATTGATGACGGACTCGCTGGAGGCGAAGAGCGGGTCCTTGAGCGCGTCGGAGACGATGACGGCTTTTCGGGTCTTGAGGACCGTGGCGATGATGGAGTCGGAGACCCGGCTGATGGCGTCCTCGATGTCCTGGCCCTCGAAGTTGCGCGCCACCTTGACCCGCGGCTCGTGGCCCTCGAAGAGGATGAGGAGGCCCTTGTCGGCGCGCGTGAGGGCGATGACCTGGTCCATCATGGCCTGGAGCAGCCCGTCGAGCTCGTAGCGGCCGAGCAGCTTCTGGCTGAAGTCGACGAGCTTGCCGAGGGCGTCCAGATCCGCGACGCGGCGCCCCGGGTCGGACTCGGCGGGCGCCGGCTCCGAAACGCGGCGGGGCTCGTCGGCGAAGGTGACCTCGCTGGCCCCGACCGCGATGACGTCGCCCACGGCGAGCGCGTGCTCGGTGCGGCGACGGCCGTTGACGCTGACCGCCGCGTCGTGCACCGAGAGGCGGTAGCTCGCCCCGTCGCTCTCGATCATGAATGCGCTCTCGGACACGAGCTCGTCCTCGAGGACAACGTCGTTCTGGGGCGCGCGCCCCACGCTCGTCAGGCGCTTGATCAGCGGCACCCGCTTTGGCGGGCCGCCTGGGGACTTGACGCTCAGCACAGGCATCGCAAGGCACCTTCAGAAGGCCCCGCTGACGCCGGCCGCGAGGCCGCCGCCCGGGGTCGGGGACAAGAAGAGGGTGGGTCCGGCCCTGGGCTGGGGCTTCGGCGGGGCCAAAAGCTCGCGGGGGACGATGGGCAGCGGTCGCTCCTCCTGGAAGTGGAGCGCCGCGTCGGTCACACCGCCCAGGTACGTCGCCACCGCCAGGCCGAAGGAGACCCAGTTGGCGGCGCGCCAGCGCTGGGCGATGGCGAGGTTCTCCTGCTTGACCTTGCCGGTCGTCTCGATGCGGTCCTGGACCTGGGCGTAGCTCAAGATGGTCGCGAAGAGCGTGACGCCTTGGGCGGTGGCGAACATGGCGCCCATGCCGTTGCGGCCCTGCTCGAATTGGGCGATGCCGAAGGGGAGCAGCGTGGTCAGGAAGTTGTGCTTCTCGATGCGCGCCACGATCTGCAGGGAGTTGGCCTGGATGGGCTCGTGGCGGCTCCGCTCGCCGTCGTCCAGGAGCTTTCGCCGGGCCGCATCCTCCAGCCGCTTCTCCTCCGCGGCGGCGTGGCGCCGCAGGCGCAGCTCGGTGAGCGTGGCCGCGTTCTCCCGCTTGACCGACTCGAGCTCGTCGATGGCCGAGGGCGGGACGAGCATGGGGTCGAGCTCGAAATCCGGGTTGGCGGAGAGCAGCTTGATGAAGGAGCGCCGAGCCTCGCCGCGCCGGCCCAGGTAGAAGAGCGACAGGCCGTGGATGCGATAACCCTCCACCAGCTCGGCCCCGTCGGCCAGCTGCTTCTTCTCCAACAGCTCGTCGACCAGGCGCACCGCCTCGTCGTACTTCCCGAAGTCGAAGTTGTTGCGCGCCTGGCGCAGGAGCTCCGGGTCGGCCAGGGCCGGCTCCGCGGCGAGCAGAGTCGCGGCGAGCGCGGCGAGGACGGGGAGTCGGCTCATTCTTTCTCCAGCTCCGCCTTCACCGGCGTGACCTGACCCGCGGCGAAGCTGAGCTCCCTCACCTCGTCCTTGTACCCGGCGCGGAACAGCCGGACCGTCAGCTGGCCCTTGAGCACGCCCTCGGGCAGCGGCACCGGAATTGGGTCCTTCTCGGAATCGCCGGCCGTGCCGTGGAACACTCCGTCGATGATGATGCCCAGGTCTGCCTGCGAGCTGTGCACGGACAGGAGCGCCGGCTTCCGGGTCAGGCTCGCCAGCATCGGCATGCCGTCCGGCGGCAGGTCGATCTCTCGCTCCCAGCGCTCGCAGAAATCGCTTTCGATGACCACGCGGTGGCGCCCGACCGGCAGCACGCCCTCGAAGACGGGCGAGCTTTGGTTGACGAGCGCTCCGTCGACGTAAATGCGGGCGTAGTGCTGGGGAGCGTAGTGCACCGAGAGCACGGCCGTGCGCGACTCGGGCGGCGGGGCCTGCGCGGCCGCGAGGTGCCGGGGCTCGTCGGCGTGCCCGGCGCGCTTGGGCGCCGCCGATTCCGGCGGCTTCCGCGGCTCGGACAAAAACTCGCGCTCCTGCGCGGCGCTGGGCGCAGGCGGGGTGCTCGTCAGCGGCCCCGACTGGAACCGCACAGAGCTGGGAGGCTCGCCCGTCGCCCGGTCTTGAGGCCCTTCGGCCCGCGCCGTGGCCGACGGCGAGGAGCTCGCGCGGCCGCCGGCCTTCGCGGCGTCCGCTGCCGCGGTGGGAAGGCCGGTGGGCGTGGGGGGACGAGAACGTCGAAGCTGTGCCGCGCCGGCGCCGAGCACGGCGGCTGCCCCCACGGCAAGCCCGGTGTAGGCCGCGGCCCGCGCCCGCCGGCGGCGCCGCTTCATCGCCTCGACGAGCGCCTTGGCCCGGGCGTTGTCGGGCTCCAGCGCCAGCACCCGGTTCAGGCAGCCCAGGGCCCGGGCGTGGTTTCGGGAGGCGGCCCGCGAGCCGCGCTCGGCATCGGCGAGCAGCCGCTCGATGAGCCGCTGCTGGAGCGTCGCCCGGTAGTTCGCCGGGGCTCGATAGAACGCCTGGAACTCCTCGCCGGGTCGCTCGACGCCGACCGCCTCCAGGGTGTCGGCCAGGGCCGCGCGAAGCGCCCCCGCGTCGGGGTAGCGCGCCTTGGGGTCGCGGGCCAGGCAGCGCTGGACGATGGCCGCCAGCTCGTCGGAGACCGCCGGGCACTGGCGCCGCGGGTCCGGGAAGGCGCCCTCCAGGATGAGCTTGAGCGTCTGGGTGGTGTTGTTGCCCAGGAAGGGCAGCGCGCCACAGCAGAGCCAGTAGAGGAGCGTGCCCAGCGAGAAAATGTCCGCCTCGCGGCCCGCCTCCTGGCCCTCGATGATCTCCGGGGCCATGTGCGCCGGCGAGCCGACCAGCGCGCCGGTCATGGTCATCCGCTCGTCGCGGTCGAGCACCTTGGCGATGCCGAAGTCCATGAGCTTGAGGACGCCGTCCTCGCGGATCATCACGTTCTCGGGCTTCAGGTCCCGGTGGATGACCCCGGACGCGTGGGCGTGCTCGAGCGCGCTGGCGAGCTCGTGCACGGCCATGGCGGCGATTTCCGGAGGGGCGAAGCGCTCCGTCTCGGCGAACCGGCGGAGCGTGTCCCCGCGGATGTACTCGGTCACCATGAACGACTCGGGGGCGTCGTCGCCCGAGCAGTCGAAGATCTCCACGATGTTGGGATGGTGGAGCTTGGCGACCGCGCGCGCCTCGCGGGAAAACCTGCGCCGGGAGTCCTCTTTCGAGGCGAGGTGCGGGTGGAGGAGCTTGACCGCCACTTCGCGCTCGAGCGCGGTGTCCACGCCCTTGTAGACGACGCTCATGCCGCCCGAGCCGATTTGCTCGACGATGCGGTAGCGGGCGATCTCGGCGTCCGATCATCGCGTGTTCCAGGGTCGCCCGGAGCCTTCAAGGCCCTCGGTCTCGCGGCGCGGCATTGTAGGGATGCGCCGCGCGCGCGGTCAACGAGCGGCATGATTGAAAAGTCAGGCCTCGCGGCCGGGGCTCGCGACCGGTGAGCGGCTGCGGTTCGAGCCGAAAGTTCCCCGAACAATCAGCCCTTGTCTAGCAGAAAAGCCGGCGAGGGACGCCCTTCGATGGGGCTGCGCTGCCGCTGTCGGCCCTGCGGGCGAGGGGCCTTGGGCGGGAAGAGGCGCGCAGAATCGCCGCCGGAGCCATTCAGGCTCGCCGCCGCGAGGCGACGCGAGCCAAGAGCTCCTCGAGCAATCGGACCTTGTCGCGCGGGAGTGCCTGGGAGGGCGGCCTCCGCTCGGGCAGGGTTGCCGCGGCCGCGCGAAGCTCCAGGAGGCGCTCATGAGCGAGCTGGTGCTCGGGGCGGGCCTTCAAGATGCGCTCATACGTGGCGGCGGCGCCGGCGAGGTCACCGCGGTCGAAGAGGGCCTCCGCCACCTGCTCCAGGGTCGGCGGGCGCTCGAAGTTGAGCGAGCCCGGAGGCGGCAGCGCAGGGCGGCCGGCGCTCAGCTCCTTCGGCTGCACGAGGGACTCGACGGCGGCGATTCGGGCGCGCAGGGCGCTCGAGTCGGGCGCCTGGGCCAAGAGCTGCCGGAAAAGGGCCAAGGCTTCCTTGAGGTCGCCGCGGCGCACGGCGCGCTCGGCTTCCACGGCGAGCGTCGTCGGCGAGAGCTGCTCAGGCATGAGGACCGTCCAGGATGTGGAGGGTAGCCGCGGCGCCGCACTGGCGTCAAAATGCTCGCGACGATGCGCCGAGCCTGCCTTCTGTCCGGGCTGTGGGTGGCGGCGGCGCTCGCGCCCGCCGCGCCGGGGGTCCCGCCCGCGCCGCCCGATGGATTCTTCGCGCTGGATGGGGCTGCGTTCGAGGGGTCTATTGCGCTCGTGCCCTCGCTGACCGAGGACTCCGCCGATCGCGCCCTGCTGTGGGCCTTCGCGGAGCCCTCGCCGGGCGGCGCATCGCTGGCCGTCGGCCGCGTCGAGCTCCCGCTGACCACCGGACCCCAGGGGCGCGCAGCCGTCACCTCGGCCGTGGCCCGCCACCTGCGCGCGGAGCTCGGAGCGGAGGCGTCCGTGGAGCGGTCGGCGCTCGTGGAAGGGCCGCGCGGCGCTCGCCTGGAGGTGAGGGCCCACGTGAAGTCCACCGGGGGTGCGAGGGACCTGCGCTTCTCGTTCATCCCGGGTGGCGCCTTCTACCATGTGGTGGTTTCGTCGGCGGGCGAGGAGCGCTCGCGAGCGCTCGAAGCCCGCCTCGACCCCTGGATCGAGCGCCTGCCGCTCGCGCCGGCGGTGCGCGCGCGGCCGCCGTCGGCGGCGATGCGCGTCGCGGCCCTGGGCGCCGCGGGTGCGGTCGCAGCTGCGGCGCTGAGGCTCTGGTGGCGCGCTAGGCGCGGCGGAGCGCGCCCTCGAGGAATCCCCGAAGCGCGGCGTTGAACTCCGCGGGAGCCTCCAGGTTGGCGAGGTGGCCCGCGGAGGGGATCTCGCGGCAGCTCGCCGCCGGGATGGCCTGGGCCATGGCCCGGGCCTCGGAGGGCGGAGTGAGCACGTCGTTGGCCCCGACGACGACCAGGGTGGGGCAAGCGATGCGAGGCAAGTGGTCGGTGAAGTCCTTGCGCACGGCCATGGCGCGCAGCGCGGCCGCCACGCCCTTCGGCGGAGCCGCGCGGATGCGGTGCTCGACCTCCACTCGCACCGTGGCGCTCGCCCCTTTCGAGAGCAGGTTCGGCAGGAGCCGGTCCACCAGCACCGCTGCGCCCTCTCGCTCCACCGCCAGGGCGTTCTCCTCGCGGCTCTTGCGCCCCTGCTCGGTGTCGGAGCCGGCTCGGGTGTCGCAGAGCGCCAGCGCCGCCACCCGCTCGCGCGCGAGGGAGAGGAGCTCGAACGCGACGTAGCCGCCCATGGAGAGCCCGACGACCGCCGCGCGCGGGATGGACAGGGCGTCGAGCGCAGAGAGGGCCGCCTGCGCGAAGAGGCTCATCGAGGCGGGCTCGCTCAGCGCTTGCGAGCGGCCGAAACCGGGGAAGTCCAGGGCCACGGTGCGAAAGCGGTCTTTCAGTGCGGCGCGCTGGGAGGTCCACAGGTCCGCGCTCAGCGGAAACGCATGGAGGAAGAGCACCGCGGGGCCCACGCCGTCCTCGTCGAAGTGGACCTGCGCACCGTTGATGAGGAGCTTGCCCATGGGACAGACCTTTCAGGGTGTCGAGCGACGAAGTCGCACGCAGAGTGTGGAAGACGAGCCGAAGCCCGCCCTGGCGTAGCGCTCGGAGGCCCGCTTGGCCAGCGCCCTCATCGGTGGCCCAAGTGCGGCCGGGCCTCGCGCTTGATCGCGGGAGGCTCGTCCATCGACAATAGGCCTTCGCGCGACGCCATGGGAACGACAGCTGACGACACGGAGAACCCGACGATTCCTGAGCAGGAAATGGCCGCACCGCTCGCTCGTCTGCGCGCGCTCGCAGAGGAGATCCCCGACCAGGCCTTCGGGGGTCGCCTCTGGAAGGTTTACGACTCGGCGTCCGCAGCCATCTCGGCGCTAGGCTACCTCGACCTCGCCAAGTACGAGGACTTCTCCGAGGAGGCCACCCCCGACCTGTCGATGTGGGAAGAGGTCGCGCCGGTCATCAGCCGGACGTTGATGGACGTGAATCGCCTGCTCGCCACCGTGCACGAGCTGTTTCCGGCCGCCAGCGCGGGCGGCATCGGCGACCTCATCGGAGAGGCTATCGGCGAGGGCGGTGCCCACGAGGCGCTGTTGCTCCATAAGAAGGAGGAGACCGGCCGGCACGTCCAGGCGCTCGCCGAAACGCTCTCCCTCGAGATCGCCAACCTGGGAGAGCGCGTGCGCAGCCCCCAGGTCGTGTCCGATCGCTGGACGCTGCTCGCCGACCTCCAGGAGTTCCGCGGCAGGTTCCGCGGGGCCATCGGCGACACAATCTACCTGACGGCCTCCGAGTTTGCGCCGGTCTCGCAGATCGACGTGGTGCCGGGCTGGGCCGAAGACGTGCGCGACGCCGTCGCGGCCCGGCGCTCGGTCACCGACCTCGCCCGGTTGCTATCGGTTCACAGCGCGCGCATCAGGGCCGCGCAGGCCTCGAATCGACCTGCGGCCGTGGCCGAGCTCACTCAGGACTTGGACGTGTTCGGCCGCTCGCGCTCGTTCGGCGTCCTGCGCAGCGCTGACAAACGGCGGTTCGTCGAGTTCCGAAAGCTCCTGCGGCGCGCTTCTTCGGACCCCTCCGTCGACCTGGTGGAGGCCGCCGCCGACTTCGCCGCCTTCGCTCAGAGCCTGATCCACATCAACCGCCGCGCCTGCCTCGTCGAGCACGATCGCGCGCTGCTGGCCGGCTGCTGCGTCAAGCTGGAGAACGCGGAGGCGGCGCGGCGGGACGCTCCGGAGGACTGCGCGGCGCTCCTGGCCGAGGCGGTGCGGCTCGCCGGCGACCTGTACGGCCGCAGCCCGACCCTCGACGCCTACCTGCGCAAGACCCGGAAAAGGGACCTGTCCGCCCTCGGCCCGGACGAGGTCGGCGGTGAAATCGAGGCGATCCGGGAGCTCTTTGCGGGCGCCATGTCCCTGTAGCTGATAGAAAGCGTCCCCGTGCGATCCGGCTTGGCCAGCCTCCTCACCGCGCTCGTCCTGGCGTCCCCTGCGGGCGCGCAGGAGCGCCGCGAGTCGTTGGAGCACGCCGGGAGCGTCGGGCTCTTCGCGGGCGTGGGACCGCTCTACTCCACCGTCGTCGACTGCCCCAGCTGTGCCGCATCGGGCGCCATCAGCGGCTTCTCGGGGCTCCTCGACGTGGGCGGGCTCGTCGCCCTGGGCTCCGAGGGTTTCGAGCTCTCGGCCCGGCTGCGACTGACTCGATTCTCCGGCGCGAGCGGCGAGGCGCTGCTCGCCGGGGTGCGCCGTTCGTTCGGGCGCGACGAGTGGAAGAGCTATTTCGAGGTCGACCTCGAGGGAATCTTGCGCCCGACCCGCCTCCTGGGGCCGCGCGCAGCGCTGGGCGTCCTGTATGACTTCTCGGCAGTGTTCGGGATTTACCTCGAGGGCGGCGTCGCCGTGGACTTGGGAGCCGGCCGCCGCGTGGGCGCGGACGTCACTTTCGGGGCCCAGCTGCGCTCCTTCCTTCTCCAGTAGGCGCCGGGTTCCTGCCGCGATGCCGATGTCGAGCTCGCGCCCCGAGGGCGAACATTTTGATTTGCCCCTGTTGGTGTGAGACCCTGTAGGACAAAGTAGCACATGTCTACAGGAGAGCTCATGGAGTCATCCAAGCGTTTGGTTTCATTGGTGTTTCGTATCCCGAGGCCGTGTCTCGAGGCCCTGAAGGGTCTCTCGGAGCGCACGCGCGTCCGGCAAAGCGAGTACCTGAGAGAAGCCATCGAGGACCTACTTGCGAAGTACCGGGGAGGCATCGGATAAGATGGCGCCCGGCCGCGGCGAGCCGCGGTCGATGACATCCCTCGGTCGGAGGAAGGATGCCCCCTGCAGCCGGCCTCGCAGCCAACCGCTGGCTCTATAAGCAGGCCGACGTTCTCCTGGGCCCCATCGACCAAGACCAGCTGGTCGAGCTGCTCTTCTCGGGGGATGTAGATGGCAAGACGCCCGTGGCCGTCCACGGGGGCGACCTCGTCTTCACGCCGTTGGGGGACCAGGAGATTTTCCGCCTTCAGGTGGCCAAGGCCGAGGCCAAGCACCGGGTCGAGGCCCAGAGCGCGGCGCGAGATCGCGCGGAGCGCAAGCGGAGTCTGGCTCGGGTGTTGGCGACGGTCGTCGCCCTCTGCGTCGCGCTGTTCGGCGCAGGGCGCGCCGCCTATTGGCTCGCCATTCACCGCCCCTGGGAGCGGTCCATTCAGCTGCCCGAGCCGGTGATTACCGACGAGCTTCCGCAAGTCAAGCTCGCCTCGGCCCGCGCCGGCGACGAGGAGCTGACCTACCCCGACGCTCGGTCCAGCGCGGCCTCGGCGCACGCAGGCAAGGTCGTCGCGAGCGCGAGCCGCGGGCACGAAAAGCCGCCCGTCTCCCGCGGCACAGTCTCCAGGCCCCAAAGCGGGGCTGGCGCGCCGGCCTCCCGCGCGCCCGCGGGCGAGGAGGTGCAGAGCCTTCAGCTCTGGGACCAGGACGCCATCAACGCGGTCGTGCGCGCGAACAAGGGCGCCCTCCACCCCTGCCTCGCGGCGGAGGCGCGCCGCCAGAGCGGCAGCTGGTCGGCGCGCATTCCCATCGAGTTCACCATCGGGAACGACGGGCACGTGACGAAGCTCTGGATCGACAACCCCGACTACAAGGGCGAGAGCAGCGAGCTGTACAAGTGCATGCTCGCAGAGCTGCGAAGGTGGCGGTTCCCCGGCTATGGCGGCGAGCAGGCCAACGTCTCCCTGGCTTTTTCCATCAAGGGCCGCTGAGCATTCGCCGCGCACTTGCTGGACGGCCGGGCGCCCAGAATCAGCTAGAGTGCCGCGAACCGCGGGCCTCGAGTCTGGGCCCGCGCGGTGCTCGGGAGCTTGGGCAGCGCTCTCGAACATCACTTCAGTCCGCCGGAACGGCGAGGGAGCACGCGTGCAGACGTCGGCACAAGCGGCGGTAGCCAGGAAGGCCGCCGAGGTTCAGGCCGGGACACTGCGGCACCAGGTCCTCCTGGTCGCGCAGAAGTTCAAGAGCACCTGGGTTGAGCTCGGCGCCCTCTTGGTGAAGGTGCGAAACGGCAACCTCTGGGAGGAGTGGGGCTTCAAGACGTTCGAGGACTACTGCGCCAAGGAGCTGCGCATCAAGCGCCAGACGGCGCTGAAGCTGACAAACTCCTACGCGTTCTTGGCCCGGCACGAGAAGGAGCTGCTCGAGCCCAAGAGCGCGAGTGAATCTCGGGCACAGGAGTCGCTCAAGGAGCCGCCGGCCTTCGAGGTCGTGAGCGTGCTGGCCGACGCGGAAGGCCGCGGGCAGCTGACCGAGAAGGACTACCAATCGCTCCGCGAGACGCTCTGGGAGGACGAGCGGCCCGCGCCCGCGGTCGCCCGCGAGCTGGCCCAGCGCTACCCGGCGCCTGCCAAGCCGGCTCCTCCGGCCGACCTCGCCGTTCGCCGCCTTGCGGCCATGGCGCGCAAGCTCGCGAGCGAGCTCAAGGGGTGCTCTCGGGTGCCCTCGGCCGTGGCCGAGCGCGCGGCCGCGTTGGCGGAGGACGTGGAGGAGCTCGCGGCGCAAGAGAAGGCCTAGCCCCCTGGACGGTGGGCGCGCGGCGCTCCAGAGCTTTAGCGAACTGTCGCGCGAGGGCGGGTTGTCGTGGCAAGGGCAGCGCCAGCGGGCCTATATTGAAGCTGTAAACCCGGGTGGGCGGTCGGCGAAGTGGCGCGGGGGGAGAAGCTCGGGGCGTCCCTGGGATAGAATGGCGCACGCGAGCCGTTGGCCCTAATTGAGGTGCACTGGGCAACGCGGGCGATGGAGAAGGAAGTAAGAGCTCCGTGAGAGCGGGGCACAGGAAGACGGGTTGGGCCCACTGCGCCCGCCCGCCGGGTCTTGGAGGCAGCGAGTGAGCCGGAAAGAGAACACCACCACGGCAACCTGTCCTGCTCGTTCTGCGGCAAGGGCTCAGCGCGAGGTGCGAAAGCTCATCGCCGGGCCCGACCGTCTACATCTGCGACGAGTGCATCCGGCTCTGCAACGACATCATCGCCGAGGAGAGCGAGCGCGAAGAGGGCAAGCCGGCGGTATCGCCTGCCCACGCCCGGCCGAGATCAAGTCGTTCCTGGACGACTACGTGGTCGGCCAGGACCGCGCCAAGAAGGTCCTCGTCGGTCGCCGTCTACAACCACTACAAGCGCATCTACCAGAAGAAGGCGAAGGCCACGCGGCCCGGCCAAGCCAAGCGGAGGCCCCGAGGACGTCGAGCTCGCAGAAGTCGAACGTCCTCCTGTCGGCCCCACCGGCTCGGGCAAGACGCTGCTCGCCCAGTCGCTCGCGCGCTTCCTCAACGTCCCCTTCACCATCGCCGACGCCACCAGCCTCACCGAGGCCGGCTACGTGGGCGAGGACGTCGAGAACATCATCCAGAACCTGCTGCACAACGCCGACTACGACGTCGAGAAGTGCAGCCCGCGGCATCGTCTACATCGACGAGATCGACAAGATCGCGCGCAAGGGCGACACGCCGTCGCCCACCCGCGACGTCGGCGGCGAGGGCGTCCAGCAGGCCCTGCTCAAGATCATCGAGGGCACCCGCGCCAACGTCACGCCGCGCGGCGGCAAGAAGTACAACCAGCAGGAGTACATCCAGGTCGACACCACCAACATCCTCTTCATCGTGCGGCGGCGCCTTCCACGGCGTGGAGACAGGCCATCAGCCGCCGCGTGGGCGTGAAGGGGCTGGGCTTCGGCGCGAAGATCGAGCGCAAGGACGAGCGGAGCGCTCGGCGAGCTGCTCGCCCACATCGAGCCGCAGGACCTCGTGCAAGTTCGGCATGATCCCCGAGTTCGTGGGCCGGCTGCCCATCATCGCCACGCTCATGCGACCTGAGCGAGGACGACCTGGTCACCATCCTCACCCAGCCGAAGAACGCGCTCGCCAAGCAGTACCAGAAGCTCTTCGAGCTGGAGAAGGTGAAGCTCACCTTCACCAAGGAGGCGCTGCGCGCCATCGCCCGCGAGGCCATGCGCCGCAAGTCCGGCGCCCGCGGCCTGCGCTCCATCCTCGAGACAGGCGATGCTCGACATCATGTACGACGTCCCGTACCGGGAGGGCATGAAGGAGTGCAAGATCACCGAGGGCGTCATTCTGCGCATGAGGAGCCGCTGCTCTCCTTCGAGAAGGAGAAGAAGTCGGCGTAGTACTGCCTGCCCCAAGTACTTTCGGGGGTCTCCAACCCGTTTACCCCGAGCTTGTCGAGGGGACTTCGACTCTGGCCTGCGGCCTTCGCTCGGGCTGAACGGGAACGCTATCCATCCCAGAACGAGCCCCCACCCGTGCTCCCCCCTGCGATTGCCGACGGGGCGAGTCTATCGAACGACACCGACGGCCCCGCGGGGTCGGCTATCCCATCGACGCGGCGGGCGCCTGCAATCAGCGCCGGGGGAGGACGCTCCGCACCGGTCAACCCGCAGGCGTTCTGTCTCTGAGCGCGTCGAAATTCCGAGAGCATTACTCTGGCTGCTCGACGTCGAGCAACGCGAGAGGGTCCCGCCTCCAAGGGTTGCCACCGAGGCAGCCCACGGTGAGATACATCGGGTTGTTCGCGGGGAGGGCGGGCATTCGGGCGCGGCTGGTTCGCGAGCGGGGCCAGCGCCGTGCACGGGAAGAGGCCCAAGGCGGCGGCCAAGACCTGGACGGGCGGAGCTGACCCGATTCCGGGTGAGGATCCTCCACTCTCTCGGGCCAAAGACGGCTGGTCGTCCTTCGAGCGCACAAGGTCGCCGGGCGGAGCGAATTCGTGAGATACGCTGAGTCCCTGCTTCTCTTTGCTTCATTTCTCGGGGCGTGCGAACTGGGCCTTGCGGGGGAGCTCGGAGTCGACTCCGGCAACGATGCCGGTGCCGTCGCCGACGCGGGGCCCCAATCGTACGATGCTGCTGTCGCCGACGCGGGGTCCCAGTCGCACGATGCTGCTGTCGCCGACGCGGGGTCCCAGTCGCACGACGCTGGTGCTGTCGCCGACGCGGGCACAAAGAAGACCATGATCGACTATTTTCAGCCGATCCCAATCACCGGCACGATGACGACAGCCGGATCATGGGCCTACACAACCGTCGGTTCTCGCGATCCATCCAACGGACTAGAAGACGTCGCCAACTGGCGCTACTGGGACGGCAAGATCATCAAAGCCGCGGACGGCAAATACCATCTCTTTTGCAGCAAGTGGCAGGCCAGCAAGGGGATCGCGGCTTGGTTGAGCGACTCGGTCTCCGTGCATGCTGTCAGCGATAGCGTCCTCGGGCCGTACAAAGAGGTAGGCCCGACGTACACGTACCAGAATGGAAGAGGCCACAACACGACCGGACTGCAATTGGTCGATGGCAGCTACGCGGTCGTCGAAAGTGCAATCGTGCCAGGGTGGATCTTCACGTCGAGCTCGCTCGATGGGCCATTCAATTATCAGGGCTCGATCAGTTGGGACGACAATGGATTCCATGTCGGCGATGTCACTTCCAATCTGCAAATCTTCGTCGGGCCAGACAAGAGGTATTGGGCGATCTCCGGGGCCGGCGCCGTCATGAATAGTGACAACGTCCTCGGGAAGTACACGGTGCAGACGCCCAAGATCTACCTTGAGAACCCAGGCGCTGACCTCGCCTATGCCGAAGATCCCGTCATCTGGTACAGCGGCGGCTACTATCACGTCGTCTATAATTATTGGAACATCCGCAAGTCGTATCACATCATGTCCAAGGACGGCATCCATAACTGGATAGCCACAGGCCTCGCGGTCGATCGCTCGACAGATTTCATCCGCTACACGGACGGCACCGTCAACCACTGGGGCAACATGGAGCGCCCCAATGTGGTCATGGAAAACGGGCACGTCGCGTACTTCACCTTCGCCGTGACTGACATCAACAAAGACGAGGGCAACAACTGCTGCTCGACCGGCAGCAAGATTCTCGTCGTTCCGTTCGATGGCGTGGCCTTCGACGCCGACAATGGCGATTGAGCCAGTCAGCACCGGCGGCGCCGGTGGAAGCAGCGACAGCGGAGGCATGGGCGAAAAGCCCCTCTCTGGGCCAATCGCCCTCAAGCGCGGGGTCGGTCGCGTCGCTCCGCGCCGAAGCCAGCGAGCTTGACCCCAGTCAGGTCTTCCGCAGCGCCCGAATGGGTTCGTTGGACAAGTGACCCGTCACCGCGAGCGTTGCCGGCGGCGAGCCATGGATGCGACGACCAGCCCGAACGCCAGCCAGGATATGCCGGCGCTCGTGGCCCGGTTCTCTGCCGTTCCACACGAAGAGCCAAGCACCACTTCGCCCTTGCCGGCGTCGCCCCATGCGCCTGCGTCCGCCGTCGTTCGCCCGGCGTCGGCGGCCACGGCGCCGTCCGAGACTGCCGATGCATCGCGGTCGAGCCCGCCGCCGTCGATGCCGCCGTCGTCCCTGAGCCTGGCGCCGTCGGACGCGCCACCGTCCACGCCGCCGTCGCTCCCGCCCAGACCGCCGTCGCCCCAACCGGCGTCCTCCCCGCCGTTTCCGTTATCGCTGTCATAGAGCTCGCCGTCGAAAGGCACGACGATGACCTTGCTGCCGTTGCCGTCGTTACCCTTGTCGTCCGCTTTTTGAACGTCGATTGCCGCGAACGTCATCGCAACCACGTGGCCGTTCTCGATATAGGCGCTGGAACGTTCTAACAGAGGCCAATGATTGACCGTACCATCCGTATACCGCACCATATTCGTTGATGGGTCATAGGCGATGCCCGGTTCCATCGTCCAGTTGTGGATGCCATCTTGGGACGTGTAGAGATACGCCAGCCCCGTGGACCAGCAGTGATAAATGACGTGGTACACGCCTCCGGCATAGAAGATGGATGGATCTTCCATGTTGGTTGTCGGCGACCCTGGAACTGTATTGGTGAAGTTATTGGCCATTTGAGCCTTGTAGGGCCCCAGCACGTTGTCGGCGAGACCGATCCGACTGTTCATGCACTCGTACTTTCCATCGGGACGCAGAATCGTGCGAAAATTGTCGGCCATGCTGTATTCGCCGCTGTATCCGTTCAAGTCCAACTGGATGTCGCCGAGATATGTCCACGGTCCATCCAATGAATCTGCGCCATAGGCTCGGCCGGAGCCTCCGACGCCTCCGCTACACGTGATGGCAAACTTCTTGCCGCTGGTGTCGCCAGTCTTCAGTTTCAGCGCGTTCACGTTGTGGCACATGCCGCCATTGTCTGTGAAGCATTGGCCTTGGTCGGTATAGGGGCCGAAAAGGTTGTCGCTCGTCGCATGAGTGCAATGTGAGTCGTATTGCCATCCGCCGTGACCGTCAGACTGTTTCCAGCGGGAGGCGAACATATGATAGGTGCCCGTCTGGTCATCCTTTATGATGCCACCATCCCAATAGTTCCAATCGGCCAGCGACTTGTCCTCCAGGCCGTTCGACTGATCGCGAGAGCCCACCTGGTTGGCGCCCCAGCAGGTCGAGGAAAGAGGACTTATGATCGGGGTCGGTGTGAAGTAATCGATCGGGCTCTTGGCGGCGACGGGTCTGGGGACGGCGGCGGCCGCGACGAAGACTGCGGCGCCGATCCCCAGGTGAGCCCAGGAGGCGGCCGAGAAAGATCTCACGGACCGAGCCGCGTCGTGGCTGGGCAGACAGGGTTCGTGGCGTTTCGCGGGCATCATCGTTCGCACCTTCTTGCCGCACGGCACGTCGTTTCTCATGCGTGCCGAGTCTTGCTCAAATACTGCCGAGGACGTCTTCGACGGGGCCGGCAAGCTCGTCGCGAATGCGTCGATCGCGTTATGGAGCGTTCTCCGACCGAGCAGCCGGAGCTCTTGACGGCGTCTGGACGCCCGCGTCGGCTTCCGGCCCGGCGTCGTCGGCGCTCGCATCCCTTCTCGAGCGGTCGGGAGTGGAGGCTCTGGCCGAGCTGGCAGGCGACGAGGAGAAGCGCCGAGCCGAGCGCCAGCGTCCTTCTGCGAGCCAGAACGTCCATCGCCTCCTCCGGGAGGGCCGAGAGCACAGTCCCGACTCAGGGCGGCCACGCGGGCCGCCGAGCTCGGGTGAGGGGTTCGCTCCGTTGCCCGCAAGCGCTCGAACGCCCCTGTCTTGAAGGCCCCTGGATGAAATTCGGGTCAACGCCTCAGCGCCTCGCACTGCCCGCCCAAGCTCTTTCCGGAATCTCCAACCCGTTCAGCCCGAGCTGGTCGAGGGGCCTTCGACTTCGGCCTTCGCTCAGGCTGAACGGGGAGGCTATCCATTTCAGAACGAACTTCAGGCGCTTGGTACCAGCCGCCCCAACGTGGTGGGTCGGGCCCGCCGAGCGTCTTCGCCCGACTGCTCGAGATCTCGCGCCTAAAGGACTACCGGCCGCCGAGCCGATACCGAAGCGCCCGCTGGCGGGCCCGCGAGCGGTCCAGCGCCTCGAACAGGTAGCCGCGGAAGACGAGCGACCAGAGCAGCAGCGCGCCGAAGGCGATGGGCTCCAGGACGACCCCCAGCGGGAGCGCCTGGAGCGCGCCCAACCCGAACCAGAAGGCCGCGCCGAGCGCGACGTTGGGGATGAGCCACTCGATCCAGTGCTCCTCGATGAACTTCACGCTGGCCATCATGGCGGCGAGGCCGCCGTATTCGCCCTTCTGATAGATGACCTCGGGCACCGCGTTGAAGAGCACGAACAGCGTGGCGTTGAGCGCGACGAGGATAGCCTCGCCGCTGGACGTCTGGGCGAGCACCGGCCGGATGAAGAAGTCGGCGATCCAGAAGACGAACGCGACGTTCATGATCGGCCAGAAGTAGGGGCGCGCGCTCTGAGGCATCTCGCGCAGCCGCACGGGCATGCCGCGCACCAGCTCGGCGACGACGTAGAGCAGCGAGGCGGCCAGAGCGGCGAGCGCCAGAGCCATGAGGAACCCGCCCACGAACCTCAAGGGGGCGAGCAGCGCGGCCAGCGGGCCTACCAGCGCGAGGTAGGCGATGGGCAGCAGGACCGTCCAGAGGCTTCGCCCCAGGGCCTTGAAGGTCCGCAGGATGCACTCGCCGTAGACGCGGAGGAGGGTCATGAGCGGAGAAGATAGGCCCCATCGGGAGCCGGGGCGACCTTTCGCGCCACTCAAGCGTCGTCAGAGTCCGCGGGCGATCATGCGCTGGATTTGATCGCGCACGGTCGTCAGCAGGCGGTCGCGCTCGTTCAGGCCGCTGTCGCCGGGCCAGATTGGGTCGCCGATCTCCACTCGGGCCGGGCCGGGGCGCAGGACGTTCCACCCCGGCTTGAAGATCCGGTTGGTGCCGGTGACCGCCAGCGGCAGGATCGGCAGGCCGAGCTGGAGCGACATGATGGCGGCGCCGCGCTTGAACGGCATCAGGCGGCCGTCCGGGCTCCGGTGACCCTCGGCGAAGAAGAGCAGCGAGTAGACCTGCGCCACACCTTCTTGCGCCTCGATGAGCTTGCGGTGGGCCTCGGTCGGGTTTCGTCGGTCGACGTCCACCTCGCCCAGCGCTCGCATGGCGTGGCCGAAGATGGGCACCTTGAATAGCTCTTTCTTGGCCACGAACCGCACGGCGAGGGGCAGCGCTCGGATGAGGCAGGGCACGTCCAGGTGGCTCTGGTGGTTGCTCACCAGGACGTAGCGCTGGGCGGGGTCGACCTTGTCCAAGCCTTCGACGGAAAGGCGCACTCCGCACGCCGAGAGCAGGCCCCTTGCCCAGAGACGCTGGATGGGCTCCTGCACCTTTCGCGTGAAGGGCGACGCGAGGATGACCGCAGTGCCGAGAGCCGCAGTCTCGGCCCCGACCACGGGCGTGGCCACCGCCGTCCGCAGCGCCCCCAGGGAGCGAGTCAAGAGCGGGTCTTGCGCCGCGCCCGCCACGGGTTCCACCGGGCCTGTCATGTCTTTCGCCCCACGCGCACGGCGGAGTAGAGGAAGCTGCGGTCCAGCGAATGGAGGGCGCGCTCGAGCGCCGGGTCGAAGTCGAGCGCCTCCATCCACGAGGTCGGGAGCGGCCGGACGTTGTTGAGCTGGCGCACCAATAGGAGGCCGCCCGGCGCCAGGTGCTCGAGCACCGGCGCGGACAGCGCGCGGGTCTCTTCCGGGCTGGACCAGTCGAGGATGTTCGACAGCTGAATCATGTCGTACGGCCCCGGGTGGAGAGACAGCGCGCGGGCGACGTCGGCGGTCTCGCAGGTGACCTTGCCAGCGCTGCCCTCGAGTTGGGCGTAGCGCTCCGGCAACAGATAGTCCGGCAGCGCCTCGCGCCGGTCCAGCGCGCCATACCGGCCGCGGAGCAGGTGAGACAGGTAGGGGTTCGCCGGCGCGTCGGGTTGGGCGAGCGCCCACTCGAAGCGCGCGCGGAAGTAGCGCGGGTAGCTGCCGGGCGGGGCGTGCTGGACGGCGTCGCCGCCGAAGAGCGCGAACAAAAGGCTCTGGTGGAAGAAGAGCTCGAAGGAGACGGGCCAAAGGTCCGAGGCGGTCATCGCCTCCGCGGCGTCGCGGTCGCCTTCGAAGATGCGGTGAATCTGCTCGCGCGGCGCGATGAAGCGCTCCACGAACGCCCGCCAGCAGGCGAAGAGGCGTTCGAACGTGCCTTCGTCGAAGGCCCCGCCGGCGAAGAAGACCCCGTGGGCCTTGAGCAGCGTGCGGTCCTCGACGCTCAGCGCCTGGGCGACCCGGCCGATGAGCGCCTCGCGCGCCTGCGGGTCGACGTGCGAGATGCCGACGGCGCGGCAGAAGTCCTTGCGGCTCAGCGCCCGCGAGGCTTGTAGCTTGAAGCGCGCCCAGCACGTCTGGACCGGGTCGATGTCCGCGCCGATCAGCGAGACCACGTCCGGCCGGGCGGCCAGGTGGAGGAGCGTGCAGCCCGCACCGGTGATGCCGAACACCCGCTTCGGGCCGGCCCCGAGCTGGTCGAGCAGCCGTTCCTCCAGGCGCGGATCTTCACGGGTCACCGCGAACGGGAGCGGCGAGCGCGGCGCCGGGCTCGCGGGACCTTCGACGTTGCTCGGGAACAAGGCGGTCGACGCGATCACGCTTCGCTGCTCTCTCGGAAGGGCCTGGTGCCTACCCCATGCGTATATCAGTGAGCGCCAGCCGGCAATTTCCTCGCCTTCGTCGCGCGCCTTGAAGCATTCTCACGCGTCAGAAATTCGAGCGGCGATCTCGTTAGAAGCGCCGCGAGGCATCTTCCCCTTTTTCGGACAGGAGCCTGCCATGGCCAGCGCCGCCGACAAGGCGATCCAACACCTCGAGGCCCATCGCGCCACCTACCTCGAAGACCTCAAGGCGCTCGTGCGCATTCCCAGCGTGGCCTTCGAGGGCTTTCCCAGAGAAGAGGTCCGGCGGAGCGCCGAGGCCGTCGCGTCGCTCCTCCAGGCGCGCGGTCTGCAAAACGTCCGGCAGCTGATCGTCGAAGGCTCACCGCCCTACGTCTACGGCGAGTGGCTGGGCGCCCCTGGCAAGCCGACGCTCCTCCTGTACGCTCACCACGACGTCCAGCCCGCGGGCGACGAGGCCAAGTGGCTCAGCAAGCCCTTCGAGCCGGTGGAGCGGAACGGCCGGCTCTACGGCCGGGGCACGGCCGACGACAAGGCGGGCGTGGCGGTGCACGCCGCAGCGCTGGACAGCTTCCTGAAGGCGAATGGCGCGCTGCCGCTCAACGTCAAGGTGCTCATCGAGGGAGAGGAGGAGGTGGGCTCCGGCCACCTGCCCGCGCTTCTCCAGGCGCACCGGCAGCTCCTGCAGGCCGACGCCATGGTGCTCACCGACACCGGCAACTTCGACGTCGGCCTGCCCTCGATCACCACCGCGCTCCGCGGGCTGGTCACGGTCGAGGTGGAGGTGAGCGCGCTCGAGCACGCGGTCCACTCGGGCATGTGGGGCGGGCCGGTCCCCGACGCGGCCATGGCGCTCTGCCAGATGCTCGCATCGCTCACGAACCCGGACGGCACCATCGCCATCCCCGGCCTCTATGACAAGGTGCGGCCCCTCACCGACGCCGAGCGGAAGAGCATCGAGGCGCTGCCCGCCACCGTGGGCGACTTCCGCAAGCAGGCGTCGATGCTCCCCGGCGTGCAGATGCTCGGCGCGCCCAGGCATCCGTTCGAGACCAACTGGCGGCAGCCCTCGCTGGCGGTGAACGCCCTCCAGGCGAGCTCGCGCAAGGAGGCGCGCAACATCCTCAATGACTCGGCCTGGGCGCGCGTCGGCATCCGCCTGGTGCCCGACATGGACCCGGCGTGGACCCTGGCGGCGCTCACCGAGAAGCTGAAGGCGAGCGCGCCGTGGGGCGTCCAGGTGGAGGTCCGGGGCGATGGCGGCGGGAACTGGTGGTACACCGACGCCTCGGCTCCGCCCTTCCAGGCGGCGGCGCGCGCGCTCGAGAAGGGCTTCGGCCGCGGGGCGCTCTTCGTGGGCTGCGGCGGGTCCATCGGCTTCGTCGAGCCGTTCGCCAAGGAGCTGGGGGGCGTGCCCGCGCTGCTCATCGGCGTCGAGGATCCGTACTCCAACGCGCACGCCGAGAACGAGAGCTGCGATCTGTCCGACCTGCACAAGGCGATGCGCAGCGCCATCTATCTTTACGAGGAGCTGGCGGCGGTCCTGTAGCCCCTGGCTCGCCAGCCGGGCCCCAAAGGAGAAATCCGACGTGGCGAACGCATTCGACGTGGTGGTGATCGGCTCGGGGCCGGGCGGTTATGTCGCGGCCATTCGCGCGGCGCACAATGGCCTCAAGGTCGCGCTGGTCGAGCGGGACAAGCGCCTGGGCGGCACGTGCCTGTTGCGCGGGTGCATCCCCACCAAGAGCTTGCTGCAGTCGGCCGCGACGCTCGAGACCTGCGCGCGGGCGGCGGACTTCGGCGTCGACGTGGAGCGCGCCGCGCTCAACCTCGAGAAGGTGATGAAGCGCAAGGAGCGGGTGGTGGCCAAGCTCTCGGGCGGGGTCGCCGGGCTCATGAAGAAGTACGGCATTGCCGTCTTCAAAGGACACGGCCGGCTCGCCGGGCCGGGGCGGGTGGAGGTGCAGGGCGAGGGCGCCGCCCAGCTCCTCGAGGCAAAGAGCGTGATCCTCGCGACCGGCAGCGAGGTGAAGGACCTGCCGGGCATCGCGCCCGACCACCGGCGCATTCTCACCAGCGACTCCATCCTGGAGGTCGCCGCAGTGCCCAAGAGCCTCATCGTGCTGGGGGCCGGCGCGGTGGGCATGGAGTTCGCGTCCATCTTCCGGTCGTTCGGCGCGCAGGTGACCGTCGTCGAGCTTTTGCCGCACCTGCTGCCGCTCGAGGACGAGGATGTCTCGAAGGAGATGGAGAAGGCCTTCCGCCGCCGGAAGGTCGACTTTCTCCTCCAGACCAAGGTCGAGCGCGTCGAGGTGACCGAGGCGGGAGTGAGGGTCTTTGCCGGGTGTCCTTCGGGCCCGCAGCTCTTGGAGGCAGAGGCGCTGCTCGTCGCGGTGGGGCGCAAGCCGGTGTCCGAGGACCTGGGCCTCGCGAGCGTCGGCCTCGAGACCGACCGCGGCTTCGTCCCCGTGGACGGCCAGATGAAGACCCGGGTCCCCGGCATCTGGGCCATCGGCGACCTCGTCCCGACGCTCGCCCTGGCGCACGTGGCGAGCCACGAGGGCATCGTCGCCGCCGATTCCATCGCGGGGAAGGACCCCGCGCCGCTGCGCTACGACCGTGCGCCGAGCGCGACCTACACCGCGCCCGAGGCGGCGTCGGTGGGGCTCACCGAGAAGAAGGCCCGCGAGCGCGGCGACGACGTGAAGGTGGGCCTCTTCCCGTTCGCCGCCATCGGCAAGGCGACCATCGCTGGGGAGAACGACGGCTTCGTCAAGATCGTCAGCGAGAAGAAGTACGACGAGGTCCTCGGCGTCCACATCGTCGGCGCCCACGCGACCGAGCTCATCGCCGAGGCCTGCGCGGCGCTGCAGCTGGAGACCACCACCGAGGAGCTCGCGCGCACCATCCACGCGCACCCGACGCTGTCCGAGGCGATGGGGGAGGCGGCGCACGCCGCGCTCGGCGCGACGATCAACCTTTGACGGACGCGCGCGGTAGGGCCGAGGCCGCTACTCTTCGGCCGCCACCTCGACCCGGCGATTGGCCGCCCGGCCTCCGTCGGTGGTGTTGGGGGCCGCGGGCCGCGTCAGGCCGTAGCCCACGGGCTTGAGCTTGGCCTTGACGCCGGCCTTCTCGAGCCAGGTCTTCACCGAGGCCGAGCGCTTCTCCGAGAGCGCCTGGTTGAACTCCTTGCCTCCCCGGTCGTCGGTGTGGCCCTCGATGAGGTAGGCCTTGCCCGGAGTGGCCTTCATGGCCGCGGCCAGCTCTCGCAGGACCGGCTCGGACTCGGGGCGGATCACGTCCTTGGCGGTGTCGAAGAGGATGCCGCGCAGCACCACGCGCCCTTTGGCGGCCAGCTCCTTGCGTAAGGACTTCTCTGGCGGCTCGCAGACGAGGGCGGCCTCGCCCTTGCGGTGGCCGTCCCAGCGCCCCGTCCGGTTCGTCGCGTCGGTGCCCCAGACGCCGGAGAGGTCGCCTTCCTTGTTGAGCGCGAAGACGATGAGCCCCACCGCCTCGTTCCCGACGTCGTCGACCTGCCGCCAGGTGCCGGCGAAGACCCGGCCCTCGAGCGTGCCGTCGACGGTGTAGTTGCTCGTCTTCGAGTCTGGCCAGCCATAGCAGCCCCAGATGCGCTGCCCGGTTTGCGTGAGCTTCATCTCGCCGTAGGAGGTGTCCCAGACGCCATTGAAGTCCACTTTGTGCGATTCGCTGGGCCGGCCAAACAGCGAGAGCTCGCTGAGGCTGAACCACTCCGTGCTGCCGTAGTTCTCGAGGAGCGAGACGCGGACGTAGCGCACCGCCTTGCCGCCGGCGACCTTGAAGGACTGAGGTGCCAGCTTCTTCTCGAGCGTCGCGTCGGCGAGCGGCTTCCACGGGCCGACGGGGCCGGGGCCTGACTCGAGGCGGAGGCGCTTCACGGAGATGCCCGGCCAGCTCTCCTCGACGTTCGAGTTGATGGCCTCGCCGCGGGAGAGGTCGTACGCCTCGGGGAGCTCGAAGACCGCCTGGCGTTCACCGCTGACAGTCGGCTCCCAGCGCTGGTCGGATTGACCGTCGATGAGGGCCTCGGCATTTCCTTCGGGTTGCCCGGAGGCGTTGACTTGGCGGGCGCCGGAAAGGAGCGAGAGGGCGTTGGTCTCGCCCTCGGCGGGGGTTGCAGGAGCCGCACAGAGCAGCAGCGAAAAAAGAATGGGGTTCATGTCGCGGAGTATAGCCGTCCCCCGCTGGGCGAACGGCTCCCGCGCTCCTGGCTTTGGCGGCGAACGTCCGCTCGGCGACCTGAGCATGACCCGAGAAACGTCGAGCGGCCGGTGCCCGGAGGGCCGGCCGCTCGAGCAATTCACGAGTGTGGAAAGCGGCGAGTGCTACTTCCCGCAGTTGCCCGCCGGCGCTCCGCCTTGAGCAGGGCCGGAAAGCGTCTTGTCGCAGCCCTTCAGGCCCTTGTTGTGCTCGCAGACCTTGCTCTTGATGGTCTCGGCATCGGCGCCGGAGAACTTGAATTTGCCATTGGCGACCCAGGTCGGGCTCGCGCCGACGTTGAGCGCGCTGGCGAGCTTCAGGTCGCTCTCCAGCAGCTTCTTGCCCTCGGACTCGACGCAGTGCTGCATCGCCTTGGCCTCGAATCCAAAATTCTTGCCGGTGCAGTCCTGCCACTTGTCGGAGGTGATGCTCTTGTTGCGGCAGAGCACGTAGTCCATCCACTTGTAGCTCTTCGGCGCGAGCTTCATGGCGCACAGCTCGCGGACGTCCTCGTCGACCTCGTTTGCGCCGTGGAGCGACCTGAAGCCCTCCTTCGCCGTGCCGCTTCCGATGTAATGGACGGCGAAGTTGATTGCGCCGTTGAAGGTCTTGAGGACCTCATCCATGGCGTTGAGGGCGCGCACGCCGAACGGGCACTGGCTCATGACGTAGACGTCCAGGGTCTTGGGCGTCTCCGCCTTGCACGCGAGCGTCGCCTTGCATGCGTCGAGCTTGCAGCCGCCGTCGTTCATGCAGGTGGGGTTCCACTCGCCGCCAATCTGCAGCATGCGGTAGGAGCCGCGCGGCTGCAGGTAGCGGTTGAACATGCCGACCGCTTCCTTGTCGGCGTCGAGGGTCGAGTCGAACAGCACCATGGGCAGTGGGCCTGGGTTCTCGCCAAGCGCGTCGTAGAGCTTGCGCCCCTCGGGCTCGGTGTACTCAAGCACGGTGAGGGCCGGGTTCGCGAGCCGCGACTTGAGGTTGTTCGCCCAGGCGTCCACTCGGCACTCGGGGCAGCGCTTGTCGCCGATGAGCGTCACGTTGACCTTGGGCGCCTCGGGGATGTTCTGGCACGCCTGCGGCTTGGTCGCGCCCTTGTGCTCGGCGCAGAAGGCGCGCAGGAAGTCGGTCGGCCGGCGGCCGCCGCTGTAGAGCTTGCCGGCGACGTAGATGGTGGGGCTGCCGGTCGCGTGCCGGTCCTCGGAGCGCTTGAAGCTCGCCTTCAGGAGCTCCTTGCCTTCCTCTCCGTTGAGACAGGTGCGGATTCTGCTCGACCGGGAGCTGCGCCGCCTGCGCACAGGACTCCCAATTCTTGGCGATGGCCTTGGGCTCCTTGTTCTGGCACACCACCATGTCGAGGTACTTGCCCGGCGCGGCCTTCATCGCGCAGAGCTGCACGATGTCCCCGGTCACCTCGTCGGGTCCGTGCATGGAGGTCAGCGTCCCGTTCGCGTCGCCGCCGATGTAGTCGATGGAGAGGTCGAGGTCGGGGCCGAGCTTGTCCACCGCATCCTTGACGCCGTTGACCACCTGGACGCCGAAGGGGCACTGGCTCATGACGTAGAACTCAGCTTTGACCGCGTCGGGGCTCTTCGGGCCCGCAGGCGCGGCGGCGCTCGGGGCGGAAGTGCCCTTGGGGCTCCCCGACGCGTTGACTCCGCCGGGCGACGAGGGGGGACAAGCCGACAGCGACAGCGACGTCGCGGCGACGCAAGCACTCAACAAGATTCGCTTCATGTCCTCGATTCTTCCTTTCTTGCGGCGCCGGTCGGCGGCTCTGGCGCGACCGCGTTGCACTGCGTTGAAAAGAGACACCGGGGCGCGGGCAGTCCCCTCGCTCGGGCCTCGGGAGGGCGAGAGTCTAGAGGGGGCGCGGCTTGCCGGCAATTAGAGTCCTCGCCGGAGCGGCAGTGGCCCGCGCCGGCGGCGCACGGCCCGGCTCCATCTCCGGGTAGCGGACCAGACGAACACCGCGCAATCCAAAGGCATTCCCCTCCTGGATCCATGCCCTAAGCGCCTGTTCGTGGGCCCCCAGAAAGATCCTGCGGCGGCGCCGCGCGTTGAACGCCGCAGTCTCGAGGAGCCATGCCCATGTACGCTCGACCGTCTCTCGTGGTTCTCGCGCCGCTGGCGTCCCTCGGCGCGCTGTTGTCCCTGGCGCCGCAGGCTCTCGCTCAAGGCCTGCTCATTCCGGTGGAGCCGTCCGCCCCGCCGCTCGCCATCAAGAGCCAGCGCGTCAGCGCCGAGCTGAAGGACGGCGCCGCATTCACCCGCGTCGAGCAGGTGTTCGTCAACGACAGTCCGCGGCCGCTCGAGGCGCACTACGTGTTCCCGCTGCCCAAGGGCGCGGCGCTCAGCGAGTTCTATCTCTGGATCGACGGGAAGAAGACGCGCGCGGAGATGCTGGAAAAGGAGAAGGCGAGCGCCATCTACGAGGGCATCGTGCGGCGGCTGCAGGACCCGGGGCTGCTGGAATACGTCGATTCCGACGTTTTCCGCGCGCGGGTCTTTCCGGTCCCCGCGCGGGGCGAGCAGAAGATCGAGCTCGCCTTCTCCCAGGTGCTCGAGTTCGCCGGCGGCGCCTACCACTACCGGTATCCGCTCGGCGCCGGAGGCCACGCCAGCCTTCCCTCGACCGTGCGACAGGATTTCACCTTCAGCGCCACGGTCGCATCGGCGGTGCCTCTGCGGTCCCTCTACTCGCCCACGCATTCCCTCCAGGTCGCTCGACGGGGCGAGCACGGCGCTCTGGTCGGGCTGGAGCTGGGGCCCCAAGCTGAGCTCGGGCGAGACCTCGACCTCTACTATTCCGTCTCGGAGAAGGCGGTCGGCTTGTCGCTCCTGACCTACCAAGAGGCCTCCGAGCCGGGCTACTTCCTGGCGCTCCTCTCGCCGAAGCAGGAGCTGCAGAAGGACGAGATCCTCGGGAAGCGCATCACCTTCGTCCTCGATACTTCCGGTTCCATGGCCGGCGAGCGCCTGAAGGTGGCCCGGAGCGCGCTCAAGTACTGCGTGACCCGGCTCTCGCCGAAAGACCGCTTCAACGTTGTGCGCTTCGCCACCGATGTCGAGGCGCTCTTCGAGTCGCCTCGCGAGGCGGGCGGGGACGCCGTTCAGAAGGCGGTCGCGTTCGTCGACGGGCTCGAGGCGCTGGGGGGCACGGCCATCGACGAGGCGTTGCGGCGCGCCCTGAAGGATGGCGAGGCCGGAGGAGGAGGGCCGCACCTCGTCCTGTTCATCACCGACGGCCGGCCGACCATCGGCGAGACCGGGGAGGAGGCGATCGCCCGGAATGTCGCGTCAGCCAACAAGGGCAAGAGCCGGATCTTCACCTTCGGAGTGGGCGAGGACTTGAACGCGCGCCTGCTCGATCGCCTGGCGGCCGAAGGCCAGGGCGCCGCCGAATACGTCCGGGAAGGCCGAGATCTGGAGGCGCGGATTTCTCATTTCTACGATGCCTTGAGCCACCCGGTGCTCGCCGACGTCGGCCTCGACCTGTCGTCGATGGGGGCCTTCGACGTCTATCCGAAGAAGCTGCCGGACCTCTTCAAGGGCGGTCAGCTGGTCGTCCTGGGGCGCTACCGCCAGCCCGGCGACGTAAAGGCGACGCTGACGGGGACGGTCGACGGCGCGGCGAAGAAAATCGATTACGGCACGACCACGCCCACTGCCGAGCACAAGGAGAAGGATTTCATCCCCAGGCTCTGGGCCATCCGGAAGGTCGGCTATCTGCTCGAGGAGATCCGCCTGCGCGGTCAGAAGCCCGAGCTGCGCGACGAGGTGGTGCAGCTCGGCAAGAAGTTCGGGATCGTGACGCCGTACACCTCGTACCTCGTCGTCGAGGATTGGCCGATCGCCGGGCCACTCCCTGCTGGCGAGCCGGACTGGCGGCGCGACCGCGGGCTCCCGCGCGCGGCCGCGGCGCCGGCGTTCGCGCCGACCGCCGCCGGGGGCGACGACCTCGAAAAGAGCTTCGCCGCCGCCGATGCGCTCGGTCGCGTCGAGGGGAAGGCCGGCATCGAGGTGTCTCGGAAGACGAGGGCGATGAAGGAGGAGGTCGCCGCTCCTCGGCCGAGCGAGCCGGTCCGCGTCGCCGGAGGCCGCACCTACCTGTGGCGCGCGGGCGCCTGGGTGGACTGTCAGACCTTGGAAGCCCCAGGCCGCTCGCTCAAGGTCAAATACCTCTCGGCGGCCTACTTCGCCCTCGCGCGGGAGCGCCCGGAGTTCAGGGCCGGCCTGGCGCTGGGCGATCGGGTCGTCCTGGCCGTGGGCTCGGGGAAGGCCGTGGTCGTCGGCCCGGAGGAAGGCGAAGAGGATGCCGCCAAGGCGGTCGCATTCTTGAGGTCATGACGGGCCTGCCCGTGGCGAGGCCCGTGCCGGTTGCCTGCTCGGGATTGGTCCGCGGGCCCTCGTGGAGTGGAAATGAAATCGACTTCCGAAGGCGGGCTCGACCGCGTTCACTTCTTCGCATCGAATAGGCGCTCGTTGGCCCCAGAGGGCGAGGAGCGTGGCGAGCCAACCTTTCCTGGGGCTCGCTTGTCTGCGCCGAGCGCCGGCGGGGATGGATGATCGACGGCGGGGGGTGCCGTCTTCTCGAGAAGCGGGACTCCGAGACGCTGAAACTGTTTCTGCCTCTTTGAAACGGCCTTTGGCCATTCAGCTCAGGTGAGGATGAGGGGTCGGCGAAGCAATCGGCGAATGGGTCGCGGCAGAGCCGGTTTTGCCGTCGGTGTCTTGCAACGGCTCCGCCGGTAGGCGATTGTCGCCGTCGTGCCCGCGCGCTCTCCAATATTTCTGGCAGCACGGCCCAAGGCCAATCGAGGGCTCTCGCGCAGCGCCCTGGCGTCGCTCGAGACTCGGCTCGCGGAGTGCGCGGCGGCCGCGCGCGCGGCCTGGCCCGGGGTCGAGCTGGGCGACGATTTGTTCGCGGCGCACCTGGGGCAGCGGGCCCAGAGCGAGGCCGAGCTGGCGGCGCTCCACGCCGGCGATCTCTACCTGGCGTGTGCGTGCCAGCACGGGCTCCCTCAGGGCCTGTCCGCCTTCGAATCCGTCTTTCTGGCGCGCATCGACCCGCACGTGCGGCGATGACGATCGGACCCCGGCCTTCGCTGACGAGGTGAGGCAGGTCCTCCGCGAGCGGTTCTTCGTTTGGGTCGACGGCGCTGCGCCGCGAATCGCCCAATACACCGGCCGCGGTGCCCTGGGGCCCTGGGTGAAAGTTGCGGCAGTTCGCGTGGCCCTTCGCCTGGCCGAGCGGCAGGAGTCTCTCGCGCCCGGGCTCGAGTCGCGCCTGGGGCCCGACCCAGAGCTCGATTATCTCCGCGTCCGCTACCGCGCCGCGTTCTCGAACGCGCTGTCGGAGGCGCTCGGAGCGCTCGGCGTGGAGGAGCGGAATCTGCTGCGGCTCCACTTCGTCGAAGGCCTGACCATCGACGGCCTGGCCCCGCTGTTTCGAGATCCACCGTTCAACCGCAGCGCGTCGCCTGGCTGAGGCCCGCGAGCGACTCCTCGCGACGACCCGCGAGAGGCTTCAGGCGGCGCTCAAGGTGTCCAGCCGGGAGCTGGAGAGCCTGCTCGGCGTCGTGAGAAGCCGGATCGAGGTCAACCTGAGCAGCCTTTTCAAGCGCGGGGCCGACGGCCGCTGACCGAGCCTTTTGCCGGCGCGCGGCCCCGGCGCCTCCACGGCCCTCTGCTCCCCGCGCTACCGCGGCATCTGCCCCAGAGCGCCCGCGTTCACCACGTCGGCGAAGCCCGCCTTCTTCATGGCGCGCGCGGCCATGGCGCTGCGAGAGCCCGACCGGCAAAAGACGACCACCGCCTTGTTTTTCGGGAGCTCCGACAGCCTTCGGCCGATGTCCTGCAGCGGGATGTTGACCGCGCCCGGGTACGAGCCGCCGCGAAACTCTTCCGGCGTCCGCACGTCGACGAGCTTCGCGCCCGCCTTGATCTTCTCGCGCACGACCTGCGCCGAGGCCTTCCCTCCGCCCAGGAGCCGGCGCAGGACGAGGAAGGCGAGGATGACGGCGACAGCCAAAGTCACGGGATCGAGCTTCAAGATTCCTCCAATTCGAATCCACCTTCGGTGTGGATGCTGACCATGCCGCCGGTGACGTTGGCCACGTCGGAAAAGCCGTGGTCCTTGAGAATGCGAACCGCGAGGTGGGCGCGGAAACCGGAGCGGCAGTGGACGACGATGCGCCGGTCCTTCGGCAGTGCGCCGAGCTTTGAGCGGAGCTCGTCGACCGGGATGAGTTGAGAGCCCTTGAGGCGCGACGCCTGGTGCTCCTCGGCGGTCCGCACGTCCAGCACCAGGGGCGGCGCGCGCCCGGCGAGCTCCGCCTTGAGCTGCGCCGGGGTCACGAGCGGGCTGTACCCGGAGGCGTCGTTCTCGCCGATGAAGGCGGCCAGGTTGACCGGGTCGTTGGCCGACGAATACGGCGGCGCGTAGGCGAGGTCCAGCTCGGCCAGGTCGTGGAGCGTGAACTCGCCCGTGAGCGCGGTCGCGAGCACGTCGATTCGCTTCTCGACCCCGGCGTGCCCGAACGCCTGGGCGCCGAGCAGCCGCGCCGTCGAGCGGTCGTAGACCAGCTTAAGCGACAGCTCCTGCGCGCCCGGGAAGTAGCCGGCGTGGTGGTCCTTGTGGAGGATGGCGACGCCGACGTTCGCGAAGCTCTCTCGCGCCGCTTTTTCGGTCAGGCCGGTCATCGCGGCGGTGGCTTCGAAGATCTTGACCACGCTCGTGCCCAAAGGCCCCGCGTAACGAAGCTTCCCGCCCAGCGCGTTGGTGGCGGCGATGCGCCCTTGCCGATTCGCGGGCCCCGCCAGCGGCACCCGCGCGCGCTGGCCGGAGATCCGATGTACCACCTCGACCATGTCGCCGGCGGCGTAGATGTCCGGGTCGGTGGTCTGAAGGTGTTCGTCGACCAGCACGCCGCCCGTGCGACCGATCTCCAGGCCGGCGCGCTTCGCCAACCCGAGCTCCGGCCGCACACCCACCGAGAAGAGGACCAGGTCGGCCGGCAGGCGCCGCCCGTCCGCCAGCTCCACCGCGCGCTCGGCCGAGAGGATAGCCTTGACCCCGGCGCCGGTCTCGACGCGGGCGCCGCGGTCCGAGAGCTCCCGGCCGATCAGCACTCCGAGCTCGCGGTCCATGTTGGGCATGACCGTCGGGAGGAGCTCGACGACGGTGGTGGAGAGCCCGCGTCGGACGAAGGCCTCGACCATCTCGAGGCCGACGAACCCTCCCCCGACCACGACTGCGGACTTGGGGCGCTCGCGCTCGATGAACGCGTGGAGCCGGTCCATGTCCGGCACCGTCCAGAGCCGGAAGACGTGAGGGGCGTCGGCGCCGGGGATGGGCGGGAGGATGGCGTTGCCGCCCTGGGCCAGCACGAGCTTGTCATAAGGGTGGACGCTCTCGCCCTCCGGGCCGCGGGCGACCACGCGCTTCGCCTTCCGGTCGATCTCGAGCGCCTCGGTGTTCACCAGCGCGCGGACCCCGTACCGGGCCTGCAGGCCCTCGGGCGATTGGAGGAGGAGGTCGTCGCGGCTCTCGATGTCGCGCGAGAGAAAGTAGGGCAGCCCGCAGTTGGCGAACGAGACGTACGGGCCTCGCTCCAGGACGGTGATGTCGGCGTCTTCGCTGAGCCGACGCGCGCGCGCCGCGGCGGTCGCTCCCGCGGCGACGCCGCCGATGATGACGAGTCGAAGGGCCATGTTTCTCGAGATCTCCCTGAAGTTGACGCAAAAGCGAAATTCCACTCGCTTGGACACATGAGAGCCTTCGATTCCACGAGCGATTCTTCGGCGCTGCGACCTCGACTTCCAACGCGGGGCAGCCCATCGACGGCCAGCCTCGCTCGCCGGCTTCGCTCCCGACCGAGCGCCCGCGAATGCGCTTTTCTATGGCAGCGGCTGGAAAAAGGCGGGCAGGCGAGCGGCGAGCTGCCCCTTGGTGAGGACTGCGTCGCACCCTGCGGAGCGCGCCTGCGCCAAGAGCTCCTCGCGGACATGGGCGCCGAAGCCGATCACGCGGGTGCGGCCGAGACTGGGATGGGCCTTGAGCTGCCCCACCTCGGCGAGGTCGGTGCGCTCCAGCTCCACGAGGACGAGGTCGGGATGCGCGCGCTCGGCTTCGCGGATGAGGCTGCCCGAAGGGGCCTCGACGAGCGCGGCACCCGACTGGCGGGCCGCCTCCCGGATTCGGGCGCCGAAGAAGAAGCCCACGCCGTACGCGAGCGCGGTCATGGCGCCGGGCGGAAGGGCAAGGCCCGCACCCGCGCTTTGCGGCCGTCCTTGGCTGCGAGCTCGGTGCCCTCTGCCAGGTGCTCGCGGCGCACATAGGCGAGCGCGATGGGGCCGAAGCGCGGGCTGAGCGCCGCGGTCAACGTCTGCGCGGCGGCCCGGGTTTCCGCGCCGGCGGCGAAGAGCTCGGTGCCTGAAGCCGGAAGTGGGCCGTCGTCGAACGCGAGCCCCGCCAGGCGCCGGCGCACGCCGCCGCGGAAGGTGGCGCGGGCGATGACCTCCTGCCCGACGTAGCAACCCTTGTTGTAGGAGATGGCTCGCTCGCCGAGGTTCGCCTCGAGCGGAATGGTCTCTTCGCCCATGTCGGGGCCGAAGCGCGGGAGGCCGGCCTCGACGCGCAGGACCTCCAGCGCCTTTCCGCCGACCGGGATGAGGCCCAGGGTGCGGCCGGCCTCGAGCGCCTGCGCGAAGGTCTCGCGGGCGCGAGCGAGCGGCACGAAGAGGTCCACGCCCGGCGCCGCACCCAGGGGTGCGCCGAGAGCGAACCGGTCGGACCGGTTGTCGCGCAGCTCCCGCAGCTCGAGCTCTTCGAGCGGCCCCAGCTCTCTCCCGACCGCCCGCGAGGCCGCCTCGATGGCGCCCGGGCCGATGAAGGAGAGCACCGCGAATGAGCCCGAGGCGTCGGCCACCTCGGCGTCCTCGGAGATGAGGTGGTGGTTGAGGAACTCGGCGATGGGGGCGCCGCGCCCGGGCTCGGTGTCGAGCAGGTGCTCGGCTTCGCGGCTGAGCACGCGCGCATCGCCCAACATCTTGCCCTTGGCGGTGAGGAGAGCCGTGTAGCGGCCCCGGCCCACCGGCAGGTTCTTCACGTCGTTCGTGACGAAGCCGTGCAGAAAGGCGGCGCGCTCGCCGCCTTTGACGCGGAGCAGGTCCCGCCCCGACCGGTCACACAGGCCGCAGGTCTCGATGAGCGCGCGGTACTCCGCGTCGGGATTTCCATAGCTCTCGACGACGGCGGCCGACGGCTGCCCGCCGAGCTGCGCTCCGAGGGAGCGGTGCATGTCCAGGAGGTCGGCGGGGAGATCCATGGGGGTCCGTCGAGAGTAGGGTAGTAAGGACCATGTATAGCTGCGGCCAGTCCCTGGCGCCAACGCGCTCGGGTGGTCTGCCGTCTCGCGCGTGAAAAGGGGTGCCCCCGTGCTTCTCATGATTGTCGCCCTCTCGCTCGCCGCCGCGCCGCGCGGACCTGTCGCAGGGCGCGGAGCGGACGTCGCCGTCTTCATCCGCTCGCCGAAGGACGCGCTGCCCCCGCTTTGCGACTTCCTGGACGCGGCGAGCGCCTACGCCCCCATGCTCTCGCCCCACGCGCTCGGGGCGGACCTGGGACGCCCGCTGGGCGCCGACCTGCTCGACGCCTCGTCGCTGGCCGCGGCGGGGGTCGACGTGGCCGCGCCCATGACCGTGAGCCAAGAGAAGGGCGCGACCGTGGTCTGCCTCTCGGGGCGAAAGCCGGCCGCGGAGGCGCTCCAGGCGCGCTTCGCGGCGGCTGGGCCGCTGGAGGCTCGCGCCCACCGCGGCGCTCGCCTGGAAGGGGTCGCGGTAGGAGGCGAGTGGCGCGCAGGCGTCGCGTCGAAGGGCGTCCAGCTCTGCTTCGCGTCGGGCGCGGGGTCGCTCGCCGCGCTGAAATCCGCGGCCGACGCCATGGGAGGCGCGGGCCTCGCTGAGACCCGCGCGTGGGCCATCGCGGCGCGCGAGCTCGAGGGTCCCGTCGTCGCGTTCGCCGGTGGCAGGGGCGCCCACTTCGCGGTGGCGCTGCGGTCTCAGGCGAGGCGGCTCGCGGCGCGGGGCCGGTGGTCTGGCACGACGCCGCTCGCAGCGCCGCGGGACGGTGAGCCGCTGCTCGGATGGTCGGCCGCGGCTCCGCTGGTGGCGTCGGCCAAGCTCGCGCCGGCTGCCTGGGCGGAGCCTTCCGGGGGCCCGTTCGCCTCGGCTCTCGAGGAGCTCGCGGCGGCCGCCTTGCCGCGAAAGGACGCCACTGCCGCGCGCGCTCTCTGGGAGGCGCTCAAGGGGCGCTGCGCCGGCCCGCTGGCGCTCATCGTCGCAGGAATCGAGCCCGCGGCCGCGGGGCAGCCGGCGGGGGGCGCATTCCTCTACCGCCAAGCATGGGCGGCGGCGCTAAAGGACGAGGCGCAGGGGGCGGCCGCGATCCGGGCGGCGCTTGCGAAGCTGAGCGCGGCCGGGGCGCGCGTCGAGCCGGAGCCGCGCGAGGGCGAGGCGGGGCCGTTCCGGTTGGCCGTGGGCGAGCGGTCGATCTTCGTGGGCGTGCGCGCGGGCGCCGCGGTCGTGGCCAACGACGCCGGCGCGCGCGACTTGGCCTTCGCCGCGCTGGAGGGGAAGCCGCGGGCGGGCGCGGCCCGCGCGGGTCAGCTCACGCTGGACGGCCCGAAGGCGGCCGCCGCGCTGTCGCGCATCTCGCTCCTCGACGCGGCGCGGTCGAGCGAGCTCGGGGCGCTGTTCGCGGCGTCCATCGAGGCGGGCGCGCTCCTCCGGGCGGCGGGGACCTTCGCGGCCCGGGCCGACCCGGAGCCCGAAGGCGGCCGGTTCGAGGCCGAGCTCAGCCTTCCTTGACGTCGGAGGAGCGGGCAGGGCCCAGGCGCTCCTCGAGCTCCTCCAGGGTCTTGGGCCAATCGCCCTTGAGCAGGCGGGCGAGGCCGCGGTCGGAGAGCACCTTGCCGCCGGTCTGGCAGCGGGCGCAGTAGTTGGTCTCGTTCTCGGCGTAGGCGATGCGCAGCACCGGAGAGCCGCAGACGGGGCAGGGCTTCCGGTACTTGCCGTGGACGGCCATCTCGGGGCGGAACGCGGTGACCTTCTCGGGGAAGCCCTGGCCGGCCTCGGCGCGCAGGCGCAGGGTCCACTCGGTGAGGACGGCGCGGCAGGCATCGAAGAGCCGCGCGCGCTCAGCGTCGTCGAGCTGGCGGGTCAGGCGCACCGGCGAGAGGCGGGCGCGATGGAGGATCTCGTCGGAGTAGGCGTTGCCGATGCCACTGAAGAGGCGCGGGTCGGTGAGGGCGCGCTTGAGGGTGTGGCTCTCGCGGTCCAGCGCCTCGCGGAAGGCGGGGAGGTCGGCGTCCAACACCTCCAGCCCGCCGCGGGAGAAGTCGGCGAGCGCCGCCTCGGTGCGCACCAGGTGGATGGAGGCGCGCTTCTTGGTGCTCGCCTCGGTGAGGAGGAGCGTGCCGCAGGAGAAGTCGAAGGCGGCCAGGCCGAGCTTCCCGGGGATCTTGGCGCCGGGCGCGTCTTTCCATTGGAAGCGGCCGGCGATCATCAGGTGGACGACGAGGTAGAGGTCGCCTTCGAGCGCGAAGGCGATGCGCTTGCCCAGGCGGCGCAAGGAGAGAATGCGCTTGCCCGAGGCCGAGGCGATGGGCGGGTCGAAGGAGCGCAGGACGAAGGGGCTGGCCAGGCGCACGCGCTCCAGAACGGCCCCGCGGACTCGGCGCTCGAGCGCCTCGCGGTACACGACGATGTCGGGAAGCTCGGGCACGGTGGGGATGGTAACGGACGGCGGCCGCGCGCGGCAGGTCGGAGGGCGGCGCCAGGCCGATGCCGAGAGCTCACGAACCTCTTGACAGAGTGATGCGCGGCCGACAGAATCCGCCGCCGTTTCGCCCAGGTAGCTCAGTCGGTAGAGCAGGGGACTGAAAATCCCCGTGTCGATGGTTCGATTCCGTCCCTGGGCAAGGATTTCAAGGACTTAGCGGCCGCGAGTTGTCCGGCAAGTCCGCCAGAAGCGCCAGAATCCTCCCGCTCTGCTCCACCGGCGTTACAGTCCAAACCGGCGTATCTGGCCATGAGCCTTTGGAGTTCCGCCGAGGGCAGCCGCGCGTAGACCCGCTCGAGCATCCGCGTGTCCGCGTGGCCCATAGTCGGGGCGATGTACTCGAGGGGGATCCCCTCGGCCCGCATCCAGGTCGAGTAGGTCCGCCGAAGGTCGTTCGGCGAGAGGGGCGCGCACACCGCGTCGGGCGCCTCGCCACGCTCCTCCTGCTCTCCCCGGAGCTTCTCCTGGACGCGCTCGCAGGCGGCCCGGAGGTCGCGCCGGACGTTCGTCCAGGGGGCGAAGAGCTGCCCCTCGGCGCCGGCGGCGTGGCGCAGGGCGTACTCGAGCAGGTCCACCTGGCGGCGGAAGACCAGCGGGACGATCCGGTTGCGGGTGCTCCGCTTCGTTCCCGGCAGGTGGACCTGGTTGAGGCTGAACGAGAGGAGCGCGTCCTCGTCGCGGGCGCGCTCGGTCTCGCGCCAGCAAGCGGAGGTTGCGACGATGAAGGCAACCCGGGCAGCGCGGTCGGGGGTGAGCTCCTTGAGGAGCAGCTCGAGCTCGCGGGGCGAGGCGAAGCGCTCCCTGGGCTTGTACTCGGGCGCGAAGGCGATGGGGCAGACCTCGGCGACGTCGCCCTTCCAGATGCCGGCGCGGCGGGCGAGCTTGAGCGAGGCGCGGAGGGCGATGAGCTCCTTGTGGATTGTGTTCTCGGCGATGCCCTCCGCCCGGCGCGTCGAGATGTACCGGTCGACGTCCGCGGGGCGGAGGGCGGCGAGCCGGAGCGGCGTGTAGCTGCCGGACTCGTCATGCTCGAGCACCCGGAGGAGTTGCCCCGCCTTGCGCTCGTAGAAGTCCACCGTGTCCTCGCTGCGTCGCCCCGCCTTCGCCTGCTCGCGGCGATCGGACATGAGCAGCGCTACGGCGTCCGAGAGCGTCGCGCGGGCCCGGACCGCGGAATCGGGATCGGCGGCCTCAAGCTCAAAGCTCCGGGCAATCGCTTCTGCAGCTCGGCGATCGGGTGTCCGCGTGGAGCGGTGAAGTCGCTTGCCGTTGGCCGAGTAGTACCAGGCCCAGTAGACGTTGCCGCGAAGGTAGAGCCTGATCTTGCCGGACATCCGAATGCCTCCTTGACGTAGCGCTCCCATGTTGCCACTGCGACCCGAAGAAGGCCTCGCCTTCCGGGCGGCCGACCCGCGGCGCGCCGGAGATGCTCGTAGGCCACGGACCGGCTACAGCCGAGCGCGCGCTGGACGTCGCTGGCGGCGACGAAGAGGGTCAGGTCTAGGACTCGGGCTTCCATTCGTTCCTCACTGCCAAGACCGCGGCGTCGACTGCACAAAGAGCGGTGGTGTCGTAAGAACACTAAGCCTGTCGGGCGCCGCGGCCGGGGCGATGGGGCAGCACCCGAAGTCAGGTGCGGCGACCTCGGCGGCCGTGGCCTCGACGCACTCGTAGGCGCTCCCGCCGCGTCCCTCCCAGAGCACAAGCCAGGGGCCGCCGGGGTTGCCAGGTCGCGGCGCGGCGGCGCCCACCCGGCCGCACCGGGGACAAGTGCGGGTCGCCTCCTCGAGGGTCCGCGGCGCGGCGGGCCCGGGGGCAGGCGCGGGCGGTGGAGGCGGCGCGGCGGCGCGGAGCTGGGCTTCGAGCTCCGCGATGCGCGCCTCTGCGGCCTGGAGGGCGTGGAGGAGCACCCATCGGGCTTCGCGACCGGCGCGCAGATCGGCGAGGCGTCGGCGGGCGATGCGGGCCCAGCGGCGAGGGGCGCGCAGGAGGTGGCGAACCTGCTTTTCGGAGTTCATGACAGGAGCCCTTGAACGGCGGCGATGGTCGAGTCCGGGTCTCGCGCGAGCACGTAGACGCCCCCGGCGGCTTCCCACTTTCGTTGCCAGGCGGCTTGCTCGGGTCGTTGCCGGCCGGCGGCGGACTTCGCCTCGACGGCAAGCGCGCGTCCCGCCGCGGCGCCGATGAGGTCGGGGAAGCCAACGGGCGCAGAACGGAATGTGCGGACAGGGCCGCGAACCATGGCCACGTTGACGCGGTCCAGGTGGACGCCAGGCAGGGCGTTCAAGCGCGCGTGAAGGACGCGCAGGAGGTCGCGCTCTCGAAGGCTCATCCGCGCACCCCCGCGTAAATGGTGGTCGGGTCGCGCCGCTCCAACTCGCGCCGAGGCGGTAGCGGAAGGAACGGGCGTTCGGCGGGGGCGATGCCCACGAGCTCCTCATCGCTGAACTTTGGGAAGCGCCCGAACACGTCGCGGAAGGCGTACTTCGGGAACGCGGGCTTGAGCCCCTTCCGGTCGCGCACGGCGCACAGCCGGAGGAACTCGGCGATCTGCTCTTCCTTCGTCGCCCGCGCGACCTTCACCGCGTCGGCGCGGGAGAGCTCGCGTCCGCGCTTCGCCGCGGCGTCGAGCACGCGCTGAATCTCGTCGCGCCCGATCCGGCGGCCCTCGACCTGCTCCTTTCCGCGGCGGCGGTCGGCGGCCTCCCGCTCTTCCTCGGGGAGGTCCTGGAGGGCGCCGCACTGCGGGCAGGTGCCGTCGGGGCGCCAACGCGAAGCGAGGAAGCCGCAGTCCGTGCAGGCCATGAGGTCGCGCGTTCGCGCCGGCTCCTCGCTCAGGGTGTACTCGCGGTCATCCTCGGGGAACCCGAAGCGGAAGAGGTTGCCGCCGTGGTCGTGCAGGAGCGCGCGGGTCTTCCCGGGGGCAGGGCGGAGGACTCGACCGGCCATTTGCAGGAACAGCGGGAGCGAGCGCGTTGGCCGCGCCAGGATGCAGACCTCGGCGGCCGGGGCGTCGAACCCCTCGGTGAGCACGCCAACCGACGACAGCGCGAGCAGAGCGCCCGAACGGAAGGACTCGATTGCCGCGCGGCGCTCTTCCCGCGGGGTCGCCCAGTCGATGTGGGCAGCGGCGACTCCGGCCGCCTGGAACTCGGCAACCAGGGCTCGGGAGTGTTCGCACCCGGCAGGGAAGACGATCGCGCGCCGGCCCGAGGCGTGGGCGAGGTACTCCCGAACGACAGACCCGACGAGGACCGACGTATTGCACGCGGCCTCGAGCGCGTCGCGCTGCCAGTCGCCCGCGACGACGGGTACCTCGTGGAGGTCCGGCGCGTCGTAGGTGTACGGCTCGCACGGAACGAGGGCGCCTTCCGCGATGAGCTGCCGGGGCGTCGCTGCGACGACCAGGGCCTTGAAGACCTCGCCCAGGCCTATGCGGTCGCCACGCCAGGGCGTTGCAGTGCAGCCGATGAGCAGCGCCTCGGGGTAGCGCTCGAGCACAGCGCGCGCGGAGCGGGAGGCGGCGTGGTGGGCTTCGTCGTAGATGACCAGGCCAGCCGGCGGGAGGCCTCGCTCGATGCGCCGGTACAGGGTCTGGATGCTGGCGACCTGGACGTCGCGCGAAGCGTCGGCCCGGGGGTCGGCGCCCATGAGCACGCCCGCCTTCACCCCGACGGCGGCGAGCTTGGCCACGGCCTGATTGACGAGCTCGGCGCGGTGGGCGATGACCAGCGCGGGCGCCCGAGAGCGCTCGCGGAAGGAGCGGATGATCTCGGCGAACATGACCGTCTTCCCGGCACCGGTGGGCGCTACCAGGAGCATCGAGCGGATGCCGGCGCGGACCTGGGCGCGCAGCGCATCGAGCGCGCGGGCCTGGTAGGGGCGCAGGGTGACGCAAGGCGTCGAGGAGAGGGCCGAGGTCATCGGTTGACCCTCCTCGGCGAAGGCGTTCTCGCGAACCGATTAGCGTGTCCGTGTCCCGTGTCCGGCCGAAGTGCGCGTGCGCGTCCGGTGTGTCCGTGTCCCGTGTCCCCTATAGGGACCGGGACACACACACACGAGACCGTGTCCCGGGACACGCGGGACACACGCGGGACACGCGGGACACAGGGGCTCATGCCAGCACCCATTTCCCGGCCTCCTCGCGCACCAAACCCTCGCTCTCGGCGTCCGCCCGAGCCGCGTCGACAAGCTGCCCGCGGCGGTGGATACGGTTGCGGAGCTCGCGCATAGAGAGCGGCTTCCTGGCCTTGCGGAGCTCGGCGACCACCAGCTCCTTGGCCTCGGCGCGCTCCCGGCCTTGCTTCTCAGCGCGGGCGGCTTCCTTCGCTGCTGTCTTGCCCGCCCTGGCGGCGATTTGGCGCTCTTCGAGGGCGACCTCGATGGCCCGGCCTGCCTCGGAGAACCAAGCGCCGTTGAAGGCCAGCAAGCCCCAGGCGGCCGGCCCGGCGCGCTGCTTTCCAATCGCCACATGGACGGGACGGGGAGCGCTCCGGTCGCTGGGGTCCCACTTCTCCGGGGCGAGCGTAAGGACCGCGTCCGCGCTGAACTCGATGTCGCCGCTCTCCTTCCCGAGCCCCACAAGGTCGGCGGGGTCGCAGCGGCCGAGCTCGCCTTGCTCGGCGAGCGTCGAGATCAGCCGGGCGCCTTCGCGCGAGATGCTGGAGAGCATGAGCACGACGGCGCCCAGCTTTCGGGCGACCTCGCGGCCCGTGTACGAGGCTCGCCCGATCCGCTCGCGGAGCTCCTCGCGGCGCGTGCCCGGCTCGGAGCCAACAAGCTGGAGGAAGTCCACCACCACAAGCGGCGTGCCGGTCGCCTCGGGGTGGGCCTCCTTGAGCGCACGGACGCGCCCGAATAGGGCCGATGCGCTCCAGCCGCCCGGCGGGGCCTCCTCGATGCGGAAGGGGAGCCTGGCGAGCTCCGCTTCGCAGAGCTTCTCGGCGCGGTCGATCGCGCCGGGGTCCTGGCCCCTGTAGAGCGCGCCCCAAGGCACTGGGCGCGGCTCGGTCTCGCCCATCGCCTGCGACGCGAGCCGCATGACGATCTGCGCGGTGTCGAGCTCCAGCCCTTCGTACAGGACGGGGCAGCCCGTGCGCGCGCCGTGAAGTCCAACCTGGAGCGCCAAGGCTGACTTGCCAATGCCGGTTCCGCCGACAAGCACGTAGGCGCCTGGCCAGAAACCTCCTCCCATGAGCTCGGCGATGGACGGCCAAGGCAGAGGGGCCGGGCGCTCCTCGCCAGTCGCCCTCCGGCGCGCCATCCCGAACGCGGGGGCGAGGCTCGCGCCAAGGGTCGGGGCGATGGTGTCGAGGCTCTCGGCCTCGCTCGCCGTCGCGGCTCGGATCTCCTCGATGGTGCGCCTCCCGGGCATCAAGTAGGCGGCCGGGTCGATTGCGCCAGGCGCCGCCGGTCGCTCGGAGTCCGCCAGGGGCGGGGGCTCAGGAGAGCGCGGGCCGTCATCGATGAGGCGGAGCGCCACGGGCGCGGCCTCCGCGCGCATCTTCGCGAACTCGCCCGCGAGCGTGTCGTTCTGCTCAGGGGTGAGTTCGGGCGCCGGCTCGGGTTCAGGCGCGCTCGGCGTAGACGGCTCGAGCAGGTGGATAGGGTCGGCGTCGAACGTGCCGTCTTCTCTGGCGACCGCAGGCACGGCATTCGGGCGCATTCGCCAGAGCGCTTGGACCATGCCCTCGGAACTCAGCTCCTTCAAGCCGGGGGCGATCGGCGTGAGCGTGCTGGGGTCGAGGGCGAGCACCTTGTGGCCCCCAGAAAACAGGGCGATCGCGAGGTCGGAGGGGCTCACGGGTAGATTCCTTCCTTCGCGGCCGCCGCGGCATCCCATGCCGCATCAAGTTGCATTTCTTCGATTTCGAGGCGTGCAACCATTTCGTCGGCCCGGAGCTGGCGCGAGCAGTGCTTCGGCGGCTCTTCGCCAGAATGGCGCGCGCGCCAGGCCTTCACCTGGAGAACGCGCTCGAGCCGCTCCTCTGGAGTCGAGGCGACCGCTTTCACCAGCTCGGGTGGGGCATTCACGTTGGCCAACAGCTTCAGGGTGTCGCGTTGTTCGCGGAGCGGCTTTCGTAGCTCATCGCGCCTTCGCTCGATTTCTTCCCAGCTCGGGGGCGAATAGTTCACGGCATTCCCCGGCGGCTGAGCAGGTCATCGACTTCGACCTCGGCGACATCTGCGGCGGAGCGCTCGCGGTTGCCTGAGGCCTTGAGCGGGCCCAGTACCGTCGAGAGCTTCGCCTCAGCTCGCGCAGTGAGCATCCCGCCAACCTCGATGCGATAGAGGGTGGTCGGCGAGATGCCGGCGAGCCGGCAAAGGTGCATCTGCGAAAGGTTGCGCGATTCGCGAAGTTGCCGGACGCGATCGCCAATGAATTCGTTCGGGCGTGGGTTCTTCATGGCTGCCGAAGAACCTAAGGCAGCGGCGGAAGAAGAATCCCAGGAGGATCGCGGCCGAAAACTACCCTGGGATTTTCCGGTGTCGACCGGCCCTGCCGGGCGGGCGCGTTGGAAGGTCGAGTAAAGAGGCCAAGTCCTTCACAGCTTTTCGAATGTCCTCGCCCCGGCCCTCGGGACTGGCGCCTCCGTCCTCTCCCAGCTTGCCTCTCGCGATCTCCGAGCTGAGCTCGTCTCTGGCGATTTCGCCCGGCGAGTGCCCGAGCACCTGCCAGCGCACGAGCCAGCGAAGGTGTTTCGGATCCTGATACCGTGATGGAAATGGGTCCTCGTCATAGAGGCGCTTGATCGCCTTCTTGTAGGCGGCGCACGCCCGATCCCATTCCTCTTCTGACTCACGGCCGGGATCCCAGTCGCGCAGCTTGATTGCCGGGATCCACTTCTGAGACGAAGGATTGACCCACTCGAGGGGCCGCTCCGCCTTCGGTTCTGACCGTTCGAAGGCCCACTGTCGCACCGTGGCGAGCGCGACATCGCGTATCCAGTCGGTCGCAAGGGTATGGCGCTGCGCCCATTCATCGATGGCGTTGGCGAACGCCTCGATTTCCCCAAGCAAGCGCCCTGCCTCTTCGACCTCTTGAAACGAAAGATCCGCGCGGACGTCGAGGGCTCCGGATGCGGGCGCGCGTGCGGCCTTGAGGAATTGCTGGAGCGCTCTCCATTCCCAGCCGCTTTCCTTCGCGTCCGCCACCTTCTCGGAATGGAGATGGAGCGCCTTTTCGTGGAGGTCAGCGAGTACCTGAGGAGCGATGGATTGAATGTGCTCAAGGAACAGGGCGCGCAAGCGGCTCATGTGCACGCTGCCGCGGTCTTCCTTCACGTCCTCCCACGTCCGCGGCCCCTTCTGGGCACCGGCCGAGCTCAAACGCGGAGCGCGCTTCCGTGGCTTCGGCATGTCCCGCTCCCGAGGCGGTTCCCGAGAGGAAAGCGCCCCGGGGCCGAAGCCCCGGAGCGGCGAGGCGAGCGCGCTCGGGAAGCACGCCAGGTCCGTCGACCCTTGCCTCGCGTCGTAGAATACCGCAGCGCTCGGATTCATCGGAGCACCTCCCGCTCGATGGAATGCTCGGCGAGTGTCGCAACCCGGAGGAGCCCGCCCGCAAGCCGGGCCGCCTTGCCCGGGCCGGGGAAGTCGTCGGCCTCGACAAGGGCGAGCTCGGCGACGATCGCCACGCGCCAGAGCGCGACCTCGGCGCCGGGGCGCCATGTGCTCGTCCACCCCAGCATCGCCAGGCCGATGAGCGCCGGATGCACGTCTCCCGTGCCGGCCCGCGAGGGGCCGGGCTTCTCGGTGATGGTCATGGCTCAGGCCCCCAGCGTCCGGCGAAGGGTCGCCTCGAGCGTCTCGAGCTCGGCCAGGGCCGCGCGGATGCCGGCCTCGAGGTGGGCGACGCGCTCGTTGCAGCGGGCCAGCTCCAGGAGCTCGGCGGGGATGGTCGGCTGCCGCGCCAGGGGCGGGAGCTCCACCTGCTGGCGAGCGATGGGTGCCGGCGCGCGCGGCGGGAAGCGGTCGCCGCTCATGACTCACCCCGCGCGATCGCCAGGTGGCGGAGGAGCAAGTTGCGCGCGCCGTAGAAGCGCTCCGTCTTCCGAAGAGCCGTCTCCACCTCCGGCAGCGAGATAAGAAGCCCGTAGGCGCCCACGAGCTCGCGGTGTGCGGCGGCAATCGAGCTCGGGGGTGTCGGGCTGTAGCCGATCGTCACGGGCTCGGCGGCCAGCGCCGACGTCATTTCGCCAGGAGGCGTGCCTACGGCCCCCTTCCTCGCGGCGCGCCTCATCGCGCACCGCCCTTCTCCGGGGCGTAGTCCTCGGCGAACTCGCGGGCGATCTGGACCTCCCTATCCAGCTCGCAATCCCGTTGCTCCTTGCAGAGCTCGTCATCCTTGAAGCGAGGAGCGCCCGCGGCCAGGCACTCGGCGTCGGCGACCTCGAAGTCATTCAGCGCCGCGGGCAGATCGCTGGCGAACCCCTCCGCGCACTCGAGGTTGAAGGCCCGGCTCTTCACGAGCGTGGCGAGGAGCTCCCTGGCCTTCAGGATCTCGCCTTCGAGCCCTGCGGCGGCGTGCTCGTACTGGCCCGCGTTCCCGCGCAGGTCCAGCACGCGAGCGAGGGCAAGGGCGCGCCGGAAGCGGGCGGCGATGATGCGGGACGGCTTGACCTTCGGACGTGACTCGGGCTTCTTCGCCATGGGCGTTGCTCCTGGGGTGTTCAGGGGCGCGTCAAGAGGGCCTCGGGAGTGACAGCTCCTGAGGCCTTCGCTTTGCTGGGCTCGCGTGTCGCGCCTTCCGCGCGGGCCCGAAGGTCTACTTGCGGCGCTTCGCGTCCGCTTCGATGAGCGGGAGCCCGTGAACCACCGCCATTCGCAGAACGTCTGTCGTGCCGGCCGGGAAGCCCGGACGGCTGAGCTGTTCGGCCAGGCGCTCGACTCGGGCAGCGGTATCGGGGTCCAGCCTGAGGGTGAACTGAAGCTTCTGTCCGGATTTCGTGGGAGACATTCGATAGCCTCGCTTTGAGCAATTAGATGCTATCGGAGTCTCAAGACTCTGTCAACCCCACCCGCCGACAAGCGCCGCGCGGTGATCACGCTCTTGAAGGACGCGGAGTGGGGCGCTCGGTCGGACCGGTGGATCGCGGAGGCTTGCGGGGTTGCCCACTCCTTCGTAGCGGACCGCCGCTCTGAACTGGAGTCGGACTCCAGTTCCCCGTCCGCCCGCACCGGCAAGGACGGCAAGGCGCGCAAGCCCCGCTCGAAGCTCTCCGCCGAGGAAGCGCCGCCCGCCTCGAAGCTCTCCGCGGCCGAGCGGGAGCGGCTGGCGCAACAGGGCGCGCCCATGGAGTCGATGACACAAGTTGAACTTGTCTCATCAGCGAGGCCTCTAGCTGCCCTCAGGAGCGATTTTCAGGCCCGCCCCCTGGCCCTGATGCCCCCGCGCCTCCGGGCTCTCCGTTGGAATTCGTCCGCTCGGCGAACCTGCACCGGCGGCACCTCACCCCGTCGCAGGTCGCGATGGTCGCCGCGGGCTGCAAGGCCTTGTTCGAGGCGGAGGCGCGGGCGCGGCAGGGCGCCCGGACGGACTTCCAGGCAAATTTGCCTGGAAGTCACTTCGGCCAGGCCCGCGACCAAGCCGCCGCGCTCTGCGGCGTGAGCCCGCGGTCGGTCGAGTCAGCCTCGAAGGTGCTCTCGAAGGGCGTACCCGCGCTCGTCCAGGCGGTCCTCTCCGGCGAGGTCGCCGTCTCCGCCGCGGCCGAGGTCGCCGAGCTGCCGGCCTACCGCACGGCGCGCGCGTGCTTCTTCGCGCTGCGGTCGAGCAGAAGCAAGGCGACCCACGCAAGCACGCCGACCGCTCCGAGCGACCCGAAGGTCCAAGCGAGGATCTGGAGGGGTAGATCGTTCATGGCTTCTTGTCCCCAACGAGCAACACTTTCATCACGATACCACCAACCAGGACCGGCACCCCAACCTTGGCCACCTTGGCGGGCCAGAGGGCGTCTCCATGAGGATCGGCTTTGATGTAGAAGTCGAGCAGCCCGAAGACAAGGATAAGGATCCCCGCCTCTTCCAGCGCCCCCGCGACAGTCTCCAGAAGCCGGACTAGGCGAGGTCGAATCCACCCTTGAACCTCAGGGTCGGACAGCCAGGCCCGCAGCCCCGTCCGGGGCGGCTCTTCTTCGCGCATGACCATGGGCGACCATCCTACCTCGAGGGCTCCCCCGTCCGCCCGAACATCGCCCCGAAGGTGCCCAACCTCGCGATTGTCGCCGCGGCCGACAGCGAGAGCGCCTCGCGCTGGGGCTTGGCCCTCTGGCGGAGCAGCTCATCGACGTCGTGCTTGATGTCCAAGAGCAGACCCAAGACCTGTTCGTCCATGACGTGCCCGTTCCGTTCAGCGTCGCTTCGCCTTCGCAATCCCCGCCCGCTCCTCCACCAACGGCAGCCCGGCGAAGAGCGCCATCCTGGCGGCGTCGGTGCGGGTCATCTCGCGCCCGGGCTCTGAGAGCGCCTTCGCGACGGCGTCGATGCGCTTGAGCAACTCGGGCTCGAGGCGAAAGCCCGTCGCCGTCTTCGCCTTCGGGGTGCGTGCTTCGGCCTTGCGTGGCATGTGACCTCCGGGTGGGGCGAAAGTACCTCTCGCCCCGAAGAGTCGTCAAACGCCGTTTGACAGCGTTCTGCGGGAGGAGCACTCTAGAGTCCGACAATGAAGGGTTGACGGACACTAGGAATCGAGGCTGGCAATGACGACTGAAATCACGCGGGCGAGCGGTCAGAACAGCAGCGCGCTGGGCATCGACGCGAACCTGGTTGAGAAGGCCCGCGACTTCGCCAAGGCGTCACGAGCCGAACGCACAGTGGCGATCTACCGAACCGCCTGGGCGAGGTTCGAGGGGTGGTGTGGAGCGCACGGCGTCCCTGCTCTTCCGGCTGCGCCTGAGACCGTGGCGCTCTACCTCGCCAGTCTGGCCGACAACGGGCGCAAGGTCGCAACCGTCAACCTCGCCTTGGCAACGATCGGCACTGCCCACAGAACGGCCGGGCACCCTTCGCCGCGTGGCGCTACCTGCGTTCGCGAAGTCCTCGCCGGCATCCGCCGCACCCTCGGCACTGCCCAGCGGCGGGCCGCTCCCATGCTGCCGAGCCAGCTCCGGGCGGCGTCCGGCGCGCTCCCGGCATCGCTCCTGGGCAAGCGGGACCGGGCGCTCCTCCTCCTCGGCTTCGCCGGGGCCTTCCGCCGCTCCGAGCTCGCCGGGCTCGAGGTGCGCGACCTGGCCTTCGCCGAAGACGGACTCGAGGTGACCCTCCGCCGCTCCAAGACCGACCAGGAAGGGAAGGGCTCGAAGAAGGGGATCCCCTACGGCTCCGACCCGAAGACCTGCCCCGTGCGTGCGGTCCGCGCCTGGCTCGAGGCCTCCGGCATCGCCGAGGGCCCGGTCTTCCGCGAGGTGACCCGCCACGGCCACGTCGAGGCGGCGCCGCTCTCAGGCCGAAGCATCGCCCGGGTGGTGAAGCGCTCGGCCGAGGCGGCGGGCTTGGACCCGGCGGGCTTCTCCGGGCACTCGCTCCGCGCCGGGCTCGCGACCGCGGCGGCGAAGGCCGGGAAGAGCACCCACGCGATCATGCGGCAGACCGGGCACAAGTCCGCCGACATGGTGGCGCGCTACGTGCGCGAGGCCTCGCTCTTCGAGGACAACGCGGCGGCGGGGATTGGGCTGTAGCGGGCGCCGAGTGCTCACCGACCCGACAGACGTGCGAACATGTCCGCGGGCGGCGTTCGCCCAGGGAGGTCCCGCCGTGAAAGAGCCAGTCGAGTGGGGATGGTTCAACGCGATCGGCGTGCGGCTGCTGCCGTACTTTCTGGCAGCGGTCGGTTACATGCTCTTCCGCTCGGAGGGCGACCTAGTCGCGGCCCTCGTCGCCGGGGTTGGATTCTGGGCAGGGGCTGGCGCGACGAACGGCGCGATCTTCGGCCACCGCGCTCTACAGCAGTATTTCGACGAAAGGGAGCGCCCTGTCAGATAGCGGCGCTCGCCTCCTACTGCCGCGGCTGCACGCCTGCAATGTGTGAGGCGATCATCCGGTACTTCCGCGAGGTCTGGTTCAGCGCGTAGTTCTCGGCGGCCATCTGCTGGTTGCCGCCCTTGGTCTTCGCCTGTTGCAGCTCTGGCACGTTCTGGGCGGTCGCGTCGAGGGCGCGCATCGGGTTGGCCGGCTGTTTCTCGCCGCCATCGAGCATCGCCTTGATAGTCGCGAAGGCGCCCGAGGAACGCACGGCCGCAGGGACCTCCGCTGGCAACGCCCCCGCGACCTTCTCGCCCAGACCGGCGATCGCACTGGAGACGCCGGGGCCGTAGTTCCGCGCGAGGTGAGTTCCGGCGCCGAACGCCGCGCCCAACATCGGGTGTCCAGCGGCGACCCCGGACGCAAGCCCGAGGTAATCCCGGAGCCCCACTGAGGCGTTCTTGAGCTCCTTCTCCTTGCCGATCGTTGCCAAGTCCCCGCCGATGGAGAGCGAGGAGTAGGAGCGCTTGAGCTTCTCCCAGGTGTCGCCCTCGGACCCCGAGCCCACCGCCTTCCCAGCCGCGCCAATCTTCTGGTCGACCTCGTCGTCGATGATCGACCGCATCTTGTGAATCTGCTCGCCTAGCATCTTGCGGTCGGGGTCGCCCGCCCAGAAGAGCGGCTTGTCGAACTGCGCCCGGTACTGGTGTGCATCCGTCAGCGACGCGAGGCCGTTCTTGTTGGCGAGGTTGGCGAACTCGAAGAGCCGCTTCTCGACCCCGTCGGCGAGCGCCTTGTTCTCGAAGACGTGCGAGTTGCGCAGCGGGTCGATGACCTCCTTCTGAACCCGATCCATGACGTTCATGACGTCGACGTTCACCGACGGGTCGGCCTGTTTTCCGGCCGCGGTGAGGCGCTGGTCCAGGCTGCGGGTCATGCCCCCGATCTGCTGCCCGATATCGCTCTTCTGCTCGAGGATGTTGTCGAGCGCGCTCTTCGAGGAACGGAACGGCGCGATCTGTCCGAGCTGGCGAAGGTCGGCGCCCGCCTGAACCACGCGGTCGGAGCCCCCGGCAACGCCACCCGGGATCGCGTCAGTGCTGATACCGCCTTGAAGGTGTGCGAGTTGCTTCACCCCCTGTCGCGCCGCCAGGTCGGAGAGGTACTTGCGCAGGGCTGGCGCCATGGCTCGCGCGCCGGCGCCGAGAAGCTCGCCGCCTCCCTGAAGTAGCCCGCCGGCGAGGCCGCCGAGGCCAGCCCCGAGCCCGACTTCGCCAGCGTACTGAAGGGGATCGTCCGCGTGCGCCTTGCCGGCCGCGTTCACGGCCCCGTAAGTCGCTCCCGCCTTGGCTGCCGCGCCTAACCGAGTCGCCAGGCCGGCGCCAGGCTTCGCCTCGCCGAGGAGCCCAAGGCCCGGAGCCTTCGCGAGCAGAACGCCCCCGGCGAGGTTCCCGCCGAGGAAGTATCCGGGGTGCTGCTTTCGAAGGGCGGCGGTCTCCGCTTCGTTCTCGCCGCGGGCTTCCCTGTAGACGTCGCCGAGGGTCGGATCGCCGAAGCGCTCCTTGAGCAAGGCTTGCTTCGCGTCTCCCTCGCTCAGCTCCGGATGCGCGAGTTGGTACTTGTAGACCTCGGCGGCCGGCATGTCGTGCTTGAGCCCGGTCGACATGTGGCCGGCGACAGCGGCGAGTGCCCCGATCTTGTCGCGCCCGGGGATGGAATCCTCAACCCCGCGCTGGAACGCCTCCGCCCGCCGTGCCTCAGGCTCAGGAGGCGCCGAGTCGCCCGTCGGCGTGAGGTCGAGCCCGTTCGGCGTTCCCTGGTCAGTCGGAGATAGGTCCAGGTGGCCGCTGTCGAATGTCGAGGGCCCGGCCGCGGCGGCGGGCTTCCCGGAGGCGATGGCGAGGAGCTGGTCTCTTGAGAGCGGCATTTCAGAATCCCCTGCGCTGAAGCTCGTCAGCGATCTGATTCGGGTCGGTCATGCCGCTGGCGCGGAGCTGTGCAGCGACCTTTGTTGCGGCGTCGGCCGCGGGCTCGAAGAAGCGCGCCTTGCCCTTGGTGTAGAGGCCCTCGGTCGCGTTCTTCGAGAGCTGGTCGATTGCAGCGGTGATCGTGCTCTTCCGCGACCCGATGCCCGCGGTCCCTGCCGCGGCTGGGGCGATCATGTCGGCGAGCTTGATGTCCGAGTCGGTGAGGGTCCGGGCGCCGATGAGGGTGCGAACCTCGGCCACAAGCTGCCCGTGCAGGTTCGCGAGACGCGCCGCGCTCGGCCCCGTGAGGCGGCCGAGGTCGACCTGCCCGAGCGCTTCGTGCGCGGACTTGTACTGGCGCAAAAGACTCTGGAGGTGCGCGGTCGAGGCGACTTGCTCCCGAAAGTCTTTGGCCTCGGCGGGGTCGTAGACGCCGGGGCCCGTGTAGTGGAACCCGGGCGCGACCTCGCTGGGGCGCTCCGCCCTAAACTTCCCGATCTCCGCGAGCTGCGGGAAGATCTTGAGCACGTCGGCACCCGCCATCCCATCGGCGACCTTGCCGGAGGCGCCGGGGAGGTTCTTGGCGGCCTCGACAAGCTGGCGCGACCGCAGCGAGCGGCCGTTCTGAAGCTCGGCTTGATTCGCGGTCTCGACGCTGGCCTTCCAGGCCTCGGAGCCTTTGAGCTTGGTCTCCGCCTCGAGCCCGGCTTGCTTCGCCGGCTGCATCCCGAGTTCCCCGAGCTTCAGGGCGCGCTCAACGGGCTGCATTCCAACTTCTCCGCGCAGTTTGTCGGTTTCCGCTCCGACCTTGCCGACCTCGCCCTGGGTCTTCTGAAGGGCCGCGAGCTTCTCCGCCATCGTCATGGGCTGCATCAACTGCGCGAGGCGGCGCTGCTGCTCCTCCTGGGCGAGCTGCCGTTGCTGGAGGTACTGGTTGACGAAGCGGTGATCGTTGTCGAACTGCTGAAAGTTTGGCGCCCGGTTTTGGAGCATCGATAGGGCGCGCTCTCCGGCGCGCGCGAAGCGAAGATCTCCCTCTCGGCCGAGGTCCTGTTGTTGCGCCGCCTGGAGCCCGGCGAGGTCCAGGCCCTTGGGCATCGAGTAGAGGTCTGCGGGCATCTTCGACATGAGGTATGTGCGCAGTGTGTCGCGGTCGCCTTGCTCCTGGGGCGGCGAGGCCGGAGCTGGGGCCGCCGGGGCCGCGGTGGCGGGCTGCGCAGAGGAATCGGCAGGCGCGCTCTGAGCCGGAGGCGCGGAGGGGGCAAGCCCGAGCTTCTGGGAGCCATCCGGCCCCGTCTGGACCGACAGCCTCGGGCGCTCCGCCGGGGCGGCTTGCGTGGGCTGCGCGAGGGTGAGCCGCGGCATTCCGTCCGGGTCGGTGAAGATAGAGAACTTCGGCCGCTCCTCGTCTCCGGGAAGCGGCGTTGAGTATTGATTGAGCATGGGGTGCCCTCGGGTCTATTGCTGTCCGCATTGTACCAAATCAAAGCTTTCATAATCACAACAATCCGAAGAATTCTAACTTCGAAGCGCCGCCGGGCTTCCGCGGGGGCCTTCGCGGGCAGGCGACCCAGCTGTGATTCAGCTCCTCGGGCTGGGCCCTTGAGCCGAGATCCCGGAGGCAGAAGGCGCACGGCGCGGTGTTCGTCGCCTCCTCGAGGGTCCGCCGCGGATCGCTGTCCATGGCCATCACCAAGAGGATCTCAGTGGGAACGTCGCTGTAGGGGCTGGGCTTCCGGTGCTCGCTCTCGCCCCGGGATTCAAGGCGCGCGAGTCTTCGCTCGAAGGCGCTGGGGCTCATGGCGCCGTCCGCCGGGCGCGCTGGGCGCCGCCTCCCGCGCCTTCGCCGCCGTCGCCGATGATTGCGAGGAGAGCGGCCTTGTACTGCTCAGGCGGGAGCGCTTGTTTGAGGCGTAGGAGAGCATTGCTCAGCTCCGCCTGAACCGCGCCTTGTACGCCGCTCGCTTCGAGCGCCGCTATGCGCTCCTCGAGGTCGCCGTCTTTGATGAGGTCCGCGAGGATCTTCGCGCCGAACAGGAGGGCGCGGGCCTTGTCGGCGTCCATCCGGTCGGCTTCGAGCTCGCGAAGCACGTGAGCCACGAAGGACCGCACGTTGACGATGGTGCGGAGGCGCCGCTTTTTGCCGCCGCGGCTTTGGGGGCTCTCGAGGCGCTGGGGGGCGGGGGAGCTGGTTTCATCTGTAATCATTGGGGTTTCCTTTCAGGGAACTGCGCGGCAAAGGACTCGAAGTCCGGGATTGATGGTGCGCCGTCGGCGGCGCCGTGGTTCGCCATTGCCCGCCAAATCGCCGAGGCGGGCCGCTGGCGCGTTTTGGGGCTCGGCGAATGGGAAGGGGTTGGGTTTGGCCGGCGCGCTCGCCGGGCGAGGCGCTGGGGCGGCCTGGCGGTCCGCGGCTGTTCCTGGCCTCGGATCAGGCGGCGACGGGCGGACGGGGCGAAGGTTCATCGGCGGCCCCCGGTCCGAACGGCCCTCTGCTCCACCGGCGTTACAGTGCGCGCTTTCTCGAGGAGGTTTCTTGCGTCCTTGCGAGGGGTTGGAAGATTGCTTCCCTGGACTGAAAATCCCCGTGTCGATGGTTCGATTCCGTCCCTGGGCAAGGATTTCAAGGACTTAGTCGGTGTCCCGCCCGCCATGTCCGCCACGCTTTGCCACGGTGTTGTGGCACAGGTGTGGCAAGGCTCAGCGGTGTCAGCCCGCCGGCGCACCAGCTTCGAGTCCTCCCCGCCGCGCCATCGCGCGGGCGAGTTCCTCAGGGGTCTTCTGGTTGTAGACGTGGTCCAACGTCCGCGTGTCGCGGTGGCTCATCGACGGGGCGCTGAGCTCGTTCGCAAGCCGCCGGCGCCTATCCAAAGCGGTGTGCTTGCTTGCTGGGATCGCAACAGCGTGGGATAGGCCAGGAGAAGGGCCGGCGCGAGCACTCCTTGTTCCAGATTCCCTCTGTCGGCTCCTCATGGCAGAAGCTTTCACGGAGCAGCTACAACAAAGACCTGCTGAGGTTCGGCAATGGCTGGAGGCCTGGCTCCTGGCATAGCGCCTCGATGACCAGAGGCGACCTGTTGCGGCGCGCATTTGGCCTCCACACAACGAAGCGAGCTCCAAAGTTTCGGTGTGACCTCTGAGAATCGTGCGGCCCGGTCGTTCGGGCGGCCAGCCTCGCGTTGAGCGCTCGTTCCAAGTGCCATGGTCAGGCGGGCGGGCGCGTTGTCGCACGCTGCTCCATCCTCATCGAGGTGGTTCCCCGCCCCCGCCGGGCCTAGGTTTTCTCCCTAGGAGCTCTGGATGAAGTCCTCCGCGAAGCCGGACGAGCTACCCTTCCCGACCCCCCGGCAGATCTACGAGCGCCTCGACCGCTTCGTCATCGGCCAGGAGCGCGCCAAGCGGGCGGTCTCCATCGCGGCCTACAACCACCTCAAGCGCATCCACGCCCGCAGGTTCCGGCGCGCGAGCCCCATCAAGAAATCCAACGTCCTGCTCATCGGGCCCACTGGCAGCGGCAAGACGCACCTGGCGCGGAACCTCGCGCAGATCCTCTCGGTGCCTTTCACCGTCTGCGACGCCACCGAGTACACCGAGGCCGGCTACTACGGCAAAGACGTGGAGGTCATGGCCGCCGAGCTGCTCTTCAAGGCGAACCACAGCGTCGAGGACGCTCAGCAGGGCATCATCTTCGTCGACGAGGTCGACAAGATCGCCCGGCGCACGCAGGGCGCGCGCACCGGCGCCGGCAGCCGCGACATCGGCGGCGAGGGCGTCCAACAGGGCCTGCTCAAGATGCTCGAGGGCCGCGAGATCTACGTCCCGCTCAACCTGACCCAGCACTGGAGCAAGCACGACTTCGTCCAGATGGACACCGGCGACATCCTCTTCATCTGCGCCGGCACGTTCACCGACCTCTTTGCCTACCGCGGCGAGAACGCGCTCGGCTTCTTCCGGGATGGCGCGGCGGCTCCTCGCGCCGCCCGCCGGCGCATCAGCACCCAGCAGCTCATCGACTTCGGCATGCTCGCCGAGCTGATGGGGCGCCTGCCCGTGGTGGTGGAGCTCGAGGAGCTCACCGAAGACCAGCTCCTGGAGGTGCTCACCGCGCCGCCCGACTCCCTCCTGCGCGAGTACCGCGAGCTGCTCTCCCTAGAGGAGATCGACCTCTCCTTCAGCGACGCCGCGCTCCGGGAGGTCGCCCGATTCGCCTACGAGAAGCGCTTGGGCGCGCGGGCGCTCCGCTCGCTCCTCGAGGAGATCATGGCCGACGTCATGTTCCATGCCCCCGAGCGCCGCGGCGAGCGCATCCTCCTGGATGTGGGCCTCGTGCGCCGGCGGATTGGCGTCATCGACCCCGAGGCCATGCGCCAGGGCTAAAAGGCGCGCTCACTCCGGGGCCGAGGCGATCCGGTCGAGCTTCTTGACGACGTCCGGGTTCTCCAGGAGCTGGAGCAGCCCGGGGCTCTCCAGCGCGCGCGCCCAGTCGCCGCTCTGCAGCGCCCGTTGGACGGCCGGCTCCTTGGCCAGCGCCTGCACCCGCGGGTCCTTGGCCAGCGCCTTGAAGTCGGGGTCGCGCGAGAGCCGTGCCGCGGCCTCCGGGTCGCGGCTGGCCTTCGCCAGGCGCTCCAGGCCCTTGAGCTGCGGCAGGTGGTTGAACGGGCTGTAGCGCCGCGCCAGCTCCATCGCGACCGAGCTCCTGGCCTCGGACCTCCAGCCCGGCACGTGGTCGCCGAGGAAGCGCTCGGCGAGCGACGCGACGGAGAGCGCGACCAACGCGATGGCGGCCGCCTTCGCCGCCCCTAAGGCGAAGCCGCCGACGCGGTTGAGCGCGCCGCGCTCGCCGTCGGGGAAGAGCTTCTCCAAGGCGAACCGCAGCAGGAACACCGCCGCGATGTACAGAAGGAAGAAGGCCGCGAAGGTCGCGGCGAGGCTGCTGAAGACCAGCGGATACCCGAGCCGCGCGGCGAGCTGCAGCCCTGCCCACTGGCCCACCGACCGCGCGAACAGGGCGCCGACGATCAGCCCGCCGAAGTGGGCGAGCTGCCGGATGGCGCCGCTCAAGAGCCCGAAGAGGCCGAAGACGGCGAGCGCGGCCAGCAGGGCGACGTCGATCTTCACGAGGGTCTCGCAGCTCCCGGCGCGGGCAGCGCCCCTCGTGTTTGCCCGAGCGCCGCGGCGGGCCGATATCGATTTAGCGGATGCGGAAGTCGTCCTTGGGGCGACTCTTCTGCCACTGGGACTCCGCCTCCTGCGCCTTCTCCTTGTAGCGCGCGTTCGAGGGCTCGTACATCAAGGCCATCTTGAACTGGCGCAGCGCCGCGTCGAAGCGCTTGCCCTCGAGCTCCCGCATTCCGTTCCGGTAGCACTCGCGCCCCTTCGGTGTGATGCCGACCTGCTCCTCGACGGCCTTCTTGGCCTCGGCCTTCTGCTCCTGGTCGCTCGCCTCGGTATAACGCAGCTTCTTTCCGCGCTCGGGCCCGGAGAGGTCGGCCAGGTACTTGGCCCGCTTCCGGTCGTCGCGCAGCACCACGTACGCCTCGTTGACGCGCTTGTAGACTGCGCCGAGCGTCCCCTTGAGCTTCGCGTCCGGGAGAACGGCGAAGCGGTCCGGGTGGTAGAGGCGCGACTCGCGGTAGTAGGCGTCCTTGATGTCGCGCGGCGTGGCGGCGATCGGGAGCCCGAAGAGCTGGAAGTAGTCGAGCTCATCCATGGAGCCGGCGCGGAGCTCCGCCGCAGCGAAGAACGCCGGCCCATCCGTCGGCTCGGCCTGGGCGGGCCGCGGCGCATCGGGGCGGGGCGCCCGGAGCAGCTGGGGCGGCGCGCTCGGACGCGCGGGCTGCTGCGGGCGCTGGGGCGCGCCGGGGCCGGGCGGTCTGGGGGGCTCTTGGGCCATGAATCTCTCACTATGCCGCATTGTGGCCGGCGAGCTGCACGCTTCGCGTCGCCTCGATGCTCGACTGGATGTCGTCCTCCGACAAGCCCGAGGAGAGCGTAATGGTCGTGGAGGTCCGCTGGCCGGTCTCCTGGTCGGTCGCCGAGACGTTGACGATGCCGTTGGAGTCGATCTCGAAGGTCACTTCGATCTTCACTTCGCCGCGGAACCCGATGCGGAAGCCCGAGAACTCGAACTCGCCCAGCATCTCGCAGTCTTCAGCCCGGTTCGCCTCGCCCTGGTAGACGCGGATCTTCACGCGGTCTTGGCCGTCGCGCCCCGTGGTGTACGTCTTGGACTGCTCGATGGGAATGGGCGTGTTCTTCTCGATGACCCTGTCGGTGAAGCCGCCGGCCGTGCCGATGCGCAAGGTGAGCGGGGTCACGTCGAGCAGCCGGTGCGTGGCGCCGCCCGCGCGGATCAACGCCTCCGCCTGGATGGCGGCGCCCATGGCCACGACCTCGTCCGGGTCGACGCCGGTCATCGGCTCTTTCTGGAAGTAGTGGCGCACCGACGACCGGATGATGGGCAGGCGCGTCGGCCCGCCGACCAGGATGACCGCGTCGATGTCCGCGGCCGTCATCCGCGCGCTCTGGAGCGCCTCGTCGCAGACCTTGAAGGTGCGCTGCACCAGGTCCATCACCATGCGGTTGAACTGCTCCTCGGAGAGCGTGGCCTTGAGGTCCAGGATGTTGCCGGTCGTGTCCTGGCAGATGGACTGGCACAGGATGTTCGCGACGCCGTCGCGCCCCACGTCGATCTTGGCCCGCTCGCCGGCGTCCTTGAGCATCTGCAGGCAGTACTTGCTCTGCTTGAGGTCGAGCCCGGTGCGCCGCAGGAAGTCCTGCGCCATCCACTCCATGATCCGGTCGTCGAAGTCGTCGCCGCCCAGGTAGGTGTCGCCGGCGGTGGCGAGCACCTCGAAGACGTCCGTGCCGATTTCCAGAATGGAGACGTCGAAGGTGCCACCGCCCAGGTCGTAGACCACGACGCGCTGGTTGATGTCCTTGCCGCACCCGAACGCCAGCGCCGCGGCCGTGGGCTCGTTCAGGATGCGCAGGACCTCCAGCCCGGCGATCCGCCCGGCGTCCTTGGTGGCCTGCCGCTGGTTGTCGTTGAAGTAGGCGGGGACCGTGACCACCGCCTTGGTCACCTCGCGCCCCAGGTGGCTCTCGGCGACGGCCTTCATCTCCTTGAGCACCAGCGCGCTGATCTCCGGCAGGGAGAAGGTCCGGTCGCGCACCTCGATGCGCACCGAGTTGCCCGGGCCCTCGACGATTTTGTAGGGCATCACCGTCTGCGCTTTCTTCACCTCGTCCGAGAAGTAGAAGCGTCCGATGAGCCGCTTGGCCGAATAGACGGTGTTCTCGGCATTGGTGATGATCTGCCGCTTGGCGGCGTTGCCCACCAGCACCGAGCCGTCTTCCAGGAACCCGACCACCGAGGCGTGGGTCCGTTCGCCCCACTCGTTGGGGATGACCGTCGGGACCCCGCCCTTCATGTAGGCGACGCAGCTGTAGCTCGTGCCCAGGTCGATGCCGATCGCCACGTCGTCTGACATGCTTGCCCGTCCTTCTCGACCTCATGCCGCGCGCTCGTCCCCTTGGAGGGCCCGAAAGCGCACAGGCACCTTGCTGCTGCGCGCTCGAGAGCGTGCGCGCGAACCCCGCCGTCGAAGGCTCGCCGGGGCGAGATGGGCCCGGCCGGAGCCGGGCAGAACGAGCGGAATTCTAGGCGCTCGTTTTCGGGGCTGTCAAACCGACCCAGCTCGGATTTTGACTTGGAAAATCGGCGCCTTCGGGCCTCAGGGGCCATGGAGGGCCCCGGGATGGCACGCGCCCTGGCGCGACTTGCCGCTCGATCTGCGCGACCGTTACACTTGGCATTGAAGGAATGGAAGAAGACACCATGAATTCCTCGCTCGCCATCCTCAGCTCTGACGCCAACCTGCTGCGCTGCCAAGTCGCCTTGCTCCGGGACAACCTGCGGCCGATGGAGGACGGGAAGCCCCGCGCCGTCGGGCTCGGCTACGTGGAGGCCGACAACATCCTCTTGCGCAAAAAGCCGGGCAACATCGGCACGCTCGACCTGGACGCGCTGGTCTCCGACGTGATCAGCGAAGTGCTGTTCTTTCACGCGGGGCCCATCAACGGAAGCGCCTTCACCGACGAGGACGTCATGCCGCTGCGGTATCGGCGGTGGATGTTCCAGCACGCCGGCGCTCTGGCCTCCGCGGTCGCGACCCGCGAGGCGCTCACCGCCGAGCTCCCTGCCTTCCTCGCCCGGCAAGCCAAGGGCAGCACCGCGAGCGAGCTCGTCTTCCTCGCCTTCCTCTCGGCGCTGCGCGACTCCGGCCACGCCGACGACTTCGACATCCGCCCGGAAGTGGTGGGCCGGTACCTCGGGGTGACCGCCCGGCGGGTCGAGGGCCTCGAGCGCGCCTCCGGGCGGGTCGGCAACCTGAGCTTCTTCGTGACCAACGGGCGGGTGCTCGCTGCGACGCGGTTGAGCTCGGGGCCGCTCCACTACGCGCTCCTCGAGGGCATCGCCCGGTGCGACCGCTGCGGCATCACCGAGACCACACCGGAGTCCAGCCCCCTGGTGCGCGCCCACCGCCGGGTGCGCGGCGTGGCGGTCGCGAGCGACCTGGTCAAGGCCGGGCGCTTCATCGAGGTTCCTGAGGCGTCGACCATCTCGGTCGGGCACAACCTCGAGGTGCGCGTCGCGCCCATCGGCGCCGCCTGAGCGCAGCCCGAATTCATGCGCGCCCGCGCAGATCCGCCGCGCCTGGAGCGCGTCAGTCGAGGGAGCCGCGCGCCGGGGGCTCGCCCTCTGCCTCGTGCGCGCCGCGACCGGGGCCGCCCGGCGCGGGCCTGGTCCAGATGAGGTAGAGCAGGCCGCCGCCGAGCACCGCCGCCAGGAGCGCCGGCCGGAACACCGGCAGCCCGAACGCGCGCGCTGACATCGCCAGGGTCGCGCAGCCCGCGGAGAGGCCGAAGGCCGCCATGGTCTGAGCCCAGCGCGCGCTCGCCCGGAGGCCTGCTCCGCACAGGGCCGCGCCTCCGAGCGCGGCGGAGACCATTCCCACTGAGAGCGCCTTCGCGGCGAGCTCCTCCAGGCGACGCCCTTCCGGGAGCAACCCGGGCGCCCGGACGAAGAGGGCGTAGCCGAAGCCCGCGAAAGACAGCGCCGCTCCGGCCACCGACTGCGCGGCGCGCGAGCGCGCCCCAAAGAGCGATTCCAGCGCGGCGCCGAGGAGCGCCACGGCCAAGAGGCCCGCGAAGAGCGGCAGCGCGTAGAGCGATGCGAAGAAGCCGTTTCCGGACAAAAACCTCGCGCCGAGCAACGAGGCGAGCGTGAGGGCTGCGAAGAGGAGCGCGAGTGGCCGCATCAGGACCTCGGGCCGAAGAAGCTCGCCTCGAGCACCAGGACGCACAGGTTCGAGAGCGCGTGGAAGACAGTGGAGGGGACGACCGTGCCCGAGCGCTCCTTGAGCCAGCCGAACAGGAGGCTCGGGAAGAAGACGCCCAGGCGCCACGGGTGAGGCTCGGCGAGGTGCCCGAGCGCGAAGAGCACCTGGGTGGCCCAGAACGCGCCGCCCCACTGGATGCCCAGGAAGCGCCGCCCGCCGGGCCAGGCGTCGCGCAGGCGCGCCTGGAGGTAGCCGCGGTAGAAGAACTCCTCGGGCAGGGCCACGACGAGAAACTGGTCGACGACGTGGGCGGGGAACCGCGGCGGGAGCCGCAGGGTGAAGGCGCCCCCGCCGCCGTAGGGCGAGAGGAAGCCGAGGAAGCCCGGCGGCAGGTTGCGCAGGAGCTGGAGGAAGCCCCAGAAGCCCAGGGCGAAGAGCGGGAGCACGACGAGCGAGGTGGCCAGCCCGAGCGCCGCGCCGCGGGGCCAGCCCTGCAGCGTGGCGCCGTAGTCGCGGTAGTCCTCGTCCCGGCGCCAGACCACCAGGCCGGGCAGGTAGAGGAAGGCCACCGCCGCCACGGCCTTGGCGTAGCCGGCGAGCGGCGGGATGGCGCGGGCCATTGCGATGGAGCCGAACGCCGCGGCCCACAGGAGAAGGGCTTCGCGGGCGGCGCGCGGGCCGACGGGGCGCAAAGGCCTCTCTCGGAGGTCGGTTTGGGTCTCGGTCAAGGCGGCCTCGGGGCTCGAAGGCGCTCGCGGATTCTCGTCGATGGGCACGGTGGCGAGCGGCGGGCCGGCGTGCACCGCGACCAGCTCGCCGCGGGCGTTGAAGAGCGCGGTGCCCAGAGGCCCGTCGACGTCGGTCCGCAGGCGCGCCGGGCCGCCCTTCGAGGCGCGGAGCCGGTCGAAGTGCCCGGCGCTCGCGGCGACGGCGCCCCGGCCGTCGAAATAGAGCCCGACGAGCGCGTTGCCCGGCTTGAGTGAGAGCGCGCTGCCGACCGGCGCCGCCGGGTAGCTCCCCGGCTCGAGCGCGTAGAGGGCGAGCCCCACGTCCGCGAGCTTGGCGACGAGCTTCGCCTCGCGCTGTCGCCCGGCCGAGTCGACCGTCGTGAGCGCGCCGCCCGAGGAGAGCCCCGCGGGGGCGAGCAGCTCCCCGCCGATGCCGACGAGGATGGCGGTGCCGGCCCTGGGCGCGGCGACGCGGAGCAGGGAAGGGCGCGCGCGGTCCACCAGCTTGCCGAGCGCCCGCGCCGAGAGCGACTCGGGAGCAGCGGACGCGGGGAGGGCGAGGGCGGCGCCGGCGAGCGCTCCCAGCGCGAGGAGCAGTCGGCGGCGCCCACGGAACCAGGTCATCGGCGCGCATCTTAGCGCCCCGGCGCGCCAGGAGTCGCAAGCGTCAGCGCGCGGGGATTTGAAAGCCCTGCGCAGCGCCGCTCGAACGAAGCTCGTCCCAGCGGTGCGAAGGCGATCGCTGCCCGCGGCTTCGACGCAGCGCACCCGCCGGCGCGCAAGAGATTGCTGCCCGTGGCTCCGACGCAGCGCAACCATGCGCTCAACCGCGCCGCCGCCGCGCCTCTCGAAGCGCCGCGCAAAAGTGCCCGGGGTCGAGCGCATTGAGCACGTCTCCGGGGCCCGCCCAGCCTCGGCGCGCGGTCGCGACGGCGTACTCCAGGTTCGACAGCCCGGCCGCGCTGTGCGCGTCGGTGGCGAGCACGAGCGGGACCGCGAGCTCCCGCGCCCGGCGGATGGCCTCGGCGCCCAGGTCGAGCCGCTCGGGGCTGCCATTCACCTCGACCGCGCAGCCTGACCGCCCCGCGGCGGCGAGCACGGCGTCGAGGTCGACCGGGTAGGGCTCGCGTTGCCCCAGGAGCCGGCCGGTGGGGTGGCCTAGGACGTCGAGGTTGGGGTTCTCGACCGCCTTGATGAGCCGGCGCGTCATCGCCGCTTCGTCGAGCTTGAACCGGGAGTGGACGCTCCCGACGACCACGTCGAGCCCGGCCAAGATGTCGTCGGGGTAGTCGAGCCGGCCGTCCTCGAGGATGTCGACCTCCGAGCCCTTGAGCAGCAGGACGTCCGGGAACTGCTTCTGGACTTCGTCGATCTCCCGGGCCTGCGCGCGCAGGCGCTCGACGTCCAGGCCCCCGGCGTAGCCCGCCGAGCGGCTGTGGTCGGTGACCGCGAGATAGCTCCCGCCTCGCGCCCGCACCGCCTCGGCCATGGCGGCGATTGAGTCCTTGCCGTCGGACCATGCGGTGTGCAGGTGGATGAAGCCGCGGACCTGCGAGGCCTCGACGAGCTGCGGGAGCGAGCCCGCCAGCGCTGCTTCCACCTCGCCCTGGTCCTCGCGCAGCTCGGGCGGCACCTCCTGCATGCCCAGCGCCGCGTACAGGTCCGCCTCGCTCGAGACGGGGACGAGCGAGCCGTCCTCGCGCTCGACGCCCCACTCGCTGATCTTGAGGCCGCGCTCCTTTGCCAAGGACCTCAGCCGCACGTGGTGGGCCTTGGAGCCGGTGAAGTGGTGGAGCGCCGTGGTGAACTGCTCCGGCCTCACCACCCGGACGTCGGCCTGCAGCCCGCCCTCCAAGACGACCGAGCCCTTGGTGTCGCCCCGGCCGAGGATGCGCTCCAGACCGGGAGAGGCGACGAGCGCGTCGAAGACCGGATCGGCGCTCGGCGCAGCCACCACGAGGTCCAAATCTCCTACCGTCTCGCGGAAGCGCCGGACGCTCCCCGCCACCTCGGCGCGCAGGACGCCGCGCGCCCGCCTGAGCCGTTCGCAGAGCTCGAAGGCGACGGGCCGAACTTCGCCCAAGGGGCGCCGCGCCGAGGCCCGTTCCAGGGCGCGCAGGCCCTCCAAGATCTTCGCCTCGGTCTTCTCCCCGAAGCCGGCGAGCGCGCGCACCCGCCCGTCCTCGCAGGCGCGCCGCAGCTCGGCGAGGGAGCCCACGCCGAGCTCCCGGTGGAGCGCGGCGATTCGCTTGGGGCCCAGGTCCGGCACGCGCGCGACCTCGAGCAACCCGGCGGGGAACGCGCGGCGAAGCTCCTCCAGGAGCGGCAGGGCGCCGGTCTGCGCGAGCGCCGCGACCTTTGTGGCGATGGCCTCGCCGACGCCCGGCAGATCGGTGAGCCGCCCTTCGGCCAACAGGCGGTCGAGCGCGTCTTGAGGCAGCTCCTCGAAGCGCGCCGCGGCCGTCTCGTAGGCGCGGATCTTGAAAGGGTTCTCACCCTTGAGCTGCAGGAAGAACGCGACCTCCCGGAGGGCGCGGGCGACAGAGCGGGGCGTCATCGCGTCGTATTCTACAGGCGGTTTCAGGGCGGCATCGACCCTCTGTCGGACGGCGAAACCGGCCTTCGCTCGAGTCGGGGTTCGCGCTCCGGATTGGCAGGTGCCCGAGCGCGCGGGACGGCCGGAGGGGGCCGCGCAGAAGGCGCTACGGCGCCGCGCTCGCCGAGCCGAAGCCGTCCGGTAGCTCGTCGTGGCAGCCCTGGCAGACAGTGAGATCGACCGCGTTGCCGCCGTGGGAGATGCCCACGTGGCAGCGGTGGCAGTGCCCCTGCTTCTTGTGCGGCTTCAGGTCGTGGGGGAACCGGCCGCCGTCCCCGAACTTCGCGAAGTCGTGGCACCGGAAGCAGGGGAGCGCCTCCCGCTTCGGCAGCGCGGGGGGCGCGTAGCGCGCAAACGCCAGCTTTGCCGGCGTGGAGGGCACCGCGGGCGCGCGCTCCTGTGCTCGCTCGGCGCCGCACCCGGCGGCGAGCGCGGCGACGAGCAGCAGCGCCCGACTCATGCCGAGCCCTCCGGGCTCCCGGCGCCGCCCGCGCCCGGCTCGCTCGAAGGCGCGCCCGGCTCGGACTCGACTTGGCCGCGGCGCGCGAGCAGCTCGTCGTAGACCTCGCCGTGCTCCTCGCGGAGCTGCTCGATGTCGATCTGCCCGTCGAGCCACGTCCAGCTCATGGGGTAGACGGACGGCCGCAGGTGGACGTTGTAGAAGTGCCAGACGAACAGCGCCAGCGCGGCGAGCGTCGCCTCCTCGCCGTGCGCGAGCTGAGCGCCCAGGACGATCCACCCGGGCAAGAAGCGGGTGAAGGCCGCGGGGAACCAGAACACGAACCCGCTGGCCACCATGATGGCGACGCCCCAGAACACCGCCCAGTAGTCGAACTTCTCGATGTAGCTGAACTTGGCGAACTTGGGCTTGTCCTTCCGGAGCCCGAGGAAGAAGGCGATGTTCCCGTAGGCGTCCTTGAGGTCGCGCGGCGTCGGGAGCATGGAGAACTGGAGCTCGCGGCGGGAGATGCGCACCGCGAGGTACGCGAGGTGGTAGAGCGCCGCGGCGATGAGCAGGAACGCGGCCGCGCGGTGGACGATGGGGGTGACGCGAACGCCGCCGAAGAAGCTCGCCAGCGCCTGCCCGGAGCCCAGGGTGGCGGACCGGATGGGCCAGCCAGTCAGGACGAGGAGGACGACGCCGGAGATGAGCAGCCAGTGCTGGATGCGCATGTGGAGGTCGAACCGGCGCACCGTCTTGGGCATGAACGCGGGGACCCGCTCTTCGGCGTGGCCGCGCGACTTGCGCCAGCGCCGGCGGAGCTCGGCGAAGATGTCGAGCAGGATGTGAAGGAAGAGCCCCGTTAGCGTCAGGCTGGTGAGCCACGAGAACGCGGCGTGGATGAAGTGCGGGCCCTTGTCGGCTGCGGCGTGGAGGGACTTGTGCGTGACCAGCGAGGCGAACGCCGGGTTCGCGCCCGAGTGGCACTTGCCGCACAGCTGCACCTTGTTGACGCCGTAGACCTGGGCCTGGGGGTTGTCGGGCGCGAGGATCCGGTGGCTGCCGTGGCAGTCGGCGCAGTTCGGCGCGCGCTCGTTGCCCAAGGCCACCATGCGGCCGTGCAGCGAGTCGCGGTAGGTGGTGGTCGTCTGCTCAGTGACGCCGACGCGGGTCATGAGGTCGGCGTCGGAGTGGCAGGCGACGCACCGCTGGGACCGGGCGTGGACGGCCGCGCGCCCGTCGCCACGGCTTTTCTGGACGGCGTGCGGCGAGCCGTGGCAGTCGAAGCAGAGGGGGCCCATGGCGGGCCGCTCCTCGCGCAGCCACCGGCCGTGCACCGACTCCTTTGCGAGCTCGTCGAAGGCGTCCTCGTGGCAGCTCCGGCAGGCGAGGAGCGCGGCGGGAACGCGGCTCTTCTTGCCCATTTGGCCGGCGAGCTTCTTCTCCTCGGCCGAGAGCTCGGCCGGCGCCGCGCGGTGGCTGGAGAAGTCGTAGCCATCGTGGCACGCGGAGCAGCCCACCTTGCGGTGCGCCGATTTCTGGAAGGCCTCGGCGTCGAACAGGGGGGCGGTGTGGCAGGTGAGGCAGGCCTTGTCGCTCTGCGGAATGTCGGGGAGGAGCGAGGCCCTGGTCGCCTCGGGCTTCTTGTCCTCGGCTCCCGCCGCCTGCGCCGCGCGCGGCAGCGCCGCTGCAGCCAGACAGAGGACAAGGCCCGCGCGGCCCACGCGACTCAGATGCGGCATCGAGCTGTCCTCACTCCTTGGGGTTGGGATCCGAGCGGGGTGTGGCGATCCCCAGGCGAAACGCGAGGGCGTGCAGGGCCGTGCCGGCCACCGCGCCCACGACCAGGAAGAACGAGCCGACGGCGATGATCACCAGCAGGGCGCCGAACCAGACCAGCATCCGCTCGGGGAGCGAGCTCTCGGCCGAGCGCTCGAAGATGCCCCCTGCGAGGAGCTCGCCCGCGAGCAGGCCGAAGGAGACGGCAGGGCGGAATGCGATGATCGCGAACGCGAGAAGGCCGAACAGGGAGCCGATGGTGCTTGCACTCTTGTCGTTGCGCATCTATTTCGCCTCACCGAGCCCGCTGGCGCGACCTGCCGAAGGAAGTGCGGAGAGCGCTCGGGACGCGACGCCTCGCCCGAGGCTGGTGCCTCGCTCGCGGGCTTCAAAGGAGAGCGCCAGGGCGGCACGACGTTTCGTTTCTTAACTCATGCTGGCGAGCATTGTCCATCGGCCGGCGTCTGTTTCAGGCCGGCATCTGCATGGGTGCGAAAGGGGAGGGCCCTCCGCTATTTCGCGCTCGAAAAAGTGGCCGTTCTCGTGTTGAAGGAGTTCCATGGATTGCAGCCCTCAACGCACCGCCGACGGAGACCCCGCGCTCGCCGACCTCCCTCCGGAGGCGCGGGCCGTCGTCGCCGAAGAGGAGGCGCTGCTGGCGCGCGTGCTCGAGGCCTTGCGCGCGCGCAGACCCGACCGCTCCCGCGACACCTCCGAGCTGGTTGAGCGACTCAAGGAGCTGCGCGAGCAGGCCGCGCGAGCGGCGGCGCACGACCTGCCGACCCTGTTTCAGGAGATGAACGTCGTCCGCGCACTGCTCGAGCAGCCGGCCGACACCTCCTTGCCTGATCCGCGCTCGCCCTACTTCGCGCACCTGAAGCTGCGCGAGGACGGGGTGGACCGCGACTACTGCCTGGGGCGCGCCTCGTTCGTCGAGACGGCGCGCGGGGTGCGGGTGGTCGATTGGCGCTTCGCCCCGGTGGCGCGCATCTACTACCGCTACCGCGAGCAGGACGCCTTCGAGGAGCAGTTTCCCGGGCGCCTGGCCGAGGGCACGGTGGAGGTCCGCCGCGTCGTGGTCATCCACGCCGGCCTGCTGACGCGCATCCTCGCGGGGGGCCTGCGGCTCGCGCGCGGGGCGGACGGCGCCTGGAGCGTCGAAGGGGGACCGGCCGCGGCGCTCCAGGGCGGCGCCGGGACGGCGGCCCGCGCCGGGAGCTTGGGCGTGGGACGCTTTGCGACGGACCTGGACCGGCGGGCCGACGTCTCGGCGCTCCTCGACCCCGAGCAGTATGGCGCCAGCGCCCAGAGCGGAAGCCGGGCGCTGCTGGTGCTGGGCAGCGCGGGAAGCGGGAAGACCACGGTCGCGCTCCACCGCCTGGCCACGCTCGCTTTCGAGGACCCGGAGCGCTTCCCGGTCGACCGCATGCGGGTGGTCGTGCCCGAGCCCGGCCTCGCGCGCCTCTCGGCGCGGCTGCTCGAGCCGCTGGGCCTGTCGAAGGTGCCGGTGCGGACGCTGGACGCCTTCCTGCGCGAGCGGATGCAAGGCGCGTTCGGCGCGCGCCCGCCACGCCTGATGGACGACGCGCCGCCTCTGGTCGCCCGCCTCAAGCGCCACCCGGCGCTGTACCACGCGGTGCGCCAGCGCCTCCTGCGCGCGGGCGACGGCCCCTCGTCGCTGGCCGCGGTGCGCCGCGAGATCACCGAGCTCCTGACCGACCGGGCCTTCCTCCAGAAGGTCGTGGAGGCCGCCAAGGGCGACCTGCCGACGACCGCGGTGGAGGAGGTGGTGCGCCGCACCATGTTCCAGCTCGCGGCGCCGGCCGAGGGCGCGCCGGCGGGGATGAGCGCGGTCGAGCTCGAGGCGGTGGACGGCCGCTCGCTCTCGGAGGGGACGCCGGACGACCTGGGCGGAACGCTCGACGCGGAGGACGTGCCGCTCTACCTGTGCGTGCGGGCCTGGCGCGCGGGCATGGCCGGGCCGCGCCTTTCGCACCTGGTGGTGGACGAGGCGGAGGACCTGTCGCTGTTCGAGCTCTTCGCGCTGGGCAAGCTCCTCGACGACGAGCGGAGCGTGACCCTGGCTGGCGACGACGCGCAGCAGACCTCCTCGTGCTTCGCGGGCTGGCACGAGGCGCTCGCGGCGCTGGGAGCCCAGGGCGCGGCCACCTGCCGCTTGCAGGTGACCTACCGCTGCCCGCAGCCCATCGCCGCCTTCGCCCGCGCGGTGCTCGGCCCCCTGGCGCCCGAGGCGCCGGCACAGGCGGGCCGCGAGGGGGCGCCGGTCGGGCGGTTCGACTTCCCCGCCGAGGCGCACGCCAACCTGTTCATCGCCGACGCTTTGCGCGACCTCGTCGAGCGCGAGCCGCAGGCGTCGGTCGGGGTGATCGCCCGGGGCCCCGAGGCGGCTCAGACGCTCCACAGGCTGCTCTCGGACCTGCCCGAGGCGCGGCTGGTGCTGGGCGGCGAGTTCTCGTTCCAACCCGGCGTCGACGTCACCGATGTGAGCAACGTCAAAGGGCTCGAGTTCGACTACGTCATCATCCCGGACGCCACGGCCGCGGCCTACCCCCTCACCGACGATGCCCGGCGGCTCTTCCACGTGGCGGCGACCCGCGCCTCGCACCAGCTCTGGGTCGTCTCCGCCGGGGCGCCCTCGCCCATCCTCCGGGGGACCGATGGCCGCTGAGGCGGGCGTCACCGGGGCGGTGCGCCGCGGAGCTTGCGATATTCTCCGGACGGGCGAGCCCGGCCGCCGCGCGACGAATCCCGGGCGCGGCAGCAGCGCCGGACCGGCTCGACCCTGTGCGATGGATGGCTCAAGAATGGATTTCGAGGATGGTCGCCGCGGCCCCTGCAGAAGCGCGGGAATTCGAAAGGTCGCTCGGCTCTGGGCGGCCTTCGCCGCGCTGGCCCTCGGCGCCTGCGCAGCGGAGAAGGTGACGCTGACCGAGGCCGCCCCGCCGGAGGTCGTCGTCGAGACCCTTCCCTCGGGGGCGACGGTGGCGGCGCCCGGCGGCGCGGCCGGGACGACGCCGTATGCGCTGCATGCGCCCCGGCGGGATGCGAGCTACGAGCTCACCGTGGAGCACCCGGGCTTTCTGCCCCAGACGCTGGCTTTGAAGGGGGAGGATGTCCACGCGAACCCCGGCGCCCGGCTGCTCGTGCCGCTGCGGCCGGACCTTTGGAACGCCGCCGCTCCTCCCATTGACCCTGAAGACGCCAAAACCCTGACGCGGGCGGGGGTCGACCTCTCGAAAGCCGACCGCTGCCCGGAGGCGCTGCTCTTCCTGAAGCGTGCCGCTGAGGTGAATCCGAAGCTCGCGGCGGCGCACAAGGCGATCGGCCGCTGCTACGCGCGCCTCAAGAACCGGCAAAAGGCGCTCGCCGCCTATAAGCAATATCTCTTGGTCGCGCCGGACGCGCCCGACGCAGACGAGGTGCGCGCCCTCGTGAGCAAGGCGGCCGGCGACATCGAGATCCCGGTGCCGCCGAGGTTCGAATAGCCCCTGAGGCAGGGAGCGAGGCACCATGAGCAGTGAATCCCATGCACCTCACGAGGGCTCGGCGCCCTCGCCCTCGACCGCGGAGCACAAGCGAGGCGCCCCTCGGCGCGTCGCCTGCTTCGTCGTCACTTTGAGCGACAGTCGGACCGAGGCGGGCGACGAGAGCGGCGCGCTCATCCGCGCCCTGCTGGAAGAGGCCGGCCACGCGGTAACCGGCTATGCGCTCATCCAGAACGAGCCGGAGGCGTTGCGCGACGTGCTCGAGCGGCGGGCCTCCGAGGCGGGCGCCCAGGCGGTGATCCTCAGCGGGGGGACGGGGCTCTCGCGCCGCGATGCGACGGTGGAGGTGTTGGAGGGCATGCTCGAGAAGCGCCTCCCCGGGTTCGGAGAGCTCTTTCGCATGCTCTCGTTTCAGGAGATCGGCCCGAGCGCCATGATGAGCCGCGCCGTCGCCGGAAGCTTTCGCTCCATGGTCGTGTTTGCCCTGCCGGGCTCGCCCTCGGCGGCCCGGCTGGCGCTCACCCGGCTCATCCTGCCGGAGCTCGGCCACGCGATGCGCGAGCTCTCGCGCTGAGCTCGAAGGAGCGGCCAAGGGGGGCCCTTTATCGATGCTGAATCCCGCCCGCGCCCGGCTGCTCAAGCCGCTGCTCGATGCGCTGTTGAATGACCGCGCGCTGCCGGAGCGCGTCGCGTTCGAATCCGGTGCGCTTTCCCCGCCGCTATCCCGACCCGCTCGATGCCGAGGTGGCCGGGCTTGTCGCGTCTGCGCTGGCGTACGGCCGCGCCGACCTCTTCGGCGAGCGCCTGGAGGGCGTGTTTCGAGCGATGGGCCCGCGGCCCGGGGCCTTTTCGCGCTCGTTCGACCCGGCGAAGGACGCGGCCCGATTCGCGGGCTTTCGTTACCGATTCAACGTGGGCGCGGACGTCGCCGCGCTGGTGAGCGCCGCCGGCGCCGTGCAGCGCGCCCGCGGCTCATTGGGGGCGGCCTTCGAAAGTGCGATGCATCGACGCGGGGCCATGCGGGAGGCGGCCGCCGATTTCGTCGCCGAGCTGCGCGCGTCGGTCGACCCGGGCGTCGAGCGGGCGCTCGGCCCCCGGCGCGGGTTCGACCACCTGCTGCCCCGGCCGGAGCGGGGCGCGGCGTGCAAGCGGCTCATGCTCTATTTCCGCTGGATGATTCGCGGCGGGCCCTCGGACGGCGTCGACCTCGGCCTCTGGAGCGGCGCCTCGCCGAGCGCATTGATCGTGCCGCTGGACACGCACATTGCTCGCCTGGCGCGCCAGTTGGGCCTCGCGTGCCGCCGCGACCTGTCTTGGGCGACCGCCGAGGAGATCACCGCCTCGCTGCGGCGCCTCGACCCGCTCGACCCGGTCAAGTACGACTTCGCGCTTTGTCACCATGGGATGAGCGGCGGCTGCCCCGCTCGCCCTTCGGTTCGAGTATGCGCGCGCTGTGCGCTCAAAACGGCGTGCGGCCGCCGCGGCGCCGCCTAAGGCCAAGGGCCGAAGGCGACTCGGCCGGGTGTCTCTCGCGCATGAAAAGGGCGGCCAATTGCGCATTCAGAGACCGACCGGCTCTTTTGAGATTGCATCGCTCGGAGCCTGTGCATAATAATAGCCGCGGTTTTGGAAATGAAATATCATCCAGGAACCATCAACCCGAACCACGACACCGTTTCTTGCAAGGAACACTCGAATGTCCAAGAACAACTTCGATGCAGCGATTCGAAACCTGGTCGGCGAAGAGATCGAGCGGTCGCTGGTGCCCTACCGGGACCTGCTCGCGCAGATCGCGGACTTCGTCGGTATGCCCAGCCGCGACCCGGGCCGACCCGCTCGGGAAGTGGTCGAGCCGGAAGGGCGGGGGCGCCGGCGAGCCGTGCGCCGCGCGGGAAAGGGCGATGCCTCGCAATTCAAAGAGGGCCAGTCCGTTCAGTACAAGCAGGGCCGCGGGGTGTTTGAGGCGACGGTGGTCGCCATCGACGCCGAGCGCAACGTCGTGACCATCGAGCGCGCCAAGGACCACAAGAAGGTCGATTGGCCCGCGTCGAAGGTCTACAGCGTCTAAAGGTCGTTGCGAGCCGATTCCAGGCTCACGCCAAAGCGGGTCTCGGCGTCGCGCCGAGGCCCTCCGTAGATCGCTTCTCGGCCTCGCGTTCGCGGCCGAGCGGCGGGTCGCCGGCCCGCCAGGGGCCGGTCCTCCTAATCCGGCCGAGCCGGCCAAAGAGGGTTGCCAGGGCTCCAGGCTCCAGACCCCAGGCTTCAGGAACTGCATTCCCTGGGGTCTGGAGCCTGGGGCCTTTGCCAGCCTGCACAAGAGTTCGGCGCCGAAGGGACTACACCGCGGGCGAAGTTCGCCGCGGCCCCGCAGGCGAGAATTTGCGCAGCGAGCGGCCGCCGCGCCCAGCGACTTGTGGGCGAAAGTCGCAGGGTTGCCGGTTGACCCCTCCGCGCCGGATTGCCGATGATGCCGGCCGAATTCACCCACTATCCCAGCCCGGGTGCCGAATGCTCGCACGGCTTTGCCGACTCTGCCTTCTCGCCGCCTTTTCGGCCGTGGCCTCTGCCGCTCCAGCGGCGGCGCAGCCCACCGGGGCGGTCCTGAAGAAGGATACGAAGAACCCACTCCGCGACGCCGAGCTGGCCAAGAAGGAGTCCACCAAGGTCCCTGAGCGCGACCTCGCCGGCGACATCTCCCGCCGGAGGAGGGAGAAGGTCGCCGAACGCCCCGCCCTGGAGTACGACCAGTACCGCCTGGGCGTCGAGCTGCAGGTGGCCAGCAAGCGACGCGAGCAGATCGACACGCTGCAGAAGATCATCGGGCTTGGCCCCTCGCTCCGCGAGGCGCCGGACCTCCTGTTCCGCCTCGCCGAGCTCTATTGGGAGGAGTCGAAGTTCTACTTCTTCGAGGCGAACCGCAAGGACGACGACATCCTGCGCGCCCGCGCCGAAAAGGACGCCTCCCGCATTCAGCAGGCCGAGGCGGAGAAGAAAGCGGCGCTCAAGAAGAGCGAGAGCTTCCAGGCGCTGGCCATCGAGCAGTATCGGGCCATCATCGGCAAGTATCCCAAGTACGAGCGCATGGATGAGGTCCTGTTCTTCCTGGGCCACAACATGTGGGAGGCCCAGAAGTTCAAGGAAGCGGCCACCGTCTATCACAAGCTCATCAAGGACTACACGAAGTCGAGGTATCTGCCCGACGCCTATCTGGCGGTCGGCCAATACCACTTCAACAACTCCAAGGGACAGCGGGCGGCGCTGGAAGAAGCGCTCGAGGCGTTCAAGAAAGCGTCGTCGTTCACCGAGAGCAAGGCCTATGGCTTCGCGCTCTATATGCAAGGCTGGAGCTACTACAACCTCGGCGACTTTCGCTCCGCGCTCGACCTATTCAAGGCGGTCATCTTCTATGGCGAGCTGCAGGGCAAGGGCGACTCCCGGTCCATCGCGCTCTCGCGCGAGGCGCGCAAAGACTACGTCGTCACCTACAGCCATGTCGGCGACGTGGTGGGAGCCAAGGCCGACTTTCAGAAGGTGGGCGGCGAGGAGAACTGGTGGGGCATGCTCAAGGGCTTGGCCAACCTCTATTTCGAAGATGGCAAGGACCGCGAGGCCTCCACCGTTTACAAGTTGATGATCAACGAGCGCCCGCTGTCTCCCGAGGCGCCGTTCTTCCAGGGCCGCATCGTCGACAGCGTGGTGCGTGTCGGCATCAAGAAGATCATCGTCGATCAGGTGCGCGAGCTGGTGCGGGTGCTGGGCCAGGTCGCGAAGGCGAACAACCTCAAGACCGCCGACGACAAGAAGGCGGTGCAGGAGGCCCGCGACCTCTCCGAGCGCATCATGAGCAACCTGGCGGTCAACTGGCACAACGAGGCCAAGAAGACCCGCGACGACTCGGTCTTCATCCTGGCCGCCGAGGTCTACCAGGACTACCTCGAGGTCTTTCCCGAAAACGCCAAGTCCTACGACCTGCGGTTCTTCTTCGCCGAGCTCCTCAACGATCACCTGGCGCGGTACGACCGGGCGGCTGAGGAGTACACGCGAGTGCTGCTCGAGGACGTGAGGAAGGTCGAGCCGCCCAAGGATCCGAAGACCGGCGCCCAAGCCGCGCCCCAAAAGCCCGGCCGCTGGATGGTGGACGCCGCGTACAACGCGATCCTCGCCTACGACGAGGTCGCCAAGAAGGCCGAGGCCAAGGAAGGCGCCGAGGGCGCCGTCAAGGACCCCAAGGCCCCGCTGCCCATCCCGCCCGCGCAGAAGAATCTGCTCGCGGCCTGCGAGCGGTACATCAAGTACGTGCCGCAGGGCGAGAAGCAGGTCGAGGTGAGCTACAAGGCCGCTTACATCCTCTACCGCTACAACGAGTTCGACCGCTCCGTGCCGCTCTTCGCGAAGATCGCCCTCGACCACCCGGATCACACGCTCGCCGAGACGTCCGCCAACCTGGTGCTCGACGCCTACAACCTCCTCGGCGACTGGTCGAAGGTGAACGAGTGGGCGCGCCGGTTCGTCGCCCAGCCCAAGCTCGCCAAGGGGAAGCTCCGCGACGACCTCTCCCGCGTGCTGGAGCAGAGCGCCTTCAAGCTGGTCAACATCGCCGAGGCGAAGCAGGACTACTTGGCCGCCGCCGACGCCTACTTGGCCTTCGTGAGCGAATTCCCCAAGAGCGACCTCGCCGACCTGGCGCTCTACAACGCCTCGGTCGACTTCTTCAAAGGTCGGCAGGTGGACCGCTCCATCGAGGTTCGGCGCCAGCTGGTGCAGCGCTACCCCAATTCGCGCTACCTCCCTCAGTGCATCTACGCCAACGGCGAATCGTTCGAGACCATCGGCCGATTCGAGCAGGCGGCCGAGGCCTACGAGGGCTACGCGGCGGGCTGGGCCGAGCACCACAAGCCGCATGCAGGGCACGCCGCCGCGCCGCTCAAGCACAGGGCCGCCGGCAAGCAGGCTGCGGGTCCGGACGACGAGAAGGCCGCCAGCTTCGAGGAGGCCAAGGCCCAGGTGGCCCTGTTCAACGCCGGTGTGTTCCGCGAGGGCGTCGGGCAGCTCAAGCTCGCCCTGCGCGACCGCAACCGGTACCTGGAGCTCTGGCCGGAGGGGAAGGACAGCGAGGCGGTGTTCCTCTCCATCGCCGACCTCCTCGAGAAGGACGGCGCGGCGCATAAGGCCATCGCGCACCTCGAGGAGTACCAGCATAAGTACGGGCACGAGCCGGACAAGCTCCTCGCCAGCGAGCTGCGCATCGCCAAGCTCGAGCAGAAGCTGAACCGCCCGCGAGAGGTCGCGCGCGTCTACGCCCGGGCGAAGGAATACTACGAGAAGCGGCTCACGCGGGCCCAGCGCGAGAAGCTGGGCCCCGCGTCCATGGAGGTCGCCGCCAAGGCCGACTACCAAGCCATCGAGGCCGACTTCCTCGATTACGCGAACATCAGCTTCCCGAAGGACGAGAAGCTCCTCAAGGGCGCGGTGGAGTCGAAGCACAAGGCGCTCGAGAAGGTCCAGCGCCGATACACCGAGGTCATCGGCCTCAAGGCAGCCGAGCCGGCCATCTGCTCGCTCTACAAGATCGGCCTGCTCTATCAGAACTTCGCCGAGGCGCTGAACAACGCCCCGGTCCCGGACATGCCTTTCCCCCCGCAGCTCAATCAGATCAAACACCTCTGGAACGTGCCGTACTCGCGCTGGCCTCGGGAATTCAGGCAGGCCATCTCGGAAAGCGACCTGACCGAGCTGAAGAAGAAGGTGGAGGACGCGCGCGCCGAGTTCGAGCAGGCCTATCGCGCCCAGCTCGGCCAGTTCGAGGGGCCGTTGCACGACAAAGCCGCCGAGGCGTTCGCCACCACGGTTCAGAAGGCGCGGGAGCTGTCCATCTACAACGAGTGCGCGCAAAAGGCGCTCGACCTGCTCTCCGACAAGTACCGCCCCTCCCAATTCCCGCGCATCACCGAGCAGCCGATGGAGCTGAAAGCGGCGCAGGAGCTGCGCGAGGGAAACACACTGCTCGCGTCCGTTCAGCCAGTCCCGGAGCCGCCCAAGGTCGCGCCGAAGGTCGGCGCCGCCCAGTCGCCCCCGCCCGATTCTTCCCGCCTCACCTCCGGCGCCTCGAGCGAGTCGGGCGCGGCGGGCAACTCCGCGCCTGCCCGCACCGAGCCCAACGGTCTCGAGGGGCCGCCGGCCGACGACGCTCCGCAGAAGCGAGGCGCGCCAACGCCCGGCCAGAGCGCGGGCGAGCCCGATGACCCGGACCTCCTCCACTAGGTGCCTTCATGAACTGCCTCTGGTGCAACCGCGCCGTCCTCGCCGCGCTCCTGTGCAGCGCCGCGCTCGGCGGCTGCGTGGCCTCTCAGAAGAGCGCGGCACGCCCGTCTCCGGGCTCCGGGCGCGCCGATGCGCGCGGCATCAAGTCCGCCGCCCCCCAGAAAGCCGGCGAGCCCGCGCTCACGGGCCGGTCGCAGCGCCTGTTCGAGGACGCGCATCGCTCCTACCAGGACATGAAGAAGCTGCGCGCCGTCGACTGGCCGGTGCTGGAGAAGAAGTACCGCGACGTCATCGACGCGGATGACCGATTCGCCGAGGCCTACTTCGACCTGGGCGTGACCTTGGAGCGGCAGAGGCGAGTCGACGAGGCGCAGCGCGCGTACAAGGCGGCGCTGTCCCGGAAGCCGTCGCTGCGGCAGGCGGCCGAGAACCTGGCGGTCATCGCCCAGAACGAGGGGCGGCGCGACGAGGCTTTGGAGATCTACCAGGACATCCTGCGCAGGCAGCCGGACGACGGCGCCGCCCGGGCGCGGCTCGCCTCCATCTATCGCGAGGCGGGCGACCACGAGCGCGCCCTGACGCTGGCCCGCGAGGCGCTGATGCGCGAGCCGCAGAACCTCACCGCATACAAGGTCATGATGCGGGTCTACCTCGAGCGCAACAACCTCCCCATGGCGAAGCTCATCGCGCTCCAGGCGGGAAAGCTGCGCGCGAGCGACCCTGAGCTCTACCAGGCCATGGGCCTCATCGCCCAGAAAGACGGCGACGAGGCGCTCGCCATCGCTCACTTCCTGCGCGCTGTGCAGGAGCGCGACGAGTACCTGCCGGCGCGCTATCAGCTGGCCGAGCTCGCCCTGCGGCACCGCGACTGGGCCCACGCCGCCGAGCAGTACACGCGCATCCTCCAGTACGACCCGCGGAGCACTGCGGCGCGGGTCAACCTGGGCCTCTCGTACCGAGGGTTGGGGCAGCCGGACAAGGCGGTGGAGGAGTACGAGCAGGCGGTCAAGGCCGACTCGGGCGCGGCCACGCCCTACTACAACCTCGGCGTCCTCTACCAGAAGGACCGCGACGCGCCCGAGAAGGCCATGGAGTATTTCCGCAAGTTCGTGGCCCTGTCCGGCGGTGCGCTGCCGGCCGATCACCCCGTGCAGGAGAACATGCGGGACTGCGAGCAGAGCATCCGGGCGCTGCAGGAGGCCAAGGCCGCCGAGGAGCGCGCCGCGGCGGAGAAGAAGGTCGCCGATGAGCGGGCCAAGGCGGACGCGGTGGAGAAGGGGCGCGCCGACGAGTCGAAGAAGGCCGAGGAGCCGAAAAAGGCGGAGAAGGCCGACGAGAAGCCCAAGCCGAAGGAGCCCAGGGCCAAGGAGGCCAAGCCAGCCAAGGCGGCGAGCGCCGCCAAGGCGCCCGAGTCGAAAAAATCGCCTGACAGCGACGAGCCGCAGGACGCCGCCGGAGACCAGGCTTTGGCGCGCTGACCCACAAGGGCCGGGGGCGTTCTCTCTGAGGGCTTGTGGTAGGCTGAAAAGCTGAGTGTACGCTGGAGGTTCACGTGGGAATGAAGGCACTGCTGGTCGCCGCCCTGTTGGCGGCTCCCGCCTCGGGCTTCTCGGCGGAGGCGGCGAAAAAGCCGCCCAAGACGCAAGAAGTCAACTTCGAGGACGACACCGTCCAGGGCGACTTGACCAAGCCGGACGGCGAGTACATCGACGCGAAGAAGGCGGTCAATCACGCGAACCTCATCCGCATTCGCGAGGAGTTCCGGGACAAGGTCCTGCAGTCGGTGAGCGACCTCTAATGAGGCTGCGCCTCAGACCGAGCAGACATTTCGTTGACGTTGCAGCGCAGCCTCGCGTCGATGGTTGACGGCTCTGTGGGACCCGGCTCGGCGGAAGACTTGACTCAAGTGCATCACGTTCGCGCCCTCAAGGCCTCTAGCGGCGGACTCGAGCCGAAAGCCCTCGACCGCCGACCTCGTCCGATGATTCCAACCGACGAGGCGGAGCCCGGCGCGAGAGAACCTGAGGCGAGTGCGGGATGTCCAAGGCGCGTGGGTGGAAGGCTCGGCAGCGCCATCGTCGTCGTTGAGGAGGCCCCATGGCCGTCCCATTGCGGTTGAAGATCTTCAAAGGTGAAGAGCTCCTGGCCACGCGCGACTTCGAGCGCGACATGATCAAGATTGGCCGGCTCAGCACCGCCCACCTGTGCCTCGATGACGAGAAGGCCTCGCGCATCCACTCGGTGCTCAACGTGGAGGGCGACGGCCGGCTCTCCATCGTGGACATGAGCGGCGCCGAGGGGACCTTCTTGAATGGGAAGCGGGTCAACAAGGGCTTCGTCAGCTTCGGCGACGAGATCCGCATCGGCGACACGCGCATCGTCGTCTCGCGCGGCGGCGCGGTCGCCGGCGAGGAGCTGGAGGCCCCGGTTCGCGAATCGAGCCGCCCCACGATCCCGACCTTTCAAGCGCTGGTGCAAGGGCTCCCTCCGGCGCAGGCGGGCGAGGTCGGTCCGAGCTCGCCTGAACCTGCGCCCTGGCCCGGCCCTGCGGAGGCTGTTGCCCCAGCCCTGGCCGCGCCTGTCGCTGCGGCGGCTCCCGCTCCGGCCGCCGAACCTCCGCTGGCGGCGGCTCAGCCGGCCCCGCGCGCATCGCCTCCCCCTCCACCTGCTGCGGCCCTGATGCCCGAGCCCGAGTCCTACTCGGGCGCCGCGCCGCAGGACGGGCTCGTCATCGAGGGGCGCCACCGGACGTTCTTTCTCCACAAAAAGGCGTTCGGCAGCTACCGGCCGCACTCCCCCGAAGCTCGTCGCGCGTCGGAGCGCGGCGACCTCGGCCTGCAGATCCGCTTCCTCTGGGGCGACCAGATCCTGCAGGTCTCGCAGCACGCGAAGCCCGAGCCGGTCTACGTCGGCTCGACCGGCCGCTGTACGCTGCGCATCGCCGCCGACAAGCTCCACGGGGCGGACCACGCTTTGGTCACGACCTCGGGCGGCGGCTGGATGCTGAACCTGTCCGAGGGCATGCGCGGCGAGCTGGACCGCGACGGCCAGCGCAAGGCCATCGGAGCCGGCTCCTACGACCTCCACCCGGTCGACTTCGCCTGGGTGGACCTCGGCGGCGTCCGGGCCGAGCTCTCGTTCGAAAGCCAGCCCAAGCGCGTCGTCGTGCCGCTTTCCGAGTCGCTCGACTATCGGTTCCTGAACCTCCTGGTGCTGCTCCTGGTGCTGGGCTCCATCTTTGCCATCACCGCCTCCACCCACACCGAGGCGGACGTCCTGGCGGACGATTTGACCGCCAACAAGTTGGTGGTGGCCAAGTTCCTCATTACCGAGGCGGCCAAGCCCAAGCGCAACGTCCTGCTCGACCGGCTCTCCGACGTGAAGGACCCGATGCCGGGCGAGGCCGCCGAGCGCCACAAGGGCGAAGAGGGGAAGATGGGCAAGAAGGACGCACCCATCGTCAAGCAGAACCGCTCGGCGCCCAAGGCCATCGACATCAACGCCAAGGACCTGGTGAAGAACTCCGGGCTGCTCAAGACGCTGGGCTCCGGCGGCGGAGGAGGGCTCTCCACCATCTTCGGCCAGGGTGGCCTGGGCGGCGACCTGCACGGCGCGGTGGGCAACATCGTCGGGTCGCGCGTGGGCGACTCGGGCGGCTTCGGAGGCCTGGGCCTCAAGGGCACCGGCACCGGCGGCGGCGGCATGGGCAACACCATCGGCATCGGGGGCATCGGCACCCACGGGCGCGGCGGCGGCATCACGGGCTACGGGACCGGCGTCGGGAACCTCGACCCGAAGAAGAAGGCCGACGTGGGGATCACCGACAGCGACTCCACCATCGTCGGCAGCTTGGACAAGGAGCTGATCCGCCGGGTCATCAAAGCCAATCTCGGGCAGATTCGGTACTGCTACGAGAGCGAGCTGCAGGCCAAGCCCAACCTGGCCGGCAAGGTCTTGGTGCGCTTCATCATCAACCCCACCGGCGACGTGGCCCAGGCGCAGGTCGCGGAGGGGTCGTCGCTGAACGAGCCGCGTCTCTCCGAGTGCATCCGGACCCGCGTCCGAAGCTGGAAGTTCCCCAGCCCGAAGGGCGGCGGAAACGTGGTCGTCACCTATCCGTTCGTGTTCAGGCCGTCGGGCGAATGAGCGCCTCGGCATTTCAACTTCGAAGGAGCGCGGACATGCGCTTTTCAGTGGCGGTGGCTCTCGCGGCACTGGTCCTGGCTCCCGTCGCTGCCCGCGCGTCCGCGGAGCTCGAGTCGGCGGCGCCTGTCGAAGACCGCCCGGCCCTCAAGGTCAACGAGGTCGAGCGCGGCTTCTTCGTGGGCGTCGAGGGCGGCGGGTTCTTCCTCTTCAGCCCCACGGCAAGCAAGAACTCGGGCTTCGCGCCCGGGCGGATCACCGGTCTGAGCATGGGCGGCGACTTGGGCCCTTACCTGGCGCTGAGCTTGTTCGCCCTGGGGACGAACAGCAACACTCCCGCGGGCTTCGTCTCCACCGGCCCCACGCAGACGAGCGGCGGTCTCTCCACGGGCCTGAGCGGCGATTTCTCCACGCTCATCGTGGGCGCCATGGCCAAGCTCTATCTGCTCCAGGTGCCCGACGACAACGGCGTGAAACGCCTGTTGGGATATGTGCGAGGCGGCGCCGGCTCGGCGTTCATCGGGCCCAAGGACTTCTATTCCAGCAACGACGTGGTCATCCTCGGTGGCGCGGGCATCGAGTACTTCACCCACCTGCGCCATTTCTCGGTCGGCGTCGACGCCGATTTCGTCATGGGCCTTTCCCACCTGGGCCCAGGGCTGATGGTCTCGCCCAATCTTCGGTATACCTTTTAGCGACGCAGAAGCGCCGCCTCGGCGCCATCGCTCGGCGATTCGGCTCCCTGGGCGTTCGAAAGGGGCGCCGCGCTCTGTTTCGCGGCTCCTCGCAGTCGTGGCGCGGCCGAGCGGGCCTTGGGTGTCTGAGCCTCAGCCGCTCCGCGCCCAGCGGGGAGAGAGTCGCTCGCCTGCTGCATCGGCGAAACCCGACGGTGTCTCCCGCCAGGCCGCCGGGCGAGCGGCGGTGCGGCTTGGCCCTTTGACCCGGCGGCAAGCGTTCTCTTCTCTTCAACCCGCTCCCCGGGCGAAGGTCCGAATAATTGCCCGAGGGCGAGAGCTGGGCCTATAGTTTCCAGTCTTCTTCTGGGTGCTTAGCTTTGCTCGCCCCGCGCGACTTTCACCGCTCCGCCTGAAGGATCGCCCTTGCAAGAGCTCATCGACAAGCACTTCGCCGCGCTCGACCGCGCCCCCGCAGACGATGGGCCGCTCCGGGAGCTGGACAATCTCTTTCGCGGCGAGGGGCGCTGGGCCGAGCTCTTGCGCGCACTAGAGCGCCGCGCGCGCAGCTTCCCAGATTCGCCCGCGGCGCCGAGGCTCCTCGCGCGCGCCGGCGACCTCCTCCGCGTCGACCTCAACAACCCGCAGCGCGCCGAGGAGCTCTACCGCCGGGCGCTTGCCGCCGACGGCGCGCAGCTGATCGCACTCGAGGGGCTCAGGGCGCTCTATGAAACCAAGGGCGATTTCGTCGCCCTCGCCGATATTCTCGAGAGGCGCGCCGGGCTGCTCTCGGGCGCCGCGGCCGCGCCGGCGCTCGTCGAGCTGGGCAAGGCGCAGGAGCAGCTGGGGCGGCGGGAGCGGGCGGTCCTCGCCTACCAGCGCGCGTGCCGCGCCGATCCCAAGTCGCGCGAGGCCCAGACGCGCCTTTTCCAGAGCCTCTTTGCGCTCGGGCGGCACCGCCTGGCGCTCGAGGCGCTCGAAGCCCTGCGCACGCGCTTTGGGCCCGAGGGCCTCGGCCCCCACTACGTCACCCTGGCCGAGAAGCTCGTCGACGCGCCGCCGGAGCACCCGTTGGCGCTCGCCGCTGCCGAGGCGGCCCTGCAGATCGACCCGAAGGACGCCCGGGCTGCCGCCGCTCGCGACGCCATCACCTCCTGCCGCGACCACTGGCGCGCGCGGGCGCGGGCGCTCCGGGTGGCGGCCGACGAGGAGCGCGACCGGAAGCGGCGCGCCTCGCTCTTCCTCTCCGTCGCGCTGCTCCACGCGACCTTCGACGCCGAGGGCGAAGGGCGCCGGCGGGCCAAGGAGGCCCTGGACAGCGCACTCCTGCTCTGGCCCGGCATGCCCCAGGCGCTCGACGCCCTGGAGGCGATGAGCGCCAAAGACGAAGACTGGAAGGGGCTGGACGCGCTCTTCGAGCGAATGGCGGCGGAGGCCCGCGAGCGCAACGCCGCCGTGGAGATCCTCACGCGCCTCACGTCTCTGCGCCTGACGCGCAGTGGCGACCGGGCCGGGGCCTGCGCGGCGGCGCTCAAGGCCGCCCAGGTCGACCCCTCGCGCGCCGAGGCCGCGGGGATCGCGGCGGAGTTCCTGCTGGACGACGGGAAGGCCAAGGAGGCCGCAGCGCTCCTGGAGCGGCACCTGTCCACCCTGGGCGACAAGCGGGCCGAGGTGGCGCTGCATTTGCGGCTCGCGGAGATGCTCGCCTCGCGGCTCTCCGACGGGGCCGGTGCCCAGGCCCACCTCGAGGCAGCGCTGCGCGCGGACCCGGCGAACCTCGAGGCAGCGCGGGCGCTGGCCCCCTACTACGAGGCGTCCCAGGACGCCGCGCGGCTGGCCGAGGTGCTGGAGATCACGGTGAGCGCGGTCAAGGACGCGCCGCAAAAGGCCGCTCTGCTCGAGCGGATTGCCCGGCTCTACGGCGAGCAGCTCAACCGCCTTCAAGACGCGGTGAGCGCGCTCGCCCGGGCGGTGGCGCTCGAGCCCGCGAACGAGGCGCGCCGGTCGGCGCTGGAGGAGTGGGCAAAGCCCGCCGGCGCGCTCGAGGACGTGGCCTCCACGTACCAGGTCGCCGCGGCTCTGGCCGCGCCCGCGACCGCGCGCGCTCTCCTCAGGCGCGCCGCCCAGCTGCTCGAGGCACCGCTGGGGAAGGCGCAGGAGGCCATGGAGGCCTGGCGGGAGCTCCTCTCGCTCGACCCGAACGACCCCGAGGCCAAGGCCGCGCTCGAGAGCTTGCTCGCGCGCACGGGCTCCCACGCCGAGCTGCACAAGAGCCTCGAGGAGCAGCTCACCCGCGAGCCCTCCGCCCAGGGACGGCGCGCGCTGCTGGAGAAGATGGCCCGCGGGCTGGAGCATGCGGGCGGCAACTCGAGCGCCGTCGCGAACGTCTACCGGCGCATCCTGGAGATCGACCCGGGCGATCGCTCGGCGCTGCGCCACCTGGGGGCGGCCTGCGCGGCGCTGGAGCGCTTCGAGGAGGTGGCCGAGGTCACCGGCCGGCTCGCCGCGCTCGCCACCGATCCCGCCGAGTCGCGCGAGTGGCGCTGGCGGCGGGCGCAGGTGCTCGCCGACCGGCTGAACCGCAAGGAGGAGGCGGCCGGGCTCTACCTGGCGCTCCTCGCCGAAGAGCCGAACCGGCCCGGCCTCCAGACCGCGCTCGAGCGCCTCGCCTCGGCCGGCATCCAGGCGCTGCGGATCGCGCGGGCGCTGTACCCGCTCTACCTCAAGGCGGGCGACGTCCAGCGCGCGGCCGCGGCGCTCCAGACGTGCATCGCCGGCGCCGAGCGCGCCCCCGAGCGCGTGCGCCTGTGGCTCGAGCTCGCCGACCTGTCCGAAGACCGCCTGGCCGACCCCCGCGCGGCGCTCGGCCACCGCGAGCAGGCCTACCGGCTCGCGCCCACCGAGCCCGGGCTCGCGGCGTCGCTCGAGCGCCTGGCGGGCGAGCTGTCCGCGCAGGCGGAGCTCGCCGCGCTCTTCATCGAGGTCGCGGACCGCATGGAGGACCGCGAGGCCGCGCTCAAGGCCTGCCTGCGCGCCGCGCAGCTCGCCGAGGTGGCGGGCGACTACGACCTCGCCGTCCAGGCGCTGGTGCGCGCGCTCTCGGCGCCCGGCGGCTCCTCGGAGGCCCCGCGGGCGATGCACCGGCTGGCGGTGAAGGCCGAGCGCTGGGCCGACGCCGAGAAGGCGCTGCGCCTGCGGCTGACGACCGAGCCCGCCGAGGTCGCGGCCATCCTCCCTGACCTCGCCTGGGCCTGCGAGCGCCAAGGCAAGCTCAAGGACGCTGCCGCCGCCTTGGACGAGGCGCTCAAGCGCGGGGCCAAGGCGGCCGACCTCTTGCCGCGCCTCTCGCGGCTCTTCGAGCAGCTCGGCGACCTCCAAGGGCTGCAGTCGGCGCTCTCCCGCGAGCTCGAGCTCGCCGAGCAGGCGGGCGACCGCGACCGCGCCGCCCGCCTGAGGATCAAGCTCTCCAAAATGCTCGAGCGAACGACCGGCGACAAATCCAAGGCCATTGAGAACTACGCGGCGGTGCTCGCCGAGCGCCCCTCCGACCCGGAGGCGCTCGCCGCGCTGGAGAAGATGCTCCAGCTGCCCGAGGTCCGCGAGGCCGCCGCCCGCGCGCTGGCGCCCGCGTACGAGGCCGCCAAGGAGTCCCGCAGGCTGGTCTTTGCGCTCGAGGTGCTGCAGGAGTGCGCGGGCGCGCCGGCGCAGAAGGTCCAGCTCCTCAAGCGCATCGCGCAGATCCACGCGGCGGACCTGCGCCAGAGCCCGCTCGCCTTCGCGACCTTGGCCCGCGCCCTGAAGCTCACCCCGGGCGACGCGCAGATCCGGGTCGCCACGCGCCGCGCCGCCGAAGAGGCGGACTCGATGGAGGCCTACGCCGAGATCCTGGCCGAGGCCGCGTCCTCCACGCCCGGGCAGCAGGCGCTGCCGCTCTTGCGCGAGCTCGCCGAGGTGAGCGAGCGCAAGCTCGGCGACAGGCCCCGGGCCATCACCTACTACCGCCGCATGCTGGAGGTGGACCCGGAGAGCCTGGACGCGCTCCGGGGCTTGCACCGGCTCCACCGGCTCACCGAGTCGTGGGCGGAGCTCGCGCTGGTCTGCCGGACGCTCGCCAAGGTCATCTACGACGACAAGGAGCGGGTGCTGCTCTACCGCGAGGCGGCGGCGCTCTTCGAGAGCGCGCTCGGCCGCCCCGAGGACGCCGCGGCCTGCTATCGCAGCCTCGCCGAGACCGACCCGCTCGACCGCGACGCGGCGCTCGCGCTGGACCGGCTCTACGAGAGCCTCTCCCGCCCGCAGGACGTCGCCTTCGCGCTCGAGCTGCGGCGCGCGCAAGAGGGCAACAACGCCGCGGGCCGCGAGGTCTCCTTCCGCCTGGCCGAGCTCAAGCGCACGGCGCTCGCGGACCCGCCCGGCGCCCTGGCCATCTTCGCGCAGATCCTCGCCGACGACCCGACGCACGCCGCCTCGCGCGCCGCGCTCGAAGCGTGGGCCAGGGCCGGCGGCGCGGGGAGCCTCGAGGCGGCGCAGCTCATCGACCCCGCCCTGGCGCACGCCGGCGAGCACGCCCGGCGCGTGGCGCTCAGGGAGGCGCGGCTGGCGAGCGCCTCCGGCGACGAGAAGGCCGAGCTCTGGGCGCAGATCCGCCGCATCCAGGAGCTGGAGATGGGGCGGCCGGAGCTCGCGTTCCTGTCGGCCTCGCGCGCCTTCGTCGAGGGCGTCGACCGCGAGCGCATCCTGCCGGACCTGACGCGCCTGGCCCGCGACACCGGGAGCTTCGAGGAGTTGGCCGACGTCTTCGAGGAGGTCTTCCGCGCCTCCATACCCGGCGACGAGATGGGCCTCTTGTGCCTGCGGCGCGGCGCGCAGCTGCGCAGCCAGCTCGGCGAAGCGGACCGGGCGGTGGCGCTCTGGAAGGAGCTCTTGGCCGAGGCGTCGGGCGACCGCGAGGCGCTGGACGCGCTGGTCAAGCTCCACGAGAGGAGCCAGAACGCCAAGGAGCTGGCCGACGTCTACCGCCAGAAGGCGCAGCTGGCGCAGGACGCGGGCCAGCGCGGGCAGCTTCTCTTGCTGGCCGGCCAGGCCAAGATGCAGATGGGCGACGACGAAGGCGCGGCGGAGCTGGGGCGCGCCGTGCTGGTGCTCTTGCCGAAGCACCGCCCCGCGCTGGAGCTCCTGGATTGGGCGCTCGACCGGCTCAAGCGATCGAGCGAGCAGGCGGACGTGCTGCGGCTGCTCGCCGAGACCCTGACCGACGCGCCGGCCCGCCGCGGCGTGCTCCTGCGGCGCGCGGCGCTCCTGGAGAAGGACGGCGCGGCCAGCGAGGCGGTGGACGCCTACGCCCGGGTGCTGACCGAGAACGCCGGCGAGGGCGCCGCGGTCGAGGGGCTGGAGCGGCTCTTCGCGCGCGAGCAGGGGCGGCCGCTCGCGGCCAAGGTGCTCGAGCCGCACTACCGCTCGGTCGACGACGCGCGGCACCTGTGCGACGTGCTCGAGGTCCGCGCCGCGCAGTCGGACGGCGAGGAGCGGCGCGCGGTGCTCCTGGAGATCGCCCGGCTGCGCGAGGGGCTGGGGCAGAAGCCGCTCGCCTTCGCGGCGATGCTGCGCTGCTTCAAGGACCACGTCGCTGACCGGCCGCTGCGCGAGGAGCTGGAGCGGCTCGCGGCCGAGACCGGCTCGTTCGAGCCGCTCGCGGCGGCCTACGAGGCGGTGCTGGAGCAGGAGAAGGACGAGGCGCTGCAGCTCGAGCTCTGGCGCCGGCTGGGCGCGCTCTACGGCGAGCGGCTGGGCCGGCCGGAGCGCTCGGCGCACGCGCTGGAGAAGGTCTATCGGCGGGCCCCGGGCGACGCCTCGGTGCTGGAGACGCTCTCGCGCATCTACCACAAGACGAACGGCCTGCGCGAGCTGGGCAACGTGCTCTGGCGACAGGTGTCCATCACGCCCGAGCCGGCGCGCAAGCGCGAGCTGCTCGTCGAGCTCGCCCAGCTCGCCGAGGAGCGGCTCAATGAGCGCGAAGCGGCCATCACCGCCTGGCGGGAGATCCGCAAGCTCAAGGAAGACGACCCGCAGGCGGTCTCGGCGCTGGCGCGGCTGCTGCCCGAGGTGGGCCGCTTCGACGAGCTCGCCGAGCTCGTCGCCTTTCGCGCGGCGCTGGCCGAGCGGCAGGGCCAGGCCGAGGAGGCCATGGAGCTGCTCGTCCAGCTCGGCCGGATCAAGCTGACGCGGCTCGCCGACCCGCGGGGGGCGCTGGCGCTGTTCTCGGAGATCAATCAGAAGCGGCCCGGGCACCCGGGCGCGGTGAGCGCGCTGGAGGAGATGTCGCGCGGGGAGGGCGGCTTGAAAGCGGAGGCGGCATTGGCGCTCGAGCCCATTTTCGCGCAGAGCGGCGACTGGCTGCGCCTGGTCCAGATGCTGGAGGCGCGCGCGCAGACGGCGTCGCCCTCGGACAAGGCGGCGCTGCTGCGCAAGGTGAGCGACCTGTACGCCGGGCCGCTCGCCAGCGCGGACATGGCCTTCGTCTTCGCCGGGCGCGCGCTCGACGCGGCCCCGGATGACGCCGAGTCGCTTTTGGGGGCGATGCGCCACGCGGCCGCCGCCGGGACGCAGGAAGAGCTGGCGTCCCTGCTCGCCAGCGCGGCCGAGAAAGCCCGCACCGACGAGGGCCGGGCCGGCCTGCAGCGCGCGCTCGCCCAGCTCTACGCCGGCGACCTGAAGCAGCCGGACGAGGCCGTCGCCGCCTACCGCAAGCTTCTGGAGCTGTCGCCCGGCGACCCAGCGGCGCTCGACGGCCTCGCCGCGCTCTTTCGAGCGCAAGGCCGCTGGGCCGAGCTGCTCGACGTGCTGCGGCGCCAGGGCGCCATGGCGCAGGAGGCGCCGGCCCGCGCGGAGATCCTTCGGCGCATCGGCGAGGTCCAGGACGACGAGCTGGGCGACGACAACCAGGCCATCGCCACCTTCCGGCGGATGCTGGAGCTCGCGCCCGACGACGAGCGGGCGCTCAAGCGGCTCGAGAAGCTCTGCACGCGCGCCGAGCGCTGGGCCGAGCTCGCCGACACGCTGGCGCGAGAGGCCGAGCTCGCGAACCGGCAGGGCCGGGCCGCGGAGGAGGCGTTGGCCCTCAAGGTCCGGCTGGCGCAGGTGCGCGAGGACCGGCTGCTCGACCGCGCCGGCGCGCTCGCGCTCTACCGGGAGCTCCTCGCCGCCAAGCCCGGCCACCCGGAGGCCGTGGCGCGCTTGTCGGCCCTGGTGGAGAAGGACGCCTCGGGCGAGGAGGCCGCGGAGCTCTTGGCGGAGGCCTACCGCACCCTGGGCGATTCGGCCCGCCTCGCCAAGCTCCTGGATGACCGGAGCGCGGTCTCGCAGGACGCCGCCGCGCGCAAGCGCAATCTCATGGAGCTCGCGCAGATCCGCGAGCAGCAAGGCCAGCCGGAGCTGGCGCTGGTCGCGCTCTTCCGCGGCTTCCGCGGGGACCCCACCGACTCGGACATGCGGCGCATGCTCGAGCGCGTCGCCGAGGCGTCCGACGGGCAGGAGGAGCTCGCCGCGCTGTACGAGGAGGAGCTGGGCCTGAACCGCCTGGACGGGCGCGAGGCCGGCGAGGTGTGCCTCACGCTCGCGCGGCTCTACGACGGCAAGCTCGCGGACGCCGCGCCCGACCAGGCCATCGCCTTTTACGAGAAGGCGCGCGCCTTCGACCCGGCGCTCTCGACCGAGGCGCTGCCGGCGCTGGACCGGCTCTATCGGACCGGCGCGCAGTGGGCCCGGCTCGCCGACGTGCTCCAGGCCCAGGCGGACCGCGCCGCGGAAGCTCCCGAGCAGATCGGCTTCCTGCAGCGCCTGGGGCAGCTCGCCGTGGGCGAGCTCGAGCCCAAGTCCCCGGACCGCGCGGCGCAATCCTTCGAGCAGATCCTCGAGCTCGAGCCCGGAAACCTCCCCGCGGCGCGGGCGCTGGAAAAGCTCTATGAGGCCGCGGTCCTCCATGACCGGCACTTCGCCATGCTCTCTCTCCAGCGCGAGCAGGCGTCCGGGCCGGAGAAGGAGCGGCTCACCCTGGCGATGGCGGAGGTCGCCGCGCGCGGCATGGGCGACCCCGCGCGCGGCATCGCGCTCTACGGCGAGGCGCTGGCGCAGAACTCGCGCTGCGATGCCGCGTTCCTGGCCCTGGAGGCGCTGTACGAGGAGACGGGACAGGCCGACCCGCTGGTCGAGCTCGTCCGGAAGCGACTCTCCACGACGGTGGACCCGCGGGAGATCACGCGGCTCTCCGAGAAGCTCGGCCGGGTGCTCGCCAGCCTGGGACGCAACGAGGAGGCGGTGGCGGCCTTCCGCGCCGCGCTCGACCGCGACCCGCGCCATCGCCGGGCGCTCGAGTCCCTGCGCGACCTCTACGAGCAGGCGGGGCCGAGCGAGGAGCTGGCCGGCGTGCTCCGGCGCCTCATCCCGCTGCAGGACGACGCGGAGGCGGTGAAGGGAGTGCGGCTGCGCCTGGCCGAGGTGCTCGCGAGACTGGGCCGGCGCGAGGAGGCGGTGGAGGCGGGGCGGCGGGCGCTCGACGTGGAGCCGCACAAAGCCGAAGACCTGCTGCGGGCGGAGGAGCTCTTCCGGACTTTGGGCGCGCACCCGGAGCAGGTGAGGGCCATGGAGGCCCGCGCCGAGCTCTTGCGCGAGCAGGACCCGAAGGCCGCCGCCGGCGTGCTGTTCGCGGTGGCCGAGGTCCACTCGGCGATGCTGGGCAAGCGCGAGGCGGCGGCGCCGGCGTACGAGCGCGTGCTCGACCTGATGGCCGACGACCGCCTGGCCTTCGATGCCCTCCGCGAGATCTACACGTCGCAAGGCGACTGGCGGCGCTACGCGGCGGTCTGCGAGCGCTTCCTGCCGGCCCTGTCGGGCGCCGAGGAGCGGGTGGAGGTGCTCAAGGACCTGGGCGCGGCGCAGGAGACGAAGCTCGGGCACAAGGACCTGGCCTTCCTCTCGTACTGCCGCGCCTTCCAGGCCGCCCCGGCCGACGAAGAGGTGCGCGGGGCGGTGCACCGGCTGGCCGAGGAGACCGGGTCCTTCGAGGAGCTGGCCACCGTCTACGACGCGACGGTGGACGACGTGGAGAAGGGGCCGGTGGCCGAGCGGCTTTACCTGGCGCTCGCGCAGATCTACGACGAGCGGCTGGACGAGGCGGAGCAGGCCGAGGCCGCGCTGCGCAAGGTGCTCGAGTTCGACCCCACGAACCGGGCCGCGCTCGAGGGGCTGTCGCGGATGTTCTCGCGGCGCGGGCGCGACGCGGAGTACGTGGTCAGCCTGGAGCAGAAGGTCGAAGCGGCCGGCTCCATCGAGGAGCGCAAGGTCATCCTCGCGGAGATCGCCCAGACCTACCAGGCGCGGCTGCGCAAGCCCGAGGAGGCGGCCCACGCCTACCTGAGGGCGCTGGAGCTCGAGCCGGACCGGGAGACCTTCCGCACGCTCGCCGAGCTCTACCGGAACGAGAAGCAGTGGCGCGAAGCGGCCGACGTGCTCACGCGCGCTCGCGACTTCGAGAACGAGCCCACGGACCGGGCGGCGCTGCAGGTGGAGGTGGCCGACCTCTACGAGCGCGGCATCGGCGACGACGAGGCGGCGGTCGCCGGGTACTGTCTTGCCCTGGAGCTCGACCCGGAGTGCCGCGAGGCGCTGTCGGCGCTGGAGCGCCTCTACACCAAGCTCGACCGACCCGCGGAGCTCTTGGGCGTCTACGACGCGCAGCTGCGGATCGTCGACCTGAGCGAGCGGGTGAAGATCCTCTTCAAGACCGCTGGCATCTGGGAGGAGCGCTACCGGAGCCTGGAGAACGCCGACGCCTGCCTGGAGGCCGTGCTGGTGGTCGAGCCGGACAACCTCCAGGCCATCAAGTGGCTGGAGCGGCTGCGGCGCCAGGACGCCGAGGCCAAGCGCCCGGCCCAGGGCCGCTGGGAGGACTTGCTCCGCGCGCTCGAGCAGCACCTGGCGACCCAGCCCGAGCTCTCGGAGCAGGTGGGCCTCCTCGTGCAGATGGGCGAGGTCTACTACAAGGAGCTCAAACGGATCGACCGCGCCGCGCAGATGTTCCAGAGCGCGCTGGAGATCGACCCGAGCTCTCGGGGCGCCATGCACGAGCTGGGGCTCCTCTACGAGCGCAGCGGCAACTGGCCCTTCGCGATGGAGATGCTCCAGCGCGAGGCCGAGCTGCTCGAGTCGACGGGCGCGTCCCATGACGCGGTGGAGCTGCACCACCGCACCGGCAGGATCAACGAAGAGATGCTCCTGGACCTCCCGGCCGCCAAGGACGCCTACCTGCGGGCCGTGGCCCTGGACGCTGGGTACCTGCCCTCCTTGCGGACGCTCAAGGGCCTCTACGAGCAGGAGAAGGCCTGGGACCAGTACCTGGAGGTCATGGTCCAGGAGGCGAACCACACCGTCGACCCGGACGAGCGCGCCCAGCTCTTCCTGGACGTGGCGCACTTTCACCAAGACTCGCGCGAGGACGTCCAGAGCGCCAGCCGCTACTTCGAGGAGGCGCTCAAGCTCATTCCCACGTCTCTCGAGGCGGCCCGGCCGCTCGCCGACCTCTACGTCGCGAGCGAGCGCTGGGACAAGGCCGAGCAGATGCTGGACATCGTGGCGGCCCAGCTTTCGGAGAGCGCGGCGCGCGACCCGGAGGTGGCCGCGGCGCTGTGCCGGCAGCTCTATCGGCTGGGCTACGTCTGCGAGAAGCTGGAGAAGAAGGAGCGGGCGCTGGGCGCCTACGAGCGCGCCTACCAGCTCGACTCGCGCTACCTGCCGGCGGCGGAGGGCTACGCGAACCTGCTCGGCGCGGCCAAGCGCCACGCCGAGGCGCTGCCGGTGTTCCAGGCCATCCTCATCCACCACAAGGAGAGCCTCACCGACCTGGAGCTCGTCGAGTACCAGTTCCAGGTGGGCGAGGCCTACCGCCAGCTCGACCAGCCCGAGCGCGCGCGCGCCGAGTACGACAAGGCGCTGCGCATCGACGCGACCCACGAGCACGCACTGGGCGCCATGGTCGAGGTCTGCGAGCACCTGGGCGACTACGAGGCCGCGCTGTCGCACCGAGCCAGGCTCGCGGCGCTCCTGGAGGGCGAGTCGAAGTTCCTGATGCAGCACTCCATCGGGCGCATCGCCAAGGAGAAGCTCAACGACCCGTACCGGGCCGTCGACGCCTACGCCGAGGCGCTCAAGCTCAAGCCCGACGCGCCCGAGGTGCTGGAGGCGCTGTACGGGCTCTACCGCGAGACGCGGCAGAGCCAGCGAGCGGCGGAGACGCTGGAGAAGCTGCTCGCGCTGCCGGCAGTGGCGGGCGACCCGGCGCGGGCGAAGAAGCTCCTCTTCACCCTGGGTGAAATTTTGCGCGACGAGCTCAAGGAGGTGGGGCCGGCCGCAAACGCGTTCAACCGCGCGCTGGACGTCGACTATCGGTTCCTCCAGGCGTTCGCGGCCCTGGAGCAGATGCTCGGCCAGGAGAAGCAGTGGGACGCGCTGGAGCAGAACTACCAGCGCATGATCCAGCGGCTGCCCAAGACCGAGGAGACAGGGGCGGCCCGGGTGGCGCTGTTCAAGGCGCTGGGCGGCTTCTACGAGAACGTGAAGAAGGACAAGAGGGCGACGCGCCAGGTGTACCAGGTGGTCGTCAAGGGCAGCCCGAACGACGGCCCGGCGCTGGAGAAGTACGCCGAGCTCTTGGCCGAGGAGCGCGGGTCCGAGAAGGAGGCGATCGACGCCTGGCGCAAGGCGGGCGAGGTCGCCGAGAGCCCCGCTCGAGCGGCGCGGGCCCTGGCGCGGCTGTTCGCGACGACCAAGGACTACGACGGCGCCTACGTCGCGGCGCAGGTGGCGGCGCACTTCTTCAACGAGCAGGGCGCCGAGGAGCGGGAGATCCTCACCAAGCTCTCGCCCTACGCCCGGAAGTCCGAGCAGGCGCAGCGGCCGCTCACCGACGCCCTGTGGTCATCGCTCCTTCACCCCAAGGTCAGCGGGCCCATGGGCGCGATCTTCGCCCTCGTCTACCAGCAGCTGGGCTCGGCGTGGGCGAGGCGGCCCGGGTCTCTGGGCATCGACGGCAAGTCGGACCTCATCGACCTGGCGCAGAGCCGGGAGTTCGCCATCGGCAATTACCGGTACGTCCAGCAGACGCTGGGCGTGCAGGCGCTGGCGCTTTACTCGCCGTACTTGGTCTTCACGCGCGAGCGCCTGCGCCAGAAGAGCGGGGCGGTGTCGGCGGCGCCCGACAAGGACCTCTTCGTGGACCTGCTGCACACGCACCCGGTGTCGCTGAAGGCCGGCGGGCGGCTCTTCGCGGAGCAAGCGCAGAAGGAGCTCTACTTCCAACTGGCGCGCACCATGGCGCTCTCGCGGCCCGAGCTGGCGCTGGCGCGGGCCCTGCCCAAGGAGAAGCTCGCGGCCATCTTCCAGGCGGCGGTCATGACCGGCGTGCCGGGGTACCGCCCCGCGTCCGACGGGAAGGCGGCCCAGGCCGAGCTGAAGGTCCTCGACAAGCTCGAGCCTCCGGCGAAGTCGGCGCTGGCGCGGCTCGGGCGCGAGTACGCCCGGGGCGCTCGCCCCGAGGACGTGGGCGAGTACGCCGAGGCCGCCGAGCTGTCCGCGAACCGCGCGGGGATGCTGGTCAGTGCCGACGCGGAGGTGGCCAGGCTCGCGCTTCAGCGCGAAGGGGACGACGGCCGGGTGGCGCTCAAGACCAAGGTCCGCGACCTCGCGCTCTTCTGCCTCTCCCCCGAGTACGCTCAGCTACGGGCGGCGCTGGGCCTCAAGATCGAGATCCGGCTGCCTCAGGCCGCCCGCCGATGATGGCCTCGAGGGAGACGGGGCGGACAGAATCGCCCAGGGGCGCTCGTGCGTTGAACTCGTCGAGGAGCGGTCGGAACCTTGACCCTTCGGCTCGATGAGGACTAGAATTTCTGTAGTTGTTTTCGAGGATTGGCATCGATGCAACGCGCCGATGGGCAACGTGCGGAAAGGGCTGGCGGCTCCATGAAATTCGCGTGCGACAGCTGCCACGCGCAGTATCTGATCAGCGACGACAAGGTCGGCCCGAACGGCGTCATCGTCCGCTGCAAGAAGTGCCAGAACAAGATCGTCGTCCGGCGCCCCGCGACGCCTCCCTCGGCTGAGGAGCCGAAGGCCCCGCCGGCGGCGCCCGACTCCGAGCCGGCGTCTGCGGCCGACTCGCCTTCGTCGCCCGGCGCCGACGGCCAGGCGCCCGCCCCCATCTCCGAGCCTTCGAGTGGCGCTCCGATGGCGGCTGCCGCGGTGCCGATGCCGGCGCCTGCGGTGGGTGAGATCAGCGGCATCGACGACGAGCTGGGCCGGGCATTTGACTCGGTGTTGGCGCGACCGGGCGGGCTCGGCGAGAGCGCGGCGCCCCAAAATGGGAGCGGCGGGGCGCACGACTTCGCGCTGGCCGCAGCGGCGGCGCGAGGGGACGAGGACCTGGAGTCGACGACGGTCGTGGACCTGCGGCCGATGGCCAGCCTGATTCGCCCCGAGATCGAGTCGGAGAAGCCGAACGGCGCCGGCGCGGCGGACGCGACGGCCGCCGAGTGGTTCGTGGCGATCAACGACGCGCAGACCGGGCCGCTGACCTTGGACGGCGTGCGGACGCACTGGGACAAGGGAGAGTTGTCGGGCGACTCGCTGGTCTGGCGCGCGGGCCTGCCCGACTGGAGGCCGCTCTCGACCGTTCCGGAGCTGGCCGAGGCGCTGGCGCCGGTGCCCAAGCCGCCGACCGCGTCCGAGAGGGCGGAGGCGCCTGCGGGCGCCATCGCCACCGGCGTTCAGGCGCCGGTCACCTCGGCTCTGCCGCCGCCGCAGGGCGCGCCAACCGAGCCGACGTGGAAGCCGTCGGCGGCCAGTGCCCTCGAGTCGCTGGTGAAGCAGGAGCTCGAGGCGCTGCAGAAGCCGCCGGAGAAGAGGCCGGAGCCGGCGCCCGCGGCGCCCGAGGTGGCTGCGCAGTCCAACGGGCTCATCGACGAGCTTCCTCCCGCGGGGGACGAGCCGGCGAGGCCTGAGCGGGCGCAGGAGTCCGCGTTGCCGCGCCGGGCGCCCGTCGAGCACGACGAGGACGGCGGCGAGCCTGGGGCGCGGCCGTCGGGGCCGTTTGCTCGGCCACGGTCGGAGCCCGCGGAGGAGGTGCGCGGGGCCCGCCCTGCGGCGGCGCCGCGAAAGCGCTCGAGCATGCTGATGGGCGTCATCATCGGCATCGTCCTGATCACCGGCGTCGCGGCGACCGTGGGAGCCCTCTTCTGGTTCAACGTGATCTCTCGGCCGCAGCCTCCGGCCCCGGTGGCCGTGGCGCCCGCCCAGCCGGCGCCGGCTCCAACCGCGGTGACCGCGAGCGCCGCGCCGGTCGCGCAGGCTCCGGCTCAGACGCCCGTTGCGGTCGCGTCGGCGGCTCCGGAGGGGGCTGGGCAGCCCGAGAAGGCGCCCGTCCCAGCCGAGTCCGCGGCCTCACGGCCGGCGGCAGCGCCTGCCGCGGCGTCGGCAAAGCAACACGCGCCCAAGGGCGCGACTGCGGCAGCTCCAGCGTCGGCGACCGCGACGAAGGAGCCCGAGGCGGTCGTCGAGGCTCCTGCGCCTCGGGCCAGGCCGAGCGGCAGCAGCATCGACGACGAGTTCAACCGCATGTTCGGGTCCAACGGCGGAGCGGCAGCGGCCGAGCCAGCGGCCAAGAAAGACAAGCCGAAGAGCACACCCTACATTCCTCCGGCACCCGGGGCGGGCGCTGGGGGCGCTAGGGAGTCTTTGGGTCGGGGCGACGTCATGGAGGTCGTGCTCGCCAACAGGGCTGCAATCAAGAAGTGCACCGACGCCTCTGGCGGCTCGGGCACCGTGGCCATGCGGTGGACCATTCGCCAGGACGGCAACACCACTGGCGTCCAGACGCTGACGCCAGATTTCCAGAAAACGCCGCTCGCGACCTGCCTGACGAGCGTCATCAAGAGCTTCAAGTTCCCCGCCTACTCGGGGGCGCCGATGGAGCCCATCGACTTCCCGTTCAAGTTCTAAGCGGGCCTCAGGCTCGGCGCCCCGGCGGTTGATGCCGCGCCCACTGCAGCATCGCCCCTCTTCGCGGCGCTTCGAGCTCCACTCGAGCTCGGCGCCCCCAATGGGCGAATGCGCTGGCGGTGGCGCGGGGGGTCTGCCGCGAGAGCGGCGCAATTCAAACCCGGTGGAAGCCGTTCGATAGTATTCGAGCGCCGTCTGGGTCGTGCTCAGGGGCTCATGACTCCCCAGCGCGCACCCGAATCCGCGCCTTGGCTCGATTGCACCCCCTGCGCCCCTGGGTTAAAGAAGTCGTCTTGCGGCGCGGCCCTCTGGAGCCCCTTTGACCACTCCGTTCTCCACCGTCCCCGCGGCCGCGCCCGATGCCGGCCTGCAGCGACTGCGGTCTCTCGAGGAGATGGGGCTCCACGAGCTCCAGTCGCTGGCTCTGATTTTGCGGGGCGGATCGGTCGTGGATTGGAGCCGGCTGGGCTTCGAGACGCGCGACCAGGTCGACCACTTCCTGCAGCTTCACCTCATCGATTTCCAGCAGCCTGGAGACCGCGCGCTCGCGTACCGGATCCTCAAGGAGGCGGTGGACTACCTGCGCTCGGTTTACCACTACCGGATCGCCGACGCGGTCGCCGAGCCCTACGAGATCCAGGACATCTTCCTCTTCGCGTCCGGGCGTCACCCGCGCTATCCCGGCCGTTTTCAGAAGATCGCCTGCATCGTGCTCAAGGTGATGCACGTCATCCACCATATGGAAGGGCGCGAGTTGCTCTTTCGCACCCCCATCGCCTCGTCGGTCCTGGCCCGCCGCGTCGACGAGCGCGTCATGGCCTGCGCCGACCAGATGGCACGGCACGGTTTCCCGGTCGTCGAGTTCTCGGGGAGCGTGAAGACGCAGCACTCCATCATCACCAAGCTCCTCGCCAAGCGCGAGACGGTCGCCGCCCAGGTCTTCGACAAGGTTCGCTACCGCATCGTCACCCGCGAAAAGGGCGACGTGCTGCCGGTCCTCGAGTACCTCACCCGAGCGCTCTTCCCGTTCAACCTCGTCGTGCCGTCGCAGACCGACAATTCGCTCATCGATCTCGAAGAGGAGATCATAAGCCGCCCGCCTCTGCGCCCCTTGGCCGACAAGCTCCTGCTCCCTCCCAATGGACGGCACGCGCGCTCGCGCTCCAACCCATTCTCGGGCGAAAATTTCCGCGTCCTCAACTTCGTGGTCGACCTTCCGCTGCGCATCGATGCCCACCTCCCGCCCGAGGACATGCGCCCTGGCCGCCCGCGCATCGTATTCACCTGGGTCGAATTCCAGATCATGGACAGCGCCACGGCGCACGAGAACGAGCGGGGCGAGAACAGCCACGAGCGCTACAAGTTGCGGCAGCGCCAGAAGGTGCTGCGCCGGCTGTCGCGCCGGCTGGTCCTTCCCAAGGAGCGCCTCAAGGGTGGGCAGGCGGGCGGCAGCGAGGAGCCTTCGGCCAAGTAGTCCCAAACGTTTCCAGGAGCTCTCGGATGAACAATGCCGATACGCCTCCCAAGAAGACCCCGCCCGCCGGTGCGCCGGCATCTCCCAAGGGCCAAGGCACCTGCCAGATCTGCGGCAAGGTCGGCGGAGTAATCTTCGACCCGGAGAAGGCGCCGCCGAACCGACTTTGCTATCGGTGCGCCGCCGAATACGGCTTGCAGGACGAGGACGACGAGTAGGCTCAGGGCCCGAGCTTCTCGCGCCGCTTCGCTACCGCCTGGCCTTTCGCGCCTTTTTGCGCGCTTGTCGCTCGCGCTTGCGCTTCTCGCGAAGGGCGTCCCGCTCGCGGTCGGAGACCGGGCGAACCTCGGCCATGCCCGGGGGCAACATGCCGGCCTTGCGCGCCTTGGCGAGCTGCGCCTGGCTCATGGGCGGCGTGTAGCCCTTGGGGAGCCCCATCGCCTGCATCTGCTCCTGGATCATCGCGCGCTGAACCTCGGCCGCGTCATCGCCGAAGACGTCGTCGAGGCCCTGGCCCTTCAGCTGGCGGAGGGCGGCGAACTGCTTGAAGCCCGGCAGCTTGCCGAGCAGGCCCGGCGCGCTGCCGATCTTCCCCATGACGTTCTTCATCATGAGGTAGCGGGAGACGACCTCCTTCACCGACTCCGGCTTGTGCCCGCAGCCCTTGGCGATGCGCTGCACGCGGCTGTCGTTGAGCACGCTCGTCTTCAGCCGCTCCTGGGCGGTCATGGAGTCGTGGACCGCCTCGATTTTCACGAACTCCTTGTCGTCGACCTGGAGCGAGTCGGTCATCTCTCCGAAGATGGGAAACTTCTCGAGCAGCTCCTTGATGGGCCCCATCTTGCGGACCGTGCGGATCTGCGCGACGAAGTCCTCGAACGAGAAGTCGCCGGAGAGGATCTTCTGCGCGTCCTCCTCGGCCTGTTTCTCGTCGACGACCTGCTCGAAGTCCTTCATCAGGCCGACGATGTCGCCGAACCCGAGAATGCGGCCGGCCAGGCCCTCGGGGCGGAACTCCTCGAGCTTGTCGAGGCTCTCGCCCATGCCCAGGAACTTGATGGGCTTGCCGGTGACTTCCTTGATGGACAGCGCCGCGCCGCCGCGGGCGTCGCCGTCGAGCTTGGTGAGGATGAAGCCGGAGAGGTCGAGGCGCCGGTCGAACACGGCGGCGGTCTTGACCGCGTCCTGGCCGATCATCGAGTCGCAGACGAGCAGGATGTTCTCGGGCTTGGCGACCTTCTTGATTTCCTCCAGCTCGACCATCATCTCTTCGTCGATGGCGAGGCGGCCGGCGGTGTCGAAGAGCACCACGTCGCGCTTGTCCTTGTGGGCCTCCTCGAGCGCGTCGTGGCAGAGCTGCGGCGGGGCGATGCCGGGGCGGGAGTAGACGGGGATCTGCAGTTTGTCGCCCAGGACCTTGAGCTGGTCGACGGCCGCCGGCCGGTAGATGTCGGCGGCGACGAGCATGGGCTTCTTGCCCTGCTTGAGGAGCAGGCTGGCGACCTTGGCGGTGGTGGTGGTCTTACCGGAGCCTTGCAGGCCCACCATCATGATGCCGGTGGGGCGGGTGCGGACCTCGGCGTACCGAAGCGACGTGTCGACCGGGCCCATGAGGGCCTCGAGCTCGTCGTGGCACACCTTGATGAAGTGGTCCTGCGGCGTCGCCTTGAGCTTCTGGCCCTTCTTGCCCTCGACCTTGACGGTGACGACCTCGCCCACCGCCTTGTCCTTCACGCGGGCGACGAAGCGCCGGACGACGTCCAGCGAGACGTCGGCCTCGAGCAGGGCCACGCGGATGTCGCGCAGCGCCTCCTCGACGACCGCCTCGGTGATCTCGGCCTTGCCGGCCAGTCGGTTGCGGGCGGCTCGGAAGCCTTTGGTCAGGGTGTCGAGCATCGAAGTTCCTTGCCTAGCGGCTCGCCGACCTGGAGGGAGCCAACGGCGCGAGCCTTCGACGAAAACAGCGAAGGGTCGGCGTTTATAGCACCCGTTCGCGAGGGCCGGCAACGCGCTCGACGGGCTCCCGTGCGGCCGCTGGGCGCTCGCCAGGGTTCGAGGCGCAAGGGGCGGGGCTCGCGCCTCGGCGCCGGACGTTGCGCGGGCTTGCCGACGCCGCCTAGGATTCGCGCTCGCGCGAGCTTTCGCTCGCCTGCCGGAGTGGCGGAGTTGGTAGACGCAGGGGACTTAAAATCCCCTTTCCCTCGGGAAGTCCGGGTTCGATCCCCGGCTCCGGCATGGAAGAGAAAGGAGATATCGTCACGTGGCCTTGGCAGTTGAGAATGACGGCAAGCAAAAGCGAAGGGGTGAAGATGGCCGTCAAAGAGATACTCGAACGGCACAGCGCCTTCATCCAAAGCGATTGCCCCTGCCGATTCTCGTCCGCGGTCTGATGCAGGGGTCCTGACCAGTTTGGTCATCGCCTCGATCAATCGCCTCAGTCGATGTTCGACGACCCGAAGCTCGAGACGGTCTTCAAGAACTGACCGGGCGAGGCCACTGGGGCCGGCCCAGCAGGATGTGCGCGCGGCGCAGCCGCTCCACGAGCGCGGCCAGCTCTCGCCGGGAGAGCCCCGGCGCTCGCACCGGGAAGCGGCCGTAGACGCACTTGAGCAGCGCGAGCTCCTCCCGCGAGGCGGTGGCGCGGCGCCCGGCGCGCTCGGCGTCCCGCCAGAAGACCACCGTGCTCACGCGAGCGGCGGGGTCGCGGGGGCGCTTCGTCCTCTTCGCCTCGAGCCAGCCGACGAGGTCGTGGCCGTAGGTGCGCATCTCCACGGTCGAGGCGAGCCGCAGCGCGCCCGCATCGGCGTCGGCGTCGTCGGGCGAATCCGGCGCTATGAAGGTACGCCACTCCCACCACTCGAGGTCGGCGAGCTCGGCCAGCCAAGCGGGGACCTTGGGGCCCGCGCCTCCGCCTTTGAGGTACGACGCCAGCCAGACGCCGTTCTCGTGCCGCTCGATGCTGCGCATCGGGTAGCGGAGGAAATAGCCTCTCAGGAGCGCGCGCCATCGCTCCTCGCCCAGCCGCTCCACCACCGCCCGCCGCAGCTGGGCATAGACCGGGTCCAGCCCGCCGAATTGCGACGCCCCACCGAATCGGCCCCAGGCGAATGCGCGCTCGGCGCCCGCACTTTGCAGCCGCTTCACCGGGACAGCGAGCTCGCTGTCGTTGCCGCTCGCTCCTCTTTCTAGCAGCGGCTCGATGCGCTCCAAGAATTCGGAGAGTTTCACAACCATCCCTTTCGCCGACGCCTCGCCCAGCGAAGGGCAGCGCGACTGGCTCAGGCAGCGTGAGTGGAAAGCTGGGATGAGCGCCGCGCGCGCGGCGTTTCAGCGAGGCCCGTTTGGGGGCGCTCCGACGCGGCAGGGCGAGCCATTGAGGCCGCTCGCGCGTGTCTGATATCGATCCGAGGCGATGGCCCACAGGGCGACCTTCCCGGCATTGGTCCTCTTGGCGGCGCTGGCGAGCTGCGCGCACGGGCGCGCGGCTCCGAGCAGGGTCTTCGAGGAGGGGGAGGCGAGCTTCTACGGCGGGCGCCTGGAGGGTCGGAAGACGGCCAGCGGCGCGCCGTTCGACCCGAGCGCCCTCACCTGCGCCCATCGCGCGCTTCCCTTCGGCACTCGGCTGCTCGTTCGCGATCTCGACACCGGCCGAGAAACGGAGGTGGTGGTGACGGACCGCGGTCCCTTCGTGCGCGGGCGAATCATCGACCTCTCTCTGGCGGCTGCCCGGAAGCTCGGCATGGTGGAGCGCGGCAGGGCGCGGGTGCGGATCGAAATCGTGCCTTGAGGCGCGGGCGCCGATCGGCGCGATGAGGCGTCGCCGCGGTGGTCACGCGGCAGAGCGTCGATCCGCCCGAGGAGATTGCCGCCCTGGCCGCGCCAGCTCGACTGCTCGTTCGCGAGGCGCGCCGAGGCGTGGTCGCCGAGGCGGAGGGCGACGGGTGGCGGGCGAATCCGGGGTGCCCGACGGTCGCCGAGTGGCGGCGTCGACGCAGCCCTTGACTTGGCGCCCAGCGCCGGGGCATACCTGCGCGGTCTTCCAGTCGCGTTCGGAAGATGAGGGCGTGTAGCTCAGTTGGATAGAGCGTTGGCCTCCGAAGCCAAAGGCCCCGCGTTCGAGTCGCGGCACGCCCACAGGTCGCAAACCTTCGGAACCATTGGGCCCGTCGCTCCCTCGGGGATCGGCGGGCTCGCTGTTTCTGGGGCTCCGGTGAGTGCCGGGTGAGTTGCGGGTGAGTTCTTGGCGGTGGCCTGGAGCGGGGACGGCGGGGCCGCGATGCCGAAGCGGATTCTGTCCGCCTGCGCAACCATGTGGCGGGCGCGAATGGCCGCGTAGTGCCGCTCGGTCACCTTCGAGTCGGCGTGCCCCAGCCCCGCCTGCGCGAAGCGGATGTCGCCGGTCGCCTCGCACGCGAAGGTGCCCCAGGTCGAGCGCAGGTGCCTGAACTGGAGGTCCGGAGCGACAGCCACGGGCCACAGCGCGAAGCCGCACTTCGGGCACGGGCGCGTGTCGCGCCTTCCGCGCGAGCCCGGAGGTCTACTTGCGGCGCTTCGCCGCGCTCACTTCGAATTGCTCGACACCAGCAACGAGGGCCATGCGCATGACATCGGCGCGCCCGAGCGCCAAGCCGGGCTGACTCAAGCGCTCGGCGAGCGCGTCCAGCCTGGCGACGAAGTCGTGCTCAACTCGAACAGTGATCTGAGTGGTGCGTCCGGTCTTTGTAGGGCTCATGGCTCCTCTTGACTCATGATGACTGTCAAAGACAGCCATAGCCTGCCGAAGCCTGTCAACCCCCACCCGCCAGCAAGCGCCAGAGGTAGCCGCGCTCGGTGAGGACCACGAGGGACAGACGGTCCCCCCGATCCAGCAGCCATCCGGTGGAAGTGTGCCCCGGCGAAGCCAGGGACGCGCACGGACCTGGCGAAGGCGAAACCTCGGGGAACGCGCCCCCTAGGTTGACCGACGCTTCTTCGCCCCGCGCCGCCGCGGCCCGAGCGTTGCGGCGAGCTGCTCAAGGAGACCCCGGCGAAGGCACACCGGCCGCAGGCGGTCGAAAAAGGTGGGGACGCGCCTCCCCACCAATCTGAGCGCGCCGCCGCGGCCCGAGCCGCCGGACTCTCGCCGGACCAGACCAAGGACGCGCTCCGCGTCGCCATGGTCGCCGCGGGCTGCAAGGCGATGTTCGAGGCCGAGGCGCGGGCGAGACAGGGGGCCCGGACGGACCTCGGCTCAAATTCAGGCCGAGGTGACATGGGCCGCTCCAACGACAAGGCCGCCGCGCTCTGCGGCGTGAGCCCTCGGTCGGTCGAGTCCGCCTCGAAGGTGCTCGCCCGCGGCGTGCCCGCGCTCGTCCAAGCAGGCTACGAAAGCCCGCGAAAGGCTCGACACCGATGAGGTGACTTCAATTCACCTCGTCCGCTCCGGCGAGGTCGCCGTCAGCGCCGCCGCTCAGGCTGTCGTAACGCCTCAAGCGCCGCCCGGTTCTGCCAGTACCAGTCGCGCATCTCGCTCAGCACCTCGCCCAGTGTGGGCCAGTCCGCGCCGGTCCATCGAACCGAGAGCGCCGCTCCCGTGCGCCAGTCGAAGGCGTGGCAGTGGTTCTCGTCGCCGTGGCCCGCGTGCCTGTGCGCGTTGTCGTAGCGGAAGAGGTTGCGGCCACCCGCGAGATGGACGTTGTAGGCGTAGCGGACTGTCTGCACCAACGGATTGTTCGGGTTGTTCGCGTCCACCACCTCAAGAAGCTTCTCGACGCGGCATACAAGCCCGCCCTCACAGGAAATCTGCCCTTCCATCTTCAAGTTGCTCGCGCCTAGGGGGTACACCTCAAGGGCGTCGATCTCGACAAACCCTTCGCGCCGAAACCGTTCCATGACGGTCTCGTGGATCTCGAGATAGCTGCGCAGAGCGTTCGGGCTATGCTTCCCGGCCACGCATCCGTCTCCGCGCGTCCAGCGCGATGAGCCAGCTTGCGATGTCGGCGGTCTCGTCGAGAGCACCGTCGGCCAAGCGCGCCTCCATGGTCGTGGAGGTCATCTCGTATCGGCGCTCGAAGTCGCAGATCCGCGCCTCCACGGCGGACATCTCGCCGTTGGGCTTCGCGAGCGCCCGGCGCGCGATGTCGCGCACGGCGATATCCTTCTCCCGGACGGAGAGCTTGGCGAAGTCCGACAGACGAAGGGTCTTCATGCGTGACCGAGCCGGCCGGGACTGGCCCAACTCCTCCTGAGGCCACCTAATGCCATTCGAAGTATGTATCAAGAGGGAGGCATCTGCACGTTGAAACGGCTTGCTTGGTGGGGCGTGGGGAGGTCTCCTACCCTGGGACGGTGCACATTGCCTCGCCGCACGTCTAGCGAGAAGCCTTGTACGCTTCAGGGGATAGGTTGTGCCTCCGAGAGGATGCCTGCCTCTCTGGAGGGGGCTCCCCCGCTCGCTCGCGCATCGCCCCGAACCCGGCGACCGAGAAGCGCGACCTTCCAGGCTTCATCCGGTCGCCCGCGGTTCCAGGCGGCGAGCTCATCGGCCGCGAGAAAGTGGCACTGCGGCCCGCGCAGAGAGCTCGGGGCCTCGGCCGAGTAGAGGAAGAGCTGGCTCCCGTTGCGCCAGCGGAGCGCGGCATCCACCGGGCTCCAGTCCGGGCGATCCCACGGCGGACAGCAGTTCATGACGCCCGAGTCGCCAAAGATGCCCACCTTCCGAGCCTCGCTCATGTCGCGCCCGACTAGGTGAACCCGGCAGCCCGGATGCCGCTCCCCCTTCGAGCGGGCCCACTCGGCGCGCGCGCGCGTCTTCCCGGTCCCGCGACCCCCAAGGAACAGGCACGTTGACCATTCCCCCGGCGGCGCGAGCTGGCCCTCGAAGGTCCGCGCCTTGCCAGGGACTGCCGCGGTCGGCCGCGCCCACAGTCCCCGCTCGTAGGGAATTGCCTGGCGCTGCCGCGGGGTCAACCGGTCATGGAGCCCCTGGGCGCCGAGCCGCCGAATCGTCTCCTCGACTTGGCTATGCATGACGCACCCGCGGCTTCTCAAGGCGCCGGTCGAGCTTCTGGCGGACGGCGGCGAGCTGGCCCGCCTCGGTGAGCTTCCTCCGCGGAGTGCGCTCTGGCGGTGTCGAGAGGAAGGCAACGGCCTTGTCCTTCACGGCCCGGAGCGCCTCGAGCGCCTCCTCGCTCCCTTGCTGCGCCTCGAGGATGAGGCGCCAGAGGTGGCGCCTGGCATTTCGCCGCGCCGAGGCGCGCACGGTCCGCTCCTTCGCGTGCATCGCCAGTTCGATAAGGTTCTCGAGCAAGAGGGCGGCGATCCTGCCGAGGGCGGCGGCGTCATTCATGGGGTGCCTCCCTCCGGCTTCAAAATCGTGGCGAAGAGCTCGACAAGCTCGGGCGACTCCGCCGGGGGGCGCGGGGTCTCGTCGCGGGTCCGCATGACGGGCTTACCGAAGCAACGGTCCGCCAGCGACTCGAGGGCTCGAAGACGGGTTCCCTCGTTCTTCGCGGAGGTCGCAAGCTTCAAGAGTCCGCCCAAGACCGGCAGACCGAAGCGATCGCCGAAGAGCGCCACGGGGTCGGCACCCTCGGGCACCTCGCCGATGAGCGCGCGGAGCGCGACGAGCGGGTTGGATGCCTCGGGTTCTGGCGGGGCGGCCGGGGGCGGCGGGCTCTTGACCTTGCGCTCCCGAGGGCCCTCGGCGGCGAGCTCGGCCGCAACGCCCCGGAGGCCGGTGACCTCCTCAAAGCGCGTCAACTGCGCCTCGGGAAGCGTGCCCTTGCCCCTAAGTAGGCGACATAGGCGCAACCGCGTGATTCCAACCTGGGAAGCGAGGTCAGCTTGCTTCGTTCCACTGCGGTCGAGCCACTCTCTCAACCGTTCTGTCGCCTTCACGGCGGCGCTCCAGTCCGTCCCTTGAGGCGGCCCCATTCTACCTTGGTGGGGCGGATGAAACGAAACGCGATTCGTCGAAATTTCTAAGCGAGGGCGCCCCTCTTTCGCATAGGGGTGGCCCTTAATATTCCTGGCCTCGTTTGAGCCCATACAATCGCCACCCGCCGCCAAGCCGCCGCATTCGCCTTATGGCGCATCGAATGCCCTCACTGCCGCAATCCCCTTCGCCCGCCGAATGCGTGCCTCAGCGGGCCGCGTAGGCATTCGCCGGTAGCGCACGATGAATGCGGCCAGCGCTCCACCGAATAGCGCCTCGCAACCGTGCCGAATGCGGAGCGCCTGAACGCGGGGCTTGGGGTCCCTCTGCTTTGCGTGCCAGCCCAGGTTGATGAGCCACTCGCCGAGCGAGCGGGTTGTCGCGCTCGAAGCGTGAAGCTCGGCGGCCTCGCGGGTTTGGGGAGCGAGCGTGCCGTGCGGACCGAAGGCCTCTGTGCCAGCCTTGGGAGCGAGGCAGTCGATCTCCAGGACGCTGGCCCGGTCCGGCCCGATGGCGGCGAGAGCGCGGCGAATGGGCCGGGCTTGGGCGAGTCGCTCGAGTCGCCAGTCGGAAGATCTCGCGGCGGTACGAGCGCGGCTCATCGACCACCCGAACCGTGTGCGTCCAGTTCTCGAGCGGCGGCTCATCGCTGGCGAGCGCCTCGAGGTGGGCAGCCATCGCGCCGAAGTTCGATGCCAGGTCCTCGGCTTCGCGGCCGCCGTGGAAGTACCAGGCGAGCTCGGCGCGCGCTTCGGATGCGTCGGCGGGGGTCATGGGGCTCCAGTGGGAATTGTGAGAGCGGACGACGGGGCGGCGACAAGCTGAAACCCGCGACTGGCGCGGCGGAGGAAGGCGCGAAGCTCGGGCCCTGGGCGCCCCGCTGGCGCGTTTTCCGGGCCGGGGGTGGCATTGGGCCGAGGCGGCGCACGAACGCCACGGCGGGGCTCACAGGCGGTCGGCGGGGCGGGGCGCGGCGCGGAAGGGTGCGGCGGGGCATCATCGGCGCCCCCCCGGACTTGCGCGCGGCGAGGTAGGCTTCGAGGTCGGCGGGCGCGATGCGGATTGCGTTGGTCAAGAGCCGCGAATGCGCGAGCTCGCCGCGGTTCACCAGGCCGTAGACCGTGGCCTCGCAAACAGACAGGCGCCGGGCGACCTCGGCGACGGTGAGCAGGTCGGGGCTGGTGAGTGCCGGGTGAGTTGGAAGCGGCGAAATCCGCTCAAAACGAGCCAAAGCAAGGGCTGTTCCACCTGAGTGATTGCCAGCACTTGCGTCGCCTGCCGAAGCCTGCCTAAACGGTTGAGCAGCCTCCGAAGCCAAAGGCCCCGCGTTCGAGTCGCGGCACGCCCACAGGTCGCAAACCTTCGGAACCATTGGGCCCGTCGCTCCCTCGGGGATTGGCGGGCTCGCTGTTTCTGGGGCTCCGCAAGGAACCGGGCCGCCCACGCCTCGGCGCGTCTGCCCTGACAATCGTCTTCCGCCGAACGCTGGGGCCTCGTCGACACCAGCGCGGCCTGGCGCAGGGCGTCCGCTGCGTGCGATTGAGGGGCGCGACCGAGACCGCTCCAGTGCGCCGCCGTGGGAGCCGCCATGCCGTTCTCCATAGAGACCACGTACGCTGCGCTCATTCGCGCCATGAACCGGTGCGAGTGCCAGCGGCCGTGCGCTCATCACCAGGGACGTCGGTGCAACCTGGACCTCCTCGACTACGGGTACGAACCGCACCATCGGGTCGAAGAGGCGGCTGGGGGTAGCAATGATCTCGGAAACTGCGAAGCCCTCTGCAAGCGGTGTCGCCAGAACGCTGCGAGTCCCGGTCAGCCTCGATGAGCTGACCGGGCGCGCGTCTTCTGGCTCCGGTGGTCGCGCATCCGCGCCGCTTCGACTCCACCTCGGAGCCCCGCTCGCCCATGCCGACGGCGTGGTAGCGCGGGACGAGCTCGCCGATGACGGACGCGGCACTTCAATTCACAAGATTTTTGCGGGCTGCATTCAAGATCCTTGAAGCGCCGCGATGGGTCCAAAGGGAGTCGCCTGCCGTGACGGTCGGCATGGTGCTTGCGGACGCGAATGGTCAGGAGGCTTCCATGCGCCAATTCGGCCTGTTCATCTGCGTTTTCGCTTCAGGTTGCATCAGCACCCAAGCGGCTTTTGTCAAGACGGACCCTGCCTTCGTCGCCCGCCACGCGCAGACCCCGCCAATCATGTTGTTCGACCTCTCGGAAGCGATGCAGGCGCCCGCATTCCGGACTGTGGGCATCATCGAGGCGACGGGCGCCGAGGGGGACTCCATCAAACACTTCCTCACGGCCATTCGCGAAAAGGCGACCGACGTGGGGTGTGACCTGTTGGTCCAAAGAGAGATCTACCGTCAACGAGCGAACGGTGTTGGCCCGAGGGGGAGATCGGGAAGCAACTTCCGCTGGTACGACAATGGTCAGGCCTCTTGGCAGTTCGCCTGCGGAGTTTTGAGCGCGGACTCGAGCGAAGCCCTGACCCGTGAAGAGGATGCCGCGCGCGTTGCCCTTGAGCTTCGGACGTCGGAGCGCGGAGAAACGCACTGCCTTATGGAAGCGCCGATCGGGTCGCACGTGGCAAGACCGGTCTGTCGATAATCTCGTAGTGCCTGCTTTCGAAGCGCGCGTCCATAAGCAGAAATTTGGAGAGCCCTCACCACCGCATCGTCGCGCCGACGAATCCGCCGTCCCCGGTCGCGGCGACGAGCGGCATGAACTGCGGCGCCGCCCGGCGCGCGACGCCGCCTGCGAGCATCGCCTCGCCGTCCACGCCGGAGGCATAGGCGTCGACGATGTTAAGCACCCAGACCGCGGCGCCCGCGATGAGGAGCCCATTGCGAATCTGGTATCGATTGATCGCCTTCGAATACAGCGCCGAGGCCTCGCCCGAAGGGTCCGTCCCCAAATCGGTCCGCGCCGTCTTCTTCTCGTATTGCGAATAGGCCGAATTCCCGGCGAGGTGAAGCGCCAGCGCGCTGCCGAAGAGGGCCACCTCGCCGGTGAGGAACGCGTATCCCTTCCACGCCTGCCGGTTGTAGAACTGGCCCCAACCCGGGATGAGCACGCTGCGGAACACCGCGCCCGATCGCGACCGGAGCACCACCGCGTCGCTCGCCACCGCCACCAGCCCCGCCGCCTGCACGTGCGCGGACTCCGCCGCCAGCGTCTGGCCGGTCTCGCTCGCCACCACCCGCGCATTGACCAGGTACTGGTCTCCCGCCTCCGCCACCGAGCCGATGACCAGCGCCTGCGCGTCCGCCAGCGCCGCGAGCTTTCCGGTCTTGCTCGGGTCCTCGGCCACCGCCGATTGGAGCTTCATCTCGTCGATGACTTTGTCGAGCTGCGAGCGCTCGACGAGCAGGAGGTTGTGATCGCGGCGCAGGTCGGTCGCCAGCTCGGCCGTCACGATGGCGCCGATCTGCCGCTTCTTCGAGTCCTCGCCCAAATCCGAGAACGGCAATACCGCGAGCCGCCGATACCGCGAGCTGCCCGGAAGCTTGGAAAACCCCTCGGCGATTCGGTCGGCGAGCTTGCGCATGGCCACCTCGACCGACGTCGATTCGACGCCCCCGAGCGGCTTGGGTTCCGGGGGCTTCTCGGGCTCGGGCGCCTCGGCGCTCTCCGGGGCGGGCTTGGCCTCCGGCGGCTTCGGCAAGGCGAAGCTCTGCCGCGTCGACGAGAGCACCGCGCCGGAGGCGAGCACCAGGCGCGCCGACAGCACGAGCTTGTCGCCCTGGTCCTGCACCTCGCCCAGGATGCTGGCCTGCGCACGCGCGACCCGGGCGAGCTCGCTCGGCTTGCCGCTCAGCTCGGCCAGTCGCTTTTCTTCGATCAGCGCGGCGAGCTTGCCGCGATCGAGCACCTTGAGCCGGGTGACCTCGCCGAAGCGCTGCGCGACGAGCTCGGCCGCGCGCGCGCCGGAGCTCACCGCTGCGGGGCCCACCTCGCCGAACCTCGGCACCGCCACCGCGGCGACCTTGGGCCGGGCGGAATTCGAGAGCCCCTTGGCGAGCTCTTTGGCCGCCGCCAATGCCGCGGCGTCGAGGGCATCTTCGCCCCCCAGCGCCGGCCCGGCGTGGAATGCGGCCATGATTCCGATGAGCAACCCGAGATGACGCGCCATGGAGTTCCTCGCGAGGCGGGTGCAGCGCCAGTCTATGTCCTTCGCGCGCGCGATTTCCACGGGCCGCCCAATTCGAAATCGGCGCGAACGCACCCAGGGCGGGTCGACAAAACCCCGAAATACCCATTCTCGGCCGCGAAATTTGAATTCAGTCGCGGTCCAGGACGGAAAGGAGCTCGGCGAGCCGCTCGATGCGAGCCTCGCCGTCCAGCCCGAGCCCCACGAACCGCACCCCCGCGGTCCGCGCCGCGTCCCGGTCGAACCTCGAGTCGCCGACGAGGAGGGCGCTCTCGGGCGATACTCCCAGTCGCTGCGCCGCATGGAGCACGAGGTCCGGCGCCGGCTTGGCCTTCACCACGTGGTCGGCGCAAGCGACCCAATCGAACAGCTCAAAAAGGCCGGCGCTTCGGAGAATGGTGAACGCCAGCGGCGAGGCGGTGTTGGTCACCACCGCGCGCTTGAGGCCGCGCGCGCGCAGGGCCTCGAGCACCCCTCGCGCGTCGGGGTTCACCCAGGTCTCCTTGGCGAATCGCGGGAACTGGTCCAGGTAAAAGCGGTTGAGCTCGTCAGGGCTGACCCTTAGCTCGAACTGCTCGGCGTCCGCCGCGGTGCCCTGGCCGAAGGTCGGCGCGAACTCTTCACGCGTGACCGGCCGCCCGCGAAAAACCCGGCCGGCCTCCTCCATGGTGCGGAACCAGGGTTCCTCGCTTCGCACCAGGACGCCGTCGAGGTCGAACAGGGCCGCGCGTAGGTCCTTCATGGGGAGCTCCGCTCCAGAGGCGAAAGGCTCGACCCTTTTACAGTGCCGGCTCGCCCCTCGCACTTCAAGGCCTGGGGCCCTCGGCGGGCTCCCGCTGAAGAGGCGCGCCGCTCGAGCGCGAAGCGCGTCCCGGCACTGCGCCGAAGCGCCAGTTCAAACCCGAACGCGGGCGGCTCCGAAGGGGAGGGCGTCGTCATCTGACGTGCAAGCCGAGCACTAAGTCATCGCTCCGAAATATCTGCTCCATCTCAACGTCCGATCCATCCCGGCTGGCGTCGTTGCTCGTCGGTTACATGCCCTCTGGCATGCGCCCTCCTCGCGCCTCGCCATCCGGGCGCCTCGGACGTTGAGATTTGGAGCATCTATTTCTGCGCGATTCCTAAGGATCTTCGCCGGGCGCCGTGGGCAGCGCCGGAGGCCGGGGCGGACCTTGACCCCGAGGCGGGCCGCGGGCGAGATGACCGAGTGAAGTTGGAAGAGATTCCTCTCGAGCCCCCGAAGGCTTGTCCTCTCGTCAGGAGCGCGCATGGGAGCCATCGCCGTCTTCGTCACCGCGCCGTCCGCCGACAAGGCGGCCGCCCTCGCGCGTTCGCTGGTGGAGGAGCGCCTCGCCGCGTGTGTGAGCATCGTGCCGGGGCTGCGCTCCATTTACCGCTGGGAGGGCGGCGTTCAGGACGGCGCCGAGGTGTTGCTCATCATCAAGACCGAGCGCGAGCGCTTCGAGGCGCTCCGGGAGCGGGTGGTCGCGCTGCACGAGTACGAGTGCCCGGAGGTCGTCGCGCTCGACATCGCGCTGGGGCACGCGCCCTACCTGAGCTGGATTCGCGAGTCGGTCACTTCTTCTTGAAGAGCGCGTCGAACGCGGCCTTGGCGCGCTCGGCTTCGCTCGGGCCACGGGTGAAGTCGCCGGTCTGGAAGTACTCGCAGAAGTTCGCTCGGCCCTTCTCCGCAGGTGCCTCCGCCTTGGCGGGCGGCTCCCGGCAGTCGGCGGCCTCGTCGTAGAAGCGGCACTGCAGGCAGCAGTGGAGCTCCTGGCCGCAGTGCGAGCACTCATCGCGCCGCAGGGGCCGCTGGAGCAGCTCGTTCGCTTCGCCGCACGCGTGACATACGACGCGCATGCTCCAGGTGTATCAAGGCTCCGGGACTCACTCAAGAGGTCCACTTGGTCGCCCTTGGCGGCACAGGTAGACACCTGGCCGACGGGCCGCCCGCAGGCCGGCCCTGGCGACGAGCGGTTGACGAATCCGAGGGTAACCCGCGAAAATGAAAAGCTTCGTTCGCGCTCGCCTCGAGGGTCGATTGAAGAAGCCGGTTCAATTCGGCAAGTACCTGCTCCTCGACCGCATCAATGCCGGCGGAATGGCGGAGGTGTTTCTGGCCAAGCAGGCGGGCGACCCCGGCGCGCCCCACCTGGCCATCAAGCGCATCCTCCCGACCATGGTGGAGGACGCCGAGTTCCTCACGATGTTCCTCGACGAGGCGCGGATCAGCGTCCAGCTGAACCACGCGAACATCGTCCAGCTCTACGAACTGGGGCACCACGAGGACAGCATCTACATCGCCATGGAGTACGTCTCGGGCAAGGACGTGCGACAGCTCCTCGACCGGCACCGGGCCGACGGCCACGCGATGCCCATCCCCCAGGCCGTCTTCATCGCGGCGCAAGTCTGTGAGGGCCTCGAGTACGCGCACCGGAAGAAGGACGCCAAGGGAGCCGACCTCCACATCGTCCACCGCGACATCACGCCGCAGAACATCCTGCTGTCGTACCGCGGCGAGGTGAAGGTCATCGACTTCGGCATCGCCAAGGCGGCCAACCGCATCCAGAAGACCCAGGCCGGGATCCTGAAGGGTAAGTTCGGGTACATGAGCCCGGAGCAGGTCTTGGGCAAGGAAGTGGACCACCGCTCCGACCTCTTCGCCGTCGGCGTCACCCTCTTCGAGATGCTCACCGGCGAGCGGCTCTTCGCCGCCGACAGCGACTTCTCCACCCTCGAGCGCGTGCGAAACGCCCAGGTGCCGCCGCCCCGCACCCTCAACGCCGCGGTCCCCGAGGAGCTCGAGCGCATCCTGTACAAGGCGCTCGCGCGGGAGCCGTCGGACCGCTACGCCTCGTGCGGCGAGCTGGGCAAAGAGCTGTCGGAGTTCCTTCGGCGCAGCGGGTTCTCCTATTCCCCGGCTCAGCTCGGGCTGTTCCTCCGCGAAGTCTTTGCCGAGGACTGCGCCCGCGAGGAGGCCCGCCTCGGCAAGCTCACCGGCGTGGAGCTCGAGGGCGAAGATGAGCTCGAGAGGCCCACCCGCCCCGAGCCGATGTCCGCCCCGCGGCCGACCGCGCAGCCCCGCCCGGCCGCGTCGAGCGCGGGGCGAGCCAACGCCGCTCCAGAGGGCTCGAGTCCCCCCGTGCTCCAGCGCGTCGGAGCTGCGGCCGCGCAGGACGACCTCCTGTCCGCCCACACGCTCATCCTGAGCTCCGCGTCTTTGTCCGTGCCCACCGGAATGCCCACGCTGGTCGACCAGACCATTGCCTCGCTCATCGAGGACGAGCTTCGAGACGCCGCCACGGTGATCGGCCTCGCGCTCCCGCTGGCGAAAGCCAAGGATGCCGCGGCGAAGCCCCGCAAGTCGCCGAACGCCCAGCGGCCCTCGGCCTCCGCTGCGAAGGCGCCCGGTCCCAAGGGGAAGGCCACGGGCCCGGCGCAGGCACCGAGGTTGTCGAGGCATGGGCTGGCTGGGCTGCGCCCGAAGGCCCCCCTCATCGCCGCCGCGGCGATCGCCCTCGCTGCGGTCGCGCTCGCCGCCTTCTGGGCGCTTCGGCCGCGCGCCGGGCAGCTGACCGTTCGGGCGAATCCACCCGAAGCGGCCCTTTTGATCGACGGCGCCCCGGCGGAGTCCGGAGCGGCGCTCTCGCTGGCCCCGGGTAGGCACCGCGTCGAGGTGCAAGCGAGTGGCCGCAAGCCGTATCGGGCCGAGCTCGACGTCGTCGCCGGTTCCCGCCTCGCGGTCGACGCTGCGCTCGAGCCCGAGGCGCCAGAGGCGGCGCCCGCCGCACCGACCCCGCCGCCCGCGCCCGCGCGCCCCAGCCGGTTCAACCTGAAAGTGGAGAGCCAGCCCTCCGGCGCGGCCATCGAAATCGACGGCAAACGCGTGGGCGAAACCCCCGCGACGTTGCACGACGTCGCGCCAGCCGAGGTGCGCCAGGTCTCATTGAGCCTCAAGGGATATCGCGCCGCGAAGCTCTCGGTCGACTGGGACGGTGAGATGCGCGAGGTCGCCCTATTCGCTCCGTTGGAGCGCCTCGAGCGGTCCTCGAGGGAGCAGCGCCAGGCCGAGCGCGCGGCGACCAAGGCCAAAGCGCGGCCGGAAACGACGGAGAGCGCTCCGGAGAAGCCGAAGGAGGTCTCCAAGGCCCGAGCCCTCGGAAAGCTCATCACCATCTCCGAGCCGGTGGCGCGCGTCTCCATCGACGGCAAGGACACCGGGCGCTGGACGCCCATCACGCCGTCGCAGCCGCTCGAGGTGCCGGCGGGCGAGCATGTGGTGACCTACACCGACGGCGAGGGTCGAAAGGCCGTCCGGTCCGTCGGTGTCACGGTCGGGGAGACGGTCAAGGTCACCGGGGTCAAGGACTTCAAGTAGCCAGGGCGCGCCTCGCGGCTCAGTCCTCAGTCCTTGACCGGCGAGGCCTTGAGGGCGGCCTTGCCGTCCTTGACGTAGACCTGGAAGCGAACAGTCCGGCAGCTGTACTTCTGCACCAGCTGCTCCTTGTTCTTGCGCAGCTTGGCGGCGAACTTCTCGTACGTCAGTCCGTCCGCCGTCTGGCTGCACTGCGCTCGAACCACGAGGAACTGCTGATAGACGTCCTGGAAGTGCACGTCGTCCCCGCTGGGCGGCGGCGCGGCCGGCGTCGGCGCGGGCAGGGGAACGGGGCCGCCGTCAAATGAGGACTCGAGGGGACTGGTCGGAGTGGGCCACCGAGTGGCCCGCAGCAGGTGCTCGGGCACGGTGGACACGGCGGTCTTCTCGATGGGGTCGTTGGCCGCGTCGATTCCCGGCGCTGGACCGAAAGAATCAAAGGGCTTGCCCGCCAGCTCGGGGCTGGGGAGCGGGCCCAATGGCGGGAACGGCGAGGCGGCAGGCGGCGGCTCCGAAAGGGCCACCGGCGGCGGGAGAGGCTCGGCAGCGGGAGTCTCCTGGCCGAAGAACGAGGCGCCGAACGCGGGGGATGGCGCGGGCTCGGGCGGGAGCGGCGGCGCGGCCACGGCAGGCGGCGGAGGTTCCTGCTGCAGGTCGCGGGCTGGAGCGCCCCCGAAGGGTTCATCTCCAAAGCCCGGTTCGCGGGCGTGCGGCGCTTGGGCAAGCGCGGCCACTTTCAGGGGGTCGCCGAACGGGAAATCGTCGGGGCTGCCCGCGGCCGGCGGGGGCTCGGGGATGGCCAGTGGCGCCGGGAAAGGCCGGGGCGTGGGCCCGCTGCCGAGCGGCAGGTCCCCACCCCGCGCGGGAAGGGAAGACTCTTGCCGGCTCACCGGCCGCTCGAGGTGATCTCCTTCCTCTTCGGGTGAAGCTGGGACGAGCGTCAGGGCCAAGCCGACGAGCGCCAACCCGGCGAGGAACAGGAAGGCCTTCTGCTGAAAGTCTGCGAGCCCTTGGAGCGGCAGCGACGTGGCGGTCAACACCACGCGGGCGCCCGAGGCGCCTTCGAGCGCGAAGGCCTTGTCCGTGGTCAGCGATGCGCCGCCGGCGAACAGGGGGAGGGTCTTTCGCTTCTCGAGCTCCACCGGGCCGTCGGGGGTGGCCGCCACCGTCGCGCGCTTGGGGGCCGGGAGCGAGGAAGAGACGGCTTGGCCACCGAGGATGGTGACCTCCATGGTGAGGTCCTTCGCCCGCTCGGCGGCGAAGGCGTCGTCCAAGGGAGCGGCGACCCCGAGGTAGCCGAGCGCGACGCCGTCCGAGCCGCGGATGGGCGCCGCCGCGACCCGATAGATCTGCCCGTCGACGAGCGCGTGCGCGGCTCCAGTCGCCTGCGCCGCGCTTTCCAGGTCGTACACTCCAGGGGCGAGCCCGTGGGCCCCGCCGTCTTCGCTGAGCGCGCTCACCGAGCGCGGCGTGGCGACGAGGATCTGTCCGGGCGAGCGCAGGGCCTTCGGGAGCTTCTCGAACGCCGCCGAGACCGCCTTCTGCGCCGCGGCAGCCGCGGCGGGGGCGAGCTCGCGGTCCTTGGAGGAGGCCAGCGCCTGCGCGAGCGATGGGTCGGCCGCCGCAGCTGCCAGCGCCGAGGCCTGATAGGACTGGGCGAGCCGGCCGCTGGTCTCGAAGAGCAGCTGCCCCCAGGCGAGCCGCTCGGCGGTCTGCTTGCTGGCGAGCTCTGCCGTGCGGCCGGAGAGGCGGGAGAGGCCCCAAATCCCCAGGGCGACGCATAGCAGGGCGAAGCCGGGAAGCTTGAGACGAGCCAAGTTCATGGTTTTTCCCCATCCCGCTGCCGGCGAGGCGCGGAAAACCAGGGGTGGGTTCAACGGGGCTTTCAGCCAAATCCGATGTAACTCATGACACTTATAGGAGGCGTGCGCCGAGGCTGTCAAACTTCCGGCCCGCGGGGGTACGAGAGAGCGGCGCCACTGGCTGCGGTGCTAGGATTCGGAAGCGGCGTCCGGCTCCGAGCTTTTGAAGTCCTCCCGGAGGGGAAGAGAGGCCCCATGCGCTACTGCCCGAAGTGCCTCGAAGAGTACCGGGACGGAGTCGAGCGCTGCGCCGAGTGCGCAGAGCTTTTGATCGCAGAAAAGGACCTGGCCTCCCGGCCCGAGTTCCGCAGGCTCCCGCCCGACGAGGACCCGACCGACTTTGCGGTGGTCGGGCCGGCCGAGGACCCTTTCGAAGCCGACGCCTTCGTCTCGGCCATCGACGAGGCCGGGATCCCGGTGCTCGCGCGCATGCGCCCCAGCTCGCCAGTCGATGCGCTCGCGTCGGCGCAGCGCAGGCCCTGGTGGGAGATCTTGGTGCCGCGCGGCTCCCGCGACCGCGCCGCTCAGGTCATCGACGAGCGCCGTCGGGAGATGCAGGAGGCCGAGCCCGACGCCGCCCTCGCCGCCGAGGAGGAAGCGCTCCAGACCGAGGGCGAGCCGAGCAACGCCGCCCGCTGACCGCCCGACAGGTCCGCGCCGGCGAGCGCCCCTCGCGCGGGTGAAGGCATCACGGGGCTCCGGGCTCGGCGCGCGCGCCCAAGGGCGACGCCGGGGTGAGCTCGAAGAGGCGTAGCCCCAGGACCTTCCAGGCTCGCATCTTCCGGAGCCGCTCCAGGAAGCGGGCGAGGTCCTCGTCGACGACGGCGTGAAAGATGTCGCTCGCGTGCCGCGCGACCGGCCCCCGTTCGCCCTGGACGATGAACCCCAGGTGGCTCACCATCAGCGGAATCTTCGGCCGGTCCTCCCGAACGACCGCGAACGCCGTCCCCGACGGGATGGCCTTGGCGTGCGCGAGCACCTTGTCGAGCGGGAGGTAGCGCACCTCGAAGGCACCTACGGGGGCGCGCTCGTCGGGCAGGGCAATCTGCCGGGCCACGGTCCGCTGGCGCCACAGCGCGAGGGTCACGACCTTGGTGTGGCTCCGCGCGTCGGCGCCGCCCAGCTTCAGGGTCGCGTCGCGCAGGTACCCCTTGCGCTCGTTCAGCGGGACCCACTGGGCGTCGAAGAAGTGGTTCCGGCGCGCGTACTGTGCGGCGCCGTCGTAGCGGATGTCGTCCAGCACCGCCCCGAGCCCGCCGAAGCTCGGTGCGTTCGCCAGGGCGATGACCGTCTCGACGAACGTCTGGCAATCGGCTGCGTCGAAGCGCAGGCGCGGGTCCTCGTCGGGCGGGTGGCCCTCGCCTTCGCCGAGCGGGTCGAGGCGGTAGGGCACGCCCAGGAACGCCTCGCTGGCGGCGAGCGCGCGCTCGCGGAGGTCGGGGAGCGCCTCGATGGCCGCCACGCTCTCGGCGACGGCGTCGGGGCCCGCGCCCGCGAAGCGCGGCGGTGCGGCGAGGAGCGCCAGGGCCAGCAGGGAGGGCGTCATCGTCGCTTGGCCGCGAGGATCTTCTTGCGGTCGGCCTGGCTCAGCCCCAGCTCCTCGATGACCGTCTCCAGGCGCACGCGGAGCTCGGGGTCGGCGGTCTCGGCGGAGAGCACGAGCCACTCCACGCCGCGCCCGTCGCCCTGGGCCGTGAGGCCGCGCGCCGCCGCGATGCGCACGCCCAGGTCGGGGTCCGCCAAGAGCGCGGCGAGCGCTGACTTGACCCAAGGTTTGGGGACCTCGGCGACGAGCTTGGCGCCGTCTTTGCGGGCCTCCGGGTCCTTGGAGCCCAGCATCGCCTCGGCGAACGAGCGGCCCTTGTCGTTTCCCAGGCAGCACAGGCTCTCCGCCGCCGCGAGCCGGGTGGTCTCGCTGGAGTCCTTGAGGAGCGGGACGAGCCGCTCCGCGGACCGCGCGTTGCCCAGGCGGCCCAGCGCCAGGATGGCCGCGATGCGGGGCTCGGTCTCGGCGTCGTCGAGCGCCTCGAGGACCTTGGGCACCGCCTCGCGCGCGCCCAGGGCGGCCAGCGCTCGCAGCGCCTCTCGCCGCACCGGCGCGGCGAGGTCGCCCAAAAGCGGCAGCAGCGCGCCGGCCGATCCGCGAGCCCGCGCTTTCCCCAGGGCAATGCAGGCGCTCTCGCGGACCGAGGGGTCCGAGTCGTTGAGGGCCGCGGTGAGGGCGGGCGCGTAGGAGGGGTCCGCCAGGATACTCAAGGCGTACGCCGCATTGCGCCGCGCCGTGAGGTCGCCCTCGGTCGCCATCCGCGCGACCCGGTTCAGGACCTCCCGCGGGCTCCCGTAGAAGCGCAGGCGCTCGATGGCCTGGTCGACCTGGGGGCGCGAGCCCTTGGCGAAGGCGCTCACCAGCGCCGAGAGGTCGGACGGGGTCGGCCCCGCGGCCGAGGCGCTGGCCCACGGCAGCGCAACGATGAGCGCGGCGGCGGTGGTTCGGTGCATGGCCGGGAAATGTAGCAGAAGCGCGGTCGCAGGCGCGGCGCGGCGCCGCCGTGCTAACGTCCGGTTCCTCATGGAGCGCTTCTTCAAGTACCACGGGCTGGGCAACGACTTCGTCATCGTCGATCGCCGCGGCGGCGGCGGGCCGGTCGCCCCCGAGGTCGGCCGAGCGCTCTGCGACCGGCGGCGGGGCATCGGCGCCGATGGGGTGCTGAGCCTCCTCTCGTCGGACCGCGCGCCGGCGCGCATGCACGTCACCAACGCCGACGGCAGCGTCGCCCAGATGTGCGGCAACGGGCTGCGCTGCGCGGTCAAGTACTTGGCCGACGAGGGCGGTGTCGCGGGAGACGAGCTCGCGGTCGAGACCGGGGCGGGCGTGCTCGCCTGCCGCCTTCACCGCGGGCCCGGCGGTCAGGTGGCCGAGGTCACCGTGGACATGGGCCGGCCGGCGCTCGCGGCCGAGCACCTCCCCAGCGCCGCGGGCGGCCGCTTCGTGGCCCAGCCCATCGAGGTCGGCGGCGCGGCGCTCTTGGCCACCGCGGTCTCCATGGGCAACCCGCACCTCGTCGTCTTCGACCCCGACATCGCGCGGGCCCGGGAGCTGGGCCCCGCCCTGGAGCGCCACCCGCTGTTTCCGGAGCGGACCAACGTCGAGTTCGCGCGCCTCTCGGGCGATGGCCTGGAGGTGCTGGTCTGGGAGCGCGGCTGCGGCATCACCGAGGCCTGCGGCACCGGCGCCTGCGCCGCGCTGGTGGCGGCCGTCCTCGAGGGCCGCCTGCCCGCGGGCGAGGAGCGCCCCGTGCGCCTGCCCGGCGGGACGCTGCGCGTCCGCGTTTTGCCCGACCTCTCCCGAGTGCTCATGCGCGGGCCCGCGGAGCGGGTCTTTTCCGGCGAGGTCTAGAGACGCCGTGCCAGTCGCCCGGATCCTCGTGGTCGACGACGACGACTTCTTCCGCGAGCTCCTCGGGGCTCAGCTCTGCGGTCGCGGCTACGAGGTCGCCTCGGCCCGGGACGGCGCCCAGGCGCTGGAGCGGTTTCAGGCCGAGCGCTTCGACGCCGTGCTGGCCGACCTGGTCATGCCGCGCCTCGATGGCCTGGGGCTCATCGCCGAGCTTCGCCGGCGGGTGCCCGAGCAGGAGGTGCTCGTCGTCACCGGGCGAGGCGATGTCCAGTCGGCGGTGGCGGCGCTGCGCGCGGGCGCCTCCGACTACCTGGTCAAGCCGGTGGACCCGGCCGAGCTCATGGAGCGGGTGGCCCGCGCGGTGGAGCGCGCGGCCCTGCGCCTGGAGCGCGAGCGCCTGCTGAGCGAAAATTTGGAGTTCTTGCGCAACCAGGCGCTGCTGCAGCGCTGCCTGGCCATGCTCGGGACGCTCGATCTGGAGCGGCTACAGGAGAGCTGCCTCGCCGACCTGTGCGCGGTCTGCGACGCGCAGAGCGGCGCGCTCTGGGTGGCCGACGACCAGGGAGGCTTGGAGCTGCGCGCCTACCGCGGCCTGGTCGACCGGGCGGCGCTGCCGACCCGGATGCCGCCGGGGCCCGGGCCCGCGGGGCACCTCGAGGGGCCGACCCCGTTCGAGGTCCCGGGAGAGCGGCTGGGCCGGGCCTTCTACCTGCCGCTCTGGGCGGCCGGAGAGCGGGTGGGGCTCGCGCTCTGCAGCGACAAGCTGCGGGGCGAGTTTGGCCGGGAGGACCTGGCCGCGGCCAGGTCCACGGGGGCCTTCGCCGCCACGGCCCTCTTCAACGCCCGTCGCTACTCCGCCCTCGAGAAGCTGGGCCTTCGCGACCCCCAGACGCCCGCCTATAACCTCTCCTACTTCGTCGATTACGCGGCCAAGGAGTTCTCCAAGGCGCGCCGCTACGGACGGGTCTTCTCGCTCATGACCCTGGGGCTCGACGCGCTGGAGGCGTTCCGCTCGTCGCGCGGCTCGGAGCCCGCGGTGGCCCTGGCGCGGGCGGTGGTGGGCGCGCTCGGGGGCGTGGTCCGCGACAGCGACGTGGTGGCCAAGGCCTCGGACGACGAGTTCTACGTGCTCCTGCCGGAGACCGACACGCTGGGGGCGCTGCTGGTGGCGCGGCGGCTGCGCGAGGCGCTCGCCGCCGACAAGGCGCTGGAGAAGGCGGGCGCGGTCGGAGTGGTCTCGGTCGCGGCCGGGACCGCGACCTTCCCGCGCGACGGCCAAAACTTCGACGAGCTCTTGCACGTCTGCCGCGCGCGGACCGACGAGGCGCGCTGCAGCCTGGCGCGCAAGCTCGACCTCGCCCACCTCGAGCTCTGGCCCGCGGTGGACCTCCTCTTGGGCGAGCGGAGCTCGCCGAAGCTGCCGGAGGACGAGCGGGCCGGGCCGTCGCGCCGGGGGTTCTTGCCGGCCAGCCTCTTCGCCGACCTCCAGCGGGAAATGGCCCTGGAGATCGCCCGCGAGCCGCGCGCCCGCGGCCTGCTCTACATCGGCGCCGGCGAGCTCCGGCGCGACCTGCCCATCCTGAACGCGCTCGGCCACCTGCCCGCCGACGCGGCCACTCGCGTCTACCTCCTGGGCCGCCGCGGCGACCTCGAGGCCCATCCGTGGGCGACGCCGGTCTTCCTGGACGGGGACGAGCGCATCCAGCTCCACGAGTTCGCCCTGCTCTACACGGAGAACGCGAGCTATGCCCTCTTCCAGCGACGGTCGGCCCACGGGCCCCCGTGGGGCTTCCACTCCAGCGACGCGGTCCTCGTGGACGAGCTGGTGAACAAGCTCCAGCAGCGCTACGACCTGCAGCCGCTCTAGCCCGGGGAATGCCATGGCCCACCGAGACGGACCGACGCGGTGCGCCCCTTCGAGCTCGAGCGCCGAGCGGAGCGAGCCGTGAGCCGCGCGCGCAAGATCCTCGTGGCCGACCCCGACGACGAGACAGTGCGCTCGCTCGCGCGGGCGCTCCGGGAGCGCGGGTACCAGGTGTCCGTGGCCGGGGACGGCTCGCGCGCCCTGGAGATGGCGGTGCTGCGCCACCCCGACCTGGTGCTCATTGACGACGCCTGCCAGCTCATCTCGGCGCGCACCTTCCTGCAGATCCTGCGCACCAACCCGCGCACCGAAGAGATCCCCGTGGTCGTCACCGGCGCCGCCCCGGACGCCGAGCCGATGCGCGGGCTGCGCGACGGCACCCTGAAGAAGCCCTACAACCTCGACGACGTGCTGGGGCGGGTGGGGCACATCCTCCACAAGCTCGACGCCGCCCGCGAGCTCAAGAACGAGACCCGGGAGATCGAAGGCAGCCTCAAGCAGATGGGCGTCGCCGACCTCCTGCAGATCCTCGGCGCCAATCGGCGCAGCGGGGCGCTCGCGCTGGAGCACGCCGATCTGCGCGGGGAAATCCACCTGGTCGAGGGCCGCCCGGCCAACGCGCGCTCCGGCGCGGCCGAGGGCGAGAAGGCGCTGTTCCGGCTCCTGCGCCTGCGCGAAGGCACCTTCGCCTTCACCCCGGGCGCCTACGCCGGCGCGGTCCGCGTGCAGCGCGGCCTAGAGGAGGCGCTCCTCGAGGGGATGCGGCAGGCGGACGAGATGGCGGCGCTCTTGTCCGACTTGCCGGCGCTCTCCGCCCGTCTGCAGCTCGCGCCGGAGGCCGCGCTCACCCGCGATCAGCACCCCATCACGGCGGAGGTGGTGCGGCTGCTCGCCGAGCCGCGTGCGCTCGCCGAGCTGCTCGACCTGGCGAGCGCCACCGACTTCGAGGTCGTCGCGGCGGTCCACGCGCTCTTCGAGAAAGGCATCGCGCGCCAGGCGCCCGCGGCAGAGGCGCAGGCGGAGAAGCCGCTGCTCGGCCCCGCCGAGCTGCACGCCCTGCGCGCGCGGATCCTCCGGGGCAGGCTCGCGGCCAAAGAGGCCGCGGGGAAGCTGCTCCTGATCTCCGAGTCGCAGCGGGGCGCGAAGGCCTTCCTCGAGCGCCTGTCGGAGGTGCCCGGGTATCGCCCCCTGCGCGCGCCCACGCCGGAGCTGATCGGCACGTGGGCCAGGCTCGAGCTGCCCGACGGGCTGCGCCTGGAGCTGTTCTCCATCCCCAGCGCCGAGGAGGCGCGCCCGCTCTGGAGGCCCTTCGCGGCCGGCGCGCTCGGGGGCATCGTCCTGGAGCCGGGGCCCGGGGCGACGAGGCTCGCCGAGTTCCTCTCGCGGCAGGCGCGGGTTCCGCTGCTGGTGATGGCCGAGGGCGATGGCGACGTGCCGGCGGCGCTGAAGGCTTTCGCCGCGGCGCAGGGCTCTCTCACGGCGCCGCGCGAGGGGATCCGCGCGCTGATCGAGACCGTGCTGCGCGACGCAGCGTGAGGGCCCACCCCATCGGCGTTTGCGGCTCGCCCTCGCGCGCCTCGACAGCAGGGCTCGATCAGCCCGCCGGGCTGCGTCGCTTCGCCTCGTTGATCTCGAGGAAGGGCCAGACCACCGCCTGCGCCACGACGACCTTCTGGCCGTCGAAGGCCGCGGCCGGCGAGCCGTACAGCTCGTACCCGAGCGCCAGGGCTTCGCTGACCCTTCGGCAAAATGCGGCGTCGTCGGGCCCGGTGAGGAGGCGATAGACGGGAAGGCCCTCGGGTGGCGCTTTCATGTTGGGTGGTTCCTCCAGGCTCGGGCCCCGCGCGCGCAAAACGCGAAGGGCCACTGGCGCGAGTGCTCGCCTCAGGGCGGCGCCTTGAGAATAGCCCGGACGTCGCGCGCAAACTCGCCGTTCGGCGCGAGGCGCAGGTAGGCCTCGTACTCGGCGCGGGCGCTCTTGCCTTGGCCCTGGTCCTGATAGGCGGTCCCGAGGATGAGGTGGGCGCGCGGATTCTCGGGCTGGAGGGCCAGCGCGCGGCGGGCGGATTGCGCCGCCTCCGCCGGCTTTCCCGAGTCGAGGCGGGCCGTGGCGAGCAGGACTTGGAGGGAGGCGTCGCTGGGCGAGGACTCGGCTGCGGCCTCCAGGGACTTCAAGGCCGTCCGAGGCCGGCCGCGCGCCAGGAGCCGGCGCCCCTCCTCGACGAGGTCCTGGGCGGCGGTGCTCGCAGGAACCGCCAGCTTCGCTTTGCCGCCCTCACGGACCGGCTCCGGCGGCTCGCTCACCGGCGCTGGGTCAGCCGCAAAGGCGGCCGATTCGGGCCTCGATAGAGCCGCCGCGGGGAGAGGCTGAGGGTGGTCGCTCCTGGTCCCCGGAGCGCTCGAGTCCAGGCCGCTCCACAGGAGCGCGGCTGCGGCGGCGCCGGCCGCGCCCACCGCGAGGGCAGCGATCTTCACCCGCGCCCGCGCTCTCCTGCGCCGCGGCCAGAGGTCGCGCTCCAAGAAGTCCTCCTCGATAGAGCGGGACAGGCGCTGCTTGGCGGCGGGTTCAGCGCGCTCTCGTTCCAAGGACTCGGCCTCGAGCTTCTCGAAAGCCGAGGTGATGTCCCAGGCGGAGATGATTTCGGTCGGAGGCGCCGGATCTTCGGGGGGCTCGGCGCGCATGGGCTCTGTTGCGGAGGCGACCCAGGGCTCGGAGGTGAACTCAGGCTTGGAGGTGACCCGAGGCTTAGAGGCAACTCCAGGATTGGAAATAACTTTAGTCTCGAGAGTGACTCCAGGCTTAGAGGCGATTTCAGGCTTGGAAGCGACTCCGGGCTCCGAGGTGATTCTGGGCTCCGAGGCGACTCCGGGCTCGGAGGCGAAGCTGGGCTCCGAGGTGAAGCTGGGCTCCGAGGTGAAGCTGGGCTCCGAGGTGAAGCTGGGCTCCGAGGTGAATCCGGGATCCGAGGTGAATCCGGGATCCGCGGTGAATCCGGGATCCGAGGTGAATCCAGGCTCGCGGGCGAAGGCGACGGCGGGCCCGGGCTCAGCGGCAGGAGCCAACGCCTGTGCGACCGATGGCGCGCCGGCCGCGAGCCATGGGCGCTCGGCCGAGCTCTCGCCGCTGGCCTCGGGCCCCTCGAGAAGGCCCAGTGCTTGGAGGCTCGCGACCGACTCCGCGGCCGCAGCGGCCTCGAGCTCGCTCGCGCGCAGGGCATCCCAAAGAGGTCGCCGGCCGTCGAAGAGCTGCAGGAGGCGCTCGATGGACGGCGGGAGCCCGGTGGGCGCGCCCGCGGGCGGCGGCAGCTTTGCCCGGTAGAGCGCTTCCGCGCCGCCGAGCTGCGCCAGCGCCAGCTCGAAGCGGCGGCAGCGCGGGCCCTCGCGGGCGACGAGCTGGGCGCGCGACAGGCTCCACGCTCCTCGGGCCCCCGGCGGCGAGCTCGGGATTTCGCGGCTCTCCGGCGGGTCGAGCTCGAGCCAGAACGTCCCCTGTGCGAGAGGGAGCAGGCGGGTGAGCGCGCTCTCTGCCGAGAGGCCGCCGGCCCTGGCCTCGACGAGGCGGCCGCCGCGAAAGGAGACGGCCCCGCGCTCCTCTGGCAGGTCGAGGCGCCCGCTCCGCATTCCGGAGGTGAGCGCGCTCAGGAGATCGAACAAGGGCAGGTCCGCGAGCGAGCCCGCGCGCGCGCCCGGTGCCGCGAAGAGGCGCGCCAGCACCCGCGCCACCCGGGGTTCGACCGGGGCTTCGAGGACGTCGTCGGCGCCGGCCGCCAGCGCGCGCTCGAGCAGGGGAGCGCCGGCCACCTTGGTCGTCACAAAGAAAGCCGCGGCGGCCGACGTCGAGCGGCGCACCGCGGCGCACAGCGCCAGGCCGTCGAAGTCGGGCGCATCGAGGGCGGCGATCACGAGGTGGACCGGGTCCGCGAGCAGCGCGATGGCCGCGGACAGATCGGCCGCCACGGCCGCCAGGAAGCCGTCGGCGACGAGCTCGTCGCCGACGAGCGCGGCGGTCCGGACGTCGGGATCTGCGATGAGGACGCGCCGGGCGACCTTCGAAGAGGACATTTCCACAGCGGCCATTCTCGCCCGCGCGGTGTCGGCGAGTAAGCTCCCCACTTGCGGCACCCGGCGTAAAATGTTCGCTCGATGGCCAAACCGCCCCCTCCCGACCCATTCGAGTTCGACCCGACCTCTGGCGCAGGCTCCGAGGTGCCCACCGGGCGCCCGGGGCCGTCGTCCGAGCGCCGCGAGGAGGCCTTGCACCTCGACTTCTCCGACGTCCAAGGCTTGGAGGAGCAGCGGCGAGCGCCCCGCCGGCCGGGCGCTGCTCGGATGGACGCCGACAGTTTCCTGCGCCGCGCGGAGAAGGAGGCCCTGCAGCGCGCTCAGTCCACCCCGCGCGCGAGCCTGCCCAACCTCATCGAGCGCGACGAGCGGGCGGTGGGTGTCCGGGTGGTCCACCGGACCCGGCGGTACGGGCTCCTCCTCGCCCTCGGCGTCGCGCTCTCGGCGGCCGCCGTCGGCGCGGCCACGTGGGGGCTCTCCCGCCGTCGGGCGTCGGCGACGGAGCGGGAGGTTGAGGAGCTGCGCAAGTCCGAGGCTCTCTACCGCCTGCGCGAGCTGAACCGCGAGAAGCGAATCGACCGCTGAAGGCGCGTGTCGCGCTCGCGGGCCGAGGGCTTCGGGGCGGCATCCCCCGATGGAGCGGTCGAGCGGAGACAAAAGTTGCGTCGGGCGGGCGCGAGCGTACGTTCGGCCTCTTCACGGAGGTCGAGTCATGAAGAGGCTGGGTGTCGCCGCGGGGCTCGCGCTGCTGCTCGCGGCGCCGCGCGCGAGCGGCGAGGAGGCGTTTGGGGCGGTCAGCGCCGCGCCGCTTCCGAGCGGCGCGCTCGCCCTGTGGGGAATGGCGGGCTATCCCGAGCTCAGGGTCGGGTTTCGCGAGGGGCTGCAGAGCTTCGAGGTCGGGGCCGAGGTCGGGCTGGACTACCTCGAGGCGAAGATCTACGGCGTGGGAGAGCTGCGCGCGCGCCTCTGGGAGCAGGGCGCAATGAAAATCTCCCTCGACCTCCAGGGCGGCGCTTTCGCCAACGGCGGCGCGCGCCTCGGCGACGCGTACAACGAGCGCGGCGCCGGGCTGCGGCTCGGGGCCGGTTCGATGTTCTCCTACAAGACCGACTGGCCGATCTCGGCCATGGCCTTCATTCAATTGCCGTTCGAGGTGCCGCTGACCTCGAGTGGAACGTACCGGCTCTCGGCGCTGATCGGCGGCGGGGCGGAGATCGCCGTGAGCCCCGATTCCTTCGTCTCGGTCCTGGCCGGCTTCGGGCCGGAGCTCCGGCGCGTGAACGGCAGCGCCGGGGCGCGCTTCGCCGTCGAAGCGCTCGTCGGTTTCGGCTACCGGATGTTCTAGCGAGGCTGCGCCTCAAATCGACGAGGCATGTTGGAGAGGGTGCGGCGCAGCCTCGCGTCGATAGTTGATAGTCAATGGTTGATAATTCTCGGCGCAAATCCGGCTCGGCAAGACTTGACTCAAGTGCATCACGTTCGCACCCTCAAGGCCTCTAGCGAGGCTGCGCCTCTGAGCGACCAGGCACGTTGGAGAGGTGTGGCGCAGCCTCGCGTCGATGGTTGATGGTCGATGGTTGATAGTTCTGTGGGACCCGGCTCGGTGGAAAACTTGAGTCGAACGCACCTTGTTCGCGCCCTCAAGGCCTCTCGCCTTTGCGCGGCTACTCCGCTCGGGCCGAGCGCCGCCGCCTTGTGCCGAAGTTGGCTGTCGACTCCGCTCCGCGTTCGCTCGCGCTGAATGGACGAAGTTCGCCCGGTTTCTCATCCAGGAGACGAGCGGGCGCTGAACGCCGGTGGCGAGCCTGAGGTTCTTCGCGCCTCGCGCCGGCGCGAGGCGGCGCTACAATGCGCCGCCATGAAGCGACTCGCAGTGGCCCTTCTCCTCTCGGCGGCGCTCGCGTCCTGCTCGCGCCGGTCCGCCGCGGCGCGCGACGCCGGCCCCGCGCCGGTCGAGACGCCCCCGGCGCTGGCGCTGACCCGCAGCCGGACAGACTTGCTGTTCACCTGGATAGACCTGGACGGCAAGCTCCACGACGTGGACGCGGCGGACAAAGTCCCGGCGGAGCGGCGAAGGCAGGTCCTGGTCCGCGACCTGTCGAAGAAGCCGGAGGAGCTCGGAGCGGACCGGTTCGTCTACGTCGCCGACCTGACGCGCGAGGAGGGCGACGCCTGGCCCTACTCCGTGGTGAGCCGATACACGAGCGAGCGCTCGGTGAAGTCGGGCGACTTCGGGGCGAGCTCCTCGGCGCCCGGCGACGGCGGCGAGGCGCGCGTCACGATCTATGGCACGTCGTGGTGCGGGGCCTGCGCCCAGGCTCGGCAATGGCTGCGCTCCCACCAGGTCCCGTTCGCAGACCGCGACGTGGAGGCGGACCGCGGCGCCCAGGCCGAGATGGCGCGGAAGGCCCGCGAGGCCGGCCTCCAGGTCGGAGGCGTCCCGGTCATCGAGGTCGACGGCAAGCTCATGCTCGGCTTCGATCCGAGCCGGCTGCAGGAGCTGCTGAGCTTGAAGGAGTAGCCCGCGCCGGGGCTCAGTCGAGCGGTTCGGCGGGGCTGTGGCGGTCGTAGTAGGCGACCACGTCGGGCCGCTGGAAGTAGCGCCAGGCGACGCTGAAGAGGATGCAGATCGCGAGGGCGCGGCTCATCTCGAACGCCACGGCGAGCCAGCTGAAGGCCGCGCTGGTCGCCTGGATCATCTGGGCCGCGTCCGCGGGCGAGAGGTTGGGGGGCGGCGAGGTGGCGCTCGCAAGCTCGGTCAAAGCCGGCCGCAGCTTCTGAGTCTGGGCGACGTCGATGGCCGCCACCGCGACCCGCGCGACGAGCGCGAAGAGCGCCGCCATCGAGAGCTGGCGGGGCGCCTCGCGCGCGAGCGAGAGCGCCCGCAGGCCGAACAGGAAGGTGAAGGCGTACGAGGCGATCAGCAGGATGCCGAAGCCCAGGTGGAACGGCTGGAGGCTGGCCGCCACCCGCACCTGGCGCCGCCCGAACTCGAGGAAGGCGCTCGTCATGTGCGCCTGCTCCTCCGGGCGCGCGCCGGTGAGCGGGCTCATCTGCTTGATGAAGTGCTCAACCTGCGCCTGGTCGGGCAGCTCGGCCTCGCCAGCCTTCATGGACTGGAGCGTGCAGGAGCCGCCGACGATTGCCACCAGCATCACGGCGAGGATCAAGGGCTTGGGCTTGGGCTCGCGCGCCCGCGCTCCGCCCGATGGTTCCATCATGGAGCGCATCCTTAGACCGAACGGCCCACATCGCACAAGCGACGAGTGAGCGACACAAGGCGGCGGCCCGAGCGGCTACTCGACCCTCTGGAGCAGGGAGACGAGCTCCTGGGGGCGCAGGAAGCCGGTGACCGTCAGATCGTCGCGCACCTTCCCGGCGGCGTCGATGAGCACCACGGTCGGCAGCCCCGCGACGCGGTATTGCGCGTAGAGGCGCTGCAGCTCGGGCGAGTCCCGCGTGCCGTCCACGCGAACCAGCACGAACCTCTGCGCCTCGCGCTCGAAGCGGTCGTCGTGGAACACGTACTTCTCGAGCTCTTTGCAGGCCGCGCACCACTCCGCTGAGAAGTCGATGAGCACCGGGCGCTTCGAGACGGTCGCCTGGGTGCGCGCCTGGGCCTCATCGGCGAGCCAGACGAGGTTGGACGGCGCCGGGCTCGCCAGGGGCGCCTCCGGCCGGAGGGCGATGCCGAGGACGACCAGGGCGACGCCCAGCCCCTTGAGCAGGCCTTCGGCGGGCCGGGCGTGGAAGGACCTATGCACCGCTCCGGCGACGACTCCGGCGAAGGCCAGCGCCGCGGCGACGAGGGCGCCGTAGGCGACCGCGCGCAGGCTCAGCGCCTGGCGCACGGACGGGAACGCGTCGCGCAGATAAGAGAGCGCGAGCGCGGTGAGCGCGATGCCGAAGACGGACTTGACGGCCTCCATCCACGCGCCGCTCTTGGGCAGCCGGAGCGAGAGCGCGCCGATGAGGAAGAAGGGGAGGCCCAGCCCCAGCGCGTAGGTGAAGAGCAGCAGCGCGCCGACGCCGACGTCCTGGGTGGCCGCGACGTGGAGCAGGACGCCGGAGAGGACTGGCCCGGTGCAAGGGGCAGCGACCAGGCCCGCGACCAGCCCCATGAGGAAGGCGCCGGCGTATCCGGCCTTGCCCAGCCCGCCCAGCTTCTGCTGCAGGCTCGACGGGAGCTGGAAGTCGAACGCGCCGAACATGGAGGCAGCGAAGGCGAGGAAGAGAAGGGCGAGTCCGCTGACGACGATGGGGTCGCCCAGGAGACGTCCGAACGCTTTGCCGGTCAGCGCGGCGCCGATGCCCAGCGAGGTGAACATCACGGCGATCCCGACGTTGTAGGCCAGGGTGAGGGCGATGGCGCGCCCACGGCTCTGGGACTGACGCGCCCCAAAGATGGACACGGTGATGGGGATGAGCGGGTACACGCACGGTGTGAGCGCGGTGAGCAGGCCGCCGAGGAAGATGAGCGCCAGCGGAGCGAGGAGCGCGCCGCCCTTGAGGCGCTCGCCCACCGCGAAGTCGGCGCGCGGCCCCGGCCCGAGCACCTCGGGGAGAAGCAGGACGAGGGCCGCCGCCGCCAGGCCGGCTCCGACGAGCTTGAGCTGTGACTTCACGGGCTCTCCTTGAGGTGGCGAGGCTCATCAGAATGGGTCGCGCGCGCCAGCGCTCTTTGCACTCTTTGGAGCGCGCGTCGGGACATAAGGATCTCTTCGGAGGAGTTGAACGATCCGCCGCGCCGGAGAATGCCGAAGGAACGTTCCGACCGCTTGACACCCCAGCGGTCGCTTTTATACTAGACCAGTCTACTCCACGTTCGTGGATACGAGATTTTCCCGGCATGGCGACGGCGTTTTGTCGCGCCGGCTCCGAGCCGGCCGGAGAGCGGACCGGAGAGCTGAAAGGAAGCGGATGGCGCCCCAGTTGCCGATCTATCTGGACAATCACGCGACGACCCCGGTCGACCCTCGGGTGCTGGACGCCATGCTGCCCTACTTCAAGGGCGATTTCGGGAACGCGGCGAGCAAGTCGCACGTCTTCGGCTGGAAGGCCGAGGAGGCCGTGGAGCTTGCCCGCGCGCAGGTGGCCGCATTCATTGGCGCCAAGAGCCCCAAGGAGATCGTCTGGACCAGCGGCGCGACCGAGGCGTCCAACCTCGCCATCAAGGGCGTCGCCGAGTACCTGAAGGAGAAGGGCAACCACCTCATTACCCAGAAGACCGAGCACAAGGCCACGCTCGACAGCTGTAAGCGCTTGGAGCGGATGGGCTTCGAGGTGACGTGGCTCGACGTCGACAAGGAAGGGCGCGTCGACCTCGGTGCGCTCGAGAAGGCGTTCACGCCCAAGACCATCCTCGTCTCCATCATGCTGGCCAACAACGAGGTCGGCACCGTGCAGCCGGTCCGGGAGATTGGCCGGCTCTGCCGCGCCCGCGGCGTCCTCTTCCACTGCGACGTGGTGCAGGGCGCCGGGAAGATCCCCTTCGACGTCAACGCGGACTTCGTCGACTTGGCCTCGCTCTCCGCTCACAAGATCTACGGACCGAAGGGCGTCGGGGCGCTGTACGTGCGGCGCGAGAAGCCGCGCGTCCGCCTCCTGCCGCAGATCGACGGCGGCGGCCACGAGCACGGCATGCGCTCGGGCACGCTCAACGTCCCGGGCATCGTCGGGTTTGGGAAGGCCGCGGAGATCTGCCGGCTCGAGCTCGCCGCCGAGGGCGCGCGCACCGCCGAGCTGCGCGACCGACTGGAGAAGGCGCTCTTCTCCGGCCTGGACATGCTGAGCCTGAACGGCTCGCGTTCGCACCGCGTCCCGGGGAACCTGAACGTCTCCTTCGCGTTCGTCGAGGGCGAGGCGCTCATGATGTCGCTCAAGGACGTGGCGGTCAGCTCGGGTTCCGCCTGCACCTCGGCCTCCCTGGAGCCGTCTTATGTCCTGCGCGCCATGGGGCTCGGCGACGACCTGGCGCACTCCTCCATCCGCTTCGGCGTGGGCCGGTTCAACACCGCCGAGGAGATCGACTACGTGGCGAAGCTCGTCGTCGAGAAGGTCGCGAAGCTGAGGGAGATGAGCCCGCTCTACGAGATGGCCAAAGAGGGCATCGACCCGAACGAGGTCGAATGGGTGACCCCGAACCATTGACGCGAGTTCGGCGCTCCAACCCCAAGCGGCCCTGGGCGCTTCGACCTTTCAGGAGAGACGGATGAGCTACAGCGACAAGGTCATCGAGCACAACGAGAACCCTCGAAACGTCGGGACGCTGGACAAGAGCGACCCCAACGTCGGCACCGGCCTGGTGGGCGCGCCGGCCTGCGGCGACGTGATGCGCCTGCAGCTCAAGATCACCGACGAAGGCGTCATCGAGGACGCCAAGTTCAAGACCTTCGGGTGCGGCTCGGCCATCGCCTCCAGCTCGCTCGTCACCGAGTGGGTGAAGGGCAAGTCCATCGAGGACGCCCAGAAGATCACGAACCAGCAAATCGCCACGGAGCTCGCGCTCCCCCCGGTGAAGATCCACTGCTCGGTGCTCGCCGAGGACGCCATCAAGGCCGCCATCGAGGACTTCCGCAAGAAGCAGAGCGCCAAGAAGGATGGCAAGGCGGCGAAGTAGGGAGGGCGACGGCGCCTAAGGGCTTTGGCGGAGAAGGAATGGCCTACGAGATGACTTCCTTGCAGAGTGCAGCGCAGCCGGCTCCAGCGCCGGCGACCCCCGCGGTCAGCGGAGAAACCCATTGCGTCGCCGGCATCGGCGCGGGTGCTCTGGCGGTGCCTGGCAAGAGCGGCATCAGCATCGCCGACCAGGCCTTCGAGCGACTCAAGAAGCTGATCGCGGAGCGGTCGACGCCCGAGGCGGGCCTCCGGGTGGCGGTGAAGGGAGGCGGGTGCTCGGGCCTCTCCTACGCGCTCACCTGGGACGACAAGCCCCGCGAGAAGGACCGGGTGTTCGAGCGCGAGGGCGTGCGCATCTTCGTCGACCCCAAGAGCTACATTTACTTGGTCGGCACCGTCATCGAGTACGAGGAGAAGCTCCTGCAGGCGGGCTTCAAGCTGACGAACCCGCAGGTGCGCACCACGTGCGGCTGCGGCGAGAGCTTTACCATTTAGCGAGAGCGTCCCCAACCCCCTCCCCGCTCGCGGGGAGGGGGCGATGGGGTTTTAGCTCGGTGACCCCATGATTTGCCAAACCTGCCAGCGCGACCCGGGGGCGGGCCCGTTGTGCGCGGGCTGCGGCGCGATCCAGCCACTGCCTCCGGCGCTCGACGCTTTCACCGTGCTCGGGCTTCCGGTGACGTTTGCCCTGGAGAAGGCCCGCGTCGACGAGCGCGTCCGCGAGCTGAGCCGGCGCCTCCATCCGGACCGGTTCGCCCAGAAGTCCCCGCGCGAGCGCCGCCTGTCGCTCGACTGGACCACCGCCGTGAACGAGGCGGCCAAGGCGGTCAAAGACCCGCTGCGCCGAGCGAGCACGCTGCTCCGGGCTCAGGGCATCGACATCGAGAAGGAGAGCGGCGCAGGGGCGATGGCCCGCCTGCCGCCGGAGTTCCTCGAGGAGGTCCTGGAGGTCCGCGAAGAGCTCGCCCGAGCCGTGACGACGGGCGACCTCTCGCGGGTGCGCGAGCTCGCGAAGAAGGTGAAGGAGCGGGCGGCGGAGGTCGCGGGCGAGCTCACGAGCGCCTTCGCCGAGCACGCGCGCGCGCCCGACCGCGCGCACCTCGAGCGGGCGGCGGCCGCGGTGGCCGTGCTCAAGTATCACGCGCGCTTCGAAGAAGAGGTCGAGGCGGCGGAGCTCAGGGCCCTCGAGCAGGGCTGACGGGCGCCGGCTTCGGGCAGTAGGCTTTCACACCGTTTTTTGCGCGAATCCGCGGGCGCTCGCGCGCCGGCGGTCACAGCAGCTTGAAAGAGCGAGGGAGCGTTCCCATGTCCGGCCTGTTGCAGATCGGCGACCCCCTGAAGAAGGGCACGCCGGTGGGGATCGACCTCGGCACGACCCATAGCCTCGTCGCGCGCGTGGTCGGAGGCCGGCCGGAGTGCATGCCGGTGGACGACGAGGGCGGGCGCCTACTCCCCTCCGTGGTGAGCTACGACCCGGCGACTGGCCTGCCGACGGTGGGCAAGGCCGCCAAGGCGCTGGCCGCGACGCAGCCCAAGGACACCATCGTCTCGGTGAAGCGATTCATGGGCCGCAGCCTCTCCGAGCTTTCCGAGCGGACCCGCGGCGCCTACGAGTTCGCCGAGGACGGGCTGGTGCCGCGCTTCCTGGCCGGGGGCAAGGCGGTCACGGCGGTGGAGGTCTCCGCGGAGATCCTCAAGGCCCTGCGCCGGCGCGCCGAGGGGTTCTTGCAGGAGAAGCTCGAGCAGGCGGTCATCACGGTGCCCGCCTACTTCGACGATGCCCAGCGCCAGGCGACCAAGGACGCGGGTCGGCTCGCCGGGCTCGACGTGCTCCGCATCATCAACGAGCCGACCGCGGCGGCGCTGGCGTATGGCCTGGACAAGAAGGTGAACGGCCACTTCGCCGTCTACGACCTGGGCGGCGGCACCTTCGACGTCTCCATCCTGTCGCTGGACAACGGCGTCTTCCAGGTGATGGCGACCAAGGGAGACACCGCGCTCGGCGGGGACGACTTCGACCGCGCGCTCCTGCGCTACGCCCTGAGGAAGAAGCTCGGCCGCGACCCGGATTTCCGAGCGGACCTGGGCGACCGGTTGTCGCAGCTCCTCTACGTCGCCCGGGCCGCGAAGGAGGCGCTCACGGCCGCCGAGGTCGCCGAGCTCGACCTGGACGGCCAGCTCGTCGCGGTGTCGCGCGCCGACTTCGAGGCGCTGCCCGAGGTGAAGGCGCTGGTCGACAAGACGCTGCGCATCGCGCGGATGGCGCTCATCGACGCGAAGCTCAAGGGCGACGACCTGGACGGCGTGGTGCTGGTGGGCGGCATGACCCGCGTCCCGCTGGTGCGCCGCGAGGTGGAGGCGCTCTTCGGGCGGCCGCCGCTCTCGGACATCGACCCGGACGAGGTGGTGGCGCTCGGCGCCGCGGTGCAGGCCGACCTGCTCGCCGGCGCGGGGCCGCGCGATGACGTGCTCTTGCTCGACGTGACGCCGCTCTCGCTGGGGCTGGAGACCATGGGCGCGGTGGTGGAAAAGCTCATCCCGCGAAACTCGACCATCCCCACCGCGGCGGCGCAGGTCTTCACCACGTTCAAGGACGGCCAGAACGCCATGGACGTCCACGTGGTCCAGGGCGAGCGCGAGCTGGTCGAGGACTGCCGCTCGCTCGCGCGCTTCCGGCTCTCGAAGATCCCGCCTCTGGCGGCGGGCCTGGCGCGCATCCAGGTGACGTTCGCGCTGGACGCGGACGGCATCCTCAACGTCTCGGCCAAGGAGCTCTCCACCGGCGCCGAGCAGTCAGTGACCGTCAAGCCCAGCCACGGCCTCACCGACGACGAGGTCGAGCGGATGCTCATGGAGTCCATCGACAACGCCGAGGAGGACGTGCGGCGGCGGCTGACCCGCGACGCCAAGGTCGAGGCCGAGCGCATCCTGAGCGAGGCGCGCAAGCGACTCGGCGACCACGCCTTCCTCTTGCAGAACCGCGACCGCGAGGAGATCGACCTCGCCGTTGGCCGGCTGGAGGAGGCGATGCGCGGCGACGACTTCAAGCCCATCCAGCTCGCGCAGGAGCACCTGGCGCAGATCTCGAGCCCGTTCGCCGAGCGGGTGATGAACTACGAGATCGAGCGGGCGGTAAAGGGGCACTCGGCGCTCGACTTCGCGGCGCGCGAGGGCGAGGCGCCCAGCGCCGGGTTGAAGCACCTGAAGGAGCAGACGGACAAGGCTTAGCGCCCAGAAACAGGCGCGAGGCCTTTAGGGAGCGCGAATGCCCAAGGTCACCATTCTGCCGGACGGCAAGTCCTTCGAGGTCGCCCCCGGGACGACCCTGCTCGAGGCGTCCTCACTCGCCGGCGCGATGCACGGCAACGCCTGCGGCGGGGCGTGCGCGTGCTCCACCTGCCACGTCTGGGTCCTGGAGGGGCTCTCGTCGCTCTCCGAGCCCGGAGAGCAGGAGCTCGACATTTTGGACAAGGCCTTCGACGTGAAGCCGTCCTCCCGCCTGGGATGCCAGGCGCGGGTGGGCCAGGCCGACGTGGTGTTCCGAGATCACCGAAGAGAGCACGCGGACCTATCTTCACGAGCACCCGGCCGAACGCCGGGCGCTCGCGCAGGGCGGCGCCCCGGCGGGCGCGCCCGAGGCGATGAAGGCGCGGCTCGCGAAGGTGGTCAAAGGGTAGCGAGGGACCCAATGGGACTGAAATGGACCGACGTCCGGGAGATCGGCATCCGGCTGAGCGAGCTCTTCCCCGACGTCAACCCGATGCAGGTGCGGTTCACGGACCTGCACCAGCGCGTGCGCGCGCTGGAGGGCTTCGACGACGATCCGAAGCACTCCAACGAGAAGGTCCTCGAGGCCATCCAGATGGCCTGGTTCGACGAGTACGAGGGGTAGGGCGATCTCGTCCGCGCCTCGCTGAGCGGCCGGGCGTCAGCTCTCGACTTCGCGTCGAGGGCCGCGTCGATTTCCGTACTCGCGCCCCCGTGGGCGGTACCCTTGGGACGGCCGGATTCTTGACCCCCCTGTCGGTCAAAGGGGACAATCCGCCGCACGGCTGCCCAAGGAGGCTCGAATGCGGCTCAGCTCGATACATCGTGTGGTCCTCGCCCTGGGCGTGCTTGGCTCGTGGGCGTGCTCGAAGGACTCGACCACCCCTCCACAGTCGGCGTCGCTCCAGATATCCGTCTCGCCGAAGGTGGTTTCGCAAGGCTCCAGCGCGGACGTGTCGGTTCTCGCCACTGATGCCGGCGGCGCCTTCGGGACGGGGACGGTCACCCTGGTGCCGTCCGCGGGAACCATCGGCGGCCAAGCACAGGCGACCCTCGACCTCTCCAACGGCCAAGCGACGGGCAAGTGGATTTGCGACCCTGTGACCACGCCGGCGTGCCAAGACGGCCCGGTCATCACCGCGACCTGGAACGGGGTGACGGCGCAGGCCAGCGCGACGTTTGGCCAGAGCTCGAGCCCGGACGCCGGCGCGTCGGACGGAGGCTCCCGCGGGTCAGACGGCGGCGCCGACGCGGCGCTCGTGCAGACCGGCATGCTCAACCTGACGGCCAGCAAGAACCAGATCTTCTTCGGCGTGGGAGATCACGCCGACGTCACCGCGCGGCTCGGCACCGATGCCGGGGTGGTCTACTCCGACGCGGGCATCGTCTTCACGACCACGCTCGGCGGTTTCTCGGACCCGAGCGTCGCCATCTCCGACGGTGGAGCCGCGGCGGTGACAAGCACCTTGACCGTCAATACCAACAGTCAGGGACTCGCAGTCGCGCGTTTCTGGGAGACGGGAACGCCGGGGGCCGCGACGATTACCGCGACTCACGCGGCGACTCAATCGCAGGGGGAGATCCAAATCAACATCGACACGGTCCAGCAGATCACCTGGGCGTCCACAAAGTGCAATAAGAGTGACTGCACGGTCCTTGGCATCAAGGGCTCGAATTACAACGAGCAAGCGCAAGTGACCTTCGCGGTAGTGGACGCGAGCGGTAAGCCCGTCTCCGGCGTCGACGTGAGCTTCTCCATCCCCAACGCTCCGCTAGGCACCACCGTGGACCCCACGGGTGTCACTGACTTGAGCGGCCTCGTGACGGTCAACGTTCAGGCCGGCACGGCGGTGGGCGCATTCGCGGTGAAGGCGGTCGTTATCCCCGGCGCCGTGTATACGGAAAGCAATGCCATCGGGGTCCGCGGTGCAAGACCTTCGAATCAGTCTTCGTTCGTCTTTCAGTGCCTTCCAGTGAACGTGCCGGCCTACGTCAGCGCCGACCAGAAGCTTGCGGATATCCCAGTCAACTGCACGGTCAAGCTGGTGGACCGGTTCAATAACCCGGTCGGCACCGGCACCCACGTGCAGTTCTTCAGCGAGGCGGGCTCCATTAACAATGACACGGGGACGACAGCGTATGAGCCCGGCGCCTCCAACCCCTCCGAAGGTATCGGCACGGTGGTATTCAAAACCGGGAGCAGCGCGGCCCCCACCGATGTCGCGCCGTTGGCGGCGGATTCGAATCAGTTCCCGTTCTCGCGCGACGCGGAGCCGAGCGTTCAGGTGGATGCCCTGGTGCATAACCCGCGCGACAGCCTGGTGACCATCATCGCGTCGGTCCAAGGTGGCGAGGAGTACTTCTGGGACCTCAACCAGAATGGCGTTCGCGACGACGGCGAGCCCTTCATTGACCAGGGCGAGCCATTCGTCGACGAGAACGACAACGGGGTTTGGGACAAAGGCGAGTTCTTCGTCGACACCAACGGCAATCTGAAGTACGACGGCCCCAATGGCAAGTGGGACGGGGACACCACCATTTGGACCGAAGCCCAAATCTTGTACACCGGCTTGCCGGCGGTCCTGAACATGTCCGGGTTCACTGCCTCCGGCTTGCCCCCGAATCACTTTGCCACTGCGTGTAACAACGGTCTCCAACTTGGGCAATCGGTCTCGTTCGACGGCCTGATCTCCGATGCGTTTCTCAACGTCCTGCCGGCCGGCACCACCTTCAACTTCTCAAACCAGTGCTCGAACGGCTCATTCACGAGCACGAGTCGTTCCCCCATGCTCGACACCTACGGCTTCCGAATGGAGCGCGTGTTGCTGGACCAAGGGGGCGCGGCGCTCTGCAACAAGCTCGGCAGCGACGGACAGCAGCCGTCGGAGAATCTGCGTGTGGAAGCGTCTCTTTGGCTCCTGGGCCGGTGGAGTGTCCCCGGGGTCGGCGACGCAGAGCGCCAGCCCCACGACGAGCACCTCCACCACCTGCAGCACTTGCTCCGTCAACCTCGACGTCACGGTGCCAACTGCGGGCGGAAGCGTGAAGTCGACCTTCACGTCGGTTGGTGGTGTGCACTAGCTCGAGGCCGCTGCCGGCGCGGGCGGTAATCCCGCTCGCTTCGCGCAGAGGCCCTGGGAAGCGTCAGCGCCTCGCGGGGCGCGCCCGCCGTGGCGCCTCGCCAAACGCCTCCCTGAGCGCTCCCGGGGCCTTCTGGCACTGGCTCGCCGCCGAGTCGCGCTGGCCAGGCCGAATCCACGCCATGTGCCCGACGCGCATCGCCTCGGCCACGGCGCCAGCCTGGGACTGGTCCTCGGCGGTGCGCTGCCTGCGCTCGAGGAGCGCCTCCTGGCGGGTCCACAGGACCTGGAACCGCCGCGCCTGCAGCGCCGGCGTCCAAGCTTCCGCTACAAGTAGAACCGGTCCGCGACCCCGGCAGTTCGGTCGAGGATGCCCGCCCATCCGATGAGCTCGTCGACCTTGTCGACGATCGCCCTGGGCGAGTGGCCCAGGATGGCCAGCGAGCCGCTGCAGGCGAGCAGGCGCGTGCACCCGGTGCTTCGGGCCGCCTCCAACAGCTGCCGCAGCGTCGGGGCGCCGCGGGCGGCGAACTCCTCGGCCAGCTCCTCGCCTCGCGCTCCGGAGCCCAGCGCCGAAGGCAAGTCCAGCTCACCGCGGATGAGCCTGTCGAGCGCCCACCAGAAGAAGTAGATCTCCACGGGCCTCCCGAGCGCGGCGCCGCACGCCGCGACGGACAGCCCCTGGTGCATCCGGTCGTACTCGCCACTGTGAAGGAAGATGACCAGCCGATTACCCGTCGCCGCCATGCCCGTGCCCAAGCCCCCTGCGCTCGAGAAAGCCCGCGCGGCGCGAACGATAGCATTGCCGGGCGCCAGCCGTCCGTCGTCCTTGACGCGTTTGCCGCCCTGCTGTTAGAAATTTCCGTTTTCTTCAAGCGCCTTTAGGTCGGCTTCTTGCCGCCTCTGCCGCGACGAGGGCTCTGGAGTCCTAAGCCTTGCCGAAGCCGCCCGCGATGGACGACCAGACCGCACGCCGCAAGGACTCCCACCTCGACCTCTGCGCGCGAGCTCCCGTCGAGCCTGCCGGCAATGACCCTCTGTTCGGCGACGCGCACCTCGTGCACGAGGCGCTCCCCGAGCTGGCCGCCGACGAGGTCGACACCCGCTGCACCTTCCTGGGCAAGCGCCTCGCGCTGCCGCTCCTCGTCACCGGCATGAGCGGCGGCACCCAGCGCTCCCAGGCGCTCAACCAGGACCTCGCCCGCGCCGCGGAGGAGGCGGGCGTCGCCTTCGGCGTCGGCAGCCAGCGCGCCATGCTCAAGGACCCCGCGCGAGCGCCCACCTTCCAGGTCCGCGAGGTCGCGCCCAAGGTCGCGCTCCTGGGCAACGTGGGCCTCTGGCAGGCGCGCGAGCTGGGCGTGGACGGCGTCCGCCGGCTCATGGACGCCATCGGGGCCGACGGCATGGCCGTCCACCTCAACGTAGGCCAAGAGCTCATCCAGCCCGAGGGCGACCGCGATTTCCGCGGCGGGCTCGCCGCGCTCGAGGCCCTGGCGCGGGCGCTGGGCGACCGGCTCGTCGTCAAGGAAACCGGGTGCGGCATCGGCCCCTCCACGGCGCGGCGCCTCTTGGAGCTGGGCGTCAAGGCCATCGACGTCTCCGGCCTGGGCGGCACGAGCTTCGTCAAGGTCGAGGCCCTGCGCGCCGAGGGCCAGGCGCGCGCGCTGGGCGACCTGTTCGCGGGGTGGGGCATCCCCACGGCAGCCTGTGCCCTCGCGGTGGGCCGGCTCGCGCGCGGGCGGGCCCTGGTCATCGCCTCCGGGGGCATCCGCGACGGCCTGGCCGCGGCCAAAGCTCTGGCGCTGGGCGCGTCGCTTGCGGGAACGGCGCTGCCCGTCTTCCGCGCGTGGGAAGCTCAAGGCATCGACGGCGCGCGCAACCAGAATCGCGGAGATCGGCGCGGGACTGAAGCTCGCGATGGCGCTCACGGGCTCGGCTTCCCTCGCCGCGCTCGACTCGACCAAGGTCGTCCTCGGCCCGCGCCTCAATGCGTGGGTCGATGGGTTGGAGCGGCTCTGATGCCAGAAGCCTTCAGGAAGGCAGGCGCGGTCGAACGGCGAGCTTCTTCGTCTCATGCGTGGTAGGTAGGTCCCCTCTAAGGAGAGGTTCATGGGTCACCCGTCGTTCACCTCCAGGCTGCCTGGGCTTCATGCGCGATAGGTTCCTTCAAGGAGAGTCCATGGCTCACCCTTCGTTCACTTCAAGGCTGCCTGGGCTTCACGCGCGATAGGTCCCCTCAAGGAGAGTCCATGGCTCACCCTTCGTTCACTTCAAGGCTGCCTTGGCTTCATGCGCGATAGGTCCCCTCAAGGAGAGTCCATGGCTCACCCTTCGTTCACTTCAAGGCTGCCTTGGCTTCATGCGCGATAGGTCCCCTCAAGGAGAGTCCATGGCTCACCCTTCGTTCACTTCAAGGCTGCCTTGGCTTCATGCGCGATAGGTCCCCTCAAGGAGAGTCCATGGCTCACCCTTCGTTCACTTCAAGGCTGCCTGGGCTTCACGCGCGATAGGTCCCCTCAAGGAGAGTCCATGGCTCACCCTTCGTTCACTTCAAGGCTGCCTGGCTTCTACAAGCTCAAGCTCGCCGACCGCGTCGCCAAGATCGCCAACGTCTGCAAGCTCACCGACGAGGAGTCCGCGGCGCTCTTCAGCCAAGGCGGGCTGGCCCTCGAGATGGCCGATCAGATGATCGAGAACGCCGTCGGCACCCTCGGGCTGCCCTTGGGACTGGGCCTCAACTTCCTGGTGAACGGCCGCGACTACCTGGTGCCCATGGCGGTCGAGGAGCCCTCAGTCATCGCCGCCGTCTCCTTCGCCGCGAAGATCGTCCGCGAGGGCGGCGGCTTCACGGCCAGCGCCGACGACTCGGTGATGATCGCCCAGGTGCAGGTCACGGGCTACGGCGACCCAGATCCAGGCGCGGGACAACCTCCTCGCCGCCAAGGACGAGTTCCTGGCCTTGGCCAATTCCTTCCACCCGGCCATGCAGCGGCGGGGCGGCGGCGCCAAGGACCTGGAGGTGCGCCTCCTCGAGGCTCCCGAAGGCCCGTCCGGCGAACCCATCCTGGTCGTCCACCTGCTCCTCGACACGCAGGACGCGATGGGCGCGAACCTCATCAACACCGTCGCCGAGGGCATCGCGCCGTATGTCGAGAAGAAGACCGGCGGCAAGGTCTATCTGCGCATCCTTTCCAACCTCGCCGACAAGCGCCTCGCCCGCGCCGAGTGCCGCATCCCGCTCCACGCGCTGGCCGACTTTGGCCTGACCGGCGACGAGGTCGCCCACGGCATCGCCCAGGCCAGCCGCTTCGCCTTGGCCGACCCGTACCGCGCCGCCACCCACAACAAGGGCGTGATGAACGGCATCGACGCCGTGGCCATCGCCACTGGCAACGACTGGCGCGCCATCGAGGCCGGCGCCCACGCCTTCGCCTGCAAACGCGGGAAGTACGGCCCGCTCTCCACCTGGACGCTCGAGGACGGCAAGCTCGTCGGCCGCATCGAGCTGCCGCTCGCGGTGGGGACCGTGGGCGGGCCCATCAAGGTCCACCCGCACGTCCGCCTGATGCATCGCATCCTCGGCGTCCAGGGGGCGCGCGAGCTCGCCGAGGTCATGGCCGCGGTGGGCCTGGCGCAGAACCTCGCGGCCCTGCGGGCGCTCGGCTCTGTCGGCATCCAAAAGGGCCACATGGCGCTCCACGCGCGGTGCGTGGCCGTGGAGGCCGGCGCGCGCGGCGAGCAGGTCGAGCGGATCGCCGATCTCCTGGTCAAGGCCGGGCACATCAAGGTGGACAAGGCTCGCGAGCTCTTGAAGAACCTGCTCCCTGCCGCCATCGGCACGGCAGGTTGATGGTGGACTGATGGCACTCGCACGGGCATTCGCCCCCGGGAAAGTCGATCCTCCTCGGGGAGCACGCAGTGGTCTTCGGCCACCCCGCCGTGGCCGGTCCGATCGAGCAGGGAATCACCGTCACGCTCGAGAAAACCGAAGGCGGCGTGTCGCTGAAAGGCGCCGAAGGCGGTCCCTCGCTCATCGCCCACGCGCTGAAGAAGTGCGCCCAGGCCTTTCACCTCACCGGCGTCGAGGTGGAGATCACCGGCGACCTTCCGCAGGCCGTGGGTCTGGGCAGCTCGGCGGCGGTTTCGGTGGCGCTGGTGCGGGCCTTCGCCACGGCGGCGCAGATCAGCATGCGGCCGCAGGGCCTCCTCGAGCGCGCCATGGAGCTCGAGCACGAGTTCCACGGCGGCTCGGCCTCGGGCGTGGACCACAACGTCGCTTTCGAGCGCAAGCTCCTCCGCTACGTCAAGGGGCGCAGGGCGCAGCCGCTCTCGCTCGCCTGCCCGGTCGAGTGCGTCGTCTGGGTCGTCGAGTCCCGCGGTTCCACGCGCGAGCGCGTCCAGGAGATCGCCCGCGGCCGCGAGGCGGCCCCCGAGCGGTACGAGCAGGTCTTCTCCGAGAATCGGCGGTCTCGCCGAGCGGGCGGTAGAAGCGCTGGAGCAGGGCGACCTCGCCGCGGTGGGGCGGGACATGGACTCGAACCACCGCCTTCTCCAAGGCCTCGGCCTCTCGACGCCGGGGCTGGACGGCGCGGTCGCCGAGCTGCGGGCCATGGGTGCCTATGGCGCCAAGCTCACCGGCGCAGGCGGCGGCGGGTCGGTGGTGGGGCTGTTCCAGGACGCGAACCCCATTGTCTCGGCCCTGGTCGAGAAGGGCCATCGCGCCTTCGTGGCTCGGTGGGAGGCAGCGTGAAGGCGACGGCCCGGGCGCACCCGAACATCGCGCTCGTCAAGTACTGGGGGAAGCGGGACGAGGAGCTTCTTCTTCCCTTCCAGGGCAGCCTGTCCATGACGCTCGGCGGGCTGAGCGCCATCACCACCGTGGAGTTCGGAGCCGGGCGCGAGGACGCCGCGAAGCTCGACGGCCGGTGGCTCGAGGGCTCGGAGCTCGCCAAGATCACGCGCGCCCTCGACCGGGTGCGGGCGCGGGCGGGGACGAGCGCGCGGGCCCAGGTGGTCTCGGCCAACGACTTCCCCCAGGCGGCGGGCCTCGCCTCGAGCGCTGCCGGCGGAGCCGCCCTGGCCGCCGCGGCGAGCTGGGCCGCGGGCATCGCCTTGCCGCCGCGGGAGCTCTCCATCCTCGCGCGGCAGAGCTCGGGCTCGGCGTGCCGCTCGGTCGAAGGCGGTTTTTGCGAGTGGCTCGCCGGCGAGGCGCGCGACGGCTCCGACAGCTTCGCATTCCAAGTGGCCGGCCCCGAGCACTGGCCGGAGCTCCGCATGGTGGTGCTGGTCTGCGCGGGCGAGGCCAAGGAGGTCAGCTCGCGCGACGGCATGCGCCACTGCGTCGAGACCTCGGTTTATTACAAAGCCTGGGTCGAGTGCGCCCGGCAGGACCTCGAGGCGGCCCGGAAGGCGCTCCTCGCCCGCGACCTCCCCGCGCTCGGGCTCGTGGCCGAGCGCAACGCCTGGCGGATGCACGCCTCGGCCATGGCGGCCGACCCGCCCGTGGTCTACCTGCGGCCGGCGACGCTCGCGGTCATCCAAGAGGTCGCGGCGCTGCGCGCGAAGGGCGTGCCGGCCTACTTCACGCTCGACGCCGGGCCCAACCCGGTGGTCCTGTGCCTCTCGGGAGACGCGCCAAGTGTGGAGGCGCGCCTGGGCTCGCTGCCCGGCGTCCAGCGCTCGGTGATCGCCGCCCCTGGAAGCGGCGTCGAGCGCCTCGAGCGGCACCTTTTCTGAGGCGTCGATGGCCAGCGCGTTCACCGTGCGCGTCCCGGGGAAGGCGATGCTCGCCGGCGAGTACTCGGTGCTCGCCGGCGGCCCGGCCATCTGTGCCGCCGTCCGCCGATACCTCTCCTGCATCGCCGGTCCTGCGCCGCGCTTCGAGCTCGCGGGCCTGGGCAAGTCGTGGGCCGACGGGGCGCCGTTGCCCGACGCGCTCCGGTTCGCGCACCTGGCGCTTGAGGTCGCTCGGAGCTACCTCGTGGGCCGGGGTCGCGAGCCTGCGCCGCTCTCTTTGACCCTCTCCGACGACCTGCGCGCCGCGGACGGGCGCAAGCTGGGCTTGGGGGGAAGCGCCTGCACCTCGGTCGCGGTAATCGCGGCGCTGCTTCACGCCGCGGGATTCGACCTCGCGGCCCATCGCCGGCTGCTCTTCACTCTGGCGGCGCTCGCGCACGGCCTCGCCCAGGGCAAGGCGGGCAGCGGCGCCGACGTGGCGGCGTCGACCTACGGCGGGACGATCTGGACCTTTCGCGCCGAGGTGGCCCCGCTCGCCGCGGCGACGAGCGCGGGGCCCGCGGCGTTCGCTGCCGCCGTCGATCGAGCCCTTGTCCCCGAGCCCGCCCGGCTGCCGGACCCGCCGGGGTTGCTGCTCGCCTTCTCCGGCCAGCCGGCCTCGACGCCGGCGCTGGTCCAGCGGGTGGAGGCCTATGCGTCGCGCGACCCGAGCGGCTTCGCGGACTTCACGGCGAGGAGCAGCGCCGCGTGCGACGGCCTGCGCCGGGCGCTCATAGCCGGCGACCTGGGCGCGGCGCTCGAGCACCTGGGCGCGGGCGGCGAGCAGCTCCAGGCGCTCGGAGAGAGGGCGGGCGTGGACATCGTCACCCGGGAGCACCGGGCCATCGCCCAGGCGGCTCTGAAGGCTGGCGCGGCGTCGAAGACCAGCGGGGCGGGCGGGGGAGACTGCGCTGTGGCCCTGGGCAGCGCTGCGTCTCTGGAGCTCCTCGCGGAGCGGCTGGAGGCTTCGGGGGTGCTGCTGGTCAAGGACGGGATAGACCCGAGCGGCGCGCAGGTGGTCGAATGATTCGCGAGGAGCTTGCCAAGCCCATGGTGCCCGACCCTTCCCGCGCCAGCCGCCCGTCTCGAGCCCCGGGCCCCAATGAGCCCTGCTGGTGCGGCAGCGGCAGGAAGTACAAGCGCTGCCATCAGCGCGAGGCGGGCGCCCCTTCGGCCTCGACCGCCGCCCAGCGCGGCAAGCGTAGCCCTCTGAAGCCCGGGAAGGTCACTCCCGGTCGGCCGGTGCCCCTCCACATCGCTCGGCCCGACTACGCCGCCACTGGGATACCCGGCGGCGCGGCCGCCGGCGAGGTCGAGTCGGCCGAGGCGATCGAGCGGATGCGGCGCGCTTGCAAGGCCGCGGCGCGCGTGCTGCGCAGGACCGCCGCGGGGGTGCGCCCCGGCGTGACCACCGACGAGCTCGACGCCATCGCCCATGAGGAGTGCGTGCGCTTGGGCGGCTACCCCAGCCCGCTCAACTACCATGGCTTCCCCAAGTCCATTTGCACCTCGGCCAACGAGGTCATCTGCCACGGCATCCCCGACAGCCGCCCGCTCGAGGAGGGCGACATCGTCAACCTGGACGTCACCGTCTTCCTCGACGGGATGCACGGGGACTGCTCGGCGACGTACTTCGTCGGCGCGGTGGATGAGGAATCGCGGCTCCTGGTGACGGTCGCCCAGGAGTGCATGAACATCGGCATCGATGCGGCGCGGCCGGGGCAGCCCATCCGCGCCGTCGGGCGGGCCATCGAGCGGCATGCCAGCCGCTTCGGCTTCGGCGTGGTGCGCGCCTTCTGCGGCCACGGAATTGGCGAGCAGTTCCAGAGCTCGCTCCAGGTGCCGCACTATGACGACCCGGAGTTCCGATGGGTCATCCAGCCCGGGATGACCTTTACGGTCGAGCCGATGATCACGGTGGGAAGCTGGGGCTATCGGCTCTGGAGCGACGGCTGGACCGCGGTGACCGCCGATGGTGAGCGCACGGCCCAATTCGAGCACACGGTGCTGATCACCCCGTCCGGCCCCGAGGTGCTCACGCTTCCCTGAAGGACCTCTCGGGCGGCCGCCCGGCCCATCAGCGGGCCGCCGCCCTTGGAGCATCGGACGAGGCAGCGGTGAGCTGGCCATTACAACTATGGGGAGTTCGAGGAGCGCAATGACGTTCGACCTTTTCCGCGCGAGCCCCCCGGCTCGCGCCCCCGGGCCCAATGAGCCCTGCTGGTGCGGAAGCGGCAAGAAGTACAAGCGCTGTCACCAGCAGCAGGACCGCGAGGGCCCTGCCGCCGCCTCGCCCGCGAAGCCACCCGTCCGCAGCGTCAAGCGCCAGCCCCTGAAGGCAGGGAAGGTCACCCCCGGCCGGCCGGTACCTCCCCACATCCCTCGGCCCGACTACGCTTCCACGGGAAAGCCGGGCGCGCACGTCGGCAGCGAGGTCAACTCGCCCGAGCAAATCGCCCGGATGCGGCGCGCCGCCAAGGCCGCCGCGCTGCGTGCTCCGGAAGACCGCCGAGGCGGTGCGCCCCGGCGTGACCACTGACGAGCTCGACGCCATCGCCCACGAGGAGTGCGTGCGTTTGCGGCGGCTACCCCAGCCCGCTCAACTACCACGGCTTCCCCAAGTCCCTCTGCACGTCGCCCAACGAGGTCATCTGCCACGGCATCCCCGACAGCCGCTCGCTCGAGGAGGGCGACATCGTCAACCTCGACGTCACCGTCTATCTCGACGGGATGCACGGGGACTGCTCGGCGACGTACTTCGTCGGCGAGGTGGACGAGGAGTCGCGGCTCCTGGTGAAGGTCGCCGAGGAGTGCATGAACATCGGCATCGACGCGGCGCGGCCGGGGCAGCCCATCCACGCCGTCGGGCGGGCCATCGAGCGGCACGCCAGCCGCTTCGGCTTCGGCGTGGTGCGCGCCTACTGCGGCCACGGGGTGGGGGAGCAGTTCCACACTTCACTGCAGGTGCCGCATTACTATGACCCTGAGTTCAAGTGGATCATCCAGCCCGGGATGATCTTCACGGTCGAGCCGATGATCACCGTGGGCACCTGGGACTGTCGTCTCTGGCGCGACGGCTGGACGGCGGTGACTGCGGACGCAGAGCGCACGGCTCAGTTCGAGCACACTCTGTTGATCACCCGCGAGGGCCCCGAAATTCTCACGCTCCCGTGAGCGCCTCGAGCCGCCGCCCGCCCCGACGCCGGGTCGCCGAGCGGCGAGGCGCGCGGCAGGAAGTGAGGAATTTGCGCAGCCTGCGCTAGCATGGGCTTCGGGGCCGCCGCCGCGTCTGCCGGCGGGTGCGGCCGGGAGGGCTTCGCCGAGGGAGCCCATGTCTTTGTTCGTGTTGCGCGCGGGATACAGTGTCGAGACGACCGCGACGGGCGGGCGAGTCGTTCACAACCGCACGCGCGACGCCCTGGAGCTGAGCGCGTCCGAGGTGCAAATCCTCGCGCGCGCGGCGGCCAGCGGCGTGGACGGCCAGGAGCCGGGCCTGCGCCCCATCGTCAAGAAGCTGGCGGGCCTCGGCGTCCTGGAGATGTCCGTCGAGCCGGCGGCTCCGCCGGAGAAGGTCGCGCCCGAGGCGCCTCTGTCCCTGGTACCGGACCAGGTCGTGCCGTTGCTGCGGTCGGATCTCCAGCTCGAGCGCGCGGAGCGCGGCCCTGCGACCGTCGTCGACCCGGCCACAGGCCGAAGCGCCATGCTCCACGAGTTCGAGGTCTCGCTGGCGCGGATGCTCAACGGGCGCCGCAAGGTGTCGGACGTCCTGGCCGGGGCCCAGCGGCTCGGGATTCCGGCGAGCTTGGAGAGCCTGAGCCAGTTCGTGCGCCAGCTCGACGGCTACGGCTTCCTCGAGCCCGCCGGCTCGGCTGCGCCCGACCTCCTCGAGGGCACTACCTGGACGCCGCGCGAGAAGTGGGACGACGGGTCGCGGGTGCTGTTCCAGACCGGCCTGCGCCTGGCGCGGCGCGGCCGTCGCGCGGAGGCCTCGCGCTACTTCCAGGCCCTGCTCACCAAGGACCCGGACAACGAGGCGGCGCGCCAGTGGCTCCAGGAGCTCGGCAAGCAGGAGCCCGTGCCGCAGGCGCCCGCCGAGGCCCCGGTTCCGGTTCAGCCGGAGTGGCTCGAGTCGCCCGACGCGGCCCGCCTGGCACAGCCCGCGGGCAGCGCGCCCGCAGCGAGAGACGTCCCCGAGGCGTCGACCCAGGGCGGGTACGAGGTGGCCCCGATGGCTGAAGACGGCGCCGCCGACCCGGTGTTGTTCGCGCAGGACGGCTCGGCCGACTCGAGCGAGGGCGTTTCGCCCGACACGTCCCCAGAGCGATTGGCGTGGATGCCCGACGCCGTCGACGGGACCTTCGAGCTGTTCGACGCCTCGAATCCGAGCGCGGTGGGGGAGCCGGGCGGCGTTTCCGGCCTCGCGGACGACGGGTCGCAGCTCTTCACGGAGAGCGAGTTGGAGGTGGACCCGCTCGAGGAAGGCTCGAGCGAGGTCGATCCGCTGCCCGAGTCGATCCCGGTGGAGCTCGCGGACGACCCGCTTCGGCTGTCGGCGGAGCCGCCGCCTTCGGCGCCTGCGGAGGTCGCCGCCCCGCCCGCGCCGTCGGCCGAAGCCTCGAGCGATCTCTTGGAGCTCGAATCTGACGCCGGATGTCTCTCTTTCCCAGGTCCCCACGCAGTCCGAGCAGCTGGCGTTCGACGAGCCTCTCCCAGGCTCGCTGCCCATCCAAGGTCTCTTCGACGTCGACCCGGAACCTGTCGCAGATCAGCCCGAGCCTCCCGCCGATGCGTCGACCGCCATGACGCTCACCGACCTCCGCGCGCCCGACCTCGCCGCCCAGGGAGGAGCCGACGCAGAGCCTTTCGCCGCCGGGCCCCAGGCGACAGGCGAACCGGCGCCTCTCCCCCTTCCTTCTGTCGCTGCGAGCGGGGAGGGGGTGGGGGCGAGGACCCGGAGCCGGCTCGGCCGGTCCCCGTCCCGCCGCCGCCCGCCCGCGCGGCTCCGGCCGGGCCCAGCGTCTTCGTCGCGCTGGGGATAGGGGCGGTTGTCCTGGCACTCGCAGGCGTGGGCGCGTGGCGGCTGGGGCTGATAGCGCCCAGGAAGCCGCAGGCGGCGGCCAAGGCGGACGCGAAAATCGCGCCCGAGCCGTCGCCTTCGCCCTTAGCTCCAGCGGTGGCCGGAGACGTCGCGCCGATGGGGGCAGGGCCGGCAACCGGCAACGCTGAAGCAGGGAAGGCGGAGCCCGCCACGGCCGAGGCGGCCGCGGCGCCGTCGCCCCAGGCGAGCGCTGCACCGGGCCCGGCGGACAAGGCCGCTCCCGCCGCGGCTGAGGCGAGTCCAGGCAAAGCCGCCGAGGCTGCCGCTCCAGTGGCCGAGCGGCAGTGGTCCCCGGTGCGGATCGTCAAGCGCGGGCGCGTGACCATGGGCGAGATCAAAGCGCCGGCCGCGGGCACGGTGAGCTGGCAAGCTCAGCCGCAGCAGCGGATTCGGGCGGGGCAGGCCGTGGGCCAGCTTCGCGGCCCGGACGACACCGTGGCATTGAAGGCGCCGAAGGCGGGGCTCCTCATGCCGGCCGTCGCCGACAAGGGGAAATGCGCCGCGGGCGATAAGCTGGCGGCGGTCGTCTACCACGAGGCCTACATCATCGCCGCGGCTCGCGAGGTCAAGCCGGGCGAGGACTGGGAGTGCCGGCTCTCCGACGACAAGCTCGAGCAGCGCGAGCCCTGCCACGTCGTGGTCGTCGCCCCGGCGGCGGGCGGCTGGGCCGTGACCGCCACCACGGCTGCGCTCTGGATCGACACCGCGCCCTCGCCGCGGATGGAGCTGGCGCCGCCCGCGCGCTAATCCGCTTCCTGGATGAGCCGCGTCGCCTCGTCGAGCTCCTCCTGCGCCCGGAAGCGCACGAGGTAAATGAAGTCGCCCATGGCCACCGAGATGGGCGGCGTCAGCTCTCGGTAGTCGAGCAGGGCGGAGCCCAGGGACTCGACCACCGCCCGATGCGGCCTGCGATACCGGCGACCGTGGCGGCGGGCGACGTGCGCCGCGTGGTACTTGCGCTCGTAGGTGAAGCCCTCGAGCGGCGCGTCGGTGATGACCTCGGACCAGAGGCGGTAGACGTCGGTGTCGCAGCTCCAGTTCATCAGGTCGGTGGTGAAGCCACCGGGGGGCCGCAGGTTGACCTCCAGGGCTCGGAAGGACCCGTCGGGGAGCTCGAAGAACTCGATGTGGAAGAAGCGCTCCTTGATGCCGAAGGCCGCCACCGCGCGCCGGCCGTACTCCTCGAGCAGGGGCGGAATGGCCCGGCGCGACTCGTAGTGGACGTCGAGCCGGTTGGCCACGACCTCCATGATGCCGCTGGAGTAGGTGAACGAGGTGCAGAAGGCGATCTCCCCGCGGCGGTCGGCGAGGCCGTCGAACGAGGTGATCTTCCCCTGGACGAACTCCTGGATGACCCTGTCCGAGAGCGGCATGGCGAGGGCGGCTTCAAGCTGTTCCACCGAGTTCACCCGGAACGCTCCGGCCGCGCCGACGCCGATGTCGGGCTTGATGATCACCGGGAAGCCGTGCGCCAGCGCGAACGCGTGGGCCTGCATAGGAGAGGCGAGGCGCTCGAGCGCCGGCGCGGGGATGCCGGCCGCCGTGAAGAGCTCGGCCATCGCCGACTTGCGGCGGAGCCTCTCGACCTGTGCGGGGTGCAGCCCGACGACGTTGAAGTCCTCGCGCAGCCGAGCCTCCAGCTCGAGCCAGTGCTCGGTGAGCGAGTCGAGGCGGCCGACCTTTCCGTGGCGGCCGGTGAGGGCCCCCGTGGCGCGCAGGAGGTCGTCGTAGCTCTCCATGCGCGGGACGTGGACGTATTCGGAGAGCGCCTGGCGCAGCTCCCCACGCAGGGAGTGGAACGGGGCGTCTCCGATGCCGAGCACGTCGACGCCCCGCTCGCGCAGCGCGACGCAGAACAGGTAGTACTGCGGCGGGAAGTTCGGCGATAGGAAAAGGACGTTCAGGGAAAAGGCCCTTTCGCGCGGGAGGTCAAGAATAACAGGCCGGCGGCCCGGCGGAGGCGACGGGCCAGAGGCTCGCCTTGCGCCGCGCGGCGAGGTCGGGCTTAGTACGCCCCTTTCCGAGCCGATGGCCGTCCACCATGCCGCAAACCCCCGAGACGCTCTCTTCACCCTCAACCGAGCTTGAGTTCAGCCTCCACCGCCGCTTCGACCGGAGCGCGCGGCTTCTGGGCATGGAGGCGATGGAGCGTCTCGCCCGGGCGCGCGTGGTGGTGGTGGGGCTGGGCGGCGTCGGCTCCTGGGCGGCCGAGGCGCTGGCGCGAAGCGGAGTCGGGCACCTGACGCTGGTGGACTTCGACCGCGTCTGCGCCACCAACGCGAACCGCCAGCTCCACGCGTTGCAGGGCACCGTGGGAAAGCTGAAGGCCGAGGTCGTGGCCGAGCGGCTCCGCCTCATCAACCCGCAGGCGGCCGTCGAGGCGGTGACCGAGTTCTACAGCGCCGAGACCGCCGAGCGGCTCGTGCCGGCGCAGGGAGTGCGCTACGTCATCGACGGCATCGACAACGTCAAGGCCAAGCTCCACCTGCTCGCGCGGTGCGTGGGCTTTCGCATCCCCGTGGTCGCGTGCATGGGCGCCGCCGGGAGGCTCGACCCCACCGCGGTCCGGGTGAGCGACCTCTCCGAAACCCACACCGATCAATTCGCCAAGGACGTGCGCAAGTACCTGCGCGCCAAGCACGGCATCGACTGCACGCGGCCGACCGGCATCGCCGCGGTCTGGTCGGTGGAGCGGTGCAGGGACCCCATCGCGCTGCCGTGGGACGAGGGCGGGCCGGCGTGCATCTGCCCTCAAGGGGACAACGGCCTCCACACCTGTGATCACCGCAATCAGATCAACGGCACCGCGGGCTTCGTGACGAGCGTCTTCGGCATGGTCGCCGCCAGCGTGGCCGTCCGCGCCATTGCCGCGCAGGGCTGAGGGCCCGTGCGTTGGCAGCGCGCTGGGCCGGGGGCGCCTCGCCGCGCTCACGGCGCCAGGTCGACCCTCCTTCCTTCGGGGCATCGCGCGGCGTCGGGATGGTACGCGCCCGCACTCGCGCAGAAGTACCAGGCAGCGCCGGACTCGCGGGACGGCGAGTAGACGAGTAGACGAGTAGACGAAGAGACGGGTGGCGACCAAGCCCCGGAGCCGTCGCCCGCTCGACGACAGGCGGTGAGGCCGCGCCCGTGGAAGCCTGTGCCGCGCCACCCCTCGGGCCCGCGGAGACGCCTGCCGCGCGGCCCCGGGAGGTGCGGTCCGCGGCGATGAGCGGTCCAGCCTCCTCCAGGCGCGCCGCCGCGGTGGTTCCCGGTGCCTCCGCGGTGTCCGCCGCACGGCGCACCTCCGTTGCGGCCGCCTCCGCCGCGGCCACCCCTGCTCCACGCGCGCGGGCGGTTGCGGCGACCGCCAGCGAATTTCTGGGGCCGACCACGACACTTCTCCTCGCTTGAGGAGCCTCGCGCGAATCTCGGGGACCGCGGGCCGCTCGGCAACGGAGCACCCGACTTCGCGGCCGAAGGTCTTGAGCAGGCTAAACGCGGAATTTGACTGGCAGCGCAGGCACCAGGGACATCCCGTGCGGGGGAGGGCGCCGCGACCCGCCAAAAAGAACCAGATGCAACCCAGATGCTCATTTGTTAACCAAACATGCCTTCTCGGGGGGACCCTTTTGCTCGGACGTGCCTCGTGACGAACTCCGCATCCGTACGCGCGCTTCAGGGGCGCCTGAAGAAGCTCTGCGACCCGAAGACCAAAGCCTATTGGGACCAACGCCTGAGTGGAGCCGTGCCGTTTCGCGGCGTGCCGATGGGGAAGATCCCCGGCGCGCTCCGGCTCTGGTTGGAGGAGCTTGGGGCCGAAGACATGCGGCCCGAGCAGCAGAAGCAGCTCGCCGTCGCCCTGATCCGCGAGCAGTTCGGCGAAGAGAAGATCGCCGGCCTCTTGCTGCTGCACGAGCGGCTCGCCTGGTGCCTCACTGCGGCGGACCTCCCATGGATGGCCGAGCTGTTCGACAGCGGTGCCATCGCGGACTGGAATACCTGCGACTGGTTCTCCGTGAAAGTCCTGCAGGGCCTGCTCGCGCGCGATCGAGCGGCTCCGCAGGCGGCGCGAGCGGTCGCGGCCTGGAGCCGGAGCCCCAATCTGTGGAGGCAGCGCGCCTCCTGTGTGGCGCTGGCGAAGCTCGCGCGCCGCGGCGAGCGCGCCTTCCCGGGTTTCTGCCGCCTCGCCCTGGCGACGTGCGCCGCGGTCGTGAAGCGCCCGGAGCGCTACGCGCAGACGGCGGTGGGGTGGCTCCTGCGCGAGCTCTCGCGCGCCGATCGCCCGGCCGTAAGCGCTTTCGTTCGCAAGAACCTGCGCCTGCTCTCCGACGAGGCGATGCGCTACGCCGTGGAGAAGCTCCTGCGCGATGAGCGGCGCGAGCTCTTCGCGCTCCACGCGGCGCGCCGCGCCCCGGACCCCGAGCGGAGCCTCGCGCGCTCGCCGGCGTTGAGCAGCGCTCGTCACGCCGCCGAGGGCACCGTGCCGGAGAGGGCGCGCGCGAGGAAATCCGCCACGGCGCGGTCGATGGTCGCGGGCTCCTCCACGAGCGCGTAGTGGGTGCCGCGCTCGATGAGGAAGAGCTCCCCGCGCGGCAGCCTCTGGGCGAGCTCCCGGGCGAGCGCGGGCGGCGTCATGCGATCGCGGGTGCCTGCGGTGACCAGCGCCGGCAGGTCGATGTCGCCTAAGTAGCTCTCGCAGGTGTGCTCGTTCAGCTTGAGCATCATGGCGAGGTACCGCCCGAACTCGAGGTGCTTGAACTCGCGGGTGAGCGAGCGCAGGTCCTGGAACTCGCCGCCCATGAGCCCCAGAGCGCGCATCAGAGCGTACGTCGGCCGCAGGTCCAGGGTCGCCCGGGCCAGGAGATTCACCGCGGGTCCGGCCGCCGAGGCGGCACGCACCAACGCGCGCAGCGCCGACTCCCTCCCGCCGAGCAGCGCCACGCTCTTGAGCAGGTGGCCGAAGGCCCCGTTGATGAGGACCAGGGCCGCCGCGCTCCCCGGGTGGCGGTGCGCGTACTCCAGGCTGATCTGCACCCCCATGGACCAGCCGCCCAGGACGAACGCACGCGACCCCTCGCGCTCGACGATGGCCTCCAGGTCGGCCACGTGATCCTCCAGCCGCAAGGCGCCAAGGCCGGCGCTGGGCACCGCCGAGCGGTACAGCCCGCGCGCCTCCCAGGTGATGAGCCGGAACTGGCCGGCGAAGCGCCGGATCAAGAAGCGGTAGGCGCTCATCGGGCCCCCTAGGCCCGGGGCCAAGATGAAGTCGCGCGGGCCTTCGCCCGCGACCGCGTAGACGATGCGCGTTCCGTCCGGGCTTTGGAGCGTGCGAAGGTGATGGGGGAGGTCGAGCGGAGACATGGGCTCCTTCTAACTTAACTAGACGCTCGGCCGCCGCGATGTCGAGCGGTTCAAAAAAAGGCAAACGGCGGGCCGAGGGCACGGCCGCGCGCTAAGCTGGGCGGAGCGACTCTCAAAAAAGGAAAGAGGAGAAGAGCCGATGGCAACCTTGAAAGGGAAGACCCTGTTCATCACCGGGGCGAGCCGCGGCATCGGCAAGGCCATCGCGCTCGCGGCGGCCCGAGACGGCGCCAACGTCGTGGTCGCCGCCAAGACCGCCGAGCCGCACCCCAAGCTCGAGGGCACCATCTTCACCGCCGCCCAGGAGATCGAAGCGGCCGGGGGAAAGGCCCTGCCCATCGCCCTCGACATCCGCCGCGAGGAGGAGATCGCCGCGGCCGTCGCCAAGGCCGTCGAGCGCTTCGGGGGCATCGACGTCCTGGTGAACAACGCGAGCGCCATCTTCCTCGCCGGCACCGTGGATACGCCGATGAAGCGGTTCGACCTGATGACGGGGGTCAACGTGCGGGGCACCTTCGCCTGCTCCCAGGCGTGCATCCCGCATCTCGCGCGGGCGAAGAACCCGCACATCCTGAACCTCTCGCCGCCGCTGACGCTCAAGCCCCATTGGTTCGCGCCGCACGTGGCCTACAGCATCGCGAAATTCGGCATGAGCCTGTGCGCCCTGGGCATGGCCGAGGAGCTCAAGGACCAGGGCATCGCCGTCAACGCGCTCTGGCCGCGCACCACCATTGCCACCGCGGCGGTGGTCAACCTGCTCGGCGGCGAGGACATGGCCCGCCAGTCGAGGAAACCGGAGATCATGGCCGACGCGGCCCGGGCGGTTTTCTTGCGCGACAGCCGGACCTGCACCGGGAACTTCTTCCTCGACGAGGACGTCCTGCGCGCCGAAGGGGTACAGGACTTCGAGCGCTACGCGGTGACCCCGGGCGCTGCGCTCTTCCCGGACTTCTTCGTGGACGAGTGAGCTTTCGTCATCGCCGCCTAGCCGAGCCTCAGCGGGTGGACGAACATCACCGCGGCGTTCCAGGCGAGGTGGGCGACGAGCCCCGGGACGAGGCTGCCGCTCGCGGCGCGCAGGGCGCCCCAGAACAGGCCGCAGGCCAGCGCCAGCGCGACCAGGACGGGCTCGCCCGACGCGATGTGCGACAGCGAGTAGAGGAGCGCCGCCGCCAGGGTGCGGGCCCAGGCAGGCGCCTCGTGGGCGATGCGGCCCTGCACCGCGCCGCGGAACACCAGCTCCTCGCTCGCCGCGACGAAGGCGGTGGGCGCGAGGAGAGCCGCGCCGGCGCTCGCTCCGAGGATCCGGTAGAGGTCGGCGACGCGAGGCGCGAGCTGGGGCCAGGCGCGGACGGCCACCGGGAAGAGGCCATAGGTCGCCGCGATCTGCGCGGCCGCCGCCGCCGCCCCCAGGGCGAGCAGGTTCGCCGCGGGGACCCGCACCCGGCGCAGGTCGGGGTCGAACCCCAGACAGAGGGCATCGAGCGCGAGGGCCGCCGCACAGATGGGGAGCCAGATCCCGAAGCGGCCCGAGGCGGCGAAGGCGCCGTTCCACAGGAGGAGGGGCGCCGCGGCGAGGAGCATCGAGCGCTGCGAAGGCATGGCGACCTCATCCCCCGGCCCCTTCTCCGCTTGCGGAGAAGGGGAGAGTTTGGGCTCCTCTCTTCGACCAACCTCCCCGCTGACGACAACGATTGCTCCCCATCAGCAGCGTGTCGCCCGCGGTCCGTCGTGCCCGCTCGAAGGCTTGCGACAGACCCGCGCAAGAGTCACCCCTTCCCCGCGAGCGGGGAAGGGGACGGGGGATGAGGCGCTACCCGGCCGCGCCCCGTCGCCGCGCGCGCGGCGCCTCGGGGCGCTCGCCGCCCGCGAGCCACTCTTTCATGGCCGGGACGACCTCCTTGCTCCACCTTTTGCCAGTCCGCACGGCGAGGAAGTGATCGACCAGAACGTCGATGAGCGAAGCGAGCTGCAGGGCCAGCTCCAGCCGCTCCTGGAGCCGGTCGTCGTCGGCCTCCTGGAGGAGCTCGGGCAGCTTGGCGCTGCGGACGTCCAGGTAGTCGGCGTCGAGCGTGGCCTCGAAGGCCCGCTCGCCCCAGGTGATCTTGAGCCGCGCCGAGTGCACGAGCAGGCCCCGGTCGATGGCCGAGCGCACCAGGGCCGAGTAGGGCGCCTGCGTCCCCTTGGCGATCACCTCCGTCACCTCGCCCGCCAGGCCGCGGAGCGCGAGCCGGCCGCCGAACACCACAGAGACCTGCTCGCCGCCGTGCTCGAACAAAGGTTCGCTCGACTCGCTCTTCCAGAGCAGCCAGGTGAGGAGCTCGCGGCCCAGGAACGCGCGGCCCTTCAGGAACTGCTCGCGCGCGCTCTCGCGCTCCAGCGCCTCGGCCTCGGGCTTGTCGTCTGTGGCCTGGCCGTCCACCCCGACCTTGCCGGCCAGAAAGGCGGCGTCGCGCCGCGCCTCGTCTCGCTTACTCATCGCTCACCTCGCCCTGGAGCTCGGGCCCGCACAGCTCGACCGTCGGCCGGAGCGTCTTCGCGCCGAGCTTCTCGGCGGCCGCCGCCGGGACCTTGGCCAGGACGTTCAGTCCGAACGCCGTCCGCATCGCCTCCTGCACCTCGTCCACCGCCCGCCGAGACGTCGACCAAATCAGCAGCTGGTCGGTCTTCAAGTTCCAGCTCACCTCGATGAGGCGCGTGCGAGGGGTGGTGTGCGCCCGGAGCAGTCCCTTGACCGCCTCCCGGCCCTGGGCGCGCTCGACTCGGCTGGGCGCGCGCCCCTTGTCCCGCTCGAAGGCGAGGCTCCACTTGGCGAGCTGGGCGCGCAGCTCCCCGCCGGGGATCTTGAGCTGGTCGACCCGGTAGGCGAAGAGCGCCCATTCGCCGTAGAGAAAGCTCCCGGGCGGGAACTCGGTCGCGTCCGGCTGCTCGAGCTCGACGAACCCGGCGGCGCGGTCCTCGTCGCTGCGCCGCTCGATGGGGGTGAACGCCCGGGCGCGCAGGCCTTTGGACAGGGAGGCCTTCAGGTCGCGCGGACGCTCGGCGGCGGCCTCGGCCTGGAAGCGGGAGAAGGTGACGGCTCCTCGGAGGATTGGCATGGCGCGACACCATGGCAGACGGCCCGGCGCCGTCAACCTCGCTGGCGCGCTCCGGCGGATCGGGCGGGTTCCGAGGAATGGGGAGGGAGGCGATCAAAACCGGCTCGAGGCGCGTTTGCGGTATAGAAATCAGTGGACGGATTCGAGAGGAGATCGAAAGCGATGTGCCTCGGTGTGCCGGGAAAGGTCTTGAGCGTCGACGGCATGGTCGCCAGCGTCGACTTCTTTGGCGTCAAGCGCGAGCTTCGGCTGGACATCGTGGACGAGCCGGTGGCGCCCGGCGACTACGTCCTCAACCACGTGGGCTACGCCATCCGCCGCATCCCGCCCTCCGAGGTCGAGGAGACGCTCGCCCTCTTCGACGCCCTCCTCAAGGCGCAAGCGGCGGACGACCTGATGGCGGCCGACGTCCACGGGGAGATCGCAGCGGCGAAGGAGCGCCCCGATGGTGGCCGCTGACCCGGCGGGCGAGCTCAAGTTTCGCGACCCGGAGCGCGCCCGCGCCTTGACCTGCCGCTTGAGCGCGGTGGTGGCGGCCATCGGGCGGCCCAAAGTGTCGGTGATGCACGTCTGCGGCAGCCACGAGCAGGCCATCGCCCGGTTCGGCCTGAGGGCCGTGCTCCCGCCGGCGCTGGAGCTCATCATGGGCCCGGGCTGCCCCGTCTGCGTGACCGACGGCCCGGAAGTGGACGAGGCGGTGGCGCTGGCGCTCTCGGGGGCGCGGGTCTGCACCTACGGCGACATGCTGCGGCTGCCCGGCGCCTCGCGCTCGCTCGCCGATGCGCAGAGCGAGGGCGGCAAGGTCGAGGTGGTCTACAGCGCCTCGCAGGCCGTGGAGGTCGCCCTCGCGCACCCGGGCGAGGAGGTCGTCTTCTTCGCCAGCGGCTTCGAGACGACTGCGGTGGCCACCGCGGCGGTGGCGCTCGCGAGCCCCCCGGCGAACCTCTCCATTCTCTCGGCGCACAAGTACGTCCCCGCCGCCATGGACGCGGTCGCCGAGATGCCGGACAAGCGCATCGAGGGTTTCCTGGCGGCGGGCCACGCGGCCATCATCACCGGCGCCGACCTCTTCTGGCCGTTCGCGCGGAGGACGTCGAGCCCGGTGGTGGTGACGGGCTTCGAGCCGCTCGACATCCTGGCGGCGCTGGTTAAGGTGGCCGAGCTCATCCACGATCGGCGCCCCGAGGTGGCGAACATGTACCCGCGGTGCGTTACCGCCGAGGGGAACCGCCCCGCTCAGGCGAAGCTCTGGCAGGTCTTCCAGCGGGTCGACGGGACCTGGCGCGGCATCGGCGTCATCCCCGGCGGGAACCTCGCTTTGCGGCCGGAGCTCGAGCGGCTGGACGCGCGCCGGCGCCTCCCCATCGACCTGGACAAGGCGCGCGCCGGGGCGCCGCGCAAGAAGGTGGCGGGCTGCATCTGCGGCTTGGTCATGACCGGGCGCAAGAACCCCTCCGACTGCCGGCTCTTCGGGAAGGAGTGCGTGCCCAGCGCCCCGGTCGGCTCGTGCATGGTGTCGTCGGAGGGCACCTGCCGCATCTGGCACCAGTATGGCGGGATGCCGGATTTGAGGAAGGAAGCCTGAAATGGCGGAGCGACCGCAGCGCATCGCCCTGAAGCACGGCGCCGGCGGCAAGGCGATGCGCGCTTTGATCGAAGACGTCTTCCTCGGCCTGGCCACGCCGGTCGACGGCGTGGGGCTCGCCGCCCTGGACGACGGCGCGGCGCTGCGCCTGGGCGACCGCTGGCTCGTCCTGACGACCGACTCGCACGTCGTCCAGCCCAGCTTCTTCCCCGGCGGCGATGTCGGCCGGCTCGCGGTGTGCGGCACCGTCAACGACCTGGCCATGATGGGCGCCACCGAGCCGCTGGGCCTGACCCTGGGCGTGGTGCTCGAGGACGGCTACCCGGTGGAGCGGCTCGAGCGGATCCGCGACTCCATCAAGAAAGCCTGCGAGGAGGCGGGGACCGCCGTCGTCACCGGCGACACGAAAGTCATGGGCCACGGCGAGGTGGACGGCATCGTCCTCAACACCGCGGGCGTGGGGCTCGCCTCTCGGGTGATCAGCGACGCCGGGCTCAAGCCGGGCGACAGGCTCATCGTCACCGGGAGCGTGGGCGAGCACGGCCTGGCGGTGATGGTGCAGCGGCACTCGCTCAAGCTCGAGGGTGAGCTCGTCTCCGACGTCGCGCCCATCAACGGCCTCATCCGCGCGGCGCTGGCCTCGGGCGGCGCGGGCGTGGTGGCGATGAAGGACCCGACGCGCGGCGGGCTCGGCTCGGTGCTCCACGAGATGGCCGGCAAGGCCAAGGTCGGCATCGTCATCGACGAGGCGGCGGTGCCGGTGACGGCCGAGGTGCGCGCCGTCGGCGAGCTTTTGGGCATCGACCCGCTGCTCGTGGCCAACGAGGGCAAGGCGGTCATCGGCGTCCGGCCGGAGGCGGCCGACCGCGTGCTGGCGGCGCTGCGCGAGCACCCCCTGGGGCGGCGCGCCGCAATCGTGGGCACGGCGGTGGAGGCACGGCCGGGCCAGGTGGTCCTCGACACGGGCTTCGGGCGAAGGCTGTTGCCCGAGCCCGAGGGCGAAATCCTTCCGCGGATTTGCTGAATGCACGAGTACTCGCTCATCCAATCGCTGGTGGGGCGCGTCGAAGAGGAGGCGCGCTCGCGTGGGGCCATCGCCGTCCACCGGTTGGCCGTCCGCGTCGGCGAGCTCGCGGGGGTGGAGCCGGAGCTGCTCAAGACCGCCTACGACGTCTTCCGGGAGGGGACGGTCTGCGCGAAGGCGGAGCTCCAGGTGACGCGGGTGAAGGCCCGCTGGCGCTGCCCCAAGTGCGACCGCGACATCGCCCAGGGTGAGATACTGCAATGTCCGACGTGCGGCGGGCCCGCCGAGCTGTGCGAGGGCTCCGACGCGCTGATGCTCGACTCCATCGAGCTGGAGGTTCCCTGATGTGCGCGACCTGCGGATGTGGCGACAAGGAGCTCGTGGGGGTCGAGCTCCATGAAAAGATCCTGAAGGGGAACGAGGCGACTGCGCGGCACAACCGCGAGCACTTCGTCGAGGGCGGCGTCCTGGCGCTGAACCTCATGGGCTCGCCGGGCTCGGGCAAGACGGCCATTTTGGAGGCGACCTCGCGCGCGCTCGGCGGGAAGGTGAAGCTCTCCGCCGTCTCGGCCGACCTCGCGACCGACCGCGACGCGCGCCGCCTCACGGCTGCGGGAATCCCGTCCAAGGCCATCACCACCGGGCAGGCGTGCCACCTGGACGCGGCCATGGTGCACGAGGCGATGCACGACTTCCCGTGGCAGCGCTCGGAGGTCTTCTTCATCGAGAACGTGGGCAACCTCGTCTGCCCCGCCATCTACGACCTGGGCCAGGCGGCCAACGTCGTGGCGCTCTCGGTGACGGAGGGCGAGGACAAGCCCCTCAAGTACCCGGTGATGTTCAAGGCCGCGGACCTGGTCCTGATCACCAAGTGCGACCTGGCGCCGCACCTCGACGTGCGGCTGGACGAGGTGGAAGATGCCCTGCGCCGCACCATGCCCCGCCCGCGCTTCCTGAGGGTCTCGGCGCGCACCGGCGAGGGGATGGAAGCCTGGATTCGCTGGCTGGACGAGCAGCGCGCTGCGCTGAACCTGAAGCCGAAGGTGCACCTTCCGAGCGCCGTCAGGGCTGCTCAGGGCGGAGAGTAGAGCATGTCAGAGAAGCTCGTCGTCGCGCTGGTCGCACCCGAGAGCGAGGAGCAGGCCTCTTGCGCCCGCGAGCTCGGGCTCTTGCTGCCGGTGGAGCTCGACCGGTTCGGCTCGCTCGCGGAGCTTCGGGGCGGATGCGCCGGGAAGCGCTACCACGGATTCGCGGTGACGCCGGGCGCGCTCGCGAGCATGGAGGAGGACGACAAGCTCTTCCTCATCGGGCTCGCGCAGTCGTTCCCGCTCCTCCGGGTTCACGCGGCGTCGCGGGGCCGCGGGCTCGAGGGCACGGTCGCCGGCGACGCGTTCCACGGCCCGGAGCTGGTCGAGCGCTTCGGGCAGATGTGCCGGAAAGCCGGAGCGCGCGGCGTGCGACTCGAGGCGCGCAAGCTCTGCGCCCTCAGCGTCTCGCTCGACTTCGGCGACGGCGCGCCGCCGGAGCGCGCGTTCATCGTCAACGTCTCGCGAAACGGCTTCTTCGTGGCGACGCCGCACGAGCGGCCGGGGCAGCGCCTGAAGGTCGTGGTCGAGGCGCTGGAGGACCGCCGCCCCATCGCCTGCGAGGTCCGCTGGCACCAGCCCTGGGGGCCCGACGCCAGGACGTTCCCGGGCTTCGGGGTTCTCTTTCAGGCCATCGACGGCGCGCAGCGCGCGGCGCTCGAGGCCCTCGTGGACGCCTCGGCCCAGGAATGAGCATCGCCTTTTTCGACCTGGACCGGACGGTCCTCGCTCGAAACTCGGGCGCTCTCTGGGTGCGCTGGGAGCTCGCGGCCGGGCGGATCCGCTTCCGCGACGCCCTGAGGGCCTACGGGTGGGTCCTGCGTTATCAGATGGGGGCGGCCCGCATCGAGGACGCCATCCTCGAGGGCATCCGCGCTTACGCGGGCGAGCGCGAGGACGTCTTGGCTTCGCGAACGCGCGCCTTCTTCGAGCACCGGGTTCGGCACACCGTTCGCCCGGGCGCGCGGGAGGCCATCGCCGCTCATCGAAAGGCGGGCGAGCGCGTGGTGCTGCTCACGTCTTCCTCCAATTACCTGGCCGAGATGGTGTGCGCCCAGCTCGGCCTCGACGGCTTCCTCGCCATGCGCTACGAGGTCGACGCGCAGGGCCGATATACCGGGCGCCCCGACGGCGCGCTCTGCTACGGCGAGGGGAAAGTGCCGTTCGCCCGTCGGTGGGCCGAGCAGAACGGCGGCGCCCCGCTGGCGCAGTGCGCGTTCTACAGCGACTCCGCGTCGGACGTCCCCATGCTCGAGGCGGTGGGCCGGCCCGTCGCCGTCAACCCCGACCCGCGGCTCCGGCGGATCGCCCGGGGGCGCGGCTGGCCGGTGCGCGACTGGGGAGAGCCCGGGGCGCAAGGGTAAAAGGCCGGCGACAGCCGGTGTGCAGGCGAATGCTTCCCCGCCTGCCTGCGGCTCCGCGGCGTTGCCCTGCGCGTGCTAGCCTTCCTTTGGGGTGACGAACAGAGGTCCTGGTGGCGCAAGACTCGATTCCGAAGGGCAGGCTCCGGCGGCTGGGCAAGGTCGTGGGTCTGACGGCTCGAGTCGGCACCGGGCTGATGGCGGGGCGCGCGAAGCGGCTCCTGGGCGGAGACGGCGACCCGAAGCTCGATGCGGCCCGAAAGGTGCTCGAGACGCTGGGGGAGCTCAAGGGCGCCGCGCTGAAGGTCGGGCAGGCGCTGTCGCTGGCGAGCGACCAGCTTCCGCCCGAGGTGCGGGAGGTGGTCTCGCGGCTCTTCTCACAGGCGCCGACGCTTCCGTACGAGCCCATCGCCGAGGTCATTCGGCAGGAGCTGGGCGGCCGCCCGGAGGAGGTGTTTGCCCAGTTCGAGCCGGTGCCGTTCGCGGCGGCGTCGCTGGGGCAGGTGCACCGGGCGCGGCTCAAGGGCGGCGAGGACGTCGCGGTGAAGGTGCAGTACCCCGGCGTCGCCGCGGCGCTGGAGCAAGACCTCAAGAATGCGGAGTCGCTGGTTCGGGCGCTGGGGGTGGGGACGCGCCTCTTCGACCGGCGGGAGTACGTCGACGAGATAGGGCGCGAGGTGATGGGCGAGCTCGACTACCTCGCCGAGCAGAAGCGGGCCGAGGACTTCCGGTCGTACTTCGCGCGCTGGCCGGACCTGGTGGTGCCGCGCGCCTACCCGGAGCTGTCCACCGCGAAGGTGCTGGTGCTGGAGCGGCTGGAGGGGCCGACGCTCCACGCGTACGCGCAGACCGCCCAGGACCGGCCGAGCCGGGAGCGCTTCGAGGTGGGGGAGCGCCTGGTGCGCGCGGTGTTCGGGCCGTTCCTGTTCCACCGGGTCGTGCATGGGGATGCGCACCCCGGGAACTTCATCGTCCTCGACGGCGGGCGGCTGGGCGTGCTGGACTACGGGAGCGCGAAGGGGCTCTCGGAGCGGTTCTGGCGGTGCTACGTCGAGGCGTTCGCCGAGGCGCTCGCGGGGCGCCGGCCCGACGTCTACGGCCAGCTTCTGAAGGGCGGCTTCGTTTTTCAAATGCCCGAGGAGCGGGCGCGGCCGCTCGCCGAGGAGGTAGGCCATATCGTCGGCGGGCCGCTGCGCGGGCCGTACGACTTCGGGAAAGACGCCATGCTGCAGGAGCTGATGGCGCTCAAGCGCAAGAACGTGGTGGACCTGCTGCGCATTCGGCCGCCGCCCGAGGCGCTGCTGTTCTATCGGGCGGTCGCGGGGCTGGGGCACAACCTGCGGGCGCTCAAGGCGGCGGGCGATTTTCGGCCGTTCTTTGCCGGGGCGGTTGCGGAGCTGGGCGTGTCGGCTGGCGGCGCGGCGTGAGGGGGCGACTCCTCTTCAGCCGCGGGGCAGCCTCCCGGCGCGAGGGGCTACAGATCGGTCGGTCAGCCGGCGAACGCCTTCACCGCTTGCGTGATCGACGACTTCATCGCGCCCCAATCCGATGAACCGAGCATCGTGGGCATCGGTTCCTTCTCCGCATCGTCGAAGTAGCAGAGCGCCGCCAGGAGATGGCCGACGTTCTGCGCGGTGTACTTCGCCTTGTACTAGGAGAGCATCTGACTGAGGTCAGTACCCCGGCGTGGGGTTTCATCGTTCGCGAGGGAAAAGCCGATCGACGAGGGCTTCTGCCTCTGAGAGCCAGGCGCGGCGCTGCGATTCCGAGCTCGTGACGACGACGGAGAAGGTGCGGCGCTCGACATTGGCGACGCCGCAGAGGCCGAAGATGCAATCCTTCCAAATTCGCTCGAGCGGGTCGCCGAAGGCGCGCGCCTCGCGCTCGGGAGGGGTGTTGGAGGTGTTCAGCACCAGCGCGGCGCGGGCCCGCAGAAGGCCTTGAGGAATTCCTTCACCCGAGTCGCTCTCGAGGAAGCGATAGGCGACGCCGGGGCGCAGGACGCGGTCGACCCAGCCCGTGAGGATGGCCGGGGGCATGCCCCACCAGTTCGGATGGACGATGACGATGCCGTCGGCCTCGGCGAGCTCGCGGCAGTGCTGATCCACGAGCGGCGGGAGCGCCGAGGCGGAGCGCTCTTCGCCCGCGGGGAGGACGGGGTCGAAGTCCTCGGCGGCGAGATCGTGGAAGCGAACGCCATGGCCGTTTTGGCGCGCTCGCGCCGCGGCGGCATGCGCGAGCGCGTGATTGAAGCTGCTGGGCTGGGGATGGGCCAGGATGAGCGAGATAATCAATGGCATCCTCGGCGCAACCGAGCCGCCGCCATTCGACGACGCGCCGCGCTCGGGTCGACTCTATTCAATCCGAAAAGTGCGCGGAGGCCACGAAGTTTTGGCACGCGCGACGGGGACGGCGAGCTCCGGAAGGGAGTCTGGCAGAGCTACCGGCAGGCGCAACCGAGGCCTGCGCTCGATGAGCTCGCGGCTGGCCCCCGGCCGTGCTCGCCGCGCCTTGGCTTTTCACGGCGCGAAGCCGGAGAGGCTCGCGGTGGCGCGAGACTCGATTCTGAAGGGCAGGCTCCGGCGGCTGGGCACGGTCGTGGCCTGACCGGCTCGAGTCGGCACCGGGCTGATGTCGGGGTGCGCGAAGCGGCTCCGGGTGGGGACGGCGACCCGAAGCTCGATGCGGCCCGCAACGTGCTCGAGACGCTGGGGGTGCTCAAGGGCGCGGCGCTGAAGGTCGGGCAGACGCTGTCGCTGGCGAGCGACGAGCTCCCGCCCTGAGGCTGCGGGAGGTAATCTCGCGGCTCATCTCGCAGGCGCCGACGCTTCGCTAGGAGCCAATCACCGAGGTCATTCGGCAGGAGATGGGCGGCCGCCCGGAACAGGGCGCGGGCAGGGGCGGGGAGGTCGAGATTCGGCGCTGCGAGAAGCGGTCGCGTGGAGCCTCCTGCGCGTGGACGCTTGCTGCAAAGAGTGGAAGCGCTCCGGCGACCTAGCAAGCTCGGCTCCTTGGCTGCCTTTGCTGGGGCGGTTGCGGAGCTGGGATTCGCGCGGGCACCGCAGGCGGCGGCGAGGAACTCCTTGGCTCGCCCTCGGTCGAAGGCGATAGTTCGAAGGACAACTGAATCAATCGGGCGAGACGAGTCTCTTCGACGCCTCCTACGGCGATGCGACCCAGGACATCGACTATGGGGCTCTCGCCTACGGCGACTTTCTTGGCCAGACCTGGGAAGAGATAGGGTATTTCACGCTCGACAAAACGGTGACGATTTCAACGCCAGGTTCGTCGACGAGCACCGATTTCGACGTGGCGTTGATTTCATACGAGGCGATGGCCCAGGTTTCAGCTGCTCCTATCATCCCAGAGGTCGGGCCGGTGCAGGCTCCCCTCATCAATGGGAAAGACGGCTTCGCGGTGCAAATTGGCGTTGGGCTGGCGCCAGTTCTCTCGTGGACGCCGCCCTCGGTCGGCACTCCCAGCTCGTACAAGATAATGCTTCAAATGCTCGATTCGCCGCAGCCTGGCGATGTTTATGTGGTCAGCGCCGATGTTTACGGAGGGACGTCCTTCCAGGTACCGCCGAATCTCCTGAAGGCGGGCGCATGGTACGCGGCAGTGATTACGGCGGTCCAGGCGCCATGGGGCGGCCCCGACCTCCTTTCCGGACCGGGACGCCACTCTACTTGGCTGACGCGGTGACGAATGCGTTCAATCCGTCACAGGTCTTCGTTCCGGACGGAGGCGTTGGTGCGGACGGGGGATAGTGGAAATGGCGCGAAGCGAATGCTCGCGTTGCGCCTGCTCCTGCGCCTGCGCGAGAGCCAGAGCCGCGCGCAGGTGATGAGGACGGCACGGCGGTACGGCGGGCCCATGGTACATCGTGCGCGCCCGGACGTCAGCCCATGCGCGGGAAATGCCGATCGATGAGTGGCTCGGTCTCAGGGAGCCAGGCGCAGCCCTGGGATTCCGAGCTCGTGACGACGACGGAGAACGTGTGGCGCTCGACATTTGCGAAGCCGCAGGGGCCGAGGATGCAATGCCTCCAAATTCGCTCGGGCGGGTCGCCGAAGGCGCGCGCTTCGCACTGAAGTCGCGCGAGGACGCCCAGCGCTACAGGGGTCGAAGGCGCGCGACGCTCGGCCTCCGAGGCAGAACAGCAGCCTTGGCAGTCAAGTGATCGGGTTCAAGGAGCGACCGCGCTTGACCTCTTGGCACGACACTGTTATTCAGCTGACGTGCCACAGTCACGGTTCGCCGCGGCTGTGGCCCGATTTTCCATGGCTGTGAGGAGTTGAACCAACGCGTTTCAGGGCGCGCCGCGATCAGCTGCACACGGTGCCCAACTCGGAGGTAGTCAATGAAAAGCGGTCACTGGCTTCTGGGGCTCGCCGCGATTTCGGGCGCTCTGGCCCCGTCGCCTGTTCTTGGAGCAGAAGCGGATCTCTCCGTGACGTTGTCGCTCAGCAGTCCCAAGGCGATTATCGCCCAAGGCAGTAGTTGGAATTACACAGCGGTTATCAAAAACGCCGGCCCAAGCCATGCGACCAAAATTCAATTGAACGCGGCCATTCCGGCCGACCTGAAGTTCGTGGGCATTGTTTCGGGCTGCACGAGCCATAATGGCGACGGAACGCTCCCGTGCGACGTGCCGGATATCGTCGACGGCAGCTCTGCATCGGTCGTGTTTTCCGTGAAGTGGCCTCTTCCCAAGTCCGTCCCGGCGGCCTGCCCCGACAGCTTGGGCGATGCCTCGGTCACGGTGACGGCGACCACCACCGACGCAAGCGCTTTGGATAATACGGCGACCCTTTCCCATGTTGTGGTCCCATACGCGGACCTCGATTCCTCGATGGATGCGCCCGCGACCGCAAACGTGGGAGACGTCGTCGAGTTCACTGTCACGATCAAGAATCTCGGTCCATGCGACTCGGAGAATGTGCTCGTTGATTCTTATGGATATGTTGGGCAGGGGCTGACGTTCCAGTCGAGTGCTGCTCCTTGTGCGAACGTGACAGACGCGGACCAATGTGCTCTTGGCACAATGAAGGTTGGAGATATCGTCACCTTCACGAAGACCTATCGGGTGGAGAAGTTGCCCGAAAGCCTGACCTCCACCGGAGATCCGAATGGCATCGAGGTCTCTTCGGATACGTTCGACCCGAATCACGACCCATATAACTACGCGGCCACCTCGGCGACTGAAACCGTGGTCACGACCTCCAGTGGATGCAGCGCCTCGGGCATCGCGAGCCCGGCCATTGTGTTGGCTCTCGCGGGGCTGTTTGCCTTCCGTCGGCGCTCCGCGCGGACCTAGGCCGGAACGGATTACTGCACGTGAAAGATTCTCTGGTGAATCGGAATAGGATAGGAGCGCACCCGATGACGTACAGAGCGAATTTGGCCGGCCTTGCCGCAACGGTTGCGGCGGTGCTGGCGTTCCCAGTTGTCGCCTCGGCACAGGAAGGCCAGGCGGCTCCCACCGCGCCGACACAGTCTCAACCCGCGACCGTTGCGCAAGACTCAAGTACGACTCCTGCTCCATCGCCTGAAGCGACGAGCGCTGTTTCCGCTGCCCCCTCGAACGCAGTGGCCCCGGCAACTATTCCAGCGCCGCCTGAGTCTGCCGCTCCCTCCGCTGCGGCGCCTGCGATTTCCCCTGAGGCGGCGCCCGTCAAGGCCAAGGAAGTCGAGGAGATTTTGGTCACCGGGTCGCGCATTCGCCGCCTCGACCTGACGACCCCGGCTCCCGTGACGGTCATCGGCCGCGAGCAGATTCAAGCGAGCGGCAAGGTGTCTATCGGCGACTTCCTGCAGAGTCTCCCCGAGCAGGGCAACGCCATCAACACCGGTGTCAACAACGGCGGCGACGGCTCAACACGCGTGAGTCTGCGAAGCCTCGGCTCCGCGCGAACCCTCGTCTTGGTTAACGGCCGTCGGCTCATGCCGGGCGGCCTCGGCGCCGACAGCTCGCCTGACCTCAACAGCATCCCGGCGTCCGCCATTGAGCGCGTCGAGGTGCTGAAGGACGGCGCCTCAGCAGTATACGGTTCTGACGCCATCGGCGGCGTGATCAACATCATTACGCGCAAGAAGTGGAGCGGCACCGAGGCGAATGTGTACGTGGGCGGCGCGGGAAGCGTTGACGGGCTAACCGTCGACACCAGCGTTACCACCGGCGTCTCGAATGAGAAGGGGAGCCTCCTTCTGTCGCTGGGTTACACCCGGCAGGACGCGGTGATGGCCAGCGACCGAAGCTTCTCTAATTATCAATACTTCTACGACGCGACGGGACTCAACAACGGAGCTGGAACCGTCGGCCAATATGCCGCGGGCAGTTCTCGTACGCCCGGTGGACGCGTGAAGGCCTCGGGTTCCGGCGACGCTGCGTGGAACGCGCTCATCAAGGACACGGGTGCAGGTTCGAGCGACTACATGATCCATGATTCCACCATGACTCCCAATGCAGCTTGTGTCGCCGCGGGTGGCTCGGCCGACGACTGCAAGTGGCGCGTCATGAATGCAACCAATGCTCAGGGAAAGGGAGGCGACCTTTACAACTACGCCCCCATGAACTACCTGGTCACTCCTCAGCAACGCCTTTCCTCCTGGGTTTCCGGCGACTACAAGCTCGGCGACTACTCGAGGGCGTTTTTCGAGACGTCCTTCGTGAACCGGAGGTCGAAGCAGCAGCTGGCGCCGGAGCCCCTCATCATCGGCGCCGGTGGCGTCACCGACGCGGGCGGCAACCTCATTCCCATTTCCAAAGACAACCTCTACAACCCGTTTGGCAAGGACTTCACCAGCGCCTCACGCCGTCTCGATGAGTTCGGGCCGCGCATCGACGACCAGAACATCAATGCCTTTCGCCTGGTTCTCGGCCTGGACGGTACCCTGCCCAGCGCGTTCGGCCCCCTCGAGTCCTGGGTGTGGGACGTCAACTTCAACTATGGCAGGACCTCCGGCACCAGCACGCACAGCGGCAGCCTCCAGTCTTCGCGCATCGCGGCGGCCGTCGGGCCCAGCATGATGATCAACGGCAAGCCAGCGTGCGTCGGCACGGCGGGCGATCCGAGCACCGTCATCGCTGGATGCGTGCCGCTCGATCTGTTCCATGGGTCCGGCTCGATCACGCCGGACCAAGTTGCTTACTTGGGCTACACCGGTGTTTCGTCGGGCTTCAACGAGCTCATGAGCGCCCAGCTCAACACGTCGGGCGACCTGTTCCGTCTGTTTTCGCGGCGCGCCGTCAGCTTGGCGGCCGGGTATGAATTCCGGCAGGTCGCCGGTGCCTCCCAGCCCGATACGCTCACTGCGAGGTTCGACACGACCAACCCCGGCGGATACCCGACCGACGGTCGCTACCACGTCAGCGAGGGTTACGCGGAGCTCTTGGTTCCGATCATGAACGCGCAGCCTCTCGTCGAGGACCTTGAGGCCTCTTTGGCGGCTCGAGTCTTCGACTACAACAACTTCGGCTCCGACTGGACCTACAAGGCGGGTCTGCGCTGGACTCCGATCAAGGACGTCACCCTCCGCGGTACCTACTCCACGGCCTTCCGGGCTCCGTCCATCTCGGATCTCGTTCGCCGGCCAGTATTCCAGCTTCCCCAACGTCCAGGACCCGTGCGCTCACCCGGCTAGCGCGGACATCGCCGCTCGCTGCGGGGCGGCCGCCGGCAATGGTGACGACTCGACTCAGCTCAAGTCGCTCTACGGCGGCAATCCGGACCTCAAGCCCGAGACCGCGAAGATCTTCACAGTCGGCTTCGTCGTCCTGCCCAGGATGGTGAAGAACCTCTCTGTGACGCTCGACTACTACCATGTGGACATCGACCACTCGATCTCTACTATCGGCGAATCGACGATCTTGGACGGCTGCTACACGACCGGAAATCAGCCGGCCTACTGCCAGTACGTTCAGCGCGATCCAGCGAGCAACCAGATCAACCAGATCGTCAACCTGAACCAGAACGTCGGGCAGGAGCGTGAGGCTGGCCTGGACATCGCCGTCCGCTACGCCATCCCGACCGCCAAAGCCGGGCGCTACGTGCTGACGTTCGACGGAACGTGGCTGCAGTACCACGACCAGGTGCTTGCGGACGGGACCGTGGTTCACGGCAAGGACACCTTCGACCTCCAGGCCACGACCGGGCAGGGCGGCACCAATCCGACCTTCAAGTTCAACGCGGGCGTGCTCTGGGGCCTCAAGGCCTTCGGCGCCGGGATCACCACGAAGTTCCTCAGCAGCTTCCACGAGTGTGGTGACTCGTCGGGCAACTTCGCGGGCGGCGGCCTCTGTTATGTGGACTCGACCTACCAGCGCAAGGTCGACGCCTACAATACGTGGGACTTCTTCGTCAGCTACATGCTGAAGTCCGACTACGGGAAGACCGGCTTCTCGCTGGGCGTCAACAACATCTTCAATACGCCGCCGGTGAGGATCTACAACGGCTTCGCCAGCATGACGGACCAGTACTCGTACGACCAGAATCGGCCGCTTCGCGTACGTGAGGGTTAGCCACGCCCTTTAGCGAGTAGGGGCGTAGTCTGATTCAAGATGGGCGGGTTGCCGGCGAGAGTCGGTTGCCCGCCCATCGCCTTTTGGTGCTTGGCGCGATTCCTCGTGGCCCGCGGATGCCAGGCGGAGGCGGCGGCCTGGGTCGAACGCCGAATGCCCGACGGCGAAGCGCGCGAGTCGGGCCGCTGTAGCTCCGCGACTGCGACCCGAGCGGTTGTGGAACCAAGGCGGCTTGGCCAGCGACCCCCGTCCCATCGGGCAAAGCACGCCTGTCACCCCTGGCCTGAGCTCACCTTATGAGCTCGCGGGGGCTTTGCCTTGGCGGGTGAAGGCTTGCTGGCGCACGACTCCGGCGGCCGGGTCGCGGCGAGGCGGGGTGAGCTGGGAATCGGGACGGCCAGGATAAAGACCAGCATCTCCTGTGCCCCGGCTCCCAATGGCAGCGAACGCCGCCGGTTCGACCGAACTTGTCACGCCGAGCGCGCTCGTGCCTCATGCGCGCCGCGCTTTCCACGGGCACTTTCCGGAGCGACTGCCGCGGCGCCCCTGAGAGGCGCCCGAATTGCGAGACGCTGACGGCGGGGCCTTCGAGCGAGGCCGGCGCAGCCTCGCTCGGCGTTGAGGTGACCGGCTGCGCGGTCCGACGGCCTACTTCTTCGCCGCCTTCGTCGCGGAGATGAGAACCACGTAGATGGCGTTCTTGCCGAGCATGGGATTGGAGCCCTGCGCCACCCCGACCCCGAGAAGTGTCCCGGCGCCGAGCACGCGCGGCTCGCCCGCGAATTCGAGCGGCTCCGATTTCGCTCCGGAGATGATGTTCACCGACCGATAGCTCTTGAAGAGCGGCGCCAGAATATCGCCCTCGCGGTCCTTGCCGATGGTGCCGCCCGCGGCGACGAGCTCGCTCGCATACTTCTGAGCCACGCTCTCCAGGGTCTCGTCACTGGCCAGCGGCGTCGCGTTGGCGCCCGCGCGCTTCTGGGCGACGGCTTCCCGGAGTTTCCCGCGAAGGGCCTGGGCATCGACCGGCGGCTGCTGCCGGATGAGGAGCTCGGTGGCGTAGAGCACGGTGCCTCCATTGGGGTCTGCGGCGGCCGCCATGCCGACACCCGCGTGCGTCGCCTGCGGGTTGAGGAGGTTCGACCGGTTCACCGGGCTCGTCAGGAGCAGCGCGTGGGCTTCCTCGGCGCTGATCGCCACCACGGGATTCTGGAGGACCAGAGACGAGAGCGCGTCGGCCTGGCGAAGCTCGGTCACGAGGTCGAAGGACCTCGAGCCTCCCATGGCCTGGGCTCGGAGTGCCTCGGACGCGAGGCGGGCCACCTTTCCAGTAGCGCCGTCCCACGCGAGCGGCGCAGCGCCGGCCCCCGCGCGCTCCGTATTCAAGAGCTGGAAGAGCAGCTGCTCCGCCGCCGCTGCGTCCACCGAGCCCGAGGGCGGAGGCGGCGGGATCTTGAAGGACGTGGGCGCCTCGGTGCCGCAGGAAATGGGAAAGCGTGCGAAGACGACCGGAGATCCCGCCCGCTCGGCGCGGATTTCGACTCGGAGGGTCCCCGCGCGCTCGCCGCAGCGCACGTCGGCGGAGAAGCTGCCACCCGGCTGGGCGAGCGTCTCGAGCTTGCCAGAAGCGTCGCAGGCGAGAAGGGTGGCGTTCGTCGCCCCGCTGGGAAGCCGGCCGCTCACACGAGCTTGCCCGTTCAGCGGCAGGGCGCGAGGAACGGGGTCGAGGTCGAGCGCGTCGTCCAACGTGACCAGGACGACCTTGGTCCGGGTAGTCTGCTTGCTGCGATCAGCGCTGGGCAGCGCCTCGGCTTGGAGCCCGAAGCGCGGCGCCGAGGCGCGCTTGGCGAGCTCCGCCAGCGTCTCGACGATCCGCTCGGACATCTCCCGGTAGTCGTCGGTGTCGAAGGCGGTGATGGTCAACCGCGGCAGCGCGCCCGGGAGCCCGAAATGCCAGGCGACCTGGCGCGTGATGCTCTCGGGCGGCGTGCTCGTCCCGCTCCATCCGAGGAATGTCTCGGCCATCGCGCAGAGGCGGCCATCGGCCTTCACCTCGGGAGTGCCGCTCTTCTTGGCCAGGTCCGCAAGAGAGTCGACGACGTGCGCGTTGAGGCCATCGGCCGGGCATATGAGGGCGCCGACGCCGTAGCTCGCGGCAGGGGGCCTCGCAGGAGAAAACGAATCGCCCGCCACGGTTCCGGGGTACTGCCGGCTGGCCTGCATCGCGGCGCATCCGCTCGTCACGAGGGCCAGGCCGGCCAACGTCCAGAGAGCGCGGAAACCGCAGCGCTGGTGAGACTGCTCGTGAGCTCCTGACTCGTCGCGCCACGGTGCCATTGGTCCACCTCGGAGTAGGCGCCCGTGGGCGCCGGTGTCGTGGAAAGCCGGTCCGGCCCTGGCGCGCTCGATTTCTCCAGCACAACGCAGGAACCGGCGGGCCCGATAGACGAGCTTCGCTCTATCTGGGCCCCCGTACCTTGTCAATCCGCCTCCGGGCGCATGCCAAGGCGCGTCGAAGGCCGCTTACGCCGCGGATCCATTGGACAAGGAAACGTGTTGGCTGATATACGGTGTCGTCCGAGTCGGTCCGGTTCAGAGCCGCAGACTCTTCCCAAGGGCCTCGGGTCGGGTGGTGCCGGAAAGAACGGCTTTGGCCGGAGCAGTGGATCGTGTATCTCGAACCCGAAACGCCATGTCCGCAACGCCGGTCTCGGCCGGTTGAGCCGCCGCGGGATTTGAAAGGAGCATCAATGCGGTCGGGCGCTTGGAAGTTGCGAGCCCTCGCAGCTGCGATGGTGCTGCTGGGCACCGCCTGCGGCGCTCTCGACACCGTCAAGGCTCGCCAGTTGGCTCGCGATGGCAACGCGCTCTATCGCGCATCCGACTACCACGGCGCCATCGCCAAGTATCGCGAAGCCATCCGAATCGATCCGGCCACTCCCAATGTCTACCTGAACCTCGGCTACGCGCTCTTCAGCGTCTATGACCCGCAGTCGGACAAGCCCGAGAGCCGCGACGCCGCCAGCGAGGCCATCGCCGCCTTCGACCAGCATCTCCTGCGCTCGCCCGGAGACGACAAGGCGAAGTCCTTTCGGATCAAGATCCTCTTGCGGGCCGCGCCGAAGGACCGGGCCGCGGCCGACAAGGCCTTCGCTCTGTTCTCGGAGCTGTTGGCGCAGAATCCTCAGGACAGCGAGGCCCGCCAGTTCCTGGTCACGCTGTTCATCGACTGTCGCTGGTACGGCCAAGCGGAGAAGTATTTCGAGACGGCCCTGAAGCAGAAGCCGGATGACCTGGAGACCATGAAGGTCCTGGCGATCATCGCTGACAAGAGCGGCGAGACCCAGGCGGCCGTCGATTGGTACCGCAAGCGAGCCGAGGCCTCAGCCAACCCGGTAAGCCGGGCAGCCCTGTTCTATGAGCTCGGCACCTACGTTTGGAACTTGATGCAGTACCAACCGGATCGCGCGAAGGGCATCGACGGCATTCGACTGGCGGACCAGGGCATCGAGGCCTGCCGCCGAGCGATGGCGCTCAAGGCCGAATACGCAGAGGCGATGGTCTACGGCAATCTCCTGTACCTGAAGCGAGGCCCGCTGGAGACGAACGAGCAGGCCCGCTACTTCGACGAAAACCTCGCCTTCCAGCTGCGCACCGAGGCCGCGAAGATCTTCTCCGCGCGCAAGGAGAGCGGGGCTGCGCCTTCCACCGCCCCGAGCGAGCCCAACAACGCCGCCGAGGCCAGCCCCAGGTGAGCCTGGGTTGGGTGTGACGCGTATGTTCGATTCCATCGTCCAGAACCAGCGCAAGCGAAGGTGGGTCCCGTGGCTCCTTGGAGGGTCGCTGGGCTTACACGCCGCGGCCGTACTGGTCGTGCTGTTCATTGACCAGCTGCGGGTGGCCCCGGTGCCAGAGCCCGCGGTGACCATCACCTTCGTGGACCTCGCGTCTTCGCCGCCGCCTCCGCCGCCTCCGCCGCCACCGAAGAAGCGTTCGGCGCCAAAGACGGAGGTCAAGCCCGTCGAGCACAAGACCGAAGTCCCCAAGGAGTTCGTGGCACCCAAGGACATTCCTCAGCAGAAGGAGGAGGCGAAGGAGGAGCCGCAGGACAAAGGCTCCGACGACGGCGTCGAGGGCGGCGTGGAAGGCGGCGTCGCCGGCGGCGTCGTGGGCGGCGCGACGGTTGGGCCGCCGCCTCCGCCTCCGCCGCCCCCGCCACCCGCGGCACCGACGTTCCAGGAAATCGAGTTCGTGCGCAAGCGGCGAATCGCCGGGTCAGAGCCCAGCTATCCGGCCAACGCACTGAAAAATGAGGTCGAAGGCACGGTCGTGGTCAAGCTCACCATCGGCCCCGACGGTAAGATCACCGATATGGTCGTGATGCAGACCCACCCGGCCTTCGAGCGTACCGTGCGCGATGCGCTCGCGGGTTGGAAGTTCAGCCCTCACATCGTGAATGGGCAGGCGGTCTCCATCTACACCATAGTGAAGTTCACGTTCCAACTGCAGTAGCTCGCCGGTTCAGTCCGCACGGGAGTATTTATGGATTTCACGCTTGCACAGATGTGGCACCAGATGGGCATCGTCGCCAAGTTCGTGGTGACGGCCCTGAGTCTGATGTCGGTCGCGACCCTGGCCATCGCGGTCGAGCGCTTCATTACCTATGCGCGCGCCGCCTCGCAGTCGCGGGCCTTCGCGCTCGCGACCCAAGACCTGATCGCGAAGGGTCAGTTCAAAGAGGCGGCGGACGCCGCCTCGCGCTTCCAGGCGAGCCACATCGCTCCGGTGATCCGCTCCGGCTTGCTCGAGTTCCTGACCGTCAAGGCGTTCAGCGGCAAGAACTTCGATGCCCACGGCGCCGTGGCCAACGCCATCGAGCGCTCGACCGAGAGGCAGCTCGCGGGCCTGCGCAAGGGCCTCGCGGTGCTGGCGACCATCGGCTCGACGGCGCCGTTCGTTGGCCTGTTCGGCACGACATTCGGCATCATCAACTCCTTCCAGGGCATGGCGAAGGAGGGCGGCGGCGGCCTGGGCGCGGTCGCGGCGGGCATCGCGGAGGCGCTGGTGACCACGGCAGTGGGCATCGGCGTCGCCATCGTGGCGGTGCTCCTCTACAACTATTTCACTTCTCGGATGGAGACGCTGGAGGTGGATACGCACGAGACCGCCGGCGAGGTCATCGCGCTGCTCGCCAAGGAGCAGGCCAAGGGCTAGGTGAAGCACCATGGCGATGCAACTCAACGACAAGGGCCTCCGCTCGGAGATCAACGTCACGCCGCTGGTCGACGTGATGCTGGTCCTCCTGATCATCTTCATGGTGATCACGCCCATGCTTCAGAAGGGCAAGGCGGTGCAGCTCCCGCAGGTGCCGGCGCCCGAGAAACAGCCCGACAACGGAATGGACGTCGTGGTGTCGCTCGAGTTCGCGGGCGGCGCTCAGGGCCGGTATCGGGTCTACCTTGGCCAGTTTCTGGTGGATGAATCGTCGCTGCGAAGCCGCCTCGAGGATGAATTGCGGCGAAATCCGGCGCATGAGCTCTACCTCAAGGGCGACGCGCGACTCACGTATGGAGCCGTCCGCAAGATCATGGAGATCTGCCACGCCGCCGGGTTCGCGCAGGTCAAGCTGGCGACCGAGGAGCTGAAGAACAAGACCTGACGGGCGAAAAGAGGTCCGGTTTCAGCGCTGCCCCGAGGGCCGCGAGTGGCAAGGCAGGGCATTTAAGGAGAAATCCCCATGGGGATGGCAGTCGGCAAAAAGGGCGTTCGCGCCGACATGAACGTCACGCCGATGATCGACGTGCTGCTGGTGCTGCTCATCATCTTCATGGTGCTGACCCCGCTGATGATGATGCAGCACCGGGTCGACGTTCCCAAGCGCGCCGAGGTCGACTTGCCGCCGGACGTCACCTCGGACCAAGTGGTGCTGACGTTCACTCGGGACGGATTCGTCTTCCTCAATCAGGTGAAGATCGACCGGTCGGACCTGGGGAAGATGCTGGTCGACCGGTTCAAGGACCGGCGCGAGAAGACCATCTTCCTCAATTTCGACCCTGAGGCGAACTACGGTGAGTCCCTGAAGATCATCGACGTCGTTCGCAACAATGGGCTCGAGAAGCTCGCGGTCGTGACGCAGAAGGAAGGCGAGAAGTTCCAGATCCCCGGTCAGGCCCAGGCGGGCCAATAGGAGCGGTTTGGTGAGCCTCCGACTCAAGGTGCGGATTGTGACGCTGGCGATGGCGGCGGTGGTTGCGCCAGGGCTGCCGGCATGGGCGGCAAAGCCGGTGCCGGTGCTTCCTTCGGCCGCGTTGAAGGGCGAGCCGAAGGTCGCGGCCGGTGCGGTCAAGGGCGCGTTCGTGTGGGTCGACGCCGCGGGCGTCCATGTGCGCTGGACCTCTGACGGCAAGCCGGCGCTGTTCGCGGGGTCGTTGGAGCTCGACAAGCCATTCGGCAAGATTACGCGCGTGAATCAGGTCGCCGGCGGGTTTGTCGACGGGTACGGGGATCGCGTCGTGATGTTCAGCGCGACGGCCCGAGAGGCGCTCGACGGCTTCGACCTCGCGGTTCCGGCGGGGACGTCCGTCAAGGTGGAGGCCTCCGTCGACGGCGCGCCGATGGACGTGAATGCGCTGTCGTTCGGTGAGGGGCTCCAGCATCCCAAGGAGCTGCCGGTGAAGTTTACGCGGTAGCGGCGGAGCCTTTCTCTAAGCCGCTGCACGAATCCGCCTGCGCCGGAGGGGCTCGGCGCGGCGGAATCCCTTCTTTGATCTCGGTTGGGCGCTTGCATCCTGGGCGTACCGCCCGCGGACTCGCGGTGTGCACTGGCGCGCGGCGCGTGGGTGTGATGGGGAGCTTGCTAAGCTTGTGAGCGGTTCGTCGGGACCCCATGCCTGCGCGAAGGCGTAACGTGGGACGGGCTTCTTCCGGGTTAACAAACCGAGCCGCGGCTATCGCGTGAGCTCGGTCGGATTTGTCGTGCCGAAGGCGCCGAAGGCTTGAGGCTTGGGCTTCGAACTGGGGCGGGGACAAAGTTCCAGGGAGGGCATCCATGAGACGCGTGCTGCTGGTCGCCGCTGTTGCGCTGGCGGGCTGCAATGACTTTATACCGGGCCTTTGCAAGGTCGACGACGACTGTTCGTCCAAGTTCTGTGACCAGGGCGTATGCCGAGTTCCGCCTGCAGATGCGGGGTTCGAAGATGGCTCGACTGATGCTGCAGTCGGCGACGCCGGCGCTTTCGACGCGGGGCATCTGGCGGTAAGCGCAAATCAATCGACAATCGAGGTAGACAAGACGTCGCTGCCTGCGGACGGAACCTCGTCCGCAATCGTGACGGTGACTGTCGTAGACGCGAGCGGCGTACCCGTTGCTGGCGAGACGGTACACTTGACCTACATCGGAACGGCGACTCCAGTTCCGGCAAGTGCCACGACCGCCCTGGACGGCACCGTCATCTTTTCTGTCGCGTCATCAGTTGATACGAGCGGCACCCTCACCGCGACGGCAGGAAGCGGAGCGAGCGAGGTCGTTTTAAATTCAAAGGCCGTGCTGTCATTTATTGGAACCTACTACCAAGTAGGTGGCCTGGTAAGCTACCTGTCTGGGGCTGGCCTAAAGCTATCGTCTCCTGGGTGCGAGGATCTCGACGTTCCAGCCGGAGCGACATCGTTTGCATTTGCCACGAAAGTGGCGGCAGGGGCGAGCTACTCGCTTTCGGTCAAGGTGCAACCTGCAGGGCAGCAGTGCGTCGTAGAAAATGGATCAGGAACAATTGCGGGCGCCGATGTGGGCAACGTCAGCGTTAACTGCGTTTCGACATGGACGATGGTCGCTGCCGGTGATTCGCACAGCGTTGGTATCAAGACGGATTCGACCCTGTGGGCTTGGGGCAATAACGAAAGCGGTCAGCTTGGAGATGGAACGAGCAGTCGGCGGCTCTCGCCGGTGCTGGTGGGGTCCGGGTTTGCCTCTGTTGCAGCAGGCGGTACGCTGACTGCCGCAATCAAGGTGGACGGGACCCTGTGGCAATGGGGGTCGGGAGCGCCCCCGTACTTTCCCCAGCAGATAGGCTCTGGATACGCCTCGGTCGCAGCAGGCTACGGACACGTCATGGCCATCAAGGTCGACGGCTCCCTTTGGGCCTGGGGCAACAACAACTGTGGCCAACTCGGCGACGGGACGACGAGTGTTCGACCGATACCGGTTCAGGTGGGAGCTGGGTTTGCTTCGGTGGCAGCTGGGCTGGTTCATACGGTTGCGCTTAAGAAGGACGGGACACTTTGGGCTTGGGGGAATAATTCCATAGGTCAGGTTGGGGACGGGACGACTGTTCAGCGAACCTCGCCCGTGCAAATCGGGTCGGGCTATTCCTCGATTGCAGCTGGCTCCGATCATTCGGCGGCGATGAAAGCCGACGGCTCTCTCTATACATGGGGAAGCAATTCCTGGGGGGAGCTTGGCGATGGGAGTATGAGTAGTTGGAAGTCGTCGCCCGTAGCGGTTGGCGCAAGCTTCGCGGGAGTTGCTGCTGGCGCTTCGCATACAGTCGCGGTGGCGCGAGACGGTACGCTCTGGGCTTGGGGGTACGACGATGATTTCGAATTGGGCGACGGAATGACTGCTGCGCACACCTCGCCCATGAAAATCGGGGTCGGTTTCAAATCGGTTTCGGCAGGCAGGGCGCACAGTCTCGCTCTCGATAACAAAGGGCAGTTGTGGGCGTGGGGCAACAATACTGACGGCCAAACAGGCGACGGAAAGATGAGTCAGCGGGCGGTGCCGGTCCAGATTGGCGTCGGTTTCGGCGCCGCTGCCGGCGGTTGGGAGCATGCCCTCGCGGTCAAGACCGACGGTACGCTATGGGCTTGGGGAGCCAATGCTCTCGGACAGCTCGGTGACGGCACGACGATTCGCCATACGACGCCGGTCCAGATCGGAACCGGCTACGCGTCTGTTGCGGCGGGAGAAACGCACTCGCTCGGGCTGAAGACGGACGGAACCCTCTGGGCTTGGGGAAACAATGTCAACGGTGAACTGGGCGACGGCACGATGGTGACGCGAAGCTCGCCGGTGCAGGTCGGCTCGCACTACACGGCGATTGCGGCAGGAAGGGGATTTTCGGTCGGGATACAGGAGGGCGGAACTCTCTGGGGATGGGGGGCGAATTATGATGGCCAACTTGGCGACGGTACCCAGGCCCAGCGCAACGTCCCGGTACAGGGTGGGAGCGGATTTGTTTCAGTTGAGGCTGGATACGACTTCGTGCTTGCGGTGAAGGCGGACGGAACCCTCTGGTCGTGGGGAAATAACACGATAGGGCAACTTGGCGACGGAACGACCGTTGAGCGAACTGCTCCGGTGCAGATCGGCTCGGACTTTATCTTTGCGACGCCGGGCTGGATGCAGGGAGTTGCGCTGAAGGCGGATGGTTCAATGTGGGCCTGGGGAGACGATTCCTTTGGACAGCTTGGCGACGGGCAACAAGTAGGTCGCACGACGCCCGCGCAGGTGGCGGCCGGGTTCGCCGCAGTCGCGGCAGGCAATTATCACAGCTTAGGAATAAAAGTGGACGGTACCTTGTGGTGTTGGGGCTACGGCTCCTCAGGGCAATGTGGCGACGGGACGTCGAGTCAGCACAATGTCCCGGTACAGGTAGGTGCCGGGTATGCGAAGGTTGTGGCGCGCGCATACTTCTCATTGGCTATCAAGACGGATGGAACGTTGTGGGGTTGGGGCGACGACGGACACGGACAGATCGGTGACGGCGGAAGTGATGTGACTCTTCCGGAGCTCATCCCGTAGTTGGAGTCGGCCGGCGAGTGTCACCAAGAGCCCCTCGCAGTCAGTGAAGTCGGTCTACGTCGTCTCGCTCGGAAGGTGCTCCGGCGCTGTCGGCACGTCGCCGGGCAGCTTGTCCGTTCTGCCCGGGTCCTCGAGCCTTCAGATCGTCTTCGTGGCGAATCTAGCGGTCTTGACGGATGACTCGAAGTGCAACTGCCAGTGGGGAGGGGTCGTAGAGGTCACCGCGCCCGGCCAGCAGAAGACGCAGGTCGGAGGGCGAGAGCACGGAGGCCGTACGCTGACGGGATGAGCGAACCGCGTGCCGGCGCTCCCATCCTTCGAAGGGGCCTCCCTCGGGAACGCCCTCCGCCGCAGCGACGCAATCGCCGGCCGACGTCGGCGTAGGGGCAGCAGCGTCGCACGACGGAGGAAGGTCCCATGAGGCATTTCGAATCGAAGACAGTGACGGCAGCGCGCGCGGCGGTGGGGATTGTCCTCTCCTTGGCCCTGACCGCCGGCGCTGCCATGGGGGTTGTTGCGTTGCGCGCCCACGTTCGCAGCTCGTTGCACGAAGGCTGTCACGGCGCGCCTGTTCCGGCAGGCCGTTCCGCGCGCGCCCCTATCGTGGAACGGCGGAACAGGGAACGGGTTGGGCGACTCGAGGTCGTTGGGCCTTGAGCTCCGGCGACGACCCGCGCGGCTTCGTGCGCGGGGCGGCGCCGGAGCCACAGGGGGTCTGGGGGATGTAAGCCCCCAGCGTCGGTCGGCCGTGACGGGGCGAGCGGACGCTATCGAGGGCTGGTGGTTGGGGGAGGCAGCGGCAGGTCGAGCTGACAATCGGACGAGGTCGCCGGATGGGCGCTCGTCGGGACCAGCGCGGCTGTGGAGGCCGCGCAAAGATTCCAGCCGGAATCACTTCGGGCGATGACACGGTCGCGCTCGAGCGAGGCGAGGGCGTCTCCGAGCTTGAGGTTGTTGAGGCGGAGCTTGTTGCGCAGGGCGACGCGGGAGAGCGGCGCCTTGGCCTCTCGGAGGGCGTGGACGATGCGATTGGCGATGGGCGGCGGCGACGCAACGCTCGCGATCGCCTCGAGGAAGGGCTCGAGATGAGGAGTGGCACCGTCTGCGCCGAGGGCGAGCTGGAGGCCAAGTGGGGAGCGGGCGGGCGACGAGCGATGCTCGAGGGTGAGCAGGAGCTTGTCTTGCTTGCGGGTCAAGTAGGCAGAGCTGTCGGCCCAGGCGTGCAGGTCGCTGGAGCCGCGCAGCGCCTGGCCGAGCTGACGGCGGCTCTTCTTGCTCATGTGGTGGACGACGACGATCCCGAGGTCGTGGGCGCGCGAGAGCGCGCGCAGCCAGCCCAGGAGTGAAGAGACGTCTGCCGCGCTGTTCTCGTCGAGGGCGTGCAGGCGCACCAGGGGGTCGAGGATGAGCAGACGTGGCTTGATCCGGGTGACCGCCTGGACGAGCAGCGCCTGATCTTCAGCGTCGTCGAGGCGCATGCTGGGCATGTCGATGAGGTGGAGGTCGAGGGCTTCCAGAGGGATGTGCCGGTGGGCGCAGAGGGAAGCCAGGCGCTCACGGACGTGCGGGAGCGAGTCCTCGGCGAGATAGGCGAGCACGGGACCAGGCTGGTCTACCGGGAAGCGCCCCAGGCAGTGGGTGCCGGAGGCGACGCTGACCGCGAGGTCAAGCGCGAGCCAGGTCTTGCCGCTCTTGGGCTGACCTCCGATGAAGCCGACAGCCAGGTGGGACCAGAGGTCGCGGACGAGCCAGGCCTTCTCGGGCAGCTGGGCGGGAAGCTCGGCGGCACGCACGACGCGCAGGTGGCGCTCGGGGCGCGCGCTCTTGGCGGGCCCTTTCACGGGTACAGCTCCTGGCGGGCCTCGGCGACGTGCTGCGCGCCGACGGCGGTCTTCTTGGAGAGGGCGGCCCGCTCGAGCGCGGTGAGCGCGAGAGCGTCGGCGGCGCGCAGATTGCCGCGGGAGATCTCGTGGAGCGCCTCGATGGCGCCGGCGTCGAAGGGGTGCTTCTTGCAACCGGCGATGGCGCAGCGGTGCTGGACGTACTCGGTGAGCTCGTCGCGCGAGAGCAGCCGCAGACAGGCGTAGTGGTGGATGCGGCGGGCCACCGACTCCTGGTCGTCGCGGCCGAGGACGGTCTTGAGCTGGGGCTGGCCGCACAGGACCAGGCTGAGCACGAGGCGGCTGTCCATCTCGAAGTTGGTCAGGAGCCGGACCAGCGCGAAGGAGTCGCCGCGCAGGTCCTGCGCCTCATCGAGCAGGATGACGGGGCGCAGGCCTTCGCTGTGGACGGAGTGCTCGAAGCGCTCCTGGAGCGCGCGCACCAGGAAAGAATAGGCGCCCGCAGCAGATGCGCCGCAGGCGAGGGCGATCTCGCGGCAGAGGTCGCGCTTGGAGAGGTCGGTGACCTTGATGTAGCGGACCTGGTAGCGGGCCTCGGGGAGAGCGGCGGTGAGGCGGCGCAAGAGGGCGGTCTTGCCGGTGCCGGCCGGCGCGATGAGGGCGCCGCTGTGGCGGGCCTCGACGCAGCGTCTTAGGCCGTCAAAAGCCTCCTCGAAGAAGGGGAAAGCAAGGTAGTCCTGAATGCGGATTTCGCGCGTGAAAGGGGTGGCGTGAAAGCCGAAAGCGCTGCGAAGGTCAATCATGGCTCGTCTCCGTTCGTGGGGTTGCGGGTGGGGGGAAGAAAGCCGCCGTCGGGCCCCACGACGGGGCCGTGAGCGCGAGCGAAGGCGATGGAGGCGGCGGTCCTCGGGGTGCCCTCGTCATCGTCGGGCCTGGGGGCGCCGGGCGTTGCGCGGCGGGCGATCGCGTTGGCGGCGAGGTCGACCGGATGGATTTGGACGAGGTGGCTGTCGTGCGGGACGAAGAGCTCGCCGGACAGGAGATTTCGGCGAACGTTGATGGAGGTCTCGGCGTGGCCGCGGGGCACCTCGTAGTCGACGCCGTCGACGGGGATGACGTTGTCCTTGGAGACCTTGCGCACCTCGGTGACGACGAGCTTGTCGCGCAGGGCCTGCTCGCTCTCGGGGAAGCGCAGCGCTCTGGTGTCGAGGTCCCAGCGCGCCTTTGGCGTGCGCTGGTCGAGCGACTCGTGCGGCCTCAGGTTGTACTGGTGGTCGAGGAAGTGCTCGAGCCGCAGCTCGAGCGCGCCGCAGTCGTCGTCGACTTCGGCGGCGCACAGGCCGCGCAGCACCGCGGAGACGGCGGTCTGGTTGAAGCGCTCGATTTTGCCGTGTCCCTCGGGATAGGCCGCCGTGCCCAGAATGAGGTTGATGTCGATGCTCACGCAGGCGCTGAGGGTGTCTTCCGACTTGAAGCCGGGCCCGCGGTCGAGGAAGAGCGAGTCCATCAGGCCGTACTTGCAGATGACCTTGTACAAGCCGCGCAGGAAGAGCCGGGTGCTCTCGGAGGTGCCGACGACGCAGGTCAGGCCCTTGCGGCTGGCGTCGTCGAGAAAGAAGAGGGCGACGCGCTTGGTGCGGCGCGGGCCGGCGCGAAAGTGCTTGCCGTCGGCGAGCACCATCTGCATTCGGTGGGGGTAAGCGAAGCGGCGAGAGTCGATTCTCGCGCTTGCCGGGAACTCGTCGGAGCGCAAGCCCCAGACGCTTGCAGGCTCGCCAGACGGTGACGCGGTCGAAGGCCTCGTCGGCGCCGACGATCTCCAGCTCGCGGGCCCTGCGCAGCAGCTCGGGGACTGAGGCGTAGCGGTCGAGCTTCTTCTCCGCGCACAGGAAGTCGAGCAGCTTCGTCGGCAGCGCCGGGTAGGTCCGCGAAGTCTGGCTGCGAGCCGTGCGCAGGCCTGACCAGCCATTGGCCGCCTTGAAGTTCGACCACCAGCGATAGAGCGACCGGGTCGTCACCGAGGCGGCCTCGCCGCTCTGGATGATGAAGTGCGTCCGCGCGGCGATCTCGGCCACCGCCTCCTCGAGCTCCTTGCCGCCGGCGAGCTTCGAGCGCAGCTCGGCAATCACCTGGCAACGCAGGAGCTCATCCGGCGAAAGCAGCAGCAGCTCGTCGGGCGCTGGCGGTTTCGGTGGGTCGGTCATCGGGGCTCCAATTTCGAGGGAGCCTTTGAAAAGCACGCCTGGAAGCCGGAGGCACGAGAGCGAATTCGTGGGTACGGCGCCCGTCGCCTAAAGGCCTACCCCGAGGGCGTTCCGCGCCCCGGGAACACGGTGCGCTGCGGGCGTCCGGGCGAGGCCCGCCAGAGATGCACCGGGCGCCACAGGCCGGCCAGGGCGCCGCAGGCGAGCACTCGTTCCAAGACGCAGCGGCCGGTCGAAGCGCGCTCCAGGGTGGCGACGAGGATGCCCCCTCGTTCCTCGAAGCCATGCGCCTGAGCGAACCGATGGGTTTCGTCGATCAGGCTCAAGCGCGGGAGGTGGAGAAGCTGCGCGAGCTTCTCACCCAACGCCACGGGGAGAGCCGGATTCGAGCCCAAGCAGCGCAGCGAGCTCGTCGAGGCGACGCAGCTGCGTCGTCCAGCAGGGGCCAGGACCGTCCCGAGGCCAAGCCTTGCCACGAGCCGCATCGAGCACCGCGTTGAATCGGGTCTGCTGCCAGCCGGCGCTGGGCTCTTCGGCGGTTGACGACGCGGCATTTTCCGGCGCCGTGGTCAGCGCCTTGCCGTCGAGGCCAACCGGAGCAACGGCCTCCCGGCCGTACGGCACGTGCCCGCATGGATAGAGCGTGAACCGGCAGCTATGGGCGGCGCACGCCAGCACCACCACCGGGACGCACGGCCCCGTCTTCCGCGTCCGGCGATGGTCGAGGCGGATGCGGCACGCCGCAGCCCAGTCACTCCTCGGGCAGGCCGCCGGAATCGCCGACGGGGTCCACTCACCCGACCGGTCAGGATGATAGGCCGTCACCAAGAACGGCCGCGACGAAGATGCGGTTTCTTGACAGGGCTGGCATGATTGCATCTGCCTCCACCAAGGCAGCGCCGGAATCCGAACCTGCATGGAACGTGGCCGGCGCAGAAGCACCGAAGCCCACGGCGGAAACCGTGGGCTTCACTCTTGCGGGCCACCATCGAACACCGAAGACCCCCACTCAGCTACTTTTCGTCTCACCCTTCCCTGCCCACCGCCGGCCTACGCGACCACCTGGACCATGACAGCGCAGGTGCAACGGGACTAACGCCCTCACGCCTTTGGGCGCGCAACGCAACAGGGGTCGCGGCGGAGCTTCAGCGGGGCTTTTCCGCGGTATTCGAGGCGACCGCCAACCGCAGCGCGGCCGCGCAGGTCGAGAGCGGGCGTCGCGCGCCGCAGCCTGCTGAAAGCAGGACCGCGGCGCGCCCGGTCGCGAGGTCACCCAAGAGCAGCTGAGTCTCCCTTGGCCGCCGCGTCGCTCAAGCGCCCGCACCCGCCGCTGCCAGCTGCGCCACCACTGCATCGACCAGGTCCAGGTAGCTCTTGATATTCGGATTCGCGCCGACGTCGCTGGGCATGACGAGCAGTTTCGCGCCCGTCTTGTCCGCCACGAGCTGCGCAATGGAGCGGTTGTAGAAGCTCTCGATGAGAATCACCTTGAGCCCTTGCGCCTTCATGCGCTCGATGAGCTCCGCCAGGTGCTTGGGGTCAGGCGGAATGCCCGGCTTGTTCTCGACGTAGCCCACCTCCTCCAGACCCAGCCAGCGCGATACATACGTCCAGCTCTTGTGGTAAGGGACGACCTTCAGCCCCCTGAGCGGAGCCACTTTGGCGGACCACTCCGCCGCCCTCGACTTCAACTGGGCGCCGAAGGCCTGGAGGTTCGCGTCGTAGACCGCCGCGTGCGCGGGGTCGAGCTGCTTGAGGCGCTCGGCGATTTCACGGGCGACGCGGAGCCCATTGACCGGGGGAATCCAATAATGGGGATTGCCGCGGGGGTGGATGTCGCCCTGCGCGCGGTCCACCTTGGTCGCCGGGACGTCGAGGACCTCGATGGCGCTCGAGGCGTCGAGGTCTCCCGCAGCTCCCGATTGAATGCGCGCATTGCGCGAGTTGAGGACCAACGGCGGCAGCCAGCCGATCTCGAGGTCGAGCCCGGCGTAGACGAGGAGGTCGGCTTGCGCCAGGAGAACCACGAGGTTCGGCTTGGCCTCCACGAAATGCGGGTCCTGGTAGCCGCGCGAAAGCGACGTCACCTCCACCGCCGGTCCACCCACCGAGCGGGCGAGGGAGGCGAAGGTCTCGATGGAGGTGACGACCCGGATGGGCTCGCCTCGACTGGTGCTGGGCGCGCCTAGGAGCGCGGTGGCGACGACGGCAAATAGCGTGCGCATGAGAGTTTGTCTCCGATTCAAGGTTAGAAAGGGTGCGCTCCGTGCGCCCCGATGGAGTATTCGAGCACCAGCAGCCCCTCCCAGCCGGCGCTCTCGACCGCGGAGCTCTCTCGGCTCGCCTGGAGACGGATCCGCGAGAACTCGCTCGGCGTGAACATGGCCATCGCCGTGGCGCGCTCCACCCGGGGCTGCAGGGCGCTCTGCGGGGCGCCGACGAGGTCGTAGCGAACGCCCGCGTGCCAACGGCGGGAGAGCTGCGCGACGAGCTGGGCGTAGAATCCCGCGTCCACGGCGGCGCTCGCGCCGTCGAATTCACTCACCCGCCGCGCGAAATACTCCGCCTGGAGCGCGAGCGAGAAATAGTTCGCGACCTCGTTGGCCGGCTTGTATTTCAAGTACAGATTGGCTCCTCCCAGCAGCGATTGCGGGCCGTTGGTCGTGAGCGTTTGGTTGCCCAGGTCCGTCGGCGGCGCATGCCCGGTCGCGCCGGTGAGGCCGGCGTAGAGCGAGCACGCCTCGGAGAGCGGAAAGAAGGCCTTGGCGCTCAGCAGATAGGCCGGCGCCGAACGCAGCGCGCCGCCGAAGGTGGCGCTGGACCCGGGCGCCACGCTCATAAGCTCACCGGCCAGGCGAAGATAGAAGGGCAGCGGCGCGAGCCAGGACACCTGTGCTCCCGGAGGGCGAAGGCCGTCGGTGCCCAAGTAGGCGGCGTTGATGAGCGGCCGCGTCGAGAAGGCCTGCGTATGCAGGTGCTGCTCGTTCTGGCGGCCGGCGGAGGAGCGGAAGACGCCGGCCTTCACCTGGAGCCCCGCCGGGAGCGAGGTGGTCGTCGCGTACGCCTCCTCCACTTCGAGCGCCTCGAGGTTCGGAACAGTCAGGAACGCGTTGGCCGTGAAATACGGGTCGACCGTTGCCTGGAAGCCGAGCTCGAGCTCCTGCAGCGTGACCCCGCCGCTCCGGCCGCCCAAGGGCGCAACGAAGTTGGGGTCGTCTCCCGACTGGAGCAGGGGCGGCTTGCTCCAGTATCCGCCGGCCGTGTCGGCAATGACACTGACGTCGGGATTCATGAGGCCGCTGCCCGCGGGCGACGAGGTCTTGGTGGTTCGAGAGGGCGGCTGCGGATTCTTGAGGACGCTGTCGAGCTCGCGCTCGAGGTCAGAGGAATTGGAGGAATTGGAGGAATTGGAGGATTCGGGCGACGACGGCTGGGCGACCGCCGTGCCAGCGAGCAGGCCGGCAGCGAGTCCTATCGGAACAAACCATTTCATAACGATTTCCTGGAAGCCAAAAGCGGCATCGCCGCCCACGAAGGCGACGAGGCAGACAATTGAATGAGGAAGTGGATGCAGCGCGAGGGAAAGGAGCGAGCTTCTCGCCGAGCGAGAGCCTGTGAAAAAGGTGGCCCCGCCCAAAAAACATCTCCCCATTCACCCCCTCCCCGCAAAGCGGGGAGGGGGCGGGGGGTGAGGCCTATGCGGTAGGCGGCGACTGCTTCGGAGCCAGGCGCCAGACGGCGTCGGACCCTGGAGCGCCCGCCCGCTCGGGCATGGCCGCCAAAGGGCCGCGCGCGCAAAGCGTGGCGGAGCGGGGAGCGCCGACCTCTGCGGGAGCATCGCGGCGGACGGCCGCGACGGCGCAGTGCTCGTGCCCGTGGTCCGAGCTATCGTCGCCTTCCACCCAGGCCGGAGACGAGGTTTTCGGGTGGTGGGCGTGACCAGACTCGGCGCCGACGTGCACGGCGAGCCCGTGATCCAGGCAGGTCGCGTGGCGCACCAGGGCGAAGTGGGCGGCGGCGGCGACCTGGCCCAAGGCCAAGGCGAGCGCCAGCGCTCCGGCAAAGAGCCGCGGAACCATCGGACGCTGGGCGGTGCTGGCGATCACGGACTTCCACACCCTTTACAAACGTCGCCTATGGGTAGCGGCTCGGCTGGGCCGCGTCAACGGGTGGTCTACACGGGTGGTCTACAGAGAGTTGGCCCTGGTTGCCTCTCGGTCGAGCCGCGACGGCGTCGCGCCGGGTCCGAGCTCGAGCCCGAGCGCCCGGCGCAGGACTCCGATGAGCCGGTACGCGAGGTAGCTGTAAGCGGGCGCCACGAAGACGTCCACCGCGTAGTGGACCTTCTGCAAGAGCACGCAGCCGGCGATGCCCGCCGTGGTGGCCAGGAAAAACGCCCGGCTCTTCGGGCCCGGCGCCAGCAGCACCAGCAGGAACATGGACGCGGTGTGCCCGGAGAAGAAGAGGTCCCGGGTCAGCGCCGCGCCGTCGGGGCTGAACAGCTGAACGAAGGGGTCTTTGAGCGGGAGCGTGTCGATCGGCGGGTCGAGCGGCGTCAGGTACATCGCGACGCCTCGAAAGAGGAACATGAGGCCGTAGGCGGCGAAGCCGTGCGCCAGGCGATCGGGGCGCTTCACCAGCAGGAGGAACGCCGAGATGAAGCTCGCGTAGATGAGGCCAAAGGTGACCCCGCTGACGTCCACCGGCCGGAAGTGCGAGAGGAGCGGGTCGGGCAAGACGACGCCCGGCCTCACCTCGATGCCGGCCACGAAGCGCGCGAAGCCGAGCAGCACCACGGTGGCAAACGCCACCGCTGCCAGCACCTCCAGCGCGGCCGTTCGGTTCCAACGCTCGAACATGGGGCGCGGATTCTACCCGAGCGCGCCCGCGTCGAATGTTTAAGGTGCCGCCCGCGGCAGGTTGGCGTTCACCCTTAGGGTCCTCGCCGGGCGGGCGCGCGTGAGGTCGGCCGCTGGCTAGAACGGGAGCGCCAGCTGGCCCTTGGGCGCCCTCAACGGGATGGGCTCGCCGGCCGCGGATTGCTTCGCCACGGAGAGCCGCAGCCCGGGCGGGCCGTCGCGCAGCACCGCCTCCGCCGCCTCACGCGCCAGCGCCTCGGTGTTGTTGTGCTCGGACAGGTGGGCGAGCGTCACGTGCTGAAGTCCCGAATGCAAGAGCGAGCGCAGGAGCTCGGCCCCTTGCGCGTTGGAGAGGTGGCCCCAGTTGCCGCGGATGCGGCGCTTCAGGCCCTCGGGGTAGGGGCCGTTCGCCAGCATCTCCAGGTCGTGGTTCATCTCCAGGACGAGCCCGTCGACGCCCGCCAGCGCCCGGGCGAGCTCGGGCCTGGCGGTGCCCAGGTCCGTGACCACGCCGAGAGAGGTCTGGCCGTCGCTGATGCGCAGCGCCACCGACTGCGGCGCGTCGTGAGAGGTGGGGAGCGTGTGCACCGTGAGGCCGCCGACACGGAGCCGGCCGCCGTAGGGGAGCTGCCGGCGCTTCTCGAGCGGCACGCCGCTGGGGAGCCCGCGCAGAGTCCCCTCGGTGCAGTGGATTTCGAGGCCGTGCCTGCGCGCGAGGACCGGCGCGCCCGCGACGTGGTCGCCGTGCAGGTGCGTGACCAGCACCGCCGAGACGCTCGCGAGCGATTGTCCGACGCTGGCGAGCCGCTTCCCGGTGAGGCGAGCCGAGAGGCCGCAGTCGACCAGGAGCTCGACGCCGCCGCCTCGGACCCAGAGGCAGTTGCCCTGAGACCCGGAGGCGAGGAGGCAGAAGGTCAGCGCCATCGGCGCGCGAGCGTAGCACGGGCCGCCCCACGCCACGCTCTCCAGGCGAGGGAGCTCATCGCGCGAGCGGGAGCTCGAACCAGAAGGTGCTGCCGCGCCCCTCCTGGCTCGAGAAGCCCATGGAGCCGCCGAGGCGGTCGACGATCTCCCGGGAGATGAACAGCCCCACGCCCATGCCGCCGCGGTCGTTCGGCGTGTCGGTGTGCGCGCGGTAGAAGCGCTCGAAGATGTGCGCCTGGCGCGCCGCGGGGATCCCGATGCCGCGGTCGGCCACCTCCACCACCGCGGCCCCCGACCGCGCGCTCACCGACAGCGCCACGGGGGCGGTCTCCTCCGAGTATTTGAGCGCGTTGTCGAGCAGGCTCTCGAGGACCTGGCCCAGCCGCCTGCGGTCGCCCACCACCGGCGCCTCGGCCGCGCCCGTGAGCTCGATGCGGCCCCGCGCCCGCGCCGGGCAGCTCTGCACGGCTTCGCGCGCCAGCGCGGCGAGGTCGAGGCGCTCGGGCGCGAGCTGGAGCAGGTCGAGGTGAAGGCGGGAGACGTCGAGGAGCCCCTGCACGATGCGCCCGATGCGGTCGGACCCGCGGTTGATGGCCTCCGCCTGGCGCCGCACCTCGTCCTCGGACAGCGGCGCCGCGCATCGAAGCAGCGCCTGGGCGTAGCCCTTGGTGATCGCCACGGGGGTCTTCAGCTCGTGGGCCGAGACGCGGATGAACTCGTCCTTGAGCCGCTCGACCTCCGCCTGCTCGGTGACGTCGCGGGCGACCTCCACCGCGCCGATGAGCTCTCCGCTCTCGCCGCGCAGGGGCGCCGCGCTGGTGCGCAGGACGAGCTCGCGGCCGGCGGACCTCCAGCGCTCCTCCTCCTGGCGGACGACCTCGCCCGCCAGCGCGCGCGCGAGCGGGAGCTGCGCCGGGGCGATGGCGCCTCCGTCGAGCCGCCGCACGTCTCCGGCCTGCGCCAGGTCGGAGATGGACCAGCCGGGCCACGGCAGGCCGCCCAGCAGGTCCTTCGCCGCCTGGTTCGCGAGCGTGAGGCGGCCGCGCGCGTCGCAGACCAGCACCGCGTCCACCATGGAGCCGAGCACGCACTCCAGCTCGGCGGCGCGGCGCTGCGCCTCGCAGAGGGCGCGCTCGCGCTCCGCCTCGGCCCGCTTGCGGGCGGAGATGTCGATGCCCATGACGAGGGCGGCCGGCTCGCCTTCGAAGGTGACTGGCAGTGCCGCGACCTCCATGGGCAGCCAGGAGCCGTCCTTGCGCTGCATGCGCTCTTCGAGCACCGGGACGGCGACCCCGCGCTGCTGCATCTGCTGGATGCGGTCCGAGATGAGCGCGCGGTTGTCCGGGTGGACGAGGTCGAGGGGAGGCCGGCCGAGCAGTTCGTCGGCGCTCTCGTAGGCTAAGTGGGCGAGCGCCGCCGGGTTGACGTACACGACCTTGTTGGCTCGGTGGACGGCGATGAGCTCGGGTGTGTGGTCGAGGTAGGCGCGGAAGCTCCGCTCGACCTGGAGGAGCTTCGCCTGAGAGGCCCGGGACTCGGTGAGATCGGTCAGCCAGGCGCACGCGCCGAGCCGGGCGCCGCCGGCCCCGGTGATGGGGCTCGCTTCCACCAGGAGTTGCAGGGCGACGCCGTCGGCGCGGTCGTAGCGGTGTTCCTCGCGGCTCGATGCGCCTTCGCGCAGCGCCGCCGCGAGGGGCCCCGGGAAGGCGCCAAGGCCGAGGAGACGGGCGGCGGGCCCGTCGCGGATTTGGGCGGCGGTTGCGCCCAGCAGGCGCTCTGCGGCCGGGTTCAGGATGCGAACGTCGCCCGACGCGTCTACGGCGACCGCTGCTTGCGGGGCCTGGGTCAGCGCGGCATGGAGGAGCGGCGCGGTGGGATCGATGGTTGAAGGCACTCCTCAACGGCTCCGGGAAAGCCCTCGCGATGGGACGGTACCATGGCTCTGCGCTTAGCGATGAGGCGCTTTGCGATGTGGTGAAGGACTTCTGGCGGGGTCGATCGCGAGGGGGTTGGTCTTGAACGGGAGGTGGGTGGGGCGGGCTTAGACGGCGGGGGAGGGAGGATCGGGCCAAGGCGGCGAGTGGAGGGGAAGCCGGGTTCGGGTTCGGGGTCGGGTTCGTTCGCGGGGACGGGGACGGGGACGGGGACGGGGACGGCTCACGGCTCACGGCTCACGGCTCACGGCTCACGGGATGGGGGCGGCGCCTCAGCCGGTTTCCGTCGCCGCGCGGCACGGACTCAGGTCTGCTTCGGGGTGGGGACGATCGCGATGGCGTCGAATCTCGATCAAGAACTCGGGATGGGCGAGCCCCGCGACGAAGAGGACGGTCACGGTGGGCGGGTTGGGGCGCGCTCCCCAGGCGCCCATCCAGGCCTCGAAGGCCGGCTGGAGCGGCTGGCCCTGCACAAGGTGGATGGTGCAACGGACCAGGTGCTCGAGGCCGGCGCCGCCCGCAGCCAGCGCCAGGGCGAGGTTCTCCACGGCCTTCCGGGCCTGCTCGCGCAGGTCGCCCCGGCCGATGATGCGGCGCGCGGCGTCCACAGCGTTTTGGCCGCCGATGTAGAGGGTCCGGGCGGGTCCGGTCACGGCGATGGCCTGGGTGAAGGCGGGGTTTCGCGGCAGGCCCTCGGGGTTCAGGTGCTCCACAGTGGTCATCGGTTTCCTCCTTGGGGTTGTCATGGCCGCGCCACGGCGGGGTGCGATCGGGCTTGCGCGCGAACTCGGCTTGCGACAGGCGCCGAGAATCCATGGTCGGCCAGAGCCGACGGCGACGTCCAGCGCTTCCTGGGGCCCTGGCCGCGAGCCGTGAGCCGTGAGCCGTGAGCCGTGAGCCGTGAGCCGTGAGCCGTGAGCCGTGAGCCGTGAGCCGTGAGCCGTGAGCCGTCCCCGTCCCCGTCCCCGTCCCCGTCCCCGTCCCCGTCCCCGTCCCCGTCCCCGTCCCCGTCCCCGTCCCCGTCCCCGCGAACGAACCCGACCCCGAACCCGAACCCGGCTTCCCTCTATTCGCCGCCTTGGCCCAATCTCGATCCCAAAGCGCCGAGAAGAAATTCAGCGCTCGCCCCCTCCTCATGGCCCCCTCGCCGCCTCTTCACCTCCGGGCAGCTCGCGCTGGACTCCATCCAACCGGCAACGAAAGCGCGCTCACGGCACACGGCTCACCGCGGGATGGGGTCGGCGGCTGACCGCGGCGCTCTACGCGCTCGCAGGGACCGCAGGGCGGAATGGGCTTGCATATTCATTCGCAGCTCGGTAGAAGCGCTGAATATCCATTCACGGCGGGCATTCGCCGCGGGTGAGGCGCGATGGCGAGCCGAGTGGCGAACATGGGCGAGCGGCAGGCGGCGATCCGGGAGATCCTCTCGGCGGAGCCGGTGCGCTCCCAGAGCGAGCTCTTGCGGCGGCTCCGGCGCCGCGGCGTTTTGGCCACCCAGCCCTCCGTCTCTCGCGACCTTCTGGAGATGCGCGTCGCCAAGGTCGAGGGCCGCTACGTCCTCGCCGACGCGCTCGCGCGGCCCGCCGCCAGCTCTCCTCGGACCCACCAATCGGGCGAGGGGACGCCGGACGAGCTCTTCGAGGTTTTGGGCTTGGTCCGCGGGTTCGCCGCTGCAGGGCCCAACATCCTGGTCGTGCAGACGCCGCCGGGGAGCGCGAACGCGGTCGCCGAGGCTGTCGACCGGGTCCGCTGGCCTGAGGTGGTCGGGACGCTGGCCGGGGACAACACGTTGCTTGTGCTCACCCGCAGCAGGCGGTATCAGCAGCGAGTCGAGGCCCGCCTCGAAGAGCTCTCGAAGGAGAAAGCGTAAATAGCCATGAGCGCAAAACCCATCGTCCTCGCCTTCAGCGGCGGGTTGGACACCTCGTTCCTCGTCCCCTGGCTCAAGGAACGCCACAGCGCGCCCATCGTCACCGTCACCGTCGACACCGGCGGCCTCGACGACGCCGCCCGCCAGCGGATCGAATCGCGCGCCAAAGCCCTGGGCGCCTCGGAGCACCACTGCATCGACGCCCGCGCCGCCTACTTCGACGAGACGCTCAGGTTCCTCGTCATGGGCAACGTGCTGCGCGGCCACGTCTACCCGCTGTGCGTCGGCGCCGAGCGCACGCTGCAGGCGCGCCTGACGGCCGAGCTCGCGAACCGGCTGGGCGCTCGCGCGGTCGCCCACGGCTCCACCGCCGCCGGCAACGACCAGGTCCGTTTCGAGGTCGCGCTGCGCACCCTGGCGCCCACCTTGGAAATCCTCGCGCCCGTCCGCGACGAGGGCTTCAAGCGCGACGAGGAGGTCCGCTACCTGCAGCAGAAGGGTCACGAGTTCCCCTTCGAGCGGGCGACCTACTCGGTCAACCTGGGCCTGTGGGGCTGCACCATCGGCGGCAAGGAGACCACCGACACCGTCGAGCCGCTGCCCGAGGACGCGTGGGTCCTCACCAAGGGCGCGCTCCAACACCCGAAGGCGCCGGCGACGCACCGGCTCGGCTTCACCCAGGGCGTGCCGGCATCGCTCGACGGCGAGGTGCTCGCGCCGGTCGCTCTGGTCGAGAGGCTCAACGCGCTCGCCGCCTCCTACGGCTTCGGCCGCGGCATCCACCTGGGCGACACCATCTTTGGCTTGAAGGGCCGGGTGGCCTTCGAGGCGCCGGCGGCGTTGAGCCTCATCGCCGCGCACCGCGAGCTCGAGAAGCTGGTCCTCACCGCGCGCCAGCAACGGGTCAAGGACACGCTGGCCCAGACCTACGGCGACCTGGTCCACGAGGCGCAGTTCCTGGAGCCGACCTGCCGCGACATCGAGGCCTTCTTCCTGTCTTCGCAGGAGCGCGTCACCGGCGAGGTGAAGGTCCGCTTCGGGCCCGGCTCCATGTTCGTCGAGGGCGTCAGCTCGCCGCACTCGCTGCGGACGGCGTCCAAGGCCGTCTACGGCGAGGCCGCGGGCGAGTGGACCGCCGCCGACGCGCGCGGCTTCTCGCGGATGCTGGCGCTGCCGTCCATGCTCCACGCGCGGGCCGAGGGCGCGAAGAAGTGAGGACCGTGCTGATCGACAAGATCGGCTCGGTGACCGCCAACTGCCGCCTCTCGCGCGAAGTCCGCGTCGGCGAGGAGATTTCGCCGGTCGAGGGCGGCGTCCTCGCCGTGCGGGTCCTGAACAGCAAGAGCACCTACGACCAGCTCGAGCTCCCCTCGGGGCGCTTCTCCAAGGTGAAGCCCGGCGACGTGGCCGCCGTGGCGCTGGGCCATCGCAAGGCGCTCTTCGGCTACTCGGGGCACCTGCCCGAGAAGGTCGCCCCCGGCGACGAGCTGCACCTCTTGAACCTGGGCGGCGTCCTGGGCGTCTGCGACAGCGTCAACCCCGACCTGGGCGACCCGTTCGTCTGCGAGGTCCTGGGCCAGGTGCTCCACTTCCCGTACCTCGCCGAGCGGATCGGCGTGCCGGCCCACATCAACCAGGGCGCGCTGCCGCTCTCCGATGCCCTCGACGTGAAGGGTGTGCCGGTCGTGGCGCTCGTGGGCACGTCCATGAACGCCGGCAAGACGCAGGCCGCCTGCTCGCTGGTGCAGGCCTTCGCGCACCGGGGCCTGAGGGTCGCGGCGGGGAAGGCCACCGGCGTCTCGCTGCGCCGAGACATCCTCGCCATGGAGGACGCCGGCGCGCGCAAGACGCTCATCTTCACCGACTTCGGCATTGTCTCCACCACGCCATCGAGCGCTCCGCGCGCGGCCCGAAGCATTCTCTCGGCGCTCGCGGCCGACAAGCCCGACGTCATCGTCCTGGAGCTGGGCGACGGGCTTTTGGGGCTCTACGGCGTGGACGCCATTCTGAGCGACGAGGCGCTGCGCGCGAGCTTCAGCGCCGTCGTCCTCGCGGCGAGTGACCCGGTGGCCGCCTGGGGCGGCGTGCGGCTGCTCCAAGAGCGCCACGGCCTTTCCACCGCGGCGGTCACCGGCCCCGCCACCGACAACGCGACCGGCGTCAGCCTCGTCGAAAAGCAAACTGGCGTCCCCGGCCGCAACGCGCGCTCGGAGCCCGAGGCGCTGGCGGACATTTTGGTCGCCAAGATGGGGCTCGCCCCTGGAGGTCCACGGCCATGAGTGAAGTCATCCCCGTCGCTGTGCTCGGCGGGACGGGCTACGTCGCCGGCGAGCTCTTGCGTCTGCTCGCCCACCACCCGGTCTTTCGCGCGGTGAGCGCCGTCTCCACCAGCCAGGTGGGCGAGAAGGTTGCGGGGGCCTTCGCCCACCTCGCCGGAGCCATCCCGGACGAGCTGGCGTTCGAATCGCCCGAGACGCTCGCGGCGCGCTTCGAGAAGGGCAAGCCCATCGGCGTCATCGCCGCCACGCCCCACGGCGCCACCGCGGCGATGCTCGACAAGCTCCTCTCTGCCGCCGAAGCGGCGGGCGCCGACGTCCATGCCGTCGACCTCTCGGCCGACTTCCGTTTCTCGGACGCCGCGCGCTACGCCTCCATCTACGGGCATGCGCACCCGGCGCCGCATCGCCTGCCGAGCTTCACCTGCGCGGTGCCGGAGCTCCAGGAAGGCGCGCCCACCCGGCACGCGACCCAACCCGGCTGCTTCGTCACGGCGGTCACGTGCGGGGCCTTTCCGTTCTTCAAGCTGGGCCTGGTGGAGGACGACGTCTTCGCCTCCGCGGTGACCGGCAGCTCCGGCAACGGCCGCAAGCTCTCCGAGGGGACGCACCACCCTTCGCGTCGGAGCACGCTCTACGCCTACTCGGCGCTGTCCCATCGCCACGAGCCGGAGATGAAGATGCTGCTCGGCCGCGCCCGCGGCGGCGCCGAGCCGGACGTGCAGTTCATTCCGCACTCCGGGCCGTTCGTGCGCGGCATCCACGCGACCCTGCGCATGACGCTCAAGGCGCCCATGCCGGCGGACGCGCTGCTCGCGAAGGCGAAGGAGGTCTACGCGAAGAGCGCCTTCGTCTCGGCCTCGCTTCAAATGCCCAAGCTCGCCGACGTGGTAGGAACGAACCGATGCCAGCTGGGCATCGCCACGCGAGGCCGAACGCTGGTGGTCACCACGGTCCTCGACAACCTGGTCAAGGGCGCGGCGGGGGGCGGCGTGCAGTGGATGAACCGGCTCTTCGGGCTGCCGGACGACACCGGCCTGCGGCTGCCGGGGCTCGGCTGGCTCTAGTGCGTTCTCTCTCGCGGCGCGACAGGAGCCGCCTGCGTCGGAAGCTGAAGCGATTTGCTGAAGCGGCACCATGAGCTCGAATTCTTCGAACCCTACCTTCCAGCCGGCTTTAGCCGGCTTCGCACGCGACGATGACAAAGCCGGCTGGGATTGAAGGGCGCGAAGGCGCGAGCTCGCTTCAAGAGAATTGAGCACGAGGAAGGAAACGACCATGGCCAACGACAAACCCCCTGCTCGCCCGCCGTCCCCGGCGCTGCTGGACGTCTTCAAGAAGGTTCCTTTCGAGCCCGTCTCGGGCGAGGGCGTCTGGCTCACCGGCACCGACGGCAAGCGCTACCTCGACTTCTACGGCGGCCACGCGGTGGCGCTCCTGGGCAACGCCCACCCGCGGCTGGTCGAGGCGGTGGCGCGCCAGGCGAAGACGCTCTACTTCCAGAGCAACTTGGTCGAGCTCCAGGTCCGCGACCGCGCGGCGGAGAAGCTGGTCGCGTTCGGGCCCAAGGAGCTCACCCGGGCCTTCTTCGTCAACTCCGGGGCCGAGGCCAACGAGAACGCGCTGCGGGTGGCGTTCCTCGCGACGAAGCGCCCTCGCGTCGTCTGCGTCGCGGGGGCCTTCCACGGGCGCACCGCGGCGGCCGCGGCCATCACCGCGAACAACGAGAAGTGGTACGCCTTTCCGCAGAAGCCCTTCCCGGTCACGTTCGTGCCGTTCGACGACGTCGCGGCCCTCTCGCGCGAGGTCGGCCCGGACGTCGCCGCGGTCATCTTCGAGCCCGTGCAGGGCGTCGGCGGCGCGCGGGCGCTCTCGCCCGAGTTCGTGCGCGCCGCTCGGGAGCTCACCCGCAAGGCCGGCGCGCTGCTCATCCTCGACGAGGTCCAGACCGGCATGGGCCGCAGCGGCCACCCGTTCGCCGCGCAGGCGTACGGCGTCGCGCCCGACGTGCTCACCGCGGCCAAGGGCATCGCCGGCGGCTTCCCGGCGGGCGCGGTGCTGGTCACCGAGGAGGTCGCACGCTCGGTGAAGAAGGGCGACCTGGGCACCACCTTCGGCGGCGGCCCGCTCGCGTGCGCGCTGATGGAGGCGGTCATCGACGCCATCCGGGAGCTCGACCTTTTGCCGCGGGTTCGCCGGCTCTCCGCGCGTCTGCAGGCCGAGTGCCGCGTCGGGCCGGTGAAGGACATTCAGGGCATGGGTTTCCTCCTGGGCCTGCGCACCACCCGCCCCGCGGCGGACATTTTGGGCGAGCTGCGCGCCCGGCAAATCCTCGCCGGCGAATCCGCCGACCCGAACATCGTGCGGCTGCTGCCGCCGCTCGTCCTCGAAGACGCCCACGTCGATCAGCTCGTCGCCGCCTTGAAGGAGATCCCGGCATGAAGACCTTTCTCGACCTGACCGACCTCTCGGACGACCGCCTGGAGCGGGTGCTCAAGCTCGCCCAGGAGTTGGAGAAGAAGCCGATGCGCGAGGCGCTGCGCGGCAAGACGGTGGGGCTCATCTTCATGAACCCGTCGCTGCGCACGCTCTCGTCGATGCAGGCGGGGGTCGCCCAGCTCGGCGGCAACACGTTCCTCATCCAGCCGGGCACGGGCTCCTGGAAGCTCGAGACCCGCACCGGCGCGGTCATGGACGGGGAGGCGGCGGAGCACATCCGCGAGGCCATCCCGGTGCTGGCGCAGTTCGGCGACGCGCTGGGCGTGCGCTGCTTCGCTGAGCAGAAGAGCCTCGCGGACGACCTGAGCGACAGCGTCATCCGGGCCATCGCGGCGCTGTGCGACAAGCCGTTCATCAATCTGGAATCGGCGGTGAGCCACCCGTGCCAGGCGCTCGCCGACTGGAAGACGCTCGACGACCTGGACATCCCGCGCAAGGGCGGCAAGTTCGTGCTCTCGTGGGCGTACCACCCGAAGGCGCTGCCCTACGCGGTGCCCGCGTCGGCGCTGCAGATGGCCGCGCGCCGCGGCATGGAAGTCACCGTGCTCAGGCCCGACGGCTACAGCCTTCCGAGCGAGGTCATGGCCAAGGCGGAGGTGCTGGCCAAGGCGTCGGGAGGGAGCGTGCGCGAGACGAGCGACCGCAGGGCCGCGATGGACGGCGCCCACGTGCTCTACGCCAAGTCCTGGGGAGCGCCGCAGGCCTACGGCCGGCCCGCGGACGAGGCGCCGCTGCGCGCGCCGCACAAGAGCTGGTGCGTCGCCGAGTCTTGGTTCCAAGGGGCCGCGAAAGGCGCAAAATTCATGCACTGCCTTCCGGTGCGTCGGAACGTGAAGGTCGCCGACGAAGTGCTCGACGGGCCGCGCAGCGCCGTGCTGCGCCAGGCGGGCAACCGGCTGCACGGGCAGAAGGCGTTGATGGTGGAGATGTTGGGGTAGCTATCGGCAGAAAGAGTAGGGCTAAAAACCGGGTTCGGGTTCGGGGTCGGGTTCGTTCGCGGGGACGGGGACGGGTACGGGCGGAGCGGGGCACGGTTGACGGGGTTCGGCCTTCCCCAATATCCGGCGGACGATGTCCCGCATCCGTTGCCTGTCAGCCGTTGCCCGTCAGCATCCAGTCGCCAGTCGTTGTCCGTCAGCCGTTGTCCGTGTGCCGTTGTCCGTGTGCCGTTGTCCGTGTGCCGTTGTCCGTGTGCCGTCAGCCGTACCCGTACCCGTCCCCGTACCCGCGAACGAACCCGACCCCGAACCCGAACCCGGCTGTAGCCACCCGCAAATCTGTCTCCAATCTTCGCAAGCCCCTGAACGGCCCCACTTCCAGGAGATCTCCGTGTCATCTCCCTACGCCCACGACCTGACGGTGAGCGCGCTCACGCGAGCTCTGCCCTACATCCGCCTCTACAAAAACCGCATCTTCGTCGTGAAGGCCGGCGGCGCCCTCTGCGGCGACCTGGAAGCCCTGAAGAAGCTGGCCGAGCAGCTCTCGGTCCTTCGCGAGCTCGGCATCCGCATCGTCTTCGTCCACGGCGGCGGGCCGCAGACCACCGCGCTCTCCGAGCGCCTGGGCCTCAAGACCACCTTCGTCGAGGGCCGCCGCATCACCGACGAGAAGACGCTGGACGTCGCGGTCATGACCATCAACGGCTCGGCGAGCACCGCCATCCTCGCCGCCTGCCGCGCGGCCTCTCTCCCCGCCCTGGGGCTCTCAGGCGTGGACCTGGCGCTCATCCGCGCGACGCGCCGCCCGGTGCAGGTCAAGGAAGTGAACGGCCAAACGACCTCCGTCGACTACGGCCTGGTCGGCGACATCGAATCGGTGGACGTCTCCATGCTGCAAAAGCTCCTGGACGCCGGCGTGGTCCCGGTGCTCAGCCCGCTCGCGGCGGACGACGCCGGCCAGGTGCTCAACATCAACGCCGACACCGTGGCCTCGACCATCGCGCGCGAGCTCAAGGCCGAGAAGCTCATCTTCATGACCGACACCGCGGGCCTGCTCGAGGACAAGGCGAACCCCGGCTCGCTCATCAGCTACACCGACGTGAAGGGGCTCAAGGACCTCCAGGCCCGCGGCATCATCGACTCGGGCATGCTGCCCAAGGCCAAGGCCGCCACCGAGGCGCTGAACGGCGGCGTCCGGCGCGTGCACATGGTGGGCTACCGCGGGGACTCGAGCCTGCTCATGGAGATCTTCACGAACGAGGGCGCGGGCACGCTCATCGTGAGGGACGCCTCCGAGCTGCTGCCCGCGGAGCAGGCGGCCGCGGCGAAGCCGGGCAGCGCTTGAGCTTGACGACGCGCGGCCCAAGGCGAGCTCCTCGCCCTTTGCGCCGCGCCTTCCAGGAGAACGCACATGGGACGCCTTTGGGATCGCGGTGAGCCGCTGGACGACCAGGTCTTGCGCTACACGGCCGGGGAGGACCACCTCCTCGACGAGCACCTGGTCGCCTACGACGCCAAGGCGTCGGCGGCGCACGCGCGCATGCTGGCCGCGGCGGGCTTCTTGTCCAAGGGCGACCTCGGCAAGCTCGAGCGCGCGCTGGCCGAGCTCGCGGCGTCGCACGAGCGGGGCGAGTGGCACATCAGCCTGGAGGAAGAGGACTGCCACACGGCGCTCGAGAACCGGCTGGTGGCCGCGGTGGGTGAGCCGGGGCAAGCCATCCACCTGGGCCGCTCTCGCAACGACCAGGTGCTGGGGGCGCTGCGGCTCTACCTGAAGGACGCGCTGGAAGACCTCGCCCAGTCCGCGGAAGGCGTGGCGCGCGCGCTCGACGGCCTCGCCGGGCGCCAGGGCTCGCTGGCGATGCCGGGCTATACGCACCTCCAGCGCGCCATGCCGAGCACCGTGGCGCTCTGGTCCGGGGCGTTCGCCTCCGAGCTCCGGGACGACGCCGACGGCCTGCGCGCCGCGCGCAGGCGCGCCGACAAGAATCCGCTGGGCTCGGCGGCAGGTTACGGTGTGCCGCTGCTGCCGCTCGAACGGCGGCTGACGACCGAGGGGCTGGGCTACGCGGTGACGCATGAGCCAGTCACGGCGGTGCAGCTCTCGCGCGGGAAGGCCGAGGCGGGGGCGCTGTTCGAGGCGGCCCTGCTCGCGCAGGACCTAGGCAGGCTTGCCTCCGACCTTTGCCTGTTCGCGTCCGCCGAGTTCGCCTTCGTGAAGCTCCCGGCCAAGTTCACGACCGGCTCGTCGATGCTGCCGCAGAAACGAAACCCCGACGTCTTCGAGCTGGCGCGCGGCCGCACCGGCGAGGCGGCGGCGGCGCTCGCCGAGGTGCTGTCCATCACCGCGAAGATGCCGTCGGGCTATCACCGCGACCTCCAGCTCATCAAGAAGCCGCTCTTCCGAGGGCTCGACTCGGCGCGCTCCACCGCGGCGGTCATGGCTCATGCCATCGGAGGCGTGGAGTTCGTCGCCGAGAGGCTCCAGGCGGCGATGGACCCCTCGATGCGCATGGCCGAGGAGGCCTATCGGCTGGTGCGCGACGAGGGGATCCCGTTCAGGGAGGCGTATCAGCGGGTTCGCCGAGAGAAATAGTCGTCGACCGGCTGAAGAGGCCCGTCTTTCCCCCGCCGGACCTGGACGGCGCGATTGGGTCTTTTGCGACAATAGCGCCCAAACGGGGGATGCACAAAGATCCCACTCTTGAACTGACAGAAACTTCCCACTTGGGAGGTCCCGCGAAATTTCCATAGGAAATACAGGACCCGCTGGCGGTGCAACTTGGCCCACTGACTTGCATACGAACGCTTGTCAGCTTCGGGTCAGGGATGCCTCAATGGTGTGGCGACCGGAAGGTCTGAGGCTGGCGTGCTGGGGTGCAGTGCAATTGCGGTCTCATCCATAAAGCCACCGGAGGACCACCGATGCGTAAAGCTCTCCTTGTCGTCTTGATGGGCATTGGGCTGTGCATTCCCTTGACGTCGCACGCTGAAGAAGGCGCGTTGCTGATTCGCCTTCGCGGCATCGAAATCCTTCCCGCGAACAAGTCGGACTCCATCCCGGCGCTCAAGGTCGACGCCACGGACACGATTTCGGCGAGCAAGAAGTTCATCCCCGAAATCGACTTCAACTACTCGTTCCTCACTTACTTTGCCGCCGAGCTGATCCTCACCTATCCGCAAACCCACGACGTCACGTTCACGCTCCCGGGGGTGTCCGCCGGGCTCGGCACCGTTACCCACTTGCCGCCGGTGCTTACGCTGCAGTTCCACCCGCTCCCCGGCTTCATCGTGAACCCCTACGTCGGCGTGGGCGTGAACCTCACGTTGTTCACCGCCTCCGATCTTAAAGTCCCGGCCGCTGTCACGGGCACCAGCGACCTCCCGCTCAAGGTTGGCGCCGCGAGCGTCGGCTTCGCCGCGCAGGTTGGCGCGGACGTCAAGATCATCGAGCACCTCTACTTCAACATCGACGCGAAGTGGGTGACCATCGGCACCGACGTCGAGCTAAAGTCCGACGGCACCAAGGTCAGCCATGTGACCATCAATCCCTTCCTCTTGGCCGCGGGCCTCGGGTACCGCTTCTAGGACCTACGGGATTCGCTGAATCTCATTGCGCCGGGCCGCCCCGAAATGCCCATCGGGAGCGGCCCGGCGTGTTTTTTGATGCGATGAACCAAACGGAGAAGTCCCCGGGGGCGCGAGCTTTCAGGAGCGTCTTGCGATTCAGAGAACCCGCTCCTTCAGTTCCCACGTTCGCAGCGGGCCTTCGCGGTGAAGTCGTTCGCGGGAGAAGCGCGCCATGCCGAACAAGCTCGTCTGCGCCGGAGACGGCCGGGCCTTGTTGTTGGATCGCGCGCTGCTCGACGAAGAGGTCTCGACTGACGGCGGAAGGATCGTCGTTTCGCCTGTGCGGGGCGCGGAGCGTGCCGCGAAGCTGAAGAAATCATGGAGAAAGCAGAAAGCCCACGCCGCCTTTGGCGGCGGCCAGTTTGAGATCCACCTTCGAGGCGCCAGGTTGGGCCGTTGCCGCGCGGCAACACCGCTATGGACTTGTGGACCAGGCCTGCAGGTCCGTGCAATTCAGCGGGGTTCGAGGGGGCCTGGCCCACAGGGTCCACAGCGGCGGCTACGACGAAGTGGATCCCGGATCGCCGCCGGAACCGCCGAGAATGGATCACTTCCTGGCCGCCGCCGAAGCGCCGCCTACGGAGGCGCTTTCAGGAGGCTCGCGAAGTGAAGCGGCCCAGCTTTCTGTCGCTCGACGAGGTCTTCGCCCTGCACGCCGATCAGTTCGAGCGTGCGGGGGTGCGCCCGGCCTTCGCGATCGCGGCTTCCTCGAGTCGGCGCTGGCAGCGCCGCAGGCGAGCTTTGGAGGTTGAGCTCCCAAGCCTCCCGGAGATGGCGGCCGCCACTCTGGTTCAGAATCACCCGATGCTGGACGGCAATAAGCGCCTCTCATTGGCGGCGGTCATCGCGTTCCTCGGCCTCAGCGATCTGTGGCTCGCTGCGGCCGAGGATGACGTCGTGGCGCTCGTCCTCCGCGTGGCCTCGGGCCTGGCGGGCAAGCCGGCGGTCGTGGCCTTCGTCCGCGGCCTTGTCGAAGAGCTCGGCGCGCAGTAGCCGATTCGGTCGGACAGGACTCTGGCGGGTCTCTCAAAAAAACCGAGAGGCGCGAGGTTTCCCTCGCGCCTCCCAAGTGTTTCTCGCGAGCGCCTTGAGTGCTAGAGGTCGGCGCTTCCTAGAACGCGTAGGCGATGCGAAGAGCAGGCGTCAGCAGCTTGAACTCCGCCGTGCTGCCGGACTTCGAGTAGATGATTCTGGGCGTCGAGCGCCGTGCCGAAGAGGACGGGGGCGCTGAACGGCGCGTACCAGAGGGCGACGCCGGGCTGGAAGGTGATCGTCTCGGCCACGGTCGGCGCGAAGGGCATGATCACGAACAGCTCGGGGCCGACAGCGAAGTTGGCGGAATTCTTTAGATAGTAAGAAGCGTGAATGATGCCCAAGGCGGTGGTCTGGGAGCCAGACGCCTTGGCGCCGTTGATGTCGAGGCCGAAACCAACGCCGAGGACGATGCCCGGGTCAAGAGCGATGCCGCCGAAGAGGTAGCCCTGCTCGCCAACGCCGCCGACGATGACGCCCGTGTTCCCGCCGATCAGGTGCGGGGTGACCGCGGGTGCCGGCGCCGGCGCCGGAGCGGGCGCCGGCGCTGCAGCGGCCGGCGCGGGGGCGGGTGCGGTCTCGTCCGCGCTGGCGGCCATGGGGATGGTCGTGGAAAGACATACTGCTGTTGCGAACAACAGGTTTCTCATGACCCACCTCTTGCTGGTTTGTGGTGCTGCGCCATACCTACCAGTCAGGGAGTGTCACGAAACTGACTGCATCGGTCAAGCGCTTGAGTGCAGGGTCGATTTCGAGGTGTTGAATATTACTGGCGTTTGCGCCTACACCCGACCTACACTACACGACTTCTCCAATTTCATTGCGCGCAAGGCTCAGGTCGGGCTCGCCTCAGTCGGGGTGGGCTCCGCCGCGCGGTTGCTGCAGCCATCGATCGCGGCGCGCGGGGAAGGCCTCGCCGGCGCCAACGACATCAGACCTGGACAGCCACGCCCGCCGCGCGACACGCCGATCAGATCGAGCGACACGGAGGCGCGCTCGGCCTGAGCGACCTGGGTCTCCTCGAGTCGGCGTTGGCGGTGAGCTCCACCATCCGAGCCTCGCGGAGATGACGGCCGCGACCTTTGCCATCGGGTTCAGGACCACCGGGTGCTGGACGGCAACAAGCGCCTCGGATTGGCGTCGGCCATCGCGTTTCTCGGACTCAACGACCTGCGGCTTGCTGCAGCCGAGGATGCCCTCGTGGCGTTCGTCCTCCGCGTGGCCTCGGGCCTGGCGGGCAAGCCGGAGGTGGCGGCCTTCGTCCGCGGCCATGTCGAGAAGCTCGGTGTGCAGTAGCCGACTCCGTCGCCCAAGCCTCCGGCGGACGTCTCGAAGAGCCGAGAGGCGCGAGGTTTCTTCTCGCGCCTCCCAGATGATCCTATTCGCGACCCCGCTCTTCGGGTTCTGGCTCTTTAGAAAGCGTAGCCGATGCGCAGAGCCGGCGTCAGCAGCTTGAACTCCGCCGTTTTGGCGGACTTCGTGTAGATGACCTGGGCATCGAGCGCGGTGCCGAAGAGGACGGGGGCGCTGAACGGCGCGTACCAGAGGGCGATGCCGGGCTGAAAGGTGACGGTCTCGGCCGCGGTCGGGGCGAAGGGCATGATCACGAAGAGCTCGGGGCCGACCGCGAAGTTGGCAGAGTTCTTGAGGTAGTACGAAGCGTGAACGATGCCCAGGGCGTCCGTCCGGGAGCCAGACGGCTTGGAGCCGTTGATGTCGAGGCCGAAACCGAGGCCGAGGACGAGGCCTGGGTCAAGAGCGATGCCGCCGAACAGGTACCCCTGATCGCCCACGCCGCCGACGATGACGCCCGTGTTCCCGCCAATCAAGTGCGGGGTAACCGCCGGTGCCGGCGCGGCCTCGTCTGCGCCTGCGGGAATCGCGATGGCCGTGGAGAGACAAAGAACTGCTGCGGACAACAGTTTCCTCATGACCCACCTCGTGCTGGTTTGTGGTGCTGCGTGTGCCTGCCAAGGCGCACAATTTTGTGATGCCCCCGCTATGCGGCAAGGGCTTTGGGGCTCGCACATGTCAAAGCGTTCAATGTCCGGCGCCACCGTGCGAATTGCGCAAAAATGACGCAATTCACATTGAAAGGGCGCGGACGAATGCGCTCGTCAAATGCAAACGGAGTCGCGCAGCTATCCAGGGGATTCTTCTGTGCCGATTGGATAGCTTTTGCGCGCTCGGTATTCGCCGAAGGCCGGAGAGGAATTGACGACGTCGGACTTTCGCAGCCACGCCCGCCGAGCGACCCAGGCGCCGTAGCGCAGGTTGCTCAGGTGCGCCAAGGCATGCGCGTCGCTGGAGATGGCCAGGCGGACGCCTCGGCTCGCCGCGAGCCGACTCGCTCGGTCGCCAAGGTCCAGCCGCTCGGGCTGCGCGTTGATCTCCATGGCCACGCCTCGCTCCGCCGCCGCGTCGAGCACCGCCGTCAGGTCGAACCGGTAGGCGTCGCGCTCCTCCAGGATGCGCCCGGTCGGATGCCCGATGGCATCCACCGCGTCGCTGCGAATGGCGCGCAGCAGCCGCCGCGTGATCTGCTCGGGCGGGTCGCTCAGGTGCGCGTGGATGCTGGCCACGACCCAGTCGAGCTCGGCGAGCGTCTCGACCGGCAGGTCGAGCGAGCCGTCCGGCAGGATGTCGACCTCGATGCCCGTCAAGAGGCGCGGGCCGCCGGGAGAGCGCCGGTCCAAGCTTCGCACCTCGTCGATCTGCGCGGCGAGCGCCAGCGCGTCCAGGCCGAGCGGCCGCGACCGGGAGTGGTCGGTGATGGCCAGATACCTTCGCCCGAGTCGCCGCGCCTCCTGGAGCAGAGCCTCGATGCTGTCCCGACCGTCGGCCGACGACTCGCTGTGGACGTGCAGGTCGCCCGCGAGGTCCGCCTCCTCGAGCAGCGCCGGCAGAGCCCCGCGCTCGGCGGCCTCGAGCTCGCCTTCGCCCTCGCGCAGCTCAGGAGGGATCCAGGGCAGGCCGACGGCGCGAAACACCTCCTCCTCGCGCTCGCCGCCGACCTTCTTCGCTCCCTGAAAGACGCCGCGCTCACGCAGGGCGAGGCCGCCGCGCTGCGCCCGCGCGCCCATCGCCTCGACGTGCGCCCGGCTCCCGGTGAAGAAGAGCAGGGCGGCGCCGAAGGACTCTGGCGGCACGATCCGCAGGTCGGCGCGAAGCCCTGAGCGCAGCGTGGCCGCGCTGTGGCCGGGGCCTTCCTCCAAGACCTTTTCGACCTCCGGCATCTCGCGGAACGCGACCTGCGCCGGCTCCGGCGTGCGCGACGCCACGACGAGGTCCAGGTTGCCCACGGTGGCGCACCGCCGCCGCACGCTGCCCGCGGGCTCGGCGCGCTCGACCCCCGGTACCCTCGCCAGGCGAGCCGAGAGGCTTCCCGCATAGCCGAGCGCGCGGTGCAGCAAAGTCCGGCCGGCGCGCCGCCGCAGGCGCTCCACCGAGGCGGCAATGCCCTTCGCCCGCTGCGGCCCCATCCGAGGCAATTTCGAGAGCCGGCCGTCGGAGGCCGCCTGGCGCAAGGCGTCCAGGTCGGTCACGCCCAGGGCCCGCCAGGCGGTGCTCGCCGTCTTCGGGCCGACGCCCTCCAGCCGGAGCATCTCCAGGACCCCGGGCGGCACCTGCGCGGCCAGCCGCCGCCGCTCTCGGCAGTCGCCGGAGCCCAGAATCTCCTCCAGCCGGGCCCGGAGGCCCTGGCCCACGCCGGGGAGCGAGCCCACCTCCCCTCGGCGCCAGAGGTCGTCGACGGGCCCGGGCAGCGTGTCCACCGCCCGAGCGGCGCGGCGGTAGGCGCGCGCCTTGTACGGGTTGTCGCCGATCAGCTCGAGCAGATTGGCCATCTCGGAGAGTATCTGCGAAAGCTCGGCGTTCTCCACGCCCTTCGCACATTAGGCACGCCGTCAGGGCGCGGTCGCGGTCGCCATGGCGGGGCGAGGCGTCAGGGGCGGTTTCTCGAAGTCTTGCCCCAGGCGCTGCAGATCGAGCGACTTCACGAGCACCGAGGGGGCGATGACCGAGACGTGCTGCCCGCGCTGGTAGGTGTTAAGCGGCTGCGGGTCGTCGCCGAGCGCGGCGATCTCCTTGAGCAGCCGCAGCGACGAGGGCTTGAACATCAGCCCGCGCAAAAGCTCCTCGCGGCCGTCGGCGTAGACCTTCCAGGCGATGGCCGGCGGCGGGAGTGACAGCGTGCTGCCGTCGCCGCCTCCGCCGCCGATGCGGAAGCGCCCCGGCTCCGCGAACTCCTCCACCAGGATGGCGTAGCCCAGGTCCTCCTCGCGGGCGAGCTCGAGCAGCTTCTTCTTCAGCTGCGCGCGCGGCGCGGGCGCGGACGTCTCCACGAACAGGTTGCCGACGGAGGCGTCGCCGCCGCGGCAGTGCCCGTTGGTCTCGCGCAAGAGCTTCGTGGGCGTGCGGCTCATGTAGTACGTCTTGAGGACGCCCTTCTCGACGAGCGTGATGGGCTGCGGCCGGACGCTGTCGTCGTCGATGGGGTAGTAGCCGAGCAGCGCCTGGCCATGCCACGTCTGCAGGGTCGGGTCGTCGCGGGCCGTCAGCAGCTTCGAGGCGATGTGCTTGCCCAGGCGGTCGACCAGGCGTCCCTGCCGCGCGTCCCCCAGGTCGTCGCGCGGGTGGCTGAGCGGGTCTCCCAGCGCGCGCAGGAAGAACTGGCCCGCGGCCCGCCCGGTAAAGAGCACCGGGCCGGTGTAGTCCTCGGAGGCGCGCGGGGCCTTGAGCAGCGCATCCAAGCGCTGCGCCGTGGCCTCGGCCGCCCGCAGAAGCGACTCCTCTCCGGGGAGGTCGGCCTCACGGCGGCCGCTCGCGCTCCAGCGGACGCGCAGCTCCATGCCGTCGGCGGCCTGGGCGCCGGCGGTGATCTGGAGCTCGAAGGACGGGTCCGCGAACCGGTGGCGTGCGGGGTCGCTGGAGACGAAGAGTTGGTGGCCCATGGCGGCCCGGAGCGCGACCTCGCCGACGACGATGTTCGGGTGCGCCCGGAATACCGCCGAGGCCTTCTTCACGACGCGCGCCCAGCGCTCCTGGTCCACGACCAAGGGCTGGCGGGGCATGAGCAGCGAGGACGTCGCGGCCGGCGAGAAGTCGGCCGGGCGCCCGTCGGCCTCGTTCGACTCGAGGTAGGCGCGCTTCTTGGCCACGGCCTCCAGCCCCTTCTTGTAGGCCTCGTCGAACTGCAGCCAGAGCGAGCGGCGGAGCGCGTCGTAGTCGGGCTCTACCGGCGTGGGCTGGCCGCGGCCGCCGGCGCCGAAGCCCCACTCGTCGTCGACGAAGTTGGTGTTGTCGAGCGCCATGTCGCCCAAGCGCACCACGACTCCCGAGCTGGTGCGCTTCGCCGAGCCCCGGGCGACCAGCGCCCCGAAGCTCGCCGAAACCTGGAAGGTGTCCTCGTCGTTCAGGGTGGCGCGCAGGTGGTAGGGCTTCTCGAGCCCGTCCATCTTCATCTCGCGGGCGCGGGCGAGCTCGTCCTCCAGCGCGGCGAGCATTGGGTCCGGCGGCTCGGCCGCGGCCTCGGCGGCGCGGGCGAGGGCCGGGGAGAAGAGGCCGAGGAGAGCGGCCGCGGCGGCGGTTCGCGCGATCACGGGGACTCCTTTGCAGGCGACGCGATGGCCGCGGGCTGATGCAGCGGGGGCGGCGGCAAGAGCGGCGGCCGGTCGTGGCCGGGCGCCTTGCGCTCCACTTCGATCTCGCTGATGAGCATGCTGGGCGCGACCGCGGACACCGGGACGTAGCCCGACTCCGCGCCGCAGAAGCCGTTGAACACCGCGTCGTCGTCGCCGGTGGCGATGATCCGCTCGATGGACGACAGCGGCGTGCCCACGATGTCTACCCCGCGCACCAGCTCATCGGGCCGGCCGTCGGCGTAGACGCGGGTCACCACCAGCGGGATGACCTTGAAGGCCTGGGGCGTCCCGCCGGTGCGGGTGAAGGTGAAACCCCCGGAGATTTGCTCGAAGACCAGCCCGTAGGGCTTGCCGGCCTTCTTGACCTCCTCGATGAGCCGCTCGCGCAGCTTGGGGAAGGGGAGCCTTTGCCTCGACTCGACGAACAGGTTTCCCTGCCGGGACACCGGCGCCTGGCCGGGCTGCGCGCGCCCGTGGCCGTTGGAGTGCGGGAAACCTTGGATGGGCGAGCGCCCGAAGAGAAAGCCCTTGAGGACGCCGCCCTCGATGAGCGAGGCCCTCTGCGCCGCCACGCCCTCGTCGTCGTACTTGTAATAGCCGTTGAGCGGCACCGCGCCGAAGCGCTCGCGGGTCGGGTCGTCGTAGATGGTGATGAAGTCCGGCGCCACGCGTTGGCTCACCTTGCGCGTGAAGGTGTGGCCTTCCTCGGCGTCCTTCTGCCGGTGGCCCTCGACGCGGTGGCCGAAGATCTCGTGGAAGAAGACCGCGGCGGCGCGGTTCTTGATGATCGCCGGGCCGCTGTAGGGCTCGATGGCCGGAGCGGTCCGCAGCGCCTCCAGCTTGGCGATGAGCCCCTGCACCCGCTTCTCCAGCTCGGCCTCGGACGGGAGCTGATCGGGCGAGGTCGCCTCGACGTCCTCGTAGAGCTCCAGGTCCATGCCGTCCGGGGCGCGCACCGTGCCGGCCACGAGGATGGACGCGGTGAACCGGGGCTGGCGGATGCGGGTCCCCTCGGTGTCGACGAAGTAGACCGTGGCCCCGCTGGCCTGGAGCGTGATGGCCGAGCCGAGGATGGCTGGGTGCTCCTTGAACTGCGCCGAGAGGCGCTTCAGGCGCTCTTGCCACGCCGCGCGGTCGAACGAGCCGGACCACCGCGGCAAGAGGCTCACGCTCGGCGCTTCCTGGGAGAAGTCGTCGGCCAGGTCCTCTTCGGCGATCTTGACCTGCCGGTTCGCCTTCACCTTGATGAGGTTCTTCACCGCCGCCTTGTAGGCGCGGTCGGTGGCCCGCCAGATGCCGACCTGGAGCGCGCCGGGGTCGTCCTCGATGGGCAGGGACTCCGCGCCGGCGCTGCCGTCCATCTCGAAGCCGTGGTTCCCGCGGACCTTGTGCGTGTTGTCGAGCGAGGGCGACCCCACGCGCACCGAGACGTCGAGGATGCGGCTGCGGCCCGCGTCCCGGCCCGCGGCGACGGTGTTCTCGAGCGCTCCGAAGGACGCGACGTCGACGGACCCGGCGCCGTCGCTGAGCCGGTAGGCGAGGTAGTACGGGGGCTCCTCTCCCTTCACCTTGGCCAGGTTTGCCTGGGACCGGGCGAGCTCTTCCACCAGCGCGCCCAGGACCGGGTCGTCGGCCTCGCGCGTCTTCGGAGCCTCGCCTCCAGGTGCAACTCCGGTCGCCAGCAGCGCCGAGAGCAGAGCGGGGGAGAGGTGCATGGCGTCCTTTCCGGCCGCCCTCGGGGCGAAGGCCGGGACAGCGGGAGATCTCTCGAGCCTACCATTGACGCTCGAGCGCGCGGAGGGCTGCCCGGCCGGGAGCAGGCAGGCCGGCATTGAACACCCTGCCTCGCTCAGTTCATCCGCGAGAGGGGCGCGGGCTCGGCCGAAAGGCGCCGGGCGCCGGTCGGGCTCGGCCTCAGCTCGCGTCCGGCCGGGCTCTTAGGCGATTCGGGGCAGCCGGACGCAGAACCGCGCGCCTTTTCCGGGCGCGCTGTCCACCTCCACCGTGCCGCCGTGCGCGCTGACGATGCCGTGCACGACCGACAAGCCCAACCCAGTGCCCTGGCCCACCTCTTTGGTCGTGTAGAAGGGGAGGAAGATCTGCTCGACCACGGCCTCGCTCATGCCCGATCCGTGGTCCTCCACCAGGAGCTGGACGCAGGTCGCGTCCGCCGAGGTCGAGACCCGGATGCAGCCGCCCGCCGGAGAGGCCTGGACCGCGTTCACCACCAGGTTGAGGACCACCTGGCGAATCTGGCCGGGGTCGGCGACGAGCGGCGGCAGGGCCACCGGCAGCTCCTGCTCGATCTGGATGGCCTTCTTCTCGCACTGCGGGCCGAGCAGCTCCAGGCCTTCCATGACGATCTCGTTGAGGTCGAAGGTGGCGAGCCGAGGCGGGGTCTGGTGCGCGAAGAGGAGCAGCTTCTTGATGATCTCCCGGGCGTGCAGCGATGCCTTGGAGATCTTGACCAGGTCGCGCTTCGCCGGCTCGGGGAGCGCGGGCGTCTTGGCGCAGAGCTGCGCGAACCCGAGGATGGAGCCGAGCGGCTCGTTCAGCTCGTGCGCGGTGCCGGCCGCGACCATTCCCAGGGTGGCCAGCCGGTCCGCCTGCCGCAGCTGCTCCTCCAGCCGGCTGCGCTCGCCTTTCTCGCGGGTGTACGCGACGGCGATCTGGCCCAGCTCGTCGCGGCCGGCGCCCTTGGCCGCCGAGCGCGCATGGGGCGCCACCGCTCGAAAGAGCTCGCGCACCGAGAGGTAGAAGGCGAGGAACAGGTACGTCGCGACCAGCGCCGCGGCGCCGGCCGCGGCCATCCCCAGCGCCCGCTGATCGCGGTAGAGCTGGACGCGCGCCGCGAGGAGCCGGTCGATCTCGGGCCCCAGCCGCTGCTGCAGGGCGTCGACCGAGTCGAGGGCTGCCAGGGCATCGGGCGCCGCGACGTCGCCGCCGTCGAGCGCCGGATGCGCGAGGGCCGCCAGGCGCTGGGCTATCTCCTCCACCGGCGGCTCGAGGCGCGCGCGCAGGCTGGGGTCGTTGACGCGCCCGCCGATGGCCCCGTAGGCGCTCTCCATGTTGACCTGCTTGAGCTCCGCCACGAGCTCGCCCGCGCGGGCGGCGGCGGGACCTTTGCCGGGGCCTCCCTGCGCCGCCGCGGCGATGGTCTCGGCCATTCGAGGAAGCTTGCCGACGAAGGCCTCGATGAGCCAGTAGCTCTCCAGGTCGGGGTCGAGGATCAGGTTGGAGGTGTTGCCGACGCGCGGGAGCATCAGCGCGACGATGCGGCCGGTGAGCCCGGGACAGGCTGTGCCCTTCGCCGACCAAGCCGCGCGGATGGCCGCCCATTCGCCGCGCGCGCCCAGGCCATCGCCGAGCCGCGGCTCGACTTGAACGTCCATGACGCGCAAGGCCTGCTCGGCGGCTCGGCGCGCCGCCTCTCGCTCCTCCGCCGGCCCCCCGGCGCCTTCCAAGATGCGCAGGCGCTCCAGCGCGACCAGCGCGCTCCAGAGCGGCTCGAGGTAGGCGATCCCCGCCCGCTCCTGCGCGCCGAACTCGATGGCCTCGTTCGCGCTCGAGACCTGGAGCACGAGCAGGGCCGCGCAGGGGATGGCCAGGAGGAGGCCGATGAGAGCGAACTTGCGGCCGTACGACAGGCGGTTCATCACCGCCATCGCGGGGGCGAAGAGGGTCGTCCATCGGCTGGCCGGGCTCGGCTGAGGGCGCTTGGGCTCTGCGGGCGACATCGAAAGTGGGACTCTAGCGCTTGCCGAGGCCGCAGAGCGCGCAGATTCACGGAGCGCCCGCATCCAGTGGGTCCTCGGGCAGGCGACCGGCCTCTATGGCCGATGGGTTGGCAAGCGGCTCGCCTGGCGCGTGCTCTGGTAGCTCGCTCCCGCTTGCCGCGGTGGGCCCTCTTGCGAACATTCAGCGGCGGGAGAGGCGGCACGAGGGGGCGGCGCCCGACGCGGCGCTGGCGGTTTCAAGGGGGTTGTCCATGAACCGGTGGGCGTGGGTGCTGGTGGCTCTGGCGGCCGTGCTTCTGTCGGCGCCGCGGCCAGCCTGGGCAGAAGGCTTCTTTCACAGCGACGAGGACAAGCCCTGGGACGTGGCGCTCAACTTCGGCGTCGGCGGCTTCATCGGCAGCGTCACGGACGTGACCACGAACATCGGCCCCGCGTACGGCGTGATGGGCGCGTTCAACAAGAACCCAATCCTCTCGGTCGAGCTGGGCTACATCGGCCACACCAACGGCGTCGACACGACCGACCGCCGCCTCTCGTCCAACAAGATCCAGGGAGACGTCAAGGCCGGCCTCCCGATGGAAGGAGGGGTCGCGTGGAAGCCGTACCTCTTTGGCGGGCTGGGAGTGGACTTCGTCACGTCCAGCACGGAGGCGTTCGGGTTGAGCAGCGCCATCCAGGCGGTGATCCCCGTCGGCATCGGAGCTGACTTCTTCACCAATAAGCCGCTTCAAGTGGGCCTTCGCGGCACCTACGACGTCACGCCGGGCATCGGCGGCCGGGTGTCGCCGATGCAGGCCCATCCGGACGCGTGGCAGGCGGTTGTCCAGGGCTCCGCGGCCTTCTGAGGTCACGCCTCGCCTCGAGGTCTGCGGAAGAGATGAGCGGCGGCGCGATCGGTGCGATATGCTTGAGCCCTATCGTGACCGCCGCCTCCGCAGGGCGCGGCACAAGAGCCCTTTGCCGCATGCCGACGCACTATCAAGGCAGCCCTGAGCAAGTCCGCGCGCTGGAGACCTTCATCAAGCTCGTCCGCGCCACGGAGACGCTCAACGCGCGCCTGCAGACCTATCTCTCAGAGCAGGGGCTCACGCTCGGACAGCTCGGCGTTCTCGAGGCGCTCCTGCATCTGGGCCCCATGTGCCAGCGGGCCCTGGGCAAGAAGCTTTTGCGCAGCGACGCCAACGTCACGACGGTGCTCGACAACCTCGAGCGGGTGGGCCTCATCCGGCGCGAGCGGAGCGCCCAGGACCGCCGGCTGGTCAACGTGGAGCTGACCGAGGACGGTCGAGCGCTGATCGGGCGAATCTTTCCGGCGCACGCGAGCCTCATCGCACAGAGCCTCTCAGCCCTCAACCCCGCCGAGCAGAAGGAGCTCGCGCGGCTTTGCAAGAAGCTCGGGCTCTCCTTGGCCGCCTAGTCGGCCTCACCCCCTGCCCCCTCCCCGCTCGCGGGGAGGGGGAGAGGCGACGGGCGGCCGAATGGCGGCGCCTCTTCTTAGCACCCTTTCTGTTGAGGGCCTGGAGGTCGGCAAACCGGTTGCAGGATCTCCAGGCTCCATTCACGCCCCAAGGAGGCATGGCAATGATTCGTCCTTTTCTGGCAGCGTCCGTTCTCTCCCTGGCGGTGACCGCTGCCCCTGGGGCTGCCCACGCCGCGATCGTGTTGAGCGCTGGCCTGGCTGGAAACGCGAACGTCGGCTCCAACGCCGTGCAGCTCCCGGCGTCCTGGAGCATCACGGGCATGGCGGGGCTGCGCTTCGACCTCGGCCCCCTCGAGCTGACCCCAGAGCTCGAGCTCACCTTCCACAACTCGTTCGACCAGCTCCGCGCCGACAAGGCGGATCGGGTCTTCCAGGCCATGGTCGGGGGGCGTGTGGGCCTCGCGCTCGGATCGGTCGTCCCCTCGGCGTACGTGCACTTCGGCGCCGGCAACGTCCACCTCATGAACGGGAGCAGCGTCGACCGGACCGAGACGGGTCCCTCGGTGGAGGTCGGCGGCGCGCTCGACCTCCGGCTCGCGAGCTTCTTCGCCGTGGGCGTCCAGGTGGGGTACGTGGACGTGTCGCTTTCGCAGATCGAGGCGGACAGCAAGAGCATCCAGTGGCTGCGGGTCGGGGCCCACGCGTCGCTCGCGTTCTAGAGGTTTCTTCGGCGGTCGGCGAAACCCGGCCTGCTGGCGAGAAAGCCGCGCCGAAACGAAAAGCGCCGCGAGGCCTTCGCGGCCCCGCGGCGTCATTCGGCTGCTCGCGTCTGCCGGGCGCGCCGGCCCGCTGCGATCAGAAGTCGAACTTCAGGATGTCGCCGACGCGGCGGCAGATCTCCTTGCCGTAGTCGGTCCAGAGGCCCTGGCCCCAGTACCGGTAGCAGCTCGTCTGGGACGAGAGCAGGTGGAGCAGGGCGTTTCGATAGCGGTGCTCCGAGGTGGGGACCTTCTTCTCGATGACGGCGGTGTAGAACTCGGCGCTCGCCTCTTCCATGGGCTTGAGCACGTCGTCGTAGCCGCGCACCCAGGAGATGTTGTTGGTCCAGCTGCCGCCCTCCATGTGGAAGCGGTGGTCGGCCTTCTTCGCCTCTTCGATGACCTTCGCCAGCTTGTCGGGGCCGTCGCCGGGCTTCATCCGGTCCCAGATGGCCTTCTGGTGCAGCGGCTGAACGGCGGGGAGGTCGTTCTCCTTCACCCCGGACGCGAAGAGGTGCTCCAGGTACTCGGAGGCGTTCATGAGCGGCACGTCCGAGTGCGAGGACTCGCGCGCCACCTCGAGGTATTTGGACGGGAACTCGTTCATCATGACGCCGCCGTTCTCGCCGTCGGCGATCTGCGTGACGAGCGGCGGGACGAGGCGCTGGGCCAGCGGTTGGCGCGAGAGGCTGCGCGCCTCGTACCAGGGCTGCATTTGGGCCACGAGCTTGGTGTCCGAGCCCTGGGTCTTGATGATGGCGATGATGCTCTCGGTCTCGCCCCGGGAGCTCTTCACCACCAGGCGGTGGGGCAGGTACTTGGCCTGGGGCCCGCGGCCGGTCTCCGGCTCCTCGATCGTGTGCTCCTGCACCAGCACCCACTGGAAGCCGCACTCTTTGAGCGTGTGGACGAAGGCGTACGCGACGTCCGGGTGGTTGGGCAGCGCCATCTCGGCCGGCGAGAAGCCGCGCACGCGGCCCACCGCCTCGAGGCCGAAGATGGCCGCGAAGTGGTGCTGCCAGGCGCGCACGTGCAGGCGGTAATCCTGGATGGGCGTGCTGGGGGCGACGGCATGGCCCCAGGGGCAGCCCAGCCACTCGACGCACGGGCGATAGCGCTCGTCGCAGGTGATGGTCTTGAGAGCGTCGAGCACGTCGTCGGCGCCCATCTTTCTCAGGCCGTGGAGCAGCGTGCCCGAGTACTCCAGCATGACCCGCGGCTGCTTTCCTTCGCCGACGAGCTGCGGGATGAATTCGCCCATGCGCTTGTAGCACCAGCGAAACACCGGCGCGTTGTGGTTGTCGCCGATGCCCTGGTTCTCCGCCATGTGCTGCAGGTTGGAGATGAGCGCGGCGGTGTGCAGGTCGCCGCCTCCCGCTGGAATGAGCGGCTGGTGCATGTGCAGCGCGACGGCGCAGGCGCTGCGCGCCTTGCCGAAGTCGACCCCGCCCTGGCCCAGGTAGAGCTGACGCCCGCGCCCGTCGGCGACGGCCTTGGCGACCTCCTTCTCCTGCCCGGAAAGGTTCGGGACGCCTTCGATGTACTCCGAGAGCTCGCTCATGGTGGGTGCTCCTCGCTCGCGCCGAAAGTAAGCGCGGTCACTTGTGACGGATGTGCTCGAAAATGTTGAGGTAGTGCTGGCCCGGCTGGTTCCAGGAGTAATCGGCGCGCATTCCGTTGACGGTGAGGTCGCGGAATTCGTTCGGGAAGTGATGCCACAGCCCGATGGCCCGGGACAAGGCCGACTCCAGCCCCTGCTGGTTCGCGTGCTCGAACACGAACCCGTTGCGCTCCTCCGGCGGCTTTTCCGAGAACTCGCGGTCGAAGACCGTGTCGGCGAGCCCGCCCACGGAGCGCACGACGGGGACCGCGCCATAGCGCATGGCGATGAGCTGCGAGAGCCCGCAGGGCTCGAACAGGCTGGGGACGACGACCATGTCGGCGCCGGCGTAGATGAGGTGCGCCAGCTCCTCGTCGTAGCCTAACTCCAGGTGGCAGTCGGGGCTGTCGTTGACCATGCGCTTGAGGCGCCAGAAGTGCTCGTTGATGCCGCGATCCGGGCTGCTGCCCAAGAGCACGAACTCGGCGCCGTGCGTGAGGGCGTAGAAGAGCGCGTGGTGGATCAAATGAACGCCCTTCTGGCTGTCCAGGCGCCCCACCGACGCAATGATGGGCTTGAAGTTGTCGGCCAAGAGGAGCCGGTTTCGCAGCGCCCGCTTGTTCGCATACTTGTTTTCGAGCGTGTCGGCGGAGAAATTGACCGGGATGGAGCGGTCGAGCTCCGGGTTCCACATGTCGTAGTCCAGGCCGTTGAGAATACCGCCGAACTTGGCGCCGTGGACGTGGAGCGCGTGCCCCAGGCCGAAGCCCTGATCCGAGTGGCGGACCTCCCAGGCATGGGTGGGCGAGACGGTGGTGACGAAGTTGGAATAGACCACGCCGCCCTTGGTCAGGTTGACGGCGCGGGGGTTGAAATCGTCGCCCAGTCGGTCCTTGGAAAAGAAGTACTCGGGCCTGTTGAGCCCGGTCGCCGAGAGCAGGTTCGCCCCGGCGATGCCCTGGTGCTTGAAATTGTGAATGGTGAAGCACACGCGCTGCTGACCCATGCCGTGATGCGCGTAGAGCTCGAAGAGCAACACCGGCACAAGGGCCGTCTGCCAGTCGTGGACGTGGATGATGTCCGGGCGCTTGCCCGACTTGAGCATGAATTCCAGCGCCGCCTTGCTGAAGAAGGCGAACCGCAGGGCGTCGTCCGGGGCGCCGTAATACATTCGGCGCTCGAAGAACCGGTCCGGCGAATGGGGCTCGATGAAGAAGCACTTTCGGCCGTGAACGAATCCGAACCAGACCGAGCAGTGAATGCTCCCGCCGCCCCACGGGACCCACAGGTCCTGGTAGGTGACCTGCAGGCCCCAGACGTGGTCGTAGCGCATGCAGTCGTACTTCGGCAGGATGAGCTCCACCGAATGTCCGCGCAGCTCGAGCTCCCGGCTGAGGCCAAAGACCACGTCGGCCAGACCGCCGACTTTGGCGACCGGAGCGCATTCGCTTGCCACTTCGATGATGTACATGGCTTCAGGTCCCGAGTCGGGTGCGGGCCTCGGCAATCCATCGCCGGGCATCCTGCAGGTCGAGCTGGCTGCGGCCCACCCACTCCTCGCCCCAGTAGTAATTGCAGCTGGTCTCGGCCCTCAGGAGCCGCCACGTCGCCTCGTCGACCGCGCCCCAGACGTCGCGCCGGCCCGCGGCGGCGGCGGCGACGCGCGTCCGATGCAGCGCCGCGCTGACCTCGGCGATCTCCTCGAGGCCGTCCTTCTGCGCCTTCGAGCCGGTCCACTGCGTGAAGTCGCGCCCGTGATGCCAGCCGGTGTTCCAGGTGCCCGGGCGCACGCGCACCTCGTCGGTGGGCGGAAACTTTTCGAGGTAGTCCTCGATGAAGGTGGGCCGCAGGGCGCCGTCCTGGCGCGCGCGCCCCATGAGCTCGGTGTAGAAGGCGCTCCAGAAGTTGGAGCCCCAGGTGGTGTTCCGGAACCAGCCGCCGTTGTCGCCGTCCGTGGCCGTCACCACCAGTGGCTCGAAGTCGCAGCCGCGGGTCCTTTCGGCGACTTCTTTGCAAAACCAGGAGCACTCCATGCCGGATTCCTGCGCCGCGGAGAGGTCGCGGTCGCGGACAATCGCGATGAGCTCCGAGCCCTGGTACCGCATCCGGTGCGGGCGATAGTGCAGCTCGTGCCAGGACAGGGTGCCCAAAGGCTCGACGTGCTCGCTGTCGACCACGACGTAGCGGTAGCCCAGGCGCGACAGCAGCGGGATGAGCTCCATGCAAAAGCCCATCTCCGGCGGCCAGAAGCCGGGGAAGCGCTCGCGCCAGTAGACGTGGCGGGCCTGCGCGAGCCAGCGCCCCAGGTGCTCTTCGCGGTCGTCTGCGGGGATCAGCGGGAGCACGGGGTGGTAGTAGCCGGTGCCGAGGATGCGGATGATGCGCTCGTTCTGCAGGTGCCAGAGCATGGCGCCGACGTCGACGTCGCCGTAGACGCGGGACTGGAAGCTGGGGTCGCGCAGGGTCTCGAGGAGCGTGCCGGAGATGGACAGGTGGACCCGTCCGACGTCCTCCCAGCCCCAGAGGCTGCGGGGGATGCGATCGATGGCCCAGAGGATCTGCCTGGCTTCCCATGGCTGATGCTCGAGCAGGTGCTCGAGGTTCTGAGCCGGCTGGTGGAGGTTGAGGACGAGCGCGTGGTGGATCGGCCTGGCCATGAAGTTTGAGGCTCCTTCGGACGGAGTCTAGACGTGAAGAAGAGCAGAGGGGACAGCGACAGAAGGGCATGCCTGGCGGGCCGGCAGGTGGTCAAGTCTCCAGCCCATCGGCGGCCAAGGGCGTCTCTCGTTCAACACAAGATAGGGCGTCGCTGTCACTTTCGCGCGAAAAGGGCGTGGCCTGTCCGGGGCGGGCCCCCGCCCGGTCGAGGCGCTGGCGTTCGGGCGCGCTTCGGCGCGACGCGGGGCGCGCGGCGTTGCTCGCGATTCGGGCGAGCCGCCGCTTCACGGCGAGCTCGTCGAGGCGATGGCTCTCAGCGCCCCGCGCGAGCTTTGGGGCTACGACGCCGGCTCGAAGATGAAGTTCGGGCCGAAATCGGCCAGGTCGTCGGCTGGTGGCACCTGGCCGAAGATGTTGCCGACGTCGAACGCGTTGGGCTCGACGAGCGTGCTCGTCTGCGTCGGGTCATCGTTGGAGGCCGTCGAGCTGTAGCCCCGAATTGCTTGTCCGAGGACCATCGATTCGAGGTCGGCTCCGACGGCGACGTCGAGGTCGTGCGCTCCGCGCTCGGCTCCGATTGAGGGGCCTGGGAGCGCCCGCCACCGCGGACCAGCGGCGTCTGTGCCGCCTGCTGGCGCTGCGCTCGCCCACGAGGCCCTGCGCGCCCTCTGACCCGAACCATCGTCTCCAGCGCACTCTCCGCGAGCGCAAGGACGCCCGTGCGCGCTGGCTCGCCGCCGAGGTGAGGTCGTGTGGAAGCTCCGAAGAAGGACGGCGGTCATCCTGGCCGAAGTCGCCGCGGCTGCCGCGGCCGTCTGCCTCTCGGCCTGTGAGGCTTCCTCCGGCTCAGCCGGCGACGGGGCCGCGGACGCCAGCGGCGCCGACAGCTCCCCGAGCGACGCCGGGCACTTGGCCGATTCCGGGGCTGTAGACGCCGGGGGCTCCGGCCAGGCAGACGCGGGCCTCGCGCGCGACGCCGGAGCGCCCGATGGCTCGGCTGCCGCCGATGCGGGGGCGCTGCCCGCGCCCTCGGGGCATTTCCAGATGGAAGACCTGGACCGCGGCGCGGTCGCCGTGAAGGTGGCGGGCGGCGTCTACCTGGGATGGCGGATGTTCGGGTACGAGTATTCGAGCGATCCCCACAAAGCGGTCTTCTACAACGTTTACCGGGATGGGGCGCGAATCGCGAACGTCACCGACAGCACGAATTATCTGGACCCCGCCGGTGGCACGACGTCCCTTTACGCGGTGAGCGTCGTGGTGAATGGCGCTGAGCAGCAGCGCTCGGCGCCGGTCGCGGTCTGGGGACAAAACTATTTGCGAATTCCCATCGAGGCCCCGCCCTCGGGCGTCACGAAGAGCTCGTGCCCCACGCCCAACGAGGCCTATTCCTACAGCGCCAACGACGGGAGCGTAGGCGACCTCGACGGCGACGGCGAATACGAGATCGTCTTGAAATGGGACCCTTCCAATTCGAAGGACAATTCGCAGTCGGGGTGCACCGGGAACGTCTATTTGGACGCCTACAAGCTGAGCGGCGAGCGCCTGTGGCGCATCGACCTCGGCGTGAATATCCGCGCGGGGGCGCACTATTCTCAATTCGTCGTCTACGACTTCGACGGCGACGGCAAGGCGGAGGTCGCCGTCAAGACCGCGCCGGGCACGCGCGACGGGACGGGCGCCTTTCTCCACAAAGGCCCCGCGGCCTCGGACGACGACTCGGCGGACTACCGCAACTCCAATGGCTATGTCCTGGCGGGGCCGGAGTACTTGACTGTCTTCAGCGGGTCGACCGGCGCGGAGCTCGCGACCGCGAATTTCGACGCCCCGCGCGGGTCGGTCTCCTCCTGGGGCGACAGCTACGGCAACCGGGTCGATCGATTCCTCGCGTCGGCGGGCTTCGTCAGCGATCTCGGGCAGGACAAGAAGTCCAGCGGGCGGCCGAGCATTCTCATGGCGCGCGGCTACTACACCCGCGCCACGGTCACGGCCTGGACCTGGCGGGACGGCAAGCTCGCCGAGATCTGGAAGGCGGACAGCGACCAGGGGACCGCCTACGCCGGCCAGGGCGCGCACAGCATGGCCATGGCGGACGTGGACGGCGACGGCGCTCAGGAGGTCATCTACGGCGCGTCGGTCATCAACAGCGACGGCACGGCCCGGTGCTCCACCGCGTTCGGGCACGGCGACGCGCTCCACGTGGCCGACCTCGTCCCGTCGCGCCCGGGGCTGGAGGTGTTCATGCCGCACGAGGACGGCTCCAAGCCGTCGTGGGACGTGCACGACGCCAGCACCTGCGAGGTGCTCCTGAAGGGGCCTTTGACCGGCGGCGACACCGGGCGCGGCGCCGCGGACGACATCTCTCCCGACGGCGATGGCGCCGAGCTCTGGACCTTCGACGACCTCCTCTCGGCGACCAGCGGGGCGAGCGTCGGCGCCGAGCCGGCGTCGGTGAACTTCCTCGTCTGGTGGGACGCGGACGAGTCTCGAGAGCTGGAGAACGACGTCTCGGTGACCAAATACGGCGCCGGGACGTTGCTCACGTGCAGCGCCTGCTCCTCGAACAACGGCACGAAGGCCACGCCGGTGCTCACCGCGGATCTCCTGGGCGACTGGCGCGAGGAGGTCGTCTGGAGGGAGTCGGACAACTCGGCGCTGCGGATCTACACCACCACCGACGTCACCGCGCGGCGCATCTACACGCTGATGCACGACCCCCAATACCGGATGCAAGTCACTTCGGAGCAAACGGGCTACAACCAGCCGCCCCACCCGAGCTTCGCCATCGGGCACGGCATGGCGCCGCCGCCGGAGCCGGACATTCATCTCGCCGCCCGGGCCGCCGCGGCGCCTTGAGCGGCCCCGGGACGACGCGCTTCGCCTGAGCCCGTGGGGGCGCTCGATCCTTCTCCCGAGGTTGAGCGGCCCTGTTTGGTGACGAAGCAAAGAGTCGCTGCCGAAAGTGAGCTCGCGATCGTGCTCGCAGCCGAAGAGGCCGCGCCTCTCCCCGTGCTACGCTTTGGGCCGAGCTTGCGTTTGCCTGGAGGAGGAAGTCATGGAAGCCGCCGCCGCTCCGAAGTTCACCTCGGACGCCTTCAAGTCGGCCTTCGGCCGGCTCCAGTCGGTGCTCGTCAAGGAGTGGCCCAGCATCGACCGCGAGGCGCTCGCCGCCACGGGCGGAGACTTGGATCACGTCGTCGAGCTCATCGTTCAAAAAGGCCAGCTCACCCAGGCGCTGGTTCGCCAGAAGATCGAGGAGCTGCACGCCATGTCTGCCAACCCAAGCACATTCGCCAACATCGACGAGCGACTCAGAGAGGCGTTGGACCGCATCGAGAAGCGCACCAATGACCTTGCCGACGAGGTGCGCAACAAAGTCATCCCCGCGGCGAGCGAGAAGGTGAAGGAGAACCTGCTGGTCAGCCTGCTCGTGGCACTCGGCTTGGGTTTCATCCTGGGCATCCTGTTCGGCTTTGGTGTGCGCCGTGACAAGTGAGGACTCGGCCTCCCGGCCCCTGTCCACCTTCGATCGCCTGTTCCGCGTCGGGCGGACGCTCTTGAGCGTCCACATCGAGGCCGCCACGGCCGAGGCCGCTCGCGACCGCGACCGGCTCATCTCGGGTGCCGCCCTGGCCATCACCGGGACGTGCTTCTTCGCCATCCTGCTGATGATGCTTCACGTGGTGGCGATCGCCGCGCTGCACGAGCTGGGCGGGCTCAGGTGGCTGCTGTCGAGCCTGGCCGTCACCGGCGGCGATCTGCTGCTGATGATGATCTGCCTGCTGGCCGCGCGCAGCCGGCTCAAGAAGCCCCTGCTGGCCAAGACGCGGGTGCTGCTCCAGCGCACGGTCGATTCGTTCGTTGGCGAGGTCGCCCGTCGACAAGCTCAGGACGGGGACCAGCGGTGAGGACGGCCGGCTGAAGCCTGTGGACGCTGCTCCCCACCAGACAGCGGCTCGCCGCGCGCGTCGCCAGGGGCGGCGAGAGCGGTGCGTCGCTTACCGCCGCGCCTGCGACGGTGCGGTCTCGTAATCGGGCACCTCAACTCCTCGGGTGGCCGCGCGTCGCTCCGGCGACGAGGGGGCGGCGGCGGAGTCGCCCGAGGAGCGCGGCCGCCGCGAGGATTGGGAAGGCGCCCCCCGCACCCGTGCCAGGGGTGCGGCCGGAGCTGGTGCAACCGGCCGCACCGTCGGCGCTGGGGCCGGAGCTGGAACCGCCGTCGAAGCTGGCTCCGCGGTCGGAGCTGGAACCGCCATCGGCGCTGGAGCTACCGCCATCGGACCTGGATCCGCTGTCGAAGCTGGAGCCGGCGTCGAAGTTGGATCCGCTGTCGAAGCTGGACCCACTGTCGGAGCTGGCACCGGCATCGAACCTGACACCGGCGTCGGGGCCGGAGCTGCTGAAGGTCGCGCTGACCGTCTGGGCGGAGGTCATGATGACGACGCAGTTGCCGGTGCCTTGGCAGTCGCCGGTCCATCCGCCGAAGGTGGAGCCCGAAGCCGGCGAGGCAGTCAGGGTGACGGAGGTGCCGCTATTGAAGGTCGCGGAGCAGGTCGAGCCGCAGTTGATTCCGCCCGCGTTGGACGTGATCGCGCCATTGCCCGAACCGGATTTCGATACGCTGAGCACATAGCTCGACGCCCCCGGCGGCGCATAGGTGACATAGTCGTAGTAGGCGACCAGCGGTCCCGAGTAGCTGAAAGGCCCGAGCCAGCTATCCACGCCGATCCCATTCCACAGGTTCATCATGATCTGCATCGGGTGGCTCGGCAGAGAGCTCGTGGAGCCCGTGACCGAGTGCTTTAGCGCGCCGTCGACGTACCAGCTGATGGTGTTGGGCTGCCAGTCGATGCCGTAGGTGTGATAATCCGCGCTCGCGTCGAAACCGAGGTCCACCAGCTGTTCGTGACCGCCCACGCCGTTCACGTAATAGTTGAACTGAACCTGATTGGTGTTCTTCCCGAGGAACTCGACGTCGATCTCGTCCCAGGGTGTCCCGGTGTAGGTGAAGAACGAGCTGTCGGTCCCGCTCGCCTTGGCGGGTTTCATTTTCGTCTCGAACTTGCCGTACGAGAATGTGTCGTTGGTCCGGTACTCACCGCCGCTGTACGACTTCCCGGAGCTGGCCGTGTTGTCGAGCTTCAGCGTCATAAAGCCGTTCGCGAACGTCACGTGGTCGGGGAGGAAGCCGCAGTTGAAGGGAGAGCCGTTTGCCCAGTTGGCCATTTGCCAGGTCGACGAATCGTAGGCGTTGAACTGGTCGGAAAGGCTGCTGGTGCGGAGGGCGGAGACGCTGGCACCCTCGGGGAGCGCTGCCTCCTGGGGCCCGCCGCAGGCGAGCGAGGTCGCTAGGGCCAGGTGCGCCGCGGCGAGGGCGATGCTGGAACGGTTCATGGCAGTTCTCCGTAGCTCCCCACGCGAGCGGGGGGCAGCAGATTCGGAAGCGAGGCGGATACCACGGGCACGGTGCCCTGCCTCGTGATTTGCCTACTGTATTCGAGGAGGGTGAGAGGAGAGACGGGCGCGGTCCGGTGGAGCATCGGGGCCTTTCGGTTCTCGCGTATCCGGGGGAGCGGCGCGTTCGCGCGGACGCCGGGACTGCAGGAGGAGCCGCTCTTCGGAGCTCCGGCAGGCGGCGGCTCCTCACTGGCCGGTGTCCAGATCGAAGGACGTTCCGTCGAACGCCACGACGACGACCTTGGTATCATCGTTGGACCCGCCGCCGATCGTACCCTTGTCTACGTCGCTCACCGCGAAGGTGAAATGCGTGAGGTGTCCGTCCTCCATGAAGACGCCGGGCCGCTCCATGTTGAACCAGTGGTCGATGGTGCCATCGGTATTGCTAAAAGAACTGCGCCGAATTCCTCGGGTCGTAGGCCAGCCCCCTGTCTGTCCAGCCGTGAATGCCGTCGGGCGAGATGAGGTGGTACGCCACGCGAGAGAGCGGATAATTGTACACGACGTGGTACTGCCCCCCGCTGTACCAAATCACGGGGTCCTCGGCCCACACGTAGGTGTCCTCCGGCGCCTGTTGCATGAGCGGATCGAGATGCTTGGAACGGCGCGGGAAAATGCTGGCCAGGTCGGCGGGCGGGGCCTGGTCGGCGGGCGGGGCCTGGTCGGCGGGATAGTTGTTGGTGGGCTGCTGAACTTTGTAGGGGCCGAGCAGCGACTGGCTCACGGCGTGGATGGCTTCGGAATTCCCCCACCCATTCATGCCATTCGCATGAGGCCAGCGGCTGGAGAACATGTGGTACCTGCCGTCCGGGCCTCGGATGACCTTGCCGTCCCAATACATGTACATGGGTCGAACGGTCGGCGTGCCAGTGCGGTCCTCCAGCCCGTTGCAGGTGTCTCTCGGGAGCACCGCCTGGTCGCCCCACGTGTTCGAGGTGAAAGGGCAGGCAACGGGCGTCGGCTGGAAGTATTCGGGCAAAGCCCCGTCGCGAGCTCCCGCGTCCTGCGCGTGGGAAGCGTCCCCGCTTGCATCGCTGCCGGCGTCCCTCGCGTCTGCGCCAGAGTCTTTCGCTTGGGAAGCGTCCGCGACCGCCGACGCGTCGGCGCCATCTTGTCCGGCATCCACCGCTCCCGAGCCGGAGTCCGTAGGTCCCGACGCATCCATCGCGGCCGATGCGTCGGCGAGGGAGGCGATACCGTCGCCGAGCTCGCAGGCGACGCCGAACAGCAACGGCGCGGTTTGGACGAGGCTGAACGCTCGGGTCATGCTCTTTTCATCTCTCCGGGCGAGCCCTCTCGTCAATCACGTCCGAGCAATCCTCCCGCGCGTCTTCAGAGGCGCGATTTCGGGCGGGCAGCTTCTCGTGCTCTGGGTAGAGGACGACGATTTGGCCATCGGGTCAGGGCTTTCTGGCGCGCCCGCCGTGGGTCGCGGATGCTTGGTCCTTCAGCGAAAGCGATGGTCCGGAGTATGTTGGAGGCCGCTTGCGCCGCGAAGAGGAGGACCCTGCGTGCGGTCGATCTCGGTGAGTTTGGTGGCGGTGCTCATCTCGACGGGCGCATCCGCCAGCGAGCGGGAGGGCCCGCGGCGGCTGGTGGCGCCACACGGTCAACGGCCAGTGGATCATCGTGGAGGCCCTCGCGACGCTCACCCCCTGCCCGAAGGCCGACGTCGGCTCGGGGAAGTAGCCCCGCGGCGCCCTCGCCCTCAATCGACCCACGGTCGATCTCCTTCGGTGTCCTGAGCTTGCCGCCGCCCTTGCGCACGGGGTCAAGCGCCGCGGCGCCAGCGGGGCGCCAGGGCAGCAACAGCGGCGTCGCGCCGGCCCAAGTCGCGGGCCTCAGCGCCGTGACTGCCATCTCGCTGAGCGCGCAGTGCGAATAGAAAGCATGGCGCATGAGAGCAGTTGCGGGTTGAGCCGCTCGATCGCCGCCTCGCGGAGCTCGCGCTGTTTCACGCGGATGAGGTCGGACTCGGCCCCGAGTCGCTCGCCGCGCTTATCGAGGAGCGGGCAGCCCGCGCGCTCCTGTCGGTGAAGATCGGCGAGGTCGGCGCGGAGCGCCTGGCGCGAGAGGCCCGGGCGATCTTTGCGGGGCTCGGCGCCGAGGCGCGCCAGGCCCCGGTGCCTTCGAAGAGTCCGTCGCCGCAGGCGCGCCCACGCTGGCGGCGAGCCGGTCGTCGGCAAACCCCGCGCCGAGTGCGGCGCGGAGACTTACGGCGCGCGGAGCCCAGTGGGCGGGAAGGGAGCGCGATGCGGGCGGGATGAGCTGCGGGGTGCCGGGGCGAGAACGGCTCGCGCGCAGACCAAAGTGGAGATTGGTTGATCGTGGGCGGCTCGCGCGCGGGGGAATGTGGAGATTCCCGGATCGTGAAAAGTGAGAGTGCAGACCAAAGTGGAGATTCCCAGATCGTGAGCGGCTCGCGTGCAGGGGAAAGTGGAGATTCCCCGGTCGTGAGCGCTGAGGGTGCAGACGAAAGAGGAGATTGGTCGGGAGTGTGCGGCTCATGCACCGACCAAAGTGGAGATTGGTTGATCGTGGGCGGCTCGCGCGCGGGGGAATGTGGAGATTCCCGGATCGTGAAAAGTGAGAGTGCAGACCAAAGTGGAGATTCCCAGATCGTGAGCGGCTCGCGTGCAGGGGAAAGTGGAGATTCCCCGGTCGTGAGCGCTGAGGGTGCAGACGAAAGTGGAGATTGGTCGGGAGTGTGCGGCTCATGCACCGACCAAAGTGGGGATTGGTCGTTCGCGAGCGGTTCACACTTCGTGCGATGTGGGAACAGGGTCAACTTTGATGCCCTCCGACCCGAGCGCGCCGAGCGTCCATTTCAATCAGAAGGTGAGGTCGGGCCGGTCCAAATCCAGCAGGTCAGGGTCCTGCCGTGCCAGGAGCTCCTCGAAGTTCTCCCAGCCTTTGTCGGCGACGAGCGTCGCCTCGCGCGCGCTGATCGGCACCAGCCAGACGAAGACGACGGGCGGCGTCAGGCCGTGGAAGACGTGCAAGCTTTCGTCGAAGTAGACCGGCGCCGAGCAGTAGAGCGCCTCGATACGGCACCCCGAGAGAATCGGCCCGAATGGGCCGAGCACCTGTCCGCGGTCAAGGCTGCGGCGCGTGCGCAGGATTGGCTCCGCAGCCGCGGCGACCAGCGCCATGGCCTCCTTCCGGTGCGGGCCTCGATGCGAAAAGAGGAGCTCCTGGCGAATGGGTTCTCCCCCCGACTGGCTCAGCGCGGTCGCGCTCATGCCCAGCGTTGCATAGGTGGTGCACTCAGGGACCGGGCGGTCCGCGAACCAGGCGACCTGCAATAGCTCGGCGCCGACCTTGTATCTCGTTCCGGTCGCGATCGGCCCGAGATGCCGCTCGAGGTGCGCTATCAGAGGCGGAGGCTGTGCCATGGAGATGACCTATAGCACTTCGGAGGATCGCCGAGCGGCACCGGAACGTCACTTGGGATCAGGGATGTTGGCCTTGCTCCAGTTCTCCCCATGGGAGCTGGAAGGCTCATAGACGTGGCTCCGGTTGCAGGTTGGACATTTAAGGTCGATTTCTTGGTGATAAGCCTCGATGATCTCCTTGCGCGAGTATTCGTCGCCCGTGGACGCCTCCCGGTCCAGCATGTATTTCTTGCGCTGGGCCCACGTGGCGCCGTCGTGGTCCATGTCCCAGGCGCGTTGACGCTTGCCGTTGCTGTTGATGGCGTGTGCTTGGACGTCATCCCCGCAGCCCCCGCATTGCTTCGTGCCCGTGGCCGTGCCCGTTGGAGCGCTGCTCCAGGTGGACTTCACTGCGGTCTTCCGCCAAGAGGCGCGATTCCACTTCTTGTCATTGGGATCGTTGCAACCGTTGTGCGCCACCACGCGCTGCGCGCCGACGAAATACCTGTGCTCGCCGGCGACCTCCAGATTGAAGACCTCGGTGGGGCCCCTCGGAGAATCCGAGACGCTCTCCACCGCGGCGACGCCGTCGCGCGTGGCGAGCCGCTCGCCCCTGGCCACCTCTCCGGCGTCGACCCAACCGTGTCGGTCGGCGGAGAACAGCGGGTGGTGTCGCGTCACCTCGAGCGGCAGTCCGCCCCTCAGGGAGACGGTGATGACGTCCGGGCTGACGTGCCGGAAGAGCCCGGTCGCCGGGCACCGATCTCCTGGCTTGAGCTGCGGTCCCGCCCGAACGTAGCTCACGACTCCGTCGCCGCTGACGTTCAACTCCGCGACGGCGATGGGCGTTCGATCGCCGGCGCTCAGGGCGTGCTCGGCAAACGAGGCCTTTGGCCGGAGCAGGCGAATGTCGAGCTCGTCGGGCCCCGCCGGCCCGTCCACGACCATGTGGGCTCCCATCTCCAGCCAGCCCTCGAGGGGGAGCGCGGCGCATTCGGCGGACTCGGGTCCAACTCGATCTCCGAGCGCGACCTGTTCGATGGGCCTTGGCCCCTCGGCCGTGTCGACCGGAGTGCCGGCGATGAAGCAGGAGCATGAGCCCGCCGCGCATGCGGAGAGGGCTGACACCGCGGTTCTGGAGGTGACGTCGCCGGCGAGGGCGTCGTCGGCGCGTGCAATCACGTCGCGCAAGTTGAGGCCCAACGCCGATGCGCAGGCGATGGCGCCGATGACGACGAACGATGTGACGGCGACGTATTCAGTCGCTCCAGCGCCCACTTCTTCTCGAATGGCTCGGCTGCCGTTGAGCATGGGACCTCTTTCGTCCACGGTGAATGCCGGACCGCTGACGCCTCGCCTGCAGGGCAATCCGCGCGCGCCGAGGCGTCAATGCGCCGCCGACTTCGATCCGGCGATGGTCTGAAGTGCACCTGAAGGCCGAGCAGGTGTTCATCAAATGCAGGCTGTGTCGCAGAGCATCAGCAATGGATATGCCAGCTTGAGACCCTGAGAGCATGCCTGCGGTGCGGCATTCGTTCGCTCGTCGTGCTGCGCAAGTTGCGCTGCGCAAATGGCGCAGGCTCGCCGCATGTGCCTCGAACCGTCCGCCTCGCTCCGGTTTTGCAACCTCGACGTGGCCCTGGTGACCCTCGGCGGCGAGCCGCGCGACGTCATGGACGTAGCCGCGGCGTCCGCGCGGGTGAACGCGATCAGGCCGAGGATCGCGGTTCCCATGCACTGTGAGCTCTGCCGGGGTCTCGCCGAGGACTTCGCCAGGAGGGTGGGCGGGCAGACTCGCGTGGTCGGTCTCGAATAGACGCGTGGGATAGGCCCAATTCGGAATCTCGATTGGCCGGCCCGTGTTGCGCTGCAGGCGCGGCCGAGCGGAGAGGGGAGCCGAGGGAGCAGGTGCAAGGCTACCAAGTAGAGGAAACGCTCTACGAGGGCGCGAAAGCGACCGTCTTCCGCGCGGTGCGCGATTCCGACGGTCGCCGGATCACGCTCAAGGTTCTCAATCCGAGCCACTGCAGCCCGGAAGACCGCGAGCGGCTGAGGCGCGAGCTCGATATCGGGCGCTCCCTCGCCGGAGCTCCGGTCGTGAAGCCATTGCAGCTCACCAGCGCCGACGGCCTACCGGCCCTGGAGCTCGAGGACTTTACGGGCCGCTCGCTGGATCGCCTCGTCGGGGCGCCGATGCCCATCGAGCCCTTTCTGCGGCTCGCCTTGCGGCTGGCGGAGGCGATCAGCGATCTCCACGACCGCGGCTTCATTCACAAGGATCTCAAGCCCGGAAACATCCTCTACGAACCCCAACGAGGAGAGCTGCGGATCATCGATTTCGAGCTGGCCTCCCGAGCAGGGCGAGAGCAGACCACGGCGCGCTCGACCCGCCTCATCGAGGGCTCCCTGCCCTATGTCTCGCCCGAGCAGACCGGGCGCATGAGCCGGGCGCTCGACAGCCGCTCCGATCTCTACTCGCTGGGCGTCACGCTGTACGAGTTGCTGACAGGGCGTCTCCCATTTTATGCCGAGGATCCGCTCGGCTGGGTCCACTGCCACGTGGCGCACGAGCCCGCGCCGCCCGAGAAGCTGCGTCCGGAGATACCGCCGGTTCTGTCGCGGATTGTGCTCAAGCTCCTCGCCAAAGTTCCCGACGACCGCTTCCAGAGCGCCTCGGGACTGGCGCACGATCTTTCGCGCTGCCTCGACCAATGGCGAGAGACCGGGCAGCTCACCCCGTTCCCGTTAGGCGATCATGACCTCTCGGATCGCTTTCTCATTCCACAGAAGCTGTTCGGCCGAAGGGCGGAGCTGGCCTCCATCCTCTCCGCGTTTGCCGAGGTCGCCGAGAGCGGCAGGCCCGAGTTGGTCTTGGTCTCGGGCTACTCCGGCATCGGCAAGTCGGCGGTCGTGCAGGAGCTGCAGCGGCCCATCGCCGCTCAGCGCGGCCTGTTCGTCGCCGGCAAGTTCGCGCAGTTCCAGCGCGAGGTGCCGTACTGCACCATCATCGAAGCCGTCCGCGAGCTGGTGCTCGAAATCCTGACCCTCAGCGCGGTCGCGGTCGCGGCGTGGCGAACGAAGATCCTCGCTGCGCTGGGGAGCAACGGGCAACTGATCGTCGATCTGGTTCCCCAGCTCGGGCTGCTGATCGGTTCCCAACCAAAGCCGGCGGAGCTGCCTCCGGTCGAGGCGGAGAATCGCTTGCGCTTGGTCCTCCGCCAACTGTTCGGCGCCATTGCCACGCGCGAGCACCCGCTCGTCTTGTTCCTGGACGACTTGCAATGGGGAGACCCGGCGAGCCTCAAGTTGCTGGTCGATTCTGGTGACCGACGGCGAGCAGCGCCGGATGCTCCTCATCGGTGCCTATCGCGACAACGAGGTCGACCGCCACCATCCTCTCTCGCGCGCCATCGACGACGCCTATGCCCGGGGCGGGCGCGTGCGGCGCGTGCAGTTGGGGCCCCTTTCCCCGAGAGACGTCCAGGAGATGGTCGCCGAGACGGTCCGCTGTGCGCCTGAAGAGGCAGCGCCCCTTGCCCGGCTGGTATTCGAAAAGTGCGGCGGAAACCCGTTCTTTCTTATTCAGCTGCTCACTGCGCTGCACAACGGGGGGCTGATCGCCCTGGATCGCCGCGCGCGCCGCTGGCGCTGGGACGTCGAGCGAATCAGCGCGCACGGCTACACCGACAACGTGGTCGAGCTGATGGCCGGAAAGCTTCGCGCAATGCCGCCCTCCGCGCAGGAGGCGCTGCGCGTCGCGGCCGCTCTCGGCGCCGGCAGCCACGCGGCGACCCTGGCCTTGGTCCTTGGGCGCGACGCCGAGCCCCTGCTGCGCCCGGCGGTCGAAGACGGCCTCCTCCTGTGCGTCGAAGGCACCTATCGCTTCTCCCACGATCGCATCGAAGAGGCAGCCTACTCCCTGGCGCCCGAACCCGAGCGCGCGGCGCTTCACCTGCGCATCGGCCGGCTGCTGCTCGCGCACACGCCCCCAGAAAGGCTGGACGTGCGCATCTTCGAGCTGACGCATCATCTCAATCGCGGCGCCGCGCTCATCACTTCACGCGAGGAACGGGAGCGCCTGGCGGAGCTCAACCTGCGAGCCGGCCTGCGCGCCAAGGGCTCGGCTGCCTATGCCTCGGCGCTGCCCTACCTCGCGAGCGGTCGCGCGCTCTTGGCCGAGGACTGCTGGGAGCGGCGCTACGAGCTCACCTTCGCCCTCGAGCTTCATCGGGCCGAGTGCGAGTATCTCGAAAACAATCTCGATTTCGCCGACGCGCTTCTCGACCTCATCGCAGAAAAGGCGCGCACGCCGCTCGACAAGGCCAGGGCGCTTCAGGTTCGCATCCACCTCTACCAGCTTGCTGGCCGATATGCCGAGAGCTTTGCGATGCTCTTCGATGCGGCGCAGCTGCTCGGAGAGAAGATTCCGCGACAGCCGGAGGAGCTCCCAGGCGCGACCGAGGAGGAGTTTCGCCAGGTCCGAGTCAACCAAGGCCAGCGGCAGGCGCGGGAGCTGCTCGACTTGCCCCTGGTGAACGATCCCACGCACAGCATGATGATTGCGCTGCTCACCGAGTCGCTGGCGTCTGCTTACATCGCGATGCCCGCATACTACTCGCTGCTCGCGGCCAGGGCGGTGAACCTTTGCATTCTCCACGGCAACAGCGCTTGGGCCTGCCACGCCTACATCGCCTACGCCTTAACGCTCGTTGCGCGGTTTCGCGACATGGAGCGCTCGCGGCACTTTGCCGAGCTGGCCCTCGCGCTGAGCGAGAGGCTGGGAGATCGGGTCGTGCGGGGAGTCGTCCTGTTCGTCCACGGGAGCTTCGTGAACCCGTGGCATTGTTCGTTTGCCAGTGGCCTCCCGATCCTCGAGCGATCGTTCACCGCTTGCCTCGACGCGGGAGACCCGACGCACGCCGCCTACCCAGCGGAATGGTACCCGTGGCACATGGTCGAGGCGGGCGCACCCCTCGACGACGTGCTCAAGCGCGCACGCGAGTTCGCCGAGTTCACCAGGCGGAGCCACAACGAGCCTGTCAACGCCCACATCCGCCTTCAGGAGCTGGTCATCGCACGCCTGTGCGGAACCGAGCTCCACGACGGCGAGGCGGAGACGAAGCTCCTCGAGATCATGGTTCGAGCGAATTATCGCGCCAGGGCGCGATTCCTCGTCCGCAGGCTCGAGGCGGCCGTGATCTTCGGTCATCGCGAGGAAGCTCTGTCCTGTGCAGCGCAAGCAGCCCAGACGCTCCACCCGGCGATGGCAGAGCTGACGGTCGCGACGCATTCTTTCTACTACGCGCTTGCGTTGGCGGCGCTGCACGACGACCTGCCCGCGGGCGGGCGAGCGGAGTCGGTGCGGAAGATCGAGCGCGAGCTCCAGCGCCTCGAGAGCTGGGCGCAGCACTGCCCTGAGAACTTCGCCGATCGCGCGGCGCTGGTTTCGGCCGAGCTGGCCCGCATCGAAGGGCGCGTCGGCGATGCCATGCAGCGCTACGAGCAGGCCATCTGCGCCGCACGCGAGAACGGCTTTGTGCACCACGAGGCGCTGGCCTGGGAGACCGCGGCGCGCTTCTACCGCTCGCGCGGCCTCGCTTTCATCGCCGACACCTATCTTCGCGAAGCGCGCGTCCACTACCAGCGCTGGGGCGCCGATGGCAAAGTGCGCCAGCTCGACGCACAACACCCCCACCTGGTCGTACGCCAGCCGCTGGCATCGGCAACGCCGACGATGGCGCTGCGTCCCGAGCAGGTCGACCTCATGGCGGTGCTCAAGGCGTCGCAGACGATCTCCAGTGTGATGGTGCGCGACCAGCTCCTGCAAACGCTGCTCGAGATCGTCCTCGAGCAGGGCGGCGCGCGGCGCGCGCGGCTGTTCTTGTCGGGCTCGCGCGGGCGCGAGCTCGCCGCCGCCGTGGAGCGATCGGCGAATTCAACTCAGGGCCAGGCGGACCTGCCGCAGTCCATCCTCGACTACGTCGAGCGCGCCTGCGAGCGCGTGATCCTCGAGGATGCGGGGGCGAATCCGGGACGCTTCTCGGGCGACCCCTACCTGCGATTGGCGCGGCCGCGCTCGGTTCTATGCCAGCCCGTCTTGAACCAGGGCAGGCTGGTCGCCCTTCTCTATCTTGAAAACGACCTGGTCCCTGGCGCGTTCACCCCCGAGAGGCTGGTCGCCCTCGATCTGCTTGCGGCGCAGGCGGCCATCTCCCTGGAGAACGCCCGCTTCTTCGAGGAGACGAAGGCTCTCAACGTCTCCCTCGAACAACAGATCCACGAGCGCCAGCGCGCCGAGCAGGCTCTTCGCGCGAGCGAGGAGCGCTTCCGCGAGTTGGTCGAGCGCGCGCCCGAGGCCATTCTGGTCTTCGACGATGCGCGCGGGCGCTTTTCGAGCGCGAACGCACACGCCGAGCTGCTCTTTGGGCGCAGCCTCGATGAGCTGACGAGGCTGGGCCCCCAGGACCTCTTTGAGGGTCCGCAGCCGGACGGGCGGCCGTCTGAAGAGAGTCTCCGCGAACATACGGAGCGCGCCCTCGCTGGCGAGGCAGTGGTGTTCGAGCGGAGTCTTCGCGACCGCCGAGGGCGAGAGGCGGTCCTGGAGGTTCGGCTCGCCCGCCTGCCATTGGGGAACGGCAAGCAGGTCCGCGCGAGCTTCATCGACATCACCGAGCGCAAGCGCGCCGAAGAGCAGTTGAGGCAGGGCGCGCGGCGAAAAGACGAGTTTCTCGCCGTGCTCGGGCACGAGCTGCGCAACCCTCTTGCCCCCATTCTGAACGCCAGCCAAATCCTCAAGCTCGTCGGCTCGCCGGACCCGCGGGCGCAGCGCGCCCGGGAGATGATTGAGCGACAGGTCGGCCACATCAGTCGGATGGTTGATGACCTCCTGGACGTCGCCCGAATCGTGCGCGGCAAGATCTCTCTGCGCCGTGAGCGCCTGGACTGGGTGAAGCTGGTCCGCACGACTGTCAGCGATCTTCAACCAGGGCTGGAAGCGCGGGGAATGTCGTTCACCCTGCAGCTGCCTCCAAGGCCGGTGTTCGTCTCGGGCGATCCGACGCGCCTGGCGCAGGTGTTGAGCAACATTCTGCAAAATGCGATGAAGTTCTCGGACCAGGGCGGCCGAATCACGGTCGAGCTCTGTCCAGGCGTCGGCGGGGGCCCCGCCACCCTGGCGGTGCAGGATGTTGGCATCGGAATGACGCGAGAGACCTTGGAGGAAGTTTTCTCTCCGTTCTTCCAGGCCAATGTCGATCTGGCGCGGAGCCGCGGCGGCATGGGCATGGGGCTGGCGCTGGTCAGGGGCCTTGTAGGCCTCCACGGCGGAACCGTGAACGCCGAGAGCGAGGGCCTAGGGCGCGGATCGCGCATCACCGTGCGGCTCCCCGAGATTGAGGCGCCGCCGGCGGCGACGGCGCCCGCGCAAGAGTCCTCGGCGCGGGCGGCGGCGCGCTCGATCCTCATTGTCGAGGACAACTCGGACGCCGCCAGGAGCCTTCAACTGATGCTCGAGCTGATGGGGCACAGAGTTCGGGTCGCAGCGGACGGGGCATCTGGAGTCGTCGAGGCGCGCTCCTTCCGGCCCGAGATTGTCGTCTGTGACATCGGCCTTCCGGGACACATGGACGGGTACGCCGTGGCTCGCGCTCTGCGCGCGGATCCAGATCTTCGAACGGCGCGCCTGGTCGCTCTGACGGGCTACGGGCAGGAGCAAGACAAGAGAGTCGCGCGGGAGGCCGGGTTCGACGTACACCTCACCAAGCCGGCGGACGTGGCGCTCATTCTCCAGGTGCTTGACTAGGAGGGTGTCGGAGAAACCCGGAATCGGGTATCCGGTCAGCCCGAGCGAAGTCGAGGGCCCCTCGACTTCGCTCGGGGCGGTCGTGTCCCGGAGCTCGCGCGAGATCGGGCCCCATCTTCGACCCGGTCCTCGGGCGCCTGGAGAGGCTCGCCCTGGAGCCTGGAGAGCCTCGCGGGTGCGTGCGCGGACCCGGCCGTCAGCGCGTGACGGAGATCAACATGATCGTGTTCGCAGCGATCGAGAACCCCGAGATTGAGCCGTTGGAGACCGTCGCGCTGGCGGCGGCCGCGGGTGCAGCGCCGTTGACCGACTGGTACACCTTCGCGGTCGCTGCCGCGGCGAAGTTCTGGATGGCGATCGTCATGTTGTCCTGGGCGCTCGTGCCTCTGTTGACGAGCATGATCCACAGCTTCGTTGGGTTGGTCCTGGAGTCGGTCGACGCATAGGCGTGGACGTTCCCGTACGCGCTCTGGGCGCCGACCGAGACGTCGCCGAACCTGCCGCCCGCACCGTCGTAATTCCGGAACATCGAGAAGGCGCCGTACACCGGCCTGTGCGTGGTCTTGTCGTCCTGTACGAGGCTTCCCCAGTACGCCGCGACCCGGACGCCCGCCACGCCGAAGGTGCCGAGCAGGTCGGCTTCCTGGACCGCAGCGGCGGGGTCGGTGCCGTCGTTCGCGACGTTGTACTCGCTCACGCAGATGCCGGTGCCCGGATAGGTCGAGTTGATCCAACCCTGGACGCGAATCAATGGGTCCTGCCAGAAGTTCTGTGCGTCTCCCGGGTAGTGCGTGTCCAGGCAGTCGAGGACGCGCTCGTGGTTGGCGGCCTCGTACTGCGCCGCCTTCGCCATCATCGCCATCGCATAGGAATTGGTGAGGGTGTAGGGAACGAGCTGCGCCGGAGCCCAGGTGTCCACGCCGCATTCGGTCCTCATGAGGTTCACGAGATCCCAAGGATTCATCACCGACAGGAACAGAACCTGCGCCGCGGAATCCACGTTCTTGACGGCCGCCGCGTAGGCGATGGAGCGACGGATGATGTCGTCGTTCGGCGTCACGCCCGCCGCGCCGTCCAGCGGCTTCGCGTAGTCCATGCAGTTCGTGCCCGGCGGATAGAACGCCGGGTAGATGTCGGGCCGGTTGTTCTGCCAGTTGTCGGGCTCGTTATCGAGCTGGAAGTACTTCACGCCGCCGGCGGCAGCCGACCCGAAGGTCGACACGAGGTGGGCGACCCAGTTGCCCATGAAGCTCGTGTCCAGGTCGCCGGAGCCCTTGTCGACGAGCACCGATTCCTTCGTGCCGATCGCCTGGCAACAGACCTTCGAATTGAGCAGCGTGCCGTCGGCCAGCACGGGGTCGTTGCAGTAGCTGAAGGGCTGGCCGAGGGCCGAGCTGAAAGTGGAGTCGCTGGTCGTGAGGACGTTCGCCACCCAACCCGTGATCGGGATCGTCAGCAGCGCATTCTGGCCCCTCGCTTTGCTGTCCTGCACGTGCTTGTCCGCTCTGCTGGGCGTCTGCCCGCCGTAGTTCGCGCAGTTCCACCAGGTGCCCGAGTTGTAGAGGTCCTTCTCCCAGTTGTAGCTCTCGTCGGCGTCGCCTCCCGAGCGATTGAGCGTGGTGACCTTGGCCGACTCGTCGTCCGCGAAGGCAATCCCGTAGATGTCCGGCGAGATCGGCGTGAGCTGGGAGCTCACATCCACGACGATTCCCGAGCCGCTCCGGGTCTCGCAGCTCCCGCTGGCGCCACACATCTGCGACGGAGAGCAACCGCCGCACGTGCCCCCGCAGCCGTCGCTCCCGCACGTCCGGCTGGAGCACGAAGGCGTGCACGTCGCCCCGGCCGTCACGGTGAGCCAGTTGAAGTTGCCGACGTAGGCCGACGTCCCCGCGGTGTCCATCGCGAGTCGCATGACCTGCTTGCCCGCGGGCAGAGTGGCCACCGCGCTGATCGTCTGCCAGCTCTGCCAGCCGCCCGTGTCCGGCACGGCCATCGTGCCGGTGACGTTCGCCCCACCGAACTCGACGTGGAAGGTGCCCCCGGCGCCGGAGCCGGAGACGCGCACCTGGATTGTGTAGGTCCCGGCCGTTGCGACCTCGACCGTGTAGTCGAGCCACTCGCCAGCGACGACCCTGCTGATGTCGTAGCCTCCGCCCGTGTCGGTGGTCGCCTCGATGTCCACGCCGTCCGAAGTGCGATAGGCCCCGCCCTCGTTGGCCGCGGTCGTGTCGTGATAGGCGACGCCTTCGCCGCCGTTGTCGAAGTCCTCGATCTGGATTGTGCCGGGGATTGCCGCTGGAGTGCCCGAGTAGGGCGTGCGGACCGAACCGCCGGAGGAGCTGCCCGAGTCGGAGCCGCCCGAGTCGGAGCTGCCCGAGTCGGAGCTGCCCGAGTCGGAGGAACGGCCCGAGTCGAACGAGCTGCCCGAGTCGGAGGAGCCGCCCGAGTCGGAGGAACGGCCCGAGTCGAACGAGCTGCCCGAGTCGGAGGAGCCGTCCGAGCCGTCCGGGTTCCCTGGTCTACTGTTGCCCGGGGTGCCAATACAGGCGCAGGCCAAGGCGACGAGGACGACAGATACGGCGAGCGGGCGGTGCATGGTTCTCTCCAGGGCGTTCGGGGTCCGCACCCCGTCGAGACAAAGATCCGGCTCATGATGCGCCCCGGGCTTCGCGGGCTCCGTGCGCAAAAATTTTCGTTGCTCGGAGGAGGCGAGCGCCGGAAGCGGGTCACGCCTCGTGGTCGAGCCCAGCGGCCTTTTCGCCCGACCCACCTACATCAGGTTGGCTTGCGCCGGCGAGGCTCATGCAGTTGCAGACGTCCGTGCGAGGCCTGAACAGCAAGCGAGGCCTGAATGAGGATACACGATCTCCAGCCGCGCTCGACCGAGGGCAGCAGCGAGCGGTGGAGCGGCAGTCCGAGGTGGCGCGGGGTCGGCTCGGGTACTTGCGGGTCCGAGCCCGGGTCCTCGGGATGCAAGTCGAAGTCCAACTGGCGGGGCCGAGAGCGGGCTTCCGCGACGGGAGGTCCGGTCGCTTCAAGGTGAGGGTGATGGGCTGTGCACCGCCACCAGGTTTCCGATGGCCCCGCTCGTCGGGTTTCCAATCTTCTCGCGGACGCGATTGTCGAGAATTCGGGGCGCCACTCAGTGTGCGCGAGAGGTGGCTCTCCGCGACTCACCCGTTCTATGGCTGCGGCGATGTTGGGGAGCCAAGCGCAAATTGGGTGGCTTCGCGGTCGAATTCGCGCGAATTCGGGAGCTCGTCCGAGCCGCGCGAACGTGAGCGCGCGGCCATCCCCCAAGGAGCGCACCATGTCCAAACTCGGGAAGCACAGCCTCGCCGCGCTCGCGGCGGCCCTCGTGTCGACCGCGGCGCTCGCGCGAGCGCCCGGAATTCAGCGGGCGATCATGCAGCGGGTCGACCTCGAAGGGCGAGAACCGCAAGAGTGCATATTGGGCTCGGCGGAGATCCCGCCGGGCGAGGCCGCGGGCCGCCATTTCCACTACGGCGTCGAGACGGGCTACGTCGCCCAGGGCGAGGCCGAAATCCTGGTCGAGGGCGAGCCGCCGCTACGGGTCAGAGCGGGCGAGTCCTATCTCATCCCAGCGCGTCGCCCACACGACGCGCGGAATATCGGAGGCGTGCCGGTGAGGGTCATCGCGACCTATGTCGTCGCGAAAGGAAAGCCGCTCGCTGAGCCGGTGAAGTAGCCCACTTTCAGGGCAGGGGAGCCGGTCGGGCTGCCGACCGGCGCGGCCTCCGCCAAGTGCGTCGCGGCCAAGCACTGCTTCCACGACATCCGCCCCGGCGCGGTCCGGGTGGGCGCGGCGGTCTCCGACGCGCAGAGCCTCCTCGACAGCGCCAGGCTGCACGAGGGGAGCGATTCCCTGACGGTGGTGCTCGTCAACGCCGACGTCGCGAGCGCCGCCGTCAGGGTCGGCGCCGGGGCGCAGCCGCAGGACCTTCGCCTCGATCGAGGTCCGCACATCCCGCAGCGGGAGCCTCTGGCGGGCCTCGACGGCCCCGGTGAGCGGCGGCGGCGTCCAGGTTCAGGTGCCCGGCTACGGCGTGGTCACGCTGGTGGGGCTCGGGCAGCCGAACCCAGGGGCGGGACTCTGCGGGACAACAGCCTGTCTCTGAGCCTTCAGCATCCATGAACTCTCTCCGCCCTACGTCCGGGATAGTGCCTAATTAGACGGCGGGTCGGTGTCTCACGCATGTTGGCACGGAGGGGGGAGGGCTCCTCTCGCACCGCCATCTGGCGCGAGGCGCATGAGGGCGAGGCATCCCGCCAGTGCGTCGGAAAGAGAATCACGCGATACTTGGCACGCTCGGCGTTCGGGTGGCTCCGGGGTGGCCCCATGTCATCGGATTCCCAAGTGTTCGTCCTCCCTGTACCTGTCAACGTCCCAGTCTTCGACGTCGGCAAGGTCTACGACGCCCGGGTCGCTGGAAGGCAGATCGTGTACCTCGATCAGAACGTCTGGATCGAGCTGCGCGATGCCAAGACGCCGAACTCCGCCGCAGCGCGCGATGCTTGCCTCAGCGCACTGGCGGAAGGGCGGGCAATCTTCCCCCTCTCCTATGCAGCGATCAGCGAGCTTTCCGAGATCCAAGAGAGGGATGCGCGACAGCGGCTCGCCGACCTGATGGACCTCCTCTCGCGCGGCGTCTGCCTCAGGACGCCCGCGCTTGTGTATGCCGTCGAAGCTGAGGCGGTCTATCGGCACCTCTTCCACGGCGAAGCGCCAGGACTCCGCCGTCGCGAGGCATACACGAGCGTTCCCGATCATGTAGGAAACGGATCGCTCTTCTTCCGTGCCGGAACCCCGCTTGCCGCGATTCGGGAAACGCTGGCAAAGGCTCGCACTAACTTGACTGTGCGATCTGCGCGGTGGCTCGTTGACCATCTCGACCTTGAGCAGATTCGACGCAACCACCAGGGCACCTACGCCAGAGACATGAACGAGGCACACGCTCGTGATTGGGCCCGGTTCGCGAACGGGAGAAAGATCGACCGCGAAGCGGTGCTCACCTGGGAGCGAGCGCAGCTGTTCATGCGGCACGTTCTCCCTGTGGTAAGGCGGGCGCTTTTCGCAGAGTACGGTCCTGAAGGAGGAGGCGGATCGAAGCGCGCGGCCAAGAGCATGGCGAAGGCAGTCCTCGTCGCCTTCGCGAGACGTTCAGAGCGGCTGCGCCCGGACTCGAACTCGCCGCTCAGCTCTTCGCTGCTCGCGCCATGCACCGCGAGCGATCAGCGAAGGAGCAGGACTTCTGGGACCATGAACACGCGAGCTTGGCACCGGTATACGCCGACGCTTTTGTGACGCTGGACAAAGGATTGGTAGCCACGTTGCCCATCGGAGATCGACTGCCGCCCGGCGTCGGAGCAGCATTGCTGACGTCACTCCCTGACCTGGCCGCTTGGGTCGCCAGGGGAGGACCGCTATCGGTCGGCTCATAGCAAGGTCGCCTCGTCGTCAGGGTCAGCGCAGGTTCGATCCCCTCTGGTAGGATCTACGCAACATGGCAACCAACCGCGGGACTTCGATGGGCCCACCATTGAAGGCGCCAGTGCATTCAACTCTTGCGGCGGTCGCAAAGTACCTCCCAGCGAGCTGGCAGCCCTTGCTGGCGCAGTGAGACTCATCCCCGCCAGCCTCCATCATCTCGCTGTAGCCGCGCACGCTCGACTGCAGTGCCAGCCGGATACTTGCCCGCTCCCGGCTGCAGCATAGGCTCGTACGCAGGTGGCGCCCCGCGGCTCGAACCGCGGAGCGCCGTGACCTTCGCCTTCCACCAGGCGGGAGGTCGTGGCGAGCATTGGCCTCGGCCCGGCCGAGTTCAAGACCTATGTTGCCGAAGTCGGGCCCGGGCGCGGGCGACCCGAGCGAGTGCCCTTTCTGCGACGGCGGCCGCATCTGGTTTGACGGCTGGCGCTGGGAGTTGAACGAAGCCGCTGCGCGGCAGCTGGAGTAGATGCGGGCTGAGGCGGCTGAGAGGGGCGGTCCAGAAAGTCGGTGGACCCGTCGGGAGGCTTCACCCTGTGGCTCCGAGAGTCGGATTTCCCGGCGCTCGGAACCACAAGGAGAAGTGCGATGGGCCGATTGTACCAGAAGATGGAGCAGGATCTAGCAATCAAGAACTTCGCGACGGGGACGCGGACAGAGTACCTGCGGTGCTGCTGCAACCTGGTGCGCTTCCACATGCGGTCCCCGACCGACATGGGCCTCCCGGAGATCAAGGATTTCCTCGGGCACTTGATTCGACAGGGGGCGAGCGCTGAGAAGGTGAAGATGCACGTCGCGGGAATCAAGTTCCTGTTCGCCGTCACGCTCGATCGCGAGGACGTCGCCAACAAGATTCCGTGGCCGAAGGTGCCCCACAAGAAGCCCGACATCCTGAGCCTCTCGGAAGTGGAGCGTCTGCTCGATGCGGCGATGGCGGCGAGCTTGGCGCCGGCGGTGGTGTCCATCACGGCGTACGCCGCGGGGCTGCGCATCAGCGAGGCCTGCCGGCTTCAGCACCAGGACATCGACAGCGAGCGGATGCTCATCCACGTGCGGCTGGGAAAGGGGAAGAAGGACCGGTACGTGATGCTCAGCCCGCGCCTGCTCGAGATCCTGCGCGGCTACTGGGCGAAGGCGCGTCCGGCGGGAGACTGGCTCTTCCCGGGGCGAAAGGCGGTCCGACCGCTCACGCCTGCCTCGGTGCGCAAAGCGCTGGACGTCGCGGCGAGAAAGGCCAAGCTGCGAAAGAAGGTGAACCCGCACCTGCTGCGCCATTCGTTCGCGACTCATCTGCTGGAGGCTGGCACCGATATCCGGGTCATCCAGGTGCTGCTCGGCCACAGCTCCATTCGCACCACGGCGCGCTACACCCAGGTGAGCGCTCGCCATATCGCCAGTGTGACGAGCCCGCTCGATCGCATTCGCGTCCCACAGGTCCCCGCTCGCCAGTAGCCGGTGATCTGCGCGGCCTACCCCGCGCCCGGCGCCGCCGGGCCGGGGCGGCCTCGCCTGACCGTTGGCGACATCTTTCGGGCCCATGGCGAGGCCTATCGGAAGCGCCACGCGCTGAGTGAGCCTCAGCGCAAGGCGATGTGGGCCATCGAGGCTTGCCGGACTCCGGTCCTGGGCGGGCGGGTGGAGGTATGCGACCGATGCGGCCATCGCGAGGCCCTCTACGGCTCGTGCGGCAACCGGCATTGCCCGACTTGCCAGAGCCTGGCGCAGGCGCGGTGGATCGAGAACCGCCTGGAGCGGCTCTTGCCCACCGACTACTTCCACTATCCCGAGATCGCGGTTATGTGGCGCTCGCCTGTCTGCTGTGAGGAGAGGGAGGCAGCTGTGCTCGGCATAAAATCGGGGGCCTACGGTTCCCCGGGAGCCTTGAGCACTCACAGATTGCAGCATGCCTCGACGCTCGTCATCCAGACAGAAGCGAGACCGCATACGAGCTCTTGTCGCGGGGGTATGGCACGACACAGGTCTCACGAATTCAACTATCCGCCACCACCTCAAGTGCGTTGATCGGTATCGTTCGCATTGCTGTCGCCTTGGTGTGAATGAGGTCAGCCGTCTCACGCGCTGCAGTGTTGACCGATTCGCGAGAGCATACGCCCGTCGGCGTGGTCGCGATGTCGCCCAGTGCGTCGAGGAGGCGAGAAGTTCGGTCCATGCTTGGGCGAAAGCGGTCGCGGTCTTGGGTTTGCCTGTGCCGGACTGGTTTCAGCCGAAGAGGCGTGGCCCCATCGACGAAGCGTTGGCTCGGTACTGCGAGTTCGGCCGAAAGTGGCGTGGGGTCAAGGACACGACACTGCACAGGGAGTGTGAGGTCATTGGTCAGTTTCTCCGGTGGCTGCGGCACCGACGACGGCCTCTTTCGTCCATTACGCTGGCGACAATCGACGGATTCCTCGTTGATGTCGCGAAGACCTCCACCCCAGTCACACTGATTGGCGTTTGCTCACGCTTGCGGTCGTTCCTGCGGTTCCTTCACGCGACCCACGTGATTCCCATCGACCTTGCCCCCTCGGTGCTTGCGCCGCTGGGACGACGTCACGCTCGACCACTTCGCGTCGTCCCCTGGCACGATGTCCGTCGAGTGCTCAGCGCGATCGATCGCCACACCGCTCTCGGGAAACGCGACTACGCCGCTACCCTCCTGATGGCGGCGTACGGGATGGGGGGCGCGGAGGTGCTCGCACTGCGCTTGGATGACGTGGACTGGGATGCAGGGACCCTTCGAATCGTTCGCCCCAAAACAGGTGTCGAGACCGTTGTGCCGTTGCTGGGTCCCGTGGGGCAGGCACTGGCTTCGTACCTGCAAAGCGGTCGCCCTCGACGCAGCCCCACGCGAGCGCTATTCGTCCGAGGCCTTCCCCCATACGTCTCGTGTCGCATCAACGCCTTGCGTGTACGGCTGCAGCGGTACGCCGCCGCCGCGGGAGTTCCCGCCCGGTTCTTTGGTCCGCATGCCCTTCGCCGGAGTCATGCGAGTCGCCAGATCGAGGCGGCGGCGCCGTCCAAGGTCGTCAGCGACATCCTCGGCCACAGCGACCCTCGGTCAATTTCGGCGTACGCCCGTGTGGCTACCGAGCGGCTGCGCGAGGTCTCTCTCCCATGGCCTTGATGCGCAGGCCATTCCACAGCCCGATTGCCTTGGAACTGGAGGAGTTCCTCGTGTGGAAACGAGCTCTCGGCCGTCGCTATCAGACGCAAGAGCAGCATCTCCGGAGCTTTGACCGGCTGGCGGCTCAGGATGCTGCCGAGCACGGCGAGATTTCGCTGGAGCGCGCGGTGGTGCGCTGGCTGCGCCGCGCGGTCCGGAAGCCAGGCACGAACCACGTCATGCTGTCGGTCGTCCGTCAGTTCTGCCTGTTCCGCCGTCGACGTGGCATCGAGGGCTTCGTTCCCGGAGATGACATCGTCGTGACGGGAAGGTCGCACTTTCGGCCGTATCCGTTGTCGGTCCAGGATATCCGCCGACTGGGGCGCGAGACGAGGACCTTGCCGGGCCCCAATGCTCCGCTTCGTCGAGCCACCTTCCGCACACTCCTCCTCGTGCTCTTCTGCACTGGTCTGCGACCCGGCGAGGCCATTCGTCTCACCCTGCGCGAGGTCGACGTGCGCGGGCGGACCTTCTTTATCTCCGAGAGCAAGGGAAAGTCTCGATGGGTTCCCTTTCGGGATGGGCTGGCCCGACAGATCAAGTCCTACCTTCGCGTGCGCCTCGCATTCGGTTCCAGCTCAACCACCAGTCCTCTTTTCGTGCGGCCCGACGGTCGCGGTTACACCCGCCGCGGGGTCGGGGAGGTATTTCGACGTCTCTGGCAGCGGCTCGGACTCAAGCCCACCGCCGGCCCTGGGGGGCCACGAGTCATGGACCTTCGCCACGCCTTCGCGTCGCACCGCTTGGCGCGCTGGTATCGGGAGGGAGTCGACTTGCACGCCCGCTTGCCGTGGCTGTCCGCCTACATGGGCCACGAGGACCTGTTGGGTACGGAAACCTATCTCACCGCGAGCCCGGACTTGCTGCGCGTCGCAAGCAGCCGGTTCGCTGCGCGGTTCCGCCGAAGGGAGCGCCCATGAGTCATCGAGACCCCGATTCGATCTTCCCCTTGGTGGAATCATTCTTTCGCGAGCACCTGGGACGGACGCGAAATGCCAGCAGGCACACCGTGCTCGCCTATCGTGACGCTCTGCGCCTGTTCTTCTCCTTTCTGGGAGACACGTGCGGAGCAGATGTGGCCCGCCTGCGTCTGGAGGATCTCACCGTCGAGCAAGTCCTCGGATTCCTCGATCACCTCGAGTCGAGTCGGCGCAACGCCGTCGCCACGCGGAACCTGCGGTTGACTGCGATTCGCACGTTCTTCCGCTACCTCGTGCGCAACGACCCATCTCGTGGCGCCCAGTACCAGCGCGTCCTCTCCCTCCCCTTCAAGAAAACGGCCTCGCCGGTCGCTACCTATCTGGAGCCTGAGGAGGTGCGCGTATTGTTGCGGCAGCCCGACCGTCGCAGAGCCAGCGGGATACGCGACCACGCCCTCCTTCTATTCCTGTACAACACCGGCGCGCGCATCGGTGAAGCGATCGCAGTCCGTCGCGACAACCTGCAACTCGCTCGCCCGTTCCAGGTCCACCTCCACGGCAAAGGTCGCAAGGATCGCATCTGCCCGCTCTGGCCGGACACGGCTACCACGCTCAGGCGGCTCGAGGATCTGTCCCCACCGCTCCCGGACGGCCATGTGTTTCGCAGTGCCCGAGGACAACCTCTGAGCCGCGACGGTGCCGCCTACATCCTCGACAAGTACCTCCAACGCGCCGCGCGCGACCTGCCAATCCTCAAGCGCAAGCGCGTCACCCCTCACGTCATGCGCCACAGTTGTGCCGTTGCCCTCCTCCAGGCCGGCGTCGATCTCACTGTGATCCGCGACTATCTCGGGCACGAGAGCATCGCTACAACGGGCCGCTACACGAAGACCAATCTCCGAATGAAGCGCCGTGTGCTCGACGCCTTCTGGCGCCGCGCCGGACTCACAGGTACGCGGGAACCCAAGTGGCGGCCGCGACCAGATGTTCTCGCCTTCCTTGGGTCGCTGTAGGCATCGCCTCGATGATTCTTATGCCGAGCGTCAATCGCTCACTTTCAGTCGGCGCAGACTCGCCAACTACACATAACCGCGATCTCGGGATAGTGGAAGTAGTCGGTGGGCAAGAGCCGCTCCAGGCGGTTCTCGATCCACCGCGCCTGCGCCAGGCTCTGGCAAGTCGGGCAATGCCGGTTGCCGCACGAGCCGTAGAGGGCCTCGCGATGGCCGCATCGGTCGCATACCTCCACCCGCCCGCCCAGGACCGGAGTCCGGCAAGCCTCGATGGCCCACATCGCCTTGCGCTGAGGCTCACTCAGCGCGTGGCGCTTCCGATAGGCCTCGCCATGGGCCCGAAAGATGTCGCCAACGGTCAGGCGAGGCCGCCCCGGCCCGGCGGCGCCGGGCGCGGGGTAGGCCGCGCAGATCACCGGCTACTGGCGAGCGGGGACCTGTGGGACGCGAATGCGATCGAGCGGGCTCGTCACACTGGCGATATGGCGAGCGCTCACCTGGGTGTAGCGCGCCGTGGTGCGAATGGAGCTGTGGCCGAGCAGCACCTGGATGACCCGGATATCGGTGCCAGCCTCCAGCAGATGAGTCGCGAACGAATGGCGCAGCAGGTGCGGGTTCACCTTCTTTCGCAGCTTGGCCTTTCTCGCCGCGACGTCCAGCGCTTTGCGCACCGAGGCAGGCGTGAGCGGTCGGACCGCCTTTCGCCCCGGGAAGAGCCAGTCTCCCGCCGGACGCGCCTTCGCCCAGTAGCCGCGCAGGATCTCGAGCAGGCGCGGGCTGAGCATCACGTACCGGTCCTTCTTCCCCTTTCCCAGCCGCACGTGGATGAGCATCCGCTCGCTGTCGATGTCCTGGTGCTGAAGCCGGCAGGCCTCGCTGATGCGCAGCCCCGCGGCGTACGCCGTGATGGACACCACCGCCGGCGCCAAGCTCGCCGCCATCGCCGCATCGAGCAGACGCTCCACTTCCGAGAGGCTCAGGATGTCGGGCTTCTTGTGGGGCACCTTCGGCCACGGAATCTTGTTGGCGACGTCCTCGCGATCGAGCGTGACGGCGAACAGGAACTTGATTCCCGCGACGTGCATCTTCACCTTCTCAGCGCTCGCCCCCTGTCGAATCAAGTGCCCGAGGAAATCCTTGATCTCCGGGAGGCCCATGTCGGTCGGGGACCGCATGTGGAAGCGCACCAGGTTGCAGCAGCACCGCAGGTACTCTGTCCGCGTCCCCGTCGCGAAGTTCTTGATTGCTAGATCCTGCTCCATCTTCTGGTACAATCGGCCCATCGCACTTCTCCTTGTGGTTCCGAGCGCCGGGAAATCCGACTCTCGGAGCCACAGGGTGAAGCCTCCCGACGGGTCCACCGACTTTCTGGACCGCCCCTCTCAGCCGCCTCAGCCCGCATCTACTCCAGCTGCCGCGCAGCGGCTTCGTTCAACACGAAGAAGAGCCGCAGCCCGTCGCGGTAGGCGCGGATCGTGTGCTGGCTGGCGCCGCGGACGCCGCGCAAATGCACCTGAAAGTAGCTCTGCACGAGCGCCAACAGAGGCGTCTGAGCGCGCTTCATCGCCGCGCCTCCGGGTCTGCGAGAAACCGCCGACGGAAACGATCGCCCGCCAGCGAGAGCAACTCGGGCGTCGCAGTCAGGTATGTCTCCGTCCCGAGCAGGTCGTCATGCCCCATGTATGCCGAGAGCCATGGTAGTCGCGCGTGGAGGTCAACCCCGGCGCGGTACCATCGCGTGAGCCGATGGACTGCGAAGGCGTGACGCATGTCGTAGGGGCGCGGCCCGACACGGCCAGCCGCGGGTTTGAGCCCTGCGATTCGCAGAAGGCGGCATACCGTATGCGAAGCGTTCTTGACGCCGAGCGCGCGGTTCTTCCGTCCCAGGAAAAGTGGGGCGTCCGGGCCGGCGCAGGCAGGTGCGAACGAAGCGCGTTCCGCGAGGTAGCGGCGCAGCTCGCGCTCCAGCGACGGGTGGTACGGCACCCAGCGCGACCGTCCTTTGGATGGCAAGATGAAAAGGACGCCACGAGCGAGGTCCACATCCCGCAGCCTCAACCGGGTCGCCTCACCGAATCGCAGGCCCGCGCAGTAGAGCACGAGCAGTAGCGTGTGGTAGAGGATGCGGCGAAACGGCGGACGCTCGAGGGTCGCTGTGAGACGCAGCAACTCGCAGACCTCGGCCTTCGTAAAGATATGGGGGACAAAGGTGCTTTTGGCCGGGATTTTCGGCCAGGACGGCTCGCGCAGCCTGCGTCCTCGCCGTTGCAGGAAGGCGTAGAACTGACGCAGGACGGCGAGCTCGCACGCAACGCTCTCGGGCTTTCGGTCGGCGCTACGCCCCAACCAGGACAGTATGAGCTCATCGAGTCGCCTGTAGCGCCCGGCTGCGCCGGCTTGCTGGATCAGGAACTTGTCGAACGCTCGCAGAATGAACTCGGCGCGCCAGTATGAATACCCAAGCGCGCGTTTGAATGCGAGAAAACCCGCGAAATCAGCTGCCAGCCGACTGCTGAAAGCAGTGCTCATCGAGGCACCGGGAGCGCCACAGCTCGCAGGCGCCGCAGCGCCACCCGAGCGTATACGGACGTCGAAGTCGGGCTGTGATGTCCGAGAATGTCGCCTACGATCTTGAGGGGCACGCCGGCATCGACCTGCCGAGTCGCGTGGGCATGCCGAAGAGTGTGCGCTCCAACGTGGCCACGGATCCCCGCACTTCGCGCGTGGCCAGCCACGATTTGGCGCACTGCACCGCTCGAGATCGGTCGGCGCGGCAGCTGCGCGGAGACGAACACCTCGGGAAGGCAGGAGTCCGCAGGGCGCCCTTTGCGCAAGTACGCGATCAGTGCGCGTGCGACGGCGGGCAAAAGTGGGAGCTCGATGAACTTCCCGGTCTTCGGTCGACGCAATCGGAACACCGCTGCGCGCCAGTCGATCCCGTCGAGCCGCAAGGACGACACCTCGGCGGCACCGAAGCCGTACGTGATCATCATCAGCAGCACCGCGAAGTCGCGTAGGCCAGCAGGACGATCGTGCCGGACCGAACGCAATAGGCGTTGTACGTCCGGCCATGGGAGCGCTCGTCGCGGCGCGTCCATCCAGCGCACCCTCGGTGCGACCAAGAGGGATGCGAGATTGCGGTTGACCCGGCCCGTCGCCTGCAGGAATCGAAGGAACGCGCGCAGCCGACTACACGTGTCACGCAACGTCCTGCGACAAAAACGCTGAGTGAGCTGGGTGATGAAGGCATCGATATCGCTCGCCCGTGTGCTTGCCAGCGACCGCCCGCGAACGCGTAGCGTCTCCAGGAACTCCGTCGCCGTCATCACTTCACGTTGCACAGTCGCGAGGGATACACCGCGGTGACCCTGCCGATAGGCGACGTACTTGGACAGCAGTGGCGATTGCACTGCTGGCCTCGAAGGCGGCTGCCACTCCGGTAGACGGTACCCCAACGCATGCAGGGCATGCGGCCACGCGAACAACGCATGGCTCGCGGCCGCGAGCACCCGCTTCGGAGCGCGTCGGCGAAGTCGCGCGCCAATGTATTGGCTGGCAAACTCCTCCACCCCGCGGCGTGTGAGGTGCTCCAGGTGCTCCATCTCGTCTATGCGTCGGTCATGACAGTAGCAGCGAAAACGTCGCACCACGAGCAGGTACTGCGCACACGTGCTCGGCAGCCACCGGCTGCGCCTCCAGACGCGAACGACTTTTCGCTCGAGCGCATCCCGGGGGCCCTTGTACCTTCGTGGCATGGCGCTTCAAACGCGCGAGCCCAGCGTCCATTCCCTCATTATCCAGAGCTCTCTTGGCCCTCCCTCGAGCTGCTGAAGGCGCCTCGCTCCGGATAACGGACGAGTCCGGATAATGCGCTGAGCAGCCGATGACTCGGATATTGAAACGCGCGAGCAGCTTCTCGGAGGTGACGAGGTTGGTCGTGCTCAGGTCGCCTTGCAGGACCAGGTCTCTCTGTTTTTCATCGCGACTCTCGAGAATCGATTCGAAGAGGTTGCCGCAGCTCCCGAGGTGGCTGCGATAGAAAACGATGAGGCTCCCCGGGGCGGAGGCGTCGCTTCGCCCGGTGACGACCGTGGTGTGCATCGCCTCTTTGCGCCCATCGCCGTTGCGGCGCATCGATTCGAAGGGGAACCTTTTGCCGATGAGCATTCCAAGCGAGGGAACTTCCTCAATCGCGCGCACCGCCGCGCGATCGCCGTCGTCGCGCCGGCGGATTCGCGCTTCCGTAAGCTTCTGGCACTGCCGCAGGCTTTGCTCGGCGATGCTCGGCGTCGAATAGCCGCTCCAGGGCGGCGCCTGGCTCCTCGCCTCGGCCGGGTTCGCTCTGGCCCACTCGAAGTAGGACGAGACCTCGAGCACCCGACACGAGGTGTCGTCGCCCGCCAAATAGTCGCTGCGGGACAGCTGTGCCCCGAGCTCGAGGTAGATCGGCAGAAACCGCTGCGCCACGTAATGCAGCATTCTGCCGAGGCCGCCGGCCGTGAAGCGCTTCTCTTGAGACGAGAGCAGAGTACCAATGCGGTTGAACGGCATCGCGAACTGGCCGGTGAGCCACGTCAGGGTCGAAAGGGCGTCCCACGTCACCTGGAAGCGAGGCGGACCGTATTCGCTCGTGGACCCCGCGATCACATGGCGCTCGCCGTCGCTGCCCACCAGGATCTTCTTCTCGACCTCGAGCTCGATGCGCTTCACCGCGACCGCGAAGTCGTAGCGCACGCGCGGCTCATGGAGCGTCTCGACCACCTGGGCGTCTTCGAGGCCCTCCGGAACCAGCGCCGGCACCGGCACGTGCTCCTCCTGGAAGAGCGCTGCGCCGCCGGGCATGAGCGTCTCCGCCGAAGGCCGCAGCGCCGGGTCGGCGCCCCCTCCCGCAGTCAGGTGCTCGATGAACCGGTCGGCGGCGGCCTCGTCCTGCGCGCGTTCTTCGTCGGTGAGCTCGATGACAATCTCGTCGAGCGAAAGGATCTCCTCGGCCGCCTGCGCCGCCTCCGATTTCTCCTTGGGCATCTTGGCCAGCCTCTTCTGAAGTCGCTTGAAGTGATCATCGTGACGCTTCTTCAGGCCGCGGTGCCAGCCCGAGAGCAGGCGGCAGCGAGCCAGATGCGCCTCGAGCCGCTCGCGCTCGTCCTTCGCGCAGAGGCGATCCGCTCCCGGGATGCCGGCCAGCGGCGAGCCGCTCGAGCGGCGCTTCTCGCTCGACGGCGTGAGGTGGAGCGCGCGCAGGAGCGAGCGCCACGCCGTCGCTGCAGCGCGGCGCATCGGGTCCCCCTCGCCGGCGGCCAGATATACCTGGTGAAATTCGAGGAAGGCGCGGACCGCGGGCGGCAGGCTCTCCCCATTGACCTCGATCCACGCCGCGACCTCGCGGCACTGTTCGACGCTCAGCTCCGCTGTGGCTCGGGCTCGGGCCATCGTCAGGCCGCGCCTTCGGGTGAGCGCAGTTGTTTCAGCGCGTCGCGCGCGAGCGGATAGACGTAGAGCTCCTTCGGTCGGCCGCGCACCCTCGTGCCATCGGAGAGGCGCGTGTCGCCACGCGTCTGCCCGAGATGGATCCAATTGGACGCGCGGTAGCAGGTGCCTTTGAATCGCGACGGGTCGACGAACGTCTCGGCCAGCAACGCGGGGTGGCCGAATGTGACCTGCCAGTCGCGGCTGAGCCGGCGCAAATTGGCAGCGAGCACCCGCGACGCCAGGTGCGGCACGCGCACCCACGGCAGCACGAGAAATCGACGATTCCCGGCGACCAGCGGGAGGTTTCTCTCGCGGACCGACGCTTCCCAGCCAATGAAATGGTCGCGCGGGCCGCAGCGTAAGAATGCCGCGCCCCAGTCGAGCAGAGCGACGAGCTCTTGCCCAATGAACGCCGCGTATCCCATGGACTCGCCCACCGACCGCTTGAAGCCCAGGTAGTGGTAGCGCTGGAGGTGCATCCGGAATCCGTCGCGCTCCTCGGGCGCGATGGGGCGCAATGTGAACGGCCCCTCGGGCTGGCACTCGACCATGCCGGCGACCACGCCCACCGCGTCGAGCAGCCGCAATCGCTCGGCCAGCGCAAAGGGCGCCTCATCGCAGGCGGGCTGCTGGTAGGTGTGGCGTGTGCCTTCAAGCTGACAAACGCGATCTTCGCGGCCGCCCTGGTGGCGGGGCTAGCGCTGACCCGCCCGCGCAGAGGGCACTGGGCGGCGTTCGCCCTCTCAGTTGGGGCCGCGTTCATCGCCGGCAGCGCACCCTGGATGTGGCACCTGACCCAGACATATGGGAACCCACTGTTCCCGTACTACAACGGCATCTTCCAGTCCCCTTTCTTCGCGCTCGCCAACTGGCGCGATGCTCGGTGGGGTCTACGAGGGCTCGGCGAGTTGCTTCAGCTTCCCTGGCTCTTCGTGGACTCGACGGACCGGGTCATGGAGGCGCGCTACCGAGAGCCCTTCTGGTTCTTGTTCTTCGGTGCGCTCGCGGTCCATCTCGTGACTCGCCTACTGGGGCGCGCGGCTCCAAGCTATGGCGACGAGGGCGCGCGGCCGCAGCGAGACGAGAGCCTGCTGCTCATCCTCGTCGTGGCTGGATTCCTGCTGTGGGCGCTCCTATTTCACTACGCCCGCTATCTGATGGTGCTGTCGCTGGTCTCCCCCATTGCTCTGCTCGCAATCGTTCGTAGCCTCGCAGGGTCCGACCGCGCCGCATGCGTGGCAATGGGCGCAGCGGTCGCGGTCCTCGGCTGCACCAGCAGCTACCTGCCCATTGAATGGGCGCGCACCGCTTGGCGCCAGCGCTGGTACGAGATGGGGGACCTAGGCATCCCGGACCGGAGCGTGGTCGTACTCGGCAATGGCATCGGATTCGTGGCTCCCGCGCTGTGCTCCTCGCGGGTGGTCGGGCTCGGCACGAACTTCTTCTTCTCCGGGCTGCCCGCGACCGGTAACACGCCGCGCATGCTTGAGCGCGTCCACGACGCGATGTGGTCCAATCCGGACCAAGTCTATCACCTCGAACTCCTATCCCTCCCGCGCGCCTACCCGCCGGACCGCGTATACATGCTCCTGGGATTCAGGTTTGACAAGCGGGAGTGCCACTCCGTTGAGTCTAACGTAGGGGCGTTCCGGGTCTGCCGCCTGCAGCCCGTCGCCCGGGGACGGTCGCCCATCGATCTGCGGTGAACGTCCCCTGGCAGCGGCGCCACGGGCCGTCACGCTTCGTTGCGAACAGGACCGGGACGCCGGCCAGCTCGAAGCTCTTCGTGGGCACCGAACGCACGAACAGGCAGTCTAGCAGGCTCCTGGGCACTACCCGTATGCGTGCGGATCGCCGAGCGGGGAACGTCTCGCGGACTACCGGAAGTGGCTCGGCGGCCCAGCTCTGGACAAACCAGCTAGGGCTCAGCGCGGCAGCGTGCTGTCGGGCAGGGCGAAGGTGGGCCTGTGCGCGAGGGGGGGGGCGAGCCCTTGAACCCATGGACGAGGCACGGCGATGATCCCCTCACGCGCTTGGCGCGCCCGTGCCCCGAAAAGGTTTGGCTCGTAGCGCGAGCCGCCGAGAACTCTGTTTCAGTATTCGTGGTTGCGCCGCTTGCAGGAGGTGCTCAGTTGGGTGATTCGTCCCAGTCCGTCCTCGTCATCGGCGCCGGCTTCGCCGGCACCATCCTCGCCGAGCGCTTCGCCACCCAACTCGGACGCCGCGTCACCCTCCTCGAGCGCCGCAAGCACCTCGCGGGCAACATGTACGACCGCACCGACGCGGCGGGCATCCTCATCCACCAGTACGGCCCGCACATCTTCCGCACGGACGACGAGCGCGTCTGGTCCTACCTCTCGCAGTTCACCGCCTGGCGCCCCTACCACCACCGGGTCCGAGCCAACGTCGACGGCCGCCTCATCCCCATGCCGTTCAACTTGGCCTCCCTCGAGGCGCTCTTCCCGCCGGCCGAGGCCGCCTCGCTCTCGGCGAAGCTCCTCGCCCGCCACGGCGACCGCGGCAACGTGCCCATCTCCGACCTGCGCCAGAGCGACGACGCCGACCTCGCCTCCCTGGGCGACTTCATCTTCCGCAAGGTGTACCTGAACTACACCGTCAAGCAGTGGGGTGAGCGCCCGGAGGACCTCGACTTCGAGACCATCACCCGGCGCGTCCCGGTGCGCATCTCGCACGAGGACGGCTACTTCCAGCAGCGCCACCAGGCCATGCCCGCCGAGGGCTACACCCGCCTCTTCGAGCGCATGCTCGCCCACCCGAACATCGAGCTCCGCCTGGGCGTCGACGCGAGCCGCGTCCTCGAGCTTCAGCCCGACGGCCGCATCCATTTCGAAGGGCGCCCGTTCGACGGCCTGGTCGTCTACTCCGGCGCCGCCGACGAGCTCTTCCGCTACCGCTTCGGCGAGCTCCCCTACCGCTCGCTCGACTTCGAGTTTCGCACCCTCGACCAGGACGTCTTCCAGCCCGTCGCCGTCGTGACCTACCCCGGCGACGCCCCGTACACCCGCATCACCGAATACAAGCACATGACCGGGCAGAAGGTCCCGGGCGCCACCTCCATCGCCGTGGAGTACCCGCTCGCCTACGACAGGGCCGCGGCCAAGGGCAACGAGCCGTACTACCCCATCCCCAAGCCCGCGAACGACGCTCTCTACGCCCGCTACAGAGCGGAGGCGGCGCGCACCCCGAACCTCTACCTGGTCGGCCGCCTCGCCGAGTACCGCTACTACGACATGAACGACATCATCGTCCGAGCCCTGGCCGCCTTCGACGAGCTGCGCGCGCGCCCACTGCCGTGACAAGAGGCGCACGGGGCGAGCCCATCCGCCGTGGACGCTGACCGCGGCACCCTCTGCCGGGCCGCTTCGGCGCGGTCGGCGAACGCGCCTCTACGAAATCGCCTCGGCGGCGGTCTGCGCGGTGACTGCCTGGTGGATCCACCGGTCGAGAATGGCAGTGTCCGCGCAAGAAAGGATTTGGCTGCGCAGCGCTTCGGACAGCTCGAGTCTTCTCCCGGCGAGGATGGCCAGCAGCGCCTGAACCCGTACCCTCACCTCTGCTTCCTCCCGCCCCTCGGCCCGCCCCTCGGCCCGCCCCTCGGCCTTGGCTTCGCCGATCTCGAGCTTGTAGGTCAGGAGCGCGAGCTCCCGCTCACGGGCGATCTCTTGAACGTCGGGCTTCGCCGACAGCGATTCCAATGCGTTCATGGCCTTCTCGTAGACGGGGTCCATCTTCGCCAGCTCCAGCATGGCTTGGTCGCTCGGGGCCAGGAGAAACGTGCCCCAAGCCACCAACGGGCTCTCTGCCTTCTTCTCCTCGCCTCCAAGGTCGGGAAGCTTGGGTAGCTCCACCAGGTGAAGCTCGCGTCAGCAAGGAGAGCAGAAGGTCCTTGTTGCTCGGATCCGCGAAGAGGATCTTGAAGACCACGTCGAGCTTGGGATCGAGCCTTTGCATGGCGCGATGGTAACACCTGCGCCGGCCTCTCGAGCCCGCGCTACTGCCCGCGCGCGGGCGGGCTCACCCGAAGAGGCCTCAGGCGGCGGCAGGGCCCGAGCCGTCTCGGGGCGCCGCCTCGCCTTCGGGCACCGGGGCCGACGCCGCGCTCTGCGAGGGGAGCAGGCCTACGGAAAAGCTCAGCGACAGGAGCACCCAAACGTCCAGGCGCCAGAGCGTCTGGTTGAACTGGAACAGAACGGCGAACACCACCATGCAGGCGATGAGCAGCCCTTCGGCGGCCGCCTGCGTCGCGTCGGGCGGCCCGCCCCGCTGGGCCCGCGCCGCGCGCCAGACCGGCCGGAGCAAGGCCGCGAGCATCGCCAGCGCCGCGCCCAGCCCGAGAAGCCCCGTCTCCGAGGCGATCTCCAAATACAGGTTGGTGGTCACCAGCGACTTCGCGTCGGGTGGGGCGAAGTTCGGCAGCTCCGGGTGCGCGAGCACATACGCCCCGTAGCCTCCGAAGCCGACGCCGAGGGCGGGGGAACGCGAGACGAGCACCAGGGCTTGGCGCATCGTTTCCATCCGCGGGCCGGTCGAGGTCGCCTCGTGCAGGTCGAACGCCATGTGCGCCATCTTGGCGGCGTTGGCGCGCATGCCCGGCCAGGCGAGCAGCACGAGGCAAAGCGCCGCGCCGAGCGCCGCCGCGGCGACCGCGAATCGGCCTAACGCCTTGCGCCCGAGCCGCGCACCCGCACGGGCGGCGAGCAGCGACAAGCCCAGGCCGATGCCGACCCACCCGGAGCGCGAGGTGGACAGGGCGATGGCCGACAGCAGCGCCAAGGCGAGGAGCCCGCTCTTCACGGCGCGCGGTCCCAGGAGCACGAACCGGCTCATGAGCATGAGCGCGCCGGGGAGCAGGTAGAGCGCGAAGTAGGCGGGCTCATAGTTGAACCCGTTGACGCGCGGGAACCCGGCGGTGTCGGACGACAGCAGCGGCGCCGGGCGCCCGGTGAGCCACATGCCTATTTGAAAAGCGCCCATGGCCGTGGCCAGCGCCATCCCGCCAACCCACCAGCGCAGCGCGAAGTCCAGCCGCTCGCGGGACGCGGCGTACCCGAAGACGCCCAGCAGGACCACGACCAGGTCGAAGCTCGCCCAAGTCAAGTACGCCGCGCTCTTCGTCGGGTAATCGGAGCCCATCGCCGAAGCGGCGCAGAGGCCCAGGTAGGCGAGCCCGGTGAGCACGGCCGGCGCCGGGGCCGCCAGCGCGCGCCGGAGCCGCCGGCGCTCGGCGACCACCGCGGCGAGCAGCGCCAGGGCGCAGAGCTGCCCGGCCCTCGCGTTGAAGCGGCCGAGCTCCAAGACGAGCGCCTTGTCCATCCCCGCGGTGAGCATCAGCCCCGCCAGGGCCACCGAGGCCGGCCAGTTGGCTCCGAGAGACCCCAGGGCGGGCCGCTCGGGAAGGCGCGAGCGCCAGGCGGCCGCGAGCGCCGCGGCGACCGCCCCCACGAGCGCCCCGAAGAGCGGACCCCTTCCAGAGCGAGCCGGTGGTGCCTGCGGCGAGGAGGGCAACGGGCGAGCGTCGCCGAGCAGCGGGTCGCGCGCCGCCAAAAGCTCCTGGGTCTCCGGGCGCCGGGTCTTCGGGTCGGGCGATGCCGGCGGGGCGCTCACCAGCCGGGCGAAGTAGTCGGGCCCGCAGGTGACGATGAGGCGGACGTTGGCGAGCTCGATGGCGAGGGGAGACCCGCGCACGGCGAGGTCGGCCTTCGCCATGTCGGCGATGCGCCGGGCGAGCGCGGCGTCGGGGCCGCGCACCGCGCAGGCGGCCTCGGTCCGGTCGCCCGCGGGGCTGAAGCGGCAATGCAGATACGTGTCGCGCAGCGGCGGCGGCGCGCTCGTGTCGTCGGACCGGAATCCCGCGACGAGGCTGCCCGGCACGCGCAGCTCCGGGTCGGGCCGGGTCGGGAACGGAGCCGGGCACGCGAGGCTCGGGAGGCTCACCGCGAAGGCGCTCTCGCGCACCGGCGCGCGGAGCCGGTCGACCGCCACCCCGAGCGCCAGGCCCAAAAGGACGAGGGCCGCAGTGGCCGGCGCGGCCATCCGCCGAACCATGCGCCCGAGGTCGACCCAGGCGCCCGAAGATGGCTCTCGTCCCATGAGGCGGGCACTACTACCACGGCTCTGAGCCGCCGGGCGGCAGCTTCAAGGGAGGCCATGATGCGGGAGAGCCCGTGTGGCCGGCGCTCCTGTTCCGGCGATTGCCCGTGCCTGGGCGCGCGGGGAGGGTGGCGACCCTGCATCCTTATCTGGAAGAAGCGCCCCCATGTTCAGACGCGGCGCGCGAGGAAGGCCGCGCTCGTGCGCCGGTTTCCAGCGAACCCCGATGGCGAATCTCGAACAGCCCTATGGAGCTCACCGGGCCCGAGGGAGCGCGGCTTTCGTCCGCCCAAGACGCCCTTGCGAGCGGCGCCCGGCTGGCGGCCGACCCTGGCGTCGCGGATAATGCGCCGCATGCCCCCCTTCCAAGACGGTCCGCCACAGCCTGGCGTTCGCCACTCGTATCCCCTGGCCATCGAGAGCGCCGACCTTGGGACGGCACTGGGGCTCTTGCTCAAGACGCTGCCGTACGCCCTGGTGCGCCTCGGCATCCACGTGGGCTGCACGGTTGGGGTCGTGATGGCGTGGGTCGTCGCCTTTGGCGGCGCGGCGTTCCTGGGCAAGCACGTCGCCGAGGCGGCGGGGTTCATCTGGCTTCTCCTCTGCGCCGCGGCGGTCGGCGGCGTCTGGCGGTTCTTCCTCCGGTACTTTCTCTACCTGGCCAAGTGCGGGCACATCGCGGTGCTGACCGAGCTCTTGACGCGCGGGCAGGTAGGCAACGGCTCCGAGGGGATGTTCGCGTACGGCCGGCGCATCGTGACCGAGCGCTTCGCGGAGGTGAACGTCCTGTTCGCGGTGGACGCGCTCGTCAAAGGCGTCGTGAGCGCGTTCAACCGCACGCTCGACTGGGTGGCGCAGCTGCTGCCGTTGCCAGGGCTCGACAGCCTGATGCAGCTGGTCAACGCCGTGGTGCGGGCCGCGACGACCTACATCGACGAGACCCTCTTCTCGTACCACCTCGCGCGCGGCGACGAGAACCCCTGGGCCGCGGCCCGCGACGGGCTCGTCTACTACGGCCAGAACTGCCGCGAGGTGCTGAAGACGGCGGTCTGGGTCGTGGTGCTGGACAAGGTGCTCACCGCGGTGGCGTGGGCCGTCTGCCTGGTGCCGGGTTTCCTTCTCTCGACGGTGGTGCCCGGGAAGGCGGCGGTGTTCGCGCTCGTCGTGGGGCTCTTGCTGGCCCTCAACTTCCGAAGCGCGTTCCTGAAGCCGCTCTTCCTCATCATGGTGATGGCGAAGTTCCACGTCTCGGTGCGCGGCCAGGTCATCGACCCCACCTGGGACGCTCGACTGCAGTCGGCCACCGGCAAGTTCGGGCAGATTGCCGAGAACGCCAAAGGGTGGGTCTCGGGAGCGCGTCCCTCGGGCGGGCCGAGCTTCGCCGGCTGATCGGCGCGGATGTGCGCCTCAAGGGTCGCGCGCGCGTCCGTGACGCCGAAAAGGGCTCGCCGAAGGCGCCCCCTCGCAGGCATGGAATAGCGCGACCTTGAGGAGCTCGCTGCGCCGGTGGCCGGTCGCGACCCTCCGGACGAAAGAGCTGCCCCTCGGAAGGCGCTCCCGGCCCCGAGGTCGTGTCGGCGCCCTTGCAGTGAAGACTCGGCGCGAAGAGGTCGGCCGGCCGCCTGGAGGCGCGACCATTCTCAGCGGGCCCAAACCGCGGAGTTCCTTGGCCGTTCTCGTATGACTCCAGCCAAAGCAGCAGGCCGAAAAGCCCCTTGGACCCTGAGCGAGAGCCGGTTCCGAAAATGGTCTTCCTCGCCACTCGAACGACCTCTCCCCCTTCGCCCCCTCCCCGCTAGCGGGGAGGGGGTTGGGGGGTGAGGAAAAGGTCAAGCAATGCGATCCGTGACGGGAGTTTGCGTCAGTCACCCATGGTCGAATGAATTTCGCGCGGTGTGTCTTCCTTCTCCCGTCATTTAGGAAACGGCCTTTCGCGAGGCTTGTTCGATGCTCGAAGGTTCGCTCATTCTTTCGTCTTGCAATGAGCAATGCATTGTTCGGCAATCGGCTCCCAAGTGTCCATTCTTCGACCGAATGGTGCTTCCCCTTTTCTGGCTACAGCAAAAAATGTCTTCCGAGGGCGAAGCCTGGTGTGCTACGAATTAACTCACCGCGAAGCGATTTGCCCAGGACCGAATCGCACAGCCACGCAGTAAATCGCGACCTTAACCAGGAGTGAATACCTCCCGAAAACGCCAACGATTCGTTTGACGTGACCTTCAAAAAGTAGAGCTGGAATGCCGCGGGCGTATACCTCGCTCGGAGCAGTGTGCGAGGAGTCTTCCTCTCGGGGAAGTCCCTGCTTGCGGTGATCTGCCTTGCGGCCGCGCGCGACGAGCGCTCGGTGTGCTCTCGGTGTCTCTTTCGAGAGAAAGGTCGGGGTATGACCACCTATGTGTTTCCCGGTCAGGGCTCTCAATTCAGGGGAATGGGTAACGGGCTCTTTGAGCATTTTCCGGATTTGACACGGAAATCCGAAGAGATTCTCGGATTCTCGACGACGCGTTTGTGCCTGGAGGACCCGGAGCGTCAGCTCGGGTTGACGCGATTCACCCAGCCCGCTCTTTTTGTCGTCAATGCCCTTTCCTATCTCAAATGTCTTGGCGAGGGAAAGCGGCCGCCGGACTATGTCGTGGGCCACAGCCTCGGCGAGTACAACGCGCTCTGTGCGGCGGGAGTCGTAGACTTCGAAACGGGTCTGCGGCTCGTGAAGCGGCGAGCGGAGTTGATGAGCCTCGCGCGCGGCGGCGGAATGGCTGCGGTGGTGGGGCTCAGCGAAGAGAAGGTCGCGCAAGTCCTGAGGGTTCAGGCGCTCACCTCGGTCTCCATCGCCAACGACAACAGCCCGTCCCAGACGGTGATCGCCGGGCCCAAAAGCGAGATAGACCGAATCGCTCGGCATTTCGAAGAGGTGGGCGGCACCTATCTGCCGCTGAACGTCAGCGGCGCCTTTCACTCGCCGTTCATGGCGGAGGCGGCAAAACAATTCGCAGAGTATTTGGCCGGCTTCGACTTTTCCCGTCCCAAGGTTCCCGTCGTCTCGAATGTCAGCGCCCGGCCCTACGAGGGCGGCGACATCCGCCAAGGGCTCGTCGCGCAGATCACCCGGCCGGTTCGCTGGACCGAAAGCATCCGCCATCTCCTGGGCCTGGGCGAGCAGGAGTTCGTCGAGGTCGGGCCCGGCACTGTCTTGACGAAGCTCATCGCGGCCATTCGCAAGAGCACGGCGCCGGTCGCCGCGGCGGTCGCGCCGCCCCAGTCTCCTGCGCCTGTTCAGGGCGCGCGCCCGCCACCCCGCAGCCTCAGCGCAGCGCCGACGGCTCTGCGCCGCGCGCCCCCGGAAGCAGCGGAACGCGTTCTGCGGCGAATTACCGCCGAGTCGCTGGGAGACGCGCAGCTCAAGCAGGACTACGGCCTCCGGTACGCCTACGCGACCGGCTCGATGTACCGCGGCATCTCCTCGGTGGACATGGTGGCCAAGGTGGCCGGCGCCGGGATGCTCGGCTTCTTCGGGAGCGGCGGCCTCGGGCTCGAGGAGCTCGACCGCGCCGTCGCCGCCCTCGAGCGGCGCCTGCAGGGGCGCGGCGCGTGGGGGGTAAACCTCCTGCACCGCCCCGACGCGCCCGAGGCGGAGGAGTCGGTCGTCGACCTCCTTCTCGCCCGGCGCGTGCGCCTCGTCGAGGCCTCTGCGTTCATGCAGATCACGCCGGCGCTGATCCGCTACCGGGCCCAGGGGCTCCGGCGCGGGAAGGGCGGCGGCGTGGAGGCGCAGAACCGCATCGTCGGCAAGGTGTCGCGCCCCGAGCTGGCCGAGGCCTTCTTGAGCCCGGCGCCGGCCGCGAGGGTCGCGGCCTTGGTCGCCAAGGGAGCGCTCACCGCGGAGCAAAAGGCGCTCCTCGGGCAGGTGCCGATGGCCGACGACCTGTGCGCCGAGGCGGACTCCGGCGGGCACACGGACGGGGCCGTCGCGTACGCCCTTTTTCCCGCGGTCCTGAGGCTGCGCGACGAGATGCGCAAGAGGCACGGGTACGCCCAGCGCGTGCGCGTGGGCGCAGCGGGCGGGATTGGCACGCCGGAGGCCGTGGCCGCCGCGTTCGTCCTCGGCGCCGAGTTCGTCCTGACCGGGTCCATCAACCAGTGCACCGCGGAGGCGGGGACCAGCGACGCCGTGAAGGACCTCCTGCAGCAGATGAACGTCCAGGACACCGACTACGCGCCGGCGGGCGACATGTTCGAGCTGGGCGCCAAGGTGCAGGTCCTGAGGCGAGGCCTCTTTTTCGCCTCGAGGGCCACTCGGCTTCACGAGGTCTACCGGTCCCACGACTCGCTCGACGCCATCGACCTCAAGACGCGGGCGCAGATCCAGGACCGATATTTCCGCAAGACCTTCGACGAGGTCTACCGAGAGGTAAAGGCGCACCACCCGCCCCAGGAAATCGAGAAGGCGGAGCGGGACCCGAAGCACAAGATGGCGCTGGTCTTCCGGTGGTACTTCGCGCGAGCGAACCAGCTCGCGCTGGAAGGTAGCCCGGAGTCGAAAGTCGATTACCAGATCCCCTGCGGCCCGGCGCTGGGCGCGTTCAACCAGTGGGTGAAGGGGACGCCGCTCGAGGACTGGCGAAACAGGCACGTCGACGAGATAGGCCTGAAGCTGATGACCGAAGCGGCGGAAGTCTTGAATCGCCGCTTCGAGGCCCTGGCCGGGGACCCGGGCGCGCCAGCGATGCCGCGCCGCGAGGTCGGGGGCGATCTCCCGGCGCCGAAAGCGGCCGCAACCCAGTCTTGAAAGGACCCAGGTCATGGCCACCCGTCAGGAGATCCTTCGCGCTTTGCGAGCCGGAACCATCGGCCTCGAAGAAGCGGAAAAGCAGATCAGGACCTCGGGTGAGCGCCAGGGGCCTCGCCCGTCGGACGCGCCGGCACTTCCGGTCGCGCCCCCGGCGACGAAGCCCATCCCGGCCGAGGTCTCCAGGCGCGCCGAGGCGGCCAGGCGAAGGGAGCCCATCGCCGTCGTCGGGATGTCCGGCCGCTACCCGGGCGCGCCCGACCTCGAGCGCTTCTGGGAGAACTTGGCGAAGGGCGAGTGCTCCGTCCGAGAGATCCCCGCGTCCCGCTGGGACGTTCGCCCGCTCTTCAAGCCGTTCCCCGTCCAAAAGGGAAAGGTCTACTGCAAGTGGATGGGAATGCTGGAGGACGCAGACCGCTTCGACCCCCTGTTCTTCAACATCGCCCCCAGCGAAGCGGAGGTGATGGACCCGCAGCAGCGCATCTTCCTGGAGGAGGCCTATCGGGCGCTGGAAGACGCCGGATGCGGCGGCCCCGCGCTGAGCGAAAAGCGGTGCGGCGTCTACCTGGGCATCATGAGCAACGAGTACCTGACGATGCTGCACGATCGCCAGATTGACGCCATCAACCCCACGAGCAACAGCTTCGCCATCGCCGCGGCGCGCCTGTCCTACTTCTTGAACTTGAAGGGCCCGGCCATCGCCGTGGACACCGCGTGCTCCTCTTCGCTGGTGGCCGCGCACTTGGCCTGCCAGGCGCTCCTCACGCGGGAAGTCGACATGGCGGTGGTCGGGGGCGTCACCCTCTATCTCTCGCCGGTCTCGTACCTGGGCCTGTGCGCGGCGGGAATGCTCTCGCCCGACGGGCAGTGCCGCGCCTTCGACGACGACGCCAACGGGTTCGTGCCCGGCGAGGGCGCCGGGGCGCTGGTGCTCAAGCGCCTCGCGGACGCCGAGGCCGACGGCGATTCCATCCACGGCCTCATCGTGGGCTCCGGCATCAACCAGGACGGCAAGACCAACGGGATCACCGCGCCCAGCATGAGCAGCCAGATGGCCCTGGAGCGCGAGGTCTACGACGCGTGCGGAGTCGACCCGGGCGAGGTCGGCTACGTGGAGATGCACGGCACCGGCACCAAGCTGGGAGACCCGGTCGAGCTGGAAGCCTTGTCCACCGTCTTCAAGGAGCGGACGGGGAAGCGCCAGTACTGCGGCATCGGCTCGGTGAAGAGCAACATCGGCCACGCCTCCGCGGCCGCGGGCGTGGCGAGCGTCCAGAAGGTCCTGCTCTCACTCCGCCACTCCGAGATCCCGCCGACGCTCCACTTCCGCAAGCCGAACCAGCACTTCGACTTTCAGGATTCGCCCTTCTATGTCGCCACGGCGCGCAGGGCGTGGGACGCGCCTCCGGGCGCCCCGCGCCGGGCGGGCGTGAGCTCCTTCGGCTTCAGCGGGACCAATGCCCACCTCGTCGTCGAAGAATATCGCCCCAAGGACGGCGCCCGCCGCGCGCCGCAAGGGCCGTTCCTCTTCCTGCTGTCGGCCAAGAGCGAGGAGCGGCTGCGGCTGCAGGCCCAGCGGCTGGCGGCGTTCGTCGAGTCAGCCCAAACGCTGGATCTCGCCGACCTCGCGTTCACGCTCCAGGCGGGCCGCGATGCGCTCGAGCATCGCCTGGCGTTCCTGGCCCAGACGCGCGAGGAGGTCGCTCAGGCCCTTCGGGGAATCGCCGACGGCAAGCCTCCGGCAGGACTGCTCGTCGGGAAGGCGAGGAAGAAGGCGGACGAGCTCTCGCTTTTGGAAGACGACGAAGACGTCGAGGCGCTCCTGCGCGCGTGGATTGAGAAGAAGCGCCTCTCGAAGCTCGCCAAGCTCTGGCTGCAGGGCCTGACCGTCGACTGGCGCAAGCTCTACGGAGATAAGGCGCCGCGCCGGCTCCATCTGCCGACCACCCCGTTCGCGCGCGAGCGCTGCTGGATCCCCGAGGCGAAGGCGGGAGCCGCGTCCGGCTCGATGGCGCTGGCGCCGGCCGCCGTGCTCCATCCGCTGGTCCACCAGAACGTCTCTGACCTCTTCGAGCAGCGCTACACCGCGGCCTTCACTGGAAGTGAACCCTTCCTTGAAGACCATCGAGTGCAGGGCCGCCGGGTGATGCCGGGCGCGGCTCTTTTGGAGATGGCGCGGGCGGCGGTCGCCCAGGCCTTGAGGGCCCACGGCGCCCTTCTCCTCGAGCGGGTGACGTGGACGGCGCCGCTCGCGGTCGAAGGCCAGGGCTCGCAGGTCGAGATTCGACTCTCGCCGGAGGGCTCGGAGGCCATCGCGTTCGAGATTCTGCTCTCGGGCCGAGGGCGGCGGGGCGCCTCGGGTGCACTGCCGCGGACGCGCTCGAAAGGCTTCGGCGGGCGAGGCCCCGACCTCGAACCTGGAGGCGCTCCACGCTTCATGCCGCCGCCGCATCCTGAGCGCGGCAGAGTGCTACGACGCCTTCGAGGCCGCCGGAATCCACTATGGGCCTTCGCACCGGGGGCTCCAGTCCGTCGGCGTCGGCAACGCTGAAGCGCTCGCCGCTCTCGGCCTTCCGGAGAGCGCGCGGGCCGAGTCCGACGGCTTCGTGCTGCACCCGGGTCTTCTGGACTCGGCGATGCAAGCCTCGCTGGGCGCCCTCGACGAGGGCGACGGCCGAGACCTGCTCGCGGTGCCGGCGTCGGTCGACGAGGTCCGCATCTTCGGAAGCTGCGCCGGCGCGCGCTGGGCCCACGTGCGGCGAGTGAGCGATTCAGGCAAGCGGGCACAAGGCGAGCGCCGCTTCGACATCGACGTCTGCGACGAGCGAGGCCGCGTCTGCGCCCGGATGGCTGGCTTCGCGGTGCGAACGCTCGTGGGCGAGCGCGGCGCGAGCCGCTCTTCGACTGAGCCGCAGGCGAGCGCCATCGACGGGTACGCCACGCTCGTCCCGGTGTGGGACGTGGTTCGAGATAGGGCCGGACAGGCGCCTGCGGCGTCGGGCTCGAGGGCCATCGTCATCGGCGGAAGCGATGGTCGACTCTCCCGAGTGTTGCAAGCGCTCGAGGGCGCGCGCGCCGCAGACGCGCGGCCGGACGCGACGGTCGAGGAGCTCGCCACGCAGCTAGAGCCTCTCGGGCCCATCGATCACGTGGTCTGGCTCGCCCCGGCGGCGCACGGTGCGTTCCTTACCGACGACACGCTGATTGAGGACCAGAGCAAGGGCGTGCTCCCGCTCTTTCGCCTCATCAAGGCGCTGCTGCAGGCCGGCTATGGCTCGAAGCCGCTCGAGTGGACCGTGGTCACGGCGGCGGCGCAGCGCGTTCACGGAACCGACCGGGTCGAGCCGTCGCACGCGAGCGTTCACGGGCTCGCCGGGTCGCTCGCCAAGGAGCTTTCGCGCTGGCGGGTTCGCCTGGTGGACCTCGAGGACTGGGCCGAGCTCCCCATGGCCGAGATCCTCTCTTTGCCTGCGGACCCCAGCGGCAAGGCCTTTGCGCGCCGAGGCGGGGAGTGGCACCGGCAAAAGCTGGTGCTCGCCCGAGCGCCGCGGCCCGCTCAGACCCGGTACCGGAAGAACGGCGTCTACGTGGTCGTCGGCGGCGCCGGCGGAATCGGCGAGGCGTGGAGCGAGTCCGTCATTCGCGCCTACCAGGCGAACATCGTCTGGATAGGCCGCAGAGCGCTCGACGCGACCCTCCAGGGCAAGCTCGACCGGCTCGCGGCGCTAGGTCCTGCGCCCCTCTACGTCCAGGCGGACGCGGCGAACCGCGAGGCCATGGAGGCGGCCTATCAGGACATCAAGGCCAGGTTCGAGCGGGTCCACGGCATCGTCCACTCGGCGCTCGTCCTGAAGGACCAGAGCCTCGCCGCCATGGAAGAGGCTTCGTTCGAAGCCGGGCTCGCGGCGAAGGTCGACGTGAGCGTGCGCATGGCGCAGCTGTTCCGCAACGACGCGCTGGACTTCGCCCTGTTCTTCTCGTCGGCCCAGTCGTTCCTGAACGCGGCGGGGCAGGCCAACTACGCGGCGGGCTGCGCTTTCGAGGACGCGTTCGCGCAGAGGCTCGCGCGCGAGTGGCCGTGCCCGGTCCGGGTCATGAACTGGGGCTACTGGGGCGGAACGGGCGTCGTCTCCGGGAGCGCGTACCGCGAGCGCATGGCCCGGGCAGGCATCGGGTCCATCGAGCCCGCAGAGGCGATGGAGGCGCTGGAGTCGTTGTTGGCCGGCTCGCTGGAGCAGGTCGCATTCCTCAAGACCACGAGGCCGGTGCAGTTCGAGGGAGTGGATGTCGCAGAGCGGGTCGAGGTCCATCCGGAGAAGCTGGCCCCGGCTCTCGAGCCCCTCCGAGGGGCGCTCGAGCACAGCGACGGGGCAAGCATCGCCGCTCTCGAGGCGCGCGGCCGCGCCGAGATGGACGGCCTCCTCCTGTCGCTGCTCGGCGCGCAGCTCGCGTCCATCGGCGCCGACGAGGAGAGCGTCCAGAACGGCGCCGCCGGGCAGCTCGTCCAGAAGGACTTCTACCGCCGATGGCTCGAGGAGAGCGCGGCGCTCCTGAGCCTGGGCACAAGGCGCGCGCGGCCCTTCCTGCGCGGCCCCAGCGCCGACGTGGCGTGGCGGGAATGGCGCGAGCGCAAGGCGGAGTGGTCTCGAGACCCCAATCGCAGCGCCCAGGTGCAGCTGCTCGACGCGATGCTCGAGGCGCTGCCCGACATTCTGACCGGTCGGCGTCTCGCCACCGACGTGATGTTCCCCGGCGGAAGCTTCGGGCTCGTCGAGGGGATCTACCGGCGCAACTCCATCGCCGACTACTTCAACCGCGCCGTCGCCGACGCGGTCGCTGCGCGCGTCGCACACTGCGTGGAGAGAAGATCCGTCCGCGAAGATCCGCATCCTCGAAATCGGCGCCGGGACGGGCGGCACGACCGCCCACGTGCTCGAAAGGCTGGCGCCTTGGGAAGCCAACATCGGTGAATATTGCTTTACGGACCTCTCCCGCGCCTTCCTGGAGCGCGCCGAAGAGACCTGGGGGAGGCAGCATCGCGCTCTTCGAGCTCGGCGCTTCGATGTCGAGTCGCCCCCGGAGTCGCAGGGGCTGGAGCTCGGCGCGTACGACATCGCCCTCGCCGCGAACGCGCTGCACGCGACCGGGAGCATTCGAGACGCGCTTCGGAACGCCAAGGCCGCGCTGAAGAGAAACGGCCTGCTCGCCCTGAGCGAGATCAGCCGGAAGACGCTGTTCACGCACCTGACGGTCGGCCTCCTGGAGGGCTTTTGGCGGTACGAGGACCCGGCCCTGCGGATCCCCGGGTGTCCGGGCCTGGCGCCCGAGACCTGGGCGAAGGTGCTGGCGCAGGAGGGCTTCCGGGCCGTCACCTTCCCCGCGCAAGGGGCGCACGAGACCGGCCAGCAGCTGGTGCTCGCCGAGAGCGACGGAATCGTCCGGCAACGGGCGGCCTCGCCGAGACGTCCGGCGGTGAGCGATCCGGCGGCCGCGCTCGCAAAGCCGGCGCCGAGGCCCGCGGCGCCTGCGTCCTCCGGCGGCGCCGAGGACCGCGCGGCGCGGCTCGAGCGCCACGTGCAGGGCACCATCCTGGAAAGGCTCTCGAAGTCGCTCAAGGTCAGCGCCGACGCGCTCGACCTGGAAGACGCGTTCTCGAACTACGGCGTCGATTCCATCAGCGGAGTCCAGCTCGTCCAGGCGCTCAACGAGGCGCTCGGCATCGAGCTCAGCGCCACCGACCTCTTCGATCACGGCTCGGTTCGCCGCCTCTGCGCGCACATCCTGAGCCAGTTCAAGGAGCAGGCGCAGCAGTGGGAGTTGCCGGGCGACGCAGAGACGGCAGCCGAGCCCGCCGCGCAGGAGAATGGGCTCGCCCTTGCGCCGGTGGCGCCGGCAGCGACCGCGCCCGAGGCGCTGAGGCCCCTGCTCGGAGCGACGCCGGAGGTCTCCCCGAGCGAGCGCGGCCCAAAGAGCCAGCCGACCTCGGGGCGCGGGCCGATCGCGGTCATCGGCATGAGCGGTCGATTTGCCGGCTCGAAGGACCTGGACGAGCTCTGGTCGCATTTGGCAAACGGCGATGACCTGGTGCGCGAGGTCGACCGGTGGGATCTCTCGCGCCTCTATCCGGCCGGAAGCCGCTACTGCAACCACGGCAGCTTCCTCGACGACGTCGACTGCTTCGACCCGCTCTTCTTCAAGATCTCGGCGCACGAAGCCCGATACATGGACCCGCAGCAGCGGCTCTTCCTCGAGGAGGCCTGGAAGGCGCTCGAAGACGCGGGGTGCGCCGGGGCCGACATCGCGGGCAAGGCGTGCGGCGTCTACGTCGGCTGCAGGAGCGGCGACTACGAGGCGCAGTTCGAAACCGAGCCGCCGGCCCAGGCGTTCTGGGGCAACTCGGGCTCGGTCATCCCGGCGCGGATCGCCTATCACCTGGACCTGCAGGGCCCGGCCATCGCGGTCGACACGGCGTGCTCGAGCTCTCTGGTCGCCGTCCACATGGCCTGCCAGGCGCTCTGGGCCGGCGAGGTCGAGATGGCCGTGGCGGGCGGCGTCTTCGTGCAGACCTCGCCGGCGTTCTACGAGTCGTCGCAGCGGGCCGGCATGCTGTCGCCCGCCGGGCGCTGCCACGCCTTCGACGAGCGCGCGGACGGGTTCGTGCCCGGCGAAGGTGTCGGCGTCGTCGTCCTCAAGCGGTTGGACGCGGCCCTCGCCGACAGCGACTTCATCCACGGCGTCATCCGCGGCTCGGGCATCAACCAGGACGGCACTACCAACGGAATCACCGCGCCGAGCGCCAAGTCGCAGGAGCGACTCGAGCGAGAGGTCTACGGCGCGTTCAGCGTCGACCCGGCGCAAATCCAGCTCGTGGAGGCGCACGGGACCGGCACCAAGCTGGGCGACCCCATCGAGGTCGACGCCCTGACGCGGGCCTTCCGCGCCTTCACCGATCGGCGCGGCTACTGCGCCCTGGGCTCGGTGAAGTCGAACCTGGGGCACACCATCATGGCCGCCGGCGTGGCGGGGCTGCTCAAGGTGCTGCTCTCGCTCAAGCACCGGCAGATCCCGCCGTCGCTCCACCTCCACAAGGCCAATTCGAACATCCGGTTCGAGAGCAGCCCCTTCTACGTCAACACGGCTTTGAAGCATTGGGACGTCGGGACGGGCGACGTGCGGCGCGCGGCGGTCAGCTCCTTCGGCTTCAGCGGGACCAATGCGCACGTGGTGGTCGAGGAGGCGCCGGCTCGAGCGCCAAGGCCCGCCTCGAGGTCGAGCCATCATCTCGTCGCTCTGTCGGCCCGCTCGCCGGAGCAGCTGCGCCAGCAGGCGGAGCGGCTGGCCGCGCACTTCGAGCAAGCGCCCGACGAAAGCCTCGGCGACGTGAGCCAGACGCTGCTCTTGGGCCGCAGGCACCATGACTGTCGTTTGGCCATCGTCGCCGCCGACGGGGGCGAGCTCGTCGAGCAGCTGAGGTCCTGGCTCGCCGCGGGGAGCGCGCCTCTCGCGTCCGCGGGCGACGCGGCGCAGACCGGCGAGGAAGAGCGCCAGCGCCTGAGCCGCCTCGGCGCGCAGAGCCTCAAGAAGTGTGGCGCGCCGATGGCGCCCGGCGAGCGCCCGGGCCTGCTCGCAGACGTGGGCCGGTGCTTCGCCGGAGGCGCGGCGCTCCGCTTCGAGCTGCTCTTCGAGGCTGAGGGCCGCGGCCGTGCCTCGCTCCCCACTTACCCGTTCGCGCGGGAGAAGTACTGGGCGCGGGCGGACGGGGCCTTCGCCCTGTCAACGACCTCGCCGAGCCTGGCTCGGGGGCCCGCGCGCTTGCATCCACTGGTGGAGAAGAACGTTTCGACTCTGGGTGAAGAGCGCTTCTCGACGAGGCTCACCGAGCAGGAGTTCTTCGTCGGCCAGCACCGCATCGAAGGGCGGGCGATCCTGCCGGGCGTCGCGTTCCTGGAGATGGCGCGCGCGGCCGGGGCGCTGGCGGCCGAGCGCCCCGTGGCGGCGCTGAAGGACGTGGCGTGGCTCAAGCCGATCTTCGTTCCGACCGGCGGCCTCGAGGTCTTCGTCGCGCTGGTCCCGGAAGACGGCGGTGCCCTGGGTTTCGAGGTGAGCTCGCAAAGCGCCTCCGGGGGTCGCGACCTCCACGCGCGAGGGCAGCTCGTCCTCGCCGGCGACAGACCGACGAGCCTCGACGAGCGGCTCGACCTCTGCGCCATCGAGGCCAGGTGCCGGGCGCGATTCTCAACCGCCGATTGCTACGGCCGGCTCGAGTCGCTGGGACTTCACCTGGGGCCGGCGCTGCGCACCGTCCGAGAGCTGAGGGTCGGGGACAAGGAAGCGCTGGCGACCCTCGAGCTGCCTCGAGAGCTGGAGGCGGGCAAGGGCGACTTCGTCCTGCACCCGTCGCTGATGGACGGGGCGCTGCAATCCGGTATTGGGCTCGAGCTCGGGGAGACGAGCACCGCGCTCCACGTCCCCTTCGCGCTGGCCGACCTGGAGCTCGTTGGACCGCTTCCGAGCAAGGCCTACGCGCACTTCTCCTTGGCGGGCGAGGGCTCGGGTCGAAGCGCTGAGGTGCGGAATCTCCGATGAGGCCGGGAAAGTCTGGGCTCGAATGAAAGGCTTCGCCGCGCGCCCGGCGCTGGCCAAGTCCGCGGCAGCCGCGGCGAGCCAAGAAGAGGCCGCGACGCTGCTTCTTCAGAGAGTCTTCGAGCCCATGGACCTGGAGGGCCATGCGGCGCCGAGAGAATCGGCGGGCCCGACGATCGTCTTCGATCGCGGCCGCGCTCTGTTCGAGGCGCTGGCCCCATCCAGCGGAGAGCCCGGGCCGCGCGCCCTGCTCGGCTTGGCGTCCGATCGCTGCGAGGCTCTGGGGGGCGGCGTCTTCGAGCTTCGGCCCGACGAGGAGGCCGACTTCGACCGGCTCTTCGCCGAAATCGCGCCGGCGCCCTCCACCCTGACCTGCGCCTTCGTCGGCTCGACCGCGCGAAAATCGCAGCGGGTGAACGGCGAGCGGCGCGCCCAGGCCCTGGGCCAGGTTCGAGAGGTCGTCTCCGGGCTCCTTCACGCCGTGCGCGCGGCCAAGCGGCGCTTCCCGGAAACGAAGCTCGAGATCCTCTACTTCGTCCCACAGCGGGACGGCGCCGCGGCGCCTCACTGCGCGGCGGCCCGTGGATTCTTGCGGACCCTCTCGCGCGAGCTCTCGCGAATCGAATGCAAAGTCGTGGAGCTGCCGGGAGACGAGTCGGGCCTCACGCCGGAAGGCGTGCGCTGGGCGTTGGCGGAAGTGCGCGCGGGCGCCCGCGGATTTCAAGAGGTTCGCTACCGCGACGGACGCCGGGAGCGCGCGGCCTGGGCGGAGGCTCGGGGCGATGGCGAGGCCGGCCGAGGCGACCCGCTCCGGGCGCGCGGCACCTATGTGATCACCGGCGGAATGGGCGGGCTCGGGCTGACGCTGGCGCGGCACTGGGCGACCCGGGCGAAGGCGAACCTCGTCCTCTGCGGGCGCGGCGCTCTCGACGAAGAGAAGGGCGCGCGGCTTCGCGAGCTGGATGCGCTCGGCGCCCAGGCCCTCTATGTCCAGGCGGACGTCTCGCGGGCCGAGGACGTCGAGCGGCTGGTCGCGCATGCGAAAGAGCGGTTCGGGCCGATCAACGGCATCGTCCACGCCGCGGGAGTCATCAACGACTCGCTGGCCATGAAGAAGACGCGGGCCGAGATCGACGCGGTGCTGGCGCCGAAGGCGCTCGGGGCCATCTTCCTCGATGAGGCGACCCGCGACGAGCCGCTCGACTTCTTCCTGTCGTTCTCCTCCGCGGCCGCGGTGCTGGGGAACGCCGGCCAGTGCGACTACGCCTATGCCAACGCCTTCCTGGACTCCCACGCGCTGTGGCGCGCGGGCCAGGCGGCGCGGAGGCTGCGGTCGGGCCGGTCGATCTCCATCAACTGGCCGGCCTGGACCGGCGGAGGCATGCGCGTCGAGGCGCCCGCGCTCGAGGCGATGCGAGAGGCGAGCGGGATGGTGCCGCTCGACCCGGAGACGGGGCTCTCGGCGCTCGACGCAGCCTTGGCCACGGTGGAGGGCCAGGTCCTGGTTCTCCACGGCGATCGCCTGCGCCTCGAGCAGCGGGTGATGAGCCGCGAGAGGGAAGCGCTCGAGGCCACGGGCGCGCGGCCTGTCGGAGCCGGTCGCAAGGCGCCTTCGGCCGATGCGACCCGGGCCGTCCAGCGCGAGATCGTCGCCTTCGCCGCACAGGTCGCCGGGCTCGAGGCGCAGAAGATCAACGCCGAGAAGAGCCTGACCGATTACGGGTTCGACTCCCTGACGTTCGCGTCGCTGGCCCAGAAGCTGAGCGCGCGGTTTGGCCTTTCGCTCTCTCCCGCGCTGTTCTTCGAGTTCCCTTCGGCGAGCCGCCTCGCAGCGCACCTCCAAGAGCAGTGGGGCGAGCAGCTGTCCGCGCTGGCGCCGGAGCTCACCTCGCCAGCGCCCGCGAGCGCGCCGAATGCCATTGCATCGAAAGCGCCGGGTCGAATTCCGCCGCGAAGGGCGGCGCGCCTCGCCGGGCAGGAGAGCGAGCGCCACGGGGCCGGAGGAGCTGGCGAGCCGGTCGCCATCATCGGAATGGCCGGCGTGATGCCGCAGTCCGAGGACTTGGAGGAGTTCTGGTCGCACCTCGCGGCCGGGCACGACCTCATCACCGAGGTGCCGCGCGAGCGCTGGGAGGGCGCGGGCTTCGCGGCGGCGCTGGCGCGCTCGGGCGAGGCGGGCAAGGCGCTGTTCGGCGGGTTCTTGAAGCAGGTCGACGCCTTCGATGCGGCCTTCTTCGGCATTTCGCGGCGAGAAGCGGAGCTGATGGATCCGCAGCAGCGCCTTTTTCTGGAGACGGTCTGGCGGGCGGTGGAGGACGCCGGGTACCGGATGTCTGCGCTCGCGGGCACGAAGACGGGGCTCTTCGTCGGCGCGTCCACGGCGGACTACGCGGACGTCGTCCGAAGCTCGGGCCTGCCCATCGAAGGTCACATGGCGACCGGGCTCGTGCCCTCGGTCCTGGCGAACCGAATCTCGTACCTCTTCGACTTCCACGGCCCCAGCGAGCCTTTGGACACGGCCTGCTCGAGCGCGCTGATCGCGCTTCACCGCGCGGTCCAGTCCGTCTCCAGCGGGGGCTGTGACCTGGCCATCGCCGGCGGCGTCAACGCGCTCCTCACGCCCAACACCTTCGTGAGCTTCATGAAGGCGGGGATGCTCAGCCCGGACGGCCGCTGCAAGACCTTCGACAAGCGCGCCAACGGCTACGTCCGGGGAGAAGGCGCGGGCGCAGTGCTGCTCAAGCCCCTGCGCCGCGCGGTCCAGGACGGGGACTGCGTCCGCGCGGTGATCCGGGCGAGCGCGGTCAATCACGGCGGCCGCGCGAGCTCGCTGACGGCGCCGAGCATGTTGGCCCAGGCGGACGTGCTCATCGAGGCGTACGAGCGAGCGGGCATCGACCCGGCCACGGTGAGCTACATCGAGGCGCACGGCACCGGGACTGCGCTGGGCGACCCCATCGAGGTCGACGCGCTCAAGCGCGCTTTCGGGGCGCTCTTCAAGCGGCGCGGCCAGGAGCCGAAGGCGGGCTTCTGCGGGATCGGCTCGGTGAAGACGAACACCGGTCACCTCGAGGCCGCGGCCGGAATGGCGGGCTTGCTGAAGGTCCTCTTGGCTTTGAAGCACGAGACGCTGCCGCCGTCGCTCCACTTCCAAGAGCTCAACCCGTACATCCGACTCGACAGCAGCCCGTTCTACGTCGTCCAGGAAAAGCGGCCATGGGAGCCTGCGCGCGACCCCGAGGGACGCGCGCTCCCGCGGCGGGCGGGCGTGAGCTCCTTCGGCTTCGGCGGGGCGAACGCGCACGTCGTGCTCGAGGAATGCGAGACGCCCCTTCCGGTGCCGAGCGAGGCGCGGGCGCAGCTCTTCGTGCTCTCGGCGAAGAGCGAGGAGCGGCTGCGCGCGTGCGCGGCGAAGCTCTTGCGCCACCTCGACGGCGCGAGCGCAGGGGCGGCCCGGCCCGCCCCCGCCAGTCTCGAGGCGCTGGCGTTCACGCTTCAGACGGGGCGCGAGCCCTTCGAGCATCGGCTGGCCATTGCCGCCTCGAGCGAGGCGGAGCTCAGCGAGCGGCTGAGGGCCTATTGCGAGGGCCAGGGAGAGACGCCGGGCGTCGACCTGGGCGGCGGCGCGAGAAAGAAGGAGATCGCCGCGCTCTTCGGCGACGGAGAGGAGGGCGAGGCTTACGTCGCGCGCGCCCTGGCCGAGCGAAAGCTGGAGAAGCTGGCGGCGCTCTGGGTGAACGGCGTCGCGGTGGACTTCCGGCCCCTGCACCAGGGCCGGGCGCCGCGGCGCATCCCCCTGCCGACCTACCCCTTCGCGCGGGAGCGCTACTGGGTCGAGGCGCCGAAGGCCGAAGCGCGCGAGACGGGCGCGCCGCCGGCGCGACTGGAAGTGGGCGACGTCGATGGCGCCGGCCTGTGGCGACAGATGCTGGCGAGGGCCGGGGAGCGCAAGAAGGCGGTCCTGGAGAGCTACCTCGTCGAGCAGATCTCCCGAATGCTCAAGCTGACCGGCGACCAGAAGCTCGACCTGAAGCAGCCGCTCGTCGCGCTGGGCTTCGACTCACTCATGGCGCTCCAGCTGAAGAAGCTCGTCGGGTCGCAGCTCGACCTCGACGTCTCGCTCGTCAAGCTTTTGGGAGGCGAGAGCACCTCCGACCTCGCGGAGCGGATCTTGGGCGGCGGGGTCAGGGCGAGCGGGAGCGGGCTATCCAGCCCGAGCGTGAGCTCGAGCGCGCTCGAAGCACCGCACAGCGAAATGCTGGAAGGGGTCTTGTGATGAAGGAGCTCTTGGCGAATCTCTCGGAGCGCGGCATCGAGCTCTGGACGGACGGCGAGCAGATCCACTACCGCGGGCCCCGCGAGGCCCTCACGGCGCAGCTTCTCGCGCAAATCAAGGAGCGGAGGGCGGAGCTGCTCGAGGCGCTTCGAGGAGGCGCCGTCACCCGAAGCTACCCGCTCTCCCATCCGCAGCGCGCGCTCTGGTACATCCAGCAGAGCGCCCCCGACAGCTTCGCCTACAACACCGCCATCGCCGTCCGCCTTCGCTTTCCGGTCGACGCCGCGGCGCTGCGCGCCTCGCTCCAGGCTCAGCTCGTCCGCCACCCCTGCCTGCGCACGACCTTCGCATCGCCTTCGAGCGAGGGCGGCCTCGAGCCCGCGCAGCGCGTGCACGCCTATCGCGCCCTCGCGTTCGAGCCGGTGGACGCGTCGGGCTTGAGCGACGCCGACCTGCAGGCGCGCGTGCGCGCGGCACACGAGCGCCCGTTCAATCTCGAGGCGGGGCCTCTGCACCGCGCCAGCCTGTTCACGCGCGGCCAGCGCGACCACGTCCTGCTCGTCTCCATCCATCACATCGTCTGCGACGGCTGGTCGATGTGGCTCTTGATGGACGAGCTCTGGCGAGACTACGCGGAGCGGACCGCGGTCATGGGCGAGCTTGCCGCGGCGCCGGCTCCGAGCGAGGCGCTGCGCGCGAAGCTCGAGCTCCCGGCGGACGCGAGCGCCTCGGCGAGCCACGCGGCGGGCGCCGCCGAGCTGGAGCGCTTTGTGGAGCGGGCGCTGCCCGGCGCACTCATGCCCCTGGGCGAGTGGGGCGACGGCGAGGTCGCGAAGGAAGCGCTGCGCGCCCGGTGGAAGGTCCTTCCCAAGTACGAGCGGCTCTTCGACGCGCTCCTCGGCATCCTCGAGTCGGGGCGGTCCGTGGCCATGGGCCCCGGCGGCGCGGTTCGCAGGACGCCGGCCGGCGACGAGCTGAGCCCCGCGCAGGCGGGCCAGCGGAAGGACGACCTCAAGCGCGCCCACCCGGAGCTCTCCGCCTACGTCGACCTGACCTGGGCGTGTCTTTCGTCCCTCGCCGACGCGCTCACCGGGAAGAAGAGCGCGATGGAGGTGCTCTTCCCCGACGGCTCGATGGACCTCGTGGAGAAGACGTACCGCGGCAACCGAATCGCGGACCTCTTCAACGACCAGGTCGCCGCCTTCGTCCGCTCGTACGTCGAGGAGCGGCTGCGCGACCCCGCGGTGGAGGTGCGGATCCTCGAGGTCGGCGCGGGCACCGGCGGGACGAGCGCAGCCGTCCTGGAGGCGCTGCAAGGCCTCGGCACGAGCGGCCGGGTGAAGTACGTCTACACCGACGTCGGGGCCGCCTTCGCGCGCTACGGCGAGCGGACGTTCGGCGAGAAGTTCCCCTTCGCCGAGTTCAAGACGCTGGACCTGGAGCAGGGCCCGGAAGGCCAGGGGTTCGAGCCGGCCAGCGTCGACCTCGTGCTCGGCAGCCACGTCCTGCACGCCACGCGGCAGATGCACCGGACCCTGCGCCACCTCAAGACGCTGCTCCGGAAGAACGGGCTCCTCGTCCTCAACGAGCTGACGCGGGCGCAGAGCTTCCTCACGGTGACCTTCGGACTCATGGACGGCTGGTGGCTCTTCGAGGACGAGGCGCTGCGGCTCAAGGGCTCGCCGCTGCTCGGCTGCGAGCAGTGGCGCTCGGTGCTCGCGGCGAACGGGTTCCTCGACGGGTCGACGCACCGGTTGAGCTCGGGCGGCGCGGGTCCAGAGTCGCCTCAGACCCTCATTGCTGCGCAAAGCGACGGGGTGCGGCCGGCGCGAGACGGCGAGCGGGCCGCGCGGCCCGGAGAGTCCTACGAAAGCTTCGTCCGCTGGCAGCGGCAGGGGTTGGAGGGCCCCGAGGGCGAGCGCCACTGGGCCTACTGGCAGCGCCACCTCGCCGGGGAGCTTCCCGCGCTCGACCTGCCGCTCGATCACCCGCGGCCGGAGCTGCAGACCTATCGTGGACGCTGGGTCCCTTTCCGGATCGACGAGGCGCTCGCGTCTTCTCTGCGGCAGTGCGCGCGCGAGCGAGGGGTGACGCTCTATTCCCTGCTGCTCGCCGGGTACCAGCTCCTGCTCCACCTTTGCTCGGGCCAGGACGACTTCGTCATCGGCTGCCCGACTGCGGGCCGTGAGCAGAGGTCGTACGACCGCGTGGTCGGACACTTCGTGAACACGCTCCCGGTGCGGGCCGACCTCTCGGGCGACCCGCCGGTGGAGCAGCTCATCGCGCGGACGAGCGAGGCGCTCCTGGGCGCGCTGGAGCACCAGTCCTTCCCGTTCCCGGTCATGGTCGAGCGTCTCAAGCCCAAGCGCGACGCGGGGCGGGCGCCGGTCTTCCAGACGCTCTTCGTCTTCCAGGAGCCGCCGAGCGACCTGGCGCTGGCGGACGTGGTCACCGACTTCTACTCGGGCGCCGCGCGGGCGACCATCCACGGCCTCGACCTCGAGTCGTTCCCCATCTCGCAGCAGGAGGGCCAGTTCAATCTCTCGGTGGAAATGACCGGTGCCGCGAGCTCGCTGAAGGGCGTGCTCAAGTACAACGAGCGGCTCTTCGACGCGCCCTCCATGGAGCGAATGAGCCGCCACTACCTGGCGCTGCTCCAGAGAATGGTCCAGAGCCCGAAGCGGCCGATCGGCGAGCTTCCGCTCGTGAGCGACGCCGAGCTGCAGGCGATGGTCCGCGGTTTCAGCGCTACCGCGCGGGACTGGCCGCTCACGCCCGTCCATGCGCTCGTGGAAGAGCAGGCGCAAAAGACCCCGGACGCCCCGGCGGTCGTCTTCGAGGGGCGCTCGCTCAGCTACGCCGAGCTGAGTCGGCAGGCGAACCAGCTCGCGCGCGCGCTCGTGGCGCGCGGCGTGGCGCCGGAGGAGCCGGTGGGGCTCTCGGTGGAGCGGTCGGACCGAGCGGTCGTCGCCATCCTGGGCATCCTGAAGTCCGGCGCCGCCTATGTGCCGCTCGACCCGAGCTACCCGCCCGAGCGGCTCGCCTTCATGATGGATGACGCCGCCATCCGCGTCCTGGTCGCGAGCGACGGCGCCGCTGGACGGTTGCCGACCTCGCCGAAGGAGACCCTCCTTTTCGAGCGCGACTGGCCCGCCATCGCGCGAGAGAGTGGCGAGGCGCTCGAGCCGAGAGCCCGCACCGAGGGGCTGGCCTATATCCTCTACACGTCGGGGTCCACCGGGAGGCCGAAAGGCGTCGCCATGCCCCACGGCCCGCTCTGCAACCTGGTGCGCTGGCAACGCGAGGAGTCCAGGGCGGGGCAGGGCGCGAGGACGCTCCAGCTCACCACGCTCAACTTCGACGTCTCCTTCCAGGAGATCTTCGCGACGCTCGCCGCGGGCGGGACGCTGGTGGTGGCCGCCGAGCCGCTGCGGCAGGACCCTGAGGCGCTGCTCCGGCTGATGCGGGCGGAGTCGGTGGAGCGGATCTTCGTGCCGTTCGTCGTCCTCAAGCTGCTGGCCGACGCGGCCGAGGACCGCCCGGAGCTGTTGCCCGCGTCGCTCAAGGAGATCGTCACGGCGGGCGAGCAGCTCCGGATCACGCCGTCCATCGCCGGGCTTTTGACGCGCCTGAGCGGCTGCCGGCTCGTGAACCAGTACGGCCCCACCGAGGCGCACGTGGTCACCTCGCACACGCTGGAGGGATCGCCGGAGGGCTGGCCCTACCTGCCGCCCATCGGCAAGCCCATCGCCAACACCCGCATCCTCATCGTCGACGATCGTTTGCGCCTGGTGCCGCAGGGAGTCCGGGGCGAGCTGCTCATCGGCGGCGCCTGCGTGGCCCGCGGCTACTACCGCCAGGAGGAGCTCACCGAGAAGCGCTTCATCGCGGACCCGCTCGGCAGCGGCGAGAAGGTTTATCGCACCGGCGACTGGGCGCGGACCTTGAGCGACGGAAGCATCGAGTTCCTTGGGCGCATGGACGGCCAGGTGAAGATCCACGGCTTTCGCATCGAGCTGGCCGAGGTGGAGAAACACCTCCTCGCGCACCCGGCGGTCGCTGAGGCGGCGGTGATCTGCGACGAGGACGCCGCAGGGCTCAAGCGCCTCTGCGCGTATTACGTGCGCAAGGGCGAGGTCTCGGCCGCAAATCTTAAGTCGCACCTCGTCCAGCGGCTCCCGGCCTTCATGGTGCCGGCGGCCTTCGCGGAGCTGTCGGCGATCCCGCTGCTCCCCAACAAGAAGGTCGATCGTCGGGCCCTGCCGCGGGCGCAGGCGCTGGCCACCGCGAGCGCGGGCAGGGTCGCGCCTCGCGACGAGGTGGAGGCGAAGCTCGTGGACGTCTGCCGCGAAGTCCTGAAGCTCGACGGCCTCGGCGTGGAGGACAACCTGTTCGACCTGGGCGTGAACTCGCTCACCACGCTGAGCATCCAGCGGCGAATCGACCAGGCGTATCCGGGAAAGGTCGCCGTCCCGGACCTCCTGCGCTTCCCCACCGTCGCCGCGCTCGCGGCGGCCATCCGCGAGCGAGGAACGGCGGCCGCCAAGGCGCCATCTCAGAAAGCCGAGCAGTACCAGCGGTTCCTCGAGGCGCTCGGTGCAGGGCGGTGAGCTGCCGAAATCTTGCCGAGCAGAAGCTTTGACCAAAGGTGATGAATCATGAATGCGACGCAAGCGGAATTGAAGCGAGTCAATGTCGTATCGGATTACTTCAGAAAGGCCTACGACGACGGCGCCAAGGTCGTCTACGTGAATGCCCTGGTGCCTTCGGAGATCCTCCTCTCCTTCGGCGTGGTGCCCTTCAACCTGGGCTCGGTCGGCGGGATCTTCGCCCAGGCGAAGGCGACGACGGGCCTCATCAATGCGGGGGAGCAGCAGTTCCTCTCGAGCGACCTCTGCTCCACCTCGCGCTGCCTGGTCGGCGCGGCGCACCAGAATGCGCTGCCAACCCCGGAGTTCCTGGTGCTGACCTCCGGCCCGTGCGACGTCGACTCGCACCTCCTGCACGTCCTGAGCCGCATCTACGACAAGAAATGGTTTCTGCTCGACGTGCCGCTCTATTACAAGGATTCGGAGCGAGCGATCGACTACGTCGAGGAGCAGATTCGGCAAATGGTGCGGTCGCTGGAGGAGCACCTGGGCGTGCCCTTCAACCCCGAGCGACTGCAGGAGGTTGTCGCTCGGAGTAACCAGACGCTCACCTATATCGAGCGAATCAACGCGCTCGCCGCGGGCGTTCCGTCGCCGCTCTCGGTGGTGGAGACCATCGACATCGTCGCGTCGCTCCATCTCCTGGGCTCCACGGAGCTGGTCGAGGTCTATCGAGAGAAGCTCGAGGAGCTCGAGGCCCGGGTGCGAAGCGGCGCCAACGCGACCGCGCGCAAGCCGAGGGTCCTGTGGCACTGGCTTCGCACCTATTACTCGAACGAGATCTTCGAGCACCTGCAGGAGCGCTGTGGCCTGGAGGTCATCTCGGAATACGACGTCATGGGCATCGGCTTCTACGGGTGGGAGGCGGTCGACCCCGATCGGCCCTTCCGCTCCCTGGCGCGGCGGCTCATGCGCGGCGCCAGCAACTACAGCATCTCCAGCGAGGAGTTCGCGCGGCGCCTGCCGGAGAGGGCCAAGACGTTCTCCATCGACGGGGCCATCTCCTTCTGCCCACGCGGGTGCCGCCATCTGGTGAGCCTGAACCAGGTATTGAGGGACATCTTCAGCAACAGCCGCTTGCCGTTCCTGGAGGTCGACTGCGATTGCATCGACGACCGGGATTACTCGTTCTCCCAGATCAAGACCAGGCTCGACGCGTTCGCCGAGCTGCTGCACGAAAGGATCGCGCAATGATCACGGCAGGGATCGACATCGGTTCGGCCACGACCAAGGCCGTCGTCCTCGGCGATGAGAAGTCGCTGCTCGCCTACTCGGTGAAGCCGACCGGCGGGAACAACCGCAAGACCGCGGAGACGGTGCTCGAAGACGCGCTGCAGAAGGCGAGCCTCGCGAGGGAGCGCGTCGAGCGGATCTTCACCACCGGCTACGGCCGCGAGAACATCCCGTTCGCCAACCGCCACATCACCGAGATCACCTGCCACGCCATGGGCGTCCACTCCTTCTTTCCGGAGGCGCGGACCATCATCGACATCGGCGGCCAGGACACGAAAGGCATCCAGATCGACGCGGAGGGGAAGGTCGTCGAGTTCGTCATGAACGACAAGTGCGCGGCCGGCACGGGGAGGTTCCTCGAGGTCATGGCCCACGCGCTGGGGATGAAGGTCGAGGACCTCGCGGGCGTGTCGCAGCAGGCGACGAGCCAAATCAAGATCAGCAGCATGTGCACCGTCTTCGCCGAGTCGGAGGTGGTGTCGCTGGTGGCGAAGGGCGTCCCGACGCCGGACATCGTCCGGGGAATTCATCGCGCGGTCGCCGAGCGCTCCATCATCCTGCTCAAGAAGATGCGGTTCGCTCAGCCGATCGCCATGAGCGGAGGGGTCGCCAACAACCGAGGCCTGGTCTCGTCGCTGGAAGAGAAGCTGGAGGCGACGCTCCAGATCCCGACCTACCCGCAAATCATGGGCGCTTTCGGGGCCGCGGCTCTGGCCCAGAAGAGCGCGGCCGCAAAGGCGTGAGCGAAGGCACCTCCATGGGCGACTGCGCAGCGGGAGCGAACATGATTCAAGAGCGCATCGAAGACGTCGTCGCGCTGCACCGGCAGCGGCGAGAGCGGTTGCAGGCGGACCCCCGGCCGAAGATCGGCTGGCTTTCGGTTTCCACTCCCGAGGAGATATTCCTGGCCGCCGGGGCGCTGACATACCGGATAACGGGGGAGGCGAGGCCCCATTTTCCGCGCGCCAGCACCATGATGCATCGAAACCTCTGCCCGTACGTGTTGAGCAGCTTGGAGGAGGTGTTGGAGGGCGAGCACGATTTCTCCGCGGGGGCCGTCGTGGTCAACGCCTGCGACCCGCGCAGGCGCCTCTTCGACGTCTGGAGCCATTTCGATCGCACCCGGTTCATCGCCATGCTGGACCTGCCCAAGGTCGTGACCGAGGAGTCGACGAAGTACTTCGCCGCTCAGCTGCGCGAGCTCGTCGCCGAGGTGGAGAAGGCGCTCCACTGCCGTATCACGGACGACGCGCTGCGAAAGGCCATCGCGCTCTGCAATCGGACGCGGGCGCTTCTGAGCGAGCTCGATGAGCTGCGCCGAAGCGGGCTCGCGCCCATCGAGGGCTCCCAGGCGCTCCTCCTGGTGAAGGCGGCCATGAGCGGGCAGCGGGAGGAATACAACGCGCGGCTCACGGCGCTGCTCGAGGCCATCAAGGCCCAGCCGAGCACGGCGCGTGACGGTCGATTCCGGCTCCTCCTCACCGGGAGCTACTTCGACCACGCCAACATCGCCGAGATCTTCGAGTCGAACGGCGCCCGCATCGCGTGCGAGGACGTGAGCGGAGGTGTCAAATACTTCGAGGGACGGGTCGACGAACTGGGTGATCCGCTGGAGGCGCTGGCGCGGTACTACCTCGGCAAGGCGACCTGCGCGCGGATGACCGATTCCGAGAAGCGCTTCGAGCACCTGCGGGGTCTCGTCGAGCGCCACCAGAATCCAGGCGGTCGTCTATTTCGCGCTGAAGTTCTGCGACAATAATTTGCTCGGCTATCCCCTGATTCGAAGGCGCTTGAACGAGCGCGGGATTCCCGTGCTGCTCCTCGAGGCCGAGAGGGCGGTCGACAACATCGAGCAGATGAAGACGCGCGCCGTGGCGTTCCTGGAAAGCCAGGTGGGCTATGCAGACGCGGTCTGAGGCGGCCCAGGAGCTGCCGCACGCGGAGCCGTGGACGCGGGCGCTGGCCGAGGAGATGGGCGAGGAGAAGGCGGCGCAGCTCATCGACGCGGCCCGGGCCGAATACGCGAGCTTGTGCGCCGAGCGAGAGCGGCCGGGGCACCGGGGGCTGCGGCGGCATCTCTACGGCAACATCCTGCCGCAGCTGGCGGTCTACCGGGTTCTCGGCCGGCTCGCAGGGGCCGAAGCAGCCCTGGCGACGACCCAGCGGCTGCACTTCACGACGCTCGCGGCGGTCAAGCGGCGGCACGAGAAGGCGGCGAGCACGCCCATGGTGTTCCAATTCTATCGCCTGCTCGTCCCCTGGATGCTCCGCTTCGGCCACCCGGCCGCGGGCTGGAGCATCGAGTGGGCGGAGAACAGCAAGGACCGAATCTGGGCGAAGGTCCACAAGTGCTTTTATCAGGAGTGCCTCGAGCAGTATGGCGCCCGCGAGCTCATCTCCATCTATTGCAACGGCGACGACCACGTCTTCGGCGAAAAGCCGTCGCCGCGCATTCGATGGACGCGCGAGAGGACGCGGCCTCGGGGAGACGCCTACTGCGACGTCCGCTATGAACGCGGTGCAAACAGAAGGAACGCACCATGAAAGTCTTGCTCATTCAGCCGCCCAAGGCCCCCATGGTCATCGGGGGTGAAGACATGCACATCTATGAGCCGCTGGACCTGGAATACATCGCCGCGGGGGTCGGCGACCGCCACTCGGTGAAGGTCCTGGACATGCGCTTCGACAAGGACATCGAGGGGTGCCTCAAGGAATTCGCTCCGCAGGTCGTCGGGCTGACGGCCTATACCACGCACGTCAATACGGTGAGGGCCCTCTGCCGGCGCATCAAGGCAGCGCTCCCGGACGCTCTGACGGTGGTCGGCGGCCACCATGCGACGGCGTTCCCGCAGGATTTCGAGGTGGAGGCCGTCGACGTCGTCGTCGCCGGCGAGGGGGTCTTTTCCTTCCAAGAGATCGTCCAGGCCTTCGAAGGGGGCCGGGAGCGCCTGCGCGAGCTCCTCGAGGCGCAGGGAACGGCCGGGACTCGAATACTCCGCTCACGGCACAATGCCATGCCGCTCGATAGCTACCCGCTGCCGCGGCGCGACCTGACGCAGGATCATCGAAAGCAGTACTTCTCCGAATGGATGAAGCCGCTGGCGACCATCGTCACTTCGAAGGGGTGCCCTTTTCGCTGCGATTTCTGCTGCCTGTGGAAGGCGACCGAGGGGAAGTACCTGGAGCGCAGCCCGGAGAGCATCGTCCAGGAGCTCGAGGCGATCGAGGAGAAGAACATCTTCTTCGCCGACGCCGAATCCATGATCAACGCGGAGCGGATGGGGCGGCTCGCCGCGCTGATCAAGGAGCGTGGAATCGACAAGAAGTACTATTGCTACGCCCGAAGCGACACGGTCGTGAAGCACGCCGACCTCCTCAAACAATGGAGGGACGTCGGCCTGGAGCGGGTCTTCGTCGGCTTCGAGTTCTTCAGAGATGAGGACCTCGGAGACGTGCGCAAGCGCGCCACCGTTCAGGAGAACGAGCGGGCGATGCGCATCTTGAACGACCTCGACATCAGCATGATCGCCGCTTTCCTGGTGAAGCCGGAGTTCGAGAAGGAGGACTTCCGGGCCTTCGGCGAATACTGCCGCCGCCTAAAGCGGGAGCTGAAGTTCTCGATGTTCCTGTTCTCGGTCCTCACCCCGCTCCCTGGGACCGACTTCTACGAGGCGACCAAGGCGAAGCTCATCAGCCAGAACTACGACCACTTCGACCTCTTTCACCCGGTGCTTCCGACGAAGCTCTCCAAGAAGGAGTTCTTCGAGGAGCTGCACGGGCTCTACGACCAGCTGAATGGCCCGCAAGAGCTTCTGCCGACGCTCAAGCGCTTCCGGATGCTCGACATTCCAAAGACCATGCAGCGCTACTACCGGGTCGCGAAGCAGATGCGGAACGCCTACAAAGATTACGAAGTGGACGGCGCGGAGGTGGAGCGCGCATGAAAGTCCTCATCATCAGCACCAATCGCAGCACGAATCCGGTCGCGGTGATCCCCATGGGCGCGTGCGCCGTCGCCGACGCGACGGTGGCCGCGGGCCATGAGGTCCATTTTCAGGACCTGATGTTCAGCGCGGACCCGCTGAGCGACGTAGAGGCCGCCGTGGCCCGATTCAAGCCGCACGTCGTCGGGCTCTCCGTTCGCAACATCGACAACACGGCGATGACCTCCTCCACCTACTTCCTGGAGGAGCTTCCACCCATCGTCGAGAGGATTCGGAGGACGAGCGACGCCGTCATCGTGCTCGGAGGCGCTGCGCTCGGGGCTATGCCCGAGGAGATCCTCCGGCTGTCGAACGTTTCTCTCGGCGTCACCGGCGCCGGGGAGAAGGTCTTTCCGGTATTGCTCGATCGTCTGGCGGTGCGAGGCGCAGTGCGCGACGTGCCGGGGGTCGCCTACCTCGAGGACCGGACTTTCGGCCGCACGCCGCTCGGCGAGGCCGCGAGCGACGCGGGGATCTGTCTCACGCCGGATTACCGGCGCTGGCTCAAGGTTGGCGCGTACAAATCACAAATGGTCAGCGCGCCCATCCGGACGAAGGAGGGCTGTCACTTTCAATGCGTCTACTGCGAGCATTCGCGGGACCCGGACCACGGGGTTCGCTGGCAGGCGGATCCGGAGCGGGTCGCAGATTCGGTCGGGCGCCTGGTGGCGAGCGGCATGCGCGACATCGATTTCGTCGACGACCTCTTCAATGCGCCGGCCGAGCACGCCGTCGAGATCTGTGAGGCCATCGCGCGGCGAAAGTTGGGAGCGCGCCTCCAGTGCCTCGATCTGAGCCCGGTGGGGCTCGACGACCGGCTGCTCGGGGCCATGGAGCGGGCCGGGTTTACGGGCATCGGCGTCACGCCGGAGAGTGCTTCGGATTCGGTGCTGAAGGGGCTCCAGAAGGGGTTCACGGCGCGCGATGCCGTTCTCGCCGGCGAGGTCGTGGGGCGGCACTCCATCCCATGCGCCTGGCTCTTCATGCTCGGCGGCCCGGGGGAGACCCAGGAGACGGTGAAGGAGACGCTGCGCTTCGCCGAGGAGCTGGTGCGGCCCACCGACATGGTGTTCTGCAATGTGGGCATCCGCATCTTCCCGGGCACGGAGCTGGAGCGCATCGCGCGGAGGGAGGGCGTGCTCACGGTCCCTCGCGAGGAGATGCTGAAGCCGGTGTTCTATGTCTCGCCTCAGGTCGATGCGGCGTGGATTGGCGAGCAGCTTCAGCAGTGCGCGAAGCGAAATCTGAACTTCCTGGTCCCGCGCGCGATGCACGGCTCGTTCATGTCGAGGCTGAATCAGGTGAGCTACTGGCTGGGCGTTCGGCCGCCGCTGTGGCGCTTCTCGCGATTTTTCAATCGGTCGCTGCGCCTTGTGGGGCTCGCGTAATCATCGAGGGCGGCAAGCAGCCAGACAATCCAGTTCGAATCGAGAGGCCAGGCGATGAGCACGGGACCTGAGACATCCACGGAGAATTCGAACGACGTCGCGGTCGTCGGGATGGCGTGTCGTTTCCCGGGGGCGAGCGGCACCGAGTCGTTCTGGGACCACCTCGCCGCGGGCCGCTGCGAGATCCGCGAGATTCCACCCGAGCGCTGGGACTGGCGGCAGCACTGGGGCGACCCGCAGGCGGAGCGCAACAAGACCAACAGCCGGTGGGGCAGCTTCATCGAGGGGGTGGACCTCTTCGACGCATCGTTCTTCAGCATCTCGCCGCGCGACGCGGAGATCCTGGACCCGCAGCAGCGCATCATGCTGGAGCTCGCCTGGTCCTGCTTCGAGGACGCCGGCATTCGCCCCTCGGCCGCTTGGGGCAGCCGCACTGGCGTCTTCATGGGTTCGGCCATCCTCGATTACAAGGAGCTCCTCGAAGAGCAGGGGGCCATTGAGGCGCAGTACGCGGCGGGCATCGCGCATTCCGTCATCGCCAGCCGGATCTCGCACTGGTACAACCTGCGCGGCCCGAGCGTGCCCATGGACACGGCGTGCGCGAGCTCGCTCTACGCCATCCACCTGGCCATCCGGTCCCTGCAGCGCGGCGAATGCAGCATGGCGTTCGCAGGCGGCATTAACATTCTCCTCACGCCGCGCCGGTACATCTCCTTCGCCAAGATGGGGATCCTCTCGCCCACCGGGCGCTGCCGCTCGTTCGACGACGCGGCAGACGGGACGGTGCGCGGCGAGGGCGCGGGCCTGTTGCTCCTCAAGCCGTTGCGCAAGGCGCTCGAGGACGGCGACGCGATCCACGGGATCATCAAGGGAAGCGCCATCAATCACAGCGGCAAGACGCACACGCTGTCCTACCCCAATCCCACCGCCCAGGCCGAGGTCATCCGCGACGCTTGGAGGGACGCGCGGGTGGAGCCCGAGACGGTCTCGTCCATCGAGGCTCACGGGACCGGGACGCCCAAGGGCGACCCGCTGGAGCTCGAGGGGCTCCGCCAAGCCTTCGCGGGGGCGCGGCGCGAGGGCGCGGCGGAAGCTCGCTGCGCCATCAGCTCGGTGAAGACGAACCTCGGCCACCTCGAGTCGGCCGCGGGCATCGCGGGGGTCATCAAGGTCCTCTTGTCGATGCAGCGCCGGCAGCTCCCGCCGCTGCAGGGATTCCAGCGGCTCAACCACCGCATCGCGCTCGAGGGGACGCCGTTCTACATGGTGGACCGTCTCCAAGAATGGCGCGGGCCGGCTCCGCTCCGCGCGGGCGTGAGCTCGTTCGGGTTCGCGGGCACCAACGCTCACGTGGTGCTCGAGGAGGCGCAGGCCCAAGCTCGGCCGGCGTTGGCGAACGAGGGCGCCCCCTGCTTCCTCTTCGGTCTTTCCGCGAAGACGCACGATGCCTTGCGGTGCGCGGCGGGCGACCTGTTGGCGTGGGCGGAACAGCCTCACGCGCGCGGACGCCTGTGCGAGCTGAGCGCGGCGCTCCTCGGCGCGAGGGAGCGGCTCGACGTCCGTGCGGCCTTCGTGGCGAAGGACTGGGATGAGCTGCGGAAGGGACTCGCCGCCGTTCAAACCGGCGAGGAGCGCCCGAACCTCTGGCGCGGTGCCGCCTCCAAGGATCGCGGCGCGAGCGCGCCGGCCGCACCGCCCGCGTTGATGGACGAGCTGCGCGCGGCGCGCGCCCAGGGGGAGGGCGCCTACCGGGCGAAGCTCGGCGCGGCGGCGGAGCTGTACGCGAAAGGCGCCGACCTCGATCTGAACGCGCTCGCCGGAGGCCGCGCGCCCCGCGACCTTCGGCTTCCGCCCTATCCGTTCTCGCGCGAGCGCTTCTGGGTACCGGCGGGCGAGCCGCGGCGCGAGGGTGCGGAAGCCTGGCTCCACCCGCTGGTGCAGGCGAACACGTCGGACCTCACGGCGCAGCGGTTCAGCTCGACGTTCACCGGTGCCGAGCCCTTCCTGGCCGACCACCGGATGCAGGGCGAGCGGGTGTTGCCGGGCGCGGCCTTCCTGGAGATGGCGCGGGTGGCGACGGCGCTCTCGCTGCCCGGCGCGCGAGAGGCGTCGATTCGCCTCCGGGATGTGGTGTTTGCCCGGCCGCTGACGGTCGGAGGCGCCGCGCGGCGGGTCGATGTCGCCCTGGCGCCCGAGGGCGACGAGGAGATCTCCTTTGAGATCGCCAGCGACGCGCCGGAAGGTGGCGACGCGCCGATCCACTGCCACGGCAAGGCGGCCGCGGCGCCGCGCAGCGAGGTCCAGGTCCTGGACCTCGCGGCCGTGTCGAGTCGATGCGCTGGTCGCGCGCTCGACGGCGCGGCGTGCTACGCCGAGCTCGGCCGCATCGGCTTCGAGTACGGGCCGAGCCACCGCGGCCTCGAGTCTCTGGCGCTGGGCCAAGGCGAGGCGCTCGGGCGCCTGGCCGCGGTGAGCGCAGCCGCGGCGGGAGCGCCGGCGGCGTCGGTGGGGACGCTCGACTCGGCTTTGCAGGCGGCGCTCTTGCTCATGGCGAACACCGGCGAGGCTTCCGAGGCGGGCCGCCCTCCGATGCCGTTCGCCGTCGAGGAGGCAGAGCTCGCTGCCGAGGGCGCGGCGGTTCAGTGGGTGCGCGTCCTGGCTCGCCCGTCGAGTGGCGCCGACGGGACCCATGTCTTCGACCTCGAGCTGTGCGCCGAGGGCGGAGCGATTTGCGGGCGCGTGCGCGGCCTCGCCGTGCGCGCGCCGGCCAAGGTGGCCCGGTTCCTGGCGATCCAGACGTGGGAGCCGCTTGTCTCGGGCGCCGAGGCCGCGGCGTTCGCCGCCCCGGAGCGCCTCGTCCTCCTCTGCGAGCCGGGTCCCGGCGTCGCTGAGCGCGTGCGCGCCCAGCTCGGCGGCGTCCGCTGCCGGGAGCTCGGTGCCGGCGAGGGCGGCGCCGCTGAGCGCGTGGCGCGCGCCTCATGGGCGGCGCTGGAAGAAATCCGCGCGCTCCTCGAGTCGAAGCCGCGCCGGGCGCTCGTCCAGGCGGTCTTTGGCGGCGCTGGGGAGCAAGGTCTCTACGCCGCGCTCGGAGGGCTCCTCCGGAGCGCGGGCCGCGAAAACCCGGCGCTCTTCGGCCAGGTGATCGAGCTTCAGGACCTGGGCGACGGCGCGCGCGTCGCCTCGGCGCTCGCCGAGTGCGCGCGAGGCCCGCTCGCGCGCGAGGTGCGCTATCGCGGCCGAGCTCGGGCGGCGGCGCGGTGGCGAGAGGTCGACGCGGGCGCTGAGCTGGCTTCGCCGTGGAAGGACGGCGGCGTCTACCTCGTCTCCGGGGGCGCCGGCGGCCTCGGCCTGATCGTGGCCGAGGAGATCGCGCGAGAAGCCAAGCGCGCGGTCATCCACCTCGCAGGGCGGTCGGCGCTGTCGCCCGAGGCGGCGCGGCGGCTCCTGGACCTGGAGGCGCTCGGCTGCAAGGTCCTCTACTCGCAGGTCGACGTCTCGAGGCGCGAGGCCGTGGACGCGCTGGTCGCTGGCATCGTCCGGGACCACGGCCGGCTCGACGGCGTGGTCCACTCCGCGGGTGTCCTGCGCGACAGCTTCATCGTGCGCAAGGAGCGGCGCGAGCTCGAGGAGGTCTTCGCGGGCAAGGCGCTGGGCGCCGCGAACCTGGACGAGGCGACGAAGGACCTTTCGCTGGACTGCTTCATCCTCTTCTCCTCTGCCGCGGGCGCGCTCGGCAACGCGGGGCAGGCGGACTACGCGGCCGCCAACGCTTTCCTGGACGCCTACGCATCGCTGCGCGCCGAGCTCGCGTCCGCGGGCAAGCGGAGCGGCAGGACGCTCTCCATCGACTGGCCGCTCTGGAAAAGCGGCGGGATGCGCGTCGGAGCGGAGGCGGAGCGCGACCTCCGCGAGAGCTTCGGGATGCGGGCCATCGAGACGCGCGCGGGTCTCGATGCCCTCCGGCGCTCGCTCGCGATCGACGCAAAGCGAGTGCTCTACCTGGAGGGCGACCTCCCGGCGCTCCAGCGGGCGCTCGAGGGGCCACCCGCGCCGGCGGCTCCTACGGCAGGAGCGCCAGAGCAGCTCGAGGGCGCGCGGCCGAGCGCCGACATCGAAGCGGCCGTCGCGCTCGTCAAGCGCGAGATGTCGCAGGTGCTGAAAGTGGCGCCCTCGCGGATGGACGAGGCGGCGCCGATGGAGAGCCACGGCATCGACTCCATCGCCACGGTGCAGCTCACGCGGCAGCTCGAGCGCACCTTCGGGCCGCTTTCCAAGACGCTGTTCTTCGAGTACCGGAACATCCGGGAGCTCGCCGGCTACTTCCTCTCCGCGCACGCCGAGAAGCTTCGAAGCGCGGCGCCCGCCGCGAGCGGCCCGGCGCCCGAGGCGCGCTCGGCGGCGGCCCCGGCCATCGCCGAAAACTTCGAGGTGAAGATCCGCGCGCGCCGATTTGCGAGCGCGTCGCGGCCTGTCGAGCCCGAGCGGGCGGAGCCGGGCCCGGTGGACATCGCCATCATCGGCCTCGCCGGGCGCTACCCGGGCGCGCGCGACGTCCGCGAATTCTGGGCCAACCTGCGCGACGGCGTGAACAGCATCACGGAGGTGCCCCCGGGTCGCTGGGACCACGGCCTCTACTTCGACGCCGACAAGGGCCGCCGCGGAAAGACCTACAGCAAGTGGGGCGGCTTCATCGACGGCGTGGACGAGTTCAATCCGCTCTTCTTCAACGTCTCGCCGCGCGAAGCCGAGATCATGGACCCGCAGGAGCGCCTGTTCCTGCAGTGCGCCTACGAGGCCGTCGAGGACGCCGGCTACACCCGGGAGTCGCTCGCTCGCTCCTCGGCGACCGGCGCGCGGGCGAGCGTCGGCGTCTACGTCGGCGTGATGTGGGAGGAGTACGCGCTCTACGGCGCGCAGGAGCAAGCCCGCGGGAGGAACCTCGCGCTCTCGGCGAGCCCCGCGTCCATCGCCAACCGGGTCTCGTACTTCTTCGACTTCTGCGGCCCGTCCATGGCCGTGGACACGCTCTGCTCCTCATCGCTGACGGCCATCCACTTGGCCTGCCAGAGCCTGCAACGCGGCGAGTGCGAGGCGGCCATCGCGGGCGGTGTGAACGTCTCCATTCACCCGAATAAGTACCTCTGGCTCGCCCAGGGCCGGTACGTGTCGAGCAAGGGTCGCTGCGAGAGCTTCGGCGAAGGGGGCGACGGCTACGTGCCCGGCGAGGGCGTCGGCGCCGCCCTGCTCAAGCCGCTCGCCCGCGCGGTGGCCGACGGCGACTCCATCTATGGCGTTATCAGGGGCAGCGCCCTCAATCACGGCGGCAAGACCAACGGCTTCACGGTGCCCAGCCCCGCCGCCCAGGCGAACGTGATCGGCCTCGCGCTGGCGCGCGCGGGCGTCGACCCGCGCGCCGTCAGCTACCTCGAGGCCCACGGGACCGGCACGTCGCTCGGCGACCCCATCGAGATCGCCGGGCTCGCCAAGGCCTTCGAGGCCAAGGGCGCCTCGGAGCCCGGGTCTTGCGCCATCGGCTCGGCCAAGTCGAACATCGGCCACTGCGAGGGCGCCGCGGGCATCGCCGGGCTGACCAAGGTGCTGCTGCAGATGAAGCACCGCCAGCTCGTGCCCTCGCTGCACTCGAGGAGCCTCAATCCGCACATCGCGTTCGACCGCACGCCGTTCCGCGTCCAGCAGGCGCTCGCGCCGTGGGAGCGGCCCGTCGTCTCCGACGGCGGCGAGAAGAGGGAGCACCCGAGGATCGCGGGGCTCTCGTCCTTCGGCGCCGGCGGCTCCAACGCGCACCTCATCGTCCAGGAGCACGTGAGCGCGGTCTCGTCCGCCGCGGCGGAGGCGGCCCCGCGGCCGGCCGTCGTCCTCCTCTCCGCGCGCGACGAGAGCCGGCTCACAGAGAGCGCGCGGCGGCTGCTGGAAGCGCTCAAGGGCCCGGAGCTCTCGCAGGTCGAGCTCGCCGACATCGCGTACACGACGCAGGTCGGCCGCGAGGCCATGGAAGAGCGCCTCGGGCTGGTCGCGAGCTCGGCCTCGGACCTGGCGCAGAAGCTCGAGCAGTACCTCGGCGGCGAGCGGGAGACCGAGGGCGTCTTTGGGGGACGCGCGAGCTCGCGCGACAAGACGGTGGCGCGGCTCGGCGACGACGAGGACATGGCGCGGACGCTGGAGGCGTGGGTCGAGAAGCGGAAGTTCGGCAAGCTCCTCCCGCTCTGGGTCGAGGGCCTCTCGTTCGACTGGGGCAAGCTCCATCGCGCGCAGGCGCGTCGGCGCGTGAGCCTGCCGACCTACCCGTTCACCCGCGAGCGCTACTGGGTTCCCGCGAGCGAGGGCGGCGCTTCCGCCGCCGCGCTCCTTCCTCGGCCGGCGCTCCATCCGCTGCTCCACGAGAACACGTCGGACCTGGGAGCGCAGCGCTACACCTCCACCTTCACCGGGTGCGAGCTCTTCCTGCGCGACCACATCGTCGGCGGGCGCAAGGTGCTGCCAGGGGCGGCCCAGCTCGAGCTCGCGCGCGCCGCGGTCGCCGCCGCCGCGGGCGAGGCGGGCGCCGGGGTGCGCCTGCGAGAGGTGGTCTGGACCGCTCCGCTGGCCGTGGAGGGCGAGGCAGTGCACGTGAGCATCGAGCTCGCGCCAGAGGAGAGCGGGGCGATCGCGTTCGAGATCTTCCGCGGCGGCGAGGACCGCGAGGAGCGGCAAGTCTTCTGCCGCGGCGCCGCGATCCTGGGGCTGCCCGAAGAGGGACAGCGGACGGACCTCGCGGCGCTCAAGTCCCGCTGCGGCCGCTCGGAGCTGAGCGGCGCCGAGTGCTACACCGCGTTCCAAGCTCTGGGCGTCGACTACGGCCCGGGGCACCGCGCGATCGAGCGGCTCTTCGTCGGCGAGCGCGAGGTGCTGGCCAAGCTCGCCGTCCCCGCGGCGGCGCAGGAGGCGGGGCGCGGGTGCCTGCTGAACCCGAGCGCCCTCGACGGCGCGCTCCAGTGCGCGATGGGGCTCCTCGTCGCCCAGGCGGCGTCGGGCGTCCGCCCGGGACCGGCCAAGGCGCTGCCGTTCTTCCTCGAGGAGCTGGAGGTGCTCGCCGCGTCGAGAGCCTCGATGTGGGCGCACGCTCGCGCCCGATCCGGGGCCGAGCGCGACGGCGCGCTCGTCTTCGACGTCGACCTTTGCGACGAGGCAGGGCACCTGTGCGCGCGGGCGAAGGGGCTCGCGCTCAGGCCGGTGAAGGATGGCTCGCTCGAGGCGATGAAGGCCGAGATGCTCGCCCCGGTCTGGGACGCCGCGACACCGCCGCGGGCGGATGTCGGGTTGGCGCCGGAGCGGGTCTCGGTCATTGCCGGGGCCGACGGGGCTCAGACGCGCGCCCTCCGCGAGGCCCACGCGGACGCCGCGTTCCTCGCGATCCGCGAAGGCGAGACAGCCGAGTCGCTCGCTGAGAAGCTCGGGGCGCTGGCGGACGGCGACGGGCTGGTCTGGGTCGCGCCGGAGGCGAGCGCTGCTCTCTCGCCCGAGGCGCTGCTGGACGCACAGGAGCTCGGCGCGTTGCACCTCTTCCGCTTGATCAAGGCGGTGCTGAGCCGAGGTGGCGGAGCCAAGGCGCTGAGCTGGACGGTCTTGACGTCCCTGTGCATCGCAGTGCGCGCCGAGGACGCGGTCGACCCGACGCACGCCGGCGTCCACGGGCTGGTGGGCGTCATGGCCCGGGAGTACCCGAGCTGGCGGGTTCGGCTCGTCGACGCGGACGGCGCGCTGAGCGCCGAGAAGATTCTGCGCGCGCCAGCGGATCCGACCGGCAGGGCCTGGGCGGTCCGGGCTGGCACGTGGTACCGCCAGCGGCTCTTGCCGGTCGCCGGCGCCACAGAGGGCTCGTCCCTGTGCGAGCGGGGTGGGGCGTACGTCGTCATCGGCGGCGCGGGCGGGGTCGGCGAGGTCTGGAGCGAGCACGCGATCCGAGCCTACGGGGCCCAGGTGGTCTGGATCGGCCGCCGTCCGCTCGACGCCTCCATCCAAGCCAAGATCGACCGGCTCGGGTCATTGGGGCCGGCGCCGCGCTACGTCCAGGCGGACGCGACGAGCCTCGAGTCGCTGCGCGAGGCCCACCGGGAGATCAAGCAATGGCACCCGGCGGTCCGCGGCGTCGTGCACTCCGCCCTCGTCCTGCGCGACAAGGGCCTGGCCAAGATGACGGAGGCGGCCTTCCGCGAGGCGTACGCCGCCAAGGTGGACGCCAGTGTGCGGGCGGCCGAGGTGTTCGGCGGCGAGCCGCTCGCGTTCGCGCTCTTCTTCTCCTCGACGGTGGCGCTGCAGGCGGCCCCCGGCCTGGGCAACTACGCCGCGGGCTGCACCTTCGAGGACGCCTATGCGCACGCGCTGAGGCGCGCCTGGCCCTGCCCGGTCAAGGTGATGAACTGGGGCTTCTGGGGCGAGCACGGCGCCGTGGCCACCGACGAGCACCGGCGCCGAATGACGTCGGCGGGGATCGGCTCGCTCGCGCCCGCGGAGGCGATGGAGGCGCTGGAGGCGCTGCTCGCCGGCCCGCTCTCGCAGGTGGCGTTCATCAAGACCACCGCTCGCGGGCGCCTGGAGAGGACCGCGGTCGACGAGGAGCTCGCGCTGGGACCGGGCGGTGTCGTCGCCCGCCGAGCGAGGCCCGATCGCGCCGAGGCCCTTTCGATCCCTCGGCAGGAGGGCGACCGGCCATCGGCTCCCGCTTCGGCGCCGAAGTCGAGCCACGAGGCGGCCTCGAAGGACGAAGGCGCGGCGGGACCGGGTGCGCTGCGCGAGCGGGCGCGGCGGTACCTGTGTGCGCGGGTCGGGGAGGTGCTGAAGGTCCCCGTCGAGCGGGTCAAGCCGTCGGAGCCGCTGGGCCGATACGGCATCGACTCCATCACCGTGGTTCAGCTCGCGAACGCGCTGCGCCCCGCGTTTGGCGAGGTCAAGGAGACCTTGCTCTTCGAGCACCAGACCATCGACGCGCTGGCCGAAGAGCTCGCCCGCACGCGCCCGGAAGCGGCGGCTGCGCTCCCGGTGGAAGGCGGTGCGACGGCGGCCGTCGCCGAGGTCCCAGCGGCCCGAGCGCCGGCCGCGGGCCCTGCCTTCCGCAAGGCCGTCCGCGGGGGCGCTCGCCGGAGCGGCTCCGAGCGCGTGGAAGGGCGGGGTGACGCGAGCCCGGTGGCGATTGTCGGGCTGGCGGGGCGCTACCCGAAATCCCGCGACGTGAACGAGCTCTGGAGAAACCTGCGCGACGGCCGGAGCTGCATCTCGGAGGTCCCTGCCGATCGCTGGGACTGGCGCGAGTACTACGACGAGGAGAAGGGCCGGTTCGGTGCCCTCTACAGCAAGTGGGGCGGCTTCCTCGACGACATCGGCCGCTTCGACCCGGCGTTTTTCCACGTCTCGCCGCGCGAGGCCGCGCAGATGGACCCCCAGGAGCGGCTCTTCCTGGAGACCGCGTACGCCTGCATCGAGGAAGCGGGCTACACGCCGGCGAGCCTGTGCGCGAGCCGGAGCGTGGGCGTCTTCGTCGGGGCGATGAACGCGAACTACGGCAACGGCGCCGCGTTCTGGTCCATCGCCAACCGCGTTTCGTTCCTGCTCGACTTCCAGGGCCCGAGCCTCGCGGTCGACAGCGCCTGCTCCTCGTCGCTCACTGCGCTCCACCTGGCCGTCGAGAGCCTGCAGTCGGGGACATGCGAGTGCGCCGTCGCCGGCGGCGTCAACCTCATCGTGGACCCGCTGCACTACGCCCGGCTCTCGGCCGCTTCGATGTTGTCGCCGGGCGACCGATGCCGCTCGTTCGGCGAGGGGGCCGACGGCATGATCGACGGCGAAGGCGTGGGCGCGGTCGTCCTCAAGCCGCTGGACCGGGCCTTGGCTGACGGCGACCACGTCTGGGCCGTGATCCGCGGCAGCATGCTCAACGCCGGGGGGCGGACCAACGGTTACACCGTGCCCAACCCGCGCGCTCAGCAGGCGGTGATCGCCCAGGCGCTGCGGCGAGCCCGCGTCAGCCCTCGGAGGGTCAGCTACGTCGAGGCCCACGGGACGGGGACCGAGCTCGGGGACCCCATCGAGATCGCCGGGCTGACGCAGGCGTTCGAGGAGGGGACGGCGGACCGGCAGTTCTGCGCCATCGGCTCGGCCAAGTCGAACCTCGGCCATTGCGAGAGCGCCGCGGGAATCGCCGGGCTGACCAAGGTCCTCCTGCAGATGAAGCACGGCCAACTCGCTCCTTCGCTGCACGCAAAGGCCCAGAACCCGCGGATCGACTTCGCCCACTCGCCGTTCACGCTCCAGCGAGAGCTCGCGGAGTGGAAGCGCCCGCGGGTCGAGGTCGAGGGTGGGCTGAAGGAGATTCCGCGGATCGCCGGCATCTCCTCGTTCGGCGCTGGCGGCGCGAACGCGCACGTCGTCGTCGAGGAGCCCCCCGCCGAGCGGCGTCCGCGCCCGCAGGTGCCCGACCAGGCCTCGGCGCTGATGGTTCTCTCGGCGCGGACGGCGCCCGACCTGCGGGAGAAGGCGAGGCAGCTGGCCGAGGCCGTCCGCGACGGTGCGCTCGGCGATGCTTCGCTGGCCGACGTGGCGTACACGCTGCAAGTCGGGCGGGAGGCGATGGCGGAGCGGTTCGGCGCCCTCGCGCGCTCGGCGCAGGAGCTGCGCGAAAAGCTCGCCGCCTTCGCGGAGGGCGCGGGTTGCCCGCCGGGATGCCGCCGGGGCCGCAGCGCCGAAGGCGAGAGAGACTCCGCGGGCGCTCCGTCGGAGGCCGGAGCCCAGGAGGCGGCCGAGGCCTTCGCGAGCGGCGACTTCGAGAAGGTGCTCGCGCTCTGGGTCGGCGGCTCGGCGGTCGACTGGGCGCGCCTGTGGGAAGAGCCGAAGCCTCGGCGCGTCGGCCTCCCGACTTATCCGTTCGCGGGAGAGCGGTACTGGACGACGCCGGGCCGCGAGCGGCTCAAGCTGCTGTCGGCGAAGGCTCGCCAGCCGCCCGCGCCCGACGGCGACGCGCCCGAGGCGACGCCGAGGGCGATCGAGACGGTCGCGCCCGCCCCCAGCGCGGCGCCGCTCCAAGCCGCCCAGCCCCGCAAGGTGGCCAAGCTCGCGGCGCCCGAGGAAGTTGCTGCTCCAACGAAAGCGGCAATGCCCGCGGCGGGCGACCGCCGGCGCGTGGTGCTCCGGCCGCTCGCGGCGGGTGGACCGGCCTCGGCGAGCGTCGACCCGCCGAAGCAGGTGACGTCGGCGCCGAGGCCTTCGCCGGCACCGCAGCGAGCGAGCGTCGAGGTGGCCCCGAGGCCGACGGTCGACGCCGGGCGCCTGAACCAGGAGCTGGTCGAGAGCCTCGCGAAGGCGCTCTACCTGCAGCCGGGAGAGGTGGAGCTGGACAAGAAATTCGTCGACATGGGCCTCGACTCCATCGTCGGGGTGGAGTGGATCAAGGCGCTCAACAAGCGGTACGGCCTCGGCCTGAAAGCGACCGCCGTCTACGACCACCCCAACCTCCGCGCGTTCACGGTCTTCGTGGCCAAAGAGCTCGGCCGCCGAGAGCTCGCGCCGCCCGCACTGGCAGAGCGAGCCCCTCAGGTCGAGCGGGCCTCGGCCGCGCCGCGCGAGGCCGGCGCTTCGGCGCAATCCCTTCGAGAGGTCTTGAGACAGGTTCAGCAAGGGACGCTGAGCGCAGAGGAAGCGGACCTTCTGTTCCAGGCGCTGGAGGATGTGGGCTCGCCTCGAGCGGAGGCGCCGTGAGAATGCGCCGGCGCATCAAGGAGCCCTTCAACCCGTTGTCGACGAAGTGGAGGAAGTGATGCCCCCGATGGAACGAGAGGCCGTCTTCGAGCTGGTGACGCGCCACGCGCGCGAGATCGTCCCCGAGCTGCGCGACCACCGGTTCCAGCCGGCGGACCGGCTCGCGGACCTGGGCGCGAACTCGGTCGACCGCGCCGAGATCGTGATGATGACCATGGAGGCGCTGGGGCTGAACATCCCGCGGGTGGAGCTCTTCGGGGCCACGAACATCGGAGAACTGGTCGATGTGCTCCAGCAAAAATCACAGTCCGCCTGAGCTGCTCGTCACCGGCTTGGGGGTGACATCGGCCATCGGGCAGGGCAAGGCCGCTTTCGCCGAGGCGCTCTTTCGCGGCGACCACGCGTTCGGCTTTCTCCAGCGCCCGGGCCGCCAGAGCGGCAGCCCGTTCCTGGGGGCGGAGATCGGCTCGCTCGCGCTCCCCCGTGGCGTCGGCGCGCGGGAGCTCCGCGCGGCCTCGTTCACGGGGCAGGTGGCGCTGACCACCCTGGCCGAGGCTTGGGCCGAGGCGCGGCTCGGCGAGCTTGACCCGGCGAGGGTCGGCCTCGTCGTCGGCGGCTCGAACGTCCAGCAGCGGGAGCAGCTGCAGATCTACGACCGCTTCCGCGACAAGCCGGAGTTCATCCGCCCGACCTACGGCCTATCCTTCATGGACAGCGACCTGTGCGGTCTCTGCACCGAGGCGTTCGGCATTCGCGGGGCCGCCTTCACGGTCGGCGGCGCATCGGCGAGCGGCAACCTGGCGGTTCTCCAGGCCGCACAATCGGTGCAGTCGGGACAGGTCGACGCGTGCGTCGCGCTGGGCGCCCTGATGGACCTCTCGCACCTGGAGCTGCGCGCCCTCCGCTCGCTCGGGGCGATGGGCTCCGATCGCTTCGCGCAAGACCCCGCCTCCGCCTGCCGGCCGTTCGACGTGGACCGCGACGGGTTCATCTATGGCGAGGCGTGCGCGGCCGTGGTCATCGAGCGGGGCGACGGCCCTGCGCGGGCCGGCGTCGCGCCGTACGGCGCCATCGCCGGCTGGGCCGTGGCGATGGACGCGAACCGAAATCCGAACCCTTCGCTCGACGGCGAGGTCCGCGTCATCCGCGAGGCGCTGAGCCGCGCGGGGATCGCGGCCGGCGAGGTCGACTATGTCAATCCGCACGGGAGCGGCTCGGGCGCGGGCGACGAGGTGGAGCTGCGCGCCCTCTTGGAGTGCGGCCTCGAAAACGCCTCTCTCAACGCGACCAAGTCCCTCACCGGCCACGGCCTGACCGCCGCGGGCGCGGTCGAGGTCGTCGCGACGCTGCTGCAGATGAAGGCTGGGTGGCTGCACCCGACTCGCAACTTGGTCCGCCCAATCGAGCCCTCCTGCCACTGGGTGGCCGACAAGGCCGTCGAGCGAAGGGTCGAGAACGCCCTGAGCCTGAGCTTCGGGTTCGGGGGAATCAACACCGCCATCTGCCTGAAGCGGCGAGGTGGCGCCACTGAGGAGAGGGCCTAAAAGATGCCGTCGGTCGGAATCGAGGCGATGAACATCTACGGAGGCACGGCCTACCTGGACGTGCTCGAGCTCGCGCGGCACCGCGGGCTGGACCCGGCGCGCTACCAAAACCTGTTGATGAAGGAGAAGTCGGTCGCGCTCCCCTGCGAGGACCCGGTCACCTTCGGCGCGAACGCGGCGAGGCCCATCCTCGACGGGCTGTCCGACGAGCAGAAAGGCCGTATCGAGCTCCTCATCGCCTGCACCGAGTCGGGCATCGACTTCGGGAAGGCGGCGAGCACGTACCTGCACCAGGTCCTCGGACTCAAGCGCAACTGCCGCCTCTTCGAGGTGAAGAGCGCTTGCTACTCGGGCACGGCGGGGCTGCAGATGGCCATCGCCTTCGTGCTCTCGCAGGCGTCGCCGGGCGCCAAGGCGCTGGTCGTGGCGACCGACATCTCGCGCTTCCTGACGGCCGAGGGCGGCGAGGCGCTGACCAGCGACTTCTCGTACGCCGAGCCGAGCTCGGGCGCCGGGGCCGCGGCCGTCCTCGTCGGCGAGGAGCCGGAGGTGTTCGAGATCGACGTGGGGGCGAGCGGCTACTACGGCTATGAGGTGATGGATACCTGCCGGCCCATTCCGGATCACGAAGCTGGCAACTCGGACCTCTCGCTCTTGTCGTACCTCGACTGCTGCGAGCAGTCGTTCGTCGAGTACCAGAAGCGGGTCGAAGGCGCGCACTACCGCGACAGCTTCCAGTACCTGGCGTTCCACACGCCGTTCGGCGGCATGGTGAAGGGCGCGCACCGCACGATGATGCGCAAGCTCGCCCGCGCCAAGCCCGAGGAGATCGAGCGGGACTTCGAGGAGCGGGTGATGCCGGGCCTCAAGTACTGCCAGCGCGTCGGGAACATCATGGGGGCGACCTCGCTCCTGTCGCTCGCGAGCACCATCGACCACGCGCGCCTCGACGAGCCCAAGCGGATAGGCTGCTTCTCCTACGGCTCGGGCTGCTGCTCGGAGTTCTACAGCGGCGTCGCGACGCCGCGCGGGCAGGAGCGGCTGCGCGAGCTGTCCATCGCGCGCGAGCTCGGGGGGCGCTACCGGCTGTCGATGGCCGAATACCAGACGCTGCTCGACGCGAGCGGGGCGGTGAAGTTCGGGACCCGGAACGTGAGGCTCGACCCGGAGCTCATCCCGGGCGCGGCCGCGTCTTGGGCCGGCAAGCGGCGCCTCATCCTCGAGGAGATTCGCGAGTTCCACCGCGTCTACCGGTGGACGGCATGAGCGAGCAAGTCCTCTCGGTGCGGCACGACGGCGCGGTCTGCTTCCTCCAATTCCTGCGCGGCGCCCAGGGCAACGCCTTGAACGATCAGGTCGTCCGGGAGTGCGCCCAGGCGCTCCGCGCGTGCGAGGAGACGGCGACCGTCGTCGTCCTCGAGGGCTCGCGGGAGGTCTTCAGCCTCGGCGCGGACTTCCAGGCGGTGAGCGCCAGCGGAGGCGAGGCCGTCGAGCCAGGGCCTCTGTACGACCTCTGGCACCGGATGGCGACGGGGCCGTTCGTGACCGTGTGCCACGTCCGCGGCCGCGCCAACGCCGGCGGGGTCGGGTTCGCGGCTGCGAGCGACATCGTGCTGGCCGACGCCACGGCGCAGTTCAGCCTGTCGGAGCTGCTCTTTGGCCTGTTCCCGGCGTGCGTGCTGCCGTTCCTGATCCGCAAGATCGGCTTCCAGCGCAGCCACTACCTCACGCTCACCACCCAGCCCATCTCGGTGGACAAGGCCTGCGCGTGGGGGCTGGTCGACGCGTTCGAGGAGGAGAGCGAGGCGCTGCTGCGTCGGCACCTGGGGCGGCTTCGGGTGCTCTCCAAGGCAGCGGTGGCTCGGTACAAGCGGCACATGGCCGGCCTGTCGGCGGCGCTCCGGGAATGGCGCGAGCCCGCGCTTTCGGCCAACCGCGAGATCTTCTCGGACCCAGTGAACCTCGGGGCCATCTCCCGGTACGTCGAGACGGGCAAGCTCCCCTGGGAGGAGTGAGGGATCTGCGCAGGGCGAAGGAGGAGCAGGCCATGGACCATCCGGTGGTGGCGCTGAGCGAGGTCGAGCCCTACGTCGCGCAGGTGACCCTGCAGGACGAAGCCGGAAGGAATGGCTTCACCCCCGCGCTCATCGAGGGGCTCACGCGCGCGTTCGAGGAGATTCGGGCTCAGGCGTCCCACAAGGCGGTCATCCTCACCGGGCGCGGCAGCGCGTTCGCGACCGGAGGCACGCGCGAGGGGCTGCTCGCCATGCAGGCGGGGTCTCTGCGCTTCACCGACGCGCGCTTCTACAGCCTGCCCCTGGACTGCGAGGTTCCGGTCATCGCCGCGATGCAGGGGCACGCCATCGGGGGCGGCTTCGCGCTCGGGCTCTTTGCAGACATCGTGATCTTGGCGCGCGAGGCCGTCTACGCGGCGAACTTCATGCAATACGGGTTCACGCCCGGTATGGGCGCGACCTGCATCGTGCCGCGAAAGCTGGGGCTGGGCCTGGGCGAAGAAATGCTGCTCAACGGCGGGCGATATCGCGGCGAGGAGCTGGAGCGGCGGGGCGTCCCCTTCGCGGTGCTGCCGCGCGCCGAGGTGCTGGAGCGGGCGCGCGAGCTCGCCCGGGAGCTCGCCGACAAGCCCCGGACCTCGCTCGTCGCGCTCAAGGCGCACCTGGTGGCGGATCTGCGCCAGGAGCTGCCCAGGGTCATGGCCCAGGAGGCGGCCCTGCACGAGCGGACGTTCCCGGACCCGGAGGTCAAGCGGCGCATCGTCGAGCGTTTCGGGAGCTGAACGAGAGAAAGGGAGCCATGGAAGCGCAGCATCACGTCGCCGCGATGAAGGTTCGCGGCCCCTCCATCCGCAACTTCACCTATCTCGTCGTCGACCGCGCCAGTGGCCGGGCGGCCGTCGTCGACCCGGCGTGGGAGCTGGAAACGATCGTTCAAACGGCGCAGAAGCTCGGGGCCACCTTGAGCGCGGTGCTGCTCACGCACTCGCACTTCGACCACGTGAACTGCGCCTCCCCGCTCGTGGAGCGATGCGGCGCCGACGTGTTCATGTCGGCGAGGGAGATCGACCGGTACGGCTTTCGATGCGATCGCCTGAACGCTCTCGCGGAGGGCGACGTCGTGCGCGTCGGCGCGACGGCGATCACCTGCCTCGTCACCCCGGGGCACACCGCGGGCGGGGCCTGCTACCTTCTGCCCGACGCGATGTTCACCGGAGACACCATCTTCTCCGAGGGCTGTGGGCTCTGCACGGCGGCGGGCGGGAGCCCCGAGGACATGTACCAAAGCGTCGAGCGGATCAAGCGGACCATCGACCGGAGGGTGCGGATCTTCCCGGGGCACTCGTTCGGGATGGAGCCGGGCCGGACGATGGAGTCGCTCATGCAGGACAACATCTATTTCCAGATCGAGGAGCGAGAGGCGTTCGTGGCCTGGCGGATGCGCGAGCTGCCCCCCGAGGCCCTCGTGACCCGTTGAGGAGGCAGCATGCGCGTCGCCTATCTCGGCCCGGCCGGGACCTTCAGTGAGGAAGCGATCGGCCTGTGCGATTTGCTGCTGGCGGCGGACCGGCAAGAATGCCCGTCCCTCGCCGATGCCCACGAGGCCGTGCTCCGAGGTGAGTGCGACGCCGGCCTGCTGCCCATCGAGAACAGCTTGGAGGGAGGTGTCGCCGCGACGCTCGACCTCCTGGTTCATCGACCCGGGCTTCGCATTCGGCGCGAGGTGCTCCTGCCGGTGCGCCAAAACCTGCTGGCGCCGCGGGGCACGAGCCTCGAGGCCATCGAGGCGGTGCTCTCGCACCCGCAGCCGCTCGGCCAGTGCGCCGAATGGCTGCGAGCCCACCTTCCGGGAGTTCCGCTCGAAGCCGTGCCCTCGACCGCGGAAGCGGCGCGGCAAGTCGCTCGGCGGCCGCGGTGCGCCGCCGTCGGCTCGCGCGGAAGCGCGGCGCACTACGGCCTGGAGATTCTGCGCGAGGACATCCAGGACGGCGACGTGAACGTCACGCGCTTCGTCCTCATGATGCGCAGCGACGAGAAGCCGACTGGCCACGACCGGACCAGCATCGCGTTCTCCCTCAACGGCGACCGGGCCGGCGGGCTGCACGAGGTGCTCGGGGTTTTCGCGGAGCGCGGCGTCAACCTGTGCCGGATCGAAAGCCGGCCGAACAAGCGGGCGCTGGGCCATTACGTGTTCTTCCTGGACTTCGAGGGCCATCGCAGCGACCGGCATTGCTCCGAAGCGCTGAGCGCGGTGTTCGAGCGAGCCCACACGCTCTATTTCCTCGGGTCCTATCCTCGAGGGGGCGACCGCCTTTGAGTAGCGGGCGGGCGGAGACGCAACCCGAGCGAGCCCGCGCGGCGGGAGCGCGGGCCGTCGATGGCGTCGCGCGCCGCGTGCCGCGTGCTACGAATGGGCCTGGACCTGGAGAATCCCGGAGGCCGCATCGTGACCACGCCGCGCCAGCTGAAGGCTCTCTACGAGCGGGGACAAAACATCAGCGCCTTCCTGCGGGAAGCGCAGGGCAGCTCCTCGAACACCGAGGCGATCATCGAGGCCTCCTACGACCTCCAGACCGGCAGCTACATCGCGGCGCTGCAGGAGCCTGCGATGGCGAGGCACAAAGAGGAATACACGGCAGAGGTGGCGAAGGTGATGAGGGCGTTGGCCGAGCCCGAGTCGATCCTCGAGGCGGGCGTCGGAGAGGCGACGACCTTCGCAGGCGTGCTGAAGAAGCTCGGCATCGCCGCGCTCCGCGGATACGGCTTCGACCTCTCGTGGTCGCGCGTCGCCTTTGCCCGCCGATTCTTGAAAGCCCAGGGAGTCGAGGGCGTGGCGCTGTGCACCGGAAGCCTCTTTCAAATGCCGTTCGCCGACAGCTCGGTGGACGTCGTCTACACCTCGCATACCATCGAGCCGAACGGCGGCCGAGAGCGGCCCATCCTCCAGGAGCTGTTCCGCGTAGCGCGCCGCTACCTCGTGCTGCTCGAGCCGGGCTACGAGCTCGCCGGCGCCGAGGCGCGCGCGCGCATGGAATCGCACGGCTACTGCCGCCGGTTGAGGGAGACCTGCCAGGAGCTGGGCTACAAGGTGCTCGAACACCGGCTGTTTCCGTTCAGCGCCAATCCGCTCAACCCTACCGCGCTGACCATCGTGGAGAAGGGCGCGGACGCCCGGAGCGGGCACGTGCTCGCGTGCCCTCGCTTCAAGACGCCGCTCGTGGAGCTCGGCGGCGCGCTCTACAGCCCGGAGGGGCTCTGCGTGTACCCGGTCATCGCGGGCATCCCTTGCCTTCGCCCCGAGAACGCCATCGCCGCGAGCAAGTACGAGGAGATCGCTGGGTGAGCCTTCGCGGGCCGGCGAAGGGCGACAGCGACGTCGTCAGGCGAGGCGAGGCAGCGCGCCTTCGGCCCAAAAGGCTCGTCCGCTTGCCCGCCGGGTTCTAGAGAGCCGAGCTATGCGTGCAGACCCGGTATCGGAGCACGGAGCTCGCTTTGCGGCGACCGTTCGGACGCGCTCGTTCGAGCCGGCGCTCACGGCGGCGCGCTTTCCTCGGCGGGAGCCGAGCCCCGCGCCAGGCCGAACTGCGCTCGGAAGATCCAGAGCAGCGCTCCCACCGCGCCGATCGCCGCGAGCTCGGTGAGCTCCTCCCAGACGTCCGCCCAGAGCGGGCTGGACGAGAACGCGCGGGTGAGCGCAAAGCGCATCAGCGCAAAGCTGGACATTCCCAGGGCCGCGAAGAAAGGGAGCGCGGCTTTGCGCGTCCATCGCGCGCCCAGGGCGAGCATCGCCAGCGCGAGGAGATAGCCGGCGGCCGCGAGCAGCGGGAAGAGCCGGAACTGCACCAGCTCGAGCAGGAGGCTCTGGGCGTAGGCGACTTCGGTGCCCAGGACCGCGACGCGAACCTCACCGGCCTGGAGCGGAAGACAGAGAGGGATGAGCGAGACGAGCGCCAGGATCGGCACGGCGGTCAGAAAGAGCCGATGCGGGCCGCAGGGAGCGGGCTCCCGCTTGAAGCAGCGGCCGCAGAAGCGCACGGCGAGGCACGGGCTGGCGGGCGCGGTCAGATGCAGGACGCGTCTGTCGGCCAGGTCGAACAGGGCATAGGGGAGCAGCGCATTCGCGGCGACCATCCCCAAGTCGTGGCCCAGCTCCAGCGCGTCGCTCCCGCCCGCGGCCGCGAAGTAGTTGAGCGCGCAGAGGGCCTCGCCGGCGAAGAAGACGAGGAGCGAGTCGCGCACGAGGCGAAGGTTGGGGGCGAGCGTCCCTCGCAGAACGAACGCCAGCGCCAGCGCGAGGAGCATGTAGGCGGGCTTCACGACGAAGGCGGCGGCGACGAGCATCCACTGGGCGAAGCGCGACGCAGAGGATGCAGGGGGCGGCGAGGGCGGCCAGGCTGTTCCCGCGCCGGTCTCCACCGGCAGGCCGTCCTGGCGCCAGCGCTCCATGCCGCCGCTCAGGCTCAGAACCGGGCTGCGCCCGTGGCGAGCGGCGACGGCGGCGGCGCGAAGCGACAAGAGGCCGTCGTCACAGACGGCGACGACCGGCAGCGTCGGCACCGCAGAGGAGAAGAACCCGTCGAGGCGATCGGCCGGGACCGAGAGCGCGCCGGGGATGTGCCCCAGGGCGTAGCGCTCCGGGGCGCGCACGTCGACCACCGCGACTTGCTTGCTCCGAAGGGCGCGGAAGAGCGCCGGCGGCCCCAGGGTGCCGACGCCGGCCGCTCGCGCGCCGAGCTCTGCTCGGTCGCACCCAGCCAAGGCGATGCCGGCGAGGAGGGGAACGGCGAGGGCGTTGATCCCGGAGCTCACCGCTGCATGCTAGTCCGCCCGAGGGGCGAGAGGCAGCGGGCTTCTGCCGGACGCGCCGGACAAGCAGCCCGCCGGGCGCGGGCCAGCGCACCCGCCCGGCGGCCAGCCGGGCGCTACTTGAGGCCGGCCTTCACGAAGGCCGCGACGGCCGAGATCTGCTCGGGGGTGAGCGCCTTGCCGAAGGCTGTCATCTTGCCTTTGCCGCCGGAGACCAAGGTCTCGATCTCGGCTGAGCTGAGCTTGGTCCCGGCCAGGTCCTTGACCTTGAGCTTCTTCCCCATCTTGCTCTGCCCCTTGCCGTCGGGGCCGTGGCAGCCCGCGCAGTTGGCGGTGAAGACCTCCTTTGAATCGGCGGCGAACGCAGGGAGCGAGGCGCAGAGGAAGGCGAGGGTGAGGGTGAGCGCGAGGTGCTTCATGGTGAGCCTCCAGTGGAATGGGGAACCGCCGGGCCGACCGCCGCAGAGCCGACGATTCTCGGGTTGAGCCGGCAAGGGAGTCGCCGGCGCCGGATGAGTCGAGTGGAACGTGCCCACCAGCATGGGCACTGACACCTTGACGAGGACGGTGAAGACGAGAAATCCGATTCCGAAGATCCCCAGGGCGACCGACCACTCGGTGCCGGTGGGGCGATACTCGTAGATCTCGCCGAGGGTGTCCGGGGTCATTCCGGGGATGACCAGCCCGACGCCCTTTTCGACGTAGACGCCCGCCCAGATCAGCAGACATCCAAGGTTGAGCGTCACCCGGTTCTGCCGGAGAGGAGGAACGAGGAAGATGACGAAGGCCGTGAGGTTGCAAGTGAGCGCGAACCACGCGTAGGGCACCAGCGCCTTGTGCTCGCCGATCCCGAACCAGTAATACTGCGTGTATCGGAGCTCCTGCGTGGCGGAATAGAATTCCTTGAAGATCTCCGCGCCCAACAGGAACAGGTTGATGAACATGGCGTACGCCATCAATTCGGCGATCTTCCAGATCGCCTGATCCTTGATGGGGATGCGCGCCGTCTTTCGCAGGATCTGGAACAGGATGAGCATCACCGCCGGACCCGAGCAGAAGGCGGAGGCGAGGAATCGCGGGGCGAGGATGGACGAGTTCCAATAGGGCCGCGCCGCCATGCCGTTGTAGAGGAAGGCGGTGACCGTGTGCGTGCTCACCGCGACCGGAATGGAGACCAGCACGAGCGGCACCAGGATCTTCTTGTTCACCTCGCGCGCTTCATACGCGCAATAGAGGATGTAGATGACGACGGCGAGGTTGAGGAAGAGGTAGACGTTGAGGACCATGGCGTCCCAGGTCAGCAGGGAGCGCGGCCAATTCGGCGTCCCGAGCAGCGGCGCGATGTGCAGCGCCCGGTCCGGTCTCCCCATGTCCGCCATGACGAAGAGCAAGCACATCATCAATGCGGAGATGGCCAGGAGCTCGCCCAGGAGGACCACCTCCTTGATGGGCCCCCAGTGGTAGAGGTAGGCGGGGATGACCAGCAGCACCGAGGCCGCCGCCACGCCGACCAGGAACGTGAAGTTCGAGATGTAGAAGGCCCAAGAGACCTGGTCTCGAATATTGGTGACGATGAGGCCTGACTGCCATTGGCGGGAGTATGCCGCAGCGCCGATGGCGATGGCGGCGCCCAGCGCCGCGAGCCAGGCGTAATAGGCCCAGCTGCCGGTCACGATCTGCCGGGCGCAACCTCGAACGAATCGAAGAATACCGGCCACGCGTTCCCCTGGGGTTCAGGTCGAATAGAAATAGTAGAACTGCGGATGGGTCGCCAGCTCCTCCTTGAAGACGAAGACGCGCTTGGTCTCCATGACCCGGCGAATCTCGCTCTCGGGGTCGAGCAGGTTGCCGAACTTGCGCGCGCCGACCGGGCAGACCTCCAGGCACGCCGGGTATCGCCCCTGCCGCACGCGCTGGATGCAAAAGGTGCATTTCTCCACCACGCCCTTGGGGCGCGGCCGGTTGCCCAGGTAGTGCTGCTCGGGGTTGAGCTCCTGTGCCGAGAGCGTGGGCGTCGCCAAGTTGAAGTGGCGCGCGCCGTAGGGGCAGGCCGCCATGCAGCAGCGGCAGCCGATGCACCAGTCGTAGTCGACGACGACGATGCCGTCCTCCTCCTTCCAGGTGGCTTGCGCCGGGCACGACTTGACGCAGGGCGGATTTCGGCACTGCTGGCACTGCACCGGGAAATAGAACTTCCCCGGCTGAGGGACGGTGGCCGGGTCGTAATACAGCTCGGCGTGGGACAGGTCGACGCCGTGCTCCTTTTCCATCTCCAGAACGCGGATCCAATGAATCTGCGGAGAGGCGCGCGACGGGTTGTTCTCCTTGACGCAGGCATAGACGCAGCGCCGGCAGCCGATGCAGCGCGAAAGGTCCAGGCCGTAGCCGAACAAGACACCGTCCCGCGGCCCCTGGGCGGAGACATGGGTGGCCTTGTTGAAGCGCTGCAGGTTCTTGGCCTCGATTTGCTCGAGGACCCGCTTCACCTCGCTGGGGTCTAGCTCCTTGAAGCGCTTGCGCAAGAGGTCCGCGAGGCTCAGCTCGCCGCAGCCGGCGAGCCCGGCCAGCGCGACCGCGCTTCGAAGGAAGCGGCGCCGGCTCCGCTCGAAAGCCGGGTCGGCGGACGGCAGGGGTCCGTTGGGAAGGGCGTCGCTCACCGCCGCATCTCCTCGGGCCGCAGGGGCCGGGGCTCGGGCTTCATCAGCTCCAGGGTCGGGGCCACCAGCTTTCCTTTGGGCAGCTGCAGCTCCTGGACGCCTTTGAAGCGAGGCGTATGCGGGTTATGGCAGTTGACGCAGAGGTAGTAGGTCTTCGGCCCGTCCCACATGCCGACGCGCTTCCCGTGAATGCCCGCGCGCCAGTCGCGGTACTTGTCGCCGTGGCATTGGCCGCAGAGGCGATAAGACTCGGTGAACGGAATTCGCTCGCCGTCCGAGAGGTGCAAGAAGTCCCGTTTGACCGGGTCGTGGCAATCCAGACACCAGCGGCGCTCGGCGTCGTGCGAGAAGACGGCTTGCTGCTCGAAGTGGTTCGTGAGCTTTCGACGCTTGGTGTTCGGCGGGTCGTTGTCGTCGTGGCAGCTGCTGCACGGGAAGATGCCATCGCTGAACGGCGGCGAGATGGCCTGCACGCCTTCCGGCGACGCGCCGAGCTCGGCGCCAGAGCGCTTGTCCGGCTCCTGGGCATTGCCGCGACCCGGCGCGAGCAGGGCCACGACTCCCCATGCAAGCCATGCGGACCTCGAGCTCACCCTGGCCTCCTGCCCCGCGCGCGCGGCAGATGTCGGACCAGTGTGGCGAAGCGGGAGCCGGGAGGACACTAAGTACTTGTGATAGTCCCGAAAAACAAAACTGAATCGCGTGGCTCAGCCGGCCTTTGCGCCCGGCCAGTCGGAGAGAAAGGCGCGCCCGTCGCGCAGGATGAAATGCTTGAACTCCTCGGCCGCGGGCGAGAGGCGCTTCTCGGTCCGGTGGACGATGTTCCAGTCGCGCACCACCGGCAGGCCTTCGACGTTCAAGAGGGTCAGCGCGCCGAGCGAGAGCTCCAGCCCCACCGCGTGCTGCGAGAGAAACGAGAGCCCCATCCCGGCCATAACCGCCTGCTTGATGGTCTCGTTGCTGGAGATCTCGGTGGTGGAGGCCGGCTGCACCCGGTGCTCGGCGAAGAAGCGCTCCATCGCCGCGCGCGTGCCAGAGCCCGGCTCACGCACCAGGAACGGCTCTGACGCGAGCGCCTTCACCGGGACCCGCGGCCGCCCCGCGAGCGGGTGGTCGGGCGCCGCGATGATGACCAGCGGGTGTTTGGCGAACCGAAACGCCGTGGTTTCCAGGTGCGGGGGCGGCGTGCCCATGATGGCCAGGTCCACGTCGTTGTCCATGAGCACCTGGATCACCGCGTCCCGGTTGCTCACGGCCAGCTTGAGCTCCACGTCGGGGTGCTTGCGCGAGAAGAGCGAGAGGAGCTTGGGCGCGAAGTACTTCGAGGTGCTCACCGCCGCGATGGACACCCGGCCCGTCTTCAAGCCGCGCAGAGAGGCCAGCGCCTCCTCGGCGTCCTGGAGGGAGTGGAGCACCGCCTCGGCGTGGCGGACCATCTCGCGGCCGGCCTCGGTCAGCGCGATGCCTCTCCCGACCCGCTCGACGAGCGGCATGCCGGCGCTGCGCTCCAGCGCCTTCATCTGCATGGAGACGGCCGGTTGGGTGAGGTGCAGCCGCTCCGCGGCGCGCGTGAACGAGAGGTGCTTGGCCACGGTCACCAGCACCTGAAGCTGCCGCACGGTCGCGTCGCGCATTCTGCGAGGATAACACCGCCTAATCAGAGCATCCAGCGCTACTGATTGAACGTGATGCGATGCCGCGGGGCGGCGCGGCCCGCGAGCGGGGGCGCAACTTTCGCGACGAGGAGCGCGGGGGCGCTACGGCCTACGGCGCCGGATGAGATGGGGCCGCGCGCGCCGAGGCCGGCGGCCCGCCCTCGGCTCCCCGAAGAATCCGCCGGGGCACGAGGCAGAGCGCGAGGAAGAAGAGCTGGGTGCCGATGAACCCGGAGAGCGCCCAGAAGGCCTTGTCCATGAAGCCGTACGAGTGGAGGCCGACGCCCAGCATGTTGACGCCGAACCACGACAGGCTGGTGATGATGTTGCCCACGATGGCCATGGCCATGATGCCCCGCTCGCGGGCGTAGCCGGCCCAGCGCGCGTGCAGGATGATGGCGTTCCAGAGGACGATGAGCAGCGCGCCGTTCTCCTTCGGGTCCCATCCCCAGAACCGGCCCCAGGACTGATCGGCCCAGATGCCGCCGAGCACCGTCCCGACGAAGCTGAAGAGGAGCGCGAAGGAGATGATCCCGTAGGCCATGGAGCCCATGGCCTGGGTCGTCTCGGGGTCCAGCTTCGGCGCCAGGTGCTCGCGGAGCCCGTAGCCGATGGCGATGGCGCCGGCCAAGAACGTGGCGCTGTAGCCGATGGTGATGGTCACCACGTGGGTCGCCAGCCAGAAGTTCGAGTCGAGGACGGCGCGCATCATCTCCATGGTGTCGCCGTCGGCGCCCAGGTAATCGGCGATGAGGAGGGTGGTGAAGCCGATGACGGACGCGAAGGCCGTGGCGAAGCCCTTGCGATAGAGGCGCTCGGCGATCAGCCCCAGGATGACCGCGCCCCAGCCCACGAACACGGCCGAGGAGTAGAGGTTCGTGACCGGCGGGCGCCCCTGGAGGATCACGCGAGAGGCGAGGCCCGCGGTGTGGACCAGTGCTCCGGCGGCGAGGAGCGCGAAGGCCGCCCGCTGCAGGAGGGCCGGCTTCCAGAGCCAGGAGACGAAGACAATAAGGAGCGCGACCACGTACAGCACCATGCCGACGTAGAAGGGCTGGGCGCGGTTGAAGAGCACTTCTTGCTTCGCCAGTCGAACGGCGTCCGGGCGCACCGCGGCGCTGACGGCCTTCATGTCCGCGACCGCGCCGCCGAACGCGGCGGGGTCGCCCGCGGCCCAGGCCGCGCCGAGGCGCGCCAGGGGCGCCAGGCCGGGGTCGCCCGTGCCGCCGATGAGAGCCTCTCCCGGATTCCGCCACCGGTCGCCGCTCTGCCCCGCCGGCGGGGGCAGCGGTCGGAAGTAAGCGAGCTGAGCGACTGCCTGCGCCCGCTCAGGTCCGCCGCCCGCGGAGCGCGCGGCGAGCTCGTCGGCCAGCGGCCGGTCGGCCTGCATGGTGTTCTTGAGCCGATAGTAGGTGTAGAGCCGCTCGAACAGGTTGATGACGGCGCCCTGGAATCGCGTGCGCTGCTTGGCCTCGACACCCTGCGCGGCGTTGTGCTGGCGCTGGATCTCCTCGAGGTGAGGGCCGAGCGCGTTGAACGAGAAGTATTTCTCAGGCGTCTGCTTCAGGCCGATGAGCCCCAGCACGTCGGGGTCGTTGATGACGAAGACCTTCTGGTTGTCGGCCACGTCGGGCCGGAACATCAGGTCGAGCAGCCACTCGTCCGCGCCGGCGGTGCGGTCTGCGTCTTGGTAGGTCTGACGGCCGCGGATCATGAGCAGCGCGTTTCGCGCGATGGAGTCGACGGGCTTCACCCGTCCTCCCTCCAAGACAGGGAGCTGCCCGAACGCGTCGACGTCGAAGCCGCGGACTTTCGCCGGCGGAGCCAGGGAGGCGGCGCTCGCGAGGATCGCCAAGCCGCCCAAGAGCCACGGGAAGACCTTCGAGGTGCTCATGTCACGCCTCCACGACCCGGGCTCGCTGCTGCGCCCGCTTCTGCAAGCGCTTCTGGCTTCGCCACAGGGTGAGGGTGAAGTGCACCAGGAGCCCCAGCGTGACCAGGCCGCAGGAGAAGTAGGGCAAGAGCCAGCCAGGGTTCTGCACCACCTGCAGCACGGAGAGGGTGTCGTTCTTCCCGAAGCTCGCCTGGTAGAACGCCTTGCCGTCGTAGCGCAGCGGCTGGTTCATGTAGATGAGCACGTCCCGCTCCTCGCCGGTGCCGGGGTTGGAGAGATGCACGAGGCTCGAGAAGTTCTTCGGAATGTCGGTGCCGGCGTAGACGTCGTGGCTGAACTTCTTGAGGGTGAGCGAGTAGGGCAGGTAAAGGCGCTGCGGGCGGAGCGCGAGCTGGTAGGTGTGCCCCTCGTGGATGAACGACTGGGGCGAGCCCAGCGCGTTCGAGGCGAGCCAGACGCCGTAGCTCTTGCCGCCCGCCATGGGCTCGACGAAGGCCGCCCCGCGGTTCAGGTCGTCGTCGGAGGCGACCGGCGGCCGCTCGAATACCGCGACGTTGGCACCCACGCCCATGGTCGCGAGCGCGGGCGCATCCTGCGGGGTCCGCATGCGCATGTCCGAGTTGCGCAGGTACTTCTTCACCCGAAGTGTCACCGGCGTGCCGGGGACGGCGATGTCTTCAGCCCGAGCGAGGCGCGCCTCCGGGATGCCGTAGACCATGTCGTGGTCGGGCGCGGTGGCGTCGATCAGCGCCAGCTCGAGGCCTCGCGCGGCCTCGACGTAGTTCTTCGTCTGCCCCACCTCGATGGCCATGCGCGTGTCGATCTGCGCGAGGCTGGTGACGAACTCCCCGGCCACCAGGAGTATCAGCCCGGCGTGGGCGACCCACAGGCCCGACTTCCTCCAGGAGAGCTCCAGCCGACGGAGCTGCGCGGCCGCCAGGTTGAGAATGAGGACCAAGCCCACCGCGGCGCCGCCCGGAAAGACGGGCAGGGCGAGGTCGGTCCGCGGCACGCGCCACACGACGACCCAGGTGCGCATGAACGCGTCCACGGCGCCCAGGGTGCCCAGGTCGACCTGCGCCAGCGTGCAGGCCACCACGAGCAGCATCAGCGCCGCGAGGCAGGCGATGGTGACCTTCAGGGAGGTGAAGAAGTCCCAGAGCTTCGAGGCGAACGATTCATTCAAAGCGCAAGGTCTCCAGGAATTGGGCGAAGTCGGCGCGCGCGGCGGAGACCGCCGCTTCGTCGCCAACCATCTTGAGGAACCAGCTGTTCCCGTCCGGCGAGGTGAGGCACCCGGCGACCATCCGGCTCTTCTTCTCGCCCTCCCCCAAGAAGTCGTAGACCGCCACTTCGCCGGCGGGGGTCTTCAGGGTTTGCCGCGCCTTCAGGAGCTCGGCCTCTTCGATGGGCCCGAGGCCTATCTGCCCGCGCCAGCGATTGACGTTGGCGAGCTCGCCGCCCGCGCTTCCCGCCAGCATGGTGACCGAGACGTCCAGCTTTCCCTCGACCGGGGCGTGGAGCGTGGCATACCGCATGCCGGACGCCGGAGCATCGGACCAGCCCTTGGGGAGCTTCCAGCGGAGCGCACCGCTCGAGGCGCCGCGAGGCGAGGGCTCCGCGACCGCGGGGGGACCGGCCGTTCCGGAGGCGAAAGCGGGCGGCGGCGCCTCTTTGGGCACCTTGGCGACGCTGATTTCGTTCTTCTGACAGGCGATGAGGAGCGCAGGGACGATCGCGAGGGTGATGTGCAATGATGGATAGCGCATTGTTGGACGAACCTCACAACAATCTTCGGTTGGACCCTTCTGCCAGGACTCGCCATCGAGCGCGACGGGCACTCGGCTCCGGGGGTTGGCCGAACCGCCGGACGGCGGTGCCGTCCCGGGTCCACGGCCTCGCAAGGGGTAACACGACTTCGCGCGCCGCGCGACAGAAATGGGTCCCCGGAGAATTCGGGAAATCCCACCACGAAGGAGAAGCGACTTGAACCTGTTGAGAATCGTCGGGGCCGGCGCGGCCCTCGCAGTGGCCGGGGGACTTGTCGGCTACGTCGTCGGATACCGGCGCGGCGCGGAGTCGGCCCAAGGGGCGAGCGCGTCCGCGGCGGCCGCCGCCTCGCCGGCCATGCCACCCGTGGCCCCCTCGGCCATGCCCTCGGCGGCCGCCATGCCGTCGACCGCCATCCCCAGCCTGGAGGCCACCTCGCGGATCGACATGAACCGCAAGCGGGTGGCCGAGAGCCCGAAAGATTGGCAGGCCTGGGTACAGCTCGGAAACGACTATTTCGACACCCACCAGCGCGACCTGGCCATCGAGGCGTACGGCCACGCGCTGGAGCTGGAGCCCAACGACCCCAACGTGATCACCGACCAGGGCGTCATGTACCGCGAAGGCGGCAATTACGATCAGGCCATCGCAAATTTCGAGCGCGCCAACAAGGTCGCCCCCGACCACATGGAGAGCCTGTTCAACCTGGGCGTGGTCTGGGCCTACGACAAGAAGGAGGTCGCGAAGGGGGCCGCCGCCTGGCGAAAGATTCTCGAGGCCGCGCCCTCGAGCGAGCAGGCCGCCAAGGTGCGGCAGGCGCTTCGCGAGCTCGGCCAGCCCGTGCCCTGACGGCGCGCTCGACGCCTAGGTTCGAACCCATCGCCTAAGCCGGCGCGGAGCGTCGCGACGGCGCTTTCGTCGCGCGGACGCTTCACCGGGAGAGCTGAAATTCCGGCTCGTCGGCCCCGAGCCGAGGTGCCCGCCGCCTCCCAGGCGAAAGCCGGCGAAAGCCCGCTGAGCCGGGGCGTTGGGCGTCGACGGCCGCGGTGCGCGAGCGACGCCCGATTCGACGCGGGCCGGCGAGCGCCGCTCGCGCTCGAGCAGGACCGCGGTGTATGAGTCCGCCGGTGCGCCCCATCCTCCAGAGACTTCGGCCGGCGGTCGGCGGCCTGCCCGCGGCGTTTTGGACGCTCTGGGCCGGAATGCTGGTCAACCGGTTGGCGAATTTCGTCGCGACGTTCCTGGGGCTCTACCTGGTGCGCGAGCGAGGCTTTTCCGCAGCTCAGGCCGGGCGCGTGGTGGCGCTCTGGGGCGCTGGGCAGCTCCTCGCGGGTCCGCTGGGCGGCGCCATGGCCGATCGCCTCGGGCGGCGCACCACGATGATCTTCGGCCTGTCCGCGGGGGGCGCGTGCGTCGCCGCCATGGCGCGGGCCGAGAGCTCGGCGGCCCTGGCCGCCTTGTCCTTTTTGGCAGCCCTCTGCGGCGAGACCTATCGGCCCGCCGCCAACGCCGTGGTGGCCGACGTGGTGCCTCCCGCCGACCGCGCCCGGGCCTACGGGCTCATCTACTGGGCGGTGAACCTGGGCTGGGCCGTGTCGCTGTCGCTCGCTGGCCTCGTCGCGGAGCGCTCCATCCGCTGGCTCTTCGTCGCGGACGCGGCCACTTCGTTCCTCTTCGCCGGCATCGTGGCCGCCCGCGTGCCCGAGACGCGCCCCTCGCACGCCGACCCGGCGCCGGTGCTCGCGGGGATGGTGCGCGTGCTGCGCGACCGCGAGCTCCTGGCCTTCCTCGGCCTGCACTTCCTGCTGCTCTTGGTCTTCGTCCAGTTCCAGCTCGCGGTGCCGCTGGACTACGCCGCCCACGGCGTGGGGCCCGCCGGCTTCTCGCTGATCATGGGGCTCAACGGGCTGGGGGTGGTGCTCTTCCAGCCGCTCCTGGGCGGTTGGGTGGCCCGGTCCGACAGCGGGCGCATGCTCTCGCTCTCGGCGCTCCTCGTCGGCGTGGGCATGGGGCTGAACGCATTCCAAGGCTCGGTGGCGGCCTACGTCCTAGGCAACGCCATCTACACCGTGGGCGAAGTGTTGGGCTTCCCGTCGGCGAACGCGCTGGTGGCGAGCCTGGCGCCGCCCGAGCTGCGCGGGCGCTATCAGGGCGCCTTCACCATGACCTGGGGCCTGGCGTTCGCGGTCGCGCCCGCCCTCGGCGGCGCCGCGCTCGAGCAGGTCGGCGGGCGCGCTCTCTGGAGCGCTTGCCTGTGCCTGGGGGCCCTGGTCGCAGCAGGGCACGTCGTCGCCGCGCCGGCGCGTCGGCGCAGGCTGGAGCGGCTCGGCGCTTCGCCGGGAGCTTTCCGGGGCGCGGCGCCGGCCGGGAGCGCGGAGAGCCCGTAGCCTTTCCGTTCGCCTCCGCTCGCATTCGAGTGGCGCCGCGCTCATCAGGTCCATCTCCCAGGGCTAGCACCCCGGGCTATCGGAACTAATCGCTGATCCGTAACACCGCACGCCGTGGGCTCAGCTGCCGGGCACGGATGTTGGGTATACTTCGACCGCCATGCGCGCACGGCTCGTCGCCTTCACGGTCGCTTTGGGATTCTCTGCCAGAGCCGCCGCGCCAGCCTTCGCGGCGCCAATCGAGGACGGCGCTCCGGCGGGCCGTTTCAGCGCTGCCGATGGCGCCGCCGGCGCACCTGCGCACGTCAACTCAATCGCCCTGCGGCCGATCGACCTATTCTTCTCCATCTACGTGGCCCAGTACGAGCGCCAGCTCACCACGGCCGATGAGATTATTGTCGGCGCCTACGATCTGCGGGGCACGACAGCGCTCTTTGGGCCGCCGTATCCCGGCACCTACGAGCTGTACTCGCCGCTCATCGGCTACAGACGATACTTGTGGCGCGGGCTCCACGTGGAGGGTGTGCTTCTCCCGGGCTACGCCGTGTACCACGACACGACGGAGAGCAGCACACGCCACAGCATCGAACTATGGAGCGAGGTCCATGCCGGCTATCGCTTCGAGCTCGCGCTTGGCGCCGCGGCGCTGTTCGTGACGCCGCAGATCTTGGCAGGATTCTGCTTCTACAAGAGCAACGAGCCGAGCAGCTTTCGAAGCGTAGACCGAGACCATCCGGCCTTCCGTCTCCCGGATCTATACGTCGCCCCCAATGTCAACATCGGCGTGAGGTTTTGACGATCCTGCTGCATACCGGCCACCGAAACGTTGCTCGAGTCGAGTGAGGACTTCTTCGGATGCGGTCGGGTCGCGCCGAGGAGGAAGAAGGGGCCCATTCGTGCGACGCGCCGAGTTCGGGGAGGTCGCGCCGACCGAGTTTTGGGGTTCCTTGAGGTGTATGAGTCCGCCGGTGCGCCCCATCGTCCAGAGACTTCGGCCGGCGGTCGGCGGCCTGCCCGCGGCGTTTTGGACGCTCTGGGCCGGAATGCTGGTCAACCGGTTGGCGAATTTCGTCGCGACGTTCCTGGGGCTCTACCTGGTGCGCGAGCGAGGCTTTTCCGCAGCTCAGGCCGGGCGCGTGGTGGCGCTCTGGGGCGCTGGGCAGCTCCTCGCGGGTCCGCTGGGCGGCGCCATGGCCGACCGCCTCGGGCGGCGCGCCACGATGATCTTCGGCCTGTCCGCGGGGGGCGCGTGCGTCGCCGCCAACGCGCAGGTCGAGAGCTAAGCGGCCCTGGCCGCGTTGTCCTTCCTGGCAGCCCTCTGCGGCGAGACCTACCGGCCCGCCGCCAACGCCGTGGTGGCCGACGTCGTGCCCCTCGCCGACCGCGCCCGGGCCTACGGGCTCATCTACTGGGCGGTGAACCTGGGCTGGGCCGTGTCGCTGTCGCTCGCTGGCCTCGTCGCGGAGCGCTCCATCCGCTGGCTCTTCGTCGCGGACGCGGCCACTTCGTTCCTCTTCGCCGGCATCGTGGCCGCCCGCGTGCCCGAGACGCGCCCCTCGCACGCCGACCCGGCGCCGGTGCTCGCGGGGATGGTGCGCGTGCTGCGCGACCGCGAGCTCCTGGCCTTCCTCGGCCTGCACTTCCTGCTGCTCTTGGTCTTCGTCCAGTTCCAGCTCGCGGTGCCGCTGGACTACGCCGCCCACGGCGTGGGGCCCGCCGGCTTCTCGCTGATCATGGGGCTCAACGGGCTGGGGGTGGTGCTCCTCCAGCCGCTCCTGGGCGGTTGGGTGGCCCGGTCCGACAGCGGGCGCATGCTCTCGCTCTCGGCGCTCCTCGTCGGCGTGGGCATGGGGCTGAACGCATTCCAAGGCTCGGTTGCGGCCTACGTCCTGGGCAACGCCATCTACACCGTGGGCGAAGTCCTGGGCTTCCCGTCGGCGAACGCGCTGGTGGCGAGCCTGGCGCCGCCCGAGCTGCGCGGGCGCTATCAGGGCGCCTTCACCATGACCTGGGGCCTGGCGTTCGCGGTCGCGCCCGCGCTCGGCGGCGCCGCGCTCGAGCAGGTCGGCGGGCGAGCTCTCTGGAGCGCCTGCCTGTGCCTGGGCGCCGTGGTCGCAGCAGGGCACGTCGTCGCCGCGCCGGCGCGTCGGCGCAGGCTGGAGCGGCTCGGCGCTTCGCCCAAAGCCCTCGAGGGCGTGGCGCCGGCCGGGAGCGCGGAGAGCCCGTAGCCTCCCGTTCGCCTCCGCCCGCATTCGAGTAGCGCCGCGCTCCGTTTGGACGTAGTTCTGCCGCGCCGGGACGGCGGCCGCCGCGAGGTAGGCGCGTTCGTCAGCAGCCCGACCCTCGCCCGCGAGGCGCTCGAGGCCCTCAGGGTTCCCTTCGAACCCCTGCAGATTGCCAAGGGCCACGACCCGCCCTCGCAGGGTCCTTTGACCTCGGGCCGGGGTTCGACGGCATCGACCCGAGCTACGCCGACTGACCGCTCCCGTCTGCCTCTCGCGCTCGGCCGCGTCCCAACGGTCCTATCACGCCCGCGAGGTTCCGCCTGGACGCCACGACCTTTGCTCCGAGGCGCGCTGCCGCACGAATGCACTGACGGGGTCCACACCAGCGTACGAACACCTCTCCGGCACGACCGCGAGATCGTTACTAGGCTTTTTTGTGAGGATAGCCAGACATGAACCTTTCAGAGTCGATGCCAGAACCGCGCGAGGGATTTGTCCTGACGCACTTCATCACGAGCAAGGACATCCGCCGCTCTTCCGCGTTTTATCGAGATGTCCTGGGAGGAGAGATCGTCCAGGAGGGCGAAAAGGGTGAGCCTTCGATCGTGAAGCTCGCCAACAGCTGGATCCTGATCAATCTCGGGGGCGGGCCCACGGACGACAAGCCGGATGTCGTACTCGACGTTCCCACGGACCCGAAGAAAACGAGCTCGTTCTTGAATGTTCGGGTGGCAGACATCCAGGTGAGCTACGACGCCTGGCGCAAGCGTGGCGCGACCTTCCTGACGCCGCCCAAGCAGCACGCGTACGAGAAGCGCTGCTATATGCGCGATCCGGACGGCTACCTCATCGAGGTCGGACAGACGACCGCTGAGCTGCACTGAAGGCCCGAGAGCGACAGTCCAGCCGCGGACTTGGCAAGCCATAGGGCGCCATCGCAAGCACGCTGGCCGCCGAGAGCACGGGGAGCGCGGGCCGCCCGTCGCCAAGGCCCGTGCCCGCCCCGGCAGGAGCACTTTCGACCTGCGTCCGCACCACCCGGGCGTGGATCCGCAGCACCCGGACTGAGCCTGCGCTTGGTCCCTGGGAGCCTCGCAGTCGCTTGCGGTCGTTCCTGCCGAGCGCGGCGGTGGGTCGCGTATCCTCATCGCTGGGTCTGGTTCGCCGAAGGGCCTCGCGAGAGACGCCGAGGACCGCGAGTGCTCCGCCGGCGCGACCTTCCCGACCTTGGCCGGTCGGGCGAAAGGGCCTCTCTTTTTCTCTTTCTTCCTCGGCGCGGACACCGCATCGACGCCGACGCGCGCGTCACTCGCTCACGAGAACCACTCGGGTCGCCGCGCGCCGGCATGGCTGCCCACCTGGACGAAGTCGTCGCCGCCGCAAGGTCGGTCTGGCGACCCGCGCATCCTGAGCTTGCGCCGGTCTTTGGGGAGCCTCTCGTTCGCTCGTAGTCGCCGCTGTTGGGCACGCCGGGACCGTGTAACATCGTCGCCATACTGCTCGCTGAACGGCCTTGCGCAGGCGCCAAAAAGCTTGAGAGCGCGCCTCGGAGGGTCGGGCGAAAAGGCCTGTCCATTCTTGACGCATGCGCTCTATGCGGGAGAAGAACCATGCGTCGAAGACCTACAACAGGCTCGGGATTTCTCTAGGAATGGGGCTGCGGCTGACGCGCCAGCTCGAAGTCGGTCCGATTCTCAGTCTCGACGTGATCACGCAAGATCTGCCCGAGGCCATCCCAGTCTATGACCTGGGTGCCGGTCTTTCGGTCCTCTGGCGCTTTCAGTAGCCCTTGGCGCTTGGCGCCGAGGCCGTCGATCGCGGCCTTGGAGTGGAGCTCGGTCACGCAGAAGCGCAGCCCGCCCTCGAGCTCGGGTTAGTCGCCCTGGAGCGCGAGGCCGCCGTCGATGCGCGCCGCGGCCATTCTCGCGCGCGGCGGCTCAGTCTCCGCCTCTGCGACCGCTCGGTTCCGCCCCGACGTGCGGATCGTGCTCGGACAAGCACAGTCAGACTACCCGGACGTGGTCCTCCTGGGGCAGAATCTCGGCTCGCCTGCTGCCGCGGCATGGCGCGAGGAGGATGCTTGAAGTTCACTGTAAGACGAGCATGTCCGAATGACGAGGATGTGCTGTTCGGCCTCGCCCAGCGGTTCGCGACCTCATTTCTCCCGAATCGCGAGGCCTTCGACGACGCTTTCGGTCGCTTGCTCAGGGATGAGGCCGCGTGGCTCGCGGTGGCGGAGCACGATGGTGCTGTCATGGGGTATTGCTTGGGGTTCGATCACTTCACCTTCTACGCGAACGGGCGCGTGTCGTGGGTCGAGGAGATCATGGTCGGTGAGGACTGGCGGCGGCAGGGGGCCGGCGCGCAGCTCATGAGTGCGTTCGAGGCGTGGGCACGGTCGCGCGGTTCGAAGCTGGTGGCGCTCGCCACCCGGAGAGCGTCCTCGTTCTACGCTGCGCTTGGATACGAGGACTCGGCGACCTACTTCCGAAAGGCGCTGTGATCAGGCGACGAGCAGGCCAAGGCCCATCCGCCTAGGACTGCAAATGCCGCGAGCGCGGGTCGCGAGCGGGCCCGCTCCCAACAGTGCCTGCGCTTCTGCATCGGTTCCTCCGGTGGTCGAGTACGGCCGCTGGACCGGGCGCCGCAGCCGGCTCAGCGCCGCCGGCGGCGCGCTGTCCGCGTTGCTTCAGCCTTGGACCTTTCAAGTCTTGCTCTACCTCGGCGCCGCGTGGGGCTGGCGACGGCGCGAAGGGCGAGGAGGCCGTCGTTCAGATCTGGGTCGTGGGACCGATGGCGACGACGGAGGTCGCGCCACCGGCGCGCTCCGTTTCGCCCTGATGAACCGCAGCCGCTGAAGTTGCGAGTCGCGCATGCTCGCGCGGGTGATCCGGCGGACCACCCGGATGCTCGTCTCGCGCGGGCTTCTCGACGAGCCCGACCCGGAGGACGCGCTGGCGCACCAGCAGGCCGAGTCCCTCCAGACCGGCCTGCCGTGGCGGCTCGAGAACCAGCGCTCCCCAGCGGCTCGCGGGCGCCGTCGGGGACTAGGCTGCCCGGTCCCGCGTACCCTCAAGCAATTCGCCTCGCTTTCAGCGGGTGCGCCAGGTGGCGACGTACTCGGTCCTGGAGTCGGGGAGCCGAATTCCCGGCGCATCGAGCCCCCAGGAGCCCTCGAGGTTGCATTCCTGTGCCGCCGCCTCGAAATGGCACATCGCAATTCCCAGGTCGACGCGTTGGAGATCCGCCACGCGAAGAACGAGGTTCACCAGCGTTCCGCGCCCGTAGTGCGGAGTCCGCTGGAGAAAGAAGTGCCATGCCCCATCTCGGCGCACGATCCGCCAAGGCTGCTTGTTGCTGGCGGAGGGAGCGAGGCGCACGGTCTCCAGGGCCGGCGCCAGCGGCCCTGCGCGCTCGGGCGTGAGGGGAGCGCCGAAGTCCTCCTCGAAGAAGAGCGCGCTGCCCGGAAGCCGAGCGTGCCCGCCGACGCGGCGGCGGATCACCCCGTCCTCGCTGCCCTGGGCGGCCCATCCGATGGCGGCGACGGCCGGGACAGTCTCGTCTCGAGCCGCGGCAATGGCCTTGGCGAAGCGGCTCTTGGTGAAGCTCCCGCCCAGCCAGCAGGTCCCGAGCCCCAGCGCGGTCGCGCCCAAGATCGCTCGCTCCATGCAGTAGCCGTAGTCTTCGAGCTCGCGCTCCCCGCGGCCCACAGCGCCCACCACGAACCCCGTCGCCCCCTTGATGAAGCCGTAGGTCCCCAGACCTCTCAACAGGTCCGGGTCCTCCGGAGTCGCCGAGAGGAGGCGAAGGCGGACGGCGGCGCCAAAGGGACCTTTTTGGAGCGACGAGAGGAGAGCCTGCAGCGCCGACCGCTGCGGCTCCCCCAGCGCCTCGGGGCGATAGCTCCGGCATGAGAAGCGCTCGCGGGCGAGCTCGGTCACGGGCTTGCCGAGCGCGGCTGCGCTCATGGGCGACGGACCTGCATTGACCCCCTCGGACGGCATCGATAGCATGAGAGTATGTCCTCGCGTTTGAAGCGCAATATGCGAGCGAAGGCTCATGTTAGTCAAGACAAAGTGAGCGATCGCTCCACTCGGGCTGCGCCCCGGCAATCGCGCAGCCGCGACCGGGTCGATCGGCTGTTGGAGGCGGCGGCCGAGGTCATCGCCCAGACGAGCTACGAGTCGGCGACGACCAACGCCATCGCCGAGCGCGCCGGAGTCTCCATCGGGTCGCTCTACCGGTACTTCCCCGACAAGCAGGCGATTCTGCGCGCCCTGGTGGAGCGCCGCCTCGGGGAGGTGCGGACGCTCTACGACCGGATCTTCAACGAGGACGTGGTCTACCTGCCGCTGCCGGTGCTCGTCGATCGACTCGTGGACCCGTTCCTGGAGCTTCACCTGAAGACCCCGGCCTGGGCGCACCTCTTCTTGGCCGGCGACGGGTGCGCCGACATCGCCGCCGCGACCTCCTGCTCCGACCATGAGCTCATCGACAGGTTGGCAGAGGTCTTTCGGCGCGTCTTCCCGAAGCTCGGGCAGGAGCGGGCGCGGCTCGTGGCGGCGATCTGCAAGGCCCAGGTCAAGGCGATGATCGCCGCGGCATCCGCCGAGGGTCGGCTTGCCGAGCGCCGGCAGTTGATCGCGGAGATGAAGCGGATGCTCCGGGTGTATCTCGAGTCCCTGGCCGACGAGGGACCTCGCAGCTGAGGCGGCCGCGAGGCCCCACGCACTCGGTCCCCCCGTCCTGCGCCGGCAAGCGAGCGAGCCTTGCGACGCCCGGGCGAGCCTGCAGACCGAGGCGATTCAGACGACGCTGTCCTGGGGCGAGCCCCAGTCGATGCCGTGTCGGCTATTTTAGCGACGTGCTACTGCCGCAGCGTGAGCAAGCCCGGCTGCCATGGGATGGTGTTGTAATTGCCCGCGTTGCTGCCAATCTTGTAACCTTGGTACAGCATCTGCAGATTGCACGGGTCGACGGTATGGGTCTGGTCGGGATTATTACGAACCAGATCGCCGTGGCTGATGTTGGCAGTCCAGGCGGTGCCGCTGAAGGAGACGTTGTTTGCACCGGCGAAGGGACTGCTTTCGGATGCGGCCAGCGGCGTCCACGAGCCCGAGAGGCTGGTCGCAGTGAACGAGCGAAAGTACCTCCCGACGCTGCCCATCGCCTCGACAATCATGAGGTACTGGGGGCTCGGCGCTTTGACCGTGTAGACCTCCACCGCCTCGAAGAGGTTGGCAGTGCTGTCGGTCATAATGGTCGTTTGAGCACCGAAGGTGCCGGGGAAGCTGCCGATCGGCATGCTGGACCGGTAGATGTTCCCATTGTCTCCGGCGAAAAACAGATAGCAGTTCGAGTCGTCGCAGATCACCGTATGGTCGATAGGCCCCCCGCCTCCGGAGAGGCTTCCCGAGAAGAGCGAATTCTCATTGGACCAACTCGACGGGTCGGTGGGGTCGCTCGACGTCAGGTAGCGGAAGGGCGTAGCCCCCCACTCGAAGGCGAGCACCCAGATGTTCTTCGGGGCGAAGTAGAAGAGCTCCGGCGCAACCGTGCCTCGCGACATCTGGGTCTGGGTGGCCGAGGCCATTTGAGGCCAATCGCTGAACTGCATGAAGGCCGAGCCGTAACTCCCTCCGGAGTTGGTGGTGGACATGTAGACGAGGTGCTGACCGTTGTAGACGACGTTGGTGAAGTCCTTGAGCGCGCCCAACCCCGACTTTGGGGTCGCTAGAGCGCCCGTCGACGTCCACTTGAACGTCGAAGGAAGGGCGCAGTACGTCGACCCGCCATCGCTGCTCAAGCCGCCATCGCTGCTCAAGCCGCCATCGCTGCGCGAGCCGCCATCGCTGCTCGACCCGCTATCGCTGCTCGAGCCGCCATCGCTGCTCGAGCCGCCATCGCTGCTCAAGCCGCCATCGCTGCTCGACCCGCCAGTGCTGCCCGCATCGGTCGAGGCGTCCGGCGTGGTGTCTTCCGACGGAGCGCCCATCGGAAGGCAAGCGGTTGCGAACAGCATGGAACCGACGGCGAGGTAGCGCAGTCGGCGAGCACGAGACATGGGGTCCGTCATCGCTACTCCCTTGGGTAGGTGAGAGGAAGTCAAGACGCGGTCCCAGACTGCACGGCGATGCTGCAACCGAGTCGGCACGTGAATTCTCTCACTCGCACCTCGGCGTACAACACGCACTGCGTGCCTTTCGTGGTCCTCGTTCGAGAGAGGGCTTCTCGTGCGATTCGGGTCAAGGAATCCTCCAGCCTGGCACGCCCTATCGCCTCGAGCGGAGTTTCAGGGCTTCGCGCAGCCGCTGTCCCGATTGCAGGCGCGGGCGAGACCTGGGCCTGTCCGGGCCGCGGTCGGGCCGTCGCCCGAGGTCTGCGGGAACGGCGCGGACGAGAATTGCAACGGCATCGGGGACGAGGGCTGCGCGTGCAAGGCGGTCGCCCCAGGGGCCGGCGGCTCCTTCGCCGTGACGGGCAGGAACGCGAAGCTCGTGGCGCACGGGACCCTCGCGCAGGCCAACGGGCGCAGCTCCCCCTCATTTCAAGGATGAGACGGACCGGAACGGGCCTCCCGCGAACCGAGGCAAAGACATCCAGATCGCCCGCTCGTCGTCGCTGGCGCTCGACCCGGGTCGTTCTCGATGTGGAGCACTGGCTGGGCCGGGTAATCCGGAAGCAGAACCAGGTCGAAAACGTGGTCGAGAACGCGGCCGCACGGGCGCTCATGGCAGGGGTCAACGTCCGGTCAATGCACCCGGCTCGCCCGGCACTCTGAGGTCGACCAGAGCATCCACCGGGTGTCCGGCGGAAGGTCCTTCACCAAAACGCGCGGCGATGTCTTCTCCCGGCCTTCGACGTCTGCCTTCGCGAGAGCCGTCCCCTCCACCGGCTCCTCCTCCTCCAGTGCAACGGGCTATTTGACCGGCGCTCAGAAGAAGACGAATCCCAACCCGAGCGTGCCCTGGATCACCTTCGAGTGCAGGGAGTCCGTCGCCCAAGTCCCGTAGACCACAGGCAGGTTGAGTGGCGGGGCCGAATTGTAGACGGGGCGGAGATAGATGGCTTCAACGCGAACGAAAAAATGTCGCCCGGGTTGAAAGGAGAGACCGGCGGAGCCGCCGGCGTAGAGGACCAACTCGTTCCCGCGGGCCGTGCCGGCCGACGTCCAGAGCTCCTGCTGCAGCCGCCCGACACCTCCGATGGTGAGCTCGAGTAGCCGCGGATGGTCTTCCAGCAATGTGAATTCCGCCAGAATTGGTACCTGCGCGACGATGCCCGCTTGAGTCATGCCAGCCGAGGGTGCCAGCGCAAGCGCGAAGTGCCCTTTTTTGAGACCGATGCCTGCCTCGAGCTCGAGACCGAGATACGACAGCCGTGCGCCGACGTCGAGCCAGTCGCGTAGGCCATGCCGAACGACGAGCACCGGCTGAAGCGCTTGTTCGGGTTGGACTTCGATGTAATTGTCCCCCGAGAAGAGTCTCCGGTTGGCGGGGATATTCATGAGGCTGCCGCCGAACGCGATCTCCCACTCGCCGGGATCGAGGGTTCTCGCTGTGCGGAGCGTCGCCGCGGGACCGCAGCCCGCGACGAACGATGCAACCCAGGCCACCCGAAGCGCCGACATCATTTTTCGCCGTGCCCTACGCCTCGTCATGAGCCAGCCTCTCGCGCAGCGTCAGCTTTAGGAAAAGTGACGGGCTTTGCCCCCGGACAGTCTGAGGTCAGGATGATTTGCGCTGACCGGGCCCTCGCGCTCCTTCGAGCGCCTGCGCGAGGCCTGAGCAGCGAACGGATCTGGCGATGAAGATACAACAACCGCGAACGCGAGGGCGGGGCCGCCGAGCGCGGACCTGCCGACCGCGGCGCCTCCGCGCAGGTTCCACGCCACGCACGCGGCGATGAGCAGCGTGCCGATCGCCCAGGCCAGCGCGCCTCGGTCGGCGCCGGGCACCAGGCGGCCCAGGTACAGCGTGAACAGCGTCGGATAAAGGGCGAGTCGAAGACGCTCGCCGCGAGGGAGAGCCAGGCCTCCTGGAAACCCCAGAACGGCCCGAGCCCGCGGCGAACCTATGCGTAGTAGCCGCCTTCCAGCGGCGGCGCGCCCGCGAGCTCGCCGACCAACAGCGCGGTCGGGAGGCTCCAGGCAAGGGGCGTGAGGAGGAGGATGAAGAGCGCGCGGTCGTAGCCGGCCTTGGCGATCAGCTCTTCGAGCCCATAGGGCGCCGGAGACGATGGAGTACGTGGCGGCGCCAACGTCGCGGGCAAAGTCGTCTACACCGTCGGTGAAGTGTTGGGCTTTTCGCCGGCGAACGCGTTGGTGGCGAGCCTGGCGCCGCCCGAGCTTCGCGGGCGCTATCAGGGCGCCTTCACCATGACCTGGGGCCTGGCGTTCGCGGTCGCGCCCGCGCTCGGCGGCGCCGCGCTCGAGCAGGCCGGCGGGCGTGCTCTCTGGAGCGCTTGCCTGTGCCTGGGTGCCCTGGTCGCAGCAGGGCACGCCCTCGCCGCGCCGGCGCGTCGGCGCAGGCTGGAGCGGCGCGGCTCTTCGCCGGGAGCTTTCCGAAGGCGCGGCGCCGGCCGGGAGCGCGGAGAGCCCGTAACCCTCCCGTTCGCCGTTGCCCGCCTTCGAGTCGCCGCAATCGAGTGGCGCCGCGCTCCGTTTGGGCGTACTTCTGCCGCGCCGCTCGGGGGCGGCTTGGGAGAGAGACCGCCCGTGCAACCCGCATCGAATTGGGAGAGTGAAGGCGAGCTCGCGCCGCCGCCACGAGCCTCAGGGAGGCCGAAGTCCGGCGCCCCGGGCGCCGTCGTCGCCGGCCTCGCCGCCCTCGCCGGCGGGCACCTTGCGGTCGACTGCTGCACGGGCATCTGGCCGGTCTACAAGACCATCGCCCACCTGGACCTCCACGTCGCCGGCGCCATCGCCACGGCGGCGGGGCTCATCGGCAACGGCCTGCAGATTGGCTTCGGCTACCTGGGGGACCGCGGCCACGCGCGGGCTCTCTTGGTCGGCGGAGTCTTCAGCGCGGGGGCGGTCGCCTTTCTCCCATACAGCGGCGACCTTCGCTTTCTCTTCGCGCTGGTGCTCGCCACGAGCGTCGGCTCTGCGGCCTTCCACCCCATCGCCGCCGGCGCCGCCGGCTCGCTGTCCCGCCAGCGGACGGGTGTCCTGACCGCGGTGTTCCTGGCCGGTGGCTACGTCGGCTACTCGCTGTCCCAGTTCGCGTTCACCGCGATGTACCGGCTTTCGCCCCGAGCGACGGGGCTCATCGCCCTGCTCCCGGCGCTGACCTCGGTGGCGATCTTCGCGCGCGCGCCCGTAACGCCGCGGCGGTCGCACACGCTCGCGGCCTGGACGCGCTCCTTGCAGAGCGCTCGGCGGCCGCTCGCCTCCCTCTTCGCCGTGCAGGCGCTCGCCGCCGCGGTGAACGTTTCCTTGATCTTCCTGTTGCCGGACCTGCTGCTCGAGCGCGGCGCGCCGACCTGGGTCGTCGAGGGTGGCGGGCACTTCGCCCTGGTCGCCGGCGGGGCGCTGGCGCTGCTCCCCGCGGGGCACGCCTCCGACCGCCTCGGCGGCCGGCGGGTGCTGATGGCGACGAACGTCGCGACCGCGGCCGCGCTCGCGCTCATCCTCGGAGTCCGGCTGCCCACGGCGGCGCTGCTTCCGGCCCTGACCGTCTTCGGGGCGTTCAACAGCGCCAACAACGTCGTCGCGGTCTCGGAGGGCAACCGGCTGCTGCCCGACCACGGCAGCGGGGTGAGCGCGCTCCTCATGGGCCTGCCCTGGTGCTTCGCCGCGCTGGGCCCCGTCGTGGCCGGGGCCCTGGCCGACCCTGCGCGCGGAGGCGCTCCGTCCGCTGCGCTGACCGCCGTGGCGCTCTGCCTTCCGCTCGCGCTGACCGCCGCGGCGCTCCTCCCAGCTGGCGGGTCCGCGGGGCCGAGCGGGCCGGCGGTGCCTGTGGACTGAGGAGGAGCACCCGACTTAGACCGCGGGTCGCGGGGAATTCCGCGATGCGGCTCTATTTGCCCATGAGCCAGAACTCGTTGCCGTCTGGATCGAGGAATCGGCACTCCATGCCCCAGTCGTGCTGGGTGGGGGGCACGCTGAACTGGACGCCCTTCTTCTTGAGCTCCTTGTAGGCCTGCTCGGTCTTCTCCTTCACGGAGAAGACGATGCCCGTATTGCCCTTCTCGAGCGGCGTCATCTCGCACAGGTGAAGGCGCACGCCCGTCCTCGGCTGCCCGACCGTGACCCAGTGTTCTGCGTCGTCGAGCAGCTTCAGGCCGAGCTTGCCGGTGTAGAACTTCTTCGCCTTCTTCACGTCTTTGACGACCACGGCGACACTGAACGGGGACAGCTTCATTCGAGGGACCTCCTGAGGAATGGGATGCTGCAGGACTCCGGCGCCGCCGAGGAAATGCCGGCGGCGCTCGGGCGAAGAATACCGGGTTTTGGGGCGCCCTTGCGCAAAGAATGGCGCGGCACCCGTCGGTTTCCCGAAATTGTCGCGAATAAGGCGGGCGACTTTCGAAGCACCGCCGGTCGTTCGTTCGACCGCCGCCGCGCGCGGCCTTACCCCGCCGCCGCGAGCGCGGCCAGCGCGGCCAACGCGGGCGCGGCCTGCACGAAGAAGATGGTGCGCCGCACGGTGAGGGCGCCGAAGACGCCGGCGACGGCGACGCAAGCCAGGAAGAAGGTGGCGCGCGCCGCGAGCTGTGGCCCCGAGACGAGCGCCCAGATGAGCCCCGCCGCGAGGAAGCCGTTGTACAGCCCCTGGTTCGCGGCGAGGCGAGCCGTCGCCTTCACCTCGTCGTCGCTCAATCCGAAGGCGCGCCCGGCGCGCGACCGCCAGAGGAAGGTCTCCAGGACGAAAAACGCGGCGTGGAGCGCGGCCACCAGGCCGATGAGGACGAAAGCGACGGTTCGCATGCGCGAAAGACTAGCGCGCAGGTCCGGCGGCTCGCTTGTCATTCGAGTCCGCGGCGCGCGCCCGAGGGCCGGGAGCGCCAGCCCGCCGCTACGGAGCCCGGCCCCCGGGCCCGAGCCGCCGAATCCAGCCGGCCACCAGGTACGCGCTCCGCCGAAGAAAGTCGCGCAGGAACGTGACCGCGGACAGGGCCGCCAGGGCCAGCGCCACGGCCCAGACGCTCTCGCCGCGGCGGTAGAGGGCCTCGACGCTGAAGAGCATCGCCGGGTCGCGCCGGGTCATGTCCAGGTAGAAGATGTCGAAGGCCAGGAAGACCGAGAGCTCGTTCAAGATCAGCGCGAGCCCGGCTCCGAAAAAGAGCGCGAGGGCCCGCTGCAACGCCGGACGGAAGCGGAGCAGGGAGAGCGCCGTCGAGGCGAAGACCAGCGCGATGCCGGTGACGTAGGCGCCGCGCAAAAAGCCGAAGAGCTCGCGCCCCTCGAGCTGGAGCGCCCACGCCGCGCCCCGGACCACGGCCAGCGCCGCGGTGAACGAGACCAGGGCCAGGAACGGCAGCTCGCGGCGGCGCGCCACCACGAGCTCGCGCCAGGCCAGGCCGAGCCCCCGGTGCGACTCGGGGAGCGCCGTCGGGCCTTGAACCGCCGGCGGGGCCTCGATGGCCGATTCCAGCGCCGCGTCGGTGTCCGCGAACCTCTGCGCGAGAACCCGGGCGAAGTGGACGGCGATCTGCGGATGGTTCAGCACCAGCTCTTCGAAGCCCGCGCGCTCGAGCCGGAGCGCCAGCACCTCGCCGTCGGCGACCACCGTCGCCGAGCGCAGAGCCTGGGTCAGCGCGCTCACCTCGCCGCACGGGTCGCCCGGGCCCAGGTGCCCGACCTGGCGGCGCGCACGCGGTCCGGCCTGCACAGTGACGCGCGCGGTGCCGGAGAGCAGGAGGTACATCTCCTCGCCCGACTCGAGCTCCGCCAAAATGGTCTGGCCCGCGCGGAACCGCACGAGCCGTCCCAGCGAGAGGACCCGCTCGAGCGCCGCGTCGTGCAGCGGCGACAGCCAAGGCACCGCGCGGAGCGCGAAGGTCGCCAGGGCCTCGGGAGGGCCTTCTCGCGCGGCGGTCACCACCAGCGGCTCCAGGCGGCCAGCCTCCGCCCGACGGCCAGGTAGAGGGACCGGAAGTAGACCGCCTGAAAGAGGCCGAAGACGACCAGCGCCGCCGCCAGCCGCGACGAGGGCTGGTAGTAGTCCGGGTTCAGGTTCCAGAGCAGCGCGAACTCGTCGACCACCAGGCCCACGCCGAAGCCGAAGGCGAACGAGAGCAGCCGCAGCCGGTGGCGCCCGCGCGGCCAGAGCGAGAGCAGGCCGACCGTCGCGACCAGGGTCAGGCCGTAGTTGAAGTGGTGGACGTGGATGGGGTGCCCGGCGGAGCTCTCCACCAGCGCGAAGAGCTGGCTCTGCAAGCCGCGCCGGAGGATGAGGGCGACGACGCTGCGCGCGGCGACGAGCGCCAGCACCGCGCCCCAGAACATCCAGAAGCTGGGCCGGCGGCTCGGCTCGACGAACAGCGCCCGGGCGAGCAGGGCGCCGACGCGGCGGAGCGCGACCCGCCGGTGGCGCTGCAGCCGGCGCCTTCGGCGGCGCAGCGTGCCCTCGAACGCCCACGCCGGCAGCCCCGAGGCGCGGGCGAAGGAGACGTCGCGCAAGAGGTCGTTGCCCGCCTTGACCTCCCGACCCAGCTCGACCATGAGCGGGATGGCGGTCGCAGGGATTCCTGAAAGAGACCGTCGAGGTCCGCGCTCGCGCAACCCTTCACTACCAGGAGGGCTCGGAGGTGAGCGACGTGCTGGTCTCGCGCCTCGACGAAATCGGCGACGGTTATTGACAGCCTGCTTGCATTAAGGCCATTCGCCGGGCGCGCTCGCGCTCGCGACCTCGTTGACCGCGCCGGGCTGCAACAGTCACGCCTTCAGGGTTCAGGCGTCGGTCGTCCACGGGGGACCCGCCGCTCGCCACGGACGCCAAAGGTGTGGACTTCTCTTGGCTCCTCGGCAAGTCCTGCGCCCTGGAGCTCTCTCCGAGCGCCGAGCCAGGGCCAGCGCGTCACCGTCTTGCTGGAGGCTCCAGGCCGAGCACGCCGGCAACGGCGTGGCGACGCTGGCGCGGTGGGCCACACACCGATCGAGTCCCGTCCGTAGTCCCAGTGGCGCTCAGGATGAATTTTGGGTTCCTGGTAGCCGGCTCCGCCAGGGCTGTCGGTGACGTTCGATAGGCTCCCCCAGTCGGCAACCGCAGGGGGGAACTCGGGTGGGGGCTCGAGGGGGTGCACAGGTCTACGAGCGCGAGGACGGCGCGGCCCTGCTGCCGTTGCCCCTGGGGACACTGCCGCCGGCAGCCCGAGAAGCACCTGCTGCACCAGCTGGTCTGCGCGCACCTCGACACCTTGCTCGCCGAGCGGCGTGCGGACGATCCCGACGGCTACGGATTGCCGGCCTACGTCGAGCAGAAGTTTCGGCGCTTCATCGACTGTGGGGTTGCCTCTCGCGGCTTCGTGAGAGTGGTCTGCGACCGCTGCAAGCAGGAGATGGTCGTCGGGTTCTCATGCAAGGGGATGGGATGTTGCCCGTCCTGCCTCGGACGCCGGATGAACGACACGGCCGCGCAGCTGGTCGACCGGGTGCTCCCGTTCTCGCCGTATCGGCAGTGGGTCCTGTCGTTGCCCTTCCGCCTGCGCCTCTTGTGTAACCGCTGCACGAACGCCGTCTGGCGCCGCCTGAGCGGCCGCCACAGACTGGGCTCATGCGAAGCGGCGTGACAGACGGGGAGCGGTCAGGGCGTTCCGCTCGCCAGCTGCTGCTTTTCCGGCGCGGCGAGAGGCGGCGGGACGGAGAGCGGCCCAATCTCGGCGGCGAGCTCGGCGGGGACGAGCCCGGCGCGGGTCTTGGCCCAGTACTTGGGGGCGAGCTCCAGGTAGCGAACCCGGGGCCAGTGGGCCAGGACGCGGAAGAGGTCGCGCAGGTAGGCCTCGGGGTCGAGGCCGTGAAGGCGGCAGGAGGCGACGAGGGACAGAATGTGGCCGGAGCTCTCGGCGTGCCCGTCGCTGCCTACGAAGAGCCACGACTTTCGACCGATGGCGATTTGACGCAGGGCTCGCTCCGACCGGTTGTTGTCGAGCACCAGCCGCCCGTCCTCGAGCACCCGCATCAGCGCGCCCTTCTGCCGCACAACGTATCCGAGCGCGCTCCGGAGCAGGCCCCGCTGGTGGCGGACCTTCTCGTACTCGACCTCGGCCCAGGCGAAGAAGGCCTCGAAGTGCGGGCGCAAGTGCTGCTTGCGCATGCGCTGGATCACGTCGGGCGGGTCGGCGCGCCACGCGCTTTCGAGCGCGAAGATGCGCCCGATTCGCGCGAGCCCCTCACGCGCGACCTCGCTCTTGGCACAAGTCGCCTCCCAGAACTTACGGCGGGCGTGCGACCAGCAAGCAACCTCGGACCTATGCTCGGGCTCCTTCCCTTCGTCCGGCGGCTTATCGGGATCTCGGAAGAGCACGTCATAGACACTCTTGGCGTCCGCCTGCACGTACCCCGAGTACCCCGCCAACATCTGCTCGACGAACGCGCTGTCCTCTTTGGCCGTGTAGTCAAAGAGCACGTGGTCGCGGTCGGCGATCAGCACGAAGAAGTGGCCCCGCCGGCAAGGCTGATGCGCGCCATCGGGCCGCCGGTCGGGCTGCACGGCGATCCCGGTCGCGTCGGTGGCGATGCAGAAGGCGGTCTTGAAGGCGTCCTCGCGCATCGCCGCGATGACCGTCGCCCCCGCGGTCGCCCCCGCGTCCTCGACCCACCGGCACATCGTGCCGCGATCGAGCGCCGCGCCGTCCCTTGCGATACGGCTCTCCAGGCGATTCAGCGGCATCCCGTCCGTGAACTTCTCCGAAAGCACGTGGCCGAGCATCGACGGCGCCGCCAGCGAGCGCGAGAAGCACTCCGGCGGCATCAGGGCCGTCGCGACCTGCGACTCGCCGTTCTTATCGATGACCTTGTAGTCGGCGCGCGCGATGGCCAGGCGGCGCACGCCGCCGCGCTGGTATGCGAGCTTGTAGCTAACCTGCCAGCCAATCCGCTTGGCCTTACCCTCGGCGACGAGCTTCTCGAGCACCTCGTCGACGAGCTCGACCCGCTCCTCCTTGAGAGGCATTTGGCTCAGGTCGCGCCGGCGAGCTTGTCGAGCGCCGCGAGGGTGGCCGCGAAGTCCAGCTCGAGCTGCCGTGTGTCTATGCGCTCGGCCTTGGCGATGAAGATGCGCCGCTTGAGCAGCTCGAGTTCCAGCCGCAGGCGTTCGTGCGAGAGGCGCAGATGGTCGCGCTCGAGCGTGAGCTCGGCGACCCTCTCTCGCTCGGCGGCGAGCGCGGCAAGGGCCTGCTCGAGGCTGGTGATGAGCGGTATGGGCTGTATGGGCTCTAAGCTCGACATTGCGCGCATAATAATAGCCACGCTTGCGCAAATGTCGAGTGGTGCGCGCGCTATTCTAGCCGAATTCGTTAGTGCACTGCAGAGCCCGGCGTCCTCTCCCGCACATCGATACCATCGAGCAAGTCGTCGAGCACGCGCTCGTCGACGACCACGCTGGTCGCACCTGGCTCGAGAGGCTCGGGGAGGCGAAAGACGCCGCGATCGAGACGCTTATAGAACTGGCACATTCCAGAGCCGTCAAAGAACAGGATCTTGAGCGCCTCTTTCCTCTTTCCAAAGAAGACGAAGAGCGCGCCACCGCGGGCTTCGCGCCCGATGCGTTCTGCGACGATCCCGGCCAGGCGATCAAAACTCCAGCGTAGGTCGATAGGCTCGAGGCCAATGAAGATCTCCACACCGTGCGGAATCATCGTGCTCCTCCGCGAGCGGTGAGGACCTCAAGTACCGCGGCGAGGGTCTCGCGGTCGAACCCTGGCCTGATCGTCAAGCGCATCCCACCCCACTCGACCGCGAGCGCATCGCCGTCTACTGGGCCCGAGCCGGTCGCCCCTCCACGGACTCCGGCCGTCGGGACCGACGATGTCCTCCTGACCACCTCCACCTTCGCGACGCGCAGCGCCGCCTGCTCCGGAGGACCCGACTGTTCCCGCCGCAGCCGGGACGACCAGTAGCGCAGTCCACTCGCCGAAAAGGACTTGCTTTCGCAATACTTCGCCGAAGGCAATCCGCTCGCCTTCCAGGCTGCAACTCGCTGCGTCCAGATCCCTTGCGTATCCATGCGCACCAGTGTGCGTCGCGCAGTTCACGAGCGATAGACGGCGTCCGTGCAGCGGTTACTCCCTCCACGCCGAGCGCCGGCGTCCTCGCGGCTGGCTATTCGTTCGGGTTGGGCTCCGGGGTCTCGGCCGATCGGCCCATCGCGGTCGTGCTGCAGGCCGAGGGGCCGAGTCATGGCCTCGAGCTGGGCTACGGCCTGGCGGATTGGCTGGAGGCGCTGGGGAGCGTCACCATCAACCTGAGAGGCTCGGCGCGCGAGGTGACCGGCAACGGGCTGCTCGGGGTGAAATGGCGTTTGACCGACGCCGGCTCGGCTTGGCGGCTCGCGGTGCTCGCCGGGGCGCTGCGCGAGGGCCAGTCCTCAAGCTGGGGCGCGTGGGGGCGGGTGGCCGGGGGCGTCGCTGTCGGGCCGCTGCTCGTGGACGTGAACGCGTACCTCGAGCACGTCTTCGCGCCGGGGCGCGACGCGGTGGACTTCATCGCCATGGCCGGCGCCTCGTATCGAGTCGCGTCCGCCGTGCACGTCGGGGTCGAGGTCGTGGGACAGGACCTGGAGGAGATCGCCGACCCCGGCGCGGAGGGGGGCGCGCGCCTGGGGGCGGGGCCAGATATCGCCGTGGACCTCTATCGCGGCCGCGTTCAGCTCGTCCTCGCCGCGCTGGTGGGGTTGAACGCCGCGTCGCCGGCCGTCATCGCGCGCGCGGGGATCCTCGGCAGCTTTTGACTGACGGGCGAAGGACGCGCCCTCCGAAGCCATGCGGTGCCGCTATTGGATCCGATCCGGCGAGATGAATGGCATCCTGATCGGGTCGACTGCCGACCTCGGGATCAGCGGCGCCACATAGATTCGGCCCCGCGCCGCGGCGAGCAGCTTGAGAAAGATGGACGAAGAGCGGAATTTTCTCGGCCACAGATGCGATCCTGCATGCAAAGGCATACCATGCTCTTCAGTCGTTTCTTTCTATCTTCTGCCCGCGCTTCTCCTTGCGTGAGATAGCAAGCTCGAGATCGGCAGCGACAGCGAGAAGGAACTTCTGGAACAATACGACGTGCCACTCCCCGTCGAGCACTTCGCCCATGAGATCCAGACCACCCTGGACGGCGCCGGTTGCGGTGGCGGCAAGGGCCTCTCCTTCCGCAAGACCCCCGCCCTGATGGGGCATCCCGGACCACCATCGGCCGGCACGCATCCCTGGACCGCCTCGCCCTGCACATCCACCGGGTCGTGGCCGGCTGACCACCACGACCGCCTCCATCGACCGCAAGAAGCTGGAGTGGGTCGCCGAACCCGTGAAGTGACCCGAGCAGCGCTCACTTCCAGAAGATCATGGACGCGGCCTTCGGCGCCGAGCCCGCCCCGATCGCGCGGACGCTCGTGTACGTGATCAAGCTCCGCGACGACATCCGGGCGAAGCGGATCACCATGAAGCGGGTCGCGGCGGCTCGGGAGACCAGCATCGAGGAGCTCCGGGAGTACCTGGTGCTGGCCGAGCTTGCGCCTGTGGTCCGCGACCATGTGCTGGGCATGACCACTGTGACCGCGAACGAGCTCGTCACCGAGAAGAAGCTCCGGTTCATTGCCCGGGAGCGCAACCACGTCGAGCAGCGGCGGATGTATGAGCGGCTGCTCGCGGGCCAGCTCCGGTGCACGCGGGCGGGATGGCGCCCAAAGGAGGGAACTACGCGAGCGCGGCATTCGCTCAGCGCCGCTGCCGAGACTGCGCCACTCGGGCAGCTTCCGGAGCAGTTGCCAGAACTGGTGAAACTTCCCAGCATCTCTTCGGCGCTCGGATAGCCGCGCTGCCGGGAGGCGCCGGCTTTGCGTGCCGACGGGTGGGCGTCGAAGCTCGCGGTCGCTCCATCACCGGGAATCAAGCATCCTCGGGCGCGAGTTTTCGACCCCGCTTCGCATGTCAGTTTCCCGCTTCAATTGGAACTATGCGTTCAACACCATTCCGCATGATCCGGAGCTTCTCGATCCGTTCCGGGATTAGTTGCAGCATATCCCTGAAGTGCGCAGCACCCCTTAGCTTCACACCGTCCACCTCAAGGACCACATCCCCTGCTAAGAGGCCATAATCTCCCGCACTCGACTGAAGGATTCGTGCGCCACTGCGAAAGACCGATTGTTCATCGAGAACGGCGTCCTCCATTCGCATTCTGCTTTGTTTGACGTCTATCGCCCGCCCAAGCAGAAGGCGAGCCATGGAGTACTTCAGAATGTTTACGGGCAGAGCAAGCCCAACACCGAGAGCACCAAGCCGCGACATATTCATCCCAATCGCCTTCCCACTGGCGTCAACAAGAGGGCCTCCGCTCGCACCCGGGACAATGCGTGCATCTGTGTATATCATCTCGGCACCGTTCCCAAGTTGGCCCTCGTCACCAGGTGCAGGACCCATCGCGATAATTGCTCCATCCGCCACAAGATGCGTTGTCGCAACAAGCGGCCCGACTGAAGACACGCGATCGCCCACTCGTACGTTATCGCTATCCGCAAGGACGATTGGTTTTGCTCCTCGCCGCCCCTCAGCAATCTCCACCAATGCCAGGTCCCAGCGATCGTCCTTTCCAACAACCACCGCCTTCCTTTGTTGGAGGTCGGGAAGCACGACATCGATTTCCTTGGCCCCATTTGTCACATGAGCGCAGGTAACGGCATGTCCCATGTCATCAACAACAAAGCCCGATCCGGTAGAGCGATACCCTTTGAGTCCCGTGGGCGTCTCGTACTGGCTCACCACCGTGATGACCGATGGCCTGACCACCTCCGCGATCCGCGGCCGACTGCCCAGCGCCGAATCAGTTCGCTGAAGTTGTCCATTGCAGCTGAGGCACACCACCAAGTAGAATAGCAGCGCGTTGGTTCCTCGCGCGGAGGCCAGATATGAATTGGCGAACAGACTACCACTCGCTCTCATGCGCAGTTGCCCTGTGGCTGCTCGTTGCGGGCTGCACTCTCGGGTCGCTCAGCATTCGAGACGCATCCGCCCGTGTCTTGAATTGTCCCAAAGATGACATAGAAATCACAGAGGATCACGTTGAAGCAACCCGTCGCACGTGGACTGCCACGTGCGACGGGAAAGCCTACCAATGCGTGACCGCTGCCAAAGGTGCTGTCGACACGAAATGCGCGCCTATTGGCCATCCGGGAGCATATCGGTCCATAGGGCAATAGGCGTCGCAAAGGGGTTTGACTCAGTTGGGTCCTGATGCTGGCTGGCAACAGGCCTCTTCACAGTTGTAGCCCACTTGACAGTCTCGATCCGCCAAGCAATTCAGCCAGCCAGCTTCGATGAGCGCGCCACTATTGCCGCCTACCGTCTTGACACAGCAGTTATATGAGCACTCGGCCCCTGCACCGCAATCCGCATCGGCCTTGCACGCCGGCGCTTTGCCAGGGCAATCGCCTGTCGATGGCGCCTTGGCGCCCTCGACCATGTCATCAACTCCGAGTCCCAAGCCAATAACGGCTGACACAATCCCAGCGCCAATGGCAAGCCCAGGCCCATCTCCAACGATGGCTGCGACTCCCGCTGCGGCTCCTGCAACTACCTCCAGAACGCCTTTGAAGAACTTGCCCCAGCTCCACATGGGCACTGGCTGACCGGCGGCAAGCAGCGTGAGATCAAGAACAGTTGACACCGG
>CAVYWD010000010.1:0-136075 GCA_963772225.1 uncultured delta proteobacterium | reverse complement strand
CCCATTGCGTTAGGGGCGGCGCACTCATTGTTGCCGGCGGGCTCGGCGGAGGATATTTGTTGGCCAATGGCATCTGGAACACAGTCTCGGGGAACTGGAATAAGGTTGCGTATGAAGCAGGCTTAGCGGTCGGCGGCGCCGTCGTCGGAGTGAATGGGCGCGCGGCCGCAAAGCTTTACAACGGCATGGAAAGCCCTCCCTGGAGCATGAAATCAGATGCAGCACAGGGTTACGATCCGAACCTCGGGTCATTTGGAGATAGGTTGGGAACCGGCCTTAACCCAGGCAGCGCTGCGGCGACAGCCGCAGGGGCCGGCGGTGGCGCAAACGCACTTGCGACCGGCTCCTGCGGCGGAGGGTTCTAACGAGAGCGAATCGAGTGGCCCCGGGTGTCCACGCCACGAAGGGGAGGTGGCGTTCGCGGCCTGCAGCTCGCCAGCGAAATTGAGCGACTGACTGAAAGCGCCCGATCTGTTAACCAGGCCCTTTGAGTCCAGGAGTGCCAGGCAGGAGGACTTGCCCAGTGGCGGCTATCTGCGAGATTCAGCCGGTGATACTCAGGCAGTTCACTCAAACGGAAGCAAGAGCTCAATGATCAGCCTGTGGCATATGCTCGTTCTCATTGCGGGATTTACGGTATTCTTTTCGGCCATGGCTGCACAACAACTTGCAGGAGGCGGCGGCGCAAGACTTGCGATTGGCATATTGATGGGCACTGGATTGGGAGTATTGACCATGTACGCGGCATCGCGCATCGGTCGTCACGCAATGCGATCTGCCTACCTTGCCGAGGCGACATCTCCGCGCGTCGAGCGGCGGCTCCGGCTTGTGTACATCGCGATGGGAGTTTCGACAGTCGCGTTTGGCTTCGTTGCCTTCCGAGCTACTCTCGCGCTTATTCGCCTATGCGCGCTTTGACGACCGTTGAGGGTCTCGCAAGGAGCCCTCTTGCGCCAACGCTGGCTCTGCCTGCTTTTGTCCTCGCCGCGGGGTATCCGTCGCCGGACGGATACGCCGCGGACGTTCATGATGTCGTGACGCTGCTGTGCCGTGCAGCGACGGGCGATGTCGGGGCAAGGGGCCATCCCGTGGACCTGGCCGAGCAGAGTTGCCCGACTCGGACCTCCGGCCCGGACTGTCACGCGAGCCTACGCCCCGGCCGCCGCAAGAGCCACCGGAACACTGACCCTCCCGATGAGCGGTGAGTACGCCCACCAGCGCCGAGGTTCCGAGCGGCTTGAACAGGAGGCGCGCGGCGAGGTCGGCCAGCATCAGGAAGAGCGCGCCGCCTGCGGCCGAGGCCGGCAGGCGCTGATCCGGGCCGAGCCAGAGCCGGAGCAGGTGCGGCACGATGAGCCCCACGAACCCGATGAGCCCCGACACCGGTATCCGTCCGGCAAACCACGTCCGCCGAGGATGCGGGCAACGGGATCCCCGAGGCAGCCTGCCGAGGCTCGGGCCTGGGCCGACCGGGGGCCTGCCGCTACCAGATGTAGTCCTTGGCGATCTCCCGCTTGTCCTTGCCGAACAGCACGTGGAAGACGCGCAGCTTCTTGAGCGTGTCGGGCGAGAATTGGCCGATGGGCAGGTAGACCACCTTCTTGCCGTAGCGCGCCGCCAGGCTCTTGAGCTCGGGCCGGGGCGGCTTCTTGGCGACGTAGGCCACGAGCTTCTTCTCGCAGTACTCGATGCCCGCCATGAGCAGCCGCTCGGCGCGGGTGCGCGCCGCCTCGAACGCCTCGTCGGACCAGACGTCGCTCATGCGGCCCGGCGGATAGCTGAGCAGAAAGCCCCCGTACTCGGCCCGGCAGATGCCCGGGCCCACCACCTGCTCCAAGGGGTGCGTCGCGTAAAGGGCCATGTCGCCCTCCTCCTCCATCTCGCCGAGCCAAGTGATCTGCCAGGGGTAGCGGTCGGACTCGTCGTCGAAGACGACCACCACGCTGCCCACGCCGCCCGGGTCCTTGCGCAGCTCCTGGACGTAGAGCTTGCCCTGGTGCCAGTTGCGCAGGGTCTCGCGCATGTCGATGCCATCGAGGAGCGACGTGGTGAACGGCTCCACCCGGCGGTTGTCCTCGGAGAGGACGCCGCGGCCCTTCTTCTGCACGTAGGTGGAGAACCGCTCCAGCGCCATGTCCTCGGGCGGGAAGCTGCAGTGCGAGAACGGGTCCCGAAAGCCTTTCAGGAGCTCCTTCTCGGAGAGCCGGGGCCGCCCCGCCATGGCGCGCAGGCGCCGGGTGACCTGCCGCGGCCTGAAGCGGACGAGCTCGGCGCTCCGGCGCAGGTCCTCGAGCGAGACGCGCTCGGTGGGGACCTCGGCGCGCTCCTTCTGCCAGGGCCACAAGGTGGCGAGCTGGAAGAGCTCGTAGGCGAAGTTGTCGTCCACCGTCGCCCGGGCGCCGACGACGATCTGGAACAGGATGGGCTGCAGCCGGCCGCGCAGCACCGCCCAGTTGCGCAGGAACTTGAGCCACACCCGGCGGTGGTACGGCTTCACCTCGTCGCCGGTGGTGGCGTGGTAGCGGGCCGCCGCCTCGGCGAACAGGTGCAGCAGCACGCGCTGGCGGTCGACGGGCAGCGAAGCGCTGGCCCCGCGCCCGGGCGAAACCTCCCGAGGCGCCTCGCGCGCGGCGCGCTCGAACAGGTTGAGGACCCGCGAGCCTTGGACCTGCGCCGAAGGCGGCGCCAGCTCGACCCCCAGCTCTCGCGCCCGGGCGCGCTCGTAGGCGGCGCCGAGATAGGCCCAGGTGCTCAGGACCTCGCGGCAGGAGTCCGGGTGGAGGTTCACGAGGGTCGCGGCGCGGTGCCCGCGGTCGAGCGGCTCGGCCGTCGAGGCGCCGATCTGCTCGGCGACGCGCTCGGCGTGGGCCATGCCGCAGACGAAGAGGACCGGCGACGCGCGCAGGGAGAGCGCCGTCAGGCGCGCGGCCATGGCTGCCTCGCGCCGGGCGTCCTCGGGCGCCTGCGCGCGCGCCGACGGGCTCTGGAGGTACGCCTCGTAGTAGGCGCGGTGCCCGATGCGCGCCACGGCGTAGCCGTCGGGGAGCGGCTCGTCGAGGTCCGGGTAGTCGTCGAGGTCCAGGTCGACGAAGTGGACGGGAATGCCTTGCTGCAGCCCGATGCGGACCGCCTCGACGAGCGGGTCGGCGGGCTCGACGAGGTGGTAGACAGGCTCTCGGTGGGCGTTGAACGAGCGAACCACGGAGATTTGCGGGAGGCGCGCGACCGCCGCCGTGAGCGGGCCCTGGAGCGAGCGCGGGAGCTCGACTGCGATGGCCTTGGGCGCGAGGGAGCGCACGGCCGCCACGCAGAGCTGCGCGAGCTCGAGGCTCCCGTGGAGCACCGGCAAGAGGTGCACGCCCTGGCGGGCGAGCATGTGAGGCTCGAAGCGCATGCGGTTGGGTCGGTGGTCTCCTGCGGCGCCCTCGCCGTGCGAAACCTTGGGGCCGGTCGCGCGGCCGCTTTGGCGACGGGCGAGCCTCTAGTCGCGCTCCGGCTCGTAGAAGCGCAGCGCGTCCTCGCCGAGCGTCATCTTCACCGCCGACTTGAGCCCGCCCTTGAGCGGCTTTTTGCCGCCCGCGCGCGCCGTCTTGGCGGCGTAGCGCGCGATGTTGACCCCGTCGCGCACGGTGTACGGCGCGTCTGCCTCGTGGGCGCGTTGGAGGAAGGCCACGACGTAGCGCAGCACCTCCTCCTCCACGAACGGCAGGTTCTCGCGCAGGATGGCGAGCTCGTCCTCGGCGTCGGGGAAGTCGAGGAAGATCTGCGGCATCAGCCGCGAGTGGATGTACTCGGGGATCTCGAAGGTCGATGCGTCGTCGTTCATGGTGGCGCAGATGCGGAAATCGGGGTGCGCCCTCACCTTGACGCCCGCCACGATGGACTCGACGTAGCGCCGGTTGTCGAGCAGCGGCGCGAGCGACGCCCAGCTCTTCTCGCTCATGCGGTTGCCCTCGTCGAGCACGCAGACCCCGCCCTTGATCATCGCGGTGACCAGGGGGCTCGCGGTGTACTCGATGCCGCCGGCACTGCCCACCACCGGCGTGACGAGCAGGTCCTCGGGCCGGGTGTCCATGGTCGCCTGGTAGATGAAGACGTCGCGCTGGAGCCGTTGCGCAGCGGCGTAGGCGAGCGTGGTCTTTCCCACGCCCGGCTTGCCGATGATGCGCGGGTTGAGGGGGAGGTCGCGCTCCTCCAGGACCAGCCAGGCGGCGAGCAGCTGGTCCATGACCTCGTCCTGCCCGACCCAGGCGATGGACAACGCGTCGGGGTGGGCGAGCCGCAGCTTCACCCCGTCGATGACGACCGTCTCCGTCGCAGCCATGCGATGCTCCCGCTTCTTTCGCGTCTCGCGAAGGCGAGAACTCTACTCGAAATCGCGCGCCGGGGAGCCTCCGACGCGCTTGCGCTCCAGAGGAGAGATGCGCAGCGCTTCGGCGAGGCCCAAGAGCCGGGGCGCCAGCGCGTCGACCTGCGCGTCGCCGGCCGCGAAGAGGATGCGCGGGGCCCGAGCGGGCGCCTCTCCCTCGGTGGGGTCGACGTCGTACCAGCGCTCGCCCACCCGGACCTGAGCCCAGGCGTGCCAGTAGAAGCGGCCGTCCTGCGCCACGAGCCCCAGGGCGCGGCGCGCACTCAGGCCCGCGCGCCGCGCGAGCGCCAGGAAGAGCTCGGCGTGTCCCCGGCACCCGGCCCGCCGCGTCCGCCAGACCTGCTCGGGCGAGCCCTCGCCGGCCGCGGGGAGCTTCACGTCGATGCGCTCCGAGACCGCCCGCGCCAGCGCTTGAGCCGCCGCCCAGGCATCGACCGGGCCGTGGGTGAGGCGCGCCGCGGCGGCGCCGAGCTCGTCGCGCGGCGACTGTGCAGCCAATGACTCCCGCTCCACCGGGGCGACCCGCCGCCAAAGGACCACCGCGCCCTTTTCGGAAGGCGCCGCCGATTGGCTCGCGCTCGAAGGAAGCTCGAGGCGCTCGCGGGCGAAGAGTGTCCAGGCGCCGGCCTCGCCGTCCGGACCCGCCCCGTCCATGCCGCTTCCGAACAGGTCGGGAGGGGGCTCGAGCTCGGGCGGTCGCTCGACTCGGAGAAAGCTCGCTCTTTGGCCAGAAAGCTCCAGCCGCTCGATCACCCCGGCTCGCACCTGAGCGCGAAACGGCTCGCCGAGCACGCGGCCCGCGACCTCGTCCCCGAACGCCTGGGCGCAAGCCTCGCCCACCCGGCCGGTGGTCTCCTCGACCACGGTCGCGCAGGGGCGGCCGGGGCTGAGCAGCAGGGGCGCCAGCGCCGACGGGTACGCGCGGGGCGAGCTCAGGTCGGCGGTTTCGCCCCCGGCGCGACGGACCCGGATGGACAGCGCTCCGTCGCCGTCGGCGCGGGCGAAGATTGAGGCGACCTCGGCGCCGCCCTCCGCGCGCCTACTCTCCAGGCGGATCACCTCTCCCGAAGGGGCGAGCTCGGCCGTGGCGCGCACCTCGAGCCTGGCGACCGCCGGGCCGCGCCGAACGAGCCCCTCGCTCTGGTACGAAAGCGACCAACCCGTGGCCGACCGCTCCAGCCCAAGACGGACGCGGCCCACCGGGACACCCGCGAGCGCCATCTGGTAGTGAACGCTGCTGGCGACGAGCAGCGGAGCCAAAAGGGGCGCGAGGGCGAGAGGCACGGGCCTCTAGTCTGCCACGGCCGCGAGCGCTCGAACCGCGGGCAAAAAAAATGCGGGGCGCCAGCCACCTGGGCGCCCCGCACCTCCTCGGCTCTCGGTACCCGAGGAGCATCGCCCGGCGAGACTCTTGCCCGTAGCCTCGCCGAGTGATTGGGGCCTTGGCGGCCCCGGAGTCAAAAGCTCAACAGTCTGTCAGGAAGGTGATCTCCTCGCCTTCCGAACCACCTCTCCCGTTTCGCCCCCTCCCCGCAAGCGGGGAGGGGGTTGGGGGGTGAGGACTAGGCCCGCGCAGGGGTCTCGCTTCTCTGTGCCTCGCCCTTCTTCTTGTGCTCGGCGATCTCCTTGCGGACCTCATCCATGTTCAGGGCCTGCGTCTGGCGAATCAGGTCTTCCAGGGCCGCCTCCGGCAGCATTCCCGGCTGCGAGAAGAGCATCACCCGGTCTCTGAAGATCATGAGCGTTGGAATGGACTGGATCCCGAACTCGCCTGCGAGGTCCGGCTGATCTTCCGTGTTCACCTTGCCGAAGGTGATGTCGGTGTGCAAGCCCGCGACCTTCTCGTAGACCGGCCCGAAAGTGCGGCACGGCCCACACCACGGAGCCCACCAGTCGATGAGGACGATACCGTCCTTGTCCACGAGTTGTTTGAAATTGGCGGTCGTTATCTCGGTCGTTGCGGCGCCCATCGTCGTCCCTCTTTCGGTGGCCTTCAAAGGCCTCAAGTTCTGATGAATATTCGGAGCCGCGCGATGACCGGAAGGTTCAAGATGCCGCCTTGCAACGCCCCGCTCTCGTGTCCTGGAGAACGGCGCTTGAAGGGATGCCCTGGCCGAGCGGACGTTTCACTTTTTCTTCTGCCACCGTGCAGTCCTCCTTCGCCTGGGCTAGCCTCGAGCCCATGACGAACGTGCGCCCCCTCCCCGCGAGCGGGGAGGGGGTTGGGGAACCCCTCGCTCCGTCCGACTCCCTGAAGGCGGCTCGAGCCGCGGTGGGCGCCATCGCCCAGGAGAAGCGATAAAGCATGCGAGCGGTCGTGCAGCGCGTCTTGAGCGCGTCGGTCGAGGTCGCCGGCGAGCGGGTGGGCACCATTGGGCGGGGCCTCCTGGTGCTGCTCGGGGTCGGAAAGGGCGACCGAGAGCAGGACGTCGCCTGGCTCGCGGAGAAGGTGGTGGGTCTGCGCGTCTTCGAGGACGGCGCGGGCAAGATGAACCGCGGGCTTCTCGAGGCCGGAGGCGAGCTCCTCGTCGTCAGCCAGTTCACGCTCTATGGCGACGTTCGCAAGGGCAAGCGCCCCAGCTTCGTGGACGCCATGGAGCCCGGGCGGGCGGCCGAGTTGTACGAGTCCTTCTGCGAGGCGTGCCGGGCGCAGGGCGCCCGAGTCGAACGCGGCGTCTTTCGCGCCGAGATGAAGGTGGCGCTGGTCAACGAGGGACCGGTGACGCTGGTCCTCCAGACCGAAGCGTAAGCCCTGGGCTCACCGCCGCCGCGAACTCGTCCGGCGCCGCTCGCGCTGGCCCTGCGCGTCCTCTCCGGCGAAGAGCGCGACCACGTTTCCCAGCCGCGTCTCGCCCTCGAAGCTGCGCGACCAGCGAAGCGCGAAGTGGAGGGTCGCCGCCAGCCCGTAGCCCGCGAGCACGTCGACCAGGTAGTGCTGCTTGGTATAGAGCGTGGAGACGCCGATGAGGAGGGCCGTGAAGAAGGCGAACGCGCCCATGCGTCGGTCGGCCTCCCAGGTGGCGAGCGCGGCGATCATGGCCGCCGCGCAGTGCTCGCTGGGCAGGCAGTTCCAGGGCGGATCAGAGCCGCGCACCAGGCCGAGCACCCAGGTGCTGAATTCCTGCGGCCCGGCCGGCAGCGGGGGGCGGTCGAACGCGATGGGGAAAGCCAGAAAGACGGCCGAGCTGGCGGCGAGCATGAGCAGGTCCGCCGCGACCAGGCGCTGGAATGCGAGCCGATCTCTCACTGCGAAGAACGGCAGGAGGAAGATGGGGTAGAGCATCACGTACAGCAGCGCGTAGCTCGTGCGGAAGGGAATGGCCGCTTCAAAGGCCGCGGGCAGCGTGCGAACCCTCGAGGGATCGGTGTAGCGCCCGACCAGGAAGTAGAGCCCCGCCCAGAGGCCGAACATCGCCATGGAGACGAGCCCCCAGCGCCCCCAGGCGCGCGGCTCGCGGCCGCTCGCCTCACGTCGCTCGCTCGCGGCCCAGAGCAGCGCGACCGAGATGGGAACCGCGGCCGGGATGATCCAGACCATCGGGCCCGACTCGAAGTCGTAGCCCCCGAGCTCGATGAGCCCGAACACCACCTGGAGGACGCCCAGGATTGACGCGATATAGAACAGGAGGAATCGCCGGACTCGTCCGGTGGCGCTCATTCCCATGGGCGTTCGTGGCTTCATGCGGCGCTCGAGGGAGTCCTTACGTCGCAGGCGGCGGAGTCATTCCACGAGAGATGTGATGCGTCAAGCAAGGCGAGCGGTAGAGGGCTCGCTCAAAGGGGCCGTGGAGAAGCCGCCTTTCAGCCTTCCCGCCTGAGGGTTGGGCACCGAGCCATTCGATAGCTACCTCGTCCCGTGGGCGAGCGCCCGAGAGCCGACCGCGGGGCCGCGGCCGGGCGGCGCCTCGCGTTGACAGAGGGAGGATGAGCGCCTTTCGCCCGCAGACCAACACGCGAGCGCGCGTGGGGCTCGCGGCGTTGCTCGCGCTCCTCGTCCTCGGAATCGGGTTTCCCTTGCTCTACGCGCGCACCGTCTACTTCACCGGTCAGTCATTCCCGGCGCCGCAACCTGTGCCTTTCGACCACCGCCACCACGTCGTCGACGACGGCATCGACTGCCGCTACTGCCACGCGACGGTCGACCGGGAGGCCACGGCGGGGTTCCCCTCGGCCGAGCGATGCATGGGGTGCCACGGCCAGATCTGGAACAAGAGCCCGCCCCTCGAGCTGGTGCGGCAGAGCTTCTTCCAGGGGACGCCCCTCGCGTGGCGCCGCGTCCATAGGCTTCCCGACTTCGTCTTCTTCAACCACGCCGCGCACGTGAACAAGGGCGTGGGCTGCGTCACCTGCCATGGCCGCCTGGACCAGATGGCCGCGGTCGAGCAGGTGCAGCCCCTGAACATGGGCTGGTGCCTCGAGTGCCATCGCGCGCCCGAGAAGAACCTGCGACCGCCCGACCAGATCACTTCCATGCGCTGGCAACCCCCGAAGGGCCGAGAGGCGGAGGCGCTCGCTCGCTCCCTGGCCGAGCTCTACGGCGTGAAGACCCGCGTGAGCTGCACCACATGCCACCGCTGAAGCCCCTTACGCCGGCCGTCGAAAGCGCGCCCGAGGACGAGCTGTCGCGCCGCTCGCTGCTCAAGCTCATCGGCGCAGCGCTCGCCGGGACCTCGCTCTCGTCCTGCATGCGCGGCCCCAACGAGCGGATCCTCCCGTACTCGCGCGCCTGGCCGGAGGTCATTCCGGGCAAGCTCTTGCATTACGCGACCGTCGTCAACCGCGGCGGCTGCGCGACCGGCCTCGTCGTCGCCTGCTACGACGGCCGGCCCATCAAGATCGAGGGAAACCCGGACCACCCGGCGAGCCTGGGCGCGACGAGCGCCATGGACCAGGCCGAGCTCCTGGAGCTGTACGACCCGGCGCGCAAGCGCGTCGTCGAGCGCCGAGGCGCGCCGTCGACGTGGACCGAGCTCCAGCGGTTCCTCTTGGACCAGGCGGCGGCGCTGAAGGCAGACGGGGGCGCGCGGCTGCGCTTGTTGCTCGAGCCCTCGCCCTCGCCGCTCGTGGCGGACCTGGTCCGGCGCATCCTCGCCTCCTTCCCCCGCGCCCGCGCCGTCTCCTACTGCGCCGCGGCCCAACCCTTCGCGGTCGACGGCGCTCGGCTGGCGGCCGGCGCGCCCCTGCAGCCGGTCTTCGACCTCGCCCCCGCCGACGTGATCGTCTGCCTCGACTCGGACCTCCTGGCGCAGGGGCCCGATGCCTTGCGCCACGCGCGCGCCTTCGCGGAGCGCCGCGCGCCGCCGCGCATGAACCGCCTCTACGCGGCCGAGCCGTCGCTGTCGCCGACGGGCTCCGTGGCGGACCACCGGCTGCGGCTCAAGCCGACCGAGGTGGGCGCGCTCGCGCTGGCCATGGCCGGCGAGCTGTCGCGCACCCCGCAGGGCCGCGCGCTCGCGCCGCTGCAGCCCATCGCGGCCGCGGCGCAGCTCTCGCCCGAGGCGGTGCGCTTCGCGCGGGCGGCCGCGGCGGACCTCGCCGCGCACCCCGGGGCTTCGCTCGTCGCCGCCGGCGAGGGCCAACCCGCCGCGGTACACGCGGTGGCGCTCGCCATGAACGAGGCGCTGGGCAATCGAGGCAAGACCTTTCGCCTCTTCGCCCCGCAGACGGCGCTGCAGGACGCGGGCCCGCTCGCCCTGCGCGACCTCGCCGAGGAGATGCGCGCCGGCGCGGTAGAGCTGCTCCTCGTCACCGTCTTCAACCCGGTCTACGCCTCGCCTGGCGACCTGGACTTTCCAAGCGCCCTGGCCAAGGTCCCGCACTCGGTCTACCTGGCGGCCTACCAGGACGAGACCGCCGCGCGCTGCGAATGGTCGCTGCCCAAGGCGCACGCGCTGGAGACCTGGGGCGACGCCCGAAGCCTCACGGGCATGCCCAGTCTCGCGCAGCCGCTCATCGCCCCCCTCGCGAACGGCGTCGCCGAATCGGAGCTCCTCGCCGCGCTCCTGGGCGAGGGGCACCTGGGCGCGCACCGGCTCCTGTTGGACAGCTGGGCGCGGCGCGGCGGCCCCAAAGGCCCCGCCCTGGAGAAGTGGCTCGCCGACGGCATCGCGCGCGAGCCGCAGGCGCCTTCGGGGGCGGCCGTGGACTTCGCCGCGGTCGCGCGCGCGGCGCAGTCGCTGCCGCTCGCCGCGCCCCAGGGGCTCGAGCTCCACCTGCCGGCGGACCGCAACCTCTTCGACGGCCGGTACGCGAACAACGCCTGGCTCCTGGAGCTGCCCGAGCCGGCCACCAAGCTCACCTGGGACAATGCCGCGCTCGTCTCGCCGGCGACCGCGCGGGCGCTGTCCCTCAAGACCGGCGATCTCGTGCTCCTTCGGCTGGGAGAGGTCTCGGTCGAGGCGCCGGCCCTCGTCGCGCCGGGGCAGGCCGACGACTGCGTCTCGCTCGCGCTCGGCTGGGGCCAGCAGGGCGCGGGGCTCGCGGTGGGCCGCGGCGTCGGGGTGAACGCCTATCGGCTCCAGAGCTGGGAGCACCCGTCGTCCCAACGCGGGTTGGAGTTGGAGAAGGCGCTGCGGCGGACCGGATCGCTGGACGGGCGGATGGAGCTCGCCGAGTCCGCCCGGTCGGTGTCCCTCGCGATCGTCCAGGGGCACTTCTCGACGGAGGGCCGGCCCATCGCCTTCGCGGTGGACTCAGGCGACTTCGAGAAGAAAGCCGAGTCCCTCGGCGCGCAGCGCGGCGAGCTCCCGGCGCTCTACCGGACCTTCGCGTACCCGACCGGCCACGCCTGGGGCATGGCCATCGACCTGTCCCGCTGCACCAGCTGCTCGGCCTGCGTGGTCGCCTGCCAGGCGGAGAACAACAGCCCATCGGTGGGCAAGGCGATGGTGCTGCGCGACCGGGAGATGCACTGGCTCCGCGTCGACCGCTACTTCCAGGGGCCGGCGGACGACCCCCAGACCCTCAACGTGCCCATGGCGTGCGTCCACTGCGAGTACGCGCCCTGCGAGTACGTCTGCCCGGTGAACGCGACGGTTCACAGCGACGAGGGGCTCAACGAGATGGTCTACAACCGCTGCGTCGGGACCCGGTATTGCTCGAACAACTGCCCTTACAAAGTGCGGCGCTTCAACTTCTTCGATTACAACCGGGGCCTTTCGCCCACCGAGGCGCTGGCCAAGAACCCCGACGTGACGGTGCGAGCGCGCGGCGTCATGGAGAAATGCACCTACTGCGTGCAGCGCATCGAGCGCGCGCGAATCGACTCGCGCATTTCCGGCAAGCCCATCGCCGACGGCCAGATCCGCACCGCGTGCCAGCAGGCCTGCCCGACCGAGGCCATCGTCTTCGGCGATTTGAACGATCCGGGCAGCAAGCTCGTCGCGCTCAAGCGGGATCCGCGCCGCTTCGACGTGCTCCACGAGCTGGGCACGCGCCCGCGCACCTCGCACCTGGCGCGGATGACGAACAAAACTCCGCTGCTCGAGGCGCCGCAAAGCGGCACCCCTACGGGTCGGCGGCCGGAGGACGCCCACCCGAGGATGGAGGCGCCGCAAAGCGGCACCCCTACGGATTGGCGGCCCCAGGACGCCCACCCAGCGCGCGAATAGGAGAGGCCCGCCTCCAAACCGCCATGCCAGAAGAGACCGCCACCACCCCGACGCCCGACGCGCTCGACCCGACGCCGATGCTCGAGGGCATGCCAGGGGACCGGGCCCTCACCGAGCAGCTGCTCACGCCGGTCCAGGAGCCGCTGCGGCGCGGGTGGCTGCGGCTCCTCTTCCTGGGCGCGCTGGGCGCGGGCCTGCTCGCCTTCGCCGTCGGCGTGACCGTCTTCGTGGGCGTGGGGACCTGGGGCGTGAACATCCCCGTCGCCTGGGCCTTCGCCATCACCAACTTCGTCTGGTGGATTGGCATCGGGCACGCGGGGACGCTCATCTCGGCCATTCTCTTTTTGTTCCAGCAGCGCTGGCGCAACTCCATCAACCGCATCGCCGAGGCGATGACCCTCTTCGCGGTGATGAATGCCGGGCTCTTCCCCCTGCTGCACCTGGGGCGGCCCTGGTATTTCTATTGGCTGTTCCCGTACCCGGCGACGACGCGGATCTGGCCGCAATTCAAGAGCCCCCTGACATGGGACGTCTTCGCGGTCTCCACCTATTTCACGGTCAGCGTCCTCTTCTGGTACGTGGGGCTCCTCCCCGACCTCGCGGCGCTGCGCGATTCGGCGACCACGCGGCGGCAGCGCTTCGCCTACGGCATTCTCTGCCTGGGCTGGCAGGGCTCGTCGCGGCATTGGCACCATTACCGCATTGCCTACCTGCTGCTCGCGGGGCTCGCCACGCCGCTCGTCCTCTCGGTGCACACCATCGTCAGCTTCGACTTCGCGGTGTCGGTGATGCCCGGGTGGCACGAGCTCATCTTCCCACCCTATTTCGTCGCGGGGGCCATCTTCTCCGGGTTCGCCATGGTGCTGGTGCTGGTCATCCCCATTCGGCGGATCTACCGGCTTCACGCGGTGATCACCGAGCGCCACCTCGACGCCATGAACAAGCTCATCCTGGCGACCTCGTGGATGGTGGCCTACGGCTACATCACCGAGAACTTCATGGCCTGGTACACCGGCGACCGTTACAGCATCTTCACCTATTGGCACAACCAGGAGACCTCGAGCCCATTGGTGTGGCTCTTCTGGCCGCTGCTCTTCCTGAATTGGATTCTGCCGCAGCTCCTCTGGTGGAAGCGGGCCCGGACCTCGGAATTCGCGTCGCTCGTGGTGGCCGCGGGGGTGCTCGTGGGCATGTGGCTCGAGCGCTTCGTCTTGATCTTGCGAGCCATCAACCGCGACTTCCTGCCGCGCAGCTGGGGCTCCTATACGCCGACCTGGGTCGACGGGTCGCTCCTCGCCGGCACCCTGGGGTTCTTTCTCTTCAACTTCATGCTCTTCCTGCGCTACGCGCCCCCGGTCCCGATGAGCGAATTGAAAGAGCTGCGCGAGGCGATCGCCGAGAAGCGCGCGCTGCTCGGCGAGGAGGCTTGAGCGCCTTGGGCGAGAATCCGGCATGGGTGCTGGGGGAGTTCGAGAGCGGCGGTGCGCTGCTCGAGGCCTCCCGCGCGCTCCGCGAGGCCGGCGCGCTCGGGGTGGACCTCTTCAGCCCCTATCCGCTGGAAGGCGCCGACGAGGCGCTCGGCCTGGGCCGCTCGCGCGTTCCCCTCTGGACGCTCCTCGGCGGGCTTTTGGGCGCCTCCTCCGGCTACCTCATGCAGGTCTTCTGCAACGCGTGGGACTTCCCCATCAACGTCGGCGGGCGCCCGCCGCATGCCGCGCCATCGTTCGTGCCCATCACCTTCGAGCTCGGGGTGCTGTTCGCCGCATTCGCCGCGGTCGGGTCGCTTTTTGCGTATTGCCGATTTCCCAGCCCTTACCACCCGGCGCAAAAGCACGCCGCCTTCCGGAGCGCCACCGTCGACGGATTCTGGCTCGGCATCGAAGCGCCCGAAGGCGCGTCGCAGGCCGACGCCCTCCACCGCCGGCTCATCGCCTTGGGCGCGAAGAACCTCTGCGTCGTCGAGGACGACCGCACATGATCGGCCGGCGGAGTCTCTTCGCCGCGCTCGCGGCGGCGGCGCTCCTCCTGGGGTGCAGGCCGGAGGTCATCGACCCCATGAAGCGGCAGAAGCGATACAACTCCTATCAGCCGAGCCCGGTCTTCGACGACGGCCGCGAGCTGCGCCCTCCCATCCCCGATACCGTGCCGCGCGAGCGCGCGCTTTCGGGCGCCGCGTTCTCCACCGGCCGCGAGCCGGACGGGAGCCTCTCTGCGGCGATCCCTCTGCGACTCGACCGCGCCGCGCTCGTCAAAGGCCGGCAGAGCTTCGAGCGAACCTGCGCCGCCTGCCACGGCGACCTCGCCGACGGAGACAGCGTGCCGGCCGCGAAGATGTCGCTGCGCGCCGCGCCGTCGTTGTTCCTCTACCGCGATCGCCCCCCGGGATTCTTCTACCAAGTCGTCACCCAGGGGTGGGGCCTCATGCCCTCCTATGCTGACCTCTTGGACCCGGAGGAGCGCTGGCAGATCGTGGGCTACCTCCAGGCACTCTTCTTGAGTCAAAGCGCGCGGCTCGACCAGGCGCCGCCGGACGTCCAGGCGAAGCTTTCGCGGGAGGCGACGCCATGACGCTCGGCGAATTCCGCGGCGGGCGAAGGCTCATGCTGGGCGCCGCAGCGGCCGGCGCGGCCGGCCTTTTGGCGCTCCTCGTCGGCGCCTTTCTCGACCCCGCGCAGGCGGCGTTTTCGTATCTCACGGCCTTTGTCTTCTGGTTCGGCATCGCGGCCACGGCGCTCTTCCTGCTCATGGCCTTCCACGCCTCGCACGCGCGTTGGCCGGTGGTGCTGCGCCGGCCTTTGGAGGCGATGTCGCTCACGCTGGCGCCGCTCGCGCTCCTGTTCGTCCCCATCGCCCTGGCCCTCAAGCCGCTCTTCTGGTGGGCGGGGCCGTCGCAGGAGGCCGTGGCGCGGACGCTCTCGCCCGAAGCCGGGCACGAGCTCTTGGAGCGGCTCTCGCTGACGCGCTGGTATTTGAATACACCTTTCTTCTTCCTGCGGGCGGCGCTCTGCCTCCTCGCCTTCGCGGGCTTCGCCTGGCTTCTCTTTCGAAACTCGGTCCGACAGGACGAGACGAAGGACCTGGAGCTGACGCGCTCGCTCCGGCGCGCCTCCGGCGGCGGGCTGCCGCTCCTGGGGCTTCTCTTCACTTTCGCCGCCTACGATTGGATCATGTCGCCCAACCCGAGCTTCTCCACGGAGATTTTGGGCGCCTATTGGTTCGGCGGCTCGATGTGCAGCGTTCTTTCGCTGCTGATCCTCGCCGGGGCGCTGGGAAAGGCCGAGGACGGCTTCGCGCCGCACCTGACCCGCGCGCACTTCCACAGCCTGGGGAAGCTGCTCCTCGCCTTCGTCGCCTTCTGGGCCTGGATGGCGTATTCGCAGTTCATGCTCACCTGGATCGCCCAGCTCCCTGCGGACATCCCCTGGCTCGACGTCCGCTTTCGCGGCGGCTGGGGCGCGCTCTCCATCGCCCTGGGCGCCGGGCAATTCGTCCTGCCCTTCTTTGCCCTGCTCTCGAAGGAGCTCAAGCTCCACAAAGCATCGCTCGCCGCGGTGGCGGTCTGGAACCTCGCCGTGCACTACCTCGACGTGTATTGGCTCATCATGCCCGCGCTCAAGCCGAGGAGCGCGGTGCCCTCGATTCTCGACCTGGCGGCAATTGTGGGCCTCGGCGGCGCGGCGCTCGCCTTCTCCATTTTCGCGGTCCGCGGGCGATATGCGATTCCGGTCGGGGACCCGTATTTGGAGGAGTCGCTGAAATACGCGAAGTGAGCCCGTGGGCGCGGCCGAAGCTCACCGGGGGCTCGCGGCCTCGTCGCGCGCACGCACCAGCAAGCCTATCGACTCCGGCGCAGAGGCGACGGCTCACGCGGCGTAGTTCTCGGCGCAAATCCGGCTCGGCAAGACATGACGCAAGTGCATCACGTTCGCGCCCTCAGGGCGTCTAGCCTGCCGAGCCGGAACCAACGAAAGTTGCATTCGGACCCTGGCCGCAGGCACAGGGGCGTGCTGCTAGGAGCTCCACCGGAGCCCACCCAGGAGACCGAAGAGCAGCGCCGCGAGGACGAAGGCCGTCACCGCGGCATAGAGGCGATCCCGCGCGCGAAGAAATGCGACCAAGGTATAGGTTGCTGTAACCCTCCCTCAGATACGCCATGGCCGCGCCGGACGAGGTCGCGATGACCGAGACCAGCGAGGTGCCGATGGCGTACTGCAGGTCGACGCGGGCCGCGAGCACCAGGAGAGGAACGATGACGACCCCGCCCCCGAGCCCGGTGAGCGCACCCACCATTCCTGCCAGGAACGCGCCGGCCCAGACCAGCGCGGTGAACTCGAAGATCCCCGTGGCTTTGGGCCGCGCCCGCGCGCCTCACGCCGGCGTCTCTCCTCGCCGCAGCGCCCCCCCCGCCTCCGCCCGCCGGGCGGTCGCCAACGCGAGCTCCTGCAGGCGGAATCCCGCGCGCCACGTCGGCGTGCGAGAGTGTGCCCACGAGCGTGCCCTGCTCGGCCACGGCGAGCTGCGAGAGCCCCTCCGAGTCCATGATTCGAACGGCCCTCCAGACCTCGTCGTCGGGCGCCAGCGCGGGGACGCGGTGAGCCACCCGGCCGGTCGGCGTATTCTCCTGCTGCTCCAGCGGGACGCGCCGAACATCCTCCAGCGTCACCACCCCGAAGGCCTGCGCGCTCTCGGTGACCGGGAGGGCGAGGCGCCGCTCGCGAATCATCGCCTCGGCCGTGCTGCTCACCGGATCGCGCGCTTCCACGGCCGCGGTGCGCGCGGCCATCAGGTCGCGGACCTTGACGTGCCCCAGCGTCGCCCGGATGAGCGCCTGCTGGCTCTCCCCCTCGGCGCCGAAATAGACGAAGAGCGCCACGAGGATCAGCAGGACGTTGAAGCTGAACAGCCCGACGACCCCGAAGATCACCGCGAAGGTCTTGCCCGCGACCGCGGCGGCCCGCGTCGCCCGGAGCATTCCCAGCCGAGGCACGAGCGCGGCGCGCAGCACTCGGCCCCCGTCCATCGGAAACGCGGGGATGAGGTTGAAGAACCCGAGCGCCAGGTTGAGCTGGCTCAGATAGAAGAGCGCAAACCGCAGATCGAAATGCGCGATGCTTCGAATCGACTCGCACGCGACGTAGAGCGCCGCGCCCAAGGCCAGGCTCGCTGCGGGCCCGACCAGGGCCATGATCGCCTCGTCCCTGCTCCGCTGGGGTTGCTCGGCCATCTGCGACACCCCGCCGATCATCAGCAGGGTGATGTCGCGCACGGCGATCCCCTTGCTCAGGGCATACAGCGCGTGGGCGAGCTCGTGGACCAGCACCGCCGCGAATAGGCCGACCGCCACGCCCAGACCCCAGAGCCACGGGCTTCCGTGCAGCAGCGTCGGCGGGACCTCGGCGCGCTGGGCGGCGGCCGCGAAGGCTCGCCCGAACAGCACGGCCAAAAAGGGCAGGACGAGCAGGAAGCTGTAATGGATGCGAATGGGAATGCCGCGAATGCTGAAGATGCGGAACGTGCCGCGCATGGGCCCCTCTCCTAACGGTGAGGTATGCACTCACGCCGCGACGGGGCGCCCCGACGCGAGGCCTTCCCGAGCGAGCTCTCAGGCGGCCCGTGGGCCGGCCTTCGGCCCTCAGGCTTCAGACCCCAGGCTCCAGGGAATACAGTTCCTGAAGCCTGGGGTCTGGAGCGGTCTGGAGCCTAAGGCAACCCTCTTTGGTTCCGACTCCGCCGGGTTAGGTCCGGTGGCTCGGACCTCGGTCAGGCCGCTTGGAGGATGGGCCGAGCCTCCGACAGGGCCTAAGAGAAGCCAATGACGCCGATTCGCTCGTCCGCACCTCGGCGGTCCCGCGGGCGCTGCAAGGCCTGGCGCCCCGCGCGCCGGCCCCTTTTCATGGCTCTGCTTCTCGCGGCCCTGGCGGCCTCAAAGGCCTTTGCCGCCCCGGAGCCGACCGTAGCGCGAGCCACCCTGAAGAACGGCCTGCGCGTCGTCGTCGTCCGCAATGCGCTCGCGCCGGTGGTAGCGACCGAAACCAATTACCTGGCCGGCTCGGACGAGGCGCCCCCCGGGTTTCCGGGCACCGCGCACGCGCAAGAGCACATGATGTTTCGAGGGAGCGCCGGGCTCTCGGCGGCCCAGCTCTCTACCCTCATCGCGGCCATGGGCGGAGAATTCAACGCCGAGACCCAGCAGACCGCCACGCAGTATTACTTCACCGTCCCCGCGGAGGACCTCGACATCGCCCTGAACGTCGAAGCCATTCGCATGCGCGGCGTCCTCGACGCGCAGGCGCTGTGGCAGCAGGAGCGCGGCGCCATCGACCAGGAGGTCGCGCAGGATCTCTCCAACCCGGAATACGTCCTTTATTCGAAGCTCCTGGCCCAGCTCTTCAAGGGCACCCCTTACGCGGTCGACGCGCTCGGGACGCGACCCTCCTTCGCCAAGACCACCGGCGCGATGCTCCAGGCGTTTCACAGGGCCTGGTACGCGCCGAACAACGCGGTCATGGTCATCGTCGGCGACGTCGAACCCGGGGCGGCGCTGGCGAAGGTCCAGGCGCTCTTCGGCGACATCCCAGCCCGCCCGCTGCCGCCCCGGCGCCCCGTCGACCTGCAGGAGCTTGCCCCCGCCCACCTCGAGCTCGACAGCGACCTGCCGTACGGCCTCGCCGTCGTGGCCTACCGGCTGCCGGGCTTTCAGAGCCAGGATTGGGCGGCGGGCCAGGTCTTGAGCGACGCGCTCGACAACCGGCGGGGAGAGCTCTACTCGTTGGTCGTCCAAGGCAAGGCGCTCGAGACCCGCTTCGAAAGCGCGGCTCTTCCGAAGGCAGGCCTCGGCTACGCGGTCGCGGCTTTCGCCGGCGCGAAGGAGGGGCCGAGGCTGGTCGAGGCGCTCGAATCCGCCGTCGCCGGCTACCTTCAGAAAGGCGTCCCCACCGAGCTCGTCGAGGCCGCCAAGCGAAGAGAGGCGACCGAAGCCGAGCTGCAGAAAGGCTCGATCTCAGGGCTCGCCCAGCTCTGGTCCCAGGCCTTGGCCATCGAAGAGCGCGGCTCGCCCGAGGATGACATCGCGGCCATTCAGCGGGTCACCGCCGACGACGTGAACCGCGTCGCGCGAACCTGGCTCGTCAACGACCGCGCCGTGACCGCGGTGCTGACTCCGCGCCCGTCCGGGAAGGTCGCCTCGACGAGCACCTTCCGCGGCGGCGAGTCCTTTGCCCCCGCTCACGCCGAGGCCGTGGCTCTGCCGGACTGGGCCAAGCAAGCCATGGCGCCGCCCGAGGTGCCGCCCTCGAGGCTCGCGCCCGTCTCCACCGTTCTGCCCAATGGGCTGCGGCTCATCGTCCAGAGCGAGCCTGCGATTCCGATGGCCGTGGTGTTCGGGCGAATCAAGACCGACCCCGACCTGGAGACTCCGCCCGGCCTGGAAGGCGTGGACCAGGTCCTCGACGGGCTCCTTTCTTACGGAACGACCACGCACGATCGCCTCGCCTTTCGAAAGGCGCTGGACGACCTCGGAGCCAAGCTCACCGCCGGAACTGAATTCTCCATCCAGCTTCCGGCGAAAGATTTCGAGCGCGGCCTGCCCTTGCTGGCCGACAACCTCTTGCATCCCGCGCTTCCGGAGGCGGCATTCGGAGTCGTTCGCGAGCAGACCGCCGGCGCGGTAGCGGGCCTTCTGCAGAGCCCCGCGTATCTCGCCGAGCGCGCGCGCGACGAGGCCCTTCTTCCCAAAGGCGACCCGGCGCTCCGCGAGGCGACGCCCGCCACGGTCTCGGCCCTCACCCGCGCGGACGTCCTGAAATACCACCAGCTCGCCTTTCGCCCCGACCTGACCACCCTCGCCGTGCTCGGCGCGGTGACGCCCGAGCAGGCGAGGTCCGCGGTCGAGAAATCCTTCGGCGGCTGGAAGGCGGACGGCGAGAAGCCCGCGACCGACCCGCCGCCGGTTCCGCCAAACCCGCCGGCCGCGCTCTTGGTTCCCGACGCGAGCCGGGTGCAGGACGAGGTGGTCCTGGCGCAGGCGCTCGCCATGACGCGGTTTGACCCCGACTACTACCCGCTGCAGCTCGGCAATCACGTCCTCGCCGGCGCCTTCTACGCCACCCGGCTCTTTCGCGATCTGCGCGAACGAACCGGCCTGGTCTATTCCGTGCGAGCCGACCTCGAAGCGAAGAAGACCCGCTCGGTATTCGAGATTGCGTATGCGTGCGACCCGTCCAACGTCGCCCGCGCGCGCGGCCTGGTCGAGCGCGACCTTCGGCAAATGCAGAGCACGCCGCTCTCGGCGGCCGAGCTGCAGCAGGCGCGCGCGCTCCTGGTGCGGCAAATCCCCCTCGCGGAGTCGAGCCTCACGCGAATCGCCCACGGCTTCCTGGAGCGCTCGCTTTTGGGGCTGCCTCTCGACGAGCCCTCGATCGCGGCCGAGCGCTACCTTCACATGACGCCGGCCGACGTCCAGGCTGCGTTTGCCAGGAAGATCCGGCCGGGCGGCTTCGCCCAGGTCACGCGCGGTCCGGCTCCGAAATAGCCCTTCGGAAGGATCCTCCGCCGGCCAGCGAGAGGCTGTTCCGAACAGGGTCTCTTCGGCTCGTAGCTCCCGGTCGTGCAAGAGCAGGTTCGGGCCGCGGGTAGGCGGCGAAGCGCCGCGCGAAGCCGAGCGTCAGGGCGTCGGGATCCAGCAGGGGAAGGTGCGGGACCTGCCGCGAGAGCCGCGCCCGCTCTACCCGCGTCTGGACGAAGGCGACCAGGGCCCGGCGCCCCTGGCGGCGCAATCGCCACAGCTCGTCGTCGCCAAGGCACCGGAAGTCCTTCTCCAGCGTCGCCAGGTCGCCCGACCAGCGGTCCTCACCGCAGGCCCGCGCCCAGAGCGCGCCCGCGGCGGCGCTGTCCCACGAGGGCACGTGCGCGCCGTTGGTGACGTGCCCCTCCGGCTCCTCGCTCTCGGGCCACCGCGGAAGGCCGGCAGCGCTTGAATCCCTTGACCCAATTGCCTCCTTTGGTCCTCTGTGGGACTACGATAGAACCCCTCGCGCACTCCGGTCAGGTTCGGATATCGGAGTCCATTGGCGGCGAAGATTTGGCCGGGAAAGAGCATGAGAAGCGCGCCTCACCTCTTGGTCGCCGCAGCGTTGCTCTTCGGCATCGGCTGCGCGCCTGGGGTGGCATCCGACGTCAACAATGGGTCGCACGACTCTGGCCAGGCGCGCGACGCGGGGCAACCCGGCGCCGACGCGTCGGTCGCGGCGGATGCGGGCGCGGCGGCGGATGCGGGCGCGGCGGCCGACGCCGGTAACGCGACGGACGGGGGAGCCGCGGTGGTCGGGGACCTCTACATTGCCCCGGACGGCGACGATTCCAATCCGGGGACCGAGGCCCAGCCGCTCAAGACTCTGGCGAAAGCGCGCGATCGGGTGCAGGCGCTGAACCGCGCGATGACCGCCGACCAGTTGGTGTACCTGCGCGCCGGAACCTATCCTCAAACCAGCACGCTGACGTTTACCAACGCCGACTCGGGCAGCGGCGGGTTCTACGTGAAGTACCTGGCGTATCCCGGGGAGCGGCCTCTCATCACCGGGGGGCGGCCGATCACGGGGTGGAAGATCTTCGACGCGACCAACAACATCTACTCGGCGAGCACCGGCACGCCGGCCTTCCGGCAGCTTTACGTCAACGGCGTGAAAGCCGTCCGCGCGCGTACCCCGAACCTCGGGGCGAACGGCGAGCCCAACTTCAACCGGCTCTCGGGCTGGGACAAGGACGCCCACAACGTTCAGGTCCCGAGCTCGGTCGTCGGGAGCTGGAACAATCTCACCAAGGTCGAGATGCACATCAATATCGCCTGGGGCGATAGCATGATGCGCATCGCATCGATCGCGAATTCGGGCGGCACGGCCTACGTGAAGTTCCAGAGCGACGAAGATGCCATCGTCTTCATACGGCCCAACCCGCGGATGGATGAGGTCGGCTGGGGGCAGGGGCGGTCGTACTTCTTCGAGAACGCGCTCGAATTCCTCGACCAGGCCGGCGAGTGGTATCTCGACGAGACGACGAACACCGTGTACTACAAGCCGCGGAGCGGCGAGGACATGGCGACGGCCACGGTCGTCGCGCCGACAGTCGAGACCCTCATGGCCGTGAAAGGCACGAGCACCTCGGACCAGGCCGGCTACCTGTGGTTCCAGGGCCTGACCTTCGCGCACTCGACGTATATGCGCCCCAGCGAGCATGGCTTTCTCGACGCGCAGGCGGGCCAGTACAACCTGACGGCGCAGGCCAACAACGACCAGACCATCGGCAGGCCGGCCGCCGGCGTCAGCGTCACGAACGCCAATCACATCCATTTCGAAAGGAACCTATTCACGCAGATGGGCGCCACCGCCCTCGACTTCATCTCGGGGACGCACGACGACCTGATCATCGGAAACGCCGTGACGGACATCGCTGGAAACGGCATCTCGGTCGGGAAGTTCACCGCCGATGAAACGACCGAGTACCACATCGCCTACAACCCGACCGACAAAAACGAGATCTGCACGCGGGACACCATCAAAGACAACTACGTCAACAAGGTGACCACCGAATTCTTCGGCGGCATCGGTATCGTGGCCGGCTACCCGGCCTATATCGACATCGAGCACAACGAGATCTCGCACACGAACTATTCAGGCGTCTCCGTCGGCTATGGCTGGACCAGCGCGACGACTGCCATGACCAACAACAAGATCGACTACAACGACATTCACCATGTCGTTGAGATCATGACGGACGGGGGCTGCATCTACACGCTCTCCAACCAGGGCACGGGCTCGGACATGGAGTACAACTACATCCACGATTACTCGTGCAGCACTTGGGCCGACTACGGCTGCGCCCCCATATACATGGACGAGCAGACCTCTGGGTATACCGTCGCGCACAACGTCCAGGTCAATTGTCCGACCGGCGTCGCCTGGAACCAGAGCGGGCAGGACACGGTCGAGGACAACGGCGACAATCCCCAGGGAGCACAGAACACGATCGCGACCGCCGGCATCGAATCTGCTTACTCCGACATCAAGACTCTCACCGTTCCGGCTGCCACATTCTGACGGCCACGGTCGCCGAAGCCGTCGAAGCGCGCTGCAGCGATTCGGCCGAGAAAGCTCGCGCGTAAAGCGAGCGCGCCGTCCTGGTGGATCGTGCGGTGGAGCCGCGCAAGCGAGCTCTCAGGCCACGGAGTCGCAGTCGCCTACAGCGGCAATGCCGGACTGGCGAAGGCGCGCGAGTTCCGGCCGGAGGTCGTTCTTTGCGACATTGGGCTCCCCGGTGGAATGGACGGGTATGCCGTGGCTGGCGCGCTCCGGCGCGAGCCCGCGACCGCTTCGGCGTACCTCGTCGCGCTGACCGGCTACGCGCAGCCCGAGGACCAGCGCCGGGCTCTCGACGCCGGCTTCGACGCGCACCTCTCCAAGCCACCCGACCTGAAGGCTCTCGAGCGCCTCCTGACCCAAGCGCCCGCTGTGGGCGCGCAAGCAGGCGGCGGCATTGCTGCGCCGTAGCGAAACGACCTCTCCCCCTTCGCCCCCTCCCCGCGAGCGGGGAGGGGGTTGGGGGGTGAGGAAACGCGACGCGATCGCCGACGGCGCCTCTTGGGCGTCAATGGTGCCAAAGGATGTGCGAAAGCTCGAGGGCGAGCGCGCCGGCGTGCGCAGGAATCACCCGAGGCGTGTAATCGCTCGCCGGCCGCCCCTTGGCCACTTGCGCGCGATAGAGCCATCCGCCGCTCCCTTGGGCCAGGCGCCGGACGGCTTCCATGGGCTGGCGCACCGGCGGCCCGTCGGCAATGGCGTCGGCATAGAGCTCCACGCGAATGGACTCCGGCTCCACGCTCCCTAAGTGGAGCTCGACCTCGAAGGCCCATGCGTCAGCGAGCTTTGCGGTCTGGAGCGCGCCGAATCGAAGCTCGTGCCACCGCTCGTCGAGGAGGGCCGACCAGGTTTCGAGCTGCTCGCCGAGCGCGCCGCCGAATTCGCTCCGCTTTCGATGGTGCTTCGCGGCCGGCAAGTAATGCTGGAGGACGTACTGCCGCACCATTCGATTGGCCGAGAAGCGCGGAGTCAGCAGGGCCATGCTCTCGCGCATTCTGGCGACCCAGCGCTGGGGGACCCCTTTCGCATCTCGCGCGTAGAAATCGGGAACCACCTCGCGCTCGAGGAGGGCGTAGAGCGCTTCGGCCTCGGCCGCGTCCCAGGCCGGGTCGTCGCCGTGCTCGAGCGCGTCGCCGAGCGCCCAGCCGACCTCCGGGGAATAGGCCTCGGCCCACCAGCCGTCGAGCTCCGAGAGGTTGAGCCCGCCGTTGACCAGGACCTTCATGCCGCTCGTGCCGCACGCCTCCCACGGGCGGCGGGGCGTGTTGATCCAGAGGTCGATCCCCTGGACCAGCACCGAGGCGAGCGTCAGGTCGTAGTCCTCGACGAAGACCGCGCGCGGGGCGATCTCCTTGCGGCGCAGGAATTCGGCCCACTCGCGCACCAGGCTCTTTCCGACGGCGTCCTCCGGATGCGCTTTGCCGGCGATGACGAGCTGCACCGGCCGCTCCTCGTTGACGAGGAGACGAGTCAGCCGCTCCCGGTCGCGCAAGAGCAGGTTCGGCCGCTTGTAAGCGGCGAAGCGCCGCGCGAAGCCGAGCGTCAGGGCGTCGGGATCCAGCAGGGGAAGGTGCGGGTCCTGCCGCGAGAGCCGCGCCCGCTCGACCCGCGTCTGGACGAAGGCGACGAGGGCCCGGCGCCCCTGGCGGCGCAATCGCCACAGCTCCTCGTCGCCAAGGCACCGGAAATCCTTCTCCAGCGTCGCCAGGTCGCCCGACCAGCGGTCCTCGCCGCAGGCCCGCGCCCAGAGCGCGCCCGCGGCGGCGCTGTCCCACGAGGGCACGTGCACGCCGTTGGTGACGTGCCCCACCGGCACCTCGCTCTCGGGCCAACGCGGAAAGAGCGGCTGGAAGATGCGCCGGCTGACCTTCTGGTGCAGGCGGCTGACGGCGTTGGCCTGGCCGGAGCCGCGCATCGCCAGGAAGGCCATGTTGAAGGGCTCGGCTTCGTCCTCCGGATTCGCCCGGCCCAGCGCGAGGAGGTCCTTCACCGCAAGGCCGAGCTGCGCCCCGTATTCGCCGAGGTATTGCCCCACGAGCCCCGCGGGAAATTGGTCGAAGGCGGCGGCAACTGCGGTGTGCGTCGTGAAGAGGTTCCCGGCGCGCGTGCACCTCAGAGCGATGGGGAAGGGCTTGCCCGTCCGCTGCATGAACGCGCGGGCGCGCTCCAGGACCGCGAATGCGCTGTGCCCTTCGTTCAGGTGGCAGACGTCGCAATCGAGGCCCAGGGCCGTGAGCAGGCGAAAGCCGCCGATGCCCAAAATGATCTCCTGCTGGAGGCGCGTCTCGCTGCCGCCTCCATAGAGCTCGGCGGTGAGGCCCCGGTCGCCCGGGAAGTTCAGCGGATCGTTCGCGTCGAGCAGGTACAGCGCGACTCGGCCGACCTGCGCCGTCCACCCGCGCAACTTCAGCGTGCGCCCCGGCAGCTCGACCGAGGTGTGCATCCACTCCCCTCGAGCGTCGCGCAGCGGGAGCACCGGGAGCATGGTGGGATCATTCACGGGAAAGAACGCGAGCTGATTCCCCAGGCGATCGAGCGACTGCCGAAAGTATCCCCGCTGATAGAGCAGGCCGACGCCCACCGCGCGCAGGCCCAAGTCGCTCGAGGCCTTGAGGTAGTCGCCGGCGAGGATGCCCAGGCCGCCGGAGTAGATGGGGAGCGCCTCGCTCAGCCCGTATTCCATGCTGAAGAAAGCGACTGCCGCCTCCGCCGCGCCCGGAACCTGGGAGCACCAGGTCGGCCGCTGCCGCCAGGCTTCGCGGTCGGCGAGGTGGCGGCGCAGCTTTTCGACGAAGGATGCCTCCCTCGCCAGCTGCTCGAGCCTCTTTTGAGAGACCGTTTCCAGAATGAGCCACGGATTGCCGAGCGCGAGCCACAGAGCCGGGTCGAGCTCGGCCCAGAGCTCCTCGGCGCCGCCGCTCGACGACCAGCGGAGGTCCAGCGCGAGGGCAGCGAGCCCCTTGAGCGCTTCCGGCAAAGGCCGGGGCAGATAGCGGCTCGGGTGCATCGAGAGAGCACGAAAGCGTCGGACGTCTTGGACACGAGGGGACGGCCGCCCGTCACGTTAATGACGGCACGGGGCGCGCGCCCGCCGCGACGTCCGTCCCGATGGGGCCATGGGCGCCTCCCCGCGCGGGGTCCAGGCGAGGTCATCGAGGGCAACTCTTCTTCGGCCTCTTCGCCTTCGCTCCCGGAGGCTCATGGCGTCGCCCGAGCGACCGCGCGAATCCGCCGCCGGCCGTCGCAAAGCCTCGGGGGGCGAGCCCGCGGCGGTCGAACGGAGAGCTCGCTCGGGCGTCGTCCGCGCGGAGGCGCACCGAGGGCGACCAAGCTTCCCCGACCCAGCCGGCTTTAGCCGGCTTTGTACGCGTAGCCGGGGCCTTTAGACCCCGGCGGGCTTCATCGTCTCCGGCATGCGAACCGCGATGACCTGGCCGCGGGCGCACTCCTCGCCGTTGGCGAGCAGGCGCACGTCCACCAGGACTTTCTTCTCGTGGATCTCCCTGGGCCGAGCCCGCAGCTCGAGCTCGACCCCGAGCGGCGTGGGCCTGCGGTAATCGACCTTGAGCAACCCAGTGACGAACCGCTGGGAGACCGAGGCGCCCTGGGAGACGGCCGCCGCCGCGGTGGCCATGGCATGGCAGTCGATGAGCGAGGCGATGAGCCCGCCGTAGACGAATCCGGGGATGGCGATGTGATGGGGCTGCGGCGTAAACCGCGCCACCGCTTCCTTCCCGTCCCAGTAGCTCTTGAGCTGATGCCCGTGCTCATTCCATCGGCCGCAGCCGTAGCAATGACACAGCTCGTCCGGGTAGGTCTCCTGGATCGATTTTGAGCTCATGCAACCTCAGAATGAATGGATGGATGGGTTCACGCCCGCGAGAGCAGGATCCGCTCGGCGGCGGCGCCATCGACGTCGCGGCCTTCGCCCAGGCGGGCGCGCTGGGCCTCGAGCCGGCGCCGCACGTGAGCCGCGGTGGCCGCCGCGTCGAGCCCGAGCTCGCTCAGGCGGGTCTTCATGCCGAGTTCGCGGAAGAAGCCCTCGGTGCGCGCGATGGCCTCCTCCGCGGAGGCGACCCCGAAGATCCGCTTGCCGTACTGCTCGAGCCGCGCGCGCTTGGCGCCGAGCCGCTCGCGCAGCGCGCCCGGCAGCACGATGGCGAGGGTGACGGCGTGGTCGAGGCCGTGGAGCGCGGTCAGCTCGTGGCCGATCATGTGCGTCGCCCAGTCCTGCGGCACCCCGCAGCCGATGAGGCCGTTGAGGGCCTGCGTGCAGCACCACATGAAGGTGGCCCTTGCGTCGGCGGACGGCGGGTCGGCCAGGATGGCCGGCGCCTGCTCCACGAGCGTCGCGAGAATCGCCTCGGCCTGGCGCGCCTGGAGGGGCGCGTCGGAGCCCGCCACAGCGTATTGCTCCACGACGTGGACATAGGCGTCGACGATGCCGTTCATGACCTGCGCGCGCGGGAGGGAGAAGGTGGTGGTCGGGTCGAGCAGCGCGAAGGCCGGAAAGATCGCCGGGGAGAAGAAGGCGCGCTTCTCGCCCAGCTCCCGACGCGAGACGACCGCCCCGGCGTTCGCTTCCGAGCCGGTCGCCGGCAGCGTGAGCACGCAGCCGAGCGGCACCGCGTCGACGACCGCGCGGGCGGCCCCGCGGCCGCCGCCTTCGAGGATGGCCCACGGGTCGCCGTTCTGCCACCGCGCCGCGGCGGCGATGAACTTGGTCCCGTCGAGGACCGAGCCGCCGCCGACCGCGAGCAGGAAGTCGACGCCCGAGCGCCGCACCCCCTCCACCGCGCGCATCAGCGTGGCGTAGTCGGGGTTGGGCTCGATGCCCTCGAACTCTTGCACCTCGCGGCCGCCGAGGGCGGCGAGGACCTGGTCGCGCACGCCGTTGCGCTGGATGGAGCCACCGCCGCGGGTGACGAGGACCTTCGCGCGCAAAGGGATGAGATCGGCCAGGCGCCCGATGACCCCTTGGCCCAGGACGATGCGAGTGGGATTTGCATATTCGAAAGCGTTCATGGCCGCGCACTGTAGCGCGCGGCGAAAGCGAAAGGCGATCTCTCGCGCTCGCTCCCCCGCCCGGCCGCGCCGTTGTGCGGTGATTCACGGTCGCACCGCGGCCCTGCTGATTTCTTGGGAGTCCGACCTTCACATTCGGCAGGCGCGCCGGTCATCGTCATCGCCAGGCGCCGGGTGGCGAGGGCCTACGAGCGCCCTCGCGAAATCGGGTCGCCTCGAGACGGTGCATGAGCGGCGGCGGCCAACCCGCATTGGAGAGCGCGGCATCGAACCTCCGCCAGGGCGGCGAAGGCCCTTTGTCCGAGCCGCAGAGAGACCCGCTCATCGGCAAGGTCCTGGGCGGGCGCTTCGAAATCGTCGCCCCGATCGGCGCCGGCGGCATGGCGCGCGTCTACCGGGCCATCCAGCGGCCGCTGGACCGGCCGGTCGCGCTCAAGGTGCTTCACCCGCTGTTCGACACCTCGCTCGATCCCGAATTCGAGAAACGGTTTCTTCTCGAGGCGGCGATGACCGCCAAGGTCAAGCACCCGAATATCGTCACCGTGCACGACTACGGGCGCTCGGAGGACGGCACCTATTTCATCGCCATGGAGCTCGTCGAGGGCGAGACGCTCCATCGGCTGCTGAAGCGAACGGGGCCGCTGCCCTGGCCCCGGGCGTTCTCGCTCGGGGCGCAGGTGGCCCGCTCGCTGCGGCAGGCCCACCAACTCGGGCTGGTCCACCGCGACCTCAAGCCGGCCAACATCATGGTGCTGCCCGACGGAGAGGCGGTGAAGGTGCTCGACTTCGGCCTGGTGAAGAACGTGGGCCTCGCCTTCGCCGACACCCCGGGGGCCACCGCCATCACCCAGGCGTCCCGGGTGCTCGGGTCGCCGCTGTACATGGCGCCCGAGCAGGTGCGCAACAAGGCCGACGCGCGCAGCGACATCTATTCGCTGGGAATCGTCCTCTACCAGGCCATCGCTGGGCGGACGCCGTTCGTGGGCGAGGACCTCGCCGACATCCTCGTGCGACATCTCCGAGAGAAGCCGCCCGAGCTTCGCGCGCTGGCGCCGGTGCCCGCGCAGGTGAACGGCCTCGTCATGCGATGCCTGGAGAAGGAGCCGGGCGCGCGGTTTCAGAGCATGGATGAGCTGTTGGAGGGCATGCGCGACGCCGCCGAGAATCGCGGCGAGCCGAATGTGACCGGGGTGCTCCACCCGAGCGCGAACACCGCGCTCAGCCCTGCGCGCGCGGCAAGCGAGCCTTGCGCCGCCGCCCACTGGCGCTCGGAGGCGCCCGCTCACGAGGACGCAGGGGACGACCTGTCCATCTCCATCTCGGTCGAGCTGCCGCTCGCCGCGCCGCGCGACCGGCGGTGGATGGCCGGGTTCGGCGCGGGGCTCGGGTTGGCGGCCATCGCCGGCGCCCTTCTGGTGTGCGCCGGCGCGGTCCGCGAGCTCGGCTCGCCGAAGCCCGCCATGGAACCCGCGCCCGCGCCTCGTCCGGAGCGAGTCGCCAGCCTGCCTGTCGCAGAGCTTCGCCCCGCGCCCGCGCGCGAGGCGGCGGCGCCGCAGCTCGCCTCCGCGCCCGAGCCGCCGGCGCCGAAGGCTGCCCGTGTGCCGGCCCCGCTGCCGGCGCCGAAGGCTGCCCTTTTGCCGACCCCGCCGCCTGCGCCTTCGCCCGCAACCCGGGCGATCGCCGCGGCTACGCCCGTCCCCGTGGACGTCGTCTTTGAAATCACCTCCGAGCCTTCGGGCGCTGCGCTTTCATTGAATGGAAGCCCGATAGGGAGGACGCCTTTCACGCTCATTGCGCCGCGCGAAGGCAAAGACCCGGTCGGCATCGACCTCGAGTTCTCGCTCGACGGCTACCAGACCGCCGCGGTGAGCGCGCAGGCGCTCGCCGGGACGTTGCCTTTGCACCAGGTGCTGACGAAAGTCCCCGCCCAGCCGACCCCTGCCCCCGATGGCTACAAGGCGGACCCTTACGACGAGGAGCCGCCGCCAAATCGCCCGTGATCGCCTAGCCCGGCCGAGCCGGAACCCAAAGAGGGTTGCCTTAGGCTCCAAAGCTCCAGACCCAGCGTTCGCGCCGAAGGGATCAGCGAGCCTGCGCCTCAGACCGACCAGGCAGCTTGGAGAGGGTACGGCGCAGCCTCGCTTCGATAGTCGATGGTCGATGGTTCTGCGGGAACCCGACTCGGTGGAAACTTGACTCAAGTGCATCGCGTTCGCGCCCTCGAGGCCTCTAGAGCGCCGGCGCGCGCGCGCCTTCCGGCCGCTCGCTCTTCCTGGCCCACCGCGGAAACCTCCAGAGCGTTTGCGCGAGGCACCGCCGATACCCCAGGGTGCCGCCAATGAGCGCCGCAAAATCGCCGTTGATGCGCCCCTGGAGCACCAGGTGCGTGAACGTGAAGCGCGGCAGGCGATAGACGAGTCGCGCCATCCACCGCGCCGCCCGAAGCTCCGGGAGCAGCTCGCTTCGCAAAAGCGCCGAATAGCGTCGAGAGCTCGCGAGGAGCCCATCCTCCTCCACCGCCTGGGCCGCGAGCGCCGCGCTCTTGAGCGCAAAGTAGATGCCCTCGCCGAACAGCGCCTCCGCGAGCCCCGCAGCATCCCCCAGGAGCCACGTCCGGCCGCGCTGGAATTCGCCGCTCCGGTTCTGCAGCGGAATGGGAGAGCCCTCGAACCGGACCTGAGACGGCTCGCGCAGAATCTCGTAGCGGCCCATGAAGTCCTCGAGGCGCTGACGCAGGAAGGCGCCGCTCCTCGGCGCGCTCGGCGAATAGACCCCGACATTCAAATGGTCTCGCTTCGGAAAGATCGACCCGTAACCTCCGGGCATGACCCCGAAATCGAACACCGCCCGATTCTGCAGGCGGGCGATCTCCCCCTCGCCGACGCGGACGATTGCCTCCAGCGCCGGCGCCATCCGGACCCGGTCCTTCCCGAAGAGCTGGCTTCGGACCCGGCTCGACGCGCCGTCGGCGCCGAAGAGGAGCCTTCCCCGAAGCTCCCCTCGGCTGGTCCGGACCTCCACGAAATCGGAGGCCTCCTGCGCGTCCTGGAAGGCGGTCTCTTCGAAGACCTCCGCGCCGGCGGCGCGGGCGCGCGCGGCCAGGAAAGCATCGAATTCGCTGCGCACCACCGTATGAGCCGAGAATTCCGGGTCCTTGATGATTCCCTCGCGATTGCCATACGTGAGAATCGCGCCTCGAATCTCCTGGCGCGTCACGGAGCTCAGGTCGACCCCGAGCAGATCGATGGACTTTCGCGACAGGCCGCCGCCGCAGACCTTGTTTCGCGGGTGGCGCTGCCGCTCGAGGATGGCCACGCTCCTGCCGCGGCGCGCGAGGAGCTCCCCCAGGCGCGAGCCCGCGGGGCCCGCTCCGACGATCACCGCGTCGAAGACTCGGGATTTCGAAATCGAGCCCATGCTCACCGCCGTCACTCGCCCGGGTGAAGCGCGCGGCGCGACCGCACGGCCCGCTCGAGCACCTCGTCCGGGCTCAGCGGGTTCTTGGGGTGATGCGAGAGCGAGAAGCGGGTCTTCACCCGGGCGGGCGCCGCCATCCCCTCGGTGTGCAGGTAGAAGGTCCCGGCGGTGAGCTTGGCGATGTCGTCGCCCGACCCGCCGCGAGCCTGGATCTGGTCGCGGATCACGTCCTGCGCCGCCGGCGAGGCGGCCCGCCCGTAGAGCTGCGTCGCGCAGTTGGCGATGATGTTGTGGTCGATGCTCTTGGGCGCCTGCGTGGCGAAGATGAGCCCCAGCCCGTACTTGCGCGCTTGGTTCGCCAGCCGGATCAGGCCCGCGCCGCTGGCGCTGGCGCCCGCCGACGGCGCGAAGTCCTTCGCCTCGTCGACCACCAGGAGCCCGCGCAGGGCGCGGCCCTGGACCTTGGGGTTCAGCTTGATCCAGCCGAACAGCGTCCTGGCGAGCTGGCTCACGAACGCCTGCTGCTCCTCGGGGCTGGGGAGGCCGACGAAGCTCACCACCGAGATTCGCGTCCGGCCGCTGCCGCCCTTGGCGTCGCCGAAGAGGACGGCGGGGTCGAGCGGCTCGCCCTCCCTGCGCAAGAGCGGGTTGATGTGCTGCTGTTCGCGGAGCGCGTCCGCCATCTCCCGCGCGTGCTTCTGGGCCTTGTCGAATCCGCCGGCGGCCTCCTCGGGCAGGTCGCCGAGCAGCGCGATGAAGGCGTCGAGCCCTGGAGGCCCGTGCTGCGCCTGGTAGTCGAGCGCGGTGGTCAAGACGCCCAGGCGGCCCTTCTTCGCGGCGCCGGTGCGCCCCAGCGCCAGAGGCTCCAGCGCGCCGCGCGCCAGGTCCCGCGCGATGGTGTACTCGTCGCCCTCCAGGGACGAGAGGTCGGGCAGTGGGTCGAAGCGCAGAGGGTTGCCCGCCGCGCGCCCCGGGGTGAAGACCACGACCTCGGTCTGCGCGAGGTAGCGCTGGGCCTTCTCGCGGTCGGCCTCGTCGAGCTCCGGCGGCGGCTCGGGCCACGGGTCGCCCAGGCGCGCGAGGTCGCCCGCGGGGTCGAGCACGATGGAAGGAATCTTCTGCAGCGCGGCCTCCTCCACCATGCGCCGCACGAGCATGGTCTTGCCCGAGCCCGCGCCGGCGAGGACGACGGCGTGCTTGCTGAGCTGCTCGACCGGGACCGAGATGATTTCGGCGCCGGCGCTGCCCGCGATGATCCGGTTCCCGATGGGCAGCTGGCCGGCAGCGTCCGGGCGAGGCGAAGGCGGGCCCTCTGCGGGTGAAGCCCTGCGGCTCGGTGAGAGGTCGAGCTCTGGCTGCAGAGGCCGCGACGGGTGCGGCGCCGGCGCCGGTTTCGCGCTCACGCCGGGAGCGCTGACCTCTCGCAACTTCGACGGCGCTCCGTCGAGAGGGGTGGGCGCAGCGGGGCTCGCGCCCGGCGAGGCCCCGAACAGGAACTGCCGCGCCTCTTTGAAGAGGGAGATTTGGCTCGCCGGCCGCCGGGCGCGCAGCCACGGCTCGAGCGCGGAGGCGCTCTTCTCGGCCCGCAGAGCGGCGAGGGCGCTCATCGCGCCCAGGTCTTGATTGCTCGGCGCCTGGAAGACGCCGCCGAGCGACGCGAACTGAGCCAGGAGGTCCTGCGTCTTCTTGCCGCCCGGGAGCGGGCCGAAGCGCAGGATGACGAGCTTCCGAAAGTCGAGCTGCCGGTCGATGCCCGCCGCGGTGACGGCGGCGTTGAGGCGGGCCTGGAAGGCGACGGCGTTGGCGTGCTCCAGGAAGCGGAAGGAGTAGTGCTGCTCGCGGTCGCCCTGGTCGTGGTGGACGAGGCGGATGCGCGCGTGCAGCGGGTCGAACCGCCCGGCGCCCTCGAAGTCCCGGTCCACGAGCGCGTCCTTGCCCTCGGGGAGCGGCTCTTCCAGGGTGAGGCAGACGCAGGCCTCCTCCAGAAGGCGGTCGAGCTGCGCCTCGGCGGGCTCGGACTTCAAGCCTTGGACCTTCGCCTCGCGCTGGAGCGCCGCGTAGCGCTCGTCCAGCTTCGCCAAGTCGTCCGAAGGGCCCGCTCCGACCGGCGCCGCCGCGCTCGCGCCCAGCGACTGCAGCTCGACGATCCGCCCCGCCCCCACGCAGGCGCGCACGTGTTGGTGACAGCGCTTCAGGACCTCGCGCGGCGTGAGCGTCAGCCCCTGGAAAGCGCTGGGCGCGAAAGGCCAGGTCTCGTGGGGCGGGGTCACCTGGTGCTTGCGGTACGACTCGGCGAGCCGGCTGGCGATCATCCGGTGCGCGAAGGCGTCGGCGCCCGGCTTGACGAGCTCGATGGGCGGCAGGAACCGCGCCGGCGCGGAGGCGAGCGCCTTCTGCGACAGCACCGACCAGGTCGCCTCCAGGCAGGAGACGACGACCAGCGAGCGGCAGGCGGCGCCCTGGAGGTCCATGAGGCCGTTGGCGATGCGCTCGATGATGGCCCGCGCGGCGTTCTGCCGCGCGGCGGCGGCGGGGTCCGGCGAGAGCGGGTCGCTCGCCAGGTTCTGCTCGGCGACGATGGCGTCGAGCTGGTCCAGCGCGATGATCATGGGGGCCCGCAAGCTGTTGAGCCAGCTCAGGGCCTTCAAAAGCTGCGAGGTCTGCATCTGGTAGTTGCGCAGGTCGTGGACGAGCTGGTGGTCCTCGTCGAGCCCCATGCCTTGCAGCCAGCCGTAGCCGATGTTGGCAATTTCGAAGGCGTCGCAGTTGATGAGCGCCAGGGCGCGGATGACGTCCCGATACTGGTGCGTCTCGAGCGGGTAGCGCTTGCCGAGCCCGGCGATGAGCTCGTCGATGACGTTGATGAGGCGCGGCGGGCGCAGCGCGGCGAGCTTCTCGACGTCGAGCCCGCGGCTGCCGGGGCCCCCGCAGGTCTCGATGATGTGCTGCAGGATCTCGCTCAGCTGCCTTCGCCCCGAGGCGCCCGGGCGCTGCAGCGCGCTCAAGAAGCCGAGCTGCGCCGTGGCCCAGAAGTCCTTCACGTCGGTCATGTCGATGAGGGCGAAGCTCGCGCCGCGCCCGAAGGCGATCTTTCGAAGGGCCGACAACAAATGCGTCTTCCCGGAGCCCGCCTCTCCGGTCAGGACGACCCCCAGCGGCGACGCCGCGCCGGGCCGCTGCGCCAGCCTTTCGATTTGAAAGGCGAGCTCGTCGCGGACCTTCTGGTGCAGCGCCGGCACGTCGTGCGGCGGCTCGCTCCAGACGCCGTCGATGTGCGTCGTCCACTCGAAGTCCGCCAGGCGAAGCGCGGTGAGCTCCATGGTCATCCCCTCAGGTAGAGAACGTGCTGCGGGACCCCGGAGAGATTGATGGCGGCCCGCACGTCGTCGGGGCCCACCTCCCGCGGGTTGTCCAGTGGGAAGAGCGCGGCGCGCTCTTGCCGCTGCAAGGTCAAGATCTCCTCGTCGAGCGCGGCGCGGTCGACGGCGGGCAGGTCCGCCCGAAGGTCGGCGAGCCGCACGCGGGCATGGAGCGCGCCGCCCGAGCGCGCCAGGTACGCGCGGCGGATCTGCGCCTCGAGCGGCTCGGCGGGCGCGGGCGACGCCTCCGGCACGGCGGGGCGCACGAACCCGGAGAGCGGCAGGTCGTTCGCCGCCAAGAACTCGCGCAGCCGCTTCAGCACGGCCTCGAGCGCGCGGCGCGGCTGGGTGCGCGCGAGCGCGAGGTCCAAGTTCTCCTCGACCCATTTCCAGGCCGCGTCGGTCGCGGCGACATAGGTAGCCGGGCCGCGCTTCTCCAGCGATATCAGCCCAAGCTGTTGGAGGTGCCTGCGCATCGGCACCTCGAGGCCGGTCTTGCTCTGCATCACCTCGCGGCCCGAGAACACGAGCTCGAGCAGGAACACCTTGGCGCTCTCCGGGAGCTCTTCGTTCATCGCGCTTCCTTTCCCAGCGTGCGGCGAGCCCGCACCAGGTCTCGAATCTTGTCGATCGTCAGCGCGGGATCTCGCAAGACCTCGTCGTTGGTCAAGCGCAGCACGACGTATCCGCTCAGGGCGAGCTCGTAGTCGCGGTGCCGATCGCTCGCAAAGGCCCATCGATTGCCGTGCGTCTCCCATCCGTCGAGCTCGACGACCAGGCGCCCTTCTCGCCAGACGAGGTCGACTGTGGGGTGGGCCCTCCGCCCCGTCGATAGGCGCTGGTTGAACTCGAAGAGGGGGCAAAGCTCCTCGTCTCGGGCGAGCGCGCGGGCCAGCACCTGCTCTGCCTCGCTCCCCGGGTGCGGCCGGCCCATCACCGGGAAGACGTGCGCTGGCGCGGCGGCGCTCGGCTCCCGGCCCATGAGCCGAAGCGCCCCGTAGGCGATGGGGTCGACCCAGAGAGCTCCCTCGAGCTGCCAGGGCACGACGGCCACGACCCGAGCCGCGGTCTTGCTCGCCAGCCACTCGGCGCCCCGGGCGAAGGAGGCGAGCTTGGCGTCGCCGGGATTTGCGCTCTGAAGCCCCAGCGCCACCACCAGCGCGGACGGGTCGAGCGCGAGAGCGAGCTGACCCGCCTGCACCTCGAGCGGCAGGTCGTGGACGAGAGGCGCGAGCCCGCGGCGGGCCCGCTCGCCGGCGGCGGTGAGCCAGCGCGCCAGCACCCGGGGATGCCTCGCGGCGACGCGCTCTCGCGAAGGCCCCTCGGGCGACCCGGCCTCGCCGTACCAGTCGGGCCAGAGCTCTTGCGCGGCCTGCGCGAGCGCTCGAATGGCCTGGGCGATCGCCTCCTCGATGCTCGGCGGCGACGGCGCGACGTGGACCGCGGTGACGCCCCGGCGGCCGGCGCAGACCGCGAGCGCCGAGACAGCGCCGACAACGTCGTCGGTGAGGACGGCGCGGACAGCGCCCGGCGCGACGGTTTCGACCCATTCGTCCAATCGCGGGGCTTCACCGGCAGTCAACTTTGACTCCACCTTCAGAGCGGCAGGGAGGCGAGCTCGCGGTGGAGTCTAGCGCCCTGGGCCGCGGGATTGGAATTCCAGCGGTCGCCATGGGCGCGGTCGCCATGGCGCGCGCCGCGCGCGACGACCTGGGCGAAGGTGACGCGCACCGGGAACCTGGAGCAATCCACATCGAGAGCGTTGGCTTCCTACGGCCTTGTGCGCTTCAGGCGCCAGGCCCGCGCCATCGGGAGTCTGCGCTCTGGAGCCTTCGCGCCCTGGCCACGCCCGGCCGTGCCGTCCTACGCGTCCGGCGCAAAGATCTCTCCGAGCGCGAGGTTCAGCTCGGGGAAGAGCTCCGACCGCACAGTCTCGCCGCCGCCCGCAACTCGGGTGAGCACGTACCCCGAGCTGGACAGCGAGAACATCTCGAGGCTCTGCGCCTCGGGGTCGACGAGCCAGCATTGCGGCACGCCGAAACGAGCGTAGGCCCGCATCTTGATGACGCGATTTGTTCGCCGGGTCCTGGGCGAGAGGATCTCGACCACCAGGTCTGGGGGCCCTTCGATTCCGCGCTCATTGACCCGCGAGAGGTGGTCGCGCGCAATGAATACGAGGTCGGGTTGCACAATGGTGTCGTCGGCGAGGATCACGTCGATGGGGGCGAAGAGGACGATGCCCAGACGATTTCGGCCAACGTGCTCGTGAAGGACGGCCCCGAGATTCCGCGAAACGCGCTGATGGGAGTACGACGGAGCGGGCGTCACGTCCAAGTCCCCCCCAATGACCTGGTAGCGCCGGCCGTCCTCGGGCAGGGCACAATAGTCCTCGTAGGTGAGGTGCAGGTCGATGCGCTCGCCTACCTCGTGTTTCGACGACATCATGACGGTGGAGAGTATAGGAGCTGCACCGCGCGCCGGCAACGCGCCCTCGCCTCGAGGGATCGACCCGGCGCAGCCAAGCGCCGCGCTGCGCAGTCCAGAGCCGAGAGCCCTCGGCGCGAGCCTCAAATTCCTGAGGCCTCGGTGGACGGTTTCCGTGGATTCGCGCGCCCAGCCCGCAGGCACGCAGGGAGAGGAGGCCTGGCGCAAGCGATGCAACTCGGCGCTCCAGGAGATGCACACCATGAAGAGCGCGGCCTTGCTTCTCGTACTTCTCGCCCTCGGGCCAAGCTGCTCGGGCGGGGCGGCAAACGACGCGGCGAACCTCAAGGCCGGCGGTGTCTCCGACCCGGCGCTCCGAGCATCCTGCCGCTGGCCGAGCGACGTCCAGGCCGCTGCCGAGGGAGCAGTGGCGCAGGGCTGCGGCGCCTGGGACGCCTTCACCACGTGCGAGGTGGCGTCCGACGGCTCGAAGTCATGCAGCGACACCTGCGGGAGCGCTCGCTACGCGGTCGGGTGCTACGAGGCCTCGCCATCGCCGGCCTGGGCCTGCGAGAGCATTCGGATCCCGACGCCGGCGGGCTGGAGCTACTTCTGCTGCCCTTGCCAGTAAGCGGTTCCCAGTTCACGACCTGCAGGAACTCTAGCGCGCGAGGCAGCGCTCGACGCAAGGGAGCGCCGCGGCTCTCATCGAGGCGTGCGCCTCGCCTGAAGCCGCGCAGCCCTCGGCCAAGAAGGAGAGCGCGGGCGATTCGAAGCCTTCGCAGGGTCGCGTCCCAGCGCAGAGGACCTTACAAGCGGCGCGGGACTGGTTGCAGCGGCGAGGGCGAGAAGCCCCTTTCGTCGGCGTGCCGCCTATCCTCCATTGAGCCGCCGGAAATGGCGTCGATTGGCCGAGTGCAGGCTGCGAAGCACCGAATAGCCTCTTTCGTAAACCTCGCGCCGCGAGCCATCCGGTTCGTACGCCGCGCCGACGGGAATGGACTGGCGCAAGCGGTCGAAGCCATCGAGGGCGCCCAGGTGGAGCGCGCACACGGCCGCGGCGCCCGTCGCGCCGGCGCACTGCGGCTCGGCCACCGCTTCGATGGCCCGGCCCGTGATGTCAGCCAAGAGCTGGCCGATGACCCTCGATTGAGCTCCGCCTCCCGCGAAACGCAGCGGCTCCAGAACCGTCGCCTTCTCGGCCATGCAGTCGAGAAGCCAGCGCTTCTGCTGAAGGGTCCCCTCGAGCACGGCGCGCAAGAGGCACGCTTTGTCGGTGTTCAAACCGATGTTGAAGAAGATGCCGCGGGCCAGGGGATCCTCGAAGGGCGAGCGATTGCCATGCAGCCACGGAGCAAAGAGGGCGCCGCCGGCTCCGGGGGGCGCGCCCGCGGCCGCCGAGGCCATGACCTCGAAGGCGCGCGACTCGGCTTGCCTGCCCAGGTCCTCGGGGAAAAGCCCGATTCCGTCGAGGGCCAAGTGATCGCGGGCCCAATCGAGGCATTTGCCCGAGGTCTCCTGCTCGCCGATGTAATTGTAGTGGCCGGGCCGCGCGCCGATGATCGATGCCATGAGGTGACCGACGTCGACCAGCCGCTTCTGGCAGACCGCCGAGACCCAGCCCGAGGTGCCCATGTAGACGTGGGCTTCCCCCGGATTCACGCAGCCGCTGCCGAGCGCGGTCATGGTCAGGTCGCCGCCCCCTGCGACCACCGGAATCCCCGGAGCGAGGCCCAGGTCGCGCGCCGCGCTGGCGGTGAGCGGCCCGGCCGCATCGGTCGAGGCGATGACCTCGGGGAGGTGGCGCATTTGAACGCCGTAGGCTTTCGCGAGGTGCGCGCTCCAGCGGCGCTTTCCGGGGCGGCTGTCGAAGAGGAACGTGGCGTGGGCCGAATCCTCGCCCATGGTGGCGCGGCCGGTGCAGCGCGCCGCGAGGTAGTCCTTGATGTCCAGCCAATATCGAGCGCGAGCGAAGACCTCGGGCTCGTGATTCTTGACCCAGAGATACTTCCAGACGGGATCCTTGACGCTGGCGGAGACGCCGCCGGTCAGATGGAGCGAGGGGAGCAGCACGCGAGCGCGCAATCCGGCCACGCACAGTCCGCTCTTGATCCCTTTGCGATGCTCTTCGACGGCGCGGCTGTCGAGATAGCTCATCGCGGGCCGGATGGCCTGCAGAGCCTCGTCCACCAGGATCAGCCCCTGCATCTGGCTCGAAAACGAGACCGCCTGCACCGAGGATGCTTCCGTCCCGGAGGCCGCCAAGACCTCGCGAGTGCCCTGGGCCATGGCGCGCCAGTACTCCTCCGGATCCTGCTCGACTCCGCCGTTCGGGAGCACGCGCAAGGGATAGGGGTGGACGGCGCGGCGCACGAGCGCGAGGTGGGCGCCGATGCGGTAGAGGCAGGTCTTGGTGCTGGTGGTCCCGATGTCGTAGCCGATGACGCAGAGGTCCGTCGTCATGTCCGCCAGCCTCAGGGCTTCCATTGGCGCGAATACTTGCGCAGGAAATATTGGTGCATGAGGACCGCCTCAACGCGGCCGAGGCTCTTGGCGCCGCCCAGGAATTCGGCCTCGATGAACGAGCGGCAGGACTTCTCGAGCACCTGGCAGCAGAGGAACGCCTCCTCCAGGTCGCGCCCGAGGCAAACCGCGCCGTGGTTGGCCATGAGCGCCGCCATCCGCCCGCGCAGCGCCTTAAGCGTCTCGCGCACCAGCTTGCGCGTCGTCGGCAGGGCGTAGTCGGCGACGCGGACCGAAGGCCCGAGGATCTGCGCCATGTCGTCGAGGATCGGCGGCAGCTCCCGCCGCGCCGCGGCCACCGTGGATGCGTTGGGCGAGTGGACGTGGATGACCGCGTTGATCTCCTTGCGCTCGCGGTACACGGCCAGGTGCAGGTCGCGCTCGCTGGAGGGCTTGGGGCCTGTCCACTCGCCGGTGGCGAGCTCGACGAGCGGCACGTCGGCGGCGGCGAGGGCTCGGTAGTCGGCACCGCTGGGCGTTACCGCCATGCGATCGCCAACTCGGACGCTGACGTTCCCCCAGGTGCCGACGACGAGCCCCGCCTCCGACAGGCGCACGCCCATGGCCCGCACCGCCTCCTGCGCCTGGGCGACCTCGGTCACGGCGAGACTCCGGCGAGGGCCGAGCAATCCACCTTCTGAAAGACCCGGTCGAAGCGGCTCAGGGCATCGTCGATGACCTCGTCGGTGTCGGCGGCGCTGGTGTAGAGCCGGCTTCCGGCGAGGGTGACCAGGCCCTCGGCGGTGAACGCCGCGCCGTATTCCTCCATGCGGTGCTTGCGCTCCTTGATGTCGCGCAGGGCCCGCGGGAGGTGCAGGAGCGAGATGGGAACGAACAGGGCGCCCACGGTCTGGAGGTGGCAAATGGACCCTTGGTTGTAGGCGACGAAGGGGAGACGATGGCGCTCGATGAGGGCGCGAAGCCCGGCCGTCAGGCGGTCGCCCGCGCGGCCGGCCGCTTCGCAGGCGCCGGTGCGCTCGATCTCGCGGATGGCGTGGTAGCCGGCCGCGGCGCTCAACGGACTCGCGGCCAGGGTGCCGCCCACGTAGGCCCGGCGCTTGCCGCTCTCGAGGCCGGCGGCGAGGTGGCGCATGAGATTCTCGCCGCCCGCCGAGACCACCGGCGCCCGGGTAGCCGCCGGCGATGATCTTTCCGAAGACGGTGAGGTCCGGCCGGACGCCGAAATAGCCCTGCGCCCCGCCGAGGCCGACCCGGAATCCGGTGACCACCTCGTCGAAGATGAGCAGGGCGCCGTACCGATCGCACAGGCGCCGGACGCCGTGGTTGTAGTCGCGGGCCACGGGGCGGGTCCCGCTCTCGGGGCCCAGCGGCTCGACCAGGACCGCGGCGGTCCCGCCGGCGAGGCGGTTGCGGCGCAGGACCCGCTCCAAGGAATCCAGGTCATTGGGGCGCGCCTCGGCCGTGAAGAGCGTGGAGGCCCGCGGGATGCCGTGCGCCTCGAAGCGCCGCGTGCCGGGGATCTTCAGGCTGTACACCAGCTGATCCGACCAACCGTGGTAGGCGCCGCCGACCTTCACGATGAAGGGCTTGCGCGTGACCAGGCGGCTCAGGCGGATGGCGGCCATGACCGCCTCCGTGCCGCTCCCGAGCATTCGGAACATCTCCACCGAGGGAACGTGGCGGCTCACCTCCTTGGCGATGGCGAGCTCGAGCTCGTGGAAGAGCCCGGTGGCCGGGCCGCAGCGGCGCAAGAGCTCGAGCACGGGCTCGCGGACCGCCTCGGGATTGCTGCCCAGGATCGTCGGGCCGCCGGCCTGGAGGAAGTCGAGGTACCGGTTGCCGTCGATGTCGTAGAGGTAGGGCCCCTCGCCGCGATCGATCACCAGCGGAAAGGGGTAGTTGAAGGCGAGGTTGTGCTGGACGCCGCCGGGGATGAAGGCGCGCGCGTCCTCGATGACCGCCTTGGAGCGCGGGCAGCGCTCGTCGAGCGAGCGCAGGATGGCGGCCATGGCGTCGGCGCGCAGGGGGATGACCGGCAGGCGCATCAGCGCCTCGAGCCGGCGCTCGATGCCGGGGACGTCGGGATAGGTGGTGATGGCGTAGCCCATGGGCGTTCGATTCCGTGGCTCTTCCGAGGCGAAAGGCGCCTCGGCGCTCGTGGCAGGTTGCGCGGCGAGGCTCTCCCTCAACACTTCGAACTTCTAAGACGGCTTCGGCGCCGCCTCGGCCGGGGCCTGGTAGGTCTCCGGGGACGCGAGAGCCAGCGCCGTGGCCGCAGCGAGCAGGCCGGCGAGCAGCGCGATGGCGGGGGCGATTCCCCCGCCCAGCGCCCGGACTGCCGGGACGAGCAGGATGACCACCACGCCGCCCGCGTTGCCGCTGAGCATGATGAGCCCCGTCGCGGCCCCCGCGCGCTCGGCTCCGGCGAGCTGGGCCGACATGTCCAGGAGAAAGGCGAAGGCCGGGAGCAACACGAAGCCGAGCGCCACCCCGTCTCCCAGGAGCGCGCCGTAGGAACCGAGAACGCCGATGAGCGCCATCAGCCCGGTGGAGGCCGCGGCGCAGCCCGCGAGGAACGGCTTGCGGCGCCGGAGGCGGTCCGAGAGCAGCGGGACGATCACCGCGCCTGCGATGCCGCCCACGACCATGACCCCGCCCACCATCCCGGCGGCCTCGGCGTCGATGCCGCGCGGCTCGAGGAGGGCCTCGAGCCAGGTGGTGAGGCCGTTGAAGGCGCCCATGCCCAGAAACGAGGTGCCGAGCAGCGCCTTCATCCCCGGCACTCGAAAAACGGGCCCGAAGTGGGCGTCGCCGTCCTTGCTTCGGAGCTCCTCCGGCGGCCGATTGTTCCGGGCGACGGCGAAGAAAGCCGCTGCCGCGGCGGCGGAGACCGCGAAGAAGACGAGCATGGAGAGGCTCAGCCCCATCCTCGCCTCGAGCCAAGGCGTCGCCGCCATGCCCAGGGCCATGCCGAGGAACATGCCCATGGTGCCCAGCCCGGTGGCGAGGGCGCCTTCGGCCTCGTCGAACCAGTCGGCCACGAGCTTGGAGATCCCGTTGACGACGAACGGCTGAGCGGCGGCGATGCCGACCTGCCCTGCGAAGAGCATCCAGAAGCTGCCGTCGAAGACGCGCAAGAGCGAAAAGGCCGCGGTGGCCGCGGCGCCCCAGGCGACCGTGAAACGATACCCGCGCTCGTCGACCATCCGCCCCGCCGGCGCGGAGAGCGCGATGTAGAGCAGAGGAAACACCATGATGAGCGAGCTGGCCGTGAGCTCGCCGACGCCGTAGCGCTGCTGGATGTGAAGCAGGATGGGGGCGAAGTTCAGCCACAGCATCTGCTGAACGGCCATCACCGCCACGTAGACGGCGAGCACCGCCCAGCGATAGGGGCGCGCGAGCCTCGGATCGGGGGAGAGCATGCGAGAAGCTCCTGTCCTCTAGAACTGGGCGACGAGCCGAAGGCCGGCGCCTCCGCTCCCGACCCATGGCGCGACGGTCGCGCGGACCGGGGGCGTGGCTGCAGCGCTCGGAGCGCTGGGAGCGCCGGCCTCCCGCACAGAGCGGTCCAGCAGGGACTTGGGCGCGGTGAAGATCTGAACTTCGCCGACGGCGATTCCGCTGACGGCCGTGATGGCGGCGGAGGTCCAGCGCTTGTAGCCAAAGCCCAAGACGAGCCCCGCGGCGACGTTCACCGCGGCGTTGGCGGCGTGCATGATGGGCCCTCGCGCGAAGGCCTCATCGTCGGCCGCGTTTCTCAAGAGCGCGCGGGCGCAGGCGAGGCGCGCGAGCGGATCCTTGCCGGGCGCCGCAAGCTCGCGGTCGAGCGCCTCGCTGCTCGCGATCGATTCGGGCGGCAGAGCCATTGCGCCGATCAAGCCGACGGCCGAGGTCGCGGCGCCGGCGAGGAGGTCGGCCCGCGTGCCCCGGTCGCCGATGAACGCGACGGGGACCGTCTGGCCAGCGGTGAGCGCGCCGTAGATGCCGGTCCAGCTCCAGCGCCAAATGCGGGCGCGGCGCGCCTCGGTGTGCAGCAGGCTCTGAATGCGAAGCGTCTCTTCGACGGCCGCGACCTCGTTGGCGGCGGGCGCGCTCGCGCCGTTCGGCGGCGCAGGGGCCGCTGCCATTGCGAACGCGAGGACGGCGAGGGCGACCAAGCGACGAGCTCCCTTGGGCTGGCGGAGAGGCTGTCATCATGTGAACAGAGCAGGGTCGCGCCGTCAACGCACAACATGGCTCGCCGATATTGATCCCGAGCCGAAGCTCCACAAGGGCGTTGATGACCGCCCCATCCCGATGTCCCTTCGACCAACGGGCGGTGCTTGCTCCTGTCTTGGGCATCGAGCTCGGATCTCGGAGCTTTAGGGCGTGGCCGCCAGCGCTTTGCGCAGCCGCTCCGCCACCTGGTCGAGCGCGCGGGGGTCCGGGTTCTTGTCGGCGCGGGCGAACTCCATGTGCTCGGGGGCGCTGATGGGGATCAAATGCAGGTGCACGTGGCGCACCTCGAGCCCCACGACGGCCACCCCCACCTTCGTCGGCTGAAATTCCTTCATCAAGGCTTTGCCGATGACCGCCGCCGTGGCGAAGAGGTGGTCGCGCAGGTCGTCCGGCAGGTCGACCCAGTCGTCGATCTCCTGGCGCGGGATCACGAGGACGTGCCCCGGCTGGATGGGCTGGGCGGTGAGAATGGCGAAGCACTTGTCGTCCTTCCAGACAAAGCGCCCCGGCAGCTCGCCGTTGAGAATTCTCGTGAAGATGGATGGCATGGTTCCTCAGATATCCATGAAAATAACGGGCTCCGGAACATACCAGCCCCCTTCTCGGCCTGCGAGGCACCGCCCGCGCCTTTCTCGAATCTCCGGCAGGGCCGGAAGGCTCCCGCCAGGGCTACGGCCGGACCTGCGCGCCCAGACTCCCGCCAGGGCTACGGCCGGACCTGCGCGCCCAGATAGCGAATGGCGTCCGGGAGCACGCCTCGCGCGCCCTGCATTCCGCCGGCAAAGGCATCGACGACCGCCGCGGTCGTTTCCAGCTCTCGCGCCAGCGCCTCGTCGCCCATGACCCTCGCCCCGGCGATCCCCAGGCCCGTGGCCGCCGCGCCGACGCCCATCACGATGGGACCGGAGTCCAGGTCCTGGCCGAGCTCTTGACCCGGCGGCCACTCGCGAAAGCCCGTGAGCCCGAAGTGCCGAACCCGGTAACGCTCGCGATAGACCGCCCAGAAGCGGCGCGCGAGACCGTCGTCCACTTCGTGGAGGTAGCGCGTCTGAAACGAGAGGGCGCAGCCCCGCGGCGCCCGGGAGGTGCGGCGCGCTCCAGTGACTTCCGACCATGGCAGCCCGAGACGGCGGTCCATGGCCTTGGACAGGACGAAGTCGCGCCAGGCGCGCAGCGGCTCGTCGACCAGGTGGGCCCCGTGCGCGCGGTCAAACCGGGCGAGGCTCGCGAGCGCCGCCGCCTGGTCTGCGGTCCAGCGGTCCTTGGCGCTCGCATAGGATGCGACGTGGCGATACGGGTCCGAAAGCGTCCGGCTCGCCAGCGCCAACGCGATGGCCGCGTGAGCCTCGGGGTCGGGGCACGGCCCCAACGCGTCCGCCGCTCCGAGAATCAGCGCGAAATGGCTCAGCCAGAGGCCGTCGGCGCTCTCAGGCCGCAGGGGCCCGCGCCTCGTTTGTCGGGCGCGCGCGAGGCAGCGCTCGACGCATGAGCGCGCCGCGGCGCGCATCGAGGCGTGCGCCTCGCCTGAAGCCGCGCAGCCGTCGGCCAAGAACGACAGTGCGACGATTCGAAGCCCTGCCGGGGTCGCGTCCCATTGGCCCGTCTCGAGGAGGCGCCGGGCCGACGAAGGGAGCGCGAGGGGCTGCGGGTTGGCCTGCGCGGCGGCGAGCGCGGCGGCGATCAAAGGCTTCGCCAGGGCAATGGCTCTCATGGAAAACCCCCTTTCGCTCACACGCCCGGTGGGACGGGCAGCGCCGACGGCGGGACCGCGAGCGCCTCGCGCACTCGCAGGCTCCGCCGAAAGCGCAGGTGGCGCAGGCGCGTGAGCTGTACGAGCGGCCTCCAGACGGCGCGCGTGAGCCGGTGCTGGATCAAGAGCTTCCAGAGCCCGTTGCTGCGCTTGTACAGAATGGCCATGGCGAGGTACGCCAGCGCTGCGCCGAGCGAGCGCGGCCTTCGGGCCCAGATGGACCGGAGCGAGAAGGCGCGCCGATAGAGCCACCGGTACCCCCGCTCGAGCTCCTCGGGCGTCATCTTGGCCGGGCGATGCACCGCGTGCGCGGTGTCGTATTGGCTCCAATCGCGGTGGAGGATGCGCCCCTGGGCCTCCAGGCGAGCGAACAGCGGGGTTCCCGGATAGGGCGTGAGAATGTGGAAGGTCGCGGACTCGAGCTTCACGCGGTCTATCCACTCGGCGGTCTTCGCGAAGGCCCCGGGCCCGTCGCCGTCGAAGCCCAGGACGAAGCTGCCGTTGACCTGAATGCCGAAACGATGGAACAGCTCCACGCCGCGCTCGAAATCCTCACAGCGCGGCGTCCGCTTTCCCGCGGCGCGCAGGTTCTCGTCGCTCAAGCTCTCGAAGCCCACGAAGACGCCGGTGCAGCCCGCGAGCGCCATTTCACGGACCAAGTCGGGGTCTTGCGTCACATCGAGGCTGACGGCCGCGCTCCAGATGATTTCCAGGGGGGCCAGCGCCGCGCAGAGCGAGCGCAGGTACGCGCGATTGGCGCCGAGGTTATTGTCCAGGAACACGGCATATGGCTCGCCGCTCCGGGCTATTTCGCGCGCCACCTCGGCGACCGGACGCATTTGATAGCGAATGCGCGACGGCCCGGTCGAAAGAAAGCAGAAATCGCAGCGATTGTGGCACCCTCGGGTGGCGATGATGCTCGCCCGGGTCAGAAAGCCCCACTCCGGAATCGCGGTCCGCTCGGGCGCGGGCTCCGAGGCGAAGTCTTCGAAAGGCGCCTCGTACCGGCGCTCGAGCGCGCCCCGCTCGACGTCGCGCAGAATGCGCGGCCAGAGCGGCACGCCGTTGCCGACCGCCAGGGCGTCGCAGTGGGCCGCCACCTCGTCCGGGCACGAGAGGGCGTGCGGTCCGCCCAGGACCACGGCGCAGCCGAGCGCTCGATAATGGGCGGCGAGCTCGTAGGCGCGGCGCGCGAAGGTCAGGTGCACGGTGATCCCCACGACCTGCGGCACGGGATCGACGGGGGCGGAGCCTTGGAGCAGGTTCTCATCCCAGATCCGCACGGACCACTCGGGCGGCGTCACCGCCGCGAGGCTCGAGAGGGCGAGCGACGGGGTCAGCACGTGCTTGCCGAAGCTCCCCGCGGGGTCCTTGGCATAGAAGGGATTCAAGAGCAGCGCGGTCCGCGGGCGCGACGCTCCGGCGGAGCCTGAGGGGAGCGGCGGGGGACACTGCATCGGGTCGTTCGGTCGGGCCATCGAAATCCTCCTTGCGATGGCTCGAAGGTAGAGGAGCGCGAAGAGCGCTTGGCGGCTCTCGCGCCGGGCGGTCGAGATCCGCGGCCGAAAGGTCGCGACCTGAGGCCCCGGCGGCGCGTGGGCGGCCGCGCCGCCGCTCGGGCCCGCTTCGGCGCCGCTCGCGCGCGCCCCGCGACCGCTCGAGGAGAACCGCCGCCGGCGGCGCCCGCCCGAGCGCGATGCTGCGGTCTCGGAGGAGCCATGAACGTCAACGCCGCAGCCAAGCGCCTTTTTAATCTCGCCGTCGTCTTCGTCACCCTGCCGCTCTGGCTGCCCGCCTCGGCGGCGCTCGCCGCCGCGGCCTTTGCGTGCGACGGGCGCCCCCTCTTCTTCCGGCAGTCGCGCGCCGGACTGAACCGCCGGCCCTTCCTCATCTGGAAGCTGCGGACCATGACCTGCGAGGCCGACGAGCGGGCTCGCCGGCCCACGCGCCTGGGCGGCCTGCTGAGACAGCGCGGCCTCGACGAGCTCTTTCAGAATCTTCAATGTCCTCTCCGGCGACATGAGCCTCGTCGGCCCCAGACCGCTCTCGGTCCCCGACGCCGAGCGGCTGGTGCGCGCCCACCCGCCCTTCGCCGAGCGCTTTCGCGTGCCGCCGGGCATCACCGGCCTCGCGCAGGTGACCGGGGCCCGGGGAGCCGCGCTGACGGCTCGGCTCGACCTGTACTACGCTCGACATCGGTCGGCCGCCTTCGACCTCGCCCTGCTCATGCAAACCGGATGGATCAACCTCGTCGGCAAGAAGCGCGGCGCGCGCGCTTGGCACTTGCCGCCCGAGGCGCCCGGCGCCGACCTCGCCGACCCGGCGCGCATCGCCCGCGAGACCGCCCGGGGCCTGCTCGAGCTGCGGCGCCTCGTCCCCATCGTGCTCGTCTGCGGCCCCATGCTCGTCGCCCAGGCGCGCCTGAGCCGCCCCAGCGCCGCCCTGGCCCTGGGGCTCGCGCTCTGCCTCGCGTTCGTGGTCATCGCCCCGGTCTCCTGGCGGCTGCTCTCGCCGGAAGGAGCGCTCGGCGCCGGGGCCTCCATCCGCGTGGTCCTCTACGCCGCCATCGGCGCGGGCGTCGTGCTGAGCATCGGCGTCGCGGTGCCCAAGCTCTTCGGCATCGGCGTCACCTTCATGACCGCGCGGGTGAGCCTCGCCATCTGCCTCACGCTCTTCCTGGTCGGCGGCTGGGGCCTGGGCCGCGACATCGGCCTCGAGCACCGGCTTTTGCGCGAGCGCGCCCGGGCCGACGCGCTGGCGCGCGAGGCCGAGCGGGCCCAGCTGCTCGCCCTCCGAGCGCAGCTCGACCCGCACTTCCTCTTCAACACGCTCAACTCCATCGCCGAGTGGTGCCGCGAGGACGGCGCCGTCGCCGAGCGGGCGGTGCTCCAGCTGTCGGCGATGCTGCGCTCGGTCCTTTGCGGCGTGAAGGCGCAGGCGTGGCCGCTCGCCCAGGAGCTGGAGCTGGTCGAGAACCTCCTCGCGCTCCATCGGCTGCGGGACCCAGAGCTCCTCGAGCTGCGCGAGGACGTCGACCCGGCCGCGCGCGAGGTCCTGGTGCCGCCGCTCGTCCTGCTCCCGCTCGCCGAGAACGCGGTGAAGCACGGCCCCTGCGCGGGCCACCGCGGGACCCTCGAGCTCACCGTTCGGCGCGAGGCCGAGGAGCTGGTCGTCCGCCTCGAGAACCCGGGCCTTTACGCGGGGCCGCGGCCGGGCAGCTCGGGCCTGCCGGACCTGGAGCGCCGCCTCGCCCTCGCCTACGCCGGAGCAGCGACCTTGCGGATCGGCGCGCGCGGAGAGCGGACCTCGGCAGAGCTCCGCGTGCCGCTGGCGGGGCCTTCACCCGGGGTGTTGGCGTGAGCCCGGCGCTGCGCGTGCTCGTCGCCGACGACGAGCTGATGGCCCGGAAGAGGCTTTTGCGGCTCTTGGGAGAGCTCTCGGGCATCGAGGTCTGCGGCGAGTGCCGGAGCGCGGCCGAGGTCCTGCGGCGCGTCGCGGCCGGCGGCGTGGACGCCGTGCTGCTCGACATCCAGATGCCGGAGCTGACGGGGCTGGACGCCCTGCGCCTTTTGCCGCCCGGCGGGCCCTACGTCATCTTCTGCACCGCGCACTCGGAGCACGCGGTCGAGGCGTTCGACGCCGGCGCGCTCGACTACCTGCTCAAGCCCGTCGAGGCCGCGCGGCTGGGGAAGGCGCTCGAGCGGGCGCGCTCGCAAGAGGCGCTGCGGCGCTTTCGCGACGAGGCCGACCGCCACCGCCCAGCGGCGCCGGCGGCGCTCGACCGGATCGCCGTGCCCACGCGCAGCGGCATCGCCCTGCTCGACCCCAGGCAAATCAGCCACGCCGTTCTGGACGGCGAGCTCGTCACCCTCGCGAGCGCCCAGGGCGATGCGCTCACCGACCTGTCGCTCCAGGAGCTCGAGGAGAGGCTCGGCCCGCGCTTCATGCGCGTGCACCGGCGCGCGCTCCTGAACCTGGAGCAGGTCGTCCGGCTCGAGCCGCAGGACACCGGCGGGTACCTGGCCCGGACGTCGCGCGGGGACGGGGTGCAGGTCTCCCGCCAGGCCGCGCGCGAGCTGAGGCGCATGCTCGGCCTGCGCCGGGGAGAGTCCGACGGCGGCGGCGGAGAGAAGGACGGCGAGCCGCGATAGGCAAGTGTGGCGCAAGGAGCCATCGGCCTTCCTCTACCGGGGAATGCCTCGTCGGCGGCCTCGCCGCCTCCCTCGAGAGCCACGCTGTCCGCTCTCGTTGTCGCAAGACCTCAGCCACCGGCACCTCGAGCCCGCCGATATGGCCGTGGCTGAGCTGATCCTTCCCGCCGGAATCGAAGCGCCGCCCATTCAGAATACCCGCCGCCACGCCATGCGGCTCTTGCGCTCGAAGTGGCAGGTGACCCGCTCGTGCGGCGAGCGATCGTGGCCGAAGGCGAGGTATTCGATTCCATAGACCGGCAAGTAGAGCCAGCTCAGCCAGAGCGCCGAATAGACGTGGCAGAACTCGTGCGTGAGCAGGGTCCAGTCCTCCGCGAGCACGACGAGCCCCAGAGAAATCCCTCTTCCTCCGATGGGCGCCGACGGTACGACCAGAAAGAGAAACGGTCCAAATCGATACCCCATCCACCGATGGCCCTGGATGCGCTTGAGAACGGCATACCCGAGGCCGACGAGCGTTTGCGGCAAGGTCCAGAGAGCGAGGGCGACGAGCGCCGCCAGGGCGACGGCCAACGGCCAAGGCGGCCTCCCGGCGGACGCTCGCGGCCACCCCGGTCTCGAAGCATTCATGGGCACCACTGTGCCACGGCGCCTCGGTCGCCATCCTCGATTCTCGCGCGGACCCGAGCCGTCGCCCGGCCGCGGGCTCAGGTACCCATCCCGAGCGGGCGGGAGGCCGCCCTCATCGCGAGCGTCCGGCGTGACTAACTTCCGGCCGAATATGAAGCTCGAAGGCCTAAAGCGGCGACGGCGAGGGCTCGAGGTCCATCAGGAAGGGCGCGCGCACGGGCTTCGATGCCCCCGGCCGGAAGAGGAGTGAGCGTGCTCATGTACCTGGACGAGCGGGCCGACGGCACGGAGGCCACCCTTCGGCCCGGCGACGCCTTTGCAGTCACCCTTCCCGAGAACCGGAGCACCGGCTACCACTGGTCGCTCCTCTCCGACGGTGCGCCGGTGCTTCGCGTCGACGACGATTCGTACCGCCCCCTGGGCGCAGCCATGGGCGCCCCGGGCCAACACGAATGGCGAATGCGCGTCCAATCCGAAGGAGACGCCGCGCTGGAGATGGTCTACTCGCGCCGTTGGGAGGCGCGAAAGCCCGCGCGCCGCTTTACCCTTCGAATTAAGAGCCGAGGGTGAGCCCGGCGCACCCGCTCATTCCGTCTGCCGCACGGTCCAGAAATCCGACGAGAGGTGCGGCTCGCTCAGATAGGCGTAAGGCAAGGTGAAGTAGCCTTGCTGCCCCCAGCTCGAGCCCCAGGAGTTTCGCACCAGGAATCGCTGGGAGGCGTCGTCGTAGCCCACCGCCAGGACAGCGTGGCCGCCGAGCATCTCCTCCTTCGGCCCGGGGAGGTTGGCGTCCCCGGTGCGCGCCACCTCCGGCGATTCGAAGCTCTGGTAGACGCTGAAGCCGAAGACGAACGGATAGCCGGAGGCCAGGCACCCCTTCATCTGCGACAAGAGCTGCGGCACGCGCCGATAGACGATGACCTGATTGTCCTTTGCGAAGTCGTAGCAAGGCTCCGGCGGCTTGTCCTTGAACTTGGAGATATCGTACGACCAGTCGTAGGACTCGGGCGGCGAGCTCGCCTCGGCGCAGACGCCGACCCGGGCCACGACCTTCATTCCGTCGCGCAGCTGGGCGCCCGAGTCCTGGTCGACCGTGCGCTCGATGACGCGCTCGTCGTAGTAGATGGCGAGGCGCGAAGGAATGAAGTCCTGCCGCTTCTCCTTGCGCCGCGCGACCTGCACCGCCGCGCCGATGGCGTTGGCCGTGCAGCTCCCCAGGTCGCCCTGGTCGTAGACCTGCGGCATCTCGGTGCGGAGATCGGTCTTGGTGGGAAGCGCGAGCGGCGGAATGGGCGCCGCGTACATGAGGTCTCGCTGGTCGGGCAGGTCTCGAATCCACCCGTATCGTTTGACGTGATAAGTCGAAAGCGTCGGCATTGGCGTCCCCTCCCGAGCTCGAGCATTCTCAGTGCTTGCCCGAGCCTCAAAGCTGACCCTTCGGGACGTAGAGCGCCACGCGCTCGAAGGTCCGCGCCCGGCCTCCCGGTGGCGCGGGTCCCCGAGGGCTCGACTGGCCGCGGACTGCCCCGCCGCCTTCCTTCCCTGCCGCCCGCGCCCTTCTTTGCAGGCCACCGCCCCCCTCGCCGCTCGGCGCGCGCTCCACCGTTAGGGTCCGCCCTGACGGCCCTCAACCGGGCGGCTCACACCCTGCGCGAGCCGTGGCCAAGTTGCCGGCCCATCGCCCATGAATGCCACCGCCCCTGAAATCGAGCCTCGCCAGCTTCCGGATCTGATCCCGACCACGAGGATCACCCTTATCGGGCTCGCCGCGATGGTCCTCTTTACGCTCGGCTCCCTCGGAGCCACGGAGCTTTGGAGGGTGGGCCAAAAGCGATGGCAGCCGACCGGTCCTCCGCCCATTCCGAGCGAAATCGGCCAGGCGGAGATCGGCGCGGTCTTTCAAATCCCCTTTGACGCCTTCGCGGGCGGGCTCGCCCTGCACGCTGCGCAAAAGCGGCGCCTTGAATCCTACGGCTGGGTCGATCGCCCGCGGGGCGTGATCCACGTGCCCATCGATCGCGCGATGGAGCTCTATCTGGCGGGGCAGCGGCCGTGAGCGCGCGCCTTTTCGCCTTGGCGACCCTGGCCGCGCTCGCGCCGGCGCGGGCGAACGCGCTGCCGTTCAACGCGGAGGCAGACGGACCCGAGGCTTCGGAGGCGGCGCCCGCTTCGGTCCAGGGCGCGGAGGTCGTGGAGCACCTGGGCGACCCGATTCCGCTGGACCTCGTCTTCACCGATTCGGGAGGCGAAAGCGTTCGGCTGAAGGACCGTGTCGGCCGCGGCGGGCGCCCGGCCATCCTCATGTTGGTCTATTTCGAATGCCCCATGCTCTGCGGTTTGGAGCTGAGCGGGCTCACAAGCGCGCTTTCGGAGACGGGCCTTTCGCTCGGGCGCGACTACGACCTTTTGACCTTGAGCTTCGATTCGCGCGAGGCACCTGCCGCCGCCGCGGAAAAGAAGGGCCACTATTTGCAGGCGCTGGGGCGCCCGGACGCCGCGGCGAGCTGGTCCTTCCTGGTGGGCGAGGGCGCGGCGATCCGGGCGCTCGCCAACGCGGTCGGGTATTCCTATCGGCGCGACGAGAAGACCGGGCAATGGGCGCACCTCGCGGTCGCGATGGTCCTGACGCCCGACGGCCGGGTGAGCCGCTACCTCTACGGCATCCGATTCACGCCCCGCGACTTGAAGTACGCCCTCATCGAGGCGAGCGACGGCAAGGTGGGCGCAACGCTCAATCGCGTCCTCCTGACCTGCTTTCGTTGGAACCCCGCGACCCGGCGCTATGCCCTCTTCCTCTCGGTCTGGTTCAAGGCCGGCGGGGCGCTGGTCCTCGGCTCGCTGGCCTCTCTCGTCGCGCACCTCTTTCGGCGCGAGGCGCGGCGCGGGCGGGGGGCACCCGCGGCATGAGCGACGTCGAGCGCTGGCTGCGCGCCATCCTCTACCTGCCGGAGGCGGCGTCCACCTTCGCCTTCCGGGTCGATCGCCTCCATTTCTTCGTCATCACTGTCACCATGGCCTCGGCCAGCGTCATCGCCCTCGCGGCGCTGACCTGGATGGTCCGCTATCGGCGGCGGCCGGGCCGTGAGAGCGGCGGGCGCTACGACCCTCCGAGGTGGTTGGAGCCGCTCATCGTCGGAGGCCCCCTGAGCCTCTTCCTGCTCTGGTTCGCCATCGGTTTTTACGACTACGTCTATTTGCAGAGCCCGCCCAAAGGCGCGATGGACGTCTACGTCACGGCCAAGAAGTGGATGTGGAAGTTCAGCTACCCAAACGGCCCCTCGAGCGTGGAGGTGCTGACGGTCCCCGCTGGGCGCCCGGTGCGCGCCCTGTTGACCAGCCGTGACGTCATCCACTCCTTCTTCGTGCCCGCGTTTCGCGTCAAGCAAGATGCGCTGCCCGGCCGATACACCCAGACCTGGTTTCAAGCGACGAAGCCCGGGCGCTACGAGGTCTTTTGCGCCGAATACTGCGGCCTTTCCCATTCGATGATGCGCGCCGAGGTCGTGGTCCTCAAGGCGGACGAATTCGACCGCTGGCTGGCCGACCAGCGCCGCGGGCTCATCGCGCGCCAGGACGCCGGGGCGCCGCTTAATCCCATCACGCTCGTGGAGCAGGGCCGGCTCGCCGCCGTGCGGCGCGGGTGCCTGGCCTGCCACACCCTGGACGGCGCGCCGCACATCGGCCCGACGTGGCTCGACCTGTACCACCGCACCGAGAATTTGGAGGGGGGCGGGACGGTCTTCGCCGACGAGGCCTACCTGACCGAGTCGATGATGGACCCCGGCGCGAAGGTCGTCCTCGGCTATCAGGACGTGATGCCCACCTTCCAGGGCATCCTCACCGCGCCGGAGGCGGCGGCGATTCTCGAATTCATGAAAACGCTGCAGAGCGGCGCGCTCCGGCCGCTTCCTGCGCAGGGACCGGTCTATGAACCCCGAAAGCGGTGAAGCGCCGCCCGTCACGTACTTGAACGCCGACCGCGGCGTGCGCTCGTGGCTCCTCACGCGCGACCACAAGCGCATCGCGCTCATGTACGCCGTGCTCATCCTGGCGGGCTTCTTCCTGGGCGGGATGTTCGCGATGCTCCTGCGCCTCAAGCTGCTCGTGCCCGGGCCGGCCCTGGTCTCGGCCATCGACTACAACCGACTCTTCACGCTCCACGGCGTCATCATGGTCTGGATTTTCATGATTCCGGCCATTCCTTCCATCTTCGGCAATTTCATGCTGCCGTTGATGCTGGGGGCCAAGGACGTCGCCTTCCCGCGGCTGAACCTCTTGTCGCTGTACCTGTACGCCCTGGGCTCGGTCATCGCCCTGTGGGGAATGATCCACGGCGGCGCCGACACCGGCTGGACGTTCTACACGCCCTACTCGACGACCACCGCGACCGAGGTCGTGCCCATCCTCCTGGGCGTCTTCGTCATCGGCTTCTCCACCATTCTCACCGGGGTGAACTTCATCGTCACCACGCACACCCTCAGAGCGCCGGGCATCACCTGGTTTCGGATGCCGCTCTTCGTCTGGTCCATCTACGGCACGAGCATCATCCAGACCCTGGCGACCCCGGTCCTGGGGCTGGTGCTGCTCCTGGTGGCTGTCGAGCGCGCCTTCGGCTTCGGCCTCTTCGACCCGTCGGCCGGCGGCGACCCAGTGCTGTTCCAGCATCTCTTCTGGTTCTACAGCCACCCGGCGGTCTACATCATGGTGCTGCCCGCGTTCGCGGTGATGAGCGAGTGCGTCTGCGCCTTTTCGCGCAAGAGCCCGTTCAACTACAAAGCCATCGCCTACTCCTCGGTGGGAATCGCCTTCGTCGGCTTCTTCACCTGGGGCCACCACATGTTCGTCTCGGGGCAATCGACGTTCGCCTCGGGCGTCTTCGGCGTGCTCTCGATGTTCGTGGGCATCTTCACCGCCATCAAGGTCTTCAACTGGGTCGGCACGCTGTACAAGGGCTCCATCGCCATCAACGCGCCGTTCATCTACATCTGCGGCTTCCTCTTCTTCCTGGTCTTCGGCGGGATGACGGGCATCGGCGTGGCGACCGTCTCCCTGGACGTGCACTGGACCGACACCTATTTCGTCGTCGCGCACTTCCACTTCATCATGGTGGGCGTGACCATCATGGCCTTCCTCATGGGGTTGCATTATTGGTTCCCGAAGATGTTCGGTCGGCTCTACAACGAGCGCTGGGCCATGGTGGCCGCCTTCATCATCTCCTTCGGATTCATCGCCACTTTCCTGCCGCAATTCCTTTTGGGCAACGGCGGCATGCCGCGGCGCTATTACACGTACCCCGAGCGCTTTCAGACCCTGCACGTCGCGTCCACCGCCGGCGCCTCGCTCCTGTTCATCGGCCTCGTCATCGTCGCCATCGACCTCGGGGTCGCGCTGTTCGCCGGGGAACCCTCCGGGCAAAACCCATGGGGCTCGCGGGGCTTCGAGTGGCTCACGGCCTCACCGCCCCCCAAGCACAATTGGGAGGCGCTCCCCGACTTCTCGCCGGGGCCCCACAACTACGAGCAGCTCGAGGAGCCCCCGCCCGCCGTTGCTCCGGAGGGCTCATGAGCGAGGAGGCGCACCCACCATTTCTGCAAGAGCACTTCGAATCGCCTCGCAAGCAAGAGCACGCGGCGCGGTTGGGAATGTGGGTCTTTCTCTCCACGGAGATCCTCCTCTTCAGCGGGCTCTTCATCGCCTACGGAAACTATCGGGCGCAGTTTTCTCACGACTTCGAGGTGACGAGCCGGCACCTCAAGCTCGGCATCGGCACTGCCAACACGTTCATCCTGCTGACCAGCAGCTTCTTCGTCGCGCTCGCGCTCCACTTCATCCGCCAGGGCCGCCCCCGCGTCTGCGCCGCGATGATTGGCCTGGCGATGCTCCTGGGCTTCGCTTTCCTCGGGCTCAAGGCCGCCGAATACCGCGCCGACATCCTGGAGGGGCTCCTGCCGGGACGGTTGCTCCGAGAGCCCACCGTGCGCACCCAGGGCGCGGCGGTCTTCATGTCGGTCTATTGGATCGCCACGGCGCTCCACGCGCTCCACGTCACCGCCGGCCTGGGCGTGCTGGGCGTCGTCGCGACCCTGACCTGGCGAGGCGCCTTCGGGCCCGAGTACCACACGCCGGTCGAGCTCGGCGGGCTCTATTGGCACCTCGTCGATACGATCTGGATCTTCCTCTGGCCGCTCCTCTATTTGCTGTGAAGGCCCGCATGAAAACGCGAGAAAGCCCGTGAGCGAGACGGCCGAATCGCCCGACCGGGCCTCGCACAGCTCGCCTTTGCGCTACGCCGCGGTGTTCGTGGCGCTCATTGCCTTGGCGGCGGCGAGCTACGGCATTTCACGGATCTCGCTGGGGCCGTGGAACTTCGTCGCCGCGGTGGCCATCGCCTTCGTCAAGGCCTCCCTGGTGGCGCTGTTCTTCATGCACCTGTGGGATCACCGGGGCGCGAGCCGGCTGGCCATCGCCGTCGCCCTGAGCTTCGTCGCCATCCTCATGCTGATCACCGTGTTGGACGTCCGCTTCCGCTTTCCCATCGCGAACGGCCCCACGTCCGAGCAGGCCAAGGCCTTCATGGGCGAGCGACCGCTGCCCGAGGACTCCGAGCCGAGCCTCGCCCCCGACCGGCAGCCGGCGCTGCAGCGCTGAGGAATGGGCGCTACTCCCGCCGGCTCCCCGGCCTCTTCCCCCTGCCCCCGTGGGTCCGCTTGGGGGTCACCTTCGGCGCAGGGGGCTGGGCCTTGGGCGCGGGCTTGGGCATCCCCGGCAGGTCGAGCTTCGGGGCGTCCTCGTTTCGCCGGAACAAGAGCAGCGTGCGCCCCAGCACCTGGGCCACCTGGGACTCGGTGGCCAAGGAGAGCGCCTCGGCCGCCTCGCGCCGGTCGAGCGGCGACCCCTCGCCGACCTTCACCTTGATGAGCTCGTGATCGCTCAGCGCGTGCGCGGCTGCGTCGATGAGCCCCTCGCTGACGCCCTCCTTGCCCACGAGGATCACGGGCTCGAGGTGGTGCCCCAGCGCCCGCAGCGCCCTCCGCTGCTTACCATTTAAAGTCACTTTCGAATCTGCCACGAATCTGCCTTTCTTCAGAGCCGGAAACGGCCCGCTATCGGCCGCCGGCCAAGCGAACCTCTCGCTGGGCGTCGATGTGCTTCGGGTCGACCGTCAGCGTCTTCTTGAACCATTTGAGCGCACCGGCCGCATCGCCCGTGAGCTTGAGAATTTGCCCGGCGAGGTAGCAGGCCTGGGCGCATTTGGGATTGAGCTTGAGCGCCAAATCGACGTCTTTGAGAGCGGCCGCCCGCGCCATCACCTTGTCCTTGGAGGCGAGAAAGGCCGCCCAACCCCGCCACGCCCAGAACTCGCCCTCCTTCTCGTTGAGGCGCACCGCCTCCTCGAGCATGGCCACCGCGTCGGCGTATTTGCGCGCCTTGACGAGGACGCAACCCTTCTGAAAAGCCTCCTCGGCCGCGAAGATGGCGGCCGCGTCGAGCTGCTCCTGGCTGCCGCCGCCCGCCTTCAGTTCCTCGAGATAGGCCGCGCGCGCCTTGTCGTCCCCGAGCACGCGGTAAGCCTCGCCAATGACGGTGAAGACCTCGGACTTGAGCCGGGCGACCTCGGGCGGCCCGCCGGCCAAAATCGTGTCTGGGTGGTAGAGCTTCGCGAGCGCGAAATAGGCCTGCTTGACCTGCGACCCGAGCGCCTCCTTCGGCAGACCCAGCACGTCGAAGTGGTTCCTGGACCTGAGCGAGCCCGCGAGCGCGCGCAGCTTGTCGAGGTCGACGGCGGCCGCGGCCATGTCCGCGGCGGGGGCGCTGGCGGCTGGCGCGGGTTTCGAGGCGACGGGCGGAGGGCGCGGCGCAAAGACGGGCGGCGCGGCGGCGCGCGGCGCGGCGGCGGGCGCCGGGCGCGCGGGGCCAGGCGGTGGAGCGGCGGCCTTCGGCGCCGGCTCGGGTGGGCGAGCTTGGGCGGCCCCGGACGGCTCGGGCCTCTCGGCGGCGAAGGAGACCAGCTCGAAGCTCGCCATCAGGAGCGCCGTCCGGGTGAGCGCGTCCGCCTCGGCCGGCATCCGCGCGACGAGGGCGGCAACCGAGCGCACGCCGTCGAAGGCGGAGGCCGCGCGCGCCTCCTGCGGCGTCAGCCGGAGCTGGCCGAGCTCGATGCGCCCGCCGCTCCTCATGATGGGCAGGTCGAAGCGCTCGCCGAGGCGGGACTTGATCTCCACTGCGGGGAGCGCGCGCACCGCGTCGCAGGCGAGGGCCCAGCGATCGCCCAACGGCATGGCGATGCTCGGGAGGGGGGTGCCTTCCTCGAAGGCATAGCTCCCCGCCTTCAGCGCCAGCGCACGGCGCAACAGTCCCACCGCGTGCTCGCCGATGGCCGTGAACGCCTGCGCCGGGTTGATGAGCTGCAGCGCGAACAGCCCGGCCACCACGTCGCCGCCCTTGCTCTGGGCCGCGCGCCGCGCGTCCTCCAGCGCCTTCGGCGCGAGCCCGCCGCGCTCGACCAGGAACGTGCCCAGGTCTTCCTCGGCGCGCGACGGCCGAACCGCCTCGGGGGCGCCCTTCTTGAAGAAGATTTCGTAGCCGGAGGAGCCCGAAGTGAGCGCCAGCCGCCCGGTGAAGCCCTCGGCAGCCAGCCGATAATAAAGGGAGAGCGGCGAGTGCGCCGCGAGGTCGCCGGCCGCGGCGCGCCGGGGAGTCTCGACCCTGGGGGGCGGCGCCGGCGCCGCGGGCTCGCTCCGAAGCACGGGAGGCGGTCCGGACGACGGCGGCACCGGGCGCGCGCTCGCGGGCGGCCGCGCGGCCGGCGCCAGCACGCCACCCGAAGGGCCGCTCTCAGGCAGCTCGTCGTAGACGCCCCAGAGCTCGCGCGGAAAGGCGTCGCGCAGCTCGGGAAACTGGCCCGGGAAGGCGAAGCGGATACCGTCGCGGCTCGCCTGCAGCTTGCCGTCGATGAGCCCGTTGGCGACGAGGAGCTCGAGGGTGGCGTAGGTGAGCGGGCCCCAAACCTTGCCCTTGTCGCTGCGGACCCAGAATTGGCGGGGTTCCTCGGCCATCTCGCTTCGCGTCGCCCTTCGATTCGTTTGCCGGTCGGTCGGTCTTCGGAGGATAGCAGAGTCCTCCGCCCAGGCCTCGACGAATGCGCGGCTCACGGCGACGAATCGTGCCCGGCTCCTTTTCCCTTGACCTCGGCGCAGTTGGCCATTGCGAGCGTGGTTGGCTCGCTCGCCCCTCCCTGCGTCGAGCGGCGGCGCTCCTTCCGCGCCGACCGCCTCGCGAGGCCCGTCAGGCCTGCCACCGACCATCGACCATCGACGCGAGGCGGTGCCGCACCTTCTCCAACATGCCTCGTCGGTCTGAGGCGCAGCCTCGCTAGAGCCTGTGACGAAAGTCGGCGCCTGTCGCTCGGGTTCCTCACCCCCCCAACCCCCTCCCCGCTCGCGGGGAGGGGGCGAAGGAGGAGATGTCGCTCGAGTGGCGAGGAGACCATTTCGTAACTGGCTCTCGCTAGAAGCTGCCGAGGATTCCCACGCGCGCCATGGCGCCCGGCGATACGGAATTCAGGCCGAACAGCGCGGCGACCACGAGCTGAATGCGGCCGCGGTAGAGGTCGACGGCGACGTCCGGGCCGACTCCCATGCGCGCGCCGCCCTCGGCGCCCGGGTCGGCGATCTCTTCCAGGTCTTGGCCCACGAACTCGGCGCCCACGCGAAGCCCGTCGAGAACGCGATACGACGCGCCGAGCATCCCGAGGTAGTCCAGCGCATCGCGGTTCTGCGCGAACACGTGCTCGAGGTAGGCGTTCGCCTCGAGGAGGACCGGCCCGGCGCTGAAGCTTCCGGTCGCCTGCGCCCACGCGCCGAAGCTCCGGGACTCCCCCTCGCGCAGCGCGCCCGCGAGGACGGCGGCCCGCCAGCGCGAATCGGGGTGCGTGAGCTGAAGCTTCACGCCCACGACGCCGTCGCCGACGAGGGAGTTGGTCGCCGCGCCAGGATGGATGCTCACGTTCGCCATCGCCTCGAGCGCGCCGGTGATGCCGTAGCCCAGAGCCAAGGTGTTGCTCACCCCTTGGTTCTGGAGGACGACCGGAATGGGGCGATCCGCCGAGATCCCCGAACCCAGCCCGAAGCGATAGCTCGCGGTGAACACGCCGGCGCTCGGCGTCGAGGGGTCCGTCAGGAAGGCGAAGGGGCGCTGCTCGGCGGTGACCCGCGCCTCGTCCTTGCCGCTCGGCTCCGTGAGCTCCACTCCCTGCTCAGTGGCAGATGCGGTGCCCGACGCCAAAAGAAGAATGGCCGCCAGCACCCAACTCGGGCGCGAAGATACGGCCGGCCGGATTTCCGTTCGAATCGTATCCATTTCCCGAGCTCCTCTGCTCCGGTTGAGGGCGCTTCCAATTCAGAGCGGCGATGGTTGCGCGCTGGCGGGACCGTTTTCGCGAAGCCCTGGTGACAAGCGCGAGAAATCGGTCGGCAGGCCAGCAGCATCTGAGCCCCGCTGCTCCGCGCCTCGTCGAATTCGGGCGGTTCACGCCGATGCGCCTTGCCGGTCACGCTCTGGACACCCGCGCAGGCGTCAATGATGGGCCGAGACCCCGAGCCCTTCGCCTGTTTGTGCGCCTTGTAAGCTGGCAGAGGCCTGGGATGGCGCGTCGCCGCTGCGAATGTCGTTACGGGAGATCCCTTCGATGATTCCAAATGCCGTCGCCTTGCCCCTCTTGTCGTTGCTCGCGGCTCAGCCGCCGGAGCTCGTCCCCATCCTTCTTCCCACCGGTCAATCGATGACGCCGAGGGCCGCGCCGGGGTCGACCTACCGGCAGCTCAACCCCGGGCTCCACGATTTTCCGGAGTTCGTGGCCGGCCAGCCCATTTCTCTCGCGCTGAGCCCCGACCGAAAGACGCTGCTCGTCCTCACCAGCGGCTACAACAACAATTACGACGCCTCGGCCGGCTCGGTTTCGAAGCCGAGCACTCTTCCCATCGCCGTCGGCGCGTCGAATGAGTACGTCTTCGTGTTCGACGTCAGCCGCGAGGAGCCGGTCCAGAAGCAGGTGTTGCAGGTGCCCGACACCTACGTCGGCATCGCCTTCGGGCCCGACGACTCGCGCTTCTATGTCGCGGGAGGCGGCGACGACAACCTCCACGTCTTCGCCTCGGCGAAGGGGGTCTTTGCCGAGGCCGGCGCGCCCATCGCGCTCGGGCACGGCGCCGGGAATGGCTTGTCTCAGGGGCCGCTCGCCTCGGGCCTCGCCGTGACGGCCGACGGCAAGCGCGCCGTCGTGGCCAACCGCTACCACGACTCCATCTCGGTCGTCGACCTCTCCACCGGCAAGGTGGCCGAGCTCGACCTGCGCCCCGGAAAGAGCGGCGGGGCCGCGGGCACTCCGGGCGGCGAATACCCGAATTCGGTCGCCATCGCCGGCAGCGCCACCGCCTACGTCTCGAGCGAGCGCGACCGCGAGATCGTGGAGGTCGACCTCTCCGGGGCCGCGCCCGCGGTGGCCGCGCGCATCCGGGTCGCAGGCAACCCCAATCGACTCCTGCTCGACCGCGCGCACCGCCGGCTCTTCGCGACCTCCGACAACGCGGACGTCGTCTCCATCATCGACACCGCGACCCGAAAGGTGACCCGCCAGGTCGCCACGGTGGGCCCCGAGGCCGACTGCGACGCGAAGGGCTTGCCTCGCTACAAGGGCGCCTCGCCCAACGCCCTGGCGCTCTCGCCGGACGAGAAGCAGCTGTATGTGACGAACCGCGGAACAAACTCGGTGGCAATCATCGCTCTGGACGAGGGCGCGCCCCGGGTGGTCGGGCTCGTGCCGACCGCCTGGTATCCGTCGGACGTCGCCGTCGGGGCCCTCGGCCGCATGCTCTACGTCGTCAACACCAAGAGCGTGCCGGGCCCCAATGCGGGCAATTGCCTGGGCTACCAATATTACCCGTGCCCGGTAAAGGACACGCCCGTGAAGTTCGACGCCAATCAGTACGTGGAGAACTTGAACAAAGGCGGGCTGCAGACGGTTCCGGTCCCCGCGTCGCGCGAGCTCGAGCGATTGACCTGGCAGGTCGCCCAAAACAACCGAGTCGGATACGAGCCGAGCGGCCGTGACCGCCAGGTGATGGAGGCGCTCCGCGGGTCCATCAAGCACGTCATCTACATCGTCAAGGAGAACCGGGCCTACGACCAGATCCTCGGCGACCTCGGCAAGGGCAACGGCGACAAGGAGCTGGCGGAGTTCCCGGCCGCGACCACCCCGAACCTGCATGCCGCGGCCGCGGGCTTCGTGACGCTGGACAACTTCTACGACTCCGGCGAGGTCAGCGGAAACGGCTGGCCCTGGAGCACGTCGGCGCGCGAGTCGGATGCGGGCGCCAAGATGCTGCCGGTCAATTACGCCTGCAGCCCCCTGGGCGGTCCGGCTTGCAACAAGGGGCGCGGCGGCTCCTACGACTGGGAGGGGACGAATCGGAACGTGAACGTCGGCCTCACGGGCGCGGCGCGGGTTCAGGCCAATCCGCTGACGGCCGCGCTCGACCCGGACACGCTGCCCGGGACGGGCGACGTGGCGGCGCCGGACGGGCCTTCGGGCGAGGTCCAGCAGGGGTATCTGTGGAATGCGGCGCTTCGCAAGGGCCTCACCGTCCGCAACTACGGGTTCCTCGTCGACTTGACGCGCTACCGGCTGGGTGGAACGCCCTACGCGAGCCTGGCCATTCCGCTGCAAAGGCCGCCATTCAAGAAATCGGGGCCCAGCGCCGATCCTTTCCAGGCTTACGTCGCCAACCCGGACCTGGTCGCCCTGACCGACCCCTATTTCCGCGGCTTCGACGACGCCTACCCCGATTTCTACCGGGAGCAGGAGTGGGAGAGCGAATTCGCCGAATTCGTGAAGAATGGAAACCTGCCGAGCCTGAGCCTGGTTCGCTTCATGAATGACCACACCGGCAGCTACGGCTCGGCCATCGACGGCGTCGCCACGCCGGAGCTCCAGGTCGCCGACAACGACTACGCGGTGGGCCGCCTCCTGGAGGCGGTGGCGCAAAGCCCCTACGCCAAGGACACGGTCGTCTTCGTCTTCGAGGACGACGCCCAGGACGGCCCCGACCACGTCGACGCCCACCGGAGCGTCGCCTTCGTCGTCGGGCCTCACGTGAAGCAGGGCGCGGTGGTGAGCCACCACTACACCACCGTCAACGTCCTGCGGACCATCACCGACGTGCTCGGGCTCGACCACCTGGGGCTCTTCGACGCCGCCGCCGAGCCGATGACCGAGGCCTTCGAGGTGCGCAAGAAGGCGTGGACCTTCAAGGCCACGCCGTCGCCGCTGCTCTCGAGCACAAAGCTCCCGCTGCCGAAGGCGACCGCGGCGGCGAAGCTCGCGCCGACGCACGGCGCGGCCTACTGGGCCGAGAAGACCCGCGGCATGGATTTCTCGGCGGAGGACCGGCTGGACTCGGCCGTCTACAACAAGATCCTCTGGGAAGGCCTGATGGGCGGCAGGCCCTACCCGAGGGCGCGCGCCGAAGCGCCGAAAGAAGAAGACGGCCCGCGCTGACGACTGAGCATTTCCATTCGCTCGGCCGGAGCGCACGGGCCGGCCGAGCGAATGGGACTGGGTTCTGGACTGGCGTCGTGGTCGATCCCCTCTTCGGGACGGTCACGTTCTCCGGGGCGATCCTGGGCGAGAACGGTCCGATTCGCCTCGACGGGACGCTGAAGATCAAGCAGCGACTCCCTCGCCGCCCGGGAGTGCTACCCTCGCGCGACGGCGCGATGGCTCGCCCGGCGAAGATCGCGCTTGTCCCTCGACCAGAAGAGGTCCGCGATGACGATGCCGACGGTGCTTGAGATGGACGTGCTGCGCGAGGTCGCCAGGACGGCCCTCGGGAAGGCGAAGAATCAGGCGCCGGAGTTCGAGCACGTCTTGCTCACCCTGACCGGCGCGGTGGCGACCTACCACGAGCCCGGCACCCTCAAGCCGGGCATTCGCGAAGGTCACCACCTGGGCTCTTGCTGGTTCGACCTGAAGGGCGTGACGTACTTCTTGTCGTTCTCGAAGGATGCCGGGCACATCCGGCACGGCGGGAGGCAGGGCCCCGTCGACTTCGAGGTCGACGAGACGACAGCGGGGCAGGACGTGCTCCAGTGGTTCGAGAGCAAGTCCCCGGTCCCGGCTTTGTCCTAGCGTGCGGCGTACGCCGGGAGGTGCGCTCCCGGCCCCAGGCCTCACGCCTCCAAGAGGCTCAGCAGCTTGGCCACGGTGCCGGGCCGCGGAGCGCGCGCGCAAGGTGCGGCCCGCCTCGTGACTTCAGCCCCGAAGACAAGCGGTTTCCGTGCGTCTGGGCTTTCCCGAGGGCAGAGCCATCGCGCAGCGCTGAGGTACCGGCTCGGCAACCAGAAGGGCGCGAACCTCCTCGTGCCGCACCTGGGGCCCAGCCGGTCCCAGGGGTCAAAGGATACAAACTGGTAAATGGCGGAGACAGCGAGTGAGCGCCGGGCCTCTGAAGTGTTTCGTTCCGCCTGGGCCTCCTCCGCGATCGACTGCCCGAGCCGGCCCACCGCATTCGCGAGCGAGAAGGCCGCGCCCACGGTCGCCGCGCCGGCCGTGAACACGGCGAGCCTTTACGCCGTGTTGCTGGAACGAACTCTGGATGCTGTCCGTGCCGAGCCCGACGCGCAGGTCGAGGCTCATGAAATTCCGCTCGAGGCTCGAGATCGCCCCCGAGGCGAGGTCCATCACACCGCGACGTGGCTCCCCATCGGAAAGGTCCTCGTGGCAGGGGTAAGTCGTGGTGATGGAGGCGCGAGCTCGCTTCGCGCGCGGTTCGCCTGGGAGCTGTCCCAGGCCTGGATGATGCACGTCGCCCCGCGGTCGAGCGCGGCTTCGGCGCCGCCACCCGCGGTCGCTTACGCGTGCGCCTGCAGGGCGCGGATCCCGCTCCGGGCGTTCGCGCGGGCCGCCAGCGCCCGCTCTTCGTCGCTCGCGAAGTCGCGGTCCCAGGCGAGCACCTTGGGCGTCATCAGCGCGTGCCAGAGCGGCGGGATGAGCGCGAGCGCGATGGTGGCCAGGTACCCGTTGAGCATCATCGGCGCGGCCGGATATGGCTTCAGGTCCTGGTAGGGCACCTCGCCCTGCGCGTGATGGTGCGAGTGGCGAGTCAGGTTGAACATCGTCCACGAGCTGACGCGCTGGTTGGTGTTCCAGGAGTGGCGCGGCTGCACCGGCTTCGCCGGGTCTCGCACCATGCCGTAGTGCTCCATGTAGTTCACGATCTCCAGCAGCGCCTTGCCCCAGAGCGCACACGCCGCGAAGAAGGCCGCCGCCCTCCACCCCCCCATCGCAAAGGCCGCGGCCAGGAGCGCGGCGCTCATCAGCTGTCCTCGAAGGTAGGCGTTGTGCCAGGAGAGCACCGCCTGGCGCTTCTTCCTGAGCCGCTCGGCCTCGATGCGCCAGGCGCTGACATTTCCCCGGATCGTCGAGGAGACGATGTGGGCGTAGACGCTGCGACCTCGGGGCGCGGTCGCCGGATCCTCTGTCGTCCCGACGTAGCGGTGATGGCCGTAGACGTGCTCGATGGCGAAGGCCGTGTCGAAGCTGAAGGCCAGGAGCCAGCGCCCGATGAGCATCGAGACCTTGTCCCAGGTGCGGTGCGTGAGCTCGTGGGCGGTGATGGTCCCGATCATCCCGATCAAGAGCCCGGTGGCCAGCCACCTCGCCACCTGGTTCCCGAGCGAGCTGGCGGCCCGAGAGGCGAAGACGTCGCGCCCGATGGCCCGCGTCAGGAACGCTCCGAAGCCGAGCGGATCGCCCGGGCAGACGCTCCACACCGTCATGAAGACAATCAGCCCGAGGAGTGGGAGCGCCAGCCAGAGCTGCGCGGTGAGCACCCACGGGTGCTTGAACCGGGGCGACGAGGTGTCTTCGCCGCACAGAGCGTCTCCCAGCAGGTAGATCACGAGCAGCCCGAACGTCCCCTCGGCGACCCTGGAGCCGCCGAGGGCGATCGCGGCCACCGAGTAGAGCCCGATGGCGTGAAACAAGAAGTACTTCAAGTAGTGAAGCGCGCCGGCGTACCGAGCTCCCTCGGGGTCGGGGCGGTCAGCCGCGCCGAGCGCTCCGGTCGCCTCCCCCTGCGCCGCGAAGAGGTCGACGTGGACGCGGCCCTGCGGGACGCCTTGCGCCTTCAGGGCCGCGAGGGCGCCGTCGATCATCGCCGGCGGGCCGCAGACGTAGGCGTGCGCGCCGGGCTCGAGGAGCGCCGGAAGCTTCTCGGCCGCGAGGCCGCGCTCGCCGCTCCACGTCCCTCCCGGACCGGCGGCCGAGAGCACGGGCACGAAGCGAAAGCTGCCGCGCCACGCGCGGGCGAAGGCGGCGATCTCGTCGAGGGCGAAGAGGTCCTTCTCCTCCCGCGCTCCCAAGAGCAGCGTCACCGAGCGAGAGGAGCCGGCCGCGAGCGCCTCCTTCAGGATGGCGAGAATGGGCGCGAGGCCGCTCCCGCCGGCGGCGAAGAGCAGCGGCGCGTCGCCGGGCCTCAGCCAGAAGTCGCCCGACGGGCCGTCGACCTGGACCCCCCGCCCCACGAGGTCCTCGTCGTTGACCATCGTCGACAGCTGGCCCCTGGGCACCTCGCGCACGAAGAAGACAACCCGCCCGTCGTCGCTCGGAGGAGTGGCGAAGGAGTAGCTCCGCACCACCCCAGCCAGACCGTCGATCTCCACTTCCGCATGCTGGCCCGCTCGGTAGGGCAGGCGCTCCTCCAACGCGACCGTCAGCCGAGCGATGTCATGGGTCACCTTCTCCTGCGCCACGACGCGGCCGCGCACGCTGCGCCGCGAAGCGCTCACGCCAAGGTCGACCTGAATCCGGACGTCGGAGCGCGGCACGCTCTGGCAGGCGAGGATCATGCCCTGGTCGATCTCCTCGGCCGTGAGGAGATAGCCGGCCTCGGTCAGCTCCTTCACCTGGCCCTCGACGAGACGGCACTTGCAGGTGCCGCAGCCTCCGACGCGGCAGTTGCTCGGGAGCTCGATGCCGCTCCGCAGGGCGGCCTGCAGGATCGTCTCGCGGGGCTGCGCTCGGATGGTTTGATCGTTGATGCGAACGGCGAGCAGCGGCTTCGAAGAAGCGGAAGTGGCCATGGTCGCTCCGAGTCGATCCCCGGTCTTCGGGATGAGAAGGAACGATAAGCAATGATTCTGGTGGCAGGTAAGGTCTGGTATTGACAATCGTGGGTCATTCATCGCCAACCGGAAGCGGGGACGCGAGGCATGAAGAACGAAGGCTTCAGGCTGCCGGTCTCGTACCTGCGGTACGTCGCGGAGGGCGTTCGCGCGGCGGGGGGAGACGTCGGGCGATGGCTCTCGTTGAGCGGTCTGTCCGAGGCCCGGCTCGCGTCCGCCTCTTTCACGCTCGACCACGAGCGCTTCGACGAGCTCATCCGAAACGCGCTCGCGACGACGCGCGAGCCGGCGCTCGGGCTCTTCGTGGGCCGGCGCTTGGTGGCGAGCAGCCACGGCATCGTCGGCTTCGCGGCCATGAGCTGCGGCACCGTCCGCGAGGGGCTCGAGCTCATCGCGCGCTACACGCAGCTGCGGACCAACTTGATCTCCATCGCGGTCACGGGCGCCCCGCGCGGGGTTCGCCTGCAGTTCGAGGAGAACCGCCCTCTCGGAGACATCCGCCGCCCCGTCCTCGAGGCCATCGTGCTCAGCATCGAGAGCGCGCTCGCCGCCGGCGGCAGCCAGGCGAGCGCGGCGGCCTTCTCGTTCGAGGCGCCGGAGTACGCGGCCCTGGCCCGCGAGATGTTTGGGTGCGAGGTGAGGTACGGGGCCTCGTGGACCGGGTTCGAAATCCCCTCGGAGTCGCTGGACGCGCCGTTGAAGACCGCCGACCCGGAGGCGCTTCGGGAGGCGGCGCTGATCTGCCAGCGCGAGCTCGAGAAGGTGACGGCCGGCGAGGCGGTGGCGACCCGAGTGCGCCGCGCCCTGCTCGAATCGCAGGACGGATTCCCTTCGCTTCGAATGACCGCGCGGATGCTCCACTTGACGCCGCGCACGCTCCACCGGCGCCTGCTCGACGAGGGGACGTCTTTTCGGACGTTGCTCGAGGACGTGCGCCACACCCTCGCCGTCGAGCAGGTGCGCTCTGGGCGCTTCAGCATGCAGGAGGTCGCGTACCTTCTCGGCTACTCGGACCTCGCGAATTTTCGGCGAGCGTTCAAGCGCTGGGAGGGCGTTCCGCCTTCGACCTTCAAGCCGAAGCCGCGGCGCCGCAGCCAAGGTTGAAGCTGAGCCGGCGTCGGCACCTTGCCTCGGGATTCACGAGGGACAGAGAACCCATCGGCAGAGTGTCCTCAGGCTCCCCCGCTGCTGGAGAGCGAGGGGTCAGAGAGCGTCGATTTCTCCGCATGCCAGCGCCGCCGAGCATACCGCCTCTTCGGGCACGCACGTTGACGTGGGCGCTCGACGTGGGCGTGGTCGGCGACGGCGACGGCGACGTGGCCGTGGGCGGTCGTGTCGGCGGTGCTTGCTCTGCGATCAGAATGCTCAGCTTCCAGAAGATGGATGTCTACTAGCGATCCATCGAGCTTCTTGCCTTGGCTTCGCAGCTTTCATCCGATGCACCTCGAGGGAACTCCGCAGTCTTGGACCCGCTTCGGCGAGCAGCCAGTTCGATCCCCTTGAACATCGCCGAAGCAGCTGGACGGACAGGACAAGCAGACGCAGCTCGTACCTACGCCATCGCCCGCGGTTCGGCGATGGAGTGCGCCGCCGCCCTGGGTGCCCTGCTCGTGCTCAAGGTCATCGACGCTGCCGCACATCGGCGAGGCTGCGAGCTGCTTGAGCGCATCGTCGCCATGCTGACCAAGCTCTGTCGCTGATCTCCGACACGACCGCCCACGGCCGCGTCGCCGTCGCCGTCGCCGTCGCCGTCCACGTCCACGTCCACGTCCACGTCAAGCGTCGACGTCCCAGACCCGATTCACCTCCCCAGCTGCCGCCGCAGGCGGCTTCGTTCGACAGCGCGTTCGCGCGCCGGCGCGACAGGCGGGTGGCCGGCTCGCCGATGCCGATGGGGCGTTGCGCAGCTCGCCGGCGGGGGCTCGCGCGCGGGACTCGCCCCCCCGGCCTCCGTTGACCTAGCCCGGCCGAGCCGGAACCAATGAGGGTTGCCTTAGGCTCCAGACTCCTGGCTTCAGGAGCTGCATTTCCCGCGAGCCTGGGGTCTGGAACCTGGAGTCTTTGCCAGCCTGCACTATGCTCGCGCCGCGGACCGATTCACGCCTTCTGGTTTCCCAGGGGTTCAAGGAGACGTCATGTGCGACTTGGAACGGACCGAGAGGGCCCTTCTGCCGCTTCGTCGAAGGGCTGACGACCGGGTCCAGGCCGATTTCTCGCTCGGCCCATCGCTCCCGGGCCGAGGACCGGCCGTCGGCCGGCGCCGCCATGCTGCCGCGCGGGCGGCCCTCGCCGCGGCAGCCCTGCTCGCGGCCGGGTGCCGCCGCGACTCCGCGGCTGGCGCGGCGAGCGGCGCCGGCGCCGCGGACTCCCTCGGGTGGACCACGCAAGTGTTTGTCGCGCCCGTCGGAGCGCTCGCTTGGAGCGGGAAGCGCTTCGTCACCGTGGGTGGGGGCCCCGGCCGGTGGTCGTCCGTCGATGCCAAGGTGTGGCTGGACGGCGAAGCCTTCGCCTCCTTCCGCGACGTCGCCTGGGACGGGCACAACTTTGCTGCGGTCGGAGAAAGCGCGTCCGTGTCCGTCTCCAGCGACGGCTTGATTTGGAAGAGCGCCATGCCCTCGTTGAACGGGCCAGGCCTCTACGGCATTGCCTCTTCCGGCAGCCTTTGGGTCGCCGTGGGGAGCGGTGGGGCCATCCTGCACGCCGCAGCCTCCGAGCCCGGCGACTGGAGCACCTGGACCCTGGTCGCGCCTCCGCCGACCTCGAAAGATCTCATGGCGGTCACTTGGGCGGGCGGCCAGTTCGTCGCCGTCGGGAGGGAGGGCGCGGTGGTCTCCTCGCCCGACGGCCTGAGCTGGACGCTGCAGCCCGCGGCCACGACCTCCGACCTCGTGTCGATCGCGGCTGCCTCGGCGACATCGATGGTGGCTTCGACCAACGCGATCCCGTCCCAGCTCCTTTCGTCCGCGGACCTGAAGTCGTGGACGGCCAACTCGGCGGCGGGCTACGTCGGCCGCGTCGCCTTTCTCGACGGCCAATACCTCGCGTTGGGCGAATACGCTTCGGCCACGTCGGCCGACGGGGTCACCTGGAAGACCGGCACCGCTCCCGCCATCCTCGGCGCGGCCATCTTCGACGGCCAGCGCTACCTCGCCACCAGCAGCGGAGCGGTGTTCACCTCGACCGACGGTCTTGTCTGGGAGCCGCTGGCCGTGGCGGGCGACACCAGGTCCATCGCGAGGGATCCCGCCTCGGGGCGAATGGTCGCCACCGGCGGGGACGTGCTCCAGGTGGCGCCCGACGGCGGCGCGTGGGCCTATCGCTACCTTCGGGATTCCGGGATAGGTGCGGGGGACGCCTTCGACAACGTGATCTGGGCGCCGGCGCTGAACGCCTTCGGCGCGATGTCGGTCGAGGCCGCCAACCAGGCGTTGTTTCGGTCAGCCGACGGAGAGAGCTGGACTCGAATCGGCAATGCACCGTGCTACATCGGCCTCGCATCCTCGGGCACGACGCTGGTGAACGTCGGGGGATCGCTGACCGGGCCATGCCTGGCGACCTCGACCGACGGGACCACGTGGACGCCGCGCGCGGTCCCGGGCGACAAGCAACTGACCCGCGCTTTTTGGACAGGCAGCGCCTTCGTCGCGGTGGGGCCGGCCGGCGCGCTCGCCACCGCGCCCGCCGACGGCTCGGTCTGGACAGCTCGCGCGAGCGGGGTCGCCGCGGCGCTCAACGGCGCCGCGGGGTCGGGCGCTTGCCTCGTCGTCGTGGGCGACGGCGGCACTATCCTGTCGAGCGACAACGGCGGCGAGACCTGGAGCCCGCGGGCTTCCGGCACGTCCGAGTCCCTCCACGGGGTCCTCTGGACCGGGGCCGAGTTTGCCGCTGTGGGGACGAACGCGACGCTGCTCCGCTCCGCCGACGGCGCGGCGTGGCGCCGTCAGGCGACGCCCTATGCCCCCGGCAGCTTTTCCTACACGCTCCATTTTGAAGACGTCGCTTGGTCGCCGGCGGAGCGCCTCTTGACGGTAGTCGGATCGAATGGATTCCTGGCGACGGTGCCGTAGCACGGACAAGCTGTGCGCCATTTGCGACCGTTCTGCCTTCGGCCGGAGAACGTGCCGGCGGACCTCATCGTCCCCGGCCCGATCGAGCGAATGGGACTGGGCGCGCGCTACAAGCCTGCGAGGAAGCGATCGGCTTGGGCGCGCTCGGCCTGCCGCCCGGTCGTCTCGAACCAGGCCCTGGCCTCGCGCGCCAAGGCGCGAGCTCGGTCGGTTTGGGCCGCCGGCAGAGCGCGCGCGAGGGCAAACCGCGTCTGCGCCAGGTCTTGCGGGGGGAAGCGGGACTTCTCTCCGATTTCCAGAGCGCGCTCGAGACGGCCGCGGGCTTCGGCCCGAAGGCCGCGGGAGAGCTCGCACTCCGCCAAACCGGTCAGGACCATCGCCTCCACGTCCTCGTCCGGTTTGGCGGAGAGGGTCTCCAGCGCGAGCTTGAAGCTCCGCTGGGCCTCCCCGAGATCGCCCGCCCTCCGATGGGCCTCGCCCTGGTACCGGAGGGCGCCCGCCTTCTCGGCGGGGAACCGGCGGACGATCTCCTCGCCCAGCTCGATGGCCCTTCGGTAGTCGCCGCCGAGAACCTCGATCCCCGCGAGGTTGAGGAGCGAGGATCCGATATCGGGGTGGTCCTCCCCCAGGCGCTTGCGCTTGATGGCCAGGGCGTCCTCCACGGCCTTCCGAGCGCCGTGCACATCGCCCGCGGAGATTCGAGCGACAGCCAGGTCGTTCAAGGACGCAGCCAGAAATGGGTGTGCGGACGGGAGGGTGCGCTCGTCCAGGGCGACGGCGCGCTCGCTCAGCGCCAAGCCCTCCTTCACCTGGCCCGTCTCTCTGAGAATGGTCGCCAGGCCATGCAGCGAAACGGCGACGTCCCGGTGCGAGGGGCCGAGGAGCTTCTCGCGGATGGCGAGGGCGCGCCGCGCGTGCTCCAGCGCTTCCTCGCGGCGCGCGAGTCCGTTGCACGTCCAGGCGAGGTTGCTCAGCGTGTCTGCGACCCAGACGTGCTCCTTGCCGTGGAGTCGCTCGCGAAGGGCGAGGGCTTTCTTGTAGAGGTCGTACGACCGCTCGTACTCGCGCTCGTGCAGCGCGACGCTCCCGGCGCTGTTGAAGAACGTGGCCTCCTGCTCCTGCCCGGCGAGCCCGGCCCGCGCGATGGAGGCCTGGGCCAGCTTCTCCCAGCGATGCGCCTCGTCGAAGCGGTATTGGCGCGCCCCGACGCTCTCCACCAGCCCGATGCAGGCCTCGGCGACGAGCACGTCTTGGCCCTGCGCCTGGGCGAGGTGCAGCGCCTCAAGCTGGCTCTCCTGGGCCTTGAGGTAGTCGCCGGCGGCGTCGTCGAGCCGCGCGACGACGAGCAGCGCCTCCGCGCGCAGGCCGTCGAGCTGCAGGACCTTGGCCTTTTGCTCCACCTCCTGCGCGAGCCTTAGGCCGGGCTCGACGGCGCGCACGAGCTGGAGAGAGCGCGCCCGGGCCAGGTCCCGGCGGAGCTCGTCGAAGCGCTCCCTCGCGGCGCCGCGCTCGGGGACGGCCTGGGCCGCGAGCGAAGACGGGTTCACGCATTCGAACAGGCCGGGGAGACCCGCGGCGCCCTTCACCGCCTCGCCAACGGGCACCTCGCCCGCGGTCGAAAGCCGCCGCACCAGCGACTCGAAGTCCATCGAGCGGCGGTCGAGACAGGCCATTCTCTGGTTCAGAACCTCGACCGACTGCTCGCCGGCGACCCGGGTTGCGACGCAGGCCTTGGTGCGCATGCTCACCCAGGCGCCGGCCCACGCGTCCAGCGCCCGCGACGTCTCCTGGAGCGCCGCCTCGGCCTCCGGAAGAGCGGTCGAGAGGAAGGCGGCGCGCAGCCTCTGCTTGGCCGCCTCGTCCCAAATCCCAGCCAGCTGCCGCTCCTCGCCGGCGCAGAGGCGCGCCGGCCTCCCGACGGCCCAGGCCATCGCCGCCCCGAGCGCGGCGAACCCCGCCACCGCCGCGACCCTCCGCGAGCGGCGCCGCGAGCGCTGCGACGCGCGGGTCAGCGCGTCGAGGGCAACCGCCATGGAAGGAAACCGCTGGCCGGGGTCCTTCGAGAGGCCGATGAGCACCAGGCGCCGCAGCCACTTGGGGACGCCTCGCCCTGGCGGCGCAGCGCGCACCTGGCCCTGCGACGCGGCCTTGAGCTGAGCGCCGGCGGACGAGCCCTCGAAGGGCCGCTCGCCGTAGAGCGCCTCATAGAGCGAGACGAAGAAGCTGAACTGGTCCGAGAGCGGCCCTCGCTGCCTCTGGAGCGCCTCGGGCGCGATGTAGCCCGGCGTCCCCGACAGCGCGCCGGCGTCGGTCCGCACGGTCGCGGAGTTGGGGGCGCCTTCGGGCGCCAGGTCCTTGGCAAGCTCGGGCGCCTCGTCAGGGCGCGCGAGCCCGAAGTCGGTCACGCGAACGCGGCCGTCCTCGCCGACGAGGACGTTGTCGGGCTTGAAGTCGCGGTGAATCAGCCCGGCGCGGTGAGCCGCCGCCAACCCTTTTCCTGCCGCGCGAAACATCGCCAGGACTTCGCGCCAGCTCCTGGGTTCCTGGAGCCAGTGGCGCAAGGTGCGCCCTTTCACGTACTCCATGGCGATGATCACTTCGCCGTCGATCTCGGCGGCGTCGTGGACCGTGAGGACGTTGGGATGGGACAGGCGCGCCATCGCCTGCGCCTCGCGAAGCAGGAGCGCCTGGGCGTCCAGGGGGAGCCGAGCCTCGCGCGTCCGGACCCGCTTGAGCGCGACCTTGCGATCGAGCTTGGCGTCGTAAGCGAGGAGCACCTGGCCCATCCCGCCCTGGCCCAACGACTCGATGATGAAGTAGCGCCGCAGGGAATAGGCGGCCCGGCCCCAGGCCTCGGACGCCCCCGGGAGCGCTTGCGGCTCGGTCGAGACGGCCTGCGAACCCGTGGACCCGCCCGCGGCCACTGCTGCCGCCAGGCGGCGGCACAACGGGCAGACGTCGAGGTGCTGGTGAGCGCTCGCCAGCTCTCTCGCGCCGAGCGTTCCTCCGGCGAGTGCCTGGAGCGCATTTTCGTCGAGACAGGACATGGGAGAGCGCCGAGCAGCGCAACCTTCATAGCGCGCGCCGAAGGGGATGAGAGAAGCGATCTCCATCGCCCAACGCCGCGCGTGAGGCCCAGTCGACACTTGCGGCATTCATTCGGCGCTCGAGCCCGAATCAAACGCGAGATGCAAAATCGACGCGTCGGCGAGGGCGCGGCCGCGCCGCGGATTTCCCGAAGACACTTAGGCCCGAAAGCTTCACCCCCTCCCCGCGAGCGGGGAGGGGGTTGGGGGGTGAGGCGCGACTTTCGTCAGAAGCTCTGGCTAGAGCACGACCTCTTCCTTGTGCTCGCCGAAAATCTCGCGCAGGACGTCGCTGACCTCTCCGAGCGTGCACGACGCCTTCACCGCCTCGAGGATGGGCGGGATGAGGTTGTCCTTCCCCTTGGCGGCCGCGCGGATCTGCCCCAAGCAGCGCTCGGCGGCGCTCTTGTCGCGGCGCGCGCGCAGCGCCTTGAGCTTCTGGGCCTGGCGCGCCTCCACGGCGGGGTCCACCGTGTGCAGGTTCGAGGGCGGCGGCTCCTTCACCTGGAACTCGTTCACGCCGACCACGACGCGGTCGCCCGTCTCGATCTCCCGTTGATAGGCAAAGGCCGCGTCCTGGATCTCGCGCTGGGGGAAGCCGCGCGAGATGGCCTGAACCATGCCGCCCATGCCGTCGATCTTGTCCAGGTAGACCTGGGCCCGGGCCTCGAGGTCGTCGGTGAGCCGCTCGATGGCGTAGCTGCCGCCGAACGGGTCGACGGTGTCGGCGACGCCGGACTCGTAGGCGATGACCTGCTGGGTGCGCAGCGCGAGCCGCGCGGACTCGGCGGTGGGCAAGGCCAGCGCCTCGTCGCGCGAGTTCGTGTGCAAGCTCTGGCAGCCGCCCATCACCGCGGCGAGCGCCTGGAGCGCGACGCGGACGACGTTGTTGTCGACCTGCTGCGCGGTGAGGGTGCAGCCCGCCGTCTGGGCGTGGAAGCGGAGCATCTGCGAGCGCGGGCTCTTCGCCTTGAAGCGCTCCTTCATGATGCGCGCCCAGAGCCGCCGCGCGGCGCGGAACTTGGCCACCTCCTCCAGGAAGTTGTTGTGCACGTTGAAGAAGAAGGAGAGCTGCCCGGCGAAGGCGTCGACGTCGAGGCCCGCAAGCAGCGCTGCCTCGACGTACGTGATGCCGTCCGCCAGCGTAAACGCGATCTCCTGGGCGGCGGTCGAGCCCGCCTCGCGGATGTGGTAGCCGCTGATGGAGATGGGGTTCCACTTCGGCATCTTCTTCGCGGTGAACGCGAAGAGGTCGACGATGAGCCGAAGGCTGGGCGCCGGCGGGTACACGTAGGTGCCGCGCGCGATGTACTCCTTGAGGATGTCGTTCTGGACGGTGCCCGAAAGCTTGTCGAGCGGCACGCCCTGGCTCTCGCCCACCGCCGCGTAGAGGCACAGCAGGACGGGCGCGGTGGCGTTGATGGTCATGGACGTGGAGACCTTGTCGAGCGGGATGCCGGCGAGCAGGGTCTGCATGTCCTCGACGGAGCCGATGCTCACGCCCACCTTGCCCACCTCGCCCATGGCGCGAGGATGGTCGGCGTCGCGGCCCATCTGCGTCGGCAGGTCGAAGGCCACCGAGAGGCCCGTCTGGCCGCTCTCGAGCAGGTAGCGGTAGCGCTTGTTCGATTCTTCGGCGGTCCCGAAGCCGGCGTACTGGCGCATGGTCCAGTGGCGGCCGCGGTACATGGTGGGCTGCACGCCGCGGGTGAACGGATAGACGCCGGGGAAGCCCTCCTTCGAAAGGAAGTGGTCCGGCGCCAGGTCGTCCGGGCAGAAGACCGGCTCGACGGGCACGCCGCTCGACGTGTCGAAGCTCTTCTTGCGCTCCGGGGCCTTCGCCACGGCCTTCTGGTAGACTCGCTGCTTCCAGTCCTCGCGGGCGGCGCTCAGGTCGGCTGTCGGCTTGGGCTCATTCGAATCGCTCATCGCGGCTCCTTAGAGAATCGTCGAAAATTTCCCCCTCAGAAGTCGTTCTCCTCTTCTCTCAGAGCAGGGCGCCCACGCGCAATCGGATTGTCGATGGAGGCCCGCGCCCGGCGGCGCGGGAACCCTTGCGGGGCTTCTTTGGTCCAAAGTATGGTTTTTCACCCCTGACATCGATGATCGGGTCGCCGCGCCTCGCGGCCGCCGTCCTCGAGGGGACTGGAACGTCATGGACGTACGCTGCGAGCGCTGCCGGACAGAGTACGAGTTCGACGACGCCAAGATCACCGACGCCGGCATCACCGTGCGCTGCACCGTCTGCTCGCACGTCTTCCTCGTGAAGCGGCGGCCGCCCGCCCCGAGCCAGGCCCCGGCTCTGCCCGCCTCCACGCCGCGCGCTGCTGCAGCGCCGGCGCGCGAGTGGAAGCTGCGCCAGGCCGGGGGCAAGCTCGTCGCCTTCCGGGAGCTGACGCTGCTCCAGCGGTGGATTGTCGAGCGGAAGGTCGCGCGCGACGACGAGATCTCGCTGACCGGCGAGTCGTGGAAGCGCCTGGGCGACGTGGCGGAGCTGGCGAGCTTCTTCCGGGTAGTCGAGGCGGCCGAGCGCGCCACCGCCATCGAGGGGGCCATTCCCCTCTCTGCGCCGTTCAGCGCTCCGCCCGCGCGGGCCGCTCCTCCCGCCTTCCCCACCTCTAGGCAGCCGGCAGCCGTGAGCTTGGAGCCCTCATCGCTCGAGCCTTCGGCCGGCGCAGCGCCTTCGGACGAGGCGATCCGGCGAGCCGCTTGGGAGGGAGCGGGCGCGAGCGCTCCGGCGACCGACAGCCGCGAGCCGGCCTGGAGCACCAGCCCCTCGCACGCCTCCAGCGAGCTCGAGGCGGCCGAGGTCGCGGCCATTCGCAGCTCGCGCTGGCCTCTTTACGTCTCGCTCGCCGTGGCGGCCCTAAGCCTTGGCGCCATCGGCCTCCATTTCGGCCGGGCGCGCCCAGGGCGCGCGCCTTTGCCGGAGCCCGAAGCCACCGCAACCCCTCCGACGCCGGCACCAACCCCCGCGGCAACCGCGCCCGCGCCCGCGCCTTCTCCGGCCTCGGCGAGCGCGTCGCCCGAGCCAGCCTCGGCCCTTCCCGCGGCGACCGACGCGGGCCCGTCGGCGGCGCTCAGCGGCGGCTCCTCGCCGGACTCAGGGTCCGCGCTCCCGAAACCGGCGCCTGCGACAACCGCCGCAGCCGCCTCTGCCGACGCGGCTGTGCCTGCGCCCAAACCGGCCGCGGCGGTCGCCTCTCCGCCGCCGGGGGCCGAGCCCTTCGACTGGTACGTCCAGCAAGGGCTGTCGCTCCGCGAGCGCGGCCAGTCCAAGGCCGCCCTCCAGATGTACGAGAGCGCGGAAGCGCTCGACTCCCGGAGCGCCGAGACGCCCAACGGCAAGGGCTTTTGCTTCATCGACCTCGGGCAGTTCGACGCTGCGGTCGACCAATTCAAGGAAGCGCTGCGCCGCAACGCCCGCTTTCACGACGCCATCCTGGGCCTGGCGGAGGCCTATCGCGAGAAGGGCGACAAGGCGAGGGCCATCGAGAACTACCAGCGCTACCTGGACGCCGCCCCCAACGGGCCCGACGCGAACCTGGCGCGCAACAACATCGAGCGCCTGAGCAAGGAGTAGCGAAGCTGCGCCCCAGACCGACGAAACATGTTGGAGAGGGTACGGCGCAGTATACGGCGCAGCCTCGCGTCGATACCTGATAGTTCAGCAGGGACCCCGCTTTGGCGGAAAAGACCTCCCCCTTCACCCCCTCCCCGCAATGCGGGGAGGGGGCCGGGGGGTGAGGCATTTCGCATTTCGCCGGTGAAAGAAGCGCGGACCTGGGCTATGACGAGGCGCTCGCACCACCGCGGCCGCGGCCTGGGTCCATCAGGCCGCTCGACAGGAGAGCGCATGAGCACGAAGTCGCCATCCAACGAAGGGGAATTCTTCGCCCGGGAAGAGGCGCTCAAGAAGCAGAAGCTGGCGCTCGAGCAGGCCCAGGCCCTGCGCGAGAAGGAGCGCGAGCAGCTCAAAGAGCTCCACTGGATGCACTGCCCGAAATGCGGCCTCGAGCTGCACACCATCACGTTCCACGGCGTGGAGATCGACCGCTGCTTCCACTGCCATGGCACCTGGCTGGATGCCGGGGCGCTCGAGAAGCTCGCCGTCCGCGAGAGCGAGCAGAAGGGCGCGGTGGTGAGCTCCATTCTCCAGATCTTCGGGGACCCCAAGAAGGCGAAGTAGCCGCCTCACAAAGACGAGGTGCACCGATGACGACGCTGTCCATCGACCAGGTTCGGCACGTGGCGAAGCTCGCCCGGCTCTCGTTGAGCCCCGAGGAAGAGAAGCGCTACGCGGCGCAGCTCTCCGCCATCCTCGCCTACGCCGAGGAGCTCAAGGAGGTGGACACCTCCCGCATCGCGCCCACCGCGCACGCCGCGGACTTGAAGACGTTCCTGCGCGACGACGCCGTCGAGCCCTCGCTCCCGCCCGAGGCGGCGGTGCAGAATGCGCCCCACCGAGCGGGTTCGAGCATCGCCGTGCCCAAAATCATCGAATAGCCATCGAGTCAGCCAAGGCCGCCATGAACCTCACTGATCTCACCCTGCTCGAGCTCGGGCAAAAGCTGAGCTCCAAGGCCTGCTCCTCGCGCGAGGCCACCGAGGCCTCGCTCGCGCGCATCCGCGCGGTCGACCCCCAGGTGAAGTCCTTCCTGCGGGTCACCGACGAGGAGGCGCGCGCCCAGGCGCTTTCGTCCGACGAGCGGCGCGCCAAAGGCGCCGCGCTCGGCCCCCTGGACGGCGTTCCCGTCGCCCTCAAGGACATCTTCTGCCAGCGCGGCGTGGAGACCACCTGCGCCTCGAAGATCCTGAAGGGCTACGTGCCGCCCTACGACGCCACGGTCGTCGCAAGGCTGCGCGAGGCGGGCGCGGTGCTCCTGGGCAAGGTGAACATGGACGAGTTCGCCATGGGCTCGTCCACCGAGAACAGCGCCTTCGGCAACGTGCACAACCCCTGGGACCTTTCGCGCACCCCCGGCGGCTCGTCGGGCGGCAGCGCCGCCTGCGTCGCCGCGCGCGAGGCGTTCGGCTCCCTGGGCACCGACACCGGCGGCTCCATCCGCCAGCCGGCCTCCTTGTGCGGCGTCGCGGGCATCAAGCCCACCTACGGCCGCGTCTCTCGCTACGGCGTCGTGGCCTACGCGAGCTCGCTCGACCAGGTGGGCCCGCTGGCGCGGACGGTGGGCGACTGCGCCGCCGTTCTCCAGGTCATCGCCGGCCACGACCCGAAGGACTCCACCAGCGCCCCGAACCCCGTGCCCGACTACCTGGCCGACTTGGGCCGGGGGGTGAAGGGCATGACCCTCGGGCTGCCCAAGGAGTACTTCGTCGCCGGCACCGACCCCGAGGTCGAGGCCGCCGTCCGCGCCGCCGCCCGCGAGCTCGAGAAGCAGGGCGCGACTCTCGTCGAGGTGTCGCTGCCGCACACGAAGTACGCGGTGGCCACCTACTACCTCATCGCCACCGCCGAGGCGTCCTCCAACCTCGCCCGCTACGACGGCGTGAAGTACGGCCACAGAGCCAAGGACACCAAGGGCCTGCTGGAGATGTACCAGGCGACGCGCGAAGAGGGCTTCGGCAAGGAGGTCAAGGCGCGCATCATGCTCGGCACTTATGCGCTCTCGGCCGGCTATTACGACGCCTACTACGTGAAGGCCCAGAAGGTCCGCACGCTCATCCGCCAGGACTTCCTCACGGCGTTCCAGCGCTGCGACGCCATCCTCACGCCCACCTCGCCCACCGCGGCGTTCAAGCTGGGCGAGAAGGTCGACGACCCCATCCAGATGTACCTGTCGGACATCTTCACCTTGAGCTGCAACCTCGCCTCGCTGCCCGGCATGTCCGTCCCCTGCGGGTTCACCCAGGGCGGGCTGCCCATCGGCCTGCAGATCCTGGGCAGGCCCTTTGGCGAGCAAGCGCTCTTCCAGATCGGCCATTCCTACGAGCGCGCGACCGACTGGCACCGGCGCTCGCCGACCTCACCCCCTCCCCCTCCCCGCTAGCGGGGAGGGGGAGGGGGAGAGGAAACTGCAAGGAGCTGCCTCTCCATGGAATACGTCCCGGTCATCGGCCTCGAGGTCCACGCGCAGCTGTCGACCCAGACCAAGATCTTCTGCGGCTGCTCCACCGAGTTCGGGGCGCCGCCCAACCACCACACCTGCCCCATTTGCCTGGGCATGCCCGGCGTGCTGCCGGTGCTCAACCGCCGGGTGGTGGAGATGACCGTCCGCACCGGCCTCGCCCTCTCCTGCGAGATCCGCGGGACGAGCGTCTGGGCGCGCAAGAACTACTTCTACCCGGACCTGCCGAAGGGCTACCAGATCAGCCAGTACGAGCTGCCCATCTGCGAGAACGGCCGCATCACCATCGACGGCGACGGCAGCGAGAAGGTCATCCGCATCAAGCGGATCCACATGGAGGAGGACGCCGGCAAGAACATCCACGAGACCGGCGGCGCCTCGTCCCTGGTCGACTTCAACCGCGCGGGCGTGCCGCTCATGGAGATCGTCAGTGAGCCTGACTTGGGCTCGCCGGCAGAGGCGTCGGAGTATCTGAAGTCCCTGCGCGACGTGCTCGTCACCCTGGGCGTTTGCACCGGCAACATGGAAGAGGGCTCGTTCCGCTGCGACGCCAACGTCTCGGTGATGCCCAAGGGCGCCAAGGAGCTCGGCACCCGCGCCGAGCTCAAGAACATCAACTCGTTCAAGTTCGTGCGGCAGGCCATCGAGTACGAGATCAAGCGGCAGATCAAGGTGGTCGAGGCGGGCGACCGCGTCGTCCAGGAGACCCGCCTCTTCGACCCGGCGGAGGGCCGCACCCGGTCGATGCGCTCGAAGGAGGAGGCGCACGACTACCGCTACTTCCCCGAGCCCGACCTGCAGCCGCTCAAGGTGGAGGACGCGCTCGTCGCAAAGCTCAAGGGCGAGCTCCCCGAGCTTCCGCGCGAGCGTCTCCAGCGGTTCGAGCGGCAGTACGGCCTTTCGCACGACGACGCCAAGCTCCTCACCGCCGACGTCGACCGACGCATCGGCGAGCTCTTCGAGGCCACCGCCGCGCTGTACAAAGACGGGAAGAAGCTCGCCAACTGGTTCAAGGGCGAGCTCTACCGCGCGCTCAACGAGGGCCAGGCGAAGATCGACTCGCTCAAGCTCACGCCGCAGGCGTTCGCCGCCCTGCTCACCCTGGTCGACAAGGCCGAGATCTCCGGCAGCGCCGCCAAGGACGTCTTCAACGAGCTCCTCGCCAACGGCGGCGACCCGGCCGCCATCGTTGAGGCCAAGGGCTTGCGGCAGGTCTCCGACGAGGGCGCCATCGAGAAGACCGTGGACGAGGTCTTGGGCGCGCACGCGGACGAGGTCGCACGCTACAAGGGCGGGAAGAAGCAGCTCCTCGGGTTCTTCACCGGCCAGGTGATGCGGGCCATGAAGGGAAAAGGAAACCCCGGCGTCGCCAGCGAGCTCATCAAGAAGAAGCTCGGCGGGTAGCACGCTTCGCGCACGAGGCGGCGCCGGCGGGCTTAAGTCCGCAGGGTGGGTGCCTCGCGACCGTCCGCCGAGCGCGCCGCCCCTGGCTTGCCCTCTCGGTGTATGAGGCGATTGGACCGGCAGAGGATGCCGCTATACTAAAGTCCCGTCTTGTCGGATCGGCAACCTGAGCGAAAGCATCCCTCGCAAGTGAACCCGTGCTCACCCAATAGCCCTCGGCGGAACGCGCGCGGCGCGCGCGCGCGGCACTCGCTGGGCGTGTTCGCGCGGTGGCACGCGCTGGCGCTCGCGCTCATGGGAGCGACCGCCTGCCGCTACGAGGACATGGTGGCCCGAGCCCTGCTGACGCGCGCCTGCGCGCTGCAGCCGCTCAACAGCGAGGGCGGAACGGAGATCAGCTCCGACGGCGGCGAGACCTGGGGCGCCTGCCAGGGCTTCACCTGCCTCGACCACTACCAGCTGACGGGCGGCGCCTGCTCTCCTCAGTCGTACACGCTCATGATCTCCGCGCCAGCCCACGGGACGATCTCGGGCGCCGCGTCGGGAGTGTCCTATCCGTACGGGTCCACCGTGAACCTCACCGCGATCCTCCCCGACCCGACCTACGGTGTTTGGGGTTGGACGGGCGACGCCGCATCGTGCGGCACCGCCGCGCTCTGCTCTGTCACCATCGGCGAGGACAACGCCGTCGGCGTCGAGATTGGGAAGGTGCCCATCGGCTTCGGGCGGGGCGTCACCGGCGGGCACGGGGGCGCCGTCGTCACGGCGACCACCGCGGCGGAGCTGGCGGCGGCGCTGTGCGACTCGGTCGTGAGCGGCGCCTGCGCGGACGCCACGCCGCGCACCATCCGCCTCGAGTCCGTCATCGACTTCAGAAGCACCGAGGGGACGGCGACGAGCCAGGGGTGCGTGTACGCGGACAACGGCTGCACCTTGAACGGGCACACCGAGCTGGTCCTGAACCAAGAGACGTTCTGCTCCGGCAAGACACTCTCCTCCATCACCTACGACGCCGCGGGGACGAACCCAATGCTCGTGGGGTCCAACAAGACGGTCATCGGCATCGGCGCGAGCGCCGGCTGGAAGGGCAAGGGGCTGCTCCTGAAGGGCGGCGTCTCCAACGTCATCATCCGCAACCTGTCCATCACCGACATCAACGAGGGGATCATCTGGGCGGGCGACGGCATCGCCATGGACGGCGTGAGCGGCGTCTGGATCGACCACGACTACCTGGCGAGGATCGGCCGCATGATGATCGTGAGCGGCTTTGGCACCGCCGCCGGCGTCACCCTCTCCAACAACACCTTCGACGGCACGACGTTGTGCGGCCACTATTGCGACGGGCGGCACTACTGGAACGCGCTGTTCACGGGCGCGGACCAGAGCATCACGTTCATCGGGAACCGCATCTACAGCATGTCTGGGGACGCGCCCCAGCTCGGGACGCCGCCGTCCGGCGCGAGCGGTGGGGCGGTGCACCTCGTGAACAACTACTACGACGCCCTCTCCCAGAAGGCGATCATCCCCGCCAGCGGCATCCTGTCGCTCGTCGAGGGGAATTACTTCTCCGACGCCTCGGGCCTCGAGCCGATCTGGCAGCCGAGCGGCCTTCCCGTCTTCGCGCCCCTCGACGCGGCGATCGCAACTGCAAACGTCGACTGCCAGGCCGCGCTGGGGCGCAATTGCTCGGGGAACCGCGCCAGCAGCGGCAGCGCCGACTTCATCATGGACGCGACGGTCATGCCCGCGATCCAGGCGACGCCGGCCTACGTCACGGGCATGGGCGCGGTGACGCCGCTGAGCTCCGCGCAGGTCCCGGCGAGCGTCGGAGCCGCGGCGGGGCCGCAGGCGGATCCGGACAGCTGAACCGCCGGCGCTCTGGAAGGGGCGAAAGCGGCGCACGCGGCCCCTTCCAGCTTCGCCCGCACTCCAATTCCCGGAGCGCCGGCGGATTCTCGAGCTCGCTCAGTGCTGAGCTCCGCCGCAGTGGCCGTGGCCATGCGGTCCCCCATCGCCGCGCGAGCTGTGGTCGTGATGTCCGCACGCCCCATCCGGAGACGCCTCGGCCAACTCCCCGGCCTTGAGCGCCGCTAGCTAGCGCCGCCTCGACGGTGGCCTCGTGCGCCAGGAACACCCGCACCTTCGCCGCTCGGAGTCGCCCCAGCGCGCCGCGGCCGATGCCTCCCAGCAAGAGGTTGCAAAGCGCCCTCCCGCGCGTACGGCAGCCTGGCCGTCGGCACCCTCGCCTTCATCGCCGGCGGCGTCATCCGGCCCGTCGGCGGAAACAGCGGCCGATGCGATCGTCGATTCGGAGACTGACTATCGGATTGGCCACGGGGCCCGCGGGGCTGTCGCTTTCTTCTGTCGGCCTCGCCGGCCTCGCCAAGCGCATCTCGCGCGCCCTGGCCGAAGACGAGGTCGATGGCGCCCAGACCAGGGCTCAGCGGACCGCGAGCTCAGCGGCGGCGGGCGTTCATCCCTGCGCTCGAGCCCCGCCATGGATGCGAGAAGAGGGTCATCAAAGTGCCGCAATCGACACGTCGCTGAACGTGCCGTCCGTGTGCGCGACGGTGAAAGAGAGCGAGCTTTGCCCGGGCGCGCTGCCGGCAATGTGGTAGGCGTCCGTGACGGTCAGCGCGATGTCGTTGATCCGGATGCTGCTCGGCGACGTGACGCCCAGTGCCGTCACGGACTCGATGGCCTTCGAGCAGGTGACCTGGAAGCTGCTCACCGAGCCAACGACGGTGCACGCCTTCGAATCGCCGGTGGACGTCGGCGCGTTGCAAACGCTGACATCCTTGCTCGAATCGCGGGCGCAGCCGGAGAAGCTTCCCTTGCTGCAGGCGTCCAATGCGCTCTGGCTGCTGCAATTGTAATACGCATCGTCATAGCAGCAGGTGAAGGCGCTCGACGATTGCGAGGAACCACACGCCGCGAGGGCAGCGACGGCGGCCAGGGCGAGCATCATCTGGGTCTCGTGACGATTCATGGTCGCTGTCACCTCCTCGCGCCTTGGCGAGCGATGGCTTCGTCGGCGCGCCTCGAGAAGAATCGCGTGGGCCGCGCGGGAAGCTTGTGAGTGCGTCATCGTACGCGAGCCCGCCATTCAAGATCCATTTCGCCTTGCTGAGCCGCGCCGGCCAGGCGGCGGTCGCGATGCTCGACGCCATCGACGCCGTGCGCAAGCCTTACGACGACCGGAATAGGCCCCAGGCGCAGGCGCGCGAGTCGCTCGCCGCCGACGCCGGAAACGCCGGGCTCCCTGCGGAAATGCAGCAGAGCCGCGGCGCTCGCCCGCCCGCCCGCGCGACGATGGCCTCGAGGGTCATCCCAGGGCGAATCTGCTCGGCCAGCGCCCGGGTGGCGGCGGCGTCGCCCGGGGGAAACACGTCGAGGCGCCCGAGGCCGCGCAGCAGGACGAGCCCCGCGCTCCAAGGCCCGATGCCCGGCAGCTCTTCGAGAAAGGCGAGCGCGTCTTCGGTTCCCGACGCCGCGAGCCTCTCCTCCGTCAGCTCGCCGGAGGCGACCTTCCCCGCGAGCCCCCGGAGGACTTCCGCCTTCCTCGCGCTCATCCCGCACGCCTTCAGGGCCGACGCCGGGGCTTCGGCGACGACGGGCGCCTCTGGAAACGCGAGGTATCGGCGCCCGTCGAGCTCCAAGCGCGGGCCGAAGCGCTCGACCAGCCGGCCGACGATGGCCAGCCCCGACTCGAGGCTGACCTGTTGAAAGGGCACGACGTTCGCGAACGCCTCGAAGAGCCCGGGGAAGCGAGGCGGCCGCATGCCGCGCAGGGCGGCCGCGGCGGGGCCCAGCGCGGCGCGCGCCAGCGGCTGCAGCGGCGCGGGATCCACCTCGAGGCCGAGAATGCGGCGGACGGCGCCCGCGACGTCCGCGCGCACCGCCGCCGAGAGTCGACGGGGCATGACCTCGAGCCGAAGCTCGGGCTCCTCGAAGCTTCCCCGATTGCTCACCCGGGCGAGCGCGAGCCCCTCCGGCGTGGACAGGGCGCGGCGGTATTCGTCTTCTTCCCAGAGGTCGACCCGATTCGACGGAAGGCGCTGCAGCACCCGCGCCGTCGCCTCCAGGTGCAGCGGACCGACGGCGGAGAGCCGCTCGTCCGACTCCGGCTCGCCGGGATAGACGACGCGAAGGTCGCGCACCACCGCAAAGGGCGTCCGGCGATGCTGGCTCGCGCGCGAGAGGCCAACGATGTGCTCGACCCGGGCGCCGCGAGCCTGAAGCGCATCGGCCACCAGAGACCGATGGCAGCGCCAGGGCACGGCCTCCGCGCACATGATCGCGACGACGCCTTCCGCCGCCAGTGCGCGAAGCTCTGCGAGCCCGGCCTCGAACTCGGCCGTCAGCATGTAATCGGCGAATCCCCGAAAGCTCGCGTTTCGCCAGCCCGTGTTGGGCGAATCGGCGCGCGCGCGCCGAAGGCCGCCGAGCCTCGGCAGGTGAACGTAGCGAAGGCCTCGTTTCTTCAGAGCGGAGCGGAGCGCATCGCCGTTGAACTGCGGATTGTGCCGCGAGCGCGGAATCGTCCGGATGTCGACCAAGATTGAGACCTGAAGCGATCTCAGCCGGGAGACGAGCTCGTCCAGTGGGTGCGTCGAGTGGCCGATGGTGAAGATCGGCACGCCCGCCCAACTCTGTGTCTGGGAATCCATGATGGCTCGCCGAACCGGCAAAGGACCTCTCCTTGCGCCCGAGCCCCGCCGCCGCAACATTGAGGCCTCGCCCCAGGAGGCGCCATGTCCCGCGGCAGCATGGCCATTTCCAGAGCGTGGCCTCAGGCGGCGGCGCTGACGTTTCTGTTGGGATTCACGGTCCTGGGCATCTTGGCGGCCCTCGTCTACTCGCGACAACCGCCCGTCCCCGCGCGGGTGACAACGCCGGGCGGAGGCGTGCTCTTCACGCGCGACGACATCCTCGCGGGCCAGCAGGTCTTCCAGAAATACGAGCTGATGCAATACGGCACGCTGTTCGGCCATGGCGCATACCTGGGACCCGATTTCACCGCGCAATACCTTCACGGCTCCGCCCTGGACATGCTGTTGTTCTACGGGGAGAGGGGGGCCCCGCTTCCCGAGGTCCGAGACCGGGTCGCCCGAGAGTCCAAGGCCAACGCGTACGAGGCAGGGGCCGATTCCCTGCCCTTCTCTGCGGGCCAGGCGCACGCCTTCGAGGCGATGGAGCGCTTCTACCGGTCCTTCTTCGGCGCGCTCGAGACGCAGAGCGGGCTCAAGCGCCCGGCCATCGCGGACCTCGCCGAGGTGCGCAGGCTGACGGCCTATTTCGCCTGGGCAGCCTGGACTTCCAGCGCGCGCCGCCCCGGGGAAATCTATTCGTACACCAACAATTGGCCGGGCGAGCCCCTGGTCGGCAATCGGCCGACCGCGGAGAACTTCTTCTGGAGCGTGATCAGCCTCATCGCCCTGCTCTGCGGCACGGGCTTGGTCTTCTACGTCTTCGGCCGTTTCAAGGTGCTGGGCTGGCATCGCGCGGACGAAGAGGGAACCGAGCCCGTTCAGTTCCGCCCGCCCGAGGAGGTCGGCCTCACGCCCTCCCAGCGCGCGACGGCCTGGTATTTCTTGGTCGTTGCGGCGCTCTTCTTGGCCCAGGGGCTGCTCGGTGGCGTCAATGCTCATTACCACGCCGAGCCGGGCGGCTTCTACGGGCTCAACCTCGCCGGCTGGCTGCCGTACAATCTCTCCCGAACCTGGCACGTGCAACTCGCGCTGTTCTTCGTCTCCGCCTCCTTCCTGGCGATGGGCATCTTCATCACGCCGATGCTCGCCGGCAGCGAGCCCAAGGGCCAGGACGCGCTCGCCATCGCGCTGTTCGGCGCCGTGGTCGTCGTCGTCGTCGGGAGCCTCGCCGGCGAGGCGCTCAGCGTGAAGGACGTCATCAAGCGCCACGGCCCATGGTTTTGGCTCGGCTCCCAGGGGTGGGAGTACCTGGACCTCGGACGCCTTTGGCAACTGCTCCTCACGGCCGGCATGCTCTTCTGGGTCGCCATTCTCTTTCGCGGACTGCGCGCGCGGCTGCGCGAGGAACACCCGGGGAGCCTGCCCTTTCTGTTTCTCTACAGCGCCCTGTCGATTCCCGCTTTCTACGCCGTCGGCATGCTCTTCGACCGAGACTCGCATTTCGTCATCGTGGACTTCTGGCGATTTTGGGTCGTCCATTTGTGGGTCGAGGACTTTCTCGAGCTTTTCACGACCATCATGGTGGCCTTGATCTTCGTCTTGCTCGGCGCCGTCTCGCGCGCTACCGCGACGCGGGTCATCTATCTCGACGCGATCCTCTACTCCATCGGCGGGGTCATCGGGACGATGCACCACCTCTACTTCAGCGGCTCGCCGGCGGTGCACATGGCGGCGGGGGCTTTCTTCTCGGCCATGGAGGTCATCCCCTTGGTCCTCCTCACCTTCGAGGCCTATCGCTTCATCCGCCTGGGCGGCTCGAGCACAGCCGTGCCGGGCCAGCCGTTTCCTCACCGCTGGGCCCTGATGTTCCTCATCGCCGTCGGCTTCTGGAACTTCTTGGGCGCCGGCGTCTTCGGCTTCCTCATCAACCTGCCCATCGTGAGCTATTACGAAATCGGCACGCAATTCACCGCGAACCACGGCCACGGCGCGCTCATGGGCGTCTACGGCATGCTCGCGGTGGGCTTCTTCGTGTTCGTCGCCCGCTACTTCGTCCCGCCCGATGCTTGGAGCGAGCGCGCGATGAAGACCTCATTTTGGAGCCTGAACATCGGCCTGGGCGCCATGCTCTTCGTCAACCTGGCGCCCATCGGCATGCTTCAGCTCTTCGACAGCTTTCAGAACGGGTATTGGCACGCCCGAACGCCCGAGTTTTATGAGCGACCGAGCGTCCGCTTCCTAGAATGGCTGCGCCTTCCCGGGGACGCGCTCTTCATCGCCGGCGGAATTCTCCCCATCGTCTATCTCGCCGTGCGCATGTTCCGCGCGCGGTCGCGGCCGCGAAAGCTCGCGGCGGGCGCGCCCACGGAGGCGCTCACCCGGGCCTTTGGGGCCGTGAGCGCCGGTCGCTCCCCAAGGAGCTGAGCTCGTCGCGCGCCGCGGCGCCTGCGGCCAATGGCGCCGCCGGATCTACAGAGGGCTCTTCGGCGCGGGCTCGGGCTCCACCTGCTTCACCGAGGTCTTGCGCCAGGGCTTCGCCTTGGAGGGTGGAGGGCGCGAGCTGCTGCGTTTCAATCTGTTGGGCCTGGTCTCCTGGAGCGCGCGCAAGAGCTTGACCCGGAGCGGCGCGGGAAGCTCGCCCACTTCGTCGAGGACGAGCGTGCCGCCGTCCAGCAGGGGAGACCGGCCTCGAGCGCCCGGCCGACCACCAGCCGGCGCTCGATTTCGCGGATGACGCCTCGGCGCGGTCCGAACAGGGCGAGAGCCCGCCGTCCGCGCTCGCCCCTTGGAGCCGGCGCGCCGCGTGGCGAGAGCGGCCACCAAACGAGCGCGGCGCCGCGGCGCCCGAAGAGCGCCACCGCGCCGCGTCTGTCTCGCGAAATGAATCCGACCGCTACAGGGCCTTGCCGGGCTCGGCCGCGGGGGCCGGCGAGGCCTCAGGGTTGGGCGCGTCGGCCTTGGCGGGCTCAGCCTTGGCCGGCTCCGCCTTCGCCGCGTGCGCGGAGTCCTTGTCCCACTTTCCGCCCTCGCCCGCGCACTTCTTCTTGGTCACGTCGGCGAGCAGCTTGCCGTCCTTGTAGCAGTGATGGGTCTGGGGGCTGCCCTTTGCCGCCTTGACGGCCTTTTGCTCCTTCGGCGCGGGGGTCTCGCCCTGCGCGAACGCCGGCGCCGCGGCGAAGAGGGAAACCACGGCCACCGTCATCGCGATTCGCGTCATCATCGTGCTGACCTCGTTTTTCTGAGCACTTCAGTTTGGGGGTCGTTCGAATCCAGGGGCGCGGTAGGACCCCTGGCTCGAGCTTTCGGACGGCGCGCCGGCGAGCCTTCGACAGGTCCCCGCTCGCGCTGGCCCAAGAGTCTCCCGCAGATCGGCGCCCGGGCAAGTTCTTCGGCTGTGCCCCGCTACCCCACCGCGCCGGCGTTGCCGGCCTCGCCGCGCGAATGCTAGAGAAGCCTCTGCCGACGGAATGCTCGAGAAAGGGCTTGGACCGCATGCACCCGCTCCACCCGGTCTACTTCAAGGACGGCAGGCTCTACCTCATCGAGCAGCGGCTCCTCCCCGCCGAGGAGCGCCACCTCGCCTTCGACGACGCGCCATCGGTCGCGAAGGCCATTCAGGACATGGTGGTGCGCGGCGCCCCGGCCATCGGCATCGCGGCGGCCTTCGGCATGGCGCTCGCCGCGCGGCAGGCGCGGGCCCAGGCCCGCTCGGGCGCCGAGCGAAAGACGGCGCTCGACGCTGCGGCGGCCACCCTCAAGGCGGCGCGGCCGACCGCGGTCAACCTTGCCTGGGCGGTCGAGCGGATGGAGCGCGCGCTGGCGCCGCACCTGGAGCGCGACGACCTCGCCGACGCGGCGCTGGCCGAGGCCCAGGCCATCTTCGAAGAGGACGTGGCCGCCTGCCGCGCCATGGGGCGCCTGGGCGCCGAGCTGATCCCCGACGGCGCCACCGTCCTCACGCACTGCAACGCCGGCGCGCTGGCGACCGGGGGCTACGGCACGGCGCTGGGCCTCATACGGGCCGCCGTCGAGGCCGGCAAGCGGATCAAGGTCGTCGCGGACGAGACGCGCCCTTACCTCCAGGGCGCGCGCCTCACCGCCTGGGAGCTGCACCGCGACGGCATCGACGTGACGCTCATCTCCGACAACATGGCCGGGCACCTCATGGCGCGCGGCGAGATCACCTGCGCCGTGGTGGGCGCCGACCGAATCGCGCGCAACGGCGACGTCGCCAACAAGATCGGCACGTACACCGTGGCCATCCTCTGCCGCGAGCACGCCCTGCCCTTCTACGTGGCGGCGCCGCTCTCCACCATCGACCTGAGCCTGGCGGACGGCTCGCGGATCCCCATCGAAGAGCGCTCGTCGGACGAGGTCACCTCCATCGGCGGAAAGGCCATCGCGCCGGCCGGCGTCCGCGCGCGGCACCCGGCCTTCGACGTGACCCCGGCGCGGCTCGTCGGCGCCCTCGTGACCGAGAAGGGCATCGCCCGAGCGCCCTACGAGCAGAGCCTGCCGCGGCTGTTCGGGTGAGTCACTGGTAGAGGCGCAGGAGCCGCGCCTTCACCTTGAGCTCCGGGTGGCGCAGGTCGACGTAGGTCGCGTCGCCGCCCATATCGAAGTCGCCGGTCATCAGCCCCGACATTCCCGCGAGCGCCAGGTACCAGCCGTCCTGGACGAGGTTCGTCTCGCGCAGCTTTCGCTTGTAGACGATGTGCCCCTCGAAGGCCCAGTGGCTCTTCAGCCCACCCTCGGCGACTTTGACGTGGTCGGGCGGCGGCCCGAGGAGCGAGAGCGCCTGGGGCGCGACCTTCATCACGTGGGCGTCGAACTCGGCGCTGCCGGAGGCCTCGAGGAGCTTCGCGGAGAGCAGGTGCCCGTCCGCGCCTTGGCGGAGCTCGACCACGGCGATGAGGCCCTGGCCGAACTTGCCGTCGGCAAAGTCGCGCAGCATCCGGCCCTGGGCGAACCTCTTCGCCGCGTCCTCGGTGGTCGAGCCCTGGTAGCGCTGCGCCATCGTCGCCAAGGGCGTGTCGCCGTCGATCTCGGGCGCCGAGCCGACGACCTCGCCCTGCCGGTACGGATTGCCCGTGGCGGCGTACTGCTGCGCGGCGTGGCCGTAGGCTTGGGCGAAGTCCTTGACGAAGCTCCCGCTCAGGACGTCCCCCGGCTTGTCGAGCTTCGCCTCGAGGTTGCGCTTCATCTGGCCGAAGTAGTCGTCGACGATGCCGCCGTTGACGCGGGCCTCGGCGGCGCCGTCGGCCATCCAGCCGTCGACCTTGCTCTTGACCGCCGCGCCCTCCGCGTCGAGCAGCGCCTGCCGCCCTGGCCCGAAGCCGGGCTCGTTGCGAATCAGCGAGCCGAACGCCTTGGAGCCCCGGCCGCCCTGCTCGAGGATCCGCTCGCCGAACTCCGCCGACGGGCCGGCAGGCAGGCCCCGGGGCAGGTCGTCCAGCGCCAGGCCGCGGTCCGCCGGCCGCTCGGAGCCTTTGCCTTGGGCCGCCTCCGCCGCTCCGGGCGCTTCGTCGCTTCCGGCAGACCTGGACGGGGCTGCGGCCGCAGGAGGCGCCGCGCTCGGGCCGCTCTTCGCTCGGGGAGGGATTTGGGCGACCTTCGCTCGCTCGCCCGGAGGGACGGCTTCACGGAGCGCGGGCGGAGGCGTTGGCGATGGGGCCGGTGGCCGGTGCTGGACCCGGATCTCGATTTCGACCCGCTCGCGCCGAGGCTCGATCGGCGGGCGCGCGCGCATCGACAGGGCCAAGAGCCCGGCGTGCAGAGCGGCCGAAAGCGCGACCGCCCCAAGGAGATGCGAGCGCCTCATCGGCCGAAGGTAGCCAGAAGCGCCGGGCGTCTCAAGCGCCTTGCGCCGCGGCCGGCCGGCCAGCGGCGTGCCCGCTCCCCCAGGCGACCTTCGCAGGCTAATCGATGAGTTGTCCTAATAGACACTCAGCACGCCTGGAGAATGCAGTCGCAGGAGCTCTCGCTTGCGAGAGGGCTCGGCTCGCCGATCGCCTCACCCCCAAGGGCTATTCCACCTCCGCTCCGTTGGGGCTTCGCGGAGGGGCTTCGCGGAGGTTGTCTCTGGCGCCCCATGTGGCTTAAGGTGAGCGCCTGGCGAAAAGCTCCCGCTGACCCTTTTCTCGCAGGAAATGGCGAACTCTGTGAATTGCCCTGGCTGTGATGCCGAGATGCAGGACCCTGAAGTCGGACAAGAAGTGCCACTGCGCGTCTGTTCGGAGTGCGGCGGCCTGACGGCCGAGCTCACCGACCTGAACCCGATCCTCCTGCACAACAACCTCCCGGGAATCGAGGCGCAGGGCGGCCGGGTGGTCCCCGATGGGGATGTTGGCGAGTGCCCCACCTGCCACGTCGACCTGACGCTCTTCGAAGGCGGCGATCGCCAGGACCCGCAGTTCTACGAGGTCTGCGAGGAGTGCGGCCGCGCCTTTGTCGACGGCGATTCGCTGGATGCGAGCCTCGACCCAGAGCCTAGGGTGGTCGCCTTCTTCCGGCGGTTCGCGGCGACGAAGACTCGACCAGGTCGCTAGCACCGACCGGCAGGCCCTCCTATTCCGTTCGGTGCCCGTCTCGAGAGCGCCGCCCGACGATCAGCACGTGGTGAGCCTTGCCGCCGCCGGGGCGCGCGGGGACCCGAGTCTCCTTCGCCTCGAAGTGCGCCCGGCCGAGCTCCTCGAGGAAGCGCGGGGCCTCGCCGGCGGACCAGACGACGAGCGCGCCTCCCGGCCGCAGCGCACGGGAGAATGCGGCGAGCCCCGACCGCTCGTACAGCGCCTGGTTTCCGGCGCGAAAGAGCGCCGACGGGCCGTTGTCCACGTCCAGGAGAATGGCGTCGAAGCGCCGGCGGGCCGTGGCGAGGAACCGCCTGACCTCGGCGACCTCGACGGCCACCCGAGGGTCGTCGAGCGGTGCTCTTGCGAGGTGCGCCAGCGGCCCCCGGTTCCACGCCACCACCGGGGCCGAAATCTCCGCCACCACCACGCTCGCCCTGGAAGGCAGCCGGTCGAGCGCGGCGCGCAGCGTGTACCCGAGCCCCAGGCCCCCGATCAGAACGGACGGGGACCCGCCCTCAAGACCCTCGAGCCCCGCCTCCGCCATCGCCTCCTCGGAGCCGTGGCGCGCGCTGGACATCAGCTCCCGGCCACCGACCCGGATGACGTAAACGCCGTCCCGCTCATGTAGGACCAGCTCCTTGCCCTCCGGGGAAAACTCCCTGGCCAGCACTCTCCATGGCTCCATGGCGGAGAGCATACCGGAGCCGGGGCCGTCCTCCCCCTCCCCGCAAAGCGGGGAGAAGATTGGGGGGTGAGGAAAGCGACCGTCGTCACAAACCAGTAGGCGTTTGCGCGGCGCGGTGGACGCGAGCACGGCGCTCGCATCGTAGCGCGCCGCGCAAACGTCGAGTTGAACGAAGCCGTTCTCAGGGATGGATGGGGCGCCGAGCCGGCCCGAGCTCTTCTAGAAGGGTTTCTCGGCCAACTGCTTTGGCCTGCGGGCACACGAGAACCGCTGCGGCGATCTCGAAGGCCACAGGGCCGGTTCCACCACTCCCATCGTTTCTTGCCTCAGGAGGTGCGAGAGCGGATCTCGGCTCGGGATTCACGAGGGACAGAGAACCCATCGGCAGAGTGTCCTCAGGCTCCCCCGCTGCTGGAGAGCGAGGGGTCAGAGAGCGTCGATTCCTCCGCATGCCAGCGCCGCCGAGCCCGCCTCTTCGGGCACGCACGTTGACGTGGGCGCTCGACGTGGGCGTGGTCGGCGACGGCGACGGCGACGTGGCCGTGGGCGGTCGTGTCGGCGGTGCTTGCTATGCGATCAGAATGCTCAGCTTCCAGAAGATGGATGTCTACCAGCGAGCCATCGAGCTTCTTGCCTTGGCTTCGCAGCTTTCATCCGATGCACCTCGAGGGAACTCCACACTCTTGGACCAGCGTCGGCGAGCAGCCAGTTCGATCCCCTCGAACATCGCCGAAGCAGCTGGACGGACAGGACAAGCAGACGCAGCTCGTACCTACGCCATCGCCCGCGGTTCGGCGATGGAGTGCGCCGCCGCCCTGGGTGCCCTGCTCGTGCTCACGGTCATCGACGCTGCCGCACATCGGCGAGGCTGCGAGCTGCTTGAGCGCATCGTCGCCATGCTGACCAAGCTCTGTCGCCGATTTCCGACACGACCGCCCACGGCCGCGTCGCCGTCGCCGTCGCCGTCGCCGTCCACGTCAAGCGTCGACGTCGACGACCACGTCCACGTCAAGCGTCGACGTCCCAGACCCGATTCACCTCCCCAGCTGCCGCCGCAGGCGGCTTCGTTCAAACTTTCGCCAGCTGCCTCACGGCTCCTTGCTCGCCGTGCCCTCGGCCTTGGCCTTGCCCTGCTCCGACGGCCAGCTCGGCACGCGCAGGTCCCGCGAGGCGGGCGTGCGCGCGAAGCTGGGCTTTTCGCTGGCGATGCGGGCCATCACCTCTTGGATGGCGCGCTCGAGCTGCGGGTCGCGCCCCGCCAGCACCTCCGCCGGCGCGTTGTCGACCTCGATGTCGGGCCGGACGCCTTCGTTCTCGACCACCCAGTGCTCCTTGAGGTCGAACATGCCGAACTCGGGCACGAAGGCGTAGCCGCCGTCGACCATGCCCGCGCCGAGCCCGCGGATGCCGACCACGCCGCCCCAGGTGCGCTGCCCGATGATGGGCCCGAGCCCGTAGGCGCGGAAGAAGTAGGGGAAGATGTCGCCGTCCGAGGCGGAGTACATGTTGGCCAGGGCCACCATGGGGCCGTTGAACGCCGCCGCCGGGTAGGTGGTGGGCTTCGACTCGCGCATGTTGCTCATGCCCACGACCTTGCGGCGCAGGCGCTCGAGGATCAGCTCCGAGACGAAGCCGCCCCCGTTGGCGCGCACGTCCACGATGAGGCCCTGCCGGGTCAGCTGCGGATAGAACTGGCGGATGAACTCGGTCAGGCCGCGGGCGCCCATGTCCGGGATGTGGACGTAGGCGACCTTGCCGCCCGTCGCCGCCTCGACCTTGCGGCGGTTGCCCTCGACCCAGTCGTGGTAGCGGAGGTCCCACTCGTTGGCGAGCGGCTGCACCGCGACCTCGCGCGCGCCGTCGAGAGACGGCTTTCTGCCCACCGACAGCGTGACCGTGCGCCCCGCGGCGCCCGCGAGCAGGCGGTAGGGCTCATCGCCGGCCTTCAGCTCCTGGCCGTCGATGGCGAGCAGGTACTCGCCCGCGGCCACCTTCAGCCCCGGGGCGAGCAAGGGCGAGCGGCGCGCTTCGATCCACGGCTGGGACGGCAGGATGCGCGCGATGCGCCAGCGGCCGGCCTTGCGGTCGAGCTCAAGGTCGGCGCCGAGGGTGCCGACGCCCACGCGCTCGGGGTGCGGGTAGTCGCCGCCGCCCACGTAGGTGTGGCCCGTGCCCAGCTCGGCCACCAGCTCTGCGAGCACGGAGGTGAGGTCGGTGCGGTGCGAGACGTGCGAAAGGAGCGGCTCGTAGCGCTTGCGCATGGCGGCCCAGTCCACCTTGCCCATGTCGGGCAGGTAGAAGAAGTCGCGGTAGAGGCGCCAGGTCTCGCCGAAGATCTGCGCCCACTCGGCCCGCGGGTCGAGCTCCATGCGCAGGCCGTCGAGCTTGAGGGCGCCCTCGCCCGGCTTCATGCCCTCCTTGGGCTCGGCGATGGCCCAGGTCTTGTCGCTCTTGTAGAGGACCTTGGCGCCGTCCTTCGACAGGTCGTAGCGCTCGACGCTCGCGAGCACGTCGGTGGCCTTGCGCTTCTCCAGGTCGAAGAGGACGAGCGCGCCCTTCTCCGGCGCCTCGCCGTCCCCGAGCTCGGACGTGGGCTGGTTGATCCAGAACACCTTGCCCTTCGCCGCGGCGAGGTCGCGCAGGTTGCCCGGCGAGACCGGGAACGGGACGATGCGGTCGACCATGCCCGCGAGGTCGATGCGCAGCGGTTCGGGCTTGGCGTCCTTCTTCTCGTCTTTCTTTTGGTCGGGCGGCGTCACCTCGTCGCTCTGCGGCGCGAAGGGCGACGGCAGGTCGGCCCGCAGCGTGATGGCGTGCGGGCGGGTCACCTTGTTGACCGTGTACGACTGCTCGAACTGGCCGAGCGTGGGGGAGACGTCGCGGTCGCTCAGCAGGTAGAGGACCTTGCCTTCCGGGTCGAACACCGGCTCGGTGCTCTGGTAGCCGTCGGCGGTGACCTGGGTCGTAGTCCTGCCGTCGACCGAGTACAGAGACACGACGGACAGCTCGGCCTCGTTCTCGCTGGCGAAGGCCAACCAACGCGAGTCGGGCGACCAGGCGTAGTTGTGGATCTCGCGGTAGGGCGCCTTGGCCACCTGCACCGGCTTCTGGTCGGCCACCGAGACCTGCCACAGGCGCATGCCGCGGTCGGCGTAGGCGAGCCGCGTCGAGTCGGGCGACCAGACCGGCTTGAAGTGCCAGCTCGCGGGCCCGCTCGTGAGCTTCACCGGCTTGGACTTGCCGTCCTGCGCGGCGACGTAGAGCTCCTCCTCGCCGGTGGCGTCGGACCAGTAGGCGATGGAGCGGCCGTCCGGCGACCAGACCGCGTCCTTCTCGCGCACGCCCTGGGTGCGGCTGACGTTCCTCGTGTCACCGTGCTCGGCGGGCACCGTAAACACGTCGCCGCGGGCGGTGAAGACCGCGCGCTTGCCGTCGGGGCTCAAGGCGGCGCTGTCGATGCGCTCGTCGACCTTCACCCAGCGCTTGCGCGCGTAGCGCTCGTCGTCGGCGAGCTCGATGCTCACCTTGCGCGGCACGCCGTCGGCCGGGTCGAGCAGGTAGATGAAGCCGCCGTTCTCGAAGACGATCTTGCCCGAGCCGTCATGGGCCCACTTGACGTCGTAGTCCTTGAAATGGGTCACGCGCGTGAAGGCGCGCGCCCCGACGTCGAAGCGCCACAGGTTGACCTTCCAGTCGTCGCGGTCGGAGAGGAAGTAGATCGACCCGCCGATCCACATGGGCTGGGTGTCGGTGCCGCGCCAGTCGGTGACGCGGTCGATGGCGCGGGTCGAGAGGTCGTAGATCCACACGTCCTGGGCGAGGCCGCCGGCGTAGCGCTTCCACTGGCGGAAGTCGCGGAAGATGCGCGTGTAGGCGATGCGCTTGCCGTCGGGGGCGAACGAGACGAAGCCCGCCTCGGGCAGCGGGAAGCGCTCGACCGGCCCGCCCTCGGGCGAGACCACCCAGGGCTCGCCGACGAAGCCGCCGAGGGGCCCGCGCAGGCCGCGAAAGAGGACCTTCCCCTCCGGCGTCCAGCCCAGGACCATGTTGTCGAAGCCCATGCGGTCGCTGAGGTCCCGGGACGGGTACCAGGTGAGCCTCCGCGGCTCGCCGCCCGCCGCCGGCATCACGTACACGTCCGACGAGCCGTCGTACTGCCCGGTGAAGGCGATCCACTTGCCGTCGGGCGAGAAGCGCGGGAACAACTCCAGGCCCTCGCCGCTCGTGATCCGGCGGGCCACGCCGCCCGCGGCGGGCACGGTCCACAGGTCGCCGCCGTGGGAGAAGGCGATGGTGTCGCCGCGGATGTCCGGGAAGCGCAAGAGCCGCGCTTCGCCGGCCCGGGAGCTCGCGGGTGCGAGCGCGGCGGCCAGGGCGACGAGCAGAAGACATCGGGTCATGGGAGCTCTTTCTTGCGATGGGCGAAGCGGTTTGCGGGCACCGCGATTCGCGCGGACGGACAGGCGTTCGCGGGCCGAAGACAAGCCCCGTCTGGCCCCGGCGGTCAAGCCCCATCGGCAGAGGATTCCTGTCCGAGACAATCCGGTCACGAAGCCATCTAGAACCCGGAGACTGGAGGCTGGAGAATCCGCGATTTACCGAGGAAGCAATCGCCAGGAGCAGCCGGTTGGCCGATCTTTGACTCGGGGCACCCCGAATTTGCGCGCGTACTCGCGACTGAACTGGCTCGGGCTCTCATACCCGACGTCATAGGCGGCGGTGGCGTTCACGCCGATGAAGCTGATGAAGCGGCTCGCGGCGCTCGTTCCAGAAGGCCCGCGAGCTGCCTATCAACAACGAATGCGCGCAGAAGGCGCTGGCTCTGCTCGGCGGTCCATCGTCCTGGCCCTGACGGGTTCGCGAACTGCGCTCACTCGCCTTCTTCCGCGCGGTTCTCGGGGTCGGCGAGGCAAGCCATTCGAGCGGCGAGGTCTCGCTCCGGCCGAATGGCATCGGCCGGCCGTTGCCTTCACCGCAGGGTGCGGCCACTCTGGAGTGCGGGAATTCTCGTGTACCTGCGCATGGTTCAGCCGAGCTGGGGCGCGACCGAGGAGAGAGACTTCATGACCTATGCCCTTCAGCGCGCCATAGGTCCTTCGGCCACGGGCGAAAGATGCCGCTCCCGTGCTCCGAGCCGCGTGGCCCGTCCCCGCCCCCGTAAACGATCCCGGTCCCGATCCCGACCCCGGCTGTACTTCTTCCCTTCATCGACTCCAATCCTCGCAGGCCCACGCTCCGCCCCAAACCCAGCCCAAGTCCGCAGGAATCGCCAGGTTCCCTCGCACTCCAGAGTGGCCGCACCCTTCACCGCAGAGGCAGGCTGAAGCTGAACGTGCTCCCCTTGTTCTCCTGGCTCTCAAACCACATCCGGCCGCCGTGGCGAGCGACGATCTCCTTGGCGATGAAGAGACCGACGCCCATGCCGCCGTAGTCGTAGGGCGTGCCGGTGTGCGCCCTGTAGAGCCGCTGGAAGATGTGCCCCTGCTTGTCTTTCGGGATCCCGACTCCGTGATCTTCGACCGAGATGATCGCCTGCCCCTCGGCGATTTCGAGGCTCACCGCCACGTCGCCGCCCTCAGGCGAGTACTTGATGGCGTTGCTGAGAAGGATGTCGAGCACTTGCTCGAGTCGAACCGGGTCCCCCAGCGTCGCGGCGCGTGTCGCGGCGGCCACCCGGAGATGGCGAGTGGGCGCCGTCAGCGCCCTGGTGGATGTGGCGGCCTGAATCAGCTCGAGCAGGTCGACGCGCTCGATCGCCATCCTCAGGTGTGGCTCTGATATCCGCGAGATGTCCAGAAGGTCGAGGATGAGCGTGTCGATGCGGTCGGCGCCGCGGTTGATCGCCTCGAGCATGCGCCGCCGAGGCTCGGCCAGGTCATTGCTGTTGCGAAGGAGCACCTCGGCGTAGCCCTTCATGATGGCCACCGGCGTCTTGAGCTCGTGGGCGGCGACCGAAATGAATTCGTCCTTGAGGCGCTCGAGCTCGTACAGCTCGGTGATATCGCGGGCCACCAGGACCGCGCCGCTGAGGTCGTGGTCCACGCGAATGGGCGCCGAGCTCACGCGAATCTTCGTGTCCTGGGCGCTCCCCCTCGGCCGGATCACCTCGTCGACAGCGACCACCGTCTCCCCGGCGAGGGAGAGGGCGAACGCCATCTGCTCCTTGGCGAGCGGGTGCCCCTCACCGTCGCGCAGCTGCAGCCGCTCGGGGAGATCGCGCAGGAGGAGCTGGCCTTGCTCGGAGCTCTCCAGCCCGAAGAGGCGCAGGCCGGACCGATTGACCAGGACGATTTGCTCGCGAGCGTCGCAGACCAGCACGCCTTCCACCATCGTGTCGAGCACGCTGCGCAGCTCGGCCGCCCTTCCCTTGCGCTCGGCGATCTCTCGCATCAGGTCGGCCTGATGGCGCTGAAGATCATTGCGCATCTCGGCGAAGCCGTTCACCAGCTCGCCGACCTCGTCCCGCCGTCCGGGAGGCAGCGGGGTGTCGAATTCGCCCCGCGCCAGCTTCTTCGAAGCCTCCGCAAGCTGGCTTATCGGCCGGGCGACCGCCAGCTCCACGACGAGCACGAGGGCGACCATGACTGCGGCCAACACGCCGCCGAGAACCATCGCGAGACTGCGGTTCTCCCGGCGCGTGCTCGCCAGCGACGGGCCCAAATCCACTTCCACCGTCAGACGGCCCAACGGGGCGCCCAGGAGTTGAATCTCTTTCTTCAGCGAGCGCGTATCCGGTCCTGGCTCGCGTTTTCGACTGGGCTTGGACGTCGCCAGGGGGTAGAGCGTCTGCCCGCTGGCATTCGTCAGCCGAATGCTCACCCAATCGGTGTTCGCGGCCAGCAGGGCATTCAGGTTCGCATGAATGGTGTCCAGCTGGTTGCTCAGGAGCAGCGGGATCAGCCCCTGGACCACGCTGTCCAAGTGCCGGTCGACGTCCCTCAGGTGCGAGAGCTCGCCGTTGGCGATGACTCGGGGCACCCAAGCGGCGTAGAGGAAGATGCCCGTACCCAGGCCGATGAGCATCAGCGGCAGCAGGAGCTTGATTCTTAGGTTCACACCGACCGATCACCCGTCAACCCAGAAGGATTCCAACTGCAAGTCGCGCAGGGGCAGATAGTCCTGCAGTGAGGTGGGGACGACTTGCTGCATAGGCACCTTCGACAGCAGCTCGCGACCTTCCGCGGTGGCGCCCATCGCGAGAAAGGCACGGCGCACCTTCTCTCGCACTTCTTTCGGAACTCGCGGATGGGAGGCGACGGGATGGGACGGAAACCCACGGGTCGTGTAGAGAACCCGCAGCGAATCTTGAACGGCCTCGTCCTGTTCGCGCAAGGTCTTCTCCACTCCGCCCCCGGCCACCGTCAAGCCATTGATGACGTGGAGGTAGACGGAGGTGTGAGTCTGCACAGCGACGGGGTTGATGGCGACACGGTGGAGCCTGAGTAGGTCGGCGCGGACCAAGAGACAGGCCCCAAAAGAATTGAGGGACGGAACCGCAATGCTCCTTCCGTCGAGCTCGGACACGCTCCGGATTGGGCTGTCTTTGCGCACCACCACGATTCCTCTCAGCGGAGTGCGGTCCCGCACCAGAGGGAGGTAGCCCTGGCGCTCGCCCTCCCGAAAAACCTGGTAGGGATTGGCGTAGACGAAGTCAAAGTCCCCGTTTGCCAGCTTGCGCTCAAGCTGCGGTACCGTGAGGGTCGTCTCGAGCTCGAAAGAAACCCCGGTCCGCCTCTGAAGCTCGTCGATGATGGGTTTCCAGGTCGCAAATAGCTTGCGTTGCTCGAACTGCGGGACCACCGCGAAAGTGTAGGTCCTCGCCGCGGCCGCGCGGGGAGGCGCCCCCAGGGACGGCAGCAGCAGAAGCGCGAGCGCGCCCAGGAGCGCCAACTTCCCCAGCTTCCATCTGCAGGCGCCGCTTCGGCGATGACGACCGACTCGAGGACGCTTGGTTCCCCGGCGACCCAACAAGGAGCAGATCTTCCGCAAGGCCATGATCCTGGATTCCCTATCGTCGGAACCGATGTGGACGAGTCGGGCTTCCAGCATGTGCCCGCAGCAAATCCTCGCGCATGCGCCACCGAGGCTGACTGCATTTCGCGGCAGGCCAATCGAAAGGCGACACGGCCACCGCACTCCTGCGCCCGCGAGAAGCAGCCGGCGAGCTGCTCGGTGCGAAGAAGAACCCCGCCGCGGACCGAGCTGAAGAACCAGGCTCCTAATACAAATGCTTGCGCATTCCGACGTTCATGAGCAGCCCGAGGCCAATCATGATGGTCAGAATGGAAGAGCCCCCGTAGCTCATGAGCGGCAGGGTGACGCCCACCACCGGCAAGAGCCCGGTGACCATGCCGACGTTGACGAACACGTGCCAGAAGACCATGGCGCAGACGCCCGCCCCCAGGAACGTCCCGAACTTCTCGCGGGCGTTCGCGGCGATGCCGATGGCGACCAGCAGCAGCAGCAGGTACAGCCCGATGAGCAGGGCGCCGCCGACGAACCCGTGCTCCTCGCCCCACACCGAGAAGATGAAGTCGGTGTGCTGCTCGGGCAGGAACGACAGCTGCGTCTGGGTGCCGTGGCCCCAGCCCTTGCCGGTCCCCTGCCCGCTGCCGACCGCGATGAGCGACTGGCTGGCGTGGTAGCCCGCGCCGAGCATGTCCCCCTCGGGGTTCAGGAAGGTGGTGAGGCGCTTCTTCTGGTAGCCCTTGAGGACCGTGCCCCACGCGCCCACCGCGGCGGCGCTCCCGCCGATGGCGATGAGCAGGAGGCTCTTCCAGCGCACCTTGGCGAACACGATCATGGAGCCGGCGATGGCGGCGATGACCATGGCCGTGCCCAGGTCGGGCTGCTTCATGACCAGCGCCACCGGCGGCAGCACGAGCAAGGCCGGGAGCCACAGGTCGCGCAAACGGTACCCGTCGCCCAGCCGCTGGTCCTCGTGGAAGAAGCGCGCCAGCACCAGGATGATGGCGACCTTCATCAGCTCGGAGGGCTGCAAGTGCATGGGCCCCAGGTCGAGCCAGCGCCGCGCCCCCATGGCCGAGTGGCCGCGCGCGAACACCGCCGCCAAGAGCACCATCGCCACGCCGTACGCCGGGTAGGCCAGCCGCAGGAGGTACCGGTAGTCGAACGCCATGGTGGCGAAGCAGGTCAAGAGCCCGATGCCGAGCCACATCGCCTGCGAGCGCCACAGCGGCGTCGGCGCCGACCTCGAGGCCGAGGCCAAGTTCCACACCCCGAGCGCGGCGATGGCCGCGGCGACCAGCAGCAAGGACCACGGGACTTTTCGCCAGAGGCGCCGGTCCACCGGCGCGCCGGTGCCCAGCGGGGCGCTCAGCTCCATGGAGCCGCCTTCGCAGTGCCGGGGCCACGTCCGAGCGCCTCGCGAGGGCGAGACCCGGCGGGTGAGGGCGCCGGTGCCGGCGTCGGCGCCGGCAGAGGCTCGACCCGCGGCCCGCTCCGCTCGGCGTCCTCCTCCGCCTTGAGCTTGAAATAGGTCTGGATCACCTCCATGCCCGCCGGCGCTGAGTCGACGCCGCCGTGCCCGCCGTGCTCGTTGAGCACCACGATGGCGATCTCCGCTTTGTCGGCCGGCGCGAACGCGGCGAACCAGGCGTGGTCGCGCTGGAAGAAGTCCATCTGCTCCTCTCGGATCCGCCGCTCGCCCAGCGCGATGACCTGGGCGGTGCCGGTCTTGCCCGCCACCTGGATGTCCTTGAGCCGCCTCCAGTAGGCGGTGCCGCCGGGCTCGTTCACCACGGCCTTCAGCCCGTCGACCACCGCCGCGAGGTGCTCGGGTTTGGCGTCCAGGCGGTTCACCACCACGGGCTCGACGGAGCGGACCAGGTTGCCGTCGGGGTCGACCACGCGGCGGACGATCTGCGGCTTGTAGAGCGTGCCGCCGTTGGCGACGGCCGCGTAGGCCATGGCGAGCTGCAGCGGCGAGACGTTGGTGTCGCCCTGCCCGATGGCGGTGTTGAGCGCCAGGCCCTTGGTGTAGCCGCCGGGCGTGACGCGGTTGTGGTACTCGGTCGAGGGCATGACGCCGGGCACCTCGGGCGACAGGTCCAGACCCGGAGCGTGCCCGAAGCCGAGCTTGTGGCCCGCTTCCGCGATGGCGTCGATGCCCATGCGGTCGCTCGCCGCGTAGAAGAAGGTGTCGCAGCTCCAGCTGATGGCGTGATGCAGGTCCACCATGCCGTGGCCCGAGTCCTTGTGGCAGCGCCAGCGCCGCTTGCCCAGGTTGTATCCGCCGTTGCAGGACACCTTCGTGCTCTGGGCCACGATGGCGCCCGTCTGCAGGCCGGCGAGCGCGGTGACTATTTTGAAGGTGGAGCCGGGGTGGTAGTGCTGCTGGGCAGCGCGGAAGATGAGCGGCTCGAGCGGGTCGTCGCTGATGGCCTTGAGCTCGGCGCGGCTGATGCGGCCGGTGAGCTTGTTGGGGTCGTAGGCGGGCTTGCTCACCACCGCGAGCACGAAGCCGGTGTTCACGTCGACCACGACGATGGCGCCCGCGGTGGCCTTCTCGAACGCCTTCTCGGCGGCCTGCTGCAGCGGGAGGCTGATGGAGAGCACCAGGTTGTTTCCGGGCCGCGCGGGCGTGACCCGCTCCACGTCCTTGGGCAAGAGGTCGAAGTCGTCCTTTCGAACGCCCTTGGCGTCGACCACAGTCTTCGAGGCGCCGTCGACGCCCCTCAGATCGCGCTCGAACAGGCGCTCGACGCCGCGCCGGCCGATGTAGTCGCCCAGCTGATAGCCGGACACGCCCTCGCTCTCGAACGACGCCAGCTCCTCGCCGGAGATCTCGTTCATGTAGCCCAGCACGTGAGCGGCGAGCTCCCCGTACCGATAATTCCTGTGCGGGGCGTCGACGCGGGACAGCGCCTTGTGGAAGTCGAGCCAGTTCGCCTCCAGCCGGTCGAGCGGATCGCCCTTCACGTCCACCTTGACGGTGAAGTCGCGGAAGCGCTCCAGCTTGCGCGCCTTCTTGAACTGGTCGACGACGCGCTGGACCTCGTCCGCGTCCAAGGAGAGATAGGTCGCGAGCTTCGGGATGATCTCGTTGACGCAGTGGTCCTTCGGCGCGCTGGCGGGCTGGCACAGCGCCGGGGTGAGGGTGATGTTGTACGAAGGGCGGTTGTCCACCAGGATGCGCCCGCGGTTGTCGAGGATCATCCCGCGCAGCGCCGGGATGCGCGTCTCCTTGACGAAGTTCTCGCTGCTCTTCTCGGCGTACTCGTCGCCGCGGGAGATCTGCAGGTAGTAGAGCCGGCCCAGGAGCGTCAGCATCGCCGCGACGACGAGGCCGGTCGCCACCAGGAAGCGCACCCGGAAGTCTCGCCCGGCCGCCTGCTGGCCCACCATGATTGGCATTGCGCGCTCTTCGCCCTCTCCCCGCCCCTCTGACCTCTACATCAGAATCCCAGTCTCCGGTTTCTTGAACACCGCCTCGATCCAGCGAAGGACGGGCCAGATCAAGGTGGCCGCCACAGCGGTCAGCGCCGCCGTGAGGGGAATGGCGGACAGCATCTCGCTCCGGTTGACGTCGGGCGCGCCGCCCGCAGCGAGCAGGCCCCAGGCCGCTAGGTTGTGGGCCACGTCCATCGCCGCCGCGAGCAGTGCAAAGCGCCGAGCGGAGCGAACTTCCACGAAGGGCGCCACCAGCCGCGCCACGAGATACGTGAGCACCGCCGTAAAGATGTAGAGCCCAGAAGGCTGCCCCGAGTGGAGGTCGACGAAGTAGCCGGCGGCAAAGCTGCCCGCCGCCCCCTCGAGCGTCTGGCACCGCACGCCGAAGAAGAGCACCACCGCCACCGCCAGGTCGGCGCGCGCGACCGACAGGCCGAACGGGCGCAGGGCCGCGCACTCGAGCGCGACCAGGGCGAGGCAAGCGACGATGAGGGTAGCGAGCTTCATGGGCGCAGGCGCGCTCCCCCAACGCACAGCGGGCGCGGGGACTTCCCGAGCGCGCGCCTGAGCGACATTCGGCCACCCAACAGGAGGCACCGAAGGCCGCTCTCCGCTCTGCTCGGCTCTGGGCAGACCATGGACTTTCCGCCGCTAGAGGCCTTGAGGGCGCGAACGCGATGCATTCGAGTCAAGTTTCCACCGAGCCGGGTTCCCGCAGAACTTTCAACCATCGACTATCAACCATCGACGCGAGGCCGCGCCGACCCTCTCCAACATGCCTGGTCGGTCTGAGACGCCGCCTCGCTAGTTCTTCTGAAGCGCCGCTTCGGGGAAGTCTTCCCGGCCCGGCAGGCCCATGATCACGAAGACCTCTTCGAGCTTGCCGACCTCGGCGGCGGGCACCACCTCGGCGGACAGGAACATGCCGTGCGTGAGCTTCTCCACGCGCGAGACCCGGCCCACCATGAGGCCCTTGGGAAAGACGTCGTCGGTGCCGGACGTCACCAGGAGGTCGCCGTCTTCGATGTCGTCGGTCCGCAGCGCCTGCACGAGCGACGGCCTCACCCGAGCGCCCTGGCCCATGACCTTGGCGCGAGCTCGGGAGCGCTGGACCCGCACCGGGACCGCGAAATTCGCGTCCTGGAGGAGGAGGACGTCCGCGGCGCGGGACGAGGCGGAGATCACCTTTCCGACGATGCCCTCGCTGGAGACCACCGCCATTCCCTTGCTGACCCCGTCCGAGGTGCCCTTGCCGATTTTGATGGTGAGGAGGTTCAGCACCGGCGCCTCGCCGATGATGGGCGCGGTGAGCACGGGCGTGGTCGCCGACTCGGCGAAGGCGATCATCCGGCGGAGGCGCTCGTTCTCGGCCTGAGCCTCGGCGCGGCGCGCCAGCTCCTCTTTCAGCCGCAGGTTCTCGCGCCGCAGCGCCAGGTTCTCATCGCGCACGCCGCGCAGCGCGACCCAGGCCCCGTAGCGGTCGATGACGCCGCCCACCGCCGCGGTGATGCCCCGCTCCAACGGCGCGCTGACCCAGAGGACTTTGCGGTCGAACCAGGTGAGCTCCCAGCCGCGCCTGGAGTGGGCGACGTACATCACGATGGGCGCCAGAAGCAGCGCGGCGATGCCCAAGAGTTCTCGGTACCGCTTGAAGAGTCCCAGCAATTCGCCCTGCCCGCTTCCGGCCGCTCCACAGGACGAAACGCCCAGCGGCCCTGGACTAACACACCGCGGTACGGCTGACTTCGCTCGGGCTGCGACCCGCCGCTCGAGCCCGCCGCGGGCGGCCTGAGCTGCGCCCGACGCCAGCCGGCGCAAGGCGCTTATTTCACTTGCATTTTCTCAAACCTCTTTCTAGGGTGTCAAGCCTTCTCGCACGGGCGCCCTCCCACCCCTCTGAATCGGCGTGAAGCGCTTCGCTCTCGCGGAGCAGAGCGGAAGGGCTTGGGCCTAGGGCCGTGTTGGGAAGGTCGTTCGAGGCAATGCGGTCGAAAGGAGCCTGACGCCCGATGTTGGATACCATGCGGCGGAACTCGAGGTCCGCGCTCATCTATGTCTTCTTCACCATCATCATCGTGGTGTTCATCTTCTCATTCGGCCCCGGCTCGAGCGGCTGCCGATCGGGCGCCGCGCTGTCCGGCCCCGGCGCGAACATCGCTACCGTGAACGGCGAGGCCATCCCGGCCATCGAGTTCCAGCAGACGTATTCGCGGGTCTTTCGCGACTACCAGTCCCGCGCCGGCGGCGGCTTCAGCGAGGACATGGCCCGGTCCCTCAAGCTGAGGGAGAACGTCCTCGACCAGATGATCGACCGCGAGCTGCTCGTCCAGGCGGCCGCCTCCCATGGCATCGCCGTCTCGGACCGCGAGCTCTTCGAGGAGATCGCCAAGATCCCTGCGTTCCAGAAGGACGGCCATTTCGACAAACCGACCTACGACCTCCTCATCGAGCGGCAGCTCGGGTCTACCCAGGCGCAGTTCGAGGACGAGATGCGCAAGAGCCTGCTCGCGCAGAAGATGGTGGGCAGCCTCTCCGAGAGCGCCAAGGTCTCCGACGACGAGGTCCGCGCCGAGTTCGCCAAGGAGAAGGAGAAGCTCGACCTGGCCTTCGTGCGGTTCAACCCGCAGGCTCTCAAAGCCGAAGTCGAGAAGCCTGCCGACGAGCAGGTCGACGCGTTCGCGAAGAGCGACGCGGCCCGGGTTGAGGAGTTCTACAAGGCCAATTCGCTGCGGTTTCACAAGCCGAAGCGGGTCAAGGCGCGCCACATCTTGATCAAGGTCTCCGAGAAGGCCCCGGACAAGGAGTCCGCCGCGGCGAAGGAGAAGCTGGTCGAGCTGCAGAAGAAGATCCAGGGCGGCGCCGACTTCGCGGCGGTGGCCAAGGAGAGCAGCCAGGATCTGGGCAGCAAGGAGAAGGGCGGCGACTTGGGCCTGTTCGGCCCGGGCACCATGGACGCATCGTTCGAGAAGGCCGCCATGGCGCTCAAGGCGGGCGAGACGAGCGAGCCCGTCCGGTCCCGGTTCGGCTGGCACCTCATCCGCGTCGAGGAGGTTTTGCCCGAAGAGAACCGCGAGCTGAAGGACACCCAGAAGGAGATCGCCGCCGAGCTGATGCTGGACGACCGCGCCAAATCCGCGGCCAAGGCCAAGGCCGACCAAACCCTGGCGCTGGCCCGCGAAGGCAAGTCGCTCGAGGCGCAGTGGCCGGCGGAGAAGAAGCCGGACTCGCCCGACGATCGCCAGCTCCGCCTCGAGCCGTTGGCCAAGAAGCCCGAGGCCGAGGCCACCGGGCCGTTCTCGCCTTCCGTCGACTACGTCCCGCGCATCGGGATGGACGCGGCTCTCGTGAAGGCGGTGCTCGCCCTGGACGAAAAGAGCCCGGTGGCGCCTCAGGCCCTCGAGGTCAACGGCAGCTATTACGCCGTGGCGCTCAAGAGCCGCGAGCACGCCGACCTCTCCGAGCTCGACAAGAAGCTCGACGAGTACCGCGCCAAGGCGCGCGCGGCCAAGACGAACCAGGTCCTCGAGAGCTTCGTCAAGCAGCTGAAGGAGAAGGCGAAGATCGAGAAAAACGAGGCCCTCCTCGGCCCGAGCCGCCAGGGCCCTAGCGCCCTGGACGAAGGGTAGCCGGCCCTTCGCTTTCAGCGCGCTCGCGCAGCCGCTGCTGTGCCTTTGAAACGATCCCTCGGCCGCTGAGGCGCGCGAGTCGCGCCTCAGGCGTCGAGGCTCAAGCGCGACCGAGCTCCGGCGCATTCCGGCCGTTCCCTCGAACGCCCCCAGCCGCCATGTCCGGTCCCTACTCTCTCATCCTGGCCTCGAGCTCGCCGCGAAGGCGGGCGCTGCTCGCCCAGCTCGGCATCGAGCTGGTGGTGGCACCGTCCCACGTCGACGAGTCCGAGCGCCCCGGCGAGCTGCCGCGCGACTACGTGGCGCGCTTGGCCCGGGAGAAGGCCCAGCGGGCGAAAAGGCCCCAGGGCGCGACCGCCCTCGCCGCCGACACCTCGGTCGTCCTCGGCGGGCGCATCTTCGGAAAGCCGAGAGACGCGGCCGACGCGCGGCGGATGCTGCTCGAGCTCTCCGGCCGCGGGCACTCGGTGCTCACTGGCGTGCACGCCGAAGGCCCGCTCGGGAGCGCGTCGGCGGTCGTCGAGACCCATGTCCGCTTCAGCGAGATCGCCCCGGCGCAGGCCGATTGGTACGTTGCCACGGGCGAGCCGATGGACAAGGCGGGCGCCTACGGCATTCAGGACCGCGGCGGGATGTTCGTCGAGGCCATCGAAGGCAGCGCGTCGAACGTCGTCGGCCTTCCGCTCACTGAGACGCTCGGGCTCCTCGCGCGCGTCGGCTTCGCGCTGCCCTGGAGCCCTTGAAGAGAGGGGCCTCGATGGGAATCGCCGAGAACCTGGTTCGCGTCCGAGGGCGCATCGCCGCGGCGGCGGCCCGCGCGGGGCGAAAGGCCGATGACGTCGAGCTGGTCGCAGTTTCCAAGACCCGGCCTCCCGAGGACCTCCGCGAGGCTTACGCGGCCGGCCAGCGGCTCTTCGGCGAGAACTACGCGCAGGAGCTCCGGGACAAGGCCAAGGCGCTCGCCGACCTCTCGGACTTGAAGCTTCACTTCATCGGGAGCCTTCAGAAGAACAAGGCCCGCACCGTGGCGCCTTTGGCCTCGATGTTCGAGGCGCTCGACGACCTGGAGCTCGCCGCCGAGCTCGACAAGCGCGCCGCGGCCGCGGGGCGGGTCCTGCCGGTGCTGGTCGAGCTCAACCTGGGCGAGGCGCAGAAGGGCGGCGTGGCCGAGGCGAGCCTGGGCGCGTTCGCCGCGGGGCTCGCGGGCTTCGCGCACCTGAAGCTCGAGGGGCTCATGTGCATCCCGCCACCGGCCGAGAGCCCGGAGGCGGTGCGACCCTTCTTTCGGCGCACGGCGCAGGCGGCGCGCGCGCTGGGCCTGTCGACGCTGTCGATGGGCATGAGCGCCGACTTCGAGGTGGCCATCGAAGAAGGGGCGACCCTGGTCCGCGTCGGCACGGCGATCTTCGGGGCGCGGCCCACCCCAAAGCCCTAGCGAGGCTGCGCCTCGGACCGACGACGAGGCATGTTGGAGAGGGCGCGGCGCAGCCTCGCGTCGACGGTTGATAGGTCAGTGCATCACGTTCTCGCCCGCAGGACCTCTCGCCGGGCGCGCTACAGCGGCCGGTACTTCCACTTCCCCTCGAGGCTCAGCGCCACCTTGAACTCGGCGCCGCAGTAGTAGCAGCGGATCTCGTCCCCGGGCCGATACCCGTCGTCATAGGGGTTGTTCGCGCTGCATTCGGGGCAGTCGAACTCGGTCTTCTGCGCAAAGGGGCGAGCCGAGGACGGCTCGCTGTCGAAGTCAATGTCGGGTTCGGAGTGGCTCTTCATGGCTCTCACCAGCGCTTGAGGAAGTCGGCGAGCTCGTCTCGGGCCTTGGCGCGCGCGTCGCGCGCATCGCGCAGAAGCGCGTAGAGGGCGACGTATTTCTGCGCGAGCTGGGCGACCACCGACCGCGGAAACTCGGCGACGTCGACCGACCCCGCGCCCGGCGCAGCGGTCGCCGTCTGCGCGCGGGCGGTCGACGGCCCCAGCGCCTCGGCCTCGCCGAAGAACTCGCCCTTGGCAACCTCGCCTATCTCCACGGTGGTGTCGCCCTGCGCGCGGCTCAGCGCGACCTCGCCGCGCAGCACCAGGAACAGGCTGCTGCCCTCGCTTCCCTCGCCGAAGATCGCCTGGCCAGGCCCGAAGCGCCGAGGCGTCGCAGCCGCGACGAGGCGCCGCGTGTCCTCCGGGCCGATGGCGGCGAAGAGCGTCGCCTTCCCAATGAGCGGGTCCAGCGAGAGCAGCTCCTGGAAGTCGACTCTCTTGAGCTCGACGCGGATGACCCCGCTCGGTTTCGGACCCGCCGGCATGCCTTCCTCCGGGAGAGAGCACAGGTCCGCGCCGGCGTCTGGGCGAGGCGCGGGCGCGGTTGGTGCATCGTCCCCATCCTAACCCGGCCGGCCGGAACCAAAGAGGGTTGCCAGGGCTCCAGGCTCCAGACCCCAGGCTTCAGGAACTTGCATTCCCTGGAGCCTTGGGTCTGGAGCCTGGAGTCTTTGCCAGCCTGCACAAGAGAAGAGTTCGCGCCGAAGGGACTACCCCTTCGCGGGCCGAGGCCAGACCTGCGGCAGGAACCGGGCCCCGAACGGCAGCAGCGCTCCGCCGCGAAAGTCGGCGCGCGCCGCGGCGTCCTCCAGGGAGGTCACGGGGATCATCCCGAGCGCCTCGACGACCGACTTCTCCATGGCGGTCAGCGCGTAAATGCGGAATCGCTCGGCCTTGAGGCGAGCGGCCCAGACCGTGTGGGCCGCGATGTCGAAGCGCGCGCGCAGCGAGCGCTCCATGGCGGCGGCGCTGCGGTGCGCCGCCAGGAAGGACCGGTGGCGCGCGGGCAACCCCTCGGCGCATTCGGCGATGAAGAGGATAGGCCCGTCGGGCTCGCAGGCCTCGGCCGCGGCTTCGATCGCCTTATGGCCCTGCACGAAGTCGACGTCGAAGGGCGCCCCGCCGGCGCTGGCGACGACCGCCGGGAAGCGCCGGCAGCGCAGCCCATAGTGCTCTCGGAGCAGCGCGGCGACCGCGCCGAGCGCGGCGCCGCGCTCGCCCGCGATGATGCGCGTGGGGCGCCCCGAGGAGTCCAGCACCGGGAGCACGTAGAACTGCTCCGGCGCCCGGCGGCAGATGGCCTCGATCTCCTCGCGGAGCGGGTTGTCCTCCAGGACTCCGGCCCGCGCCTTCGGGTGCCGCCCGCCCTCCGGCGAGAGGCAGGCCGCGTGGACCCGCTCGGCCGTGGCGCGATCGGCGAGCCCGGGCGCGACGAGCTTTCCCCCGCCGCCGAAGCCGGCGAGGTAGTGAAAGGAAGGCGGCCCCATGAGGACCAGCGCGTCGGCTTGCAGGGCTCGGGCGTCGAGCCGCGCCGAAGTCCCCGCCAAGGCGCGGTGGGCGGAGGGGTCGTCGGCGAGCCGATCGCCCACGGGAATGGCGCCGAAGAAGCGCCCGAGCATCGCCCGCTGCTCGTCGGCGGTGCTTTGCCGATGGGTGCCGTTCGCGATGCGAACCTCGACGCAGGCCTGGCCCAGCTCCGCGAGCAACGCCTCGATGAGGGCGGTCGGCACGGGCCTCGTGGCGTCCGGCAAGATCAGCGCGACGCGGCGGCCGCGCGTAAAGGCCTCGAGCGGAAAGCCGGCCACCGGCGCCCGAACCGCCGCCCGAAGGGCTTCGGGCGGGTCCGTGAGCGGCGAAGGCTCGCCTCCTGCCAGAGCCTCGAGCCCCTTGAATGGCGGAGGGAGCTCGAGGACACGTCTTCCCATCCTCAAGGGGTGCATTTTCCGAACTAGGCTTGCGAAGCAGTGCCCGGCTGTCAACCTTCAAGAGCCTCGACCGAGCGGGGATTCGCTCGCCCGCCCGGGAATCCAGCGTCGAAAAGTCCAGCAAACTGTGCTCTTCGGAGGCCTTTGGGAACTCGTTTAATACTTGACGGCGGTCGCTTCCCAATGATAGCCGGTTGAGCTCGTGCGCTTGGTCGGTTGGACTTCGGGTCACTCATTCAAGAAGGGGTGCAGGCTTGAAGCACAAGAGCTACACCGTCTTCGTCGTCCCCGACGACTCTCCCTCGACTCGCCGATTCCGCGTCCCCCACTGGGTTCTCCCACGTATTGCCGTCGTGGCCGGTCTTCTGCTGGTCGGGAACATCGCCGCCGCCGTCCACTACTTCCTGGTGGTAGGCGAGGTAACCGAGAACAAGGTCCTGCGCGACGAAAACGTGCAGCTGCGCGGGGACCTCAAGCGAATCCGGGAGCGCGTGGCGCACATCTCCAGCACGCTCGACCGCGTCGAGCGGTTCGACCAAAAGTTGCGCGCCATCACCCTTTTGTCGGACCCAGATCGGCACCTGGCCATCGGCCCCGTCGGAGTCTCCGACGCGGAGGACCGCGACAGCCCCTCCGCCCGCGCCATGCTCGCGGAGCTCGAGGACCCCGCCGCGATGCGCGGAAAGCTCGACGCGCTCTCCTCCGAGGCCGCCCGCCAGGAGGCGAGCCTTCAGGAGCTGCAGTCCTACTTCGAGGACCAGAAGTCGCTCCTCGCCTCGACGCCGTCCATCTGGCCCGTGCGCGGCTGGGTCACCAGCGATTTCGGGCACCGCCTCGACCCCTTCACGGCCGAGCGCATCATGCACAAGGGCCTGGACATCGCCACCGCTCACGGGACCCCGGTCATCGCGCCCTCGGAAGGCACGGTCATCTTCGCCGGAATGGAGGGCGGCTACGGGAAGGTGCTCGTCGTGGACCACGGCTACGGGGTGAAAACCCGTTTCGCGCACCTCTCCGCGCTCGACGTCAAGGTCGGAGACCGGGTCCGGCGCGGCGACCGGATCGGCGCGGTCGGCAACACGGGCCGCTCCACGGGCCCGCACCTGCATTATGAGGTGCGCATCAACGGCATGCCCGAGAACCCTCGGAAGTTCATCCTCGAGTAGACCTTCGGCCCCTCGGTCTCGCAGGCAGCCAGGCGGAGCTCTGAAATCAGAGCCCTTGCGCCGGCGCCGGGTTCGTGAAAGCAATCGCGACCGGTCGTGAGTGCCCGCTCCAATCCCCTCAGGACACCCCAAGATGCCCGCCACGCTTCTGCTCGCCCAGGTCACGCTCGCCGCTGCCTCCGCGGCGCAGGCGGGCGAGCCTGCCGTGGGCATCGTCATGGGCACCTCTCGCCCCCACGACGACCCGGCGCCGCTCGAGGCGACCGAGCCGTTCGCGCGGGAGACGGACGCCTTCTCTTGCGGCCTGGCTGCTCCGCGCTCACGACGGCCAGAGGCTCGCAGCGTCTTTGCGCCCGGGGCTGCGACCTCGTCTGGCCTATCGCCCAAGGGCTCCGCCGCCGTAGGCCCGGGCGCGCCCGAGGCCAATCCGTCGCGCGCCGCCTTGACTTGCTTGGGGAAGGTGAGCCCCGAGCCTTGGGAGCGCCCACCCCCGGTCTTCGCCGACGGGTGCATCAGAGAGCGCGATGGGCCCGCGCGCGAGGCAGGGACTCAGGCTGCCTAGAGTCCCGCGCGCTGGACCCTGCGTCACCCGGGCACACGGGCGGCTTTCAACTCTGGCCGTCCTCCGCGCCCAGGTGCTAGAGTCCTCGCCACTTTTTCTTAAGCCACGTCAGCGGGTTACATAGATTACGAGCGCTTCTTTCGCCGCCGTCAAAGGCGAGTTGGAAGCCTCGGAGCGGCGCCAAGCAGGCCGAGCTTTGGCTGCCTGCCCCTCGAGGGGCCAGGCTTGCGCCGATTGGTCGAGCGCACCGGAAATTGGGCAAAGAGACATGTTCAACTACATCGCCAAGAAGATCGTCGGGACCAAGAACGACCGCGAGCTCAAGCGCCTGCGGCCCGCCGTCGCGCGGGTCAACGAGCTCGAGCCTCAGATGGCGGCGCTCAAGGACGAGGAGTTTCCGCAGAAGACCGCGCAGTGGAAGCAGGAGGTGGAGAAGGGCCGCAGCCTCGACGACCTCTTGCCCGAGGCCTTCGCCCTGGTGCGCGAGGCGGGCCGCCGGGTGCTCGGCCAGCGCCACTTCGATGTCCAGCTCATCGGCGGCGCCATCCTTCACAAGGGCTCCATCGCCGAGATGCGCACCGGCGAAGGCAAGACCCTCACCGCCACCCTGCCCAGCTACCTGAACGCGCTCTCCGGCCGCGGCGTCCACGTGGTCACCGTCAACGACTACCTGGCCCGGCGCGACAGCGAGTGGATGGGGCGCCTCCACCGGTTCCTGGGCCTCTCGGTCGGCTGCATCGTCCACGACCTGACCGACCGCGAGCGCCAGGTGGCGTACCGGTCCGACGTCACCTACGGCCAGAACAACGAGTTCGGCTTCGACTACCTGCGCGACAATATGAAGTTCCGGCTGCAGGACTACGTGCAGCGCGAGCTCAACTTCGCCATCGTCGACGAGGTCGACTCCATCCTCATCGACGAGGCGCGCACGCCGCTCATCATCAGCGGCCCGTCGGAGGAGTCGACCGAGCGCTATTACAAAATCGACTCGGTCATCCCCGGCCTGATGCCGGACCAGGACTACGCGCTGGACGAGAAGAACCGCTCGGTCATGCTCACCGACCCGGGCGTGGAGAAGGTGGAGAAGCGGCTGGGCATCCAGAACCTCTATGCCCCCGAGGAGATCGAGACGCTCCACCACGTCGAGCAGGGCCTGCGCGCGCACACGCTCTACAAGCGCGACGTCCACTACGTGGTGAAGGACGGGCAGGTGCTCATCGTCGACGAGCACACCGGCCGCGTGCTGCCCGGGCGGCGCTGGTCCGACGGCCTGCACCAGGCCATCGAGGCCAAGGAGAAGGTGACCATCGAGAGCGAGACCCAGACGCTCGCCACCATCTCCTTCCAGAACTACTTCCGCATGTACTCCAAGCTCGCGGGCATGACCGGCACCGCGGACACCGAGGCGGAGGAGTTCGCGAAGATCTACAACCTGGACGTGTTCGTCATCCCCACGAACCGCCCGATGGTCCGGGCCGACAACGAGGACATCGTCTACAAGACCATCGGCGAGAAGTTCAAGGCGGCGGCCGACGAGATCGAAGAGCTCTACAAGCGCGGCCAGCCGGTCCTGGTGGGCACGGTCTCCATCGAGAAGAGCGAGGCGCTGTCGTCCATCTTGAAGCGGCGGGGCATCGCCCACGACGTCTTGAACGCCAAGCAGCACGAGCGCGAGGCGGAGATCGTCGCGCAGGCGGGCCGGCTGAAGCGGGTCACCATCGCGACCAACATGGCCGGCCGCGGCACCGACATCGTCCTGGGCGGCAACCCGGAGTTTTTGGCCAAGCGAGACTCGGGCCCGGCCCCAGAGATGCCGGAGGCCGACGGCCCCGCGACGCCGGAGCAGCTCGGCGCGCACGAGGAGGCGCTCAAGGCCCACCAGCAGAGCTACGAATCGGCGCTGGCGCGGTTCAAGGGCGAATGCTCCAAGGAGCACGAGGAGGTCGTCAAGCTGGGCGGCCTCTACATCCTGGGCACCGAGCGGCACGAAAGCCGGCGCATCGACAACCAGCTCCGCGGCCGCGCCGGCCGCCAGGGCGACCCCGGCGGCAGCCGGTTCTACCTGTCGCTGGAAGACGACCTGATGCGCATCTTCGGTTCCGACCGCATCAAGAGCCTCATGGAGACCCTGGGCATGGAGGACGGCGAGCCCATCGAGCACCGCTGGCTCACCCGGTCCATCGAGAACGCGCAGAAGAAGGTCGAGGGCCACAACTTCGACATCCGCAAGAACCTGCTCGAGTACGACGACGTGATGAACCAGCAGCGCAAGAGCATCTACAAGCTCCGGCGCCGGGTGCTGGCGTCGGGCGCGGGCTTTCCGCTCGTCGAGTTCGAGGAGGACCTCAAGACCAAGAAGAAGACGCGCATCGAGACGAGCGTGACCTGGGAGCAGTCCCGCGAGCGCGTGCTCGACTTGCTCGAGGAGAATATCTTCGCCGCCTGCGACGCCTTCGCCGGCTCGCGCTCGCCCGCGGGCTGGGACCTCGAAGGGCTCCAGAACGCGCTGAGGGAGCAGTTCGGCATCTCCATGAGCCTGGTGGACGGCTCGTTCGCCACCCGCGAGGACCTGGAAGAGCAGATCTGGAACGTCCTCCACAAGCGCTACGAGCAGAAGGAGCAGGAGGCCGGCGCGGACAACCTGCGGCGATTCGAGCAGTACATCTACCTGTCCACCATCGACGCTCTCTGGAAGGACCACCTGCTGGCCATGGACCATTTGCGGCAGGGCATCGGGCTGCGCGGCTACGGCCAGAAGGACCCGAAGCAGGAGTACAAGAAAGAGGGCTACGAGATGTTCGTGCAGATGATGCAGGCCATCACCACGAACGCCGTGAGCACCCTCCTGCGCGCCGAGCTCGTCCGCCGGGAGGAGCCGCGGGAGGAGCAGCGCCGCCCCGAGCAGCAGGCGGCGCGGGAGGCGAAGAGCGCCATCGCCGGCGAGTACGACCTCTCCAAGAAGCGGCTCCCGAAGATGAACGCGAACCGCGGCGAGGTCATGGCCGGCGGCGCCCCGGCCCCCGGGAAACAGCAGACGGTCCGCGCCGAGGGGCATAGGGCGCGCCCGAACGACCCCTGCCCCTGCGGCTCGGGGAAGAAGTTCAAGCGCTGCCACGGGCTCGAGGCGGCCTGAGCGGCGACGGCGGGACTCGAGGGCTCAGGCGCGCTTAAGATGGCGGGCGCATGAGCGCCGAGCCCGCGCCGACCGGTCCTGCCCGGCAGAGGCGTCGCCGGGCGGACGCGTCCGACGAGGGCAAAGAGCTCGACTTTTTCGATGCTGTCCACCCAGGTCGGACCGTCGCCGTGTGCGCCACCACCGCTCGCGATGGCGCTTGCCGACAGCGGAGGGACACCGAATGCACGCTCGACCCGCGCCGCTCCTTCGCGGCCCAAACCCGGCGGTCCCGCGCTATTACCTGGCCGGGCGCCCCGTGAACGGCGGAGACACCTTACAGCTCTGCCTCTCCGGCGGCTGGGTCACCGGCCGGTACGAGTACGACCCCGGGATGCAGGCGCACCCGACGTTTCATTTCTCTGTCGAGCTCGACGGAGGAGAGCAGGCGGCTCGGTCGATAGAGCTGCCCGAGGGCGCGCTGCTGCTCTGGCCATGACGAAGCTGAATGGGCCCGCATTCGGCACGAGCGGGACTATTCAGTGCGCCGCCCGCCAATCGAGGGGGAAATAGATTTGGCCGGAGACGATCTCGGTGCCCGGGTTGTACGTCGACAGATTCGCATTCGAGATGTGCCCCAGCGACACCGAGACGCGAACCGCGTTATCGAAGCGGTAGCCGGCCTCGAGCGTGGAGCGAAACTCGACGAGCGAGCCGAGCGTCTTCCCGTTGCCCCGGCCATACAGCCCCACGACCTCGTTCGGAGACAGGAAGAAGTGCCGCCCGAGGAGGATATCGAAGACGAAGCCGCCGAAGGCGTAGAGCGCCGAGTCGCTGGTGCCCTCCAGCCCGGCCATAGGGCGGATCTGGAATACGCCGTCCCAGCTGGAGCGCGGGAGCAACGAGAGGCTCGACCGATACTCGATGCGAAAGTCCGCCGCGCGGTCCTTTCGGTCGTCGCTCCTCAGGGCGTTGTAGTAGCCGGCGCTGAACCCGAGCAAGTCGGGATGCTCGTACCAGGGCCGCAGCCCGCGATCAGCCGCCTTGGGGACCACGACGGAGGAATCGGCCGCAAGAGGAGGCGGCGTCGGCCCCGAGTCGGCCCGGCCGAGGCCCGCGACCAGGCATGATCCGATGATGAGCGCCGCTCTGGTGATGTTCATGGGGCGAGCCTTTCGATGGGCGCCATCGCGCGGCATCGGGAGGAGGTGGAAGGCGGCGCTTTCGCCCTCATGGGGCCCTGGCTCGCGTCGCATCGCGAACAGTTGGCCGACTCGGGTGAGTCGTGCGCTCCAAGCGCATACCACCGCAAGCCCCCGGCAGGGGGAGCAAGGGTCGACTTCGTCAAGCGGATGGTTTCGAGCGGCCTCGAGCGCCAGGTCAGCGGTCAGCGCCCGAGACCGTCATCCGAAGCTCGCCGCCTTGGCCGCCTTCTCGAGCTTCGCCCGCGCCCGGTCCGCCGCGGGCCCGACCGCGCAGACGTAGAGGTTCTCCCGGCGGAAGGTCCGACGCGCCACCTCCTGCAGCTCCCGAGCGCTCAGCGCCTCGACCGCCCGGCACCGCTCTTCGAACGACTCCGGCGGGCGGAACAGCTCGCTCCCGCCGTACCAGCCGGCGAGCGTGTTCACGTCGTCCAGGGTGAAGTCGAGCATGATGCGGTAGCGCCGCTTCACGCGCTCGAGCTCGTCCTCCTCGAGGGGCTCGCTGCACATCTGGCTCAAAAGCCGCACCATCTCCTCGAAGACCGGCACCACCTTGGCAGGCGTGCAGGCCGCCTCCAGCTCGAAGACCGCGGAGTCGTTGAAGGCGTCGATGCCCGCGTGCACCGAGTACGCGAGCCCCCGCCGCTCGACGATGTTCAGAGGCAGCCAGGACGAGAGCCCGTCGTCGAGCACCGCGCGCAGGATGGCGAGGGGGACGTGGTCCGGGTGGCCCTCCGGCGGGCAAGGGAAGCAGAGCAGCAGCTCGGTCTGGCTCTCGTCGTGCGCCACGAACGAGAGCGACGGCGCCTGGCAGGCGAGCTGCGGTGCCACCTCGTCGGCGCGCGCCCCCTTCGGCAGGCTGCCGAAGGCCTTCTGAGCCAGGTCGACCACCTGGGCCCGCTGGACCTTGCCCGAGACGGCGACGACCAGGTTCTGAGCGACATAGAAACGCCGGTGGTGCTCGCGCAGCGCCTCGACGTCCAGCGCCCGAACGCTCTGGGGCGTCCCGGCGATCTTGAGGGCCAACGGGTGCTCGCCGAAGACCAGCCGCTTGGAGAGGTTCCCGAGGTCGATGTCCCGCCCCCGCGCGTCGACCTCGTCCATCATCTCCTCGAGGATGATCTCCCGCTCGATGGACAGGTCCTTGAAGCGGGGCGCGCAGAGCAGGTCGCCGAGCACATCGAAGCCCACCGCGAGCGAGCGCGGGTGCAGGGGCGTGTAGTAGAAGCCCTGGTCGCGCATGGTGATGCCGTTCAGGTCGCCGCCGGCGTCCTCGATGCGGGCGTTCATGGCGCGGGTGTCGGGGAAGCGCTCGCTGCCTCGGAAGAACATGTGCTCGAGCAGGTGCGAGACGCCGTTGTTCTGGGCCGTCTCGTGCCGCGAGCCGCAGCGCACGTAGACAGCCAAGAGGGCGCTGTGGAGGTGAGGGACCTCGACCGTGACGACCCGAAGGCCGTTGTCGAGGAGGTCGCGATGGCGCTGGTACACGGTGGTCTCCCGGTGCATCGATGCTCTCTCTTTGGCTTAAGGCGCGACGCGCGCCTCTAGGCGACGTCGGCGGCCGCGGACGCCCGCCTCAGTCGGAGGAGGAAGCGGGTGCCGCGGCCCACCTCGCTCTCGCAGCGAATCTCGCCGCCGTGCTCGTGGATGATCTGTTGAGTGAGCGCGAGCCCCAGACCCGTGCCCCGCTCCTTGGTGGAAAAGAAAGGGTCGAAGAGGCGCGCGAGCTCGGAGGGAGGGATGCCGGGCCCCGTGTCCGCGACGAGGATCTCGACCTGAGTGACCAGGGGCCGCGTCTCCACGCGGATGGTGCCACCATGCACCAGGGCCTCGCGGCTGTTCTTGAGCAGGTTCATCAGGGCCTGTCGAAGCTGGGCCTGGTCGCCGATGACCTTGGGCAGCCCCTCGGCCAGAGAGCGCTCGAGAGTCACCTTGGCGCGAGCGTGCTCCTCCTCCAGGAAATCGAGCAGCGACTCCAGCAGGTCGTTCACGTCGGTGGGCGCGAGCACCGGCTTGGGGAAGCGCGCGAAGTTCAGGTACTGGTCGGTGATCTCCGCCAGGCGGTCCACCTCGCGCGAGACGGCGGCGGCCAGGGCGCGCGCCTCGACCCCCTGGGCCTCGTCGTCGAACCGCGCGCCACCCAGCGCCTCCTGCAGCATGTCGGTGTTGAGCCCGATGGACGAGAGCGGGTTGCGGATCTCGTGGGTGATCTGCGCGCTGATCCGCCCGATGGCCGCCAGCCGCTCGGCGCGGACCAGGGCCTGCTGCTTCTCCTGGAGCTCGCGCTCGCGCTCGCGCAGCGCCTTGGCCATCTGGTTGAACTCGCGCGCGAGCACGCCGATCTCGTCCTTGGCGTCGAGCGGCACCTCCGCCGAGTAGTCGCCTTGGCCTATCCGGCTGACGCCCGCGGTGAGGACGCGGATGGGCGCGAGCAGCCGCCCGGCCATCCCGGTCGCGAGGAGCCCCAGGCCGATGGCGGCCAGAGACAGGGCGATGATGGCCCAGGCGCTCTGGCGCTCCCGCTTGTCGGCGACGCGCACCCGCTCGCTCACGCGCTGGTCGAGCATCAGGCCCAAGACCTTCACCTCGCGGTCTATCCGCTTCTCGAGGGCGTTGACCGCCCGGGCGGCCTCCGAGCCGCGGTCCGCCTGTCCGGTCGCCTCGATCTCGGCGAACAATACGTTGCTCGCCCGCTCGTAATCCGCGTAGAGCGAGGAGAGCTCGGCGATGCGCGCGTCGAGGCCTCCCAAGAACCCCGCTTCGGCCTCCGGCGCGCGCAGGCGGCTCTCCCGCGCCATGGCCTCGGCACCCTCGAGCCGCTCTCGGATGGCCTGCGGGAAGAAGCGCCGCGACAGGTTGATGAGCAGGCGCCTGCCCTCCGGCGCCTTCTCGTCGAACAGGCGGTCGGTGTCCCGCTCGCGGTTCTTGTGGAGGCTCTCGATCTGCGCGGCGGCCTTGGTCAGCGGGAGGTAGCCCTCCGAGACCAGCCGGATTTCGCGTCCGATGAGCCGCAGCTGCACCACGGAGTAGACCGAGACCGCCCCGAAGGTCAGGGTCACCACCGCGTAGCCGACGAAGATGCGGGTGGCGAGGGTGAGGTGCAAAGGAAAGCCTTGCTAGAGGAGCTTCAAATTCTGCGGCGCCGTCGCCTCGACCGGCTCGGGGACGTGGCACCTCCGGCAGCGGGCCTCGTATGCCCCTGCGGCGCCCACCACGACGCGCTCGGCCGCGCTCACGATTCGCTGCGTGCGATTGGCGGGATTGCCACAGACGACGCAGATGGCCAGGACCTTGGTGATGTACTCGGCGACGGCCAGCAGATGGGGCATGGGCTCGAAGGGGACGCCCTTGTAGTCTTGGTCGAGGCCCGCGCAGACCACCCGCAGGCCGCGCGCCGCCAGGGCCTCGATCACCGGCACCACCTCGGGGCCCAAGAACTGCACTTCGTCGATCCCGACGACTTCGGTGTCGAAGCGCAACAGGCGCAAGATCTCGCCGGCGGCGTCGATGGGGGTGGATTCGAGGCGCTGCATCGAGTGGCTGACGATCCGTTCGATGTCGTAGCGGTCATCCAGACGAGGCTTGAAGGTCTGGACCCGTTGCCTTGCGATCTGCGCGCGCTTCAGCCGGCGGATGAGCTCTTCGGTCTTGCCCGAGAACATCGAGCCGCAGATCACTTCGATCCAGCCGACGTTCCTGGGGAACCCGTGCATTGCGCCCCTGCTTTCGGCGAGAGGGGGGAATCCTATGGCGCCCCGCTTCGAGACTGTCAACCGGCGGCGCTCTCCGGCCGCTCTCCGACCTTCAAGGGGCCTGCGCACCTCGAACCGTCGCCGGGAGAACCCCCGTTCGGTGTAGAGTAGATTCTTCAGCTCAATGGGCTTGACGAAGCGGAGCCGCGCGTTGACACCGACGGACAGCGCATGCTACCGGGATGATGAGGCGGCGAACCCAAACCGTGAGTCGTGGCGCATCGCGTTGCGCATCGCCGGGGGAAGCCATGGAGATCACTGAGGTTCGCGTCTACCCGGTCAACGAAGAGAAGCTCAAGGCTTACGTCACCATCACGCTCGACGCCTGCTTCGTCGTCCGCGACCTCAAGGTCATCAGCGGCAACAGCGGACTCTTCATCGCGATGCCTGCAAAGCGCCGTAAGGACGGGACGTTCAAGGACATCGCCCATCCGCTCAACATGCAGACCCGGCAGCGCATGGAGCAGGTGATCCTCGAGGAGTACGACCGAGAGATGAAGCGCGTGGCGGACGCGGGTTTCCCCGGGCTGCGCACCGCCGGCGGCGACGGGGAGTAGTTGGGACCTCCCCTCCCTGGGCGCAGGGTGTTCCGAGCCCCTTCCCTCTGGGCCGCGGAGCGGGAGCTCTCAAGAGTAGGCCGTCATTTTCAACTCTTGAGCGCCCCTCGGACCGATGCCGGCGAGCGCCGGATTGCCGATAAAAGGGCCTGGCGCGAGTCGACGATCTTCTTGCTGTTGACAAGGCCGGCCCCTTAGGCGATGAGGGGCCCCTGCCACACATTCGTTTCCGGACCTTCACTTTGCGACGAGGCGCGCTCATGGACTCACATGACCGACAGCTGAGGATCTTTGCAGGGACCGCCAACCCGAAGTTGGCGGCGGCCATCTGCGCCGAGCTCGGTCGGCCGCTGTCCAAAGCGGACGTGGGCCGATTCTCCGACGGCGAGACCAATGTCGAAGTGGGCGAGAACATCCGAGGCTGCGACACCTACATCATTCAGCCGACGTGCCCCCCGGCCAATGACCACCTGATGGAGCTGCTCATCCTGTGCGACGCATTCCGGCGGGCGTCGGCGGGGTCCATCACCGCGGTCATGCCCTACTACGGCTACGGGCGACAGGACCGGAAGGTGGCGCCGCGCACACCCATCACCGCCAAGCTCGTCGCGGACCTCATCGAGACGGCTGGCGCGACGCGCGTGGTCTCCATGGACATGCACGCCGGGCAGATTCAGGGCTTCTTCAACATGCCCTTCGACCACCTCTACGCATCGCCGGTGTTCCTGGAGCACCTGCGCAAGATGTTCCCCGATCCCGGCGAGCTGGTCATGGTCTCGCCCGATGCCGGCGGCGTCGAGCGAGCCCGCGCCTACTCGAAGCGCCTGGGGTGCCCGCTGGCCATCGTCGACAAACGCCGCACCAAGCCCAACGTGGCCGAAGTGATGAACCTCATTGGCGACGTGAAGGACAAGGTCGCCGTCCTCCTCGACGACATGGTCGACACCGCAGGCACCCTGACGCAGGCGGCGGCGGCGCTGAAGGAGAAGGGCGCGAAGAAGGTCTACGCCTACGCCGTCCACGGAGTGCTCTCGGGCCCGGCGATCTCGCGAATCAAGGAGTCGGTCATCGAGAAGCTGGTCCTCACCGACACCATCCCTCTCTCGAAGGCCGCACAAGAGAGCGGGAAGGTCCAGGTCGTGTCGACCGCCCGGCTCTTCAGCGAAGCCATCCGGCGGATCCACTCCGGCGAGAGCCTGTCGTCTCTGTTCCCGGGCGCCTGACGCACAGCGGCCGCCCGCGGCCGCGAGCGCAAGAATGCCCCAGCGTCGCTTCAGGCGCATCGGCGCAGCGCGACGGCGTAGAACCCGTCGGTGCCGTGGGTGTGCGGCGCGACCTCGAGGACAGGCTCCTCCGCACCGAACTCGGCAACCGATGCGAGAAACGCGTCGACGACGCCTCGGTTCTCGGCGGAGTTGATCGTGCAGGTCGCGTAGACGAGTCGCCCTCCCGGCCGTACCAGCGCGCTCGCCGCCCGCAGAATCTCGAGCTGCCGGGCGGGGAAGCCCGCGACCTCTTCCGGGCCGAGCCTCCAGCGAGCATCGGGCGCGCGGCGCAGCGTCCCCAGCGAGGAGCACGGGGCGTCGACGAGCACGCAGTCGGCGTGCGAAGCCGCCGCGGCCGGAGGCACGAGCAGCAGAGGCTTCGCTATCGTCGCGCCGGCTCGCGAGAGCCTCCCGGGGACCTGCCGAAGCTTCTTCGCGTCGACGTCCAGGGCCCAGAGCTCTCCGCGGTCCTCCATCGCCGCGGCGAGCGCCAGGGTCTTTCCGCCGGCGCCCGCGCAGTAGTCGACCACCTTCTCCCCGGGCCGGGCGGAGCAGAGGCGAGCGATGAGCTGGCTGCCTTCATCCTGAACCTCGAAGTGGCCAGCCCTCCAGAGCGGCGAGCCGAAGAGGTTTGCCCTCCCCTGGACGTGGACGGCCCAGGGCGAATGGCGACCGGGAAGCGCCGCGATCGACTCGCTCGCGAGGTCGGCGATGAGCCGATCACGCGTCGTCTTGAGCAGGTTCGCCCGCAACGTCGCCGGCCCTGGGCGATTCATCGCCTGGGCGAGCGCGTCCGCGCCGGCGCCCAACTCGCGGTGCCAGAGCTCGGCGAGCCATCGCGGGAGCGACCTCTGGGCGCTCAGGCGCGCGACGGGGTCGGCGGGCCAGTCGGGCTCACGCAGCGCGATCCCCATCGAGAGCCCGGCCTCGCGCGCCGCCGCCGCTGCGTCGAGCCCTTCCTCGGTCTGGGCGTAGGCGAACAGCCGATGGGGGTGGGGCTCGCCGCGCCACCCGGTGACCTGGCTGTCCAGGATGAAGTCGAGCCGGCCGCGGAGACAGGCGATGCCGAGCGCACGCCGCGCGACCGCCGCCCGCTCGTCGGAGCCGAGGTCGCGATGAGCGCGCAGCAGGCGATCGACCGAGGCGTCGGCGCGGCCCCCCTCGTCCAGGACTGATCGAAGCGCCTGAAGGACCAGGGCGCGGACGAGCTCACCCCGCACTCGCTCAGGGCCCCGGGGGAGAGGCCACCTCTCGGCTGCGCGCGAGCCGGTCCCAGGTGCGCGACGCCCAGCGGCTGATCCTGGAGAGGAGGTAGACCACCGCTACGCACGCCAGGAAGAGCACTGGGCCGGCGAAGAAGATGCGCGACGGCGACACGGTGGGCCCGATCTGGGCGATGGCGCCGAGCTCGAAGTGCGCCGGGGGGCCGTACAACACGACCAGATGCGCGACATAGGTGGAGAGCGCCCGGCTGCTCACGAAGGCGAGCCAACGAGGTGACCGGGCCTCATTGAGCGCCAAGGCGAGCGCCGAGAGAACCCCGAAGGCGCCGCCGAGTCGCGTCAGCAGGAGCGACGGCGCACTTGTCCAGTGCTCTCGGCTGACGAACGGATCGCGCTGCGCGTGGTCCCAGAGCAACCCTGCGGCAAAGAGGAGCGCGGCAACGGGCAGGAGCGCCCGACCGAAGCGACGCGCGTCGGGGAGTCGCTCCGGCAGATCGAGGAAAAGCCTGCCGGCGGCGAGGCCGAAGAAGAAGTAGCCGAGCGACGGGGCGAGCGGAAAGAGCGAGCCGGAGTTGAAGGTGAGGAGCAGCGAAAGCCCCGTCGGCAGGCGCACCCAGGGCTGGGCCAAGAGCGGCGTGGCCGCGAAGAAGGCGCCTCCCAGGGCTGCGGCCGAGACGGTGAACGAGCGCCGGGTCCTGCACGCGGCGATCAGCGCGTGCGCCGCCGCGAGGCCAATGGCGATAACCTGCAGCACTCCCGAGCGGAACAGGTGCCGCCACTCGGCGCCCGTGAAGTCGAAGGGCAGGTCTCCGGTCCAGCGAGGCATCTGGAGAAGAAAGCCGACCGCCAGGATCTGGGTTGAGCGGATGAGGCGCCGCGAGAGCGGCGGGCCCAGGCGGCCGTAATCGTCCCACCGGGACTCGCTCGCCACCACCAGCGCGAAGCCCGAGATTACGAGGAACAAGGGGGCGGTGACGCCCCGCAGCTTCCAGTAGTGCGCGAAGAAGGGCGTCGCCTTGGCCGTCTCCACGAGCAGGTTGTCGGCGCTGTGGCCCTGGAGCATGAGTAGCATCGCCAGGCCGCGGGCCGCATCGATGAACGCGAGCCTGGAACGGTTTCGGGGGGGCGCCATGAGGCGGGCGAATCTACATGGAAGCGAGCGCCAGCGCGACGGGCGACTCGCTTCCCGTGCCACCTCTGGTCGGAGCGCTCCTTCGCACCGGTGAGCCGAGGTGCCCTGGGCCGGGGCAGGCCTTACCTTGTGGGCGCTTGTGTGCGAGCTCCTCGGCGCCAACCCGCCCACCCTGGGGACCGGCCCCGAGCCCACGCCCGAGGCCAGGGCTCCGATGGGGCCTTCGCTGGTTCGGATGGACTGAAGGGCCGTCCGTTGTTTATGTTTGGTCTGGAAGAATCGCCCTCGGAGTTGACGAATCTTGGAAAAGCGCGACGCCCACACGCTCTGCTGTTCCTTCTGCGGCAAGTCCCAGAAGGAGGTCAAGAAGCTCATCGCAGGCCCCACGGTCTACATCTGCGATGAGTGTATTGGCCTGTGCAACGACATCATCGCCGAGGAGATTGACCGAGAGGAGGCCAAGGACACCAAGCTCCGCATCCCCCGCCCCTCCGAGATCAAGTCGGTGCTGGACGGCTATGTCATCGGCCAGGAGCGCGCGAAGAAGATCCTCGCCGTCGCGGTCCACAACCACTACAAGCGGATCGAGTCGAAGGTCGCCCTCGACGACGTCGAGCTGCAGAAGTCGAACATCCTGCTCCTCGGCCCCACCGGCTCGGGCAAGACGCTCCTCGCCCAGACGCTGGCCCGCATCCTCAACGTCCCGTTCACCATCTCCGACGCCACCTGTCTGACCGAGGCTGGCTACGTCGGCGAGGACGTCGAGAACATCATCGTCAACCTGCTCCAAGCGGCGGACCACGACATCGAGCGGGCGCAGCGCGGCATCGTCTACATCGACGAGATCGACAAGATCGCCCGCAAGTCCGAGAACCCCTCCATCACCCGCGACGTCTCCGGCGAGGGCGTGCAGCAGGCGCTGCTCAAGATCATCGAAGGCACGGTCGCCAACGTCCCGCCGAAGGGCGGCCGCAAGCACCCACAGCAGGAGTTCCTGCAGGTCGACACGACCAACATCCTGTTCATCTGCGGCGGAGCCTTCGGCGGCCTCGAGCAGATCATCGAGCGGCGCACGGGCGGCAAGCAGATGGGCTTCGGCGCCGAGGTGAAGAGCAAGAAGGAGCGCGACCTCTCGGAAATCCTGCGCGAGGTTCAGCCTGAGGACCTCCTCAAGTTCGGCATGATCCCGGAGTTCATCGGCCGCCTCCCGGTGGTGGCGACGCTCGAGGAGCTCGACGAGCAAGCCCTGGTCAGCATCCTGACCGAGCCCAAGAACGCGCTGGTCAAGCAGTACAAGAAGCTGCTCGACATGGACGGAGTGAACCTCAAGTTCACCGACGGCGCACTCAAGGCCATCTCGGCCGAGGCCGTGCGGCGCAAGACGGGCGCCCGAGGCCTGCGCGCCATCCTCGAAGCCGCCATGCTGGACGTCATGTACGACGTGCCCAGCCACAAGCAGGCGCGCGAGGTGGTCATCGGCGAGGAGGTCATCCTGAACAAGGAGGCCCCGCTGGTGGTCGTCGAGAAGGACGCTCAGTCCGCCTAGCGGCGGCAGCAGCGAGGGACCGCTGGCGAGTGGCGCTCGCGAGCGGTCCCCAAGGAAACCTAGACCACCTTCTGGATGGCCTGCTCCAGCTTGGCCTTCCCCTGGTTTCCGACGAAGGACTGGACGACCTTGCCGCCCTTGAAGAAGAGCAAGGTGGGGATGGACGTGATCCCGTAGCGCTGCGGCGTCGCGGTGTCGTTCTCGACGTTGAACTTCACCACCTTGAGCTTGCCCTGATAGCTCTTGGCAAACTCCTCGACGACCGGCGCCAGCGCGACGCACGGGGCGCACCAGGTCGCCCAGAAGTCCACCAACACCGGCGTGCTCGCCTCGAGCACGTCCTTCTGGAAGCTCGCGTCGCCGACCTCGGTCACGAATTGGCTCGCCATCGCGCTCACACCTTTCTGGTTGGAATAGGGGGGGATCGTCGGTCTTCGTTTAATCCTTCCCGGGAACTGGCGCAACCGCCGCTGCGGCCTTGACGCCTCCTCCCCGCTGAGCTACATTCAGGTCGATTTTGAAAACGATTCTCATTTCCAGAAGTGAGGCCTTCATGGCGCGGGACCAACAGCCGGCGGAGATCCTCTCGAGCTACATCGCCACGCGGGGGCTCAAGGCGACTCGCCAGCGCCAGCTCATCTTGGAGGCCTTTCTCGGGGCTCAGGGCCACGTGTCGGTCGACGACGTGCTCGCCAAGGTGCGGTCGGCGGACCCCAAAGTCTCGGCGGCCACCGTCTATCGCACCATGAAGCTCCTGGCCGAGGCGGGCCTGGCCAGCGCGCAACACTTCGGCGACGGGCAGGTGCGATACGAGGCGGCCGCGGGCAAGTCGCACCACGACCACCTCATCTGCACCCGGTGCGGTCAGATCACCGAGTTCGAGGACGACCGGATCGAGACCTTGCAGGATGCGGCCGCGCGCTCGCACGGATTCCGGGTGGAGCACCACAAGCTGGAAATCTACGGGGCCTGCCGCGCTTGCCAGCGCGCCTCCCGCGGCGAGCCCAGAAGAAGCGCGGCGAACTAGATGGACCCCTCGTCCGCAGTCGATTCGAGCCGGCGAAGAAGGCCTTCGCGCGCATGCGCTCTCGGAGCCCTCGGAGCCGGCCGTCGTCCTGGTGGGCAACCCGAACGTCGGCAAGAGCGTCGTCTTCGGAGCGCTCACCGGCACCTACGTCGCGGTATCGAACTACCCGGGGACCACGGTCGAGGTGAGCCGCGGCCACGCGACCCTCGCCGGCACCCGATTCCGCGTGCTCGACACGCCGGGCACCAACAGCCTGGTCCCGGTCTCAGAGGACGAGGCGGTGACCCGGGACATCCTCCTGGCCGAGGCTCACTATCGGGTCTTGCAGGTCTGCGATGCGAAGAACCTGCGCCGCGGGCTCCTCCTCTGCCTTCAGCTTTCGGAGGCGCAGGCCCCCTTTTCGCTCTGCCTCAACATGGCGGACGAGGCGCGCGCGCGGGGCATCCGGATCAAGGTCGAGGAGCTCTCCAAGGCGCTGGGCGTGGCCGTGCTTGAAACCGTGGCCGTGAAGGGGGAAGGCCTCGCCGCGCTGGGCCCCGCCGTGGCCCAGGCGCGCCCCGGCGCCCCGCGGCTCACCTACCCTCCGGCCGTCGAGGCCGCGGCGGGTCCGCTCGAGTCGCTCATGCCGCAGGGCCTTCCGCTCTCGGCGCGGGCGCTGGCGCTCATGGCGCTCTCGTCCAGCGAGAAGGAGGACCCGACCCTCTGGTCCAAGTTCGCCTCGCTTCTGGGCGACGGCGACCTCGCCAAGGTGCGAAAGCTCAGGGACGACGCCGGGCGCGCGCTCGGCGAGCCGGCGCGCTATGCCATCGCGCGGGCCCGCGTCCTGTGGGCCGACGCTGTCGTAGCGCGGGTGCAGGTGCGCGAGGGCGGCAAAGGCGCGGCCTCGCTCGCGCAGAGGCTCGGCGAGCTGGCAGTGCATCCGGTCTTTGGCATTCCCATCCTCGGCGCAGTGCTCTTCGCAGGTTACGAGTTCGTCGGCGTCCTGGGCGCCGGCGCGCTCGTCGACCTGCTCGAGCACCGGCTCTTCGCCCATTTCCTCGTGCCGTGGGCCGAGGCCGCCGTGCGCGCCGTCGTGCCCGCGGGCGCGGTGCAGACGTTCCTGGTCGGGGCGCCGGGCCAGGCGGCGGCCTCGGGCGGGCTCTTGGTCGGCAAGTATGGCCTCTTCTCGATGGCGCTCTCCTACGGCGTCGCCATCGTGCTGCCCATCGTCGCGACGTTCTTCCTGTTCTTCTCGCTCCTCGAGGACTCGGGGTACCTGCCGCGGCTGGCGGTGATGCTCAACAAGGTCTTCAAAGCCATGGGGCTGAACGGCAAGGCGGTCCTGCCCATGGTCCTCGGCCTGGGCTGCGACACCATGGCCACGATGACCACCCGCATCCTGGAGACGCGCAAGGAGCGCATCATCGTGACCCTGCTCTTGGCGCTCGGCGTTCCCTGCTCGGCGCAGCTCGGCGTCATCCTGGGGATGCTGTCCGGGCTCTCGCTCTGGGGCGCGCTTTGGTGGGGCGGCAGCGTGGCGGTCACGCTCCTGCTGGTGGGATATTTCGCGGCCAAGGTGCTGCCGGGCAAGGGCAGCGATTTCGTGCTCGAGGTGCCTCCCATCCGAAGGCCGCTCTTCTCGAACATCGCGGTGAAGACGCTCGCGCGCATCGAGTGGTATCTGCGAGAGGCGCTTCCGCTCTTCATCGTGGGCACCTTCGTCCTCTGGGGCCTCGACCGCCTGCAGCTCGTGGCCGGCCTCGAGCGCGCGTGCGCGCCAGTGGTCGAGGGCGTGCTCGGGCTGCCGCGCGAGGCGACCAGCGCCTTCATCATCGGCTTCCTTCGGCGCGACTACGGCGCGGCGGGGCTGTTCGAACTGTTTCGCCCGGCGCTGCGCTCGGGCCCCCTCCCCCGAGACGTGGAAATCCAGCTCGTGGTGAGCATGGTGACCATCACGCTGTTCATCCCCTGCATCGCGAACTTCCTCATGATCGTCAAAGAGCGGGGCCTGAAGACCGGCCTCGCCATCGCCGGCTTCATCGTGCCGTTCGCCGTCGGCGCAGGCGGGCTCGTCAACTTCGCCATGCGCCACCTGTAGGGAAGAGAGGCCTCTCGTGCTCGCCGCCCGGAACCTAAGCCCTGCGCCCTCGCCGCCCGAGACGGAGACCTGCCCCTTGTGCCAGGTGGTCTTCAACCCGTCATGCGGCACCTGTCCCTCCTCGTGCCCCATGGCCAAGGGCTGCTCGGTCCTCTCGTGCCCGAGCTGCGGCTACAGCTTCCCCAGACCCACGGGCCTCTCGGCTTGGCTCGCGCGCTTCTTCGCCGCGCGGCGGGCGAAGGCGACCGAGCCCCCCGGTCCTCGCAGCCTGGCCACGGCCCCTCCGGGCGTGACGGTCCGGGTGGCGCGGCTCGACGCGAGCGCGGACGATCGCGATTGCTTGTCGAAGCTGGCGGCGTTCGGCATCGTGGAGGGCTGTGAGGTCAAAGTCCGCCAGCGGCGCCCCGCGCTCATCGTCGAGGTGGGGGAGACCACCCTCGCGCTCGACGACGAGGTCGCGCGCTCGGTGCTCGTCGCGCCGCTGGGCCGGGTGGGTTAGAGCGCCGCTCGCTGCGGTCTGGCTGGGCGCTGCAGCCGCGCTGAGCCTTGGGCGTGCGGGCGCGCGCCCGAGCCCCTCTGCCCTCACGGCCGAGCCGCTCAGGTGCGTCGACGGCAGCGCCATCTCGCTCAGCTCGCTCCGAGGCAGAGTGACCGTCGTCAACTTCTTCGCGACCTGGTGCTTTCCCTGCCTTTTGGAGCTCCCGCAGCTCGCGGAGCTTCAGCGGCGCGAAGGCGGGAAGGGCTTGCAGGTCGTCGCCATCGGCATGGACCTCGAGGGCCTGCTGGTGCTCAAGCCCTTCGCCGACCAGTATCAGTTCCCCTTCCCGGTCGCCCTTCCGTCCGACGCGATGCGCAACGGGAGCTCGCCGTACGGCCCGATTCGCGAGTTGCCGTCCACGTTCGTCATCGACCGCGGGGGCCGTGTGGCCGCCGCGTTTGCGGGGCCGGCGGCGCTGGGCGGGCTCGAGGAGCTCGTCGGCAAGCTGCAGCAGTGAGAAAGAGAGCTCGCCGCACGCTCGGCCAGCCGTTTTCTTGCCAGCGCCTCGAGCGCTGCTACCCTGCGTCCTGTAGCACGCTGTTCGGCGAGACCCCTAAGGCACACGTTCCATGTCCGCACCGCGAAAGTTCGCGCTCCTCGCCGCCACCGCGGCCGCGGGGCTCGCGCTCCTGTCCCTCTCGGACGCGCGCGGCCTGCGGCAGACGCTGAAGCTCAAGGCCGAAGTGGCGGGCACGCTGCAGCGAAACAAGGCGCTCGCCGCCCAGAACGCCCAGCTCCGCCGGGAGATCGAAGCGCTTTCCGGGGACGTGAAGGCGCTGGAGCGCGCGGCGCGGGAAGACCTCGGCCTGGTCCGCAGCCACGAGGTCATCTTCACCTTCGAGAAGTAGCCGAAAGGGCGGCGCGCCATGGCAAAGAGCCCCTTGCCTCGCTCCTTCGGAGCCCCGCTCGGCAGTCGTGTGGCGCGCGCGCTCGCCGGGATGCTTCGCCTCCTCTCCCCGACGGCATGCGCGGTCGGCCTCTACCTGGTCGGGGCGGCGAAGCTGCGCCGCCTGGCGGCGGTGGGCTGGCGCGACACGCTGTTCGTCGCGCTGGTCGCCGCTGCGTTGGTGGCAGCGACCGCGCGGCGCGCGCGGCGGACGGCAGCGAGGAGCCCCGTCACGCTGCGCGATGACCTGGAGCTCGGGGCTCCGCTCGTCGCCTCCGGCTTTCTGCTGGCCGAGGTCTTCGGGTCGGGGCTCTTCCCGGTCGTCTACCTCCTCATGGCCTTCCTGGTCGCCTTCCTGCCGCGGCGCTCGGGCGCCGCGCTCTTGGCGCTGGCCGTGCTCTTCGACGGGGCGGCGTCCTTCGCGCCCCCGCCCCGCGACGCCCTGAGCTTCGCGGGGCACGCGCTCTTCCTGGGGCTCTTCGCGGGCCTCTACCACATCGTCCTCGCGGTGCAGGTAGCCAAGGGGCGCGCCACCGAGCAGGCCGCCGTCGACCGGCGAATCCGGGAAATGGAGGAGCGCGCCCGCGCCTACCGGCTGGTCGCCAGCGGCTCCGACGGCGGCGCGGACGGCGAGAGGTGGATGCTCGCCTCGGTCAAGGAGATCGAAGGCGCGGTCGGGGCGGCCATCGAGGTCGCGGAGATCGCGCTCAAGACACACACCTGCGCGGCCTTCGTGCTCGGCAGCGACGACCGGGCGCTCAAGCTCCAGGACTGCCGCTCGGCGAGCGAGTTCATCCGGCGGGAGTCCTTCCCCGCGGGCGAGGGTTTCCTGGGCGGAGTATTGAAGCGGCGCGCGCCTCTGCGGCTGTGCGGCGATTCTGAAGGGCGTCACGTACTACGAGCGCATGCCGCAAATCCGCAGCGCCCTCGCAGTCCCCATCATCGAGGGGCGCGGCGGCGGCTCCGTTCGCGGCGTGTTGGTGGCCGACCGGCTCGAGGCCATCCCGTTCACCGAGGACGACGAGCGGCTTCTCGCCACCGTGGCAGGCGAGGTTCTGCGCGCCATGGAGGTGGAGCGGGTGCTGACCGACATCAAGCGGGCGCGCGACGAGAAGGACCGCCTCTACCGCGGAATCGAGGAGCTGAACCGGGCGAGCACGACCGCCGAGGCGTCGAGCGCTGCCATCGAGATGGCGCGCACCCTGGCCAGGCTCGACTTCGCGGCGCTCACGCTCGTGGAGGAGGACGCGGGCAAACGCCGCCACCGAATCCTTCGCGTGGCCGGAGTCGCCAGCGGGCGCGCGTTGGAGGGGACCGAGTTCGTCGACAACACGGGGCTCGTCGCCAACGTCGTGCGCTACGGCGCGCCGCTGCCCGGCCGCGACGTGCGGCAGATGGACCGCCCGGTGGTCTTCGACGAGTCGAGCCAGCTCAAGGGCCTCTCGTCTCTCAAGATCGTCCCGCTGCGCGCGGGCGAGCGAATCTTGGGGACGCTGGTCGCCGGAGCGCGCCGCAAGAGCGCCTTCGACGAGGACGCCGTGCGCACCCTCGAGGTGCTGGCGATGCAGGCGGCCCAGGCCATCCTCCGCGCCAACCTCTACGAGCAGACGGAGCGGATGGCGACCACCGACGGGCTCACCGGGCTCGTGAACCACCGCACGTTCCAGTCCCGGCTAGACGAGGCGCGCCTCCTCGCTCATCGCTACGGCAAGAACCTCTCGCTCATGCTCACCGACATCGACCACTTCAAGAGCGTCAACGACACCTACGGCCACCCGACGGGCGATCGCGTGCTGAAGGGCGTGGCAAAGATCCTTCGGACGACGGCCCGGGACACCGACATCGTGGCGCGGTACGGCGGGGAGGAGTTCGCGGTCATCATGCCGGAGACGGACGCGGCGGGCGCCAAGGTCATTGCCGAGCGGATTCGCACAGAGATTCAGGCGGCGGTCTTCGACACCGAGCTCGGGCCTCTGAAGACGACCCTCTCCCTGGGCATCAGCACGTTCCCGCACGTAGGCGACTCCAAGCAGGTCCTCATCGACCGCGCGGACCAGTGCCTGTACTTCGCAAAGCACCACGGCCGCAATCGCTCGGTGACATTCGAAGAGATGGAGGCGGCCGGGCGGCTCAGGGCCTCCGGCGCTTGAGCGCGCGGCGTCGCAGCTCCGGCCATCCCAAGAGCTGCGCCGAAGGGACCGAACGAACGTGCCCAGCCATCTCTGAAGGTCGAGATGGCTTTCTTGCGAGAGAGGCCCGCCGCTTGAACGGCCTTCCCGAAGCCAACGGGGGCGAGGCATGCGGCGCTGGCAGGCTCGAAGCCATGCCCCTTCGCCCCTTCGAACGGCTCTGCCCCGAAGGGAGGCTCGGGGGCGCGCTCGCCAGGGAAGAGGTCGGACGCATGTCCCACGGGGAGCTCGTACGTGCCACACCCTCGCTTTGGCGCACAAAATAGGCGAAGCCCCGAAGCTCTAACGAGCTTCGGGGCTTCATAGGATCCGGCAGCGACCTACTCTCCCACACGGTCTCCCGTGCAGTACCATCGGCTCTGGAGGGCTTAACTTCCGTGTTCGGGATGGGAACGGGTGTGATCCCCTCCGATATAGCCACCGGAAAACTGGCCGATTGTCAGCTCGATGGAGAGCCTAACAACCGGACGAATACGAAGGAGTTCAATTTCGCTTGCGCCATGCGAAGTGCTTGGCGTGCCGTTCTCGCGATGCTTCTTTCGGATCACGACCGCGAGAAGTTTGAGATATAAGCAAGCCGATCGAGCTATTAGTACCGGTCAGCTCCGCGCGTTGACCGCGCTTCCACTCCCGGCCTATCAACGTCGTAGTCTTCGACGGCTCTTCAAGGGTTTCCCCAGGGAGATCTAATCTTGAGGTGGGCTTCCCACTTAGATGCTTTCAGCGGTTATCCGTTCCGCACTTGGCTACCCAGCGATGCGACAGGC
>CAVYWD010000009.1:0-266545 GCA_963772225.1 uncultured delta proteobacterium | reverse complement strand
CTCCAGCACCCACAGCCGCGCGGCCACGGCGCGCAGCGCGTCGGTGAACGGAAAATGCCCGACAGTGACCACATTCTTTCCGCGACCGCGCGCCAGCAGCAGGTCGCGGGCGTTAAGCTCAACGCCTTCGCGCTCGTCGACGGCGATAAGTGAATTGAGCGCCGCCAGACCGACGCTCACTTCAACCGGGTGAGCTGATTGAAGCAGGGCAGTGAGGGCGCGAGCAGGTTGCTCGTGCAGCCGGCCAACTCCCGGCACATCGTCTGCGAAGCAGCACGAGACCTCCGTCGGCGTAGCGGCCAAACCCACGCCTGGCTTCGCACCGCTGTCCAGTAGAGCCCCACCAGCATGTCTTGGACGGGCAGGTCCAGCGCCTCGGCTGGCACGGCTGACAGCAGATCTTGGAAGACCGTCATCGGGTTTTGGTGCGCGGCGGCGCAAACGTCATCTGAAAAGCAGGGTGCGCCAGGCGAAACCCAAGCGCACCCTGACCACTTCAGGGGGGCCTGACCGATTGGATCAGGCCCCGCGCGAACGGACTACTTCTTGGCCTGCTTCGCTTTGATGCCCGCGAGCACTTTCTCGGGCAGGGCGGGAGGTGCGTGATCCGCACGCCGGTGGCGTTCGTAGATGGCGTTGATGACCGCAACGTGCGGCGAAGTCAGGGGCATCTCGCCGACGCCGGCCGCGCCGAACGGCCCGTATCTCCCGCGGGGTCTCGACGTAGAGGATGTCGAACTCGTCGGGGATGTCCTTGGCGAAGGGCATGCCGCAGGCGAGCAGGGTGGTGTGCTTCTTCAGGTCCTCGAAGTCCTCGGACAGGGCCAGGCCGATGCCCTGGGCCATGCCGCCGTACATCTGGCCGTCCACCGACGAGCTGGTTGTTGATCTTGCCCACGTCGGCCACCACCGTGAAGCCCTCGACCGTGGTCTTGCCGGTCTTGGTGTCCACCGCCACTTCGGCCATGAAGACGCCGTACATGTAGACCGGGAACGGGCTTGCCCTGGCAGTTTTCGTCGCAGGCGGTGCACATGGAGGCGGCCCATTTGCCGGTGTAGCGCAGCGGGATGTTCTCGGCCACCATCTCGTCGTAGGTGCGGTAGGTGCCGTCGGCCTTGCGCATGGCCGCGAGCAGCTGTCGCAGCCGTTCTTGATGGCGTTGCCGGTCATGACCTGCTGGCGGCTGCCGCCTGAGGCCCGCTGTTGGGCACGATGCCGTGTCGTTCATGACCAGCTTGATCTTCTCCGGCGCGATGCCCAGCGGCCGCAGGGCTTCGTGGCGGTGCCCAAGGCACCCATGTCGGCGCCCTGGCCGTGGTCCTCCCAGGATGTTGTAGACGGTGACGCCGTCCGGGTCAGCTCGACCCAGGCTTCGCGAGCGTCCGGACCGTCCAGGCCGCAGCCGTAGATGCCGAGCGAGACGCCCACGCCCTTCTTTTCTCCGGCGTGGACTCGCTTCTTGGCCTTTTCTTGGCCGCCTTGTACAGCGGGCGCAGCTTGTCGAACATTTCGGGAAGCGGAAGACCTCGGGCGTCTGGCCGGTGGGGGTGGTGTCGCCCGGGCGATAGATGTTCTTGTAGCGCAGCTCCAAGGGGTCCACTCCCATCTTCTCGGCCAGCTCGTCGATCAGGCTTTCGCGAGGCCAGGAATGCTCTGCGGCGAGCCGTAGGCCCGGAAGGCCGAACCCCACGCGTGGTTCGTGCAGACCGTGCGGCCCTGTGCCTCGGATGTTGGGGATGTCGTAGCCCGCGCCGATGAACTGCGCGCCGCGCGAACGTCAGCAGGTCGCCGAATTCGGAGTACGGACCGTGGTCCACGATCCAGTCGCTCTCCATGGCCACGATCTTGCCGTCCTTGTCGGCGGCCAGCTTGAGCTTGATCCAGAAGGGCGAGCGCTTGCCGGTATAGGTGATGTGCTGGTAGTAGTCGTACTCCAGGAAGACCGGGCGGCCGGTCGCCATGGCAGGCCACGCCGAGCAGCGCCTCCATGGTCGGGCTGAACTTGTAGCCGAAGGTGCCGCCGGCCGGGTTCTGGACGAGGCGCAGCTTTTCCGGCTCGATGCCGAGGCCCGGAGCGATCATCGGCGTGGTGCAGGTGGAGGCCGATGCTCTTGGAGTGGATGGTCAGCCGGCCTTCCTCGTCGAAGTAGGCGAAACCCACGTCCGGCTCCGATGGTCAGGTGCGGCTGGCGCTGGAGATAGTATTCGCCTTCCGACCACGTAGGCAGCCGACGCCATGATCGGCTTGGTGTCCGCGCCCTTGGCGATCTTCTGCTCGTAGTACACGTTGGGAGTGCCGGGGTGGATCTCGATGGCGTCGTCGGCCATGGCCGCAGGCGCGCTCATGTAGGCGGGCAGCTCTTCCAGTTCGACCTTGACCTTTTCCGCCGCGGCCTCGGCCTGCTCGCCTCGGTGTCGGCGCAGACGATGGCGATCGCGTCGCCGAACTGGAAGACCTTCGTCGTCGCAGAGTATCGGCCGATCCCAGCCGTCGCCCTTGTTGGTCGGGAAGGTGATCAGGCCGGTGATGCGGTTTTTGCCCTTGACGTCTTTGTGCGTGACCACCTTGACGACGCCGGGCATTTTCTCGGCTTCAGAGGTGTCGATGGAGAGGATATTGGCGTGCGACACCTTGGCCTGCACCAGGGCCAGCTGCAGCGTGTCGGGCGGCATCTTGCAGGCCCAGGTCCTGCGCCGTAGTCGATGGTGCCGGTGACCTTGGCCATGGCGCGTGGGGCGCGGATAGTTGCTGCCCCAGATGCGGCCGTCGGCGGGCATCTTGAACGCGAAGTCGTCGACTTGGTCATTTCGCCGCGCATCACCTTGGCCGCGTCCATGACCGCGTCCACGAGCGGCTTGTAGCCGGTGCAGCGGCAGGCATTGCGGTGCTTCGGAACCAGTCGCGCACTTCCTCGCGGGTGGGACGGGGTTTTGTCCAGCAGAGCCTTGGCCGACACCACAAAGCCGGGCGTGCAGAAGCCGCACTGCGCGCGCGCCGTGAGCCATCCAGGGCCATCTGGATCGGGTGCAGGTTCTCCGGTGTGCCGATGCCTTCGACGGTGATGATCTTGGCGCCGTCGGGCACGCTTGGCCATTTTGATCACGCAGGCCAGCGCCAGCTTGCCGTCCACGATGACGGAGCACGCACCGCAATGACCCTCGCCGCAGCCGACCTTGGTGCCCGTCAGCAGCAACTGCCGCCGGAGGACGTCTCCCAAGGTGGCCTCCGGATCGACGACCAGGGTTTTTGGAACTCCGTTGATAGTGACAGTCTTCTTTTCCATTGGATGTCTCCTAGGCAAAGCGAATGGGTGAGTTCGCGTACGGAAACGGTCTGGGAGTGAGGTAAGCCGCGGTCAGGTCTGTCGGTTCGCTGGGTCCTCCTTGTTGAGTGGCGTCGGCTTGGCGACGAGTGCTATGGTCCTTCGCCATAACGATTGGCAAAACACTCTGGCTCAGGAAGCTGATCGGAGCGAAAGGCCATCAACGTTGTGCAAAGGCTTCATAACGCTGAGGGAATTCTACAGCATTGCGCCCGGGTGTCAATGTTACGTAAACGTCTTATGTACTCACTAAGTGAGTATCACGAGTCCTGAGGGCGCGGCGGGGTTCAAGACAGCCGCAGTTCAGGGCCAATGCGGCTCGGAACGCGACATGCCAGGATATGCGCGAGGGGCGTGGTCGTGAGCAAGGCCAAGACAGCGCAGACCAGAAGGTTACGCGGGCAGCGCCATCGCGTCCTGCTTGCTTTCGGGGGAAGATACTTGCGGAGTTCCCTGGCCATGGACAGCCAAACCGGCACAAACAGCGGTATGCCGGTCCAGCGCGCCGAGGCCAGGCTGGCGACGATAAATCCCCAGCCTGGCGAATTGTCCACTTCGCGTTGATGGAACGGGGGCCGCGTAGCGCTCAACGCTAAGGCTTAGCCGGAGAAAAACCCCACTTCTTCATCAACGCCTGCCCATCGGCTGACAGGATGTAGGCCACGAACGCCGCGGCCAGGTCCGCATTGGGGGCCTTGATCAGCGCGGCGATCGGGTACGTGGGCAATCACATTGAAATTGGGGGGTATGGCTATCGTCTTTAGATCCGGCGCGGCGATGGCATCCGTGACATAGACGATCCCGGCGTCCGCTTCGCCCATATCCACCTTGGACACCACCGCCTTCACGTCGGTCTCGTTGGAAACCACGTTGGACAGCACCTTCGGGCTGAAATCTGTGCCGTAGGTGGGGTCCTGGCTCATGTTCGCCAGGATCTGGCGGTGAGTTCCCGGCCGGGACAGACGGATCTTCCAGGACGAGTTTCAGACCGGGCTTGGCCAAATCCTGGAGGGTTTGGACGTTGGCCGGGTTCTTCGGCGGCAGGATGACCGTCAGCAGGTTGGTTGCGAAGTCTTGATAGCAGCGGCCAAGTTCTCCGTGACCAGAGGTTCCATGTTCTTGTGGTCGGCTGACGCGAACACATCCGCCGGTGCCCCCTGCTCGATCTGAGTGCGCAACACTTGGGAACCGGCAAAGTTGAATTTTACCGGCACGCCGGGGTTGGCGGCTTCGAAGGCCTTGCCGATCTCCCCAAAGGAGCCGGTCAGCGAGGCGGCGGCAAAAACCGTCAACGTGCGCGCGGCCGGCGCCGAGGTCGGGGGCACCGCGGTCGGCGGAAGTGGCGTCGGCGGCAGCGGCGTCGGCGGCAGCGGGGTGGCAGCCGGTGCGCAGGCCGACAGGAGACTTGCCAGGACAAGGAAGAGCAAAGCGATTCGTTCATGAGTATACCTTTCTTGAGCGCAAGAGCTCGCTAGGCCGACTTAACCGCCGTTCTTGTACAGCCCGTAGACGGCGCTGACCCGGCCGGATGCCGGCAAACGCTGCCAGTTGGCAACTTCCACCGCGATGCCGCCAACAGCATGGAGCGGCGCGTGACAGCGCACCGCCTTCAACATCGGGCAATACCTGCCATGTTGATGGCTGGAACGCTGGATATCGTCTGGAAAACTTCTGATGTTAGTGCTTATCAGTGTGGCCGGCGACGCCTCCCCGTTGATCCGGACCCGTCGCCGCACCAGCCTGAAGCCAAGCGGCATTATATACTCACTTAGTGAGTATAGTCAAGGGATTTCGGGGGTTTGACCCAAGATGGTTCGCATCTCCCGGTGCCTCGGGCCGCAATCCGTCCCCTGGAGTGATCTACCTGAGCGACCTGCAGGCGGCCGGGGGGCGCGGCGGGCGCGATCCGTCGTCGCTATACCCTATTGTGCCGGTCTCGGGTATCACGCTGCCAACGGCACGGCTGCCTGAATAGCGTCTCTGCCAGGTTGCATAGGTCGGGCGAGAGTTGATAGTTGTAATTGTGCTTGCTTACTCGATACAAACAACAAGAGGCCGGAGCACGTGCCCCGGCCTCGGTTCATCCAGCCATCGGCACCCCAGCCCGCCGGAAAAACGCCTTAATCAGGTTGCCTAGCTCAGGCGACAAACGATATGTATAATTGCGCCTGACTTGGCTTTGGAAGTCATAGCCTATGAAACCTGCTCAGCTCCGCCCAATTCCGCTGCACCCGCTCGCTATGGGATACGCTGACCATCGTGTTCGTGAGCTTGACCTGCCTGGTCTGCCTGCTCTACGGACTGGTCTTCGCCTTTCCGCAGTTTGTGCCGTCGCGCCTCCGCCCGGCCACGCCGCCCGCCGTGTCAACGGCGCTGCCACCATCGGCGCTCGGCGCCACGGAGCCTTTCCCGACGCTGCCGCCCGAATGGACCGCCGCCTTCGCCACGCGCCTCACGCCGGCGCGAGTGGCCACCCAGACACCGCCGCCTTCCCTCACGTTCACCCCGACTTAATCAAAAACTGCTACGGTCCCCAGTACGGCCGCTCAGTCGCCCACCTCTACGGCGGCCCAAGGAAAGGTTACTCCAACCAGCATGACCGCCACGTCTCCGCCGCCCTCGCCCCAGGCCACGTCGGGCTTGTCCGGATACCCGGCAGACAACACACCTCTGCCCGGCGCATCGCCCAGCGCTTACCCGTAATCGCCAACCGTTAACACAATCAAGCCGGCGGTAGCGTCTCGTAACAGGGAATGCTCCCGCCGGCTTGCTGTGTAATATCGTCTGAGCAGGGCCCGGGACGTCATTATCGGACGACATTTCGCCCTCGCCGACGCCCGTAACCGCACCTATGACCCAGGCCATTTCGCCCACGGCGCGCAACTTATCCAGCATGGTCGAACAGGTCAGCCTCGGCCACCGCCATGAGCAGGCCGCCCGAGGTTTGCGGATCATGCAGCAGCCACTGATTGCAATCTGACAGCTTGAGCTCACAGGTCACCCAGCGGCCGAAATAGTCCGCGTTGCGCTCGGTACCGCCCGGGAAAATGCCGGCCTCGGCGTAGCGCAGTGCGCCAGGCAGCCAGGGCAGCGCGGCATAGTCAAGGTCCAAACGCACGCTTGAAAGATGAGCCATCTCGTGGGCATGTCCGAGCAGGCCAAAGCCCGTGATGTCGGTGAGCGCGTGCGCCCTCATTGCGGTGGCCACGCCGGCCGCGGCGCGATTCAGGCGCATCATGCTGGCCACTGCGGCCTCCAGGTCGGCGGCTTCCACCTGTTGGCGCTTGTGCGCGGTAGTGATGACCCCGGTGCCCAGCGGCTTGGTCAGCACCAGACGGTCGCCAACCAGCGCCCCCTGTTTAGTCAAAATGCGAGCCGGGTCAATTCGCCCCGTCACCGCCAGGCCATATTTCGGTTCCTTGTCGATGACCGTATGGCCGCCGGCAATCACTGCGCCGGCCTCGCGCACCTTTTCGCCCCCGCCGCGAAAGATCTCCGTCAGCACTTCGACCGGCAAGTCATCCGGAAAGGCCGCCAGGTTGAGCGCAAACAGCGGCTCGCCGCCCATGGCGTAGATATCCGAGAGGGCGTTCGCCGCCGCAATGGCGCCAAAGGTGTACGGATCGTCCACCACCGGCGGGAAAAAATCGACCGTCGAAACAACCGCGATATCGTCCGTCAGGCGGTAGACGGCGGCATCGTCGGGCGCGGCCAGGCCCACCAGCAGTTGAGGATAGTCGGCCGCCGGAAACAGATCGGCGAGTGGGCGCACCACGTGCGCCAGGGCCTGAGGGCCCATTTTGCTCGCTCAACCCGCGCACGAGGCCAGGCTGGTCAGGCGTATCTGTGGACCTGTCGTCATAAGATCGCCTCCGGTTTCTTTCAAGTAAAGTCCCGCCCGGGGAATCAGTTCGCCTGCGTCTCTGGCGCATCCGCCGGCTGGCGGCCGCTCATCGCCTGCCGCAGCTTCTTCCAGCTCTTGCCGCGCACCCCCGCATAGACCTGGATAAATTGCTGCCGGCATTCGGCGGCCTGCTGCGCGTAACGCTGCGCCATTTCGCCCATGGCAAAGATGGTCTCGGGCGGCAGGCGGTGTCGATAGGCCTGGCTCATTCCCCGCAGCTGAGCCATGGCCACCTGCGCGTCCTGATGTAGGCCCAGCACATCTTGCAGCGCTGCCACGTTGCGCGCCAGCTCTTGTGCCGGCTCGCCGTAAAGGGGGGCGGTGAATTCAACCGCGTAGCGCAGGCGCTTGCTCTGAATGCGCAGAGCATGATAGGCCTCGGGCAGTGAGTTGCCGGTTAGGCCGTCGCCCGCCTTGCGCGCCTGGCGATAGCGGTCTGCAATCAGGCTGGGCGCTGCTTCCAGCGCCGGAACGCGCGCCGGATGCGTGCGTCGCCTGGGCGGGCCGCCTCTCAGAAAAGCCGCAAAGGCGTGTATCAGGCGCTGGTAGCGGCGTGAATTGAGCAAGCGGAGCAGCCGCTTGCGCGCGCGCTGGCGCTGCTCTTCCAGCAGGGCTTTCAGGGCTCAAACACGCCCGCGATCAGCCGCCACGGCCTCGGCCTGCCACGTCTGCACCCGCTCCAGCTGCACGTCTAGATCGCGCACGCGCCCAGTTCGGTCGCCACCCATTTGAACTCGTTCCGAAAGTGTTCGGCCCGCGCCGGCAGATGGCGGGCAAACAGGCTCAAAGCCGCGCGCAGACGGCGAGCCGCCACCCGCATGTCATGCAAGGCTTCAACGGTCTTCACCCAAACGCGTGCCGGCCTCATGCGCCACCAAAGCCGCCAGGTGCCGGCGCATCACCGCCCAAGCCAGAGTCCCCACCGTAACGGATACGTCAATGACCGTCGAACCAAGGTCGGGCGCCAGGGTCGGCTTCAGGTCGTGCGCTGCCAGGGCTGTTTCATATTTGGAGAGTGTCGCCGGCACTAAGCCGCAGTCCCGCCCCAGCGCGGCGACCAGCGCCTCCAGCTCGGGCGTCGGCTCAGCCGCGGCTTCCACCTCCACCCGGCGCAGGCGCACCGGTTCTTTGCCCGGGCCCACCAATATGCGCGTTTCGTCCAGTGCCACGGCCGCCGCCGGGGCGCCCTCGCAGTGGAGGTTCAAGGTGTCGCGGTGCGTTTGCAGGGCAAAAATCGGGCGGAGCCCGCTGGCTCCGGTGAGAATCCGCACGCGCTCACCTACCTCGCCGGGCGCACGGTACAACGTGTCCAAATCGCCGTCGGCCAGACTCTCGGAAATCTCCAGAGCGCCTGAGCGGCCCCGCCTCGGTGTCAGCCGGCCGCTTCAGTCCCTTGAAAGAAGCCTCGATGCTTTCCGCCGTGGTCACGCGTCGCAGGCGCAGAGCATAGCCCGCGCGATAGCACCGCCAGTCGTCGGTATCCAGGTAGATGTCGGTCTGGTCGTGGGTGGCGGCCTGGGTCAAGGCAAAGCCAAAACCGGCCGCATGCTCGCGCAGCCAGTTATCAACCGCTGGCAGAGCCGCGGCCTCGAATTGCCATTCAATTTCAACCCCCTTCATCAGGATGCTCCTCGAAAGGCTAAGTCGAGTGTGAACTCAGGGCCATGCCTGTTAATTTTGCTAATCACCGGCAGATTATACTCCTCATCAGGCCTTTTGACGGCCACTTTGTAGCGCGGGCGGAAGACTGGCTGACCCTCCCTAGCCCCTAACCCTTTTTTCGTGTATTATTTGCCCTCATGAAGCTGGCAGCGTCTATTCTGGCGGCAGATTTTACCCGGCTGGGCGAGCAAATCGCCGCGTCCGAAGCCGCCGGAGCTGATTGGATTCATATTGACGTGATGGACGGGCAGTTTGTGCCCAACATCAGCATGGGACCCCTCGTAGTAGAGGCGGCCCGCCGCGTCACGCGTCTGCCGCTCGACGTCCACCTGATGATCGTAGCGCCCGAACGCTACCTGGCCGATTTTGCCGCAGCCGGCGCCGACGGCCTAACCGTGCAAGTTGAAGCTTGCCCGCACCTGCATCGCACACTGCAGCAGATCAAGGAACTGGGCAAGCGCGCCGGCATCGCCCTGAACCCAAGTACACCGGCCGTGGCCGTTAGCGAGGTGCTCGACCTGGCCGACCTGCTGCTCCCCATGACAGTCAATCCCGGTTTCGGCGGGCAGCAATTTCTGCCGACGATGCTGGCCAAAGTACAACGGTTGAGCGACTGGGTCACCGCGCGCGGGCTAGGGACGGACATTGAGGTGGACGGGGGCATCGACCCGGTGACTGCGCCGCAGGCACAGGCGGCCGGCGCCACCGTCATGGTGGTCGGAACCGCCCTATTCAGAACGGATGCATCCATTGCCGACGCCGCGGCCCGCCTGCGCCAGAGTGTCGCCCGCGCCCAGAGTCTAGGCGCAAGCGTGCGGCAGCCTGGGCGGCGCCTGGGACAAAAAAAGGCCGGCCCTCAGCGCGAGAACCGGCCAACGGAGTAACCCAACGAAGAGGGTGCTATTTGATTGTGCTCTTGCCCAGCGCCTTGATACACTTCGCGCACAGCACCTTCTGCACCATTTTACCGCTCTTGGCATCGAGCACCGAACATTTTTGGAGATTCGGTCGGAACTGACGCTGTGTGCGATTCTTGGCGTGGGAAACATTATGCCCGAACACGGGCACTTTGCCGCAATTAGCGCATTTCATGGGAAAAATTCCTTCGCTTTCTGAACAGACTGAACGGACAGCGGGCGGCATGGTACCATAGAGTGCGATTTCTTTCAACCGGGGAGAAGACAGAAGAAATGATCACCGGCGACACTAACCCCTACGGCTCCGTCGAAGTTTCACCAACCGCCATCGCCACCATTGCGAGCCAGGCTGTGTTGAGCTCCTATGGCGTGGTGGGCCTGGCACCCAAGAACATGATGGACGGACTGGCCAACATCCTGGTTCCCGACCCGCGCCACGGCGTGGAGGTCATCATCAACACCCGGGATGTGGCCATCAACCTGCACATCATTGTCGAATACGGCACGCGCATTACGACGGTGGCGGAAAGCGTCGCCGCCAATGTGCGCTTCAACCTCGAGCGAGCGCTGGATATGCCCGTCGGCGCCATCAACGTCTTTGTGCACGGCTTGCGCGTTAGCAACCCCGAAGCTTAGGAATATCCATGTCAGCTCAGGCTGCTTCACCTCGCTCAGAGCGGGTCAGTCCGGCGTCGGAAGAAATCTTGCAGTGCGACGGCCAAGGGCTTAAACGCCTGCTGCTGGCCGGGATGGCGTGGCTCGAACGAATCACCAGTCCGTCAACGCCCTCAACGTCTTCCCCATTCCCGACGGCGACACCGGCACCAATATGCTCCTCACCATGCAGGCGGCCTACAAGGAAGTGGCCCAGAGCCAGGAGGCCAACGCCGGCAAGATCGCCCATGCTGTGGCGCACGGCGCGCTGATGGGCGCGCGCGGGAACTCCGGCGTCATCCTCTCGCAAATCTGGCGCGGCTTCGCCCGGCGCCTGGACAGCCTGGAGGCTGTCGATGCCTCTCTGCTGGCCGAAGCCCTTCAGGCCGCCTGCGACACCGCCTACCGGGGCGTGGGCCGTCCGGTCGAGGGCACCATTCTCACCGTCATCAAGGACGTCGCGGCCGCCGTCGTGCATCCCGTGGGCAAAGACCTGCGCGCGCTCTTTGAACAAGCGGTCGCCAGCGCGCATACCTCGGTGGCCCACACCCCTGAGCTGCTGCCGGTGCTCAAGCAGGCCGGCGTGGTGGACGCGGGCGGCCAGGGCCTGGCGTTGATTTCTGGAAGGCACGCTGCGCCACCTTAACGGCCAGCCCGTGGACAAGACCGAGGTGGCAGTGTCCACGCCGGTGAACCTGGCCGTCATCGGCACCCTGCCTGAGACCATTGAGCCCGGGCAGGAATGGGAAGTCGTGCTCGATTTTCGCCCGCACCGGGCGCTCGATCTGCCCAGCTTCCACAGCCGCCTGGAAAGCATAGGCACTTCGATCCAGGTGGGCGAGGGCGACGGCCTGTACCGGGTCCATATTCACCTCCTCACCAGCAAGCGGCTGGAGCCGGTGGAGTTGGCCGAAGAACTGGGCACCGTCGATGCCATTCGCATGGAAAACCTGCAGACTTAGTGGGGGCAGCCGGCGAGCAGCCCCGCGCCCCAGGCCCCAGCGCTGCCCCTGGCTGAGGTCCGCCCTGGGCAGATCGGCATCATTGCAGTGTCGCCAGGCGACGGCCTTTCACGCATCATGGCCTCCCTGGGCGCGGCGGCCATCATTCCCGGCGGCCAGACCATGAACCCCTCCACGCAGGAGATGGTGGATGCCATTGAGCGGCTTCCCACTGACCGCATCCTGATCTTGCCGAACAACAAAAACATCATCCTGGCCGCCCGGCAGGCGGCTGAATTCACCACTGGCAAAAAAGTGGCGGTGGTGCCGAGCAAAACGGTGCCGGAAGGTATTGCCGCCCTGCTCAATTTGTCGCTCGACGGCGACCTGGACGCGACACAGGCCGCCATGGAGCGGGCTTGCCAAAACGTGGAAAGCGGCGAGATCACCACCGCTACACGGTCGGTGGAGCTGGATGGCGTTGCCGTTCAGACGGGGCAGATCATCGGCCTGCACAACGGATCGCTCAAAGTAGCCGGTAATGACTTAACCGAAACCGCCATGCACCTGCTCAACGAAATGCACGTCGGCGACCGCGAATTAGTGACGCTGTACCACGGCGCCGACGTAACTCCCACCGCGGCCGAACTGTTGGCCGAGACCATGCGCGCCGCTTTCCCGGCGCAGACTTTCGAGGTTCACAACGGCGGGCAGCCTCACTATCACTACATCTTGTCCGCCGAATAACCAATCGGGCCCAATGTCTCGCGTCCATATCGTCACCGACAGCACCGTCCAGTTCTGCACCCCGGGTTTTGCCGAGGACCATGCCTTCACCGTGGTCCCGCTGACCTACCGCTTTGCCCAGGGGGACCAGCGGCCAGACAGTGAACTGACCACCGAACAGCTCTTCCAGCGCATGGCTGCCGGCGACCCGCCGCCCATGGTGACGCCCCCCGCCGTGGAACAGTTTGCAGCCGCCTATGTCGAGGCGGCCCGCCGCACCGACAGCATCGTCTCTATTCACGTCTCCGGCAAGCTCAACGCCACCGTGCGCCAGGCGCAGGCTGGCAGCGAGGCGGTCAAAGGGCGCTGCAAGGTGGAGGTGATAGACTCGCTGTCGATTTCGGCCGGGCTGGGCGCGCTGGTAGAAATCGCCGTGCTGGCCGCCGAACAGGGCGCCTCTCTCGAAGAGGTGGTGCGCCAGGTGCGCAGCGCCGTCCAGCGCCTCTACGCCGTCTTTTTTGTGGAGACCCTGAGTTACCTGGCGCAGGCCGGCAAGGCGGACAAAGCGCAGGCCTTTCTGGCCGAGATGCTGAACATCAAACCCTTCCTCAGCCTCGAGGAGGGCGAGCTGGCGCCCATGGAAAAAACCCGCAACCGCATGCAGGCGCTGGAGAAAATCATCGAGTTTGTCACGGAATTCACCGACATCCGGTACCTGGCCATCTTGCACGGCGTGCGCGGCCAGCCGGCCGACGTCCAGCAAATGCGCGAACGGCTGGAAGCGGCTTATCCTCACCGCGGGTGGCCGATCTTGACCTACGGCCCGGCATTGGCTACCCTCCTAGGCCCCGATGCGCTGGGGGTCATGGTCTGCGAAGATGAAGTGGAACCAGAGTAATGCCTGCTCGCGGCTCGAAGTGGGCCGCCCGCTTCCGTCCGGCGTCTACGCCGGGTCAACCGCCTCGCCATGATCAAAATCGTTACGGATTTCCACCTGCGATTTGCCGCCCGAACTCATCGAACGCTATGGCATCCTGATCATACCCATGGTCATCAACATAGGCGACCGTGCGTATGTGGACGGCGTGGATATTTCCCGGGAGGAATATTACGCGCGTTTGCCGCAGCTCACAACCTTGCCTTCCACAGCGGCCTCCAGCGTGGGTGCATTTGAAGCCATCTACCGGCAGTGCGGCGACGCGGAGATCGTCTCGATTTACATCGCTTCGAAACTCAGCGGCGTCATGAACGTCGCTCGCATCGCCGCTGAAGCGTCCCGCCAGCGCGTGACCCTCATCGATTTGCAGCAAACTTCCATGGCCCTGGGGTGGCAGGTGGTCGTGGCCGCAGAAACGGCTGCCACCGGCGGTGCGCTGGAGAATGTCGTCGCCGCCGTCGCCTCGATCCAGAAGCGCGTCCGGCTCCTGGCGCTGCTCGACACGCTCGAATACTTGCGACGGGGCGGCCGAGCCAATGCGCTGGAGGCCGTGTTCGGCGACTTTTTACAAATCAAACTTCTGATTGAGGTCGCCGGCGGGGCCGTCATTTCGCTCGCGAAGCTGCGCACCCACAGCCGGGGCATGGACAAACTGGCGGAGTACGCCGAACAGGCGGCGCCCTTGGAGCGGCTCGCCGTGATTTACGTCAACAACCTGGAGGGCGCGCGCCTCATGGCGCAGCGTCTGGCCCACTGCCTGGTGCCGACGGCCGGCCCGGTGGTCATCGCCGATGCGACGGCTGTCGTAGGCACGCATGCCGGGCCCGGCGCGGTCGGCGTGGCCACCGTATCCGCCGCCTGAGCCGCCATGCATGTTCTGACCGACTCGTCGTGCGACCTTCCGCCCGACCTCGTCGACCGCTTTGGCCTTCACGTCATACCCATATTGATCACCCTGGACGGTCGCTCGTATCGGGACGGGGTGGACCTCTCACGCGACGAGTTCTATCGCCAGCTGCCTGGCCTGAAGAACCTGCCGACGACCGCCGCCCCGTCCCTCAGCCTCATCTACGAGATCAGCCGCCGCTACGGCGACGAGAACCTGCTGGGGATCTTTCTCTCTTCCAAGTTCAGCAGTCTGTATGGCACGGCACAGCAGCCGCGCGGCGTCCCACGCCCGAAAGACGGATGGCGGTAATTGATTCAGGGCAGCTTTCGCTGGGCCTGGGCTGGCAGGTCCTGGCCGCCGCAGAAGCCGCCGCTGCCGGCCATTCGTGGGACGACACCCTGGCAGCAGTCCAATCCGTCCAGCGTCGGGTCCGAGTCTATGCCATGCTCGATACGTTGGAATATGTCCAGCACGGGGGTCGGGTCAGCGCCTTGGCCGCCGGCCTTGGCGACCTGTTGCACATTCGGGTAACGGTGGAATTGGCGCAGGGCGAGGTCAAACCGCTGTTCAAGTCGCGTACGCGCCGCCAGGCTATGGCCAGACTGGTGGATCTGACCCAGGCTCTGGGCCCGCTGGAGCGCCTGGCCGTTTTGCATGCCCGCCGGCCCGCTGACGCTCAGCTGCTGGCCGAGGAGTTAGCTTCCTGCGCCTCGCAGCCGCCGCTCATCATCGAGGTTTCCGGTGTGGTGGTAGCCCATGTGGGGCCAGAAGCGCTGGGAATAGCCGCCGTCACGGCGAGCTAGATTCCAATCTTCCTCTGTTTTCGGGTACAATCCCCAGCATGCATCCTTCCTTAGAACACCTTCAAAAGATTCTCAAAAACGAGATTTCTCTGGGATATGCCAACAAGTCGATTATCGGCGGCTTGCCGAAGATGTTGGGCTTCTGGGAACCCAACGCGCGCCGCAATGGGCTGGACCCGGCCTTGATCGAGACCATTGCCGCACGCCTGCGGGCCTACCCAGACCTGCCCATGGGGGAGCGGCCTGCCGCTATGGAGGCCCTCCTGGCGCTTGTCGCGGAGGCGGACGCACGCCTGCCGCAGGCCGCGTCCCGCCCAGCTGCCGCGCCGCGTACCGCAGCGCACCTCGCGCCCGCCCGTAGCCCCGCGCCCTGACGCGGCGCCCTCCGCTCCGCTCGAACGTCGCAAAGAGTCCCCGCCGCCTGAACCTCGGCCCGCGCCCGAAGCAAGCCCCGAAACATCCCGTCCGGCGTCCTCTGGCGCCGCAAACTCCCAGCCTCTCCAGGGAGCCCGAGACACCCCCGGCGGCCAAGCCCGCCACGCCGCCGAACGCCGCCCCGACCGTCGCAAAGCCGCCGATGACGCCGAAATCGTTGCCGGCTTACCGCTCCGGTCAAACGGCCCGCGAACGAAGAATTGGATGCGGCGCGCCCACGGCCGCGACGCACGCCTCGGTACAGCCGCTCAGAGCTGAAACGCCTCTCGATGCCTCGGCGGGCATCAATGCGCCCCTCACGGTCTTGAACGGCATCGGCCCTGAACGGCAGGCGGTATACGCCAAACTGGGCATTGAGACGCTGCGCGACTTGCTGCTCTATTTCCCCCGCCGCTACGACAACTATTCGGCCATGAAGCCCATCAACCGGCTGGAATATGGCGAAGAGTGCAGTGTGATCGGCACCATCGTCGAAGCGCACGCACGCCGCATTCGCGGCGGCCAGGCCTCCATGCTCAAAGTGATCTTGTCGGACGCGACGGGCCAGCTTGAGATCACCTTTTTCAACCAACCTTGGCTGGCAGAAAAACTGGCGCCCGGGAAGCAGATTGTCGTGTCGGGCCGCATCGACCAATATCTTGGGCGGCTCACGATCATTCCCGACGAGTGGGAAGACCTGGACCAGGAACTGCTCAATACCGGCCGCATCGTGCCGGTCTATCGACTGACCAACAGCCTCACGCAGCGGGCCGTGCGCAAGATCACCCAGCAGGTCGTCAAATTCTGGGCTTCTCGACAGCCCGACTCGCTGCCCGCCGAAATAATCCGCGCGGGCCGAATTGCTGCCGTACGGCGAAGCCCTGGCCCAGATTTACTTTCCCGACAGCGCGGAACAGCTCGAAGCCGCCCGCCACCGGCTGGCCTTTGACGAACTGTTGCTCCTGCAGCTGGGAGCGCTCCGCCAGCGCCGAGACTGGCAGACGGCTGCCGCCGCCCCCGCTGGCGGCCCCCGAGCCGTGGCTCCCGGCGTTTGTCGGCGCTCTGCCCTATCCGCTCACTGGCGCGCAGCAGCGTGCGTTGGCCGACCTCTGCGCCGACATGGGCAAAACGACGCCTATGAACCGACTTCTGCAAGGCGACGTCGGATCAGGCAAAACCGTGGTCGCCGCCGCCGCCATGGCCCTCGCTGTTCAGGCAGGAGCGCAGGCCGCATTGATGGCGCCCACCAGTATTCTCGCGGAACAACATTACCGCACCCTGTTGAATCTCATGGCGGGCGCGTTCGGCCAGCTGCCGCCCGATGCCATCCGGCTCCTGCAAGGCTCGACATCTGGCTCTTGCAAGGTCCACGCCGGCCGCGCTTTCGGTCGCGCGGAGCGCAGCTGCGGCGGAGTGCTCCCAGGTGAATGCGGTCCGATAGCCGGCGGCCAACGAAAGAAGCAGCGCGGCGATCCAGGTCGCCCGCTGGCGCCATGGCCGATGCTCGCGCACGCGCGTCGCCACGGCGCACCAGACGATGGCCGAGAGGAGCGCCAACGGCGCCAGCACCGAGTAATAGTGCATGGAGAAGAACTTGCCCTGGACGACGAACATCCCGAGCCCGGAGACTAGCCAGGCGAGCGGCACCCGAACCGCTTGCCGACCCGTGTACGGGATCGCCAACGGCACGAGGATGAGAGGCGCCAGGACCTCTCGATGCTCCAAGGCAATAGCGAGGGCTTCATGCGCCGCCGCAGCTATGCCCGAAATTTCCGCGCCCAGGAGCCGGTACCCACGATTGAAGAGCACCGTATTGGCCCACAGCGCTCGAAGAGAGCCCACCGCTGCGCAGTAGCCGAGCCAGGCACCCACGGTGACGAGAACCGCGCCGCCGAACCAAAGAAGCATTCGAATCCAACGCGGCCGATTCACGGCGGGGAGCGCCGCCACCAACGGCAAGGCCAGGAGCAGCCCCGGGAGAACTGGTGAGGAAGGCGCAACCCCACGGCCTCGGCGAGGCCAGGCGCCAGGGCGTGAGCCGATCACTATCGGAGATGAGCAACCATCCCGCGGCAGCAAAGAGCGCCAACTTCCCATCGGGCTGGCATGTGTGCCAGTAGTTTCCCTGTCCGTAGTAAGTGAAGCCATAAAAAGCCGCTGCGAGCGCAGCGCTACCGCGCAACCGGCTCAGACGCCACGCCATCAGCCCCAGCCCTGAGGCGGTCAGCATCTGCCAAACCAGGTCGAAGATGCGAACCCCGCTCATTCCATCGAGCCCCAACCGCCACGCCAGTGCGGCAAATAGGTAGATTCCCGGCGACCGGTTGTCCCAGAGGTCTCGATAAAGGACATGGCCCTCGGCAATGAGGCGCCCGATGGCGGCCTGTTGCCCCTGATCCGCTCCTAAAGGGAAGGCGAGCGAGGGCAGGCCGAAGATGAGCACCCGCCGCCACTCCGGCGATCAGCTCCAAGGCCAGAGTGCGTCCGCCGGGAATGCGAGGCGGCTCTTCAACCCCGGCGGAAGCTTCCGGGGAATCGGAAAAGCCTTGCGCTAAGTTCATGTCGAGCACGCGTTCTTCGCCGACAACATGGGCGCTGCATCATGCGCCTGACGACGCCAGAATCTGATAGGTGAGCCCATCGGGCTCGGGGACGACCGAGGAGCTGCATGCCGCCTTCCTTCCACTGGCCGCCGTCGCAGAGGCCCGTGAACGCCTGCTGCAGGAAAGAGGGCTTGGCGCCAGGGTACGTGGCCATTCGGTCTCCGTCGCTGCGGCCTCTCAGCGCTCGGCGTCGATTGCGATTCACCGATGGCTGAAATCGGCCCTCGTCACTGCGAAATCTCCACTGCCCCCTCGCCCGCAATCCACCCCTGGAGGCCGTTCGCCGAGCCGAATTCGCCGTAAGCGCCCCTCGCGGTCGAGCTTTCTCACCTCGAGGCCCTCGTGGACCTCGAAGCTCGCCTTGAAGGACTCCTGCGGCCCCTCGCGGACCTTGAGGCTCGGGGCGACCACGATGGCGTCGCGGCCGCCGGCCTCGACATAGGCGTGCACCGCCGTCACCGCCGCGCAGGGAACCGCAGCCGCGGCCGCCAAGAGCCCAGCGCCAAGGAGCGATCCCCGCAGCCGCGCCGGCGCCCACCGGCGGGCGAGAAAAGCAGCGCCCGCGGCCAGCCAGAGCGCGAGGAACGCGGCGGCCCAAGCGTCGCCCTGCGTGTGGCTCGCCAGGCGCGAGGCGAACGGCTCCTCGCCGCCGACCTCCTCCGGCGCCCCCACCAGCTTGTCGACCCGCATCTTGTGGGCCACTTCCAGGTTCGCCCGCGCGTCGGCGTCGGCGGGGTCGAGTCGCAGCGCGCGCTCGAGAGACAGCGTCGCCATCCCGAGCTGGCCCTGGCGGAGCTCGGCGGTCCCCAGATTGAACAGCACGTCGGCGTTGCCCCAGCCGGCGCGCACCAACGCCTCTCAGCCCCTCCACGCCGGCCTTCAGGTCGTCCTTCAGGCAGGCGTCGTTGGCCTTGCGAAAGAGCCCCTCCGCCTCGGCCTGTGTCAGGTAGCTCTGCACCGGCTCCGCCCGCGCGGGCAGCGCGAAGCAGGCCGCCAAGGCCAACGCCGCGAACGCCGCGACCCTGCTCATGCGCTCACCTCCGCGGCCCCGACCGACAGCCGCGCCGCCTCGAGCTCTTGCATGGAGGCCGAGGCCTCGGCGAGCAGCCGCTCCATGGCCGCCACCTCGCCCGCGCCCGGCGCGAAGCGGCCCTGCGTCGCAGGTGTCGAGCACGGCGCACAGGCGCTGAGCCCCCGGCGCGCTCAAGCCCGCGCCCAAGAGGCGCATCGTCAGCTCGGCGCGCGTGAGCCCCGCAACGGGCGAGAGCAGCTTGTCCACCAGGTAGTCGGACAGCGCGCGCTGGACCTCGGCGTAAAACTCGTCGGCCTCGCGCCGGGCCAAGAGCTCCTCGGCCCGCTTCAGGCGGCGCCGCGCTCGGCTGCCCGCCTTGCGCTTGGCGCCCCTCCGGGTCCTTGCGCGTGAGCGCCGAGTAGAAGAACCCCGCGCCGGCGAGGCCCGCCCAGAGCGCCAGCGGCGAGGCCGCGAGCCAGGCGAAGCCGTCCTTGCGCCAGAGCGGCGGCGCCGGGCGCGACAGCTCCGCCTTGTAGCGCAGGGGCCTCAGGCCGTTCGAGCCGAGCACGTTGACGGCGCGGTCCGCCGGCGCGCCGGGAGCGGTCCCCGCGCCGGCGCTGGCGACCGCCGGCGCCGAGCCGGGGTCGACGCGCACCGAGACGGGCTGAGTGCTCGCGGTCTGGTACACGCGCGTCGAGGGATTGAAGAAGGCGAGGGAGAGCGCCGGCAGCTCGAAGGTGCCGGTCTGCTCCGGCATCATGAGGTACTCGAGCGTGCGCCGGCCGCCGAAACGCGCCTTGGCCGTCGCCACCTTCTCGGACGTCGTCGGGTCGTAGATTTTCTTGAAGCCGGGCACCGGCGGCAGCCGCGGCACCGCGACATCGTGGAGGTTGCCGGTGCCCTCCAGGACCACCTTGAACGTCAGCGGCTGGCCCAGCGGCACTGCCGTCGGCGTGGCCTCGCTCGACAGCCGCCACTGCCCCACGTTGGCGCTGGAGAACCCCGAAGGCGCGCCGGGCGGGAGCGGCTCCACGTCGAGCGTGAGCGGCGCGCTCGCCCGGTGGACCTTGCGGCCCGAGAGCATGAGCCCGAAGCCCGTGGAGACGTCCACCTCCACCGGCTCCAGAGTCTGGCGGCCGACCTTGAGCGGGAAGATTGCCCGCTTGCGCAAGAGAAAGACGCGGTACGGCACGCCGTCGATGGTCTTGAGCTCGCCGGTGATTTGCTCGAGGGCTCTCCAGGTCCTCGGACCAGAAGCCGTCGAGACGGGGCATCTTGAAGTTGTCGACGCTGCTGATGTTGACGCGGGCGAAGAGGTAGGTCGAGAACGTGACCTGCTCACCCAGCACCGCCTGCTTCTTGTCGACGTACGTGCGCACGTACAGGTCGCTGTCGCTCGCCGGGCGGCTCCCGCCGAAGAACTGGTTGAGCAGCTCCTGGGCGTCCGGATTGTCGCCGAGGAGGCCGCCCGGGAAGCCGGGGATGCCGAACGGATTGTTGGGCTGAGGGGAAGAAGGCTGGGCCTGCCGCGGCCGGCCGCCTCCGGGGGCCGACGCCGCCACGACCTTCACCTTGATGGCGCCGGTCTCGAAGACCTTGCCCTGGCGGTTCAGGCGCCCGGGCTTGATGAGGAACGTCCCCGCCCGCCGCGGGCTCAAGAGGATGGTGAACTCGCGCACCTTGCGAAAGGTCGGCGGCCCGGAGCCGGACATGGAGAACTCGGTGCGCGAGCTCTGCGTCCGGCTGAGCACCTCGAAGTCCGGCGCCTCGGGAAGCTTCACCTCGTCCTGGCCCGGGTTGTGGGCGTCCTCGGAGAGCGTGACCGTCAGCGTGAGGGTGTCGTCCGCGGAAAGCTGGTCCCTGTCGACCGTCGCGTAGAAGTCGACCTCGGCCCCCGCGGCGGCGGCGGGGCACAGGAAGAGGACCGCGGCCGCGACCGCGGCACGCGCCCTACCAGTCTCTGTCCGGGTGTGCACGGGGCTTGGCCTTTTTCGAGTGCTGCATCATCAGGAACTGCTTTTCGTTGCGGCGCATGGCGTCGAGCATCCGCTCGGCCTCCTGCTGGTCCACTTTCTTGGGGTCGGTCTTGGCGTCCTGCCGCTCCTGATTGTTCTTGGCTTGAGCGCCGCCGTCCCGGCCCCCCGCGCCCGCCCCGGCGTCGGCGCCGCCGTCCGCGCCACCTTCGCCCGAGCTCTGTCCCGCGCCTTGCCCGCCGTCCTGCGGCTGGCCGCCGTCGCCCTTGGCCCCGCCGTCGGGAGAGCCGCCGTCCCGGCCCGCGTCGCCGCTCCCGTTCTCGTCGCCGCCCGCATCGGCGCCGCCGTCCGCGCCCGCGTCGGGGCCCTCTTTCCAGCGGCCGCCGTCCTTCTGCTGGCCGCCGTCCTGGCCCGCGTCGCCCTGCCCGCCGTCGCCCGGCGACGGGTTCTCGTCGGGCGGCTTGCGCAGGAGGAGCTCCAGGTTGTGGCGCGCCGGCTCGAAGTGCGGGTCCACCTTGAGCGCCTGGCGATACGCGGCCGCGGCGTCCTGCTTTTGCTGCAGGCCGGCGAGCGCGTTGCCCAGGTTGAAGTAGTCGCGGGCCTTGAGCTTGTCGTCCGCCCCGGAGAGCGCGGCTTCGAAGGCCCGCTTGGCGTCGTCGGGGCGCCCGAGCTTCATGTACACGTCGCCCAGGTCGTACTGGAGCTCGGCGCGGCCCGGCAGCTCGCGCGAGGCCTCCTCGAAAGCGCGCAGCGCGCCGTCATAGTCGCCCTTCTGGTAGGCCTCGGTGCCCTGGCGGACGAGCGGGTGGTCGCCCTCGAAGAGCGCGCCGCGGGCGAGCGCGGGCAGCGCGAGCGCCGCGCAGGGCAGGGCGAGCGCCAAGGCGCGCAGGGCCGTCATGGCGCGGTCTCCCGGGGCGCGGCGCGGGCGGGCCGGAGCGCGGCCGCGCCGAGGATGAGGAGGAGCCCCGGAAAGTGGAAGTACGGGTAGCGCTCCTCGGACTTCACCGTCAGCCGGCTCTCGAGCTCGGCCTTGTCGAGCCGGTCGAGCTCCTGGTGGACTTCTTCGACGCCGACGTCGCCGGCGGTGGAGTGGATGTAGCGCCGCCGGTGCGGTCGGCGATGGAGGCGAGCCCGCCTCGTCGAGGCGGCTCATGACGGTCGCGCCCGAGCGGTCCTTCTTGTAGCCCACGAAGGTGCCGCGCTTGTCGACCTCTGGGATGGGCTCGCCGGTGGTCGACCCGATGCCCACCGCCAAGACGCGGATGCCCAGGTCCTTGAGCTCGTCGAGGCGGCGGTCGAGGTTTTCGCTGGAGTTGTCCTCGCCGTCGGTGAGCAGCACGATGGCGCGGGCCTTGGCGCCGAGCTCGGCGTCGACGAGCAGGGTCTTGGACTCTTCGAGCGCGCGGTCGAGGTTCGTGCCCTGCACCGGCATGGCCGCGGGGTCGATGGCGCTCAGGAACATCTTGGCCGCGGCGTAGTCGCTGGTCAGCGGGCACTGGGTGAAGGCGTCGCCGGCGAAGACCACGATGCCTACCCGGTCGCCCTTGAGCCGGTCGAGCAGGCTCGACAGCTCGAGCTTGGCGCGCTCGATGCGGCTCGGCTTGATGTCCTTGGCCAGCATGGAGGAGGAGGCGTCCAGGGCGACGACGAGGTCGATGCCGAAGCGCTTGGCGAGCTCGGGATGGGTGCCGCACTGGGGCTGCGCCAGGGCGATGGCGAAGAGCGCGAGCGCCAGCGCGCCCATGGAGCCTTTGATGCCGTGGCGCAGCGCCGAGGCCTGGGCGCCGCCCGGCCGCGGGGGGGGCCGCGAAGGCCCGCTCGAGCTCGCGCTGCCGGGCGCGCGCGGAAACGATGGCCGCGGCGAGCGCCAGGAGCGCCGCGAAGAGGCCAAAGAGGTACTCCGGCTGGGCGAGCCGGACCGCGTAGCCCAGGAGCGAGAATTGGAGCGCGGTCACGGGAAGCTCCGCAGGCGCGTCGCGCCAAGCAAGAGCTCGACCAACAGGCACGCCGCCGCGCCGAGCAGGAAGAAGTCGTACTGCTCGGACATGTTTTCGTAGCCGCCCGACTGGTAGAGCTTGGTCTTCTCCAGCTGGTTCAGGATGTCGCTGAGGCCGCTCTCCAGGGTGGTCCGGTCCACGGCGTTGTAGAAGCTGCCGCCGGTCTCGCGGGCGATGGATTTGAGCAGCTCGGGGTTCACCGGGATCTCCACCTCGCGGTAGGTGAGGGAGCCGAAGAGGTCGGGGCCGGCAGGGAAGGCGACCATGCCGCCCTTGCCCACCATGATGCAGTAGACCTTGACGCCCAAGCTCTTGGCGATGGCCGCGGCCTCCATGGGCGAGATGTTGCCCGCGTTGTTGTCGCCGTCGGTGATGAGGATGATGACCTTGCTCTTGGCGTCGGACTCGCGCAGGCGGTTGAGCGCGGTGGCGAGCGCGTTGCCGATGGCGGTGCCGTCCTCGATGAGGCCGGTCTTCACCGACTCGAGGATCTCGCCGAGGACGTGGTAGTCGAGCGTCAGCGGCGCCTGCGTGTACGCCTCGCCGGCGAAGACCACCAGGCCCATGCGGTCGTTCTTGCGGCTCTCGATGAACTTGCGCAGCACCTCCTTGGCCACCGAAATGCGGTCCTTGGGGCGGAAGTCGACCGCGTTCATGGAGGTGGAGATGTCGAAGTCGACGACGATGTCGATGCCCTCGACCGACAGGTCGCGCGCCACGGCGCCGTTGCGCTGCTGCGGGCGAGCCAGGGCCGTCACCGCCAGAATGACCGCGAGGGCGCGGAAGACGTGCGGCAGCCACCAGACGTTCGCGAGGCCCCGCGGGACGCCGTGAAGGAGGCCCGCCAGCGGGAAGCGCAGGGCCGCCGCGCGGCGCCGCTCGCGCAGGGCGAGAAACAAGAGCAGCGGCAGGGCCGCGGCGAGCAGCAGGAACGCCCAGGGGTCGTGCCAGACGAGCGTCCCGTCCATCTTAGCAGCCGCTCCTTTCGAGGGCGCGGCCGGCGCGGCGGCCCCCTTGGGCTCGCGCGACAGCGGCTCGGGCGGGACGGTGGCGCGCACGAAGGCGAAGGCCTCCTCCACCGACGCCTTGCAGCTCGCCGTGCTCGCCTGGGCCCGGGCGAAGCGCACCAGGTCGCCCTCGCGGCAGAAGGCCTCGAAGCCGCGGAAGTCGAGGCCCGGCGTCGGCACCCGCGCGAGCGCGGCGAGGAGCTCCTCGGTGGTCATGTCCAGCGCCGCCACGCCGAAGCGCTCGCCCAGGTAGTCCCGCAGGATCTCCGAGAAGCGAAAGTAGAATTCCTTATGGCGCGACTGGCTGGGGAGGTCCTCGCGCTGCAGGTCCTCCAGCGCCTTCAGCGCGCGAACGTGGGCGGGCAGCGGCGGCGGAAGGGGCGCGGAGCGAACGCGCTTCGGGCGGCCGCGAACCCAGCGAACGAGAAGGAGGGCGAAAAGGCCTGCCGCCAGGACTCCGACGGCGACGTAGAGGGCCGCGTAGCGGGGGACGCGCAGCGGAACGGGCGGCATGATGTCCTGCATCTCCGCCTTGCTGTCCGCCTGGAGGTCGCCCGCGCCGGTCACCCTGGGCAAGGGGACCACGAGGCGCCGCTCGCCCGCCGGCGCGGAGGCGCGGAGCGTCAGGTCCGAAAGGGTGCGCTCGCCGAGGTCGAAGAGGAGCGCGTGGACCTCGAAGCGGGTCTCGACTTCGCCGCCCTTCTCGGAGCGCGCCGCTGAGGTGCGCACCACGTCGAACTCTTTGCCGAGCGAGAGGTCGGCCGGGAGCTCGTACTGCACGTCCTTGTCGTCGCGGACGGTGACGGTGAGGGTGAACTCCTCGCCCAGGCGGAGCTTGTCGGGGAAGGCGGTGGCGTTGACGCTGTGCGGGGTCGCGTCGGGGACCTTCTCGGCGGTCGCCTCCCCGGGCGGCGCGGCGCGCGCGGCGAGAGAGAGGAGGGAGACGGCGAGGGCAGAGCACAGGGTCATGGGGGTCTAGGCGCGCTCGCTTCAGGTGGCCAGCCTCCGGGCCCGGGCGTGGAAGAAGGTGACGAGCGACCGGACGTACTCCTCGCCCGCCTTGATCTCCACCGAGTCGAGGCGGAGCTTGCGGAAGACCTTGGCGCGCTCGCCGCGCCGGGCCGCCGCGACCTCGGCGAACTTCGCCCGGACCTGGGCGCTCCCGAAGTCGACGCGCACGCGCTCCAGCGTCTCCGGGTCCTCGACCAGGGCGATGCCCGCCTTCGGCAGGCCCTCCTCCAGGGGATTCCTCAGCGCGATGGGGACGAGGTCGTGCCGCCGGGCCGTGACGCGCAGCGACTCCTCGAAGCGGTCGGCGATGAAGTCGCTGATGAGGAAGGCGACCACCCGGCGCTTGGCCACGTGGACGAGGTGGGCGAGCCCCGCGGAGAGGTCGGTGCCGCGCCCCGACGGCCGGGCGTTGAGGATCTCGGTGATGAGCCGCATGACGTGCTTGCGGCCCTTCTTGGGCGGCACGAAGCGCTCGACGCGGTCGGTGAAGAGGATGAGGCCCACCCGGTCGTTATTGGTGATGGCGCTGAAGGCGAGCAGCGCGGCGATCTCCGCGGCGACCTCGCCCTTGGTCTTCTCCCGGGAGCCGAAGTCCTGCGAGGCCGAGAGGTCGACCAGCAGCATGACAGTCAGCTCGCGCTCCTCGGCGAAGACCTTGATGTAGGCGTCGTTCATCCGCGCGGTGACGTTCCAGTCGATGCTGCGGATGTCGTCGCCCTGCTGATAGGGCCGGACCTCCTCGAAGGTCATGCCGCGGCCCTTGAAGACCGAGTGGTACTGCCCCGCCAGCGTCTCGTTCACGACGTGGCGCGTGGTGATCTCGATCTTCCGCAGCTTCTTGATGAGCTCCTTGGGGACCATGGCCGGGCTCTCTGGCTCGCAAGTAGGGGCGACTTCTGCCCGCGGCGTCAGGGGACTTCGACGCGGTCGAAGATCCGTTGCAGGACCTTCTCGCTGGTCAGCTCCTCGGCCTCGGCCTCGTAGGTCACCGAGACGCGGTGGCGCAGGACGTCGAAGCCGATGGCCTTCACGTCCTCGGGCGTGACGAAGCCGCGGTGGCGCAGGAAGGCGTGGGCGCGCGCCGCCAGGGAGAGGAAGATGGTCGCGCGCGGCGAGGCGCCGTACTCGATGTAGCCCGCCAGGTCCTTGAGGCCCGCGCGCGCGGGCTCGCGCGTGGCGAAGACCAAGTTGACGATGTACTCCTTGATTTTGTCGTCGACGTAGACCTGCTCGACCACGCTGCGGGCCCGGGTGATGTCCTCGGGCGTGAGCACCTTGGCCGGCTTCGGCGTCGCCGAGAGCGCCATGCGGTCCATGATCTCCCGCTCTTCCTCGCGGGTCGGGTAGCCCACCAGCACCTTGAGCATGAACCGGTCGACCTGGGCTTCGGGCAGAGGGTACGTGCCCTCCTGCTCGATGGGGTTCTCGGTCGCCATCACGATGAAGGGCGAGGGCAGGGGGAAGGTTCGGTCGCCGATGGTGACCTGGCGCTCCTGCATGGCCTCGAGCAGCGCGCTCTGCACCTTGGCCGGAGCGCGGTTGATCTCGTCGGCGAGCACCAGGTTCGCGAAGATGGGCCCCTTGCGCACAGTGAACTCGCCGGTCCGCTGGTTGTAGATGGTGGTGCCCACCACGTCCGCCGGCAAAAGATCGGGCGTGAACTGCAGGCGCTGGAAGCTCGCGGTGAGCGTGTCGGCCAGCGTCTTCACCGTCAGCGTCTTGGCGAGCCCGGGCACGCCCTCGAGCAGCACGTGGCCGCCGCAGGTGAGCCCGATGAGCACCCGCTCGATCACGTTCCGCTGGCCGACGATGACCTTTTGCGTCTCGCCGAGCAGCCTGTCCACGAACGCGCTCTCGCGCTGAACCATCTCGCTGAGAGCTCGTATCTCCTGGTGCATGGGCGTCTTGACCTCGCGCGCCTTTGAGGAGGCATTTTCCGAAGCGAGCGGCGGCGCCGCCTGGCCCACCTTGGCGCCCCCGGCTCCTCAGGAGGAGCCTCTCGAGCGGGCGTCGATTTAAGGGTCCGCCGCGGGCTCGCACAACAACAAACGCGCCTGCGAGCTCCTGGGGCTTCCCGCGGCCCGAGTAAAAGGACGGCAAATCCGCCGCGCGCCCCGAACACCGCGCGCTTGCCGCTCATTCCTAACCCGGCCGAGCCGGAACCGAAGAGGGTTGCCTTCGGCTCCCGACCCCAGGCTTCAGGAACTGCATTCCCTGGAGCCTGGGGTCTGGGGTCTGGAGCCTGGAGTCTCTGCCAGCCCGCACAAGAGTTCGCGCCGAAGAGACTATCTATCGTGCGAGTCCCAAAGGCGCCTATCCGCCGAGCGGCCGCGCCGGCACGCAGCCTTCAAACGATTGCCGCTGGCCAGGGGCACGACTTCAAAGCGATTGTCCGGAGATGAGGCGTGTTGGAGCGCCCACGCCTGCCGCGCGAAGGGCCAAGGGCTAGCGAGGCTGCGCCTCAGACCGACGAGGCATGTTGGAGAAGTCGCGGCGCAGCCTCGCGTCGATAGTTCACGGTCGATAGTCGATGGTTCTCCTGAAAGTCGTCTCGGCGAAAACTTGACTCAACTGCGTCAACTTTGGACCCTCGAGGCTTCTAGCGCGCGCGCTTTGTGGGCCGCTTGCGACCCCGGCCCTGGCGGGGCGCGCGGGCCGGGCGCTCGGGCGCCGGCTTTCGCCCGCGCGAAGGCTCGTCCACCAGGCCAAAGGCGCGGGCCTTGCGCGCGCAGGTGTTGCGGTCGAGCCCGAGGATCTTGGAGGCGCGGCCGAGGTGGTTTTGAGTGTGGGCCAGCACGGCTCTGAAGACGCCCTTCTCCGCCTGGCTCATGACTGCCGCATGGAGGTCGGGCACCGCGTCCCCCAGCCTCGAGAGCAGCTCACCGGCTCGCAGGGCGATCAGCGCCTCCACGGCGCCTCCGGGCAAGGTGAGGAGGTGCGGGTCGACGAGCGCGACGTCGGGCGCGCTCAGGTCTCCGCCGAGGCGCACCTCGAAGCCGGCGGCTGAGAGCGCCTTGCCCACGTCCGCGGGCGTCTTTTCCGACAGCAGAACGGCCTGGCGCGCGGGGGCGTGGGACGGAGAATGCATGAAAGCCCCCTTTGTCAGAAGGTTGGCGTCTTACGTCGAGGTGCTGCGCGATGTCAAACCGTCAACTTGCCGGGGCGCCGCTCCCGGGCGCGGGTGGAGCCGGGGCTTCGGCGGCGGCGATGTTCAAGTGTTTGACAGGCTCGAGGGGGCCCCCCTACGATGCCCGATTGCGGCGCCCGCGCTCTCTTCCAGCGCGGCCCTTCCTTCCACGAGCCCAGTTGATGTCGAGAGTCACTTCTGCCCTCCTCGTTGTCTCGCTGTGCATTGCGGGACCGGGGCGCGCCGAGCCGCTCGCCCCCGCGAGCGCCGCCGCTCCTGACGCCGGCGCACCGCTCCCCCAGAGCGCGTCGCCTGCCGCCCCCGCTTCGGCGCCCATCCCCTCGGCACCTCCGGCAGTCGCCGCCGAAGGGCCCCCGGCTTCAACCCAGGCTGCCGAAGCCGAGGGCTCCGCGAAGGCTGCGGCCGAGGAGCCCGCGGAGGCTGCCTCGCAGGCTCCGGACGACCCTTCCATCGCCCCGAAAATCGAAGCCGCCGCCAAAGAGATGGCCGAAGAGCGCGCGGCCGAGGCCGCGGCGTTGGAGCCCGGCGCCGCGCGCGCCGAAGAGGTTTTTCGCCTCATGCAGAGGGCGGGTCCGGCCAGCCCTCTTCACCAGCGGTTGAACGACGCGCTCGGGCCGCAGCGAGTCCTGCCTCTGGTCCCGAACGAAGGGGAGATGGAGGCCGCCTCGCTCGCCGAGATTGGCTCATTCGACATCGAGAAGGCCAAGAAGCTCTACGACATCCCGGTGGAGATGAACCCGCAGGTGGCCGAGGGGGTCCGCTTCTTCCAGACCTTCGGTCGCAAGCACTTCGTGCGGTGGTTGGGGCGCGCGTCGCGCTACTTGCCCATGATGCGAAGGACGCTGCGCGAGCAGGGGCTCCCGGAGGACACCGTCTTCCTCTCGATGATCGAGAGCGGCTTCTCTCCCATGGCCTTTAGCTGGGCCAAGGCCTCCGGCCTTTGGCAGTTCATCGAGCCGACCGGGCGCCGGTTCGGCCTCCAGGTCGACTTCTGGGTCGATCAGCGCCGCGACCCGATCAAGGCGACCGCGGCGGCGGCGGGCTACCTCAAGGAGCTCTACACCGAGTTCGGAGATTGGCGCCTGGCCTGGGCCGGCTACGACTCCGGCGCGGGGACCATCCGGCGGGCGGTGCAGGTGGCCAAGAGCAACGACTTTTGGGAGCTGGCCAGGGGGCGCGTGCTGCGCAAGGAGACGAAGTATTACGTCCCCAAGCTCATGGCTGCGGCCCTCATCACGAAGAACCTCAAGTCGTTCGGCTTCACCGAGCAGGAGATTGAGGCGCAGGCCGCCCTGGAGTACGACGAGGGCGAGGTCCCCGAGGCCACGGACCTGGAGGTCGTCGCCCGGGCCGCGGGCATTGGCCTCGAGGACTTGAAGGAGCTCAACCCCGAGCTGCGCCGTTCGCGCACGCCGCCGGCGCGGCAGGCGTCGGACGTGTACCGGATCAAGCTGCCGGTGGGCACCGCCCAGAAGTTCGCCGAGAGCTTCGCCCAGATCGCCCCCAAGGACCGGCTCACTTTCCGCGTCCACCACGTCGGCAAGGGGGACACGCTCTCGAAGATCGCCGGCGAGTACGGCAGCGCCGTCGAGGCCGTCATGCGGATGAACGGCATGCGCGACTCTCGGCACCTGAAGCTCGGCGCGGAGCTGGTGGTCCCGGTGCCGCGCGCGGGCAGCCGCGAGGCCATGGCGGTTCAGGCGCGGCGCTCGGGCTTCCGCGCGGCGCCCGCCGCCGAGGAGATCCCGGCGGCACCTCCACCTCCGAGGTCTGCGCGGACGGCGGCGGCAGGGTCGCAGCGGTCGGTGAAGGAGGGCAACCGCACCAAGGTCATCTATGGAGTGGCCGAGGGCGACAGCCTCTGGTCCATCGCGCGGCACTTCGACGTCCACGTGGACGAGCTGCGGGCCTGGAACGACTTCGGCGATCGCAAGCACCTCAAGATTGGCCAAGAGATTTTCGTCTACCCAGGCGAGAAGGCGCCCGCACCTCCTGCCCAGGCCAGGGCCGAGCCGACGCCGCTAACTGCGCCCAGCGGCGCGGCGCCCGGCACCCGGCAGGTCATGCACGTGATCGCCCCCGGGGACACCCTCTCGTCGCTTTCCCATCGCTACAAGGTGACGATCGAGGACTTGAAGCGCTGGAACAACCTGGACAAGCCCAAGCTCCAGGTCGGCAAGTCCCTGACCGTGATGGTCCCCGGCGCCTGAGGCGCGCCAGCGCCGAGGCGGCGAGCCGCAGGCCCGGCCTGCATTCGTTTCGAGCGCGGGCTCGCAGCGCGAGCCGGGTCGCGAGACTTCCTGAAGCGCGAACCGCCCTCCGCCGTCGCCCGAGCTTTGCGCTTGTTTTGGCGAGCATCTCGTTTGACGCTCGCGGTACCATCTGCTAGCAAACTGGGCCGCAGCGACGTCTGGACTCGCGGCGGTCGGAAGGCGGCAGGCCTTTGGGCGACTTTCCAGGAGGCGGGCTTCCAGGCGAGAGCGCGGAACCGATCCCAACCCTTTAGAGCAGCCCCTGTCTTGGAGAGCCGGGGCAATCCCGGTGGTCCCCACGAGGCGGGGCGCGCATCGAGGCGGACATGAATATCCAGGACCCGCGGAAGATTCGAAATGCCGGGCTCTTCGGGCACCAGGGAGCGGGAAAGACTTCGCTCGCCGAGGCGCTCCTCTACTCGGCCAAGGCCCTTCCGAAGCTCGGGAGCGTCGCCGACGACACGAGCAGCCTGGACACCGAGCCCGAGGAGATCAAGCACAAGGCCTCCATCGCTTTGCACCTGGGTTGGTGCGCCTGGAAGGACCACAAGATCGATCTGCTGGACACCCCGGGCGACTCGAACTTCTTCATGGACACCCGGGCGGCCATCTCGGCCGTCGACGTCGCGGTCATCGTGGTGGACGCGGTGGCGGGCGTGCAGGTGCAGACCGAGCGCACCTGGTCGTTCGCCGCCGAGGCCAAGCTTCCGCGGCTCGTGTTCATCAACAAGCTCGACCGCGAGCGGGCCGACTTCGAGACCGCCCTCAAGGACGTGCGCGACTCGCTCTCCGACAAGGCCACCCCGGTGCAGATCCCCATCGGCCAAGAGGCGGGGTTCTCCGGCGTCGTCGATTTGCTGTCCATGAAGGCGCTCAAGTTCAAGGCCGACGGCTCGGGCGCCTACGTCGAGGAGGAGGTTCCCGCGGACCTCGCGGCCGTCGCCAAGAAGGCGCGCGAGGCGCTGGTCGACGCGGTGGCGGCGGGCGACGACGCGCTCACCGAGAAGTATCTCGAGGTCGGCGATCTGACCCCCGACGAGCTCAAGTCCGGCCTCATGAAGCAGATCTCCGCGGGCGCGCTCGTCCCCGTGCTCTGCGGCTCCGGGACCAAGAACGTCGGCCCCGCGGCGGTGCTCGAGTTCCTCGTGTCGAGCTGCCCGTCGCCGGCCGATCGCGCGCCGGTTCAGGCCGAGGACCCGAAGGCCCACACGCCGGTCGAGCGCAAGTGCGACCCGGCGGGCCCGCTCGCGGCGCAGGTCTTCCGCACCATCGTCGACCAGTTCGTGGGCAAGCTCTCGCTCTTCCGCGTCTGGTCGGGGACGCTCCCCGGCGACGGGCAGATCTCGAACACCACCCGGAGCTCCACCGAGCGCTACACGCAGCTCCTGAGCCTGCAGGGCCGCAAGCACGAGCCGGTGGCGCAGGCGGTGGCGGGGGACATCGCGGTGATCGCCAAGCTCAAGGACACGCTGACCGGCGACACGCTCTCCGAGGCGAAGAACCCGAGCCGCCTGCCCGATATCTCCAAGGTCAAGCCGGTCATCACTTACGCGCTCAGGCCCAGGACCAAGCAGGACGAGGACCGGATCGCCAACGCCCTCCACCGGCTCATCGAGGAGGACCCGACCCTGGAGATCTCGCGAGACGTCGAGGCGGGCGAGACGCTGCTGGGCGGCGTCGGCCAGACGCACATTGAGATCACGGTTGAGCGGCTGAAGCGCAAGTACTCGGTGGACGTGGAGCTCTTGCCTCCGAAGATCCCATACCGCGAGACCATCAAGGGCGTCGCCAAGGGCGTCGAGGGCAAGCACAAGAAGCAGTCGGGCGGCCGCGGGCAGTATGGCGTCTGCTACCTGAACCTCGAGCCGAACCGGGGGCAGGGCTACGAGTTCGTGGACGACATCGTCGGCGGCGCCATCCCGCGCAACTTCATCCCCTCGGTAGACAAAGGCATCCGTGCCTCGTTGGCGCGCGGCGTGATCTCCGGCCACCCCATCGTCGACGTGAAGGTCAGCCTCTACGACGGCAAGTACCACGACGTCGACTCCAGCGACTTCTCGTTCCAGATGGCGGGTTCCAAGGGGTTCAAGGCGGCCTTCCTTCTGGCCAAGCCCATCCTGCTCGAGCCGGTGATGAACCTCGAAGTGACCATCCCCGAGGAGTGCACCGGCGACGTCATCGGCGACATCAACCAGCGGCGGGGACGGGTGGTGGGAGTGGACACCAAGGGCAAAAACCAGATCATCAAGGCTCAGGCGCCCATGAGCGAGCTCTTGGCCTACGCGCCTGACCTGCGCTCCATTACCAGCGGCCGCGGCTCCTTCACCATGGAGCAGAGCCACTACGACGAGGTCCCGGCGAACATCGCGGAGAAGGTCGTCGCCGCCGCCAAGGGCAAGATGAAGGGCGAGGTGGAGGACGAGGAGTAGGGACGGCCTCGCCGCGCCGCTATCGCGTTCATCTTCTCGAATTGGGCTCGGCGGGCTTGTGCCGCCGGGCCCTCTTCGCGTCGAGGCGGCGACGGTGGGGCGAAGCCGGAGGGGATTCGCCGCTCGGCGATCGCGGCCTCTGCGTCGGAGATGAAGTCGTTCTGGCCAAAGGCATCGCCCACCGAAAGACCGTCGAGGGCAAGCAGGGCGCGAGCGGCGCGAGGCTGCATTGGGGGAGGCATGGGGACGAGAGTATTCCCGCCGAGGCCTAGGAATGGCGCCAGGCGGGGAGCCGAGAAGCTCACCCGCCCGGCTTGCCAGGCGCCGGCACTCGCGCGCCAGCCCGAGCCACCACCTCGACCCGGCTGTGGTCATCCAGCGCGAGCCCGTCGCCGCGCTCCTCGGTCCCCTTCACGGCGATGACGTCGCCGCGCTCCAACTGCGCGAAGGCGCGGTTCGCGTCGCAAAGGTGCTTGTCCTGCAGCGACAGTCCCACGCGGCCCTCGGGCCCGCAGCCGATGTACCGCCGCCGCCCCTTCGAGGCGAGCGGCTCGCTCACGATCCGAAAGAGCCGACCCGCAGGCAGCTCGGGCCAGCTCTCGCCCTTGGGCGCGAGGAGCAGGTAGGTCATCTTCAGGGACTCTTTGCGCAGGCCCGCCACCCGGCCTATTTCCTGGACCAGCCGCGGCGGCTGGAAGGCCCGCTCGGCGTGGCACCAGTCGGACTCCTTCACCAGCGCCGGGCAGCGGCCGCGCCAGAGGCAGGGGCTCCGGACGGCGTGGCCGGCCTCCACCAGGAGGTCGCGCACCTCGAGGAGCGCGCGGGAGGTCTCGCGGAGCGCCGGCTCCACGACGAGCAACGAGCCATTGGCCCGGACCTGGCCGAAGGCGCGCTCGACCACCCCCGCGCGCCGGCGGGCAGCGTCCGGCTGACCTTTCCAGAGCTCGTTCAGCATGTGTCCCATGGTGACGAGGTCGTACGGCCCCTCGGGCAGAGGCTCCCCGCCCATGGCGTTCCAGGGGCGCGTGGCCATGGCCTCGCCGGCCTCGGCGGCGAGCTCGCGCATCAGCTTGAGCGCCGCGGGGCTGCGGTCCGCGGCCACCACCTGTGAGGCGCCGGCATCGAGGCACGCGAAGGCGATGGGGCCGGGCCCGGCGCCGGCGTCGAGGACCGAGCGGGGGCGGCTCGGAAGCTCGCGCAGCGCGTGGCGGGCCTGCGCGTACGAGACGGGCCAGTAGAAGAGCAGGTAACCGCCGAGCAGGCGCGGGTCCTCCATGTAGCGCGCCCCCGCCAGCTCGCGCTCGCGCGTCAGGCCCAAGGACAGGGTCTTCACCGCGGCGCCGACTTCCCGGAGCTCCTGCGGGGAGAGCCGGTCCTCCGGTCCGGAGGAGATTTTGCGCGCGCGGCGCCAGGCGCCGATGAGGCGCGGAATCCATTTCTCGAGATTGCGTTCGATGGCGTCCATGGTTCTAGTGACCGCGCAGCGTCGCCGCCTTGGCGACCCGCCCGACGGCGGTCAGATAGGCGGCGGTTCGCAGGGACACCTTGCGGGTCTTCGCCAAGTGGGCGACGCGCTCGTAGGCCTCGCGGAGCACCTTCTCCAGCTCGGCGTTGACCCGCTCCTCCTCCCAGGTGAGCTGCTGGAGGTTCTGGATCCATTCGAAGTAGCTCACCGCGACGCCGCCCGCGCTCGCCAGGAGGTCGGGGACCACGATGATGCCTCGCCGCTCGAGCAGCTCGTCGGCCTCGGGCGACATGGGGGCGTTGGCTCCCTCGACCACGAGCTTCGCGTTCACCTCGGCCGCGTTCTCGGAGGTGATGGCGCCCTCGAGCGCCGCCGGCACCAGCACGTCGCATTCGGCGGTGAGGACCTCCTTGGCCGAGATGGCCCGCCCGCCGCCGAAGCCGCGCGGCGTGCCGTTGGCCTTGGCGTGCTCGAACAGCGCGGCGACGTCCAGCCCCTGGGGGTTCGCCACCCCGCCCGCGCTGTCGGCCACCGCGACGACGCGCGCCCCTTCCTCGAAGAGGAGCCTCGTGGCGTGGCTGCCGACGTTGCCGAACCCCTGCACCGCGAAGCGCGTGCCCTTCACGGGCATGCCGATGTCCTTCAGGATCTCCCGGGCGATGAGGAGCACCCCGCGGCCGGTGGCGGCGTCGCGGCCTCGGCAGCCGTAGAGGTCGAGCGGCTTGCCAGTGACGACGGCCGGCGCATGGCCCTGGGTGCGCGAGTACTGGTCGAAGACCCACGCCATGACTTGAGGGTTCGTGTTCACGTCCGGCGCCGGGATGTCGCGGGTCGGCCCGATGACGTCCTGGATCTGGTCGACGAACCGCCGCGTGAGCCGCTCGAGCTCCCGGGGGGCGAGCGCGGACGGGTCGCACTGGATGCCGCCCTTGGCGCCGCCGAAGGGGAGGTTGACCGCCGCCGTTTTCCAGGTCATCAGCGAGGCGAGGCCGGCCATCGAGTCGCGGTCCACGCTCGGGTGGTACCGAAGGCCGCCCTTCATGGGGCCGCGCGCGTTGTCGTGCTGGACGCGCCACCCGGTGAAGGTGCGGAGCTCGCCGCTGTCGAGCTCGAGAGGGATCTGCACGCGGATCTCGCGCAGGGGCGCCCAGAGCAGCGCGGCGAGGGCAGGGCTCAGGTCCAACAGCTTCACCGCCTTGCGGAAGTGGACCTCGGTGGCCTCGGCGATGTTCATGGCTTTGGGGTGAGCCCTCGTTCCCGGTGAGCGGCGGGAGCCTACCACGCAGGCCGCGGCCGCCCGAGGTCATCCGCCCGGGAGCGCGCTCGAGCGCTCGCGGGCGATCTCGGCACAGCGCTGCGCGAGCCGCGCGAAGGCTTGCTCGGCCTGCGCCCGCGCCGAAGGGCTCACCTCGGCCCCGCCCGCGCGGACGGCCTCCAGGAGCTGCCGACCGCCGCCCTCCGCGCGCGCCAGGTCGAGCTCCGGCTTGCCCGACGCGAACCGCCAGGCGGCGCAGTCGAGCGACTCGTCGAGGCGGCCGCGCAGCGCCGCGAAGGCCGCGGTCGCGCTCAGGCCCTCGAGGCGAGCGGCCTCCTCCGAGGCGATCTTGCGCGAGCTTCCACAAGAGCGCCTGCAGCTCGTTCCCCGGAGCCGACCACTTGGCGAACTGCACGCCGGAGGCGAGCTCGGAAGGCTCGGTTCCCAAGGCGCTGGGCAGCGGCTCCACCGGCTCGACCTCGGGGAAGAGCGCCAGCGCCTCCTGGAGAGACGCGGGGCGAACGGCATCGCACGTCGCCAGCGCGGCCAGGTACGGCGGCGCCTCCTTCGACAGAGAGCGGGACGGAAGTCGGACCACGGCGTAGCTCGGCGACCGCGGCAGGTGTCGCCGGATCCAGCTCCGGAAGTCGCCGCGGCGCGGCGCGCCCTGGGCCAGCTCGTCCGACAGCGCGCGGTCCACGAAGAAGACGCGCATCTGCGGGCGGTCGCGCAGCGCAAAGTGCCGGGCGCGGGGCAGCGGGGCGCCCCCGTGCCAGCCCAGGGCATCGGCCATGACCCACGGCGCCCCTCGGCGAAGCGCGAGCTCGGCGATGCTCCGGCTGTAGCCGAGCTGAGGCGGGAACACCCCTCCCGTCCGATAGACGGCCGCGCCCAGCACCTCGCGGTTGATCTCCTCGCTCAAGTCGAGCTGCCGCGAAGCCTCGCGCTCAGGGACGAGCGGAAGGAACGCCCCGTAGCACGCGGTGGCCAGGAAGCTCACCTGCCCCGCCGCGGCGCGCTCCGCGAGCAGCTGCAGCGGCCGCTCCTCGCCCCAGCGCAAGAGCGCCCGCGAGACCGCACCCGAAAGCGCCACCTCCGCGCGGAGCCGCGGCGCGGCCTCGAGCTGTCCCATCGCCGCCTGGAGACCGCCGCCCAGCGCGTTCGCCGAGGCATGGTCGCCGCCGATCGGCAGCGACAGGTCTAGCACCGTCGCGAGGTACGCATGGCTCATGGCGCTCGGCGCAGCCCTCCACCCGCGAAGATAGGGAGCGCGGCAAGGTGTCATCTGCGTTTCCCGCGCGGTATAGTTCACTTCCGCTCATTCCAAGTCATCCTGGGACGTAGAACTGTTTGATTAGGACCCGCCCGTTTGGTACTACGTCACTGAAAACTTCTCGTGTGAGCGTAATTCGATGGGAGAAACGAAAATGAGAGGTCGGCTGGCGGCAGAGACGCAAAAGCCCCAAACCGTCGCGAGCTCGCCGGCAGACAGCCTGGCCGCGCTGGCCGAGCGCATCCGGCTCTGGCGCAAGCGCCACGGGATGACCCAGGCCGACCTCGCCATCCGCTCGGGGATCTCCGTCTCGTTCATCTCGATGATCGAGCGCGGCGAGCGCAGCCCCAGCTACGACACCCTGGTCCAGCTCGCGCAGGCGCTGGACATCCCGCTCTCCGAGCTTTTCCGGGCCGAGACCGAGGCGCCCACGGACGACGGCTACTATCGCCGCCTGGTCGACTTCGCGCGCAGCGCACACCTGAGCCGCAAACAGGTGGAGCAGCTGATCTCGGTGGGCCGCGCCATGTTCGACGCGGGCGAGCCGGTGAAGGCTCGCCTGGAGATCAAGACCCCGCCGAGCCGCCGCTGCGCGATCCCCGGCTGCGGGCGGCCGCTCCTGGCGCGAGGGCTCTGCCCGTCGCATTACCGGCACAAGCTTCGCCAGAGTCGATAGCGCCCCCGCGAATCGCCCCGCGCGCCCGGAAAGCGGCGCTCGCGGCCTCTCCTTCGTCCGCCGAAATGTTGGCGAGGCCTATCTTCGGTCGATAATCGTCTTCGAAGCTGGCTTCGGAGATCGACCGTGGTCGCAGCGGCGCAGCAGGTGATCGCGGCGCTCAAGCAGGCGATGCAGGCCGAGCGAGCGGGCTTCGACTTCTAAATGAGGTGGCGATGCAGACGTTGACGGATCCGGCCGAGTTGTCCTCCGCGCTGCGAGGCAAGAGCGCCGTGGTGCTCTTCCACTCGTCCTGGTGCCCTTTCTGCCGCCGCTTCAAGCCTGTCTTCGACACAGCCGTGGCGGGTCAGAAGTCGTGGGAGCCGCTCGAGTTCATGCTCGAGGAGGACGAGAACCCGCTCTGGAGTGAATTCCGGATCGAGGTGGTCCCCACGGTGCTGTTCTTCCGCGAGGGGAAAGTCGTGAGCCGGCTGGACGGGAAGCCCGGGGTCGGCCTGCGCGAGTCTCAGCTGAGGGACGCGCTCGCCTGAGCGCGCGGTCCGGCGACCCGAGAGGCCGCGGCCTGCCGCGTCGCGCGGCTCGCTGCCACGCAAGGCGGGCCTGGCCGAAACTGCGACGATCCGTTGGCCGGCGGGCCGGCGCCGACGTCGCGCGCTCGGGCCCGGATCATTCTCGCTTCCCGACCGGTTTTTCGCCGACGGGCGCGCGTCCTGAGGTCCCGGGCCTCGCGACTCGACAGCGCGGGCACCCACGCCGTCGCGGGACGGTGGCGGCCTAGGCCTTGTCCAGCTCGCGATAAAGGATCGGAAGGGAACCGAAAAGGGTTGAGTGGGTGCTCGCGGCCGGTTGGGGCCCGCGTATGATGCCTTCCCCGGGGTCGGCCGGAGTGGGAGGCAACATGGCACAGGGTCCAGCGGCTCTCTCCTCCGCGGTGCAGAGTGTCCAGGTCTATCGTGCGGGGGCCTTCGTGACCCGCGTCGCCGAGCTCGCCTTCGAGGACGCCGCGTGGCCGAAGGAGGTGGTGCTGGAGGGCCTCCCCCTTTCCCTGGAAGACGACAGCGTGCGCGTCTCGCTCGCCGCGCCTCCGGGGAGAGGAGTCGCCTCGCTCCCGCTGCCTTGCGACCTCCGGGTCGAGCTGGCGATGCCGGCGCTCGGGTCGCGCCTCGAGCCCCCGTCGGAGGTCCAGCTTCGCGGCGCGCGCCAAGAGGTGGCTCGCCTGGAGGTGGCCCTGGCTCGCGTCGAGCGCGAGATGGGCCGGCTCGACGGCCTCGCGCTCCAGCTGCCGGAACCTTTCGAGAACCGCCCGCCGCGCCCGGCGCCGGTGGCTGCCTGGGTGGGGGTCTTGGAGTGGCAGGCGCGGGTCCGGCGAGGTCGCCTCGAGGAGCGGGTCGGCCAACAGTCGGCGCTGCGCAAAGCCCGCGAGGAGCTCGCGCGCATCGAGCGCCGCGACGAAGAGGCCCGCGCGCTGAAGGACGCGCAAGCCGACGCCGTGTCCAAGCGGGTGCGGCTCTCGCTCCGCGGCGGCGGCCCGGTCATCCCGTGCCAGCTGCGGCTCGAGTATCGGGTCCCGGGAGCGCGTTGGTACCCGACGTACCAGGTTCGAGTCGCCCGCGACGGCAAGAGCGCCGAGGTGTCGATGCGCGCTCTCGTCGCGCAGGCCACCGGCGAGAGCTGGGCCGCCGTCGCGCTGTCGGTCTCCACCGCCGAGCTCGACGGCGACGCGGAGCTGCCCGAGCTGCCTTCCCTGCGCATCGGGCGGCGCCAGCGCTCCTCGCCGCCGCGCGGATGGCGCGAGCCCCCCTCGGGCGTCGGCGAGCTCTTCGAGGGGCTGGACCGCGCGCTCGCCGCGGTGCCGAGGGTCGAGCGGCCGGTCGACTTCGACTTCGGCCAAAGTGACGCCAAGGCCGAGGCCGTTCCAGGGGGTCCCAAGCTCTCGGAGGTCGCCGAGCCGAAGGCGTCGCCCGAGCCCATGCCCTGTTTCGCGCCGGCGCCGGCGCCGGCGCCCGCGTCGGCGGCAGCGCCGCCCGCGCCGATCGCGGACGTCCTTTCGCCCGCTGCGCTCGGGCTGCGGGCGCCACCGCCGGCGCCCAAGATGCTGAGGCGCTCTGCCGCGCAGGCCCCAAGGGTCGCTCGCTCGGAGATCCGCGCCCGAAAGGCGAACCTCGAGGCCAGCGAGCTCGGTTCGGAAGGCAGCGCCGCGCCGGCGGAGGAGCTGCAGGTGCCCGGCGCGCTGGCCGCGTCGGCCGAGCAGCTCCGTTTCGCCGGCCAGGTCATGGCGGGCTGGCAGGAGGCGGCCAAGAGGGGGCGGCTGCGTCCGGTTCGACCCTGGGAGAGCCTCGCGGACGAGGCGGAGGGCCGCCCCGACCTCCTCGCCGAGCGCTTGGCCGCGGCGGCCCTAAGGGCCCGAGGCGTCCTCGCGGCCGCGGTGCCCTCGGGCTCGAGCGAGCTCTGCGATTCTTCGGGCGGGTTCGACCACCGCTACGTCGCCGAGGCGCCGGTGGACATCCCCGGCGACGGCGCCTTCCACCTCGTTCCGCTCCTGTCCCGCGCCGCGCCGTCGAAGAGCTCGCTGGTGGTGGTGCCGCGCGAGAGCGACAAGGCCGTGCGGGTCGCGCAGCTCGAGAACCCCCTGGGCGCGCCGCTGCTCGCCGGCCCCGCCGACGTGTACCTGGAGGACGAGTTCCTGGTGACCTCGCCGCTGCGGACCGTGCCCGCCGGCGGCCGGCTCGACCTGGGGCTGGGCGTGGAGGAGGCCGTCAAGGTGGCGCGCAACGCCTCCTTCGAGGAGGTCAGCCACGGCCTCATGGGCGGCGGGGCGACGCTCAAGCACCGCGTGGAGATCGAGATCGCCTCGCGGCTCTCCGCCCCCTGTGACGTCGAGGTTCGCGAGCGGGTGCCCATCGTCCGGGAAGGGGACAAGGACGTGGAGCTCGCCGTGCCTGCCGCGGCGCCGCCGTGGGAGGAGTTCGATCAAGCCCAGACCGGGCTCATCAAGGGCGGGCGGCGGTGGCGCTTCTCGCTGAAGCCCGGCGAGTCGCAGACGCTCGCGTTCAGCTACTCGGTGAAGATCGACGCGAAGAACGAGCTCGTCGGTGGCAATCGGAGGGAGTGAACGATGGTGGTCGCCTTGAGCGCAGAGGCCGCATCGCCGGCCCTGCAGCTGGTTCAAGCGCCGGTGCGGCGGGTCACGCTGTTCGAGGACCGCGCCCAGGTGATTCGGGAGGGCTCGGTCGCCCTGCCCAAGGGCACGCACCGGATCACCGTGGAGGCGGTCGCGCCGGTGTTGGCCGACCGGACGCTCGTGGCGCGCGCTCCGAATCTGCGGGTGAATGAGGCGAGGGTGCGCCGCGCCTTTCGCGTCGGAGCGTCGGAGCGGCCCGAGGTGGCTGCGGCGCTGCAGAAAGAGCTCCAGCGCCTGACGGCGGCGCTCGAGCGGCGTCGATCGCTCCACGCCGCGCTCCAGGCGAGGCGCGCCCAGACCGACGGCGCCGCCGACCTGCTGGTGGCGTCCGTCCAGCGAGAGCTGCCGTTCGCCGAGGCCTTCGAGGAGCGGTGGCCCAAGGACTTGGACGCGTTGACCGCGCTGGTGCGCGCCTTGGACGAGGAGATAGACCTGTCCAAGCGCGACCTCGACGACCTGGTGTCCAAGCGCGCGGTGGCCGAGCTTCGGCTCGCCGAGCAGTCGCGGCCCGACCACGCCCTCACCACCTCTGTCGAGCTCTCGGTCACCGCCGAGTCGAGCGGCAACTTCTCGTTCAGCCTGCAGTACCTGGTGCCGTGCGCGCTCTGGCGGCCCATCCACCGCGCGCGGCTCTCGCAGGACGCGGTGCGCTTCGAGTGCGAGGGGGCGCTCTGGCAGGCCACGGGCGAGGACTGGAATGACGTGGAGCTCTTCTTCTCCACCGCCCGGCCGCGCCAGCGCTCCGAGCCGCCCGTGCTCGCGGACGACGTGCTCCAGGCGGTGCGCCGCGCGAGCCGCGAGGTGGAGGTGTCGGTTCGCGACCAGGCCATCGCCACGGTCGGCGAGGGGGTCGCGCGCGCCGCGGCGGAGCTGCCGGGCGTGGATGACGGCGGCGAGGTGCGCCTCCTGAGCTCCCCGGCGAAGGCCTCCGTCGCCTCCGATGGCCGGCTGCGCCGAGCGCCGCTCTTTTTCTTCGAGGCCCCCGCCGAGGTGGACCGGGTGGCGCGGCCCGAGCGCTCGCCGCGGGTGTACTTGCGCAGCCGGCAGGCCAACGCCGGGCCGCACCCGATCTTGGCGGGGCCCGTGGAGCTCCTGCGCGAGAGCGGCATCGTGGGCCGGACGTCGGTCGGGTTCGTCGCGCCGGGCGAGGCGTTCGCGCTCTCCTTCGGCCCCGAGGAGGCGCTGCGCGTCCGCCGCCAGGCGACCGAGCGCCGCGAGACCGGCCGCGCGACCGGGAAGCTCACCCTCACGAGGACGGTCGAGCTGTACCTCTCCAACCTGGACGACCGCCCGGCGGGCTTTCTGCTGGAAGAGCGGGTCCCGGTTTCGGAGATCGAGGCGGTCCGCGTGCGCCTCGGGGCTCTGACCGAGCCCTCGGCCACCGCGGACGCCCAGGGCATCGTGGCCTGGAAGGTGAGCCTGCCGGCCCGCGGCGCGCAGAAGGTCCGACTGGAATACGAAGTGACCGCCAGCTCCGACGTACAGGGGCTCTAAAGGACTGGCGGCTGCCGCGGTCGCGCTCGGCGCGCCTTAAGCTTGGAGGGCCTCGAGAAAGCCGCGTCGCGCCGGCGCTCAGAGCGAGCTGGCGCGCCGCGGGCGGCGATGCGATAAACCGCTGACCACAGGTTCGAATCGGAATCGAGGAGCCTTTCGGAATGGGACGCATTTTCGAGACGCGCAAGGCCACGATGTTCGCCCGCTGGAATCGCATGGCCAAGGCCTTCACGCGCATCGCCAAGGAAATCACCATCGCGGTGAAGGCCGGCGGGCCCAGCCCCGACAACAACCCGGCCCTGCGGCGCGCCATCCAGAATGCGCGCGGCCTCAACATGCCCAAGGACAAGGTCGAGTCCGCCATCAAGCGCGCCAGCGGACAGGACCAGGCGGCTTTCGAAGTGGTGATGTACGAGGGCTATGGGCCGCACGGCGTGGCCCTGATGGTCGAGACCGCCACCGACAACGTGGTTCGCACCGTCGCCAACGTCCGGATGCACTTCAAGGCCCACGGCGGAATCCATGGGCAATACCGGGTCCGTCGCGTTCCAGTTTCAGCGGATGGGCGTCTTCCGGCTCGACCCTCAAGGCCTCGACCTGGAGGCCCTCGAGCTCGACCTCATCGACCACGGCCTGGAGGAGATGGGCGAAGGGGCCGGCGAGAAGGGCGAGAAGCAGGTCCTCATCCGCTGCCCGTTCCTGAAATTCGGCGAGCTCCAGGCGGCGCTGGAGGGGCGCAAGCTGCCGCTCATCTCGGCCGAGTCGGAGTACGTCGCGCAGACTCCCATGCAGCTCCCCGAGGAGCAGGCGCACGAGGTCCTCGAGCTGGTGGACACCCTCGAGCAAGACGAGGACGTACAGCGGGTGTTTCACAACCTCGCCTGAGCCGAGCGGGCCGAGCCCCCGGCGACTCGACCGGGCGCAGGGAGATCAGCCCGCGCGCGGCGGCGGCCCGCCCGCGGCGCCGCCCGAGGTGGGCAGGGGCAGGCTGGCCTGGGCCTGGTAGCGGCCGACGAGGTCGAGGAGCGCCTGCGCCAGCTCGCCCAGCTCGGAGGAGGCGCGCTCCATCTTCTGGATCTGGTCGACCCCTCCGTTGACTGCCTCCCAGACCTCGGACATTGCCGAGGCGATCTGCTCGACCCCCACGCTCTGCTGGCGCGCCGTCTCGGCGATCTGCCGGGCCGAGTCGGAGGAGTCGCGGATCACCAGCGCGAGGCCCGAGATGGCCTCGCCCGCGCCGTGGGCCAGCGCCTCCACCTCGCGGGCGCGCCGCGTGCCCTCTTCGGCCGCCTGGATGGCCGTGCGGCTGTTCTTCTGGACGTCGGCCAGGATGGTGCGGACCCTGGTGACCGCGGCCTTGGAGCGCTCCGCCAGCGCGCGCATCTCCACCGCCACCACCGCGAAGCTCCGGCCCGCGTCGCCGGCTCGCGCCGCCTCGATGGAGGCGTTGAGGGCCAGGGTGTTCGACTGCTCTGCCAGGTCCTGGACGGTCGAGATGAGCCCGCTCATCTCCAGCGCCCGCTCCGTCCAGCGGCCGATGGCGCGCGCCATCGCGTCCACCTGCTGGGCCAGGCTCTCGACGCCGCGCGCCGCGCCATCGACCGCGGCGGCGCCGTCGCGGGAGAGCTGTTGCGAGCGCTCGGTGGCCTGCACCACGCCGTCCGCGTGGGACATGGCCTGGCGCGAAGTCTGGGCGATCTGCTCGGCGGTGGTCGAGGTCTGGTGGAGCGCGGTCGACTGCTGCTGGGTGAACGCCGTCTGCTCCGACGCGCTGTGCGCGAGCGAGGTCGCCGAGCGCTTGAGGTCGCCGGAGGTCTGCCGCATCCGGTCGAGCATCTCCGAGAGGCGGTCCGCCATCTTTCCGAAGCTCCTGGCCACCGCGGCGACCTCGTCGTCGCCGGCCATCGATTCTGGGCGCGCGTCCAGGTGGCCCTCGGCGAGCTGCGCCGCTGCGGCAGCCATCTGCTGGAGCGGCCGCGCGATCCGCTGCGCGAGCAGGTGCGCGAGGAAACCGCCCACGAGAGCCAGCAAGAGCGTGATGACGACCCCGCGCACGCGGGCCTCGCGCAGCCCCTCATCGAAGGCCGCGGCGTCCTGCAGCAGAAAGATGGCGCCCGCCCTCCGCCCCGCCGGGTCGCGCAGCGGGAAGGCGCCGTGGACCCGCCGGTGGCCCGAAACCTTCAGGTCGTCGAGCACCGCGCCGGCGTCGGGCAAGCGCGCGAGGTCGAGGGCGGCGCTCACGAGCGACGTTTGGGGCGCGGTGCTGTCGACGACCAGGAGGTCTTGGTCGTCGTCCCAGCCGTTGCGGCGGCCCCGGCGGGAGGCGCTCCAGGTGGCGCGGTCGACGAGCTTCTTGTCCAAGACCAGCGCGTAGTCGCTGCCCGTCTGTGTCTTGAGCGCGGCGAGGAATGGGTGGAGCTCGATGCCCACCGCCAGGTAGCCGAGGAGCGTGTCGCCGGCGAAGAACGGCCGCACCACGCGCAGGGCGTAGGCCGACATGCCCAAGTCCTTGCCCGCGCTCTCCTGATGCGACTGCACCGCAGCCCGCATCACCGGCCAGTCGATCCGATCGCCGAAGTCCTCGGGCTTGTGCAGGCGCAGGAAGCAGGCTTGCGAGGGCTCGGGCTCGATGAAGGTGACGAGCGTGATGCCGTGCCGATCCCGGAGCTTCCGGAACAGCGGCGCCGCGGCGGCCTCGAGCTTGGCGCGGTCGCGAGCGGCGAAGAGGTCTTGGAGGGCCTCGTTCGCGAGCAGCGCCTCGGCGGCGGTCGACAGCTTTTCCAGCTCCTTGCGCTCGAGCGCGGCGTAGGTCTGCGCGCCGAAGGCGACCGCCTGCGCGGCGGTCTGCTGCATCGCGCGCTCGGCAGTGAGCTGGAGCAAGCCCAGCCCCATGACGGACGTGGCAAGGACGCACGCCAACATCGCCCCGACGAACTTCGCCTGGATGGACAGATGGCCCACGGTCCTCTCGCCGTCCAGCATCAGACCGACCCCGAGAGTAATACGACGCTGTTCCAGAACGCGCCACCGACGCGGAGCGTGCGCCCCGGTCAGAAGCGCCCCCATCGGTCAGCGGCGGTCAGGGCGGCGCGACGGCGCTCAGCTGTCCAGATCGTCGGACGAGGTCTCGCCGGCGGCGCCCTCCTGCGCGGTGGCCACGGTGGCCAGGAGCAGAGGCGCGTCGAAGGGCTTGGCGAGATAAAAGGGATTCCGGAAGGACAGGGCGCGATCCCGGGCGCGGTCGGCCGCGGTCATGATGACCACCGGCGGGTGGCGCTGCAGACGCTGGAAGAGGCGGAGCAGGTCATCTCCGCTCAGGCCCGGCATCTTGATGTCGAGGAGGATGACGTCGGGCGCCTCCTCGGTCAGCAGGCGCAGCGCTTGGGCCCCGTCCTCCGCCAGGCGCACGCGGTAGTCCGCGCCCTCGAGCACCAGGCGCACGAACTCCCTCAAGTCGGGGTCATCGTCGACCACCAGGACGAGCTTTCGGTCGAGGTCGAAATCGAGCCGCCCGCTCGAAGTCGTGTCATCGCTCATTCGGCTCTCCTTCCCGAGCGCAGGTCGATCTGCATTCCAATCAAGCTATGCCCTGGGGCTCGCCCGCGCTCGCCCGTCCGCTCGAGCCTCGCACCCAGGGGATGCCGCTCAGGCCGAGTGCCCCGGACGCCGGCGCGGCCCCCTCCGGGCGGGCGTCGAATGGGCTGTCGGGAGCCGCCGGCGGTGCCGGTTTCGCTGGGAGCGGATCGTTCGAGCCGGCAAGGCATTTGGGCCGACTTCGAGCCCGCGTGTATCGTGTGAGTGCTGCACCTCGCGCCCCGACGGCCCACGTCTGGAATCGCCGCGAGTGGGCGCTCACCGACCCGAGAGGCTCACCTTGGAAACTCCCTCGAACGCCCCGCCCAGCGCCTTCGACGCTGGCGACGCCATCGGTTTGAAAATAGACGACTACATCGTCAAGAGCCGCATCGGGTTCGGCGGCATGGGCGTCGTCTACGAAGCGCTGCACCCCATCATCGGCAAGCGCGTCGCCATCAAGGTGCTCAAGCCGGACATCGCCCACGACCCGGCCGTCGCGACTCAGCTCGTGAGCGAGGCCCGCAGCGTCAACGCCATCGGGCACCGCGGCGTGGTGGACATCTACAACATCGGGACGCTCCCCGACGGCCGGCGATACCTGGTCATGGAGCTCTTGGCCGGAGCGTCGCTCGACGCATACGTGGCCAAGCGCGGAGGGCTCCCGGCGCCCGAGGTCCTCCAGATGCTCGACGAGGTCCTGGACGCACTGGCGGCGGTGCACGGGGCCGGGCTCGTCCACCACGACCTGAAGCCGAGCAACGTCTTTCGCGTCACCCCTCAAAGCGGCGCGCCGTACCTGAAGCTCCTCGACTTCGGGCTGTCGCGGCCGCAGCTGCAGGGGCCGGGGAGCCGCCGACTCCTGGTGGGCACGCCGGCGTACATGGCGCCCGAGCAGCTCCGCGGCGAGCGGGCGACGGTGCAGAGCGACCTCTTCGCGGTCGGGGCCATCGCCTACGAGCTGCTCACCGGCAGGGCTGCGTTCCGCGGCGCGCCCGAGCAGATCCTGCGCGATCAGCTCCAGGGGCTCGACCTCTCGGTGCTGTCGCAGCTCCACCCCATCATCGTCGACGCCGTCCGGCGGCTCCTCGCGGTCGACCCCAAGAAGCGGCCGGCGAGCGCCGCTCAGGTCCGCGACGAGCTGCGCGCCCTGCGCACGAGCCTCGGCATTCGCAGCGCCGCGGCGCCTTCGGCCGCGGTCGCGCCCGTGCAGCCCCCGGCGCTCATCTCGAGGCTGATGGGCGCGGTCCGAGACTTCTTCTCATCGGGGAAGCCGGCGCCGCGCCGCGCGCCGAGGCAGCCGCCGGCGGCGCGGCGAACCACCGAGTCGCTGGAGCTGGCGCTGGAGGACTTCGAGATCGCCGAGCGCCCGGAGGGCCCGCCACTGGAGGAGGCCGCCCTGCGCCGGGTCCTCGATGCGACCCTCGAGCACGTGCGGGGGCTCAAGAGCCTGCCCACGTTCCCCGCCGCGGCGCTGCGCCTGGTCAAGTTCATCAACCACAAAGACGCCGAGCCCGCCGAGCTCGTGCGGATCATCAGCCAGGACCCGGCGCTCACCGCCCAGGTGATGCGCATGGCGAACTCCGCCTATTTCACCCGGGGCGTGGAGATCAAGACGGTGAAGGACGCGGTGGTCCGGCTCGGATTCAAAGAGGTGGCCGCCGTGGCGGCGGCCGCCGCCACGGCCACGCTCTTCAACAAGGGGTCGCGGGGCCGCAGCAAGGTCTTCTTGGACGAGCAGAAGAACATCTGGGCCGAGTCCCTGAGCAGCGCCTTCGCCGCCTCGTGGATGTGCCTCGAGCACCGGCTGGGCGACAGCGACCGCGCGTTCATGGGCGGGATGCTGCACGACATCGGCAAGACCCTGGCGGTCAATGCCCTGGCCGACCCGGCCCTGCTCGCCAAGCTGGACGGCTTCGACCCGGCGCTGATGCTGGGGCCGCTGCTCGAGGCGATGCACGTCGAGGTCGGGGCGCGCATGGCCGAGGAGTGGAAGCTCCCCGAGTACGTCGTGCAGGTCTGCCGCGAGCACCACGAGCCCGACGAGGCCGCGCCGCTGGTGAAGGAGCTGCACGCGGTGCGCATCGCCGCTGCCATCGCGGAGATGCGCATCGCCCCGCGGTGGGCGACGACGCGGCTCGCCGAGGTCCAACACAGCGCCGAGCTGCTCGGCCTCGACCGCCACCAGCTGCGAGCGGCCTCCACGCAGGTGCGCGACTTCGTGGCCAAGGCGGAGGCGCTCATCGCGAGCGCGGCGCGCGGCTGAGGCCCGACCTTCCGCCCTCGAGGCCGCCGACGCGAGCCTTGGCCTTCACCCGGGAGGCGCCCGTTCGGCGATGCAGGTCGCTTCAGAGGCGCCGGACCGCGAGGGCGAATCTACAGCGAGGCCGGCGGGCGAGGGGCCGACCGGGACTCCTCCCGCGCGGCGCACTCGGCGCAGCGCAGCGCGTAGGGCAGGGCCTCCAAGCGGTCCGAGGAGATGGGCTGCTCGCACTCGACGCAGAGGCCGTAGGTGCCGGCGTCGACGCGCGCCAGAGCGGCGTCGATCTGCTCCAGCTCCCTCTCCTGGGCATCCGAGAGCCGGTTGAGCGTGTACTCGACGTGGTCGGCCTGGGCCGACTCCTCGTACTCCGGGTCCGTGCGTCCCTCGCGCACCTCGAGGGCGCCGCGCTCCGAGGCTGCGCGCGAGCTGGCGATCTCCCGGCGCCGCTTCTGCAGCCGCTCGCGGAGCTGGTTGTGCTCTTGCATCCACATGCGAGCCTCCTTCCGCCCGGCGCTCCGAGGGCGCCCGCGCTCAAAGGCGGACGCGAAGGGCCGACGGCCACGACAGGTATGCGCGCGAGGCGCGGTCGCGACAAGGGTCGGGCAGGGGGGCGAGAGGCGAGCTTGCCGGCCCGGCCAAGGCTGGTGCGCCGAGCGCTCAGGCGTGCTTGCGGATGACTTCCTCGATGATGCGGACCGCGTCCTCGCACTTGTCGGTGGCGTGCTCGAGGATCTCGAAGATCTCTTTCCACTTGATGAGCTCGATGGGGTCCTTGAGCTCGTCGAACAGCGCGCCGATACCCCGGCGCAGGACCTTGTCGGCGTCGGTCTCCAGCTTGTGCACGTCGCGGCAATGGGCGAGGACGGGCTCGGCGGTGCGGCTGGCGCTGAGGGCGACCACCGCGCGCTCCATGGCCGGCGCCTGCTCTGCGAGGAGGTCGGCGAGCTGGAGCGCCTCGGGGCGCGGTTTAGTGGCTCGGTACATCACGAGCTTGTGCGCCACCGTGTCGATGGCGTCCAGCACGTCGTCGAGCGCCTCGATGAGCGCCCGGATGGACGACCGAGAGAACGGCGTGGCCATGTTCTTCTCGAGGGTGTCGACGACCGCGGCGGTGGCCTGGTCTCCCTCGCGCTCCAGCTCCTCGATCCGGGTCACGAAGTCTGGGAAGCCCTCTGGGTGTCGGAGCATGTCGGCGAGGGCCGCGGCGGCGGCTACTCCCGAGCGGGCGCAGTGCTCGAAGCAATCGAAGTAGACCTTTTGGCGGGGCATGATGCGCAGCATGGGGCGCTCCCGAGCGGCGGCTCACGAGAACCCGAGGATGGAAGCGCCGCGAAGCGGCCACCCAACGGGACTGCGACTGCAGGTCGCGAACCCGAGGATGGAAGCGCCGCGAAGCGGCCACCCAACGGGACTGCGACTGGAGGTCGCGAACCCGAGGATGGAGCGCCGCGAAGCGGCCACCCAACGGGACTGCGACTGGAGGTCGCGAACCCTAAGGATGGAAGCGCCGCGAAGCGGCCTTCTCACGGGCCTGCGACCAGAGGTCGCGAACGCCAATTATCACAACGCCGTCCCGGCGCGCCAGCCGGCGGGCGGGCCGGGACGGGCGGGACCCCAAGGCCTTTGAAACCTGTGGCCGGCGCGCGTTGTCTCAGGGCAGAGCGCGGTGCTACAGTCCGCGGCCCTTTCGAGCATAAGAGAACCATGCGACAAGCCTGCGTGACGGTCATCGGAGCGGGCCTGGCCGGCAGCGAGGCCGCCTGGCAATTGGCCGAGCGGGGCATCGCCGTCCGGCTGGTCGAAATGAAGCCCGCACGGCGCTCGCCCGCTCACGGCCTGGACGGGCCTGCGGAGCTGGTCTGCTCCAACTCGCTGCGCTCCGACAATCCCGAGAACGCGGTGGGCTTGCTGCACGAGGAGCTCCGGCGCATGGGCTCGCTCATCCTGGCCTGCGCCGACGCGACCCGCGTGCCCGCCGGCGACGCGCTGGCGGTGGACCGCCAGCGGTTCAGCGCCAAGGTGGGCGCGGCGCTCGAAGGGCACCCGAACATCACGCTCGAGCGCCGGGAGGCCGACGCCTTGCCCGAGGGGCTTTCCATCGTGGCCACGGGGCCTTTGACCTCCGATGCCCTGGCGGCGCCCATCGCCGCGCTCGCGGGCGAGCGCCTGGCCTTCTACGACGCCATCGCCCCCATTGTCGCCGCCGACTCCGTCGACCGGAGCATCGCCTTCTTCGCGTCGCGCTACGGGAAGGGCGGCGGCAGCGATTATCTGAACCTCCCGCTCGACCGGGCCGAGTACGAGGGGTTCGTCGCGGCGCTCCTCGCCGGCGAGAAGGTGCAGGCGCGCGCCTTCGAGGAGCCCCGCTACTTCGAGGGCTGCCTGCCCATCGAGGTCATGGCCGAGCGCGGCCGGGAGTGCCTGGCGTTCGGGCCCATGAAGCCGGTGGGCCTCACCGACCCGCGCACCGGGCGCAGGCCCTACGCCGTGGTGCAGCTGCGGGCCGAGGACGCCGCCCAGCAGAGCTTCAACCTGGTCGGCTTCCAGACCCGCCTCACGTGGCCCGAGCAGCGGCGCATCTTCCGGATGCTCCCCGGCTTGGCGAACGCCGAGTTCCTGCGGCTCGGCCAGGTGCACCGCAACACGTTTCTCGAGAGCCCGCGCCTCCTCGCGCCGGACCTGTCGATCAAGTCCCGGCCCGACCTGTTCTTCGCCGGGCAGATCACCGGCGTGGAGGGCTATGTCGAGTCGGCCGCGAGCGGCTTCACGGTGGGCCTGAGCGCCGCGGCGCGCGCCGCGGGCCAGCCGTTCGTCGGGCCCCCGGCAGAAACGGCGCTCGGCGCGCTCTACGGCCACGTCATCGGCGGCGCTCACCCGCCGGGCCATCCGTACCAGCCCTCGAACGTCACCTTTGCCCTCTTCCCGCCGCCCGGCGAGAAGGTGAAGAAGAACGAGCGGCGCGCACACCTGGTGGCGCGCGCTCGCGCGTCGCTCGGCGCCTGGGCCGCGGGCTGCGGGCTCGCGCTGCGCGCCCCTCCCGCCCCCACCGCCGCAGGAGCGCGAGAAGAGACGCCATGAGCCCACCCCGCTTCGACCGCGAGCCCGCGCTTCTGTGCCCCTCTCGTCGGAGGCCCGCGGGCCGGGCTCTGGCGCTCGCCCTGGCCGCGGCGCTCGCCGCCGGCGCGCTCCCCGCATGCCAGAGGCGCGCGGCGCCCAAGCCGAAGGGCATGGGGCGGCCGCTCGTGCAGACTGCGGCCCGGGGCCTGTCGCTCGCGCCGGACGGTTCGACGCTCTTCTTCCTGGCGGACGTTCATCCGCCGCAGGAGAAGGGCGTCCCGGAGGACGTGCTCCAGGGCGTGCTCACCGCGGTGAGCGCTCAAGGCGGCGAGCCGCGGCCGCTGGGCGGGGGCGTCACGACGCTCGGCGACAGCTTTGGTTTTTCCCCGGACGGCCGATTCGTCGCCTACACCGCGGGCTACCATTTCTCGCGACAGAGCGGGTCGCTCTACCTGGCGCCAGTGGCTCCGGGCGGCCAGCCGCGCCTCCTGGCGGAGGGCGTCACCTTCGTCAAGTTCTCCCCGGACGGCGCGTACCTCGGCTATGTGGCAGGGGAGGCCGTTCACCTCTGGTCGCTCGCCGACGGGAGCGACCACCCGGTCGCCTCTCCGGCGGTGACGTTCGAGTTTTCTCGCGACGGCCGCAGGTTGCTCGTCCGAAGGCACGCCACCGAGAGCGGCGAGCTCCTTCTCTTCGAGCCGCCGACGGCGCCTCAAGGCCGGAAGCTCGCGGAGAACGTGGGCGACTATGCCTTCTCGGCCGACGGCGAGAAGCTCGCTTTCACCTCGCGCGCCAATGCCTTCTCGGGGCCGTACTCGCTCTTCTTGGGCGCGGTCGGGAAGCCGCCTTTGCAGGTGGGGGCGAGCGGCGTCTCGATGTTCACCTTCTCGCCGGACGGCCAGTCGCTGGTGTTCGTCGACGGGACCGCGCCGAACCGGGTCTTTGGGGACCTCGAGCGGGTCTCGGCCGCCGGCGGGCCGGTGTCGAAGCTGGGCACCGACGTCGCCAACTACCGCTGGGCGCCGGACTCGAAGTGGGTGGCTCTGCGCGAGAGCCACGAGGACAAGTCCGGCCGGGCCTGGGCGACCTTCAAGGTCATCGCCGTGCCGAGCGGCAAGGTCCGGCTCAAGCTGGACGGAGCGGCCAAGAGCTTCGTCAACATGTCCTTCAGCGCGGGCGTGAAGTTCCTCGCCTACCTCAAAGTGGCCAAGGACGACATCGCGCTCTGGCTTCTCTCGCTCGACTCGGAGGAGCCGCCGCGCGAGATCGAGAAGTGGGTGTACAGCTATCAGTTCGCGCCCGGCGACCGGGAGCTCTGGTACCGCTCGCGCTGCACCGACGAAGGGCGCCGCTGCGACCTAATGTCGGTGAGCACGACCGACCCGGCACAGAAGGCGGTGCGCCTGGCCGAGGGCGTGCTCGGCTTCACGCCGGCGCCCGGCGGCGAGCGCGTCCTGCTGACCTTCCCGCGCTTCGACACTCACCAGGCGGCCGACCTGGGCCTCTTGGACTTGAAGACCCGGAAGGTGACCCGGGGGGTCGACCAGTACGTCCTGCCGGGCGCGGTCTTCGCGAACGCGGAGGGGACGCGCATCGCCTACGTCGTCGGCGAGCGCAAGCGCGAGGGTGTCTTCCTGGCCGAGGTGAAGTGACCGGCTGAAGGAGCAGCGAGCCAGCGCGCCCGTCAGCCCGTCGCCGCCTTGCGCGGATTCCGCTTGGCGGGCCTCGCGCCTCCCCGCGCCCCACCAGGCTCGGGCCGCTTCGCGAGGTGGCGCAGGTAGGAGCGCGGGTGCCGCAGGAACGCGGTGAGCTCCAGGAAGACCTCCGCTGCGGCGGGCCTCGCGTCCCCGGGTGCCCAGGCCGGGTCGGTCAAGTTGCTCGCTCCGACCGTGAGCCAGCGCCGCCAGTGCCGGCGCTCTTCGGACGCCATGGTCCCCAGGAGCGTCTGGAGGCCGAGCATCAGGGCGGCCGGCACGCGGTGGACATAAGAGCGCCTTCTGGGGCGCGCCGCGCGCGCGTCGGCGACCGCGGCCTTGAGCCCGTCGCCGTCGCCGAGGGCCGCCAGGTAGGCGAGCCACGGCAGCGGCAGGCCGCGGTCGACCTCGAAGGCCATGTGGTTGTAGAAGCGCGGGTTGACGTCGATGAGCAGCTTGCGCTCTCCGTCCTCCAGGAATTCGGCGTCGAAGACCCCTCGATAGCCGGTGCTCAGGAAGAGGCGCTGAAGGCCTTGCTCCACCACCGGATCCGAAGGGGCTTCCTCGAAGAGAATGCCCGCGCCGGACCCGCGGGGCCGCTGCAGGAGCTTCACGCAACTGAGAGTGGCGTAGAGGCTCCCCGAGTCGTCGATGAACCCGTCGACCGTGAAGATGCGCTCGGAAGTCGGGTAGTACTCCTGAAGCGCGGGTCGCAAAGCGCCGACGAGAGCCCCGACGGATCCCGCAGGGTAGCGCAGCCGCTCACAGCCGGTGCGCCACAGGCCCAGGAAGTCCTCCGGGCGCTCCACCCGAGCGCCTTTCCGGGAATCGGTCCAGTCGGCGAGCGAGACCTGCGTGCGCGGCTTGATGTAGAGCGGGTAGCCCAGCTCCGCCGCGTCGCGAAGGGCCTCGTCGTCGTTCGACGGGCAGCAAATCTCCGGGGAGTCCAAGCCGGCGGCAGCGGCCCCGGAGGCGAGCTGGGCCTTGTCCAGGAGTGAGACCAGGCACTCGGGGCTCGGCGAATAGAGGCGGAAGTCTCGAGAGAGCTCCTCGCGGTGTCGGGCGATCATCCACGCGAGCTCGTCGCTCGTCGGGTAGAGCACGTGGCCGGGGTTCTGCCGGCCGAAGTCGAGCAGCCATTCCCGGAACTTCTCCGGCTCTCGAAGGCTGGGGCAGCGGACCGTCCTCGCGACGTGCCTGGACCAGCGCGCGGGCGCCATCAGCGCGTCGCTGGCCAGGGTCACCGGAACCCCTCGCGAGCCCAAATCGCGCGCGGCCGCGAGGGTCCCGTACCACGTGGCGTCTGCGAGCAGGGCGCCTGGTAGGCATGGCATGAAAGGTCACCCCAATCGCGAGCGCCCGACGGCGGGCGCGGCCGATGTTAGCAAGCTTTATGCCGGTGTGCGCTGTCCGCGCGCTTGAAGGAGGCGCGATGCCTGAGCGAGAGCCTTCGATTCAGGTCTCTTGAAGCCCATGCAATTTCCTTTCAGGTTCGGCCTGGCGCGAGAGTTGCCCGAAGAGCAGGCGAGCGAACTTGCCTAGCGGCTGTTGGACGCTAGCATTCACGGCAGTGAACCGGCCCGCGCTCATCGAGCAATTCGCCGAATACCTGCGGGCCACGCGGGATGCGTCGCCGCACACCCTCAAGGCCTACCTCGGCGATCTCGGCCAATTCTGCGACTACCTCGAGGGGCGAGGGCTCTCGCTGGAGAGCGCCGACCACCTCGCCGTGCGCGGCTTCCTCGCGGCCATGCACGCCCAGACGAGGGCCACGACCCGCGCCCGGAAGCTCGCCTCCATTCGCGCGCTGTATGGGTTTCTCTACAAGCGCCGGAAGGTGGCTCAGAACCCGGGCCGGCTGGTCATGTCGCCCAAGAAGCCCAAGGCGCTGCCCAAGGTCGTGCCCGTCGACGACTTGCTCGCGCTTCTCGACGCCCCCAGCGCGTCCGACGCCCTGGGGCTCAGGGACCGGGCGGTGCTCGAGGTGCTCTACGGCGGGGGCGTGCGCGTCAGCGAGCTGTGCGGTCTGTCCGCCGGCGACTGGGACCGCCAGGAAAACGTCGTCCGGGTGATGGGCAAAGGGCGCAAGGAGCGGACCGTCCCGCTGGGGCGCAAGGCGCGCGCGGCGCTCGAGGCCTGGCTTTCGAGGAGAGCAGACCTCTCGCCGATTCCGGGCGAGGACGCCCTCTTTCTCAATCGGCTGGGCGGGCGGCTCGGCCCCCGCAGCGTGGCGCGCCTCATCGACAAGCACGTCCTCGCTTGCGCCCTGAAGCGCCACGTCCACCCCCACGCGCTCCGCCACTCCTTCGCCACTCACCTGCTCGACGGCGGCGCGGACTTGAGGGTCATCCAGGAGCTTCTGGGGCACGCGAGCCTCTCGACGACCCAGCGCTACACCGACGTGAGTTGGGACCGGCTCCAGGCTGTCTACGACCGCGCGCACCCGCGCGCCCGGGCCCCCGCGCTCCGAGCGGAGCCGCGGGCCGTGCCGCCGGCCCCGGGCGAACCTTGCCATCGTCGACCGGGTGGTTAGCTTGGATTCCCCCATTCGCGCCGGACGGACTTCGACGCGCTGTCTGACGAAAGGGCGACGCGCATGACGACCATTCTGTGTGTTCGCCGGGACGGCCACATCTGCATGGCCGGCGACGGCCAGGTGACGCTGGACAAGACCGTGCTCAAGAGCACGGCGCGCAAAGTCCGGCGGCTCTCCGAGGGGCAGGTTCTGGCGGGGTTTGCCGGGGCGACTGCGGACGCGTTCACGCTCTTCGAGCGCTTTGAGGAGAAGCTCAAGGCGCACCAGAAAAACCTGCCGCGCGCCTGCGTGGAGCTCGCCAAGGACTGGCGCACCGACCGGTTCCTGCGCAGGCTCGAGGCGCTGCTCATCGTGGCCGACCATGAGAAGACCTTCGTGGTCACCGGGGCGGGCGACGTGCTGGAGCCCGACTTGGGGCTCGCGGCGGTGGGCAGCGGCGGGCCCTACGCCCAGGCGGCGGCGCGGGCGCTCCTCGAGCACTCGGACCTGCAGCCGCGCGCCATCGCGGAGGCCGCCATGAAGATCGCCGCGGACATCTGCATCTTCACCAATGACCGCATCGTCTACGAGGAGCTGTAGGTCGACGAGGCGCCCTCTCAACCGTTCAGGACGAAGACTTTGAGCCCGCTCAAGCCTCAGGAGATCGTGCGAGAGCTCGACCGCTACATCGTCGGGCAGACGAAAGCCAAGCGCGCGGTAGCCATCGCGCTGCGCAACCGCTGGCGTCGCCAGCTGGTGCAGGGCGAGCTCAAGGACGAGATCCTGCCCAAGAACATCATCATGATCGGCCCGACCGGGGTCGGTAAGACCGAGATCGCCCGGCGCCTGGCGCGGCTCGCGCAGGCGCCGTTCGTCAAGGTCGAGGCGAGCAAGTTCACCGAAGTCGGGTACGTGGGGCGCGACGTCGACTCCATGATCCGCGACCTGGTCGAGGTCTCCATAAAGCTGGTGCGCGAGGAGGAGGCCGAGAAGTTCCGGATGAAGGCGCGCGACGTCGCCGAGGAGCGGCTGCTGGACCTGCTCTCCGGCGTCAACGCGGCGGGCTTCGGCCCGCCCAGCCTCTCGCAAGACCGCGAGAAGCTGCGCGCGCAGCTCCGCGCCGGGACGCTGGACGACCAGACGGTGGAGGTGGACGTCCCCGAGAAGGCCAACATGCCCTTCATGACCGCGTTCAGCGGGCAGGGCATGGAGGAGATCGGCGTGAACATGGAGAGCCTGTTCGGGAACATGTTCCCCAAGCGCTCCCGGAAGCGCAGCATGAAGGTGCAGGACGCGCTCAGGGCCCTCACCGACGACGAGGCCGGCAAAATGGTCGACATGGAGCGCGTGCAGCGCGAAGCCGTCCAGCGCGCCGAGGAGAGCGGCATCGTCTTCATCGACGAGATCGACAAGATCGCCGGGCGGGAGAAAGGCGCGGGCCCGGACGTGAGCCGCGAGGGCGTCCAGCGCGACATTCTGCCCATCGTCGAGGGCTCCACGGTCACCACGAAGTACGGCACGGTGCGCACCGACCACATCCTCTTCATTGCCGCCGGCGCCTTTCACGTGTCCAAGCCGTCGGACCTCATCCCCGAGCTGCAGGGGCGCTTCCCCATCCGCGTGGAGCTCGAGGCGCTCTCCGGGGCAGACCTGGTCCGCATCTTGAGCGAGCCGAAGAACTCGCTCATCCGCCAGTACACCGCGCTGCTCGAGACCGAGGGGCTGAAGGTCGAGTTTCGCAACGACGCCATCGAGGAGATCGCCCGCATCGCCCAGCGGGTCAACGAGCGGACCGAGAACATCGGCGCAAGGCGGCTCCACACCATCATGGAGCGGCTGCTCGACGAGCTCTCCTTCGGCGCGAGCGAGGCGGTCGAGAAACACGTCATCATCGACCGCGGCTACGTGCAGGGCCACCTCGCGGAGATCGTCGAGGACGAGGACCTGTCGCGGTACATCCTCTAGCGTGCAGGGCCACCTCGCGGAGATCGTCGAGGACGAGGACCTGTCGCGGTACATCCTCTTAGCGCGAGCTGCTCCCCCTTCGCCCCCTCCCCGCGAGCGGGGAGGGGGTTGGGGGGTGAGGCGCAGGCTCGTGTGATGGTTGGTAGTTCTCGGTGCAAATCTGGCGGGGCGAGGAACTTGACTCGAGTGCATCGCGCTTGCTTTTTCAAAGGCGGGCGGGCGACCGAGCCGGCGAGCCGCGGGCGCAGGGTTCTCGAAGACCTCGCCCCCGGTTTCGCGCCGCCGCTCGGGTTTTGACCTTGTGCCTTTGCCCCGCCTTGGCTATCCCTGGCCGTGCAGCAGCTTGGCCGGACCTGCCGCCTCAAGGGAGGAAGGAAGCCATGAAGAAGCTCATCGCCTTCGCCGCCATCATCGGGGCCGCCTCGTGCGCGCCCGGCGTCAACCCGAAGATGCAGTCCGCAACCGACGAGTTGGTGCGCTCGGTCCGCGGGAGCCACTCGGAGCCCGCGCCGGCCTCGTTCCAGCCCATGGAGTGGAACGTCGGCCAGTGGCTCGTCTTCAAGGCGACCGACGTCAAGAACCAGCGGGTGTCGGTGGTCAAGCTCAGCGTCGTGGGACGCGAGGGGGGCGGGCTCTGGGTCGAGTCCGAGTCGCAGGACTACTACCACCACACCGTCTCCAAGACGCTCTACTCGCGTATGCCTCGCAACAAGGACGAGGTCGTCGACGTCATCCTCAAGGTCGTGACCAAGACCGACGACAAGGCCCCCAAGGTCCTCGACTTCAGCTCCGACCAACCCGGGGCGGCGATGATGAAGGGCATGATGAGGTCGATGCTGGCGGGGACCTCCGCCCTCGAGCCGACGCTCGTGAGCGCCGAGAGCGTTACGGTGGCCGCTGGCACGTTCCAGGGCTGCGGCAAGAACACCGGCAAGGTCTCGCTGGGGACCTCGACCCTGGAGAGCACCGGCTGGTTCCACCCGGCCGTGCCCATCAACGGCATGGTCAAGAGCGAGGCCTCGGACGGCAGCATCACCACCGAGCTCCTGGACTATGGGACCTCCGGCGCCCGGAGCGCGCTCGACTAGCTCGCGTCGAACGGCGGGTCAACGCGCCCGAAATTTGATCTGTTTTCGGGCACACACGTATGCTCTGCGGTCTCGCCTCGTCGACCCGCCGGGGAGCTGCTTGGGCACCGATTTCATCAATGGGCTGGGGAGCCGTACCAGTCTCATCTGCGCGGTGCCCGGCGCTGAGTTCCGCGGGCTGTCGCCAGAGGAGATGAGGCTGGTCGCTTGTGCGGGGCAGGGGGCTCCGCTCGGCGAGGTGATCCTCGGCAGCGGGCTCAGCGAGGCGCGCGCCCTCGCGCTCTTGCTGGGGCTGCGCCTGCGCGGCGTCATCCAGCCCGGCGGCGCGCGCCGAGGGGGCCTGGCCACGCCGCCCCACGCGCGGCCGGGGCCGTCGGTCACCCCGGCCGCCGCCCTGCGGCAGAAGACCTCCGGTCCCTTGCCGGTGGACCCGGCCGCCCTGACCGAGCGGGTCGACCTGGACCTCGAGCGAAGGCAGGAGATCCTCGAGCTCGACAAGCGCTGCGTCGGCGACGACTTCTTCCGAATGCTCGGGCTTTCGCCCGGGGCCCCTGCGCCGGAGATCAAGAAGGCGTACTACGAGCTGAGCAAGCGCTTCCACCCGGATCGCTACTTCGGCAAGAACCTCGGCAGCTACAAGGCCCGCATCGACCGCATCTTCCGGAAGCTCACCGAGGCGCAGGCGGTGCTCACCGAGCCGCAGCGGCGCCAGAGCTACCTGGCGGAGCATCCGGAGATGGCGGCAACCCCGGACCCGGTCGCCGAGCTCGACCCGGCGCGGGCCGCCGAGCGCCGCGCGCGGCTCGCGCGCCACCCGTACCTCGCCAAGGCGGCCAAGCTCCACGAGCTCGCCCAGCGCGGGCGCGAGCTTTTGAAGAAAGGCGACTACGCGCGCGCCTTCACCGACCTGAGCCTCGCCTCGAACATCGACTCCAAGAACAAGGAGGTCGCGGAGCTGCTCCACACCGCGCGGAAGGGCGCCGACCAGGCCAGGGCGGCCAAGGAGTTCGAGGACGGCGAAGGTGCCGAGCGGATGGGGAACGCGGCCGACGCGCTCGCGCGCGTGCGCAATGCCGCCCAGCTCGACCCGTCGAACGCCGACTACGCAGCGCGGCTGACCCGGCTGCTGCTCGCCGTCGGCGGGGCGGCCGAGCTGAAGGAGGCGCACTCCATGGCGCGCCGGGCCGCCGAGCTCAAGCCGGAGAGCGCCGACCACCGACTGCTCTTCGCGCGGGTGTTGCTCAGGGCGGGCCTGGAGAAGAACGCTCAGCGTGAGTTCGAAGCCGTGCTCAAGCTGCGCCCCGACGACCCCGTGGCGAAGGATCATCTCAAGAAGCTGCGGTGGAAGCTCTAGGAGGCGGAGCCGGAATGGGTACCGACCACGAGCCCGTCATCGGAATCGACCTGGGCACGACCAACAGCGCGGTCGCGACGGTTCAAAACGGCCAGGCGGTCGTCATCAAGAATCGGGCGGGCTCCACCCTCACGCCTTCGGTGATCGCCATGGCGCCGAACGGCAAGCGGCTGGTCGGCGCCATCGCCAAGCGGCAGGCGGTCACGAATGCCGAGAACACCGCCTACGCCATCAAGCGGCTCATCGGGCGCAAGTTCTCGAGCCCTCAGGTGCGCGAGGCGCTCAAGGTCCTGCCGTACTCCGTCCACGCGGGCGAGCACAACGACCTGCGAATCCGGCTCGCGGGGAGGGACTACTCGGTCCCGGAGCTCTCCGCCATGATCCTCGGCGAGCTCAAGGCCGACGCCGAGGCCTACTTCGGCCGCGCAGTGCGCCAGGCGGTGGTCACTGTCCCTGCCTACTTCAACGACGGTCAGCGCCAGGCCACCAAGGACGCCGGAGAGATCGCCGGCCTGGACGTGCTGCGCATCATCAACGAGCCCACCAGCGCGGCCCTCGCCTACGGCTTCGGTAGGAACGTCGAGGGGCTCATCTCCGTCTTCGACCTGGGCGGCGGCACCTTCGACATCTCCATTCTCCACGTCGCAGCCGGGGTCTTCGAGGTGCTCGCGACCGGCGGGGACACGTTCCTGGGCGGCGAGGACTTCGACAATCGGATCATCGAGGACTTGGCGCTCCACTTTTCGTCCGAGAGCGGCGCCGATCTTCGCCAGGACAAGATGGCGCTGCAGCGGCTCAAGGAGGCGGCGGAGAAGGCCAAGTGCGAGCTCTCCAACACCCGCGAGGCGCAGATCAACCTGCCGTTCATCTACAGCCCGCAGTCCGGCGGCAACGCCGTGCATCTGCAGCGCCCCTACACGCGGGACCGCCTCGAGGAGAGGACCCGAGACCTCATTGGCCGCTGCATCGAGCGCGCCCGCGCCACGCTGGAGGAGGCGTCGGTGCGCCCGCGGGACATCAAGGAGGTGATCCTGGTCGGCGGGATGACCCGCATGCCGGCGGTGGCCGAGGCGGTCAGGCAGTTCTTCGGCCGAGACCCGTGCAAGGGCGTGCACCCGGAGGAGGTGGTGGCGCTCGGCGCCGCCATCCAGGCGAACGCCCTGGTCGAGGAGGCGTCGAGCGTCGTGCTGCTCGACGTGACCCCGCATTCGCTGGGGGTGGCCCTCGCCGGCGGCTACGCGCGCACCATCATCCCGAAGAATTCCACCGTGCCCACCTCGGCGACCGAGCTGTTCGCCACCTCCAAGGACCTGCAGACCACGGTGAAGATCATGGTGCTGCAGGGCGAGAGCGAGATCGCGGCCCAGAACGAGTTGCTCGGCGAGTTCATGCTCTCGGGGCTGCGGCCGGCCTTGCGCGGCGAGGTCGAAATCGCCGTCACCTTCGACATCAGCGCCGACGGCATCGTCTCGGTCTCCGCCAAAGACACCGCCACCGGCAAGCGCCAGTCCATCACCGTGACCGCGTCCGGCGGCCTGACGCAGGAAGAGCTGGCGCGCATCATGGACGAGCAGCGCGACTACATGCTCGAGGCGCAGTCGGACGAGGAGGTGCGCCGGCGACGCTCGGAGCTCATCGCGCTGGTCGCCGAGGTGGAGGGGGTCTTCGCCCGAGTGCGCGAGGAAGCGATCCGGGGCGCGCTGAGCAGCGATGTCGTCGCGCGAACCGAGCAGCAGCTCGAGCGCGCGCGAGAGGCAGTCCAGGGCCGCGCGCTCCCGCCGCTGGTCGCGTCGTGCGACGAGATGGCCAAGGCCGCTGCCGCGCTCAAGGCGCTGGTCGCCCGGTTGGAACAGGGCTGAAAGCCGGCGGCACCAGGAGGCGGCTCGAGGCTGCAAAGGTCCACTTTCGGTCAGGCGGTCGCCCGCTGGCCCGAAGTCGGGCGTTCTCGGTGCCTTGCGCGGGGCGGGAGTTCGCGCTTTCACGGCAGAGCGATTAGGCTTGACGATTGACGCATGCCCGTCGACCGGACCAAAGAGCTGGTGCAAGAGGGGCTCAGGCGCAAGCTGTCGGGCGACCTGCAGGGCGCTGCCGACACCTGGCAGGAGGCGCTGCTGCTCGACCCCGCCAACGAGCGGGCGCGCGCGGGGCTCGAATCGCTGGCCAAGCTCGGTCTCCAGGCCCCATCGGATCCGCTCAATCCCGGCGTGACCCCGGCCATGGGCCTCTTGTTCACGCCGCCCTCGGTGGCCATCCCGAGCTCGCCGCTGCGCAAGAACCCGTTCGCGCGTCCGGCTCCAGCCGATCAGGAGTCCGAGCCGATGCCTCTGACCCCGAGCCCGTTCGAGGCGAAGGGCACGCCTCTGTCGATCCTGGTTCGGGAAACCATCGAGCTCGCCGCTCCGGAAACTTCTCCGAGCGCGGCGTCATCGCACACCCGGGTGTTCGAGTTCACCCCTCCCGATGCGCCGTCTCCTCCTGCGTCCCCGAAGCCTTCCCCGAGGTCTGCCGCGCCGAGCGGGCCGCCCGCCCCCTGGATTCGACATCGGCGAGGCCCTGGGAGCTCTCGAGGAGGTGGCTTCGGGCACCATGGGCCCCCTGTTCTTCGGAGAGCCGAGCGGGCCGCAGACGCAGATCTATGGGCTCTCCGAGCCGATTCGAGAATTCCTGGAGTCGGCGCAGGAGTCGAGCGACGCGGGAATGACCAAGGTGCTGTTCCCGCGCCCGTTGCCCGAACCGCGCGAGCCCATTCCGCTGCCGCCGCCCCTGGCGCGCGAGGCCGTCCCCTCGCCTTCACCCTTCATGTTCTCGCCGGCGCTCGATCGGGAGCCCGTCCCGCTTCCTTGCCCGCTGCCTCCCGGCGCGACTCCGCCGCAATTCCCGGCGCCGAAAGACGGTCTCGCGGGCCTGGAGACACCCACGCCGATAGGCTTTCCCGGTCTTTCGTTCCTTTCCGAGCCGGAGAGCTCTCCGCCCGCCGTCGAGGAGCGCTTCCCCGGCCGTGGCCCCCTCGTGCCCGACCCGAGCGGGCTGCCGGAACCGAGCAGCTCCGAGCTCACGCTCGACTCACCGTTTCCCATGACGCCGCGGCCCTTCGCGGTGAATGTGCCCACGCCTCCGGGCGGCACGCTGGCGCAATTCGCGGCGCCGCTCGACCCCGATCCCGAGCCCTCGGCGGGCCCTTTTCCTCGGACGCCGCGCCCGTTCCCCGTCGTGGCGGCGGCCTCCGGCGGGACGCGCGTGCAGTTCCCGCCGGCGCCGCCGGGCGCCGACGCCGCGCCTGAGTCGGGCGCGGAGACGTCGGTGGGGCCGGTCGAGCACGTGCCGGCGACGCCCACGTCCCGCGGCCTGGCTCTCCATCCGCCGGAAGCGGACGCGCCGGTGGAGGTCGAGGTTGAGGTCGACGTCGAGCTCGGCACCTCTCCCGAGCCGGGCCAGCCCCAGAGCCCCGACATCGGCGCGCTTCTGCTGCAGGCCGCCGACCAGCTGGACCTGGATGACCACACAGGAGCGCTGGAGACGGTCGAAAAGGTCCTCGCCCTCGACCCGCAGAACGCGACTGCGCACGAGCTCTTGCAGCGCTGCGAATCGACGCTGCTCGCGATGTTCGAGAGCAAGCTGGGCGACCTGACGTTCCGACCCCAGGTGAAGCTCAAGCCCGACGAGATCGTCTGGCTCAACCTGGACCATCGCGCCGGCTTCGTGCTCTCGATGGTCGACGGGCAGATCAGCTACGACGACCTGTTCACCCTCTCCAGCATGAGCCGGCTCGACACGGCGCGAATCCTCGTCCACCTCGTGCAGGCGCGGGCCATCGGGTAGGGCGGGCGCCGCTGGCCTTCACTGGGCGGGCGGTCCTTCTGGCGCTCCGTCGACCAAGAGCGCTTGCTCCATGGCTTTGAGCTGCGTCTCGAGCTGGGCGTCCACGGTCCCGCCCTCGGTCTCCACGATGCAGCTCCCGCGCTGGATTCTCGGCGTCCTCGCGCACCGCGATCTCCCGGGTGCGGCCCATGAGGTCCATCAACTTCCGGCGGCTCGCGCGCAGGAGCTCCGCGTCGCCGGGGTGAACCCTCAGCACCAGCTCCCGGTGGTGGCGCACGCTCTCGGCCGCCTGGGCGACGAGCGGCAAGAGCAGCTCGCGGTCGAGCTCCAGGGCTCGGCCGATGATCTTCTGCGCGATGGCCAGCGCCAACCGGACGGCATCGGCCTCGGCGCTGGACACCAGCGCCCGATGCTCTTGCCGCGCGCGGACGAGGATGGCCGTGGCCTCGGCGAGACCCTCCTGGTAGCCATCTTCGCGCGCTTTCGCGGCAAGCTCGTCGCGCGCCGACTCGGCGGTTCTCAGAATCTGCGCCGCCTGGCGCTGGGCGGATTCGACGATTTCCCGGGCCTTTTGATGGGCGTCGTAGACCTCCGCGTCGACCACGCCGGGCCGGGCGGCTCGGGGCGGCGCCGGGCGGTCCGCAGGCGCAGCCGCAGCCAGCTCGGGGGCGCCATCGCTCCTGATGATTCTTGCTCGACATGGGGTTCGCTCACTTCGGCGGAGCACTGCTCTCCGGTCAGGGTTTGGGCCGGCGCGCGCCGGGGGAAAGCTGCGCGGGCTGGAATGCCGTCTCGGCGCTGGGCGCGGCGCCGGGCCGCTCGTCGCGGACGGCGAGCGCCTGTAGCTCGCAGAGGGCTTCGCGGCGGCAGGCCTCACCGTCGGCTCGCGGGTTGGCGCGCTCCTCGTCGGCGAGCGAGGCGAGCGCGCGGGCGAGGTCGCCGCCGCAGGTCTCGGCGACCTCGTGGGCGAGCGACTCCGAGGTCGCGAGGCATGCGCGGGCCAGGCGCCGAAGCCCGAGGTCGCGGACGGCCTGCTGCGGATCGGAGGAGGCGAACGCCTGGTCGAGCCGCTGGCGCGCGAGCACCCGATTGATGCGAGGGCCAGCCGAGCCTCCGCGCTCGGCGGCGTCTCTTTGCTTGGGCGAGAGGCGCGCGAGGTGCTCGTCGCGCTCCGCGCCGCCGACCGCGGCCAGCGCTGTGGCGAGGGAGCGCGCGCCCAGCGCGTCGCAAAGCGCTTCGAGCTCAGCCGCCGAGAGCCGCGGCAGGTCCGATAGGGAGGGATCCGGCGGGGGCGGAGTCCTTGCGAGCCTGTCCTCGAACTGCGAGCGCAGCGCCGCGAGGAGGGCGGGGCGGATCTCGCGGGCGAGCTTGACCGGGGTGTGTCGCAGCGCGAGGCGCGCGTCCCTGGCGAGCGAGGCGGGCAGCGCGCGCAGCACCACTTCGACCACCGAGGCGCGCTCGCCCTGGAGGGCCGCGGCGACTCGGGCCGCGCTCGCGCCCTGCAGCCAATCGGTGCGCTTGCTCGCGACGAGCCGCTTGATCTCCTGCACTAAGTATGGCACCCGGCGCTCGCGCGGGAGCTCCAGGATTTCGCGGGCGCGCACTGTCAGGAGCTGTTCCTGGCCCTCGGGCAGGCGCTCGAGCGCTTGCAAGCTCGCTGGCCCGCCAAAAGCCACGGCCGTCAGCACGAGCATGGCCTGCTGCTTGCTAAGTCCTGCCAGAGGATCGTCCATGGTAGCGCTCGGAACTCTAACCCCTTGATGGCCTTTCCCAAAACGACTACCTGAGATGGTAGACTTCCCAGCGGCCGAGCGGTCGCAAGGAGCCCAAGCCAATGGCCAGCAAATTCGGCGCGGCAATCGCGGCAGTAGCCGGCCTCGGGGCGATGCTGGTCGCGCTCGCGAGCCCCGCTTCCGCCATCCCGGGGCCGCGCCGCCCCGGGCTCGCTTGGCTCGCACAATCGCCAGGCGATCCACCGTCCAAGACGCAGCCTTCAACGCCCGCCAAGGCGCCGGAGGGTGCGGCGAGCCCCGCTCCGGCGCCCATGGAAGCGGCGGTGGCTCCGCCCGCGCAGGCGATCGAGCGCCCCGCGGCCGCGGCTCCCGCCAAGCCGGCGCCGGCGCCGGCCGCGCCGCCGATGGCTTCCATTCCTGCGAAACCCCAGGCCCCGCCGGCGGCGGTTCGGCCTGCGGAGAGCGCCGCGAAGGCGACGCCTCCTGCTCCCGCCCGCAAGGTGCCGCCAAAGCCTGAGCCCGTGGTCGCGCGGACCGAGGTGCAGGGCGCTCCCGCTCCAGCCGTCGCACAGCCGGCTAAGCCCGAAGCCGCCAAGCCTGAGGCTGCCAAGCCGGAAGTTGCCAAGCCCGAGTCGCCGAGCTCCGAGGCGAAGCCGCCCGACGTCAAGTCCGCATCGAAGGCCCCGCCCGCGGAGGCGGCGCCTTCCGAGGAAGAGGGGGGGACCGGGACGCTGAGCATCGCCTCGGAGCCGCCCGGCGCCGAGGTTTTCCTCGACGGTGCGAGCGTCGGCCAGACCCCCATCGACGTCGACGTTCCCGCGGGTCTCCACAAGGTCCGCCTCACGCCTGCCGACGGCGGCCCCGAGAAGCGGCAGAACGTGCACGTCAAAGTCGGCCGCACCTCCGAAGTCCGAGTCAGCTTCTAGCTTCGGCTCGGCGCTTCCTGAGGGTTGACGCGTCGGCTTGCCTCAGGGATAAAGCCCAAATCCATCAAGGCCAGAGCCCCATGCCTCCCCCGCCGGCAAGCTTCGTCCGCATCCAGGAAGGGCGCGCTCAGGTCGAGCTCCCGCGCGACGTGGCGGAGCGCTTCGGACTCAAGGCCGGCGAGGAGCTGTTCACCTTCGCGCCGGGCGGCAACGTGCTGGTCCTGGCGCGCGAGTCGGCGCGCCGCGGCTTCTTCGTCGGCGAGCTGAGCACGCTGTCGGTCGCGGAGATCTTCGGCTTCGTCTGCTCGGCCATCCGGAGCGGCACGCTGCTGCTCCAGTCCAGCGGCGCGCGCCGGCGCATCGTCTTCCACGACGGACAGGTGACCTTCGCCGCGTCCACCGACCCGGCCGAGCGGCTGGGCAACGTCCTCTGGCGCTCCGGCGCTCTCTCGCTCGAGGCGCTGAAGGCCTGCGAGCCCAAGGTCGGGCCCCACGTCAAGTTGGGGAAGCTGCTCATCGATGCGGGCCACCTCGACCCAGCGGAGCTCTACAAGGGCGTGCAGCAGCAGGTCCGGGATATCGTCGTCAACTCCTTCGGCGAGAACGAGGGGGAATTCGCCTTCGTCGAGGGCGAATCCGCCGAGCTCAACACCGTCAAGCTCCCCGACCGCACGCGCGACCTCGCGCTCGCGGGCATGGCGCGCAGCGAGGATTTGCGTGCGCTGCGCAAGCGGGTCGACCCCGGCGGAAGCCCGTACCTGGTCGAAGGCGGCGCGGCGCCCGCCGACGGCGACGCCAAGGTCGTCTACGAGGCCATCGACGGTGTGCGAACGGCCCGCGCGCTCGCGCGCGCGACGCGCCTGGGCGAGCTCGCCTGCTCCAAGGCGCTGGTCGAGCTGGCGGACCGCGACCTGGCCCGCGTGCCCCTCCCGGCCCTCGTGCCCGAGCGCGGGAGCGGCATCTCCAAGCCGGCCACGCTCGCCGGCTCGCCGCCGCAGCTCTACAAGGCGGCGGTGGCCCGCATCAGCGAGGAGCTGAAGGCGGCCGGCGAGGCCAATCGGCTCAGCTCGTTCTTCTCCTGCCTCTCGCGCGAGCAGGCCGGGCTCTTCGAAGGCGTGGCGCTGGACAAAGACGGCCAGCTGGACCTGGAGGCGGTGCTCGCCAACGGGCAGCGGGTGCACAAAGGCGCCATGGGCCGGGCGATGGCGCTCGAAGCGCTGGACGCGTTCGTCTCATTCGCGCTCTTCGATGCGCGCAATCTTCTCCCGGCCCCCAAGGCTCTGGACTTGGCGCGCGAGGTCGCGCGGTTGCTGCGCGGGAAATAACTCATGGAAGGCGTGAGCATGACGGCGAATACAACGGGGGGGTCGAGCGCTGGGGCGCGAGAGCGCGCGCTGGCGGTGGCGCTCGACGTGGAGCCTGAGGCGGCGCGCTCGCTGGGCGGAGCGCTGGCCAGGGACGTTGGGTACCTGAAGGTGGGCCTCTCTCTCTTCTGCCGCGAGGGCCCGGCGGTGGTCTCGGCGCTCAAGGCCGCGGGCGCGCGCATCTTCCTGGACCTCAAGCTCCACGACATCCCCAACACCGTCGGGCTGGCGGCGCAGGCGGTGGGTGCGCTGGGAGTGGAGCTCCTGACGGTGCACGCCGCGGGGGGCGAAGCGATGGTGCGCGCCGCAGCGGAAGGCGCGGCCGAGGGCGCCCGGCGCGCCGGCTGCCGGCCGCCGCGCATCCTGGCGGTCACCGTGCTCACCAGCCTGGACGCGGCAAGCCTTGCCCGTGTCGGCTTTCGCCACGGCCCCGAAGAAGCGGTGCCGGCGCTGGCCCGCCTGGCAGTGGACGCAGGAGCCTCGGGCATCGTGTGCTCGCCCCGGGAGGCCGCGAGCGTGCGCTCGGCCGTGGGGCCGGCGCCGCTCATCGTCACTCCGGGCATCCGCGCCGAGGGGGACAAGCGGGGGGACCAGGCTCGCGCCGAGACGGTGGAGTCTGCCCTGGCCGCGGGCGCCGACGTGCTGGTCGTGGGCCGGCCCATCCTGCAGGCCCAAGACCCGGCCGCGGCTGCACGGCAGCTCGCCGAGCGGATCGCGCGGTTCAAGACCTAGCGCGGGCCGCGCTTCAAAAATTTCTCGGGGCGGCAGCCCTGTTCGTGAATCGAAGGCGCCGGCCCTGCCGGCTGTTACAGGCGGAAGCGGGGGCGCGAGGTGACCGTGGAAGGCCCGATGATGGAAAATGAGCAGGCGCTCGTGGAAGCCGCTCGCGCCGGTGATCGCGAGGCGCTGGACGCTCTCTTGGCGAAGTACCAGGCGCACATCTACCGGTTCGGCATGAAGATGTGCGGCGACCCGGAGGACGCCAAAGACATCCTGCAGGAGACGCTGCTCGCGGTGGTGCGCAACCTGCGCGACTTCCGCGGCGGGTCAGCGGTCTCGACCTGGCTCTACACCATCGCCCGCAGCTTCTGCATCAAGAAGCGGCGCCGCAGCAAGTTCGCCCCGGAGCGCGAGGAATCCCTCGAGGCCGAGGGCGATCGCGAGGCTCGCGCCATTCCCGACGGGGCCCGCGCGCCCGACGAGGAGATCGCCGGCCGCCAGGTGGAGCGGGTCCTCGAGGCCGCCATCGGCGAGCTCGAGCCGATGTACCGCGAGGTGCTGGTCCTGCGCGACGTCGAGGGCCTCTCGGCGCCGGAGGTCTCGGAGGTGCTGGGGATCAGCGTCGAGGCGGTCAAGAGCCGGCTGCACCGCGCTCGGATCGCCGTGCGCGCTCGCGTCGCCCCGGTCTTGGGAGTGGTGGAAGAGGCGCCGAGCCCGACGTGCCCCGACGTGGTTGGCCTCCTCTCCCGGCACATGGAGGGCGAGATCAGCAGCGACCTCTGCGCCCAAATGGAAAAGCACCTCACCGGCTGCCCCCGCTGCCGTGTCGCCTGCGACTCGCTGCGCAGCACGCTCGCAGTGTGCCGGGCAGCGCCTGCGCCCAAGGTCCCGGGCGCCGTGCAGGACTCGGTGCGGCGCGCCATCCAGGCGTTCGTCGAGAAGACCGCCTAGAGCCACGACCCCGTCGGCTAGGACCGGAAAAGGCGCGCGCGGTATCCGCGGCCGAGGGCGGGTTGCATGGCTTTCCCCTCCCCCCGGTCAACCGCCGTGACCGGTGAGAGAGCCGAGCGGGCTTCGAGGTTCGCGGCGACCGCGGCCCCGCCCCGATGAGGATTCCGAATCGGAGGGGAGCCCCGATGGCTCCGATGGACGGGGTGCGCGATGCCGCTCATCGAGAGACCAGAAGCCGAGCTGTTGCAGGAGAGGTTGCGCGGGCTCATCCGCCGCCCCGTCCAGATCGACCTTTTCCTGCGCCGGGAGGTCGAGCACTTTCGAGTGGACGACCACGCTGCTCTCTGGCCCCAGGCCCAGCAGTTCCTCGAGGAGCTCGCGGCGCTCTGGAGCCAGATAGCGCTTCGCGTCCGGCCGCTTCCCGAGGAGCAGGTCCTCGCAGAAGAGCTCGGCGTTCACGAGGTCCCGGCCATCGTCCTGTCGGGTGCCGCGCGGGGGCGCGTGCGCTTCCTGGGCGTCCCGCTGGGAGGCGAGCTGACGAGCTTGCTCGAAGACCTGGTGGACGTCTCGCGCGGAGTCACCGACCTCTCCGCGGCCTCGCGGGAGCGGCTGGCCGGCCTGGACGCGCCGGTGCATCTCCAGCTCTTCGTCACTTCGAGCTGCCCCCACTGCCCGCAGGTCGCCCGTCTGGTGCACAAGCTCGCCATCGAGAGCCCCTGGATCGAAGCCGACGTGATCGACGCGGAGGAGCTCCCGGGCCTCGCCCACCGACACGGCATACGGGCCGTTCCATCGCTCATCGTCGCCGGCGGCGGCGCGCTCGCGGGCGGGCTGCCGGAGGAGCTGCTGGTGGAGGAGGTGCTCCGGGCATCGCGGCGCGCGTCCGGACATGTCTCGGCGGTCTGAGGCGCAGTCTCGCCAAAGCCTGTTACGAAATAGGTCTCCTCGCCACTCGAACGACCTCTCCCCCTTCGCCCCCTCCCCGCGAGCGGGGAGGGGGTTGAGGAGAATCGGCGCGTCGGCGATCGCTGGTTTCCGTAACAACAGCCTCTCGCCAGGGACTTACGGATTGGTCGCCTCAGGGGCCGCGCTCGGCAGCTCGCTCGCGAGCTCGGGGCTCCGCGAGAGAGCCACGAGGGCCGCGGCGCCCAGCATCAGCGCCCCCGCTGCGTGGTAGGGCACCGAGGGGCCGCGGTCGAAGAGCCAGCCCGCGGCCAGGGGGCCGATGGCGCGAGCCGCGGCCGCCGCCGACTGGCCGAACCCCAGTGTTCCGCCCTGCTCCTCGGCGCTGACCGCCCGGGAGATGAGTGCGCTCAGCGTCGGCGTTACCAGCGCCTGGCCCACGGCGAGGGCCCCGAGCACGCCCAAGGCGACCGCGAAGCTGCCGGCGTGCGGCAGCGCGACCAGCGAGGCCGACATGATGATCGCCCCGGTCACGGCCAGCGCCCGCTCGCCGAACCGCGCAGTCAACCGGCCGATGAGCCCGCCTTGCACGATGACGATGAGGACGCCGACGTACGTGAAGACGAGCCCCAGCCGCCCGGCCTCGAGCTTGAAGCGGCGCTCCCCCAAGAGCGCGAACGTCGCCTCCATGGAGACGAAGCCGAACGTCGCCAGGAAAGTGGCGCCCACCGCGCGGCCGATGAGCGGGTGGCTGAACGCCCGGAAGAGCTCGGCGATGCCCAGGCGAGCGCGCGTCCGGCCGCTCGCACCCGGCACGCGCGACTCCGCCAGCTTGAAGAACGCGAAGACGAAGTTGGCGGCGGCGAGCCCCGAAGCGACGAAGGCCGCAGCGCCGAAGCCGTACCGGCTCAACACCGCACCCAACGCGGGGCCGAACACGAACCCGAGCCCGATGGAGGCGCCGAGCAGGCCCATCCAGCGCGCGCGCTCCTTCGGCTCCGTCACGTCCGCGATGTATGCCTGCGCGGTGGCGATGCTGCCGCCGAATAGGCCGGCGAGCGAGCGGGCGAGCATGAGCACCGTCAGCGATTGGGCGGCACCGGAGAGGGCGAGCGAAAGCGCCGACCCAACCAGGCTCAGAAGCAGGACGGGCCGGCGGCCGATGCGGTCCGACAGGCGGCCCAGCAGAGGAGCGCTGATGAGCTGCACCGCGGAGTACGCGGTCATCACGGCACCAACCCAGACGGCGCTCGCGCCGAAGCGCTCTGCGACGTACGCCAACTGGGGCAGGATGATCCCGAACCCGAGCAGGTCGATGAAGACGGTCAGATAGAGGACGGCGAGAGACGAACGGCGCATTCACACCTCGAAAGAAACGCAAGCCAGGAGCTGCTTCGCGCCAGTTAATTGCCTGAGTGCCGCGTTGCGACGGGGCATTCCCGCGTGCGGCCCCGAATGCGGGCGGCGCGGGCGCCCTTTCGATGCCCAAACCCGGGGCAGGATTCGCGTCGCTATGGGCGCCCTGAAGGGAACAGGAGAAGCCGCCTTTGCGCATCGGCCTCGTGTCGGATACCCATGGGCGCTTCGACCTGTTTCTACCGCGGATCCTCGCGGGATGCGACCGGATCGTCCACGCGGGCGACGTGGTGGGGCGCGAGGTCCTTCGCCAACTCGAGGAGCTCGCCCCGGTGGTCGCGGTGAGGGGCAACAACGATCGGGGAGCCGACGGGGTTGGCTTGCGCGACGTGGAGTCGCTGCAGCTCGAGGGGCTGAAGGCGGTGGTCGTGCACGAGCTGGGCAGGCCGGAGCGGTTGACGGCGGCGGCGCGCGCCGCGGTGGAGCGCGAGTCGCCCGACGTCGTGATCTTCGGGCACTCGCACCGGCCGCTCGCGCAGGCGGTGGCGGGCCGGGTGTTCGTCAATCCGGGAAGCGCGGGGCCGCGCCGCTTCTCGCTTCCTCGGTCGGCGGGCATCGCTATCGTCCACGATCGGAAAATCCGCGTGGAGCTCATCAACCTGGAGGGCTCGTCGCCCAGGCTGCTTGCCGAGCCGTTCGAGGCCTCGCTCTGACTCCCGGAATTCGGCGGGCGTTTCCGAGCCCCAGCGGCCCGAACCCGGACTGCATTGCCAGGAGCCTGGAGGTGATCGCCCGTCAGTGCGATCGGATGGACCGGATGGTGCGCGACCTGCTCGAGCTCTCCCGCGTCCAGGGTGCGCGGATCCGCTTGTCCACCGAGCCCGTCGACCTCTCGCGGCTGGCCGCCGACGCCGTCGAGCGGATGCAGACCCTCGCGCGCGGCCATCGGCTGACGGTGGCAGGAGCAATCCCCGGCGCTCTGGTGCTCGCCGATCGGGAGCGCATCGACCAGGTCCTCGTGAACCTGTTGGACAACGCCATCAAGTTCTCGCCGCGCGGTGGGGACATCGTGGTGCGGGTGGAACCCGGGGGCCAGGAGGTCGTGCTCAGCATCGCCGACCGCGGCATCGGCATCCCGCCCGAGAGGCAGGGGCGCGTCTTCGAGCGGTTCTACCAGGCGCACGCGGGAGAGCTGCCCACTCCGGGCGGGATGGGCGTGGGGCTCTTCTTGGCCCGCGAGATACTCGAGATGCACGCGGGGCGCATCGGGTTCGAGAGCGCGAAAGGCGAGGGGACGACGTTCTTCCTGGCGCTTCCGCGCGCGCGGACCGCCGCGACGACGTTCGCGAATGGGTGACGGCGCTCGGGCCGCAGCGGCCGACGCCCGAAGCTCTTCGCCCGCTCAAGCGCCCTGCCGCATCCGCGCGCGGACGAGCTCGACCAAAGTTCGCACGCCGAAGCCGGTGGCGCCCTTGGCCAGGTACCCGCGCTCCTTGGGGCTCGTCGACGGCCCGGCGATGTCCAGGTGAACCCAGGGCGTCTCGCCGACGAACTCCTTGAGGAAGAGCGCCGCGTTCAGGGCGCCGCCCCAGCGCTCGCCGGTGTTCTTCAGGTCGGCGACCTCGGACTTGAGGTTGTCGCGCTGGTGCTCGGAGAGGGGCAGTCGCCAGACCTCCTCGCCGGAGGACTTGGCCGCTTCGAGCACCTCCCAGACCGCGGTGTCCTCCGAGCCGAAGGCGCCGGCGATGTGGTGGCCCAGCGCGACCATGCACGCGCCGGTGAGCGTGGCGAGGTCGACGAGGAGCGCCGGCTTGCGCTCGTTGGCCCAGGCGAGCACGTCGGCGAGGACGAGGCGGCCTTCGGCGTCGGTGTTGGTGATCTCCACGGTCTTGCCCAGGCGCGAGGTGAGGATGTCGCCCGGCTTGTAGGCCCTGCTGCCGGGCATGTTCTCGCAGGCGCCCATGAACGCGTGCACCGGGAACGGCGGCTTGAGCTCGGCGACGACCTTCATGGCGCCCAGGACGGCCGCGGCGCCGGCCATGTCGGTCTTCATGTCCACCATGGACTCGGTGGGCTTGAGCGACAGGCCGCCGGAGTCATAGGTGATGGCCTTCCCGACCAGCGCGACGGCCGGAGAGCGCGCGGCCTTGCCGGGCGGCACCCAGGCGAGGTGCACGAGCGCGGGCGGTTCGGCGCTGCCGTGGGAGACGCCGAGGAAGAGCCCCATCTTCAGTCGCTCGATGGCCGGGCGCGCGAGGACCTGCACCTCGAGCTTCCCCTCGCGCGCGACTTGCCTCGCCGCGCCCGCCAGCCGCGACGGCGTGAGCGCGTTGGCGGGCTCGTTGACGAGGTCGCGCGCCCAGTTCGTCGCCCGGGCCACTGCCCCCGCCAGGTCGAGCGCTTCCTGCATGGCGCGGGTCTTCTCGACGCCTGCCGGCAGGACGAGGCGCGCCTCGGCGACCTGTGCCCGCGCCGCCGGGCTCTGGGGCGCGGACTTGTAGCGGTCGAACTTGTAGGCGCCCAGGAGCAGCCCCTCGGCCGCGGCCTTGACGCAGGACTCCTCCTCCCGCGCCTCGGGCAGCGCGACCGCGAGGCTCTTCGCCGAGACCCTTTGTGCGGCGCGCATGCCGCGGCCGAGGGCGAGACGCAGGACCTCCGTCTGGAACCTCTGGCGCGGCCCCAGGCCGAGGAGCAGGGCGCGCTTCGCGCCCGCGCCCTGGAAGGTGTGGAACAGGAGCGACTGCTCGGCCTTCCCTGTGAAGTCCTCTTCGCCCGCCGCCCTGAGCGGCAGGCCCGAGAGCGCCTCATTCAACGCCGCGAGCGCCTTCATCATCGGGGGCTTGCCGCCGCCGAGGTCCGATTCGAAGACGGGCAAGAGCAACAGGTCGCAGCTCTGCTTCACGATGTCGCCGGCAGCGAGGGTGAGTCTCATGGTCGGTGGAGCTCCTGGGTCGATGCGCTCAAGGGTGCCCGAAGCCGTCCTGCGGGCCGAGCCCCTGGCGCTCCTTGAGGCCAAGAGGCGAAAGGTCGTTTCGGCACGCCTCGCAAATGGCGCAATCCTGCTTGGAGGCGAAGCCGGGGTAGTGCGACCAGTCGTGGTCCTCGAACACGATGGCCTCGCGCAGCTCGATGTCGATGCTCGGGAGGTCGGGGTCGGCGGCCGCCGCCTGGAAGGACCAGAGCCGGCCGCGCACCACGTACTTCGCCGAGCGGACGGTCGCCTTGAGGTCGAGGTACTGATCCGGTGCGAGGAGCGCGCGGATGCGGACGGGGTCGGGCTTCGGCGCCTCGAAGAAGGGGATGGAGGTCGGCGACTTCGGTGCCATGGGCACGAGGAAGGTCGCCTGGACGCCGACCCGCAGCTCGCCTTTGGGGCCCATCCTCCGCGGCTCCGTCTTCCGGATGTCGGCCAGGAGCAGGCCGTCCCAGGCGACGTCTCGGTCGAGGTAGCGGTCCTGAAAGCGGTCGAGCGCAGACGACTTTGCGATGCTCGGCGCGAGGTGAACCTCTTCGTCGTAGCGACGCAGAAGGGCGCCGAGCGTCAGCTCCATGCTGTCGATCGGCTGGAGGCCGTCCACGGCATACGCGAGGCGCGCGAGGTCGATGGGGGCCTTGAAGCGCTCCTTGAGGTCCCGCGCGGTCGAGAGGTACGACTCGGGCGCCTTCCCGTCGATGGCCACCCGCCGCAGGAGATGGACGAGGTAGTCGCCTGCCGGGAAGCGCGGGCTCTCCAACGGGGCCACCAGCCCGGGGAAGAGCATGAAGCGGTCGTCCTTCTTGTGGAAGTAAGGCGCGGCCTCGGCCAGGCCCATCAAGAAGCTCGCTGCGACGCGGGCGCACGCCGCGTCCGAAGGGGTCTGCGCGAGCGCCTTGGCGAGAAGCGTCTTGGGGAAGCGCCGGTCCTTCTCGGTCTGCCGAAAGACGTAGGGCTTGGCGGCGAAGAGGTCGGGCGCCTCGCCGCGGGCATCGGTGGCGAAGAGCGCGGGGCCGAGGAGGAGCGCGAGCGGGGCGATGGCTTTCATGGTGGGGCCCTCATCCTATCTCGCAAGCTTGCTTCGTCCACCCGTGCGCCGATGGCCCTCCTTGCCGCGGGCGCGGCCCGTCGCTCACAGCGCGGCGTCGGCGCTGGGGCGGGTGTCGAGCTCGAAAGGCGCGGGGAAGGGCGAGAGGCTCGGTCATCGGGAGGAGGGCCCCTGCGGCGGATCAGCCGCCGGGTTACACTCGGAGGCGTTCGACCGGTCGGGTCTGGAGGACGAGGTCGCCATGAGAAGCGCGCTGGCAGCAGCAGTTCGGTGGGCCACTCTCGGAGCGCTGTGCCTGCTCTTGGTCCCGTCTCCGGCGCGCGCGCAGGACGAGGGCAGCGGGGGCGGTGACAGCTCCGGCGAGAGCGCCGGCGACGGCGACAGCGCCGGCAGCGCCAGCAGCCAGGTCGACGGCTCCGGCGAAGGCGGCGACGATCGAACCGAGGACAGCAATGTCTGGGAGAGCAGCTCCAGCGGCAAGAGCGACTGAGCGCGGCTGCCATCCGGGCTCTTCTCGAGACCGGGCCGCTCTTAGCGCTCGCACGACTCGCCCGCGGTGAGCGCCATTCGGCCGTCGACCGCGGCCTCCAGGGCCCGGCCGCGCTTCTGAAAAAACTCGGCCAGCGCGTCCCGCATGTTCTTCACCCGGCCGCGCCCGAGGTCTTTGCGATTGTCCGGCAGCGCGGCCATGGCCGGGCCGAGCCCATCCCCTCCGGAGGCCAGGAAGTCGCTGGTCGAGAGGCGGTAGATCGCCGCGCGATCGAACGGCCGGCCGTCGGACCAGTGGATGGACGTGACGCGCGCGCCGCCCGGGCACACCTGAGCCGAAAAGCGCAGGCCGGAGGTCTGCGGCACGCCATGGCCGCTGGACAAAAGGACCTCCAGGATACGGACGAGCTCGGCCCCGGTCACGCGCAGCGTCGCGACGGCGTTGTCGAAGGGGAGCACCTCGAAGAGCGCGCCGAAGGTGAGCTCGCCAGGGCGCAGGTCGGACCGAAAACCGCCGCTGTTGAGGAGCGCAGCGTCGGCTCCCTCGAGCTCGCGCAAAGCGTCCGCGAAGAGATTTCCCATGGCCGACTCGGACTGGTGGCTGCGCGTCAGGAGCTTGGGCACGTCGACGCCCAGGCTGCGGCGCTGCTCGTTGGCGACCCTCTCCAGGAAGGGCTCGAGCAGGGCGGCGACCTTCGGGTCCGGGGACACCGGCGCGCCGTCGAACGTCGCCGGGGCCAGCGGGCCCGCGCCCTCGCTGTGCCGCGCGTCGCAGTCGCCCGTGCGCTCGAAGGCCTCGGCGCAGATCGGCAGCTCGGCGCGAATGCGGGTCGGGGCGTCGATCACCCGGTGGGTGGCCGGGTCGACCTCGAGGTCGATGGTGCCGAAGTGCGTGCCGTAGGAGCCCGACTCGAGCAGCGCCGTGCCGCGGTCGAAGTGGCCCAGCCGGCCATGGGTGTGGCCCGCGACGAGGGCATCGAACGTGTGCTCCGGGAGCGCCTGCAGGAGCTCGAAAATCTCGCTGTGCGGATCGCACCCGGTGAGCGAGCGCGGGTCGGTCCCGCTGCAGGCGCCGCCGGCGTGCACCAGCGCCACCAGCACCTCGGCGCCCATGGCGCGCAGCTCGGCCGCAGCGCTTTGGGCCTCGCCGGCCATCTCCGAGAAGCGCAGGCCCGAGACGTTGACCGGGTTCGTCACCGTCGGAGTGGTCGGCGTGAGCAGGCCCACCAGGCCCACCTTTACGCCCTTGCGCTCGACGAGGGCGAGGCCGCGCGCGGCCAGGAAGGGGAGGCGAGCGCCGTCGGCGCGGCGGTAGACGTTTCGCGCCAGGAGCGGAAAGCGCGCCTGAGCGGCTCGTGCGGCCAGGGCGCCGAGCGGGTCGTCGCCGGGCTCCAGGGCGATGGAGCGCGGGCCCACGGGCCCGTAGTCGAACTCGTGATTGCCGACGGCGGCTGCGTCGTAGCCCAGGGCGTTGTAGGCGGCGATCACCGCCTCGCCCTCCGACAAGTTCGCCACCAGCGTGCCCTGGAAGAGGTCGCCGGCGTCGACCAAAAGCACGCCGCCGGGGTTCTCCTCGCGGAGGCGCGCGAGCTGGCTGGAGAAGACTGCGACGCCCCCCGCCTTCACCTCGGTCCCGTTGGGCAGTCGGGCCTCGTGGGGCTGAACCCAGCCATGGAGGTCGTTGGTGCCCACCAGGGTAAGGTGGATGGGGGCGCTGCGGCTCGCGGGGAGGCGCGAGGCCTGCGCGCATGCGAGGGCCGAGAGGAGGAGCGCTGCGAGGGAGGTCTTCAGGCGCATGGCGCGCCGGATTGTAGCGCCCCGCAGCGCTGGCGCGGGCCGAAGCTGCTATGAACTCTTCGGCAACGCTCTCCAAAGGCATTCGATGACGCTTCCCTCGAAGACGGGCCGCCTGGCCGCCCTGCAGCGCGAGCTCGCGGCATGCCGCGCCTGCCCGAACATGGTGGGGCCGGTGGTGCACGGCCCGCCGGCGGCGTCGCGCATCCTGTTGATTGGGCAGGCGCCCGGCCCCCACGAAGGCGCGCTCGGCAGGCCCTTCGCGTGGACCGCCGGGAAGACGATGTTTCGCTGGTTCCTGGAAGGGCCCGGCGTGGACGAGGCGCGCTTTCGCGAGCGGGTCTACATGGCCGCGGTCGCGCGGTGCTTTCCGGGAAAGGCCAAGGGCGGCGGCGACCGGAAGCCCGACCCCGGCGAAATCGCCCGCTGCCGGCGGTTCCTGCGCGCCGAGGTGGAGATCCTCGAGCCCGAGCTCGTGGTGCCCGTGGGAGGCCTCGCCATCGAGCAGGTTCTCGGAGAGAAAGAGCCGCTCGCGAGCGTCGTGGGCGGTGTGCGGCGTGCGGCCTACTGCGGCCGGCCGGTCGACGTCATCGCCCTGCCGCACCCGAGCGGCGCGTCCACCTGGCACCGCACCGAGCCGGGGCGCACGCTGCTGGGCAAGGCCCTGCGACTCCTGGGGCGACACGCAGCGTGGCGCGCGACCTTCGAGGCGCCGCCCGCGCGCGCCCTGCGCCGGCCGCGCTCCGCCTGAGCCTCGAGGTGCAGTCGAGGACCGGCTTCTACTCGAGCTCCCGCGCGAACCGCTCGCCCACCTGCCGCAGCCGCCGCTGGGCGACGCCGAGCAGGCTCGCCTTCGGGAGCCGCAGGACGATGTAATAGTGCGCCGGGAGCGCCTCGACGAGGAGAAAGCCCTCGGGCAGCACGCAGGCGACCTGTGCCCGCTCGCCGAGGCCGTACTCGACGTGGACTTGTTGCAGAGCCGTGATCCAGGCCCCCAGCTGAGCGCCCACCAGGCGGACGGTGAAGGAGTCGGCCTTGTGCGCGGAGAGCGCGATGAACTCGCCTTCGTAGTCGCAGAAGACCGCGAAGTCCGCGCTGGTCTGGGCCAACAGATCGTCGAGCGCCTGCTGGAACATTCTCCGCGCCCACGAAAGGCGAAGGCCCGATCGACCTGAAGCCGATCGGGCCCTCGCGCCTGACTCACGCGCTTCTCACCCGCGCGTTTCTTGTGACCCCGCCGAGAATCGAACTCGGGCTTGTGCCGTGAGAGGGCACCGTCCTAACCGCTAGACAACGGGGCCAAACGCTTCTGTGCTGCTGGGAGACTAGGATTCGAACCTAGATAGACAGGTTCAGAGCCTGCCGTCCTGCCGTTAGACGATCTCCCAATGTCTCCAGTCAAGGCTTTTTGTTTCCGCCGGTCTTGCTTTCCGACTTCTGAGACTCTCGAGCCACCACGAAGATTTTGGTCTCGCCATCGAGCTCGTAGATGTTGAGGCCTTCCCAGTCGCCCTTGCCCTCGTTCACCAGATGGATGGCTCGAATGCCCGGCTGGTTTACGATGCTCTTGCGCGGGTTATTTCGGTACTGCTTGCTGTAGAACGTCAACGTATCGGTGTAGCTGCTCGGCGATTTGTAGCGATCTTCGCCGACCTGCTGGCTCCCCGAGGGAAGGACCGCGCCTCGGGCGTAAGACGCGCCTCCGGCTCGGGCAGTCACGGGCGCCGCCAAAAGCGCCAAAAGAAAAAAGCGAGCGGCCTTATAGCGGCCGCCGAAACGGGTGTCAACTGTGTTTCGCGTCAGCACGGTCGCCATTGTGCCCACCTCGGTGCGCCTGTCAACCCGTCTCCGCGGCGCCGGGGCCGCGTGCTAGGCTCCTCTCCCGTCTGGCTGAACCTTGCAGGCGAACCTCATGACCCCTCGAACAGCCCTCTATCTTGCGGGCGCTCTCAGCGTGGCTCTTGCCACGACCGCTCGAGCCAGCGTGGTCCTTCCGGCCAACGTGGAGGAGCTCGCCCGGCGCGCCGAGCACATCGTGCGCGGCACCGTGCTGTCCAGCGCCGCCTCATGGACGCCCGACGGCAAGCAGATCGTCACCATCACCCGTATCTCCGTAGACCGTGCGCTCAAGGGCCGCGGGCCGGCGGTCGTCGAGGTCCGCACGCCCGGCGGGGCCGTGGGAGACCTGGCGCAAAAGGTGGTGGGCGCTCCGGAGTTCGCTCCCGGCGAGCAGGTCATCGTCTTTCTCCGCCGGTACGGCGGCTCGGGCCGGTACGGCGTCGAGGGCTTCGGACAGGGCAAGTTCACGGTCGAGCCCCAGGCGAGCGGCAAGGGCCTGGTGACGCAGCGCCTGGTCGGGCTGGAGCTCAAGATGCCCGACGGCCGAATCCAGCCGCCTTCCGAGCTCAAGCCGGTCCGCGAGGACGAGTTCCTGCAGCGCGTCCAGCGGGCCGTCGATGCAAGCGCCAAGGCCGCTCCGTGAGGCCTTTCGCCGCCGTCGCACTCGCCGCCGCCTGCCTCGGGGCGCCGGCCGCGAGCCGCGCCTACGTTCGCTCGGTGGCCAGTGACAACCCGAGCGCTTGCCTCTTCTGGTCGCCCCGGCAGGTGCCGTTCACGCTGGACGCGTCGGGGAGCGCCGCCGCGGGCGCCGACGCGTCGCTTGCCGCCGCCCGGCTTTCGTTCCACGAGTGGGAGACGCCGTCTTGCACCGACTTCGTCTTCAAGGACAAGGGCACGAGCACCGAGCGCACCGTGGGGCTCGACTACGTGAACCGGGTGCTCTGGCGGGAGCGCGACTGCAAGGAGCTCGTCCCCGAGGGCGACGCCTGCAACACCTCTGGCGCCTGCAACAATAAGTACGACTGCTGGGAGGAGGACTCGGCGATCATCGCCCTGACGACCGTCCTCTACAACAAGCGCACCGGGGAGATTGCCGACGCCGACATCGAGCTGAACGGCGCCTATTACGCCTTCAGCACCGTCGATTCGCCGCCGTGCAGCTCCACGCCCACGGTTCTCCCTCCGACCTGCGTGGCCACCGACGTGGAGAATACGGTGACCCACGAGATAGGCCACGTCCTCGGCCTGAACCATACGCCGGTCCCTGGCGCGACCATGGATGCGACGGCGCCGCTGGGCGAGACGAGCAAGCGAACCCTGAGCGACGACGATATCGCCGGCATGTGCGCCATCTACCCGCGCGGCGAGCCCGCCACCACCTGCGTGCCCCAGGGCTCGAGCGTCAGCGGGCAGGGGTGCTCGACGGGCCCCGGCGGCGCGTTGATGCTCGCCGTCGGGCCGACCGCCGCCGCCGCGTTGGCGAAGCGGCGGCGCCGCGCGTAAGCCCCAGGAGCCGAGCTACGGCTCGCTCGACTCCGGCGCGGGCTTCAGCCTGGAGCGCTTCAGGGTGGACTTGGGCGCCTCGCGGAAGGCGTCGCTCGGCACCTCGCGGCTGGTGAACTGCAGCTCGATGACCGCGTGCGGCGCTTCGCGCACCATGGCGCGCAGGAGGAGGCGGGTGTCCGACGCCCTCTCGACCGAGAGCTTCAGTCCATCGCAGCCGGCCTCGCCGGGGCAGAAGACCGCCTCCGCGTCGGTGGAGAGATCCTCGCGATAGGTGACGTCGCCCTCCTGGCGCGTGTTGCGCTGCTCGAGGACGTAGTGGATGGACGGCGTGCCGGCGGTGAAGTTCGAGAGCTCGTAGGCGTGGCGCATGTTGTCGAGGTCACCGTCGCGCTGCGGCGTCATGCGCACCCGCAGCTTCTGCCCGGCGACTTCGTCGATGGCGACCGTATAGGGGAGCGGGCCCATGGGGCTGTCATTGACGGCGCCGGCCCAAAGGCCTCGCCAGTCGCGCATCAGGCGCAACACCTGCGTGGAGCCCGCGCCCGTGGGCTTGACCTTGCTTCCGGCGCAGGCGGCGAACCCCAGGGCGGCGATCAGGGCGAACGGGCGGGCGTGCATCGCTCTTCGAGCCTTTCGTGGAGGGTCTGTCGCGGCGCTCGGGCGCCCCGAGAGGGCGCCTTCGCCGCTCGAAGGCATCCTCCCAAACCGGCGCGGTCCGCGGCAAGCGACGCCCGACGCGCGCGGCGCTCGCCGATGCGCTTGAGAGCGGCGAGGCGCTCAGGCTCCCGCGCCCGAGGGCCCGCGCTTCAGGAATCGCCCCGCCCCGGCGCGGCCCAGAAACGCGTCGCCGTCGACGATGAGCTCGCCGCGGGCGAAGACCAGGCGCGGCCCGCCCAGGGCGCGGCGCCCCTCATACGGCGAGTAGTCGACCCGCATGTGGAGGCGCTTCGCGTCGAGGCTGCGCTCGAGCGAAGGGTCCCAGACGACGACGTCGGCGTCGCTCCCTGGCAGGAGCGCCCCCTTCTTCGGATAGAGGCCGAAGAGGCGCGCCGGGCCGGTGCTGGTCCTGTCGACGAAGCGCCGCACGTCGAAGAGTCCTGTCCGGACGCCGCCGTCCCAGACGAGCGACAGCCGGGCCTCGATGCCCGGCAAGCCGTTGGGGATCTTCGCGAAGCTCTCGCGCCCGAGCTGCTTGGCGCCACAGAAGTCGAAGGGGCAGTGGTCGGTGGCGACGACCTGCAAGTCCCCCAGCGCGAGCCCGCGCCAGAGGGCGTCGTTGTCGGCGCGGCTGCGCAGCGGAGGGCTGCAGACGAGCTTGCCGCCGTCGGCGCCTTCGCGCTCGAGATCCTCCTGAGTCAGGAAGAGATACTGGGGGCAGGTCTCGGCGAAGACCGGGAGCCCCGCGCGACGGGCGGCGGCGATGTGCTCGAGCGCCTCGCGGCAAGAGACGTGGACGACGTAGAGCGGCGCCTTTGCTACCTCGGCCAGCGCGATGCAGCGCCTGGTCGCCTCCGCCTCGAGCGCCGCGGGGCGGGTGAGCGCGTGGAAGCGCGGCGCCACCTCACCCCGCGCCAGCGCCTGCTCGACGAGCACCTCGATGGCGCCGCCGTTCTCGGCGTGGACCATGACCATCGCGCCGACGCGCCGGGCCTGCTGGAGCGCCCTGAGCACCGCGCCATCGTCCACCTGGTACGTCCCTGGGTAGGCGGTGAAGAGCTTGAACGAGCTGACCCCGTCTTCCCGCGCGAGGGCCTCCATCTCGGAGACGGCGTCGGCGGTGACCTCGCGCAGCGCCATGTGCAGGCCGTAGTCGACGCAGGCTTTGCCGTCCGCCTGGGCGCGGCGCTCGGCGAGGGCCTTTCGAAGCGGGACCCCGCGGGCTTGGGCGGCGAAGTCGAGGACGGTGGTGGTGCCGCCGAAGGCCGCGGCGCGCGTCCCGGTCTCGAAGTCGTCGCTCGAGAGGGCGGCGCCGGTCCAGAGCGAGAGATGGGTGTGCACGTCGATGCCGCCGGGCAGCACGTAGAGGCCTGAAGCGTCCACGCGCCTTTCGACCGGACCGACTCGGCCCTCGAGCTCCCGGCCGAGCAGCGCCACCGTCTCGCCTTCGATGAGCAAATCGGCGCGGACGAGGTCTGTGCCGGTGGCGAGGGTCCCGTTGTGAATGAGGGTGCGCATGGCCGGCTTCGACGCTACGCCCGGCGCTCCGGGCCGGGCAAGGCGCGGACGGAGATGCAAGAACCCGCCTCTGCGCGATTGCGAATCGGCGGCGGCCCGTGTTGGATAGCCAGCCCCTTGGTGGAGGTTTTCGATGCAGAGCGTGTGCGTTTTTCTCGGCTCGAGCCCGGGCCTGGACCCTGCCATGCGCGCCGGCGCCCGGGCGATGGGCGCCGCCCTGGCGGAGGCGGGGCTCGCGCTGGTCTACGGCGGCGGGGCCAGCGGCCTCATGGGGGACATCGCCGACGCGGCGCTTGGCGCGGGGGGCCAGGTCGTCGGCGTCATCACGCAGGGCCTGGAGGCGAAGGAGCTCGGCCACGGCGGCCTCACGCAGAAGCACGTCGTGCGCACCATGCACGAGCGCAAGGCGCTGATGGCCGACCTGGCCGACGCGTTCGTCGCGCTGCCCGGGGGGATGGGCACCCTGGACGAGTTCTGCGAGGTGGTCACCTGGGCTCAGCTCGGCATTCACGAGAAGCCGCTCGGGATGCTCGACCTGGGCGGATACTGGGCGCCGTTCCTCTCCTTTCTGGACCACTCGGTCTCCAAGGGCTTCTTGAGCGCGGGGCACCGCGGCCTCATCCTGGTCGAGCGCGAGCCGAAGGCGCTCTTGGGCCGGCTGCGCGACTTCCGCCCGACCCCCGCGGAGAAGTGGCTCGGCCGGTCGCAGGTGTAGAGAGGCTGCGCCTCCGACCGACCCGGCATGTTGAAGACTTTGCCGCGCAGCCCTCGCGTCAATAATTGATAGTCGAGGGTCGATGGTTCGACCCGCTCCGATTCGCGAGCGATAGGCACCGAATCCGTCGGCGAAGGGTGGGGCCCCATTGCGCGCAGCCCCGGCGAATGGTCCCCCTTGGGATTGACGCCGACCTTCCCCCTCAGGAGTGGTCTCGGCGGTCTCGGAGCGGAATTCACGTTCCCACTCCGCGAACCCATGGGCTGACCCCAGACTGTCGCTTCACAGTGAGGAACGGGGGCGCGAGCCAAGGCACGGGCCTTGCGAATTCCGTTCGAATCGGGGGCCGGCTCTCGGAGTGCCTCCGCGTCAGGAGCTGCGCCGGCGTGCAGCCTTTGGACTATTACCTGTACCTCGCCTCGACGGTTCCGGCGGGAGACCTCGCGCGGGCGGGGGCGCGGCGGCTCGCACAGCGCGCCGGACGTCTCGCTCGGCCCGTCGCCCCTCCGAGCGAGGCGGAGCTCTTGGAGACATTCTGCGCCTCGGATGCGCGAGACCTGGCGCTCAAGCTCGCGGCGCCGAGGGCGAGCCTCCTGTGGGCCGACGCCTCGCGCCGAGCGGGGCTCGCCGCGGCCGCAGGGCGCGTGGAAGGCGCAGCTCCCCGTGCGCTCGCGAGCGCCCAGCGGGCCGCCCAGCGGACTTTCGACGTCTTCGGTCGGCGGGTGCAGTTCCCTCGAGGCCCGGGCGGGGTCGACTGGAAGCTGGACGCGCTTCATCAGCAACGCTTCGAGGAGGGCCCCGGCGCGCCGGGGCTCGACCCGAAAGCGCCGTGGGCGCTGGGCCGCTTCGAGCACGCCGTCGCCCTCGCCCAGGGCGTGTGGCTCTCGCCCTCCGAAGAGGACCGGGCGCGCTTCGCGCACGAGTTCGCGCTCCAGGTGCGCCAGTTCCATCGGGAGAACCCGCCCGGCGCCGGCATCCAGTGGGCCTGCTCCATGGAGGTAGCGCTCCGGGCGGCGAACTTGAGCCTGGCGTTCCTCATGATGCGCCACCGCCCCGAATTGCAGGATGGCGCCTTCGCGCTCGACTTCGCCTCGGCCATCGTCTCGCACGGCAACTTCGTCCGCGCGCACCTCGAGCACACCGGCGCGGCGCCGAACAACCATTACGTGGCGAACCTGGTGGGGCTGCTCCACGTCGGCGTCATCTTCCCCGAGCTGAGCGAGGCGCGCGCCTGGCGCGCCGCCGCCGCCGACGGCCTGCGCCGGGAGATAAACCGGCAGGTCCTGGGCGACGGCTTCTCCTTCGAGGGCTCGACGTCGTACCACCGCCTCTCGGTCGAGCTCTTCACGCTGGCGCTGTTCGCCGCCCACGCCGGGGGCATCGACCTGGGCGACGACTACCGCGCGCGCCTGCACGACATGTATCGGGCGGTGCGGACCTACCTCGCGCCCGGCGGGGCGGCGCCGCAGCTGGGGGACAACGACTCGGGCCGGGCGCTCCCGCTCTGCCCGCGGGCCCCTCTCGACCACGGCTACCTTCTCCCGCTGGGCGCGGCGCTGTTCCAGGACCCCGAGCTGAAGCCCGAGGGCTCGACCTACTGCGACGAATCGCTCTGGCTGATGGGACCGGCCGGGCTCGCGCGCTGGGAGCGCCTGCCGTGGTCGGGGCCGGCGCGCTCCGGGGCTCTCGCCAAAGCCGGCCTCTTCTTCCTGCGCGGCCCCGGAGCCTACTGCGCGGTCTCGTGCGGGCCCAACGGCCAGTCCGGCGTGGGCGGCCACAGCCACAACGACAAGCTCTCGGTGGAGGTCTACGCGGGCGAGGAGGCGGTCATCGTCGACTGCGGGACGTTCTGCTACTCGAGCGATCCCGAGCTGCGCGACCGGTTCCGGTCCACCGCGGCGCACTCGACAGTGCAGGCCGACGGGCGCGAGCAGAGCCGGCTCCCCGCGGGCCGGCTGTTCGCGCTTCCGGACGAGGCGCGGGCGCGCGTGCTCGGCTTCACGTCGGGGCCCGCGCGCGAGCGGTTCGTAGGAGAGCACCAGGGCTTCGCGCGCGACCGGCCCAGGGCCGTGCACCGCCGCGAGGTCCTCTTCGAGCGCGCGCCCAGGCTCTTCCTCATCCGCGACGAGATCTCCGGGGAGGGCGCCCACCGGGCGGTGGCCCGGTTCCACCTCCGGGACGAGCTCGCGCGCGTGCGGCCGAGCGCCGAAAGCGAGCGGGCCCGGCTCGCGCAGGCCGGGTTCGCTCTGCCGGATGCGCCGCGGGCCGTGGAGATCGGCCCGGCGCAGCGGCCCCTCGCCGCGCTCTTCTGGGCCGAGGGCGAGCTGCGGCTTTCGCCGTCGTCGTATTCGCGGGGCTACGGGGAGCGCCGGCCGAGCCTCTGCGTCGAGATCCACCAGGCCGGCCGAGCGCCGCTGCGCTTCGAGGTGGCGGTCGTGATCCTCAGCGAGCCGCCGTGATGGCCATCACTCGTCGCTCGCGGGGCGGCGAGCGAGAGGCCTTGATTTTGCCTCGGGAATCCGCCCGCGACGGGCCGCTTCGCGGGCGGCACTCCCAGCGTGACCCCGCTCACCGACGGCGAAGGCGCCCCGGTGCAGGATGCAGCCACCTCGAGGCTCCGCGCCGTTCCGGGAGAGGGGCAGCGCGGAGCCTCGAGCTGGCGGAGCGGTCCTTTGCGTAGCGAATGACTCCCGCGGGGCCCCGCCGATATCGAGCCGAGCCAGGATTGATGCGCCGTCGCCGCGAGCACGCGCGACACGCTGCGGCATCATTTTGTCTTTGCCAGCCCATCCCAGGATTCGGTTACGATAGCTAATCCGCAGTATCGCGAACCCTTCATGACCCTTATGGCTTCAAGCTCCACGGCGCGCCCGCGCGCGATGAGGTGAGATTCATGGCCAACGAGACCCCTTCGGACCGCAAGGGAATCCCCGACCTCACCGAGGCGCAGCGCGCGGCCATTAGCGCGCTGTCGCGGGACGACCGCTACATTCAGCCTCCGGTCTGGCTGGCCCGCCAGGCTCACGTCGCCAACGACGCTGTCGAGCGGCGCCATGCCGAGCAGGACTCCGACGGATTCTGGCGGGAGAAGGCCAAGCTCATCGACTGGATGAAGCCGTTCGAGGAGGTGAGCCATTTCGATCCGCCGCGCCACCAGTGGTTCGTGGGCGGAAAGCTCAACGCCACCGTCAACTGCATCGACCGGCACGTGTTCGGCGAGCGGCGCCTGAAGGCGGCGCTGATCTGGGTCGGCGAGGACGGCGAGGAGCACACGTACACCTATAACCGGCTCTATCGCGAGGTGAACCGCTTCGCGAATGCGCTGAAGAAGCTGGGGGTCGCCAAGGGCGACCGGGTGGTGGTCTACATGCCCCTGACGCCCGAGGGGATCATCGCCATGCTCGCCTGCGCGCGCATCGGCGCCATCCACTCGGTGGTCTTCGCCGGCATGGGCACCCAGGCGCTGCGCACCCGCATCGAGGACTCGGGCGCCAAGGTCATCATCTGCAGCGACTTCACCTACCGGCGCGGCAAGAAGATTCCGCTGAAGCCGACCATCGACGAGGCGGTGCGCGACCTCTACTCGGTGGAGCACGTCATCGTGCACCGGCGCGGCTCGCGGCCCGGCGACGACCCGGTCACCTTCGAGTCCGAGCGCGAGCACGACTTCTACGACGTGCAGGACGCGAGCGCCATCCACTGCCCGCCGGAGCCCATGGACGCCGAGGACCCGCTCTTCATCCTCTACACCTCGGGCACCACCGGAAAGCCCAAGGGCGTGGTGCACTCGACCGGCGGCTACCTGGTCGGCACGACGTACCTGGCGCGCGCCTTCTACCAAATCCGCGAGAAGGACATCTACTGGTCCACCTCGGACATCGGGTGGATCGTCGGCCACTCCTTCATCGTCTACGGCCCGCTCTCCATCGGCGCCACGGTGTTCTGCCGCGAGGGTGTGCCGGACTACCCGACGCCGGACGTGACCTGGGAGCTGTGCGAGCGCTACGGTGTGGACGTCATGTTTACCGCGCCCACGGCGGTCCGCATGTGGATGAGCCACGGCTCCGAGGCGCCCGCCAAGTACGACCTGAAGCGCCTGCGCCTCATCGCCTGCGCCGGCGAGCCCTTGAACCCCGAGGCGCACCACTGGGCGCAGAAGCACCTGGTCGGCCAGTCCGGCGGCATGGTCGTCGACAACTGGTGGCAGACGGAGATCGCCGCGCCGGTCCTGGGCACGATGCCGACGTTCGAGGCGCGGCCGGGCAAGGTGGGCAAGCCCATGCCTGGCGCGGACGTGGCCGTGGTCGATCAGTCCGGCAAGCCCGTGCCCGACGGGTCGGGCGGCCTACTCGTCATTCGCAAGCCGCTGCCGTACATGCTGCGCACCGTCTGGAACGACCCCGCGCGCTACGAGAAGTACTGGGCGCAGATCCCCGGCTTCTACACTGCCGGCGACATCGCGGTGCGCGACGCCGACGGGTACTTCGCGGTGCTCGGGCGCGCCGACGATGTGATGAACGTGGCCGGACACCGCATCGGAACCGCCGACGTGGAGTCGTCGCTCCTGCGGCACCCGGCGGTCGCCGAGAGCGCCGTGGTCGGCTTGCCGGACCCCGTCAAGGGCGAGCGGATCAAGGCGTTCGTGGTGCTCAAGGGCAGCGTGTCGCAGGGCGCGGGCCTCGTGGGCTCGCTCAAGGACCACGTGCGACAGGACCTGGGCCCCATCGCTACGCCCAGCGACATCGAGATTCGCACCTCCCTGCCCAAGACCCGGTCAGGCAAGATCGTCCGGCGCTACCTCAAGGCCGTCGAGATGGGCGAGGACCCGGGCGATTTGTCGACGCTCGCGGACTAGAGCGCAACTGACGATCGGCCGAGGCGGAGTCGAAGGCCGGACTCCGCCTGGGTGGAGGCATGCGGTCGGGCCCTTGGCGGCAGTAGGCGCCTGAGCAGTCGCCGAACCTCACCCTGAATGGCGGGGGCTTTCGAGCGGCTCTCGCGCGCCGAGTGCTTCTGGTCACTTCGCGTCGAGGATCGCCGACCCTTGTGCAAGCCCGGGCGACGTCGCGGTCACGATGATCCGCCCCGACTCTCCGGTCGACCGCACGATGGCCAGAACCTTTCCGCTGAACGCCCTTCGGATGGGCGACTGGCATTTCGTGACGTCCGCCGCATCGGCATTGTCTACGCCTTCGATGCGGCCGGGGCCTGTGACACCGAAGGTGACGCTGCTCTTGCCAGTGGGGACGAAGACGCCGTTCGCATCGAGGATGTCCGCCGTGAGGAAAGCCATGTCACGTCCGTCGGCTTGGATGCTCGTCCGATCCGCCGACAGCTTGATCTGCGCGGGGGCACCCGCGGTCTTCACCTCGTCGTTGGCAACGATCGTGCTGGGCGCGGTCAGGGCCGAGAGCCTGCGGGGTGCGGATTGCATGGCGAAATGGAGTGCGGCGGGTCCTGAAGAGGGTCATAAACGTGTCGCCTTGGTCCTCGGCGTCGGCGAAGCGCGTGCCCGCGGCGCTTCGCCCGAGGTGGGGCGCCGACTTCTCTGACCCGAATGTCGCTCGGCGGCTCTCAGACCAAATGTCGCGATATGCCTTCGGCGCCCCAAGCAGGTCGCAACGCCCATTCTGTGTGGAGTTGGCGGGCCACGCGGGCGCGCCTGGTTTTGGGTACAGCTGCTCCTGCGGTGCAATCAGGTACCGATCGCGCAGGGCTCCTCGGCTCTTCATCGTCGCGCTCGAAAAAGGGACAGAGAGGGAAAATGAACCGCGGGCCTGGCTATTTCATCGCCGCACCGTTGCTGCTCGGCATCGCCTGCGGGCCTGGCTACATCACGGGCCCGGAACGGGATGGGGGCCAAGGAAGCGCAGACGCGTCGGCGGCGGTGGACGCGAGCCAGTCGAGAGACTCCGGCTGGGACGTGAGGGATGCCGGTGGCGACGGGGGCGAGGACGCCTCCTTCGGGCGAGACGCTGGAGGCGGCGGAGCAACCGACGGCGGAGCGACCGACGCCGGTGGATGGAGCGCCATTCAGACCTGTCCTGCCATGTCTGGCGCCCCACCCGGCACGCCGCCCCTTCCAAGCCCGGAGCAAGTGGCCTACCAGCGCCTGGAGCTGACGGCGTTCATCCACCTCGGGATGGCCACTTTCGACGGGACGGAGCAGGGGAATCTCGCGGTGGATGTGCCTTCGCTGTTCAATCCCACGAATCTCGACGCGGACACTGTGGCGGGCTGGGTGAGTCAGCTCAAGGCCGCGGGCTTCCGCCAAGCGATGCTGACTGCAAAGCACAGCACCGGATTCTGCATCTGGCCATCGAGCTACACGGACTACTCCATCAAGAGCAGCCCTTGGATGGGCGGCCAGGGGGACGTGATGAAGCTCTTCACCCAGGCCATGCACGCCGCCAACATGAGGGTCGGCCTCTACCTGGCTCCCTGGGACCAGAAATTTCCAAGCTCGAGCCCCGATTATGAGACTTACTACAAGAATCAGCTCACCGAGCTCCTGACCAATTACGGCCCCTTCTACGAGCTCGAGCTGGACGGCTTCAATGCTCCCACTTCGAACGTCAATTGGAAGTCGATCTTTGCGCTCGCCAAGCAGCTGCAGCCCGATATCCTCGTTTGGGCTGGCCCCGAGATCTCGAAGACGGGCGCTCTCCCGGACCTGCAATGGATCGGCAACGAGAACGGGCGGGCGGCGCGAACGACGTCGAGTCTCGACCTCAGCAACTGCGGCGGGCAAGACGCGTGGTGCCCGTACGAATGCAATGTGTCCGATCGCATGCCGAACTGGTTCTGGCATCCGAACCAACAGCCCATGTCGTTGGCCAGCATGCAGTCCATTTACTTCACGACCGTTGGCATGAATTCGACGATCGTCTTCAACGTTCCGCCGGCCACGACGGGGCAGTTCGACCCTGCGGATTCCACTCTGCTGCAGCAGTTCGGGGAGTGGTACGCCGGACTCTACAAAAGCAACCTCCTGAAGGCTCAGCCGGCCACTGCGGATTCGACCTGGGCGAGCTCCGGGTTCGATGCAGCCAAGGCGGTCGACGACGACGTCTGTACCTATTGGGCGGCGGCCAGCGGCCAGACGTCGGCGCGGCTCGAAGTGACGCCGGCTTCGCCCATCACCGCCAAGCTCATCAGCATTCGCGAGGCCATCGAGCTCGGCCAGCAGGTGAAGCAGTATCACGTGGAGGTCAAGCAAAACGGCAGCTGGAACAGGGCGCCCACGGATGCGTCGGGTGCGAAGATTCAAGGTACCGTCATCGGTCAACGCCAGCTTTGGCAGCTCAATCCGAGCACCGTCCAGGCCGTCGCGCTGGTCATCGATTCGGCGAAGGACGCGCCGGCCATCGCTGAGCTGAGCGTGTACTAGAGCGCCAATCAGTTTGAAAGGCCTGCTGCGACACGCATTGGCTGCCTGCGGCGGGAAGCCTCGGTGACGCAATTGCGTCTCTCGCAACGGCTTTCAAAGTGTTCGGCATATTTGGAGCCGGCGCAGCAACCTGCACCGCGGCCCAGCGCAGCGGGTGTCCCCCGGCTCTGCCGGGAAATACTTACCATTCTCCAAACCTCACGCCATACGGCGCGAGCCCCTCGAGGAGCTCGCGCGCGCCGAATGCCTGCGCGGGGCTCAGGGCGCCCGCCTTGGCGAAGCCGGGAGCGAGCAGGAGCTTCAGGCAGAGCACCGCCGAGGCGGCCGTGAGCTCGTAGCCGTCGCCGCCGGCGACCCATACCGCTCTGCGCTCACCCGCCTTCGACGCGGCCTGCGCCACGACCGAGAAGGCCGCGCGCCGCCGCTCCTCGTCGGTGGGGCCGTCGGGCATGGCGGTGAGAGCCTCCCTCGCCAGCGCGCGCACGAGCTCGGGGCGGGCGAGCGCCGCGCCGCAGCGCTGCACGGCGCCGCCGTAGCGGCCCAACGCCGAAAGCCAGCTCGGCGCCCGATGGAACGTGCTGACGCTCCTCGCCCGCGAGCTGCACGGGGCGGCTGCGAGGTCGGCGAGCGGGAAGGAGAGACAGAGCGACGGGCCGAAGGGCGGCGGCAGGTCGAGGCGCCACTCGTGGCTGGCGAGCGGCTCCGGCACCAGGCGGCCGTCGCGGCAGGCGAGGCCCCCGCCCGCGGCAACCTCGAGCATCGAGCGCGCCGTTCCCCGCGTCGGGCTGCCGGTCGACGCGACCGCGATGCGCATCTCCTCCACTTCGCCCAGGCCCTCGGCCGCGAGCGCCGCCGCGGCGTCGGAGGGGACGATCGCCAGCCCCACGGCGTTGACCATGGCCAAGCCTCGCGCTTCGGCCTCGCGGCTCCGCTCCCGGGTCGCGAGCAGGAAGGAGGGCTCGCGGCAGGTGTCGAGCCAGTGCGCGCCTTCGGCGATGGCCGCGTCTTGCGCGGGCTTGCCGTACCACGCGAAGGGGCCCGCGCAGCTCAAAAGGACGCGCCCTGCCGCGGCTGCACGGCGCATGGCCCACAGGTCCTCGAGCGGCGCAGTGAAGACCGGCGGGCGCGAGGAGAGCATCGAGGACAGGTGCTCGAGCCGTTCCCGCGACCGCCCCGCCACCGCGAAGGCGATGCCCTGGCGGTCGAGCTCGCCGCAGACGAGCCCGCCGACGTAGCCTGCGGCGCCGTACACGACGACGGGGAGCCGGGAGTCGGACAAAAGGGCGTCTCCTCTCGCGCTTCAGCTCACGGCGCGGCTCAGCACCGAGGACAGCCGGCGGATCGCCTCCTGAAAGGTTGCAGGCTCGACGATGAGGCTGACCGCGAGATAGCCCTCGCGCGGGAAGTCGTAGAAGAACCCAAGGTGGACCAAGACGCCGTGTTCTTCAACCAACATCGTCGCCCAGTCCTGCTCGGCGCGCGCTCGGAATGCCCGGAGCACGGCGGTCCATCCTCCCTCGGCGGCGAATGCCTCGGGACCCCCACCGCGATCCAGCCGAGCTTGAGCTGCCGGAGCGCGGCGACCTTGGAAATGCCGGAGAGGACGAACGCGAGGGCCTTGTTCTGGCCGAGCGGGCTCGTAGGCCGCAGCGCGCGGGTGTCGAGCGCCTCTTGGCGCACATGGGCGGGGAAGCCCATGCCGACGCGCGTCGAGTTCGACTCGGTCAGGTCCAAGAGGTCCCGCACCGAACCGCGCCGGCGCTGAAGCGCCTGCGCCGGGGCGTTGGCCGAGGTCTCGAAGCGGCTCCGGCCGGAGAGCGCGCGCGGCCTCCCCGCTGGCGGCTAGAGCGCCCCGTGGCGCTACTGCTCCACTTCGCCGCCGATCATGTTGATGGAGTCGAAGGTCGGGATGATGTCGGCGATCAGCGAGCCTTCGATCATCGCCGGCACCGCGGCGAGCATGGGGAAGCCTGGCGAGCGCACGTGGCACTTGTAGGGCCGGCCGCTCCCGTCGCTGACGAGGTAGAAGCCGAGCTCTCCGTTGGCCGCCTCGGCGTAGGAGTAGGCCTCGCCGGCGGGGACCTGGATGCCTTCCATGATGAGCTTGAAGTGCGACATCACGCCCTCGATGGTCCCGTAGACCTCGGGCTTGGGCGGGAGCGCAATGCGCCAATCGTTGACCATCACCGGGCCCGCGGGGATCTGCGCCAGGGCCTGCCGGATGATCTTGTCCGACTGCTTCAGCTCCTCGATGCGGATGGCGTACCGGTCGTAGTTGTCGCCGTGCACGCCGACCGGGATGTCGAAGTCGAGCCGGTCGTAGACGAGGTACGGGTGCGCCTTGCGCACGTCGTAGGGGACGCCGGAGGCCCTCAGGCACGGGCCGGTGAAGCCCCAGTCGAGCGCGTCTTCCTTGGAGATGACGCCGGTGTCCTTGCAGCGGTCGACGAAGATGCGGTTGCGGGTGAGCAGCTTGTCGACCTGGTCGCGCAGCTCGATGACCTTGTCCAGGGTCGCGAGGACCTTTTCGGCCCAGCCCGGCGGCAGGTCGCGCTCCACGCCGCCCGGGCGCCCGAAGGCGGTGGTGACGCGGGCGCCGCACAGCTCGGCGATGCGGTCCCAGAGGAGCTCGCGGGCCTCGATGCCGTAGAGCATCACCGTGAAGGCGCCCAGCTCGAGGCCCATGGCGCTGACCAGCGTGAGGTGGTCGCACATGCGGTGGAGCTCGCCGCCGATGACGCGGATGTACTTGGCGCGCTCGGGGATATCCAAGCCCAGGAGCTTCTCCACCGCGCCCAAGTACGTGAAGTCGTTGAGGAGCGAGCTCACGTAGTTGAGCCGGTCCACGTAGGGAAGGCACTGGTTCCAGGTGGAGTTCTCGCAGCTCTTCTCGAAGCCGCGGTGCAGGAAGCCGATCTCGCAATCGGCCTTCGCCACCGTCTCGCCCTCGAGCTCCACGACCATCCGCACCGTGCCGTGCATGGCCGGGTGGGAGGGCCCCATGTTGAGGATCATCCGCCGCGACTCGAGCGGCGCATCGAGCGGGTCGGCGCCGAGAGGCTGGACGGGTGCGGCGACGGGCGGGAGCTCGGCGGGGTGGGCGGTTTCGGTCGTCTTCTCGGTCATCGGTCTGGCTCTTGGGGGCGGGCGCGCCTTCGATCAGGGCGCCGAAGTCGGGCTTACTTGGTTCCGTCGGCCGCGGGCGAGGAGGGAGACGAGGCGCCGGGGCCGCGCACCAGGTCGCGGAAGTCGCGTTCGGCGACGAGCGGCTGGCGGCCCTTCACCGGGTAGTCCTTGCGCAGCGGGTGGCCCTGGAACTCCTCGTAGAGCAGCACCCGGCGCAGGTCGGGGTGGCCGGTGAAGCGGATGCCGTAGAAGTCCCAGCAGTAGCGCTCCCACCAGTCGGCGCCCTTCCAGACCGGCTGGACGGAGGGGAGCTCGGGGTTCGGCTCGGGCACGAAGACCTTGAGGTGGAGCTTCTTCCACGGCGCCCGGCCCTGGCGCACCTGGTGGATGACCTCGAAGCGCGGGTCGTTGTCGGGGAGCTGCAGGCGGTCCACCGCGCACGTGCTCACGAAGAGCTTGAAGTCGAGCTCGGGGTCTTCCTTGCAGAAGCGGGCGACCTGCACCAGCCCGGCGGCGTTGACGACGGCGTAATCGTCGCCGCGCGGCGTGGAATAGACGCTGGCGATGAATTCTGGGAATTGGCTCTTCAGGCGCTCGAGTGCTGCCTTCATGGGCGCTCCTTCGGGGCGAAAGCTCAACGGCCCTCTTTCTTTCTTTCGATGGCACGAAAGCGGGCGGAGGGCGGGGAAGATAGGGCGCGGGGCGCGCCGGCGTCAACGAATCGTTGTTGGGGCGACGCTGCCACCGGGCGAGCGCTCCGCCGGCGAGCGGGCTTCAAGCGCCGGTGCGCTCGCCGGGAGCGCCGACCTGGCCGGCGCGGACGCAGAATCTCGAAAGTCACTGGCCGCTCCCGCTCCGGCGGGCCCCAGGCCTGGCTCAGCGCCTCCTTCACCAGCGGCAGAGGATCGGTCCCCTCGCGCTCTCGATAGCGGCTGACGGCCGACCAGGTGCCGAGGTAGCCGAGCAAACGCGGCAGGTCCCAAGTCTCGACCTGGGCGAACGGCGGCGCGGGGATCTCCGGGCAAGGGAATGGAAGAGTCCGGTAGCCGGCCTCGACGTGGGCGCGCTCGGCGGGCCAGTGCGGGCCCACGACGTCCCGATAAAGGTGATCTCGCCATGGTGGCAGGCGCCCAGCGGCCCGTTCGACGCCGCGCAGCATCGCCTCGCGCGGGGAGACCCCAGGATATCGTCGGGCGAGCAGAGCCGTATCCCGACCGGGGGGCGGGCGCGACGAAGAGGGCGGCGCGCCATCCCACTCTCACATCCGTAGGTCGCGAGGTGAATGCCATGGCGAGCATCGAGAGGCACGTCACGCGCGAAGTCCTAGCGCTCGACGAATCACGGCCCTGCAGCGAAGCAGCGCGGCTCATGAACGACCGGAAGGTGGGCTCGGTGGCCGTGCGGAGGGCAGGTCAGATCGTTGGATTGCTCACCGAGCGCGACCTGGTGGGGCGCGTGCTCGCGCGGGGGCGCTCGGCCGAAAGCGCCGTGGGGGAGGCGATGCGCACGGACCTGCCCGTGGTGCCACTCGAGTCGAGCGAACGAGAGGTCGCCGAGCTGATGAAGAAGTTCTTCACCCGCCATCTCCTCGTGTCCCGCGACGGAGAGGTCTGCGGCGTGGTCTCGATGCGCGACGTCATCCAGCTCATGCTCGACGACAAGCAGTATTTGATCGATCAGCTTCACGCCTATATCGACGGCCGTTGACTCGAGGCGGCATTTTTCTCGCCGCAAAGCGTCGTCATTTGGCGCCCCCAAAGCGATTCTCCGCTTGCTAGGATGCCGCGCCCTGGCAGCCCGTTTCTTCGAGGGCGGCGGAGGAACAGACAATGGCTTTGGAAGAAGTGGCGAGCGGCCGAGCGGCTGAGGGCGCGGGAGTGAGCGGCTTCGCGCTCTACGTGCCGCGGCTGCGGGTCAACCTCGAGTCGTGGTGCGAGTGGACCCAGAACAGCTGGGACAAGGTGAAGAATGTGTCGGGGCAGAGCTTTCGAGTCTGCCCGGGGCGCGAGAACGTCTACACCATGGCGGCGAACGCGGCGCTTCGGCTGATCCGCCAGTACGGCGTCGACCCGAGGCGGGTGGGTTTCCTGGGGCTCGGCACCGAGTCGAGCCGGGACAACTCGGCGGGCGCGGTCATCGTCCGCGGGATGCTGGACCAGGCGCTCGCGGCCGAGGGCTTGAGCGCGCTCAGCCGGAACGTCGAGGTGCCGGAGTTCAAGCACGCGTGCCTCGGCGGCATCTACGCGCTGAAGGCGGCGCTCCGCTACGTCGCGTCGGACGGGGCGGGGAAGGTCGCCATCGTGATCGCCGGCGACATCGCCGAATACGAGCGCGGCTCGACCGGCGAGCAGACCCAGGGCGCCGGCGCGGTGGCCATGCTGGTGGAGCGGGAGCCCCGACTCCTCCGAGTCGACCTCACCCGCGCGGGGAGCGCGTCGTCCTACCGCGGCCCCGACTTCCGCAAGCCGTTTGCCCGCCACTTCGTGCCCGGGTACGCGAAGGGCACCCGCCGCTTCGCCGACTTCCCGGTCTTCAGCGGCCGGTACTCGACCTTCGCCTACCTCGACGAGGTGGCCCTCGCGGTCGACGACATGCTGGCGAAGGTCGGCGGCGCGGACGACGACTTCTACCAGGGGCTCGGCGCGCTGTTCTTTCACCGCCCTTACAAGTTCATGCCCCTCCAGGCCATGAGCTTTCTGATGGTGCGCGCCTTCGCCCGCTCCGACCACCGCCGCGCGGAGCTCGAGGCGCTGTGCGCCCAGGCCGAGGTCTCCGTCGACGCCGTCGTCGCCGAGACCCGCACGTTCCCGGACCTCTACGCCGCCATCCAGCACCCCGACGCTTTGCAGGACCCTTACCCCGCCACGTCCGCCGCCTCGCGCGCCCTGCGCGGCGCCAAGGCCTTCAAGGATTTCGCGGCGTCGAAAATGAGCCTCGGGGGCGCCACGGCGGCGAATCTCGGCAACCTGTACTGCGCGGCGCTCCCCGCGTGGATCGCGGCCGGCCTCGAGGAGGCCCAGGAGAGGCTGCTCTCGCTGGCCGGCGCGCCCATGGCCATGGTCGGCTACGGGAGCGGAGACGCCGCGGAGGCCATCCCCATGTCGCTCGTCGACGGATGGGAAGACGCCGCCAAGCGCATCTGCGCCGAGGACGCGCTCGGGGGCTCCATCGACCTGACCCGGGAGCAGTACGAGGCCATTCACGGGGGAGATTTCGCCGCGGCGCCGCCGTATGAGCCTCGCCAAGAGTTCGTCGTCCGCCGCGTCGGCGAGCGGCACGAGCTCGAGTTCCAGGACCTGGGCGTCGAGTACTACGACTACGCCGGCCCCTGAGGCGGTCGACCGCTCGACGGCTCCCTGGGCGGTGGGCTGCCTTCGGCCGGGAGAGCTCGCCAGTGCCTTGACGCTCTGCGGCCGCCCTGTTAAGGCGCTCTCCTTCGAGCCGCACGGGCTTTCCGCGGGGTTGCGCGGGAGGTGAGAAGGCGCAATGGCACACGCGAAAGACCGCATCTTGGTGGTGGACGACGCGCCGGACACGTTGGAGGTGCTCGAGCGCAACCTCTCCGCTCAGGGCTTCGAGGTGGTCACCGCCTCCTCGGTCGCCCAGGCCGTCCAGGTGCTCGAGGCCCGGGCGACGGACGTGGTGATCACCGACCTCAAGATGCCGGGCCTCTCCGGCTTGGAGCTGGTGCGCCACGTCCGCGAGAACTTCCGGGACACCGAAGTCCTCGTCGATCACCGGCTACCCAACGGTCGAAGGGGCCGTGCAGGCGGTCAAGAGCGGGGCCGACAACTTCCTGGCCAAGCCCTTCACCGACGAGGAGCTGCAGAAGGCGGTGGCTGCGGCGTTCGACAAGCTGCGCGCGCGCCGCGCGCTCCAGGGCGAGCTCCGCGTGCGCGGCCCTCTGAGCCCCGGGCTGCTCGGGGACTCGGAGGCCATGCGCAAGGTCTTCGCCGCGCTTTCGCGCGCCATGGCGAGCGACGCCGCGGTCCTCATCCTGGGCGAGAGCGGCGCGGGCAAGGAGCTGGCGGCTCGGGCGGTGCACTACGGCGGCTCGCGCTCCTCCTCGCCGTTCGTGGCGGTGAACCTCGCGGCCATCCCGCCCGAGCACGCCGAGGGCGAGCTCTTCGGGCAGGTGCCCTTCGCGGGCAAGGGGCGCTCCGGCTTCTTTGCGGCGGCCGAGGGCGGGACACTTTTTTTGGACGAGGTCGCCCAGGCGAGCCCCGCCCTACAGGCCAGGCTCGTCCAGGCGCTGGAGGAGCGGGCCATTCGGCCGGTCGGCGGCACCCGCGACGTCCCGGTGGACCTCCGGATCATCGCCTCCTCGACCAAGGACCTGGTCGCGCTGGCCAAGAAGGGCACCTTCCGGGAGGACCTGCTCTACCGCCTCAGCGTCGTCGGCGTGATGCTGCCGCCGCTGCGCGCGCGGGGCGACGACGTGTTGCTCCTCGCGAACCACTTCGCCTCGCGCTTCGCCGCGGAAGCCGGCAAGGCCGCCCCGGCGTTCACCGACCGCGCGGCGTCGGTGTTGCGCGGCTACGACTGGCCGGGAAACGTGCGCGAGCTGGAGCAGGTGGTGCAGCGGCTGGTGGTGCTCAGCGACGGACAACCGGTCGACGTCCCCGACCTGCCGAGCCTCATGCGCTTCTCCGCGCTCAAGGAAAAGGCGCTGCATCGCTCGCTGGCCGAGGTGGAGACCGAGTACATCAAGACCGTGCTGTCCACCGTCGAGGGCAACCGCACCCGCGCCGCGGACATCCTGGGGATCGACCGGAAGACGCTCCGCGAGAAGATGAAGCGCTCCGAGAAGGACTCATCGACGAATTGACGCTGCGCGGTTGAGAGCGGCCCCTAGATTGGGATACACAGTGGCCCCTCCGGCGCCGCCGCCGAACGAGCAGGGGCTCGGCCCTGAGAGGTCGCCCGAGTCACTCACCATGTTCATCGCTGTCGCCAAGGTCACGCTCTCCATCCCGGAATCCGGGTCCCTCAAGAGCAAGCGCCACGTCGTGCACAAGGTGCTCGACAAGGTGAAGGCGCGCTTCAACGTCTCCATCGCCGAGGTCGAGGACAACGACCTTTGGCAGAAGGCGACGATCGGCATCGCCGCGGTGGCGAACGAACACGCCTTCGCCCAGGAGAGCGTCTCCAAGGTGCTCAAGTTCATCGAGGACCTGTACGTGGCCCCAGTCATCGCCTGCTCGACCGAGGTGGTGCCCATGGGTGGGGACCTGTACGGCGGTGACGAGGGCGACCCTTTGCGCGGCGCCGTCCCCCGGGGCGCGCGCACCTTGGCCGAGGCGGAGTCGGAGGCGGGCGAAGACATCCCTCTGCCTCGGCCCGAGCGGCGCGAGCGAGCGGGAGGCCGGACAGGCCAGAAAGGGCGAAGGCCCATGAGCGACACGGAGCGCGAGCGCGCCATCGAAGACTTGAGGCAGAGGCTGCGCGCGGCCCGCCGCGGCGGCGACCGCGGCGGCGAGGGCGAGCGCTAAATGGCAACTCACGCCAGAGTCGAGAGGGTCGCACAACTGATCCAGCAGGAGATCAGCCAGCTGCTCATCCGAGGGCTCAAGGACCCGCGCATCGGGCTCTTGACCATCACCGGCGCCAAGGTGTCGCCGGACTTGCGCGAGGCATGGGTCTACTACGCGGTCCACGGCGAGGCGAAGGCGCGCCGCGACGCCCAGGAGGGGCTCGACGCCGCCAAGGGATACATCCGCCGCGAGGTCGGCCGCACCATTCGCCTGCGGGTGACCCCGGAGCTCCACTTCGTCTTCGACGAGGCCATCGAGCGGGGCGACCGCATCGACCAGCTCCTGCGGCAGGTGAAGGATCAGGGCGGGGCGGGCGGCGAGGGCACCTAGAACACAGGTGTCTTGGAAACGGGGGCGGTCGATGGAGACGAGCGCGACGACTTTGCCGAAGGGGCTGGCGAGCCCCTTCGAGGCCGAGCTCGCCCGCTGCGCGGCGGCGCTTCTCTCTCTCGCCGGCCGCTCATCGCCATGCACGAGTACCCGGACGGCGACGCCCTGGGCTCGGCGCTGGCCCTGGCGCTGCTTCTCGAGTCGCGCGGCGCAGTCGCCACGGTCTACAGCCCCCAGGGCGCGCCGGCGAATTTGCGTTTCCTGCCTGGCGCCGACGCCATCGCTCGCTCGCTCGGGCCGGAGGCCACCTTCGACCTGTGCATCGCCTGCGATGCGGGCGACCCGGGGCGCCTGGGCCGGGACTTGCCCGAACGCGAGCGGCGCGGGCTGACGCTGAACCTCGACCACCACCCCGGCGCCCAGAGCTTCGGCGACGTGAACCTGCTGGACCCCCGGGCGTCCGCCGTCGGCGTGTTGGTCTATCGCGCCATGGCGGCCCTGCGCGCGCCGCTGACTCCGCCCATCGCCACTTGCCTCTGGGTCTCGCTGGTGAGCGACACCGGGAGCTTCAAGCACTCGAGCACCAACGCGGAGTGCCTGCGCATCGCCCACGCGTTGGTCGAAGCGGGGGCGCGGCCCGGAGACATCAGCTCGCGCATGTTCGAGAGCCAGCCCCTGGCGCGGGTCTCGCTGCTCGCCGAGGTGCTGCGGACGCTCACGCGGTCGCCGTGTGGCCGCATCGCCTGGCTCACGGCGGCGCGCGAGGCCTTCGCGCGGGTCGGCACCTCCGAGGAGACCGCCGACGGCTTCATCAGCTATCCGCGGTCCATCGAGGGAGTGGAGGTGGCGCTCCTCTTCCGCCAGGAGGCGAAGGGCGGGGCGCGGGTGAGCTTCCGGTCGCGGGGCGCGGTTGACGTGGGCGCCATCGCCGAGCGGCTCGGCGGAGGTGGGCACCACAACGCGAGCGGCTGCTTCGTGCCCGGCGCCCTGGACGAGGTGCGCGCGCGGGTGCTGCGCGAGGTGCAGCGCGCCCTCGACTTCGCCGCGGGTCGGAGCGCCTGATGCCCCCCGAGTCGTTCGCCTCGGAGGCGGGGCGAGAGGTCCCCGCGGTCGAAGGCGTGCTGGTAGTGGACAAGCCCGCCGGCAAGACGTCGTTCGACGTGGTCGCCTTGGTGCGCAGGCTTCTCCGGACGCGGCGAGCGGGCCACACCGGCACGCTGGACCCGTTCGCGACCGGCGTGCTGCCGATCTGCCTGGGGCTCGCCACGCGCATCGTCCCGTTCCTCACCGAGGGCGACAAGGCGTACGAGGCGACGCTGAAGCTGGGCGAAGCGACGGACACGCAGGACGGGACCGGCGAGGTGATCGCGCGGCGCGAGGTTCCTGCCCTCGGGCTGCAGGAGGTCGAGGCCGCGCTGGCGCGCTTTCGCGGCCCGCTCCTCCAGGCGCCTCCCATGTACTCGGCGGTGCGGGTCAACGGTCGCCGCCTCTACGAGCTCGCGCGCGAAGGTCAAGTCGTCGAGCGCGAGGCGCGGCCGGTGACCGTCTACGAGCTCACGGTGCGCCACCTCGAGCCGCCCGCGCTCTCGCTCTTCGTGCGCTGCTCCAAGGGCACCTATGTGAGGACGCTGGCCCACGACCTGGGCGAGATGCTCGGCTGCGGCGCCCACCTCACGGCGCTTCGGCGCACGGTGAGCGCGGGCTTCGCCATCGGCCAATCCGTCTCGCTGGAAGAGCTGGGTCAGCAGGGGCCCGAGGCCGCCCGCGCGCGGCTCCTGTCCGAAGCGCAAGCCCTGTCGTTCCTCCCCGCGCTCGCCGTCGAAGCAGATCAAGCGCGCAAGGTCCGGAGCGGCCAGCGCCTGGTCGCCGCCGAGCTTCCGGGCCTCGCGGCCCTGCCCGAGGGGGCGCGGGTGCGCCTGATGGGGCCCGAAAGCGAGCTGCTCGCCGTGGTGGAGAGGAAGGGGGACGCCGCCCGCTATTTGCGCGTCTTGGCGGGAGCTCTAGCCACTGGATGAGCGCCCGGCGCGCTCCGCCAGCTCGAGGGCGGCCCCGCGTCCTCCTTAGAACGTTTCGTTGACGTTGCGCATCTTGACCTCTATAGTGCGCCGCCTCGCCTGCTGTTCCCCTCCGCGGGGGCGAGGTCGCGCACCGAAGTCGCCCATGGGCGGGCTGCGCCGGAAGAGTCCAGGAGGCGGAACACAGAGGAGTGCCATGTCGCTGGAGATCGAGAAGAAAGCCGCCATCGTCGGCAAGTTTCGGACGCACGAGAAGGACACGGGTTCGCCGGAGGTTCAGGTCGCGCTGCTGACCGAGCGCATCAACCTCCTGACCCTGCACTTCAAGCCCACCGCCGAGGGCGGCCGAGGCCACGTCAAGGATTTCCACAGCAGGCGAGGGTTGCTCAAGCTGGTCGGGCAGCGCCGCCGGTTGCTCGATTACCTGAAGAGCAAGGACGAGAGGCGCTACAAGTCGCTCATCGACCAGCTCGGCATCCGCAAGTAGAGGTTGTTATCGAAGGCCCGGCGCGAATGCCGGGCCTTCTTGCATGGCGCGGGCTTGGAAGCGCGCGCCGGTCGTATCGCAGAGCTGTCGCTCCGGCAGGGCGCCGCGCCCCGGCTGGCTAGGGCAGCAAGGCGGCTTCGAAGAAGGTACAAGCCGCCGAATCGAGCAGTGACGGGCTGGCGAATGGTTCGCTAAAGCCCGGCCGCGCCCGGACCGAAAGCGGCGCGGACCGCGAGGAGTGCGAAGGGTCCCTTTTGGTTTCTTTCGGTGCCGCCGACGAAGTCTCGGGTGGGCGGCAGCGATGGGATCAAAAGCCGACCCCAACAGCGCCTCCGGTCCGCGGGACGGGTGAGACATAAAGGAGGGCGAGGCGCTCTTCTCTTGGGGCATCGGGCCGGTTCGACGGCCCGGCAAAGCCTTCGCTCGACGTGCACAAGCTTCCCGCGTGGGGAGCGGCGCCGCGAGCGCGGGCAACCTCAAACAGGCCTCGTCCGCTCATCGTCGTCTGCCCTCTCGAGAGGGCGGAGCGAGAAAGAGGACGGATCCATGCAAGCAGTGACCAAGACCGCGACTCTCGGCGAGCGACAGCTCGTCATCGAGAGCGGCAAGATCGCCAAGCAGGCCCACGGCAGCGCCCAGGTTCGGTACGGCGACACCGTGCTCCTGGTGACCGCCGTCGCGGCATCGGAGAAGAAGGAGGGGCTCGACTTCTTCCCGCTGACCGTCGACTACCAGGAGAAGCTCTACGCGTCCGGGCGCATCCCCGGCAGCTACTTCAAGCGGGAGGGCCGACCCAGCGAGAAGGAGACGCTGACCTGCCGGCTCATCGACCGCACGCTGCGGCCGCTCTTCCCCGAGGGCTTTTACTACGAGACGCAGATCATCGCGTTCGTGCTCTCCGCCGACATGGAGAACGAGCCCGACGTGCACGCCATCACCGCGGCCTCCGCGGCGCTGCATGTCTCGGACATCCCGTTCAACGGCCCTGTCGCCGGCGTCCGCGTCGGCCGGGTCGGCGGCAAGCTCATCGCCAACCCCACGGCGGCGCAGCGCGCCGAGAGCGACCTTGACCTCGTCGTCTCCGCGTCCAAGGACGCCATCGTGATGGTCGAGGGCGGTGCCAAGCAGATCGCCGAGGCCGAGATGGTCGAGGCGCTGCTCTTCGCGCACAGCGCCGCGCAGCCCGCTCTGCAGGCGCAGGAGGAGCTCCGGGCGGCGCTCGGCAAGCCGAAGCGGACCTTCGCGCTGCCGGCGGTGGACGAGGCGCTCAAGGCGCAGGTCCGCGAGGTTGCCTCGCCGGGCGTCAAGGCCGCCTACGAGATCCGCGAGAAGCAGGCCCGTTACGAGGCGCTCTCCAAGGTCAAGAAGGAGACCCTCGCCCGCTTCGCCGAGACGTTGGGCGACGGCTACTTCGCCGCCGAGAAGCCCATCAAGTCGTTCCTCGAGGACCTCAAGTACGACTACGTCCGCGGCATGGTGCTCGACACCGGCCTGCGTATCGGCGGGCGCAAGGGCGACGAGATCCGCGACATCACCTGTGAGGTGGGCGTGCTCCCGCGCACCCACGGCTCGGCGCTCTTCACCCGCGGCGAGACTCAGGCGATCGTGGCCACCACCCTGGGCACGTCCGAGGATGAGCAGCGGATCGAAACGCTCACCGGGGACGTGATCAAGAAGTTCCTCCTGCACTACAACTTCCCGCCCTTCAGCGTGGGCGAGGTGAAGTTCATGCGCAGCGCCGGGCGCCGCGAGATCGGCCACGGGGCGCTCGCCGAGCGCGCGCTTCGCCAGGTGATGCCCGGTGAGGAAGCGAAGTTCCCCTACACCGTGCGCGTCGTCTCCGACATCCTCGAGTCCAACGGCAGCTCGTCCATGGCCTCGGTCTGCGGCGGCTGCCTCGCGCTGATGGACGCCGGCGTGCCCATCACGGCGCCGGTGGCCGGCATCGCCATGGGGCTCATCAAGGAAGGCGAGCGGGTGGCCATCCTCTCGGACATCCTGGGCGACGAGGACCACCTGGGCGACATGGACTTCAAGGTGTGCGGCACGGCCGCCGGCATCACCGCCATCCAGATGGACATCAAGGTGACCGGCGTCTCCCGCGAGATCCTCGCCCGGGCGCTGGAGCAGGCCCGCGTCGGCCGCCTCCATATCCTTGGGAAGATGGCGGCGACGCTTCCGGCGCCGCGCAACGAGATCAGCCAGTGGGCGCCGCGCATCACGACCATCAAGATCCGCCCGGAGCGCATCAAGGACGTCATCGGGCCCGGCGGCAAGGTGATCCGCGACATCATCGCGCGCACCAACTGCTCCATCAACGTCGAGGACGACGGCTCGGTGGCCATTGCCTCGAACAACGCGGCGCAGGTCGAGCAGGCCATCAAGATGGTCAAGAACCTCACCCAGGAGGCCGAGATTGGCCGGGTGTACCTGGGCACGGTCCGCAAGCTCGCCGAGTTCGGCGCGTTCGTGGAGCTCTTCCCGGGCACCGACGGGCTCGTGCACATCAGCGAGCTCGCCGACAAGCGCGTCGAGCAGGTCGGCGACGTCCTCAAGGAGGGCGACGAGGTCCTGGTCAAGGTCATCAGCGTCGACCGCACCGGGAAGATCCGCCTGTCGCGCAAGGAGGCGTTGAACTCGAAGGAGGGCGACGTCCTCCCGCTCACCCCGCGCCCGGACCGCGAAGAGCGGCCGCGCGGCGATCGCGATCGCGACCGCGGCGGCCGCGACCGCGACCGGCGCGGCGGACGAAGCGGCGGGAGCGGCGGGCGCCACGAGCGCCATGAAGGCGGCGGCGGCGGCGGCGAGGGCGGAGGCTCCGGCCAGGCCTGAGTGGCAGTAAGGTAACTTATGAAGCTTGACAGATGAGCTTGAGCAAGGCGGGGCCGTGAGATTCGCGGCCCCGCCTTCGTTTGGGGACAGCATGGAGAGGCTTTGCGTCAGGGTGTCGAGGGTCGGGGGTGGCGAGCGCGGGGCGCCGTTGGCCTTGCCGCGCTACATGTCCGCCGGCGCGGCGGGCATGGACTTGTGCGCGGACGTCGCGTTCGAGCTTCCGCCGATGGGGCGCAAGCTCGTCCCGACCGGCCTCTCCCTGGAGCTCCCGCCCGGCTACGAGGGCCAGGTTCGCCCGCGCAGCGGGCTCGCGACCAAGTTCGGCGTGACGGTGGCCAACGCCCCGGGCACCATCGACAGCGACTACCGCGGCGAGGTTCAGGTGTGCCTCGTCAACCTCTCGGCCGAGCCGTTCCAGGCCGCGCGCGGGGAGCGCATCGCGCAGATCCTCTTCGCGCCAGTCGTCCAGGCCGAGCTCGTCGAGGTCGACGCGCTGGCGGCCAGCGCCCGCGGGGCAGGGGGCTTCGGCTCCACCGGCCGCTAGGGCACCGAGCGGGCGAAGAGGCCCGGGGCCGATTGGTGCTCCAGCGTCGCTTTTCGAGTCCATAACTAGTTCTTTTGAATGGCGGCCATGACGCTTTGCTTGCCATCATGGGCCGGCTCGCGGCACCCTGAGCCGAAATGATGCAACGCCAGGTCGACGACCCCCTCCGCTACGACGTGCGCTTCCTCGGCGAACAGCTGGGGCGCGCGCTCCAGGAGCACGAGGGCGAGGCCCTGTACGCGCTCGAGGAGGAGGTGCGCGGGCTCGCCCTCGACCGCAGGCGCGGCGCCCCCGAAGCCGCTCAGGAGGCCTCGCGGCGGCTCTCGCAAATGCTCGCCGACCTGACGCCCGAGCGCGCTGTGCCGGTCATCCGCGCTTTCGCGGTCTACTTTCAGCTCGTCAACCTGGCCGAGCAGCACCATCGCGTTCGGCGCGCCCGCGCCAGCGCGATGGACCCGACGGCCTCGCCCCAGCCTGGCTCGCTTGCCGCCGTCCTCGCCGACGCGCGCAAGGCCGGCGCCACCGCCGAGTCGGTCCGCGAAGCCATCCGCCGGCTGCGGGTCACGCTCACGTTCACGGCGCACCCGACTCAGGCGGCGCGGCGCACCGCGCTCCAAAAGCTGGAGCGCATCGCCGGGATGCTCGAGGCGCGCGACCGCTGCGACCTCACCCCCGAGGAGAGCGAAGAGGCCAACCGCGAGGTGCTGGAGCTGGTGGCCCGGCTCTGGCTCTCCGACGAGCTGCGCCGCGAGCGGCCGCGGGTCGGCGACGAGGTGAAGAGCGTCGCCTGGTACGTGGAGAACGTCCTCTTCGGGGTTTCCGCCCGGCTCTCGCGGTCGCTCCGGCGCGCCTTCGAGAGCGCCTACGGCGAGCCGCTGGGCTTCGACCCGTCGCCGCTGCGACTCCACTCCTGGGCCGGCGGCGACACCGACGGCAACCCGCGGGTCACGCCCGAGGTCTTCGAGGACGCCGTGCGCGCCTACCACGAGCGCGGCCTCAAGCTGCTGGTCGCCGAGGTGCGCGAGCTGGGCGACACGCTGTCGCATTCCGAGCGCCTGGTCCGGGTGCCGGAGCGCCTGCGGGCCTCCGTGGCCCGCGACGAGGAGCGGCTGCCGTGGTTGGCTCCGGCGCAGGCGCCCAGCACCGTGGGCGAGCCCTGGCGGCGCAAGCTCTTCCTCCTCGAGGCCCGCCTCGAGGCGACGCGGGCCGAGGTCGAGCGCCGGCGCCACGCAGCGGCTCACGGAAGCGGCCCGCGGGACGCCCGGGCCGAGCGGGACAGGCTCGCGGCCATCGGCGCGGAGGAGCTTGAGGCCGAGCTGCAGCTCGTGGACGAAACGCTGCTGGAGGCGGGCTGCCGCAACGCCGGCGAGCGCAGGGTGCGCGCCGTCCTCGAGCGCGTGCGGACCTTGGGCGTGCACCTCTGCGAGCTCGAGGTGCGCGCCGCGGCCTCCGACCTGCGCGAGGCCGACCCGGCGCAGCCGGTCGCCGAGAGGACGCCTGCCGCCGAGCGGATCCTAGGCGTGCTCTCGAAGGTGGCGAGCGCCCAGCGCGAAGGCGGCGAGGGCGCTTGCCGGACGCTGGTCCTCTCCATGGCGGGCGCCGCTCAGGACCTCTGGGCCGCGCTTCGCTGCGCGCGAGCCTGCGGCGTGACCGACCCCGCGACCGGCGCCGTGAGCCTGGACATCGTCCCGCTGTTCGAGACGTTCGACGCGCTGAAGCGCGCTCCGGCCATCCTCGCCGAGGCGCTGCAGGACGCCGCCTACCGCGCCCACGTGCTGTCCCGCGGCGGGCAGGAGGTGATGCTCGGCTACAGCGACTCCAACAAGGAGGTCGGGCTCCTCGGCGGCGCGGTAGCGCTGCGCGAGGCCCAGCGCGCGCTCATCGAGGCCTCGCGGCGCCTGGACGTACCCATCTTCTTCTTTCACGGCCGCGGCGAGACCGTCGCGCGCGGCGGCGGCCCGGCGCAGGCGGCCATCCTGGCCATGCCCAGCGGCGGGGTGAATGGCCGCTTCAAGGTCACCGAGCAGGGAGAAGCGCTGGACCACAAGTACTTCCGGCCGGCGCTGGCGCTGCGCACCCTCGAGCTCTACACGGGCGGCGCGCTGCTGCACACGCTCGGCGCCCACCAGCGCCCGGGCGAGGACGGCGACGAGCGGTATTGGGGCGAGCTCGACGCCTTGGCGCAGGTGGGGCGCGAGGCCTACCGGGCGCTGGTCTGGGAGGAGCCGCGCTTCCTCGAGTTCTTCCAGAGCGCGACGCCCATCGGCGAGATTGGCGAGCTCAACATCGGCTCGCGCCCCGCCAAGCGGCGCGACGGCGGCCTGGAGGCGCTGCGCGCCATCCCCTGGGTCTTCGCCTGGAACCAGTGCCGCATCATCCTGCCGGCCTGGTACGGGGTGGGGAGCGCGCTCGAAGCGCGGGCGGCCACGCCGTCCGGCCGCGCGCTGCTCTCCGAGATGGCCCGGACCTGGCCCTTCTTCCGGACCCTCCTGGAGAAGCTGGAAGGCGTCCTTGCCAAAGTGGACCTGGACATCGCCGCGCGCTACGCCGCGCTCGCGCCCGAGGCCGCGCGCCAGGCGGTCTGGCCGCGCATCGAGCGGGAGCACGCGCTCACGGTCCGCTGGGTGCTGGAGCTCCTGGGGAACAAGGGGCTCCTGGACGACAACCCCGTGCTCCAGCGGTCCGTCGCCCTGCGCAATCCCTACATCGACCCAATGTCGTTTCTCCAGGTGGAGCTCCTGCGGCGCAAGCGCGCGGGAGAGCCGGGCTGGGGGCGTGCGCTCTTGTTGACTATCAGTGGAATTGCCGCCGGACTCAGGAACACCGGATGAGGTATCTCGGGACCGAAGAGGTTTCTCGGTTGCCCAGTCAGTGGAATTGCCGCCGGACTCAGGAACACCGGAGAAGGCGCCTTGGAAACCGGGAGTCTTCTCGGTTGCCAGTCAGTGGAACTGCCGCCGGACTCCGAAACACCGGATGAAGGCTCTGATGACGAAGTGATGTGAAGCCGTCTCTTGCCCTTGGAAAACCTCCCAAAGGAGAACCGCCGATGAGAGTGGAAGAGGATTGCTCGCAAAACGAGCTCTGGAGGGCCGACGAGCAGTCGGTAAAAGGCTACCGTGTCCGCGACTACGACGCCCTGCGGAACAAGGCCAACGAGAACCCCCAGGCCTTCTGGGAGGCCGAGGCCCGCGAGCTGTTCTGGTACAAGCCGTGGAACAAAGTGCTCGACGACTCGAACCCGCCGTTCTTCAAGTGGTTCGTCGGAGCTCAAACGAACATCGTGGCCAACGCGCTCGACCGGCACCAGTCGACGCCGGTGCGCAACAAGCTCGCCTATATTTGGGAAGGCGAGGCCGGCGAAGTCCGGACCATGAGCTACCACGCGCTCAACCGCGAGGTCTCCAAGTTCGCCTACGTGCTCAAGAGCATGGGCATCAAGAAGGGCGACCGCGTCACCATTTACCTGCCGCGCGTGCTGGAGTTGCCCATCTCCATGCTCGCCGTCGCCAAGGTTGGCGCGGTGCACTCGGTGGTCTACGGCGGGTTCTCGGTCGAGGCCTTGGCCGAGCGCATCCAGGACAGCGAGAGCAAGGTCCTCATCACCGCCGACGGCGGCTACATGCGCGGCAAGGTGGTGAAGCTCAAGGAGATCGCCGACGAGGCGCTGCACCGCTCGGGGACGGTGGAGAACGTCATCGTCGTGCGGCGCACCAAAGAACCGGTCAACATGGAGCAGGGCCGCGACTACTACTACGACGACCTGATGGCGCTGCCCATGACCCGCAGCGGCAACGCGGTCAAGACGCCGACCGAGGTCATGGACGCCGAGGACCCGCTCTTCCTGCTCTATACCTCGGGGACGACCGGCAAGCCCAAGGGCATCTTGCACACGCATGGCGGCTACATGGTGGGCGTCACCTCGACCATGAAGTACGCCTTCGACCTGAGGCCCGAGGATCGCTGGTGGTGCGCGGCCGATCCAGGCTGGATCACCGGCCACAGCTATATCGTCTACGCGCCGCTCATCCTCGGGGCGACGTCGATCATCTACGAAGGCGCGCCGACGTTCCCGTACCCGGACCGCTGGTGGCGCATCGTGGAGAAGTACGGAGTCAACATTCTCTACACCGCGCCCACCGCCATCCGCGGCCTCATGCGCTACGGCGAGTCCTGGGTCGCGCGCCACGACTTGTCCACGCTGCGCATCCTGGGAAGCGTGGGCGAGCCCATCAACCCCGAAGCCTGGCGCTGGTACCACCGGGTCATCGGCGGCAGCCGCTGCCCCATCATCGACACCTGGTGGCAGACGGAGACCGGCGCTTTCATGATCACGCCCGTGCCGTCGCTGCCGCTCAAGCCCGGCTCCGGGACCAAGCCGTTCCCGGGCATCCGCACCGAGATCCTCGGCGAGGACGGCAAGCAGGTCGCCCCGGGAGAGGAGGGCAAGCTCGTTATCACCTATCCGTGGCCGGCGATGCTGCGCGGCATCTACAAGGACCCGGAGCGCTACGTGAAGCAGTACTGGTCCACGTATCCCGGCAAGTACTTCACCGGCGATTCGGCGCGCTGCGACAAGGACGGCTACCACTGGATCATCGGCCGCGTCGACGACGTCATCAAGGTGAGCGGCTACCGCCTGGGCACCGCGGAGATCGAAAGCGCCCTGGTCAGCCACCCCGCGGTCTCGGAGGCGGCGGCCATCGGCATCCCGCACGAGGTCAAGGGCAACGTCATCTACGCCTACGTGACTTTGCGCGCGGGCCGCGCGCCCTCGACGGCGCTCGCCGACGAGCTGGCCGTCCACGTCGGCAAGGAGATAGGCCCCATCGCTCGCCCGGAGAAGGTCGAGTTCGTCGACACGCTTCCCAAGACGCGGTCGGGCAAGATCATGCGCCGCCTGCTGAAAGCCCGGGCGCAGGGGCTCCCTGAGGGTGACCTCTCGACCCTCGAGTCCTAGCGAAGCTGCGCGCTGCGCGCTCGGCCTCGAACCGACGCTTGACTCAATCGTGAGGAATGCGCCGCATACAGGTGTCTAGCGGGGCTCGAACGCGAGTCGCGTTCCGTTTCATGCGGCGCCCGGTCCGAATCGGATCGGGCGCCGCTTTTTCGTGCGACCGGCGCGAGCCTGGCCCATCGCGATTTCAAGGCGAGACGGCGCGCTCGGTTCCCGGTATGGCGCGGTGAAGCTCGACCCCGACCGCCGGTTCAACAACGTGAAGAAGGCGATGCAGCTCATGAGCACGCCCGAGCACGCTCAGCGCGCCCGCTACGGGTACTGCCGCTGCTAGGGAGCCGGTTCGGTACGTGAGCTCCATGCAGTCCCGCTACGACAGCTACGCGCGGCTGGCGAGCCTGGACTGAGCGGCGGCTCGGCCGAGGGGCATTTCGCCTGACAAGAGGACGAGCGCACGCCCGCACGTCGAGCGTTGCTCCAGCTCCGCAGCGCCTTTCGGCGCGCGCCGGTGGGTCACCCTTCTTGAATTGAATGCGCGGGCCGCGCCGCGGTCACGCTCCTTGCGTTGCTCGGAGGGAGGCGGCCTCCGTGCGCCTTTGAGATCGGGACACGTCGCCTTCAGCGAAGTCCATGAGGTAGGGCGCCGTGCCTCGAGGCAGGCTGCTGTCGCACTGTGGAGCCGAGCCCCTGTGGGCGTCTAGAAAACCGGAAGCGCGGTGTGCGATTCTGGAGTCTGAGGTCGGGAGAGCCGCCGCAGGCAATTCTGCTGGTCCAGGTTCCGATTCGAGCCGAAGGGCACGAAAGGCCAACCATGAATTCGAACTCCCGCGCTTCATTCGCGCCCATGGCAGCGATTGCCGCTCTCATCGGCTGCACTGGGGCTGCGACGGGCGGTCCCGCCGTCCAAGTGCAGATCTCGCCCAACACCGCGGAGGTGAAGCCCCTGGGAACCTTGTCGTTCACCGCGACCGTCGCGGGGGGCTCGGACTCGTCGGTGCTCTGGAGCGTGAGCGAGGCCGACGGCGGGTCGATCACCAGCGACGGGGTCTACACGGCCCCGCCGCGGGACGGCGTGTACCACGTCGTGGCAAGGCCTCACGCGAATCCGAGCGCCGGTGCCTCGGTGGTGGTCGAGGTGACCGGTTCGCCGGACTCGGGGATCTCGGTGGCGATCTCGCCGAGCACGCCCACGGTGGAGGCCGGCGGCTCGATTCAGTTCACCGCGGCCGTGACCGGGAGCGCGAACACGGCCGTGACCTGGTCGATCGACGAGCCCAGCGACTGCGGCTCCATCACGCCACAGGGCGCGTACGCGGCGCCTTCGCAGGCCGCCATTTGCCACGTCATCGCGACCAGCGGCGCCGACCCAACCCGCAGCGACGTCGCGACCATCACCGTATCGCCGCCTCCGGTGGTCGCCGTCGCGGTGTCGCCGCACGTGGCGTCTGCGCTCATCGGCGGGCAGGTGACTTTCGCCGCCGCTGTGACGGGCTCCGCGAATTTGGCGGTGGTCTGGTCAATCCAAGAGGGTTCGGGATGCGGCGCGGTGACTCAAGTCGGGCTCTATTCCGCGCCCGTATCCGCCGCGACTTGCCACGTCGTGGCCACCAGCGCCGCCGACCCGACCAAGAGCGATGCGGCGACGGTGACCGTGTCGGCGAAGCCGCAGGTTGCCGTGGCGATCTCCCCGCGGACCGCTTCGGTGACGGGAGGTGGGACGGTGGCGTTCAAGGCCACGGTGACAGGGGCGACGAACGTGGCGGTGACGTGGTCGGTGCAGGAGAGCTCGGGGTGCGGGTGGGTGACGCAGGCGGGGGTCTATACGGCGCCGGCGGCGGGGGCGACCTGCCATGTGGTCGCGACGAGCAGCGCCGATGCGTCGAAGAGCGATATCGCCACGGTGACCGTGAGCGTGCCCGTCACGGTGGCGGTCGCGCCGCATTCGACGTCGGTCTCGGCAGGTGGAACCGTCGCGTTCAAAGCCACCGTGACGGGGGCGACGAACGCCGCGGTGACGTGGTCGGTGCAGGAGAGCTCGGGGTGTGGCTCGGTGACGCAGGCGGGGGTCTACACGGCGCCGGCGGCGGGCGACTTGCCACGTGGTCGCCAAGAGCAGCGCCGACGCGTCGAAGAGCGATACTGCCACGGTGACGGTGATCTCGCCGGTCTCGGTGGCGGTCGCGCCGCACTCGACGTCGGTCTCAGCAGGTGGAACCGTCGCGTTCAAAGCCACCGTGACGGGGGCGACGAACACCGCGGTGACGTGGTCGGTGCAGGAGAGCTCAGGGTGTGGCTCGGTGACGCAGGCGGGGGTCTACACGGCGCCGGCGGCGGGGGCGACCTGCCACGTGGTCGCCAAGAGCAGCGCCGACGCGTCGAAGAGTGATACCGGCACAGTGACGGTGACCTCGCCGGTCTCGGTGGCGGTCGCGCCGCACTCGACGTCGGTCTCGGCAGGTGGAACCGTCGCGTTCAAAGCCACCGTGACGGGGGCGACGAACACCGCGGTGACGTGGTCGGTGCAGGAGAGCTCAGGGTGTGGCTCGGTGACGCAGGCGGGGGTCTACACGGCGCCGGCGGCGGGCGCGACCTGCCACGTGGTGGCCCAGAGCAGCGCCGACGCGTCGAAGAGCGATACCGCCACTGTCACGGTGACCGCCCCGACCAGCGTCTCCATCGCCCTGAATCCGCCCTCGGCGGCCATCAATTCCTGCCAATCCTTCACCTTCACGGCCACGGTGACAGGGACCTCCAATACCGCGGTGACGTGGTCGGTGCAGGAGGGCGCTGCCGGCGGCAGTGTGGCAGCGGGAGCGTACACGGCGCCAGCGAACGCGGGCACGTATCACATCGTCGCGACGAGCCAGGCCGACTCGAGCAAGAGCGCCACGAGCGCGGTGGCGGTGACCGATAAAATCCTCGACGTCACGGTGACGCCTGCTCAGGTCAACATCCCCGCAGGAGGCGTTGCGACGTTCACGGCGACCGTCACGACCACCTGCGGCAGCTTTATCCAGACCCAGAACGTCGCCGCCAACTAGGCCTAGCGCCTCTCGCTCTGGCAACTTTGTCGGCTCCGGCTCGGCCGGGTGAGGTGTGAAAAGGAACCGGCCCGAAGGGGTTGCCTTCGGGCCGGGGCCTTGAGTCGATGCTGGCTCGCGATCAGCCGGTTCCCGCGCCGGCGGAGGCCGGGCGGTGCCAGACCACGGCGCGCACGAAGTCGCTGTTCATGCGCGCGATGCCGTCCATCTTGACGTGCGCCGGGCACACCGCCTCGCAGTCGCCCACCGCGGTGCAGTGGCCGAAGCCCTCGGCCTGCGCCTGGGCCACCATGGCCAGGGCGCGCTCCTTGCGCTCCGGCTGGCCCTGGGGCAGAAGGCCGAGGTGCGAGATCTTGGCGCCGGTAAAGAGCGCCGCCGCCGCGTTCGGACAGGCCGCCACGCAGGCGCCGCAGCCGATGCAGGCCGCCATGTCCATGGCCAGATCGGCATCGGGCTTGGGGATGAGGACCGCGTTGGCATCGACCGCGCTGCCGGCGCGGGTGGAGATGAACCCGCCGGCGAGCAGGATGCGGTCGAAGGCGCTGCGGTTCACGACCAGGTCGCGGATGACCGGGAAGGCCTTCGCCCGCCAGGGCTCGAGCCGCAACAGGTCGCCATCCTTGAAGGCGCGCATGTGCAGCTGGCAGACGGTGCCGCCGTGTACGGGGCCGTGCGGCGAGCCGTTGATCACGAAGCCGCACATGCCGCAGATGCCTTCGCGGCAGTCGTGGTCGAACGCCACGCCTTCTTCGCCCTTGGCGATCAGCCGCTGGTTGAGCACGTCCATCATCTCGAGGAAGGACATGTGCTCGCTGACGTCGGGGACCTCGTAGCGCACGAAGCGCCCCGGGTCGTCCGCGTTCTTCTGTCGCCAGATGTCGAGGAGGATGATCACTTGTAGCTCCGGGTCGCGAGGTGGACGGTGTCGAAGGACAGCGGCTCTTTGTGGAGCTCGGGTGCCTTGCCGGCGCCCTTCCACTCCCAGGCCGCGACGTAGGCGTAGTCGGCGTCGTTGCGCTGCGCCTCTCCGTCAGGGGTCTGGAACTCGGTGCGGAAGTGGCCGCCGCAAGACTCGTTGCGGTCCAGCGCGTCGGTGCACAGCAGCTCGGCGAGCTCGAGGAAGTCGCCCACGCGGCCCGCGTACTCGAGCTGCTGGTTGAGCTCGGCGCCGGCGCCCGGCACCTTCACGTTCTCCCAGAACTCGGCGCGGAGCTCGGGGATGCGCTGGAGCGCCTTGGTGAGGCTCTCCTTGCTCCGGGCCATGCCGCAGTTCTCCCAGAGGAGGTTCCCGAGCTCGCGGTGGATGGAGTCCGCGGTCCGCTTCCCGTTGATGGAGAGCAGCTTCTCGGTGCGCCCTTGGACCTCGCGCTCCGCCTCGGCGAAGGCCGGGTGGCTGGTATCGACCTTGGCGATGCCGCCCTGGCCCAGGTAGTTTCCAACCGTGTAGGGCAAGACGAAGTAGCCGTCGGCGAGGCCCTGCATGAGCGCCGAGGCGCCCAGCCGGTTCGCGCCGTGGTCGGAGAAGTTGGCCTCGCCGCCCACGAACAGGCCGGGCAGGTTGCTCTGGAGATTGTAATCCACCCAGAGCCCGCCCATGACGTAGTGGACCGCGGGGTAGATGCGCATGGGCACCGAGTAGGGGTCCTCGCCGGTGATCCGGCTGTACATCTCGAACAGGTTGCCGTAGCGCTCGGCGATGGTCTGCTTGCCCAGGCGTTTGATGGCGTCGGCGAAATCCAGGTAGACGCCGAATCCGCCGGGCCCCACGCCCAGGCCCTCGTCGCAGCGGTACTTCGCCTGGCGCGACGACACGTCGCGGGGCGCCAGGTTTCCGAACGAGGGGTAGACGCGCTCGAGGTAGTAGTCGCGTTCGGAGTCGGGGATCTGGTCGGGAGACCGCGTGTCGCCCTTCTTCTTCGGGACCCAAATGCGCCCGTCGTTTCGCAGCGACTCGGACATGAGCGTCAGCTTGCCCTGGTAGTCGCCCGAGCGCGGGATGCAGGTCGGGTGGATCTGCGTGTAGCAGGGGTTCGCGAACAGGGCACCTTTGCGGTGCGCGCGCCACGCGGCGGTGACGTTGCAGCCCTTGGCGTTGGTCGACAGGTAGAAAACGTTGCCGTACCCGCCCGTCGCCAGCACGACCGCGTCCGCGGCATGGGACTCGATGGCGCCGGTGACCATGTTACGGGTGATGATGCCGCGGGCGCGCCCGTCGACCATGACCAGGTCGAGCATCTCGGTGCGCGAGTACATCTTCACCTGGCCGGCGGCGATCTGCCGCAGCAGGCCCGAATATGCGCCCAGGAGGAGCTGCTGGCCGGTCTGGCCGCGGGCGTAGAACGTGCGCGACACCTGCGCGCCGCCGAACGACCGGTTGGCGAGCACGCCGCCGTACTCGCGCGCGAAGGGCACGCCCTGCGCGACGCACTGGTCGATGATGTTCGCCGACACCTCGGCCAGGCGGTAGACGTTGGCCTCGCGGGCGCGGAAGTCGCCGCCCTTGATGGTGTCGTAGAACAGGCGAAACGCCGAGTCGCCGTCGTTCTGGTAGTTCTTGGCGGCGTTGATGCCGCCCTGCGCAGCGATGGAGTGAGCGCGGCGCGGCGTGTCCTGGTAGGCGAACGCCTTGACGTTGTAGCCCATCTCGCCGAGCGAGGCCGCGGCGGCGCCGCCCGCGAGGCCGGTGCCCACCACGATGATGTTGTACTTCCGCTTATTGGCGGGGTTGACGAGCTTGTATTCGTTCTTGGCCTTGCGCCACTTCTGGTCGATGGGACCGGAGGGGATCTTGGAGTCGAGTGTCATGTCGTTTTACCCCACGAGTCCGACGAGGACGGCGAGTGGAATGGAGATGTCCGCGAGCGCGATGGCCGTGCCCACGGCCGCGGCGGCGGTGCGGACGCCCGGGGTGTAGCGGGGGTGCCGGAAGCCGAGCGAGTGGAACATGGCGTACAGGCCGTGCCAGAGGTGGAAGCCGACCGCGACCATCGCCACGATGTAGGCGAGGGCGGCGGGGAGCACGCGGAGCCCGAAAACCACGTTGTGGAACGGTTGGAGGTCGATGAAGCTCGGGTGCACCGCGCCGACGGTCAGGTGCAGCAGGTGATAGACGATGAACAGCCCGATGGCGGCGCCGCTGAAGATCATCGTGCGCGAGGGAAGGCTGCCCTGGATGTTGGCCTTCTCGGCGTAGGCAATGGGGCGCGCGCTCAGCTTCTCCAGCGTCAGGATGAGGCCGGCGACGGCGTGAGTCAGAACCGTGGCCAGGAGCACGAGGCGAACGCCCCACAGCAGGGCGGCGTTGGCGTGCAGCGCGTGAGCGTAGTCATTCAGCTTCTCGGCGCCGAGGAAGATCTGCAAGTTGCCCAGCATGTGGCCGAGCACGAAAAGGAACATCAGCCCGCCGGTCAGGGCCATGAGGAACTTCTTGCCCACCGAGCTCTGCCAGAGCATGGCGAGGCTGGCCGCTTGACTGGGCTGCGGGAGGGAAAGCGGCTGACTGGGAGCCCGCGGCGCCGCTCGCTGCGGAGTCGTTGGTTCCATCTCTTTCGTGACGGCAATGCTCATTCGCACAAACCTCCTCGTTGACACCGAAGCAGCATCGGCGCGCCGGCGAGGCCGTCGGGGCATGGCTCGGCGGCCGTATGGATGAAGGTGGGAGACACCGCAGTGGACTTGGACGCATACTCTAGCGCACAGGGAATGGGGGGACGCAAGAACGTTTTTTTGCAGTTCCCATAAGCCCCGATAACGGATCTCGCGCGCGTCGCGAAGGAGATCGACCGCTCGACCGAATGCGGCGAAGCGTCACGACAAGGCCAGGCGCGGAGCGCCAATTCAGAGCGAGCGGGCGCCGTCAGGCCGTGGAACGCTTCGGCGAGGCGAGTGGCCGCGCCGGGCCGGGCACCTCTTGCTCGGTGCCCACCACGCGGTTGCGAGCATCGACGCGCACGACCTTCGGGCGAAAGTTGCGCGCCTCGTCCTCGCTCATATTTCCGAAGGTGGCGATGATGATGATGTCGCCGGGCTGGTTGAGGTGCGCGGCGGCGCCGTTGACGCAGACCGTGCCGGAGCCGCGCTCACCGCGCAGCGCGTAGGTCGTCACCCGCGAGCCCCGGGTCACGTTCCAGAGGTGGACGGCCTCGAACTCGAGAATGTCCGCCGCCTCCATGAGCGTCTCGTCCAGAGTGACGCTTCCCTCGTAGTCGAGGTTTGCCTGGGTGACGGTTGCGCGGTGGATTTTCGAGCGGAACATCGTGCGCTGCATGTCGTGGCCTCGCTGGCCCGTCGGCCCTTGTTTGGCGAGCGGGGAACGCGCAACGCAAAAAGTTACCGGCTGTTCGCCTTTTGAGCAACGATTCGCGCGAAGCCTCTGGCCGGAAAGTGGGCTCGAGGGCGGAGCTCAGGGGTAGGCGGGTACCATGGGCACCGACGGGCGCTCGCGCTCCGGCGGCTCGGCAGAGGGCGCGGCGTCGGCCGCCGTATTCGGCCCCTTCCCCACGTCGAGCGTCGGCTCACCCTTGAACGGCACCCGGTACAGGCCGATGACCCATCGCAGGGGCCCGCTGCGGTCCGCGTAGGCCATCTCCGTCACCGCGTGCGTCGCGCCCAGCGAGCACGCGAACCGGCGCGCGTCAGGCGACTCGAGCAGGGGCCGCCCCGGCTCCTCGCTCACCGTCGTCTCGCCCACCCTCACCGCGCGAGCCGGCGGCGTGGGCACGATGGCGACCTGGCAGGTGGCCGGCGAGCGCAGCCGAGCCCCCGACGGCACCGAGGAAACGGCCGGTGCTCCGACCTCGGCGCTCGACGGAACCGCGGGCGCGCCGCCCGGCCTGCACGCTGAGGCCAGCAATCCAAGGACCGCGATGGCGAGTGTCCTGGGCTCCATACCTGCATTGACCATAAGCACCAGGTCCTTGAGCGGGTGGTGCGTCCGCGCGCGCGCCCTCGAGGGGCGGCCATGGCGACGAGCAAGCGGGCAGAGCGGATCCTCTCGGTCGGCGGTGCCAAGGGAGGCGTGGGCAAGAGCCTGGTCACGGGCAACCGGGCCGTCACATCGACCTGTTCGACCTGGGCGAGGTGCGGCTGGCCGTCATGGGCGCCGTCCCGGCGCAGATCCTGGACATCTCGGAGGTCGGCGCGCTCGTCGGCATCGAGCGGCCCCGGTCGACGCCCCGGTGACGCGGGTCGTGCCCTCGCTCGCCGAAAGGCCCAGCCTGCCGTGCCTGGTCCGCCGCTCTTCGCGCGAGGAGAAGCTCGCCGGCGCCGGGCTCGTCGGCGAGCAGAAGCGAGTGCTCCGCGCAGTGGCCGAGCTCAAGGAGCGCTACCGGTCGGACGCGCCGGACTGAGGAGGCTCGCCGCCGCATTCACCGGCGCGGCGGCGGCGCCGGAAGCTTGCGCTATGGGGCCTTCACGCCGAGCCCCGCCTGGAGCTGATCGGCCAAGTCGCGCACGTCCCCTGCCTGCGCGGCGGTCGGGGCAAGCTCGAGGTAGCGCCGATAGTGCGAAAGCGCCTCGGGCGCGCGGGCGCCTAGCTGCTCCAGGTATCCCAGGAGCAGGTGGGCTTGCGCGTGATTGGCTTGGAGCGCGAGCGCTCGCTCGGCGCTCGCGCGTGCCGGCTCGTCTTGGCCTGCCTCGTACCGGGCGAGCGCTGCGCCGTAGGCGGCATCCGCGCTCTTGGGCGAGGACTTGAGCACCCGCTCATAGAGCGCGAGCGCCGCGCCGCTCTGCCCAGCTTTGAGGAGCCTGCTCGCGGCGTCGACCTTGCCCGCGGCGGCGCGAGGTCCGGGCATGGGCGGCTCGAAGGTGATCCCCGAGGCGCTCAACGCGAGGCCGCGGGGCCGGTCGGGCTTGGCGCGCGCGCCCGCGGGGGCGGCGGACAGCGGCGGCAGCGGATCGAGCGCCTGGGGGGCGCCGGCGGGCTTGGCCCGGGGCGCCTTGAGCACCAGCGGCGGCGGCTGCGCGCTCTGAGCGGGCGCCTGCGAGCTGTGCAGCGCGACCGCGGCGCCGATGGCCGCACACAGCCCCGCGCCGGCGAAGGCGGCGAAAAAGGAGCGCGCGCGCGTCGGCTTCGGGGCGCGGCCGGCGCGAGGGGCCGCCCCGACCTTCTCGGAGTGGTCGGCGAGGCCCAGGAGCGCGAAGGCGTAGAGGCGGCGCCGCACGCCCTCGGGCTCCTGGCCCACCTTGCGGCAGAGCTCGGCGAAGGTCGGGCGCGCGGCGAGCGCCTCCAGGATGGCCGCGTCGGCCGGCGACAGCTTGAGCTCCTCGGCGCTGTGGCGGGGCGCGTCCAGCCTCGCCCAGCGCTGGCCCTCGGCAATGGGGAAGCGCGAGGGGACGACGCCGTCCGGGATGGCCGTGCAGACGGCTTTGAACAGGAGCTGGCCCGCGTTGATCCGCGGCGGGTCCGGGTCGATCTCCACGTCGCCTACCAGCACGTAGGTCGCGTCGGTCCAGCAGAAGCAGTCGAGGACCTTCTTCGCCAAGTTCAGGTGGAGCTGCTTCTCCAGGGTCTTGGGGTCCAGGAGCTTGGAAAGGGCGAGCGCGTCCTCGAACCGGACGGACCTTTCGGCGGCGGCGTTGAGCAGGACCTTGTAGTCCTCTTCCTTGAGGAGCTGCTTGTCCACCAACACCCGGCCCAGGGACTCCTGCACCAGGTTTGAGGAGCAACCCACCGGCGAGCCGCGCTCGAACGCGATGGACTTCTCGAACGCCTGGCGCTGGATGTGGAGGGCGCAGGTGCGCTGCGTCTGGAACACGGCCTCGAAGAGCTCCTCGAGCGGCGTCTGGGCGAGGGAGCCCTTGGTCGTCCTCAAGAGCGTATTGAGATCTTCGAACATCAGTTGCCCCAGTTCTTGATGGTCTCGGTGGTCTTGACCGTCGCCCGCGCCAGCGCGAAGGGGCGAGGGCTCATGAAGAGCGGCCAGCGCTGGGAGTCGCCGGTGTAGACGCCCCAGACGTAGGCACCGTCCTCCAATCCGTCGAGGTCGACCGACGTCTCGACGGTCTCCTTCACGATGGCATTGGGCGCGCGCAGGTCGCCGCCGCGCGCGACCACCAGCACATAGGAGTGCGCCTTCGGGTTCGGATTCCACTTGAACGTCAGCCGCGGCGGCGCATCGTGGTAGCGGAACTCGGCGGAGGGCTCCGGCGCGGCCAAGAGGTCCGCGGGCGGCTCCGGCTCGCAGAAGAGCGGCCGCGGCTCTCCGAAGTTGCCCAGCCTCCCCTGGGCGTCCTTCGCGGCGACGCGCCACAGGAAGCGGCCCGGCGCCCGCGGCAGGAAGACAGCGTGGGTCGCCGAGGGCTGCGCGTCCAGCAGCGGCTGCAGGAACGTCGGCTCGGCCGCGACCTGGAGCGCGTAGCCCGACGCCCCGCCCACCTCTTTCCAGGAGAGGCGCGCGACGAGCCCGGGGCAGTAGAAGCGCTCGTCCGGCTCCGGCGACACAGGCGCCGGGGCGTCGATCAGCGGCTCGACCTCTCGGATGTCTCCCGAGACGACCTTCGCGACCTCTCCGACCGAGAGCGCGCGCTCGACGCCGGCCGCAGCGAGCCCTGCTTGGCCTGCGAGGAGCGCCACCTCGTACCCGTCCTGAATGCGCTGCAGGCGCAGCTGCACCGGCTTGTCCCCCTTGGCGGTCAGGGTCGCCCGCCCGGACGGCGGCGCCGTGAGCTGCACCGCCGGGGCGCGACCGCCCGGCGCGGGGGCGCTCAGGAACCCGCGGACGAGCCCCGACTCGAGGGCGATGATCGGCAGCGCGGGGACGGTGTTGCTCAGGGACAAGGTCACCTGCGCGGGCTCGGCGAGCCGCAGCCCGCCGCCGGACTCGAAGTCGATGCGTGCCGCGGCGGGGCCGGTCGTGCGAAGGGCGTCGCCGGAGCGGATCTCCTCGCCGGCGATCACCTCGTCCCAGTCGGCCTGGCCCCGGCGGAGCTGCACCGCGCCGGCCGCCACCGAGGCTTTGCCCACGAGCATCTCTTGGACGTACTCGGTGCGGCGCTCCAAAGGCGGCGCCGGAGGAGGCTTCGAGCAGCCGGCCATCAGCCCCGCCGCCGCGAGGCTCAGGGCCGCCGCCGCTCGAGAAGAAGGACGCCCGCTGCGCTCTGTTCTCATGGCACGCATCAGTGGCTCTCCATCCCGCCCAGGTCTGGCCCGGACCCCAAGAAGGGCCCGGGCGCATCCGCGTTGACGGTCAGCCCGAGGTCGGGCGCGGCGTCGATCGCGGGGCTCCCGACGAGCAGGCGGAGGTCGCCCGCCTCGGGGAAGGTGTAGAGCGGATCGCCGGCGAGGTTTCCCGCGTCTCCGGTCAGGCACCCGTCGGAGGCGTTGGCCCAAAGGAGCTGGCGCTGCCTGGACGAGAAGCCCGCGGTGCCGCAGTCGATGGCCGCGCCGCTCTGGTTCGAGAAGATGGAGTCTTCCAGGACGTTGCTGGGGGCGGTGGAGAGGACCATGCCCTTGGCGTTCGCCTCGAAAGTGGCGTGGCGCACCTCCACCGCGCGGCCGCAGCCGTCGCGCACGCCGGCCAAGAGCCCCTGGAACACCGCTGACTGCACCTGGGCGGCGAGCGGCGAGGTCGCGCAGGTGCGGAAGTCGATGCCCGCGGCGGACGCCGAGGAGCGCATCGACGCGAAGCGCACCGAGAGCGCGCTCGACCCCTCGTCGGCGATGCACGCGCCGGGGCAGGCCTCCATGGAGAGGTGGCTCAGCGACGCCGAGCCGCGCACGGTGATGCCGGCGCCGTTGGCGAACGAGAGGCCGAAGCCGGTGAGGTTGCCGGTGGCGAGGACCGTGAGCGAAGCGCCGTCGAAGGAGAGCGCGCCGAGGAATGCGTCCGCGCCCACTTCCAAGGGCACCTGGAGCACCACGCCCGCGCTGCCGACGACCGTGACGGAGGCGGACGAGGTCAGCGGCCCGGCGCCGGCGATGGTCATGGGGCCCGCGAAGGTGAGGGTCTTCGGGGTCGACGCGGCGTTCGCCAAGCGCAGCGCCTCGGCGAGCGAGAGCTTGCCGTCGGGGCCCAAGTCGCCGCTGCACGAGGTGGCGCCGTCGTCGTCGAGCGAGGCCGTGGTCACCGTGCACAGGTCGTCCGCGGAGGCGACGGCGGCCACGGGCGCGGACGCGTAGCCGAGCTCGCCGTCCGCGTCGCGCACCGCGGCGCGCGGGTAGAGGACGCCGGAGTCCGAGAACGTCTGGCTCGCGCTCAGGCCGGCGAAGGGCGTCCACGGCGGCGTGCTGGTCGCGGCGCCGGAGAAGTCGAAGCTCGCCTCCAAACTTGCGGTCAGCGTCTGGTAGTCGAGCGAGCCCGAGGCGTCCAGCAGGCTGGACCCGCCTTGGAGCACCGCGCCCGGGGTGGCCGTGAGCTTGGCGAGGGGCGGGCTCTGCGCGGGCGGCGCCAGGACGTCGAAGGAGGTCGACGGGGACGAGATGGGGCCGGCGACCGCCACGAGCTCGAGACCGGTGCCCGGCGTGTCGACGCGGACGGCGCCCGACCAGACCCCGGAGGCGAAGGCCGAGGTGGCAGTCGCGGACCCGCAGCCCTGAACGCAGGTGGCCGAGCCGTGCGGCGCCAGCAGGATCGACGCGGAACCGGCGAAGGCGGGCGTGGGGTTGTCGAAGCCGTCGCTCGCGCGCAGGACGACATGGAACGGGACGCCGCCCAGCTCTGGCGAGGGGACGGGACCCCAGGAGAGCTTGGCCGTCGGCCCCGGGTTCACGGTTACCGCCTGGGAGGCGGCGGCGCTGAACGCCTGGAGGGTGGTGGTGAAGGCGCCGGCGGTGGTGGCCCGGATATAGAAGCTCAAGCTGTCGGCCCCGGCGGCGAACCCCGGGCTCGACAGGCGAATGGCGCACGAGCCGTCGGCGTAGAAGGCGAGGTCGGCCGGAGCGGTCGAGGTGAGCGACACCGCGGTCGCCGCGTCCACCGCCACCGGGTTTCCGAGCGAGTCCTGGGCCTGCACGGTGATGATGTCCGTGCAGGTGCCGGCGGCGAGGGTCCGCGCCGGGGTCATGAACGTGAGGCGCTCGGGCACCTTGGCGCGGATGGTCTCGGACTGCTGGGCGCTCTTCAGGCCGCCGCTCGCCGCGAAGACCACGACGTCCATGGCGCGCGTGCCGCGGAAGTAGAAGTCGGACGAGGCGTTGCCGACGATGATGGGCAGGGACGTGAGCGCCAGCGTGCAGGCGTCGTCGAGGTAGAGCTGGAAGCCGTCGGGCGGCGCGGCGGTCAGCGAGACCGTCACCGACGAGGAGATGGGGCTCGGGTTCGCGTACTTGTCTTCGACGGCGACGGTGACCTTGGGCGAGCACTCGCCGGCGGAGATCTGGAGGGGCGCATTCAGGAAGCCGAGCCGGTCGCCCACGCCGGGCGTGATCTTCTCGGTCTGCGTGCCGCTCGTCCAGCCGGCGATGGACGCCACGGCAAGATGCTCTCCGGCGAGCGTGCCGGAGGTGAAGAAGCTCGCGCGCAACTGGCCCGCCGGGAGCGCCACCTGGGCGACGGGGACCTTGCACGCGCTGTCGGAGAAGTACGACAGGACGCCCGAGGGGTCGGCGGAGAGCGCGATGACCTGATCGGTCGCCGGGGCCCGCGGGACTCCGTTGAGGTCGCGCGACTCGACCGTGAGGACGCCCGAGCACGTCCCGGCGACGAACTGCCGCGCCGGGTCCAGGAAGGCGAGGTGGTCGGCCAGGGGCGGCTTCACGTGCTCGACCTGCGAGACCGCTCCGAGGTCGGGCAGGGACGCCGAGGCGGTGTAGTCGCCCTCGACGTCCGCTCGGAAGAAGAAGCTGGCGGCGCTGGCCCCCGCGGCGAGGTCGACCGAGCTCGCCGGGTCGCCGCAGCCGGCGGAGAGGAAGAAGGCGAACTGGGCCGAGGGCGACGCGCTCAGACGGAGAGTCGCCGCAGCCGGGGCCGGCGAGACGTTCTCGAAGCGATCGCGCAGCTCGAGCCCGGCGCCCGCCGAGCACTGGCCCGCGATGAGCGTCTGCGAGTCAGTGGTGAAAGCGAGGTGGTCCGGCGCCGCGGGCAGGATGGCCTCCGCCTGCGTCGGCTGGCCCAGGAGGTCCGTTTGCGCCGAGAGGGCGTAGGCTCCGGTTCGGGTCGACGAGAAGTAGAGCGAGGCCGAGCTGCTGCCCGCGTCGAGCGACAGCGCCGAGAGCGGCGTGGCACAGGCTGCGTCCTGGAAGAAGTGGAGCCCCTGCGGGCTCGAGGCGAGCGCGACGGCGGTCTGGGCGAATACCGGGGCGGCGTTGCCTTGGGCGTCCTGGCTCTCCACGCGCACCCGCGCCGAGCATTGGCCGGCAACGAGGGTCTGGGCCGCGGTGGCGAACACCAGGCGCTCTGCCGCGGCGGCGCCCACGTCCTCGAGTTGGCTGTCCCCCGGGAGCCCGGAGGCGCTCGCGTCCAGCTCCACGACGCCCGCGCGCAAGGCGCGGAAGAAGAAGCCGGTCGTCGACCCGCCCGTCAAGATGCCGAGCGCGCCGAGCGGCGTGGTGCAGCCGGAGTCCGCGTAGAGGGTGAAGTCCGCGGCCGGCGACGCGGCCACGGCGAGCGCGACCGCGGCTTGCGCGGTCGCCTCGAATCCGCTGGCGTCCAGGAGCTGGAGCTCGACCTTATCCGAGCAGGCGCCGGCCAACACCTGCTGGGCGGCGGTGGAGAAGCGCAGCTGGGCGGGGTCGCCCCCCGTCACCGCGAACGCCGCGCTCTGGCCGGTGCGCCCGGAGGCGTCGCTCACGGTGAGCACGTCCGCCGCCGAGGCCTTTCGCACCTCGACGAGCCCCGTCCAGCGGCCCAAGGCGAAGGCTCCGACCTGCGCCGGCACCGCGGTGCCCGTCGAGTCGGAGAGCTGGAGCGCGCCGTTGAAGTACGGCACCACCTCGCCTTGCGAGTCCACCGCGGCGACGGTCACGCTGAACGGCGCGAAGGCGCGCTGGGCGCCGACGGAGTCGATGCGGTAGCCGGCGACGAGCTGGTCCAGCTCCGAGAGCGAGACGACCCGGAACGCGCCCGGCAGCGTCGCCTCGTGCCCCCAGGGGTCCACCACCGCGAGGTCGTAGGTGCCGGCCGCGAGCCCCTCGGGGACGGTGGCGGTGAGGACGCCGTCCGCGGTGAGCTGGACAGCGCGCAGGGCCGCGGGGCCCAGCCGAGCGGTGAACGACGCGTCGAGGTGGCTGCCCGAGGCGGTCTCGAAGTCGGTGTAGGCGCGCCCGGTGAGGAGCTCGCCGCGGATGGTCACGGCGACCGAGGCGCCCTCGAGCGTCCGCGAGGGGGCGATGGAGCTCAGCCCCGGGCTCGTTCGGTCTCCCGTGTTGCAGGCCGCGAGGAGAAAGAGTGTCGCCGCCAGGGCTCGCGGCGCGAGATCGCGCGGGCGCTTCATGGGGTCACCGTCAAGACGAGCTGGGCGGGGAAGAGCGCCGCAGCCGGCGCGGACGCGGTCACCGCGCTCGCCCCGGCGCCGTCCCCTCGGACGTAGAAGGTGAGGTCACCGGACGCGCCGAGCGCCCCGCCCGCGGTGGGGACCGCGCAGGCCTCGTCGGCGAAGAGCGAGAGGGACTCCGGCGGAGACGCCGCGAGCGAGACGATCGTCGCGGACGCGGGCGCGCTCGCGTTCCCCAGCGCATCGACCGATTGCAAGGCGATCAGCTTGGAGCAGGCGCCGGCCGCGAGGACCTGCGACGGGGAGGCGAACTCGAGGCGGCTGGGCGCGAGCGCGCGCACGGTCTCGGCCTGGGTCGCCGAGGGGAGCGCGTCGGGCTGGGCGCGGATCACGAGCGCGCCGGCGACCTGGGCTCTGACGTAGAAGGCCAGGCGCGATTGACCGGCGGCGAAGCGCGCCCAGGTCGCCGAGCGCGTGCAGGCGGCGTCGGAGTAGAAGGCGGCGCGGATGGGCGGGGAGGCGGCGAGCGCCACGGTGATGTCTTGCGCGGCGACCGAGGCCAGGCTCTGCGCGTCGCGGAGCTGGAGCTCGAGCTCGGCCGAGCAGGCGCCGGCGTCGAGGGTCTGCGGCGCGCTGGTGAAGGCGACGGCCACGGCCGTGCCGGTCTCGACAGAGAAGTCGTTCGACTGCCCGGTGTGGCCCTGCCCGTCGCTCACGGCGATGGCGTCGGCGGTCGCAGTGGCGTCGACGGCCACCAGCGCTTGCCCGCGGCCCACCGCGAAGGGCCCCAGAGTCGTTGGCGTGAGGGTGTTGCTGCGGTTGGAGAGAGAGACCGTCCCGGAGAAGCCGTCGACCACGTCCCCCGCCGCGTCCACCGCGGTGACCTCGAGCCAGAAGGGGACGCCCGCGCGCTGGGTGCCGAGCGGCGAGACGTGGAAGGACGCGAGCTCGCTCGCCGAGCGAACCGCGCGGTAGACCTCGGGGAGCTGCGCGACGCGGCCGAATGGGTCGACCACCTTGACCCCGTAGAAGCCCCGCGCCACGCCCGCGGGCACCACCGCGGTCAGGCCCTGGGCGCTCTGCCACGCGACCGCGGTCAGGGCGATCTCGGCCTGACCCGCGTCCGAGGGCAAGAGGAACGCCTGGAACTGGTTCTCGATGGCGCTGTTCTTGGCGCGCGTGAAGTCGCTGACCGCGCGCGGCTTGAGGTTGGCGCCCGAGATCGCAACCGCGATGGCTTGGGCGTTCTCGCCCTGCGACGGGGTCACGGCCAACAGCCGTGGGCCGGGCTCGTCGACGGCGGCGCAGGACGAGGCGAGGAGGAGCGAGGCGATGGCAGCGCGGCGGTCCATCAGAACAGTCCGATGCGGTAGCCGATCGCCACCCCGAGGCCCCCGGCGTCGAGCCGGAAGTCGGGATGGTCGACCGTAGCCCAGGTCCACGAGAGCTCGCCGAACACCTGGCCGGGCCCCCAGTTGAGCGCGCAGGTGCCGTAGACCACGGCGCCCGCCGCCGCCTTCTGCGCGCGATACCCGTTCACCGGGTTGGACACCCGCGCGAGGACGAGCACGGGGCCTGCGCCGACGTAGGTCGAGAGGTTGGAGCTCAGGTAGGGCGAGTAGGCCAGCCGGAGCGCGAGCGGGACGAACAGCGCGTCGGAGCGGCTGTCGCCGAGGCTCGAGTGGATCGTCTGGGTGGCGCCGCCTAAGTCGGCGGTTGCCTCCACGGCGAAAGGCGCGCCGAAGAGCCGGAGCGGGACGAGAGCATCCAGGCCCGCGCGCGGGCCATCCATCTCGCCCAGGTTGCTCTCGAAGCCGACGTGGGCGCCGAAGAGCATCCGCTCCACCTTGCGCAGCGGCACCGGCACCGTGGCCTCGAAGGTGTTCGACGAGTCGACGATCCGGATTAGCGCTTCGGAACCGGGCGGCAGCGAGTCGGGCGCGTGGAACTCGGCTCGGTAGCGGCCCTCGCCCAGCTCGATCACCGGGCTCACCGTGCCGTGCGACGCGAGCGCGATGAGCTGGGCGCCCTCGAGCGGTAGGCCCGCCTTGTTGCGGACGTCCAGCGAGAGCACCGCGCGGCTCCGCCCGTCGGCGTCGACGATGCGCGGGCTCACCTGGCCCTTGAGCGACGCCGGCTCCGGCAGCGGCAGGACCTGGTAGTTCGCCGACGCGCTCAGCGCCTGGCCGTCGGGCTTGAGCACCGCCGCCGTGAGGCGGACGAGGCCTCCGGCGGGGTACGTCGCCGGGGCCACGAGCCGGGCCTCGTATACGCCCCCGCCCTTGTCATCGGCCGAGCGCAGCATTTGGCCGTTGGCCATCACCTCGACGCGCTGGTGCGGCAAGCCCAGCCCGTGGGCGTCGAACACCTTCACCAGCACCGGCGCCGTCGTGTGGCCGTCCGACAAGAGGGGCTTGGGAGGCGCCACGAGCGAGACCTGGGACGCCGGCGGCAGCCCCAACGACACGGCGGCGGTGCTGCGCGACGCCGGGTCTCCGTCGACGCTCACCTCGAAGCTGACCTCGCGGGAGGCGCTGCCCGGCTTGGCCATGTACTTGTAGGTGAAGCGCCCCGACTCCGAGTGACCGACGAGCGAGACGGTGCCTTCGGAGGCCTTGAGGTGGACCCGTTCCGAGGGCAAGCCGCCCGGCGCGTCGTAGAGGACGTCCACGCGCACCCGGTCTTCGCCGTTGGCGAGCACCGCGTGCGGGACCAGCGCCAAAGTGACGCGGTTGTAGTCGGGGATGGTCACCCCCGCGCGCCGGGTGAAGAGCAGGCCGCTCTTCTCCTTCACCTTGATGATGGCCTCTGGGACGTTCGGCGCGACCTCGACCGGCACCGACGCGGCGCCCTTCGCGTTCGTGAAGACCGGCCCGAACTCGTCGGGGCCCACCTGCACGCGCACCTCGGAGCCGGGCAGCGCCAACGCCTCGACGCGCGTCGTGCCCCAAAGCGGCATCCGCAGGAAGTCGATGGGAGCGTCTGGCCCGGTCTCGCGCCAAGCCGCCACCAGCGCCACCTGTGGGAAACGGGTAGGGGGAGGAGTGTAGACGGCCTTGTAAACGCCGGCCTCGAGCCGCGTGACCTCGCCGAAGGCACCGACGTTCACCGAGAGGCGCAAGGGCAGGTCGGCCGTCCCGGGCGGCTCCTCGATCCGCAGGACCACCGGGACCGATTCGATGCGGCCCAGCACCACCGGAGATTTCTCTACCGTCAAGGAGGCGCCTCGCGACGCGCTCGGCCCGGCGATTGCCGCGAGCGCCAGCGCCGACGTCAGCATCCGCACCAGGGTCGATGCCACGGCCTCATCCTCTCCTGAGCGCTCGAATCCGCGCTCGTCGCAGGCGTGGATTTGCAACCTTCGTTCCCGAAGCCTCAGAGGAGAGAGCACGCGGGCACCTGGGTGAGCTTGGCCTCAGTGCACCGCGTCCGAGGGCCTGCTTCGCGGGCCGCGTGGGGGCATGCAGGGGGTGGATGCGATCCCAACTAGGCGATTCGTCCACGGACTTCTCGAGACGAGAGCTCGTGGGTGCGGCAGGCCTCGGCGGGTGCAAGGCGACACGTCTGGCGTTGCGCTAAGTCGAGAAGCTGGCAGCGTCGGGCGCTCGAAGGCTTGGGCAGAGGTTCTTCACCGAGCCCGGGTCCCGGCGGTGGTCCGGCCCGGCGATGAGCGGCAGCGCGGGCCGCTTCACCGCGCGCCCGGCACAGAGCCATCGACCATCGACGCGAGGCTGCGCCGCAACGGTCGCCAACAGGTCTCGGAGGTCCGAGGCGCAGCCGCGCTAGTGGTGGGGGCGTCGCGGCTTGTCGGGTTGAGGCGCTGTCTTCTTGGCTTCTTGGGGCCTTCGGGCCCCCGCCTTTTCGGCAGCGGGCCGAAGGGAAGCGGACTTCGGCGAAGCGTCCGCCCTCGCCGACTCAGCGGGGCGGCGCGGGGGCTCGGCCAGGGGCGGCGGGACCGGGAGCTCCGCCGGCAGCGGCACCGGGAGCTCCGCGGGCGGCGGCGGGAAGCGCTGGGCCTCGAACGCGACCTTCTGAAACTGGCAACGGCCCGCGAGGCAGGCGAGCGCGGGCTTGGATATGCCGTCGAAGGCGCGGGTCCATGGCGCGCCCAGGCGCAGGGGCTCGCCCACCTGCGCGCGGCTCGCCCCCTCGCCAAGGCTGGCGCGCAGCTCGCCGTCGCGGTCGATAGCCATCTCCAGGTGGACCGGCCCTCGGGCGATGAGCGGGCCTTGAGCCCACCCTTGCCTGACGCCGAGCGACCACTCCAGCGCGACCCGGTCGGCGCCGGCGGACACGACCAGCGCCACGTAGTGGCCCGGCGCACCCTGGAGCATGAGCGCCGCGCGCGGCGTGATCTCTTCGTCGAAGAGGAGGTCGCGCGCGCGGTCGAGGAGGTGCGGGATGGGGTGCTCCAGAGAGAGGACCTCGGCCGTCAGCAGGGCGGCATCGCCCGACAGGTCGGCCACCTCGGGCGAGGCTCGGCCCACGGCGCGATCGCGCTCGCCGCCGAAGGTCAACGCCGCGCCGCGCAGTCCGATGGGTCGGCCGCACGCGAGCAGCGGGATTCGATCGCCCCCCGCGCCCAGCGAGAGTCGGCGCAACTCGGGAGACGAGCTGAGGCTCCCGGGCGCGGCGACGAGGCCCGCCGGCGGGAGATCGCCCGCGGCCGCGGACACCAGGAGCTCGCGATCGGGGCGCAGCGGTCGGCTCGCCCGGACGGCGGCGACCGCCAGCACTCCGGCCGCCGCGGCGACCGTGACGACCGCGACCCGGCGCGTCGCCTTCTGCATCGCGCGGCCGGCGGTCTGGCGCAGGCGCTCGCCGGCGGTGAGCTTGCGCGCGTCGAGCGTGCTCGTGGGAGGGACGAGTGGCTCGAGCGCCGCGACCAGCTCCGACATCGTCGCGTAGCGGTCGGCGGGATTGGGCCGCAGGCACCGCGCGACGATGTTGTCGAGCTCGCGAGGAACATCGGGGCGTCGGCTCGAGGGCGGGTCGAACTGTCCGCGCGGCAGATCGCCGACCAGGAGCTCGTAGATCACCACGCCCAGGGAATAGACGTCGGCGCGGCCGTCCACGTTGCGCGCGTCGGTGTATTGCTCCGGGGCCATGTAGGCGACCGTCCCCATCGCCACGTTGGTGTCGGTCATGGCGAACTTTCCGGCCGCCTCGCCACCGAGGAAGGAGGCGAGGCCGAAGTCCGACACCTTGGGGATGGACCCGGCCTGCTCGTCGAAGATGACGTTCTCGGGCTTCAGGTCGCGGTGAATGACGCCGCGCCCGTGGGCGTACTCGATGGCGCGGGCGACGGAGAGCAGGATTCGCAAGAGCTCCGTGTGCTCGAGGTGGCGGGCGCTCGCGACCTCGCGGAGCGACGGGCCATCGACGTACTCCATGACCAGGTAGTACGTAGACGCGGTATGGCCTTTGTCGACGATGGAGACGATGTTCGGATGGGAGAGCGAGGCGAGGGCGGCGGCCTCCTTCTCGAAGCGGGCGACGAAGGCTTCCTCGCCGGCGAGCTGCTCCGGGAGGAGCTTGATGGCCACGGGGCGCCCCAGGGAGAGCTGGATGCCCCGGTAGACTTCGCCCATCCCGCCGCGCGCGATGAGCGACTCCAGGCGATAGCCCGGCACCATCGAGCTCTCGCTCAAAGGCAGCTTCGCGATGGTGGTCGGCTCGTTGCCGGTCATGGTACGCGCCGGCAGGGTAGCACGCGCGTCAAGCGGCGGCGGCCTCGGTGGGTGGCGCGGACGTCCCGAGAGCTTGCGAAGTCTATCATGCCCCTCGGGGCTTCAGGACCCTCCGGCAGCCCGAGGGAGCCGGACCCGTTAACATTCGCGGCGACAGCGCAGGGAGGCTCGATGGCGCGTTTGGAAAAAGAGGTGAAGGCAGGGCCGCCGCTGAACGAGGCGCTCGACTTCTTGCGCTTGCTCTGGGAGGTCGATCATGGCCTGCAGGTGCTCTCCAAGCGCTTGAGCGCCGAGGTGGGTATTACCGGCCCCCAGCGCCTGGTCATCAGGCTCGTGGGCAAGCGGCCAGGCATGTCGGCGGGAGAGCTGGCGCGCCTTCTCCACACTCACCCGAGCACGCTCACCGGTGTGCTGCGGCGGCTCGAGGAGCGCAAGGCGGTCGCGCGGCGCGAGGACCCTGGGGACGGCAGGAGGGCGCTGTTCGAGTTGACGCCGCGGGGGTGCGCGCTGGACCAAGAGCGGGTAGGCACGGTGGAGCTGGCGGCCCAGCGAGCTCTGAAGCGAGTGGGAGCCCAGGAAGTGGGCGCCGCGCGCAAGGTGCTCAAGATCCTCTCGGAGGAGTTGCGCCGCGCCCGCTGAGGCGCCGAGCTGGTTTATTTCTTCTCGGATCCTGGGGCACTCTCGAGCCCCTTCGGCGTGAGCTCTTGTGCGGGCTGGCAAAGACTCCGGGCTCCAAGACCCCAGGCTCCAGGGAATGCAGTTCCTGAAGCCTGGAGCCCTGGCAACCCTCTTTGGTTCTGGCTCGGCCGGGTTAGGATGCTGCGCATGCGATCGCTCAGGGCTCTCTTGGTCGGCGCGGCGCTGCTGTCGCCCTGGCTGGGGGCGGCCAAGCCGCGCCCGCCCAGGGGCTCTCCGAAGGCGACCCTTCGCTGTGCGGCGGCCTCGGGCGAGGAGTTGTCGGCGCGCTCGCGCACCAAGCTGACCGAACCGGTGGCGTGCTCGGTCTCGCTGGTCACCGAGGGCAGGTTCAACGCGATCCTCCAGGCCCGCGGCAAGGAGCGCTCCGGCCCCGATTGCTCGGGCTTCGTGGAGCACAACCGGCCGGTGCGGGTCGAGCTCAAGCCCGGGTCGGATTTCGCGGTCTGCTCGGATTTCGAGGTGGGCGCCCGACTCGAGGATGACTTTGGCAAGGTGCTTTGGACGTCGCGGCTCGCCGTCCGGCAGGGGTGCGCGGTCAAAAAGCTCAAGGCCGAGCTCGCCTGCTCGCTCGAGCGAAACGGGAAAGAGACGGCTCTATTGGGCAAGAGTGGGGCGAAGCTCGACGGGCCAGTCCGCTGCCTTTTGACCAGCAAAGACTCCGCGCTTGCCCGAGCCCGAGTCACGCTCGCGGTGGATGCCGAAGGGCGGCACTCCGTGAGAGAGGCAAAGCCGGTGCCCGACGGAGCGGGCTGGGCGGCGCGCTTCGAGCTCTCGCCGAGCGCCGACCTCGGAGTTTGCGCGCGATCGATCGCCCTGACGGCCCAGGCCACACTCGATGACGCGCCCGCGTTCGAGAAGTCGTTGGTCCTTCAACAGGAATGCGCGAACTGAGCGGGGGCCGCCCGCAGAGCGAATCGAAACTACGGCTTCTTTTCTTCGGATTTGTCGCTCTTGCTGCTCGGGCCCTGAGTGACCGCGAAGTTGATGTTGAGATATCCGGCCTGATTACAGGAGTACATGACCCGTTTGATGGTCTTGAATTGTACTGCTTTGTCTCCCTGAATATTGATGTCGCCCTTGAAGGCGCTCGCCGGGTCGCCCTGGTGGATCATCTCATAGCGCTTCTTGAGGTCGCGCAGCTTCTCCTCCAGAACGGGGATGTTCCAGTACTCGTCGCGACCCAGGTCGGCGACCAGGACGATCTGCTCGCCCTCGAGCATCACCGAGTCGTTGGAGATCTGTACGACCGGCGCGCGATCGAGCTCGCGCCCATTGCTCGCCTCGGGAAGGGTAATGTCCTTCGACATGAACAGGATTTCGCCGGTCGCCGAGAAGTTCTGCAAGAGGAAGATGACGATGATGACGAACATGTCGACCAGCGGCGTGATGAGCAGGTCGGCGAACATCCCCTTCTTCCCGTGCGCGCCCTTGCCGAAGATCCTGCTCTTGGAGAGCCGAGCTCCCACGCGCTTTCCAGGTTGAACGATGGGCATCGGAAGGCCTCGCGTGCGCTTCGAGAGTCAAAAGAAGGCGAAGTCGCCTCGGCAAAATGTAGCGATCAGCCCACCGCGCTCACGGCGACGTCCGGGAAGAGGATGGGCTGGCTGGTGCTGTCCTTGAGGTTGCACACGTCAATGACCCGGATGAGGTCGTTGTACTTGACCCCGTCCTCGCACTGAACCGTGATGTTCCGCTGGTCGGGGACCTCCGCCTTGATCTTCTTCAACGCTCCCACGAGCGTGGCGTCCTCGCACTTCGACGGATCGTCCACGCGGTCGGGGCCGGTCGTGTGGCAGTAGACGTATTCACCCGTAGTCCGCTTCGGGATGTCGACGCTGCTGCCGCCCGAGCTGAGGGTGAAGCCGTGGTCGGAGACGATGATGTTGAGCGGGAGCGTCTTGGTATCAGGAGGAGGAGAATCGGTCCCCGGGCCGCCCGCCTGGCTGACGGAGAGGCGGCCGACCTGGTTCCAGACGGCAGTCATGATGAGAAAGCTGATGGTCACCGCCATGAGGTCGATGAAGGGGACGAGGTTGATAGCAGTGTCGAGCGCCTTCTTCTTGCCCTTGCCGCCCTGCCCCAAGTCCATACCGCCGGCCATCGGGATCCTCCTTGGTTCATGCTGAGCGGCGGCGCCGCCACTGCTTCAACCCTCCCTCGAGACATCGGCGGAGGGGGCGCGGTTCCCGCATTGAGACGGGAAGGACGATGATTACTCGTCGCCTGCGGCGAGGCTCTTGCCCTCGGGCATGCGGAGCTTGTCCTTGTTCTGCACGACGAGGTTGAGCACGCCCACGCTGCTCTCGTTGATGTCGTCCAGCATGTGCTGCGTCCGACCCTGAAGCAGTGAGAAGGCGATGAGCGCGGGGATGGCCGTGATGAGGCCGAAGAGGGTGCAGTTCATCGACTCGGAGATGCCGGCCGAGAGCACCGTCGATTTGGAGGCCGGGTCGACGTGGGCCACCGCCTCGAAACAGGTGATGAGGCCGGAGACGGTCCCCATCAGGCCCGAGAGCATGGCCGCGTTGCCGATCATCGCGAGGTACCCGGTGCGGCTCTCGAGCTTCGGGTTTTCGCGGAGGGCTGCCTCGTCCATGGCGGCCTGGACTTCGGCTTCGCCCTTGGGGACATTCATGAGGCCCGCCTTCACCACCGAGGTGAGGGGGGTCTGCTTCTGGCCGGCGCAATAGCTGATGGCCTTGTCCAGGTCTCCCGCGTAGATGTGCTTCTTGAGGCCGCGCATGAAGGCCTCTTTATTGATGGATGCGCGGAACAGCGTGAAGATCCGGTCGGCCAGAATCACGAGGAAAAACACGAAGGCCACGGAGATGGGGTACATGCCCCAACCGCCCTTGTTCCAGCGGTCGATCATCGTCGCGATGATACCCATCTCCTCGCCGCTACCTGCCGCTTCCGCCGCGGTCGTGGCGAAGTGAGCGAGCATCGATACAACGTTCATGATTGCGTGACCTCCGCGAGGGGGCAGGGCTGCGGTCCAACGTCACCGATTCCGCGCCCGACGTCCGCCGTGAACCAGCCAATCGACATCGCCGAACTTCAACCAGCGCTCGTCAGGAACGAAATGCGATCCGGGGTCTACTTCAACCGCGGTCACTCGAGCAAGGCCCATCGGCGAAAACAGCGCCCCTTTCGAGCATTCCCGACCTGAGCGGGTAAAGAACCGAAACAAGGCCAAGGCTTGCGACGCTAGCATCGGCTCCAGGGGGTGTCAAGCGGAGGCAGCGAGCCGACAAACCGCTGCATGCCGTTGATAAATGTAGGCAAATTGAGCACTTGTTGGGGCCGACGCGGTGGGCCAGCCGACGAGGGGCGCACCCGAAATGCACCCGTGAAAGCGGTGGGACGACGGGGTGCGCCTCGGGGCGATTGGTGGGCTTTGGTGCGCAGCGGGCGAATGCAGAATTCCTCGCCCGCTCGGTCGCCGTGCGCCTGCAGCACCCGCAGTCGCTCCGGCGGCAGAAGCAACTGTCCGCCAGTCACCGAAAATGAACCGGTCGCCCTTGACGGGTTGGTGCGCGGCGGGCGATGAATCGCGCAGTGTCGAAACCCGTGTCTTGGGAGGTCGGCCTTGGTTTGCGAGAAAGATCAGGACTCCCTTTTTGCGGTTTTTGCCCCAGGCGGCAAGTGGGCGGTTCTGGCCATCGGCCTCGCGGCCGTTCTCGCGCCCTCCGCGGCGCCCGCTCTAGAGCCCGCCGGCGCGAATGCGGCACCCGCCGCCGCTTCTCCCGCAGGGCTCGCTCCCTCAGCCGAGGTCAAGGCCAAGGCCGACGAGAAATCGAGCGCGGCGGACCCCGGGTCGCTGAGCAAGATGGTCGTCGACGTGAGCTCCATGACGCTCATCCAGGGGCGCAGCGACCCTGGCCAGGAGCGGACGGTGGCGCCCATCGTCGAGCAACTGGGCGTGCTGGCGCGCGACATTCCCAACCCGGTCGTCTCGGACCTCAAGCTCTGCCTGAGCGCCTGGGGCCGGCTCGATCCGGCCGAAGAGAGCGCCCGACTGGGAAAGGCAGCGGATCTCGACCTTGGATACCTCTCAGGCTCCCTGCTCGACCGCGCGGTGACCTTCACGCTCGGCCGGCAGATGGCCTTCGGCGGCGCGCGGCGCGCGGCGCAGATTGACGGCTTGTCCGCCGAGGCGACCGTCTTCAAGGGACTGGGCGTGTCCGTCTACGGCGGCACGCCGGTCGTCCCGCGGTTCGCTTCGGCCCTCGGCGACGCGGTGTTCGGGGGCCGAGCCTTTTATCGGCCGTCGCCGGACGCGCAGGTGGGTGCGAGCTTCTACGAGCTCCTCGACCACGGGAACCTCGCGCGACAGGAGGCGGGCCTTGACGGCCGCTGGATGCTGGGGCGAGTGACGCTCTCCGGCTTCGGCGCGTTCGCGCTGACGGACGGGCGCGTCTCGCAAGCCAACCTCGACGCCGAGGTCCAGGCGACGAACGCGCTCTGGGCGCACGTCAACATCGGCCGCACGGCGCCCGACCTGTTCATCTCGCGCACCTCCATTTTCTCGGTGTTCGCGGCCGATAGCCGCGACGAAGTGGGCGGCGGGCTCTCGCTGCGGTCCGCGCGCTGGCGCGTGCTCGGCGAGTACCACTTCCTGCTCTACGACGCGGAGGCCGCCGACGCGCCTCGCAACGGCCACGAAGCCATGGCCCGCGCCACCTACCGCGCCTCGGCGAGCTCCTCGGTCGGCGTCGAGACCCGGGCGCTCCTGGCCCCGGTGAACGGCTACCTCGAGGGCCGCATCTTCGGCACGCAGCGCCTCGCGGAGCTCATCGCCCTCACGCTCGACCTCGACGCCTACCATTTGCAGAGCCCGATCAACGGCGACCGCAACTCGTACGTCGCCTCGCTCTCGGGGACCTACAGCATCGCGCCGAGCTGGCTGGTCGCGCTGACCGGGCTGGCCAGCGTCACCCCGTACTTCGAGCACCGATACGAGGCGTTGGGGAAGCTGGTCTACAACTTCTCCACCCGGCAAGAGGTGAAGCCGTGAGGAAACTTCGCCGCAACGGGCTTCTCTTCCTGGGCGCTGCCTCGCTGGTGGCCTGCGCCACGGTCGTCGCCAAGGTCTCTTCGGCGGCGGACGAGGAGGTCATCCGCTTTCCGCACGCCAAGCACCAGGAGAACGACGTCGAATGCAAGGCCTGCCACAAGGCCATCGCCAAGTCGACGGCCCTCACCGCGGAGCGGCAGCTGCCGAAGGAAGAGACCTGCCTCAAGTGCCACTCCGATTGGAAGGACGAGAACAAGTGCGCCACCTGCCACCAGGCGCAGCCCGCGCGCAGCTACTCCACTCGCGTCCGCACGGTGAACTTCAACCACGCCTTGCATTTGAAGCAGGTCGACAACGCCTGTGAGCGCTGCCACAAGGAGCTGCCCGAGCCGGGCTCGACGAAGCGGTTCACGCCCAAGATGGACATCTGCCTGGAGTGCCACCAGAGCGACTACAACGAGGGCGCTTGCATGCCCTGCCACACCGACTTCCGGCGCGTGCCGCTGCGCCCGCTCGCCTTCTTCTCGCACGAGGGCGAGTTCCTCAAGCGCCACGCCCACGCGGCGCTGGTGGAGCCGAACACCTGTGCCCGTTGCCACGAGCAGACTTTCTGCTCCGACTGCCACGCCCGCACCGTCGCGACGGCGGTGGAGTTCAAGCTGCCGGAGGCAGCGGAGCGACAGTTCCTGCACCGAAACGACTACGTGAGCCGCCACGCCATCGAGGCGCGCGAAGACGCGGCCCTGTGCCAGCGGTGCCACGGCACCAGCTTCTGCCAGGACTGCCACACCCGCAGCGGCGCGACCGCGCTCTCGGCCAGCCCGCGCACGCCGCACCCAGCCGGTTGGATGAACGCGGGCTCGGCGACCTTCCACGGGCCTGAGGCGCGGCGGGACATCGCCAATTGCCAGTCGTGCCACGAGCGCGGCGCTCAGACCAACTGCATCGGGTGCCACCGGGTCGGCGGAGTCGGGGGAAATCCGCACCCGCCCTCCTTCACGAGCAGGCACAACGCGAGCGAGGAGAAGTCCAACGCGATGTGCCGGTACTGCCACACCTAGAGCCGACACGTTCTTCCGGAAGGTCCCTTCAGCCGGCGGGACTCAAAGACCCGCCTCGCGCGCTCGCCATGCCTTTTTGCCCGTCCTGTCGCTCCGAATACCGCGCTGGTATCGCCGCCTGCGTTCACTGCGAGGCGCCGTTGGTCGAAGCGCTTCCCGAGGGATTCTTCGACAAGGCTGAGCGGCTGCGCCAAGCGGTGGCCCAAGGAGAGGGGGCCAAGCCCATCAGCCGCGCGAGCTACACCGAGGCCTGCCAGATGGTCGAGCAGCTCCACGCCGCCGGCGTGGACGCGCTGGTGGCCGCAGACCCAGGCTCATGCGGTGTGGGCGGCGCCTGCAGCCGCTACTTCGTGCAAGTCCTCGAGGAGGACGGCGGCGCGGCGGTGCAGGTCCTGCGCGAGGACTGGGTTCGTCTGCTGGGAGTGGAGGAAGGCGCCGACGCCATCGACTTCGAAAGGAGCGTCGACCTCGACGCCGAAGGCGCGCATACCTGCCCGGCGTGCGGAGCCGCGTTCGAGGGTGCTCCGCTCGAATGCCCGGAGTGCGGCCTTTTCCTCGGCGAAGACTGACCTACGGAAACCTAGCCCGGCCGAGCCGGAACCGAAGAGGGTTGCCCTAGGCTCCAGACCGCAGGCTTCAGGAACTGCATTTTCCTGGAGCCTGGAGCCTGGAGCCTGGAGCCTGGAGCCTGGAGCCTGGAGCCTGGAGCCTTTGCCAGCCTGCACAAGAGCTCGCGCCGAAGGGACTAGAGACCGGTGTCGCGCCCCACGAAGGACCACGGAGTGCCGAAGCGCCTCTCCAACAGCGCGCCCAACGCCTTCACACCGAGCGTCTCGGTGCGGTAGTGGCCGGCGAGCAGGAGGTGGATGCCTCGCTCCTCGGCCTCGAGGGCGGTGTAGTGCGCTCCTTCTCCGGTCAGCAGCGCGTCGAGGCCGGCCTTCGCCGCCGCCGCTGCGAGGTTGCCGGCGCCCCCGGAGACCACGCCGAGCCGGCGGATCCGCTCGGGGCCGCGCCCGAAGCAGCGCACCGGCCCGAGCGCCGACTCGATCTTCTGAGCCAGCTCGGCGAGGGCGAGATCGCAGCGGGCGCTGAAGCCCACGTCCACCCCTTGAAACCGGCCGAACGGCCGCTCGACCTCGAGGCCCAACGCACGTACCAGGCTCGCGTTGTTGCCGAGCTCGGGGTGCAGGTCGAGCGGGAGGTGCGCCGAGTAGACCGACAGGCCGCGGGTGAAGCAGGTTTGGAGCTTCCGGGCGATGGGCCCCACGAGCGGCTTGAGCCCCGACCAGAAAAGCCCGTGATGCACGACGAGCAGTTGGGCGCCCTGCTGCACGGATTCCTCGAGCGCCGCCTCGCTCGCGTCCACCGCACAGGCGACTCGCGCCACGTCGCGCGAGGCCGCGATCTGCAAACCGTTCACGGCGTTGGGGTCGTCTGGGATCTCCGCCGTGCGGAGCGTCTCATCGAGAAATGCCGCGATCTCCGGGAGCGATGCAGCCATTTGCGCGTATCCTCCTCGTAGCCCTCGCGCCCTTGCGCCGGCGGGCGCTCCATGATAGCAGGACCCTCCTATTTTCGCGGAGTTGCGCACCCAATGTCCGACGGCGACAAGGCATCGTCCAAAGGCTCGGCTTCTCCCTCCGGCAAGGGCGCTCCCAAGGGCGCCGACGAGGGGGCCAAGTACAAGGACACGGTCAACCTCCCCAAGACCGACTTTCCCATGAAGGCGTCGCTTCCTGTGCGCGAGCCGCAGATGCTCGCGCGCTGGGACGAGCTCAAGGTCTACGACCGACTGATGGAGCAGAACGCGGGCAAGGAGCTGTTCGTCTTTCACGACGGACCGCCCTACGCGAACGGCCAGATCCACTTGGGGCACGTCCTCAACAAGACGCTCAAGGACATGGTCGTCAAGCACGCCAACATGTCGGGCAAGCTGGCCGACTTCATCCCCGGCTGGGACTGCCACGGCCTGCCCATCGAGCTCAAGAGCGAGGAGGAGCTGGGCGGGCGCAAGAAGGGCCTCTCCAAGCTCGAGCTGCGCAAGCACTGCCGCGAGTATGCGCAGCGCTTCGTCGACATCCAGCGCGACGAGTTCAAGCGCCTGGGCGTCTTCGCCCGCTGGTCGGAGCCGTACCTCACCATGAGCTTCGACTACGAGGCGGAGACGGTGCGCGAGCTCGCCCGCTTCGCCCGCCGCGGCTCGCTGGTGCGCGGCAAGAAGCCCGTTTACTGGTGCGTGCGCGACCGGACCGCCCTGGCCGAGGCCGAGGTCGAGTACGAGGACCACGAGTCGCCGTCCATCTACGTCGCGTTCGCGCTCAAGGACGCGCTGCCGGGCCTCGCGGGCCGCAAAGCCGAGCTCGTCATCTGGACCACGACGCCCTGGACGCTCCCGGCGAACCTCGCCATCGCCGCGCACCCGGAGGTCACCTACGTGGCCTACGACCTCGGCGGCCGGGTCGTCGTGGTTGCGAAGGATTTGCTCTCGAGCTTCCTTTCGGCGGTCGCCCCTGGCGAGCTCGCGGCCGAGGGCGGCGCGCCGCGCGACCCCAGCAAGGTCCTCGCGTCGCTCGGCGGCAAGGCGCTGGAGGGGCTGCGCTACACGAGCGTCCTCAACGGCCGAATCTGCCCGGTCATCCTGGGCGAGCACGTGACCACCGAGAGTGGCACGGGACTGGTGCACACGGCGCCTGGGCACGGCGCGGAGGACTTCGAGGCGGGCCAGCGGTACGGGCTCGAGACCTTGAGCCCGGTGGACGCGGCCGGCCGCTTTACCGCCGAGGCGGGCGACCTGGCCGGCCAGCCGATCTTCGAGGCCAACCCCAAGATTGTCGACCGGCTCTTCCAAACGAAGGTGCTGCTTTCCGACCCCAAGGCGAGCATCCGCCACAGCTATCCGGTCTGCTGGCGCTGCAAGCGCCCAGTCATTTTCCGCGCGACGGCGCAGTGGTTCATCTCCATGAGCCACAACGACCTGCGCAAGAAGGCCCTGGAGCAGATCGACAAGGTCCGCTGGATCCCCAAGTGGGGCCGCGAGCGGATCTACGGGATGATCGAGACGCGGCCGGACTGGTGCGTCTCCCGCCAGCGCGCGTGGGGCGTGCCCATCCCGGTCTTCTACTGCGCGGACGACGCGTGCGGCGAGGCGCTCCTCGACCTCGACGCCATGGAGGAGGTCGCGCGCGCCTTCGAGAAGGAGGGCGCCGACGCCTGGTTCGCCCGGGAGCCGGAGTCGTTTCTCAAGCCGGGGACGAAATGCGTGAAGTGCGGCGGCGCGAAGTTCCGCAAGGAGGAGGACATCCTCGACGTCTGGTTCGACTCCGGCGTGAGCTTCGCGGCGGTGGCGCAGAAGCGCGCCCGCTCGCGCGTGCCGGTGGACCTCTACCTCGAGGGGAGCGACCAGCACCGCGGCTGGTTCCACTCTTCGCTCTTGTGCTCGGTGGGCACCCGCGACGCCGCGCCCTACAAGGCGGTGTTGACGCACGGTTTCTTCGTGGACGGCGAGGGCAAGAAGATCAGCAAATCGGCGGGCAACTACGTGCCCCTCGACAAGGTCCTCAAGGAGATGGGCGCGGAAGATCCTTAGGCTCTGGGTCGCGTCGTCCGATTACCGCGACGACATCCGCATTTCGCCGAAGATCCTCGAGAGCCTCACCGAGGGCTATCGGAAGATCCGCAACACCGTGCGCTACTGCCTCGGCAACCTGCACGACTTCGACCCCGCCAAGGACGCGGTGCCCCAGGTCGAGCTGCCGGCCCTCGACCGCTGGGCCAGGGCGCGGCTCGCGCAGGTGACCGCCAAGGTCCGCAAGGCCTACGAGGACTACGAATTCCACGTCGTCTACCACGCCATCCTCGATTTCTGCGCCACCGACCTCTCGGCGGTCTACTTCGACATCCTCAAGGATCGGCTCTACACGGCGGGCGCCAAGTCGAAGGCGCGGCGCGCGGCGCAGACCGTGCTCCATGAAGTCTTGTTCGACCTGCTGCGGCTCTTGGCCCCGGTCATGAGCTTCACCGCCGACGAGGCGTTCGGGCACCTGCCGCACAAGCCGGCGGTGAGCATCTTCCTGTGCGGCCTCCCAGAGCCCAGGACCTCTCCCCAGGACGAGCAGGTGCTGGCCACCTTCAACCGCCTGTTCGCGGTCCGCTCCGAGGTCCAGAAGGTGCTGGAGGCGGCACGCCGCGAGAAGCTCATCGGCTCGTCGCTGGAGGCTCAGGTCCTGCTCTACGCCGAAGACGCCGAGCTCTCCGCCTTCCTCAAGGGCCACGCCGCCGAGCTGGCTGCCGCGTTCATCGTCTCGAAGGTGGAGCTCCAGGGGACGCTGCCTGCGGGCGCCGCCAAGGCCGAGAGCCTCCCGCTGTTCGTCAAGGTCGAGCGGGCAAAGGGAGAGAAATGCCCGCGCTGCTGGACCTACAGCGAGGCCGTCGACGGCGGCCACCCGGTCTGCCCCAAGTGCGACGAGGCGCTGCGCTCGTGACGCCCGCCCTGGCCCGGCCCCGCATGAGCGAGCGGGCCTCGGCGAGGCGCTCATTCGCGCTCCTCGCCGCGGTGGCCTCGGCGGTCGTGCTGCTCGACCAGGGGACGAAGTACCTGGCGGTGGCGAGTCTCACCACGGCCTTCGAGCGGCGCGCGCTCCGCGGAGCTGCCGAGCGGCTCGCGGCGTTCTACCGCCTCAAGAACGTCCAGGCCGACGAGCGGCGGGCTCCGGCCGAGGTCGTACCGCAGGTTTGGGCCCACCGATACGTCGAGAACCGGGGCGCGGCTTTCGGCCTGCTCGCCGGGCTCGATGAGCGCCTGCGCGTCCCGTTCTTCCACGCGGTGAGCCTCTCGTCCGCCGCGCTCATCGCGCTCTTCTACCGAAAGCTCCAGAAGGACCAACGGCTGCTCGCCTTCGCGCTCGCCCTGTTGCTGGGCGGCGCGCTGGGCAATTTCCTGGACCGCCTCGCCCGCGGATACGTCATCGACTTCATCGACTGGCACTGGCGCTCCGACCCGCGGCTCCACTGGCCGACCTTCAACCTGGCCGACGCCGCCATCTCGGCCGGCGTCTTCCTCATGCTCCTCGACGCGCTGCTCGGGCCTCGCCTCTCGCCCGAGGACGTCCCCGCGCTGGAAGGGGCGGGCACAACAGAGCGGGCGAGCGTGTTGGACGTGCCTGGAGGCAAGGCACCGGCTTCGCCTCCAGCTGCGCTCTAAGACCTGAAAACGAGGGCGGCCCTTCAGCGCCCGTCGGAGAACCTGATGCTCCCCGTCCTCTTCAAAATCGACTTCAATTCTCCCGCGGGCTCGGTCCTGCTCGTGGTGCTCGCCATCGCGGTCGTCGTTTACGGCACCTGGAGCGGCTGGCGCGGCGCGGCGAACGCGAAGGAGGCGCCGTGGCGAGCCGTGCCCTATGGCGCGGCCAGCGGGCTCATCGCCTGCATCGCGGTGGTGTACGCGGCGCCGCCGCTCTCCGCCTCCAACGCTGCCATCCTGACCGGGGCGACCTGGCTCTTCGCCGCCCTCCTGGCGGTCTCCGGCGCGCTCTACGGCCGCGTTCTGGCCAAAAACGGCGGGGGAGAATTCGTGACGGCGGCGGCCTGGAGCTTCGGCTTGGCGGCCGCGGCCATCAAGTACGGGCTCAACGGTCAGCTGGGCCGCAACACCGGGCTGCCGGTCCACACCTATGGCTTGATGATCGCCTCCGCCTTCATCGTGGCCATCTCGGTCGCCTCACGAGAGGCCGTGCGGGCCTATCCGGAGCAGATCCGCGTGGACGGCAAGATGGTTCCGGCGGGCCCGGTGATGCGCGAGCACATGCTGGAGCTGGCCTTCTGGATCTTCATTGCCGCCTTGGCCGGGTCGCGGCTCTTGTTCGTGATCACCAAGTGGGACGACTACCGAGACAACCTCCTCCAGGCGCTTTCGCCGACCGGCGGCGGGCTGGTCTTCTATGGAGGCTTCATCGGCGCCGCGCTCGCGAGCGTGGCGTACGCGAAGAAGCACCGGATCGACTTCTTGCGCCTCGCCGACGTCGCCATCCCGTCGGTCGCCATCGGGCACACCATCGGCCGGTTCGGGTGCTTCTCCGCGGGCTGCTGCTGGGGCGGGATCGCCAAGGCGGGGTCGCACATCGCGGTGCGTTTCCCGTCGGCCAAGCACCTGCCCTTCGGCGGCTTCGGCACCGACAGCCTCGCCTTCTCGGACCAGCTCCACGACAGCCGGTGGGTGGACTCGGCCGGGCACACGTTCTCGACGGCAGTGGCCGGAGCGCAGCGGATCAGCGACTACGCCCAGGCGCATGGCTACACCCTGCCGGTCTACCCGACGCAGCTCATGGAGAGCGCCGGCGAGCTGGCGCTGTTCGTCCTGCTGCTCATTCTGCGCCGGAACAAGCGCTTCCACGGCCAGCTCCTCGCGACCTGGCTCGTGGGCTACGCCCTGCTGCGGTTCACGGTCGAGTTCTTCCGAGGCGACGTGATCCGCAACTTCCTCTTCAAATGGCCCACGGAGGCCGACCCGGTCATCTTGTCGACGAGCCAGACGGTGTCGTTGGGCATCTTCCTGACGGGAGTCGCCCTCTTCCTGCTCTACGGGCGCAGGCCCAAGGCGGCGCTCGCCCCGGCGACTTGACGAAGGCCGTGGCGCGGTAGGCGATCGCTGGAATCGGCGGGGCGCCTCCAGCGGCGCCTTCCTCGCCGAGGCGCGCGGAACGAAGCGGCCTTTTGGTAGACTCGCTCTCGATGCCAAGTCCCATCTACAGTGCCTCCGAGCTACTTGGGCGCGGAGCGCTGCCGCCGGACCAGGAGAAGGTCGCGGTCCAGGCCGAGGAGCTCGAGAGGGAGCTGCACGCGCTCAAGGCGCGGTTCGACCAATTCTTCTTGGGCCTCGAGCGCAAGAATCCCTCCCGCGACGCGGAGGACTTGCGGGGGCGCCTGGTGAGCCTCAAGGGCGCCTTCATTCGCAATACCGCACTGAAGTTCCGGATCCAGTCGCTCTACCAGAAGTTCCTCGCCTACGACCGGCTCTGGCAGCGCACGCTCAAGGAGATGGAGGACGGGACCTCCCGGCGCGACATCCTGCGCCTGCGGCACAAGAACGAGCTCAAGAAGCTGGAGACAGCGCGCTCCAAGCCGGCCGGCCTTCCGAAGACCCTCGGGAACGCGGACGCGGCTTTCGAGATCTCCGAAGACTTGGGCGACCTCGACTTCTCACCGGCTCAAGAGCCAGCGGCCCGCCTCCCGACGGGCTCGCCGCTCCCGAGGCAGGGGACCGGCGCGCCGCTGTCGGCGGCCTCAGCCCTCGGGCCAAGCACACCAATCGGGCGCCAGGCGACCTCGCCGGCGCGTGCGCCGCCTGCCGTGCCCCCGACGAGCACGGGCCCCGTTCCCGCCCGAGAGCATGGGGCCTGGGCCGCGAACGGCGCGACGCCCGCAGCGTTGCCCCTCGGCGACCAAAAGCTGAAGGCCATCTACGACGCCTACATCACGGCCAAGAAGCGCTGCCGTGAGAGCACCGACGGCTTGACCTTCGATGCCGTGGCCAAGAGCCTGCGGCGCCAGGTGCCCGCGCTTCTCCAGCAGAGGGGCGTGACGTCGGTGGATTTCAAGGTCGTCATCAAGAACGGCAAAGCGATGCTCAAGGCGGTTCCGAAGTAGGTGCGCCTCTCCGCCGTTGCCGCTCGGAGCGGGCGTGCCTATCTCCTTGCCGTCCACCCGCGGGCGGGCGCACGGCCCCTCGGTTTCGAATGTGAAGTTCGCTGTCTCGCTCGCCCCCGCGGCGAGGAGCGGCTCGTGCGCCCTGGTACGCTCGCAGAAGAGGAGGGGGCGTGCAGCCAGCGTGGCTCATCGCAATTGCAGCAGCCATGGCCCTCGCCGGCTGCCGTCGGAGCGCCCAGGCGCAGGAAGTGGCGCAGGCCGATCGCGCCGCCGTGGAAGACGCCCGCGCCCGCGTCCGCGACCTGGACCAGGCGCTCGACGACGTGGAGGCCCGCATCTGGAGCAACCGCTCCACGTCCCGCCTCTACGCCGAGCTGGCCGCGCGGCACCGCCGCGTGAGCGCCATCGCTTGCAGCAACGCGCAGATGCACGCCGAAGGCATGGCCCGAACCTCCCTGGAGAATCGCCAGGGGCGCGCCGAGCTGGCTCGCCGGCGGAGGCTCGAGGCGGCCAAGTCCTCAGCGGCCGGGCCAACCGGCGACTGAGAATTCAACGAAGAAGCCGCGAGTTCTGCACCCCGACAACTTGTCTTTGAGCCGCCAGGCCTTGGCGCCGCGGCTCAGGGTTCGGTAGGCTCTTTGGGGACTGCGCCATCCCACACGGGCGAGGCGCAGCCGAGGGCGAGCCGTACGCTCGCCTGCCCATCCTAGGTGTCGGGGAGGCACATGTTCGACCCGAAGAAGATCAGGCGTATCGCCATCAACACCGGCGGCGGAGATGCTCCCGGCTTGAATGCCGTCATTCGCGCGGCGACGCTCTCGGCCATCGAGATGGGCTGGGAGGTGTTCGGAGTCCGCCACGGCTACCGTGGGCTCCTCGACACCGACCAGCTGGTCCCGTTGACTCGGAACGCGGTCCGGGGCATCACGCACTTGGGCGGGACCATCCTGGGCACCGCCAACAAGGGCAACCCCTTCGAGTACCCCATCAAGACGCCCGAGGGCGTGAAGACCATCGACATCTCCAACCAGGTGATCGAGAACTTCCACGAGAAGAAGCTCGACGCGCTGGTCTGCATCGGAGGCGACGGGTCTCTGCGCATCGCGCAGAAGTTCATCGACAAGGGCATGCCCATCATCGGCGTGCCCAAGACGATCGACAACGACCTGTTCGGCACCAACTCCACCTTCGGGTTCGACACGGCGGTGACCACCGCGACCGAGGCCATCGACAAGCTCCACTCCACGGCGGAGGCGCACGAGCGGGTAATGGTGGTCGAGGTGATGGGCCGCTATGCGGGGTGGATCGCCCTGAACAGCGGGTTGTCGGGGACGGCCGACGTCATCCTCATCCCCGAGATCCCGTTCAACTTCACCAAAATCGCCGAGGCGATCATGCGGCGCGAGCTGGCCGGCAAGCACTTCGCCATCGTGGTGGTGGCCGAAGGCGCCAAGCCCATCGGCGGCGACATGTTCACTCGCGGGCCGAAGGAGGCTGGTCGCGAGGTGCAGCTGGGCGGCATCGGCCAGTACGTCGCGGACGAGATTGCCAAGCTGACCGGCAAGGAGACCCGCAGCCTCGTGCTCGGCCACCTGCAGCGCGGCGGCAGCCCCACCACGTTCGACCGGCTCCTCGGCCTGCGCTTCGGCGCCGCCGCCATTCGCGCCCTCGCCGAGGGGAAGGTCAACACCATGGTCGCCCTGGACGCGCCGGACGTGAAGACCATCCCCATCGAAGAGGCCGTCTCGAAGATGAAATCGGTGCCCCTCGACTCGGACACGGTGCGCACCGCGCGCTCGCTGGGGGTCTGCCTGGGCGACTAGCCTGGCTCAGCCGCAAACCCGGTTGCGGCCTTCGCGCTTCGCTCGGTAGAGCTCGGTGTCGGCCGCCTTGATGAACTGCGAGGGCTCGGTCATGTTGGGCGAGAGGTGGGCGAGGCCCACCGAGAGGGTGACCGGCAGCCGGTCGCCCTCGAACATGAACGAGTGATCGCTCACCTGGCGGACCAGCTTCTCGGCGAAGATGCGCGCCTTCTCGGGGCCGCTCTCCGGGAGCACGGCGGCGAACTCCTCGCCTCCGTAGCGCGCCAAGCACTCCTCGCGGCGGATTTGCCCTTGGACGAGGTGCGCCAGCTCTTGCAGGACGAAATCGCCGGCGAGGTGGCCGAACTGGTCGTTGAGCTTCTTGAAGTGGTCGAGGTCGAAGAGGAGCAGCGACAGCGCCCGCGAGTACCGATGGCAGCGCGCCATCTCGCGCTCGAGGAAGTCGAGGAAGTAGCGCTTATTGTTCACCTGGGTGAGGCCGTCCACGATGGTGAGCCGGTAGATTTCCTCGTGGTACTGCGCCTCCAGGTCGTTCCCGTGGATGAACTTGAAGATGGCCCCGCCGACCTTGATGAGGTCGCTGGAGCGCAGCGCGCTCTCTCGCTCGACGATTCGGTCGTTGAGCAACGTTCCGTTCGTCGAGTTCAGGTCCGCCAGGTAGAAGGCGCCCTCCAGCCGCGTGAACCGGCAATGGCGGCGCGAGACGTTGTCGAGGTCCACGACGACGTCACTGGCAAGGTCCCGCCCGACGGTGATGGGCGATTGGTCGAGCGGGTAGCGCTTGCCGAGGTCCGGCCCGTAGATTTGAACGAGGAAGGCGGCTCCCGAATCGGCCAAGCCCGCGGGCAGCGGGGCGACCCGATTGACCCGCGTCTCGTCGATGGGGGTTGGCCTCCCCGGGGGGGTGCTTTCCGACTTGGGCTCGTCCGGCATGGCGGTCACGGTCTCCGATACGTCCGCCCAGGGTGCCGTGCCCGTGCTGCCGCTCGGCCGTCCCGAGGTGAAGCGCGCTCAGCGCCCCGAGGTCATGGCACGAACCCGCCGGCGCCGAGTTCCAAGGCCGCCAGCGCAGTCGAGGCATCGGCGGCAAGCCTATCGGATTGAGAGGCGCAAGGCGATGACCTTCCTAGCGAGAGCCTCGCTCGCGAAATGTCGCGGACGCCCCGGCGGTTTGCAAAAGACCCGGGGATCGGGTGTGGAGCGGAAAGAGGCAATTGGCCGGGCGACGCGCCTCGTTACGGACGGATAGACCCGGTATGGGAGGTGGGCTTGAAGCGCAGTGCTCCACGGCTCGATAATCGCAAGCAATCGAATCGCGCCCAGCTCACCTTAGCGCCGTGCGCGTAGTACGCGCGTCGTTTCGTCAGCTCTACAGCTCTTTCCATCGAGGCCCATGCTCCAAAGTCGAAAGTCCTCCCGCAGCACCGATGAGCTCGCCGACGGCGCGCGAGGGCTCTTCAAGATGCCGGTCGTCGAGGAGCGGGAGTTCTGGCTCCAGGACCTTTCGCCGGCGCACGACGGCCTGCGCGTCGCCCAGCTCACCGACATCCACGTGGGGCGCGCGACGCCCGCGCGAAGGGTCCGAAGAGCGGTCTCGATGGTCAACGCCTACGCACCTGACCTGGTGGTGATGACCGGGGACTTCCTCTCCCACCACGAGCGCGGCGTCCACCTCATCCGCGAGCAGCTCGCGGGGCTCGAGGCGCCGGCGGTCGCCGTGCTGGGAAACCACGACTACTGGGTGGACCCACAGGGCGCGTCGCGGGCGTTGCGCTCGCTGGGCTACACGGTGCTCGTGAACCAGAACACGAGACTGTCGCTTCGCGGCGAGGCCTTCACGGTCATCGGCATCGACGACCTCGTGACGCGAAACGCGGATATCCCGCGCGCGTTCCACGGCGCCCGCGAGGGCTCTCGGATCGCGCTGGCCCACGTGCCGCGCACGGCCGAGTACCTGTCTCACTATCGCGCATCCTTGTGCCTGGCCGGCCACACGCACGGCGGCCACGTCAACATCCCCGGGCTCACGCCGGCCATCATGCGCCGCCTGCAGGAGCACTACATCGCCGGCCGTTTTCACCTGCCGCACACGCAGCTCTACGTGAGCCGAGGCATCGGCGGCGCCGTGATGCCGTTCCGGGTCAATGCGCCGCCCGAGGTCACGTTCATCACGCTGCGCTCGGCGCACCCGGACCTGAGCCGAGCGGCAGCGTGAGGAGGCCGCGGCCGTCCGGCGTTGCGTCGCGCGAGGCCGTTGGCGTGCGCGCGCTTACAGCCCGGGGATCCGCGGGACGAGGCCCTTCTTGGAAGCCTTGAAGTAGGCTCCCCAGCCCTTCTTCATCCAGTGCCCGACGATGGGCAGCGACACGAGCGTCTCCTTCTCCTCGGTGCGCGAAACCCAAGCCGCGCCGTTGCCCATGTCCATCACACACAAGATATTCACGTGCGGCCGATAGCTGACGCGCTCGGCTCGCCCGGCCGCGTGCGCCAGTATGTTCTGGGCGGCCGTGCGGGCCATGACCTCGGCGACGTGGCCCTGCTTGGCTCGCCACTCGGGTCCCTCGAGCGCGGCGACGTCCCCGACCGCATAGAAGCCCTCGACCCCCGCGACCGCGCAGCCCTCGTCGATTTGGAGAAACCCGGCCGCGTTCTTCGGGAGCGCCGACGCCTTGATGGCCGGGTGGCCGTCCGCGGCCGCGATGAACATGACGAGGCCCGCCTCGAGCTTCGAGCCGTCCTCGAAGGAAACTGCGCCGGGCTCGAACGAGGTGATCTTCTTCCCGTAGCGCTTGCCGATGCCGCGCTTCTCGAAGAGCCTTGCGACCGACTCGACCGCCCGCTTTCCCATCCGCGCGCCGGGCACGGGCATGGGCGCGAAGAACGTGAGCTCGAAGCGGTCGCGCACGCCCCGGCGGCGCAGCCAGGTGTCGACGTTGAGCATGAGCTCGAAGGCGGGCCCGCCGCGCACCGCCGAGGGGTCGTTCGGGTTGCCGCCGAACCCCATGGCGATCCGACCCTCGCCGCGCTCGACCAAGGCGTGAAGCGCGTCGCGCAGCTTCTCGGTCGCCGCTGGCTCGCCGCAGATGGTGTGGGTGTTCTCCACGCCTTTGGGCTTCGTCTTCCCACCGCCCAGCGCCACGACCACGTAGTCGGCGGAAAGCTCCTTGCCGTCGACGGTCGCCGCCCGGCGTTCGGCGCTCAGGGCCTCGATGTTTCCCCGCTGGAACTTGAACCCGCGCCGCCGCGCGATGTCCGCCAGGTCCAGGGTGACATCCTTGAGCTCGACCTCGCCCGTGGGCACCCAAATGGATGTCGGGTAAAGGAAGAGGTAGTCGCGGTTCGACACCAGTGTGACGTCGAGCCCGCCCTTCGCCAAGTGAATGGCGCTTTCGAGTCCTCCGAAGCCACCGCCGAGCACCAGCGCCGCCTTCTTCATGAGGTTACCTCCAGCCGAGCGAGCGGCCCTCAGGGCCGCAGCGATCAAGGCATCTTCAGGGAGCCTCGCTCGCGCTCTGACGGTTCCGGCGATGAGGAGAGCGAGCGCCGGAATGTCGGGTCCGGCCCTTTGGCTCCGGCGGCGTTCGAAAAGGACGGGGTCTGGACCCAATGGTACGCGCCGTGCCAATGTCTCGGCCGGATTGATTCAGCAATGACTCAATATGTGCCATATGGCGAATCGCCTATATTGCGATGTCGAGAAGAGCTAAGGTTGGCATGTCCATGGCATTGGGTCCAGCCGGCAGGGGAGCACGGGAGACGCACCTTGGATTCGTCGAGCGCTCGGTCTTCCGAATCCCGCGCGAGCGGGAGCAAGCGATCCGAGGCACGGCTGGAGAACGGCCACGGGGTTGCGATGCTGGCGGACGTGCTGCGCGCCCTCGGTCACCCGCTGCGCTTGCGAATCCTTCTGACCCTTCGCCGAACGCCGACCCGAGTCGGCGACCTGGGCGCGCGCCTCGACGCGGCCCAGCCCATCGTCTCGCAGCAGCTTCGAATCCTGAGGCTGGCGGGGCTGGTGGAGCCCTCGCGCGAGCCTGGACGACCCTACCGACTGGCTTCCCAGGCCATCGCCGCGCTGCTGGACGCGGTGGAGGAGTTCTGGGACGGCGGCCGCTTCTCGCGGTCTCCCCGCAGTCGGGGCTTCGCGCCCGCTGCTCGGAGCGCGCGATGAGGAGGCCGGAAGCAAGAGCGCAGTGCACCGGGGTGGGACGAGGCATCGATGAAGCGCTTCTGGATTCGGGGGGCAGTCATCGGAGGGGCTCTCCTCTGTGGCATCGGGTTGGCGGTGGCGCTTCGGGCGCCGGGGCGATTGGCCGGGCACGCAGCGGGCTTCGCTCGGAGCGCCCGGCCGCACTTCGACCACACGCCGGTCATCCCGGATAAGTTCGAGACGCCGCAGGCGGTGACGCGCACCTGCCTCTCCTGTCACCCGAAAGCCGTCGGGGTCATGAAGACCTCGCACTGGATGTGGCTGGGCGACGAGGTGGAGGTCCAGGGACACGCCGGGAAGGTTCGAATCGGGAAGAAGAACGTCCTCAACAACTTCTGCGTCGCCACCCATGGCAACGAGAAGTCCTGCATGAAGTGCCACATCGGGTACGGCTGGGCAGACGACTCCTTCGACTTCAAGAACCCTGAAAACGTCGACTGCCTGGTCTGCCACGAGCGGACGCGCACTTACGTCAAGGGCACCTACGGGCTGCCGACGAATGAGACCGACGTCGTCGCGGCGGCGCGCTCGGTGTCCTGGCCCGCTCGCGAGAACTGCCTCGGGTGCCACGCGTACGGCGGAGGAGGGCAGGGGGTCAAGCACGGCGACCTCGACTCCTCGCTCGCCCACCCGTTCGAAGAGGAGGACGTCCACATCGGCGGCCACGGCTTCGAGTGCATCGACTGCCACACGGCGCCGGGGCACGCGCTGCGCGGGCGCGCGTTCTCCGTCAGCGTCGAGGACTCCCACGGCGTCGCCTGCTCCGACTGCCACACGCGCCCCGAGCACCGCGACGAGCGCATCAACGCCCACCTCAAATCGGTCGCCTGCCAGACCTGCCACATCCCGACCTTCGCCGGGAAGCTCCCCACCAAGGCCTACTGGGACTGGAGCAAGGCCGGCGACGCTTCTCGCGCGGACGACCCGCACCACTACCTGAAAATCAAGGGCGAATTCGTCTACGAGCAGGACGCGGTGCCGGAGTATGGCTGGTTCAATGGGAAGGTGGGCCGCTACCTCCTGGGCGACCCGGTCCAGGATCCGAAAGTGCCCACGGTGCTCAACCCACCCTTGGGCGACATCGGCGACCCGAGCGCGCGCATCTGGCCGTTCAAGGTCCACCGCGCGCGGCAGCCCTACGACGTCGGCAACCACTACCTCTTCCCGCCGATCACCGGCGGCAAGGACGGCTACTGGACCCACTTCGACTGGGATCTCGCGTTCCGGCTCGGCGCCGAGGTCTCGAAGCTTCCCTACAGCGGGACGTACGGATTCGCCGAGACGGAGATGTACTGGCCCCTCTCGCACATGGTCGCCCCGAAGGAGAAGGCGCTCGCCTGCCTGGACTGCCACGGGGACCACCCGCGCATGGACTGGAAGCGCCTGGGCTACGCGGGCGACCCCATCCGGATCGGAGGCCGCCGATGAAGCGCATCGCTCTTCTCCTCGCGTTGGCGGCCTCCCCGGCGAGCGCCCAGCAGCCGGTCAACCCCATCCACCCCGCCTTTGCGCCCCTCGACGAGGCCGGGCGCAAGGTGCAGGGCGGCGGGCAGGTGTCGGCGGAGCGCACCTGCGGGGGCTGCCACGACGCCGGCTACATCGCCTCGCACAGCGGGCATGCCTCTGGGCTGGCCCAGGCGACCTGCATCCAGTGCCACGTGGATGGCGGGCGCCTCGACCTTCGCCCGGAGGCGCTGGACGAGAACGGGATGCTCCGTCGGGACGCCCTTCGCATTGGGGTCCCGCGCCCGGCGAACTGCGGCGCCTGCCACGGACTGATCGGCGGCAGCACGACCCCCGTGCTGATCCCGAAGGAGTTCGAGGACGCTGGGCAGGGCGGTCGCACCTTCCTGCTGACCCAGGGAGAGGGGGCCATCATCTCCGCGCAGCACATGAGCGACTCCTTCCTGAACCTGCAGGGCAAATCCGCCCTGCCTCTGCCCTGGGACGTGCACGCGGCGAAGCTCGTGGACTGCGTCGCCTGCCACTTCGCGGGCAATAACCCGGCGCGCGTCGATGCGAAGCAGCCGGCGCTCCGCTACCTGGTGGCCGACCCGCGGCGCCCGAGCACCGCCGAGTTCCTGGTGCGCCCGAATCACCGGTTCGCCGAGCAGAGCTGCCGAAGCTGCCACGATCCGCTCAAGGCGCACGAGTTCCTGCCGTATCGCGCGCGCCACATGGAGGTTTTGGCGTGCCCGAGCTGCCACCTCTCGGCGCCGCGGGGGCCGGCGCTCGAGATGATCGACGCCACGGTCGCCACCGCGGCGGGCCGCCCGGTGGCCCGGTATCGCAACGTCGACCTGGCCCCCGGCGGCTCGCTCAACACCTCGGCCATCCGGCCGTTCAAGCCGCTTCTCGTCGAGCGCGCCGAGAGCGACGGCGCCCTCCGGCTGGCCCCCGTCAACCCGGTGGGGCACTGGCGCTGGGTCTCGCGGGCGGACGGGGCCGAGGTCCCGTTCGAGCGGGTCGCGAAGGCCTTCCTCGGCGCCGAGGGAGGGCACGCGCCCGAGGTCGTGGCCGCGCTGGACCGCAACGGCGACGGCCGGCTCGAGGTGGAGGAGCTGCGCCTCGACTCGGAGGCGAAGGTCCAGCTCATCGCTTCGCGGCTCCGAGCGCTGGGGGTCGTGGACCCCGCCATCGAGGGCTCGCTGACCACCTTCCCCCTGGCGCACGGCGTCTCCGCGCGCGAACGCGCGCTCCGCGACTGCGCCGAGTGCCACGCGTCGCCGTCGCGCCTCTCCGGCGTCTTCCTCATCGCCTCGTATCTGCCGGGCGGCGAGCCGCCCAAACCCCGCGAGAACGGTCGCATCCAGCTCGCCGGGGTGCTGGCGCGGACTCCAGGAGGCGGCCTCGAGCTCCAGCGCGATCCGCACTCGGCCCCGGGGCGGACCCACGTGCTCGGCCATTCGCGCGAGGGCTGGACCAACGCCGTCGGCTTCGGGGTGTTCGTCGCCGTGGCGGCGGGCGTCGTCCTCCATGCGCTGGGGCGGCTCGTGACGCGCCGCCGCCGAGGCCCGGTCGCCAGCGGGGGGCGAGAGGTCCGCGACTACGCCTTTTCTCGCTACGAGCGGTTCTGGCACTGGACCATGGCGTTTAGCGGCATCGCGCTGATCGCCACCGGCTTGGAGATTCACAACTCGGGCCGCCCCTGGCTGATGGAGCTGTCCACGGCGGTCTCGGTCCACAACGCCCTCGCGGCGGTCCTGATGGTGAACGCGGCCATCGCCCTCGGCTACCACCTCGCCACCCGGGCCATCCGGAACTTCATCCCCGAGCCCCAGGGGCTGCTGGCCCGCGTCGTCGAGCACATGGAGTACATGTCGCGCGGCATCTTTCTGGGCCGCCAGCACCCCTCCAACCAGGCGGGCAAGAAGCTGAACCCGCTGCAGCAGCTCACCTACCTCGCGCTCCTGAACCTGCTCTTCCCCCTGCAGATCGCCACGGGTCTCTTGATCTGGGCGGTGGGCCAATGGCCCGACGTCGCGCGGGCCGCGGGAGGTCTCACGGTCGTAGCGCCGCTCCACAACGTGGGCGCGTGGCTGTTCCTCTCGTTCTTCGTCCTGCACGCCTACCTGGTGACGACGGGGCGGACGCTGGGGGAGCACCTGACTTCGATGATCACGGGTTATCAGGTGCACGAGAGCGGCGAAGGCGCCGACGCGGCTCACCCAGAGAGGAGCGGAACATGACTCCCAGCAAAGGCCCTCGTCCGTACCTCAACCCGTACCTCGCCGGAGCGCTGCTCGGCATCGTCTTGTTCCTCAGCTTCTTCCTGACCGGAGGGGGCCTGGGCGCGTCGGCGGCGATGACGCGGATCCAGACCGGAGCGCTCGACGTGGTCGCGCCTGGCCACGTCGATAAGGTCGCCTACTTCGCCGAGATGGCGGGCGGGAAGCGCAGCCCCTGGAAGCACTCCAGCATCCCCATGTTCGCCGGCACGCTCGCGGGCGCCCTGGTCTCGGGGCTCCTCCACCGCAGGGTCAAGCTGGAGACGCGCCGAGGGCCGAACGTCTCGGTGCACGCGCGCTGGGCCTACGCGCTCCTGGGCGGGGCCATCATGGGCTACGGCGCGCGGCTGGCCCGCGGGTGCACCTCGGGCCAGGCGCTCTCCGGAGGGGCGGTATTGTCGGTCGGGAGCTGGGCGTTCATGTTCGCGGTCTTCGGAGGCGCCTACGCCCTGGCGTACTTCGTCCGCGGCCTCTGGAACGAGAAGACCTGAAGCGCTCACGCGCACGGGAGATGCCCATGGCACCCTGGAACTTTTCGGCTTCCGCAGACACCCTTCGCGACGCGCTGATGTTCGGGGCCATCGGCTTCGGCTTTGGTGCGGCGCTCGAGATGGCCGGCTTTGGCGACACGCGCAAGCTGGCGGCGCAGTTCTACTTGCGCGAGATGACCGTCCTCAAGGTCATGTTCACCGCCATCGTAGTGGCGGCCCTGCTGCTCGGCCTCGCGTCGAGCTTCGGGCTGCTCGACATGAGCCGGGTCTGGGTGAACCCGACGCACCTCTGGCCCGGCATCGTCGGCGGGCTCATCATGGGCGTCGGCTTCGTGATTGGTGGGTTCTGCCCGGGCACCTCGGCCGTCGCCACCGCCACCCTCAAGGTAGACGGCATGTTCTTCCTGCTCGGCGTGCTCTTCGGCATATTCGCCTTCGGCGAGTCGGTCGGGAGCTTCGAGGCGTTCTTCCTGTCTTCGGACATGGGCCGCTTCACGCTGCCGGAGTGGCTGGGCTTGAGCACCGGCGCGACTCTGGCGGCGGTGGTCGCGATGGCACTCGGCATGTTCTACCTGGCGGAGCTCGCCGAGCAGCACTGGGGCCTGAAGCGGGCGTGGGCGGATATAGCGCTGGCCCCCAAGCACAGGTCGCTCATCGCGGGGGCGGGCCTGCTCGCGTCGGCGAGCCTCCTCGCCTGGGCGCACGGGCAGCCGAGCCCGGAGCAGAAGTGGGCCAGCCTCTCCGAGGACGTCAAGCGCTCCGTCGAAGAGCGCGCCATCTTCATCCACCCTGCCGAGGTCGTTCAGCTGCGCCAGGACCCATCGGTGCAGGTGGCCATCTACGACTTGCGCACCGAGACCGACTTCAACCTGTTCCACGTCGGGGGTTCGCGCCGGCTCGACCCCGATCAGCTCGGCTCGCCGGAAGTCGTCAAGCCGCTGTTGGAAGCGCCCACCACCACGGTGAGCTTCCTCATGAGCAACGGGGAGCAAGCCTCGCTGGCGGCCTGGAAGTCTCTCAAGGCGCAGGGCGTGGCGAATCTCTACGTCGTCGAGGGTGGCATCAATCGCTGGCTGGAGCTCTACCCCGCGCCCCGCTGCGTCGCGCAGCGGGCGTCCGGCGCGAGCGCGCCGGAGGCGCTCGGCTATCAGTTTGCCTACTCGGTGGGCAGCCACGTGCCGGCCGCCTGGCCAGACCTGCCGACGTCCCGGCAATTCCGCTCGCCGTGCGACGAAGAGGCGGCCAACGGGGAGGCCCACCCGGGAGCGCACGCGGAGACCGTCGCGTGGCCCCACCACCCGTTCACCCCGCGGGTCAAGCTGAAGACCAAGGTCGCGATGAAGGGCGGCTGCGGCTGAGCCCCTGCGCGTCCCCGGACAGGGCCAACGCCCTCGTACGGCCCCGGGGAAGTGCGCCGGTCCCTTCGCTGCGAGCTCCGGCTTGGAGGCACGGCGGAATCTCGCGGCCCAAAACGGGCCCTGCGGTCGCTCGGCGACCGAAGCGCAGAATCCCACTCGCGCGATCTGGCTCTACAGCGTGGGAGCCCACGGGAGTTTTCCACCATGCAGTTATCGCAAGCCACCATCGTCGTGCCCTTGACGCAGCAGGAACAGCTGCTCCTCGTCCAGCCGCTCAAGGGCCAGGTCGCGCTGCTCTCGGGCGATCACGCCAAGGCGCTCGCCGCACTCCAGCCCGGCGCCGAGTTGCCGGGCTCGCTCCCGCTCGCCGACCTGGTGGAGGGCGGCTTCGCGGTCGCCTCGCCCGAGGCCGATCGGAAGCTCTTCTCCGAGGCCTGGGTCGAGTACCTGGGCGAGCTGGAGAAGACGCCGACGCAGCTCATCGTCGTGCCCTCGTTCGGCTGCAACCTCAAGTGCACGTACTGCTATCAGGAGCTCTTCGACCCGAAAGCGCGGCTCATCGAGCCCGCGAAGATCGACGCCCTGTTCGCCTACGTCGATCGCTACCACGCCTCGGAGACGCCCCGTCCGTACTTGACCCTTTTCGGCGGCGAGCCGCTGGTCGACACCGAGACCCACCGCGACCGGATCGGCCGCCTCCTGAAGGGAGCGCAGCAGCGGGGGATGACGGTGGCCGCGGTGACCAACGGCTACGACCTGACAGCCTTCGTGCCGCTGCTGCGAGACGGGCCCGTCCGCGAGGTGCAGGTCACCCTCGACGGCCCCAAGGACATCCACGACGCGCGCCGGCCGCACGCCGCCGGCGGAGGGAGCTTCGAGCGAGCGCTCCGCGGGGTGGACGCCCTTCTGCAGGCGCAGATCCCGGTCAACCTCCGCGTGGTCGCCGACAAGGAGAACCTGCCCCACCTGCCGGCCCTGGCCCGCATCGCCGACGAGCGCGGCTGGCTGAGCCTTCCCGAGTCGCGGTTCAAGACGCAGGTGGGGCGCAACTACGAGCTCTTCGGCTGCGCCAGCCGCCAGATGCGCGACCAACTCTACGACCGCGTCGAGCTCTGGAGCCGCTATCTCGAGCTCGCTCAGAAGGACCCGGTTTTGGCGCGCTTCCACAAACCGCGGCTTCACGGGATTCGCCACCTGGCGGAGACGGGAGAATTCCCGGCCCCCAATTTCGACGCTTGCCCCGCGGCCAAGAAGGAATGGGCTTTCAGCCCGGACGGCGGGCTCTACGGCTGCACCGCGACGGTGGGCAACCCGCGCTACCGCCTCGGGAGCTACGCGCCCGAGATCGCGCGGGACGAGAAGGCGATCGAGCTCTGGTCGGGCCGAAACGTGTTCAGCGTCAAGGAGTGCGCGAGCTGCTCGGTGGCTCCGGTCTGCGGTGGGGGCTGTGGCGCCATCGCGGCCAACCGGACGGGGACGCCGCGCTCGCCCGACTGCAGGCCGGTGCGCGAAATCTTCGCGCTGGGCGCTTCGTATTACCGCCTCGGAGAGAATGAGGCAGGGCGCGCCTGAGGGGGGAATCGAACCCTTCTTCGCGAGGGACGGCTCCCATCGAACGTCGCAGGAGGACACGCGAATGTCGGATCTGAACGCCAAGAACCCCCAAGCGCTGACCGGGCTCTCGTTCGCCATTCAGGAGCGCTATACGGGGCTGTCGAGCTGCTGCAGCTCGCTCTCTTGCGGGAGCGCGCTGGACCTCGCGGCACCGTCGGAGGGCGAGGTGCTGGTCGACCTCGGGTGCGGCCGGGGCCGCGACGTGCTCCGCGCGGCGGGGCTGGTGGGCAGCGGTGGGAAAGCCATTGGAATCGACATGACAGAGGCCATGCTCGCGGCGGCGCGCCAGGCGGTCCCTCCTTTCCTGGCCAACGTGCAATTTATTCGATGCGACCTGGCGGCGCTCGATCTGGCCGACGCCACGGCGTCGGTGGTGGTGTCCAATTGCACCATCAATCACGCGCCCGACAAGGCCGCCGTCTACCGAGAAATCCACCGCATCCTGAAGCCCGGAGGGCGCTTCGTGGTCTCGGACGTCATCGCCGAAGAGGCGCTGCCCGAGTCGGTGCGGGCGGACCCGGCAGCCTGGGCCGCGTGCTACGGGGGCGCCATCCCCGAGAACGAATATCGCCAGGCGATCGAATCGGCGGGCTTTCGCTCGACCGAAGTGCTCCAACGTTCGGAGCCGTATGAAAAGGGCGGCGTGATGGTGCGAAGCCTCACCATCCGCGGATATCGCGAGCCGCGTCCTAGTTGAATTCACCCAGAGGAGAGCAAGCGATGAAGCTGTTGACGAAGAAGAAGAGCTGCTGCACGTCGGTGGAAGCCTCGGCGCAGTGCTGCGCGAAGGCGTCGCGGTTGGTTACCGGCTGTCACGATTAACATTGTGGCGGGCGCAGGAACGCATCGTGCGCCCGCCACAGAATTCTCCTTCAAGAATACAGAGCAATCTCGCGCGCGCGAGCGCGGGCGTGCACGCGCGCTCGACAAGGAGTCGGCCATGGGCGGCGAATCGAACATCAAGCAGATCGAAGAGGCGCAGTTCGAAAGCGAGGTGCTGGCGGCTCCGGTCCCGGTGGTCCTGGATTTCTTCTCCACGGACTGCGCGCCATGCGAAGCGCTCTCGCCCAAGTTCGAGGCCATGGCGGAAAAGTATGGAGAGCGGGTGCGCTTCCTGAAGATCTTTCGGCAAGGCAGTCGAGCGCTGTCCACGAAGCTGGGCATCTCGAGCAGCCCGACGCTCATCTTCTTCAAAGGGGGCAAGGAAGAGGGCGAGCGGCTCACCGGAGACATTCAACGCTCCGCCATCAAGGCTGCGCTCGAGGCGCTGCTCGCGTGAGCATTCAGGAGAACGCCATGTCCAAGCACTACGACGTGATCGTGATGGGAGCGGGGCCGGCGGGGCTGACTGCCGCCATCTACGCCGCGCGCGCGCGGCTGAAGACCCTGGTGCTCGACTCGAGCGTGCCGGGCGGCCAGGTCAAGACCACACACAAGGTCTCCAACTATCCCGGCTTCCCGGAGGACGTGAAGGGCACCGAGCTCGCCGGGCTTTTCGCGCAGCAGGCCGAGCGCTTCGGCGCGACCATCGCCCGGGCCGTGGAGATTACCGAGCTCGACCTGAAGGCGGAGAAGAAGCGCTTCGTGCTGGACGAGGAGGACGAGGTCACCGCGCCGGCCGTCATCGTCGCCACCGGGGCCAAGCCGCGCTCGCTGGGCGTCGAGGGCGAGAGCAAGTTCAAGGGCCGGGGTATCTCCTACTGCGCCACCTGCGACGGGGCGTATTTCGAGGGCAAGGACATCCACGTCGTCGGGGGAGGGAACTCGGCGGTGGAGGAGTCGCTCTTCCTGACGCAGTTCGCGAAGAGCGTCACCATCGTCCACCAGTTCGATCACTTCCAGGCCGAGGCCGCCACGAATCAGGAGGCGCTGTCGAACCCCAAAATCAAAGTGATATGGGACTCGGAGCCCCGCGGCTTCTTCGGCGAAAAGTCGCTCGACCGGATGCGCATCGAGAACGTGAAGACGCGCGAGGTCCGGGAGCTGTCGACCGAGGGCGTCTTCGTCTTCATCGGCATGGTCCCGCAGTCGGAGTTCCTCAACGGAATCCTTCCCCTGAACTCGTGGGGGTACGTCGAGACCGACGAGGGAATGGCGACCTCGGTCCCGGGCGTCTTCGTGGCAGGGGACCTCCGTTCGAAGAAGTTTCGGCAGATCACGACGGCCGTCGCGGACGGAACCATCGCGGCTCTCTCGGCACAGAAGTACGTTCGCGACCACCGGTGAGGTGGCGGCGCCCGAGCGCGGGTGGGCTCCAACGAATCCTTTGCCCGGGCTCGGGACTCATCTCAGGAAAGGATGGAGGTATTCAGTCATGAATGAAGGAACTCTCGACCGAGCCATTCGCGTGATTCTGGGCCTCGGCTTACTGTCCCTGACCGTCGCGGGCCCGCACTCGATGGTGGGGCTTGTTGGACTCGTGCCCTTGGCCACCGGCGCCATCGGCTTCTGCCCCCTCTACCGCGTCTTCGGGTTCAACACGCGCGGGGCGACCCAAAGGTAGCGTCTGAGCGCATCAACCAGAGCTCGGTCCGACGCCCCTCAGGCCTCGGGCCGAGCCCGTTTTCGGAATTGGCGGGTTTTCGAACCTCTCGGTACGTATGCAGGCTCGAATACCGCGGCGCCGCCATCGCGGCGACGAGCGGCCCGGAGATTCTTGGGGATGTGCGCAGCGCCGACCGACGAGGTCCTCGTCCAGAGAGGCGCCCGCGGCGACCGCGTCGCCTTCGAGGAGCTCCTCGAGCGCCACCTCGAGGCCCTGTTCAATTTCGCCGTGCGCGCCTGTGGCTCCGGCCGGGACGCGGAAGATGCGCTTCAGGACGCGCTCCTTGCGGCCTGGCGCGGCGCGGGGACGTTTCGGGGCGAGGCCTCGGCCCGGAGCTGGCTCTTTCAGGTCGTGCTCCACGCGTGTCATCGACGGCGGCGCAAGCGCGCGGGGGAGCCCCAGCGCCATGCCTCGGTCGAGGAGGCCGCCGACGTCGCAGCGGATTTGGTGGCCGCGGACGAGCTCGCGGTCTCGGGAGAAGAGGCAGCGGTGGTGGAGCGGGCCCTCTTGATGCTCACCCCCGACTCGCGCGAGGTCCTGCTGCTCCGCGACGTCGAGGGGTTGTCGGGCCCTGAGACCGCCGCGGCGCTGGGGCTGAGCCTGCCGGCGATGAAGAGCCGGCTGCACCGCGCGCGCCTCGAGCTGAAGGAGAGGTCGGAGGCGCTCGTTCGCGGCGCCGCCAAGGAGACGCCATGAGCCCGAGCTTCGGGGGAACTTCGGTTGGAGGAATCTCCTGCGCGGAAGTGCTGGAGCTCCTCTCGGAGTTCGTGGACGGCGAGCTCGACAGCCCGGTGCGCGAAAAGGTCGAGGAGCACCTCCGAGGGTGTGAAGCCTGCTCCCGGTTCGGCAGCGACTTCAAGGCGCTCCTGAGCGTGCTTCGCAGGAACCGGGCGCGCTGGGCGACGCTCCCCGAGGGTTTTCGCGAGCGGCTTCGAAGGATCATCGAAGGGACCGAGTGAGCTGACAGCTCCGAATCCGGGTCACCTCCAGCGCCGGCTCGGATGCCACGAGCCAGGCCCGTCCTCCTGCCTCCGCCGCGCTCGGCGACCTCAGCGCCTGACCGCCAGCCGCCGGCAGCCTTGAGGGCAGCGCACCATGAACGGAAGCCGAACGAGCGCCCGCTCGGCCGCCGCTCTTTACCATGAAGCCGGTCGAAGGTCGCTCGCGGCCATGCGCCCGCCCGCCCGCCCGCTGGCTCGGCTGTCGCACTGACCCGAATTTCGAACGGCAACGCTCCCTCACGCAGATTCTGGATCGATCGTCGTCCTCTTGGCAGAAGAGAGCCCGGGGGCGCCATTCTCCACGCCTCGGAAAAGGACGGGTTCAGACTTGAGGAATTCCCGGGACTCTCGCGTGCGCGGAGCCATCATCGCCGCGTGCCTCGCGATGCTGTTGGCGCCCATGGCCGCTTGGCCCGCGGCAGGAGACGGGTACTGGCACACCAGCGGCAGCCGGATCCTCGACGCGGCCAACAACCCCGTGCGCATCGCCGGCGTCAATTGGTTCGGCTTCGAGACGAACGTCTACGCGCCCCACGGCCTCTGGGCGCGCGATTACAAGCAGATGCTCGATCAGATCAAAGGCCTGGGCTACAACACCCTGCGCCTGCCCTATTGCAGCCAGATGTTCGATTCGGGGATAGCCTCGACGAGCATCAGCTTCTCCAATGGAATGAATGCGGACCTGCAGGGGCTCACGCCCATTCAAATCATGGACAAGGTCATCGCCTATGCAGGGCAGCTCGGCCTGAAGGTTTTCCTGGACCGCCACCGCCCGGACTCGGCCGGGCAGTCGGCGCTCTGGTACACGTCGCAGTACTCCGAGGCCCGGTGGATCTCCGATTGGCAGATGCTCGCCACGCGCTACCTGGGGAACACCACCGTCGTCGGCGCCGACCTCCACAACGAGCCGCACAGCCCGTCCTGCTGGGGTTGCGGTAATTCGTCCACCGACTGGCGGCTCGCCGCTCAAAAGGCGGGCAACGCCATCTTGGCCATCAATTCGAGTTGGCTCATCATCGTGGAGGGCGTCGACGCCTACAACGGCGATAATTATTGGTGGGGTGGCAACTTGATCGGCGCCCAGCAATACCCCGTGCAGCTCAACGTGGCCAATCGCCTCGTCTACTCCGCCCACGACTACCCGAACTCCGTCTCGGCGCAGCCGTGGTTCAGCGACGCGAGCTTCCCAAGCAATCTCCCGGGCGTCTGGGACAAGCACTGGGGTTACCTCTTCAAGAACGACATTGCCCCGGTGCTTTTGGGCGAGTTCGGGACCAAGCTCCTCGACGGCCAGGACAAGCAGTGGATCGCGGCGATGGTGAGCTATCTCGGGGCGGGCGCGAACAGCATCAGCTGGACTTTCTGGTGCTGGAACCCGGACTCGGGCGACACGGGCGGCCTCCTCAACGACGATTGGACGACGGTGATCACCGCGAAGGACGCGCTGCTCGGCCCCATCAAGTTCGCGCTGGGCGGCGGGTCGAGCGACGCGCAGGCGCCGACGGCCCCCGCTGACCTCAAGGCCTCCGACGCGACCTCGACCGGCGTCCAGCTGTCATGGTCGGCGTCCTCGGACAACGTCGGCGTCACCGGGTACACGGTCTATTCCAAGGTCGGCTCGACGACGAGCGCCGTGGTCACCACCGACGGCTCGACCCACTCCGCCGCCGTCAGCGGGCTCACCCCGTCCACCGCGTACGCCTTCTGGGTGGTCGCGAAGGACGTCGCCGGGAACACCTCGGCGAGCTCGGCCGCCGTCGACGTGACGACCCTCGCGACCGCGGACTTCGCGCTGTCCGCCTCGCCCGCGAGCCTCACGCTGAGCCCCGGGAGCAGCGGGACGGCCGCTCTGTCGGTCGCGGCCTCGAACGGATTCGCGAGCGCCGTCAGCCTGAGCGCCTCGGGGCTTCCCTCGGGCGTGACGGCTTCCTTCAGCCCTGCGTCGACCAGCGGCACGAGCGCGCTGACGTTCGCCGCCTCGGCCACCGCGGTCGCGGGCACGTTCTCGGTGACCGTCACCGGCCAAGCCGCAGGGCTGACGCGCACGGCGGCCGTGGCCTTGACCGTGGCGGCGTCGGGCTCGCCGGACTTCGCGCTGTCCGCCTCGCCCGCGAGCCTCACGCTGAGCCCCGGGAGCAGCGGGACGGCCGCTCTGTCGGTCGCGGCCTCGAACGGATTCGCGAGCGCCGTCAGCCTGAGCGTCTCGGGGCTTCCCTCGGGCGTGACGGCTTCCTTCAGCCCTGCGTCGACCAGCGGCACGAGCGCGCTGACGTTCGCCGCCTCGGCCGGCGCGGTCGCGGGCACGTTCACGGTGACCGTCACCGGCCAAGCCGCAGGGCTGACGCGCACGGCGGCCGTGGCCTTGACCGTGGCGGCGTCGGGCTCGCCGGACTTCGCGCTGTCCGCCTCGCCCGCGAGCCTCACGCTGAGCCCCGGGAGCAGCGGGACGGCCGCTCTGTCGGTCGCGGCCTCGAACGGATTCGCGAGCGCCGTCAGCCTGAGCGCCTCGGGGCTTCCCTCGGGCGTGACGGCTTCCTTCAACCCTGCGTCGACCAGCGGCGCGAGCGCGCTGACGTTCGCCGCCTCGGCCGGCGCGGTCGCGGGCACGTTCACGGTGACCGTCACCGGCCAAGCCGCGGGGCTGACGCGCACCGCGGCCGTGGCCTTGACCGTGGCGGCGTCGGGCTCGCCGGACTTCGCGCTGTCCGCCTCGCCCGCGAGCCTCACGCTGAGCCCCGGGAGCAGCGAGACGGCCACTCTGTCGGTCGCGGCTGCGAACGGATTCGCGAGCGCCGTCAGCCTGAGCGCGAGCGGTCTCCCAGCCGGGGTCAGCGTCTCGTTCAATCCGGGCTCGACCTCGAGCGCGAGCATGGCCTCTTTCGCCGCGTCGCCCACCGCGCCAGCGGGCGTCTATTCCGTGACTCTCAGCGCTCAGGGAGGCGGCCTGGCGCACACGGCGTCGGTGACGCTGACCGTGCTCGCCTCGGGTGCGCGGGACGTTGCGCTGTCGGCCTCGCCGGCGAGCCTCAGCGTGGCCTCGGGCGGGAGCGGGACCGTCGCCGTCTCGGTGTCGCCTCTGGGCGGATTCGCGGGCGAGGTCGCTTTGACGGCCGAGGGATTGCCGACCGGAGTGACCGCCTCCTTCAGCCCCGCGTCGACCAGCGCCGCGAGCACCCTGACGCTCGCGGTCTCGGCCGACGCCGCCGCTGGGGCGACTCAGGTGACCGTTCGAGGAACGAGCGGGAGCCTCAGCGCCGTCACCGCGTTCTCGCTCACGATCGCGAGCCCTAGCCCGGGTGGCGTGCCCGCCTCGGGGGCGGGGCTCGGTTGCGCGGCGGCCGGTACGGGCGGGCTGCCGCTCGGCGCTCTGCTTGGACTCTTCGCGCTTGGCCGGCCCGCTAGGCGGCGCCTTGGGCGGTGCCGCTCGGGAGCCGAGCCGTGCACGCCGGGCAATAGCCGCGCAGCTCGACATGGGTCGCGACCACGCTCCCGAGGGACAGCGCCTCGGCAGGAACCGTGAGGGCGTCGAGCTGGGCGCTCTCGAAGTCTCGGATGCACCCGCACCGCAGGCAGACGAAGTGGTGGTGCGGGCTGGGGTTCGCGTCGAATCGGGCCTTCTCGCGGCGCGGGCCCAGCGTGCCGAGGAGCCCGAGATCGGTGAGCGTCCAGAGCGTGCGGTAGACCGTGTCCAGGGAGACGGTGGGCAGGCGCTTCAACACGCCGTTGAAGACGGTCTCCGCGTCGGGGTGGTCGCTGCTCGACGCGACCTCGCGAAAGATCTCCAGGCGCTGGTGGGTGAGCTTGATGCCGGCCTTGCGGCTGGCGTCCTTGAGCTGCTCCACGCGGCGATCGAGCTCTTCGCGGGTCATGGCCAGCTCCGACCGGTGAAACACCCCGGGGCGCCGCGCCCCGGGGCTTCAGGATTCGAGTTCGCTAGATCTTGCCGACGAGGTCGAGCCCGGGCTTCAGGGTGGCGGCGCCCGGGGTCCACTTCGCGGGGCAGACCTCGCCCTTGTGCGTGGCGACGAATTGCGCCGCCTGGATCTTCCGCACCAGCTCCTCGGCGTTTCGGCCGATGCTGTTGTCGTGGACCTCCGCGAGCTTGATCTTGCCCTCGGGGTCGGCCACGAAAGTGCCGCGGTAGGCGAGGCCGTCCTCCTCGATGTAGACGCCGAAGGCCCGGCTGAGCGCGCCGGTCGGATCGGCGAGCATCGGGAACTTGATCTTCTTGATGGTGGGTGAGGCGTCGTACCAGGCCTTGTGCACGAAGTGCGTGTCGGTGCTGACGGAGTAAACCTCGACGCCCATCTCCTTGAGCTGGCCGTATTTGTCCGCCAGATCCCCGAGCTCGGTAGGGCAGACGAACGTGAAGTCGGCGGGGTAGAAGAAAAACACCGACCACTTGCCCTTCAGGTCGTCGTGGGTGACTGCTTTGAATTGGCCATTGTGGTACGCCTGGGCCTTGAACTCGGGAACGGTGGAATTGATGAGCGGCTTCATGCGCGTGCTCCTTTATTTCTCTTCTGAGGTTTGGGAGGAAGTGGCCCCTCGGCTCTTCCGCCAGCGTTGGTTCCGTCGCTGCTGCTACAGATGCCGCTGCGATAGGAACGTTTCCTATTTAGGACTCAAGGTCCACGCGCTGCCGGCCGGGCGCCGCGGCGGACGATGTGCGGGAGCGCGCTCGGACGAGCTCGCTGGCTCAGCGCCGCGGCGGGCGGATAAGCTCAGCCGACTCTGCCAGGAGAAGTGCCATGAAACGTCAGGCCGTCGCCGCTTCGCTGCTCGCCGCGCTCTCGTCCTGTCGGTCGCCACAGGCGGCGTCCGCGGCGCCGGCGCCGCGCGAGTCGTCTCGGCCTCCCATCGACTGTCCCCTGCACCAGCAAGGCGTCGCCGTCGACCGGATGAGGCCGTTCGATGAAGTCGAGAAATACGTCGCGTTCCTCGAGCGGCCCGACCGCGCGCAGTGGCAGAAGCCCGATGAGCTGGTCGAGGCGCTTGGCTTGCGCCCCGGCGAGACCGTGGCGGACGTCGGCGCCGGCTCGGGCTATTTCTCCTTCCGCTTTGCCGCCAAGCTTCCGCAGGGGCGCGTCGTGGCCATCGACCTCGAGCCCGAGATGCTGCGGCACATTCACCACAAGGCCATGAGCGTTGGCGTCGAGAACCTAGAGGTTCGCGTCGCCGCTCCCGACGACCCGAAGGTGCCGGCCGAGGCGAGCCTGGTGTTCATCTGCGACGTGCTCCACCACGTGAGCGACCCGGCGAGCTGGTTGGGCAAGCTTCACGGCGAGATGACCGCGGGCGCCCGGCTCGCCATCGTCGAGTTCAAGGAGGGCGACTTGCCTCAGGGACCTCCGGCGTCCATGAAATCCCCAAAGCGCGGATCGTCGAGCTCGCCGCGCTCGCGGGGTTCAGGCAGACGGGCGAGCGCGAGGACCTGCTCCCGTACCAGGTCCTGCTCGAGTTCGCGAAGTAGGCATCACTGCGCGAGCGCCTGCCAGACCGCCTTCGCGCCGGGCGAATCGGCGGGGCCAATCGCGGCAGCGAGGACCCGCCCATCGCCCGACACCGCGAGCGCGTAGGGTCCGGGGCCCGAGAAGCCGAGGCGCTTCGCCATTTGATGGTGGGCGTCGATGAGCGACGCGTGCCAGTACGCCCGGGGGACCTCGGCGCGGGCCTCGCCCTGCGCCTTGCCCTCGCTCACGAAGAAGGGCAGGCCAAGCGAGATGACCGACACGCGCGGGGTGTCGCGGGGCGCCCGGAGCGAGGCGGCATCGAACCAGGCGCGCATCGCGTCGCCCTGCGCGCGATCGGTGATGGCGACGAGCAGGGTTCGGTCCGGGCCCAAGAGCGAGCGCAGCCGCTGGGGATGGCCGGTCACGTCGGAGGCCTCCGAGATCGGGCAGGCTTTCGCCGACATTGGGCGCCGCTCCCGCGGGCTGGGAAAGCGCGCCGAACGCGCAAAGCGCTGCTCCAAGGATCGCTCCACGGCGCCGTCGCCATTCCATCGAAGGTTCCCCCAAGGGCCCGCGAAGAGCCTGCTGCAAAGATTAGCCTCGGGCGCCGGTCGAAGCGGGCGCGCCTCACCCCCCCAACCCCCTCCCCGCTTGCGGGGAGGGGGCGAAGGGGAGTGGTCGTTCGAGAAGCGGGCACGGGTACATTCGTCGGGGTTCTTGCTTGACCGCCCGGTTACCCGCTCGGCCGGCGATTGTGACACATTGCTTGCGAAATGGAGCTCGTGCTCTTCATGGGGCTGCAGGCCTCGGGAAAATCGTCGTTCTTCGTGCAGCGCTTCTTGCGCACGCACGTGTATTTGAGCCTCGACGTGCTGAAGACCCGCCCCCGCGAGCGCCGCCTTTACGACGCGTGCCTGGAGACGCGGGCGCGGGTGGTCGTGGACAACACCAATCCGACGCGAAACGACCGGCGGCGCTATTTGGGGCCGGCCCAAGAGGCCGGGTATTCGACGTCTCTCTATTTCTTTCAATCGCGCCTCTCCGAGTGCCTCGCTCGGAACGAGGGCCGGCCCGAGCCGCAGCGCGTTCCCAGGGCGGCGCTCCTGCGCACTTCGCGAATCCTGGAGCCCCCTTCCGGCGAGGAGGGTTTCGATCATTTGTGGTTCGTCAGGACGGTCTCGCCGAGCGGCTTTCAAGTCGAGGAGTGGCGCGATGCGGCGCCCTGAAGGGGCGACGGCCCCGGCGCGGGCTGAGGGTCGCCGAGGGTCACAAAGAGCTCTCGCGCGGGGTGAACAGCGACAGGTCGCCAATCCCCAACGATTGCTCCAAGACCGCGACCTCGCCCACGGCGCCCTCGAAGCCCCGCTCGCCGAAGAGGGCGTGCTCGCGGTCTTCGAAGCGCTCACCGAGGTCGCGAAAGGCGCTGGCCGGCAGCAGCTCTTTCAAGGCCGGGAACAGGACCGTGTCCTCGCGCGCGGCGTGCGGGCGAACCATTCGCGAAAACGCGCGCAACGCCCCGGCGAGGGCAGGGCGGTTCACGGCTTTCGAGGCGCCGGCCGCCTCCGCCCCCGCGGCGATATCGGCCGTCAGGGTGCGTCCCCGCTCGTGTTGAGCCCGGAGGACCCGGACGAGCTCGACCTCGCGCCGCGCGGCTTCGAAGCGAGGGAAGAGAAATTCCTCCTCGAGCCGCTCGTGGTAGTCCTCGATGAAGCGGCGAACCAGGCCGGCGCTCTTTCCGAGGACCTCCGCGGGCGCGGGCTCCTGCGCCTCGAGCCGACGCGCGCACTCTTCATACACGAGCAGAGCTCGCTCAAGGACTCCGTGCTCGCGCATGAGGTCCTCCGTCGGGGTCACGCCCTCCTCGGGCTTCTCGCCAGGAGCCGGGCCGTGGGGCTTTCGGTCTCGGGTCGAGGCGCAGCTCGCGAGGAGCAGGGCCGCCTGGGCCCCAAACCCATGCAGGAATCGCCGGCGCTCGTCGCGGATCGAGGGGCGGGGCATGAGCTCTCCCAAGAGGTGCGGCGGTTGACGAGCCGCGGGCGGTCTCGGACGATGGCGCCATGACCGCAGGCTCGACTTCTTCTCACGGGCTCAAGCATTTTCAAGTCGCCGTCGGGGCGGCCCTTCCACTTCTTTTGGGAATCGCCCATCTCGTGGTCGACGCCTCGTCGAACTTCGCGATGATGATTCTCTTGCGGCCCGCCAGCTTTTCCGACGCGGTCGGGCTCTTGGTTGCCTACAACTTTGGCGCCTTTGCGCTCCAGCCTCTGGTCGGCTGGGCGACCGATCGGCTGGGGAAGCCGCGCGCGGCCCTGTCTATCGGGTTGATCCTCGCCGCCGCGGCGCTGCTCTGCCTCGACCTGCCGCGTTGGGTGCCGCTCCTCCTCACGAGCCTCGGCAACGCGCTCTTCCACGTGGGGGGCGGCGCCCTCGCGTCGCTTTCGACCGAGGGGCGCGCGAGCGGGCCGGGGGTCTTCATCGCGCCCGGCGCCATCGGCGTGGCCCTCGGCGCCGCGGCCGGCGAGAGCGCGCCGGCAGCGCTCTGGCCGCTCTTCAGCGCGCTCCTTGTCTTTGCCGTTCTCGGCGGGATGCTCCGGTGCCGAGAGACTCCGACCGCCGAGGCCGCCGCCGCCCCGAGCCGGCGAGAGGGCGCCGAGGCCATCGTCTTCCTCTTGCTGTTCGCCATCGCTGCGCGCTCGCTGCTCGGGGCTCGCGCGCTGAGCCAGCTTCGGATTCATCCGGGGTGGGCGCTGCCGCTGGCCGCGGCGGCATTCGCGGGGAAGGCTTTCGGCGGATGGATCGCGGACCGATTCGGCTGGAAGCGAGTCGCCGTGGCGTCGCTGCTGCTTTCATCGGCGCTGCTCGCCGCCGCGGGTCGGAGCGTCTTTGTCGCGGTGAGCGCGATGATCTGTTTCCAGGCAGTGACGTCGATCACCTTGAGCGCGCTCTACAAGGCGATCCCCGGAAGAATCGGGTTCGCCTTCGGGCTCGCGTGCCTGGCCATCTTCGTGGGCGCCTTTCCCCTCCTCATTCGCGTGGATTGGGCCGCGCTCGGGGTCATTCCGGTCGATCCACTCCTCGCGCTCGCGTCGCTTCTGGCGGTGTGGCGCTCGCTTTCGCTTCTCGAGGAAGGGCCGAGCGGCCGTGCAATCGAATCCATACCAAGCCGGCCGTGAGCGCCACCAGGGCGCTGTATTGCACGAGCGTGAGCCCGCCGTATCGCGGATCGGAATGGCGCCCGAGGAGCTCCAGGTCGTCGCCGCGCAGCATCTCGATGCCGAAGCGGCCGGCGGCGTAGGCGCAACCTGCGCCCACCGCCGCGAAGCCGGGAGCGAGGAAGGCGCGGCGCTCAAAGAAGGCCAGCGCGGCGAAAAGCGCGAAGGCCAGCAGGGATTCGTAGAGGCCCAGGTCATGGCGAGGGCCCCCAGGGTAGTCCACGGCGAGCAGGGAGGCCGACAGGCGGCCGGCGTGGTGGTGGCCCAGGAAGCAGCCGAACCGCAAGATTCCCAGCCCGAGCAGAAATCCAGCGGCGAGCGGATCGAGGTAATCCCAGCTCAGCCCGCCCTTGCGGTTCCGAAACGCGGCGGCGCAGGCGAGAAAGACGCCCGCAGCGACGCCGAGCGAGCAGAAACCGCCTTGCCACGGCAGGGCGATGTGCCAATCGGCTCGGAATTCTTGGAAGCGATAGAGCAGGGCGTCAAAGACAGGGCCGAAGAGAAGCCCGGCGGCGATGCTCAGGGCGAAGCCGTCCATCATTCGCCGAACCGAGAGCCCGGCGAGGCGGGCGCGGCGGCGGGCGACGCCCATGGCCGCGAGGGTCCCGCCGATGGCCAAGAGCGCCGGGAGGTCGACTTCGATGGCGCCGACGTCCGCCGGCGGGAGCTCGAGCCACGGAATCACGGTTGACTCTCCCGCCGCGTGCGCCACCATCGCGACATGGACCTGAACGGATGGGCGCCGGCCTTCGCCTGTACGCTCCTCGTGGAGACTCCGGTGTACGTCCTCGCGACCCGGCGGGCTCTCGGCGTGCGCGGGGCCATTCTCGCGTCGTTCGCCTTGAATCTTGCGACGCACCCGCTCGCGTGGACGACCATCACCGGGGCGCCGCGCCCGCTTCCAGCGGTCTTCACCGGGGTGGAGCTCGCGGTTGCGGCCGCGGAGGCGCTTCTTCTCTTCGCCGCCGGGCGAACGCGGTTTTCGCAGCGGCCGCTGGGAATGGGGCGAGCGCTCGCGGCCTCCATCGCCGCAAATGGATTCTCCGCGGGCCTGGGGCTCTTTCTGTAGGCCGGAGAATTCGGCTCAACGATCGTCGCCGGGGTCGTTTCGACGGAGGAAGAGCCAGCCCGTGGACAGGGAGGCGAGGAAGAGAACCCCAGCCCCGAGGCGCCGAGGCAAGGCGCCTTCGTTGCGAGCCATTCCAGCGTCGGTCGTCCCGGCGTCGGGCGAAGGCCCCGCGTCGACCGCCGGGGGTGTGAAGTGGTGGCCTCCGCCGAAGCACGCGTCGGCCTGCGCCTGGCCGCTGGCGAGGAGGAGAAAGGCCGCGCCGATGGCGGGGAAGAGTGCGCTGAGGAGTCGTTTCATTCGGTTCTCGTGGGCTCCGGCCGAGTTGAAGAGCATCCTACACGAGGGCCTGACCTCTCGCCGTGCGGAGGCGGCTTTTCAGGGGAGCAGGCAGAGAGCGTTCAAGGCCGTGGAGCAGCCGATGTGGAGCGCCCAGGCCGGCCAGATCGTCGAGTGGCGATGGGCCAGCCCGCCGAGGAACAGGCCGCTGACGACCGTGACGGCGACCTCCGCAGGCGGCTTGCCGACGTGCGCGGCCACGAAGGGGATGAGCTGCAGCATGATCGAAGCGCGCCCGAGCGCGGGGCGAGAGCCCAGCTGCAGGAATCCGCGAAAGAGGAATTCCCAGGTGAAGCCGTAGGCCGCGAAGGCCAGCGTGGAGGGAACGAGGAGCCACGGCTCCCGGCGCGCGAAGGCATAGACCGGGTAATAGGCGCGAATGGACGGCAGGCGCGACAGGGCGAAGAGCAGCGGCCACGCGAGGAGCAAGAGCAGCCCGACCTCGCGCAGCCAGGCGCGCGGCGCGCCCGGGGACAAGCCAATGGCCGCGGGCGCGAGGCCGAGCGCGCCGCGCGCGACGAGCAAGGGAATGGTGAGGAGCAGCAGCCCCTGGGCGCCGAGAAGGGCGAAGAGCTGGAGCTTGGGTCGCACCGGGAGCGAGGGGACCCGGTGCACCGCGAGGAGCGTCGCGAGCGCGGTCGCTGCGAGAGCGGCGACGGCGGAGTACGGGGAGGCCGGTCGGTGGGACCGAGCCCTGAATGGCTCGACGTGAGAGGGTGAGGGCATTGGTACTGGTCGCTTCATTCACGAGGTTTCCGCTGGGGCGGATTGCTCGGGCAGTTGCCGCAGCGGTTCTCTTGTCGCTGTTGCGCCGCGAATTGCCGGATTGGCTGATTCGCAAGCTGCTCGCGGGGCCGGGCGCCTCCTCGGCGTTGGTCGCCGAGGTCCGCGGCGCGATCCGCGAGGTCGCCCCCGCGGTCAGATTTGCGCCGTGGACGTCGATCGAGAGCTCGCGGGCCTCGAGATCCCCGTGCTCTACATGAACGGGACGGAAGATCGACGGGTCGGCGCTCGCGTCGCGCGACAGCTGCGTTCGCTCTGTCCGACCATGGAAACGGCGACCATGCGCGCGCCACACCTGCTTCTTCAGCGGAGGCCGGCCGAGGCGGCGGTGGTGGTGAATGAGCTCCTGAATCGGGTCGGTCCATCGAGGTAGACACGCGACGGGCGGGTGGGGGCAGAGCCAGAAAATGAAAAACCCCCAGGGTTTCCTGGGGGTTCATCTGAGCGGGAAAAGAGATTTGAACTCTCGACCCTCGCCTTGGCAAGGCGATGCTCTACCACTGAGCTATTCCCGCAAACTTCACCTGCCCATCCATCATCTCCCCCATCCGCTCGCCCGCTCGCGCGGCCCGAACGAATCGGAGCGGCGGGGGATATAGCCTTCGGCCGAAGGCCGCGTCAAGAGCTTTCTTGAACTTTCGCCACGTCCGCCGAACGCGCAGCGGCGCCGCGCTGCTTGCGCGCCATGACGCCGAGGAAGTCCTTGATGTACTGCCCAGCGGAGACGATTGAGGCCACGAGCGCCAGCCACAGGAGCCACGTGCCCACCCGGTTGAAATTCGCCTCCAGCCGGAAGAACACGAAGTCGATGTCGTAGGTGTAGTGCACCAGGAGCGCGGTGATGCCAGTGAGCTGCAGCGCCGTCTTCCATTTCCCGCCCTGGCCGGCGGCGATGACCATGCCCTCCGCCGCCGCCACCGAGCGCAGCCCGGTGATCACGAACTCCCGCGCCAAGAGGACGATGACCAGCCCGCTCGCCACCCGGCCCAGCCGCACCAGCATCACCAGCGCCGCCATGACGATGAGCTTGTCCGCCAGGGGGTCGAGGAACTTGCCCAGCACCGACACCAAATTCCACCGGCGCGCAAGCCAGCCGTCGATGACGTCGGTGACCGCCGCCGCGGCGTAGATGAAGGCCGACCAATACGAGCTGACCGGGTCGCCAAAGTACGTGAGCAGGATGAAGACGGGGATGACCGCCACCCGTCCCATGGTGAGAAGGTTCGGAAGGTTGACGATCTCGCCCTGCAACACCCGGGAGGAGGCCATGCGGGGGCAGCATAGCCAAGCGTTCACGCCTTCGCGAACCTTTATTTCGGCCCGGTGACCACCGTGCAGCGCTGGCCGTAGCAGATCAGGTTCTCGCCGTCGCAGCAGTCCGCCGCCGCCTGGCAGGCCTCGAACTCGTGCGCGCACCCCTGCGGCTTCTCCACGCAGACTGCCGCCGCGCCCTCGGCCGGCGCCCGGCAGTAGCCGGTGCAGCACTGGTCGCCGCTCTCGCACGACGCGCCCGCGTCGCGGCAGGCCTCGTTGACCCAGTAGCCCCGCGAGTTGCCTGCGAGCAGCTCCTGCGCCGGGATGTAGAACGCCGGGTGGCTCGCGTCCTGGCCCGGCGCCGCGTTCAGATCCACCGCCGCCACCCAGAGCTTCTTCGGCGTGGGTGCGCTCGACAGGTCGTGCAAGCGCGGGTCGCTCCAGTATGGGTTGAGGGTCGCCACGTTGCCGTACATCCGGCGGCTGGTGAAGACCACCCAGGCGTAGCCGCCGGACGCCACCGGGCACACCGTCGGCTCGTAGTTGAGCGTGGCGTCCTGGTCATGGCCATTGGGCCCCACCGGGACGTAGCCCTTTCCGTTGAGGCGATCGAGCGGGATGGCCTGCTTCGTCGCGAGGTCGACCCACCAGAGCTCACCCCGCGCGCCGCTGTTGGCGCAATCGCCCGTCGAGGAGCTGGGACAGCTCGATCGGGTTTCGCCGAAGCTTCGCCCGTTGTTCACCAACTGCAGCTCGAACACCAGGCCGGAGGCGTCGGGCAAGAAGCTCGGGTAGACGGCGAGCATCGACGAGTCGCTGGGCGTGAAGACCTTGCTGAAGCCCGAGAACGTCCCGGGGGGCGTGAAATCGAGGACTCCCAGCGACCGCTGGTCGCCGTCCTGACCCGAGACCGTGCCGCGGTACCAGTTGAAGGCGAGCTTCTTGCCGTCCTGCGAGAACACCGGGGTTCCTGCTTCGAGGTTGCTCGGCAGGCCGGTGCTCGCGATCGCGTCGCCCGAGGGCAGTGCGTAGAGGGCGCTCACCCTCTCGAACAGAATCGGAGCTCCGTTCCCGAACAAGAGCGAGCCGTCCGGCGAGACCGCGCCGAACGCGAAGCGGGCGTCGGTTCCGGGTAGCACCGTCTCGTGGATCGGCGGCTTCAGGTCGTAGGCGCTCGCTGTCAGGTAGTCCCCGTGCATGGTGACCAGCCGCGAGCCGGTGGACGAGACCACGTGGCATACCCGGCACTCGGTGTCTCCGGCGACGAGGACGGGCGCGAGCGCTCCGCCGGTGATGGCCAGCGTGGCGCCGCCGAATTTGTGGCCGTTCACGTCGACCTCGAACGAGTTCTGAGCGAGCGCCGTGCCGTAGGAGTTGTAGTAGACCGTCCCCTTCAACGAGCCGTTTGCGATCTTCCAGCTCGCCGTGAGCGGGCCGTAGGCCACCGTTTGGGAAACCAGGGTGACCTTCAGCTGGATCGTCTCGCCCGCGCAGGCGGACAGAAGCTGCTTCCAGGCGTCGGGCGGGATGGGGTGGTGGACGAAAGGGGTCGCGGTGCGCGCGAACGTCCCAACGTAGTGGTAGGTGCTTCCGGTCAGCTCGATCTGCACCGCGTCGAAGTCGCGCGACGGCGACTGCCACTGGAGCAGCGGCGCGAGCACGTCCTTGGGCCAGACCGTCCCGTCGTAGGGGTAGAGGAGCGAGAGCGACGGGTCGGCGACCGGCGTCCCCGAGAGGACCGCCACGTCTCCGGCCGACGCCGGCCCGCCCATGCCTTCGCCTCCGACGCCGCCCCAGCCGCCTGCGCCCGCGTCGGCGCTCGAGCTGCCGCCGTCGGCCGCCCCGTTCTCGCGCACCGTCAAACGCACGGTCAGCGACGCCGTCCCGGTGTGCGAGCCCCAGCGCGCCGTCACGACTCCCGCGCCTGCGCCCTGGCCGCTCGCGGTGAAGAGCCCCGAAGCGCCGAAGGTGCCGAGCTCCGGCCGGTCGATGGAGAACTCCGCGTCCACCGCCGCGCCCCCGCTCGCCGCGGTGAACTGGGCGGTCGGCATGGGCTGACCCAACACTGCGTCGAGCACCGTGGAGGAAGGCGAAACGGTGAGGTCCGAGATTGACCCGTCGGCCGCGCTTCCGCCGTCGCCGAACGCTCCGCCGCTCCCGGCGTCCGCGGAGCCCAGCGCTCCGCCGCTCCCGGCGTCCGCGGAGCCCAACGCTTCGCCATGGCAATGGCAGCCGAGCGCCGAAGTGAGAGCCGCAAACACCGCGGCGGCATGGAGAAAACGGGATGACATGGTGTCGCCTCCGGGCCGCAAGAGTGGCTTGACAGTACCGCACCGGGTCAGAGGCCCGCCATCCGCTGCTCGGCGCTCAGACCGAGGCGCGGACGCCGGGAAGCGGGGCGCGGTCGCCGAACTCGAAGTGCGCGGTCCCCTCGGCCACGAGGACGTCCTGGCAGTCGCGGCCCTTCCAGACTTCCAGCGTGAGGTCGGCGATCTCCGAGTTGGCGCAGTAGCACTTCTCGCCGTCGGGGTCTTCGTAGGTGACCTGGAGCATGCGCGCCGCGGCGCTTCGAAAGGTCCCCACGAACCGGAGGCCGGCGCTGTGGCCGGTGAAGGTCCACTCGGGGAAGCGGGCGCGGCTGCGCGTCGAGAGCAGCGCGGGCAGGGCGTTGAGGCAGTGGTCGCGGCCGCGATAGCGCAGGAAGACGCTGGTCAAAGGCCCTCGAAGGGCGCCCAGGCGGCGGGCCCAGACCGCCACGGCGTCCAGCGCGCAGTCATCGCGCCCCTGGAAGGCGTTGCAGTGCGCCCAGACCCACCGCTCCGCGTGCTTGCGCCCCCACAGGTGCGCCAAGGTGCCCGGCGCGCCGTCCAGGGTGAGCTCGCGGTCGCCCACGACCACGCGGCCGCGAAACCTTCCGTCGGGCTGCGCGATCAGCATGCTCGTCGAGGTGAGCCCGAGCGCGCGCAGAGGGTAGGGCGCCATGTACACCGCGCGCTCGGCCGGCAGGAACTCGAGCTCCCAGCGCAGCGCGCGACCGCCCGATTTCAGCTCGCCCGTCGCGCTCGCCGGCGTCAGCGCGGCGTCCCCGACGGAGAGGATGGCCCCGGCGGGGCGCCCCAGTCGCGCGATCGGCAACCGCTCTTTGAGCCCGAAGCTCGTCTCCGGCGCGAGCCCGTCGAAAGCGTGGCCCCACAGCTCGCAGAAGCCCCCGCCCTCGTCCGGCGCGTCGAGGGTGTATCGCAGCCAGAGTCCCAGCCGCGACGGGAGGTGGTTCAGCGTGAGGTAGAAGACCTCGTAGCGCCCGCGCTCGCCGCTCCAGCGAAGGGAGCTCGCCTCGCGCCCGGGGACCAACACGCGGTTCACCGCCGCCGACACGTCCATGCCTCAGGATAGCGCCGTTCGCCGGATCCTCACCCCTACCCCTCCCCGCTTGCGGGGAGGGGGTAAGCCGGGGCGCTGCGTTTCCGTATGCGAGGCGGGCGTTCGATGGGGCCAACGCCCTCTCGAAGGTCCCGTGCGCCCGGGCGCACGCGTCGAGGCCTCCGACTGCGCCGGGCCGGCGGACCGCGAACCGGTTTTTTTGGCCGACCCGCCCCGTGTGGTATTGCACAGGGCCGATGGACGAGCGCGACCCCAAGAGCCCGCGAAGCAGAGCCCAGATGGAGCTTCCCCTCAGGGCACCGCAGCGCCCGCAGGAGCCGTCGGCGCCGCCGCTGCGGACCGCGCCCCCTTCGCCTTCGCGCGCCTTTCGGGTCATCCAGGGCGGGGGTGCTCGGAGGGACGAGACGCTCCGGAGCCGCGACGACGTGGCGCGGATCTTGGTCGCGGCGGCCGCGGACATGTTGCTCCGTCGGATTACGCCCGACCGGGCCCACGCCCTCGAGGAGCGGGTGGAGCGCGTGATGCGCCTCTTCGAGCGGGTGGACGCGCAGCCCGTTCTCCTTCCGGTGCTGCGCCGCGAGCTCGACGAGCTGGAGACGCTCTGGCGCGAGGGCGATCACAAGCGTCGCCCGCGCTAGCCGGAGAGTGCAGACACTTTGCGGATCTCCGAGCACGCGTTCATTCGCACCCTGTTCCTCGCCTGCGGCGGGCTCTTCCTGAGCGCCGGGTTGCTGATGGTCGTCTCCACGGCGCGCACGCGGCGGTGGCGCCGGACGCGCGGGCGGATCCTCGAATCCTCGCTCGAGCGTTGGGTGGAGACCGAGGAGACCGGCCAGGCCATCGCCTACTTTCGGCCGGCGGTCCGCTTCGAGTACTCGGTGCGCGGCGCGTCCTACGTCGGCACTCATCTGAGCGCGGTGGACTTGGCGAGCGCGAATCGCGCCTGGGCCGAGGGCCAGCTTGCGCGATTTCCCGCGGGCGCCGAGGTCGACGTGTTCTTGAACCCGGAAGATCCTTCGGCCGGCGTGCTGGAGGTGAAGACGCCTGGCGTGGGCGCCTACTTCGTAGCGGTGGGCGTCGCCATGTTGGGCGCCGCGCTCGCGCTGGGGTAGTTGCCGCGCCCGCCACACCGTGCGCTCGCCAACGCTGTGCGGAAAGGTGCTCCGCCCATTGGTTTGGCGGCGGCCGCGCGGGGTAGAATGGCATGACCTGTGGTCGAGGCCGGGCGAGGCGAAGAGCAAAATGGACAAGGGTCTACCCGGCATCGATAGTGGCGCCGCCTCACCAGTTGAGCCGCGCGCTCCGGCCGGCGCCCAGGCCCGAGCCGCGAAGGCCCCAAGGAGCGTCGGAATGAACCCTCTACTACGAACGGTCGTCCTCGCGAGCGCCGCAGCGGTCTTGGCGGGAGCCGCCCTGTCCTCGTGTCAGTCCTACGACGCCGACGCGGTCAAGCCGTGGGCCATCAAGTCGGTGAACATGCCGAAGCCCATCACCGGCGTGTTGGTGAAGCCGAAGATCATGATTGTCGTCGACCGCTCCGGCTCGATGATGGACTCGGTGAGTGGGACAGGCGGGTCGTGTTCGAAGAACAACGTGTACGACCCCACGTCGACCTCGGACTGCAAGTGGAAGAACTTGCTGGACGCGTTCGCCGGCACCGGCGGCATGCTGCCGAACATGCGCGGCATGGCCTACTTCGGTCTGGCAGCCTTCCCGGGCACCACCTCCGACGCCTGCTCGACGGGCGTGATTGTGGTCCCCGTCAGCGACGCGAGCGACAACGTCGACGCCATCACGAGCGCGCTGCAGAACACCGTGTCCCCGGGCGGCGGCACGCCCACCGCGACCACGCTCCAGACCGTGGCCGCCGACCCCTCGATGGTGGCGACGAGCTCGAGCCAGCTCCTCTTCGCGATGCTCCTCACCGACGGCATGCCGAACTGCAACCGCGCCAACCAGTCCACCTGCGAGACCTGCAAGGCCGGCTGCAGCGGGGGCTGCTCCCAGTGCGCGTTGGCGCCGTGCAGCGCCACCTTCGCGGTCGTCAGCAACACCGACTGCGCTGCTCAGAATCCCTGCCTCGACGGGGACAACACCGTGGCCGCGGTCCAAGCCCTGGCCAACGCCGGCATCAAGACCTTCGTCATCGGCTTCGGACAGGACACGGGGACCGGGAGCGCCGCGGACATTCTCAACCGGGCCGCTGTCGCCGGCGGCCTTGCGCGCGACGCCTCGAGCGGCGGCACTCAGTTCTACCAGGCGAGCTCCAAGGATGAGCTGAAAACGGCCCTTCAGAACTTCGAGCGACAGGTCACCCAGGGCTGTTCTTGGACGCTCGACCCGGCGCCGACCAGTGACGAGATAGTCGAGGTGGTCAAGAGCGACGCCGTGGCCGGCACTACCACGGTGCTCGTCAAGGACACCGACTTCACCGTGGCGAATGGCTCGGTGACCCTGTCGGACGCGCTCTGCGCCGAGGTGCAGTCGGCGCCGGCCGACCGTTACACGTACGACTTCCGTTACGTCGCCGACCTCTGACGGACCGCCCTCCGGGCGCCGCGCGAAAAGGGCCGCGCGCTCGCCCGCCGAGCGCCTCGCGCCGACGCTACCGCCCGGCCGCTCGCGGATTCCTCGCGTTGACCTCGGTCCGGGCGCCCGTCTAGCATCCTTGGGCACCCCTCGCAGAGGACGCCTCCAGCATGCCCATGCAACTGCGCGCATACGGCTCGACCGACCTGGGGCGCAAGCGGCAGGGGAACGAGGACGCCTTCGTCGTCGACGAGCAGCGCGGGCTCTTCATCGTCTGCGACGGCATGGGTGGGCACAACGCAGGCGAGGTGGCCGCGGCCAAAGCCATCGAGGTCGTCGCGGCGTTCGTCCGCGAGCGCATCCAGGTGCTGCGCCAGCTCGCCGAGACGCCCACCCCGCAGAATGGCCAGGCCGCGCAGGTCCTCGTCGAGCAGGCCGTCCAGGCGGCGTGCGCGGAGATCTACCGGACCGCCCAGGCCGACCCCAACAAGCGCGGCATGGGCACGACCTTCGTCGGCCTGTTCACTGCGGGTGAAAAGGCCGTCATCGGGCACGTGGGCGATAGCCGCATCTATCTGCTCCGCCAGGGCCAGTGCCACCGGCTCACCGAGGACCACACCCTGGTCGCCGCCCAGCTCAAGGCCGGCACCATCACCAAATCCGAGGCCGCCAAGAGCCCGTACCGGAACGTCATCACCCGCGCGGTGGGCATCCAGGAATCGGTGCAGGTCGACACGCTGCTCGTGGACCTCCTGCCCGGCGACCTGTTCCTCCTCTGCTCGGACGGCCTGCACGGCTATCTGGCTGACGAGGAGGCGGTCGGGCTCTTCGCCAGCGCGCCCTGGGACTTGCTCCCCAAGAAGCTCATCGACCTGGCCAACTCGCGCGGCGGCAAGGACAACATCACCGCGGTCGCGGTCGGCATGGGCGGCGAGCCCTCGGCGGAGGTGAGCACCGAGGCCGCCGCCAAGATGGAGGCGCTGAAGAAGATCCCGCTCTTCCGCCACCTGACCTACAAGGAGCAGACGGCCGTCCTGGCGGTCGCCTCCACCCGCACCTACCCCGGCGCCCGGGAGATCGTCGTCGAGGGCCAGCCCGGCGATGAGCTCTTCATCGTCGTGCGCGGCCGGGTCGCAGTGGAGAAGGGCGGCGTGGAGATCGCCGAGCTCAAGAGCGGCGGCCACTTCGGGGAGATGGGGCTCATCGACAACGCCCCGCGCTCGGCCACCGTGCGCGCCACCGAGCCCACCCGCGTCATGGTCGTCGGCCGGTCCGACCTGATGAACCTCATGCGCCGCGAGCCCGTGCTGGCCGTCAAGCTGCTGTGGAGCTTCGTGCAGGTCCTCTCGGACCGGCTGCGCGCGACCAACGCAGAGCTCTCCGAGGCCCGGCAGGAGCTCGCCATCGCCCAGGCCGTGCAGCCCTTCATGGAAGAGGAGTAAGGGCCGTGCTCGCCGCATGGGCGCTGGCGGCCGCCTCCTGCCTCGCGGCCCTCGACCCGGCCGAGTCTCTTCCCGACTCGAATCTCCCGGCCGCGGCGCGCCCGCTCGCCGAGCGCGCCCGAGACGCCGACGGCGTCGCGCTCGAGGAGGGCGGGGCTCTGCGCATCGAGAAGGTGCGCCAGCGCCTGGCCGCCCTGGACGCTCTGGCGCAGTCGGCCTCGGGCCTCTTGCGCGGCGGCGACCCTCGCGCGCGCCTCTTCGCCCACGCGCTCATCGCCGGCTCACAGGAGTCGTTCGCCACGGCGCTGGGCAAGGCCGCGACGCCCCGCGAGGCGCGCGGCGCGGCCCGCGAGGCCTGGCACGCCCAAGTCGAGGCGGCGGTCCGGCGCGCGCTCACCGCGGCGGGGGCCCACTGGCGCTCCTGCCGCGACCTGGCCCGGGCGACGGGCGTGGGCTCCGAGCTCGGCGCGGCCTGCGCGCGCCGGCTCGCCGCGCTCCCCGAGGAGCTTGGCGGGAGGGAGCCCGAGGCGGCATCGGGCGACGCGGCCGCCGTCGTGCGGGCGCGCTCGCGCGAGCTCGAGCCCTGCTTCGAGGCGCACGCGCTGGGGCAAGAGCGCGCGGCGCCGGTGGAGCTGACGGCGCGGCTGTCGCTGGACTCGAGGGGCCGGGTGGAGTCCGTGGCGCTGGCGCCGGCGCCGAGCGATCCGGCGCTGGGAGAATGCCTGCGCGGCGGCCTCGGGCTCTGGGTGTTCCCAGGGTCCGCCGACGCGGACATCGAGGTGCCGCTGCGCCTCTGGGGCCGATGACATGGTCGCGAGCACACAGCGCCGCGCGGCGGTCGCGCTCGGCTGGGCCCTGGCCCTGTCGGCCTGCAAGTACCTGAGCACCACAGTCTTTCGCCAGCTCACCTACGCGCCGGGCGGGGCGACGCTCGTCCTCTCGGCCAACGACGGCGTCTACCTCGCCCACCCGACATCCGACTCGCCGATCCGCGCGACCGATCGCGACTGCGCGGGCCCGGGTGGGCAGGCCCTCTCGTGCGCTCGGATGAGCGCCGACGGGCGCCGCGTCGCCCTGCTCACGGCGGCGAAGGGCGCGAGCGGGGGCTTCGACCTCGACGAGGTGCAGGGAAACGGGAGCCGCGGCATCCCGGCCGATGCGCTCTCGGAGGTGAGCCTGAGCCGGGTCGCCTCCGGCGTGCTCGACGCCGACTTCAGCCCGGACGGCGCCGAGCTCGTTTTTGCGCAGGCCGGCGACGCCGACGGGGTCGTCTCCCTGAAGCGGCTCGCACCGTTGGGCGCCGCGGTGGAGCTGGTGCACGCAGTGAAGGTGGAGGCGGGGGCCGAGCGGCCGCTGGCCGCCGCCTCCGTCGGGAGCTTCGGAGTCGCGTACCCACGGCCGAACGCGGGCGCGGTGGAGCTCTGGTACCAGCCCTTCGACGGCGGGCAGGCCCAAGCGCTGGGCACGCTGCCCCTCGGGTGCAGCGGCACCGGCTTCAGCGGCTGTGTGACGCGCTCGCCCGACGGCGCGAGCTTCTTTTGGCAGGAGAAGGATGGCGGGGTCTTCCACCTCTTCCGCGAACAAAAGCAGGTCGACCTGCCGCTGGGCGCGGGCTACGGCCTCGCGTTCAGCGCGTCGGGGTCCTTTCTGCTGCGCATGGAGGGGACGCCCGCCGGCGCGAGCGTCACCTCGGCCGACACGGCGGCCGTGGTCCGGCGGGTCTGGAACGCGGCCTCGGGCGAGCTGTCGAGCGACGGCGAGTCCCTGGCGTACCTCGCGGTGGAGTCCCAGGCGAAGAACACCGCGCGGCTGTACGTCGGCGCCTCGCGCCACGGCGGGGCCGATCAGGACTTCGGCGTGTTCGAGGCTCCGGCCGTCCACCCCATGGCGACCCAGGCCATGGGCTCGCTCGACGTCGTCCATACCTTCACCGGCGATGGCCGCTTCGTCATCGTCACCGCCAAGGCCGACGATTCCGACTCGGCGAAGCTCGTCGCGGTCGAGGTCGACACCGGCGTCCAGCGCGAGCTCGGGACACTCGCCTGCAACGCGTGCTGCAGCGTCGCGCCTGCGGGAGCGCTGGTCGCGTGTGCTCCGGGGCTGGCGGGCGCCACCGGGCCCGTCGCGGTGGATCTCTACGACCCCGCCACTGGGCTGAAGACGGCGGCCGCCGACGCGGCGGCGGATGTCCAGCCGCTGTCCGACGGCAGTGGCCTGGCGGTGCTGAACATTCCCACGGGCCAGCTCCCGGATTTGCGGGTGGTCACTCGGGACGGGAAGGTGACCAGCCTGGGCACGGCGCTGGGCTTCGCGGCTTCGCCGACGGCAGCCGAGCTGGCGGTCATCGACCTGCTGGGCAAGGTGAGCGCCAAGGTTCTGCCTTGAGCGGACGGCCGGGGCGCCAGGAGGAAACGCTTGGCGGCGCCCGTCCGCTCGCGCTAGCGTCGACCGCCTGCGACATGGACAAGCGCCCGGCCCCATCGCACCTGCTGCGCGCGCTCTGCGCCCTCCTCGCGGCGTTGGCATCCAGCAGCGCCTGGGCGAGGCCCTCGGCGGTCGTCGGCGAGGTCGAGGACGCGCGCGGCCGAGCCGCGGCGCAGCGCCAGCGCGCCGCGCTCATCCGGGCCCTCCTGCGCGCCAACGAAATCGACGTCGTCCCGCTGCCGCGAGTGGCTTCGCTGGCCCAGGAGGCCGGCGTGAGCGCCGTGGAGCTCCGGCAGAGCAGCGCGCTTCTCCGCTTCGGAGCGCAGGCCGGCGCCGACGCCGCCGTGGCCTCGGCCGTGAGGCGCGTGGGCCGCGAATTTCACCTGCGCGTGGCCATCCTCGACCGGGGCGGCGGCGACATCTTGAGCAAGGAAGTGGCGCTGCCCCGCGGCGACCTGAACGACGCGTTGGCGAGCTGCCTCGCCGCGTCCATCGGAGCGGCGCTCGCGGTGCATGCCTCAGCGGAACCCGCTCCGCCGCCACCCAGGGCCGAGGAAGAGAGCCGGGCCTCGGCCGCGCTCGCGCCAGCTGGGTTGGAGGCCGCGCCCGCCCCGGAAGCTCCCCCTCTCGCCGCGTCGAGCGAGCTCGCGGTTCCGGCGATGGAGGTCGCGCGGCGTGTCGCGCCAGTGAAGCCGGACGGCGCCGGCCCGACGCCGCGCCCTGCCTTTGCGGCGATCGACGTCTCGTACACGGCGACCTGGCGCACCTATCGCGTCTGCCCCGAGGTCAGGAGCTGCGACCAGACGCCGCCGCTCAGCGCGGGCGCGTCGAGCCGCTATTCGACCGACACGCCCTACGGAGGAATCCTGGTGCGAGCCGACCTCTTCCCCTTCAGCGGCACCGGTGGCTTCGCCCGCGGGATAGGCCTCGGCGGAGGTTTCGGGCAGAGCTTGAGCCTCTTGACCCACTACACGGATTCGCAGGGCGCGGACCAGCATTTCGGCTCCTATCAGCGCCGCGCCTTTGGCGAGCTCGGCTACCGCCTCACCTTCGACCTCGGGGGCGCCTTCGAGGGATGGATCCAGGTTCGCGCGGGGTACCTGTTTCACCTCTTCGAGGTGGACCCGAATTCGAGGAACGTTTTCGAGAGCCGGCGCAGCGGCTTCTACGGCGAGCTCGCGGCGCTCTTCCCCCTGCACCGATACGCGGCGCTCGATGCCCGCTTCGCGCTGGCCCCGTCTGCCGGCCCGGGCGCGCAGGAGCGTGCCGCCTACGGCGCCAACGCCGCGGGCGGCGGTTTCAACGGGGCGGCAGGTCTCAGCAGCGACTTCGGCCACCCGGAGTGGCACGTGAGGGTCCACGCGCTCTTCGAGCTCGTCTATTTCAGCGACCAGTACGCCGACAGCTCGGGCACGAGCTCCATCCCCACCTTCGCGCGCGCGCAGGAGACGTATGCCGGCGCCGTGATCGGTCTGAAAGGGGCGCTATAGCCATGCGCGCCTTGCCGCTGCCGCTGGCGCTTGCCGTCGCCTACTCCGTGGCGCTCGGCTGCGCCCACCGCGAAATCAACGAGCCCGATGCGGGGTCTCTGGACGCCGGGGCTGCCGATGGTGGCGCCTGCGGGTCCGCGGTTTGCGGGCCCGCACAGCAGTGCGACCGGACGGTGACTCCGCCCGCTTGCGTCGAGCTCTGCGACGCGCCGGCGGGGTGTCGCCCGGGGTGGGAGACGTGCAACGCCCAGAGTGGGACGTGCGGCCCCGTCGCATGCGGCTCGGCCACCTGCCAGCTGGGCCAGGGATGCTTCGACCCGGCGACCCTGGTGGCGGCCGACGGCGCGTCGTCGGCCTGCACCTGCCTTCCAAAGCTCGTCGACGCCGCGACCGGCTCCCCGGTTCGGCAGGACAGCTGTGCCCCGTATGGCGGCGTCTGCCCTTACGACGCGAGCGCGAAGGCGGCGGCCGCCTGCCGAAAGCCGCTCGAGTTCGAGAGCTGCCTCGCGGCGGCGGGCTGCGCCAGCGGCCTCGGGTGCGTCACCACTTCCTCGGGCGGCCTCTGCCTTCAGACCTGCTCTAGGGGCGGGGATTGCAAGAGCATCACCGAGTACTGCGAGGTCATGGACGGGCACTGCTGGATTAACGAGTGCGCTCGCCCCGACCAGCGCGCTGCGGAGCGCGAGCGGTATCTCAAGCCCTGCGCCTCGGCCGGCGCGGCGGACGGCACGTGTCTCCCGGTGATGGGCTCTGTTGGAGAGGTCGGCCTCTGCTTCCAAGGGGGCAGCGCGCCCAGCCACGGCGCCTGCGACCTCGGCGCCGACCGGGCCGAGCCGTCGGGGCTCTGCCCGGTGGGCGAGCTCTGCCTGCCCGGGAGCGGCGCCGACGGCGGCGGGGCGCAAGGTGCTTGCTGGACCGCCTGCGACCCGGCCGCCGACGCGGGGGCGCCGTGTGAAAGCGGCGAGCGCTGCCAGGACGTCTCTGGCGCGGCCAGCCCGTACCAGGGGGCGCCCGGGCGGCTGGGCGCGTGCATCTCACCCAGTCCAGGCTGACTCCCGCGCCGGCCGCGTATCAGGCTAGGATCGGGCTATGGCCCGCCTGGTTCTGCTTCTGGTGCTCACCGCTGCATTCGCCTGCACCTCGCCTCGGAAAGACCTAGTCGAGGCCGACGCCGGGTGCCTCGCCTGCCCGGACGGATCGGTGTGCAGCCTCGACGCCGGTTCCTGCGCCACCGCTCTTTCTCTGGCTGCCCCGTGCGGCGCGCCACCGGACGGCGGTGCCTCCGAAGGACTTTGCGCGACGGGGCTCTCTTGCGTGAGCGTCGGCTCGGGCGTCCAGCGCTGCGCCCAGAGCTGCGCTTCTCAGTCCAGCTGCGGCCAGGGACTGGCCTGCTTTGCCCAGGTCGGGGCCTCGAGCGGAGCGCCCGGCTACTGCGCCTCGCAGGCCAGCGCGGGCCAGGCTTGCGATTCGGCGGCGCTCGTCTTCTGCAATGGGGACAACCTCACCTGCGTCACTGCCTCGGCCGACCAGACGGCCGGCCAATGCTTCGAGTACTGCGACCCGAGGAAGGCGGAGCCGAACCCCGAGTGCGCCGCCGGTCAATCCTGCGCGGGCCTCTTCCCCGACGATCCCTCGCTCGGCATCTGCGTCGCGCCCGCCGGAACCTACCCGCGCCAATGCAACTACGCGTCGCTCGCCTTCTGTGGAAACGGGCAGCTCTGCGTGCGGCCCACCACCCAGGCCTACGGCTACTGCCACACCCGCTGCTCCAAGGACTCGGACTGCACCGACGGCGAGCGCTGCCTCACGCCCGCGGCGGGGATCTCTATCTGCGTCGCTCCGGTCGCCCGCTGCGCGGCCGATGACGCCGCCTGCCCGAGCTGCGGGGGCGAGCAGGACGCCTACTGCGCCCCGGAGGACCTCTGCGTCTCGCTCGGCCAGGCGCGCGTCTGCAAGGCCGATTGCACCGCGGGCGAGGATTGCCCGGCGAACACCGCGTGCGCGGCGGTGGGGGCGAGCGGCAGCTCGGTCTGCCTCTGACGAAGCCAAAGGGTCGAGCGCTGCGCCGGTCGGGCGCGGCAGGGTCCGACCCAGGGTGCGCCCTGCTCGCCCGCGCCTGGTTGCAGCCTGAAGGGCGCGCCCGAAGATTGCTCCCGGAGGGGACCTAAGGGTCTCCTGGGAGGCCACGAGCCATGAGGATTTCGTACCTGCTCGCGGCGGCGCTCGCGCTCGGGATGGTTCCCGGACGTGCCGTCGCGAACGAAGACGAGAATCAGAGCAGCGCCGCGAGCCAGGGCGCGAGCGGCGGAGCGGCCGATTGCTCGCAATGCCAGTGCGGGCAGGGAGCGTCGTCGGCCGGCGGCAGCAGCCAGCTCGACTGCTCGCCGTGCCCGTGCCAGCCGCCCTCGACTGGCGGCACCGGCGCGCCGAGCAGCGAGACCAACGTCACCGTGATCACCGGGGAGCAGGGGCAGCCGAAGGAGAAGAAGCCCAACGAGGGGCTCGGAGTGGCGCTGCTGGGCGGCGTCGAGGGCTATACCTCGTCGCTCGCGCCTCGGCTGAACCCGGGCGGCGGCTGGGGACTCATGGTCACGGCCCAACCGACGCCGATCGTCGGTCTGGAGCTCGCGTACAGCGGCGCGAACAACCGCATCACGGACCCGAACACCTCCGGAGCCTCGCGCATCATCCGGACTGGCGGGCAAGCGGACCTCAAGTTCTCGCTCTTGCCGCGCGCGGTGGAGCCGTACCTCTTCGGCGGCATCGGGATCGAACCGGGCCACGATTCGCAGCAACACACCGGACTCCGGCTACCAGCCCGACACCTTCGGCAGCGTGCCCGTCGGCGGTGGCGTCAACTTCCACGCGGGGCACCTGGTGGTGGGCGCTCGCGGCACCTACGACTGGCTCTTCGGCCAGAGCTTCGCGCCGACGTCGGGCAGCAAGCTCGGCATCACCAGCGCGCCGTTCGGCGACATCTGGAGAGCCGACCTGAACCTCGGCGGCACCTTCTAGCGCCGAGCCGGGGAGCGCGCTGCCGCGGGGCCTTGCGGGGCCTCGCGGCGGCCGCGCGACGCGTCAGGAGGTGACGTCGATGAGGCCCTTGCGGATTCCCTCGGTCACGGCCTCGACCCGGTTCGTGACCTCGAGCTTCTGATAGATGTGCTCGAGGTGCGTGCGGATGGTGGCCTTGGAGAGGTTGAGGACCTGCGCCGCCTCGCTGTTGGAGATGCCTTTCGCGATCAGCTGCAGGATCTCCTTCTCGCGGTCGGACAGCGGCCGCATGACCGGGCCGGCCTCCGCCGCGTTGCCGGGGGCCGACGGCTGTGCCACCTCGGCGCCGGCGCGAAAGTGCTTGAGCAGGTCGCGCGCCAGGCTCGGCTGGATGACGGTCCCCCCGGCGCAGACGTCCTTGATGGCCTCGATGATCTTGTCGGAGGCGGCGCCCTTGAGCAGGTAGCCCGAAGCGCCCGCCTTGATGGCCTCGAGGACCTTCCCCTCCTCGTCGAAGATGGTGAAGATCGAGGATCTCCACCTTGGGCCAGCGCGCCTTCACCTCGCGCGTGACGTCGATGCCGCTCATGCGCGGGAGGCCCAGGTCGAGGAGCAGCACGTCGGGGTTGCAGCGCGGGATCTCGTCGACGGCGGTCTCCCCGTTCATGGCGGTGCCGACGATCTCGATCTCCGGGGCGGCGTCGAGCAGCTTGAGCTGGTTCTTGAGGATCTTCGGCTGGTCCTCCACGACCAGGACGCGGATCTTGGCGCCGGCTCGCTCGTCCATGGGAGGCTCCTTCGCGGCACAAGGTGCCGCAGGGGAAGTTTGAGTTGCCTTCAACGCGCGAGGCGCGCAGAGGCGCTCGCGGTGGGGATGCGCAACACGATGCGGGTCCCTTGGCCGGGGCTGCTGGCGATCTCCACTTCGGCGCCGATTTTCGAGGCGCGCTCGCGCATGGTGGAGAGCCCGTAGTGCCCGCGCCGGGGGGCGTGCGCATCGAAGCCGACGCCGTCGTCGGAGATGCTGATGGACACCAGGCCGGGCTCTGCCGTGAAACGCACCGCGAGCTCCTTGGGGCTCGCGTGCTTTCGCGCGTTGGAGAGCGCCTCCTGGAGCACGCGAAAGATGGTGAGCTGAGCGTCGTTGGAGAGCGGCGGGGGTGCACCCTCCTTGTCGAAGGCGACCTTCAGCTTGCTGCGCTCGCCGAAAGTGCGGCAGTACTCCTCGATGGTCGGGACGAGCTCGAAGTCGGCGCGCATCATCCGCAGCGAACGCCGGAGCTCGTCGATGGACTCCTCGGCGCAGGTCTTGAGCTCGCCGATCTCGCTCTTGAGCGTCTGGGTCCTGGGCCAGGCTCTGCAGGTATTCGGCCTGGATGATGAGCGAGGAGAGCGATGCGCCCAGGCCGTCGTGGATTTCCCGGGAGAGTCGGCTGCGCTCTTCGACCACCGCCAGCCCCTGCAGGTCGCGCTCGAGCGAGACCACGTCGCGGTGCGCGGCGTCCTCGCGCTCGTTCAGGTAGACGATCACGTAGACGACGATGAAGTTCAGCGCCGAATACCAAATGAGGATCAACAGCTCGTTCGTCCCCAGCGGTACGGTGCCGACGACCTGGTCGATCTTGGCGACGACGGGCAGGGTGAGCAGCGGCGGGAGGATGGCCAGCGGCTTGGGAAAGAGGATGACGAAGATGGTCGTGAACATCAGCTGCGTGGCGAACAGCGGGCTGTGCAGCCCTCCGGAGACCTCGACCAGGTAGACCATGACCGCCAGGTCCAGGCAGAGGGTGACGAAGGTGGCGACGCGGCCGACCAGCGCGTGCTCCAGGACCAGGAAGTTGGCAACGCTGTAGCCCAGCATCCCGAAATACACGACGAAGCCGAGTGGGCTCTGGATGCCGAAGGCCTCGCTCCAGACCGGCAGCGCCAGCAGGCCCAAGCCGATGGTCAGGAAGGCGAGGCGCGAATAGAACAGCGCCCGCGCGCGGGTGACGAACTTCTCCATCTCCCAGGAGCGGTCGGGGCCCACGGGGTTGGCGGCGGTGATGCTGGCCGCGGGGTCGCCGCTGAAGGGGGCAGCAGGGGCGAAGGCGGGAGGCACGCCGGGAATACTACCATCGAGGCAGGGCCGAAGTCGGCACCTGGTGGCTGCGGGACACGAATCGATCAGGGGTGCGGGTCGCTCTCGGCGCAGGCCTGCTTTGCGTCGGGATGCCTGCGGTAGACGTACTCGCGCCGATCCAGGCGGGCGCCGGTCCTCTCGTCGAAGAGAGGCGTACCGCCGGTGTAAGCCTGCCCCTGTGGATCTCCGAAGGCGTTCAGGCCCCGCTGGCGGAGCCAGGCGTTCAGGCAGTTTTCCTCTCGGACCTCGCGGGGCGCGGGCGCCGCGGGCGGCGCCTCGACCGCGGGGGGCGGACTCGAACAAGCGACCCAGAGGGCGGCGAAGAACAGAAGGGCCGTCGAGCGCATGTCGCCTCCCACGAGGGCTTTCCCGACTTTCCCGGCGGAGCCGGAGCCAAAAATTGCCTTTGGCTCCAGACCCCAGGCTTCGGAGCTTCATCCCCTGGAGCCTGGAAGTCTTTGCCAACCTGCACAAGAGTTCGCGCCGAAGGGACTATCCCGGCGCCAGCGCCAGCAGCGGCTTGCCCTTTTTGTCGGCGACGCCAAACTCGGTGAGGAAGCGCCGCACGAGCCCGCGCTCGAGCCCGGAGCGCTGCGCGGGTGCGGAGGGCAGGGGAATGCGCGCGCCGGCCATGGAGCCGTGGCCTCCGGAGGAGCCGCCCAAGTCTTCGCAAATCTGCCGGATCAGCCGGCCGGCGTTCATTCGCCGATCGTTCGTGCGAATGGACAGGAAGAGCTGGCCCATGAACCGTCCGTAGGCGAGGGACCACTTCATCCCTTCCAGCGAGAGCATCCGCTCGGCGACCTCGGCCACCATGTCCGGCGAGTAGACCTCGCCCAGGCGCACCTCGACCGCGTGCTGGTGCACCCGCGCCCGGCGGATGGCCTGGTGGTAGAGCTTGAAGTACTCCGGGGGCAGGACAGGGTGCTCGATCTCCGAGAGCGCGACCTTGTCGATCTGCGGGAAGAGCCAGAGGTAGCTGTCGATGTCGACCTGGAAGGTCTGGCGCCCGAGGTCCCGCGTATCGGCTTTGATTCCGTAGAAGAGCGCGGTGGCGACCTGCGTCGTCAGCGGCGCCCGCGCAGCGCGCAGGTACTCGACGAGGATGGAGCAGGTGGCGCCCGTGTCGCGGCCGAGGTCGGCGAAGGGCACCGGAGGGCCCTCGGGGCGCGGCGGGTGGTGGTCGATGACGATGTCGGGCCAGAATCGCGGGGGCAGGCTGTGGTTCCCCACGGTGGGCTGGGTATCGACCAAGGCGAAAAGATCGTACTCGTCGAAGTCGATGCGCGAGATGGGGGTGGCCGGCAGGCGGAGGACGCGGATCATCGCGGTGTTCTCTGCGCGGCCGACGATCCCTCCGTAGGCGATCTTCGAGGGGACCCCCGCCTTCTCTTGGAGGAGCCAGGCGAGGGCCAAAGCGGACGCCAGCGAGTCCGGGTCCGGGTTGTCGTGCGTCAGGATGAGGCCGCTCCGGCGGCCCTGGGCGATTTGAGCCAAGCGGGCGAGCTTCTCAGCAGTGCTCAGCCGGTGGGGGACCCCGCCCAGCTTCACGGCAGGGGCGCGATCCGCCGCTCGGAATGGCTCTAGAGCAACCTGAGCCAGCGGAGGGTGATCGGCGCCTTGCCAAGAGCGCATGGTACGTCGAATCTGCGTTCGCTCGGTCATTCTGCCTATTTAAAAGATGCGCATCGAGAATGCGAATGAGGCCTGCCTGGGCTAAGGTCGCGCGGGCTTTCGCCGACCCGCCGGGGGGTGGGCGGTCTGCAGGCGCCTCAGGGCGTCGATGTTCTTCGCGTAGTTCTCGGGCTCGGGGGTCTCCACCACGGCCACCACGCCCTTGAAGCGGGGGTCGTTGACCAGCGGAGCGAAGGCTTTGAGGCCGAGGGTGCCCTGGCCTATCTCCTCATGCCGATCGACCCGGCAGCCGAGGGGTTTCTTGCAGTCGTTGAGATGAAATGCCTGGACCTTCTGGAGCCCGACGGCGCGGTCGAGCTCCTCCAGGGTCCGGTGGTAGCCGGCCTCGGAGGCGATGTCATAGCCCGCGGCGTAGAGGTGGCAGGTGTCGAGGCAGAGGCCGACGCGGTCGGGCGCTTTCACCTGCTCGAGGATGCGAGCCAGGTGCTCGAACCGATGCCCGATGCTGGTCCCCTGGCCGGCCGTCACCTCGAGGAGCACGTCGGCGCTCGCGTTGGCCCGGGAGAGAGACTGGGACAGCCCCTGAGCGATCAGCTCGATGCCGCGGTCGAGGTCCGGATGGGAGCCAGGGTGGACGACGAGATGGGGAATGCCGAGCGCGCCACAGCGCGATAGCTCGTCGGTGAAGCCGTCGAGCGATTTCTCGCGCATGGCAGGGTCGTCCGAGGCGAGATTGACGAGGTAGGTGCAGTGGGCGATGGCCCGAATGCCGGTCGCCTTCGCAGCGGCGCGGAAAGCTGCCGTCTCCTCGTCGGCCAGGGGCTTGGCCTTCCAGCCTCGTGCGTTCTTGGTGAAGATCTGAAGGCTTTCGGCCTTATCCGCCGCCGCCCGCTCGAACGCGCGCGACAGACCGCCGGCGATGGATTCGTGGGCGCCGAGGATCATCCGCGCTCGGCTCAGGCGCCCGAGGCGCGGTGCTTGCGTGTCGCCGCGGCCTGCTGGCTGAAGAACTTGAAGGCGTTGTCCAGCGAGTTCTCCATGGCCTCGACCAGCAGCTGGCGAAGCGTGGCCACCGGCATGCGCAAGCTCTCGTAGTACCGCTGGCGGTCGATGGCGTGGATGACGGCTGGCAAGTAGCCCGCGCGCAGCAGGATGAGGTGCGACACCAGGCGCGCGACCTTGCCGCTGTTCTCCGCGAACGGAAAGGCCTGCATGAACTGCCACTGAGCCTGCGCAGCCTGGCCGATGGCGTGGTTCTCGCGAAACTCGGCGGTGGTCGTGGAGTCGACCAGCTTCTCGAGGAGGGCCGGGATCTTGGACGGCTGGGCGATGTCGTGGAAATAGGTGCGGTGCAGCGGCATGTCCCTGCGGTAGGCCGCCTTCTCGCGCCCCTCGAAGCCCTGGCCGAGGGTCTCGTAGAGCTTCTTGATCAGCGTGACGGTCAGGTTGCCCTTCTTCGACTTCGCCTCTTCGCGGATGAAGTCGAGGGCTGCGCGGTGGTTTCGGATCTCCTGGAAGATCGGCACCATCGATGCGTCCGCTGCGATGGCATTGGGGTCGAGCGCCTGGATGAGCTCGTTGCTGTTGAAGACGATCCCCTCGAGCGCGTTCTCGTGGTAGATGATCGACTGATCGAAGCGCGTCTGGAACTCGGCGGCGCGCTCTCTACCGTGTCGCAGAAGCTCTTTCAGGTCCTCGTTCCGGTCATCGATATCCAACAGGCGCGTCTTCATCCGTGGCGCTCCGGTGTGATGCCGAAGAGCTCGGCCGGCCCCGCGGCGATGCCGGCCGACCCCTTGCCGTTCGGCCGAGAGCTTCTAATTGCCTGAAAAGACTACTCGTTTTCAAAGGCGATGTCAAGCCCTTCGCCCGCGAACGGCGGCTTCGCTCGACGGGCGGAGCGCCGAGGCTGGGGACAAGGTGTGGAAAGGAGAGGGAAAACCTGAGGAAATCTCCTGTGCGAGAACGGCCCGGTGCGCCGCCGAAGCGGCGATGGGAGGCGCCTGGGGCTCGGGGACTGGGTCAGGCTGGACACGCCCGGAAAGCTACAGGTCGACGAAGAAGACCCCGCAGGCCTGGTCCAGGAGCTCCTTGGACAGCGCAGGTGGCATCTGGCGGTAGCGGGCGGAATCCTGGATGAGCCCGATGATGTCGCGCGGATGGCACGCCCTCAGGGACATGCTTCGCGGTTTGTAATGCTTCTCCAGGAGATAGGTGACCGCCTGGTCGACATAGGGAATTCGCGACGCTTCGCAGAGCCGCTTGAAGATCTCCCGGAACTGCGGCTCCGACGGGTTGCCCACCTCGATCTTGTATTTGATTCGCCGGAGAAAGGCCTCGTCGACGAGCTCCTTGGGGTCGAGGTTGGTGGAAAAGACGATCAGCTGGTCGAACGGGATCTCGAATTTCTTGCCGGTGTGGAGCGTGAGAAAGTCGACCCGCTTCTCGAGCGGGACGATCCACCGGTTGAGCAGGTCGGTGGGGTGGACCTTCTGGCGGCCAAAGTCGTCGATGAGGAGCATGCCGCCATTCGCCTTGACTTGAAATGGCGCCTCGTAGAACCGGGCCGTATCCGAGTACACCAGGTCCAGAGTCTCCATCGTCAGCTCTCCGCCGACGATGACCGCGGGACGCCGGCAGAGCTGCCAGCGCCGGTCGAGCTCGAAGGAGCGCCGCTTGCCGTCGGCGCCTGGAGGGATTTCCAGGTCGACCGGCGTGTGGTTGAGCGCGTCGAAGACCTTGATGACCTGCCCGTCGATCTCCAGGCAGTGGGGGATGAAGGCTTCGCCGCCGAGCATCGCCGAGACCGCCTCGGCCAGCGAGGTCTTGCCGTTGCCTGGCGGGCCGTACAAGAACAGCGAGCGCGACGAGTTCACGGCCGGACCGAGGCGGTCCATGATGGACCGGTCGACGACCAGGTGGCTGAGCGCCATCTCCAGATCTTGCCGCGAGACGACGGGGTTCTCGGCGGTCTGGCGGGTGATGAGCGCGTTGTACTGCTCGATGGGCACCGGCGCTGGCCCCACGTAGGTGGAGCGCTCGATGGCGTCGCGGGCGTATTCGCGGCCCTTCTCGGTGAGGACGAAGTCGACGGTGGCGCGAGCGAAGCCTTTTCCGCCCCGCAGGTCGACCTGCTTCTCCGCGGCCACGAAATCGATGACCCGCTCGATGACGCCGCTCCACGGTAGGCGGAGCTCCTTGGCGACCTCCACGCCCGAGGCCAAGCCGCGGTAATAAAGAAACTTGGTGACGATCTCCGCCAAGAAATGGAGCGACAGCCCGGACTCCTCCAGGGACTTGGGCTCCAGCGGCGCGATATCGAGGATGCGCGGATTTTCGAGGTTGAAGAGATTGTCGGTCACGGGGGCACCTTAAAGGAGGCGCACACCATGTCACGCTTTTGCCTCACCCCCCAACCCCTTCCCGTTCGCGGCGCTCGCGGGGAGGGATTGAATGGGGAAGGGCACATTCGTCACGGTTCCCGCCGGCGCCGGCGAGCCCGTCGCGGGAACCCAACTCGCCCGGAGCGAGAGGTTCTTTCTGGGCTCGGGCTAGTAGTGTGCGAGCCACTCGCTGTAGCGCGAGTCCTCGCCGCGAACCGCTTTCAGGAACGTCTCCTGCACTTCCCGGGCGATGGGCCCGGCGGTCCCCGCGCCCACCTTGCGATTGTCCACCTCTCGCACCGGAGTCACCTCGGCCGCGGTGCCGCAGAGGAAGACCTCGTCGGCGGTGTAGAGCATGTCGCGCGTGAAGGTCATCTCGCGAACCTCGACCTTCAGGTCGCGGAGGAGCTGGAGGAGGCTCGAGCGGGTGATGCCCTCGAGGATGGGCGACGAGAGCGGGGGCGTGTAGACGACGCCGCCTCGGGCCAGGAAGATGTTCTCACCCGTGGCCTCGGCCACGAGCCCGTTGGAGTCGAGCAGGATGGCCTCGTCGTAGCCCGCGAGCTTGGCCTCGCGCTTGGCCAAAACCGAATTCACGTACTGGCCGGTGATCTTGCCGCGCACCATGCTGACGTTGGGGTGCAGGCGCGTGAAGCTGCTGACCTTGGCGCGGATGCCGTGCTTCATGCCCTCCTCGCCGAGGTAGCTGCCCCAGTCCCACGCCATGATCGCCGTGCGAATGGGGTTGATCGCTCCCAGGCCCATGGCCCCCTCGCCCATGAAGAGGATGGGCCGGATGTAGCCTTGGCCGAGCTTGTTCGCGCGCATCAGCTCCTTGATGGCCTCCGACAGCTGCGCCTCGGAGTAGGGCACTTCCATCAGCAGAATCTGCGCCGACTGGAGGAGCCGCTGCACGTGCTCGCGGAGCCGGAAGACGGCGGAGCGCCCGTCGGCGCACTTGTAGGCGCGGATGCCCTCGAAGACCCCGATGCCGTAGTGGAGCCCCAGCGTCATGACGTGGACCTGCGCCGCGTCCCAGGGGACCAGCGTGCCGTCCAGCCAGATCTTCTCGGTCTTCGCGACTTGCGCGCTGGTGCTGCTCGACGAATCGGCCATGGTGCGGTGAACCTCTCCGGAGGGGGGCATGGCGCCCGGCGCTGGCCTTGGGAAAACCGAAGGCGAGGGCGACCAGGCAACCGTCGTTTCGTAAACTGCCCCCCTGGGAAAAGGGTGTCAAGCCGCGTTCAAGGCGCGAGCACCACCTTCCCGAACTGGGACCGGTTGTGAAGGAGGTCCTGGGCGGCGCGCGCTTGGTCGAGGGGCATCACGCGGTCGAGCACGGGCTTGAGCTTGCCTTCGTTGACCAGCCTCAAAATGGTGAAGAGGTCGCCCTTGCTCCCCATGGTGGAGCCCAAGAGCGAGATGCGCCGCCAGAACAGCGTGCGGATGTCGAGCTTCGCCTCGTAGCCGGTGGTCGCGCCGCAGGTGATGAGGCGGCCCCCGACGGAGAGCGCGGCGACGCTCTTCTCGAAGGTGCGCGCGCCGGTGTGCTCGAACACCACGTCGACGCCGCGCTTCCCGGTGAGGCGCTTCACCTCGGCCAGGAAGTCGGCCCTCTCGTAATTGATGGTCTCGTCGGCGCCGAGCGCGCGGGCCCGCTCCAGCTTCTCGTCGCTGCCGGCGGTGGCGATGACCCGGGCGCCCAGGACTTTGGCGATCTGCACCGCGGCGCTGCCCACGCCGCTGCCGGCCGCATGGACGAGCACCGTCTCCGACGCCGAGAGTGCGGCGCGGCGAACGAGCATCTCCCAAGCCGTCTCGAACACGAGCGGGATGCACGCGGCGAGCTCGAAGGAGAGGCCCTGCGGCATGGGCAGCAGGTTCTGCCGAGGCACGCACAGGAGCTCGGCGTAGCCGCCCGAGACGTCCTCGCCGAGAATGCTGTACTTGCGGCAGTAGTTGTCGCGCCCGGTGAGGCATGCGTGGCAGGCGCCGCACGAGAGGCCCGGCGAGACGAGCGCCGGCGAGCCTATCTCCACGTCCTTCACGTCCGCGCCGACCGCATCCACCACGCCCGCGACGTCGCTGCCGGGGATGTGGGGGAAGGCGAGCTTGAGCCCCGGCCAGCCTTCGCGAACCCAGATGTCCAGGTGGTTGAGAGCGCAGGCCTTGACGCGCAGGCGCACTTCGTTGGCCTTGGGGGTCGGGTCCGGCAGGTCCGCCAGCTCGAGCTTGTCGGGGCCTCCGTGGCCCCGAATGACGACGGCTCTCATGCGAGCTACTCCTAAATCCGGCCGAGCCGGAACCAACGAGGCTCCAGACCCCAGGCTCCGGGTACTGCAGCTCCTGGGGCCTGGGTCTGGAGCATGAAGTCCATGCCGTCCTGCGCAAGAGCTCCTCGCGAAGGGACTAAAGAGGGACGGCGCGCGCCGGCACCAGAGGTCGAGATTGTGCCATTCGAAGCCCCAGAGCGGGGCATCGATTTGCCGCTCGCCCGAGCGCCCGGTCTGCCGCGAGCCTCCGAGCCGTCGCCGCGACGTCACAACCTCGCGAAAAGGCTCTCGGTATTTTCGTTGCGGACGAGCGTGCGCATCTGCTAGAAGGGCGCCCTTCGTAGAAGGAGGCAATGCCCGTGTTCCCCTTCGCAGTCCTAGCCGCAGCCGATGCTCGCGAGCTCGCCCGTCATGCCCTCGAAGGCTTTTCCGCTCAGGCGGCCGGCGGGGGGCAGAGCATGGTCAGCACGCTGGGCTTCCTGGTCGTCATGGGCGTTATCTTCTACCTGATGCTCTGGCGGCCGCAGCAGAAGCAGGCCAAGGAGCACCGGACGATGCTCTCGTCTCTGAAGAAGGGCGAGGTCATCGTCACGACCGGGGGCATGGTGGCCCGCATCCACACGGTCGCCGACAAGTTCCTGGTGGTCGAGGCCGGCCGCGACGTGAAGCTGCGAATCCTGCCCAGCGCAGTGGCCAGCAAGGCGCCCGAGGGCCTGATGGACGAGGAGCCGAAGCCGGCGGAGGCCCGCCCGGAAGGTAAGGGCGAAAAGGAAAAAGAGAAGTAGAAGTCCGCCTTCGGGCGTTCTTGAGGCTCCAAGCGCCCTTGGAGTGACCTCGCTCGCGCTCGTTCCAGATACGGGCGAGGCGTCCCTTCGAGTCCTAAGGGGAGTTCGATGGATCGCGTTTTCTATTGGAAGGTGGGCCTTATCGCCTCGGTGGCGCTGTTTGCCGCGTGGTTGCTCGTGCCCAGCATTTTCTATTTCCGCCTTCCGCCCGACGAAAGAAACCAGCCCGAGAAGCTCGAGTCGGTCCTGCCGAAGTGGGCGCCTGGCCAGAAGACGAAGCTCAATCTCGGCCTCGATCTCCAGGGCGGCATCCACCTCGTGCTCGGCGTGGACACCGACACCGCGCTCAAAGGCAAGGTCGCACGCCGCGCCGACCAGATTGCCGCTTGGGCCAAGGAGAAGGGCCTGAACGGGGTCACGGCGGTGGGCGAGGGCCTCAAGGTTCGCGTCTCTGACGAGGACAAGGCCGAGCTCGACCGCTTCAGGCCCCAAGCCGTCGACTACTTCCAGGACATGATCTCGGCGGGCGAGCAGGGGAACAGCTTCTTCCTCGGCTACCAAGATCAGGCGCTCAAGAAGTACAAGGAGGACGCGGTCGAGCAGGCCAAGAAGGTCATCACCAACCGCGTCAACCGATGGGGCGTCACCGAGCCCATCATCGCCAAGCGCGGCGACAACGCCATCCTAGTGCAGCTCCCCGGCTTCAAGGACCCTGGCGCGGCCAAGAAGCTCATCGGCACCACCGCCCAGCTCGAATTCAAGGTCGTCGACGACGACGACTTGAGCTACCTCCCGGGGCTCAAGGACAAGCTGCCCGAGGGCGTGACCCTCGAGTTCGACCGCTACGGCGGACCGGGCGGCGCGGTGGTCAGCTCGCCATACCTGAAGGCCACGGGCGACACCGGGCGCAAGACGCTCGAGGCGTTCTTCGCCCAGAACAAGCCGCCGGCCTACCGGGAAATCGGCTACGAGTGCATCCCCTCCAAGGCCAAGGCGAACACCTGCGAGGCCTTCCGCACCTACCTGCTCAAGTGCGCCAACGAGCCAGCGCACGTCGACCCCGCGGCGCCCGCGCCCAGCGAGTGCATGCCGGCGATTACCGGCGACACCATCGTCGACGCCCGCGCGCTCCAGGACCAGAGCCAGGGCGCCGGCGGCAAGCCCTACGTCTCGCTGTCCTTCGACCCGACTGGCGCCAATCTCTTCGCCGAGGTGACCGGCGCCAACGTGCTCCACCGGTTCGCCATCATCCTCGACAAGACCGTCAACTCGGCGCCGGTCATCCAGCAGCGGATCGCCGGCGGCAACGCGCAGATCACGCTGGGCGGCTTGCGGCCCTACCAGGAGCTGGTCCAGGAGGCCAACGAGCTGGCGCTGGTGCTGAAGGCCGGCGCGCTGCCGGCGCCGGTGACCATCGCCGAGGAGCGCACGGTGGGCGCCTCGCTGGGCCCCGAGCTCATCCGCAAGGGCGGCTACGCGGTCATGCTGGGGCTCGCGCTGGTCGTCCTCTTCATGGCGTTCTACTACGGCACCACCGGCATGGTGGCGAACGTGGCGCTGGTGCTCAACGGCATCTTGAACCTGGCGGCGATGTCGGCGTTCAATGCCACGTTGACCTTGCCCGGCATCGCCGGCTTCGTGCTGACGCTCGGCATCGCGGTGGACGCCAACGTGCTCATCAACGAGCGCATCCGCGAAGAGCTGCGGAACGGAAAGACCATGCGGGCGGCGCTGGAGGCCGGCTACGGCCGGGCCTTCTGGACCATCTTCGACTCGCACGTGACGACGCTCATCGCCGGCTTCGTGCTCTTGCAGTACGGCTCGGGCCCGGTGCGCGGGTTCGCCGTCATGCTGATCATCGGCATCGTCGCGTCGCTCTACACGTCCATCGTGGTGACCCGGGCCATCATGGACTGGCTCGTGCTCGGCCGCGGCTGGCACAAGATCTCGGTCTAGCCGTTCGCCGCCCCGAAAGAGCCCGGCAGCCCAAGGAGAGGCTTTATGGAGCTGATTCCGCACAACCTCAACATCAACTTCATCGGCTATAAGAAGTACTTTATTGCCGGCTCCATCGTCATCAACCTGGCCATTCTGGTCGCGGTGGCCGTGTGGTCGCTGAACTGGGGCGTCGACTTCGCCGGCGGCGCGGAGATCGAGGTCAAGTTCGACGAGAGCGCGCACGCCGACACCGTCCGCAAGATCATGGAGACGGCCGGCTTCAAGGACGCCTCGGTCCAGGTGGTTGGCGCGCCCGAAGAGCACAGCTTCCTCATCCACGTCCGGCGCTTCGCGCTCCTGGGCCCGGAGGAGGCGGCGAGGGCCGAGCAGGCGTTCAAGGCCAAGTTCGGGCAAGACCTCCTCAGCTTCGACTTCAACCCCGACCTCGGCGACAAGATCGAGGTTCGCTTCAGGAAAGCCCCGCCTCCGCCCGCCAGCGACATCAAGCAGGTGCTCTCGTCGGCCGGCGTCTCGGTCTCGCCGGACGAGGGCGTGCGGCCGGTGCAGGGCGGCTACACCGTCATCACCAGCGGCATCGCGGACCACGTGAAAGCGGCGCTCATCGATGCCGCGGCCAAGGGCTCGGCCCCCAAGTCCGAAATCCGGCGCATCGAGTTCGTCGGCCCGCAGGTCGGCCAGCAGCTGCGCAATCGCGGCATCCTCTCGGTCCTCTACGCGGCCATCGCCATCCTCGTCTACGTCGCCTTCCGGTTTGACACGCGCTTCGCGCCCGGCGCGGTCATCGCCATGTTCCACGACATCATCGTGGTGCTCGGGTATTTCGTGGTGAGCCGGCGCGAGTTCAACCTGACCTCGGTCGCCGTGCTCCTGACCATCGTCGGCTACTCGGTGAACGACACCATCGTCATCTACGACCGGATCCGCGAGAACATGGCCAAGAAGAAGGGCCTGAACCTGCCGCACCTCATCAACCTCTCGCTGAACGAGACGCTGGCGCGCACCATCCTCACCTCGTTCGCCACGGCGCTCTCGCTCATCGGCCTGCTCATTTTCGGCGTCGGGCAGATTCTGGGACTTCGCCGCCGCCATGCTGGTGGGCATCGTGACGGGCACCTACTCGTCCATCTACATCGCGAGCCCGGTGACCATCTGGCTGGAGGAGCTCTCGGGAAAGCACCCTAGCCACCCGCAGGCCGGAGCGGTCAAGGCGAAGGCCGTCTAGCCTCTGACGGCGGCATCGCCTTGCGGCAGGCGGAGCGGACCGCGCGGCACAAAAGAACCCGCTGTCCCATTTCGGAAACTCGATGCCTTCTGTGCGCGAGGAGCTCGTCGCCGTCGCCCGGGACCTGGCCGGCCACCTGGAGTGGCTGCGCGAGAGCGGGGTGCGCGAGGTCGCGGCTCCTCCGCGTCCGGCGGCGCCCGCGACCAAGGCTGCACCCCAGGCGCCGAGCGCCCCCGGAGCTTCGCTCCGGGCCGTGGTGAGGGCGGCGGTCGCCGAGGCAGCCAGAGGGTCCGGTTCGGCCTCAGCCCTCGCCTCGGTTTCGCGGCCGGCCGCTTCCGCGCCGCCGCCCGCTCCTGAGACGAGTCGAAACCTCCTTCCGAAGAACGCGATCGCCGTCTCGCTCGCAGCCGAGGCGAAGCGGCCGGGCGCTTCAGCGTCGGCCGCCCCGGCGCTCGCCCCGGCGCCCACTTCCCTTGGGCAGGCGCGGCCGCTCGATGTGATCCGCGCGGACATCGGCGACTGCCGCCGCTGCAAGCTCGGACCGGGCCGCAAGAAGCTCGTCTTCGGCGTCGGCAACCCGAAGGCGGAGCTGGTCTTCGTGGGCGAAGGCCCCGGCGAAGAGGAGGACAATCAAGGGGTCCCCTTCGTCGGCCGGGCGGGGCAGCTCCTGACCAAGATGATCGAGGCCATGGGCTTCGACCGAAGCGACGTCTATATCTGCAACGTCGTCAAGTGCCGGCCGCCGAACAACCGCAACCCCGAGCCCGACGAAATCGAAGCCTGCGAGCCGTTCTTGCGGGAGCAGCTTTCGAGCCTATCGCCCAAAGTCATCGTGGCGCTCGGGAAGTTCGCCGCTCAGACGCTCCTGAGGGAGTCGACCGCCATCTCGCGGCTGCGCGGCAATTGGCGTGAGTACTGCGGCGTGCCGCTGATGCCCACGTTCCACCCCGCCTATCTCCTGCGCAGCCCCGAGGAGAAGAAGAAGGCGTGGCTCGACCTGCAGCAGGTCATGATGCGCTTCGGGAAGACCCCGGCGGCCGCCAAGAAGGGCGATTAGAATCGCTTGGGGGGGCAAACCGCCGAAAGGCCTCTCGTGAGTCGACGGGCAAAGCTTCTCTTAGCCGCCGCGGTCCTCGCCGCAGGGTTCGCCCGCGCGGCCGGCTCTCAGCGCGCCCCGTCGCCTGCGGGCGGCAGGGCGGTTGCGCTCGCCGATCTCGACGGCTCGGTCAATCCGGGCAGCGCCGACTACCTGGTCCGGGCCATTCACCTCGCCGAGCAGAAGGGCTTCTCGGCGCTCGTCGTCCGCGTCGACACCCCGGGAGGGATGCTCGAGTCCACTCGGGAAATCGTGAAGGCGGAGCTCGCGGCCTCCATTCCCATCGTCGTCTGGATCGGCCCCTCGGGCTCCCGCGCGGGCTCGGCCGGCGTCTTCATCACCCTGGCGGCGCACGTCGCGTCCATGGCACCGGCGACGAACATCGGCGCGGCCCACCCGGTTTCGGCCGGACCCGGAGGCCAGGAGAAGCCGGACGAGACGATGAACGAGAAGGTGACCAACGACACGGTCGCCTGGGCCAGGGGCATCGCCGCGCGGCGCGGACGCAACGCAGAATGGGCCGAGGAGGCGGTGCGCAAGAGCGTCTCGGTCTACGCCGACGAGGCGCTTCAGAAGCACGTCGTGGACCTTGTCGCACCCGACGTGAAGTCGCTCTTGGAGCGCATCGACGGCCGCGTCGTCCAGACCGAGGCGGGCGACGTGAAGCTCGAGGTGGCGGGCGCGGCGGTGCAGGCGCTGGACCCGACTCCGCGCGAGCGCCTGCTCGCCGCGCTCGGCGACCCGAACCTCGCCTTCTTGCTCCTCGGGCTGGGCGCGCTGGGCATCCTCGCCGAGCTCTACCACCCCGGCACGCTGCTGCCGGGCGTCCTGGGCGCCATCGGCCTGGCGATGGGGCTCGTCGCCACGCGGATGCTTCCGGTGAACGGCGGCGCCCTCGTCCTCATGCTGGTGGGCGCGGCGCTCATCGCCGCCGAGTTCTTCACGGCGAGCTGGGGCCTGCTCGCGGTGGCCGGCACGGCCTGTTTTTCCATCGGCGCGTTTCTGCTGATCAACCCGGCGGACCCCGGGTACCTGGTGGACCGGACCTTCGGCGTGAATTGGTGGATGGTCGGCCCCGTGGTCCTCTCGGTCGCCGCGGTCTTGGCCGTGGTCGCCTGGAAGGTGGGCCGGGCGCGCAGGGCGCCGCAGACGACGGGGGCGGCGGGCCTGGTCGGCGAGGAGGGGAAGGCCATGAGTGAAGTCTCGGCCGCCGCCGGGAAGGTCTTTCTCCACGGAGAGCTCTGGGAAGCCCGCTCGGGCGCTGCCATCTCCGCGGGCGCGCGGGTGCGCGTCGTGCGCGTCGAGGGGCTCGTGGTCCACGTGGTGGAGGCGGCCCCGATACCGCTGGGCGCGCGGCCCTGAGCCGAGCGAGGCCGCGCCTCGGACCGGCGAGGCATGTTGGAGAGTGCGGCGCAGCCTCGCGTCGACAGTTGATACTCGATGGCTCTGCGGTGTTCCCGGCTCGGCGAAGATCTCTGGGCGCGCTGCTCTTGCGCCGCGGCCGTGGCGGTGCCAGGGTTTTGCGACCGAATCGCACCCGCCCCAAGGAGACGCCATGTTGCCGATCCTCATCCCCATCGTGTTGGTGCTCGCGCTGATCGTGGCCGGCGTGCGGGTCATCAACGAGTACGAGAACGGCATCATCTTCCGGCTCGGGCGGTACGCCGGGACGCGCACGCCGGGGCTGAACATCATCATCCCCATCGTCGACCGGATGGTCATCGTCGACCTGCGAACCGTGGCGCGCGACGTGCCGCCGCAGGACGTGATCACCCGGGACAACGTCTCGGTGAAGGTGAACGCCGTCCTCTACTTCAGGGTCGTCCAGGCGGAGCGGGCCATCATCCAGGTCGAGGACTTCCTCTACGCCACGAGCCAGCTCGCACAGACCACGCTGCGCTCGATCCTGGGCCAGCAGGACCTCGACGACCTGCTCTCGGCGCGCGAGAAGATCAACCGGCACCTCCAAGAGGTGATCGACATGCACACCGAGCCCTGGGGCATCAAGGTTTCCAACGTGGAGATCAAGGACGTCGACCTGCCGCAGGAGATGCGCCGGGCCATGGCCAAGCAGGCGGAGGCCGAGCGCGAGCGCCGCGCCAAGGTCATCGCCGCCGAGGGCGAGTTCCAGGCGAGCGAGAAGCTGGCCCAGGCCTCAGAGATTCTCGGACGCAGCCCTGCGTCGCTCCAGCTGCGATATCTACAGACGCTGGTGGAGATCGCCGCGGAGAAGAACTCGACCACCATCTTTCCGGTGCCCATCGACCTCATCGCCACCTGGATGAAGAACCTGGAAGCGAAGAAGTAGCGCGCCATGGCCAACGACCCCTACGGTCTCTTGCGAGTGGTGAAGCCGCAGGGGACGCTCCCGCAGCGGGCCGAGGTGCTGGACCCCTCGTTGCCCATCCGCGACGACGAGCTGCTCATCGACGCCGAGCACCTGAACGTCGACTCTGCCTCCTTCCGGCAGATTGCCTCGGCCGAGCAGGGCGACCCGGAGCGGATCAAGGCGCACGTGCTCGCGCTGGTGCGCCGGCGCGGCAAGCTCCATAACCCGGTCACCGGCTCGGGCGGCATGCTGGTGGGGCGGGTGCGCGAAGTGGGCCCGAATCACCCGGGCCGGGCGAGCTTGAAGCCGGGCGACCGCGTCGCGACGCTCGTGTCGCTGAGCCTGACGCCGCTCGCCATCACGGAGATCCGGGCGGTGCACCCGGAGGTCGAGCGCTTGGACGTGACCGCGCACGCCATCGTCTTCGCGACGGGGCTCTTCGCGAAGCTCCCGGACGACATGCCCGACACACTCGCGCTGGCTGCGCTCGACGTCTGCGGCGCGCCGGCGCTCACCGGTCGGCTCGTTGAGCCGGGGATGAGGGTGCTGGTGATCGGCGCGGGGAAGAGCGGGGCGCTCTGCTGTGCCCAGGCGCGCCGGAGCGGGGCGCGGCAGGTCATCGCGCTGGACGTCTCGCAGGCGTCGCTCGAGCGCTTCAGGGCGGCGCACCTGGCCACCGACGCCCTCGCCGCCGATGCCACGCGGCCTTTGGAGGTGCTGCGCCGGGTGGAGGAGCTGACCGGCGGCGCGCTGTGCGACCTGGTCATCAATTGCGCGAGCGTGCCCGAGACCGAGGTGGCGAGCATCCTCGCGTGCCGGCCGCGCGGCGCGGTGCTCTTCTTCAGCATGGCGACGAGCTTCCCCGCGGTGGCGCTCTGCGCCGAGGGCGTGGGGAAGGACGTGGCGCTCTACATTGGGAACGGGTACGCCGAGGGGCACGCGCAGCTCACGCTCGACCTGATTCGCGCCGAGCCCGAGCTGCGAGCGCTCTTCGAAGAGCGGTACGGACAAAGGGCTGGCGCGCCCGGAGGCGCCTGAGCGCCGCCCGAGAATTCCATTCACAGAATGAAGAAACAAATCATCGACACAGGAGTGGAGCCATGACCGATTCTGCGGCCCGGAAGCAGGAAGAACCCGAAAGCAAGCCCGCCGCGGTCTTGCCCGAAAGGGCGAAGGAAAAGCCCAAGGAGAAGGGCTGGTCCGATTGGATCGCCGTCACCACTGCGGCGCTCGCGGTGATCACCGCCTTCGCCAGCGCCGAGCTCGCGAAGAACTCCGGCGCCACGCTGCGGCTGACGAACCAAGAGACGGATCAGTGGAACTTCTACCAGTCGAAAAGCATCAAGGAGCACACCTACAAGCTGCAATCGGAGATGCTCGCGCTGCTCCCGCGCGAGGCGTCGCTCGACGAGGCGCGCGAGAAGACCCGCCAGCGGTACCTGGTCGAAACCGAGCGCTATGGGGGCGAGAAGAAGGAGATCGAGGCCAAGGCGCACGCGCTCGCCGCGGAGCGGCAAGGGGCCACCGAGCACGCCGGGCGCCTCACGAAGGCGCTGATCGCTCTGCAGATCGCCATCGTCTTGTCGTCGGTGTCCGGGTTGACGAAGAAGAAGTGGCTCTACGTCTGCGGCCTGGTTCTGGGAGCGATCGGGATTGGGCTCTTCGGTTGGGGCGCTTGGATGTAGCGGCGCGGTCGCCCACAGCGGTGGCCCTACCGCCGCTTTCGCCTCTGCACGAACCGCTCGATGCGATTCAAGGCCTCGTCGATCTTCTCGAGGGAGCACGGGTACGCCATGCGCACGAAGCCCTCTCCGCAGGCGCCGAAGGCGTTGCCGGGCACCGCGGCGACGTGCTCCTCCTCGAGCAGCTTCTCGCTGAACTGCTCGCTGGTGAGCCCGGTGGGGCGGATGTCGGGGAAGCAGTAGAAGGCGCCCTTGGGCTCGAAGGTCGGCAGGCCCACGCGGTTGAGCCCCGAGACGATGCGTTGGCGCCGGCGGTCGTACTCCTCGCGCATCTCCTGGACGGCCGCCTCGCCGTGCTCCAAGGCCTCCAGCGCCGCGACCTGGCCGGTCGTGGGCGCGCTCATGATGACGTACTGGTGCACCTTGCGGATGGCGCCCAAGAGCTCCGGGTTCGCCGCCACGTAGCCCACCCGCCAGCCGGTCATGGCGTAGTTCTTCGAGAAGCCGCCGATGAGGATGGTGCGCTCTTTCATCCCCGGCAGCGCCGCGAAGCAGACGTGCTCGGTGCCGTAGACCAGCCGGTCGTAAAGCTCGTCGGAGAGCACCAGCAGGTCGTACTTCTCGGCCACCCGGGCGATCTCCAGCATCCGCTCGCGGCTCATCACCGCGCCGGTCGGGTTGTTGGGGTAGCCGATGAAGATCATCCGGGTCTTCGGCGTGACCTTCTTCTCGAGGTCCTCGCCGGTGACCTGGAACGCGTTCTCGACGCGGGTCTCGACCGGGATGGGCGTGCCGCCCGCGAAGATCACCGAGGGCTGGTAGGCCACGAACGACGGCTCGACGACCAGCACCTCGTCGCCGGGGTCGATGACCGCGAGCATGGCCACCTGGATGGCCTCGCTGCCGCCCACCGTGATGAGGAGCTCGTTCTCGGGGTCGAAGGAGATGCCGTAGAGCTTCTGGTACCGGCGGTTCACCGCCTCGCGCAGCTCGATGAGCCCGGAGTTGGAGGTGTAGTGGGTCTCGCCGCGCCGGAGCGAGGCCACGCCGGCCTCCAGGATGTGGCCGGGCGTCGTGAAGTCCGGCTCGCCGATGCCCAGCGAGAGGACCTCCTTCATGGTCGCGGCGATGTCGAAGAATCGCCGGATGCCCGACGGCGGGACCGCCTGGACTTTCTGAGCGATGCGATGAGTATTTCTCATAGGCCGCACTCTAGCGTCCCCCGGCACGGGGGGAAACGACTTCGCGCATAGCGCCCGCGCGGCGCCGCGGTTCGGGGCGGGAGCCCCCAGCCGCTGGCCAGGAAGACTCACCCTAACCCGGCCGAGCCGGAACCAAAGAGGGTTGCCAGGGCTCCAGACCCCAGGCTTCAGGAACTGCATTCCCTGGGGTCTGGAGCCTGGAGTCTTTGCCAGCCTGCACGAGAGTTCGCGCCGAAGGGACCAAGCACGGAGGCAAGCCGAGCGAAGGCCGATCGCGCCGCCTCGAGCGAATCGGCGAGGCCTCGAGACCGCCTCCAAGATGCGAGCCCGTCGGGAGGAGGCCCCGCGCCCGGCGAGGGGCCTGCCTGGAGCGCAGCTTGACCCCCGCACCGCTCCCGCCATAGAAGCTGTAGGAGCGCCTGAAGGAGGCGCGCGCGAATCGCTCGAGCGTCGCACACCATGGCAAACCTCTTCGTCGACGACGCACAGGTCGCGCGGGCCCGGGAGCTGGCCTCGCGCATCACCGACCCGGTCCTGGCCTTCATCGCCCAGCACACCACCGTCTCCATCGAGCGCGCGGTGCTGCGCCTGATGGGCATTGCCGGCGCGGGGCCGGGGGGCGTTCCCCTCGTCAACACGGCGGTGGACAGGCTCCACGAGCAGAAGGTCCTCGACCGCGGCGCCGCCTGGTGGCTCGGCCGCGCGCTCTTGTCGGGCGCGCGCTCGCCGGCCGACGCGGTGCAGTGGCTCGCGACCTCGCCGCTGGCGAAGCTCGCCGATGCGACCGAGGAGGAGGACCGCGAGATCCGCGCGCTGATGCGGCGCGAAACGCTGGCCGCCTGCGAGGAGCTGAAGCGCCAGGTCGCGCGCCGCGACGCGCTCCGGGCGGAGCTCGGGACCGCCCGACGGCCGCACAAATACGTCATCGTGGCCACCGGCAACATCTACGACGACGTCGAGCAGGCCAAGGCGGCGGCCCAGGCGGGCGCGGACGTCATCGCGGTCATTCGGTCCACCGCGCAGTCGCTGCTCGACTACGTGCCGCACGGCGCGACCACCGAGGGCTACGGCGGCACCTACGCCACCCAGGAGAACTTCCGCATCATGCGCGAGGCGCTCGACGAGGAGTCGCGCCGCCAGAAGCGCTACCTGCAGCTGACCAACTACTCGTCCGGCCTGTGCATGAGCGAGATCGCCTTCTGCGCGGCGTACGAGCGGCTGGACATGCTGCTCAACGACGCGATGTACGGCATCTTGTTTCGCGACATCAACATGCGCCGGACGTTCATCGACCAGTATTTCAGCCGGCGAATCTGCGCCTACGCGGGCATCACCATCAACACCGGCGAGGACAACTACATCACCACCGCCGACGCCTACGAGGCGGCGCACACGGTGCTCGGAAGCCAGTTCATCAACGAGTCGTTCGCGCGGCGCGCGGGCGTGAAGGACGAACAGCTCGGGCTGGGCCACTCCTATGAAATCGGCCCCGAGCGGCCGCAGACCTTCCTGCTCGAGCTGGCGATGGCCATGCTGGTTCGCCGCTGCTTCCCCGACGCGCCGCTCAAGTACATGCCGCCGACCAAGCACAAGCAGGGCGACATCTTCTTCAGCCACGCCTACGACCTCATGGCCGACATCGTCGCCAAGTGGACCGGCCAGGGCATCCAACTCCTGGGCATCATGACCGAGGCGATGCACACGCCGCTGATGATGGACCGCTACGTCGCGCTCAAGAGCGCCGACTACCTGTACCGGGCCTTCGACGGCATCGAGGGCGAGTTCACGCTCAACCCGGACGGCCTCATCACGCGCCGGGCGCGCGAGGTCTTCGAGAAGGCGTCTGCGCCTGCTCGAGGAGGTGGAGGCGCAAGGCCTGATGGCGGCGATAGGGCAGGGGCGCTTCGCCGACCGGAAACGAAGCGAGACCGGCGGCAAGGGGCTCTCGGGCGTGGTCCCCAAAGGCGCCCACTACTTCAATCCGTTCCTCGAGGTGCTCGAGGGAGAGCTCGGTTGAGAGGCGGCGGGTCGCGGACGGCATTGAAGACGCGAGCGCGCCGATAGGCCCTCATGGACGCCAAGAAAGAAGAGAAGCCGCAGCACCTGATCCGCCCGTACGGCGACCGGATGGACGACGGCGTGATGCAGGTGGCCTTCGTCCTCCCGGTGGCGCCTTCCGAGAAGGCCCGCGAGGCGGCGCGGATGTTCCTGCGCCAGATGGGCCTCTCGGACGTGAAGGTCTCCACCATGGAGCCCGCGGGCGAGAAGTATTCCTTCTTCATCGCCTACGGCCGCACGAGCCTCGCGCTCGATTACAGCTCGGTCGACGTGCCGGAGGTGGTGGTCCGGAAGCTGGGCTTCGCCGACCTGAACGCGTGGATGGAGAAGACCCTGGGGCGCAAGGTGGTGGTCTTCGGCGCCTGCACCGGGACCGACAGCCACACGGTCGGCATTGACGCCATCATGAACATGAAGGGCTTCGCCGGCGACTACGGGCTGGAGCGCTACACCTGGTACGAGGCCCACAACCTCGGGGCCCAGGTGCCCAACGAGGAGCTCGTCGCGCAGGCCAAGGCGGGGAACGCGGACGCCGTCCTGGTGTCGCAGGTGGTGACCCAGCGCGAGATTCACCGCGAGAACGCCCGGGACTTCATCCTCCGGGCGAAGGACGCGGGCCTCTTCGGCAAGGCCATCCTGCTGCTCGGCGGACCCAGGGTCGATCACGGCCTGGCGCGCGAGCTCGGGTTCGACGCGGGGTTTGGCGCGGGGACCCATCCGTCGGATGTGGCGAATTTCATCGCGCACGCCGTGGCGAAGAAGCTGGGCAAGGAATAGTCCCTTCGGCGCGAAATCTTGTGCGGTCTGGCAAAGGCTCCAGGCTCCAGGCCCCAGGAACTGCAGTACCCGGAGCCTGGTGTCTGGAGTCTGGAGCCTAAGGCGACCCTCGTTGGCTCCGGCTCGGCCGGGTTAGGAAAGGCCCTGCGGCGGGCTTTCCGTTGCGGCTCGCCGCAAAGGTCGCGCGCTCCGTGGGCGAATGCCGGCGCCTGAAAACGGCGCGGGCGCCGCAATAGCGCGGCGCCCGCTGAGCGCGAGCAGAGCGCCGGCTCCTTATGGATGACCGGGCGGCAGCGCCGGCGCCGGCGGCGCCGAAGGCGGCAGCCCGGCGGGGCCCATCGACGGCGCGGCAGACGGAGCCGAGGAGCCGGCGGGCAGCTCGATGGACTTCAGCACGTCGTCGTGGACGACGACATTGTGCTTCAGCTTCAGGTCGGCCAGCAGCTTGTCCGTGAATTCCCGCCTCTTGTCGACGAGCAGCCTGCCCTGAATTCGGCTCTTGGCCGTTTCGAACGGTTGGTCGAACCCGGGCTGGCGCCCCGTGAGCTTTACCAGGTGAAATCCCTTGTCGGTGGGGATGACGCCGCTGACTTCGTTGACGGACTTGAGCGAGAACGCGGCGTCGGCCAGCGGCTGGCCCCAGAGGCCCGCGAGCTCGTCTTTGGTATGGAAGCCGAGGTCGCCCTCGAGCGTCTTGCTCGCGTCGTCGTCCGAGCGCGACCGGGCGAGCGCCGCGAACGCGGTCTTGGTGGCGCCCGTCTCCTTGAGCTTGACCTCGGCGAGGGTCTTCTCCGCCTCGGCCTTCAGCCTTTCGCGAGCGGTCCCGGGCTTGGCGCTGAAGAAGACGTGGCTGACCCGGATTCGCTCGGGCCGAAGGAATTCAGTCTTATGCGCCTCATAAAAAGACTTGAGCTCCTCTTCGGAGACCGCATTCTTCTTCTCGAACTCCTCCATTTCGAGCTTGAGCACTCTCTGGGCGAGGACCCGGTCCACCGTGGCGCGGACCTCGGGGTCCTTCTCGAGGTTGCGGCTGCGGGCCTCGGCGACCAGGATCTCGGTGCGCAGCATGTTCTCGAGGAACTCCTTGCGCCTCTCGACGGGCGCATAGCGCGCCTGCACGGGCGGCGGGAGCTCCGCCAGTTTCGCCTTGAGTTGGTCCGCGGTGATCTGCCCGCCGGCGAAGGTGGCCACGGCGGGGCCGCTTCCCTGGGACTGCGCGGCTGGCTTGGGGCAGGCCGACAAAACGGTGAGTGCCGCGGCAGCCGCGGCGATGGTGTGATTTCGTCTCATGTTGCTGAATATCCTCCTGGTTTTACGAGGAGTGACGCTGAAAGTGCGGCGTTTGTGCTGGACATTTAGAGCGGGATTGGCATAGAATTGTCAACTACGAAGCTTTCAAGTTTGGCGGCATGCGCGAGTGACCTTGAGAGGGGCCGGGGCTCTTGCATTTCCATCTCAATACCACGCGAGCGAGCTCGCTGCGCGTGTTTGCGCTCGGCTTGGCGCTCGGCGCGCTGCCTGCGACCGGCCAGCACGCTCGCGCGAGGCCGCTCCCGATGAACCTGTCGTGGGTCGCTTCGCGGGCGGCGCCGTCACCCGGTCTCAGTTCGCGCGAGAGGCCGAGCGGCTTCCGCCGGAGTTGCGGGAGCGCTTCGCGAGCGATGTGGGCAAGCGCGAGCTCGTGCGCTCGATGATCGACAAGCGCCTTCTGGCGCAGGAGGCGCGGCAGGCGCGGCATCGCGGACGACCCGCAGATCCGGCGGCAGGTCGAGGAGCTCGAGGAGCGGCTCGTCATCAAGGCGATGCTCTCGAGTGAGGAGCGGGCCGCGGGCGCGGCGCCGGAGCCCGAGCTGCGAGCCTACTTCGACGCGCACAAAGACGAGTTCGCCCAGCCGGAGCGCGTCCGCGTCGGGCGGATCCTCGTGGCGGCACCGCCGAGCGCCGCTCAACGGGCCAAGGCGCGGGCAAAGGCGCAGAGCTTGGCGGACCGGCTGAAGCGCGGCGAGCCCTTGGCCAAGTTGGCGGCGGAAGGCGAGGGGCCGGAGCGCGCGCGCGGCGGCGACCTCGGACTCCTGGCGCGCTTGCAGATGAAGGACCCCGCCACGGCGGAGGCTGCCTTCGCCTTGAGCGCGCCTGGGGCCATCTCGCCGGTCTTCGAGTGCCCCGAGGGGCTCGCGGTCCTCCAGCTCTTGGAGAGGAGAGAGCGGAGGTCGCCTTCCTTCGAAGAGGTTCGAAGCGCGGTCGAGGGAAGGCTGTCGCCGATTCGCCAACGCAAGCTGTTCGACGACCTGCTCGCGAGATTGCGCGCCAGCGCCCAGGTCCGCATCGAGGTCGGCGCCGCCGTAGCGCCGTTCCGGGAGGAGGGGCCATGGCTCAACGTCCTGTTCGAAGTGGTCCACGTTTATCGCGGGAGCGGCCGCCGCGATGGCGATCTGGCCGCTTTCGGCCAGGGCGATCTCGGTCACCGCCGTCTATCCGGTCACCCCGCTCCAGGTCGGCGGTGGCTCGGCGGAGCTGGGCTTCGAGCTGGAAGGCTCTGCTTCGCAGGTGATCGTGAGCGTCACCGGCAGCTCTGCCACTGCTGGAGCTTTCTGCAATCTTTCGAGCGCCATCATCGGCCGCGACCAGGCGGGCGCGGTGCCGTTCCACGCGCTGTTTGGGTTCTCCCAGCCGTTGCCCAGCGACGGCATCCTCCAGGTCAGCGCCGTGCCGGTGGATGCGAGCGGTGCGCGCGGCGCGGCCTTCGCCGCGACCTTCGACGCAGGCGCTCCGACGCCCTCGTTCGGAGCCCAGGCCATCGCTGTCCGCGCGAGCCCGGGCGCGACGAGCGCGGTGGTGGTCGAAGTGAGCTTCAGCGGCCCGGCGATCGGCGCCGACATCACGCTCTTGGGCATTTCCACGGAAGCGCTGCGCAAGGTCCACGGCAGCCTTGCCGATGCCCAGGGTTCCGCCTTCGCCCAGGCGCAGCGCATGTCCGCGCGCGCGCGCCCGGACACCCCGGGCAAGATCACCTTCGCGGTGCCGACGACCGCGCCGATCCCGGTCGACGGCGTCGTCATCGTGGACGCGGCCCTGCGCGACCCGTTCGGGCGCACGTTGCACACCTCGGACGTCGAGTTCACCACCGGAAGCACCTTCGACCAGGTTCTCGGGTTTTCCGTCGGGCCATCGCCGCTGCTTGCTCTCCCAGGGCTACGGGCAGGTCGAGCCGCTTCACGTTCAGGCGCAGTACGCCATCGCCGGCGCGGTCGACCTCAGCGGGTCCGCCCAGGGAGTGACCTACCAGTCCCAGAACGAGCTGGTCGCCGCGGTGACGCGCGACGGCCAGGTGGTCGCGCGCGCCAACGGCGAGACGGACCTGCTGGTCGGCTACGCCGGCTACTCCGAGACCGTGCACGTGATCGTCGACTCCACGGCGCAGCTCCAGGGCGTGGAGCTGTTGCCCTCGGGCGCGTCCATCCCGCGGGTGGGGAAGTCGATCGCCCTGCGTTTCGAGGGCGCGCTCAGCGACGGCCGGCGCGTCGACCTCACGCCCGGGGCCTTTGGCACGCACTACGCCTCGAGCGACCCGACGATCGTCGCGGTCTCCGACCGACGGCGTGGCCACCTCGAAACGGCCGGGCTTCGCCGTGGTCACCGCCGACAACGCCGGGCACGTCGCATCCCTCCAGGTCGAGGCGGTGGACGGGCCCCCGGAAATCCGGCTGGTGGCGCCATCCTCGGTGGTGGCGGGCACCGGTTTTTCGCTCGCGGCCATCGCCACCGATGACGTGGGGGTCCAGTACGTCGACTTCCTGGTCGACGGCGTGCGGGTCTCGCGCTCCAACGCGACCCCCTACCAGCTGCAGCTGATGGCCCCGCCGTTCTCCGGCGGGACGATGAAGCTTTCGGCGGTGGCCGTGGACACGAATGGGTCGCAAACGCAGTCCGCGCAAGTCGTGGTCGACGTGAGCGGCACGCCGCCGCCGAGCGCCAAGACCGTCGTGTACAACGCGCCGCAGCCCGGGGCGGTCTGGGTCGAGGGCTTGCCGCACGTCATCAAGGTGACCTCGAACACCGGCAGTGCGGGCGACTTCCAGGTGGTGCGGTTCCTGGTCGACGACCTGCCGATCGGGGAGTGCCAGACCGCTCGCATCGAGAACGGCACGCCGCTCTGGGAGCTGAGCTACATCCCTCCGAGAGGCGCGGGAGGCACCACCGCGGTGATCCGGGCGAACGCGGTGGACCGCTACGGGGCCTCCGTGCTCGGCGACGCGCTGCTCGTGCCGATCGCGCGGGACAGCCCGCCGATGGTCGTCATCCAGAGCCCGGGGCCGAAGGGCGACGCGACGGTCGGCGTGCCGATGGCGATCCAGGGCCTCGTCGGCGACGACACCCTGGCGCTGGGGGTCGACGTCGCGCTGCTCGTCGAGGGCACGTCGGTGGCCACCACTCGGCTCACCGGGAGCGCGCTCCAGGGGGGCGAGGCGGGGACGGCGTCGTTCTCGTTCGCTTGGGTCGCCCCGCTGTCGATGCTGAGCCAGACGCTGCATTTCCAGGTGCAGGCGGTGGATGCGGCAGGCAACGAGCAGCGCGCCGGCGTGGACGTCACGGTGCGCAAGGACATGCCGCCGCAGGTGGCCATCCTCTCGCCCACCGCCGGAACGTTGGTGCTGGGGGGAAGCAAGCTCGCGCTCACCGCGTCGGTGATGGACGACGGGACGGACCCCACGCCGGTGTCATGGTTCATCGACGGCGTGCCGGTTGGGTTCTCGTCGACTCCGCCCTACGCCGCGCAGTACGACGTTCCCAAGTCCTCGGCGGGGCACTCGTTGGTCGTCGAGGCGGTGGCGCGCGACTCGGCGGGCAATCAGACGCAGGCGCAGCCGGTGACGGTCGCGGTGACACCCGACACTGCCCCGCCGTCTTTGTCCATCGTGGTCCCGCGCAGCGGCGCCACGGCGGTGGACTCTCAGGACCTGCTTGTCACCGCGGCCGGAGTGGACGACGTAGGGGTTGCAAAGGTGGAGCTGCTCTTTGACGGGCAGGTCTTCTATACCGACAGCCAGCCCGGCTCGAACGAGGGTGTCCCGGGCTCGTTCATCACTCACGACGTGGTGAAGAAGGCGCAGCTCACCGCGGGGGACCACCACGTCTCGGCTCGGGCGTACGACCCTTCGGGGAATGTTGGCTTCTCCCCCGACGTGCTCGTCAAGGTGCACGTCGACCAGCCTCCGACGGTGGCGTTCGTCCGCCCGCTGCCCTCGGCCACCGCGACCCTCGGGACTGCGCTCGACGTCGAGCTCGACGCGCAGGACGACGTCGCGGTCAGCAAAGTGGAGCTCTTCGCCGACGGGGTGAGCCGCGGCGCGCTGGGCGTCGGGCCGTACCGCTTTTCGCTGAACGTGGTCGGCCCGCCCCGCGCGATGTCGCTCCAGGCGGTGGCCACCGACAGCGGAGGCCACACCGCCTCCGCGACGACGACCGCGCAAGTCATCGCCGACGACAAGCCGCCGATGGTGGGGTTTCGCGCTCCGCTGGAAGGCGCGAAGGTCTTCGCGGGGCGTCCGTTGGCGGTGGAGGTGGTGGCGTCGGACAACGTGGCGGTCCAGACCGCCGAGCTCTTCGTGGACGGGGTGAGCGCAGGCGCCCAGTCCTCGGGCACGGCTGAGGGGCTCTACCGCGTCTTCGACTGGCAGGTGCCCGTTCCGGCCTCGCGCGCGGGGACCGAGCTGACTTTGCGTGCGGTGGCCAAGGATCCGAGCGGACTTTCCGCTGAGCGCGCGATCGCCGTGCAGGTCGTGCAGGACATGCCGCCGACGGTGACGGTCCTCGCGCCGGCTGCGGGCAGCCCGTACAAAGAGGGCGAGGACGTCCAGGTGGAGGTGACGGTCGGCGACGACGACGGGATCGTCGGGCTGCTGGGCTTGTCCGGCGGCATTCGGCAGGGGGTGATGCCAGCAGGGGGCCAACCGCTGAGCCTGGACGCGCGGCAGGTGTTGACTGTCTGGGCGCCGATCATCTCGAAGGGGCAGCCGCCGACGGTGGGCGCGGTGGCGCGCGACACCTCCGGCCAAGAGACGAGCGCCGAGGTGACGCTGAACGTCGCCAGGGATACCGAGCCCCCGACCGCCATTCTCGCGCTGCCGCTGCCGCCCTCGGACGGAAGCCCCATTGCCGTTCCCACGGGCGGCGGCCTATGGGTCCGCGCGGAGGTCGGCGACGACGTGCGCGTCAGCCGCGTAGCGGTGGTCGTCGATGACCAGGAGATCCAAGGTGCCGACGGGAAGGATCCGCTTCAGGTCTACGCCGAGCACTTCGAGGAGAAGAGCATCCCCAACCCGCTGGGGCCCGGCGAGGTCCTGACCAGCCGCCGCTACGTGGGGACGTTCACCGGGACGGTTTCGCTCGAGGGCCTGGCGGTCGGCAGCCATCAACTCTGGGCCCGCGCGTTCGACCCCGCGGGCAACTCCACCGACACGAGCAAAGTCACCGTGGGGATCGCGCCGCTGATCGATCGCGAGACGCCCAGCGTCTCCTTGAGCCTCAGCCAGGTTCCGGGTCCCCAAGTCTGCGTCGCCGGCGCGACCGTGCGAGCGCAGGTTCGCGCGACCGACGACGTGCTCGTCCAGTCCATGGAGCTGGACTTCGAAGGCCAGCCGGTGGCGCTGACGAGCACTTTCACCCCGTGGCCGAGCGAATCGTTCGACGTCCCGGTGACCCTGCCGCCCCTGGGCACCTTGGGGCCGCGCGACGTCACGTTCAGCGCGACGGCGGTGGACAGCTCGGGGAAGACCGGCTCGGCGAGCCTCACCTGCTCGCTGGTGGCGGATGCGCCGCCTTCGGTGGCCATTGCGTCACCAGCCCCGGGGACGCCGCTCACCGAGGAGCGCCCCGAGTCGATCTCGATGGCGCTCGAGGACGACGTCGGAATCGCCGGCGTGGCGATCGCGCTGTCGACCTCCGAGCTCTCGAGCGCGGACGCGTCGACGCTGCGGTTCGCGGCTCCGGCCGCGTCGACCGGGATGGGCGCGCCACAGGCGACCCTGCAGTTCGGGGACGCGCTCGTCTCCCAGGTCTCGGTGGAACAGGGGCGGATCGCGCTCAAGCCGCCCGCCAGCTCGCACGATCTGGGCGTCAATCCCCAGCGGCTGCGGCTCGCCGTCGCGCCGTCGCCAAGCGGTGCGGGCGCGGTGGCCGACGTCCACTATCGCTACCGCATCAGGCCCGGGCTAGAGGGAAGCGCGGACGCGGCCGCATTTGCCGCCGCGAATCCGCAGGGGCATCGCAAAGTCAATCTCATGCCTCCCGTGGGCGCGGTCGATCTCTCTTTCCCTTACGCGGTCATGGCTGACGAAGTGACCATCGATCTGTCGCCCGCTGCGGGGGCGCCGGAGCCATTGGGCATCACGCGTCTGTCGATCGTCTATGCGCAAGACCCGCAGCAGTTTCTCGCGTATCCGACGCCCTACGCGGTGCAGATCCGCGCCTGGGCGGCCGGGGAGGTCGTCACCGTCCAGGAGCTCGACGACAATCAGGTCTCGCCCGGCAATCCGGTGCAGCGGTCTCCCAAGGTGCGCGTGCCGGTGGGCTGGGCCCCGCGCGACGCGCGGCTCACGATTGTGGCGACCGACACCGCCGGCGCGACGAGCTTCGCGACGCAGATCGTCTCCACCGAGGCGGACGCCGTGCCGCCCCAGGTCTGGATCTCCCAGCCTGCGAACGGCGCCACGGTGGTGGAGAACGCGCCGTTCGACGTCCAGATCGGCTATTCGGACAATGTCGAAGTGGAAAGCCTGGAGGTGACGCTCGACGGCTCGGTCCGCCAGAGCGCGCAGCGGCCCTGGGGCAACCAGAATCTGGACGCCCTCGCTCGCCGCGCCCGCCGCGGGGGGCGTACCCATCGCGCTCACGGCGACGGCTCGCGACCGCGCGGGGAACGCCACGACGGCGGCGCCCAGCTTCCTGACGGTGGTGCCCGACCAGCCGCCGAGCGTGATCTTCGGCCAGCTCTACTCCTCGATCGAGTCGATCACGCAGGCGGAGATTCAAAGTGGACTCGTCCAGCTCCTCCAGGGGACGGCGGCGACGCTCACCTTCACGGCCACCGACGACGTCGGGATCGTCTCGCTGACGGCGAGCTACGGCGACCAGCAGTTGCTCGCCCAGACGATGCTCCCGACCAAGAACTACTACGGGAGCCTGTCCATCACCCCTCCGGTAGGGCTCGACGGCGCGCCGGCGGTGGTCCTGATCACCGTCACCGACACCCAGGGCCAGGTAGGCAAGGGCCGGCTGGTAGTGGAGGGACGCCGGCCTCAGCCGCCGGCCATCGCGATCTCCGCGCCCGCGGTGGGCGAGATGCTCGCGGAGGGGAGCATCCAGCTCGCGTTCCAAGCCATCGCGGGCGACGACACCCGAGTCGCCTCGGTGGACCTGTACCTGAACGGTCAGCAGGCGCTGCACCTCATCAACGGGTATTGCAACTGGAACATCGATCAGCAGCGGTGCGGGGCGAAGGTCGACGTCATCCAGGACCACCTCGACGCCGATGGCGTCCCCATCGCGCAGGACGCAGCCATCCGCCAGGTCGCACAGAAGTGCGCAGACTCCCAGTCCCAGGCGATCGGCGCGTGCATGCCCGAGCCCTTCAACGACGTGACCCTGGTCGGCATCTACAGCGGGGTCGTCAAGTTGCCCCCCGGATTCGTGGCGCTCGACCCCGCGCAGGCGCAGACGACCTTCTCCCTGCGCGCAGTGGCGACCGACGACCAGGGCAATCGCACCCTCGTCGAGCGCGACGTGGTGATCGCCAAGGACGAGACCCCGCCGGCCGTGGACATCCTGCGCCCGACCCTCGGCCAGGACCTGGTGGAGCACACGCCCGCGCTGGTGCAAGTGGCCGCGCATGACAACGTGTTCGTCGACCGGGTCGAGATCCTCGCCGGGCCGAGCACCTCGCAGATGCAGGTGGTTCACGTGGAGGGCGGCTTCCCGCCCGAGAACGCCATGCCGGGGGCCGGATACGACGTCTACGCGCCGGTGGTCAGCGTCGATCTGCCCGTGCCGTTCCTGTCCGAGCTGGGCTTCTCGGAGCTCTCGACCGATCCCGCGCCGTACTTCATCGGGGCCCGCGCGCGCGACGTGAGCGGCAACTGGAGCGACGTCGTCTATCGCCTGGTGGACGTGGTTCGCGACCGCGAGCCGAGCGTCTGGATCGTCTCGCCCGCCGACGGCAGCCCGGCGGTGGAGAACAGCCCGCTGACCGCCGTGGTCTCCGCCGAGGACGACGTGGCGATGCAGACGGTGCAGCTCTTCGTCGACGACCAGCTGCAGCCGCTGGCGCTGAGCGCACCGCCGTTCTTCTTCACCGTGACGGTCCCACAAGGCCAGCAGCAGCTGAAGCTGCGCGCGCTGGGCGTCGACACCTTCGGGCACGCGGTCTACAGCCAGACGGTGCTGCTGCCGATCGCGGTGGACCGGCCGCCCACGGTGGCCATCGCCCAGCCGCGGCAAGGGGAGAAGCTCGTCGAGGGGCTCGACTTCGCGCTGGTGATCGGCGCTCAGGACGACGTGGCGGTGACCTCGGTGGAGGCGACGGTCGAAGGCGGGATCGGCGGGCCGCTCACCTTCGCCGCCCGCTCGTTGCCCTACGCCTTCCGGGTGCCGCTGCCCAACGGCTCCGCGGGCCGCACGCTGACTCTCAACGCGAAGGCGCGCGACAGCGCCGGCCACGAGACCCTGGCGGCCGGCGTCACGGTGCCGGTGATCGCCGACGCGGTGCCGCCGACCGTTTCGTTCACGACCCCGGCCGACCACTCGCAAATCGTGGCGGGCCTCAACCTGGACGTGGAGGCGGTGGCCGACGACAACGTGGGAGTGGTGAGCGTCGCGTTCTCGCTCAACGGCGCGCTGCTCTCCACGATGCCGACGGCGCCCTACCGATTCACCTATAAAGTCCCGAAGGGCACGGCTCCCCAGACGCCGCTGGCGTTCACGGCGGAGGCGACCGACACCTCCGGCAACAAGGCGCAGGCGACGCGCAGCGTGACGGTGATCCAGGACGAGCCGCCGATCGCCGCGGTCGCGCCGCTGGCGAAGATGGTGGTGGGACTGCCCTCGACGCTCACCGCGACGGCGAGCGACGACGTGGCGGTCGCCTCGGTGGAGTTCCACCTCGGGACGGACCCGACCTCGCTCCCGGAAGTGGGCCGGCGCTACCAGCTCCCCTTCGAGCTTCCCTTCACGCCCGACACCAGCCTGGTCGACAAGACCGTGACGGTGAGGGCGCGCGCGGTCGACTCCGCGGGCCAGGAGGGATGGTCCTTGCCGGTGCAGGTGCCGGTGGTCGCGGATCAGCCGCCTTCCATTCAGATCGCCAAGCCCTTGCCGGGCGCGATGGTGTTCGGCGGCGGCCTCATGCGGCTGGAGGCGAACGCGACCGATCCCGACGGCGGAGTGGTCAAGGTGGTCTTCCTGGTGGACGGGCGACGGGTCGATGTGGCGTACACCGCCGCGGGGGTCCCGGGCGAGCCGACGATCTGGGCGGGGAGCTGGGTCGCGCCGATCAGCGGCGGCAACCAGACGTTTGCTCTCACCGCGATCGCGGTGGACACCGCGGGCCACGAGACCACCTCCGCCCCGGTGATGGTGGGCACGGTTCAGGACACGGTGCCTCCGGCGGTGGCCCTCGTCGATCCGCCGAACCTGGACGTGGTCACCGAGGGGGTCGCGAACCGGCTGTTTGCATCGGCCGAGGACAACACGGAGGTCAAGTCCGTCGAGTTCTTCGTCGAGGGCGCGAGCCTCGGGTCCACCTCAGCCTCGGAGATGGGGCCGTCGCACCAGCCCCTCTTCCACCTCGATTGGCAGCCGCCGACGGGCACGCCTGGGCAGTCGCGCACGATTCAGGCGACGGCCGTCGATCCCTCGAACAACCTGGGGTTGTCGCAGAACGTGCAGGTGGAGCTCGGAATGCGGCCGAGCGGGCTGTATTACCCGGTCGGGAAGTCCGACCCCCCGGCGCTGGGAGCTCTGGCCCTGCGCGCCGACGGGCTCGGCCTCGCGGCCTATGCGATCAAGAGCCAGAGCGACGTTCCAGAGGTGGAGACGCGATTCTTCCGCGTCCAGGAGTCGGGTGTGCTGGAGCTCGGCCTCCTCACCTCGCCCGAGTTCGGCGCTCCCGCGGTCGCGGCGTTCTCGGGCGATCTCGCGCTCATCGCGACGAACGCCTTGGGCACCACCCCCGCGTCCCTGCTGATCATCAACGCCGCCGATGTGGCAATGCCCGTGGAGCTCGGGTCCATCGATCTGCCGCAGCCCGTCCCGTACGGCATCGCGGCGCGCGACCGGCTCGCGTTCGTGGCGAACGGCGACGCCGGTGTGGTCATCGTCGATCTCTCCGACCCCAAGCTCCCGCAGCGCCTCGACGCCGTGCCCGTGGTCGGTTCGGCTCTGGGCATCGCCGTGGCGGGCGACGTGCTGGCGGTCGCCGCCGCCGAGGGCGGCTTGCGGCTGCTCGACCTGAAGAATCCGCGGCTGGGCGAGCTCTCGTTCGTCGCGCTGCCGGGGCGTTCAGCGGCGGTCGCGGTCGCCGGCGATCGCGCCTACGTCGGCTGCCAGAGCCCGGGGGCCGAGGTCGCGGTCGTCGACATCTCGAAGCCGGCGCAGCCGCGCCTCTTGTCCCTGCTCTCGAACAAGCCCGCGAGGCTCGACCTACTGGCCACCGGCATCGTGGACGTCGCCGCGGCCGGGAACCTCGCGCTCGCCACGGCGGCCTTGACGGACCAGGACGGCAATCCGGTCAAGGGCCTGCTGTCGGCCTCCGTCGTCCGGCCGGACGGCACCGCCAGCACCTTCGCGCGCGCGAACCTGCCCGTCGCGGCGGAGACGGCCTACGGGCCGGCGTGGGTCGTGGCGCGCCAGCGAGAGCAGGGTCCTACGACCACCGTGGACGCCGTTCCCTCGTTCTCAGGGGCCGACGCCGTCGGGACGTTCTCGCTTCCCCAGCTGGTCGTGACGAATCTCGACCCCGCCGACGGAGCCGAGCAGGTCCCACTCGGCGCGGCGGTGACCGTCGAGCTCTCGCTGCCGCCTCTGCCCTCCACCGTGACCGCGAGCTCGGTCGTGCTGCGCGCCCTGGATCCCGCCCTGGGGCCGGCGGTGACGGCGGACGTGACGGTCGACAACCGCAGCATCCTCGTGAAGCCGCAGGCCGCTCTGCAGTCCGCGACCCAGTACTTCCTCTCCATTTCGACGGCGGTGGCAACCGACACAGGCCTCGCGCTCGAGGCGCCCTTCGCCGCGAGCTTCCGCACCGGTACCTCCGCGGACCTGCCGCCCAGCGTGGCGGATGTCGAGCCGCCCGCTGGACCGGTCGACGGTGGCACGCTGATCACGGTGCACGGCCTGGGCTTCGCCGCGGGCGCTCGCCTCTTCTTGTCGGGCGCGGAAGCGACGCAGGTGCAGATCGCAGCTGACGGCAAGACCTTGACGGCGCGCACGCCGCCCCAGGTCGAGGGGCCGGCGCTGGTGACGGTCCTCAACCCGGACGGACTGGAAGGCTCGCTGCTGGGCGCCTTCATCTACATGCAGGTGCTGCAGGTCGACTTCGTCGTGCCCGCGACCGGGCCACTGGCCGGGGGCCAGGAAGTCGACCTTTCTGGCTCCGGGTTCGAGCGCGGCGCGATTGTGACCTTTGCCGGGCGTCCGGCGACCGAGGTCCACGTGTTGTCGCCGGGGCGGATCCACCTCAAGACGCCGAACGGCGACTTCGGGCCCGCGGACGTGATGGTCCAGAACCCGGACGGCAAGCGCGCGCTCGCGCCCGGGGCCTATTTCTATTCGACGCTCTTCGTGTCTTCCCGAATCGGGAGGTATCAGCCGGACCTCGACGGCCCCAATCGCCCGGATTACCGGCTCGCTCAGGGAACCCCCGGGGCAGTCGCGATCGACTCGGGCCGAGCCTGGATCCTCTCGCGCGCGCAGCTCGCCACCGCAGCCAAGACGGTTCCCGAGCTCCTGGAGAAGAGCGTCTTTGGAGGCGTCGGCCTGGTCGACGTCGGCAACCCGTCTCAGGCCTCGGTCATGGGCGGCGCGTCGCTCGTTCCCCCGTACGACCCGGTGGCCATCGCCGTGCGCGGCAACCTCGGCTATGTCGTCGCGAACGGCGTCGACCTGCCGTACGTCGACGTGGTCGGCGAGGGCGGGCCCTCGTTCTTCGTCATCGACGGCTCGGACCCGACCGGCCCGATCGTCGCTTCGGTGACCCCGTTCTCCGGCGAAGCGGGTGGGGTAGCTCTGGCGGGCGACCTGGCGCTGGTCGCATCGGGGTGGGGCGGGCTCAGCATCTTCTCCGTCGCGGACCCCAAACACCCGGTCTTGCTCGGGGCGACGTCGAGCTTCCTGAGCGGAGGAGCCGTCCAGTCGCTCTACGTCGAGGACGTCTTCTACGGCGGAGGCCGCTACGCGGTCCTCGCAGCGGTGCCTCATTTCGCTGGGCTGCCTCCGCCGACGACGCTTCTGGTGGTCGACCTGACGCTGCCCGGGATTCCGGCCGTGGGCGAGCTCGCGGGCTCCGTCTCGCTGTGTGAGTGGAACGCCGGCTTGAACGGCTGCAAGAAGAGCGGCGACGTGGCGCTCGCGGCGGGCCGCGGCCTGCTGGCGGGCGGCAGCCTCTCGACCCTCTCGCTCGTGCCGCCGCAGCGAGCGCGCGTCGTCGCTTCGCCGGCCCCGCTCATCTCGGGGGCCGGCGCGGCGCGCGTTGCCCTCGGGGCGCAGGTCGGCGTCGCGGGTGGTTCAGCCGGGACATCGGCGCTGCTCCAGTTCCTGGAGTCCTTCGACCCCGCGCAGCCCAGGATGATCGACGCGGTCGATCTTTATCCGGCCAAGAGCCTGGCGAGTGTCGCCATCAGCGGAGACGTGGTCGTCGCGAGCATCGAGAAGGTCGTCGACTCCACCGGGGCGAACGACGGCCTCCACGTCGTCCGGCTGCCGTTCCCGATGGTCGTGAAGAGCCAGCCACTGGACGGCGACACGGGCGTGCCTCCGACGGCGGCGATCTCCCTCGAGCTCAACCGCGCGGTGGCGGACGCGAGCTCGACGACCGTCCGCCTGACACGCCTCGACGGTTCGGTGAGCGGCGTGGTCGAGCCGGCGACCGTCACCAGCGCGGGCGCCAACCTGGCGATCGTCCCCGCGCACCCGCTCGCCACGGCGAGCAGCTATCGGGTCGCGGTGGACAGTTTGCACGACGCGGTGAGTGGCTCGCCGATGGCGGCGCCGTTCACCATGGAGTTCGCCACCGCGTCGAGCCCGACGGCGACGGCTGTGACGTTCGCGCAGATCGCGCCTCGACAGGGGCCGACCGCCGGCGCCACAACGGTGGTGCTGAACGGGACGGGCTTCGAGCCGGGGCTCGAGGTGCGCTTCGCGGGGCAGGCCGCGGACGTCCAGCAGGTCTCCGCCGACGGCACCACGATCACGCTACAGACGCCTCCGGGGGCGGAGGGAACCGCGGCGGTGGAGGTTCGCAACCCGTCCGGGACCGGGGCGCTGCAGCTCGGCGGCTATTGGTACGTCGCGCCGTTGACGCTCGCGTCGGCCTCGCCGAACCGCGGACCCACCTCCGGCGGGACGCGCGTCTTGCTCGCCGGCACCGGGTTCTCGCCCACCGGGACCGTTCAGGTGCTGTTCGCCGGACAGCCTGGCCTTCAGACGCGGGTCCTGGGCGTCGACCGCCTCGAGACCTACACACCGAACGGCCTGCGCGGGCCGGCGGACGTCACGGTCGTCAACCCGGACGGCGCCCACGCCACGCTGTCCAAGGGCTTCACGTTCGATCAGCCGACGACGTCGTCCATCGCGTTTGGGCACCGCGTCTACGACGCGGCGGTGATCGGCGACTGGGCCTTCCTGGTCGACGGGGGCCTGAAGGTGATCGACCTCTCGGGTCTCTACCGCTTCGGGCCGTATGCGGGGCTCGCGATTCCCCCGGACCGCAAGGCCGACCTCATCGATGAAAACGGCGATCGCGTCGACGACCGGATCATCGGCTCGGCCACCTTCTCGGCCGAGGCGGTCTCCATCTCCTATCCGCCCGAGGGGGGAGACCTGATCTACGTCGGCTTGCGCAGCGTGCAGAGCGACTCGCCCAGCGGGCCGCTCTACCCGGCGTACGGAGGCGTCGCGGTGGTCGACGTCGGCGACCCATACCATCCGCGCGTCCTTTACACGCAGCAGACGGGCGTCGAGGGCACCTACGGCATCGACGCCCGCGGCGATCGCCTCATGGCGGCGACGGCCGGGGACGGGCTGCAGTCGCTCGACATCTCGCCGGCGCCCGCCCACGCGCCGTTCCCCATCAGCGCGGTGCCGATCTCCCCCGCCGTGCAGGCTGTGTCCATCGAGAAGGGATTCGCGGCCGCGGGCATCGGACCGCGCGATCTCTCCTCGCTGCGGGTGGGGGCAGGGAAGCTCTCATTGATTTCGGTCGCGAGCACGCCGGCGGAGCTCGGGAACCTCCAGCCGCTGTCGGTGCAGCGCGTCCGCCTGAGGGGCGCGCTCGCGGCGGTCGCCGCGGGCGACGAGGGGCTCGTGCTGGTGGATGTCTCGAAGCCTTCGGCGCCCGTCCGGATCGCGGCCGTCGACGTGGGAGGGTTTGCCTCCGACGTTTCGCTGGTCGGCGACCTGGCCTACGTGGCCGCCGGCGACGCGGGAGTGGCGGTGGTGGACCTCTCCAACCTCGCCGGCGCCCAGGTCCTCTACCACGTGACGGGCGCGAACGGCGGGGCGGCGGTCGGGGTCGCAGCGGGCGGAACGCGGCTCTTCAGCTTCCGCGATCACGGGGCGGGCGGCTGGTCTTTCGACTTCGGGGACGCGGCCGAGCTGACCCTCGTGACGACGAGCGTCTCGGAAGGCGACGTCGTGCCGCTGGACCTCTCGTCGGCGATGGCGGTCTTCTCGACGCAGATCACGCCGGACAGCGCGGCGGCGGCGTTTTCGCTGACGGCGAACGGCCAGACTCTCCTGGGAACTCTCGAGGCAGGGACGGCGGCGGAGCCGGTGAGCACCGCGCTGTTCCGGCTGGCCCAGCAGCTCCCTGCCAACGCGGCGATGCATTTGGGCGTCACGACGGACTTGAAGACTCCGGACGGCAAGGCGTTGATCGCCCCGGTCTCGGTCGACTTCTTGTCTGCCTCGGGGCCGGGGCCGGCGCCGCACTTCGAGCAGCTCGTGCCGCGCGTGGGGCCGGCGTCCGGCGGGTCGGTCTGCGAGCTTTTGGGCGACGGCTTCGACGACCAGACGGCGGTGCGCATCGGCGGGGTGCCTGCGTCGGTGCTCGCCGTATCCACGGCGCGGCTCACGGTCCTGATGCCTCCCGGAGCGCCGGGCTTGGCGGACGTGGAGGTCGTGAATTCCACTGGCCTGAGCGATCGGCGGCCGGGCGGCTATTTGTATGTGGCGCCACTCTCCGTCGACCACGCGTCGCCCCGCTTCTTGAATCCCGAGGGCGGGAGCACAGTGACGCTGACCGGCGCCGGTTTCCTCCCGGCGTGGACGAGCCCGCTCGGCGGGATGCGGGTGCAGATCCGCGGCCTGCCGGCCACGTCGGTCGACGTGAAGACCTTGACGCACCTCGAGGCGGTCGCGCCTCCGGGCTTCTTCGGCCCAGCCGAGGTGCTCGCGATCTCCGCGGATGGCCTGCAGCGCAGCGCGGCGCCCAACAGCGTGGGCTACGGGCTATCGCTCGCGGGCAAGGAGAAGGTCGAGAAGGTCGCGCCGGTGGCCTTGGCGCAATACTCGGCCAATCCGCTCTTGCTCTTTGCGGCCGCGGGCAGCAATGGGGGCGGCTCCGGGTCCGGTCCTCTGAGTGGCCTGACCTGGGGCGGAAACGCCGTCAGCTACCCTTGGATGGGGCCGCTGATGGGCGGAGGCGTCGCTCCGGAATCCTATCGAGCTGCCAGCTTCGACGTCTCGGCGCAGGGGACCCCGCGCGCAGCCGGCGGTGCGCTCATCCAGCCTCCCCAGGGCGAGATCGATCAGTTCGTCGCCGAGAAGTGCGGCGTGATTCCCGGCCCCGTGCTCCAGCCGGAGCTGATGGCCGACTCGTTGGACGTGGCGGAGCGGGGAGGGAAGCTCTTCATCGCGAACGGCGAGAACGGGCTCGCGATTCTCGATTCCACCGACCCGGCGAAGCTCGCTCTGTTGGGGACGGCTCGGATAGACGGCTACTCCACGCGCGTAGTGCCGACCGCGACCGGGAGCGTCGTCGTCTCGGCCGGCATCGCGCAGTGCGGCCAGAATGGCCCGGCCCTCGGGAACGGCGGGAGCCTTCTCGTGGTGGATGCGCGCTTCTCAACCGATCCGATGGTGGTCGGCACGGTGCTGCTCCCAGGGGTGACTCCCGCCGAGCCATTCGGCGCCGCGATGTCCTCGGGGCGTCTCTTCGTCACCGGGGGACAGCACGAGGGGACGGCTTTTCAATCCGGACCGAGTTGTCGCGATCTCCCAAAGCCGCCCAATGGCAGCATCAACGTTCCCCAGCGGGTTACGGACTGCCAAGAGAATCCGCTTGATCCGCACGGGTCGCTCTACGCCTTTGCTTCAGCGAACCCCGGGGCGCAGCCCGCCGGGATCCTGCCTTACCCCTACGACCTGACCGACGTGGCCGTCGTGCGCGACGTGGCCATCGTCGCCGCGGCCGAGTATGGCCTCCTCTTCGTCGACGTCTCCGACCTCGCGCACCTGAAGGAGATCACCCGCATCCCCTTCGACCACGAACTGTCGAACACGCCCGGCATGCCGCAGCGCCTGCGCGTCGTCGGCGACCTGCTCTTCGTCGCGGCCGCCTCGGGCAGCTCCGTCCTGGTGGACATCTCCGACCCTCGCCAACCCGCCCTGGTCAGCGGCGGCAACACGGAGACCGCCTGGGACATGCTCCCGGTCTCCGACCGGCTCTACCTCGCCGGCGGCAACCAGCTCACCGAGATGTCCCTCCCGTTCACCTTCGCGACCGGCACGGCGCCCGCGCGCGAGGAGCTCGTACCGCCGTCGACGACCCAGCTCGTCGCGCGCTTCAACCGCCCGCTCGCGCCCGCGAGCGTGAACGACGCGAGCGTGCGCCTGCTGGGGCCTTCGGGCGTGGTCGCGCTCGCGCTCGCCGTGACCGCCGACCCGGCGACGCTGACCTACGCCATCACCGCCACAGCCCAGCAGCCGCTCCAGCCGCTGGCCGACTACGAGCTCCAGGTCGACGATGCGGTCACCGACCAGCGCGGCGGCTCGTTGCTCATTCCGCTGCGCACCCGATTCCACACGGCAGCCGCGGGCGGCAGGGCGCCCGCGATCGCGTCGCTGAGCCCGCCCACGGCCCCGAAGGCCGGGGGCGGAAGCCTGGCGCTCACGGGCACCGGTCTCGGCGGCGTCAACCACGTCCTCGTCGGCGGGAAGGACGCGGCGTTCACCGTCGTCTCAGACACAGCGCTGCAGATCACGCCTCCACCCGCGGATGCGACCGGGCCGGCGGACGTCGTCGTCCAGGATGCGGGCGGAATCTCAGCGACCCTGGCGCTGGGGCTGCTCTACCTGGACGACCTCCCCGGTGCCCACGCCTCACTCAGCCCGGATCACGGCCCCGTGGAGGGCGGCCAGCGCGTCACCCTCACGGTCCCCGGCTCGGCGCTCGCGCCTGGCACCCAAGTCCGAATCGGCGACAAGGACGGCGTGGACGTCGACCTCGTCGACCTCTCCACCCTCGCTTTCACCACCCCGCGCGGCGCAGCCTCGGCGTTGGTCTCCATCGCGCTGCAGCGGCCCGGCGAGGATCCGGTCCTCGTCGCCACCTACTCCTACGACCTGCCGGTCTCGACCACGATGGACCTCCCGGGCTTCCCGCCGCGCGTGGCCTCGGAGATCAAGCTCGTCGGCGACACCCTCTACGCCGGCGTGCCCACGCCCAACTACGAAGGCCTCGAGATCCTCGACGTCACCCTCGAGGAGAGGCCCATCCGCCTCGGCGGCGTCCCCACCGACGGGCCGGTGCGCGGCCTCGACGTCAGCGGCTCTTTGGCGCTGCTCGCGACCGACAGCTTCGGGCTCAGCGCGGTGTCGGTGGTGCCGCCGCAGACGCCCTACCAGGTCGCCCGCGCGCTCACCGTCGGCTGGGCGACGGGCGTGCGCATCGAGGGCACTCTCGCCTTCGTCACCTCGACCGACCCGGGCGCGGGCGCGGGTTTCGTCCAGACCTTCGACGCGAGCGACCCAGCGCTCCCGCTCATGGGCACCGTGCCCTTGGATGCCGATCCGCTGGCGCTCGACCTCGGGGCCGATCGCTTCTACGCCCTGACCTCGCAGATCACCGGCGGCAGCCTCGCCCCGTCGGGCCCCGATCTGCACCTCACCCTCTACGACCGAGCCGGCGTACGCCTCGGCGACGCGGTCGTCTCCGGCGCGGGAGGCAGCTACGAGGCGCTCGTGCGCAGCCGCCTCGCGGTTCGTTCGGGCCGCGCGTACGTGACTCTCGGGCAGCGCCTGCTCGTCTTCGATCTCTCCGACGAGGCCCACCCCAGGGCCATCCAGTCCACGCCGCTCAGCGCGGACCTCGGCGGCGCCGGGGGAATCGGCGCTGGCCTCGCCTGGGCCGGCGGAACGCTCTTCGTCGCCAACGACAGCTCGGACACCCTCATCGCGGTGCCGCCCGACGAGCTGCTCGCGGTGAGCGCCGAGCCCTCGGACGGCTCCCTGGCGGCGCCCGACGCGCGGGTGGAGGTCCAGTTCAACCAGCCGGTGGCGCCGCCGTCGGTGACCGCCGCGACCTTCGCCGTGACGGCGGGCGGCGCGCCGATCGCCGGGGCGCGCAACGTCATCTTCGCGCTGCGCGGCTCGACGCTCGAGTTCAAGCCGGACCTGCCGCTCACCCCGGGGACCGTGGTCCTGGTCGACATCGACGGCGTCCAGGCGTTCGACACCCGGCCCCTGGCGTTCCCGCTGCACCTCAGCTTCACCGTGGCGGAGTCGGGCGCGCTCCAGCCGGTCATCACCTCGGTGGATCCGGCGAGCGGCCTGGTCGACCAGAGCACCGTCGCGGCGATCCATGGCAGCGGCTTCCGCGCGGGCCTGACCGTCCGGGTCGGCGGGGTCGAGGCACTGGTGACGAACGCCGCGGCCGACCGCCTGGACGTCGTGATGCCGCCATCGCCGGGCCTCGCCACGGGGCCGGCGGCGGTGGAGGTGGTGGACCCCAGCGGCCTGAAGGCGGACCTCTTGGGCGGGTTCGTCTACCGCGACCCCCTGCGACTGCTCTCATTGGCGCCGGACCGCTCCGGGCAGCAGGGCGGCGTGACGGTGGCCCTGCGCGGCGCGGGCTTCCTGCCGGGGCTGGGCGTGATCTTCGGCCAGACCGGGTCCTTCGACGTTCGCGTGACCTCGTCCACGCTCGCCACCGCCGTGGCGCCGCCAGGGTCTCCGGGCCTCGTGGACGTGCAGGCGATCCTGGGCGCCGAATCGTTCACCCGGCCGCAGTCGTTCCTCTATGGCGCGGGGGCGGTCGCCAGGCTCGATACACCGCCGATCGCACACCTCATCGTGGACGGAGGGGTCGCGTACGCGGCCGTCGGCGGCGAGACCGACGTGGTCGGCCGCGACGGCACCCTCTATTCCCACAAGCAGGCGAGCAGCGGCGGGCTCCTCATCGCCGACCTCGGGGAGCCCACGGCGGTCAAAAAAATCGTGCAGCTCGACTTCCCGGGCGACGGAGGGTCGCATCGGGTCGTCAAGGTCGGCTCGACGCTCTATGTCGCCGCCGGTACCGCCGGCACGAAGGTCGTCGACGTGACTTTGCCCGGGCAGCCGTCGGTCCTCGGGACGCTGGCGGCGAGCCAGGCCTCGGTGGACGTCGTCTCCGACGGCGACCTGCTCTTCGTGGCGGACGGCGACGGGGTCTCGGCGTTCCGGCGCGGGGAGGCCGACCTGCCGCTGCTGGTAGGGCAGCGCAGCCTCGCCGGAGGCGCCACGGCGCTCGCCGTGCACGGCCGGTACCTGCTCGCCTCGAGCGGCGACGCGGCCAACCCGCTGCTCCTGGTCCTGGATGCGCGCAAGGGCGACCTGCCCATCGTCGGCTCAGTGCCGCTGACCGGGCCGGCGCGACACATCGCGGTCGAGGGAACGCGGGCGTTCGCGGCGCTGGGCAAGCTCGCCGAGGTCGCGGTGATCGAGCTCGCCGACCCCACCGCGCCAGCGCCCGCAGGCGCCCTGGTGCTCACGGACCCGCTCGGCAGCCACTGGATGTCCGCGGAAGAGACCCTGATCGAGGGCGGCATCGCCACCGTCGCCGCCGGCGGCGGGAAGATCCAGCGCTTCAGCGCGCCCGTGGGCCAGCCGGCGAAAGCGCTCGGAACGGCGGCGGCGACCGGAGACGTCAAGACGGTTGCCTTCATGGGGCGCTACTTGCTCGCCGGCACCCTGGTGCTGGACGTCAACGGGACTCCGGTCGAGCTCCCGCTGGACAGGCCCGAGGACGCCAGCGGCAGCCTCGCGGGGGCGCTCGCCTCGGTGGCGTTGGACCATATCGAGCTGCGCGCCACGAGCCCGGGCGAGGGCGACACGGCGCCCGCGAGCTCGGCGGTGGAGGTGATTCTCACCGACATGCCGGACCCGTCGAGCGCGGGCGCGGTCTCGCTCGAGACGGACGCCGGCGCGGCGGTGGACGTCGCGCGGCGCGTCTCGTCGGATCCCGCGGGTGGCAAGGTGGTGCTTCAGCCGCAGGCGGCGCTCGCGCTGGGATCGGCGTACCGGATCCGCATCGGCGCTTCGCTCTCGGATCTGCAGGGCGGTGCGCTGGGAGCCGAGGCCGTGGTCCGCTTCCACACCGCGGCGCTCGCGTCGGAGGAGCGTCCGGCGATCGCGCGGGCCGAGCCGGCCTTCGGGGTCGAGGCCGGCGGTGAGGCCATCTCCATTCTCGGCACGGGCTTTCTCGCCGGCTGCGCGGTGGAGTTCGGCGGCGCGCCGGCCACAGTGGTCTCCGTCGACGCGAGCGGGGAGCGCATTCAGGTCGTCGCGCCGCCGGGCAAGGCGGGCGCCGCGGCCGTCGAAGTGAAGAACCCGAGCGGCCTGTCCGACCTGCGGCTGGGCGCCTACCGGTACCTCGTGCTGCCGCACATCGCGGGCATCGCGCCCGACGACGCGCCCTTCGAGAGCCGGCAACGGGTCACCCTGACCGGCACCGGCCTGTTCGGCGGCTCGCAGGTCCTCTTCGGCGGCGTGCCGGCGCGCGGCGTGGCGATGGAGTCGGCGGGCTCGCTGCTGGTGGAGGTGCCCGATGGGGTCACCGGGGTCGTGGACGTCCAGGTGGCGACGCCGGGCCCGGCGCAGCCGCCGAGCGATACGCTCGCCAAGGGCTTCACCTTCACGCTCAAGCCGATCGCCGAGCTGAGCCAGCGCGGGGACGCCGTCGCGTCGGTCGGCTCGGCGCTGCTCGTCGCAGACGCCTCGGCCGGGCTGCTGCTCGCGCTCGACGCCTCGGCGCCCGAGAGCCCGCAGCCCCTCGGGTCGGTGGCGGGCGTCGCCGGCGCGACGGCGCTGACGGTGGTGGGCGACAAGGCCTACCTCGCGGGCGACGGCGCCCTGGTGCGCTACGCCCTGGGCGGCTGCGGCAGCGGGCCGCTGGCCCCGTGCGCGCCGCAGGAGCTCGACCGCGTCCAGGTGGCTCCGCCGGGGACCGCGCTCTCGGCCGTCGCGGCGACCGCGGACGAGGTGTTCGTCGCGTCGGGCGGGAGCGAGCTGACCCTCGTCGGAGAGGTCGCGGGCCGCCTTCAGGTCGTGGGGCAGAGCTACGTCGGCGGCGGGACGGTGCGCGCACTCGCGGTCGCGGGGTCATCGCTCGCGGTGCTCGTGGACGAGAGCCCGACGGCGAGCCTCGAGCTGCACAGCCTCTCGGACGGCTCGCTCGCTCCGCTGGGCGCGATCTCCGGACTGCCGATTGCGGGCCTGGCGCTGTCGGCACATTCCATGGCCCAGAGCGGGACGACCCTCGCGGTCGCGGTCGCGGACGGCGCGCGGGTCGTGGACGCGGCCGATCCCGCGGCGCCCGCGGTGGTGAATACCTGGAGCGGCGCGCCGACTCCGCCCACGGGCATCGCGATGGCCGGCCCGTGGATCCTCGCCGGCGGCGGACAAAGCGTCGCGCTGCTCGACGCGTCGGATGCCCTCGCGCAGCGCACGTTCGGCACCTGGGCCGTCGGAACCAAGGATGCCTTCGCGTTCGTCAACGGCGCCGCCGTCGCTGCGGGCGGATCGGGGACGGACGTGTTCGAGCTGCCGTACCCGGTGCCCGCATCGGTTTCGCCGCTCCCGGGCGGCGCGCTCGCGCCGGGCGGCGCGGTCGCCGTGTCGCTTCCCGGGGCCCTGCCGCTCACGGTCGCCGCAACGACCAGCCTGGACGTCCTGGACGGCGGCGCGCCGGTCTCAGGAACGCGCGCCATCGCGGGTGCCTCGGTGCGCTTCGCGCCGGCCGCGCTGGTTGCGGGCCATGTCTACGAGGCGCGCGTGGGCCTAGGCGCCGCGCCCTTCGTGGGCGGCGCGGTCGACGCGCCGTGGAGCTTCAACTTCGTCGGCGGCCCAGGAGCGTCCTCGCTGCGCGTCGATTCGGTGACCCCGAGCGCCGGAGACGTGGCCGGGGGCTATCCGGTGACGCTCACCGGCGCCGGGTTCGACGCCGCCACCGCGGTGAAGTTCGGCGGCCAGCTCGCGGCAAATATCGCCGGCGGTTCTGCCGCCTCGCTGAGCGTTGTGGCGCCGCCGGCCGCAGCGGCCGGCCCGGCGCTCGTCCAGGTCCGCAATGGCGCCGGCGACGAGGTCGACCTGCCTGGCGGCTTCGCCTACGTCGCGCCCCTGGCGGTGACCTCCGTGAGCCCCGCGGTTCTCGACGTCAGCGGCGGATGGATCCGCGTGACCGGCACGGGCTTCACCCGCGGCCTCGCGGTCCAGCTGGGTGGGGTGCCCGCCCAGGTTCAGTCCATCAACCCGACGTGGTTCGAGGCGCTGGTGCCCGCGGGCGCCCCCGGGCCGGTGGCGCTCGACCTGGCGCAGCCCGGCGCGGCGCCGCTCCACCTCGCCGCCGCCGTGGCGCGCGCCGACCGCACGCCGCCGACCGTCGTCCGCTGGGAGCCGATGGACGTCGTCGGCTCTGACAACGTCCCGCTCGGCGCTTCCTTCGCCGTCCACTTCAATGAGGCGATCGACCCGGCTTCGGTGGCGTCGCTCAAGCTTGCGCTGCAGAGCGGCCCCTCGGTCGCCGGGGCCGCGAGCCTGGGTGCGGATGGTCAGAGCGCCGTGTTCGCTCCGGCGGCGAGCCTCGCCTCCACGACCTACTACGTGCTCTCCGCCGACGGGATTGCCGACCTCAGCGGAAACGCGATGAGCGCGTCGACCTCATTCCGCACGGTGGACGTCGTCCCGCCCACCGTCTCCCTGACCATCGCTGGGGTGACGGTCCTGCCCGGCTCCAAGTACGCCGCCGACGCGGACTGGGTGATCGTCCCAGTGGCCCACGACGACTCGAACAGCGTCTCGGTGACGCTCCAGGTCGACGGGGTAGCGGTCCCGCCGGCCAGCTCGAGCGGTCAGCTCGCCTTCCGATATCGCTGGCCCGCCAGCGCGGCGAACACCGCGTCGCGCCTGGTCGCGACGGCCCGCGACCCGTCGGGCAACCAGGCCACCGACGACGTCACGGTCCAGATCACCGCCGACAGCCCGCCGAGCTGCAGCTTCTTGGCGCCGGCGGTCGCGAGCCTGACGCTCGAGGAAGGATTCGGCGCTCGACGCCCTGGTCTCGGCCGCCGATGACCACGCGCTCTCCTCGCTCGAGAATCCGCCTCGACGGGAGCCCGATTGCGCGCGCCAACGCGATTGGCGCGGCCAGCTTCCAGCTTCACGGCGCGCATCGGTTCGGCGCCATCGCCGGCACCTCGGAGCAGCACCAGCTGACCGCCATCGCCGTCGACGACAAGAACCAGCCCACCACGGCGGGGCCGGTCGTGGTCACCGTGACGCGCGATGCGACGGCTCCGGCCATCTCCTTCGCGGCACCGGACGAGGGAATCCAAATTGCCTCGAAGGCGGCGATCGAGCTGCGCGCGTCCGCGCAGGACGCGAACGGCGTGAGCTCGGTGGTCTTCTCGGCCGGCGGCGTGGACGTGGCGACCCTCGCCTCGCCTCCGTGGATCTACCGGTGGACCGCGCCCGCGGTCTCGGCGGCGCAGCCCGTCGTGCTCGGCGCGCGGGCGCTGGATCCCCGCGGCAACGTGGGCACGGCGACGCGGACGCTCACGGTCGTGCCCAGCGTCGCCAAGCCCTACGTCGCCATCGTCTCGCCTGCGGCGAGCGCCTCCTTTGTGGAAGGCGCGCCGATCGCGGTCGCCGCGGACGCGGCGTCGCCGAGCGGCGTGGCCTCGGTGCAGCTGTCGCTCGACGGAGAGCAGGTGACCCTGGCGGCGCCGCCGTGGACGCACACCTTCGTCGCGCCGCCGGTGTCGGGAGCCGGGCCGCGGATTTCGACCTTGCGCGCGGTGGCGACCGACACGTCGGGCCAGCAGAGCGCGGCCTCGACGCGCGCCATCACCATTGCCGCCGACGGCCTGCCGCCTCCGCTGCTGAGCCTCGCGACGCTGCCCGCGGGCCCGGTGTTCCTGGGTGGCTCTTCGGTTCGCGCCACGGCCGATGGCGGCGCCTCGGCGTCGGGTGCGGTCTTCGCGACCGCGGCGGGCGCCTCTCTGGGCCAGGCGCCGCTCGGGACGGCGAGCTTCACGCTGCCGCTCGCCGCTGAAGGCGATGCCGTTCATGTCGGAGCCTCGGCCACCGCCCAGGACGGGAAGCAGGCCGTCGCCAGCGCGGACGGAGCGCTCGCGGCCTTCGCGCGCGCAGCAGCGACGCAGGTGGCGCTTTCCTTGGAGGCGCGCGAGCCCGCGGTTTCGCTCTCGGCGCAGGCGGATCAGCTGCTCGTGCTGCGCAGCGACCGGGGCGGGGCGGGCGCGCTCGAGGTCCGGTCGCGCGCCGACCTCTCGCTGCTCTCGACGCGGACCGTGGTCGGGACGCCGGTGGGCGTGGCCTTCGCCCGCGACCGCGCGGCCATCGCCAAGAGCGTGCTGGGCACGGGTGAGCTCGACCTCGTCGCGCTCTCGGGGCCTGCGCCCGACATCGCCGTGCCGCTGCGCCGAGCGCCGGCCGCGCTGGCGAGCTTCGCGGATGGCCTCGCCCTCGCCTCGGACGAGGGTCTGGAGGTCCGCGATCCGAACGGCGCGCTTCTGGGGCGGCTGCCGCTCGGGCCCGTAGCCGCGATTCTCGCTGGACGGCCGCAGGCTCGTTGCCGTGGGCGGAGGCCAGCTCTTCGAGGTGGACCTCTCGGTCCCGTTCGCGCCGCGGCTCACGCGCCAGGTCGCCGCGCCCGGCGCCACCGCGGTCGCGGCAGTCGCCGGCGGGCGCGCCTGCGCCGCGGCGGCGTCGGTCCATTGCTACAGCCCGTCGGGTGCGGCCTTTACCGACGACGGCCAAGACGCGCTCCCCGCCGCGGCGCTGAGCGCAGTTGCGCGCGGGCCGTTCCTGCTCGTCGGCACGGGCCAGGGCCTGGTCGTCTACGACGTGCGCGGCGCGCCGCGGAGCGCGGGCTTCTACCCGGCGATGGCCGGAGTCGCCGCGGCGGCAGGCGACGAGATCTTCGCGGCGGCGGACGACGGCGTGCAGCGGCTCGCGCTCCTGCGCCCGGCCGCCGCGCCCTCGGTCTCCCTCGGCCTACCTGCGACGGCGGCGCCCGGCTCGCGGCTCGCGCTGGGGGCGTCCATCGCCGGCGCCAGCGATGCGCTGGGCGCGTTCACCGCGGAGCTCCGGGTGAACGGCCAGGTCATGGAGGTCAGCGACAACCGCGCGCCGGCGACGGTGGACATGCCCACCGCGCCCGGGAGCGCGCTCGTCGAGCTGCGGCTGCGGGACCTCGCGGGAAACACCTCCGCCGCCCAGGCCACTGTCGCTCTCGTCGATGACGGCAGCGGGCCCCTGCTGTCGTCCGTCGTCGCTCCATCGGCGGTCCTCGAAGGGACGCAGTTCCGCGTCTTCGCCGTTCCTCAGGATCCCGCGCGGGCCGCTTCGGTGACGTTCTCCATCGACGGCGGCGCGCCGGTGGTGGTCAGCGGGCCAGAGCTTTCGGCCGAGCTCACGGCTCCCGCCGAGAGCGCGGACGCCCTCGTCACCGTCACCGCCGTCGCGCAGGACGCGCAGGGCCGGTCCGGCCCCCCGACGACCGCCCCGGTGCTGGTGCAGCACGACCTCACGCCCGGCAGTCCTCTCGTCAGCGTGCAGCGAATCGGCAGCGGGCCGATCTACGAGGGTAGCGCAGTGGCGGTACAGGCGACCCTTACCCCGATGACTGGAGTGGCCGAAGTCCGCTTCTCAGTGGATGGGGTGGAACAAATTGTCGTCGATCAGCCGCCGTTCGAGGCCGCGCTGACGATGCCGTTCGTCGATGGGGCGCGCAACGTCCCCATTACGGCAATTGCGTTCGATTCCCAGGGCCGCGCCTCGGCGCCCGGCGCACTGGTCCTCACCGTGGTCGACGACCTCGTCGCACCGACGCTCGCGCTCACCGTGGAGCCGAGTGGCTCGGCGGTGTCGGCGGGCTCGCAGGTCGTTGCGACGGCTTCGGCGACGGATGCGGCCGGCCTCGAGCGCCTGAGCTTGACCGCGACCCTCGGCGGCGTGGTCGTCGGTGCGGGCGGCGATGCCCTGAGCTTCGCGGTGCCGCTCTCTACGCCGGAAGGGACCGCGCTCGAGGTCGCCGCGACCGCGATGGATCGCGCGGGCAACGTGAGCACTGCGAAGGCGACGCGGGTCGTGGTCGGGGCTTCGGCGCCCGTGGCGACGTCGGCGGCCGGCGGCGCGTTCGCCGGGGCCGACAGGATCGCCGTGCTCGGCGACTCGGTCTTCGTCACGACCCCGCGCGGCGTGACCCTGGGCAGGCTCAGCCGCGGCGCGTCGCCGTCGCTCGCGGCGGTCGCGGAGTACCCGACGCCCGCGGCTCCGACCGGCGTCGCCGTGCGCGGCGGCCTCGGGTTCGTGGCGCTCGGCGCGCAGGGACTCCAGGTGGTCGACGTGAGCGCCCTGGAGGCGCCGTCGCTCGTCTCGAGCAACGCAACGGCGGTGGCGCGGATCGGCTCGCACGCCGGGGCCATCGTGGCTTCCGACGGGGCGCACCCATACCTGGTCGATGCAAGCGATCCGCTCGCGCCCAAGCTGGTCTCGCTCGGAAATACGAGCGACCTGGTGAGCGGCCGGTCGGCGCTGTGGGCCGCGAACGGGACCGGCCCTGGTCTCAACTCCATCGTGGTCGGGGACTTCAATGCCTCGGGCGGGATTCTTCTCTCGGGAACGAACATCGGGACGGCACCGGCGACGGCGGCCGAGCGCGACGGCGACTTAGCCCTGGTGGGGACGAGCGCCGGGCTGAAGATCCTCGCCGGGTCGAGCTGGGCGAACGGCGAGGCGCTGACTCTGCTGGGCACGCTGGCGACGCCCTCGGTGCGGGCCATGGCGGTTGCGCGGGGAGTGGCCTACCTCGCGTGCGCGGATGGGATGCTTCGGGTCGTCGACGTGCGCAATCCGCACCAGCCGGCGTTCGTCTCCGAGGAAATCCTCGACGCGCGCTCGCTCGTGGTCTCCGGTGGCTTGCTGCTCGCCGCCACGGAGTCCGGGATTGACGTGCGCACGCTGCCTTCGCCGGCGGGCGCGCCAGGCCGCCTGGCGACCGTCGCTCTCGCGGATGTCGTCGGGGGACTGACGCCCTATCGGCGCGGGGCGCTGGCAGCGGCGGGCGGCCTCGGGCTGCTCTCGTTCGACGTGGGGACGCCGACTGCGCCGGCGCAGAGCACGGCCTTCGCGGCAGGGAACTTGCGGCAAGTGGAGCGCGTGGGACGCGAGGTCTTCCTGGTCGACGGGACCACGCTCAAGGTCGTGCTCGAGAGCGCGGGCGGAATCGGGCTCGGCACGGCGCCCGATGCGTCCATCCTGAGCGGCATCGGCGGCGTGCAGCGCATCGCGGTGGTACCGAACCGGATTCTGGTGGGTCGGCGGCGGAGCTGTCTTCTCGGCGGCTCTGCCGGCGGTCACGGCGCCGAGCTCGCTCTTGCTCTCCTCGAATACCGTGGACGTCGCGGGGAGCGACGGCCGCGCGGTCGTCGCGCAGGGGACGTTCGGGATGGCAGTGGTGCGCGCCGACGCCCTCGGCGCGATTCGAGCTCTTGGGCACGGCGAGCGCGGCCGCGGACGCGGTGGCGATGCAGGGAGACCTGGCGATCGCCGGCAGCGCTTCGGGCCTGGCGCTGTACGACCTCTCTTCCGGGGCGCCGGCAAGCCTTGCGAGCGTCGCCACCCAGGGGCCGGTGCGCCGCATCCGCATGGTAGGCGCGCTCGCGGTGGTGAGCGAAGGGGCCGCCGGAGTGGAGCTCTGGGACGTCTCGAACGCTTCGAGCCCGTCGCTCGTTGGGCGCGTCGACGCGCGGCGAGCGGACGATGCGGTGGTGAGCGGCGGCCAGCTGATTGTGGCCGATGGCCTCTCCGGGCTCCTCGTGGACTCGTTGCCGGCGATCTCCGCGCTGCCCGCCGTCCAGCTCGTGGCGCCGGTCGACGGGGCGGAGGTCCCAGCGGGGACGTCCTTCGCGGCGACTGCGGCCGCCTCGGGCGTGGGCCTCGACTCGGTGGAGCTGCTCATCGACGGCAGCCCGGTAGCCTTGATGGACGAGCTCGAGCCCTCGGCGCGGTGGACCGTGCCGAGCTGGGCGACGCCGGGCTCGACCTTCGCGGTCAGTGCGCGGGCGCGCAGCGCGGCGGGGCAGGTCGTCTCCGCGAGCCGCACGGTGCGGGTGACGCCGGCGAGCGCGGCGGCTCCGTCGTTCGTCAACGTCAACTCCATCGGGAGCACGTTCGCTTCCGGCGCGACGATTGCAGTGAAGGCGGGCGTCGCCGGCGGCCTCGCGCCGTTCCAGGTGAGGGCCCGCTTCGGCGCGACGAGCCTTGGCTCGCTCGCCTACGACCCGTCGCAGCTGTTCCCGATCTACGGCACGTTGAGGTTGCCGGTGTTGGCGGCGGACGCTACCGACAGCCTTGTCCTGGAGCTGGTGGACGGCGCCGGGCGCACGGCGTCGTGGAGCACGAGCATCACGGTGAAGGCGGACGCGGGGGCGCCGAGCGCGCCTACCGGCCTGCCGAGCTCGCTGCGCGCGGGGCCGTATGTCAACCATCTGAGCTTGAGCGCGTCGAGCGCAGGGGCGTTCACGCTGCGCCTGCTGGCCGACGGCGTCGTGAAGGGGAGCGTCGAGTCCCAGGGCGGCTCGGCGACGCTCGCGCTCGACCTGCAGCTCCCGGATGGATCGGTGGGACAGAGCGTGACGCTCGAGGCGGACGCCGAGGATGCCGCGGGGCGGATCAGCGTCGCGAGCCAGAGCTATGTGGTGCAAGTGGATGGCGTGCCGCCGGTAGTTAGATTTGATGCGGGATATCCGCCGGCGAGCGCGCCGGAGGGCAGTCCGGTTCACGTCCAGGTCGTTGCGTCGGACCCGGATGGCGACCTCGCATCGTTGAGGCTCTATCTGGACGGATCGTTGGTCGACACGACGACCAGCTCGATCGCCAGTGACTTTACGCTGCCGCTCATGACCAGCGAGAAGACGACTGCGGTATTCACCGCGATCGCGACCGACAGCCGCGGGCGCACGGCACAGGCGAGCGCGACCATAGCGCTCAAGGTCGATTTGCCTCCGGTGCTGACGTTCGCGCCGGATCGGTCGCTCAAGGCGGGGGAAACGGTTCAGCTGTGCGTGAAGGCGACGGACGAGATGCCGCCGGCTTCGCTCGAGATGAGGGTAGACAACGTGCCTGTCGCGAGCAGCCTCCAAAGCTGCGGGGCCGATTGCGTGCAGCAGTGCGCGAATGAATTCGTGTCGCTGGTGTCGAGCGTGGCGGTGGCGGCGCAGGCAACGGACGTCTACGGGAAGGTGAGCGCGGAGACTCGGACGTATTCCATCGTGGCGACGCCGCCGAGCGTCGTTTTGAGCCCAGCGCCCGGCCAGGTTTCGGCCGGTGCCACGGTGCATCTGTGCGCGGTGGCGACCGACGACGTGCAGGTGAGGACGCTCAGCCTCGTCGTGGACAACGTGAATGCCACCGGTACGCCGGCGAGCTGTGGGGCGGGGTGCCTGCAGCTGTGCGTGGATAAGCTGGTGCCGGCCACTGGGACGTTCGCGGCGGCGGCTCAGGCGACGGACAACGTCGGTCTGACGGGTTCGGCGAGCGGGAACTACGTGGCAGTCGGCATACCCCCGACGATTGCTTTCTCCTCGCCGTACCCGTCGCTGCTCGTTGGCGAGACCGTGCATTTGTGCGCGCGGGCCACGGACGACGTGCAGGTGGCGTCGCTGGAGGTGCAGGTCGACGGCGTCAGCTTGCCTGGGCCGGCTGTGAGCTGCGGCGCGGCATGCCTCGAGAGCTGCACCGACAAGGTGGTGCCGGCGGAGGCGAGCCTGGCTGTGGTTGCCACCGCCGTGGACAACGTGGGGCTGTCGACCAGCGGTTCGAAGAGCTACCCGGTGGCGAGCAATGCGCCGCCGGTCGTGACGCTGAATGTGCCTTCGTACATCACGGTGAATACGATGGCGCAGATCGCAGCGGTGGTGAACGATGAGCGGCCGAAGCTTGGGTGGGCGGAGTTTCGGGTCAATGGGACGGTGATCGGGAGTCGGATTCAGAATCCGACGACCGGAGCAACGCTGACGGTCAATTACACGCCGACAACGACCGGCAGCATGGTCGTGGAGCTGTACGCGCAGGATTCACTGGGGGCTGTGGGGAGTGCGTCGGCGAACGTACCGGTTACCTTGCCCGTCGAGCCGGCGCTCAGTACGCCGGTTATTGCGATGGATGATTTCAGCTACGACGGGAAGGACATTGTGGTCCGCAATGCCACGCTACGCATTGATGGGCACCATGCGTTCAAGAGCATACAGGTTATCAACAATGGCGTGCTGACGCACAGCCCCAACGACATCGCCGGCAAGTTCTATATGGAGCTCGAGGTCGCCGGGGCAATCCTTGTGGATACATCGAGCACGATCGACGTGAGCGGGAAGGGGTATTTGGGCGGGTATGCGGGAGGGAACGCGAATGCGGCGCCGAGGACGCAGGGGAACGTGCTTGCGACACAGAGCAATGTTGGAGGCAGCTACGGTGGGTATGGATCCCTGAATAGCAACGGGAGCCGGATGCCGGTCTACGGGGATTACCGGGATCCGAACGACCTTGGCTCGGGTGGCACGGGGAGCAATGGCAGCTACCCTGGAGGGAACGGAGGCGGATTAGTGAGGCTCACGGCGACGAGCCTGACGCTGAACGGGAGTATTCTCGCGAAGGGCAGCGGCGGTAGTAGCGGCTACAGCGGGTCGGGAGGCGGCGTGAGGATCGATGTTGGGGCGTTGACGGGGACAGGGAGCGTGGACGCGTCCGGAGGTAGTAACAGTTACAGTGGCGGAGGTGGGCGTATCGCGGTGTATTACGGGTCGGGCACGACGTTTGATTTGACGAAGCTGAAGGCCCAGGGGTGGTCCAACTCGGGCGCGGGGACGGTGTTCACGAAGGATACAAGCAATCCGAGCGCGAATGGGGCGCTGGTGATCGGCAATGGGAGTACGAGCTCCGTGCCGACGCCGGTGGCGGGAGGGATATTCGACCGGTTCGAGGTCTCGGGCGGGGCGCAAGTGAATGTTGCCGGGGACCTGGTCGCAACCGACCTGGAGCTGAAGAGCGGAGGAGCGATCTTCGGAGGCGCGGTGTTCGCTGGGAACAGCGGGACTATGACGATCGGAGCGGCGGCGAGCTTCAACGACCTATCCGTGCCCGGGGCCACGGGGCTGAGCATCACTGGTGGGAGCGTGACATTCAACCAGCCGTGGGCGTTTCCGGCGGGCATTGCGCTCACGGTCACCAACAGCGGGAAGCTGTCGGTGACGGGCAAGGGTCCGATTTGGTTGTCGACCTTGAGTCTGACAAACTACGCAACGCTGACACATGCGTTGTCGGCGGCAGTGGACGCGCCGACGGCGACTTCGGAGAGCGCGCTGATCCTGAACGTGACGGGGGCAGCGACGATCGACCAGGGGAGCGTGATCGACGTGAGCGGGAAGGGGTATTTGGGCGGGTATGCGGGAGGGAACGCGAATGCGGCGCCGAGGACGCAGGGGAACGTGCTTGCGACACAGAGCAATGTTGGAGGCAGCTACGGTGGGTATGGATCCCTGAATAGCAACGGGAGCCGGATGCCGGTCTACGGGGATTACCGGGATCCGAACGACCTTGGCTCGGGTGGCACGGGGAGCAATGGCAGCTACCCTGGAGGGAACGGAGGCGGATTAGTGAGGCTCACGGCGACGAGCCTGACGCTGAACGGGAGTATTCTCGCGAAGGGCAGCGGCGGTAGTAGCGGCTACAGCGGGTCGGGAGGCGGCGTGAGGATCGATGTTGGGGCGTTGACGGGGACAGGGAGCGTGGACGCGTCCGGAGGTAGTAACAGTTACAGTGGCGGAGGTGGGCGTATCGCGGTGTATTACGGGTCGGGCACGACGTTTGATTTGACGAAGCTGAAGGCCCAGGGGTGGTCCAACTCGGGCGCGGGGACGGTGTTCACGAAGGATACAAGCAATCCGAGCGCGAATGGGGCGCTGGTGATCGGCAATGGGAGTACGAGCTCCGTGCCGACGCCGGTGGCGGGAGGGATATTCGACCGGTTCGAGGTCTCGGGCGGGGCGCAAGTGAATGTTGCCGGGGACCTGGTCGCAACCGACCTGGAGCTGAAGAGCGGAGGAGCGATCTTCGGAGGCGCGGTGTTCGCTGGGAACAGCGGGACTATGACGATCGGAGCGGCGGCGAGCTTCAACGACCTATCCGTGCCCGGGGCCACGGGGCTGAGCATCACTGGTGGGAGCGTGACATTCAACCAGCCGTGGGCGTTTCCGGCGGGCATTGCGCTCACGGTCACCAACAGCGGGAAGCTGTCGGTGACGGGCAAGGGTCCGATTTGGTTGTCGACCTTGAGTCTGACAAACTACGCAACGCTGACACATGCGTTGTCGGCGGCAGTGGACGCGCCGACGGCGACTTCGGAGAGCGCGCTGATCCTGAACGTGACGGGGGCAGCGACGATCGACCAGGGGAGCGTGATCGACGTGAGCGGGAAGGGGTATTTGGGCGGGTATGCGGGAGGGAACGCGAATGCGGCGCCGAGGACGCAGGGGAACGTGCTTGCGACACAGAGCAATGTTGGAGGCAGCTACGGTGGGTATGGATCCCTGAATAGCAACGGGAGCCGGATGCCGGTCTACGGGGATTACCGGGATCCGAACGACCTTGGCTCGGGTGGCACGGGGAGCAATGGCAGCTACCCTGGAGGGAACGGAGGCGGATTAGTGAGGCTCACGGCGACGAGCCTGACGCTGAACGGGAGTATTCTCGCGAAGGGCAGCGGCGGTAGTAGCGGCTACAGCGGGTCGGGAGGCGGCGTGAGGATCGATGTTGGGGCGTTGACGGGGACAGGGAGCGTGGACGCGTCCGGAGGTAGTAACAGTTACAGTGGCGGAGGTGGGCGTATCGCGGTGTATTACGGGTCGGGCACGACGTTTGATTTGACGAAGCTGAAGGCCCAGGGGTGGTCCAACTCGGGCGCGGGGACGGTGTTCACGAAGGATACAAGCAATCCGAGCGCGAATGGGGCGCTGGTGATCGGCAATGGGAGTACGAGCTCCGTGCCGACGCCGGTGGCGGGAGGGATATTCGACCGGTTCGAGGTCTCGGGCGGGGCGCAGGTGCGCGTGAGTGGGGACCTGACGGCGCCATCGTTTACATTTGCCAATGGGACGGCGGAGTTCGACGGGGCTGTGCGTGGCGCCGACGTGAGCGGACTGGCAATCAACGGCGGGAGCGTGACTTTCAATCAGCCGTGGGCGCTGTCGCCGGATATCGCGCTCACCATATCGAACTCGGGGAAGCTGTCGGTAGCGGGCAAGGTGCCGCTGGCGCTGTCGAGCATGAGCCTGACGACCTCAGCAACGCTGACGCATGCGGAGTCGATGGCGGTGGACGCGCCGACGGCGACTTCGGAGAGCGCGCTGATCCTGAACGTGACGGGGGCAGCGACGATCGACCAGGGGAGCGTGATCGACGTGAGCGGGAAGGGGTATTTGGGCGGGTATGCGGGAGGGAACGCGAATGCGGCGCCGAGGACGCAGGGGAACGTGCTTGCGACACAGAGCAATGTTGGAGGCAGCTACGGTGGGTATGGATCCCTGAATAGCAACGGGAGCCGGATGCCGGTCTACGGGGATTACCGGGATCCGAACGACCTTGGCTCGGGTGGCACGGGGAGCAATGGCAGCTACCCTGGAGGGAACGGAGGCGGATTAGTGAGGCTCACGGCGACGAGCCTGACGCTGAACGGGAGTATTCTCGCGAAGGGCAGCGGCGGTAGTAGCGGCTACAGCGGGTCGGGAGGCGGCGTGAGGATCGATGTTGGGGCGTTGACGGGGACAGGGAGCGTGGACGCGTCCGGAGGTAGTAACAGTTACAGTGGCGGAGGTGGGCGTATCGCGGTGTATTACGGGTCTGGCTCGACGTTTGATTTGACGAAGCTGAAGGCCCAGGGACCGTCCAACTCGGGTGCGGGGACGGTCTTTACGAAGGAGACAAGCAATCCGAGCGCAAATGGTGCGCTGGTGATCGGAGGCGGGGGGGGCTCCGTACCGACGCCAGTGGAGGGAGGGACATTCGACCGGTTCGAGGTCTCGGGCGGGGCGCAGGTGCGCGTGAGTGGGGACCTGACGGCGCCATCGTTTACATTTGCCAATGGGACGGCGGAGTTCGACGGGGCTGTGCGTGGCGCCGACGTGAGCGGACTGGCAATCAACGGCGGGAGCGTGACTTTCAATCAGCCGTGGGCGCTGTCGCCGGATATCGCGCTCACCATATCGAACTCGGGGAAGCTGTCGGTAGCGGGCAAGGTGCCGCTGGCGCTGTCGAGCATGAGCCTGACGACCTCAGCAACGCTGACGCATGCGGAGTCGATGGCGGTGGACGCGCCGACGGCGACTTCGGAGAGCGCGCTGATCCTGAACGTGACGGGGGCAGCGACGATCGACCAGGGGAGCGTGATCGACGTGAGCGGGAAGGGGTATTTGGGCGGGTATGCGGGAGGGAACGCGAATGCGGCGCCGAGGACGCAGGGGAACGTGCTTGCGACACAGAGCAATGTTGGAGGCAGCTACGGTGGGTATGGATCCCTGAATAGCAACGGGAGCCGGATGCCGGTCTACGGGGATTACCGGGATCCGAACGACCTTGGCTCGGGTGGCACGGGGAGCAATGGCAGCTACCCTGGAGGGAACGGAGGCGGATTAGTGAGGCTCACGGCGACGAGCCTGACGCTGAACGGGAGTATTCTCGCGAAGGGCAGCGGCGGTAGTAGCGGCTACAGCGGGTCGGGAGGCGGCGTGAGGATCGATGTTGGGGCGTTGACGGGGACAGGGAGCGTGGACGCGTCGGGAGGCGGCAACAGCTATAGCGGCGGAGGTGGGCGTATCGCGGTGTATTACGGGTCGGGCACGACGTTTGATTTGACGAAGCTGAAGGCCCAGGGACCGTCCAACTCGGGTGCGGGGACGGTCTTTACGAAGGAGACAAGCAATCCGAGCGCAAATGGTGCGCTGGTGATCGGAGGCGGGGGGGGCTCCGTACCGACGCCAGTGGAGGGAGGGACATTCGACCGGTTCGAGGTCTCGGGCGGGGCGCAGGTGCGCGTGAGTGGGGACCTGACGGCGCCATCGTTTACATTTGCCAATGGGACGGCGGAGTTCGACGGGGCTGTGCGTGGCGCCGACGTGAGCGGACTGGCAATCAACGGCGGGAGCGTGACTTTCAATCAGCCGTGGGCGCTGTCGCCGGATATCGCGCTCACCATATCGAACTCGGGGAAGCTGTCGGTAGCGGGCAAGGTGCCGCTGGCGCTGTCGAGCATGAGCCTGACGACCTCAGCAACGCTGACGCATGCGGAGTCGATGGCGGTGGACGCGCCGACGGCGACTTCGGAGAGCGCGCTGATCCTGAACGTGACGGGGGCAGCGACGATCGACCAGGGGAGCGTGATCGACGTGAGCGGGAAGGGGTATTTGGGCGGGTATGCGGGAGGGAACGCGAATGCGGCGCCGAGGACGCAGGGGAACGTGCTTGCGACACAGAGCAATGTTGGAGGCAGCTACGGTGGGTATGGATCCCTGAATAGCAACGGGAGCCGGATGCCGGTCTACGGGGATTACCGGGATCCGAACGACCTTGGCTCGGGTGGCACGGGGAGCAATGGCAGCTACCCTGGAGGGAACGGAGGCGGATTAGTGAGGCTCACGGCGACGAGCCTGACGCTGAACGGGAGTATTCTCGCGAAGGGCAGCGGCGGTAGTAGCGGCTACAGCGGGTCGGGAGGCGGCGTGAGGATCGATGTTGGGGCGTTGACGGGGACAGGGAGCGTGGACGCGTCCGGAGGCGGCAACAGCTATAGCGGCGGAGGTGGGCGTATCGCGGTGTATTACGGGTCGGGCACGACGTTTGATTTGACGAAGCTGAAGGCCCAGGGGTGGTCCAACTCGGGCGCGGGGACGGTGTTCACGCAAAACCAAACACAATCCCGCGGCGACATGCGCGTCGACAATCGCGGCGTGATCGCTCCCTCCGGGTCCACCCCCTTCGCCCCCACCGGCACCGGCGAGCTCTGGTTCGACAACCTGAGGATCCTGGGCGGCGCTTGGATGGTGACCCCCGACAATCTCTACCTCTCACCAAACGGCACTCTCACCGTCGATTCCAACGCTCACCTGCAGTCCCGGAACCTCGTTCGTCCGTGATGAACGACATGGCCGGCGGATCAACCTGGGCCCGGCAAGGCGAATATCGAATGTCGCACCAGCGAAGAAATAGTGTAGTCCTATCCCTCCTTGCTCTCGCCGGCTGTGGCGACAAGGATCTGCTTGCGGTGGTCGGCAAGGCCAAGCTCCACCGCGCCGACCTCGCGCAGTTCGCCTCGACGCGGAGCCGCGCCGCCGGCAGCCCGACCCCGGAGGCGCTCTCTGCTCTCGTCGACCGCGCCCTCCTCGCGGAAGGCGCCCGTCGCGCCGGCGTGCATGAGGACGCCGCCGTCCAAGCCCGCCTCCGCGCCGCCGAGCGCGAGATCCTCGCCGAGGCCTTCCTCGAGAAGGAGCTCCGCTCCGCGACCGACGACGGCGCCATCCGCAAGCGCTACGAGGAATCCAAGGAGTCCCTTGCGCGCCGGCAGGTCCACGTCGCGCAGATCGTCCTGCGCGCGCCGAGCTCCGCCGACGCCGACGCCAAACGGGCCGCCATGAGCAAGGCGACCGACCTCTATTCGAAGCTCCGCGACGGCGCCGATTTCGAAAAGCTCGCCGCGGCCAACTCCGAGGACGCCGTCACCGCCGGGCGCGGCGGGGACCTCGGTCCGCTGGTGGAGGGGCGCGTCGACCCGCACTTCTTCGAGGAAGCGGCGGCGCTGAAGAAGGGCGACTTCTCCAAGCCGTTCGAGACGCCATTCGGCGTTCATATCGTCAAGGCCCTCGAAGATTCCGCAAGTCGTGACGCCGAGCTTCGACGAGGTTCGCGGCAAGCTCGCGGCCCAGGCGCGACTCGAGGCGGAGCGCAAGCTCCTCGAGCGACTCCGCGCCGAAGTGAAAGTCAAGACCTACCCCGAGCACCTCGGCGAGAATCGGCCGTGAGTCATGGAGGGGCGATGAATCTCAGAGTCGTCGTCGCGTCGTTGTTAGCCCTCGGGCTGAACGTCCTGACCTCCTGCTCGCGAAGTGGCGTCCAGCCTCCCGAGAAGGCAGCGGTCCGCGCCCCAGTCGGAGTCGCGCGCCAAGCCCTCGACGCGCTGCCGATTGGCTGCGATCCGTCCGTCCAGCTCGAGAGCCTCGGCGCGGGTTGGGTCATGGGCCCATACCAGGTGCCCGGCGACGGGAACCCGCATGCGTTCACGAGCCTCTCCGCGGAGGCTGGGCCAGGGCTCCTGGTGCTTCAAAATGGCGATGGCCGCGGTGCGAATGAAGCCGCCTCCGCCACCGCGCTCCTGGCCGCGCCCTCCGGGCCGACTGCGGCGAGTGAGCTGTCAGCTCAGGCCGGCACTTCCCTATCCGCGATTCCGGTGAACCTCGCCGGCGGCGATGCGCTCACCGTGACTGCCTCCGGCGGTGGAACGGTGCGAGTCCTGGTCGCTTCTCTGGGCGCGACCATGCCTTGCAGCCTGGCGAACCTCAATGAGGCGACCGGGGACGGAGCTCCAAAGACGACCTCGCAGACCTTCAATGCGCCGGCGGGCGCGCTGGGGATTCTGGTGCTTCGTCGCGAGGACGCGGGTCCCGTCGAATCGGGGCAGCCCTTGGGCTCCGCTTCTCTCAACGGAGGCCCGCCGCTCACGGTGAGCGCGGGCGCGGTCGCGCAGACGGTGTCGCTGAGCGCCGAGAATACGCTCACGTTGACGGCCAGCGGAGCGGCGGGCGCGGGGTTTCGCGCGCTCGTCTTGAATGTCGCGAAGCGGCCATCGCTTGCGGTAGTCCCGCCCGCCGTGGCGTGGCGCACCGACGCCGTCCTTTCCGTGGAAGGGACCGCCGCCGGGGCCAACGCCGTCGAGGTTGGCTGGACTTGGACGACGCCGTCTCCCGATGGAACCTTCGCCGTCGACATGCCATTGTCGGCTGGGCTCAATAGCATTGTCGTCGCCGCCAGCGACGAGTGCGGCAATGTGGTGCGCGATTGCGTGAATGTGGTGAGCGACGAATCGCCGCCGGCGATCGATATTCAGGGCGTGTTTGATGGACTGACCTGGGGCTATCCGACGACCATTACCTGGTCCGCGTACGACGACAATCTACTCTCGGCGCACGCAACTCTCGATGGGGTGGACTTCCCGAGCGGCGGGGTCGTGGAGACGGAGGGCCCGCACGTCCTCGAGGTCACCGCGGTGGACCGATCCGGGAATCAATCGACGAGGGTGGTTCATTTTGTGCTGGATTTGAGCCCGCCCGTCGTCACCGTGGAGGGCGTATGGGATGGGATGCTGACGGACTCGTCCCCGGTGGTGGCGAACATCTCCGTAAGCGATCCGAATCTCGTCGAGTCGGTGGCCTTCCTCAATGGAGTGGAATACCTGAGCGGAACGCCTATTGCTGAAGATGGGGATTATTGGCTCTGGATTCAGGCAAAGGATTCCTTCTATCACACGACCGAGCTCAACATTCGCTTCGGGATCGACACCGAGGCGCCAGCCATCGAGGTGCGCGGGGTGGAAGACGGTCAATTCGTCCCCGGCGCGGTGGCGCCGAGCTTCGCGGCCACCGACGCGCACCTGTCGTCCGTCGCGGCGACCCTGGACGGGGTGCCGTTCACCACCGACACGCAGGTGTCGGCGGAGGGCGGGCACCGCCTCGTCGTGAGCGCAATGGATGCCGCAGGTCATTTGGCGACGCGATCGATCGCCTTCGTCATCGATACCGTTGGCCCGGTGGTGACCGTCACCGGCGTGGAGAGCGGGGACCGGAAGGCCTCCGCGACCATCGCCTATTCGGCGTCGGACGCGAACCTGCTGGACGTGACGGGGACGCTGGACGGCGCGCCGTTCTCGAGCGGGGCGACGGTGACGGCCGAGGGATACCACGAGATCTTCATTCTCGCGCGGGACCGCGCTGGAAACCAGACGACGGTAGATCGGGCCTTCATCATCGACGCGACGCCCCCGCAGCTCATCGTGCTCTCGCCCCTCGATGGCGCCGTCACCGATCAGGACTCGGTAGAGGTCGTCACGTGGGTTCAGGATGATCGAAACGATCCTGGGGTTGCGGGCGTTTTGGTTGGGACGGTCGCGCTCGCGCCCGCGGACAACCATCAATATCGTGGCGTGGTACCGCTCACCGAATACGAGAACACGCTGGACGTCGCGGCGGCCGACCAGGCCGGCAACGTGACGCACCGGAAGCTGACGGTCTTCTCGGTGCGCAAGCCCGACGCCTGCACGGCGGCAGGGGTCGGCGACAGCCTCGGAGCAGGGTGGATCGCCGGGCCGTTCGACGTGCCCGGGGACAGCACGGAGCACGTGTTCGAGATCCCGAACGACGGGGGCCCGGCGAACGGCTTGCTGGTGATGCGAAGCGGCGACGGGCGCGGAGGAAGCGAGGCGATCGGCGCGTCAGCCTGGGTAGAGGATCCGAGCGGGCCGATGAGGAATCCGAGGATCGAGACGGCGACCGGCGGGGCGAGGCTCGCGGTGGCGCCGGTATTGCTGTCGGCCTTCAACAAGCTGACGGTGGTCCCGTGGATGGGCGGAATGGTTCGGGTGGGCATTGCCCGGATCGACGGGGAGGTGCCGTGTTCGCTCGTGGACGCGACGGCGACTTGCTCCGGGGGAGTGGTCACGCGGCAGTTCACGGCGCCGGCAGGAGGGCTCGCGGCGGTGGTGCTGACGCCGCTGCCGGCGAGCCAACCGAATACGGCAATTCCCAGCCAGGTCCGCGTGGAATTGAACGGTGAATCTGTCCCGGTCGACGGTGCTTCGCGCTCGGCCATGGCGGTGAGCCTGCAGGAGAACAACACGCTGACGGTCGAGCCGACCTCGTGCGGGGTCGCGGACGGCTATCGGGTGCAAGTGCTGGGCATGGACATGGGGCCGGATCTATCGGTGACGGCGCCGGTCTACGGAAGCTTCGCGGCGCGCGAGAGCGTTGGCGTCACCGGGACGAGCCTCGAGGCGGCGTCGGTGGATGTGTCGGGGGTCGCCGCCGCGCTCGCGGGCGGAGAGTTCACCGCGCAGGTGCCGCTCAACGAGGGCGAGAATGCGGTGGTGGTCGCGGCCCGGGACGGCTGCGGCGACGTGGCGCGGCAGTGCCGGCTGGTGATTAAGGACACGGTGAAGCCGGTGGTGGAGGTGAGCGGGGTCACGGAGGGCGCGGCCTACGGGGCGCCGGTCGCCATTCAATGGACGGTGGCCGAGGAGCATCTCTCGTCGACGGCGGCGAAGCTCGATGGCGTGGAGATCCTCTATGGCTCGACGGTCTCCTCCGAGGGCGAGCACGTGCTGGAGGTGACGGCGGTCGACCGCGCCGGCAATTCGGGCTCGGCGCTCGTGCATTTCGCGATCGACACCACAAAGCCGCAGATATCTATCGCCGGGGTGAGCGATGGGCTGGTGACGCGGCAGGTGCCTGTGGTGCCAACCTTTAGCGCGACCGATGCTCATGCTTTGAGCGCGACGGCGACCCTGGACGGGGCGGAATTCACGAGCGGCGTGCCGGTGTCTGCCGAGGGCGACCATACGCTGGTGGTCACGGCGACAGATTCGGCCGGGAATACCAATACCAAGACCGTGAGCTTCGTCATCGACCTCACGCCGCCGAGCATCGGCATTGCGGGCGTTTCGGAGGGAGAGCGGAGAAATGCGCCCGCGACGCTGACGTATTCGGCGAGCGACCTGCACCTGGCGACGGTGACGGGTGCGCTCGACGCGGCGGTCTTCGCGAGCGGCGGAGTGGTCTCGTCGAGCGGGGCGCACGAGCTGGTGGTGTCGGCGGTGGACCGAGCGGGGAACACCTCGGAGGAACGCCGGCATTTCGTCATCGACACGGCGCCGCCGGCCATGACGGTGGTGTCGCCGGTGAATGGGCTGGTGACGAGCGCGAGCTCGGTGGAGGTGGTGGTCTCGGTCTCGGACGACGGCGGGGTGGCGAGCGCTTCGGTCGGCGCGGTGGCGCTGGTTCTTGGAGCGGACGGGAAGTACCGGGGGAGCGTGTCTCTCGCGGAGGGCGCGAACATCCTCGATGTGGTGGCCATCGACGCCGCTGGGAACGCAGCCCATCAGAGCCTGACGGTGACGCGCGACAGCGTGGCTCCGCAGCTCAGCGTGAGCACGCCGGCGGAGGGAGCGCGGGTGGCGGCGCTGTCGACGGCGATCAGCGGTGTGGCGAAGGACGGGTCGGCGCTGACGGTGACGGTGAATGGCATGCCGGCGGGGCTCCAGTCGGACGGGAGCTTCTCGGCGACGGTCGCGCTGACGGCCGGCGCGAATGCCATCGCCGTGGTCGCGAAAGACGCCGCCGGGAATGTCAGCACGGTGACGCGCAATGTCCGGGCGAACGGGACTGCGCCAAAACTTCTTCTTTCCGCGCTCAGCGCATCGACCTCGGAGGCGAGCATCGATGTGAAGGGGACGGCAACGCCCGCGGATGCGACCGATGCGGTGCAGGTGACGGTGAATGGGGTCGCCGCGACGGTGGGTGCCGGCGGAGCATTTTCGGCGGTGGTGGTCCTCGCGGAGGGGCCGAATTCCATTCAGGTGGTCGCTGTGGACGGCTACGGCCTGCAATCCCAGGCGAGCGCCGTGGTGACGCGGGTGGATCTGGCGGACGCGGGGACACCGCCGGCTGCGGACGCCGGGACACCCTCCGTGGATGCGAGTACTCCATCGGTGGATGCCGGCGTCCCGCCAGCGTTCGACGCGGGAGGCAGCGCGGCCGCGGACGCCGGGGCGTCGCCGACGGCGGATGCCGGCACGATCGGGGGTGCAGATGCCGGCGCGGCGATCGAGCCAGTGCCTTCATTGTTCGTGGATGCGCCGGCGGAAGGAGCCGTGCTGGGAACGGCGACGGTCGCGGTAACGGGGCACGTCGAGGGCGGGACGCTGCCCATCGCGGTGACGATCGACGGGGCGAAGGCGGCGGTGAGCAGCCGCTACTACAGCGCGGCGCTCGCGATTGCCGAGGGCGACCACGCGATGCAGGTGGTGGTGACCGACGCGCGGGGCCGCACGGCGAGCGTGCAGCGGACGATGAGCGTCGACCGCACGGCGCCGTATCTGACGGTGAACCAGCCGTCGTCGAATCCGGCGGTGGTGACGAGCTCGCCGTATCGCCTGGAGGGGACGGTAGGAGATGCGCACCTGTCGAGCGTGACGGTGAATGGCAACCCGGCGGTGGTGCTGGCGGGAATGTACGGCGCGACGGTATCGCTGTCGCCGGGGAACAATGACTTCTTCATCGAGGCGACGGACCTGGCGGGGAACCGCACGAGCCTGACGCAGCGGCTGACGATCAACGGCGGGACGCCGCCGACGGTGCAGATCGTAGAGCCGATGGACGGGGCGACGGTGGCGAGCCGGGTGGTGACGGTGCGCGTGAGCGTGACGGCGTTCGCGGCGATCTCCTCGGTGCAGATTGGCGCGGGGCCGGCGACGGTGGTTTCCCCCGGGGTGTACCAGGCGAATGTCGCGCTGGCGCTGGGCTCGAACACCATCACGGCGACGGCCACGGACGCGAATGGGCTGACGGGGAGCACTTCCATCACGGCGAGCTACAGCGACGCGGCGAACGAGCCGCTGGCGGTGACGGGCGTGGACCCGGCGGATGGGACTACCGGCGTGGAGCCGAACGCGCTGGTGTCGGTGGCGTTCAACAAGGCGGTGGACCCCTCGAGCCTTTCGGGCAAGCTGACGGTGCTGCGCAACGGCGCGCCGCTCGCGGGCGGGTACCTGCTCGCGCCGGGCGGGCAGGTCATCACCTTCTCGGCGAAGGACGCGCTGCCCGAAGGCGAGACGCTGACGGTGAAGGTGTCGGGGCTTTTGGCGCAGACGGGGCCCGGACTGGCCAGTGACTTCGCGAGCCGGTTCACGGTGCGGCGGCCGCTGACGCTTTTGCGCGGGGTCGTGACCGACGACGGAATGCAGCCGTTGAGCGGGGTGAAGGTGGAGCTGGTCGGGACCTCGTTCTCGACGACGACGGGCTCGGACGGGAACTGGGCGATCTTCGGGGTGCCGGAAGGGACGGCGGTGGTGAGCTACACGGGAGGGACGACCTCCGACGGGCGGTCGCTGCCGCAGGTGAAGCGCAAGGTGTACGTGACGGCGGAGAAGACGACGCGGGAGCGGGTCGTGGCGCTGACGCCGACGGACAAGAGCTCGGCGCAATACGTGAATGCTTCGCAGGCATCGACGCTTGAGCTTCCAAGGAGTGCAGGGGGCGCTGGCGGTCAACGTGCCGGCGAACGGATTCGCGTTTCCGACGGGGGCGATGTCGGGGTTCGTGACGGCGACGCGGATCGCGCCGTACGCGCTGCCGGTGCCGATGGAGGCGCGGGCCTCGCCGGCGATGCTGTGGCAGGTGGGCCCGTCGGGAACGCGTGTGATGCAGCCCTCGACGCTGACGTTCCCGAACGCGACGTCGTTGCCCGCGGGCCGGCTGGCGATGCTCCTGGCGTACGACGACACGAGCCTGCTGGTGACGCGGGTGGGCTTTGGGAAGGTTCGCGCGGATGGGAGCGCCATCGACAGCTTGGCGCCGCTGGCGATCAAATCGATTGAATACTTAGGGTACATGCCGCTGACGCAGGCGCAGAGCGACGCGGTGGCGAGTGCGCTGAACCTGCCGGGGAGCGGAGTGAGCCCTCAGGATGGCGGGGCGAGCTTCTTCCAGCTGCAGCGGGAGCGTTTTGCGCGACTGATGCGGCCGATGAGCGGATGGGACTTGCTCGCGCTGCCGTTCGAGGGCGTGGCGCAAGCGCAGTTCATCACCGGCTTCGATTTCGACCCTGGATATTCCGGGTTGGATTCGATGTTCGCGAATTTCGGCCCGGCATGGGTCAGCGGGAAGGTGCGCACGCCGTCCGAGCGGCAGGTGACCATTGCGGTGAACCAGCCGTTGTTGAGCGACAGCGCGCCAAATGTATCGAGCTTCCGCCGAGGGGACTCGCTGGCCATTCAGTTTCAGGCGGCGGTGGACACGGGCGACGGAGCGGACCCGAGCACGGCGGTGGTGGACGCACAGCTCACGGCGACGGGCCCGACGAAGCCGATTCCGGCAGACTCGAGCTGGCACGCGAGCGGGGCGGGCAGGTGACGGTGGCGGGGAACGTGCCGCTGATGGAGCTTGGCACGACGCGGATCGAGCTGACGGCGGCTGTGGGGACGGACCAGCGCAAGGTGGTGCTCGAGGCGGCGCTCGCCGCGGCGGGTGCGGCGGACGGAGGGACGGCTGCAGGGGCGGACGGCGGAGCGGGGCCGGACAGCGTGCTGACGCTGCGCAAGGTGTTGGACACGTCGGAGACAGGCGGCGAGGCGTTCCAGGCGGTGGGGTTGTTCGCGGGGATCGCAGTGGAGGTGGATGGGCCAGGGGACGGGCCGAGCGGGGCGGGGACCGATGGGACTGGGAGCTATTCGGTCGAGGTATCGCCGAGCGGCGAGGAGATGGGGATCAGCTGCGCGACGCTCTCCGGGGTTGGGCTGCGGGCAGTCCCGCGGGTGGATGCGTTTGGAGTGACGCATTTCGAGTCGGTCATGACGGATGTGCCGGCGTGCTCGGTGAGCTACAGCGTATTCCCAGGGTCTGGGGCGCAGGCGGACGTGCTGATCGACGCGCGGTTCTTCCAGGGGGCGCTGCGGTTCGTGGACGGGCAAGGGCAGGCGCTGCCGCCGGTGTGCGCGGGGACGGCGACGGAGCGGGATGCGACGACGGGGGAGCTGCGGCGGATCTCGCGTGATGACGCGGAGACGACGGAGGTGCACTTCTTCCGAGAGTGGGATCTGAACACGGAGTTCGCGAGTTGGACGACGAGCTTTGCGAACGAGCAGACGTGCGATGGGAGCGAGTCGGGAGCGGTGCCGCACGGGCGGTACGGGAAGCTGCGGCTGGGGCCGACGTCGCTGAGCGCGAAAGCGGCGCGGGTGCAGTGCCAGTCGCGAGGGGCCGCGGGGCTGCTGGACCCGTCGTGCAGCATCAATGGGCCGAACTACGCGCGGCTTTCGGCGGGTGAGCGGCTGGTGGTGTTCGCGGTGAACCACGCGACGGGTTACGCAGGGATGACGACGGTGACGGTGCCGGCGGTGGTGCGGTCGGCGCGGGGGGCGAACGGGGAGTGCGCGGCGGATACGGCGGCGGGCGGGCCGCTGACGACGGTGGTGGACGGGAAGAGCATGACGGTGTCGCGGTGCACGATGGAGGATTTGTCGATCACCGGGGACGTGGTGATGTACCCGCCGGAGATCGACGTGAGGGTGGAGCGGCGAGCGCCGGACGATGGGGTGCAGGCCGCGGGCGGGGCGCAGAGCCACTTGATTCGCACGGGCGGGGAAGCGACGACGCGGGATGAGTATGTGAAGGTGTCGACGCGGTGGCGAGTGAGGAGGCCGCCGGCGGATGGCGGCGCGGGCGACGGAGGTGCGGACGCCGCGGACGCCGGGGTTGTCGATGGTGGCGCGGCGGACGCGAGCGCATGCGGGGCCGGGCAATGCCCGGGCCCGATTGCCGACCTTCAAGGCGACGCAGGGCAGCTGCTCGAGGTGCTGTGCTCGGAGCTCCCGGCGGGGGCGCCGAAGACGAATTGCCTGAAGGACGACTCGGAATGGGTGGACGTGCCGGCGGGGGTTTCGCCGCTGGCGGGGCACGTGATCTACGTGGCGAATTCGGCGGTGACGAATCCGGGAAATAATGTATTTCGCGATCAAGCCCGGGCAGTCGAGCGCGACGCTGGTGGCTGGCGTCGAGGTACAAGGACGCGCAAGGGCCAGCAGGTCTCGGTGAATAGCCTGGAGCGGGCGAATTGGTATGTGCACGCGGTCGGGTACCCGCAGTATGGGCGCGCTGACAATTCGACGGTATTCGATCCGCAGCACCCGCCGCCAGAGGTTTGGCAGGATCTGTCGTCCGCCGGAGGCCCGGTGGGGATGCCGGCGAAGGCGCTGGGGCTGAAGAACGTGTACCGGCACTACGAGGCGGACGGGACGTTGCGGGAGCGGTACGACCGGGCGCGGGAGCACGAGTTTCGGGTGGTGGAGCTGAGCGATACGCAGGTGGTCGCCAACGCCAGCGGCGCGGACGGCGGCGTCGACGGAGGGGAGGCGAGCTCGGGGCGGGTACTGCTGGGGAAGGCGGACGGCGGGGTGGTGACGGGGGCGAGCGCGTCGGCGGCGATCGACGACGAGACGTATCAGTTCCTGGCGAGCCTATTGGAGCCGGACGCTCCGAAGCGGGCGACGACGCCGATAGGTCAGTATTCGGTTCGGCTGGGAACCGACGAGTACGGGATCGATTGCAAGGTTACGCTCGATTCATTGAGTCACGGGATCACCGGAGACTGCGGCGGGGATTCGCTGGCGGACGTGTTGATGGCGGGCGACCTTCTGTACATCGAGCTGTATTTGTCGGGCAACGCTGAGAATGTGTTGTACCGGTTCAACTTCTACGGGCTGGCGCCGCGGCTGGACTACCTTGCTGCGGGGAGCAAATACACGGCGGAGAGCGCGGTCGCGGCGAACGACGCAAACGGCATAGGCGCCGTTGGTCGAGCGGTCTCGCAGCCATCGCTGGCGGAGTTCTTCATCCAACCGGCTCGATTCCAGGCGGGCGTGGTCGACGTGTGCACGCAGCTGGATGGGACGACGAATCAGTGCGCGGCGTCGGCGCTGCTGCGGCGGGCGAGCTTCGCGGCGCAGGGCGACGGGACGTATGCGTTGACGGAGACGTGCGGGCAGAACGGCTTGGAGTGTCTGGGCAGCGAGACATTCTGGCAGGAGGCTGTCTCTGGAATTGACGGGGCGCGGCGATTCAGGCTTCCGGTCCCACCGCAGTACGTGGCGATGCCAGGCTCGAGTCGGGAAAACACGCCGGCGAGCGTATTCGCGGTGGTGCGCGGGACGGACGCGGCGGCCTCGAGCGACGTGATGACGCTGGGGATACCTCGTGGGAGCTTCAGCGGGTCGCACGCGGCGGCGCCTGGGCAAGAGCGGGTGGGAGGGGTCGACCTCGCGGACGGGCACCTTTCGTTCGAGCACGAGGATATGGCGGCGCGGCAGCTCAACGAGGTGGTGAGGTTCGCGCGGGTCTATGACAACCAGAACAAGGACCCGTCGCCGCTCGGGGTGGGATGGACGCACAACTGGGACGGATACGTGGTCGAGGAGACGCCGGGCCGATATGCGGTGGCGATAGGCGGGCAAGCGCGGCCGTTCCCGAGCTGCGTATTGAATGACAGCGACCAATCGTATACGTGCAAGACGGACAATGGGCACGGCGGGAAGCTGCAGGTGGGGAGCTCGACGGCGGCGCAGCCGAGCTTCGTGTACACGAGCGAAGCCGGGGTGGTGCATCGATTCGACCGGGGCTCGGTGAACAGCAGTGGCCGCGGGCGGCGCAAGTGGCTGTTGACGGCGATCGACGAGGGGCACGGGCGGGCCGGGAGCGACGGGCTGACGAACACGGCCGGCTGGACGGTGCTGAGCTACGTGGACGGCACGGACCTGCTGGCGAAGGTGCAGACGCGCGGGAGCTTGTGGCTGGACTTCAGCTACGTGGACGTGGACCAGTCGAAGGACACGGCCGTGCCGTCGCGGATTCGCAATCTCGCGGGCGCGAAGCACTTCAAGTACCTGCAGTCGGTGGCGCTGAAGCAGGCGGGCACGAGCGGGCCGGTAGTGCTGCACCAGATGAGCTATACGCAGCAGCGAGGCAATTTGATCTCGGCGCAGCGGACGACGGACCTGCCGACGCAGAACTGGGTGTACGGCTACATGGCGGTGCCGGACGGGGCATCGAGCGTGCGGGCGGAGCTGCAGCGCAGCGAGCTGACGTCGGCGCAGCTGCACTTGTCGGATGCGGGAGGGAACGGCGACTACGTGCAGTGGGAGGCGAGCTTCGACCGGACGGGGAGCGCGGCGAGCTACGGGCACGTGAATTCGGCGTCGGTGGTGACGTCGGCGGTGCTGCCTGGGCAGCAGGGGAACGCGTTCACGGTGGATTATCAGTCGGAATCGCGGAAGCTGACGCGGGCGGATGGCGTGCAGGCGAAATACACGCTGAACGACTACGGGAACGTGAATACGGCGCAGCTTCCGCTGTCGCAATCGAACGCGCAGTGGGGCAGCGATTCGATGGGAGGGAAGGTCCGGCCGCAGGTGCAGAGTGCGCAGAGCGGGAAGAGCGTGAGCACGGTGTACGACGACAACCTGAGGCCGACGAGCAGCACGTTGGCGAAGGCGCCGACGGAGGCGCACGAGACGCTTCCTGCGGCTGGGGTAGCGGAGAAGAGCCAACTCGCCGGGCTGACGCCGGACTTGAGGTACGGGATCTCGACGCTGACGACGATACCGGGGCCGAATGGGGCGATTCAGATCATCACGCCGCTGGATGCGAAGGGGCATGGAGACGCGGCGGGGATCACGGTGAAGGACGAGCAGGGGAATGTGGCGCTGAGCCGGAGCGCGACGTTCAACGACGATGGGATGCCGCTGACGGAGACGGACGAGCTGGGCCGGCAGTTGACCTATTCTTACCTCTCTCAAAACCCATTGGGGCTGCCGGACTCGGTGACGGTGAAGATGGATTCGCCGGCGGACGGAGCGCTGGGGACAGTGCATCGGAGTCTGCACTACGACCAATACGGGAGGCTGACGGGGATCGACGAGGTGGAGACCGGGGCGAGCACTTCGTGGAGCTACGACAGCCAGGGGCGGAAGGTGCAGAGCAGGCAAGAGGGGACGCCTGCGCAGGTGTGGCATTACGCGTATGCGCCGGTGGACCCTGCGGACAACAAGAGCTTCGCGGTAGTGGTGGATGATCTGGGGACACTGGCGGCGACGTCACTCGTGGTTGTGACTGAGACGCTGGACGGGACGAGCCACGAGAGGAAGCAGTACTACGCGGACGGGCTCTTGATGGGAGAGACGTTTGGGTATGGGCAACCGCAGGCGTTGGGGGTGCGGAAGTATCGGTATGAGAAGGGGCGGATGACGTCGTCGACGGACGAGCGCGGATTTGTGCGGTCGTATTCCTACGACGCCGAGGGCCGGCAGACGAAGGTGGAGGTGACGGACAGCGGCGGTGTGCTGAGGACGGAGGCGTCGTACGCGCTGGATAGCGAGGGGCGGCCGACGATGACAACGGGAGCGGACGGGCAGGTGACGGCGATTGAATACGACATTCTGGGCCAGGCGGCGAAGTGGGATTACGGATTAGCGGATTCGCAGGGGACGAGCCGGGACGTGGAGTCGGTGAAGCGGGACATCCGCGGGGCGGTGACGCAGCGGACGTTTGGGAGCGCGACGCCGCTGCACGTGCTGACGACGACGCTGGACGGGATGGGGAGGCCGCTGACGACGAGCAGCGACGCGGCCTCTGCGGGCGGAGTGAATGAGGTGAGGCAGTACGATGGGCTTGGGCGGCCGACGGTGGTGGAGGACAAGGAGCTCGGGCTGAAGGATGAGTACGAATACAAGGACGTGCTGGGGCGCGTGACGCTGCATCGGCGGACGGTGCTTTCCGGGGCGTTGACGCTCACCGATACCGAGGTGAGGACGTACGAGGACAAAGGGACGAGCGCGCCGAGCGTGGTGCACGTGACGCATACCATTGCGACCGGCATCGGGAAGGCGACGCGGACGAAGCGCGCGGACTCGACGGTGGATGCGGCTGGGCGAGTGCTGTCGAGCACGGAATGGGTGCCGCCCGCCGGGTGGGCCGGGGGACCCTGTGGCGGCGACGACGAGCTACACGTACGACCCGCGGGGAAACCTGCTGACGATGACGGAGCCTTTGGCGCCGGTCGCGACGGCGGGCGGGACGCAGACGGAGGCGTACGCGCGGAGGAATGCCTTCACCTACGACGCGCTGGGGAATCGGCTGACGGCGACGCTGTCGGATGGCGCGGTGGTGCAGTTCACGCCGAATGCGGCGGGGCAGGTGGAGAAGCCGGGCGGGGCCGCACCCGGATGACCAGTGGACGTTTACGTACGATCTACCTTGGGCGGTTGACGGAGAAGAAGCTGACGCCGGCGGAGGGAGCGCGGCGCCGGCGGCGACGTGGACGGTGGTGTATGGGCCGAATGCGAAGGACGCGAAGAGAAACGATCTGGGCGCGGGGCAGGTGAGCCAGACGGACCCTGCGGGCTACACGACGGTGGCGAGCTTCAATGCGCGCGGGAAGCTGCTGAAGCAGGTGGCGGACGACCGAGGGACGAGCCGCGAGTCGACGAATCAGCAGACGAGTGAGTACGGATACGACGGGCCGTTTGCGAAGAGCGAGAAGGTGAGCGAGGGCCTGTCGGTTGGGACGACGTCGCGCAAGTTCGACGACCGTGGCCGCCTGACGTGGCAAGAGGAGGTTTGGGCAAAGGGCGGCTACGGCCACGACTACGTGACGACGAGCCCTTGGACTGGGCGCACGGTGGCAATCACGCAGACGTACTCGTCGGGGCCGGCGACGCGGACGCAGCAATCGGCGTTGGAGGTGGACTCGCAGGGGAACACGATTGCGAGGACGCAGGGGCCGAACGACGCATCGGTGATCGACCGATGGCTGTACGACGCCGGCGGGCTGGTGACGAAGGAGAGTCTGTCGGGAAAGCCGGAGCGGGTGAATACCTACGTCGAGGGATTGCTGACGCAGTCGGTGTACGGCGGCGTGGAGCCGACGGCGTATTCGTACTATTCGGACCGGCGACTGCAGGCGGTGACGTATCCGTCCGGGAGAGTGCGGACGAGCATTTGGAATCGGCGCGGACTGCTGGACCAGGAGACGTACGGCGTGGATGCGGACGTGCAGCGCACGCGAACCACGTACGACGCGGGCGGGTACGTGAGCGCCGTAGATCCAAGGATTCACGACGAGCGACGAGGCTGCGCGGCAATACGTGAACGGGCCGATGGGGGAGACGCTGTCGGTGACGCTGCCGGGGCAGGTGGGGAGCTTCGCGTACGGATACGACGGCGCGAGGCGGCTGGTGTCGCTGACGCCGCCGGTGAATTCACCGATTCCGGCCCAGAGCTTCCAGTGGGACTACCTGGGCAGGCCCGCTGGGCGCCAGCGAGGAACAGTGAGCTGGGCGATGGGCTGGGCGGACGGCGAGCTGACGGAGACGAATCCGGAGAGCGATCAGCAGGTGCGACAGTACGACTCGCGGGGCCGGCCGGCACACGTGCTGTTCAAGCCGGGGCCGAGCACGGCGGCGAATACGGATTTGACGGAGATTCTGTACGCGCTGGGAGGGGACGACCAGCCGATGCAGGTGGATGAGACGCGGAATTCGGGGAATGTCGGGACGAGCTACGCCTACGATGCGGTGGGGAGGATTCAGTCGGTGACGCGGGGCTCTGCCGTGGTGAGCTATGGCTATACGGCGAGCAGCCAGTGGGCGAGCGTGACGTCGCCGAACGGGGTGACGAGCTATGCCTATGATTCGCTGGACCGGGTGAAGACGGTGACGAGCTCGCAGGGGCCTGCGGCGAACTACGAGTGGGAGCCGGGGGGCGAGCTGTTGCTGTCGCTGCAGGGAAGCGGGCTGGTGGAGCGGCGCTGCTATGACAAGCGCGGGCGGATGAAGCAGATCGTGCACGCGAGCGGCGATGCGCTGTGCACGGGAGGGCTGCCGGCAGGGCTCGTGTCGAGCTACTCGTATACGTACGATGAGCGAGGCAACCGCACGCAGTGAGACGTACTCTGGACGGGATCATGATGCCCGAGACGACGGCGTATGGGTACGACCTTGCGGACCGCCTGACGGGGGTGGTGGGGCCGGGGCCGATGGCGACGTTCTATCGGCTTGGAGGAGATGGCAGTCGGATTGGCGAGAAGACGGTGGCGAACTGGGTTGGGTTGGCGAGTGCGCCGTACGACAGCGTGACGGCGGCGAGCGAGAGCCGATACGCGTTCGACTCGCAGGGGGGATTGGCGGGGATTGTTGACGCCGCAACCGGTGCGTCATTGGCGACGTTTGTGACAGACCGGGCGGGGAGAGTGACCTCGGAGCAGAGGGCCGGGCTTGCACGCACGCTTGCGGTGGGATGGGGGCGGCAGGCTTGCTGAAGTGAGCGTCGTGACCTCGAGCGGATCGTCGACGAGTCGGTATCAGTACGATGCGCAAGGATTGAGGCGGGCGAAGACGGGCGCGGCGGGCGTCGGGTACCTCTGGGGTGGTGGGGAGCTCGTAGAGGAGCAGCCAGCGGGTGGCTCCGCCGTGGTCTATGCGCGCGGGAACGACGGGGCCGTGGTTGGTCTCGGGAGTGAGCGTGCCTTGCACGATGGGCTTGGGGGCGTGAGCGGGCGGGAAGGGGCTTCGCCGACGCTCTATCGCACCGACGCGTGGGGGAATCTCCAGACAGACGCTGCGGATGCCAGCCGTTGGAAGGCGCCGCCGAGTGGCGGGCCGAGCTTGGGGTTTGGGGCCACGAACTGGGATGCGGATGCCGGGCTCTATTATGCTCAGCAGCGGTGGTATGACGCCGAGGACGGGGCGGTGGTTGAGCGAGG
>CAVYWD010000008.1:477500-479159 GCA_963772225.1 uncultured delta proteobacterium | reverse complement strand
TCCCTCCGCGCGGTGTTTTTCTTGGAAGCATGGGATCACCTGCGTCGCGCATACGCGCTAGCGAACGCCCTCGAGGATAACTGCCCCACCTTTTTATCGTATGGGACACCTCTACAGCGCCCGGCCGGGATGTCCGACACCCGTCCGGCTACCCTTCTCCGTCGCACCTCGCTTCATCGGGAAACTGACAGCGCAGGAATATTAACCTGCTTACCATCGCTTACGCCTTTCGGCCTCAGCTTAGGCTCCGGCTAACCCTGGGCGGATTGACCTTCCCCAGGAAACCTTGGGCTTACGGCGGGCCTGAATCTCACAGGCCTTATCGCTACTCATATCGGCATCAGCACATCCTGCAGGTCCACACGCTCTTGCGATCGTGCTTCTTCCCCACAGGGTCGCTCCCCTACCGCGCATCTTGCGATGCACCCGTAGCTTCGGTACCAGGCTTGAGCCCCGTTACATTTTCGGCGCGGCTTGACTTGACCAGTGAGCTATTACGCTTTCTTTAAAGGATGGCTGCTTCTAAGCCAACCTCCTGGTTGTCAGAGTCCTGCCACATCCTTTCTAGTGTTCACTTAGCCTGAATTTAGGGACCTTAGCTGACGATCTGGGTTATTCCCCTTTTGCCGCAGGACGTTATCACCCTGCGACTGCCTCCCGGACTCACAGCTGATGGCATTCGGAGTTTGGTACGGTTTGGTAATCTGGTAGGACCCCTAGCCGTTCCAGTGCTCTACCTCCATCGCTGAACTATCCGAGGCGATACCTAAATATCTTTCGAGGAGAACCAGCTATCACGGAATTTGATTGGCCTTTCACCCCTACGCACAGCTCATCCCAGAGATTTTCAACTCCCATGGGTTCGGGCCTCCACGCGGTTTTACCCGCGCTTCACCCTGGCCATGCGTAGATCATCCCGCTTCGGGTTATAATGCACGCGACTAGCGCCCATTTCGGACTCGCTTTCGCTGCGGCTCCACCTAACGGCTTAACCTCGCCACGTACATTAAGTCGCCGATTCATGATGCAAAAGGTACGCTCTCAGGCATGGCCTCACATACGACGGTTACCCGCCGCTGCCTCGGTCGTAGCCCTCGAACTGCTTGTAGGCATGCGATTTCAGGATCTTTGGACTCCCCTAACAGGGGTTCTTTTCACCTTTCCCTCGCGGTACTAGTTCACTATCGGTCGCTAGGTAGTATTTAGCCTTACGACATGGTCGTCGCAGATTCAGACAGGGTTTCTCGTGTCCCGTCTTACTTGGGGTACCCGCTCGGCTGCAGTCCGTTTTCGCCTACGTGGCTATCACACGCTCTGGCCAGGCCTTCCAGCCTGTTCGGCTAACAGACCACAGTCCTACCGCGGCCCCGCAACCCCGAGCCCACTCACGTGAGCCCGGTTTGGGCTAATTTCTCCGGTTTCGCTCGCCACTACTCCCGGAATCGAGTTTTCTTTATTTTCCTCCAGGTACTGAGATGTTTCACTTCCCTGGGTTCGCTTCCACTGCCCTATGGATTCAGGCAGGGATAACCGGATTCAGCACCCGGCTGGGTTTTCCCATTCGGACATCCCCGGATCGAAGCCTGGTTGGCGGCTCCCCGGGGCTTATCGCAGCCACCCGCGTCCTTCATCGCCTCCTAGCGCCTAGGCATCCATCAC
>CAVYWD010000008.1:0-475000 GCA_963772225.1 uncultured delta proteobacterium | reverse complement strand
GTGGGGCGGCTTTTTAGCTGAGCTCCGCTCCCGCTGTCAAGGGCCTCTCGAACTTTCGTCACCGCTTTGTTTCCGACCGGAGACTGCACGCAACGCACCCACTAACCTCGTGAGCGCGGACGCCGTCCGGCAGAGAGACCCTCGATTCCGTTCTCAAAGAGCTGCGCTGCGCTCAGACCGCGTCGCAACGTGGGGCCGGCTTGTAGAGCACCCTGGCCGCGCCGTCAAGTACTTACTTCGAAGAGCCTGCTGCGCCCCTCGACAGCCCACCGGGTTACCGCCCGCGCCCGGTCACAAACCCTGGCCGTCCGAGACACTCCAGCGCCTTCGCCTTCGCCGTTCCCGCTTGCGCCCACGGGCCACCACGCGTCCTCACGGCCCCTGGGCGATGGCCGCCCGCAGCGCGCTCTCCAGGCCGGCCAACGCCTCAGGATCCTCGATTTTCCTTCCGCCCTTGCGAACGTAGAAGCCGTCGATGGCTCGGGCGCCCTGCGTTTCGATCTTGGCGAGCAAAATCTCCACGCCGCTCTCGAAAAAGGTTCGGGCGATGACGTGCAGGAGCCCCATGCGGTCCTGCGCGATGACGTCGATGACCGTGGCGTCCTTTGCGGCCTTGTTGTCCACAGCGATGTGCGTCGCGACCCGGGGGACGAACCGCTCTGGGATGGCGCTGGACGTGCGGCGCTTGAGCAGGGCGCCCACCTCCATCTGCCCTCGCAAGATGGCCTTGAGGTCTTGGCGCGCCAACCGCCATCGGTCGCGCTCGATGGGCCCGCCGGTGCGCCCGCGCACTGTGAACACGTCGAGCGCTCGGCCGTCCGCGGTGGAGAAGACCTCGGCGTGGATGATGTCGATCCGGTGCGCCGCCAGGGCGCCAGAGAACGCGGCGAGGAGCCCCGGGCGGTCGGGCGCGGTGATGGTCAGGTCCGTGTAGCCGGCGCGCTGAACCAGCACCGCCGCCACCGGCGCGCCCTTCGAGCGGCGCAGGAGCCGGAGGTGGCGGGATGCGTCCCGCGGCCCTGACGTCCGCGCGTACCTCTCGGGAACGTTGCCCAGGAAGGCGTCCACCTCGGCCGCGGCGCGCGGCCGGCGCGCCAGCATCGCCCCGCGGAGCATCTCGGCGGGGCCGGGCCCTGCCCCGGGTTTCCCTTCCAGGACCGCCGAGGCCTTCACGAAGAGCTGCTCCAACAGGCGCGCGCGCCAGTCGTTCCAGGTGTTGGGCGCCACCGAGCACATGTCCGCGTAGGTCAGCAGGTAGAGCATCTTCAGCCGCTGCACCGTGCCGATTTGCCGGGCGAAGCCCTCGACGAGCGCGTCGTCCGAAAGGTCCCGGCGCTGGCTCAAGTGGCTCATCAGGAGGTGCTCGCGGACGAGGAGCACCGCGTCCTCCGCGTCCTCGTCCGTGAGGTGCAGGCGCTCGGCGACGATCCGCGTCAGGCTCGCGCCGCGCGCAGCGTGCCCGGTGACCCCGGTCTTCCCCGCGTCGTGCATGAGCATGGCCAGGAACAGCGCCAAAGGGCGCTGCAGCTCCTGCATCAGCCGGGTCATGGCCGGAGCCTGCTCCGCGAGCTCCCCGTTGCGCAGCGCATACAGGCGCATCACGGCGAAGATGCTGTGAATGTCGACCGTGTACACGTGGTACATGTCGTGCTGCGCCCGGGCGGTGACCTGGCCGAACTCCGGCAGCACCTTGCCCAAGACGCCCAGCTCATGCATGGCGAGCAGGAACTCGCCGCGGGTCCCGGGGCGCACGAACATCTGGCGCAGCGTGGTGGCTACTTCGGGCAGGGCGACGACCTTGTCGTCGAGGCGCGGGAGCTCGTGCGCGACGCGGTCACGGGCCCAACTGTAGAGCGGCACGCCCTCGCGGTCGGCGGCGGCGAAGAAGCGCACGATGGCGGCCGGCCGCTGCTCGAAGAGGTCCACCGAGGCGATGGTGAGGCGCCCGTTCCAAATTTTGAATTCGTGGTCCAGCTTGCGCTCGCGGCGCCAGAACCGGCGCTGGCCGCTCTCCTCGCAACGGGCCACCAGCGCGTCGGCCGCGCGCTTGATGGACGAGGCGGCGAGGTAGTAGTGGTGCATGAACTCCTCGACCGCCAGCCGCCCTTCGCCCGCGGCATAGCCCAGCCGGTCGGCCACCTGGATCTGCAGCTCGAACGTGAGCCGGTCCTCCTTGCGCCCGGTCAGGTAGTGCAGCTCGTTGCGCACGCGCCACATGAAGTCGCGCGCCGCCATCAGGTCGGCGACCTCGCCGGGCGGCAAGACGGACCGGTGCAAGAGGTCGGAGATGCCGGCGGTTCGGAAGCGCGCTCGGGCCATCCAGAGCGCGGTCTGGAGGTCGCGCAGGCCGCCCTCGCTCTGCTTCAAGTTGGGCTCGAGCAGGAAGACGGTGTCGCCGTACTTGAGGCGGCGGCTCTTGAGCTCCTCGGCCTTGTCGACGATGAACTGGGCCGCGTGGCGGCCGACCAGGTCCTTGAGCACCGCGTCCTCGAGGCGCTGGTAGACCTGAGGGCTGCCGACGAGCGGGCGGCAGTCGACCAGGGCGGTGCGCGCCGTGTGGTCGCTCTCGGCGAGCTTGGCGCACTCCTGCGGCGTGCGGGCGCCCCAGCCGATCTCCAGCTTGAGGTCCCAGAGGATGTAGAGCAGCTGCTCGGCGAACCGCGCGACCGAAGGCGGCGCCTCGCCTCGGCCCTCCCAGACCAGGAGCAGGTCCAGGTCGGAGCGCGGCGCGAGCTCGCGGCGGCCGTACCCGCCCACGGCGGCGAGCGCGATGGGCGGCAGCTCGGGCGCGTTCACCACCAGGGTGGAGTAGAGGCCGCGCAGGAGCCGGTCCATCAGCTCGCTCATGGCGCGCACGGTGGTCCGGCCGCTGGCGCCCGATCGATGGAGGGCCTGGATGATCTCCCGCCCGGACTCGAGGTAGGCGCGCGCCGAGCCGGTCAGACCGGCTGGGTCAGGCGCGAACGCGGGGACACGCTCGATGGCGAGCCGCTTGTCATCGACGGGGGCGCGGGGGAGTGAAGGGGTGGGCAGGGTCGGCGCGAGGTGTGCTTCCATGTTGCCGACAATCTTAGTCGGTGAGCGCCTTCGCGTAGAGCTCTCGTTCAGCGCTGAAGCGGACCACCCCCTGCGCGATGGCGCGGCCCAGGGCGCGCTGCTGCTTGGGGTCTCCCAGGCGGCGCTCGTCGGCCGGGTTCGAGATGAACGCGGTCTCCACCAGCACCGACGGCATCTTGGCGCCGAGCAGGACATAGAAGAGCGACTGCTTGACCCCCAGGTCATGCGCGGGCTTCTTCGGCTCGGACTCGGCCACCACCACGCTCGACTGCACGGCGCGGGCGAGCCGCTGGGACTCGTCGGTGTTCGCCCGCGTGGCGAGGTCGGCCAGGATGAACTGGAGGTCGGAGACCTTGCGCTCGCTCGAGGCGTTCTCGCGCGCCGCCAGGCGAATGGCGTAGGCGTCGCTCGCGACGTTGAGGGTGTAGGTCTCCACCCCGCGAAGGTCGGGGGTCCGGTAGGCGTTGCAATGCACGCTCACGAAGAGGTCGCCCCTCTTCCGATTCGCGAAGCGGGTGCGGTCGTCGAGCGAGACGAAGCGGTCCGTCTCCCGGGTGAGCAGCGCCTCGAACCCCCGCGCGGTGAGCTCGTCCCTGAGCGCGAGCGCAATGGCGAGGGCTGCGTCCTTCTCGTGCAGCCCGCCGGGCCCGGTGGCGCCGGTGTCGTGGCCGCCGTGGCCGGGGTCGATGATGATCCGCCGGACCTTGAGGCCCGCCTGCACCGAGAGCGGAACGTCGGCCTTGGCGGCCGACTGGAGCGCGCGGACGCGGCCCAGGTCGAGCGCGGCGCTCGGGGCTGCCGCGGGCTCCTCCTCGTCGTCTTCTGCGTCGTCGCCGGTGCCGGCGGCGGCCTTGGGCTTCTCCGCCCTGGCCGGCGCCTCTTTGGCGACAGCCGGCGGCTCCTTGGCAGGCTCGGGCTTCGGCGGAGGAGGCCCGAGCGCGGCGAGCGCCTGGCGGGCCTTGCCCGACTGGTCGCCGTTCGCGGCCAGGGCGGCCTTGAACTCGGCGCGAGCCGCCTCGGTGTCGCCGCGCCGGTCGCGATGGATGCGCCCCAGGGCGAGGTGAGCGTCGTCCGCGAGCCTGGAGGAAGGGTAGCGCTGGCAGAGCTTCTCATAGGCGTCGACGGCGGACTTGAGATCCCGCCGGGCCAGGGAGACGTGCGAAAGCTCGGCGTATAGCTCGGCGGCGTCGAAGAGCGCGTCGGCGGCGCGCGGGCTCTTGGGGAACCGCTCGGCGATCTGCTCGAACCTCGCCGCCACCGAGAGCCACGCGTCGCGAAACTTGCGGCGCTTCTCGTCCTTGCGGAGCGCGAGGAAGGCCTTCTTGGTCTCCGCGAACGCCGCGTCGGCGCCCGCGTCCTGGACCTTGGCGGGCTCGGCCGCTCGGGGACGGTCGGCCGCGGCCGCTGGCAGGGCCGGCGCATGGAAGGCGGCGAGAAGAGCAGCGAGCGCGAGCGGGCGAGCCATCGGTCGAACCTCTGCCCGCCATGTAAGCATCGGCCTTACAGGCCCGCAACTTTTCGAGCTGCGAGCGTTCGGGGCTTCGCGCCGAGACTGCGTTCTCTGGTCGCCTCGCGCCGAGGCTCGAGGGCCGCGCGGCGCGGCGATGCGGACTCGGAGGCAGCGGTTCCGAGCTCGGCCGCCCTGAGCCGCATTGCTTTGGCAAAGGTCTTGCCCCAGGGTCGCCGCATGATCCCCGTCGCTTTCGTCCTCCCTGCCCTGCTCGCGGCGGCGCCGCCCATCGAGTGGGCCCTGGCGCAGCGGACTGGCCCGAACACCGCGACCCTGTCTCTCATCCTCGCCGACCGCCGCCTTCAGGCCGTCTGCTTCGACCCCGACGGCCTCGACCCCGCGCAGACCGAGCGCGCCAAGGCCGCCATTCTCGAGCAGACCCTCTGGCTGTATCTGGGCCCGCGGCGCATCTCCCAGGGGCGCATCGAGTCCCTCGAGTCGGCTCCGTCGGCGTCGGGCCCGTGCGCGGTATCCGCGCGCGCTCACTTCGACGATCCCCTCCCGCTGCTCGCCCCGGGCGATGTGCTCTGGGCCTCGACGCTCAAGTCGGAGTCCGAGCCGCGCGGGCCGCTCGTGCCCTCGGCCGTCGACCGCGCGCTGCAGGCCCTCCCGCCGCACCTCGAGCCCTGCTTCAAAGCCCCCAGCGCGGCCGTCGCGCGCGGCACGGAAGGCGGTACCTACGTCGGCCTGGTCGGCGAGGCCGACGGCGGCGCCATCTCTGCGCTGATGCTGGTGCCCCGCGACGGGCCGGCGCGGCTCGTCGCGCTCGAGCCCGGGCGGGTCCTCCTTCTGGACGTGCTCGACCCCCGGGGCCGGCGCGGCCACACCCTGGCCGTCACCCGCGAGGTCGAAGGCGGCCGGCGCACAGAGCTCTGGCGAGTGCTGGCTGCGGGCGTGGAGAAGCTCGGCGCCGAAGGCGAGTTCTAGAGCGCCGACTGGTTCGGTGCTCTGGTCGAGCCCCCGTTCAACGCCCGCGCAGGTGGATTGGCGCGACCGTTCGCCGCTCGAGGCCTACTGCAGCCCCAGGAGCTGCTCGAAGGTCTTCTGATCTGCCGGCGGGAACTCGTAGTCGTCCAGGTCCGCCGGGGCGACCCAGCGATGGTCGTGCACGCGCAGGTGGCGGATCTCCCCGCGCAGGAGCTTGCAGCGGTACACCCGGAAGTCGATGTCGTAGTCCGCATACGAGTGCTGAACGTGCACGGCGCGCTCGCTCACCTGGACGTCGATGGCCATCTCCTCGCGGAGCTCGCGCGCCAGCGCCTGGGCGTCCGTCTCGCCCGGTTCCACGCGGCCTCCCGGAAATTCCCACAGAAGCGGCAGCGTCGCCGTCGGCTTGCGCTGGGTGATGAGGTACTTGCCGTCGCGCTCGATCATCGCCCCGACGACCGTGATCTTTCGCCGCATTCGGTCACTCCTCACTGGGAGCAAGTATACACCCTCGGGCGCCCGGCCTCCGGCCTGCCGGCCGTGATGCGCTCTCGAGAGGTCGCCCCCGCTCGCCCACCGGGAGCGGCGCGCCGCCGCGGCACCTCACCTTGCCGCCTCTGACGCCGCGCGCCTATCCTCGTTCCACTTTTCTCCTCGCATTCGAACAAACGGGAGCGATCTCTGGCGACCCTGCAATTTCTCGGTGCCGCCGGCTCGGTCACCGGCTCGAAATACGTCGTCCACGCCAACGGCAAGCGCCTGCTCATCGACGCTGGCCTCTTCCAGGGTAAGAAAGAGCTGCGCCTTCGCAACTGGCAGCCCCTTCCCGTCCGTCCCAGGGACATCGACGCGGCGGTGCTCACCCATGCGCATATCGACCACACGGGGTACCTGCCCGTCCTGGTTCGCGAAGGCTTCTCCGGCCCGGTGCTCACCACCCATGCCACCAAGGACCTGTGCGGCCTGATGCTGCCCGACTCGGGCCGCCTCCAGGAGGAAGAGGCCGCCACCGCCAATGCGCTGGGCTACTCCAAGCACTCGCCGGCGCAGCCGCTCTACACCGAGGCCGACGCCCAGCGCGCGGTCCGCCGCCTGGGCTCCATCGGCTACGGCGAGCGGCGCGAGCTCCTGCCGGGCCTCTCGGTGACCTTCCGGCCCGCCGGCCACATCCTCGGCTCGGCGATGATCGAAATCGAGATCCAGGAGCCCGGCCGCGCCACGCAGCGCGTCCTCTTCAGCGGCGACCTGGGGCGGTACGACGCGCCTGTCGTGCCGGACCCGACCCCGGTGCGCGAGGCCACGACGCTGCTCGTCGAGTGCACCTACGGCGATCGCGAGCACGGCCCCGTCTCGCCCAAGGACGCGCTCGCGCACGCGCTCGTCGAGGCCGAGGGCCGCGGCGGCGCGGTGGTGATTCCCTCCTTCGCCGTCGGCCGTGCGCAGGAGCTGCTGTACTACCTCCGAGAGCTGGAGAACGAGCGCCGGGTGCCGGTCCTCGACGTCTTCGTCGACAGCCCCATGGCGGTGGACGCCACGCCCATCTACGCCCGGCATCTCGAGGAGCACGACGAGGCCATGCGGGCGCTCCTTCGCTCGGGCGCCCGGCCTTTCGAGCCTCGTAAGGTGCACTTCACCCGCGCGGCGCAGGACTCGAGGCGAGTCAACGACGTGAAGCAATGCATCATCATCGCCGCCTCGGGGATGCTCACGGGCGGGCGCGTGCTGCACCACCTGCGTCACCGGCTCCCCGACCCGCGGAACACCCTCCTCTTCGTCGGCTACCAGGGCGAAGGGACCCGCGGCCGGGCGCTGCAGGAGGGGGCGACCGAGATCAAAATCCACGGCCAAATGGTCCCGGTGGGCGCGGCCATCCGGACGGTCACGGGGTTCTCGGCCCATGCCGACTGGCGCGAGGTCTTGCGCTGGCTCGACGGCTTCTCGTCTCCGCCTCCCCGCATCTTCTGCGTCCACGGCGAGCCGCCGGCCCTCGCGGCCATGCGGCAGCGAATCGAGGCGCGCGGCCCCGGCTGGAGCGCCCGAATCCCCGAATACCTCGAGTCCGTCGAGCTCGGGTGAGCCCGCAGTCTGAGCACTCGAGCGGCTCGCCGGCGGCGCGGCTGCGCTGCGGGGAGGGCTCGCTTCGCCGGCGCCGGTGTCTTCGGCTATCGCCCGGCACTAGCTTCCACTGCGCGCCTGAACGGCTACAGCGAAGAGCCGAACAGGCGAGGGAAGGAGAGTCGCGGCGAAAGCGGCGACCGGAAAGAGAGCGTGATCGCGATGCACGTAGACGAGCTCATGAAGAAGCCGGAGTGCTGCCGCGCCGGAGACTCGGTGCGCGACTGCGCCCTGCTCATGAAGACGCAGAACATCGGGTTCGTGCCCATCTGCAACGAATCGACCCAGCCGATAGGCACGCTCACCGACCGCGACCTGGCCCTGCGGATTCTCGCGGACGGCAGGCCCGCCGATGCCAAGGTCGACGACGTCATGACGAAGGACGTGGTGAGCTGCCACAGTGGAGACGACCTGGCCGAAGCTCTGCGCTTGATGCGCGAGCGGCGCAAGTCCCGCATCATGGTCTGCGATGACCAAGACAAGCTCCTGGGCGTCATCAGCCTCTCGGACATCGCCGAGAGCGAGCCAGACGAGATCGCAGGGCAGGCGCTTCGAGACGTGGCCGCGCGCGAGTCGCAGCAGCCCCAAGCCCCCTGAGGGCTTCAGGCGGCACCGTCGCCGGACTGCAGCAGCTCCTCAAGGCGCCGCTGCAGCTCGCGCGAGAGCGGGTCGAGCGCCAACGCCTGGGAGATGACCAGCGCCGCGCGCTCCACCCCGCCCTTCTCGGCGTTGTCCTGCGCCTCCTGCGCGAGCTTGCGAGCGCGGTCGACCAGCTCGGGCGACCTCCGGATGTAGTCCTGCCGAAGCTTGTCCACGCGCGCCGGAGCCAAGCCGGCGGCCATGCAGCGCGCCACGCCGCGGTGGTTGCCGCGCCGAGCGTCGTAGGCTGCGCGGGCCTCCAGGTCGTCGAGCACGCGCCGGGCCCGCTCGAGCCGGCCGAGCAGCGCCACCACCTGCGGGCGCTGGGCGGGCAAGACCTGGTCGCGCAGCACCAGGAGCTCCTTCTCGACGCGACCGCAGGCGACCTTGACCTGCTCTGAGTCCGCGTCCTCAGGCATGGAGAGGAACGAGTAGTGGTCCCTCTCCGAGAGCTCGAGAAAGCGCGCCAACATCCCCGCTCCGGGCGACGCGCTTCGGTCGGCGGCGGTGTCGTCGGCTCCGGTGCCCTGGGAGCGCGCGACCGCGGCGAGCTCCATGCCGGTCAGAGTCGGCGAGTCGCCGATCGAAGGTTCTGCGCCGAAGTCCGGGAACAGGGCCTCTTCCGCCAAGTCGACGTCGTGCGCGAGCTCCAGGCCGACGGAGAGGTCCGGGAGGGCGGTCGGCGGGAGGGCGACCCCTTCGGAGGCGATTGGCGGGGCGGGCCGCCCTTGGTCCGCCGAGGCGGGCGACGCTGGCTCCGGCATCTGCTGCACCACGGTCGCGTCCTCCGATTCCTCCGAGAAGGCGTCCACGACGACGAGGTCCGGGATGGGATTCCGCCATGGAGTCGGCCGCGTCGACCTCGGGGTTCTCGCGCGAAGTCGCCGGCTCGACGAACGCGGCGAGATTGGGCTCGGTCGGCGCGTCGATCCCCGAGCGCCTCGTCCTGGAGACCGAGAAGGAGGTCGCCTTGGGCCCGAGCGAGGCCTCGACCGTCCTCAGGGCGGCAGCGAGCGCCGCGCCGTCGTCGAAGCGATTGGCGGGGCGCTTGGCCAGCAGCTTGAGGACCAGGTCCCGCGCCGCCGCCGGCAGAGGCTCGGGGTCGACGGGCTCGTAGACGTGCTTGCGGGCGACCTCGCGGGGCGTGCGCCCCTCGAAGGGAAATCGATGGGCGAGGAGGCGGTATGCGAGGACGCCGACCGCGTACAGGTCGGTGCGCGCGTCGACCCCTTCGCCTCGGATCAGCTCGGGAGCAAGGTACTGCGCCTTGCCGGCGATGGTCGGGAGCACCTTCCCTGAGACCTTCGCGAGCCCGAAGTCGAGGAACTTCGTCCGCTCCCTCCCGTTCTGGCCGTTCACCAGGAGGACGTGCTCGAGCTTGATGTCGCGGTGGACCACGCCGCGCGCGTGCGTCGACGCGAGCACCGCGCCGACCTGCGAGAGGAGGTCGAGCGCGTCCGCCAGCGAGAGCGGCTTCGCGGCGATCGCTCGTTCGAGGCCCCGACCGTCCAAGAACTCCATGACCACGGCCGGCCGCCCGTCGGGCAGGTAGACGAGGTCGTAGAACTTCACCATGGTCGGGTGGTGAACCACCGCCGCCGCCCGGGCCTCCTCGATGAATCGCTCCACCAGGGCCGGGTCCCCGGCGAGCTCCTCGTGCAGCACCTTCACCGCCGCCTTGGCCCCGATGCGCGGGTGCTCGGCCAGGTACACGACGCCCAGGGTGCCCGAGGCGATGGGCCGAAGGATCCGATAGTTGCCCGCCATGGCGCCCAGCGGATCGCGCGGGTCACCGCCGCGCGCGTCGTCGCCGTTCTTGTCGAGCGGATCCGCCATGCGCCTCCCGAGCGCGGTCGATCCGACCATGAGGCCATCGGACGGCCTCGTTTGCAACCGCCTTGCATTTTGGGCCCGGCGACTCGTCACTTCGCGCTCGGAGCGGCCGGAGACCCCTGTGAGCTCAGGGCGCGGAGCTTGCCCTCGAGGCTGCCGCGCACCTCTTCGTCCGGCGCCGCTTCGAGCATCTTCAGCGCGCGCCGATAGACGTCCAGCGCCTCGGTTCGGCGAGCGAGCTTCGAATAGGCATCGCCCAGGTGCTCGGCGACGACGGCCTCGTCGGGCAGCAGCCGGACCGCTTTCTCCAAGAGTTCGGCGGCGCGCGCCCAATCGCCTTTCTTGAAATAGACCCAGCCCAGCGAGTCGAGAAACGCGCCGTTCTCCGGGCTCAGCTCGAGCGCCCGCCGGACCATGGCCTCGGCCTGGTCCAGGTCGCGGCCGCGCTCGGCGAAGGTGTACCCGATGAAGTTGAGGGCGTTGGCGTTCTCCGGGTTCTGCGAGAGCACCTCGCGCATCCGCGCCACCGCGAGGTCGACGTGGCCGAGCTTCTCGTGGACCGCGGCCAGCGCGAAGAGCAGCGCCTCGTCCTTGGGCCGCTTCTCGAGCGCCGCCGTCAGGAGCACCACGCCGTCCGACCCGCGACCCGCCTTCTGATAGAGGCCAGCCAGGGCCTCGTAGAGCGGGGCCGGCGCGCCCTCCTTCGCCACCTGGCCTTCCAGGAGTGAAGACGCGTCGCCCAGCCTCCCAGCGCGCTCCAGCGCCGCGGCCAGAGCGAGGGTGTACTCGAGCCTGTCCGGCTCGGCCCGCCGCGCCGCCTCCAGCAGCTCCACGGCCTTTGCCGGCTCCTTGGCCAGCGACAGGCAATGCGCGCGGCGCACCAGCGCCTGAGGGTAGAGGTCCGACCGGCGGTCCACCGCCTCGAAGGCCGCGGCCGCCTTCGCCGCCTCGCCCAGCTCCTCGAGCACCCGGCCCCAGAAGTACGCGAGGGTCGCGTCGCCCGGCGCCAGGGCGTGCGCCTGCGCGAAGAAGTCGGCCGCGGCCGAGAGCTGGTGCGCCCGGGCGAAGGCGAAGGCGAGCTTGGCCCGGAGACCCGGATTGTCCGGCGCGACGCCGATGAGCTGCTCAAAGTAAGCCCGCGCGCTCGGCGCGTCTTGGCGCTTGAGCAGGAGCGCGCCCAGGGCCAGGAGGACCTCGGCGTCGTCGGGGTTGCGCGCCAGGGCCCGCTCGTAGAACCGCTGCGCCGCGTCCAGCTGGTCTCGACCCTCGCTCGCGCGCGCCAGGAGCAGGAGCGTCTCTGCGTCGCCTGGGTCTCGCTCCAACGCGAGGTTCAGGTAGCGCTGCGCCTGCTCGAAGTCGCCCTTGTCGGAGTACCAATGTCCCAGCGCCTTGTACCCCATGGGCTCGCCGGGGAGCGCCTTGGCGAGGGCCTCGATGGCCGCGGCAGCCTTGGCCTCATCGCCGGCCTCGAGATGCGTCTGCGCCAGCGCCATGTAGCTCTGCGGCTCGCTCGGGTCGAGCGCCACGGCCCGCTCGAGCTCGCCCACGGCCGCGCGCGTGCGCCGCTGATCCGCATAGAGCCGCCCCAGCGCGAGGTGCGAGGGGGCGTACCGCGGGGCGAGCCCGACCGCCTCCTTCAGCGCGCTCTCGGCGCGCTCGGGGGCGCCGGCGCGCAGCCACTCCTCGGCCAGCGAGACGCGGGCGAAGGAGGCCTCGGGGTCGTGGGCGAGGACCTGCTTCAGCTCCTCGGCGGCCGCGCGATGGTCCCCGCGATAGGCCAAAAGGCGCCCGGCGAGGAAGTGGGTGTAGGCGCGGCTCGAGGCGAACACCTCTCCCGAGCCCGCGGAGTCCCCGGCCATGGCCTCTTTCATCGCGACGGGGTCCGGCGCGGGTCTCTTCGCCCCGCGGTCCGCCGCGCAGCTCAAGCTGAGGGCCGCGGCGGCCAAGGCCAGGCGCCCGAGCCGGCGCCAGGTGTGAAGCAGGAGGAGGACCATGGCTTCCAAGGCGCCCAAGGCACCAATCGCTCGATTGTAGCGCTCGGCCACGGTGAAGTTCCACACGGCGCGCAGCCCTATCCGGAGAGCTGCGCGCCGGCCAACGGGAGGGTGAAGACGGCGGCGCCGCCCGGCCCGCTCTCCGCCCAGATCTCGCCCCCGAGGAGCTCCACTTGGTCGCGGCACAGGGCGAGCTCGGGGTCGATGGGCCCTTTGCGGTAGCGCTCGAACAGCGTGAGGAGCTCGTCGGGCGGGAGGGCGGCGCCGTCGTCGGCGATGGCGACGCGCGCCACCGGCCGCTCCGGGCCCTCGCGCCCCTCGACCTGGACGACCACCGAGCCCCCGTCGCGCGCCCGGCCCACGGCGCGGCGGATTAAGATCTGGAGAACGCGGCGGAGCATCGCAGCATCGGTGCAGAGCGCGAGGGCCGAGACCCGCAACTCGATGCGGACGCCGCGCTCGGCAGCGAGGGGCTCTTGCAGGGCTGTTTGCTCCCGGCAGACCTCGCCCAGCTCCAACGGCTCGGCCTTGAGCTCTTGGCCCGCGCGCTCGCCGCGCCCGCGGTCGAGCTGGCTCTCGACCAACTCGAACAGCCGCTTGCCCTGCCGCAGGATGGCCTTGGTCGACGCCGACTCATCCGCGTCGAGCTCCGCCTCGGCGAGGAGCCGCGCGTGGCCGAGCAGGATGTTGAGCGGGCCGCGCAGATCGTGCGAGCAGAGCGCGAGGGTCTCGTCCTTGAGCCGATTCGCCTCCTTGAGCCGCAAGTTGGCGGAGGCGAGCTCGCGGCGGCGCTCGGCGTAAGCGCTTGCCATGACCTCGCGCTCGCGGCGCGCGCCCGCCGAGAGCCGAGAGGCGGTCAGCCCCGCGGCGAGGGCGCCCGCGCACGCGGCCGCGAAGAGACGCTCTTCGGGGCCGAAGGCGCGGTCGTCGCTGTCTGCCGGCGCCGCGGCGAGGAGGGCCGCCATCGGCGCTCCGCGAATCGGCAGCGGCTGGAGCCAGAGGAGACCGGTGTCGGGGGGCTGAACCAGCGATTGGATCTCCGCCGCGAGGAGGTCGCCCGGCGCGCCACCCACCAGGAGCGGCGCGCGCGCGTCGAGGGCGCGGAGGATCGCCTCGCAGCGCGAGGCGTCGCCCGTGCGACCGCCCCGCGGGTCCTCTGGCGCAGACCAGAGACGAAGCCCGCCGCCGCCCGGAGCAGCCTCGGCGAGCACCGCCGAAAAGCCGTCGCCGAAGCCGTCGCTGATTCGGCGAAGGGCGCTCGGGAGCAGGTTTTCCAGGGGCGGGCTCGAGAGGATCAGCTCTCCGAAGTCGGAGAGCGCCTGCATCCGCAGCCGCCCGAGCGCCAGCCGCTCGCCGGCCCGCTGGAGGCGCAGCGCCTGATCGACCCGAGCCGCGAGAACCTCTGCACCGTCGCCGACGACGTCGTCGGCGCCGGCTTCCCGGAGCGCTCCCGAATCGCCGTCCGGTCCGATCGCGAGCAGCGCCGCACCCCCGAGCTCGCCGCCGCTCCGGAGCGCTCGCACCCCCTCGGGCGACGCGCCCACCAGCAAGACCACGTCGGGCGCGCGCCGGCGCGGCGCCTCGGCCCCGCGCGGGGGCTCCGACTCCTCGACCGAGAACCCGGCGCGCTCGAGCGCGGCGGCCGCCGCCCGCCGCTCGGGGGCAGCCCCCATCACGACCAGCCTCGCGCTTTCGCGGTGGAGAGAGCCGTTCATAAGGGTCGGGGCTCCGGTCAGGCCGCGCGGGGCGCGCGCAGCGCGTGCTCGACCTTGCGTTTGACCGCTTCGAGCTCGAAGGGCCGCGTCACCAGGTCCTCGTAGCCCGCCGCCAGCGCCCGCTTGTGGGTCTTCTCGTCCCGCGCGCCGCTCACGGCCAGGACACGGAGGCCCTGCATCTCCTCGCAGGCGCGCAGGGCCGCGACCACCGTGGCGCCGTCGGCCCCGGGCATGGACAGGTCCATGAGCGCGAGGTCCGGGCGAAAAACCCCGGTGAAAAGCCCCGCGGTGAATGCGTCGCCCGCGGCGCAGCACTCGTACTCTGCCCGCTTGAGCAGCGACACCAGGGCCGAGAGCTGCGCCGGGTCGTCGTCGACCACCAGGATTCGCGCCCGCGCGCCCGCATCGCTCAGCTCCGGAGGCATCGGCATCCCGTGGCGGCGGATGAAGCTCGAAAGCTCGTCGCGCGCGATGCGCCGGTGCCCGCCCGGCGTCCGATGGGCCTTGAGGCGCTCGGCCTTGATCCAGTTGACCACCGTCGGCAGGCTCACCCCGAGGAACCGGCTGGCCTCGAAGGTGGTGAAATATCGCCGTTGCATCGAGATGCCCTTACTCCTCAAGCTGCAAATTTCGACAAATGATCTACGTTTCGCATCCGCGGCCTGTCAAGGCGACCTGCAGCCGGAGCGCGGAGCTTGCACAGCGCAGCCATCCCCTATAATTCGCGGGCTGCAGTGTCATTTTCCTCGGCGTGGAGACAATGGAATGCAGACGCTTCCCAAGGCCCTCGCCGCCGTGGCCTTCATCGCGGGCGCGGCGGCCCGCGCCCAGCCGTTGCCCCGCGCCGAGTGGAGCCCGTTCACCCCCGGGCCGGCGCCCGCGGGCGAGCCTTCGCGGGAGTCCTTTCGCCCAAGCGCCCCTCCCGCGGCCGGGCCGAATGGCCTCGCCATCGCGGCCGACGACCCCGCCGCCCCCGGCGACCCGCGCGTCGGCGCCAACGCGTTCGGAGCCATAGGCCTCCTCCACCTGAGCTCCGCGGACTTGGGCCGGCCCGGCGCCGTCCGCATCTCCGTCCTCGGCCAGTACCTGAGCTCGGCGGACTTCCCCGTGCTGGGCGCGCGCGACGTGCGCTCGGCCGGGGCGCTCGGGCTCGGCTACGTATTTCACCGTTCCGGCGAGGCGTACCTCTCGTACGCCATCTCGTCGAACAGCAACACACGCAGCTCGCCGACGCTGATGCAGGCCCAAGGAGACCTGAGCGTGGGGCTCAAGGGAGCGCTCCGGGTCGGCGCAGGCTTCCACCTCGGGGCCGATTCTGCGCTTCGTCCTCTTCCCCGGCGTCGGCACGCTCGAGGTCTCGCACGCCGCGGTCGGCTTCGCCCCGAGCGCCCTCTTGACCTGGGACGCCCGCTCCGTTGCCCCCAAGCTGCCTCTGCGCCTGCACGCCAACGCGACCTTCTCCCTCGATGGCTCCGGCGACCTCCTGGGAAGCGCGTCGGTCACGTCGATTGAAGAGTTCGCGCTTCAGATCAACCGGTACCACCGCGCCGGCGTGAGAGTCGGCGCCGAGGTGCCGCTGCCTTACGTCACGCCCTTCGTCGAGTACGGCCTCGCGGTCCCGCTGGGCGCCAAGGTCCTCGTCGGGCCGGACGACAAGCCGGTGTCGGTCGCGAGCGCCATGCCGCAGCAGCTCACGGCTGGCGCTCGGCTCACCGCCCTGGGAAACCTCACGCTCCTCGCGGCCGTCGACGTGGGCCTCACCCACTCGGTGGCGCGCGGCATCCCCGCCACTCCGCCGTACGACGCGCTCCTCGGGGTGAGCTACGCGTTCGACCCGTTCGGTGCAGGCGCAAGCGCAAGCGCGGCGGCGCGGGCCGCCGAGCGCGACGTTCCGGTGGAGAGGCGACGCGAGGCCTGCGCCGTCGCGCCGGCGACGCCGGCGACCCCAGCCAAAGTTGGGCCCCCCTCGGCAGGTCCGAGCGCCGAGGCACCTGCGATGGCCGCCCGCGAGCCGCGGGGTCAGGCGGTCCAGCTCGCGCTCATGTCGGGCAAGCAGCGCATCCCCGGCGGCCGCGTGAGCCTCTGGGGCCCTCGGCGAACCCAGGTCGCGGTCGGCGCCGACGGCATCGCCGCGGTCGAGCTGCCCATCGGCCGCTACACGGCGTCGGCCGACGCCGACGGCTATGTCACCCGGGCCCTGGAGCTCGACGTGGCCGAGGGCGGAGAGCAGCGATTCGAGGTCGAGCTCGCACCTGCCCCGAAGCCCGCGCTGGTCGTTTTGAAGGAGGACCGGATCCAGCTCAAGCAGCAGGTCCGCTTCGCCGCCGGCAAGGCCGTCATCCTCCAGGAGAGCCACGCGCTCCTCGACCAGGTCACCGACGCCGTCCGGCGGGCAGGCATCAAGAGGCTCCGCATCGAGAGCCACACCGACAGCGCGGGCGACAAGGCCGTCAACCTGAAGCTCTCGCGCGATTGGGCGAGCGCGGTCCTCGAGTTCCTGGTCCAGCGCGGGGTCGACCGCGCCCGCCTCGTCGCCGAGGGGTTCGGCGATACGCGGCCCCTCGCCCCGAATCTCACGGCGCACGGCCGCGAGCTCAACCGGCGCATCGAGCTCGTCATCCTCGAGCGCTGAGCCGAGGGCGCCCGAAGCGGGGCCGCCGCTCAGGTCTTCTTGCGCGCGAAGAGCAGGGCCTCGAGGTTTCCAGCGGGCCCGGCGATGGACGAGTCGATCCAGCCGCCGACCTGGAGCCCCAGCGCCCGCGCCGCCTCGGCCACCCCCTCGATGGCCGCGACCCGCTTCTTTTCGTCGCGAACCACCCCGCCCTTCCCGACCTGGCCGCGCCCCACCTCGAACTGCGGCTTGACCAGGGCGAGGAGCGCGCCCCCGGGCTCGAGGAACGACAGCGCGCTCGGCAGGACGAGGCGCAGCGAGATGAACGACACGTCCGCGACCACGAGGTCCACGTCGAAGGGGACGTCCTCGCGGGTGAGCGCGCGGGCGTTGACGCGCTCGCGCACGGTCACCCGCGGGTCGGAGCGCAGCGCCGGGTGGAGCTGGCCGTAGCCCACGTCCAGCGCGATGACCCGCGCCGCGCCGCGCTTCAGCAGGCAATCGGTGAAGCCGCCGGTGGACGCCCCCACGTCGAGGGCGTCCAGGCCCGCGACGTCGAGCTCCCAGTGCTTGAGCGCACCTTCCAGCTTGAGGCCACCCCGCGACACGTACGGCAGCTTCTCACCCTTGAGCCGCAGCGGAAGCTCGACGTCGACCAGGGCGCCGGCCTTGTCCACCCGCGCTTCCCCTGCCACGACCGAGCCGGCGAGCACCAGCGCCTGGGCCTTGGTCCGCGTCTCGGCGAGCCCCCGCTCGACCAGGAGCTTGTCGATCCGCTCGCGCCGCGCCATCGCCATGTCCTTTCGCTGCTGGGGCGCTTCAGCGGGCGGCGCCCGAGCGCAAAGAGCTACCGATCGCGATCGATGGCGTAGTCGGCGAGCGCCAGGAGCGGCGCCGCCGCGGGCAGGAGCGGCTCGACAGCGGCCTTGGCGAGCCTCACCTCCGCGCGCCCGCGCTCCCGAGACCCCGCCTCGCCCAGGAGCGAGGGGAAAGTGACCTTGCCCTTGCGCGCGTCCGAGCCGCCCGCCTTGCCGGTCTTGGCCGGGTCGCCGTTCAGGTCGATGAGGTCGTCACAGATCTGGAACGCGAGGCCCAGGTGCCGGCCGTATTTCTCGAGCGACGCCACCGCCGCCTCCGAGCCGCCCGCCGCCAGCGCGCCGCCGGCGCACGAGACCGCGATGAGCGCGCCGGTCTTTCGCAGATGCAGCGACTCGAGGTCTAGGAGCGAGCGCGGCACGTCGTCCCGGATGTCGTCGGCCTGGCCGCCCACCATGCCCGAGGCCCCCGCCGCCGCGGCGAGCATCGCGCATAGCCGCCCGCGGTGCGCCTCGGCGCCGCGGCCGGCCAGCCAGAACGCCTCGGTCAGCAGGGCGTCGCCCGCCAGGATGGCCATGGCCTCGCCGAAGACCTTGTGGTTCGTCGGCCGCCCGCGGCGCAGGTCGTCGTCGTCCATGGCCGGGAGGTCGTCGTGGATGAGCGAGTAGGTGTGGACGAGCTCGACGGCGCACGCGAAGTCGACCACCGCCTGCCCCTCGGCGGCCGAGGGTCCCGCCACCGCCTCCGCCGCGGCGCGCGCGAGCACCGGCCGCAGCCGCTTGCCGCCCGCGAGGAGGCTGTACTCCATGGCCTCGAAGAGCCTCGCCGGCGCCCGGGCGCGAAAGGGCGACAGCGCGTCGGTGAGCGTCTGTTCCACCCGCTTTCGTTGCCTTTGGAGATACGGCTCCAATTCGAACTTGGCCGACCCCTTCTCGTCGCTCACGCCGTCTTCGCTCCCGCCGGGCCTTGGCCGGCCTCAAATCGCCAGAATCTCGCGGACGCGAGCGGTCAGCCGCTCGATATCCACCGGCTTCGTGTAGTAGTCCGACGCGCCCGCCGCGAGGCCCCGCTGGACGTCCTCGCCCGTCTTTCGCGCCGAGATGAAAATGACCGGGATGTCCCGAAACTCCTCGTTCTTCTTGATGGACCGGCAGAGCTCGAACCCGTCGATCCACGACATCATGACGTCGAGCAGGATGATGTCCGGCCGGTCGACGTGAAGGCTGGAGATGAGGCGCAGGCCGTTGGCAGCCGAGGCGACCTCGAAGCCCTCGAGCTCCAGGGCCAGAGTGAGCATCTCCCGCGTGTCGCGGTCGTCGTCGACGATGACCACCTTGACGCGCCGGGGCTCGCCCGCTGGGCCGCTGTTCGCGCTGTCGCTCATGGGTCTTACGCTCGGGAAGGCTGGCTAGAACGGAGGCTCGAAGTCACCGGGGGGCGGGGGCTCCTCCGCCTCCAGTGCCGGCCGGCCGCGGGGCGGCGCGCCCTCGGCGCGAGCGGCCTCGGGCGAGAACGGTATCGCGCGGTCGCCGGAGGCGGTCGCGAGCAGCTGCTCGACGCGCTTCTCGGCCTCGCCCAGCCGCGCCTCGCCGGCGCGAACCAGGCCGATGCCCTCCTCGAAGGCCTTGAGCGACTCCTCGAGCGGGAGGTTGCCGGCCTCCAGGCGCTTCACCACCTCTTCGAGGCGGGCCACGACCTCCTCGTACCCGAGCTCCTGCGCGCGCTTTGCCGCGTCCTTGGCCACGAGAACACCTCTCCAATTCCGCCGCGCCCAACCCGATGACAACACCAGAACCTAAGGCGGGCCATGCTAGTGGGGGCCCGCAGGGGGGTCAACCGGCGGTCTTCGCACGCGGTGCTCGCTCTGTCGTCGTAGGGGCCCCAGGACGCGGAGGCGATGCGCGGGCTACCCGGGGGCCGGCTTGGCGCTGAGGACCTCGGCCTGAATCTCGCTGAGGTCCGAGAGCAGCACCTCGACCCGTGATCCGAGCGGCGCGTCGGCCGCGCGGGTGAGCACGCGCCGACCCTGGGCGAAGGCGACTGCGTAGCCGCGGCCCAGCACCTTGAGAGGCGAGAGCGAGTCGAGGCCGGCCGAGGTGCGCGACAGCCTCAGCCGCTCGCGCGCGAGCGCGCGCTCGACGGCCTTCTCGCATCGCTCACGCTGGAGCGCCAAGCCCCGCTGTCCGCGGGCGATCCGCGCCGCCGGCGAGAGCGCCTGAAGCTGATGCGAGCCGCGCTCCAGCCGCCCGCGCGCCGCCCCGAGGCGGGCGCGGGCCGCGGCGCCCAGGGCGAGCTGCGCCAGGGAGAGCTGTCGGGCGATCCGCGAGAGCCGCGCCCGCGGGTGCGCGCTCGAGAGCCGCTCGGCGAGGGCCTTGAGCCGTTCCCGCCGATCGGCGAGGCCGCGGCGCAGCGAGCGCTGCGCACGCTCCAGTCGGTAATCGAGCTGCAGGCGCTCGCGCTCCACCCGCCGTCGCGGGTCGGGCAGGCGAAGGGCCCGCGCCTGGAGCCGCTCGCGCTTCTGCGACTGAAGGCGCCCGAGGATCTGCGTCAGGTGGCGCCGCTGCTGGTCGAGCGCGCGCGCGAGCTCGACGCGCGGAGGAGCGAGCGTCTTGGCGGCATCGGTGGGGGTCGCGCACCGCAGGTCGGCGGCGAAGTCGGCGATGGTGACATCCACCTCGTGGCCCACCGCGGAGACCACCGGCACCGGCGACGCGGCGATGGCGCGGGCGACGACCTCCTCGTTGAAGGCCCACAGGTCCTCGATGGAGCCGCCGCCGCGGGTGACGACGATGACGTCTACGCCGCGCGCCGCGCCCAGTCGCCCGATGGCCCGGGCGATCTCCTCGGCGGCGCCCTCGCCTTGGACGCGCGCCGGCGCGAGCAGCACTGGAATGGGGTGGCGGTCGTGGAGCACGCGAAGGAAGTCGTGCAAAGCGGCGCCGGTGGGCGAGGTGACCACGCCGATCCGGCGCGGAAGGAACGGCACCTTGCGCTTGCGGCGGGGGTCGAAGAGCCCTTCCTTGAGGAGCTTCGCCTTGAGCTGCTCGAACGCCAGCGCCAGCGCCCCGGCGCCCTCGGGGTCGAGCGCATCGCAGATGATTCTGGTATTGGCCGCGCGCCTCGTACACCGAGAGCCGCCCGCGGGCGACCACCGAGAGCCCATCCGCGAGCCGAAACCTGAGGCGGGAGGCCTCGGCGCGAAAGAGCACCGCCGAGAGGCAGGCGCCGTCGTCCTTGAGGGTGAAATAGACGTGGCCCGAGGCCGCGGGCCTCAAATTGGAGACCTCGCCGCGCACCGCGATGAGCGCGAAGCGCCCCTCGACCGCTCCCTTGAGCTCGCGGGTGAGCTCGCTGACGCTCAAGACGCGGGCCTGGTTCGAAGCCCGCGGCGCCGCCCGGGCGAAGAGGTCGAACTGGCTCGAGGACTTGGCGCCCGGGCCGGGCGGCGGCGTTCTCATGCTCCGCTACTCGCCCCCCATTTTTCGAAGGTGCGACTTGGACTTCACGCTGAGCTCGTCGTCGGGCGCGGTCATCGAAATCACCTGCTCGAACTCCTGGCGCGCCTTGTCGGCGTCCACGCTCCGGTCGACGTAGGCCTGATCGAAGAACTCTTTGGCCTTGACCTTGATGGTGTGCATGTTCTTGAGCGCGATGGCGTTGCCGGGGTCCGCCTGCAGCGCCTGGTGAAAGGCCTGATAGGCGCGCGCCCAGCTCTCGGCGCCGACGTGCTTGATGCCCTCGGCGACAGAGGTGGCCGCGACCTTTCTCTTGAGGGGCTCCATGAACGGGCTCGCCTCGCCTCCGGGGATGCGCCGCAAGAGCTCTTGGCAGTGCCTCACGGCGCCGTCGGCGTCGAGCTCCCGGGTGCAGCCGTCCTTGAAGGCGACGAGGCTCTCCTTGACCGCCTTGGCGTTGACGGCAGCCGCGGCGGAGAGGGCCTCCTCGAGCTTGCCCGCGGCCACGGCCGCGGCCACGGGCGCCAGAGGGTCCTTCGGGGCCGTCACCGGCTTCGCCTGCTTCGGCTGCTGGCTCTTCTCGGCGGCTTCGCGAATGAGGCCGTCGAGCTCCTTGGCCTCGGGCAGCTCCGGGTCGAGGGCCTTGAGGTCGTCCAGTACGGCGCGCGCCTGGTCCAGGTTCTTGGCCGCGAGCGCGACCTTCGCGCCCGCGAGCTTCTCGGCGGCGCGCGCCTTCATCTGGGCGATGACCTTGAAGGCCGTGTCGTGAAGCGCGTGGTCCTCGCCGGCGTAGGGCTTGAGCAGCTCCATCGCCTTCGCGAACTCGAGCTGAGTCGCCCAACTCTGGGCTTTCTCGAGCGCCTCCTGACCGCCCACCAGGCTCTTGGCATACTCGGCTTGCCTGCGAAGCGTCTTCACGTCGCCGTCGTCGAGGCTTACCTGGACGGCCAGCTCCTGGGCCTCGTTGAGCGCGGCGGAGGCCGCCTTGTAGTCGCCGGCGTTCAGCGCCTTTTTCCCCTCTTCGGCGAGCTGGGCCATGCGGGACCCCATCGCCTGAATCTTCTCCTCCTCGGGCGTGGGCCCCTGCGGCGCGCTCGTTTGCCTGAGCTTGAGCGCGACGATGAGGAGGATCATCACTGCCGCGGCGCCGCCGGCGATGAGGAGCTGCCGCTTGTTCAGCCGCCGCCCCCGAAAGGCGGACAGACCGGTGGTGGTCGTGTCCTCCGGCCGGGCGATATCGTCCTCGACAGCGCGGTCCTTGCGGCGCGCGGGCGGGTTCACCGGCGCGTCGCCTCGGCGCGCCAGGGCGGCGGGCGCGCGGGGCGGCGGGCGCGGCATCTCGAAGCGGACCTCGGTGTCTCCCATGGAGAAGACGTCGCCGTCCTGGAGCGGGACCTCGCCGTCGATCCGCTCGCCGTTCAAGATGCTCCCGTTGCCTGACCCGAGGTCCGCAAGGGCGTACTGCGCGCCCTGGCGCCGGACCGCGACGTGGTGTCGAGAGACGGAGATGTCCGGGATGACCACCGCGTTGTCCGACTGCCGCCCCAGGGTCGTCTCCTGGGCGGTCAGCTTGACCTCCGCGCCCGCCTTGGGGCCGGTGAGGAACACGAGCTTGGCGCCGGGCGCCGCCCCCGGGAGCGCCGAGCGGTCCATGATGACCGTGGCACCGTCGGAGGGCGGCCCCTGGATGATTGTCGCGCTCGAGTCCTCGGCCCCGAGATCAGGAGGGGTGAGGTCCACCGGCGTCGAGTGCCTCGAGGGTCGTCGGGGAGGAGGGGGCATGGGCTTTCTTCGCGCGAGCGCTTCCTGGAGGACTTCGGAGGGAGCGGAATCAATTGCCAGCGGGCGCCGCGGCGGCCTCGCCGTACCTTTCGATCTTCTCGACGAGCTTGCCGCGACAGGGGTGCTCGGACCCCGGGTACCAGAGCAGGCCGTTCTTATACTCCTGAAGGGCGCGTCCCCGGTCGTTGCGTTCCTCGGCGCTCTTTCCGGCCAACATGGTCTTGGCGCAGAGGCTGTCGAGCTCGCGCTCGACGTCCCGGATGGCCTGGTTGGCCAGGTTGTAGATTTCGGGCTTGGGCTCCACCGTCTCCAGGAAGAGCACCGCCTTCTGCAGGAGCTGCCAGGCCTCGTAGCGATTGCTGGCCCCGACGTCCTTCATGGAGAGCCGCTGGTCGGCCAGGTCGTAGATGCTCTTGGCCTCCCGCAGGCACTCGCCCGCGGTGGCGCAGCCCGGGACGGGCTTCATGATGAGCTGGATCTTCGAGACGGCCCAGGTCTCGGGCGGCGCGGTCGAGTGGTTTCGGTTCGCGGCGAGGTTGATGGTGTTCTCGAAGGTGACCTCGTTCGTGATCCCGGCGCGCAGGTATCTCTTGGGCATCCGGACCCGCTGGGCTTTCGAGTAGTCGCCGAGGCCCGGGTTGGCGTTGGCCAGGTGCTGGCCGTTCACCGAGATCTCCAGCTCGTCGCTGCGCTCAACCCCCAGCGCTTCGAACGACAGGTAGTACACCATGGGAATGGTCTCGGAGTACTCGAAGTCAAGGTGCAGGGCGTCGCGCGTGAGCATGGTGACGCCCAGCGTTTCCCCGTACCCGTACACCTCCTTGGTCGGCAGGTCGCCGAGCGGGAAATGGGTGTCCGAGCGATTGATGTTGCCGGTGAAGGCGATGACGTTCTTGGGGATCGCGGCCTTGACTCCGAATCCGATGAGGCCCAGGGCGAGAAGCCCTACCACTCCGGCGAGCGCGTACCGGACGGCGGGAGGCTTGTCCATCAGGAACAGCTTGACCTTCCCGACGAGCCCGGTGTTCTCGCGCAGGAGTCGGGCGCGCTCCGAGGCCGAAAGCTGGCCCAGCGCACCCCTGGCCTTGGGGACGGGCACGAGCGCCTTTCGCGGAGCCGAGGCCAGCGGGGCCGCGCCCGGCTTTCGCGCGAGCGCCTTGCCGGCGCCGTTGGCCTTGCCGAGGGCGCCGGGCTTCTGCGGGCGCGGCGCGAGCTCCTTGGTGTCGACGATGCGGGTGGAGTTCGCGTCGCTGATCTCCACCGCGATGACGACCGGACCGACCACGAGCGAATCGCCGGACTGCAGCTCCTGCTCCTCGATGGGCGCGCCGTTGACCTGGGTGCCGTTGGCCGAGCCCATGTCCTGCGCCACGAATCGCCCGGCGACGTTCTTGATGACGACGTGCCGGCGCGAAACGCCAGCGTCCGTCAAGATGACGTCGTTGTCGGCGGTACGGCCGATGGTGACCTCGGGCTGGTCGAAACGAAATTCCCGACCGGAGTCCGTGCCTTGCTGGATTGTCAGAGACACTGACATGAGAGTTGCCGGCTCCTCGAAGGGCGCGCCCGGGGGAATCCTCTCACAGTCGGTCCGTCGAATGCCACGGACCCGAGGGCTCGCCCGACCTCCTCGCCGGCCCTCCGGCTCGAGGCCCTTCGGTCGCAGGAGCCCGGCGCGACCTCCCCGAAGCGGCGCTAGTCCAGCTCCCCGAAGACGAATCGGAAGATGATGGGCCCGAAGAGGATCATGAAGACGGTGGGGAAGATGCAGGCCACCAACGGGAAGAGCATCTTGACGGGCGCGGTATTGGCCAGCTTCTCGGCGCGCTGCGTCCGCTCGATGCGCAGCTGCGTGGACTGGATCCGGAGGACCTTGCCAATGGAGGTGCCCATCCGGTCCGCCTGGACGATGGCCGACACGAAGCTGGTGAGGGCCGGGAGATTGACCCGGGCGATGAGGCTCTTGAGCGCCTCCTCGCGAGTCTTGCCCATTTTCAGCTGCTTGATGACCAGCAGGAACTCGTCGCGCAGCGGCCCGCCCTTGCCCTTCTCGACGACCTTGTTCAAAGCGGCCGTGAAGTCGAGGCCGGCCTCGACCGAGAGCGTGAGCAGGTCGAGGTTGTAGGGCAGCGCCCGGGTGATGAGGAAGTGGCGCTTGGCGATCTGGTCGTTCAGCCATTGGTACGGATACCAGAGGCCGAACACGCCACCCAACAGGCTGTAGACCAGGCTGACGCCGAGCGCGTTCAGCAAGATCAACTGGATGAGGATGCTCACCACGCAGGCCAGCTCCTGCAGGCCCATGACCTCCTCGGGCTTGAGCTGCGACGGTTCCCCCGCGATGATCAACTTGCGGCGGATCTTCGACTCGTAGCCCGGCCACATGATCCGCCGATTCACCTCGGCCAGGTGGCGCAGGATGACCGACCGCAGGGCATAGATGAGGCCCGACTTCTCCTCGCCGACTTCCCCGAAGATCTTGGCGAGGAACACGTCCCAGAGGCCGAGGCCGAACAGGAAGGTCGCGCCGGCCGCGAGCGGCACGACCAGCGTGGAGAGAAGGCTCGTGATGATGTTCGAGGGCTGGGGAGGCACGGCGTTCCTCTCTCGATTCGGCGGCGCGAGGCCTAGACGTCGATGGCGACGATCTTCCGGATGATCATGATTCCCAGGAACTCCATCAGGGCGACCAGGAAGATGAGCACCGCGCCGAACCAGTGGTCGAGCATGGGCTCCATCAGGTCCGGGCGCATGTAGTTGAGCACGAGCCCCAGGATGACGGGCAGCGCCGAGACGATCCAACCCTGCATCCGGCCCTGGCTCGTGATGGCGTCGATCTTCCCTTCGAGCCGGAAGCGCTCGCGGATGGTCGCGCTGATGGTCTCGAACATCTCCGCCATGTTGCCGCCGAGCTGGCGGGCGATGTTGGTGGAGACGACCACGAGATCGAGGTCCTGCGAGCCCACGCGCTTGCCCATATTGATCAGCGCCTCTTCCAAGGGGACGCCGAGCTTGACCTCCTTCACGAAGAGCCCGAACTCCTGCCCCAGCGGCGGCAGCGCTTCCTTGGAGATGCTCTCGATGGCCTGCGGGAACGTGAGGCCCGCCTTGAACGCGTTGGCCATGGCCTGCAGCGCATCGACCAGCTGGACGTTGAACTTGTTGATGCGGCGCTTGCGGTAGAAGCGGATGAGGATCATCGGGAGGAAGAAGCCGACGATCGCCATGGCCACGGCCATGATCGGGTTGAAGAGCAGATACCCGAGGATGGCCGCCAGGAAGAACATGGAGATGTTCAGGATCATCACCTGGCGGGCGTCGATGAACAGGAACATGTCCGACAAGTCGTTCATCGACTTGGTGACGTAGCGCTCCTGATACTGCTCATAAGCCTTGGCGAGAATGCCCAACATCACCAAGCACAAGAAGAACACCGAGCCCGTGGTCAGGATCAGCGTGATCGCAGCGAACATGGCGCTCTCGATGGGGCAAAGGGCCGGCGGCCTTTGAAGTTACTGCGCCTTGCTCTCGGTGCCGCGGATGACCTGGATGGTGCCGTAGCGCAGGCGCTGCAGCGCCTTCATGCGCTCGCCGGTGAGGAGGGTGTGGATGGTCGCCCTGCCGCGTTCCTCCTGGATGTCGATGTCCTCCGGGTTTCGCAAGGTCATGGTCAAGGACCCTTGCTCGCTGGCCAGCGTCATGATCTCGGCTTCCTCTGGGAGGACGAGGAAGGTCAGCGTGCTGAAGTCGCGCTGCGTCTCGGGGAGCAGGTTGACATTGGTCGTGCCGGTGATCTTGCCGGTGGCGAGCACGACCACGTTTTGCATCAGCGTGACCGCGACCTGCTCGCTGGAGGTCGGGTCGCGGAAGGAGCCGATGATGTCCAAGTGGTCGTTGGGGCGGATGAACCCGCCCACGGACGCCTTGGGACCGCTGGCCTCGATGGTCAGCGCGCGGCCTTTTTTCTGGACGATGGTGGAGAGCTTCTCGGCGGCCTTGCTGGTCTCGAACTGGGACCAGAGCAACGGGTCGCCGGCCTGCAGGGGCACGAGCACCTTCTGGCCCACGACGTAGCTGGAGCTGTCGGGCTTCACCACCGAGGAGGTGACGAACTGCTCCGGGATGGCGCGCTGGCTCACCATGTCGTAGCCCACGATCGACCCTTCGGCGATGTCGACCGCGGCGACGATGACCGGCACGAGGTTCCAGCCCGCCTTCACCTCGCGCTCCTTGCGCTTGATGGCAGCGTAAGCGACGGCCCCCGCGAGAATTCCCAGGACGACGGCGATGAGGAGCGGGGTCTTGCCCTTGAGCATGTACGAAGTCTCCGGCAAAAACTCGGATGAAGGCCGGACCGCGCCATCGCCGAGCGATTTTTCACGGTGAGCGGGGGAGCCCGCGCGCGCCAGGCATGGTACATTTCGGGGGTCGCAGGGGTCAATTTCCCGCTGGACCCGACTCGGCTTTTCCGGACTCGGACGCGGGCGCGGGCTCGCCAACGGCTTCGCCAGAGCCCGGGTAGCGCCGCAACAATTCCTGCCGCTCGGCTCGCGCTTCGCTCGGGCGATGAAGTCGCTCGAGCAACCGGATGCGCTCCCGCATGGCCTCGGGTGCCCGCGGGTGGCGCGGGAAGCGCTCGATGAACTGCGCGAAGGTCGCCAGCGAAGCCTCGAGCTTCCCCGCGGCGGCCTCGGCATGGCCGCGGTCCAGCAGCGCGGCCGCGTCCGGCGCCGAGTCGACCTTCGACGCGAGCCAGTCCGGCGACGCCGCTGCTGCGCGCTCGGCCGCCGGAGCTGATTTGGATGGCGCCGGCGGAGGCGCTTCCCGGATGGCTGCGGCCTCGATTTGCGGCTTGGCGCTCTTCGAATCGGCCGCTCCGCTGCCGCGCACTCCCGCGGAGGCGAAGCGCTGGCGCAGCGGCTCGTCGTCGGCCGCGAGGTCGCCGGCATGGGCGAGGTCGGCGCTCCCGCGCATGGCGCCCTCGAGCGCGTCCTCTCGCTCGGGCGCATTCAGCTTGACCGCCACCTTGCTTCGTCGGAGCTCGGCGCGATCGAGCGATGGCGCCTCTTCCTTTTTCTTTGCCGCGAACGACCGCGCGCTCGAGGGGGCCAGCTCGTCCGCGGCCGGCCGCGGGGCCGGCGCGCTCACCGGATTGCCCAGCGCAGCGACGACCCTCCCGCCGGCGCCCTTGGGCGACGGCATCGCCTGTGGCGCCATGGCCGATTCCGGCGTCGGCTCGAAGGCGAGGTCGGCCTTCGACGACGGCGCCGCGGGCGCAGCAGTCGCGGCGGAGCTCTCCGCCGTCGCCTCGCGAGCGAGCGGCGACGGCAGCATCTCCCCAGGGCGGTGCGGGCGCTCGATGGAGAAGACCACGGCGGCGGCCGCGAGGAGCCCTCCGAGGGAGAACGCGGGACCGAGCCAGCGCAAGCGCCTCGGCTTCGAGGCCCTGGAGCGCGAGGCCGCGGCCTCGGCATAGGCGAGAAGCGAGTCGACCCCCGCGGTCGGCGCCGGCTCGGCTGCGAGCGCCGCCATTGACCGCCGCGTGTTCGCGATGTGGTCGAGCTCGGCACGACAGCCCGCGCACTGGGACAGGTGCTCCTCCACCTGGCGCAACTGCGCCCCCGCGAGCTCGCCGTACGCGTACTCGACCAGCTCCTCGCCCGCGCGCGAGCAACTCTGCCCACCTGGCGTCACGGTTCCTTCGCTCTCCTTCCCGCTCGACTCATCCGCACTCTAGGGCCCGGTGGAGCGCGCGGGCTCGAGCGCCCAGTCCCCGTCGACGCCCAGCTGTGCAAGGCTCCGCCGCAGCCCCTCCAGCGCATAGCGCATGCGGCTCTTGACGGTGTTCTCGCTCACTCCGGTCACCTGGGCTATCTCCTTGAACGGCACGCCGCTGTACTCGCGCAGCAGAAAGACTTCGCGCTGCTCGTCCGGCAGGCGGGCGAGCGCTCGCTCGATGAGCGGGCGCATGGCCGCGTTGTGGGCCGCGCGGTCGGGCGAGGCGTCGGCCGTGGCGACCCGCTCGCCGAGCGGCCGCTCGTCCGCGGGCGACTCGGCCGCGTCCAGGCTCTCGGCGCGCCGGTGGCCCTCTCTGCGCCGATGGTCCATGAACAGGTTCCTCGCGATGGTGTAGACCCAGGTCGTGAATTTCGCCTTCGCCTCGTAGGCCGCGGCGCCGCGGATCACTCGGAGCCAGGTCTCCTGGAGCAGGTCCTCCGCCCGCTGCCTCTGTCCCGAGAGCCGCAGCAGGAAGTTGAAGACCGCCGCCCGGTGCCGCCGGACGAGCTGCTCGAATGCGCGCGCGTCGCCCGCTTTGAAGGCGAGCATCAGCGCCTCGTCTGCGACGGTCTCGTCCACGCGCTCGTCCCGGATGGCGATTGGCCGGCACCCAAGAGCCGGCCGGCACGCCATCCTACCAAACCTCCTCAGGGCTCCCGCTCGCCTCGCTCCAAGGGTTCAACGGGCGAGCTGGCCGCGGGATCTCCTCGGCGGCGCCGCCAAAGGTGAATGCCCTCGATTGCCGCCGCTGCGACCGCGAGGCCGAGGAACTGAGCCATGGCCAAGGGGTGGCCGGGGCGCCGCAGGTGGAGGTAGAGGCTGCGCGACAGCGCGGCCCCCAAGAGCGCGCCCGTCAGGAGCCGCCGCGCGTTGGTCCCACTCGACGGGCGAAACCGCCCCTGAGCCCAGTCCACCAGCGCGGGGAGGGGCAGCACCCACGCCACCCAGGAATCCCAGGTGCCGCGCAGGCTCGCGCGAAAGGCGACCTGGAGCGCGAGGGCCGCGAAGAGGACCGGGTAGACACCCAGACACCGGGCGCACACGTGCAGTCCTGCCAGGCGCACGCACCGGCCGTAGTTCGCCGGCTCGTGATGCGAGAGCCAGAGCGGCGTCGCCGGGGACCCGGCCGGGGCATCTCCACTCGAGGCAGGCCGACTCGGCATGTCTGCTCCGCCGGACTTTCAGACGCGAGCCTAAAGCGCGCGGAGGAGCTCGTCGGCGCCGACGGCGCCGCTCTCGAGCAGGCGCGCCAGCACCGCCGCGTTGAGCCGCTCCTGAGGCGTCGTCAGCATCGAGACCAAGTCGTCGGCCGTGAGCATCGCCCGCGCCAGGAGGGTTCGGACGAGCTGGAGGCTGAGCTGGTCGGCGGGCAAGGCCATCATGTCGGCCAGCTCGCCTCCCGAGACGACCTCGCGCGCCGACAGCGCCTTGGCCAGCGCGTGCCCCAGGTGGTCCGGCGCGTAGGCAGTCATGCCGGGCGCGAGCGGGCCCGACGACGCCATGCGCCTGAGGTTCTCCAACACGTCCGCCGGCGGAACAGGCGCATCGGGGTGGGCGGACGACGGAACCAGCGACGGACCCGACGAGCGAGGGAGGGTCGGCAGGGGCGCCGGCGAGCCTTCCGAAGCCGGCGTCGGGCCTCCCAGCTCTCCCCCGAACGACGCCAGAGAGGCCTCGTCGAACAGCCGGCTCGGCGCGGACTCGGGCGCCGGAGCCCCTGCGGCTGCATCGGGTTCGACGTCGATGATCTCGTCGGAGGAGATCTCGATGGGCTCTCCCACGACGGCGCCACCCGCCGTGGGCGCCGCGGGCTCGGGAGCCAGGCTCACCGGCGTCAGATTGGGCGGAGGCGGCAGAGCCGCGCCCCTCGCGGGCGCCTCGGAGGAGCCGCGGGAATCGGCGCTGACCGGGGCCGAGGCCGCCGGGGCATCGCCGAAGTCCAAGTCCAGCGGCCCTACCCCGCCCTGCGCGGAAGGCTCCCCGGCGTCGGGCGCGAGCGCTTTGGCCGCGCCGTACTCGGTCGAGTAGGCGGTGAGCTCTGCTCTCAAGCTCTCGAGGTCCGGAAGGGCGATCGACGATTGCGACGGCTTCGCGAGCGCCGGCTCGGCGGGTTCGGCGGCGATGAAGGGGAGCGTCTCGAGGCCATGCACGCCAAAGTCGGCCTGCAGAGGCACAGGCGCCGGGAGGGGCTCCGACACAGCGGCCCGCGCCTCGGCCTTCTCGTCCTTGGCCACGAACAGATTGAAGCCGTCGTCGCGGGCCGCTTCGTTGGGAGGCGCTCCGGCAGCCGCGGCGCCGCGAAGCTGGTCGTTGAGGGTCGTCAGGTCGAACTGGCGCGTGGGCTCGCTGAAAGGATCCTGGTCTTCGACGGCAGGCTGGCTCGAGAGGGCGGGAGCGCCCGCGGGATCGTGCGAGAGACCTAGCGCCGGCGAATCGAAAGCAGCTGCCGCAAAGCTCGGCTCTTCTGCCCAGGCGCTCGCCTCAGGGGGCCATTCGTTGGCCGCCTCCTGCGCTATCTCCTCTGCGGTCAGCTCGATGCCAGGGAGGACTGCGTCCGGGAAGTCCAGGTCCCCCGGCGAGTCGAGCCTCGGCACACCCTCCAGCGAGAGCGACGCCGGGGAGCGCCCCGAGTCGAGCAACGCCTCGCCCATCAAGAATCCAGGCTGCGGCTCCGAGTAGGCCTCACCCAGCCGACCCAGTTGCGCGGAGTAGGCCCCCACCGCCTCCGCCTGAGTCGACAGGTCGAAGACGTCGGCCTCAGTCTCGAAGATCACGCCCTGCGAGGGCGCCGACGGGGCCGGCTCGGCGATGCTCTCTCCGCCGTCGAAGAGGTCGTCGAGGACCTCGGCCGCAAACGCCGGCGGGGGCGGAGCCGCCGGCAGCACCGAGTTGGGGCCCAATCCCAGCAGATCGTCGAGCGCGGCCCGGCCGTCATCGCGCGCGGCGGGAGCGCCAAGGTTCGGCGCCTCGGGCGCGGGGAGCGGGACGATCGCGGGCGGCGGGGCCTGTTGCAGGCCAGGCAGCGGCACGCGAGGCGTCGCTGGCGCGGGAAGCGGGACCGCGTACAGCGAGGCCGCGGGAGGCGGTTCAGCCGGTTCGGGCTCGCGGGAGAGCGCGGCCGCCCTTTCAGCGACCGCGCGGGAGATGGCCCGGGCGACCTCCCCGGCGGGCGCAAGGGCGAACTTCACGGCGCCTCGGACTCGCGCGCGGATCGCGTCCATGGCCGCGCTGTCGTAGGGGTCGGCCAAGGCGATGTACACGGTCTGAACGTCGCCGGCGGTCCGCACGCCGAAGGCGACTGCCTGGTGCCGTTGGCAGAGCTCGAGCGGCACCATGTCGGTGATGGAGGCCGAGATCTCGTCCTTCATCTTGGCGAGCGGCATGCGCGATTGGGCCGCGAGCGCCCGGGCGAGCTGGGCCTCGGAGATGGCCTTCATCTCGACGAGCGCGCGCCCCAGGCGCCCACCCCGCTGCCGCTGGAGGCTCAGGCCCTTCTTGAGCGCGTCGAGCGTGGCCGCTCCCTGCTCAATCAGGATCTCGCCCAGTTTCTTGCGGTTGGCCATGGAGTCCGAATTCCCAGCGCTGTTGGCGCGGGCGAGCGGCCGTGGCGCGAACGCCTTGTTCGACGCGGCTCTCGGCCCTCGCGAAGGGCGCTCCTCCCTATGATGAGCGCAGCTCTAGAACTGGCTCAGTCTAAGCGATGGATCGCGGCCCGAGCAAGCGATGGGCTCGCGGGCAAACCGAGTGAACCTGCCGCGAGCGCGGCGCTTTTTCGTCAGAAGCGGAAGGATATCGGCCCTGGCGCGCCACGGTTCGCTTCCCCCCTTTGGGTGTTCCGCGGCGGAGCACGGCGATCAGCAAAGTGTTCCCTAGAAGGACAGATTGACGCTTGCGTCCGCGGCGTTCTCTCTCTCTCGGTCTTGCTGGCACGCTTCTGGAATAAGTCGTCCCGCACAAGCCCTGGGCAACACCACTACAGAGGCACCGAGGCGGGCACCGGGCTTGGAAATCTAGAGCGGGGCGGGGACCCTAGGGGGCGACGGGATGCGTCGCGGAGGGGACGGGAGCGGCTCCGCCGGGCCAGATGGCGCCGGCGGAGCCGTCCTGATTTTCTAGGGCTTTTGGCCGCCGTTCAGACTCAAGCGCTCTGGGCGTTCCCGGCGCCGGGCGCCTTGGTCGCTTCGGCTGAAACCGCGGCCTCAGGACCTGGAGAAGGCGCGGTCGGCAGGGGCGACACCGGGGCCTCAGCCACGGACGGCTGGGGCGCCGGCGCGAGCGCAGAAACACTCTCGAGGCTCGGCGGCGCTTCAACGGAATCGCCCGAGCGGTTCACTCGGTCGCGCAGCTCCTTGCCCGTTCGGAACAGGATGCCGCGCTTCGGCTTGACAGGAATCACCTGCCCCGTCTTCGGGTTGCGACCCTGGTAGCCCTCGTAGTGCTTCACGTGGAAGGCCCCCAGCCCGCGGATCTCGATGTTGTCGCCCGCGCAAAGCGCGTCCTTCATGCACTCGAAGATCGTCTCGACCGTGGACTCAGCCTGCTTCTGAGTGATTCCGCGCTTCTGGACAAGGATGGCGATGAGATCGCTCTTGAGCATGCTCACTTCTCCAAAGGACGGATGCACCGAGGAGACGGAACGCGCACCGAACCCCCAACACCTCCTAAGCCTAGCAGAACGTTGGGCTTTTGCAAGCTGACCCCGGCCCAGCGTCCAACGGAGAACACCTGCTCTCTATGGAGGTGAAGCGCAGCAGGATCGAGGTGCCGCCCGCCCCTCGGAAGCCGGGCTCAGCGGGCGGTTCGCGCGTGCTTCAAGTGGCATGAAACCGCCGTTCTTCCGGGCCGTTGAACGAAACAGCCCTCAGCTCCTCGCCCGCTTCGCTGCAGCGGCAGCCGGCAGCTCGCCCGCGAGAGCCGCGAGGTCGAGCTGGCCGAGCGACTCGTCGCCCGCCCGATCGGCCGCAGCAAACAGCTCGAGCAGGGCGCCCGTCGCCGAGTCCCCTCCTGCCCTCGAGGCGTGCACTCGTGGCTCGCCCTGAGCGGCGCGACGCACCTCGAGCAAGGTGATTCGCTCAGGCGCTCGAGCCGGCGCGATCCCGCCGTTCTCGGCCTGGGCGAACAACCCGCCCTTCACCAGGCGCTCCATGGCCTCGCTCACCGGCTCGACCTCCAGGCTCACCGCGCGCGCGAGCTCCGCCGCCGTGGGCGGGTGGGCGCCGCGAAGGAAGCCGGCGACGACCGCGACGGCGACGCGGGCGCAGTGGATCTCGCGGTCGCGCGGCGCCTCCCATCGAGCCGCCGCCGAGGCTCGCGCGGCGTGCTGAAGGGCGTAGGCGAGCCGCGCGCCCGAGAGGACGAGCAGCCAGCTCACGTAGACCCAGAGCAGGAAGAGCGGGACGGCCCCGAGCGAGCCGTAGACCGCGGAGTACTGGAAGCTCCTCGAGGCGTAGAGCGCGTACGCGCGCTTGGCCACCTCCCAGCACGTGCCCGCCAGCAGGGCGCCCGCGAGCGCCGCGCGCAAGCTCACCCGGGCGTTGGGCGTCGCCAGGTACAGGAACGTCAGCAGGAGAACCGTGGCGGCGAGCGGAAGCGCCGCGGCCAAGCTCGGCGGGAGGAGCCCTGAGCCGCTGAGGAGACGACCCAGGGAGCTGGAGGCGAGCAGGCTCGCCCCTAGAACCACAGGCCCGAGCGTCAGGACGCTCCAGTAGATGAGCAGGCGCTGGCCGATGGGCCGCGCTTTGCGAACCCCCCAGATCTCGTTGAGCGAGGCCTCGATGTGGTGCAGGAGGCTCACGGCGGATGCCAGGAGGAACAGCCCGCCCAGGCCGCCCATCGCGCCGGTGCTGGCCCGGGCGATGAATTCGTCGAGGTACGAGCCGACCTGCTCGCGGGTCCCCGGCGCGAGGTTCATGAAGATGAACTCGTGCACCGACCGGCGCAGGCCGTCCTCGCCGACCAGATGGACGATGGCGAACGCCACCGCCAAAGCCGGCACCAGCGAGAGCATCGTGATGTACGTGAGCGCGCTGGCGCGCAGGCTGATCCGCTCGCCGAGGAAGCCGTGCACCACGGCGCTCCCGGCGCGGGCGCAGTCGACCGCGAAGGTGCCCGCCCGAGTGCGCCCGAGGCCCCGAGCGACTCGGCTCAGCAGCTCTTCCGCCCGCCTGCGGGCCCAAGGTCGCGCGTTGGACATGGCCGCCTCAGCGGGGGCGGCTCGTGAGCAGCCGCTCCAGGAGCGCCTGCGAGTGCTTGCTGAGCTCGACGAAGACCACGCCCATCCCCGCGGGTTCCGGCCCTCCGCGGGGCACGGTCCGCCGCACCTCGCCGAGTCCCTCGATGGTCTCCAGCTCGTCGAGGATGAGCGTGAAGCGCAGCGCCACCCGCGTGCCCACCGGCAGCGGGTCCTCGCTGCGGATGAACGCGCCGGAGCGACTCACGTTGCTGACGTACTCGACGATGAACTCCTCGACGCTCGCGAACTCGCGGTTGACCACGGCCCGCGCTTGCCCGCGATGATCTTGGACCCCCTCGGTCATGGGCGCATCCTCCGGTGAGTCCCTGCGGCCGGCCCACGCTTGCAATCCGATGAGGACGGGCCTTCCGCTTCAGGCGAGGGGCGCCGTTGGGGCGGCGCCCCTCGAGGCGCGTCAGGGTTTCGCGTCCGCGGGCTTGGCGTCGGCGGCCGGTCGCGGCCAATCGCCGCGCTCGCGCTCCGGCCGCTCGCGGCCGCCGTCGCGGCCCTCGGGCTCGTCGCGATCGCCGCCGCGCTTCTGGGGCCGCTCGCTCTTGCCGTAGATGTCGAACTGCTCCTGGTGGTAGCTCCCCTGGCTTCGCACGTGGATGGACTTGTTGAAGCGGTCCATCAGGTAGCGCAGCTCGTCCCGCTCGTCGACCTGGAGAACGCGCGCCACCTCGGGGTGGCAGTTCACCACCAGCACGCTCTCCTTGTAGTTGGACGCTTCGCGGCGGATCTCCCGGAAGATCTCGTAGGCGATGGTGGACTTGCTTTTCAAGTGCCCACGGCCGTCGCAGTAGCTGCACGGCTCGTTCAGCGTCCGGCCCAGGGACTCGCGCACCCGCTTGCGAGTCATCTCCACCAGGCCGAGCTCGCTGATCTTCAGGACGTTGGTCTTGGCCTTGTCGCGGCCCAGCGCCTCCTGCAAGGCCTTGAAGACCTTGTCGCGGTTCTGCGACTTATCCATGTCGATGAAGTCGATGATGATGATGCCGCCGATGTTGCGCAGCCTTAGCTGGTAGACGATCTCCCGGGCGGCCTCCATGTTGATTTTGGTGATGGTCTCTTCGAGGCTCTTCTTGCCCACGTACCGGCCGCTGTTGACGTCGATGGCGGTGAGCGCCTCGGCCTGGTCCATGATCAAGTAGCCGCCGCTCTTGAGCCACACCTTGCGCTGCTGGGCCTTCTGCAGCTCGTGCTCGATGCCGTAGGCGTCGAAGATGGGCTCGTCGGAGTCGTGCAGGACCACCCGCTCTTTGAGCGCCGGATCCTGGCTCTCGACGAAGCGGCTGATCCGGTCCCACTCGACCCGGTCGTCGATGACGAGCTTTTCCACGTCCTGGGCGAAGAGGTCGCGGGTGGCGCGCAGCGAGAGGTCGAGGTCTGGGTGGAGCGTGGCCGGAGCGCCCTGCTTCTCCTTTTTGACCCCCACCATGTTCCAGATGCCGATGAGGAACCGGGCGTCGGCCTCCAGCTTCTCGTTGGAGATGTTCTCGGCGACGGTGCGCACGATGAACCCGGTCCCGGGCGGGCGCAGCCGGTCGACGATCTCCCGGAGGCGGCGGCGCTCGCTCTCCTTCTCGATGCGCCGGCTGATGCCGACGTGATCGACCGTGGGCATGAACACCAGGTGGCGGCCGGGCAAGGAGATGTGGCTCGTCACCCGCGCACCCTTGGTGCCGATGGGATCCTTCGCGACCTGGACGATGATCTCCTGGCCGACCTTGAGCAGGTCCTGGATGTTGGCGGTCTTCTTGGGCTGGGACTTCCCGTTGCGACCTTCGCGTTCACCGCGACCTTCGCGTTCGCCGCGCCCTTCGCGTTCACCACGTCCTTCGCGTTCACCGGCCCCTTCGCGCTCGGGGCGGCGCTCCTCGCGGTCGGCGCGGCCTTCCTTGCGCGCCATGCCGCCGCGGCGGCGACGGCGGCCTCGGTCGCGCGCGCGCAGCTCGCCTCTTTCGGCGCCCTCGCTTTTCTTCTCCGGACCGCCGTTGCCCTGAGGCGCCGCGATGGGCGCCGGGGAAGCCGGCGCCGCAGGGGCCGCGCTCGCCTCCGGGGCCGGGGCTTCGGCCGGGGTCGCGGCGTCAGGCGCCACGGAGCCCGTCGCCATCGGCGCTGCCAGCTCGGGCACCGCTGCCGGGGCTGCAAGCGCGGGCGCCGGCTCGGCGGGCGCGCCGGCAACCGCGAGAGGGGCCGCGGGTGCAGGAGCGGACTCCGGTACAGCCTGCGCCGCCATTTCGGCGCGCTCGGGCTCTTCTTCCGCGGCGTCCGCCTCAGCTTCGCCCGGCTCCCCGGCGTCTTCGCCCTCGGGCTCACCGGCGGCGCCCGCCTCGGCCTCGGCGGAAGGCTCCGCCTCTTCCGAGATGGCGTCGGGCTCGTCCAGGTCGGCGACGTCCTCGTGCTCGCCCTCGGTCAGGTCGAACTGCTGCTCCGAGAAGTCAGGATCGTAGAAGACGTCGCTGACGTACAAGAAGGCGGCCTTCTCGAGGCCGATGTCCACGAAGGCGGCCTGCATGCCGGGGAGCACACGCACCACCCGCCCCTTGTAGATGTTGCCGACGATGCCCTTGTCTTTCTTGCGCTCGAGGTAGAACTCGCTAATGGTTCCGTTCTCGACGAGCGCCACGCGCGTCTCGACGCCCGTGGCGTTGATCACCAGGGTGGCTCCCATGTCTTCGATGCCCCTCGAAGGCCTTACGCCTAGGGACCGTCGCCCGACGCTCGAGCGCCCAATCCCTGCGTGCCTTGCGATGCGCTCCGGTCGAAACCGGCCACCTTGGCTGCGCGCCTCGCGCGCCTGCGTCGGCAACCGACTCCCATCGAGCGCCTCTCTGGCCCGACTCTGACCGGGAAACGGGCAGGCGCCGAGCGGTGTGTTGGGCCGGATGGCCCAATCCCTGTCGAGGACGCGCGCGAGCGTCGCTGCGCGTCCCTGAAGAACCCTTCAAGCCCAAGGCCGCATGAGCGGTCCTGCGGTCATGCCAATCTCACTGTCGGCGCCGGAGCGCCCCGCGCGCTTTGTCCAGCCCAAGTCCCCTGGGGACGTGCCGGCTAAGGACCAACGCGAGCGGCTTCGAGGCCTTTCTCGCGCGCCGTCAAGGCTGTGCGCGGCCTTCCGCGACGACTCCACATCCTACCAGCCAAGGATCTGAAAACCAAGGTCTCAATCGCCGTCGCGCTCGGAAATCGGCGCGAATTCAATCCCTTGCCGATCAACTGAGCCAGGCACCTCACCGCCGAAGCCCGCCTCTTCGGGCGAGGGGGCGGGCGCCGCTGGAGGCGCGAAATGCACCTCCGTCTTGACGAGAACCGCCCGTCCGCAGGCCCCCAGCACCGAGGCGAGCACCTCCGAAGGCTTGGCGCCGGCGCCCCGGCCGGCGGTGAGGCGAAACTCCACTTCCTTCTCCCCGACGGGCGCCAGCGCGATCACGGCCGCCCGAAGGTCGATGACCTTGGTGGCCCTCCCCTTCTTCTTGGTCTCGCGCCGCACCTCCCAGCGCTCGGCCGCCGCGAACTCTTCGGCGGCGCGCTGGAGGGCCAGCGGGTCTGCCCCCTGCTCGAAGCGGGCTCGGTAGGTCATCTCGGCGATGGAGGCGTCGAGAGAAGGGGCCTTCGGCGGAAGGGCCTCGGCCACCAAGAGCGGGAAGGCCGGCGGCATCTCCCGGCCGAGCGCTCCGGCGACCTCTTGCGGCTCGACGGCCCGGGTGAGCTCGACGTCGACGAACTCGGCGCGAGACTCGACGCCCACCGGGCAGGCGGGCGAGAAAGACACGCGAGGCCGCGGGCTGTGACCCTGGCTGTAGGCGACCGGCAGCCCGCTGCGGCGCAAGGCCCGGGTCAGGACGCCGATGGTCTCCAGGTGGCTGACGGCGATGGCCGCGCCGAGCTTGCCGTAGCGCACGCGCACCGAGCATTTCTCCGCAGGCTGCACCGGGGCCGCCTCGCCGTCGGCCGGAGGCGCCGCGGCCGGCTCGGCCGCCGGCTCGTGCGCTCGCCGATAATCCTCCTCTCGGTAGAGGCGGTTCACCACGCCGTCGAAGTCGCAGGCGCCGCAGGCGCTGCACGGGCCCGTCGCGCAGTCCGGGAGCGGCTCCTCCCGCCGGCTGCGCGCGCTCTCCTCGCGCAGGAACTTCTTCTGGACGCCGACGTCGATAATGTCCCAGGGCAGCACCTCGGACTCGGCGCGCTCGCGGTTGGCCATGAACTCCATGCCGACGCCCTGCTCTCGCTCGAGCGCGGCGAACGCCTGCTCCCAGCGCCCGAAGTCGAAGTGCTCGGTCCAGTTGTCGAGCACCTGGCCGGACTGGTAGGCCGCGAGCACGGCCTGGGCCACGCGCCGGTCGCCGCGGGCCAGAGCGCCCTCGACCCGGGAGCCCTTGGCCTCGTGGTACTTGTAGATGAGCCCGCCCTTGCGCGGGAACGCGGCCCGCAACAGGTCGTGCTTGCGGATGGTCTCCTCCACCGAGTCCATCGGCGCCCACTGGAACGGCGTGAAGGGCTTGGGGACGAAGGTGGAGACCGCCACGTTGATCTGCGACTCGGGCCGGATGCCGCGCGCGACGCGGAACGCCTTCCGGGCGAGCTCGGCGATGGCGACCACGTCGTCGTCGGTCTCCGTAGGCAGGCCGATCATGAAGTAGAGCTTGAGCAGGCTCCAGCCGTTGCGAAAGACGCTCTCCGCGGCCTTGAGCAGGCTCTCCTCGGCGTTCCCCTTGTTGATGACCCGGCGCAGCCGGTCGGTGGCGGCCTCGGGGGCCAGGGTGAAGCCGGTCTTCTTGATCTGGGCGATCTGCTTGGCGAGCCGGTCGGTCAGCGTCTCGGTGCGCAGCGAAGGGAGCGAGATGGCGACCTTGTCGGGAGAGAACCGGGCGAAGAAGTCCTCGAGCAGCGGGTTGATGCAGCCGTAGTCGCCCGCCGAGAGGGAGAGGAAGCCCACCTCCTCGAAGCCGCTGTTCTTGAGCCCGAGCGCGGCGAGCTCCAGCACCTTGCTCGGGTCGCGCTGGCGCGCGGGGCGCGAGAGCATGCCCGCCTGGCAGAACCGGCAGCCGCGGGTGCATCCGCGCTGAATCTCCAAAGGCAGCCGGTCGTGGATGGTCTGCATGAACGGCAGGATGGGCCGGTCGGTCAGCGGGACGTCGTTGAGATCAGCGGTGACGCGCCGCTCGACGCGCTCGTAGCCTGGCACCAGGGGCACGATGGCCTCGAGCGTTCGGTCGCGGCCGTACTTCACCTCGAAGAAGGACGGCACGTAGACGCCGGGCACGCGGGCGAGCGCGCGCAACAGCTCGCGCCGCGAGCTCCCCGAGCCCTTCCAGTCGGCGACGACGTCGGTGATCTCGCCGACGACCTCCTCGCCGTCGCCGACGACCATGGCGTCGAAGAACGGGGCGACGGGCTCGCCGTTGACCGTGCAGGGCCCGCCGGCGATCACCAGCGGGTGGGAGTCTGCGCGCTCGGCCGCGAGGAGCGGCACGCGGGCGAGGTCGAGCATCGCCAGGCAGGTCGTGTAGCAGGCTTCGAACTGGAGGCTGAAGCCGAGGACGTCGAAGTCGCCCAGGGGAGCGCGCGACTCGAGCGACCAGAGCGGCACGCCGCGCTCGCGGCAGAGCGCCGCCATGTCGGGCCAGGGCATGAAGGCCCGCTCGCAGGCGACGTCGGGGCGCGCGTTGAGCACGTGGTAGAGCACGCGGAAGCCCACGTTGCTCATCCCCACCTCGTAGGTGTCGGGGAAGCACAGCGCCCAGGTGGCGCGCATGGAGCGCAGAATCCTTGGCCACGCTGTGGACCTCGCCGCCGACGTAGCGAGAGGGCTTTTGCGCCTGGAGGATGAGGTCGTCGACTGAGAGCTTCTCGAACTTCACGTGGTGGACTCCTTGTGCCCGGCCCGCCCGCCCCTGGTGAACACGGGAAAGGGCGCATGTTACGGGCGGCTCGAGCAGACCGCCAACGGGAGATGAGATGCCCGGCCGATCGGCGCGCGAGCCGGCCGGCGGCCGCGGTCGAAAAGGGGGCGTTCCGATTCGGAGTCGTGCCTCGTTTACGGCGCTGCGGCGGTGACACACTTTTCCGCAATGACCCTCGCCGACTTGTACCAGGAGACCGTTCCCTTGCCGCGCGCGGTGCGCTTCCCAATCGAGCTGCGCCCGCCTGAGGGGTTCGTCCCGGAGCGGCTGGAGACCTGGCCGTGGCTTCCTGGGAGGGCCGAGTTCGTCGACGGAAGGCTTCTCTACACGCCACCCTGCGCCGACCGCCAGCAGTACACCGTCACCGACCTCGTTATCACCCTGGGCGCTTGGACTCGTTCCCATCCGGGTTTTCTTCTCGGAACGAACGAAGCCGGCATGCGCCTGTTGGGGGCGGTCCGGGCGGCGGACGCGGCCATCTGGCGTCGCGATGCGGTGGGCCGCTCCTCCGGGCGCTTGCAGGGGGTGCCTCCAGTTCCTGGCGGTCGAGGTGTCGGGCGAGGACGAGGCCGAAACCGCGCTCCGAGACAAGGCGCTCTGGTATTTGAAGGCGGGCGTCGGGACCGTGTGGCTCGTCAACCCTGAGTCGCGCGAAGTGGCGGTTCTTAGCGGAGACGACGAACGGCGATACAAGCTCGGCGAGCGCCTCCCGCCCTGCCCGGACTTGCCAGGGCTTGCGCCGCTGGTCGACGAGCTCTTCACGCAAATCGCGGCGCTATGAGCTGCTGGGGCGCGTTTCTCCGCGCCGGCCCGCGGCCGTGCACATCTAATCGAGGGAGCGCTCCCAGACAATCTTTCTGACCCGGCCGGCGCGCACGGTGAAGTCGACTTCGGAGTTCGTTGAGGGGACAGGTGCGTCGCGCGCGGGCAGATACGTGAGAGTTTCGTCGCCCGAGCTCGAATCCGTCCTTCGCTCGTCGGCGGGCCCGAGCTCGTCCTCCACGGCCTTCGCGCTGACCCCGATGCGCAAGCCGTGTTGCACCTCTCGCGCGCACCGGGCCTCAGAGCTCATTTATGGCCTTTCTCCTGTCCGAAGCTTCATGGCGAAGAATCGAAAATCCGTGCCGGCCGAACCGTCGCCGGAAGAGATGAAATGCGATGTCACCTCGGGATAATGGGAGGCGAAATCAGGCGGCGGACGGCCGAGAGCTGCTTGCAGCGCTGGGCTGAAGAAGTGCGTCACGCCGCGGCCGTTGTCGCGCGGGTTCAGCCGCAGGAACACCGGCATGACGACCGTCTCGATGTGCGCGAGCCGTGGATCTTTCTCGGCGGCCTGAGGGTCCTTCTTGACGTACCTGCGCTCGAAGTAGGCGAGCGCTTGTTTGAAGGGCTCATTGGGGCCAAGCACCCCATCGGCCCGCTTGCCAAAACAGGACTCGAATTGCGATGGCGCCTTGACAGCCAATTCGACGGTCGTCCAAGCCTTCCACTCGGGGGCCGTGGAGTTGACGCGGTTCATGATGGTGTGAGCCACCCCGCGGAGCGACCCGTCGGTGCACGACATGGCCTCTCCAGCGACGGCGGCGAGAAACCACTTGTAGTCCGGCAGCTGCTCGGGCGGCACTGCCGCGGCGGTCCCCGCGAGGCTGCTGGTGGCTCCCTTGAAATCGATCAGCTTCGAGCACACGCCGGTCGCGCTGTCCGGCGGCGCGAACATCCCAGCTTTGAAGGGAGCGAAACCGTCTTCGTGTCGCGCCGACTCGAGGTTGGCTGTGTAGCCGGCCACGCTCGAGAAGACGGGCTGGTCCTCGCCGCCGACGCCCCCTGGCGCGAATTCGACAACCGCAAATACTTTCAGATCGGGGTCTTTGGCAGCGAGCGCTTCCTTGCAGTCGCTCCATCGGAGGAGCGCTGCGCGAAAGACGCCCAGCTCGACCCGCTTGGCGCGCACGACGGCGTCGTTGCGCCCGATCTCGCCGAGGATCTTCGAAAGCGAGCAGAGCCTCTCGACCTCCTGGCCACGGACGGTGGCCCGGGTCTTGGCCATCAGCTCGATGGCCACGTCGAACCAGAGATGCGGCTCGAAGCCGTCGAACTTTCCTTCCAGCACGAGCTCTTCGACGGCCTGAGAGTGCGCAGCGCTGTCCGGGTCCAAATTGAGCGCCGGCTTCTGGACCAGGCCGATCTCGAGGCTGGTGAGGCCTGGGTGTGTCGCCTTGCAGAAAGGATGCGGAAAGCTGTGAATGTGATCGGGCGCGACCGCCGGCGAGACCTGCGCCGGCGCCGCCGGCGCGCCCGCTGCTGGAGCGGCTGGCGGCGGCCCGGGCCGAAAGACCGAGACCGACCAGCCGAAGTGGCGCGTATCGCCGGCCTTGGCGCCGTAGCAGGAGGCGAGCACAAACGGATGATCCTCGCTCTGTCGGACCATGCCGACTCGCCACCGGATTTCCTCGCTGCGGCCCCTCGACCCCGTCCACCGGTGGACGGTAGCGGTGCCATCGAGCACCTCCTTGGTCGCGGGGTCGTATTCGGCAATGGAGAGCTCGAGCGTGCGGCCTTCGAACACCTCGGCTGGGCGCACCCTAAACTCCAACTCCGCGCCGACCTGGAGCAGCTCCGCTGCGCTGTTCGCCAGGAGACGGGTTGGAGCGAGAAGCGCTGGCGCGACAGCATCGACCGGGGCATCGCCCGCAGGAGGGGTCCCGCTCTCGGGATGGGCATCGACCACCGCGACTTCGACGTCGATTCCGAGCTCCAGGAAAATGCGCGAGTCCTTCCGCTCCACTGTCACCGATGGCTTTCCCATCATCTCGAGCTCGAGCGAATATCCAAGGCGCCCCGTGCCCAGGAGGCCGAGCTCGAAGGCGTCGAGCACCAGGTCCGAATCTCGTTCGTGGCCAGGATCGCCCGTGCGCTCCTTCACCTCGTAGTTGCCGCCGTTGGGAACGATAACGGTCTGGCGCGGGTGCTTGACCCTGAGCTCGGAAGCGTCGCCTCCCAGCAACTCCGTGGAGACGATCCATTCGACCTTGCACAAAACGGGCTCGGTCAAGTTCACGCAGGTCCCCTTCAACGGGAGGGGGCTCATCCTCAAGGTCTTGACGGAGACCGCGTCAGTGAGGTTGGGATGGAGTTGCACTTTGGGGCCGACCAGGAGCCGCAAGGCTCCGTAGAAGCCCAGGTCGAACACGGGAACTGACGGATCAGGTTCGCTCATGCATTACCCTTCTTTGAGCATGCCGCGACGGAAGCGCCCTATTTGGCAGGCGGGTCGGGCGGGAGGTCGACGATCTCGCGGATTCGCTTTCCCAGCCGACCGTTGAAGTAGTAGACCCGCAGCTTGTTGCCCGGCAGGAATTTGCAACTCTCGACGGACGTGGCAGCATCCGTCCCCCAGTGCAATTTTATGACGAACGCTGGTCGCAGGCGGTAATCAAAAATCGGCCGCACCAGCAGCCCCTGTCCATCATCATTGATTCGCACGAGAATCCGCTTCGCGGTGTCGGCAGCGAGGACACTCGAAAAGGCGGGCGACGCCCACCCGATGACGGGGTCGACGAAGTACGTTCCATTGCAGGAGGTGCCGCAGTTCCAGGTGAGCTCGAGCAAAGGACCGTTGTCTGCCACCCACATGCGATCCGCCGTCTCGCTATTGACGCTGAGCACCGACGTTCGGCCCTCGCTGGTATTCAGAAGATCCACATTGCACTCGTAGCCGCACACGAGGCGAAAGCGAGGATCCTTACGCAAAGGGCCGCCGGCCGCCCTCTTTCGAGCGACACATTCGTTGGCTGCCGCGGGAACCTTTACCCTCCGACTGGCTATTTCAGGGTAGTGGGCCTTTTCCGTGAGCGACAGCTTCGGGTCGCTTCTACACACCCCGAGCGTCACCAGGAAGACACCGGCGCCGAGATCTGGAGCTTCCGCGGAAGTTAAGGTGCGCGGATACCCGTCGGCAAGGGCTAGGAACTCACTTGGATCGATTTTATACTCTTCAGTGGCGCGGCGCGCACAGTCTGCATCGGCGCAGGCCCGCAGCACAACGGCAATCGAGCTCTCACCGCCAGCCCCGGAAGAGCCGTTCGCCGCTGCGACCGTTGCCGGAAGGCTAACGAGGGCGGCCAATAGGCACCGAGCCACGAGCGACTCGGCCACTCGCAAGCCACACCTTCGCCTGCGCACCTCCGCAAGCGAGACGTAATTCTCTCTGCTGAGTCTCATTTCGGCTATTCCTTTATCGGAAATATGGCGCTCGGCGCCTCGGGCTCGGGAAGGAGCCCGCGCACTTTCGATTGATTCGGTCGTTCCAAGCTCAGCTTATACACGGCCCCATCTGCCAAATGGATACTCCCGCGCGAGGGAACGCGAGGTATTCGCGCCACGAAGATGCCGTCGCCATCCAGATACCCGAAACCGCGCTCCGATGTATTTGCATAAAGCACGGTTGGCAGGGGCCTCGGCCTCCGGGGCGTCGGAGCCGCTCGATACCCCGGAACCGGAACTTGCGGTGGATCCGGCGGCGCGGGAGGCGACTGGAGCTCGACGAGTTTCAACACGAACTCGCGGGTGGTCTTCGCAGGCGTTGCATGGCCGTTGGTCATCTCGGGAACCTCCATCGCGATTGCCCTGCAACTGACCTTGATCTCGGTCGGCGAGGATCCATCAATCGTTAGCTGCGATGTCTCCCATCGTGGCCTGCAATTGAACGCAGCCTGAACTGGCAGGGGCGGAGTTGCCCCGGCGACAATCGCCACTGCTTCAATCCTGACGACAAGCTCGCCCTGAAACGCTTTGTCGTTGTCGATGACCGGAATCGGAAATGAAATTGCCACTGAAGGTCCAGCCGGAGGCGGCAAGGCCCCTGCACCTTTGACGTCGACCATACCTCCCGAGCCGCCCGTCCGGGTAATCTTGATCCTGAAGCTTTTCCAGTACTCCAACTCTCCGATGACCTCGCTCTCGACTACGATGCAAGGTACGCCTTTCTTGGTGGTCCAGGTGAGAGTAGATTCCTTAAAGGCGAGCTTGGAGAACATCTTTGAAGCCGGTACCGATGGCCCGAAAGTTAGCCGACGTCCACCCCGCTTGACCAGCTCATCGAAGTGCTTCGAAGCCAGCTCCTTCATATCGAGGGGCCATCCCCCCTCGCTGCGCTTCCAAAGATAATGAAGGCCATTGACGGTCTCAAAGAGGAACCGATACTGGAGCTGAGCGCCTGAGGGAAGGTCATCCCGCATCATCAGGTTCCGGAGCATCGGCGCCGGGTCAAACTTGAGCGCGAGGAACCGCTCGGGTTCAGGATTCACAGTGAGGCAAAGCTCTTTGTTCTCTATTTCCACCACCAAGAACAGCCCGCTCTGCTTGGCCAGGTCTTTAGCCTGCTCCACAGAATTGCTGACTCGGCACGACATGCCATCCAGCGAAAGGTAGGTCAGCGAAATCGACTTGAGCTGCTGGCGCAGACAGTGGAGCGCCTTGGCGAGCGCGAGGCTCAAGCGAAATGGGTTGCTGGCCTGGTAGGCCGAGCGAAGCTCGCTCACCGGGAAGCTGGCGATGAGGGACTCCTTGACGTCGAGAACGAAGAGACCGCTGGCATCGGGAACCAGAGCCTTGGACTTGTCCTTTAGGATGGAGCATGCCTCGACGTGCGCGGCAGTGCTCAGGTTGAAAGCAAGCTTGACGTGCCCCAAGGCGTCATTCTCGGGCAAGACCATGAGCCCCGGCATGCTCTTGGCTATCTCCACGGCGACTCCGAGGAGGGTCAGGATCGTCGACGCGGCGTTCACTTGCGCCTTGGCATTCTGGGGTCGGACGCGCAGGCTCAGGCCGTCGAGCGCGATGCTCTCCACGGTGAGCTTGTCGGTCTTCTTGCGCACCGCGAGCAGCGCCTCAAGGAGTGAGAAGGCGATCTTGAAATCGGTCGCCGCCTTCTTGTATTCGCTGAAGGCAAGCCCCTCCGAAACCTTGGCGTCGGTCTTCTTCTTCGCCGGGTCGAGGCCGAGGATGAATCCGTCTTTCTGGACAAAGAGATCAGCCTCTTTGGGCACGGCCTCGCCCTCGCCCTCCACAACCGGCAGGCTGGCGACAGCGGTCGCCGGCACCATGACAGCTTCGCGCGCCGCCTGCGACGGCCAGGCTTCACCCGGCCTGCGAGTCTGCATCGAGACGACGCCGTACACTGCGCGCACGGGACGTTTGACCTTGACGATCCAGCTCAGGCCCGCGTCGCCAGTCTTTCCGATGACATTGAGATCCGTCTCCGCCTGCGAAAAGGTATCGAACTCGAGCGCTGGAATGCTCAGCTTCGTCGCGCCAAACAGGTTGTCCTTCTTGGCGGCCGGCTCGGTCTCGATCGTCCAATCGCCCCAGAAGCAGATATCCACCGGCAGCACAGCGACCCCGGCGCTCTCGTACCGGGTCAACGCGAGCTCCAGGGTCATTGGCCCCTTGGCCAGGATTTTCACCTTCAACGAAGTGTCGTAGCCGTAGTCATCGTCGACGGCGACCGCGTAGACGTACCCGCCCACCAGCGGCTTCGGATGGCGCACGTCGGCGACCCAGCCAACGGCCAGCGGCGCGGCATCCTCTTTCCCGAATGCCTCGGCTTTCCACGTATCCACCACCAGCGCCTTCTTCTGCTTGTCCAGGAGGTTGAGGAGCCAGGTGGCGGTGACCGGGTGCAGGTCGTCGATCTTCCCGTCGTACGGAAGCAGCGCCCCGCTGTCAGGGGCGAAATGCGCGCGCACCGCCCGCTCGGCTCGCTCGCGGATTCCGCTCGGGGCCGCCTCGAGGACGACGCGGCCGACGGCCGCCTCCTTGTCGGGGTCGCACCAGGCGACCTCCCTCGCTTCCGGTGCGATGTTGAAGTGCGCCTTGAGCTTTTCTAGGACCTTGGTGATGCTCTGAATCGACCATTCGTTGATGTGACGGATCTTGGTGTTGCGCCAGCGCTCCTTGACGGCATCGGACAGCAGCATCAGCTCGGCGCCCTTCACCGGCGCCCCTGCCATGCCGACGATGCCACCCGAAAGGTTCACCCGCATTCGGTCGGCCTTGGCCGGTACCATGAGAGTGAAGGTGACGAGGCGTTTTCGGGCGTCTCGGCGCGAGTTGTAGAGGCTCGCGTCGATTTCAAAAGGCTTGGGCTTACAGGGCTTGCCCGCGCCACTCCCCGCCTCTCCCGTGCACGCCGCGCGGTCGCACCGGCCGTCGCACACGAGCGGGGCTCGGGCTCCAGCCCCGCCCGCCTCTCCCACGGCTCGCTCGAACTCGAACTGAAGCGCGTATTTCCCGTTCGCGAGCGAATTTTGATCCGGCGGCATCAGCAATTGCTCTTCGAGCTGGAGCAGGACGGGAACCTTGAACTTGCACCCGGTCTCCCAGTCGACCCTGTCCGGCCGAGGGGAAAACGAGGTGCTCGAGTCGAGCATCTCGACGATGGAGCGAGCGTACCGGTCGGCATTCCCCGGCGTATTCGGGAGGTCTTTAAACGCCGCTTCGAAGCCCTGGCGGTCCTTCTCCGGCAGCGCGGGCGTGAGCTTACCGGTCATCTCTTCAAGCTCGATGAAGTTGTCGTCGCCATCGTCGGCGATCTTCACCAAGGTCGGCGCCGTTGGCGTCGGCAGGCTGGGGTCGCTCGAGACGCCCTGAGCGATGTTCTGGGCGAGCTCGAGCAGCAGCTCGATGCCGTTGGGGCGCGGGTCGCTCGCCGAGGCGAAGACCTGCCAGTGCAGAAACCCGGACTCCATGGTCACGATAGTGGGTACCGCGACTCCGGCCGCATTCTTGAGGTCGCAGCTCAGCCGCGTCGGCGTTCCGCCCATCGCCTGGGGGCAGGGCGCGATGAAGCCGAGCGTCTCGCCGGCGCTGACCGGCAAGACGGGCTCGCCGAAGGTGACGACCAATCCGGAGGCCAGCGCACCGGTCACTTTTTGAATATTGACGGGAGACGGTTTGTGGAGCCAGCGCAGGGTTCCGGGCGCCGAAGCCGGAGGCGCTCCATGGGCGGCAGCGCCGCTGGGCGCGGCGACCTCGACTTCGATCTCTTTCAAATCGCCCAGGACCTTGTACTTCGATTTCGTGGGCTTGCCGTTCTGGTCCTTGACGACCTCCTCGGCCGCCCACGCCATTCTCCCCGGCGCTGGAGGGATGGCCTTCTTGTCCGCAGGCAGCTCCTGGAGGACATTGACGAAAGCGCCGAATCGGCGCTCGGCCAGGCTCCGAAACCACGGCACGTTTTTGAAGTACGGGTCGCTCGTGTCGATGGCGGTGAGCGCCGCCGGCGCTCCTCCGCTCGCCGGCGGCGAAGCGGAGAGCTTGGGCGGTTTGAGGTGCATATAGAGGCTGTAGAAGTACCCCGAGCGGCACGCGGCGTTCGGGTCCGGCTTCACCTCGCGGAGCTGGTGGCGCACGATGACGAAGCCGGGCCAGCTGCCGATGTTCTTCAACGCGGCCGGGTCGAGCCCCTTGCTGCCGGTGCCGGGGAGGCGGGCAGCGACGATGTAGCCGGCGGCCAGCGCGCGAACGGGAGTGCCGTCGGCGGGGGTCTCCGCGGGAAAGAGGTGGACGCCGCCGTGGAAGTTGCGCCGCAGCCCGATGGCGAAGTAGCCGCCGACGCCGTTCTCCGCGCCCTCGTTGTTGGCGTAGTGCTTCCAAAGGTTGGGCGGCATCCCCGCCACATCCAGCGGGCAGACATACTTCAGGGACCCGAGACATAGCTTGTAAACCTGCTCCGGATCCGTCCATGGGCCCTTATAGCTGACGCCGAAGTGCAGGTGAGGGGCGGTGGATAGTCCCGCGTTCGGATCGTTCGCCCGCCCCCCAGAGAGCCCGAGCACTTCTCGCGGCTGAACTGCTTGGCCCGCCGTGACGTGTACGGCGCTCATGTGGCAGTAAGTCGCCCTGTACCCGTCGGAAAATTGGAGGACGACGCTCAGGCCGCCTCCGTGGCTCTGACTGGGCTGAAGCACACTCTCGACCTTGCCTTTGGCGACGGCCAGAAGCGGCGTTCCTTCGATCATGGCCCAGTCCACGCCGTTGTGGAATTGAGGCTCGTGGGTCATCGGATGTCTGCGGATGGCGAAGCGCGAGCCGCCCTGCGCCGGCGGCGGAGGAGGAAGATCGAAAGGATAGATCCACACCTGGTCAGGCGTTGGCGGATCTTTCAGCGCGGCGTCGGCCGCTGCTTGGGCTATTTCCTCTGCGCTCTTGTTGTCGGCCATGGAATCCCCGGAAGTTTCGGAGCAGCCTCGCTGCTCGCCCTCGCGAGGCCCCCTCGGTGCGCCAGCTCACGGGCCCCAGGCGGCGGACCGTACTCCGGCGCCCTTCGCGCTGTCCAGGTCGACGATTCTGTGCGGCGGGTCGGCCATCATTGCCGAGGCTCGTGGGTTCCGCGATTCGTTCCGACCTGCCTCGAATCAATGAATGAGGGTTTGCGCGACAAATTCGGCACGGCGCCAAGATATCCCGCGACCTCTCGGTATTCGGCCTACGCCCTCCGCCCGCTCTCCCCGGTGCGCACCGCCGCGCCGATGAGGTGCGCTAGCCGCAGCGCCTCCGGGACGTTCCCTCGGTCGGTCAGCCGAGCGAGAGCCTCCGCGGCCTCGCCCGGCTCGATGCCCCGCGCCTGGAACACAAACGGCGCCCTGGCACAAACCTCGCCCGCTCGGCGGATGACCGCGAGCCTGCGCTCCGCGCCCGGGAGGTGGCGGACCGCGCGCTCCATCGCGCCCAAGTCGGGCGGGCGGCGCATCACCGCGATGCACGGTCGGTCGAGCCGCGCCGAGAGCGCCGCCAGGTCGACCACGTTGAGGCCGCCGAAGGCGATGCCGTCCAGGAGCACCATGTGGAGCTGCGGGAGGAACTTCTTGTTCAGGAGCAAGCGGCAGAGCTCGTCGGTGGCGTTCCAGCCGTCGCGGCGGACTCTTCCCCAGACGAGGCCCTCGAAGCGCGTGCCGGCGCAGACGGCCCCGGCGACGAACACCGCGGCGCCCGCGCGGCGCGCGAAGGGCGCGTCGTCGAAGCCGACGGCGCGGATGAGGCGGCCGGGTCTGGGCAAGCGCATGCGGCCTCAAGGGTAGCCGAGAGAAGTGCCTGTCGCGCGGCGAATGGCCGATGATCGGCCGGCTGTTGACTTAGGAGGAAAATGTCTCCCCAAGGAGAACGGCCCATGTCCGAGGCGGCGCACGTCGCCAGGTACTTTCACACGCGCGGCGACCGCGTGATCTGCGACGCGTGCCCGCGGGGCTGCTCGCTGCGCGAGGGCCAGCACGGCTTCTGCTTCGTGCGCATGAACGAGCGCGGCGCGCTCGTCAGCCTCGCCTATGGCCGGCCGAACGCGGTGGCGGTCGACCCCATCGAAAAGAAGCCCTTGTTCCACTTCTTGCCGGGCACGCGCATCCTCAGTCTGGGCACCGCGGGGTGCAACCTGGGCTGCCAGTTCTGCCAGAACTGGGACCTCTCCAAGGCCCGCTCGCTCCACGGCCGCTCGATGTCGCTCGCGCCGGACGAAGTGCCCTCGCTCGCGGAGACCGAGGGCTGCTTCTCGGTCGCGTTCACCTACAACGACCCGACGGTCTTCGTGGAGTACGCGGTGGACGCCGCGCGCGCCTGCCGCGAGCGAGGCATCGCCGCCGTCGCCGTGACCGCGGGCTACACGCAGGGCGCGGCGCGCGACGACCTCTACGCGAATGTCCAAGCCGCGAACATCGACCTCAAAGCCTTCACCGACCGCTTCTACCAGAAGCTCGCGCTCGCCCACCTGGAGCCGGTCCTCTCGACCATCGAGCACGCGGTGCGCCGCGGCGTCTGGGTCGAGCTGACGACGCTCCTCATCCCCGGCCACAACGACGGCGACGCGGAGCTTTCGGCCGAGTGCCGGTGGATCGCCGCGCACGTGGGCCGCGACGTTCCCCTGCACTTCACCGCCTTCCACCCCGACTACCGGCTGCGCGACGTCCAGCCGACCTCCGCCGCGTCGCTCTTGCGCGCCCGGCAGATCGCCCGGGCCGAGGGCCTGCGCTTCGTCTACGTGGGCAACGTGCAAGACGACGAGGGCGAGCGCACCGACTGCCCCGCCTGCGGCGAGCCGCTCGTCGAGCGCCGCTGGCACGCAGTGCTCCGAAACCGGCTGGCGGCGACAGGAGGCCACTGCCCCCGGTGCTCGGCGGCCATCCCCGGCGTCTTCGACGCCCGCTCGAGCGAGAGCTCCGAGGGCTCCCGCTACGGGCTGCTGTGAGCCGGCAGTACCATTGGTAGGAGGGAAAGCGAAGCTCGTCGACTGAAAGGCCTGAGCGATGTTCGCGATGCGCCAGCCCGCGGTGGCGGGCCAGTTCTATCCTCTGAGCCCGGCTGCGCTCGCGCGCGAAGTGGCCCGGCACCTGGGCGAGGTGCGGCCGAGGCGAGCGCTCGCGGTAGTAGCGCCGCACGCGGGCTACGCGTACAGCGGCCCCGTGGCGGGAGCGACCTACGCCCAGGTGGAGGTCCCCGCGAGCGCCGTGGTGCTCTGCCCCAACCACACCGGTCTCGGGGCGCGGCGCTCGCTCTGGCCCAGGGGCCTTTGGGCACTTCCGGGCGGGGACGTGCCGGTGGACGAGGAGCTCGCCGCGGAGCTCGCCGAGCGCGCGGGGCTCACCGAGGACGCGGCGGCACACGCGGCGGAGCACGCCGTCGAGGTACAGCTTCCTTTCCTGCGGGCTCGCAACCCGTCGGTGGCCGTGGTTCCCATCTGCCTCGCCCGGCTGAGCTCGCTCGAGTGCGTCGCGCTCGGCGAGGCCCTCGCAGAGGTCGTCCGCCAGAGGGGCGGCGAGGTGCTGCTCGTGGCGTCCACGGACATGTCCCACTACCTGCCGGCGGACGAAGCGCGGGAGCTCGACGCGCTGGCCATCGAGCGCATCGAGCAGGTGGACCCCGAGGGGCTCTACCGCGTCGTGCAGGAGCGGAGTCTCTCGATGTGCGGCTTCATTCCCACCGCGGCGGTGCTGGCGGCGGCGCGCGCACTCGGCGCCCGACGCGCGCGGCTGGTGCGCTACGGCCACTCGGGTGAGGCGAGCCAGGACTTCTCGAGCGTCGTTGGGTATGCGGGGTTTTTGGTGCCTCATCCCCCGTCCCCTTCCCCGCTCGCGGGGAAGGGGTGACTCGGCGCGGGACTTGGGCGACGACTCGGAGGATCTTTGCGAGTGCTTCTTTTAGGTCCTTTTCTACTTCGGCGTTGGTTAGTCGCACGAACCGGATGTTTTGTTCCTCGATCTGTCTTTGCCTGAGGTCGTCCTGCTCCGATTGGTGTTCGTGGACCGGCCCGTCGATCTCTACGGCCAGCCGATGCTCCGGACAGTAGAAGTCTAGGCAGAATGGCCCGACAGGGTGCTGTCGCCTGAACTTGAGCCCTGAGAGTCTTCTTGAGCGAAGCGCCTCCCACATCGCTGCTTCTGTTCGGGTTGGCGACCGGCGGAAATCTCGCGCGCGCTCGACCGCCTGCCGGTAGCGGAAACCGCCGATCTCGATGCCCTGTTTCATGACTTTCCCCCCAAATCCACAGTACCCGAGCAGTCCGACGCGCCGCAGCCGGAGCAAAGCCTTGCGGTCGGCACTCCCCTGCCCCGCGAGCGGGGCAGGGGTCGGGGGATGAGGTCTCTGCGACTTCAGGTCTCGAACCTGCTAGATTCCCCGCCCGTGAAAACCGCCGACGTCGTCGTCATCGGTGGGGGGATTGCCGGGCTGTCCGTCGCCTGGAGCCTTTCGCGCTCGCGCGCCGGCGCGGTCGCGCTCGTCGAGCGCGAGGCGCTCTTCGCCTCCCATAGCTCCGGGCGGAACGCCGCCATCTTCCGGGTGCTCGACCTGTCGGCCGGGGTGCCCGCCCTCGCGCTGCGCAGCCGGGAGCTCATCGACGAGCTGCTGCCGCGCGGCGCCTGGCTCCGCGAGACCGGCCAGCTCCTCGTGGCGCGGTCGGCGCGCTCGCTCGAGCCGCTGCTGGCAGTGGCGCGAGCGAACGGCGTGCAGCACGCGGTGCTGGAGCGGCCGGAGCTCGTTCGGCGCTCCCCGCCGCTCGCCGGGGGCACGGCGGCGGTGGGCATCCACATTCCGGGAGACGGGGTGATGGACATCCACGCGATCACCTCCGGGCTGGCAGAGGCCGCGCGGCGCAGCGGCGCCCGCCTCCTGTTGAGCGCGCCGGCCGAGGCCGTGGAAGTGCGCGGCGGCCGGGTCGCCGGAGTGCGGCTCGCGAGCGGCGAGGTCCTCGGGGCGGGCGCGGTGGTCATCGCGGCCGGGGCTTGGTCCGCGGGGCTGGGCGAAGGGGCGGGGGCGGCGCTTCCTCTTGCGCCCATGCGGCGGCACCTGGCGCAGATTTCGCCGCGCGTGCCGCTGCCTCCGGACTCGCCCATCGCCTGGTGCGTTGATGAGGACGAGGTCTACTACCGGCCCGAGTCGGGCGGCGCCCTCGCCAGCCCTTGCGACGAGGACGCCTTCGCGCCGTGCCTGCCTCCCGAGTCGCCGCGGGCGCTGGAGCTCTTGGCGGAGAAGCTCGCGCGCGTGGCGCCGGCGCTCAGCGACGCTTCGGTGCGGCGGGGATGGGCGTGCCTGAGGACGTTCGCCCCCGACCGCGGCCTGGTGGCAGGGCCTGACCCTCGAGTGGCGGGGCTCCACTGGCTCTCGGGCCTGGGCGGCCACGGGATGACCGCGGGCGTGGGCGCGGGTGAGCTCGCGGCGAAGCGGGTCCAGGGCGCGCCGCATCCGCTTGCCGCGCTGCTCGCCCCCGCGCGATGGCTCGCCGCCTCCTCTTAGAAGCGAATTTCCCTCGAGCCGATGCGCTTGGCCGACCTCCGGGCGGGGAGTCTTCGACCTTTCGGCGAGACGATTCGTTCCCTCGGAGCGGCCGCCGCGCTGTCGGGAGGTCGCGGGCGCTCCTCGCCCATTCCCGGTCGCGTAGGGTGGCGAGAAACCCGGTGCGACGTGGAGCCTTGCGAAAGCCCGAGGCGTCGAGGGCCGCTCCGCCCGCTGCGAAAGGAACCCCTATGAAATTCGTCATCGCCATCGTCAAGCCGAACCGCCTCGACGAAGTTCGGCAAGCGCTCAACGCCCTCGGCATTGCGGGCATGACCGTGACCGAGACCAAAGGCTACGGCAGGCAGCGGGGACACACGGAGATTTATCGGGGCGCGGAGTATCAGGTCGATTTCGTGCCCAAGGCGAAGATTGAGCTCGCTATCGACGACGCGCAGCTTCCGCAAGTGTTGGAGACCATTACGCGGGCGGCCCGGACCGGGAAGATCGGCGACGGGAAGATCTTCGTGCTCGAGCTCGGCGGGACGGTCCGCATCCGCACCGGCGAGTCGGGTCCGGACGCGCTGTAGGCGACGAAGGCGCGGGGATCCTTGCGCGGCGGACCTGGGGAGGCGCCTCAGGACGATGAGGGCTCGGGGCCGAGCGCCTCCCGACTCGCCTTGCGGGTGGCGTGACCCGAGGGGCGGCTCGAGGCCCGCCTGAGGCCCGGCCAAGCCTTCGGCGATTGCTCCCTCCGCGATCCTTTGGAGCCGGGCCTGCCACTCCGAGAAGCTGCTCGATGGAGGGGTGCGTTCCCCGCCAACCCCTAGGAAAATCGGACGAGTGCGCCTTCTGCGCTCTAACAAACGCGCAGGTTCGGGACCCGCGAGCCCGGGCCAGCCGGACACTATTGTCACTTGCAGCGCGCCCGGCAATCATACCTGGACGCAATTTCGCGTCAATTTCATGACATCCCAATCCGGGCGCGCCGGCCCCAGTCAAAGGGCGTCGCGCGGTGCCCGCCGACCCTGGTGAGGGGAAGAGTCGTTTCCCACTCCCTTCTGTTGATTTTTCGGCGTAGGCTCTGCGCGCCGTGGAGGTGCAGGCCGACTCGGCGGTCTGCAGGCTCTTCGCACGCATCGGTCGGTGTCGTCGATGGAACGAACGAAGGGCGCCTCGGCATTCCCAACACGTGAAGCAACTCGAAGCTGGAGGCAAGAAATGCATTTGAAATCACGCATCAGAGTGCCATCCGTCCTCTTTGCGGCTTTACTCGCTGTATCGGCATGTAAGGGGTCAGCGGGCACCAACGGCTCGTCGTGTACCGTCGCCACGAACGACGCCGGCGTCGCGACCGTCACCTGCAGCGACGGCACGAGCGCCGCCGTCAACGACGGCACGAATGGAAGCAACGGGAGCAACGGGAGCAACGGCACGAACGGAACCAACGGCACGAACGGCACGAACGGCACGAATGGGGCCAACGGGGTGAGCGGCGTCGCGGGCAAGCTCTCGCTCTCGATCGACGGCGTCGTGACAGCACCGGTGAACGGAACCAACACCGCTACCCTGACCTTCACCCTTAAGCCGGCGGCTTTGTTCTGCCCGAACTCCGTGTGCGACGACACCCTTGCGAATACCGCCGGGAAGACGTCCTTCACCGCGGGCTATTATGACGCTTCATCGGATAGCTTCACCACCACGAAGACTTTCGGCTTCAGCGGAATTCACTTCAAGGGCTTCACTGCCGACGGCAACGGCGCGCAATACACCGCCACCGCAGCGACCCCGCCCGTCACGGTGGAGACCTCAACGAGCGCGTTCGTGTACGGCTACGTCACCACTAAATCCGTGATTCCGGCGCCGCCGGGCACCAACAACTACTATCTCGCGGGCAACGTCGCCAGCGCGTCCAAGGTCTACGGCGCCGTTCCGTACACCTCGGCCGCCAACGTCACTGGGTGCCAGAACTGCCACGGCACGCCCTTCGCCAAGCACGGCTATCGCGAGGCTGTCGTCTCCGGCCTCAACAACTTCGTTTCGTGCAAGGCCTGCCACACCGATCAGAAGCTTGGCTCGGACGGGGATTGGTTTGTGAAGGCAGACGATCCGGCGCATTACGCTTCCGACCTGGCGAGCAACAACGGAAAGCTGCCGGCAGCCGTTGTCACCAAGTACGCCTATTCGATGAACCTCATGAACGACGTCCACAACTCGCACTCGATGGAGTTCAACTATCCGCAGTCCATGTCGAACTGCGTGGCTTGCCATGCCGGCAACGTCGACCAAATCCTCAGCAACGACAACTTCGTGCCCACCGTCTGCAAGAGCTGCCACCCGGTCTCTGGCCCTGAGTTGAACAAGGACACTAACCCGGGCCTAACGACCATTGATTCGACCAGTGGCGGCTACACCGGCGGCGTTGACAGCGGCCGCGCGCCATCCCTCGCCGCTATCTGGGCAAACAGGGGCGTCACCAGTCAGCACAGCATTTTCTTGTCCGGCGGGACTGCCGATCTCTACAAGGCGACGGACGATGCCACTGTCGCAACCAAAACCGGTGTCACCGCGAACCCCGCACTGTGTACCAAATGCCACTACACCGGCGGCGACGGCCTCGGCGCACCGGTGTTCAGCAAAATGCACGCCGGCTACAACACGGCCATCTACTCGGACGCCAAAGGCACGCGCTGGTCGGACAGCATCAAGGTGACCGTCGGCAGCACGACTTGGGACGGCGACGGCAACGTACTCACGATCCCGTTCAGCATCACGGGAACCGTGACCAACGCCAAGGTGAAGCCGACCGTCGGCATCTCGCTCTACGGCTACGACACCAAAGACTTCGTGGTCAGCGGGCACGGTTCAGCCTCCGACGGCACCAGCCTCCTCGAGTACACTGACGGCGCGTTGAGCCGCACGACTGGCCTATCGTCCAACAACGCCAGTCGCCTGGCGCTCGACCCTGGGACAACCACTCCCGACGTCACTTCTTGGACCGCCACGGCCCACCTCGGCACCTGGGCGAATCTCATAAGTGCGGGCATCGTAAAACGCGTTCAGGTCAACCTCCTTCCTGCCATCGGTCTCGACCAGACGAAAGACATCAGCACGAAGGAGTACACGACACCGGGCACCCAGAACACCGGCGTCTACGACCCACCCATCGCAGTCACAGGCGCCACTTTCGCCGTCGAAATCCCGTCCGGGGCGGTCAACACAAGCCCGCCCGGCTCCGCGATCGTCGACTGGGCGAAGTGCAACAAGTGCCACGACGCGCTCGGCACAACCTTCCACGCCCCGCTCAATGGCAGCGCCGGTCCGGTCGCTTGCCGTGTATGCCACTGGGTTGGAGTCGGCGCGAACTCGTTCGAAATGCAGTCGCGCTCTATTGACTCGTTCATTCACGCAGCGCACTCAATGCAGCACCAGAGCATTGGCGGCAAAACTGGCCTCGACATGACTGACGCGACAACAGAGTTGCGCTACGCCGACTTCATCAATGGCAACTTCCCGAACTTTGCGGGAACATTGAACTGCGAGGCATGCCACACCACATCGAGCGCGACCGTTCCGGTCACCTACAACGTCCCCGACCAGGCCAAGTCGCTGCCGGGAGTCATCTCGGCCTCCTCTGCCTTCGCGAAAGGCACCCGTAACATCCCGAACACCATTCCCGCCCAGATCACTGGCCCCGCCGAGCGTGCATGCGGCGCTTGCCACCGCGCCCAAATGATCAACGCGGACGACGCCTCGAAGCTTTCGGCGTTCTACGCGCACACCACCGTGAATGGCACCTCCGTCACGTCGACTGATGCCACGACCCTGAGCAACGTAACTTCCTACCTCATGTACACCATTGGCCAGACGACGACCTCCTCCTCGGCCGTCACCGGCGCACAGGTCGAAAGTTGCGAGATCTGCCACCCGACCGCGGGTGCGGATCACCAGAACCTGTTCAACACATGGAGCAAGGGGCTCTAGGCGAGGCCCGCGCGACGGGCGCCGCCCCGCCGCGTAGTCGGAAATGATGGCACAGGGGTGACGGGACATTGGGCCCGTCACCCCTTTTCTGCATGGCCAGCCTCTAGGCCCAGATCAAATCGCTGGTTCACCCGGCTCCCTCTCGAGTCGGTGAAGGGTGTCCTTGCGTGGATCCTGGCGCGCCGGCCCCGGCACCCTTTCCGCAGCAGTTTCCTCTGGGAGAAACTTGGGAATCGGCCGCGGGGAATCGAGCACTGGGGTCGGAGTCGGACGAAGCGCGAGCCGAGGCCCGAGCCCCTCTGAAGTAAGGCCGCCCTGGCTCGCAGCCCCGGCTGTGCCCCGTTTCGCGGGTGCTCGGCATCGGGTAGCGGTCGCTGCATGAGCGGATGGCGCGACTGGACAAGTAGCGGATCGCGCTCGCCTCGCCGGAGAGCGCGGTGCGCTTCGTCGGCTTCGTCGAACTGAGCGGCAGCCCGGTTCAATGACCATGGGTCCTCCAGGTGATTAATACGGCGCTCGGACACGTATGATCCCCGAAGGACCCACTCCCGCACAGGAAAGATGCCGCAAGCTATGGAATTACGTCGGGAACAAGATCCAAACCCATTTCGAACTTTCGAATTGAGTAGAAGCTTCATTTATTGCAATCCGGACACAACGCCCATTCACTCCTCCACGCACTCCACTTCACGAGCTGAAGATGAGGTCCGTACAACGGAAATATGTAGCGGAAATATGTACACCTCGCCGCGAAAACGCCTACTGGTCTTGGCACACACAACCGGGACCGCACCACTGGGTCAAAGCCGGACACCTATTCCCGCAGGAGCCGCAGTTCCAGTCTGTGCAGTAGTTAGCCGGTGTATCGCATTCACTTCCGCACGCCTCGTAGCCGGAGACACAGACGAGGCTACAGGAACCATTGGAGCAAGACCAGGCACCGTTGGCGACCGCGACGCCACACGAGAGGCCGTTTGTATTATTGGACCAATTTTTCGTCGATAGCGACGCGCGGCAGACCTGACAGACGCTCGTGGCCACGCTTGTTCCGTTCGGGTAGTAGTTCCCATCAATCCAGCACCCATTCAAGCACGCACCCTGGACACAAACCGACGTGGACGCCGTACCGCAAGAAGCCCCGCTTGCCGTATTGGACCAGGAAGTCGTCGACGTCGCCGGCATGCAGCTCTTGCAAGGATCCGACGGATTCTGCGCGCTGCTGGCATAGTAGGTGCCGCCAATGACGCACCCCGCCTTGCAAGTCACGCCGCTGCACACCAGGCCGCTCCCGCAGCTCGACCCGTCCGAGAGAGAGGTCCAGCTCGTCGCAGTCACCGTCGGCTGACACGTCTGGCAGGCGTTCGACGGATTCGCCGCGCCCTGTGCGTAAAACTTAGAGCCGATCCAGCAGCCCGACTGGCACGACACATTACTGCAAACCTTCCCTGTGTCGCAGCCCTTTCCGTCCGCCAGCCCAGACCACCCCTGGGTGGACTTTGCCGGCTGACAGCTTTGGCACGGGTTACTAGCGGAGATGGCATCGGAAGCATAGAACGTATTGTCGATCCAGCAGGCAGGCTGACACTGCGCGGAACGGCAAATCTCGCCTGAGCCGCAACCAACACCATCGCCGAGGTTGGTCCAGGCCGACACAGAAGACGCTGGCTGGCAACTCTGGCAGCTGTTCGCCGGGTTGGGGTCGCCGCTGTTCCGATGCGTGCCATCGATGCTGCATCCGCTTCCACAGGAGCCGGCATTGCAAATCAAGCTGGATCCACAAGTCTTCCCATCAGCGATTGCGTTCCATGCGATCGTCGAAACTCCCGGCTGGCAGCTCTGGCACGCATTCGACGGATTCTTTGCGTCGCTCGCGTAGTACGCGCCACCGATCCAGCACCCGCTCTCACAAGCGCCCAGACGGCACACTCCCCCGGTGCAACTTGGACCGTCAGGAACAGGGGACCATGCGCTCGAGGAGAGGCTTGGCTGGCAGCTGAGGCAAGAGTTGTCCGGCTTCGTCGCGTTGGCCGAATAGAAAGCTGAACCAATCCAGCACCCGTTCTGGCACACGGAAGAGACGCAGACGAGTCCGGTGCCACACACCTGTCCGTTGTCGCGGCTCGACCACGAGGTCGGAGAGGCGGCAGGGTTACAGGTCTGGCAAGGATTCTTCGGATTCAGGTCCCCCGCTCCGTAGGTGGCCGAGTCGGTGGCACAGGTCGTTGCTCCCGCATCGATAGGCGACGTCGCCGCACCGGACGCCCCGACATCTTCCGGACCGGCGTCCTGGGCCACCGGCGCGCCGCCACCGTCGCCCACCGCGTCCTGCTGGCCGGCATCCGTGCCACCGCCGTCATCCGCCAGAACTGCGCCGTCGCTCACGCCGGCGTCCTCGGGAGCGAAGCAGACCCCTTGGTAGCACACCGTTCCCGTCGAGCAGTCGCCATCCACGTTGCACAGGCCTGGAATCTTGTCGTTGCACGCCGCGAAGAGGATCGCGACGCTCCACAGCTCCCGCCTCATGGGCTCCTCCCTTTCACTCGAGACTTCAAAGGCAGCTTCAGGCCAGGCCCGCAGCCCCATCCTCACTCGCCTTGCCTGCCCTGACGCTCGCCTTCAGCTACGCCGGAACCCGCATCAGGTCGAAGCCAAGCCGCTACCAGGCCGCAAGAATTGCGACTTGCCGATGTTAGATTTGATGCGGTGTCAACCTCTTTGGCTCCCAGCATCCCCGCCGGCCGCGCCTTCCCCGCCTTGCAAGCCGCCAGCAACCACACCCAATACTCTCACTCGAACTCCTTCACCGCCAGCGCGAGTGGCCTCAAGGCCCCAGTTCTCCACCCGTTTCCACCGCCGCCGGCGCGCGGGCTCCGACGATATCCCGCGGCAAATGCTCCAAATCGACCGTTCGCCACCGCGACAGCACCTCCGCGTGCTCGAGCTCCCTCATCCTCCCCGAGACCGGCCGAGAGCTGCGCAGACGCCTCCTCGCGCTCCAGCTTCCGCCGCTGCTCCAGCTTGACCAGGAGCTCTTCGACGTCGAGCGGCTTCGTCCCGTTGACGTGCGCGCCCTCCTTCAGCGCCGCAACAGCATCCGACACCGCCCCGTACGCCGTGATGAGAATGACCTCCGTCGCGCTCGACAGCGCCCTCGCACGCCGCAGCAGGGCAAGGCCGCCGACCTATCTTTAGTTTTCTGCTCCTTGGCGTAGACGACGCCGAACCGCCGAGCCTCCATCAGCGGCAGCGTCTGCTCCCTGTCACCGGCCGCGGCCATTCCGCGCGATCTAATCCGTCGCCAACCGACAACCGGATGTCGCCTCGTCGTCGGCCAGGGGGTTCTCAAGCATCCGCGCGTACCTCACCGCACGGCAGGCAGGCACAATGTCATCCCGGCGGTCTAAACCCTCAACGTCCAACTCCTGCTGAAGATGCCACCCATCCGCCAACCCCTACAGAGCAGTCCGTGCTCGCCCCCGCAACTCGCGCTGCGTCGCCGGCAAGGCATTCGTCGATTCTCTATTGACCCGACACCACGTTCGAAGAGAAGATAGTTAGCTGCGTTGCGGCTCGCGGAATCAGTGAGGAGGAGGTTCGGCTCGTGAGTCCTGGGTCTTGGTGCACCTTCTTTGTGGGCTTCGGCCTGAAGGTTTACCTTATCCCCTCGGGCACCGCTCGCTGGCTGGAGTCCACCGGCTATTTCTCATTATCGGGGGACAAGGTCGAGCAACTCGATTTCTGGGCAAATCCACACGACGCGCAGCGCTTCGTCCAAAAGCTGATGTCCAACCCTGAGCAGTGCCGGAACCTCTGGGCGCTCGCCGCAAGCGGCCTCGACCTCGTTGCTGGCAACCGCGATCTCTCCACCTCCGACGACTACATCGTTGCGACAATCATCACGGAGGCTCTGACGCGCGGCCAACTCCTTGTGTTCCGCGCGGAGCAGAGACCATATTTGCCTCCGCCGGTACATGAGCCTCAGGCAGAGCCAGGACCCAACTATGCCCCACCGACCAGGTACTTCGAGCTCACCGTTGTTTTCGAGCACGATGGCTCCGGGCTTGGGCATGTCCTCTTGCATGTGGCCGGGCCCGACGGCTCTGTCTACAATGCCTTGACCAACGCACAGGGGCGTATCCGCCTCAACGGAATCCTGCCAGGCGCCTACGACGTGTCTGCGGAAATGACGGGCGCGCAGCTTGCTTCCTCCGTCGTGGCCTGTGGCTGGGGCAAGCCCGAGCACGCGCGAGAGCCCACCGCCGAAGAAAGGGAGGCAGTTCGCGGCGCGAGACACCTCCTTCACATAGAAGAGCACAGGGTGCGTACCGGCGAAACGCTCGAGGGCATCGCGAGCGACGCCGGCCTCTCAATGCAAGCGCTGGCGACGTATAACTGGAACACCACGATTCCCTCGAACATACAGAAGCTACTTCGCGCGCTTGTCGGATGCCGGCACAGGAACTCCAAAGGCGAATACGTCCTTCACGACGGCGACCGACCCGGGATCATCTTCCTTCCGCGCCAATGGCTTGCTCGAGGCCTCGCAACCGGACAACAACACGTTCTTCGCGTCCGGAGCGTCGAGTCGCCCCTCGAGCTCCATTTCTCGTCCTAAGGGGCTCATATGGCACGCTGGAGTCACCCGTGAATATCCTCTTTCCAATAGACGGCTATACCGAGGAACAGCTGTACGAGATGACCGAGAACACGGATGAGGGCTTCTTCCCAATCGGGAGGAATCATCTTTGGCACGGGGGCGTTCACCTCAAGTTCGCAGAGGACAAGGCGGTCCGAGCAATCGCAGACGGCGAAATCGTCGCATATCGCATTAATGACGAGTACCCACAGTACGACAACGAGCCATTTTCGAGTGGCTTTGTACTCATAAGACACAACCTTCAGACGCCTGCTCGACAAGCCCTTGTCTTCTATTCACTCTACATGCATCTCCGGTGCCTCACAAACGAAGCCACACAGGATGACACCAGCCCCCATTCCCACGTCTTCAAGAGAACTCACTGGCGCGTGCATTCCGACAGCAAAGGATGTGGAATGCCGGTCTTCGACGCGGAAGCAAACAACGTGAATGGAGTCATCCCGTTCGGCGCGCATTTCACAGTTCATCCCAACGACCCTAGATGCGATCAAGATCGCTTTCGCAACGTCACCGCCTATCAGGCCCGGGAATACACCGTTTGCCTGGATGATCGCGACGGCATTTCTCGCGGCACGCCCCGCGGAGCGCGGGTGTACGCGTGGAACTCGTCCTTGGAGGTTCTCAATTCCAATCGTGTGCCGACATCAGTTGCCCTGCCGACTGGTAGTCTCATAGTGATCCCCGATGCGCAACCCGAATGGGTCGCACGCTTCACCTGCGAGCGCGTTCTCGCCCTTGGGGCAATTGCGCGCGCAGGCATAGCCGCACTCGATTCAAACGTAAACGCAGTCGAAGGAAGTCATTTCTGTCGCAGCCCCTCAATGGAGATACTTCTCGACGAAAGCAACTCCTTTATCGCGCAGATTCCCACGGGCGGAGTCCTCGCCCGAGATCCCCATCCACTGCCGCTACCTGCATGGGCCCGAAACGCGCCTTCCCCGGCTCGACCCTATGTTCGCGTCACATGGTACCCGGATGCATATTTCGGGTACACCATGTTGGAGAATGCGGCCAGGAATAGGAACCGCATTCTCAATGCAGACACCGAGCTGCGCCTTTGGGACGAACGCGGAACTCCCACTGCGCAATCCGTCAGACTGCGCGAGCGGTATCATATTCTTCCGACTCCCTCCGACAACACATGGGCGGCCCATCGGCATTATCGGACAATTCAGGCCTTTGACATGTCCCATGGCGTTACTGGCTGGGCGTTCTTGGTCGAGGAGCTCCTGGTGTCAGTCGGCGCTCTGAATATTGGAGGCCGTGCGAGAACACTTCATTACTGCACACTAAAGCATCTGAATCGCGAGCGTTGGGCCGAATGGCGGGTTGACCTTCTCGACGACGCGGCGCAGCGGACAGCGGCCATTGGTACCGGCTGGCTCCTTGACATTGGCACCGACGCAGCGGCGGCAGCCGATCACTGGTCGCGTTCGACTGGGTGGCGCTCGGTAACCTTCCATGCGAGGGCGATTCAGAATCAGGGTGCCCTCGCCTTCACCGGGTATGCCTTCCTTGGCCCACACACGACACTTGTAGGACCGGGCGAAGGCGATAATAGAATCTTCAGGCTCGACACCTTTCCGCACTTCACCACGACCCGGTCTGGTCGTCGAAAGACACTGATTCAGCCGCCCGTCGCTGGCGTCGGCTATCAGCTTCAGAAGGAGGGCATGTCTGAAACGAGCGAGTCCGCTTTACCGTGGGACGGAAGGCATAACGGTATCGAGGTACGCGCGACTGGGCACGCGGATGCTCAGGTGCTGGGGATCCTGGGCTGCGGGGAGGTACTTCAATTTGCGCGCGACGTCCCTTGGCAGATTGTCGAAGGCGAGATTCGCCCTGATGTTCCAGGCGGCCCGGCCTTCATTGAGATTGTCGGTGGCGGCTATGTGGAGGTGACGAGGGACACTCTTAGAAAACGCTGTCAGATCGGCCCTGCAAGGTTTAACACGACAGTGCCATTGCGCGAACCCATCCCGGTGCGCTGCGGCGACGTCGTCGGCTTTACTGGACGATACCGGGGCCTCCAGCACTTCGTGCACTTCGAGATCTTCTCCGAAGTTCAGCCAGGTGCGGAGAAACCTTCGTTCGTCGCCGACCCTCGGTCTATCCGTTCGCTCGAACGAGTTATCAGAATTGAGCCGACAGAGACGTTCAAGTATCGATTACCTATTACGCAAGAACGCTTTACCTTGCCCCACGGCACATCCGTGAGAATTATCGCGCGCTCTCGGGAATATTGCCAAGTGGAAGTGCTTCCCGTCACTGGCAAGCTTCGCAAAGAAGACCTGGCGCCACCACCGACGGACCTCGTTTTGCCACCGGGTGTTCGTCCCGTTCTCCCGATGCAGCGCAGCCTCGCGAGAGACGTTTCGCAGCTTGCTGTTGAGGAGCTTGGAGGAAGAAGGGTAACGTCATCGCGAAATTTGCGCTTGGAATTTGATGAAAGCTGGTATCACCGAGCCTGGAATCAACGAATTCCGGGAAGGCGAGGACAGCATGTAACGGTGCTGGAAGATCTCGGGGACGTGCTTAGCGTACGCTACTTCCCGCCAGTCGAACTAACTCAAGGTTGGGTTGACGAGCGCCAACTTCGAAGCGTTTCTGAGTCCAGGAGCACGCCAGACTTGGAGGCCGACGGCAGGCGCTTCACCCTCGGCGCTGAACTCGCGATCTCGCGTGAAAACCCCGCTGCCCTCTACAGATTGACAGACTCACCGACCGGGACCGCACCAACCAACGCCGACACCGCTGCGCTTCAAACCCGAATAGCTGAACTTCCGCGCAGACGTGTGTTCGAGGGACGAGAGTTCAAGGAATACATCGAGATCCCTTGGTCGGATGTGCTGGAGTCTGAAATCATCGACACCGCGACCAGAGCGCGTTCGGTTTGGCTTGGCGTTGGCGTCACTACGGCGGAGAATAGGATCTGGCTCCGAATAGAGGATGCGGTTGAGGGCTCAAGAGTGTTTGGTTGGCTTGACTGGCGCTTTCTAAAGGAGGATGACGACCCCGACACTCGCGACATCGACGAAAGCCGGTTCCGAAGCGACGGCTTTTGCGACATTGCATCACTGCTTGGGGAGCTCGGTCTAGATACAGCCGATTCAGAGATTCAGCAGGGCAATTCCGACGCACAGAGCGTGACGATAGGCGGCGCGCTCAGGAACGAAGAAATTGCTCGGGCCCTTCGGGTCACCGCTGTTCAATTTCCAAGCGAATGGGACATGGAAAGGGATCCCGACAAGCTCGGCAGGATGGCCATCACCGGTCTTCCCGAGGCCGACCCAAGCAGGCGCAGGTTCAATGCTTTCTTGGAACACGTGAAGTCGCAACAGTTCTTTAGAGACGTTCGAACTCTGCCCGCTGCAGATCAAATTTGGCACTATCATCCGCTGGGTTTCGTATCGCACCTCAGGAGAATGTCCGGCATTTCCGAGACGGAGCTTCGACGCATTCTTCCTCTTGCAACAACGGCTTGCATTGATGCACTCAACGAGGCGCTCTACAAAAGATCAACAAGCCGACTTGAGCTCGCGCATCTTCTCGGTCAAGTCGGTGAGGAGACCGCAGGCATGACTGCCGTATTCGAGAATGGCTCTGAAGCGTACTTCCGTGAGAGCTACAGGCAGAGCGTGGGCAACTCCATACCCAATGATGCGTATCGGTTTAGGGGTCGCGGCCTCATCCAGCTCACCGGTCGCGAGAACTACGAGATGTACGAACAATACGTGAGGGCCGACTTCACCTCGACCGATGCGGCTGCAGACAGGGTGGCGACAGACAGCCGTTATGTTGCGGACAGCCTAATCTGGTACATGTTCGTCCACAAAAATCTTCAAGCGCATATGGGGGCGGCCACTCCCGAAGCGGTGCGACAGCTGACGCTCGTGGTGAACGGCGGTTTGACGCATCTTGGTGCTCGCATGAGGTATTTCCTGCGCGCAAGAACCGTCCTTCATTACGAATAGGAGGCCTTGAAATGCTCAAGGGGACGACAAGGGCGCCTGGCATCCATGCGGCGGCCTACGTTTTCACTGCAGCTGCGTTCCTGGCACTCCAGACTGCCGCCGTGGCGCTGGCGGATTGCCAACCGAGTGACGCTGCGAGTGATGCTGGCACCGCACACTATTGGGACTACGAAGTCTTCCACAAGTACCGCGGGACTCTGGTTTCCGGTCACCAATTGGTGGGCGTCATAGGCATCAGTGAACGATTTCTGTGCCGCGCAGGTGGAACAGGATGCACTGAAATCGAGGCGGAGCCGGCCGCGAATGCCCCTCTTCGTGCGTGGGGTTATTACTATGATGACGTGGATGGAATGCTTGGGTTGGTCGGAGGGTCTGTTGAGAAGCGGAGATGGAGCTTGCGTGTGACTTATCCTTCGGGGAAGCAATCGGAAGTCTTCAACCTATTTGAAGGCGACTCGGGTGTTCTGTTGGGCTCCTGGCCTCAGAGCATGGAGGGGTCCAAGCCTTTTCACGTCGAGCTGCGCGCGAGCAAGACTGAAGTGGTCAATTTCTGCGCAGATGACTGGAGAGCCACCCAACCCCATCTGGCTGGGGGCGAAAAGAAGGCGTGGCTGGAGATGAAACAGCGCTTGAGGGCGAGCTTGGCTCCAGCGAGCCCGCTTCTTCCCGAAAACGGAGCCTACGTGGGGAAGAGCTTTACGGAGGCGGGCAAGTGCGTTCGGTACCGCGATGGAGGGGAGAGCAGAGCGGAAACAAAACGCCGCACTTTCTGCACATGTGAGCTTGAGAACTGGGAGGAGGAGAACGTAGCGGTATGGGAAAGTGGAGGTCCAAGGCCCAATATGTCGCGGAATCGATCGACCTGGCTGATTGAGCGAGGCCGCAAGAATCGGATCGCTGTCCACGACTTGTTCACCCCCAACGGTCTTGAGCTGATCAAAGAACGCTGCGAGGCGCAAGGGCTTCGCTTCACGCAATATGATGGCGAGATGCATTGGTATGAGTTCATCAATAGCGTCAATGATAGCGGCTACACGACCATGTTCGACATTCTTGGGCTCGAGATCACCGGGTACACTTCTGGTCGGATGACAGGCAAGGCTTTCGTTCCATATTCGCATCTGAGGAAGCATCTGACGAAGAAGGGGAAGGAGGTGCTCGGACGGCTCATCGAGTGACACGGCTCGGCACCGGCACGCCAAAACCCGAATCCATCGTGGCCGAGTCTGGCCTCGATCTCATCCTCTGCGCTGGTGCGCCTCGTCTACCCTCCCGCCACATCCTCCCCCTCGCCCTCCCCAAGCCCATGCGCCTTGAGCTTCTCCCACAAATTCTTCCGAGAAATCCCAAGCATCTCCGCCGCCCGAGCCTTTCTCCCCTCGCAAGCCGCCAATGCCCGCACCAAATACTCCCGCTCGAACTCCTTCACCGCCACCGCAAGCGGCCTCAAAGCCCCACTCCCCCCACCCAACTCCCCTGCCGCCCCCGCCACTGCCCGCGCGCCCACGATATCCCGCGGCAAATGCTCCAAATCAATCGCCCCACCCCGCGACAGCACCACCGCATGCTCCACCGCGTGCTCGAGCTCCCGCACATTCCCCGGAAACGAATACTCCGCCAACGCCGCCCAAGCCCGAGGTGAAATCGCCGCCGGCGCCCTCTCCCCGGCCTTCCGCCTGAGGAAGAACTCGACCAACAGCGGAATATCGCCGCGCCGCTCGCGGAGCGGAGGAATATTCAAGTCCAGCACATTGAGCCGGTAATACAAATCCTCCCGAAACCGCCCCTCGGCCACGCGCTGCTTCAAATTCCGATTGCTGGCGCTCACAATGCGCACGTCCACCGAAACCGGCGCATTCGTCCCCAAAGGCTCGAAAACCCCCTCCTGCAGCACCCGCAACAGCTTCGCCTGCGCCGGCAGCGGAATCTCCGAAATCTCATCCAGCATCAATGTCCCGCCGTCCGCCGCCTTGAACCGCCCGTCGCGCTTCTTCACCGCGCCGGTGAACGCCCCGCGCTCGTGCCCGAACAGCTCCGCCTCGAGCAGCGTCTCCGGAAAAGCCGCGCAATTCACCGCCACGAACGCCTTTTGCCTTCGCGGGCTCAAAGTATGGATCGAGCGCGCGACCAGCTCCTTGCCCGTGCCGCTCTCGCCCGTCACCAGCACCGGCGCGTCGCTTCCCGCCACCGTCTCCAGCCGCTCCAACAGCCTCACCATCGGCGGCGACCGGCCCACGAGCCCGCTCGCGTGCCCGCCCGAAAGCTGCGCCCGCGCCTGGGCGAGCTCCCGCTCGAGCTGCCGCCGCTGGGCTATCTGCCTGAGCTTGAGGAGCAGCTCCTCCGTGTCGAACGGCTTCGTCAGATAGTCGTGCGCGCCCTCCTTCAGCGCCGCCACCGCGTCCGACACCGCCCCGTACGCGGTAATGAGGATGACGTCCGTCGCGCTCGACAGCGCCTTCGCCCGCCGGAACACCGCCCTGCCGTCCGCCTTGGGCATGCGAAGGTCGGTAATGACGACATCGAACCGCTTCGCCTCCACGAGCGACAGCGCCTGCGCCCCGTCGGCCGCCACTTCCACCGCGTAGCCCCGCGCGCGGAGCGCGTCGCCCACCGAGAGCCGAATCGTGGGCTCGTCGTCGGCCAGGAGGATCTCAAGCATCGGCGCGCACCTCTCGTCTCTCGGCGGGCAGCCACAGCGTCACCCGCGTCCCCTGCCCTTCGTCGCTCTCGATGGAGAGGTCGCCCCCGTGCGACCGGGCGATCCCCAGCGTGATGGCCAGCCCCAGTCCCGTCCCCTCGCCGGCGGGCTTGGTGGTGAAGAACGGGTCGCAGACCTTCCCGAGCAGCTCGCGAGGGATCCCGCCGCCGTTGTCCGCGACCCGGATCCCGAGCCGCCCCTGCCCCTCGCACGCCTCCACCGACACTCGCCCCGAGCCCTCGGGCACCGCGTGCACGGCGTTCATCAGCACGTTCACCAACGCCTGCATCAGCTGCGTCCGGTCGGCGAAGACGCGCAGCGCCCCGGGCGCTATCCGATTCTCCACCTCCATGCCCTTGGCGCGCGTCAACGGCGCGAGCAACCGCGCGCAGCTCTCGGCGACCTCCCAAGCGTCCTGCAGGGTCGCCATCGGCGGCCGCTGCCGGGCGAAGTCGAGCAGCCCGCGCACGGTCACCTCCATGCGCGCGAGGCCATCCTCGATGGTCTCGAAGTACTCGCGGCGCCGCTCGGGCGGCACCGCCTCCTCGCGCAGCGCCCGCACGCACCCTCGCACGCCGGACAAGGGGTTGTTGATCTCGTGCGCCACCCCGGACGCGAGCAGCCCGATGGAGCTGAGCTTCTCCGCCTGGACGAGCTTCGCCTGCTCCTCCTGGAGCCGAAGGTTCGCCTCCGCCACCCGGTCGCGCGCCTCGCGCAAGGCCTCGCTCCTTTGCCGCTCGCGGTCGGTGAGGTAGCCGATGAGCGGGCCGTGCATCAGCACGCCGCCGGCTCCAGCGCCCGCGCTGAACCAGTCGGTCACCCCGCGCGCGGCCGCGTGGAACCCGACGAAGACGCAGAGCGCCGCCGCCGACGCCGCCGTCCCCGCCTTGAGCCCGAAGGAGAACGCCAGCATCGCCACCCAGAGGTAGAGCGCGCGCAAGAACGGGCTCGCCGCTCCTCCGGTCATGGCGATGAGCTCGGCCGCGAAGGCCAGGTCGACCGCCGCAGCCGTGAAGTAGAAGGCCTCGCGCGAGCGGCGCATCAAAGGGCGAAAGAGGAGCGCGTACAGGAGCGCGGTGTAGAGGACGAACACCGCCATCGCCCGCGCCACCGCCGCCCGCTCGGCCCCGGGGCTCAGGGCCGCATAGGCGAGCCCCGCGCCCAGCGCCGCGGCGCGCAGCCCGGCGTACGCTCGGTCGCGCGCTTCGAAGTGCGGTAGGGCTTCGCTCTCGGGTGGCTGCATGCCGTTCCCGCCGTGTGACTGCCGCTGGCGTTTGGGTTACCGAGTTGTAACTGGCTCGGGCCGCCTCGGAAAGCGGGCCGTCTCACCCTCGCGCTCTGTCCGCGCGCTCAAACCGACTTGGCACGGCACTTGAGAGCATTCGCCGGGACCTTTTGCCAAACCCTTTCAGCTTGCCCAGGGCCTCTCCTATGGAAACTCGACCCCACCGCGCCCTCATGCCCTCGGACGATCTGTCAGCCTTTCACGCCGCGCGAACCGACCTGTACTCCGCCGCCTTCGAGCTTTTGCGGCACCCGCCTGGCCAAAGCGTCTTCGACCGCGCGCGCCGCGCCCTCGACGGAGGCCAGCATCAGCGCGCGCACAGGGCGCTCGGCGAGCTGAGCGACGCGCTCGGCAGTGCCTCGCTGCCCCGCGTGACCGACGAGTTCACCGAGCTGTTCGAGGGCCCCAAGGCCCTGCGCGCGCGCTGCGACCGCCCCACCTGCCGAATGCGAGGCGAAGCCTTCGCGGCCGCCGACGCGCTGCCCACCGAGGAGCGCGTGAGCGAGCTCCTGGTGCTCTCCCTCCTCGCCGGCCGGACCACCGAGGCCCTGAGCGCAGGCCAAATCCCCGAGGCGGCGGCCTTGAGCGACCTCCAAGGCCGCTTCCTCACCCACCACGCCGGCTCCTGTTTGGGCGGCCTCGCCGGGGAGCTGCAGCAGCGGCAGACGCCGTTCTTCAGCCGCGTCGGCACCGCGCTTGGGTGGTTGATCCATGACGACCTGAAGCTGCTCGGTTATCCTGAAAAGCCCTGAAAAAGGCCGGAGCGGGCGAGCGTGGCCCGACGGGGCTTTCGAGGACCGCATGCCCGACTTCCAGTTCCCTGAGCCCACCGAAGAGATGGTGCGGCGCTACGACCTCGCCGCGCCCCGGTACACGAGCTACCCCACAGTCCCCGAGTGGACCCCGGCCTTCGGCCCCGAAGAGCACGCGCTCAAGCTCGAGGAGGCCGGCCGCGAGGACCCGGGCTCTCCGCTGTCCATGTACCTTCACCTGCCGTTCTGCCGCGAGATGTGCACCTACTGCGGCTGCAACGTGGTGATCACCCAGGACCAGGCGAAGGCCGACCACTACATCGACCACCTGGCGTTGGAAATGGACCTCGCCGCCCAGCGCCTCGGCTCGCGGCGCGCGGTGGCCCAGCTCCACTGGGGCGGCGGCACGCCCACCTTCCTGACCGAAGAGCAGATCTCCCGCCTCTTCGGCGAGCTCCGCCGCCGCTTCGAGCTCGCGCCCGAAGCCGAGGTGGCCATCGAGGTCGACCCGGTGGTGACCTCCGGCGAAAAGCTCGCGCTGCTCCGGAGCCTGGGCTTCAACCGCCTGTCCATGGGCGTGCAGGACTTCGACGAGCGCGTCCAGCAGGCGATCAATCGCATCCAGACGCCCGAGCTGACGCAGGCCCTCCTCGAGCGCGCCCGCGCGCTGGGCTTCCGGGGCGTGAACTTCGACATGATCTACGGGCTGCCGCACCAGACGCCCGAGAGCTGGGCGCGCACGCTCGACAGGGTCCTGTCGATGCGGCCCGACCGCTTCGCGTTCTACTCGTTCGCCTACCTCCCCGAGCTGCGGGCCCACCAGAAGAAGATCGAAAGGTCGTGGCTGCCCACCGGCCCGAGCAAGCTCGCGCTGTTCCTGCAGGCCTACAAGACGCTGGTCGGCGCCGGCTACCGGCCCATCGGCATGGACCACTTCGCGCTCCCCGACGACGAGCTCGCCCAGGCCCAGGCGCAAAGGAAGCTGGGGCGCAACTTCCAGGGTTACACAGTCACCGCCGCCAAGGACTCGGTGGGCTTCGGCGCCACCGGCATCAGCGACGTCCGCGGCTCCTTCGCTCAGAACGTGCGGCCGCTCGGCCAGTATTACGCGGCGGTCGAGGCCGGGAAGTTCGCCACCGAGCGCGGCATCCGGCTCACCGCGGACGACCAGCGCCGCCGCCAGGTCATCACGCAGCTCATGTGCAACTTTTGGGTGGACCTGGGCGGCGATCATGACTTCGACCGCGAGCTCGAGAAGATGCAAAGCTTCCAGAAGGACGGGCTGCTCGCCGTCCACGGCTCGCAGATCGAGCTCTCGCCCCTCGGCCGGCTCTTCGTGCGCAACGTGGCCGCGACCTTCGACGCTTATCTGGCGCGGCCCAACCAGAAGAACACCTTCTCGCGCACCGTCTAAAGAGCGCGCTTTCGACGCAGGGGCGTCCGCACGGCGGCCCCGCGGCCGCGGCGGCAGCTCGATTTCAAGGCCTCGCCGCACTGGCCAAATTCCTCTTCGGAGGAAGGCCCGCCTCCGGGAGGGCCGAATCGGCTCATGAGGCGAAACCGCCAAAGCGGGAGCGCGAACGCCGGCGCGCTCACAGGGCTCCTGGCCGGCGCCGGGGCGACCGCCGCTCTCTCGGTCGTCGAGCGGATTCAGACGAGGCTCGCGGGCCGAGAGCCGGCCTACGCGCCTCGCCGGCTCGCCGCGCGCCTGCTCGGACGCGAGCGAGGGGCTGGGCTCTTGGGCGCAGCGCTCCACGCCGCCTATGGCCCGCTCCTCGGCATCGCCTGGCAGCGAGCCCCCGGGTGGAGTCGCCTTGCGCAGCCCTGGAGGGGGCTCGCGGCGGGCCTTGGCACCTTCTCCTTCGAGGCCCTGGCCCTTCCGCGCTTCGGCGCGACCCCTCCCTTTCGGACCTGGTCTCGGGTCGAGCAGGTCGGTTTGCTTGCCCAGACGCTGGCGTTCGGGCTGGCGCTCTCGCGGCTCCTCATGAAGGCACCTCCCGGTTTGACGAGCCGCGTGGCTTCTTTCATCCCCGCGGCATCGAGGCCTGCCCCGCCGCGACACTGAGCTTCAAATGAAACAGGTGCTCATCGCCGGCGCGGGCATCTCGGGGCTCGCGCTCGCGTGGGCGCTCGAGCAGCGGGGCGTGGCGGTTCGCGTGCTCGAGGCGGAGGCATTGCCGGGCGGCAAGCTGCGAACCGCGAGCGCCGAGGGCTTCCTCTGCGAGTGGGGCCCGCAGAGCTTCTCCTTCCGCGACCCCGCCGCCGAGGCGCTGGTGCGCGCGCTTTGCCTGGAGGACCGCCTGGTCGTCGGCGGCCGCGACTCGCTGCGTCGGTGCGTGGTCGTCGCCGGGCGGCTCGAAGACGTGCCCGCGTCCCCGCTCTCACTCGCGCGCTCGCCGCTCCTGCCCTGGCACGCCAAGGCCCGGGCGCTCTTGGACCTCGCCTTGCCCCGCGGCCCGTCCGCCCGCGGCGACGACGAGTCGGTCGCGGCCTACGCCCGCCGGCGCCTGGGCGCCGCGGCGGCAGAGCGGCTCTTCTTTCCGCTCGCCTCCGGTGGCCTCTACGCCGGCGACCCCGAGCTCGTCAGCCTCCCCTCGGCCTTCCCCGCCTTCGCGCGCCTCGAGCGCGAGCGCCGCAGCCTGCTCTGCGGCCTCTTCGCGGCGGCCTCGAGCGGGCCGCTCATCGCCACCTTTCGCGGCGGAATGGGCGAGCTGCCCGCGGCGCTCGCGAGCGCGCTCGGGGGCGCGCTCCACCTGCGGGTGAAGCTTCGCGCGGTCCGCGAGCGAGGCGGCCGACTCGTCGCCTCCGCCGAGGAGAGCGGGCGCGCGGTGGAGGCGGAGGCCGACGCGCTCGCCTTGGCGCTCCCGGCCCACGCCGCCGCGCCGGCCCTGGCGGAGCTCGACCGCGGCCTCGCGGGGACCCTCGAGGTCATCCCGTATGCGCCGGTCGCGCTCTGCTACCTGGGCTACCGGCGCGAGGCGCTGCCGCCCTTGCGGCGATACGGCTTTTGGGTTCCCCCGAGCGAGCGCTCGCCGCTCCTGGGCGGAGTCTTCACGTCCTCAGTCTTTCCCGATCACGCGCCTCCTGGCTCTTCCCTCGTCGCCCTCCGCCTCGGCGGCGCCTGCGGCGAACCCTTGCTCCAGCGCTCCGACGAGGAGCTCACCTCGCTCGCCCGCGCCGAGCTCGAGAGGCTCGTCGGCGCCGCCGCGCCGCCCGTCTTTTCCCGCGTGCATCGCCATCCCCGCGCCCTTCCGCAGTACGCCCTGGGGCACCGTGAGCGCCTCCAGACAGTCGAAGCCGCCGAGCGCCGCCACCCGGGGCTCTTTCTGGCCGGCAACGCCTACCGCGGGCTCGGCATCGCCGAATGCATCCGCGACGGAGAGGCCCTAGCCGACCGGATCTGCCGCTCTCTCCGCTCGGCCCCCGCTTAGCGCGTAACCCGGCCGAGCCGGAACCGACGAGGTGCGGCTTCCTCACCAGGACAATGGCCCTCTCCCGCCTTCGCCCCCTCCCCGCGAGCGGGGAGGGGGATGGGGGGGTGAGGCCCGACCAGGCTCTCGCCACGTTACCCGGCCGCTACGGGCCGTTACCCCCGGGACACTCCGGGAGCGGCTGGGCGCCTGGACTTCACCTCCATCTCCAGGCGCGGGCCCGGCGCGCCCTTGGGGGCACAACGCTTGCTAAAATCGCCGGTCCGGAGACCCCACCGATGAGCGAAGCCGTCGCCTCCTCCCCGACTGCCGCTGCCGCCCGCGCCCGAGCGGGAGCCGGTTATCGAGGCGAGAGCGGGCTCATCGCCGCGCTTCTCGGAGGCGTGGGAGCGGCGGGGGTCGTGGTCCAGCAGTTCGTGGAGCCCGGCCCCGCGGTCATGGCGCTCGGCGCGCTCTCGACCAGCGCCGCGCTCGTCGTGGCCTGCGCCGCCCTGCGCGGCCGCCTCCTGGACACCGTGGCGGGCTTCCGGCTGGCGGCCGTGGTCCTCGCGGCCCTCGCGGTGAGCGCGGGCGTCGGCACGCTCGTCGTCCAGAACCGGCCCGCCGAGTTCTACCATTCGACCGAGTGGATCTTCTCGAACCTCCTTCGCCACCTGCAGCTGCCCGGCGCCGCGCGGGCCGTGCACCGGGGCGAGGCAGCGGTGATCCTGGCGCTGCGCCTGGACGACCTCTTTCACAGCGCCTGGTTCTCGGGGCTCTTGGGCGTCATGGTCGCCGGGCTCGTGGTCTCCGCCGCCCGTCGGCTGCCGCTCACCCTCCACAACGTGGGCTTCTTCGCCGTGCACGCGGGCATCTGCCTGACTCTAGCCGGCGCGGGGCTGTCCTCGGTCTTCGCCGTCAAGGGCCGGGTCGACCTGCGCGTCGGCGGCGGGCCGGCGAGCACGGTGATGCTGACGCGCAATGGCGTCGCCACGGGAGAGCAGCTCCCCCTGGGCGCCCAAGTGCAGCTCGAGAAGTTCGACGTCGACCGGTACCGCGAGCAGCTGCGCGCCACGGTCTACGGCCCGTCCAAGGAGCGCGGCGGGCGCATGGCCCTGGAGGCGAGCTTCGAGAGCGCGGCGGGTCGCGAGCAGCGCCTCCCCGGCGGCGGCACCTTCCGCATCAAGACCTACTTCCCGGATTTCGTGGTCAACGAGAGCGCGGTCGCCTCGGCGGGCGGCGCGCCCGCCCTCGAAGTCAGCCAGGGGACGCGCAGCGAGGTGCTCACCGCGCAGAAGCCCCGCTTCACCTCGGCCGACGGGAAGGCGGCGGTGCTCTTCGGCTGGCAGCGCCCGCAAGCCCCCAGCGCAGGCCTTGGCGCGCAACACCTGCTGCGCTTGGGCGACGGCCCGCTCACGCCGGTGGAGCTCGGCCAGACCGCCGCGCTGGGCGCACTCGAGGTCAAGGCGCTGCGCTTCTTCCCGCAGTTCGCCTACGACGCCCAAACCAAGGCGGCGGTCAACCTGGGCCCGGAGCCCAAGAACCCGGCCCTGGAAGTGGAGGTCGACGGCCAGGCGCAGTGGCTCTTCGCGCGCATGCCCGGATTCGCCCACGACGGCGAAAAGGCCTCCAGCCTCGTCTACACCTTCAACGCCGACCCCCAGGGCATGACCGCGGTGCTCGTCGGAGGCGCGGACCGCACCGTGGTCGTGCGCCGGCCGTCGGGAGAAGAAGAGCCCCTCGCCTTCCGCGAAGGCCTGGAGGTCGAAGGGCTGCGCCTGGGCAAGCTCCTGGAGAAGGCGGAGGTCGCAACCGAGCCGGGCACCGCCTCGCAGGACCAGCGCCGCCCCGCGGCGCTCTTCCAGGTGACCCAGGGCGGCCAGGTGCGAGAGGGGTTGCTCGTCGCCAACGAGCGCGACGCGATCCAGGTGGGCGAGAACCGCTTCCTCACCTACGAGACCCGCGGCGACGAGGTGAAGTCCTTCCGCAGCCTCATCGCCATCGCCGCGCCCGGCGAGCGGCACAGCGCCGTGGTGGCGGTCAACTCGCCCATCGACGTCGCCGGCTGGAAGCTCTACCAGGTCAACTACGATCCGAAAGACCCGACGTACTCCGGCCTCGAGGCGGTGCGAGACCCGGGCGTGAATTGGGTGTTTGCCGGCTTCCTCCTCCTGTTCGCCGGAGTCACGTACATGATCTACGTCGCTCCCCGATTCAAGCGGCGAGTTCACGGAGCCTAAGGCATGGACTTCGGACTGCTCGCCGAGAACCCTCTCTACGCGGCCACCGGCGCCACGTACGCGGCGGCCTTCGGGGCCTACGCCGCGACCTGGCGCTCCACCCGGGCCTTCGTGGGGCGCGCCGGCACCGCTCTCATGGCGGTCGCCATCAGCGGCAATCTGGGGCTCATCGTCCTGCGCTGGATCAGCGCCGACCGGCCGCCCTTCAAGTCCTTGTACGAGTCCATGGTGTTCCTCGCCTTCTGCACCGCAGCCATCTACCTGGCCATGGAGCAGCTGTTCCGGACCCGGGCCTTCGGCGCGCTCATCGCCCTGGGCTCGCTCGCGGCCATGGTCTACGCCGTTAGCAAGTGGGACGCGGAGATCGTCAAGCTGCCCCCGGCGCTGCAGAGCGGCTGGTTCATCCCGCATGTGGTGGTCTACTTCTTCGGCTACGCGTCGCTCTTCTTCGCGACCGCCGTCTCCGCCGTCCAGCTCTACCGGCCCACCCTCACCCTGAACGCCGGGACCGCGCTGTGCGGCACGCTGGTGCTCGAGAACGTGGCCTACTCGGCCATCCGGTTCGGCTTCGTGCTCCTGACCTTCGGGCTGCTCGTCGGGTCCATCTGGGCGAAGGCGGCCTGGGGCGACTTCTGGGTCTGGGACCCCAAGGAGAACTGGTCGCTCGTCTCGTGGCTCGTCTACGCGACCTACCTGCACCTGCGGCACATCAAAGGCTGGCGCGGCGAGCGGGCCGCCTGGCTCGCCATCGCCGGGTTCGCGGTGGTGATGTTCACCTATCTCGGCATGTCGATGCTGCCCACCGCCGCGCAGAGCGCACACGTCTACCAGGGATAGAAGCCACTCGATGCGCTTGCCCCCCTGGTCCGCGCGCCGGGCTCCCTTCGTCGGAGCCCGGCGCGCTCTTTTCAACGCCGGGGGTAGACGCGCTCCTCGAGGAACTTGGCCACGCGCAGACACAACAGGTCCGGCTGCTCGATGAGGGCGGCGTGGGTGGCGCTGGGCATGAGCAAGAGCTCCGCCCCGGGGATGGCCTCGGCCATCTCCCGTCCGAGCCGCGGCGGGGTGAAGACGTCCCGCTCCGCCGCCACCACCAGCGTGGGGACGTCGATGGTCGGCAACACGTCGCTCGCGTCGTGGCGCTGGGCGTCCCGGGCCATGGCCACCAGCGTCCTCGGGTCGATGCGGACGAGGTGCTCCATGAGCGGCACCATGAACTCGTGCGGCGCGAGCGCCGGGTCCACCAGGCCCACCAGCCGCGCCAGGCGCTCGGCGGTGCCGGTGGTGAACAGCGGACGGCTCGCGCGGCTCAGGAGCTCGGGCGCGGCGTCGGCGACCCGGCGGATGACCTCGAAGGCCCCGAGGAAGAACCGGGTGTTCAGAAAGGTCTCCAGGGCGCGGCGGTAGGTGGCGAGCGTGGGGATGAGCGCCGCGACCCGCTCGCGGTGGCGGCGGAACAACTCGAAGCTCACCTGCGCGCCCACCGAGTGCCCCAGCACGACCGCCCGGTCCAGGCCCAGGCCGTCCATCAGGTCCTCCAGGTCCTCGGCGCAGCGCACGATGGAGACGTCCCGCGGGTCGCGCGGCGAGTCCGAGCGCCCGTGGCCGCGCCAGTCGAAGCGCACGACCTGGTAGTCCGAGGAGAGCTGCCGGGCGAACGGCTCCCAGAAAAACGTGGAGACGCCCGCGCCGTTGCAGCAGACGAGCGCCGGCCCGCGCGAGCCGTCGATCCGCCAGTAGAGCTTGAGGCCTGTGCGAGAGGTCGCGTAGCCCTCGCGGAAACGCACGCTAATCGCGCTCCACGATGTTGAACTCGGTGCGCCGGTTCTGGGCTCGGCCCCGCTCGGTGGCGTTGGAGGCGATGGGCTTCTCCATGCCGAAGCCCTCCGCCTCCATGCGGTCGGCATCGACGCCCTTGCCGGCGAGGTACTTCATGACCGCCTCGGCGCGGGCCTGTGAGAGATGCTGGTTCGTGGCCTTGCCGCCGATGGAGTCGGTATGGCCCTCGATCTTCACCTTCTTGATGCCGGGGAAGTCCTTCAGCACCTGCGTGACCTGGTCGAGGATCTGGAAGCTCTGGGCGCCCCTGATGGTCGACTTGGCGAAGTCGAAGTTGATCTGCTGCTTGATCTCGATCCGGTCCTTCTTCACGACCACCAGGGACATCTTGCGCGGGCAGCCGTTCTTCTTCGGGTCCGGGTCGGGGATGCCGGGCTCGTCGGGGCAGGCGTCCTCGGCGTCGGCAATGCCGTCGTGGTCGCGGTCCATGGTCGGGCACCCGCGGTTCTCGACCGGCCCCGGGTCGTTCGGGCATGCGTCCATGGCGTCGGTGATGCCGTCGTTGTCGTTGTCGGGGTCGGGGCAGCCGTCTTCGTCCTGGAAGCCGTCCTTGTCCTCGGGGTTCAGCGGGCAGCGGTCGAGGTTGTCGGGGATGCCGTCGCCGTCCGTGTCGACCGCCAGCGGACAGCCCTTGTTCTCGGGGACGCCGGGGACGTCGGGGCACTGGTCCTCGGCGTCGATCACGCCGTCGCCGTCGCGGTCGGTCGGCTCGACCTTCACGACGACCGGCGCTCGGGCGGCCTTGATGACGACCTGCTTGGGGCCGCACTCCTTCGACAGCACCAGCGCCCTCTTGGCGTTCTCCGAGGCGACGACGATGTGCTCCTGCGCACGGCTGGAGTTGCCCTCGGAGACCTCGCCGTAGGCGAAGTCGAGGTGGGCCTCGGCCATGGCGAGCTCGCGCGGCGCACAGCGCACGGCCCCGGACTTTCGGGCGCGCTGGATGTCCGCGGCGATGACCTCTCCGTCGGCGCGGATTTTCTTGCCGGTCACGCAGCCGGCAAAGAGCGCTGCAGCGGCGACCGGGAGGGCGATGGAGGCGAGGCGCATGCGGGGCGTTCCCTCAAGGAGGCTCGGGGGACGGCTTTGCCGCCGAGGGTGGAGCGGTGGGGAGCGAGCCCTCCGCGTTGGCGGCCATGGCTTTCGACCTGGCTTGCTCGGCCAGCTTCTTGGCCTTCTGCGCGAAGTCGATGGCCACCTCGAAGTCGGCGTAGCCCTGCTCCTCGCGCGCCTTGTGCAAGTACTCGCGGGCCCCGGTCCACTCGTAGGGCGCGAGCTTCTCGGCGTCCGCGGTGGTCGCGGCCTGGAGCAGCACGTCGGCGTCCATGATGAGCGCGGTGGACTGCGTGGGCCCGCACCCCGAGGCGAAACCGGCGAGGCTGGCCAGCGCTGCGAGCAGAGCTCCCGCAGGCCACCCTTGCCCACCCGTTCGCCGAGGCTGACTGCCGTCCATGCGCGCCTCCTGACCTCACCACGGGAGCGACCGTCTTCGTTCGGAGTCGACGGGCAGTCTACAACAGGCCGTCAAGCCGTGCGGACACAGACGACAGTGATGTTGTCGTCCCCACCTCGCTCGTTGGCGAGGTCGACGAGGGCCTGGGGAATTCCGGGGAAGTCGGCGCTGCGGGCGATGTCGAGGATCTCATTGTCCTCGACCAGGTTGCTCATCCCGTCGGAGCAGAGCACGAAGGTGTCGCCGGCCTCGGTGACGAGCCCCATCACGTCGACCGCCACCTCCTGCTCGAAGCCGACGGAGCGGGTGATGATGTTCTTGTACCGGCTGTGGCGGGCTTCTTCGAGGGTGATCATCCCCGCCTTGATCTGCTCGTTGACGAGGCTGTGGTCTTCGCTGATCTGCTGGACCAGGTCGCCGCGCACGAGGTACGCGCGGCTGTCGCCGACGTGGGCGAAGAAGACGTGTGGCCCGTGGGCCAGCAGCGCGATGGTGGTCGTGCCCATGCCCGCGAGCTGAGCGTCGGCCTGTGCGGCGCGGAAGATCTTCGCGCAGGCCGCTTCGACCGCTTGGCGAAGCACCTCGGGGAGCGGGGAGTCGGATAGGTCGCCGGCGAAGGTGAAGGGGCTCGGGCTGACGCCCTTGGCCGCCCTCACTCGCTCGTCGATGGTCTCGACCGCGAGCCGAGAGGCCGTCCCGCCGCCCGCATGGCCGCCCATCCCGTCCGCGACCACGAAGAGGGAGAGCTCCTCGTCAATGAGGAAGCTATCCTCATTGTGGTCGCGCTTTCGGCCGACGTCGGAGACGCCTTTGAAGAGGACGGGCATGGAGGGATGGGCCGTTGGCTGATGGGAGGAATCTACCGGCCGCGCGGTGACAAGGTCAACAACGACCGCTCTGTGGCTCGCCGCGCCCCGTGGCGCCGACGCCTTTTTTCGAAGGCGGCCGACCCTTTATCATGGAGGACCGCTGAACCGCCGACGAAGGCGCTGAGAGAGAGCTTCGGGAGCCGAGAATCAGAGACGGCGCCCAGGAAACGCCGATGGCCGAAGGGCACAAGCTGGTGCTGGTGGTCGACGACGACCCGGATCTCCGGGAGCTGATGAAGCTCCTGCTCGAGGGAGCCGGGTACGTCGTGCAGACCGCCAGCGACGGCAGGGATGCCCTGGAGCGCGTCTCGCTGAAGCTGCCGGCGCTCGTCCTCCTCGACATGAAGATGCCGGGGATGAATGGCTGGCAGTTCGCGGAGGAGCTCCGGCGCGCCTACGCCCGGCGGGTCCCCATCGTCGTGGTCACCGCCGCTGAAGACGCGCGCAAGACCGCCGAGGAGATCGGCGCCGAAGGGTACCTGGGCAAGCCGTTCGACCTCGACGACGTGCTCGCCCTGGTCGAGCATTGCTCCACGGGCGACGCCGGACACTAGGGGCCGACGACCTCTCCCCCTTCGCCCCCTCCCCGCAAAGCGGGGAGGGGGGACCTCACCCTCGGCGCCGCCTGCGGCCGGCGGCCTCGAGCATCTCCTCCGCGTTGCGGAGCGCGGCGGGCGTGACCTCGACGCCGGCGAGCATCCGGGCGATTTCGTGGGTGCGCGCCGGCGGTGCCAGGGACTCGACCCGCGAGACAGTCCGCCCTTCCCTCACCTTCTTCTCCACGGTGAAATGCTGGTCGCCGTAGGCGGCGATCTGCGGCAAATGGGTGATGCACAAGACCTGGCGCTCTCGCGAGACCTCTTTCAACAGCCGGCCCACGACTTCCGCGACCGCGCCGCCGATGCCGCTGTCGACCTCGTCGAACACATAGGTGGGGACGGGGTCGGTGCGAGCCAAGGCGCGCTTCACCGCGAGCATGACCCGAGAGAGCTCGCCGCCCGAGGCGATGCGCGACAGCGGCTTCACCGCCTCGCCCGGGTTGGGCGAGAGCATCAGCTCGCAGCGGTCGAGCCCGCGCTCGGCCAGCGACACCCCGTCGACGCTGGAGGTGACCGGCACGACGGCCTGCTCGCAAGGGTCCACCGGCGCAGCTGAGAGGGGCTCGAGCGCCACCTGGAAGACGGTCTTGCCCATGGCGAGGCGGGCGAGCTCGGACTCGACGGCCGCCGCGAAGTCCTTGGCTGCTTGGCTCCTGCGCCGCGAGAGCTCTCGGCCCCGGGCCAGCGCCTCGCGCCCGAGCGCGAGGCACTCTTCGCCCAGCGAGGCGATCCGCTCGGCGCGCCGGTCGATGCCGCTGCGCTCCTTCTGCATCTCGTCCCGGCGCGCGAGCACCTTGGCCAGGTCGCCCCCGTGCTTGCGCGTGAGCCGCTTGACGGCCTCGAGCCGCTCCTCGACCTCGGCGAGGCGCGCGGGGTCGGAGTCGATGGCGCGCGCGAACGACGAGAGGGTCCGCGCCGATTCCTCCATCTCGACTTGAGCGCTCCGAAGCGAGCGCGCCACGGGCGCGAACGCGGGGTCGAGGCTCGCAGCCTCGGCGATTCGCGTGAGGACCTTGCCCAGCTGGTCGCACGCGCTCTCCTCGCCCGAGTAGAGGCTGCGCTCGGCCTCATCGGCGGCGGCGCGCAGCTTGCCGGCGCTGGCGAGGCGCCTCTTGAGCTGCAGGAGCTCCTCCTCCTCACCGGGCTTGGGGTCGACTCGGTCGATCTCTTCGATTTGGAAGGCCAAGTAGTCGAGCCGGCGGACGCGCTCGGCGTCGTCCATGGCAAGGCTCTCTCGCTCCTCGAGCTTGGCGCTGAAGAGGTCGAAGACCTCGCGATAGCGCGCGAGCTCGCCGTGCAGCCCCGCGTAGCCGTCGAGGAGCGACAAGTGCAGCTCCGGCTCCAAGAGGCTGACGTGCTCGTGCTGACCGCTGATGTCCACGAGCCCGCGGCTGGCCTGCTCGAGGAGGCCGACGGTCGCCATGGCGCCGTTGATCCAGACGCGGCTTCGGCCAGAGCGGTGGACGACCCGCCGGACCAAAAGCTCGCCCGAGCCCCCGGGCAGGCCTAGGGAAGCGAGCCGGTCGCCCAGCTCCACCCCTTCGAAGAGCGCCTCCACCGACGCCTCGTCGGAGCCGGTGCGCAGCACCTCCGCGCGGGCGCGGCCTCCCAGGACGAGATGCAAGGCGTCCACCAGGACCGACTTGCCGGCCCCGGTCTCGCCGGTGAGGACGTTGAAGCCGGAGGAGAAGCGCACCTCCAGCTCGTCGATAATCGCAAAGCTCTGGATTCGGAGTGCGGTGAGCATGAAGCAGTGGTAGCATGCGGGTCTGACACTGAACAAGTGTTCTGCCTGCCCTGCTCTTGGACGAGTCGTCTCACCGAGTCGTCGGGTGCTTGGCGAGCTTTCGCTGCAGCGACCGCCGGTGAATCCCCAACAGCCGCGCCGCTTCGCTGATGTTGCCGCCGCAGTCGACCAGGACGCGGTTGATGTGCTCCCACTCGACGCGGGCCAGCGAGGGCACCTGGCGCCGCGCGGTAGCGGCCTTGGGCTCTTCTCTCTTTCCGCGCCCGAAGGCGGCCAAAACCTCGTCGGCGTCGGCGGGCTTGGTGAGGTAGTGCAGCGCCCCCAGGCGAACCGCCTCCAGCGCCGTGGCGATGCTGCCGTAGCCCGTCAGGACCAAGGTCTTCGTGGTCGGGTCGATGGCCGCGAGCTCCTGGACCACCTCGAGACCCGAGCGCCCAGGCATGCGCAGGTCCACCACCGCGAACTCGGGGCTGTCTTTTCGCGCCGAGACCAGCGCCTCCTCGGCGTCGGCCGCGCCCCGCACTTCGAAGCCCCGGTCGGCAAGGGCGCGCATCAGCCGGGAGCGGTAGACCTCGTCGTCGTCGACCACCAGGAAGGTGGGTCGCTGCGGCTGGGCGCTCATGCGGGGATCTCCAGGACGGCCGTGGTGCCCGCGCCCTGGCGCGACTCCAGGACCAGGCGGCCGCCGATCTGCTGGGCGAAGCGGTCGACCAGGAAAAGCCCCAGCCCCATGTTCTTTCCGGGCTCCTTCGTGGTGAAGAAGGGCTCGGTCGCGCGCGCGAGCTCCTCGTCGCTCATCCCGCGCCCGCGGTCGCGCACCTCGACCCAGAATCCGCTGGCCGCGGCGCCGCGCGACGAGCTCCACCAACGCCCCGCCCGGCGAGGCGTCGAAGGCGTTCCGGACCAGGTTCGAGAGCACGTGGACGAACGCCTTGCGAGGCACCACCACGCCCGAGGCGTCCGGGTCAATCCGCACGCAGAGCCTCAGGCCCAGGTCGCGGGTGAGCGCCGATTGCAGCTCCTTCGCCACCGTCTCCATCGCGACCGGCCCCGGCGCCTCGCCGGCCGGCTCCCCGGCCCGCTCGCTGAGCTGGTCCAGGATGGCCCGACAGCGATCGACCTCGGAGCGGATGAGCCGCGCGTCCTCGGCCAACGGGCCTCCCTCAGGCCGCCGCGCCACCTTGCGCTCCAGCTCCTTGGCGGCCAGCGCGATGGTGCCCAGCGGCGTGCCCAGCTCGTGGGCCGCGTCCGCCGCCAACACCATCGCGCTCGCCAGCCGCTCGCTCCGCGCGGCCCGCTCCCGCACCACTGCCAGCTCGGCCTCGCGCGCGCGCAGCGCCTGCGCCACGCGGGTCACGAAGTAGGCGAGCAGCCCCGACGCCATGGCGAAGGCCGCGAGCATCCCCCACAGGTGCGCGCTGAACTGCGAGCTCTCCGCCATGCCGTGGTGATGGTGCCCCGCCTCGGTCGCCGGCAGCAGGAACAAGGCCGAGAAGCTCGCCACCGAGAGAAGCGCGGTGCCCCAGGCCCAGCGAGGGCTCAGGAGCACCGCGGCCAGCGCCACGTAGACCAGGCTCAGGACGCTGAACGGGTTCGACGCCCCGCCCGTGAGCGCCAGCATCCCCGTCAAGAGGCACAGGTCGAGGACCAGGAGGCCGCCGAGGGCGCCGGAGGTCGCGGACCTTCGGCCCCGCCGCACCCAGGCGCTCAGGGCCAGGTTGCTGAGCAGCGTCGCCCCGGCGAGGGCGAGCAGCGGCGCCACCGGAAGCCGCGCGCCGACCGCGGCCGAGAGGAGCACGGCGAGCACCTCGGCCGCCCCGGCCCACCAGCGCAGCCGCACGAGCCACTCGAGGCCAATCTGCAGGGCCCCGCCGCTGTCTCCCTGGGCTCTTGCGGTCACGGCAATGCCCTCGCCCACGCGTGGCGCCGCGCGAGGCCAGTGGGCTGGGGGTGACTCTCGGCGGAGTGCTTGGCGGGGCTCGGCGGCGGAACGCGTTCGCGCATGAAGCTCTGGCGCGGGTCAGGGCATCCCGCGCATCCTCTTCTCGAGCTCGGCCAGCGTCTGGCCGATGGCCGCCAGAAACTCGCCCAGAAACATTTCGAACCGGCCGATCTCGTCGGGGGATTCTACCTGCAGGCTCTCGCCAATGGTGTAGTGGCCGCCGGCCAAGCGCGTGGAGACATCCTCGATGGTCCGCCGCATTCGGCCCACGCGCCGGAACACGAACGCCTCCACCAGCGCGGCGAGTAGGATGAGCTGGGCGAGCGCCAGCAGCATGGTGAGACCGCCCGAGCGCCACAGCTCGGCCACCAGCCGGTTCCGGAGGCCGGTCACGTCCCGCAGGACGAACAAGCCCCCCACCCTCTGCCCCGACGCGTCTCGGATCGGGGCGAGCCCGCGCACGAAGGTCCTCTCGCCTCGAGACAGCGCGCCCAAGAATCGGCCTTCGTCGGGGGCGTCCTTCAGGTCCTCGGCGGCGCCGGCGATCGGCAGCTCGGCGCTCGTGGCGTCTACGAGCACCAGCGTCGGGTGATCGCCCCAGGGGTTGCGGCTGGCGCCGCGCGACTCGGCGAAGGCCTTCTCGTCGAGGCGCTGCTTCTCGAGGACCAGGCCGAGCTCGTCGCCCGCCTCCGCCTTCAGGCGGATCAACAGGTCGTCGATCTCCTCGCCCACCTCGAGATAGCCGATGGTCTTCGACTCGGGCCGATAAGGGCGCACCACGCGGAGCGCAAACCCGGTCCAATCGAGCTCCATGCCGGCGGCGGCCGAGTCGGACTTGATGGCCGCGCGCAGCGCCGGGCGACTGACCTCGTCGTCGTGGAGCTCGGGCCGCTCGAGGCGCAGAAAGCAGGTGCGCAGCGGCTCGGGGTCTACGAAGGACCAGTGCGAGATCTGATGGCGCAGCTTCAGCTCGGCGAACGTGGGCTTGGCCGCGGCGAGCAAGCGCTCGCGGTCGCGCTGGAGGTAGAGCGCGGCGAACGTGGGCTGATGCACCATCGCGTCGAGCGCCGTGGAGAGCCGCTCGACCTCCCGCTTCTCTAAAGCGGAGAAGCCTTTGGCCGCGGCCAGGGCCGCGTGCTCGCCCTCGCGCTCGACCGCGGCCTGAAGGCTCGCTCGACCTTGCAGCGCCACGGCCGCAGCGGTGACCGCGAGGCACGCGAGCGCCGCGAGCGCGAGCTTCCAGCGGATGGACAGCGAGGCCATCAGAGGACTCCTCACACCGCCTCGCCCAGGATGGCGCTCGCCGCCGCCCTCAGCTTGGCGGCCTTGGCCGGGTCGTCCGGCGTCCGCGCGTCGATGAAGCCGAGGCCGAAGCCGGCCTTGAGGGCGATCTCGCCGCGCACCCGGAACCGGTCGAGCCGCTGCTGCTCGATGACCGCCTCGATGCGCTGAACGAGGGCGAAGAGCTCGGGGACCTCGCTGGGAGACGGCCCGAGCGACGCCAGCGCTGGCGTCGGCGTGAGCGCGTCGGGTCCGGGCAAGGCAGGGGTCGACCACGCCGGCGCTTGCGGGTCCACGGCCGCCGGAGGGGATTCGGCGGCAGGGGCTGAAGCCGTCCGGCGCGAGGCGAGCCGCCGTTCGATCTGCGGGACGGCGACCGAGGTCGAGAGGGCCAGCGGCTGCAAGTCGGCACCCGACGCGCAGAGGAAGAGAAGGTAGCCGCCATGGAGTGGCCGCACCACGACCCGCGCATCCGCGAAGCGGAAATCCAAGAGCCGGAGGCTGCCCGTCGCGGGCGCGAGCCCACCGCTGCTCTTGGCCACCAGCGCGGACACCTGAGAGAGCATGTCGGCGTCGAACAGCGACGGGAAGTCCTGCGCCAGCACGTCGCCCTTGGGGTCGCATACCAGGCTGCCGACAACCCCCGGGACTGCGTTCAACTGGCTGAGAAAGATGCGCATGGGGCCCTCGGGCACTCGCCATCCCTACCGGTTTTCAGAGAGCGCTCGCCTGACCTCGGACTCCAGCGCTCCGAGCCGGCTCTCCGCCTTCCCCAAGACGCTCAGGTAGTGGCTCTTGGTCGCCAGGAGAAGGAAGTGGTGTGTCGTGCCCTGCACCGCGGCCGACTGGAGCTCGCCCGCGCCGAACACCGCGCCCAGCTGCTTGGCGACCTGGCTCAGGTAGAGCGCTTGCCCAGCCACCTTCTCGCCCTGGGGGCTCTGGTCGCCGACGCGCTGGCCTTCCTTGGTCTGCAGCACGGCGTAGGCCACCCCGGGGATGGCGCGCAGGCGCTCGGTCGGCGCGCCTGAGACGGCGGGCTTGTCGACAGGCATTGGCGGGCGCGCCGCCGCAGCCACGGGAGCCGCAGCCACGGGAGCCGCAGCCACGGGAGCCGCCGCTGCCGGGGGCGGCATCGCGGCCGCGACCTCCGCTCGCAAGAGCTCCCAGCCCCGCCGAATGGTGGTGCGCGTCGTCTCGATGTTGGCCTGAACCGAGAACCGCCCCGCGGGCCATGACGCCATGGAGAGCAAGGCGTCCTCGCCGACGTCGCGGCCCTCGTCGGCGTGGATGACCTGGCCGGTGCGAAGGAAAACCAAGCCGTGGCGCGCGTCCGATTCCACCTCGACGCATCCGGAGAAGCGGCCGCGGATCGCCCGCTCGAGGATGTCCAACAGGCTCGGCCCCGGCGGGGCAGCATCGCGTTCGCGCGATGCTTTGGCTTGCTCAGCGTCGGAGTCCATGAGCGCCTCGGCGACAGCGGCCACGGCGCGCAGGCACCTGAGCGATTCCTCGCCGAGGGCGAACCCGCCGAACCGAGATGGAGCAAACAATTGGAACCGAAATGCGGGCGAATCCTAGCACGCGCTCCGGCGGTCAGAAAGCGGTTCCGAGCGCCTTCAAAGGGGATCTTTGCGAACCACGACGCGTCGGCAGTGTAGACACAGCTCCGCCCGAGCCTCGGAAAATTCGAGACGCACCGCGCATTCTTCGCCTAGAGGCTGCACCACGAGGCCGACGATGCGCGGCATCTGTGCGACTCCAAACAAATCGGGCGCGCCGAGAAACAGGGCGTCCTCGCAGAGCAGCTCGACCTGAGCGTCCTGCGTCACCGCGAAGAGGGCCACGTCGCGAGTCTGGAGGTCGACCTGGAAGCCGCGAAGCCGCGCGCCCTGGAGCCAGCCCGCCGAGTCGAGCCGCCTCTCGTCGTCGGGCGAGAGGGCGGTCACCGCTCTCCCCAGCGCAGGCGCGTGCGCAAAATGGTGAAGAATTCGAGCTGCGGGTTCTTGATCAACAAGACGCGGTTCTTCGACTGCTCGATCTGCACCCGGTCGCCCGGGAGCATCGGCACGCCGGTCTGCCCGTCCATGGTCAGGTACATCTCCGCGCTCTCGCTCTTGAGCTGGAGGTTGATCTCCACGTCGTCGGGGACCACGAGCGGGCGCTGCGTGAGCGTATGCGGGCAGATGGGCGTGATGATCACCGCGTTCATCGTCGGGTCCAGGATGGGCCCGTTGGCGGAGAGGGAGTACGCGGTGGAGCCGGTGGGGGTGGAGACGATCACCCCGTCCGCCTTGTAGGTCGTGACATAGCGCCCGTCGATGCTGGCCTCGAGGTCGGCGATGCGCGCCAGCGCGCCCTTGTTGATCACCGCGTCGTTGAGCACCTCGGCGTCGACGAGCATCGGGGTCTCCTGCGCGCGCCGGTGCAGGCGGACCCGCAGCTTCATGCGCGGCTCCACCTCGAAGTCGCCCGCGAGCACGCGGTCGAGCATCGGGCGGACCTCCGTCTGCCGGACCTCGGTCATGAAGCCCAGGGAGCCCATGTTGACGCCCAGGATGGGCACGGGCTTTCCGTCCAGCACGTGGGAGGCGTGGATGAGCGTGCCGTCGCCTCCGAGCGAGATGCAGAGGTCGGTGTCGCCCAGCGCGGCCTGCGGCGCCCACGGCAGGCCCAGGGCCCGGCCGACGCGCTCCTCGGTCGCGGCCTGGACGCCCCGGCGGGTGAGCTCGGCGTGCAGCTCGCGGATGAGGGCCATCGCCTCGGGCCGGTGCGCGTTGGCGATGAAGGCGACTCTCTGGATTGCCATGATCTGCCCAAGAATACCTAAATCTCCGAAAGGCCGACCCTTTACCGCCGCGCCTCGGAGCGCGAAACGCACTGCTTCCAGACCCAGAGCTCCTCGGCCGCGGCGCCGAAATGCTCCCGGAGCGCCTGCTCCAGGGGCTTCCCGCTCCGGCTCGAAAGGCGCACCGCCAGCGCCTCGTAGAACCCTGCGAGGCAGGGCGCCGCTCGAGCGAACGCGTGCCTCCCCTCGCCGCGAAGGGAGAGCCAGACCGGGCCGTCCTGCTCGTCGAGGCGCAGCGCGAGGGGGTCGCCGCCATCCTCGGCGAAGACCACGAAGCGCTCGTCCCACTCCCGCATTTTCTTGCCGGTGAAGCCGTGCCAGCGATAGCCCACCTGCAGCTCGATGAGCTCCAGGGGTGCCCAGAGCGTCAGCGCGTGCGTCGAGAGGTCGAGCCGCAGATTCCGCGACGGCGCTCCGCGGGCGTACGCGCGCACGAGCGAGGCGGGGAGCGGGAGGCGGGCAGCCTGCATGCGCCTCACGCGGCCGTCCGCGGAGCGCACCTCGAATTCACCTTCGAGAAAGCCGCCGCCCGCGGCGGAAAAGGGCGCGAGCGCCTCCCCGTGCCCGACGGCGGCCAACGCGGTGCCGAGGCGGTCGATCGCCTTTGCCAGCTCGTCGACAGCGGGCGCGCCTGATGTCACGGCCGCCTTGCCGGTGCGCGGCGGCCCGAGCTAGACTTTTCCACAGAGAGCCAGGTTCTCTTCACCATGTCCGTATTCAAGAAAGCCATCGCCGGCTTCAATCACAACGTCAACCATCGGAACAAGCTGTACCACATCCAGACCGAGGACTCTGGCGTCAACAATCCGCACATCATCACTCACTTGTTCGCCGGCGGGAACATCCTCGCCTCGAAGAAGACCTCCTACGCGGACATTCTCAATACCGAGAACCTGAGCGAGGTCGTGCGGGAGCTGATGGAGGAGCAGCACAAGGAGATGCTGCGCAACCTCCTCAACGGCCGCTACGACCAGCCCGAGGGCGCCAACGGCAGGAGCCGCTCCTACGCCCCAGGGCAGATCCGCACCGACGCCGGAGAAGTTCAGCTGCACCCGGGCGTGGCACACGCCCCCGTCAAGCCCATCGCCCGGACCTCGCCCCCCGAGAGCCGCCCCGCGCGCGAGGTCGCGGCCGCGAAGCCGCCGGAGAGCAGCGACGGCCTGTTCGGCGAGGACCTCATCAGCGAGAAGAGCCTCGACGAGGTGATCCTCGCCTACCTCGCAGGCGAGAAGCAGGACTAGAACGTCAAGCAGTTGCGTCGCCGAGACTCAGAACCCGAGCAGCGCGAGCAGCTTGAGCGACGAGGCTTCCCGTCGCGGGCAGCCAATGCGCGTCGCAACTGGCTGTTCAAACTGATTGGCGTTCTAGAGCCTCGCCGCCGCGGCTCCTACGCCGGCCGCACGTCCACGAGCTCCGCGCGATCGATGGGCCGCTCGAGAAAGCGCGCCCCGACCTCAGCGAACCGCTCCGGGAGATCGGTGACGAAGAATCGGTGAGTCGCGAGGGCTCCCGCAGGGGCCGCGAGCCGGTGCTCCGCGAGCAGCGCCTCGACGGCCTCGGCCGTGGCCTCCGCCGAGTCGACGAGCCGGACGCGCTCGCCGACGGCTCGGGCGATGGCCTGCTTGAGGAGCGGGTAGTGCGTGCACCCGAGGACGAGGGTGTCGGCCTCGAACGCGCTGAAGTCCGCGAGGTACTTTCGCGCGACCGCGTCCACGACCTCGCCCTCCGTCCAGCCCTCCTCGGCGAGCGGCACGAAGAGCGGGCAAGCGCGGGCGAGCAGCACTGCCTTCGGGCTGAGCCGCGCCAGGGCCGCCTGGTAGGCGCCGGATGCGATGGTCCCGGGCGTGCCGATGACGCCGACGCGGCCGCGCGTCGCCCGCACCGCGGCCTTCGCTCCGGGCTCGATGACCCCGAGCACCGGGACCGGGAGCCGGGCTCGAAGGGCCTCGAGCGAGGTGGCCGAGGCGGTGTTGCACGCCACGACCAGGAGCTTGATCTCCTGGCTCATGAGAAAGCCCGCGTTGGCCATGCTGTAGCGGGTGACCACGTCAGCCGACTTGGTGCCGTAGGGGACCCGGGCCGTGTCTCCGAGATACACGGTGCTCTCGGACGGCAGCCGCCGCATCAGCGCCTTGAGGACCGTCAATCCGCCCACGCCGCTGTCGAAGACGCCAATCGCCTTTTCGCTCATCGCCTGCCTCGCCGCCCCCGAGAGTCAGCTTTCTCCCAGAGCCCCGGCAAAACGCAAGGGGGTCGATGCGGCTAGAACGTCAATCAGCTTGAAAGCCGTCGCGAGACGCGAGAGTTGCGTCGCCGAGACCTAGAACCCTAAGGAGCGAGCAGCGCAGCACTGCTGGTGGCAGCGCGAGCAGCTTGAGCGACGAGGCTTCCCGTCGCAGGCAGCAACTGCGCGTCGCAGCAGGCTTTTCAAACCGATTGGCGCTCTAGGGCTTCTTGACCATCGGCACGGCGTAGGTGGCCGCGGTCGAGGCCTCGACGGACGCAGTGAGGAGCCCCTCGTACAGCGGCGCGGACACGCTTGAGAGGTCCTTGAACGCCAGCACGTCCGCCGTCCAGGTGGCCTTCCAGGGGCCGCCGGCGCCGTCGCGCGTCTGCTCGACCGGCAGGTAGTCGATGCGAAACCCCTGCGCGGCCGCGGTGGCGCAATCGCTGTACCTTCCACAGCCGCCAGTGACGGAGTCCTTCGGGTAGCAGTTCGCCGACGAGGTCGGGTCGACGACGCGGATGAACAGCACGCCCGCGCCCGCGGCCTCGCAAGAGAAGGCGGTCCCCTGGGCGTCGGCCTTGGGCATAAAGGTAGCCTGGGCCGCGACGACGTCCAAGTCCAGGTCCACCGAGCTCGCGCTCCCCGAGGAAACGGCTTGCGCGTCGATGATCACCGAGCGGCTGGCGGAGTACCAGGTCTGCCTGTCGCCGCTGTGCACGACGAAGCCGTCGAGCTGGATTTGGTGGGTTCCCTCGTCAAGCCAGACCGAGCCCCCGTCGACCGCCGGGGATGAGGACGCGTCGGTGCAAGTGAAAGTTTGCGCGCTCTGCCCGTCGACGCGGAGGTCCACCTCCGAGACCCCCGCCTGCGCGCAGCTCTTCCCGTCGAAGGTCCAAGTCATCGGCACGAGCGCGCTCTGGCTGACGCTGCGCAGGGTCACGGGAACCGGCACGTTGAGATTGGCCTTGACGTAGGCGCTCCCGGTCGCGGTGTAGAGGACCTGCCCCGTCGCGTCGAGCGCGTCGAGGGTAAAGGTGTAGTTGCCTGCGTAGAACCCCTCGAGCGTGACCCCGTCGACGTTGCCCCAGGTACAGGCGTAGCCGGTGTCGAGCGGCTCGCTGCCATAGAGCCCGAGGATGGCCGCGTGGATGGTGCGCACCTGGCTCGCCTGCGCGCAGGTCTTCCCGTCGAAGCTCCAGAGGAAGGTGATCTGCCCGGTGCCCTGCGCGTTTGGAGCGGCTCCGGCGGAATTGGCCTGGAACGCGCACCCAGCATGCGCGCACCCGAGCACGGCCAAGAAGAGCCAACGCATGGAGTTCTCCTCCGAAGAATCCGCGCGGCGCGCGGCTCGAAGCGGTCAGCCCTGCGCTCCGACGTAGGTCCAAGATACCCCGTAGGCGTCGTCGCGTCGGCACTCGAAACGACGCCCCGCCGTGACTTACCTCGGCGACGAGGCAACCCGAGAGGAGCGCGTCGCCACGCCTCTCGTCCGACGGAACCCGTAGCAAGATCTCGACCGTATCAATGTACGCTCAATCCCTCGACTTTTTCTGAAGCGCTCCTTCCAGTGGCAGCCCAAGCGCGACACGCATGTCAGCCCGCGGAGCGGCTGGGCCGGTCGGGAGGCAATCTCGGCCGTTGGAGAAGGTGGCCGGGCGGCGGGCGGCGTGGGGTGGAAGGTTTTGCCCTCCGATGCCGGGCGTGGTAGGAGGCCTTGACAAATCCTCGAGAAATTCGCTCCCGCGCCGGGCGGCCGCGGCGCTTTCGTCGACGCCAGAGCTTCACGCCCAAAGAACCGCACTCCCAGGCGCGGCGCCGCAGCGCCGCCGCAGAGCCCCCCAAAGATGCCCATCCCCTCAGCCCTGACTGGACTCGCCGCCCCGCTCGCCGCATCGCTCGACTACGCGGAGATCATCCGCCACTCGGGCCCCGTGGGGATCTTCGTGCTGCTGCTCTTGGCGGGGGCGTCCATCGCCTCATGGGCCATCATCGCCATCAAGTACTTCCACCTGCGCCAGGCGCAGAAGCAATCGCTCCTCTTCCTGGACGCCTTCTGGCAGTCCAAGCGCCTGGACGCGATCTACCAGGCGGCCGAGAAGCTCTCGGTCTCCCCCATCAGCCAGGTGTTCCGCGCGGGCTACATCGAGCTTTCGAAGGTGACCTCCGCCGGCTCGCCCGAGGGCGCCGAGCGCTACGACCTGAACGGCATCGAGAACGTCGAGCGCGCGCTGCGCAGGGCCTCGGTCGCGGAGGTCACCTACCTGGAGTCGAAGGTCGCCTTCCTGGCCACGACCGGCTCCACCGCCCCGTTCGTCGGGCTCTTCGGGACCGTCTGGGGCATCATGGGCGCGTTCCAGGACATCTACACGCAGGGCAACGCGAACCTCGCGACGGTGGCCAAGCCCATCTCGGAGGCGCTCATCGCCACGGCCGTGGGCCTGCTCGCCGCCATCCCCGCGGTGGTGGCCTACAACTTCTTCCTGTCGAAGATCAAAGTTCTGGAGAGCGAAATGGAAAGCTTCTCCAGCGACTTCTTGAACATCGTGAAGCGCCACTTCTTCAAGTAGGCGAGGCCTCCCTAGAACGCCATGGGAATGTCCGTCGGCGGCAACGGCCGCAAGAGCGCCCTGAGCGACATCAACGTGACGCCCCTGGTGGACGTCATGCTGGTGCTGCTCATTATCTTCATGGTCACCGCGCCCCTCATTCAGCAGGGCGTGAAGGTCTCGCTGCCGGACGCGCGGGCGGCGCCCATCGAGGCCAAGGAGAAGAAGCTCGTCCTCACCGTCGACCGGGAAGGCAAGGTCTTCATCGGGGACGCCGAGGTCGCCTTCGCGGAGCTCGAGGCCAAGCTGAAGGCCAATGCCAAGGCGCAGGCCGACAAGGAGGTCTACCTCCACGCCGACCGGGACCTGAAATACGGCATCGTCGTCGAGGTGATGGCCGCCGCCCAGCGCGCCGGCGTGGAGAGCGTGGGCATGGTCACCGATCCGGTCAGCCGCGAGCCGCCCACCGCGGGGAGATAGCGTTGGAAGGAAGAGGTTCGAGGCCGTCTCGCGGCCGCCCCGAGAGCCCCATGAGCGACGCGGCTACCACGACCCTGCCCGCCTTCGACCGCCCCCCGGCGGCGCGCGACGTCCGCGTCGGATGGGCGCTCGCCGGGTCGGTCGCTCTGCACGCGCTCCTCATCGGCGCCTTCGTTGCCGCCGCGCTCCTGGAGCCGGCGAAGCTCCCGCTCACGCAGAAGCCCATCAGCGCGCACGTGGTGCGCCTGGGCACCCAGCGCGACCCCAAGCTCCTGCCCCGCAAGGACGTGAACCCGCCGCCCCCGCCCAAGGTCGTCGAGGTCCCTGGAGCGAAGCCTTTGCCCGTCAAGGTCCGCGACCCGGGCGCCCTGGCCTCCAAGGCCGCACCCGCCGACCGCCGCCGCGACCTGTTCCGCGCCTTCGACAAGACCGCCGCCAAGGCGGAGGAGGCGCCGGGCGACCCCAACGGCGACCGCGAGGGCGACAGCGACACCGCCGACGAGGGCGAGCGCTACTTCGGCCTCATCCTGGCCAAGGCCCGGCGCAACTACAACGTGGCCAAGACCATCTCCGCCCAGGAGCTCGTTCGCCTCAAAGCGACCGTCGTCCTCTACATCGGCGCAACCGGCGAGCTCATCAAGGACCCGGAGATCCAAGTCTCGAGCGGCAACGCCCAGTTCGACGAGGACGTCGTCCTCTCGCTCAAGAAGTCCGCGCCCTTCGGGCCCCCGCCGCAACACCTCGCCAAAGACCTGCAGACGGTGGGCGTCGCCATCGAAGCCCGGCCGTGACCTTCTGACCTCAGGAGATGACCTCCATGCGAATCGCCGTCGCGCTCACCCTCGCCCTCTTCGCCGCGGCGCCGCTCTCGGCGCGCGCCTCCGACGCCAAGGAGCGGCCGGTCATCCCGCTCTCCGGGGCGAACTTCAGGCCCATGCCCCTCGCCCTGGTTCCCGCCGGCTACTCGGGCGAAGGGGCCAGTCGCGCCGCGGGCTCGGAGATCGACGCTGCCCTGGAGCAAGACCTCGCGGTCAGCGGGCTGTTCGAGCTCCTGGACAAGAAGTCGTTCCTCGCAGGTCCCTCGGAGGGCGTCGCGCCCGCCGACATCAAGTTCTCGCGGTGGCAGGACGTCGGCGCCGAGGGGCTCGTCAAGGTCGTGGTGACCGAGGGCGACCCGCTCGCGGCGGAGTTCCACCTCTACAACGCCGTGACCGCCCGCGAGGAGCTGAAGCGGCGCTACACCGCGACGGCGAGCGAGGCGCGGAGCCTCGCCCACAAGTTCGCAGACGAGGTCTTCAAGTTCTACTCGCGCGAGCCCGGCGCCTTCCAGACCCGCATCGCGTTCGTCCGCAGGGTCAACGATCAGAAGCAGGTCTTCGTCGCCGACTGGGACGGCAAGGGGGCGCGGGCGCTGACCGCCTCCAGCTTGAACCTCCTGCCGGCCTGGACGCCGGACGGCCAGCGGCTCGCCTTCACCAGCTACCGCTCGGGCAGTCCCAACCTCGAGCTCCTGGACCTGCGCTCGCAGAAGTCGGAGCCGCTCGCGGATCGCAGCGGCTCGCTGGTGACCGGCGCCGCCTTCAGCGCGGACGGGAGGCGGCTCGCCTACTCGAGGAGCGAGGAGAACGGCTCGAGCCACCTCTGGGTCAGCGACGCCAGCGGCAAGAACCCGCGCCGCATCACCGACGGCCAGTCCATCAATTCCTCGCCCACCTGGTCGCCCGATGGCACCCAGTTAGCCTTCGTCTCGAACCGGTCCGGTTCCCCGCAGATCTTCGTGGTTGCGGCCGCCGGTGGCGCGCCCAAGCGGCTCACCTTCCAGGGCAACTACAACCAGACGCCCGACTGGTCGCCTCGCGGGGACGTCATCGCCTTCACCGCGCGCGACGAGCGCTACGTCTTCGACCTCTTCACCGTGGAGGTCGCCACCGGCAAGATCGCCCGGCTGACCCAGGACCAGGGCAGCAACGAGGAGCCCTCGTTCGCGCCCAACGGGCGGCTCATCGCCTTCACCTCGACCCGCGCCGGCAAGAGCCAGCTCTTCGTCATGAGCGCCGACGGCAACTCCCAGCGCCAGATGACGAGCGGCGACGAGGTGTTCACGCCGGCGTGGGGGCCGTTCGCGTCGCCCTGAGGGGAGAAGAGCCATGCCTCGATTCGCGGCGCTCGACGTCGGCACCAACACGGTCCTCCTGCTCGTCGCCGAGGCGCGGGGCAAAGCGTTCGCGCCCGTCCTGGAGCGCATGGAGATCACGCGGCTGGGCCGAGGCGTCGACCGGACCGGGCGGCTCGCCGACGAGGCCATCGAAGACACCGCCGGGGCCATCGCGCGCTTCGCCGCCGAGGCCCGCGGGCTCGGCGCCCAGGGCATCGCCTGCGTCGCGACCAGCGCCGCCCGCGACGCGCAGAACGGCGCCGAGTTCTTGGCCCGCGTGAAGCGGGAGGCCGGCCTCGACGTGGAGGTCATCACCGGCGAGCTGGAGGCCGAGCTCTCCTACACCTCCGCCAGGCGCGAGCTCAAAGAGCGCACGCCCCTGGTGGTGCTGGACATTGGCGGCGGCTCCACCGAGTTCGTCTACGGCGCGCAGGACGCGGTCCTCTTCAAGCAGAGCTTCAACGTGGGCTCGGTCCGCCTCACCGAGCGCCTGGTCACGCGCGATCCGCCTGCCGCCTCCGAGCGTCAGGCGATGGAGCGGCTCCTCGACGAGACCTTCGCGTCGCTCCCCCCGCCGCCCTCCGGCCACCACCTGGTCGGCATCGCGGGGACGGTGACCACGGTGTGCGCCGTCGCCCGCGGCGTCGACCCCTACGACCCGGCTCGCGTCCACCTCGCCCGGCTGTCGGCCGCCGAGGTTCACCGCGAGTGCGACCGCTATTTCACGCTCGACCTCGCCCAGCGGCGGGCGCTCAAGGGGATGCACCCGAAGCGCGCCGACGTCATCGCCGCCGGCGCCCTCATCCTCGAGCGCGCCATGGCACGCCTGCAGGCCCCCGAGGTCGTCGTGAGCGACCGCGGCCTGCGCTGGGGCCTGCTCTACCATCGGTTCGGGAGCGCCCTTTCGGAGCGCGGGTAGCGCTTGGGTCCCGCGGGGCTTCGCGCCCTCAACCGCGCGCTGTTCGAGCTGGGCGCGCTGCCATACTCGCTCTTGACGGGCGGGCGCCTCTGGCGAGCCCACCTGCACGAGATGCTCCCGCCTTCCACCCAGGACCCGCGCTGGCCTCGGCTGCTCGACGTCGGCTGCGGCCCGGGCGGCTGCGCGCTGGAGCTCGCGGCGGCCGGTTACGGCCAGGCATTCGGCCTCGACCGCTCGGGCTCCATGCTCCGCCGCGCCGGCGTCGCCGCGCGAGCCCGTGGGGTCGGCGGACGCGTCGCCCTGGCGCGCGGCGACGCCGCCGCTCTCCCGTTCCCCTCAGCGTCCTTCGACGCGGTCACCGCGCACAGCCTCCTGTACCTCGTCGCCGACCCCGCCGCCGCGCTGCGCGAGGTCCACCGCGTGCTGAGGCCCGGCGGTGCGGTGGCCCTGCTCGAGCCGGCGCAGCTCGAGCGCGGCGCGCGGGCCCTGCGGCGCATCGCCGCGCGGTCGCCGGAGTTCCTGTTTGCGGCCGCGGCCTGGCGCCTCGCCTCATGGGCAGCCCGCCGCTTCACGGGCGAGGAGCTGGGGGCGCTCCTCTCCGAGGCGGGGTTCACCGAGCCCTGCGTCTGGCCGGCCTTCGAGGGGCTCGCGCTCAGGGCGCGGGCGAGCTCCCGAGCCTCTTGAGCGGCCGAGTCCTTGGCGGGCGCTCGCCGGCCGCGAGCCGCTCGTGCGATGATGCGCCCGCTTTCAGCCGGCCACCCGACCACGCGAGGTCTCAAGCCACCATGTCCGACGATATCGCCAAGCCCGCCGCCGACTCCGAGGCCCTGCGCCTCGAGCTCGAGCGCCTCAAGGCGGAGAATGAATCGCTCAAGAAACGCGGCAGCAAGGGCGTGAGCATGAAGGTGAGCGAGAAGGGGGCCGTCTCGGTGTACGGCCTGGGGCGCTTCCCGGTCACGCTCTACCAGGAGCAGTGGGTCAAGCTGCTCGACCTGTCCGAGGACATCCGGGGCTTCATCACCGAGAACAGCGCGCGGCTCAAGAAGAAGGAGTAGCCCGCGGCGGCTCAGAACATCCCGATGCTGAACTGGGGAACGATCCGGCTCTCGTTGAGGGCCGGATTGGGGTCCAGGTTGATGGCCACATCCAGCGCAGCCGGGCCGATGGGCGTCATCAGGCGAAGGCCGATGCCGGTGGCGTACCGCAGCTTGAGCCACTGAAATGCCCTCGGGTCGAGCCACAAGTTGCCGGTGTCGAAGAAGAGCGCACCCTCCAGCACGCCCGCGACCGGAAAGCGCAGCTCCGCGCGACCTAGCGTGAAGAGCTCCCCGCCCTGGCTCTGCGTCGGGTTGGTCGACATGCGGGGATTGAGGGCGAGGCTGCTGCAACCGGAGCTGTTGAGCGTCGCGTTGCACTGGGCCACGTCAGTGCGGGCCTGCTCGCGCACGTCCTGCGGCACCAGCCCGTCCTCGAGCCACCCGCGCATCGACGTGGCCCCGCCCAGGAAGAAGCGCAGAGGCGGAGGGGTCTGCGAGCGCGAGTCTCTGCGGGAAGATCCTGCCGCCCTTCAGCTGCAGCGCCAGCACCACTCCGCCCGGGAACGGGACGTAGAAGCTGGCTTGCGCCGTGGCCTTGAGGAAGAGGCAGTACGGCGGCGTGTAGCTCCCGCCCGTCTCCACCTGCACGCTTCCGCCCAGGCACTGCGCGACCTGCGCCGAGCCGCCGAGGTAGAGCCCGCGATGGGGGTTCGCGGCGTCGTCGCGCAGGTCCACCCCCACGGTCTGGGTGATGGAATGCAGAAAGATCGTGCCGTCGAGGAACCGAAGGCGCTCGGTGTCGGAGAACAGGTAGACCGGCTGGCTCTGGCCCTTGTTGATGGTGTCCCGCTCGAGGGTGTACTGCAGCGAGGCCGAAAGAACCCGCAGCGCAGCGATGTCGGCGCCGAGCACCGTCCCCACGCGCTGGAACCAGTACATGGGCCGGTTGATGCGCTCGCCGACCAGATCCACGCGCGTGCCGACCTCCGTCGGCAAGAGCGACAAGAAGCGCGGGTAGAGCAGGCCCAGGTTGAGGCGCCCGCCCAAAATCCTGTCACCGGTCAGCTGCTTCTTCGGGTCGTTGAGAACCGGATAGCTCAGGTTGACGTAGTTGATCTTCGCGCGCGCCTGGAGCTGAAGGTTTCGCCCGAGGAGGTTCAGGTTGATCTTGTTGTACTCGCCCGACACGTGCGGGCCGTCGGCGAGCGAGTAGCCGGCGCCGAACCCGTACTGCTGCGTCGCGCGCTCCTCGACCGCGACGTATAGGTCCTTGACCTCTTCCTCGGTGTCCGGCGCGTTCAGCCTCAAGCTCGCGACCCGGAAGATCCCCATGCGGAGCAGGTTGCGCTGGCTCTGCGCCAGCTGCTCGGGGTCGACCTTGCCGCCCTCCTGGACCGAGAGCGCGCTGCGGACCACGTCCTCCGGGGTTCGGTTCAGCCCCTCGACGAAGATGCGGCCGATCCGCACTCGGAGCCCGGTGCGCGCCCGAAAGACGACCCGCGCCGAGGAGCCGTCGCGGGAGATCTGCTCGTCGTCCTCCACCTTGGCGAAGAGATAGCCGCTCTGGTTCAAGAGGCGCCGGATGGCTTGGCGCGAGGTCTCCACGTCGAGCGAGTTGAGGGGCGTTCCGATGCTCAGCCCCACCGCGCGCCGCGAAGCCTCCTGGTCGGGCACGCCCTCGATCTCCACGCTGGCGATGCGCGTCTGCGGCCCTTCGTCGAGCTTCACCAGGACCCGCGCCTCGCGGCGGCGCTCGTCGCGGTCTACTGCCGGCGCCTCGACCTTGGCCGAAAGGTAGCCGTCCGCCCGATACAGCTCGAGGATGCGCGCGAGCGCCAGCTGGTAGACCCAGTCGACGTAGACGCTGGTGGGGTCGACGACGTAGGGAGCGCTCCCGCGGGACGGCCCGTCGGCCATCAGCGAATTCGCGGCTCCAGGCCCCGTTGCCTCGACCGAGGGCACCGCCTCGAGCAGCGCCTCGCCGATGCGCTCCAGCAGGAACGCCTGGCTGAAGTGGCGATTGCCCTGGAATCTCACCTGCGAAACGCGCAGCGGCTCGCCCTCGTCGATGGTGAAGACGAGGGTCGACCGGCGGCGGTCGTTGGAGCGCGCGTCTCGCGAGCGGACCCTTGCGTCGGCGAAGCCCATCAGCCGGTAGAACCGGGTGATCTTCTCCTCGAGCTGCTCCAACACCTGCGCGTCGAGCACCTCCTCGCCATCGTAGGCCATGACCTTGAGCAGCGTCTTCTCGTCGAAGGACCGGTTCCCCAGGAGGCGAAGCTCGACCTTGGGGCCGGCGGTGATGGGCAAGAGGACCGCCGCGCCTCGGGGGCCCACGGTCAGCTTGGGCGCGCCCAGGCGAGCGCGAAAGTGGCCCTCGGCTCGGTAGCGCGCCCGCAACGCCTCCACGCCGCGGTCGATGCGGTCGAGGTCGAGGATTTGGCCCGGCGAGACGTCCAGGGTCTTGAGGATCTCGTCGGGTGCGAGCTGTGGGTCGCCCGAGGCGCTCACCGAGACCACTCGCGTCGGCTCGCCCTCCTGGATTTTGAAGGACAGCGCGGTCTGGCCCTTCTCGCCGGCGAGCACCGATGCCGTGACCTCGACGCTCCGGTAGCCCTTGCGGCTGTAGGCCGCCTTCAGCCGCGCGATGACCTCGTCCACCCGCTCCGGATAGACCTCGACGCGCCCCGGGGAGAGGCTCACGGCCTTTCCGAGCGCCTCGCGCGTAAGCACGCGGTACCCGTCGAACTCCACGCGCTCGACGTAGGTGCGAGTCTGCGCCTCGATGACGATGTCGACCAGGCCCGCGCCGGCCGGCTCCTCCCAGACCGCGATGTCGCTGAAGTGGCCGGAGTGGAAGAGCCGCTCCAGCGTGCGGCGCACGTCGCGCCGGGAGAGCGGGGCCGACGGGCGGACGGTCACCTCGCGGGCCAGGGCGTCGGTGCCGGGCGGCAAGTGCAGCTCCACCGAGCGCACCGTGGGCGGGCCCTCGAGCGGACGGCTCGCCTCCTCCAGCGGCGAAGGCACGCGGCCCTCGGCTCCCTGCGCGAGGACCGGGGCCGCGCCGCGCTCAGGGCGCACCTCGGCCGCGCTGGCGGGGGCCGCCAGCGCGAGTCCCGCGAGCGCAAGAGCTATTCGCGTTCCCACCGGAGTTTCAGGTCCAGGCCCAGGTCGCCCATCGTGGTGAGGTCGGTGTTCCCGTCGTCCCACTGCACCTGCGCCGAGGCGTGGTCGTCGAACCGGTACTCGGCCTGGATGCGCCGGCCCCGGCCGGTCCTCATGGGTTGAGAGAGGCGCAGCTTGAGCGAGTCGGTCATGAGCCGCGACTCGAACTGCGCGATCGGCTCCACGCTGCCGGTGAACTCGGAGAACTGCGTGGAGATCTGCACGCTGAAGTGGCTGAGGATGCTGTCCTTGGGGATGACCCGCTGCACCTGGCGGTCGAAGCCGACGATGTTCCAGAGCGCGTTCCCGACGAACCCCATGCCCGCCTGCGTGGAGTAGGTCCCGCCTTCGCCCCGGGTGACGCCCAGCGCCAGGAGCGAGAAGATGTCCGAGCGAGGCAGAGAGGGCTCGCTCTCCAAAACCACCACCGGGTCCTCCAGGGGGCCGTACATGTGGACGTTGACTCTATAGTCGCGAACCTGGGAGTCCGCGAAGAGGTCGACCTCTTCGGCGATCCGGTCGCGCTCGCTGAATCGGATGGTGACCTGCCGGAGCGCGAAGTCATTGCCGCGGAAGAACGCGTGGCCGTCGGGCCGAGCCTTGAGCGCCCCGGTCGCGCCCATGTGAGCGTTGGTCCCCGTGAACTCCAAAGTCCCGTCCAGCGCCGCGCGCACGAAGTTGTTCTCCACCCTGGCGTCGTCCACGTGGAGGGTCAGGTCGTATCGCACGAACTCGTCCTTCTTCTCGAACGAGCGCGCTTCCAGGTGCCTTCGCCTCAGCTCGCGAAGCACGGTGTCCAGGTCGAGGAAGTCCTGAGTGTAGCGCAGCCGGGTCAAGCTCAGGTTCTCGCCTTTGAGCAAAAGATCCGTCGGCGGGCCATTGAGCTCGGCGTCGCCGGAGAAGGTCGCGGGGATGTCTTGGTACCGGTACTGAATTTGGTCGAGGTGGAGCCGGAGGTTCAGCCTCGCGACGGCCAGGTCCTTCATCTCCACCTCGCCTTGCAAGCCCAGGGTGCCTCCGTTCACCGACCCCTCGAAGCCCACCAGGTTGAGCTTGTTCTGCGAGAACTCGACACGGCCCTTCACGTTCTTCGCGCTGACCGGGTACCCGCGGACGTTGAACCGAACGCCGCTCTGCGACTCGGCCGTGCCGACGATAGTAGGTTGATCGGCCGCGCCGGACAGGGTCGCGTGCACCTCCACCGCGCCGGCGGCCTGCTCGATTTCGTCGCGGAACGAAGTGAACTCCTCGATCAAGCGGGCGTCGAACCCGCCCTCGACCGCGACGTCGAGATTGCCCTGGTCGTCCTTGAGCCCGGTCGCCGAGAGCTTCAATCCGGTCGAGCCTTTGAGCGCCAGGGAGCGGATCTCCACGGCGCTGCCTGCGAAGGCGAGCGCGATGGGCCCGTCGTTCTGCGCCGCGAACTCGCCCTTCTTGAGCGACAGGGCGCTCACCGCGATGTCCCCGCGCGCCCCCGCGAGGCGGCTGAGCGCCCCGTCCGCGAGGATCTCGCCCGACAAGCTCCCCTGGAGGCCGGGGATGGACGGCACGTAGTGGCCCAGGTCCGACGTGGTCGCGCTCACGCCCAGCGCGAACGGCAGGTCGCCCTCGACCACCACCCGGCCGTCCACCAGGAAGTCGCTCCCCAGGGGCCCCTTGAGCCGCAGGTCGGTCCCGTCCAGGGAGAGCGCGAGCGCTCCGCTCCCCAGGCCGACGCCGAAGGCCGAGACGTCCGTGGCGTTCACCTCGCCGGTCATCTGCGTGTGGTCCGGCGGCCCGAAGAGACGCGCCTTGAGCGAGAGCGCCCCGCGGGCGCCCACGAATTCGGAGTCGGGCTTGAAGAGCTCGGCCACGCTCAGCCGGGGCGCGTCGATGTTGAACTCCATGCCGGTGCCCAGGTCCACCCGGCCGCTGAAGCCGATGGGCCCCACCGGGCCGTCGAAGTCGAAGCGGTCTATGAAGATGCGCTCGCCGTCCTCGGAGCGGAACACGAGCTCGCCCGTCCCCAGCTGGCGCCCGAGGTAGGTCGCGTCCGCGAGCTCGACCTGGATGCGCGAGCGGGGCCCGGTGAGCGGCCCGTCGACGACCGCCTGGCCGCTGACGCGCGCCTCCATCCGCTTCCGGGCCAGGTCGAAGACCCAGTGCTCGTCGCCGACCATCTCCACCAGGTCCGACAGGCGCGCGTTCTCGAACGACCCGCGCCCGCGGCCGATGGGCTCACCCCGGCGGAAGTCCAGCTGGCCGTCGGCGAAGAAGCGAGAGCGCCCGCGCGCGACGCTCACGTGGGAGAAGGCGAGCACCTCGTCCTTGAGCTCGACCTTCGCCTCCACCGCGCCCAGCTGCAGCTTGTGGAACTTGAAGTCCCGCGCCGCGACGTTGCCCCGGATGCGAACGCCCGCAGGCAGCACGCGCACGTTGGCGCTGCCGGCGAGGTGCCCGTCCCAGGGAATTCCCACCACGTGCCCCAGGTCCGCGAGGTCCAGGTCGTTCATCTTGACGTCGATATCGAAGCCCTGAACCGGGTCGAAGAAGAGGCGGGCGTCGCTCTCCAGCTCCGAGCGGTCGCTGCGCACGCGCGCCTTGCTCAGGCGGACGCGCTCGGCGTTGAAGTCGGCCGTGACGTCGACGTGCGCGCGGTCGAACTGCAGGAGCGGCACCCGCCCGGCAGCGTCGAAGGGCCGGTCCCAGACCCGGAAGTCGCGCGTGTCGATGGAGGCCGGCACGAGCAGGCGGAACGGGGCGAGCGAGCCACCGACCTCGACCGAGCCGCTGGCCGCGAAGTTGACCCACGGCCGCTTCACGCCCAGCTGATCCAGCACCCGCCCGAACTCGAGCCCTTCGAGGTCCACCGTGCCGCGGACCGGGAAGTCGCCGGAGAGGCCGATGTCCCCCTGGGCGCGCACCCGCCCGTCGCCCATGGCGACCTCCAGCTTGTCGACCCGGACCTTGTCGCGCTCGAGCCGCGCCTCGATCAGCCCGTCGCCAAACTCGAACTGATCCACCTGGGCGCGCTTGAAGGAGACCTCGGCATCGACGAGCAGGTCCTTCAACGTGCCCTCGGCCTTTCTCACGAGCACCTCGGCGGTGCCGCTCATGCGAGGAGCGTCGGGCCCGAGCAAGGCCGCCACCCGGTCGAGCGGCACGTGGACCGAGGCCTCCAGGGACAGCGACGGGTCGCACAGGGTCTCGACCTCACCCCGCGCGGTGAGCGAGAGGCCACCGAGGGCCAGCTCAAGCTGCTTGAGCGAGAGCCTCTGGCGCGCGAGGTCGAGGGAGCCCGCCACCCGCAGCCGAGAGAGCGCGAGCCGCATCCGGCCGGTTTCGACCCCGCCCCGCGGGACGGAGAGCTTGACCCCATACGTCCGGCCGCGAAGCCGCACTTCTAAATCGACGTCTTGAAGCTCGATCCCCCGCGCCCCCGGCAGGAGCAACTTGATGCCGCCGCCGTTGACGGACAGGCTGTCGATCTCGACGCGCTTCAGCTCGTCGAGGGCGCAAGCCTGGGCCGGCCTCGCCGTCCCCGAGGGCGGCGGTGACTTCTCGGCGAGCGAGAGGCGAAGCTGCGGGCGGTCGAGCTCCACGCGGCTCAGTCGAAGGCGGCCGGCGACGATTTGCAGGGCGCCGAAGCGCACGAACGCCCGCTCGGCTTGAATCTGCGGCTCGGCCTCGCCCTTCTTCAGGAGCCGCGCCCCCACGAGCTCCACCCCTCCTCGGAGCGGGTCGATCCGGCAGCGGTCGATTTGCAGGTCCATCCCCAGCAGCGCCGGAAGCCTCGCGCGGGCCTGCGCGCACGCCTTCTCACCGGCCCACTCGGTGCGCAGGATCACCGCGAGGCTGGCCAAGAGACCCGCCGCCGCGAGCACCAGCGTTCGTCCGAGGTGTCGCCTCATGCTTGGTCCCCGACGGACGGCGGGCCGAGGGTATTCACGGACGCCGGCCGCGGCCCTAGGCGCGCTTGAGCCCGTCGAGGTACCGGTCGATTCCGCTCAGGTCGATTTTCAGCTCGGGGAAGGTGGGCGCTGCGAGGCCCGCGCGTTCGCGGGCCGCCCCCGCGTCCGGCCGGTCGGAGAGGCCGAGCGAGGCCGCGACGCGCTCGACGAGCGGGGCGTCGACAGTGCTCGCGCGGGCGACGAACGCCTCGAAGAGGGCATTGTCACACAGCGTGTTGATGACCCGCGGCACGCCGCGGGAGAGACGATGAACGGCGGCGACGGCCTCCGGCGCAAAAGGCATGCGCGGGCAGCCCGCGAGCCGGAGGCGGTGCTTCAGGTAGGCCTCGGTCGACTCGGCGGTGAAGGGCTCCAGCCGGTACCGCAGGGCCACGCGCTGGGCGAGCGGCGGGTCGAGCTTCAGGTTCTGCTCGATCTCCGGGAGGCCGAAGAAGACGAAGCTGATGAGCTTGCGCTCCGGGACCTCCAGGTTGAGCAGCCCCCGGAACTCTTCCATGATCTCCCGCGTGGCGAGCATCTGGGCCTCGTCGATGAGGACCACCGCCTTCTTCCCTTGCTCGTGAATCTGCAGGAGGCGCGCGTAGAGCTGCGCCAGGAGCTCCAGCTTCTCGTCGGCCGGGGTGGGCACGCCCATCTGCAGGGCAATGCGCTTGAGGAGCCAGCTGGCCGTGATGCCGCTGTGGATGATGACGAGCAGCGCCGCCTCGTACTCGGACTCGGGCAGCGAGTCGAGCAGCCTGCGGGCGAGCGTGGTCTTGCCGGCGCCGATGTCGCCGACCAGCACTGCCAGGCCCTTCATGTACGAGACCGCGTGGAGAAGCCGGGTGAGCGCCTGCGCGTGCTGGGCGCTGTTGTAGTAGAAGCGGGTGACCGGCGCGTTGGAGAAGGGCTCCTGCGAGAGCTCGAAGTGCTCGAGGTAGTTCATTCAGGCTCCCCCGGGCATGAGGGCGCGCGCCAACGAGCCGCCCCTCCGACCGGGCTTCGCTGCGCTCGCGCTGAGCGATTGAGATGGGGCATCGGGTGCGGGCTCGGGAGGAGGGCGATCAGACGTAGCCGACCTTTCGCTTCTTCGGGGTCGGGTCGGCGGGGCTCTTGGGGGACGGCTCGGCGACAGGAGAGCCGGCGCCGTTAATGCGCGCGCCGTTCGGCCGGCTGACCGACGCGATTCGGGTGGCCTCCGGAGCGCCGCCTGCGGGCTCGATGCCGCTGGCCCTCAAGCGCTCGATGGCGCCCCCCACGTCGCGGAAGCCGGGGTCGGCCTGCTCGACCATCTGGAAGTGGCGCAGCGCCTCCTCGCCGTCGCCCTGACCTTCGAGGGCCAGGCCGATCTCGAATTGGAGGGCCTTCGCCTGTTCGGCGGTGGTCTGAGCGGAGGCCAGCGCGCGCTTGAAGGCGTCGATTGCCCGCGCCCATTCCTGGCGCGAGACCTCGCAGGCGCCGATCATGGTGAGGCAGTCGACCTCCTTCGGGCGACCGATGGCCGAGGCGCGCGCCTGGTCGAATTCGCCGATGGCGTCGTCGATGAGGCCCATCTCCTTGTACGCGATGCCCAGGTCGTAGTGCGTGTCCACGTCCTCGGGCTTGACCACCTTTTGGACGCCCTTCTTGAACTCCTGGAAGACGTCCTCGACCGAGTACTGAAAGTCGTCTTGAGGCGCGCCGCCGGCCCCGAGGTCGCCGTAATCCTCCTTGGCGAGCTCGCTCGCGAGGTCGAAGGCCTCGTCCGTGGGCGGCTCCGCCGGCGGCCACACCTCTTCGGCCACCTGCGGCAGATCGGAAGGCGCGGGAGCGACCTCCTCGACGGCGGTGGTCTGCGCGCGCTCTCGGAGCTCCAGCTGCTGCGCCAGCTCTCGGGCGCGCACCGAATTCGGATACGCGAGCCGCACCGTCTCGAGGAGCTCCCAGGCCTCTTCCAAGGCCCCCTGGGAAATGAAGAAGGCGACCTCTTCCAGCTCGTCTCCCGCCGGCTCGTCGGCGGCGTCCTGGGAGCCCTCCTGCCCCTCGAAAGCGGGCAGCACCGCCGGAGAAGCTCGGGCCCACGGCCCATCGCTCTCCGAGGGTGGCGAGCCGGGCCCCCGCCAGGTCGGGCGACTGTCCTGCTCCAGCCCATCGTCCTCCAGCACCTCGCCCGCCGGGCCGGGCACGGCCTCGAAGTCCGATGCTCCCGAGAGCGGCTCGAGCGCGGCGTCGCCGGCGCCTTCGTCGGGCGCTTCGATGAGGTCGCCATCTTCCACGTAGGTGGGGGCCTCGTCGTCCATGGCCGCGGTGTGGATGACCAACTCATCGTCGGAGGCGGCCGCTTCGGCCAGGACCTCCTCGCCGGCGTCGGCCACGGCGATCAACTCGTGGCCCGAGGCCGGGTCCTGTGCGGCCTCGTCGCTGGGGACGACGACGATGGCGTCGTCGTCGATCTCCGCGACCTCCTCCGCCGGGCCGAGCCCGCCGACCGCTTCCAGGAATTCCGGAACGTCGGGGTGATTGGGCTCTCGCTCGCAAAGCTTCCGGACGTTGGCACGCGCGCGATCCAGGTCGCCCCGGCCCATGCAGAGCCGCACCGCCCGCGCGAGGCTGTCCGCGGCGGCCGACGCCTTGCCCGTCAAGGCGTACAAGGCCGCGGCCTTCTCGTGGGCATCGATGGAGTTGGGGTCGGCGGCGAAGACTCGCCTCAGGTGCTCGATGGCCTTGTCGTGGAGGCCGTACTTCACGTAGACGTCGGTCTCCGTGAGGAGCTTGCCGATCTGCTCGGGCGACGGCCGAACGGGGGCCGGGGCAACAACGGGAGGGAGCGGAGCCTGGGGCGCGCTGGCGGAGGCGGGGGCGGAGGCGGCGGGCGTCGCGCGGGCGGCCGGAGGCGGCGCCGGGGCGACCTTGGCGTGCGCCTCGCGGTCGTCGGGAGCGAGCTCCAGCACCTTCTTCCAGGCTGCGCGCTCCTCGTCGACCCGCTCGAGCTCGTAGTAGATCTTGGCGAGCTCCTTGTAGACCGACACGGTCTTGGAGATTTGCCCCAGGTCCTTGAAGGCCTGGGCGAGCATGGTGAGCGTCTCGATGTCTTTCGGGTCGGCCTTGAAGCAGAGCTGGAGCTTGGCGAGCGAGCGCTTGGTGTCCTGCTTGGCCAGGTAAATGCCGGCGAGCTCACGGGTGAGCGCCAGGTCCCCCGGGTCGAGGAAGACGAGGCGCTCGGCGACCTTGATGTAGTCCTCGACCCGGTTGTTGCGCTTGAGGTAGTCGGCTGCGCGCCGGAACTCCTCGATGGCCTCGGGGTTCATCTGCTCGCGGGCGTAGAGCTCGGCGAGCTTGATCCGGCTGGCGATGTTGTCCGGGTCGAGGTCCACCATCTTGCGCAGCGTGTCCAGGCTCGCGCGCGTGTTCCCGGTCTTGTCGTAGTGGTTGGCGACGAGCTGGTACTGCGCCATCGCGTCGCTCATCAGCCCGAGCTGCTGATGGAGCTCCGCGAGCCTCAGGTTGACGTCGACAAGGGACGGGTTGAGCTTGAGGACCTGCTTGTAGACCGCGACAGCCTTCAGGAAGAAGCCGTCGGAGGAGTGGATCTCCGCGACCTTGAGGAAGCAGTCGGCGGCGAGGGTGTTGTCGCCCTTCTTCTGGTAGAGCTCCCCGAGCTTCTGCTGTATCCGCGCGTCCTTGAGGTCGGTTCCGAGGAGCTTCTGATACTCCTTGATGGCCTTGTCGTACTGTCCCTTTTGGACGAACCGGGTCGCGGCTTCGATGATCTTGTTCTTGTCGATCGCCACGATAGATTGGCCGCTCAATCTGCGCCGGCCGGGACCCTGGAGACTGGCCGAAGGCGCGAACCCGCAGCCCCCGACGGGGCCGCTTGCGCTGGAGGACGCAAGGAGCCTCAGGTTAGCGAATCGATGCCGAATGCGTCAAGGATGGCCGAGCAGGGAAAACCCTCATCGACCGCGAACTTACGCCCGCACGGGGCCCTGGGAAGAACCGGGCGCGCGGCGCGGGCGTGCAACCCGCGCGCGCAGGGCGCATCGTCGAACGGCCTGCCTACACGACCACGCGCGTGAGGTACTCGCCAGAGCGGGTGTCGATTTTGACGACGTCGCCCTCGTTGATGAACAGGGGGACGCTGACGACGTAGCCGGTCTCCAGGGTGGCCGGCTTCTGCGCACCGGAGACCGTGTCGCCGCGCACGCCAGGGTCGCACTGGGTGACCTTCAGGTCGACCGCGTTCGGCAGGGTGACGCCCACCGCCTTTCCCTTGTAGAACATGATGTAGGCGGTGATGTTCTCCTTGAGGTAGTTGCGGGAGTCGCCGAGCTGCTCCTTCGAGAGGAAGGTCTGGTCGAACGTCTTGGCGTCCATGAAATAGAAGTCGCCCGCCTGCTCGTAGAGGTACTGCATCTCCTTCTCCTCCACGTCGGCTCGCCCCACCTTGTCGCCGGACTTGAGGGTGCGCTCCAGAGTGCGCCCGGTGATGAGGCTCTTCATCTTCGTTCGCACGAAGGCCGAGCCCTTGCCCGGCTTCACGTGCTGGAAGTACGTGATCTCGAACGGCTCATTGTCGATCTCGATCTTGAGGCCGTTGCGGAACTCGCCAGTATCAACCATATCGCCCATGAGGCCTTCGTCTCCTTTGCGTGAGGCGCCTTTCGATGTCCCGAGGGCTCGAGGGAGTGCGCCTTGAGGATCGTTGTGTTGGCTCGTGTGGACCGCAACCTAGAGGGGCCCGCCGGCCTGCTAAGGATGCCACTTCAGGCGTCCCGTCCTTCGAGTGGACGCCAGGGCTACTCGAGCTCGGCCTTCACCTGCGGCGCGGTGATGCGCAAGGCGTAGCGCCCTTTGCCGAAATTGCCGTCGGGGCGCAAGGCGAGGACGAGGAAGTATTCCGGGGTGAGCAGCCGGGCGATGGTCGAAAGCTTCTCCGTGTTGACCACCACCTCGCTGATCGTCCCGGCCTCCAAGGCGACGGCGGCCTCCTTGAGCTTGGAGAAGATGTGTCCGTATTCGATGAGCATCGACGAAAAGTCGACCCCCGGCTCCTGGGCGGTGTGGGTGTCGACGGCGATGCCGTCGAAGCCCATGACGCTGCAGGCGACGGCGCCTTCCACCTGGTTGACAATCTGCTCGAGATGGGCGCGGAAGGACATGCCGTCAGGGCCTCATTGGAGCGCCCCCGAGGCCAAAACCCCAAACATCCCATGGGGCTTCGAGCGCCCCGGCGCGCGCTCCCGGGGTTGTAGGTAGCCCGAGGCGCCGGGGGAAGTCAAGTCGCCGGGCGCACCGGTTACTCGCATGCGCAGCTGGTGGTGTTGCACGTCTTGCTGGTGCTGCAGCCGCCGCAGTCGGTACAGACGCACTGGTAGGGCACGCCGTCCTGGCCCCAGTTGGAGCAGGCCGGCGCCGTGTAGCCGGTGACGACTTCCAGGAGCCTGGGCGAGTTGCACACCAGCGTGTCGAGCTCGTAGACCTCCAAGGGGAAGTCGAAGGCCGCGGTCTCGAAGGAGTTGCCGTTGGCAAACTTGCCGCTGAGGACGACGGACACCCGCACGCTCAGCACCTGGCTCGCCCGAAGGGCCGAAGTGGAAAAGGAGCTGAAGTACTTGCCAAGCTGGGTGACGGCTTGCGGCGTGAGCAGATCCATCATGAAGGCCAGCGAATCCCCGGCGGCCACCATGCCCGAGGCCCCTACCTGCTGGTCAGGAATGGTCACGCTGGCGACGCTGGACGCATAGCTGAGCTTGACGCCCTCGATGGAGAAGTTGTTTCGCGTGCCCGGGTTGACGGTCTGCCCGCCGGCGGTCTCGTCGGCGCTGTCGAGCGAGTTCACCACCTTGAACGCGGCCAAGTAGTGCGACGTGTTGCCGATGTCGACCGAGCCGCCGCCGCGCTGATTGGAGCTCATCGCGATCGCGCACGCCGACGTGGGCTCGTCGCTCATGGCGTACTGGACCTGGATGCTGGTGGCGTCGGACACGCACGCCGCAGCGCCGAGCGCGGCCGCGGCGCCGAGGAGGAGAGCTGGAGTTCGCTTCATGAATGACCTCTCACGGTAGCGCGTTCAGAGTTTCTGGGGCGGGATTCGACGGGGGTCCCGGCTCAGGGCGAGCTCTCCCCGGCGGCGACGACCTGGCTGCGGTTCACGATGCGCGGCGTGATGAAGATGAGCAGCTCGGTGCGGGAGTCGCTCTCGCTCTGCTTCTTGAAGAGCCAGCCCAGCACCGGGATCCTCGAGAGCACCGGCACCGCCGCCTCGCTCAGAGAGCTCGACCGCGTGTAGATGCCGCCGATGACCGTGGTGTCGCCGTCCTTCACCAGGACTTGGGTCTGCGCCTCCTTCTTGCTGATCGAGGGCTGGCCGTTGGCTCCCGTGATGCCGGCGTTGGGCTGGTTGTTCGTGGCGTTGATGAGCAGGAGCACGCTCCCGTCGGCCGTCACGTGGGGCGTCACCTTGAGCTCGAGCTTGGCCTCGATGAAGGTCGTGTTCACGCCGCCCGCGGACGTCTGGCTGAACGGGATGGAGACGCCCTGCCCGATGGTCGCCGCGTGGTTGTCCAGCGTGGTGATCTTGGGAGCGCTGATGGTCTTGACTTGCCCGTTCGACTCCATGGCGGAGAGGCGCAGGTTGAGGGCCACCGCGCCGCTGGCCGAGCCGAACATGAACCCGAGCGCGCCGCCCGCGCCGGTTCCCGTGGCCGCGGGCAGGTTCACCGCGAAGTTGGGGGTATCGGCGGTGCCGCCGTTGGAGTCGGCAGAGCTTCCGCCGGCGACTCGGACGACGCTCGGGAACGAGAGGCCCGTCGGGTTGCCGGTGCTCGGGCTCATGTTGACGTTGCCGCCCCACTGGATGCCGAAGTCGCGCGCGAAGTTGGTGTTCGCCTCGACGATGCGGCCCTCGATGAGCACCTGGGGCGTCTGGGTGTCGAGCCGGCGCACCAGCCCTTCGGCGCGAGCCAGCGCGTCGACCGTGTCCTTCACGATGATCACGTTCGTCCGGGTGTCGACGCTCATGCTGCCGCGGTCGCTGAGCAGGTCCTTGACCTTGCCAGAGACGTCGGCCGCGGTGGCGTAGTTGACCGGGATGAGGCGCACCTTCAGGGGCTCGAGGGCGTGGGCGCTCTTGGCGCGCTCGGCGGCCATGTGCCGCTCCTCCTCCAGCTCCTTCGCGGGCGCGATGCGCAGGATGTTGCCCATCTCCTCCTTGTCCAGGCCCTTCGACTTGAGGATGAGCTCGAGCGCCTGGTCCCAGGGGACGTTGCGCAGGCGGATGGTCACCTTCCCGCTCACGTTGTCGGCGACGATGATGTTCTTCTTGGACACCTCCGCGATGATTCGCAGGAGGTTGTGGACGTCGATGTCTTTGAACTCGAACGACACCCGGCGGCCGACGTAGTGCGACTTCCGAGGCGCGGCGCTCGCCGCGTAGGCGGGCGCCTCGGCGGAAAAGCCACCGGCGCGCGGCGCGGACTCGGCGGACTCGTCCTGGAGGGCGACCTTCCGGCCGTCGAGAGTCATCTCCGCAGCGGCGCCGCCCCGCGACTTGTCCGAGAACTGCCACGAGAGCTGGCCCGAGGCGTCGAAGCCCACCGCGTCGGCGGCGTCGCGGTCGAGCGTGGCGACGATTTGCACTGCGTCCGGCTGGCCGGGCGCGGTGAAGGAGCTGACCATCTTGACGGGGCCGCCGAAGGCCGACGTGTCCAGGCTCCGCTCCAGGCGCTTGGGGATGGCGGCGCCACTGAGCGTCAGGACGGCGGTGTGCGGGTCCGGACGAGTCACGCGGTAGTCGACCCCTCGGGGGACGCCGACCACCACCCTGCCCTGCTGCTCGTCGCCCTTGAAGGTCACGTCCCGCACGCTCACCAGGCGAGCCCTCTTCTCCGGCTTGGGGGCGGGCGCCGCGGCGACGGGCCTCGCCGGCTCCTGCGGCTCGGCCTTGGCGGCAACGGCGGGCGGCGCCGGCTTCAGCGGCGCCGCGGCGACGGGCTTCGCGGCCGCGGGCGCGAGGGTGACCTCGAGTCCGCCATGGGTGCGGGCCACCGCATACGCGGGCATCTTCTCGCCGAGCGCCTCGAGGACCACGCGGACCTTGTCGTCGTGCTTGCCGAAGCGCAGCTCCTTGAGCAGCGTCCCGGGCGGCGCCTTCTGGGGCCGCAGGCCCTTCTCGAAGCCGAACAGGTCGAGCGCCAGCCTCGGAGGATTCTCGAGCTCCACCTCCTCGAACGTGCCGACCTCGCCGTCGGCGGCGAGCGCCACCACCGCGCCAACGCCGCGCCGCGCGACGCTCACCGAGGTGAGTCTGTGGGCAGGGCGCTCGACGGCCTTCTCGTCCCGTCGGCTGGAGACGACATCGCGCTCTCCCGAGGCGGCGAGCGGCTTGGGAGCGGGCGCCTTCTCGGGAGCGGCAACCGACGCCGTGCGGGGAGCCTCGGCGTCCTGGTCTTTGGTCGGAGCGCTCTCGACCTTGGCTGCCTCGGCGGCGGGCGCCTCCGGGGCAGCGCCCTCAGAGCCGCCCATGACCGCGACGACCACGTCGTTGCCGGCGGCGCGGACGTCGTAGTGGGCCGAGTCGGCCAGCGCCACCACCACGCGCCCGAGCGCCGCGCGCTCGTCCGAGAACTGGGAGATGGCGACGCCGCTCACCGGGCCCGCACCGTCGCGCGGACCGCGCACGGCGGAGACGTCGGCGCCGGCCAGGTCGACGATGAGGCGCGCCGGGTCCGAGAGGCGGAAGACGGTGAACGTGGGCGCCCGGGTCCCCGAGATGACCACGCGAGCGCCGGAGCCCTGCGCTTGGACCTGCACGGCCTTCACCACGTTGAGCTCGGCGTTGGCGCCCCGCGCGGCCGACGGGGCCAGGGCGAGCGCGAGCAGCGCGGCCATCGTGAGGTGGCTCTTCATCGGAGATTCTCCTTGCAGCGGATGCTCACTCGGCGACATCGGGGCCCAAGAGGTTCTGGTCTTCCTCGACGGTCGCCTTCTCGCTCGGAAGCTTGATGACCACCAGGTTCGGGTGAGGCTTGCCCATATTGTCTTTGTAGATCTCGGTGACGACGACCTCGCCCGCGCGGATCTGCGTGACCTTGCCGTTGCGCTTTCCCATGAAGGTGCCGCGCCGCACGATGTAGCCCTTGCCTCCCGGGTCCTCGACCATGCCCAGCGGGTTGGACATGCCGCTGACCACCGCGACGAGCCGGAGCTGGTCGAGCTCCCATTTGCAGAGCGGTCCGCAGTCGGGGCGCAGGTCCTGGTCGGGGCGCGACTCGGCGACGTCGTCCAGGATGGAGCGGAACGGGTCGCGCTTGCCGACCGGAGAGTAGGCGTATTCGATGAGCGTCGCCGGGGCCGCCGCGGCCGCGTCCTTGTCGGTCGCGGACGCCTTCTTGGAGGCTTCGGCGCGCGCGGGCGCGGCGGGCTTGGCCTTGCCGACGTCGCCGCCGCAGGCGGCCAGCGCGCACGAGAGGATGAGAACCGGGATTCGCATGGTCATCGCTCGGACCTTTGCCCCTACTTCTTGGGCCCCTGGGCGCTCTGCTCGAGGAAGCGGAAGGTGGTCGCCAGGTACGTGGCGCCGAGCACGACCTTCTCGTTCCGGCGCGTCGGGGTCGAGAAGGACAGGTTGCTGATGTTCACGATGCGCCGGAGCTTGGAGACGCTCTCGAAGAAGACCGCGATCTCGTGGTAGTTGCCCGAGACCTGCATCTTGATGGGGATGGAGGCATAGAACCCGGAGGAGGTCTCGGCGCCGGGCTCGAGCGTGACGATCTCCAGGCCGCTCTTCCGGCCCACGTCGTTGAGCTGGCGCAAGAGCTCGTCGATGTCGGCGGTCAGCGGCAGCTCGGTGAGGGCCTCGGCCAGCCGGCGCTCCAGCACTTCCTTGTCGCGGCGGTACTGGTTCAAGTTGTCGGCGATGACCTTCTTGTCGACCAGGTCCTTGTTCAGCCGGGCCACGGCGGCGCGGTTCCGGTCGATCTGCGTCTCGACGTCGGAGATGACGAGGAAGTAGTTCGCCGCAGAGAGCAGCACGACGCCCAGGACGACCGCCGCGATCTTGGTGGGGAGGGGAACCTTGTTGAGCCGCTCGATGAGCTTGTTCATGGCGAGGGCCTCTAGATCGCGTAGTTCGCTTTGAGGCTGAGCGAGAAGTCGACGATCTTGGTGTCTTTCCCGCCGGTCTTCTGCACCGTCTTCCGCAGCTGGACGTCGGAGAAGAACGCGCTCACCTGCTCGGCGGCGATGTCCTTGATCTGACCGGAGGGCATCAGCTCCACGCGGCTGGTCGCGGCGCCCTTGCGCGCCACCTCGACGACGCGCCCCATCCCCTCCGGCGTCCAGGCGATGGTGGAGAGGGCCTTCATGAACTCGGCGACGTCGTCGTTGGAGAGCGCGGTCCCGTCCAGGCTCATGGCGCCGCTGGTCTCGGCCAGCTTGACGAGCCAGACGTTCTTGGGGACGGCGCTGGCCATGGCGTCGAGCATCTTCACCGGGCCGGTGCGTCCCTTCTTGAGCGTGTCGAGGACCTTGAGCTTCTCCTCCAGCTTCAGCTTCTCGGAGCTCACGTTCTTCACCTCGCCGATGATGCGGTCGAGGTCGGAGATCTCCTTTTGGATGCTGGCCACCTGGGCCTTGAGCCTCTGATTCTCGCGGTCGCGGTCCGAGTACCAATAGAAGTTGACGACGCCCGCGATGACCAGGACGAGCGCGAAGAGAATGAGCTGGTTGCGGCCCGCCTCCTGCTTCCTGACGTGCCGAACCGGCAAAAGGTTGATGCGAATCATCGCCTATGCCCCTTCTGGCCGCATGGCTCTACTCAAGGCTCGCCGCTTCACTTGTCCCCAGGCCGCCGCAGCGCGAGGCCCACCGCCACCGCGGCCACCGGCGCCACCTCCATAATGTAGGCCGGGTCGAAGCGCCGGTTGTCGATCTCGATGTTCTTGAACGGGTTCAGGATCTCCACGGGCACGCCCACCCGCTGCTCGATGGTTTTGAAGAGCGCGGGGATTTTCGCGGTGCCGCCCGAGAGCAGCACCCGCGCGATGTGGCTGTCGGCGGCGGTGGAGGCGTAGAAGTCGAGCGACCGCTGGATCTCGCCGGCCATCTGCTCGGCGACGGTGCCCAGCACCCGCTCCACGTCCTGCGGGACGACCGAGTCGGCGTCGTGGCGGTTGCCGCCGATCTTCAGGGCTTCGGCCTCGTCGTAGGAGACGTTGAGCTGCTTCTGGATCTCCTCGGTGAACTGGTTGCCGCCGATGGTCACGTCGCGGGTGAAGGTGGTGACCCCGTTGGCGATGATGTTGATGTTGACCACCGACGCCCCGGCGTTGATGAGGACGATGGTCTCGCCCGAGGGCATGTCGTAGTTCGCCTCGTAGCAGTTCTGGACGGCGAACGCGTCGACGTCGACCACCGAGGGCGCGAGCCCGGCCTCGGCGACCACCGAGGTGTAATCGTTGATCATGTCCTTCTTGGCCGCGACGAGAAGCACGTCCATCTGGCCGGTCTGGTCGTTGCCAGTGGCGAGCGGGAAGGTGTCGATGTTGACGTCCTTGACGTCGAACGGAATGTATTGCTCGGCCTCCCACTGAATGGATTCGTCGAGCTCCGCCTGGCTCATGCGGGGCAGCGAGATCTTCTTGATGATGACCGAGTGGCCGCTGACGCCGATGGCCACGTCCTTGTGGCGGACCTTCAGCTCGCCCACCAGCTCCTGGATGGCCTGGACGATGGCGGTGGAATTCATCAAGGCGCCGTCGACGATGGCCTCGGGCGGCAATGGCTTGGAGCCAAAAGACTGCAGCTGAAAGCCGGCGGTGCCCCGCCGCCGGACCTCCTTCAGATGGACCAGCTTGACGGAGCTCGAACCGATATCGAGGCCGAGCGCGAGCTTACCCTTGGCCATCTAGCGGGACCTCCGACTTCAGGAGCGCGACGCCCTTCAGGGCTGTCGACGACGAGGTTCTTGGAGCCTAGCACGCGTGCAGTTCGTCACAAAAAAGCCGGCCGGCGCGCTTTTCGCGGGCGCTTCGTTTGCAGGTCGGAAAAGACCTTCTCCTTTTCGGAGACCTCGAACCCGAGGGCGAGGATGACCTTGCGTTTGGTGTCCAGGCGGCACGCCTCGCCGCGCTCGATGCGGTCGATGGTCAAAGGGGACACCCCGGCGCGGCGCGCGAGCTCGGCCTTGGAGAGGAGCTGCTCCTCGCGCAGACGCTGGACGTTGTTGGAGGCCAGGGCGGCGCGCCGACTCTTCATGGCCATGAGCTCACCTCAGTCCCTGTTTCGCGCCGGACCGGCGCCGCCCTGCGAGGGGCCCTGTGGGACTGCGCGGATGTCGTCGCCCTGGCTGCACGAGGGGAAGCTTAGGCGCCCGTTCTGTTGAGCGTCAAGCAAGAGGGGGGGCATTGTTATCGCATAATGAGACGCAATTGATAGGTCTTTATACCATTCCTTGAGGTGAGACTTCGGCGCCACCCCAAGGGCTGGGGCTGGGGGAGTTGCGGCGGCGGGTGCTGGACGCCGGCCAAAAGCCGGGTTCGGGTTCGGGTTCGTTCGCGGGGACGGGGACGTTCGACGGGGCACGGGTTGGCGGTCCGCCACCCTTGTCCGCGCCGACGGTTCACGGGATCGGGTCGGGTGAGGACGGGCGGGTCAGCCGCCCTTGGCGCCTTCGGCGTCCGGGTCGATGGCGTAGTCCTTGATTTTGTAGAGCAGGGCGCGGTGGCTGATCTCCAGAAGCTCGGCGGCGCGGGTGCGGTTGCCGCGGGTGCGCTGGAGGGCGCGGCGAATGAGGTCCTCCTCGAGGGCGCGGACGGTGCGCTTGATGGAGAGGCCGGCGTCCGCTGCCGGGGCGCCCGGGGGCCGGGCGACCGCGGCCAGGGCGAGCAGCTCAGGCAGGCCGTCCTCGGTGAGCTCCTCGCCCTCGCAGAGCACCAGCGCGCGCTCGATGGCGTTCTCCAGCTCGCGCACATTGCCCGGCCACGGGTAGTCCTGGATCCGCTGTGCGACGCCCGCGGCGATGCGGAGCACCGGCGGGCGGCGGCCGAGCTTGGCGTTGTGCTTCACCAGGAAGTGCTGCGCGAGGGCGGGGATGTCCAGGCGGCGCTCGCGCAGCGGCGGCAGGCGCAGGTTGACGACGTTGAGGCGGTAGTAGAGGTCCTCGCGGAAGGCGCCGCGCTGGACCTCCTGCGCGAGCTCGCGCTTGGTCGCGGCGACGACGCGCACGTCCACCTTCTCGCTGCGGTTGTCTCCGACCCGGCGCACCTCTTCCTCCTGGAGCGCTCGCAAGAGCTTGACCTGCACCGTCAGCGGAAGCTCGCCGACCTCATCCAGGAAAAGGGTCCCACCGTCGGCCTCGCTGAACAGGCCTTTCTTCGTGCGGTGGGCGTCGGTGAAGGCGCCCTTCATGTGGCCAAAGAGCTCGCTCTCGATGAGCGGCTCGGGGATGGCGCCGCAGTTGACCGCGACGAACGGCATGGCCGCCCGGGGGGACAGCTCGTGCAGCGCGCGCGCGACGAGCTCCTTGCCGGTGCCGCTCTCGCCGGAGATGAGGACGGTGGCCTTCACCGCGGCGAGCTTGCGGATTTGCCGGAGGACTTCTTGGATAGGCGGGCTGTCGCCCACGATGCCGTGCGCGCCGACTTCGCGGGAGAGCTCGCTTTTGAGCCGGACGTTTTCCAGGCGAAGCCGCTCGCGCTCCTCGGCCTTCCGCAGCACGAGGACGACCTCGTCGGGCTTGAAGGGCTTGTTGATGTAGTCGTAGGCGCCTTCCTTCATCGCCTGGAGCGCGGTGTCGTGGGTGCCGTAGGCGCTCATCACGACGACGGTGAGCTCGGGCTGATCGCGCTGCAGGGCCCGGAGGAGCGCGAGGCCGTCCATCTTGGGCATGCGGACGTCGGTGAGGACCGCGTCGTAGTCGCGCGCCTGGACCTCCCGGAGCGCTTCTTCTCCATTGGCGACCGCGCGCACGTCGAAGCCGCGGTCCTTGAGGATGACCGCGAGCACGTGGCGCATGCTGTCGTCGTCGTCCACGACGAGGATGTTCTGGAACCGCATGGGACCTTCTAGGTTATTGCCTCACCCCCTCCCCGCTCGCGAGGATGGGGCGAAGGGGGAAAGGTCATTCGAGAGGCGAGGAGGCCATTTTCGCGACAGGCTCTCCCTGGGACTTTGTCTCCTGCGCGACCCGCAGAGTGAGGGTCATCAATGCGCCGCCGCCCGGGCGGTTGGCGGCTTTGATCTCGCCGCCGAAGGTCTCGAGGATCCGGTGGCTGATGGCGAGCCCTAGGCCCGTGCCGGCGCCGGGCTCCTTGGTGGTGAAAAACGGGTCGAAGATGCGCGGCAAGTTCTCCTCGGCGATGCCGCTGCCGGTGTCGGAGACGGAGAGCTCGACGCGCGGGCCTGCGGGAGGGTCCGAGGCGCGGCGCCCGGCGGGGACGTTCCGCCCGGGCGCGGAGCGGATTTCGACTTTGCCGCCCTCGCGCATGGCGTCGCCGGCGTTGAGGAGGACGTTGACCAGGACCTGCGAGAGGTGGTGCGGCTCGGCATAGACGCTCACCGCGGGGTCGACGTCCACCGAGAACTCGGCGTTCTTGAGCCGCTTCTGCACCGAGGCGAGGCGGACGGCGGCGCTCACCGAGTCGCGGAGGTTGACCGCGCAGAGCTCGGCGGCGCTCGCCGAGGGGCGCGAGAAGTCGAGGAGCTCGCGCACCGTGCGGTCGATGCGCGCCACCTCGCGGTCGATGGAGTCGAGGTGCTCGCCCGCGGACGGCGCCTTGGAGCGCGCGAGCTCGAGGTAGCCCAGGATGGCGCCCAGGGGGTTGCCCACTTCGTGCGCGACGCCTGCGGCGAGGCGGCCCACGGTGGCGAGCTTCTCGGAGCGGACGAGGGAGTCGCGGGCCTCGCTGAGCTGTTTGTTCAGGCGCTCGAGCTCGGAGATCTGCGTCTGGACGCGCGCGCGCTCGGCTTTGAGGTTCGCGGCCATGCGCTCGAAGGCGAAGCCTAGGGGGCCGAGGGCGGAGGGGCGGCCTTCGAAGGGGTCGTCGAGCTCGAGGCGGCCGATGCGGTCGGCGGCGGCCTCGATGTGGTCCATTGGCCGAGCGACAGCGCGGCCGAGCAGTGTCATCCCGATCATGAGAGTAAGCCCGGCGTTCAGCGCCAGATAGCCGACCAACACCGGGCTTGCCCAGTGGAGGCCTGGGCGACGGTTCCCGTTCAGACCCGGTGTCCGCTCCAAGCGCGCTCCGTCATCGCGCGCGGACTCGGCCCGAAGCTCGAGCGCCTCGGCTCGCCGCAGAATCAAGATGGCCGCAACCACGTTCAGCGCGAATCCGGCCGCCAAGGTCAGCGCGAGGACCAGGGCAATTCGAGCGCGAAGCGGCAGAGGGCGGGCCATTGCCTCCATGGTATCGGCCAAAGGCCCCGAGGTCCAAGGCTCTGCGCTCGGCCTCGCCGCCTCAGCGGAAGTCGCGATTCGAGAACACGACCACCGCACCGACGAGAAACGAGGCAATGTACAAGAGGGCGTAGGCCGACATTTCGCAGAGAGTGCGCGCACTGACCGCGAGGTCGTAGGTGACATTGACCTTGAAGTTGAACCGCTCCAGGTTCGGGACCGCGTAATAAAGGGCGTGACCAAGGACCTTGTAGAGCTCGGAAGACGACTTGCCCGAATAGAAATAGAGCTCGCTCGACAAATGCCCACAGAAATACGCGGCCGCGGAGAGGAACGCCGACACAAAGGAGCTGGTGAATGAAGAGCAGAGCACGGCGAAGGCACCGAGAACTGAGACTTCGGCGACAATCCCGGCGAAGCCAGCAAAAATGGAGGCATGGATGGGCGTCTTGAAGCCCTTGAGCACGACCAACAACGCCAGGAACATGGCGCCGCTCGTCGCGAGCGAAATGGCGAGCAGGCCGAGGTATTTTCCAATAATGAAGGTGTATCGCGGGATGGGCTTGGCCAGGATGGCGTAAAGGCTTCGGCGATCGACCTCGCGGTTGATGACACCTACTCCGGCGAAGACGGTGAGCGCGACCGCGAACACGTTGATCGCCGCCATTCCGGTGTCTTTGAGCACCCGGTCGACGGTGGTCATAGTCACCTCGGTGAAGAGCACCGACTCGGCCACCACCACCATTCCGAAGAGAAAGATGGCGTAGAAGACCTTGTTCCGGCGCGCCTCGGTGAACGTCTGGCCCGCGATCGACAGGATGACCCTTGAAGTGGAGACGCTCATCGGCCGACCTCCGCCAGCATTCGCACGACCAGATCCTCGAGAGAGGCTTGGCATGGCGTGACGGCGATGATGACGCCGCCGGCGCGGAGAATTTGCTCCAGAAGCTGCTTCTGCGACTCGAGCGAGCTCGCTGCGAACAGGCTACGGCCTCCCACCGTCGTGCTCTCCACCGTCGCGGGCGGCGCGAACGACTCCGGGAGGCCCTGCGCCACGATGTCCCAGGAGTCGCTGCGGCCCTCGGACGTCAGCTCCTTGACCGTGCCCTCGCGCACCAGCTTGCCCTTCACGATGATTCCCACACGATCGCAGACGGCCTCGACGTCCGGGATGATGTGGGTGGAGAAGAAGACCGTCTTCCCGCGGCGCCGCAGGTCGAGGATCACGTCGCGCACGTCGCCGCGCCCTACAGGGTCGAGGCCGCTCATGGGTTCGTCGAGAATAACCAGGTCGGGGTCATGTAGCAGCGCCTGGGCGATTCCCACGCGCTGAATCATCCCCTTCGAGTAGCGCCGAATCTGGAGGTCAGCCGCGTGCGCCAGGCCCAGGCGATCGAGCATCTGGTCCGCCCGTGTGTTGATCTGGGACCGCGGCAGGCCGGCGAGCACGCCGCACAGTCGCAAGAGTTCGCGGCCGGACAGGTGGTCGTAAAACACCGGCGATTCCGGGAGAAAGCCCAGGCGCGCGCGCGCCGCAGGGTCCCAAGGTGACTTCCCGAAGAGGCGCGCCTCGCCCGAGTCGGGCCGCAACAGCGCCGAAAGCACCTTGATGGTGGTCGTCTTGCCAGCGCCATTCGGGCCCAGGAATCCGTACACCTCGCCCGGCTTGACTTGAAGGGAGAGCCCGTCGAGCGCGACGCGCTTGCGGGTGACCTGGATGTGGACGCTGAACCGCTTGCGGACCTCTCGCAGATCGATGGCGGATTCCATGGACGCTTCAATCCTTGGTGTCAAAATGCCTCGGCGTCGTCGTCCCCGAGTGTACCCGCAGTCGCTCGACTGCCTTCGGCGGGTGGGCCCCGCCTTCCGCGTCGAGCCAGAAGCCCGGGGGCGCCTCGGCGAAGGCGCCGCGAGAATAGAGCTCGCGCAGGTCCTTGGGGAAGCGTCCCTCGCGCTCGTTGAATGCCCGCGCTGCCGCTTCGATGCGCTGCAGCTCTTGCTCGACCAGGAGCTCGCGCAAGCGGCTCTTCATGGCCTGAGCCACCTGCGGGTCGCTCGTGTTCTCGATCACGTGCTTGGCGAAGTCGATCGCGCGCTCGGTGGCGCCGCCGGTCGCGTAGACTCGGGTCGCGAACTCGCTTAGATAGGCCGGCGCCCCAGGGATGCGCCCCGCCGCCGCGAAGTGCTCGGCAGCGTCGGTGGGGCGCTCGTGGAAGTTCAGATAGTTATAGGCCAAGTAGAACTGCATTTGCCAATCGCCGGGGAAGCGCCGGACTCCGCGCTCCAGAAAGCTCGTGGCGCGCTTCGTGTTGCGCCAACGGAGTCGGCCCTCGTCGTACGGGAGCGAGACCCCGGCGAACTTGTAGGCATACTGGAAATCGGGATCAAGCCCAACCACCAGGTCGAGGTAGTCGCCAAGGTTCTTGTAGGCGTTGACCGCCTGAGTGGAGTCGGTGAAGTACTGAAGCGCCATGACCCAGTAGTAGTCGGCGAGTACCGAGGTGTACCCGAGCGACATGACTCGGGCTTGAGCTGGGCTCGGCAGGTAGATGAGGTCTGCGTAGCCCCCGCGGTGCCGCAAGGGCAGGCGCAAATCGCGCGCGTAGGACTGGAGCGCAGCGCCGACGAAGCAGGCGATCGCCAGCAGGGCTCCAAGTCCGCTCTTCAGGCGCTGGTCGTGGAGGGCGCTCGTCATCATGGAGCGAAGAATGGCCGAAATGACTGGAGTTCCGCAAAGAATATGTCGAGGTGGGAAGCGCTCCGCCGGGCTTCGGAGCCAGTCCTCAGACCTGAGCTCGCTCGGCAAACGCGGGACAATCGGAGCCGACCCGGCATGCCAGGCTCGGATCGGACACGAAGCGGTGTGAGCAGCACGAAACCGAACGAGCCAGCGCCCACCAGCTGGGCTCCAAAGCCCAACTTCCAGCCAGGCGTTTGCCAGGACGGGCCTGGGTCTGGCCGACGCGACGGTGGCGGCAGAACGCGTCCGCCGCCACCGGAACACTTCGGAGCCACCTACCTACTCTAGGGGCAGTTCACGTCGTTGTAGGTGTTCTTCGGCTCACCACCGGGGACGTTCTGGTCATTTCCAGCGAGAGCCGGGCATACGCCCGCGGTCGTCGAAGACGTGTTGCTAATGTACCAGAGATCCACGTTGGTATCGGAGTCGATGTTGCCCACGCAGGCGCCTCCGAAGGATGAGGTAGGGCCGCCGGTGTCGGGCGTGACACCGACGAGGTTGTCCAAAACAACCATCCCCGAGCCCGTCGGGGCAGTCACCGTATAGAGAGGCGACGGTGCGGCATCCGCATTCGTGGTGCTATCTACGCCATACTTGAAACTGTCGACCTTCACGGCACCATCGGTCGATGCGGTAGAGCCGCCCGCATCGGTTCGCGCCTCCGAGGTCGAGCAAGCAGACTCAGCCGTCGTTTTTGTCGTATTCACCCAGTACGAATACCGGTTGCCGCGCTCCGGCGAGAAGCCGATCTTGCGGACGCACGAAGAGTAGACATCCTTCTCCTGGTAGTAGGCGCGCTCGGCAGTGAAGAGCGCCTTCAAGTTGCTCTTGCACTCGCTCTGCTTCGAGCGGGCCTGGAACTTGACGAAGTTCGGGATGGCGATGGCCGCCAGAATCCCGATAATCGCGACGACGATCATCAACTCGATCAGCGTAAAACCTAGCCTCAGCTTGCGATTCATCATGTGAGTCTCTTTCCTAGAGGAAGACCCGCGCGCAGAAGCTCGGGCCGGTCAGGCACTACACCGGCGCCAGAGTTGCAACAGGCAGGCCAATCGACCAACCTCGACCCCACGGCCACTTGTCACAGGGCGGCGGTGGGCCTGTGCGCAAGAAACGTCACTGAGCCTCCGGAGCGACGCGAATCGTCACCGTGGTGTCGGATTGGCCGTGGCGAGACATCGACGCGCTCGGGGTTCCAGCCCGTGCCGCTCTCATGGACGCGTTCTTCGCTGCGCGCCAGAATGCGAGTCGGTCGGCGACGACCCCATCCTTCCCTGGCCAGGCCAGGCCGATTCTCCGCGTCCCATGTCGCGGGCCGGACGCGCTCGAGCACTACCCGCGCAGCTTCCACTACGTGCCCGCGAGACCAAACGCTCCGACTTCGGTCAGCGCCTGCGCAAGGCGCGTCCGTCCTCTGGGCTCTTGATGTTTCATGCCGGCGAACATAAAGTAGGGCGCGGAAAAAGGGGAGTTTCTGGGAGCCTCGACCCGTCATCTCGGCAGCGAAAAGCGTCGCCTGTCGTGCTGTTTCGTGCCGGATCCCACCTCCCATGTCCGATCTGCTGTCGACGAGACCGAGGGCAACGACGAAGATGGCACCATGGGGGCTCCTGGCCTTGCTGTCGGCTTGCATCGTCGGTTTCTACTACCGGCTCCTCGATCGGAATGAGATTCTCGTCCAGCGCGACGCCTTGCGGCTTCTGGTGCCCTTGCGTATATACCTCGTTGAGCGCGTGCGATCTGGCGAGTTTCCTCTCTGGTACCCGTTCGACGGACTAGGCCGCCCCTTTGTCGATACCGCAGCGAGCGGACTATTTCACCCGTTCACACTGCTCTTCCTCGTGCTCAATCCGTACGCCGCCTATAAAGTCGCAGCGCTGGCGAGCTGCGGCGTTGGCGCGCTGGCAGCACTTCTTCTGGCCAGGCGGATCGGCGTTTCCTCGTCGGCAGGCCTTGTCATAGCTGGATTCGTCCAGGCGCTTGCTGGCTACTCCGCGTCCCTAACCGAAAACCTAGTGTACCTCGTCGCCCCAACTCTGCTGCCTCTGTTCCTCCTGGCCCTCGATTGCGCCCAAGCCTCGCGCCGACACATGATCGCCGCGGCTGGCCTTTGGGCGTCTCCCTTCCTAATCGGCGACCCTCAAGGCGGCTTCCTTTTCGGCGTGCTCGCGGTCGGCTGGGCAGCCTGGCGCTCGCCGCGGGACCTGCCGCGCAGCGTGGTTCCCGCCGCCCTGCTTGCGGCGCTGCTCGCCGCCGCACAGTTGGTCCCCCTCTGGTCGGTCTACCGCACGAGCGCGCGCCATGATTCGACCGCCTTCCGCGAGCAGGCACTGCGTTTCTCCACCGCGCCCCAGCGCCTCGTCCAATTGGCGGTGACCCCCGGCACGGAGGCGTTCGAGGCTGAGCGCGTAGCCCGCGAGGTCTTCGACTCCGATGCCTGGGGCTATTGGTCGCGCAGCATCTACCTCGGCCTACCGGCGCTCGGCCTCGCTGTTCTCGCGCTCCGCCGCCGGGCGCGCCAGCTGTGGCCCTTGGGTGCTTCTGCCGCATTTTTCGTGCTGCTCGCACTGGGCTCGCGCGGGGTTCTGTATGATCTTCTGTTCCGATTCGTGCCTTTCTGGTCCGCGTTCCGGTACCCCGAGAAGATGATCGGCTTCGCCACGGCGCCGGTCGCACTCCTCGCGGCGCACGGTGCCGACCTGTTCGTGAAGGGCGCACGCAGCCTCGGCTGGTGGCTCGCCGCCGCCATCGGCGCCCTCATCGCGGTTGTACTCCTCATCTTTGACGAGCGGATGATCCCCGTTGCGGGCTTTCCGTTCGCCGCTTCGACGGCCGTGGCGTGGGCAGCGGCCTGCGCGGCCATTCTTGGCAGCATCTCGTTGGCGCTCTCGAAGCAGCTCCTCCGACCTGCGCTCGGCAGTGCAGCCCTCATTGTCTTGGTCTACCTGGACCTCTGGCGCGCCAACCAGCACGCCTATCGGACCGGTCCGCAGGAGATTGCCGAGTTCACCCCGCCGCTTCTGGAGGCGCTGCAGAAGACAGAAGGACCCGAATCTCTCGGGCGATACCGCCTTCTCGCCGTCCGGCAGACGCGGGTCGCCTTCCCGCGCGCACTCGGCGAGCAACTGGGTGCGGACGCCGCGATGGTCTCCACTCGCAACGCCCTTGACGAGGAATTCAACAGCCTCTTCAACATCGAGTCCCCGTCCGCGTACCTCCCCGGAGAGCCCGCCGCGCTGAAGGCGATGCTCATGGACGGCCCGTACCTCGGCACGCTAGGGCACTTCAATACGAAATACCTCATCGACTCTGAGGAGGGCGGGCGCCTCCGAGGCCTGGCGGCAACGAGGCTCGCGTCCCTCCGCGGCTATGATCTCGCGCTCTATGCGAATCCCGAGCCTGTCAAACCGCGCGCCTATCTCTCCACGCGCGTGATCGACGTGCACGGTCCGCAGGACTGGAAGCGCCTCGTCGAGCAGGACGACTTCCAGCGCGGAAACCTCGACTACGTCGAGCTGAATGGACGAACGTTGCCCGACCCACTTGGTCACGGCGAAGTGCATGTTGAGCGCTATCGCCCCGAGGAGGTCGCTATCTCCTTCCATGTCGATCATCCAGCTGTGCTCGTCCTCTCTGACTCCTTCGACCCCGGGTGGGAAGCGAGACTCGACGACGATCTGGCCTTGGAGGTGCTTCGGGCCAACGGCCTGGTGCGAGCGGTAATTGTGCCGGAGGGACTCCACCACGTCGTCTTCAGGTATAAGCCGGTGCGCGTATACGTCGGAGCCGCGCTCTCGGCGCTCGGGCTGCTCCTAAGCTTCTTGCTGTGGGTAGCACAAAGGGGAAACGGGCGGCCGTCTTCCTAACCCGGCCGAGCCGGAACCAACGAGGGTTGCCTTAGGCTCCAGACGGCTCCAGACTCCAGACCCCAGACCCCAGGTAGGCCTTCCGCAGCGCCCGTATGAGGCCAGTGAGCGTCTTGGCGGTCTGAGCAGCGAGGTCGGCGATCGGGGCGTGCTGCTCTTCTCGAAGGAAGCCGAGCCGTAGGGCCAACGAGAGCTGATACTCCAGCTCGCACGCCGAGGCGAGCGCCATATCCAAGAAGCGCAGGTAATCCGACTCTGAGTTTCGAGCGCAGCCCTCGACGATGTTCGAGGGGACCGAGACAGCCGCCCGCCGGATTTGGAGGGTGAGTCCAAATCGTTCGTCCGGTGGCATCCCCGCGGTGTGCTTGTACACGGCGATGGCGAGTGTGTCAGCGAGCTGGAATGCCGAGAGCTTCTTCGGGTCGCGCATCGCTTTATCTCCGGAAATGGGCCTGGACCGAGGGCCGGCGAGCCGTGGCTACGCCGGTTGCACCGGACATGTTGCCGGTTGCGGAGTGGTCGTCTGCAGGAGACGACACGAACCGTTCCGAAGAACGGCGGACCTCGGTCCAGGCCCAGCGGAAGGATAGCGCCGCCGTCGGTCTCGACCAAGCCCGTGCGTTGCTCGAGACTTCGGGCTCCTGGCCTTCAGGCCGTCTGTGCGCCGGAGGCATGGGATTCTGGAGCCGATCTGGAGCCTTGCATGACCTCGCTCGTCGAGCGGCACGCCGCGAAGATCGTCGGGACACTGAGCTGCTACGACCGTGTCATCATCCAGGGCACCTTGCCCGGGGTCGGCTACGCCGCGGGGATGACCGGGTACCTCAAGGCGCGGGGTATGCGAATCTTCGACTTCGCCGAGTTCACCAAGCCACTGACGCAGGCCATCCGCGAAAACGCCCAACGGATCGCCAGCCAGCACGGCCTGGGGGTCGAGTACATCCGCAGCGCCAAGCTCCTGCGCAAGGAAGACCGGATCGCGGAGGTCCTCGCCAAACGAGGCAACCATCCGGGGCTCGTCCACATCTTCTCCGCCATGGAGACCTGCTCCACCTTCGCGCCCTGGCACGACAAAAAGACGGGTAAAACCTTTCTGCGCAGGGACAGCGGAAAGTGCATCCACTACTACTTCTACTTCCTCGACCCCGAACTGGGCCTTTGTTATGTCCGCGTGCCGACGTGGGCCCCCTTTCGACTGCAGGTCTATTTCAATGGACATAACTGGCTGGCTCACCGCCTGGAGGAGCGCGGCTCCCAGTTCACACTCGCCGACAACGCCTTTCTTTCTGTCGACGACTTCGCCGCCGCCCAGAGGCTTTCGGACGGCTTCGACGTCAAGCCGCTGCACAAGGCGCTCGACCGCTTCGCCGCGGCGTTCTGCCCGGCGGCCAGAGAATTTCGCTGCTCCTTCCAGTGGAGCCTAATGCAGGTCGAGTACGCCACCGACATCGTCTTCAAGTCCAAGGACGACCTGAAGGACGTCTACCCCGCCATCATTCGCACCGCGCTCCACGCGGCAAAGGTTGACGACGTGATGGGCTTAATCCTCGCCCAGTCAGCCTCTTCTCGCGGCCACAGGAAACAGTTTTGGAGGGCCGCTTCGGCGCGGCTGGCCGTCTGGGGCACCCCGTCTCCGTGATCGCCGCCCTACTCCACTACGCGCGAGGCGTGCGCGACCGACCTGAGGCCGCGAGCATCGCTGCGCCCAGCGCCACACCCACGAGGGCCGCGGCGACGCTCGTACCGCGATTCGGCGCCCGGTAGACAAACTCGATTGGCCCTGCAGACGCGTCGGAAACCAGCGCGGCAACTTGATTTCCCGCGCTTCGCAGAACCGGAAGCTCTGCTTCTCTCTGGTACGCGCGCCATCCAACGAGATAGCTCGTCCTCAAACCAGCCAAGGCAGGTCCACTGCCATCCAGCACCAAGCGAGCACGATCAGCCTGAAGCCACTGGACCCGCGCGCCGGTCACTCCCCTGCCTCCTGGGAGACTGCGTTCTGGAGCAAGCCGCCTGAGCGGATCGTCGATGACGCGCGTGGCCTCCACCGCCGAGCGGGCGCTCTCGACCGCCGCGAGGACATCGGCCTCGACGTGAAAAAGTTTCGGCTCTTGGACAAAAAAGGCCGCCGGAATAGGGTCGAGCAACTCTTCCACGGCGATCCCATAATTCCTTGCGCTCAACTCGGGAATCGGGGCGGTCTCGATCGGGAAAGGCGAGAGCTCGCGGGTCGCCCCATCGTGCGATGGCGACTCGAGAATCAGGTGCGTGCATCCGAGCGCGCGGGCGGCCGCAAGCGAGCTTCTGTCGAACGCGGAGACGAGCGACCCTCCTATCGCAGATTCGAGAGGACTGTAGCTCGTCGCGCTGGTGACCCCATCGCAAGCCTGGATCTCGGGGAGCAGATGCTGCCGCGCCCACAGCGCCTGCCCCCACTCGATGCGTCCCCCGAGCGGAAAGACGAGCGAGGAGAATCGCGGCTGCGTGCACAGCACGCTCTCTTGGCGAACCGCATTGGTGCGCAGGCGTGAGAGCGGCGAGCGGAGAGGGATCAAGCTGTCGCCGAGGCAAAGAACATAGGCCGACGCGGCGATGACGTCGAGCGCCGCGAGCGCCGCGATTCTCTTGCGGAAGCGCGCGGCCGAAAGGACCGCCATCCCCAGAGCCAAGGGCGCCAGCGCCTGTAGCAGGGAGAGGCGCAGCGCCTCCGACAGGGTCGGGAGCTCGCCCCAGGTCCGGGTGCCTTCCGGTCGCATGGCCCTCGCCACGCTGTTGAACTCTGAGGCATGAGCCCCCACGAGCGCCCAGGCCCCCAGCAACACCGCGATCACAGCGACGCCTGCAATGGAGAATGCATGGCGAGCCTTTCGGCTGCTCGCGATCCGGTCGAACGCCAGCGCCGCGAGGACGGAAGCCGCCGCGAACGTCACGACCAGGTACTTCGCCGGATACCGAAAGCGCGCCAGCGGCGGGAGGAGCCGCATCAGGGCAGGAAGAAACGGCGTGTGCTCCCCCAATGCGAAGAGCAACGCGACGCCGAAGACGACGGCCGCGACGCGCCCGCGACGCAGGAGGAGCCCGCCGAGAACGGCCAGGGCGAAGAGCGGGCCGACGTAGGGTCCGGCGTTCCATGGAGAGGCGCCGATCGCGTGCGCGGAGATCTGCCACAGGTTCGTGTGGGGCTCCACCGGCGCGAGCGGCACACCGGGGACCGCAGTTCCGAGCCAAAGCAGCGGCGCGAAGGACCACTGCAGCGCTTCCGCGATGGGGAGATTCCCAGACCGCCGGGTGAGCGCGAGCTCTCCCAACGTCAAGAGCCACTGGCTCAGGCCCAGTGCGAAGCCTGCGCCCGCTGCCCCGAGGGTCAGTGCAGCGCGGCGGAAAGCCCGGCCTCGCGTGCGCGCCAGCGCAAGGGCGACTTCGATCGTGACGAGCCCAAAGGCGATCGCAAATGCCTGAGGCTCCCCGCCGAGGAGGCATCCGGCGAGCCCGCCGAAGACCGCACCGACGTCAAAGCGGGTTGCTCGCGGCCGCACCGACCGCCGGGAGGCTGCCCAGGTAACGGGCAACCACGCGCCACCGGATATGTAGTGAGCATGCCGTATGAGATCAAGCGCCGTCCCGCTGAAGGCGAACGCGATGCCGATTGACGCCGCAGTGAAGGGCTTTGCGCCGAACGTGCGCGTGAGCCAGGTGATCCCCGCGGCGGCGACGGCGAGATGAAATGCGACGCTGAAGGCGACTCCCCAGTCGATCGGCAACAGGAGGGCGATCCAGCGCGGCGGATAGAGCAACTCGGCGTCAGGCCGCGCGAGGAGGGGCCCGCCGTTCTCGAGCAATGGCGAGAGCCAAAGCCCCTGTCCGCTCTGCAACCGCTCGCGCGCCGCACAAAGCAAGGCTGCGTCGATGCGGGTGAGGTCGAGGCCGTAGAGAAACTGCCCCACCAGCGGCCCAAGCATCAGGGCGCCAAACACGATTCCACCAGCCGCCAAAGCAGACCGCTGCGTAGCACGGCGGTAGGCAAGCGTCGGGGTGATGCGGCTTAGCATTCGGCCTTGGGCGCACATTCTATCCCTCGCGCCCACGGAAGAGTCGAGGAGCCGTCGCGCCAGAAGGAGAGGGTCGAGACGCATGGGCGCGACTCGACGCGACGATTTGCTCCACGCCGAAGGAGGCGAGCAGCATGAGCGCGCCGACGACCGTCAGCGCCATGCCCAAATAGAGCCCCGGCGTCCGATACTTCAGCTCGACATGGTGCTTCCCCCCGTCGACTGGGACGCCGAGCCAGAGGCCGTCGACCCGAACCACCGCCACCCTCGCGCCATCGACCCGCGCCTCCCAACCTTCCGCAAACGACTCTAGAAACACCATCATGCCTCCCTTCCCGGAAGTCCGCAGGCGCACGTGCCCGGGGACGTCGAGGTCGATCGCGGCTTCGCCGCCCCCGCCGTCCGCCACGGCGGGCGCATCGTCGACCGCAATCAAGGCCGTCTTCTCGGGATCAAAGTCCGACTGCGCCAAGCGGCTCAAGAGATCGCTGGCGCGCACCGACTCAGCCCTGAGGACGCTCGCCCGCGGCAATGGATTGAGAACCGCCCGCACGACGACGCTTCCATCGCTCGCGCAGTCCATTCGAACGGCCGCGCCGAACAGGCGGTCTGCGCGGTCCGGGTCGCTGGAATTGAGCGCCCTGAAAACGGCGACCTTCTCCGCGAGCTCCGCCGCCCCGTAACCCAGAATGCTCTTCATGGAAAAGAGCGCTGGGAAGTTTTGCTTTCCGGTGTACCAATCGATCTCCCGGATGCGCTCGATCAGGGTCCCAGCGGTGCTAGACATTCGGAAGCGGCAGAACGGGTCGCGCCGGAATCTCCCGGCGGTGCCAGGCGGCGTGAGGGCTTGAGCTCGATGCACGTATTCGGGCATAAACTCCATGAACGCGGCGCTGCCCCATGACAGGGATCTGAAACCCGCGGAAAGTAGGTCGAGCGCCGCGACCACGAACACGAGAGGCGCTCTAGCGCGCGGGCGTCGCCTCCCGAGCAGGAGTGCGAGAACGACCACCGAGGAAGCAAGCGCGGAAGTCCGCACGCTTCCGACAAGAGAATCGAAAGCGAGGTCAGGGGTGCTGTTCGCCTCCGCCTTCGCGAGCCCGCGGGCGATTGGCCCTTGAAGCTGAGGATAGGACGACGAGACCACCCCGAGACCCGTCCAAAGGACCGCCGCCAGAGCGAGCGCCGCTCTCAGTGCGCGGCGCGGTGCGGCGTCGAGCCGCTCCAGCCCCCAGCCGGCGAGGAGCACGATGGCCAGGGTGGCGAGTGCGGCGAATTTCGCCGGATAGCGAAAACGATCGGCGAGCGGAACCCACCGGTACCAGAGTGCGAAGACTGGCAGGTGTTTCCCGGCGGCGATCACGAGTGAAAGCGGCGCCACGAGAGCGAGCGCCTTCATCCGCGCCGGCAGCCCTCGCCCCACCGCCGAGGCAGCGAGGATCGCCAGCGGGGCTCCCAGATACAAGCTCACCGCCCAGGGGAGCGGGTGAGTTCCGTCGAGCAACGCCCCTCCCCAGAATCCATTGTCCGGGAAAGGCATTCCGAACGGCATCGGAATGATGAACTCGAGCCAGCGAATAGGGTGTAGCGACCACAGCGAGGCTTGCTCGAGCAGCAGCCCCGAGGCGCGCACGGTGGTGCGCGAGAAGAGGAGACTCGGCACCAGTTGAATACCGCTCAACAGGGTCCCGAGGAAAAAGGCGGCGGTCGCCAATGCCGCGCCGGCGAGGCGGCGGGTAGCGAAAGCCATCAGCACCGCCAGGCCTCCAGCGAATGCCGCGCTTTGAAGCTCTCCGTTGAGCACCATCAGCGCCACGCTCAGCGCCGCCAACGCCAGAGAGCCGGCGCTTGGCCGATCGACAAACCGGACCAGGGCGGCGACGGTCGCGGGGAGCCACGCGGTCGAGGCAAAGTAGTAGTGCCCACCGTGCATCGAGAGCAGGAAACCGCTGGCCGAGAATCCGAGCGCCGCGAATGCAGCCGAGGTGCGCCCCAAGCCCAAGACTCGGGCAAGCGCGTAGGCGCCGGCCGCCGCGAGGGGCATGTGGACGAGGACGAACGCGGTCGCGGCGCGCTCCGGCGGCATCCAGTGGAACAAGAGATTGGGCGGATAAAAGACTCCAGATCCAGGCTCCGCCAGGAGCGGCACTCCACCGTAGAGGAACGGATTCCACTCCGGCAGCCGGCCCGCGATCCATTCGCGGACAATCGTGACCTGCTGAGGGACTGCAAAGATGAGGATGTCTCGGAAGAGGAGGACCCGCCCCCTCAGGAATGGGATGGCAAAGAACAGCGGGCCTCCTCCGCAGACGAGCCAGCCAAGGAGGGACTCCTTCTTCAGTCTCTTCACCCTTTTCTCCGTCCGAGGTGCCGGCGAACATCGGCGATCGGCATTGCACAGCTCATTCATCGGCCCCGTGGATAGGCTCAGCGCGGTCGCGAGTCGAGAGTATTGCGCGATCGCCTTCGGACGGGAAGAATCGGGCGGTCCTCCATTGCCCCGGCACGGCGTGCGAGCGCCTGCGCAGAATGTCGGGAGGCGACACGCCTCCGCCAGATCCTCGTCCGTTTCGCTCTCGACGCCGCAACCTGGTACCTTCTGTCCACGACGCTGGCGCCGCTCGCCAGAAGCTCGACCAGGCAGGAGGTCGCTTCCCCCCTTCTCCGCCGCGCCGAACCAAGGCCGATCACCGATGGACCGCTTCGAACGCGAACAGAGATCGCACTGGGCCCAAGTCGACCTTGCCCACGAGCACTGGCGAACCTGCGAGCCCATCCGACGGCTGGAGGAATCGCTGCTCGGAGCGGTCTCCGGCCTCATCGTTGGAGGTCAACTTCTCGACGTCGGCTGCGGGGAGGGCGACACGCTGCGGACTTTGCGAGCAGTTGGGTATCGGGGCGACTACGCCGGCATCGACTTCTCGCAGAAGAAGGTCGCCCACGCGCGCCAGGTCCTACCCGAGGCAAATTGCCTCGCCGCCGCCGACGCGACCTGCCTCCCGTTCCGCGACCGCGCATTCCCCACGGCCCTCTGCCGCGACCTGCTGCATCACGTGCGCAACCGCGCTGGCGCCGTCGAAGAGATCTTGCGCGTGGCCGACCGGCGTGTCGTGGTGATCGAGCCGAACCCTCTCGCGCCGCTCATCGCCGGGCTCGGGCTCGTACGCCGCGCGGAGCGAGGCCTCTTTCACTCGTGGCCACACCTACTCGACAGGATCCTGGCCCGGCCCGGCTGGAAGGCCCGGAGGCGGGCGGCGGAGCCCCAGAGCCTCGCTCGCTTGGTTTTTCACTACCAATTTGGCGTGCCCGTACTGGCATACTCTCCCTCCGCGAGCCAGGTCTTTTCCATGCTCGATCGCGCCGCCGAGCACTTGCCCGAGGTGTTCTGGAGTTATCAGGTGATCGTCCTGGACCGCGAAGAGCATTCCAGCGCCGGTCCTCCCGCAGCCCGTGAGCACGAACGATGGAAAAGCACGACTTGAACTTCGCGCCTCCTGGCGCTTCCCAGACTGGCTTCTCGCTGCGAGAGCGCGAGCGCAGCCTTTCACGCGTCGCCCTGCTCGACGGCCTGGCGGGTGTGCGGGACCGTTTCCGCCGACGCAACCAATACTACCATTCGCAGATCGAGCGCCTGGCGCATTTCTACATCCCCGAGGGCGCTCGGGTCTTGGAGATCGGCTGCTCGACGGGTGATTTGTTGGCCTCGCTCCGCCCCTCGCGCGGCGTTGGCCTCGACATCTCATCCAAGCAAGTCGAGCTCGCCAGGTCCAAACACCCCGGCCTCGAGTTTCGCGTCGGCGACATCGAGCACCTGGACCTCGAGGAGGCTTTCGACTTCGTCGTCTTCTCGGACACCCTCGGCCTACTCGACGATGTCTGGGCCGCGCTTCGAAACCTCCGCGCAGTCATGGGCCCAACCTCGCGCCTCTTGCTCACGTGTCACAACTTCTTGTGGGAGCCGGTGTTGCGCGCGGCGGACGCTTTGGGCCAGAAGCTGCCCGTCCCCGAGCTCAACTGGCTCGGGGCGACCGATGTCGCGAACCTCCTGACGCTGAATGGCCTCGAGGTCGTCCGCCAGGGCACGTCCACGTTGGTGCCCAAGGACATTCCCTTCGTCGCCGAGCTCGCAAACCGGCTGCTCGCGCGCGCGCCCGTCCTTCGCCATCTCGCCGTAATCCAGTACTTCGTCGCGCGCCCTCTGTGGGACTGCGAGCGCCGCTCGCCGCCGATGACCTGCAGCGTGGTCGTGCCCTGCCGCAACGAGAGAGGCAACATCGCCGACATCTTTGAGCGCGTTCCGGAGCTCGGGGCCGGAACGGAGCTCATCTTCGTCGACGGCAATTCGGACGACGGCACCGTCCAGGAGATTGAGCGGCACCTCAAGGAGCGCCCCAACGCCAAGCTCATCCACCAGGGCTCCGGAAAAGGGAAAGGCGACGCCGTGCGCAAGGGCTTCGCCGCAGCGACCGGCGAGGTGTTGATGATCCTCGACGCTGATCTCACCGTGCCGCCGGAGGATTTGCCCAAGTTCTACGAGGCGCTCGCGGAGGGGCGCGGCGAATTCATCAATGGCTCACGCATGGTCTACCCGATGGAAACGGGCGCGATGCGCTTGTTGAACATCTTGGGCAACAAGTTCTTCAGCGCCAGTTTCACTCTACTGTTGGGAATGCCGGTGAAGGACACCCTTTGCGGCACCAAAGTGTTGCGCCGCGAGGCCTACCAGAGGATCGCCGCAGGGCGGTCCTTCTTTGGCGACTTCGACCCCTTCGGCGACTTCGACCTGCTCTTCGGCGCAGCGAAGTGTGGTTTGAAGCTCGTCGAGGTGCCCGTGCGCTATCGAGCGCGCTCCTACGGGGACACGAAGATCGACCGCTTCCGCCACGGCTGGCTTCTGTTCCGCATGACCGCCCTGGCATTCCAAAAGTTCCAGCTCGCGCGATGAAAAGGCTAGGCGCCCTGGCTCGGGCACCTTCGCCTCAGGCGCAGTTTCTCTCGCTGCGCCCAACCATGGCCTGCTGGCTGACCGGCCATCCCGTTCCGGAAGCTGTTGGCACGATACTCCCAGCTGTCGCACGGCGCGCCGTATTGTGGCGGGCTCATCGGCGCTCGCGAGGTCGCGTCGCTTGGCCAGTGGCGACCTCCGACGGACCTGCTTAGGCGCGACCGACGAGAAGCGTCACTTCAGACCCGACGTCAAGAAGTTGGCAGCCACGCGGAGAAGCGACCGAGGCGACAGCAGCAAATTCGTATAGGCAGCGTTCGCCAACGGGCACGCGCACTCGCGGGCGCGCACGCTCTGTCGGAACCGATCGGCCTCCGCCGACCCCCAGACCTTCCCGAAGTCCAAGCCACGCTCGCGCACGTTGCCGAAGGACTCGGCCCGCACGCAGCACCCCCAGACCTCGCCGTCCGGGGCGAGCTGCGCCGAGGCCCAGCCGCCGTAGCACGGGATGACCTGAACCCTCTCGCGCAGGATGCGCCGCGCCAGCTCGTAGTACTCGAGGCGGAACGACTCGACCAGCCGCCCCACGGGATGGCGCGACCGCCTCTGGCGGATCTGCCACATCAAGAACTCGGCGGCCCGGTCGTAGGCATTCGGGTCCGGCGAGATGGGCTCGCCGATGGTCCCGAGCTCCACGCGCTCCTCGGCCACCTCGGTGATGTACGAATCGGGCTGCCACCGTTTGAGCGCCTGGGCGATCTCCGGGAGGCGATCGACGTTGTGTCGCGAGACCACCGTGTGGATCCCGATGACCATGTGCGAGTAGGCGCGCTGCAGGCCCTTGGCAAACCGGAACATCGCCTCGACTTTCTCGTAGTTCTTCCGGTGGCCGCGCAGCTCGTCGTGGCGCTCACCGACGTCATCGAGCGAGAAGTTGAGGATGAGCTGGCTCCCGCGGGTGGCCTCAGCGATGGCCGGAAGCAGCTCCTGTATTCGGTGGGTCAGGATCCCGTTCATCGGGAGGTTGATGACGCTCGGCCGGAGGATCTCCCGCACCGCCCGGGCGACCTCGGGGAGGTCGGCCCGGAGGAACTGATCGCCGCCGCTCAGCGTCACCCACTGAACCGCATCGCCCAGCGACTCGAAGACCCGGCGGTACTCCTCGACGCTCAGGTTGCGCGCGCGCTTCTTCCAGACGTTGCAGGTCTTGCACCGTGAGGGACACGCGTAGGTCACGCTCACCGTCAGGTTGATGGGCAGCGCTCGGGGGACCCCGAGGGCGCGGAACGCCGGGTAGGTCAGGAGCAGGCGTGCTCGGGTGAGCAGCGGATTACTCATTCGCCGCCTTCGCCTCCTCGGTTCGCTGGGCGCGAACCGGCGCCGGCTGCGGCTCGAGCGCCGCGTGGGCCGACGGAGCGACTTTCCAAATTGCGTGGCTGTAGCCACGCTTCAAATCGAAGTATCCAAACGCGCGCCCGACGAGCTCCATGGCCGCCGCCACGGCATAGGGCAGGTCGTGGGCAGGGTCGGTCAGCTTCGGGAAGCGCAAGGCCAGCTTCGCGATGAAGCCCAGGTCGAGGGTCGAGACGGCGTAGCCCGTCGTCTCCTTGAGCCAGTAATGCCCGGCGGCGATCCGCCGCCGTTGACGAAGGAACTCGCGGGCGCTGTCCGGCCCGCGGTTGGCGAGGACGGCCTCGGGCACGTAGGAGAGGCGCAGCCCCTTCGCGTGGACCTGCGCCTCGAGCGAGGCCTCGTCGACCGGGCTGTCCTCCGGCAAGGCATCCACCATGGAGGAGCGGATCGCGACCGCCTCACCCAGCTTGGGCGCGATGAGGTTCACCTCGTGGTGCAGGTCCCACATCACGTGAACGACCCGCCCCATCAACGAGTCGCAGCTGTTGATAGGCACCGGGCGGCCGCCGCACATGCCGACCGACGGATCGTCGAAGGCCTCGAGCAGCAGCTCGAGGAAGCCGGGTTGGAGAAGGACGTCCGCGCTGGCGATGAGGATGAGGTCGGCAGAGGTGTCCCGCTCCCGAAGGTAGGCGTTGACCGCCGCGGCCTTTCCGAGCCGCACGTCCTGGCGCAGCACCCGTACCCGCGCGTCGCGCCGCGAGACGCCGCTCACGATGGCCTCGGTGCGGTCGGTCGAGCCGCTGGAGACGACCACCACCTCGGCGAGCGCGCCGGACGTCAGCCGTTGCTCGAGCAGGGAGGTGAGCATCCGCTCGATGTTCCGTTCCTCGTTGTAGGCGGGGACGACGGCGCTCACCTTGTAGTGAATGGTGCAGACGGGCTTTGGGCGCGAACCGCGGCCGCTGCACGAAGTCTGGCTCGTCACACCTGCCTCCTTTGCGCGCCGTGAACCGCGGGGCCCGGCCATCGGCTCGAGTGCGCGGGTGGGTCTCTTTCTAGACCGATAGACCGATGCCGTCGCCTTGACAATACGGCTTCGATCTTTCTTTCCCCCGGAGCTGCCGGGCAGCTCACATGCGCCCAGAGGGCCCTGTGAGCCTTCAACCGACGAGAACGCCCGACTTGAGGTTCCCGCGAGCCTGAGCCGATGCGAGAATCCGAACCAGCGGCTCAGCGGAACCGGGCACCTCAGCTCGGCGGCGCCTGCGGCGGCAAGGGGGGCGACGGCCGCCTCGCAATCCCCCGCTCCTCCGCCCCACCCGCCCTCAAGAACAACAGCGCCCCCGCCCCGGCCGTCCCGTAGACGACCAGCCGCATGGTGAGGTTCGCGGCGAGCGCGGGCGCGGCCGGAACCCCTGCACGCCCCAGGAGCCATACGAATGCCGCGTCCCCGACTCCGGCTCCCCCCGGGAGGATCGGCACGGCGTTGGCCACGAACCCGAGCGCCACCGCCATCGCCACTTCCCCGTAAGCGAGCGCGCCCCGCTGGAAGGACGCGACCAGGAGCAGCACCCAGCCCACCTGCAGCGCCGTGTTCAGCGCGCTCAAGCCCGCCGCGGCGAAGAGCGGCCGCGGCGCGCGCACCGCCCGGGCCCAGAGGTCGTCCAGCCCGATGCGCTCGCGCCACCGCGCCGGCAGGTACCGCACCGCATAGGCCCCCGCCGCACCAAACGGCAGCGCGGCCGCGCAGCCGCCCGCGAGAAGGAGCGGCACCTGCCCCAGAAACCGCGTCCCCGTCACCAGCGCGACGGCGCTCGTCCCCAGGATGAGCACCCATAGGCCGATCGCCCGGTCGAGCGCCACGCCGAGCGTCGCCCCGGCGAGCGTGCTCCCGGCGCGCGTCGCGACCGCGAGCCGATACACGTCCCCCCCGACGCTTCCGGGAAGAATCAAACCGACCGTCTGGCTTCGCATCTGGGCGATCCACGCCTGCCCCACCTCCAGACGCGTCCCCATCCACGCCGCGAGCGCCCTCCACCGGAGCGCGACGATCGCCAATCCGAACAGATACAGGATCTCCGCGAGGGCCAGCCGCCCCGAGGGCAGCCGCCCGAGCGCCGTCTTGAGGCCCGGCTCGACGCGAGCGCCCGCGGCCTGCTCGGGCGTGAGCTCGCGCCACTCGCCGCCGACCTGTAGCGCCGCCGGAGCACCATCCCGGGCGGCGCGCAGCGCGGTGCCCGCGAGCTCCCTGCCATCGACGCCCACGACGACCCGGTCGCCCCAGCGCACCGACCGCGCCAAGCTCCACACCGCCAGTGCCACCAACGCGAGCCGGCCCACCCTGCCCAGGGCACGCAGCGCCGGCCGTCTCGCGGCGCCGCTCAAGGCATCGCTCCGAGCGCCGCCGGCGACAGCCGCTTCACGCCTTGCCTCCCACCGCCCAGACGATGTGCGAATACCGGCTCCGGACGGAGCTCGGGTAGCGCCGCTCGAGATGCGCGAACGGAGTCAAGAAGGGCGCGACGCTTCGCATGACCTGCTTCTTGAGCCCGTCCGAGAGCCCGGACCTCGGAGCGCCGCCAGAGCCCGGCGACACCGGCGCGATCATGTGAAGCCCGGGCGGGAAAGGCGGGCAATCCAGGAGCCCGGAGTCCTCGGGCGCAGCCCCCGCGGATCGCAGGAGCCCCACGAGATCCTCGGGCGCGACCGTCTTCAGTCCGGAGAGCCCGACGTGCGCGGCGTTCCCCGCGTTCGGCGCGAAGACGGCGAACTGGCGGCAGCTCACCGCGAGCGTCCGGGCGAACGCCTCGCGCGCCTCGGGCCCTAAGCGTTGAAGGACCTCGCAGCTCAGCCCCAGGTCGTACTGCTCTCCCGCGCTCGCCCAATCCGCCGCCGCTCGCCGGTCGACCTTTCCCGCCGAGAGCAGCCCTCGAGCGACGAGCCGGTCGGCGATGCGCGCGTGCTCCTCGAGCCGCTCGGGCCGCTCGTCGAGGACCGTGACGCGAGCGCCGAGCCGGCCCGCGAAGCGCAGGAAGTCCATGCTGAAGCCGTACCGCTCGGGCAGCCCGAGAATGAGAATGCTTTTCGGCCGACCGGGCGCGGCGAAGCGATTGAGCAAGCGAAGCTTCACGTAATATTCGTATGCCGTCCCCAGCCCCTCGCGCTCCTCGAGGGCGATTTCATAGAGAGCGCGCATATCAAACAAGGCGTTGCTCCTTGTACCAATTCATGGTCCGCCGCATTCCTTCCTGGAGCTGAACCTTGGGCGAAAATCCCAGCTCTTTCTTCGCCCGGGCGATCGACACACGGCGCACGCCTGTCATCGACCGCAGGCGCCCCACGGTGAGGACCGGCTCGCGCCCGAGCGCGGCGAGCGCCCGCTCCTGCGCGCGAATCGCCAGGCTCGCCGCGGCCATCGGAATCACCACGCCGCCGCGGCGCCTTCCGAGCTCGGCCGCCATGGCCCGCACCACGTCGCAAAACCGGTACGAGCTCTGGTCGTTGATGATGTAGACGCGGCCTACCGCCTCCGGGCGCTGTGCGGCGAGGAGCGCGGCGTCGACCACGTCGGAGACGAAGACCCAGGGCATGAGCCCCTCGCCGCCGCCGAAGAGCGGCACCGCGCCCCACTTCGCCAGGCGGGCCAGCTTGAGGATCTCCGAGCGCGTATCGCCGGGGCCGTAGACCTGCGAGGGGCGAAGGATGACGACGGGCGTCCCGTGCACCTGGTGCGCCTCGAGCGCTACCTCCTCGCTCTGGCGCTTGGCGACCTCATGGGGCGTCTTCGTCAGGCAGGGCGAGCCCTCGTCGAGCTCCATGCCGAGCTGGACGCCCATGGCGGAGATGCTGCTGAAGTGGACGATGCGCTGGAGCGGTCGGCCGCGGGCCGCGCCAAGGAGCGTCCGGGCGGTGTCCACGTTGTCGCGCACGAGCCCGCGCAGGCCCTCGTCTGTGGCGGTCGACACGTAGCCGCCCCCGGCGAGGTTGAAGACGACGTCCACGCCGTCCAGCGCGCGGGCCATCGCCTCGGCGTCGAGCATCGAGGCCTCGACGACCTCGGCGCCCAGCGTCTCCAAGGGCCGCGTCTTCCGGCGGTCGCGCGCGAGGCAGCGGACCGCGTCTCCGCGCGCCCGGAGTGCGCGAACCAGGTGGGGACCGATCAAGCCTGTCGCCCCCGTCACCAGTGCCTTCATTCCTAGAGAGCCTCCGCAGGCCGCCCGCTCGCCTCGCGGGGCGCATCATGGCCGGCGCCCGGGCGCTCGTCGAATTCTCGAAGGGAGAAGGCGTGGCGCCGCGGCGATCCGGGATAGCTCGTCCCCAGCACCGAGAGGTTCGCCCCGCGTAAGCGAAGAAGCGCCGCACATCGCTTCCGGTCCTCCTGGCATCCAGCCTCTTCACTTCCGAAACGACCTCACCCAGCTTCGCCCGTACGCCCCCTCCCCGCGAGCGGGGAGGGGGTCGGGGGGTGAGGCCGGCGCCGCCCTGGAACCCCCGCCCAGCCTTCGCTATCGTCCCCACCCGTGGACCTGTCCGACCTCACCTCGCTCTCGGTCTCCGAGCTCCGCGAGCGCTACCTGACCCGCGCCGCCCCGCTCCCGCAGGGCCTGCTCGACGCCCTCGCAGCCGACCCGCGCAAGGCCGCCCGCGACCTCGCCGCCCAGCTCTCCTCCCGCGCCCGCGACAACCGCGCCGAGGGCCAGCGCCTGCGCCACCTCCTGCGCTTCGAGCGCGAGCTCTGGGACCAAGGACTCGAGCACGTCGCCGGCGTTGACGAGGCAGGCGTCGCGCCGCTCGCGGGGCCGGTGGTCGCCGCGGCCTGCATCCTCCCGCACGACTTCCGCCCCCGCGGCATCGACGACTCCAAGAAGCTCGACGCCGAGGAGCGCGAAGCCCTGGAGCCCATCATCCGGCGCGAGGCGGTCGCCTGGGCGGTGGGCCTGGCCGAGGTCGAGGAGATTGACCGGCTGAACATCTACCACGCGTCGCTCCTCGCCATGCGCCGGGCCGTGCTCGGGCTGGGCGCCCGTCCCCACTTCCTGCTCGTCGACGCCCGGAAGGTCCCCGACGTGGACATCCCCCAGCGCGGCATCGTGCACGGCGACGCGCTCTCGCTGGCCATCGCCGCGGCGAGCATCCTGGCCAAGACCCACCGCGACCGGCTGCTCCTGGACCTCGACCGGCGCTACCCGGGCTATGGCTTCGCGAGCCACAAGGGCTACCCAACCCCCGAGCATTTCGCCGCCCTCGAGCGCCTGGGCGCCTGCCCCGTCCACCGCCGCAGCTTCGCGCCGGTGCGCGCGGCGCTGGGCCTCGTCCCCGTCCAGGGCGAGCTGCCGCTCAAGGCCCGGAGAAAGGCGTGAGCGCCGACCGCGACCTCGCGCAGCTTCTCGCCGAGCTGGGCTACACCGGAACCGCAGCCCAGGAACGCGCCCGCGCGGCCCTCGCCGAGGCGCGGCTCGTCAACCTCAAGAAGGCGCGGGTGAGCGAGGAGAAGGTGCCGCGCATCGAGGCGCTGCTCGCCGAGCGCTTCGCCCGCGCCTGCGCCGACCCCGCCTGCCAGTCCGCGCTCGCGCTCGCGCGGCCGGGCCGGCTCATCGTCGCGGTGGAGAGCCCGCGCGGCTGCGAGCGCTGCGGCGGCTCGGACAACCAGAAGGCGATGCTGCGGCTCGCCGAGCTATGCCGGCGGCGCGGCGTCGCCCACCTCTTGATCGTAGGTGGCTCGCCCAGCGTACGCGCCGAGCTCGTGGCGCTGGCGCCGCCGGGCCTCGAGCTCCGCCTGGTCGACGGCACCGAGCGCCGAACGCAGGACAAAGCGAAGGCGGACCTGGAGTGGGCGCACCTCGCCTTCGTCTGGGGCGCGAGCGAGCTCGATCACCGGGTGTCGCACCTGTACACCGAGCCTGCGAGCGCTCACCGGCGAAAAGTGATACAAATCGCCCGCCGAGGAGTCGCGGCCCTGCTCAACGCCGGGGCCGACCACCTCGAGCGCTTGCGCGACCATGGTCGGAAATGAGCCCATCGCCAATCGGCGGCGGTACCCGCGGCTCCCCGTGACGCTCCCGGTCGAGGGGCGCTGGTGGGACCTCACGGGGCGCGAGCGCCCGCTGCAGGCGCTGTTGACCATCCTCGCCGAAGGCGGGGCCATGCTCCGCACCGCGGAGCCGGTGCATGCCAACGCGGTGGTCGAGTTCGAGATCCAGCTGGGGCTGCTCCGCAACGTCCAGCCCCGCGGCACCGTCCGCTGGTGGCGGCGCGCGGGGCAGATCCGCGAGCTGGGCATGCAGTTCCACGAGCCCGCCCGGCGCATCGGCGTCTACGTCGAGAAAGAGCTGGCGGAGGCGCAGGGCGTGGGGCGCTCGTGAGCGGGCGGCAGCGCCCGCCGCCGAGCCTCGACTTGCCGCTCTCGAGACGTTAGAACCCTCCCCCGTGATCGAAGTCCGCGGCCTCACCAAGCACTACCGGGTCCACCGCCGCCCTCCGGGGTTCAAGGCCGCGCTGCGCTCGCTGTTTCACCGTCCGCACGAGACGGTCGTCGCGGTGGACGGCATCTCGTTCTCCATCCGGCCCGGCGAGCGGGTGGGCTTTTTGGGCCCGAACGGCGCCGGCAAGACGACGACGCTCAAGATGCTCGCGGGCCTTCTGCACCCCACCGCGGGTGAGGCGGCGGTGGCGGGCTTCACCCCGCGCCTGCGCCAGGCCGAATTCCTCCAGCAGATCACCCTGGTCATGGGCCAGAAGCAGCAGCTGCTCTGGGACCTGCCGCCCTCGGAGACCTTCGAGCTCAACCGCGCCATCTACGGCGTGCCGCGCGCCCAGTTCGACGAGACGCTGGCCGAGCTCTCGCGGCTGCTCGAGCTGGGCGACTTGGTCGGCAAGCCCGCGCGGCAGCTCTCGCTGGGCGAGCGGATGAAGTGCGAGCTCGCCGCCGCGCTTCTGCACCGCCCGCGCGTCTTGTTCCTCGACGAGCCGACCATCGGCCTCGACGTCTCCATGCAGTCCACCGTGCGCTCGTTCGTGCAGGCCTACAACGAGCGGTTCGAGGCCACGGTGCTCCTGACCAGCCATTACATGGAGGACGTGGCCGCCCTCTGCCCGCGGGTCATCGTCATCGACCGGGGGCGCCTCATCTTCGACGGCGCCCTACAGGACTTGGTCCGGCAGGTGCGCCCCCACAAGCGCATCGCCGTGCGGCTCTCGCGGCCGGTTTCGCGCCCGGAGCTGGAGAAGCTGGGGCAGCTCGTCCTCGGCGACGGCGACCAGGCCGTCTTCCAGGTGCCCGGAGCCGGCCTCCCCGAGTCGGTGGCGCGCATCCTCGCGGCGCTGCCGGTGGCCGACCTCTCGGTGGAGGACCCGCCGCTCGAGGAGGTCTTCCGAGAGCTCTTCGCGCGGCGCCCCGCGCCCGAGGCCTGACGCTCCATGCGCGCGCGATCCCTCAGGGCCTTTCCGACGCTCTTGCGAGTGGGCTTCGCCGACGCGCTCGCCTACCGGGCCGAGTTCGTCATCTGGCTCCTGTCGACCAACATGCCGTTGGTGATGCTCGCGCTCTGGAACGCGGTGGCGCGCGAGCACCCCATCGGCGCCTGGGGGCAGAAGGACTTCATCGCGTATTTTTTGGCGGCGCTCATCGTCCGGCTGCTCACCGGCTGCTGGGTCGCCTGGGAGCTGAACCACGAGATCCGTCAGGGGCTGCTCGCGCTGCGGCTCCTCAAGCCGGTCCACCCCTTGCTGCACTACGCCGCCGAGAACCTGGCCGCGCTGCCGGTCCGCGCGCTCTTCGCGCTGCCCATCGCGGCAGCGAGCCTGTGGGCCATGGGCCGGGGCGCCGTGACCACCGACCCCGCGCTCCTCGCCGCCTTCCTGGCGGCGGTGCTGGGCGCCTTCGCCATCAACTTCCTGACCATGGCCATCATCGGCGTCGCGGGGTTCTACATCGACAACTCCATGGCCCTGTTCCAGGTCTGGTTCGGCGGCTACATGATCCTCTCCGGCTACCTGGTCCCGCTCCCGCTCCTGCCGCGCTGGCTGAGCGCGGCGGCCGACTGGCTCCCCTACCGCTTCATGCTGGGCTTCCCGGTGGAGCTGCTCCTGGGCCGGCACGGGCGGCTCTCGGGCTTAAGCTGGCTCGGCTACCAGTGGGCGACCATCGCCGCCCTCTTCCTGCTGCTCGGCGCGGCGTGGCGCGCGGGCATGCGGCGCTTCAACGCCTTCGGGGGATGAGCATGCGCCGCTACGCCCGACTCCTCGCCGTCCAGGTCCGCGCGTCGGCGCTGCTCGCGATGCAGTACCGCGCGGACTTTCTCATCCAGGGAGCCGTCTCGGTCTTCTGGGCGCTCATGGCGCTGGTCCCGCTGCGGGTCGTCTTCTCCAGCGAGCGGCAGAGCGTGGCCGGCTGGACGTACCCGGAAGCGCTGGTCGTGCTCGGCTGGTTCACGATGCTCCGGGCGGTGCTCGAGGGCGCCATCAACCCCAGCCTCTTGGCGGTGGTGGAGCACATCCGCAAGGGCACGCTCGACTTCGTGCTGCTCAAGCCGGCGGACGCGCAGTTCCTGGTCTCCACCTCGCGCTTCGAGCCCTGGCGGCTGGCCGACGCGCTGGCCGCCCTGGGCATCTTCGCGTACGCCTTCGGCGAGCTTAAGCGCGCGCCGTCGCTCTTCCACGCGGCGCTCTCGCTGGGCATGGTGCTGCTCTCGGCGCTCGTCCTCTACTCGCTCTGGATCATCGTCATCTCCGCGGCCTTCTACGTGGTGCGCATCGACAACCTGAGCTACCTCTTCACGTCCATCTTCGACGCCGCGCGCTGGCCGGTCTCGGTCTTCCAAGGGGCGCTGCGCTTCGTCTTCACGTTCATCATCCCGCTGGCGCTGATGACCACCTTCCCGGCCCTGGCGCTCCTGGGCAAGCTGGGCCCGGGGCTCGCCCTCGGCTCCGCGCTGGGCGCGGCGGCCTTCGCGGCGGTGGCGCGGGCGGTCTGGACGGGCGCCCTGTCGCGGTACACCTCGGCGAGCAGTTGAACGAAGCCGCCTGCGGCGGCAGCTGGAGAGGTGAATCGGGTCTGGGACGTCGACGCTTGACGTGGACGCTTGACGTGGACGTGGACGCTTGACGTGGACGTCGACGCTTGACGTGGACGTCGACGTGGACGGCGACGGCGACGCGGCCGTGGGCGGTCGTGTCGGAAATCAGCGACAGAGCTTGGTCAGCATGGCGACGATGCGCTCAAGCAGCTCGCAGCCTCGCCGATGTGCGGCAGCGTCGATGACCTTGAGCACGAGCAGGGCACCCAGGGCGGCGGCGCACTCCATCGCCGAACCGCGGGCGATGGCGTAGGTACGAGCTGCGTCTGCTTGTCCTGTCCGTCCAGCTGCTTCGGCGATGTTCAAGGCGATCGAACTGGCTGCTCGCCGAAGCTGGTCCAAGAGTGCGGAGTTCCCTCGAGGTGCATCGGATGAAAGCTGCGAAGCCAAGGCAAGAAGCTCGATGGCTCGCTGGTAGACATCCATCTTCTGGAAGCTGAGCATTCTGATCGCATGGCAAGCACCTCCGACACGACCGCCCACGGCCACGTCGCCGTTGCCGTCGCCGTCGCCGTCGCCGTCGCCGACCACGTTCACGTCGAGCGCCCACGTCAACGTGCGTGCCCGAAGAGGCGGTATGCTCGGCGGCGCTGGCATGCGGAGGAATCGACGCTCTCTGACCCCTCGCTCTCCAGCAGCGGGGGAGCCTGAGGACACTCTGCCGATGGGTTCTCTGTCCCTCGTGAATCCCGAGCCGAGAATCCGCTCTCGCACCTCCTGAGGCAAGAAACGATGGGAGTCGTGGAACCGGCCCTGTGGCCTTCGGAATCGCCGCAGCGGTTCTTGTGTGCCCGCTGGCCAAAGCAGTTGGCCGAGAAACCCTTCTAGAAGAGCTCGGGCCGGCTCGGCGCCCCATCCACCCCTGAGAACGGCTTCGTTCAACTCGACGTTTGCGCGGCGCGCTACGATGCGAGCGCCGTGCTCGCGTCCACCGCGCCGCGCAAACGCCTGTTGGTTAGGAACGCGGCGCGGCGCGAAGCTGCTCTACACTCGCCAGGGCGAAGGCGGGGGCAATCGAGAGGTCGACGTGGACCGGATCCTCATCAAAGACCTGGTGGTCCGCTGCATCCTGGGCACCATCGAGCGCGAGCGACACGAGAAGCAGTCGGTGGTGATCAACCTCTGCGTCGGCCTGGACCTCTCGCGCTCGGGCGCCTCCGACAACCTCGACGACACGCTGGACTACCGGCGCCTGCGCGACTCGGTCATCGCCCTCGCCGAGCGCTCGCAGTACTTCCTGGCCGAGGCCCTGGCGGAAGGCATCGCCAAGACCTGCCTCGCCGAGCCGCTCGTCCAGGAGGTGCAAGTCACGGTGGAGAAGCCCTCGGCGCTGCGCGGCGCGCGCAGCGTCGGCGTGGAGATCATCCGGCGCCGGTGACCCTGCAAGCTTCAGAGCCCCGCCGCCGCCCGAGCCGCGTCGACCCTCCGGGCGAGCGACCGCCGGTATTCCCCTTCGAGCTCTAGCCCGCCCCGGAACGCGCGCCGATACCGCTCGTAGAGCTCCGGCGCGTTCTCCTGGAGCCACGGAAAGAACCGTCGCCGGCTCGCGGCGGGCAGGAAGAGCGCCTGCGAGTGGACCGAGCTCGCCCCCGCCTCTTTCGCCCTTCGAAAGAGCGCGGTCAGCGCCTCCGCCGAGTCGCCAAGGCCCGGCAGCACCGGCGCGGCGAGCAGCGAAACCTTCACGCCTCGCCCGGCGAGCGCCGCCATCGCCCGGAAGCGCAGCTCGGGCGTGGGCGAGCGCGGCTCCAGCCGGCGCAGGAGCGCCGCGTCCAGGCTCACGCAGGAGAGGGCCACGCCCACCTCGTGGCGGCGCGCGAGCTCGGCGAGGAGGTCCCCGTCGCGCTCGACGAGTCCGCTCTTCGTCGCGATGGAGATCCGAAGGCCGCGGTAGCGCAGGAGCCGCTCCAGGACCGCTCGCGTGACCCCGAAGCGCCGCTCCGCCGGCTGGTACGGATCGGTCGCCGTCCCCAGCCGGACGTCGCGCCCCAGGACCGCCTTTCGCGCCAGGTCGAGCTCCAGGGCTTGGGGTGCGTTCACCTTCACGTAGACGTGGCGCTCGAAGTCCTCCCAGCGCGTCTCGTCCAGGAAGTCGTGGGTGTAGCGCGCGTAGCAGTACGCGCAGCCGAGCTCGCACCCGCGGTACGGGTTGCCCGAGAAGAAGCCCGAGGCGCGCGCGCCGTCGGCGAAGGAGAGGAACGACCGGCAGCGCATCTCGCGGTACTCGACGCCGTTGCGCCGCTCGAGCGCGCGGCCCGGGCGCCCCGGGGCCGGGTCGTCCTTCGCGAAGGCCAGGCAGAGCTGGCCCGAGTCGGCGCGGGTGCGCGGCGGCATACTGAACCTTTGTACAGACGCGACCGCCGACCGGCAAGCCGTCCTCGTGGACCGACTGCCCGCCGCACGCCGGCGTTTGACAAAGCCCTCGGAGGCTCGTCACAGTCCAGCGCCTCCGATGCCCTTTCCCTCGGCCAAAGCGGCCTCAGCCCTGCGCGCGCCCTGGGCGATCCTCCTGCCCGCGTTCACCTATTTCTTCGTCTTCCCGTACCTGCCCGAGCTGCGAAGTCCCAACGAGCTGTGCCGGCTCCACCAGACCGCGGCGCTCTGGGACCACGGCACTTTCGAGATCAACGCCGTCCTGCGCGAGCGAGGCTGGGTCGGCGACCTCTCCTGCGTGGCCGTCGCCCGGGGGCCGCAGGGCGAGGTCGTCCAGCGGGCACCCTGTCCCAGGGTCGAGCGCGATCCGCGCTTCGCCGAGCGGCACTACTACCCCTCCAAGGCGCCGCTCTTGTCGGTCGCGGCGGTCCCGGTGTACGCGGCGCTCCGGGCCTTTCGCGCGCCGGTACCGGAGCTGGCGCTGGTCTTCTTCGCGCGCCTGTTCTGCACCGTGCTCCCAGCGGCGCTCCTGCTCGTCCCGCTGCGAAGGTTCCTTGGCGCCTACGCCCGCCCGTCGACCGCCGACGCCCTCACCGCCGCCTACGCGCTGGGGAGCCTGGCCTTCAGCTACGCCGAGCTCTTCATGAGCCACCAGACGACCGGCGTGCTCCTCTTCCTCTGTTTCTACAGCCTCTGGCGGCTGAAGCGAGGCGAGTGGCCGGCCTGGGCGTACCTCGCCGCGGGGCTCTTCGCGTCGCTCACGGTCGCCGCCGAGTACACCGGCGCCCTGGGGCTCCTGCCGCTCGCGGCGTACGCCGTCGCCACGGCCCCGGCGACGAAGGCGGGCAAGCTCAAGGCGCTCGCGCTCGGCGCCGCCGGAGCCCTGCCCGCAGCGCTCCTGCTCGCCCTCTATCACCAGCGCGCCTTCGGCAGCCCCTTCGCCACCGGTTACAAGTTCCTGAACGACGCCGCGTACCAGGGCTGGCACGAGGGCGGCTTTCTGGGCGTCGGCCTGCCCGACGCGCGGGCCTTCTTCCTCTCGCTCTTCTCGCCGCTGCGCGGCCTGTTCGCGCTCTCGCCGTTCCTCGCCCTGGCGCTCCCGGGCTTCGCGCCGCGCTTCTTCGCCAAGGCGCGCGCCGAGCTCTGGGCGAGCCTCTTCGCGGTTTTGCTCTACGCCTACTTCACCGCGAGCTTCAGCTACGACTCCTGGGGCTGGACCACGGGCCCGCGCCACCTGACGCCGCTGGTGCCCTTCCTCTTGCTCCCCGCGGCGCTCTTCTGCGACTGGGCGCAGGAGCGGCCCCCTCTCGCGGGTGCCGCCGCAGGCCTGGTCGCGCTCTCGATTCTCGCGACCAGCGCCATGACGTTCCTGAACTACGTCCCCGACTCGCTGACGAACGCGCTCTACCAGGTGGCGCTGCCCTTCGCCGCCACCGGCCACCTGCCGCACACGCCCCTCTCGCTCCTGGGCGTGCCCCAGCCCTGGGCGGCGCTGCCGGCCGTGGCCGCGGTCCTCGCGGCGGCCCTCCTCGCCGCGCGCTCGCTTTTGCCCCGCGAGCGGCTCGCTTCCTCCGCCGCGGCCGGGGCGGCGGTCTTCGCGGCCGCCGCGCTGCTCCACGCCTCCGCGCGCCCCGCGGACCTGAGCCAGGCCCAACGCGACGAGGGGACCTACCGCTTCCTCGAGGAGCGCTACCTCCCGCGCCCGGGCCAGGCCTCGCCCTCGCTCTGGAGCCGCTGAGGCTCGCCCGCCGCCGAGGGCTTTGGCAACGGTCGCCCCGAGCGCTTGGCGCGGCACCTCGCCCCCTCGTCCGAGCAGCGCTTCAGGCAGGCCCGCATCCCGTCCCGGCTCCTCTCCATCCCGTGATCGATGGAGCAAGTCTCGGCGCAGGAGTCGGCCTGGTCCCGGCAATCCTGCGCGAGCAGCCGAGCGGGCCAGGGCGCGACCAGGGCGGCGGCGAGGCAGACGTTCAGGATTCGCATCTTAGGTGGACCTCGAGCGCTCGTCGGGCCGCCCGCGCGACAACTGAGGGATGGCGGCCTTGACTTGCCTCTGGGAAGGCCGACAATTCTGCCTTATTGATCGCTTCCCGAGCCACCCCGCGCTGCGGGCAGCGCCCCACTTTTGCTTTCCCTGGAGCTCCCATGAGCGAAGCTGAGCAGACGTCTCCGGCGCCGGAAGGCCTCAAAGAGCCGAAGGTCATCAAGCGCTACACGAACCGGAAGCTCTACGACACCGTCGAGAGCCGGTACGTCACGCTCGACGAGATCTCCGAGATGATCAAAGGCGGCGCCGAGGTAAAAATCGTCGACAACCGCTCCAAGGACGACCTCACCTCGGTCACGCTCGCGCAGATCATCTTCGAGGAGGAGAAGAAGACCTCGAAGATGCCGCTGGGCTTCTTGCGCGACATCATCCGGAGCAGCGGAGAGACGCTCTCGGGCTTCCTGCAACACCAGGTCGGGCAAGCCGGGCAGAAGCTTGCGTCCATCCGGGAAGAGGCGGAGACCTTGCGCGACCGCATCCTGCGCCGCGAGAACGAGGGCGAGCGGCCGCCGGAGACCGGCGCCGAGGCCGCGGTCCGCGGTCCGGGAATCGAGCAGGCGAAGGAGCTGGTGGCGCAGAGCCAGCGGGTCGTCGAGGAGTGGCAGCGGCGCATCGACGATCGCGTGCGCCACGCGGTCGACGACTTGACCAGCCTCCCTTCGCTCGTGCGCGACCTCGCCTCGCTCGAGAAGCGGCTCGGCGAGCTGGAGAAGCGGCTGGCGGAGCTCGAGCACTGATCTGCCGGTGAAGTCGTAGCCGTTGCCTGTGGACTGGACCGCGACGGCGACGTGGCCGCCGGCGGCGCAAAGTTCCGAAGATTCGAGCTTTGAGCGGCCGGTACCCTGCCCGACACTTCAGGGGCTCGCCGGCAGGCCCGCCTGCTCTGCGAACGCGCGCTGGAACCAGTTGCCGGCGAGCTCGCTCACGCGCTCGAGCGCGCCGGGCTCGTCGAAGAGGTGCGTCGCCCCCGGCACGACCTCCAGCGAGCGCCGCGCCGCCGCCAGTGCGGGGAAGGCCTTGCGGTTCAGCTCGAGCACCTCGACGTCTCGGCTGCCCACGATGCACAGCGTGGGGGCGAGCACCCGGCCGAGCCATGGCTCCGCCAGGTCCACTCGCCCTCCGCGCGACACCACCGCCGCCACCGCGCCCGGGTGGAGCGCCGCCACCGCCAGCGCCGCCGCGGCCCCCGTGCTGGAACCGAAGAGCCCGATGGGAAGCCCGGCCAGCTCCGGCATGCGCGCGATGGAGCCCACCGCCGCCTCGGCACGCCCGGCGAGGAACCGGACGTCGAATCGGATCCACGGGCGGTCGAGCGTCTCCTCCTCCGGTGTCATGAGGTCGAAGAGGAAGGTCGCCAGAGAGCGCTCGCCGAGCGCCCGCGCGACCTGCCGGTTGCGCGGGCTGAAGCGGCTGCTCCCGCTGCCGTGAATGAAGACCACGGCCCCCAGCGCGCCCGGGGGAGCTCGGAGCGTCCCCTCCAGCGCCGGCCCCCCGGCCGAAATGCGCACCGCGCGCTCGCCCTGACTGCGCCGCTCTGCCATGGCTTCACCCCCGCGCCGCCGGCTGCTCGGGCCCTCGGGCCCGCGCCAGCAGCTCGCGCACCTCGTCGTCGGACGTCGGCCGGAAGTCGCGGTACCAGGTGCCCACCGCGAAGAAGCTCGGCGGCAGCAGCGGGCAGCAGAGCTCGTCCACCTCGCGCGCCAGCTCGGCCGCCGTCTGCGGCGCGGCGACGGGCACGGCCACCACCAGCCGCCCGGGGTGGCGGGCGCGGATCGCGGCGACCGCCGCGCGCATCGTGGAGCCGGTGGCGAGGCCGTCGTCCACCAGGATGGAGACGCACCCAGCGGGGTCCAGTGGCGGTCTCTCTCCGCGCCAGGCGCGCTCGCGCCGCTCGAGCTCGCTCCGCTCTCGCTTCGTCGCTTCTTCCAGCACCTGGGCGGGGATGCCTAGCGCGCTCACGAGCTCGTCGTTGAGCACCCGAACGCCCCCGCTGGCGATGGCGCCCATGGCGAGCTCCTCCTCTCCCGGGACGCCGAGCTTCCGGACCACGATGACGTCCAGAAGCGCCTCCAGCGCCGAGGCCACCTCCACCGCGACCGGCACGCCGCCGCGCGGCAGCGCGAGGACGTGCACGTCCGGCCTGCCGCCGTAGCCGCGAAGCTCTGCCGCGAGCACCCGCCCGGCGTGGGCGCGGTCATCGTACTGAAACCACATTTCAAGCCCCCGACAGGCTCGAGCTCAAGGCCATAGAAAATGTAGAGCAGGCACGCGCCGCTCGCCCGCTATTGCCCGCGGATCCGCTCGGAGGCGTGCAAAGGCCCGCGGGCGGCGATCAAGGCGAGCGCGGCGAGAGCTCGGGAGCGCTCGAGGGCAAGAGCTCGACGCCGCGGGCTCGAAGCTCGGCCAGCGCCTGCTCGCCTCCCTGGGGCGACACCGCGGCCACCGCGTCGGTGATGAGCTGGATGCGGGCTTTGGGCGCGCGCTCGCGGATGCCCAGGGCGGCCGCCTTGACGCAGAAGTCCGTCGCCACTCCGTAGACCTGAAAGCGGGCGCCCTGCGCCGCGAGGCCTCGGACGATGGGGTCGGCGTTCGGGTTGTCGAACAGCGAGTAGAGGTCCTTCTCGAAGTAGAGCGCGACGTCGGGGCGGTCCAGCGGGCGCTCGTACCGCGCGGCGGCGGCGATGAAGAACCGCTGGGGGAGCGTCTCTGGCGGCTTGAGCCAATCCCAGGTCCCCTTCACGCAGTGGACGGGCCAGGGGCCGCCGTTCTCCTTGAACTCGGCAGAGTAGCTCTCGTGCGTGTCCACCGAGCCCAGGAGCCTGAAGCCCCGCTCCTGGGCCTCGCGGTTGAGCCGAGCGACGAGCGGCAGCACCTTCTGGGCGCCCGGCACGTACAGGCCCCCCTTGGGATTGCAGAAGCCGTGCTGCGTGTCGACGTCGACGCGGACGAGGAGCTCCATGGGCGAAACCTCCGGCGAGGGATTCTTTGGAAATACTCAGGGCCCGGCGCTGGGAGCGCAAGCGAGCATCGGGGAGGAACCGGGTCGCCCCGAGCTTGTCGAACACCGAGCGGGCGGGCGACCCAGAGAGGGAGGTCCCAGGGCGAGAGTGCTGGACAGGTAGGGAAGCCGGGTTCGGGGTCGGGGTCGGGTTCGTTCGCGGGGACGGGCAGGGGTACGGGGACGGAGGACGGCGCACGTATCACGGCGGACGGAATGTGTCGGGCGGACGGCGAACCGCCTCCCGTGTGCCGTGCCCCGTAGGCCCGTCCCCGTACACGTTCCCGTCCCCGCGAACGAACCCGACCCCGAACGCGAACCCGGCTGTCCCTCTCCTCCCCGACCTTCGCCCAATCTGCTCCTCACGCCGCTCGCGCGCGGCGTGGACAGGTCCGCACGCCGAACGCGCTCACGACGCCGCGCGCCGCCTCTGCCGCTCTCCCCTCGCCAGGAGATCCTTGCCGATGGCCTCAAGCATCTGCGCGCCGCGGCAGGACGGGGCGTACTCCCAGATGGTGCGCCCGTGGCTCTGCGCCTCGTCGATGCGGACCGAGTAGCCGAGCGCAGTCTCGCAAAGCTCGTCCGGGAAGTAGGCCGAGAGCTTCTTGAGGATCTCGTCGGCGAGGGCCGTGCGCCGGTACAGGGTGGGGACGACCAAGGTCACCGTGAGGCCCAGGTCCTTGTGCTCGGCGTTGACGCGCTGGACCGTCGCCATGATCTCCGCGCAGCCGTCGAGGGCGAGGTAGGTGAGCGCCACCGGGATGACGACCTCCCGCGCCGCGAGGAAGATGTTCTCGGTGGTCAGTCCGGAGGACGGTGGGGCGTCGAAGAGGACGTAGTCGAACGCCCCGCAACTCTCGAGCTTGCGGTCGAGCTTTCGGGCGCGGTCGGCGTCGCTCGCCACCCGCACTGGGAAATCGGCCAGCGCCTTGTTTCCCGGCACCAGCCAGAGGTTCTGCACGGCGGTCGGGACGGCGACGCTCTCCACCGAGGCGGCGGGGTCGACCAAGAGGTCGAAGGTCGTCCGCTTCGCCGACCGCACGTCCACGCCCAGGCTCTTGCCGCAGTGGCCCTGGCTGTCGAGGTCGATGAGGAGGACCCGCTTGCCCTTGTGGCGCGCGAGCCACGCGCCCAGGTTCACCGCCAGGGTCGTCTTGCAGGTGCCGCCCTTCTCGTTGATGAAGGCGATCTTCCGAGGCGGCGTCTCTCTCTTGGTCACGTCAGGACTCCCGCCCGCCCAGGGCCGCCGCTACTTCGCCAGCTTGCCGACGCTCTCCTCCAGCCGCCGGATGGTCTCCTCGAGGTCCTCGAGCTTGTGCCGGAGCGAGTCGAGGTCGGCGACCGAGGGGAGGTTCATGGCCGAGAGCGCGAGGCGGATGTTCTTGTCGACGAGCCCCTTGGCCTTGAGCGAGTTGCCGACGACCGTCTGCATCGCCCCCACGAACTTCTCGTTGGAGAGCAACTGCTGGGCGAGCTTGCCGACCTGCTCCTCGCCGAGCTCGAACATCTTCTTCACGTTGTCCTTGAGCATGGTCCTCTCTTTGACGCGAAGGGGCAAAAGCCCCGGGAGAAAAAAGTCGCCCGAGGATAGTCGAGCGCGGCAGGCAGTCAATGGCTGCCGCGGCGGCGCTCGGGCGCGCCGAGCGCGCGCCGACAGTGCGGGGGCGCGGCATCGAAGCGCTTGCCCTCCACAGAGTCTGCGACGACAATTTCTCTTTTGCCTGCTCTGCCCACGAGCGCCCGCCTCCGGGCCCCTCGGCCCGAGCAGCGCTGATCGACCTCTCAAAGATTCCCTTATTCGAGACCCGAAGGACGAGAAAGACCCATGGCCCCTCCCGCGCTCCGACCGATCTTGACCAACCCGCTCGACCCGCCCGAGAAAGTCGAATTCACCATCCCCGGCGAGATTGCGCGCGCCACCGGCGGGTACGAGGAGGCGATGAAGGAGGGCTACGACCTCCTCCAGCGCCCGGTGCGCTCGGTCAGCATCGACCAGATTGAGAAGCAGCACGCCAAGAAGCGCATGACGGTCTGGGAGCGCATCGGCGTGCTCACCGACAAGGAGCCCAACGTCCTCTTCCAGAACTGGGGCAAGAACCTCGACGGCGCCTCGCTGGTCACCGCCATCATCAACGTCAAGGGCCGCGACGTCGCCTGCTACGGGCACGACTTCACCGTGCGCGCGGGCTCCATCGACGCGACCAACGGCACCAAGCTCGCGAACATCTTCCGGATGGCCGGCGAGAAGGGCATCCCGCTCATCGGCATGAACGACAGCGCCGGAGCCTTCGTCCCGGCCGGCGTCGGCGGGCTCGACGGCTACGCCGAGGCGTTCACCGCGCTGCGCCACATCAGCGGCGTGGTGCCCACCATCATGTGCATGTTCGGCTTCAACGCCGGCGGCGGCTCGTACTTGCCTCGGCAGGGAAGCTTCGTCATCCAGCCCAACGACACGTTCTTCGGCCTCACCGGGCCGGGCGTGGTGAAGTCGGTGCTCGGCGAGGACATCACGCCCGAGGAGCTGGGCGGCCCCAAGGTGCACGGCGCGTCCGGCGTCGCCGACCTCACCGTCTCGGACGAGCTCGCCGCCCTGCGACAGGCGGTGCGCGTGCTCGGCTACATCCCGGACAACAACCGGGTGTTCGCGCCTTTCCAGCCCACGAGCGACCCGCTGGACCGCAAGACCTGGGAGATCAACACGCTGCTCAAGAAGGCCTTCAATTCGCCGACCGGCTTCAACACGCCGTTCGACGTGTCCATCATCATCCAGCAGGTCTGCGATTACGGCGACTACTTCGAGATCCAGCCCGACCGCGCCCGGGAGGTGGTCACCGCCTTCGGCCGCCTGGGCGGGCACGTCGTCGGCTTCGTCGCCAACAACAGCGCGGTGGCCTCCGGTCAGATTGACTGCGACGCCGCCGTGAAGATCGCCAGGTTCGTCCGCTTCTGCAACCTCTACAACACCCCCATCATCTTCATGGAGGACACGACCGGCTTTCTGCCGGGCCGCGAGCAGGAGGCGCGCGGCATCGTGCAGGCCGGGCGCTCGATGCTCGACGCCATCGTCGACGTTCGCACGCCGCGCATCTTGCTCATCCTGCGCAACGCCTTCGGCGGCGCCTACGCGTCCTACAACAACTACTCCACCGGCGCCGACATGGTCTTCGCGCTGCCGACCACGCGGCTCGCGGTCATGGGCCCGGCGGGCAAGGAATTCGTCTACAAGGACGAGCTCCGCAAGATCCGCAGCGGCGTCACCGAGCTGGTGAAGAAGGGCATCCAGCAGCGCACGCTGGCCGGCATGACCGGCGAGGAGGCGAAGAAGGACGCCGAGAAGGTAGCGGCCGAGTGGCTCAAGACGCAGGAGGCCGCGCTCAACCGCCGCTACGAGAAGGAGCTGATGAATCCGAAAGAAGGCCTATCGCTGGGCTCCATCTCGTCCATCGTCATGCCCACCGACCTTCGCAAGGTCCTGGGCGAGAACCTCGCCTTCCTGCTGCGGCACTACACGCCCGGCCCCATGGGCGGCCCGCAGCGCGAGTTCCACTAGCCCTCCCTCGCAAGAGCCCCTTTCCAACCTTCATCGCTCCGCTCCTTCGAGAAGCTGGACCGGAAGACCCAAGAGATCTCCAATGGCCGAGCCCGTCGACTACTACCAGAACAACCCGCTCACTCACCGCGACCGGCGCCTCTCCGCCTCGCCCTCGAAGTGGGTCCGCTCCTTCGCCTGCGAGGACCTGAAGCCGCTCATCGTCTGCCGCGGCCCCATCCGCAAGGAGGCGATGGACGTCTTCGAGGAGATGGGGATGCGCCACTTCGGCATCCTGGTCTCGGAGAAGGACTCCATCGTCTACCCGAACGCGCTCGCGCCCGAGCTGCGCCAGCTCACCGACAACGGCCGCGTCCATCGCGTGCCCGACTACTCCGGCGCGACCAAGGAGGAGCGCGTCGAGCGCATGAACCAGATTGTCCAGATCGCCCTGGACAACGGCTACGACTCCGTCTTCGCCGGCTACGGCTTCATGGCCGAGGACGAGGAGTTCGTCGCCACGGTCGAGAAAGCGGGCCTCAAGTTCATCGGCCCCAACTCGCGGACCCAGGCGCGCGCCGGCAAGAAGGACGAGGCCAAGCGCACCGCACTCGAGGTGAAGGTGAGCGTCACCCCGGGCATCAACGACGTCGCCGCCCGGACGCTTTTGTCCAAGTTCAACTCGCGCAAGAAGCTGCTCGCGGTGATCGAGGCGCGCGCCTTCAAGGTCGACAAGAAGCTCCTGGAGGACGAGTCGGCCCCGCTCGAGGTGCTGGCGGAGGCCATCCTGCAGGAGTGCTACGCCGCCGGCCAGGACCTGTACACCATCGAGGAGATCAGCGAGCAGGTCCGGCGCGAGGTCGTCGAGATGTTCCGGAAGTACCCCGCCAGCCGGGTGCGCCTGAAGGCCATCGGCGGCGGCGGCGGCAAGGGCCAGCGCATTTTGGGCGGCGCGCTGCTCACCGCCAAGAACGCCGACGACAAGGTCATCGAGCAGGCGGCCGCCGAGGCCCCGGCCATGGTCCGCGAGGTCCTGAACGAGGTCAAGGCCTTAAGCGTCGGCGACAACAAGAACGTCCTCATCGAGCTCAACATCGAGCAGACGCGCCACAACGAGATCCAGCTCTTGGGCAACGGCCAGTGGTGCGTCGCGCTGGGCGGCCGCGACTGCTCGCTGCAGATGCACGAACAGAAGCTCCTGGAGGTCTCGGTCACGCAGGAGGGGCTGCAGGCGGCCATCGACGCGGCGCAGAAGGCCGGCCGGTCCCAGGAGGCGGCGGCGCTGGCGAGCGACCTCTCCATCCTCATTCGCATGGAAGAGGACGCGGCCCGGTTCGGCGCGGCGGTGGGCCTGGACTCGGCCTCCACCTTCGAGTGCATCGTCGACCGCGACCGGTACTACTTCATGGAGGTCAACACCCGCATCCAGGTCGAGCACCGGGTGACCGAGCTCTGCTACAGCCTCAAGTTCTCGAACCCCAGCGACCCGAGCGACTTCTTCGTCGTCGAGTCGCTGGTCGAGGCCATGGCGCTGCTCGCCCGGCACCGGAAGCGGCTGCCCAAGCCGGAGCGGGTCCCGCGGTTCAAGTCGGCGGTGGAGTCGCGTCTCAACGCCACCGACGCCTCGCTCTCGCCGCACGCCGGCGGGCTCATCCGATTCTGGTCCAAGCCCATCCAGGGCGAGATCCGCGACGACCAGGGCATTAGCCTCGTGAACCCCGACACCGGCATGTTCATGCGCTACCGCGTCGCCGGCGCCTACGACTCGAACATCGCGCTCCTGTTGACCCAGGGTGAGAACCGGGCCGAGAGCTTCCGGCTCCTCTCCAAGGTGCTCGGGCAGACGAGCCTGCGCGGCGTGAACCTGGCCACGAACCTCCAGTTCCACTACGGCCTGGTCAACTGGTTCATCGGCTGGAACGTCCTGGCCAAGCCAACGACCCGGTTCGTCGTGCCCTACCTGACGTTGATGGGACGGCTGAAGGAGGAGGCGAACAAGCTCGACATCGGCTTCGCGTTCTCCGAGATGAAGAAGCACTACGCCAAGCAGGTGGCGGCCGAGAGCAACGGCGACGCGGCGGCGGCCAAGGCCATGTCCGAGGTCCTCGACCGCAAGCTCACGCTGATCACCCGCCCCATGGAGATCCTGCTGGACGACCCGCACCTCTTCTCGGGCTGGCTGAGCCTCTTCCGCACCCAATACCGGGTGGAGAACGGCAAGCTCGTCTGGCTGCGCAACCCGCTGGGCGTGCTCAACGACACCTACGAGTACCTGAACATGTCGTACAACCCTCGGAGGCCGGCCTCCGAGGTCATCTGGCAGCACGACCACGAGCTCCTGACCAAGTCCATCCGCTTCTACGCCGAGCTGCGAAAGACCTTCGGTCTGCGCAAGGAGGAGTTTTACAAGCTCAACGAGATCCTCAAGTGCGAGGTGCCGCAGGGCGGGTACGACGCCGAGCTTTGGGGCAAGATCCGCGCGGCGCACGTGGGCTACGAGGCGGGCAACGAGCTGCTCGGGCTCTTGTTCATGATTGCCGACGCGGTCCGGTTCTTTGAGTTCAGGGTCGAGGAGAACCTCGATGTGACGATCCCGGTCTCGCTGAGCGACCCGGACCTCCAGCAGCGGATGAAGAAGGTGCTGGTGCCGCCGCCGGCCACGAAGGCCGACGAGATTGTCGCGATGTGCGGCGGCATGCTGTACCGGCAGGAGGCGCCGGGCCGGCCGCCGTTCGCCTCCGAGGGCACGCACTTCGAGAAGGGCCAGCCGCTCTACATCATCGAGGTGATGAAGATGTTCAACACGGTGCGGGCGCCGTTCTCGGGGACCGTCGACAAGGTCATCTTCCAGGGCACCGACGGGTCCGTGGTGCAGAAGGGCCTGCCGCTCTTCAAGGTCACCCCGGACGAGAGGCACGTCGAGGTCGACCCGAAGGAGGTCCAACGCGAGCAGCGAAGCCGGACCAGCGACTTGCTCGAGGCCGTGCTCATGACCGCCGATGCGCGGGCCCACGACGTGGAGAGCCGCGAGGTCGAGCCCGAGCGGCGGCGGGTGGAGCACCTGAAGGTCGTCTCCTGACCCGGCTGAGCCGGAAGGCTCCCGTGCGTCTGAAGCGAGGCCTTCGAACGGCGGCTCTTTGCGCGAGGCGCCGGGACTCTCGCAAAGCCGCGTGACTCAAGACCGCGAAGGGTTCCAGGCCATGGCGCCGGGGAAAAGGATTCACCGAATGGAAGACGCCAGCATTTCGCAGCCCCCGGCGACAGCCGCCTCGCCGCAGCCCCCCGGCTCGTTGAGCTTCCAGCTCGGCGCCGCGGCCATCCTCGGAGGCCTGGGCCTCTTCGTCACCCTGGTCTCCCTGCCGCTGGCGCTTCGGTATTCGCCCGACGTGATGATGAAGCAGGTGCGCGCCATGTCGAAGGCCACGCGCCAAGGAGCGCCGCTGCCGAAGCCGATGCAGGAGAACCTCGAGAGGGCCCAAGACCAGATGGCGACGGAGCTCGCCGAGATCCAGGCGAAGGTGCGCCCGCTCTCGCTCGCGTACGGCGCGGTGAACCTCCCGCTGAGCGCGGGGCTCCTCGCGGGCGCCTTCATGGTCCGCGCGCGGCGAGAGAGAGGAAGGCGCCTGCTCGTCGGCGTCGCCTGGGGCCACCTGCCGCTCCACGCCCTGGGCATCACCCTACGAATCATCAACGCCATAGGGATGGGCGCTGCCAGCGCGAAGATGATGTCCGCCACCATGGGCCAGGTGCTCCCCGGGGCGACCGGCTTCAGCGCCGCGTTCGGCACGGGAGTCCAGCTGATCGGCGCGTTCTTCGCCGTCGGGTGGAGCCTCGCGCTCGCCGGATTCTACGTCTGGCTCGCGCTGACCCTGCGCCGGCCCGAGGTGCGCCGCCTCTGCGCGTAGGTCATCGCTCCGAAATATCTGCTCCATCTCAACGTCCGATCCATCCCGGCTGGCATTGCTCGTCGGTGACAATGCCCTCTGGCATGCGCCCGCCTCGCGCCTCGCCATCCGGGCGCTTCGGACCTTGAGATATGGATTATCTATTTCTGCGCGATTCCTAACCCTGCGGCTCGAATCCTGAGACCGCCTTAAGGCCCCAGCGGCGCGCCAGCGGCCATTCTCCCGCCCGCCTCCTCGCTCAGGCCGCCCTCCGCGCCAACGCCTTAACGCCTGCGGCGCCCTCCATGAGGTGCGCCGCACTCGGTCCGCGCCACTTCACCCAACAAAACCCCTTTCGACGCTCTTGTCGGCGCCGATTGATGAGGAGCGGGCGTCCCCCTTTTTGCCGCTCTTCGCCCTTAACCTGGCCGAGCCAGATTTCGCGCCGAAGGGACTATGGCTTGCCCGCGCCCTGGTAATCGCGCAAGACGACCATTTGAAAGCGATGCATTCGCTGGCCTCGAAATGAGGTCTCGAACCGGCGCGGCACATCGGCCGAGGCGAAGCGGTCGGCGAGGGCTGCGGGAAAAGGCTCGTCCTCCCCCACCCAGACGGCGTCGGCGTGCGCCGGCAAGGTGGGCGCCGGCCAGAGGTCGTACTGCGAGCGGCGGCCCGAGGCGAAGGTGCCCGTGGGCAGGCCCGTGTGCAGCCATGCCTGCGCTGCCATCCGGTAGGTCGGCGCGAAGACCGCCTGGGCTCCCGTCGCCTTGATCTCGCCCAGCACCGCCCAGCCGTGGACCTTGGACAGCACCTCGTCGTTCGGGAGCGCGAACGGGGCGAAGACGAGGTGGACGGCCGCGACCGCCGCGAGCGCGGCGTTGGCCCAGGCCGCCCCGCGGACCGCCCGCGTCGGCTCTCCCGCGAGCGCCGCGCACGCCCCCAGGTACGCCATGGCCGGCCAGTTGACCTCCTGGAAGGTCCGAAACGACGCGGCCAGGAAGGCGAGCAGCGGGAGCCAAAGCGAGAGCCTGAGGACCCTCGGCAGCCGCCTGCGCCCTGTGAGCCAGAGGGCGAGCGGGAACAGCGCCGGCCCCGCCATGGCCCACTGGCCCAAGAGATAGGCGCCGACCGCGGGCCGCGCCCCCCCGAGACCGTGCCGGAGCTGGAACACGAAGCTCGCGCCGCCGCGCGCGACGTTCCAGGCGATCACCGGGGAGAAGACGAGCAGCGCCAGCGCAAAGACCTTCGCCGCCCGGCGCCACTCGCGGTCGAGCGCCATGGAGAGCAGCGCCGCGCCGAGGAGCAGCGCGCCGGTGTATTTGGACGACAGCGCCAGGCCGAGGCAGAGCCCCGCCAGAGTGTCGCGTCGCTCCACCAGCGCCCAGAGCGCGAGCGCCCAGAACAGGTAGAGCGGGGCGTCGACCGTGGCGAACGAGCCCGCGAGCACCGCGGAGGGGAGGACGGCGCCGAGCGCGGCGGCGCGAAGGCCCGCGTCGCGGTCGCCGTGGAGCGCCCGCCCCAGGCCCGCGAGCGCCGCCAGCGTGAGCCCGCCCAGGACCAGCGCCGCCAGCCGGGGAGAGCGAAACAGCGCCAGGGCGACGGCGATCATCGGCGGGTGATCGAAGTAGCCGAAGTCGAGGCGCTGCGCCCAGGCGAGGTAGTAGGCCTCGTCGAAGTAGGTCTCGGTCCCGAGCGCCACGGCGAGGCGCACGGCGATCCCCAGCCCGAGCACGGCGAGCCAGGCCCGGCGGTCGCTCGGGGCCAAAACCGCCTCTGTGCTCGCGGGCGCCATGGGCGCCGCGTCCATACCATCGCCAGCCGGAGCCGAAAACCCCTTTTCGACCCGGAGGCGCGCCCAGGGCGCACGCAGCTCGAGGCGGCCGGCCGCCTGCCAGGCCGCCTTTGAAGCGCGCGCTCGGCGCGAGGGGCGCTACTGCGCGCGGTCCTTCACCTGCCCGACGCCCGCCGAATGAGCGCAGTGGGCGCAGCAGTACATCTTCGACTCGGCCTCCACCCCGTGGCCGATCACCCGGCATCCGCAGTGCTCGCAGCGGGGCGCGAGCGCCTGGATGGCGCACTCGAAGCTGTCGAAGACGTGCCGCTGGTTGGCGACGGTCACCTCGAACGCCTTGTCGTACTCGTTTCCGCAGGTCTCGCAATTGCCTCGCATCGCTGCCTCCCGAGCCCGCGGCCGCCCCGCACCTTTCCCGCCGAGCCCGCGTCAGGATGGCCACGAGCCGCGCCCGCGGCGACGGCGAAAGGCCTTCACCACCCGCCCGTGAAAGCAGGCCCCCCGATGGCGAGGTTCTCATGCGTGGGCCGCGTCTCTCCTTTTAGGCGGCCCGACAGGAGGGAGCACGGACATGGCTTCGACCGTCACCGACCGGCCCCAGCTCTACCGCGTGAGCTGGGGCGCGCTGTTCGCCGGCTTGTTCTTCGGGCTCGGCGCGTGGCTGCTCCTGTTGGCCCTGGGGGCCGGCATCGAGCTCGCGAAGTTCGAGCCGCGCAACCTCGGGAACCTGCAGGGGCTCAGCCTGGGGGTGGGCATCTGGAGCATCGCCTCCGGCGTGGTGGCGATGTTCTTCGCCGGCTGGATGGCGGCCCGGCTCTCGGCGAGCACCGAGCGGCTCCAGGGGGTGCTGCACGGCGCGGCGCTCTGGGGCCTGATGATCGCCGCAGGGCTGTGGGTCGCGACCGCGGCCGTCGCGAAGGTGGCCTCCGGCGCCGCCTCCGGCGCGGCCGCCGACGAGGGCGCTCAGGGCTCGGTGCTCCGACTCCAGGGACAGCCGTCCGAAGGCCTGTCGGAGGGCGACGGGCAGGCGAACGGCGATCCCATCGCCCGGGCGGCTGCCGTCGGCGGCGCGACCGGGGCGTGGGCCTTCTTCGTCTTCGGCGCGCTCACCCTGGCCGCCGCGGCGGTCGGCGGCGCGGCGGGCGTCCCGGGGTCGCGCACCGCCATCGCGCGGGAGGAGCCGGTCCCCGTCGCGCCGAACCGGCCGCCTGAGCCTCAGCGCGCGTGACGGCAGTCCTTCGGTTCCAGCCGCCGGGCCCTCCTGAAGAGCCCGGCTCGGCTATGCGTACGAAGCAGGATGAAGCCTGCTGGGAACCATCAGCCGATGGCTGTGTAGACGCGGTCGAGCACCTCGGCGACCCGCACTGCGCTCTCTACCTCCGGGTCGAAGCGCTCGCCGGCCGCGAGCCGCCTCGCCCACTCCAGGGCCGCCCGCGCGGTCCAGGGCTCGGGCGGGCTGGCCACGGTCTCGGTGCTGTCGCCGCGATGGCGCTCGACAGCGATCGCCTCGAAGGAGCCTTCGCCGGCGCGCAGCGTGGCGCCGCCCTCGGTGCCATAGAAGCTCGCCTCGAGGCTGCGGCTGCGGCCGGCGTGCAGCTTCCACGAGCAGGCGATGCGCGCGTCGCACCCTTCCTCGAGCTCGAGCTCCAGGGCCGCGAAGCTCTCCACCGCGCCGCCGCGCCGGTCGGCGACTGGACGGCCCTCGGCGAACAGCCTCCCTCGCGCACGCTCGACCCGCGGCCCGCCCAGGGCCCACAGCGCGAAGTCCACCAGGTGGACCCCGAGGTCCATGAGGCAGCCCCCGCCCGAGCGCGCGCGGTCGCTGGACCACGGCTCGTCGGGCCCTCGGGCGCGGTGGAGGTGGAGGTCGGCGGCGAACACGTGGCCGAGCGACCCGGAGCCGATGAGCTGGCGCAAGGTCTCGGCCGCCGGTGAGAAGCGGAGGACGGCGTCCACGCCGAGCAAGCGGTTGCTCCGCCGCGCCTCCTCGACGGCCGCGCGCGCCTCGTGCGCGGTCGGCCCCAGGGGCGCCTCGCAGAACACCGCCGCACCCGCCTGGAGCGCCGCCCGCACCTGCCCCTCGTGCTCAGCGCTCGGCGTGGCGAGGACCACGCCGTCGACGCCGGCGTCCAGGACCTCGGCCAGGTCGGCGCAGGGCCGGGCCTGGGGCGCGAGGGCGAGCGCCTCTCGGGAGGCCTGGGCCGACGGGTCGGCGACGGCCGCGACCTGCACTTCGCTCCCGCTGGTGAAGGCCTTCAGCCGGCTCCGCCCGACTTTGTCCAGGCCCACGAACCCGAGCCGGGGGCGATGCGATGAACGGACGGGCTGCGTGCGCATCTTGAGCGACCTCGCGGGGCAATGGGCGCGAGAGCCGTCGACCTAAGCGACGGCCCCGGACCCGTCACAACTCGGCGCGAATGTCTGCACGCCGCCAGGTCCTCGCAATCGCGGCGCCCCACCCCGGCGCTCGTCACCGGGGTTCGCCATCGGGGCAGCCGAGCCGCCGAGCGCCCGTTGCGCGACCGGCCCGCCCTGTGCTTCTTCTTGGGCGCCTTGGCGCTCCACGCCGTCAGGAGACTTCCGATGATGAGCTGCCGCTGCGCCCTCCCCGCCGTCGTGCTCTGCGCCTGCGCCACGGCTTCCGGACCACGAAGCGCGCCCGCGCCGCGGCCGCAGGCCAGCCAGGAGGACCTTGGCGCCCGGCGCAAGGCCTTCGAGGCGCTCCTCGCCGAGCACTGGGAGTCGGTGCTCTCTCACGACCCGGAGTTCGCCTCCGCCGTCGGCGACCCGCGATGGAACGACCAGCTGAGCGACGTCTCGGCGGCCGCGGTGGACGCCGACCTCCAGCGAAGCCGCGAGACCCTGGCGCGCCTCGAGGCCGTGGACCCGGCTGGCTTCTCCGAGCAGGAGACCCTCACGCGCGCCTTGCTCATCCGCGGCTTTCGCGAGGAGCTCGAGGATGCCCGCTTCGAAGCGTGGAAGATGCCGGTCAACCAAATGAGCGGCGTCCACCTGGCGGCCGCCCAGCTCCCGCGGATGCTCCCCTTCGCCGGCGCCAAGGACTACGACGACTTCATCGCCCGCTGCCGGAAGCTCCCCAAGCAGCTCGACGACACTCTGGCCAACATGCGGCTCGGCATGGCGGCCGGGCTCATGCCGCCCCGGTTCCTGCTGGAGAAGGTCGCGAGCCAGGCTGCGGGCATCGCGGCGATGAAGCCGGAAGAAACCCCATTCGCCCAGCCGCTCGCCAGCATGCCGGCCGGCCTGCCGGCCGCCGAGCAGACGCGGATCCGAACGGCGCTCCTCGCGGCCGTCCGAGGCGAGGTGCTGCCGGCCTACGCGAAGCTCGCCCGGTTCGTGAAGGAGGAATACGCGCCCAAGGGCCGGGCGGAGGTGGGCCTCTGGGCGCTGCCGAACGGCGACGCCTGGTACGCGGCCCTCGTCCGCAGGTCCACGACCACGTCGCTGACCCCGGAGGAGGTCCACCAGACCGGCCTTCGCGAGGTGGCGCGCATCGAGCTCGCGATGGCCCAGGCCGCGAAGCGCGCCGGCTTCCCCGACCTCGCGAGCTTTCGCGCGTCCTTGCCCAAGAACGCCTCGCTCCACCCGCGCTCGCGCCAGCACATTTTGGAGATCTACCGCGGCCACCTCGACCGCATGCGAAAGGAGCTGCCCAAGCTCTTCGGCCGGCTCCCCAAGGCCGACTTCGAGGTGGTGCCGGTGCAGGCGTTCCGCGAGAAGGAGGCGGCCGGCGCCGAGTACCAGTTCCCCGCGCCCGACGGCTCGCGCCCCGGGCGCATCGAGGTCAACACCGGGGACATCGAGAGCCGCACGACGCTGAGCATGGAGTCCACCGCCTATCACGAGGGCGTGCCCGGCCATCACCTCCAGCTCGCGATCCAGCAAGAGCTCGAGGGGCTCCCGCCGTTGCGCAAGCACTGGCTCCACTACAATGCCTTCGTCGAAGGATGGGCGCTCTACGCCGAGAAGCTGGGCGAGGAGGCGGGCGGCTATCGAGACCCGTACAGCTACTACGGCCATCTCCAGGACGAGATGCTGCGCGCCATCCGGCTCGTGGTCGACACGGGGCTCCACTCGAAGCGCTGGTCGCGGGAGCAGGTGGTGAAGTTTTTCCACGACCACTCGGCCATTGACGAGGTCGACGTGCAGGCCGAGACCGACCGCTACATCGCCTGGCCAGGGCAAGCGCTGGGCTACAAGATCGGCGAGCTCGAGATCCTCGCGCTGCGCGCCCGGGCTCAGGCGGCTTTGGGGAAGGCCTTCGACCTGCGCGCCTTCCACGACCTGGTGCTGGGCGCCGGCGCCCTGCCGCTGGACGTGCTGGAGGCGCGGGTCGATGCCTGGGTCGCGGCGCACGGGGCGCAGAGGGGCACCGGCGGCAATTAGCGGGGCTCCTCTCGCAAGAAGGCGTTCGCTGGCATGAACCTGTGCTCCGGCGCGGGCACCAACCCGCGCTCCCGGGCGAGCACCTTGAGCCCCAAGCCTTCGACCATCACGTAGCGCTCGGTCGCGAAGCCCTCCGGGTCTGCAATGATGCCGTCCTGCAGCTTGCCGTAGTGCTCCTCGTGCTCTTCAACGAGTCGAGCGAGCGCGGCCTCGAACGCGTCATTGTCTGAAATCATCAGCGCCTTACACGTGAGGTAGCGGCCGGTCTCCTCCCCTTCGGTTGCCCTAGCGAGCTCCCCGAGGACGGCGCCGAGGTTGGACGCGTCAGCGCCTTGAACCATTGCGAAGAGAAATTGCGCGTACCGGTAATCCTCCTCGTACTCGTAGCGTCGATTCATTGGCGCTTCGCTGGCGCGGGCAATCGTCACGGCGAGGTCCAACCTCCGGGCGGCGAGGGCATCGAAGAAGGGCCCGAGGTCGCTGGCGCGGCACGGTCCTGCCAGCTCCGGCTCCGACTGCCGTCCGGCGGCCCAGAGCAGCAAATGGCGCCGAAGGCTTGCTGCCTCTTCGAGGCTTGCGAAGAACCCAGCCTGGTCGGCATCGGCGAGCAGGCGGGCGATGCCCCGGCGACGGAGCGCTCGCCAGGTCGCCTGCATCGCCGCGGCGTAAACGCCGTCGACCTCATCCGGCTCGGGGAGGCGCTTGAACTCCTCCACCGAGAAGGCCAGGTCGTCTGAGATCGTGCTGAGGTCGAAGTGCATTGCCTTGCCTCAGGTGCTGTAATCTGGAGGGGTTGTGCGGAACTCCTCGCCGTAGAGCTCAATCTTCTTGAAGAGCATTCCCTCGCACTTGTGGGTGCGGTAGATCTCGAAGGCGAGATCCTTTCTCACCATGAACAACCTCCTATCGCTCCCCAGTCTGAAGATCTGAGTGTCCTCGGGGATCTTGTCGACATCCAACACAAGCCGGCGTAATTCGGCGCATCTGTGTTGGATCCATGTCAGAAGGCGAATAGTCCGATCGCGCCCTGTCCATGCAATCGACAACATCCAGGAGGTTGGCAATGAAGTAGGGCGCCTTCTCAATTCGGCCCTTGTGGTTCCTGATACGCACGAGATGGAACTCGAAATGCGCTCCTGACTTCTCGAGCAGCCCGCGCAGCCGTTCCGAGACAACATAGACACCCGTGGTGTTTGGAATTGAGTCCGGGAGAAACGCGCCACCATTTGGATCGAGTTCAAAGACAACATCTACCGGAAAAGCGGAGCCGACAGGCTCACCGAAAGCCAGCGGATAAAAGAACCCCTTGAGCTCGGGAGGGTCTCGCGGATGCAGATGGGCATAATCGGGATCTGGCATGTGTATCCATGGAAAGAAGACTCTTTCGTTGACCATAGGTCTTGCGCTCCTCTTTCTAGATGCCCGATTTCGCCCTCGTCTTCCTGAGTGCAATCTCAGCAGCGGCGGCCTCGTTGATCGTCTGAGAGCAGTTGGCCTTGCTCCATTCGACGATATACTTCCAATAGTCGCCCTGCAGTTCGATCAACTGTCGCAACACCGACACCAGCGGCGGACTTGGTTTATCACACGAGCATTTCTCCAATTGTGCTCGGATCGCCTTCATATCCCCCACCACAAGATCCGAGTACGTCGGGTGGCACCCCGAGTGATTGACGAGCCTGTGGATAAACCGCTCCCGCTTCTTCTTCGGAAGCAGGATGATGTTTTCGCCGTGGTTCAGATCATAGGGAACCGCGGCCAGGATCCTCTTCTGCTCGTGGTCGAAGGCAAGATCAAACGCCTCCTTAGGAATGACGTGGTGTGCCTGGTTCTCGTATGGAAGGAAGCCCCACAGGAAGTTCTGCTGAGCGCCCCCGCGACAGGGTCGTTGGTAATCCAGGCGATAGCGCGCACCATGCTCGGCACTTCCAGAGGCGACATCCCGACTGCCCCGCCCGATCGCGGCAAGTCGTCGGCCGAGCACTTCCGCGGGCAGGTTGTAGACCGCGTTCCGCGAATGCTTCTTGATGTAGACCAAGCCGTAGGCTCGGTAGTCGCCGCTGCGGCTGTACTCCCCCAACTCTCCGAGCCGCGCCGGGCTGTGACCCTTCGACGCCTTCAGCGCTTTGTCCAGCTTCTCCTTCCCCTTGTCCCACACCTGTTGCTTTCGATTCTCGTATGCCGTTTGCGCGGCCTCCAGGGTGCGCGGCTCTCGGCCCGCCGCCACCGGTGACATCTTCCCCTTGGCCCTCGCCATGCTGCTCCTCCTATCCGTTCGACGCCGCGCTGACGATGCAGCACCCACTCGCGCCATCATCGCTCTGCGCCATCACGGCGATATCCCGACCTCGAGCATACCCGCGCGCGAAAGCGCGGACCGCCATGACAATGCCGATTGCCGTGCTCGCCGACCCCGTGTCCCCGAACGAAGTGGCCGGAAACCAGGCCTCGAAGTCCCTGGGCATCCCCGCCATTCCCAGCAAGGTGAGCGCCATCGCGAGCTCCCGGCCGCGATACTCGTCGCCGCCGTGGTTGAAGATGGCGACTCGCGCATCGACGGGTCGGTTCGCCGCCGCGAAGCTCTCGCGCATGGCGGTGAAGAAGCCTCGCCCCGTCGGCTTGTCCAGGCTGAACCGGTGCGGCCCCGCCTCTCCTGCGCACCAGCCCTCGAGCCATGCTTGGGGTGCTCGCGCGGCCCTCGGGCCTTCGGCCTGCAGCAGAAGGAAGGCCGCGCCCTCGCCGGCGAAGACGCCCACCGGGTTGTCCGGCGCCTTGAGCATCCCGAGGCTCGCCCAGAGCGACTGCACCGCCGGGTCCGCGGGAGCGTCGACGCTGCCGACGATGCACTGGCGAGCTTCACCGCGAGCGAGCAGCGCCGAGGCCTGTTCGACGGCTGCCACGAACGCAGCGGGGCCGCCCTGGAGCAGATGCGCCCGGCTGCCCGGGATGCCCACGTGCTTCGCGAGCGGCATGAGCAGCCTTTCGCGCAGCCGCGCGTGCTCCGAGCGCGCCTCGGGGGACGTCGTCAGCTCCGGCTCGGCGGCGTCCAGCGCCTCGTTCGCGCGCTCGTGAAAGTCGTCGCGCACGTGCAGGACGAGCGCCCCGCTCGCGAGCGCCGCCGGTGTAAGCCCGCTGCCCTGCATGAGATCGTCGAGCGCCAACGTGGCCAGGCGAGAGAGCCGGCCGACCCCCGTGAAGCCGTCGGTGACGCCCGAGAGAACGTGCGCGACCACGGGGACGTCCAGCTCGGCCTCGCTCGTGCGGCTCAGGCCCGCGCGCGCAGCCGCACAGGCCTCCACCGCGCTCGTCCCGAGGGCCGTCGCGAGGCCCAGGCCTCCGATGGCGAGCCTCACTTCAGACCTCCTTCCCGCAAATCAGGCACACCGACTTCAGCTCGGAGCTCGAACTCGGCACGACGACCACCGGCGCCTGGATCAACGGCGCTGGGGGCGTATTTTTGTCATTGTGCAGCATGAGGTCGAACGCCCTGGGAACATACTTGCCTTCGATCTTCACGTCGAAGGCGAAGTTGGCGAACTCCGCTTTTCCCTTCGTCTTGCTCGAGGCAACTCCGCCGGCCGTGCCGGCCTCGTCTCCAGTGCTGGTGGAGAAGTTCGAATCCTGAAGGCAGACGCTCTCCCCGTCGCATTTCACCTTCTGGCTGCCGCTCGCCGTGTCGCTCGACTGCGCGATATTCGGGTACGGCATCGGCACGGGCCCGCCTGGAGTCGGGGTCTTGCAAAGGTCCGGGAATGCAATGGTCACCCCGTTGCTCTTCTTGTGGACCACGGAAAGGTTGTTCACGCCGACCGTCATGGCGAATTCTCCTTAGAACGCCGCTGCGCTGCCGCCAACGCGACCGCGCGCGCCGGCCGCGCGGAGAGCGTGGGCCAGCTTCGAAAGGCCTGCGACCTGCTCATGGGCCAGCATGTCGGGCGCGTACGCCACATCGACGCGAAACCGGATGGCGACCTCATCGGCGACGAGCCTGCGCACGTCGAGCGGCAGCCACTGGTCTCCGAGGCATCGCAGCAGCGTCTTCGCGGTGTAGGGCTCACCCAGGCGATGGAGTCCCTTGCCGGCCGTCTCCTTCACGTGGTCGCGCAGGAACGCCCCCCACAGCTCGGGCGACTGGGAGATGCCCGGCGCACTCGCTGGATCAACGTTCGCGTCCGCGAGCCGGGCGCCCGTGATGAGGTAGAGCGCGAGGGCGGCGCTCGAGGCGCTCTTCGGATCCAACAAGGCTGTGACGAGCAGCGGCGTGGCCGCGACGTCTCCCAGAAGGCCCAAGGCCAGCAGCGAATCGTCGCAAGGGTCCTCACGCGCCGCCTTGAGCAGCAAGGGTGCACTCCCAGCGCTCGCGGCGAGCGCCAGCGGGACCCGTGCCCAGGCTTCGCCGCCGGCGGCCTGCTCCAGCAGGGGCAGAGCTTGTGGCGAGCCGATCCGAAGCGCAGCGATCGCCGCTGCCCGCTGGACTTCCGCTTCCGCCCGCTGCTGCATGAAGCGGAAGAGGAGCATCGCCGTCGAAGGATCGCGGAGCCGTCCGAGCGCCTCGATATACGGAAGCACCTCGGCGCCTTGAAGTTTCTTCACCCGTTCGACGAGCTGCAGGGCCACGGGCAGGCGACGGTACCCCGCCGTCACCGCCACGGCGGTCTGCAAGGGCGGCGGCGCCTCATCGGCGGAGAGCCAGGAAGCTGCGCGTGATGCCCAAGCGGCAGGCAGGTCATGCCGGAGAGCATCCGACATCGCTCGTGCGCACTCCGGGTCAGACGGGTCCGCGGCAGCGGACGCGTCCTCGAGATCGTCCGGGCAATCCGCTCGGCATAGAACCCGGAGAATGCCATGGAGCTCGCCAACGTCCCCCTCCGGCGCCCGAAGCTTGCAAAAGGCCCGGGCCTCGTCCGCGCCCAGGACCAGCCCGTCCAGGTGCGCCTCCATGCGCGCCTCGAGCGCTGCCAACTCCTCGAGCGCAAATGCCGGCGCCTCGAGCGCCAACTTCCGCTGCCCGTAAAGAAAGGACGTTTCCTGATCGTTTGCTGGCCCAGCGTGTCCTGAACCGCGGCCAAATTGCCGGCCGAGTCGTATCGGTAGCGCACCAGCGTCATTTGCCCCGCTGGCGCGCTCGGGCCCGGGACCTCGATGGCCGCGATTCGATCGAATGCGTCGCTGACGAGGTCGAAGCGCCGGCCGCCGGAGTCTTTCACCGTCTTCAGCCGGCCTCGGTCGTCATATTCCAGCGCAATTGAATTCTCGCTTTGAGTACTGCTATTCCATTGTCAAGGATCGCCTCGTTCGTCCTTCACCAAGCCGGCACCCGACAGCTGGATTCAAGGCATCGACTCACACACGCATAGGCATAGCGCGCGCAGCGCATCGCTGCCATTTTAGACGCCATAACACACCTCCCGAGCGATCGCGCCTTTTCGGCCGACTATAGCATTCCGCAGCAACCGACCGCCTAGTCTATCTAAACAGCTAGCCTGCGGCCCCGATTATTTGCCCGCACATTACCTCAACTGCGACTATTGAAAAGCAACACTATAGACGTCGCCGTCGCATGGACCTCAACGCAAACAGCTTTTGAATACTTGGTCGAGCCAGGCCGCCCGCTGGCCGCCCCCACTCGGGATTGACCCCTTGGAAGACCTTTCCATCAATACGCGAGCAATTTACACCATCGCACACGATCTCAACCCTGGGCATCGAGGCATCGCCGCCTATCACAAACCGCCTTCCGATCGCGAGCTCTTTTGACTCAACCCAGGTCGTCCACCACTGAAAGTGCTCGCCTTTCGAAAGCCGCTTCCCGATTCGGGGAAAGCGAAAGCTCGCCCTTTTGACGCCAGCAAAGGTGACGCAGATTAACTGCAGGTGCCCCCTTATCGGCCTTAGGTGATCAGCGACAACCACAAGAGAGACCACCTTGTCCCACTCGGAGAAGTCGACGTCAATGACGTGTGCATCGCTAAACACCGTGCGCAGTTTCTCTTCTATGTTCTTGTCGTTCACGTATTCCTCACACGACTAGGACCGGGCAGCAGCGATGCACTGTGGCGCTGTTAGCCATTTCGAACCTAGGAGGTCTTGCTCAGCCTGCACGGATATGCCCTGCGGAGTCAAAACTTTCCACACGAAGGCCTTTCATACTGTAGCGCTCTCCGCCTTGCCCTTGAATATGCCAGTGGGGTTTCTGTCCACCCGCGAGCGCAGTACCGGAGTCAAAATGCACCTGCGCGCCTGTCGTCGGGTGCACAAACGTTACACGCTCGCTCTTAGGCGACAGTTGGCCCCTGTATCGAAACCCGGCCCCTTCCAACTTCTTCTTTCCAGCGTTCAATTTCTTTCCAGTTAGGTCGACACCCTCCAGCCCTAGGTCTTTGATTTTCTTTGGGTCGCCTGCGCTACACTTGCTTAGACCGAAGACATCGGACCACACTAACGGGTCATCGACGTACGAATGGAGATTTGGCGAGCCACCTGATAACCTGATCGGATCTTGCCTTAGGTATAACCCCTGCTCCGCATCGTAATACCTAAAGCGGTTGTAGTGCAGGCCGGCATCTGCATCTTCATGCTGCCCCGGCCACCGAAACGGGCACGCCTCCTTCAGCCCGGCATAGCTCCGCACCTGCCCATAAGCCCCCAGCTCCGCCGCCCACACCTCTGCCCCTGCTCCGTCGCACATCGCAATCGGCGTCCCGAGGTGGTCCGTGGTGATCGCATACGCTGCGTCCCCAACCACCTTCCCCATCGGCGAGAAGCTCTCCGGCTCAAACAGCCAGGTAATCGGCTCCTGCCGTGTTCCCGCCTCACCCTTCGCCACCGCCGCCGCCCGCGCCTTCTCACCCGCCTTTCCCGTCTCCTCCACCCATTCATGCAGCGGAACATTCCCATCCCAAACCCACCGCGTCACCTTCCCCTGAAACTTCTTCCACACCCGCCGCCCAAGCGCGTCATACCCGAACTCCACGACCCCGCCATCGGGCCGCACCACCTTGATGAGCATTCCCGCGGCGTCCCACCGATACTCCCATTCGCCCCCGTCCGGCTCCGCCTTCCGAGCGAGGTTCCCCTCCGCGTCATACTCATACCGCGTGACGCCCTTCGGCCCCTCGGCCGAGAGCAGCTGCCCCGCCGGCCCGTACTCCCGGTCGTTGCGCGCCTCCGTGCGAAACAGATTGCCCACCGCATCCGGCATACGCAGCTCGACCTCGGCGCCGCCAGAGTGCGAGTGCTTCGCCGCGCTCAAATTCCCCACGGCATCGTGCGCGTACTCCGACGTCCAGAACCCATTCGCCCCGCTCTGCCGAATCTCCTTCAGCCGGTCGTCCACGTCCCACCGATACCGCCGCGTCGTCTCCCCGGCCGCCTGGGTGCGCCGCCTCTGCTCGATGGGCCGGCCGACCCGGTCCCGCTTCCAGCTCACCTCGATCGTCTCGCCACCCGCGAGCGCCTCACCCGCCGTCAGGCTCACCTCCCGGTGCATTTCCAAACCCAGCTCATCGCGCTGGAAGCTCGCCGCGAATCGCCCCGCCCGGATGCCAACCACGTCGCCCATCTCGTTGCGCTCGATCTCCTGCTCGGCACCGAGCGACGACCTCATTCTCACCCGCGGGCCCGTCGGCCCGTACTCCATCTCAACCCAGTGCTCGCCCTGCTGCTCCCTGACCACCCGGCCAAGCGCGTCCCGCTCGAGCTTCACGGTGACGACGCCGTTCATCGCCTCCACCAGCTCGCCGTCGGGCCGATACTTGAACCAATGGCTGCTCGCGTCGGGCTGCGCGGCCACCAGCACTCGCCCGGCCGCGTCGTACACATACTTCGTCACTCGGCCGTCGGGCCGCAGCATCTCCACGACCTGTCCCAGCGCGTCCCGCTTGAACTCCCTCCGCAGGCCGTCGAAACCCGTCTCGACGTCCACGTCTCCCGTCGGCCCAAGCTCGAAGCGATAGACGAAGCCGTGCTCGTTCTGAATCCCGACGAGTCGCTCCTCCGTGTCGTAGTGGAGCTTGACCGTCGTCCCAGCCTCCTCTCGGGACGCGAGCTTGTTCATCCCCTGGTACCGAAAGCGCACGTCCCGGTGCCGGTCCTTGGCCCGCGCCACGTTGCCTTCCCGGTCGTACTCCAGCTGCCGCACATTCCCGTCCGGCTCCGAAATCTGCACCACCCTCCCAAGCGCGTCATACTTCTTCAGGCGAACATTGCCCTTCGCGTCTATCTCGCAAACCGGCCGTCCCAGCCCGTCGTACTCCCATTCATTCTTCGTCCCGTCCGGAGCGATCGCCTCCGCGAGATTGCCGGCCGCGTCGTACTTCAGCGTCGTTCCGTTGTTCGCTGTGTCCGCCACGCCGATCAGGAAGCGCTCGTCGTAGAAGTACCGCGTGGACTGGCCGAGCGGATTCGTGCGCTTGGCAATTTGCCCTCGGCGATCGTACTCAATGCACCACTTCCCGCCGACAGCGTCGGTCACCTCCACCAGTCGGTCGCCCTGATACGCAAAGCGCGTCACCGTGCCGTCGTATTCGGTTCGGGCGATCTCGTTCCCCCGGTCGTCGTACTCGTGCGCCGACCTCAGCCCCAGGGCATTCGTCTCGCTCGCCACCTCCATGGAGCTCGTGCGCTCGGTCAGGCTTGTATTCCCGAGCGCGTCGACGGTCTTGAAGACCACGCCGTCCTGATGGTGGTGAATCGTCTTGTGCCCGAGCGAGTCCTCGACCGTCGTGACCTGCGCTTCGACGTGGTAACTCAGCTTGTGGTCGTAGATGCCGCCATCGCCCCAGGTGCGAATGCACCGCGCCTTCTCGTCGACCCCGTCGTACTTGAAATAGAACGACAGCCCATTGCGATTCGTCTCCCTCACCAGCAGGTGCCCTCGATATTCGAAGGTCGCCTGCTGGCCCAGCGCGTCCTGGACCACGGCCAGGTTCCCGGCCGTATCGTAGCGGTAGCGCACCAGCGTCATCCGCGCCGCCGGCGCGCTCGGGTCCGGGCCGTCGATGGACGCGATTCGATCGGACGCGTCGCTGACGAAATCAAATCGCCGCCCGCCGGAGTCTGTCACCGCACTGAGCCGACCTTTCTCGTCGTACGCCAGCGCGATTCGATTCCCGCTTCCATACTCCACGCTCTGCAGCCGGCAGGGCTGTTCCGGCATGCCCGGCGCGAACCGGAAGATCATTCCCTCCGCATCGCGCAGCGCGTACCCGCGCTTGTCGCGCAGGAGCGTGAGCTTTTCCTTCCGGTCGTAGCTCTCCCCGCCTTCGGCCACTGGCGGAAAGGCCGTCGCGCGCCCGTCGGGCATGCGCACCGCGACCGCGCCCACCGTCTCGATGAGCGCCAGATCATACGGGTGATGCCACCCATGGCCCAGCGGCCCCGGGCGCGTCGACGTGCTGTACCAGACCCGCTCCCACCGAAACGGAATCGGCCCCGGAATCTCGAAGTCCACCGCCTCGGTCAGCACCTTTCCCGTGGCCACATCGACCGGGTGACCGGTCAGGCTGCAGATCTTTCGATGAACCGCGTTGCGCGCCTTGTCTCCGACGCCCAGCTTCGCCATCGCCTTTTCCGCGGCCTTGTGGGCCCGGTCGGAGGCAGCCTTGATCACCCGCGCAAGCCGCTTGCTCTTGTTCGCCGCCTTTCTCAGGAGCCCGAGCGCCGGCCCCGCGGCGAGCTTCGCCGCCGAGAGCGCCAGCCCCATCATGTCGATCGTCGGGGGGCCGCCCACCATGACCGGCGGGCCGCTCGGGATGGACAGCGCCACCCCCACCGGGAGCATCAACGTCTTCGGCGGCGTCTTGCCCTTGCGAGGCGGCGCCGGCATTCCAATGTCCTGGCACGTGAGCACCGGCACGCCCATGAAGGACATCGGTTTGCCGTCGGCGAGCACCGTGGCGCTCCCCATGAATACCTGGCTCTCGTTCGTCGGCGGCTTGACGAACACCCCGCCCATTGGAATGTGCGGCGGCGCGGCCTGCCCGGACGTCCCCGCCTTGGCGGCGATCATTCCATTGACTTTGACCGTGGCTCCGATGAACGGCAGGTAGTCCGAAGGGTCGAACACCATCGCCACATGCGGGTGCGGAATCGGCACCGGGGGCACCGGCCCCGGCGGCTGGACGATGTGGACGTCCACGCCGATGATCGGGTCGAAGTGCTTGAGCGCGAGCATCTATCGCCCCCTCGCGCCCGCGACCGGCTGCTGCGCCGATGCGGCTGCCGGCCGCCAATCGCGGCCCAAGGTTGCGACGATGAGCTCTTCCATTCCTTGCGCCTGGTCGCGCATCGGCCGCCGGGTTGTCATGCGCATCAGCCCCTCCGCGAGGTAGGGCAGGGTCGAGGCCTTTCTTGCCTCCAAATCGAGCTTTCGCCCGACCTCGAAGCCCGCGAGCCCCGTTTCCCACGCTTCCCTGACTGCGCCGCTCTGCTCGTAGCAATACGAGGCGAGCCTCCAGCAGTCGAGGACCGACCGAGCGTCCTCCACGGCCTCCGCGACCGGTACCGTCTCGCGATACCACGCTGCAGCCTCGGCCAGCTCGCCCGTCGAGATCAGCACCGCACCGCTGGCCAATCGAGCGGCCAGGCGCACGCGCCTGCTCTGCGCGTCGCCCTCCTCCTCGGCTCTGATCGCCAAGCCTTCGGCCAGCCCATAGCGCGCTCGCGCGCCTTGCGGCTGGCCGGTGGCGAGCACGCCTCCCGCGGCCATATGCGCCGCCGCCGCGAGCGCGTGCCATTTCTGCTCTTCCGCGATCGCGACGGCGCGGTCGGCCAGCGCCACCGCCCCCTCCACGTCCTGCTCCTTCGCCGCGTTGCTCATCCGGACGAAGAGGTGTCGGAATTGCCCACCGGGAGTTTCGAGGTCCCCACCCTGACGCGAGATCTCCTCCTGCGCCGCCGACATATCGAGGTCGGCCACGGCGCTGTGCACCTGTTCCGGGTCAGCGCCTTCCAGCCCCTCCAGCGCCGGCCGAGCGCGGTCATCGAGGACGGCAAAGCGACAACCGCCGGGAGCCGCCTTCACGAGCTGCTGCAACCAGAGCGCATACAGCCCTTCATCGCCAACCGCTTCGGGGTCGAGCCATACGCCAACCACGCCTCCTTTGGGAGCATGCGCGGCTCGAAACGCCTCCAGCGCGGCGACGAGCGCCTGCAAATCGCTCGCGCCCGAGACCGGGGAGGGGCAGGTCCAGCGGGTCCGGGGTCCCTCCTCCGCCAGCGCCTTTTCCGCCTTGTCCAGCATTTCCAGGAATTCGGCGCGAAGCAACAACCCGTGCCCCTCTGGATCTTCAAATCTACTCCGCAGCCTCAGAAGTAGATCCGGCGTCTCCGCGGCGCGCTCGTCGCTTTCCTTGTCCCAAAATGCCTGGACGAGGCTCACCTCATCCGGCGCGACGACCCAGCGGAGCAGGCGCGCTTTCGGGTCCGTGGCGAATAGCGTCCACTGGTCCTGCAGCAGGTCCAGGCGTCGCTGGATGGCTTGAGAGGCTGTTGGCATGTCCGCCACCCCTTAAGAGTTGACGTTCACCATCAATCCCTTGACGCTGCACGTGGCGGTGCCCTCGACCGTGGTCATGGGACCCGACATCTTCGCGCCCGCAGGGCCGAGCTCGAGGGTGGCCGGTCCCGCGGTGCAAGCGATCTTCATTCCATTGATTTCGATTCCGCTGGGGAGCAGCTCGAGCTTGTTGCTGCCGCACTGAAGGCTGATGCCCTGGGGCGTGCTGACAACCACCTTGCCGCTGTCGTCGATGCTCACCTCCGCAGGCCCGCGCTTCACGTGAATCGCCCCTGCGGCGTCCAGCGAAACTTTCGAATCGGCGAACGTGAGCGACGTCCCGCCCTGCGTCAGATTGAATTTCTTGTCGGTGGTGAGCTCGTAGGCTGCCTTGATGTGCTCGATTTTGTCCTTTTCGAGAGTGAACTTCTGGGGCCCTTTCACGCTCCGCTCGTGCTCGTCCTGGAACGTCTCCGTGACCTTCTTCGTCACCGTCGTCTTGCGCTCGAGCTTGACCTCGATGGTCTCATTCCCCTCGACCGTCTTCTCGCGGTCCTTCCCCACGGTGAGGGTCTGCATCTTGTCGACGGCCGTGTGGTCGTCATGATGGATCTTCGCGTCCCGGTCGTGCTCCACCACCTCGTTCAAGTCCTTCTGGGCGTGGAGATAGATCTCCTCCTCGGTCTTCTTGTCCTCGAACCGCAGCTCGTTCGCCCCGCCGCCGCCGCGGGAGCTTCGCGTCCGAATTCCGCTCTTGGTCTTCTGCTTCGGCAGCATGTACGGCGGCGGATTGTCGCCGTTGTACAAGCAGCCCACGATGATGGGCCAGTCGGGGTTCCCCTCCACAAACTGCACCGCGACCTCCATGCCGATGCGCGGAATGAAGAGCGTGCCGAAGCCCCTGCCCGCCCACGACTGCGCCACCCGCACCCAGCACGGGCTCTCGGCGCTGCTCCGCCTTTCGCGGTCCCAATGGAAGAGCACCATGACGCGGCCATGGACGTCGGGCTCCACCTCCTCGCTGTCCGGGCCCACCACCGTCGCCGCCACGATGCCCTGCACCACCGGCCGCCGCACGCTCGCCGGCCGGTAAGGAATGCTCGTCGGAATGCACGTGATCCAGTTCCGGTAGCCCTCGCGTTCGGTGAGAACCCCCGGCTCGCCGGAGACCGCGTCCTCCTCGGAAACGCCGATATGCTGCGCGCTGAGCACCAGGTACTTCTGGTTCTCCGAGCCCGTCGGGTGCCCGCGCACCTCGAAGTTCATGCCGGCCGTCAGCCCCGTGACGTTGCTCGACCCGCGGCGCAAGGCCAACCGCGCCTGGAGCCCCTCCAGCCGAAGCTGCGCCGCGTCCTTCAAATGCTCGCGCGTGTAATTCTCCTTCCCGGAGTCGTACCCGCTCAGCGGCACCGGCCGCTCGCCCGGCTCGTAGACCTCCCACGCCGGCGGGTCCCCTTTCGCCTGAGACATGGCCGTGAAAGGCGTGGCCGGCCGGGTCCAGTCTTGCTGCAGCACCGAAACTTTCGTCGGCCCCAGCTCCATCACCGACTCGAACGACGCCAGCGTCTCCAGGTGCCCCGCGACCGCCCCGAACGCCGCGATGGGCACCGGCTTGCCGTCCAGCGTCTTGCAATCTGGAAAGGAGTCATTGCTGTCGACCAACACCAGCACCTCGTCCTCGCCGGACTGATCGAAATAGAACGAGATGCCCTCCTCCTGCATCAGCCGGCGCACGAATTGGAGGTTGGTCTCGCGGTATTGGACGCAGACCTCGCGGGGCACCGCCTGCTCCGTCAGCTGGGAATTGCACTTCCGGTGGTAGCGGCGCGCGGGGTCGTCCAGCACCGATTCGATGATCTTCGGCGCCGTCATTCCCGTCTTGAAGATGCGCGTGCTTTCGCCGTAAGAGGCGAGCTGGAGCGCCGGCCCCATCTTGATCCGGGCGCCGACGTGCCCGGCCATGGTGCCCTGGTGGACGACGCTGAGGACGACCCCGTTGAGGCGGCGCTTCAGGCTCCCTCGGGCGATTTCCAGGGTGCAGCAGGCCCCGAAAAGCTTGGCCGGGTCGCCCTGGTCGTCCTCGCTCACCAGGTCGACGCTGCAGTCGTAGGGCGCGTCGATTTCCTCGGTGAGCTCGAAGCGCCGCACGCGCCACGACCCCGGCCCCTGGAAGCGGTACTGCACCTTATCGAGCAGCTGCTCGTCGTTGGATGAGCTTGCAGCCATGAACCCTCCGCGCACGCGCCTGGACCGCTGTGTGTTCTGCACAGCGGTGGGCTCGTTTGTCAACCGCGCCAAACGATTCAACGGCGTACGACATGCGGGACGCCGATTGTGCCCGGCGCTTGTCCGGCAACGGCCGCCCCAGGGTCCCTTACGTCTTGCCTTTGGCTATCCACTCGTCGACGAGCTTCTCCACCAGCGTCAGAGGCAGCGCGCCGTTTTCCAGCACGACGGCGTGGAAGTCCTTCAAACTGAACTTCGCCCCCAGCGCCGCCTTGGCCCTTTCGCGAAGCTCCAGAATCTTGAGCTGGCCGACCTTAATACGCGCACACCTACCCCGGCGCCTCAATACCGCGCGTCGGCGTAGTCCACCCACCCGCCGGCCTTCACCAGCGCGCGGTCGAACGGCGCCACCGCGAAGGGCGCGCGCAGCCTGTCCGAGCCGGCGGCGACCTCGAACGTCGAGGACTCGACGTCGAGGCTCAAGCTCGCCTCCTTGCCCTGGAAGCGGCGGAAGAGCTCGTCCACGGTCTCTTTCGACAGCTCGATGGCGAGCATGCCCAGGTTGAACATGTTCTGCCGGAAGATGCGCGCGAAGCTCGGGGCGATGACGACGTGAATGCCGTTCTCCTCGAGCGTCCAGGGAGCGTGCTCGCGCGAGGAGCCGCAGCCGAAGTTCGCGCGGGTGACGATGGCGGCCTTGCCCGGCACGTCGCGCTTGTATTCGAACCCGGGGACCTTCAGGTCCTCCAGGCAGTGCGGCTTGAGCGCGGACTTGGTCGCCTCGTTCATGTAGCGGGCGGGGAGGATCTCGTCGGTGTTGATGTCGCCGCGGTCGAGAAAGAGGACGCGGCCTCCAAAGGTTTTCATCGCCGGCTCCGTTTCAGGCTTCGTAGAGGGAGGAATTGACGATCTCTCCGGCCAGCGCGGTCGCCGCCGCGGTGGCAGGGCTCATGAGGTGCACGGTGCCGCCCTTGCCCATGCGCCCGTAGAAGTTCCGGTTGGTCGTCGACGCACAGACCTCGCCGTCGGCGAGCACGCCGTTGGACATGCCCAGACAGGCGCCGCAGGTGGGGTTCGTCACGCAGAAGCCGGCGTCCATCAGGACCTTGATGAGCCCCTCCTCCATCGCCTTCGAATAGACGAGCGGCGTGGCGGGCGAGGCGATGGCGCGCACGGTGGGCGCGATGCGCTTGCCCTTGAGCACCTGGGCCGCGGCGCGGAAGTCCTCCAGGCGGCCATTGGTGCAGCTGCCGAGGTAAACCTGGTCCACCTTGGTTCCCTTCAGCTGCGAGACGGGCTTTACCTGGTCGGGCCTGTGGCCGAAGGTGGCCAGCGGCTCGAGGCTGGAGACGTCGAAGGCGAGGACCTTCTCGTAATTCGCGTCGGCATCGGAGGTCCACTTCCGGAATTCGGCGAGCGCCGCCGCCTTCGAGGCGTGCTCCTTTTCGATGAACGGCCAGAGGTATTCCACCGTCACCTCGTCGGGCATGCAGATGCCCGAGGTGGCGCCCGCCTCGACCGCCATGTTGCACAATGTCATCCGGCTCTCCATGCTGAACTTTTCAATCACCGGGCCGGTGAATTCGACCACGCGGTCGGTCGCGCCGGCGACGCCGAGCTGCCCGATGACGAAGAGGATGACGTCCTTGGCGAACACGCCTTTCTTCAAGCTGCCGTTGAGGGAGATTTTGAGGCTCTTGGGCGCTTTGAAGGCGCAGACGCCCTTGAGGATGCCCACCTCGAGGTCGGTGGTGCCCACCCCCGCCGCAAAGGCCCCGAAGGCGCCGTGCGTGCAGGTGTGCGAGTCGCCCATGATGACCGTGAAGCCCGGCCGCACGTAGCCCTTCTCCGGGAACAGCGCGTGGCAGACGCCGTTCTGGCCTACGTCGAAGAAGTCGCGGATGCCGTTCCGGCGCGCCCAGTCGCGCAGCACCTTGCCCTGCTCCGCCGTCTTCGAGTCCTTGGCCGGCGTGACGTGGTCGATGACCGCTTTGATCTTGTCGGCATCGAAGACGCGGTCCTTGCCGCGGTTCACCAGGTCGACCACCGCAATGGGCGTGGTGATCTCGTGGCAGAAGACGCGGTCGAGCTTCAGGACCTTGCAGTCCTCGAAAGGCTCGTCCACCAGGTGCGCGGCGAAGATCTTCTCGGCGATGGTCTTTCCCATTTCTTCATCTCCGTGGCGAAGCGAAAGCGCTCATTTCCCGAAATAGCCCTTGGGAGGCGTCACCACCCAGAAGGCTTTTAGCGTGGTAGGCCCGGTGTTTCGAAAGACGTGCGGCACGTTGGAGGCGAAGGAGATGCTGTCGCCCTCCTTGAGCGGGTATTTGCGCGCGCCCAGGGTCAGCTCGGCGGCCCCGCTGACGACCACCCCCAGCTCCTTGCCCGCGTGCCCGTATTCGGTGCTGCCGCTCTCGCCGCCCGGCTTGATCTCCAGGAAGAAGGCCTCGATGGCGTGGTCCTCGCCCGCGCCCACCGTCCGCGAGAGCTGCTCGTAGGTCACCTTCTTGACCACGACCTTCTGCCGGTCCGACTTGCGAACCAGGTTCGCCTGGCGGTCGCGCTTGAAGTCCCGGAACAGGTACTCGAGGTCCATGTCCAGGGCGTCGACGATGGAGAGGAGCGTGTCGATGGCCGGCGCCACCTTGTTCCGCTCGATCTGCGAGATGAGGCTCTCCGAGAGCCCCGCCTGCTGGGCCACGTCCTTGAGCGTGAGCTGCCGGCGCTCTCGGACTTCGCGGATCTTCTCGCCGAAGTGGTGTCTCGGGTCCATGGGTCCAAGGGTCCAAGGGTCGACTTGAGCCGTGCGAAAGTCTCTGCAGTGTGGCTACAGGACCTGCTTGTGTCAAGCCATGCCGCGTGATGAGCGCCAGACTCGACTGGATTCAGCCAGGGGGAGCGTGCGAGGCGGAGAGCCGCTCGGACCTATCGGGTCTCCTCGTCGCCTCGCCGACCCCGAGGTGGCCGCCGGCCTCAGGCGATGGCGCGAACGACGCCGCCGTCCACGCGCAGGGCCGCGCCGTTCACCGCCGACGCGCGCTCGCTGGCGACGAACGCCACCAGCGCCGCGACCTCCTCGGGCGACGCGAAGCGCTGCAACAGCGAGGTCGGCCGCGCGCTCTGGAAAAACTCGCGCTCGACCGCCGCCGCGCTCTCGCCCTTCTGGCGCGCGAGCGACTCGACGAACTGCCCCACCCCCTCGCTCTTGGTCGGCCCGGCCAGCACGGCGTTCACCGTCACCGCCGTCCCGCGCGTGAGCTCGGCCAGCCCCCGAGAGACGGCGAGCTGGGAAGTCCATCCCGGGAGGCTAACGGGCGCGCGCGCCGTCCGCAGCGTCACCGAGCGACGTCGTCCTCGCGGCCCGGGCTCACGATCTCGAAGACGCGCGCCACGCGGCCGTTCGCGGCGGGCGAGGCGAAGAGCGGGCGGAACCCGGGCGCCGGCCCGCCGGCCGCCAACCGGGCGCGCACGGTGCGAAGCGCCTCATCGGCCTTGGGCGGACGCTCGTAGACCAAGGCGTACCGGAGGTCCTTCTCGCGACAGGCGCGCGCCGCCCCGGGCAGGTCTTCGGACCCGAGCTGCTCGCGCACGAAGGCCACCGCGTCCTCGGCCTCGGCGACCTGGCCGAAGGGGCTCGCCAATACGGGGCGCTCGGCGAGCGCGGCGACGAGGTGGCCGAGGTTCCAGTCGGCCAGGACGGCCCACTTCGGGCGCTCGCGCGGCGAATAGAGCCCGCCGGGGTCCGGAGTCCGGTCGCGCAGAAACGCGAGGGCCGGCGCGAGGCCCTCGACGAACTCGACGTCGTCTTCCACGAAAGGGAGAAAGGCCGCGGGCGGCGGCAGGACCAGAAAGAGCGCGGCCACGAGTGCGGCGAGCGCTTGCGCCCCGCGGGTCCCGCGCTTCGCGTTCCGCTGGACGAGCAGCCCGACCAAGGCCGCGCAGGCCCCGATGGCCGGCCGCGCGAAGCGGGTCTGCGCGACCGCGATGGCCGACAGAAACGCCGCCCACCCAGCGAGCGGGGCTAGCCACATCGGAACGCGCGCGCGCTGGCGCGACACGAGCAGGGCCACGGCGGCCGCGGCGATGGGCACGGCGACGATGGCCGTGGCGGCCATGGAGGCCGTCTCGCCGGTAAGCCCGCCTCGGAAGAGCGGGGTGGACTCCAACGCCTCGGACAGAATCCGGCTGCCTCGCCCCAGGTGAGAAAGGCCGCGCGCGGCCTCGCCGGCGACGGCGCGGGCGAACAGCGCGAAGACGCCCAGCCCCGACGCGAGGCCGCAAAGCCCGGCCGCCCGAAAGCGCCGGACGCGCGAGAGCGCGAGCGGCGCGCACGCGCCCGCCAGGAGCAGCGCGTGAACCGCGACGTGAAATCCGGACAGGCGCACGTAGTCCGACCGCCCCAGGCGGCCGACCGCCGCCGCGCCCAGCGCCACGGCCGCGAGCGACGAGAGCGATGCGAACGAAAGCGTCGCCGCGCGGCGCCATCGGCCCCGCCGGTGAAGGAAATGGGCCGCGAGCGAGGAGGCGACGATGACCGGCAGGAAGAGAAACCCGCTCAAGGTGAAGAAATAGGGCAGCCCGGCGAGGGCGCCCAGGGCGACCCCCATGGGCGCGGCCGGCACTCGCGGACGGAGCGCCCGCGCGAGGGCCAACCCCAGAGCGGCGGCGAAGAAGGCCTCGTGGACGTGGTGGTCGGCCTCGCCGAATTGGCCGACCGCGGCGAGGAGCGGCTGGGAGAAGAACGCACCGGCGACGACCAGGGCCGCGATGCGCCCGAACCACCGCGCGGCGAGCGCCAGCAGGACGGCGATGCCCAGGAGGCCGAGAATCGGCCCCGCCCAGGCGAGCGCCGAAAGGCCCTGCGCGGAGAACGGCGCCGGCGCCCCGAAGGCGGCCTGCAGCCCGGCGAGGAGCCACGCGTGGCCCGGCGGCCACGGCACCTCCATTCCCGGAAAGGCGACGTATCCGTCGAACGTCACGGCGCGCGGGAAGGCGAGCCGGGAGAGCCACGCCAGCCGGCCATAGTAATAGCTGTCGCTCAGGGACAGGACGCCCGGCGGCCCGGGGACGAGCAGGCGCTGATACGCGCCGACCGCTCCGAGCGCGACGAGCCACGCCACGAAGCGCGCCGCCGAGAGATCGCTCGCGAATCGCTTCGGGGTCTCGGGGCCGCTCGCCACGGCGGCAGAGTAGCGTCCCGCCCTCGCCGGCTCAAGGTCGCTTCGAGCGCTTCGAGCGCCGGTCTCGGGTCAGCGATCGTTCTCGAGCGCCCGCGGGCTGGCCGCTATTCGATCACCACGTAGACCAGCGTTTGATTGAGCAGTTGATAGGCTATCTCGCCGAAGGTGATGGGCCCGACCATGTCGCCGGTCTTCTTCCCCTCCAGGTTCGAATGGAGGTAGTTGAGAATGCAATTGCACGAGAAGAGCGCCCCCATGCCGTCGCGAGGCATGGCTTGGCGAAACTCCTCGGCGTAGTCGCCCAACGGCCGCGCCAGGCGGTACTCCACGCCTTCGAACACCGGGGCGAAGAAGCTCACCACCTTCTTCGCCTCGTCCACGCCTTGGAAGCAGGTGTTGATCATCGCCCCGCAGTAATCGGCCACCAGCGGCAGGCGCAGGTCCGCGTGGGCTTCCTTCAGGTAATCGGCGAAGCTCCGCCGCTTCCCGCCGACGAGGCAGGTCTCCGCCGAGAAGCCGGATTGCTCGAACAGGATGACGTCGCCGTCTCCGGGGTGAAACAGGTTGACGATGTCCACCCGCGCATTCTCGTCGGCCGGGAGCTCCACGTGCATCACCGCGGCCTCGGCGTCGCTCGCCCGGCCGGTCTGCCCGTCGAAGACCTTGGGCGCGACCTTGCCCAGGTCCTCCATGGCCACGCCCGCGACCCAGCCGAAGATCGGCTTGTCGAAGAGCCCCGGCCAATGCGGCGCTTCGAGGGCGAAGGTGAGGTGCACCTGGCTCGTCGCCGGCAAGATCAAGAACGTGAACCCGTGCTCGGGGCCGGCGCCGACCAGCTGCTGCAGCTCCTCATGGCCATAGAGCCGGGTGAAGGCTTTGGCCTCGGGCGGGAGCTCGGTCGCGAAGACGCGCTTCTGGTCGAAGACGCCGCCTTCCTCGGCCATGAAGTAAGGGATGGTCCCGCCGACCCAGCAGCCCCGGGGGAGCTCGCGCAGGACGGGCTCGCACGCCGCGAGGAGAAGGCGCTTGCCCGCGGCGATGGCTTGGGCGGCTTCGGCAACCGTCAACATCGACTTTTTCACGGCTGGCGCTCCTGCTTGAAGATCTTCGCGAGGTCCCGCTCGGCGAGCTTCTCCTGCTTGGTCAACATCCCGTGCACGTCAGCGATGCACCGCCAAATGGATGCCTCCGACGAGTCGCGGTGCAAATCGATCTTGATTCGGCTGAGCAAGATTCTCAGCGGCAGCCACTCCAGCCTGAACGGATCCGGCTGCAGGATCAGCTCCCTCCAGCGGCGGTGGGTGATGGATGGAATCATCTCGGGCGCTTTTCCCAGGTCGAGGGCACGACGGCCTTTCACCGCCTGTGCGTGTTGCAGGTCGAATGCCAGCGTGGTCCGACCGGCCCGGCCCGAGCCGATCCCGGGGCGGCGCCACCTCTCACCGGGTCGCGACCTCTCGGCCGAGTCCCGGCAGACCCTGGCACCGCCTGCCGCGCGCACAGCCGATTGCCCGCCCGTGCTCTTGCCGGCGGCGGACAAAGCCCGCGACCTTCGCCGTGGGCAAGTTGAGAGGGGAGTCGGAATGAACGAGAACGGCGAGCGCGCTCGAGAAGAGGCCTGGGCCATGGTCGCGCTCATGGTGGGCGCCGGGCTCTTCGGGACGTTGGTCGGCCTGGGGCTGGACAACCTGCTGGGAACCGGCCCCTGGCTCTTGCTGGTGGGCGCGCTGGTAGGCGTCTCGGTGGGTTTGTTTCTGCTGGTGCGCTCGGGCCTTTCCTATGCAAAGCGCGAGCAGCGCCAACGCCCCTAAACCGGCCGAGCCGAAACCAATGAGGGTTGCCCTTAGGCTCCAGACCCCAGACCCCAGGCTCCGGGTACTGCAGTTCCTGGGGCCGGGGTCTGAAGCCTGGAGTCTTTGCCATCCTGCGCAAGATTTCCTCGCGAAGGGACTAAGGTGGGCGGCGTCCGGCAGGTTTGGCGCCTATGAGGATGCTCCGAGCGAGAGGGGGCTGCGAAGATGCCGCGTCCGATTTCAGAGCAGGTCGTCGTGGTTACCGGAGCGTCCAGCGGCGTGGGCCGGGCCATCGCCCGGGCGTTCGGCGCACGCGGCGCGCGGGTCGGCCTCATCGCGCGAAATCGCGAGGCGCTCGCGCACGCGGCGGACGAGGTGCGGGCCGGAGGCGGCGAGGCGCTGACCCTGCCCTTGGACGTCTCCGACGCGGGCGCCGTGGAGGCGGCGGCCGACGAGGTCGTCCGAGCGTGGGGGCGCATCGACACCTGGATCAACGACGCCATGGTCTCCGTCTTCTCGCCGGTGAAGCAGATGAGCCCGGCCGAGTTCCGGCGCGTGACCGAGGTCAACTACCTGGGCTACGTGCACGGCACGCTCGCGGCGCTCAAGCACATGCTGCCGCTCGACCAGGGGACCGTCGTGCAAATAGGCTCGGCGCTGGCGTATCGCTCTATCCCGCTGCAGAGCGCGTATTGCGCGAGCAAGGCGGCCATCCGCGGCTTCACCGACTCTCTGCGGAGCGAGCTCTTGCACGACCGCAGCCGCGTCCAGCTGACGATGCTGCAGCTCCCGGCGGTCAACACCCCGCAGTTCGACGTGGTCCGGTCGCGCCTCCCGCGCAGGCCGCAACCGGTGCCGCCCATCTTCCAGCCCGAGGTCATCGCCGAGGCGGCGCTCCGGGCGGCCGAGAAGCCGGCGCGCGAGCTCTGGATCGCCGCGAGCGCCATCAAGGCCATCGTCGGGCAGCGGCTCGCCCCCGAGGTGGCCGACCGCTATCTGGCGACGCACGGCTACCGAGACCAGCAGACCGACGCGCTCGAGCCCCCGAACCGCCCGGACAATGTCGACGCCCCGCTGCCGGGCGACCGGGGTGCCCACGGCCGCTTCGACGCGCAAGCCAGGAGCCGGAGCTTAGAGCTCTGGCTCCGCCTGCACCCGGGAGCAGCGCTGGCTTGGGTCGCGGCCCTCGCCTTGGCAGCAGCGTTCGGCGTGCGGGCGGCGCGGGCGGCGAGCGCTCGCTGACCGCCCGCGCGTACGCCTTACTTATCCTGGCCGATTCGGACGTCCGCGCCCCGGGAGCCGGCGCCGCTCGCCGAGCTTTCGCCGGTCGGCGGCGCGCCGCTCGGCAAAGCTTTGCAGCGCACGATCTTCAAGGCCACCTCGCCTCCGAAGGACAGGTCCTCGCCCTGGAGGCTCCCCTGCAGATTCCCGAAGGTCTCCAAGGCGCCGACCCAGGCGCGGCAGGCCTCGGGCGGCGCGGTCGGACCGCGCGCGCTCTGGACTCGCGGCGGCGCGTCCAGAAGATCGCCCAGCGCCGCCTCGGCGCGGGCGAAGGCGAGCTTCCATGCGGGCACGGCCTCGTGGCTCGTGACCAAGGACCGCCAGGCCGCGACGCCGCGCCTCTGCACCGCCAGCGCCTGTGCCGAGTCGCCCGCTCGCGCGAGCAGCGTTGCCAGCCTCCCGCGCCCCTCGGCGATCTGCGCCTGCAAGAAGGCGTTGGCGGGGTCCGCGTCGGCGAGCGTCTCGTGGAGCGCCAGCTCCTCGCGCTGCTCGCCCAGAGCGGCCTCGAGCAACCCGGCCGCCTCGTCGGCTTCCGCGAGCGAGCCGAGGCTGATGGCGAGGTCGGCCCGCGCGCTCGCGTTGCCGCCGGTGGCGCGGGCCCGCTCGCGATCGAGGGCGACCGCCCGCTGGGCGAAGGAGTGGCTCTCCTCCACGCGCCCGAGCTTCAGCGCCACGCCGGCGACGTTCCGGTAGGCGAGCGCCACGTTGTGCTGACGCACCTGCTTCGCCGGCTCCTCCCGGGCAAGCTCTTCGTACAGCCGCGCGCTCCGCAGGTGCGCGTCCATGGCCCCGGCCCAGTCCGCGGAGTCGACGCGGCGGTTCGCATAGGCCCATAGCGCCGCCGCCAGCTGGGCGCGAAACGCGGCGTTGCGCGGCTCTCCCGCGACCAGCGCCTCCAGGAGCTCGATGCTCCGGCGGATGAGCAGGTCTGCCTCCGCGTGCACGCCTGCGTTCGCCAGCGCGACCGACAGGAAGCGCTGAGCCCGGGCCAAGAGCTCGCGTCGGTCTGAGGTCGCGCCCGGCAAGCTCGCCAGCGCCTCGGCCAGCGCCACCGACTTCCGGCAACTCTCGACCGCCGCGCGCGTGTCGCCCAGGCCGTCGACGCCCTGGACGCGGCTCAGCTTCAAATACGCCCCGGCGAGCTCCGCCTGCACCCGCGCGTCGACCGAGGAGCTCGCGAGCCGGTCGAGGTATTCCACGGCGCGCGCCACGATGAGCGCCCGGGCGGGCGTCGAGCCGGGCAGCTTCTCGATGGCGTCGTGGACGTCGAAGACCAGGGTCGCCGCCAAGCGGCGGACTTCGTCGTAATGCTCCTCTGCCGCTCGCCGGGCCGCCTCGGCGCGCCGCCACTGCGAGTAGGTCGCCGCCAGGCCGCCCGACAACGAGAGGGCCAGCGCCACCGCCGCTGCGGCGGCTGCCTGCGCCCGCCCGCGATTGCGCCGCGCCCACCTCAGCGCCCGCTCAGGAGAAGAGGCCGCGCGCGCGAGGATCCGCTCGCCCCGAAGGTATCGGCCCAGGTCTTCGGCAAAGGCCTCCGCGCTCGCGTAGCGCGCGCCGGGTTCCTTCTCCATGGCCTTGGCTGCGACCACGGCGAGGTCGCGGTGAATTCCCTGGGCGAGCGAGGTGAGCGCCGGGGCCTCGTCCTCGACGATGCGCCGCATGAGCGCGTGGCCCTCCTCTTGCCCGGCGGGCGACGCGCGGAAGGGCGGCCGGCCCGCCAAGGCGGCGAAGAGCGTGGCGCCCAGCGCGTACACGTCGGAGCGAAAGTCGACCGGGCCGGCGCCGGCGAGCAGCTCCGGGCTCATGAATTCCAGGGTGCCGGGGGCGAAACCGGTGCGCGTGAGCCCGCCCTCTTCCCCGCGGGCGAGGCCGAAGTCGGTGACGAGCGCCCGCAGCGCGCCCGCCGGGTTCTGCTCGACCAGCACGTTCGCTGGCTTGACGTCCCGGTGGACGAGCCCCTCGAGGTGCGCCGCGTGCAGCCCCAACGCCGCCTGGCGGACGAGCTCTGCCTTGGCGTCCGCCGTCAACCGCTCGGCGAGCTCCGCGAGGCTCCGTCCCTCCACCAGCTGAAGCACGAGACAAGGCCGGTCGCCCAGCGTCCCAATCTCGTGGACCCGAACCACGTTGGGGTGCTCGACGCGCGCCTGCAATCGCGCTTCGATGAGAAGGCGCTCTTCCTCTTTCGGCGCCGCGCGGTGGAGGAACTTCACGGCCACCGCTCGCTCCAGCCTCGAGTCCCAGGCGCGGTGGACCTCGCCCATGCCGCCCTCGCCCAAGAGCCCCCGAAGCTGGATGTGAGCGTCGAGAGGCGAGAGCGCGAAGGCCATGGACCGCCTCTCTTTGAGCCTGAGCGCGAAGTCGCGCGTCGGAATGCGTCGGCATCCGCCGGGAAGACCGCTGGCCGGGAGCCCGGGTGAAGGTGGAGGGCGAATCGTGCCTATGCGCGCCGCAGGACGTCAATGTCGCCGGCGCGCCGACGCCGCGGGGCCTCCTCGAACGCTCGGCTGGGCGCCCGTGCGCCGGGGCTTCGACCTTAGGCTATCCGCCGCGTGGCGGACGCATCCGCCTCATCGCTATCATCACCCAATCACCCCTACCCCCACGCCGAATGAAACGGGACTTTGCATGGCCATGAAGAGCACGTCGCCGGAGGGCAAGTCTCCCCCCCAGCTCATCGATGCGAGAATCACGGAGCTCGGAGATTGGCGAGGAGAGACCCTGGCCCGGGTTCGCGCCCTCATCAAAAGAGCCGACCCCGAAGTGGTCGAGGAGTGGAAGTGGAGAGGCGTGCCGGTCTGGTCTCACGGCGGATTGATCTGCACCGGCGAAACCTACAAGAGCGCGGTGAAGCTGACATTTGCCAAGGGCGCTTCTTTGGAGGACCCGTCGGGGCTCTTCAACGCCAGCCTCGAGGGGAACACCCGGCGCGCGATCGACCTCCACGAAACGGACAAAATCGACGAGAAGGCCTTTTTAGCTCTGATTCGGGCCGCGGTGGACCTGAACAACTCATCCTCACGCCGTCGGCGTTGAGGCTCGCCTCCGTCCGGTGCGCCATCGCCGCGACGTGCGCCTGCCTCGCGGTCCTGCGCCGCACCGTCGCTTCCGCGCTCAGTCCTGGATTTCTCAGTAGCCGAATTCGAATATTCGCGAGAAGCTGAGCCCCTGACTGCAAACGGTGAATGCCGGCCGCCCGGCCGTGCGCGGAGGTCACATGGTTCGGCATTGGGGAAGTTCGCTTCGTGTCCTGCTTCTCGCCGCGCTGGGCGCGTGCGGCGGCGGCAGCCAGAGCTCCCCATCTGCCTCGGGGGTTCGCTTCGACGAGAGCACCTGCCCCTTCCTCGTCGACGCGAGCCAGGTGCAGGGCTCGACGATGCGCTGCGGCATCCTCTACACGCCGGAGGTGCACGCCTCGCCGACGCGCCTCATCGAGGTTCCGGTGCTCGTGTTCAAAGGGAAGAGCTCGTCTCTGCCTCCCATCGTCAACCTCAGCGGCGGCCCCGGCCAATCGTGGGCCGACCTCGGGCTCGAAACTTTCACCGCCAGCGACACCAAGACGTTGTCCAGGGATTGGGTGTTCATCGAGCAGCGCGGCACGGGGCTCTCGCGTCCCCGCCTCGACTGCCCGCTCCAGGGCGCGACCGAGTCCGATGCCGCCTTCATCGCGCGCTGCGTTCAGGACTTGCGAGCGCAGGGTCCGGACGTCGGCGCGTACAACCTCCAGGAGACGGCCGAGGACGTGGCTACCTTCCAGTCGGTGCTCGGCTACCCGAAAATAGCCCTCGACGGCGTCTCATACGGCACGGCGTGGGGCCTGCAAATCCTGCGGGCGCACAGCGCGATCGTCAGCTCCGCCGTCCTCGACTCGGTCGTCGACCCGGCCATCCCCTTCCTCTCCGCGAGGGCCTCGGCCACCGGCAACGCATTCGCCACCGCGTTCGCCGCTTGCGCGTCCGAGAGCACTTGCAAAGGCACCTATGGCGACCTTTCGTCGACGATGGCGACGGCGCTCGAGAGCTTGAAGGCCAGCCCGCTCACCGTGGCCGGCAGCACCGCGACCTACGACGACTACGCGCTGTTCGACGACGCGACGTCCATCCTGGCGTTCGCGCCCGAGCTCTTGCCGCGGATGATCACCGCGGTCTCGTCGGCCGTCGCCAGCAGCAGCAAGCAGCTGCTCTTCGACAGCGACGTCGCCGCGATCATCGGCGGCAGCTCGGGCTCGGTTTCGGGAATGGCTTTCGGGCAGTACCTTTCGATGATCTGCGCCGACAATCAGTTCGTCACCGCGGCCCAGGTTCAGAGCGACGCCGCCAAGGTGAGCGCAGCCTTGAGGCCCTACGCCGACGTCTCGGGCGAGCTTTCGCTCTGCGCAGGGTGGCCCTACCAAATACGCACGGCCTCCGACTACTCGCCGGTGACGAGCGCGGTGGCGACGATGCTGGTCTCCGGCTCGTTCGATCCGCTCACCGATCCAAATTGGGCCAAGCAGGCCGCGCAGACGCTCTCCAACGGGTACTGGGTCGAGTTCCCGGGGCTGGGCCACGACGAGGGGGCCTCGGCCGACGCCTGTCCGCAGGGCATCCTGTCGGCCTTCCTGCAGGCGCCGGGCGCGCCGAACACGAGCTGCGTCGCGGACATGACGGTCTCCTTCGCGGCGCCGAATGCGCCGATCACCGTGGTGGTCAACTCGCAGCGCGGGGCCGCGCTGCCCGGCGCGCGCACCTCGCCAGCGCGGCTCGTCGAAAAGCGGGCGATGCGCTCGCGGGTCGAGAACGTGCTCGTCCGGCGACACCTCGAGCGGCGGATGGCAGAGCTCGTCAGAGGGGCGCTCTAGCCGCGCGCCCCGCTCTGGGGCGTCAGCGGTCGCATGCAGGAGTCGGACAGACCCGCCTACCCCGGCTGACAGACCTGCTTGAGGATGTCGATCTCCTCGAGCGCCTTCCCGGCGCCGATGACCACCGCGGAGAGCGGGTCCTCGGCCAGAAAGACCGGCAGGCCGGTCTCCTCGCGCAGGAGCGTGTCCAGGTTCTTGAGCAAGGCGCCGCCGCCGGCGAGCACGATGCCGCGGTCGGCGATGTCGCCGGCGAGCTCGGGTGGCGTTCGCTCGAGCGTGACCTTGACCGCCTCGACGATGCCGTTGACCGGCTCGGCCAAGGCGTCGCGGATCTCGTCGGAGGAGACCGTGAGCGTCCGGGGCACGCCGGCGACCAGGTCGCGCCCCTTGATCTCCATGGTCATGACTTCTTCGGTCGGGTACGCGGTGCCGATGCCCATCTTGATGAGCTCGGCAGTGCGCTCGCCGATGAGGAGGTTGTACTTGCGCTTGACGTGCTGAATGACGGCCTCGTCCATCTTGTCGCCGCCGATGCGCACGCTCTTGGAGAAGACAATTCCGGAGAGCGAGATGACCGCCACGTCGGTGGTGCCGCCGCCGATGTCCACGATCATGTTGCCCGAAGGCTCGGTGATGGGCAGGCCCGCGCCGATGGCCGCCGCCATGGGCTGCTCGATGAGGTAGACCTCGCGGCTGCCCGCGTTCTCGGCGGCCTCGCGCACCGCGCGCTTCTCCACCTCGGTGATGTTGGAGGGGATGCCGATGATGATGCGCGGCTTGACCAGCGCCTTGCGGTTGTGCGCCGTCTGGATGAAGTAGCGCAGCATGGCCGCGGTGATCTCGAAGTCGGCGATGACGCCGTCCTTCATGGGGCGGATGGCCATGATATTGCCCGGCGTCCGGCCGAGCATCTCCTTGGCCTCTTTGCCCACCGCGAGCACCCGCTTGCCGCCGCGGGCATCTTGCTGCACCGCCACCACCGAGGGCTCATTCGCGACGATGCCGACGCCGCGAATGTAAATGAGCGTATTCGCCGTGCCCAGGTCGATGGCCAGATCGCGCGAGAAAAGGGAATGGAGCCAGTCGAGCATTTGGGCTTGGCCTTATAGCACCGGCGAACGCGATGGCAAGACTTGGCCCGCCGGCGGCCAAGCGATACCCCGAAGGGCTCTCGACCCTACCTCTTTGCTCCGTACTTCACGATGGCCCAGATTGCCCGGACGCCGTCCTTCCAGCCGATCTTCTTGCCCTCGGCGTACGTCCGGCCGTGGTAGCTGATGGGCACCTCGTAGATGCGGTAACCACGGCTCGCGAGCTTCGCGGTGACCTCCGGCTCGAACCCGAAGCGATCCTCCTCCAGGCGGACGGAGCGGATGCACTCGGTCCGGAAGACCTTGTAGCAGGTCTCCATGTCGGTGAGGTTCAGGTCGGTGAAGACGTTGGAGAGCGTGGTCAGGCCCTTGTTCAGCACCGAGTGCCAGAAGTAGAGCACCCGCCGCGGCGTGCCCGCGAAGCGGCTGCCGAAGACCACGTCGGCGTCGCCGTCGACGATGGGCTTGATGAGCTTCGGGTAGTCGGCGGGGTCGTACTCCAGGTCGGCGTCCTGGACGACGACCAGATCGCCGGTCGCCTCCTCGAAGCCGCGGCGGAGCGCCGCGCCCTTCCCGCGGTTCACCGGCTGGAACGCCACCTTGAGCTCATTGACGTTCTGGGGCTTCGCCTCGGGGATGGCGGCGACGCCCTTCTGCTCCAGCTCCTTCAGGAGCTCTCGAGTCCCGTCGCGGGAGCAGTCGTCCACCAGCACGAGCTCCTTGGGCAGGTCGACGGCGGTGACCCGCCGGAGCAGCTCCATGAGCGTGGCGCGCTCGTTGTAGACCGGAATGACGACCGAGAGTTTCACGAATATCCTCCGAGAAGGGGCGCGCATCTTTTCACGCTGGGGAACGCCTCGCAACCGCCGGCCCCCGCTCGGGCCGAGGAGGACGCCGTTGCCCATCGCCGACGCCGCGGCCATCGCTCGCCTTCCCCACGTCCACCGCGTCACCACGCGCGCGCGCGGCCGGCCGCTGGAGGTCTTCGTGTTCGATCACCACCGCGGCGCCTTCTCCCTCTGGGCGCTCGCCGCGCAGGCGCAGGGCGGGCCGCTCGCGCTCGTCAGCTTCGACCGCCACTTCGACCTCGAGCGCCCGGCGTCGCCCCCGCCCGGCGCGGCGAGCCCGCTCGAGGCGCTCGAGGGCTACGCGCGGCTGCGCCTCTCGGCGGCCAACGACGACCACGTGGTCGCGGCCATGGAGGCGGGCTCGATCGGGGACGCGGCGCTCTTCGCCCGCTCTCACGCGCCCAAGGAGCCGCCCTTCCCGGGCCGCTTCCAGCCCTACGTCGACGCCCGCGGGCGGCCCCACTTTTGCCACGTCGCGAAAGGCCCCGACGACGCCGGCCCCGAGCTGCTCGCCTGGCTCGAGCGCGCCGGGCCGGTCGCCCTCGACATCGACCTCGACTGCTTCACCACCCTGAGCGACGGCCAACCCGACGAGGTGGTGCCCTGGGACGCCGAGCTCATCGACGCGTACCTGCGCCCGCCCGGCAGCGAGCGGCTCTGGGGCGCCCTTCTGGAGCGGGTCGCGGTGATCACCCTCGCCCGCGAGCCATATCATTGTGGGGGCTTTTCGCGCGGCGCGAAGCTGTGGCTCGCGTTCTGCGAGGTCTTCTTCCGAGGGGTGCTGGGCGTCCCCGCGCCGTGAGCCCTGGGAGCTGGCCGCGCCAGTTCCGCGGAGCGACCTGCCAGTTCCCAGCGCGGGCCTCCGAGTTCCTCAAAGGCTTCGGCTCCTCGCCCGGGGGCGTTCACGGATGGAGCATCTCTCTTCACCCTGGCCCGGCCGAGCCGGAACCAACGAGGGTTGCCTTGGGCTCCAAACTCCAGACCCCAGGCTTCAGGAACTGCATTCCCTGGGGCCCGGAGTCTGAAGCCTGAAGTCTTTGCCATCCTGCGCAAGATTTCCTCGCTAAGGGACGAACGAGGAGCGCCGCCTTCCATCGCCGAAGGACCCGCCGCTCGCCCCTGAAGCTCGGAGCCCGGCAAACGGGCGAGGGACCGCCTCTCGGCCCGAGACCTGCACTTCTCGCGCAGGCGAGTGGGCGAGTGGGCGAGTGAGCGTGCGGCGGCGCAAAGCCTGCGCCGCGGCCTTCGAGGTCCTTCCATGCGGTCGGTTCTCTTTCGGGCGTCGGTGGCGTTTTTCGGCGCGTGGGCGCTCATCGCGGCCTGCTCGGGGAGCCGGAAGACAACCGCGGACCCCAACGCCGGCTCGCAGAGCGCCGACCCGCCTCCCGAGGGTCCGCTGACGACCGCGGACCCGCCGGACTCCGGCGCGGCCGCCTACCCCTTCGGCACCGCGGGGCCGTGGCCCGCCGCGCCCGCCACGGCCTTCGGCGCCGCCCAGGGCTTCGACGAGCTCCCCATCGTCGACGTCTCCACGGACGAGGCCCAGAACGTCTGGGCGGTGAGCCACGGCGCTCTCTACCTTTGGCGTCCCGGCGAGGCCCGGGCTCGCAAGTACACCGCCGCCGACGGCCTCACCCTGGACAACGCGCTGCCGCCGGGCATCACCGCCGTCTGCGGCGGCGCGCCGGGCGAGGCTTTCGTCGGGTACGAGGGAGCGCCCGTCGTCGACCCGCAGCACGACCCGCTGCGCTTCAAAGGCAAGCTCGACCGCGTCCTGCTGAAGGCCGACGGCACCCTCGCGGTGACGCATTACAACGTGCACAACAACGACCTCGTGGGGCTGGACTCGAACGGAAATGTCATCCGCCTCCCCGACGGCGGCGTCGACCCGGAGCTCACCGACTGGTCCTTCAACGAGGACCGCACGGTCATCCGCTTCCTCTACGACCACCTCTACCACCGGGGCGAGCTCTACGTGGCGTACACCCACGGCGTCGCGCGCTTCGAGGCGGGCAAGCCCGACCCCATCTCCGGCTTCGACTATGTCGACCACATCCACCCGGTGGTCACGAACGCCCAGGGGACGCAGCGCATGGGCGACTGGAACGGCCTGGCGCTCGACCCGTCCACCCGCACGGACCACCTGGGCAACCCGGCGACCGGCGCCCTCTGGATGGGCGGCCGCTGGACGGCGGGCGCGGCGACCTGGACGCCGGGGCTCTATGCCTGGGGGCGAAACGAGCTCAACCCGTTTTACGTCGCGTTCACCTCGCCGCCCGTGTTCGCGGTGGCCCAAGGAGACGACGTGTACATCGACGGCGTCGCGGCGCTTTCGGACGGCTCGGTCTACTTCGGCAGCCTCATCGGCCTGGGAATCGCGCGGTGGCGGGCGAAGGAGGGGTTCCAATACCTCTCGCCGCAGAGCGACCTCGGGCTCCCCGGCAGCGAGAATCGATGACCTGCAGCGCCTGCCGGACGACTCGGTGCTGGTGCAGCAGTCGGGCGCGCTCTACCGCTGGAACCCCCAGCCGGAGCCCCGGGGCCAGCTCATGGGTCCGCTGGCTGGCCTCCCGGGAAGCGCGATCCGCGTGTACGTCGACACCATGGTGAGCCCGGCGGCCGCTTGGGTCGCCACCGACCAAGGCATCGCGCTGCTGCGACTGCCCTGACGGCACGAGGCCGCGGGCGCGCGCCACACCGCGAGACCAAAAGCGAAAGGCCCCGAGCCGAGCTGGCTGGGGCCTCTCTCATCTGCGGTCATCGTGGTGGAGGCGGACGGGATCGAACCGACGACCTCCGCATTGCGAACGCGGCGCTCTCCCAACTGAGCTACGCCCCCACGAATCCCTCGTCGAGCGCTGCCCTGGCAACGCCGTTCGAGGCCGCGGTGAGTAACGCGGCTCGCCGCCTCGAGTCAAGGAGTTTGTTCAATCCGGTCGGCCGCTTCCCTCGGAAATGACCCGAGGCCAATGTCATTTGACACCCAAATACCAGGATGCCATAAAGGCGGCTCACCAGACCCCATCCCCCACGGCCATGCCGCCCAGCGCGTCGAAGATCTCCATGAGTCCTTCCGAGCTCGCCCAGCTCGAGCATGGCTTTGCAACGGACCCCACCTCGGACGCGTACCGCCCCCTCGCCGAAGCTTATCTGTCGATGGGCCGGTACATGGAGGCGATGGTCGTTTGCAAGAAGGGCGTGAAGGCGCACCCGTCCGCGGCGAGCGCCCGCGTGCTGCTGGCCAGAGTCTACGCCGAGCAGGGCAAGGACAAGAAGGCCCTCGAGGAGCTCCAGGGCGCGCTGCAGGTCGCCCCCGACGACCTGGCGGCCTTGCGGATGACCGGCGGCATCCTCTGCAAGACTGGCGATCTTGCCGCAGGCGGCGAGCACCTGACGAAGGCGCTCGCCCAGCGCGCCGACGATCCCGAGACGCTCGAGCTTTTCAAGAAGCACGGCGTCCCTCTGCCGGCCAAGCCGCAGCCGCCGGCGGCACCGCCTCCGCCGAACGGCACTCCGGCAGGGGCGGCCCAAGCCGCTCCGCCCGCGGCCAGCCCCGCCAACGCGCCTCCCGCCTTGGCGAGCGAAGCGGCGGCCCCCGCACAACCCTCACTCCAAGCCCGGCCTTCTGTCGCGGCTCCCGCGCGGCGCGCAGCCCCCGCACCGCAGGCCCGGCCTCCGGCCGCAGCTCCCGCGCGGCGCGCCGCCCCCGCACAGGGCGCGCAACCGGCCTCGTACGAAGACCTCGCCAGCCGCTATGGCGAGCCCGACGCCCCTCCGCGGCACAGGGGGCCCTCGGCCATCATCGCCCTGGTGGCTGCGGTCGTCCTCAGCGCCGCCGGCCTGACCTACTACACCGTTCACGAGCGCGCCGTCGCCGCCAACAAGCGCACGGTCGACAAGCTCCTGCGCCAGATGCGCGAGGAGCTCACGCACGACAGCTACGCTGGCTACAAAAAGGCCTGCGAGTACGGCGAGAAGATCGTCGGCGACGTCAGCATCGACGAGGACATGCTGCTCGGCGCCCGGTCGTACCTCGCCTACGGGTACGCCCTGCGCTGGGGCGAGCACGGCGAAGGCGAGGTGGCCGAGAAGAGCGCCGTCGAGTACCTGGCCAAGGCGAAGAGCTTCAAGAAGGACCACTCGCACGCCATCGCCGCCGAGGCCTACATCAAGCTCTTCGGGGGCAACGCGCTCGAGGCCGAGCGCGAGCTCGAGGACATCGTCGAAAAGAAGGGCAAGACCAGCGCGCTTTTGCTCTCCACCCTGGGCATCATCGAGATGCACGCGGGCGAGCTGGACAAGGCCCTCACGAACCTCAAGCTCGCCCACGAGCTCGCCCTCGCGGACCCGCGGATCAACGCCGCCCTGGGCAACGTCCTCCGGCGCCAGGGCGACGAGGCCAAGGCCGCTAATTTCTTCGACACCGCGCTGCGCAACGAGCGCGACCACGCCGAGGCGCAGCTGGGCGTGGCCCTCATGGCCATCGACTCCGGCAAGCTGGATACCGCCGACAAGTATGTGAACAAGCTTCTCGCGGCCGACCCTCCGCCGTCCCCGCGGCAGCTCGCCCTGGCGCACCTCGCTCACGCCATCGTCCTCGATGACCAGGGCAAGGCCGCCGAGGGCGACAAGGAGCAGGAGCGCGCCTTCGAGGCCGACGCTCGGAACGGCGAGCTCTACGTGCTCAAGGCGCGGCGCCTGATGCGCGCCTCTCGGGGCGACGAGGCCGTGGCCGCCATCCGGGAGGCCATCAAGCTCGACCCGCGCCGCGCCAGCTTCTATGTGGACCTCGCCCGCGCCCTCATCGCCAAGCCCGGCGGCGCCAAGGAAGCGGTGGAGACCCTCAAGCAGGCGCTCAAGACCGTGCCCTCACCCAAGTTGCTCGTGCTCTTGGGCAACGCCTACCTCGCGGCCGAGCAGCTCGATTTGGCGAAGGACAGCTACGAGAAGGCCCTGGTCGCCGCCAAGGACAAGATGCCGGAGGCGCGCATGGCGCTGGCCGACTTGGCTCGGGGCCGAAAGGACTGGACCGGGGCCATCGACCTCTACAAGAAGGCGGTCGACGAATACCTCTCCTCGCCCGAGCGCAAGGCCTACGCTCTCACGCAAATCGGCCGAATCGCAGAGGAGCAGCTGGGCGACCGCAAAGAGGCGCTCGAGCGCTACAAGGTCGCCTCGTCCGCGGACGGCACCTATCCCCCGCCGGTCTTCCTCATCGGGCGAATGTTCCTGGAGGACAAGGACAAGAAGAAGCGCGACCTCGCCGTCACCTTCCTCAAGAAGTACTTGGACATGGATGGCAAGGGCGAATTCGTCGCTGAAGCCAACCGCCTGCTCGCCGAGAAGCGCTGAGCGGCGCCGGAGCGCTCCGAGCTTCGACCTTGACAGCCTGTGCGGGCGCTCCTAAGGTAATTTCATCCCAGAGCAGTGTTCGTCCGAACTGCGGCCTCTCTCAGCCGCCGGATCACTCCCCAGGCTCCCCGGTACTTCGTCGTCATGAGCGCCCTTCGGGGAGGGCGCATAAATATTTCGGCTGAAGCGAAGTTGCGCTCAGCCTCCGGCCCATCGAGGCCCCCCTCCCATGGAAAAGCCCAGCACCACGCGTGGCGCGAACCGCCGACGCACCTCCAAAGACGGCGCCGAAGGCGTCAAGCCGGCCCGGCACGCCAGGCCCCGCTCGAAGAAGCCGGGCGCCGCGCGCGGCGAAGGCGCCGGCCTCGGCATCGCCCCACCCGACCTCGCGCCCGACTTCGAGCCCGAGCCTCAGGTGATCGCGGCGGAGGCCGAGGAGGCTCCCCCGGAGCCGGCGCCTGCCGCCCCCCACTCTCCGGCGCTCGAGGTCAATGCGCTGGAGCCGGCCGAGGCGGCCACGAGCTCTGTCCCCGAAGCGGAGGCGGCCCCCGCGGCCGCCGAGCCTTCCAGCCCGCCGACGCCTCCTCCGCCGCCGTTGCATTTGTCGACCCTCAAGTCGATGAAGATCACCGACCTCGCGGCCATGGCCCAGGAGCTCCACGTCGAGGGAGCCGCGGGCATGCGCAAGCAGGACCTCATCTTCGAGATCCTCAAGGTCACCAGCGACCGGCGCGGCGAGATCTACGGCGAAGGCACCCTGGAGATCCTGTCCGACAACTTCGGGTTCCTGCGCTCGCCCGACTTCAGCTACCTGCCCGGCCCCGACGACATCTACGTCTCACCCACCCAGATCCGCCGCTTCAGCCTGCGCACGGGCGACACGCTCAAGGGCGTCATCCGCCAGCCGCAGAGCAAGGAAAACGAACGCTACTTCGCGATGCTGCGGGTGGACAGCATCAACTACGCGCCGCCGCAGGAGAACCAGGGCAAGATCCTCTTCGACAACCTCACCCCGCTCTACCCGACCCGGAAGCTCAACCTCGAGCACGACCCGGCCGAGATGACGACGCGGATCATCGACCTGCTCACGCCCATCGGAAAGGGCCAGCGCTGCCTCATCGTGGCGCCGCCGCGCGCGGGCAAGACGGTGCTCCTGCAGAACATCGCCCACGCCGTCACCGCGAACCACCCCGAGGTCATCCTCATCGTCCTGCTCATCGACGAGCGGCCCGAGGAGGTCACCGACATGGAGCGCTCGGTGAAGGGCGAGGTCGTCTCCTCCACCTTCGACGAGCCGGCCACGCGCCACGTGCAGGTGGCCGAGATGGTCATCGACAAGGCCAAGCGCCTGGTCGAGCACGGCCGCGACGTGGTCATCCTCCTCGACTCCATCACCCGGCTGGCGCGCGCCTACAACACCGTCGTCCCGCCCTCCGGCAAGATCCTCTCGGGCGGCGTCGACTCGAACGCGCTCCACAAGCCGAAGCGCTTCTTCGGCGCCGCGCGCAACATCGAGGAGGGCGGCTCGCTCACCATCGTGGGCACCGCGCTCGTCGACACCGGCAGCCGCATGGACGAGGTCATCTTCGAGGAGTTCAAGGGCACCGGTAACTCCGAAATCGTCCTCGACCGCAAGCTCATGGAGAAGCGCATCTTCCCGTGCCTCGACATCAACAAGTCGGGCACCCGGAAGGAAGAGCTCCTCATGAACGAGTTCACCTACAACCGGGTCTGGGTTCTGCGGCAGGTGCTCCACCCGCTCAACCCAATCGACTCCATCAGCATGCTCCTGGAGAAGATGAAGGGGACGAAGACCAACCGCGAATTCCTGGACCAGATGAGCCGGGCGTAGAGCCGCCGGGCCCTAAAGGGACCCGGCTACGCGTACAAAGCCGGCTGAAGCCGGCTGGAGAAGAGCCCCAGCGAGGGCCGATTCGAGCGCTCTCGCCGACTCGGCTCCCGGGCTCCCGGTTCCCACACCTGACGGAATCGAGCGCTTGAAGATCTACACAAAAGGCGGCGACGCCGGCGAGACGGGCCTGGTCGGCGGAGCGCGGGTCGGCAAGGATGATCCGCGGGTCGCGACCTACGGCGACATCGACGAGCTGAATTCGGTCCTCGGGGTCGCGCGGGCCCAGGAGCTGCCGCAGGACATCGCGGCGAAGGTCGAGCGGATCCAGGCGGAGCTCTTCACGCTGGGCAGCCAGCTCGCGACGCCCGACCCCGAGCGAAAAGGCGCGCAGAAGGTCCAGGCCGGCTGGGTCGCCGCGCTCGAGTCGGAGATCGACGCCGCCGATGCCGTATTGCCGCCGCTGCGGAGCTTCCTCCTGCCCGGCGGATGCCCCGGCGCCGCACAGCTGTACCTCGCGCGCGCCATCTGCCGCCGGGCCGAGCGCGCCCTGGTGGCGTTCGGTCGGAAGACCCCGCTCGACCCGCTCGTCGAGGTCTACCTCAACCGGCTCTCCGACTGGCTCTTCATGATGGCCCGCGCCGCCAACCACGGCTCCGGCGTCGCCGAGCCCGTCTGGCGGCCGCCGAAGATGGGCTGAAGCTCGACCCGGCCCTCGCCGAGCAACCTCTCCAGGTCGTCGACGACGTGCTCGATCTGCCCTTGAGCCCCTGAGCCCTCGGAACCTCGGCGGGCGACGCCCCGGCGGCAGGGTTGCCGCATCGAGAGCAGAAAGCGGCGGAAGGCGGCAGCGCCGACTGGCAACGGGGGCAGAGAGTCGACATGGCGCGCTCCGGCGGCGATCAGGGGACCCAGCGCAACGTCGCACGGGAGCCGCGGCCGCGCTCGGCCGATGACCCTGACGGCCGTTCGCGCGAGGGCCGGTGGCAGCGCTTCTACCGCGTGGTGCGGCGCATTCCGCGCGGCCGAGTCACCACCTACGGCGAGGTGGCCCGGAAAGCGGGACTGCCCCGGTTCGCCCGGCACGTCGGCTACGCGCTCGCGGCCCTGCGCGGCGGGTCCCAGGGAGTCCCGTGGCAGCGCGTCCTGGGCAAGCGAGGGCGCCTCCACGCCGGCATCTCCCTGCGAGACCCGGTCGGCGCGGCGATGCAGCAGAAGCTCCTCGAGGCCGAGGGCGTGGAATTCGACGGCCAGGGGCGCGTCTCGCTCGAGCGCTTCGGCGCCTGGGCGCCCTGAGGCGGACCGATCGGCGGCTGGCGCTTGAGAGAACGAACGACAGGCATGAAGGCGGCTGCTCGTGCCGGCCTGCGCCTGTCACCAGCCCGTCCACTCATTATCCTGAGGGCGGCGAGGGGTTAAGACGTACCTCAGCTCGGCCTTCACTTCGGCGGCCGAGCTTTTGCTCGTAAACCCCGAGGTTGCGAAAAATGGCAGCCGATGGTCAGCGCTGGAACAACCTCAAGGTCGTCGACGCGATGGTGCTCCCGGCACTTCGTCTCGCGCCTTCTACCTTGATCCGCGAAGCTGCGGCCCGCGTGGAAAAGGCCGGGCTTCCGGGCGCCCCTGTCGTCGACTCCGAAGGGCGCCTGCTCGGCGTCCTGTCCACAGCCGAGATCGCTCGCGTCGAGCCCGATCGACACGGCGAGGTTCTCGTGCAGGCGGCGATGAACGCCCGACCGCTGGTGTTCGAGCCATCCGCGACGCTCGACGAAGCGCTGGAAGCGATGACCACCGCGGAGGCCTCGTGGGCGCCGGTGGTGAGCGGGCTCGGCCGGCTCGGCCAACATCTCGTCGGGGCCTTGGCCATCAAGGACATCGTGAACGCCTACCGCTCGGGCCAGCGCGAAAGCGTGCGCCAGCTTCGCGGAGTGACGGGGCTCGGCCCGAATCTCATTCGGGATCCGCGGCGCGCCGAGACGCCCACCTGATGCCTGCTCGTGCGGCCCAGCCCATGAGACGCCCGGACAAGTCCGACCTCCGCAGTGCGTTCGAGTCTTTGCTCGGATCGAGCGCTACTCCCTACGGATACACACTCACCATCTGGAGCTCGGGCGCGCTGCTCATGCACTTCAGAGGCTCGCCAGGGGTCGGTGAAGTCTTCCTGTTCCTCGCGGGCGCCCTGTTGGCGTTCACCTTACTTTCGTTTGCGGGCCAGCTCCTGGCCGAGCCCGTCCGTCGACCCTCTCCGGTCGCTTTGGATCGGACCGGCATGCTCCATTGGTTCGCCGTTGGCGCGTCCGTGGGCGCCGTCGCCCTCGTCGGCATGCTCAAGAGCTGGGTGAGCTGGCCGCTGGGTGCGTTCCTGGCGACCACCCTCTACCTCTGCATTGCCACGGTCCAATTGGCATTCGCGAAGAGCTGACCCCGAGAGACGGAGCCAGACGACATCCATGACCCTCATGCTCTCCCGATGGACGAGCGCCAGAATGTCGGCGGCGATGAGCCGCACAGACAGGATGAGGCTGGCCACGGCGGCCGGAATTCCCGGTCGAACGACGTCATTGACCTGGAACCTGGAGTCCCGGCAACTGGTTCATTCCGGCTCGACCGAGTTAGGATACTCTGTAGGCTACGAGGCTCATCATGCGCTCAATGAAGGACCTTCGCTTAGAGCTGAAGTCGAAGGGCGAGCAGGCCTTCCTTCAGGCTCACACGAATCCGGTTCTGGTCGGCTTTGGCCTCGCGGGCAAGATTGACCGGCCTCGGGACGACGGGGATGACGCCGCCCATCGGACGCGCTCGGTGAGCATCACCGCCCTGTGCGAGGACACCCTGCTGTGGAAGAACCTCCCCATCGAGCTGCGGCCCAGGCCAGACTCGCGCGCCGCCAACCAAGTCCGGGTCGGCCGCACCGTCGAGATGGACGTCATCATTCCGGACTTCAGCATCTCCCGGCACCAGTGCACCTTCGAGAAGAGGGGCAGCTCGATGGTGATCCGGGATGCGAGCTCTCGCAATGGGACCCTGGTGGGCGACCGCTCTGCGAACGAATCGGAGCTTCTGAAGGGCGGTGAGTTCATCACCCTGGGACGCCTGGTCTTCCAGTACCTGACGCCGCAGAGGCTGGTTCAGCGACTGCGCGATACCGAAGGAAAGAGCGCATAGCTTCTCTCTCTGTGCAGCGGGCGCGGGTAAGTCGCACCCCACGATGGCGACCAAGTCGTCCCGCAAGCTGGGACGCGCTCAAAGCTCGAAGGCGACCTCGCCCCGAGGCGCCCGGCCGGGCGCCCGGTGGTGGCAGCGCTTGCACCAAGGAGCCGAGGACGTTCTATTTTGGGCTCGCTTTTCCCAAGAGGCCCTCCGCGTTATGGTTGACACCACCCGCCTGTTCACCGTGCACGACCGCCAGTGGCGCGAGAATTTGTATGTCTACCCGGTCGTCAGCCGGCGCTCGCGCGGGCTCTCCATCGGCGTGAACCTCTCGCCGGCCAAGGAATGCACCTTCGACTGCGTCTACTGCAGCGTCGACCGGAACATGCCGGGCGCCCAGCGCCACGTCGACGTCGACCGCCTGCGCGGCGAGCTCGCCCGCATGCTCTCCCACGTACAGAGCGGGCGCCTCTTCGAAGAGCCGCCATTCAACGAGACGCCCGACGCGCTGCGCCGGCTGAACGACGTCGCCTTCAGCGGTGACGGCGAGCCGACCGCCTCGCCGCATTTCTTCGACGCCCTGCAGTCGGCGGCGCGGCTCCTTTCCGACCGTGGCCACCCGGCGCGCCTGGTGGTCATCACCAACGGCTCGCTGCTCAATCGCCCGCGCGTCGAGGAGGCGCTCGCGTTCCTGGACGAGGTCCATGGCGAGCTCTGGGCCAAGCTCGACGCCGGCACCGAGGCGCACTATCAGCGCATGAACCGCTCCCAGGTCCCCTTCCAGCGCATCCTCGACAACCTGCTTCAGGTGGGCCGCTCCAGGCCGCTCGTCGTCCAATCCATGTTCTCCCGCGTCGGCGGCGAGGGGCCGGACGAGGCCGAGCTCGACGCTTACATCGAGAACCTGCGCCAGCTGGCGGCGAACGGGTGCCGCATCGACCGGGTCCAGGTCTACACCGCGGCCCGGCGGACGGCGCTCCGAGACGTCACCCCGCTCGAGCCAACGGCCCTTCATGCCATCGCCGGCCGAATTCGTGCGCTGGGCCTCGCGGCCGAGAGCTTCCCGGGGCCGGCCTGACGTGCTCTCGGCCGACGAGCTCTGCGAGCTCGCGAAGTCCTGCGGCTTCGCGCTCTCCGGGGTCGCCCGGGCCGAGCCGCTCGACCCGGCGCCTTACGAGCGATGGCTCGGCGCGGGGATGGCCGCCTCCATGGCGTGGATGGGCGAGCGGGTCCGGGCGCGCCACGATCCCTCGGCCGTTCTGCCCGGCGCGCGGGCGGTGCTGGCGCTGGGGGTTTGCCCGGTCACCGAGGAGGGCGCCGCGGCCTCCTCGCCCATCGCGCTGTACGCCCGGGGGCGGGACTACCACGCCACGCTGCGCGACCGGCTGCGGTCGCTCCGGCGGCGCTTCGCCGAGCGCTGGCCGGGCTTGGGCTTCTACGGAGAGGTCGACACCGGCCCGGTGCTGGAGAAAGTCTGGGCCGCGCGCGCGGGCCTCGGGTGGATTGGCAAGAACGGCATGCTCGTCACCGAGGGGCACGGCTCGCACGTGCTCCTCGCAGTGGCGCTGTTGGACCGCGACGTCGACCGCGCCAGCGCGCCGCACCCGGGCCGCTGCGGCACTTGCGAGCGGTGTCTCCTCGCCTGTCCGACCGGCGCCATCGTCTCCCCAGGCGTGGTCGATGCGCGGCGATGCCTCGCGCACCAGACCATCGAGGACCGCGGCCCGTACGCTCCAAAGCTGCGGCCGCTCGCCTCGGGCTGGGCGTTCGGGTGCGACGAGTGCCAGCGGGTCTGCCCCTGGAATCGGCCGGGGCACGCCTGCGCGGACGCGCGGTTTCTCCCGCGCCCCATCGCTGGCTTGGGCCTTCTCGAGCTGGCCGCGTTGACCCCGGAGCGGCACCTGGAGCTGACCCGAGGAACGGCCGTCGCTCGCGCCGGATACGACGGCCTGCGCCGGAGCGCGCTGGTGGCCCTGGGAGCGGCGCGCGAGCCGGCGCTCGTCCCGGTGGCGCGCGCGCTGGCGGACGCGCCCGAGGAGCCCGTGCGGCAAGCCGCGCGCTGGGCGCTCGCGCGGATCGCTTGAGGCGCACGGCGCTCGTGCGCGCCTGCGCACGCGGCTGGACCGAGACCTCGCCAGGCGCCCAAGCAGCGGTCGGCGAGAATCGCTCGGCGGCGCAAGGCGGGCTGCTTTTCCGCGCCATCGCCCCCCTCCGCAGTGCGATAACCTTGGGGTCTCCCGATAGGCGCAACCCCGAAGCCCATGCCCACAAGCCTGCAAGGCCTCTCAGAACGCCCTGCCCCCGAGCCCCCCCTGCGCTCTCCAGGCCGCCCCGCACCGTCGACCGCCGAGCCCGACCGCTGGTTCCTCGCGGCCCTCTTGGGCCTCGCGCTGGTCATGGGGCTCTTCGCCATTCGCGATCGCTGGCTCCCCAACAAGTGGCTCTTCGGCGACGGCGCCTTCTACATGAACGTCGCCCGCGGGCTCCTGGAGAACCACTCGCTCCGCCAGGAGAATCTCCACCCGCACTCCTGGTATGACCGCGATCTGGGGTGGAATTACAACCTGGACGGCGCCTGGAGCAACATCGCGCTGGGCCGGCACGGGGAGTGGTGGCCCAAGCACCCCATCCTGTTGCCCATCGCGGCGGCGCCATTCATCTGGGCCTTCGGGCCGCTCGGCTCGCTCCTCTTCCAATTCCTCGCCTGGCTCGTCGGCGCCGCCTTCACCTACCGCATCGCGGCGCGCCTGGTGAGCCGGCCGGCGGCGATCGCGGCGGCGTGCGCGTACGTCGTCACCCCGTGGATCGCCGAGCGGGTCTGGGGCTTCAACAACGACGTCTTCTACACCGCGCTGATCCTCGCCGCCGTCGACGCGGCGCTGGGCGCGAAGGCGACCGTCGCCGGGCTCCTGCTCGGCGCCGCCATTTTCGCCAAGGCCACGAACGTCCTCTACGGGCCCGGGCTCCTCGCCCTCTTTCTCGCGCGGCGCGACTGGAAGGGGGCGCTGCGCTTCAGCCTGTCCGCCGCCGGGCCGACGCTGCTCCTGTTGGCCCTGAACACCTATCTGTTCGGCTCGCCCCTCGCGACCGGCTACGACCGGATCCTGGTGCGAGAGGCCGGCCGCGTGACGACCCACAGCCACAGCAGCGACTTCCATTGGAGCTACCTCCGCTCGGGCCTCGAGCGCGCGCTCTTCAGCGGCGACGGGTTCCTGGGTCGGTTCCCGCTCTTCTTCCCAGGCCTCGCGGGCTGGGCGCTGCTCTTCGTCCGCCGGCGCTGGGCCGAGGCGCTGGCCCTGGGCTGGTGCATCGCGGTGCCCATCGCCTTCCACGCGCCGTTCACCTGGTACCGGCTGGAGTTCAACCTGCCGCAGGCGGCGCTCTCGGCCGCGCTGCTCGCCTCGCTGCTGCCGCCCTTCGCCGGACCGCGCTCGGCGGAGCCTCTGCCCTCGCGGGTCCATTGGGGCCGGCTCGCCGGGGTGGGCGCGGCGGTCGTCCTGACGCTCGCCGGCCTCGGGCGACGCGCCCTGGCCCGCGAGAGCGACTATCTGTGGCGCGAGCTGCCCAGGGCCGAGGTCTTCCTGGGCGACGTCCCCTGCGACTACTACAACAACCAGGTCGAGCGCTGGGAGTGCAGCTCCTTCGACGGTGGCAACGACTGGCTGATGACCGGAAGGCCGCTCGAGCCCCTGCTCGTCTACTCGGGCAAAGCGCGAGAGATGCTGCTCCTCCACCCTCACACGAGCGGCCGCGAGCGGCGCCTGGAGTATCCGGCTCTCCCATTCACTCGCACGCTTCACCTGCGGTACGGCCTGGCGGACCGAGCCCGCCCCGGCGCCAAGCTCCACTTCAAGGTGTCGGTCGACGGCCAGCCGGTCTTGGAAGAGGACGTCGGCCAGCGCGGGCTCGTCGAGAAGGATTTGGACACCTCGGCGTGGGCGGGCAAGTCCGCCCGGCTCTCGCTGTCGGTCACCTCGCCCGACGCCAACGGCTGCGTCTTCGGGGTCAACGGGTCGCCGCGCTGAAAGCGGCTCTCGGCGGGATGGCGCAGTCGCCGGAGCGCCTCTGCGTCGGGTTTCGAAGATCCCTCGCACCCATTTGACTTGACTGGGCATTGCGCCAAAAGAGCGCCTCGCATGTAAACCTCTTCATCCTCGACGGCTGCCCCGTCCCGTCCGGCGTGTTCGAAGGCGACCGTGCCCGTGCCCGCTTCCTCGCCCATTCCGCGCTTCGCCTTTCCTGTAACCACGAGGGCTTCGCTCCTCTTTGGTCGGAGCAAATGGGCGACGAATCGCGTGAGGGCGCGCACAAGAAGCAGTGGCCCGTCCTCGCCGAGGAGAACCTCCGCTGGGCCGTGCGCGCCGCGATCGACGCGGTGGTCGCGGAAGCCTACGGTTTCGACCGCGAGCACTACGAGCACATTCTCGGCAGCTTCTCGCAAAAGAGCTTCCCCGAGGCACCGAAGCTCTGCCTCGCCGCCTTCGACGAGCTGAAGAAGCTCGGGCTCAAGGCCTTCCTCAAGAAGCAGGACCCGTACTGGGACATCCCGCTCAACCAGGAGCTGCCGAAGCCAGTGATCGACCTGGCGCTCCCCGACCAGAAGCCAGCGCGCGGCCAAGGCCTGCTCCCAGGAATGTCGGACGTGATAGAGTCCAGCCGCTCACGGCGGCGTCAATTCTGAACAACGCAGACAGCTGCACTCGAAATGGAGCGCGACCATGGCAACCATCGAGGGCTTCCACGTTTCGAACTACCGGGCGCTCAAGGACGTGACCCTCGGCCGCGCCTCCTTCGACCGGAGCATTGAGCCCCTGGGGCCACTCGTCGCTGTCATTGGAAAGAACGGGTCGGGCAAGAGCACGCTGTTCGATGCGTTCGGTTTTGTGTCGGACTGCTTGCGCAGCGGCGTAGAAGAGGCTTTCGACGGCGGACAGAGAGGCGGTTTTGAACGCGTTGTGTCCGCCGGCAGTGCCGGTCCCATCAGCTTCGAAATATTCTATCGCGAGTCGACCGACGCTCGGCCTATCGTTTATCAGCTCAGCATTGCCGCGGACGAGCGCGGCCGCCCGTTTGTCCAGCGCGAGGTTCTTCTCCAGGCAAGAGACAAAGCGACGCGCGGCCCGCTGTTCCCGTTCCTAAGACTTGAGAAAGGAGAAGGCGAGGCGTGGGAAGGCGAAAAGGCCGTGGAGGGCGAGAATAGGTCGCGCATTCCCGTGCATCTGACCGATTCTCGGAAACTCGGCATCGTCACCCTTGGCGCTCTGCGAGAACACCCACGGATCTCCCGGTTTCGAAGCTTCATCGAGGGCTGGTATCTTTCCTACTTCGAACCTAACGCCGCCCGGAAGCTGCCGATGGCGGGCCCGCAGAAGCACCTGAACGCATCAGGGGACAACCTTGCCAACGTTGTTCAGTTCATGGAACGCGAACACAAAGAGCGCTTCGAAACTGTCCTCGAGAAGATCGCTAAACGAATCCCGGGCATTCAAAGGATCGACACGCACCGCTCCGAGGACGGGCGTTTGCTTTTGCGCTTCTACAGCGAGGGATTCTCTAGGCCATTTTATCAACAGCAAATGTCCGATGGGACGCTCAAGCTCTTCACATACATGCTTCTGCTCGAAGACCCGCACCCGCCACCCTTTATCTGCATTGAAGAGCCTGAAAACGGATTATACCATAAACTGCTTGAGACGCTAGCGCAGGAGTTTCGCAAGCACGCGAAGGCAAAGAAGGCAGCGCCGCAAATCTTCGTGACGACCCACCAGCCTCACTTTGTGGATGCGCTCTTGCCCAAAGAGACGTGGATTCTCGAAAAGGGAACCGACGGCTTTTCGAAGGCCAGGCGCACCAGCGCCGACGTTGTCGTCCAGAGGCTTGTCGATGAAGGGATGCCGCTTGGAGGTCTCTGGTTCAGCGATTACCTCGATCCAAGGTAAACTGGTCATGCACCTCGAAGTCCTCGTTGAGGATCAGTCCGGAACCATCGCTGTGAACCTCCTGCTGGAGAAGCTGCTGGGGGCCAACGGACAGCTGCACTCGTGGCGCACGCATTCGTACAAGGGGATAGGGAAGCTTCCGCCCGAGCTCGGCAAGAGGTCCGATCCGCGCAAGCGGCTACTCCTCGACCGGCTGCCGAAGCTGCTTCAGGGCTACGGAAAGAGTCTACGAAGCGGCGAACGCGTGTTGGTGGTAGTCGATTCCGACCGAAAGGACTGCGCAGCTTTCAAGGCCGAGCTGCTCAAGGTGCTCAAGCGCTGCGACCCGGCACCCGAGACCCTCTTTCGAATCGCTGTCGAGGAGATTGAGGCCTGGTATCTCGGCGACTCCGAGGCTTTGCTGGCGGCCTATCCGAAGGCCAAGACCTCGGTGTTGAATGGGTATGTTCAGGACAGCGTGTGCGGAACCTGGGAGGTGCTGGCCGACTCGGTGCATCCTGGCGGCTCGAGGGCGCTCAAGCAGCAGGGCTGGCCTGCGATCGGTCTTCAGAAGAGCGTCTGGGCGAGGCAGATTTCAGAACATATGAACATGGAAGCGAACCGATCGCCCAGCTTCAAGGCTTTCCGCGAGGGCGTGCTGCGCTTGGTGGCGTAGTCGAGGGAGCCGATGCCCACGATGCCGACCCTATCGCCGTGCCCAGGCCGACTCTAACCCGGCGAACCCGCAGCAACGGCAGGCGATGGGCACAAAACGGAGCTCGAAGGGCACAAAGCCGAGGGCACATAGCTCGCCAACCGGTGGATTTAGTTCGATAACTTATCTGCCCTGGGCGCCGGCCATTCGAGTTTTCGGGGCACAAACGAGAGACGCGACCTTCGCCCGAAGAGGGGCAGCCGCCGCACTGGAGGGACCTTGCCAATCCACCCCATCGCAGTCGTCGACCAAATCCTCGCGGAGTACCGCAGCTACCTGCTCACCGAGTTCCGGGCGAGCGACGCCACGTTGCGGCAGGCCCTGTCGCAGGCTCTTGACCGCCCCGGCTTCCTCGCCCAAGAGCCCTTCTTCCAGGCCCACAGGCCGTTCAAGGAGGGCAAGCCCTGGGCGCAGCTCGGGCTCGACGGCAAGCTGGCCAAGGTCATGGAGGCGCGCAGCGGCTCGAAGACCGCCTTCCTCCATCAGAGCGACGCGATCGAGCACCTGCTGTCCAAGGAAGCTACTCCGTTGGTGGTCACCACCGGCACCGGCTCCGGGAAGACCGAGTGCTTCCTGCTGCCGGCGATCCAGAACGCCATCGAAGACGCCATCCGCTTCAAGCACCCGGGGCTGACACGGCCATTCTCGTTGATGAACGCCCTCGCCAACGACCAGGAGGCGCGCATCCGGGAGTACTTGGAGGCCTCGGGCCACACCTACGTGAAGGTGGAGCCGCACATCGCGAGTGAGAGAGTCCGCGAGGAGCGATACCTCAGCGACGCGGTACGCAAGAAAGCGGGTCGCGTGGGAGCTGGCACCGCTGCTGGACGACCTTGCGGTGAGCGCCAATTATCGCGCCACGCTTTTCAACCTCGGCTTGGTGGGCATCCGGTACGGAGAACCCGGGCGCATCGAGGGAATCGTCGAGGGCCAAGGCCATTTGCAGCGGCAGCTCGGCCTCGGTGTCGGGCAGCTTGCGTGCCTCTGCCGCTGTCTGCTCGACGAAATGAGGCTGCGGCGCGCCTTAGGTCACCCGATGCTCCGATACCACCCGCAGAGTCCCGAATGTCCGGAGTCGTTTCGGGAGCGGACTGGGAGCGCACCCTCAAGAGACCGGTCGGCTATCCCTGGAATCCGAGGAAGGGAGAGCACGGCGAGCCGATCGCCAGGATGGACGAAAACCTGCTCCCGGACGGCACCTCGCGGCTCAATGCTTGGCGAGCAGGTAGCGGCGGAATGGTCCCGCGCATCCAGCGCGTGTTCGTCGGCCTGTTGCAGCGCATGGGCGGCGCTGCGGCGAGCGAGGCACTTCTGCTGGAAACGCTCAAGATGCTCGTCGGCGGCGGCCTGCTCGATGCTCGAGATGGGCATTGATGTGGGTGGCCTCGACGCGGTGCTCATGCGGAACGTACCGCCGCGCCCCGACAACTACGCGCAGCGAGCCGGGCGCCGGAGCCGGGTCGGCATCGTCGTGGGCTACGCACGGAATACGCCCCACGACCAATATTTCTATGAGAAGCCGCAGGAGATGATCGCGGGCGAGGTGGCAGCACCCGCAATCGGACTTGGCAACAGAGACGCTCAACGCGATCGCTCTCGGCGACGCTGAGCCGGGGCTCGCCGGCCGCATGCTCGAGTACATCTCCTTCAAAGGCGAGAAGAACCAGGAGGCCATCGACGCGCTCGTCCGGGCATTCGAGGACCAGTTCGAAAGCGCGACCGAGCTGGCGCTCGCGGCATGGGACCAGAAGAACATCCTGGGCCCCGCCGGCCTCGACAGCCGCGCGAAGATAATCGCAACCCTGAAGCAGCAGTGCGACCGCATCCGCGACGTCTTCGACCGCGTGCAGTTCCAGGTACAGCAGCTCCAGCTTCAAATGCAGCCGCTCGTGCAATCGGCTCGAAGCCTATGAAGAGGGGGTGGGCTCGCCGCTCGAGCTGAAGTTCCTGCGCGAGTTCGAAAAGGCGGGGATCGCCGTCCAGAAGCAGGTGCCTATCGCATTGGTTGAAGGAGGGAATGCGGTCACCACTGCTAACTTTCCGCAGCGGCTCCACGCCGCGGAGCAGGTCCGACGGCACGCCACCCGCCGCAGAGATGCACTTCAAGGTGTCGGTCGACGGCCAGCTGGTCTTGGAAGAGGACATCGCCGAGCGCGGCTTGGTCGAGAAGGACCTGGACACCTCGGCGTGGGCGGGCAAGTCCGCCCGGCTCTCGCTGTCGGTCACCTCGCCCGACGCCAACGGCTGCGTCTTCGGCGTCAACGGGTCGCCGCGCTGACAGGCGACGCCCGTCACCCGCCCGCCGGCGCCCGGCCCTGCGGCTGCGCCTTCGGCGGCCCGCTCTGCTTCTTCATGGCCTGGAGGGCCTGCTCTGCGGGGCTCTGCGGCCGCGGCGCCGTCTCGGGCGGCACGCCTTGGAAACCTTCGCCGATGCCCTCGACGAAGGCATTTCGGACGATGCCCAAGAGCGTCGGCCACGCCTGCGCCTTCGGGTCGGTGATGCGGCCTCGGATGGGGATGACCGTCGCGACTTCCCCGCCCTCGGAGGAGGAGCCCTTTCGCCCGAGCACATCCATGGTCACGTCAGCGAGCGAGCTCTTGATGCGGCTCCAGAGGTCCGTGTTGGCCGGCTCGAACGTCAGGTGATGGGTGACGGGCTTCACCCCGCCCGACAAGGCGCCGTCCTGGCACCGGAACTCGGCCAAGACGTCGATGGAGCCGCTCGACGGCTTCACGTCGGCGGTTCTTCCACCCAGCGACTGGATGTCCGCGGCGCTGAAGTGGCGGAGCTCGGCCCGCCCGGCGAACGTGAGCCTCTGCTCCCAGGGGTAGACCTGGGCCGTAACGGCCAGCGCCCCGGAGTGCTGCACCTCGCCGGTGAGCTGCATCCGCGCCGGCTCTCCGCGCGAGAGGCGCGGGCGCGTGGCGAGGTTCTCGACGGACATCTGCACCGCATGAACCCAGACCTCGACCTCGCTCGGGCGGGTCACGAAATCCAGGGCGCCGTCGTGGACTCGAAGGACGTCCACGCGCAACGGCGCCATCCGAGCGAGCTCGGACCCGACGTCCGGCGCCTGCGAGGGGCCGCTCGACCGGGTGCGCTCGTCCTCGACGGCGTTCACTTTGGGCCGGTCCAGGCTCGCCACCGCGACCAAGCGGCCGTGCAAGAGCTCCTTCCACTCCACCGCCACGTCGGCGCGCTCGACGTAGAGGAGCGGTGCGCTCCAGTGGCCGCCCGGCTCCTGAACGATAACCAGCCGCTCGGCATGGAGCGAAGGAGGCAGGAGCGACGCCCGCACGTCTGCGACTCGGCCGGAATATCCACGCAGGTCGCCGAACTCGCGGCGCGCGTACCACCGCGCCACAGGCGTCGCCAGCAGCTGGGCCCCGATCAGGGCCGCCAAGGCGACCAGAACGACGAGCGAGATAGGACGGCGGCGCACCACTCTCCTCTGGCGCATCGGCCCTCAACGGTAGACACGGCCGAGGGGAAAGCCATCCGGGCCGGGCTACTTCACCGACGGGAACACGCTCATTTTCGAGTACCCGCGCGACGCTCCAGGGGGCGAACAGATTTCGTCGAAGTCATGCACCTGTCGGCGGGCTCACCTGCGCATCACAAGGTCTACTGGAGACGGCGCGGCGTCCGCGTCCTGAATGAAGATGCCTGCCGCGCCTAAGCTCCTGCCGGCCCTGCCTTGCCCAGCCGCCGCTGGACCCAGAGATAGTCCACCGCCACGCGCGCGCAGGCGATGGCCGGCGTGGCAATGAGGATGCCCGCCAGGCCGAAGACCACGCCGAAGGTCGATTGCCCCAGCAAGAGGAGCGCGGGCTTGATCTCGACCGCCCGCCGCATGATGAGCGGCTGGACGATGTAGCCCTCCACCAAGTGGACGCCCAGGTAGACGATGAGCGCGTACGCGAAGTGGCGCGGCGACTGGGCGAGGGCCACGAGCAGCCCGGGGATGGCGCTCGCCACCGCGCCCAGGTACGGCACGAAGGTGCCCAGGAACGTGAGGACGCCCAGGACGAGCCAGTTCTCGATTCCGGCGATCCTGAGCCCCAGCCCGGCGAGCGTCCCCATGATGAGCATCGAGAGGAGGATCCCGCCGACCCACTTTCGCAGCTCGCGCGAGAGCCTCTCCCAGAGCTCGTCGAAGGCGGCCTCGCGGTCCTGGGGCACGAGCCGGCGGATCCCGCGCCGATAGACGTCGGGCTCGTAGGCGAGAAACGCCGCGAGGACCACGACCAGCACGCTCTTGGTCAGCCCGCCCAGCGCCGTGACGAGCGCCGGCGCGGCCTCCTGCGCGACCTTCGCGGCGGCCCCTGGTACCGGCGCGCTGCCCTGGCTGCCCTGGCCGCCCTGGACCTCGGCTCCTGCGCGGGCTTGCTCGATGACGCCGCGAACCTTGGCCCAGGTCTTGGGGGCCGTCTGGCTGACCTGGTTCAGCTGCCGGGAAAGCGAAGGCGCGGCGATCACCCCCAGGCCCGCCGCAGCCCCGCCGCACGCCAAGAGGACCAGGATGACCGCGACCCCCCGCGGGACGGCGCGCGCCAACAGCCGCACCGGAAACGAGAAGACGATGCCGATGAGGAGCGCGAAGAAGGCCAGGAGCAGCACTTCCCGCGCGAGCCAGGCGACCGCCGCAAGGGCGACGGCACCGAGCCCCCGGAGCACCAGCGCCGGCACCCCGCTCCCAGCCGACGAGCCGCCCACCCGAGTCTTCTCCCCCAAAGGCCCCCGCTCCACGCCGGGTCCGACGCCTGGGACAAACCTAGAGAGCCGGAATGGCGTTGGCAAAAGTCGCCGGACGACGGACCCGAGCCCGTGAGCCACGGCCGCCGGAGCGACCACGCCGGGGGATGCGCGAGCGCGCCGGCCCCCATCCTGCCGCCGCTTGAAGCGATGTGGTACACAGATTTCTGTGGCGACCCCGGGCCCGAACAACCGCATCCTCGTGGTGGACGACGACGCGGGCTTCGCGCAGCTGGTCTCCACCTGGCTCTCCCGCCTCGGGCTGAGCTGCGAGACGCTTTGCACGGGGGAGGAAGCGCTCAAGCGCATCGCGGCGCAGGTGCCCCGCGCCATCATCCTCGACGGCCTCCTCCCGGGGATCCGCGGCGACGAGCTGGCGCGCCGCCTGCGCCAGACGCACGACGCGGCGGCGCTGCCCATCATCTTCGTGTCCGCCTTCTTTCGCGACCTGCGCAGCTACAGCCGGCTGACCAAGGAGTGCGGGGTCAACGCGGTCGTCCACAAGCCGGTGACGGAAGAGGATCTGCTGCCCATCGTCCGGCGAGTCCTGGGCCTGAACGCGCCCGACCCCGCCGACCAGATCGAAATCCAGGTCGAGCCTCTCGAGGAGCAGCTCACCGAAGAGATCGACGGCCTGCTCCCCGAGTACCTGGGCACCTGCCGCGAGCGGATCGCGGCGATGCAGACCTCGCTCTTGGCCCTGGGAGGGCCGGCCGAGTCGGAGGCCCGCGAGGTCCTGCTCATCGAGTCGCACCGGCTGCGCGGCTCGGGCGCGAGCTTCGGCCTCCCGGAGATCACCCGGGTCTCCCGACAGATCGAAGACCTGCTGCGCGACCGCGGCGCCGCGCCGCTCACCCTGGCCGAGCGCTCCAAGCTCGCGGGGCTCATCCAGGGCCTCGCAGTGGTGATCGCCAAGTCCGCGGGCGACCGGGTGATGGCCACCGAGGGCGCGAGCCGCCTCGCGCGGCTGTGGCTCCTGGACGCCCCCGCAACCGAGCTCGCCGCCGCGTGCGAAAGCCCGCTCAGCAACGCCCCGGTCAAGGTCTTCCACGACGTCGCCGACGCGCTCGCCTCGATCGACCGCGACCCTGCTCCGGACGGCGCCGGCGCGGCGCTGGCCCTCGCTCTGGCCGACCGGCCCGACGCGGTGTTCGTCGCCGCCGACCGACCGGAGATCGACGCCCCGGCGGCCGCGGCGCGGCTGTTGGCGGCCGGCATCGGCCCGCTGCTCTTCGTGACCCGGGACTCGTCGGTGGCGTCGCGGCGGGCGGCCATCGCCGCGGGCGCGACGGGCCTCGCCCCGCGCCTGGCGGACGGGGCGAGCCTCATGCGCATCGCCGCCGAGTTCGCCCCGGAGACCCAGGCCTTCACCGCGCTCGCCATCGCCTGCCCGCCCAAGGCGTTGGAGGCCCTGGCCCAGCCGCTGGCCGTCCGAGGGATCGCGCTGCAGCCTTGCCCTGACATCGACCGCGCCTTCGAGAGTCTCGACGCGCAGAAGCCGGCTTTGCTCATCGTCGGAGCCGCGGGCGAGCTGGAGGGGCCGGAGCTGGTGAAGGCGCTGCGGACCGAGCCGGCCGTGCTGTCGATGCCGATCATCGCCTTCGCGGGGACCCTCTCGCAGGCGGACCGGATGATTGAAGCGGGCGCCGAGGACTGGTTCGGCCCGGCCATGCCGGCGGAGGCCATCGCGCGGCGCCTCGCGACGCACGCCCGGCGCCGGCTGCGCCACCAGCGCGACCTGATGCGCGACGCCCTCACCGGCGCCACCCGCAGGCCCGTGTTCCTGGAGGAGCTCGACCGCTGCATCGCGCTGGCGCGCCGCTCGGGTCGCTCGCTGGGGGTCCTGCTGGTCGCCTTCGACGCGGCGGCGCTCACCGCGGCCCGGGGCCGATTCGCGCTGCTCGAGGTGGCGAGCGGGCTCACGGCTCAGCTGCGCGCCTCGTTCCGCTCCAGCGACGTGCTCGCCCGGCTCGACGAAGGGCGCTTCGCGGTGCTCCTCCAGGAGGCGAGCAGCGGCGACGGGCGGCGGCTGCTCGGCCGGCTGCTCTCGACGCTCGCCGGGCAGGAGTTCGGCCCCGAGGAGGGCCGCTTCACGGTGGCCTTCCAGGGCGGCTGGGCCGGATTCCCCGAGGTGACCGGCGGCGCCCAGGCGCTGCTCGACGCGGCCGAGGCGTCGCTCCTGGGGTAGCGCGCGTCAGCGCAGCAGCAGCCACCCACCGACGGCGAGCGCGACGCCCACCGCGGCCGCGAGGAGGACGGCGAGCTCCGCCGATGGCCCCCGCGCCTTGCCCGCGGGCCCGGCGCCGCCGGTCCTCGGCAGGTCGAGCGCCGTGGCGTTGGCCAGTGGCCAATCGAGCGCGGCCGTTACCGCGCCGGCGCGAACACTTCACCGATTCGTCGGCCCCGCGCTCCGCGGCGCGGGTACTGTAGCAGCGTCGCTCCATCCTCTTCCGGGAGGTCCACGTGACTCGCAGCTCGAAGCGGCTGGCGGCGCCTCTCGCCCTCTTGCCTCTCCTCTTCGCCTGCGGCGGGGCCGACGACGCGCTCCAGGCAGGACAGGCCGCGTCCGCCATCACCCTCGCGCCTCGCGGCACCGCGACCACCCTCGACATCGCGAACTGGAACCTCGAGTGGTTCGGCGACACGAGCGAAGCGCCGACCAACGACGCGCTCCAGCAGTCCAACGTCCGGGACGTCATAGCCGGCACGGACTTCGACGTCTGGGCGCTGGAGGAGGTGGTCTCGTCGACCGCGTTCGCGAACCTGCTCGCCGGGCTCTCGGGCTACGACGGCATCCTCGCGAACGACGCGCGGGTGACGAGCGGCTCCTCGTACTACGCGACCTCCGAGCAGAAGGTCGCGCTCGTCTGGAAGAAGTCGCTGGGCTCGCTCGTCTCGGCGAAGCTCATCCTGACCTCCAACGACACCGACTTCGCCGGCCGGCCGCCCATGGAGGTGCACCTCAAGCTGACGAACAACGGCGCCAGCGAGGAGCGAATCTTCATCGTGCTGCACGCCAAGGCCATGGCCGACGCCGCCAGCTGGCAGCGCCGCGTCAACGCCTCGAACGCGCTCAAGGCCTACCTCGACGCGACCTACCCCACGCAAAAGGTCATCGCCCTGGGCGACTGGAACGACGACATCGACACGTCCATCCTGGCCGGGTACGCGAGCCCCTACGAGAACTTCGTCGCCGACTCCAGCCACTACGACTTCCCCACCTGGACGCTGAGCCAGAAGAACATCGGCACGACGTGCGACTACTCCGACGCCATCGACCATCAGCTCGTCACCAATGAGCTGGCGGCCGACCTGGTCGCGGGCTCGGTGGAGTCCTACCGCGTGGACGCGAAGGTGTCGGGGTACTGCACCAACACCTCGGACCATTACCCGACGCTGGTCCGCTACGACTTCGGCTTCGGGACGGGCGCCGCCTCGCTGAAGGTGACCTCGCCGAACGGCGGCGAGAGCTTTTCGGCCGGCAGCTCGCACGCCATCACCTGGACGTCGTCGGGCGTGGCGAACGTGCGGCTCCAGCTCTCCCAGGACGGCGGAACGACGTGGGCCGACCTCGTGGCGAGCACGCCGGCGTCGGCGGGCAGCTATTCGTGGACGGTCCCCTCGCAGGCGACGGCCCAGGCGCTCGTCCGCGCCTCCGACGCGGCCTCCGGCTCGCCGTCCGATACGAGCGACGCAGTCTTCACCATCACCTCGGCATCGGCGGCCAAGGTGATTTTGAACGAGATCCTCGCGAACGAGCCGGGCTCCGACACGGCGGGCGAGTTCGTGGAGCTGGTCAACGTCGGCGGGGCGAGCGTCGACCTCTCCGGCTGGAAGCTCTGGGACTCCACCGCCGCGCGGCACACCTTCGCCTCCGGCACTGCCCTCGCCGCCGGCAAGGCCGTCGTGGTCTTCGGCGCGGCGTCCGGCATTCCGGCGGGCACGCCGAACGCCATCGCCTCCTCCACCGGCACCCTGCACCTCGCCAACTCGAGCGAGACGGTCTCCATCCGCGACGCCTCCGGGAACACGGTGGACGCGTTCACCTACGGCGCCAGCCTCTCCGGCACCGACGGCGTGTCCATGAACCGCAGCCCGGACGCGACCGCGGGCGCCGCCATGGTGCTGCACACGGCGATCTCGTCGCTGAAGTCGAGCCCGGGCGCCCGCGCGAGCGGCAGCGCGTTCTGAGCTCGAGTCGCTCTGGCCCACCCCGCGCTGAGTTGCGTTCTCGGGAGCGATGCCGAGCGCGATTCGCGATGCTCCAGCCAACGGCCCGCGAAAGGCGAGCGCCGGCGCCATGGCGCGCCGCGCGAACGAACCCTATAGTCTTGGGTCGCCTCGACGCTCGCCGTCCAACCTAGCCGAAGCCGCCCACCCAAGAGCACACCATGACCATCGCCGACACGCGCGAATGGAAGGCCCTGGCCCGCCACGCCGAAGCCGCCCGCGGGCTGCACCTGCGCGACCTCCTCGCCGACGCTCGCCGTTGCAAAGCGATGCGCGCCGAGCACGGGCCGCTCGCGCTCGACTACAGCCGGCAGATCGCCACGCGCGAGACCCTGGACCTGCTGCTCGCCCTCGCCCGGGCAGCCAAGCTCGAGGACAAGGTGCGCGCCATGGCGAGCGGCGCGCGCATCAACGCCACCGAGAACCGCAGCGTGCTGCACCTGGCGCTCCGGGCCGCCGAGGACGACGCCATCGCCGTCGACGGGGTGGACGTGGTCCCCGAGGTCCACGCCGTCCTCCGGCAGATCCGCCGCTTCAGCGACGAGGTCCGCAAGGGCAAGCGCCTGGGGGCCACCGGCAAGAAGCTCACGAGCGTCGTGTCCATCGGCATCGGCGGCAGCTATCTGGGCCCGGAGTTCGTGGCCGAGGCGCTGCGCACCGACCCCGCCTGTGCGCGGTCTGCCCGCGGCCGAACCCTGCGCTTTTTGGCGAACGTCGACCCCATCGACGTCGCCCGCGCGCTCGAGGGGCTGGACCCCGAGACCACCCTCGTCGTCATCGTCTCCAAGACCTTCACCACCGCCGAGACGCTCCTCAACGCGAAGACCGTTCGCCAGTGGATCGTCAAGAAGCTCGGGAAGGACGCGGTGCGAAAGCACATGGTGGCGGTCTCCACAAACTTGCCGGCCGTGGAGTCCTTCGGCATCGACCCCGACAACGCCTTCGCGTTCTGGGACTGGGTCGGCGGCCGCTACAGCGTCTGCTCCGCGGTGGGCGCCTTGCCGCTCGCGCTCCACTATGGCTTTGCCGCGGTAGAGGAGTTCCTGGCCGGCGCGCGCGACCTCGACGGCCACTTCCTCACCGCGCCCCTCGAGGAGAACCTGCCGGTCCTGCTCGGCCTGCTCAGCGTCTGGAACGTGAGCTTCCTCGACCTGCCGGCGCTGGCGCTCCTGCCCTATTGCCAGGCACTGCTCCGTTTCCCGGCGCACATCCAGCAGGTGGAGATGGAGTCGAACGGCAAGCGGGTGCTGATGGACGGGGCCGTCGCGCCCTTCCCCACCGGCGGCATCGTCTTCGGCGAGCCCGGCACGAACGGCCAGCACTCGTTCTACCAGCTGCTGCACCAGGGCCGGGTGATGGCGTCCGACTTCATCGGCTTCTGCCGCTCGCAAGCCCCGGTGCGCGTGCGCGGCGAGGCGGTCGACAACCACGACGAGCTGATGGCCAACTTCTTCGCCCAGCCGGACGCGCTCGCCCTCGGGAAGACGGAGGACGAGTGCCGCAAGGAAGGGGTGCCGGAGGCGCTGGTGCCGCACAAGGTCTTCCCCGGCAACCGGCCCTCGAATTCATTGCTCTTCGATGCCCTGACGCCGTTCACCTGCGGCCAGCTCCTGGCGCTCTATGAGCACCGCACCGCCGTGCAGGGCTTCGTCTGGGGCCTCAACTCCTTCGACCAGTGGGGCGTGGAGCTCGGCAAGATCCTGGCCAAGAAGGTGCGCGCGCAGCTCGCTGCGAGCCGCGCCGGCAAGGCGAAGGTCGCGGGCTTCAACGCGGCGACCACTGCCTCGCTTCAGTCGTACCTCGAGCGATCGCGCTGAAAGGCCCGGGCTAAAACAGGCGCGAAGGAGCTGGAGCGGGGGGCGGCCGGTCCGAGGTCACCGCGTCGTTCCGGCCGTCGTGCTCACCGGACCGCGACTATCGGAGGGCCAGGCTCACGACCCCCCGTCCGTTTGCGGTGCACCGAAGCGACTGCGCCGACAACGTGCAGCGGCCTGCGACGCCAGTGGGCCAGGTGGCATGGACCCGCAGGCCGTCGGCGTAATGCTCGGGAAGGTAGACGACGGTTTCTCCAGCGGCTGGGGAGTTTTCCCAGCTGAAAGAGAACCCGGCGCCATCGCGGGTGAACGAAATGGGAATCCCGGCGGTCCTCTGCGGGTAGGGGCGAGGGACGAAGTTGGCGCGTCGATGACCGGCGCCGTCGACGATGGACAGGTTCTCGGCGTTCCAGCCGTCTTTGGTGTCGTCGCGCCAGCCGGGCGTGTAGTTCCATTGGACGCTGGAAACCCAGCGGTTATCGAGCCACGCGGCTTGCGCCTCCATGTAGCCGGGGATATTCCACCCATCGGGCTGCGCTCCGAACTCGGTCAGCACCATGGGGGAAGCCCAGCTGGCGGCCTTGGCGCGCATTCTGTCCAGGGGGCTGGCCGGATCGGAGCCAAGCCAAGCGTTCAACATGACGACGAACGGATCATAATAGTGCGGCGCGTAGACGAAGTTCTCGAACGTGGGCCGGGCGATGTTGTTGTCCGGCATTCCGGACGAGACGAGCGCGTGGGGCGGGACGAAGAGGACGGCGTCGGGATGTTGGGCCCGAATCCGCTGGGCCACTTTCTCGAACAGAGCGTGTAGCTCCGCATCGGTTCCCCACGGCTCGTTCATGAGCTCGTATCCAATGACGTTCGGGCGGCTGGCCAGGCGGGCCGCCACCGTTCCCACCATTGCCAAATAAGCGGTCTGGGCTCCGTCGCTGTCGTCGTGAAACTGCGCCCAGGTCTGATGGTGAGAGAGGTCGAAGATCATGCTCGTCCCCCAGGAGCTGCAGGCCGCCCCGTTGTTGGGCAAAGCGAGCGAAACCATCGGCGTGACTGCCCAGGGCGGGAAGCCCTCGCCGCAGCCGCCAATCGAGAACCGCGAATAGGCGTCCTGATGAAAGTCCACGATGACCGAGAGATTTCGCTCCTCCGCCCATCGGACTGCTTGCTCGTAATAGGCGAGGTAGCTCTCTTGGTAGACGCCGCGCTCCGGCTCGAATGCCTCCCAGGTGAAGAGAAGGCGGATGGCGTTGAACCCCCACCCGGGAAGCGGGTCCAGGAAAGCTCCGCTGGTGATCGGCTCAAAGGGCGGAACCTTCGAATTGCCTGCCACATTCACCCCGCGCAGAAGGACGACTCCTCCTCCTGCGTCCTCGAGAAAGGCGCCCGAGGTATGCAGGGGGGCGGCGCCCGCGAGGGACGAGATTGCCGTTGCGATAATCGGCAGTGCGAATCGTGAGCCCATGGTCACTTCCAAACGGCCCGGATCTCCGGGGAATCGGGGGGGGGAGCAGCGCGTGGCGGGTGGCCTGCGACGGCGGCGGGGGCGACTACTGGGCCCAGCCCTCGACCGCGGGGCTCGGGTCGCTCAACACCGTCTCGTCCGGATTGCTCGTGTCGTGCTTCTTGTTCGCGTTCAGGTCGTTGCAGACGGTCGTGTTGGCGGCGACCACCTCGTAGAAGTAGTGGGTGCCCGAGGCCGCTGTCGCGTCGGTGAAGCGGTAGACGGTGCCGTCGGCCGAGATCCACGACCCAGGGGTCTCGCCCAGCAAAGAGAAATCGCCTCCAGCGGTCGGCGACCGGAGCACCTGGTACTTGTCCGCGCTGTACACCGGGGCCCAGGTGACCTCCACCGCGCCGCTGGTCGCTCCCTGGCTGGCCGCGACCTGGTGTGGCGACGAGAGGAGCAGGTGGTACGCGCCATTGCGCAGCGCGCGCGTGTGGGCGAAGTCGACGGTCTCGGTCGCGCCCTTGTAGACCGCGGTGAAGGTGCTCGTCTTGCTGCCCACCGCGGGGACCCGGAGCGCCCCGTCGATCTGGAGATTGTCCGTCACCGTGCCGGAGTAGGTGCCCCCCGTGGTGACGACGCCCGTGCACGTCCCGTCTTGATCCTTGACCGTCGTCGTCGCGGCGATGGTCATGGTCTCGCTTCCGGAGAAGACCATGCCGTGGTCGCTGTAGCCCGAGTGCGTGAAGGTGGTGACGGCCTTCAAAGGAAGAGAGAAGGGGACATTGATCCCCACCTTCTCCGAGCCTGCGGCGTCGCCGGCGAAGGAGAAGTTGGTCTCGCCGCTGGGAGGCCACCCCGACTGCTCCGAGAGCTTCCGGTACATGCGGTCCCATTCGAGGTTGAAGCGCAGCAGGTACTCGAGCGGGGTCAGGTCCCGCCTCCCCGGCGCCGCGGCGCTGAAGGCGCTCTCCCCGGCGGCGTCGTACGCCTTGACCCGGTACCAGTAGGCGGTGTCCTCGAACGCGCCGTCGTCCTCGAAGGTCGTCGCGGGCGCGGCGAGCGCGTCCGAGATTGGCGCGTAGTCGCCTTCGGCCTGGAGCGACCGAAAGACCCGGTACGACGCCGCGCCGGCGACGGCGTCCCAGCGCACTGCCACACTGGTGGAGTTGGCCCTATCGGACGCCTGGACGCCCGTCGGCGCCGAGAGCGTCGGGGTGCCGGTGCCGGCGAAGCCCTCGGCGCTCGCGCTGAAGGCGCTCTCGCCGCCGGAGTCGACCGCCTTCACCTTGTAGAAATAGTGGGCGTCGCCCGAGATGGCGTACGCCGGGTCCGACGCGGTGTTCTCGCACTGGGTCGACGCGGTCGAGGCGATAGAATCGGTGAAGGCCCCCGAGGAGCTGGCGGAGCGAAAGACGAGGTAGTGGTCCGCGCCGGCGACAGCGCTCCACTGGACGACGATCTTCGTCGAGTAGGTCCCTTGCGACGCAGAGACGCTGGCCGGAGGGTTCGGGAAGGTGCCCCTCTGGCCGACGGCGGAGTCGCTCCATGGCCCTTCGGCGCCGGCCGCTCTCGACGCCCGGACCTTGTAGTCGTAGGCCACCCCCGGCGTCCCGGTCGCGTCCTCGGCGGACGTCGAGGAGACGTCGGCGCCGAGCTGAGCGTAGGGGCCGTCGGACGTGTCGGAGCGGAACACGGAGTAGTGACTCGCCCCCGCGACGGCGTCCCAGGCGATCACGACTTTGTCGTTGTAGGTCCCGTTGGAGGCGACGACGTTCCGGGGCGCGTCGAGCGCCGGCTCGGACGAGCCGCAGCCCGCGAGGGCGGAGGGAACACTGAGAGCGAGGAGGAGAATGAGATTGCGGTGTGCAGTTGGGCTCGTCATGGCGGTCGTGCTGTCGCTCGGGCGCAAGCGCCGGTTGGTTTCGCGCTCCCGAGATGGTTGGTGGGATTTGCGCGGCGCAGATTGGCGCCAACGAAGAGGAAGCACAAGCGTGACGTAGAGGCGGCATGCTGACGTAGCGGAAGGTGGCTCGCTCCGCAAACGATTCGCCCGCACCTTCGCCGCGGGCGCGGCTCCTCAGCCTCGCGCCGACCGGCGAACCGCGGCTCCCGCAGCGGCGGCGGCACCGCACTCAGGGCCGGGGGCGGAGGGCGGGGTGAGCCTCGGCTCACCGCGGGTCGAGGATTCCTGCTTGACGTGGTCCTCGATGGTCCTCTTGGTCGGGAATCATCCCGACGTGAAAGAGGTCAGCGACTCCGATTTGGCGATTCTGTATGAAAACAAGATCGCCAGCGAATTGGACCCGGCAGCGCCTGTGAGACATTACCAGCACGAGAATGCTTCCAATAAGTGCCTGCCGTAGCCGCCGGCGCTCGGCAGCACCGCGGGGGACGAGCGGGGACGGCTAGGGCTGCGAGGCCGAGGGCGAATCCAGCCGACATTGCCAGGGCTGGTCGCAACACGCTTCGGCGACAGCGAGGCGACTCGAGGCTCAGGCAGGCGAGGCTATTCGACGCGGCGGTTCTTGTTCCGGTTCGAATTCAACCGACGCGGGAGCTTCCGCAACGGCGGACGCAGCGGGGCGGGAGCCCATCCTTCAACGCCGACTGCTCGAACCCTGAACGAGCCGAGCGCCCCCTTCCTGGAGGCGCAAGCGGGCGCCCGGCAGGGCTCACCGCCGCTCGAGCCATCGCAGCGAGAACGTCTCCTGCTCCAGCGGCACGCCGAACTTGATCTCCTTGAACTCGAGCCGCGTCACCGACTCCTTCTTGACGTGGTCCTCGATGATCATCTTGGTCGGGAACCGCCGGCCGCCCTCGAACGGCTTCACGTCGCTCATGGTCCAGGTCTTGAGCAACATCCCGGAGAGCGCGTAAAGCTCCTGCTGGATGGGGATCATCTCCTCCTTGTCCACGCAGCTGACGCGCTTCGGGTAGCTCACCGTGTCGTCCCGGGCCGTCATCGTGAGCTTCCAGCACGGCCGGCCGCCCACCGCGCTCTCGCCGGTGACCTTGGCCGCGTACATCTTCTGCCATTCCTTGGAGGTCATCGGATCTTCGTAGGAGACGTCGGAGCCCATCATCCCCTGCCGCAGCATGTGCCCGGAGATCTTCTCCACCTTGTCCACCGAGGGCATGAAGATCCAGAGCTCCCCGGCGAGCTTCAGCATGCGCGTGCCCTTGTCGCGCGCCGGGGCGACGTACTCGATGGCGGCGTCGTCCTGGCCGCGGCTGAAGCTCACCATCTCGAAGGTGCGCGTGCGCCGGCCCTCCACCGTCATGATCATTCGCGAGCTGCGGCTCTGAAAGGTGAGGTTCTTGTCCATCGCCCGCAAAAGCTCGTCGGCGCTGGGCGCGGCCGTCGGCTCCGCGGCGCCGGCGCCAACGGCGGTGAGGCCCATGAGAATCGCCGCAAAGGTCCGCATGCCTTTACCTCCCGGACCGCATCGCGGTCACCGGTTGAATGCTCGCCGCCCGCAGCGCCGCCGGGGCGCTGCCCAGGAGCGCCATGGCCACGCCCAAGAGAAACGCCCCGGCGCAGAGGCCCGGGGTGAGCCGCCCGTACATGACCTCGGACATGGGCAGGCTCAGCTTGGCGGTCGTCTCTTCCCCAATGCGGATGCCGTAGTGCTGCAGCGCCAGCGAGGGCCCGAGGCCGAGCAAAAGCCCGCCCAGCCCGCCCGCGACGGCGATGGTCAAAGCCTCGACCACCAGGAGCCCCACCGCGCCGGCGCGGGTCAGGCCCATGGCGCGCAGCACGCCGATCTCCCGCGTCCGCTCCAGCACTGACGTCGTCATCGTGTTCCAGATGCCCAGCGCCGCCAGGAGCACCACCACGAAGACGATGATGAACCGGACGCTCGCCACCGTCTTGGTCAAGCTCGCCAGCGGCTCGCGCTCGTCCCAGGCCTGCACCGAAAAGCCCTTGAGCGCCTCCACGCCCCGCAGCTGCCGCGCCAGCGCCGCGCCCTGCGTGTAGCGCTCGCCGAAGATCAAAAGCTCGGTCGCGCCGCCTTGCAGGTCGGCCATCCACTGCATCCGCTCCAACGGAAGGAGCACCTGGTGGTCGATGAGGTTGCCCGCCTTCACGATGCCCACCAGCTTGCCTTTGACGGGCGAGAGCGAGCCGTCCTGGGTCATGCCCAAAAGCACCACCTCGTCGCCGACCTTGGCCTTGGCCTCCTCGGCGACCCGCGCGCCCAGGACGACTTCGCCATCGGCGCCGCTGAACCAGCGCCCGGCCGCGACCTTCTCGTTCGCCCCGAGCTTCTCGCGGAAGTAGCGCTCGCTCGCGCCCACCGCCAAAGCGAACACGTCGCCTATCTCCTCGCCCACGGTCACGGTGACCCCGGAGACGATGCGCGGCTCGACGCCGGCGACGCCGGGCTGCGCGCGCACGGCCTTCGCCAGCGCCTCGACCGACGGCAGGTTCGCGTACAGAGGCATCAGCTCCTCGCGCGCCGCGTACTCGGGCGCGACCGCGCGGACGTGGCCGCCCGCCGCCGTGGCGCCCTCGAGCACTCCGCCGAAGAGCCCCTCGATCCAGGTGAGGCCGATCATCAAGAGCGATACGCCGGCCACCACCATGCCCGCGGTGAGGGCAGTTCGGGCGCGGCGGCGGCGGGTGTTGCGGGCGGCCAGTCGGAGCAGGGTGCGGGAGATCATTCGGCCCTCACCGCGTCGGCGGGGATCATCCGCGACGCCACGCGCGCCGGGTAGACCGACGCGAGCACGGCCACCGCCACGCCGAAGGCCACCGACACGGCCAGGACGCGCGGCTCGAAGCGGGTGTAGATGAGCGTGGAGATGGGGAGGTCGCCGGAGGTCTCCCGGGAGATTATTTCCGAGAAGTCGAGCGGGGCCCGGGCCCAGTGCGCCGCCAGCGCCCCGCCCCACGCCGCGCCCAGCGCGCTCGCGACCAGCCCCAAGAACCCGCCCTCCAGCATGAACAGCCCCACCACCCCGCCCTCGGTCATGCCCATGGAGCGCAAGGTCCCCACCTCGCGCGTGCGCTCGTGCGCCGCCATGAGAATGGTGTTCGCCATGGCGAAGCCCGCCAGCGCCAGGAGAATGGCCACCACGAAGTCGAGCGCCTTTCGCCGCATCTCCTGGAGCCGCAAAAGCTCGCGGGTCTCGTCCTCCCAGGTCACCGCTTCGACGCCGCCCCCCAAGGCCGCCGCGAGCTTGGGGGCGAAGGCCTTCGCCAGCTCGCGGCGGGCGAGCCGCACCGCCACGTGCGACGGCTGCTCCGAGGCGATGAGCCTATGCGCGAGCGGCGCCGGCACCAGGATGCCCACGCCGTCCAGCGCCTGGTTGTTGGTGACGACCACCGCGCCGACCCGCACCTCCAGGGCGTTGATGGCGCCGCGGTGGGTGCGCACTTGCAGAATCAGCGTGTCGCCCGGCTTGGCGGAGAGCAGCCGCGCCGCGCCCCGGCCCAGCGCCACGGCGTCGTCGTTCGCGCCAGGCAGCGCGCCATTCACCTTCCACAGCGCGCGCGAGAACACCTTCTCGTCGCGCTCGGGGTCGTAGCCGATGGCCCGCACCCGCACCGCGTCCTTGCCGTTGCTCAGGAGCGGCGAGAAGACCTGCCGCTCGGTCCAGGCGGCGGTCTCGCGGTCGAGGAAGGCGCGCATGCCGGGCGTGAGCTGCAGGAGCTCGTCGATGGGGTACTGGAAGCCCTGCGACGGGTAGCCCTTGGGCCGCGCGAGGACGTGGCCCACGAGCCCGTTCTCCGCGGCCACCACGATGCCCTCGCAGGTGCCGTCGACGAAGGCCTGCCCCACCACGAAGGCGCCGATGCCGGCGACGACGGCGGCGGCGGTCATGGCCGAGCGGCGCCGGTTCCGGCCCAGGTTCTTGAGCGCGAGCCGCACGAGCAGCATCACGGCGCCCTCCTCGCCGGCGCGGCGCGCGCCTCGTCGGAGACGATCTGCCCGTCGTGCAGCGTGACCACCCGCCGGGCCTTCTCCACCACGCGCGGGTCGTGGCTGGAGAAGAGGAAGGTGGTCCCCAGCGTCTCGTTCAGAGCGCGCATGGTCTCGAGAACCTGCTCGCCGTTGACGCTGTCGAGGTTCGCGGTGGGCTCGTCGGCGATGACCAGGATGGGCTTCTTCACCAGCGCCCGAGCGATGGCCACGCGCTGCTGCTGACCGCCGGAGAGCTGGTTCGGGCGCCTGTGTCCCAGGCCCGAAAGCCCCACCTGCGGCAGCATGGCGGCGGCGGCCTCGCGGATGGGCTGCGCCCGGCCCGCGAGCTCCAGCGCCAGCTCGATGTTCTCCAGCGCGGTGAGCACCGGGATGAGGTTGAACGACTGGAAGACGAAGCCGATCTTCTCGGCGCGCAAGGCGGAGAGCTGGCGCGAGCTCATGGCGCGGGTCGCGCGGCCCTCGAGGAAGAGCTCGCCCTCCGTCGGCGCGTCGAGGCAGCCGACCTGGTTCAGCAGCGTCGTCTTCCCCGAGCCGGACGGCCCGCAGAAGACGGTGAACTCGCCCGGCTCGATGGAGAGGCTCACGCCGCGGAGGGCGTCGACCCGCCCCGCGCCTTCGCCGTAGGACCTCGTGACGTGGTGAAGCTCGCAGATGGCCATGAGGCGTCCTTTAAGGTCTAGAAGCTCGCTCGCGTCCAGAAGGTCAGGGTCGCGCGGGGCACCAAGCCCGACAGGTCGGCGCGGTAGACGCCGAACGACCCCAGGTCCGCGACCACTTGCAGGTCGCTCGCGCGCGGCTTGAACTCGCCGCCGCGCCCCCAGGTCGCCGCCGGGACCTGCGCTGAGACCGACAGCTCCAGCCAGTCGAGCGCGGTGAAGCTGACGGTAAGAATGGCGACGCCGGTGCCGTCGTCCAGGTTCTGCAGGAAGGCGGCGCTCAAGGAGAGGTCTTGCAGGACCTGCAAGGCGGCGCTGACGAGCAGGTAGTCGCGCGCGAGGGTGAACGGCGCGAAGGGGTCGGCCTGCGCCGCCCCGAGCGGCGACCCCGACGAGCAGGTCGGCCCGGCGGCGCTGGCCAGGCGCGAGGTCCACGCGTACTGGTCGGGCCCGGAGGCGCCAGCGCCGTTGCGGTAGTACTGCGCGGTCACGACCAGCTTCTCCAGCACCGGGAACGAGTAGTCCATGCCCACCGCCACCTCTTCGCGCCCCTTCCCGGAGCCGGGGTGGAGGGCCGCCTCGAATCCACCAGCCGACCCCGAACGTGCCGCGCAGGTCCACGCCGGCCAGCCAGTCGGAGACGCCGCGCCAGGCCCCGACCAGCGCCCCGTCGACGCCCCAGCGGTTCGTCCGCAGCCGCAGCGCCGCGCGGCCCTTCTGGATGGCGTCGTCGACGGCGGCGACCGCGGTGACGTCGGTGAGCCCGGAGAAGGCGGCGTGCGCCCGGAAGGCGTTGACCCCGGCCCTGGGCCGCCAGGGCTCGGTGAGGAGCACCTCGGGGAACGGGTCGGTGGGGTTGAAGAACTGCGCCGAGCCCCAGTGGAGCGCCTGCCGCCCCAGGCGCAGGTCGAGCCGCTCGCCGTAGCGGTCGAGGTAGAGCCGGTCCACGGCCAGGTAGCTCGAGGCGCCGTTGATGTGCAGCGCGGAGTTCGCCGACGAGGGCCAGGTGCAGCCGGCGGCCGCGAGCAGCGGCGAGAAGCCCGCCTGGTCCAGGGTGCGCTGGAGCTCGTCGGCGGCGTCGCGCCCTTCCGCGACGCTCGCCTCCAGCGTCGCCACCAGCTTGAAGCGCTCGCCGATGGACGTGGAGAACGTGGGCCGGACCCGCTCGACGAACTGCACCGGCTTGCCGGCGGCGCCGGCGGACCAGGAGGCGCGCAGCTCGGCGAAGCCCTGCCCCTCCTGTGCCGCCGCGGTCGCGGCGAAGAGCAGCGCGCTCGCCCAAGGCAGACACCGGCGGATCATCGCGCGCCAATCCCGCCGACCAGGACCTTGGCCAGCTGGGCCGCGAAGCGCTCCGGGCTCATGCCCTGCCGCGCGCTCGGCTCCATCAGGTGCCCGGCCATCAACAGCAGCGCCAGGAGGACCTTGGCCCGCTCGGAGCGCTCCGCAGCTGAGAGGGCGTCGAAGCGGCCGACGCCCTCCAGCAGAAGCTGCACTCCGGCGTCCTGCGCGTGCTGCAGCCGGCCGCGGGCCGAGGCCGGCATCTCGTCCAGCCAGAATCTGGAGGTCGCGATCGCCCTGGAGCAGCCGCGCGATCAAGGGCGAGTCGCGCGTGGACAGGAGCGCCAGCTCCAGGTAGCGGCGCAGCCGCTCCGCGGGAGCCAGGGGCTCGGCGAAGAGGCCCGCGAACCGCGCGCCGATCCGCTGCTTCTCCTCGAGGACGACCTGGTAGAGCAGGTCCGACTTGTTCTTGAAGTGGACGTAGACCGTGCCCTTGGCCACCCCGGCCTGCAGCGCGACTGCGTCCATGCTCGTCTGGCGGTAGCCGAGCTTCTCGAAGAGCTCGGCCGCGGCCGCGAGCAGGCGCCGTCGCGTGCGGGCCTTGGCGCTCTTCGGCGCCTCGGGGCCGGCGAAGGCGCGCGAGAAGTCCTGGAGCCGGAATCCGGCCTTCTTGGCCGCCGCCGGCCCCTGCGAGAGCAGGTTGAGGAGCTTCTCGACCCGGTCGCCGGTGGGCATACTGACCGAATACGCCCAACCGGTCAGTCCGTCAAATCGGGCCCTGGCCGGCGGCGCACGGCGGCGAGCGAGCTCACCAATCGCTCGGCGCTACGCCTTCCTGCTTCCGCTGCTGTGCATAGACGAAGCTCAGAGATCTCCGCGACCGCGTCGAAGAGCCCGTCGGGGATCTCGTCCCCCAGCTCCACCCGGAACAGCGCCCGCGCGAGCGGCTTGTCCTCGACCATGGGGACGTCGGCGCCGCGGGCCAGGGCCTTGATCTGCTGGGCGAGGGAGTCCATCCCCTTGGCCAGGACGCGCGGCGCTCCGTCCTGCGCGCGCTCGTACTTCAGGGCGACCGCGTAGTGGTCGGGGTTGGTCACCACCACGTCGGCCCGGGCGACGTCGTTCAGCATGGCGCTCTCGAGGATCTCCCGGTGCAACTGCTTGCGCTTGGCCTTGTGGTGGGGGTCGCCCTCGGACTCCTTGTACTCGCGCTTGACCTCCTCCTTGGTCATCATCTGGTCCTTCATGAAGGACCTGCGCTGCCACCAGAGGTCGAACACGGCGAAGAGCGCCAGCAGCATCCCGATGCGCGTCGCGAGCTTCCAGAGGATGCTGCCGGCCGCCTCGAGGATCAGCCCGGGCGAGGCTCGGGCGCTCGAGACGATCAGCCTCAGCTCGCCGCGGAGCACGGTGTAGGCGACGTAGGCCGCGAGCGTCAGCTTGACGGTGCTCTTCAAGAGCTCCACGAGCTGCTTCTTGGAGAAGAGCTTCTTGAGCCCCTCGATGGGGTTGAGCTTCTCCAACTTCGGCGAGAGCGGCTCGAGCGTGAACATCGCCCCGACCTGGAGAACGTCGGCCAGCGCGCCGATCGCCGCGCAGGCGACCACGATGGGCAGGGTCAAGAGGAGCATGGCCGTCATGCCGTCGTAGAGCGCCTGCGCCACCGCCTGGGGCCCCACGGGGCCTGCGACCTTGGCCATGGCGCCCTGGAGCACTTCGCGAAACCGCGCCAGCATGGTCGGAAACGTCGCCACCATCACCGCGAAGCCGCCCAAGAACACCAGCGCGCCCGTCAGGTCTCGCGACTTCCAGACCTGCCCCTTCTTTCGAGCCTCCTCGAGCTTTCGGTGGGTCGGCTCCTCGGTCTTCTCGCCGGACTCGTCCGCCACGCCGCCATCACCTCCCTTCCTTTGTCAGGTGAAGAGAAAGAATCGCCTGCCGGACGCCTTCGAGCATGGCCCGGAAGACGCCGGACATCCGGTCGAACAGCGCCGTCAACGCCGCGAGCACGACGACCACCACCACCAGCGGCTTCACCGCCATGGAGATGAAGAAGACCTGGACCTGCGGGGCGACGCGGTTGATGAGGCCCAAGGCGAGGTCGGTGATGAACGTCGCGATGGAGGCCGGCGCCGCCAGCGCGACCGCCACCAAGACGAGGTCGCCCGAGACGCGAAGCGTGAGCTCGAACAGCGGCCAGAAGCCGTGGGCGAAGCGCGGCCAGGCGCTCAGGGGGATGGCGGTGAAGCTCTCGGCCAACGCCTGGATGACCAGCCTTTGCCCGCCCAGGCCCAGGAACAGGAGAATGACGACCTGGAACTTGAAGTCCGCGAAGAGCGAGGCCTGCTGCTGGATCTGCGGAACCAGGACCGTGGCCATGTTCGCGCCCGACATGGTGTCGACGAGCGTGCCGGCCGACCGCGCCGCCTCGAAGGCGAAGCTCGCCGCATACGCCACCACGTAGCCGACGAAGACCTCCTTGAGCAGGAGCAGGACGAACGCCAGGGCCGACGCCGGGATGACCGTTTGCGACACGAACGGGTAGACCATCGCGGAGAGCACCACCCCCACGCCCAACTTCACCTCGGACGGCACGAGCTCGCCGCCGATGAACGGCGCGAACAGGATGAGCGGCATCACCCGCCCCATCACCAGGGCGAAGGTGAGCAGGGCGTTGGAGAAGCTCGCCCGGAGCCCGAGCTCGTTGAAGATCTGCTCCATCGAGGGCCCGCTAGCGCACCATCGCCGGGAAGCGATCGAACAGGTGGAAGGTGAACATCAGGAGCTGGTGGCCTATCCACGGGCCCGCCAGGGCGAGGGTGCCGAAGACGATGACGAGCTTGGGCGCGAAGCTCAGCGTCTGCTCCTGGATCTGCGTGGCCGCCTGGAAGACGGCGATGATGAGCCCCACGATGAGGCTGATGACGACCGGCAGCCCGGAGGCGATGAGCACCAGGTAGAGCGCCTCGCGGGTGATGCTGGTGACCACTTGCGAGACCATGGCGAACCTCCTCGCGGGCGGCGGCGAGCTACAGGTAGCTGATCACCAGCCCCTTGCTGATGTAGTACCAGCCGTCGACCAGCACGAAGAGCAGGAGCTTGAACGGCATGGAGATGGTCGTGGGCGAGAGCATGTGCATGCCCAGGGCGAGCAGGATGTTCGCCACCACCATGTCGATGACGATGAACGGCACGAAGAGGATGAAGCCTATCTGGAAGGCCTGCGTGAGCTCGCTGATGACGAACGACGGGACCACCACCATGAAGTCGTTTTCCGCGACGTCGGCCTTGTCCGGCTCGGGGCGCATCCGCCGCGCGAGCGAGAAGAACATGGCCCGGTCCTTGGCGGTCGAGTGGCGCAGGAGAAACGCCCGCATCGGCTCCTTGGCGCTGTCGGCCGCCTGAATGACGACGCCGACCGTCTGCGCGCTCATCAGCTCGCCGCGCTGGTCGAAGAGATTGCCAGAGGCGCGGTACATCTCCTGGCCGACCGGGGCCATGATGTAGACCGTCAAGATGATGGCCATGCCCGTGAGCACCTGGGTCGGCGGGATCTGCTGGGTGCCCAGTGCGCTGCGCACGATGGACAGCACCACGGCGATCTTCACAAACGAAGTGACCATCAAGAGCACGAAGGGGACGAGCGTCATCGCCCCCAGCGCCACCATGAGCACCAGCGGCTTTCCGGCGACGTTGGAGGCGCCCAGCGCCGGGAGCGACGAGGTGGGCTCGCGGGCCTCGGCGGGCTGCGGCGCAGGCGCCTTCTGGGCGGAGAGCGCGCGGGTGGCCGAGGCCGCCCCGAAGGCCGCGGCCGGCGCGACCCAGAGCGCCGAGAAGGCCACCACAGTCAGCGCCGCGGCGCGCGAGCGGGTGAGCGGGCTCATCGGGGCTCCTTCGCCGCTTCGCCCGACGCAGGCGGTGGAGCGGATGCGGGCGGCTCGGGCGGCTTGACGCTCAGCCGCTCCCAGAAGGGCCTGAACGCGAGCTTCGAGGGCGCGGCGCGCTTCGCCATCCATTCACGCGCCTTCTCGGGGTCGATCCGGGTGAGCAGCGGAATCGGCCCGTCGCCCGCGCCCAGGAGGAGGTACTCGCCGGCCGCCTCCACCAGGTACAGGCTTTTCTTGGGATCGAGCGGGACGCGCTCGTGCACCTGCACCAGGGCCTGCGAACCCGCGACGCCGCGCATCAGGCGCCGCAGGCCGAAGTTGAGGGTGAGATAGACCAGCGCCAGCACCAGCGCGAGGACCAGCAGCATGCGCACCAGCGCGCCGGCGAGGCTCTCGCTCGGCCCCGGCAACGCCAGCTCCGGGACGGCCTCGCCGCGAGCGGGCGCGGCCGGGGCGCCAGAAGCGGCCAAAGGCAAGGCGGCGGCTGCCGGGCCCACGCCCTCAGCCTGGGCGAACGCGGGGGCAGGGCTCACGAGCAGCGCCGCGCAGAGCGCAGTCCATCGCAGGATGCAGAGCAATGTCTTGGGTTCTACCGTGCGGCCCTTCAGCCCGTCAAACGGAGGGAAGCCCGTTGGGAACCCGAGAGCGGTCGGCCCGGGGCAGCGTCCGCGCCCTGGCCAACGAAAGTGCCCCCTCCCCGCGAGCGGCCGCGAGCGGGGAGGGGGTTGGGGGGTGAGGCGGCTCAGGGCGCGCGGGTCTCGCCCTGCGGCGCGGCCTTGCGCTGGGCGCGACCCCGAAACCAGGACGTCACCATCGCGCCGAGCACGACCATGATCACCGCGCCGACGGCGCCGGCGATGAGCTGAGTCCTGAAGACATGCTCGGCGCCCCACTTCACCCCTTCATCGCAGGTGCAGAGCGCCCCAGAGATGGCCGGCGCGGCGTACCACTGCAGCGCGCGAATTCCCAGGAGGCCGACGCCGAGGATGCCGGCGAGCAGGCCCACGCCGGCCAGCGTCAGGTACTTCTGCACCGCCGCGAGGAACTTCATGGCGCCTCCGGGAAAGTGGGGAGGCTAGAAGCCCTACCACAGGCGCCGGCGGCCGTCAGCGCGCGCGGCGAGCGAACGAGGCCGGACGCAGGTTAGATTACGGGGGCGAGCCCCGATGGAAGGAAGGACGCCGCCATGCGCGCTTCCCGTTGGAACGAGCCGGAGTTCGGAGCCTTGACCGAGGAGTCGGCGCGCCGGCGCTACCCGGTCGCGCTCTATCAGGTGCATCTGCGCGAGCTGGAGGAGCCCGGCATGATGACCGGCACGGCCCCCGCCCGCACGCTCATCGGCCTGGAGGGCACGTTCTACCTCGAGTCGGACGGAGAGCGAACCCTCGTCCGTCCCGGCGACGTGGTGGAGGTGGGGGCCGGCGAGTTCGCCTTTCGCGCCGAGGAGCCGGTGCGCTACCTGGCGGTGTACCGCCTCCCGCCGGAGCTCGTGCTGAACTAGTCCCAGGCGCGTTCGTTCATTCCGGGATAGACGCCGCCCAGGGCATGCCGGTCGACATGGGCATGCCGGTCGACATGGGCGTGGCGCTCGACATGGGCGTGGTCTGCGACGGCGACGTGGCCGTGGGCGACGCGAAGATCCCAAATCGAACTTTCGGCGCCTGGTCAGGCGCCCTTTCCCTCTCGGCGACGGCGCGCGGCGCGAGCCTTTCGCTCAGATAGAAAAGGCGAGCTGCCCTGTGGACCCGAGATTCAACTCCAAAGGCTTCGGCGAGACGCCGCCGCCGCTTCGCGCCCGTCAAGGCATCACGCGCTCCTCCAAGAAGCGCCGCAGGTTGCCGCCCATGACCTTCTGCACGCGGGCCGGCGCGTGCCCGCGCTCGAGGAGCGCCCGGGTGATGAGCTTCAGGTCGCGCGCGTCGCGCATCGGCCGCGGCAGGTGGATCATCCCGTCGAAGTCCGAGCCGAGCCCGACGCTGTCCTCGCCCGCGACCTCCAAGGCGTGCTCCAGGTGCCGGAGGAAGTGCTCCAGGGACTTTCCGCCCAGGTACTCGGTCGCGAGGATGACGCCGACGAAGCCGCCGCGGGCGGCCACGCGCCGGAGGACTTCGTCGGGCAGGTTGCGCCACATCGGCGTCACCGCCTGGACCCCGGTGTGCGAGCAGAACGCCACCGCCCGCGGATGATCGAGCACCTGCGCCAGGGTCGTTCGCGAGGCGTGCGCCAGGTCCACCGCCATGCCCGCCGCCGCCATCCGGTCGAGCACCGCGCGCCCCAGGTCGGTCAGGCCGCGCTCGCGCGCCAGCCGGAAGGACGAGCCGCCGAGCTCGTTGTTGCTCAGGTGCGTGAGCGACATGAAGCGGACGCCCCTGCGCCAGAGCTCGTCCACACGGCCGGGGTCGCCGCAGAGCGCGTGCGCGCCCTCCACGCCCATCACCGCGCTCAAGGTTCCCCGCGCCGCGTTCTGCGCGAGGTCGGCGCGAGACCTGGCGACGGCCGCGCGGCCGCCCGAGCGCGCGCAGGCTGCCTCCAGGGCGTCGAGCTGGTGGAGCGCGCGGGCCCACTCGTCGCGCAGCGCCCGCCGCGGCCACCCGGCCCACGCGGCGAACAGGGGGAAGCCGCCGACGACAGGAAACCCCCGCGTGACCGCGGTGAAGCACTGCAGCTTCACCCCCGCCTCTAAGAGCCTCGGGAAGTCGGCGTGGCCCCGTTCCTGGCGCGCGTTCAGGTCGCGATTCCAGAGCAGAGAGTCGGCGTGGGCGTCCGCCACGAACGCCCGGGCGTGCACCTCGTCGACCCACGCGTCGTCGATCATTTGTATGGCCCTCGTCGGCGGCCTCGGGGCGAGGCCGGGCGCGAGCCTAACCAACAGGCGTTTGCGCGGCGCGGTGGACGCGAGCAAGGCGCTCGCATCGTAGCGCGCCGCGCAAACGTCGAGTTGAACGAAGCCGTTCTCAGGGGTGGATGGGGCGCCGAGCCGGCCCGAGCTCTTCTAGAAGGGTTTCTCGGCCAACTGCTTTGGCCTGCGGGCACACAAGAACCGCTGCGGCGATCTCGAAGGCCACAGGGCCGGTTCCACGACTCCCATCGTTTCTTGCCTCAGGAGGTGCGAGAGCGGATTCTCGGCTCGGGATTCACGAGGGACAGAGAACCCATCGGCAGAGTGTCCTCAGGCTCCCCCGCTGCTGGAGAGCGAGGGGTCAGAGAGCGTCGATTTCTCCGCATGCCAGCGCCGCGGAGCATACCGCCTCTTCGGGCACGCACGTTGACGTGGGCGCTCGACGTGGGCGTGGTCGGCGACGGCGACGGCGACGTGGCCGTGGGCGGTCGTGTCGGCGGTGCTTGCTAAGCGATCAGAATGCTCAGCTTCCAGAAGATGGATGTCTACCAGCGAGCCATCGAGCTTCTTGCCTTGGCTTCGCAGCTTTCGTCCGATGCACCTCGAGGGAACTCCACACTCTTGGACCGGCGTCGGCGAGCAGCCAGTTCGATCCCCTTGAACATCGCCGAAGCAGCTGGACGGACAGGACAAGCAGACGCAGCTCGTACCTACGCCATCGCCCGCGGTTCGGCGATGGAGTGCGCCGCCGCCCTGGGTGCCCTGCTCGTGCTCAAAATCATCGACGCTGCCGCACATCGGCGAGGCTGCGAGCTGCTTGAGCGCATCGTCGCCATGCTGACCAAGCTCTGTCGCTGATTTTCGACACGACCGCCCACGGCCGCGTCGCCGTCGCCGTCGCCGTCGCCGTCGCCGACCACGTCCACGTCCACGTCCACGTTCACGTCCACGTCAAGCGTCGACGTCGACGTCCCAGACCCGATTCACCTCCCCAGCTGCCGCCGCAGGCGGCTTCGTTCAACGCGGCGATTCGCCGGGTCCCAAGAGGCCGTGCCCGCTGCGGTGGGCGCCGGGCCAGGCCGGTCGACGTCGTCCTTGAAAACCCAACCGTTCGCCCGCACAACTTGGGTCGTTGCCCCTTCCACCCCGAAGCCTTTGGAGACCTCACATGGACTCGAACCGCGCTCGCGTGCTCCTCGCCAGACCCAACGAGCTCGGGCAGGACGCCGCGGCCGCCGCGGCCGAACAGGCCCTTCTCGAGGAGGGGTTCGCCGTCTTCGCCCCGGCCCCGCGCGCCTCGGTGGCAACCCTCGCCGCTTCGGCCCTCGAGGGCGGCGCCGCGGCCATCGCCTTGTCGGCTCCGACCCTGGCCGCCGAGGACCTGTGCACCCGCCTGGTGAGCGCGCTGAAAGAGCGCGGCGCGAGCATCCCGGTCGTGGCGCTGGGCGCGGGAGACCCCGACAAGCTTCGCGCCGCCGGCGCCGCCGAGGCGTTCGGCCCCGACGCGTCGCCCAAGGCCATCGCCAAGGCCGTGGGCGAGCTCTCGCGCCGCGCGAGCGCGCCGCCTGCCCGCCCCAGGGTCGTAGGCCTCGACCACATCGCCGTCTGCGTCGCGGACCTCGACGCGGCCTCGCAGGCGTTTCAAAAGGTCCTTGGCATCGCCCCGAGCGGCCGCGAGCTCGTCGAGAGCCAGAAGACCGAGACCGTCTTCTTCGACTTGGGCAACGGCGCCTCCATCGAGCTCATCAGCCCGAAGGGCGGCAACGCCGGCCTGGAGAAGTTCCTGGACAAGCGGGGCCCGGGGCTCCACCACATCGCCCTCACCGTCGACGGCATCGACGCCGGCATGCCCGCCCTGGAATCAGCCGGAGTCAGCGCCATCGACAAGCGCGCGCGCGACGGCGCCCGCGGGCACCGCGTCGCGTTCCTTCACCCGAAGTCCGCCGGCGGCGTCCTGGTCGAGCTCGTCGAGCACCCGCACCTCGACGGGCACGAGGCCGGCGAAGAGGGCTAAAGAGCCCACCACGAGGGAGGCCGCCGGGCCCCAAAGCCTCCCGACCCTTCACCCTACCCAGAGCCGGCTTTTTAGCCGGATTCGCACGCCTAGCCGGGCCCCTCAGGGCCCGGCGCGCCCGCTATTCCTCGTCGCCCTCGGCTTCGCGCCTCTCGTCGTCCTCGGGCTCCGGCTCTTCTTCTTCCTCCTCCTCGTCTTCGACCTCATCCGGGCCGCCGCCCGGAGCAGCTTGCTCGGCGTCTTCCTCGTCTTCGGCCTCATCCCGGTCGTCGGCGGCGTCTTCATCCTCGAAGAGATTGGCGAGGCGCTCGTACTCCTCGAGACGGTCGTATTCGTCGTCCTCGTGCCGCCCAAAGCGCATGGTGTCCATGCCGCAATTCCTCCCTCGGCGCTCCTCCTGGCCGAGCTCCCGACTTCGAATCTTCTTCAGCGCCTAGGACATCGGCGCGCAAGCTAAACACGGTCCCGTGACCCGTGAAGGAGCACCCAGCCCGCGAGCCGGCGACCGGGCGAAGCCTCAGCCTGGCTGGCAGGCCTCCGGCGCCCGAGGGCCAGGCTCGCCAGGGCTGCCGCCACCCCGCCCGCCAGGTCGAAGCAGAGGTCGCTCATGGTGTCGGTGTTTCCGCTCTGGGTGGCGGTCGCGAGCAGGTGGTCCGAGGCGAACTCGCCGATCTCCCAGAGCGCTCCGGCGGCGAGCGCCGCGCCGATTCCCAACAGCGTCCAAGCAGCCCAGCCCGCGCGCAGCCGGGGGCGAGCCCAGGCGGCCGCCAGAGCGAACGCCATGGCGCCTCCCAAGGCGTGGGCGAAGGAGTCCCAGAGGGGCACGCGCGCGAAGAGCCCCAGACCTTCCCCCAAGCCCCAGGCGGAGAAGAACGGCGCCAGCCAAACGAGCTCCAGCGAAGGGGTCAGCTTGAGCCCGCCCCGCGCGAAGAGCTTCGGCAGGAGCAGGGCGCTACCCAAGGCGAGCGCGCAGGCCACCGCCGCGCCCGGCCTCCCTCGGCCGAGCCACGAGAGCGGCGCGGCGGCCACGAGCCCGCCCAGCATCGCCAGCTTGATCGCTCGTCGGACGGCACCCATGCCGCTCTTCAGCTTGGGTCGCTCGGAAGAACCCCGCACGGGTGCCCGCCCCGTCGCCGAGACGCCGCGCGGTCGCCCTGCGGTTGCCTAGGAGCCCTTGACTTGCCTTCTGAGCGGGTGGCAGGTTGCCTGCCTCTTGCTCTGGCCTCGCGCCCGGAGGTAAGGCAGCTCTTTCGCGAGGCTTGAAGCGCGCCGCGCCGAGGGGACTCCTCGCCGAAGTCCTTTAGGTCGCGGGCGACGCCCCAAAGGACCTAGGACTTGCGCTACCAGCTGGATAACGGCCTTACGGTCATCTTCGAGCGCGTGCCCACCGCCCCGGTGGTCGCCCTGCAAATCTGGGTCAAAGCCGGCTCGGCCGACGAGACCCCGGAGGAGGCGGGCCTGGCCCACCTCCACGAGCACATGCTCTTCAAGGGGACCGCGCGCCGGGGGCTGGGGGCCATCGCCCGGGAGGTCGAGGCGCGCGGCGGCGAGGTCAACGCCTGGACGAGCTTCGACCAGACCGTCTACCACGTGGTCCTCGCCAGCGCCTTCTTCGCCGAGGGCCTGGACATCCTCGCGGACGCGGTCCGCCACTCCGCCTTCGACGCCGGCGAGCTCTCCCGGGAGATCGAGGTGGTGGTCGAGGAGATCAAGCGGGCGAACGACCTGCCCTCGCGGCGCGTCTCGCGCGCCATGTTCGAGACCGCCTTCCAGCGACACCCCTACCGCTTCCCGGTGCTGGGGACGCGCGAGTCGGTGCGCTCGTTCACCCGCGAGAAGGTCCTCTCCTTCTTCCACAAGCACTACACGCCCGACAACATGGTCGCGGTGGTGGTGGGCGACGTGGACGAGGCCTCTGCCCGCGCCGAAGTCGAGCGGCAGCTCGGGGGCGACTGGGGCCTGCCCCGGGCCGCGCTCGCGGCGCGCCCGCGCGAGCTGGAGCCGCGCGCCGCGCGCCTTTGGCTCGCGCAGGACGGCGTGCGCGAGGTCCACTACGCGCTGGCGTTCCCGGCCGCAGCGGTCGACGCCCCGGAGACGGCGGCGCTCGACGCGCTCGCGGTGGTGCTGGGCCAGGGCGAAGGCAGCCGGCTCAATCTGGGCCTGAAGATCGAGCGGGCGCTGGCCAGCGAGACCTACGCCTACGCCTATACGCCGAAGGACCCGGGCCTGTTCGCCACCGGCGCGACGGCCTCCCCGGAGAACGCGAAGGACGCGCTGGCCGCCGTGGCCCGCGAGCTCAAGCGGCTGCAGCTCTACCCGCTCACCCAGGACGAGCTCGCGGTGGCCAAGGCGATGATCGAGGCCGAGGCCGTCTACGGCAAGGAGACGGTCCAAGGGGTCGCGCGCAAGCTCGGCTTCTACGAGACCACCACCGGCGACTGCGACTTCGAGCGCACCTACTACGAGCGCGTCGGCAAGCTCACCGTCGACGAGGTCCACGAGGTGGCGCGGCGCTTCCTCGCGCGCGAGCGCCTGACCCTGTGCTGCCTGGCGCCCTCGGGCTCGGACTTGAGCGAGGCCGCGCTCGTCGAGGTCCTGGACGCGGCCTTCGCCGAGGCGCCGCCTCCGCGGCCGGCGCGGGTCCACCCGGCGCCGGCCGAGCGCGCCCCGAGCCGGCACGCGGCGGCGGCGCGCGCGGTGCACAGCGGCATCGAGCGCGCGGTGCTCCCCTCCGGCGCCACGGTGCTCATCAAGCCCGAGCGCAGCGTGCCCCTCTTCTCGGCCCGGGCCATCTTCCCCGGCGGCCTGCGCTACGAGACCGAGGCCAACAACGGCATCAGCCAGCTCTACGCCCGCCTGACGACGCGCTCCACCAGGACGCACAGCGCGGTGCAGCTCGCGCGGGCCATCGACGACCTCTCCGGCTCGCTCCACGCGAGCGCCGGGCGCAACTCCATCGGGCTGCGCGGCGAGTTCTTGTCCAAGCACTTCGAGCGGGGCCTGCGGCTGCTCTCCGAGTGCCTGGCCGAGCCGTCCTTCGCCGCCGAGGAGATGGAGCGCGAGCGCGCCCTCTTGCTCCAGGACATCCACGCCCGCGACGACAACCCCGCGGGCGCCGCCTTCGACCTGTTCGCGCGCACGCTCTTCACCTGCCACCCCTACCGCCTGGACGCGCTGGGCGAGGTGGCGTCGGTCCGCGCGCTCGGCGAGGCCGACCTGCTCGCGCTCAAGGGCGCCGCGCTCCACCCCGCGAACCTCACCGTGAGCATCGTGGGCGACGTGGACGTCGACCGCGCGTTCGCCCTCTGCGAGGAGCTCTTCGGCGCCGCCCCCGGGCCCGCGCCTCGAGGGCCCGACGTCCCGGCCGAGCCCGACCAGCGCGGTCCGCGCCGCGCGTTCAAGCTCATCGACAAGGAGCAGGCGCACCTGGTGCTCGGGTTCAAGGGCGTCACCGTCCGCGCGCCGGAGCGGCACGCGCTGGAGGTGCTGTCCAGCGTCCTGTCCGGCCAGGGCGGGCGGCTGTTCCTGGAGCTGCGCGACAAGCGCTCGCTCGCCTACAGCGTGAGCTCGTTCTCGGTCGAAGGCCTCGACCCCGGCTACTTCGGCGTCTACATGGGCACCAGCGCCGAGAAGGTGAAGGAGGCGCTCGCCGGCATCCGCGACGAGCTCGCGCGGGTGGCAAAGAGCCCCATCGCGCCGGAGGAGCTGGAGCGCGCCCAGCGCTACCTCGTCGGCGCGCACGCCATCGGCCTGCAGAGAAACAGCGCTCGCGCGGCCATCATCGCCTACGACTCTGCGTATGGCCTTGGCCCGGACAACTACGCGCGCTACGGAGCGCAGATCCACGCGGTCACCGCCCCCGAGGTCCAGGACGTCGCGCGCCGGCTGCTCGAGCCCTCGCGCGCGGCCCTCGCCATCCTGGGGCCGAAGGTGGCGGACGTGCCCTACGAGCTCTAGTCCCTTGGCCAGACCCCCTTCGCCCCCTCCCCGCAATTGCGGGGAGAGGGTTGGGGGGTGAGGAAAACCCTTAGGTGACGCCTTGTACTACGCCCTCGACATCGAGCTCCCGGAAGAGGAAGCAGAGCCGCTCCAGGGCGCGCTCGACGAGACCGGAACGCTGGGGCTCGAAGTGCGCGACGCCTCGCTCAAGCTGCCGCCGGGAGCGCCGCCCGTCGCGCCGGGGCGGGTGCAGATTCGGGCCTGGTACGCGCAAGAAGCCGAGGTCGCCGCCGCGGTCGAGCGGGTGCGCGACGAGTTTCCCGGCGCGCTGGTGCGGACCGAGGCGGTCGCGCCCGAGGACTGGTCCGAGACCTGGAAGCACCACGTGCGGCCGGTGCGCGCCGGGCGCCTCTGGGTCGGCCCGCCCTGGGAGCTCGCGAGCCGGGGCGACGCCCCGGTGGCCATCGTCATCGAGCCCGGCATGGCGTTCGGCACCGGCGACCACCCGACGACGGCCCTGTGCCTCTTGGCGCTGGACGAGGCCCTCGCGCGCCGCGGCGCCGCCTCGGTGCTCGACGTGGGGACCGGCTCGGGCGTGCTCGCCATCGCCGCGCGAAAGCTCGGGGCGGGCCGGGTCGTGGGGAACGACGTCGACCCTCACGCGGTGCGCATCGCGCGCGAGAACGCGGAGAAGAACGGCGCCCAGGAAATCGATCTGACCGACCGCCCGCTGGAGCGCCTGAGCGGCGCCTTCGACGTCGTCGTGGCGAACCTCTTCTCCGGGGTCCTCTGCCAGCTGGCCCCGCGCCTCGCCGCGCGTCTCGCGCCGGGCGGGGAGCTCCTCGTCTCGGGCATCCTCGAGCCGCAGGTGGACGAGGTGAAGGCCGCGCTCGAGCGCGAGGGGCTCACGCTGCGCGAGCGGCGCGTTCGGGGCGAGTGGGCCCTGCTCGCCCTCGAGCCGCAGCCGGTGATCCGCCTGCCCGTCGCTCGGGAGCGCGTCGGGCCGCGGGTGGAGCTGACGCGGGCCGAGCGCCACTACCTGTGCGACGTGCTGCGGCTCGCGCCCGGAGCCCGCCTGGAGGCATTCGACGGCGCCGGCGGCCGCTACCGCGCGACGCTCGGCGAGGACGGCGCCCTCGCCCTGGGCGCGCGCGAGGAGGAGCCGGCGCGCGCCTCCGTCGCCCTGGCGCAGGCGCTGGTGAAGGGCGACAAGATGGACCTCGTCGTCCAGAAGGCGACCGAGCTCGGCGCGTCGGCCGTCCTGCCCTTCGAGAGCGAGCGCGCGGTCGTGCGCCTTTCCGGGCCGCGGGCCGAGGAGCGGGTGCGGCGATGGCAGCGCATCGCCGAGGAGGCGGCGCGGCAGTGCGGGCGCGCCGACGTGCCGCGGGTCCACCCCATCGCCTCGCTCGCGGGCGTGCTCGAGCTCGGGCGGTCGCTCGGGGCGCACAGCATCTTCCTCTGGGAGAAGGAGAAGGACTGCAGGCTGGGCCAGGCGGCCGCCGAGGCCACGGGGCCGCTCCTCATCGCCACCGGTCCCGAGGGCGGGTTCACCGAGAGCGAGATCGCCCAGGCGCGGGCCGGGGGCGCCCTGACGGCGAGCCTGGGCGCGCGGGTGCTTCGGACGGAGACCGCGCCGCTCGCCGCGCTCAGCGTGCTGATGTTTCTGGCGGGCGAGCTGGGGTAGAGGCCCCAAACCGAAGGGGACTCGGGATGCGCGAGCGGTCCGTGGCCCGCTCCTCCAAGGGCTCACCGGGACAAAGCGCCGAAGGACCGCGCGGTCTCTTTCTTGGAGAAGGCGCTCGAAAGCCATGAGGTCGGGAGGTTTGGCCAAGTGAGCGTTCGCAGCGTCTCAATTGTCCTCGATGACGAGCACGCTGCGACGGGCGGCGGAGCTCTTGAGCTGCGATTGGTCTTCCGTGGGCATCGTTCTATTCAAGTGGCGAATGCGCCACGCCTGCTGGTGGCGCCCTGCGACTGCGCCGATCATTCCAGGGCGTTCACCTTCGACCGTGTCCCAACGCGCTCGGCTCACCTTGAGAATGAGAAATCGGAAGGGCCTCCCCTGACGGCGATGCCTTCCGGGATGCTCTCCATCATTGCTTCAAGGATTTGTTTGCCTTCCTCGGCCTCCCTCACGGCGTGCCGCAGTGCTTAGGCCTTGCAACTGAATGGCTTCGACTTTTCGTGGGTTGCTTTCGGGAATGGGCCACGCATGCCTCGCGATGATGAACGGGGCTCGGACCCGCGCCTGGAAGGATTCGCGGAAAGCCACTTCCCGCAAGGGTCCGGGCCTGTGGAATGGAACCGTGACGGCGCCGCGGCCGTCGAGATCTCCCGGTTGTAGAATGCTCGAGGCAGCTCGCCGCGGATCCTTCACTGCGCAGGTCTTTCCCGTTCGCCGGAAGGCCCGATCCCGCCCGGCCGGGCGACCTGGGAGCCGCCCGCCGACACATCCGCCACAACAGAGGATTGCGGTCCGCCGCGGCCATCCCCCCTCGAGGGAACCTCGACATTGCTCCGGCTCTCGGTCGAGCATGGACGGCGCCAGCGGCGGGGCCGCTCGGTCGGCTCGACTCGAACCTCGAACAACGCGTGGGAGACCCTTCATGAACGAAATCGATCGGCGCGCCTTTCTCTCCGGCGGCATCGCTCTGGGGGCCGCGACGCTCGCGAGCTCGCTCCCGCTCGGCTCGGCCCTCGCCCGCGAGGCCGTCGATATCGCCTCGGTCAAGAGCGCGGACGCCTTCGCCGCGGCCTTCAAGGCGGTCGAGGCGCTGGGCGGCATGGGCCGCTTCGTGCCCCGCGGCGCGCGAGTGGGGCTCCTGATCAACGCGCCCGGCATCTGGAAGTCGCCGGGGAGCTACACGCGGCCGGAGGTCGCCCTGGCCGTGGCCAAGATGTGCCTGGACGCCGGCGCCAAGGAGCTCGTGTCCATCCGCGCGCTGGCCCCCAGCTACTGGAGGCGCTCCCCGCTCGCCGAGCAGTACGCGTCGGTGGCGAGCGCGGTCCGCGAGCCTTCGAGCGACCGCGTCGAGCGCAAAGTCGACAAGGGCATCGCGCTCAAGAGAGCCCTGGTCTCGAAGGACATGCTGGACGTGGACCTCTTCATCAACGTGCCGGTGGCCAAGCACCACGAGGGCTGCCAGCTCACGGGCAACCTCAAGAACTTCATGGGCGCCCTCGACCGCGAGACCTGCCAGTTCTTCCACACGGGTTCCGGCAAGACCGTAAAGGGCGGTTTCTACGAGGACGTCAACTTCCTCGCGCAGTGCATCGCCGACGTGAACACGCTCCGCAGCCCGAAGCTCTGCATCGTCGACGCGACCGAGGTGCTCGCGAACCACGGCCCGCAAGGCCCCGGCGACCTCCTGAAGCCCGGCAAGGTCGCCGCCGGAGTCGACCCGGTGGCGCTCGACGCCTACGGGGCGTCGCTCCACGGCCGCAGCCCCGCCCAGGTCGCCATCATCCCCAAGGCCGCGGCGCACGGTTTGGGCCGGGCTGATCTGTCCAAGGTCGCCGTCCGGGAGATCACCGCGTAAGGCCGGCCGGGGGGCTCGGCGCTCGCTCGCGCCGCCGGAAAGGACCTCTCAGACCGCTCCCGCCCCGCGTCATGGGCCATGCGGCCCCCTACTCTGCTTGGCAGTAGTTCGAGAGCACGCCGCCGGGAAGCGTCACGCCGCAGAGCCCCCGCTGGATGCCGGGCATTTGCGTCGTCCATGCCGGCGCGGACGGCGACGGCGGAACCGCGGACGCGGCGACGCCGGCGACGCTCGGGACGCGAGCCTCGGCGCGGACGCCCAGGTCGACAGCGGACACACGGCAGGTCCGGACGCCTCGCGGAACGAGGGCGTCTCGGGCGGTTTCTCCTGCCAGGTGGGAGCGGGCCCGCGGGCGCGGCGATCCTCGGGGCGCTCGCCCCCCTCACCCTCTTGATGGGCGCTCGGCGCCGGAAGGGCTGACGACGATTGGGGCGCCCCCCCGTGCCGCGCGTCGCTCCCATCCGTTGGTCGGCGATGCTCCGCGGGCCTCGAGGCGCCATCGCAGCCGGGGTCGGCGGAGTGCCGGCCCCGATGCTCGTTCTGCGCCCCGCCGGCCCCACGAAGGCGGTGGCCAGCGCTCAACCCGTGCGACCGCGCCCTGTATGGCGCCGCCGGCGCCGGGCGCTCCTCGCCCTGGTGGAGGCGCTACCGACCCAAGCGATCAGCGAAACGCCGCCCGCAAGGCGTCCAGCCCAACCCGTGGGTCCATCAGGCCGTGATAGATGGGCGGGATCTCCTTCTTCACGCCGAACAGCGTATAGACCGCGTGCATGGCGCAGTGCACTGAGTATTCGACGGTGTAGACCGTGTCCTCGGGCAGCTCCACGTGCTGACCGAGGAAGGCGAAGTTGGTCGCGCCGTCGGGAAGCACCTTCGGGCGGTCTTCCGGGATTCGCCGCGAGAACATCGCCGACGCATAGGGCAACATCACCGGGGTCACATCGGTGCTGTCCATTGCTGCGTCACGGATATCCTCGAACGATAGGTGGTGGAGAAGCTCCGACAGGATCTCCTTCCCGGTGCACTGCGCCATTGGCTTCTTGACGTAGTCGCCCTTCGCGTCAATGAACAGGCCGTAGCCCCAGGCCGTGAACGTGTTCGGCGGCATATTCGGGAAGTGTGGCTGGAAGGGCACCACGAGCGACATCAGCCAGCTCGAGTCCACGAACGTCATCAGAGCGCCGGTCCCCGGAGTGTTGCCGGAGTACTCGACGATGCGCCTGAGGAGGCGATCGCCGTGCATCGTGAGGGTGAAGGACTCCCATTTGTTTTCGTCGACGTTGAAGAAAGTGGCGGGGCGACCGAAATCGTTCGCCTTGCGGGCGATGTTCTCCCACAGCGACCAGGCTCCGTCGCGCCGATCTCGGATGAGCTCGGGCGCGCGATCATTGCTGCCATAGGTCGCGTCCGCTGCGATCGAGCCCAGGGTCAGGAAACAAGCGTCCTTCGGCCCGAGCTCGATGGTGGACTCACCGGCGGCCGTGCGGACCAGCAAGCGCGTCGCGCGTCGCGCTCCGCCGTTGGACTCGAAATCGACGTCGGTCACGCGGGTGGAGAATCGCACGTCCACCCCTTGCGCCGTGAGCCACCGCTGCAGCGGCACCGCGACGGAGTCATACTGGTTGTACACGGTGCGCCGGACTCCCGCGAGAGTGTGCATGCGCGGGAATTCCTGGATGAAGCGCAAGAAGTAGCGCTTGAGCTCGATGGCGCTGTGCCAGTTCTGAAAGGCGAAGGTCGTGCGCCACATCTGCCAGAAGTTGGTCTTGAAAAAGTGGTCGGAAAACATCTCGTCGATGCGGCGCGCCCGCAGCAGGTGCTCCGGCGTGGCAAGCAGCCGGGTCAGCTCTGCGCGATCCGAGGTGTCGAGACCGTAGTCGGCCGCGTTCAAAATCTTCGCGCCACGCCCGATCAGACGCGCGTGGGCGTCGGTCTTCACGCGCTGGTTGAACTCGAGGATCTCCTGGCGCGCGCTCTTGTTGGCATCTTCGAGGGAGGGGATCGTCGACAGCAAGTTCCACAGCGTCTGGTAGGGCTCCTCGGCCAGCATTCGCCCGCCGCGCGTGACATAGGCGCGTTGCGACGGCGACAAGCCTCCATCCATGCAGCCCCCGCCGATTTCAAGCTCCTCCAGGATGTGGATTTGCTGGGCTGGCATTCCGGCGTCGCGGATTAAGAAAGTCGCGGCCGCCATCGATGCGATCCCGCCTCCCACCAACCAGACTTCAGAGTCCTTCGCGCTCAACATGGGAAACTCCTCTCGAACAATGCCGGTGCTCGCGCACTCAGCGATTTGCCTGCGCACCGTACCACGAGTGGGCGCCCCATCGGTTGAGCATCGCCGCAGCCCGGGTGTCACCGACGACCCGAGCGCGACGCGGCGCTTGCGCCGTGACCCACTTCGCCGCGCGCCGCACTCATTCCCTGAGATACACCTTCCCCGCGGTACACGAGACCGGGACGTGCGCTCGCCTGAAGCCCCGATGAGAAGATGAGCGAGAAGCCCCGACTGGATGCGCTCCGGACCGGCTGCGAATCGGCGTTCATCAACGGCAAAGTTTCTGGGCGCTGGACGAGCCACCGGGGCAGAAGGCACACGGCAACCGTTCACCGGTACGACGGCAGCAAGCTCGGAGCGGGGGCGCGGTTCAGCCTCGCTTGATAGCGGGGGTGGCGGACCCGCCGCAGGAGCTTCCCTGCCCCTGGTATTCGCGGTGATTGCCCTTCCCAGGTTGGTCGTAGACGATGGTGATTTCGCAGCGCCAAGGCACCGAGGACAAGACGACCACCGGTTCGAGCGGCGCCGGCCGCTCACGCACTCGGCGTTCCTCGCGAGCCCCTTGGCAGCGCGAAGCCGCTCCAGCTATGGCGCCGCTGGAAGGAGCTGCTTGATGGCGGGGTACCAAATCCCAGCCATGAGCGCGTATCCATCCGTTGACGGATGCAGGGAATCCGTCAACAATTCGGTCTTGAAGTTCGGGTTGTCGGCGAACGGCTTGTACATGTCGACCAGAATCAGGTGCTTGCCGTCCGAGATGCGCTGATTGACCACTTGCGCGACCCCGAGATTGTAGGACTGAACGTCGGTGTTCATGGAATCGTCTCTCGAGGGAACTATCATGGCGACCACCACGAGCACGTTGGGCGCCGTGGTGGTGATGCGATCGAGCAGGAGCCCCAGGCGGCTCGGCGCGTTCGCCAAGTCCGCCTGAAGCGAGACGTCGTTCGTGCCAATCATCAACAGCACGATATGAGGCTCATAGGTGGTCAGCGCCTGCTGAACGATCGGGTAGATTCCGGCTCGGCCCTGGGCGTCGTCGATGGTGTAGCCGGAATGCCCTTCGTGATGCTGCGGAAATGGGCGGCCGTTGACCGCAGAAGGCCCGTTGGCGAGGGAGCCGACGAACGTGATCGCCTTCTCGTCGTCGCCCGATTGCCGGAACAGCTCGACCCGATAGCCGCCTCCGGCGGGAACTCCATCGGTGATCGAATCGCCCAGCGGCATGATCTTGCAGGCCGCGTCGGTTGGACAAGGCATGAAGGCATCGCCACCCGCATCCGGCGAGCTGGCGTCGATGGCCGTTCCAGCGTCCGTGCGCGGGGCACCTCCATCCACCAAGTCCCCGGCGTCCATCTCCGCGGCGCCCGCATCGGAATGCCACCCAGCGTCGTGGGGCACCGGGCTCGCGTCTGCAGCAGAGCCGGCGTCAGCCCTAACCTGAGGAGGGTCAACTCCCCCCACTCGACCCGGTTCGCACCCGGTGACCCATGCGGCGAGGAAGAGCAACGCGGTGAGTCGACTCATGGGACCCTCGGGCATCGCTTTGACGCGCAATCGGCACGGCGACCATGCGGGCTTCTGCGGCGTTGGATAGAGGCACGTGGGTCCTTTCCGGGTGACGACGACAGCGCCTTCTGCCTCCGTTCGGGCCGATCAGAATCGGAGCGGCCATCCCAGAACGAACTTGCGGCACTCGGTACCAAGCTCCGTTGCCGCCGTCCGGCGTCGGCGTCGGCGCGGGGGCGGTACCTACACCACGCTCACCGCCACCCCGAGCCTCACGTACCCGGTGAGCTCAGGCGGCCACTCGTTCAGTCAGACGAGAAACGTGACCGGGTCTTTCGACGACCGCTCCTTCACCGCGAACCATACCTCGAGCAAGCTGACGAACTGCGGGGCTTGCCACCAGTATTCGACCACGACCTCCTCGACCGACATCTGGACCTTCAAGCACCGGCCGAGCAGCCCGGGCATTGGTAACAGCACGAGCAGCGGCGGATGCAACGCCTGTCATTGACGACTGTCCCAGCTCTCCACTCCTCCGGGCTCGGAAAGGCCATCGCCACAAAGTCACCGAGGCCCGACTCGCGGGTGAAACCGGTGCGGGGGGGCCGCTATTGGCCATGAATGGCGACGAGCCGTTGAAGGCGGCGAAGTAGAAGGTGCGCGAGTATCGGCTGTGCGTATCCTCTTCTGGGAATCGAATCAGGCGAGCCTTCGGCGCACGCGGCGCGTGGCCCCCCTCGCCCCCGGCATCGCGCGGGCGAGTCGCTCGACCCCCTCCTCGATGCGCCCCTCGTCGATGACCCCATAGCCGAAGGCGAGACCGGCCACCTTCTGCCGGACGCCGTAGGGGCCGAGGGCCTCGACGGCGACGCCGTTCTCCCGCGCGCGGGCAACCCAGGCGTCGACATCCAGGCCCGGGTCCCTGCAGCGCGCCGCGAAGTGCAGGCCGGCCGCCGAGAGCAGCCGCTCCAGGACCGCGCCGAGACGCCGGTCCAGGGCCGCGGCCAGCCGGTCGCGCCGAGATTGGTAAACCCGGTGGAGCCGGCGGAGGTGCCGCGAGAAGAGCCCTTCCTCGATGAGCTCCGCCAGCGCCCGCTGGATCTCGGGCGAACCGTGGGAGTCGGAGAGGCGCCGCGCCGCGCGCAGCGCGGGCATCGCCGACGCCGGCGCCACCAGGGTGCCGACCCGAAGCGAGGGCGAGAGGACCTTGGAGAAGGTCCCCACGTAGAGGACCCGCCCGCGCCGGTCGAGGGCCTGGAGCGGCTCAAGCGGACGCCCGTCAAAGCGGAACTCGGCGTCGTAGTCGTCCTCCAAAATGGCCGCGCCGCGGCGGGCGGCCCAATCGAGGAGCGAGAGCCGCCGCGCGAGCGACATGGGGGTGCCGAGGGGAAATTGGTGGGACGGCGTGACGTAGACGAGCCGGGCATCGTCGGGCAGCGCCGCCACCACCAGGCCCTCGGCGTCCACCGGGACGGGCACCGTGCGCACGCCGTGGACCTCCAGCGCCTGCCGCAGCGGCGGATAGCCGGGATCCTCGACCGCCGCGCACTCCCCCGGCTCGAGGAGGACCTTGGCGGCGAGGTCGAACGCCTGCTGAGCGCCGGAGCAGATCAGCACGTCGTCCGCGCCGGCCCTCACCCCGCGGGAGGCGCCGAGGGCCCGCGCCACCGCGGCTCGGAGCCGCGGGTCGCCCTCGGGCGGCGGATATCCGACCGTTGGCCGCCGGCCGCGGAACTGGCGGGCCAGGAGGCGCCGCCAGCTGTCCCACGGGAAGAGCCGCGGATCCGGCGAGCCGAGCCGAAAGTCGAAGGGCGCGGGCGGGGCGGGCGGCGCGGGATTGACCAGGGTCCGCCAGATTGCCCGCGTGCGCAGCTCGGCTCCCGCCGGCGCCCGCGGTTTCCTCGCCCCGACCCCGGCCGCGACGAAGGTCCCGGCCCCTGCGCGCCCCGTCAGGAACCCCTCGGCGCACAGCCGCTCGTAGGCGCCGAGCACGGTGTTGCGCGAGACCGCCAGGCGCCGGGCGAGAGCGCGGGTCGCCGGGAGCGCCTGCCCCGACGCGAGCCGGCCGTCGAGGATGGCCTCTCGGAGCGCGCGGTACACCTGCGCGCCGAGGCGCCCGCTCCGGCCGAGGGCGATCGGGAGCTCCATGCGGCCATCTTAATGGCCCCATCCACTTTCGCGAAAGTGGACCTTGATGGGAACCACTTCCAAGGCGATATCAAGGCCATGAACGGAGAAGAAAGACTCCCCTGGCAACCCGTCGGCCCCGGCTTCAGCCTGAAGGTCCTCCGCGGCGGCGGGGACGGCGACGCCCGCACCCTGCTCCTCCGCGTGGAGCCCGGAACGCTCATTCCGCTCCATCGGCACGCCGGGGAGGTCCACGCGTACAACCTGTCCGGCTCGCGCGAGCTCATCGAGACCGGCGAGGTGGTGGGGCCGAGCGGCTACGTGTACGAGCCCCCGGGAAACATCGACAGCTGGAGGGCTGTGGGGGAGGAGCCCGCGGTCGTCCTGGTCGTCGTCCAGGGCGCGATGGAGACCCTTGGCGAGGCCGGCGAGATCCTGTCCACATCGACCACGAGCTCGGTGACCGAGAGCTATCGGCGGTTTCTGGAGACGAGAACCTGAATACCGCGGATGGAGCGGAATTTCTTTCACAGCGAGGTGCAACGATCATGATGGCGCGTCATTTCTTTCGAAGCGGCCCACTGAAGCTTTCCTATCTCGACGCGGGCGGCGAAGGCGAGCCGCTCATCGCGCTGCACGCGCTTTTCATGGAGGCGGCGACGTTCGAGCCGCTCGCCGCGTCGCTCTCTCCGGCGTGGCGGGTCATCGCCCTCGACCAGCGCGGCCACGGCCACTCGGACCACGCTCCCAGCTACGGGCGGGAGGAGTACTTGGGCGACCTGAAGGCCTTTCTCGATCACCTGGGGCTGGAGCAGGCCGTGCTGCTCGGCCACTCGCTGGGCGGCGTGAACGCGTATCAATTCGCCGCGCGCCAGCCGCGGCGCGCACGCGCCCTGATCGTCGAGGACATCGGGGCCGAGGTGCACGCCGACTTCTCCTTCGCCCTGGCCTGGGGAGGTGAGTTCGAGACACGAGAGGCTTTCGCGGCGCGGGTCGGGCCGCGCTGGCAGCCTGCCCTCCAGGACTCGCTGCGAAAGAGTCCCGGGGGCTTCCGGTTGGCATTCGAGCCCCGCGACATGCTGGCGACGAGCGCCGCCCTGGAAGGCGACCGCTGGCAGGACTGGCTCGCCTCGACCTGTCCGGCCCTCCTGATCGGCGGGCGCGAGAGCCGGGTGACCACCCCGGCGGCGCTGGAGGCGATGGCCGCCCGCCGGCCCCACACGCGGCTCGCGATGCTGCCGGGCGGGCACGTCGTCCACGCCGACGACGCCGCGGGATTCACCGCGGCCGTCTCCGGGTTCCTCGCCGGCTCGCGCACCGAGGCAGATGGGAACGGGGACAAGACCCGCGTGGCAAGGGCACCGTAGGCCTTCCAAACGCCGCGGTGGGTTGCTGGCAGGCCACGTAAGCCCTGGATGCCCAGGGCGCCGCGAGGCGCGGGGCAGGGTCGCCGGCGTCAACGCCCGCGCGCTCCCGCCGCGCGCGCCACGGCCCGGGCGAGCCCGCGCGCGAGCCCCGCGTCCAGGGGCGCGTGGCCGACCAGCATGCGGTACCAGAGGACGCCGTAGACGAGGTCGACGAGCAGCTCGCGATCCACGCCGCGGGCGAGCTCGCCCCGCTCCTCGGCGCGCTGGAGCAGGCGGCGGACCGCGTCGCGCCGCCGCTCGATCAACCGGGCGCGGAGCTCGTCCGCGAGCGCGGGATTGGCCTGCGCCTCGGCCATGAGGAAGCGCAGCGCCGGCGTCACGCCGGGATCCGCGCTGGTCGCGAAGCTCGCCGCGAGGAAAGCGGCGAGGTCGGCCTCGAGGCCGCCTCGGTCGCGCTCGGGGATCTCCGCGTCCGCCCGATCGCTCAGGGCGTCGAGCAGGACCGCCGCCTTGCCCGACCACCAGCGGTAGATGGTCTGCTTGCCGACGCCGGCCGCGGCGGCGAGGTCGTCCACCGACACGCCCGCGAGCGGGCGCTCGCGCGCGAGCCGCAGGGCGGCGTCGAGGATGGCGCGGCGGGCCGCGTCGCTGCGCGGGCGTCCCCGGCGGGGCGGCGCGGGAGGCGGGTTGGGCGAGGAAGGCATGCCCGCGCAGCTTAGCGCTTGACGAGACGTCGTGTCTCGTTATTCTGCTAATAACGGAACGATACGTCTCGTTCCTCGAACAGGAGGCGCAAGCCATGTCGACGGCGGAAGGGAAGCAGCTCGCGGGGCAGCGCGCGGTGGTGGTGGGCGGGACCTCGGGGATCGGGCTCGCCACGGCGCGGCGGCTCCACGCGCTCGGTGCGCACGTGGTCGCAGTGGGGCGCGACCGCAGGAAGGTCGAGGCGCTCGTCGGCACAGGACTCCAGGGCGTGGCGGCGGACGCGGCGGTTCCGGCAGACCTGGCGCGGCTCTTCGACGGGCCGCCGGTCGACGCGCTGGTGCTCGCGCTCTCCGGCGGGAAGGGCGCCGGGCCGTTCCGCGCGCTCGCGCTCGACGATCTCCGCTCCGGGCTGGACGCGAAGCTCCTCGCGCAGCTCGCGGTGGCGCAGGCCGCGCTTCCCCACCTCGCCCCCGCGGCGTCGATCACGTTCGTGAGCGCCGCCTCGGCCGGCGCCGCCCTTCCCGGCACCGCCGGCCTCGCCGCCATCAACGCGGCCATCGAGGCGACCGTGCCGGTGCTGGCGGTCGAGCTCGCGCCGATCCGGGTGAACGCCGTTTCGCCCGGCGTGGTGGACACGCCGTGGTGGGACGCCATGCCGCCGGAGATGAAGAAGAACTACTTCGCGTGGGCCGAGAAGACGCTCCCGGTCGGCCGCGTCGGCCAGCCGGAAGACCTCGCCGAGGCGATCGTGCTCGCGGCGACGAACCGCTACATGACCGGGGCGGTGCTCACGCTCGACGGGGGTGGCCGGTGGGCGAGGGGGTAGTCCAAAGCAGCACTCAACTTGGCGGGACAGCGGTCGGGACCACGTCCTTCCAGGCACAGGAGGAGCACCGTACGGGTCTTGACGTTCATCGCGCGCCTCCCGCCGCGCGGGCAGAGGTGTCCTCCTCGGTCGCTGGCGCGGATGGGTATTCAGGCTCGAGGCGCCTGCCCCGGCGGCTCAGCGAGCCCCTTCCACCTGTGGCAAGAGCACGATGAACGTCGTCCCCTTCCCGACCGCGCTCTGGACGCTGACGCTGCCGCCCATGGCCTCCACCAGGTGCTTCACGATGGAGAGCCCGAGCCCCGTGCCCCCCAGGTCCCGCGAGCGCCCGGCGTCGACTCGGTAGAATCGCTCGAAGAGCCGCGACAAATGCTTGCCCTCGATGCCCGGCCCTGAGTCCTCGACCGAGACGCGCAGCGCCGAGCCCTCGGCGGCCGCCCGCACCACCACCGACGCGCCCGGCGAGCAGTACTTCACGGCGTTGTCCACGAGGTTCGTGAGCACCTGCTCCAGCGCCCGCCGGTCCGTCTGGACGGTGAGCGACTCCTCGGCGATGGCGGTCGACAAACGCATCTGCTTGGCGCTCGCCCGCTCCTGGAAGAAGGTCAGCATCGGCCGCACCACCTGGGCGACCTGCACCGGCTCCTGGCGGAGCTTGAACTCCCGCGACTCGATGCGCGACAGGTCGAGCAGGTCCTCGATGAGCCGGTGCAGCCGCTCGGTGTTGCGCTCGATCATCGCCACGAACTCGCTCGCCGCCTCCGGCTGCGCCTCGAGGGCCCGGCGCAGCGTCTCGGCGGCGGAGCGCAGCGAGGCCACCGGGGTCCGCAGCTCGTGCGAGGCGTTCGCCACGAAGTCCCGCCGCAGCGTCTCCAGCCGCCGCAGGTCGGTGACGTCCACGAACACCACCAGGATGCTGCCGGCGTCGCCCGCGAGCGCCGCGGCGTGCACCAGCAGCCGGCGCGGCTTGACGTCGCCCAGCTCCAGCTCCGAGGAGATGGGCTCGGGCGCGGTGGCCGCGTCCTCCAGGATCTGCTTGAGGGCCGCGTTGCGGATGACCTCCAGGGGCGTCTTCCCCACCGCGTCTGCGCTCAAGAGGAGCATCTCGCGGAGCGCGGGGTTCGTGAGCGCCACGCGCCCGTCGCCGTCCACCAGCAGGATGCCCTCGCGCATGTTCTGCAGCACGCGCCCCATCAGGTCGCGCTCGGTCCGCAGGCTCCCCAGCGCCTCCTGGAGCCCCGACGCCAGCTGGTCCAGCGCGCGCCCCAGCTGCGCGATCTCGTCGTCGCCTTCGGCGCCCACGCGCGCGCCCAGGTCCCCGTCGGCCATTCGCCGGGCGGTGCCCGTGAGCGCCCGAACGGTCTTCGACATCCAGTGCGAGGCGAGCGAGGTCAAGAGCAGCGCGAGCACCAGCGCCAAGCCCGTGGCGACAAGCACCAGGCGATGCCCGTGGCTGATGGCCTCGTCGACCGCGGTGAGCGGCATGGCCGCTCGCACCGTCCCCGCGACCCCCGAGCCGCCCCTCGAGAACGGGACCGCGGCGTACAGCATTCGCCGCTTCAGGGTGTCGCTCCAGCGCGTGCTCGTCCCGAGCCCGTTCGCCAGGGCCTCGACGACCTCGGGGCGGTTCGCGTGGTTCTCCACCTGCTCGAGCGCGGCAAAGTCCAGCTCGGAGTCGCCGAGTACCAGCCCGTCGCGCCGGATGAGGGTGACGCGGCTCTGCGACCGCTGGCCCAGATCGTCCGCCAGGCGGTCCCACGCCGCGCGGTCGTCCAGCGCCGCGCCCAGCTCCGCGGCGTCGCGCTCCATGAGGCGCAGGCGGACGACGAGGTCGCCCTTCACGCGCTCGGTCAGGTCCGCGTCGAGCTCGGCGGTCAGGGTCGCATCGGCGGCGGCGAAGCTGGCTCCGATCAGTCCCAGGGAGACCAGGAAGAGCTTGGCTCGAATGCCGAGCCTCATCGAGCCGCCTGGCCGAGCAGGGCGACGAATCGGCGCTGAGATTCCATCACGGTGTTTTCAACCTTTCTTCGAGCCGCCTTGCTCGTCGCAGCGTTACCCGCAAACCAAGGGAGGTTCCTTGTTGGCACACGCGTGTGACACAAGGGTGACACCGCGCGGCCGGCGGCGATCGGCCTTCGGCGATCAAGCAGCGAAGCCCGGGCGTCCGTCAACGGGCGCGCGAGGCGGCAGCGCTAGAGGCCGGCCGCCCGCAGCGCCAGGCCTTCGAAGAGGAGCTGCGCCGCGAGGAGCGAGGTCGCGTCGCCGCAATCCAGCGCCGGGCAGACCTCGACCAGGTCCATCCCCACGAGCTGGATGCCTTTCAGGCTCCTCACCAGGGCCAGCGCCTCGCGCGAGCTGAGGCCGCCGGGCAAAGGCGTCCCGGTGCCGGGCGCGAAGGCGGGGTCGAGCGCGTCGATGTCGAAGCTGAGGTAGACCGGCAGGCCCTGCACCCGCTCGCGCGCCTCCTCGGCGACGGCGCGGATTCCGCGCGCCTCTATCTCTTCCATGTCCACCTGTCGCGCGCCGTGGCTCCGCGCGAGCTCCGGCTCCGCCTCGCTCGCCCAGGCGCCCCGGAGGCCGATTTGCACGAGCCGGTCTTGGGCGATGAGGCCCTCGGTGAGCGCGCTGCGAAAGGGCGTGCCGTGGTGGTGCTCCGCGCCCCAGGTGTTCGGCCCGCTGGTGTCGAAATGCGCGTCGACGTGAATGACGGCCAAAGGGCCATGGCGCGCCGCGAGCGCGCGGATCGCCGGGAGCGCCACCGAGTGATCGCCGCCGCACAGGAACGGCGCCGCCCCCAGCGCCGCGGCGGCGGCGACCTCGGCGCGCACCCGCTCGCGCATGGCGGCTGGGTCGAAGGGCGGGAAGTCGACATTGCCGCCGTCGACCGCGCGCAGCGCCTCGAACACGCGCAGGCGATGCCACGGGTGATAGCCCTCGATGCGCGCCGAGACCCGCCGGACGTGCCACGGGGCGAAGCGCGCCCCCGGCGCGTAGGTGGTCCCGGCGTCGAAGGGGACGCCGAGCAGCACCGCGCCGACGCCCCGCGGGGCGACCTGCTCGCTCGAGGCCATCGACGCCAGGCGGAAGAACGGGGTCTGTCCGGACCGGACGTAGTCCAACGCGCTCAGCTGACTCACGGCATCTCCTCCAAGAGGCGGTCGACCGCCGACCGGCAACGGGCCGCCAGCGCCGCGGGGTCGCCCAAAGGCGCGATGGCCTCGCCCGCACGCACGCGGATGCGCGGCCGCGCTTCGGCCGAGAAGCGCAGGTAATGGGGCAGGAACGAGGCGTCGCCGGTCCAGGCCAGGCTCTTCGGCTCGAGGCGCACGGCGACGGGGATGACCGGCGCGCCGGTCATCAGCGCCGCCTCGAAGCCGCCGGTTCGAAACGGCTGCGTCCGGAGGCCGTCGCTCGTCGTGCCCTCTGGGAAGTTGAGCGCGCTCACGCCGGCGACGAGCGTCCCGGCCAACGCGGAGACGACCCGGGTGCGGTCCTCGCGGCAGCTCCAATCCACGAAGTGCACCCCGGCCATGCGGGCGAGCGGGCCGAACACCGGCCAGCGCGAGACTTCGATCTTGGCGACCGGCAGGCACGGCCAGAGCGCCAGGATGGCGATGGGGTCCAAGTAGCTCACGTGGTTCGCGACGAGGAGCGCCGGCTCGGGCGGCGCCGCGCCCGATACCTCCAGCTCCACGCCGTGGATCCGCAGCGCGTCGGCGCAGGCCTCGGAGAGGATGAGCGCCCCCGCGAGCGCGCCGCCAGGGCGCGCCCGCTGGGCGCGCAGCCGACGGAGCCTGACCGCCGTCTTCAGAGCGCGCGAGGCCATCCCGGCTATGCGACGGCTCGCCCGAAGCGCCGCGTAGGAGGCCGCGCCCAGGGCGGCCCCCGAGGCGATTCTCACGAGACTCTCCGCAGCGGCTCGACCCTCGAGTCCGAGGCGGCCGGGAGCAGCTTCATGCGGGTGAGCTTGCCGCGGAGCCCGTCGAACGATTTCCGGTCGATGATGGACACCAGGCGGTCGTCCCCCGGCCCGTAGAAGTCGCGCCGCACCTCCACGTCGCGAGCGCCCAGCGCCTTGTGCAGCGCCCTCGCCGCCAGGTTGTCCTCCTTGACCGTGAACCGGCACGAGTCGACCTGAAACGCGATGGCCCCGATGAGCGCCTTGACCAGCTGCAAGGCGACCCTCGTGCCTTGGCGCTCGGGCACCACACCGAGCGTGGTGCAATACGCCTCGCGCTCGCGGACGAAGCAGAGGATGTAGCCGACGGGTCGGCCGTCCTCCAAAGCCAAGAAGCAGGTGTCTGCGTAAAACTCGCAGCAAAGCCGCAAATAATAGGCGCCGAGCGTCGCCTCACCCGCCGAGCCGAAGATCGCGTTCTCCAGCTCCTCGAGCAGCGAAAGGTCGTCCCGGGTGAGCGCCCGAATCTCCCGCGTGGCCATGTTCTCCTCCAAGCGTTGTCTCCTGAGGGACGCTAGGCGACGTCGGTGGCGGCTCGGTCGCGCCGCCGAAGCACTTCGGCGACCGCCCGGTGGCGAAGGGCGCACGGGCGCCTTTCATTGGGGATTCGGGAGCACCTTGGAGAGCGCGAGCTCGTTGATGGCGGGCGGGTTCTGCTCCAGGAGCTTGGCCAGATACGCCTGCCGATTCGTCTGCGCCCGCTCCGCGCGGAGCTGCGCCGCGAGAGCCTCCTTCACCTCTGCCAGCGGGCGAATAAAGCTGGGCTTGGTCTCCAGCACCTTCACGACGTGCCACCCGTCGCCGAGGCGAATGGGCTCCGACACGGCGTCCTTGGCGAGGCCCACGACCGCAGGCCGAATGCCGGGGATGAGCTGCTCCTCGGCGAGCCAGCCGATCTCGCCGCCCTTCTCCGCCCCGGCCTTGTCGTCGCTCTCGGCGCGGGCGATGGCGGCGAAGTCGGCACCCTTCTGCTTGAGCTTCCGGCTCACCTCGTCGACCCGCTTGCGCGCCTTCTCTTCGGCGCCTGAGTCGGCGCCTTTGGCGGAGGCGACGAAGATCTGCGCCACGCGAAACTGGCGGGGCACCTCGAAGGCCTTCCCATTCGATTCATAGGCCGCGCGCACCTGCGCCTCGCTCGGGAATCCGTCCGGCGGATGGGAGACCGATTGAAGATAAAGCTCGGTCAGCGCCTGATCGCGCATTTGGTCCAGGCGGGCCTTCACCTCCGGCCGCTGCTCCCATTTCTTCGCCTGCGCCTCCTTCAGCACCGCCTGGCGCGCGAGGTAGGAGCGCACGACCTGCGAGAGCAGCGACGGGTCCTTGGCCAGGGCCGCTCGCTCCGGGGCGCCGAGCGTCTCGACGTAGGCCCGGAGCTGGTCGGCGGTGACCTCCGCCGCGCCGATCCGAGCCACCACCTCCGCTGCGGACGCTCGAGAGCAGGCCGCGGCGAGGAGCAAGGCCGCCGCCTGCTGGAGCGGAAGGCGATTTCGAGCCCACCTCACAATGGAATAGCGCAACGTCATGGCTTGACCTTGGTCTCGAGGAGCTTGTCCTCGGCATCCTGCGCAAAGTTCTCGACTTCGACCCGCTTCAACCCGAGCAAAGGCTCTCCAGCGCCGCTCTTCCAGAGCTGATCGAGAACGGATTTGGCGATCTCGAACATCCGCGCATTCTTTGCCTCACAGGCTTTGCGCTGCTCGGCCAGCGCGGCCGCCTCGGCGGAAGCGACCTTCGCGCGCTCCTCCTGCTGAGCGCGCGCGGCCGCCGCCTCGCGGGCCGAGGATTCGCACTGCGCGAGGTCGTCCCGCAGCTTGGCGGCGTCCGCCGCCGACGAAAGCTGCTCCGCCTGGCATTCCTTCAAATCCGCCGCGCTCCGGTCCGGCGCCCTCGCGGCAGGGCGCCTCTGCGCCTCGACCAGCTGCTTTCGAAGCGCCTCGAGCGCCTGCTTCTGCTCGGCGTCCGCCGACTGCCATTGGGCCTTTTCGCTCTCCAGCGCCCTCACCTGCGCCGCCGCGGAGCGGAGCGCCTCGCGCAGCCTCGCCTCCGTCCCCGAATCTGCCCTCGCGACCGCAGGGCCGAGAATGGCCGCCATCGCCACCAGCGCGCCCATCGATGACCGTCGCATGGCTTTCAGTACCTCGCCGAGACATCGACCTGGAGGACGTCGACCCCGTACGGTGGGCCGGCGATGGCGTCGGCGCTCAGCCAGCGCACGCTGGCGACGACGTCGTCCGCGACCGCGAGCGCCGCGCGCAAGGTCACGCCTTTGAGATTGGTGCCGCCGAGGCCGAAGTCGGCGTCGTTGAAGGCGTCGACCACGGCGTCCGACTCGAGGTACCGGTACGCGAAGCTGGCGCTCCAGCTCCAGCGCTTGGACATCGTCGGGCTGCCGATGGCGATGCGCGCCAAAAGGCCCCTGTTGCCGCCCGCGAACGGGCAGCTCGTCCCCGAGGAGTCGCACGTGCTCCGATTGTTGACCGCGAGGTCGGCGATGCGATTCTTCGAGAAGCCCAGGTTCCGCACGGCCTCGGCGTCCAGCGCGAGGCTCCATTCCGGGGCGGCCCTCAGCTCGAAGCGCCCGGTGAGGACGGCCTCCCGGAACAAACTGGCGAGGCCGAAGTATTGATACTCCGCAGCCCCCCCGGCGGCCTCGGCCGCCAGCGCGAGGTCCGAAGGGGTGCGCAGCATCTTGTAGGTATTCCCGTTCTGGGCGAAGGACGGGCGCGTCGAGTCGGTATCGCAGCTGAACCCCTTGAGGTTCGTGTCGCACGGGCCGCTCGCCCGCCCCTCGACGTGGTCGAAGTAGTAATAGGCCGCCCCCAGCTTCAGCGAAAACACCTCCGGCCGGCTCCATTCGACGCCGAGCTGCCCCGCGAGCAGCCACTTGTCGAAGCTGTGGAACTTCTTCGTCTGCTCCGCCGGATAATTGAGGGCCGTAAGAGAATAGGGAAATGCGCCGCCATTGAAGAAGACCTGAACCTTCCCCACCGGGAGCTTGCCTTGGACTGCGAATCCGTCCAGGTTGAGGTCGTCGGCCCAGGTGAGCTCGGTGCGAAGAAACGGGTTCTCGAAGCGCCCGCCCTGGAGCGCGAGGGTGGCCCGCGCGCCGCGGAGGGGCTCGTACTTCAGGGCGGCCCGGTCGATCCACACCTGGTACTTGCTGAAGTCGCCCGCGGAGCCGCCCAGCGTCTGGTTGGTCGACACGGGCGTGCTGCCGTCCCCGCTGCCCAGGCGAAAGACAGTGCTGAACCCCTGGCCGACGTCGCCGTCGACGCCCACGCGCGCGCGCAGGCGCAGCCGCCTTCGATTCTGGTCCACGTTCAGGTAGCGGTCGTTCGCGAGGTCCACCGCGTTCACGTCGAACGGCGAGCCCGAATTGATGGCGTTGAAGTCGGGGAATTCGCCGGTGTTCGCGTTTCCCGGTTTGAAAAAGACCATCTCCCAGCGCAGCCGCACGTCGGCATTCAAGGTGAAGCGCTGCGTCCACGAGGGGATGGCGTTGGGCGCCGCCCATCGCTCCTGAATGGCCTGCTGGAGCACGCGCTCCTTGATCTCCTCTCGGAGCTGGTCTTTCACGATCTCCGGAACGTAGCGGACGCTCCGCACGCCGCTCGACGGCGCGCCCGGGTCGGCGGCCGCCGGAGCATCCGATCCTTCGCCGGCGAGCGCGGGACCGGGAAGGCCGATCGCCAACGCGGCGATGAGCAAAGAACCCCAGGCCCCGCTGAGCACCGTCGCAGGGTCTCGAATGACGCGTCTCATCTCGGATTCCACTTCCACCTCTCGAGGCTGTCCATCGGAATGGCTTCAGGCGCGTCGTCCGCGAGCCTTCATTGAGGCCTTCTCGCGGTGAACCGCGCGATCATCGGCATGGGAATTCCGTCGGGCGGCGGCGCCTTGAGCTTGAGGCCCGCGACCGACTGCAGGGCCTCGTCGAGCTCCGGGCTCCCGGTGGACCGGATGAGCTGAATTCGGCTCACGCGGCCCGCCGCATCCGCCCAGATGCGAAGCTCCACGCGCGCGGCCGCCATGCTCAGCTTCTTCTGGTTGCGAAAGACGTCTTCGATCTGCGCGGCGATTTGCGCGTAATACCACCCGAACCGACGAGCGCCGTCGTCGCCGACCTCGCCCTGCCCTTCCCCGCTTCCGTCGCCCAGACCGCCGCCGCTCAAGAGCCCGCGCCCGCCGGGGTTTCCCGCCAGGTTGAACGCGTCGCCCGGGCCCTCCCCCTCGGCGGCCAGCGAGAGCCGACCGCCGCCCGGGGCCGGGTCCGAGTGCGGGCGCACAGCGTCGACCGGCGCGAGGTCGATGGGCTTGAGCTCCACGCGATTCACGCTCGTCGGCTCGACGACCTTGGGTTGAATCGCCGGAGCCGGCGGGGGCGTGGAGACCGGCTTGGGCGCCGCCGGCGGCGCCAGGTGCACCAGGTTGAATTGCATCGCCTTGCGCGGAGTCGGCGCCTTGCGATTGGCCACGACCCAACGGACCGCGAAGGCCGCCAGCACCAGGAAGGCGACGGCGAGGGCGGCGCCGGGGATATAGGTGCGCACGCTCCTCGCGCTCGCGCCGTCGTCGAACGCGCTCATTTCATTTGACCAGGGGCTTGGTCGCCAGGCCAACCGTCGTGATGTCCAGGCGGCCCAAGAGGTCGAGCACGTCGATGACGCTCTGGTATTGCACGCCGCCGTCGCCGCGAACGACCACCGGGAACTCCGGCGTCGCGGCTTTCTGCTGAATCAGCTTCTGCTCGAGCTCCGCCATCGTCACCGGGAAGGTGTCGAGGAAGACTTTCCCATCCTGCGTCACGGTGATGGCCTTGGTGGCCGGCTTGGCGAGGCTCTTCGCGGGTCCGGCCTTGGGCAGGTTGACGCGCATGCCCTGAACGCTGGCCGTGGTCATGATGACGAAGATGACGAGCAGCACGTACGACAGGTCGAGCATCGGCGTGATGTTGATGTCGTCGTAGGGCTTCTCTTCCGATTGAACGTGCATTCGCCTACTCCGCGTTCATGACGACGGTGGGCACGGGCGGGGGGCGCACCTCGTGGTGCGCGCGCTCTTTGTTCGGCTCGCGCCCCGGGCGATTGGGGCTGGGAGCATCCGCGGCCGCGCGCTCGCTGTAGGCCTCGGCCACTTTCGTCACCAGCTCGTCGACGAAGACCTGCATCGCGGCAGTGGCGTTCTTGATTCGCGTGAGGAGCCAGTTGTAACCAAAGAGCGCCGGGATGGCGACCGCGAGACCGGCGACCGTCGCCACCAGCGCGGCGGCGATGCCAGGGGCGATGGCGTTGACGTTCACGTCGCCCGCCGCGGCGATGGCCGCGAAGGTGATCATGACGCCGACCACCGTCCCCAGGAGGCCCAGGAACGGCCCGCCTGAGATGGCGATCGTCAAGAGCACCATGCGCTCGGTCAGCCGCTGATTCTCGCGCACCAGGCCCGAATCGAGGCTGGCGCGGATGGCCTCGATGGCCTCCGCCGAGAGCGGCCTCGCGTGGGCGCCGCGCTTGCCGATCTCCTCGGTGGCGATTTTGAAAATGCGGTGGAGCGGCGAGCTCCGCAAGAGCTTCTCGCTCCCCAGCTGAGCGCCGCCGTTCGCCTCGGCGACGAGGCGGGTCAGGTCGGCGCTCAGATGGCGATACTTCTCGGTGAAGTGGTCGTTCGCCCTCTCCACCGCGCCCAGATAGGAGGCTTTCGTGATCATCACGAACCAGCTCACGAAAGCCATGACACCGAGCAGGCCGATCACCACCCAACCGTCGAGGGTGACCGACTTGATGATGACGGCGAAATAGCCGCCGCTCGAGCTCCCCTTCTCCTCGTCCTGGCCGGCGATAAGGAGCTTCGCCGCATCGGCGCCCTGTGCGACCGCGGCGACTCGAATGAACCCCGCGGTCCGCTCCGCGCTCGCTATCTCCAATTCATCGACATCTCCCTTGAAGCGTTCGAGGCGAGCTCGAGGCGCGCCGACCCCTGGCTTTTCGACGGTGCCCGCTTCGACTTCGCCGCCGAGCTCGATGGGGCCTTTCATGGCGGGCAGCGCCGCGGCGACCTTTTCCGACAATGCGCCGTCGACGTAGAGGGCGACGGCCTCGCCCGCGGAGATCGTCAGACAGTGCCAGCTGTTGGCGGCGAGCTCGTCGCGCCCGACCGCGCGCAAAGTCTGCGATTCGCTCTCGAGCAGGGCGTACGGCTTGCCATCCTCCATGCCGACGATCAGCGCGTTGACCCCTTCCCGGCGACTCAAGACGACGCCGGTCGCTTTGGCGTCGGTGGGCTTGATCCAGATCGACCACGACGCCTTCGCGCCCGCGCGCCAGGCGAGCGCCGGCGACGCTGGGATTTGCAGAGGAGCGCCGCCCAGCCGAAGGCCGTCGCCGATGATGGCCTCGGTGCTCACGCCCGCCCCGGCGGCGTCAACGGCCCCCTTGCTGGAGTCCTTGGGAGGCTGCCCGCGCTCCGCGAAATGGTAGACGAGCGCGGTGCTCGCGTCATAGGTGCCCTTCGCGTCCTCGGCGGAGGCGGCCTTGTCGTTCCCGTAATAGAGCCAGAGGTCGGTCTTTGCCCCGGGCTTGAGCTCCGGCACCCCCACCCAGATCAGCGCCTCGTTCATCAACGAGTCGAATTTCTCGACGTGGTGCTTGAGCGGGGTCTTGTCGTCGCCGGCGATGAACCGCAAGTCGCTGCCGTCCGGCTTCGCGGCTTCGAATTTGAAGTTGCCGGAGTGCAGCCGCACGAGGAGCGGGGTGGCTTCCACCGGCTCGGTCAGGTTGGCGCCGGCGGCGCTCGTGTCGACCTGGAAGAGCTTCCGCTTCGTCCAGTCGTCGTTCCACCAGGCGTGGGCGACCCCGGGCAAGAGGAGCAGGCTGGCCGTCACGGCGAATACGAACCTTCGATTCATTCCTGACAATGGCATGCTCGACTCCCGCGGCTACAGCTCGGCCCATAGGCGAAAGTGAAATCGGGGTTGATAACGGGCGGTGACTCCTTCCGATCGAAGGGGCACTCCGACGTTCAGGGCTCCATTGAAATGCTCGGAAAGCTTGGCGCTCGACCCCAGGCCCACGCTCCAGAGCCGAAAGATGGACTGCTGGTCGGGCAGCGGCTCGTGGAGCCCCATCCAGGCGCCTTCGCCGAACGCGAAGAGCCTCCATTCGTTCACCGGCGCCCACCGAAGCCATGGGCTCAGCGACGGGCTGCGGAGCTCCACCGAGGCGATGGCTCCGAAGTCTCCCGCGGCCTGCGCCTCCGCGTAGCCGCGCACCGAGTCGGCGCCTCCGCCCACGAGCTGCTCCGAGCCCACGAGCGGGTCGGCCGAGTACTGGGCGTGCGCCCTGGACGCCAGCTGCATTCCGCGAGGCAGCTCGTCGGTCCGCGAAAGCTCGGCGCGGTAGTGCACGAAGCTCCCGGTCGCGTTGTAGCGCTTGGCGTCGAACTGCTGAGCATTGCTGCCCAGTCCGCGGACGTTGGAGGTCAGGGTCGCGGCGAGCTGTGTCTGGGAGGATTTGCCCGACCAATTCGCGCCGTACTGCGCCGCCAGCGGCCAATAGGTGATGGGCGTGGTGAGCGCGTCCTCCCCCAGGCTGAGCTTCTCCAGGAAGCGCTTGAAATCGAATCCGGCGCTGAGCGTCTGCGAAAGCTCCCCTGTGCCCGGCAGGGTGAAGAGCGCGCGGGCGCCGGCGATCCACCCGCGGCCGGCGACGTCGAAGGAGCCGAGCGAGGAGATGTCGCTGTCCTGCGCGACGCCCGTCACCAGCAAGCTCAACCAGGGCGTGGACGGCAGGCGCGCTTGATACGAGCCGGAGAAGACCTTGGCGTCCTTGAGCCGCTTCGGCGCCACCTGAAAGGACAGGTTGAGGGAATGGCCCAGCTGCCAAAGGTTGTCGTAATGCAGCGTTCCGGTCAGGCGGGTGTGCGTCGTATTCGCGCTGTAGCGGTTATTCACCTCGAGGTAGCCGTGCAGCGGGAGCGCATCCTGGACGGTCAGGTCCACGTCGACCGTGCCGGGCTCCGTGCCCGCCCGCAGCGCGGGGACGACCCGCCGGTCGGGGAGCTGGTTGAGCGCCACGATGTCCCGGGCGATGTCGTTGAAGTTGGGCACCGCGCCCTCCGCCATGGACGGGGCCAGCTTCTTGATCTCGCTCAGGGCAAAGAAGCGCGAGCCCTTGACGCGGAGGCGGCCGACGGTCCCTTCGGTCACCTTGAGGGTGACGATTCCGTCGCGAACCTTCTGAGGCGGAATCGACACCGCGACCGCCTGATACCCGCGATCGGTGTAGGCCTTTTCCAGCGACGCTCGCGCGCCCTCCACGTCTTGCACCCGCCGCCCCGCGCCGAGGAAGGGATAGACCGCCCGCTCGAGCTCGAGCTGGGAGAGGTGCCCGGCTCCTTCGACCCGGTATTCGGCGATGTCCAAGGCTCGCGAGCCCGGAGGAGCCGACTCTGGCGGCGCTGCTCGCAGCGGCATGGGCGCAGCTCCAGCCAAGAAGAGAATGGTTGCCACGGTCGAAGAGGTGCGTCGGCCGAGCGGGGCTCGTGGCACGGCGCTTCGCGTGCGATGAGCCGACCTTTCCATCGTTCGCACCGGGTCTTTCTCACTTCCCGCCGACCGCCCGGGCTGCATCTTCAGCGTTGGGTTTAGGTCCTGGATTCCAGCGTTCGCGCCCTCGCCATGAGACGCGGCAGATTACTCGAACGAATGGCTCGCAAGGGGTGACGATTCCGTGACGTTGTCGAGCGAAAGCGGCTCGGCGCTGGCGACCTTCCATTGCTTATGCTCCCGCGCCCGCCATTCTCCGAATTCCTGTGCGCCGGCGCGCTATTTCGGTCCTGCTCGATCGCCCTTCTGGGGATTTGTCAGGTCCTTGCCCTCCTTGGACGAGCCGCGCTTCTTCGGGTCCCCCTCCGCTGGAGACTCGTAGCCCACCACCTCGACGGTGATGATGGAGGGCAGCTCCGAGAGGGTCTTGCGCGCGGCGGCAGCGGCGGCGGCCGATTGCGGCCCCACGCCGTCCTGCGTCGCGGCCTGGGTGAGCTGAGAAGCCGTGGTGATCGCCCCCACGTTCGGCAGCTCGACCCGGGGCACGCCCGACGACGCGCCGGAGACCTGAATGTTCTCGACGCCCACGACCTGGGCGGCGGCGATGTTGAGGTCGCCGACCACCCGAATGCCGGCGTCGCCCGCGTTCACCTCGCCGCGCGGAGCGATGAGGTCCATCCGGCTCTTCGGTCGGGTCGAAGAATCGCCCAGCGCGTCCAGCACGCCGATCCCGGCGCCGGTCGCGGTGCCGAAGGCGCTCAGGGTGATCGCGCCGTCGGCGCTCTCGTTGTAGCTCAAGGGCGAATACGAGACCGACGTGGCCGCGCCCGAGCCGGCGGTGATGCTGCCGTTGCTCGTCCACATCAGAATGTCGCCGCCCTGCCGCGTGAACACCCGGGACATGAAGAGGTCGATGTTCTGGTCGGCCATCATTCGAATGCTGCCGCCGCGATAGGTCACAATGCCCGATTCCGTCGTAGGGGTATTGGCCGGAATATCGACCGAGCCGAGCTCGATCTCGCCATAGGGCGCGAGGACGTTGATGTCGGCGTCGGTCGTGGTCATGAGCTGCTTCCAACCCAGGAGCACGTCGCCGCTGATGGCCTTGGAGCCGTCCTGGGGCTTCGGGAACAAGGTCGCCACGGCCTGATAGCCGCGGTCGTAGCTGTGGTAGCGCGGGCTCGACGAATCGTTGTAATCGATGCCGGTCAGCTTGAGCTCGGAGAAGTAGACCTGGTCGAGAAAGAGCTCTCGCCGCGGAAGCGATAGGGCCTGGAAGGCCTTGAGCAGGTCGGCGATGGGCGTCGCGCGGACCCCGAGCTGCGCCATGTACGAGGCGAGCTCCGGCAGGTATGTCCGCGCCACGTGCTGGCCATTCGCTGGGTCGAGGTAGGCAGCCGCGAAGGCGTCGTAATCGGCGCCGCTCGCCCCGGCCAGAAGGGTAATGTTCGTGCCCTTGGTTGGGAGGCTCGGGTCGAGGGTCGGCGCAAAGGTCGTCGTAATGACATTCCTGGGATTGGCATTTGGCGTCAGGTCGCCGTAGCTCACGATGTTTCCGCCGACGGAAACGAGATTGATGCTACCGTTTGCCAGTGCATAAGCCGCCAGCTCGATATTGCGGCCGGCTTGAAGGAGCGCAGAGCCCTGGCCGCCCAGCTGAAGCTGCGGCTTGACGAGGTCACGCTGAGCGACGAAGGCCGTGAGGTCGTCGGCGCCGACCTGCGTCACCTGCCAAGTGCCGCCGATGATGTCTTTACCCGCCACCACCTCGAGGGGACTCGATGTCGTCAGGGCGGGGATTGACAAGGTGTTCGTGACATCCAGGTCGGCGACAGGCGCTGGCGCCGTGCAAGCGCCACCCTTTCCCGCGCAGACCGAGCCCGTGAGGGCGTAGAGCCGCACGGGCTGGTCATCGCTCTCGCCCGAGCCGAGGCTGGCATCGGAGACGAACGGCCATGCCCAGGTGGCTTTGTTCCACGACAAGGCGCCGGCGAGGTGGAGGTCCTCGCCCGCCAAGACCTCCAGCCCTGCACGCGGCGAGGCCGTGAGGCTGACGCCCGTGTCGCCGCCGATCGTCGTGCTCCCTTCCAGGGACTCGAGCTGCAACCTTGTCGGCCCATTGGTCGGCTCACTGGCCGTTTGCCTGAAATAGCTCTTCTTCACGGTCGCAATCCACACCTTGTAGGCATCCAGGTGGCTTTGGTAAGCCAACGACCCGCCGATCGTCTCGAGGGTCAGGCTGGAGCGGTCGGTCGTTCCGATGAACCCCGTGTCGGTCGCGCCATTCTTGACGTTCTGGTCGGGCTGCAGCTCTCGGAGGGGATCGAAGGCGGCCTCGATGCCCAAATCCCCTCCCGCGGTGATGCTGGCGCTTGCGTCAGCAAGCCCCACGAGCATGCCCAGCGGCATCTGCGTCGAGCTCGTGCCGCTGACCGTTCTCCATGAATTCTGCGTCACGCTCCCGGCCGCGTAGAGCACGGCGTGGCCGCGGCCCAGCACGTACGAGCCCGCTTGAATGTCGCCTCCCGCGGAGAGGTCGAGGTTCCCGCCGCCGCGCACCAACTCGACGCTCGACGTCTGTCCCGACGGCGCCGTGATCTGGCCGGTCGTGGGAATGGCAACCTGAAGCTGCTTGATGTCGCCCCCGGCCTTTACCTCCACGTCGCCGCCGCCGAGGGCGCCCACGCTCTGCTCGAAATTGGAGAAATCGATGGACCAGGTCAGCTGCTGCTTCTGGGCGTCGGCGTTCCGGACCAGCCACGCGGAGGTCGTCTGCGACATGACCGGCGCGGAAATGTCGCCGCCCGCTCGGAGCGAGATGTCGCCGCCGCCGGCAGGGAACTGACCGCTGGCTCCTGAGCTCGCTCCCGTCGCCACTCCCGCGGTGTAGATGACCGCCGGGCTGTCCGTCGTCGCGCTGGTCACCACCGACGGGCCGAGCATCGTCAGGTTCCCACCGGCTTCGACAGAGATGTCTCCCGTCCCCGTTCGAATCATGACGTTTCCGTGCCCGGGAACGCCCACCGTGACGTCGCCGCCGGCGGCGAGCTCGAAGGTGGCCGAGCGGCTGCCGCTCCCCAGGAGCGCCGCCGTCCGGTCCGCGGCCGCGAAGCCGTCGCTGAGGGTGGCGGCCACGTTGAGGTTGCCGTTCGGGGCAAAGAAGCCCAGGTAGCCGGGGCCGAGCTTCCCGCTGAGCGAAATGGCGCTCGTGATGTCGAGGTCCCCGGGGCTCGTCACGGTCAAGCCGGCGCCGACCTCGAGCAATCCGGCGACGGCGGCGCTCGAGCCCGCGAGCTCGCTCGTGATCCGCGCCTGATTCGCGCTGAGCCAGCCGCCGGCCTCGTCGATCTTGGACTGCATGTCGAAGCTCGCGTCGACCGCTCTCGACGTGTAGCTCCGCACACCTTGGACGTCCACCTCGCGGGCGCCGATAATCTTCGTTTGATCTCCAAATGAATCGATGGCGACGTCGCTCAAGTCGCTTCCGATTCGCTGCGCTCTCAGCACCACCGTCCCCAGCGCGTCGCGCTCGCCCGTCGAGTCCTTTCGCCCGGTGACGTCGATGACCGAGCCCGACGCCAGAGTGATGCGGCCGCCGGTCGCGGTGATCTGCACCTTTCCGGGCGCGGGCGCGAAGGCGTCCGAGGGGAGCACTCCGCTGTAGGCATGGGCGTCGAGCGTGCCGTTGACGGTCACGCCGCCTCCGCCCAGGAGCGCGATCTTCCCGCCGTTGGGCGACGAGCTGTCGCCCCAGGCGTCGATCGCCCCGTCCACCGTCACTTTGCCGGAGTCCGCCTCGAGGATGACGTCGTGGGCGGTAATGGTCTCTCCAGCCGACAGGGTGATGTCCTGGCCTAAGTTGCGCAGCCGAATTCCGCGCGAATCGCTGAATTGCCCGCTCTCGAGCATTCGATTGAGGGCGGTGAAATCGATATCGGCGAGGCCCCCTGCGTCGAGCGAGAAGGAGCCGCCGCGGTAGCCGTCCTTCGCATTGCCCTTCAAGGTCCCCTTAATCGAAGCCGCTCCTGGGGCCGCGAGCTCGATGACCCCGGCGTTCCCGCCCTGGTTGGAAGCGTCGAGCGCGTTCCCGGAGGTGTCGAGCGACGCCCCGGACACATCGAGGGTCGCCTTGGCGTCGACGCTCAGGTCGCCCTGCGCCGCCGTCAGCCGAATGGTCCCGCCCGGGGCGTATTGGAACCGGTCCGTGAAATTGGTGCCCACGCCATTCGGGTCGAAATCGACCGCCCTGCCGCTCACGTCCACCTTGGCATTGGCGCCGAGCGCGAGCGCCCCGGTCGTCGCCGTCGCCTCGAACGAGCCCGAGGGCAGCTCGACCGAAGTATCGAGGGTCACGCTCGAGCCGGTGATCGACAGCCGCCCGGCCAAAGGCGGCGGGCTCGAGCTCGCGGCGCTCGTTGAATTCGCGAAGGTCACATTCCCCGTGGCGTTGATGGCGTAATTCGCGCTCGTTCCGGATCGGATCTCGCCCACCGCGAGGCTGATTCCCCCCGCGACGTCGAGCTCGCCGGTGCCCTGCGCCTCGAGAATGGCCGCCTTCGAGCCCGCCGTCCCGAGCGTCCCGAACCCCGCGACGTTCACTTGTCCGGGCCCCAGCACGAGCTTGCCCACGTCCAGCGCCAGGCTGCCGTCGCCGGCGGTGCCCGCGGCGGGCGCCCGGCCGCCGGTGTTCCGAAGCGTGAGCTGCTGGGCGGCGATTGACGCCTGCCCGTCCGCGCCCGCGTGCCCCTGCAGCAGCGCCGTGTCGAGGATCAGGCTCTGCAGCGGCGCGTCGGCCTGCCCCAGACTCGGAGCGCCGTAGAGCTGAATCGAGTCATAGCCTTCGATCACCACGTCGGTGGACGTGGCGAGCATGGTCAGGAGATCCGAGCCGAGCGTCGTCCCGCTGCTCGCGTCGGCGCTGGGCACGTCGCCCAGATTGACCCGGCTCGAGATCACGTCCACCTGCGGCGCCGAGGGCTTGGCCGACGAGGAGATCACCACGCGCTGGCTCGACTCCAGGGTGAGCGAGCCCTGGCCCGCCGTCAGGCTCGCGCTCCCGGTCGCGCTCCCGGCAGCGTCGCCCGCGCGCTGGCCGATGAAGAGCCCGCAGGTCGGGTCCCGCCCGCATGCGGAGGTCGCCGAACCCGCCTTGGCCGAGCGCACCACTCCGACCCGGCTGCCCGCGGACAATCGGAACAGGGCTCCGTCCCCGGTGGCGGTCTTTGCGGCAGCGATGATCAAGTCGCTGGGGTCGAGGCTCGCGCTCCCCTGCGCCGAGTCGACCTTGGCGACGAGCGACGAGCCGTCCTCGATGGCGACCGAGTGCGTCGCCGCCAAAATGATCTCCGGGGCGGTCCAGGTCGAGGCGGAGCCGGTGTCGACCAGGACGTCGCTCGCATTCACCGCGAGCGAGGTGCCATTCGCGGCCGCAAACCGGGTGCCGCCCAAAAGCACGCTGCCGGCGCCGAATGCATTCAACCCGCTCACGTCAAGCGCGACGTACCCGTCGGGCGCGGTGTTTCCGCTTCCCACCACGGCGATCTTCGGCGCGGAGATGTCGAGGCTTCCCAAAAGCGCGCCCGACGGTGCGCTGAAGTTGCCGGCGCCGTTCAGCGAGAGGCTCTGCGTCGCGCTGAACACGGCCGTCCCGGCGTCGCGCGGAACGCGGACGCTCAGCCCCGAGTCCACCGCCAGCGTTGTGGCGGAATCGTTGAACGACGAGAGCTGGTATTCGCTGTATTTCTTGAAGACATCCTGCGACATCACCAGAAAGCGCGTGTAACCGGCGCCGCCCTTCGACGGGTCGCCGAACGACGTCCCACTCACCGTGCGATACCCGCTGGCGATGACCGCGCCATCAGGGCGAGTTGCGGTCATCGCGCTGGCATAGGAGCCGCCCAACGGGTCGACCAGATAGCCGCCCTCCAGCAGCGCGTAATGCGCGGGAAGAAGGGTGTAGACCCCATCCTTGAGCCCGGGCACTCCCTGCAGGTAGACGGAATCGCCGATCTTGAGCCGAGGGTCCTGAAGCGTGTAGACGCCGCCGACCGGGGCCGGCGCCGAGCCGAGGCTTGGAAGAATGGCGAAGGGGACGTCCAGGCCCTTTCCCAGGCTGGTTGCGCCAGTGTAGACGGGATTGCCCGTGCTTTGGTCCGTCAGAACGGGGTGGTTCGACTTCGAGTCGTCCCGCTTGATCTCCAGCACGTCGGTGGATCCATTGTTGCCCGCGACAAACGAATAGCCCTGCAGGTCGCCGCCGCCCGACACGTCGACCACCGCTTTCGGACTCCCTTCGCCCGCGCCCTTGACGCTGACGTTGGCGGCGCTGATCGTCACCCGTTTCACCGGCCCTTGGCCAGCGCTGTAGCCGGGGAACTGATCGCCTTGAACCATTCCGAAAGGCACCGTCGTCCCTTCCAGAGAGACCGAAGTGACGCTGCCGGGTTGGAGGGTGACCGTCCCCGTCGGTGGAGAATGCGAGTAATCGACGTAGTCCGGGCTGCCGGGGTCGAGCCCGCGGAGGACGAGCTGGCCCTGGGGCGCGCGCAGGACCCCGCCTTGGTCGATGGTGGGCGCCTCGAGCGTCAGCGTGTTCCCGAACGAGAGCGGCACGGCGGGCTCAGGCGCCGAAGAGTCATTGCGCTGGACGGTGATGCCCGTTCCCGAGTGAACCAGGAACCCGCTGGAGGCATTCAGATACTGACCATTGGAGCTGACCGACGTCACGTAGACCTGCGCCGCCTTGAAGTTGATGGTTCCGAGCGAGTAAAGCCCAGCATTGGCGGCGGCGACGCTGGCGTCGTCCTCGTGGTCGGACAGCCGGATGTCTCCATGAGCCTCGAAGGAGGCGGCCTTGAACCCTCCGGACGTTTGGGAAGCGGGATCTCCGGTGGGCGGGGAGAGCAGGACGGCGCCGGTGATCCCGATGGTGCCATTGCTCACCACCTGAAGGCTCCCACCGCCTGAATCCGACGCGCCGAGGTGAAACTGCCCGGTGCCTTCCGGGTCCACCGAGAACCCGTCGCCTCCGATGAGACCTACATAGTTGTTCGACCGCAGCGTGACGGACGAGGCTCCATTCGTCTTCAGCACCGGCGAGATGAGCTGCAGCGACGTGCGCGCCTCGAGGCTGACGTCGCCCTGGAATTGGATCCAGGCTCCGCCGTCGACGTACGTCGTCGAGCCCGCCGCCTTGCTGGCCAGGTCGTCCTTGGCGGTCAGCGTTAGCTCATCGACGCCCGAGCTTTGATAGGTCACGCTGTCGGCGGAGACGGTGAGCGTCTGCCCCTGGGTCCAAGGCTGGGCCTGTTGAGCGATGATCAGCTCGCGGTTGTTCCCGGCCTGAATCGTGAGCGAGCCTCCACGCGCGCCGGAGTCCGCGCCCCCGCCCGGCGAAAGGTCGAACGTCCCAGCGACGCGGCCGGTGTTGGCCGTGATGACGATCGAGCCTGCGTCGCCGTGGACCGATTGCGGCTGATAGAGCGGTCCGCGCGACGTGCCGGAGGCGCCCGAGAGGAGGTCCGCGGTGCGGCTCACACCGTGCGCGTCGATCAGCGCCCCCGGTTCGATGTCGAGGTCCGCCACGTCGCTCCCGATGGTAATGGTGCCGCCCGCCTCGACGCTTCGAACCCATTGCGTTCCCACGAAGGTTTGCGAGACGTATCCCGGCGCGAGAAGAGCGCTCCCGGATGCGAGATGGACCTCGGAGCCGGTGATGATGATCTGGCCGGCCGGAGCATTTACCGTCCCCTGGACCGTCGCCGCGCCGTTGATTGTGACCTGGCCCATGGGCGCGTCGATCGCCCCGTCCATCCTTACCGCCGTTCCATCGAGAGTCACGCTCGAGCCTTCGCTCATCGCGATGCTCGTCCCCTTCTCCACGTTCAGACTTCCGCCGGCGCTCAAACTGAGCGTCATGGGATTCCGCAATCCTTCAGGGAGGACGCCGCGCGCAACCTGGGGGTCGTCGTCGAGGCGGACGCCCGCTCCAAGACTGGCGGCCTGCTGAGGGGAGAGGAGCAGTGTTTGCGTCCTGGGCGCTATCGACGACGCCCGTGCATTCCCCGCAGAGTCGGGGAGCAAGCCCACCGTCACATCGCCGCTCAGGGTGGTGATGGAGAAGGACGAGAAGCCCCCTTGGCTGAAGAAGCTCGGGTCGAGTCGGTAGGCGGCGTCTCCATCGCCGATGGCCACGCTGCCAGGGAAGTTCAGCTTCAGCGCGCCCCCGATCCCGGGCGCGTATCCGTTCAGGTGGGCGCCATCTTCGATCTGAAGGCTCTCCGTCCCCGACGCAACCGCGGGCGCCGACGAAGCGACGGTCAGGCTGATCGAGCCACCATTGCCGTCGGTGAGCTTGGCCCGCGACGCGTCGATTCGCGCCCCGCCCGAGACGTCGATGATGGAACCGGGCCTCAGGTCGATTCTGGAGCTCGTGAGCGAGATGCTGCCTGCATTGATAGCGTGCAGGGGCCCGGAGCTGACCACGTCGAGGCGGCCAGCGACGTCGATTTGACCGGTCCCACTTACTTCGATGGTAGGAACATCGTGCAAATCGTACGGCAAGTTATTTGCTACAATAGTCACTCCTCCACCAGCGGCGCGCACCGCCGCGTCAATGCGCGCGCTGGCTCCAGTGAAGGTAAACGAGCCGGCGTCACCCAAATCGACGTTCTTTGCAACGACAAGTCCCCCACCGGGCGCGACATTGATTGTCGGAGTCTGGGCCATCATTGTCGCGTCGTCGGAGTATCCGCTGGCAATACCGACCTGAGTGAAGCCTTGGGCCACGGGCCCAGGCTTCGTTGATCCACCGCCTCCCAACCAATTTGCCGGCAACACGTACGAGAACCCGTCGCTAGGGTCTCGCACGCCTAACACTGTACTCTCATTGATGCTCGGATCTGCCTTCGGCGCGTCCCCGATTGTGACATTGCCGCTATTATTGATCGTCAACTTCGCGCCGCTCGGCACAGTCTGCCAAGCCTGGGCCGAGTCGTTTGCGTTCGCCGGATCTGGCAAGTTGCGCTGCAGTGGGCCAACCACGACGTCTGCCTTGATGTTTCCGTTCAGGATCCGCCACGTACCCGTGGCGGCATAGTTCAATTCGACATCCGTCCGCGAACTTAAAAGCGTATTCGGCTGGCAAGGAAAGCTATTCCTTCCAAGCACGAGCTCGCCAGCGGAGCCGCCCTGCTCATAGCCCTTCTCGAAATGCGGCAAGGCGTTCGAGAGGCCCGATGCGTAGGTCTCGCTTACGCCCCAGCGCGAATGGCTATCAACGAAACCTCCGTAGATCCCGGTGTACGCGACGTCGGCCGACGCGTCCTCGATCCGCACGCGCCGGCCGCTCGGATCGATGAGCATCGTGCTCTGAATGTACCCGTCCTGGTACTTGAGGCTGCCGCCGGAGAGATTGATCGAAGACCCTTCCCGCGTGACGATCTGGTTGGCATTGATCGTCACCTGGCCGCCATTCGTCATGAGCTGCTCGACGTCGCGCTCGACGAGCCCGTAATAGGCCGAAAGGTTGGCCACCCCCGTTCCATCTTTGAGCTTCCCGCCCAGTCGCGCGTCGAAGTAGACCGCCTGGCTGCGCAGCGCGCTGTCCTGCAGGACCGGGTTGTCGCTGAGCTCGCTGGCGCGCAGGTACGCCTGGATCTGGTTCTGCTCCATCGCCACCTCGACGTCCGTGAGACCGGAGACGTCGATCTGCGCCCCTGCGGCGACGTAGACGCGGGTCGAGTCCAGCGAGGCGGCTTGGGCGAGGCTGGTCGGCACCACCGCGGTCGGGGGCGTCGCATCGAGCGTGACCGACCCGGCCGGCACGTAAATGGTCGAGTTTTCGAGCAGGGCTATCCTCTCGCCCTCCACATCGACCACGGACTCGCAGGGCGGGACGCCTCCGCTGACGGTGCAATCCTGCAGAGCCGTCGCGCCGGTCACCTTCTTGGCGCCAGGGTCGGGCAATATCTGCGTGATGCTGCCCTTGCCAAAGTTGACCGTGATTGAACTCCATTCGCTCGTGGGGATGCCTAAAGTATCAGGGCTGGAATACCGTTGGCCCAGGTGAATCGAGCCGTTCGCCTCGCCGCTCGTCGTGGCGGTGAGCATTCCATTCTGCTGGATGTCGAACCCAACCATTGTGATGTCGCCGCGCGGAGCCGAGATGATTCCTCCGTTCACGGCCTTGCCGGTGCCGCCGCTCACTCCGGCGATGTAGCCGCGCACTAACTTCGGTTTGACGCCATCCTTCAGGTAGACGGACTGCCCTGCCGCCATAAGCGCCTGCCCGTCGGGCACCTCAATGGACCCGTCGTTCACCACCTCGTCGCCCAGCAGCAGCACCTGGCCATAGCTCGACGACGCGATCTTCGCGCCGGCCTGAACGAGGACATTGCCCCTACCGCCAGAGCCGCCGAAAGTGACGCCTGCGTCCGCCAGGATTCCGTCGAGGAACCGTTGATTGGCGCTCTTGGTCGCCGTCGGCGCGATGTCCATGCCCGACGCGATGAGCGTGGCCACGTTCACCTGGGAGGTGTTCCCGAAGATGATGCCGTTTTGATTGATGATGTAGACCTGCCCCTCCGCCTTGATGCTCCCCAAGATCTTGCTGGGGCTGGCGCTCGCGCCCAAGACTCGGTTCAGGGCGATCCACGTATTGGCGGCGTCTCCCCCCGCGCGTTGGTCAAAGTACAGGTCGGTCAGGCTCCCCACATCGAACGCGTTCCAGGAAAGGATGGCTTTGGGGGCGCTCTGGGTGACGGTGACGTCGATGCGCCCGTTGTCGGAGGAAGCCTGCGGCAGGCTGGCGCCGCACCAGAGGGAGGAGGCGGTGCAAGTGGCGGACGGCTGAGTGACCCCGCTCACCCCTGTCGCGACCTGCAGCCCGGCGAGCCCGTCCGGCACCCCGTTCAACGACGGCGGCGCGGCGTGCGCGGCGTCTTGCGCCGCCTGGCGCTTCTTGATGGCCTCCAACGCCTGGCGGAGCGGATTCTGCGCCTGCTGCGCCTGTTGGGCCGCCGCGGCGGCTTGAGCCGCGGCAGCCGCTGCGCCCATTGAGTCCGCGGCGCCGCTCGCTTGGGAGCGACGGAGAATGTTCCCGGCGGTCGCCTCCCCGGCGACCCCGAGAACCATGGCCGCCATCACAAGGCCGAGCCGCTGCGCTCGCGCGCCGCCGCGGCGGGGCGCGGAGGAATTGGGGGCACCTTTGCACATTTCGAGGCTCCTCCGGCGCTCCCCATAAGGCCAAACCAAGGTCGTCCTGCCCAAGCGGCGGGCGCCTGAACGCAACGGGCTCGGAAGGGAGGAAGCGGCGCCGGGCATCGTCGCGCGAGTTCGCGCCAGCTTGTGCGGCGATTGTGCGAATTTTGCGCGACAGCCCTCCCAAATTGCGGCCGCGCAGTCCCTCTATCGGCTCCCCTTCTTCTGGTTCGCCGCGCCGACGAGGAGAAAGGCCTCGGTTCCCCGCGCCGAATGGATCGCGCCCACGGGCGCGGGGAGCTCGATTGAGCCATTCAACGTGCCTGCCAGGGCGACCTGATCCGCGCCAAATCGATTGACGGCAATGGCATCACCCGCCTGAGTGGCTGCGTCGCCGAACGACTGCGCGAAGAGGGTGGCACCGGTGCGCCCGTCGAGGCCGAGCAGGAAGACGTCGGGCGAGCTGGAACCCTTGGCGGTGAGCGCCGCGGCGCCCTGGGTCGTGAGGTTGAAAGACCCGGTCGCCCAGACGTCGCCCGAGGAGGTCACGGCGACGCCGCTGGCTGCGTCGAACTCCGGCCCGCCCAGGGCCACCGCCCACGTCGGCGCTAAACCCGCGCTCGGGTCGAGCTTGGCGACGAAGGCGTCGTCGGCGCCGAACCCGGAGAGCTTGACGTTTCCAAAGGTGACCGACGAGGTGAATTGGCCCGCTAGGATGACCTTGCCTGCGCCGTCGATGGCGATGCTCCTGGGCGAGGCGTGGCCCGCCCCGCTGGAGGCGACCGCCATTCGCGGCTTCCCGGTCGCCCCGTCGAATTTCGCCAGCCAGATATATCGGCTGAAGCTCTTGGGGCCTTCCAGCGGCGGGAGCTTGCCGAAGGTGAGCGCGGCGCTGTCGAACTTTCCCGCGGCGTAGAGGTCGCCTTTGTCATCGATGGCGAGCGCGTTGCATTCTTCGTTGCCGGCGCCGCCGACCTGGAGCGACCAGAGCTTGGCCCCGGCCGAATTGAACATGGCGATGACGATGTCGTGCCCGCCGGCGTATTGCGCCCCCGGGACGAGCTCTTTGGCCGCCTGCACCGCCCGGCCGCAGACGGCGATACGATTGGCTTGCGACCGGGGATTGGCCGCCACCGACCGGAGCCAACCATTGGCACCCTGGTCGAATCGTTTGGCCCAGACCGGTTTGCCGTCCGATGCACGAAAAGCGGTCAAGAAGTCGGCCGAGGTGGCGCTCTTGAGGGCGATGTTTCCCAAGGTCATTCCGCCGCTGAAGCTTCCGACGACCGCCACCACGTCATCCTTGGTGACCGCGGTCCCGAACCCGACGCGCGAATCCGCGCCCGCGTCGCCGTAGGTGGACGCCCAGCGGACGCGGCCGTCCGGGTCGAGCTTGGCCACGAGCAGGTCCGCGTCGCTCGCCGATTTCAAGGCGCGCCCGTCGAGGTCAACCGGCGCGGTCGAGGCGAGGTAGCTCGCGAGGTAGATGCCGCCGGCCGCGTCCATGGCGAGGCTCACTGGAGTCCCGAGCGGGAAGCTCCGCGCGCGAACTGCAGCGAGCTCGAGTGCCGAAGAATCGCTCGTTGCCTCCGCGGCGCGGGAGAGGCCCGGGGCTGCAGCGAGCATCGAGAGGAGAATTGGCGCGAAGGGGTCTTGCCACTGCCGGGATCGCGCTGACGGGCCTTTGCCGTTGGAGTGAGCTCGTCGATGAGCATGCATCGTTTGGCCTTCCATGAAGGGTGCATCAGAGCCCGTGGCGGAGGATGACCCCGGCGCGCCCCACAGCCCACACGGCCAGCGAGCCATCCCCCCAGACGCCGAAGAGGTCGGCGTCGGTGCCGCTCGAATCTCTTCGACCACGTCGTGCCGTCCCAGTGTTGAATCGCGCCGCCCGCGCCCACCGCCCACAAATCGTTCGACTCCGGCCCCCAGACCGCCCACCACGCATTGCCGTCCCAGCGCCGAAGGACGCCGTGCGGCCCCGACGCCCAGACATCGTTCGGCCGCGAGCCCCAAATCGCGTCGAGGTCGGTCGCCGCGCCGCTCGAGGCATTCCTCCAGGCGCTTCCATTCCAGTGGAGCGTCACCCCCGCATTGCCCACGGCCCAGACCTCGTCCTTCCCTGCGCCCCATAGCGCATTGAGGTTCGCCTGCACGCCGCTCGAAGCGCTCGACCAGGCGCTGCCGTCCCAGTGTTGGATGGCGCCGCCCGCTCCCACCGCCCAGACGTCCGCCGCCTCGGCGCCCCAGACCGCGTAGAGGTTCTTCGCAGTGCCGGACGAGACGAGCGACCAGCCCGCCCCGTCCCAGTGCAGCACCACCCCGCCCTCGCCCACCGCCCAGGCGTCCGAGGCTCCCGAGCCCCAGATCGCGTGGAGGTCGGTAACGCTGTTGCTGACGGCGGCGGACCACGCTTTCCCGTTCCAATGCTGAATGGAGCCCGAGGCGCCCACCTTCCACCCGTCGTCGGGCGCGGCGCTCCAGGTGGTCGCCGTGTTCGCCGGCGCGGACGGCGACACTGCCGCGACCGACCACTGCGAGCCGTTCCAGTGGACCGAGACCGCCGATCCCGCCGCCGAGAAGTCGCTCGGCCCGGAGCCCCAGGCGACCTCCAGGTCCTGAAGGCCGCCGGTCGAAGCGCTCGACCAGGAGCGGCCGTCCCAATGCGTGGAGGCTCCGCCGCGGCCGACGGCCCAGACGTCTTCGGAGCCGCTGCCCCAAATCGCGTGGAGGTCGACCGCCTCGCCGCTCGCCTTGCTGGACCAGGCGCTGCCGTCGAAATAGAGAATGGCGCCGCTCGCGCCCACCGCCCACGCGTCACTCGGCCCACTGCTGAAGACGGCCATGAGCCCCATGAGCGAGCCGCTCGAAACCTCGGACCAGGAGGAGCCGTCCCAATGCAGCGCTTCGCCCAAGGTGCCCACAGCCCAGACGTCCGCCGCGCCGCTTCCTCGAATGCAAGCGAGGTCGCTCATTCCATCGGCGCTCGAGCTCGCCCAAGCCGTTCCATCCCAATGCAGCAGGACGCCCAATTCACCGGCCGCCCAGACGTCGCCGGGGCCGCTGCCCCAGACGCCGCGGAGATCACCGGTCGCAGGATTCGTGGACTTCGACCAACTCCTGCCGTCCCAGTGGAGAATCGCGCCTGAATCACCGACCGCCCAGGCGTCGCTCGCGCCGCTCGACCAGACGCCGCTCAAGGATGCAGCCATTGCCGTCGCGCTTCCGGTCCAAGCCCGGCCGTCCCAATGGCCGATCCAAGCCGACGGACCCGCGTTATTCCCTTGCCCGTCGAGGACCTGCCCGCCGCCCACGGCCCAGACGTCGCCGGGGCCATTTCCCCAAACCCCGAAGAGATCCATTTCCGTGCCGGCGGCGGCGCTGGACCAGCCGCTGCCGTCCCAATGCAGGACGGTCCCTGAATCGCCGACCGCCCACCCGTCGTTCACGCCGCTCATCCACAGGCCGCGGAGCGCATTCGGGACGGGGCTCACCGTCTTGGACCAGGCGATGCCATTCCAATAGAGAAGCGTTCCTGCGCTGCCGACCGCCCAACCGTCCCTCGGCCCATTGAGCCAAACGCCGGACAATGAATTGCCCTGCGGCAGCGGATTCTGCCAGCACCAGCCGTCGGCGCTGCAGAGAGGCGCTGACTGTGAGGTGCCCGCGGAGCTCTGCGCGCCGCTCGCGCTCGAGGGCGCGCCCGTCGCGCCGCGGCAGGCCACGGCCGCGGCGAGGCCCATGGCGAGCAAGCCGGCTCGGCGGATTGCGCTTCGTTCCCGCACAGCTTCCCTCCGCGAGGCGTCCGAGAGACCTACGGCACGCTGCCCATCATGAGGAACGTGTCCGCGGGAGCGCTAAGCCCGTTGCCGTTGCCGACCGCAGTCACCACGGCCAGCGGCGGGAACGTGATGTTGGTATTGAACGAGCCGATCATCGCGACCTGGTTCGACCCGTAGCGATTGACCGTCAGTCGGTCGCCCGTCTGAGTCGATGGGTCGCCGTACCTCGACGCGGCCAAAGTCGCGCCGCTGCTCCCGTCCAGGCGAAGCAGGAATGCGTCCGGACTGCCATACGTGCCCGCCGCCGTGAGGATTGCCGCGCCGCTGGTGGTGTACTTGATGGCACCCGTCACGAACACGTCGCCGGTCGAGGAGACCGCCACGCCACCGACCTGATCCACGTCCGGTCCGCCCAGGCGAACTGCCCAGGTCGGCGCGAAGGCCGATCCCGGGTCGAGCTTGAGAATGAATATCTCGTCCGCACCCGCTGTGGAGAGCACCGTCGACCCGAACGTGACGCCGCCCGTGTACTTCCCAGCGACAATCAGCTCGCCGGCTGCGTCGGTGCTCATCGCCAGCGGCACCAGGTCGCCGACCGCGACGAAGGACTTGGCGGCCATCACCGCGCCGTCGGACCCCCGGAACTTCGCGACCCACATGTATTTGTTGGCGGTCGTGCCCGTGCCGGTCAACGTCACCGCGGCGCCGTTCACGTCGTTCCCGAGGGCCAGCGAGGCGCTGTAATACCAGCCGCCCGCGTAAACGTCGCCCGCGTCGTTCACCTCCACCACGTCGCACTCGTCATTGGAGGTGCCGCCCAGCTGCTTGCCCCAGATCCGCGCGCCGGTCTGTGAGTTGAACGCGCCGACGAGGATGTCGGTCAGCCCCTTCAGCGTCGTGCCCGTGCCCGCGAAGTCGGTCGCGGCCCGGCTGTCGACCTTGCCGCACACCGCGACCCGGTTGGCCGTGGAGCTCGGGTTGGCCGCGATGGAGAGCAGCTTGCCGTTGGTGCCGGTGTTGAACTTGGCCGCCCACATCGGCGTTCCGTCCGCCGCCGAGACGCCGCCGATCATGTCGCTCTCGGAGGCCGCGACGACGTCGTTCGCGCCGAAGACGATCTCTCCGCTGAACCGGCCGGTGAAGGCCAGCGTCCCGTCGTTCGTGATTGCCGCGCAGGTCGCATATTGCGGAGTCGCGGCAACGGCGGCGTCGCCGATGCCGACCGCCCAGACCGCCTTCCCGGTGGTGTCGTATTTGGCCAGGAAGAAATCCGTGTCGCCCGTCGTGGCCAGAGAGTGTCCGTCGAAATCGATGGGCGAGAGGTTCGTCAGGGCGCTGGCGAGGTAGGTGGCGCCGGTGGTGTCGGTCGCCATTCCGCCGTTCTGCTGGACGCGGATGTCCCTCACCACCGCGGGCGTGACCGGGGGCGCCAGGGAGCACGTCCCGGTCTGCGCGTCGCAGGTCTGGCCCGACGCGCACTTCGGGCTGCCGCGCGCGCAGGCGCCGCTCTGGCAATGGTCGGAATAGCAGAGGCTGCCGTCGACGCTGCAGGTCGTCGTATCCGGCTTCGCGGTGCCGCCCTTGCACTGGCCGTCGGTCGAGTCGCACGCGGAGCCGGTGGAGCACGGGTTGGTATCGCAGCTCTTGGGGCTCGAGCCCACGCAGTGGCCGCTGCCGTCGCAGGCGTTCTCCTGCATGCACTTGTCCGTGCCCGTGCAGGACGTCCCCGTGGCGACCGGGGTCGCGTCCGGGCAGCCGGTGGCGGGCGCGCACGCCGCGACCGCCATGCAGGAATTCGCCGGCTGGGTACAGACAACGGCCGCGCCGCCGCCGCAGACGCCCGCAGTGCAGACCTCTCCGGTCTTGCAGAGATTGCTGGTGGTGCAGGGCGCGTTGTCGGCCTTGTTGGCGAAGGTGAAATTGCCGGAGGCGGGGTCGCAGGTGGCCGACGCCTGGCACGCGGTCAGCGCCGGGGCCGCCTTCGCCGTGCCGCCCGTGCATTGGCCGCTCACGCAGTGGTCCGCGACCGCCGCGCCCGCGCCGCCGGTGCAGGCATTCTTGTCGTCGCAGGCCGTATTGTCCGGCTTGCTGGCGCCGTTCTCGCAAAGGCCGGTATTCGAATTGCAAGTCCCACCGGTGTAGCAATCGCCGCCCACGCAATCGACCGCGCTCGCCGCCACCGATTTGCACGCCCCCTGCCCGTCGCAGGCGTAGCTCGCGAAGCAGTGATTGTAGGTCCCCGCAGGCGTGCAAGCCGTGGAGGCGCTGCTGGCGACGTAGTTGCAAGTGTGCGCGTCGTCGCCCGACGACTGGCACGTTCCGGTTTGGCAGGTTCGCGCGTCGCAGGCGACCGCCGTGCCGCTGCACACGCCGTTCGCGTTGCAGTGGTCGCCGGTCGTGCAGCCGTCGTGATCGTTGCACGACGAGCCCGCCGACTTGAGCGGATTGGAGCAGACGCCGGTCGAGGAATCGCAGACGCCGACGTCATGGCAATCGTCGAGCGCCGTGCAGGTCACTTTCGCGCACTTGGACTCGCTGTTGCATGCGCCGAGTACCGCAAGGCACACAGTGGCGAAAAGGACCGGTGTCTTTCGAAGAACTGTATGGATTCGCATGGCGGGCCAATTAGCCCATCCCAAGTCACTAATTGACGGCGTTTCTGTGAATCTCTCGGGACGGCTTAGGCGCGCGCCCTCAGGCGCGGCGGGGAAGGCCACCAACAAGCAAGTGCCGCCCGCGCGGCATCGCGCGGGCGGCACCTTCTAAACGCTTCTTACGAGTCGCTTACGGCAGGGTGCCCATCATGAGGAAGGTGTCCTTGCCGTCGGTCGCGTTCACCGCGGCCAGCGGCGGGAACGTGATGTTGGTGTTGAACGAGCCGATCATCGCGACCTGGTTCGACCCGTAGCGGTTGACCGTGAGCTGGTCGCCCGTCTGGGTCGAGGGGTCGCCGTAGGCCGCGGCAGCCAGGGTCGCGCCGGTTTTCCCGTTCAGGCGAAGCAGGAACGCGTCCGGAGCGCCGTAGCTGCCGGCGGCGGTGAGGACCGCCGCGCCGCTGGTGGTGTATTTGATGGCGCCCGTCACGAGCACATCGCCGGTCGACGAGACCGCCACGCCGCCGACCTGATCCACGTCCGGCCCGCCGAGGCTGACGGCCCAGAGCGGAGCAAACGCCGACGCCGGGTCGACCTTGACGACGAAGATGTCGTCCGCGCCCGCGGTGGGGAGCACGGTCGAACCGAAGGTGACTCCGCCGGTGAACTTGCCGCCGATGACCAGCTCGCCCGCGGCGTCGGTGCTCATCGCCAGAGGGACCAGGTCGCCGACCGCGACGAAGGACTTGGCGGCCAGCACCGCGCCGTCCGTGCCCCGGAACTTCGCGACCCACATGTACTTGTTGGCGGTCGTGCCGGTGCCGGTCAGCGTCACCGGGTTGCCGGAGGCGTCGTTGCCCAGCGCCAGCGAGGCGCTGTAGTACCAGCCGCCCGCGTACACGTCACCCGCATCATCGACTTGCACGACGTCGCACTCGTCGCTGCTGGCCCCGTTGAGCTGCTTGCCCCAAGCCTTCGCGAGTGCCTTGGTCGAGTCCAGCGTCCCGTTGTACACGGCGATGATGACGTCGGTCTGGCCGTAGCCCTTCGCGGGAACGCCCGTCTGAATCTTCGTCACGCCGATCGTATCCGCCTTGCCGCAGACGGCGACGCGGTTGGCAGTCGAGCTCGGGTTCGCCGCGATGGACAGCAGCTTGCCGTTGGTCCCCGTGTTGTAGGTGATGCCCCACAGGGTCGAGCCATCGACAGTCGAGACGCCTCCGAGCATGTCCGTCTCAGTCGCGGACGAGAGATCTCCCGCGGGGTAGGTCCAAGTTGTCGGGTCGGTCGGGTCGGGCTCGATGGGAGTGCCGAACTGGAGGTGGCCCGAGTAGCGGCCGATGTACGCGAGCGCGCCGTTCTGGCTGACCGCCGCGCCCGTGGCGTACTGCGGCGTCGCGGAGCCGTCCGAGTCGCCAATGCCGACCGCCCAGACCGCCTTGCCGGTGGTGTCGTACTTGGCAAAGAAGAAGTCGGTGTCGCCGGTGGTGGCCAGGTTGAAGCCGTCGAAGCTGATGGGCGTGAGGTTCGTCAGCGCGCTGGCGAGGTAGGTGGCGCCGGTGGCGTCGGTGGCCATGCCGCCGTTCTGCTGCACGCGGACGTCCCGAACCACGACGGGCGTGACCGGGGGAGCGGCGATGCAGGTTCCGGCATTGCAGGTCGTGCCGGTGCCGCACTTGGGCGAGCCGCCGCCGCACTGGCCGGCGCTGCAGGTCATGCCGGTCTCGCAGACGTCGGTCGAGCAGCCGGTGCCGTCGGCGACGTTGTTCCCGACGCAGAGGCCAGTCGTCGGCTGGCAGACGCCGTTGGCCACGCACGGGTTGGTCGAGGCGTTGCACGTCACCGGGTTCGAGCCCACGCAGGCGCCGTCGCCGTCGCACAGGTTGGTCTGCATGCATTTGTCAGCGCCGGTGCAGGCCTTGCCCGCAGCGACCGGAGCCGGAGTCGGGCAGCCCGTTGCGGGGACGCAGGCGCCGACCGCCGTGCAGGTGTTCGCCGGCTGGGTGCAGACGACGGCCGCGCCACCGCCGCAGACGCCCGCGGCGCAGACCTCGCCGGTCTGGCAAAGGCTGCCCGTGCTGCACCCGGTGCCGTCGACCTTGTTGCTGACAGTGAAGCTGCCGGTGTTGGGGTCGCAGACCGCCGACGCCTGGCAGGCGGTCAGCGCAGGAGCGACCTTCGCCGTGCCGCCCTGGCAGGCGTGGCTCAGGCAGGTCGAGCCCTGGATGCAGGCGTTGAGGGTGCACCCGGCGCCGTCCGCGAGGCTGACGCAGGGGTCCGACGAGTGGAAGTGGAAGGTGTAGGCCTTGGCCGGAGCCGCGGTGCCGTCGGCGATCGACACGGTGACGTCCATCACCGAGACGAGCGAGGCGGGGGCCTGCCAAGTGACGAGGCTCGAGGCGGGCGAGGCGGCGGTGAAGGGGTTGGTCCCGGTGAGGGCGCCCGCGGTGGCCGACCAGGCGAAGGTGAGCGCCTGGCTCTGCGGGTCGGTGGCGTCCACGCGCAGCGCGTAGCTGCTGCCGGCGGCCACGACGCCGTCGGCGTTGGGCTGCATCGTGAGGGTGATGACCGGCGACTGGGCGAACGACGCCTTGGCGGCGATGTTGAAGAGGGCGCTGATGTGGCCGCCGCGCTGCGAGCCGTCGGTGAGCGCCACGCCATTCGTGTCCTTGGCGCCGGCGCAGTCGCCGCCGGTGCACAGGTCGCTGACGGTGACGGTGAGGGTGCAGCTCTTGCTGTCGGCGACCGAGTAATGCGTCTGCGCCGCGGTGGGGGCCGAGAAGACGCCGCCGCAGTTGCCGTCGGACCAGCTGTAGGCCAGGTTGTCGCCGTCCGGGTCATGCGCCTGAACGGTGAGGTCGGCCTCGGTGGTGGTGCCCGCGACCGGCGGCGTGCCGGCGGCCTGGTCGTACTTCACGTCGGCGAAGGCGCTGGTGACGACCGGCCACGTGTTCGCATAGACCGTGGTGCCGGCGTTGCCGTTGCTCGCGGCCTGCACGTTGACGATGAGGTACGCGGTCACCTTGTCGCTGTGCTGATCCTGGATGGCGACGGAGAGCACGCAGCTCGAGGAATTGGTCGCCGGGGCGGACCAGCTCGTGGCGGCCGAGGCGGCATTGGCGAAGGTGCCGTTGTCGCTGCCCGGGGCGCAAGCGGCGCTCCAGAGGAAGGTGAGCGCGTCCGCCGGCGTGTAGGGCGAGTGCGCGGCAACGGCGACGTTCATGGTCGCGCTGGGGGCCACCGTCGAGTCCGACGCGGTCAAGCTGTCGACCACGGGGACGAACACGGTGACGGCCTGCCCAGCATTCTGCTCCTGAGCAAGGATGTAGACCAGCGCCGTGCTGCCCGCGGCGATGTCCGCGGCAGCCTGGCCCGAGTAGGCGACCGTGGTGCCGTCGGCCTTGTAGGCGTCGGCCTTGAACACGCGCCCGGTGCCGGCGGGGATGCCGGAGACGAGACCCGTGTATTGAGCGTCCTTGTCCTGCTTTCCGTTGCTGGCGAGCGCGACGACGATGGGCGCGCTGAGCGCCGGCGTCCCGCCGCTGATGGTGAGCTTGACGCTCGCGATGTCGGCGGTCAGCGCGGAAGACCTGACCGACACGCGGGCGGCGCCCGTCTCGTTGCTCGTCGTGGGCTTGCTGCCCGTACATCCCGCCCCGAGCGCCGTCGCCATGGAAGCCATGACGGCGAGCGCGAGGCCCTTTTTGAGCGAAAGTAACATTTTTACCGCCTCCTTTGATTCCGTTCAGGAAACTTCAAATGCAAGCGATCGAGGCCATTTCGGCAATACGACTCTCCGGATCGGCGCGTCTCGGGCGCCGACGGCGTCCTCCTTTCCAATTGCTGAATTCCACGCCGTGAACGGTGGGTTACTGGCAGACCAGGCTGCGGCCGGGCGTCGCCAGGTTCAGCCCGTCGACGCAGTGCCCGCTGGCGCAGTCCGAGTCCTGGGAGCAGGCGGAATTCGTGGCGCGAGCGGCCACGAGCGGGCAGACGCCGGACGCCGGGCAAGCCACGCCCGTGGAGACGCAGTATTGGCTCGGCGGGTTGTTGGTCGCGGGGTCGACATAGGTGCAGGTCGGCGGAGCGAGCGCGGTGCCGCTCCAGTAGTTGCCCTTGCTGTCGATGCTCTTCGTGCCGCCCGCGCCGCTCGCGCCGAACGAGCCGTTCGGGATGCCCGCGCCGTACGGGGCGGGGACGCGAGGAGCCGGGATGGTGGCACAGAGGCCGCCGACCGCCGCGCACTTGACGAAGCCGTACTGGGTGACGATGGGATCCGTGTTCGACTTCACCGAGACCCAGGAGAAGAAGTTCTGCTCCGCCGTCACCTGCGCCGAGCCCTTGCCCGGTGAGACGCCGTCGTCGGTCACGTCGGCCGCAACCGTGGGGCTGCCGGCCGGGTAGCCCGGCCAATCGAGGCTGTTGATCGCGTTCTGGACGAAGAGCCTTCGCGACAGGAGGTAGTTGTCGGCGTTCACGTTCGCGTCCGAGGATGCGAAGGTGTTGATCTTCATCGCCTTGGTGCCGCGGCCGCTGGCCACCGTCTCGCGCCCGGCATAGCCGATGGTCTGGCCCGTGGTGTCGCTCGCGACGCGCGCGGCGATGGACGTCGTGATGTCGGTGGAGCCCGGGTCCGTGTCCGTGAGGGCCACGATGAGCCCCTGGGTGCAGTTGACGTCTCCGGCCTGGCAAGGCTGGCCGGTGACCATGTTGGTGCAGGTCGTGTTGGCCTTGCCGGCGGGATCCGCGGCGACGCACTTGCGGCGGATGGGGTCGAAGTCCTGGTTGTTCAGGTTGAACCAGCAGTGCTCAGTGGCGGGGCAGTCCGTGTCGGCCTTGCAGATCGTGGCGCGGGTGGCGGAGCAAAGGCCGGTCTGCACCGTGGAGCCGTTGATCCCGCCGATGGACTGGCCGTTGCAAAAGCGGCCGCCGACCTGCCAGTAGCGGGGGTCGACGCCGGGGTGGCCGTTGGCGACGTCTCCCTGGTTCAGCGGGAGGACCGGCAGGGCCGTGACGACTATGATCTTGTCCTTGAAGGTGTCGGTCGTCCCGGAGTTGTCGTCGCGCCGGTAGATGTGCTCGATGTAGCTGACGCCCATGTTGGCGGCGAAGTCCTGCAGCGCCTGGATGCGGCGCGGGTCCGAGCAGGCCGCGAGCGAGCCCGAGCCGTCGACGCCGGCGAGCACGACCGAGAGCAGGTTGGAGTAGTTGACGCCGGCGGCGGCATTGTTGAACGCGCTCGGGTTGTTCCAAGCGAGCGGCGCGGCCGCGTTGTTGGTCACCGCCTGGGTGTACGGGGCGTCCGAGGCGTGGCTGTTGACCTCGGTGGGAAAGATGAAGCCCGAAAGGCTGGACCCGCTCCCGGTGAGCCGCGTGGCGAGCACCGCGGCGTCCAGGCCGACGATGTTCTGAAACTGCGGGGCCCAGCTGAGGTGGTTTCCCACCGGAGTCGCGAGCCCGTCGATGGTGCCGGGCCGCATGTTGCGCGACATTGGGCCGATGGACTGCGAGCCGAGGTGGCCGGTGGAGCTCGCCTTCATCGCGTTCTCGGCGTTGCCGGAGCCGGTGCCGTCGTAATACAGGTGCTTGGCGGCGTCCTGCTGGGCGGCGGTGGGCGCAGTCTGCCCGGCGAGCAGGGCGGTCGTTCCCCGCATCTGGTTGATGGCCATCCAGGTGACGTCATAAAGCGTGTCCGAGCCCTTGAAATGGTAGCAAGCGGCGTCGGCCGCACCGCCAGTGACGCAGTCCTGCGCCAACGCGGGCGCCGAGGCGCCCAGCGCAGCCGCGCCCAGCGCGCCGAGGACCAGCCTCGGGATTTTGATTTTTCTCGACATGGTTATCTCCTGAACGAGTGGCTCTGCAAATACGGCTTTGAATGCTTCTGCTTCGGCTCTCGTGAACCGGCTCGCGCCGCGAGACCGCCTCGGCGCGGACCTCTGGCATCGAAGGCCACGGCGCAAGCGGTTGCGCGCACCTCCTTGGCTCATGTGGATTTGCGAGCGGGCAAAGACGCCCCAGTCGTCTCTCTTGCGGCAGGCGGATTCTAGAGGCGGTTCTTTCGGCCAGTTGAAAACTGCAGGTCAACTCTCTGCAACGCCCCACCCGTCGCTCGACGAGGGCCCTGGGCCCCAGTGAGCGCCGGCTTTGCGCCGAGGCCTCCAGAGGGCGAGAAAGCGGGTCGCCCGGTTACGAGGTCGTTTGAAAAGTTACCGAAATGTGATGTTGTCGCAGGCCGGTCGCCATGGCGCCCCACTTGAATGCGACCTGCCGAGCGCGAGGACCCACGAAGCTTCGGTTGAAAGCTCGGCGAACGCCCCATTTCGCGAGCGCTCCCCGGCAAGGCGAGCCATTCTTCATCGACACGAGGGCGAGGCTCTCTGCTTCTGAAATTCCATGGGACGGCCACCGCGGGTTTCCCGGCCGCGCGCGAGGAGGCGAACGTGACCACCGTCCTGATCGTCGATGACGACCGCGAGCATTCCAAGCTCGTCGAGCAGAGCCTTCGCCAGGCGGGGCTCCAAACCGCCTGCGCCTACGACGGACAATCGGCCCTGGCCATGGCGAGGCGCTCGGTTCCGGACGTCGCCGTGCTCGACTGGCTGCTTCCGGACATTTCAGGCATCGACGTGCTCAAGCATTTCGGCCGCGACCCGATATTGCAGCGGGTTCCGGTCATCATGCTCAGCGCCAAATGCGAGGAAATAGACCGCGTCCTGGGGCTCGAGCTCGGCGCCGTGGACTACGTCGCCAAGCCTTTCAGCATTCGGGAGCTGGCGCTTCGGGTGAAGAACGCCGCGCGCTGCTCGCTCCTGGCGCACGGCGAGCCGCAGGCGCCGGAGCTCACCGCGGGGGTCATTCGGCTCGACCGCGGCTCGCGCCGATGCACGGTGAGCGGCGAGGAGGTGCACCTGACCGGCTTGGAGTTTCGACTGCTCGAGGCGTTCATCGGGCGGCGGGGGCAGGTGCTGACGCGGGCTCAGCTCTTCAGCGAGGTCTGGGGCAGCCATGGCAGCGGCGACACCCGGACCGTCGACGTCCACATCAATCGCCTGCGCGAGCGCCTGGGGCCGGCGCGCGACTACATTCGCACGCTCCGCGGCGTCGGCTACCGCCTGACCCTCGCCGGAGAGGCCGACGCGTCTTGAAAGCGTCGTCGGCCTGACCCGGCAGAGCTGGGAACAACGAGGGTTGCCTTAGGCTCCAGGCTCCACAAGAGTTCGCGCCGAAAAGACCATGGGCTCAATAAGGAACCCCCGCGAAGATTTCACCAGAATGTTGATCGCCACGGCCCGGGCCGCGTTTGAATGCCGCGGTTCCATTTCTGGTGCCAATGGTGAGCAAAATGATCGCTGGTTCTCCCGTGGTTCTTCCCGGCGCCTTGCGCCTTTGGCAGCGCGCCCGTCGCGTCGTGGCGGCCCTGGGTTTCGCCGCCCTGGGAGCCGGATGCGGCGGCTCCCGCGGGACGGGCAGCGCGCGAATCGAGGCGTGGGCGGTCAACGGCGCTTCCTTCGCCCGCGTCTTTGCCACGGTTAGCCGCGGCGACGGCTCGGACTTCTCCCCCATCGCGGCCGAGCTCCAGCGGAACGGCGCCGAGTGGTGGGGGCAGCTCGACGCGATCCCCGCAGGCAGCCGCCGCCGATTCGACCTCGTCGGCTACGACTCGACCGGAGCGGCGCTCAGCTCGGTCACGACCTATTCCGACATCGCCGCTGGCGGGGTTCAGCTCGTCTCGGTGCTCCTCGAGCAGCAGGTCCCGGCGCCGGTCATCGACGCCTTGACCGTCACCCCGAGCGAGGTCGCGCCGGGTGGCGTCGCGCACGTCTCGGCCGCGGCGCACGATCCGGCCGGGGGACCTTTGACCTTCCACTGGAGCGCCACCTGCGGCTCCGTCGACGACGCCGACGCCGCAGCCGCGACGTGGACCGCCCCCGGCTCCGAGATGACCTGCCGCCTCTCCGTGACCGTGACGAGCAGCGCGGGCGCGTCGATTACGGCGTCGCTGGACGTCGACGTGCAGCAGGGCACAGGCGCCGTGGAGACGCAGGTGCAGCTCAACCGCTGGCCCGTCATCTCCGCCTTCGCGGCCAACGTGGCGCTCGGAGCGGCCATGGAGGGCGACTTGAAGGTCACCGCGTCCGACCCCGACGGCGACCCGGTCACGTACCTGTGGACGTCGACGTGCCCGGAGCTCGTCTTCAACCTGGACGCGCCCTATGCGCCCTCCTCGCCCCACTTCTGGCTGCCCGGCCCCTCGGGCGCCTGCCAGGTCCACCTGACGGTCGAAGACCCCAGCGGCGGCCACGCCTCGGCCGTTTTGAAGCTGCCGAGCAACGGGGCGCTCGACGGCGGGGCTTGACGCTGAACCGACCGCCCGAAGCTCGATTGGGGATCCTTAGCGCCGCCCACGCCCACGTCGAGCGCCCGCGCCCGCATGACTTAGGCAAGCCTTGGGCGGTTTCCATCCCGGAACGAACTTGAGGCGCCTTGATATGGCCCCCGAGCTTCGTCGCCAACACGTTGCCGCGGGCGCACTCGCCTGACACGCCGCAGTGTCAGCGTGCCGTGCCATGGCTCATACCCTCTCGCTCGCCTTGGCCTTGCTCTCGGCTGTGGGGCTCACCCTGCTCTGCGCGCAGCTTTTGGCCCTGCGTCGGCACCTTTCGCTGGCGCCTCCGGTCCCCCGGACGCGCCCGGGCATTTCGGTGCTCAAGCCGCTCTGCGGCACGGACGACGGGCTTTTGACCAACCTGGAGTCGTTCGCCGCGCTCGACTGGCCGAGCTACGAAGTGGTGCTGGGCGTCGCCAGCCGCGCCGACGCCGCCTTCCCCGTCGCCCAGGAGCTGGCCGCGCGCTTCCCCGACCGATTCCGCATCGCCGTCCAGCGCGGCGAGCCGGGCATGAACCCGAAGGTGAACCAGCTGGTGACGCTGTCGCGCGACGCGCGCCACGACATCCTCGTGGTGAGCGACTCGAACGTGCGGGTGGGCAAAGGCTACCTCGCGGAGATCGCCGGGCACCTCGAGGACCCGGGCGTCGGCCTGGTCACGCACCTCATCGCCGCCGCGGGCGAGCGGCGCTTGGGCTCGCTCTTCGACCACCTGCACCTCACCGGCAGCGTCGCTCCTGGCGTGGTGGGGGCCAAGCGCATCGCCGGGCGCGACATCGTGGTGGGCAAATCCATGGCCCTGCGCCGCGCCGACCTCGCCGCGCTCGGAGGCTTCGAGTCCGCCAAGGACGTGCTCGCCGAGGATTACTTCCTCGGCTGCCGGAATCTCCCGCGAGCTCGGCAAGCGCGTGGCCGTGGCCCATCAGCCGATCGTCAACTTCGGAGCGTCGCAGGGGCTCCGGGCCTTCCTGGGCCGTTACGCGCGGTGGGCGGTCCTGCACCGGTCCATCACCGGGCGCCCCGTCCACCTGGCCCAGGCGCTGCTCAACCCGGTGCTGCTCGCCGCCGCCTCTACCGCCTCCGAGCCGTCGCTGCGCAGCGCGCTCGCGCTGGGCGCCGTCTGCGCCGGAAAGATGGCCCTCGACGGCGCGGCCGGGCGGGCGCTGCGGCCCGGCGGCTACCGGCTCTCGCAGCTCGCGCTCGTCCCGGCGAAGGACCTGCTCGTGGCCTTGCCGTGGGGCCGGGCGCTCTTCCGGAGTGTCGTGCGCTGGCGCGGCAACCGCATCCGCGTCCTCGACGGCACCCGCATCGCCGCGCAGCCGTCCGGTGCGCCGGGCGGGGCGGGCTGGGTCGCCACGCCGGGAGGCGCGCGCTAGGATGGCCTCCCCCCAGCGCTCCACCCGCGGCCGGGCCGAGCCCGACCGGAATCTCTCCATGGCCCAAGCTCCTCTGCTGGTCGCGGTCGAGATGGGCTACGGCCACCTGCGCGCCGCCCGCCCCCTCGCCGACGCGCTCAAGACCCCGCTCTACCACGCCGACCGCGCCCCGCTCGCCGAGCCGTCGGAGGGCAAGCTCTGGGAGCGCGTGCGCGGAGCCTACGAGCTGACTTCGCGCCTCTCCCAGGTCCCGGTGGCCGGCGCGCCGCTCAAGGCGCTCCTCGACCGGATCACCGAGATCCCCCCGCTCCACCCGTACCGCGACCTGTCGTCGCCCACCGCCGGAACCTGGGCGCTCGACCGCCTGCTGCGCAGCGGCCTGGGCTCGGGGATGATCCGCTCCCTGCGCGAGAGCGGCGCGCCGCTCCTCACCACCTTCTTCGCGCCCGCGCTGGCCGCCGACCGCGCGGGGCTCGAGCGGGTGTTCTGCGTGGTGACCGACAGCGATGTGAACCGCGCGTGGGCCCCCATGAGCTCCGCGGCGACGCGCATCCGCTACCTCGTCCCCACCCACCGCACGGCCCGGCGCATGGCGCAGTACGGCGTCCCGCGCGAGCGCATCGCGGTGAGCGGCTTCCCGCTGCCGGGCGAGCTGCTCGGGGGCAGAGACCTCCCGGCGCTCCGCCAGAACCTCGCCGCGCGGATGGTGCGGCTCGACCCCCGCGGCGCCTTCCGGGCCGAGTGGGGCGCGGACCTCTCGCACTTCCTCGGGCCGCTGCCGCGAGAGGCCGAGGGCCAGGCGCCGCTCCTCACCTTCGCGGTGGGCGGCGCCGGCGCGCAGGCCGAGCTGGCGCGGGACTTCTTGCCCTCGCTGCGCCCTGCGCTCTTCGAGGGGCGCCTGAGGCTGGCACTGGTGGCCGGCATTCGACCCGAGGTGGCGGACCTCTTCCGCGAGGCGCTCGCCGCGTCCGGGCTCGAAGGCTGCCCGAGCGTGGAGCTGCTCCTCGAGCCCCACTTCGACGCCTACTACGACCGCTTCAACGAGCTCCTGGCCCGCACCGACATCCTCTGGACCAAGCCGAGCGAGCTCACGTTCTACGCGGCGCTGGGCCTGCCGCTCTTGTGCGCGCCGCCGGTGGGCGTGCACGAGCGGCGAAACCGGCGCTGGGTGCGCGAGGCGGGCGCCGGGGTCAAGCAGCGCGACCCGGCCATCGCGGGCGAGTGGATCCACGACCTGCTCGACGAGGGCGAGCTCGCGGCCGCCGCGTGGGCGGGCTACGTGCGGCTGCCGAAGTTCGGGCTCTATCGGATCCTGGAGGAGCTGGGACGGGCGACCGAGCCTCGCTTTGCCCCTTGACCTGCCGCATCGCGCTCAGCCGCTGAACTGCTCCGCGGCGAGGATGTAGAAGGTCGAGGGCGAGCTCTGGTTGTTGTATTCGGTCTGGATCCAGCTCGAAGACCGAGCGATGTCGGAGAACCGCAGCTCGTCGAGCACGCCGTTGAACATGAAGCCCGCCTGGCCGTTCCCGTGAGCGCCAAAGACGGTGTTCGAGCCCAGGCCGCTCCAAACGGTCGGAGAGGCCACCGCGGTCGACGACACCTGCAGCCCGTCGGCGTAGAGCCGCTGGACGTGAGCGGAGGAGTCGTCGGTGAACGCCACGAAGTGCCAACCCGCACCGGCGAAACTCTGCGAAGAGGTCGTGTTTTGCCAGGTCGTCCCGTCGTAGATGAAGCCTGACAATCCAATGTAGGGGTTGTCGAGTCGCAAACCAATGTAGTCACCGACCGAGAGGACCTCGCCCCCGAGGGTGCCGGCGGTGCGCAGGCTGATCCAACCGCTGATCGTGATGCTGGCGGGAGTCCCCATCAGGCCCGGCACCACCACGCTGTCTTCCACGCCGTCCAAGTCGAGCGCCGAGCCGATGCGGCCCGCGACCTGGTCGCTCGCGGTCATCGCCCCCGCCGTGGTGCCGTGCCGGCCGTTGGAGGTGCTGTCCGTCATCTGCGGCGCGCTCGCGGCGGGGTTCTGCTCCAGGTGCCAGACCCCGCGGAAGTGGAGGTCCCAGACGTCCGTGACGGCCTGCTGGTCGGGCGAGGTGGGGTTGCCGTAGTAGAGGTAGATGGCCGTGTCCGCGCTCGAGGAAATGCTGGGCACCTTCACCCAGGCGTCCAAAGCCCCGGTGCTGCTGGTGTAGCGCTCGATCTCGTGGCTGAGCTGGGTCGAGCCGTCGCTCGCGGCGAAGGCGAGGTCGTGGCCGTCGCTGCGCGCGCGGGCCGAAAGACCGGCGTCGGCCGCCAGGCTCACCAGCACCGGGAAGTCGGTCAGGTTCGCCGCCACGCGGGCGGACAGGACGGTGATGCGCTTGCGATACGGCAGGTCCGCGAGCCACCCCATCCACGCGTTCTGGCTCGCGGGGGTCCAGCCGGTCGCGGTCGCGGTGACGAGGGTCCGGCCGTCGGCCGTGCCCCGGAAGTAGAACGACGCGGCGCTGGTTGCGGCCGCCAGGGGGACCGAGGCGACCGAGGTCGCGCACCCCGCGTCGGAGTAGAAGCTGAACCCCGCTGCGGGCGACGCGGCGAGGGCGATGGTCGTCGCAGCCCCTGCGGCAGAGACGTTCCCATAGACGTCGCGGCTCTGGACCGTCGCGGCGCCCGAGCACGTCCCGGCGGGGACGCTCTGCGGCGAGGTGGCGAAGGCGAGCTGGCTGGGCGCGGCCGCGGTGATGACCTCCCCTTGGATCGCCGGCGCCCAACCCGTTCGGCTGACGGTCGCTTGCACCGTCCCCGCCGCCGTCCCTCGGAAGGAGAAGGAGGCGCGGGTCGCCGCCGCCGCCAGAGAGAGCGAGGTGGCGGCCGCGGTGCAGGCCGAGTCGGAGAAGAAGGTGAACCCAGCGGCAGGTGCGGCCGCGAGCGCGAGCGTCTCCAAGGCCGCCGCGGGCGAAGCGTTGCCGAAAGAGTCGCGGCTCTCCACCGTCGCGGCGCCGGAGCAGGTCCCGGCAACCCGCGCCTGGGCGGCGGTGACGAAGGCGAGGGCACTGGGGCTCGCCGGGCCGACGCTCTGGCTTTGCGTCGCCGGGGCCCAGCCGGAGGCGGAGGCGGCGGCGGTGATCTGGACCGCGCCCGCCGCGGTGCCGACAGCCCAGAAGCTGGCGCTGCTCGCCCCTGAAGCGATCGAGACGCTGGAGGCGGGGATGGTGCATCCCGCGGCAGGGTAGAACGTGAAGCCTGCCGCCGGCGCCGCAGCCAGGGCGACCGCCGTGGCGGCCGCCACCGGAGAGGTGTTTCCGAAAGAGTCGCGGGCTTCGACGGTCATCGCCTGGACCGCACAGGCGCCCGCGGTGAGGGCCCGCACCGGGGTCGTGAAGGCGAGTTGGCTGGGAGGGCCGGCCTGCACCTTCTCGCTCTGGGTCGCCGCCGTCCAACCGGCGACCGATGCCGCGACCTGCACCGCCCCCGCTGCGGTTCCCTTGAAATGGAACGAGGCCGAGCTGCTCCCCGTCGGGAGCGAGAGAGAGCTCACCGCCGTGGTGCAGCCCGCATCGGCGAAGAAGGTGAAGCCCGCCGCGGGGGACGCAACCAGGGCGATGGAGGTCGCGGCTGTGGCATTGGAGGCGTTGCCGTAGGCATCGCGGCTCTCCACGGCGGCGGTCGACGAGCACGCTCCAGCCGTCAAGGTCTGTGCACCCGAGGTGAACACGAGCAAGCCGGGCGCCGCCGGGTTGACGGTCTCGGCCTGGACCGCGCTGGTCATGCCCGCGGCGGCCGCGGTGACCACGGCGCCTCCGGCGGCGGTCGAGCGCGCCCAGAAGCTCGCGGCGCTGGTCCCCGGCGCGAGGGTGACGCTCCCTGCCGGAGTCTTGCAGGCGGCGTCGGCGTAGAAGGCGAAGGTCGTGGGCGCCGCGGACAGACTCGCGGTCATGGCGGCGCTGACCGGCGCGGCGTTGCCCCAAGTATCGCGCGCCTCGACCGTGAGGGCCTGGGAGCAGGCGCCGGCGATGAGCGGGCTTGCCGTGGTGGCGAACGCCAGGCTCTCGGCCGGTCCGGCCTGGACCGACTCGGACTGCGCGGCCGCGCTCAGCCCGGCCAAAGCGGCCGTGACCTGGACGAGCCCGGAGGCGGTCCCGCGGAAGGAGAAGCTGGCGCTGGTCGCGCCTGCGGCCCATGGTCGCGACGAGACCGCCGAAGTGCACCCGGCGTCGGAGTAGAAGGTGAGCCCAGCGGCCGGCAATGCAGAGAGCGCGATGGCCGCGGCGGAGGACGGCGCCGACGGGTTGCCGAACGGGTCCCGGCTCTGGACCGCGGCGACGCCCGAGCAGCCGCCGGCGACGACGGTTTGGGGCGCGGTGCTGAAGACCAGCCGGTCCGGCGCAGCCGGGTCGATAGGCTCGGTCTGCGACGCGCCGTTCAATCCGGCGGCGGACGCGGCGAGGTCCACGGAGCCCGCCGCCGTCGCGCGGAAATAGAAGGTCGTCCGCTTGCCGCCCGCGGCGAGCGCGACCGAAGCGACGGATGTCGCGCAGGCGGCGTCGCCGAAGAAGGCGAGCCCGGTCGAGGGGGTGGCGGCCAGGGCGACGGTGGCGTCCGCCGATACCGCGAGCGGATTGCCGAAAGAGTCGCGGCTCTCGAGCACGGCGGCGCCCGAGCAGGCGCCCGCGACCACGCGCTGGGGCGCGGTGGCGAACGCGAGCTGGCTGGGGGCGTCGGCAGCGAGCACGGCCTGCGCCTGCTGGACCGAGGCGAGGCCTGAGGGAGCGGCCGTCACCGCCACCGAGCCGGGCACCGTGCCGCGGAAATAGAAGGTGGCGCGAAAGGCCCCTGCGCCCAGCGTCGCCGAGGACGCGCCGGCGCCGCAGGCCGCGTCCGAGAAGAATCCGAACCCACTGGCGGGCGCTGCCTGCAGCGCGACCGCGGTGGCGGCGCCCACGGCCGAAGCGTTCCCGAACGCGTCCCGGCTCTCCACGGTGAGGGCCGACGAGCAGGCGCCCACGCTGGCCGAGCGCGGAGGCGTGACGAAGGCCAGGTGGTCGGCGACCGCCGGCACGACCTGCTCGGTCTGGACCGCCGGCGTCCAGGTCCCGGCTCCAGCGGAGAGCGCGTGAAGCCCGGCCACCGCGCTCCTGAAGGAGAACGTCGCCGCGCTCGCGCCGGCGTCGATGGTCACCGTCGAGGACGGCGAGCCACAAGAGCCGCCCTGGAAGAAAGCCAGCCCTGCGTCGGGGTCCTGGAGCTCCACGGCGACCGCTCGGGCGAGCGAGACCGCGTTCCCGAACGGGTCTTGCGCCTCGAGCGCGAGGGTCGGCGAGCAGCCCCCGGCGGTGACGGTGAGCGGCGGGCTGGTAAAGACCAGGCGGTCGACCGCGCCAGGCAGGATGGCCTCGCTTTGAGCCGCAGGGGTCAGCGACGCCGCCGAGGCGGTGATCTGGACCGGGGCCGCCAGGGTCCCGCGGAAGAACAGCGACCCGCTTCGCGCGCCCGCGGCGAGGGTCAGCGAGCTCGCCGGAGCCGTGCAGCCCGCGTTGCTGTAGAGGGCGAAGCTGCCGGCCAGGTCGGCCGCCAGAGTGACCACGGTGTCGGCCAAGGCCGGCGACGGGTTGGACTCCGCGTCTCGCAGCTCGACCGAGACGACCCCGGAGCAGTCGCCCGCCATCACCGACTGGGGCAGGGTCGCGAAGGCGAGCTGGGTCGGCTGGGTCGGCAGGACCGTCTCGGTCTGGCTGTCGCCGAGCAGGCCCGCGGAGGAGATCGAGACGACGAGCGCGCCCGCGACCCGGGCTTTGAAGAAGAACGAGAAAGTGCTCGCCCCTGCATCCACCGCGATGACCGCCGCCGGGACCGCGCAGGAGGCGTCGGAGAAGAGCGCCTGCCCGGTCGACGGAGCAGCCAAGAGCGAGACGGACGCGGGCGCGGCGGCCGCGGACGGGTTGCCGTAGGCGTCCTGCAGATGCAGCGTCACCGGAGCGGAGCAGGCCGCGGCAAAGACCTGCTGCGGCAGGCTGGTGAATCGAATCGTGGTCGGGGGCCCAGCCAGCACCGTCTCGATCTGCGAGGCCGGACTGAGCCCCGCGCTCTCTGCGGTCAGGGAAACTGGATTCGGAACCGTGGACGAAAAGTAGAAGTCAGCCGTGGTCTGCCCCGAGGGGATCGCCAGGTCGTCGAGCGGCACGTGGCAGGCGGCATCCGCGAAGAACGCCATTCCGGAAGGGGACGCCGACAGCGTCAGCGGCAGGTCGCTCGGGCCGACCGCGGCATTGCCCAGGGAGTCCTGCGCCTGGACGGTCGCAACCCCTGAGCAGGCGCCGGCCTGGGCGACCTGCGGCGGCGTGAGGAAGGCGAGCCGGGTGGGGAATCCCTCGGGATTCACCCGCTCGACCTGGCTCGCAGGGCTGAGCGAGCCCAGGCTGGCGGTGAGCGTCGTCTCCAGCACGACCGTGCCGCTGAAGGAGAAGGAGGCGCGAGCGCTGCCCGCGGGGAGAACGGCGGACGAGCCTTGAGCCGTGCAGCCCGGCGCGCCGAAGAGCGTGATCCCGGTGCTCGGAGCAGCGGACAGCGCCAGGACCTGGTCCTGGACCACCGCCGCTGGGTTGTCGAAGGCGTCGCGAGCCTCCACGTCCAGCGCCTGCGAGCAGGACCCGGCGTTGGTCACCTGCGGCGCGGTCGTGAAGGCCAGGCCCACGGCCACTCCCGGGCGGACGGTCTCTTCCTGCGAATCGGGGCTGAGACCGCCCGCGGTGGCGAGGAGCGAGAGCGTCCCGGCTCGGGTCGCCGTGAAGTAGACCGTGGCGCTCGAAGAGCCCGGCGCGACCAGGAGGGACGCGGGGCTCGAGCAGGAGGGGATCGCCCCAGAGCGAGAACCCGGCCCCTGGACTCGGAGTGAGCGCGACCGCGAGCTCGGTCAAAGGGGCGGTGGCGAGCCCGAAGTCGTCGACCAGCTCCACCGTCACCGCCTCGGAGCAGCTCCCCGCGTCGACCGCCCGCGCCGGGGTGGCGAAGCGCAGCGCAGCGAGGGGCTGGGCGGTCACGTCGAACGCGTCGGAGGTGCCCGCGCGGCCCAGATCGTCCAGGGCGGAAAGCGCGTTCGCGGCCATGGGCGAGCGCACCTCGACCTCGCCCGTCCAGGCGCCGCCTCGGAACAGGCCCGCCGCCTTCGGGACGACCGAGCCGGTGCGGTCCGTCAGGGCGACCGAGCCGTTGAACGAGGGAACCTGATTCCCCTCGCGATCGACCGCGATGAGGGTCACCGTGAACGGGGCAAAGACCTGCTGGCGGCCGATGGCGTCGAACTGGAAATGGTCGACCAGCGCGCCCACGTCTGCGGCTCCGACGACGCGGAAAGCGTTGGGAAGGGTGCCTTCGCGGCCGAAGGGGTCGACGACCGTCAGGTCGTACCGGCCCAGAGGCAACAGCGGAGGCACGGTCGCCGAGAGCGAGCCGTCGGCGCGCAGCAACACGTCTTTGAGGGCGAAGCTGCCCAGGCGCATCTGAAAGAGCGCGTCCACGGTGCCCTGGCCTCTTTGGGCGAAATCCGTCTCGACCCGCGGCACGAATCCATCGCCGGTGACGACCACCTCCGCCTGCGCGGACTCGAAAGCCCACGCCGGGGCGACCGCCTGGGGAACGGGCCCAGAGCTTTCCAACCTGGAATCGCGACACGCCGCAGCCAAGGCAAGGGCCAATGAAAGCCATCCTCGCCCGCTCATCTGGAATCCAATTCGGAACACGCTCCGATTGTACCGCGACCGGGGCACGCTTGCTTTGCGCTGGGCCGCCAATGACCAATCGAGTCATTCTTTTGACGCAGAATGAGGCCTTCCTTCATTGCGCAGGACCGTCAGACTTCTACCGCGCCCCAGCGTGGGCGGTTTCTCAAAACCAGCCGCCTGAATTGTTGATAATTCATCATTCTGGCGCATTGGCGCCACAATCATCGGCACCCGGCGGGCGCCAGCGAGCCGGCCCCAACCCGACAAAGTGCCGAGATTTGTTGGCACAAACGAACCCACCTTCCGCCGGTTTTCGACGGGCGGAAAGCTTCATTCGGACTTGCGGTGGCCGCGCGCTATTCCGCCCGACCAACCCTGAATCGCCCGTTTGCCTTGGCTTCACCCGCCTGAGGGGTAAAATCTTGAAAGAGGCCTTGAGCAACCCTTCATCAAAGCAATATCATCATTAGCGTCGTTGCGGAGGACCTCGAATGCGAGCAATGACCTTCTGCTTCGTGACCCTCGGGATTGCAGCGTGCGCGACCGCCCCGGCCAAGCCGGCGCCGAGCCCCGAACCCGAGCCGGCGGTCGCCGCCGCCCCTGCTCCCGCTCCGGAGCGCCGAGGCGGGCTGCTCTTCGAGGTCGAGCCTGAGGGGGCAGAGCTCTACATCGATTCCAGCCGCGTCGGACGGATTGCCGAGCTCGCGAGCGGATTCCTCAAGCTCGACCCGGGCATCTACAAAGTGAGCCTGAAGCTCGACGGCTACTCCACCTGGAGGGCCGAGGTCACGGTCCGAGAAGATCTGGCTGAGAAGATCCAAGTAGCCCTGGTGGCCAAGTGATGGAGCCGACGGACACCCTCTGCATCAAGCTCCACTGTAAAGACAGGGCCGAGCTCGCCCTGATAGCGCCTACCTTCGCCTCGGAGGGCGTGTTCACCACTCCGAAGAGACTTCGCCCGGTCGGAACCCATGTGCGCGTCGAGCTGCAGCTCTCCAGCGGGGACGTGGCGATCTGCGGAGATGCCTTGGTCGTTCGACACTACACCTCGGGCCTGAAGCGCGGCATGGTCCTGCACTTCACCAAGCTCGACCGGGACAGCTTCCAGCTCAAGCTCCAACCCCTCCCTCACAAGAATCCGTCGCCGTCCGGTCCCAGCGCTCAGGCCATTCCTGCGCCCCATGCGCACGGCAGCTCCGGCACTGCCGTCCCCCTTCCCGGCCCCGCTCCCGCTGCGCCGGAATTGCGACCCACGCTCGTGCTCGACGAGGTGACCCCGACGGTCGATCTCATTTCGCAGCTCGATATCGTCTCGGACCTCGACGTCATCCCGAAGCTCGATGTCATCCCGAAGCTCGACGTCGTCCCTACGCTCGATGACGCCCCGAAGCTCGACGTCGCACCAGTGTTCGACGTCATCCCGACGCTCGATGTCGCCCCGAAGCTCGACGTCGCCCCGGTGTTCGACGTCATCCCCCCGAGCATCGTTTCGGCGATCCGCGCCAAGCCGGTCGCAAGAGCGCCCCGAGCTCCGTGGCGCTCGCTCGTCATTTCTGCGGGGGCGGTCCTCTCCCTGCTCGCCATTGCTGGCGCGTCGCGCGCGCTCCGCCGCCCCGAGGACCCGCTCTCGGGGGCCATCGGCCGGGCCGACCAACGCATCGCCGCCGGCCGTCTGGTCGGGCCGGGGGGAGACGAGGCCCTCGACATCCTCGTCCGGGCGAACGAGGCCCGCCCCGGCGATCCGCAGGTGACGCGGCGCCTCCATTCGCTGGCCGAGAGATTCGAGCGGATGGGCGACGCCGCTCTCGTTCGTGGAAACGCGGCCGATGCCGCGGCGCTCTTCCAGGCCGCCGTCTCGGCCGAGCCCCTGCGAGCGAGCTCGAGCCAGAAGCTCAAGGACGTGGAAGGACAGGTCCGCGCTACCTCTCGAGGGCGGGTGCGGCCTGCGCCCGACCAGGAGAGGCATTGAACCCCCATCGTCTCTTTAGCGCGGTCTCGCTCCTCGTCGCTCCCAGCGCCTTGGCGGCCTCGCTGACCCTCGACCGGACTCCGGTCATCCTGGGCCGCACCGAGTCGGTGGCAGTGACCCTCCACGTCGAAGAAGCCCCGGGGACCGAAGACCGCCCTCTTCGGCTCGCCGTCAACGTCGGAACCTTCTCTGCGGTCCACCGCACCGGACCGGGGACCTTCCGCTCGGTCTACGTCCCGCCCGCCACGCGCTACCCGCAGGTCGCCCTGGTGGCAGTTTGGAAGGAGACCGGGCCAGAAGCCCCCATCGACTTCTTGCGCATCCCGCTGCAAGGCGTGGCCAAGGTCCCTGTCCAGGCCTCGAAGCGGGCGGCGGTTCGCCTGGTCATCGACGACCGGGAGTTCGGGCCGGTGACCGCCGACCGCTCCGGCAAGGCACAGGTCACCGCCGAGGTCCCGCCCGACGTTCGCGAGGCGCTGATCCTCTCCAAGGACTCGGCCGGGGAGACCCGCCGGAAGGTGCCGTTCGAAGTCCCGCCCTACAACCGCTTGACGGCCGCCCTGGTGCCTCACGCGGTCGTCGCCGACGGTCAGTCGCCGGCCCGGCTGGAGGTCTTCTACGATCTCGGCGGCGCGGATGTCCCGGCGAGCAAGCTGGAGGTGTCGCCATCGCTGGGGGAGGCGGTCTTCGAGCGCGCCGAGAACGGCCGCTACGTCTACCGCTACGTCGCCCCGGCAGGCTCCTCCGCCGAGGCCGTCGAGTTCAAGATCGCGGTGCGAGGCGACCCCGCGGCCCGCGCGCAGGCCGTGCTCAAGCTCGGCCTGCCGCCGGCGGCGAAGCTGGTCGTGCGAGTCCCCGACGCGCCGCTCCCCTGTGACGGTACGTCCTCGAGCCTCGTGCGCGTCATCGCCTTCGACGCCGCGGGGCTGGGCCTCGCGGGCCAGAAGGTGCGCCTGACGGCCAACGGAGGCGAGGCCGGCGGCCCGGTCTACCGCGGCAACGGGACCTACGAATTCGCCTACCTCGCGCCGAAGAGCTACCCGTCGGGCGGGCTGGTGCAGTTCGTCGCCGAGGACCAAGGGGTGACCGCCTCCGCCAATTACCAGCTCCGCGCCCCGCCGTTGCCCCAGTCCGTCAGCGCCCAGTTCTCTCCGAGCCCGGTGCCGTCGGACGGGCGCACCGAGGCGCAGGTCGTCCTGGACGTGCGGGACGCTTCGGGCCGCCCACTCCCGGACGCGCAGTTGACCGTGGTGTCGACTCGCGGGCACGTCGGGGCGCTGCGCGACGCGGGCGGTGGCCTCTACCGCGCCGAGCTCTTGCCCCCCGCGTCTCTGCCCGAGGGCGAGCTCGAGCTGCGCCTGGTGGACATCACCGGCTCCTATGAGCAGCGCATCGCCGTGCCGTTGCGCGCGGACCCGCACCGCCTGCTCCTCGGAGCTCGCGCTGGCTTCAGTCACAACCTCGCCACCCAGGTCGGCGCGCGCGCCGGGGCCGACCTCTGGGTCCCGCTGCGCCTGGGCAGCAGCGTCTTCGGCGTCGGAGCCGTGGCCGAGTGGGGGAGCGCGCGGCAGAAGCTCACCGACGCCACCGGCACCTTCTCCACCGAGTCGACGGTCAACTACGTTCCTCTCCAGCTGCGCCTGGGCTACGAGCTCTACGCCGGCCGCCGGACGACGCTGCTCCTCGGGGTGGCCGGCATCGCGGCCTGGGCGCGCTACGAGACCTCGCTCAGCGGCGAGAAGATGAGCGCGTGGGGCTTCGGCGGGATGGGCTACGTGTCGCTCGGCTTTGCCCTGGGCCCTGGGTTCGCCTTCGTCGAGGCGGGCTACGGGGCGGCCCCGGTCTCGATTTCGGGGATGTTCCACCTCGACGCGGCCGGGCTCGAGCTCGCGCTCGGCTACCGATTCGGGGCGCTCTGATGCGCGCCTGGCTCGCCGCCGCGGCATCGGCTTGGCTCAGCTCGGCCTGCGAAAGCCCTGCGCGGCCAGCGCTGAGCCTCAGCTCCATCAGCCCCAGCCAGGCCTCTGCCGGCGCGCCAGTGCCGGTCACCATCGCCGGCGAAGGATTGGGCCCCAGCATCTCCACCGACTTTGGCCGAAGAGACCGGAGCGCGCTCCGGTGCGACTTCTCGGCGCGCCTGGTCGCGGGCGAGGCGGCAATCCCGCTGGAGCAGATGACCTTCATCTCGGAAGGGACGCTCTCCGCCATGGTGCCGGCGAGCGTGGCCCGGGGGGAGTACGACCTCGAGGTGACCTTTCCGAACGGGCAGACCGCCTCCCTGGCCCAGGCCTTCCGGGTGGTGACCTCGGCGGAGGACATCGCGGCCTTCCGGATCGACATTGCGGGCCAGCCGCGGGTCCAGGTGCCGTTCCTCCTCTCGCTCACCGCGGTCGACGCCCAGGGGCTGACGGTCGACGGCTTCGACGGCACGGTGACTCTCTCGGACGAAACCGGGACCCTGGCTCCGCTGTCCGCCGGGCCGTTCCTTCTCGGGCGAGCCCAGCTCTGGGTGACCGTCGGGGCGATCACCGGCGAGGATGCCATCACCATTCAGGACCTCCTGGGGCACGCGAGCACCTCCGATCCGTTCGCGGTCGGGGCGGGGCTGGCCGTCCAGGTCGCCTTTGCCGGCGCCCCGGTGGTCGTCGCCGCGGGGGCTTGCTCCCCTCCCATCGAGCTCGAGCTGCGCGACGACTCCGAGCTCGCGGCGCCCGCCGCGGCGCCGATGGAGCTGGCGCTCTTTGCGCTCGTCTCCGACGAGGTGTCGTTCTTCTCCGACGCCGGCTGTCAGGACCCGGCCAGCCAGGTCACCATCCCCGAGGGCGAGACCCGGGGCAGGTTCTTCTTCTCCACCGCGCGCGCCGGCTCACCGACGCTGCGCGCGTCCCCCACCCTCCTGCCCAGCGCGTCGCAGGTGCAGAAAGTCATGGCGCTCGCGCCCACCAAGCTCGTCTTCGCCTCGCCGGCCCAATCGTTGAAATCCGGCGCCTGCTCCGCCCCGACCGCGCTGCGGGCGACCGATGATTTCGGCAACCCGAGCCCCGTGCCGGCCGCCGTGACCGTCGACCTGACCTCCACGCCGGCCGCGGGCCTCTCGTTTCACGCCGACGGAGCGTGTGGCGCAGCGGCGACGAGCTTGACCCTCGCCTCCGGCGACTCGGAGGTGGAGCTCACGTTCCGCGCGGCGTCCGAGGGGAGCTACCTCCTGGAAGCGGTGACCGAGCCGCCTTCGGCGCTGGCGACCGCGTCCCAGGAAGAGACCGTCTCGCCCTGATCGCCCGGCGGTCCCGGTATCGTTCTCGGAAGGAGAAAGCCCGATGCGCCTGGCCACGCTCGCCGCCTTGTGCTGCCTCACGTTGGCGTGCAAGAAGGGCTCGACCACCGCCGCCGCTCCGCCCTCCGACGCTGGCCCGAAGGCGAGCTCCCCCGCGCCGAGCCCGGTCATCGCATCCTGCACCGCGAGCGAAGGCTTGGTGCAGGTCCGCCGCGCCGGCACGGCGTTCTGGGAAGCGGTCTCTGTCGGGACGGTGTTCCGGCCGGGCGACTGGGTGAAGACGGGCAGCCCGGGGTCCGCTCGCGTCGAGTTCACCGCCGGCGGCGGGCTGGAGCTTTCGGCGGACGCGGTCGTCATCATCGACGTGCCCGAGCCGCCGCCAGAAGCCGACGGCGGAGCCGCGAGCGCGGCGCCGATGGTCTCGATGGAATCCGGCGAGGTGCGCGCCTTCCTGGCGGACCTGAACCTGGACGACGAGGCCGCCCACCCCCTGACAATCAAGGGCCGGGACGGCGCCCGGGTGAAGCTCGAGCGCCAGCAGGGCGAGCAGGCGGTGGAGGTCCGGCTTCGCAGCGGCGAGAGCGGCACCGAGATGGCAGTGACGAGCGGCGCGGTCCTCCTGACCTCCGGCGACGGCAGCGAGGTGAAGGTCGGCCAAGGCCAGGTCTCGGACATTCGCGCGGGGCTCGCCAGCGCACCGGTGGAGCTCATCCCCTTCCCCGAGAGCGTCGCGCCCGGCATCGACGCGCGGTTCTGGGCCAAACCCGATCTCGAGATCAAGCTGGTCTGGCACGCCGTCCCCGGAGCGGCGCAGTACCGCTTGCAGATCGCCAGCGACCTCTCCTTCCAGAAGTTGTTGCAGAGCGTCGACCTGGGCGAGGTCACGAGCTACGCGTTCGTCCCGCCGGAGGAGGGCATCTATGCCTGGCACGTGGCGGCGCGGGACGAGGCGGGCCACTGGGGCGAGTTCGGGTTCGCGCGCCGGATCTACCTCGAGAGCGAGAAGCCGAAGGAGCTGCTCATCGGTCCGGAGAACGGCGCCGTCATCAGCTTCATCGACTCCCCGCCCAAGGTCGTCTTCTCCTGGCAATCCGCCGCCGATGCCAAGACCTACCGCCTCGTCATCGGGAGCGGCCCCGACATCCTCAAGAGCGCGAAGGTGAACCTGAAGACCACGGGGCAGCGGGTCGAGGTGCCGACCCTGCCTCCGGGGAGCTACGTCTGGGGAGCCTTCATCGAGGGCAAAGTTTTGCAGCCCATCTTCCTCGAGCCGCGCCGCCTGACCCTTCGCAAGGGCGACGCCGGCCAACTCAGGACGCCCAAGAAGATCAACCAGTGGGGCGACTGACGGCGGGCCCGGCCTCGAAAAGCGCCCCCACGCGCCGCACGAGATGCTCCTCGTCGAAGGGCTTGAACAGGGTGTCCTCGCCCTGCTCGCAGTGCCCCGCACTCGAGCGCCGCCTGCTCCGTCCAGCCCGACATGAAGAGCACGCGAATCTCCGGAGCGGCCGCCCGCAGCGCCTCGGCGAGCGCGCGGCCCGACATGCGCGGCATGGAGAGATCTGCCAGGAGCGCGGCCGGCGGCGCGCTCTGGCGGCGCGCCAGGGCGAGCGCCTCCTTCCCGTCCCCGGCCTCCAGCACCTGGTACCCGTGGCCGGCCAAGAGCTGCGCCAAAAGCGAGCGCACTGCGGGCTCGTCTTCGGCCAGGAGCACCACCTCGCCCTGCCCCTGGCGCGGAGCCGGGAGCGGCTCGGCCGCCACCGCCTCCGCCCGGGAAGTCGCCGGGAGGTACACCTTCATCGTGGTGCCGCGGCCGACCTCCGAATGCACCGCGAGGCCGCCGTTCGCCGCCTTGACGATGCCGTAGACCGTGGCGAGCCCAAGCCCCGTCCCTTTCCCTGGTTCCTTGGTGGTGAAGAAGGGCTCGAAGAGTCGCTCGCGCACCTCCTTGGGCATCCCGGTGCCGCTGTCGGAGACCGCGAGCAGCGCGTAGCGGCCGGGCGCGAGGCCCTCCTGGATCTGCGCGGCCGGCCCCAGCTCGACGTTCGCCGTCTCCATCACGAGCTTCCCGCCGTTCGGCATGGCGTCGCGGGCGTTGACGGCCAGGTTGAGCACCACCTGCGACAGCTGGTCCGGGTCCGCCAGCGCGCGCCACGGGTCCTTGACCAGCGCGCAGACGATCTCCACGCGCTCGCCCAAGGTGCGGCGCAAGAGCTTCACCATGTCTTGCACCACCGCGTTGAGGCTCACCGGCTCGAGGCGCGGCTGCTTCTTGCGGCTGAAGGTGAGCAGCTGGCGCGTGAGCGCCGCGGCCCGGCTGGCGGCGTCGACGATCTCCCGGAGGCGCTCGTCCCGGAGCTCCTCCTCGTCCTCGCGGGTGAGCAACAGGTCGCTGTTGCCGAGCACGATGGTCAACAGGTTGTTGAAGTCGTGAGCCACGCCCCCGGCGAGCCGGCCCATGGCGTCCATCTTCTGCGCCTGCCGCAGGTGGCTCTCGAGCGTGGCCCGCTCCTGCTCGGCGCGCAGCCGCTCGCTGACGTCCCGCACCGCGAGGACGCGCGCCGCGCCACCCTCGGAGGCGAGCCGGCCCTGGGCCACCTCCACCGGGACGAGCACCCCGTCGGCCCGGCGGTGGCGCAGCGGTCCGCCCGCGCTCGGTCCCTCCAGCTCCTGGAGCGGCTTGCCCACGAGCGCCTGGCACGAGAGGCCGTAGATGCGGGACGCCGCGGCGTTGGCGTCGGCGATGGCCCCGGTCCGCTCGTCGACGAGGAGCAGGCCGTCGGAGGACGCTTCGAACACGCCGCGGTAGCGGGCCTCGCTCTCCCGGAGGCGCGCGACCAGCGCCGCGCGCTCGCGCTTGAGCCGCACCTTCTCCAGCGCGTTCAGGATCTTCAGCTGGAGCGCGTCGAAGTCGTCGACCGGCTTCTGGACGTAGTCGTAGGCCCCGGCGCGCACCGCGGCGATGGCCGAGTCGAGGGACGCGTAGCCGGTGAGGAGGATGAACTCGGCGTCGGGGTGCTGCGCTTTGAGCGCCGCGCCCACCTCCAGGCCGGTCTTGTCCGGCAGGTTCTTGTCGAGGATGGCCACCTCGATGGCCGGCACGGCCAGGATGCGCGCCATCGCCTGCTCTGCCGTGTGCGCGGTGAGGAGCTGGCGCTCCGGCGCGGTGAGCACCGCGCAGAGCACGTTCACGATGGCGGGCTCGTCGTCGACGATGAGGATTCGGTGGGGCACGGTGCGCCGGTCTCTTTCGTGTCTTGCGCGGCCGCTCGGCTCACTCCGAGCGCAGGGGCGCAGCGCCCACCCGGGAGCGGAGCTTGAACCGCTCTACGAGCTGGCGGACGCGGTGCGCCTGGGAAGTGAGCTCCTCGGCGGACGAGGCGACCTCCTCGGCGCTCGCGGCCGTGCGCTGGGTCACCTGGTCGATCTGGGAGAGCCCCTGCGACGCCTGCTCCACGCCGCGCGCCTGCTCCTGGTTGGACGTTGCGATGGCGGTGGCGAGCTCGCTCACGTCGGCGATCTGGGCGCGGATCTGCGTGAACGCCTGCGCCGCGTCCCGGGCGACGTTGAGCCCGCGCTCGGCGCCACGGCTCGCCTCCTCGACCACGCCGGCAGTCTCGCGGACGGCCTCCGCGCTCCGGTCCGCGAGCTTGCGTACCTCGTCGGCGACCACGGCGAAGCCCTTGCCTTTCGAGCCCGCCCGCGCCGCCTCGACCGCCGCGTTGAGCGCGAGCAGGTTGGTCTGAAACGCGATGCCGTCGATGACCTTGATGATCTTGGAGATGCGCTCGCTCGACGCGGCGATCTCGTCCATGGCCTTGACCGTGGTCTGGACCTGCTGCTGGCCGCGGTCGACCGCGTCCTGCGACGTTTTCGAGAGGCCGGCGGCCTTCACCGCGCTCTCGGCGCTGTTCTTGGCCTGCACGTCCACCTCGGCGATGGCGCTCGTGATCTCCTCGACGGACGCGGCCTGCTCGACGGCGCCCTGCGAGAGCGCCTGGCTGGCGGCGCTCACGTCCGAGGCGCCGGTGTCCAGCTGGACCACCGATTCCTGGATCTCTTCGACGAGCCCGCTCAGGTTGGCCGCCAGCGTTTGGAGCGAGCGACCGACCGAGTCGCGCTCGGACCGGAGCTGGACGTCGATCCGCAAATCGCCGCGGCCGAGGTGCTCGAGCGCCGAGGCGAGGCCCTTGAAGTAGGAGAGGGTCTCGCGGAAAGCCTGGGCGAGCGCGCCAATCTCGTCGCGCGCGACATAGTCGACCTGCTGGTTGGCGTCTCCCTGGGAGATACCCACCGCGGCGTCTCTCATGCTCAGCAGGGGGCGGACAATCAGCCGCGAGATGACCTGGCCGAGGGCGAGCGCCACGCCGATGACCACGAGCCCCAGGATGAGCGTCTGCCTGAGCCGCGAGGCGATGAACTCCTGCGTCTGCGTCTCGACCTGCTTGTTGTCCTCCGTCGCCGAGATCACCACCTCGTCGATGGCGGCGCGGTGCTTCTCGTAGAGCGGCTTCAGGAGCTCGAGCGAGGCGAGCATGCCCTCTCGGTCGCCCTGGCGCAGCTTGGGAACGAAGCTCGCGTCGAGCACCTTGTAGAACTCGACCGCCGGAGCGTAGGAGTCTTCCAGGAACTTCTTGCGCGTCGCGCCTTCGGCGAGGTGCTCGGTCCAATAGGCGTGCCGCTCGTCGAAGTCCTTCTTGAGCGAGGCGAGGCGCGCGGTCGTCGCCTCGCGCTTGACCGGGTCGCCCTCGTTCATTGCTTGGAAGGCCACGAGGTACGTCTCGAGGATGTACTCGGGCGGAGGGAGGATGTCCGCGATGAGGTCCTTGCCCATCACCACCTGGTCATAGAGCGGCCCGCCCACCTTCACGCGCTCGAAGGTGCTCGCAACCCAGATTCCGACGCCCGCGAAGCCGGCCACGAACACCAGGGAGACCAGGTGAAGTTTTCTTTGAACGCTCAAATCGCGGATGCTCATAGATGGTTACCTCGGGGCTCAACGACGGGCTTGCAAGCCCCCGGCCGACTCAGAACTCCCCGAATTCCGGAAGAGACGCGCCGGGGTCGCACCTCCCCGACCGGTGATCCGAACCCCATCGAGTCTCTGCCGACCCCTCGAGCGGAGCTTCGAGCGCTCCGGCGCGAGTGGAGGGCCGCGCGCCCGAGACTACGATTCGGCGGGGAGCGATGGGGCCCTCATGACGACACCACAGGAGACCTGGCGCGATGGAACCCGCTGAGCCGAAATCCCTGCCCGAGAACGCCTATCGGCCGCTGATGCCAGGCGAGGTGTACCGCCCGGCGGTCGACCCCTCGGCACAGCTCCCGGAGGCGACGGCTCGCTCCGTGGGCTGGGGCCTCTTCCTCTGCGCCGTCTTCACCGTGGCGTCGGCCTACTCGGGGCTCAAGGTGGGCCAGGCGATGGAGTCGGCCATCCCCATCTCCATCCTGGCCATCGGCTTGGCCCGGGCGTACCGGCGACGCTCGACGCTCCTGGAGAACGTGATCATCGCGGGCATCGGGGGCGTGTCGGGCTCGGTGGTGGCCGGGGCCATCTTCACGCTTCCGGCCCTCACCATGCTCCAGCTGGATCCGCACCCCTGGCAGAGCATCTTCCTGTGCGCCGCGGGCGGTGCTCTGGGCGTGCTGTTCCTCATCCCGCTGCGGCGCTACTTCGTCCGCGAGACCCACGGCCGCTTCCCCTACCCCGAGGCGACCGCCATCGCCGAGGTGCTCATCACCGGGGAGAAGGGCGGCTCGCAGGCCCGGCTCCTCCTTCAAGCGACCGGCATCGCGGCGGCCTACGACTTCCTGGTCACCACCTTCCACGTCTGGAAGGAGAGCGTTGACCTGCGCTTCGTCCCGGCGGTCGAGACGCTCGCGCAGAAGGCGAAGATGGCGCTCGCGTTCGACGCCCTGGGCTTCATCCTCGGGCTCGGCTACGTCATGGGGCTGCGGTCCTCCATGCTCCTATGCGCGGGTGGCGCCCTCGCGAACCTGGTGCTCGTGCCCATCATTTGGTTCTTCGGCAGCCACCTGGGCGACGCGGTGGTCTACCCCGGGGCCATTCCCATCGCGCAGATGACCGCCGGGCAGATCTTTCGCGGCTACGTCCGCTTTATCGGCGTGGGCGCCATCGCCACCGCCGGCATTTTCGGCATTCTCAAATCGCTTCGAATCGTGGCCGGCTCCTTCGCCATCGCCTTGAAAGCCTTTCGCGCCGGCGGCGAGCGATCGCTGACGCGGACCGACCGCGACATCCCGCTGATGAGCCTGCTCGCCGGCATTTCCATCGCGGCGGTCTCGATCGCCGCCTTCCTCGCTCACGTCGCGCCGTCGCCAAGGGCGGTCGCGGCGGGGCTCGCCCTGGCGCTGTTCTTCGCGTTCTTCTTCACCTCGGTCGCCGCCAACGCCATCGCCACGGTCGCGCGGAGCCCCATCTCCGGCATGACCATGCTGACCATCATCGTCTCGTCGGTGGTGCTGCTCGAGTTCGGCCTCTCGGGGCGGACGGGCATGTTCTTTGTCATGGCCATCGCGGCCATGGTCTGCACCGCGCTTGCGGTGTCGGGCCAGGCGATCACGGACCTCAAGACCGGCTATTGGATGGGCTCGACGCCGGCAGTGCAGGAGAAGGTGAAGTTCCTGGGCGTCGTCGCCGCGTCGGCGGCGGCCGGGCTCACCATCGTGCTCCTCGCCCGGACGTTCCAGTTCGGCGAAGCGGCGCGGGGCGACGCGCGGGCGGTGCTCGCGGCGCCGCAGGCCTCCATCATGAAAGCGCTGGTGGAGGGGTTCATGAGCCGACAGCCGGTGGCCTACCTGCTCTTCGGCACGGGGGCGCTCGTCGCGGTGGTCATGGAGATGCTGCAGGTGCCGGCGCTCACCTTTGCTTTGGGGATGTATCTTCCGCTGGAGCTCAATATCCCCGCGCTGGTGGGCGGCGCGCTCGCCCACGCCATGGCCCGGCGGGCGGACCGGGCAGGCGGAGAGGCCGGCGCCTCGGTGCGAGAGAGAGGAATCATCATCGCCTCGGGGCTCATGGCGGGCGGGGCGCTCGGCGGGGTCTTCGGCGCCGGCTTGAGGCTCTTGCCCGGGTTCTCCGAGGATTGGATTCGGACGCCTTTTTATGGGGCGGAAGGCGTATCGCAGACGGTCAGCCTGCTCGGGTTCGTGGGGCTTTGCGCGTATTTGTGGTTTGCGGCGGGGCGGCGCGCGGCGAAAGGATGAGGCGCCAGGAGGCGGGCTCGGGCCTGGAATTCGGAGTCCCCGCCAAGCCCTGTTCCAGCACCGTCGCAAGCCTGCGAGAAGGCAGCGAGGAGCCGCTCACCTTCTCGGCGCTTCCCCAAACCAGCGACAAAGAACGCCGCAAACAACGAACGTCGTCACCGCCATTGGTCATTGGTCAGAGCGCGAATCGCAGGAAACGAAAATAGGAGCAAAGCCAGGCTCGCCAAGACATTGAACCGCGCCGGACCCTTTGGGCCACGCTGCCCAAGGGCGCACTTCCGCATCCCGCCAAATGGGCCCCGCCCCTTCTGCCGGCGGGGGAACCCATTGGTATTCCGCCGATTGGGCCCCGGCCCTTCTGCTGGAGGGGGAACCCGTCGGTATCCGCCGAAAGGTCCGGCCCTTTTGCTGGAAGGGGGGCGCCCGTCCGCATCCCGCCGAATGGGCCCTTTGGCAGCAGGGGGCATCCATCCGTGTTCCTCCGGGAGGTCTTCGGTCCTTTCCCGCCGCAAGCGCAACACAACCCGAAAGTCTCGGTGCGTTCGCGCGGGCCGCGAGGCATTACATACCGCGCTTCAAGCTCAGCATTGCATGTCGCCGACGGCTTCGTCGTGCATTGCGGAGCTCGTGCGCTAGGGAAGCGATAGACCCATTGTCGCAAGGAGCTGACCATGAGAACTGGAAGAGCAGTCGGACGGATTTGGCAGGATCCGCAGCTGGGTTTCAGGACTTCAGCACACAGGCCAGATGAAGCGAAAGCAGCTGCCGTACGAATCCTCACGCTCGCCATCGCGATGCTCGCGGCGGCGTGCAACGGCGGGGAGACGGGCAGCACGAGCAGCGCGTCGCCGCAGGCATCCGATCCCAAGCTCTCCGTCGCCTACTCGGCGCTCACCACGAAGGTGGGCGACGCGGTCGCGCTCAATGCGCACCTGGAGAACGCCACCGGCACGGTGGCATGGTCGGTGAGTGGCCCGGGAGTGCTCTCGGCAACTTCGGGCGACGCGGTCACGTACCAGGCGTTGGCGGAAGGAACGGCCAAGGTGGTCGCGTCCGCAGGCGACCTGACCTCCGCGATCAGCATCAATGTGCTCCCGGGCCCGGGCAGCGGCAGTGGTAGCGGTAGCGGCAGTGGTAGCGGCAGCGGCAGCGGCGGTGGTAGCGGCAGTGGGAGTGGGAGTGGGAGCGGGGGTGGTAGCAGTAGCGCCCCCGACTGCGACGTGAAGGGTCGCGTCCTCAACGAGGACGGGAACCCCGTCGTGAACCAGGCCGTGTTCATCGTCGGCGACCCCAGGCCCGCGACGGGCACTGACGGCGATGGGAAATTCGTTATCACCGGCGTGACGCCGCCCTACGACCTGGCGATAGTCGAGGACGCGCTCAACCGCGTGTTCGTGTACAAGGGGCTGACGCGGCTGGACCCGACGCTCTACGTGTTCACGCAAAGTGATCAGACAAACCTGATCGCGCGGAGAGCGAGGATCGACCTCAACCTCACCGGCGGCGACCCAGCGCCAGCCTTCGATAGGAACTATTTCGGCTTCGGCTCGAAGGAGGTCCGCATGCCGTGGGACCTGGACGGGCAGGATTGGAACGTCGGTGGTCTCCCCTCATTCCCCACCGTGCTCACCGGGCTCCCTGTGACCTGGAATAGCCCCATGAGCGACCCTGGGACCACGACCGGAACCCTGGTCGGACTCCAGTTGCACCCCGATCCAATCACGGGGGCGCCGCTCGATTACTGGTACAATTCCAAGCCGAACGTGACCCTGCTCGACGCCGCGACGTCCACCCAAAGTCTCGCGCTGGCGCCGGTCGTGGGCGCGAACACGCAGGGGACCATCAGCCTCCCTCCGCACTATGCACTCACGTACGAGACAGTGGCATTGAGCCTCGAGAAGGACATCTTCTTCCCGATCTTCAACGACCCCGCCCTGCCCCTGAACTTCAAGTACATCGTGCCGAACATCCAGGACGCCAAGACGCAGGTGTGCGCCCGCGCTCACTATGATCCGGCTTTGAAGTTCGCGGGCAGCTTCAGCTACACCTGCATCGATGCGCTCGCGCCCCAGTCCGATGGCGCGCAGCTCGAGATCCTCGATGCCCCGCAGCCCTGGGCCCCCCTTAACGGCGCGAACAAGGTCGGCATGAGCACCAATTTCTCGTGGTCGGAATTCAAGGACGGTGTCCACTTTGTCCAGATCACTCCGGTTGCCCCCAACACGGCGAGCAACCCGACGTACTTCATCTTCACCAAGGGCACCACCACGACCGTCCCCGATCTCACGCCGGCCGGCGGCACCTTCGGCGTCGGGGACTACACCTGGAACGTCTCCGGGTTCGCCCCGTTCGCCAGTATGGACGCCTTCACGGCAGACATACCGGCGCCGACCCTGTACCCGACAGTCGCGGGCAACACTAACGTCCAGGACCCCGTCCCACCGGTGCCGAACGCCTCCACCGGCCAGGGCATCCAGTACAAATTCAGCGTTCCCCCGAAGCCCTAGTCGCGCCGCACACGGCCCTCGTCGTGCCACGCCCCGCGGGCGCAGTTGGCCCGCGGGGCCCTTTCCGGGGAGATGCAGCCATGTCAGCGAACCGTCCCACGACACTGGCCGTGATCGCTGGCGCATTCATGGCCTTCACCGCGTGCTCTCGATCATCGAGCAAGGCACCCAGCGCCGGCCCGCCGGACGACACGCCCGCGCCGACCCCAACCCCAACCCCTTCCGCGACGCAGCCCGAGCCCTCCCTCGCCGTCACCTGCGCCCCCGCGTCCGTGACCGCCGGCCAGGGCCCGGTCACTTGCACCACCGCGCTGGCGAACGCCGACGGCACCATCGCGTGGACACTGACCGGCCCGGGCTCGCTCTCGTCCTCCACCGGAGCCGCCGTCGACTACGCTCCGCCGGCCCAGCTCGACGCGGGCGCGACCGCGCACGTGGTCGCCGCTGCCGCCGGCCTCACGGCGTCGTTCGATGTCCATGTGTCGCCGTCCGCCCCGCCGCCGGCCTCGGGCATCTCCGGGCACGTCGTGGACGCGGGCGGCCATCCGGTCGCGGGCGTCGTCGCGCGCGTGGCGGGCCACGCGGCGGCGACCACCGACGGCGCCGGCGCATTCACGATCCCCGAGGTCACGCCGCCCTACGACCTCGTCCTCTCCACCAGCGGTTCCGGTCGGACGGTCCAGGTGTACGCCGGGCTGACCCGGGCCGATCCCACCGCGGCGATCTACCAGGCTGGGCTTGCGGCGACGGGCGTCGGCGACCGGTCCGCGAACCTCGCCGGCCAGGTGAACGGCGGCGACCCCGAGGCGGCGGCGCGCGGCGACTTCCAGGGCGTGCTCTTCGCCTCCGCCGAGCTGCCGGCGGGCGATCCGCTCGACGTCGTCGGAGTGGCCATCGCTCCGCCATCGGCGTCCTACGAGCTCCCGATGAGCTGGCGCGGAACGGGCAGCTTGCGCGGCGCGGTGCTGGCCGTGCAGTGGCGCGCGGATTTGAACACCGCCGCGCCCACCGCCTACTGGCTCGCCACGGCGCCCGATGTGAACGTCGCGGACGGCGCGACCGCCTCCATCCCCTCGCTCGATCTGGCCGCCGTGCCGGCCGTGACGACGCAGGGCACGGTGCGCCTCCCCCCTCGCTACGCGCTGAAGCTCACCTCGGCGCAGCTGGCCCCCGCAACGCAGGGACCCTCGTTCTTGCTCTTCTACGACGACAACGCCGGTGTGCCGTGGGGCGATCCGCCCATCTTCCGCTACGTGCTGCCCGCGCTCGACGGCGCCGCGCTGCAGCTCTGCGCCCGCGCCGCGAACACGGCCGCAGGCCACCTCGACAGCGCGGCCATGGGGTGCGTCGAGGCGAGCGGGCTCGCGGCGGTCGACATCCCGGTGACGGCCGCTCCCGAGCCCCTCGTACCCGCGAACGGCGCCAACGCGGTCGGGCTGGACACCGTCTTCGCATGGCAGCCGTTCCCGGAGGGCATGAACGTCCTGGAGGTGACGCCCGACGGCACGGACGCTCCGGCGTTCCTGGTCTTCACCGCCGCCTCCCGCGCCACCCTGCCCGATCTCGGCGAGGCGGCGCTGGCGCTGCCCTCGGGCGCCTCGTACCACTGGCGGGTTCGCGGCCTCGCCCCGGTCGACAGCGTCGACGCGCTCGCGGCGCCGGGCGCGGTGCCCCTGCCGCTCGACTACCCGTCGCCGCATGGGCCGCGCTGGGCGTGGGGCCGCTCCACCGCGTACCAGTTCACGGTGCGCTGACCGTCGCACGGCGAGGTTCGCGCGATGGCCGCGCGTCCGGAGCTCCTCGATGCCGATCTCCGCTCGCGCCGCGAGCCGAATCAGGGTTTCTTTCGCTGCTACCCGACGCGCTTTTATGGCGCGGGCGCGCTACCCTGCGCCTTCGGAGTCCTTCATGCGCCGACCGGATCTCGCCGCCGACTGCGTGAGCTGCGCCGCGCTCTGCTGCGTCGCGCCCTCCTTCGAAGCCTCGGAGGATTTCGCCTTCGCCAAAGCGGCCGGCGTCCCCTGCCCCAACCTCGCCGCCGATGGCCGATGCCAAATCCACGAGGAGCTCGAGAGCCGGGGCTTTGGCGGATGCGCCGTGTACGACTGCTACGGCGCCGGACCGCGCGCGACGCGCGCCTTTCCTGCCGGCTCGGTGCGAGACGAAGCGCGGCGAGACGAGGCCTTCCTCGTCCTGCGCGTCGTCTGCGAGTGGCTCTGGATGCTCACCGAAGCCGCCGAGCGCTGCCCGCCGGCGCGCGCTGACCTCCAAGGGTTGCTCGCGCGCGAGGTCGAGGCGCTCGACGCGCTCGCGAGCGCCCAGGGCCTGGCGATCCTGGAGGTCGACCCAGGCCCGCACGTCGAGAAAGCGCGCGCAATCCTGCGCCAGCTCGGGGAGGCGCTGGGCGGGCGGCATGGCTCGGCCCGCGGGCTGGCCGAGCCGGGCCGACCCGGCGCCCGCGAGCGACCTTCGCGCTGAAGCGGCCTCTCCGATTGGCGATCGACTCCGATGCTGAACCGCCCTTTCGCTCGAGCGAAGAGGCGGCCAGATACCGGCTCGAGGTGTACCGAGGCCCGAGCCCGAGACCTGCGGGCTATGCACGACGTCGGGGGAACAGGCATCACCGCGCAGGGTTTTCCAATCCCCGCGCGCTGACGCCTGAGGCTTCCCGCCGACCCCGGGCCGACCGAGCTCTGAAATCGCCCTACAGCGACGCGCTCTGCGCCGCTGGCTGCGGCGGCGGAGCACCGGCCGCCGGGGTCTTGCCCCCCCGCTCGGCGTCCTCGCGCTTGGCCACCTCGTCGGCGCGCTGGAAGAACGCGTCCACGTCCTCCAACACGAGGGCATTGCGCAGCACCTCGTCCATGTGCTCGACCGGAATGATGGTGAGCTGCTCCCGCACCCGCTTCGGGATCTCCTTCACATCCTTCCGGTTGTCCTTCGGAATGATGATGGTCTTGATCCCGCCGCGGTGGGCGGCCATGGCCTTCTCTTTGAGCCCGCCGATGGCGAGCACCCGGCCGCGCAGCGTGATCTCCCCGGTCATCGCCACGTCCTTCTTGACCGGGATCCGCGCGAGCGTGCTGATGAGCGTCGTCGCCATGGTGATGCCGGCCGACGGGCCGTCCTTGGGGATGGCGCCCTCGGGCACGTGCACGTGCACGTCGTAGGTCTCGTAGAACTTCTTGTCGATGCCGAACCGCTCGGCGCGGGTGCGCACGTAGCTCATGGCGGCCTGCGCCGACTCCTGCATCACCTCGCCCAGCTTGCCGGTGATGATGAGCTTGCCCTTGCCCGGCATGATGCTGGCTTCAGTGACGAGCAGCTCGCCGCCGAGCTCGGTCCAGGCCAGGCCGGTGACCAGGCCGATCTGGTCCTCCTTCTCCACCTGCCCGTAGCGGAAGCGCCGGATGCCCAGGTACTTGGGCAGCACCTTCCCGGTGACCACCCGCGGCTGCTCCTTGCCGCTCTTGAGCACGTCCTTGGCGAGCTTGCGGCAGATCGTGGAGATCTCGCGCTCGAGCGAGCGCACGCCGGCCTCGCGCGTGTAGTGGTGGATGATGGACCGCACCGCCGAGTTCTTGATCTTCATATTCACGTCGGCGAGCCCGTTCTCCTCCCGCTTCTTCGGGATGAGGTAGCGCCGGGCGATGGACATCTTCTCGAGCTCGGTGTAACCGGCGAGCCGGATGATCTCCAGGCGGTCCTGCAAGGGACCCGGGATGCCGTGGAGCGTGTTCGCGGTGCAGATGAACAGGACCTTGGACAAGTCGTAGTCCAGGTCGAGGTAGTGGTCGTTGAAGGTGTTGTTCTGCTCCGGGTCGAGGACCTCGAGCAGCGCCGACGACGGGTCGCCCCGGAAGTCGGTGGACATCTTGTCGATCTCGTCGAGCAAGAAGACCGGGTTGTTGGCGCCGGCCTTCTTGAGGCTCTGGATGATCTTCCCGGGCAGCGCGCCGATGTACGTGCGCCGATGCCCGCGGACCTCGGCCTCGTCGCGCACGCCGCCCAAGGACAGCCGCACGAAGCGACGGCCGGTGGCCCGCGCGATGGAGCGGCCGAGCGACGTCTTGCCCACGCCCGGCGGGCCCACGAAGCAGAGGATGGGGCCTTTGATCTTCTCGACCAGCGCCTGCACCGCCAGGTATTCGAGGATGCGCTCCTTGGGCTTGCGCAGGCCGTAATGGTCCTCGTTGAGGATCTTCTCCGCCTCGACGATGTCGATTTTGTCTTTGGTGGTCTCGTACCAGGGGAGCGAGAGGATCCAATCGATGTAGTTGCGGACGACCGTGGCCTCGGCGCTCATCGGGCTCATCATCTTGAGCTTCTTGAGCTCCTTCTTGACCTTGAGGGTCGCCTCCTTCGACATCTTCTTGTTCTTGATCTTCTCTTCGAGCTCTTGGATCTCGTTCTTGAACTCGTCCCGCTCGCCGAGCTCCTTCTGAATGGCCTGCATCTGCTCATTCAGGTAGTACTCTTTCTGCGTCTTCTCCATTTGCTTCTTGACGCGGGTGCGGATCTTCTTTTCGACCTGCAGGATCTCGATTTCTCCCTGCATCAGCTCGTACAGCTTCTCCAGGCGCTTGGAGGGGCTCTCGGTCTCCAGAATGGCCTGCTTGTCGTTCAGCTTGAGCGACAGGTGGGCGACGATGGTGTCGGCGAGCCGCGCCGGGTCGTCGATGGTCGAGACGCTCGTCAGCATCTCGGGCGGGATGCGCTTGTTGAGCTTGACGTAGCCCTCGAAGACGGCGTGGACCGAGCGCACGAGCGCCTCGAGCTCCACCGTGCGCTCGACGACCTCCGGGACGTCCTCGGCTTCTACGAGGAAGAAGTGGTCGTGGGGCCGGAAGGCCCGAATGCGAGCGCGCCTCTTGCCCTCCACCAGCACCTTCACCGTGCCGTCGGGAAGGCGCACGAGCTGGATGATGGTCCCCAGGGTGCCCATCGTGAAGATGTCGTCGGGCGCCGGCTCGTTGGTCTTCGCCTTCTTCTGGGCCGCGAGCAGGATCTCCTTTTCGTGGCTCATCGCCTCTTCGAGCGCGTTGATGGACTTCTCGCGGCCCACGAAGAGCGGCACCACCATGTGCGGAAACACGATGATGTCCCGCAGCGGCAGGAGCGGCAGCAGGCGGGTCTTCTTGATGTCGGCCGGATCCTTCTTGTCGTCGTTGCGGAAGAACATGGTCAAGTCTATCCCTTGCCCTCGCATGAGGGCACCCTTAGGTCCGCCGTGTCGTCCACAGGAGCGCCGGCGGTCGGCCGAAGGAACTGTCAGCCGCACCGAGAGCGGCTGAGCCAACTGGTCGTCGAGTTTATAACACGCGTCGTCACGGGAATCCGACAGCAGAAACGGGGCCCTCGCGTCCCAGAGAGGGTGGTTGGGCACGCACTCACGGGCGCTGGACGGCCGTCGCGGTCCTCGGCGCCTCGGCGCGAATGTGCGATGAAGGACGAAGGAAAGCTCGGCGCGGCGGCAATTGCCCGGTCTGAGCACTGGCGAGTGGGCGTGGATTCGCCGCACCCGCTCTCCAGAGATTGCCTGGTCGAACGGCTCGAGCGAGAGCTGGCGAAATGACAGTCCGGACAGTCCGATGGACTGCTGCAGCAACCCATCGTTCAACGCAAAGACGATCTGGAGGGGCAGAATTTCATGCCCTTGCTTGAAAAGCCCCTTTCGCCCTTGACGTCCGAGCGCGCGGTGCGCTACCGGTGGCTTCAGTCGCACCCGCTTCGGAGGAACAGGGAAGCCGGTCCACGCGCCCGCGGTCTGGGCTCGGATTCCGGCGCGGTCCCGCCACTGTAGCCGGGGTGAAGCACCTGCCGGTCGTCGCCACTGCCGCGTTAGCGCGCGGCGGGAAGGCGGCAGGTGCCGCGGTCGAAGCGAGGCCAAACGCCTCGCCCGCCCGCGCCCCGGGAGCCAGGAGACCTCCCTCCGAGCGCCGCCCACGCTGGTGCGTGGGCCTGGTTTCCGCGTCCGAAGGAGACGCGCAAACTTGAATTCGCTCGTCCGCGCCCGTTCGTTCGCCGCCTTCGCGCTCGCGCTGAGCGCGCCATCGCCTTTGCGCGCGCAGGCGGTCGCCGGCCTCCCCGTGACGCCGGCCGCGCCGCAGACCCCTGCCGCGGGCGAAGAAATAGTGGTCAAAGGAGATCGGCGGCGCCCGACCGACGCCACTGCCGCCGCCACCGTGGTCGACGCGCGCCGGTTCGCCGGTGAGGCGAAGACGGTGGCCGAGCTCGTGACCACCGCGCCCGGCGTGGCGGTCAACGACTACGGCGGGCTCGGACAGCTCACCACCGTCTCCCTCCGCGGCTCCTCCGCCGACCAGGTGCAGGTCTTCCTCGACGGCCTGCCGCTCAACTCCGCGGCCGGCGGCGGGGTCGACCTATCGCGCATCCCCCGCGCCTGGATCGACCGCATCGAGATCGTGCGCGGCGCCGCCGGCGCAACCTATGGGCCGGGCGCCATGGGCGGCGCGGTGGACGTGGTGACCCGCCGCGCGCCGGCGGGGAGCGCCTCGGGGGCCGTCACCTTCGGCTCGTTCGGCACCTTCTCGGGCGCCGCCGACGGCGCGCTCGGCGGCGAGCACTGGGGCCTCTCGGCGGCCGGCTCTTTCGACCGGACGGGCGGGGACTTCGGCTACCTGCTCGACAAGAGCCCGTCGCTCCCGGAGTCGGGCTCCGAGGCGCTCACCCGCCTTCACGACGTGTCCTACTCGGTCGGCGGCCTGGCGAAGCTCTGGGCCGACGTCGGCCGCGGGCGGCTCGACGCCGCGCTCCAGGCCGCAGGCGGCGCGCGCGACCTCCCGGGCACTGCCTACCACTTCACCCCCAGTGATGGCCAGGACGATGCGCGCCTCGGCCTGGCCGCCCAGCTCAGCCGGCCGCTCGCCTCGGGGCTGGACCTCGAGCTCGGCCTCACCGCGCGCGAGGACCACCTGGACGTCCGCATCGCGCCCACGCCCCAGGTGCGCCAGCGGGACCATGCGACCGACCTGAGCGCGCGCCTCCTCTGGACGGCCGGCCCGAGCGCGCTCAGCCTCAGGCTCTCGGCCGGCGCCGAGCAGCTCGACGTCCAGGGCGCGAGCGGCCACGGCTGGGGCGCCTTCTCGCTCGCCGCCGCCGACGAGCTCGCGCTGGCGGGCGGCCGGCTCACCGTGGCGCCGGGCGTGCGCTACGACCGGCAGGGCCCGTTCGACGGCCTCTCCGGGCGGCTCGGCGCGGTCGGTCGGCTCACCGACATTTTGCGCCTTCGCGGAAGCGTCGGGCGCGCCTTCCGCATCCCCAGCTTCGGAGAGCTCTACCTGCAGCAGGGCTCGCTTCTGCCGAACCCGGCGCTCGTCCCCGAGAGCAGCTGGTCGGCCGACGCCGCGCTCGTCGCCGAAGGCCGGCTCGGGCTCGCCTCGGTGGGCGCCTTCGCGCAGCTCTACCGCGACCTCGTCGTCTGGGAGGCCGTCTGGCAGGGGCGGGCCAGTCCCATCAACGACGGCAAGGCGAGCGCGCGGGGGCTGGAGGTGGAGCTCGCCTCGGCGCCGTTCGGCCGGGCCGCGCTCTTGGCGAGCGCCGCGTACACCTGGCTCGCGACCGAGACGCTGCGCGGCGACGACCTGATCCTCGGCAAGGAGCTGCCGCACCGCGCGCCGCAAAGGCTCTTCGCCCGGCTGTCGGCCGCGCCGGGGCCGGTCGAGCTCCACGGCGAGGCGCACTTCGTGGCCGCGCAGTGGGGCGACCGCGAGAACTCCGCCGCGCTGCGCGTCCCCGCCGCGCTCACCTTCAACGCCGGCGCCGGCGTGCGCCTGAGGCGCGCACCCGAGGTGAACCTGAGTCTCGAAGTGAAAAACCTGTTCGACGACCGTTCGCTCCAGGACGGCTTCGGCTACCCGCTCCCGGGCCGCACGGTGCTCCTCACCTTGCGCGCCGGGGGTTAGCACTCCAAGGAGAAGCACCCTCATGAAGAAGCTCGCATTGCCGCTCGCCCTCGCCGCGGCCGCCCTGGCCACCGGCGGCTGCTCGAAGGAGAAGACCTGCGCCGCGGACGAGACGCTGTGCGGCGACAGCTGCACGTCTCTGCAGAGCGACTCCGCCCACTGCGGCGCCTGCGGCACCTCCTGCGGCGCCGGGCAGGCCTGCCTCGCCGGAGCCTGCGTCGCCTGTGGCAGCACCAGCTGCCAGGCGGAGGTGGTGGCCGCCTGCTTCAACGGAAACGAGGTGCGCGCCTTCGGATCCGACCTCGCGCAGGTGGGCTCGCCGGTCCCGACGACGGCGTCCGGCCCCGCGAGCTTCGCGTACCTCGGAGGGGCGCTCTACGTCGCCGACGGCTCCGGGCGGCGCCGTCGACCGGATCTGCCGCGGGGAAGGCCGCCGCGGTGGCCCAGGTGAAGGGAGTCGGCTACAACGACCTCGAGCACCTGGGGGCTTACCAAGGCCTGCTCTACGTCACCAACGCGGCGGTCGGCTCACTCGTGGCGGTCGACCCGGCAAACGACCAGGCAGTGGGCGAGGTGCCATTGGCTGCAGGCGGCCTCGTGCCCGACCCGCTCGGGTTCGACTTCGCCTCCGGCAAGGCCTACGTGGCGCTGACCCCGCAGTTCGGCGCCAGCCCCTACGCCCCGAGCGCGATCGCGGTGGTCGATCTCTCGGCGGCGCCGCCGTGGCCGAGCGCGCCCTCGGTGAAGCTCATCGACCTGTCGAGCTACGCGGCTGCGGGCGCTTCCCCCGGCGCGTCGCGCGTCCTCGCCGCCGCGGACGGCAAGCGCGTCTTCGTCGCGCTGAACGACCTCTATGACAGCACCTTCGCTACGGTCGCAAATGCCCACGGCCTCCTGGTGGTGGTGGACCCCGCGGCGGACGCGGTGGTGGGCGGCGCGGTCGATCTGGGCGCGGGGTGCCCCAACGCGAGCGGGATGGCGCTCTTGGGGAACACGCTCTGGATCGGCTGCGGCTATGTCGACTACAACTCCGGCAAGCCGGTGGGCGGCGGCCTGCTCCCCGTGGACGTGTCGGGCGCCACGCCGGTGCCGGGCACGGTCATCCCGCTCGCGCACGCCATCGGCAGCGTGGCCGTCTGCGGCGGGCAGATCTACGCCGGAGCCTCGGACACGGGGGCCCTGCTCAAGCTCGACCCTGCCGCCGGCTTGGTCGCGAGCGACGAGACGGCCTGCCCTGCCAATGCCAAGGGGTACTCCGCCGTCTTCGACGTGGCGTGCGCGAAGTGAGCTGAATGCCCGTCGGCGCCCGCCCGCCGGGCGCCGACGGGGTGAACGGCCCCGAAGTACCTCACCATCAAGACCCGTCGGGCAACACCGCATGGTGGTGAAGGCGCGCCGCTCGCGGTTTGACTGAATCCGCTCGCCTCCTCGAAACTTGAGAAAATCCGGAGCGAGCTCCACGCTGTGCGATTGAAGCCTCAAGCTCCAGCGACAGCCGATGCGCGATGCGGTCGGGCACCTGGATCCGGCTCCCTCGCTTGATGCTGTTCGCGGCGCGACGCGCCCTTGCCTGCTGATTGCGCAGCTCGGCTCGATACTTCGGACAGCACGCGACCTGCGTCTTCGCGGCCCGCGGATCCGGGTCAAACCAGTTGCCGCATGGGGAGCACCTTCGACTCGGGATGGCCTTTCGGGGACGCATCCATCGAACGTCTCGCCGGAAACAACACCCCGATACTTCTCGGCTCGGACCTCACGCCTCGACCACCGTCAACCGGTCCAAGTGGATCTCGACGCCGCCGCGGGGTGGATCTCGAGCAGGCCGCCGCCAAAGCCCTCTCGCTTATCAGGCACGTTCGGTGTGCCGACAGAGACGAGTGGAGGTACCACAACATGAGCAGCTCAGTCGGCAGCACAACTCAAGCCACAGCTCCTCTGCCCACGGAGGCGCCCAGAAAGCCACCTGAATCGAGCGCAACCACCTCACCCGCAGTCCCAGCGGACACCGTTCAGCTCAGCAGCGCGGCCCAGGCGGCACTGCGTGAAGCAACCGAGACTCCCGCAGAGACCGCCAAGGAAGCAAACGCCGGCGACAATCAGGCCAAGAGGCTTCAGGCGAAGGAGGCCGCGGCCAAGCACGCCATGGAGAATTCGAAGCACGTCGTGGCGTGAGCGAGCGCGAGGCCGATGCGGAGTATCTCGGCGACGAACACCGCCGAGCGCTCCGCATCGGCCTCGTCCGTCCCGGTCAGGATCGACGTGCTTCTTGAGGACCGGGCCGCATGGGCTGTGGGCACCCCACGGGTCATGATTCGACTCATTCGCCTTTTCGGCGCTCGTCCCTGGGTCGGCGGGTTCTTTGGCCTGGCCGTTGCGATAGGATTCAGCATGCTGGGCCGGTCGGCTTGGAACGACTACGCGCCGGCATTTCCCTCAAGCCTGCTTCGCCCCAGAATCCCCAGAATCCTCTGGACGGAAGATCAGCTCTCGCTGAATGGCGAAGTTGACGAAGTACAGGAACGTGTCGGAGAGAACCTTGGCGAGCGCGAGCGGCAGGTGCGCGAGCCGATACGACGAGTCGGTCAGCAGCGACGACGCCAGCGCGGACAAGACCGCTAGGGTGAGGTAGCCAAGAAACGACGCGGTGATCTTGCCGTCCGACTTGAAGACCGTCTTTCGATTCAGCCGGTAATTGACGAGGAGGCTCACCGAGCGCGCGGCGTACGTCGAGAGGTAGACGTTCGCGGAGGCGCGGTGGCAGAGCAGGAACAGCACGTAATCGATGAGAAAGCTGGCCAGGGAGGAGACGGTGTAGCGCAGGAAGACGTAATAGATCCGCATGGAGTCGAGGACGGGGTTGAAGTGCGAGGACGGATTCCCCGGCTCATAGAGGGTCGTGATGGGAATCTCTTGGACCGAGCCAGCCCGATTCCCCAGCCCCACGAGCATCTCCATCTCGAATTCGTAGCCATTGGCCGAGACCTTCAAAAGCTTGCGGGCCAAGGCCGCAGGCACCGCGCGCAGTCCGCTTTGAGTGTCGCTGAGGGAGAGTCCGGAAAAGAATCGGAAGACCCACCGCGTGAGGAGGTTGCCGACCCGGCTGCGCCAGGGGACGTCGCCTTCGAACGCGCGGGCTCCGATGACCAGCGCGGGGGCCCGCTCGAGCCCGGCCTGCGCGACGCGCGCGACATCGGCCGCGCGGTGCTGCCCGTCGGCGTCCGCGGTGACGATGACCCGAACACCAGGGTGTTTGAGCAAGATGTGATTGAAGCCGGATTTGAGCGCCGCCCCCTTGCCCAGGTTGACCGCGTGTTGGAGGAGCTCCACCCTGGGAGACAGCGCTAGGACCTGGGCGAAGATGCCCTTCGCCCCTTCCGAGCTCCCGTCGTCGACGACGACGATCGCCTCCAGCGCCGCGTCGGCCAGCAGAGACTCGACGAGCGCTGCGAGCGCCGAGGTCGGCTCATAGGCGGGGATGAGGACGACGGCGCTCAAGTGCCGACCCCTTTCTTGCGCAGCAGGCAACCGTCCGGGATCTGGAAGACGGCTTCCAGGGCGCCCTCCCGCTCGAGCCTTTTCACCGCCTCCAGGTTCTCGTCGCTGATGGAGGTGTGCCAGTGGAGGTTGAAGACGAGGAGAATGTATCCGACCGCCGGCTCCCGGAGGACCGATTCGACCGCCCCCGACGTCCGCAGGTCCACCCGCTCGAACCGCTCGGAGAGCCCGGGCATTGCCGACAGAAAGGGGTAATAGCTGGCGATCTTGGCGGTATCGCTCGGCGGGCGAGAATCGAAATAGGAATACAGCTTGCTATTGAGCCGCGTCGAATCCCCGATGCTCGCCGCGCGCACCGTGCGGAGCGACTTGAGCAGCTTGGCCTCGGGTCGCGCCGCCCAGAGCAGGCCGAGGCCGAGGGCCGCCCCGAGGGCTCCCGCGCGAGTGACGGACGAGCGCGAGGGGAAGGCCCTTTGCAGTCGCGCCCAAAGCCCGGCCCACCTCGCCGCGGCCGCCTTCGAGCGGGCGAGCGCGATCGGCGTCTTCAGCATCTCGCTCAGGGCGAGGCCGGCGCCGAGGGCGACGAACGGCAACGCGGGGATCAAGTTCCGGAGGTCGTAGCTCAAGAAGAGCGCCCAGACGGCTGGGTAGCCGAACGCCATGAGGAGAACGACGCCCCGGTGTCGCCGGTCGCGCAAGGCCCCGAGGCAGAGGGCGGCGAGGCCGAGCACGGCCGTGATGGAGAGCGACGAGGCGAGCATTCGATACGCGGACGCGAGGCGCTTCAAGGCAGTGCTCTCGGGGGCGTAGAACGTCGAGCCATGGTTGACGAGCCACGCCTCGGCCACGTCGTAGTGATTTCGGCCCACGGACACCAGATATTCGGCGTACGCGTACCAGGAGAGCCCGACGGCGACGACGGCCAGCCAGAATGGCAGCCAGGCCGAGAGGCGCAGGGCTTCCGAATCGTCGCGCGCGCCAGGCTTGGCGACGCTCGAGGTCGCCTGCGCGAGGAAGGCGACGGCGAAGAACGGCAGCAGCGCCAGCCCGCCTTGCTTGGTCGCGGCGGCCGCTCCCGCGAAGGCGCCCGACAGGAAGAGATAGAACCCGTCGCCCGGCTCGGCGCGCCATTTTGAATAGGTGTAATACGCGAGCAGCAGCGTGAACGCCGAGGGGACGTCGGCGAGCCCCATCCTCATGACGGCGCCAGACCATCCCGCGCGATGAATCAGGAACGCGGCGATGGGAAGCGCCAAGAGCGGCCAAGGCCTCCTCTCGAGTCGCGCGAAGGCCATGAAGATCGCCCCGATGCCCACCGTGAACAGCGGCATGAGCGCCTTGGCGAAGAAATCGACCGGCTTCGGCAAGAACTGGTAAATAACCGACCAGGCCGCGGGGAGCAACTGAGGGTAATGCCGGGTATTCGTCGGAAGCACGTTGCTGGCCCATTGCAGGGCCCAGGCATTCCAAGAGAAGAGCTCGTCCCCGCCTGCGAAGACGCAGAACGCCTTGGAGCGAAGCAGGTACCAGCCGGCCAGGAGCACCAGCCCGGCGGAGCCGACCGCCAAGACCGGCAGGAGGACGTCGCGGCTCCACGGCCGCCGAGCGAGGAAAGCGCGCGCCAGGGCCAGGGCGCTCGCGGCAGCGAGCGCGAAATGTGCCGCCGGGACGTTGAGGTCGGCCCACGTCAGCAGCCACACCGCCAGGTAGTTGAAGGCGAGGCTCAGCCCAAATCCGAACGCGACAATCTCCCAAACGCCCAGGCGCTCGGCTCGGCCGCGCGGAAAGAGCGATACGAGGGCGAGCCCCGGCAACAACGCCGCTTGGAACAGGCCGAGCACTCCGAGCAGAACCATGTCTTCCTTCCTCGCGCCTCGCCAATCGTCGCCGCGAGGTCGGCTTTCGCATCGCTCGCGGGCGAGCTGCGTTCATTGCCCCGCCCGTTCGCCTGGGACAACCGTTGAACCTACAGGATGGCACGAGCCGCGCAAGGCGGACCGCTGCGCCGAGGCGGCTCTCGCCGCGCGGCAGCCTCCCCTCGAGCCGCCGCGGCGACCCGCCTGGTCCTCCGGCCCAAGTCGGAAGGCGGCACCGGCATAAAGGGGCGCTCCGACGCGGTCATGGTCGGCGGGCAGCTGCCGGCAGCCCACGAGGTGCAGTGTGTGGTCTGCCAGGGCACGGCGGCCGAGGACTAGGCCCAAACCGAGCGGTACTGACTGATGAAGGGGGTCCTGAAGCCCGACCGGCGCCACCGCCCAGTCCTGAGGCCCGCACGGCGACGCCTCGAGCTGCGGCGCGCGCTTCGGCTCGGTCCCGGCGGTGGACGGCGGCGCGAGCGACTTCGACTTCGGGTCGGTGAGCTTCGACTCGAACCACCCGGCGCCGTTCCCGGGTATGTGATCCGCGAGATATTGGCAGTAAAAGCGAGCGGCGCTCTGCCATGGGCGCTGCTATTCCCCGCGAGCGACTTCGGAGCTGGAGAGCGCGTCGCCGAAAGACTCATCCGCCCTGCCTTGGTCGGACAGATGGCCGGCTGATGCGCTCAGCAGAGCCCCCATATCCGCAAACTGGTAGCCGGCGTCTCGGAGGCGCGGCACGAGCCATTTCGTGAGAAGGAATGGCCCCTCGTACCCGACATTGAACTCAGGGCGGTCGTGGAGCAAGAGAATGCCGTTGCGCTTGGGTCGCGTCCCCAAGCGCTGCAAGTATCGATCGCCGCACTCCTCGACACTGAGACCGTTCTGCCAGCAGGAATAGTCTTGGCCATCGACGTCCCAGAAGACCGGCCCTGTCAGTGTGTCCAGAGCGGGAGAGGCGCGCGCGAGAGCGAGCGTCCTCGCGTCCCAGGCGCCATAGGGCGGGCGAAACAGAAAGAGCCCGTCAAGGACGTGCCTCTCCAGAATGGATTGCGTGGTCTCTATCTCGAATAGGACGTCGTCGCTGCTTCGCTCACGCGGGAGAACGCAGTGGTCTTCAGAATGGTTCGCGATGTGATGACCAAGGCCAATCATCTCGTCGAGCAAGAGCTCGGGGTAGTAGCGCGGGTCTTGGACCGGGGCCTGCGACTGACCATTCCCACAAGGCCGGATGTCCATCGGGGCGACGCACCGACCAGACTGATCCGTCGATTTGCAAATTCGCCGCCCATTGATGAAGAACGTCCCGTGAATGCCGTTTGCGTTCAGATAGATCGCGATGTCGCGGGTATGCTCGTCGGGACCGTCGTCGTAGGTCAGGATCACGGTCTGTAGAGGAAGGGCGTCACCGCCGAATCCTCTCTTCGTCAGCCCGAGCTTGTCATTCGGCGAGGAGCAGGAGGCTATGAAGAGCGCCGCCGAGAGCGCGTGAGCGATGGTCCGAGCTGGGCTCGACGGGCTCGACGCGAGGCGCTTCTGGGTTCGAGACTTGGCTGACAAACGGGCGACTCCGTCGTTGAACGCCATCTCGCGAAGACCGCGACGAGGGCTGGGCGTTCGAGACCAAGGCAATTTGTGAGCCAGTGAACGGTCGGCGTCCTTTCAGGCACTTGTCTCGCGCCTCAACCAAGGAGTCCGGCGGGAATTGCCAAAGGCCTTCAAATTTCTGTTACCGGAGAACAGTGCCAAGGCAGCCGGTCGCCGGCCGTAGAGCGTCAGCGGCGGGCGGGCTGAGGCGGCGACACGGAAGGAAGCTCAAGGGGGCGCTCATCGCGCGCACATCGCGGGCGAGCGGGCAAATGGCCTTAGGGGCGCTATTTCCCGTACTCGGCGGCGACGATGTTGGCCTGGATGGCGTCGTCGGTGGCATCCGGCGGGTTGCCCATGGTCATGGCCCCTTCGTAGAAGGTCCCGACCCCAAAGTTGCTTCCGTCGCCGCCCGTTCCCAGAATGATGGCCCCTTCCAAACGCTTGGGAGAGTAATCGGGCGAAGGGCGGTTTCCGTCCCACAGGGTGGTGAGCTTGCCCGACTGCGCATCTCCGCCCTTGAGCGCATAACTGTTTCCGGAGGGCCCCTTGAGCATACCCGTCACGAAATTGGCGATGATGGATTTGTCGTTGGGCGACGATGCCGATGAGCCTCCCTTGTCGCTCTTGAACATGCCATTTTCGAGGTCGGCCGCGAGCCAGGGGCCGTTGCCATCGCCCTTGCCTCCCCACGACGTGTCGGTCCCCCAGTAGAGCGCCTCCATGGTGCCGTTGCCGTTGTCCAGGCCGTTCGCCTCAGCATTCCCATAGTCGAAGCAACAGATGCCGCTGGAGCGCTTCCCGTCCACGATCATGTACATCGCCTCGGCCTGGTCGCCCGTCGCAATGCCTTTGGTGCTGTTGTTTCGATAGGCGACGCTGTCCGAGGAGACGTAGATCCCGTAGGCCGTGTGACCGCTCACCGAGATCTTGCCCTGGGTGGCGCTCGATTCATTGCCTCCCTTGGGCAGCCACGTCGCCTCCGGCGACTTCTTGAGGTCGTTCTTGTTCGGGGACTGGTCGTAGAGAATCGAGATGGTGCACGTCGAATTCGAGCAGAACGAGTCTTGCACGGAGATATCGACGAAGCCTCCTGCGCTCTGGACCGGGATGTCTTTGGTCGCGCCGTCCGACCTCCTCACCTGGTAGAGGGAACCGTCGTACGCCGAGTAGAGGGCGCGAACCGTGCTGTGGGCTGCCACACACGGCGTGCTGGCGGACTGATAGATGTCGCAAGGCGCAGTGCCGGTGACGTTCGACGCGTCGCTGCCGCTCGACGCGTCCCTACCGCTCGAGGCGTCGGCGCCGCTCGACGCATCCCTGCCACTCGAGGCGTCGGCACTGCTCGAAGCGTCCCTGCCCTCGGATGCGTCAAGGCCGTTCGACGCATCGCTGCGGCTCCCAGCGTCCGCATGCCCACCGTCGCTGTCGCCGTTGACCGAAGCGTCAGGGAGGGGGGCCTCCCCGAGCATGCAGGCGGCAAGGGCCACCATCGAGCCCATCGCGAAGCTTCGCCACCCTCGAAGCGAACTGCCCATGGCCACTCCTGAGACATCCTTCGGCGAAGGAGTCCTGCTCCGGTCCGCGAAAACCTCGTGAAAAGAGGTCTGCTCGAGCGTTTCGGGTCACCGCAATCGCGCCGGCGCGTCCGCATAAGGGGCTCTCCTGCTTTTCCGCAGCTGCGCCTGAGTGATTCCGGCGTTCTTCGGAGCACCTCCGGGTCCCGGCGGGGACACCTGGTGCGGACCAACGTGCTCGTCCTCGCGCGCCGACGCGCGGGTGCATACCTAAGGCCGAGCTCGGCGTCCTCGACCGACCGGCGCCACAACTGCGACGCGCCGCAAGAAGAGCTCGACGCGGTTCACTGCAGCCACTGCCAGGCCGCGGCTCTCGCAAGACGGGTCCTTCGAGGAGCTGGGCGAGCATGGCCTCGACCTTTCGGCCCCCGCGCTCGAGCCTCGCGGCGTCACGCTCCGCCGCAGGTCGCGGCCTACCTCGCGAGCTTCCTCTTGGCCCATCCCGACCACCCCGGTTTCTCGCCGGGGGTCGCCATCGACGTCGGGGATGCCGGGTTAGGGGTCAAGGAGGGAGCCCGCGTCACTTCGAGCGCCCCTTCCCTCCCCTCGCGAACGGGGCGACAGCGCCGCGCGAAACCGCGATGCCTCCTCGATACGCGGGGCCCAACGGCATGGCGGCCGACGGCACCGCTTCGGGCGGCCGGCCGAACCTCGCGCGACTTCCAGCCGAGCCGGACCGACAGTCGGCGCAAGTTCCGTGAAAGATCACCTGGTGGCCGTCGGCGACGAATCCCTTCGGCAAACGGACGCCGCGGACCGGACAATCCTCGACTTCGAACACGCGTTCGCAGGCGCTGCAGCGGAAGTGGTCGTGATGGCCCTTCCCCGCTGCCTCATATCGAACGGGCTCTCCGGGGAGCTCGATGATTTCCACGAGACCGCTCTGGGCGAACGCCTTCAGCGTGCGGTAGACCGTCGCAATTCCCAGACAGGGCACGACCGCCGTCGCGGCGGCCAGGACCTCCCCCGCGTTGAGCGGCCTCCCCGCGGCCTCGATGGCCTGCTGGATGGCTTGGCGCTGTCGCGTGCTCCGTTCCATCTGGGCGGGCACTCTAGCAGCTTGACCCTCCGATTGATAACGCGGTATCAGTAGCGCGCCGGTGACGATGGGGCTATTCCTGGCAGAAGAGGAAGCAACGCACGGATGGCGAGCGGAAACATTTTGGCGCAATGGAGAGAAAGCCGCGGCCCGCGCCGGTGCGTCCACGGCCTCGCCTCGCTCCTCGTGCTCCTGCAATTCGCGGGACTCGCCCACTTTCTCCTTGCTCCGCACGAGATCTGCCCGGAGCACGGCGAGCTCGTCCACGGCCACCATGACCATTCTCTGGGGCCGGCCGCGGCGCCGTCATCGACGAGCGCCATTCGCCCGTCCGCCGCTGATTCCCCCGACGAGCTCGACCACAGCCATTGCTTGGCATGGCTGCACCAGCGAGCTCGGGCGCCCGACGCGCCGGCCCATCGGTCCGACCTGCTTCCGTTGCGCGAGATCCAACCCGCGCTTCCGGAACGCGCTGCACCGCCGCCTGCAATACCGCTCCTCGCCGTAGCCCCCAAGAGCTCACCTCCCGTCTGCTAGAGCGATCCCGCCTCAGGGAGCTCGCCGCCTGGGGATCCGTGTAGCCACGGCTCTGGCTCGCGAAGGCTGGCGCCAATAGCGCCTTCCCTTCCGCCGCCGACCCTCCTCCACTTTCGCAAAAAGCAGACGCCGATCGGGCGCCAAGCGCGGCCCATTCGAGCGTCAAAGGCCCCAGCCGGTGAATGGGGCAAAGGTGTACTCCGTGCCATTCCGCTTCGGCGGGAGAGGCAGCGCGTCGCTGCGACGCGCGCTGTTCCTCCTGCTCGCCAGCCCTGGGTGGGCCTCTGCCGAGCCCCAGCTCATGCCCCCGAGCGTCCTCGAGCGCTCGGACGCGGTCTACCCAGCAGACGCCATGGCCGCGGGCCGCGAGGGGACGGTCGACCTCCTTGTCACCCTCGACGCCAACGGCATCGCCTCCCACGTCGAGGTGACCCAGCCGGCCGAGGAGCCCTTCGTCCTCGCGGCGAAGGAAGCCCTCTCGCATTGGAAATTCGCTCCGGCGACGAGCGACGGGCAACCGATCGCGAGTCGAATTCATATTCCATTTCGCTTCGCGCTCCCGAAGGCTCCGCCCCCCGCGCCGCTCGCGTCGGCGCCCGATGCCGGAGGCTTCGACGCATCGACTCCGCCGCCGCCTGGAATGGCTCCGCCTTCCGGCCCCGCCGGCAATCCGGACGCCGGCAATCCGGACGCCGGCCCCGTGGACGCCGTCCCCGTTGACGTCCGGGCCGGCGACGGCGGCGAGCCGGCGGTGCTCGAGGCGACGGTCCTCGGCAGGCGCAAGCCGCCCAGCCGAGGTGCCTCCGATTACCAGCTCGAGGTCGGCGGCCTGGCGACGGTCCCGCACCAGAACGCCGCCGACGTGCTCAAGCTCGCGCCGGGAATCCTGTTGACGAACGAGGGAGGCCAGGGTCACGCCGAGCAGGTCTTCCTTCGCGGCTTCGACGCTCGAGAGGGGCAGGACATCGAGTTCACCGTCGATGGCGTGCCCATCAACGAGAGCGGGAACCCACACGGGAACGGCTACTCCGACACGCACTTCATCATCCCCGAGCTGATCGACTCGCTGCGCGTGGTCGAAGGCCCCTTCGACCCGAGGCAGGGCAACTACGCCGTCGCCGGCTCCGCCGACTATCACCTCGCGCTCGGGCAGCGCGGCATGACGTCCACGACGTCGGCCGGGAATTTCGGAACGGCTCGCGAGCTGCTGACCTACGGCCCGCCGGACGGGCGGCCCGGCACATTCCTCGCGGTGCAGCTTTACCAGACGAATGGCTTCGGCGCGGACCGCGACGGCCGCAGCGGCACGTTCATGGGCCAATACGAGGGCCAGGTCAACGCCTCCACTCGATATCGGCTGACCGCGACCGCGTACTCGGCGAGCTTTCATTCAGCCGGCGTGATTCGCGAGGACGACTACAAGGCCGGCCGCGTGGGCTTCTACGGCGACTATCTGCAGAGCGGCGACGTGCACCAGGCCCAAGGCGAAGACTCGTCGCGCTATTCGCTCGCCGGAGCCATCGAGACGCGCAGCGGGAAGTTCTCTGCGGAGAGCCTGGCGTTCCTCATCTATCGGCCGCTCCGGCTACGCGAGAACTTCACCGGCTTCCTCCTCGACGTGCAGGAGCCCCTCCAGCAGCCGCACAGCCAGCGCGGGGATCCTATCGACCTCCACGCCAGCGAGCTCACGATCGGCGTCAAGGGCAACGCTCGCGTCGCGGGCGAGGTGCTCCAGCAGCTCCAGGAGATCGAGGTCGGCTACTTTGCTCGCGCCGACGTCGTCTCGGCGATGCAGCAGCGCATCGAGGACGCGACCGGCGCCCCCTATCACACCGATCTGGACCTGGATTCCACCCTCGGAGACATCGGTCTCTACGTGGACGCCAACCTGCGCTTCACGCGCTGGCTCTCGCTCCGCGGCGGGCTGCGCGAAGACCTGTTCACCTTCGACGTCAACAACCTGTGCGCCGTTCAGTCCATCTCGAACCCGTCCCCGTCGAATCCTCCGGGCGACCAGTCCTGCCTTTCGCAAGAGAGCTCCAGCGCCGCTTCGGTCGCCTACCGCGAGCCGAACCAGCGAGCGACGACCTCGAGCACTGCGCTGCTCCCGCGAGGCTCATTGTTGCTCGGGCCATTCTGGGGCCTGAGCGCCTCCGCCAGCGCCGGTCAGGGTGTGCGATCCATCGACCCCAGCTACATCACGCAGGGCAAAGAGACGCCTTTTGCCAGCGCTTCGTCCTTTGACGGCGGGCTCTCGTTTCAGCGCAGGCTCTTCGACAACGTCGGCCTCGTCTTGCGCTCGGTGGTGTTCGACACTCGAGTCGACAAGGACCTCATCTTTTCCGAGACCGCGGGCAGAAACATCCTCGGCGGTCCTTCGACGCGCCTGGGGTCGGCCAATTCCGCTCGTTTGACCGGCTCCTTCTTCGACGTCGCGGCCAACCTCACCTACGTCAAGGCGACGTTCGACGACACCCACCTGCTCATCCCCTATGTGCCGGACCTCGTCTTCCGCACCGACGCCGCGGTGCACGAGGTACTTCCGTGGTGGCGCGAGCAGCTGCTCGGCCACCCGCTGCGAGCTTCCTTCGGGACCGGCATCACCTACGTCGGCCCGCGGCCCCTGCCCTATGGCAGCCGGTCCGACAGCATCTTCACCGTCGACACCAACCTCGTCGTGGGCTGGTGGTTCGTCAATCTCGGCCTCTCGGTCGAGAACCTCCTCGATGCTCGCTACATGCTCGGCGAATACAACTACGCCGCCGACTTTCACACCCAGCCCCTTCCCACGCTCGTGCCGACGCGCCTGTTCACCGCCGGCGCGCCGCGCACGGTCCTCTTCTCCCTGAGCGTCAATTACGGAGGCGACCGATGAGGCCCTTCGCTCTCTGTGCCTTATTCGTCGCTGGCTGCGGCGCCACGACCGGCAGCGCGCTCGTGACTTTCTCGGCCACCGCTTCGGGCCCGAGCGACGCGACCGGGGGCCCGCTCTTTTTCAGCTACGTCATCACCCCCGCGTCCAACGGCAACCCTGCGGTGACGGCTCAGGTGACGCTGACGCGGGCGAGCCTCCACATCGGCGCCTTGTACCTCAACCAGTCGGTGCCTTTGTCCGGAGCTGGGGCCGCGCCCTGCATTCTTCCGGGCATCTACGTCGGGCAGGTCTTCGGCCCCATCGACGTCGATCTCCTCTCGCCGTCGCCGCAGCCGTTCCCGGTCCAAGGCGAGGGGACGCAGACCGAGGCTAGGACGGCGGAGGTGTGGTTGACCGGCGGCGACGTCAACGCGAAGGAGGATCCGACGGCAATCCTCGACGTCGAGGGCACGGCCGTCGAGGGCGACCAAACCTATCCGTTCACCGGCATCGTCACCATCGGCTCCAACCGCGCGAAGCAGGTCACGAACCCCGCCGCGCCGGGAGCCTACCCCATTTGTCACCAGCGGATCGTGACGCCGATCCTCGTCGACATCACCCCGACCGACGGTGGAACGCTTTTGCTGCAAATCGACCCGCGGCCCATGTTCAACAACGTCGATTTTGCGGCGACCGAGGCCCTGACGCAGGTCTCGAGCTCACCGCTCCATTACCAAATTCCCGATGCCAACACTGGGGCAGGCAAGGCCTTGTACGCAGGGATGTTCGTGAACAGTGGCGTCTACGCCTTCGCTTGGAAGGCATCCGGTCAATGAGCATCAGACTGTCCCACCCAAATCGTCTGGACCCAGGAGACAAACGATGAAAGCGCAGAGGGCCGTTCTCACGACATTGATGCTTTTCGCCGCCGGAGCTGGTTGTGGCGGATCGAGCAACAGCAACAGCAACGGAGGGACCATCCAGTTCTCGACCTCCGGCGAGGTGCTGGCGCTCGGCGGCTATGCATTTCCTCCGGCCAGCGCCGACGACGCCGCGTTCGTCGACGGATGGGAGCTGAAATTCACCAAGCTCCTGGTCACCATCGATCACCTCACGCTGTCGGCGAATCCGGACCTCTCGCCGACCGATGAATCGCAGACGGGAGCGAAGGTCGCGCAGCTCGATGGGCCTTGGGCCATCGATCTCCACAAGGGCGGGCCGCTCACCGGAAAGGGCGGTTCGGACGAACAGGCGTATCCGATCGCCTCGCTCAACAACCAGAACCTCAACGGCAACAAGCCCTTCGACCCGGCGGTGCGCTACGCCTTCGGATTCGACGTGGTTCCCGCGACGGCATCGGCCACGATGCTGCAGCTGGACGCGAACGACGCCGACTATGTGGCCATGATCCAGAACGGCTGGACGGTCCTCTACGTCGGGACGGCCACGTGGAAGGGCTCGAGCTGCACCTCGACAAACTCCAGCTTCGATTTCACGAAGCTCCCGACGACCGTGAGCTTCCGCTTCGGCTTCAAATCGCCGACGACGTATATCAACTGCCAGAACCCGGACAACGACCCCGCCAAGGCGCTCGGCAGCGAGGAGCACCAGCGCGGCGTCCAGGTCGCGTCCAACCAGACCGTCGTCGCCCAGGTCACCCTCCACACCGATCACCCGTTCTGGGAGAGCTTCACGCACGACACTCCCGCGCACTTCGACCAGCTCGCCGCTCTCGCCGTGAAGGACGCGCAGGGAAACTACAACGTGACGCTCGACAATACGGTGGGCGTCAACTACACGGCCTTCACGTTCGGAGCCACTCCGCTCCCGTGGCGCTCGTGCCTGTCGACCTATACGCCGCCCAACAGCGAGCCGCAGATGGGCTTCGACTCTTTGACGATCCCCTACAACCCGTCGGGCGACCCCGCGACCTCGTTGCACGATTACCACGACTACATGACCTACGATCAGAGCACGCAGGGGCACCTCAATTCAGACGGGCTTTGCTATGTGAAGCGAAACTACACCTCGCCTCCATAGCGAGTCGGCAAGCGCTTTCCCCGGCGGCCCGGGCGCCTTTGGGCGCTCAGGCGGCTGGGGCTCCAGGAGAGCTCCAATGAATGCCGTCGACATCATCAAACGCGTCCTTTTGCAGTCCGGGAGCCTCTGGGTGCTCTGGTTTCTGGGATTGCTCTCGGTGGCCTCGCTCGCCATCGTCGTCGAGCGCTGGCTGTTCTTCCGATCGCGGGACGCCGACGTGCGCTCCCTCGGCCTTCGCCTCGACGCGCACCTGTCCGCGGGCGCTTGGAACGAGGCCATCGGCCTGCTCGCTTCGATGCCGGCGGCGGCCGCGGCGATCGCCGCCGCGGGGCTGCGCCTCGCGGGCCGCGGTCCGGCCGCGGTGGACAGGGCCATGCAAAGCGCCACCGCCCTCGAGCGCGGGCTGCTCGAGCAGCGTTTGACCTACCTCGGCACCGTCGGCAACAACGCGCCGTTCATCGGCCTATTCGGGACGGTCGTCGGAATCATCCACGCATTCGAGGAGCTGGGAACCGGAGCTGGAGCGCCCGGGGCCGGGCAGGCCGCTTCGATGGCGGTGATGGCGAGCCTGGCTGAAGCCCTGGTCGCGACCGCCGTGGGCATCCTCGTGGCCCTCCCGGCGGTCGCCGCCTTCAACTACTTCCAGCGCAGGATGACCTCGCTACTCGGCCAGACCGAGGTGCTGACGAACCTCGTCTTGGCCTACGTCTCGGACCGTGCTCCTTCTGACCCATCGGGCGGCGGGCTTCCGGTGGAGATCCCCCGGGCGAACGGCCAGCTTGCCAGCTCGAGAGGAGAGGACTGATGGCGGGGCCGGGCCAACAGCAGGGCGGCGCGATCGTCGGGATCAACGTCACGCCCCTGGTCGACATCACTCTGGTGTTGCTCATCATCTTCATCGTCACCGCTCGCGTCGTCGCGACCCCGGCGGTCCCGCTGGACCTGCCGGCCGCGTCGACCAGCGAGTCCGTGCAGGTCGTCCTGTCGGTGGTGCTTCCTGAGTCCGGCGCCGTCTCGGTGAATGGCGTGCCGATCGCCGATGACTCCGACCTCGTGCGCCAAGCGAAGGAGCAGCTCGCAAAGAACGCGGACCTGCGTGCGGTCATCAGCGCGAGCGGCGCCGTGCAGCATCGGCGAGTCATCCACGTCCTCGATCTTCTCCGTTCGGCGGGCTTGAGCCGTATCGCCTTCGGCACGCTCGCCGAGGAGGTTCCGAAACCGTGACCGGCGTCCGGATCCATTCCTCCTCCGGGCCTCGCGAGAGGATTGTCGACGCCGTCCTCGGGGTCTCGCGCAAGCCTCGCCGGCGCAGGTGGCTCTTCCCCGTGGCCGTCGCCGTCGCCGCGCACTTGGGCCTGGCGCTGCTGGCGCCGGCGAACAACTCCAACGAGCAATGGGCGTTGACCACGGCCCAGCGGGTCCGGTCGCTCCTCGCGGCCCAAGCGGCGCGCCCCATCGACCTACCGCCTCCGCCCAAGGTGCCGGAGCAAGCGAAATCGGAATCCCAGCCTGCCCATCCCAAGGCGCCTCCTGCCGCCGCCCGAGCGCCCGCGCGGCTGAGAGCCCAGGCGCCCGCGCGCGCCGGCAACGTCATCGCGCGCGCGCCGACCGCCGAGCCCGTCGATTTCAGCTCGTCGTTCGTGGTCGGAACCGGGAATGTGTATTCCGGGGGCTCGACCACTTCGTCCGGCACCTCGAGCAAGGCGGTGCCAGGCGCCGTCTCGACCGAACCCGACCCTCCAGCGCACCCGGCTCCGACCGCGAGCACACCGGACCTTTCTCGCCCTATTGCCCTGGCGGACCCGGACTGGACCTGCCCGTGGCCGCGCGAGGCGGACGACGCACAAATCGACGAGCAGGCGGCCATTGTCCGAGTCGTCGTGAGCCCCGAGGGGCGATGCGAGTCGGCCGCCGTCGTCCTCGACCCGGGTTACGGGTTTGGTCCGCAGGCAACAAAGTGCGCGCGAGACGCGCAATTCCTCCCCGCTCACGACCGGAATGGCCAGCCCATTCGAGGCAATTCGTCCATCCGAGTGAGGTTCACGCGATGAGAGGCCCATGGACGGTCGCGCTGGTCCTCGCCAGCGCGTGTGCTCCCCACCATCCCGCCACCTCGGCGGAGTGCGCACAGCTCGTGGACCAGATCGTCGCCCTCGAGCTGCGCCAGGCGGGGTTTCGGGACCCGCTGCTGGAGAAGCTGCGCGCCGGCGAGCTGCGACAGGCGCTCGGTCCCCAGCTCGAAGCCTGTCGCCGCCTCACGTTGGCCGACGGCGCTCTCGACTGCGCGCATCGCGCGGGTTCGGCTCAAGCGCTCGCACACCAATGCCTTCGCTGACTGAAATGAGCCGGAAGACGTGAATGCACGTCCCCGAAAAGGTCCTTCCTCGCGCGCATGCCGCGGCAGGCGGCACTCGAGAATCTGTTCTGGCAGCGGTTGCGTCGAATCATCGGCGTCCCCTTGCTTGCGCCCGCGCCTCGCCCGAGGTCGGCGCCAGGCTGGGCGCCGGCTGACCTCACCGCGCGACCTGGAGGCGCATCGGCCGCTCGAGGCTCGCGCTCGCGAGGAGCGCGTCGTCCCGCAGAATTCGCTCGGCCGCTCCGTCCGCCACGACGCGCCCCTGGCTCAGGACGATGACGCGCGAGCAGACGTCGAGCGCCAGGTCCAGGTCGTGCGTGGCGATGATCCGCATGTGCTCGAAGGAGCGGAGCAGGCCGATGAGCCGGCGGCGCGCCAGCGGGTCCAAGTTCGCACTCGGCTCGTCCAGCGCCAGGATGGACGGGCTCATCGCCAGCACCGAGGCCAGCGCCGCCAGCCGCTTCTCCCCGAACGACATGCGGAACGGCGCCCGCCCGCGCAAATGCTCGATGCCCACCCGCGCCAGGGCGTCGGCGACTCGCGCCTCGACGTCCTCGGGGGGCAGCCCCATGCGCGCCGGGCCGAAGGCCACGTCCTCGCCGACGGTGGGCATGAAGAGCTGGTCGTCGGGGTCCTGGAAGACGAGCCCGACCGCCCGGCGGATGGCGGGGAGCGTCGACGGCACCACGGGCAGGTCGCCCACCCGCACCTTCCCGCGGGTCGGCCGGAGCACGCCCACCAGGTGCTGGAGGAGCGTCGACTTGCCGGCGCCGTTGCCGCCGACCAGCGCGACCGCTTCGCCGTGGAGGATGGTCAGCGACACCGCCTGCAGCGCTTCGACCCCGCCGGGGTACCGATAAGACACGCCCTCGAACGCGACCCGGTGATGGCTCATGGCATCAGGGCTCCCCCCAGCGTCGCCGGGATGTCGATGGCTCGAACGAGCGCGAAGTAGGCGACGCAAGCCCCGAGGAATGCCGCGTCGCGCGCCGCCATCCGGCGCGGCGGCTCCACCGTGAGGTCGCCGTCGAAGCCGCGGCAGATCATGGCCCCGTAGACCCGCTCGGCGCGGGCGAGCGAGCGCAGGAGCAGCACCGTCAGGAGCGCGGCGCCGACCCGCGGCCCCGGGCGCTTCTCAGGCGAGCGCAAGGCGTGCGCCCGCGCGAGCCGCCCGGCTTCTTCGGCCAGGACGAAGAAATACCGGTGGGCGAGGAGAAGCTGCGTCGCCAGGGCGCGCGGCATCCTCAGCCGGCGCATCGCCCCCACGATGGCCGCGAACCGCGTGGTCGCCGCGAGCAAGAGCAGCGCGGTGGCGCACAGGCCGAACCGCAGGAGGAGCGCCGCGAAGGAGACCGCGCCCTCCGAGAGCGTCCATGAGCCAATGACCAGCGCGGGCGCCCGGTGAAAGACCCAGTCGGCCGCTCCCATGAAGAAAGCCAAGGGCGACAACAAGGCCACGCGCCGCACCACGGGCGCGAGCGGCACCTCGCCCAGGGCGAAGGCCACGGCGAGAAAGAGCACGAGCGGCAGAGGGCGCAGGATCTCGTCGCGGCCGAAGGACGCGGCGGTCCCCACGAACGCCAGCGTCGCGAGCAACTTGGCGCGCGCGTCGATCTGGCCGAGGAGGGTCGGGCGCCCGGCGAGGTCGTCCAAGGCCCCGGCGTGCAGGAGCAGGCGCTGCGCCAGAGTCACCGTTCCCTCGAGCGCACGGGGGACGACCGCCTGCGCAGGGCCCGAAGGCCCAGGCCTGCGGCGAGCGCGAGCAGCAGCGTCACCCCCGCGCCGGCGAGGCCCGGCAGGGAGACGGCCGGCTTTGGGGCCGCGCCCTCGCCCGCGCCATAGCCGGGGAAGAGCGCGGTGGACGCCTGGGCGCGGGCGAGCGCCGAGTGGACCGGCGTGCCCGGCGGCGCCAGCTCCGGCCGCCCCAGCGCCTTCGCGAGCGACCACTCGAGGCCGTCCGGCGCGGTCGACGCGAAGCGGGAGAGGCCCCCGGCGATCAGCGCCGCGCAGATTCCCAGCGCGAGCGCGGCGCGCAAGGCCGAGGACCGCGCGGGCTCGCGGGCCGCGCTCTCCGCCAGGTCGGGGCGCGCCTTCCACAGCGCCTGGATCACCGCCGCGGTGACGGCGCCCTCCACGAGCCCGATGGCCAGGTGGATGGGCAGCATGAGCGCGAGGAACGCCTTGAGCGGCAGGCCGACCAGCCCCGACGCCGCGGTCTCGAGGACCACCCCGAGCGCGCCCAGCTGAAGCCCCAGGACGGCCGCCGCGATGCACGCGCCCCACAGCCTCGCGCCCGAGGGCCGCTGGCCCGCCAAGGGCCGGAAGACGAGCGGATAGGCCACCCCGCAGGTCGTGAAGCCCAGGTTGATGACGTTGCAGCCCAGGGCGAGCAGCCCGCCGTCGGCGAACAAGAGCGCCTGGACGACGAGCACCGAGGTCATCACCAGGAACGCGGCGTCGGGGCCCACGAGGATCGCCAGGAGCAGGCCGCCCCCCAGGTGCCCCGACGAGCCCGTCCCGGGAATGGAGAAGTTGATCATCTGCGCCGCGAAGACGAACGCGCCCAGGACGCCCATGAGAGCGGTCCTGCGCTCGTCGGGCGCGCGCGCGATCCGCCGCGCTGTCCACGCGACGCCGCCCGCCATGGCGCCCCAAAAGGCGCCTCCGACTGAAGGCGAGATCAATGCGTCAGCCATGTGCATCGCAGAAGAGCCCTCGACCGCTGCCGCTCCCAAGGGATGTCACCCCCGGACGGAGTAGCACGATCCAACTGCTCGTATGCGTCAGCGACCGACCTGTCAAGCCGCTGTCCGAGAGAGCGCGAGCCCCAGGATGCCCTCGCTTCAGCAACCTTGAAGGCCCTTGCCGCCGCGGCCTTCGCGCGCTCGCGACGAGGTTGGCGGGCCTGAAACCCGCGCAGCGCTCGGCCAAGCGCGCCGCGGGGCGGCTCCGCCACGCCCCTTGGGGAAACCCGTAGGACGCGAGGAGCGGCAGGGTCCTGGTCGCCTCGCCAAAGACCCTCTGCTCGAGAGCGGGGTCGACCTTCCCCCAGGAGCGCAGAATGGCACCCGGTGTTCCGTTCCGGACGCAGCGTGGGAGAAGAGCTGTACTTCGCTCAATGTTGTGAACGTGGAGTGAGAACATTGCCTCACACGTTCGGTCGGTCGAGCCACCGACCCATGACCGCCCGGATTCTCCATGAGCCTCCATCCAGCAGTGGGCGCGGGTCGCCCTGGTTCGAGTGCGTACGCCCGGCCGGGCCTTGAACGGATGGGGGCCTTGGCGTGGCTCCCTATTCCAGTCCTCTTGGCGGCCATCATCGCGGCCAGGGCGGCGGGCCTGAGCGAACCCCACGAGTCCCGCACCCTGACGCTTATCTTGAGCTTCACCTTCTACACGCTGGTCTCGTTGGGCACTCTCATTCTCATCGGACGGAGCTTCCTGGCGTCAGGCGCGCCAGGATTGCTGCTTCTGGAGTGCGGGGTGATCCTGTGGAGTCTTGCGGGCACCCTCGCGGACGCCGTTTCGCACGGAAATGCGAACACCAATGTCACCATCTTCAACACCGGCATTCTACTGGCGGGGATGTGCCATCTGGCGGGCGCCGCCTTCTCGCTGCGGCAGCCGCGAGCGCTCGTGGCGAGGCCTCTTTGGCTGGGGGCTGCCTGCGCGTCCGCCTTGGCGGCGTTGTGGTTGATAACGCGGGCCGCGCTGGCGAATCGGTTGCCGGTCTTCTTCACCCCAGACCAGGGCGGCACGGCGGTCCGCTACGGCGTGCTCATCTCCGCCACCGCCATGTTCGTGCTCTCCGCCGCCCTGTTGTATTCCGGCCAGCGCGCGACGCGGCTCCCGTTTACGTTCTGGTACGCCCCCGCCCTGGTTCTGCTGGCGGTGGGGCTGTTCGGCGTCATGATTCAGCTGAACATGGGCAGCGCAGTGAACTGGCTGGGCCGCACGGCGCAGTGGCTTGGCGGGGCCTATCTGCTCCTCGCTTCCATCGCCGCGGTTCGCGCATCCCATCTGCCTCTCATTCCGCCGGCAAGGGAATCGCGGTCGTTGCTCTACAGAAATGCCTTGGCCCTGGCCGTGGTGCTCGCGGCGACTGCCGTGCGCCTGACGTTCTTGCAGACCCTGGGGACGCGCGCACCCTTCTTGCTGTCCTACCCGGCGGTGATGTTGGTCGCGCTCTATGGAGGCTGGCGGGCGGGCTTTTTGGCCACAGTCCTTTCAGTGTTCCTGGCGGACTGCCACTGGAACGAGGCGACGGGGCAGATGTCCATCGGCCAGCCCGAGGATTGGCTGGCGGCGGTGGTCTTTGTTTTGAGCGGCATGATGATTTCTTTGATCACGGATGCCATGCACCGCGCCCAAGCTCGCGCCCGGGAGTCGGAAACGAAGGCCCAAGTCGCCGCCGCCCGGCAGCGGGCCGAGGAGGCGCTCGAGCGCACCAACCAGAAATTGACCGAGGTCCTGGACAGCATCCAGGACGATTTCTATGTGCTCGATCGCGAGTGGAAGTTCACCTTCGTCAGCAAGCGGTTTGCGTCAAGAATAGGCAAGGTGCCTGAAGACTTTCTCGGCAACGACATCTGGAAGATGTTTCCAAGACACCTCGGCACTGCCTATGAGGACAACCTGCGCGACGCGATGGACAAGCGCGAGACCCGGCGATTCGAGGTCGGCGGGCAATACACCGATGCGTGGTATCGAATGACCGTCTCCCCCTCGGCGGAGGGAATTGCCGTCCTGGGAACGGAGATCACCGAGAACAAAAGGATGGAGGAGGCGCTGCGCGACGCGAACGCCCGGCTGCTCGAGGCCGACGAGCGCAAGAACGAGTTCCTCGGAGTGCTCTCGCACGAGCTTCGCAACCCCCTCACGCCCATCCGCAACAGCCTCTACATCCTCGGCCGTGCCGCGCCGGGCGGAGAGCAGGCCCGCCGGGCGCGCGAAGTCATCGAAAGACAGGCGGACCACCTCACTCACCTGGTGGACGATCTCTTGGACGTCACGCGCATATCCCGTGGCAAGATTCGTTTGCAGCGCGCGCGGGTCAATCTCGTGGTCCTGGTGCGACAAGTGGTCGAGGACCACCACACTCTGCTCGAGGGCCGTCAAATCGCGGTCGATCTGCCGGAAGAGACAATCTGGTTCGAGGGAGACCCGACTCGGCTGGCCCAGGTGGTCGGCAACCTCCTCAACAACGCGGCGAAGTTCACGCCCGAGAAAGGGAAGGTTTCGGTATCGGTCGCAGCAAGAGGGGGACGGGCCACCATTGAGATTGCCGATACCGGAATAGGCATCGACGCGGAAACGCTCAAGAGACTCTTCAGGCCGTTTGCGCAGGCGGATCGCACCCTCGACCGAAGCCGGGGGGGCTTGGGCCTTGGGCTGGCGCTGGTGAAGGGGATGGTCGAGTTGCATGGCGGCACTGTGGACGCACAGAGCGACGGGCCGAGTCGAGGCTCGCGGTTCACCATCAACTTGCCACTCGATCGCGAACGGCTCCTCGACCGCGCACCGAGCGATGGCGCCCGCCCGTCCGACGACACGCCAGCCATGACCTCGTGAACCGACTCGGGTCCGCCGAGTCTCCGGCAAGAAATTCGCCCTTGCCTGATGCCGTTCGTCTGGCAGCGGGTCCTCTCATCCCCGCCTTCCCAGAGCCACCGCCGCGCGACAGGGCGGCGGCGGGGAGAGAGTCCGCCCAGTCCTCGAGGAACCCGACGGTCGACCTGAGCGGTGGCCGTTCGTCTTCACGAGAGGTCATCTAAGAGCCCGGCTTGCCGATGCTCGCCGGCAGGAAATCCAAGCCGGCGTCCAGAGGGTTGATTCGCCCTCAACGACCCGCGAATCGGTTCAACCCACAATCGGCGCCCAGCCGTGTTCTGCGGAGATTCGGAGAGCCGCCCAGGTTTGCGCCGCCCGGACATCAGGAGTAGGAGTCCTCCTTCGAATTCCTTACCCTCATGAGCTTGCCCACAGGCCTCCATTGATTCTTGCGTAGATGTTGTACCGGACCAAGGCGACGCAGGATGCGAAAGGCGATGCTTTCGAAGCGTCGCCGCCCCGCCACCCGAATGCCTTCGGCACTGCTGGAAGATTGTTTCAATGCTTTGCCGGCGTTGGAGAAGTTGGCGATTTCGAGTGGAATCGCGGCGGGAAGATGCGGGCCCTATCTGTCCTGCTTTCGAATGTCCTCTTTGTGACAAAATAAATTTGAAATTGTTCGAACCGAGGCCAAGAAACAATGGCTCTAAGGAAAGCCAGACAACTGGCTATTCTCAACGCATGTACGCCAAGGTCGGCTGCGAGCACGCGGCCGAAGAACGCCGGCACACGCGATTGCCTCGCTCAAGGAGGTCAATACATGAACCGTCTCGGAATTCCCCCGATTCTCATCCTTCTCGCGCTGACCATGGCGGCGTGTGGAGGCTCGGCCAGCACCACCGACACTGTGGGCACCGACAACAGCTCCATCGAATCCGATACGCAGGGCCCCACGGTGGTCGGCCATGTCACCGACGCGCACGGCGCCGCGCTCGCCGGCGCGTCCGTCACGGATGGCAAGAGCACCGCCTCGACCGCGCGCGACGGCTCCTACAAGCTCGCTTCCTCGGCCGGGAAGCACCTCATCGCGGTCTCGAAGACCGGGTACCAGAGCGCGTCGAAGACCGTCACGGTGCCGAGCCGCGGCTCCGTCACGGCCGACTGGCGCCTCGCTGCCGGGACCACGCCGACTCCCACGCCGACTCCCACGCCGACTCCCACGCCGACTCCCACGCCGACGCCGGCCCCCACGCCCGCGCCCAACGGGTCCTACGCGGTGTTCGCGAACAACGACCTCGGCATGCACTGCGTGGACAAGAGCTTCGCGGTCTTCTCCATCCTGCCGCCGTACAATGTGGTCGACGCACAGGTCGTGCAGCGCAACGCCAGCGGAAAGCCCACGCTCCTCGACTCCACGGCGGTGAGTCTGCGCTACTCGGCCGTCGCAGACGCGAGCGGCTCGATCAACTCGAAGAGCATCGGCAAGACCAACTTCTGGCAGTACGCCAGCCAGGAGTACGGGGTCTCCCTCGCCACCGGTGCCGGCCTCCTGGGCATGTGGATGCCCGCCGAGGCCCCCAGCGCGAGCGGCACGACCTTGAGCTGGGACGCGACCCTTGGCCTCTTCAAGGCGCCCGGGATCCCCATCTTCCCGACCGACGACGCCGGTAAGGCGAACCACTACCCGCTCATGCGCTTCACCGCCTATGACAAGTCGGGCGCCGCGCTCTCCTCGACGGACGCGGTCCTGCCCGTCTCCGACGAGACGTCGTGCGCGACCTGTCACGCCACGGGCGGCGCCGCGGCGCAGATCGGCGACGCCGCCTGGTCGAACGATCCCGATCTCGAGACCCAGGCGCGCCAGAACGTGCTCATCCTGCACAACGCCGACCAGGGCACGAACCTGCAAGCGCCGGTGCTGTGCGCGAGCTGCCACTACTCGCCGGCCATCGACCTGACCGGCGCCGGGCCCGGCGCGCAGCAGTCGGCGCATAAGACGCTCTCGAACGTGATGCACGCCTTCCACTCGGACAAAGTGGCCGCGTACGCCGACGCGCCGGTCGCGGTCGGCGGCTCGGTGCCCGCTCCCGCGAAACAGGCTTGCTACTTGTGCCACCCCGGCGCCTCGACGCAGTGCCTCCGGGGCGCAATGACCCAGGCGGTCGACTGCCAGAACTGCCACGGCAACATGTCGGCGGTCGGCGGACTGAGCCCGCTCCGCGCCGGCGGCAGCATGGACGGCACCAACGACGGCAAGGCGCGCCGCCCCTGGCTCGACCTGCCCAGATGCCAGAGCTGCCACGCGAACGACGCCGTCGCCAAGACCTCGGTCGCCAACGCGCCTCCGACCGCCGCCGACGGGCTGCGCTTCATCGATGCCTACGCGACGGGTGACGCCGCGGCCTCGCCCATCCTCGCTACGAACAAGCGCTTCGCCGAGGAGCCCAACAAACAGTTCCGGAAGAGCAAAGGGCACGGCGGACTGGCGTGCGAGGCGTGCCACGGCAGCACCCACGCGATCTGGGCCGTCGGCGGCAACGACGACGTGGCCGCGACGAAGCTGCAAGGCCATGCGGGCACCATTGGCGAGTGCTCGACCTGCCACCAGTCGGCGCCCACGAATGGCCTCGGCGGACCGCACGGAATGCACCCGGTGGGCCAGGCCTGGGCGAGCGCGCACCCGAACCAGGCCGAAAGCAAACAGTCGACGTGCCAGCCTTGTCATGGCTCCGACTATCGGGGCACCGTGCTCTCCCGGATGTTCACGACGCGCACCGTGGCGGGCAAGACGCTTACCGCCGGGACCCAGGTCGGCTGCTACACCTGCCACAACGGCCCGAATGGCGGGTAGCGAGGGCGGCCGGAGGCGAACCGGCCAGACAGCGCCGGCGACTTTCAGGCGCCACTTCGGGTCGCGCTCGGATGCCGACCGCCTGCCGCGAAACCTTCAGCCCAAAGGAGCAGCGAGAGCTCGAGGACATCGGCGACAGTGCGGCTTGCCCTTCTGAGCCATCCTGAGCGTTCATTGTCGATTTGAAAGCGGCCGTCCGGTCATTCCCGGGCGGCCGCCTTCGATGCGTCCTCTACAGACGCCCCGCGCGAGCGCGCTTGCCGGCGCCGTCGGGGCCTCGCAGAATCGGCCCCTCCTCGGGCCGCCCGCCGGCCTTTCCTTTCAGGAAGGACGCCATGGCGCGCCGCGCTCGCCCGCTCATCCTCGCCTCGACCTCCGCCTTCCGCAGAGCGCTGATGTCGGCCGCCGGCCTGCCGTTCGAGGCCGAGGCGCCAGGCGTGCCCGAGGACGCGCCGACGGGGCTTGCTCCCAAGGCGCTCGCCCGGCGCCTCGCGCGGCTGAAGGCCGACGCGGTCGCCGCGCGCCACCCAGGCGCCCTGGTCGTCGGCTCCGACCAGACGCTCGACCTGGGCGGCGAGCTCTTGCGCAAACCGGCGACCCGCGCCCAGGCCCGCCGCCAGCTCTCGTCGCTCGCGGGCCGGCGCCACGCGCTGCACACCGCGGTCGCCCTGGCGGGCGGCGCTCGCACCCGCGTCGCGGTCGAGTCGGTCCAGCTCACCATGCGGCCGCTGACGCGCCGCGAGCTCGAGGCCTACCTGGACACGCGGGAGTGGGAAGGCTGCGCCGGCGGCTATCGGATCGAGGGCCGAGGCATCGCCCTCTTCGAGTCCGTGCGCGGCGACTACCACGCGGTCGTCGGGCTGCCGATGCTGCGGCTCTTTCGCCTCCTCCGGGCCGCGGGCTACCCCTCGTTCCCCAGAGGCCGGTAGGCGGCCTCGCGCCGCCCGAGAGCCCGCCCGCGCAACCGCCCGGCCTCCAGGCGAGCCGCAGCCCGCTTCTCCGGCCGAAGGGCAACTGTTAGAGTGGCGACAGCACTCGTCCGCTCGTTAATCCGTTCGCCCAGACTCCAGGGAGCCGTCCCCTGGCCCGCCCAAATACCCCGCGTTTTTCTCGGAGGAACCGATGAAAAGGGTCGCCGCCGCAGCGTCCATGGCGCTGCTGTGCCTCTCTCCGCTCTCGACCGCCAAGGCCGATCGCGCGAGCCGCCTGAAGCTCTCCGCCCCGCGTGGAAAGATCACACCCGCCAACAAACCTTCTCTCTCCGGCCCGTCGACCACCGTCGTGGTCGAGCTCTCGGGCACCCCGGTCGCCGCGGCCCAGGCCGCCGCCGGCGCTCGCCTCTCACCGGCCGAAAAACAGCAGATTGCCCAGGGCCTCGAGCCGCAGCAGCGGGCCGTCGCCGACCACGTTCGCTCCCACGGCGGCCTCGTGCTGGGGTCCTTCCAGCACGCGCTCAACGGCGTGAAGGTCCGCGTGCCCGCCCGCGAGCTCGCGTCGCTGGCGTCGCTCCCCGGCGTCGTGGCCGTCCGCCGCGTCCGCCTGTTCAAGCCGGACGCCGCGAGCCCCGAGAACATCTACGGCGGCACCTACGTCGGCGCCCCCCAGGTCTGGGGCGGGCTGCCCGGGATCCACGGCGAGCACATCAAGGTCGCTGTCCTGGACACCGGCATCGACTACACCCACGCCAACTTCGGCGGCCCCGGGACGGTCGACGCCTATGCCGCCGCCCACGCCGCACAGGCCCTGCCAGCGAACCCGGCGCTGTTCGGCCCGACCGCCCCGAAGGTCAAGGGCGGAACCGACCTCGTCGGCGACGACTACGACGCCGCCTCGACGGATCCCGCCAAGCTCACGCCCCAGCCCGACCCGAACCCGCTCGACTGCGGAGGCCACGGCAGCCACGTCTCCGGCACCATCGCCGGCTTCGGCGTGACGGCGGACGGCGCCACCTACCGCGGGAAGTACGAGGCCGACACCCTGAAGGCCAACGCCTGGCGCATCGGCCCCGGCGTCGCTCCCAAAGCCGACCTGTACGCCGTCCGCGTCTTCGGCTGCGAGGGCAGCACCGACGTGGTCGTCGACGCCATCGACTGGGCGGTGAAGAACGACATGGACGTCATCAACATGTCGCTCGGCTCGGACTTCGGCGCCTCGGACGACGCGGACTCGGTCGCCGCGCAGAACGCGGCCAAGGCCGGCGTCATCGTGGTCGCCGCGGCCGGCAACGCCGGCTCTGGCCCGTACATCACCGGCTCGCCCGCCGCGGGCGACCAGGTCCTGTCGGTGGCCGCCATCGACGCCGAGGACAGCTTCCCGGCCGCGAAGCTCGCGCTGTCGCCCTCGGGGTCTATCACCGCCCTGAACGCCAACACCGCCGCCCTCCCGTCGGCGTCGCTCGCGGTCGTGGTCCTGCGCAACGCGGACGGCACGGTCTCGTTGGGCTGCAACGAGTCGGAGTACGTGGACGCGACCATCGCCGGCAAGCTGGTGGTGACCCTGCGCGGCGTCTGCGCCCGGGTGGACCGCGCGACCTTCGGCGCCCGTCACGGGGCCGCGGCCGTCGCCATGATCAACAATGCGGCCGGCTATCCAGTGTACGAGGGCCCCATCCCCGGCGTGAACATCCCGTTCCTGGGCGTGCAGGGCACCGACGGCGCCGTCATGGCCGCCGCGACCGGCGCGAGCGTGAGCGACGGCGGGCGCATCGCGAACCCGAGCTACGAGATCCTCGCCGACTTCTCCTCGGGCGGGCCGCGGTTCGACGACGCGGCCCTCAAGCCCAGCCTCACGGCCCCCGGCGTCTCGGTCTTCTCCACGGCAATGGGCACCGGCAACGAGGGCGTCTCGATGTCCGGCACGTCCATGGCGACGCCGCACACCGCCGGCGTGGCCGCGCTGGTCGTTCAGGCGCACCCTCGCTGGAGCTCCACCGAGATCCGCGCGGCGATGCTCAGCACGGCGGACGCGAGCAAGGTGCTGGACTACGAGGCCCGGCTGGCCGGCGCCGGCGCGGTGCAGGCCGCTCCCGCGGCGGCGACCCAGGTGGTCGCGCTGGCGCAGCCGCGCGGCCCCATGAACCTCTCCTTCGGCTTCGCGGAGCTGGACCGCGGGTTCGAGGGCACGGACAAGGTGGTGCTGCGCAACCTCGGCCGCGCCCCGGTCGCCTTCGAGGCCACCTCCGCGCCGACCGGCGGCAGCCCGCACAGCGTTCGCGTGTGGCCCTCGCGCGTCGTCGTGCGCCCCGGCCAGGATGCGGAGGTCGCGGTGCGCCTCTCCGTTCCCGCCTCGACCGCCGGCAACTCCGACTTCTTCCGCGACGTGGCGGGCTTCGTGACCTTCACGCCGGCGAGCGGCGGCAACAGCGGCATCGCCCTGAAGGTGCCCTATTACCTGGTGCCGCGGGCGCGCGCAGAGCTCACCACCCGGGTCGCCGGGCGGTTCAACGCCGCGAGCAAGTCGGTCACAGCCACCGTGCGCAACACCGAGGGCGCCATCCCCGCGAGCGCCGACTTCTACGCCTGGGGCCCCTCGGGCGAGCGCGACGGCACGGGCTCCATCAACGTCCAGGCCGCCGGCGCCCAGGCGTGGGATGACCCGGAGTACGGCCGAGTGGTCGTCTTCGCCATCAACGCCTACGAGCGATTCCCGTCGGCGGCGGTGAACGAGTACGACGTGCTCGTCGACACGAACCTCGACGGGACGCCGGACTACCTGGTGTCGGCGGTCGACTACGGCTTTCTCACGACGGGCAACTTCAACGGCGAAGTCACCGTGGCGCTGGTCAACCTCGCGACCGGCGACGTCTTCCTCGAGTTCGACGCGACAGCGCCCACCGACGGCTCCACCCTGCTCCTCCCGGTGGTGGCTTCGGACCTAGGGCTGACCGCGGCCTCGCCTCGCTTCGCCTACAGCGTCCAGAGCCAGTCGTTCGTGACCGGCCAGACCAGCGCCACGGCGACCAGCGGCCGCTTCAACGCCTTCAACAGCGCCGTCGAGACGGGGCAATACGTGACGGTGAATCCGGCCAAGTCGGCTGACGTGCCGGTGGCCATCAACGGCGCCGAGTGGGCCCAGACGGCGCCCAAAGGGCTCGATGATCGTCAACCTCGACGGCAAGGCCGGGCCGCGCCAGGTGCAGCTCATCGAGGCGCGCTAGGCTGACAAAGCGGGCGAGGAGCTCCTCGCCCGCGCTCGGTACATCGCGAGGGCCGGCCTTTCGGACGAGAGGCCGGCCTTCGTGTTTTCTCGAGGCGACTCGAAACTGGGCCGCGGTCGGCCCGCTTTGCGTCTCGCGCGCCGCGCGTCACAGCTCCCGGCGGAACCGGACCCGCGGCTGCCCCGGCCCGGCGTGATCGGCGGCGACCGGCACGCCGTCCACCTCCGCGTCGCCGGGCAGGAGCGAGAAGCCCATGCGGCGGTGGAAGGCGATGGAGCCGCGGTTCACCGGCGAGGTGATCGCCTCGGCGAAGCGGCAGCCGCGCGCCCGGGCCCGCTCGAAGAAGGTCTCGTACAGGAGCCGGCCGAGCCCGCGGCCGCGCGCCTCGGGCGAGACGCCGACGAAGTGGATGTAGGCGACCTCGGGGTCGGTCTGCGACTGGAAGCCGATGAGGAATGCGGCGAGGTCGCGCTCGCCGTCGGCGGCGAGGCTTAGGGGCCGAAAGTGCTCGAAGAAGAGCCGCGGCATGAGCACTCGAACGGAACGCCCGCCCCACCAGGCATCGACGTTGGCGCTGACGAAGGGGTAGTCGCTCTCTCGGAGGGGGCGAAGGACGGGGGACATGGGCCGTCAAGCCTCCCACAGAAGCTCGGGCGAAGCGCGGCAAGACGGCCGGCTTCGTCGCGTCCCATCCCTAAGGAATCGCGCAGAAATAGATGCTCCATCTCAACGTCCGAGGCGCAAAGGATGGCGAGGCGCGAGGAGGGCGCATGCCAGAGGGCATGTAACCGACGAGCAACGACGCCAGCCGGGATGGATTCGGACGTTGAGATGGAGCAGATATTTCGGAGCGATGACTAAGCCGGCGAAGCCGGAACCAACGAGGGTTGCCTGAGGCTCCAGGCTCCAGCTACTGCGGTTCTTGGGGTCTGGAGCCTTGAGTCTTTGCCAGCCTGCACAAGAGTTCGCGCCGAAGGGACCACACAAGCTCCGGGTCGACGCCGTCGAGCGCCGCGCCGAGCGATGACCTGCCCCGGAGCAGTCCGTGAGAGCGACTCAAGGCAGGTTGCCCAAATACAGCACGAGCTTCTGCGCCAACATGTCTGCCCCGGCCTGGTTCAAGTGCCCGCCGTCCCCTGCAGCCCATGCGGACGCGAGGCAAGGGTGCTGAGCTTCATCGGTGGCGACCGCCGTTTCCCGCGCGCCGCTGGGGCCGAGGCTCTCGAAGTCCGCCAGGTCGAAGATGTCGGCGGCCGGGTAGGCCGCGCGCAGCGCTTGATTCCAGGCATCCCGATCGTCGTTGTGCCACGCCGCTTGCGCCTCGGAGAGCGGGGCGGTCACGTGGATGAATCGGACGTTCGGATAGTCGGTCTGGAGCGCGTCCAGGGTGGCCTTGTACTGGGCGAGGGTGAAGGTCGGGCTTGACGGGATGGGGAAGTCGACGAAGCAGAACTTGAAGAACGCGACGTCGACCTGACTGCCCACGCCGCCGCGGATGGCCTGGTCGAAGCCCTGGAGCTTGCTCAGCGGGTCTCCGTTGTCCCCTGGCGAGGCGTTGGCGATCTGCCCGGCGCTGAGCGCCAGGTTCAGCGCGCTGTCGTCGACGACGGACACGCCGCTGCCGGCGTGGTCCGCCAGGATTTTCTCGATACCCCACTCCGCCCCGTCCGGCGAAGCCGTGAAGGCCGCCCAGAGCCCGAGGATCTCCGCGCCGACCGAGTGATGGCCGAAGAACACCCGCTTCTTGGCCAGGCCCTTCAGCGCCGAGCCGAGGTCGTTGCTCGAGCCGCAGACGTTCGCGACGCCTCCACCGCCACAGGTCTGGGGAGAGGTGCACGTGCCGCAGGAAAGGCTGTGGCCGCACCCGTCGCCTATCGAGTCGCAGTTCTTGTGCAGGCTCGCGCAGGTCGCAGGCGCGCACGAGCCGGCGTCGGAGGCAGCCCCGGCGTCCTCTTCGCCTCCGGCGTCCGGCGCTCGCCCGGCGTCAACCGCGACCCCCGCGTCTGGCGCTCGCCCGGCGTCAACCGCGACCCCCGCATCCGGGGCTCGCCCTGCATCGCCTGCGCTTCCACCATCGGCGGCGCTGCCGGAGCTGCTCCCGGGGTCCTTCAACTGGCCTTCGCAAGCGGCGAAAGCAAGGAGAAGGCAACCCACCGCGGAAAGCCTTCCCAAGCTGAATGCGCCCATCGTCGAGCCTCCTTGCGCGGACGGCGTTGGCCCCTTCTCGGCCGCGATCTTGAGTGTCGCGGAGCCTCGCGAAAGGACGTGGCGGGAGCACAATGAGGTCATTCACCCGAGCGCTTGCGCGAGGTCGCCCGCCCAAAGCCGCCTAGCCCGCCGCGCACCGCGCCTGCGCCACCATCCCCAGCAGAAACGGCACCGCCGTCTCCACCCTCAGGATTCGCGCACCCGCCGAAACCCGCCGAAAGCCGCGCGCCTCGAGCATCTGAAGCTCGTACGGGATCCACCCGCCCTCCGGCCCGATGGCGACCGCGACCGGCGCGGCGTCGCAGGGCCCGAGCGCACCCGAGCCTCCAGGATGCGCGAGGAGCCGGACCGGGCACGCGCCGATGACCTCCTCGAGCTCGTCCTCCACGAACGGCTTGAACCGGGTGCGCACCCGCACCTCCGGGAGAATCGTATCGCGCGCCTGCTCGAGTCCCAGGACGAGCTCCTCGCGAATGGCCTCGGGGGCGAGCAGCGGCGTGTCGAAGTAGCTCTTCTCCACGCGGAAGGCGTTGACGAGGACCAAACGCTTCACGCCGAGCGCGGCCACCGACTGCAGCAGCCGGCGCAGCACCTTGGGGCGAGGCATGGCCAGCAGCAGCTCGACGCCCACGGGCGCCGGCGGGTTTTCGTCGAGCGCAACCTCAAGCACGACCTCGTCGGGCGAGGCGAGGACCACGCGGCCGCGGCCGATTCGGCCGCCCAGAGCGCCGACTTTCAGCTCGTCGCCCGGCGCCGCGCGGTGCACCTGGACGATGTGCCGAGCGCGACGGCCGCAAAGGCGCGCCGTGCCGTCCGCCGAGAAGTCCGCATCGGTGAGCAGGATGAGGTTCATGGCGAGGAGCCGGCGGCGGGGAGCCCATGAGGGCTTTCCCTTGCAAGCCCGTCGGCCCTCGATGCAAGAATCGCCGGCATGTTCTCGCGCGAGCTCGTCAACGAATTCAGCTGGTCCAAGTCGCGCCACGGCAAGTTCGAGGAGTGCCGAAGGCTCTACTGGTATCACTACTACGGCGCCTGGGGCGGCTGGGACGAGGCCTCTGCGCCCGACGTGCGCGAAAGCTATATCCTCAAGAACCTCTCCTCGCGCCAACAGTGGGCCGGCCACGTGGTGCACGAGCTCATCGCCTTCGCCCTGGCCATGACGCGCTCGGGTGGGCCGCCCCCGGTGGAGGACCTGGTCGCGCGGGCCCGCGCCCGCATGCGCGACGACTTCGCCCGGAGCCGGCGCCGCGAGTACCGCGCCCGCCCCAAGCGCGTCGTGGGGCTGGTGGAGCATGAGCTGGGCGCGCGCGTCTCCGACGCCGAGTGGAAAGCGAACTGGGACGTCGCCGAGGCGAGCCTTCGAAGGTTCTACGCCTCCCCCTGGCTGCAGCGAGCGCAGGAGCTGCCGAAGGCCGCCTGGCTGCCCATCGACGAGATCGCCTCGTTCGAGCTGGAGGGCTACAAGGTCTTCGCCGGGCCGGACTTCGCCTACCGCGACGGCGAGAAGCTGGTCCTCGTGGACTGGAAGACGGGGCGCCCGAGGGCCGAGGACCGGGGTCAGGTGCAGGGGTACGCGCTCTTCGCCCAGGCTCGGTGGGGCGCACGCCCCGAGGACGTGGTGGCGCGCCTGGTCTACCTGGCTTCCGGCGAGGAGGTCGATGTCGGCGTCGCCCTGGGCGACTTGGAAGACTTCCTGGCTCTGTTCCGAAGGAGCGTCCGCGCGATGCGCGCCGCGCTCGCCGACCCGGCGAAAAACGTGGCGCGCCGCGACGACTTCCCCCTGAACGAGGACCCGGCCCAATGCGGGCTCTGCCCCTTTCAGCGGCTGTGCGGGCGAGCGAGCCCTGCCTTGGCGCCGCCAGCCCCCGCCGGCGCTCCATGACCTCACCCCCAACCCTCCCCGCGAGCGGCCGCACGCGGGGAGGGAGCTGGGAGTGAGGAGCCCGGCAACCCTCGTTGGCTCTAGCTCGGTCGGGTTAGGATAAGTCTTCGAGAACCGACGAAGGTCTCCGCCCGCGCCTCATGAAGAGCTACCTGCAGCGCCAAATCGCCCGCCTCACCGAAACCGAGCGGCCGCTCTCGCGAAACCGGCACCTCCACACCTTCGACCTCTCCCCCTTCGCCCCCTCCCCGCGAGCGGGGAGGGGGTTGGGGGTGAGAAACCCACGAAGGGCTCCGCCCGCGCCACCTGCAGCGCCACATCGCCCGCCTCACCGACGCCGAGCGGCCGCTCTCGCGAAACCGGCACCTCCACACCTTCGACCTCTCCCCCTTCGCCCCCTCCCCGCGAGCGGGGAGGGGGTTGGGGGTGAGGAACCCACGAAGGGTCCCTCCCGCGCCACATGAAGAGCTACCTGCAGCGCCTCATCGCCCGCCTCACCGACGCCGAGCGGCCGCTCTCGCGAAACCGGCACTTCCACACCTTCGCCAACCCGCACGGCCGCAAGGCGCTGCGCATCTCCCGCCAGCTCCGCTCGCTCGCCCGTGACATCCGCGAGCAGGCGGAGCGCGGCGAGCCCATCCGCGTCGAGCCGGTGATCGAAAACGGCGATGTGGTGCGCGTGCTGCTCGAGTACATCCGACTCAAGGCCCGGCGGACCGCCTTCCTCAGCCCCGGCGAGTTCGAGCTCCTGCTGCAGACCGAGGGCGTGCGCGAGGCGCTCGATCTCGCGCGGGCCAGGTCTTGAGGCCTTCGCGGCTGCCTTCCTCCGGCTGAGCCGAGCGAGGCTTGCGCCCTCCCAGCGCCCGGCCATTCTCAAGGTGGGCTTCGAGGGAGGGCCCGAGGACATGAGTCGATTGCCAGAATTCGCCCTGCCGGATCGGCGGGGCGGCGTGAAGGGCACCGCCGACCTCCTGCAGCAGCAGGACATGGTGTTGGCGGTGATGCCTGGCGAGAGCTGCAGCGCCTGCGGACCCGTGCTCGAAGAGCTCGCGCGCCAAGCGCGCACGCGCGACCTGCGGCATGCCGTGGCCTTGGCGGTGGTCGGGGCGGGCGCGCAAGCGCCGGAGGACGCGTCCATCACCGTTTTGGAAGACCGCGACGGCTCGGTGGGGCGCAAGCTCGCCGCCTCGCTGGCCATGGGCGAGGCTGAGCCGTTTCTCGTGGTCGCCGACCGCTACGGCACTCCGGTCGTTGCCAGGCCCGTCCACGGCGCGGACCCCAAGGACCTGGTCGAAGACGCGTTCGACTGGATCGATTACATCGAGATGCAATGCCCGGAGTGCGGCGCCCCGGAGTGATAGCCGGTTGAGCGCCTCTTCCGCGCCGAGGCTGCCAGCGGCGGACCGCGAGCGGCGAGCGCGGCCCGAGGGCGGGCCGCACCCTTCACCCTCGAATGCTCGCGCCCCCTACGCCTTGGCCGCGGGCTCGGCCGAGGCGGGCTCGGCCGGCGCGGGAGCAGCCTCGGCGGGCTTCGCTTCGACAGCGGCCTTCGGCTGCTTGGGCGCCTCTTTCGGGGCCGGCTTGGCGGCGGGCTCGGCGGTCGGGTTCAGCGCCTTCAGCTGCTTCTCCAGGGTCCAGGCCTGCTTCGCCATCTCGTCCCGCTCGAGGACGAGCTCGTTGTAGCGGCTCTCGAGGGCCCGGAACCTATCCTTGGCGAGGTCGAGCTCGCCCTTCTGGACGATGAAGACCCGCCGGTCGGTCTCGGTGCGGCCCTTGAGCCGCTTGACCTCGGCGTCCAGCTCCTCGAGCCGCCCCTTCGCCTTGGCGAGCCCCTTCTCCGAAGCCTCGAGGCGCGCGCGCTCCTCGTCCTTGAGCGGCCGGGCGGCCGGCGGCAGCTTCTCCTCCGCGGGCTTCGCCTCCGCCGCCGGCGCCTCGGGGGCCGCGGCAGCCGGCGCAGGGCCCGCAGCCGGAGCCGGCGCGGGCCGGCGAGCCTTGAGCACCTCCACCTCGGCGCTGAGCTTGCGCACCGCCGCCTTGGACGCCTCGGCCTCCTCGCGGGCGTGCGCGAGCTTTTTCTCCATCTCGCGCTCGACCTCCTCGCGGACCTCATGCAGGTCCTTCTTCAGCCGGGCGGACTCCTGGTCCTCGTGCCGCTTTCGCTTGGCGTCCTTGAGTCGCTCCCTGAGCTCGTCAATCTCCCGGCGCTTGGCGTCCAGCGCGTCGGCGCCCTTCTTCGATTCGGCCTCGAGCTTCGCCAGGCGGTCCTTGTTCGCCTCGACTTCGCGAAGCGCCTTGGACGAGGCCGCTCGCGCGCCCCCGACTTGAATGCCGAAGAAGACCGCGACGAGCGCGGCCAACGCCAAAAGAACGAGGAGCAGGGGCTCCATCACTACCTCCAAAACAGGCCAAAGGCCCTTCTTGTCGGGACGAATCCCCGAAGGGGAAAAGGGGCCTGTACCGTACCGGGCCAGGCCGGGCCGTCAAGCGAGAAACACCCCGGCGCGCCCGCCCGCTCGGCCTCCGGCAATGCTCACTCCGCCTGGAGGTCCTCCCCTTCTCTCGGGGCTGCCTACCGCGGCTTGGACCGCGCGGCGATGAGCCGCTCGAGCGCCTTCTCGTCGTTGTCGCTGTGGCCGTCGGGCGCGTTGGCGGCGCCGGCGGTGGTGGGCGCCTGGGCCATGGCGGTCGGGCCCGCAGCGGGCGCCCTGGGCGATTTGCGCACGGCGGGGTGCGCCGGCGCTGGCTCGACCCGCGCGGGCCGCGCCGGGCTGGCGGGGGCCGGCCGAGCAGGCTTGGACTGGTAGGTCCCGGAAACGCGCTCGGCGATGGTCCGACCTCCCACCGGCACGGTCCCCAGAAACACGCCCACCGACACCGCCACGAACGTGTAGAACACGACCTTGAGCACACCGAACATGCGTTCCCAGGCCTCCTCGCCCTCCAAGCCAGAGGTAGCACGAAGACCTACACTGGGCGAATTTTCGGCCCGCCCCTCGCCTCCTTGACGGCGGGGGACGCGCGCCACAATCCTCCGGCTGCGATGGGACTGGGCGACGAGAGGGTGGCGCGCGCTCGCGCGGAAGCGGCGCGGGCTCCCGCCTCGGCCGAGGGCGGCGGCGAAGCGCTGCGCGCCGGTGCGGCCGCGCTCGCCGCTTCTTTGCCCGAGCCCCCGGCGTACCGCAGGGCGCACGACCCCGCGCGCGACGCGGCCCGGGAGCTCTTGCCTCGCGCGGAGGCGCTGCTGGCCCGAGCCTTCGTTGCGGCAGCGGCCGCGCCGCCGGACGGCCGGGCGGCTGCAATCGCCCGGGCCGTGGAGGCTCAGCTGCGGGCCCTGGCGGCCATGGCCGACGGCGAGATCACCGCGGGCGACGACCTCTCCCGGGAGGCGCGAGCGCTGTGGCGCGACTTGAATCGGGCGGGCGCGCTCTTCGAAGCCGCCGACCGGCCGACGCGCAAGGCGTTCGACCGAGAGACCGGAGCCTCGCGCTACGACCCCGCGCCCGAGCGGGCGCTGACCGCCCAGCTCTTCTGCCCGAACCAGGGTTGCCAGCGGCCCTCGCCCTGCGAGGTCTCGCCGTCGCACGCCACGCACCGGTTCCGGTGCGCGCTCTGCGGCAAGCCCTTCACTGGCCACTTCGCCGAGGTCCGCTCGCTCGAGGCGAGGTCCACGGGCTCGGCGAGGCACTATGTCCTGCGCGGCTTCCCCCTGGGAGGCGGCGAGGCGACGCTCGAGTTCGACGACACCTCGGGGGGCTCGCTCGCGGCGTCGCCGGGCGATCTGGTCGCGCTGCTGTACGCGGGGACAGGCTCCCTCGCGGCCGTCGAGAACCTGAGCGCCGGCAACGTGCTGTGGGTCGCCCCGAAGGGCGCGTGCTTCCTGGCCACCGCCGTGTACGGCGATGGGGCGCCGGAGCTGGAGGATTTTCGGCGCTTCCGCGACCGCTTCCTCGCCCCGCGCCCGTGGGGCCGCGCGCTCGTGCGCGCCTACTTCGCGGTCGGGCCCGCGCTGGCGGGCGCCGTGCGCGAGAATCCGGCCTTGGGGTGGCTCGCGCGCCGCGGCCTCGAAGCGCTGCGGGCGCGCCTGCCGTGAGCACCCTTCGCCGTCGGCGGGGCTCCCACGGCCTTCGGAGGTCGGCGTGACGAAGGCGAAGACGCGCGACGGGCTCGGTCGTGCGCTGCTGATCGCGGGGGTCGCCCTGTCGCTCGGAGCGGGAGCCCTCGAGGCGGTGCGAGAGGCCCGAGACGGCGGCGCGCTCGCGGCCGGTGCCCCCGCGCCGGCGCTCCTGGCGCCCTCGCTCGGCGGGTCGCCGTTCGCGCTCGAGTCGCTGCGCGGGAAGGTCGTGCTGCTCTCGTTCTTCGCCACCTGGTGCGAGCCGTGCCGCGCCGAGATGCCGATGCTGCGGGCGCTGGAGCAGGAGCTCGGGCCTCGAGGGCTTTCGCTCGTCGCGGCGAACGTAGACGACGACTCGGACGACCGCCCCCAGGCCCTCGCCGACTTCTTTGGCCGCCAAGGCGGGGCGCCGCCGCTCGTGGTCTTTCCGCCGGACGAGGCCGTCCACGCCTACCAGGCCGCGCAGCTCCCGACGCTCTACGTCATCGGCCGCGACGGTCGAATCGCCGCGGGCCACTTCGGCCTGGCCTCCGAGAAAGCGCTTCGCCGCGAGGTCGAAACCGCGCTCGCAGCGCCGCCGCCCGAGCGCCGCTAGAGCGCGCGCCCGATATCATTCCTCCCTCGAGGAGGTCCGCCATGGTTGATTCTCCGCGGTTCGACGGGGTGGAGTGGATCGCGCGCACGGACGACGTCGGCGTGCGAATCAACAAGCTCGGGCCCGGCCAGGCCACGCCCTGGCATTCGCACACCGTCGTCACCGACGACATCTTCTGCCTGGAAGCGCCCATCGAGGTGGGCCTGCGCGGGCCGGAGGAGCTGCTCGCGCTCGAGCCGGGGCAGCGGTGCCGCGTCGCGCCGGGCCGAGTCCATCGCGTCTTCAATCGGTCGAGCGCCCCGGCGAGCTACCTGCTCATCCAGGCCACCGGCCGATACGACTTCATCCCCGCGAAGGAGCCTTGAGGGCGCGAAGAAGAGCGCCGCAGAGCGAAGCGGATCGAGCTGCGCCAAAAGCCCCGCGAGCGCGGCGGCCGCCAACGGGGGCCCGCGAAAGCCGGCCACCGCCCCCTCGCGCAGGGCTCGACTCGAAGCGCACGGAAGGGCAGCGCCGATGGAGCCGTCGCGGCCTCGGCGGCCGGCCGGCGCCTCCGCCGGTGGCGCAAGCAGCCGCCCACCGCCGCGGCGAACAGGGGGAACGCGGTCAGCCCCGGCTCCCCGGAGGAGGAGCAGCCGCTCGCCCGCGCCGCAGCCTTGGCCGTCCGGACCGAGACCTCGTTGCTCGCCGCGGAGACGTTCCCCGCCGCGTCGCGGGCGCGAATGGAGAAGGCGTAGAGGGTGTCCGCCGCGAGCCCCGTCGCGGTGAAGCTCGTCCCCAAGGTCGAGCCGGCGAGCCCGGTGCCCCGGTAGACGTCGTAGCCGGCGACGCCGACGTCGTCGGTCGAGGCGCTCCAGGTCAGGGCCACGGTGGTCTCGGTCACCGCGCCGGCAGCGAGGTTGCTCGGGGCGGTCGGGGCCGTCGTGTCGCCCGAGAGCGCCTGCGTGCTCGCCGCGAGGGCGCTGCTCGCGGGCGACGCGTTGCCGGCGGCGTCGCGGGCTTTGACGGTGAACGAGTAGGAGGTTCCCGCGGTGAGCCCTGCGACCGTGAAGGACGTCTGAGCGGTGGAGCCGGCGAGCGCGTCGCCGCGGTAGACGTCGTAGGCGACCACGCCCACGTCATCCGTGGAGGCGAGCCAGCCCAGGGTGATGGACGATCCGGTCCGCGCGAGGACGGCGAGCCCAGTCGGCGCGGTGGGTGCGCGCGTGTCCGCGCCCGTCGCTTCGGTCGCGGCGGCGAGAGCGGCGCTCGGGTCCGAGGCGTTGCCCGCGGCGTCTCGGGCCTTGACGGTGAAGGAGTACGAGGTGCCCGGGGAGAGGCCGGTGGCGGTGAAGGTCGTGCTTGGGGTCGAGCCCAAGAGCGTCGTGCCCAGGTAGACGTCGTAGGCGACAACGCCCACGTCGTCCGTGGAGGCGCTCCAGGAGAGCGAGATGGACGTCGCGGTCCGCGCGGTGGCCGAAAGGCCTGATGGCGCCGTGGGCGGCTGCTCGTCGCCGCCGGGCTCGTGCCCGAAGACGCGAGTGCCGGCGTCGTAGACGGCGATCTTGGTCGTCTTTACCGGCGTCGCACCCGGCGTCGTGGGGATGCCGGCGTAGGAGAAGTCGTTCGAAGGATCCCAAGCGCCCGAGCTCGCGATCCGGAACTGGACCTCCTTCGTGTAGTGCTCCTGGCCGCCGGGATAGATCATCACGCCGTCGCAATCGATGAGGACGGCGTAGACGTTGTCTGAAACCTGGACCGGCGCCTTGGGCGCGTTGCACTGGCTGTAGGCCGAGCTCACCGTGATCATGCTCGGCGTCACGCCGTCCTCGAGCTTGTAGAAGTACTTGAAGGAAAGCTTATCGGTCACGCGCGCGGGCCAGCCTGACTTATTGACGAGGATGACCTTCAGCTCGGTGAAGTTGGACCCCGAGGCGTTGACCGCGGCCTCGGCGTAGATCTCGTCGTCGTCCCTGGACTCTTTCGGCGGAAAATCCGCGAGCGGCTGGCCTCCGTATTCTTGGGAGAGGCGGGCGAGCGCGCCGGTGAATCCGGCGTTGTAATCGCAGGCCACCTCGTTGCTGGTGTAGTTGTCGCGCGAGTCGGTGTAGCTGTCGTCGGCCCCCGGGCCGCCGACCAGGGCGCCGTAGAGCACGTGGCGGCTCTCGGTGGGCGAGGTGAGGACGTTTAGCCAGGAGCCGTGCATCCCGCGGTGGTGGGGGTGGGTCGGCGGGTTGACGCCGAAGCCCGTCACCAGGCTGCGCTTCATGGGGTTGTCGCCGAGGGCGTAGTCGATCTGCCGGACGGCGAAGTCGTGGTAGCGGGCCTTGAGGGTCGCGTCCTGGAGGGCGTCGGAGTAGACGAGCGCGGCGAAGGCGGTGGTGGCGGCGTAGCGGAGCGACCCCCAGGTGTCCAGGAACGCGAGCCCGCCGGGGCTGACGGTCACCTTCGTGCCGTCGGCGCCGTGCTCGGTGCCGCCCACGGTCCACCAGTTGAGCCAGCGCTGTGCGTCCTCGTGGTACTGGGCGCCGCCGGTGAGGTTGGCCATGAGCACATAGCAGCCGTACGACTTGTCGTCCCAGCCCAGGGTCCACTTGTACGACTTGACCTGGGTCTGCTGCTGGTTCGAGAGGCTGGCGTAGCCGCTCTGGGCCTTGTCGAGGTAGGCCTTCTCGTCGGTGGCGCGGTAGAGCCAGAGGGCGCCCCACACCAGCTCGTCGGCGTAGCCGCTGTAGGACTGGTAGAAGCCGGCGGCGTCGGTGATGCAGTCGGTGTACTTGCCGCGGTAGGTGTCGGCGAACGTGTAGAGCTGGCGGGCGTGGGCGAGCAGGGTGTCGGCGTAGGTCGGATTGGTGGGCCTGAAGACCATGGACGACGCGGCGAGGGCAGCCGCGGTCTCGCCGGCCAGGTCGGAGCCCGGGCAGCTCGCGGTGATCTTGTAGGCGGGGCGGGCCATCTGCAGGACCTCGGGCGGGCCCCAGAAGGCGTGGTCGTCACCGCCCTTGCCCACCTGGCCGTAGAGCTCGTTCGGCGCGGTGTGGGCCTTGAGGAAGTAGTCGGTGGCCCAGCGCAGGTCCCCGAGCAGCGCGTCGAGCTGGCCGGACTTCGCGTACCCGTCGCGGTACTCCACCGCGCTCCAGGCGAGGACGGTCGCCGAGGCGGCCATGGGGAAGCCGAACTTCACGTGGTCGCCCGCGTCGAACCAACCGCCGGTGAGGTCCACGCCCACGTCGGCGCCGTCGGAGAGCGCGGCGTCGCCGCGCCACTCGACGCGGTTGCCCGCCGGCATGCGGCCCGCGCGCTGGGCTTCGTAGAAGTAGAGGGCCTTCTGGAGCGCCTCGGAGTAGTTCGGCGCGGCGACTGCGGGCGAGGGGGCCGAGCCGAAAAGGAGGCTCATCGCCGCGAGCGCCGAGGACGCCGTTTTGTGGAGCTGCATCGGTCCTCCCGGCGAATGATCTCGAGGGGACAGAGGACCGACCGAGCTGACCGGGTCAGGGCCAGGCGCCAGGAGCGCCCGCCCGCGAGCTCGCGAAAGTTCGCCTCAAGAGAGACGGCCAATCCAGCTCCCTGGCTCGTGGGGCCGGCGCCTTGACCAGCTGCAGCAGATCCACCGGGTCGCCGAAGCTCGGCATGCGCGCGGGGAGCTCCAGCTCGAGCTGGCCTTGGGGCCGCGGCGCACCTAGGCAGCGCCGGCGGACGTTCGGGCTGCGCGGGACGAGCCGACTGCGCAGGGTGGCATGGCTGGCGAAGCCGCCGTAGTAGTGGACCGCGTGGCTCCTGGGCCGGGCCAAAAGGCCCGCCACACGCTTGAGCAGTGTGACGGGGTCATCTCCAGCGCAGCCCTGCCGTCTGCCAATGGGCGCCTGAGCTTCAGCACCACCTTGCCGCTGCCGTTCTCGGCCATCGACAACCGCTCTTGCGAAACCGGGGGCCGCAGGCAGTAGCGCAGCAGCGCCTCGAGCCCTTCGCGATCGCTCTCGTGCAGATGTCGGCCCGCCTGCAGCGAGAAGCCTTCGCACCGCGCGGAAAGCTTGCCCACCCGTTCCTCCGGCGGCTCGGCCATCGCCGAGAAGCTCAGCTGCTGCTGGGTGCCAGCTCGCAGTCGAGAAGAGCGCATCCAGCCGCAGATCCTCCCCCACCTCCTGCTTCAGCATCGCCAGCGTCCGCCGCGCGATGCGCTCGACCCGCTTTTCGATCTCCTCTCGCTTGGGTTGCGGCAGTCGCCAGAGCTCGAGGTCGCCCTCCTCGCTCTCTCCACGAAGGGGCTCATTGAGGTTTGGCCTCGAGCAGAAGACACGCCATCGAAGAAGCGAGCGGCGTGCGCCCAGATCGCTGGGCGCGCCCAGGCGGAAATCGCGGATGCCCTGGCGCTTGTGGCGGGCGTGCGCTGGGCGCCCAGAGGGCGCCCGGCGGGCAGCAGGGAAACTTCGCTCAGTCGGCGACGCCCGCGCCGTGGCTCTGCGCTGGCATGGGGCTTGATTTGGGGCCAGTCCCGAACGGGGTGGACGCGCCGCGAGGTGGCTCCACTTCCCGCCATTCCAAAGGAGCTCCAATGTCGAATTCCAAGAGCAACCTGGTGGCCCGAATGGCCGCCGCCATCGCCGTCGCAGCGGCGGGCGCAGGGTGTGGCGGTTTCGCTGCGCCCACCGAGACCGCGTCGCACGTCGACCAAGCCCTCTACGGAGGTCACGACGACGGCGACACGCTCGAGGCGAACGTCGTGGTGTCCCTCGAAGACGGTGAGTGCACGGGAACTCTGATCTCGCCGCTGATGGTTCTGACGGCAAGCCACTGCGTCAAAGATGCTGCCTGCGGCAACACCAGGCCCGACATCAACATCGGCGCGTACAAGGGATCTGTTGCCTACGCCGTCAGCACCCGACGCAGCGCAAGCGTTGCCACGCGCGTCAACGGCTGCTTCGATCTCTCCAAGGAGATCGGGATCGACATGGCGATCCTCTTCCTCGATCCGGCGAAGCCCGTGCTCGAAGAGGCCAAGATCGTCAGGCCCTCGCTCACCTCCCCGTACGCCGGGGGGTCGGACACCAATGGCGGCGACTATGGCCAGATCGGGATGGCCGGGTGGTCCCCCTTCGGACCCGACGGTGAGACGGTCGATACCGATAATCTGCTCCACCGGCAGGCGGTCAACTACAGCAAGGTGACTCTTCACCACTATCCCGGCCTGCCCGACGATCCCCCGGGGCAATACTGGGTGCATGTCGTCGACGGCATCGGAGTCGGACACGGAGACTCGGGCGGCCCGCTCTTCGTCGTGCGCCCGGACGGAACGCGTGATCCCATCGGCGTCTTGAGTGGGATCAGCTGGAATCTATTCGACTGTGGGTTCTATCGCTGCAACTACTGGGCGGACATCACGCGCGGGTACAACGCCCAATGGATACGGGACCAGGTCCTCGACTCCGCCCACGGCGGACACACTCCGCTCTGGCGCACGCGGCATGGGCGCGCCGACGACTTCTGGTACGGCGAGGTCGACTACACCGGTCCCTGCAATCCGTCCATGGATTCGGACTGCGACCACTGGTACGACTACCATGACAATTGCCCGAAGGTCCCAAACACCGACCAGCGCGACTCGGATGACGATGGAATCGGCGATGCCTGCGCCAATATCCTTCCGCCCTCCGCGCCCTCGTGCACGATCCGCTCCGTGTGCGGCGACGCTTTTGTCGATATCTACGCGGACTGCCAAGACAGCGGTTTCGTCAATGCTCTCCAGTTCCTCAATAGCAACGGGAGCTGGACAACCGTCGCGACCGGCGAGGTGACCACGTACGTGACCAACTACTACGGCCTGTACATTGGTCCAGAGCTCGGGCACGGCGACACCGAGGTCTATCGGGTTTGCGGCCTGAGCGTGGACCAAAAGACCCTCGGGGCCTGTGCCTCTCCGGTGACGATTGTCGCGCAGAGCGCAGCTGAATGCGGTGGAGGGGGCGGCGGCAACGGGAGTGGCGGCGGCGGGGCCGTCAAGCCCACCCCTTGCTACAACATCGGCTGTTACGTCCATCGGGAGATGTAGTTCGTCCTCTGCTCACCTTCGGAATCGAAGGACGAAACGATTGTGCACCCCCTCGAGCCCCCACCCGAGTTCCCTCCTGCGGTTGCCGACTGGGGGAGCCTATCGAACGACACCGACAGCCCTGGCGGAGCCGGCTACCAGGAGGCTCAAGCGCCCGCTGGCGGAGAAAGAGCGCGAGCGAATTCGGGCCCCCGCGACCGATTTCCCTTTTGTTTGGAGGGACCCCAAGGCTCCGCAGCGGGAGCGCAAGCGAATGCTCGGGCTTCTCATCGAGCACGTCGCTGCATCCCCGACTCGCCCTGCTCGAGGGCGCCCACGCCCGAGTCCCTCCGCCCGCGTGCCGGTCAGCTCGAGCAAGAACTTCCGCAGCAAGCCGAGGTCGAAGGCCCCGTAGCGCCGCCACCTTCGGCGCAAGCCACGGTTCGACCTCGGCACCGGGCGCCCGCCCGCGCCGGGCGGGCGCCCGGCGCGCCTGCGCCGATTCCGGGGGGCTCGCATGCCGCCGGCGGCCCTCCCTTCTCTCGAAGAATATTTGCTTCGCCCGCGAGCCTGCCCCGCCGAGCGGCGTGGCGCGCCCAGTGCAAGAGTCCTGCGAAGCGCCGGCGCCCCAGTGAAGTCGCCGATCGATTGCCTTGCCTTGATCTTGTCGCCCGATCGGCGCCGAAGAGCGCCAGATCAACAGGCGTGTGCAAAGTCTCCTTGTTAGGGGTGGTTCACATTTCGAAAGACTCCATTTCTACCTTATTGAGCGCAACGAAGATTGCCCATCTCGTCGTCGGGGTGTCGCGCCACGCGAGGTGCCTAGTTGCTCTTGCTAGTCCTAGCGAGGCTGCGCCTCAGACCGACGAGGCATGTTGGAGAGGGTGCGGCGCAGCCTCGCGTCAATAGTTGATAGTCAATGGTTGATAGTTCTCGGCGCAAAGCCGGCTCGGAAAAACTTGACTCAAGTGCATCACGTTCGCGCCCTCAAGGCCTCTAGATCCTTGAACCCCACGAAGGGAATGCCATGCACCACTCGCATTGGATCACCTCGAGCTTGGTATTGCTGGGCTTTGCCGCCTGTGGCGAAGGCGGTGCCTCCAAACCTTCTGCCGCAACCGCGACCACTGCAGGAGCTGATGCCCTTGTCGGGCAGACCGCCTTCGACAGGTTGAGCGCCGATGCGGGCGGCGGCCGAAGGCCCCGATCCACCGCCGTCTCATTCGAGCTGACGTTCCCGGTGGGTTTCGGCCTCAGCAGCGTGACGCTGGGGTCGAGCCACTCGATGGAGATATCGGACTGGGCTCAGGTTCAGAACGTCGACGGTTCCCCTGGGACCTCGACCAACACCGGCCCCGACGGCGAAGAATGCCATCGCCGCGCGCACTCGAAGCTCGATCCGAGGCACCGAGATGCCCCTGTCGAAGTCGGCAGCGACGCGAAGGTCGGTTTGATCGCGAGCGTTGGTAGCATTCAATTACATGACCGAGACGCCGCGTCTGCTCTTAAATCGGGCGGTTCCGTCCACCTCGGAAAGAACGACTCGGTCGGAGCCGTTACGCAGAACGCCACCCTGACGCCCCTCGTCCACCGCGCATTCAACTTCAGCGTCCCAGCCGGGCGTCTTCCGGACGTCAAGGTCGGGGTGAAACTGGCGAAGGCTATCGCCCCCGGCGCGTATCGGGCCGTTGAGGTAGAGCGGGACGCCATGCTGACGCTGTCGGCGGGCGAGTACGTCTTCGACTCGCTGGACCTCGACGAGAGGGCCACCCTCAAGCTCGACACCTCCGGAGGATTGGTGCGCGTCTACGTGCGCGAAAGGGCAGAATGGGCGGGGGCAGTATCCGGAGACGGGACCAAGTTCGTCTTCGCCTATCTCGGCGGCGAGCCGCTTCGTCTGAACCCAGGCTTCACCGGAACGGCGCTTGCGCCGAATGCGCTGCTGGATCTCGGGCCCGCGCACGGCGATCCCAGGTCTGCGCACGCGAGCTATCAAGGTGTGTTCTACGGAAAGGATGTCTTGGTCGGTCCCCGCGTGACCGTCAGGCGGATCCCCACGGCGGTGCTCGTCGGGGGGCTCACCGTGTCGAACACCGACCTCTGCGTAGGGCAGCAGGCGGAGGTCTCAATGACCACCGCGGCCGACGCCCAGGGGCCGATGACGACCTGGATCCAGGGGACCGCCGGCGCCCATCAGTTCGTCGACTTCGCGGGCTTTCCTGGCCCACGCTGGGTCTACGCCTCCGTCTTCACGCCCGACGGGCGTGCGGATTCGACGCGCGTCCAAGTCAACGTCCAGACTTGCGCCGCGGCCCCGGTGCCGCGAATCGGGCTGCACTTCGGCCCCGCCCTGGGCAAGCCCAATGTCGTCGAGCTCATGGTGCACGCGTTCGATGCGAACGGCTTCGAGACCCTTCCGACAGGCCCGGCGACCTACACGTGGTCTTTCGGCGACGGCCAGACGGCGACGACCCATTCGCCGCTCGTGGCTCACGACTACACGACGGCGGTCAATCCCCTCGCCCAGTTCAGCTACTTCAACGCGAGCGTGACAGTGACCAGCGACGCGGGAATCGCGCAAGCGCAGAAGGTCGTCTCGATCTGGAGCTTGTACGCCTCGAACCGCGCCAAGGGGGTGATTCAGCCGCCCAACAAGATCTCCATTTCGCCTTCGGCGCTGACTCTCACAGTGACGAACTACGAACCGAACCCGATCTCGATCTCGCAGGCGAAGATCGACCTCATCCCGTGCGACCCGGCGTTCGCCGCGTGGCATTTGCCCCCACAGGCGCTCGCCGTGGTGATTCCGGCGTCCTCGACCGGGACGGTCGACGTGGCGCCTCCGGGTCCCTTCGGGAAGAACGTCTGCGCCGTCGGCGTGCACCTCATCGGCTCCGCCCAGGGGGGCACGGTGTATTCTGACGGATACGGGCGCCTCACCAAGGAGAACCCGCTCCTGCGCCAGGCGGTGACCGATCCCGACACGATCGCTCTCCTCAACCAGGCATCGACGCAGACCGCGGATCCGAACAACATCAGCTACGAGGAGCTGCGTCAGCTCTACGCGCAACGGGCGATCGCGAGGCTCCCCGCCGCGATTTCACCTGGCAACGCGTACTCGAGCCCCGGCGACGAGTGCACACCGGGCGATACGCAGGCGGGGCTCGTTTGCCAGCCGGCGCCGGACTGGGTCGCGAACCCGCCGGAGTTCCTGAACGCATTTAAGGGCGACTTCATCATGGACCACGGGTGCGGCTCCATCGGCAAGCTTCTCTCGGCTGTAGGTCAGTCCTTCTCTCACACCGAGATGGTATCGAAGAATCGCGTCGAGGTGCGCCACTCGACCATGAGCGCGGACCGCCTGAGCGATTCGGTGAACTACTACCATATGGAGCTCGACCCGGACACGTTGATGTTCGGCTTCCCGGGAACCGCGGGGGCGAGCGTTTACTCCGCGGATCAGATCGCCCACCAGTACTGCATTGCAGATCCCTATGGGAGCGGCGGGAGCAAGTCGGAGCGCAACTGCGACGACCAAGGTCATTGCGATTGTCCGGAGGGTTCGTGGCGAATGGGCGGTGAGCTCAATCCGTACCCCGGCAAGTGTGACACGGACATCACCGCGGTCTCGCCGATCGTCGTCCGCCCCGATCCCAGCGGACCGCAGCCGGATCTGACGGGCGTGGTCAACGCGGGGCTCGCGATCAATAGCCACTATCGCTTCTTCATGTACTCGCATTCGGACACAATTCGCCCGGGCGGGACCGGCTGGTCGGCGAATACCGAGTCCACGGTCTGCTCGTCATTTGAGCGCGAGGCGGCGGCGAGAGCCGGCATGCCACTGTGGTCGAGCAGGTCCGGGCCTGAGGGAGTCCCGGACGGAATGCGTCGTTACAGTCCCGAGGTGCGCAAGGCTGGAGGGGAGCAGCTGTATAGCAACATGTACGACAGCGTCATGGGCGAAGCGGGCTGGCTTGGGAGCATCGTGGGTACGGTCCTTCCCTTGCCTGGATTTGTCGAGACCTTGGCGGGCAATATCAGCACCCAGGTCGCCAACTGCTTTGCTGCCGACGTATGCATCAACCTTCCTCTCATCGATCTTCCCGTCAGCTGGGAGAATCCCGGGGAGGGGATCGCCGTCAGCCCGGACGACATAGCCCACTGGGATTTAGGGGGCACCTACGGCTACGACGAACCGCTTGTGTATCTTGAAGTCTCGTTCCGTCACCGCTATCGATGGGCCGCCGCCGGGAATGACGGGTCGATGACCGTCTCGGTGGTTGACGACAAGGGTAACCCTCTTCCCGGCGCCACGATTGTTCTGAACGACAATGAGCTCGTGGGGACGACCGCGTCCGATGGGAACCTGTCGATCCCGAACCTCCCCCAGGGTGCCTACAACGTCGGTGCGCAGTATTACGACCAGGCGACCGGAGGGGTGCTCCCCATTCCTCCGCCTCCGGTGCTCGACAGCAACGACAAGATCATTGCGCTCCCGTCGTGTCCCAAGGGCATCTACTGCCAGGTTCAGCCAGACGCGCCGTGCCCCGGTGGCTACTCGGAGTACGACGAGGACCCGCAGCCATGCACAGAATCCGTCGGGGGCTTGCGACATCACGCCGAGTCAGCTCTGCTCGTGGGCTGGGGTGAGCGACTCGAACGGCGACACCCAGGTCTGGAAAACCGCGTGCGTCTGCAAGGTGAACCAGATGCCTCCGGCCCCGTCGTGCAGCTTCTGGCACGCGAGCAAGGCGACCGTGGTGACTCAAGGGCAGGAGGACAAGGTGAAGCTCACCCTCTGCCTGGGTGCGACGTGCGACGCGAGCACAGGGAGCGTCCCCGGTCCGTGCGCGCAATTCTGCGACGGGGAAGCAGACTGCGACAACAACCAGACCTGCCTGGATAATGGGCAGGGGAAGAAGGTATGCACCGCCAAGCCGAACGTGGTCCACATCACGAGCGTCGGCTCCGACGGGGTGACCCTTCAGGCATATGACGACGGTGGTCTGGGGAGCAGCGATCGGAACCAGACCCACCCCACCATCGACATGACTTGCGACCCGGCCAATGGCGGGAGGGCCTACTTCTCCTCGTGCGTTTCCGCTGGGAGCGAGAGCTCTGAGGTTCAGTTCACGGTCTATTGCAGGAATGATCCCCAGCAGACCGGCGGGATCATCGTGGACAACGATCTCCGGCTCGTGGACGGCTGCGGCAGCGGCGCCGAAGACGAGGCGGATGCCGTTCAGGCGCACAATATCGGCATCGCGCCAGGGGCCAGCGTCCTATGGAGCGACGAGTCCTCGTGCTACAGCGACGACGTCTTCCCACCGAGCGATCCATGCACCGAGAACGCGGCGATCTTGCACAGGATCCAATACGCGAGCCAGCCGAAGTGAACGAACCGGGTCCAGCACCGCCGAGAGTCGCGGCGGTGCTGGACCGCACCCGAAGGATGGGTTGGTCTATGATCGGCGGCCACCTCGCGACTTCGTCGGCGTTCGACGCGGTCGTCCGTCTCGGGGACTGCACCGGCGTTGTCGTCGAGGCCGATCTCGTTTTGACGAGCGCACACTGCGTGCCGGTGCCCGTCGATCACGTGGTCATCGGAGGGCACAGCGTTCCGCTGGCCGGATGTCGCGCGTATCCGGGATACCAGCCGCTCGAGTGGGCGAACGACATCGGAGTTTGCCGGCTCGCAAAGCCGTCACCGGTCGCACCCATCCCGGTGGACGGCGGTCCCTCTCCCGCACAAGGGAATCCGGTCGTGCTCGCCGGCCGCGGGCTCACGCAACCGTTCGCCAAGGGAGAAGGCGCGTTGCGTGTCGTCGACACGTCGGTGACCGGGGCAAGGGCCGAAGGTATCTACGTGGGCACGAGCCAACGAACGGCGTGTCGTGGTGACTCGGGGGGCGCCGTTCTCGTCGAACGTGACGGCGTCCTGCGCGTTGCGGCGATCCTTCATGGCGGATCGGGGGCGATCTGCGCGAGCGCCGCGGAGGCTGTCCTGGTGCGTCCGTATTTGGCGTGGATCGGCGAGGGAGCCCGAGCGCGGGAGGCGGCTTCGCACCACCGAGCCCTCGTCGGAGCGGTGGCCGTGATGGCGCTGGTGCTCCTGGGCGCTCGGATGTGGGCTCGGATGCGCTCCCGCCGTGCCGGCCCGATGCGGCCCGCTGTCTGATCTAGTGTCACAGGCCCCGAACCGAAGTGAGACAAAGGAATGTTTGACCCTGTCGATCGCAGCGGTTTGCCGGCCCTGGATCGCCTCGGCGTCGCAGCGGCGTGCGGGGCGGCGGCCGCCGCTGTGGCCTCGGCGTTTCCACGCGCCGCTGCCCCTGCGATCTCGGGCCCTCGCACTGGGAGCCGCGGCTGGCCTTCTCGCGACCTGGCGCCGGGGGGGGCGCGGCCGCGGAGCCCAAGAGCGCCTGGGTAGCCCTCGCTCTGGTGACGTTCTTCATCCCCGTGCTCACGATGGCGGTGCCTCCGGGGGCGGACATGGCGATGCACGTGGCGCTCGCCCGTCCGATGATCCGCGGGGAATCGATTCTCTCCCCGGCGTGGGGAAGCTTCGAGGCGGTCTATTAAGCGCGGCTTCTCCGGCCTCGTGGCGGTGGCGAGCCTCGCGCTCGGCCTCGCGCGCGCAGGGTTGTTCGTGGCAGCGGTGAGCTACCTCCTCTTCGGCTTCGGGATGGCACTGGTCCTTCGCCATGCCTTCGGGCTGCGCCACGCCGTTGGGCTTGCGACGGCGACCCTGCTGCTCTCGGGGCAGCCGCAGGCGTTCTTTGGCTGGGGCGGCAACCCCAACGCCCTCGCGCTCGAGCGTAGGCGATTCGAACTGCATTTCCCCCGTCGGCTTCGGAGAGCGGGAGGGGTGGGAGACCGCCGAACGGTCCTACGGGGCAGAGCCGAGAGGTGCTCAGGCATCGGGTCAGGAGCCGGTTCAGCGTGAGCGCGGGGCTGCGGCCGGCGCGGTTGCGGCGCACCGTTGCGAGCCGGCACCGTGAGCGCGCGGGGATTTGAGAGCCCTGCGCAGTCATCGGATGGAAACGGCCTTGGGCCATGCCCGCCCTGAGGTGCGGCACCAGCCCTTGGGGCCGGGGGGCAACGGCCGCAAGGCCGCGCCGTCCTCGCGCTCGTAGACCTGTGCACCCCCTCGAGCCCCCACCCGAGTTCCCTCCTGCGGTTGCCGACTGGGGGAGCCTATCGAACGACACCGACAGCCCTGGCGGAGCCGGCTATCCCAGGAACCCAAAATTCATCCTGAGCGCCACTGGGACTACGGACGGGACTCGATCGGTGTGTGGCCGTGCGTGGCGCCCCAGCATGCCCCCGCTGCGGCGGTCGATTTGCCCCCGCCCGCACCGCTGGGAGATGTGTGAGCGAGCACCTGACCCTGGATGGTGATCGACGACGGGTGAATCTGCAGCGGTTGCGGAAGGCCAGCGCGGAGAGTTGAGAGTCTGCAGGGCTGGAAAATAGAAGAGGGCCCGGGTTGCCGCCCGAAGCCCTCCGAGCCGAATCACAGGGCCGTGTTCGACATAGTGCCAATCCACGCAGCGCCCCGATGATTCCGGACCCGAAGCGACGGAGCCCAGCCCTCGCGGGGGCGTGTGGTCGCGGGTGCGCTGCCGGCGGCCGACGCTGATCGACCGGATGGTGAGCAGCCTGTCGGCGCACGGGCAGCTGGCGCCGCTGGTGGCGGTGGAGAAGAGCGGGGTGCTGGAGGTCCTCGACGGGTTCAAGCGCCTCGACGCAGCGAAGCGCATGGGGTGGCAGGAGCTTGCGGTGAGCACGGCGCAGATGGACGAGGCCGTGCAGTGGGCGACGATGCTGGCGCTCAATCGCGGCCCGCAGTCGATGTCCGAGCTGGACGAGGCGCTGATCCTGCGGGAGCTGGTGCAGGCAGGGCTGACGCAGACGCAGATCGCCGAGTTGGTGCAGCGGCACAAGACCTGGGTATCGCGGCGGATCGGCCTGGTGGAGCGCCTGCACCCGGAGCTCGTGGATCAGATGAAGCTGGGGCTCTTGGCACCGGGGTGGCGCGGCGTCTGCTGGCGTTGCCCCGGGGCAACCAGGTGCAAATCGCCGCCGCGTCGCAGGCGGCGAGCCTGGGGCCTCGAGACACCGAGCTCCTGGTGAGCCTTTGGCTGAAGGCGCGGGAGCCCGAGGCGCAGAAGTACCTCCTGGCAGAGCCTCGCGCGGCGATCGAGAAGGCGCACCCGAGCGTCGCGCCGCCGGACCCGAGGCTGACGCCGCAGGGCCAGCAGCTCTTTCGGCTCTTGGGGGTGCTCTCCGGAGTCGGGACGAGGATCCCCAGGCTCCTGCCGCCGGCACTGGAGGATCGGGCACTCTTGGCCAGGACGCTCCACGAGGCGAGCGAGACGGTCTGTCGGCTCGCGACATCGCTTGGGCCGCTCGCGAGAGACGGCAGCGCAAGCGGGAGCGACGCAGTCGCAGTGCGCGGCTCATCCTGCGGCTGAAATCCCAGGGGAGGAGCAATCGCTCCATCGCCAAGGAGCTCGGCTGCGACCCGAAATCAATTCGGCGCCTGCTTAAACCCAAGGCTCGGAAGAAGAAAGGCAAAGGCTCGCTCTTGGACCCTTTTCGCCCGCTCATTCGCAAGCTGGTGCTCGAGGACGAGCTCACCGCCGAGCGCGTCCTCGAGGAGATTCGCGCCATCGACTACCAGGGCGCCTATACCATCCTCAAGGAATACATCCGCACCTTCCGCCCCAAGTCGATGCGGCGGGCGCACGAGCGATTCGAGACCGCGCCCGGCGAGCAGGCCCAAGTGGACCTGTCGTTCTACACGGTCATGTTGGGCCTGACGCCTACCAAGGTCGTCTGTTTCTCGATGATCTTCGGATTCAGCCGCTGGCAGTTCATCCATTTCCTGCTGCACGCCGACGCCCGGAGCGTCAGCCACTGCCACGTGATGGCCTTCGAAGAGGCCGGCGGCATACCGGGGTCTGCCGCCTCGAGGCCTACGATTTCAAAAAGCAGCCGTGTCTCAACCGCGGCCAGGTGCAGGGCCTCGCCGAGCTCGCCTTCGTCGACAAGAAGCAGCCGGTCCTGCGGATCGGCCCCAGCGGCGTCGGCAAGACGCACCTGGCCATTGCCCTGGGGGTCAAGGCCTGCGAGGCGGGTTACCACGTCCGCTTCTTCCGGGCCTACACATTGCTCACCCGCCTCTATGCCTCGCTGGCCGATGACACGCTCGAGCAGGTGCTCGAGCAGCTATGCAAGCCCGACGTCATCATCGTCGACGAGCTCGGAAACAGCCCGCGAAAGCGCGAGCACGATTTCGCTGGGGTCTTCTTCGAGCTGGTCGCTCGCCGTCACCGCCGCGGAGCGATCATCTTGACCACCAATCTCGGCTTCGACCAGTGGCCTGAGGCGTTGGGCTCGCCGTCGCAGGTGACGCCCGCGCTCGACCGGCTCCTCGAGGGCGCGCACATCATCGTCTTCCCCAGCGACGCGCCGAGCTTTCGCGCCCAGCGTACGGAGCCGCCGGAGCCGCAGCCTCCGTCAAGGCAGCGCAGGCGCACGCGCGGCGCAGACTCCGAGCCGAGAAGGCGGTCATGAGCTTCTCGCCCCACCGCGTCGTCTCCCAGCTTGCTTCGAATCCAGAGCTCGCGGTGCTCACAGTCCTCGACGAGGCTCTCAAGCAGGCCATCGGTGCGCTCCTCACCCGGCACCCCGATATCGGCCTCGCTGGAGGCGAGTTCCTGCCGACGTCCTCGGCCGGCGCCATCATCAATCGGGCCTGGGACCTCCGAAACCTGATCCGCAGCTACCGCGCGGCCCTGGCGCGTGAGCGCCGCCGGCGCTACATCCCCTTCTGACGCATTCTGCCTGGGGCTCTTCGGGGACAGCCAGAGCGGGCACTGCTGGCGAGCATCCCGCGACCCGACGAATCCCGACAAGCCCTGGGACCCCCACATCGACCCAAAGCACACCGCCGGAGGCGTCCGCACCGCCTTCGGCGGCCGGCGTTTTGATCCCCTCGGAATCAGGGACAGGGAAGACGTGGGGGCCTTCAGCCAAATCGCCCCAGCGCCGGGGCCCCGTTCTTTGCCCCGATTCCTGCCCCAGCGCAGCACCGGGCAACCCGCCAGTCAGAGCCGTCCCTCCAGGCAACTGCCTTCGCTCGCGAGACCCCCTGGCTACGCGGGCTTCAGCCCTCGAGCCCCGGGGGCATTCTCACCGCCGCGGCGGGGGCAAGCTCGAGCGCCGCTCGCCCCTCTTCGCTCCGAACCGCGGACGCCACCAGCGGCTCAGTTGTTGGGGACCAGCTTCGTGCCGTCGCAGTGGCGGGATTTGCCCAGCGCGTACGTCGTCAACCAGTCCGCGCCGCGCACCGTGCCCTTCCAGAGCGAGTGGTCATGCCCCAGGGCGTAGAGCGTCGTAGCGCTGGAGGCGGCGATCTCCGCTGCATAGGGGAGGTTGCCGACCTTGTACCAATAGGCGGAGCAGCCGTCGCCCGCGTTCAGCCAGACGCTGTAGTCGATCGCGAGACCGAACGGGCGGGCCTCGCCGATGGCGCCTCCCACTGCGATTCGATCGAGCACCCCAAGCGTCTGGCCTAGGTAGGTCCAGGTGCCGTCGGCGCCTGAGGTCGACTTCCACAAGGTATTGTCGTCGTTGAGCGCGTACAGCGCGGGGAAGGCGTACCAGTTCGGGTAGCCGACGATGGGAATGTAGATATCCTGCTGGGTCGCGGCGGCGATCCGCTTCGCGCCCCCGGGCCTGCCCACGTAGGTCCAGCTCACCGCGGCGTCGCTCCCGTCGTTACGCCAAAGCGTGCGGTCGTTGTTGAAGGCATAGAGGGTGTGCTTGGCGCAGAAGATCTGCTGCGCCGCGCCCGGGGTCTGCACGTACTGCCAGGAGCCGTCGGCGCCGCTGGAGTGGCTGACCCAAAGCGTGTGATCGTAGTTGAGCGCGTAGACGCGGCCGTCGAGCGACTCCGAGCAGGCGGCGATCTGGGCGGCCGAGCCGGGCGTCCCGACGCGGCTCCAGGAGACGGTCGGCTCCTGCGGGTCCTGCGCGACGGAGCAGGTGGTTCCGTCGAAGTCGGTGATCAACTTGAGACCCGCGCCGCTCTCCAGCGGAGCGCCGCAGATGCGCCCGGAGCGAGAGATGACCTCGGAGATGCAGTTCTCCACGATGTACGGCATCGTGTTGACCTGGAAGTTCCACTGGGCATCGGTGGAGCTGGAGTAGCCGCAGGCGACCTTGGCGCTCGCTTGATCATTCGCGCCGTGCGTGTAGCCCTGCTGATGCATGGCCTCGTGCCAGATGATCCCCGCCGCCTGCGACCAGGGCCACGGCTCGGCGGCGTAGCGGCAGTTGGGGCCATTCGAGCCGTTGCAGACCGGCCAGGCGAGGGTGGTGTCGACCGCCCGGAGCCAGGCCGAGAAAGAGAGCCCCTCGGGCGTCACGTGTCCGTAGGTGTCAATGGAGGTGGAAGCATTCCCGGTGCCTCCGGTGCAGTTGATGGAGACGTCCACCGTGGAGCGGGTCGCGTCCAGGACCTTCGAGAGCTGGGTAGCGGCCGTGTCGCTGTAGAACGGGTCGCCGTTGCACTTCTTGTAGGCTCCGATGGAGCCCGACTGCTGGTTCACCGATTTGCTCATGCACTGCGCGAAGGCGTTGCTGACGGCGACGGTGCGGCCATAGTGCATGGCGTTGGCGAGGAACTGCTTGTCGGTGGTGTTGCAGTCGCTGCCGTAGGAAACCGCGCCGAGCAAATCCGACGAGCCCTGCCCTTCGGGCGCGGGCTCTGGAGGGGCGCCACAGCCGGCCAGGACTCCTCCCGCGATCAGCTGCCACGATGCGATACACAGAGCCAACGGGTGATTCATTGCACGTCTCGACATAGGGATCCTCGCAGTCCTCGGTCGATGGAGCGATGACCGACCCCTTTGCCAAGGCGGTGCCACACGAGGCGGCGGACTCGCTCCGCACCGCCGTGAGGTTTTTCACTCGGGAGATTCACCTCGGCGAGCTGCGCCGCCCTGCGGTCGGCGCTGGGCGCCCGTCGGGCGCCCGCGGGCGCCCAGCGTCCCCTCGCGCCCCGTCGGCTCGTCCGCCATCGACGCCCCACTCTTGAGCCGCAGTTGGCCGCGTGACCTGCGCGCACAGCCACGTGGTCCGACGCGCTCCGTGAAGGCGCGTTCGCGCAGCTGGACATTTTGGTCGAAGGACGCGGAACGACGAACCCCTCGCCGGGGAACGGGCGCGAGCGAGATTGGCATAGGGTTGACATTTTGTCAGCGAGTTGCGCAGGGAGTGGAGGGGCTGCTGGATGCCTTCACCCCCTATTCAATCCTATGCCCACCCGCGGCGAGGATTTCCGCGCCGCCCCCTGAGAGCTCGGCGGCCAGGGCGACGCCGACGAGCCCCGCGTGCGGGCCGCTCGACGACGACCGCCATCGAGGAGCGAAAACCGACCGAGGCGAAAGGTGAGGATCAGCTCCTTCTCGAGGTGCTGATTCGATTCTGGACGGCATTCGAATAGACGAACGCGCCCGTTTGGCGGTGGCTGCACCGCGCCGCTGGAGATGGAGAAAGAACATGACATTCGACTCACGAACCAAAGCACTCTTGGCTGCGGCCGCCGCCGCCCTTGGGCTCGGAGGCTGCTCCGATACGGGAACTTCAGCGCCGGGGACGGGCGTCGTCCAGGAGAGCCTGACGGCTCCCAGGCCCCCACTGACCGTCGTCGAGCCGCTGGCGACCGGCGCAGCGTGCATCATTCAGAGCAACGTGGAGTACCGCAGGGGGAACCTCAGGAACTTCGAGGTCGTCGTTCTTCAGGGGCATAGCGTGGTGCATTACTGGCACGACAATTCGAATGTCGACTACGCATGGCACCGCGAGCAGGTCATCACTTCTCAGGCGACCGCGATCGGCCCTGGGTGCCTGATCCAGAGCGACTACGGCAACCTCGAGGTCGTAGTCCAGGAGGGGTCCAACCTCGTCCTCTACTGGCACGACGCCGCGAACCCGGCGTCGCCGTGGAAGGCGGGGGGGCTCATCACGTCGGCCGCGACCGGTCCAGGCTCCCTCATCCAGAGCGATTTCAGGCGCGGAGAAGGAGAACACGCGGACTTCGAGGTCGTGGCGCAGGAGGGGTCCAACCTCGTCCACTACCGCCGCGACAACTCCGACCCTGCGATGCCGTGGACGCGCGCACGGATCGTCACCACCGGCGTGACCGGCCCCGGCGCGCTCATTCAGAGCGACTTCATGTCCGGCAGGCACGGCAATTTCGAGGTCGTGGTGCCCAAGGGCTCGGACCTCGTTCACTATTGGCATGACTCCTCAAATATGGACTCCGACTGGCGGCCCGGCAAGACCGTCGCGACGGGCGTCACCGGACCAGGCTCCATCATTCAGAGCACGACCTTCAAGGCCGGTGGCCACGGGAACTTCGAGGTCGTCGTGCCGAAGGGCTCGGACCTCGTCCACTACGTGCACGACAACTCGAACGTCGATCTCGACTGGCGGTTGAGCGAGGTCGTCGCGACGGGCGTCACGGGACCGGGCTCCATCATTCAAAGCACTTTCGGGGCAGGCAATCGCACTCCCGGGAATTTCGAGGTCGTCGTCGCCGGCGGGCGCGCGCCCCTGCAGGCCGGCGCCATCGTGGCCGGGGGCGGAGCGGTCGATCAGGACCTGCTTCACTACTGGCGCTTCAACTCGGGCAGCAATACCGGTTGGCAGCACGGGCAGACCATCACCTTTCGCGGTCGTAGCGAGAAGGTCTGCCAACTCACCGGAGACTACGACCGCGAAAGGCACGCGGCGACGACCAACCTCTCGAACAGCCGGTTTGGACTGGGGGCGGTCGATCTCGGCTTCCCGGTCGAAGGCGGCAGGCAGCTCTCCTTCCTCTTCGGCGACGCCCGGCCCACGTCCGATCACGAGCCCTATCCCGAGGTGCCCCCGGACGACGCGTTCGGCTGGACGACCGACACCTTCGCGCCCACGCCGGACCAGTGCATCCACCTTCAGGTGAACTCGACCTCCCAGCCCGCGACCATCCCACCGACCGTCTCCCCGCCCATCGACCAAGGCCTCTTCAACGTCCCTTCGAGCGGCTTCTACACCGACGAAGGCCTCTATGGGATCTTTTGGACGTACCACGACTCCTACCCCGAGGAAGTCGACGGCCCGCACCCGCGGGATCCGGCGGCGACCTACAACGGCCGCGCGGTCCTCGCCCGGTCGACGGACAACGGAAGGTCGTTCCTGCAGCTCGGGAAGATCCCGAGCCCGCTCGTCTACACGGCCAGCGTCAACACGGATCAAATCCCGGACCTGCCACCGGATCAGCGGCTGGGCATTCTGGTGTTCGGCGTCCCGTGCTACCGGATGAGCACGCCTTATCTCGCCTCCGCGCCCGCGAGCCAGGTCGACGACGTCCGCAATTGGCAGTATTTCCAAGGCAGCTCCGGGTCGATGCCCTACTGGGGCCAGGACCCGCACAGCGCGGCACCCGTGTTCGATGCCGCGACCAATCGGCTCCACGGCCCGCCCGAGTGTCTCTGGTGGAGCGCCGGTAAGCCTTCTCCGGAGGGCGGCTGCGTCGGGGAGTTCTCCGTCGGTTGGAACTCGGCGCTCAAGAAATGGGTGATGCTTTACGGCTGCGGCGACGCGATGGGCAGCGACCTAGAGCAGGGCGTGCGGCTCCGAGTCGCCAAGGCGCCCTGGGGCCCCTGGTCCGACCCCGCGACCATCTTCTCGAAAGAGAGCGACCACGGGACTTGCCACTTCATGCACCGCCGCGACTCGCCCGTATGCGACGACGTCGGCGGCGACAACGACGACGACTGGGGGGACGCCTACGCCCCCTTCCTGCTCTCGCGGTACTCCCAGGTCGGATTCAATGGCGCCGACGACGCCGGCGCGCGCCTCTACTACCTGCTCTCGACCTGGAACCCCTACCAGGTCGTGGTCATGAAGACCGACCTGTTGCTCCGCAACACGCCGCCGGAGATCTCCAACGTCCGCGCCGAGCGCGTCGGCTTGGTGGGCAAGGAGGTGCAATTCAGCTGCGACGCCACCGACGCCGAGGACGGCACTCCCCAGGTAACCTGGACCAGCGACAGGGTCCCATTCCTGGGCACGGGCACCCGCTTCACGCGCGACGACCTGCCCGTCGGCACCTATCTCATCACCGCCACCGCCAAGGACAGCAACGGGCTGCAGGCCTCGCAAACCGTGACATTCACCTTGGAGAATTCCCCGCCGGTCGTCTCCATTGTTTCTCCCAAGGACGGCAGCACCTTCCTCGCGGGGCAGACGCTTTCGTTCCAAGCCGCCACCTACGACCGCGAGACCGCGGCCCCGATTCCGGCCGGAAACCTCGTATGGTCCTCGAGCCTCGACGGCGTGCTCGGCGCCGGAAACCCGCTGGCGCACGCCCTGAGCCAGGGCAGCCACACCCTCACGGCGCGAGGGACCGACGTCGACGGAGCGAGCGCGAGCGCTCATGTGTCGGTCCGGGTCGCCGCGCCGCCGCCGGGCGGCCTTCCCCCGACCGCATTCATCACCGCCATGGACTACAACGGCTCCGCGAACTCTTCCGTGATAACTCTCACCGGCACCGGCCATGACGCCGAGGACGGCACGCTGTCCGGACGCTCGCTGAAGTGGACTTTGGAATCCAGCGAGTGCACTTGGGACGTCCCTGGCGGCGTGGCCTTCGGAAACTCCGTGAGCGCGGTCCTGACATCGCATGTGTCCCCGGCCGTCGGGCACTTCACCATCCGGCTCACCGCCACCGATTCCACCGGCAAGACCGGATCCGACAGCCGCATCGGCCTCGTCTTCGGCACGCCCCGCTAGCCCTCCGCTCGCCCGCCGACGTCCGGGGCGAGCGCGAGACCGACCGAGTGTGACCAAAAGGCGAGCCGACGGCGGTGAATGGCGCTTCGCGCGGCGGCGCTGCTGTGCGCCGGCGCGCGGCTCGCCAGCCGCGCGACTTCTCTGGTCTGGCCGCCGTCGATGTCGCGACCGCCGCGCGCTTGGGCGACGGAGACTCGTCGGTCCTCCTGCCCCTCTCGGCGGCGGCGCGCGCCGAGTGCGTGCGCCGGGTCGAGGCCGCGCCCGCCACGGCCGCAGCGCCCGCCGTGCGATGGCTGGCCTCGTGAAGATGCGAGCGTGAATGAGGCGCGCGCGTCCGCGCGAATTCGCGTAAACTCCTCGTGCCCATGCTCGAGACCCTCACCGACGATCGGCTCGCCGAGCCCGGAGCCTGCATCGCAGGGACCTTTCTGAGCGTAGGCGATTCGAACTGCATTTCCCCCGTCGGCGTCGCAGAGCGGGAGGGGTGGGAGACCGCCGAACGGTGCTACGGGGCAGAGCCTACGCGAGCGTCTTTGCAGGCAAAACCGAGCTGAGGCTAGCCCATCCCCGACCCGGCGAGCGAGCGTCGCCGATCTGCCTTCGCCGTCTTGGGATAGGTGTTCAGCCGTCCTTAGTAGATCGGGTCGGCGGCGAAGTCGCCGGATGGCCGGTCGAACAGATCTTCCTGGCGCGGCGGCCCGCGAGCGCGCGCGATCGTCGGCGCCTGCGTGGGCAGGCCCAGCTTTTCGAGAATCTCGACCGCTTGGGCTCGGTCGCTCACGGTCGCCACCACTCGGCGGCGCCCGCCGCAGTCACAGTTGAAGATCTCCGTCGCGAACGTTCGCCTCAAGAGAGACGGCCAATCCAGCTCCCTGGCGAAAGCGCCAGGGCGTACGCTTCCTGAACCTCCGGCTTTCGGGAGAAGAGCGCGACCTCCTCGAGCGCCTTGCGGCTCATCTGCTCGATGCTGTTGTAGACCTCCTTGACCTTGCTGTTCGTCACTGCGCCGAGGGAAATCTGATTGATCTCGGCGACCGTCGCGCGCTGGCTCTCGGCCAGGCGATCGAACGCTCGGCTGATCGCCATGAATCCGATGACGCCCGCCACGGAGAGGGAGACAAGCGCTGGAACCAACATCTGCGTGCGAATCCTGAACCGCCTCATGGGCCGGGTCCTCCGCCGCGCCGCGCGAGTCAGCCCAGGGAGCCTGAGTCTCTCTCGCCATCCTTCAATTCAACGCAAGGCTCGCACCGAGCGAGATCCAGTGATCCTGGCCGGCATTTAGCCTGAGCGCGGGCGCGCGGGAGGGCCTCTATGCCTCTATCGGGTGATTGTTCTCGCTCACCCACCGGTTGGTTCCGACCCTGGCCCTCGCCAGGTCGGCTTTCGCGCAGGGTTGCGGTTTGAAACACCCGATCCGGGTTTGTGCAGGCTCCAGCCTGAATCATTCATCCGCTTTCACCCCAGCGAAGGCGCGCAGTCGAGGGGCTCGCCCGGCTCCTCATTTAGGTCGGCGCACTGCCCAGTGGGCGCCCGCTGGGCGCCCAGCGGGCAGGACGGCCGCGCCGAACACTTTCGAGCCTAGCGTGACAACGATTCCCGCTGCGAAGGAGACCACCGTGCCGCTGGTGCGAAGTCTCTCTCGCAAGAGGGCACGATGCGTGCACGAGGGCCCGACGGCCGCGCACTCCGCGTTCGGGCCGATGAGTCAAGCCCGTCCGGAATAGTGAGGCATAGGTAGCATTACTAATAGCAAAGGAGTCTTCCTTTTCCCGGAAAGACGTTGCTCGACCTTTCTCGATTCTCAACCCTCGACCGCGGCTCCGCCCCGCGCGGCGCCGTGTCGAGCACTTCGGTTGCGGCGGAGCAGAGACGACGCTTGGCAAAAGCAGTCCCGGGTGGATCTTCCCGATCGATCGTCGGCCGCACGGAGGACCTATGAAATCAGCCGGCCGCCGCAGCGTCGCCGTTGCCGCCGCATTCGCCCTCGCCTGCACCTCACAGCCCGAGCGGGAGCCGATCGGCAGGAACTCGTCCGCCGACTTGACCGACTTCGACGCGTCGCTCAGCTTCGACGCGGTGAGCGGGTTCCCCTTCCGATCCTCCGATCGGCAAGTGCCGTTCGCGCAGCTCGCGGCCATGCTGCACGAGGCGCTGGTCACGCTGCCGGGCTCGTACGCCGATCCCCAGAGCGCCCGCACGCTTGATTTGTTCCTCGACTACGTTGCGCAGAATACGCCCACCCACCGCGTCGCCGGCGCCACCGGGCGCGCGCGCATCGTGCACGTCTACTCCGACGCGCCGGTGCACATCGTCGGCAACTACGCCATCCTGCCCGACGCCGGCGACAACCCCGTCGACGTGGGGCCGTTCTGGAAGTCGGGGTTCCTGCCGGGTTACTCCTGGAATGAGGTAGAGTCCTTCTGCGCGGAGAACCAGACCCGCTGCGTCTCCATCCGCCGTGCGCACCCGCAGAACCAGCACGTGGGCGCGATCCTGCTGGCTGCGCGCAACGTGATCCTCGACGGCCTAAACGCCACCGACGGCCTCTCGCTGGCGGTGTTCGCCGAGACCTACTTCTCCGGCCCGATGGCCTCACTCGATCTCTCGCCCGTCACCACCGCCCCGCCGCCCGCTGCACGCCACCAGGACGACGACGAGCTGTGGCAGCTCGATCGCGCCAAGCAGCAGGTCGCCTCCGGCGCGCCCGACGCGCACCGCGGGCTGGCCGGCCTCTACGGCGGCAGCTTCTTCCTGTTCGCCTACCGAGCCAACGCCCTATGGATCCAGTCGAAGGGCCAGAACGGCTCGAGCGGCGCCCCCGGTGCGCACGTCGGCGCCATCTGCGCCAACGGACTCTGGTCGACCATGTACCCGGACATCCAGATGCCCTTCCACTTCATCTGCGACCCGCACGATACGTGGCTCGCGCGTGACGGCTGGGGCACGCCGTCCGGCTGCGACAAGATCTGCCAGACGCCGGTCGACTCCGACCCGCTCATCCCCGATCCGGCCGCCGGCGGCGATCCGCAGTACGCGGGGCCGGCGGGCCCGCTCGGCTTGGGCGGTATGATCCTGGTGAGCCGCGTGACGCAGATGCCCGAGTGCGGGCCCTGGTCGTCGGCGCTCCTCGACGACGGCGCGCACGCCGGAGAGCGCACGCGCTTCGACGTGCAATCGGCCTTCAACCGCGACTGCTTCTCCTGCGACGCCAGCTGCAAGAGCGACGTCAACGTCACCGTCTGTAGCCAGGACACCTATACCAACCCGTCGGCGCTCGGCTGCTGCAAGGACTCGAGCGCGCGCACCGACTACTACAACCACCTTGGCGGCAGCCCGGGCGCGCCGGGCAAGGGCGGCGGCGCCGACCTGGCCTTCTGCCTCGAGCCCGGCTACCCGTACGGCTCCGACTACGACGGCTCGGTCCCGCACGGCGCCACCTCCTGTCGCGCCAACAACCTCGGCCGCGACGGCGAGAGCGCCCCGAGCGGCGCCTACACTCCGTCCTTCCCGACATCGGTCACCATGCCGCGCATCGGCTGGGCGATCGCCATGCGCCAGCTCCACCCGCTCGAGCTGCGCCGCCGCCTGGCCGTCGCGCACAAGCGCTTCCGCCAGGGTGAGCTCGACGCGGCCCGCCTGCGCTACGCCGAGGCGCGCTTCCTCCTCGATGCCAACCAGCGTGCCACCGACGCCGGCAACGGCCAGCCGATCGAGTGCAAGCCCGACGGCTCCTACGCGCCGGACGTGAAGGAGGTCTGCGGGCTGCGGATCGAGCTCGAGCAGCGCGCGCACTACCTCGACCGCGGCGAAAACTACTACGGCTACTCGCCGCGATACGCGCCGCCCGCCTCGCTCAAGGCCGCCGCGCTGATCGGCATGGCCACGGACGAGCTGAAGAGCGCGCGCGACGCGATCGACAACTGGACGCTGGGGCTGCGGCTGCAGTACCTCGATCAGGACGTTGTGAGCACCTGGTCCTCGTCGGTGGACAACGAGATCCAGGCGCTGCGCGCTACCTACGACACCAACCCGAACCGCATGGGCTCGCTGGCGCAGGCGCTCGCCAACGTGCAGGCGGAGCGTCAGGCGGCCATTGCGGATATGTCCAACCTGCACAGCGAGCTGGCGCAGGTGGCGCAGATGCTGGTGCCGCTCGAGCACCCAGATCACCAAAAAGAGCTTCACGCTCGACGACCTGACGAAGTTCGTCGTCTCCAAGGGCGCGGCCATCGCCATCACGGCGCTGGCGCCCGAGCTGGCCCCGGCGGCGGTGGCGATCTCCGACGGGCTCGCCAACGGGCTCGACAACGACTTCGGCGCCAGCGGGGCCAAGATCTTCAAAGACAACGACGAGGCAAAGAAGTGGCTCAAGGACGACCTGGGCGGCACCATCAAGGACGCGCTGCCCAAGTCCGACTGGGACGCGGTGGCCCAAGGCGGCGACGCGCAGGTGTCGCGCGCGCTGCAGATAGCGGGCCTCAAGCAGCAGCAGACCGCGCTCTTGATGGAGCTGCGCGAGGCCTCGCGCCGGCTTGGGGCGGCGCACCGGGAGATGTTTGTGCTGCAGGCGCGCATCGACGAGGCCAAGGCCACCGTCATGCAGCTGGAGGCGAGCCAGGCGCGGTTTTACGAGAACCGCTTCGGCCTGGGCTACCTCGACGAGCTGCTCAAGGCCGAATACGGCGAGGCGATCGAGCGGACGCAGCGCGCCGGCGAGCTGGCTTTCCTCGCCAAGCGCGCCGTCGAGCACGACTTCGCCACCTTCGGCGTCGCGCTCGACGGCGCGCAGCGCAACTACTTGAACGACTTGCTCGACGCGTGCGGCGGCGTGGACGCCGACTCGCTCGACCTGCGCTTCGAAGACCAGCAGACCTTCTGCTTCCAGAAGCGGCTCGACAAGCTGGCCGCGGTGGTGGCGGCCGGCTCACAGACCTTCCCCTTCACCGTCGCCGGCCACTTCCAGATGGTGGTGCCGATCGACGCGTCGATGGGGCGGGTGGATCCGTACGCCGGCAAGGTCTACGACGTGCCCATCGACGTCACGCTGGCCGAGGCGCAGGGCGGAAGCCCCTTCTATGCCGGCACGGTGGCACACGAGCTGGAGGACTTCGCCGTGTTCGTCGACACCGGCGCAGCCGGCCGCACGCAGGGCCGAGCCATGCGCGATTCGTCCGAGCAGCTCTGGCTCGGGCCCACCTCTGCGGCGCCCAACGGGCTCGACACCGCACAGTACCTCTCGTTCAGCTACGCGCGCTCGGCGCCGGCGCTCGACAACGCCAACGTGCTGGCCACCCTGTTCGCCAGCCCGCAGTGGAAAGAGGTGCCGCTCCTCACCATGGACGTGTGCCGCGGCTCCGCCACGAATAACGCCGACATCATCACCAACGGCCAGGTGCCGCCGCAGTGCAAGCTGTCGGCGAACGTGAACGAGCTGCCCGCCTGGCGCGGCCGCGCGCTGCTCGGCCACTACGTGTTCACCGTCGCCGAGGGCGACCTGGTGGGCGCGAGCGCGCTGCGCGTCAACTTTGAATTCTCCGCCAAGGCGCCGCAGCTGTGCGGCGCGCGCACCTGCGCCTCGCCCCGCACCGCCTGCGGCGTGATCCAGGACGGCTGCGGCGGCACGCTCGACTGCGGCGGCTGCTCCCAGGGCCAGACCTCCAACTCGCCCGGCCTGGCTTGTGGCAATGCCTGCTGCAATGGCGCTGCTGGGGAGCGCTGTCTGGACGCCTCGAGGAGCCTCTGCTGCGGCGGGCTCACCAGCGAGGTCTGTGGCTCGACCTGCTGCAATGGCGCCGCTGGAGAGAGCTGTCTGGACGCCTCGACGAGCCTCTGCTGCGGCGGGCTCACCAGCGAGGTCTGTGGCTCGACCTGCTGCGACAAATTCACCCAGTCATGCGTGAACGGTCAATGCTGCCCGCAGAAGCAGGCGTGCGGAACGGCCTGCTGCGCGGCCGGCACGCACTGCGCCTCTCCCGGCAACTGCGTGGCAGAAACCCTGACCTGCCCCGGCGGCCAGTCCGTGTGCCACCCATGGATTTCGCAGGGCCAGCAGGACACGCCCATCTGCTGCCCCACCGGGGCGAGCTGCTGCGCTGGTCCGCCGCCGGTCTGCTGCGCCGCGGGCATCGAGAGCTGTATGTCGGCCCTCAAACAGCCACCCGCCTGCAGCCTCCCGAAGTGCGCCAGCGGCAATCCCAACAAGTTCTGCTCCTCGGACGATGACTGCCCGGGCTCCTTCTGCCCTACGGCCAATGCGCTGACGTGTCGAGCAGCTTGTGTCTTGTAGCGCCCTAGACGTGGGTCTCCCCAAAAGACCGTCTTGCCATTTCCGACGTCGACGGGACCTGACGGACTCCTTCGAAATTCATCACCGCGCTTTTCGAGAGACCGTTTCGAAAGAGTCCGGCGCGGCCCGCGCCGATCCGATATGAATCGGTGCGACTGAAAGTCCTGTGCGTCGCCCCGAACGCGCACGCTGGACCACCGCGAGGTTCTCCGCCATGACGAAGACGAAGGCTTCCACCGCCCGGCGCTCCTCCGGCCCGCCCCGGGAGCGCCGCCGCCGCGCGCCGGCGAGGCCGACCATCGAGCCCGGGTCAACGGAGTGGCAGGGCTCCCATACCATCGTTCCATTTGGGCTCAGGAGGTAACCGTTTACCAGTCGATTCCAACCGAAGCCATCGTGGAAATGCATTGAAGATGAAAGACGAACTGTTGAAAGTCGGAGAAGCGTTGAGGGAAGCAATCACGGCATTTCTTATCCCAGTTCAAAGGCGCCGTGAGATTGACAGCGGCGTTCGCTCGCCTTCACCAGCAGGCACTCCTGCTCGTCCAGGCGTGCAAGGGAACGGAGGAGATTCCAAAGTCGCTTCTGAGGGAGCTTCTCGGGACGTACTCAATCCTGCGTGAAGAAGCACCCGCCTTTGGGAAGGACAGGCAGACGCTAGAGGACATGGCTACGAAGGTCGATCCTGCTTCAGGTTGATTCTCGCCGACGAGGTTCCAGACGACAGGCGTCCAGCGGACGATTTCGGGCATCACCGCCGACCTCAATGCCGGGGGATGGCTGGTGATGATGTACGACGCGCCGAAGGGCAGGAAGGTGCTGGAGTGCTTCGACGGGGCTCCCCAGGAGGTCGAGTACGGGTTCAAGTTTTCCGACTCCCCGAACGCGCAGGAGCGGTACCGGAGGAGCCTGGAGGGCTTCTCGAGGTTCCTGGAAGAGGAAGCCCAGAGGTACCGGAGAAGTTCATGCAGCAGACGCTCATGCCCGAGTTCCAGGAGCTTCAGGAGCCCCTGATCGAGCACCTCAACGCCGTCGCGGACCGCATCCTCAAGCAGGTGGTCAGCTGCGAATAGCGCGCTTCCGCGCCCCCGGCGGCGGCCCGAAAAGGGCCCGAGAGCGCCTCCTCCGCGGCGCGAAGCGCTGGTAAGCCCTGCGACGACGGCGCCCTGTCTTCAGGCCGGGCTCGTCCCGAGCGCGCGCTTCCCGCTCTCGGTGATGGCGAGGCGCCTGCTGTTGTCCGCCGCCGCGCGCAAGTAGCCCTTGGCCCACATCGCGAGCACCTCGGCGAGGATGTCGTCGTATTTCATGTCGATCGCCGCGCCCCATTGCGGCAGGCGCGCGGGAAGGCAGCTCGGCGACGCTTGCTCGCCGGGCCGGGGATCGCCGGGCCGGGGATGCTCTAGCCTCCAGGCCGGTTTTGCCTGCAAAGACGCTCGCGTCGGCTACCCCTCCCGCCTTCCGACGCCGGCGGGGGAAACGCCGTTCGAAACGCCTACGCTCAAAGATGTTCTCAGGACTTCTTCCGGCACGTGTGAGAGGGCGCCAAAGCTCAGGCCGACGCCAATCTCCGGGCAGCCTGGCGCGCGCGCAGCCAGCGCAGGAGCCGCACGTGCGCGGACCACCGCGAGCGGTGCGGACTGCGCAGTCCCGCGCTTCGCTCCGCCTTGTCGAAGGCGTCCTCGATAAGCGCATCGTGTATCTGCTCGACGAAGACCTTCCAGTACCCCCAGGTCCGAAGGTCCGTCTCGACGTCGATGGTGTGCCGGAGAATCACCTGTCCGCCCCGCGGCAGGACCTCGAAGTAGTGCCGGCCGCGGAACGTGCCCAGGTGCTCCATGCTCCCGAACTCGAACTCGACCCGACGGCCCTGCAAGTGCTCGGAGACCGCGTAGCGGATCATCGAGTGTCCGCCGGAGGAGCCGGGCGCGAGGCCGGCGTTCAGGACCATGGGAGGCCACCGCTCGCAGGGCCACAGCAGGTCGGAGCGGCTGGAGAGCGACTCCAGCAGGCGCTCGGCGGTCGCGAGGGAAATGGGAAGGCTGCGCTCGTGAACGTTGAGGATGGCGTTGAACCCTCGAAGCACTCGGAGCTTGCTCACGGTCTTTGTCTCCTCATGATCCGTCCGCGGCGCGGCATCAAGGCGATGCAGCATTCGCGAACCAGGTCGTCCACCACCGCCGGGACGGGCTCGCCGGCCGCCAGGTGGCGTCGCACCGCCGACATCGGAACGTCGATCAGCGCGAATTGCACCCGGCGAACGGCATCCTCCGAGACGGCGCCGAAGGCGTTCGCGGTGAGCTCGCGCAACCCGTTCGTCAGCTCCGCTCCCAGCCTCCTGGCGCGTGTCACGAACGAGGCGGGCCACGCCTTCTCGACGAAGTCCTCACGGCGATGCAAGAGCAGGATCCGGGCTGCGCGGGGATGCAGGCGCACCCACCGGGGCGTGAAGAGCGCCGCTTCCAGGACGTCTCCAGCCTCGAGACGCGCCAGGAACTCGCGCTGGTAAGGCTCCACCAGACCGAGCCAGAGCTCAGCCAGCAGCGCGTCCCGAGAGGCGAAGCGATGGTAGAACGAGCCGACCGTCGCCCGGACGCCGCGGAGGATGGCGAAGGTGGTGGCCGCTCCAGGTCCACCTTCGGCGACGAGGGCAGCGGCGCTCTCGAGAAAGTCGCCAGGGGTGAATTCCGCGGCTCGAGCCATGGGTCAATGGGCAGCTGCCGGTCACCGCAGCGGTGCGCCTCCACCCGCCTCCGGCGTCGCCGTCTCCGGGAGGGGTTCTAGAATACAGGTTCTAGATGAGCGTGCAAGCGCGCCGGCGATGCTCGCGTCGCTTTTCGGCGAAGAAGGGCGCGCCCCGTCGGTCGCGGCCATCGCTCCTCGCCGCGAGCCAAAGCCCCGAGCCACCGTCTCCGGGGCCATGCCGGTCGTCTCGATCGCGAGCTCCTCGACAATCGCTCCGTGGAGTCGACGTCCGAAGTCGACGTCGGGGGCGCTTCGCCCGGAAACTTCCCTCACGGGCCTCGACCTGCTCCGGCGCCCTCCACCCCCTGGCGTCGCACCCGGCATCCGCAGCTCCGCCTTCTCATTTTGAGCGTAGGCGTTTCGAGTCGTTTCTTTCTATCTTCTTCCCGCGCTTCTCCTCGCGTGAGATAGCAAGCTCGAGTCGGCAGCGACAGCGAGAAGGAACTTCTGGAACAATACGACGTGCCACTTCCCGTCGGGCACTTGGCCCATGAGATCCAGACCACCCTGTACGGCGCCGGTTGCAATGGCGGCAAGGGCCTCACCTTCCACAAGACCCCCGCCCTGATGCGGCATCCCGAACCACCATCGGCCGGCACGCATCCCTGGACCGCTTCGCCCCGCACATTCACCGGGTCGTGGCCGGCTGACCACGACGACCGCCTCTATCGACCGCAAGAAGCTGGAGTGGGTCGCCGAACTCGTGAAGTGGCCCGAGCAGCGCTCATTCTGCTTTGTTTGACGTCTATCGCCCGCCCAAGCAGAAGGCGAGCCATACCCTTTGAGTCCCGTGGGCGTCTCGTACTGGCTCACCACCGTGATGACCGATGGCCTGACCACCTCCGCGATCCGCGGACGACTGCCACGGCGGTCCAGGACGCGGAAGAGAATAGCTGTCGTGCGGTATCGAGTGGCGACGCAGGAAGCAGCTGCGCCGAAAGTCGGGAACTACCACATGACTCCGCGGGAGTCGAACCGATCGACGGGATCCCTGTTTGCAGCGCGATCTCGGTTCGCTTGCCCGACTTCCAGGCCGCGAGAAGGGCGTGGCCGCGGGCCGTGATGCCCACGTGGGTCCACACCTGGTTTGCGAATGATCTCGAGGGGACAGAGGACCGACCGAGCTGACCGGGTCAGGGCCAGGCGCCAGGAGCGCCCGCCCGCGAGCTCGATTCGAGGCCGGCGCGAATCGGCCGCGGGGCGCACACGCTCATCGGATGGGACGGCGATGCCTTCCCCTGAATCCGCCGGCAGCGGCCAATCCTCGGGCGGCCAATTCTCGGGCGGCTGGTCCTGTGGATTCGCGGGCCGCAATCGCGGAATTCGCTGGGGACGGCTCGCTTCCAACGCTTGCGCGCACTCGCTTGCATCGCGCCGTCCCGTCCTCGTCCGGAGCAGCTCGCAGAGGGCAAGGGCCTGCTCGGTTTCCGGGATCGCTTGTGTTCGGCAAGCGATTTAGTGTCACAGGCCCCGAACCGAAGTGAGGCAAAGGAATGTTTGACCCTGTCGATTGGCGGCAACCCCGCTGCGAACCTCGCTCAACTCGCCCCTGCTGTGCGCCGACCGTCGGCCACCCGGCACGTGAAGCGCCCGGAGCGGGGCGCAGGCCGAACGCATGACCCAATTCGGCCGGTTGCACCTCTTCTCGGAGGTGCCTTCGGTCTGACCCGCGGCTGCGCGCGCCTTCCCGCCAGCGGCCATTTCCCCAAGAGGTTTGGAGCGTCTCATGGCTCGCGTCCTCTCGTGGTGCACCGCGGTCCTGCTCGCGCTGGGCGCCTGCACGATTGTGGGCTCCGTCACGCTCGAGGTCGGGGTGAACGGGGGCGGGACGACGAATCCCGAGCCGGGCGCGCACGTCTTCACCGAGGGCAGGCGCGTCGCGATCGAGGCCGTGCCGGAGTGCGGCTGGGCGTTCCAGGGCTGGTCCGGGGCGGCGACGGGCCATGGGAATCCGGTCACGTTGGTCATGGACGGCGACAAGGCGATCACCGCGGAGTTCGCGAAGGTCGACGCGCCGACGTACGCCCTGACGATTCACGTCGAAGGGGAGGGCTCGACCCTTCCGGCCGCGGGGACCCGCGTCTACTGCGCGGGAACGACCGCGCACGTCACCGCCATTCCGGCGGGGCAAGCGAGCTTCACCGGCTGGAAGGGCGCGGCGACCGGGAGCACCAACCCCATCGACATCACCATGGACTCGGACAAGGAGCTCACGGCGACCTTCAGCACCACGAGCCGCACCTTGACCCTCGCCGTGAGCGGCAGCGGCACGACGAGCCCGGCGGCTGGGTCTTGCACCTATCCGGCCGGAAGCGCGGTGGAGGTCACCGCCACTCCCGCGAGCGGCGCCAAGTTCACCGGCTGGAGCGGGGACGCGACCGGGACGAGCGAGAAGGTGACCGTCACCCTGGACTCGAACAAGTCGCTGACCGCCACCTTCGGCGCCGCGAGCCGCACCCTGACCATCGCCGTGAGCGGCAGCGGCACGACGAGCCCGGCGGCTGGGTCCCACACCTATCCGGCCGGGAGCGCGGTGGAGGTCACCGCCACTCCCGCGAGCGGCGCCAAGTTCACCGGCTGGAGCGGAGGCGCGACCGGGACGAGCGAGAAGGTGACCGTCACCCTGGACTCGGACAAGTCGCTGACCGCCACCTTCGACCGCGAGTTCCAACCGTGCCCTACCACTCCGGGAGCTGCGTGCGTCGTTCTGCCGCTCGGCGACTCGATCACCTGGGGCTACTTGTCGCCTTTTGCATCCACGAACGGCGGCTATCGCGTGGAGCTGTTCAAGCAGGCCGTGCTCGCCAACAAGAACATCACGTTCGTCGGATCCCAGACGAACGGCCCGGACACGGTTCAGAATAGGCCGTTCCCAAAGAGCAACGAAGGCCACCCCGGATACACGATTGAAACCGTTGGCCAACATCCCGGCATTGCCGGTCAGATTACCGATTCGGTAATCTCCCAAAACCACCCGAACATCGTCCTGTTGATGATCGGAACCAACGACGTCAGCCTAAACATCGACCTTCCCAATGCACCCAGCCGATTGGGCAAGCTCATCGACGAGATTGTCGCGGGCGCTCCGACGGCTCTCGTCGTGGTCTCCAACATCTTGCCGTTCGCGGACGCCACCCTGAACCAGACGGCTTTGACCTACAACGCAGCCATACCCGCCGTCGTCGACGCGCGCGCCGCCGAAGGCAACCACGTCGTCTTCTTCGACAGCTACACGGCGTTCTCCAAGAACCCGAATTTCGCCACGTCGCTCATGTCCGACTCAATCCACCCAAACGACGCGGGCTACGCCGTGATGGGACAGGCGTTCTACGACAAGATTAGCGCGGTCCTGCCATAAGCCGACCCGTTCCAACTTCGATGGCCGCGAGAGGGACGGCAGGGCGCGCGGCTGCGAGCCGCCATCGCGACACCCAAGCGTGAGCGCGCGGGGTTTTGGCTGCCCGTGCAGGGACTTCGCCGGCCTGTCCCTCGGAGCATCTCCATGTCTCTCATCCGCCTGGAGCGGGTCTCCTTCGCCTATCGCGACTCGGTTCCCATCCTCGACCAGGTCGATCTCCAGCTCCCCGACGGTTGGTCGGGCCTCGTCGGCGAGAACGGCGCAGGCAAGACCACGTTGCTGCGCCTGCTGGCCAGCGAGCTCGCGCCCGACCTCGGGCGCATCCACATCGAGCCCGCGGGGGCCCTGGTCGCGCTCTGTCAACAGGTGCTCGAGGAGTCGGGGCCGGAGATCCTGGCTCTCGCCGAGCGGGTCGACGGGGAGGCGCGACGGCTCATGGCCCAGCTCAACCTCGACGTCGAGGGCTTGTCGCGCTGGAGTACGCTCTCGCCCGGGCAGCGCAAGCGCTGGCAGGTGGGCGCGGCGTCTGAAACGACACAGAGGGCAACGCGCCTGGCTCAGCGAGCATTGGAGCATTGCCGCGCGCCGTGGCCCCCGGGAAGGGGCCGCGCGGCCTCGTTGATGCGTTGATGCGCTGCGATGCGGCGCCGGCGCCGCCCGGGCGCCCTCGTGCAGCAGGAGCCCCTCCACGCTCTCCACGAAGAGCTCGTCGCGGTCCCGGTAAATCTCGAGCAGCGGCACCGCCACCCGGGCGACCAGGGCTCCGCTGGCCGCGCGAGGGGGCCGTCGGACGCGGCGCCCTCCATCACGCGCCTCGAGATGAGCGTCGCCAAAGCCCCACTCCGAGCCGCTGCGCGTCCTGGACGACCCATCGCTCAAGCTCATCCGGGCCCGCTGGCGCGGCCTCACCTGCGCCTACGAGGTCGTCCGGATTCTCGCGCCTGCCGACGCCCGCGACGACTTCGCGGCCGGGCGCTTCGAGGAGTTCGACTTCGGGGAGAACCGGCAGAAGGGAGCGCTCTCGGCAGGGCCAGCACTGCAGTTCAGAACGTTGGGACCGGGGCAACAAGTTTCTTGATGTCCGTGTACTCGGGCTCGATGCCGGCAGTTGCCTTCGTGTTCGCGGCCCCGCTGGGATTGTCCGAGTTGTCCGTCACTGTGTTGGTTCCGGTGCGGTTCTGAAAGACGTCGGTCGGGCTGTTGCTCATGAGATTGTGTTGCATCGAAAAGCCGGTTGAGCCTTCGTCCAAATAGAGCCCATGGATACAGCAGAAGTCGGCCCACTTGCTTTGACCAAAGTCATGGACGTAATTGTATTCGACTCGCGAGTCCGGTCCTTGGTTGCCGAGCGTATAGATTGACGAGCCATCCGCCAGGAGCTGCGTGACGTCGTGGATATCGTTGTACTGGATGATGTTGTTGCTCATCGCATTTGCGGACGCATTCCAGCCCCAGCCCATGGAGATTCCAGAGTAGTTCACGTAGGCCACCTCATTGTGCTCGATGTGGAGGCCGCGTGGGTATCCAGCGACAATGCCGATTGCTCCTTGAATCTCGGTCGTCACGTGATGGATGTAGTTATCCTTCAGGATGTCGTTGGTGCAAATCTCGTTGGTGTCGGTTGGGTTATACGGAACGTGATATTCCGTTGATTCATTCGCCCCGAACTTGGCGACTGAAATCCCGCTTCCGCCGATGTCGGTGAAGACGTTGCCGACGATCGTGTTGTCGTGGGTTCCGGAGACCAAGTCGAGGCCGGTCGCGGCCATCTGTGTGAAAATATTGCGCTCGAAGTGGATGTGGTTGGCATTCGTCACCGTCACGCCCGCACCCGGGTGACCTACGGTTTGGTTGTTGTTCGCATCGACAGTGATGTTGTATTGCCCGGCCTGCGCGTCCAAGTAGCCATGCTGGCTCGGACGCATGTAGGTCGAATGGGCGAAGGTCAGCCCTTGAAACCAGATGTACGCCGCCTGGTCGGTAGTGCTGGTGCCCTTCACGCTGACCACAGTCTCGTTCATCGGCGCTACTACGGCGACGGTACTCATGTCCTCACCCGTCCTGGGCATATAGTACAGAGTATTGGTGCTTTCGTCGAGATACCACTCTCCCGGCGAATCGAGGAACTCGAGAGCGTTCTCGAAGTAATAGTTTCGCGTCGTCGTGTCGCGGGTCACCGAGGGATTGGGTCGAAGGAATAGGATCGCGTCTTCGTCCGCCTGGAATTTGACATACGCGGTGTTGCCCGACGTGGTGAACGAGGCGAGGCGCAGAACTGTCTCGGCCCAGCCGATCATCATGCGCATCTCGACCTTGGTGAAGTTCTTCCAATTCGAAATGGCTGAGCTGTCCACTTGGATATTGTGCGCGTTCGCGTCCACACCCGTCGTGCGAGCAAAGTTGAATCCGCCGTCGGCTGCCGGGTTGGGAGTACGGGCGCGGACGGCCTTGACCCCGTTGACGTAAAGCTGTCGGAACGGCGTCGTGCCAGCATCGGCCGAGTAGATGTTCTTGGCTGCGTCGGAGACCTTCCAGCCTGTGATCCGCTTTCCGCCCGTGACGAGCGGCTGCTCGCCCGTATACGCGACGTATTTGACATAGAAGCCATCGCGGCCCGAGTCAGCATTGGTGAACGTGAGAGTCTCGGTCAACGGATAAGTCCCGCCGCGCAGGTAGACCATCAGGTCCGCGGTCATGGACCCATTCAAGCTTCGGATCTTGTCGCGCGCCTTCGCCAAGGTTCGCAACGGCTTGCCCACCGTGCCAGGGTTCGAGTCGTCGCCCGTCGGCGATAGGTAGAGCGGGCCGCTCGTCTCGATTCCGCCATCGACAGGGCCGATCGATGAGCCTCCGTCCGGCGTGGCACCCGCGTCTTTCGCGCCGCCCGCGTCCGCCGGAGTCGATGCGTCCGTCGCGACACCCGCGTCGGCGCCGACTTGCCCCGCGTCACGGCCCGCGTCAGAGCCGGTCGAGCGGTCGCCGGGGTCGAATGCTATCCCGGGCGCGCAGGCGAGGCCCAGGAGCAGCGCTGCAGCGACCAGCAGATGAGATGCGCGGATCATGTTCGCTCAGCGCCAGTCCGTTGCGGGCACGAGGTGCTGAGCTCCGAGCCCACTCAGAGCGCAGGAGGCCGCCCGATGATCATCCTAGAGAGCGGCGGGAGCGCGCTTCGGGTCAAGAGCCCGGACCACCTGGCAAAGGGATGGCCGCTCTCCCCTGGCAGCGGCCCGGTTCGCAGCGGACGCTGTGCGGACCCAAACCTGTCCGGCAGGGCTCCTCGACGTCCGCGAACGGCTCGTAGAAGTCGCTCTCGCGAATGGGTTCATCGAGGGGAGATGGCAACGTACAATATGCATTACACCGCGCATTGAATCAGCCTGACCCAGGCGGACCCAGGCGGCACTCTCGGCCAATAATGCCTGGGCCGACTTTCGTTACAGGCTTCAGCGAGAGGCCTTGAGCGACGGAAGTCGATGCAGTTGAGTCAAGTTCTTTGCCGAGCCAGGTTCCAAGGAGAGCTGTCGAGCGTAGGCGTTTCGAATTGCATTTTCCCCGCCGGCGTCGGAGAGCGGGAGGGGTGGGAGATCGCCGAACGGTGCTAGGCCATCCCCGACCCGGCGAGCAAGCGTCGCCGATCTGCCTTCGCCGTCTTGGGATAGGTGTTCGGCCGTCCTTAGTAGATCGGGTCGGCGGCGAAGTCGCCGGATGGCCGGTCGAACAGCTTTTCCTGGTGCGGCGGCCCGCGAGCGCGCGCGATCGTCGGCCCCGCGTGGGCAACCCCAGCTTCCCGAGTATCTCGACCGCTTTGGCTCGGTCGCTCACGGTCGCCACCACTCGGCGGCGCCCGCCGCAGTCACAGTTGAAGATCTCCGTCGCGAACGTTCGCCTCAAGAGAGACGGCCAGTCCAGCTCCCTGGCTCGTGGGGCCGGCACCGTGACCAGCTGCAGCAGATCCACCGGGTCGCCGAAGCTCGGCATGCGCGCAGGGAGCTCCAGCTCGAGCTGGCCTTGGGGCCGCGGCGCACCTCGGCAGCGCCGGCGGACCTTCGGGCTGCGCGGGACGAGCCGACTGCGCAGGGTCGCATGGCTGGCGAAGCCGCCGTAGTAGTGGAGCGAGAAGCTGATGGCTTCCTACCGGCGTTCAGTCGCCTTTCGCTCCAGCAGCCGGGCGTGAGTAAATGAGCGACAACTACAGGTGGTGATGTTCCGACGAGGTTGAATCGGCCCTCCGATGACCCGTCTTGGCCCGTCTTGGCCTCACCCGATCTCGATATCCTGGAGATTCAAGAGCATGTTCCGGACCTGAGCAGATTTCGCCCGAGTCCCCGCGAGGAGGCTGGGCGAGCGGCCGTGAGCGCCGCCCAGCAGACGGTGGCGGCTGGGGGCGCTCCGGTCGACCGGGTGCGAGGCACTGGCGTGCTCTGGCGATGGGCTTGCTGCTCGCCGATAGCCGCCTGCCTGCAGCGAGAAGCCTTCGCACCGCGCGGACAGCTTTCCCACCCGTTCCTCCGACGGCTCGGCCATCGCCGAGAAGCTCAGCTGCTGTTTAATGCCAGCTCGCAGTCGAGAAGAGCGCATCCAGCCGCAGATCCTCCCCCACCTCCTGCTTCAGCATCGCCAGCGTCCGCCACGCGATGCGCTCGACCCGCTTTTCGATCTCCTCTCGCTTGGGTTGCGGCAGTCGCCAGGGCTCGAGGTCGCCCTCCTCGCCCTCTACGAAGACCGCGTCGGGCGAGAGAGCGTGGTACTTCTCGGCGTTCGCGGCGCGACGCGCCCTTGCCTGCTGATTGCGCAGCTTGGCTCGACACTTCGGACAGCACGCGACCTGCGTCTTCGCGGCCCGCGGATCCGGGTCATTGCCGCATGGGGAGCACCTTCGACTCGGGATGGCCTTTCGAGGACGCATCCATCGAACGTCCCGCCGGAAACAACGCCCCGATACTTCTCGGCTCGGACCTCACGCCTCGACCACCGTCAACCGGTCCAAGTGGATCTCGACGCCGCCGCGGGGTGGATCTCGAACAGGCCGCCGCCAAAGAGCTCGGCCGCGCTCGGAGACGGCGGGCCCGCATTGACCACCCCGGACGGCGTCGATAGCATGAGAGTATGTCCTCGCGTTTGAGCGACATATGCGAGCGAAGACTCACGTCCGTCAAGACAAAGTGAGCGATCGCTCAGCTCGGGCTGCCCCCCCGGCAATCGCGCAGCCGCGAACGGGTCGATCGACTGCTGGAGGCCGCGGCGGAGGCATCGCCCGGACCAGCGATGAGTCGGCGACGACGAACGCCATCGCCGAGCGCGCTGGCGTCTCCATCGGGTCGCTCTACCGTTACTTTTCCGACAAGCAGGCCATCCTGCGTGCCCTGGAGGAGCGCCGCCACAGCCAGGTGCGGGCCCTCTATGACCGGGTCTTCAACGAGGACGTGGTCTACCTGCCGCTCCCGGTGCTCATCGATCGGCTCGTGGACCCGTTCCTCGAGCTTCACCTCAAGAGCCCGGCCTGGGCGCACCTCTTCTTGGCCGCCGACGGATGCGCCGACATCGCCGCCGCGACCTCCTGCTCCGATCGCGAGCTCGTCGAGCGGCTGGCGGCGGTCTTTCGGCGCGTGTTTCCGAAGCTCGGCCAGGAGCGGGCGCGGCTCGCCGCGGCGGTCTGCAAGGCCAACGTCAAGGCGATGATCGCCGCAGCGTCCTCCGAGGAGCAGCCTGCCGATCGCCGGCAGCTGATCGCGGAGATGAAGCGGATGCTCCGGGTCTATCTGGAATCCCTGGCCGGCGAGGGACCTCGTAGCTGAAGCGGCCACGAGGCCTCGCCCCGTCCGGCTCGGGCGAAGGCGGTTCGAAGTGCGTTTTCGCCCGGCCTCCAAGAGCGGCGGTCTCACCGAGAAAGCGCGGCAGCCTCCAAAGACATGCTCTGCAAAGCGGCGGCCTGCTTGGATATCTTGCTTTTCAGAATAAGGTTGCGAAGCCGGTGAAGTGCGATTCTTCATCCAAATGAAAGTAGATTCGTCAGCGCTTCTCTCATTTGAATGCCGACCCCAAAGCCATGCAGTTCGTGGAGGCCGGGTGGGGCCGAGCAGATACGGCCCGGGCTTGGTGCCTTCACTGAGCCCGATGACGACGAGTGGCGAGGCCTCGTCCGAGGTCCGTGGCGACGTAGGACCGGGTGAAGTATTCGGACAGGCCAGCCGACCGGGTCGGCTCGGGAGCGCGGCCGGCGGGTCCGGGAGGCACCCGTGCGCGCGCGCGACCCACGCCCGGGTGTGAGCGGGCGCGCGCCGGAAACCGCCGCTCTCCCGCCCGGCACGGGGAGGCCGGTTCTTGCATCGGGAGGGAGTGGTCGCCGCAAGGAGGTCGGTCATGTCCCGTCGCCCGCTGATCCTGGTCGCCTGTCTCGCGCTGGCGCTCCCGAGCTGCAAGGGCTCGGCGCCCCGGGGGAGCCGGTTCGACACCGCGGCGCCAAAGCTCGCCCTGGCATCGCCCGTCGCCGGCAGGAGCTCCGCGAGCGCGGGTCGCGCGGCCTCGCGCGCGCTCCCGCCGCGCTCCGGCGAGTCGACGGCGGCGGCGCCGCCCGGGCCGTCCCCCGCCGTGAGCCTCACCGAGCAGCTCGCCGCGCTCGATGGCAGGCTCCACAAGACGACGACCTCCGACTGCCTGGCCGACATCCTGTTCGTTCCGGAGCGCGCGGTCACGCAGTGCTACGGAAAGACGATTCTACTTCCTCGACAAGCCGGACGTGCCGACCGGCTGGATGTCGCAGCAGGGCTGCCCGGTCACGGGCGAGGGCAACGGCTGCACCACCTCCATCGGCGTGTGGGACTCCACCGAGAGCGCGACGGGGGAGGCGTGCACCGCGGCCACCATGAACGCCGCGGTCACGAACGCGAGCACTCTCGTGAACTCGTGCCTGACCCTCATGGTCGGGATGATTTGCGCCGCCAACGTGAGCGCCCCGGAAGCCACCGCCTCGTCGGGCGCGAGCGACGCGGGCTCCAGCGACGCGGGCTCCAGCGACGTCGGCGCCAGCGATGTTGGCTCCAGCGACGCCGGCGCGAGCGAAGGCAGCTCCAACGACGCCGCGCCGCTCGCCGTGGGGGCGTCGATCGACATGGCGAGCGTCCTCTCCGCAAACGTCGCGGGGGCGCGCTTCGACGTGGCGCGGCTGGAGCGGCTCCCCGACCAGCCCGACGGCACCCGCACCTGGCGCATCTCCCTGGCCGGGAGCGTGTCGTCATCCGCTTTATCGGACGCGCCCATCCCGATATCCGCCGTGCTCACCCATGCGCCCAAGGCCAGCGGCGACGCGATTGGCCAGCTCCACGGCTGGCTGGACCTCGACGGCGAGGGGCGCCGCGGGTTCTCCGTCGCCTACCAGCTCGCCGGCGGGGCGCTCGGCTACGAGCTGCGCTCCGGCCTGACGCCAACTGCCGCGGCGGGCGACGACGTGCTCTTCGACGCGAGCGGCACCTACCGGTTCGACGAGGTCGCAGCGCTCGCAGGGACGAGCACGGGCGAGTGGGGCAGCGAGAACTTCGAGCGCGCCCAGCTCGACGTCGCCACGGGGCTCGGCTCGCTCGTCCACGCCTGGCAGGCCGGCCCGAGCGCCGTCTCCCCGACCCAGGTGTTCGAAGTGCACACCGAGGCGGGCGCGAGCAGCGCTCAGGACTCGGGGTTCGGCTACTTCGGGTACGGTCCGTCCACCGTGGACACGGGGCTCGGCTCGATCTCCGGGATGTCCTGCTGGCCGGGCACGACAACGACCAGGGTCCAAGCACAGGCCATGCGGCGCGACGCCGGGACGGGGCACTTCGTGCCGACGGAGGACCACATCACCTACGCGCCGACGGCCACCTGCGACGCCTCCGACACCGCCGCCACCCACTTCGTCTACTCGGCGACCGCGAGCTCGAACGCGGCGCTGGAGGCGCTCACGCCGCACGACGTGACGAGCGATCTCGGTCTCGCTGGGCGCCATCGGCGCCATGCCCGACATCGCTCCGCCCGCGGCGCTCGCGCTGCCGTAGCGCGCGGGCGGCCCGTGAGCGGCCAATGATGGGCGCCGCCGCGGCGTCGCCGCCGTCGGATGGGCCCCGGAGTCTGGATGGCACGAAGCACACGAGAGGGCGTTCTTGACGTAGGCGCTAGAGCGGGGAGGCTTGGAGGTCCGGTCGAAGAGCTCCTTGCCGAGCTTCACCGGGCGAAGGCCACGCATGGCGCAGGCGGCGCCTCTTGCCGATGGTCTCGAGCCTCGTCCTGAGTCGCTTTGTCAGGGTTCAGGGAGCGCTCGTTGCGCCCGTGCACGGCTTCAATGCGTGCGCGGGCTGAGCGTAGGCGTTTCGAACTGCATTTCCCCCGCCGGCGTCGGAGAGCGGGAGGGGTGGGAGACCGCCGCCGAGGCGCAGCTGAGGTCCGAGCTCGCCCAGGTCGTGTATCGTCGGGCCGACGACCCGGCCCATCGGCGCCCGCGCAACGAGGCTCTCGAGGGCCTTCTGGCCGCTAGCGGCAAGGTGACCGCATGAAATTTTTGATACTCGGGGCAACCGGACGAACCGGTGTGCTGGCGGTCGACGAAGCACTGCGGCGCGGACATTCAGTGGTGGCACTGGTGCGCGATCCTGCCAAGCTGCCGGCGCGTGCCGGGCTGACGGTGAAAACGGGCACGCCGGAAAGCGGTAAGGATATCGCCGATGCTATCGTCGGCTGCGATGCGGTGCTGGTGGCACTTAACAATCAGCGCACTTCGGACTTCCCATGGGCTTCCCATGGGCCAAGCCGAAGAGCCCGACCAAGCTGGTCGAAACCTCGGTGCGCAACACGGTCGCTGCGATGCAGTCGGCTGGCGTGCGGCGGATTGTCATCGTGTCCGCCCTGGGCGCCGCCGACAGCTTCCCCGATACACCGTGGATCACACGTTTCCTGATTCGCAACAGCAACGTCGGCATTGCCTATGCCGATCATGACGCAACGGACGCCTATATTCGCACCACGTCCGGAATCGACTGGACATTGGTACGCGCGGTGGGTTTGTCCAATGCGTCGGGCGACAAGCGGCTGGTGGTAGGCGATGCACGTACGCCCAAGCCGCCGATGATGATCAGCCGCATGAACGTGGCGCGTTTCACGATCGACTGTGTCGAGAGCGCCAAGTATGTTGGGCAGGCGCCGGTGGTATCGGAGCGATAGCCGTCGCTATTTGAAAACGAGTGTTCATTCTTTAGCGAGACAATGAACTCGTGCGTGAAAACGCCGCGCAGTGTATGCAACAAGGAAGATTGGCTGCGTTGCGCGCATCAGCTATCTTTTCATGTACACGCACAGCGCGAATGAGTGTTATCGATCAGGTGCGCGGCCGTGTCGTTCATCCTGCGCCCGAGGCAGGACGGGCAGAATCCCATCCCCTTGTATGAGAACCCGACGACCATCTCCTACTTGCAGCGGTCGCAGAAGAGTCTCACGAAGCCGCGAGAGGCGACCCTACAGTCGATGAAGCGCCGAAACTCCTGCTCGACGTAGGCCGGCAATCCGTAGCTGCCGGGGTCGTCCGCACGCCTCTCGGCGAGCATGGTGTCGAGGTGCGCGCAGACCAGCTGGTGCAGCAGCTTTTTCTCGGGCTCACGGCGGCGGTGCCCCAGGGGCAACGGCCGCAAGGCCGCGCCGTCCTCGCGCTCGTACGCCCTTTCAGCTCCCCCAGCTCCCACCCGAAGCCCCCTCGCTTCGCCGACACAGGGAGCCTATCCAACCCCTCGGACACTCCTCGTGGCGCGAGGGGCCAGAATCCGGGCACGACGCGGGCGCGCTCGAGCGCGGCCAGGACGTCCTGGTGGATGGCGTCGCGCGAGCGCTCCTGACCGCGGGGACCCACCGTGCGGATGAGCGCCCACCCTGGACTCGCGTGCGCCTGCCGCCGGTACTCGGCGAGGGCCGCCTTGAGGTGGGCCCGGTCGGCCTCGTGGGCGTCGAGCTGCTTCTTCGTGTAGCCCCGCGGCGCCTTCTTCAGAGCGTAGGCGTTTCGAACTGCATTTCCCCCGCCGGCGTCGGAGAGCGGGAGGGGTGGGAGACCGCCGAACGGTCCTACGGGGCAGAGCCGACGCGAGCGTCTTTGCTGGCAAAACCGAGCTGAGGCTAGGCCATCCCCGACCCGGCGAGCAAGCGTCGCCGATCTGCCTTCGCCGTCTTGGGATAGGTGTTCAGCCGTCCTTAGTAGATCGGGTCGGCGGCGAAGTCGCCGGATGGCCGGTCGAACAGCTCTTCCTGGCGCGGCGGCCCGCGAGCGCGCGCGATCGTCGGCGTCTGCGTGGGCAACCCCAGCTTCTCGAGTATCTCCACCGCCCGGGCTCGGTCGCTCACGGTCGCCACCACTCGGCGGCGCCCGCCGCAGTCACAGTTGAAGATCTCCGTCGCGAACGTTCGCCTCAAGAGAGACGGCCAATCCAGCTCCCTGGCTCGTGGGGCCGGCGCCTTGACCAGCTGCAGCAGGTCCACCGGGTCGCCGAAGCTCGGCACGCGCGGGGAGCTCCAGCTCGAGCTGGCCTTGGGGCCGCGGCGCACCTCGGCAGCGCCGGCGGACCTTCGGGCTGCGCGGGACGAGCCGACTGCGCAGGGTGGCATGTCCTCATGAAGATCGTCCGCACCTTCCCCAAGAGCCTGCCCTCCTTCGCCAACAACAGCCGCAGACGGAAGGGAAGCGACAGCACCCACTGGAAGCTATGCCGAGCACCACATAGCTTCCACTATCCCGAGATCGCGGTTATGTGTAGTTGGCGAGTCTGCGCCGACTGAAAGTGAGCGATTGACGCTCGGCATAAGAATCATCGAGGCGATGCCTACAGCGACCCAAGGAAGGCGAGAACATCTGGTCGCGGCCCTGACCGATCCCCTCATTTTTCCGCCCAATTTCGCACTATTCTTGCAAGAACGACAGCATTCAAAATCTGCTTTGGTGAAAGGCGGGACCGCGGCAAGATGGAGGTGCGAACCTAACCCCTCACCACGGTCCCGGACATGCACGCCCAAGCCATCGAGCAGGCAGTCGAGAGCATCTTCGCGCAGTCCAGCCTCCACGCCAAGCAGATAGAATCGATCGCCCATGCGGTCATCGGCGTAACGAACGCTGCCTTGGCGGGCGTTGCAAACATTGGCCGCGCCGAAGCGTCCGCCCGAGGCACCAGCCCCAAGCACGCCATCAAGCAGTTCGACCGCTTCCTGAGCAATAGGAAGATCCGATTGGAGGATGCCGAAACGGCCTACGTGAGATTCGTGCTCGCCAACCGCCAGAGAGTCACCGCCTCCCTCGACTGGACGGAGTATGCCGACGGCACGCGACACCGCATCGCCCTCAACCTCGTCACACGCCACGGTCGGGCAACGCCGCTCGTGTGGAAGACTGTCGCCGCGGAGGAGCTGACAGAGCGGCGAAACAAGCATGAGGACGACTTGCTGCGGACCTTCAAGCGGTTGCTCCCCGATTCCGTCCAGCAGGTCCGCATCCTGGCCGATCGAGGCTTCGGTGATACCAAGCTCTACGACATGCTCAAGGGCGAGCTCCGTTTCGACTTCGTCATTCGCTTCCGCAAGTGCATCACGGTACGCGACGCCGCCGGCACCGCGCGCAGTGGCGGCGAATGGGTACCCACAACGGACGCGCGTTGCTGCTATCTCATGCCAAGGTCACGGGCGACAAGTTCGAGGTGGAGGCGGTAGTCGCCGTGAAGCGCGCTGCGATGAAGGAGGAGTGGTTGCTCGCGACGAGCATCAAGGATTCCGCCGACAGGCTCGTGAAACTCTATGGCCGCCGCTTCACCATCGAGGAAAACTTCCGGGACGAAAAGGACTGGCGCTTCGGCCTAGGCGCTCTGTACGTGAGCATCGATCGCCCCGACCGCCGAGATCGCATGACCCTGGTCATCGCCATCGCCGTCGTGCTGCTGACTCTTCTCGGCCACGCCGGCGAGCAACTCGGACTCGACCGGTCCTTACGCGCCAACACCGTGACCTCGCGCACCCACTCGTTCTTTCGCCAGGGGCGCGAGTACTTCCGCGGTGCCCTCGGAAAACTCGAGAATGCCGCGGAACGACTTTGGGAATCCTTCTGGCAGGCGTTCACACATCAGCGAGTGTGGTGCGACGAAATGGGGCTGATATGAGGGGATGGCTCAGGTCGCGGCCGCCACTTGGGTTCCCGCGTACCTGTGAGTCCGGCGCGGCGCCAGAAGGCGTCGAGCACACGGCGCTTCATTCGGAGATTGGTCTTCGTGTAGCGGCCCGTTGTAGCGATGCTCTCGTGCCCGAGATAGTCGCGGATCACAGTGAGATCGACGCCGGCCTGGAGGAGGGCAACGGCACAACTGTGGCGCATGACGTGAGGGGTGACGCGCTTGCGCTTGAGGATTGGCAGGTCGCGCGCGGCGCGTTGGAGGTACTTGTCGAGGATGTAGGCGGCACCGTCGCGGCTCAGAGGTTGTCCTCGGGCACTGCGAAACACATGGCCGTCCGGGAGCGGTGGGGACAGATCCTCGAGCCGCCTGAGCGTGGTAGCCGTGTCCGGCCAGAGCGGGCAGATGCGATCCTTGCGACCTTTGCCGTGGAGGTGGACCTGGAACGGGCGAGCGAGTTGCAGGTTGTCGCGACGGACTGCGATCGCTTCACCGATGCGCGCGCCGGTGTTGTACAGGAATAGAAGGAGGGCGTGGTCGCGTATCCCGCTGGCTCTGCGACGGTCGGGCTGCCGCAACAATACGCGCACCTCCTCAGGCTCCAGATAGGTAGCGACCGGCGAGGCCGTTTTCTTGAAGGGGAGGGAGAGGACGCGCTGGTACTGGGCGCCACGAGATGGGTCGTTGCGCACGAGGTAGCGGAAGAACGTGCGAATCGCAGTCAACCGCAGGTTCCGCGTGGCGACGGCGTTGCGCCGACTCGACTCGAGGTGATCGAGGAATCCGAGGACTTGCTCGACGGTGAGATCCTCCAGACGCAGGCGGGCCACATCTGCTCCGCACGTGTCTCCCAGAAAGGAGAAGAACAGGCGCAGAGCGTCACGATAGGCGAGCACGGTGTGCCTGCTGGCATTTCGCGTCCGTCCCAGGTGCTCGCGAAAGAATGATTCCACCAAGGGGAAGATCGAATCGGGGTCTCGATGACTCATGGGCGCTCCCTTCGGCGGAACCGCGCAGCGAACCGGCTGCTTGCGACGCGCAGCAAGTCCGGGCTCGCGGTGAGATAGGTTTCCGTACCCAACAGGTCCTCGTGGCCCATGTAGGCGGACAGCCACGGCAAGCGGGCGTGCAAGTCGACTCCCTCCCGATACCAGCGCGCCAAGCGGTGCGACGCGAAGGCGTGGCGAAGGTCCATGACTCGTGGCCCCCCAGGGCCGGCGGTGGGCTTGAGTCCGAGCCGCTGCCAGAGACGTCGAAATACCTCCCCGACCCCGCGGCGGGTGTAACCGCGACCGTCGGGCCGCACGAAAAGAGGACTGGTGGTTGAGCTGGAACCGAATGCGAGGCGCACGCGAAGGTAGGACTTGATCTGTCGGGCCAGCCCATCCCGAAAGGGAACCCATCGAGACTTTCCCTTGCTCTCGGAGATAAAGAAGGTCCGCCCGCGCACGTCGACCTCGCGCAGGGTGAGACGAATGGCCTCGCCGGGTCGCAGACCAGTGCAGAAGAGCACGAGGAGGAGTGTGCGGAAGGTGGCTCGACGAAGCGGAGCATTGGGGCCCGGCAAGGTCCTCGTCTCGCGCCCCAGTCGGCGGATATCCTGGACCGACAACGGATACGGCCGAAAGTGCGACCTTCCCGTCACGACGATGTCATCTCCGGGAACGAAGCCCTCGATGCCACGTCGACGGCGGAACAGGCAGAACTGACGGACGACCGACAGCATGACGTGGTTCGTGCCTGGCTTCCGGACCGCGCGGCGCAGCCAGCGCACCACCGCGCGCTCCAGCGAAATCTCGCCGTGCTCGGCAGCATCCTGAGCCGCCAGCCGGTCAAAGGGTCAAAGCTCCGGAGATGCTGCTCTTGCGTCTGATAGCGACGGCCGAGAGCTCGTTTCCACACGAGGAACTCCTCCAGTTCCAAGGCAATCGGGCTGTGGCTGTGGAATGGCCTGCGCATCAAGGCCATGGGAGAGAGACCTCGCGCAGCCGCTCGGTAGCCACACGGGCGTACGCCGAAATTGACCGAGGGTCGCTGTGGCCGAGGATGTCGCTGACGACCTTGGACGGCGCCGCCGCCTCGATCTGGCGACTCGCATGACTCCGGCGAAGGGCATGCGGACCAAAGAACCGGGCGGGAACTCCCGCGGCGGCGGCGTACCGCTGCAGCCGTACACGCAAGGCGTTGATGCGACACGAGACGTATGGGGGAAGGCCTCGGACGAATAGCGCTCGCGTGGGGCTGCGTCGAGGGCGACCGCTTTGCAGGTACGAAGCCAGTGCCTGCCCCACGGGACCCAGCAACGGCACAACGGTCTCGACACCTGTTTTGGGGCGAACGATTCGAAGGGTCCCTGCATCCCAGTCCACGTCATCCAAGCGCAGTGCGAGCACCTCCGCGCCCCCCATCCCGTACGCCGCCATCAGGAGGGTAGCGGCGTAGTCGCGTTTCCCGAGAGCGGTGTGGCGATCGATCGCGCTGAGCACTCGACGGACATCGTGCCAGGGGACGACGCGAAGTGGTCGAGCGTGACGTCGTCCCAGCGGCGCAAGCACCGAGGGGGCAAGGTCGATGGGAATCACGTGGGTCGCGTGAAGGAACCGCAGGAACGACCGCAAGCGTGAGCAAACGCCAATCAGTGTGACTGGGGTGGAGGTCTTCGCGACATCAACGAGGAATCCGTCGATTGTCGCCAGCGTAATGGACGAAAGAGGCCGTCGTCGGTGCCGCAGCCACCGGAGAAACTGACCAATGACCTCACACTCCCTGTGCAGTGTCGTGTCCTTGACCCCACGCCACTTTCGGCCGAACTCGCAGTACCGCGCCAACGCTTCGTCGATGGGGCCACGCCTCTTCGGCTGAAACCAGTCCGGCACAGGCAAACCCAAGACCGCGACCGCTTTCGCCCAAGCATGGACCGAACTTCTCGCCTCCTCGACGCACTGGGCGACATCGCGACCACGCCGACGGGCGTATGCTCTCGCGAATCGGTCAACACTGCAGCGCGTGAGACGGCTGACCTCATTCACACCAAGGCGACAGCAATGCGAACGATACCGATCAACGCACTTGAGGTGGTGGCGGATAGTTGAATTCGTGAGACCTGTGTCGTGCCATACCCCCGCGACAAGAGCTCGTATGCGGTCTCGCTTCTGTCTGGATGACGAGCGTCGAGGCATGCTGCAATCTGTGAGTGCTCAAGGCTCCCGGGGAACCGTAGGCCCCCGATTTTATGCCGAGCACAGCTGCCTCCCTCTCCTCACAGCAGACAGGCGAGCGCCACATAACCGCGATCTCGGGATAGTGCCGATACGGCGAGGACGGAAGCACCCGGTCGATCAGGTGCGCGGCCGTGTCGTTCATCCTGCGCCAGGCAGGACGGGCAGAATCCCATCCCCTTGCATGAGAACCCGACGACCATCTCCTGCTTGCAGCGGTCCCAGTAAAGTCTCACGAGTCTTGGGGCTCCATTGAAGGATCGGTCGCCGAGCTCGCCAAGGCTCGGCCCATCATCCCGCTCGACAACGCCAAGGAGGGCACGACCCTCGACAGCGAACCGCCGACCACCGAATGGTGTATGCGCTCCAGCCGGTGAGCTCGACGCGCTCCCGGCTTCGATGGCTCACTCTTTCTTGCCGATGAAGTATCCCGCGATGGCGCTTAGCAGGGATGCGAGAACAGTCCGCCCCCACCCTCGCTCATCTGGCAGCGAGGACCAGAGGGCCATGTACGTCGCGAGACCGCCCACGGCGGGCATCAACATCGCGGACATGACGAACCGAACGCTGTCCTTCCACCGTCGAAGTGTCGCATCCGCTCGCTCTTGTGCGTGACGATGAACTCGATCGGCCGGATCCTCGCGACTCTCCGCGGAGATTACCAGGTCAAGGGCCTCCGCCTCTTCATCGCCGAGGTCGAGGACCTCTCCCTCCCAGCCACCCTGGTTGACGCAGGCGATGTCGGCCCGTTCACCAGAATCAAGAGACACGACCCTCACGAGACGAGGCGGACCAACTTCCTCGCCCGCAAGGTCCAGCAGGCTTTTCGAATCCACAGGCGTCTCCCGAATTGCGGAGAGAGGGCTGTTCCGGCTTCGGGGGCTCCTTTCCGGGATGGCACGCCCAGCGCCAGCATACCTGGTATTGACGGATCCTGTACTTGCTCTTGACTACGCCCGGTTCCAGTGCCATACATCCTAATGATTCAGTATGGCGCACGCGCAACTTTCCTGCTTGTCCCCAATCTGTGGTTTTGCGGGAAGCGCGGATGGGCTGGGGATGCACAGGGACACGCGATGTACGTTTTTAGCGGTTTCAGGAGCTGCGCTGCGAAGACCTATTCGTTGGACGACGATGCCCACACGCAAGAGTCGAGAGGTCTGGCTCGCGCGCATGACATGATCCAATAGCCACATATTCGTATTGCGCCGGAGCTGGCCATCAACGCGAACAGACTTGCCGAACCGCCGGGCGTCAAAGGAGCCTGCAATGGCTGAAGACTCGGTCAAGGTGTGCCTCAATCTACCAAGAGACGTCATCGAGAAGCTGACGAGGCTTTCAAACGCCACAGGCTTCAATAAGACGACCGTGATTCGCCGCGCCATCGAGCTTGAGGACTTCTTTTTCGACGTCCGAAGCAGGCAAGGAAAGATTCTCATCAAGGAGAAAGGGGAGAAAGGCGATGAGTTCAAAGAGGTCATCTTTCGGTAATCGCGGGGCCCCAGACGCGGCGCCTTAGGGAGGGACATCGGAGCGGTGACGAGCTGTTCGACCGCCCCATCGGCGACTTCTCTGCCAACCCGACCTACCCGAATGGCCGTCCGTTCCGGAAGACGGCGCGACAAGCCCGCTTCGGAGCGCGGCTGAGCGGCCCCTTCAGCTCCCGAGAAAGGCGATGAGCTCGGCGGTCGTCTCACGTGATCGAGCTGCCCTGGAGCCTCCAGCAAGACGGTGACGCGGTGGCCCTGGCCCTGGCTCGGCGCTCGGGGACGCCGCTCCTGCTCTGGGCTCACCCCGACGACATGCATGCTCGGTCAGGCCACCGGGAGCCGCTGTTCACGCCGGTGGCCAGGCTCAAGAGCGGCGGCTTCGGGCGGAACGGCACCAGCTGCCGGGAGTTCCGGCGGCTCTCTCCTCGTGCGGGAGCGCCGCGTCGCCAAAACCCCCGCCGGATATGCCTTGGAGGGTCGCTGACCGCACAGCAGCACATCGGGCCGGCAGAGTCGTTGGCGGCCGCGGTAGTGCCCGCACGAATCCACCTCGCTAATGCAGCGCTGAATCGCGCGGCGAGCGGCAAAGGAAGCACTCCCTCCAGTACCTTGCCTTCGCCCGAGTTCACTATGTCGCGAATCTCAGAAACCGTTGCTCCGCACCGCCCCTGGCCGCCGAGGCTCGCTCCCGACCAAAAGTTGCTCGCACAGAGACTGCTCGAGCAGAACCAGCCCTCATAATAGTAAGGCTCCGAACCCCCGCCAATCTTGCCGCAGCCGTTCGAGAGGGAATATGCGTGCTGCGCGAGAAGCCTCCTCCTATCAAGGAGTTTCTCGAATTTTCGCGCACCGGACGCGACAAGGGAGCGCCGCGACCGTCTAGAGGTCGGGGAGGTCGGGTAGACAGGCCGGCGATCTTCGACGCGAGCTGATTTCTGCCCGAGAAAGGCTGTCCGCAGCGCTAGCCTACGAGATTTGCCTCTGATTTCCCGCTCTTCAGGCACAGGCCCATCTTCACGCCGGCCACCACGATGGTCTGGGCTTCGGTGTCGTACTGAGCAAGCTGCTCCGCATTCACCTCGTTCTCGAACGCTCGCATTTGCTCCCCGAGCGCACGCTCGAACTCCTTTTGCCTGCGGCCCTGAGAACGCCTGCGTCGATGTCACGGGAACCAGCGAGGACGCAGTGGTCCTGGGTGTCCTGCAACCTCACGTATTCGTGCGGTCCGCGAACCCAAGCGGCGAAGCGGACGTCGTGGCGGTTGGGACGGATCGCTCGCTCTGGTACTACTGGGTGGCTCCACGTGGCGCCTGGATGGGTACGCAGGTGGCGGTCCCCGGGATGGCGTTCTCGGCCGCGAGCCTGTACGTCCGCCCCAACGGCGAGGCGGACATCGTGGTGATGGGGCCGAACAACTCGCTCCAGTACTACTGGGCCACGCCGGGTAGCGCCTGGAGCCATGCCCAGATCGCCGGTGCCGGGACGACGTTCTCGGACCCCTCGATTGTCGTGCGGTCCACGAATCCGAGCGGTGAGGCGGACGTCGTGGCGGTGGGGCCGAACAATTCTCTCCAGTACTACTGGGCGACGCCGGGGAGCGCGTGGAGCCATACCGCGATCGCGGGAACCGGGACGACGTACTCGGCCCCTTCGATCGTCGTGCGGTCCACGAATCCGAGCGGTGAGGCGGGCGTCGTGGCGATGGGGCCGAACAATTCTCTCCAGTACTACTGGGCGACGCCCGGGAGCGCGTGGAGCCATTCCGCGATCGCGGGAACTGGGACGACGTACTCGGCCCCTTCGATCGTCGTGCGGTCCACTCCGAGCGGTGAGGCGGACGTCGTGGCGGTGGGGCCGAACAATTCTCTCCAGTACTACTGGGCGACGCCGGGGAGCGCGTGGAGCCATAGCCAGATCGCGGGCGTCGGGACGACCTTCTCGAACCCCTCGGTCTTCGTACGATCCACGAATCCGAGCGGTGAGGCGGACGTCGTGGCGGTGGGGCCGAATAACTCGCTCCAGTACTACTGGGCGACGCCGGGTAGCGCGTGGCGCCAGTACGAGATCGCGCCGTAAGCGGGCGCCCAGGCCCTGTCCATTGGAATCATCGGTACCAATGACTCAAGCGGCGATCGGCGACCACTAGAGGCCCCCAGTGTGCTGTCCCGCATCGTGCCGACGTTTCGAATAGCCGGGGCCACACACCGAAGGCTGTGACTCCGGGAGGGTCCGCGAAGCGCGCGGCTTCTCCCGGAGTTTGCACCAAGGCGAAAAGAACGGCCTTTTCGCCCTGAGAGGTGGGAGACCGCCGAACGGTCCTACGGGGCAGAGCCGACGCGAGCGTCTTTGCTGGCAAAACCGAGCTGAGGCTAGGCCATCCCCGACCCGGCGAGCAAGCGTCGCGCCGAAAAGAAGGCTCATCGCCGCGAGCGCCGTCTTGTGAAGCTGCATCGGTCCTCCGGGCGAATGATCTCGAGGGGACACAGGACCGACCGAGCCGACCGAGCCGACCGGGTCAGGGCCAGGCGCCAGGAGCGCCCGCCCGCGAGCTCGATTCGAGGCCGGCGCGAATCGGCCGCGGGGCGCACACGCTCATCGGATGGCGCGGCGATGCCTTTCCCTGAATCCGCCTGGCGCGGCCGGTCCTCGGGCAGCCAATTCTCGGGCGGCCGGTCCTGCGGATTCGCGGGCCGCAATCGCGGAATTCGCTGGGGACGGCTCGCTTCCAACGCTTCCGCGCACTCGCCTGCATCACGATGGCGGCCTGCACGAGCTCTGGGGCTCGCCGCCGCGCCGAGGGGCTGCTCGGTTTCCGGGGTCGCTTGTGGTCGGCGGGCAATCTAGTGTCACAGGCCCCGAACCGAAGTGAGGCAAAAGAATGCTGGACCCTGTCAATCGCAGCGGTTTGCCGGCCCTGGATCGCCTCGGCGTCGCAGCGGCGTGCGGGGCGGCGGCCGCCGCTGTGGCCTCGGCGTTTCCACGCGCCGCTGCCCCTGCGATCTCGGGCGCCCTCGCACTGGGAGCCGCGGCTGGCCTTCTCGCGACCTGGCGCCGGAGGGGCGCGGCCGCGGAGCCCAAAAGCGCCTGGGTGGCCCTCGCTCTGGTGACGTTCTTCATCCCCGTGCTCACGATGGCGGTGCCTCCGGGGGCGGACATGGCGATGCACGTGGCGCTCGCCCGTCCGATGATCCGCGGGGAATCGATTCTCTCCCCGGCGTGGGGAAGCTTCGAGGCGGTCTATCCCCGCGGCTTCTCCGGCCTCGTGGCGGTGGCGAGCCTCGCGCTCGGCCTCGCGCGCGCAGGGTTGTTCGTGGCAGCGGTGAGCTACCTCCTCTTCGGCTTCGGGATGGCACTGGTCCTTCGCCATGCCTTCGGGCTGCGCCACGCCGTTGGGCTTGCTGCGGCGACCCTTCTGCTCTCGGGGCAGCCGCAGGCGTTCTTCGGGTGGGGCGGCAACCCCAACGTCCTCGCGCTCGCCCTGGGGCTCTTCGCGGCAGGGCTGATCGCGAGCGTCGCCGCCGGTCGACTCGGCGCGCTCATCGGCTCGCTGCTCGCCGCCTTCTTGATGGTCGGCGCGGTGGGAATCCATCCGATGGGAGCCGTGGCAGGCGCCCTGGCGATCGCCGGGGCTTGGCTCGTCGCGATGCTTCGCCGCCAACCACAGGGGAGAGCGTGTACCGTCGCCGCAGGGCTCGCGCTCGCCGCATTCGCCGGCGCAATGCTGCTCGCTCAAAGGCTGGGGCCGCACCTCTCGGGGGACGAGATCGCGGGAATTCTCGATTACGGTCGCAGGATCGAAGCGATGGTGGAAGGGCCGAAGTGGCTCTTCTTTCTGCGGGTATGGAGGGGCTTGTACCATTCGCTCCACGGGCCAATGACCTTCGTCGTCGTCAGCGCCGCCGCCTTCGAGCTGCGCTGGGCTCAAGGGCGCCGGCGCGTCGCCTTGTTCGCTGGGTTTGTCGTGAGCTTCGGCCTGCTGCTCAGGCTGGGGCCCGACATTCCCTTCGTTGGGACGCTGCTCTATCCATTGCGCCTCACTCTGCTGTTCACCGTCGCCGCCGCGGCGTTCGTCGGAGCTGCCCTGGAGAGCGCAGGGAGTGCGGGCCATGTCCGCGTCTACGGCGTACGCCTGTCCCGCGGCTTGGCGTTGCTGGCCGCCATCGCGGCGGCTTCGGTTCACCTGCGCTCGTACCAGCTCGCGGTGCCCATCGCCACGCGCGACGACGTGCGCGCCATCGAATGTCTGGCGGCGACCGCCCCACCGGGGTCCGTCTTCGGCGGGAGCTATGGCGACGCCACGCAATGGATCCCCGCGCTCGCCGGCTTCGTGGCGCTCAACGCGCACCAGCACTGCACGGTCGCCGACGAGGTCGGGAAGATCCTCGGGGCGCTCTCCGCGACTCACTTCTTCGTGGGGGAGCGCACCGTCTATCCGCCGGCAGAGCCGCTGCCGAAGCGCCTGGGCCGGCCGCTGTGTCAAATAGGGAAGGCCCTCGCCTACGAGCTCCCGGCGCCTTGAGCGTCTCGCGCCTGGCCGAGTCCGACGCGGGCCGCGCCACCTGGCTCATCCAGGCTGCCGGCCGCCACGACTTCATCGCGGCGAAGGAGCTTTGAGGCTTCTCGCGCGGCCTTCGAGATCGCCCACTTTGGCGGCGCTCCCGGCCGCGCGCCTTCGGCCCCGCCACGCCCCCAGCGCGGCGAGCCCCAGCGCGGCAAAATAGAGGGCGAACTTGACGGCCGTGAGCGCGCTCGCCGCGAGCGCGAGCCCGTCGCGGCGCGCGGGATAAGCGAGCAAGAGGCCGGTGACGGCCCCGTTTTCGAGGAAATCGGCGGCTCCGGCCAGGAGCCCCAGAAGGCGCCATCTGCGAAATGGCCCGCGCCCTATCGCCGAAAAGAGAAAGAGCCCGCACACCGCCGGCAATAGCAGGTCCATGGTCCAGATCTCCTGGAGATACCGACGCCGGCCCGCAGCCCCGAGCGCGTCCATGAGCCGGTGCGCGTCGCCCGGCGAATATCCGATCCGCATGTCCAGAATTCGCTCGCCCCCCGCCAGCGCGCGCAGGGCCTTCGCGCTCCAGGGAAAGCCGGGAGCATTGGCGAGCGCGAGCATCGCGATCGCGGCAACCCCGAGCCATTTCGTCGCGCGGCTCGGGCGCCGATTCCTCTTTTCTGCATTCGCAGGCGAATAGCCCAAAGCGCTCAGCGTGGCGGCGAGCCCTTCGCGAATTCCAGGAAAGGTGAATTCGAAGCCGGTGGCGAGGAGCTCCGAAGGCCTCGCCTCGATGTCTCGAGTCAGCGTCTCGAAGAGGACCCGGCCGACCAGGGCCGAGAAGAGCCAGGCAGGAATCCGGCGCGGCCTCGCGGCGCCCATCAACTCGGCGGCGAGGTCGAAGAACGGCCCGAGGCGGGCGCCGCCCGCGGGGTCCACCAAGAGGAAGCCGCGGCCCGCGAGCCGCTCCCTCCCGAGCCGCGCGAGGTGGACGATGGCCCGCGCCGCGTCCTCGACGTGGATGAGCGGAAGGCGATTGCGCGCCGGCGACGGCAGCGCCATCCGCCCCTGCGCGAGCCGCGGAAAGAGGGTGGCCGCGAAGCTCTTTCCCGGCCCGTAGACCGTCCCCAGGTATAGGAAGCAAGCGTCGATCTTCGAGCCCTCGACGAGCCGGCGGAGCGGGACGCCCACCCGCCCGAAGCCCACCGGCTCGGCCCGCAGCGGCGAGGCGCCGTCGATTCGGCCCTGGCCGTCAGGCTCGAGGTCGTCGGTGCCGCTCGCGCAGACGAGCAGCGGGCGCTCGCCGCCCTGCAGCTCGCCCAGCTCGGCGAGCAGGCTTTGCACCATGGACCCTCGCGCGCGGGCGACGGCCTCGATGTCCTCAGGGCGAATCCGCGCCGGCAGCTCCGGCTGCGTGAGGTCGACCAGCACCTCGGCGCCGCGCGCCGCGCCGATCCACCCCGCCGGCTCGCGCGCGTCTCCCAGGACTGGAGTCGCCCCGAGCGAGCGCAGCCGCTCGGCCTTCTCCTCGGTGCGCGTCAGGGCCCGCACCTCGAAGCCCTGCCTCACCGCCTCCCGGACGACCTCCGACCCGATGAAGCCGGTGCCGCCCAGCACGAACATCGCCTTTGCCTTCACGCTCGCACCTCCTCGTTGCCCTTCGTTAGTGAGCATTTGCTAACTCTCCAGTCGCAAAGAAAGAGTCCATCGGTCCCTTCGAGCGGCGAGCTACCGTTTCGAGGCTTTGGCCATCCCGCGGACGGCCCTCAGGAGGTCCGCCCGCGACTCGCGCACCGGGCCCCGGATCTCGCCGAAGTAGGCCATGCGCCCGAACTGAGCCAAGAGCCCCGCGAGCGCGGCCACCGGCACCTCGGTCCCGCTGTAGCCGGCCACCGCTCCCTCGCGCAGGCCCCGCTCGAACAGCGCTTCCAGCAGGCCGAGGACGGAGCGCTGGCGCACCGCCGACGCGGCGCGCGGCCAGAGCTCGCGCAGAGAGTCCTGAACGAAGACCACCGCCTCCAGGTCCTCGTCCATGGCGGAAAGGTACGCGTCCACGACCCCCTCCAGCGCCTCGGCGAACGGCTTGCCGCGAACGGCCCGCTCGACCGCCGAGGCGAGCCGGGTGTAGCAGCGCTCGAAGAGATGGAGGGCGAGCGCGTCCTTGGACTCGAAGAACTTGAACAGCGCCGGGTTCGTGTACCCGGCCTCCTCGCCGATCATCCGGACGCTGGTGCCCCAGATGCCGTGGCGCACGAAGAGCTTGAGCGCCGCCCGCAGGATGCTCTGCTTGGACGGAGGGTCGCCTTCGGCGACGAAGAAGCGGGGCGCGGGAGCCATAAGCGATAGTTAGCGATCGCTAACCGCTTTGTCAAGCTCCGTCGGCGCGAGCAGGCCGAGGCTTGACCTCCGAGTCCGTTGACCTCCGAGTCCGGCGCTGCGCCGAGGCATCGGCTATCCTGCATCGAATCGGCTCGGGTGCGGCGCCGCTTCGCCGGCTGCGCCGGCAACGGAGCTCTGCGACCGCCCGGCGTCGACGGAGATCAGCGATGAGCTACAAAGGTTCCATCACACGCATCGAAAAGCTCTCCCGCGCCGTGCTCGTGCTCATCATGCTGGCCTTGGGGGGCTTCTTGATCGCCCTGGGCAACAAGCTCCTGAGCGACTGCGACGACTGGATGCGGGCTCCCGAGCAGCGCGACTTCGTGGACGGGCCCGCCTTGGAGGCGGCCCGCGCCGAGGTGGCGCGCCTCGAGAAGCTGTACTCGAGCAACGCCGAGACCAGCGCCCTCTTCCAAAAGTCCGTGGAGAAAGCCCGCCGCCAGTACCAGGCGCAGAAGCAGTCGTACGAGGACTGGCTGGAAGCGCGCGCCACCATCGGATCCATCCAAGAGGACAAGGAAGTGCGCGGCCGTGCCAAGTCCCTCGACGACTTCCGCGCCATCCAGGAGAGCTGGCAGGCCCGCATCGACGACATCGAGGCGCAGTCTGCCGGGGTGACCGAGCAGCTGAACCGAGCTCGCGGCAAGGTCGCACAGGTCGAGCGAGAGGGCGACGTTCGCTACTCCGCTGCGATGCGAACCTATTCGCTGAAAGTCTTCGGCCTCAGGCTCGGCATTGTCCTTCCGCTCCTCGCGTTGGCGGTGTTGCTCGTCCTCCGCTTCCGCAAAAGCCGCTTCTGGCCCGTCGTCTGGGCCTATGTCCTCTTCGCGCTGTATGCCTTCTTCGTGGGCCTGGTGCCTTACCTGCCCAGCTTCGGCGGGTACATTCGCCTGGTGGTGGGCGTGGTGCTCTCGCTCATCGCCGCCCTCTCCGTGATCCGCCAACTCGGCCGCTACCTCGAGCGAAAGCGGCGAGAGCTGGAGGCGACGGCTCAGGAGCGCGCGGGAACCATCAAGGAGGAGGTCGCCCAAGAGGCATTCCGGTCTCACAACTGCCCTTCCTGCGAGCGGGATTTCTTGGTTGACAAGTGGTATCCCGGGCTTCGCCAAGCCAATGAGAATCCGGGCCGTCGAGGAAGCACCAGCCCACTGCCCCTTCTGCGGACTTCCGCTCTTTGGCCCCTGCCCGGTGTGCGGGAAGCGCAACTTCCTGCATTTTCCTTACTGCTCGAATTGCGGCGGCAAGACGGCGGCGGAGAAGCCCGCGTGAGCCTTGCCCGCTTCGATGGCGCTCACCGGGTGTACCTGGGCGAGGTGTTTCTCCAGCCTCACCCCCAGCGCCCTCCCCGCTCGCGAGGATTGGGCGAAGGGGGAGAGGTCGGATCTTCCGCCCCACAGCTGTTATGATCATCTCGTGCCGAACGCGCCCAAAGTCATCAAGGTCGAATGTCGACCGACTCCTCCCATGAGCATCGAGGAGCGGCTCGAGGCCGTTTGGCAGCTCACGCTCGACTGCCTGGCGTGGTACCCGGAGGGGCAGCGTGAACCGAGACTTCGTCAATCTGTTGCGCGCGTTCTTAGACCACCGCGTTGAGCACCTCGTCGTCGGCGCGCACGCCCTTGCGGTCCACGGGGCGATTCGAGCGACCAAGGACCTCGACATCTGGATTCGGCCGACTCTGGAGAATGCCGCCCGCGCGTATCGCGCCCTCGCGGGCTTCGGAGCCCCCCTCACCGAGTTGAGGCCCGACGACCTCGCGAGCCCCGGCACGGTGTTTCAGATCGGCGTCGCTCCGGTTCGCATCGACATCCTCACCAAGATCGACGGCGTTGAGTTCGAGGAGGCTTGGCCTTCGCGCCTCCCCGCGAGCTTCGGCGGTGTCGCGACCTCCGTGCTGTCCAGAGAGCACCTCATCAAGAACAAACGCGCCTCGGGGCGCCTCCAAGACCTGGCCGACGTCGAGCGGCTCGAGCGGGGCGAGGAGGACTGAAGGCGCGGCCTCAGCCGCCCTCCAGCGCCTCTCGCACCGCCTCCGGCAGCTCCTCGACCCGCTCCACGAATCGCCGCGCGCCCGCGTGCTCCATGTCCTGTTTCTTCCCCAGCCCCCAGAGCACCCCGACGAAGGGGATGCCCGCGGCGACCGCGGTCTGCGCATCGACCGCGCTGTCCCCGATGAGGATTGCCCGCTCGCACTTCGGGAGCCGCTCGAGCGCCGCGCGAACCGGGCCCGCGTCGGGCTTGCGCGTCGGCGTGTCGCCGCCGCCGACCACCACCGGGAAGAGCGCCGCGAGCCCCAGCGCCTCGATGAGCTGGCGCGCGCTCGGCCCTGGCTTGTTGGTCACTACCGCGCGGGCGCCCGAGAGCGACGCCGCCGCCTCGGGGATGCCCGGATACGCCCGCGTGTGGTCGAGCATGTGCGCCGAGTAGTGCTCCGTCCAGGCAGCCAGGGCCCGCGGGATGAGCTCGCCGTGCTCCGGGCCGAGCGTCCGCTCGATGAGCCGCAGCGCGCCCTCGCCGATGAACCCCAAGATCTCGCCCGCCGGCCGGGGAGGCAGCCCGACCGCCGCCCGCGCGTGTGCCGCGCTCAGGGCGACGTCGAGGGCCGAGTCGAGCAGCGTGCCGTCGAGGTCGAACAGGAATGCGTCCATGCCTTCTTCTACCAGAGCACGCCCGGGCTGCCCGCCCCTCGCCCGCCGCGCCGCGGGCGATTTCCCGATGGTATGGTGGCCCCTCGCTTCAGGCGCCTGCTCGCGGCCCGGCGAAAGAGGAGGTCGACCCGCTTCATGTCCGTTCAAGGTATCGACGACGCGCTCCGCCGCTTCACCTCCAATGCCACCGGCCTCGCGGCCGAGGCGATGACCGTCCGCCAGCTCAAGGGCGACGCCTCGAACCGCTCGTATTACCGCGTCGGCTCCGAGCCGAGCTTCGTTGTCATGGTGATGCCCGCCGACGCCAAAAACTCCGAGGAAAAGACGCGCGGCGAGCGGCCGGCCGAGCTGCCGTTCGTCAACGTGCACCGCTACCTCTCGTCCTTGGGCGTGCGCGTCCCGAAATCCTCCGCTACGACGAGCCCGCCGGCCTCATGCTCCTCGAGGACCTGGGCGACGTGACCTTCGAGGCGGCGCTCTTGTCTTCCCCGGCCGCGCGCGAGGCGCTGTACGGCAGGGCCGTCGAGCTCCTGGCCGCCCTGCGCGCCCGGGCCGAGCGGGAGAAGGACCTCTCCTGCCTCGCCTTCACCCGCGCCTTCGACGTCGAGCTCTACAACTGGGAGCTCCACCACTTCCGCGAGTGGGGCCTGGAGGCGCGGGCCGGCCTAGCGCCGACGGCGGCCGAGCGAGCGCGCCTCGACGAGCTGTTCCTGGCCATCGCGCAAACGCTCGACGCCGAGCCCAAGGGCTTCACCCACCGCGACTACCAGAGCCGCAACCTCATGGTGAAGGGTGCGGACCTGGTGGTCATCGACTTCCAGGACGCGCTGCTGGGCCCGCGCCAGTACGACCTGGTGGCGCTCCTGCGCGACTCGTACGTGCAGCTCGACCGCCCCTTCATCGAGGCGATGCTCGCGCGCTACCTCGACGCCTTTGAACGAGCGGGCGGCGAGCGGCTCGACCGCGCGCGCTTCGTCCAGGGGTTCGACCTCCTCACACTGCAGCGCAAGCTCAAGGACGCCGGCCGCTTCGTGTTCATCGACCGCGTCAAGAAGAACCCCGGCTTCTTGCCCTACGTCGCCCCGTCGCTCGCCTACGTGCGCGCGGCGTTCGAGCGCGTGCCCGAGCAGGCGGAGCTTCGCAATCTGCTCGCCCGGCACGTGCCGGAGCTGGCCTGAATTCCATGGCGCCCGCGCTCGGCCCGGGCGCCATTGCCCGCGCCGCCCGCTCATCGGACCGGCTGCTCCTCGTCGAGGCCGCGGGGCCGGGGCGTTTCCTCGCGGCGCCCTACCCGCTCGACCCCGCCCGCCCGCTCGCAGAGGTGGACGCCGCCGCGCTCGCCGTCGAGGGAGTGGACGAAGCGAGCGCCCGGGTGCTGTCGATGCAATACCGGGCGCGCGCCGCCGCGGCGCCCTCGCGCGGCGCCGGCGCCGTGCGCACTGCCATGGTGCTCTGCGCCGGGCTGGGGACGCGGCTCCGGCCGCTGACGCTCACCACCCCCAAGCCCGCCGTGCCGTTCTTCGGCGGCCCGCTCGTGCGCGCGAGCTTCGCGCTCCTCGCCGGCGCGGGCGTGCGCCGGGTGGTCATCAACACGCACCACCTTCCCCAGGTGATGGCCGGGGCCGCCGAGCGCGAAGCCGCGCGCTTAGGCCTCGAGCTGTTCGTCTCGCACGAGCCGGTCATCCAGGGCACCGCGGGAGGCGTGCGCGGGGCGCGCCGGCTCCTCGGTGACGAGCCGTTCATCCTGCTCAACGGTGACGCCTTCATGGCCTTCGACCTGAAGGCCCTGGTCGCCGAGCACCAGCAGAGCGGGAGCGCGGCCACGCTGGCGGTGGTGCCCATGCCGCCCGGCGAGTCGTTCGGCGCGCTCGAGGCGGACGCCTCCGGCGCGATGCGCGGCGTGGCGCCTTGGGGCCGCTTCACCGCGGGGCTCGTGCCCTGGCACTTCATCGGGGCACACGTCCTCGAGCCGTCCGTCTTCGACGCCATCCCCGCCTCCGGCGAGTGCGACGTCCACCGGGCCGCCTACCCGGCGATGATCGCCCGCGGGCTCCGGGTGAGGGTCTGCCCGGTGGCCCTGGGCGCCTGGGCCGACCTGGGGACGCCGGGGCGCTATCTGAAGGCCGTCGAGGACGTCCTGACCGGACTCTGCGATCTGAGCTCGCTCGGCGACGCCGCGCCCATCTCCCGGGCCGACGCGCGGCGCCTGCGCGGCGCGCCCCTGGCCTCGCGCACCTGGGTCGACCCGTCGGCGCGGGTGGCGCCTTCCGCCGCGCTCGAGCAAGCGGCGGTCGGCGCCGACTGCTCCATCGGCGCGGCACAGCTCAGCAGGGCGGCAGTGCTCCCCGGCACGCGCATCGCGGACGGCGAGCGGCTCGAGGGCGTCCTCGCCTCCGGCGAGCTCCGGCTGGGGGCGGACTGATGCGCGCCGGGGCATTGCTCGCTTGGGCGGCGCTCGCCCTTTCGCTTCCGGCGCTCCCCGCGCGAGGCGACTTCCGGGCCGATCAGCTCCGGGCGCCGCGGGTCCGGGCCGCGCAGGAGGCCCGGGGCGCCGAGCTGCGCGCGCTCTTCTCGGAGGCGAAGGCGCCGTTCCCGCCCCGCGGGCTCCTCCTGCGCGCCTTCAAGGAGGAGCAGGAGCTCGAGCTCTGGGCGCAGGGCGCGGGCGGCGCGTACGCGCTCGTGAAGACGTTCCCCATCTGCGCGAGCTCGGGGAGCTTGGGGCCGAAGCGCCGGGAGGGCGACCTGCAGGTGCCCGAGGGTTTCTACGCGCTCGATCAATTCAACCCACAGAGCAACTTCCACCTCTCCCTCGGCGTCAGCTACCCCAACGCCTCCGACCGAATTCTCGGAGTGAAAGGTCGGCTGGGCGGCGCCATCTTCATTCACGGCGCCTGCGTGACCATCGGCTGCGTACCGCTGACCGACCCCGTCATCGAGCTCGTGTACCTGGCGGCGGTCGAGGCGCGGGCCGCTGGCCAGCGCGACATCCCCATTCACCTATTCCCCGCGCGCCTGACCGACGTCACTCTGCGGCGGCTCGCGGCAGCGCGCGCCGGCGAGCCGGAGACCGTCGCGCTCTGGCGAAACCTCAAGGAGGGCTACGACCTCTTCGAGGCAGAGCGGCGGCCGCCAAGGGTGCGCGTCGATTCTCAGGGCCGGTACCACTTCGCCTCGGGGCGGTGAATGGACTTTCTGTGGGCCGCGCTCTTCTTGCTCTTCTGCGAGGCGCTGAGCCTTCCGCTGCGCTTTGCGATGGCCGGCTGGCGGGCGCCGGCCGACGTCCGCCGGATGCTCTCGCGCCTGGCCGGTCCGCCGGCGCTGGCGCTGCCGATCTGGTTCGCGGCGCACCTGGGGCCGGGCCCGCTGGAGCGAAGCGCGGGGTTCCTCTTCCTGGGCGCCGCGGCCGCCTTGGGGCTCACCGCGGGGCTCGCCGCGGGCTTTCGAAAGACGCGCTCGGCCGCCCGGCTCTTCGCCTACGAAGGCGGCAGGCCCGCGCGCCAGGCGGTTCTCGATGCCGTGATGGCGGCGCTCGTGCTGGGGTTCGTCGCCTTCCGGCGCTGGGTCCCGGAGATGACGACCTACCAGCTCGACTCCTCGGCGGCCGAGAAGTTCGGCAACGCGATGATCTTCTGGAGCAGCTGGAACGCGCGGGCGCTGCCGCCCGAGGACTACTGGCTCGCGGGCACGCCGCTGCCCTACTACTACTGGGGACACTTCCTCTGGGTTTGGGTGGCGAAGCTCGGCGGCTTTCGCGCGGCCGTCGTGCCAACGCTCGCGCTCTCGATGGTGGTCGGGCTCACCTGGGCTTCGGCCTACGCGCTCGCGCGGGCGGCGCGGCTGCCCTGGGCCTTTGCGGCGGGCGCGGCCCTCTGCGCGACCTGGGCCGGCAACCCAGCCTCGCTCTCGGGCGCCTTGGACTGGATCCGGAGCGGATTCAGTTTGAGCTCATACGATTATTGGGGGCCATCGCGCGCCATCCCGCACGTGGTCGACGAGTTCCCGGCCTTCAGCGCCATCCTGGGCGACTTCCACGCGCATCACCTGGCGCTGCCCTGGCTCACGGGGTGGCTCGCGCTCTCGGCAGGGCCGTGGCGCGGCGACGGCCGCGGCCTGCGCGGGCTCACCTGGGGCATCGCCTGGGTAGCCCTGGGCGCGGCGTCGACCCTGACGAACCTGTGGAACCTGCCGCTCGTGGGCGCCAGCGCCGCGGCGCTCCTGGCCATCGCGGCGTGGCGCCGGTGGCGGAGCGATCGCCCTGCCGTGCTCCGGCTGGGCCTCGCGGCGCTGGCGCTGGGGGCGGCGGTCTTCGCGGGCATGCGCCTCTTGCGCAGCGGCGCGCCACTCCCCATCCCGGAGGGACCTCCGGACGGCCTTCTGGCGCGGCTCCACCTTCGCGCCGTGCCGCCCGAGCTGCGAAGCTCGCTCGCGAGCCTCTTCGGGATGTGGGGGCTCCCGGCCCTGGCGCTGGCGCTCGGCGCGCTGGCCAGGCCCTTCGAGCGCGCTCGACCCGGCAGCGCGGGCGCGCGCCGCGCGCGCCTGACGTCGACCGCGCTGGCCGCAGCCGGCGCCGCCTTGATCCTTTTCCACACCGCACCCCTGGGCTCGAAGCTCCCCGGGGGCACGGCCTCGGTCGGCCTCGGCGCGGCGCTCTGGATCGCCGCGCTGGCGATGGGGACTCGCCCCTGGCTCTCGCGGCCGGCGGCGGCGCTCGCCCTGGGCGGCTGCGCCATCCTCACGGGTCTCGAGCTCGTCTACATGCCGGACCGCTACGTCGGCGAGCTGGTCCGCTACAACTCCTATTTCAAGTTCACCTACCCGGTCTGGCCGGCGCTTTGGGTGGCGGCGTGGGCGGTCGGCCGGCGGCTCTGGAGCGCGCGCCTTTCCCTCGTCCTGAAGCTCCCGGCCCGCGCGGCGCTGGCGACCCTCGCCCTGGCGTCGTCGATCTACACCGCGCGGGCCATGCCGGCGCGCATCGCCCTGTCTCGCTTCGGTGACGGCTCGCCGCGGCTCCCCACGATGGACGCCTTCGACTTCACGCAGAATCGACCCTTCAGCGCCGCCGAGACCCCGCTGCTCCAATACATTCGGAGAAAGGTGCCGGTCGGCGACCGGATCGCCGAGGCGGGCTGGACGCGGTCCAACGAGGCGATGGCCTACCAATACCAGGGCCGCATCGCGAGCCTCGCGGGCCACCCGGTGCCCATCGGCTGGGCGCACCACGAGCAGCAGTGGCGAGGGGCCGCCGGGTACGCGCTCATCGATCAGCGCATTTCCCAGGTGAATGCGCTCTATCGGTCCAAGTCGCCGGCCGAGCTGCGCGAGCGGGCCTCGGCGCTGGGCGTGCGGTGGGTCGTCTACGGCGCCGTCGAAGAGCGAGCCTACGGCCCGGAGGCGCTTCAGGCGCTCCGGGCCGCGTTTCCGATGGCGGCGGCTTTCCCGAACGAGCGACCCGTCGTCTTTCTCTTCGAGGCGAAAAGCTCGGAAAGCCCCGTGAGCGCGGCGGGCCTATCCGAATGACGCTCAAGGCGTTGCCGACGTGAAGGGCACCAGGAGAAGGCACGGATACTTTGTTTGGAAAGAATTGAGAAGGACGATCGGCAGCCGGAATTCGAGCTGAAGTAGGTCGGGGCACCGTCGGGGCATCTCCGCATCCCCTCGGCCCACTGGCGCAATGCGGTACCTGCGCGAGCTCCTCCCCAGACTCGTCGCACGAGCAGGCGCGGTCGATGGGCGGGGCGTGCCTTCAAGAGCACACTGAGCCTGCTTATGCTCTCTTGAAGGTACTCCCAGAGTTGACTTACGCCTCTCTTTGCCGCCATGATCGCGAGCCGCTGAGGCCCTCATGTCCGCTCGCAACCCCCTCCTCGAAGCCCCTCCGTATCCGGTTGACCAGGCGCTCCGCGCTCTGGGAGCGAATCTGCGAATCGCCCGCCTTCGCCGGAACCTCTCCCTAGAGCAGGTGGCCGAGAAGATCGGCGCGGGCCGGCGGGCGGTCGCCGACGCGGAGAAGGGCAAGCCCTCGACCGCCGTCGCCGTGTACGTGGCTCTCCTCTGGGCCCTCGGCCTTCTTGAGCAGCTCCTTCCGGTCGCCGACCCTGCCAAGGATGAAGAAGGTCTCGCGCTCTCGCTCACGCGCGAGAGAGCGCGAGGAGGGCGAGCGCCGAGGACCAGAGATGACTTCTAGGTCCACACACACCGAGTGCTTCGTCTACATCACTCTCCCGGGAGAGACGAGCGCCGTCACATGCGGGCGCTTCGAGCTTACGCCGACCGGAGTCGGGCGCTTCGCCTACGGGCGGAGCTACCTTGCGCGCCCGAACGCAGTGGAGGTCGATCCCGTCGAGCTCAAATTGGCTCCGCGAGCGCACGAGACAGCGCTGAACCGGGGCGTCTTCGGAGCCCTGAGGGACGCGGGCCCAGACTGGTGGGGCCGCCGGATCATCGAGCGCCACGCCGGCAAGCAGTTCCTCGGAGAGCTCGACTATCTGCTCCTCTCACCCGACGATCGCGCGGGAGCTCTCGGGTTCGGCCTGGGCGTCGACCCGCCTGCGCCTCGGCGCGACTTCAACCAGGTCCTGCGGCTCAAACGCCTCCAAACCATCGCCGACGCGCTCGTGGAAGAGCGAGACCTTCCTGCAGGGCCTGAGTCAGAGCAGATCAGCGAGCTCCTCCTCATTGGAACTTCGATGGGCGGCGCCCGGCCGAAGGCCGTGGTCGAAGACGGCGAAGGCCTTTGGCTTGCGAAGTTCAACTGCAAGTCCGACCGATTCAATTTCGCGCGCGTCGAGAGGGCCATGCTGGTGCTGGCCCGCGCCTGTGGCATCGACGCTGCCCACAGCAAGCTCGTCAAGGTCGGCGGACGCGACGCGCTCTTGGTGAAGCGCTTCGACCGCGACAAAGCCGAGGGAGGCTACCGCCGCGCGCGCATGGTAAGCGCCCTGACCCTTCTGCGCGCCAGCGACAGCCCGACTTCTCGCGAGCGCTGGTCCTACGTGCTGCTGGCCGAAGAGGCACGGCGCGTCTGCGCGGAACCGAAGCGGGCGGCGAACGAGCTCTTTCGGCGCATGTGCTTCAATGCGCTCATCTCGAACACCGATGACCACCCTCGCAACCACGCGTTCATCGCCAAGGATCGAGACTGGGCCTTGTCGCCGGCGTACGACCTCCTCCCGTCGAGCGCGATCAGCGCTGACCGCCGGGACCTCGCTCTGGCTTGCGGCGACTGGGGGCGACAGGCCAACGCCCAGAACCTGCTGTCGCAGAGCGCCCGGTTCCTTCTCGACCGCGCGCCGGCCGAGCGCATCGTGAAAGACATGCTCGAGCGCGTGCGAAAGCGCTGGCAATCCACAGCGCGCGCCCAGGGCGTGTCGGCCCGGGACTGCGAGACCATCGAGCCGGCCTTCGCCTACCCCGGTTTTGTGCACCGATTGGATTGAACGCTCCGAAAGCCCCGTGAGCGCAGCCGGCCTTTCAGAATGACGCTCAAGGCGTTTCCGACGTGATGGGCGCGCCGTTCTGATCGCACGAATAGAACGAGCTCCAATTCCCCGAAGGCGTGAGCCCCGCGCCGCTCGTGTTGTCCTTCCAGGCGCACGTCGGCTTGCAGCAATCCTGCATGGTGGTCGTGGTGTAGCCGCTCAGGAAGGAGCTGTCGGCGCCGGCGACCGTCTGCACTGTGGGGTCCGGCTGCGGCAGCCCCGCGGACGCCAAGCGGCAGCCGGTGACCCGCGTCAGGGAAACAGGGCACTCCACCTTCTTGGCGCGCACGGTCCAGTTCTGGTGGTAGGCCGACGCCAAGAGATTCGTCTGCTTGCACGAATTGCGCGTGGAAGCGGTGACCGACGACGACGAGGCGCTCGCGGTGTCGCACATCTGGGCGACTTTGCTTTGGCACGAGGAGGAGGCGAGCGTCGCCGCGGTGGCGGCTCCGTTCGACTTGCATTCATTCAAGTTGATGAACTTGATACCGCCTTGGCCGTTGTAGTCGCTGGGGAAGCCGCTGTACATGAAATGGCCGAACGTCGTCGTCTGCGTCCCGGAATAGGAGCCCGACACGCAGGCATTGAAGGCGCCAAACCCGCCCGCGCCCATGAATACGTCGAAGTTCTTTGCCCCGCCGGCGGCGGTATTGAAGCTCTGGACGATCATCGACTTCGGGATGGGCAAGTCGGGCGGCTGCGGCGAGCCCGGCTCGGGCTTCTCGAAGACCAGCTGGTAGCACTGGCAGCAGGTGCTGCTGCCGCCGCTCTTATCGAGGCCGTCGGGGTCCATGTCGTGGCCGACGACGCCGTAGTTGAACGGCGGGTCGCTCGACGAGGTTCCCCATCCGTTCGCCGCGGCGTCGTCCTTGGCGGCCGCATTCATCTCGTCGCTGAAGAGCATGAACCGCGGGCAGGCGAAGGTCATGGGGAGGCTCGCCTTGTCGGACGACTCCGGCGGCGAGCAGGCGTTCGCCACGGCGCACTGGCCGCCGCAGGTCGAGCTCGCGACGCCGCTCTGGCAGCCGGACACCCAGAACTGGCTGAAGCATGGGTCTGGCGGATTGAGCAGGTAACCGGCATCGCCGCCGGCCGTCCCGGCGTCCGCAGGAGCCCTGCCCGCATCCGCGGCGCCACCTGCGTCGACGGCCCCGGAGTCGCCTCCTGCCGCGGCGTCGGCCGCGCCGGCGTCAGTGGAAGCCTTGACGGCGGCGTCGACCGCGCCGGCGTCATTGGAAGCCTTGACGGCCGCGTCTGACCCGCCCGGTGCGGAGCCTCCGTCGGCGGCCCCACCGCTCACCACCCCCGAGCCCCCCAGGTCGCATCCCCCGAGGCCCAGCATGAAAATCACCGCCGTTGCGAGCATCCAAGTTGATGGCTTCATCGTCCTGTCACCTCGAGGATCGGTCAGCGGCCTTCGCGAGTCTCGCAGACTCCATGGGTCGGTCAAGGCGCGTGGGCTCGCCTCCTTCGAGGTCGGTCGCACCGACCCTCAGGCGATCGCCGGGTTGCGCCCTGGGCACCGACCGGCTTTCCTGGAGCGAGAGAGGCCGCCCGCGTTCGGCAGGGTCACGTTCCGCGACGTTCCGCGCGCACGGGCCCCGCGCGCTCGGCCGCGGGTGAACGGTCGACATCCGCGTCACGAAGCTGACGTGAGCCGAGGTGAACTGGCCCACGCGATTTTCTCGAAGCGCTCCTATTCGGCACGCCGTCGCTCGATCATCCTGAGCGCTCCGGTCTCGAGCCAGTGCCGTGAGCTCGCCCCTTCGCTCACATCTCCTTCCTGGGCGAAGGACGGCCGGACGAAGCTCGCGATGAGAGCGGCGGCCACGCGGCGTTAGGACGGCGCGCGCCACGGGCGTGGCGAGCTCCTTCTGTGGTAGTTTCAACTCTGCTGCTGGGCCGCACTCGCAGGCCATTGACTCCCGCGCCTGACTCTCCTCATCCATCTCCGGCTGGCGAGAAATCGATACGAGGCAAACGCCGGCAGATCCGAACATTGGAGGAACCAAACAGATGAAGCGACTTTTGGTAGCGATCGTCATCACCGGCTTGGCCACCGTCACCGGCTGCGGCGGCAGCAGCAGCTCGAACGGCGCTGACACCGGCGTGAGCACTACGGCGGACGCCGGCGCGTCGGGCAACTGCGCTGCTTCGGCGATCACCTGTGGCACTCAGTGCTGCAACTCGGTGAACCAATACTGCAACACGGTCAATAACAGCTGCGCCACCTGCACCTGCACGAGTGGGCAGTACTGCAAGGGCGATGGCACCTGCGCCACCTGCGCCTGCGCCAGCGGGCAGGACTGCGGCTACGACCAGTGCTACAGCGCTTGCGGAAGCAACGGCGGCGGCTGCCCCACCGGAAAGACCTGCGGCTCGGACAACAAGTGCAGCTAGCGCGCCGAGCTCGGAAGTAACCCCCGGGGCGAGGCGCCTCGCGCGCTTCGCCCCGAGGCCTCTTGAGCTCGGCCAAAGAAACGTCGTCCACTTGACCGATGGCCTCGAGCCCCTCTCTCGCCTACATTAACGCACAGACTTGCGACCGGAGCAGCCATGCGACTTTCCCACGTCACTTCGCTCGCTCTGCTCCTCATCCCGCTCACCGCGACCGCGGCGGACAAGATCTACTCCCCCGGCCACCATCCCCACAGCGGCGGCGCTCAGCCCCTCCCTCCGGCTGAGAACGTCGAGGGGCTGCCCGGCATGCTGGACATGAAGGTGGGCGAGAAGCGCTCCTTTCGCGTCAGCGGCTCGGCCGTCTGCGGCGACCCCGACCTGGCGCGGGTCACGGTTTCCAGCAAGGTCATGACCGTGCTGGCGCTGAAGGAAGGCAAGACCAAAATTTTCATCTTCCCCGGCACCAACGGCAAGGGCCCGCCGAGCCCCGACGCGCTCAAGTCCAACCGCGACATCGACTTCCACGTCTCGAGGTGACCGCATGCGCGCCTCCTGGGTCCCAACGCTTCGCGCGTCGCGCTCCGGCCAAGCGGCCGTGGAGACCGCCATCGTCACGCCGCTGATGATCTTCTTCATTCTCGGCACGCTCCAGCTGACGCTCCTGCACCAGGCGCGCTTGATGCTCGAGTACGCGGCCTTCAACGCCGCCCGCGCCGGGGCGGTCTGGAACATGGACAAGGACCGGATGAACCAGGCCGCGATCGTCTCGCTCCTGCCGACCCTGGGAGTGGTTCACGGCCTCGGCGACATCCTCATCGACTACGAGGCGGCCAAGCTCAGGTCGAATGTCACCGGCAATTTGCTGCTGGGAATGCCGCTCATCGACGTTCAGGTGCTCAGCCCCAAGAAAGCCGACTTCGGCAACAAGAAAGAGATCGAGTTCGACGCGGGCGATCGGCAAAAGACGCAGCTGACCATTCGCGTCGTCTACTTCTACGAGATGCAGATCCCCTTCGCCAATTACCTGTTCTTCGAGACCTACTGGGCCGGCCTCGTCGGCCAGGACCTGCGCGGCCCCGACCCGTCGCTCGCCTTCATCGACAAGAAGAAGCTCGCGTTGAGCAAGCTCCAGTTCGGCGATTTCTCCACGAGCTGCAAGTACACCGGCCTCAACGGAACCAAGATGACCCGGCTGCGCGCGACCGCGAGCGGTTTGCATCGTTACTTCCAGCCGCTGGTGACCACCTACACGATCCGCATGCAGTCCAACCCTTTCATCCACGACCCGGCCGACTCGAGCAAGCAATGGGCGGGCGTGGACGACAAGAACGACGGCTGCTGAGAGCAGAACCGGGAGTCGGGCCATGATGATCGTCAGACTGCGTCGCACCCTGCGCGAGACCGAGGCCGGTCAGTCGCTCGTCATCGGCGCGGTGAGCTTGCTCATCCTGGCGCTCGCGGTGATGGTCACCATCCAGCTGGGCTGGACCATCGACCAGCGAATCAAGGTGCAGAACGCCGCCGACAACGCCGCCTACTCGGCCGCGGCGGTGGTGGCGCGCTCGCTCAACTTCATCGCCTTCGTCAACCGCACCTCGGTGTCGCACTACGTGGCGATGATGGCCTTCCAGTCGATCTCGTCGTACCTCACCGGCGTCCAGACGCTGATGTGGATGCTGGCCGACCTGATGGAGTCGCTGGCCGCCATCTTCTGTTACGTACAATCCGCCGCGGCATACTGCGACAAGGTCCCCATCTATGGAGTGATCTGCCTGGCGATCGAGATGGTCTTCATGGCCCTCTCCAAGGTCTGTTACTACGCCGCCAAAGCGATCTACGAAATCCTCTCCAACACCTGGTCCCTGCTCAACCAGGTGGACAAATTAATGGCGCTGGCGGTAAAGGCGGTGGGCGTCCTCAACAATACGGTGATGTTCAACGTCGCCCAGGCCATCCAGAAACTAACGGGGTCGGTGCTCGACGCCAACCTGCTCGACAACTTCCAGGAGAAGATCATCCGCGAGACGGCGGGGGATAACACCAATAAAGACGGCTGGGTCGCCGACACCTACAAGACCATGGTGGGAGGGCTCAACGGCAACCTGGTCGGCTCCTACAACAGCCTGTTCGACGAGGATTCTCCCAAGATCGACAAAGAGGGCGGCTCCGAGGCCAACGATAAGGATTCCGACGACTCCGACATGGTGCAGAACGCCGAGCGGCTGATGGTCGAGGTCTCCAACGCCAGCCGCACCGGCAAAGGCTCCTACAACCAGGACATGACCTGGGAAAGCGACCGCGGCTTCGGCGGCGACAACAGCGTCGCCAAGTTCCTGGGGTGGATCTACGTAGGCTCGACGCGGCTGGTCAAGCACATGGACCAGCAGACCTTTACCGAGGGCATGGGCAAGAGCTCCGGCCCCCCAGACGTGGCCGGCAATGCCCAGAAAGCCGGCGCGGAGTGCAAGCAGGCGAAGGACCATTGCCAGCCCTTCGCGGATGCGGCGCAGACGGCCGACGAGAATTGCAACACCGCCAAGACCAACTGCTCCACGGCTCAGGGCCAGTGCAGCAGCGACGCGAGCTGCACGAAGGACCCGAATTGCTCCGCCTGCGCCAACGCCACGACCGTCTGCGGCAACAAGGACACGACCTGCGACGACGCCGCCACAAAGGAGAAACAGCGCGACAAGGAGTGCGAGCCGGTCAAGACGAAGTGCCCGAGCGACAAGGCCGGAGCCGACCAGACGAAGAGCGACGTCGACAACGGCACCGCCACGAAGTCGGAGGCCAATGACACCGCCGACGCCAACAAGAAGAACTACATCTTCGAGAACAAGCACGAGACCAGCGACTGGAGCCGCGGCGGCGCGCTCGCCTCCGCCGAGTACGTCAAGGCGACCGCCATGGCGGCCATCTCAGGCGGGTCGGGCCGGATGGTGGGCATCCAGAGCTTCTACAAGACCGACGACGACAGCAAGTCGTTCCACTGCCGGCTGGCCAACGACAGCAACAGCAACAACGACGGCTACAACGGGGACGACCGCCATTATTGGATCACGGTCACCATCAATCCCCAGGTCGGCGAATGCCCTGCCTATGCCTACACCAAAGACACCAAGTGCTACGGCAAGGACGACGACAACGAGCACAAGTGGTACGGCATCGCGCCCTACTACTCCTTCAATCCGCAGCCCGACAAGAAAGAAACCCTGTTCAACCAGCCCGACTTCTGGTCCCTGGTGAACAAGTCCCCGAAGGACGCGCGCTTCCCGCCCGAATTGGCGCTCGGCTTCACCTCGGACTCCCAGTTCAAGTGGAACGACTACACCAGCATGCAGGGGATCACCGACGAGGGGCGCACCGCCAACCTCAACGGCGTGGGGAAGATCAACGCCGACGGCGTGCTGCCGGGCCTCAACGCCTGGGCGCGGGCCATGTGCTACTACCACCGGCCTGGAGCCTGGGCCGAGCCGCCCAACCTCTTCAACCCCTTCTGGAAGGCCAAGCTGTCGCCGCTGGCCGCGTCTGACAAGCTCCACAAGCTCATCAACATCAGCGACGTGGTCACCCACTAGCGACGGGAGGATCCCATGCTCTTACGCTCCCGCCGCGCGGCGGCTGAAACCGGTGCAGCGACCACCGAATTCGCGCTCACCTCGCTCATCCTCGTCCCCACGCTGCTCTACGCCATCTTCTTCTTCGAGATGTCCTTCGCCAAGCTGAAGGCCAACGAGGCGTCTCGTTACTTGGTCTGGGAGATGACCGCCTACGGCCTCTCCGACTTCCAGAATGGGGACCACGCGGCCAAGTTCGACAAGGCGCGCAAGGATATCCTCGACGAGGTCAAGCAGCGCTACGGCGACGGCGACCTCGACGGCGCCACGCCCACCCTCGTCCCCAACTACAAGGCGCACCAGCTCATCTCCCTCGACGCGACGGTCGACCCGAACCAGATCACGCTCACCGACCAGGACCCCGGCATCTACGACGTCGGCGGATTCTCCGGCCTCAATGACGTGGTCAACTACGTCTTCGGGTTCTGGAAGTTCAACAAGATGGGCAAGCCCAAGGGCGAATTCCACATCCACATCAAGAACAAGCTGCTCGGAAGGCTGATGCCCATCGGGTACACGCAGAACATGCTCTCGCAGGACGAGTTCGACCTCGCCGTCACGCAATCGCTGATCGCCGACCAGTGGGACGTCAAGGACGGCAAGTCGGTGGGCGAGCTCGACGGGATCAACTGCAGCTCCGACTATTGCAAGCAGGTGAGCCGCATGCACCTGGCCGGGCTCACCGGCCTCATGGGCGACAAGGTCGACCAGGCGCTGGGCGGGGTGGGCAAGGCGGTCGGCGTCCACCTGCCGCTCCTCGCGGTGGTCGAGTCCATGTCGCTGGGCGGCTCGAGCACCGGCGACGTGAGCATCCAGGTCAGCTCCCAGAACATGAAGTGCCACGACCACAACCCGGTCCTCACCGGGATGACCAACGTCTACAAGGACCGCTACAAGAAAGAGGACAGCCGCTATTACCAGCTCTACCAGAAGCTCGGCCCTTGCTACATGGGCTGCAACAAGCCGCTGAAGCAAGAGGCGGGGAGCAACTCCTGCCCCTATGATTCGCGCAATTCCGACAGCGAGTGCAAGTGAGCCGCCAGCGAGGCACCCCATGAAGCTGAAACCATTGCGCCGGGTCGTGGCATCGCTCCTCTTGGCCGCCGGGCTCATCGCCGCGAGCCTGGACCTCGGGTCGGAGGGCGCACCGCCCGCGTCGGCGGCCCCCCGCACCGCCTATTACTCCGACGACGAGCTGCCGGCCTATCCCAATGCCATGGAATACCCGCTGGGACAGGACCTCGCCGTCAACGGGGTCTCTTTCCGCCTCTCGCACTTCAGCACGCCCGACTCGGCCGAGCGGGTGCGCGATTACTACCTCGCCTTCTTCGAGCAGATGAACGCGCCCGCGAAGCTGCACCGCACTCAGGGCGGGGGCTTCAACATCACCGCCGCGGTCGCCGGCGGGGCGAGCCACGCGGTCGTGGCGATCGCCCCGCGCAAAAACGTCACCGAGGTCTTCCCGTCGGTGTTCCCGCTTCAGGTGACCGCCGCTGACCCGGTGGTGGACGACACCCGCGTGCCCTTCAGCCCGTCGGCGGTGGGCATCATGAAGGTCGCCGACAAGGCCGGCGGCGCCGAGGCCTTCACCTGGCAGGAGCCGTCGATGACCGTCCAGGCCGCGGCCGCCTACTTCAAGGACGAGCTCCCGAAGCGGGGCTGGGCCGTGGCCCGCTTCGAGCAGCGCTTCGGCAAGGGCGGAGCCGAGGTGACGGCGACCAAGGGCGAGCGCAAGGTGACCCTCCACGTGTCGCCGTACCGCACCCAGGCGCAAGGGGCCAGCGTCCTCGCCACCTACGACGGTCGAGAGGAGTAGCCGATGGAGACCCGCGAGACCCTTCGCCGCCGGCTGTGGCGGCGCGCCAGGCGAGAGGAAGGCCAGGGCGCGGCCGAATACGCCCTCACCAGCTTCTGGCTCATCGTCGGCACGGGCGGGGCGCTGCTCGTCTTTTTGCCCAACGCCATCGCTTCCTACAAAATCTACATCATGAGCTTCTATGTCATTCTCGGCTTGCCGTTCCCCTGAGGCGAGATGAGCCGCGCTTCCGGTCCGGCGCTGCGGTGGCTCCGTTTCATCTTCTACGCCGGGCTCGTCGGCGCCGGGCTCGGAGCCAACGCCGGCGGCATCCGCCAATCCTTTCGCATTCTCACCTCGCCCTCCTACTGGGCGCCGGCGACGCCATGCCTCGCCTGCGCGGCGGCGATCTTCGCCATCGCTTCGGGTTACGCGGTGTGGCTGTCGGGGGCGACCGTGGCGGGCTGGCGGATGCCGCGCTGGGTGCACCTTTTGCCCGTCGGGCTGATCGCCTCGACCCTCATCGGCAATCCGCTTCAGAGCAGCTCCCCGCTCGAGTCGGGGCCGCTGCCTCCGGAGCGGATGATGGCGGCGATGGGCTTCGTCCGAGCGAGCGCGCTGGCGAGCCAGGGCAGCCCCTGCGCCGCCGCCCCGCGCGAGCTCGAGCAGGCGCTCGCCGCGTCCAAGGTCGCGCCTTCCGGCTACCGGCGGTTCGGAGCGGCCCAGAGATACCGCGTCGAGGTGATCGAGAGCGCCGGCCCCGTCAAGTCCCCGAGGCCGGGCGACGGGCCGGGGACGATCTACCTGGCGTGCGAGCCGAGCACCCGTCGCACCTGGGTCTCGGGCGTCGTATCGGACGCCTTGCCGACGGGTGCTCCGACGATGGTCAGCGACGGAGTGGGCCGCCCCGCGGTCCTCGTCCCCGAGGAAGCTCCATGACGAAGCTCACGGCGATGTTGGCGCTCCTGTGCGCGGCGGCGGCCCCCGGCTCGAGCGGGCCCGCCGACGCCGCCCATGCCGACTTGCAATCGCTCATCGCCCAGACCGGGTCGGGCATCGTCGGCGAGTGGGCGGAGTACGCGACGCTGCGCGGCGGCCGGCCCGACTTCACCGACACCATCCGGTTCTCGGTGCTGGCCGACGAGGACCCGCGGCAGCCGCCCTGGATTGAGATCTGGATGGACAAGCTGGGCCGGACCGCCGCGCGCCTGCGCCGCGGCGAGAAGATCGGCGGGCAGATGTTCTTCAAGATGGGCTCGGCCATCTATTCGGTCGGCTCCTTCGCTTCGTTCGACCCGAATGCTCCCGGCTGCGCCAACGGCGAGTGCAAGGGCGCGGCGAAGGGCGGCAGGGGCTGGACCCCCGTCAAGCTCCAGACGTCGACCGGGCTCTACAGCTGCAGGTACGCCAAGGTCCCCACGAACAAGGGGCCCATCGAAATCTGGTACACCGACGAGGTGCCGGCCACGCGGCTCGCGAAGATCCGCCTCGCCGACGGCACCGGTTACGAGCTCGTCGCGTCGGGCCGAGGCGCCATCTCGTCCTTCCCGCGCAAGTTCTCGGCCATTCCCCTGCCGCTCGAGAACCTCAAGGTGATCGACGCCCTGGCTCCGAAGGTCGCGCCCGGGGGCCAACCCGACGCCGGCTCGGCGCCCGACGGCGGGCCCTGACCTTTCGCCCCAGGGCTTGCGCGTCGGCGCCATCGAGCCCGATCGGTCGCGGACTTGGGCTCCCAGGAATGCCGGCGACCTTGAGCGCGCACCGCTCTTCCGCAATGATTTCCATCTCGGCCTTCGCGACCTTTCGGAGACGAGCATGAACAACAAGCTTCGCTGGCTCATCGCCACGACCGTCTTTCTCGGCGCGTTGGCCTTCGTCATCTTCGGGTCGGACAGCGGGCGAGTCCGCGCCCCGGTGAGCCTCAAAGGCGCGTCGCCGTCGGCGGACCAGAGCGGCTTCTCGCCCCAGGCGACCGCATTGGTGGAGCGGGCAGCGCCGGCGGGCGGCGCGAACTCGGGTGCGGCCCCCACTCTGGCGCGCCCCGAAGCCGTGGACGACCCCACCGCTCGCGAAGGGGCGCTGGAGGGGCTCGTGCTCTCGGCAACGACCTCGCTGGGCGTCGCCGGCGCGGAGCTCACGTTCGAAAGAAGCGCGACGGCGGCGTCGACGCGCACCGACGGCGCCGGCCGATTCACCTTCGCACCCCCGCAAGCCGGCACTTGGCGGCTCGCCGCGGTCTCGGCGCAGGGCTTTCTCCCCTTCGCGCCAGAATGGGGTCACAGCCCCATCGTCTTTCAGAGCGAGGCCGGCAAGCGCATCCGAGGCGCGCGCGTCACCCTGACGCCGGCCGTCGACACCCTGGGCGTGGTCCTCTCCCCGTCGCGAGAGCCGGTGCGCGGCGCCGAAATCCGACTCCTCGGCGCGAGCGCCGGAGAGCAAGCGCTCATCCCGCTCCCGGACCGTTTCACCTCCAACGATAAGGGCGAGTTTCACTTTCAGGCCCCGGACGGCGCCACCCTGGAGGCGCGGCACCCCGACTTCGCGCCGGGCCGGGCGAGCCTGGACTTCTCGGCGCGCGTCTCCCGCCGCCTGGTCATCACGCTGGGGGCGCGCAAGGGCGGCGCACCAGCGCCGGGCACCATCGTCGGGCGCGTGGTCGATCCGCGCGGCGCCCCGGCAGCGGGCGCCCTGGTCTCGGCCTCCGTCGAATCGAAGGACTTCGACGAGAACCCGTCGAGCCAGGCGGCGGCGAATGCGCAGGGCCGCTTTCGGCTGGAGGGCCTGGAGGCAAAGAGCTACCGCGTCGTTGCCCAGCAAGAGGGCTTTGCGCCGGCGTCGCGCAGCGGCGTCTCCCCGGGCGCGAGCGAGCTCGTCCTCGAGCTCGGCGACGGCGCGAGGCTCGTCGGCTCGGTAAAGGACGGGGCCGGGCGCCCCGTGCCCTCTTTCACCATCAGCGTGTTCCGAAGAGACGGGCCGCTGCGGCTGGACCGCGTCGCCAGTGACGCGCGGCTCGATCCGCAAGGCCAGTTCGAGATCGCCGGGCTGCCCTCGGGCGCGGCGCTGGCAACCGCGAGCGCCTTTGGCCTCGCGCCGTCGAAGCCCTTGGAGGTCGCCCTGTCGCCCGCGCCGGCGCCCCCGGCCCGCGCCGACTTCACCCTCTTCGCGGGCGCGAGCCTCTCGGGCATGGTCGTGGAGCGCGGCACGCGACGGCCGCTCGCGGGCGCGCGCGTCGAGGCCGAGGGGATTGCCCGGTCGACCGAGGCGGGCTCCGCGGCCCCGAACCTGCTTCGCGCCGCGACGGACGCGGCCGGCGCGTTCGCGCTCTCGGGCCTGCCCGCTGGGCGGCTCTCCATCGAAGTCTCCGCCGCCGATCACCACGGGCGCATCGTGCCCGGCATCCAGGTCCCGGAGTCGGGCAACCCTGACCCGGTCGTGGTCGAGCTCACACCGGTCGAGAGCGGCCAAGAGCCGCGCCTGGAGCTCGCCGGGCTGGGCATGGTGCTGCAAGCGCAGGGCGACGCGCTGGTGGTCAACCGCCTCATCGCGCAGGGCGGCGGCGCCGAGGCGGGGCTCGTCCTGGGCGACGCCATCCTTGCCATCGACGGCAAGCCGGCGGTCGAGCTCGGCTTCGAAGGGGCCGTCAATGTCATCCGCGGCCCCGAGGGGAGCGACGTGACGCTCACGGTGCGGCGCGCGGACGGGCAGGTGGTGGAGCTGGTGGCGCGGCGGAAGATCGTCCGGAATTAGCGACACCAGGGGCAGTGCCTTCGAGGGCCGTCTCGCTGCGCGCGCGGCGAGCCTTCGTCTGCTCGCCAGCAAGGTGGCCGATCGCGAGCCCCTGCTTTCCCTGCGCCGAGGCCCTTCGAAGTGGCCCAGACGAAATTCCCAAAGTGCACCTGTCGGTGGGCGCCGGACCGTGACACGCTCCACGAGCCCGTCCAGCGGCAAACATTCCTCTTTTAGCTCGAAGGTGAAGCAATGCTCAGCCTCAACCGCCAGCGCCTCGCGCTGCTGGCAGCCTCACTCGCCTCGCTCGCCGCCTGCGGCAATGGGTCGCGGCCGACCATCTCCTCTTTCGCAGCGACGCCTTCCGAGCTCACTGCGGGTCAGAGCGCCGTGCTGAGCTGGAGCGTGAAGGGGGCCACTGCGCTTCGCATCGACCCGGACATCGGCGCGGTGACCGGGACGAGCCTCGACGTGAGCCCCGCGGCGACGACCACCTATACGCTGACCGCGACAAACGCCGCGGGGAATGCCACGCGGCAGGTGACGGTGACCGTGGCGGCAGCCGGCGCGCCCTCCATCGCCTCCTTCACCGCGGACCCGGCGACCATTGCCGCAGGCGCGAGCACCACGCTGAGTTGGAGCGTGACCGGGGCCACCGCGATCAGCATCGACCCGGACATCGGCGCTTTGACCGGGACGAGCCGCACCGTGAGCCCCGCGGCGACGACCCTCTATACGCTGACGGCGACGAACGCGGCGGGGAGCGCCACGCGGCAGGTGACCGTGACTGTGGCGGCAGCCGGCGCGCCCTCCATCGCCTCCTTTACCGCGGACCCGGCGACGATCGCGGCCGAAGACACCAGCACGCTCAGTTGGAGCGTCAGCGGCGCCACGTCGCTCCAAATCGACCCGGACGTCGGCGCAGTGACCGGGACGAGCCGCACCGTGAGCCCCGCGGCGACGACCACCTATACGCTGACCGCGACGAACGCCGCGGGGAGCGCCACGCGGCAGGTGACGGTGACCGTGGCGGCAGCCGGCGCACCCTCGATCGCCTCCTTCACCGCGGACCCGACAACGATTGCGGTCGACGACGTCAGCACGCTGAGCTGGACCGTCAGCGGCGCCACGTCGCTCCGCATCGACCCTGATGTTGGAGCGGTAACCGGCGCGGACATCGACGTGAGCCCTTCGGCAACGACGACCTACACTTTGACCGCGACGAACGATTCGGGCAGCTCCACGCGGCAGGTGACGGTGGCGGTCGCCGGGAGCGTCCCCGCCATCGCTTCCTTCACGGCGTCGTCCGGAACCATCGCCGAGGGGGCGAGCGCCACGCTGAGCTGGAGCGTGACCGGCGCCACGTCGATCAGCATCTCCCCGAATGTCGGCGCCGTTTCAGGGACGAGCTGCTCGGTGAGCCCGACGGCGACGACCTCCTATACGCTGACGGCGACCAACGCCGCGGGGAGCACCACGCAGCAGGTGACGGTCACCGTGTCGGCGGCCTCCGGCCCGCCCGTGATCGCCTCTTTCACGGCGGACCCGGCGACGATCTCCCTAGGACAGAGCAGCACCCTGAGCTGGAGCGTCACAGGCGCGACGTCGATCTGGATCGCGCAGACCATCGGCGCGGTGACGGGAACGAGCCGCGCGGTGAGCCCGACGGCGACGACGACCTATACCCTCTGGGCTTACAATTCATTGGGGATGGTGTCGCAAGCGGTAACCGTGAGCGTCGCGATCGCGCCGACGCCCAGGCTCGTCACCTCGGGCAACAAGATCTATTTCGTGAATTCAGAGACCGCTTGGACGGGCCGCGGCGTCAACATCGACGATCTGTCGCTCAGCTATTACTACAACTACTCGGAGCCCGCGGCCGAGGAGGAGCTCAAAGCCATCGTGGCGGGGCTGATCAGCAACTGGAAGCCCAACTTCATTCGAGTGGCCTTGAACATGAACAGCATGGGGGCGAGCTGGCTGACCAATCCAGACCAATATCGGACGCCGATGATGAACGTGATCAACGGAATCGGCGCTCACCTCGGCGTCTACGCGCTCGTCACGCTGCAGAGCGACTCGACCATGGACGGCTGCGACACCGACGACGTCTGCGTGCCGTCGTCCTCCACCGACGATGTCTACCGGGCCCTGGTGGACAGCTTCAAGGACGCTCCCTTCGTCCTGTTCGGGGTGAGCAACGAGCCGGGAGGGATGTCGCTCTCCGATGAACAGATCTCCTCGGCGATGAGCCACGCCGTGGACGTCATCCGCGCCCGGGAGGACGAGCTCGATGTGCCCCACCACCTGGTCGCCGTCCAAGGCAACAATTGGTCGAGCAAGCTCGATTTCTACGACCAGGCGCCGCTCCAATATGACAACGTCGTTTACGAGTACCACTCCTTCCCGCCGCAGTCCTCCGGCGCCGAAGGCTATACGTATTTGAGCATTCCGGTCATCATCGGCAAATACGGGCCTCCGCTGACGAGCGACCTGCCTGGCGCGGCGGCTTTCTTCGCCGACGTCGAGGCGAAGTCCATTCCCACGCTCGCCTGGATTCTCTCGCCCTACAACGGCGGCGCGCCCAACCTGACGGCCTATACTCGAACGAGCTCTTCTCTCATGCCCACGGTTTGGGGAGAAAGGGTCCAGAGCTATCTGCTGGACCACGCCCAGTGACCTTGGGCTGGGAGTCGACCCCTCGTCGACCCCTCTTAGCGAGGCGCCTCCTCAGCAGAATCTGTGGGCGAATCGGCATGCCGGATCGGGTAGGTCGCCGAGGGCATGATAAACATCTTCAGCACCGACTTCACGGGCGCTCCCCGCGGGACCTCGTGGACGGCAGGCGCGCTGCCGAAGCGCCGCGCGGCCTCACCTCCTTTCCGCAGGCGGGGCACGGGCGAAGGTCCCCGACCAGGAGCCCCAAGAGGATGACCAGAGCCAGAAGGCCGGTCGGGATGGCGAGAATGAGCCACCAGAGGCTCCGAGACGGCAGGCCGATCGCAAGAGTCGAGAATAGGAGCAGGCTCAAGGTCGACCCCACTTTGGGGCGGGCCTGAAAGGCCGAGACGACCCCGCATTCCGGACAGCGCGCGTCAAAGTACCGCTGGGTGGGCGAAACCCTTTCCAGGGCCGGCAGCGCTCTCATCGGCGAAGACCTTTCTTGCCGCTCGGCGCGGGGCCGCTCCTCGACCGGAAACGCGCCGGACAGTCGAATGAAATGAACCCCTCCCGCGGCGTCTCCCACAATCATCGTCTCGGTCTCGCCATTTGCCGCGACAGCACAGCTGCGAAGCGGGTGGTCCAACTCCAACCGCGCTGATCCGCCACTCGTCAGATCGAAAACCGCAACCGACTCGCCGAGAATGGCGACGGCGCGCTGTCCGCCCGGCGCAAAGACAATGTCGGAAGCGCTTTCATTCGAAAAGTCCAGGGCGAGGGGACCTTCTCCGGTCTCCAGATCCCAGACCGCCGGAGACTGACCCACCTGCCTCAACTCTCCCTGCTCATTCATGGAGACCAGCAGCGACGCCACCGCACGGCGACCGTCCGGGCTCACCGCCACGCAACTCGGGATCCCTCCCAGGGCCATGGAGCATCGCTCGCGCAAGTCGGGCAGGTCGAACACCCGCAGGTTTCCGTTGGAAGAGAAGGTGACGAGGCGCCGTCCATCGCAGGTCACCGTCAGGCCTCGGATGAAGTTGTCGCTCTGCGTCCTCGCGCCCGCCCTGAAGGAAGAAAGCCGCGCCCCGCGCTCGAGATCCCAGAGGGAGAGCTGCTCGCGTTTGCCTCCGCAGATCACGCGACGCCCGTCCGGCGTGACGACCAGGCGAGTCAGGTCGGCATCGAGAGTCCACGCTCGCGTTCGCTTCAGCGCCTCGAGATCCCAGGCACAGAGCACGCCGTCCGCCGACGCCGAAACGAGCCGCTCGCCGCCCGCGGCCAGGTGGCGGATCTCGGCGGAATGGCCCGAGAGCGTGGCCCGGTGCCGACCCGATTCGATGCTCCAGATCTTCAGGTTGCCGTCCGGGGAACCGCCGACGACGAGCGCCCCCGCCCCGATCAGCAGCTCGGAGATCGACTCGGATCCGGCGAGCGCGTGGAGCCTGACGCGCCGAGCGACGTCCCAGACCTGCGCCGGCATTCCCTGGGATGCACAGACCGCGTATTTCCCGTCGGCCGAGACCCGGAGCCTGTCGACCGAGGTTCGTCGGTCCGCCGAGTCCTCCCTCTTGACGCGGCTCAGGTCCCAGACCTTTGCGGTCTTGTCGTCGCTGCAGGAGATCGCGCGGCGGCCGTCGGCCGCGACGGCCAACCCCTTGATCGTCGCGCCATGAGCCGCGACGAGACCCACTCGCTCCTTGCTCTCCAGGTCCCAGAGCTCGATCGCCCCTTGGTCCGAGCCCGAGAAGGCCCGCTTCCCATCGGGTGACACCGCCACCGCGAAGAGACGTCCGCCCCGGCCCTGGAGCGCCGCGAGCAGGTCGCCCTTGTCGAGGTCCCAGAGCTTGAGCGCCTGGTCGTCGCCGCAGGAGAGGACGCGCCTCGCGTCCGGCAGAGCCGCGAGCCCCCGAACCGCCCCGTCGTGGCCTGGCAGCGTCCGCACGGCGCGCGGCGGTTCCAGGTCCCACACCCTGATCGTCGAATCGGGCTTCGCGTCCGCCGGCAGGCCACCCTCGGGAAGCTCGACGCCCAGCACCTTGAAGGCCGACGCGAGCCCCTGGTCGAGCGGACCCGTGAGTCGAAACGAGCGCCCGGAGCCGGAGACCGCGCGACGACCGTCCGGCGTGACCACCACTGCGTTCACCGGCTCGGTATGTCCCTCGAGCGCGAAGAGCGGCCGGCCCGTCTGCAGATCAAAGGCGCGAATCGCGGTCTCGCTCCGGACCATCGGCGAGTGACTTCCCTGCGCGCAGAGAGCCAGCCTGCCGTCCGGCGTCACCGCCACGGAGTTGACCTGGCTGCCGCAGCCGCTCAGGGACGACACCGCGGATCGGGAGTCGAGGTCCCAGATCGTCAGGGCGCTGTCAGCGGGGCTCGGCGAGTCGGTGCCTCCGGCCGAGATCGCTCGCTCTCCGGCACCGGCGATGGCCACCGCGTGCACCGGCGCGGCCGGGCCTCGCAGCGTCTCGAGCATCTCCCCGGTGTCCAGGTCCCAGAGCTTGAGCGTTCGGTCGTCCGAGCCGGTGATCGCGCGCCGGCCGTCGGGCATCAGCGCGACGGCGTTGACCGCTGCCGAATGGCCCTTCAACGCGCACACGAGCGGGCCGCCCGCCGCGACGAGGCAGGCGCTCAGAGGACGGAGCCACGGCGTTTCCTCGCGGTGAGCCAGCTGCGAAAGCAAGGCCTGGATCCCGGGCGAGCGATGGTCGAGCAGCCGACCGACGAGCTGCGCCGGCAGCTGCGACTCGTCCCGGACCAGCGCGTGGCTCGAGAGGCGCAGGGCGTCGCGCACCCCCTCGAGGTCTTCCCAGCGTGGGTCGCCGGGCGCGAAGGCCCGCTGGGCCAGGGCGAGGTTGTAGTCGTCGAGAAGGGCCCCGACCCCGGCGTCCTTCACCTTCGCGCGCAGCCAGCGGTGATCGAGGAGCAGCGCGCAGAGCTCGTCCGTGCGGCCAGCCTCTATCAAGTGAAAGGCGAGGTTCTGGAAGAAGTATCCGTCGGAGGGACCTTTGGGCCATCCCTGCGCACAGAAGGTCGCGTACGCCTCGAGCAGCGCGCCGTGCACCGCCGAGAGCTCGTCGCCCGCTCCGCAGAGCCTCCCGTCGACCCGGTCGGGCAAGCGCACCCGCCGCATCGGCGGTTCGCCTTGAAGGAGCAGCAGCGAGCGGCTGGCCAGGCTCGTCAGCACGTGGCTCGCCGCGGTCTCATCCAACCCTGCCGTCCGTTCCCAGAAGCGCGCGACGACCGCTTCCCGCACCTCGCAGCCGGGGCGAAACGCAGCCAGGTGAGCGCAGCACCGTCTCTCCAACGGATCCACCACCGCTTCCAAGTTCGGCGCGCTGAGGTCCCGCAGCAGGGCGGTATCGCCTGCCGGCGCGAGGTCGGCGTCCGGTTCCGCACCCGACAAACCAGGTCCATCCACAGCCGTCAGAGCGCGCTCGACCTCCCAGCCGCGCTTCCCCGACGCCATGAGCTGGCGCCTGAGCTCCGCCTTGACGCGCAGAGCGACTCGAGGCGAGCGCAGGAGCCTCTCGAGATCCGGGTCCGGCACGCGCCGGAGCAGGTCGGAGATCCGGCTGTTGAAATCGGCGAGGTCGGCGAAGTTGTCGTGGGACAGCAGATCTTCGAGCCCGAGAAATCGCGTCTCTTCCGGAGTCAGGAGCGCCGCGAGCTCTGCGGGCGGAATGATCTCTCGGAGGAGAGAGAAAGGTAGGGCCAGCTCGGCAATGACCTCCCGCCTTTCGTCCGCGGACAGGGCCCGGAATGCGTCAGACGAAAGCAGCTCGCGGGAGTCGGAAAGCAGCTCGCGCAGCGGTGCGCCGGCCTCCGCCTGCTGCCGGAGCATGTTCGCCCCGTCCTCCAGGTGGCGAGACCAGTCCTGCGCGGACGTCGGCTCGCCTGGCTTCTTCGGCATCTGGGCGAGCACCTTCTCCAAGGGCGAGCGCTCTCCCAGGATGCGCCTGCGGTATCGCTCGAGATCGTCCGGGCCCGATGCGCGCGGTCGAACCCGGGCTCTGGACACCCTGCGGCGCTGGAGCTCCTGACCGATGCGGCCGGGCAGGTTTCCCCCGCAGACCAAGGCTGCCGCCGTGAGATGGTGCCTGGCAAACCGTTCCTGGAGATGGCCGATCATCGCAGCGCTCCGGCGCGCCTCGAGATCGGCGAATACCGTGATACCGGGCGAGCTCCACGGACCGACGAGCGGGTGGAAGGTCCTGTCGCTCTGGGACCGCCAGAGCGCTCTGGCTCGATCCAGCAGTTCTGGTTCCTCGAGGCTGCACACCACGAGCGATTTGTCGGGATTGACGATGCTGCAATACTCGGGGCCGCTGAGCTGAAGGCTCTTGAGGAAGCGCAGAGCCGTCCGGTTCCGGACCTCCGGGACGGGGTATTCTCGGAGGCAAAGCGCCTCGAGATCTCCGCAGGATGCGTCCACGCCGACCAGCTGAATGAAGCCCTTCCTCAGGAACAGCTGCAGGATTTTGGCGATCGACCGCTGAGCGCTCCAGTTCCAGGGAATGTTCTCGATCACCAAGACGAAACCGGGGCCCTCCTCGACCTCGAGCTCGAGCACCTCCCCGAGACTCGCGGGCAAGCGGCGCAGCCTCGATGCGACCGACCGCCCCCACCCATCCATCAGCGACCTCCTCGCTCCCAGAGCAGCTCTTCGAAGAACTGAACCACGTTCTCCATCCGGCGCTCGCAATCATGGGTTTCCCGCCACGCCTCGCGCTGATCCTCGGGGACTCGCTCCACCGCGTGCAGCGCCGCGAAGTACTCCTGGAACAGCAGGTGGCAGAATCGAGAGTAGCCACCGCGATCCGACACCAGGAGGCCGCTCGTCTCCTCGATTTCTCGGGTCACCTCTTCGGCCGACACGTCGCTCGAAAGCTCGCGCAGGTGCGCTTGAACCCGCTCGAGGAGGGCGCGCTGCCGGAACCTCGCATAGCCGGCCTCGAGGAAATAGGACGCGACCGACTCCAGGACGGAGAGCTTCAGCTCCAGCGCCAACCGGGGACGCGCGATGCCCCGCTCGCGGTCCCAGTAGCTGAGCAGCAGCCGCGCGTACTGATCGATGAGTGAGCTGACGGTGGACGGCAAGAGGCTGGTGGTCTCGTATTGCGCGCAGATCATCGCCAAGAAGAGCGGGTTGCCGACGACCTCTCGGGCATTCAGGCGTGGCGACTCGTCGATCGCCGAGCCGAGCGCCGCGACGTCGCGCTCGGCCTCGGCGCCCTCGAACCAGCGCCGGACGAAGAGCGTCCGCTGGGGCCCATCGAACGGCTGGAGCGAGAGCGGCTCGAACCCCTCCAGGCCCATGACGTAGTCGCAGGGCCTCGAGCTGAGGACGAAGCGGCAGCGCCGGGCGCCTCGGCGCGCTCGTTCGATCCACGCGCGCATCGGCTTTCGGGAGCCCTCGGGCACCTCGTCCGCGCCGTCGAGCAGGAGCACCGCGCGACCCGCGTCGATCGCGGCCGTCATCAGAGTCGTCAGGGCCGGCGAGGGCCTGCCCAGGGCATCCGGATAGAGCGCGGCGGCCAGCTCCACGAGCGGGGCATTCCAGGAGCGCAGCTCGCAGTGCTGCTCGACGAAGCTCAACGGCAGGAAGATGGGGACGAGATCCGGCGGCGCTCGACTCGGCCGCGCCGCCAGCTCCATGGCCCAGATCTTGAGGAGCGTCGTCTTGCCCGAGCCCGCCCGCCCTTCCACCAGGACGTCCGAGCGCCGCGAATCGCCTTGCACGAGCTCCCGCAGGACCTGGGCTTCGGGCCTGGCTCCGCCCGCTCCCTGCAGCGAATGGGGAACGTAGCTGCGCGCGAGGTGCACGGGCCGGCGGACGCCCAACCCGCGCCATTGATCGAGCTCGAGGCCGAGCTCGGCCAGATAGGTGGCCTCGATGGATTTGGGCGCGGCGAGTGCGGCGCGCGGGACGGCCATCGGCTCGTGAAGGGCGAAAGAGTAGGCGCCCTCGGGTGCATTCCGATAGGACTGCGAGTCTCGGGTCCAGAATCCGCCGCGCGCATCCGAGTAGCGCCGCAAGTAGACGGTCCCGACGGAGGCCTCCAGATCGAGCCGCACCCAGGTGTACATGTTCGGGAAGCGGCGGGTGGCGTATTGGGCCCCGGCGCTCAGGACCGTCGCCCGGCCATCGGGGGAGCCGACGTGGGTGACGGCATTCAGGTGCAGGTGGCCCTGAAGCACGAAATCGCAGTGGTCGAGGAGCAGGGCGCCGCTGTCGTCCCGGTCGAACTCGGCGAGCCACTCGAGCGGGTGATGCAAGAGCGCGATCCGCAGGTCTGCGCCGGACGCCAGCTCCAGGGCCAGGCGCACCTGGGGCTCGCCGAGGAGCAGCCTGCCCCTGTCCTGGTCCGAGGCGCATCGCCACGCCGAGTTGAGCCCGAGCACCGCCACCCTCCGCTCCCCCAGCTCGAGCGTCCGGACGTCGAAGAGCCGCTCGTCGTCGAGATGGACATGGGGCTTCAGATAGTCGTTGACGAAGGCCGTGTAGTTGTCGAGGCGAGCGAAGACCTGCCTTCGATCGCCGGGGGCCGCCCAGAGCTTTTCGACCTTTTCACGGTCGGTCAATCCAGCTTCGATGGCGCCTGCGCTCGGCGCTATCGAGCTCCGGTTTACGTCGTGATTTCCAGGGACGATGAAGAGCCGATCGCGTGAAAGGCCGACCCGGCTCAGGAGTCGGTCGAGGAAGGCGCGCGCATGGTTGTATTCGCTCGGAAGGCCGGGTTCTCCGGACGGTCTACCCGAAAATGCGATGTCGCCGGTCGCGGCGACGAAATCAGGGCAGAGGCCCTGATCTCGGACGCAGGCGGAGACGTCTTCGAGAAAAGCGTCGAGAATGACCTTGGCGTCGGGTCGCGGCGGTTCCTCAAAATGCAGATCGGAGACGTGCAGCCAGGTTATCGTGGACATGGACGCTCTTGTCGCGAGGCCGCTCGACAGCGAGAATTCTGGGCGGTGTGCGTCGGTTTGAGCGCGCGGCATGGAATCGCCCGCATCGCGAGGCTACACCCGCCTCAGCCGCTCGCGTCAAGCTCCGCGCGCGGCGGCGCAGCGGAGCTCGACGCGAATCGCACATCGCGTCTTACTTGCTCCACTCGCACGGCGCGTGCCATTCATCGCTGAGCCCTCAATTGAAAACGCGCGCATTTTGTGCGGCCTTGGGCGCGACCTTCGGTGCTTCAGGGCCGGCGAGGAGCTCTTCTTGGCCTCTCTCCCCTGCCGGACGCGAGGTTCGATGGCGTCGACGAGCAGGTGCCCGACCTGGCGTGAGGCGGCTCAAGACCGCTGTCGGGCCGGACCGTCGAGGAGGCCGAGGAGAGGGGCAAGGAGGTGCGGGAGACGTCGCGTGCGCCCCAGCTGGCCTGAGGGGATGGGTGTATGCTCGACTCCGTCAACGGCCTCGGAACGGCTCGGATTCGGGGCGACTCCTCGCGGCGCTCGTCGGCGCTGGCGGAGCTTGGCGGTCGCGGCTTGAAATGCCTAGGCGCTGCGCTGCGATATACGCGGGGTTCTGGAGGAAATAGTCGAATTGAAACGCTGTACTCCGGGGCAGAGTGGCTGTATTCGTGTCCCGCCACCGGTTGGCGTGAGCTCCCGGAGCCAGGAGATTCGAACGGGCAGGGTGCGCCGATTCTGGGAGCCACTGATTGTTTGCGAGATGCCGCCAAGCTTTCTGCCTCACTTCGCCCTGTTCGAATCCCTCGCCGCCGAGCGCGGCGAAGGCTCGCGACGCTTTTCCCGCTGCGTGGAGCTCGTGGACGCTCGCTCCATCGACGAGGTCCTCCCCGCGCTGCGCAGAATCGAAGAGCAGGTCGCCCAGGGCCTGCACGCCGCGGGATACATCTCCTACGAGGCCGCGCCGGCCTTCGACCCCGCCCTTCCATCCCGAGCGGGCGCGCTGGGCCCGCTTCTTCGCTTCGGCGTATTCGAGCTGCGGGAGGAGGTGCTTCCGCCCGCGGCCTTGGCCGGCGAATCTGACGGATACAGCTTGGAAGGCGTCCGCGCCGACCTCGATGGGCCCGGCTACCTCGAGCGTGTCGCTCGCATCCGCCAGCTCATCGCCGCCGGGGATTGCTACCAAGCCAACCTCACCTTCCCGCTTCGCTTTCGATTTCGCGGGTCGCCGGCGGCGCTCTACCGCTCGCTCTGCCGAGCCCAGCGGGCCCCGTTTTGCGCACTCCTCGAGTTGGGCGATCTCGCCATCGTGTCGGCGTCGCCGGAGCTCTTCTTTCGCGTCTCCGGCAGGCAGATCGAGACTCGGCCGATGAAGGGAACCGCCCGGCGCTGTGGTCTGCCGAAGGAGGACCAGGCTCGCGCGGAGGCTTTGCGCCTCAACGAGAAAGAGCGAGCCGAGAACGTGATGATCGTCGACCTCATGCGCAGCGATCTCGGGCGCATCTGCGAGGCCGGGAGCGTGCGTACGCCCTCGCTCCTCGATGTGGAGCGCTACGAGACGGTGCATCAAATGACGTCGACCGTCACCGGTGTGCTCCGGAAAGGCACGACCGTCCTGGACGCTCTGAAAGCGCTCTTTCCCAGCGGGTCGGTCACCGGCGCGCCGAAGCGCCGCGCGATGGAGATCCTCTCGGATCTCGAGGGCCAACCTCGAGGGCTCTACACCGGAGCCCTGGGCTTCCTATCGCCAGGAATGGACGCAGTCTTCGCAGTCGCCATTCGAACCGCCGTCCTCGACCTCCGAAAGGGCGAAGGCGCGCTCGGCATCGGCAGCGGTATCACCTGGGACTCGAGCCCCGAGGCGGAATATGCCGAGTGCCTCGACAAGGCGCGCTTCTTTTTGGAACCGCGGCCCGAGTTTCGACTCATGGAGACGATGCGGGTCGAGGGCGGCCGCTGTCCCCTTTTCGCTCGCCATCTCGAGCGGCTCGCGGGCTCCGCCGCCCATCTCGGTTTTCGCTGCGACCTGGCGGCGGTCTCCTCGGCGTTCGAAGAGGTGGCGCGCGAGTGCGGTGGCGAGGGTTTCTGGCGGCTGCGCCTGCTGCTCGGTCGCGAGGGGTCCGTGGCGGTGGAGCGGAGCCCGCTCCCCGCGGAACCCCCAGTGCGAAGGGTGGCCGTGGCGGCCGCCGCGATCGACCCGGAGGATCTCTTCCTTTTTCACAAGACCACTCACCGGCCGCGCTACGAAAGAGAGCGAAAGGACCATCCCGAGCTCTATGAGGTCCTCTTCGTGAATTCGCGCGGCGAATTGACCGAAGGGACCTTCAACAACATTGCCCTGCGCTTCGGGGAGCGGGTGCTGACTCCGCCTCTTCGCTCCGGACTGCTCCCTGGCGTGATGCGCGCCGAGCTTCTTGCGCGCGGAGAGATCGAGGAGGCCGTTCTGACCGCCGAGGACTTGAGGTGCGCCGACGAGCTGCTGCTCATGAATGCGCTGCGCGGGGTGCGCTCCGCGCAGCGCTGCGGGCCTCCACCCTGATCGACGCGGCTCAAAGGGTCAATGAGTCGTCCGCGGTGACGGGCGACTCGCCGCGCAGCGCAGCGGCGTTCTTGCTGAAGAGCGCGCCGAGCTCCACGCAATCCCGGGCCGAGCTTCCCGACCCCCAAGGCCTGTCGTAGTCGGGCTGGCCGTGGGCAGTCGCCTCCGGGACCCTCGTCACGAGCGTCGACTCCACGCCCTTCGTTTCGGGCAAGCAGAGCCAAACGGCGGCGCGGCGCCTTAGGCCCTTCGGCGCGAAATCTTGCGCAGGATGGCAAAGACTTCAGGCTCCAGACCCCGGGCTCCGGGTAAAGCCCTGGGTCAGGGGGGAGTCTTTGTCACGATGCAGCTGCGCGAGCGATGGCCGGGATAGCGGTCATCTCCTTGATGGCGAGTGAGCCAATGACAATGCGGCGGCCAAAGTCGGTGAGGTAGTACTTGAAGGTGCCCGGTACCCGCTTGACGATGCCGTGCAGGCGTAGGGGCTTGAGCCCGCGAGCGATCTGATGCGTGGTGGAATCCGGGATGTGGGTGCGGAGGTCACGGTTGCGCAGTCCACTGATCGCGAATTCTCCACGAGCCAGAGTTTCGAAGAGTAGGCCCTCAACGGGCGGACCGAACTGCCCTGGCAAGCGATGAGGATCTCCTGGCGGCGTTGTTGGGAGACCAGTCCGTGGGGCCCTGACGCCGACTGTCGGGAAGGGCGGAGGGCTCCGCCCCGGAAATAGCCTCCGGCAACCCATGGTCCGGCAGCGTCCCAAGACGCTCGGCCCTGGGCGAGCAACGGCGCCGGCGCCGCGCGGGCCACTCCTATCTGCGCCGCGGCGAAGGCGCCTATGCACGCAACGGGAATGGAGCACGTCGTGGCCCTTTCCTGTTTCCGGTTCCCGCGCGCTGCAAGGGACGGCGGGAAAGGGAACCGGGAACGATCCGGGGAGTTCAGGCGGAGGGGGCCGAGGACTTGCCGGGGCTCCGCCCCGACGGTGACCTTGAGCGACGCCGAGGGCGAGCGGATCTGCATCCGCTCGCCCATCTCGGCGCGCAAGGTCTCCAAGCTCCTTCAGGTCTTCTCCGACGCGGGCTCGCCGGTGGTCTTCTCCGCGGAGCACGAGTTCCTGCTCGCGCTCGACGCGAAGGACGAGACGCTGGGCGGCCTCTACTTCCACTTCTCGGATCCGCAGACGGTCTACATGGACCGGGTGGTAGTGGCGCGCGCCCACCACAGCCGCGGCGTAAGCGACGCCTTGATGGGCGAGTTCAAGCGCCGGCTCAAGGTGCGCGGGGCCAAGGTGCTGGAGACGGGCCTTTTGTGCCCCGAGTACACCATGCGCTTCGGCTTCCGCACCGGGCCGCGCCACGGAGGGCTCTTCGTGCCGCTCGACGGGCAGTCGACGCGGACGTGAGCGGCGGGCCCCGGGCTTTGCAGCCGGAGGGGAGCCCCATGGCGTTCCCGCTCATCGATACGACCCAGCGCGAGGGCGAGTAGTTTCCCGGCGCCCATTTCCGCACCGAGGACAAGCTCGAGATCGCCCGGGCGCTCGACGCCTTCGGCGTGGATTACATCGAGGTGACGAACCCACTCGCGTCGCCGCAGAGCGCGCGCGACGCCGCGGCAATAGCGAAGCTTGGCCTCAACGCCAAGATCATCAGCGATCAATCAGCCACCCCCGCTGCGCGCTCGATGACGCGAAGGCGATGATCGACACCGGCGTGGCGGGCCTGGAGCGCTTCTACGCCACCAGCCGCATCCTGCGCACAACGAGCACTCACGTCAGACACGGTCCGATGAACGGGTAGGACGAGGCCTTGATGGCTCCGTCGCCGTCTTGGCCGGGTCTGGCCGACGTCAGCTCGGCGTACCTCGTGCGAACGGAGAGCGCGCCCAGGAGAGCTAGCGGCGCGGATCATCGTCGAGATTGGCGGGGCGATCACGAGAGTCAGTACAGCACGGCGGTACTTTTCCGCCCACCTGCGCTTGGAATGCCAAAGAGCCAGGCAAGACTTCGCCGCGGTCGTCGATTCCTATTGACCTTTGTCCGCTTCCGAGCTAAAAGCCCTCACGCTTTCCAAACCATCGATGCAGCCATTCGAGGAACAGGAGGAGGGGGCATCGCCGCACAAGAATCGTAAAGACCAAACCAAACACCCTTCCCGCCTCCGGGGCGCCGCCGCTCCCTGAGTAGCGCGGATGCCGATCCCGTTCAACGTACGGCTCAGTTCCATTCGGCCGCCCGCCCTTTGCGACGGCGCTACGGGTTCTCGTATTTGAAACGAGGCGACGGCGTCAATAGATCCAATGAGGAATCTGCTGAATACAGAGCACCAGAGTTCGTGCCGCGGGAGCCTACGGAATTTGGAGTCGGAAGCATACGGGGCGTGAAAACGGATCGCCTGGATGAGAAAGGCGGCGACGGTTGAAGTCGGCGAGGAAGGCATCGAGGGCGGCTCTCTCCGAGCGGTTGGCCGCGGGCGCGATGGTGACCGTGATGGCATTCTTGGATACGCGAATGTCGCCTGGGGCGGCGAAGACGTTCTGGAGCAGTCGTTTGGCTTCGGCGGGACTCTTCATGTTCGGAGCGAGGATGGTCGCCAGTTCTGCCTCGGCGTTTTGCGCCACGCACCGGAACGTGTCCACGAGCACTTTGTACTCACGCGTGTGCTGCTTGAGCTCCCCTTGAAGATCAGTCGCCTCGATTGGCACCTTCTTCGGCGTCTGGCGGCGGGTTTTGACAACCTCGCGCTGATTCGCGCGGTTATCGGCAAGCGCTCGCTTCAGTGCGGGCCGGTCGGGGTGACCGGGGTAGATCTGCTGCAGCTGCAGGCGCAGCTTCTTCTCCCGCTCCCGCGCCTCGGCCAGCAGCTTGTCGAGGTCGATGCGTCGAGGGTTGGTCACCATCGTCCCGGCCGGCACGTCTTCGACCTGGCGCCCGTCGAGCTGGTTGATGCCCCAGCGCTCGACGCCGTGCCGGAAGGCGTTCTCCTGCCGCCAGCGCGTAAAGAGCGTCCGGCAGAGCCACTGGGCGGATTGCGTCGAGGACGCCACCACGTTTATCTGCACGTTGTCCGGCAGCAGGATGCGGATGCGGCGAACCCGGCCGCGCTCTGCGCCCAGGTTCATCTGGCCTCCCTGCACCATCACCTTGAGCTTCTCGCCGTCGCTCTCGCGCAGCGTCATGGGCCGGCCGTGGCGCCTGAACCACTCCCGGCGGAACTTCCGATATTTGGCGCGCTGATAGGTCACGAAATGCACGCCGTTGTCCCGCAGCCACTTCCACAGCCCAGGAAATGCCCCGGCCCGGTCGAAGACGAGCAGCAACGGCGTATCGTTTCCGAGCTTTTCGCGCAGAAATGGTACCCATGCCCGGACGGTCTCCGGCAGGCTGGCGTGCGGCGCCACCGGAATGAGCAACACCGGTCTTCCCTCGGCGTCGTGGACCCAATACTCCATTGCGCCTGGTACCGTGCACTTGCCCTGCATGCGCCAGACACGCCGCAGCGGGTGTTTCCCGGTGTAGGGCCGCGCGTGGTTGTCCAAGAAAAGTACCACCGGCTTGCCGTGCGGCGTGCGCTCTTTGGCCCCACGCAACAGCTCGCCCGAGACGTCCTTGAGCAACGGCTCGGAAGCGTTCCCCGCGCAGTAGCCTCCCAGCGTCCGCCGCACCCACGTCGCCGAGGGCGCCGCGTCGGCCAGCATCATCGCGGCGGTCGAGCTCGTGGCCAGCCGCCGCACGCCCTCGACGCAACGGCCGCCAATCGCCAACGTAGACAGCACCGCATCGACGGCCACTCGCAGAGGCCGCCCCCGAGGCTTGCGGCGCTCGCGGCTGCGCAGGTGCACATACAGGCCGAGAGACGCAATCGTCACCAGCAAAAGCCAGGCGCCGACGTGCTGCACGCCCTTCGAAGAGAACGGAGCGAGCTCACCGATCTCCGCGACCATCCCTTCGGTCTCCGGCAAGGCGGGTTCGGCTATGGGCGCTGCGCGCGCGATGCGCTCGCTTATCTCGTTTCTCGGCGCCCGAATCGGCGGCACCTCGTCGCTCTTTGCTGCGGCAACCGTCGACGGGTCCGCTGCTGCGCCCTCGCTCACCGCTGGAGCGGCTTCGTCCGCGCTTTGCGGACTCGCAGAGGACTCGCCTGCCGATACCATCGGCTTTGGCGCCCTTTCTGCCGGCGCGGTGATATCGAGCGGCAACGCCGTCTGCTGCGCAGGCTTGGGTATCCTTGCCTGCTTCTGCTTCCACAGCCGCCGGTATTTCTCGACCGTACCGTACTTCGCCTTCCCGGCAAGTGCGCCGGCCACCTCGCTGGTGCTCTTGCCCTGCATAAACAAGCGCTCCATCTGCCGCCGCAGCGCGGGCTCGATCGCCCGCCCACCCTTGTGATGCGGCTCGGGGCTGGCGAGCACTGCGCTCAGGCCCTTTTCTTCGAAAAGCCGCCGCTGCAAGCGCAGCGTCTCCGACGACACCTCGAACGCCTTGGCCAAGTCCTCGAAGACGATCGTGGGATCTGCAGCGAGCTGGACCATCAGCGCGTTGCGAATGCGCTGCTCACCCGGCTCCCACGACCCAACCCGCTGGCTCGCGATCACCACCGTGCGCTTCTCGCCCTCGCGCACCACACAGCCGTACCTGGCGAACCAGACCACCGTGGGCCGGATTACTCCCGCCATCCCGGGCAGCGTAGGCGCCTTCTTTCGCGACCTCGACTTGGGCGTCGTCATGCCAGGATGAACGTTCGAAGGGGTCCCGCATTCCCAAGTCGCATCTGTCCGGCTCTGCGCAAGACCACCCTAGCAAATCCGCGGACCTACGTTGCTGCTCCCGAGCGACTCGCACGAACTCTGGAGCACGCACCTTCGCCTCCTGACTCTGATTTCGGATGGTCCCGGGGAGGGCACTCGCGTTCTTGGCGCCTACGCATCAAACCGTCCTATGCGTCCCGCCCGCCCGCATTGCTCCCGCTGGTCAGGACCTAGCCACGCCTAGCCACGCCTAGAACCAATGCCAGTCTGATAGAAGGCTAAGAGATCGAAATTGCTGCGGGATTTCGCCCCCCTTGTGCGGGCGCATTTGGATTGGCATACTGGCCGCTCCTTCGCTTGGAGCGTTCGCGTGCCATCCTTCAGTTCCGCATTTGAGCAAGTAGCAGCCTTTGTCCCGGCGGCCTTCTCGGCGCTCGCCAAAAACATTAAGCCGGAGTGGCTGGAGGAGGCCCTCAAGCTCGCTGACGGCTTCGCCACCATGCGCCGTCGAAAGCTGCCGATCGACAAAGCGCTCTGGATGGTCATCGGCATGGGATTGTTCCGCGACCGCTCCATTGCTGAGGTTGTCGAGCATCTCGACCTTGCGTTGCCCAAGGGACAAACGGGGGCGGGCGTCGCGAACAGCGCGATTCCTCCTGCTCGAGAAAGACTGGGGGTCGAAGCGGTTCAAAGGCTCTTCGAGCTCACTGGCGAGGCGTGGGGCCGTCAAGAAGCGGACAAGGAAAGATGGCACGGCCTGCAGCTCTTTGGCGCCGATGGGACGTGCCTGCGCGTGCCCGACACCGAGGAGAATGAGAGAGAGTTCGGTCGACCCGGTTCCGCTCGCTCGACGTCGGGCTACCCGCAGGTGCGGGTTGTTGCGCTGATGGCGCTCACCTCGCACGTACTCACGGCAATGAGTGTCGGCGGCTACCATGACGGAGAGCTCTCCGTGGCTGAAGCTCTTTGGGCACAGGTCCCGGCCCAGTCGCTCACCATCCTCGACCGAGGTTATGTCTCGTTCTGGCTCTTCCATTTGTTGGGGCAACCCGCTCCCCAGGGCGAGCGTCATTGGATGATCCGGTTCAGCAGCAAGTTGACCTGGCGGACGCTCAAGCAGCTTGGTAAAGGGGATGAGCTTGTCGAGTTCGAGCCCTCCCCGGCACTCATCAAGAAGCACCCGTCGCTCCCCGCCAAGCTGGTCGCGCGCATGGTCTCGTTCCAAGTGAAAGGCTATCGGCCGACCAAGGTCGTCACCTCCCTGCTGGACTCCGAGAAATATCCCGCGAAGGAAATCGGCGCCCTGTACCACGAACGCTGGGAGCTCGAGATCGCGTACGACGAGCTCAAAACGCACCTGCTCGAACGCGAGGAGGCCCTTCGAAGCAAGACACCTCGAGGCATTCGACAGGAAATCGCCGGAGTCGCCATCGCCTACAACCTCGTCCGAGTCGAGATGGCTCGCGTAGCGCACGACGCCGGGCTCGACCCTCGTAGGATTAGCTTCCTCCATTCAGTGCAACTCATCCGGAACTTCTGCCTCGCCTCGTGGGCCACCGCCCCCGGGGCCCTTCCGCGCCGGCTCGCGAGCATGGAGCGAGACCTTCGCCTCCTGATTCTGCCCGAGCGCAGAACCCAGCGGCGCTACCCAAGGCATGTCAAAATCAAGATGAGCAATTATGCCAGGAATCACGGTCGTCCAGCGTCACGCCGGGGGAAGGCTTAAATGACTGGCATTGCGCCTAGAACCGCCTAGAACAGATTAATGACGATTTGCTTTTTGGAGGAACAATGACGAACCGCGCTGCATCCCGGGTTGCACTCCTTCTGCTTCTCTTCACAGTGTCGGCCGCGGCGTCCGTCGCGCGCGGAGACAGCTCCAGCAATAGCGTCACGTTCACCTACGATAGCGCCGGGCACTTGACCGCCATAAAGACCAGCGGCAATTGCCCCGGCGGAAGCGGTAGCTGCGCCTGTTCGGGTGTCACGGTCTGCGGCACCTGCGCTTCCTGGAGTTTCGAGTCGGGCTCAGCAGCTCCCTGGGCGGCTATGTTGGATCCCATCCAGTCAGGCTCCAACGGCGTGACTTCAGTCCAGTCAAGTACGGATCGAGCAACTTCGGGTTCGCACTCGCTCAAGGTGTCGTTCAACGGGTCTTTCGCAGAAGTCGGCACCCAGCTTTGCTCGTCTAGCGGAAGCACCTATCCGTTGCAGAACTTCTCGATGACGTTTGATTTCTATTCGGACACCTTCTCTGGCTGGGTCGTTGCCATGGCGTGGAATCCGACAACAGGAGCTTGGGTCTCCAGTTCAACGCTCTACACCACGCCTGGATCTTGGAGCAAAATTACTGGTACTTTCAACCAAGCAATCGACGCGAGCTACGTCGGCATCTATCTTAGCCTCGACATGGGCTCGTTTTCCGGAACCGCGTACATCGACAATATCTTCTTGGCGCACTAGCCCGAGGTTCCCCGAGATCCTCGGGCGTTATGGACTGAACGGGTGTGCATTTTAGCCTATATTGAAACGCATTCGCTCTTGATGAGGAGAGGTACTCAATGAATTGGAGTCATGCTGCGCGCCGACTTGTGGGGCTCGCAGCTGCTGTGATCCTGCTGCAGACCGTTTCAGGCGTCGCGCATGGTGCCCAGTCGGACGTGTTCGACCCCTTCTTCCGGTACACGGAGACGGAGCACCGCGAGTTCTACGACGCGGTCGCGGACGAGAAGGAGGAATCCCTTCTCGGGCAACGTCACGATCGTGCAGACGGACATGGTGCTGCCCGGGAAAGCCGGACTTGACCTCGCCATCGTCCGCTCCTACTCGAGCAAGATCTGGGGCCGTACCGATGACACGAGCACCGCGTCCCTCTTGGCCGAAGAGGACGGATCGGTCCTCGGTTACGGCTGGACCTTCCACATGGGCCGCCTGAAGAACCCCAACGCGTCCGGCCAGCCCTCGAGCCCGTGCTCAGCGGACTACCCCGTCTTCGAACTGCCCGACGGTTCGGCGCGCGTGTTCTATCCCTCGACCTCGACCCCGGGCCTGTTCATCTCGCGCGACTACTGGGTCATGCAGCGGAGCTGCGCCTCGGTGACGGGCGGCGGCGCCTGCGTGTGGTCGACGAGTGGCGTCCGCTACGAGCTCGCGTCTGCGAACTCGTGGTTCTACGGTGCCGGGACGGCATTCAACGCGACAACTCCGGTCTGGCCGGTGAGCCGCATCGTCGATCGCTACGGCAATCAAATCCAGATCACCTACGTCACGCCCAATGGCAACGGGGCCATCTCGTCCATTACCGACTCCTACAACCGATCGATCACGTTCTCCTACGCCACGGGCACGGACGGCCGACGCCTAACCTCGATGACGGCGAACGGCGCAACCTATCAGTATGGCTACACGTCGTACGCGACACCAGGAGGCGGCACTATTGCCCCGCGGCGATTCCTCACCAAGGTGACGCCTCCCGCCGGTCCTTCCTACACGTACGCCTACGCGACCACCGCTTCCGTAGCGGCGAACCAGTTCGCCCTCAGCACGCTGACCTATCCTCGCGGCGGATCGCTTTCGTACACCTACAAGACTGTTCCATTCTACTACGGCATTTCCGGCTTCACAGTGCCATTAGCGGTAGTGGCAACGCGGACGGTGAAAGATCGGGGTGGGGCCACGCTCGGAAGCTGGCAGTACGCCTACGCCCGCCCGTCCAGCGGAATGGACACGACCACTGTCACGCGTCCCGACGGCAAGAATGACGTCTACACGATGTTCGGGTTCGGGGCATCGAGCGCAGGGAACGTGTGGCAAATCGGCCTCACGCAGCAAGTGTCGCGCGGAAGCGGCACCGAAGTCACCTCTCAGACCTGGACCCCGGGGCCAGCCGTCGCCAATTCGATGCTCTCCGCGCCCGGCTACTCGGTATGCGCTGGAGCCCAGCCCCTTATCGACACCTCCATCCGCCCTGCCCAGGTCACACAGCGGACCATTACTCGCGACGGAATCAGCTACTCCACGTCCTACCAACAGTACGATGCCTACGGGCAGCCCCAGTCTGTCAGCGAGACGGGCCAGCAGAGCCGCACGACAACCTGGGCCTTTCAGTATGCACCCTTGGACTCCGACGGGGCGACTCGGCTCAACCTCGTCCGCGGCCTCCCGACCAAGCAGCACGTCTGCGTGAACGGCAGCAACAATTGCTTCGACAATGCGTGGACCTACAACGGGCCGCACTATTCACGTGACACCCAGACGCTGACCGGAGTGAAGACGTCGTTCAGCTTCGGCACGGATGGGAACCTCGCGAACGTCTCGACGGCGATGAACGGCCAGACGGTGACGCTGTCGCTAACCGGGTACACCTACGGCATCCCGACCGGACTCAACTTCAATTCGGTCTACTCGGTCAGCCAGACAGCGTACTGGGAGGGTTGGCTGCAGTCTCGAACGGACGGCAACGGCAACAAGACGTCGTACAACTACGACGCGATCGGGCGCGTGACGCTCGTGACCCCGCCTCTGAACCCGACAACGGGATACAGCTACTCCAGCGACGGCTCCACCGTCACGCTGACCAAGGGCAGCTACAACAAGACAACAACGCTCGACGGCCTCGGGCGCACGACCGCCACGAGCGACTCCGTAGGTGTCCTCACCAGCACGCGGTACGACTACAGCAAGGACGCGAATGGCAGCCCCACCTTCGTCTCCTACCCCTACGATTCGACGGGAGGCGAGGTCGGGGACGCGTTTCAGTTCGACGGCCTCGGTCGGAAGGTGGTTCACAGCAAGGCCTATCGGCCCGCGAATGCCACCTGCGACGTAACCGGGGCGTGCCGGGTGCTCTACACATATGGCTCGAGCAGCTCCTGCCCGTCCGGTCCCTCCGTGGCCACGCAGGAGGAGCGCGCCTCCGGCGACACGACGAGCAGGGTGGACTGCTTCGCCGCCTTTGGCTCGCCCGACGAGGCGCGCCTCGTCCGCACCGTCATGGCGACGGGCACTGGCTCGGCTCAGTGGAACTACGCCTACAACGCGTACGGGAAGCTGACGAACGTCACCGCGCCTTTGTCGCAGGGCAATCGCACCTTGACGTACGATCCGGTGACGCAGTTCCTTTTGACGGAGACGTCCGCCGAGAGCGGCACGACCCAGTACACCGTGAATGAGGTCGGCCAGCCGAAGACGGTCACCGACGCGCGGAGCGTCGTGACGAACTACGGCTACGACGCGCTCAGCAGGCCGAAGAGCATCTCGTACAGCACGGGCGACGACGTCACCCTCGCGTACGACAACGCGAACCATGTTACCAGCGTCTCCAGCAAGAACGGCGGCACTATCACCCATGGCTACGACGGGCTGTACCGTGTGACGTCGGAGAGCTGGGTCTTCGGCGGCCACACCTTCTCCACAGGCTTCACGTACGACTCGAGTGGCTGCCAGACCACGGTGACGTATCCGAGCGGGCTCAAACTGACGCAGACGTGCGACGCCGCCGACCGGCTGGCTAGCATCGCGGCCGGAACTTCAATTCTCGTCAAGAACGTCGCATACCATCCCTCGGGCCAGGTCAAGTCGATGACCTACGGTGACTCACAATCGACCGCCACCACGGTCACCTTCGACGATCGTGCCAGGGCGAAGAACGTTTCGGCCGGCGCAGGCAGCACGCTTGCGCTCGCCTATGGCTACGATGGCGTGGACAACGTCACCTCCTTCGGCAATGGTGCCATCGGCGGCTCCAGTCGGACGATGACGTACGACAAGCTCGACCGCCTCCTCACCGCGACCGCGCCCAGCCTTTGGGGGACGGCGGTGTACGACTACGACGCGCTCGGCAATCGAATCCTCAAGTCCGTCGGGTCGTACACGAGCAACTACACCTACGACTCCTCCAACCGCCTCGCGTCGGCGACGATCAACACAGATGTGATCGCGCCGATGACCTTCACTTGGGACGCTCCCGGCCGCCTCGCTTCCTCGTCCGACGGCACAACTTACTTCTACGACGGTGGGGGCCACCGCATTGAGAAGGTCGGGCCGAGCCAGACCACCCTTTACCACTACGACCCGGCGGGGCGGGTGATGGCCGAGTCGACCTTGCCCCTGGGCACGAAGCTCCGAGATTTCGTCTACCTCGGGAACAAGCTCATCGTCGTCGACGGGTGCGTGGACGGTGCGCCTTCCTCATGCACTTCCACGCACCAGTGGTATCACACGGATGCCCTGGGCAGCGTCGTCGCCCGCACCGACTCCAGCGGCGTCGTCACAGCCCGCTTCGACTACGAGCCGTGGGGCGAGCAGTACACGGTCCCCGCCGTCCAGGGCGACCGCCAGTATAACGGGCGCGTCTACGATCCGGGGACAGGGTTCCATGACTATGGCGCACGAATGTACTGGCCGGCGATTGGGAGGTTCATCAGCGCGGACTCGTATCGCGGGAACATCGCGAATCCGATGTCGCTGAACCGGTACAGTTACGTCTTGAACAATCCGTGCAAGTACACGGACCCGAGCGGGCATTGCCCGATGTGCATCGGGGCGGCCATCGGTGGCGCCGCCGGAGGAATTGGCGGCGCTATCTGGGCCTGGCAGCACGGGTACAGTTGGAAGGAGGGTAGGTTTTGGGGTGCAGTTGGTGTCGGCGCCGCGGGCGGGGCCGTTGTCGGCGGAACCCTTGGACTAGCAGCTGCGGCAGCAGGAGGAGGTGGTGGAGCAGCGGCCGCGACAACAGCCCTGGGAGGCGAAGCAGCGGTTGCACCCGAGCTCATTCAACAAGCAGAGGCAGCGGCGCCGGAGATGGAGGCGGGCGCGACGGCGTTTAGTCGGGCACTTACAGCTGCGGACCTCGGGGTCGAAGGAAACTTGTCCAAGCTGGAAGGGACCTTCTCGATTGCCGACAAGGTTGCGAAGGTCAGAGTCGACATGATTGAAGGCAGCATCAAGAACCCGCTTCAAATCGTAGAAACCCTCAAGAGGTTGGCGGCGTCCCATGGTGCGGAGACACTCGATATCGAAGGTACGCTAGCGAATCCGAGACTGCTGAAGATCCTAACCGAGAGGTACGGCGCAACCACAAACGGCGCAAATGAATTCATCTCGATTCCGTTGACGGCTGCCCAGCAGGGCGGCGGCGGATGAGGCTGCACTCAGCGAGGCAGACAATGGATATTCGAACGAGGGCATGGCGGGTGCTTGCCAAGGGTGGGCACGTTTCCGGGTACAGGCATTTGGCTGGCGCGGATTCCGCCCCAGAGTTCGCTGGGCTGGTCCTCGACGGGGGCGAAGAGCTAATTGGACTGTATGAGAATCCTCCAGGGTCCGGGGCGCCAGCAATCTTCATTACGACGAGCGCTCTGCGGATGAGTGGTGATGGGGAAACGCGGGCTCTTCGATATGACGAAATCGAGTCGGTATCGGGACCCGAGACCGCCAATAACCCTAGTTGCATTGTCTCCCTCGGTCTGAGGGGTGGAACAACAGTCAAGAATCGCAATCCTCGGGCACCAAGGTCGAGCTTACGATGTCTTCGAATTCACTCGATTCCTCCTGCGAGTGGCCGAAGACCTTAAGGTGTCCCGGAGACGGTAGCAGGGTGGAATTCGGTCGCGTAACCGCTGCGCGAACCACGACTTGTGCGGCGCGACCGAGCACCGCAGACGGAGGTGGTGGAGCAGCGGCCGCGACAACCGCATTGGGAGGCGAAGCTGTGGTTGCACCCGGGGTGATCCAAGAGGTGGAGGCTGCGGCGCCTGAGGTGGAGGTAGCAGTTGGAGAGAAAGCCGCAGCGGCTGAGTCTGCCGCAAGCAAACTCAGCGCCGAAGCGCAGCGCGGGATTGATTCCCTACTGCAGCGGATTGCCGAACGCCGTCTGGCTAGCATCGCGGCCGGAACTTCAATTCTCGTCAAGAACGTCGCATACCATCCCTCGGGCCAGGTCAAGTCGATGACCTACGGTGACTCACAATCGACCGCCACCACGGTAACCTTCGACGATCGGGCCAGGGCAAAGAACGTTTCGGCCGGCGCTGGCAGCACGGTCACCGGGCTCGCCTACGCCTACGATGGCGTGGACAACGTCACCTCCTTCGGCAATGATGCCGTCAGGGGCTCCAGTCGGACGATGACGTACGACAAGCTCGACCGTCTCCTCACCACGACCGCGCCCAGCCTTTGGGGGACGGCGGTGTACGACTACGACGCGCTCGGCAATCGAATCCTCAAGTCCGTCGGGTCGTACACGAGTAGTTACACCTACGACTCCTCCAACCGCCTCGCGTCGGCGACGATCAACACAGATGTGATCGCGCCCATGACCTTCACCTGGGACGCTCCCGGCCGCCTCGCTTCCTCGTCCGACGGCACGACTTACTTCTACGACGGCCGTGGGCACCGCATCGAGAAGGTCGGGCCGAGCCAGACCACCCTTTACCACTACGACCCGGCGGGGCGCGTGCTGGCCGAGTCGACCTTGCCCCTGGGCACGAAGCTCCGAGATTTCGTCTACCTCGGGAACAAGCTCATCGTCGTCGACGGGTGCGTGGACGGCGCGCCTTCATCATGCACTTCCACGCGCCAGTGGTATCACACGGATGCCCTGGGCAGCGTCGTTGCCCGCACCGACTCCAGCGGCGTCGTCACAGCCCGCTTCGACTACGAGCCGTGGGGCGAGCAGTACACGGTCCCCGCTGCCCAGGGGGACCGCCAGTACAATGGCCGGGTCTACGACCCTGGAACCGGGTTCCACGATTATGGCGCGCGGATGTACTGGCCGGCGATTGGGAGGTTCATATCGGCGGACTCGTACCACGGGGACATCGTGAATCCGGCGTCGCTGAATCGGTACAGCTATGCGCATGACAATCCATTCAAGTACGTCGATCCAAGCGGGCACGATGCCATCCCGGTCGTGTTCCCGGACTACAAGATCTCCACGCCCGTCGGCCGCATTGGGGGGCTCGGTCACGCTGGCATCGTGCTCGTCAACGCAAATAATGGCGCGACCCGCTACTACGAGTACGGGCGATATGACACCGAGGGGAAGGGGCTCGTGCAGCGCGCCGACGTGCCGGACGTTGTAATGGGAAAGGATGGACGGCCAACCCCGGAGTCTATGTCGAAGTTGCTGTCGGCCGTCTCCAAGAAGGCGGGCCACGGCACGCGGGTTGAGGGCGCATATGTCAAGAGCGACAGCTACGAGAAGATGGTCAAGTATGCCGAGGGCCGAAAGGCAGCCAACGCGGACCCGAACCGAAAGCCCTATGGGATCACAGGCAACAATTGCGGCACGTTCATGAAGGACACGCTCGAAGCTGGCGGAGTTGACACGCCGTGGATGATCGACCCTCGGCCGAACTCGTACATCAAAGAGCTTCAGTCGGACTTCCCCCGCGTCCAGCAGGGGGGTGCAAAATGAGTCGGCACGCCGTGAGGTTCGCCGCGCTGTTCCTTGGTCCCGTGTGGATGGGGATCTCGGGATGCAGCACGCGGACGGTTGCGCCGCCGAGACCAAGCGCAGTGCCCACGTCAGCTACCTGGGCCGGGGGCGCAGATGGCGGCGCGTGGGTAGACTGCGACTCTGTCGGCGAAGCCTTCCACTGCGTCGTCTACCACGATCGTTCAGGGGAGATATTGGCGCGAGGCGAGTATCAGATACAGCCCACCGGCGCGGATCGTTCGCTCACGTACAGTGGTTTCGATGGGGACACAATCTACTTGTCCGGCAACAGGAGGCTCATTCGGGTCCGGGAGCGGGGAGGCCCGTAGCATCGACTGTCTCGACATCATCGCTCTTCATCAAAGTCCGGGGAGCCGACACCCTCTGTCGGTATTACCTTGTGTTCGCCGAGGTGTCGATGAAGCGCTGGCCAGACCAGCTTGACCCACCCGCAATTGCCCAACTGCGT
>CAVYWD010000007.1:0-98240 GCA_963772225.1 uncultured delta proteobacterium | reverse complement strand
GCTATTACTATTACCCCGGGTCGCTCTTCAAGGGCGTCGATTATCCGACTTCTCCTCAGATTCAAGAGCGCCGTTGCTACGACGCAGGTGGGCGATTGGCCACTGCGATCGTGAGCAAGAATGGAATCTCGGTGGGCCCTCCGGGCTTGCCCCGAATGATTGCGCGCCGCTGAGCACTCCATTCGCGACTCGCTTCATCTACGCCTATGACAACAACGGGAATCGCCTAATGCAGATTGAGGAGCGGACCGATCCCACCACGCGAACAACTGAAGCCCGCCGAGAGCACCGCGTATGCCTACGACGGCATCGACCGCTTGCTCGGGATCCAATACCCCGACGGCCGCGGAGTTGCCTACAACCTCGACCCGGTTGGTAATCGGATTGGCGAGCGCGAGAGCACGGCCGGCCAGCTCGTGGCTGCCGGGGACGTTCCAAGCTACGACCAGCTCGCGAGCTATCGCTTTGGCGCATGATGTTGCGGCTCAGTTCAACGAGAACGATTGGCTGACGGCGCGGACGGATGCGATCGATGCATCGAAGAGCACGACGTTCGGCTACGACGGCAATGGGAACCAGACCACAAGGACGAGCGCGTCCAGCTCGAGGCTTCTGAGCTGGGATTCCCGGAACACCCTCACCTCCGTCCGCGACGGCACCGGCAACCTCCTCGGGAATTACGACTACGACTACAAGGGGATTCGCGTTTGGAGAAATACGCAGTCCGAGAGCATCGACTACGTCCTGGACGATAGGAGCGTATTGCAGGAACTGGACGCCTCCAAATCAGGCTCGCCACAGATTCGCCGCTACCATCATGGAACCAATGTTCTGGCGGTGACTGAAAGCCCTGGGACGGCGTTTGTTTCAGGGACGAGCTTCATCGTCAGCGATGGCATGGGTTCGGCGAGCGACTTCTGGAGCTCGAGCGGGACGCTGGCGAGGGCGAGGCAATTCGATGCGTGGGGCGGCTACCGGAACGCGTCGGCGCCTGCCAGCGGGGAGCCGAAGGTTGGGTATACGGGGCATTCGTACGACCCGGAAACCGGGTGGGTGTATGCGCGGGCGAGGTATTATGACTCGGCGTTGGGGATATTCCTGAGCAGGGACCCATTCAGAGCCGCGGTTAGCGACGTGCCGAGTTTGCACCGCTACGCGTATGCCAATGGGAACCCACTCAGCTACACTGACCCGACGGGGCTGCAGTCAGCGGAGGCCATGACCCAGCAGCAGGGGATGGGCATGATGTGGGACGAGGTCTTCGCTGAAGTCGCTGGATTCTTCCGGGGAATGTTTGGCGGCAGCGCGTACATCTCCTCAGATACGTCTATCCACTACTCTCCTCCACAGGGGGGCGTCGGCGGCGTTGTCGGCGGCCCCATCCTAGCGGTGTCTCTCCGCACGATTCCGATCGAGGACTATCCGTCGCCAGAGAGTCTTGCCGGCCTTCAAATGGGCGCTGGCCTTGTCCCCATATTCGATCCTGCAGAGCGACTCGTGGAAGGCACCGACGTCATCGGAGATCCGACCAGCCAAGGGTGGGCAGCGGTTGGGCTGGGGCTGGACCTGCTGCCGTTGGTCGCACCGAAGGCGATCGGCATCGTCAGAGACTTTTCGAGGGGCGAGTTCTCGCTTTCGGCGAGGCTCAATCGTGCCAACTACCGCCTTCCCGGAACCCTCTATTCGGGCCTTCCGATACCGGAATATGTCAGGCCGCGCCTTGTTCCGGGCACGCCAGGCGTGGTGATAGGCGGCGACTCGAAGACGCTTGGCAAAAATATGATGGAAGCTATGGGATTACCCAGGACAACCCCTTGGCGTGGGTACCAGGCTCAGCACGTCATTCCTGCCGACATGGCCGACCATGCGGTTATACGCAAGATCGGAATGGACTTGGATGATGCCTCGAATGGTCTGTTTCTTAGGGTGCCCGGAAACGACGTGAGTACCTTGTCGCGCCACAAAGGTTACCACTCGCTATACAACACGGTTGTTGAAGGCCGGCTCGATGCGATGGACGCCAGCGCTAGTATTCCGGCGCTGGAGCGCCAAGTCTATGAGCTGCAGCAGAACCTGATCGGGCTACAAAGACAGGGAGTGCCTCTCTACGAGAAACAGGGAGCGTCAGTTGAGCTGTGGGATCGGTTGCTTGGACAATCTGAGAGCGCGGCCATCGGCGATGCGCCATCGATCGCTCCTGGCGGCACCCTCTCGGAGACCAACATCCCGGTTAGCCAAGGAGGAGCCCCAGTTGAGATCTCGCCAGGAGTCTATTGGGATCCATTGCAGGACTCCACAGGGGGCACCATTCGGATTTCGCCCGACACCGGAGGAAGCAATTCCGGATACACTATTCAGAAGGGGTCGCCTGAGCCCGGCGGAGGCGTTACGGTCTCGGGAGAAAGCGACCCATGAGGATAAGTGAGGCAGGAAGAACCTTTTTCGATGTCCCAACTACTCTGCGCGAAGGATTTTGCGCACTGTTTCGATGTGGGAACGAAATGCCCCAAGGAGTTGCTTGGCTTCAGCCCGCGCACCTCCTTATGAGACTCTGCTCGTTTGACCAACCCCGGACCAATTTGCTATGAGCGAAGAAACCATTCAAACCTTGCTCGACGAAATTCTGCAACTGATACACACGGGTCGAATTTTGAATCCAACCCACTCAGCGCCGGCCGGCATCGTCGTTGTCTCCGACCTTGACAGGGCAATACAGGACGCGTGGACGCAGACTTATGCCCCTGATGAACGGACATGGACCGATATTCGCGAGCGGGAGGTGGCTCACCTGAAGGGCAAGATTTATGGGACACCCGAGTATCATGCGCTCAACCGCCAGGTTGAAGCTGCCCGCCAGGCCTTGCTTCGCGCGCTGGACGCAAAGCTTTCCCCGCGTTACGAAGACTTGATTGACGACATGGACGCGGATCTCTCCAATTGCATCCTTTCGCGCGTTGTCCTTGGAACTCAGAGCCGGTTCTTTGAAATGATGTTCGAGATCTACAGGAGCGGTGGATGGCCGTGCGGCTGGGAGGGGTCGTACCCGACGGGAACGATGAGGGCATTCTTTCCATAGGATCGCCGGATGCGAACAATTGGCTCTGCCTGGTACCATTTCCGACGCGAGTTGAGTTTCTTCTGGGATATTAAGCGGGTCTTTTGACTTCGACCTGTGCCTTTGTTCTTTCGCAACCGAATAGCAGCACCGGTCGTACCCGTTTGCGCCTCCTTCCCGCTGGCGCGATGGCGGTGACTGTTGGAACGCTTGGCGAACAGTGACGGAAATGGAAACCACCTTCGACGCCGCCGGGGGCGTCGAAAGCAGGTTTTGAGCCTGCGCGCAGTAATCGATGGCGGCGCGATCGGCCTAGTTGAGGGACGGGCGGATGCGTTACGCGCCTTTCCCGTTTCGCGTTCCCGCGCGCTGTAGGGGTCGACGGGAAAGGGAAACGGGAAATGCGGGGCCGCGGGGGCCGTGGAGCGCAGGCGCTGTGTGGCGAAGGGAGGCCGGGGCTCCGCCCCGGGCCCCGGAGTTTTGGCCCCCCGGATGCGAGGACCGTGGTGGAAGTGGAGGAAGAATTGGGCCGGCAGAGGGCATCCGGTGGGTCCCGGGTCGCTCTCCAGCGTTGCCCGGCGATAGGTCACCCTCCGCCGGCCCGATGTGGTGCGCGCGATCAGCGAGCCGTCAAGGCGTATCCAGCGGCGGTCTTGGCGACGCGGCCCTGCTCGACGAGGAGGCCGAGCGCGGACGAGAGGGACTGGGTGCGCATGCGGCAGGCCTCGCGCAGGGCGCCGAGGCCGACGGGGGCGCTCGCGCTCCCCAGGGCCTTCTCGATGCGCTCGGCGGCGGTGGCCGGAGAGGCCTCGACAGCGCGCTGGGGTTGGACGACGTGGAGCGCGAGGGAGCGGCCGTCGTCCACCAGGGCCAGAGGGATGCCGTTCGCCGACGGTGCGGCGCGGTGCTCGATGCTGAGGTTGAGGCTCTCCCCGACCCGGCGCAGGTAGAGGTTGGAGTCGCCCCAGGCGTGGAATTCGGAGGAGCCGCGCAGTGCCTGCCCGGCGCGAGCGCGGGAGGCACCCTTCTTGGCGTGGTGGACGACGGTGACGGCGAGCGCGTGCAGTCGCTGCAGCTCTCGCAGGAAGGCCAGGAGCGGAGCGACCTCGCCGGAGAGGTTCTCGTCGATGCGATGGAGCCGCACGAAGGGGTCGAGGACGAGGAGCCTCGGCTTGAGGCGGAGGACGGCGTCCTCGAGCAGGCGACGATCGCCGTCGAGGTCGAGGCGCACCGCGGGCGCGGTGATGACCTGGAGGTCGAGCGAGGCGAGGTCGGCGCCGGCGGCGAGGCAGATGCCCTCGAGGCGGCGGCGCACGACGTGGAGCGCGTCCTCGGCGGCGAAGAGCAGCACCCTTCCCTGCTGCGCCACGCGGTAGCGGCGCAGGCAGGGCTTGCCGGAGGCGACGGCGACGGCCATGTCGAGGGCGAGGAAGCTCTTGCAGCACTTGGGCTCGCCACCGACGATGCCGACGGCCTGGTCGGCCCAGAGGCCCTCGATGAGCCAGCGGCGCTCCTCGGGACAGGTGGGCAGCGCGTGCGCGGGTTGAATGGGCAGAGCAGTCATCGCCTTCCTCCGGCGGCGCGCTTGGGCGTCTGCTGGGGGACGGCGAAGACCTCGAAGAAGAGCTTCTCGTCGAGGGTGCAGCCGTCGCGCTGGAGCCCGGCCTGAAGCAGCTCGTCGGCGGAGTGCATGAGGGCGCGCAGGTTGCCGGCGGCGTGGTCGACGAGGGCGGCGGACAGCTCGGCGGACATGAGCTTGGAGTTGCCGGCGGCGTCGATGGAGTGCTTGAGGCAGGCGAGCATCTCGTCGCGGGAGGAGTCGCCCAGCGGGAGCTGGACGCGCAGGCGGCTCTTGATGGGCAAGAGATCCGGCGTGCCGAGCTTGTCCTGCAGGCGGCCGTCGCCGGCGAGCACCACGGTGAGCAGCGAGCAGGAGTCGAGGTCCTTGCTCATAAGCAGGCGCAGCTCGTTGAAGGCGGCGGGGCGCATCTCCTGGGCCTCGTCGATGAGGAGCACCGGCCTGACGAGCGCACTCTCGAAGTGGGCGACCCAGCGCTCGCGCAGGACCTTGGAAGAGGCCCAGCGGTTGTGAGGAGTGAGCGGGGCCGAGAAGAGATCGCCCAGCTCGCGGTAGAGGTCGGGGACGCTGCACTGCGGTCGGGTGAGCGCGCCGACGACGACGTCGCGCATGCCACAGAGGCGGCGCTGCAGCAGGCGCAAGGCCACGGACTTGCCCGTGCCCGGCGGGCCGATGACGGCGGCGAAGCCGCCCTCGCGGACCATGTGCTCGACGCGGATGGAGAAGCTGTCGATGCGCGGTGTGGAGAGGAGGGCCTCGACGGGGACGTCGGGCGCGAAAGGATTCCATTTGAGCGCATAAGGCGCGAGGAGCTGGCGATTCATTTGTCGTTCTCCTTCTTGGGCAAATAGGCGGGTGGAAGGCCGGTGGCCTTGTAGCGATCGATGAGGGACTGCATCAGCGGCGGCAGGCCGGAGGTGGGCTCGGGCTCGGCCGGTTTGCCGTCTGCTGGCGGCGGGAGGGCCCGCCTGGCGGACTCGGCGTTCTTGGCTTTGTCGAGGGGGAAGATCTGCGAGAGGACGGCGCCGCGGACCTCATCCCAGAGCCAGACCCGGGACAAATCCCAGGAGGCGTAGCGGACGCAGACGCGGGAGAGGTGCTTGAAGCGACCTGGGATCTCGTAGCGCAGGCCCTGGACGCTCACGGTGCCGTCGCTGAGCCGCTGGGTGCGGCGCTCGAGCCGGGTGAAGCGCAGGCGCAGCTCGTCGCTGCCGGGGCAGGCGCGCCCGAGATCCTCGCCGGCGAGGAAGCGCTCCAGCGGCGTCTGGCCGGTTTCAGAGTGGACCTTGCGGTTGTATTCCATCTCGACCCAGGCCTGAGTCGCCTCGTTGAGCTGGTCGAGGGTGAGGTCGCGCACCCGCTCGAGCATGGCCATCAGGCGCCCCTCGAGTGGGCCCCAAAACGCTTCCTGTTTTCCGTTCTGATAGGGGCTGTACGGCAGCGTGGTGGTGTGGACGACGCTGCAATCCGAGAGGCCTTGCTCGGTCTCAGCGGCGACCATGGCGGCGCCGTTGTCGGTCAGCAGCGAGCGGGGCAGGCCCCGCTTCTGGAAGGCCTGCATCAGCGCGTGGACGAGCTCTGCGGCGGTCTCGCCGAAGTACCACTGTAGGTGGCAGCAGAGGCGGGAGTGGTCGTCGAGGATACCCAGCAGATGCGGGGTGACCCATTCGCCCTTGGCGTTGAGCACCTGTCTGTTGGCGGAGTGGAAATCGAGGTGCCAGAGCGCGTTGGGGTGCTTGGCCTCGAAGCTGCGGACCTCGCGGGCATCGAGGTGCTGCTCGGCGCGCTGGACGCCCGGGAGGTTCGGGTCGCCGCGGCGGGGCTGCGGGAGCATCCCGGAAGCCTTCATGTACCGGCGGACGGTCGAATACGCCGGGATGTCGCCGATGGCTGTGTCGCGGTCGGCGAGGGCGCGCAGGTTGTCCCAGTGGAGCTGATAGCTCCAGCGCTTGTGGGCGTGATGCTGAGCGCGCAGCGCGCGCCGGAGCGGCTCGGACAGGGACCACTGCTCGCCCTGGTCCTTGCGGACCTTGCGGCGCAGGGCGCGGATGGGGTCGTCTTTCTCGGCTCTGGCTCGGTAATACCAGCGCTCGATGGTCGAGAGCCCGAGCTTGACCGGGATGCCATAGCCGGGAGGGAGCCACTTCTTCGCGGCGAGCTCCTCGAGGCGGTCCTGCAGCTCGCCCTTGGCGGGAGGCGACGAGAGCAGGGGCCCGACTACCCCGAAACGGAATGGGGCCCACTTCGCTCCATGGAAGCGCCTTTTGTCTTCGGACATGCGTTCGCTCCTTTCGAGGCCGCGGGAGAAAGCCCCACGGGCCTGGAGCGGACGGTAGGTCCGTCGTCAAACATGAAAACTCTGCAACTTCTGCGGGTGGCGAATCGGGCCTCAAAAAGCCGGGGTGCCGGCGGGGGTGGTGGTCATCGGGGAGAGGAAGCGGAGTGCGGTGACCAACGCATCCCTGGTGCACGGCTCGCCGAAGCAGCTCAAGAGCGAGAGCGGCAGCAGCGCCGCGTTCGCCGGCGACCGCAAGAGCCCGCGGACCGACTTCCAGAAGGGGCTGGAGGCGAAAGCCGTCTGCCACCACGTCCGCCAGCGCGCGAGCGTGCGGTGCGAGACGCCGAACAGCTCGCGCAAGCGCGCCGCGCGCGGCGGGGTCGCCCCGTGCAGCATCGCGCTCACCAGCACCACCACGGCGCCCAAGTAGACTCGGCGCCCGAGAAAGCGCACGGAGGGCGGTGTCAGACGTCGGCGGCAGTCCGCGCAGCAGAAGCTCAGCCGGGAGCCGTACTCTCCTCCAAGATAGTCGGGGCCGCCTCGCGGCTTGCGCGGGTACGAGGCGCGGTCCAGGCGGCCGCCGCACCGCAGGCAGCGGCCCTCCTTCGCGGTCCGCGCAAGGTCTTGGTCGATCTGCAACAGCCAGGGGTAGAGACGGGAGTCACGAAGCAACGCCCTCTCGATGAAGCTGTGGCACACTCGAGGCCTCCTTCCTGTCGGCAAACAAGAAGGAGCGCCTCCCGCGGCGACACGGTCAAGGGGATCGCGATCGCCGAGGGAGGCATCTACCCGTCCCTCGAACACCATGATCAGGATGCGGGGGCCCGGCCATCAGGCATTGCGCGCAGGGTCAATTCATACCTCAGTGAGAGGAGCAGCCTATGAAGTGTACTGAGCTTGAAAGGGCTGTCGTCGAAAGCATGCTTGCGGACCGCGAGCTTCCGGTCTTGAGCAGGACCGTAGACTTCGAGGCAGTGAATGTGCGCGACCGCGAACTCACTGGGGCCGGTTTCTTTACGGAGCTTGAGCCCTCAGACTGCCTCAGGTTGTTTGAGGGCGGAGTCCGGCTTCGGTGGGGCAAAGCAGGAGCCAGATTGAACGCATCGAAGGTGGAGACCGGGTATCTGGTTTACGTCGATGATGGGTACGTGAGCACTATCGAGGGATACACCTATGGCGATGAGTGGCCTAACCAGATAGACACATTCGAACTGTACGAGCTGAAACCAGGAATGGAGCTACAGACCCCGCCGAGAAGCTAGTTTCTGCCAGGCAGTGTCATGGGTACCCTGGCGCTCGCTCTCTTCGTGAGGGCGGGCGCCTTTTTGTAGGCGCTGCGTGAGCGGCGCCAGGGAGGCATTGCCACGCAGGAGGAGCGCGCCTCCGGCGACACGACGAGCAGGGTGGACTGCTTCGCCGCCTTTGGCTCGCCCGACGAGGCGCGCCTCGTCCGCACCGTCATGGCGACGGGCACTGGCTCGGCTCAGTGGAACTACGCCTACAACGCGTACGGGAAGCTGACGAACGTCACCGCGCCTTTGTCGCAGGGCAATCGCACCTTGAACTATGATCCGGTGACGCAGTTCCTTTTGACGGAGACGTCCGCCGAGAGCGGCACGACCCAGTACACCGTGAATGAGGTCGGCCAGCCGAAGACGGCCACCGACGCGCGGAGCGTCGTGACGAACTACGGCTACGACACGCTCAGCAGGCCGAAGAGCATCTCGTACGACCGCCAGTATAACGGGCGCGTCTACGACCCCGGGACAGGGCTTCACGACTACGGCGCACGAATGTACTGGCCGGCGATTGGGAGGTTCATCAGCGCGGACTCGTATCGCGGGAACATCGCGAATCCGATGTCGCTGAACCGGTACAGTTACGTCTTGAACAATCCGTGCAAGTACACGGACCCGAGCGGGCATTGCCCGATGTGCATCGGGGCGGCCATCGGTGGCGCCGCCGGAGGAATTGGCGGCGCTATCTGGGCCTGGCAGCACGGGTACAGTTGGAAGGAGGGTAGGTTTTGGGGTGCAGTTGGTGTCGGCGCCGCGGGCGGGGCCGTTGTCGGCGGAACCCTTGGACTAGCAGCTGCGGCAGCAGGAGGAGGTGGTGGAGCAGCGGCCGCGACAACAGCCCTGAGAGGCGAAGCAGCGGTTGCACCCGAGCTCATTCAACAAGCAGAGGCAGCGGCGCCGGAGATGGAGGCGGGCGCGACGGCGTTTAGTCGGGCACTTACAGCTGCGGACCTCGGGGTCGAAGGAAACTTGTCCAAGCTGGAAGGGACCTTCTCGATTGCCGACAAGGTTGCGAAGGTCAGAGTCGACATGATCGAAGGCAGCATCAAGAACCCGCTTCAAATCGTAGAAACCCTCAAGAGGTTGGCGGCGTCCCATGGTGCGGAGACACTCGATATCGAAGGTACGCTAGCGAATCCGAGACTGCTGAAGATCCTAACCGAGAGGTACGGCGCAACCACAAACGGCGCAAATGAATTCATCTCGATTCCGTTGACGGCTGCCCAGCAGGGCGGCGGCGGATGAGGCTGCACTCAGCGAGGCAGACAATGGATATTCGAACGAGGGCATGGCGGGTGCTTGCCAAGGGTGGGCACGTTTCCGGGTACAGGCATTTGGCTGGCGCGGATTCCGCCCCAGAGTTCGCTGGGCTGGTCCTCGACGGGGGCGAAGAGCTAATTGGACTGTATGAGAATCCTCCAGGGTCCGGGGCGCCAGCAATCTTCATTACGACGAGCGCTCTGCGGATGAGTGGTGATGGGGAAACGCGGGCTCTTCGATATGACGAAATCGAGTCGGTATCGGGACCCGAGACCGCCAATAACCCTAGTTGCATTGTCTCCCTCGGTCTGAGGGGTGGAACCTGACCGATCCCCTCATTTTTCCGCCCAATTTCGCACTATTCTTGCAAGAACGACAGCACTCAAAATCTGCTTTGGTGAAAGGCGGGACCGCGGCAAGATGGAGGTGCGAACCTAACCCCTCACCACGGTCCCGGACATGCACGCCCAAGCCATCGAGCAGGCAGTCGAGAGCATCTTCGCGCAGTCCAGCCTCCACGCCAAGCAGATAGAATCGATCGCCCATGCGGTCATCGGCGTAACGAACGCTGCCTTGGCGGGCGTTGCAAACATTGGCCGCGCCGAAGCGTCCGCCCGAGGCACCAGCCCCAAGCACGCCATCAAGCAGTTCGACCGCTTCCTGAGCAATAGGAAGATCCGATTGGAGGATGCCGAAACGGCCTACGTGAGATTCGTGCTCGCCAACCGCCAGAGAGTCACCGCCTCCCTCGACTGGACGGAGTATGCCGACGGCACGCGACACCGCATCGCCCTCAACCTCGTCACACGCCACGGTCGGGCAACGCCGCTCGTGTGGAAGACTGTCGCCGCGGAGGAGCTGACAGAGCGGCGAAACAAGCATGAGGACGACTTGCTGCGGACCTTCAAGCGGTTGCTCCCCGATTCCGTCCAGCAGGTCCGCATCCTGGCCGATTCGAGGCTTCGGTGATACCAAGCTCTACGACATGCTCAAGGGCGAGCTCCGTTTCGACTTCGTCATTCGCTTCCGCAAGTGCATCACGGTACGCGACGCCGCCGGCACCGCGCGCAGTGGCGGCGAATGGGTACCCAGCAACGGACGCGCGTTGCTGCTATCTCATGCCAAGGTCACGGGCGACAAGTTCGAGGTGGAGGCGGTAGTCGCCGTGAAGCGCGCTGCGATGAAGGAGGAGTGGTTGCTCGCGACGAGCATCAAGGATTCCGCCGACAGGCTCGTGAAACTCTATGGCCGCCGCTTCACCATCGAGGAAAACTTCCGGGACGAAAAGGACTGGCGCTTCGGCCTAGGCGCTCTGTACGTGAGCATCGATCGCCCCGACCGCCGAGATCGCATGACCCTGGTCATCGCCATCGCCGTCGTGCTGCTGACTCTTCTCGGCCACGCTGGCGAGCAACTCGGACTCGACCGGTCCTTACGCGCCAACACCGTGACCTCGCGCACCCACTCGTTCTTTCGCCAGGGGCGCGAGTACTTCCGCGGTGCCCTCGGAAAACTCGAGAATGCCGCGGAACGACTTTGGGAATCCTTCTGGCAGGCGTTCACACATCAGCGAGTGTGGTGCGACGAAATGGGGCTGATATGAGGGGATGGCTCAGGGGTGGAACAACAGTCAAGATCGCAATCCTCGGGCACCAAGGTCGAGCTTACGATGTCTTCGAATTCACTCGATTCCTCCTGCGAGTGGCCGAAGACCTTAAGGTGTCCCGGAGACGGTAGCAGGGTGGAATTCGGTCGCGTAACCGCTGCGCGAACCACGACTTGTGCGGCGCGACCGAGCACCGCAGACGGAGGTGGTGGAGCAGCGGCCGCGACAACCGCATTGGGAGGCGAAGCTGTGGTTGCACCCGGGGTGATCCAAGAGGTGGAGGCTGCGGCGCCTGAGGTGGAGGTAGCAGTTGGAGAGAAAGCCGCAGCGGCTGAGTCTGCCGCAAGCAAACTCAGCGCCGAAGCGCAGCGCGGGATTGATTCCCTACTGCAGCGGATTGCCGAACGCCGTCTGGCTAGCATCGCGGCCGGAACTTCAATTCTCGTCAAGAACGTCGCATACCATCCCTCGGGCCAGGTCAAGTCGATGACCTACGGTGACTCACAATCGACCGCCACCACGGTAACCTTCGACGATCGGGCCAGGGCAAAGAACGTTTCGGCCGGCGCTGGCAGCACGGTCACCGGGCTCGCCTACGCCTACGATGGCGTGGACAACGTCACCTCCTTCGGCAATGATGCCGTCAGGGGCTCCAGTCGGACGATGACGTACGACAAGCTCGACCGTCTCCTCACCACGACCGCGCCCAGCCTTTGGGGGACGGCGGTGTACGACTACGACGCGCTCGGCAATCGAATCCTCAAGTCCGTCGGGTCGTACGCGAGTAGTTACACCTATGACTCGTCCAACCGCCTCGCATCGGCGACGATCAACACAGATGTGATCGCGCCCATGACCTTCACCTGGGACGCTCCCGGCCGCCTCGCTTCCTCCTCCGACGGCACAACTTACTTCTACGACGGCCGTGGGCACCGCATCGAGAAGGTCGGGCCGAGCCAGACCACCCTTTACCACTACGACCCGGCGGGGCGCGTGCTGGCCGAGTCGACCTTGCCCCTGGGCACGAAGCTCCGAGATTTCGTCTACCTCGGGAACAAGCTCATCGTCGTCGACGGGTGCGTGGACGGCGCGCCTTCATCATGCACTTCCACGCGCCAGTGGTATCACACGGATGCCCTGGGCAGCGTCGTTGCCCGCACCGACTCCAGCGGCACCGTCACAGCCCGCTTCGATTACGAGCCGTGGGGCGAGCAGTACACGGTCCCCGCTGCCCAGGGGGACCGCCAGTATAACGGGCGGGTCTACGACCCTGGAACCGGGTTCCATGACTATGGCGCGCGGATGTACTGGCCGCAGATCGGGAGGTTCATCGCGGCGGACTCACATCAGGGGCACGTTGCGAATCCGGCGTCGTTGAACAGGTACTCGTATGTCCACAACAACCCGTTCAAATATGTCGACCCAAACGGGAAGGAGGCCGTTCTTCTAGTCACTCGAGAGAGAATAGCCGGGATGAACGTGGGTACTCATGCGGCTTTGGCGATTGTGCGAGACGGGCAATCGACGCTCTACGACCCGGCCGGAAGCTATTCGGAGGACCATCAGTTTGGGTCGGGGGACTGGGGTGATGCGACCGTTGCCAGCTTCGTGAAATACCACACCGAGGGTGGCTCAGCGGTCGACGAGATTCACTTCGACACGTCCCCTGAAGAGGAGGCTGCCATCCTTGCGCGCGCGCAAGAGTTCGGAAGTGCCGCGCCTGGCCAATGCGCGGAAGCGACGTCCACGGCACTAAGTGCGGCCGCTATGTTCAAGCAACTGGGAACGTACACCCTGCCCGGGAACCTGGAAGACGCCGCAAAGAAATTGAGAGCGAAGCAGCCGGGCAGTGACAAGTCCTCCAAGCAAACTCCTGCGGCTTCCGGCACCGATAATGGCGACGGCTCATCTTCGTCATCCTCCTCGTCGAGCTCGTCCAGTCTGCCTCATTCCAAACGGAGTAGTTCCTCGTTGTGACCGCGAATGAGGTTGCCATGGGCAGACTGGTAGGGAGATCACCGGTGACCCTTGTCCTAGTTTCGGTTGGGGTTGCTCTTACGATAGCTGTCGGAGCATGGTTTGGAGAATGGGTCTGGAGGCTGCCCTCGCGCTCCCGTCTCATCGCCGGGGCAAGTAGAGCAGCACTGCTCGCTGGCGTCGCGGGTGATCCCACTCAGATACTCGGGTCTATTCCGAATCTTGCAGCTTTGCCTCCGCCGGTCCTGGATGCACTAGGTCTTACCGACTCCGGATGTGCCCTGCGACCTACCGAGGTCCGCTCTGACGACGTAGCTCGCGCCGCTTCCTCCGTCTACCGCATGGCGGGCGGTTCACGACGTCCAAGTGTGCGGCTGGCGAACGTAGCTATGCTGGAGTTCGCCATCCGACTCAAGTATTCGCCGCCTCAACGTGCGGCCCTCTACCTAGCTTTGCTGGACTTGGGTGAACCAGGCGACATCGAGCAGACGTGTCAAGGTATGTTCGGCAAGACTTGCTCCGACCTCGGACTTGAGGAATCAGCCGTTCTGGCGCTGTGGAGGCAGGAACGTGAGCGCGCGACAAGTGCTCGTGATTTCCAGACCGCCGTAGCCAGCGCGACAGAGGATTTGGCTCGGCGTTGTTGCAAGACCATGCCGGTGCTGCTGCGCGTCGAGTTGACGCCCCGGGGCTCGTGGCCACCGAGGATTCGTCTTCGTGAGCGAGTAGACGAGCGGTAAAGTCGCTTGCCGGCGGCCAAATGGGACGGGTGCAGATGGCGGGACGACTGTCACCACCGACGGGGTTCGGGATGGTTCGGGACCACATTCACCAGCTTCACCGCGGACCACAGGACCGCCCGCGCCGAAGGGACTGGTCCCTGACGAGAGCCTCCTCAGGGCATCCCCGCGAGCGCACGCTCGGTGGCCCTGAGGAACGCCCCGGGGCCCACGGGCGCGCCGGTCGCGCTCGTCTCCACAGGTCGGGCGCCACCGCGCCGACCTTCGCCATGCGCTCGAACTCGACGACGGGGATACGCCAGGAGCAGTTCGGTTTGATGGCGCAAATCCGCAGAGCAGCTGTCTCGAGCGCCTCCAACATCGTCGAAGGCTGGGCCCGAACCAGCAAGTCCGATTACCTGCACTTCCCCGACATCGCCCGCGGCTCCGCCCGTGAGGTCGGCTACCAGCTCTCGCTGGCTCGACGCCTCGGCCCCCTTGTGGACGACGACGCTGCGCCCACGCCGAAGCGGTCACCACCGAGACTGAGCGCGCGCGCAGTAAATTGATGGCGGAGCGGTCGGTCTTGTTGAGGCCGCGCGCCGCCAGCTATGCTGGTCGCATCTCGTGCGCGACTTCCAGGGGTTCGTCGATCGTAAGGACGCAGGGGCAAGGCTGGGGGAGAGCTTGCTGCGCGAATCAGGCCGGATGTTCCGGTACTGGCATCGCATCCGGGACGGCACGCTCTCCCGCCTCCAGCTCCAACAACGTATGAAACCGGTGAGGACGCGAATTCTCGCGCTCCTCCGCGAGGCATCGCTCTGCCCGGCGCCCAAGACCGCCGGAATGGCCAAGAGCATTCTCAAGCTCAAGGCTGCTCTGTTTACGTTCGTGGACTATTCTGGCATCGAGCCCACCAACAACGTCTCCGAGCGAAAAGTCCGCCACGGTGTGATGTGGCGCAAGACCAGCTTCGGAACGCAGGGCTCAAAGGGCAGCCGCTTTGTGGAACGTATTCTCACCGCCGACGCGACCCTTCGTCAGCAGAACCGCGACGTGTTGGACTTCCTCACCGCTGCCTATCAAGCGAGGCTGAACCGCGCCCCCGCTCCGAGCTTGCTGCCTTCGTATCAGTGAACGGTGACGGTAGGACAACCGGATGGGCAACTTGTGGACACTGACGCGACGCCCGCCGGGAGCTATGATCAGCCTAACGGCGGCCGCACGGACGTCCTTCAGGGAGAGGACCGTGGCGCAGGACCGTCGCATACCCATGACCCCAAGGTAAACGTGGCACCGAACGGCAGGCGCTTCATCAACGGCCGTCAGCAGCCGGGACGTCCCGTGTCGGCGGAGGATGTGAAGAACATCCAGGACGGCACTGCTACGCCGTCACCTCCGAAGGGGCGGTGACCGATGACTAGCGTGGTTCGGGTGGAAGGACCCGGGTTACTCTCACTGACCCGAGATGCGCGAGTGGTGGCGATGCGCTGGGACCTAGTGCCCTGGGGGCTCGTTTTCGATCTAGATGTTCCAGTGTCGGAGGGAGAGGGGGTTCCGATTCGGCGTGCCTGGATGGTGTTCTCGGGCGTCTCGGACATTACCTGGCCGATGAGACAGAGCAGGCTACCGAACGGCGTCTGGCTTGGGAGTGCGGTCCTCGCGACTCAGCTAGATACCGAGACCCAGTACAGCTTCTCTGCGTTGCTCCCGACCTTCCGGGACGACGGGACGATGGAGAAAAGCCCCTCACAGGCCGTCGTGGTCCGAGCGCAGGGGCTTCAGGCAGTGGCGTCGGTCAAGGCGGTACACCCCGGGGAGCTCGGCCCCTCACGGCCCGATCGGACTGCACTAGCTAGCAAGCGATGACGAATTGCTGGCGGCGTTGTTGGGAACCCAGCCAACTCGGCCCTGACGCAGACCTTCGGCGGCGGCCAGGAAGTGATCCATTCTCGGCGGTTCCGGCGGCGATCCGGGATCCACTTCGTCGTAGCCGCCGCTGTGGACCCTGTGGGCCAGGCCGGCCAGGCCCCCTCGAACCCCGCTGAATTGCACGGACCTGCAGGCCTGGCCCACAAGTCCATAGCGGTGTTGCCGCGCGGCAACGGCCCAACCTGGCGCCTCGAAGGTGGATCTCAAACTGGCCGCCGCCAAAGGTACGCCGTCTGGCTGACCGAGTAGACCGAATTGAATTGAGTCTGGCCGGGTGCGAGGGGCGCCAAATACGGGCCTCCGCTGACGAGCGACCTGCCTGGCGCGGCGGCTTTCTTCGCCGACGTCGAGGCGAAGTCCATTCCCACGCTCGCCTGGATTCTCTCGCCCTACAACGGCGGCGCGCCCAACCTGACGGCCTATACTCGAACGAGCTCTTCTCTCATGCCCACGGTTTGGGGAGAAAGGGTCCAGAGCTATCTGCTGGACCACGCCCAGTGACCTTGGGCTGGGAGTCGACCCCTCTTAGCTGAGGTCGCTCGCCCGTCAGGATGCTTCGCGGCGAGGCATCCTGACGTCGATTCATGAGAGGAGCGACGGGCTCTATCGCCCTACCGCCCTCTCCTCGGGCCCTGAAGAGAGCCTCCTCAGGGCATCCCCGCCAGCGCCCGCTCGGTCGCCCTCAAGAGCGCCCCGGGGCCCACCGGCGCGCCGGTGGCGCTCGTCATCCACAAATCGGGCGCCACCGCTCCCACCTTCGCCATCCGCTCGAACTCGACGCCGAGCGCCTGAGACTGCTTCACCTTCTCCTCGATCTGAAAGGCGATGAGGTGGCCGAGCGGGTAATCGGCCACGTAGAGCGGATACGCGATGAGGTGTGAATAGATGCCCAATATCACCGAGTCCTTTCCGCCGAGGACCGGCGCGTAATACGTATTCCAGACGTCCTTGCAGATCTGCACGACCGCGTCGCGCAGCTGGGCCGGCGCCGCGGTCGGGTGGTTGTACATCCAGTGCCAGGCGGCGACGTCGACGAGCGCCACCCCGGCTATCTCAAAGGTGGCCCAGAAGTCGTTGAGCACCCTCAGCCGCTCGGACTGGGCGTCGGGCTTGGCCAGCCCCAACAGCTCCACGTCGCGCGCCTGGAAGACGAACGCCAGGGCCTCGGTGAAGGCGGTGTTGGGCACGCCGGCGAGCAGCGTGTGGTCCACCTCGTACAGCGAGATCACCTGCTCGACGTTGTGGCCGAGCTCGTGGACCGCGATGTTGTAGCCCTTGTAATCCATCCCCTCCTTGCCAATGCGCGTGCGAAGGTGCGGGAAGTCGCCGCGGCGGGTCGCCTGCATGGCGTGGCCGGCGCCGCGCGCGGGGTCGACCATGATGCGCTCGGAGATGAACCGCGCCTTGTCCTGCGGAAAGCCCAGCTCTTTGAGAATGCGCGGGATGTCCGCGGCGAAGCTCTTCGCGTCGGGGTATTTCTTGCGCGTCAAGGCGTCGAGCTGCGCCTCGGCGAAGCGGCCCCGCGGCTGGAAGCCGTTGTACCAGAGGTCGAATGGCTCCAGCGGGCGGCCCAGGCGCCCCTGGATCTTCGCGGCGATCATCGGGGCGAGCGGCGAGGTGAGCACCTCGCGGAACATCGCCGCCACCCGCGCCTCGGGGATCTCGCGCGAAAGCTCGAATGAGCGCGCGAGCGCGGTGGGCAGGGTGGGCGAATACGGGTCGGCGGCGCGCTGGCTCGAGAACTGCGCCAGCCATTTGGCGTAGCGGACGTCGGGCTCGGGCGCGCTCGACGGCTTCGCCTCGCGCGCCGGGGCGCCCTCTTCCACCTCGGCAGCCGGCGCCTCGGTCACCTCATTGGTGAACGGGTTCCAGTCCAGGCGCGGGTTGTCGATGACCGCCGCCGGGATGGTCTGGCCGACGATGCGCTCCATGACCTTGGCCATGGTCCGCTGCTTGTCGATCCCGCTCGCCTCAGCGTAGTCCGACTTGAGCTGGTCGCGCAGGTTCCAGTGGCTGATGAGGCGCAGCCCCTTGGGGAACCGCCGCTCGCCGCGCTCGCCCAGGACGTGGTGCATCCAGAGGTTGTACTCGGCGACGTAGAGGTCGGCGTCGGCCCCGGCGCGCGCCTGCGCTTGAGCGACTTCCGCGGGCACGCGGCGAGCGAACCTCTCGGCGAGCCGCGCGCGCGCCCAGTCGCGGCGGCTGTAGCTCGGCCCGTCGCGCAGCCGCTCCTCCAGAGTCGTGAGCGGGTAGTTGAGCAGGGCGACGAACCCGACCTTCGCCTGGAACAGGTCCTCGAGAATGTGCGAGGACGGGTCCATGCCCGCGAGCAGCGGGTCCAAAGGCAACAGGGGGCCCGTGTCGGTGTCGGTGCAGCGGCGGAGCTCGCGCCCCATCTCGTTGAAGTGGCCGTCGAGCTGCTCCAGCGCCGCCTCGAGCCGGTCCTGCGTGGCGTCGAGCGCCGCCGGGTCCTTGAGGAAGTGCGCGCGGGCGAAGGCGGCGAAATCGCCGTCTTCGGGGCGCCAGAGGGACGCCACCTGGCCCAGCCCGCGCGTCAGGCGCGGGGCGTCGGCGCCGGCCTTCGGCGCGAGCTCGGTCTGCAGGGAGGTGAGCTTGGCTTTCTCGTCCACGGCGGCTCCTGCCGCCGGAGGCGGCGCGGCGGTTGCCGGCGCGGGCGGGCGGCCGCTCGACGCGAGCGCGCACGCACCGAGACAGAGACACGCTACCGAAGCGGCAAGGGGGCTCTCGACGGGTATTCTGGGCATGAGGTTTCGACCTGGTGACTCGCGTTCACTTCGAAAAAGGGCTCTGGGGCGCCACGCGCCTCCCTTCAGCGTAGGGGCGACCGACCCAAAGCGTCCACGTCGATGTTGCAAAGTCGATATCGCAACGGGCCCCGCCTCCCGGCGGTCTCGAAGGCTTAGGGCCGCCAGACGCCGCGCGAGGCACCCCCGCCCACCTGGGGTTGCTCACTCGGTTCAGTCTTGACTGAACTCGCCGAACTGGTTAGAACTCGCCCGCACCCTCGCCGGCGAAAGGCGCGCGCGATGCGGTCCACCCAGCACAACGAGCTGCGCGGCTTCGTGGAGGAGGTCGGCCTCTTCTACGAGAAGAGCGGCCTGCCGCGCATGGCCGGGCGCATCCTGGGCTGGCTCCTCGTCTGCGAGCCGCCGGAGCAGTCGCTCGCCGAGCTGGGCGAGGCCGTCGGCGGCAGCAAGGGCTCCATGAGCACCATGTCGCGCATGCTCCTCCAGATGGGCCTCGTGGAGCGGGTGCGCCTGCCGGGGAGCCGCCTCGACCAGCTCCGGATTCGCCCCGGCATGTGGGCCGAGAGCATGCGTGACCAGCTCTTGGCCATCGGCAACGCGGAGCGGCTCCTGAAGCGGGGGCTCTCGCTCGTCGCGCGGCGCCCGCCCGCCGCGCGCGAGCGCCTGGAGGAGGCGCACGCGCTCTACGCCTGGTTCGGGAAGGAGCTGCCTCGCCTGCTCGATCGCTGGAACAAGACCCGCGAGCAGCCTCGAGCCGCCCGCGGCCGCGGCTGAGCAAGGCGTTTCATTGGGGGCGCCGTTTCACGTCGAAACATTCCGTCGCCAGGAGAGGCCATGCCTCCGATTGTCTCGGTCCACAACGTCGTCAAGGATTACACCCTCGGCAAGGTCGTCGTCCCGGCCTTGCGCGGCGTGAGCCTCGAGGTGCCCAAGGGCGAATTCCTCTCCATCGCGGGGCCGTCGGGCAGCGGCAAGACCACCCTGCTCAACCTCATGGGCTGCGTGGACACGCCCACCTCCGGCAAGGTGGTGGTGGCCGGCGAAGACACGAGCGCCCTCTCCGAGCGCGCGCTCACCTCGCTCAGGCTCACTCGGCTGGGCTTCATCTTCCAGAGCTTCAACCTGGTGAACGTCCTCACCGTCTTCCAGAACGTCGAGCTCCCGCTCCTCCTCCAGCGACATCACACCGCCAAGGAGCGGCGCCAGCGGGTGGGCGAGCTCCTCGCCCAGGTGGGGCTCAGCGAGTACTTGAAGCACCGCCCCAACGAGCTCTCCGGAGGGCAGCGGCAGCGCGTGGCGGTGGCGCGGGCGCTCGTCACCCGCCCGGAGATCGTGCTCGCCGACGAGCCAACCGCGAACCTCGACTCGGTCACCGGCCAGAACATCATCGACCTCATGCGGGACATGAGCCGGAGGTTCGGCACCACCTTCATCTTCTCGACGCACGACGCGAAGGTCATGTCGCACGCCAGCATTCTGGTGAAGCTCGCCGACGGGAAGATCACCGACCAGGGGCCAATGAACGGCAAAGCCCTGAACGGCGAGGCCGCGCGCGAGGGCGGCGCCGGCGCGGGGGCGCGCTGATGCACGGCCGACTCGAGACGCTGGCGCTCCTCTTTCAGATCGCCCTGCGCAACCTCTTCGCGAGCCGCCTGAAGACGCTCATCGTCGGCGGCATCATCAGCGTCGGGGCCATCATCGTCGTCGTCGGCACGTCGTTCATCGACAGCGTCGACGAAGGGATGCGCGGGTCCATCGTGAACTCGGTGACCGGGCACGCGCAGGTCTTCAACAAGAACAGCAAGGACGACCTCGCCATCTACGGCGGCATGACCGGCAACAGCGACCTCGCGCCGCTGGAGGACTTCGCCGAGGTGAAGAAGGCCGTGCTCTCGGTGCCCAACGTCGAGGCGGTGATCCCCATGGGCATCGCCGACGCCATGGTGGCCGCGGGCAACCCCATCGACCGCTCGCTGGAGAAGCTGCGCGGCCTCCAGCGCCAGCTCGCGGGCGGCGGCGCGCCAGAGGCGGTCCGCGCCCAGTACGAGGCCGAGAAGGACTACCTGCGCACGGCGCTCCAGCTGATGCTCAAGGGCGTCGCCAGCGCCCGGGAGATCGTCGACGAGAAGTCCGTGGACCCGGAGGGCCTGGCGAACCTCGAGCGCGCGCAGGGCGACGCGTTCTGGCGCGACTTCGAGGTGGACCCCCTGGCAAATCTCGAGTTCCTGGAGAACAAGATCGCCCCGCAGGCTTTGGAGGGCGACCTGCTCTACCTGCGCTACGTGGGCACCGACCTCGAGGCGTTTCGCAAGGCGTTCCCGCGGTTCCAGCTCGTGGAAGGCGGCCTGGTCCCGCCCGGCCGGCGCGGCATCTTGCTCGCCAGAATGTACATGGACGAGTGGCTCAAGCTTCGAACCGCCCAGCGGCTCGACAAGATCGAAGAGGGCCTGACCATCGGGCGGCGGAAGCTCGCCGACGACGAGGAGCTCCAGCGGTTCGTCAAGGAGAACACCGCCCAGACGAGCGAGATTCTCATGCAGCTCGACTCGCTGAAGACGCAGGAGATGACCCGGCGTCTCCAGAGCGCGCTCAAGAGCGAGGAGAAAGACCTGGGGGCGCTGCTCAAGCAGCTCCTCACCGTGGACGACGCGAGCTTCGCCGAGCGCTATCGAATCTTCTACTCCGAGGTCGTGCCGCTGGTGCGCCTCTACAAAGTACAGGTCGGCGAGACCCTCACCATCAAGGCCTATACCCGCGCCGGCTACATGAAGTCGGTGAACGTGAAGGTCTACGGTGTGTACCAGTTCAGGGGCCTGGAGAAGTCCGCGTTCGCGGGAACCATGTGCCTGCTCGACCTGATGTCCTTCCGCGATTTGTACGGTTACCTGACCGCCGACAAAGCCGCCGAGATCCGGAAGATCCAGGCCGCGGCCGGCGCCCGGCAGGTGGCGCGCGAGAGCGCCGAGGCCGAGCTGTTCGGCGGCGCTGCGACGGCCGAGCCCGCGCCGGCGCTCGCGGGCTTCGACGACGCCGCGGAGATCGAGAAGGGCGGCAAGCTCGTCCGCGAGGACCTCGGGGCGCGGGTCTACACGCCGGAGGAGATCGAGCGGGGCGTGGCGCTGAACGCGGCGGTGCTCCTGAAGGACGACCGCAAGGCCGACGAGACCCTGCGCGCCATCGAGGCCGCGGGCGACAAGGCCGGCCTGCCGCTCAAGGTCATCGACTGGCAGCGGGCGACCGGGATGATCGGCCAATTCATCGCCGTCGCGCGCATTGCCCTTTACGTGGGCGTGCTCATCATCTTCATCATCGCGCTGGTCATCATCAACAACGCCATGGTGATGGCGACGCTCCAGCGGGTGAAGGAGATAGGCACGCTGAGGGCCATCGGCGCGCAAAAGCGAACCGTCTTGGCCATGCTCTTCGTGGAAGCGGTCGCGGTGGGCGTCCTGTTCGGGCTCATTGGGACGGGCGTCGGCGCGGCCATCGTCCAGGCGATGCACACCATCGGCATTCCGGCGCGCAGCCAGGAGCTGTTCTTCTTTTTCTCGGGGCCGAGGCTCCACCCGACGCTCGGGGGTACCAACCTGGTCGTGGCGCTGATCATCGTCATCGTGGTGAGCACCGCCTCGGCCTTCTACCCCGCCTTCCTGGCCATGCGCGTGACGCCGCTCGAGGCGATGAAGGACGAGGACTAAACCCCCATGCTCGCGACCGACCTCCTCATCGCCTTTCGCAACCTGCTCCAGCACACCAAGCGCACCGTATTCCTGGGCGGCGCCCTGGCCGCGGTCACCGCGCTCCTCATCCTGCTCACCGGGTTTTCGGGCGGCATTCGAGAGTCCATTCTCCTCTCGGCGACCACGCTGATGACCGGACACGTGAACGTGGGCGGCTTCTACAAGCCGACCTCCGGCTCGGTGGCGCCGCTGGTCCTGGAATACGCCAAGGTCCTCGCGCAGGTGAAGAAGGACGTCCCCGAGCTCGACTACTGGGTGCAGCGCGGCCGCGGCTACGCGCGCGCGGTGAGCGACAGCCAGTCCATGGACCTCATTTTGGGCGGCATCGACATCGTCCACGAGCCGGGCTTTCGCAAGGTCGTCACCGCGGTCGAAGGCAACCTCGACGACCTCGCCAAGCCGAATACCATTCTTTTGTTCGAGCAGCAGGTGAAGCGCCTCAACGTCAAGGTCGGCGACTCGCTGACGCTCTCCGCGCCCGTCGCCCGCGGGGCCCTCAACACCGTCGACCTGCGCGTGGCGGCCATCGCCCAGAACATCGGATTGCTGTCCGCGTTCAACGCCTATGTCCCGGACGAGACGCTGCGCCGCCTCTACCAACTCAAGCCCGGCTCCACCGGCGCGCTGCAGCTCTACCTGAAGGACGAGGCCGCCTCCAACGCGGTGGCGGCCCGGCTGCGCTCGGCGCTCGCCCAGGCCGGCTGGCGCGTCCTGGATTACGACCCCGACCCGTATTGGCAAAAGATGATGTTCAAGCTCAACCGGGAGGACTGGGTCGGCCAGAAGCTCGACGTCAATACCTGGCACGAGGAGATGTCTTTCGTGAAGTGGACCCTCTCGGCCATCGACGCGCTGACGTACATCCTGCTCTTCATCCTGGTCGCCATCGTGCTCACCGGCATCATGAGCACGATGTGGATCGCCATTCGCGAGCGCACCCGGGAGATCGGCACGCTGCGCGCCATCGGCATGCACCGCCGGAAGGTGCTCTGGCTGTTCCTGCTGGAGTCCTCGATGCTGGGCGCGCTCGGGACTTCGGGCGGCGCGCTCCTGGGCGCCGGCGTCGCGAGCCTGGTCAACTGGGCCCACCTCGCGGTGCCGGAGGCGATGCAGATGGTGACCATGAGCGACCACCTCCTGCTCGCGGTCCACGCGAATCGGGTCCTCACCTCGGCGGCGCTCATCACCGGCCTCACCGCGCTCGCCGCGCTCTACCCCTCCCTGCGCGCGGCCCGGCTCAAGCCGGTCACCGCCATGCACCATATCGGGTGAACACCATGCGAACCCTCGGCTCCTTGCTGCTTGCTTCTCTCTTGGCCTTCGTTTTGGCCGCGCCGCCCGCGGCCCAGGCGCTCAGCCTGGAGGAGACGAAGGCGGTCGTGCGCGCGGTCGACGAGCGCGAGCACAGCAGCGGCGACTACAAGGCGCTCGTCTACATGGAGCAGAAAGAGCGCGACAAGATCGACGTCGTTTACGAAATGGTGGCTTACCGCCGCTCGGCCGACCAGAAGCTGATGCTCCTGTTCCTCAAGCCCAAGGCGGAGCAGGGCAAAGGCTACCTGCGGCTGGAGAAGAACCTCTGGATGTACGACCCGTCCGTGGGGCGCTGGGACCGGCGCACCGAGCGCGAGAAGATAGGCGGCACCGGCTCGCGGCGGCAGGACTTCGACGAATCGCGCTTGTCCGAGGACTTCGTGCCCGAATACGAGGGCGAGGACAAGCTCGGCGTCTACACCGTTCACAAGATCAAGCTCACCGCCAAGGACGGCATCGACGTCGCCTTTCCGGTCATGCGCATCTGGGTCGATGCCGCGACCAACAACATGCTCAAGTCTCAGGAATTCGCGCTCTCGGGAAAGCTGATGCGGACCTCGTATTATCCGAAGTGGCAAAAGATCTACAGCGAGTCGAAGAAGGCCGACGTCTGGTATGCGCAGGAGATGCGCTTCTACGACGAGGTCGACAAGGCCAACTCGACGCTGGTGCTGGTCAAGAGCGTGGACCTGAAGCCTTTGGACGCGAATTTGTTCACGAAGGCCTGGCTGGAGAGCAAGAGCCGATGAGAGCGCTCCTCGCCGCCGCCCTGGCACTGGCGGCGCTGCCCGCGACGGCGCAAGACCGCCCGAGCGAGGACGCGCTCTTTGGCGCTCCCGCCGAAGCGCCGCCGAAGCCTCCAGAAACGCGTGGCCCTGGCGGCGACCGGCCCGGAGAGGACGCGCTCTTCGGCGGCGGCGAGTCACAGGCCCAAAAGCCCTCCGCGCAGCCGACCTCGGCCATCAACCCGCCGCCGAGCACCTCGGAGATGGCCGAGGCTGCGCGCGAGATGGCGCCGGACGATCCCTTGCGCATCGGAGGCCAGTTCTATTGGCGCGCCTATTCGGTCGCCAGCGAGCGGATTCCTCCTTCGAAATGGAGCTTCTCCAGCCCGACCCTGCTCGACGCCTATTTCGACGCCCGCCCCAACGACCGGGTGCGGGGCTTCGCGCTGGGGCGCCTCACCTACGACCCGACCATCAACGACAGCGCCGCCGCCACGACCTCGCTCCTGCAGACGAACGCCAAGCAGCTCAGCGCCGTCCTGGACCAACTCTGGCTGCGGTTCGACCTGGGCCGCTCGGTCTTCGTCACCGCCGGGCGCCAGCACGTGAAATGGGGCGTCGGCCATTTCTGGAACCCCACCGACTATTTGCACCAGGTCTACCGAGATCCGCTGGCGCAATTCGACACCCGCGTCGGCACCACCATGGTGAAGCTCCACGTCCCCTGGGAGCGCAAGGGTTGGAACTTCTACGGCTTCGGCGTGCTGGAGGACACGACGCCCAGCGGCTCGCTCGGGACCCTGGGCGCGGGGGCCCGCGCCGAAGTGGTCTTGGGCTCGGCGGAGCTCGGGGTGGACGGGCTTATACAGCGCGGGCATCGGCCGCGGCTCGGCGCGGACTTTTCGGCGGGCCTGGGGCCTTTCGACGTGTACGCCGAAGCGGCGTTGCGCAAGAGCGCGGGGAGCCTGCAATACCGGCTCGCCGATACGCCCAACCTGGCCAGCGTGGGCGACTCGACCGGCGTCGACGCCTATGCGAACGCCTTCTGCGACGGAACCACCGCCGATGGATACGCCGTGCAGGCTACCGGCGGCACCAACTATTCCTTCAACTTCACCGATGAATTCCTGCTCACGCTCGGAGGCGAATACTTCTTCAACTCCATCGGAGCGACCCGCGCCAAAGACTACCCGTGCATGATGGTCAAGGGGCAATTCACGCCCTTCTATGTCGGCAAGCACTACCTCGGGCTCTACGCCACCTGGACCAACCCCAGCCGCCGCACCGCCCCGACGCTGACGCTGTCGAACTTGTCGAACCTGTCCGACCTTTCGCACATCGCGCGCCTGGATTATTCCATGATGCTGCTCACGCACCTGAGGGTCGAGGCGTACGCCGCCTATCACTATGGCAACAAAGGTGGCGAGTTCCGCTTCGGCATCGACATCCCGTCGGTGACTTACCCCGACAGCTCCGGGAACCCGATTTCGACGCCGCAGGTCTTTTCGCCGTACCCCGACGTGGAGTTTGGCGTGGGGCTGCGCATCAGCCTTTGAGCGAGGAATGGGCGCCCGCCGGGGGCTAAAGCCCCCGGCTACGCGTACAAAGCCGGCTGGGTACGGGAGGGTTCGACCTTCGAGCTCTGGCCCGAGCGCGTCGTCGACCGAGGATTGCTTCTGGTTCAGATGGAGCGCTGCCTGCTGGAATCATCGCGCCCGCGAGGCGAGAAGGGCGGCTCGCCCGACCCTTTGCACCGGAACGGTCGGCACAAAGAAACCTCCATCTTCCGGTTTCCAGCCAACAGCCGGCTTCAGCCGGCTTTGTACAAATAGCCGGGCTCTTTAGGGCCCGGCGGACGGCCGCGCTGACCGGGCGAATGGGCGATTCAAGGCCCCGACCGCATCGCCTCGAGCGCCGCGTCGATGCCCTGCCCCAGCCGCTCCTGGAGCCCGGGCCCGAACAGCGTCCGCCGCGCCTCGCCCTTTCCCTGCGCCATGGCCTCGGGCGTCTCGAGGTATCCGACATACCCCTGCGCCACCGAGACCAAGGCGATGCGCGCCCCGGGCGCGAGCGCGCCTCGGACCCTCTCCCGCAGGGCCTGGCCGGCGGCGGCCGTCGGCTCCGCCGGCGTGAAGACGAAGTACGTCCTCCCCAGGGCGAGGACCGTCACCTCGGCTCGGGACGGCGCGAGGAGGCTCAAGAAGTTCGCCGCCGGCCGCCTCAGGTACCGAGGCACCGCGGCGTCCGCCTGCGCCGGAGGCAAGCCGAGCTCGACCGTGGCGAGCGCCAGCTCGGCCTCTACGGGCTCCGCCGCGCTCGCCGACTGCGCCACGGCCTCGGCGACCTTCGCGCCCATCCGCTCCAGCCCGGATCCTTCGCCCGCCGGCGGGGCCGCGGTGGCGTCGCCCAGCGCGCCCTGGACGAAGAGCGCCACGCGCCCGGCGGCCTCCAGGCGCTGCGCCGCCCGGCTCGGCCAGTCTCCGTCGAGGCGCGCGCCGTGGCGCGCGGCCAGCGTGGGGTGGCAGCCGAATGAGAAGAGCGCGGCGATGGGAGCGCCGTCCGAGCCGTCGGCGAAGAGCGCCGTGAGCTCTTGGTCGGGCGGGGCCTGGGGGTCGTCGCGGTTGCGCGAGGCGCCTGCGAGCGCGCGCTGCGCCACCTTCAGGGTCGCCGGCCGGCGCGCCGCGTACGCTTGCTCCACGGCCTGGCTCAAGCCTTCAACCAGGCGGCGCTCCTGGTCGGCATCGAATCGGCCGGTCGCGGCCACCTGGACGATGAGGCTGTCGTCGTAGCCACCGAAGGAGGTGTGGGCGTGCGTCGCCGCCGCGATCACTTCGGTGAGCCCTGCGGCCCGCGCCCGCTCCCGGACGCGGCGCAGCACCGAGGGCGGGATCTCCAACACCTCCGCGGACGCGAGGGCCACCGCCTGGTCTCCCACCTGGAGCACCAGGGCGCGGGCAAAGAGCGGCTCCGCCGAGGTGGCGGTCGAGCGCGGAGGCGGGTAGCCTGCGACGACGGTCGGGAGCGGCGGCTTGAGCTCGATGCGCGCAGCGCCCGCCCGGACGGAGCCAGTGGCGCGGCAGGCGCACGTCACCCGAGCGGAGATCGGCCGATTCGCCCGCCAGTCGAACGAGAGGCCGAGGTAGAACATCCCCGCCGTGAAGAGAGCGGCGAAGGCTCGGGACGAAGTCCGGTTCTTCAATGGGTTCACTGGAGCGCCGGAGTCGAGTGGAGAAGTTCCCCTGCGCCACCGGTTCGGCGCCTATAATTGACGTTTTCAGCCCAGGTGCAAGAGCCCCATGTTTGACAAGCTGAAGGAACACTGCGGCATCTTCGGCGTCTTCGGACACTCGGAGGCGGCGAACCTCACTTACCTCGGCCTCCACGCCCTGCAGCACCGCGGGCAGGAGAGCGCCGGCATCGTCGTCTCCGACGGCGAGGAGGTCCGCGAGCACCGCGCGATGGGCCTGGTCACCGACGTCTTCGACGAGAAGGTCGTCCGTGAGCTCAAGGGGACCTCGGCCATCGGCCACGTGCGGTACTCCACCGCCGGCGACAGCGACCCGGCGAACGCCCAGCCGTTCAGCGCCCACTGGTCGAGCGGCGTGCTCGCCATCGCCCACAACGGCAACCTGGTGAACTCCGACGCCCTGCGCGCGGAGCTGACCGAGGCCGGCGCGCTGTTCCAGTCCACTTCGGACACCGAGGCCATCCTCCACCTCGTGGCGCGCTCGCGGGCGCCGGACCTCGCCTCGAAGATCGGCGACGGGCTGAAGCGAGTCCAGGGCGCCTACAGCCTCCTGTTCCTCACCGAGCGGGCCATCGTCGGCGCCCGAGACCCGCGGGGCCTGCGGCCGCTCGTCCTGGGTCGGCTCAAGGGCGCCTACGTGCTCGCCTCCGAGACCTGCGCGCTGGACCTCATCGAGGCCGAGTACCTGCGCGAGGTCGAGCCGGGCGAGGTCGTGGTCATCGACGCCGAGGGGCTCCACTCCACGCGGCCGCTCGCGCCCGCGCCGCTCGCGCGCTGCGTCTTCGAGCTCATCTATTTCGCGCGGCCCGACAGCACCCTGTTCGGCCGGAGCGTCTACGAGGTCCGCAAGGAGTTCGGCCGCCAGCTCGCCCTGGAGCACCCGGCCGACGTCGACCTGGTCATCCCGGTGCCCGACAGCGGCACGCCCGCGGCGCTCGGCTTCTCCCAGCAGATAAAGGCGCCGTTCGACTTCGGGCTCATCCGCAGCCACTACGTGGGCCGGACCTTCATCGAGCCGCAGCAGTCCATCCGCCACTTCGGGGTCAAGCTGAAGCTCTCGGCGGTGGCGCCGCTCTTGCGCGGCAAGCGCGTCGCGGTGGTGGACGACTCCATCGTGCGAGGCACCACCTCCCGGAAAATCGTCACCATCCTCCGGGCCGCCGGAGCGCGCGAGGTGCACGTGCGCATCTCCAGCCCGCCTACCGCGTGGCCCTGCTACTACGGCATCGACACCCCGCGGCGGCAGGAGCTCATCGCCGCCACGCACAGCGTCGGCGAGATCGCCAAGTACCTGGCCGCCGACTCCCTGGGGTACCTCTCGCTCAAGGGCGTGGCCAGCGCGGTCGGCGACGCCTCGAGCTGGTGCGACGCCTGCTTCAGCGGGCGCTACCCCATCGACTTCTCGCAGACCAAGGGCCCGGGCGAGCCGAAGGCGGGGTAGCTGGGGGACGCTCGGGGCCTTGCGGCTTTCGCTCGGGGCGAGCGGAGAGCGCCAGGTCGCTCCGGCCTGCGGCTTCTTACGCGCTCGCCCGCCCGACGAGCTCGCAGACGCGCGCCGCGTCGTCGTCGGTGGGGAAGGCGAAGGTGACCGAGAGGAAGCGGTCGTCGCTCTGCACTTCCTCGTTGGCGACCCACCCCAGGATGCGCACCGGCGCGAAGTCGCCGGGCAGGCAGAACTCGAGCAGCACCTCGCGATCCACGGACCGGGGCGCGTTCTTGGGCTTCATGTAGCGCATCCCCAGCTCGCAGATATCCACGGCGTGGGCCTCGGTGCGGCCGCCGGCGTGCTCCTCGATGACTCGCATGGCGACGGGGACCCGCTTGAACTCCCGGCGTTCATAAGACGGACTCAACATGGAGTGCCTCCGGATAAGGTGGGCGTGTACTACATCGCGCTACACGAGGCACTATCGGGGCGGTTTCGCGGTCGGTCAAATTAACGGCCGCCGGCCAATCGCGAGCGCTCGCGTCGGATGCGTCGGCCGTCGGCCCGAATGCCGCAGCGAGCGCCGCCCGGCTGCCTCGAGTCGCTGGAGGAGCGCATTGAGATCGGCTGCTTTCGGCCTGGGCATGCGCGAGGGAGCATCTCGAGTGGCACCGAGGCGACGGCCTCCCCCTTAAGTCGCTGAAGCGAGGTCGCGCTCGTTCATTCGCGGGAAGGCCCGGGCACCGCAAGCGCAAATCCAGCGGCGCCCCCAAGACCGTTTCACCTCAAACGGACTTCCGGCGGCGCGCGAAGCCCAGGGCAGGCGCCGCCGTCGACGAGGCCTTGGGCGCTTTGGGGCCGCGAGGGACCGGTGCGGACAGCGCTCGCCAGTCGGAGCGGCGACCACCGCAAAGGCGAACCTCAGCGCGAGCGCGCCCGCGCGGCGGTCGCCCCGCTCGCAGGCGCCGGCTCGGCGCGCAGGACGAGGTCGCCTCGGGCCATGAACGACCCGTCGTCGAAGGCCGCGTAGAAGTCGCCGAGCACCGCCTCCAGGTCCGGGTAGCGCGCCTCGCGCCGGTCCTGCGTCATGCGGTCGAAGATGGCGTCGACCTTCTCGGGCACGTTCGGGTTGGCCGCCGACGGCAGCGGTGAGCGCCGCCCGGGGAGGTAGCCGGTCAGCGTCTCGTAGAGCAGAATGCCGAGCCCGTACACGTCGGAGCTGGGGCCCAGGTCCTTGCCGGTGCGGCCGAGCTGCTCGGGGCTCATGTAGCCCATGCCGCCGGTGCCCACGAAGACCTGCGGCATGCCCTTCGCCGCGTCCACCTCGATGACCCGCGAGAGCCCGAAGTCGGCCAGGCGGGCGTTCCCCAGAGCGTCGAGCAGGACGTTCTCCGGCTTCAAGTTTCCGTGCGTGAGCCCCTGCGCATGCGCGGCCTTGAGCCCGTAGGCGAGCTGCAGGAAGAGGCGGATGGCCTCCGCCGGCGGCAGGCCCTTGCCTCCGGCCGCGTCGAGGCGGGCGCGGAGGTTGGTGGCGCACAGCTCGACGACGACGTACGGCATCGGCACGTCGGTGTTCTGGTCGACGACCGCCGCGACCGACGGATGGCGGACCACCGCCTGCGCGCAGATCTCGCGCTTGAGGCGCTTGAGGACCTCGCCGCGCTGCAGGAACGAGAAGTACCCGAAGATGTCCTTCAGCTCCTTGATGGCCACATCGAGGCCGAGCGCGACGTGGCGACCGCGGAACACCGTGCCCAGCGGCCCGTGCCCGATGGGCTCGAGCTTCGTGTAGCGCCCGTCGAGGCTTTGCCCCGCGGGCTCGGGGGCGGCGCGCACCTCGGGGTCGCGCGCAGGTGCTGGCGCAGGTGCTGGCGCAGGCGCGGGCGCGGGCCGAGGCGACGGGGCAACGGCCAGCGGGGGCGCCGGCGCGACCGCCGCGGCGGGCGGCGGAATGAACGCGATGGCCGGCGAGAGGGGGGCCGGCGCCGCGCTCGAGAGCGGCAGCGGGATGGGCTTGGGACGCTCGTAGGCAGGCTTGGCGGCCGGGGAGTGGGCGACCTGCGTGGCCATCAGCGCGCCCTCGTCTTCGCCGATGCCGATGTCGGGGTCCGCCGCCTCGGCGATGGCGGGCACGGCCCACACGCTGTCGAGCATGTGGGGACCTTCGGTCGGCGAGTCGAGGAGGTCCGCCTCCTGAAGCAGCGGCTGGGCGAAGCGGGCCGCGAAGTACTCGTCGACGGCCTCGTCGAAGCGATCGAGCCTCTCGCCGTCGACCACCTTCTCGCCGTCGGGAGTCAGCTGGAGGCAGGCCTCGCGGTCCATTCCGATGTAGTGGAACTTGCGCAGAAAGAAGAAATAGGTGTCGAACTCGAGGGCGACGCGGCCTTCGAAGACCCCCTTCACGTCGGCGAGCTTGTTGGAGCGCCCGCCGCGGGCGTTGTCGCGCAGGCTCTTGAGAACGTCCAAGGCATCGGAAACGACCTGCTCGCGGGTGACGGGTGCCTCTGACATGTCCTCTCCGTTGTTGAGCCTGAATGGGCGTCCGATTCTAGAGACTCGACCCCCCGAGGGGCAAGGCAACCGGGCGCCTCCGCGACCTAAGATTCTCCGACGCCCGAGGAGACGCTCGATGCGCCAACTGGCGTGCGCGCTCATGCTCGTTTGCCCGCTGTGGGCCTGGGCTCAGCCGTCGGCGGGGCCTGAGCTCTGGCGCCGGCGCTGCGCCATGTGCCACGGCGAGGACGGGCGGGGGCGCACGAAAGTGGCCGACCGAGCCCCGATGCCCGACTTCGCGAGCGCCGCCTGGCAGCAGCAGCGCTCGGACGATCAGATTCGGGCGTCCATCCGGCTCGGGGGCAAGGACCCCATGCCGGCCTTCAAGGACCGCCTCAGCGCCCAGGACCTGGACGCCCTGGTCCGGTTCATCCGCGGGCTCGCGGGCGCGCCCGGCAGCTGACACCCGCGGCGACCTTGGGCTAGAACCTCGCGCCATGATCTGGCGCCTGATCCGTCCGCTGCTCTTCCAGCTCTCCCCCGAGCGCGCGCACCGCTTCGGCTCCGCGGCGCTCCGCGTCCTCGGGAGCCCCGCCCTGGTGCGCCGCCGCCCGCGCGCCGAGCCGTCGCTCGCCGTGGAGACGCTGGGGCTGCGCTTCGAGCACCCGCTCGGCCTGGCGGCGGGCTTCGACAAGGGCGAGGTGATGGCCCCGGGGCTGTTCGCGCTGGGCTTCTCCCACGTGGAGATAGGCACGCTCACGCCGCGCCCGCAGCCGGGAAATCCCTCGCCGCGGATGTTCCGGCTCCCGGAGCACCGGGCCCTCATCAACCGCATGGGCTTCAACAACCGCGGGGCGCAGGACTGCGCGGAGCGCCTCGCGCGCCTCCCCCGGGAGCTGCGCCCGGGCGTCGTCGGCATCAACGTCGGGCGCAACAAGGACACCCCCAACGAGCGCGCCGAGGACGACTACCTGGCGTGCATCGACCGGCTGCACCCCTACGCGGACTACCTGGTCGTCAACATCTCCTCGCCGAACACGCCGGGGCTGCGCGAGCTGCAGGCCCGCGGCGCCCTGGAGCGGCTGCTCTTTGCGTGCGTGGCCAAGGCGCGCTCGCTGCCGGCGCCGAAGCCGCTCCTCGTCAAGCTCGCGCCGGACCTCGCCGCCGAGGCGCTGGACGATGCGGTGGACGTGGCGCTGGCGGTGGGCGCGTCGGGCATCGTCGCCACCAACACCACCCTGCAGCGGCCGGGCGCCGCCGCGAGCCACCCGCGCGCGGGCGAGGCGGGGGGCCTGTCCGGCGCCCCGCTCGGGCCGCTGGCGCTGGAGGCGCTGCGCCGGGTCGCCCAGCGCGCCCAGGGGCGCATCCCCATCATCGGCGTCGGCGGGGCCATGAGCGCGCAGGACGTCTATGCGCGCATCCGCGCCGGCGCGTCGCTGGTGCAGGTCTACACCGGGTTCATCTACGGCGGGCCGCTGTTCCCCAGGAACGTCCTGGCCGAGCTGCCTCGGCTCCTCGCCAAGGACGGGTTCTCGCGCATCTCCGACGCCGTCGGCGCGGATCTCTAGCGAGGCGGCGCCTCAGACCGACGAGCATGTTGGGGAGGGTGCGGCGCAGCCTCGCGTCGATGGTTGACCGTCGATGGTCGATGGTTCCGTGGGGGACCCGGCTCGGCGAAGAACTTTGGCGCCCGCGCGCCGGCCTCGAACCCACGAGAAGGCCGTCCACGTCAACGCATTGGCTCACGCGAGGCTCGGACGAGCCGCGCCCCAGAGGCCTTCACGCCGGGTGAATCGCCGAGGGCGAATCCGCCTCCCGGCCGGGCCCCGGCGAGACGGCACCTCGAGGAAGGCACTTCACACCGAGCGCCGCGAGCGACTACCTTGCTCGCTCGCCTGCCTGCCAAGGAGCTCGCCTTGCCACGCCCCCTGTCGTTGAGCTTCGCCCTGCTCGCCCTGGCCGCGGCCGCCCCCGCCCGCGCCGACGAAGGCATGTGGACTTTCGACCGCTTCCCCCGCGAGCGCGTGAAGGCCCTCTACGGCTTTGCGCCGAGCGACGCCTTCCTCAAGCACCTGCAGCTCGCCTCGGTGCGCTTCAACAGCGGCGGCTCGGGCTCTTTCGTCTCGCCCGACGGGCTCCTCCTCACGAACCACCACGTGGCGGCCGACTGCATCGCCAAGCTCTCTCGGCAGAGCGAGGACTTGGTCCGGGCCGGCTTCTACGCCAAGGCGCGCTCCGAGGAGATCGCCTGCCCCGACCTGGAGCTGAACGTCCTCGTCTCCATCGAAGACGTGACCGCGAAGGTGAACGCCAAGGTCGGGCCCCAGATGGACGCGGCCGCGGCCTTCAAAACCCAGCGGGCCGCCATGGCGGGACTGGAGAAGTCCTGCGCGGACGAGACCGGGCTCCGCTGCGACGTGGTGACGCTGTATGAGGGCAAGGTCTACGACCTCTACCGCTACCGCCGCTACACCGACGTTCGGCTGGTCTTCGCGCCGGAGTTCGCCATCGCCTTCTTCGGCGGCGACGCGGAGAACTTCACCTACCCGCGCTACGACCTGGACTTCGCCTTCTTCCGCGCCTACGCCGACGGCCAGCCCGCCAAGCCCGAGGCCTGGCTCACCTTCAACCCCAAGGGGGCCGCGGGCAACGAGCTCGTCTTCGTCTCCGGCAACCCCGGCTCCACCGACCGGCTGCTCACGGTGGCCCAGCTCGAGCTCCTGCGCGACGTCGCCTACCCGTTCGGCCAAGAGGCCTACGCCGAGCTGCGCGACCGCCTGGTCGCGTTCTCCGCCCGCGGCGCCGAGGAGGCGCGCATCGCACAGAAGGACATCTTCGGGCTGGAGAACACGCTCAAGGCCCGGCGCGGAGAGCTCGCGGGCCTGAAAGACCCGAAGCTCATCGAGGCCAAGCGGACGCAGGAGCGCGCGCTGCGCGAGCGCGCCGCGAGCCTGCCCGACGCCGCGCGCATCGCGCCCGCCTGGGACCAGATCGCCAAAGCGCAGAAGACCTTCGCGGCGTTTTATCGGCCCTATGCGCTGCTCGAGCGCCCGCTCGCGATGCCGGGCTCGCTCTTCGCCATCGCCCGGCGCCTCCTGCGGCGCGCCGAGGAGCTCGAGAAGCCCAACGAGGACCGCCTGCCGGAGTACCGCGCCTCGGCGCTCCCGTCGCTCGACCAGCGGCTCTTCTCCAGGGCGCCCATCTACCCGTCGCTGGAGGAGGAGAAGCTCGCCTGGGGCCTCGCCAAGCTCTCGGCCAATCTCGGCAAGAAAGCCCCGCTGGTCGAGAAGATCCTCGCGGGCCGGACGCCGGCGCAGGCGGCGCGCGCCTTCGTGCAGGGCAGCAAGCTCGCGGACGTGGCGACCCGACGCGCCTTGGCTGAGGGGGGCGTCGCGGCCGTGCGCGCGAGCGACGACCCCATGCTCGCCCTGGCGCGCCTGGTCGACCCGCCGGCGCGCGCGGTGCGCAAGCGCTACGAGGACGAGGTGGAGAGCGTGGAGCGGCGGAACGGCTCGCTCATTGCCGGCGCGCTCTTCGATCTCTACGGCGCCAATCGCTACCCCGACGCGACCTTCACGCTCCGGCTCTCGTTCGGCGCCGCCAAGGGGTACCTCGCCAAGGACGGCGCCCCAGTGCCTTGGGCCACCGACTTCGGCGGCCTCTACGCCCATGCGACCGGCGCGCCTCCGCTCGCGCTCCCGAAATCCTTCCTCGACGCCCGCGGGAAGGTGAACCCCCAAGTCCCTCTGAACTTCGTCTCCACGAACGACATCATCGGCGGCAACTCCGGCAGCCCGGTGGTGGACCGCGACGGCGCGCTGGTGGGGCTCATCTTCGACGGCAATCTGGAGTCGCTGCCCAATACCTTCGTTTACTCCGAGGAATCGGCGCGCGCGGTCAGCGTCCACGCCGCGGGCATCCTGGAGGCGCTCGACAAGGTCTATGGGGCGAGGGCGCTCCTCGACGAGCTGAAGCCGCGCTCCGAGGCGGCGGGCGGCAGCGGCCGATAGGGCTGCGCAGACGTGCCGACCGCGGCGTACGCATCGGATCGAGCGGAGCAGCGCCCCTTCGAATCGCGTTCGAGCATGGCCGTCGCTAGAATGCCCCCGCTGTTTCGACTATTTCCAGGAGAGACCATGCCCACGACTTCCGAGAATCTCGCCACCGCCTTCGCTGGAGAGAGCCAGGCCAATCGAAAGTACCTCGCCTTCGCCCGCCAGGCCGACAAAGAGGGCTTCCCGCAGATCGCCAAGCTCTTCCGCGCCGCCGCGGAGGCGGAGACGGTGCATGCCTTATCCCACCTGGCCAACAACGGAGGGATCGGCACGACCTTGCAGAACCTCCAGGCCGCGGTGGACGGCGAGACCTACGAGTTCTCCAAGATGTATCCCCCCATGCTCGAGCAGGCCAAGGCCGAGGGCCACAAGGCCAAGGTCGGGCTCGACTTTGCGCTGCGCGCCGAGCAGGTCCACGCCCGCCTTTTCCAGCAGGCGCTCGAGGCGCTCAAAGGCAGCCAGGACCTCTCCAAGATGGACGTCTACCTCTGCCCGTTCTGCGGCGACGTCGAGTTCGGGACCCCGCCGGAGAAATGCCCGATCTGCGGCGCGCCGGCGGCCAAGTATCAGAAGGTGGCCTGAGCCCGAGGGCCCGCCTCGAGCGATCGGGGCGGGCCCTTGGCGCTCGCATCACACGCCCCGGTGACGCGCCCATGGCACTCCGGCGGCGCCGCTCGACTCTCGCGCCGACCCCGGTGCGCGCGCCACCCCGAGTCGAGCCGACCACTGAGCCGACCACTGAGCCCACGCTGACCCCGCGCCGACCATCGCCCGCCAGACCGCGGGCCGCGATGGTATAGTGCGTTCTCCATCATTTTGTTCGGCGCGCGGCTCGACTCGGAAGTGATTCGCGCGGCGCCTTCTTGCACTAGAGGTCCGCGTTCGATGCTGCAGCAGCCGGATGACCCGCTTATCGGCCGGGTCCTGAGCGGGCGCTACGAGATCCTCTCGCCGCTGGGGGCGGGCGGCATGGGCCGGGTTTACCGGGCCATGCAGCACCCTCTCGACCGGCTCGTGGCGCTCAAGGTGCTCGACCCGCGCTACGACCGAACGAACGACCCGGAGTTCGAGAAGCGCTTCCTCCTCGAGGCGTCGGTCACCGCCAAGCTCAAGCACCCCAACACCGTCACGGTGCACGACTACGGCCGCACCGACGACGGCATCTTCTTCATCGCCATGGAGCTCGTAGAGGGCGAGACCCTCCAGCAGGCCCTTTTGAAGGGCGGGCCGCTGCCCTGGCCTCGCGCGCTGATCATGGGCGCCCAGGTCGCGCGCTCGCTGCGGGAGGCGCACAAGCTGGGCCTGGTGCACCGCGACTTGAAGCCGGCCAACATCATGTTGGTCCCGGAGGAGGCAGGCGCCGAGGCGGTCAAGGTGCTCGACTTCGGCCTGGTCAAGGACTTCACCTTGGCTGCCGGCCAGGGCGAGAAGCCCGCCGGGCTCACCCAGGCGCGCATGCTCATCGGCTCTCCGCTCTACGTCTCGCCGGAGCAGATCCGCAACCAGACCGACCCGCGCAGCGACATCTACTCGCTGGGCGTCGTCCTGTTCCAAGCCATCTCCGGCCGCACGCCGTTCGCGGGGGACGACACCTTCGACATCATCGCCAAGCACCTGCGGGAAAAGCCGCCCCCGCTGCGCGACTTCGCCGCCGTCCCCGCCGACGTGAACCAGCTGGTCATGAGGTGCCTGGAGAAGTCGCCCGACGCCCGCTTCCAGAACATGGACGAGCTCCTCGAGGCGATGCGCCGCGCCACCTCGAGCCAGGGTCTCTCGAGCGTCTTCCGCGACGGCGCCTCCGGCATCGCGCCGAGCCTGCTCGCCTCCACCACGCTGGCCCCGACACCTCCCCTCAGGAGCGCCAAAGTCCAGCGCGCCGCAGCCCTGCCGGCGGCCTCCGCCGACAAGGCCCCTGCCGACGCGGCCCCCGCGCCTGCCCCGCGACAAGGCCCGTTCACGCGAAACCGCCTGCTCATCGCCGGCGTGGGGCTCGCCGCCGGCGTCCTGTTCGCGACCGCCGTCCTGACCACCCGCGATTCTCCGCCGCCCCAGCGCCTGCCGCCGGTGGCTCCGCGGCCCGCCGAGCCTTCCGCGCCGAAGGAGGCTTCCCCGCCGGAGCCGGTGGTGTTCGACGTCACCTCCGAGCCTCCGGGCGCGGCCGTGCTCATGGGCGGCAAGGCCGTCGGGGTGACGCCGTTCAGCCTCGCGCTGGCGCGGGAGAGCGGCCAGCGCGGCGACCCGATCCGCGTCGAGCTGGGCTTCTCGCGCGACGGCTACCTGGACGCCACCCGCGTGGCCCAAGGCCTGGAAGGCCCGCCGGTGCGCGTGCACCAGGTTTTGACCCGACGCTCGGCGCCGGCGCCCACTCCCGCGCCCGCGCGGCCACCGGCGCCTTCGCCGGCCAGGCCGCTCAAGAGCCAGTCCATGAGACAGAGTAATCCTTCTCAGTACAAGGCAAACCCCTACTAATGACACTCCGACCGCTGCACGCTGCGGCCGTCGCCGCGGCGTTCCTCGCCCTGAGCACCACCGCTCAGGCCGACACGCGCGTCGAGGCTCGCCGCCACTTCAAGGCCGGCATGGCGATGATCGCCGAGGGCCACTACGACGAGGGCGTGGACGAGCTGCTCCAGGCCTACGCCGTTCGCCCGCACCCGAGCGTGCTCTTCAACATCGGCAAGGCCTGCGAGGCGTCGGGGCGAACGGCCGACGCCGCCGCCTATTACCGGCGCTACTTGGAGGCGAACCCGCCCGACGCCGCCGAGGTTCGGCAGGCGCTGGAGCGGCTGGAAGTGCAGCTGGCCAAGCTTAAGCCGGAGCCCGCGCCGCCCTTCGAGGTCAAGCGAGCGGAGCCGGAGCGCCCGTCGGAGCCGGTCTCCACGGCGCGCGCGCACGAGGCGCCTTCGCCCGGGCCCAAGCGCGACGACGAGGCAGGGAAGCGTCGCGCCCCGTCGGCCGAGCGCCAGGATCTGGTCCCCCCACCGGCGCGCTCGCCCGAGGCTGCCTCGCCCGGGCCCAAGCGCGATGACGAGGCAGGCAGGCGTCGCCCTTCATCGGCCGACCGCCAGGAGCCGGTCCCCGCGCCGGCGCGCCCGCACGAGGCCGCCTCGCCCGGGACGAAGCGCGACGACGAGGCAGGCAGGCGCCGCGCCTTACCGGGCGAGCGAAAGGCCGAGCGCAGCGGCGAGGGCGCGCTGGAGCCGGTCTCCGCGCCCGACTCCGAGGACCCATCGAGCTTCTACGCGCCCTACGAGGAGACGGTGGTGGCCGCGAGCCGGCGCGCCCAATCGGCGCTCGAGGCGCCCAACGCCATCACCGTCATCACCGGCGAGGAGATCCGCGCCTCGGGCCTCACCTCCCTGCCCGAGATCTTGCGCCGCGTGCCCGGCGCGGAGGTCATGACCGAGGACTACTCCAGCTCCGACGTCTCCTTCCGCGGGTTCAACCAGCGCATCTCCAACAAGGTGCTGGTGCTCGTCGACGGCCGGCCCGAGTACCAGGACTTCCTGGGCCTCACACCCTGGTCCGCGATGACCATCGGGCTCGAGGAGATTGAGCGGGTGGAGGTCATCCGCGGGCCGGGCAGCGCGCTGTACGGCGCCAACGCCATGATGGGCGTCATCAACATCATCACGCGGGCCCCGGGCAGCGGGCCCCCCGCGCAGCTCGCGGCGCTTTGGGGCAACGGCGGCGTCGGCTCGGGCAGCGCGGTGCTCTCGGGAGGCGATCGGCTGCGCTACCGGCTCTCGGGCGGCTACACGCAGGCGGACAAGTACTCCCGCGACTACGCCGACAACCGGACCGACATGGCCTCGACCGCGACCGCGAGCGACCCCTCCTTGAGCCTGCGCAGCGCCCGCGCGAACGGCACCTTCTTCTTCGCCTTCGACCGCGACCACTCGGTGGCGCTCGCCGGCGGCGTCAACCGGATCTACTCCGAGCTCTACGCCAGCGGGCTCTTGCGCAACTTCCTCTTCGACGGCGTCAACGCGTACGCCAAGCTCGACGTGAGCGCCGCGCCGGTGAAGCTGCGCCTGTTCTGGAACACGTTCTCGGCGAGCGCGGGCCCCCAGTACGAGCCCATCGGCCAGCGCTCCATGGCCATGCAGGTGGACTCGAACATCCTCGACGGCGAGCTCTTCTACCAGAAGTCCTTCGAGCTCGCTGGGGCCCACGTCCTGGCCGCGGGCGTCTCGACGCGCCTGAAGAACATCGCCTGGACCTACGTGGACTCGCCCAAGCAGGAGCTGCACGGCGCCGGGTTCATCCAGGAAGACTGGCAGCCGGCCGGGGGCCTCTCTTTCGTGGCGAGCTACCGCATCGACGGGCACCCGCTGCTCAACCAAGGCAAGCCGGGCTTCGCGCAGTCCCCGCGCGTGTCGGCGGTGGTGACGCCGGCCGAGGGCCACGCGCTCCGGGCGAGCTTCGCCACGGCGTTCCGCGCCCCCACCTTCCTCGAGAGCTACCTCGACCTCAAGACCGCGGTGCCGGGCGTCAACGGGGCCTCGCTGCTGACGGCGGGCAACACCGCGCTCCGGCCCGAGCGGCTCACGAGCTTCGAGATCGGCTACCGCGGGGAGGCGGCGCGCTCCGGGCTCTCGTGGGACCTCGCGATCTACTGGAACGTCGTGAAGGACCTCATCGTCCTCTCCGCGGCGACGCCCATGGACGCGGGGAGCGCGTATGACCCTTCGACCAACACGTTTCTGGTCGGCCGCTCCCAGTACGTGAACGACCCGCAGGTCTACACCGCGCGGGGCGGCGAGCTGGGCCTCACCTGGAACGCGCTCGAGGGCCTCGATCTGCGCGCCTCCGCCGCCGTGCAATCGGTCGCCTCCAACACCGCGAGCTCGGTCTGCGAGCCATGCACTGAGGCGCCGGCGCTCAAGCTGAACGGCGGCTTCATCTACCGGCGCCCCTCGGGCCTCGACCTGTCGGCCGACTTCAGCTTCGTCTCCAGCACCATCTGGGTCGAGCGAGAGCCCTCCGCCTCTGACCTGACCCAGGTCTCGCTGCAGCAGAACCCGCTGTCGGCCTACGTGGTCCTCAACGCCCGGCTGGCCTACCGCTTCTTCGACGACCGGATGACCGCCTCGCTGGTCGGGAGCCAACTCGGGGCCGACCACCAGGAGCATCCGTTCGGAAACCGGATCAGCCGGCGCATCTTCGCCACGCTCACGGTGCAGCCATGACACTCGCCCGCATGGGCTTCACCCTCTGCTTGCTCGCCTCCTGCGGCGACTCGCAGGTCTTCGCCGGCGCCGACACGCAGCAGGCCACGCCGTCGTCGCGCATCGAGGGGACGGCCATCGTCAACTCCACGGCGCGAGGTCCCGTCCTGCTGTTCCTGTACAGCGCGTCCCAGCCGCCCCCGCCCGCGGGCACGGGCCGCCCGGTGAGCTTCACGGTCCTGTCGCCCGACGCGGTCTTCGGCAACGCCGCGGCCGGCGACCCGGGCCCCTTTGCCGCGCCCTTCGCCTTCTCGCTGGTGGCGCCGGGCAGCTACCTGGTGAAGGGCTTCGTGGACGCGAACGACGACTTCGTCCCCCAGTACTCGGTCGTCGACGAGATGAACACGGGCGACGTCGGCGGCGCGGCCGTCGACCCGTCGACGCTCGCACCGCGGGTCGTGGTCGTCGACACCGATGCGTCCGGCGCGCCGCAGCCCGTCACCGGGCTCCCCGTGACCTTCTCCGACGCGTACGAAATGACGGTGGACCGGCCGGTCTTCGAGGTGGCGAATCTGATCGGAACCACAGCGATGACCGCGATCCTGATGACCGTGAGCATCGACGACGGACTGGTGCTCGAGCCCTCGCCTGTCTTCCTGACGAGCCTGGTCGACGCGAACGGCGACGGCCTGCCCGACGACAGCGACGGCGACGGCGTCCCCGACTTCTGGCCCAAGGTCGCGGTCCGAAAGATCTCCGACAGCTCCGACCTCGCCGACCAGGCCATCGCCCTCCAGGCCGGCTTCGACTTCTCCAGCTTCAAGGCCGACCTGCTGGACGCGAGCGGCAAGGTGAAGCCGACGCCGACGCCGCGCGGGCAGCTCTCGCTGGTGATCCAGCCGCGCGCCTACGACGTGACCGACCCCGCGAATCCGGTGGCGCTCGCGGCCGTCCCCTCGGGGCGATATTCCATTACCGTCATCCAGTCCACGGGGCAGACCTGGCGGGTGCCGAACGAGCTTTCGCCTTCGCTCGCGGCGGATTGGGGCTTCACCGCGCTGGGCTCGCAGGGGTTTGCGGTGGTGGTCCCGTAACCCGTCGCGCACCCGCGCCTCGTCCTTGGGCCGCAGGCGCTGAAAGACCAGCGAGTGGGCTCTTCGCCTGGCCCTCCGAGGTCCGGCTGGCTTGCCTTCGCTCGCCGCGGCCGGCGGCTTCATCGCGGTGGGCTCGCAGGGGCTCGCGAAGCAAGGCTTCTCGAGCGCCCATTCGGCGAGCCCCCGCCCACCCGCGCCCGCCCAGCCTTCGCCACTCGTCCCGCCCGCCCCAGCTGCTACCCTTCCGGCCATGACCCCAGAACCCATCCAGCGCCTGGTCGTGGAGCTCGCCAAGCTGCCGGGCATCGGCGAGAAGACGGCGCAGCGCCTGGCCTTCCACATCCTGAAGGCGCCGCGCGAGTATTCGCGGGACCTCTCCCGCGCCATCGCCGAGGTGGTCGAGAAGGTGCGGCTCTGCTCCATCTGCTGCGCGCTCACCGAGGACGACCCCTGCGCCCTGTGTGGCGACCCGAAGCGCGACCCGAAGGTCCTGTGCGTCGTCGAGGGCGTCACTGAGCAGCTCGCCATCGAGCGCACCCGCGAGTTCAAGGGGCGCTACCACGTGCTCCACGGCGTGCTCTCACCGCTGGAAGGTGTGGGCCCCGACCAGCTCCGCGTGCGGGAGCTGCTCGCGCGGCTCGGGAGCGGCGAGGTCGAGGAGGTCATCGTGGCCACGAACCCCGATGTCGAGGGCGAGGTGACCGCGCTCTACCTCATGAAGCTCATCCGGCCGCTGGGCATCAAGGTGACCCGCATCGCCCAGGGCGTGCCCATGGGCGGCGACCTGGAGTACGCTGACCAGGTAACCCTGGCCCGCGCTCTCACCGGGCGCCGCGAGATGTGACATGGTCGCCCTGGCCCTTTTCCTGATGCTCTGCGCCGCCCCCGCCGGTCCTGCGGCCGGCCCCCGGCACATCGAGCTCGGCGGCAAGGTGGAGCGCGGCGAGAGCCTCACCCTGAGAGCCAGGGGGCTCGTGCCGGGCCAGCGCTATCGCTTCTTGGCCGACGGGGCCTGCCGGCCGGTCAGCCGCGACCACGCGCCCTCGCGGCGGCCCTTCGACGACCCCTCGGTGGTCGGGTTCTCGGCGCAGATCGGCGGCGCCGAGTACCAGCTCGTCGCCGGCCCCAATACCATCGACTTCACGGCGCCCTCGCGAGACGTGACCATAAAAGTCTTCGACCGCGGGCTCCCGTCGTCCTATCGGTGCTCGTTCAGCCTCTTCGCGATCGACGCGCGCTGACGGTCGCCCGTCAGCGGCCGGCGAAGCGCTGCGCGGCGACCTCGAGCGAGACCCCCTCGCGCTCGCCCCGCAGCCGCTGCAGCACGGCATTGAGCCGCCGGCGCTTTTCTCTGGCCGGGACGGCGAGCTCGCGCTGGGCGCGCTGAAGCGGCGGGAACCCGACGTCCGAGGCGTCGAGCAGGTCGATGCCATGGAGCTCGAGGTTCACGTGGGCGAGCCCCCGGACGCCCCGCTCGACGAGCGCGGCGGCGCCCTCGGGCAGGCCCACGATGGCGGTGCCGATGAACGGCAGGCGGGTCCACGCCGCCACCGCAACGGGCAGCTCGACGAGCGGCAGGTCGCCCCGCGCGTAAGGCTCGTCTCTCCGGGGGCGGTAGGGCTCCCGCGGGGCGAAGAGCACGCGCGGGCGGTCCAACATGGCGCGCGAAGGCCGACCCAGGACGGCGAGCCCACCCATGACCGCGGCCTTCGCGAGGTAATAGGGCGCCGCCGGGAAGGCCGAGGAGTCGTAGAGATAGCCGCGCGCCGCGAGCACCTGGAGGAGCGGGGCGGTGAGCGCGTAGCCGGGCGCGCGGAAGCCCTTGGGCCGCGCGCCGCACGCGGCCTGGCAGGCGCGCTCGCCGCGCGCGACGTCGGCGTCGATGTCGTTTGAGCTCCAACGGGTGAAGGCGTAGTCGTGCGCCCCGGAGTGGTTGCCGATCTCGTGGCCCGCGCGCGCAGCCTCGCCGACGGCCGCCGCGGACGCCGGGTCCTCCTCGAGGTCGGCGCCCACGGCGAAGAGCGTGGCCGAGAGCCCGAGCTCGGCGAAGAGGTCCAGGAAGCGCGGGAGCGCCTCGCGGTAGACCTGGCGCCGGGCCCGCTCGGAGAGCGCGGCCGGGTCCAGGCCGTGGATGCGGCAGTAGTGGGGAAGCGAGTCGAGATCGACGCTGACCGAGGCCAGGCGCAAGGGCGCTCACCCGCCGCGGATGCGGATGTAATACACGAGCCGCGCGACGTTCTTGAGCACGTTGGGCACGCGGCGGACCAGGTTGATGGTGGGCCGGCGCTTCTCCTGGACCACCACGGGGATCTCCAGGACCCGGCGGCCCATCCGGCCCGCGCGGATGACGAACTCGCTGGCGAACATGTCGCGGTCCACCAGGCACGCGTCGACCACCTCGAGCAGCCGCTCGCGCCGGAACGCCTTGAGCCCGTGGGTGTCGGTGCCCTTGAAGCCGACCGAGAGCCGCAGGATGCCGTTGATGACCTTGGTGCCGGCGCGGCGCAGGAGCGGCCGCTCGTCGCGCGCGCCGCGGGCCGCCTTGCTGCCGACCACGAGCTCCGCGTCGCCCGAGCGCAGGTGCGGCAGCGCGCGGTCGTAGAAGTCCGCGTCGCACAGGTCGATCTCGTCGCACAGCACGAAGGTGCCGCGCGCGGCGCGGATGCCCTCGCGCAGGGCTTTGCCGTAGTTCGGCTCGCCGACGTGGAGCGCGCGCACCCGCGGCAGGCGCTGGGAGAGCGCGTCGACGAGGGCGGCGGTGGAGTCCTTCGAGCCGTTCTCGGCCAGGATCAGCTCGAAGTCGGCGCCCTGGGCCTCGAGCACCGCACAGAGCTCCTCGGCCGCGGACTGGACGATGGAGGACTCGTTGTAAACCGGGATGACGACGGAGAGCTCGGGCGCTTTTTCGCTCATGCGGTAGGACGTGCCGTGATGCCAAGAGGGAGGCTCAAAAGACTACACCAGAACGGGTGGCGGGAGCGCCCTCGGCAATTCACGTTCGGCGATTTCAGCGGCGCCATTCCTGGGGCACCGCCTCGCGGGAGGCGCTCCGGTCGAGGTCCTCCAGCGCTTCTTGCGCCCGAGCCAGCTCGGCCTCGTTCCGTGCGACGCGCTGCTGCGCGGCCTCGTACTCGAAGCTCGGGAGGATGGTGCCGTCGGCGAGGCGGCGCAAAGGCATCCCCGCGGCGGCCGGGTCGGCGACCTTCGCGCGGTCGGCGGCGAGCGCCCGCTCGAGGGTGGCGACCTTCTCGCGGGCGGCGCGGAAGGCCTCGCGCCAACGCTTCTCGCGGGCGACCTCCTGCTCTCGGCGCTGCGCCTCCTCGGCAGCGGCCGACGGGTCGGGCGTCATGGCTGGGGCGGCGCTCGGCCCAAGCGCGGGGCTCTTGCGCGCCTCGAACCCGCGCATCGGCTGGGCGACCTTGCGATACTCGGCGGGGATGCTGGCCGGGTCGTCGGTGAAGTGCTCTTCGCCCTGCGCGTCGATCCATCGGTAAATCGGCTGGGCGGCTGGCGGGGAGGGCGAGCCAAAGTCCGGCGGCAAGGAGGAGGCGGCGCATGCGGCGCCATTGTGCGCCCCCAGCCAGCGCGCCGGCAAACGCTTGCAGGCCGGCGCCGCCCTGGGGTAGCCGTCGGGGCAGCGAATGACAAGCCCACCGACAGCGGACCGCTCGAGCTCCCTCCGCGGCGCCGGGGCCGCGCCCCTGGACGTCGGCGCGGCGCTGCGGCGCGCCTTCGCCCTGTGGTGGGGCGCGCTCCCCGCGGCGGCGCCGGCCTTTTCGGCGACGGCGCTCCTCTTCACCGGAGTGGAGGCGCTGGGCGATCGCTGGGCGCTCACGGGGCTCGACCGCTCTCAGCTCGCGGCGCCCGTTCAGCTCACCGCGGGCCTCGCGGCCGGCGTGGCCGTGGCGCGCCTCTACCTCGCGCGGGCGCGCGGCCAGCGCGTGGACCTGCGCCGGGCCCTCGCGTTCGCGCTGTCGCGCTGGCCGGCGGCGGCCGCGGCGGGCGTCTTCTCGAGCTTGATGGTGGGCCTGGGGCTGCTCCTGCTCGGCTTTCCCGGAATTCTCGTGGCGCTCCATTTCTGCCTCGCGACGCCGCTCCTCGCGGCGACGCGGCTCGACGCGAATCAGGTCTTGCGCCGCAGCCGGGCCATGGCATTCGGAGCGCGCTTCCGATTGGCCCTGGCGCTGGCGACGGCCGGAGCGCCTTCGGCCGTGCTCTGGGCGCTCTCATCGCTGTTGCCCGAGCCGTCGCCCCTGGCGACGCGCTTCGGGCTCGAGCTCGCGAGCGCGTCGCTCGAGGGCCTCTTCGCCGCGGCGCAGATTGCCTGCTTCGTGCAGTTGCTCGAAGACCCGAATCGAGCGCGGCTGGCGGGGCGGCTGGCCGAGTGAAGCCGCGAAAGCCGATGAGCCTGGCGCTCCGGTCCAGCGGTTTCGAGTCACCCCGGCACGGACGAAGGCGCCGGGCGCTCCGCGCTCGAAAGCGGCAGCCGGACCTGCACGACCGTCCCCTGCCCGCGCACCGAGCTGATCTCCAGGGTGCCGTGCATCCGGCTCACCGCCGCGTACGCAAAGCTCAACCCCAGCCCTCGCCCGGAGCCCATGGGCCGGGTGGTGAAGAACGGCTCGAACACCCGCGCGAGGTTCTCCTCGCTGATGCCCTCGCCGGTGTCGCGCAGGACGACGAGCGCCGAGGCGGCCTCCTCGCGCAGGTCGATGTCGAGCGCGCCGCCCTCGGGCATGGCCGCGAAGGCGTTGAGGATGAGCTCCACCAGCGACCGCACCATGCCGCCGCGGTCGATGAGCAGCTCGCGCACCTGCCCTTCGCCGACGCGGATCTTCACGCCCCCGGGCCGGCTCGGCCCCGCCAGCTGCAGCGCCTCCTGGACGCACGGCCGCAGGTGGGCGAGCTCCAGGCGCCGCGAGCCGTCGCGGTCGAAAGCCTTCAGCGCCCGCGCGACCGCCTGGACCCGCTGCAGCCCGGACTCGATGTCCTCGAGCACCGCCGGCAGGTCCGAGGCGATCTCCTTGAGCTCCTCGGGCTTGGACGGGCCGCCCAGGGCCGCGCTCGCCAGCGTCACCGCGTAGGCGCCCAGCGAGTGGAGGTTCGCCAGCGCCGCCGAGAGGGGGTTGTTGATCTCGTGGGCGAGGCCCCGGCTCAGGCGGCCCAGCGCGTGGTACTTCTCGGTCTGCACCAGGCTCATCAACTGGTGGCGGGCGCGCTCGTACGCCAAGCGCAGCATCTCGTTGTGGGCCTCGGCCTCCGCCAGCTGCGCGCACAGCCGCTGGTTGGCCCGCTCCACCACCTCGTTGCACAGGTCCAGCGCCTCCACCGGCCGCCCGAACTCCGCAAAGACCCGCGCCAGGTCGCGGTACAGGCCGACGCGCAGCCCCTCGGTCTCCTTTCCCGCGAGCTCGCCCGAAGGCGCCCGGCCCACCTCGCCGGCGCCCAGGCCCAGGTGCGAATCGACGGCCAGCGCCTCGGCCGCCTGCAGCAGCCGCAGCGCCGGGGCGCGGGGGTGCGCCTCCTTGGCCGCGTCCGTGTCGTGGTGGGCGCGCACGCACTCGTGCAGCGACTCGGGCACACCCCAGCGCGCGAGGATGTGGGCCCCCACCTGCGCGTGGTCCATCCCGAAGAGCTCGCGCTCTCGGTCCAGCGCCAGGTGCTCCGCCGGGGCGCGGCCTGCCCAGCCCTCGCCTTCGCGGAAGAAGGCGGCCAGGAGGACGAACTTGCCCACGTCGTGCAAGAGCCCCAGGGCGAAGCCTTCGCCGGGCTCGACGCCGAAGCGCGCGGCCAGCTTCTCGCAGCCCAGCGCCACCGCCACCGAGTGCTGCCAGAGCTCGTGGGCGAGCCGGCCCGCCGCGTCGTGCGACAGGTGGCGAAACACGGTGACCCCCAGCACCGCGTTGCGCACCGCGCCGATCCCCAGCAGGGCCGCCGCCCGCTCCACCGCCGTCACCTTCGAGGCGAAGTGGTACGCGGCGGAATTGGCCAGGCGGATGAGGTGGCTCGCCAGCGCCGGGTCGTTGCGCACCAGCGCGACCAGCTCCTGGAGGTCGGCGTCCTCGCGCAGGCTCACCTCGAGGATGCGCGCCGCCACCGCGGGGAGCGCCGGGAAGCGCTCGATGCGCTCCAGCCGCTCGCCGAGCTCCGCGCCGTGCTTCAGGTAGACCTGGAGAAGGTCTCGGATGGCCTCGGGATCGGTGAACTCGAGCCCCAGGGTGGTCCGCCCGGCCTCCCGGACCACGCTGCACACGGCCGACGCGGCGACCGCCGCCGGGGCCTCGCCGATGGCGGGGAACGCGAGCTCCACCGCGTCGCCCTCGGAGAGCTCGAAGGCGCACTCCACCGCGGCGCCCAGGTTCGAGAGCTGGACGGCGGTGCCGCCCCTCCGTTTCTCTCCGGCGCGCACCTCCACCGGTAGCCGCACCTCCACCCGCCGCTCCCGGCGCTCGCGCAGCTGAAGCTGGGCGAACAGGTCCGCCAGAAACTCGGCGCGACCCGCCCGGTCGGTCTGAAGATGGACCGGGCCGAGCTTGGCGCAGCGGTCGCGGACCTCGGCGCTGACCCCCGCGCCGTGCAGGATGACCGGGACCGACGAGAGCTCCGGCTCGCGCCGCACGAGCTCGAGCACCTCGTCGCCCAGCATGTCGGGCAGCCAGTACTCCAGCACCATGAGGCCGGGCACCTCCCGCCCCGCCGCCAGGACAAACTCCCACCCGCTGCGCGCCAGCCGGACCTCCAGGCCGCGCCGCGACAAGGCCCGGACGAGGTCGTACCGCACGGCCAGTTCTTCGCTGGTCAGGATGACGGTGCCGGCCATGGGCCTCTCAGTCGAAGACGACCGTCTTGTTGCCGTAGGCGATGATGCGGTCCTGCAGGAAGCAGCGCAGCGCGTGGGCCAGCACCATGCGCTCCAGGTCGCGACCCATGCGTTCCAGGTCCTCCACCGAGTCGCGGTGGCTCACCCGCTCCACGCTCTGCGCGATGATGGGTCCCTCGTCCAGCTCGCGGGTGACGAAGTGGCTGGTGGCGCCGATGAGCTTCACGCCGCGCCGGTAAGCCTGCCGGTACGGCTCGGCGCCGGCGAAGGCCGGCAGGAAGCTGTGGTGGATGTTGATGATCCGCTCGGCCCAACCGTCCACGAACGCGGGCGAGAGGACTTGCATGTAGCGAGCGAGGACCACCAGGTCGATCTTGTCGGCGGCCAGGCGCTGGAGGATGCGCGCCTCCTGCCCGGCCTTGTCGCCGGCGGCGATGGGCTCGCAGGCGAAGGCGTAGCCGCGCCGCTCCACCTCCTGCCTCAGGTCCGGGTGGTTGGAGAGGACCACGGGGATGTCGCAGGCGAGCTCGCCCTCGCGGTGCCGCTGGAGCAGGTCGAGGGCGCAGTGCCCGCGCCGGGAGACGAGCAGCGCGACCCTGCGCCGCTCGTTTGAGAAGCGAAGCGACCAGCGCATGCTCCAGCGCGCGCAGGCGCGGCCCACCTCCTCGGCGAACGCCGCGCGGCCGTCGCCCTGGAGCGCGGCCGGCGGAGGCAGGAACTCCAGGCGCTGAAAGAAGGTGTTGGCCTCGGAGTCGATGTGCTCGTCCGCGTGCAGGACGTTGGCGCCGAGCCTGAACAGCAGGGCGGACACGTCGGCGACCAGCCCTGGCCGGTCCTGGCAATCGACGCGAAGCACCGCTTTCAAGGACGTGTTCATGGATGAAGATTCCCTCAGGTGACGCCCCGCGCAGAGCATCGGCTCGCGCGGCGCCCTCCGCAAGCTTGGAATTCCTAGAATAGAGGCGCCGCTGGACAAGGCGAGCCTGCCACGGATAATCCTCCGCCAGAGGAAGAGGTCGAATGAAACGCGTCCTGCTCCTGGTCGACGACGAGCCGGACCTCGGGGCGCTCCTCACGCGCCTCTTGGCGCGGAGCTTCGATGAGGTCCACTTTGCCCTGGGGCCCTCTGCTGCGGAGGCGTTGCTCGCGCGCGGCGAGGTGACGCACCTGGTCGTGGACGCGGCGCTCGATTGAGGCGCGGCCAAGGGTCAAGACCTCATCCGAAGGTGGCGGCGCGACCACCCCGGCATCGTCTGCGCGGTCATCTTCTCTGGCCGCAAGCTCCCGCAGGACCAGCTGCCCCCGGAAGTGGACGAGACCTTCCGCAAGCCCGAGGGGCTCGACGCCCTGATTGACCGGCTTCGCTGCTGAGGAAGCTGAGGTCGGGGGCCGCCGAGCGGGCTTGGCCGTCAGCGCCGAAGCGGCTGCCGCTCGCGCACCCGCTCGCGGGCGCGCTCCCGCTGCTCGTCGTTCATCTCGCGCCACTTGCGGGCGTTCTCCCGGAGCTGGCCGCGGTGCGCGCGGATCGCCTCTCGCAGCTCGGCGCGCAGCCGCACGCGCTCCTCGGGCGGCAACCGCCGCAGCTCCGAGGCGCGGCGGTCCAGCTCTTTGCGCCGCTCGGGAGGCAGCTGGGTGTAGGCCCGGTAGTTCTCGAACAGCTGGGCGCGGCGCTCGGCGCTCATGGCGCGCAGCTCTTGCAGCCGTTCCTTCAGCTCCGCGCGTCGCTCCGAAGGCAGCCTCTGGAGCTCCCGATAGCGGCGGCGCAGCTCCTCCTTCTGCGCCTCGGGCATGGCCCGGAAGCGTTCGGCGGCGGTCGGCTCCGGGTCGGCGCGGGCGAGCCGAGGGGCCGCGGCGGTGGCGAGGCAAAGTGCGAGAAGGGCCGGGCGCACCATGGCTTCTAGTCTCCCAGCTCGTGCAGGTGGGCCACCACGGCAAGGTCTTCGGGCGAAATCTCCTCCGCGGCGGCTTCCGACAAAAGCTCGTAATCCGAAAGGACGTCGAGCCGCTCCGCCACCGCGAGCTCGGCGAGCTCCTGCGGGTCCTGGGGCACAGGCGCCCTCACCGCGAAGAACAGGGCGAGCCCCGCCGCGGCGGCGGCGAGCGGCGCCAGGAGCCGCGGCGCCCACAGCCACTCGCTCAGCGAAACCCAAAGCCCCCGGCGCTCGGCGCGGACGGCCTCGAGCACCTTGCGGCGCAGCGCCGCCGAGGGCTCCACGTCGAAGGCCGCCCGCCCCGCGCGGCTTTGCTGGACGGCCGCAAGGAGCGCGTCGCGCCGGCCCCGGCAGAGTGCGCAAGAGGCCAGGTGCTCTTCGACGCGAACCCGCTCGAGCTCGGGCAGCTCGCCATCGACCAGGGCGGTCAGCTCTTCTTCCAGGTGGACGAGCTCGCTCATGGCGCCGGAACTCCCGCGGTTTCGATGGCGGACATGTTCTTACCTTCCTCGCGCAGCCGCGAGCGGATCTTGGCCGACCACCGGCGTGAGGCTCCGGGCGACGGCCACGGTGGCCCGGTGGATGAGGCTCTTGACTGCGGCCTCGCTCGCCCCGAGCGCCTCCGCGATGTCGCGGTAGGCCATGCCCTCGAAGCGGCACATGGCGAAGGCCGCCCGCTCGCGCTCGCCCAGCTCATCGAGCGCCCGGCTCAGCGCGCGCTCGAGCTCGCGGCCGGCCAGGGCCGAGTCGGGCGCGTCCGCCTCGGGCCCCGCGGCGTCGTGCGGCGGCGCGTCGGCGTCCGCGTCGGGGGCGCTGGAGCGGACCTCGGCGCGGTACTCGCCGCGCCGCCGCTCGTTGAGGCAGTGGTTGGCGGCGATGCGAAAGAGGAACGTCTTGAACTTCGCCTTGGGTTCGTACGCGCCCGCGCTCCGGTAGACCTTCAGGAAGATCTCCTGGGCGAGCTCTTCCGCGCGCGCGCGGTCTGGCACGAAGCGGTGGACGAAGCTCACGACACTCCTCGCGTTTCGGTCGTACAGCGCCTCGAAGGCGCTCGCGTCCCCTCGTCGGACGCGGAGCATCAGAGCGGCGTCTTCGTCGGGTTCCACCGGCGTGTCTTGGCGCAGCCCCATGGTCTCGGGGAGTCTAACCCGGCGCAGGTCGGCGAGTTGCGGGGGTGCCGCGGCGCCATTCCCCCGCCTCGAGGCCCAAGTCCCTTCGGCGCGAGCTCTTGTGCAGGCTGGGCTCCAGACCCCAGGCTCCAGGCTCCAGGCTCCAGCCTCCAGCCTCCAGCCTCCAGGAAATGCAGCTCCTGAAGCCTGGGTCCGGAGCCTAAGGCATGCCTAAGGCAACCCCCTTTGGTTCCGGCTTGGCCGGGTTGAACGAAGCCGCCTGCGGCGGCAGCTGGGGAGGTGAATCGGGTCTGGGACGTCGACGCTTGACGTGGACGTGGACGTGGACGCTTGACGTGGACGGCGACGGCGACGGCGACGGCGACGGCGACGGCGACGGCGACGCGGCCGTGGGCGGTCGTGTCGGAAATCAGCGACAGAGCTTGGTCAGCATGGCGACGATGCGCTCAAGCAGCTCGCAGCCTCCCCGATGTGCGGCAGCGTCGATGACCTTGAGCACGAGCAGGGCCCCCAGGGCGGCGGCGCACTCCATCGCCGAACCGCGGGCGATGGCGTAGGTACGAGCTGCGTCTGCTTGTCCTGTCCGTCCAGCTGCTTCGGCGATGTTCGAGGGGATCGAACTGGCTGCTCGCCGACGCCGGTCCAAGAGTGTGGAGTTCCCTCGAGGTGCATCGGACGAAAGCTGCGAAGCCAAGGCAAGAAGCTCGATGGCTCGCTGGTAGACATCCATCTTCTGGAAGCTGAGCATTCTGATCGCTTAGCAAGCACCGCCGACACGACCGCCCACGGCCACGTCGCCGTCGCCGACCACGCCCACGTCGAGCGCCCACGTCAACGTGCGTGCCCGAAGAGGCGGTATGCTCCGCGGCGCTGGCATGCGGAGAAATCGACGCTCTCTGACCCCTCGCTCCAGCAGCGGGGGAGCCTGAGGACACTCTGCCGATGGGTTCCCTGTCCCTCGTGAATCCCGAGCCGAGATCCGCTCTCGCACCTCCTGAGGCAAGAAACGATGGGAGTCGTGGAACCGGCCCTGTGGCCTTCGAGATCGCCGCAGCGGTTCTTGTGTGCCCGCTGGCCAAAGCAGTTGGCCGAGAAACCCTTCTAGAAGAGCTCGGGCCGGCTCGGCGCCCCATCCACCTCTGAGAACGGCTTCGTTCAACTCGACGTTTGCGCGGCGCGCTAGAATGCGAGCGCGGTGCTCGCGTCCACCGCGCCGCGCAAACGCCTACTGGTTTGTGGAACCGCCGGGAATCCGGAGCTTCCCAAAGCCCTTTGCTGCGTCTCTGGAAATCCCCGGTCTATCGGGCCGCCGCTCGGACCGCCGCGATCGGAGGTACGCCGGCGCCGTGAGCGCTCGGGCGCGGCCTACTGCCAGGAGCCGTCGTCCGGGGCCTCGGGCTCCTGCAGCGATGGAACCGCGTCGGGGGGCGGCGGAGGAGGCGGCCGCTCTCGAGACGCCTCCACGGCCTGCCGATACTGCGCCACGACCTCCGGCGGCAGCGCGGCCACGTCCGACGCGGGCGTGAGGCTCGTCGACTCGATGCGCGCGATCAGCTCGAACTGCTGCGCGCGATCCGCGGAGACCAGGAAGGCCGACTGGTAGCGAGCGACAGCCCCCGCAGCGTCGCCCTGGGCGCGCAGCAGATCGCCGCAGGCCTCCTGGTCGTCGGCGCGCTTGGGGGCCAGGTCCGCCGCCCTGCAACCGGCGGCCGCGGCGTCCGCTTCCAGGCCGCGGCGGAGCCGAAACCGCGCGAGCGCACGCCACCCGGCCGCCGACGACGGCGCCCCGCGGACCGCGCGCTCGGCATCCCGTTCGCCCTCGGCGGCCAGCTCTTCCGCGCGAATCCCGGGCAGGCGGTGTGAAAGGCCGTTCGCCAGCGCCTCGAGGGCTAAGTCCGCGCGCCGGGCCGCCGCCTCGGCCGTCTTCTGCCTTCCGAGCTCTCGCCACCGCGCCAGAAAGGCGTCCGACTCGGCCCGGTCGAGCTCCGCATCGAGGTCCTCGAGAGGTCCCAAGCGGGGCCGATAGCCGAACACTCCCGGGTACGGCCGGAAACAGCCAAAGGACAGCGCGAGCGCCACCGAAGCTGCGCGTAGACGCATGGCGGACCTCTGGCGCCGGAGGGCTCCTCGAGCAGCGAGTGGCGCCGGTTCGAAGACGCTAGGCGCGGCTCCCTCTCCCGAGAAGCACCCGGCCGCGGCCCTGCTCGGATTTGAGAAAGCCCCTCCCCTGTTGGACAGTGCGGGCGAGCTCGAGGCGGCCCCCGCCTCTCGCGAGGCCTGGCGATGTCCTTCGGCGTCTACCTCCATTTCCCCTACTGCCTCTCGAAGTGCCCTTACTGCGACTTCGCCTCGGTCGCGGCGCCGCAGATCCCGAGCGAGCGGTACGCGCGCGCCCTGGCCGCCGAGCTCCGCCTGCGCGCGCCCTCCCATCTGGGGCGAGCGGCGACGTCGCTCTACCTGGGCGGCGGCACGCCCTCGCTCTTCGAGCCCGCGGCGCTCGCGCGGGCGATGGATGCGGTTCGCCGAGACATCCCGTTCTTGGCGGGCGCCGAGCTCACGCTCGAGGCGAACCCGGGCGCCTCCGACGCGGCGCGCTTCGCGGCCTTCCGCGCCCTGGGCTTCAACCGCCTCTCCCTGGGCGTGCAATCCTTCGACGGCCAGACGCTGCGCCGGCTGGGCCGCGCCCACGGCGCCAGCGAGGCCATCGCCGCATTCCAGGCGGCGCGCGCGGCGGGCTTTCCCAGCGTGGCGCTGGACCTCATCTACGGCGCGCCGGGCCAGACGCTGGCCATGGCGGAAGACGACGCGCGGCGGGCCGCCGAGCTCTCGCCGGAGCACCTGTCCTGCTACGCGCTGACGCTGGACCACCTGGCCGAGGACGTGCCCTTGGCCGCCGCCGTGCGCGAAGGACGGGCGTCGGTCCCCGACGACGACCTCCAATGGGAGATGGGCAACGCGGCGCGCGCGGCCCTCGAGCGGGCGGGCTATCGCCGGTACGAGATCTCGAACTACGCCCGCCCGGGCCAGGAGGCGCGCCACAACGCGCTCTACTGGACGGGCGGCGAGTACCTGGGCCTGGGCTGCGGAGCCAGCGGCTTCTCCCTGAGCGACCCGCGCGAGCCCCGGCGCGGCGGCCGGCGTTGGTCGAACCACCGCTCGCCCGAGCGGTACCTGGCGAGCGTGGAGCGCGGGGAGCTCCCGGAGGCGTCCAGCGAGGAGCTCACCGGCGCGGACCTCTTCCGCGAGCGGCTGGCCCTGGGGCTGCGGATGACCGACGGCGTGCCGGTGCGCGAGGCCGCCGCCGAGCTCGGCGCGGACCCAGGCCCCGCTCTGAAGGCGGCGGGCTCTCTCGTCGAGCGCGGCCTCGCCCACTGGCGCGGGGAGCGGCTCGCGCTCACCGACCGCGGCCTGGATTTTCACACCGCAGTGGCCGTCGAGCTGGTGTAGCGAAGGGCCCGCGCGCAGGCGCCAAAGGCCACGGGAGGCTTGGGCGATCAGGAACCCATCGCTGACCTAAACCGGCCGAGCCGGAACCCATGAGGGTTGCCTTGGGCTCCAGACCCCAGGCTCCAGGCACTGCAGTTCCTGGGGCCCGGGGTCTGAAGCCTGGAGTCTTTGCCATCCTGCGCAAGATTTCCTCGCGAAGGGACTCACTGGGACCGGAACCCATCGCCGACCCGTTTGAAGGCGCTCGACTTCCGTGGCCAGGCGGGCGCGCTTTACGCTAGCCTGCCCCCAGAATGGCCGACCTCTTCGAGCTGCTCGTCGCCTCATCGCGCACCTTCGCGCTGAACATCCCGCTCTTGAGCGAGCCCACGCGGACCCAGGCGACCCTCGCCTACCTGATCCTGCGCATCGCCGACACCCTCGAGGACGCCGAGCGCTGGAGCGCCGAACGCCGCATCGAGGAGCTCATGGCCTTCGCCCGCCTCGTCGCCGACCCCGGCGCCGCGGAGGAGGTCGAGACCTTCCGAGCGCGGGCCATGGCAGATCCGCCGACGCCGCAGAAGGGCTACCTGCGCCTGCTCGATCAGTCGCCGCAGGTGCTGGCCGCGTTCAACGCGCTCGCGCCCGCCGCTCGGGGCGTCATCGCCGGCTATTCGCGCATGACCATCGAGGGCATGGCGACTACGGTGGAGCGCCTGGACCCCCAGGGCAGGCTCGCGCTGCGCGACCTGCCGGACCTGCGCCGCTATTGCTATTTCGTGGCGGGCCTGGTGGGCGAGCTGTTGACCGAGCTCTTTCTGCTCGCCGAGCCGGCGCTCCAGGCCATCGCCCCGCGGCTGCGCTCCGCCGCGCGGCTCTTCGGCGAGGGGCTCCAGCTCACGAACATCCTCAAGGACGCCGACGCGGACGCCGCTGAGGGCCGCCTCTATCTCCCGCCGGCAGTCCCGCGCGGCGACGTCCTGGCCCTGGCGCGCGCCGACCTGAAAGAGGCCACCGGCTTCACCTCGGCCCTCTTCGACGCCGGCGCCTCGAAGGGGCTCTGGTCGTTCGCCGCGCTCCCCATCCGGCTCGCGTGGTCGACGCTCGACGCGGTGGAGCGAGACGGCGCCGGAGCCAAGGTGTCGCGGACCGAGGTCGCGCGGATCGTCGCCGAGCTCCATGGAGCCCAAGCGCCGCGCGCGTTCCTCTCGCGCTCGGCGTGAGGGCGCCCCGGCTTAAGGCCGCCGTGGCGCCCGCTCGCTCGAGCGAGGCGGCGCCAAGCCTTCCCACTGGCGCGCCGCGAGCGGGCTGAAACCTTTCGGCCCCTACGGCCGGCCGATCCCGCCCTTGCCTCCCAGCCCGCCCAGGCCGCCCAATCCGCCGGCGCCGCCGAGGCCGCCGGGCCCGCCCAGGCCGCCGAGACCGCCGGCGCCCGGCACGACCAGGCGGGACGACTGCTGCCGCTGGAGCTCACGGGCCTCGGCGACCATCTCCTCGACGGCCTTTTGCACCGCCGCCGGGAACTTCTGCATCGCGTCCTCCAGGGAGACAGCGTCGATCTCGCATTCGATCGGCAGGACGCCGCCTGGCGTCATCACGTCTGTCCTGCCCAGGTAGAGCGTCTTGCGCCCCAGGTCCGGCTGGCCGTCGGGCATCACGGGGGACAGCCTTCGCACGGTGGCCACCCGCAGGTCGGTGAACGTCTCCTCTCGATAGAGGCTCTTCGCGTCGACCTTCAGTCCTTCCAAGCCTCTCAGCTCATCCGCCATGGTCCGCTCCTGAAAAGGTGTCTTCGCCCCGCACGCGAGGTTGTAGGCGATGTGTGCCGCGCGTGCCAGCGATACGCAAGCCGCGCGTGGCGCCCAAATGCCCCGGAGCGCGCCTCTTGGGCAAAGCGGCCGCCCGGTCAGGTCCCTGGCCGGCCCTGCAGTGCCGCTCGCCTCACGTGGTACAACCTCGCGTGTGGACGCCAAAATCTCCTTCTTCCCTCTCGCCGTTCTCGCGCTCGCCGGCTGTCTCGGGCGGGCGGGCCCATCGCCCCTCGAGGCCGGCGCGCAAGCCGTGCGCGCTGGAAAGGCGACGCCCCGCGAGCGGGCCCTCGCCGGCTTCTCCGCCTACCTCGCCGACTCCAAGCCCGACGCCGCGGCGGCGCTCTTCGCCCCCGCCGGGCCCGGGCCCGAGGACCTCTTCGCCGCGTACGGGCGCTGCGAGCTCGCCCGCCGCTCGCTCGACACCCGCGAGCGCATCCTGTCGGCCCTGAAGCTCTGCGAGCTCGCGCCACACCACCCGCTCTGCGCGGTGGGCGCGCGGATCGCCATCGCCGGGGCCGGGGAGTCGCCGCGCATCGACGCCGCCATCGAGGCAAAGGCGCTGCAGGCCCTGGCCGCCGGCGCCGACGGCGAGGCCGCCTTCCTCCTGCGGACCGCCGCCTCGCTGGCGCGCCGCAACCGCGGCGATGACGCCGGCGCGCGGGCGCTGCTCGCCGATGCCGGGCTGGTCTCCTCCGCCGCCCTCCTGGGCCCGTACTCGCGCTTCCACGTCCTCGAATGGGACAAGCCCTTCCCGCCCGAGTCGGGCTCCGCGGGCCAGGGCGACGCCGGCGCGCTCGGCCCTATCGCCCCGCGCGCCGCGGTCGCCTACGACGGACACTACGCGCTCTACGCCGAGCCCGGCACCGCCGACCTCTACTATCTGGCGTCAGACGTCGCGGTGCAGGAGAAGGGCGCCTACTTGCTGCGCGCCTCGAGCAAGGGGGCGTTCAAGGTCTTCGTCGACGGCGCCGCGGCGTTCGAGCGGCGGGACTTCGACGCCTACCTTCCCGACGAGGCGGCCGCCGAGGTCTTGCTCGCCCCGGGCAAGCACCGGCTTTTGGTGAAGCTCGCCCGCGGCGGCGAGCGCGGCGACGTGACGGTGGCCCTCTCGCGCGCCGACGGCCGCCCAGCTCGGCTCTCCTTCGCGCCCGCTCAGGGAGCTTTCTTGGGCGCGGCCCCCGCGTTTTCGGCACCGAAGAGCGCCTGGCCCACCGCCGCGGCGCTCGAATCGGCGCTCCGTCCCGAGTCCGGCGCCCTGCTCGCGGCGCTCATCGCCGTCCGCGACGCGCTCGAGCGCGACGACCAGGGCGCGAAGGCGCTCGCCGTCGCCGCGGCCGAGCAGCGGCCCTCGGCCGCGCTCCTTATCCTCAGGGCCGAGGCGGAGGCGTTCGATCGCTCGCTGCCGCCGCGCAGCGGCAAGGGGCGGGCGAAGAGCCTCTTCGAAGAGGCGCTCAAGCTCGACCCGCGCGAGGCGTCCGTGCTCCAGCGCCTGTCGGTCTACGCGCGCAGCGAGAGCCGGCTCGACGAGGCCGAGGAGCTTCTCGACCAGGCCAGCGCCGCGGCGTCGAAGGCGTCGTGGCGGCCGCTCTTGAGCCGGATGCGGCTCGCGCAGGCGCGCGGCGTGGATTCCCTGGCGGACGACCGGGCGCGGGACGCGCTGGCCCTGGAGCCCGGGCTGTGCGACGCGCTGGACGTCCGCTACGACCTCTCGCGGCGCGCCGACGCGGCGGCGGCCTCCGACGCGCTCGTCCAGGCGCTCGCCCTCTGCCCCGGCGGGAGCCGGCGGCTCGCCGACCACCTCAAGCTGCGCGGCGACCTCGAAGGGGCGCTCGCCCGGCTCGCCAGGCTCGCCCAGGAGTTCCCCCTGGACCCGCAGCTCCCCGGTCGCGCAGGCCGCCCTGGCCGAGGCGCTGGGCCGGCCGCTCGAGTCGGCGGCGCTGTTCCAGGCGCTGGAGCGCGCCTGGCCGCAGAGCGCGTCGTTCCGCAAGAGCCGGGCCCGCGCGCTGGAGCAGGCGGGCGACGCCCAGGGCGCGCGCGCGGAGAACGAGGCCGCGCTCGCCCTGGACGGCTCCGACCTCCACCTGCGCCGCGCGCTCGCGTTCGCCCAAGGCGGCGACGTCCTCGACGACGCAAAGGAAGACGGCGAGAAGGCGCTCGCCGAGTACGAGACGCAAAAGCCGGCGGAGTCGGCGCCGGGGGTTTACGTCCTGGACGCCTCCGCCCTGGAGGCCTACCCCGACGGCAGCACCACCGAGCGCACGCACGTGGTGGCCAAGGTGCTCGACCAGCGCGGAGTCTCCATGCTGGCCGAGGTGCACGTGCCGGCGGGCGCGGAGGTCCTCTCGCTGCGCACGCTCAAGAAGGACGGGCGGGTCCTCGAGCCGGAGCCCATCGGAGGCAAGGACTCGGCCTCGCTGCCGGGCGTGGAGGTGGGAGACGTCGTCGAGTACGAGTACCTGACGAGCACCGGCGCGCGCGGGGCGGCGACGCCCGGGTTCGCGGCGCCCAAGTTCTACTTCCGCATCGCCGACGGGCAGCTGTTTCGGTCGGTCTACGACGTGCGCGCGCCCAAGGGGCTGGGGCTGGAGGTCGACCCGCACCGGGTCGCGCCGGCGGGGCCGCGCAACGGCGTCACCGAAGCCGGCGGAATGGAGCGGGTCCACTTCGAGGCGCGCGACGTCCCCACCTTCGTGCGCGAGCCGTCGGGGCCGCCCCTCGAGGAAGTGCTGCCCTTCGCGCAGGTCGGAGCCGGCGCCGGGCTCGACGAGGCCATGGCGAGCATCGGCGACTTCCTGCTGGAGAAGTCGAGGCCCACCGCGGAGGTGGCCGCCTTCGCCCGCGCCGCGGCGCATGGGCTGACCGGCGCCGCCGCGGCCGCGGCCGTCTACGCCAAGGTCATGGAGGAGGTCAAAGGCGCCGAAGGGCCGCTCACCACCCGCGCGGCGGCGACGTTGGCGCAGGGCCGCGGCAGCCGGCTGATGCTGCTCAAGTCGGCGCTGAAGGCTTTGGGCATCGCCTCGCGAATCGCGCTGGTGCGCCCGTTCACGGCGGACCCTTCGCCCTATCGATTCGCGCTGGCCGACCTGTACGGCTACGCCGCCCTGCAGATCCTCCTGCCCGGCGGGCCCGTGCTGGCGGCGCCGGCGCTGCGCTTCGCGCCCTTCGGGCGCATCTCCCCGCAGGCCGAGGGGATGAGCGCGGTCCTGCTCCCGGAAGTCGGCGAGCGGACGCAGCGCTTCATCGCGCCGGGCAGCGGCGCGGCCGAAGGCAAAGAGGTCTCGCTGCGCTTGGGGCTCTCGGCAGACGGGACGCTGTCGGGCGAAGGCGAGGAGAAGTACCAGGGCCTCGAGGCGGCGTACCTGAAGGCGGGGCTCGAGCGGCTGAGCCAGGACCAGCGACGCCAGGCCATCGAGGCGGCCATCGCGCGCACCTTCGACAGCGCTGCGCTCTCGAACTTCTCCATCGACGAGAAGGACGAGCCGGGCGCGCCGGTGGCCATCCGCTACCAGTTCAAGGCGCCGGGCTTCGCGCGCGCGGAAGGCGAGCGGCTCTTGGCGAGCAACGGCCTCTACCCGGCGAACCTCGCGCGGCGCTTCCTCGCGCTCTTCGAGCGCAAGACGCCGCTCCTGGTGCCGGGCCCCGAGAAGCTGCAACTGGTGGCGCAGATCGCCCTGCCGGAGGGCATGGCGCTCGCTGGGGCGCCGCTCGCGGTGCGGCTGGACACGCCCTTCGGCCGCTACGAGCGCTCGGAGCAGAAAGAGCCGGGGAAGTTGGTCCTCCAGGAGCAGCTCGAGGTGAAGATGGCGCGCATCGCCCCGGACGAGTACGGGGCGTTCGGCGACTTCGTGTCCAGCGTGGACAAGGCGCAGGCGCGGGAGTGGGTCTTCGAGCGGCCGGCGGCGCCGCCGGCTCCGAAGGTCGCGCCGCCCGAAGTGCCGCCGGCGCGTTAGAGGGCGCGAGGGCGCGAGCGTAATGCGCCCTTCCCTTGCCCTTCTTGGGTTTCTTCAGCCATCCGCCGCTTGCGCCATATCATCCGCTCCATGCGAGAGGACCTTCGATTCCCGAGCGGCGGCGCCCGCTGTGCCGCGTGGTTTTACCGCGGTGGCGAGGGCGAGCGCCCGTGCGTGGTCATGGCGCACGGCTTCGGCGGCACGCGCGCCGACCACCTGGCGCCCTTCGCCGAGCGAATCGCCTCGAGCGGATTCCATGCCCTGGTCTTCGACTACCGCGGCTTCGGCGACAGCGAAGGGGAGCCGCGCCAGCTCCTCTCGGTCCGCATGCAGCTCGAGGATTGGCGGGCGGCCATCGCATTCGCGCGCGGATTGCGCGGCGTCGACGCCTCGCGCATCGCGCTCTGGGGGACGTCCTTCGCCGGCGGCCACGTCGTCGTCGCCGGGGCGCGCGACGGCCGCGTCGCCGCCGTCGTCTCGCAGGTGCCGATGATGGACGGCCTCGCCGCCGTCCGAAGCACCGCTCGCTACGCGGGCTACGGCCTGCTCGCGCGCGCCGCCGGCCTCGGGCTCGCGGACCTCGTCGTCAGCCGCCTTAAGCGAAGTCCTCGGCGCTTTCCCATGGTCGGCCCTCCCGGCTCGCTCGCGGCCATGACGACGCCCGACGCCGCCCCGGGCTACGAGGCGATCGCCGGGCCGAACCCCGTGAACGAGGTCTGCGCGCGGGTGGCGCTGGAGCTGCCGCTCTACCGGCCGTACCGCTACGCCCATCGCCTGCCTTGCCCTATCCTGATCCAGATCAGCGCCCGCGACTCGGTGGCGCCCCCCGCCGCGGCCGAGCGTGCGGCGCGCCGCGCCGGCGCCCGGGCGACCGTGGTCCGCTACGACGTCGGCCACTTCGACGTGTACCTGGGCGCGGCCTTCGAGCGGTCGGTCGGCGATCAGCTCGCGTTCCTCTCGCGCCACCTCGGCGCGCGCTGACGCACTTCCCCCTCGAGGGGCGCTTCGCGCTGGGGCGCCGGTCGGGACTGGGGCCCTCGCGCGGCGAGCGAACCCCTTCTACCTGAGCCCCTGAGTCGTCGCCGATCGCCCGGCGAGAAGAGCGGGTGCCCCGGTTTGGCCGCTCCGGCCTCTTTCATCGGCGATGACGAACCGAGCACTGGGACTTGCATGGTCAACCTTCGCCTTCCTGTTGCTGGTCAACTGCGGGGGCAGAGCGGTCGAGCCAATTCGGCCAGATGGCAGACAGGCGGACGGCGGACCAGCAGACGGGGCGGTGACCGACGGCGGGCGAGCCGACGGTGAAATTTCTGATGGTGGGGCCGATGCCGGACGCTCGGGCGGCAACCCAGTGGACGACGGCAGCGGCGATGCCGGTGATTCCACCAATTCCGGTGATGCCGGCGCGCCGGGTGGCAGGGCGGACGGCGGCGCGGTCTCCTGCGCCGGCTCCCCAGTGTGGAACTCGCAGGTCGTCTACAACACCGTCGGCCAGCGGGTGGAGTACGATTGCAAGCTCTACACGAACCAGGGCTACGCCTTCGGGGTCAACCCCGAGACCCACAACGGAACCAACTACCAGTGGCTCCTCGACGGCGCCTGCAGCGAGATCGACTGCGCGATGGGTGAAGGGCCGTGGATCGCCTGCGGGCAGTGGGACAAGTGGACCACCGGCGACTTGACCGTCTACAACGACCTGTGGGGCGCGGGGGCCGGGGCGCAGTGCATCACCGCGCGGAACGGCAGCCACTTCGCCGTCACCTCGACCCAGCCGGCGACGAGCGGAGTGAAGTCCTACCCCAACAGCGGCTTCACCAACCTCGGCCGCACCATCGGCTCGCTCGCCGCCTTCTCCAGCGGCTTCGACATCACCGTCCCGAGCTCCGGCGACTGGGAGGCAACCTATAATCTCTGGGTGCCGACCGAGGTGATGGTGTGGATGTACACCAACGGCAACGTGGGGCCGATCGCCGCCGCGTGGGACTCGACCGGCAAGCCGATCCCGAACGCCACCGACATCACCGTGGGCGGCCACACCTGGAACGTCTACCACCAGAACGGCGGGAGCAACGTCATCTCTTTCGTGCGGACGACCAACACCACTTCCGCCACCGTGGACCTGAAGGCCCTCCTCACGTGGGCGATGACCCAGGATGGATCCCCGACGGCACCATCGGCGCCGTCCAGTTCGGCTTCGAGATCAGCGGAACCGGTGGCACCGCGACCGACTTCACCTGCAACGACTTCACCATCACCGCGAACTGAGCAGGGCCCCACCGCCGCCCCCTAAACCGGCCGAGCCGGAACCAATGAGGGTTGCCGTAGGCTCCAGACGAAAGACCCCAGGCTCCGGGTACTGCAGTTCCTTAAGGCCCGGGGTCTAAAGCCTGGAGTCTTTGCCATCCTGCGCAAGATTTCCTCGCGAAGGGACTATTGGCGGCGATTCTTGGCTTTGGACCGATCTCAAGGGGCCGAGATTGGGGGCGGGAGCGGCACAATGGTTCCTCCGTGAGCTCGGCCATGACCCATCCACGGGGCGCCAGGTTGGTCTGGCGACCGCTCCAACTGGCCGCGGCCGGCCTGCGACAAGTGGTAGGTTCCATTGCGGAGCCGCCATGGGAAACCTCGCCACGCTGTCGCTCTCGACGTCCACCGGTAGGCAATGCGAGCTGTTGTTCCGCCCGGGCACCAGCGACCAGGCGCTCATCAAGCAGATCTTCACCCTTCAGGAATACTCGCTGGAGCGAACCAAACGCCACGGCGAGCTCCAGGCGCTCTACCAGGCGCACGTGGCGCGGGGCGAGCGGCCCCTGGTGCTCGACCTCGGGGCGAACATCGGCTTCGCTACCGCCTACTTCTCGCTCAACTGGCCGGCGGCGGTGGTGGTGGCGGTCGAGCCTGAGGCCGAGAACTTCGCCCTCCTCGAGCAGAACGTCGCGCGGCTGAAGGATTCGACGGCTGGTGCCGATGCACGCGGCGGTCGCGTCGAGGGCGGGGGAGCTGTCCGTCCATCCGCAAGCGGAGCCCTGGGCGCACACCACCGAGTGGGCGCCGGCGGGGGCAAGCCAGCGCGTCCCGGCGGTGACGGTGCCGCAGCTCCTGGCGCTCGACTGGCTCGCCGCCACCGGCAGCGCGGCCCCGGTGGTCCCGTTCCTCGCCAAGATAGACATCGAGGGCTTCGAGGCCGACCTGTTCTCGGTGGACCCGGCGTGGATGGACGCCTTCCCGCTCGTCATCATCGAGCTCCACGACTGGCTGCTCCCCGGGCGGGCAACGTCGAAGGGCTTCCTCGCCGCGGTGGCGGCGCGCGACCGCGACTTCGTCATCCTCGGGGAGAACGTCTTTTCCGTGAAGAACCCGGTGGCGCTGCGGTGAGCCCCCTCTCGGTCATCGTGTGCACCTAACGGCGGCACTCGCCGTTGCCCCGTCCTTGCCCATCTCGCGCGGCAGACCGCCCCGCCCGCCGAGGTGTTGGTGGTCGACAACGAGGAAGCCGCGGCGGTGGAGGCGCTGGTCGCCCGAGCGGCGGCGACGACGAGCTTTCCGGCCCGCTACCTCTCCGAGGCGAAACTGGGGCTAAACCGCGAGGCTCGAGGCGAGGCGTTCGCTCCGGTTTACGAATCGGCCGTCAAGGCGGCGGCGGACGAGTCGATGTACGCCGCGCTCGCGCTCATCGACGCCATCCGAGGCGGCAACGCCCGGGAGCGTGAGCTGGCCGCCAAGCTCCTCGACAAGATGGTGATGGATGCGGGGCGGGAATGAACCAGGCACCTCGACATCGTCAGAGTGGTTGCGCGGCGCTTAGGTGATCTCACTTCCCCTCTCCGAGCTTCTTCAACGCCGCCCGCGCCGCAGGCGCCTCGCAGGCCTCGGAGACGCCGCCGAACAGGCCGCTGCTCTTGCGCAGCGCCACGTCCCGGAGCGGCCCGACGGCGCGCGCGTCGCCCAGGTCCCCGAGCTTCTTCGCAGCCCGGGCGACGACCCCGCAGTCGCGCTGGTCCAGGTCCTGGATGTACGAGGCGGCCAGGTCCGCGCGCCCCTCGGCGCCCAGCTCGCGCAGCACCTCCAGCGCCGCCCATCTCCGGTGCGGCTCCTTGTCCACCGCCGCCTTCGCCAGCGGCCCGACGGCCGGCGCGCCGATTCGCGCCAAAAGCCCCTGGGCGCGCCCGGCCGCCGGACCGTCGAGGTGCTCGACGAGGTGGGCGAGCATCTCCTCGCGCCGCATCGGCGCCGGGTCGTCGTGCTCGAGCTGGAGGAGGACCGCCATCTCCGAGTCGAACTGCTGCAGCGCGTGGTGGGCCTGGGCGCGCAGGAGCAGCACCTCGGGCGAGGGCTTCTCGGGCGCCAACAGCTCCAGGGCGCGCCGCGGCCTCGAGCCCGCCAGCGCCTGCCCCGCCTGCGCCACAGGGCTGCGCACGACCAGGGCTCCCACGAGGAGCCCGGCGCTCGCCGCCGCCGCGCAGGCGGCGAGCAGGCGCCGCCGCGCGAGCAGGGCCCGCCGCATCCCTCGACCGAACCAGTAGAACGCGCCGTGCCCCTGGGGGCTCGAGACCTCGTCGCCAAAGGCCGACGAGCCCGCCGGCGCTCGCAGCCGAAACAGCCTCACGGGCTCCGCGCAACCTTCGAGGGTCCGCTCGCCCACCTCCTCCGCTGGCGCTCCGCCCGCCAGAGCGGCCTGCGCCGCGGCGGTGAGCCAGACTTCGCCGGGCGCCGCCTCGGTCGCCACCTTGGCCGCGAAGTCCGCCGCGTCGCCGAGGAGCTCACCCTGGGCGAGGCGCACCTCGCCGACGTGGAGCGCGACGCGTGCGGAGATTTGCTCGGGCTCGGCGGCGCTCGCGCGGTCGCGCCCGAGCTCGCCCTGGAGCGCCACGGCACACCGGGCGGCGTCGGCCATCGAGTCGAAGTGCGCGAGCGCCCGAGCCCCGCCGCTGCCCTTCCCTCGCTGGCCGCCGAACGCGAAGAGCACGCGGGCGAGCAGCCGGTCCCGCCTCCGGAGGAGCCGCGCGACCTGCGCGCGCGTGAGCCGCACGGCGCGCTCGCCGTAGTCGGCGATTTCCTCGGAGAGTAGGGCCCGGTGCTCGATTCGACGGGGCGGCCACACCGGGCCGGCCGCGGATGACCGTGGGGCGCACCAGGTCGAGCTCCTTCAGGCCCAGCGGCGACTGCGCCGCGACGTCGGTGAGGGCCGCCACCTCGGCTCCCTCGAGGAGCGCGCGCAGCTCCGCCGCGCTCGCCACCCGCTCCGCCGGGTCCTTGGCGGTCGCGCGCGCGATGGCCTCCACGAGCCGAGGGCACGCCGCGAGCTCGGGCTGCGCCTCGGTCATCCGCGGCACCTTCGCGTATGCCTGCGCCTGCATCAGCGCCTGGAGGTCCGCGGTGGGAAACGGGTGGCGCCCGCACAAGGCGACCCAGGCGATGAGCCCCACCGCGTAGAGGTCGGCCCGCGCGTCCACCGGCTTGCCCGCCGCCTGCTCGGGCGCGATGTACTCCGGCGTGCCGATGACCAGGCCGACCCGGGTCCGCGCGGCGCCGGCCGGCACGTCGGCGAGCTTGGCGATGCCGAAATCGATGATCTTCAGCTGCTCGCCTTCGGGCGCCGGCACGAGCCAGAGATTCTCCGGCTTCAGGTCGCGGTGGACCACGCCCGCGGCGTGCACCGCCGTCAGCCCTTCCAGGAGCTGGCGCAAAAGCGTCACGGCGCGCGCCGGCGTCAGGCGGCCCTCGCGCTCGAGGACGTCCTGCAGGGACTCGCCCGCGAGGAGCTCCATGGCCAGGTAGAAGCGGCCGTCGGAGGTGCGGCCGAAGTCGAGGACCTCGACGACGTTCTTGGCCTTGAGCTGGACCGCGAGTTGCGCCTCGCGCCGGAACCTTTCCACGAGCTCCGGGCTGGCCTGGAAGTGCGGGTGCAGGACCTTCAGCGCCACCTTGCGGCCGATGAAGACCTGCTCGGCGCGGTAGACCGAGCCCATGCCGCCGGTCGCCAGCAGCACCTCGACCCGATACCGCTGGTCGACCAGCGCGCCGACGAGCGCCCCGCGCGGCTCCGCCTCGGGGGGGTCCGTCAGGGCGCCCGGGGCCTCTGCCCTCGGAAGGCTGCCAGGGTCCGCTTCGCTCATCGGGCCTTCAGGGAGGCGTCATGCGAGGCGAGCCCGGAGAAGCCTTCGCCTCGTCCGGCGTTCGGACGCCGGGCTCGCTGTCCCTGTCCAGCTCCTTCTCCATGCGGCGCTTCATCCTCTCCGACTCCTCGACTTTGGCCGCGGCGATCTCGTCGGCGATTCTCGTCGGCGCGGGCGCGCAGCGAAGACTCCGGCGCGACGCCGGCCAGCGCCTCCGTGGCGCCCGGCCAGTCGCGGGCCTCGAACTTCCGGCGGGCGTCGGCGAGCCGGCGCTTGGCTTCCAGCTCGCTTTGCACCTTGAGCAGAAGCTCGTCAGCCCCGGGGCGTCCGCCCGCCGCGGCGACCTTGAGCTGGACCTCCGCCTCCTCGGGTTTGGCGTCCTCGAGCAACGCCTTGCCCAGGGTGAGCGCCAGCTCGGCCTCGGCGGAGCTGGGCACGGACCTGCGGGCTCCCGGGAGCTCGGGCGGGGCGGCCTTGGGGATCCCGGCCGGCGGCAGGGCCTGCAGAGGCCTGGCGCGCTCGGGCGCCCTCGGCGCTTCCTTCTTCTCGGCGCAGGCCCACAGCAGCGCCCCCGCCAAGGCGCAGCTTGCGATGGCTCGAGTCATGCGCTCCTCTCCTTCGAAGTCGCGGAAGCGAGGCAGGATACCTCCGGGGCGCCGCAGCGCCTATTCGCCCCGGCCAACCAGGTCGGCCAGCGCCGCGTCGAGGGTTTCGAACTGGAACGTAAAGCCCCGGGAGAGCGCCGCCCGAGGCAGCACCTTCTGCCCGTCGAGCACCGCCAGCGCCGCCTCGCCCAGGGCGGCCTTCACGGCGAACGATGGGATGGGCACCGCGGACGGCCGGTGCAGCGCCCGACCGAGGGACTTGGAGAGCTCGCGCATGGTCACGGGGTTGGGGGCCGTGGCGTTGACCGGCCCGCGGACGTCGACGCCGAGGAGCCACAGGAAGAGCGCAACCAGGTCGCTCTGGTGGATCCACGAGACGACCTGCCGCCCGCTGCCCAGCGTTCCGCCGACGAAGAGCCGGAACGGGGTGAGCATCTGCTGCAGCGCGCCCCCTTCCAGGCCCAGCACCACGCCGATGCGGACGCGGGCGCAGCGGGTGAGGTCCTCGGCCTTCTGGGCCTCCGCCTCCCAGTCCGCGCAGACCTTGGCCAAAAAGTCGCCGCCGGGCGCCGCGGCCTCGTCGAGCGGCTCGTCGCCCCGCGCGCCGTAGTAACCCACCGCCGAGGCGCTCACCAGGACCGGGCGCTCGCCGCTCCGGGCGATGGCCTCCACCAGGCCGCGCGTGCCCGCCACCCGCGACTCGCGGATGGCGCGCTTGTGCTCGGGGCTCCAGCGCCGGCCGAGGAGGGGCTCGCCGGCGAGGTGGAAGACGGCCTGGCATCCCTTGAGGGCGTCGGCGTAGCGGTCGGGATCGGCGGGGTTTCCCTGCGCGAAACGCACCGCGCCGAGCACCTGGCGCGCGCGCTCGACGTCGCGCACCAGCGCCACCACCTGGTCCCCGCGCGCGAGCAAAGCGCGCACGAGCTGCTGCCCGATGAACCCTGTCGCTCCGGTGACGAAGGCGCGCAACGAAACCTCCGAGGTGGGCGGCTCGTAAAGGCGTGCGAGCATATCCTCCCTCGGCGGCCGGAGTCGCCGCCGGATATTCAGGGGCCCGCGGCGATTGACCGCTCGAAACCGTGGGCGTGTAGTCGTGAAAGCTCGCCTCCCGCCGCTCGTCTCAGGGCCACTCCGACGCACCCCTTGAGGTGACCATGACGCGCACGTTGCCCGCCGCACTGGCCGCTTCCCTGCTCGCGCTCACCGCCTGCCACAAGCCCGACCCGAACAGCGTCGAGGACCAGCTGGCGCTGGTGAAGAAGGCCAAGACCCACCACGAGAAGGAAAAGGCGCTCGAGAATTTGAGGCGGCTGGCCAAGAAATCCGCGACCCCGGGCCTCGCCGGCGCGCTCGCCGAGGGGCTCGCCGACGAGAGCCCCAAGGTCCGCGAGAAGATCGCCGTGGTGCTCGGGGAGCTCAAGGACCCGTCCGCGGTGAACGCGCTCGGGGACGCCTTGGACCTCTCGGCCGGCAGCGACCGCCCGGACGCGAATGCCTCCAACAAGGAGATTGCCCGGGCGCTGGGAGACATCGGCGGGCCAGAAGCTACCAAGCCGCTGGTGAGGCTGCTCAAGGCGACCCGCGACAACTACGTGCGCATGGAGACCATCTCGGCGCTGGGCCGGCTCAAGGACCGCACCGCGGTGCCGATGCTGCGCGAGCTGGCCGAGGGCGAGGAGCAGGAGGCGCTCATCGCCAAGAAGGCCATCCTCGCCCTGGCAGAGATCAACGACCCCTCCGCCTTGCCCACCTACGTGCGGATGCTCTTCTTCGAGCAGGGCGGAAAGGCCTCGCACTACCCGGAGGCCTCGTTCGCCCTGTTCAAGCTGGGGCCGGCCGCGCAGGACCGCGTGCTCGCCCTGCTCAAAGGCGAGGACAAGGAGCTCCTGGACTGGGCGAAGGGGCACAAAGTGGTCCGGGCTGCCGTGCTCGCCAAAGCGGCGCAGCTCGAGAGCGACCTACAGGACCGGCGCGCGACGGGCGCGCTGATTGAGCTGCTGCGCTACGAGGACCCGGACCAGGACCACGCGCTCGAGGTGCGCAAGTCCGCCGCCGATGCCCTGGGCCGGATGCGCGCGCCGGAGGCGGTGGCCCCGCTCATCGCGACGCTGGGTGAAGAGAACGCCGGAGCCCGCTCGGCCACGGTGCGGGCGCTCGTCCAGATTGGCGACCCGTCCGCCGCGCCCAAGCTCGTCGCCTGCGCCAAGCAGGGCAACTTCGGCGCCCGCGAGTTCTGCGCGCTGGGCCTGACGCTCCTCGGCTCCAAGGCCGACGCCAAGGCCCTCACCGCGGTGGTCAAAGAAGAGCCCGCGCTCTTCGACAAGGAGTGCAAGGCGCTCGGCGGGGAGGTCGACTGCGCGGCAGAGAAGGAGTCCACGGTGGCCGCGCGGGTGAAGATCCTCCGGGGATACCAGAAGACCCTAGACTCCGTCGGCGGGTGCGCAGAGATCAAGTGCCTGGAGGCGCTCCTCGCGAGCCCCGAGCCTGCGGCCCGGGAGCGGGCGGCGTACGAGCTCGGCCGGCGCGGCTCCACCAGCTCCGTCCCGGCCCTGGTTGCGGCCATCGAGCACGAGGTGAAAGACGAGGTGGACTTGAACCCTCGGTTCGCGGCGATCTGCGCCATCGACTGGCTCGCGTCAGCGAGCCCTGCGGCCCGCGAGGCCGCGGCGGCCCAGGCCGGCCGGCTCAAGGCCCTGGTGAAGAGCGACGAACGCCGAGCGCTGACCCAGCGGATCGCCGAAGAAGTCCTGAGGCTTTCGACCAAGCTCGAGCGCGGCGCCGCACCCTGATTCGACTCGCCCCCTCCCCGCGAGCGGGGAGGGGGTTGGGGGGTGAGGCGCGCCCGCGGCCTACGAGGCCCGACGCTTGCGCGTGATCATCTGCACCGGGCCCAAGAACAGGTGCTTCTCGGTGTAGACGCGGCGCCCCACGCGCTTCTTGCCTCGCAACGTGGTCAAGCCGGGCCGCTCGAGCCACTGTCGAGCCAGGGCCGTCCCGCTGCTGTTCAAGGCCTCGTAGAGCGCGGGGTCCATCAGCTCGAGGTAGCGCTCGACCAACGGGCCCAGCCGGCGCTCGAACCGCCCCTTGAGGCTCGCGTGGCGCCGCCCGGTGTGCAGCGTCCCGTCAAAGCGGCCGGAGATGTGGAACATCTCGTGGAGGATGGTCTCGGCCCGCTTCTCGGGAGTCGCGCCGCGGAAGAACCGCGGCCTCAAGGTGATGAGGTAGAGCATCTGGCGGCCTCGGACCCGGACCACGGGGCGGCCGCTGCTCTTTCCCGTGCCCAGGGGCCGAACCGAAGCCCACGAGGCGCGCCGCGCCTCGCCCGCGACCACCAGCACCCGGGTCGCCTTGATATGGGCGAACTCCGGCAGCTTCCGCGCGGCGTCCTGCACCACCGCCCTCACGACGCGGGTCACGTTGAGCTTGGCGGCCATGGGGGCGTGGGCGATGCGCTTGTGCCCGAAAGAGAAGCCGGGGGCGCGTTTCCTTCCGTCCGACGCGCCTCCGACAGCCTTTGGGGGACCTCGAAGCGGCCTACTTCTTCTTCTGCACCACGACCTCGTCGATGAGGCCGTACTCCTTGGCCTCGCCCGCGCCCATGTAATTGTCGCGGTCGGTGTCCTTCTCGATGCGCTCGATGGGCTGGCTGGTGTGGTGAGCGAGGATCTCGTTCATGCGCGCCTTCAGCCGGAGGATCTCCTTCGCCTGGATCTCCACGTCGCTGGCCTGGCCCTGCGCGCCGCCGAGGACCTGGTGGATCATGATGCGCGCGTGCGGCAAGCACGACCGCTTGCCCTTGGCGCCCGCGGCCAGGAGCAGCGCCCCCATGGACGCCGCCTGACCCATGCAGATGGTCGCCACCGGCGGCTTGACGTACTGCATGGTGTCGTAGATGGCCATGCCCGAGGTGACGGACCCGCCCGGCGAGTTGATGTACAGGTTGATGTCCTTGTCCGGGTCCTCGCTCTCCAGGAAGAGGAGCTGGGCGATGATGACGTTGGCGACGTCGTCGTCGATGGGCGTGCCCAGGAAGACGATTCGGTCCTTGAGCAGGCGCGAGTAGATGTCGTAGCTGCGCTCGCCTCGGTGAGTCTGCTCAACCACGTACGGCATCGGGATGTAGCTCATCGTTGGGCCTCCGGTGCTGCCTTTTCTTTGTGGGTAGCCCGGCCGCCGATGGATTGGCAAGGCCCCGGCGGGACTTGGCCTCACGGCTCCCGGGTCACCGCCGCTTTGGCCTCGAGGAAGGCCAGCGTCTTCTCCTCGCGAATGCGAGCCTTCAGGGACGAGACCTGCTCCTCGTCGTGGAGCATAGCGCGCAGCTTCTCGAACGGCATGTTGTACTTGCCCGCGAGCTCCTGAATGCGCGCCTCCACCTCGGGCTCCTCGGCGGCGATCTTCTCCTTGGCGCTGATGGCCTCCAGCAGGAGGGCGGCGCGGACCTCGGTCTCGGCCCGCTCGCGCAGGCTCTCGCGCAGCCGCTCGGTGTCGATGCCCATGCGGCGCGGGTCGAGGCCCTGGCGGCTCGCCCGCTCGAAGGTGCTCTCGATCATCTGGTCGATGGCCCGCTCGATCATGCTGCGGGGGACGTCGAACGAGTTCTTCTTGACGAGCTCGGCGACGATCTGGTCGCGCACCGACCGCGAGGCCTTCTCGGTCTCCCGCTCGGTCAGCTCTTTGCGGACGCGCTCCTTGAGCTCGGCGAGCGTGGCGCCGGCGCCAGACGCGGAGGCGAGCGCGTCGTCGAGCGCCGGGACCTGCTTCGACTTGAGGCCCTTGACCGTGACCTTGAAGGCGCCTGCCTTGCCGGCCAGCTCGGCCAAGCGGTGGTCTTGTTCGAAGGTGTGGGCGATCTCGCGGGTGTCGCCGACGGCGGCGCCGGCGAGCTCGGGGGCGTTGCCCTGGCCGAAGCTGCCCGGGGCGATCTCCAGGGTGGCGCCTTCCGCCTTGCCGCCGGTGAAGGACTTGCCGTCGATGGTGCCCTCCCAGTCGACGACGGCGAAGTCGCCGGCCTCGGCGACGGTCCGGCCCTCGACGGGCGCCAAGGTCGACATGGACTGGCGCAGCTTCTCGAGCTCCGCGTCGACGATCGCGTCGGTGATCTCCACCGCGCTCTTCTTGATGGCCAGGCCCTCGTAGTCCTTCGGCTCGACCTTCGGCTTGATGTCCACGTTGGCCTGGTAGTGAAACGGCTCGCCGGCCTTAAGGGCATCGGCGCCCGTCACGCGCGGCGGAGCCACCGGCTCCAGGTCCGGGCGGTTGGCGATGGCCTCGCGGTAGCTGTGCTCCACCAGGTGCTGCACCACGTCGCTCTCGACCTGGGCCTTGTAGCGCGCCTCGAGGATGCGCCGCGGCACGCGGCCCGGGCGGAAGCCGGGGATCCGGACGCGGTGCGACAGAACCTTATACGCGGCATCGAGCTCGACCTGGACCACCGCTGGGTCCACTTCGATCCGGATGCGCCGCTCGATGGGCGAGACCTCTTCGACCTGGAACTTGGCCATGCGCTTCCCTCTTCGTCCCGACCATCGGGAAAGAACACTCCAGCGGGCGCCGGAGAGACCGCGTGGGGTAACTCGATTCCCAGGCCAAGGTCAAGGGCGGCGAGCGAGCTCCCGCGAGCTCTGGCCTCGAGAGCCCCGCTCCTGTGCTATGAAGGCGCTCCACGAGCATCAAGGGCGGGTGGTGGAACGGCAGACACTCGGGTCTTAGAAGCCCGTGCCCCAAAGGCGTGAGGGTTCGATTCCCTCCCCGCCCAATCTCCGCGCGCTGCCTCACCGGGGGGGCGACAAGCGCTCGCAACGGGCGCAGACTGGCGCTGTCGTCCTTCCTGAGAGAGAGCACGGCGCTCCTTGCGCCCCGAGGCAGAGCAGCCCTTCGGGCCGGCCGAATGGAGGTACCGCTCCGTCGCTCGTCTCTGGCTGGAATCGCTCGCGCGGTGCTGGAATGAAACGGGGCGAGCACAGAGGCATCCAAAAGTTGTCCCGAAGGAATGAGCTGCAGGAGGGCCTGACATGACGGCGCATCCGAAGACCCATCGAAACTCGCTTCGGCACATCTCGCGAAAGGGCGCTCACGCCGTGAAGAAGACCGTCTCGAAGTCTATGGTCACCTTGGGCGACCTCATCAGCGCCGCTTACGACGTGACCGGCAGCGGCGATGCCGCGGCGCTCTTGCTCTCGCCGCTCTCGCCGCTCTCGAGGATGTTGGGGCGGCGCATCGTGATCGCCGTCTAAGCGTGTTCCGGCGTGGGCTTCATCCCCACCGCGCGGTTGGCGGATGATTGACACTCACTGCCACCTCGATTCTCCACAGTTCGACATCGACCGGCGCCAGGTCCTGGAGCGGGCGCGTTGTGCTGGAGTCCAGGCCATCGTCGCTCCCTCCGTGGGGCCCGAGAGCTGGCGCCGCCTGCGGTCGATGCGGGGTCCAGGCATCGGCATCGCCTTTGGGATTCATCCGCAGCTCCTCCCACAGCTCGACCCGCGCGGGGACGCGGCGGCCCTCGAGGAGCTCGACGGGCTTCTTGGGACGGGCGAAGCCGTTGCCGTGGGCGAGTGTGGTCTGGACGGCCCCGCCGCTGGGGCCGGGGCGCCCATGGAGCGCCAGCGCCAGATCCTTCGCGCTCATCTCCAGCTCGCGCAGCGGCACGGCCTCCCGGTCTTACTTCACTGCGTCAAGTCCCACGAGCCGCTCATGGCGCTGCTTTCGGAAGTGCCGCTCCCAGCGGGAGGCGTGCTGCACAGCTTCAGTGGCGCGCCCGAGCAGGTGGCGAAGTACGCGAGCTTCGGGCTGCACTTCTCCTTCGCTGGGCCGGTGACGTACGAGGGGGCCAAGAAGCCCCTCGCGGCGGTCCGCGCGGTTCCCCCGGGACGGCTGCTCGTCGAGACCGACGCGCCGGATCAGACGCCCCGGCCGCACCGAGGGCGCTGCGAGCCCGCGCACCTCGCCCAGGTCGTCGAGGGGGTCGCCCGCGCGCTGGGAGCGAGCGCCGCCGACGTCGGCGCGCAGGCGGCGGACAACGCCCGGCGGCTCTTCAGGCTGTAGGCTAAGGCCTTCCTACGCGAGCTTTCCGCAGTTGGCGCAAAACTTGGCGCCCGGGGCGACCTCCGCGCCGCACTCGCACTTCCGCGGCCCCGCCGCGACGGGCTTGCCGCAGCTCGCGCAGAACTTGGCGCCGGCCGCGAGCGCCGCGCCGCAGCCGCACTGGGCCACGGGCGGCGCGAGGGGCTTTCCGCACTGGTTGCAGAACTTGCCGGGCGGCGAGAGCTGGCCGCAGCTCGGGCACTTCACGCCCTGGGCCTGCGGCTGCTGCGCGGCCCAGGCCTGCTGCTGGCCGAACATCTGGGACATTTGCGCGCCCATGCCCATGCCGATGCCGGCCATGCCCATCCCCGGGCCCTCTCCGCCGTTCTTGAAGCCCTCGGCGGCGCCCTCGACCAGGCCGACCTGCGCCTGGGCCATGAAGGCCGGATCGCGCGCCATATCCATCCGGCGCTTCTCCATGGCGACCTTCGTGTTCATCTCGTTCAGCCTGGCGTACTGCTCCGACTCCTCGTAGTTGATGGTGAAGTTCTCGAAGCGGAGGACCTTGATTCCCCACTCGGCGGCATAGGGGTCCACGAACTCCAGCATCGCCTTCTTCATCGGCTCCTTGGCCTTGCCGCTGACCATGTCGGCCAGCGACCAGTTGTTGGCCGCGCCGGCCGCGGTGATGGCCGAGCTGAGGGCGTCGAGGACGGTCTGCTTGAAGGGCTCGAGGAAGCGGTTCTTGGCGAAATCGGCGGTGCCCGTCCCGGTCTTCGACAGGAGCGTCTCGGCGCTCATGACCTGCACCTGGAAGGAGCCGAAGACCATGCCGGCGACGGTGTAGTCGTTGGCCGGGTCGCGCAGGGCGCCGATGGGGCCTCCGAACTTGATTCCCACGAACGGCTTGCCGGTGGTGATGAAGAAGAGCTGCGCGATGAAGAGGTTGCCGCCGGTGAGCTTCTCGAGGAGCGAGGAGAGGAACGGCACGTTCTTGGTGTCGAGGGCGTGCGTGCCGCCGGGGCCCAGCTTGCCCTGTACGCGGCCCTCGTTGATGAAGAGGGCCGTCTCCTCCGGCATGAGCGTGAGCTGGCTCATGAGCCGGATGTTGTGCTCCGGGTACAGGTAGATGATGTCTTCCTTGGCTGCGTCAGGCCGAGCGATGAAGTTGCGCTTCGACTCGCCGGTGATGCTGTCGAGAAGCCCCATGATCTCGTTCTCCTTCGTGCGGTGCGGTGCGGCAATCCTACCGCCCGGGTTTTGGGCGCCGCAATTGGGGATGGCTACGCGCGTCCCCCTAAGGCCATTGCCGGCTCATGACCAGCGGGTGAGCAGCCTGTCGCGGTCGAACAGACGCACGGCAAGCTTGAGCATTGCCGCGTCCGCGGTGAGAGCGGCCGCACCGACGCCCAGATAGGCCGCCGGCCCGAAGGTCAGGAGCCCGCCGAACTGCAGGGCGACCGCGCCGAAGAACGGCATGACGAGGAGGCCTGCCAAGGACTGCGCGAGCCGGGCGTCGCCCACTTGAGCGCTGATGAGCACCGAGAGGCAGATCCCGAAGAACGAGAGCTCCGGCCAGCTCGGCGCCCCATCCACCCCGGAGAACGGCTTCGTTCAACTCGACGTTGAACGAAGCCGCCTGCGGCGGCAGCTGGGGTGAATCGGGTCTGGGACGTCGACGCTTGACGTGGACGTGGACGTGGACGTGGACGTGGTCGGCGACGGCGACGGCGACGCGGCCGTGGGCGGTCGTGTCGGAAATCAGCGACAGAGCTTGGTCAGCACGGCGACGATGCGCTCAAGCAGCTCGCAGCCTCGCCGATGTGCGGCAGCGTCGATGACCTTGAGCACGAGCAGGGCACCCAGGGCGGCGGCGCACGCCATCGCCGAACCGGGGCGATGGCGTAGGTACGAGCTGCGTCTGCTTGTCCTGTCCGTCCAGCTGCTTCGGCGATGTTCAAGGGGATCGAACTGGCTGCTCGCCGAAGCTGGTCCAAGAGTGCGGAGTTCCCTCGAGGTGCATCGGATGAAAGCTAGCTGCGAAGCAAGGCAAGAAGCTCGATGGCTCGCTGGTAGTCATCCATCTTTTGGAAGCTGAGCATTCTGATCGCATGGCAAGCACCTCCGACACGACCGCCCACGGCCACGTCGCCGTCGCCGTCGCCGTCGCCGTCGCCGTCGCCGACCACGCCCACGTCGAGCGCCCACGTCAACGTGCGTGCCCGAAGAGGCGGTATGCTCGGCGGCGCTGGCATGCGGAGAAATCGACGCTCTCTGACCCCTCGCTCTCCAGCAGCGGGGGAGCCTGAGGACACTCTGCCAATGGGTTCTCTGTCCCTCGTGAATCCCGAGCCGAGATCCGCTCTCGCACCTCCTGAGGCAAGAAACGATGGGAGTCGTGGAACCGGCCCTGTGGCCTTCGAGATCGCCGCAGCGGTTCTTGTGTGCCCGCTGGCCAAAGCAGTTGGCCGAGAAACCCTTCTAGAAGAGCTCGGGCCGGCTCGGCGCCCCATCCACCCCTGAGAACGGCTTCGTTCAACTCGACGTTGCGCGGCGCGCCACGATGCGAGCGCCGTGCTCGCGTCCACCGCGCCGCGCAAACCCGCCTGTTGGTTTGGCGTAGCCGAGCGGCGCGCTGCGCATACCCCTGCCTGTCAGCGCTACGCCAAACGCCTACTGGTTAGGGGCGTCGGCCACCAAGGCGCTATCGGCCGCACCTCCGAAAGACGAAGTCTGGGAAGCGGAGCCGCTCGCTGCCATGGACCTCGATTCGGCGAAGCACCTCACGTTAGACCGGCGAGCGCTCCGACCTCGACAACCCGTTCGTCGGAGACCGGCATGAACTCCAAGCTCCAGGCGGCCATTGCGGCTGACGACGCCCTTCCCGCTGGGGAAGCTCGGCGCGAGGAACGCGTGCATGAGCCGCGCGGCGGTCCTGTCGCGCCAGGCTCTTCGGCTGCGGGCTGCTCCGCCCAGAACAGGATTGAGATCAGCACCAGCTTGCGCAGGCCGCCGCGCCACGGGAATCGCGTGCGACGGCCTGCGCCACCCGTCAGTGAACGACGTGCCTACAGCAACCGGAGTAGCATTGAAACGTGACTCCACACCCCGCATCGGACGAGCACGGCACGCACCCCGATTCGGGGTTCGTGTACGACAGGACGCCGTTGTCCGTGAGGGCGGGCGCGGGCGGCACCGCCCCTCGTGAGGCGCTCGGACCGCTCGGAGCTACAGGCCGCGCTCCCTCACCTGCAGTAATCCGCGCCGTTCGGGTTGTACGTGCAGGTTGCTCCCCGAGCGGTGCAGTCATCCTTCAAGTGCCAGGTCTTCTGGTAGCAGTAGTAGACGCGACTGTCCTGACCACACCATCCGTTGTCGGGGCCGTTCGCATCTCCGGCGCCGCACGCTGCGGTCGGGGGTTTGAGGTCGCGGCACACGTCGTTGATGCCGGGCGGATTGTGCTGGCAGCCGCTGCTGCAGACTTGGACGACGGTGGCCTGGCCGTAGCCGTTGCAGTGGTAGAGCGTGCTGGCGTTGCCACCGCTGATCACTGACTCGTCCCCGCAGTTGTTGCCCACGCCCGGGTTGTTGACGCAGAGGACCGTCGGGGACTTGCAGGCGTCATCGACGCCGGGGGGATTGTGCTGGCAGCCGCTGCTGCAGACTTGGACGACGGTGGCCGGGCCGTAGCCGTTGCAGTGGTAGAGCGTGCTGGCGCTGCCGCCGCTGATCACCGATTCGTCGCCGCAGTTGTTGCCCACGCCCGGGTCGTTGATGCAGAGCGGAGACGATGACTTCTGGAGGTGGACGATGGAGCGCGAGTAGGCTACGAATTGTCCACTACTATTGTAATATCCGCTGTTGGCGTATGAAATGTGAAGCGCCGCAAAGTTGTGGCTGTCGGCGAGCGTATCGCCGCCGCCGGGCGTCTTGCCGGCGGCGACCAAGATCTCGACGTGCTCGCGGTTCGCGGCAGTAACCGATCCGTTGTAATAGAAGACCGGGTCGCCCGGGCTGGCCAACGAGGGGTTGTCGCCGACATCGACCCCGAGGCCGTTGTCGAGCAAATAGTCATGAAGGCCGACGACGTCCGCCGTGCCCGTATTCCAGAGGTGATAATCCCTGCCATTGAGCCAGTAGCTGGCGTAGCTCGACTGGGGATCGTCGGGGCCCAGGCCCGGAAAAAGGCCTGCCGCCGCGAGCGCTCGGGCGACGAACTCCGCACAGGCGAAGTTGGGCTGCCCATCTCCGGCCGAGACCGTTCCGTGATGGTTGGGGTCGTACCAGTCCCAATTCCAATGACTGTCCGCGTATTGAACGGCGACAGGGACCAAGCCGAGGGGATACTGCCTTGATGAGAGCGCCGGGGAGTCGGAGGTCTCTCCTCCTCCGCAGGACGCGGTGAGCCCGACAAGAACCGTGACGAGCGCCCAGGAAACTCGCATTCGCAGATGCATTCAGAAGCTCCTTTGAGTGGCCGGCGTGTGAAGTCCAGTGGCTGTGACGCGCTGCCGAAGAGCTATACGGAGGGAGGCTCGATCTGGGCCGCGTCCGGCGATGTCATACGAACCGCGTGGCCCCTTGGGTCGCGGATCGCCGGGCGGCGCGGTGGGCCGAGGCGTTCGAGGCGATCAGCTCGGATTCGGCTTCGTGGTCACCGAGACCTCGGTGATCGTCACGCCGTCGCTCGCCGACACCGTCACGATGTACGGGCCGACAAGGACGCCGTTGAAGGAGGCGGAGAGATAGTGCTGCACCGGCACCCCGGCGTCCGGCACGTCCCCGCAGAGCTGGGAGTCGCCGTCGTGTCCGAAGGTCACGTCGATCGTGCCGGCTGCAACCGCCTTGTAGCTCAGCGCGACGTAGTAGGTCCCCGAGGTGAGAACGTTCACCAGGAAGCTCTTCGAGCCGCTGAAGGCCTCCGCGCCGATGACGCCCGGGGCATCCACCCAGGGCTGGCAGGTGCCCTCGAGGCAGCCGTAGCGCTCGACGCAGTCCGCCTGCCCGCTGCAGTGGTTCTTCGTCACGAGCGATGGCGTGAGGTCGTCGCAGGCGGCCGCGATCGCCGAGGCGGCGGCCAGCGCGAAGGCCGGCCAGGTGATGGCCCGCGCCTTCACCAGGTCCCCTCCAGGGCCACGGTCGCTCCGTGCGCCTGGGGGAGCACGGCAGCGGGGGCCCTTCGCGGCGAGCCCGGCCACAAGAGCCAGCCCACGACGCCGCACGCCGCGGCGCCGGCGCCGGCCGCCAGGGCGGCGGTGCGATCGCGCTCGAAGCGGTCTCGCGCGTCGGCGGCGGCGCGCTGGGTGCTCGCCGCCGCGTAGTCCCGTTGGGCGCCCATCGCGAGCGCGGCCGCCGTCCCCGCGCCGACCAGGCCCAGGCCGGAGGCGACCCAGGTCGCGATCGCCAGTCCCGTGCGCGCGCTCGGCGCCGGCGCCCTCGCCGCGGCGTCGCCGCCCGCGGGCCAGAAGCCCACGGCGTCTTGAAAGCCGCGGCTGTAGACCAGGCCGAAGGGCGTGGCGAAGAGCCACTCCCGGAGGCTCTCGTCGACGCTGCCGCGGGCCGTGAGGTCGCGCGGGCGCAGCGCGAGCGAGCCTACCCGCAGCGACTCGCCGGCGGCGGCGAAGAGGGGCGCTTCGCGATCGCGCGTCACCACGAAGGCCCGCCGGTCGGCGGGGAAGGCCAGGCGCCCGCGCATGTCCGAGGCGAGGTTCGCCTCGAGCCAGCGCTCGCCGTCGTCGAGCTCAATGTAGAAGTGCCCGAGCCGCGAGAAGTCACCGGCGAGGAACGCGGCGCCCCTCATCGACGCGAGCGAGACGAGCGGGGCGCTGGCATCGGCGGACGGGGGGTGGGCCGCCACGCTCGGGCGCGCCCGCGGATCGCGCAGGTCGCGGTTGGCGGCCGCGAGGAAAGCCTCGATCTCGCCGTACTCGACGACGCCGTCGCCGTTCGCGTCGGCCGCGCCGGCGAGCCCCGACAACAGCTCGTGGGTGAAGACGCCCGACTCGATGCGCGACCACTCGTGCGACGGGCGATCCGCGGCCGCGGCGGAGAGCGTGCCCACCCGCGGGAAGCGCAGGCTCGCGGCCCTCTGAAGCTCCGCAGAGTCTGCAGGGCTGAGCCTCGAGGTCGAGCCGTCGAGCTCCTCGTCGAAGAGGCCGCGCGGTCCGACCACGCCCTCGGCGAAGCAGGCGTCCACGAACACGTGGATGAGCGCGCCGGAGAGCGGCGCCAGGATCTCCTGCTGGAAAAGCGCCCGGGTGAGCGCGGCGTCCTCGAGCGCGAGGAACGGTGTCCCGTCCGGGAGCCGCGCCCCGTGACCGCTGAAGGCGAAGTAGACCACCGCCGAATCGCCCCGCCGCGCGTCCTCGCGCACCCGCAGGGCAATGGCGGCCACCGCGCCGCGCAGCGACTCGAGCGTGGGGGGCTGGGCGACGGCGGAGAGGCTCGGGTGGCGCTTCAGCGTCGCGGCGTCCAGGGTCGTGAGCAGCCGCGCCTCCTCGGCAAACCGGCCGAGGAACTCGTAGTACCGGACGGCGTCGTCGTCGGCGTACTGGAGGACGGGCAGCGGCTCGCCGCGCGCCGGCGGCGCGTCGTTGCCCACCGCGATGACGTAGCTGGGGCCGCGCGCCTGGGCGGCGGCGCACACGAGGCTCAGGGCCGCGGCCATCCCGGCGCCGGTCATGGCGATCGCGCCTCCACGCGGAGCGTCCGCCGGACCACCGCGGCCCCCTGCTCTTCCGGGCGCTCGACGGCCCGGCGAACCTGCTCTTTGGACAGCGGCTCGAGGGAGAAGACGCCGTACACGGCGTAGTCTCCCGGCGCGTGCCGGTCGTCGAGCATCGCCACCTGCTTCAGCGGGCCGGCCGCCTCGGTGTCGTCGAGAATCGCGCTTTTTCCGTGCTCGCCGCTCGGGAAGTACCAGAAGGTCTTGCCTTCGGGGGAGAGCGCCACCACGGCGAAGGCTCGGAACCGGCCCGGCGAGATCCAGAAGACGAGGCGCGCGCCGCGCTCGCAGGCGGCCGGGCGCAGGGACGCATCGACGCAGGAGAGCTCGAAGGCGGGCGCGGGGCCGCGCGCGCCGCGGGCGGTCAGCTCCGGCGGCCGGCGCGACAGGACGACCGCGGCGCCAATCGCGCCCATCGCCGCCAGGGCGAGCACGCCGGACGCCCAGCGGCGGAGGGGCCACCCCGAGCGCGCGGGCGGCGGCGCGGGCGCGACCTTCGCGAAAATGCCCTCGAGGATCTCCTCCTTCTCCCGCGAGGTGAGCCGGTCCTCGCCGGAGAGCAGGCGATCGAGACGCGCGTCGGAGAGGTCCACGGTCGGCGGCTCCTGCTTCATGTTACGAACCCACCCGGCGGTTGGGCCGGCCTGGGGCGTCCAGGGCCCCTCCGGGGCTCGCCGGGGCCGAGGGGGAGCGCCGGGCCTCCGCCCCGGGGCGGGCGAGCCAGCGCGCGAGGTGGCGTCGCAGGCCGCTGCGCACGTCCTCCTCCCAGGTGCGGACCTTGCGCCGCGTGACGTCGAGGGCCTGCGCCACGTCGCGCTGCGAGCGGTCCTCCTCGAAGCGCAGCTTCACGAAGCGCTGCAGTCCTTCGCTCAGCGTGGCGCAATAGGCGCGGGTCGCCTCGCGCAGCATGCGCCACTCGAGATCCTCCTCCGGGGAAGGGACGCCCACCTCGACGCCGGCGGGCGCCTCGGCCTCGCCCGGCTCGAGGACCACGGCGCGTCCCGACTTGCGCGCCTCGTCGATCATGAGGTTCTTGGCGATGCGCAAGAGGTAGGGCCGGAAAGGCGAGATTCCGTCGTAGCCCTTGCGCGCCGCCTCGGAGAAGCAGCGCACGAACACCTCCTGCACCAGGTCGCGCTGGCGATCGACCTCGCGCACGCCCCGGACCGCCTTCCCCCCGAGCGCGAAGCCATGGCGGACGACGCCGGCCACCTCGTCCACGTAGCGCCGGTACACTTCGGTGAGCGCGGCGCGATCTCCTCGTCGAAACGCGTCGAGCAGGGCGCGGTTGTCGAGGAAGACGGTCATGGGCTCTGCCCCGCGGGCGGCGCGCAGGCCCGGGTCTCGGGGGCGCCGCTGCAGTAGTCGGGGTATTTCTTCGCCCCCATGATGCACGTGCGGCGCTCCGCCTTGCAGTCCTCCTTCAAGTGCCACACCTGCTGGCAGCAGTAGTAGAGGCGGCCGTCGGGCCCGCAGGTGCCGTTGTCGGGGCCGTTGTCGTTTCCGACCTCGCAGCTGGCGTCCGGGGTCTGGAACCCAGCGTCTCCCGGGCCGCAGAACTCGGTTCCCCCATCCACCAAGACGCAGTCGCGGCCCTCCGCTCTGCAGTCCTCCTTGAGCCTCCAAACGCTGTCGCGGCAGTAGTAGACCCGGTCGTCCGAGCCACAGGCGCCGTTGTTGCCGAGGTTGTCCCCGCCCGTGCCGCATGCGAGGGCGGGCGGTCCGGTGTCGGGCTCGTCGACGCACGTCGGCGCCGGGGGCGGCACGCAGCTGTCGTAGGGCAAGCCGGCGGCGTTGTAGACGCAGCCGCGCGGGCACCGGATGATCGGGGTCGCGGCGCCGACGTGGTCGCAATGGTAGATGACGTTGGGATCGCCGTCGGCGACGACTGGCTCGCCGCCGCAGTGGTTGCCGACGCCCGGGTTGCGAATGCAGCGCGGCCCGGGCGGCGCGCACGCCGCGCCGCCGTCGAAGTCGGCCAAGCAGCCATTGGGGCAGGTCGCGATCAGCGCCGCAACGCCCGCGTCGGAGCAGCGGTAGAGCGCGTTGGGGTCGCCGCACGAGAGCGAGGGCGAATCCCCGCAGAACGCTTGCGGGCCCGCATCCGGCGAGCACACCAAAGCTGGATCGGAGGTCTCTGCGACCTTGCTGCACGCCGACTCCGGCGCGATGAGCGCGCCGGTGCAGCAAAGGACCAGGGCCACGGCGAGGCAATCGCGTCGGTCCGAAAGCCATCCCATGGGAGTCTCGAGCCATCGCGCCGCGCAAGGGCTTGAAGTTGACCTCGGGAGCAGGGCCGGATTCAGCGAGTACTGTAGGCCCGCTGCTCGCCTCGCTGCAATCGCCGCGAAGCCGGCGGCCGGCGTGATCGGCGCGCGGCAGGCTCGCCCGAGCGCTTCCCTCCGAAGCCCCCGCGGCTGCACCGGCGCGCTCTGTCACGCGCGTCGCCAGCGGTTAGGAATCGCGCAGAAATGGATGCTCCAGATCTCAACGTCCGAGGCGCAAAGGATGGCGAGGCGCGAGGAGGGCGCATGCCAGAGGGCATGTCACCGACGAGCGACGACGCCAGCCGGGATGGATCGGACGTTGAGATGGAGCAGATCTTTCGGAGCGATGACTTAGCTCGAACGCTCGGAAAGAGGGAACCGGCCCGGCGACTCCCGCCGCCGCGCAGCGCGCCGCAGAAGGAGCGCGGCCCCGCACGCGAGCGCGGTCACGCCGGCGATCGCGGGTCCGCGCACCGACCTGGCGACCTCGGTGGGCCCTGCCCGCGGGAAGCACGCGCCGCGCGAGATGGCCCACGCGGGCGCCGCCAGGTTCGGCAGGCAGGTGCCGTGGTCGCCGCACGCGCCATCGGAGAGACAGGTGGACGCGCAGCGCAGGGGATCCACGGGACGGGCCCGCGCGCAGGCGCCCGGCGCGCAGTCTAGGCTCTCGGTAGCCTCGCCCTGCTCCAGCCCGCCGCAGCCCAGACAGACGGCCAGCGGCGCGGGCCACGAATGATTCGACGCGCTGCTCGTCATCGAACGCCTCCTGGGTTGGTCGTCTCCCGAGACGGCACCGCGCCGCGCCGAGAAGGTGGATCTCAAGCGGGACGTCTCGCGACGACGGCTGCGGCCGCGCGGCTCGGCTCAACCATTGCCTACGGACGAGGTGTCGATCTGGGCCGGGTCATTGCCGGCTCGGAGAAGGAGCGAAACCTTGGGCGGCCCGAAGGTCATGACCAGCGGGTGAGCAGCCTGTCGCGGTCGAACAGACGCACGGCAAGCTTGAGCATTGCCGCGTCCGCGGTGAGAGCGGCCGCACCGACGCCCAGATAGGCCGCCGGCCCGAAGGTCAGGAGCCCGCCGAACTGCAGGGCGACCGCGCCGAAGAACGGCATGACGAGGAGGCCTGCCAAGGACTGCGCGAGCCGGGCGTCGCCCACCCGAGCGCTGATGAGCACCGAGAGACAGGTCCCGAAGAACGAGAGCAGCGGCGCGAGGAGCAAGACGGAGAAGAGGAAGGTCGCGTTCGGGAGGATGAGCCGGTGGACCACGGGCCAGGCGACGGCGTCGGCGCCGGCCGCGAAGACCGCGAAGGCGACGAAGGTAATGGCGAGCGCCGGCACCGCGGCCGCGAGCGTCTTGCCGAGCACGAGGTCGAAGGCGGTCAGCGGCGTGGCGAGGAGCGGCTCGAGGGTGCGGCGCTCCTTCTCGCCGGCCACCGACTGGGAGGCCAGGATGACCGGCAGAAAGATGGGCATGACCAGGAACAGGCCGAGCGAGTTGCGGACCGTCGCCTCGACGAGCACCGCCGCGGCCGCGCCCGGCGGCGCCGAGGGGGCGTACCAGCGGGCGAGCGCCACGACGCTCGCGTCGTTTGCGCCGGCGACGTAGGTCCAGAGGACCCCGAGGGTCACGGCCACCATGACCGCCGGGAGCGAGCTCAGCGAGACGAGGAGCATCGGGTTCGCGAGGATCTCGGAGAGCTCCTTGCGCAGGATGACGAAGGCGCCGCGCATCGGGATTGGGAGCTCCTTTCTCGCGCAGCCGCGCGAGCGCGAGAATATAGCGCGGCGCGCTCCCCGCCGTTGGTTGCCTCGAAGAGTTTGCCCGAGCGAAAGGCCTTCGCGGGCTGCACCGGCCTACTCGTCCTTGGCGAGCGGATGGACCTCGCTGATGGCGAGGTCGTTCCACTTCGTGCCTTTGTAGACCTCGTTCACGGTCAGCTTCACCCACGAGCACTTCTTCGGCATGGGCAAGTTGACCGTCTCCTCGCTCGGCTCGTCCTTGAACTCGAGCGGCAACTTCTCGCCATCGGAGAACTCGAGCGTCGCCGACTTCATGCGATTGTTCATGGGGTACAGGTCGCCGAACATCTCGTCGATGCGGCGAAAGCCGTTGGAGAACTCGAAGCCGGAGAGGGTCTTCAGGGTCTGTCGGCGGTTGGCTTTCCCGTCGCGGGCGGGTCGGCCAGGAAGTCGAGCAACGCCTTATTGAAAGCATCCGGCTTTTGCCAGAGCGCGAAATGGCTGGTCTTGGGAATGAGCACGAGCCGGCCCTGGGGGATGAGCTTGGCCATCTGGCGCACGTGGTCCTGCTTGATGATCTCGTCGTGCTCGCCGTCGGCGCAGGCGGTGATGGCAGTGATCTTGGCGAGTTCGGCAGCCTTGAACATAGGCTGGGCCCTCCACATCTTCGAGAGCGCAGCGTTGAAGGCCTTGTAGTCCTTGGGTGTGGGGGAAAGATGGCTGTAGTCGGCGGCGCACTTGCTGAAATAGGTGGCGAAGGTGGCATGCGGACCACCGCCCGACTTCATGCCAGAAAGGTCGTAATTGGCGCCGAAGGCGAAGAGCTTCTTCACGCGCTCCGGGTGGTGGATGGCGAGGTCCAGGCCCAAAATGCCCCCGTCGCTCCAGCCGACGAGCGAGACCTGCTTGAGCTCGAGCGCGTCCATGACCGCGACCAGGTCCTCGGCCATGCGGTGGTAGCTGTAGGGCGCATCGGTGCGCGTGCTGCGGCCGTGGCCGCGCGCGTCGACGACGATGACGCGGTAATGCTCCGCCAGCGCGGGGACCTGGTTGCCCCAGTGCTCGGAATTGCCCGCGCCGCCGTGGAGCAGAAGGACCGGCTCACCTTTTCCGAAGCTCGCCCACCACAGCTTCACGCCGTCGACCTGGACCTCGCCCTCTTGCTCCGAGGCGGGCATCGGCCTGGGCAGCGCCGTCGTCTTCCACGGCTCGACGGGCTCGGCCGCGAGGGCGAACGCGGCGCTCGCGGCGAGCAGGCCAAAGGCGAGAAGAGCCTTCGCCAGTTTCATTCGGAAGGCTCCTCAGAGGGTGGCGGCGCGAGAAGGCTTCCAGGGTATCCCAACCCTGGAAAACCTAAGCCGGCCCGGCTCGCCTGCACTTCAATGATGAAACAGGCGCAGCTTCGAGAACGCCATGGTCATGTCGTATTCGTTGGCGGCCTGAATGACCACGTCGTCGCGCACGGAGCCGCCGGGCTGGGAGATGTATTTCACGCCGCTTTGCGATGCGCGGTCGATGTTGTCGCGGAAGGGGAAGAAAGCGTCCGAGGCCAGGCTGACGCCCTTCTGCTGCGAAAGCCAGCGGCGCTTCTCCTCCGCGGTCAAGCGGCGCGGCGGCGCCGTGAAGGACTCGAGCCAGGCCGACTCCTCGGCCGGGGACAGCGCGTCCTCCAAGAAGAGGTCGATGGCGTTGTTCTGCTCCGGGCGCCCCACGCCGGGCTTGAATGGCAACGAGAGCGCAAGGGGGTGCTGGCGCAGAAACCAGCGGTCCGCCTTGGAGCCCGCGAGCCGCGTGCAGTGAATTCGCGACTGCTGCCCGGCCCCGATTCCGATGGCCTGCCCGTCGAGGGCAAAGCACACCGAGTTGGACTGCGTGTATTTGAGGGTCATGAGCGCCAGGACGAGATCTCGGGCGGCGGAATCGGGGAGGCTGCGATTCTTGGTGACGACCTCGGCCAGATGCTCGGGGCCGGGGATGACCCGGTTTCGCCGCTGCTCGAAGGTGATTCCGAACACCTCGCGCGTCTCGTTCTCCGGCGCCTCCCACGCAGGATCGACCTCCAGCACGCAATAGGAGCCATTGCGCTTGCTGCGCAGGATATCCAAAGCCTCGGGCTCGTAGCCGGGCGCGATGACGCCGTCGGAGACCTCGCGCTTGAGGAGCTTGGCGGTGGCCACGTCGACCACGTCGGAGAGGGCCGCCCAGTCGCCGAACGAGCAAAGCCTGTCGGCCCCTCGCGCGCGGGCGTAGGCGGTGGCCAGAGGCGAGAGCTCCAGGTCGTCGACGAAGGACGCGCGCTTGACCGCCTCGCTCATGGGCACCGCAACGGCGGCGCCCGCCGGGCTCACGTGCTTGAACGACGTGGCCGCGGGGAGCTTAAGCGCCCCTCGAAGCTCGCGCACCAGCTGCCAGGCGTTGCACGCGTCCAGGAGGTTGATGTAGCCGGGCGCGCCCGACAGCACGCGAATGGGCAGGGGCCGCTCGGCCGTGTAAACCCGGGCCGGCGCCTGGTGGGGATTGCATCCATAGCGCAGTCGCAGTTCGTCCATGGCTCGTTCCTCGCTGGAAGGAAAAGGCCTCATAGCACGAACGCGTCCGCGTCATCTTGTCTGCTGCGGGGCCCTGCGCCCGCCCACCCCATCTCCGACCGCGTGGCCGGCGACCTTGCCCCGGCAGGCGAGAACCAGACCGAGGACGTTGGGCCGTTTCGGTGCCGACGCCGCCGGTCGTCGCAAGTCGCCTCGCCCTGCGGCGTCCGGCGTCCATCACCACGTGAGCTGGTAGGCGAAGTAACCCTGGAACAAGCTGTCACCTGCGATGCTGCGCCCGGACGAAAGGAGAAGGTGGTGGTAGTCGGTGAGGTCGAGCAAAAGCCCCACGTTGAACCGTAGGTTGGCGCTCCCTCCCGCGCGATCGGGCGTCGTGTAGAAGACCTCGGCGCCGAGGGTGGCGAGGCGCGAGAGCTTTCTTTGAGCCTGCCAACCGACGTACCAGAAGTTGTGGTTGCCCTGCCCCGGGTTGATCCAGAGGCCGCCCCCGCCGTAGGTCATCCAGGGGCCGAAGCTCTTTTGCAGCCAGAGAGGGATCAAGCCGTGCAAGTGCCCGGTGCCGAGGCCTCTCGAGAGGCTGCCCACCGGCAGCTCCAGCAGCGGAAACACTCCGACCATCGGGACCCATTGGCCCTCCTGAATGAAGCGCAGCTTGGCGCCCAGCTCGACGTCCCCGGGGCCATACGTGGTGGGACCGCTGCGCGGGCGCTCGTAGGCGAGCGGCGCGATCACGTGAAGCTGGAGGTTCGGCACGGCGCCGTAGTTGACCTCCACGTGCGGCGCGGTACCGGTCGCGCCGTCGGCCGTGATCTCGTGCTGCGTCGCGAGGTAGAACTCCCAACGGCGATACTCGACGGGTTCCGGGTCGTCCGTGGTGTACGGCGGTCCCGCGTGCGCTTGCATCGGCGCGAGCGACGCCGCGGTTGCCAGGGCCGCTGCCAGGTGTCGAAGTCTTGTCACTTGGCCTTCCTGCGCCGCCTCACGACCCGTGCCCTGCAACCGGGCGATGAGTCCGAACCATGCGGTCGGCCGCTCGAAGAAGAAGTACTTCTAGTATGTCTGCACGCGCGTCACGAAGGAGGGCGCAGACGCCTGCACCGTCCGGAGCTTCAGCGCCCCAATCCTCGAGGGCCTCCTGCTCGAGCGCCTCCGAGAGCTCGTCGCCGACGAGTCCCTGGTCGAGGCCATCATGAGCCGGGCGAAGACCGAGGCCGAAGCACGCGCGCCGCAGATCCGCGAAGAGCGCGACCGGTTGCAGGGCGAGCTGCGCCGGTTCAAGGAGGAAGCTGGACGACTGGTCGACGCCATCGCCACCGGGACTGGAGGTGCAGAGCTCGTCGCCGGCCGACTTCAAGACGCCGAGGACCGGCTGAAGACCGTAGAGACCCGGCTGAAGGAGCTCGCCGCCGAAGAAGAGCGCCTGGCGACCGCCCAGGTCACCCCCGAACGGGTCCGGGCGTCCTTGGCCCGGTTCTCCGAGCTCTGGCAGACGCTCCCGCAGACGCAAAAGACGCGGCTCGTCCGGTTGGTCGTGCAGGAGGTCGTCCTCGACCACCGGGACCGACTTCGCACCAAAATTACATGGCGGCTACGGCCGTTTAGGGCCGAAGCCGCCATGGATGGGCACGACGTCTGGTTTGAAGATCGTCGCGTTCAGCGGCCGGAACGCAACGATCTCCAAACCACGCAGACGCTTTGTGATTTCGCGGTGATAGACGCCTTCACCGCGCGGTCACAGGGCCTCGGTTGGCCCGTCGGAGAGCCGGTTCCGGCCGTTCCGCAGCTCGCGCGCGTCGCGGGCGACCTTGCGCTGGCCCACGAGCTCCAGGCCACCCTGGATGGCGGCGCCGGTGGCGTCGGGGGTGGTGGCGGCGCCACCGCCGAGGGGCTCACGTACCGCGAAGCCGGGCCCCTGTATGGGGTATCCCGGACCACCATCGGGCGGCACGTGTCGTTGGCGCGGTTGGCTCCCGATATCCAGAAGGTGGTGGCGGGACTGACGACCACGACTGCCACCGAGCCCATCGACCGGAAGAAGTTGGAGTGGGTCGCCGAGCCAGTGAAGTGGCCCGAGCAGCGCGCGCGGTTCCAGAAGGTCATGGACGAGGCCTTCGGGGCCGAGCCGGCGCCGATTGCCCGCGCGCTCGCGCACGCGATCAAGCTCCGGGAGAACATCCGGGCGAAGCGGATCACGCTGCAGCGGGTCGCGGCGGCGCGCGAGGTGAGCGTCGAGGAGCTCCGGGAGTACCTGGTCCTCGCCAAGCTCGCGCCGGTGGCCCGCGACCAGGTGCTGGGGATGACGACGGTGACCGCGAACGAGCTCGTCACGGAGGAAAAGCTCCGGTTCATCGCCCGGGAACCGAACCATGTCGAGCAGCGGCGGATGTACGAGAGGCTGCTCGCGGGCCAGCTTCGGTGCACGCGGGCGAACGTACGGCCGATGAGGGGCAACGGGGAGCCACTGCGTCCGGTGGTCGATCTCGCGGCAAAGCCCGCGCAGAGCCCGACGCAGGCGCCAGCACCGGCAAAGGCTACCTGCATCGCCTCGGCGGTTGGATAGCCGGAAGTTCGAGACGGCGGCTCTATCACAGTCGACCCAGCCCCTCGAGCTCAATCCCTCCCCACCTTAGCGACCGTCGAGGAGCTGCGGGAGTACCTGGCGCTGTGGGCATCGCCTGGACAGCCGGCCGTTAGCCCCACCTGGGGGCTCGCGAGATATCGTTCAGACTATGGGCCGCGGGTGAAGTGTCAGCGAGAGCGTGGTGCTGGACGAGTGATGGCCGACGACGACCTCGCTCTGGGAGGCGCCAAGAAGCTCGAAGGGCGCTCGATGTCGAGAGTGGCAACGAGTGAGTGGCGGTTCCGGAAGAAGCCGAGTGGTGACGGGGACCCGTAAGCGGTGTAGGGGCGAGAGCGTCACGGTGAGCGAACGAACACTCGAAAACGGCGAGGCGAACAATGGCAGCTCCGACGTGCGACCGCTGTGGAAGATCGCTGGACGACTGGCAGGCCAACATCATGGTGAACCACGAGGAAGTTCACCATGAGGAAGGAAATCAACGCCATCGAAGTGGTCTGCAAACCCTGCACTGTGACGCTTGACCGAGCAGGCGAGGAGGACCTCCACAATCTCTGGGAACTAAGCTGGATAAAGCGCAGGTTCATGGGGCTGCTCGCAACCGTCCTCGCGGACCTGACGAGCGATTCCCCCGTGCGCAAGTGGTCAAAGGAGGCGGTGGAAAGGTTTTGGCAGCTCGGTTCTCTTGCACTTCCAGAAACCGTCAGGTCATCGACCGACCTGGAGCCATAGGCCCATGAAGCCAGAGTCTGTGTGTAGCCGCGCAGTCTGTGGTGCTCCCCATTCACTTTGAGGACCGAAGCGGCACCGAGTTCGAACGTCTAGCCTTCGCCTACATCATGAGGGACGGCGAGTGGAAGACCATCGACTGGTACGGCCGGCTCGGGGGAGACAAGGGCAAGGAGGACTGCCCGGTAATGATGGTCGAGCGCCGGGCCACCTGGGAGATGGACAGGCTTCGGGCGAGGATTCTTGAGCGAGTTCGGCAGCGTCTTCCCTGGCCTGCGAGTACACCTGCCGTTGTGACACCGCCTGGTATGGCGTTGCTGCAGGCTGTCCCGCAACCAGCCCTCCGCTCCGCCGGCTGACCACCACGACGGCCTCGGGCCCATCGACCGCATGAATCTGGAGTGGGTCGCGGAGCCGGTGAAGTGGCCCGAGCAGCGCGCGCGGTTCCAGAAGGTCATGGACGAGGACTTCGGAGCCGAACCCGCGCCGATCGCGCGGACCCTCGCGCACGCGATCAAGCTGCGGGACGACATCCGGGCGAAGCGGATCACGATGAAGCGGGTCGCGGCGGCGCGCGAGGTGAGTGTCGAGGAACTCCGGGAGTACTTGGTGCTCGCCAAGCTGGCCCCCATCGTCCGCGACCAGGTGCTGGGCATAACGACCATGACCGCCAACGAGTTCGTGACCGAGGAGAAGCTCCGGTTCATCGCCCGCGAGCAGAACCACGTCGAGCAGCGGCGGATGTACGAGCGGCTCCTCGCGGGCCAGCTCCGCTGTACCCGGCCTGAGATACGGCGGGCGGCGGTGGAATTGGGACCGCCGCCCCCGACTCCAGAGGAGCCAGGGCAGACGTCAGCGCCGGTGGAGGTCCCCAGCATCGCCTCGGCGGTCGCGTAACCGGAACCCGGTGGGCTCGGCCCTCGCCGCCCCCTACCCACGGATCGCCACGGAACCTCCTAAGCGATTGCCCCGCCTCTTCACATTCCTCCTCGGCGTCGTTCCATCAAGACGTCTCCGTGCGAGCCATTGCGTCCGATCACCCCAGCAACATCGCGCAACGCGCGCCTGGAGCCCGCCCATAGCCTGCCATGCCCACTGTAGAAGTGACACCATTGACGACTTGACACTACCTGACCCACGGGCTATCGAGGCAAAAGTCTATTCGCAGCGCCATGCCCACTGCAGCTGCCGATCCGAGGAGGGAAGGATGGCCTTACAGCGAGAATCCAACGAGATCGCTCCCAAACGGGGCCACAGAGGCCTCATTGTCGGGCTGGCATTGCTATCAGCCAGCATCGGCTATGCTCAATCATTCAAGATTCTTGTTCCATCCACGGGATCGGACTGCGCTGGCTGCACCAACGGAGGCCTTGCGTGTTTCGGGTACAACTCCTGTGAAGCCGGATGTCTTGATCAGGTTTCCATCTCGTGCGACACATGCAAGCCGAGCGACACCTACTCCTGCTGCCCGTCATGTCCGACACCGTGTTCTGCAAACCTCCCTTGTGCAGGCACAACCCCAAATTCGGTCGTAGCAGACACGTGCCCTCAGGACCCCAGCGCTTCTCCAGGATGCCAGTACTATTCCCGAAAAAGCAAATGCCTTGACGGAAAGTGCAAGTACTACGCCGTAGAGGCACCTCGGCGATGCAAAGACCCGCCGCCGACAACTGCGGATCTCAACTATGCACAGCTTTCGTGCATCCGGCAATGCCTCCAAGCAAGGGATGCAACATTACCTTCGAGTTGTGCGACTGCTTCCGGCTGCACCAAAGTGGACTGCATCGTGAGCTATCACGAGGATTGCTTCACTCAATGCGGCGTCAGCAGCTCGCGCTTCCCCGGACGAATTTTTCGATGGGCTGGAGATCATGATGGCAATATCTAGATCCTTGTTTTCGGCTTTTCTTGCCTTCGTCGCCGTTGCAACATTGGCGGCCCACTGCGACAACAACCGACCTCCCGGCACCGCGGACGTCGGGACTAGCGACGCCAGCATTGCTGATGCTGGGCCCACCACGCCTGCGGGGACCGATGCGGCATGCACGATGCCCCAGAGCTCCGACGGCTGCGTCAGAATTGGCGGAGGTACGGAGCCTTACTATTATGAGGGCTGGTTCTGCTCGAGCAGTTTCTGCGCAAGCAGCTTTTGCTCGGGAGCGAACCTCGGCGGCCAGGGGCGGTGCGGAGCAACGGTTTCCGAGATTCGCGACATAGTGAACTCGGGCGAAGGCAAGGTACTGGAGGGAGTGCTTCCTTAGCCGTTCGCCGTGCAATTCAGCGCTGCATTAGCGAAGTGGATTCGTGCGGGTACTACCGCGACCGCCAACGACTCTGCCGGCCCGATGTGCTGCTGTGCGGTCAGCGACCCGCCAAGGCATATCCGGCGGGTCTTGGCGACGCGGCGCTCCCGCACGAGGAGACCGAGGGCCCGAGGTTGGCCCCCGACATCCCGAAGGTGGTGGCCCGGTTGACCACCGCCACGGCCTCCGAGCCCATCGACCGCAAGACGCTGGAGTGGGTCGCGAAGCCGGTGAAGTGGCCCGAGCAGCGCGCCCGCTTCCAGAAGATCATGGACGAGGCCTTCGGGCCGAGCCGGCGCCGATCGCGAAGACCCTGGCGCATGCGATCAAGTTCCGGGACGACACCCGGGCGAAGCAGATCACGATGCAGCGGATCGCCGCGGCGCGGGAAATGAGCGTCGAGGAGCTCCGGGACTACCTGGTACTCGCCAAGCTCGTTCCCGTCATCCGCGACCAGGTGCTCGGTATGACCACCGTCACCGCGAACGAGCTCGTGACCGAGGAGAAGCTCCGGTTCGTCGCCCGGGAGCGCAACCACGTCGAGCAGCGGCGGATGTTCGAGCGACTGCTCGCGGGGCAGCATCAGCTGCAACGTCTCGCAATCCGTCACCGCGGCCGCACACCGCCATGTGGTCGAGCAATAGGAACGCGGATCCCAGGAGCAAGCTCTATCACCTCCGGTATCTCGCGCCATTCGGCCTCGTTGACGAAGTCCTCCCGTATCCATCGGCGCAGGTCCGCCAAGTCGCGCAGCCGCATCAGTCGCTGATTTTGTTCCGCAAACCATTTCGCATCCGGCGTAAACGCGGTATTTGTGGCAAGAATTCCCATATGGAACTGGGCATGCCGGGCGGTGAGCACGCCGTGAAAGTCGCGCACGTCACGCACAGTGGTTTTGACGCTGCCGCGGTGATGCTTCGATTGAACTGCAAGAAGAAATGGCACCGTGGTGTTTCTCGGATATGCAACAATATCGACGCCACCATCCTTTCTGAAGACGTGACCCACTATCCTCACCTCGAGGCCGAGACGGTCGAGGCGGTCGGCGAGAAAGAACTGAAAACGGTCCGGCCCTAGCTTTCCGAGGGCCGCGGGGTCCTCAAGGAGCCGTTGGAGGATCTCATCAGGGAACGGCTCGAGAACCACTAGGTACGGCTCCGCCTTTCGATACCGAGATTCCGCAGCAGAAATCACGTCTCGGCGGAGGAAGAGTTGCATGGGTCTCGGCCCTGTCTTCCAGTGAGGATTCGGCTGTTCGAACACGCGCATCGCAGCAAGATCCTCTGGACGCAGACGATAGTCGCCAGTGGCACGAGTCTTGGTGATGAATCCGTACCGATCCGGGTACGCAGCCTGGCACCTGCGGCAGAGCGGGATCTCGAGCAAGGGATGGATTGCTTGTGTCGGCTTGCCGCATTCTTCGCAGGATGGTTTCGCCATCAGAAACTATACTCCATGTCGAGTCGTCGGTCCGTCGGCGCAACGGCCGTCGTTCAGCAGCGAGCCCGCCGCCGATTCGGCCACTCGATGTTACACCAACGTCTCTGACGGGTGATCCGCAAGGTGAGAGTGAGGCGGCGGCACCGCAGCTGTGCCTCTGCACCGGAGGACGGTGGCAGGGGGCCTGGACGACGAGGCTGCGGCGCTTCAAGATGACCCTGGAGTGTGTCGCGGAGCCGACACGGTGAAGTGGCCCGAGCAGCGCGCTCGCTTCCAGAAGGTCATGGATGAGGCCTTCGGCGCCGAGCCCGCCCCGATCGCGCGGACGCTCGCGCATGCCATCAAGCTTCGCGAGGACATCCGGGCCAAGCGGATCACGACGAAGCGGTCGCGGCGGCGCGCGAGGTGAGCGTCGAGGAGCTCCGGGAATACCTTGGCCTGATCAAGCTCGCGCCCGTCGTCCGCGACCAGGTGCTGAGCATGACGACCGTGACCGCGAACGAGCTCGTGACCGAGGAGAAGCTCCGGTTCATTGCTCGGGAGCGGAACCACGTCGAGCAGCGGCGGATGTACGAGCGGCTCCTCGCGGGCCAGCTCCGGTGCACGCGGCATCCTCCCCGATGTCAGGCGGCGAGCCGGCTCGCAGACTTCCAGCGTTCCGCGCCGGCGGCGCTGTAGGTCACCGCCAACCCTAGGGCACCCAGGCTTCGAAGCGCCAAGTCCACATCTGTCAACTTTGCGCGCTTGAATGCTTTGGCGATCTCGGCAGCGGTCCATGAACCCGCGCGGTGCTGAAGGAGATCACGAACGGCTGCAATGCGCTCAGGCAAAGTCTTCGGCCAGGTGAACTTCTCGGCCTTTGCCGATTTCGACTGCTTGCGCCCGGCACCTGTCAACTCGACCTGCTGGGCGTGACGGGCGCTCACTGGATTCTGGAACTCGGGCCGCAACCACCGGACGAACCCCTTTGCCTCCTCTGTCGCGCGCTCAGCATTCAGCGAAACGAGCCTCTCGAGGAGTTCCTCGTTTAACATATCCCGCGGCCATCCATATGCACCAAGCACCGCCGCGTCCAGCTCATCGTGGATCTCCTTGAGCACGGACACCAAGCCGTGCTCGTGAATCGACTTCTCTTTGTCGGTCAGAGGTTCGCCGGCCACTAGCTTCTCGCGAACATTGTACATTTCAGTTAGCGAGAGGGTCGGGAACTTCGCTTGCCTCGCTCTTCTATGGGAATCCAACCGCTCCGCGACCAGGCGGATCCGCGATCTCTCGCGCTCAGTGCAATCCGGGAACGGGAAAGGCAGAAAACATGGACCATTCTGGTACCGAGGATCATTTCCGACACCCAAGCGGCCTCGGGTCGCAAGCGCCCAGGTGACGTGGAGGCGGCTTGACAGCACCCCCAAAACGAAGGCGTCGTCGTGAGCAATGGCGGCGAGCGATCCGTCGGCAAGCACCCCGGGCATATCAAGGAATACAAAGACGCGATGCTTAGCAACCTCTGAGGTCGCGATGAACCTCCGCAGAGAAGCACAAGCGCGCCGAAGCTTTGGCGCACTTTCACCGAAGAGCCACCAATTACGGCGCCGCACGGGTCGCCGATTCAGATCGCGTTCCGGCTTCACCTTCGTCAGCAAGATTTGGAAGGCCGCCGGGAATGCGACGGAGGCGTTATCGGCAGTATGACCGAAAAAGTCTATCGCATAGCGTTCGTTTGGTTTCTTGGTCAGGTCGCTTCCGGTGACATATCTGGGAAGATAGCGCTCGACGCCTTGCGTGTCCGCGAGTAGTTTGTGGCGTTCACCAGGGGATAGCTGAAACCAGCCCTTTCAAGGTGCGTTCTTTCTCTTTGTTTTCCGCAATGCTAGCAAGCGAGCAGTGGAAACATGAGGGTGTCTTCGGTTGAAGGTTCTCGGTTGCCGCGGCTTCTTTGGACCACGTGGATGTCGACGGAACTTCAGCAAGTCAACTTCTCCAGGGAGGTCGACAAGCACCTTGGCGACCTCGCTGGTTGGGGCTGCCTGGAATACTCGCCACGCTTTGGGCGGGATCGCGATCTCCATGCCTCGCCGGGTGCCGGCGATTTCGTCGGCCAGGTAATAGGCCGATACCTCTTCTTGGATCTTTTCGGCTCCGTGCTCGGCGCGCAAGGCGGCCTTGATGACCGAGAGAACGTTGTAGGCGACCAAGGCCACACAGAACGCGAAGAGCGCTGCCTTCGGATAGCCCAACGTATTGAGCTCGCCTTCCAGGGTTGCCTCCAGCTCCTGAAATGCCAACTCGATGCCCCACCGCTTTCGGTAGACAGCGCCGACGGTTGTGCCGAGAGTATCTGGTGGGAGATTCGTCAGGATGTGAAGTTCCCGGCGTCGCCATCACGCGTCGCCTTCTGAAGCTTCAGGGTAATACGGCGGGCGAGGAGCGAGTTCCCGGTGTCATCCCTCAGCTTCACCTCCTGTTCCCAAACCTCGGCGCCGTCGATGGTGCCGCAGCGACGAAGACGGCCGATCGGTTTCCACGGCACATTGATGCGGTGGTGCCTGACGATGAAGAGCCCCTCTCGACGGGCGATGCCGAAGAGCAGGGCGCAGGTGCAGAAGTTGCGGTCAGCGATCCACACGTCCCTCGGCGCGACCTTCGCCAACACCGCTTCAGTGAGCGAGCGCTCCTGGGCGTGGCCATCCTCGCAAGGGATCACATCGGTTACTTGCAGGAGGCGCGGATCCAGCACGACCAATGCAAACCCTGGCAGCGGGCCCGCTGCGGTCTTGCGCAGCTCGGAAATCCGATGCTCCGTGGCCGCCAGGTGATTCCCGTCGAGGATCCGAGCTCGATACCCTGGAAGGAGTTCCGGAAGCGATGCCTTCATGCTTTCGATCAACGGAACAGTGCGACCGGCGACGTGCTTGACCAATGCCGCACCGACCCCCGGCTCGATTCCGTCGACCTTGTTGTACAGCGACTGTACCGAGACCTCAATTCGGCGCCGATTGGCTTGATAGGCGGCGTGAAGCGACGGCCGGATGCGGTGAACCACGAGGCTCATCAAGTCGACGACTGTGGAGAACAGCAGCGTCCGCGTGTATTGCGTTTCAGCGCTCGCGCCAAACACGGCATCAACATCTTCGGAGCGCAGCGCATGCTCGAGTGTCCCACGCGCCATCACGCTAATCGGGCTCTGTTCAATGAACGGAGCGAACACCTTGCCAAGAATCATGCGTTGGCCTTTCGACGGGCGCCCCGGTTTGGACGCGCCCAGGAGAGGCCAGATCCATGGCAGATTCTCAGGACCCGCACAATAGAGTCGAAATCCCGCAGCAACACCAACTACTTACGACCTTTAAAGGGCT
>CAVYWD010000006.1:0-88707 GCA_963772225.1 uncultured delta proteobacterium | reverse complement strand
TTGAACGAAGCCGCTGCGCGGCAGCTGGAGTAGATGCGGGCTGAGGCGGCTGAGAGGGGCGGTCCAGAAAGTCGGTGGACCCGTCGGGAGGCTTCACCCTGTGGCTCCGAGAGTCGGATTTCCCGGCGCTCGGAACCACAAGGAGAAGTGCGATGGGCCGATTGTACCAGAAGATGGAGCAGGATTCTAGCAATCAAGAACTTCGCGACGGGGACGCGGACAGAGTACCTGCGGTGCTGCTGCAACCTGGTGCGCTTCCACATGCGGTCCCCGACCGACATGGGCCTCCCGGAGATCAAGGATTTCCTCGGGCACTTGATTCGACAGGGGGCGAGCGCTGAGAAGGTGAAGATGCACGTCGCGGGAATCAAGTTCCTGTTCGCCGTCACGCTCGATCGCGAGGACGTCGCCAACAAGATTCCGTGGCCGAAGGTGCCCCACAAGAAGCCCGACATCCTGAGCCTCTCGGAAGTGGAGCGTCTGCTCGATGCGGCGATGGCGGCGAGCTTGGCGCCGGCGGTGGTGTCCATCACGGCGTACGCCGCGGGGCTGCGCATCAGCGAGGCCTGCCGGCTTCAGCACCAGGACATCGACAGCGAGCGGATGCTCATCCACGTGCGGCTGGGAAAGGGGAAGAAGGACCGGTACGTGATGCTCAGCCCGCGCCTGCTCGAGATCCTGCGCGGCTACTGGGCGAAGGCGCGTCCGGCGGGAGACTGGCTCTTCCCGGGGCGAAAGGCGGTCCGACCGCTCACGCCTGCCTCGGTGCGCAAAGCGCTGGACGTCGCGGCGAGAAAGGCCAAGCTGCGAAAGAAGGTGAACCCGCACCTGCTGCGCCATTCGTTCGCGACTCATCTGCTGGAGGCTGGCACCGATATCCGGGTCATCCAGGTGCTGCTCGGCCACAGCTCCATTCGCACCACGGCGCGCTACACCCAGGTGAGCGCTCGCCATATCGCCAGTGTGACGAGCCCGCTCGATCGCATTCGCGTCCCACAGGTCCCCGCTCGCCAGTAGCCGGTGATCTGCGCGGCCTACCCCGCGCCCGGCGCCGCCGGGCCGGGGCGGCCTCGCCTGACCGTTGGCGACATCTTTCGGGCCCATGGCGAGGCCTATCGGAAGCGCCACGCGCTGAGTGAGCCTCAGCGCAAGGCGATGTGGGCCATCGAGGCTTGCCGGACTCCGGTCCTGGGCGGGCGGGTGGAGGTATGCGACCGATGCGGCCATCGCGAGGCCCTCTACGGCTCGTGCGGCAACCGGCATTGCCCGACTTGCCAGAGCCTGGCGCAGGCGCGGTGGATCGAGAACCGCCTGGAGCGGCTCTTGCCCACCGACTAGTTGAACGAAGCCGCTGCGCGGCAGCTGGAGTAGATGCGGGCTGAGGCGGCTGAGAGGGGCGGTCCAGAAAGTCGGTGGACCCGTCGGGAGGCTTCACCCTGTGGCTCCGAGAGTCGGATTTCCCGGCGCTCGGAACCACAAGGAGAAGTGCGATGGGCCGATTGTACCAGAAGATGGAGCAGGATCTAGCAATCAAGAACTTCGCGACGGGGACGCGGACAGAGTACCTGCGGTGCTGCTGCAACCTGGTGCGCTTCCACATGCGGTCCCCGACCGACATGGGCCTCCCGGAGATCAAGGATTTCCTCGGGCACTTGATTCGACAGGGGGCGAGCGCTGAGAAGGTGAAGATGCACGTCGCGGGAATCAAGTTCCTGTTCGCCGTCACGCTCGATCGCGAGGACGTCGCCAACAAGATTCCGTGGCCGAAGGTGCCCCACAAGAAGCCCGACATCCTGAGCCTCTCGGAAGTGGAGCGTCTGCTCGATGCGGCGATGGCGGCGAGCTTGGCGCCGGCGGTGGTGTCCATCACGGCGTACGCCGCGGGGCTGCGCATCAGCGAGGCCTGCCGGCTTCAGCACCAGGACATCGACAGCGAGCGGATGCTCATCCACGTGCGGCTGGGAAAGGGGAAGAAGGACCGGTACGTGATGCTCAGCCCGCGCCTGCTCGAGATCCTGCGCGGCTACTGGGCGAAGGCGCGTCCGGCGGGAGACTGGCTCTTCCCGGGGCGAAAGGCGGTCCGACCGCTCACGCCTGCCTCGGTGCGCAAAGCGCTGGACGTCGCGGCGAGAAAGGCCAAGCTGCGAAAGAAGGTGAACCCGCACCTGCTGCGCCATTCGTTCGCGACTCATCTGCTGGAGGCTGGCACCGATATCCGGGTCATCCAGGTGCTGCTCGGCCACAGCTCCATTCGCACCACGGCGCGCTACACCCAGGTGAGCGCTCGCCATATCGCCAGTGTGACGAGCCCGCTCGATCGCATTCGCGTCCCACAGGTCCCCGCTCGCCAGTAGCCGGTGATCTGCGCGGCCTACCCCGCGCCCGGCGCCGCCGGGCCGGGGCGGCCTCGCCTGACCGTTGGCGACATCTTTCGGGCCCATGGCGAGGCCTATCGGAAGCGCCACGCGCTGAGTGAGCCTCAGCGCAAGGCGATGTGGGCCATCGAGGCTTGCCGGACTCCGGTCCTGGGCGGGCGGGTGGAGGTATGCGACCGATGCGGCCATCGCGAGGCCCTCTACGGCTCGTGCGGCAACCGGCATTGCCCGACTTGCCAGAGCCTGGCGCAGGCGCGGTGGATCGAGAACCGCCTGGAGCGGCTCTTGCCCACCGACTACTTCCACTATCCCGAGATCGCGGTTATGTGGCGCTCGCCTGTCTGCTGTGAGGAGAGGGAGGCAGCTGTGCTCGGCATAAAATCGGGGGCCTACGGTTCCCCGGGAGCCTTGAGCACTCACAGATTGCAGCATGCCTCGACGCTCGTCATCCAGACAGAAGCGAGACCGCATACGAGCTCTTGTCGCGGGGGTATGGCACGACACAGGTCTCACGAATTCAACTATCCGCCACCACCTCAAGTGCGTTGATCGGTATCGTTCGCATTGCTGTCGCCTTGGTGTGAATGAGGTCAGCCGTCTCACGCGCTGCAGTGTTGACCGATTCGCGAGAGCATACGCCCGTCGGCGTGGTCGCGATGTCGCCCAGTGCGTCGAGGAGGCGAGAAGTTCGGTCCATGCTTGGGCGAAAGCGGTCGCGGTCTTGGGTTTGCCTGTGCCGGACTGGTTTCAGCCGAAGAGGCGTGGCCCCATCGACGAAGCGTTGGCGCGGTACTGCGAGTTCGGCCGAAAGTGGCGTGGGGTCAAGGACACGACACTGCACAGGGAGTGTGAGGTCATTGGTCAGTTTCTCCGGTGGCTGCGGCACCGACGACGGCCTCTTTCGTCCATTACGCTGGCGACAATCGACGGATTCCTCGTTGATGTCGCGAAGACCTCCACCCCAGTCACACTGATTGGCGTTTGCTCACGCTTGCGGTCGTTCCTGCGGTTCCTTCACGCGACCCACGTGATTCCCATCGACCTTGCCCCCTCGGTGCTTGCGCCGCTGGGACGACGTCACGCTCGACCACTTCGCGTCGTCCCCTGGCACGATGTCCGTCGAGTGCTCAGCGCGATCGATCGCCACACCGCTCTCGGGAAACGCGACTACGCCGCTACCCTCCTGATGGCGGCGTACGGGATGGGGGGCGCGGAGGTGCTCGCACTGCGCTTGGATGACGTGGACTGGGATGCAGGGACCCTTCGAATCGTTCGCCCCAAAACAGGTGTCGAGACCGTTGTGCCGTTGCTGGGTCCCGTGGGGCAGGCACTGGCTTCGTACCTGCAAAGCGGTCGCCCTCGACGCAGCCCCACGCGAGCGCTATTCGTCCGAGGCCTTCCCCCATACGTCTCGTGTCGCATCAACGCCTTGCGTGTACGGCTGCAGCGGTACGCCGCCGCCGCGGGAGTTCCCGCCCGGTTCTTTGGTCCGCATGCCCTTCGCCGGAGTCATGCGAGTCGCCAGATCGAGGCGGCGGCGCCGTCCAAGGTCGTCAGCGACATCCTCGGCCACAGCGACCCTCGGTCAATTTCGGCGTACGCCCGTGTGGCTACCGAGCGGCTGCGCGAGGTCTCTCTCCCATGGCCTTGATGCGCAGGCCATTCCACAGCCACAGCCCGATTGCCTTGGAACTGGAGGAGTTCCTCGTGTGGAAACGAGCTCTCGGCCGTCGCTATCAGACGCAAGAGCAGCATCTCCGGAGCTTTGACCCTTTGACCGGCTGGCGGCTCAGGATGCTGCCGAGCACGGCGAGATTTCGCTGGAGCGCGCGGTGGTGCGCTGGCTGCGCCGCGCGGTCCGGAAGCCAGGCACGAACCACGTCATGCTGTCGGTCGTCCGTCAGTTCTGCCTGTTCCGCCGTCGACGTGGCATCGAGGGCTTCGTTCCCGGAGATGACATCGTCGTGACGGGAAGGTCGCACTTTCGGCCGTATCCGTTGTCGGTCCAGGATATCCGCCGACTGGGGCGCGAGACGAGGACCTTGCCGGGCCCCAATGCTCCGCTTCGTCGAGCCACCTTCCGCACACTCCTCCTCGTGCTCTTCTGCACTGGTCTGCGACCCGGCGAGGCCATTCGTCTCACCCTGCGCGAGGTCGACGTGCGCGGGCGGACCTTCTTTATCTCCGAGAGCAAGGGAAAGTCTCGATGGGTTCCCTTTCGGGATGGGCTGGCCCGACAGATCAAGTCCTACCTTCGCGTGCGCCTCGCATTCGGTTCCAGCTCAACCACCAGTCCTCTTTTCGTGCGGCCCGACGGTCGCGGTTACACCCGCCGCGGGGTCGGGGAGGTATTTCGACGTCTCTGGCAGCGGCTCGGACTCAAGCCCACCGCCGGCCCTGGGGGGCCACGAGTCATGGACCTTCGCCACGCCTTCGCGTCGCACCGCTTGGCGCGCTGGTATCGGGAGGGAGTCGACTTGCACGCCCGCTTGCCGTGGCTGTCCGCCTACATGGGCCACGAGGACCTGTTGGGTACGGAAACCTATCTCACCGCGAGCCCGGACTTGCTGCGCGTCGCAAGCAGCCGGTTCGCTGCGCGGTTCCGCCGAAGGGAGCGCCCATGAGTCATCGAGACCCCGATTCGATCTTCCCCTTGGTGGAATCATTCTTTCGCGAGCACCTGGGACGGACGCGAAATGCCAGCAGGCACACCGTGCTCGCCTATCGTGACGCTCTGCGCCTGTTCTTCTCCTTTCTGGGAGACACGTGCGGAGCAGATGTGGCCCGCCTGCGTCTGGAGGATCTCACCGTCGAGCAAGTCCTCGGATTCCTCGATCACCTCGAGTCGAGTCGGCGCAACGCCGTCGCCACGCGGAACCTGCGGTTGACTGCGATTCGCACGTTCTTCCGCTACCTCGTGCGCAACGACCCATCTCGTGGCGCCCAGTACCAGCGCGTCCTCTCCCTCCCCTTCAAGAAAACGGCCTCGCCGGTCGCTACCTATCTGGAGCCTGAGGAGGTGCGCGTATTGTTGCGGCAGCCCGACCGTCGCAGAGCCAGCGGGATACGCGACCACGCCCTCCTTCTATTCCTGTACAACACCGGCGCGCGCATCGGTGAAGCGATCGCAGTCCGTCGCGACAACCTGCAACTCGCTCGCCCGTTCCAGGTCCACCTCCACGGCAAAGGTCGCAAGGATCGCATCTGCCCGCTCTGGCCGGACACGGCTACCACGCTCAGGCGGCTCGAGGATCTGTCCCAGCCCTTTCAAGGTGCGTTCTTTCTCTTTGTTTTCCGCAGTGCTAGCAAGCGAGCAGTGGAAACATGAGGGTGTCTTCGGTTGAAGGTTCTCGGTTGCCGCGGCTTCTTTGGACCACGTGGATGTCGACGGAACTTCAGCAAGTCAACTTCTCCAGCGAGGTCGACAAGCACCTTGGCGACCTCGCTGGTTGGGGCTGCCTGGAATACTCGCCACGCTTTGGGCGGGATCGCGATCTCCATGCCTCGCCGGGTGCCGGCGATTTCGTCGGCCAGGTAATAGGCCGATACCTCTTCTTGGATCTTTTCGGCTCCGTGCTCGGCGCGCAAGGCGGCCTTGATGACCGAGAGAACGTTGTAGGCGACCAAGGCCACACAGAACGCGAAGAGCGCTGCCTTCGGATAGCCCAACGTATTGAGCTCGCCTTCCAGGGTTGCCTCCAGCTCCTGAAATGCCAACTCGATGCCCCACCGCTTTCGGTAGACAGCGCCGACGGTTGTGCCGAGAGTATCTGGTGGGAGATTCGTCAGGATGTGAAGTTCCCGGTCGCCATCACGCGTCGCCTTCTGAAGCTTCAGGGTAATACGGCGGGCGAGGAGCGAGTTCCCGGTGTCATCCCTCAGCTTCACCTCCTGTTCCCAAACCTCGGCGCCGTCGATGGTGCCGCAGCGACGAAGACGGCTGATCGGTTTCCACGGCACATTGATGCGGTGGTGCCTGACGATGAAGAGCCCCTCTCGACGGGCGATGCCGAAGAGCAGGGCGCAGGTGCAGAAGTTGCGGTCAGCGATCCACACGTCCCTCGGCGCGACCTTCGCCAACACCGCTTCAGTGAGCGAGCGCTCCTGGGCGTGGCCATCCTCGCAAGGGATCACATCGGTTACTTGCAGGAGGCGCGGATCCAGCACGACCAATGCAAACCCTGGCAGCGGGCCCGCTGCGGTCTTGCGCAGCTCGGAAATCCGATGCTCCGTGGCCGCCAGGTGATTCCCGTCGAGGATCCGAGCTCGATACCCTGGAAGGAGTTCCGGAAGCGATGCCTTCATGCTTTCGATCAACGGAACAGTGCGACCGGCGACGTGCTTGACCAATGCCGCACCGACCCCCGGCTCGATTCCGTCGACCTTGTTGTACAGCGACTGTACCGAGACCTCAATTCGGCGCCGATTGGCTTGATAGGCGGCGTGAAGCGACGGCCGGATGCGGTGAACCACGAGGCTCATCAAGTCGACGACTGTGGAGAACAGCAGCGTCCGCGTGTATTGCGTTTCAGCGCTCGCGCCAAACACGGCATCAACATCTTCGGAGCGCAGCGCATGCTCGAGTGTCCCACGCGCCATCACGCTAATCGGGCTCTGTTCAATGAACGGAGCGAACACCTTGCCAAGAATCATGCGTTGGCCTTTCGACGGGCGCCCCGGTTTGGACGCGCCCAGGAGAGGCCAGATCCATGGCAGATTCTCAGGACCCGCACAATAGAGTCGAAATCCCGCAGCAACACCAACTACTTACGACCTTTAAAGGGCTGCTATCTGGAGCCTGAGGAGGTGCGCGTATTGTTGCGGCAGCCCGACCGTCGCAGAGCCAGCGGGATACGCGACCACGCCCTCCTTCTATTCCTGTACAACACCGGCGCGCGCATCGGTGAAGCGATCGCAGTCCGTCGCGACAACCTGCAACTCGCTCGCCCGTTCCAGGTCCACCTCCACGGCAAAGGTCGCAAGGATCGCATCTGCCCGCTCTGGCCGGACACGGCTACCACGCTCAGGCGGCTCGAGGATCTGTCCCCACCGCTCCCGGACGGCCATGTGTTTCGCAGTGCCCGAGGACAACCTCTGAGCCGCGACGGTGCCGCCTACATCCTCGACAAGTACCTCCAACGCGCCGCGCGCGACCTGCCAATCCTCAAGCGCAAGCGCGTCACCCCTCACGTCATGCGCCACAGTTGTGCCGTTGCCCTCCTCCAGGCCGGCGTCGATCTCACTGTGATCCGCGACTATCTCGGGCACGAGAGCATCGCTACAACGGGCCGCTACACGAAGACCAATCTCCGAATGAAGCGCCGTGTGCTCGACGCCTTCTGGCGCCGCGCCGGACTCACAGGTACGCGGGAACCCAAGTGGCGGCCGCGACCAGATGTTCTCGCCTTCCTTGGGTCGCTGTAGGCATCGCCTCGATGATTCTTATGCCGAGCGTCAATCGCTCACTTTCAGTCGGCGCAGACTCGCCAACTACACATAACCGCGATCTCGGGATAGTGGAAGTAGTCGGTGGGCAAGAGCCGCTCCAGGCGGTTCTCGATCCACCGCGCCTGCGACAAGCTCTGGCAGGTGGGGCAGTGGCGATTGCGGCAGGAGCCATAGAAGACCTCCTGGTGCCCGCACCGGTCGTACACCTCCACCCGCCCGCCCAGGACCGGAGTCCGGCAGACCTCGATGGCTCTCATCGCCATGCGCTGCGGCTCACTCAGCGCATGGCGCTTCCGGTAGGCCTCGCCGTAGGCCCGAAAGATGTCGCCGACCGTGAGGCGAGGCCCTCCCTGCCCGGCGCCGCCGGGCGAGGGCAAGGCCTGGCAGCCCAAAGGCTACCGACGCACGGGGAGCTGCGGAGCGCGGATCCGGTCGAGCGGGCTCTCGACGCTGGCGATATGGCGGGCGCTTACCCGGGTGTAGCGCGCGGTGGTGCGGATCGAGCCGTGGCCAAGCAGGACCTGGATGACGCGGATATCGGTGCCCGCCTCCAGAAGGTGGGTGGCGAAGGAGTGTCTCAACAGGTGCGGCGTGATGCGCTTCTTGATTCCCGCCTTCTTCGCCGCGCTCTTGAGCGCATTGCCCACCGCGGCGCGCGAAAGCGGCTCGCCCTTCTTGCGCCCCGGGAACATCCAGCCGCCCTGGGGCCGCAACTGCTTCCAGTAGGCCAGCAGCACCTTGAGGAGTTGCTCGCTGAGCATGACGAACCGGTCCTTCTTGCCCTTGCCCAGCCGCACGTGAATCAGCATGCGCGCGCTGTCGATGTCCTCGGGGCGCAGCCGGCACGCCTCGCCGACCCGCAGCCCGCCGGCGTAGGCCGTCATCGCCACCATCGACGGGATCAAGCTCTGAGCGCCCGCCGCCAACAGCCGCTCCACCTCCGAGAGGCTCAAGATGTCCGGCTGTTTATGCGGCACCTTCGGCCAGGGGATCTTGTCGGCGACCTGCTGGCGATCGAGCGTGACGCCGTAGAGGAACTTCACCCCGGCGACGTGCATTTTCAGCGTCTCCGGGCCCGCGCCTTCACGTACCAGCTGGCCGAGGAAGTCCTTGATATCGGACACCCCCATCGCCCGCGGCGAGCGCATGTGGTAGCGCACGTAGTTGCAGCAGCAGCGCAGGTACTCCTTGCGCGTCACCGGCGCGAGGTTCTTGATCGCCAAGTCCAGCTGCATCTTCTGGTAGAGTTCGCCCATCACGTCGCTCCTTGTGGTTGGTTGTTGCCGGGCGTCGGCGGCAACCGGCGCCCGGTTCCACAAGGGTCGATGGAATTGGCTCCGAGACCGAGGAAACGTCCTTCCTCAAGGTCCCCGGATCACCTCAGCCAGCTGCCGCGGAGCGGCTTCGTTCAACATATTGGGAACGCGCTCAATCTCTCTGCTATGCGCTTACAATTGGTTGGGGATGGCTTCTCGGTATAGGGCCGCGGCAGTTCGAGTTTGGACGGGACTCGTCCGCTACAGCGATACTGAAGGCGACTAATGCCTTCGAGGAGGCAAGGGATCGTCACAGCCTCAACAGGCGGGCTGGCTGCGACTCGCGTGATCTGCGAATGGCGGCTAGCCCCGCTTGGATCCGCTTAGATCTCCCAATCGCCCTCATCTCCGCCCGCGCCGAGGACCCCATGCAGCCGAATATGATGAGCGGCGTGCCCGAGCGAAGCGAGAGAGCGCACACGCGAGCGCGGCGCTTGGCCTGGCGGTGTCGGGACCTGGCGCCGCTGTCCGTGCTGCTCGCGCTCTTCGCGTGTGGCGCTCGCTCCATCGACTCGGTGCAGCCCTCGTCGGATGCCTCGACAGCGCCGGACGCCGGCGGCGACGCGTCTGTGCCGCTGCCCGTGACGACCGCCCTGCAGCCTCTGCTACCCGTGCCCGCCGGCAGCTTCTACCCGCGCGCGCTTCGCCGCTCGAACGGGGTCCTCATCGCCTCGGTGGTCACCAAGCAGGCGAGCGGCCATGTCGGCGGAACGATCCTCGAGAGCACCGACGATGCTCTCTCCTTCCACGTCATCGGCGCGATCGACGAACCTCTGGCGAGCGGCGGCCTTTGCTGCGCTACACTCTTCGAATTGCCCAAGGCGGTCGGCGAGCTGCCGGTGGGCGCGCTTCTCTGGTCGGCGTCGGTGGGTGGCGACCAGGCTGCGCAGCCGATGGCGCTCCCGGTCTGGAGCAGCGTCGACGGCGGAAGGACTTGGTCGCCCCTCTCGACCGCCTACGTGGCCGGCGTCCCGCACGCGCCGGGGAAAGGGCTTTGGGAACCCGAGTTCTCGATGCTCGATGACGGCACGCTCGTCTGCCACTTCTCCGACGAGACCGACCCCGCCCACAGCCAGAAGCTCGCGGCGGTGCGCACGAGCGACGGGATCACGTGGGGCGCGCGCAAGGACACGGTGGCACTGCCGACGGCGGGCTACCGGGCGGGCATGGCCAGCGTGCGCCCTGGACCAGGCACCTTCTTCATGTCGTACGAAGTCTGCGGCGTGCCAGGGGATAGCTGCACCGCCCACCTTCGGATGTCGGCCGACGGCTGGGACTGGGGCGACCCGACCAACATCGGCCTCCGCCCGAGCACGGTCGACGGCAAGTATTTCCAGCACGCCCCCACGCTCGCGTGGAGCAGCGCTCCCGGCCAGGAAGGCCGTCTTTTCCTCGTCGGCCAGGTCACCTTGGAAGCGAGTGGCCAGGTTGCCGCTGAGAACGGCAACTTCGTCATGGCGAATGCCGAGGCCGGGAAGAACTTCTGGTACGGCATCCCAGCCCCAGCCCCGGTCGTCCCGGCACCCTACGACAACTTCTGTCCCAACTACAGCTCTGCGCTCGTTCCGCTCGACGACGGCGCCGTGGGGCTCGAGGTGTCGTCGCGCTGGGACGGCGCCATCTGCCGAAGCTACTTCGCCAGAGGCCCTCTCCTGGGCACGGGCGACGCGACCGGTGTGCAGAGCGGGAGCACGTATCGCCTCGTCAACACGCAGAGTGCAATGTGCCTCGACGTCGCCAGCGGCTCGCTGGCGGCGGGCGGCAGGGTTCAGCAGTGGACGTGCGACGGCACGGGGCAGCAGCGCTGGACCTTCGCGCGCGCGGCCGAAGGTACGTTTTCCCTGACAGCGCAGAACAGCGGCCTGTGCCTTTCGCCCGCCGCGGGGGCGCAGGCGGCGGGCACGATGCTTGAGCAGGACCCTTGCGACGGAAGCGCGGTCCAGTCGTGGACGCTGCACAATGTCGGCGTCGGCTCCTACGAGTTGCTCCACTCCCGGGGCCTCTGCCTCGACGACGCCGGCGGCTCGACGACCGCAGGAGGAACCATCCAGGAGTGGACCTGCAACGACCGCTCGCCTCAGATCTGGCATGTCGAGGAGCAATAATTGGCGACCCCTCCTGCGACGATGAAAGCCGCCGGGTCCGCCGAAGACTCTCCGGGGTGGCGGGAGAACTGGATCTCCACCGCGCCATAGCTCTCCCGGAGCCCCAAAGGCGATCAGCCTCGCCGACGCGAGGCTTTGGTCGCCGGTGGCGACGGGAGACCACTGCGAGCTCGGCCCGGCGAATCATCGATGCCTTGCCGCCGAAGGCCTCCGTGGCTGCCACGTTGGGCTCTCTCCTCCGCCGCGCAGCGCATCTGGGTGCCCATCTCGGAGCCATCCCGCCCCCACCCCGCTTCGCCTTTGCACCGTTCCCCTTGCGCCCGCGCCGCCGTTCAAGCACCTTTCCCCAGCCCTCGAAGCCCCTAGGAGGCACGCGTGCGCAAGCCCCTGCCGCTCCTGCTGACCTTCCTCACGCTCCCAGCCGTCGCTGCCACCCCGACGGCGCCCGACGCCCCGCAACCCGGCCTGAAAGCCAAGTCCTCGCCGCCGGCCCGCCCCATCTTCCCCTTCCCCTTGGAAGTGCGGTCGCTCGCCAACGGCCTGCGGGTCATCTTCGTCCCGTTCGACTCCCCCGGCCTGGCCGCCTACTACTCCCTCGTGCGCACGGGCTCGCGCAACGAAGTCGAGCTCGGCCGCTCGGGCTTCGCGCACTTCTTCGAGCACATGATGTTCCGGGGCACCGAGAAGCACCCCAAGGAGCAGTACGACGCACTCCTCTCCCGCGCCGGCGTCTCGAACAACGCCTTCACCACCGACGACTTCACCGCCTACCACTGCTACGGCCCGTCAGCGCAGCTTCCGCTGATCATCGACCTCGAGTCCGACCGCTTCCAGAACCTCAAGTACAGCGAGGACGACTTCCGAACCGAGGCCAAGGCCGTCCTGGGCGAATACAACAAGAACTTCTCCGACCCCGGCGAGAAGCTCGAGGAAGCGTTGGTGGACACCGCCTTCGCCATCCACCCGTACAAGCACACGACCATGGGCTTCAAAGAGGACATCGAGGCCATGCCCTCGATGTACCCCTACAGCCTCGAGTTCTTCCGGCGCTGGTACACCCCCGACAACACCACGCTCATCGTGGTGGGCGACTTCGACCGCCCGCGCACCCTGGACCTCATCGAAAAGGCGTACGGCTCCTGGCACAGCCGCGCCGCGACCCTCGCCATCCCGGCCGAGCCGCGGCAGGCGGCGCTCAAGTCCATCCACGTCCCCTGGAACAACCCCGTCCAGCCGCGCTACACCGTCGTCTTCCACACCCCGGCCGCGCGCTCCGCCACGGTCGACAGCGCCCTGCAGAACGTGCTCGGCCCGTACCTGTTCGGCCCCACCTCGCCGGCCTTCCGCGAGCTCGTCCTCGAGCGCCAGCTCGTCACGGCCCTCTCCCCGCTCTACTCCGACCACCGCGACCCAAACCTCTTCGGCGCCTACGCCTCGCTCAAGAGCGACCAGGACTTTCCGGCGGTCATGCAGACCCTCGACCAGTCGTTCGCCGATCTGCGCGCCGGCAAGGTCGATTTGAAGCGCTTTGAAGACGTGAAGAGCAACCAGAAATACGGCCTGCTCCAGAGCTTCGACAACCCCGACGCCGTGGCCCAGCAGCTCGTCTTCGCCATTGGCCCCACGGGCGACCCTCGAGCGCTCAACGCCCTCTTCAACAACATGGAGAAGCTCACCGCCAAGGACTTGGTCGCCTTCGCCAAAGCCCACTTCATCCAATCGAACGAGACCCGCGCGGCCCTCACCGGCCCCGGCGAGAAGCCGCCCGCGGGTTTCCCCGACTACCGCCCGTCGCCCGCCGCTCAGGCGCACCCGGCGGCCCAGGAAGGAGGCGCGAAGTGATCCCCCGAATCGCCACGCTCACTGCGCTGACCCTGGCCCTGGCCCTGGCCGCCTGCGCCGCCTCCAAGCCCGCCCGAAGCCCGCCCGCCGCCGCGCAGGCGCCTCAGCCCCGCCTCACCGCCGCGCCCCTGCCGGCGGCCAGCGTCGGCGCCCCCAAGTTCGGAGGCCGCCTCGTCTCGGTCCCCTCGCCCGGCACGCCGCTCGTCGTCGTCCGCGTCGCCTTCCAGGCCGGCTCCATCGACGACCCCAAGGGCAAGGAGGGCCTCACTGCGCTCACCGCCCGCATGCTCGCCGAGGGCGGCACCGAGGACCTCACCAGCGCCCAGCTCCTCGAGGCCCTCTTCCCCATGGCGGCCTCCATCGACGTCGCGACCGACAAGGAGCTCACCGTCTTTTCGGGCACCGTCCACGTCGACCACCTCCAGCGCTACCTCCCGCTCTTCGTGGCCGCGCTCACCCGCCCGCGCTGGGACCCGCGCGAGCTCGCCCGCATGCGCGACGACGCCCTCCAGGGCATCACCCGCGGCCTGCGCTCCGCCAACGACGAGCGCCTGGGCAAGGCGGCCCTCGACCTCGTGATGTGGCGGGACCACCCGTACGCCCACTTCGTCGGCGGCACGGTCCAGGGCCTCAAGTCCGCGTCCCTGGAGGACGCCAAGGCCCACGCCGCGCGCGTCTTCACCCGGGACCGCATGCTCATCGGCATCGGCGGCGCTGCCGACGAGGGCGCCGCCAAGCTCCTCACCGAGGGCCTGGCAGCGCTCCCCGAGAAGAGCCCGCCGTTGGTCGACCTCCCGGCCCCCGCCCTCGCCGAGCCGCGCGCGCTCCTCGTGCAAAAGGAGGCGGACTCCACCGCCATCTCCATGGGCTACCCCTACGCCCTCAAGCGCGGCGACCCGGACTTCTACCCCATGATGGTCGCCGCCAGCGCCCTGGGCGAGCACCGCCAGTTCCACGGCCGCCTGATGCGCGAGCTGCGCCTCAAGCGCGGCCTCAACTATGGCGACTACGCCTACCCCGAGCACTTCTCTCAGGAGGACGGCAGCACCTTCGCGCGCCTCAACATCGCCCGCCGCCAGCAGGACTTCACCGTCTGGCTGCGGCCGGTCGCCGCCCAAAACGAGCTCTTCGCTATCCGCGCCGCCCGCTACGAGCTCGAGCGCGCCGCCCAGAGCGGCATCACCGAGGACGAGTTCGCGACCGCGGCCGGCTTCCTCTCGGGCTACACGCTCCTCTGGGAACAGACCCCCATGCGACGCCTCGGCTATGCCATGGACGACGTCTTCTACGGGACGAGCCACGCCCTCGAGGGCTTCCGACAGTCGCTCAAGACCCTGAAGCTCGAGGACGTGAACCGGGCCATCGCCACCTGGGTCAAGCCTGGCGAGCTGCGCATGGCGGTCGTCACCCAGAAGCCTGCCCCGCTGGTACAGGCCATCGTCCAGGGCGAGCCGTCGCAGGTGCACTACGCCGCCCAGAAGCCCGATGCCGAGGTGCTCGCCGAGGACCAGAAGATCCTTTCGTTCCCGCTCGGCCTCACCGCCGCACAGATCGCCGAGCAACCCTCGAGCGAGCTCTTCGAGCAGTGACCCTTCGCGCGCCCGACGCCCCGGCGCTCCGCGCCCGCCTGCTCCTTTGGTTCGACGAGCACCGCCGCGACCTCCCGTGGCGCCGCGCGCGCGAGCCGTACTCGGTCTGGCTCTCGGAGGTGATGCTCCAGCAGACCCAGGTGGCGACGGTCATCCCCTACTTTCAGCGCTTCCTCGCCCGCTTCCCGGACGCCAAGGCGCTGGCCGAGGCGCCGCTCTCCGACGTGCTCACGCTGTGGAGCGGCCTCGGCTACTACTCGCGCGCCCGGAACCTGCACCGCGCCGCCCAGGCCATCGCGCAGGGCGGCATGCCCCGCACCTCCGACGGCCTGCGCGAGCTTCCCGGCTTCGGGCGCTACACCGCCGCGGCGGTCGCCTCCATCGCCTTCGGAGAGCCCGTGGCCGTGGTCGACGGCAACGTCGCCCGGGTCCTGGCGCGCCTCTTGGCCCTCAGGGCCCCCCTCGCCTCGGTCGCCGAGACGCTCTGGAGCGAAGCCCAGGCGCTCCTCGACCCCGCGCGCCCGGGCGACTTCAACGAGGCCATGATGGAGCTCGGGGCCCTCGTCTGCGTCCCCGCGAGCCCCCGCTGCGAGGAATGCCCCATCGGCGCCGGTTGCCGGGCCCGGCGCCGCGGCTTGCAAGCGCAAATCCCGGCGCCCAAAGTCCGCGCCCAGCGCCAGCGCCTTGACCTTGCCTGCGCCGCGGTGGTCCGAAATGGCGCCATTCTCCTCGGAAGGCGCACCGAGAAAGGGCTGTTCGGCGGACTCTGGGAGCTCCCGTCGATCGAAATCGGCGACGGCGCGCCGGCATCCGCGCTCGAAAGCATCGGCTTCGCCGCCCTGGGGTTGGAGCCCATCGCCCAGGTGCGGCGCACTCTGACGCACCGCGATCTGAAGCTCGCCATCTACCGCAGTCTGCAGTCGAAGCGCGCCGCCAGCCCTTATCCGGAGCTGCGCTTCGTTCGCTTTGGGGAATTGCGCGAATTCGGCATTTCGACGGCAATGGCAAAGGCCATCGAGGCCGTGCGGGCGCGAGCTCCGGCTCGAGCACCGGTTCCACCTACGACAGCAGCTTCGGAGCGCTTCCGCCCTGCTTCAGCAACATCTGCCCGAGCTCCGCGACGAGCAGCTCCACCCTCTTCTGCACGTCGAGCCCCTCGAGCACCGCCTGCAGCGCCGCGGGCTCCTCGAGGAGCGCGGCCGCCGTGACGTCGCAGAGCCGCCCCCCGTCTTTGGCCCGGGCGGCCTCGCGGGCGAGGGCCGACGAGCTGTCCCGAGGGAGGCCCTGGCAGACCTGCAACAGGAGCCGGCGCAGCGTGTCGCTCGCGAACGCGTCTTCCAGCGGTGTCTCCTGCGCCACTTCCGCCTGAACCTCGCGGTAGGGCCGCATCTGGAAGTGCTCGCCGAGGATCCGGACGCGGAAGACCCCGCGCACGAGCAGGTTGTACCGCCCGTCGGCCATTCGCTCATCCTTCTCGATGACCCCGGCTCCTGCCACGGGCCTCAAGCGCGGCCGCCCGTGGTACTCCGGCTCCCAGCCGGGCGCGAGCATGGGGATGGCGATGACCCGGTCGCCGTCGAGCGCGTCGCGCGTGAGTGCGCGGTAGCGCGGCTCGAAGACATGCAGGCCGATGGCCGTCCCCGGGAGCAAGACCGCCGTCGGCAGCGGAAACACCTTCAGCTGCCCCAGCGCGGCGCGGACTTTCTCCTCGAGCTCGGACGGTGCCATGGACCCCCTTTGGAAGCGCGAGGGGCGCGAACGTCGCCCGCGCCCCCGCACTTCTTCTTTGAGCTGAGGCGGGGCCTCCGCCGGCGCTCGCCGGCGGAAGGCCCGTGAATCGCGTTACGCAGCGCCCTTCTTGAGCTCTGCCGCCTTCGCCTCGGTCGCCGGCTCCACCGCGCCGATGCGCATGCCGTAGAAGGACCGGTAGACGAAGACCACCGAGACCGCGAAGAAGACGACCGCCAGCATGATCCGCGTCGAGGTCGGAATGGTCTCTGCGAGCTCCACCGCGAGCAGGCCGAAGAGCGTGGTGAACTTGATGATGGGGTTCATGGCCACCGAAGAGGTGTCCTTGAACGGGTCGCCGACGGTGTCGCCGACCACGCTGGCCGCGTGCAGCGGCGTGCCCTTCTCGCGCAGCTCCACCTCCACCACCTTCTTCGCGTTGTCCCAGGCGCCGCCGGCGTTCGCCATGAAGGTCGCCTGGTAGAGGCCGAAGAGGGCGATGGACACCAGGTAGCCAATGAACAGGTAGGACTCGAGGCAGGCGAACGCGAGGGTCGAGAAGAACACCGTCAGAAAGATGTTGAACATGCCCTTCTGCGCGTACTGCGTGCAGATGGCAACCACCTTCTTCGAGTCGGAGACGGAGGCCTTCTCGGTGCTTTCGAGCTTGATGTTCGCCTTGATGAACTCGACCGCCCGGTAGGCGCCGGTGGAAACCGCCTGCGTCGACGCGCCAGTGAACCAGTAGATGACGGCGCCGCCGATGACGAGCCCCAGGAGGAACGGCGGGTGGAGGATGGAGAGGTTCTGGAGGAGGTCAGGCCTCAGGTTGTGCGTGAGCAGCATGACGATGGAGAAGATCATCGTGGTCGCGCCCACGACCGCGGTGCCAATGAGCACGGGCTTGGCGGTGGCCTTGAAGGTGTTGCCCGCGCCGTCGTTCTCCTCCAGGAAGTACTTCGCCTTATCGAAGTTCAGGTCGAAGCCGAAGTCCTTCTTCACGTCCTCCTTGATGCCCGGCAGGGTCTCGATGACCGAGAGCTCGTAGACCGACTGCGCGTTGTCGGTCACCGGCCCGTAGCTGTCGACCGCGATGGTCACCGGGCCCATCCCCAGGAACCCGAAGGCGACCAGGCCGAAGGCGAAGATGGCGGGAACCATCATCAGCCCGCTGGCGCCCACCTGGGCCACCGCGGGGATGGTCGTGGAGACGCCGTAGGCGGCGCCCATCAGGCCGGCGATGACGAGGCCCATGTAGTAGGCCGAGAAGTTGCCGGCGATGAGGCCGGAGAGGACGTTGAGCGAGGGGCCGCCCTCGCGCGAAGCGGTGACGACCTCGCGGACGTGCGCGGACTTGGTCGAAGTGAAGACCTTGACGACCTCGGGAATGATGGCGCCGGCGAGCGTGCCGCAGGTGATGATCGTCCCGAGCTTCCACCACATGCTGGTGTCGCCGCCGAGGTTGGGGATGAGCAGGTAGCTCGCCAGGAAGGTCACGCCCACCGAGAGGATGGAGGTGAGCCACACCAGGAACGTGAGCGGCGCCTCGAAGTCCATCTTGTCCGCCTGGGCGTAGCGGCCGCGGGCGATGACCTGGTTGATGCCGTAGGAAACGAGGCTGGTGACGACCATCATGATGCGCATCGCGAAGATCCAGACGAGAAGCTGGACCCGCACCGTCTCGTTGGGCACCGCGAGCAGGATGAAGGAGATGAGCGCGACACCGGTCACTCCGTAGGTCTCGAAGCCGTCCGCCGTGGGGCCGACCGAGTCGCCGGCGTTGTCGCCGGTGCAGTCGGCGATGACGCCCGGGTTGCGCGCGTCGTCCTCTTTGATGTTGAAGACGATCTTCATCAGGTCGGAGCCGATGTCGGCGATCTTGGTGAAGATGCCGCCCGCGATGCGGAGCGCCGAGGCGCCCAGCGATTCGCCGATGGCGAAGCCGATGAAGCAGGGGCCCGCCCAGTGCGGGTCGACGAAGAGCAGGATGGCGAGCATCAACACGAGCTCGGTGGCGATGAGCAGCATGCCGATGCTCATGCCCGCCTGCAGGGGAATGGCGTAGGTGGGGTAGGGCTTGCCCCTCAAGCTGGCGAACGCGGTGCGCGAGTTGGCAAAGGTGTTGATCCGGATGCCGAACCAGGCCACGCCGTAGCTGCCGGCGATGCCCACGAGGCTGAACACCAGGATGACCAGGACCTTGGCCGGCTCGTAGTGCTGCAGCCAGCCAAAGTAAACCACCATGATGGCCCCAATGAATGCCTCGAGGACCAGGATGAACTTACCCTGCGTAATGAGATAGGTCTTGCAGGTCTCGTAGATGAGCTCGGAGATCTCCCGCATCGACTTGTGGACCGGCAGGTTCTTGAGCTGGCTGTACTGCACCAGTCCGAACAGCAAGCCGCCGACGCAGACGATGAGCCCCAGGAGGAGGAGCGACTTGCCGGTGATGGCCCCGCCGAGGAAGCTGACCTTCGCCATGTCGGGGATGACGAGGTCGGCTTCGCTGGCGTGGGCAGCTCCGGCGGACAGGAGCGCCAAGAGCCCCACGGCTCCTGACGCCAGGTGAAGTACCTGCGTCTTCAATCGGGTCATCGTTAACTCCTGGTATGAGCGCCGCCCGAGGTTGTGGTGGCTCGGGCGAACTGAGAGTAGGCGTTGGGACAAGCAGTTGAGCAGCGCGCACCCGGCATGAAGCCAGCCGGGTCGAGGGTGAGACATCGGCAATTTTCTCTGTAAGCTGGGGGACCTTCAGCGCACAAATCGACCAGCTCGCCTCCGTGGCAGTGATCGCACGAACGGGCCCCACCTCACCCTATTTGCGACTCGCCGTCAATTGCAACAAGTCGGCTCCGAACCGCAGATGCGGACTATCGGAGAGCATCGCCCCAGCCTCCTCGCCCCGCCTTCTTATCGGTAGGCCCCGCCCTCGCCGCGGGCGCCAGGTGCGGCGGCAAAGGGGGGCGCTCTTCAGACGAGCTCCCTCCAGGCCGGCCGGAGATGTCCCAGGCCGCGCTCCCCAAGCGCGCTCCCCGAGGGCGGCGCAGCTGGCGCGAGTCGAGCTCCCGGCGTTCTCTCTCATGGAGGCCCGCGCGGAAGCCGGGCGTCACCTTCGGCCCTTGGCCTGTTCGACGACCTTTGTTCGGCGGGCGCTCGCCGCCCTCCGCGCGCCCCTTCCGTGGCGCAAGCCGTTACGCAGGTGGCGCGCGTCCTACGCACCCCCAGGCACACCAACTCCCCTGAAGGACTGAGAGAGCCGCCTCCGCCGAGAACGGCCCAGCCCGTGCACGATGCGCGGCGCGCTCCTTCGTTACCAGGCCCTGACCCGTCGCCCTTCCGCAGGACGACGCACCGCGACACCCTCCGAGGCACGACGGCGAGAAGCTCTCTGACTGACGCAGCCGGTCGATCAATTTGATCGAAGGCTGGAACGAAGTGATCGAACAGAAGTTCCTTTAATGCGGCGCGACACCTTTTTTTGCGCAAACCGGGGTCACTCTCTCTCTCACGAGGTCCGGCATTCATGACTCAACGTGCCATCGCCCCTGAAGCGTTGGACGCCATGCTCCAAAGCCTCCATCAGTTCGCCGCGCGCGCCGTGCCGCTGAGCTGGCGCCTGAAAGCGGACGTGACCGAGGAGTTTCCGAAGGAGGTCATCCATCAGCTGATGTCCGAGATCGGCCTCCACCTCATCTACATCCCGGAGGAGTTCGGCGGCGTGGGCGGCGGGGCCTACGAGGTCTATCGCATCAGCGAGGCGATGGCCCGCATCGACCTGGGGCTCGCGACCGCATTCCTGGCGGTCTCGCTGGGCCTCGACCCCATCGTCGTCGGCGGCACGCCGGAGCAGAAGCGCCAGTGGATGAGCCGCGTCGCCAGCGAGTCGCTCCTGGTGGCCTACGGCGTCACCGAGCCCTCGGTGGGCAGCGACCTGGGCGCGCTCAAGAGCAAGGCGGTCCGATTCGAGCGCGACGGGAAGGCCTTCTACCGAATCAACGGCAGCAAGCAGTTCATCACCAATGGCTCCCACGCCGATTTCTACACCATCCTCGCCTCCACCGAAGCCGGCCCCACCTTCTTCATCGTGGAGAAGGGCACCAAGGGACTCTCCGCCGGAAAGCCCGAGGACAAGCACGGCATTCGCATCTCCAACACCTCGTCGCTCGCGCTCGAGGACGTCGAGGTCCCGGCCGAGAACGTCGTCGGCGGCGTCGAGGGCAAGGGGCTCGCGCAGGCGCAGTCGGTGTTCGGCTACACGCGCCTCATGGTCGCGGCCTTCGGCCTGGGCGGCGGAGAGGCCGCTCTGGAGCGCGCGGTGGCCTATTCGAAGGAGCGCGTCGCTGCCGGCAGCGCGCTCGCGGCCAAGCAGGCCTATACCCACAAGCTGCTCGTCCCGCACGCGGTCCGCCTCGGCGCGGCGCGCGCCTATATCGAGCACGTCGCCGACAGGCTGGACTCCGGAGAGCAGGAGTTGCAGACCGAGGGCGCCATCTCCAAACTTTGTGCCACCGAAGCCGGGAATGCTGCGGCCGACGCCGCCATTCAAGCCCACGGCGGCTACGGCTACGTCCGCGAATACGAGGTCGAGAAGATCCGCCGGGACGTGCGAATCACCACCATCTACGAGGGCACGAGCGAAATCATGCAGTGGACCATCGGCCGCGATCGCTGGCGAAGCCACCTGCAGTCGCAGGGCGCCTACTACGGCAAGATGGCCGAAGAGCTCATCGAGCTCCACCGCCGCGACCCTTCGGTGGGCGCCGGCGCCGCCGCCCTCGCCGTCCAGTCGCTGCGCGAGCTCTTCGAGCGCGCCCGGGCGGCGCGGCTCACCCGCCACCAGCACGTCCTCTTCCGCCTGGGCGAGCTCGCCATGCAAGCCGAGACCGCTGGAGTCTACGCCAAAGCCGTGGTCGACGGCGGCGACGCCCGGTTCAGCCCGCCGGTGCGCAAGGCCATGGCGCGCATCTACGCCCGGGACAGCGCGGCGAACGTCGCGAACGAGGCCATCAAGTGGCTGCGCGGCTGCAACCTGAAGGACGACCTCGCCTCGATGGAGCGCGGGCTCAAGCTCCCGCAGATCCACGAGGCCCAGGCTGGCCTCCTGTCGGACCTGGACGAGGTTGCCGCGGAGCTGACCGGGCGCGAGTCCACTGAAGGCCGATTGGCCAGCTAGCTCGGGATCGACTAGAAGACCCAACCCCCCAGCGAGGGCGCCGTCCGGAAAGCCCGGCGCCTAAGACCCGCACCCTCGCTGAGGGGTTCGACGTTGCCGAACGAAGCTTCAAGGCCCGCTCGAGGCGGACCGCCCTTACGGAGAGACCGTCAATGCGAAGCGAAGACCTTGGACTCGAGTCGGCCGATTGCGCGGCAGCCATCGTGGGCATCGCGTCGATCATGCCCGACGCGCCGGACAACGAGGCGTTCTGGCGCAACGTCCTGTCCGGGAAGGACAGCATCCGAGAGGTCCCGCTCGACCGTTGGGAACCCAAGGACTACTACGACCCCGACCCGGCGGCGGTGGACAAGACCTACTGCAAGATTGGCGCGTTCGTGCACGGCTTCGCCTTCGACAGCGCCCGCTTCCGCATCCCGCCCCGCGTCGCCGCCGCCATGGACGTGGCCCAGCAGTGGGCGCTCGTCCTCGCCCGCGCGGCGCTCCAGGACGCCGGCCACCCGGACAGCGGAATGGACCCCGAGCGCATCGGCGTGATCCTCGGCAACGCGCTCGGCGGCGAGCTCCACGAGCGCACCAGCATGCGGGTCATGACTCCCGAAGTGGTCCACGCCCTCGAGGAGGTCCCCGAGTTCGCCCTGCTGCCCGAGGCGACGCGCCGCGCGCTTGCCGCGGGCATGCTCGCCAAAATCCGCACCCGGCTGCCCCCCATCACCGAGGACAGCATGCCGGGCGAGCTGGGCAACGTCATCGCCGGCCGCATCACCAACTCCCTGGACCTCCGGGGCATGAACTTCACCGCCGACGCCGCCTGCGCCAGCTCGCTCGCCGCGCTGGACGCCGCGCTCGCGGCTCTGGCCGAGAAGCGAGTCGACGCGGTCGTCACCGGCGGCGTGGACCGGACCATGGCGCCGTCCACCTTCGTGAAGTTCGCCAAGATCGGCGCGCTCTCCAAGGACGGCAGCCGCCCCTTCGACGCCGGGGCCAACGGCTTCGTCATGGGCGAGGGCGGCGCGCTCTTCGTCCTGCGCCGCCTGGCAGACGCCGAGAAGGCCGGCCAGAAGATCTACGCCGTCATCCGCTCGGTCGGCGCGGCGAGCGACGGCAAAGGCAAGGGCATCACCGCGCCCAACCCCTCCGGCCAGCTCTTGGCGCTCAAGCGCGCCTACCAGATCGCCGGGTTCTCCCCGGCCACCCTGGGCCTCATCGAGGCGCACGGCACCTCCACCCGCGTCGGCGACGTGGCCGAGGTCGAGACGCTCGCCAACGCCTTCGGCAACTTGAACCTGCCCCAGCGCAGCATCGGCCTGGGTTCGGTGAAATCGCAGATCGGCCACTTGAAGAGCGGCGCCGGCGCCGCCGGCCTGCTCAAGGCCGCCCTCGCCCTCCACCACAAGGTCCTGCCGCCCACCATCAACGTCCGCGAGCCGAATGCGGCCATTCCCTTCGATAAGTTGCCCTTCTTCCTGGTCGACCGCGCCCAGCCCTGGGAGCGGCCGGCGGGCGGCCTGCGCCGCGCCGCAGTCTCCTCCTTCGGCTTCGGCGGAACGAACTTCCACGTGGTGCTCGAGGAGCACGTGCCGGGCCTGCTCTCCCGCAAGGTGCAGGTGCAGAGCGGCTCCCTGGAGAGCGGCGCCGTCGCCGCCCCGCGAGCGCAGTCCTCCTACGCGAGCGCGCCCGCGTCGGCCGCGTCGACCGGCCGCTTCAACCTGGTCGCCGGCGGCGCCCATGCCGCCGAGCTCAAGCAGCGGCTCGCCGCCGCCATCGAGCTCGCCAAGTCCGGCGCCGCGCCGCAGGTCCGCGCCCAGGACCTCGCCGCGCCCGAGCGCGTCGCGTTCGACTACGGCAACCCCGCCGAGCTCGAGCAGCGCGGCAAGGACGCGCTGGCCGCGCTCGAGAAGGACCTGCCGCCCGTGTGGAAGGCGCTCCGCGCCCGCGGCATCTTCCGCGGGAGCGGCCCAGCCCAGAAGACGGCCTTCCTCTTCCCGGGCCAAGGCTCGCAATACCTGGGCATGCTCAAGGAGCTGCGCCAGCGGCTCCCGGAGGTGCGCGCCACCTTCGACGAGGCCGACGCGGCCATGGCCAACGAGCTGCCGCGCCGCCTGAACGATTACATCTATGCCGCCGGCGAGCCGGAGAAGGCCGACCTCGAGCTGCGCGAGACCCGCGTCTGCCAGCCGGCCATGCTCGCGGCGGACATCGCCGTGCTGCGCGCCCTCCAGGCCCGCGGCTTCGGCCCCGACTTCGCCATGGGTCACAGCCTGGGCGAGTACGCGGCGCTGGTCGCGGCCGAGGCGCTGCCGCTCTCCGACGCCATCCACGCCGTCTCGGGGCGCGCGCGGGAGATGGCGAACGTCAGCATCGCCGACAACGGCAAGATGGCCTCCATCTTCGCCCCCGGCGAGATTGTTCAGAAGGTCCTCGCCGGCATCCAGGGCTACGTCGTCGCGGCCAACGTGAACAGCCGCAACCAGACCGTCATCGGCGGCGCCACCGGCGCGGTGCAGGCGGCGGTCGCCCAGTTCGAGAAGCTGGGCATCCGAGCGGTGCCCATCCCCGTCTCGCACGCCTTCCACACGGAGATCGTCGCGGCGGCCTCGTCGCCGCTGCGCCGGCTGCTCGACTCGATGCCGTTCTCCTCGCCCAAGGTGCCGCTCATCAGCAACGTCACCGGCGAGCCGTACCCGACCGGCCCCGGCGCGCTGGAGAAGATGAAGGACCTGCTCGGCCGGCAAATCGCCTCGCCCGTTCAGTTCGTGAAGGGCATCGAGTCGCTCTACGCCCAGGGCGCCCGCATCTTCGTCGAGGTGGGCCCGCGCAAGGTGCTCGCCTCGTTCGTTGAAGACGTGCTCGGCAACAAGGCCGTGACGCTCTTCACCAACCAGCCGCGCAAGGGCGAGGTCGAGTCCTTCCACGAGGCGCTCAGCGGCCTCTACGCCGCAGGCCTCGGCAGACCGACGGAAGCCGCTGTTGCGGTCGAGCTGCGCGCGCCGACGCCCGCTGCCGTTCCCGCGCCCCCTGCCGTCCAGGCCGCGGCGCCCGCCCCCGCGCAAGCCGGCGCCCCTGCCCCCGCGCTCGCCCTCTCGCAGACCGTCGCCGCGGCCGGAGCCGCGACCGCCGGCGGCGACTTCGCCGCGCTCGGCATGGCCATCGCAAACCTGATCCAGGTCGGCGTTCAGGCCTACCGCGGCGCCACAGCCCAGCCGGCCCCGCTGGCGGCGGCGCCGGCCGTCCCGCCCCCGGCCGTCTCGTCGGCTGCCGTCTCGTCGGCTGCCGTCTCGTCGCCGTCGCCGTCGCCGTCGCCGTCAACGTCAACGTCAACGTCAACGTCAACGCCAACGTCAACGTCAACGCACCCGAGCCCGGTTCCTGCTGCGCCCCTCAAGGGCTCGGTGGTGATCAGCGGCGCCTCGGTAGGCCTCCCCGGCCGCAACCGCCGCGTCTTCGCCGAAGACAACTTCGAGGCGATGCTCCGCGGCGAGACCCTCATCGACTCCATCGATCGCGAGGCATGGGGCCGGATGGTCGACAAGAATGTCGTTCGCCTCCACAAGGGCAGCGACGGCGCCGCCCACTTCGTGGCCATCGACGACCCGAAGGACGTGCTCAAGCTCGCCGGCCAGCGCGGGCAGTTCGACCTGGTCGAGGAGTTCGGCGTCGAGAAGGAGCGCGCCGAGGCCTTCGACATCACCACCAAGCTCGGCGTCGCGGCAGCCATCCTCGCCCTGCGCGACGCTGGCATCCCGCTGGTGCGCCGCTACCGGGCCACGAGCCGCGGGACCTGGTTGCCGGACCGCTGGGTCCTGCCAGAGTCGTTCGCCGATGAGACCGGCGTGGTGTTCGCCTCCGCCTTCCCGGGCATGAACTCCTTCATTGGCGAGGCGAGGCGCTACTACGAGGACAAGGGGCGAAGGGACGAGCTCGCCCTGCTCGAGACGCTCAAGCAGGAGCTCCAGAACGGCGCCGGTCAGGCGGTCGAGGAGAAGATCGCCGCGCTCAAGTCCGAGATGGAGCGCGAGCCGCGCTACCAGTTCAACCGCAAGTTCCTGTTCAACATCCTCTCCATGGGCCACTCGCAGCTCGCCGAGATCCTCGGCGCGCGCGGCCCGAACACGCAGGTCAACGCCGCGTGCGCCTCGGCAGCGCAGGCGGTGGGCGTCGCCGAGGACTGGATCCGGACGGGCCGCTGCCGCCGCGTGGTGGTGGTCTCCGCCGACGACGTGACCAGCCGCGAGATGATCGAGTGGACCGGCACCGGCTTCCTCGCCAGCGGCGCGGCGAGCACCGAGGCCGACGTGGCCAAGGCCGCCCTGCCCTTCGACCGCCGGCGCCACGGGCTCATCATGGGCATGGGCGCCAACGGCCTGGTCCTCGAGGCCGAAGAGGCGGTGCGCGAGCGCGGCATGCGCGGAATCGCAGAGGTCGTCGCCATCGAGACGGCCAACAGCGCCTTCCACGGCTCGCGGCTCGACGTCGAGCACATCTCCCAGGTCATGGAGCGCCTGGTCTCGCGCGTCGAGGCGGAGCGCTCGCTGAACCGCGAGGAGATCGCCTCTCAGGGCGTCTTCGTCTCGCACGAGACCTACACCCCGGCGCGCGGCGGCAGCGCCTCCGCGGAGATCCAATCGCTGCGCCGCGCCTTCGGGCCGGCGGCTTCCAGGCTGACCATCGCCAACACCAAGGGTTTCACCGGCCACGCCATGGGCGCAGGCGTCGAGGAGTCGGTGGCCATCAAGATCCTCGAGACCGGCAGGGTCCCGCCGGTGGCCAATCTGAAGGAGCCCGACCCGGAGCTCGGCGACCTGCGGCTCTCCCAGGGCGGCCATTTCCCCGCCCGCTTCGCGCTGCGCCTGGCCGCGGGCTTCGGCTCGCAAATCGTCATCAGCCTCTTCCAAAAGATCCGCGGGCCCAAGCTCGCCGACGCCGCCGCCTACCAGCGCTGGCTCGAGGCGCAGTCCGGCCGCCCCGGCGCCAAGACCTTCGTCGAGAACAACGCGCTCAAGGTCGCGGACGACGGCCCGCCTCCGATGCCGGCGGCGAAATCCACCTGGCAGTTCGGCGAGGCGCCCAAGCTGCGCGCCGAAGTCGAGTCCGGGACGGTGAGCGCGCAGGTGGCGGCCGCCGTCGGCGCGCCCTCGCGACCCTCCGAGGCGAAGAAGGCTCCGGCAGCGAAGGCCGCAAGCCTCGCCGCCGCGGGCGCCGATCCGGTCGCCGAAAAGGTCCTGGAGCTCGTCTCCCAGAAGACCGGCTATCCGCGCGACATGCTCGCCATGGACCTCGACCTCGAGGCCGACCTCGGCATCGACACGGTCAAGCAGGCCGAGGTCTTCGCCGAGCTGCGCACCACCTTCGAGCTCCCGCGCCGCGAAGATCTCAAACTGCGCGAGTACCCGACGCTCAAGCGCATCATCGAGCTCGTCCGCGAGCTCAAGCCCGACCTCGGCCCCGCCCCGGCGGCTGCGGCCGCGCCTGAGCCCTCCGCTCCCGCGGCGGCTTCTGTCGCCGCGGTCGACCCCGTCGCCGAGAAGGTCCTGGAGCTCGTCTCCCAGAAGACGGGCTACCCCCGCGACATGCTCGCGCTCGATTTGGACCTCGAAGCCGACCTCGGCATCGACACCGTGAAGCAGGCCGAGGTCTTCGCCGAGCTGCGAACCACCTTCGAGCTCCCGCGCCGCGAAGATCTCAAATTGCGCGAGTACCCGACGCTCAAGCGCATCATCGAGCTCGTCCGCGAGCTCAAGCCCGACCTCGGCCCCGCGCCGGCGGCTGCGGCGCCCGCGCTCGCCCCGGCGCCAGCTCCCATCGCAATCGCGCCCGCCGCGGTCGCCTCGGCCGCGGTCGACCCCGTCGCCGAAAAGGTTCTGGAGCTCGTCGCCCAGAAGACCGGCTACCCCCGCGAGATGCTCGCGCTCGACCTGGACCTGGAGGCCGACCTCGGCATCGACACGGTGAAGCAAGCCGAGGTCTTCGCCGAGCTGCGCACCACCTTCGAGCTCCCCCGCCGCGAGGACTTGAAGCTGCGCGAGTACCCGACCTTGAAGCGCATCATCGAGCTCGTCCGCGAGCTCAAGCCCGACCTCGGCCCCGCGCCCCTGGCCGCGGCGGCCGCGCCTGCCCCGGCGGCGACCGTCAGCGCCGCTGCCCCGGCTCCAGCCATGGCGGCGCCGGCCACAGGCATCGACCCCGTCGAGGAGAAGGTCCTGGAGCTCGTCGCCCAGAAGACCGGCTACCCGCGCGAGATGCTCGCGCTCGACTTGGACCTGGAGGCCGACCTGGGCATCGACACGGTGAAGCAGGCCGAGGTCTTCGCCGAGCTGCGCACCACTTTCGAGCTCCCCCGCCGCGAGGACTTGAAGCTGCGCGAGTACCCCACGCTCAAGCACATCATCGGCCTCGTGCGCGAGCTCAAGCCCGAGCTCGGCGCCGCGCCGCAGGTTGCGGTCGCCGCTTCGCCTGCGCCAGCTCCCGCGCCCGCGCCGGCAGCGGCGGCTCCCGCCGGCGCCGACCCGGTCACCGAGCGCGTCCTCGACCTGGTGGCCGCCAAGACCGGCTACCCGCGCGAGATGCTCGCCATGGACCTGGACCTCGAGGCCGACCTGGGCATCGACACGGTGAAGCAGGCCGAGGTCTTCGCCGAGCTGCGCACCAGCTTCAGCCTCCCGCGCCGCGAGAGCTTGAAGCTGCGCGAGTACCCGACGCTCGCGCGCATCATCGAGCTCGTCCGCGAGCTCCAGCGCGAGGGGAGCGCGGCTCCCGCCTCCGAGGCCAAGTCCGAGGCCGCGGCCACGGCGCCGGTGAAGGTCGTCCGCCGCATCCCGGCGCCGGCCCTGCGCCCCGAGCTCGACCTCTGCAAGGAGACCGGCGTTCGCCTCGAGTCCGGCGCGCGCGTCGCGGTCATCCCCGACGCCAAGGGCGTCGCGGGCGAGCTCAAGAAGCGGCTCAAGAAGCGCGGCGTGCAGGCGCTGATCCTCTCCGACGGCCCGGTCGACGCGCAGCTCACCGCGCTCCTCGCCGAAGGGCCCATCGCCGGCCTCTTCCACCTGGCCGCCCTCGACGCCGAGCCGGACCTGGTCTCGGCCGAGCCTTCGGTGGCGCGCGAAGTCTTCGACGCCCGCGTCCGCCGCCTCTACGCGGCCGCGCGCGCGCTGCTGCCCGGCCTCGGCCACCGCGAAAGCTTCCTCGTCGCCGGCACCCGCTTGAACGGCCTGCACGGCTTCGGCGAGGAGCCGGCCACCGCGCCGGCGGGCGGCGCGGTCACGGGCTTCGTCAAGGCCTTCGCCCGCGAGAACCCGGAGGCCCTGGTCAAGGCAGTCGACTTCGCCGCGTCCGCGAAGGCCGGCGCCGTCGCCGAGGCGCTCATCGCCGAGGCCCTGCGCGACCCCGGCGCCGTGGAGGTCGGCCACGCCTTCGGCGCCCGCCACGCCATCGCCTTCACCACCGCCGAGGCGGGCGCGCCCGTCGCGGGCCTCGAGCTCACCCCTGAGACCGTGTTCGCCGTCACCGGCGCCGCCGGCGGCATCACCTCCGCCATCCTGCGCGACCTGGCCGCGGCGGCGAAGGGCGGCGCGTTCTGGCTCGCGGGCACCGCCCCGCTTCCGGACGCGGCGAGCCCCGACCTCGCCAAGCTGCGCGACGACAGGGCGGCCTTGCAGCGCGAGATCTTCGAGCGCCTCAAGGCCCAAGGCGAGCGCGCCACGCCCGCCGCAGTGGAGAAGGTCCTCGCAGGCCTGGAACGCGACCTGGCCCGCCTGGACGCCGTCCGCTCCCTCGAGGCTTTGGGCGCCAAGGTCCAGTACCGCGCCCTGGACGTGCGCGACCCGGCCGCGGTGACCGCCTTCGTCGAGGAGATCAAAGCCGCGCACGGCCGCATCGACGTCCTCGTCCACGGCGCCGGGCTCGAGAAGAGCCGCATGCTCGCCGACAAGGGCGCCGAGGAGTTCGACGCCATCTTCGACATCAAGGCGCTGGGCCTCCTGAACCTGCTGCGCGCCGCGCGCGAGATGCCCTTGGGCGCGGTGGTCTCGTTCACCTCGGTAGCGGGCCGCTTCGGCAACGCGGGCCAGACCGACTACAGTGCGGCCAACGACTTCGTCGCGAAGCTCACGCTGGCGCTGCCGCGGACCTTCCCCAAGACCCGCGCGCTGGCGCTCGACTGGACCGCCTGGGCCGGCGCCGGCATGGCCACCCGCGGCAGCGTCCCCGAGATGATGCGCCGCGCGGGCATCGACATGCTCCCCTTGGAGGCGGGCGTGCCGGTGGTCCGCGAGGAGCTCGCCTCTGGCCGGGCCGGCGAGGTCGTCGTCGCCGGCAACCTGGGAATGCTCCTCGCGCCCAAGGACCCCGAGGGCGGCCTGGACCTCTCGCTCGTCGCAAGGTGGCACAGCGAGCGGCCCCAGCCCATGGTGGGCAAGGTGCTCAAGCTCGACCTCTACGAGGGCCTCGTGGTCGAGACCGCGCTCGACCCGGCCGTGGAGCCGTTCCTGCGCGACCACGCCATCGACGGCGTCCCGGTGCTCCCGGGCGTCATGGGGCTCGAGGGGTTCGCCGAGGCCGCGCGGCTGCTCGCCCCGGGCCACCGGGTGTCGGGCTTCACGGACGTGCGTTTCGAGGCGCCCATGAAGTTCCACCGCCAGGAGGCCCGGCCCGCCACGCTGCGCGCGCTGGTGCGCCGCGCCGGCGAGAAGGCCATCGCCGCCGACGTGACGTTGAGCTCCATGCGCCCGAGCCCGGCCGGCGAGGTGGAGGTCCGACACTTCTCCGGCACGGTGCGCCTCTCCGACGAGCCGGCCTCGCCGCGCCAGACGGAGCCGGGGAGCCAGCTCAACGGCGGCAACCCGCGCGAGGTGAAGACCGCCGACATCTACCGCATCTACTTCCACGGGCCGTCGTACCAGGTCCTGGATCAGGTGGAGGTGACGGGCGAGGGCGCCCGCAGCCAGTTCCGCAAGGACCTGCCTCCCGCCCTGCGCGAGAAGGACTCGACGCTCGTCTCGCCGCGGCTCATCGAGCTCTGCCTCCAGACCGCCGGCGTCTACGAGATAGGCAAGACCGGCCGGATGGCGCTGCCGTCCTCCATCGACCGCCTGGTGTCCTACGCGCCGCCCTCGGAGGACCAGGCCCTCACCGCCGAGGTCCGCCCCACCGGCGAGAACGGGTCGCTCTCCTTCGCCGCGCGGGTGGTGGACGCCGAGGGCCGGGTCTACCTGGAGCTCGACGGCTACCGCACCTCGGCCCTGCCCACGGCGATCCCGGGCGAGCTGGTCGCCCCGCTGCGCGACGCCTTCACCGGGAACGGCACCTAACATGTTCTGGGACCTGCGCAGCGCCGCCGAGCACCCGGCGCTTCCCTTGGCGGAGGCGCCGCCGGGCCTGCTCTCAGGCCCGGAGCGGACCTTCCTCGCGCGGCTGAAGTTCCCGCAGCGGCGGCGCGACTGGCTTTTGGGCCGGTTCGCGGCCAAGGCGCTGTGCCGGGCGTGGCTCGCCCGGCGCGGCGAGGACGTGCCGTCGGACCGACTCACCATCGCCGCCGAGGAGGACGGCTCGCCGTTCGCGCTGGTCGCCGGGCGCGGGCGGCTGCCCATCACCCTGAGCATCAGCCATCGCGCGGGGCTGTCGCTCTGCGCGCTGGCCGAGCCCCAGGGCGCGCTGCTGGGAGCCGACCTGGAGCTGTGCGAGCCGCGGCCGAAGGGCTTTGCTCAGGACTACTTCACCGAGTCCGAGCAGCGGCTGTGCAAGGGGCCGGCGGCCGTCCGCGTCGAGACCGAGATTGGTGCCTCAAGGAAGCCGCCCTCAAGGCGACCCGCCAGGGGCTGACCATCGACACCCGCACGGTGGAGGTGGTTCCGCGCGCGGCGGCGGCCCCCGGCTGGTCCGCCGCGTCCGTGAAGCTGCCGCGCCGCGCGCCCGCGGTCGCCTACGTGCGCGACGAGGGCGCGCACATCGCCGCGCTCCTGCTCGCCACGCGGGCGAAGGAGCCGAGCGGCGAGCTGCGGGGCTTCTGCCCCCTGTGCCCGCCGGTGCAAGCCAATTCACTCCGAGCCGCCGCCCGCTAGCGCGGCAGGCGCACTTTGGAAAGGCCGTCATGACCGACACGCTGCGCCACTTCGAGCGAATCGCCGTCGTCAACCGCGGAGAGCCGGCCATGCGCCTGCTCCGGGCGGTGCGAGAGTGGAACGCCCAGAGGAGCGACGCGCTCAAGGCCATCGCGCTCTACACCGAGCCCGACCGCGACGCCCTCTACGTCCGCGAGGCCGACGCCTCGTTCTGCCTCGGGCCGGCCATGTTCCTGGACGAGAAAGACCTGGACGAGGCGGGCAAGCCGCGCCGCAAGAGCCGCTACCTGGACTACGCCCGCCTGCGCGAGGCACTGGTCCAGACGCGGGCCGAGGCGGCCTGGGTCGGCTGGGGCTTCGTGGCCGAGCACGCCGAGTTCGCCGAGCTGTGCCAGGAGCTGGGCATCGCCTTCATCGGGCCGCCGCCCGAGGCCATGCGCAAGCTGGGCGACAAGATTGGCTCCAAGCTCCTCGCCGAGTCGGCGGGCGTGCCGGTGGCGCCGTGGAGCGGCGGACCGGTCGCGACCCTCGACGAGGCGCGCACCTGCGCGGCGAAGCTCGGTTACCCGCTGCTCGTCAAGGCCACCGCCGGCGGCGGAGGGCGCGGCATCCGCTTCGTCTATGAGGAGAAGCAGCTCGCCGAGGCCTTCACCTCCGCGGCCGCCGAGGCGCGCAAGGCCTTCGGCGACGGCACCGTCTTCCTCGAGTCCAAGGTGGGCGCGGCCCGCCACGTCGAGGTGCAGGTGCTGGCCGACTCCCACGGCACCACCTGGGCGGTGGGCGCCCGCGACTGCAGCGCCCAGCGCTCGAATCAGAAGGTCATCGAGGAGGCCCCCGCGCCCGTGCTGAGCCCCGAGCGCGAGCAGAGCCTGCGCGAGGCCGCGGTGCGCCTGGCCAAGGCGGCGGGCTACGTGAACGCCGGGACGGCCGAGTTCCTCTACGAGCCGGTGAGCGACAAGCTCTTCTTCATGGAGATGAACACCCGCCTCCAGGTGGAGCACCCGGTCACCGAGGCCACCACCGGGCTCGACCTGGTCCGCGCGCAGATCGCCATCGCCCGCGGCGAGAAGCTTTCCGGCGAGCCGCCGGGAACGCGCGGCTGCGCCATCGAGGTCCGGCTCTGCGCCGAGGACCCTGACCGCAGCTTTGCGCCGGCGCCCGGGAAGGTCGCGGGCCTGCGCCCCGCGCTCGGCCCCGGGCTGCGCACCGATACCGGCATCCGCGAGGGCGAGCAAATCCCCGTCGAGTTCGACTCGATGATCGCCAAAGTCATCGCCCACGGCGCCACGCGCGAGGAGGCGCGGGCCCGGCTCGATCCGCGCCCTGAACGAGACCCTGGTCGTGGTCGAGGGCGGCACGACGAACCGGGCGTTTCTGTTGCGCCTGCTCAAGCACCCGGACTTCGCTTCTTCCAAGATCGACACCGGCTGGATCGACCGCCTGATGCAAAAGGGTTTCGCCGAGCCTCCGGGGCGCGGCGCGACGCTGGCCATGCTGGCCGCGGCCATCGAGCTGCACGAGCGGCAGCTGAACGAGGAGGAGCTCAACTTCTTCGCCTCCGCGGCCCGCGGCCGGCCCATGCTCAGCGCTCAGGCGCGCAGGCCCATCGAGCTGCGCTTCGGCGGCGTCGCCTACGAGTTCCGGGTGGCCACGCTGGAGCCGGGCAGCTTCCGCATCGAGGTGGACGGCGTCCGCCGCGACCTCCGCGTCGAGACGGACGGCCGCTTCGAGCGCAAGCTCTGCTACGACTCGCAGGAGGGACCGCAGCGCCACCGCGTGGTCTGCGTCGCCAACGGCCTCGACTTCCTGGTGGAGGTGGACGGCGCTTCCTACCGCATCTCCCGCGACCCGGGCGGCGTGCTCCGCGCCCCGGCGCCCGGCCTGGTGCTCGCGCTGCACGCTCAGCCCGGCGCCCAGGTGAAGGCCGGCGAGCGCCTCCTCTCGCTGGAGGCCATGAAGATGGAGATGCCGGTCGTCGCGCCGTTCGACGGCCGGGTGCGGCAGCTCTTCGTCGCCCAAAGCGTCCAGGTCGGCGCCGGCGACCCCTTGCTCGTGCTCGAGCCGCTCGCCCACCAGGAGTCCGGCGCGGGCGCGGCGGCGCGCCTGAGCTTCAACGGCGTCCACGCGCCCCCGACCGACGCGCTGAGCGCGGCCCGCGCCGCCTTCGACGAGCTGCGCCGCCTGCTGCTCGGCTTCGACATCTCCGACGAGCGGGTCACCGAGCTCTTCGCGGACTTCAACAAGGGCTTCCCCGACGCGCTGCTCCCCTCGGCAGAGCCGGGCGCCCCCGAGGCCGAGGGCCTCAAGCTCTTCCAGGAGCTCTTCGCCCTCTACCTGGACGTCGAGTCGCTCTTCGCCAAGCGCTCCGCCCGCTTGGACTCCCAGCTCTCCCACGCCTCCTCGCTGCACATCTTCCTGCGCGAGTACAGCGCCGAAGGTCGCGGCCTGCCCGAGGACTTCCTCAAGTCCCTCAAGGCCGCGCTCGCCCGCTACGGGGCCACGCTCCAGACCCCGGACCGCCTGCGCGACGCGCTCATCTGGCTCTTCCGGTCGCACCAGCAGCTCTTGCGCAAGGACAAGGTGCTCACCCTGCTCCTGCAGACCTCCCTGCAGCGGCCGGGCTGGCGCGAGGCGGCGCAGACGCCGCGGGTGCGCGAGCTGCTCGATTGCCTCATCGCCGTCACCGTGGAGCCCTCGCCCAAGGTCTGCGACCTGGCCCAGCAGCTGCGCTACGTTATCTTCGAGGGGCGCGCACTGGAGGAGCGCCGCAGCGAGGTGATGCGCCGGGTGGACGCCGCCCTGGTGCGGCTCAGCGCCGAGCCCGAGAGCGACCTGCGCGCCGCGCTCATGGCCGACCTGGTGGCGAGCCCCTTCGCGCTGGCAGGCCACCTGACTCAGCTCCTCTTGGCCAAGCGCGACCCCCTGATGCGCACCAACATCCTCGAGGTGCTCGCTCGGCGGATTTACCGGACCCAGTCCTTCTCCGAGCCCTGCCCCGTGGTCATCGACGGCCGCGGCCACCTGACCGCGCGCTGCGTGGAGGGCGGCCGCTTCGTGCCGCTCATCGCCAGCTGCTGCGCCGCCGACGAGGTGAGCACCCAGCTCACCGCGGTCTTCGGCATCGCCGAGCAGTTCTCGTCGGCCTCGCAGGCGCTCGTCGACCTGTTCGTCGAGGTGGACCAGGAGTCCGACGAGCGCGCCGAGGCGGCGCGGCTCGCCTCGCAGCTGTTGGCCGCGGGGACCTCGCGCAAGGTCTCGCGCATCTCGCTCGCCATGGTGCACCCGGGGCCTTCGACCAACTACTTCACCTTCGTCTCCCGCGACGGCGCCTGGGTCGAGGAGGAGGGCCTGCGCGGCCTGCACCCGGCCACCGCCGAGCGCCTCGAGCTGTCCCGCCTGCGCGACTTCAAGATCCGCCGGGTGGCGAGCGCCGAGGACCTCTACCTGTTCCACGGCGTGGCGCGCAGCCACGAGAAGGACGAGCGGCTCTTCGCCATCGCCGAGGTCCGCCAGCTCCACCCCCAGCGCGACGCCGGCAAGCTCGTCGCCCTCCCGGAGATTGAACGCGCCATCCTGCTCGCGTTCCAGGCCATCCGCGGCATCCAGTCCCGCCGCGACGCGCGCCAGCGCCTGCCGTGGAACCGGGTGACGGTCTTCGTCCGCCCGGCGCTCGTCGCCCGGCGCGAAGAGGTGCTGGACGTCATTCGCCAGCTCTTGCCCTGGGCCATCAACCTGGGGCTCGAAAAGATCGTCCTGCGCGCGCTCCTCCAGGAGAGCGCCGCGCAGGTGCCGCAGGACGTGGCCATCCGCTTCATGGACCGCAACGGCGCGCGCCTGGAGATGAGCGTGGCCGAGCCGCACGCCGAGCCCCTTCGCGTCCTCGACGACTACTCGCTCAAGCTCATCCGCGCCCGACAGCGCGGCCTCACCTACGCCTACGAGATTGTCCGGATGCTCACCCCCACCGAGGCCCGCGAGGACTTCCCGACGGGGCGGTTCGAGGAGTTCGACCTGGGCGAGAACGGGCAGAAGGACGCGCTCATCTCCGTCAAGGGGCGCCCCTACGGCCTCAACTCCGCGAACCTGGTCATCGGCGTCGTCGAGAGCTTCACCGAGAAGCACCGCGAGGGAGTGAAGCGGGTGCTCGTCGTCGGCGACGGCACCCGCGAGATGGGCGCCCTGGCCGAGCCGGAGTGCAAGCGGATCATCGCGGCCCTGGACCTGGCCGAGCGGCTCAAGGTCCCGCTGGAGTGGTTCCCGGTCTCCTCCGGCGCGCGGATCGCCATGGACAGCGGCACCGAGAACCTGGACTGGACCGCCGCCGTGCTGCGCCGGATCATCGAGTTCACGCAAGACGGCGGCGAGATCAACATCGTCGTCGACGGCATCAACGTCGGCGCCCAGAGCTACTGGAACGCCGAAGCGACCATGCTCATGCACACCCGCGGCGTGCTCATCATGACGCCGCGGGGGACCATGCTCCTCACCGGCAAGCGGGCGCTGGACTACTCCGGCGGCGTCAGCGCCGACGACAACCTGGGCATCGGCGGCCTCGAGCGGATCATGGGGCCCAATGGCCAGGCGCAGTACTACGCGCGGGACCTCGACGACGCCTGCCGCATCCTGATGCGCCACTACGAGCACACCTACCTGGCCCCCGGCGAGCGCCACCCGCGGCGCCGGCCCAGCTCCGACCCGGTGGAGCGCGACGTGTGCGCCGCGCGCTACCTGGAAAACGACGGCTTCGGCACCATCGGCGAGCTCTGGAGCGACGCCAAGAACCCCGGCCGCAAGAAGCCCTTCGCGGTGCGCGCCCTCATGCGCGCCGTGGCCGACGCCGACGCCTCCGAGCTCGAGCGCTGGAACGGCCTGCGCGACGGCGAGTCGGCGGTCATCTGGGACACGCACCTGGGCGGCTGGCCGGTCTGCCTGGTCGGCATCGAGTCGCGGCCTCAGCCGCGCCTGGGCTACGTGCCCTCCGACGGCCCCGAGAGCTGGTCCGGCGGCACGCTCTTCCCGCTCTCCTCGAAGAAGGTGGCGCGCGCGCTCAACTCGTCGTCGGGCAATCGGCCCGCGGTGGTGCTCGCGAACCTGTCCGGCTTCGACGGCTCGCCGGAGTCGATGCGAAGGCTCCAGCTCGAGTACGGCGCGGAGATAGGCCGGGCGGTGGTGAACTTCAAGGGCCCCCTGGTCTTCTGCGTCGTCGCCCGGTACCACGGCGGCGCCTACGTGGTCTTCTCCAAGACGCTCAACCCGCAGCTCACCTCCATGGCGCTCAACGGCTCCTACGCCTCGGTCATCGGCGGCGCGCCGGCGGCCGCAGTGGTCTTCCCCGATGAGGCCCGCGCGCTCGCCTTGAAGGACCCGCGCGTGGCCGAGCTCGAGAAGAGGCTCAAGACCGCTGGCGGCGCCGACCGCCCGCGCATCCGCCAGGCCTACGAGGAGCTCCTCGCCCGCGTGCGCACCGAGAAGACCCGGGAGATTGCCGAGAAGTTCGACTCCATCCACAGCGTCCAGCGGGCGCTGAAGGTGGGCTCGCTCGACGCCATCCTCGACCCCGGAAAGCTCCGGCCGGCGCTCATCGCCGCCATCGAGGAGGGCCTGGCGGCGCTCGACTTCGCCGGCAGGGTCGAGCCGGCGCGCCCCGCGGTCAGCGCGTAGGGCGCCACGGGTGCCCGCCCAAGGCGGCGAGAATCGAATGCCGCGGGGCGGGCGCGAGGCGCCTGCGAAGGGTCGCTTCGCCGCGCACGGGTGCTAGGGTGAGGCTTCCTCTTCGATGGGCTCCAAGGCCCGTGGAACCCCTCGTGCGAGAGATCATGAAAGAGCAGAAGCCCGGCGTCTTCGTTCCCGTCATCGACCGGACCCGTTGCGAGGGCGGGCACCACCACGCCTGCGCCGCCGCCCAATGCCCCTGCGTCCCGGCCTGTCCCCACGCGGTCTTGCAGATTCGTCCGTTGACCGCCGAAGACAAGCGACTCTTGACGCTGGGAGCCCGTTTCAGGGCCTTCATGCACGGCAACCGCCAAGTCTACGTCGTCAAAGCGGACGGATGCACCGCCTGTGCGCAGTGCATCCAGGCGTGCCCCATAGGGCACGTCATCCGGCTGAAGCGCCGAGTCACCCCAGACCGCGCTAGCGCCCCCTGATTGGCCGCGCTGACACGAAGCCGGACTCTCTCGCGGCGGCATCACCAAGCCGGCACTGGGCTCACACCGCGCCCGGCGGCGTTTGCGTCTCCTCGCCCGCTCCCTCCGGCGACGCGCGCATCGCAACCGCGGCGGCCCGCTCTGTCTCCAGGAACCCGGCAGGCGTCTTCAGCTCCTCTGGGAGCCAGTGCCACCACGGCCCCAGCATCCGCCGAGCCTCGTCGAAGAAGTACTGCGGCGCCTCTTCCTGGCTGCCCTCGTAATGCCGGCGAATGCTCGGCTCGGCGTCGATGCGTTTGCGCGCCGCCTCGAAGACGCGGGTGCGCCAGCCGCCTTCGGTGATCGCCCGGGCGAAGTTGATCACCTTGGCGTAGCGATGGGCGTTCGCGCGGTAGCGCCTGGCCATCGCGCGCGCGCGCCAGGTGTATCGCTGCAAGTCGATCAGCCGGTCGTAGAAATCGGAGAGCCCGTAGTTCTTCAGCCGCACGTTGAGGGCCGACGTGTTGTCGAGAAAGGCGTGCGGCACCGAGAGCGTTCGCTTCTGGGCGACGAGCTGCGCGCTCAGCGGCGAGTTCCGAAAGTCGGTGACGACCGAGTAACCCGGGAAGGCGCCCGGGGCCAGGTCGATGAACTTCTTAGTGAGCTCGAATGGCTCATCCCCGGCGTCGTCGTCGAGCCCGCAGACGAAGTTGGTCTGCACATAGGGGATCTGCTCCATGATCCGGTTGACGTGCTCGGCGACGTGCTCCACTTTCTTCAGCCCCGATTCGCCCGAGGCCGCCTTCCCGTTGAAGCCGTACCAGGACTCGATCCCCGGGAACTGCACGACCCAACGATTCTTCCGCATCGCGGCGAGGTTCTCGTCCCCCAGGAGCGACAGGCTGCTCTCGCCCCCGTGCATGAGCGAGGTGCCCGATTCCTCGATCAGCTGCATGGCTTCCTTGAAGCGGAGGCCGAAGTTCGGGTCGTGCCAAAAGACCAGGGTGTCGGCGCCGAAACGCCGCTGGGCAAAGCGCAAATCCTCCACCAACTCGCGGGCCGGCAGCGTCTTGTAGGGGACGGTGGAGTCGATGCAGAAATGGCATCGGTAGCTGCATCCGACCGAGCCGATCATCGGGACGCTGCGCATGAAGCGGCTCAGCCGGTTCTTGGCGATGTTGTGCTCGATGAACCGCGACCGCTGCTCGACCGACGGCAGGTGGTCGGGCTGGGCCTTGGCGCTCAGAACCACGGCGCGCGGCTGCCTCTGGGCGCCCTCCAAGAGCGAGCGCACGGTCTCCTTGTCGGTCAGCTGGCAGATGTAGTCGAAGTACGGCTGGGCGTGCGCCGCGAAGGAGCGCGCGTGCGGACCTCCGAGAACGGTGATCACGCCCTGTTTTCGGTATCGGCTCGCGACCGCATACGCAAGAAAGGACGAGCGGCTGAAGCACGACAGGAACAGGACGTCGATGTCCTCGGGGAAGCTGCGCGCGAGGTCTTCCTCGCCCGTGTAGGTCTCGTACGAGACCTCGCAGCCGAGCTCCTCGGCCCAGGCCGCGACCGCCTGAGGCATGATTGACGCGAAGTTCGGGAGGAGCACGTGGCTCTCGAACCATGGGTCGCTCGTCTTATGGGTGATGAAATCGAGAATTCCGACGCGCAACCGCCTCATGAATTTTCCTATCCCTCTCCTCAAGATGAAACACGAAGCTATTTATCGCCATTCCGAGCCGCCAGAGAACACATTTCGTCGGCGGCCGCCATGTTTTGGTGAACAATATCGCCAGCCGAGGCGCTGCGCTGGAGCGCTCGACGAGCCTTCCAGCGCCGGCCGTCTCGCGGGGCAGGGGCTCTCGTTCCAGGCCCGAGTCGGCGCTCCGCTTCGCCAAAGGCTCGAGCGCGCGCCGCCGCATGGCTCGGGTCGACCTCCATTTGCTCTCGAGCCAGCAATGGAGCGCCGCGTTTCAACGGGCTGGCTTCGCCGAGGTCGAGTCCTTCCCGTATCTATTCGGTCGCGACATCGAATTCTGGGACGCCATGGATTTCCCTGCCTCCGCGGGCTGGGGCCGCTACCGGGTCAGCACGGCATTGAGCCTCGCGGCTCGCGGCTTGCCGAATTTCGCGCGCGCCGCGGGCCGAGACAGGGTCGCTCGCTGGCTCGCCGCCCAGGGCGAGCGGAGGCACCTGGGCGAGCCCTGCGCCACGGCTCTCGTGGCCACCAAGAGCGCGGGCGCGAGCGGGCCCTCCTCAGCGAATTGACCCCGGATTGACCCGAGTCGCCGCTCTCGCTTCTCTCTTCCTCCAACAAGTCGGATGAGGCGCGCACACACCCACGCCGGCGGGGAAGGTAGACATTTGCCCCACCGGACCGCCGAGCCCAAAATTCAACCCCCGCGCGAGCAGGGTTGGGGCCTATAGTCGAATTCTCATCTGCCGGAGGCATCATGCTACGCGTCACGACAACGGCTGTGACTGCGTTGGCTGCGAGCATCTTTGCGCTCGCGAGCTGCCAGCACTACGAGGCGGACCCCGTGACGCCGGTCTCCATCGGCGCCGTCAGCGAGCCTCACCTGATTCAGGGCGCCCGGACGCCTCCCTACGTCATGCTGGTGATCGACCAATCCGGCTCGATGAGCCAAGAAGTCTCCGGTGCCACGAGCAAGCTGGACGACGTCAAGGACAAGTTCGCCGGCGCCTCCGGCTTTCTGGTCAGCGCCGGGGCCGGGGCCGTCTTTGGGCTCATCCAGTTCCCCACTGGCAAGGTCTGCGACCCTGGGGCCGTCGTCAGGCCGGTGGGGTCAGCCACCGATGACATCCGACAGAGCATCAACGCCGCGGTCGCACAGGGCGGTACCCCCACCGCCGCCTCTCTGCAGGCCGTCCTCACCGACGCGAAGATGAGCACCCCGGAGGCCGGGCGCGACCGCTTCGTGATGCTCCTGACCGACGGCGCGCCCAATTGCAACGCATCGCTCAATGCCAGCACCTGCACGTCCACCGGCGGCACGTGCAACCCGCAGTCGGAGTGCTGCCTGGACGACGACGCGACCATCCAGCAGGTGACGGCGCTCGCGAATCAGGGAATCAAGACGTTCGTCATCGGCTTCGGCAACGAGACCGGCGACAAAAGCTCCCAGGCCTACGACGTGCTCAACCGCGCGGCGGCCGCCGGTGGCCTCTCCAAGTCGCAGGACCCGAAGTTCTACCAAGCCAACAACCGCGATGACCTGGCCGCCGCCCTTGCCGCGTTCGGGAACGTCATTTTAACGTGCAACTATACGCTCGCCGAGGCCCCCAAAGATCTCAGCCTGCTCGAAGTCGCCTTCGTCTACACGAACGACGGCAACCGCGAGGAGGTTCTCTCGCCGCCTGGCACCTCGAGCCCCGACTGGACCTACGACGCGTCCTCGAAGCAGGTGACCATCAACGCGAGCCGCTGCGCCGAGATCGAGAGCGCGCCCGCCGGCCTCAAGGTCGAGTTCCGCTACGTCACCTCGCTGTAGTGCTCTCCGTCCAGGCGAACGAGATTACCGGCCCGGCCCCGTTGAAGTGAGGCCTTTGCCTTGCGAGGCAAAGGTTTCCCTCCCCTTCCGCAGCCGATGCGTATCGCGCAAGACAGCTCGCCGTCGACACCGGTCCCGCGCTCGCCTACCTGGAGCAGGTGAAGGCGGGGGCGCTCGAAGGAGCAGCAGGTCACGCTGTTCCACCTTCTGCTCGCCTCCATCGCGCGCGCCTTCTGCCGGCGCCCGAAGATGAATCGCTTCGTCAAAGGCGGCCTCCTTTAACAGCGCAAGTGGACGGACCTCTCATTCACGGTCAAGAAGGAGCTGAGCGGTTGAGAGCAGTCTCCCGCGACCGCGCTCAATATGGCCGGAACTGCTCGTCGTCGAGGTCGCCCTTGAGGGTCAGGGCGACGCCGGCAGCGGCGTTGGCCGCGGGGGCCTTGGTCGCGTGCACAGAGGCGGTCGCGGACAAGGCGGGATCGCCGACCTCTTTGGCGACCCGCTTCCCGCCGGCGGGCGGCTTGCCGTTTTGCATCGCTGACGACGCATTCGGCGCATGGGCCATGAGCTCGTCCCGCTCGGAGCGCTGCCGCACCTCCACCTGCAGATTCCCAGCGGAGATGTCTTCGAGACGCGGGTCACGCGCTCCATGGCCTCGATGTGAACGTTGAGGTTGTTCTTGATGGCGTTGAAATCACCCTTGTAGGCGTCGGCGCTCTTCGGCGGGATGTCACCCTTGGAGATCCTCAATGTTCACCGGCAACGATTCTCTCCAATCCCCATCGCTTGGGCGCCCCAGTGACATTGCGTTTCCCTTCGCCGGCAGGCGGCCCGTTGGCAGGGAGCGGGCCGCGGTCCGCCGAACGTCTGCGCGTCGCTGTCGCGCCCTCAGGCGGGCGCCGCGGCCTCGTGGGCCTCGCCCGCGGGAGCGGTAGAGGCGACCGCCTTCAGCTCCGGCTCGGACAGGACGCGGTCGATGTCCAGGACGATGAGAAATTTGTCGTCCCGCTTGCCCATGCCGCGGATGAAATCGGTGTTGACGCGGGTGCCCATCTTGGGCGGCGGGTCGATTTGCGAGGCGTCGAGCTCCATCACCTCTTGCACCGAGTCCGCCAGCGCGCCCAGCACGACCTTCTCACCCTCCACCGGCACCTCCGTGATGATGATGCAGGTGTCCACGGTCTTCTCGGTCCTGCTCAGCCCGAACTTGAGCCGCAGGTCGATGACCGGAACCACGCTGCCGCGCAAGTTGATCATGCCGCGCATGAACTCCGGAGTCCGCGGCACCCGCGTCACCGATGTGAATTCGAGCACCTCTCTCACTTTGCCGATATCGACCGCGTATTGCTCTTGGTCCAGCGTGAACGTCAGGTACTGCGCGCTGGAGGTGGCGTCTTCACTCATGGCTCTCTCCGAAAGAAATCCGGGCGATGCAGGGGCGGTCGAGCGCCGGGGGAGCGCCCTTGGCTCCCCCGCGCGCCCGGATTCGCTAATAGGGGCCGAACTGCGCGTCCTCGGCGTCGTCCTTGAGGCTCAGCGCGACGCCGAGAGCGCCATTGGATTTCTGCTCTTTGGGCCCGGGCGCAGCCGCGGTCGGAGCGGAGGCCGAGGCCGAGGCGGCGTGCGCGGGGGCGCCATTCTCCTTGACGGCGCGCTTGATGACGTGAGGCGCCTTGCCGTTCTTCGGCGCGGCCGCGTGCTGGGGCGCATGGGCCCACTCGTTCCCGCCGAATCCGCTCGCGCTGCACTTATCCGCTCTCTTTGAATTCTTTGACTCACTGAGGCTCGCCGGACCCCCATCGACTCCAAGACCCACACTGCCGCCCGGCGGCGCGGCGCTTCGGCGCAGGTTCTACCTCCAAGTCGTTCACAATGGGACAATTCGCATTCTCGACCTGCGAGCCCAGCGCCCTCGGGTGGCCACCAGAGGCTGCCGCGGCGGTCGGCTGTCCGGTTCGGGTCCATCGCCTGCTCTTTGGGAAGAAATCGAGACATCGCATCTCTCATTTGGCGAAAGCTGCAGAGCAGAAAGCAGACCAATACCAACGGGCGATCTCGTGACGCGATCGGACGCGCACGGGACGCCGGCAGCGCTCATACTCAGAGAGGAAGCTGGTGCTTGGACTGCAGGCGCTTGACGCTCGACTGCGATTTCGACGTGAGTCCGGCCTGACTTTCCCCATCCGGCCCAGGCGCGCTCGGGTCACCCGGCGTAACGCCCTTGCCGCAAGGCGTCGTCGCCCGCGGCTCCGCCGGCAGGCGAGCTCTCGTCGCCAGCGTCGCCTTCCACCGGCGCGCGGACGGTGAACGTCGTGACCCGGCTCGCTTTCGAAGGTGAGCGTCCCGCCGTGGCGGTCCACCACCGCGGCGCGAGCGACGCACAGCCCTTGCCCTCGCCCGCGCCCCACCTCTTTGGTAGTGAAGAAGGGCTCGAAGATGCGCTCGCGAATGGCCCCTGGAATGCCGCAGCCGTTGTCCTCGACATCGATGCGCGCGAAGGCGCCTTCACAGGCCGTCCGCACCCTAATTCGGCCCCGGAAGTCAGGGCCCCGCACCGAGTCCTCGATGGCCTGACCGGCATTGACCAGCAGCTGGAGGACGGCCTGGTTCAGCTCCCCGAGGTAGCAGCGGACGAGCGGCAGCTCGCCGAGCTGCGTCTCGAGGTCGGCGAGGCCCCGGAATCGGTTCGCGGCCACGACCAGCGTCGCCGCCACCGCGCGGTTCAGGTCGGCCGGCGCCTTCTCGGCGCGGTCGGGCTGGGCAAACTCCTTCATCGCCCCGACGATGGGCGCCCATCCTAAGGTCCACTCAAGACGTCTACCGAGCGACCTCCCGAGCGCTGTGCTGGCCCGCGGCGGCTCTTTGCCGGGCCGGGCTCAGTCGTTCCGTTTCCCGTGTAGCATCGACCTTGAAGGGCCGCGCACCTCCCCTCGCGGCCAGGAGCCTCCCCGTGGGCAGCGACGCCATCGTCGATGAAGCGGTGCTGGAGCGGACGGTGAAGCTCTGCCGCGAGCGGCGAATCCTCATCCCCACCTTCGCCGAGCAGCGCGACCCCACGCGGGTCCCCGCGGCCGTGAAGCGCGGCCTCGCGGGCGTCGGCATGCAGGAGCTCCACCCGCTCAACCTCTTTCGCATCACCTGGAAGAACGAGCCGGTGGAGAAGGGCGGCCTGTTCAACCGCGGCAACTGGATAGAGTTCCCCTCGGCGCTCACCGGCGTGGACGCGAAGCTCGTGGGCCTTATCGGCGCGCACTTTCCCATCGGCGCTCACAAGGTGGGCGCCGCCTTCGCGTGCCTGGTGCCGCGACTGGTCACCGGCGCCTTCGACCCCGAGGCGCAGAAGGCCGTCTGGCCCTCCACCGGCAACTACTGCCGCGGCGGCGCCTTCGACTCGGCGCTGCTCGGCTGCAAGGCGGTCGCCATCCTCCCCGAGGGCATGAGCCGCGAGCGCTTCGAGTGGCTGCGCTCCGTCGGCACCGACGAGATCATCGCCACCCCCGGCACCGAGTCGAACGTGAAGGAGATCTACGACAAGTGCTGGGAGCTCAAGCGCACCCGCGGCCAGGCGGTGACCGTCTTCAACCAATTCGAAGAGCTCGGCAATGCCCTCTGGCATTACACCGTCACCGGGGGCGCGCTCGAGGAAGTCTTCCACCAGGTCGCGCCCGAGCGCGGCCGCCTCGCCGCCTACGTCTGTGCGACCGGCTCCGCGGGCACCCTGGCCGCCGGCGATTACCTGCGCACCCAATTCCCGCAGCTCCAGGTCGTTGCCGTCGAGGCGCTCCAGTGCCCGACGCTCTTGCGCAACGGCTTCGGCGCCCACCGGATCGAGGGCATCGGCGACAAGCACGTTCCGTGGATCCACAACGTCCGCAACACCGACGCGGTGGCCGCCGTCGACGACGAGGCGTGCATGCAGCTCTTGCGGCTCTTCAACGAGGAGGAGGGCCTCTCGTTCTTGAGCGCGCGCGGCGCGCCGGCGCCCTTCCTCGCTCAGCTCGAGAAGGTGGGCATCTCGGGCATCTCGAACCTCTTGGGCGCCATCAAGGTGGCCAAGCATTTCGAGCTCGGCGGGCGCGACGTCGTCCTCTTTCCGCTCACCGACTCCATGGCGCTCTACGGCTCGCGGGCCGCCGAGCTTCGGGCGGAGCGCGGCCCGTTCACCCGAGAGGACGCGGCCGTTGCCTGGGCGCGCTACCTCCTGGGGGAAGGCCCTGCGAACCTGCGCGAGCTCGGTTATTGGGACAGAAAGGCCCTGCACAACCTCAAGTACTTCACCTGGGTCGAGCAGCAGGGAAAGACGAGCCAGGAGCTCGCCCGCCTTTGGGACCCTGACTTCTGGGCCGAAGAGCTGGGCAAGGCCGACGCGTGGGACGCGCGCATTCGGGCCTTCAACGACCGCACTGGAGTCCTCGCCTCGCTGGGCTGACCGATGGAGACTGCCTCGAAGCTCGCGCTCATCGCCATCGGCGGCAACTCGCTCATCGCCGACGAGCGCCACCGCAGCGTGCCCGACCAGTACCACGCGGTCGAGGAGACCGTCCGGCATGTCGCCGCCCTTTTAAAGCGGGGCACCCGCATCGTCCTCACGCACGGGAACGGGCCGCAGGTGGGCTTCATTCTGCGCCGCAGCGAGCTCGCGAGGGGCGAGCTGCACGAGGTGCCGCTCGACTCCTGCGGCGCGGACACCCAGGGCGCCATCGGCTACCAGATCCAGATGGCGCTCCATAACGAGATGCGCGGCTGGAAAGACCGGCCACCCATCGCCACGGTGGTCACGCAGACGCGGGTCGACCGCGGCGACCCGTCGTTTCTCGCGCCCGAAAAGCCCATCGGCTCGTTCATGACCGAGGCGGTCGCCCGCGAGCATCAGCGGCGGGACGGCTGGACTGTGGTGGAAGACTCCGGGCGGGGCTTTCGCAGGGTGGTGGCGTCCCCGGCGCCACGGGAGATCATCGAGCTCGACGTCATCCGCAAGCTCGTCGACGGCGGCGCCGTGGTGGTGGCGGCCGGCGGCGGCGGCATCCCGGTCGTCGAGCACGAGGACGGCGCGCTCCACGGCGTGGACGCGGTCATCGACAAGGACCTGGCGTCCAGCCTGCTCGCCCGCGCGCTGGGCGCGGACGTCTTCGTCATCTCCACGGCGGTGGAGCGGGTGTGCATCGACTTCCGGAAACCGAGCGAGCGGCCTATCGCCCAGATGACCGCCGCCGAGGCGAAGCGGTACCTCGCCCAGGGCCAGTTCGCCCCCGGGAGCATGAAGCCGAAGATCGAGGCGGTCGTCGACTACCTCGAGGGCGGCGGCAAGGAGGCGCTGATCACCGACCCGCCTCACCTCATGGCCGCGTTCGACCGCCGGGCGGGCACCTGGGTCGTCCCATGACCTCGCGCCTCGCATCCCTGGCGACGGGGCTCGTCTGCGACCGCTGCGCGCAAGAGACGCCCGCGGCGCCCTTCACCTACGTCTGCCCGTCCTGCGGCGGGAACCTCGAGGTGCAGTACGACTGGGCGGCGGCGCGGGCCGCGCTCACCCGCGAGCGCCTGGCCGTTGACCCCGACCGCACAATGTGGCGGTACGCGCCCCTGCTCCCGGTCTCGGAGCGGCTCGAGGGGCCGCCGGTGGGCTTCACGCCGCTCGTCGAAGCGCCCCGGCTCGCGCGCGAGCTCGGGCTTCTGCGCGTATGGGTCAAGGACGAAGGCCGAAACCCCAGCGCCTCGCTGAAGGACCGCGCGAGCGCCGTGGTCCTCGCGCGCGCCCGCGACCTGGGCGTTCCGCTCGTCACCTGCGCCTCGACCGGCAACGCCGCCAGCGCCACCGCGGTCCTGGCCGCGGCCGCGGGGATGAAGGCGCGCATCTTCGTGCCCCAGAGCGCGCCGCGGGCCAAGCTCGCCCAGCTCCTCGCCTTCGGCGCCGACGTCCTCGCGGTGGAGGGAACCTACGACCAGGCCTTCGACCTGTGCCTCGAGGCCACCCGCCGGTACGGCTGGTACAACCGCAGCACCGGCTTCAACCCGTACACGCGCGAAGGCAAGAAGACGGCGGCCTTCGAAATCGCGGAGCAGCTGGGCTTCGAGGCGCCGGACCTCGTCGTGGTCCCGACGGGCGACGGCAACATCCTCTCCGGAGTCTGGAAGGGGTTCGAGGAGCTCTTGCGGATAGGGCTCCTCCACAGCCCTCCGCGGCTGCTCGCGGTCCAGGCCGCCGGGAGCGCGGCCATCGCCGACGCCTTCCTCTCGGGCGAGCCTCTCCGCCCCGCGCCCGGAGAGACCGCCGCCGACAGCATCGCGGTGAGCGTCCCGCGCGACGGCGAGGCCGCCCTGCGCGCGCTGGCCGCCTCGCGCGGACTCGCGGTGAAGGTGAGCGACGGGCAGATCCTCCAGGCCATCCCCGCGCTCGCCCGAGGCAGCGGCGTCTTCGGCGAGCCGGCCGCCGCGGCGGCGCTCGCGGGTCTCCAGGAAGCCTCGCGCCTGGGCCTCTTGCAGCCGTCGTGGACGGCGGTACTGCTCAACACGGGCCACGGGCTCAAGGACCCCGCGGCAGTCATGAAGGTCGCCGGCGAGCCCAGGGCGATTCGCCCCGAGCCCACAGCGCTGGAGGCGCTGTTCGGCCCGCCGGCGCGGTGAGCGACTTCGAGCCGCTCGCGGCCTGGTCCTGGAGCTTCGCCCCGATCTTCTGCGCCAGCGCTTCCCCCCCTGCCTGCCCGGCGGCCGCCGATTCTTGGGTGACTTGAGGCAGGGACGCGCCGAGCTTCCTCGCGGACGGCGTCTCCGCAAAAGAACCCGAAAGGCCGCGCTCGATTCTTCAATCTTCCGAGAGCCCGAGCAGCCGCATCTTCTCCCAGAGCGTCTTTCGGCTGACGCCCAACAGCTCCGCGGCCTCGCCGCGCCGGCCGTGCGTCGCCTCCAAGGCGGCGCGGATTGCCTCGAGCTCGGCCTTCTTGACGGCGGTTTCGAGCGACGGCACCTCACCGCCGGTCGGGGCCGGCGCCTGCGCCGGAAGGGCGCGCAGCGGCGCCGGGAGGCTCTCGCGGGTGATGCGATCGCCCGCGCAGAAGAGCGCCGACCGCTCGAGGACGTTCCTCAGCTCGCGCACGTTGCCCGGCCACGGGTACTCGTCGAACAGCGCGAGCACTTCGGCATCCAGCCCTTCGACGGGCTTCTGGCGGTCGCGGGTGAGGTCCTTGAGCAAGACCTGGCACAGGAGCGGGATGTCTTCGCGACGCTCGCGCAGCGGCGGCAGGTTGAGGGTGACGGTATTGACGCGGAAGAAGAGGTCCTCCCGGAACCGCCCAAGGGCTATCTCCTGATCCAGCGGGCGCAGCGACGCGGCGACGATGCGCACGTCGATGTCGTGGGACTTGTGGGAGCCGAGCCGCTCGAATCTGCCTCTCCTGGAGCACCCGCAGGAGCTTCACCTGGAAGCTGAGCGGCAGCTCGGCGATCTCGTCCAGGAAGAGCGTGCCCTTGTTCGCCGCCTCGAAGCGGCCGAGGCGGCGCTCGGTCGCGCCGGTGAAGGCGCCGCGCTCGCACCCGAAGAGCTCCGCCTCGAGCAGCGACTCCGGGAGCGACGCGCAGCTCACGCGCACGTAGGGCCCGGCGCGGCGCGGCGAGTTGAAGTGGATGGCCGAGGCCACCAGCTCCTTGCCCGTCCCGCTCTCCCCCTGGACCAGCACGCTCGCGTCCGAGGCCGCCACCACGCGGATGAGCTCGAAGACCTTCTGCATCTTCTCGCTCTTGCCCACGATGTTCCCGAAGGCGAAGCGCCGCTCGAGCTGCTCCTGCAAGCGGGTGTTCTGCTCCTTGAGGAGCCGAATCGAGCGCACGTTCTCCAGGCGGAGCAGGAGCTGGGGGATGGAGAACGGCTTGGTGATGAAGTCCGCCGCGCCCAGGCGCATCGCCTCCACGGCGGTGTCCACCGTTCCGTGCGCGGTGATCATCACGAAGGTCGCGGCCCCCTGCAGCGACTTGACGTGACGGAGCAGCTCGAGGCCGCTCATCCGCGGCATCATCAGATCTGCCAACACCAGCTCGCGGGGCTGGCGCTCGAAGAGCTGGAGGGCGGCGACGCCGTCCTCGGCGACGCTCACCTCCCACCCCTCCTTCCTCAGGGCGTCGGCGAGCGCGACCCGGAGGATGGGCTCGTCCTCGGCGATGAGCACCCGGCCGAAGGGAGCGGTCACGGCGAGGCCTCCGCGCTCGCTGCGGCGGGCGCCGCCGGGAGCACCACGCGGAAGAGCGAGCCCTTGCCCGCCTCGCTCTCCAGGTCGATGGTCCCGCCGTGGGCCGCGACGATCCCGTAGCTCACCGACAGGCCCAGGCCGGTGCCCTGGCCCACCTCGCGCGTGGTGAAGAACGGGTCGAAGACCCGCGAGCGGATCTCCTCCGGGATGCCCGCACCGGTGTCGACCACCTCCGCGACGACCCCGCCGGGCGCAGGCGCGGTCCGGAGGGTGAGCAGGCCGCCCCGCGGCATGGCCTGGATGGCGTTGAGCACCAGGTTCAGGAACAGCTGCTCCATCTGGAACGGGTCGGCGAGAACGGCGTCGCGGGGCGAGAGCTCGAAGCGAACCTCCACGCCGCTCTTGCGGAGCTGGTAGCTCGCGAGGTCGGCCACGCGCCGCAGCCGATCGCTCAGCGACGTGCGGCAGGCCTGGACCTCGCGAGGCCGCGAGAAGTCGAGGAGGTTCACCACCGTGTGCTCGATGCGCTGGATGCCGTCGCGCACGAGCGCCAGGTAGCGCCGGCACGCCCCGGCGTCCGCCGGGGCCGCCTCCAGCATGTCCAGGCACAGGAGAATCCCCGCGAGCGGGTTGTTGACCTCGTGGGCCACGCCGGCCGCCAGCGTCCCCACCGCGGCCATCTTCTCGGCGCGCGCCAGGCGCGCCTCCTGAGCCTTCTCCCGGGCGCGCGCTTGCTCCAGCTCGGCCATCATCCGGTTGAAGGCCTCGCCCAGCTCCCGGACCTCGTCGCTGCGCCCTGCCTCGGCGCGCACCGTGAGGTCGCCCAGGCCGGCCCTTCGCATCTTCCGATTGAGGGCGAGCACCGGGCGGATCAGCGACTCGACGTATGCAGCGGTGAGCAGCGAGTTGCCGAGCAGGAGCACCAGGGCCACCAGCACCGCCTTCCGGCCCAGGGCGCGCGCCTGCTCCTTCACCGGCGCCAGCGAGAAGCCCACCGCAAGCGAGCCCCAGAACCGGGTGGAGACGTGGAGCGGCGCGCGGACCTCCAGGACCGGCTCCCCGGAGGCGTCGATCCGCTCGTCGACCGCGACCGGCCTTTCGGCGGCGTCCGGCCCCAAGGCGCGGGCGAAGCGCTTGCCCAGGAGCTCCCAGCGGTTGGAGCTCGTCACCCGGCCCGACGCGTCAGTCACCACCACGTAGCGCACCAGGTCCTCGTTGCGCTCCAGGACCTCGCCCACGTAGTTGTCGATGAGCCCCTCCTCCACGATGAGGCCGAGCTCCTGGTAGAGGAGCGCGTCGGTGATGGGAATGGACAGGACCTCGGCGATGGAGAGCCCGCGCTGGGCGATGGCCTCGCGGCGGGAGCGGCGCTCGAGCTCGACGCCCAAGTACGTCACCAGGGACATCGTCACCAGGATCAGCGCGTTCGAGTAGAGGAAGAACCTGGCGCGCAGACCGAGCCTCATCAGCGCCCCCCGCCTTCGCACTCCAGCGCCTTCTCGGGGAGCGCCGTCCAACGCGGGCCGAAGATCCGCTCGCCGAGGGCGCGCAGCGGCTCGAACTGCGCGCTCTCGGCCGCCGCGAATCCGCCCGCGAGCTCTTCGTCCCAGCCCGCGATGGCGGCGCGGGCCCGAGGGTCCGCCGCAGGGACCTCCACCAGCGCGCGCACCATCTCGCGCACGGCGCCCGGAGCGGCCCCGGGGCCGGCCACCAGCGGGAAGTTGGGCAGGGGCTCCGAGCGGTCGAGGACCCTGAGCCCGCGGCCCGCGAACGACTCGCCCACGATATCGCGCACGCCGGCCGCGTCCACTTCGCCCAGGAGCACCGCCCGCACCGCGCTCTCGTGGTGCATGTAGTAGCGGCATCGCACGTCGGCGCCCGGCCGCAGCCCAGCCCTCTCGAGCATGGCGCGAGGGACGATGTGCGATGAGGTCGACAAAGGAGACCCGAAGCCGAAGCTCTTCCCGCGCAAGTCCTTCAGGCTGCGGATGCCGCTGTCCTGGCGGACGACGATGAGGCTCTGGAAGGTGGGGCGGCCCTTGGTGAGGAGCTTGACGACCGGGCTCGCGCCGCACTGCTCGTGCGCCCGAACGTAGGTGAGCGGCCCCAGGTAGGCGACCGAGAGCGCGCCGCTGCACAGCGCTTCGACGGTGTTCTCATAGGAGCCGCTGATGACGAGCTCCCAGCGCATCCCCGTCCTCGCGGTCAGGTAGTCGACCAGCGGCTGGTACTTCAGGAACATCAGCCGCGGGTTGTAGAAGGTGACCACCCCGAGCCGCACCGGCGGCTTGGCTTCCGCCCGCGCCTCGGGCGAAGCGGGCGCCGAGTCCGCCGCGTGCGCGGCTGCCGCATGCCCCAGGGCGAGGGACGCGGCGCAGAGCGCCTGGAGCCAAGGGCGCGGCGCTGTTCCTCGCCTGGGGCTCCGGTCGGAGCGCGGCGACGCCGACCTCCCGCCGCGGCGGCGCGGGGCGCCGGGAGGGGCCGAGCTCGGAACGCCGTTGGAGAGCATCGCCGGAGGCATCGCTTCCCCGTCTGCGGCACGTCCTGCGCATAAAATCCGCGCAGGCGACCGCGCGGGCTTGGTGAACGGCGCTCCAAATGCCCCGCGCCCCTTCGGCCTGGCCGCGCGCCTCGCTCGATTCGGCGCGGGCTGCGAGGCTCGAGAAGAGCTTGAGGCCGCGCCCGAGCCCTGGATCAAACATTCGATTTATCGGCTCGTTCAGCCTTTTTGTGGCGCGGCGGAGCCGAGGGCTGCGCCATCGTCGCACAGCCCCTCGGTCTTGGCGCAATGCGCTGACACTCGTCGCGAGCGGACAGCCTAACCCGGACGAGCCGGAACCAACGAGGGTTGCCAGGGCTTCAGGCTCCAGACCCCAGGCTTCAGGAACAGCATTCCCTGGGGCCCGGGGTCTGGAGCCTGAAGTCTTTGCCATCCTGCGCAAGATTTCGCGCCGAAGGGCCTGCCTGACCTTCCTTGCCAGGTCGCTCTCCAGGACCTCAGAACCGCGACCAGAACGACCGAAACAGGACGGCAGAGAGGAAGAAACCCAAAGGTACGTTGACCAGCACGCCAACGGTGAAGGCCCAGAACGGCTTCATGCCGAAGGTCGCCAGGTCCTTGAACCGCGTCGAGAGGCCGATGCAGAGGAAGCAAAAGACGAAGGCCCAGGACCGCAGCTGTTTGATCGGTCCGATCACGTTGGGCGAGAGGACGCTCTCGAACCAGCTCGACGCGGTGCTGAGCTGGCTCAGCGCGCGCACCTGGTCCGGCGTCGCCGCCGCCGTCAAAGCCTTGAGGTCCTCGCGCGACATGAGACCCTGGAAGGTCAGAGTCCGCTTCTGCGCGTCGACCTTCAGCTTCTCCTGGAACCCGGCGGGGATCACGTAAGCGGCGAAGTCGGACTTGTACGCGGCTCCGCGGTATTTGCCCTCCCAGCCGGCCTTGCCGAGGTGGCCCTCCGGGCCTTTGGCGGCGATGAAGCTGATGACGATGGAGGCGAGGAGAAAGCCGAAGACGAACTTGGGAAAGCGCTCCCAGACGATGCCGGCGCCCACTCGCCTTGAAGCCCCGGGCTGCTTCTCGTCCCAATACATCACTGAGACCACCGCCAAGACGAGACACCAAATGCCTATCCAGATGTCGCGGCCGATGACCTTCATGAGCGTGAAGGTCTGAATCGGCGCGTCGCCGACCCGAGAGGCCAGCTCCGCCACCACCGCGAACCCCGCGGCATCAGCGAACTCGGAGGTCCCGACCCAGGCTCCCGCCACGCCCGGCGCGAGGGTGCCGGGCACCAGCGCCTTCAAGGCAATGGCGAGGGAGAAGATCATCACGATGGCCCAGACGGTGACGACGCCGATGCCGATGGAGATGTGATCCTTCTTGGCCTGAACGGCCCCGCCGACGGCGATGGACGCCGAAACGCCGCAGACCGCCCCTCCAGCGCCGAGCACCGCGCCGAACTGCGGCTCGAGCTTGAAGACCCGCGTGGCCACCAGGTAGATGGTCAGCCAGGTCGACACCGAGACGAGGGTCGCCTGCAGGAACGCCATGGGGCCGGCGGTGACGATGAGCGAGAGAGGGAGCGTCGCGCCGAGCAGGACGATGCCGGTCTTGATGTAGTACTCGGTCCGCAGCGATACCTTGATCCACTCCGGCGTCGCGACGAGGTTCGAGACCGCCAAGCCCACGATGAGCGCCAACAGCGGCGCCTCGACGTTGAAGTCCTGCATCACCTTCCACCCGGCCGCGTAGAAGATGGCCAGCGACGCGGCGAAGAGGGCGGCAAAGCCCGCGACGAAGCGCCAAACCGAGTGGCCCATGATGGCCATCGACGCCCCGAAGCTGACGACGAAGAACAAGAAGATGACGAAGTACCCGCTGCCGTTCTTGGCGAAGTCGCGCCCGATGGCGCTCACCTCCGCCCACTTCCCCGGCGTGACCGCCCAGTCCTTGATGGGGCTGCCGGCCCAGAAAGCGACGAGCGCGATGAGGACCGTGCCGAGCCCGATCCAGACCGACCACCAATCCTCGGTCTTCCAGAGCTTGTCGAAGCGCCCGGCCGCCTTCGGCGCCAGGGGCTCGGTCCGAGGGGAGTCCAGGCCGAGTTTGCCCGCGGTGACTGTGCTCATTGAATCCCTCCATCGGATGAGACCGGGCCTTGCCGGCCGCGGCGTATTTGAGCGTCGATTGGAGCTTCAAGAGTCCGCCAGGAAGCGGCGGCTCTCTTCACCCATTCGGCGGCAACAATGATGATCGCGCCCTGACTTCCTTATTCGAGTCGGGCGACCGTGCGCCAATGCATCGTCTATTCAGTTTCCTTTCTTCGAGGGCGGCCTGCAAAGAAGGCTCATCGTTCTTGCCCATTCCGCCGGCCTCGAAACTCGGCGCAGGCCGGCGAGGGGTCGCGGAATCTGAGATCGACGAGGCAGATCCCGGCGCTGCCACGGCAGGAGCCGAAGGCGCTGGAGAGAGCGCCGATCCCGCAAAGCATCTTCTCGAGGGAATGCGGGTCGTCGACGAAGTGGGCGCAAGATTCGCAGCCTGAGCCAAGCGGGCAAGGGCGCTCATGCGCTCCGCCCGCCGCGCTCACGGCAGAGCGATGATTCTCGCGACCGCGGGTTTGGGCTTCGCGCATGAGCCCTCCGCGCCCCCGGACTTCCCGAGGCGGCTCCCGCTCTTCCATGAAAGCCTCGTGCCAAGGACGAGAGCCCGGAAGAAGGCCGGCGGCAAGAGAACTTGCGGCGCCCGTGGCGAGCGCGCCTCCGCCAGATGTTTCGATCGCGAAACGAGGGCGCGTTACGAGAGCTTCCCACGCCTTAGGCTCCAGACCGGCTCCAGACCCCAGGCTTTCAGGAACTGCATTCCCTGGAGCCTGGGGTCTGGAGCCTGAAGTCTTTGCCATCCTGCGCAAGATTTCGCGCCGAAAGGACTATCCTGGCAGCGGGCTTTCTCAAGCCGTTCGGGGTTCTAGAGCTCCGGGTGCTTGGTCACCGTGAAATGACAGTCGCCGCAGGCCATCTTCCCCCGCGTGTTTTCGAGGGAGCTGCCCTTTTCGTGGCAGGACATGCACTTCGCCGTCGGCTTCGCGAGCGCCGCGTCGAGGGGCCTGCCGGCGACCTGCTCATTGAGGAGCACCACGGCCTGCCGCGCGACGGAGGCGGCGAGCACGCCGCAGCGCTCTTTCCGCTCGGCGGAATACGACTGCTTCCCCGCGACCGAGCACCATTTCGTCAGCGACTGATGGCAGAGCGGCGACCCCGCCACCGATTGCACGTTGGGGAACTTCGCCGCCTTCGGCACGTAGCTCGGCAGCGCCTCCCTCTGGTACCAGGAGAACAAGGCGTCGATGAGGGGCTCCGGCTTCGGCGAGAGCAGCTGGATTGCCGCGGCCGACCCGTTGAGCGCGCCGCACAGCGTCGCCCACCCGCCGACGCCTCCAGCGCCATACACGAACATCTCGAAGGGGAAGTCCTGATAGGCCCCGCCGAGCTGCTCGGCGAGCTGGCCGGCGATGGACTCGAAGGAGCCGTACATGCAGTGGCCCTTCCCGTAGCTGGCGAAGGCGCGCTCGCCGGTGGCGTCCGGCTCGAGCGGCCGGTACGGCCACGGGACGGCGCGAGGCCCTCGCGCGGCCTCAGGCGCGGCGCTCGAGGCCCGCGGCATGCACCCGAGCTGCGCGAGCGCGCCAGCCCCCGCGCCGGCACCCACCATTCCGATGAAAGTCCTCCGAGCGAGCTTCTTCACGATGGCCTCCTTACTCCGAGCGATTCGCGAAGTTTCAACGACTCCATTGTACGCGCATGAAATCGCCGTGCCAGCCGCAAGGGCGCGCCAACACCGCGACTCCATGAAAGGAACGGCGGCGTGCGGCTTCATTTGCGCAAGTCAATGTTTCGGCGGCGTAACGAATCGTGTGACGCGAGCGACTCGCGCCTGCGGCTCGGGCTTCAAGCGCACCCGCGGCCAGGCGGTGACCGTCTTCAACCAATTCGGAGCAGCTGGGCTTCGAGGCGCCGGACCTCGTCGTGGTCCCGACGGGCGACGGCAACATCCTCTCCGGAGTCTGGAAGGGGTTCGAGGAGCTCTTGCGGATAGGGCTCCTCCACAGCCCTCCGCGGCTGCTCGCGGTCCAGGCAGCCGGGAGCGCGGCCATCGCCGACGCCTTCCTCTCGGGCGAGCCTCTCCGCCCCGCGCCCGGAGAGACCGCCGCCGACAGCATCGCGGTGAGCGTCCCGCGCGACGGCGAGGCCGCCCTGCGCGCGCTGGGCGCCTCGCGCGGACTCGCGGTGAAGGTGAGCGACGGGCAGATCCTCCAGGCCATTTCCGCGCTCGCCCGAGGCAGCGGCGTCTTCGGCGAGCCGGCCGCCGCGGCGGCGCTCGCGGGTCTCCAGGAAGCCTCGCGCCTGGGCCTCTTGCAGCCGTCGTGGACGGCGGTGCTGCTCAACACGGGCCACGGGCTCAAGGACCCCGCGGCAGTCATGAAGGTCGCCGGCGAGCCCAGGGCGATTCGCCCCGAGCCCACAGCGCTGGAGGCGCTGTTCGGCCCGCCGGCGCGGTGAGCGACTTCGAGCCGCTCGCGGCCTGGTCCTGGAGCCTCGCCCCGACCTTCTGCGCCAGCGCTTCCCCCCCTGCCTACCCGGCGGCCGCCGATTCTTGGGTGACTGGAGGCAGGGACGCGCCGAGCTTCCTCGCGGACGGCGTCTCGCAGAAGGCGATGAAGTCCTTCACCTCCTGATGGGTGAAGTGCTTGTCGTAGATGCCGACGAGCTGGTCGACGAGCTCCTCTGCCTTCGCCTCCCTGTGGGGCTCCGTCGAGAAGTCCGCCGCGAGCTTCGGCGCCACCTGCCGGAGGTTCGCCGTGATCTGCTCGAGCATCTGCTGCCCCAGCTTTGCGGCGCCGTTGAGCGCCAGGAGCCTGCGGATGTCTTCGACCTTGGCACTCGGCTTGGGCGCCGGCGCGGGCTCCGCGCCCAAGGCGGGCAGGCTGAGCGCGAGAGATGCGGCGAGAAAGGCTGCGTGGAATCGACTCATGGGCGGCTCCAGGGCGACGTGCGTTCGAGAATGGGCTTGCGGCTCTTGGGCACGTCGCATGCGGCGGAAGACGGTGTCAAGCGCCTGGGGCCCCCGCTCAGAGCAGGCGGCGAAAGCCGCGGGTGAGCACCACCGGGAAGAGCGCCGGGGTCCGGAGCGCAAGGAGCGCCGGCCGGAATCGCGGCAAGCGGCCTACTTGCCGGATGCGGTCGGCGCGGGTCAAGCCCCGGCCGCCTCGACCAGCGCCACGAGGCCCGCGTCGGCGAAGGCGGAGAACCGCGCGCCTCGTTGCAGTCCATGGCTACCCGCCCGATACTCGTGCGGCATCGATGCAGAAGCGACGCCGGATAGAAGAAGCCGGCGGTCCTGAGACCGCAGAACAGGCTTTCGCTCGCTGTAATCCTCTGAGCATCGCGTGCAGTCGGGGAGGTCGCCCATGTCCTTGCCGCATCAACTCGTGAAGTCACTGGTGCTTGATTACCTCAAGGGACACCCGGGGGGCCAAGTTGGAGAGCTTAAGGCCGACATCAAGGAGAACCCGAGCGCCGCCCCAATCTTCAGAGCGTTCCTCGCGCTTCAACAGCGCCTCGAGTTCATGGCAAACCAGAAGAAACTACCAGGCGACCTTGCGGAATCAATTCACGGCGACCTGAGAGGGACTTTCGATCTGGTCCGCCGAGCTCGTAATGAAGCTGGGCATCCTGCCATCTCGGTCGCCATCGATGCGGACGCAGTATTCTTAAATCTGCGCATCTTCTCCGCATACGCGAATCGCATCTATCGCTTCATTGACTACTTCAAGGCAAACGTTGTCGACTGGTGACAGAGGCATCTTCGCTCGTCAGGGCGCCATGGAACGGGCTCTGGGACCTCATGGCCGTCTTCTTGCCCTTCCCCCTATTCGTGGCAGCTCGGCCATCTGATGAGCGGGTCCTAAAGGGCACCCGGGGCTCTCGTGGTATTTTCACTCGAGCTCGCGCCCGAGAGTCGCCGCCGCCCTTTGCGGCGAGACCTGGGAAGAGAGGAGCCCATGGCCGCCGCCTCCGCGAAGAAGAAGGGCCTCGACAAGAAGATCCTCCGTGGGCTGCTCGGCAAGAGCCTGCTCTCCACCGCCGACTGGACGACCGCCGAGCTCGACGCGCTCCTCGCGGTGGCCGCCCGGCTGCGCGAGCTGGACCGCAAGGGCCGCCTGAAGCCGCTGTGCAAGAACGAGCTCGCCTGGGCGCTCTTCTTCGACAACTCCACGCGCACCAAATCCGCCTGGGCGGGCGCCGCGGCCCGGCTCGGGATGCAGCCGGTCATCGTCGACGGCTCCTCCACCCAGATCGCCCACGGCGAGACGCCCTCCGAGACCGGCGCCATGCTCGGCATGAACGCCCACGCCTTGGGCGTGCGTCACGACCTCATCCTGGGCGAGGGCAACGCCTTCATGCGCGAGCTCAAGCGCGGCATCGACGAGCACCTCGCCGCCACCGGCGACGCGCGCCGGGTGCCGGTGGTCAATCTACAGTGCGATGTCGATCACCCGACGCAGACGCTGGCCGACCTGAGCTGGCTTCGCGAGAGCTTCAAGGGCGGCATCGCCGGCAAGAAGATCGCCGTCGCTTGGGCCTACTCGCCCTCGTACGCCAAGCCGCTCTCGGTGCCGCAGGGCCTCATCCTGCTGCTCACCCGCTACGGCGCCCAGGTGACCCTGGCCCACCCCGAAGGCTATCGGCTGACCGAGAGCTGCCTTGAGGCCGCTCGGCAGAGCGCGAAGCAGTCCGGCGGCGCGTTCCGCGTGACGAGCGACATGGACGACGCCTTCGCCGGAGCCCGTGCCGTCTACCCCAAGAGCTGGGGGCCCTACGACCTGATGCTCGAGCGGGTGGGCGCCAACCGGGCGCGCGATGCCGAGAAGCTGAAGTCCCTGGAGGCGCGGATGCTCGAGCAGAACGCCCGGTTCAAAAGCTGGATCTGCGACGAGCGGCGCATGGGCCTCACCGACCAGGCGCTCTACCTCCACTGCCTGCCCGCGGACATCGGGGCCGAGGTCTCGCCCGGCGTCATGGAGCGCTTCAAGGCGGACGTCGCGCGCCAGGCGAACTGGAAGGTCTACGTCATCATGGCGATGCTCGCCGTCGCCAAGGTCGACGACCTGTCGGCGCAGCTCGGCCTTTCATAACGGAGGTCCCATGTCCGAACTCGACGCCCGCGCCGCCGCGCTCGCCGCCCGCTACCGGCCGCTCGCCGCGCAGCTCCTCCGAGAGGTGGTCCGCGTCCCCGCCGACTTCGTGGACCAGCCGGCCGAGCTGGGCGGCGACCCGTCGTGCGGCCTCTCCAACCACGAGCAGCCGCGCCTCGAGCTCTTGCGCCGGCGCATCGTCGAGCTCAAGGCCGTGCGCGCCCCGGAGGACGTGGGCTTCGACGACTTCGGCAACCTCGTCTGGACCGTCGAGGACCCGGCCGACCCGACGCCGGACGCCGAGAAGCGGGTCATCTACCTCGACGGCCACGCGGACACGGTGCGCGCGCTCGCGCCCCAGTGGAAGGAGAAGATCGGCGAGGGCATCGACGCCTACGAGGGCCTGCTCGACCCGAGCCGGGTCGACGCCGCGTTCCTCAAGCGCGAGCTCGGCTACCTGCCGCCGCTCGAGGAGTGGCACCACCTGCTCTTCGGCCGGGGCACGGCCGACCAGCTCGGCGGCGTGGTGGCGCAGGTCGTGGCCACCAAAATCCTCCTCGAGCTCGCGCCCGAGGGCGCGCTCGCCGGCGCCCGTGTGCGCTCGTACGCCACGGTCTCGGAGGAGGACAACGACGGCGGCGGCCCGCGGTTCGTCGCGCGAGAAGTGCTGCCGGGGGCGGCCCCAGGGCTCGTCCCGGACGTCGTCATCCTCACCGAGGGGACCGGCGACTCGCGGCAGGGCGCCCTGGGCCTCTACCGCGGCCAGCGCGGGCGCATGCAGATCGAGCTGACCGTCACCGGCCGCTCCTGCCACGGCTCGATGCCCTGGGAAGGCCTGAACCCGCTGGAGCACGGCGCCGCCATCGTGGCCGAAGCCGCGCAGCGGCACGAGCGGCTCGAGGGCTTCCTCGACCACCCGTTTCTCGGGCGTGGCAGCCGCACCGCCTCGTGGTCGCACCTCACCACGCCCAGCGACTGCGCGGTGCCCGAGCGCTTCGCCGTCCGCTTCGACCGCCGGCTGACGGTGGGCGAGTCGCCCGAACGCGCGCTCGCCGAGGTCGAGGCCCTGGAGGCGGTCGGCCGGGCGCGAGCGGCCGGGCTCAGGGTCTGCATCGCCGTCCCGATGTTCTCCGAGCCCACGTGGCGCGGGTACCGGCTCGACAACCCCGCCATCTACCCGGGCTGGGTCACGCCGGAGGACCACCCGGCGATCCAGGCGGCCGTCGAGACCTACCGGCGCGCCGTCAGCCCCAACCTCGCCAGCGCGGGCGAGGGCGGCGGGCTGCGGCGCGAGCCGCGCGTCGGCCGCTGGATCTTCTCGACCGACGGCGTCGGCTACCCGGTGCCCGCCGCGGGCTCCGCCATCGCCGCCGCGCCCCGAAAGCGCTGGGTCCAGTCGGGAGACGCCAAGCACCCGGCGATGTTCGGCATCGGCCCCGGCATCGAGCAGAACACGCACAAGATCGGCGAGTGCGTGGACCTGCGCGAGCTCCAGCACGCCGTCGCCTTCCTCGCGCGCTTCCCCAGCGCGTTCGCGGCGCGAGGGGCCTAAAGGAATAGTCGGGCGCGGCGCGAGGTAATGAGCTCGCCGTATGTCGCGTACCCGCCCCCTCTTCTTCGCCGCCGCCGGCTTCTTCGCGCTCCTGGGAGTGCAGGGGCTGCCGCGCCCTCCTGCGGCGCCCGCCTGGCCGGAGCTCGAGGGGCCGCTCGGCCTCTCGACCCTCGCCATCGGCTCGGCGGCGGCCGCGGGCCGCTGCTCCTCCGGCGAGCAGGTCCAGGCCATCGCCTCGTGCCTCGAGAGCGGGCGCGGGCCCGATGCGTGCGTGGCGAATCTGCCCGGCCCGCCGCTGTGCGACTCGGACGGCGATGGGCTCCCCGACGATTTGGAGGCCGCGCTCGCGCTCGCCTACGGCCCGGTCTTCGCCATGAGCGGCAGCGGCCACGGGGGCGAGCCCGAGTCCGCGTGGCCCGGGAACGTCGACCACTTCCTCGCTCACGCGAGGCTCGTGTTGCGCCGCGAGGGCGAGCCCGAGGTGCTGCTCGACCCCGCGCCGCGCGCAGCGTCCATCGGCCAGGCGAGCGCGCGCTCACCCTCCGGCGAAACGCTGCTCGCGTCCGACCCGGCCTGGGGCCGCGGCCCCGACTTCTGGCTCTGCCTCAACGACCGCGGCCCGTCGGCCCAGGTCTCGACCGCCGCCGCGATGGAGGCACTCCCCGGCGGCGTCGACCTGGAGGTCGTCGCCCACCCCGCGAGCGGCGCGCTCTCGAACTCGAGCCACCTCTTCGTCAGCTTCGGGCTCTTCTGGGCCCACAACCTCCACTCGTACGTGGACGACCACGAAGGCGACCGGGAGAGCGTGGGCGTCTTCGTGAATCGGCGGACCGGCGCCGTGGACGCGGCCCAGTTCGAGCGCCACGCCTCGCTCGACGACCTGGAGTTCATCGACGTGCGGACCTTCGGCGCCAAGGACGCCCGCCGCGAGTCGCACTTCGGGGCGGTCTCCTCGCCGGCGCCGGAGGTGCACGGGCTGCGCTTCGACGACTTCGCGGGCCTGCGCCACCACGTGGTCGCCTACCTGGCGGCGGGCGGCCACGCGCCCTACGACTACCCCGCGGACACCTTCATCGTCTGGCAGGGTCCGCGCGACAGCCACGGCGGGGACGGGGCCAAGCTCTTCACGGCGACGGGCGAGCTCGCCGACGCCTGGGACGGCCCGCGCCGGCCCCTCCGCCTCAACCGCCGCAACCCCGGCGAGCCCGGACACATCCTGCTGCCCTGGGCGCGATTCCGGGGCCAGTGGGGCTGCGACGACGAGCCCATCGCGCAGTCGTGGCCCGGGCCGTTCGGCAACGCGCGCCACCCGCGGTCCCTGTTCGATCGCCGCTGGCTCGCGCCCTAAGTCATCGCTCCGAAATTTCTGCTCCATCTCAACGTCCGATCCATCCCGGCTTGCGTCGTTGCTCGTCGGTGACATGCCCTCTGGCATGCGCCCTCCTCGCGCCTCGCCATCCTTTGCGCCTCGGACGTTGAGATTTGGAGCATCTATTCGTGCGCGATTCCCTAAGGCGACGGCCGTGCGCTAGCGCCAGGTGCCTCAAGCTCGCTCCTGGAGGGAAACCGCGTGGGGCATGCGGGTCGACGTTGACGTGGGCGCGGGCGTCGTCTGGTCGGCGACGGCGACGTGGCCGTGGGCGGCGCGAAGCTCCAAGACCGAACTTTCGGCTGCCGGTACCCGCACCGGCCCAAGCTCGCCTGCCGGCGCCCTCCGCTCGCCCGTCGCGCGTGCGCCGCGCGCCTGTGCGAGGATGAGGCGCCCGTGCTCACGCTCACGCCGCCCGGCGTCAAGGCCTTCGGCCGCTTTCACCTCCTCCGCCGCATCGGCGCGGGGGGTATGGGCGAGGTATTCCTGTCGCGGGTGGCCTCGCCGAGCGGCGCGCCGCAGGTCTGCGTCGTCAAGAAGATGCTCCCGCACCTCGCGAACGACTCGGGCTTCGTCGCCCGATTCCTCGACGAGGCCAAGGTCGTCGTGCACCTGCGCCACCCGGGGATCGCCCGGGTGCTCGAGATGGGCGCCGTAGACGGTGAGTACTTCATCGCCATGGAGTACGTGAAAGGCAAGACGCTGGGGAGAATCTCGTCGCGCTTGCACGAGCAGTCGGCGCGCCTGCCGCTCCCGCTCACTTTGCTGGTCGCGCAAAGGATGTGCGAGGCGCTGGCCTACGCCCACAAGGCGGTCGGTCCGAGCGGCCGGCCGCTCCACGTCGTGCACCGCGACATCAGCCCGTCGAACGCCCTCGTCTCGTACAGCGGCCGAGTGAAGATCATCGACTTCGGCGCGGCCCACTCGGCCATCAAGATGTCGCGCACCGCCCCGCGCGTGGTGATCGGCAACCTGGCGTACATGAGCCCCGAGCAGGCCCGGAAGAAGCCGGTCGATGGCCGCGCCGACGTCTACTCCCTGGGCGTCCTGCTCTGGGAGCTGATCGCCGGGCGCCTGCCGTTCCCCGCCATGAACCCCGAGGAGCGATGGCGCCGCGCAGCCTACCCGAGCTTCTCCCCGCTCTCCGAGGTGGAGCCCAGCGTCCCGCCCGAGGTCGACGCGCTGGTCATGCGCGCCCTCAACCCCGACGCCGCCAAGCGGTGGCCGAGCGCCGACGCCCTGAGCGGCGCGCTGGACGCCGCGCTGCACTCCCTCCTGGGCCCGACCGCGAGCGAGGCGCAGCTCGCCTCGCTCATGACCTCGCTCTTCGCCCGCGACGCCGAGCAGGACCAGGCCATGGTGGAGGAGGCGCTCGCCGCAAGGCTCCCCGCCGACCCGAGCGCCCGCGATGCCCGCGAAGAGCCCACCGTGGCCGTGGACCCGCGTATCCTGGCGCAGGAGTCGCGGGGCGCGCGCCCCTCACCTCCCAGGCCCATGCCGCCCCCTCGACCCGCGGCCGTCCCCGCGGCCGTGAACGAGCCCACCTCGTCGAACCACGCGACGACCCGGCCTGCGAGCGGCTCGCGCTCCTGGACGCAGGCGGCGCTCCTCTTCGCGGCCGCCTTCGGCGTCGGCGCCCTCTTGGCTGTGGCCGCCATCCTCGCGCTCCGCCCGCGCTGACGGCGCGCGCAGAACCACCTCCTATCAATCGCCCGAACCTCCAGATAGATTTTCCTGTTGCGCTCCATACAAAGCCCGTGCTAATTACCGCGTCCCACTTAGGGCTCGGGTCGAATTTCTCCGAGTGTTTTCGAGGTATTCCAGGATTCGAGGTCGGTCGCGCCACGGCCCGGCGGAGGTTATCGCTGCCAACCCCGAGCTCCAAGGACGAAGAGCGACTTTCGAAGATAGCGGCGGCGTATCAGCGCGCGGCACCGGTGCTGGACGCCTCCTGGCAGTTGGCGGCCGCTGCGTGCCTCGGAGCGCTCGGCGGTTGGTATCTGGACAAGAAGCTGGGCACCGCTCCCTGGCTCTTGGCGGCAGGAGCGGTGGTCGGCAGCAGCGCGGGGTTGGCCGTCTTCATCCGGGCGGCGATCCGGATGTCGAAGTCTGGGCGAAAGAACGGCACCTGACGGGCATCGAGGAGATGAGTTGGTCAAGCGGAGCTACGCACTGTTCGGCCTGACGACCGCGATGGGCGCGGGTGCCGCGTTCCTGGCGGCCGGCGCCCAGCGACTCGGCGCACTCGCCGGCGTCTGCGTTGCGGCCGTCACCTCGGCGGTGGCGCTGGGCCTCGTCTTCCTCGCCGCGTCCGGAGGGCTCAAGCGAGTCCTCGCCGCCCTCGCCGTCTCATTCCTCTTGCGAATGTTCGCCGTCGCCGTGGGCCTTTTTGCCGCGCGGTCCTTCGGCGGCGACCTCCTCGCGTACTGCATCGCATTCTTCGCGCTCTACTTGGCGCACCAAGTCATCGAGATCGCCGCGGTGTCCCGAAGGTCCGGGGCTCGGCCGGCGGAGGGCAAGGCATGATGAGGCCCCTCGTAGTCGTTCTCGCAGCGCTCCTCTGCGCCCCGGCGTGGGCGCAAGGTCATGAAGGCCATGAGGCGGCTCCGGCCGAGGCTGGCGAGGCGGCGCACGGCGCCGGCCACGGCGGCCACGGCCTGCCGGCCGACGCCTCCTGCCAGGAGATCCTCGCCTCCGAGACTCCGGAGGAGGAGAACCCGGCCGTCAGCGAAGTGATCTTCCACCACGTCGCCGACCAGAAGGCCATTCAGTTCGAGAGCCCCTTCTCCCACAGCGCGGCGACCCTCGACTTCAAGAAGGTCGGCTGCAAGCTGTTCGGCTGGAACGGCGTCGTCGGACACATCGGCGGCACCCCGGTCGACCTGACGGTGACCAAGCACCTCTTCTGGATGTGGGTCGCCGCTCTGGTGCTCATCGCGATGTTCGTCATCGGCGCGCCCAAGAAGGGCCAGATGGTCCCCTCGGGCCTCGGCAACATGCTGGAGGCCATGGTGGTATTCGTGCGCGACGAGTTCGCGCGAAAGAACATCCCGGGGCAGAAAGAAGCCGACCGATACACGCCCTTCCTGCTCACCTGCTTCTTCTTCATCCTGGTGATGAACTTCCTGGGGCTCATCCCTTACCTCGCGAGCGCCACGAGCAATTTGAACGTGACGCTGGGCCTCGCCCTCCTGACCTTCATCCTGACGCAGGCCGCGGGCATCCGCGCCGCGGGACTGGGCGGCTACCTGAAGCACCTGACGGGCGGCGTCCACCCGCTGCTCTGGCCCATCATGATTCCGGTCGAGTTCCTGGGGCTCTTCACCAAGCCCTTCGCCCTCACCATCCGCCTCTTCGCCAACATGATCGCCGGGCACATCGTCATCTTCTTCCTGCTCGGCCTGATCTTCATCATGAAGACGATTGGCCTGGCGCCGGTCTCGGTCGCCTTCGCCTTCGCCATCTACCTGCTCGAGATCTTCGTGGCCCTCGTGCAGGCCTACGTCTTCACGTTGCTCTCCGCGCTGTTCATCGGTTTCGGGGTGGCCATGGGCCATCACGAGCACGGCGACGGCCACGGTGCAAACCAAGAGGCGCATCACTAAGCAAAGATTCACCCTCACGAACCACCCCTTGAAAAGGGAGGCAGGACGACAATGAATCACCTCGCACTTGCATATCTGGGCGCCGGCCTCGGCGCGGGCATCGCGGTCCTTGGCGCCGGCGTCGGCATCGGCAAGCTGGCGGCTTCCGCCATGGAGGGCACCGCTCGCCAGCCGTCGGCTGCCGGCGACCTCCGGACCTCCATGATCATCGCCGCGGCCCTCATCGAAGGCGTGACGCTGTTCGCGGAAGTGGTCTGCATCATCCTCGCGACCAAGGCGTAATCGCCTCGCGTCGTGCTCCAGGGCCCCGCGCCGCGGGGCCTTCGGAGGCTTCAATTCGGGTTTTAGGCAATGAGTGAGCGGCCCGCTTCTACCAAGGGCCTTCGGGAGTTTTGAGAGATGCTGCCCGTCGACTTCGCGGTGTTCGGTGCCAGTCTTATCGAAATCAATCCAGGGCTCACGTTCTGGACCATCGTCACCTTCGCCATCGTCTTTGCCGTCCTGCGCTGGAAGGCCTGGGGCCCCATCCTGAGCATGGTTCAGGAGCGGGAGAAGGCCATCCAGAGCGCCATCGACGCCGCCAAGCGCGAGCGCCAAGAGGCCGAGAAGATCCTCGCCGAGCAGAAGCAAGCCATCGCCGAAGCTCGCCGCGAGGCCGCGGAGTTGATCAAGAAGAATCAGGCCGAGGTCGAGGTCGCGCGCCAAGACCTCCTCGCCAAGAGCCGCAAGGAAGCCGAGGAGCTCTTCGCCCAGGCCAAGCGGCAGATCGACGACGAGAAGAACAAGGCGCTGGCCGACGTCCGCGGCCACGCAGTGGACCTCGCGCTCCAGGCCGCCGCCAAGCTGGTGCAGAGCTCGCTCGACGAGAGCCGCCAGCGCCAGCTGGTGAGCGAGTTCATCAACCAGTTCAACGCCCAGAAGCCCGCGGCCTAACGCCCTAGACTTCGCCTCATCGGGTCTCCACCTCCCTCCGTTCGCTCCGAGCGGAGGGTCCGCTTTGGGCATCGCACGTAGGCTCCGCTCCGATGGGCGGAGCCGATTTCGTTTCAAAGGACGCCGCGGCGCTCGTCGACGGCATTGGGGCTTCCACGCCCAATCAACGCGCAGGCGATGGGCCCCTCGCCCTGGCCGTCTTCGAACGGGCATCGACTCGATCACGGCCGCTCGCCGCTCCGAGGGCTCCTGGGGCTGGAGCCCCGCCATCCCATCGAGAGAGAGCGAACCCGAGGGCCGACGCCGCCGGCGTATGACCGATGGGACGCGGCGCGAGGGCGAGGCGGCTTCAGTGCCATCAAGGACCTCGCAGCCGAAAAGGCGTGGCCAGAATGGCCGGCGCAGGCTGCGGTCGACGCCGGGCTCCGTCGCCCGCGCCGCGCCCGGGCTCGCGGGCGCGAGGCTCAGCGACCGAGCAGGCCCTGCGCGAATCGGGCGGCGAATCCGAGGCCGGTCGCCAAGAGCAAGGCCCCGATGGCCTGAAGGACCCGGTCGAGCGTCGACGGGCGGAATCGGTCGCGATACCGGCGCATCAGCCGCAGCAGGAGCCAGAACCAGCCCACGATGCCGGCCAGCACCCCTGCGGCGAAGAGCGACGCGCTCAAGGCGCTCGGGCGCACGAATCCCGCGGCGTGGAGCACCGCCACGGCGGCCGTCCAGGTCGCGAGGAACGTGGGGTTGAGCAGCGTGATGGCGAACCCGATGGCCAAGCTGCTCTTCTCGCGCTCCGGCTCCCCGGGCGGGCTCACCGCGCGCGGGTGGCGCGTCAGGAACAGGACGCCCAGGGCCGACAAAATGATCGCCGCGGCGCCCCTCGAGGCGAGCACGACCCAAGAGTAGCGCTGCAGCAGCTGGCTCATGCCCCAGTAGGCAAGGAAGGCGTAGAGGCTCTCCGCGATGCCCGCCCCCGCGGCGATGAGCTGCCCGCTCCGATAGCGCCCGCACAGGCCGCGGGCGAACACCAGCGCCGAGATGGGCCCGGCCAGCGGCATCGAGCCGACGAAGCCGAACAGGAAACCGAAGGCGAGCGGCGGGAGCATCGGCCGCGGTTTGTATCCCAAGGCGAGCCCGAGAGGCCATGGCTCGCTCGCCGGCCCGACCCTCGCCCTAACCGGTCGAGCCGGAACCAAAGAGGGTTGCCTTAGGCTCCAGACCCCAGGCTTCAGGAACTGCATTCCCTGGAGCCTTGGGTCTGGAGCCTGGACTGTTTGCCAGCCTGCACGAGAGTTCGCGCCGAAGGGACTAGGACGTGACGGCGGCGTGCCGCGCCCGCCCCTGGGCTCGGGAGGACCGCCGCCGAGCCGGCCTCTTTTGGCTGTCGGGCTGGCAGCCCCGGGGCGAGCGGCCCGGCCATGAGGCGGCGACCGACTCGAGCCTCGCCGGCCCGACACGGCGCAGCGCGGCAGGCCCACTTCGGGGCGGCCGCCCGCCCACTCGCCCGCCCATCAAGAGCCTGGCTCTTGAGAATCTCATTTTTCGAGGCTGCGCTGAAGGCCGTTTTCGTGGAGGATCGGAGCGGCTTGGCTGTTCCAGGTTAGGGCACCGGCTGTCATCGGTGCCCATTCGCTGATCCACAAAGGTCCTCATCTCGGCACCTTTCGCTCTTGTACTCGGAGGTTTCGCCTCGATGTACCAGATCCTTCGCCGCGAAGACTTTTCGGACACGACGTTCCTTTGGGAAGTGGCTGCTCCCGACGTGGCTCAGTCGGCCCGGCCTGGCCACTTCGTCATGCTGCGCTTGCGCGAGGGCTCGGAGCGAATCCCCCTCACCGTGGCGGACTACGACCGCCAGAAGGGCACCGTCACCATCGTCATCCAGGCGCTGGGCAAGACCACGCGCGAGATGATGCAGGACTACAAGCAGGGCGACTCGTTCAGCGACTTCGTCGGGCCCTTGGGCCTTCCCCAGCACGTCGAGAAGGTGGGCCACGTGGTGCTGGTCGGCGGCGGCCTCGGCGTGGCGCCGGTCTACCCCCAGCTCCGCGCGTTCAAGGAGGCGGGCAACCGCGTCACCGCCATCATCGGCTTCAGGAACAAGGGCCTCATCTTCTGGGAAGAGAAGTTCAAGAAGTACTGCGACGACCTCATCGTCTGCACCGACGACGGCAGCTACGGCAAGCCGGGCTTCGTTACCGGGGCGCTCAAAGAGCTGCTCGAGAAAGACAAGCCGAACCTGGTCGTCGCCATCGGCCCCTTGCCCATGATGAACGCCTGCGTCGAGACCACCCGGCCCTCCGGCGTCAAGACCATGGTCTCGCTCAACGCCATCATGGTCGACGGCACCGGCATGTGCGGAAGCTGCCGCGTGACCGTGGGCAAGGAGGTCAAGTTCGCCTGCGTGGACGGGCCGGACTTCGACGGGCACCAGGTGGACTTCAAGGAGCTCTTGCTCCGCCAGAAGCGGTTCAAGCCCCAGGAGAGCCGCGCCACCGAGGACTTCAACCACGTCTGCAATTTGGAGAAGCAGCTCTTCGAGGAGGAGAAGCGCAACTACAAGAAGCTCAAGGAGCTCCCGCCGCACCAGACCAAGATGCCCGAGCGAAATGCGCAGGAGCGGGCGCGCAACTTCAAAGAAGTGAACCTCGGCTATACGCTCCAGGACGCCCTGAGCGAGGCCGAGCGCTGCATCCAGTGCGCGAAGCCCACCTGCATCGCCGGCTGCCCGGTTTCCATCGACATCCCCCGGTTCATCCGGCACGTGGTGGTGCGCGACCTCGATGGCGCGCTCGAGGTCATCCGCGAGTCGAACCTGTTCCCGTCGGTCTGCGGCCGCGTCTGCCCGCAGGAGACGCAGTGCGAAGCGCAGTGCATCATCACCAAGAAAATGGAATCGGTGGGCATCGGCCGGCTCGAGCGCTTCGTCGGCGACAACGCCAAGGCCCCCAAGGTGGTCCCGCCGTCTTTCAAGAAGAAGCTCGGAAAGGTCGCCGTCTGCGGCGCCGGCCCGGCAGGCTTGGCCGTCTCCGCCGACCTGGTGCGCTTCGGTTGCGACGTCACCGTCTTCGAGGCGCTGCACGTCGTGGGCGGCGTGCTCCGCTACGGCATCCCGTCGTTCCGCCTGCCACGGGACATCATCGATCGCGAGGTGCAGGGCCTGAAGGACCTGGGCGTCAAGTTCGAGACCAACAAGGTCATCGGCAAGACCTTCAGCATCCCGCAGCTCATGAAGGACAAGGGCTTCGACGCGGTGTTCCTGGGCGTCGGCGCCGGCGCGCCCACGTTCTTGGGCATCCCGGGTGAGTTCGCGGGCATGGTCTACTCGGCCAACGAGTTCTTGACCCGCGTGAACCTCATGGGCGGCGACCGGTTCCCGTATCTGGACACCCCGGTCAGCATCGGCAAGAGCGCGGTGGTCATCGGCGCCGGCAACACCGCCATGGACTGCCTGCGCGTCGCCAAGCGCCTGGGCGCGCCCACCGTGCGCTGCGTTTACCGGCGCAGCGAGGCCGAGGCGCCCTGCCGCATCGAGGAGCTGCGGCACGCCAGGGAGGAGGGCGTCGACTTCTTCTTCCTGCACACGCCGGTGGAGATCTACACGGACGCCGACGGCAACGTGAAGGGCATGAAGGTCGAGGAGATGAAGCTCGGCGACCCGGACGAGCGCGGCCGCCGCAAGCCCGTCTCCACCGGTGTGTTCAAGGACCTGGACTGCGACACGGTCATCTATGCGCTCGGGACCAAGGCGAACCCCATCGTCACCAAATCGACCGAGGGCCTGGGCCTGAACAAGTGGGGCAACATCGTCGCCGACGACAAGACGCAGGCGACGACGCTGCCGGGCGTCTTCGCGGGCGGCGACATCGTCACCGGCGGCGCCACGGTCATCCTCGCCATGGGCGCCGGTCGCCGCGCCGCCAGGGCCGTCGGCGCCTACTTGGCCAGCGGCAAGAAGTGGCCCATCACAGCCGAAGACGCCGCGGCGTTCGTGCCGCCCACGGCGGAGAAGCCCGGGGCTCGCGCCGAGGGACCGGCGGGCGCGGTAGCGACCGGCGCCCAGACCGGCGCGCCCTTGTGCCCCAAGTGCCACCGCCCGGTGGACGGCGACGAGGAGTACATCTGCTGCGCCGACGCCCAGCTCACCTGGCGCTGCGAGAGCTGCGGAAAGGTGTCCGAGGGCTTCGCCTTCCCGTACGGCATGTGCCCAGCCTGCGGCGGGGCGCTGAAGGCGGCCGAGCCTCGCGCGGTCGACGGCGCCGGGGCGTTCGACGCCATCCGGTCGGCCTTCGAGATCGAGCTCGGCGGCCACGCCTTCTACAGCCGCGCGGCCTCCGAGGCCCACGACTCAGATCTGAAAAAGCTCTTCAGCAAGTTCGCCATCATGGAGAAGGAGCACATGGACACCCTCTCCCGCCGCTACCACACGGCGGCGCCGCCCGCGCTCGGCGAAGGGTTCAGGGTCGACCGCGCGGCCGTCTACGCCGGCATTCCCAACCGGCCCGAGGACCCGGGGAACTTGTTCCGCATCGCCATCGGCTTCGAGCAGCGCGCCGCGAGCTTCTTCAAGAACCGCATGGCCGAGTGTCGGGAGGGCTCCGCCGAGCGCCAGCTCTACAAGGAGCTCGCCGCCGAGGAGCGCGAGCACGTCGACCTGCTCTCCACCGAGTTCGAGCGCTGGAAGCGCGGCAAGCCCGGGATGATGTAGGCGGCGCACGGCTTTCGTTCAGGGCATCCACTCGAGGTTGAGGAGGCCGCAGCGCTCCCGAGCGCTGCGGCCTTTTTCCTTTCGGGACGGAGTACAATACCGAGGCCTCGAGGCCTCGTTTGGAGTCACCCGGCAGCAAGTCGCCTCGCAGAGCAAGGACCCGGTTACGAACTCGGCTTCGGCGCGGTACGCACCAAAGAGGTGAATGATGGGGCATTTGCTGGGAATACGAATTCAGCGATACAAAGCCCTCCGCGACGTGACCCTCGGAAAGCACGAGTACGATAACAGCAAAGACGACCTTCCGTCGCTGACGTCCCTGATCGGGCCGAATGGGAGCGGAAAATCCACCGTGCTCGACGCATTCGGATTTCTCGCGGACTGCCTTGCTGAAAACGTCGAGGCAGCTTGTGACCGACCACACAGAGGAGGCTTCGAGAGCCTTCGAACGAAAGGGGAATCGGGGCCGATCGAATTCGACCTCTACTATCGCGAGGACAGAAACTCGCGACCGATCTCCTACTCCCTCGGAATCGACCTCAAGGAAGGGGTGCCCGTCGTTGCTTGGGAGACGCTTCGCCAACGCCGCAAGGGACAGAAACATGGCCGTCCCTATCCCTTCGTGAAACTCGAAAACGGGGCTGGCACGGCCTGGTCCGGCCTAACGAATGTCGAGGGCGAAGGAAGCGGAAGTACCGATGTGGTCCTGGACGATCCCCGGAAGCTCGGAATCACGACTCTGGGGCAGCTCAAGGAGCATCCCCGAGTGCTCGGCCTAAGAGCCTTCATCGAAGGCTGGTACCTTTCCTATTTCGTCCCGGATGCTGCGCGGACCCTTCCTGTGGCCGGAGTCCAGAAACATCTCAACCGGACCGGCGACAACCTGGCCAACGTGGTCCAATACATGGAACGTCACCGCAAGGAGGCATTCCAGGGCGTCCTGGCAAAGATCGCTCGGCGGATCCCCGGAATCAGAAGCATCAAGACCGCACGAAGCCAGGACGGCCGCCTCCTCATCGCTTTCGATGAGCAAGGCTTCAAGGACCCGCTCTTCGCGGTGAACATGTCCGATGGGACCCTCAAGCTCTTCGCCTACTTGCTCCTGCTCGAAGACCCGGAGCCTCGCCCTTTCATCGGAATCGAGGAGCCCGAAAACGGATTGTATCACCGGCTTCTTCCCCGGCTTGCCGAGGAGCTCAAGCAACACGCCGCCCAACGGGATACAAACGTCCTCGTCACTACCCACTCCCCCTATTTCGTAGATGCATTGGCGCCAGACCAGGTCTGGCTCGTTCGACGCAACAACAAAGGGCATTCCGAGCTGACACGCGCGGCCGACATCCCTCATGTGACGCAGCTCGTCAAGGAAGGTCTCGCCTTGGGCGGGCTCTGGTACAGCAATCACTTCGACGACCGGGTGTCCCAGTGAGGCTGCACTTTCTCGTCGAGGGGCCAGCGGACGTCGCCTTCTTGGAGAAGGTCCTACCGCGCCTTATTCCCGCGCATTCCTTTCAGCTCTATCCGCATCAAGGGCGGGGCAAGCTACCGGGTAAGGTCGACACCACGCCGGATCCGACACGTCGCGGACTGCTCGACAATCTCCCCGCAAAGCTGCGCGCTTGGGGGCGAAGCTTTTCCGGCGAGACCGATCGCGTCGTCGTCCTTCTCGATCTCGACGAGGGAGACTGTGCCGAGCTTCTGGCGCGCTTGAATCGAATGCTCAAGTCCGTAACACCACACCCAGTGACCCTCTTCCGCTTGGCGATTGAGGAGACCGAGTCGTGGTACCTCGGCGACCGTTCGGCGATCAGGAAAGCCTTTCCTTCGGCGAAGCTCCGCAAACTCGATGCCTGGAAACCGGACTCCATCGTGGGGACATGGGAGTACTTCATGGAGATCATCGGCGCCAGCTCGGACGACAAGGTCGCATGGGGCGATGCGATGGGCGCGACCATTCGCGTTGAGGAACCCCTCGAGCCACGCAATGCCTCCCCGAGTTTCCGGAAATTTTGCCGCCGAGTCCGTGAACTCGCTGGAGAGGCGGCCCCACGCGCACCCAAGATCGGAAAAGAAGGTGTTCCGCTTGAGGCGCCGGACCCGAGCCGCATGGGCCAATCGCCCCGCGGCAGCTCGGCGCTCTCCTTAATACCCGCCCTCCGAAAGCTCGAAGGGCATGTTCAAGCTCACCGACTCCTTCGTGCAGCGAGGGAAGCGGATGGCCTAGACTCTATCGCGAGGGCGCGCGGCCGCGACGTGCCGACAACCGCGCCGCCAGCATCAGCGCGGCCCGCATGCTGTCGGGCCGGGCGGCGCCCTTGCCGGCGAGGTCGTAAGCGACGCCGTGGTCGGGGCTGGTGCGCGGGCGGGGCAAGCCCAAGGTGACGTTCACGCCGTCGTCGAAGTGCAGGAGCTTGAGCGCGACGAGCCCCTGGTCGTGGTACATGGCCAGGACTGCGTCGAACTCGCCCTTCGCGGCGCGCGGGAAGAGCCCGTCCGCCGGGTGAGGCCCGCTGGCGTTGATGCCCCGGCGGCGGGCTTCGGCGATGGCCGGCTCGATGATCCGCGCCTCCTCGTCGCCGAAGAGCCCGCCCTCTCCGGCGTGCGGGTTGAGCGAGAGCACCGCGATGCGCGGCCGCGCGATGCCGAAGCCCCGCTTCAGCTCGCGGTGGAGCAGGCCCAAGTCGACGCCAATCTCGGCCTCGGAGAGCCGCTCCGGCACGTCGCGCAAGGCGAGGTGGGTGGTGTGCACCGCCACCCGCAGGACGGGCCCGGCGAGGAGCATCAGGACCCGGGCGCCAAAGCGGTCGGCCAGGTACTCGGTGTGCCCCGAGAACGAAAGCCCCGCGCGGTTGACCTGCGCCTTGGAGAGCGGGGCCGTGCACAGGCCGTCGGCCGCGCCTTCGGCGACGGCATCGACCGCGCTCTCGAAGAACCGGAGCTGCGCCTTGCCGCCCTCCTCCGTCGGCTTGCCCGGCCGGCAGTCGCGCTCGGCCAGCTCGGTCACCGGCACGAGCGACGGGGCGCCGAGCTCTGCCGCCTCGCGAGCGGTCTCGGCGCGCCGCAGGCGGTCGGGCGCGCCGACCAGCCGGCAGGCCCGCGACCAGACCCGCTCGTCGCCGAACACGATGGGAGTGAGCGCCGAGCGGACCGCGCGCGAGGCGAGCGCCGCAGCGGCGACCTCTGGGCCGATGCCGGACGGATCTCCGAGCGAGACGGCGATGCGCGCTTGTTCGGGCGACGCGGGAGCGCGCTCCCGGCTGCGGCTTTTCGACATGGGCGCCCCGGGCGAGGGTTCGGGGATGGGGCCGCTACTTGAGCTCCGCCACCTTCACGTCCACCTGGGCCTGCTTGCGCAAATCCGCCACGTACTGCTCAGTGTGGTGCTGCATCTGCTCGCGCCAGAGCCGGTCCCGGAGCTCCTCGCGGACCTGCTCGAAAGGCTTGGCCGCTCCGGCGCGCCGCTCGACGACCTGGATGACGTGCCAGCCGAAGGGCGAGCGAACCGGCTCGCTGATCTCCCCGGGCTTCAGGGCGAAGGCGGCCTTGTCGAAGGCGCCCACCATCTCGCCGCGCTTGAAGAAGCCCACGTCGCCGCCTTCGGCCTTGGACGGACCCTCGCTGTGCTTCTTGGCGAGCTCGACGAAATCCTCCCCGGCGCGGGCGCGGCGGGTGAGCTCCTGCGCGCGCTTCCGGGCGGCCTCCTCCTGCTCCGGCGTCGCCCCCTTGGGCACCTGGATGACGATGTGCCGCGCGTGCACCTCGAAGTCCGACTCCTCGACCTTGGCCCTGCGGGCGTACTCGGCCTTCACGTCCTCGTCGGCCACCTTGATCTTCGAGCGGACCTTCATGCCGATGAGCTTCATGGAGCCCAGGTCCTTGCGCATCTTTTCGCGGTAGGCCGCCACGGTGGTGCCCTGGCTGGTGAGCGCCCGCTCGAAGGCCTGGGCATCCATGTTGTTCTGCTTGCGGACGTCCTCGATGGCGAGGTCGATCTCCTGGTCGGTCACCTCGATGTTCGACGCCTTCTCGTCGGCGGCCAGGAGCCTGTCGGCGATGAGCTCGTCCAGCGAGCGCTTGAGGGCGCCCTGCTTGTGCTCCTCGGTGAGCATCCCGTCTCGCTCGAGCCGGGCGATCTCCGGGGCGGCGCGCTGGTAGACCTCGGAGAGCGGGATCATCTCCTCGTTCACCACGGCCGCCACCCGGTCGAGCACCCGGTTCGAGGCCGCCCGCGCGGGCGTCGCCCCGAGCGACAGGGCCAGCATCAGCAGGGTCGTCTTGGTGGGCATCGTTCGTCTCTTCCCTCTTTGAGGTGGCCTCGCTCGAGCGCAGGGCACGAAGCGCCTAGAGCGGCACCTGGGCCAGCGCGGCCTCGTCGACCTTCACGTTGGCCTTCGCGCGCAGCGCCTGCACGGCAGCCTTTTGCGCCTCTTCCTGCTTCTTTCGCAAGAGAATCCGGTCGATCTCTGCCCTCGCCTTCTCCAGCGAGCGCTTCTCGGCCGGCCGCTTGTCGAGCACCTTGAACAGGTGGAAGCCGTACTCGCTCGCCACCACTTCGGACACCTGGCCGGGCGCGAGCGCGAAGCATGCCTGGTCGAACACCTGGGGCATCGTGCCCTTCCCGAAGTACCCCAGGTCGCCGCCCACCTTCGCGTCGGGCGAGAGCGAGTAGCGGCGGGCCGCCTCGTCGAAGCTCATGCTCTTCCCGCGGATCTCCGCGAGGACGCGCCGGGCCTCTTCGGGGGTCTTCACGGATGATCTGCGCGGCGCGCACCTGCTCGGGCCGCGAGAGCTCGTCGGCGTGCTGCTTGAAGTAGGCCTCGACCTCGACGTCAGTCACCGCGACGCGGCTGAAGATCTCCTCGACGAAGTAGCGCTCGACCACCAGGCGATTCCGGGTGCGCTCGCGCAGCTCCTGCTGCGAGAGCTGGCCCTCGGCGAGCGCCTCGTCGAAGTTGGCGCCGTGGTACTCGGCCTTGAGCCGCAGAATCTCGCCGTCCACCTTCTCGGCGGGGACCGTGACGCCCGCCTGTTGGGCGGCCGCGAGGACCAGCGTCCGGTCGATCATGTCGTCCAGCGCGGCGCGCCGGAACGCCTTGGCCTCCTCGTCGGCCTGCGGAAGCATGCCCGCGCTGGTGCGCCGGGCGAACGCGAGCTCGCGGGCGAACTCCTCGAAGCCGAGGGTGACGCCGTTGACCGTGGCCACGCCGTCGGGCCGCTCCGGCCCCCGGTTGCGCTCCCGGCAGCCGGCCGACAGGAGAGCCACGGCGGCGAGGGAGACGAGGCTGAGGGCGGGCGAGGTCATGGCGCGCTGCTCTTTCACTTTAGGGCGTGTGAACGGCTTCGAGGACGAGGCTGTCGAGGAAGGCGGAGTCGGACGCGCCCGCGCGCGCCTCCAGCTCCCGGGCGAGCTCCTCGTGGGCTCGAGCCTTGCGCTCGAAGAGGATGCGCCGCCGGATGGACTCGCGGACGTCCTCCAGCCGAAGGTCGAGCGCGCTCTCGCGCCCCAGGAGCCGGACCGCGTGGACGCCCTGGGGCGTCTCGATGGTCAGCCCCGCCGAGGCGCTTTGGCCGGCCGCCGGCTCGAAGGCCGCCGCGGCGACCGCTGGGCCGGCCTTGACCTCGAGCTCCGCGCGGGTGAGGAACCCCAAGTCGCTGGGGCTGCCCTCGCCCTGCCGAGCGTCGGCGAGCGAGACCAGCGCCGCCGCCTTGGCGCGGGTGCGGTCGGCCGCGCCACCGGGGCTCGACTGGAAGAGGCGATCGCAAAGGTGGACGCGCTCGGGCCGCAGGTAGTCGGCGCGATGGGCTTCGTAATACGTCCGGAGCTCGGCCTCCTCGACCGGCTGGCGAGAGAGCGGCTCGTCCAGCTCGCGCTCGAGGAAGCGGGCCACCAGGGCGCGCTTGGACTGGCGGGCGAGCTCGGGGTCGCGCCCGTAGCCCTTGCGCACGGCCTCGCGCGCCAGGAGCTCGAACCGGACCACGCTCTTGAGGACCTCCCGGCGGCCCTCGGCGCTGGCCGCACGCTGGCGCAAGGCGTCGGACTGCTCCTCGATGGCCGCCTTGAGCTCCTCCGGAGAGAGAGGCCCTTGGCCCGCCTTCTCCTGCGGAACGACGCACGCGCTGGCGCTGGCGCCAGCGGGGGCCACGGCCTTTGGCGCGGGCGCTCGGCGCTCGCCGATGCGGACGCCGGCCCAAAAGGCCAGCGCCAAGAGCGGCCCTGCCGCGCCTGCCACCCACTTGCCTCTCATTCTTGAAGCTCCCTCAAGTGCCGCGACAACACCACAAGCTCTCCGCGGGTTCAAGGAACAGGCTCACCCCGTCCGCCCAGGTTTTGTCTAGAATCGTCCCCGCTGCGCTCCGGAGCGCCACCGAAATGCCACCTATGGACGAATCGCTCCGCCGCGAAGAGCTGGAGCTCGCGCCCCTCGTCGCTCGGGTCGAGGAGGGCAGCCGCCTGTCCGACCCCGACCTCGACCGACTCCGCGCAGCGTGCGCACGAAGGCCCGAGAGCGCGGACTGGTGGCTCTGCCTCGCACACGCTCTGGTGAACGGCGACCAGGCCGGCGAGGCGCTCAGGGTCCTCGAGCGCGCCGCTGCGCTGCAACCCGGGGCCATCCTGGTGCCCCTCGCGCAAGCGCGGGCGCTGGGGGCGCTCGAGCGCTACGCGGAGGCCGAGGCGCTGCTGAAGGGCGTGCTCGCGAGCAGCCCTGCCCACGCGGACGCCTTGCGGGCCCTCGCCCTCCTGCGGCTCCGCTCGGGCGCGCCGGCAGAAGCGGCAGGGCTCGCGCGCCGGGTGCTCGACACCGACCCGCTGGACGAGGAGGCCCGGCAAATCGCCGCCGAGGCCGAGGCGGCGGCCGCCGCCCCGCCGGCGTCATCGGGCGGCTGGCCTCTCGAGACCGAGCTCCTGCGCTCGCTCCAGGGCCAGGGCTTGTCGGCGAAGGTGGACGCGGCCTCGGGCGCGGTCTCCGTCGCGCTCGAGGGAGGCCGGGCCGTGCGGCTCTCCCTGTCGAGCCTCGCCACCGAGGCTCGAGCCGACCCGCGCGGGCCCGGCCGACATTTGGACAATCTGGCCCGCTCGCTGGCGCGGCTCGTCCCGCCTGAGCGCTCCCCGGATCTGGCCCAAGTCCGCGGCCGCATCTTCCCGGTGCTTCGACCCCTCTCCTTCCTCGCGGCGACCGGGCCCGCGCTGGGCTGCGAAGCGCCGGCGGGCCTTCGCTGGCTCTTCGCGCTCGACGACCCGGAGTTCGTCGCCTACTTGCCGCCCGCGGCGGCGCAGCGCTGGGGGCTTTCGCCCGAGGCCCTCCTGGCGCTCGCCTTCGAGAACCTGGAGCGCGCCCAGGCGGCGCCGTCGCGGTATCGCGCCGGCCGCGCCGGGCTCTTGCCCGCGCCGAGCGGGCCCTGGGACTTGCTCGCGTTCGACAAAGGCGACGGCTACGACGCGAGCCGCCTGCTCTCGCCCGCACACCGCGCCCTGCTCTCCTTCAAAGGGCCCTTCGCCGCGGCCATCCCGACGCGCTCTTGCGCGCTCCTCGCGCCGCTCGACCGGCCGAAGGCGATGGCGCTGCTGCGGGTCGTGGCGAAGGCGCAGGCGGACGGCCCCGAGGGCCTCTGCCACGACCTGTTCCGCCTCGGCGAGGACGGGATGCTGTCCCGCCTCTGAGGACGTCTGCGTCCCTGAGGCGGAAAGGTCCGGGTCGACCCGGCGCCCGGTCCGTCCGCTGGTTCACTTCTGCCTCGAGGCGCGGCCCCGCTCGCTCGACAGGCAATGGGCGCGCGGGATACTTGCCCCATGTCTATCGCGACCAGCTCGAACGAAAGCGACAGCGCCCGCCCCGTCCAGCTCGAGGTCTCCTACCAGTCGGCCGACGCGCTGGTCACCGCCTATACCGCGTCGCTCTCCAAGGGCGGCTTCGTCTTCATGAGCGAGAAGCCGCTGATGGTCGGCACGCGCTTCGACTTTCGGATGAAGGTCGAGAACGATCCGAACCCGGTGACCTTGCTCGGGCTCGTGGTCCGCTCCAAGCCCTTGGGCGAGCGGCACCAGGTCGCCGTGCAGTACCTGCCGACGGAGTCGGGCCGAGGGGCGCTGGGGCGTTTGCTCGGGCAAATCCATGCGAAGCTCCCGCCGCCGCAGGTCCGCGAGGAGCCGCGCATCCCCATCAACCTCATCGCCCGGGACGCGATGCTCGTCGCGCGGACCTTCGTCGTCGAGAACCTCTCGCACGGCGGCATGGGCGTCTCGATGGCGCAAGGATCCGATCTGCCCAGCCACTTCGGCCAGGGCGCGAGCGTTGGACTGGAGGTGAAGCTCCACGACGGCGCCTCGGTGAGCCTGCGCGGCAACGTGGCCTGGATCGACCGCGGCTTGCGCAATCCCGGCGTGCGCTTCGGCGTGAAGTTCTCCGGCCTCTCGGAGAGCGAGCACCTGGTCATCGCCGGCATGATGCAGCTCTTCCGGCCGCACGGGCTGCTCATGGCCATCGGCGAAGAGTGCATGGCGCTCCTCGCCCTGGCCGCGACTCCGCAGAGCGTCAGCTTCGACCCGGAGACGCTCATGGAGCTCGTCTCCAGCGAGCTGCTCCGGTTCTTGAGCGGGCTGACGAGCCACCCGTGCAGCGTGACCCGCCGCATCCAGCAGATCGAGCGCACGCCCACCATCGTCCCCTCGCTCAAGCTGAGCGCCGGCCTGGCGGGCGACGTGGACATGGAGCTGACGCTCTATGCGGAGCGGTCGTCGCTGGAGCTCTTGGCGCGCGGGGCGGGCTTCGAGGAGGCGGGGCTCGAGGCGGTGCACGACTCCGGGCTCGAGCTCCTGTCGACGCTGGCCGGGCACGTGGCGGACCAAATGGAGCGACTCAACCTGCGGGAGGAAGTGCTGCCGCACCTCGCGGGAAAGCCGCTCTCCTCCCGGCGCCCGTTCGACCGCCGCGTCCTCTTCGAGAATCCGCGTGGGCGCGGAGGCGATGCTGCTCGAAGTGCTCCTGCGCCTGCAGGCCCTGCTGCCGAGCGAGGTCCCCGAGGCGAGCTACCAGATGTAGTCCTTGGCGATCTCCCGCTTGTCCTTGCCGAACAGCACGTGGAAGACGCGCAGCCTCTTGAGCGTGTCCGGCGAGAACTGCCCGATGGGCAGGTAGACCACCTTCTTGCCGTAGCGCGCCGCCAGGCTCTTGAGCTCGGGCCGGGGCGGCTTCTTGGCGACGTAGGCCACGAGCTTCTTCTCGCAGTACTCGATGCCCGCCATGAGCAGCCGCTCGGCGCGGGTGCGCGCCGCCTCGAACGCCTCGTCGGACCAGACGTCGCTCATGCGGCCCGGCGGATAGCTGAGCAGAAAGCCCCCGTACTCGGCGCGGCAGATGCCCGGGCCCACCACCTGCTCCAAGGGGTGCGTCGCGTAAAGGGCCATGTCGCCCTCCTCCTCCATCTCGCCGAGCCAAGTGATCTGCCAGGGGTAGCGGTCGGACTCGTCGTCGAAGACGACCACCACGCTGCCCACGCCGCCCGGGTCCTTGCGCAGCTCCTGGACGTAGAGCTTGCCCTGGTGCCAGTTGCGCAGGGTCTCGCGCATGTCGATGCCGTCGAGGAGCGACGTGGTGAACGGCTCCACCCGGCGGTTGTCCTCGGAGAGGACGCCGCGGCCCTTCTTCTGCACGTAGGTGGAGAACCGCTCCAGCGCCATGTCCTCGGGCGGGAAGCTGCAGTGCGAGAACGGGTCCCGAAAGCCTTTCAGGAGCTCCTTCTCGGAGAGCCGGGGCCGCCCCGCCATGGCGCGCAGGCGCCGGGTGACCTGCCGCGGCCTGAAGCGGACGAGCTCGGCGCTCCGGCGCAGGTCCTCGAGCGAGACGCGCTCGGTGGGGACCTCGGCGCGCTCCTTCTGCCAGGGCCACAAGGTGGCGAGCTGGAAGAGCTCGTAGGCGAAGTTGTCGTCCACCGTCGCCCGGGCGCCGACGACGATCTGGAACAGGATGGGCTGCAGCCGGCCGCGCAGCACCGCCCAGTTGCGCAGGAACTTGAGCCACACCCGGCGGTGGTACGGCTTCACCTCGTCGCCGGTGGTGGCGTGGTAGCGGGCCGCCGCCTCGGCGAACAGGTGCAGGAGCACGCGCTGGCGGTCGACGGGCAGCGAAGCGCTGGCCCCGCGCCCGGGCGAAACCTCCCGAGGCGCTTCGCGCGCGGCGCGCTCGAATAGGTTGAGGACCCGCGAGCCTTGGACCTGCGCCGAAGGCGGCGCCAGCTCGACCCCCAGCTCTCGCGCCCGGGCGCGCTCGTAGGCGGCGCCGAGATAGGCCCAGGTGCTCAGGACCTCGCGGCAGGAGTCCGGGTGGAGGTTCACGAGGGTCGCGGCGCTGCGGTGCGCTCGTCGCAAGAGGTCGTGCTTCGTTTTGCTCTGAGCGTCAGAGCAAATTCGTGGATACGGGGACCCGGCAAGCATTGGGATGTTGATGTACTCGCGACTTGCCTGCCGAATGCTTTCATGCTAGCGAAATGTCGGCCGATGTTGTTCTCGGGGCCGGCCTTCGAAGCGAAATAACGCAGTCGCGCCATGCAGCGAAGCCCGCTTCTTGCTGGGCTTGCGGAGGGACAATGCGAGGGGTTATCAGGGCACGGGGGTTGTTGGGCTTCTCTATTTCAATTTTGGTGCTTTGGGCGATTCCGGGCTGCGGCCACTCCCCAAGTAGCAACTGCCAGCCCAAGACATGCCAGGGCGTTGGCGCGACCTGCGGTCAAATCGACGACGGTTGCGGCGCTACGCTCCAGTGCGGCACGTGTTCACCGCCCCAGACCTGCGGCGGCGGCGGCCAAGCCAACCTCTGCGGCGCGTCGACGACGCCGACGGTCGACCCCATTGACGCGCTGGCGCCCAAGCTCGACCTGACTGTGGCGACCGACATCGCGACAGGCACCGCATTCCTCTACACCGGCGACAATCCGACTCAGGTCGGCGTCGCGCCGGGGGACGATTCAGGCGAGCCGGGTCGTGGTCCTTCGCGGCAGCGTTCAGGACCCGAATGGCCAATCGATTCCTGACGTCACGGTAACCATCCTCGGGCACCCAGAGCTCGGCCACACCTTGACGCGAGCAAACGGGATGTTCGACCTGGCGGCGAACGGTGGCGGCCTGGTCACGCTCACCTTCGAGAAGACAGGATTCCTCACCTCGCAGCGAGCGGTGCAAACGCCGTGGCGGGACTACGTCTGGGCGCCTGCGGTGACGCTGGTGCCGCTGGACTCGACCGTGACAACAGTGGACTTGACGTCCTCGAACCTTCAAATCGCACGCGGGAGCGCGGTGACGGACGAGGATGGCACGAGGCAAGCGCGCGTCGTGGTGAAGCCGGGGACGCAAGCCGGCATGTTGGTGAACGGTCAGAGCCAGCCCGTGACGTCGCTGAACATCCGCGCGACGGAGTACACGGTGGGCAAGGCGGGGCCGTCGAGCATGCCAGGGCAGCTGCCGCCCTCGAGCGGGTATACCTATGCGGTCGAGTTGAGCGCGGACGAGGCGATTGCCGCCGGAGCGACGTCGGTCACGTTCAACCAGCCGCTGGTGATGTACGTGGATAACTTCCTCGGCTTCCCTGTAGGAGGCGCGGTGCCGACGGGTTACTACGACCGAGAGCGGGGGCTCTGGGTCGCATCGAAGAATGGCCGCGTTATCCAGGTCCTCGGCGTTGTGGGCGGCAAGGCGGCGCTCGACGTCGACGGGGATGGCCAGCCGGACTCGGGCGATGCGCTGACGAGCCTGGGGATCGATGACCAGGAGCTGGCGCAAATCGGCGCCGAGTTCGCGGCGGGAAAGAGCCTCTGGCGGGTGGAGATCTCTCACTTCACTCCTTGGGACTGCAACTGGCCGTACGGGCCCCCTCTTGATGCCGTGCCGCCTCCGGACCAGGACACCAAGCCCGAAGTCGACAACCCGGAAGAGGAGTGTGGCTCCATCATCGGATGCGAGGACCAGACCCTGGGCGAGGCTCTGCCGATCGCGGGTACGCCGCTAATGCTGCACCACAAGAGCGACCGCACGCCAGGGCGGAGGGGCAAGTACTCGCTGAGCGTCCGCCTCAGCGCAGCGACCGTTCCGGCGAGCCTGGTCGGGATTCGAGTTGCGGTCGGCGTTGCCGGGCGAGTGTATCAGGCGGCGTATGCGCCGGCACCAAATCTGACCTACAGCATGTTCTGGGACGGGAAGGACGCCTACGGTCGTAGGGTCCAGGGCCCGGCAAAGGCGGCGGTGACTGTGTACTACGACTATGTGCCGCAGTACTACGCGGTGCGCTCCGAGTTCGAGAACAGCTTCGCCCGCGCAGAGGCTACCGGTGCGAATGTGTTGGCCAAGCGCGACGCGAGCATCATCACGCTCTCGCGCTCATGGGCGCGCTCGTTGACGGGGTCGCTGGGCGCGTGGGATGCCCGCGGGTCTGGCCTTGACGGGTGGAGTCTAGACGTTTACCACGTGTATGACTTCACTGGACCTCGACTTCTGCTCGGCAATGGAAGCGAGCGTAGCATGCGGCCGTACGACGCGGACGTGATTAGCACCCTCGCTGGAACGGCGGCTCCGCAAGGCGGCGACGGTCTCTATGAACCCGGAGGAGTGGCAGTTGGGCCGGATGGCAGCTTGTTCATCGCGGATACTTGGCACGACCGTATTCGACGCATCGCGCCGGATGGCACCGCCACCACGGTCGCCGGCACGGGTACGCGTGGTTACAGTGGAGACGGCGGGCCGGCGACGGCCGCTGCGCTGGATTTGCCCTCCGGAGTGGCGGTTGGAACGAGCGGCATGCTTTTCATCGCAGATTCTGGAAATTTTCGGATTCGTCGCGTCGGACCGGATGGCAACATCACCACTGTGGCCGGAACAGGCGCCCCATTCGCTGATGACAGTGGAGACGGTGGGCCGGCAACGGCTGCGACGCTGAGTGCCTCCATTGTCGCGGTGAGCTCGGACGGAAGTCTATTCATCACGGGTTCGAATCGCGTTCGCCGCGTGGGGCCAGATGGCATCATCACCACCGTGGCCGGAACGGGCACGCGCGGAAACAGTGGAGACGGCGGGCCGGCGATTGCTGCAACCTTCTCATCACCTACCGGAGTGGCACTGGGTCCCGACGGGAGCCTGTTCATCACAGATTGGCCGGCCAACCGAGTTCGGCGCGTAGGACCGGACGGCGTCATAAGCACGGTGGCCGGCGGCGGAACGGCCGACGAGAGCGTCGACGGCATCCCCGCGACGACCGCGACGCTGAACCGACCATTGACGTCGGTCGTCGGCTCGGATGGGAGCCTGTTCATTGCCTGCGATAATGGCAAGATCCGTCGCGTGCAAACAAACGGGATCATCACCACCTTCGCTGGACAGTGGGCACCGGGCAGCAGCGGGGACGGTGGTCCTGCGACGGCTGCCACGATCGAGGATCCAGTTGGATTGGCGGCGAGCGCGGACGCAAGCCTTTTTTTGACGGATTGGGGGAACGACGGTTCGGACAGCGAGTACAGGATTCGCGTCGTCGGCCCTGCTTTTCCTCAATTTGCCCTGGGGGACTTCGATGTCGCCTCCGAGGACGGGAGCGAGGTCTATCAGTTCAGCGGCGCCGGTCGGCATCTCAAGACGCTAGACGTCACTACGGGCGTCGTGCGCTATCTCTTCGGTTATGACGCCAACGGATACCTCACCTCCATCACCGACGCCTCTGGCAACGTGACTACCATCGAACGGACGGGTTCCACGGCGACGGCCATCGTCGCGCCGTTCGGGCAGCGCACGGTGCTTTCCGTCAATTCCGATGGATGGCTGACGGCTCTCACCGATCCAGCTGGACTGACTCGTACGATGGACTACTCGGCCGACGGGCTCCTGCAGCATTTCACTGACCCGCTCGGCCATATTCACTCGTTCACGTACGACGACGCGGGGCGCCTCATCAAGGACGAGAACCCAGCCGGTGGGAGCACGAGCCTCGCTCGTACGGAGCAGGCCACTGGCTACACGGTCGCCACCTCGACGGCGCTCGGCCGAACTCACGTCTACCAGGTCGAGTCGCTCACGACGGGCGCCGGTCGTCGCACGACCACCGATTCGAGTGGGGCCAATACCGTGACGGTGACGGGCACCGACGGGAGCGAGCAGACCACCTACGCGGATGGCAGCACCGTGCTCGTGAAGAAGGGTCCCGATCCGCGCTGGGGCATGGTGGCGCCGATTGCCCAGAGCGTCGTGAAGAAGACTCCAGCCGGGCTCACGAGCAGCGTCTCGGCCACACGTACCGCAACCCTGTCGGACCTGGGCAACCCGTGGAGCATGACGAAGCTCACGGACGCCGTTTCGGTCAACGGCAAGAACTGGGTCACATCGTACGATGCCTCGACTCGGAAGGTGACGACGAAGAGCTCAGTAGGGCGGCAATCGGTGGTGACGCTGGACGAGAAGGGGCGCGCAGTGAAGACCGAAATGCCGGGGCTTGCCGCAGTGACCATGAGCTATGACGAGCACGGCCGGCCAGCGACCGTGGCACAGGGAGATCGGCAGACCGCGCTTGCCTATGATGCGCAGGGGAATTTGAGCAGCATGACGGATCCGCTTTCGCGCGTCATCGCGTTGCAGAGCGATGCTGTCGGCCGGCTGCTGAAGCAGACCGGCCCTGACGGCGCCACGACCACATTCCGGTACGACGCGAACTCGAATATCCTCGGCCTCACGCCTCCTGGAAGAACGGAGTACGGCTTCGGGTACACGCCGGTAGACCTCGAGAGCTCGTTTACGCCGCCGTCGGTCGGAACGTGGAACCCGGCGACCAACTACGCCTATGACGAGGACAAGGCGCTCACCAGCGTTGCACGGCCCGATGGCGTTACCGTGACGACGACGTACGACGCGGCTGGACGGGTCTCTGAGGTCGACCATCCTCAAGGGCCGATCAAGTTCGGCTACAGCCCGACAACCGGACAGATCATCTCGGCGCAGACGCCCGAGGAGTCGCTCGCCTATTCGTATGATGGCAGCTTGCTGACCGGCGTGGCATGGAGAGGCGCGGTGGCTGGCTCGGTCGGCTATGTCTATGACAACAACTTCCGGGTGGTCTCAACGACGGTGAATGGAGCGAACGCTGCCAGTCGGGGGTACGATGACGATGGCCTGCTCACGAGCGTGGGAGCCCTCTCGATGACCCGCGATTCGTCGAACGGCCTGCTCACCGGAACGTCGGTGGGGACCGGAGCCGGGGCGGTGTCCGAGAGCTATGGCTACAACGCCTTCGGCGAAGCTACGTCGTACTCGGCAAACGTGGGTTCGAACGCTCTGCTCTCGATTCAGTACACGCGCGATGCGTTGGGGCGGATCAGAGAGAAGGTCGAGACCATCGAGGGCACCGCGACCACCTACGACTACGGATACGACGCTTCGAATCGGCTCGCGGAGGTGAAGAAGGATGGGGTAGTCGTGCGGAGCTGGACCTATGATGCGGCCGGGAACCGGACAAGCGCCACGGAGAGCGGAGCGACAGTCAGCGCGACGTACGACGCGCAGGACCGAATGCTGACCTGCGAGACCACGAGCTACACGTATGGAAACGCAGGCGATCTCCAGTCGCGCACTAGTGGGACGCAGTCGACGAGCTTCGCCTATGATGCACTCGGCAATCTGGTCTCAGCGCAGCTTCCCGATGGGACGCAGATCTCGTATTCCTTCGACGCTCAAGGAAGGCGCGTTGGCAAGTTGCGCAATGGCCAGGCGGGCCAGAGCTTCTTATGGGAGAGCGGTCTGCGGATTGCGGCGGAGTTGGATGCAGCAGGCAACGTGGTGAGCCGATTCGTGTATGGCGGCAAGGTGAACGTACCGGAGCTCATCATCAAGAGTGGAGCAACCTACCGCGTAGTTGCGGACCACCTTGGCAGCCCGCGATTTGTGATAAATACGGCAGATGGCACGGTGGCGCAGCGGATGGAGTATGACGATTGGGGGAGTCTCATGAGCGATTCCAATCCGGGTTTCCAGCCATTTGGATTCGCCGGCGGACTCTACGACCGGGACACCGGGCTCGTCAGGTTCGGCGCAAGAGATTATGATTCGCAAACCGGAAGATGGACGTCGATTGACCCGCTAAGATTTCGTGGAGGCGAGCCAAATCTCTTCGTGTATGCCGCAAATAATCCGATGCGGTTTGTGGACCCGAACGGCTTGTTCGTCATCTTCACAGACGCAGCCTCGCGTGGGTATGGTGACGCGCTTCGCGGCTCTCCGAGCGGGGCGGCGCTCCTCGACTACCGGGATGCATCCCCCAACCTCTACTTCGTTTCGGCGGTGGCGGGGATTCCGGGGACTTCGGCCACCACCTACGGCGCTGCTGGGAACCTGCCGGGGGAGACTGGCCATGAGTTCCCGGGAGGAATGGACATACGTCTGTTCCATGACCGAGTGAATCCGTGCTCAGGCGAGAGCCAGGCGTCGAACCTCGGGCACGAACTTGGTCATGCCGCGATGTACGACTACTTCACCACCGGAAGGACGGCAGACTTCCCAGACTTCTTGCAGAAGTACCTGCCGTTTACTCTGCCCGGACAACCGAACGGGATGGAGTTCATCCCGCACAACATGGTCTATGGACCCGATATGCGAGAGCGGTGGGGTGGGCTATGAGCCCGGCGACCTTCCTCCTCCTCGGCATTGCATTGCCACTGTGGGGTTCCTCCCAGGGCTCGATGGAGGCTCAGGGTTTTTGCGCAATGCCTGGGGATGGCGACCAGAAGGGCGTCGCGATGAGGAGGAGGGACACCGCACCTTCGTTCGGCACTGTAGATGTACTGGCATCGCTCCGTGCCTCGCACTTGGATGCTCTGATGCTCCAAACAAAGTGCTCTCCTGAGCAGTTGGCGACTGCGCTGAAGACGGTTGCCTATTGCAAGGAGAAGAAGGGCGAATACCGCTGCGAGCCGAAGGAGACTACGAATCTGTTCGTTGCGAGGGTGTGCGGCAGCACAATTATGCTCTGGAAGGAGGGCGACCCGGAGACGCTGCGCCAGGTCAACATGGGCTGCCAGTTGGCTCAGAGCATGTACAAGGAGGCGCAGGAGGTGAAGCCGGACATCGGCGCTCGCCCCTGATGCCCAGGCTCCGCTGTTCGGGCGCTCCTCATCGCCCGTGACAGAGGTACCGGGATTGGCTGTACGATCGGGACACGGCGCTCGTGAGGTTTGCCGCAAGAGATTATGATCCGCAGCTCGGAAGATGGACACTGCCCGATCCGTTGAAGTTTCGAGCGGGCGAGCCCAATCTGTTCGCGTATGCCGGGAACGACCCCGTCAACAATGTCGACCCATTTGGTCTGAGCACGGTCTGAGCACCACTTCGCTGGCCAAATGCTTTGGAAAAGGCTCGCTCGAGGGCGCGGTCGGGGCGTTGGCAGTGATTGCGTTAGG
>CAVYWD010000005.1:0-627146 GCA_963772225.1 uncultured delta proteobacterium | reverse complement strand
TGGTGTCCAAGGCCACAGTCAGTCGGGGGAAGCTCAATAGTAGAGCACTTGAGGGCACACGGGTCGGCGGCAGTCGCCGTGCAGCCGCAACTCCCGCCGTCGGGCTGCTGCTCTACGTTCGTAGAGGACTGGACAATGGTCTCCTGATGGCGGGTCGTGCCCCAAAAGACGTGGAAGCGGGCGGCGCCTCCATCAGCAGCGGACTGGTCGATGTAGTCGGTCCTCCCGCAAGCACTCGCGAGGAGGCCGCAGCAAGCAATGAAGAAGAGTGACTGTGGAAGTATACGCACCGTAATCCCTCCGCGACTTGGCATTCTGCCACGCACGTTCGAGCCAGGCGTTTCGGCTGCGCACAGGCCTCGCTCGTCTCAGCTCAGAGATGGCTCAGAGATGACATGCCGCCCTGTCAGTGGTCGTTGCCGCCCGCCGGCCCTCGACCCTCATCGAGTGTGCACTTTAGTTGCTTCTCGGCAATGTGCAACAGAAGTGTTCTCAACTACACCAGCGACGGGCGGAACTACCTGTGAGCACGTGCCAACCGAGCCGCTTTCAGCTCCTGCAAACGCCGGGCATCGGCAGCCGGTCGCCGCTCCGAAATTGCGGGCCAGGCTCTCGACGCCCGATTCTTCCCTGCGATCGTCGCTCGCCGACTTCACGCCCGCGGCATGCGACTCCTGAGCGCTCGCGGAGCCCCTCGCCTCGAGCGGCTCCTCGTTTCCCGTGACGCCCCGAAGGCCGCCCAGCCTTCTCGCCCGGTTCGCGAGGCGCCTTGCCCGGCCCAGGCGCCAACCCCGGTGGGCCCCCGGTGGGCCTCTGCCTGCCTTTGCCTCAAGCCCCGCTTCCCCGAGGCGCCGCATTATTCAATGCGTCACCTCCTTGTCACGCCCATTTCATTCGACGCGGATAGCTTCCACGAGCGCCTCTAGTCTCTTTCAGCGCAGGCTGCGCCGAGGTTTGCGATCATGGGAGTTTCGGTCGACGAGAAATTTCAGCAGCTCTCCAACGTCCCGGCGAACGCCTGTGCTCTGGGCGCCAAGGAGCCTCCGAAGTACGTCCCCGGTCGCTTCTCGTCCCAATACGTGCCGCCGACCACCGAGCAGAGCCGGCCGACCGCCGAAAGGGAAGCGGACCAGATGCGCGACTTGCTCCCGGGCGGGAAAGACAGCTCCCGGAAGGCCCTGGAATTGGTCGAGCAGGCCGCCAAGCGAGGCGCCGTCGACGACCTCGTCGACCGCATGCGGAACAACGGCACGCTGCGCTTCCTGGGCTCGGGCGAGAGCGGCAGGCTCGGCGCGCACTACGGCCCCGGCGAAGACCGCCGGCTGGCCGAGGCTCTGGCCAAGGGGGGCGCGTCGGGCCGCAATCTGCAGTCGGTCTATTCCGAGCTTGCGAAGTCGGGCTCGCCGCTCGCCCAGCTCGACGCCTTCGGCCGAAGCGAATTTGGAGAAGCCGTCCAGAAGTACGCGAGCCCCCAGGCCAAGGCCGGCTTCGTCGGAGAGATGGCCAACCACCCCGGCGCCCTCGACACGCCGGCCGGGCGGCGCTGCGCGGCCGACGCCCTCGCGGGCCTTCGCGGCGACGCGGCCGGGCAGGCGTGGGCCTACCTCAAGCCGGAGACGCAGAAGAAGCTGGTCTCCGAGGCCGCCAACGAGAAGGTGCGGATGTTCGCCAACGATGTCCTCGGGGGGAGCCACACGCCCGACGACCCCAAGCTCCTCACCTCCTTGGTCCAGTCCGCGATGTCGGCAGACTCGAGCACCAAGGCCACGGTCTTCGCCGCGGCCGCCGAGCAGCTCGATCGCTACAAAGGCAACGAGCCGCTGCTCGACTCGACCTACGCGCTCCTCAAGACCGACGCCCGGGGCGTCACCGCGCAGCTGCGCAAGATGGACGAGAGCGGAAAGGCCGCCACCCTCTTCTCCCAGGCGATGATGGAGCCTTCGCTCTCCGGCTTCTGGCCCAAGACCGAGGACCAGTTCGTCAACGACCCGCATATCCAGAAGCTGGGCTCCATCCTCGACGACCTCCGAAAGGGGCCGACGGGGCGGGCCGAGGATGCCAAGGACTTCCTCAACGACTTCGAGTGCAACACCGCGAGCGGCCACACGGGCGAGGACTACCCGAACGCCAGGAACCTGTTCCACTGGGGCGGGGCGATCGGCGCGGCCCAGCGCCGCATCGCGAGCTCCTGGAAGATCACCTCCACCGGCCGGGCCATCGCGGCCGCCGCGGGCCTGTCGTCGGTCAAGGACGTCGTCGGAAACTGGTACTCCCTCGACGGCGAGAAGCGCGTCGCGTACTTCGACTCTCGGGCCAAGGCGGCCCAAGGCGCGGGGTTCGCCGTGGGCGCCTTCACCATCGCGTACATCGCCAGGGACTACTACCGCGGCGTTGCCCAGGACGCTCGGACCGCCGCGGCCTACCTGACCAATCCGCTCCCGCGCGACCCCACCAAGAAGAAGGGCGAGCTCGACGACACCGCGACCGGGACGTTCCTGTTCATCGGTGCCCAGAACGCGGGCGATCTCGAGCGGCTGAACGTCGAGAACTTGGCGACCCACCACATGGTGGACTGACGCCGGGGTAACATGACGGGCGATGCCCGCCTGGCCCCCCATCACCCGCGTCGCCCTCTGCGGCGCCGGCGCCGTGGGGAGCGCCTACGCCTTCCGCATCCACGCCCTCGACCCGTCCATGCTCACCATCGTCGCCTCGGGCGAGCGGCGCGAGCGCCTGCTTCGCGAGGGCCTCACGGTCAACGGGCAGCGCTTCGCGGTGCATTGCGCCGGCCCTGAGGACCCGCCGGCAGACCTCGTCTTCGTGGCCGTCAAGCAGCACCACCTGGGCGCCGCCATCGCCGACCTCCGCCGAGTGGTGGGCGAGCGGACGATCCTCATCTCGCTGCTGAACGGCATCGCCAGCGAGGGCATCCTGGGCGAAGCCTTCGGCCCCGAAAGAATCCTCCCCGCGTTCGTGGTCGCTTCCGACATGGTCCGCGACGGCTCGCAGACCCGCTTCACCCGCTTAGGCCAGCTCGTCTTCGGCGCCCCCTCCAAGGACCGTGGAGACCCGCGCGTCCTCGCAGTCAAGGAGCTGCTCGATCGCGCGAGGATCGCAGCGGTGGTGCCCGAGGACATCCTGCGCGAGCAGTGGTGGAAGTTCATGCTGAACGTGGGCGTGAACCAGGTCTCTGCGCTGCTGCGCGCGTCCTACGGCGCCTTCGGCTTGCTGGAGGTCCAGGCGCTCGTGCGGAGCGCCTGCTCGGAGGTGGTGGCGCTCTCGGCGCGCGAGGGCGTCGCGCTCGGCCCCGAGGACATCGAGCGGATCTTCCCCGTCCTGGCCACCCTCTCGCCCACGGGGAAGACCTCCATGCTCCAGGACGTGGAGGCCGGCCGAAAGACCGAGGTGGAGATCTTCGCCGGCGCGGTCTCGGAGCTGGGCCGGCGCCACGGCGTGCCCACGCCGGTCAACGATCTGCTCGGCGCGCTCATCGCCGCTCTCGAGCGGCTGGCCAGCGCCCGAGGCTGAGCTCGCTTCGCGATGGCAATACCATTGCCACCGCAGAGCAGCATCGGAATTCTCCGAAATTGGACTCTCCCGTCACGCTGTTTCGGCCGGTCGGCCAAAAGGAGCTCGACCTCATCCGCGCCTCGGGCATGCGCGAGTTCCCGCCGCGCCTCGCCTGGCAGCCCATCTTCTACCCGGTGCTGAATGAGGCCTACGCCGTCGAGATCGCCCGAGACTGGAACACGCGGGACGCCGCGTCGGGCTACGCTGGTTACGTGACCCGCTTCACCGTTCGCGCCGAATTCCTGGCGGGCTATGAAGTGCAGACCGTCGGCGCTTCGCGGCACCAGGAATATTGGATCCCGGCGGAGAAGCTTTCAGAGCTCAACCGGAACGTCCTGGGCCCGATCGAGGTCCTCGCCGAGTTTCACGGGGATGGCCCGCCGGGGTGAGCTGCCCACGAGGTGGCGCTCACCCGATCTCCCGCATCGCCGCCGCCGTCTTCTCCATCTCCTCCCGACTTCCGATGGAGATGCGAAGGCCGTGCTTGAGCACCGGGTCCGAAAAGTGCCGCGCGAGGATCTTCCGGGCATAGAGCCCGTCGTACACCCGCTTGCCGTCGCGGTCCTTCGGGGAGGCGAAGACGAAGTTCGCCTCCGAGGGGATGACCTCGTAGCCCAGCCGCGAGAGCTCCGCCCGAAACCACTCGCGGGTCTCGAGCACTTTCCTGCGGCACTCCTGGAAATAGCCCTGGTCCCCCAGCGCGCCGAGGCAGGCCGCCTGGACCAGCCGATCGAGGTTGTAGAAGTCGCGGATCTTGTCGAGCGCCTGGATCACCTCGGGCCGGGCCATGGCGAACCCGAGCCGCATCCCCGCCAGGCTGTAGCTCTTGGAGAGCGTGCGCGTGACGACCACGTTCTCGCAGCGCTTCACGAGCTCGAGCGCGTTGAAGCGGGCAAAGTCGGCGTACGCCTCGTCGATCACGAGCGCGCCGTCGCAGCGCCGCGCCAGCTCCTCGACATAGTCCAGGCCGAACGCGAACCCGAGCGGCGAGTTGGGCGTCGCCAGGAAGAAGAGCTTCCCCGAATAGCGCTTCGGGAAGTCGGCGATTCGAAAGTCGGGCGTCAGGCCGAAGGTGCGCACGCGCGCGCCTTGAATGCGGGCGAGCGTCGAGTAATACGAATAAGACGGGTGGACGTAGCCCACCTCCTCGCCCTCGCCGGCGAAGGCGCGGACGAGGTTGTTGAGCAGCTCGTCCGAGCCGTTGGCCATGACGACCCACGACGGGTCGAAACCGTAGAGCGCGCCGGCGGCCTCGCGCAGAAGCTGGGCCGAGGCGCTGGGGTACGCCCGCAGCGCCGCGCCGTCCGCGCCGACCTCGCGAAGGATGGCCTCCACGGCCTTGGGCGAGGGCGGGTACGGGTTCTCATTCGTATTGAGCTTGATCCATTCCGCGATGTCGGGCGGCTGATATCCCGGGACGTAAGCCGCGGTGTCGCGGATGTTGGGCCGCAAGGGGAGCATGGCTTTCTTCCCTTTCTGTCGCTCGCCTCACCCCCCAACCCCCTCCCCGCGAGCGGGGAGGGGGCGAAGGGGGAGAGGTCGTGCGACGAATCGCGAAGTCTTGCAACAGGTTCCCGCCAGGAGCTTCCTCGTGAGCGCCGCGAAAAGAAATCAGTAGGCGCGGGCGAAGATCGCCATGTGCGTCGCGGGTCGGCCGGAGGCAAAGCACGCCTTGCCCTGCGCCGCCTCCTGGCCCTCGAGCGGGAAGCAGCGGAGGGTGGCGCGGGTCTCGTCCTTGATCTTCGCCTCCCACTGAGCGTCGTCGTGCCACGGGGCGAGGAAGAGCCCGCCGGCTTCGATCTTCTGCTTGAATTCGTCGTAGCTCGCCACGGCGGTCAGGCTCTTCTGAAGCCGCTCGGCGGCGCGGTCGAGCAGGAGCTTCTGGATTTCGGCGAGCTTCGCCGGGACGGCGTCCTCGATGCCTGCGAACGCGATGGGGAACTTCTTTCCGCCGGTGCGCGGCGCCGCGAACACCTGGCTCGACTGCATGTCGCGCGGGCCGATCTCCAACCGCAGCGGCACGCCGCGGCGCTCCCACTCGAAGTACTTGGCCCCGGGCTTGAGCGTGTCGCGGTCGTCGAGCTTCACCCGCACCTTGGGCGCGATGGCCGCGCGCACCTTCTGGGCGAACTCCATCACCGCCGCCTTCTCGCCGTCGGTCTTCCAGATGGGCGTGATGACGACCTGGATGGGCGCGACCGCCGGCGGAAGCACCAGGCCGCTGTCGTCGCTGTGGGTCATGATCACCGCGCCCACCAGGCGCGTGGAGACGCCCCAGCTCGTCGCCCAGACGAATTCGCGCCCGCCGTCCTTGGTCTGGTACGTCACCTCGAACGCCTTGGCGAAGTTTTGCCCCAGGAAGTGGCTGGTGCCCGCCTGCAGCGCCCAGCCGTTCTGCATCAGCGCCTCGATGGTGAACGTCTCCACCGCGCCGGCGAAGCGCTCGGAGCTGCTCTTGCAGCCCGCAAGGACGGGCACCGCCAGGGTTTCCCGCGCGAAGTCGCGGTACACGCCGAGCATGGTCTTGGCCTCGGCCATCGCCTCATCGGCGGTGGCGTGCGCGGTGTGGCCCTCCTGCCAGAGGAACTCGGCGGTCCGCAGGAACGGGCGAGTCTTCATCTCCCAGCGCACCACGTTCGCCCACTGATTGATGAGCAGCGGCAGGTCGCGCCAAGACTGGATCCACTTGCGGTACATGTCCCAGATGATCGTCTCCGAGGTCGGCCGGACGATGAGCGGCTCCTCGAGCTTGCTCTCCGGGTCGGGCTCCACGCCGCCGCCTTGCGCCGCGCGCAGCCGGTGGTGCGTGACCACCGCGCACTCCTTGGCGAAGCCCTCGACGTGCTGGGCCTCCTTGGAGAGGAACGACATGGGGATGAAGAGCGGGAAGTAGGCGTTGACGTGCCCGGTCTCTTTGAAGCGCCGGTCGAGGTCGTCGCGGATGGCCTCCCAGACCGAGTAGCCGTGCGGCCGCAGGACCATCGAGCCCTTCACCGGCGAATAGTCGGCGAGCTCGGCGGCGGCGATGACGTCGAGGTACCACTGCGAGTAGTCCTGCTCTCGGGTCGTGATCTTGCTTTCGCTGGCCACGTCGGCCTCCTTGATGTTCCTTTGAAGTGCAGGGCTGATAGCACAGCGCCGGCGTCTTCGGGATCGGCATTTGAAGACGAGCGTCGGCGGGTCGGCCCGGCGGGCGCCCGCTCCTCACGCCGCCTCCCGCGAGCCGCCCCCTTCGCCGCCCGGCTCGGTGAACGGGTGCCGGCTCCTCCAGAGGCGCGCAGCCACGGCGACGGGGGCGAGGATCCACGCCGCGCTGGGGGCCAGCACCGCCCAAGGGTACGGCGCCGCCTGCGCTGCCTTCAGCTCGTCGAACAGGACGACGAGGACGTTCGTGAACATCAGGGTCGCCCACATCAGGCTCGGCAGGCGGATCCAGTCGCGGCCGCGGCTCCAGGCGTAGAGGGCGCAGGCGTAGAACGGCCCGAAGATCAGCACGTCCAGCCAGAGGGTGGTCCGGTACCAGGCCGGGCGCGCGAGCAGCAGCGGGTCGAAGCCGCGCTCGTACCAATGGGCCGCCTCGAGCGCCGCCCTGGGCGGCCAGACGGGCGGCGCGTAGCTCGACGGGTCCCAGAGGGCGACCTGCTCGAGGCCGACGAAGGAGGCGACGAACAGCAGGTTGAGGGCGAAGAACGCGACGAAGGCGAGGTCCAACCGACGGCGGGAGAGTGGAATGGGCTTTCGCATGCGTTTTCTTTCAATAGCACACCCGCTCTGCTCCCGAGAGCCCTCGCGGCGCGATGATTCTCCCTCGATTCGGCGGAGTGGTCCGCGGCGAGACACTCCGAATGCCTTTGGGCGAGGCGCTTCGTTCATCGGCGGAACACCCTCGCGGCGCGGGAAGAAGCCCTTCCCTCGGTGACGGCGAGCGGCACGGCCGTTGCTATTTCTGTCGCGCGGGCCGCGCCGAGCAAGCGGGTCGGACGCGGGCGAAAGGAGGGGGACGGTGAATACGAGCGAAGGTGGAGTCGAGCCCAGCGCCCGAGGTCAGGTATCGGCGGCGCCGGCGCATTCGGCGCGGCGGCAATTCGCGGTCTTTACCATCGTCGAGCAGGACGACAGGGCGTTCTGGCGACGGGTGGGAAGCGGGTTCGTCAATCGGGACGGCTCGTACAATCTCTACCTCGACGCGCTGCCGGTGAATGGCCGGCTGCACATGCGCGAGGTAGACAATTCTCCGCTCAATTCCGAGCGGTCATAAAGGGGAGGAAGGACCATGATGAAGAAGCTTGGGACGATGCTGGCGATGGCCGCGGTTCTCACGGTGGGCGGGAGCGCGCTCGCCGAAGGGCACAAGCTCACCGGAGGGCGCCATCCCGCGCGGCCCGTGGCGGGGGTCATCAACATCAACGCCGCGACCGCGACCCAGCTCGACATGCTGCCTGGGATCGGCCGCAACACCGCAGGGAAGATCGTGGCGTTCCGCGAGAAGCAGCCGTTCCGCGCGACCGAGGACCTGGTCAAGGTGAAGGGCGTGGGCCAGCGCACCTTCGGGCGCATCAAGACCTACCTGACGGTCTCCGGCCCGACGACGCTCGCCTACCTGGCCAAGCCCGGCGCCTCTTCGAAGGACGGGGCAAGGCAGGTGAATTGAACCCTCGGCCGACGCATGACCGCGGCGGCGCCCGGCGCGAAGAGCGCAGGCGCCGCTGCGGGCCTCTTTAGTCATCGCTCCGAAATATCTGCTCCATCTCAACGTCCGATCCATCCCGGCTGGCGTCGTTGCTCGTCGGTGACATGCCCTCTGGCATGCGCCCTTTTCGCGCCTCGCCATCCTTTGCGCCTCGGACGTTGAGATCTGGAGCATCTATTTCTGCGCGATTCCTTAGCCCCGCAGCGCCAAGAGGGCCGCAGCGGCGACCGCGAGCGCCACGGCCGTACCCGCCCAGATCACGAGCGCCCGCCCGCTCGAGCGCGGGATGAGGATGTCCCGGGTCATGACGAGCTCATCGGCGCCCATCAGCTCGCCCATCGCCTGGGCGAAGACGCGCTGCACGTGGAGGATGTACTTGTCCTGGCCGGTGTAGCCGCGCATGGCTGCATGGGCGGCCCAAGCCCGGGGGCGCGAGACCGGCTCGTCGAACCGGACGGTCGCGGAGGCGGCCGCGTCTTGGGCATCCTGACCCTCTTCCAGGCGCGCCGTGCGCAGGCCCTCGGGCGTCCAGACGAAGTGGTCGTCGAAGAGGGTGAGCTCTTGGCGCACGACCTTGCCGTCGGAGCCCACCCAGGTGAGCAGGTCCGCGCCGGCCTCACCGCGGTGCCAGACGCGCCGCAGACCAGAGGCGTCGGCCGCTTCCTCGTAGGCGCGTACCCGAAAGAGCGAGCGGACGGCGGCGGCCGACCGAGGCACAGGGCGTTTCATGAGTTCGGCAATCCTACCGGTTCTGGCGCAGGTCTCCAGAGTCCCGCGCCGCCTAGAGCGGGGTGTCCAGCATCCGAAGGCTGAAGCCCAGGGTCCAGCCGGTGCGCTCGAGCGTCTTCAGGTAGAAGCCGTCGAGCGCAAAGCCGCCGTAGCGGATGGACGCGCCCGCGGAGAGGGCGCGCGTCCCGCGCAGCTGGTCGTCCAGGTAGCCGACCCGAGGCTGGAAAATGCCCGCGACGAGGTACTCGGCGCCCGCGGCGATGGCGGGCTTCCACGCGCCCTGGGCATCCTGGTCGATGCGGACGTCCACGTCGATGTGGAAGTCCGGATCGCGCCCCAGCGCCGCGCCGAAGCCCCAGGCCCGCGGCGCCTCGGCGCTGTGGATGTCGATGAGGTTGTAGCCCACCGCGGCGAGCGAAAAGAGGGAGGCGAACCGGGCGATGACGCCCAAGTCTCCCGTGAGGGCGTTCGTCCTCACCGCGCCGGTGAGGTTGAGGTAGCGCGCGTTCCCGCCCACGAAGAGCACGTCGGGCCAGAGGGGCACGGCCAGCCCCAGGACGGCGACCGAGCCGCTCCGGCGCGCCGCGCCGGAACCCGAGGCGTAGTTCCAGTACCCAACGCCGCCGCCGAGCGGGACCGACTCCTCCGCGTTGAGCTTGCTGTCGATGACCGTCGCGGAGAGCAGGCGGCCGCTGGTCTCCGGGGCGAAGATCGCGTTGGCGTCGAGGTTGAACCGCGAGGTCGCCGCGATGCCAGCGGGGTTCACCAGCAGCGCCTCGGAGCTCGACGCGAACGCTCGGGCGGCGCCGGCCATCCCCGCGGCCCGCGGCGACGTCGCCTCCCTCAGGGTGAAATCTTCCTGCGCGCCGGCCGGGGCGGGCGCGGCGGCGAGGAGCAGAAGGGTCAAGAGACCGGCGTCGAGGCGAAGGGAGCTCATCTCGCACGTGAGGATGTCACCGTCGAACGCCAGAAGGGAAGGGAGGTGTTGAAGGGCGAAGAAGCGCTTTGCTAACATTCGGGGTCTGCCCGCGGCTCCGGGGAGAACGCGATGAACCAGGTCAAGCTCAAGCGGTATCGCTCCATTCTGACCGAGCAGCTCGGCGTCCTCTTGGGTCACAACAACGAGACGGTAAACTCCATGGAGGACGACCCCGCCTCCCACGCCGACCCCAACGACCGCGCCGCCGTCGAGTCCGACCGCAACTTCGACCTGCGCCTGCGCGACCGCGACCGCAAGCTCATCCTGAAGATCAAGGAGGCCCTGACCCGCATCGACGAGGGCACGTTCGGCGTCTGCGAGGACTGCGGCCAGCACATCGAGGAGAAGCGGCTTGCGGTGCGCCCGGTCACCAGCCAGTGCATCGAGTGCAAGGAGGACCAGGAGCGGCGCGAGCGCCGCGACCGACCGCCCGCCCCCCAGCCCGCCGCCCTGGAGCTCCAGCCCGCCCGGCGCTCCCGGCGGCACAGCTAGGGGCCGACCGACCCGGAAAAACTCCAAGCAATTTCTTGGCCTGCCTCGCGCCGCGCGTCTAGGATGCCGGCACCATGGACGGCCGCTTCGACATTCGCTTTCGCGCAGGACCGCTACCGGTCGTCATCGAGCCCACTTTCTGGCTCGGCGCCCTCTTGCTCGGCGACCCCCGCGACCTCAGCCCTCGGCTCCTCGTTTGGGTTGCCGTCGTCTTCGTTTCGGTGCTCGCCCACGAGCTCGGCCACGCCACGGCGGGCCTCGCTTTCGGGGTGCGCTCCCGCATCCGCCTGCACATGTTCGGCGGCCTGACGCTCCCTGAGCGCGCGCTGCCGCGCTGGCACGACGTGCTCATGTCGCTCGCCGGCCCTGGCGCCGGCTTCGCGCTGGGCGGCCTCCTCTGGCTCATCGATCGCGCCTTCGTCGTCGAGACCTGGGGGCCGCTCTGGTTGCACGCGGTCGAGTACGGCATCTGGGTCAACGTCCTCTGGGGAGTGCTCAACCTGCTGCCCGTCCTTCCACTGGACGGCGGCCACGTTCTCTTGGGCGTGCTGGGCCCCAGGCGCCACCGCTGGGTCTTGGGCATCGGCGGGGTCGTGGCGGCGTCGGGCGCGCTGGCCGCCGGGGCCTTGAAGCAGGACATGTTCCTGGCTGTCCTGCTGGGCCTCTTCGCGTTTCGAAACTTCCAGGCGCTCTTCGCCGCCGGCGATGCCCCGCGCGGGCCGGCCGAGGCCATTACCCTGGACCAGGCGCTCGCCCGCGGCTGGAACGCGCTGTCGAGCGGCCTCGTGGAGGACGCCGACCGCCTCGGGCGCATGGTGCTCGAGCACGCCCCGGCGCCAGGCGACCGGAACCGCGCGCGCGATCTCTTGGCCTGGGCGGCGCTCGCCACCGCCAATTCCCGCGTCGCGCTCCTGCAGCTCGAGCGGGTCGAGCCGCCCGAGGCCGCCCGCGCCCTCACCTGGGCCATGGTGCTCGACGCCCTCGAGGAGCGGACCCGCGCCGTCCCCTACGCCCTGCGAGCGCTCGAGGCCGAGCCGTCGGACACGGCGGCGAACCTGGCCATCCGCCTGCTCGCGACTACCGGCAGCTGGGAGCAGGCCACGGCCCTCGCGGACTCGTTCGCCTGGCAGCGGCAGGGGTCGCGAGACGCGTCGCTCGGAGAGGCGGCTTTCACCCGCGGCGCCTTCGCCGCCGCCGCCGAGCACTATGCGGCCGCCTTCGCGGCCACCGGACAGGCCGGCGAGGCCTACAACGCCGCCTGCAGCCACGCCCGCGCCGGCAACCGCTCCGAGGCGCACGCCTGGCTGCGGCGCGCGGTCGGCGCCGGCCTCAAGGACCCGAACCAAATCCTCGCCGACCCCGACCTGGCTTCGCTCAAGGGAGACCCCGAGCTCGACGCGCTCTTCCAACGGGAGCCCGGGCTCGGCGCGCCATGAGCTCCCGCGCGGCGGCGCTGCTCGCGCTGGCGCTCTTCGGCGCCCTGCCCTCGCCTGCCGCCGCGGAGCCAGCCAAGGTCGCCATCGCCCCGTTCGCGGCCGCGACCGGCGACGTGCCGGTCGGAGCGGGCGCCAAGCTCTCCGCGCTCCTCGCCGCCCAGCTCGACGGCCTCGACACCGTGTCCCCCACGGCGCTCCCCGCCGAGGCGGACGCGGCGGCCGAGCGGTCGCTGATCGCCGCGCGCGAGGCCGTCGCCGAGGCGCAGGACCTGGCGCGGCATCGGCAGCACTCGCGGGCGGCCGCCGCCTACCGCAGGGCCATCGCCGCCTTCGAGGCGGCTGCTTCGGCGCTGGAGAGCTCCGCCGAGCTCGCCGACGCGCACGCGGCGCTCGCCGCCGAGCTCTTCCTCACGGCCGACGACGCCGGCGGTGAGCGCGAGCTCCACAGCGCCGTCGCGCTCGCACCGAAGCGGGCGTTCGCGGGCGAGGCGACGAGCCCGCTCTTCGCCGCGCTCGTCCAGCGCGCCCGCGAGGCGAGCGCGCGCACAGAGCGCTCCCGCGCCCGGTTCGATTCGGTCCCCGACCGGGCCCGGGTGCAGCTCGACGGTGCCGAGGCCGGCCGCACGCCCCTCGAGGTCCGCGACGTCCCGCCCGGCGATCACCTGTTTCGCATTTTGCTGCCGTCGAGCCCGCCTTTGGGCGGCGTGCTGCACCTCGACGGAGCGCGCCCCGCGCGAGCCGAGGCTTCGCTCGGAGGGAGCGCGCCGCAGGCGCAGCTCGCCGCGGCCCTGGCGAAGGGGACCCTCGACGCCCCGGCGCTCGCGCTCGCCCGCCAAGTGGCCGCCGGCGCCGGGGCCGACTACCTCGTGCTCGGCGCCCTCGTCGCGCAGGGCTCGGAGCTCTGGCTCCAAAGCTTCCTCTTCTCGGCCTCGAGCGGCGGCGCGGTCAGGCTCCCCGGGCAACGCTTCGACCTGGAGCTCCTTTCCGCCGGGACGGCGCTCTTCAAGGTGGCGGCCGAGGTCCCCGCGCGCGTCTCGCGCTTCGGCGACGCCGAGCCGCTGCCGGCGGCCCTCTTCCCGTCGCCCGCGCCCGCGCCGGCCGAGCTCTCCGAGGTGACTTACGCAACGCTCGCCGCCCCAGAGCCCCGGGAGCACCCCGCCCCTTCTCGTGGGCCGAGGCGCCCCATCGACCCGAAGAAGGCCGGGGCGCTGAGGCCGCGAGAGAAGTAGGCCGCCGCTCGATGCCCGAGCTCATCCGGGGCCGCTGCGCCTCGAGCGCCGGCGCGTTCCACGTCGGCAACGCGAGCACGGCGCGGCTCACCTGGCTTCGGGTGCGCGCGCGGGGCGGCGCTTTCGTGCTGCGCGTCGAGGACCTGGTCCGGCCGCTCGGTCCCAGGCGCGGCGGAGCGCCTCGGCGAGGAGCTGAGGTGGCGGGGCCTCGACTGGGACCAAGGCCCGCAACAAGCTCCGCGCGCCGCCGCGGCTCCCGGCTTCGCCCGAATGCTCGACGAGAGGGTCATGCGAGCCCGCGACGGCGCCGCCCTGCGCGAGAACCGAACCCGGCCGAGCCGGAACCAAAGAGGGTTGCCTTAGGCTCCAGGCTCCAGACCCCAGACCCCAGGCTTCAGGAACTGCATTCCCTGGAGCCTTGGGTCTGGAGCCTGGAGTCTTTGCCAACCTGCACAAGAGTTCGCGCCGAAGGGACTATGAGCTCATTCGCACGCGTTCACGTCATTCGCATGTGACCTTGGCAATCGAGCAAAACGGCAATTCCGGCCCTCGGGTCCTGAGAATGCCAACGCGATCATCCTTCACCGATCGACCGCCAGAGCGAGCTGCCCCTCGGGCTCGTGAATGGCTCAGCAGCCCGGCTGCGCGTCGGCCGGGTTCTGGAAGCTAGGCCGTCCGAGCAATCCGTGGTAATGCAGCAGCCGGCACATACAGCGCGCGTGCCTTCGCAAAGCAAAGCAGGAGGGCCAAACCGTGCAAAGTCTCAGGTGCCTCGCCGCGATGACCTTCCTCGCCGCTCCCAACGCGTTCGCGGCAGAGGAGCCGACGCAGAAAGCCCTCGGGGTCGAGCCGAGCGCCGCGAGCGTCGACCCCGAGCCTACCCCGGCCGCCCCGCGGGTCCCGTATTTGGGCGAAGAGGGCCAGCAAAAGTATCAGGAGTACCTCTCCCGTCCGTTACCGCGCGCATTCGCCATCTCCGAGTCGGGCCACTACGGCGCGGCCTTCGGCACGAAGCCCGCGAACAAGAGCATGTCGGCCGATCCAAAGCGGCGCGCACTCCAGTATTGCCGGCAGCGCTCCCGCAGCGAATGCGTGCTCTACTCCGTCGACGACCAGGTCGTGTTCTCGAGCGCAGCGGGCGCCGTCCCCGCGGCGCACAACAGGGCACCGCTGCCCCCGCCCATTGTGACCTGGGTCTTCGAGATCGCCGTCGATATTGGGACGAACGAGCTCTACCACATCATCTTTCAGGACGGCTCGAAGCAGTCGATTGGCGCCAACACCGGGGCAGGGCTCTCGCTGGGGGTCTCCGCGCTGCCGCTCGCGGGCGGACGCCTGCGCACGCGCGTGATGCTGGGGGCGAAGGGTACCTTCCAGAACGCGACGAACGGCAGCATTGATTACTACGCGTTCCCACTCGAGGCGCTGGAGACGCTGGAGCTCGGGCCGATTCGCCTGGGCGCGGGGCTCTTCGCCCTGCTCGATCCGTCGCTCCACGGCAGTGGAGTCGCCTCGAGCATCACCGCGGCGTTCGACAGCACCGCCGGATTCGAGGGACGCGTGGAAGCGGTATTCGGCCGCACAATGAGTCTCGGGTTGCGCTTCATTTGGAACAAGATCTCGCTGCACGGCGTGACGATCACGAACGCGCCCGCCATCGGTTTCGTGCTGTCGTACAACGGTCGGGTCGGGGACTGAATACACCCTGGATGATGACGCGGTCGTAGCAGCTCAGGGTCCCGACGCTCGAAATGCGCGAACGGCCTTCGCCCGACCGCCCTCCCCTCTCCTCGCTTGCCCGAGCGCCCACCCGCGGGCCCGCTGCCTTCCATCGCGGCGGACGCGATAGAGTCCCGCGCTGACGATGCCCGAGCTCATCCGAGGCCGCTACGCCCCGAGCCCCACCGGCGCGCTCCACGTCGGCAACGCGCGCACCGCGCTGCTCGCCTGGCTTCAGGTGCGCGCGCAAGGCGGCGCCTTCGTGCTGCGCATCGAGGACCTGGACCGGCCGCGCACTGTCCCGGGCGCGGCAGAGCGCCTCTGCGAGGAGCTGCGGTGGCTGGGCCTCGACTGGGACGAAGGCCCGGACGTGGGCGGGCCCTTCGGCCCCTACGTCCAGAGCGAGCGCACCGCCTCGTACAACGAAGCGCTCCGGTCGCTTCAAGCGCGCGGCCGGCTCTACCCCTGCTTCTGCAGCCGCCAGGAGATTGCCCGAGCCGCCTCCGCGCCCCACGGCCCGCAGGACGACGGGCCGCGCTACCCGGGCACCTGCCGCGCGCTCGCCCCCGAGGTCGCCGCCGCCCGCGCCACCGCGGGGCGCTCGCCGGCGCTGCGCTTCCAGGTCGCGCCCGGCCCGGTCTCCTTCTGCGACGGCGTCCGAGGGCCTTTGGCAGTGGACGTGGACGCGACCGTCGGCGACTTCGTGGTGCGGCGCGCCGACGGGCTCCATTCCTACCAGCTCGCCGTCGCGGTCGACGACGCGCTCATGGCCATCACCGACGTGCTCCGCGGCGACGACCTCCTCACCAGCGCGCCCCGGCAGGTCCAGCTCCTTCACGCGCTCGGGCTCGCGACCCCGCGCTACGCCCACGTCCCCCTGGTGCTCGGCCCCGACGGCGAGCGGCTCGCCAAGCGCAACGGCGAGGTGCAGCTCGGTTGGCTGCGCGAGCGCGGCGTGGCCCCGGAGCGGCTGGTCGCCGAGCTGGCGCGGTCGGCGGGGCTCGCCGACGTGAAGGCCGTGAGCGCCCGCGAGCTCGTCCAGGGCTTCGACCTCGCCCGGCTCTCGCGCGCGCCGGCGGCGTTCAACGCGTCGTCGGTCCTATGAAGCGGGCACCGCCGACCTCACCAGGGTCACCGGGGACCGCCAAGACCGACCCGGCATTCTGCTTCGACTATGTCCACCGAGACCTCTTTCGCTCGAACGTGCTGGAGCTGGTGGAGCGCGCCAATCGGCTCTACTTCCAGCAACGCCAGCAGCTGGATTTGCTCATCGTGATCGAGTGCAACCCCAAGCCAGAGCACCGCGCCTTTCGCGACACGCTCACCGGCTTCTACGGCCAGCACCTCTTCATGACGCCCGGGACGCGCGACTGCATCACCCTGTTCGTCAACTCCTCCGCCGACACCAAGATCGCCGACCTGCCGCAAGACCCTTCGGCCTATGGCCACACCAGCATTGTCGGCGGGCTGCGCCACAGCCTTCCGCAGGTGACCCTGGGCGAGTTCCACAGCGACAACTTCGAGGGCGCGCCGGTCTGCCGACTCCTCTTCGGGTGCGAAACTCGCGTATTCGACGTCCGCCTCTTCCCGAATCAGGAGAGCCATCCGCGGTGCTCACGCTCCATGCTGAAGGTGGCCGGCGTATTCAAGCCCGACGGCGAGCGCTGGGCGCGCGTTTGCGACGACCTCGCCGCGGAGCCCCGCGACGACTGACTCACTACCGGTCCGCGCTCGCCGCCAGCTTCCCCGAGAGCTGGGCGCTGCGGAGCTGGGCCGCGAGCTCGCCGCGCGCGGCGCCCTTGGCCGCCGCGTCGACGATGAAGGCGTACACCGCCCGCGGGTAGAGCTCGACGGGCTCGCTCGGGCCGATGCGCTTGGCGAGCTCCTGCCGCAAGGGGAAGGTCACGTCGCGCGCGACCTCGGCCGGCGCCCCGTCGGCGATGGCCTGGTTCTCGACGACCTGGAGCGCCTGCACCAGGTCCTTGGTCGAGGCCGCCGAATATCGCTTGGGGAGCTGCGTCGGCCGGCGGGCCGCCGCGGCGGCGCGCGCCGGTGCCACGCGCGCGGGGGCGGCCGGCGCTGCGGAAGGCTTCGCCTTGGGCGCAGCGGCTTCCTCCGCCTTGGGCGCGGGCGCCACCTCGGCCCTGGCCGCAGGCGCGTCCGGGACGGGCTCGGCCAGCGCGACTGGCTCCAGCGATGCGAGGTGCAGACGAGGGACCGGGGCGAGGTTGAGGGCGACGGCGCTCTCCTTGCCCGGGGCGATCTCCACCGTCCGGTCCGCCGGCAGATAGCCTTCCAGGCGAACCTCGAGGTGGTGGCGCCCCTCGCGCACTGCCCGCCCGCGGACGGGCGCGCTCCCAATGGGCTCGTCGTCGAGGTACACGACCCCCGCGGGCTCGCTCGCCACCGAGAGCTTGCCGTCGCGCGCCTTCGGCGGCTCGGCCTTGGGGCGCGCGGCGCCGGCCGCGGCGACGGGCGCGCCCACCCGCGGCTCGGCCTCTCTCGCCTCGCGGGAGGCGGCGATGATCCGCGCGGCCTCGGCGTTCTCCGGATCGCGATTGAGCACGAGCCTGGCCTGCTCGACCGCCTCGGCCACCGCGCCGTCCGCGAGCTGCTTCTGCGCCCGCGCGAGCAGGGCATCGCGCTCCAGCGAATCGCTCAGCTTGGAGAGGCGGATGTTCAGCTCCGGGTCGGAGAACTTCAGGGCGCGCGCCTTGCCCAACAGCTCCAGCGCTGGGGCGAAGCGCCGCCCCGCCGCGAGCCGCTCGATCTCTTCCATGTAGGTGCGCGCGGCGGCCTCGTCGGCGCTGGGCGCCGCAGGGCCCGCCGCCGATGCCGCGGCGCGAGGCTCCTCCGGCGCGCGGGGCGAGCCACCTCGGCCGCGCGAGAGCCACACCGCCAGGAGCGCGGCCGCCACCGCGGCGGCGCCCACTCCGGCGAGCGCTCGGTTCCGCCGGGTCCGGGACACCGCCGCCAGCGCGCGGCCCGCGTCCTCTGAGGCATCCGGCTGCGCGGGCGAAGGAGGTGCGGCAGGCGCCGCTGCGGGCGCGGGCGCGGCACTTGGCGCCGACGGAGCAGGCGCCGACGGAGCGGGCGCCGGCTGGGCGGGGGGCGCGGCCATGGCCGGCGGGACGGGCCCGGGCCCCTTGCCGCTCCCTCCCCGCACCGCGGCGCCGGGCAGCGAGCCGCTCATGGCCGCCCTGCGCGACAGCGAGCTGGACGAGTAGGCCGCCCTGGAAGAAGGCGTGAGCCCGTAGAGCCCCGGCATGGACTCGCCGGCGGGCCCCACGAAGAGCTCCGCCAGCCACGCCGCGACGTCCTTCTGGCTCGAGGCGCAGGACCCCGTGGCCAGGAAGTCCTCGAGCACCGCATGCAAGTCGTAGGCGGACGGGCAGCGCCGCTCGACGTCGGGCTCCGCCGCCCAGCGGATGATCTGCTCCAGCGGCTCGGGGAAGCCGTCGGGGAAGCGATCCGGCAGGGCCGAGAGCCCGTTGAACACGTCGTGGATCACCTCGGCGTCGGTCTTGGTCAGGTACGGCGGTTCGCCGGTCGCCGCCTCGAAGAGGCACACGCCCACGCCGAACACGTCCGCCCGCTGGTCGACGACCCCGCCGCGCAGCTGCTCCGGCGCCATGTAGCGCAGCTTGCCCTTGAGCGTCCCGGCATCGGTGGCCGTCTGGCGGCCCCGCGCCCGCGCGACGCCGAAGTCGAGGAGCTTGGGCATGCCCTCGTAGGAGACGATGACGTTGTGCGGGCTCACGTCGCGGTGCACAATGCTCAGCGGCTGGCCGTCGGCGTCGCACGCGCAGTGCGCGTGGTGGAGCCCCTCGCAGACGCCGGCGAGGACGCGCGCGGCGTGCCCCGCGTCGAGGCGCCGCGCCACCTTCGCCCGCCGCAGCAGCGCGAAGAGCGTCGGGCCGCGCACGTACTCCATGGCGATGTACGGAGTGCCCTCGAACTGATCGACCTCGAAGATCTGGACGATGTTCGGGTGGCTCAGGAACGCGGCGACCCGCGCCTCGTCGAGGAACATCTTGATGAACTCGGGCTCGCTCAAGAGCTCGGGCTTGATGCGCTTGACGACCAGCACCTTGTCGAAGCCGCCGATGCCCGACAGCCGGCACTTGAACACCTCGGCCATGCCGCCCGTGCCGATCTTCTGGACGACGCTGTACTTGCCGAAGCGGATCTCCGAATTCGGAACCCTGGCGAATCCCTGCATGGCTTTGCAGCCTTTCCGCTAAAACGCCATCTCCAGCGAGCCGGAGAAAGTGCGCGGACGCCCAGGGATGTCGTAGCCGTAGAAGCCGGGCAAGGCGTACTGCGCGTTGAACAGGTTGGCGACCCGCACCTGTGCCCGGAAGCGCAGTCGCGCCCCCAGGGCGATGGGGTCGGTGGAGAGCGCGGCGTCCAGGGTGAAGACCGGCGGCAGGTCGTAGCTCTGCAGGCGGTTCTGGACCTCGTTCTCGCTGGAGCAAGGCCGCGGCCCCAGGAGGCGCCCTTCGAGGTTGAGCCCCAGGTAGCTCGGCCGGTGGCGGATGTCGGCGCCGACGTTCGCGGTGTAGGGCGGGTAGAGGTCCGGCCGAACGCTGACCGTCGCCCGGCTCGGGCCCACGGTCCGGTCCACGGAGGTGTTGAGGAAGGTCGCGTTGGCGAAGCCGCCCAGCGTCCAGCGGTCCAAAGGCTTCGCGACGCGCATCTGCAGCTCCACGCCCCCGGTCTGCTGCCGGGTCACGTTCTGCGGCACCTTGGGGTCGCCATTTCCCACGGTCGCTTGATACCGGATTTGGTCGCGGACGTCGCTGTAGTATGCGACCGCCGAGGCGGCGAAGTATCGCGAAGGACTGAAGCCCACCACGCCCTCGGCGGTGAGCGCGGTCTGCGGCGTGAGGGAGGCGTTGCCGGCGGGGTCGCCCGGGAGCAGCGCGACGCCGTACAGCTCCTCCGCCGACGGGCCCTTGAAGGAGCTGCCCCCCAACGCCTTGACGTACCACTGCTCGCCCAGGGGAAGCACGAGCCCGCCGCGCCAGCTCGCGCTCGCGCCGTACACCGAGTTCGCGTCGTACCGCGCGCCGGCGGTGAGGCCCAGGTCGCGCGCGAGCGAGCCCTCGAGAGCGTAGAAGGGCGTCAGCGTCGCCAGGGCGTAGGCCCCGGCGTTGCGAAAAGGGACCTTCCCCGGCGTGCCCGCCACGACCGCTGCCGCCCCGCTGACCGCGTCGACCGAGTCGGCCAGGGTCGTCTGGAGCGCCACCGGCCGCTTCTCCTCGTCCCAGGTGAAGTCGGCGCCCGCCAGGAGCTGCAGCCAACGCCCCGCCTCCGCCTGGACCTCGGCGCCCGAGTCGACCGCGCGGTAACCCTCGTCGAGCCTCAGGCCCGTGCCCGCGTCGGTCCCCTTTACCGCGTAGTGGTCCGAGGGCCCGCCCGCCGAGAAGGCCCCGAAGAGCCTCAGAATCATCCCGCTCCCCAGCCGCCGCTCCAGGTCCGCGCGGGCGACCGCGTTGGTCAGCGCCACGGTGTTGTCGTGGCTGAGCGTGTTTCGGTCCTGGAACTCGCCTTGGCAGCTCAGCTGCTGGTAGACCCCGAACACCCGCAGGCGGCCGACCTCCGGAGAGCTGTAGCTCACCCGCGCGTAGGCGCTGGTGGGCTGCGCCACGTCGCCGCGGCTGTAGAGGTCCTGCCCGGCCAGGCTGTACCGCGGGCTGGAGGCCGGCAGCGCGAGCCCCGACCGGTCGTCGCGCAGGCGCGTCGCGCCGCCCACCACCTCCAGGCCGCCGGCCTGCGCGCCCGCGGCGAGCTCGCCGAAGCCCCCCAGGCCCGGGGCGCTGGGCGCGCCGGCCCCGGCGACGGCGCCGCTGGGCTGGCCTGCGCCGATGCCGCCGCGCGCGACGAGCCCCACGCCCTGCGCGGCTTTGAACGCCTCGGATGGGACGAAGGCCGAGGCGCTCTTGGTCACCACGTTGATGCCGCCCAGGAACGCGTTGGCGCCGTAGAGCACCGAGCCCGGGCCGCGGATGATCTCGATGCGCTCGACCAGCTCGATGGGCACCATCTCGGGCCCGAGAAAGTTGGCCGAGCTGGGGCGGTAGGCCACCGACTGGCCGTCGATGAGGACCTTGACGATGCGGCTGCCGGCGCGCTCGCCGCCGAAGATGCCTCGCACGCCGACGTTCTGGAACACCCCGTCGTCGTACACCACGATGCCGGCGAGCGGCTTGAGCGCGTCGCCCACGGACCGGTACCCGGCCCGGGCGATCTCCTCGGAGGTGATCACCTCGACCACGCCGGGCGCGTTGGGCACGGTCTGCTCGCGCTTCGCCGCCGCGGTCACAACGCGGCTGCGCAGGTCGTCCTCGATCTCCAGGTCGGGGCCGTCCTCGCCCGAGGGCGGCGACGCCGGCGCGGCCTCGATGCTCTCCGGAGCCGGCGGCTCGGGCCTGAGCGGCGCAGCCTCGATGCTCTCCGGGGCCGGCGGCTCGGGCCAGGGCGGCGTCGGCTCGGGCTCGGCGGCGAGCGCCGCCCCGCCGACCCAGAGCGACGCGGCGACCGCGCAAGGGCGCGCGGCGCTTCGGGCGACCCGGGCAAGGGCACTCCAAAAAGAAGAACTAATAATTGGAATCTCCCTCATAAATGAACTGCCCGCCCGCCACGCGGAACCCGCTCCAGTTGCCGATGGCCTGACCCTGGGGGCTGAAGTCCACCGCGCCGGACGGGCCTTGGTAGTCGACGTCGCCGCCGGCAAAGAGCGCGGGCAGCGCCGTGGCCAGGTCGGCCGGGCCGATGACCTTCTTTCCGATGCCCGCGTTGGCGACCTTCCGGAGGTTCGCTTTCACGCCGTTTGCCGTCGGCGTCCCCCCGCCCGCGCGCGCCAGCGCCAGCGCGTAGACCACCATCGCGTCGTAGGCGTTGGGGGACCAGGTGGCGATGGGGTCTTTGTCCGGAAAGCTCTTGGCGAAGCTCGCCAGGTAGGCGCTGAAGGCCGCGCCGCGCGCGTGCGCCGGCACCACGCCCTGCATCCCCTCGGCGGTCTCCGGGTGCTCGTCGAGCACGCCCCGCTCGCGCACGGTGTGGGCGCCGAACCAGTGCACCGGGAGCTGGGCCGAGTCGCTCAAGAGCACCTTGAACGCCTCGGCGCTGGTCACCGCCACCACCGCGGGCAGCCCGCCGACGCGGCTCGCGCCGTCGGCCGCCTGGGCGAGCTGGCTCTTGTAGCTCGCCTGCACGTCGCCCGCCGGGATGATTTGCGGTGCGGGCGGGTCGCCGGTCAGCGCGCCGCCCGCGCTCTGGAAGGCCTGGGTGAAGGCCTGCGCGTACCCGGGGCCGATGCCGTCCTCAGCGCAAAGCAGGCCCACCCGCCGGACCCCCGCGTCGTAGACCATCTGCGCCAGCTTCTTGGCCCCGCCGGCGGAGGTGTAGGACGTCGCCGCGAAGTTCCCGCCCGCCGACGGGACGAGGTCGGTGAACAAGGACGGGTCGGCGCTGGTGATGCCGAACAGGAAGATCTTCGAGGGGGCGGCGAGCTCGCGGACGAGCGGCGCGGCGATGTCGCTGGGGCCCGCGAAGAGCACGCCCACGCCCCGGTCCCTCAGCGCCGCGGCGTCGGCCAGGGCCTTGGCCGCGGATTCGTCGTGCAGCCAGATCTGCAGCTCCTGGCCCCCCACCCCGCCCGCGGCATTGATGTCGTTGACCGCGACCTGCAGCGGCTCGGAGGGGGTCTTCTCCATCTGGTTTGCCGCGGTGGAGAGGAAGACGTCGACGAGAATGGGCTTCACCTCGGGGCTCGAGGAGCACCCGGCCAGCGCGGCCAGGCCCAGCGCGAACAGGCGCGGGGCGCGGCGGGTTCGGGGGCGAGAAGGGCGCATCGGGCTCTCTTTTCGCGAGGTCAATTCGCGCTCAGCGCGGTGCGGGGGTACGGCGGGACGTAGGGCGAGGTGATGCGGTGCACCTTGGCCGGCGAGAACTCGCGGTTCTCGCCGTGGCACGCACCGCAGGCCTCCACGCCGTCCGGGGTGATGTTGAGCTGGACGTGCGCGGCCCCGTAGCTCGTGTTGTGGCAGGCCAGGCACGGCGCGCTGCCGGTGTTCTCGAGCCAGGCGACGTTGACGCAACTCCCGCGCTTGCACGCCTGCCCCACGCCGCAGTCCGGGTCGGCGCTGCAGGCGTCGCCGGAGTCGGCGTGGCACTTGGTGCAGTTGCGCATGTCCAGCGGGAAGAGCCGGTCGGTGAAATCGCTGACCTGGTTCTGGTACCCGACGTACGCCACGTCGGCCGAGAGCAGCGGCGGCTTGACGTAGTCGCCCCGGCGCCGCGCGTAGTGGAGCGAATGGATGAGGCTCGTCAGCTCGATGGAGGCGGGGCCGGTGGGCGACTGGGTCATCACGCAGGTGTCCGGCACGCCGTCGGTCCCCAGCGTCTTCCCGTCCGCCGCGAGGAGATCGCGGCACTCCTCCCAAGAGGTCGAGTCCGCCCGGTACCCGCCGCAGTCCGCGCTCTTGGCGCACGGCGCGCCTTGCGAGCCCACCGGCCGGTCGGTCGCGCCATGGGTGTGGCACAGCGAGCACGACTCGGGGTCGGTGCGCAGGCCGCCATGGCCGGTGACCAGCGTGTGGCAGCCCTGGCACGCCGACCGGAGGATGACCTGGCGCGGGCGCAGAGTCTCGCCGGGGCAGCTCGCGGTCGAGGGGCAGTAGTGGACGTTGACCACGGCGCTGCCCGACTCGTAGGTGGCCGCGCCCAGCCGCCCTGCGCCGGGGGCGTCGCCGGCGTAGAGGTAGACGGCGTAGGTGCCGCGCGCGCTGGCCGTTCCCGCGGCGGTGGTGTTGAGCGGCGGCAGGCTCAACCCGTCGTTGGGGAGCGCGGGGAGCCTCAACGTCCAGACGCCGCCGGACTGGGTGAGCGAGGTGCGCGAGGCGGAGGCGTTGAGCGGCCCCACCAGGCGCTGGCGGTCCTCGGACGGGCCGCCGACGACCGCGTCGAAATTGTAGACGTAGGCCCCGGTCGTCGGGTTTCGAGCGGTGAGGTCGATGGGGTTGCCGGCGTTGTCCGCGAGGGTGAAGCGGACGGTGACGGCGTCGCCGGGCAGGAACGAGGCGCTGGGGCCCGAGCCGCCGGAGGCGGCCACCTGGCCGAAGACGATGCCCTTGGCCTGCGTGCGCAGCTTGATCTCGTGGCGCGCCGAGATGGGCGACTCGCCGGGCGCGTCCGCAGTGTGGCAGTCGGCGCAGGCCTTGCTTTCGAGCGCCGGGTGGGTGGTCGCCTGGCAGTTGCCGGTCGCGGTGTCGCAGCGCGCGGATTTGGTGAAGGCGTCGATGCACTCCTGGTCCGACTTGCACGCCGCTCCCGACGCGGCCGGTTTGCCGTAGATGCGCGCCGGGGAGAGCGTCAGGGCCTGCAGGTCGAGCGTCTCGTGGCAGCCGTTGCACGCCAGCGCCGAGGGAGCGGTCTTCCAGCGGTCGTCCACGTGGCAGAGCGCGCAGTCCTTTTCGCCGTCGGGCTTGGACGGGTAATAGACGTTCGTGTAATGCGCCAGGGTCGAGTCGGCCGGGAGGCCGCCGGCGATCTCCGGGATCTCGGGGTGCGCGACGCCGGGCTTGACCATGTGGTGGCCGCGGTGCACGCCGTGGATCTTCTGGACGAAGGGGTTGGGGCTGTAGCTGTCCAGGTTGTGGCAGTGCTGGCAGGACTCGATGGGCGCCTGGTCGAGAATCCAGTTTCCGTAGGTGTACGCGGGCAGGTGGCCGGTCAGGCGCTTCGAGCCGGAGCCCGAGCTCTCGTCCTGGGAGACGAAAGAATTGCCCATGTTGATCTTTCCGGTGACCGGCCCCCAGTGGCAGCGGCCGCAAGCCGGGGCCACGCCGGGGCGGCCGGAAGTGTACTCCTCCTTCACCGCCGTTCCGACCTGGAAAGAGGCACTGCCGAAGACCTGGTCCACTTCGTCGTGGGTGCGGGCCCATACACCGAACCGTGTACGTGCCCGGCGCCTCGTCGCTGACCGCGCCGGTGGTGAAGACGATGGAGCCGTCCTCGGCCTGGCCGAAGTTCTGCTGCTCCACGTCCAGAAAGTGCGGGTCCTGCAGGTTGACGAAGTGGTGCTGGTCGTCCTCGGCGTTCCGGTCCGTGATGCAGTTGAGGAGCTTCACCGCCGCCCGGGTCTTGAGCCCCAGCCGCGGGCCGGTGATGTAGAGGTTGGCCAGCTCGAGGTCGGTCGCGGCCACCGCCTGATCGCAGCGGTCGGCGAAGCGAATCAGGATCTGCATCGATTCGCCCGGCGTGAAGTATTGGCCGTTGGCCGGGTCGGTCACGGTCACCGAGGCCGCGAGGCCGATGCCCGTCGCGCCGGCCGGCGGAGAACACCCGGCCGCGCCCGTGTTACCCGTCGCGCCGGACTCGCCCGCGCTTCCCTCTTGCGCCGTGCACGCGCCGAGGAGCAGGACCGCGAGAGCCGCCGGGACGACGAGCTGCGACCGCATGACTCCTCCGACGGAGCGTGGGCGCCGCCCTCCTGTGCGTTTTCGCGCGGAGGCGTCGGCGGGTTGAGGGATTTTCGGGAAGTTTGATGATCGCCACGCTTCTGTCAAGGAGCGGACGCTGACACCCGCCCCCACATGTTTTCATGGCGAACACAGCGGAGCATCGAGGAGGAGGCGCCGCGCCGATCGGGTCATGCGCGCTGAACAGCCTGGAAGGCGAAGGCCTCGAAGGCGCCGCGCCCAAGCAGCGCTCCATGCCGAGCGCCCGGAATCGCGGGCGAGCCTGCGACCGCGAAAGATCGCAGAGCGCTCGAGCGCGGAGCCGCCGGAGGGCGGCGACGCCGGCTCAGGGCCAACGCCTCGCTCGGCGTGCTACCAGGCGAATGCAAAGGATGGGAACACCTCGGACTTGGAGCCGCGCGGATCGAACCCCGCTTCCAGCAGGGCGTCTCCCTCGTGGACCTCGGCACACGAGACAAAGCCCTCGCTCCAGTCCGGCGCGAGATTCGACGTCGTGACCCATTCGCCGCAGAGCCTCAACCACCTCGCCGCCCACTCGCGGCTCGACGCGGAGGCGTCGCAGCGCGTAGTCGTGGGGGGCAAAGAAGCCGGGGAAGTGCTCCGAGGACATCCGAGGCGCCTCGATGGCCTCGGGGATGCTCATGCCGAACAGCACTCGATTGAGGAAGAACTGCAGTTGCCATTGATCCTGCTGGTCCCCCCACATGGTTCCGAAGGACATCCACGGTCGCCGACCGCGAAAGGCGAGGGATGGCGAGAGCGTCGTCCTGGGCCGTTTCCTCGGCGCGACAACATTCGGATGATGGTCCGTCGGGCATGTACAATCGGGCGCTCGCGGGCCAACGCGCGAAGCGCTCCGCCAGATCGACGAGTCCGAACTTATGCTGGCGTCGAAGGCCAACGGAAACCGGGAAACCGTCGCGCGCGAGGGCCAGGGCGGGGCTGACGACCTCGGAGAAGGCGGCAGTCCCGAACCTTGAAAGGGCGGTCAATAGGGCGCCGAACGCCGCTGGAACGCCGGCTGCGAGAATCCCCTCGTCGGGCACGTCCTTCAACCCGCGCCGGCGGTACTCCGCCGACGTCGCGCGATCGGGCGCGGCGGTGTTGCCGTTGACGGCATACACCGCGGAGGCGCCGGCCGGCGCGATGAGCATCGGGCACTCTCCGCCGAGGCTGTGCATCTGCGGATTGACCACGCCCTCCACCAAGGTCGCGGCGACTGCCGCGTCGACCGCGTTGGCTCCGGCTTTTAGGAGGTCCATCCCTGCGCTCACCGCGAGATAGCTGTTCGCGGCGATGGCACCATGCGCGCCGATCAGACGTGGGTGAAACGGCGTGGCCGCCGTCGACAGATCACGAAATCCGCGATGCGCCATGGCCAGAGCCTCGTAGTGGGCGGAGCCAGAAGCCTCCACGGTTCAGATGCCGAAGCGGCGACGCCGGCTCAAGGCCGGCGCCTCGCCCTCGAGCGGCTCGAGATCAGCGGCGATGAACGACTCAGATCATTTCGCAGATGGGCAGAGCCCACCTGCGAAGCCTTCAGGAGCGAATCGAGTCGAGATCCCGACGCGGCCCCTCAGCCCGCCTCGAGGTTGAACTCCATCATGTCGAAGTAGACGCCCAGGCCCTGCAGCGAGTTGAGCTGCGCCTGCACCAGCCCGAGGTGCCCGTCTTCGCGGCCCAGGAAGCCCTCGAACAGCGCCCGGTCCGCCTCCGGCAGCTCAGAGACGAGGCGGCGGTAGAACGACGTGGCCTCCTGCTCCAGCGCCAGCGCCGCCTTCAGGTGCTCCAGCTCGTGCTCGGAGGCTTCGCGCACGTACGGCATCTGCTGCACCTTCTGCCGGGCGCGCTCGACCCAGTCGACCCCCTGTGGCAGCACGGTGGGGATGGGCGCGTTGGGCACCTTGCCGGTGTGCTTCAGCTCCGAGAGGACGTGGGCGAGAAAATTGACGTGCCCCTGCTCTTCCCGGCTCAGGATCTCGAAGAGCTTGCGCCCCGCGTCGTCCCGAACCTCCTCGGCCCCCTTGTGATAGTGGTCGCGAACCTTCACCTCGAAGTCGATGGCGACTGCAATGGCTTCCTGCAGGTTCATCGCATCCTCCGCGCAGCTGACGGGTTGCTTTCGATATCTCTAACGATTCGGCCCTGTCCGCGCCTCCATCGCGCCTGAAAATGAGAAAACGCCGTGGCCCAGTTCGACGACCGAGCGACGAGGCCTTCCCGAGGGCCGAAGGACATCTTCCGCTGGCAGCTCGACCGGCTCGCCGGCCGGGTGCCAAAGGACCCCGAGCCGGGCTACCGACCCCCGGTCGTCCCCAACGACGGCGCCCTGCTGCGCTCGCTCGAGAGCTCTCTGACGTGGGTCGGGCACGCGAGCTTCCTGGCGAGGCTCGGCGGCGTCACGGTGGCCATCGACCCCCTCTGGTCGAAGCGGATCTCCGGGGTGGTGCGCCGGCGCGCCCCGCCGGGCGTCCCCCTCGAGGCCGCGCCGCCCGTGGACGCCGTGCTCATCAGCCACAACCACCGCGACCACCTCGACGCGCCGACCCTGCGGCGCCTCGCGCCCAAGGCGCTGGCGGTCGCACCGCTGGGCCACGCTGCGATGCTCAAGAAGCTGGGCTTCGCGCGCGTCGTCGAGCTCGACTGGTGGCAGACACATCGGGAGGGCGCGCTCTCCATCACCCTGGTCCCGGCGCGCCACTGGTCCATGCGCCACCCGTGGGACCGGAACGCCATGCTCTGGGGCGGCTTCGTCCTGCGCGGCCCCGAGGGCGCGCTCTACCACTCCGGCGACACGGCCCTGTTCGACGGCTTCTCCGAGATCGGCCGGCGCACAGGGTCGCTGGACCTCGCGCTCCTCCCCATCGGCGCCTATGAGCCGCGCTGGTTCATGGAGCCGCAACACATGAACCCCGAAGAGGCCGTCGAGGCGTTTCTCGCGCTCGGGGCGCGCGCCCTGGCGCCCATGCACTGGGGCACCTTCCGCCTCACCGACGAGCCCATGGGCGAGCCGCCGCGCCGGCTGCTCGCCGCCTGGCGGGCGCGGGGCCTGGGCGACGAGAGGCTCTGGATGATGAGCATCGGAGAGACGCGCGCGCTGTCCGCCCCAGGCGCCTCCACCCAGGGCCCTCGCTGACGGCCGCTCGCCGGGCGCGCGCCTTGGCCTGACGCGTGCAAATTACTCAAGCCGTTTCTCGGCGCGCCGCTTTCGCGAGAGGACCTGGGCGCGGTCGAATCCGATCCGCGCGGCGGCGCCGGGCGGGTGTTGCGGGACTCGGCGACCTCGCGCGAGGCTCTGAGCCATGGACGGCGTCAAGCGCAACGACCCCCGGTACGGCCAAGGCACCCACACCATCGACCAGGCGCTGGTGGCCGCGCCGGAGCTGGCGGCGCGGCTCAAGTCGACATTCGAGGCGCCCGGCTACAAGCCGCCGCTCCTGCCGCTGGTGGCGCTCCAGCTCCTCACCGTCTCCCAGCACCCCAACGCCGCGGTCGACGAGAATCGCCGACCTTTTGGAGAAGGACCCGCTGCTCGCGGCGCGGATTCTCCGCCTGGTCCGCTCCCCGGTGTACGCGGGGCAGAGCCCCATTCGCTCCATCAAGCAGGCGCTCGTCCGCCTGGGCCTCAAGGTTATGCGCGACGTGGTCCTGGAGGCGGCGTTCGCGGCCAGGGTCATCAAGGTCCAGGGCTACTCGCAGGCCCTGGAGCGGCTGCGCCGGCACAGCGTCGCGACCGCGCACCTGTCTCGGCTGATCAGCCGCTTCACGCCGCTGGAGGCGGACTACGCCTTCCTGTGCGGCCTCCTACACGACGTGGGCATCGCCTGCAGCCTCATCGCCCTGGCCGAGGGCGGGCGCGGGGCGGCGCGGCCCGAGCTCCAGGACGCGTGGCCGGCCGTCGACGCCATCCACGAGAACGCCTCGGGGCTCGTCGCGGGAATCTGGAACCTGCCGCCCGAGGTCCAGCACGTCGTGTCCCATCATCACCAGCTGTTGGCCGACGGGTACGTTCACCCGCTCTCAGCGGTCGTCTGCCTGGCGGGCGACGCGGCGGACCGCTCGGGCCTCGCGGTGGAGCCGGTCCAGCGCGTGGACGCGAGCGGCGAGGCCACCCTGGCCCGCGCCCGCGCCGAGCTCCGCTTGACCGACGCTCAGCTCGAGCTCATCGGGCGCCAGGCGAAGGAGTCGGTGCAGAAGCTCCCCTTCTAGCAGCCGTCCCCCCGACCCCGCCAGACCGCACGTCAGGCGCGCACACCGCGCGCGCGGGCATGAACCGCGCGAATGGCGATGCCCCCGTCCGGTCGCGGCTCCGGCTCGAACCCCCGCGCGCGCCCCGCCAGCAGGAGCCCACGCACCTCCGCCTTGCTCCGCGCCGGCGTCCCGCGATTGAACCACTCGTCGAAGTCGAGGGTGAAGGTCTCCTCCACCATCGAGAGCGAGCGCGCGCCCGCCCGCGCCAGAAGCTCCACCAGCTCGCCGGGGGTCAGGCAGCGGGTATGGGTGCGATCCCGCGCGCGCTCGACCTCCTGATGCCACGCCGCCGCGGCCGGGTCGGGGTCGGTGGTGTGGTCGGACGCCAGGACCACGCCCCCGGGCCGGACGAGCTCCACCTGCCGGCGCACGAAGGCGAGCGGGTCGGGCGTGTGGTGCAGGACGAGGCGCGAGATCGCCGCGTCGAACGGCCCGGTCGAGAATGGGTCCAGGACGGAGCCGCGGTGGAACCTCGCCCGCTCGCCGAAGCGCGCGCACCGCGCCCGGGCGCGCAGCACCATCTCCTCGGAGAGGTCGACGCCGTGAACGCGGTACCCCGCGGCGAGCAGCGCCTCCGACACCAGGCCCGGGCCGCAGCCGGCGTCGAGGACGGTCGCGCCGGAAGGCACCGCGGCGAACTCCACCAGCCGGACCAGAGCGGCGGGGTCGCTCTGGACGGGGGCCTTCTCGAACCGCTCGGCCTGGCCGTCGAAGTCCTGCGCCAGCTCGCGATCGTGGTCGGACATGCCGGTGAGTATAGGCGGTCCCGGCTTGTCGATCGCAGGGCGCCGGCCCGCCGGTCGCTCCTCGCTCAAGTGCCGCACGCCTGGAGCCGCGGCGCGGCGTACGGAACCGCCTTCGGCCCGAGGCGCCTCGCTCGGCTCGACCCGCGCGCGGCCGGGCGGGGGAGGTCGGAGCAGCGGCCGGCGACGCTCCGAGACGCTCGCCGTCCCGCGTCTGCCGTCACGCCGACCTTTCCTGGCAGTCACCACCCTATTTTTGGTTCGCCGCCGGTTTGGGCAGGTTGACCGTACAAGCAGCCCAATACACCACGCCTTTGTTGGGCTCGAGAATATCGCTGGCCTTCAGGTCCCCTCCGGTCGTCGTGGAGTTTTCGTCCAGCCCGGAGCATCGCGGTCCCTCGCAGTCGTGCCTGTCGAGCACGGCGGGAGTCGTGTATTTTCCTCGGCAGGTCCGGTTCGCATCTTGGCGCATACGCTCTGTACGGGAGGACAACCATGTCGATGAGGCTGGCCCTGCTGGCCGCGCTCCTATGGGCGCGCTCGGCCGCGGGGCAGGGGGTCGATGGCGCATACCGCGGGTACGTCGAAGCCGGGCCGTCTAGCACGGAGCGGTTTCAGAGCCGCTTCCGCTCCAACTTCCTCGGGGGCGAATTCGAGTTCGTACTCTGGCCAGGGCGAGGCCTGGCGGAAGACGGGAAGCCGTTGGCGATCCAAACATTCCAACAACGGCCAAACGAGGTCGGCCTGTCGGCGCATGCCGACGCCTTCCAGAGGTTCGTCGATCAGAACCCGTCAAGCCACGGCGAGGAGCTCGAAGCGACGGTCTTCGGCGGCCATTGGTTCTCCAACGTGTTCCTGGGCGCCGGCCTCCACGCGGAGCGCGTCGACGAAGCGCCGGCGACCGCGGGCGCGTTCTCGCCGTTCCAATACACCCTCCTCGAGCCCGACGTGGAATTGGCGGTGCAGCTGGGCTCCGTCCGCTTGGCCGCCGACTATCAGTGGCGCCGATTCTGGAAGGGGGACCTGCCCAAAAACGCTGACTGGGGGCGGATCGCGCTCAGCGTCCGCGCGCTCCTCGCGGACACGATGCTCTTCACCGTTCGCGGCTACAACCTCCACGGCAGCGGCGAGGGCGCCACCCTGCAGGTGAATCTCTACCCCAGAGCGCGGCTGGGCCTTTATTGGAGCGCCTATTACGAGGACGGGACGATCTACTTCGACTCGTTGCAGTCCTACACCAGGCTCGGGCTGACTCTGGGTTTTGGTCTGCGGCTGACGCGCCAGCTCGAGCTCGATCCGTTCTTCAATGTCGACGTCGCCACGCAAGACTTGCCCGACGCCGCTCCCGTGGGGACGGTGGTGCTCGCCGTAGCCATCCCAATCCACACGCTGAGGGCCGGCGTCTCGGTCCTTTGGCGCTTCCAATAGTTCCGGAAGGCCTCGCTTCGAGCGCCCCTTGCTCTCTTCAAGGCTCCGAGGTCCCCTGTCGCGGCATGCCGGCGCAGATCGACCCCTCGACAACCCCTACCGCCCTCGCAAGGCTGCGCCCTCGACGCGAGCGCGCCCGCGGTTCGCGCCCGCGCTGATCGCTCTCGTTCGAAGGAGCAACGCATCCAGCGGCGCGCGGAAGCTGGCCCGTCGGTCCCGCTCGGCAGTCAGGGAGGCGGCGACACGCCGAGCACCTGCCCGTGAGCGGGATCGACGGCGTAGGCGCCGCCTCGCGCATCGACGACGACCGAGCGCGCTCCGTTCGCCAGGGGCGCCGTAGCGACGACCGAGAACCGGCCCGCGTCGGCGCGAGCGACGGTCATTCTGCCCGCCTTGCCCGCCGCGGCGAATACGAGCCGGCGCGATTCGAGATAGTCGATGTTGTCGACGCCCTCGCCGGTTTCGAGGCGGGCGAGCTTGGCGCCACCGTGATTCAGGTCGAGCTGGTTCAAGCCGTCGGTGCAGGCGACGAACAGCCAGCCCATCGCCGCGTCGACCGCCAAGCCGCGCGGCCCGCTCGCGCCGCAGCCCGCATCCCAGTCGGAGACCACGGCCTTGGTTCGGACGTCGATGGCCAAGGTCCTGTTTCGGTCCTCGAGGTTCGTGAAGAATTGCCCGCGGGTCTCGTCGTAGACGTAGCCCTCCGGCTCGCCGTTCAGCGCGACCCTGCTCTTCAAAGCCAGGGCGGCGGGAATGCTCGCATCCAGAACGGCGATCGACCTGTCTCGGGGCGTGGTGACCCACACTTCCTGGGTCGCGGCGACATAGAGCAGCCCATCGGGAGACGAGGGGAGCTCCAAACAGGTCCCCAGGGTGAGCTTCCGGGCGTCGACGGCGCAAACCGCCGCGTTCGCGCGGTTGCCGACGTAGACGAACCCGTCCCCCACGGTCGCCGAGCTCGGCCCCAACACCCGGCGCGAGCCCCGGGCCTCGCGCTCCGCGGTCGCGAAGCCTTCGACCCGCTGGAGCTTGTCGGTGGAGACGTCAAGAACATCGACGCTGCCCGTGCCCCCGGCCGGAATCCAGACGCGCCCCGCGCGCCGGTCCACGGCGAGGTAGTCGAGCGAGACCGGCTTCGTGGCTCCGGGCAGCGGAATCGGCCTGACGGTGAGCTGACCAGGGGGTTCCAAGGTCGGCGGGGCGAGTTGGCCCGCGTGGCATCCGAGAACCGCCGACGCCGCGAAGGCCAGGAGCCTCTCTCGCATGGTTTCCTGAGGCGCCCTCATCAAGGGAATCCAGGAGGCGCACCGGAGTGAGAATGGCACTTTTCGCGGCGGCAGCGCCAGCCTGGTGTCGCCTGCACTAACCCGGCCGAGCCGGAACCAACGAGGGTTGCCAGGGCTCCAGGCTCCAGACCCCAGGCTCCGGGTACTGCAGCTCCTGGGGCCCGGAGTCTGAAACCTGAAGTCTTTGCCATCCTGCGCAAGATTTCCTCGCTAAGGGACTATCCGCTCGAGCCCGCTCGAGCCCGAGCTCGACTACGCGCCGAGGCCGTGTCAGACCCCTTTGCTAGGGTCTCTCGGCCTGTCGCGAACCCCCTCGCGCCGCTTCCCGGAGAACCCCATGTTCGAGTCCCCCATTCTCGCCCGCACCTCCTTTCAAGGCCCGTTCCGGGCCCCGACCAACTCCCAAATCCTCCTCCAGCGCGACTTCGACCGCGCCGAGCTGCGCGCCCTGAGGTCCGAGCGCCGCGGCCGCGTGCGCCTCTTCCTGGAGGTGAACGCCTCTCGGCTGGCCGACCTGCTCGACCCGGACGACGACCGCCAGCTCTACCGCTGCACCGAGTTCGCGACCGAGCCGGAGCTGGTCGCGGCCTTCGAGCGCGCCGCCGGCGCCCTCGCGGCGTGAGGTCCAGGGCTTGCCTGCCCCTCGGGCGCCTGGTTGGATGAGGCGGCCAAGGAAGGTCCCGCCATGCTCAGCCTGCCCATTCTCCTCGCGGCCCTGTGCGCCGCGCCCGCGGCGTCCCAGGATGCCAAGGCGCTCCTCGACCAGGGGAAGTACGACGAGCTCTACCTCCGCTTCTCGGCTGTGAAGCCGGGAGACCTTCCCGCCGCGGAGCGCTCTGGCGTCGCCAAGGCTCTCCTGGAAGCCTCGAAGAAGCTCTCCAAGGAGCCGGCGCTCGCGGTGTCCCTCTCGGAGAAGGCGGCCAGCCTCGAGCCGTCTCCGGTTGCCTTTCAGGCCGCCGGCAACGCGAACCTCGCTCTCGACCAGCCCTCAGCCGCGGCGCACGACTTCGAGGAGGCCATCAAGCTCTCGCCCGATTTCGCGCCGGCGCTCGTCGCGCGGGCCGACCTGGCGCTCAAAGAAGGCGATGGGCTCTTGGCCGAGCAGCTCTATGCGCTCGTCAAGCCGCAGGCCCCCGAGCGCGCCCGGGCCGAGCAGGGCCTGAAGAGCGCCAAGGCCTTGCGCACGGAGAAGGCCCAGGGGCTGGCCGAGCTGCAGAAGCTCGAGCGCGACGCCGCCGTCGGAGCGAAGGCGACAAGCGCCAAGCCTGCTCAGGAGGTGGACGCCATGGAAGTCTGCCGCCTCACCTCGAACACGCTCTGCGGCGTCATGCAGCGCTGCGCACCTCAGATGGGCGACGCCGCAACCTGCGCAACCTTGATGGGAAGTGCCTGCGCGTCGGGGCTGGCTGCACAAGCCGCCGCCGCGGGCCCGCCGCCCAGCCGCGCGCAGCTCCAACGATGCCTCCAGGAGCTCGCCAAGGTGAGCTGCGCTCAGCTCGCCCAAGGACCCGCAGCAATGGCGGCCATCCCCGCATGCGCTGGAGTCCAGGGCGCGGGAGAGCCCGAGGCCGACGACTCCAAGGCGCCGTAGTCCGCCACCCCGCGACATTCAAGCGATTCGGCGGTGTTGGAGGAAGCCTCCTCCAACCCCCGCCCACTCGAACCGAACCGAGCTACCTCCGCAGCGACTTGTTCCAGTCGTGGCAGCCCTCGTGGAGCTGCTTGCGGGTCTTCTCGAGATCCTTGACTGCCTGGGCGTAGTGCCCGCCGGCGTGACTATAGGCCGGGCTGCTCTTGATCTGCGCGATGATGCTGTCGAGGCCGCCGTTGATCCCCTCGAGGTGGCAATCGGGGTTGAAGGGCTGATCGGCCAGAGCGACTCCCGCGGGCATCAGGACTGCGAACACGACGGCGGTCATGAGCTTCTTCATCGTTTTCTTCCTCCTGTCATCCGAGAGCGGCCAATCCGCCCCTGGCAACGCATCTAAAGACGGCCGGCGGCGAGCTGTATTCATAGAAGCTCGAGACGGGAGCCTACCGCCGAGCCGCGATGTAAACCGCCCTCCCCCGAATGCGAATGCGAAAGCGCCGCGCCAAAGGGCGCTCAGGCGTCCGGCCCCTCACGGCGCACCAGCTCGAGGTACACCCGCTCCAGCTCCCGAGCCGCTGGGCGCACCGATGCGACCCGGCCGCCGAGCGCGACGACGCGCGCGACGAGGTCCGGGACCTCGACGCCGTCATTCAGCGCGATCCGCAGCGAGCTCCCATCGACATCCACCGCTCCCTCTGCGAGGCCGGCGAAGCCCCGGAGCCGATGCGCGAGCGGGGCCGCGTCGCCCAAAAGGCCTATCTCCACGGCGCGGCCTTCCGAGAGCTCGGAGACCGGGCCCTCGGCCAGGATGCGCCCTTTGATCACCGCGACCCGGTCGCACAGCCTCTGCGCGTCGTCGAGATTGTGCGTACACAGGACGACGGCGCCCCCCTGGCCCGCCAGCTCGCGGATCAGCCGGCGCACCTGGACGCTCGCCTCCGGGTCCAGGCCGCTCGTCGGCTCGTCTAGGAAGACGACCTTGGGCTCGTGGAGCACCGCGCGGGCCAGCGCCACTTTCTGGCGCATTCCCTTGGAGAAGGCCCCCACCCGGTCTCCGGCGCGCGCCGAAAGCCCGAACAGCTCGAGCAGCGCGCCGATCCGCACCCGCGCCGCGGGCTCCGGAAGTCCGTAGAGGCGCGCGAAATAGAGGAGATTGTCTCGCGCCGACAGCCGGTCGTAGAGCCCCGGCTGCTCGGTGAGGAGCCCGACCGCCGCGCGGATGGCCGCGCCATCGCGCCCGAGCGTCAAGCCCAAAACCTCGCCCTCGCCGAAGCTCGGCGCGAGCAGCGCGCAGAGCATTCGAACGGTCGTGGTCTTCCCCGCGCCGTTGGGCCCGAGCAGCCCGAAGACCTGGCCCGGCTCGACCCGAAACGAGAGCCCCTCCACCGCCGCCCGAGCGCCGAACCGCCGGCCCAACCCCCGGGCGACGATGGCCGACGTCACTGGATGGAGACCAGGAAGAACTTGTTGCTGGTCCGGTCCTCGATCTTCGCCTTCTTCCCCTGCGCCTCGATGGTCCCCTTCAAGCCCTGGAAGCGGTTCTGCTCGACCACGGCCCAGAGTCGGCCTTTCTGCGCGAGGAATTCATTCCAGCGGCTGCCGTCTTTGACCTGCTTGATCTCGTTCGACGAATAAAACGTCTCGCCGCGCCAATTCATGTAATACGCGGCGATGGGCTCGTTGGGCGACCCGCGCTGGTGGTAATAGGTCCAGAAGATGTCGCGCTGCGACCAATGCGGCGACAGGTCGCGCCAGTGGAACCAGCTCACGTAGATCGCGAACGCCGCCGCCAGCGCCCCGAACGTCCCCACCAGCATCGACTTGCTCTTCCAGACGTAGGCGAGCCCCATCCATAGCCCGCCGCCGACGAAGAGAAACAGGAACACCTGCCGCGGGTCGACCTCGCGCGCCGGGTAGGGGCGCTCGTAATTGTAGACGTAGAGGTCGGGCAAGAGCTTGGGCGTCATCCAGAGGTTCTGCGCCACCGCCGCGAAGAACCCCAGGCCCAGCAAGATGGGCACCGCGTAGCCCTCGACGCCGTCCTCCCAGAGCCGCTCGGCGAAGAGCGCGCAGAGGATGACCAGCGGCGGCACCACCGGGAAGCAGTAGTGGTGGAACTTGGTCGCGCTCATCGCGAAGGTGAAGAACGACGCCGCGGCCCAGAGCGCAACGAAGAGCGCGGCGCGCGAGCGAGGGTCCTGGTCCTTGGGGCGCAGCTTGCCGATGGCGACCATCGCCCCGGGCACCAGCGCGACCCAGGGAAAGACCGCGAAGCCCAGCTGCTCGATGAAGTAGGAGAACGTGCCGCCTGGCGTGGTGGTGTGCACGCCCTCGCCCAGGCGCTTGAAGTGGTCGTGGATGAAGAACCGGTAGAAGAAGGTCTTCGACTCGTCGTCTTTGCCGTCGAAGACCGAGAGCGTCACGTACCAGGGCACCGCGATGAGCGCGATGAGGAGCAAGCCCTGGAGCGGGCGCGAGCGGCGCAGCAGCTTGAAGTCCCAGGTCACGAGCAGGTAGAGCAGCACCACCAGCCCGGGCAACGCGATGCCGAGGAGCCCCTTGGCCAGCGCCGCGAGCGCGAAGCTGGCGTAGGCCCAGGCCCACCAGACTGTGGCCGAGTGGGAGCGCGCCCTGCCCTTCTCGTCCAGCTCGCCGCGGACCTTGGGGTCGAACTCCGCCACCAGGAACGCGCTCATCCCGATAACGAGGAGCGCCACGAAGGGCGTGTCCGTCACCGTCTGGCGCGCGAGCATGAAGTAGAGCGGGCTCGTGGTCAGCGCGAACCCGGCGATGAGGCCGGCGCGCCGGCTGAAGACCCGCCCCACCGACAGCGTGGTCATGGCCACCGCCACGACACTGAGCAGGGCGAACGGCAGGCGCATGCCCCACTCGGTGAAGACGCCCAGCGGCCCGTTCTGGTTGAGCGCGCCCGTCGCCACGAGGCCCAGCGCCTGCATCCACATGGTCAGCGGCGGCTTGGAGAAGAAGTAGGCGTTCTCCCAGTACGGGAAGACGTAGTCGCCTTTGGCGACCATGGTCCTCGCGACCTCGCCGTAGTGGACTTCCCACGGGTCCCAGAGCCCCGTCGCCCCGAGCCAGGGCACGAACACCAGCGCGGCGAGCAGCGCCATGGCGCCCACGTCGCGGCGCTCGGCCGGGAGCGCTCGCCAGCGGGCCACGAGCGGGTGCGAGAAGGCGCGGCCGAGGAGGGCCTGGGCGATTCCCGAGGAGGCTTCGGCCGGACCCGAAGGGGAAGGCTCCGCGCTTGGCTGCGGGGCCGGCGCGGGGGGCGTCCCCGCGGCGCGATCCTTGTCCCTGGACTTGGCCATCGAAAGCTCCTTAAAAGGCGCGGTTCTCGCACCGGCGCGAGCCTGTCCCTTGGGCTGCCGGCCCGAAGGCGGGTCTTTATATCAGCTCAGGGCGGGCTTGAGGTCTGCCTCGCGCGCGGGCCGGAGAGCGGCCGGGCGCGCGGGCCGCCGGCTCTTCCGGGATTCGCCCGCCACCCCGGGAAACGCGCTAGCATCGAACCTGGGCTCGAGCGGCCCGTGAGCGAAAGAGTCTATGAAGATCCAGTCCGCCTGCATCCCCCACCCCGCCGAGAAGGGCACCTACCTGCTCTTCCTCGAGCTGGCAGCTGACGAGGAGGCGCCCGTCGAGCGCAAGCCCGTGCACCTGGCTCTCGCCATCGACGCCTCGAGCTCCATGGGCGGGCCGCGCCTGACCTGCGCCCTCGAGGCCGCGCGCTCGGTGGTCGATTGCCTCGGGCGCTCCGACATGTTCTGCCTGCTCGCCTTCGACCGGACCGTGCGCACGCTCTTCGGCCCGGGCCTGGTCGACGACGACGCGCGCACCGCCATCCACCGCGCCCTCTTCGAGCTGCGGCCCGGCGTCGGAACCGCGCTGCTCGAGGCGGTGGAGCGCTCGCACGAGATGCTGCGCCGGGTGTTCGTGCGCGAGACCCGGCCCCACGCCCTGGTGCTGACCGACGGCTACCCGTCCTTCGGCCCGTGCGAGCCCCCGGCCTTCGCGGCCGTGGCCCGGAAGGCCGCCGAGGAGGGCGTGGTCACCTCCGCCGTGGGCATCGGCCTCGACTTCGACGAGAACTGCTTGGCCGCGCTGGTGGAGGCGGGCGGCGGGCGCTACTCGTTCGTGGACAAAGAGTCCGACATCCCCGGCGCGCTGGCGCGCCACCTGTCCGACCTGTTCGCCGTGGCGCACGAAGGCGCCACCGTCCGGGTCTCGCCCGCGGGCACGGTGCGCGAGGCGGCGCTCCTTCACCGGTACCCGACCAAGGTCTCCGCGGACGGCTTCGTAGTCGAGACCGGGCCCATCGGGCGGGGCGCGCCTCGGCGGATGCTCTTCACCCTCAAGTCCGCCGACGAGCCGACTCCCATGGCGAAGATCGCCCTGTCCATCAAGGGCGACAGCGACGAGCCCGACCGCATCTTCACCGCCTCGGTCGACCCGCGCGCGCCGCTCGGCCAAGAGGCGCAGCGCGAGCTCTACCGGCTCTCTCTGGCCTCGCGCGAGGGCGAGTTCTGGGACGCCGTGCACCGCAACGACCGGGCCGCGGCCGAGCGCGCGAGCACCGGGGCGCTGGACGCCGTGGCCGCCCTCGAGCGCTGCGAGGCGCCCGCCCAGGAGATCAGCGGAGACCGGGCTCGCCTGGCGGACCAGAAGTCGGTCCTGGAAGGGCGACTCTCCGACGAGGCGCGCGAGGCGGCGCGAAAGCGCTCGCACCACACCGCCATCTCGCGGGTGACCAGCATCTTCGACCTCGAATAGGGCTGGCGCGGCGGCAGCCCATCAGCCCGCCGCCGGCGCAGGTCAGGGGGGCGAGGAACCGGACTCATTCAAGCGCTCGGCGCTCCCGTCGAAATGCGCGACGATTCGGTCGATGCGGTCGGCGGAGACGTCGTACTTCTTTTGAAAACGGGCGACCAGACCGTCCATTCGCTCGGACTTCTTGGCCTTCTGCACGATGACGAATCGACAATCGTCAAAATAGTGGTGCATGTCCTTGATGAGATAGGTCCGGTCCCGGGGAAACCCGAAGACGAACTCCTCGAGCCGACCGTCGTACTTGATGAACACCGCCTTGCCCGGGTTGCGCTCGTGCGCGCGCCGCACCAGATTCGCGATGACCCCTTTGATGCCAAAGATGTCCTGCATTTGGAACGAGGGAATCGCGTCGGGAGAGATGAGCCGGAACCAGAAATCACCCGCCAGACCGCTGGACCCTTCCTTCATCCTCTCGATGAGATAGGACGTCTTTCCGCAAGCCCAATCCTCTCCGAGAATGAAGCGGACAGGAACCCGGCCGAGCCACTCCGGCAGCGTCGGCAGGATGACATGGCGCTCGCCAAACGCCACGACGAGCTCTTCGTTGGATTGCTCGCTCCGAACCAGCGCGTTGTAGGCATTCAGGACCATGATGCCGCGCACGGAACAGTATTCCGCCAGGAACTGCACACACGCCGCAGACCACCGAGCGTTGAACTCAGCGTTGGGCTCGACGTTGCGGTAGCGCTCGTAATCCGCCCGGCATTTGGCGTCGAGGTCCTCCAGCGAGTCCACGGCGGGCTCCTCCTCGAAGGACACCAGGTGGTCTTGAAGCTGACCCTCATATCCTGTTTCGAAGATGAGCACGGCATCGAAGGCGCCCTCGTCGATCAGCCTCGCGATGTCCTCGACGGACGTCACCAGGCGCGCGCCGCCGAGCGATTCCTCGGCCAGCTCTCGAACCCTGGGCCGGTACTGCAGGGTCGGATTCGAAGAGGCATTCGATGGAATGGGAAAAAGCCCTCAAGCCCGCTCGGTGCGCTCGAAGGAGGTTTCGCGAATCCTTGTTGAAGAAGAAGACGCCCAAGCGCTTTCCAGAGAGCGTCGGCTCGAGAGCTTGCTCGTCGAGGATCACACTTCCTCACACTGGGGCGCCTGACGCCCCTCTTTCCAGCGGTGAATTCGACCCAAGGGAAGCGCGACGGTCAGTCGCTGCAGCACGAAGAACCCGTGATGCAGGGAATTTGAACCCCGATGGAGTTCCCATAATAAGTGCTCTTGCACTTGAGCGTGAATCGGGCGCTGTTGGCATCATAGAAGTCCTCGCCGCAGTCAGAGTCGCTGCCGCAAGCGTACCCAGCGATGATTTTGCACAGATGCGCCGAGGTGCAGGTGAGGTTCGGGTCGCAATCCTCGCCAAATTTGGCGCTCTTGGTGGAGACCACGTCGCAGGGACTGCCCGATTTCCCGGTCTGACACGTATATTGAGCCCCGGACACCGATGTGACGCAATGGTTCGTCGAGCAGTCGGCGTCGCCGCTGCAGGTCGTCTTGCACGTGAAATTCGGCGCAGCGTTGCAGCTGTAATTACCGCAAGCACAGCAGCCATTGACGTTCGCGTCGACGTTGCAGGTGTCGGCCGCGCCCGCGCAGCGGTAGCCTTGAAATTGCTGTTGACCGCTGCAGTGCTGGCTGGCCGAGCAAAGGGCGGTGCCGTTGGTGGCGCAGGTCCCGGTCAAGGAAGAACCGGCGCTGGCGTAGACCACTTCGGAGTAGCTGGCGGCGTGATCGCTCGAAGCCCGGCAAGCTCCACTCCCGTCGCAGCTGGTCCACCACTGGGTCGCAGAGCACTTCCCGTCGACGCAATCGCTGGTGGCGGAACAGAAGTCTGAAGAGCTCACCGCGACGACCGCATTGGAGCTGCAGATCTTTCCGGAAGGCACCGGCAGCGTCTCTTGCTGGCTGACGCACCCATAACTCGTGCCGCTGCAGGCGAAGCTGGTCTTCAGAAGGCTGCACTTGCCCGAACATATGGAGGTTGAAGGGGTGCATTCATGGTCGGGGTCCATGCCTGCCTTGATGAAGCCGCAGTGCCCAGCCCCCGCTGCGGAGACCTCGTCGCAACGCTGGCAAGGTTTATCGTTGCACTCGGTGTTGCAGCACACTCCATCGGCGCAAAGACCGCTCGCGCATTGCCCTGCACTCGTGCAAGGAGCTCCCAGATTGGCCAGCGAACCGCCGTCGCCGCCGGCGTCCGTTCTCGCATCCGCTCCGGCATCGACCCCCGCATCCGCTCCGGCATCGACCCCCGCATCCGCTCCGGCATCGACCCCCGCATCCGCTCCGGCATCGACCCCCGCATTTGCCCCGGCATCGACCCCCGCATCCGCCCCGGCATCTCCCGAGCTTTCGGGCTCCACGCAATAGCTCTGGTAGCAGATGTTCGGGGCCGTGCAGTCGCTGTCTTGTTTGCATTGGCCCGGGAACGATTCGCTGCAAGCAGCAGCGATCAATGGAGCAACTACCAGCAGGTGCCGTCGCATCGCATAACCTCTCGAATCGTTCGTGGTTCCTGGAAATCATCGCGCTGCGTCAGCGCCCGAGTGCTGCGGCGATGGATCGACCCTGCTGATGACCTGCCGAGGAGCTTTGGGCAGATGCTACAGGTTGGTGGGCCTCGCTCGCAAGCTCGGCCACTTGGGCGACCGAGCGTGTGGTTTCAGGAGGCGACATGTTTGCGGGGTTCGGCATGCACCTCGTGGCGCTGATTCTTTCGCCGCCGTTCTGCCGTACCGTCGCGGATGAAGGTCAGGGGGCAAGGCCCTGAGCGCGTGGGCCCGGGCCCACTTCTTCGATATCGGAACCGGGAGATTCGTCCGGCTGACCGGGAGATCCTTCGGTCGACCTTCCTTCAACGATGTCGATCCGAACAAGACAACAGCGCCTTCCCTCTTGAGCCGAGGGCGAGGTCGGCCGATTTCAAGTTAGTTCCTTCGGCGCGAGCTCTTGTGCAGGCTGGCAAAGACTCTAGGCTCCAGACCGCAGGCTCCAGGGAATGCAGTTCCTGGAGCCGTCTGGAGCCTGGGGTCTGGAACCTGGAGCCCTGGCAACCCTCTTTGGTTCCGGCTCGGCCGGGCTAGGTGTGCGAAACTCCCGCCCCGGTCCCGGCCCGGCCAGGACGCATTGCCGAATAGGCGACCACGGGCAAGACTCGGCCCGCCAGGTGCGCTGCGGCGTCGCTCATCCTTCAGACGCAACATGATGGGCAGAAACCTCGGCCCTTGCAGAAGAACGCCACCGCGATCTCCTCCCCAAAGGACTGGCACACGCAGCGCCGCCGGTCACGGCGCCGCGCCTCCGCGTCACCTGCGGCGATCGGCGAAGAGCGAGGCGACAACGGACGCGAGCAGCAGCCCGGCGACGACGGCGAGGGACAACAGGGGCGGCAGCTGGAAGGCGTCGGCGAGCAGCATCTTCACGCCGATGAAGCCCAACACCGCCGCCAGGCCGACGTTCAAATAGCGGATGCGCACCATGGCGCTCGACAGCAGGAAGTAGAGCGCGCGCAGGCCCAGCACGGCGAAGATGTTCGAGGTGTAGACGACGAACGGGTCGGAGGTCACCGCCAGCACCGCGGGGATGGAATCGACCGCGAAGACCACGTCGGTCGCCTCCACCACCACCAGCACCACGAAGAGCCGGGTGGCCTTCAGGCGGCCGCCCTCGCGCACGAAGAAGCGCCCCTGTGACAGGTCTTCGCTGATGGCCAGGGTGCGGCGGACGAGCCGATAGGCGAGGCTCTGGTCGGGGTGGACCTCCTCGCCATGCCCGAACAGGAGCTTGGCGCCGGTGTAGAGCAGGAAGGCGCCGAAGGCGTAGGTGAGGAAGTGGAAGCGGTGCAGCAGCGCGACGCCCATGAAGATGAAGAGCGCGCGCAGCGCCAGGGCCCCGAAGATGCCCCAGAACAGTACCCGCCGCTGCAGCTCGACGGGGATCTTGAAGAACGTGAAGAGGACGATGAAGACGAAGAGGTTGTCGACCGAGAGCGCCTTCTCCAGGAGCCAGGCGGTGAAGTAGTCGGTGGCGCGGGCGCCGCCGATGAACGGCGCGACCCCGGCGCCGAAAGCCACGGCGACCGCCACCCAGAGCGCGGCCCACTTCGCCGCTTGGCCCGCCGTGGGCGGCCGGGGATGCCGCCGGTGGACCCCGAGGTCCAACGCCAAACTGGCGAGGACCACGGCCCCGAAGGCGATCCACAGAATGGGCGAGGTGGACGGGCTCATGGGGGGTCTCGTCGGCCCGCCCGAGCGTCCTCTTCTCCCTCTGCAAAGGTGCGCGGCGCCGCGCCCGAAGCTCTACAGGGGCGGCGCGCGTTTAGGCAAGGGGCTGAGCGCCCGCGGGCTCGCCAGGGTCCGCGACCCGCGCGAGCCACAGGCTGAACTCGCCGTCCTTCGGCGCGAACCGGGCCGCGAGCGAGAACCCGGCCCGCTCGAAGAGCGCCGCCCCGGACTCGGGGGTGAACTTGCGGCTGATCTCCGTGCGGATGGTCTCCCCGGGCGCCAGATGGACGGTGAGGCCCGCGGCCGGCACCCGGGCGCGCACGGGGCGCCGCGCGCGCAGGTGCATCTCTATCCGCGCCCGCGCCTCGTCGAAGAAGGCCAGGTGCTCGAACTGCCCGAGGTCGAAGTCGGCGCCGAGCCGCCGGTTGATGAGGGTGAGGACGTTCAGGTTGAAGCGCGCGGTGACCCCCCGCGAGTCGTTGTAGGCGCGCTCGATGCGCGCGGGGTCCTTCACCATGTCGGTGCCCACCAGGAGCGTCCCCCCGGGCCCCAGTGAGGCCGCCAGATGGGCGAGGAAGCGCTCGCAGGCCTCCTCCTCGAAGTTCCCGAGGGTGCCGCCCAAAAAGACGAGGAGCACGCCGTCGCCGCGCGGCAGGCCGGCCAGGGGGCGCTCGAAGTCGGCGACCACCGCGCGAACGGACAGCCACGGGTAGAGCTCGAGCAGCGCGCGGGCGCTCGCCTCCAGGACCTCCTCGCTGATGTCCAGCGGCACGTAGGTCGCCCGGGAGCCGAGCCGGCCGATCTCGTCGAGCAAGAGACGCGTCTTGACGGCCGAGCCGCTGCCCAGCTCCACGATGGTGTGGGGGCGAACGTGCCGCGCCACCCCGCTGGCGACGGCCCGCAGCACTTGGGCCTCCACGCGGGTCGGGTAGTACTCCGGCAGCTCGCAGATTCTGCTCGAAGAGGCGACTCCCGGCGCCGCCGTAGAGGTGCTTGGACGGGAGCCAGCACGGCCGCGCGCCGAGGCCGCGCCGCACGTCCTCACAGAGCGTGTCGACGTCCAACGGGTCGACCCAGCGCTCCACGGAAAGCCGCTCGCTCAGGCGGGATCGCATGCTCCGCGAAAGCTTGGATCGCGCGCCGCCGTTTCAATCGCCCCGCCCGAAGAGGCGGCGCCTGGTGAGCGAGAACCGGCGCTTCCGAACAGGCCTCGGTTGCAGCTTGGGGGCCCCTGGTGTAGGGATGCGCCCGCCGGGCGAGATCTCCCCGAGAGCCCGGGAGCGCCGCTTCGGAGGCGCCCGTTTGGCGGCCGCCGCTCCTCGTGTTGTACTTGAGGGCTTCTAGCTTTCGCTCCATGACTCTCGCCGATCCTCCCCTCGCTGACGCCGCCGAAACGCTCAAGGGCTCGCTGCCCGGAGCGTTGAAGTCTCTCCAGGCCACCTGCCGACCGGAGACGGTGGCCCGGGGCAAGACCTACGAGGAGGAGGGGCGCGTCCGAATCCTCTCGGTGAAGCCCGACTGGGTGCGCGCCGAGGTGATCGGCACGGACGACGCCCCCTACGAGGTCGCGCTCCAGCTCGGGCGCGAGCCGCCGACCTCGAGCTGCACCTGCCCGTCCTGGGGCAGCTGGGACGACCACTGCAAGCACGTGGTGGCGCTCGCCTTCGCCCTGGACAAGATGGCGCGAGGCGACCGCTCCTCGGCGCTCCTGGCCCGCGCCCTGTCGCCGCCCGAGCCTCCCCCTGCCGAGGCGCCGGCGCCCTCCGACTTCGAGGAGCTGCGCGAGTGGCTCGGGCTGCCCAGCGCCGCGCACGCCTTCCAGTATCACCTCGCCCTCGCGGGCAGCGGATTGGACCTCGGCATCGAGCGCTCGGAGGGTGCGCACCGCGCCCGGGGCCGCTTCCTCCTGGCCGCCCCCTACCTCGCCGGCCGCATGCTGGAGCCGGCCGATTGCCGCGTCTTCGCCGCCGTCCAGGCGCTCCCGCGCGACCCCCACGGCAGCTACCGCCTCACCGGCGCTGCCGCGGGCGCGGCCCTCGAGCTCCTGCGGTCGCGGGCGGTCTTCCTCGCCGGCGCGCACGTCTCCTTCGCCCCGGAGCCCGCGCACCTCTTCGCCGAGGTGGCCATCACCGACGCCCGGCGGCAGGTGGCGGTGAGGCTTCGCCTGGGCGACGGGACCCTGGTCGCGCTCTCGGCGGCCCGCTTCCTCTCCGACGCGCCGACCTTCGCCCTGCACGGCGCCATCCTCCACCGGCTGGAGACCGGCGCCGCGCTCGACCAGCTCGAGCGCTTCCGCGCCCAGCCCACCTTCTCGCTTCCGCGCGAGGCAGGGCCGGCGCTGGAGGTGGCGCTGGGCGGCCTGAGGCGGCTGGGGGTCATCCTCGACGCGGGCGCCGAGGTCACGCCTCCGCCCGCGGCCTTCGCCCTCACGCTGGACGGCGACGCCGAGGCGGTCAAGGCGCTGCTCGCGGTCCGCTACGGCGACCTGGAGCTGCCGCTGACGCACGCGGGCGCGGCGACTCACGTCACCACCGACGGCCGGCTGCTCAAGCGCGACGTCCCGGCCGAGGAGGCCGCCGTCGAGGCGCTGCTCGCCTCGGGCCTTGTGCACGGGGGCGGGGCGTTCGTGGCGCGGGGCGACCGCGCCGTCGACTTCTGGACGCGGGGCGTGCAGGGCTTGCCGGAGGGCATCCAGATTCTCGGCCCCAAGCCGTCTGAGGTGGTCCGCGTGCGAAGCCTCGCGCCGCGCGCGGCGCTCACCCAGGCGCGCACCGGCTGGTTCTCGCTGGAGCTCGCCTTCGCCGAGGACGACCAGTCCATCGACCTGACGCGCCTGCGGCCGCTGCTCGCCTCCGGGCGGAGGTACGTCAAGCTCGGCGACGGCAGCGTGGGCGAGCTGCCGCGCGAGGTGCTCGAGCAGCTTCGGGCGCTCCTGGACGAGAGCCGCGCCGAGGCGAAGAACGGCGCGCTGGAGCTCGCGCCCACCGAGGCCGGCGAGGTCGAGCGGCTCATGGACCTCATCCCCGAGGCCCGGGTCGAGCCCGAGACGCGGCGGTTCTTGGCGGCGCTGCGCGACTGCCGCGCCGTGGAAGAGGTGGAGCTGCCGGCGGGGCTGAAGGCCGACCTGCGCCCGTATCAGCGAAAGGGCCTCGACTGGCTGATGTTCCTGCACCGCTTCAAGCTCGCCGGCGTGCTCGCCGACGACATGGGCTTGGGCAAGACGGTGCAGGCGCTGGCGATGCTGCTGCAGGTGAAGAAGGAAGACGGGCGGATGCCCAGCCTGATCGTGGCGCCGACCTCGGTGCTCCCGAACTGGCAGCGCGAGGCGGAGCGCTTCGCGCCGTCGCTCAAGTCCATCGTCTACCACGGGCCCGAGCGCGAGAAGAAGCGGACCACGTTCGCCAGCGCCGACCTGGTCCTCACCTCGTACGCGCTGCTCCGGCGAGACCACGAGGACCTGCGCAAGGTGAAGTTCCGCTACGTCATCCTGGACGAGGCGCAGCACGTGAAGAACCCGGCGTCGCTGGGGGCGCGCGCGGCGCGGGCGCAGCAGTGCGAGCGGAGGCTGGCGCTCACCGGCACGCCGCTGGAGAATCGCCTGTCGGACCTCTGGTCGCTCTTCCAGTTCCTGATGCCGGGCTTCCTGGGCACCGAGGCCGACTTCCGCAACCGCTACGCGAGGCCCATCGAGGTGGACGGCAGCAGCGGCGCCCGCGACCGGCTGAAGCGGCGGGTGCACCCGTTCATCCTGCGGCGGCTCAAGGACGAAGTGGCGCGCGACCTGCCGCCGCGCACCGACACGGTGCTGCCCGTCGACCTGCACCCGGGCCAGCAGGCGCTCTACCGCGAGATGCTCCTGACCGCGCGCGGCCGGGTCGAGACAGTCATCGCGCGGATGGGGCTCGCCAAGGCGCGCATCTCGGTGCTCACGGAGCTGTTGCGCCTGCGGCAGGTCTGCTGCGATCCGCGCCTGCTCAAGCTGCCGCCGGGGACGCGGCTGCCGCCGTCGGCGAAGCTCGACGCCTTCGGGGAGCTGGTGCGCGACCTCATCGGCGAGGGCCACCGCGCACTGGTGTTCAGCCAGTTCACGGAGATGCTGGGGCACCTCACCGCCTTCGCCGACGAGGAGGGGCTGCGCTACGAGTACCTCGACGGCTCGACCATCGACCGGCAGGAGCGCATCGACCGCTTCAACGCCAAGGACGGCCCGCCGCTCTTCTTCATCAGCCTCAAGGCCGGCGGCACCGGGCTCAACCTCACCGGCGCCGACTACGTCATCCACTTCGACCCGTGGTGGAACCCCGCCGTCGAGCAGCAGGCCGTGGACCGCGTCCACCGCATCGGGCAGACGAAGCCCGTCTTCTCCTACAAGCTCATCGCCAAAGGCACGGTCGAGGAGAAGATGCTCAAGATGCAGGAGCGGAAGCGGACGCTCGCCACCGGCGTGCTCGCCACCGACGACGGCTTCGGCAAGGCGCTCGGCGAGAAGGAGATCGCCGAGCTGTTCAGCTGATCTTCCGTTCTCTTCTCCCCGAGCGGAGCGCCGAAGCCGCGCAGTCGAGGGGCTTGGTTCCTCGGCGACGACGAGGCCTCGTCGTTGACGAAGGCGGTCCTTGGCAGATTCCGTAGGCCACGCACCGTCGATGTGGCTCGAAGATGCTTGAACAGTCCGGCTAGGCGCCTCGCAGCGGCGAAGCGGTTGCGGCGGGCGCCTCGGGCGCCTTCGACGCGACTTGCGGCGGACGATGGAGTTGGCTAAAAGAACCTACACTTCTGGCGAATTCAAGGGAGAGGGACGCCATGAGCCGATTCAAGCAGAAACCCGTTGAGCGGGTTCGCTCGCCTGAGCAGAAGCTCCAGACGGTCCTCGACGTTGAAGCCGACGGCGAGCGGGTGGTGCTCGAGGGCAAGAAAGAGATCGTGCTCCGCTGCGGAAAGGCGAGCATCACGCTGACGGCCGACGGCCGCATCGTGCTCAAAGGCGTTGAGCTCGTGAGCAGTGCCAGCGAGACGAACCGCATCAAAGGCAGCCGCGTCAAGATCAATTGACCGAAAGCGAGTGAACGATGGAGGGACCGTTCATCGCTCTCACGGGCTTCGGAGCGCGCACGCCGGTCGGCAACGACGCCGTGCAGACCGCCTCCGCCGTGAGGGCAGGCTGCGCCCGATTTCGACCCAGCCCGCACCTGGGCATCTTCTTCGACGACGATCTCCCGGTCGGCTCGTATTTCGAGCCCGATCTCGGCGATTCGCCGTGGACGGAGAAGGTCGACGACCTGCTGCCCCAGCCGGTCCACGAGGCGCTCTGGAGCGCGAAGCTGTACGACCTCTCGGAGGTGCGCCGGTCGAAGCCGAATCTCCGAGTGGGCGCCTACGTCGCCACGCCCTATCGAGATCGCGTCGGGGTGAGCGAAGAATCCTTCCAGGATTTCGCGGAGGACATCCGAGAGGAATGTATCGCCCCAGCCCAGGCCGACCGCGTCGAGCTGATTTCGCTCGACCACGCCGGAGGGCTCGCCGCCGTCGCGCGGGCCTCGGCCGACCTGCTCGCCGGAACCATCGACATCGCGGTTGTCGAAGCAGTCGATTCGCTCCTTCACGGCGAGTACTTGAGGTGGCTCTATTCCAAGGGCCGCCTGAAGGTGCCGGGGCACGCCGACGGCTTGATGCCAGGCGAGGCCGCTGCCGTCTTGGTCCTGGAGCGGTCGATCGACGCGCTCGCGAGGGGAGCGACGCCGGTTGCGCGCATCGCCTCCGTCGTCTTGGAGCAGGAGAACGTGCCGTTGGGGCCCGAGCATCCCATTCGAGCCGAAGGGCTCAGCCGGGCGGTGCGAGGCGCCATCGAAGGCGCCGGCGGCGGGGGTTCGCTTCATCGGGTGCTGATGGATGCAACGGGAGAGCGCTGGCGAGCGCTGGAGTGGTCACTGGTGGAGACGCGGTGCCTGGGCGGGCTGCCGCACGGGTGGCAGCTTTGGCACCCCGCCGATTGCCTGGGCGACACTGGCGCGGCTTCGGGCGCCATCTCGATTTGCCTTGCGGTGCGCGCCTTTCAACGCGGCTACGGCGGACCGGGCGGCGCGCTCATCGCGAGCGTCTCCGACCGCGGGGAGCGCGCTGCAGCCTGCATATTTCCGTATTCGCAAGGGACGGAGAGGTAGCGGATGCCAGCGACAGTGCTCGTCAACAACCTGACCGTGGTGCACAAGGACAGCGGGGGCGTGAGCATGATCTTCCCCGACGTGTGCAAGACGCCGGCGCCCGCGGGGCCGATTCCGCTTCCTTACCCGAACACGGCGATGTCGGCCGACACGGCGGATGGCAGCTCGAGCGTCACGATGAACGGGAACCCGGTCATGCTCAAGTCGTCCTGCTTCGCGAAAAGCGTGGGCGATGAGGCCGGCAGTGCCATGGGCGTGGTGTCGAACAAGATTTCGGGGAAAGCTTACCCGAAGACCTACTCGTTCGACGTCAAGGTGGAAGGCGAGAGCGTGATGCGCCTGAGCGACATCATGCTGCAGAACGGGGGCTCGCCTACGAACACGGGTCCCGGCACGGAAGTTCAGGCGAATACGGTGGTGCTCGACGGGCCCGGAGAGCAGGCGCCCAAGGATCCGGAGGAGGAAGAGGTGACCGACCTCTCCTGGACTGCGGAAGAGGCGTGCTGCGGCGACCCGGTCGTGCTTCGGGTGAGGACGAAGAACTTCACGGAAGGGGACGAGCTGTCCGTGGACGTGGCGAGGGACTCCGCGACGCACGACCTGTCGGCGAGACTTCGCGTGCCCATCAAGGCGAATCATGCGAATCACCGGTGGGTGGTGCGGCGCGGGCCCTGGGAGAAGACGGTGAATCTTCTCGCCGAGCAGGAATGGGTCGACAAGGGCGTCAAGCGGTCGCCCAAGGCGATGATGGTACGGACGGCGGAGGACGTGGCGCCGGAGATGGTCGGGCCGAAGATTCGGACCGCCATAGCGCACAAGCTGAGCGACTATTCCGACGACTGGGAGCCCACGGAAACAATCTACACATGGCAGTATTGCTATTCCATCGAAGTCAAGGACGGCCAGCTCATCGTGACTCGCCGCATCGACTTCGACACCGAGCCGGCGAGCTGGAAGCCAACGAGAAGACAGCTCAAGAACTGGAAGCGCCAGATCGAGAAGGTCTGGAACAGGCGTTTCAAGATACATCGCGAAGACTGTGCAAGAGGCGATGGCTGCAATTGCCCGAGCCAGCACGGCTGTTGCGCCTTTCCTGTCCGCGTGCGCTGCGAATTTGGCCCAGGGCCTGGACCGAAAGTGAAGCTCCACCAAGGCCCGAATGACCCGAACGACTGGGGCGGGCCCAACTGGTGGTATTCCAACATTTGGTGGGAAGGCACAAGGGGAGTACAGGGCGCCGTACGCGCACACGAATTCGGACACCTCATCGGCATGTTCGATGAGTACCCCGGCGGCGCGTGCCATAGCCTGCGCATGCATGCGGAGGTTCCACCGAGCCTCATGGGCAGAGGCCGAAGGCTGTTCCAGCGGCATTTCGAGGATTTTGAGGAGTGGTTCTACTCAAATGAGCAAGCTTTCATCGGATACACCAAGCTTCTCGCGGACATCTAGCACACAGCATCGCTCGCATCATACGCACTTCCGCCGTTTCAATGAAACCTCTCGGCCGCAGCACCGACCGCAGGAGACATGGGGATGAACAGCGAAACCGAAAGGAGGTGCATCGCGCTCTCGTACTACCGGGACTTGCCGTCTCTGTCGGGAGAGATGAGACTTCGGATCTCCGACATACAGCCGAGTTTTCTTGGGCTCACCTTCAATCTCGGAGACAGAGAGGAGATAGGGATTTATCGAACCGAATTGCCCCCTAGTTTCCTGGCGCGCGCGCTGCAGCTTCTCCGCAAGATAAACTACACAAGTCTTCCGCGAGCAAGAAACCTAATGCCTGGAGAGGCATCAATCACCATCGGAGAGCTCTTTGAAGGCGAAAAGCATCCTGCCTTCTGTTGTTATCGTAAGCATGATTTGCCACACGAACTCGAGGAGTTCACCCAGTATACCGACACGCTAGCAGAGGAGCTTAGAAAGTATCCCTTCCACGTGCTCGCGGGGAAGGCGCGCTGGTCGAAGCCACAGTCCGAAGCCGGCGAAAACCTCTCAATCTCTGTGAAGCTGCGAAATGCGGGGACGGATTACATCGAGATCGAAAACCCCCTCCAATCGGAGTATGCGTTCACCTTGCAGGTGCTTCGCGAGGCCGTCAGCGAGCAGGAAGAGGACGAGCAATGGGCCGACCTCAAGCCTCAAAGCGTACATTGGGCGCCCTCCAACAGGAAGCCGAAGCCAAGCGGTGCAGCGGTCAGGCTCGAGCCCGACGAAGCTCTCGAGCTGACCTTGACGAAGAAGGCCTATCTGGTTCCCGGGCGCCATCGCGGCGCACTCCATCTGACGCTCGTGAAGGTTGGCTCAAGAGTGCCTCGCAACCCGGATGGCGAGCTCCTCATGGACCTCGGCCCCCTCACCATCACCAAGCCCCAAGGCCCCTGGCCTGCCTGGAAGTAAGCATCGGAGCGCCTGAATGGATCTCGTCAACCTCACCCGCTTCGCGGCCGACCGCTTCATCGGCATGGGAGGCGATGGCTTCGAGCATCTCTTGGTCGTGGTGAAGGCGACCTTCGGAATCACCAAGAAAGGCCTCACCCTCCTGGACGAGCAGCCTCCGATTCGAACGGCCGACGAATATGACGGCGACCCCGCCACCTCCAGCATTTCCGCCGCGGCGGAGACGGCGCCTTCCAAGCCCGGGACGGACGTCCTGGTGACCGGGTGCGCCTTCCCGACCCCTGGTTCTCGCACCGAAGCTTTCGTGAGCCTCAAGCTCGCAGGCCTTTCAAAGGCCTTGAAGGCCGTGGGCGACCGCGTCTGGGAGCGCCGGGCCTTCGGGATGCGGGCGACGCCGCCCTCGCCTTTCATCAAAATGCCCATCCTCTACGAGCGTGCCTACGGCGGCACCGACGACAGCAACCCCGATGCGAAAGATCGCCTTGCGACGAATCCGGTCGGCATCGGATTTCGAGCCAAGCGCTCCCGCCGGCCGATTGAGGGCAGCTCGCTGCCCAATTTCGAAGACCCGGGCGACCCAATGAAGTCGCCCACGCAAATTCTCCAACCCATGAGCCTGGGGCCCATCGCGCCCTCCTGGAGCCCCAGGCCGGAGCTCGCGGGTACCTACGATGGGAGCTGGATGACCGAGCGGATGCCACTCTTGCCCGACGACTTCGACTCGGGCTATTTCCAAGTCGCTCCTCCGGATCAAATCATTCAAGGCCATATCCGCGGCGCGGAGGCCGTGGAGATCCTGGGCATGAGACCGGAGGGCGCGCTGCGATTCGCTCTGCCTTCCGTTCGCCCGGAGGTGATCGTCAAGCTCGGCGCGAGCCGGATCGTGCCGCCCTGCGGCTGCGACACCGTCGTCATCGACTGCGAGAAGCTTCAGGTCTCGCTGGTCTGGCGGGCCCGCCAGGTCGTCCAGGGGCGAGTGCCCGACCTCCGGTGGATCAAGGTGACGTCGCTCGAGCAGTGACGTTCGCTCAGGCTTTCGATAGGAGCTCATCCTTTGTTACTCGATGCTGAGGACTGGAAGCCCGACATCTTGGCGGAGCACTGGGCGGAGCTCGAGTTCCTCTGGAGCCAGCGACTGAGCGCTCTCGAATCGCTGGATCTCGACTCCGTCGGCCTGCAGCGGCTCGACTCCCGAATCGATGCGCACACCGACGCGCTCGCGCTCGCGGGCGACCGCGCAGGCGAGATCCTGTCGGAGGGGCTGCTCGGCGACGGCGTCCATGCTCTCGCGGCCGGTCTCGTCCAATTGCGGCGGCGCGAGGAGGCGGCCGCGCGCGAGGTCGCCGAGGCGTTGCCGGGACTGGCGGACGAAGGGCTGGAGGGTCTCGCGAAGGCGTTGTGCCTGGCGCCGTTCGAAGAAGTAGCTCCGGTGCTCTCGCGAATGGCCTGGCCGAGCGACCCCCGAGCCGCCGCTGGCATCGCGTGCGCGCTGGCGGCCCATGGCCGGAAGGTTGATGGGCGGCGCTTGCAAGCCTTGGGGCGCTCGTCCGAGCCGATGGCACGGAGGCTGAGCTTTCGCGCAGCCGGCGCCATGGGGGGCGCAGCGCGTGAAATCCCTGGAATCGGCCTGTGGCTGCAGGCTGGGGCGGCGGACGGGGAAGAGGACGTTCGGCGCGATGCGCTGATTGCCGCGGCGTGGGCTCGGCAGGATTGGCTCCTGGAGTACTGCCGCTCCAAGGCGAAGCAGTCGCGCGGCCGGGACGCCATGGCCTCCCGAATGCTGGCGATCCTCGGCGGCCCAGAGGATCTGCCGGTGTTATTGAGCCTGGGGCGCGAGCGCGCGCTCGGGCCGGCGCGTTTCGACCTCTTAGCGAGCTTTGGGCACCCGGCTTGCGTCGAGCTGCTGATCTTCGCCATGGAAAGGGAACCGCCCTCGAGCGCTGCAGCAGCGGCGGCGGCCTTTGCGCGCATCACAGGGGAAGTGGTGGAGACCAGCCGGCGCGTGCCTGCGATCGCGCAGGGCGGCGATTCACTTTCCGAGGAGGAGCAACAGGAAGGCGACGAAGTATTCGTGCCGGACTCGGCTCGCGCGCGGTCGCTTTGGGACGGCCGACGAGCGAATTTCGAGAAAGGCTCCTCACGATGGATTCGGGGGAAGGATGCCGAGTCGCTTCTGCCGCCGCATCTCTCCTCGAGGATGGATCTGCGCACTCGTTGGGAGCGGTCGCTGCGCGCGCATTTCGACGGCGACTGGGAGGGCTGTGCGGCTGAGCTCGAGCGCTTCCCTCATCGCTGCGCCTGACAAGGCCTTTGCGCCGATGCTTGCGCGCAGGCCGCGTCCACGCCGCGTCCACCAAGGGTTTCCGCGGGAGAAGCGGTGGAGACCCGCCGGCGCGCGCCCGCGATCCCTTACGACGGCAGCTCACTTTCCGAGGAATAGCAATAGGAAGGCGTGAGGTATTCGTGCCGGACTCGACTCCCGCGCCGTCGCACTGCGACAGCCGACGAGCGAATTTCGAGAAAGGCTTCTCGGCCGAGCTGTTCACCCAAGACCCTGGCGTCACTCCCGACCCCGCAAATAGTTGCCAGGTCCGCGGCCAATGGGGTCTTCGCCGCACCACCCGCCGGAAGCCGCTCCCCCGCTGCGCCCTGGGATATCCCGGGAGGCCGTGCCCGGCCCGGTCCTTGCTGAATGCGACCGAGATGGCGTTCCCCCGCCAAGCCCCGGCGACCAACCGAGCCGCCGAGGCGATAAGGAACCCGATGTGGGGAAACGTGGTGAGACGCGGAGCCGCAACTGTGGACCTTAGAGATGCGGCCCCTTGACCGATACCCGCGGACCGGTGCCTGTGGTTCCCTGCTCGCGAACATCATCGGGAGAAGACCATGTCCCTTTCCGTTGAACGGCGCGACGGCGCGGCCACCTTCGCCGCAGTCTCCCTCCTCTCGGCCTGCGCCTGCGCCCTTCTGATCATCGCCGCGTGCGAGCGCTCCGCCCCAGGCCTTGGGGGCGATGACGCCGGCGGCCAAATAGGAGACGACGCCGGCCTGGACATTTCCGACTCGGGCCCTGCCGACGCAGAGGCGCAGGACGCGAGCGCTCCCGATGCCGGCGAAGCGGACGCGGGCGACGGCGGCGCCGACGCCGCGTGCACCCCACTCGCATGCAACGGCCAGTGCGGCCCGATTTACGACTCCTGCACCCAGCAGAACCACCAGTGCGGCGCGTGCACGGACTCGAGCAAGGTCTGCGACATCGAGACGCACCAGTGCATCGCGCCCAAGGCGAGCTGCTCGGCGCTCGGGGCGCAGTGCGGAACGGTCAAGACCTCGTGCGGCATCCACATCTCCTGCGGCGATTGCGCGAGCGCCAGCCAGCAGTGCAACTCGAAGATGAACCAGTGCGAGGCGTGCCAGACCGTCACGTGCGCCGACCTCGGCTACGAGTGCGGCGTCGCCTGGAACGGCTGCGGGGCCCAAGGCCTCACCGGCGCCGACGGCGGGCTCGCGGCGAACCAGCTCGACTGCGGCGCCTGCGCGGACTCGAACACGGTCTGCAACACCGCCTTCCACATCTGCGAGCCCAAGTGCGCGACCGCGCCGTCGGACGCCACCGTCTGCGCCGCCGCCAAGCCGAGCGGGGTGGAGTGCGGCTACATCTCCAACGGCTGCGGCGGGCTCGCCAACTGCGGCGACTGCCCGATGGGCCAGAAGTGCGGCACGCGCGGCGTCGCCAACAAGTGCGAGGCCGAGGAAACCTCGGTCGAGTGCCTGGTGTTGGGACAGAACTGCGGCACCGTCCAGAGCGCCTGCGGCGGCACGGCGAGCTGCGGCACCTGCACGGGGACAAACGTGTGCAACAAGGGCGTCTGCGGGCCCCAGTGCACGGCCAAAACCTGCTCCTCTGCCGACTACCAGGGGAAGTGCGGCACGAACCTCGACAACGGCTGCGGCGGGACGATCACGTGCGGATGCGCGGGCGGGCAGTATTGCTCCACCTCCACCGCCGGCCAGGTCGGGACCTGCGGCACCGACAACGTATGCGCCAAATTCACCGACCAGAAAGTCGGCAGCCATTGCAGCAACGGCCCCGACCCCGACTTCCCCAAGGGCGACGGCAGCAACCTCACGTGCGCCTGCACCGACTCCGGCGCGGTCTGCATCAGCGGAACCGACGGCAGCGGCACGGTCGTCTCGAATTCGGCCACCGGGCATTGCTGCAAGAATTCGAATTCGTGCGCCGCAAATTCTTGCAACACGAGCTACAAGGACACCTGCACCGGCGCGACCGTGCAATGCACCTGCGGCTCCGGCTTCAATTGCGAGAACAATGTTTGCGTCGCCAACAAGACCTGCACGACCTACAAGGCGACTGGCGCGGTCGGCAGCGTCTGCTCCATCAACTCGGCGTTCGACCGCGGCGACGGCGTCCTCTTCGCCTGCACCTGCGCGTCGGGCGTCTGCTCGAGCGGCGGGAAGCTCGTCACCGGGAGCGCAGAGGGCACTTGCTGCCTCAACGCCAACGCCGCCTGCGACGGCGTCCACTGCAACGACTCCTCGCACCCGTACACGGTGACCGACAGCTGCACCAACGCCGTGACCACCTGCGGGTGCAATTCGGCCCGGTATTGCAACGCCGGGTCGTGCCAGCTCTTGGAGACCTGCGCGAGCTACACGACCCAGGGGCTCGGCGACAAGTGCAGCAACAACGCCGACCCTGACTTCCCCAAGGGCGACAACACGAATCTCACGTGCAGGTGCACCACCTCAGGCGCGGTCTGCATCAGCGGCAGCGACGGCAGCGGCACGGTTGTCACCGGCGTTACCACGGGTCACTGCTGCAAGAACACGAACTCCTGCGCCGCAAACTCCTGCAACACGAGCTACGTCGACACCTGCACCGGCCTCACCGTGCAATGCACCTGCTCCGGCTCGACGCACTGCTCCGGGACGGCATGCGTGGCGAACAACACCTGCTCTACCTATGGTGCCAGCGGCGCGAGCGGCAATCCCTGCTCGAACGGCAACGCCTTCGACCGCGGCGACGGCCAGCTCTTCGCTTGCGGCTGCACCTCTCCCGGCGTCTGCACCAGCGGCGGTTCGCTCGTCACGAACGCCAACAAAGGCACCTGTTGCAGCAACACCGCCGCCTGCGCCGCCGACGCCTGCGCGACCAGCGTGACCAACACCTGCACCAACGCCCCCATCGCCTGCCCGAGCACCTGCTCCGATTCGAGCAAGCACTGCGACACGGCGCAGAAGAAGTGCGTCGCCAACTTCACCTGCTCCACCTACTCGGCCAACCAGAACATCGGCGATCCCTGCAGCGCTGTTCCCTCGAGCGCGTTCCCGGCGGGCAACGGCTCGAACCTGACCTGCGGCTGCTCGACCGCGACCGGCGGCTACAGCGGCAACACGGCGCCCAATCTTCAGTGCACCGGCTCGAGCTCTTCCGCAGCCGGCACCTGTACGTGCGTGCCGACGAGCTGCGCGATCCTCGGCGCAGGCCCCCACCCGAATGACGGCTGCGGCAAGTCCATCAACTGCAATGGCTAGGAGGCGCGCCATGAACTTCAAGACCTGTACTGCGCTCCTCCTGGCCCTCGGCGCCGCCGCCTGCGGCGGGAAGGCGCCGAGCCTCGGAGGAGACGACGCGGGCTCCGGCGGAGCTCGAGACGGCTCCTCCGCGAGCGACGCCGGCCAGCATCCAGACGCCTCGACCCAGTGGAACGGCGATGGCGGCACCGGGATCGACGTCGGCATCGCCGCCTGCGCGTCGAGCTCGAAGAAGGCCCAGCTCACCCCGCTCGACCTGATGATCGTCCAGGACACCTCCTACTCCATGGACTTCGATTGGAAGTGGGTCTCGGTGAAGGCCGCGCTCAAGGCCTTCGTGACCGATTCGTCATTCAATGGCATGGGCGTGGCGCTCACCTACTTCCCGGCGCGCGCGCAGTGCCGACTTTCGGAGTACGAGACGCCGGCGGTGCCCATGGCCGTGCTGCCGACGGTGGCCGACGCCTTCGTCGCGTCGCTCGACCAGCAGAGCATGTACGGCGGCACGCCGATGGTGCAGGTGCTGGAGGGCGCCTACGGCTACGCCAAGCAATGGGCGACGAACAACCCGGACCGCAAGCTCGTGGTCCTGCTCGCCACCGACGGAATTCCGGACCCCACCTGCGAGGTGATGTCCGACGGCTCGCCGGGCAATAGCCTCGCGAACGTCATCGCCGTCACCACGGCGGCGGCGTCCACCGCCCCGCGAATCCCCACGTTCGTCATCGGCGTGGGCTCCGAGCTCGACGCCCTCAACCAGATCGCCGCGGCCGGCGGCACGACCAGCGCTTTCCAGGTGGACACGAATCAGGACACCGAGGGCGCCTTCTTGAAGGCCTTGAACGAGATCCGCGGCAACGCGCTTTCATGCGATCTGGCCATTCCCCTGCCGGACAAGAACACGCCCGACTACAGCCAGGTCGCCGTGGTCTTCACGCCCGACAACGGGAGCCCTCAGCTCTTCACCCGCGTCTCCGACGCCACTGGCTGCCAAGGCGCGCTCGGCGTCGGCTGGCACTACGACGACAACACGACCCCCACGCGGATCGTCCTGTGCGACGACGCTTGCCAGGCGATCACCGCCAAGACCTCCGGCCAGCTCGAGATCGTCCTCGGGTGCATGAGCGTGCCGAACTGAGGCGGACGCCCCGCGCACGTCGGGATGAGACGAGCTCGCTCCGGATGCGCGGTTTCGAGCTGCGATTCGTCCGAAACATCCGCGGCGCGCTCTTCTCGACGTCTCTGGCGAGCACGCTCCACATTGGGCTTTGGACCCAAAGGCCGTGCGGCTCGACGCGCCGCCCGAATTGGTTGCCGCCGCGGTCGCAGCAGTCGAATCCGAGTCCCACGCCTTGAGGTGAACGCCTCCTCGAAGATCCGGAGGAGCTCCCCGAGAGGCGCTCTCGAACCCGCTTTCAGCCGACGCTCGCTGGCTGGCCGACGATGACCCTCCGGCAAAACTGCGCAGCTCGCGCGCGCCCGCGGGGATGGCTGCTGAGCCCGGGAGATCGGCGCAGTCGGCGTCCACCGCCAGAAAGGCCCGCAGGGCTGCAGGCGCGGCAACGCCTGGGAGACGGGGCTCGAGGCAACGCTGCGCGAGAATTGCGACCGCGCGAGCTGACCGGATTGTTCTGATCAAAGGCATTTCGTCAGCGCTGCCGCTTCATGCCCTGCCCAATATTGGTGATCCATCGAAGAATACGTGGAGATGGGCCGGATCAATGCTTCGCGCGTCCATTGGGCGGCCGTTTGGCTGCGACATGCAATCTCGGAGTTGAAACCAACCTGGCGACCCTCTATGCTGCCTTTTCTGCCGAAGGCCTACGCTCTCGACATCCGCCTGTTTCGGGGGCGCGGCCGATGGGAGCACCATGGGGTTCGGGAGCCCGAAGGATGAAATCGTGGTCACGGCCGTCGGCGCGGTATCGGCCGTCGGGGCCACCGCCGCCCAGACCTTCTCCTCGGTCCGCGGCGACGTGAGGCGCATGCGGGAATGCCCGGAGCTCTATTCCTGCATCCCCGACGAGCCGCACGGCGAGCCGAGCCCCCTGATTGCATCGCCCATCTATCACCTCGACCAGACGCCGCTGCCGCAGCGGAGCCGCCTCGAATGGCTCGGGCTTCTGGCCGGGCACGCTTTCGGCGACCTGCTGAGCCAGGCTCGGCTCCCGCCCGCGGCGGTGCGCGACCTCGGGCTGTTCTGCTGCCTTCCTGGCCATCGCCCCGGGTGGCCGGCGCGCGCGGACCCGGCGTTCTCCTATCATTTTCACAATGCCGCGCGCATCGACCTGCTGCGCTCGCAGCAGCTCCTCTCGGCCGACCGCACCGGCGCGCTCGCCCTGTGCGACCTCGCGCGAGAGGCCCTCGCCGACGGGCACCTGCGCGCCGCCGCCGTCGGAGGGGTCGATTCCTATCTATTCTCCGACTGGCTCCAGCCCCTCGATTGCGATTACAAGCTCTTCAGCGATCGCGCCGTCGACGGCTTCCGGCCCGGCGAAGGCGCCGCGTTCTTTCTCCTGGAGCGCGCAGAGGACGCCGCTCGGCGAGGCGCGACCCCGCTCGCGGTCCTTCGAGGCTCCACCGTCGCCCGGTGGGCAGGCGCCAGCGCCGGGAAGGCGGCCGCAAAGCCGGCGGACGGCGCGCCCCGTCGAACGACACCCAACACCGGCGCGGCGCTCGCCGAGGCCATCGCCCCGCTCGTCGCCGACGGCCCCGAGCCGTTTATTCTGGGCGACCTGAACGGCGAGTCGGCTCGGACCAAGGAGTGGGCATTCGCGGTCAGCAGGCTGGGCAAGGCGCTCCGGCCGCCGGTCTCACTGGAGATCCCCCTGGCCACTCTGGGCGAGCTCGGCACGGCGACCGGCGCGATGCTCGTGACCCTCGCCGTCCCCTCGCCGTCCAGTTCTTTCAAAAGAAATACACGGCGCGGCGCCGCGCCCTCGTCTTCTGCGCGGCCGACGACGGCGAGCGGCGCGCGCTGCTCTTGGAGAGGGTTTGACCGGGTTTGACCCGATTTCGCGGAGGCGAAAGCGATGCCTGTGACGGTAGCGGTCAATCAATTGACGGTCGTGCATAGCCAGAGCAACGGCATGGTCTCGTTCATGCCGGACGTGTGCCTGACGCCGGCTCCGCCGGCCGGGCCGGTGCCCATTCCCTATCCGAACATCGCCATGTCCCAAGACGCGGACAAGGGGAGCCGCAACGTCACCGCCAACGGGCAGCCGATGATGCTCGAAGGCTCCTGCTTCTCGCAGAGCACCGGCGACGAGGCCGGCAGCGCCGGCGGGGTCATGAGCTCGAAGACCAAGGGGGCGGCCGATTTCCTGGGGCACTCCTTCGACGTCAAGGTCGAGGGGAAGTTCGTGGCGCGCGCTACCGATTTGATGCTCGGAAACAAAGGCGGAACCTACAATACGCCGCCCATGCCGGAGATTCAGCCGCCCATGCCCTGCGTCTTGCCTCCCGAGCCGGGCGAGCAAGAGGAGCAGGACTCCCTGGAAGTCCAGGTGGTGAGCCGGGCCGGCAAGGCGCTCGCCGACGTCCGCTATGTCCTCAAGACCTCCGACGGGAAGTCGAAGGAGGGACGCACCGACTCCTCGGGCAAGATCAAGTTGGACAAGACGGTCTCCGGCAGCGGGCAGATCACCCTGCCGGACTATCCCGGCGTCGAGCTGAAGGTCGAATGAGCCTCCATGCAAATTCACGAATGTTTCAACTTCACGCCGTTTGCCATTGACCTCGGCTTCTGTTTGGACGCCGAGGGGGGCGAAGTGGCGGTGGCGATTCTCAAGGCCACCTATCGGTTCACTTTGGCCGGCAGGGTCTCTCGCGCCGAGAAGGAGGCCCTGGTCCCGGTCTTCAAGGCCGACGTCTTTGAGGGCGAGCCCGACCGCTCCAGTCTGCGCTACGCCGGCGATTTCGTCCCCGTGAAGCCCGGAACGGACGTGGCGGTGAACGGGCATGTCTATGGGTTCGGGCAGGCGCGCGCGCAAGCTCGCCTGGAGGTCGCCGATCTGGCAAAGACCGTCGAAGCCGTGGGCCCCCGGCTTTGGAGCACATTCGCCGGCAGGCCGCTCCTGACGGACCCCGCGCCGTTCGAGAAAGTCGCGCTGCGCTACGAGGAGGCGTTCGGGGGCTTCGACATGGACGAGGCCCAGAATCGGGTTGCCTTTGCCGAGAACCCCGTCGGCGTGGGGTTTCTCAGCCGGCCGAGGGCTGGCGCGCCGCTGCCTCGCCTCGAGGATCCGAAGCAGCCGGTGAAGTCCGTCGCCGACCGGCCGCCGCCGGCGTCGCTCGGATTCATCCCCTGCGGCTGGAAGCAGCGCGCGCGCTGGGCGGGCACCTTCGACTCCGCGTGGGAGAGCTCGCGCCGACCGCTCTTTCCGGCCGACTTCGACCCGCGATTCTTCAACGCGGTCCCCCAGGACCAAGTGCTGGGTCGCAAGCTTGCGGGCGGCGAGACGTTGGTGCTGAACAATCTCCATTCCAAGGCGCGGCGCATCGCCCTGCAGATTCCCGCTGCGCGCTTCGTCGCGACCTTCCGGGCCCGCGAGCGGGTCGAGGCGCTCCCCATGGAGGCCGACACGCTGCTCGTCGAGCCCGACCAGGAGCGCCTGGCCGTCACCTATCGAGCGAGCCATCCGCTCGAGTTCGACCTTCGGTACGTCAAGAGCGTCACTTTCGAGGAGGCGAAGCCATGAAGAGCCGCGGAAAAGTGTTGAAGCTGATTGTCGATGCCGACGGTGCGCCCGCGCCGGGAAAGGCCGAGCCGGCAGAGCCGCGGGCGCGACGGGTCCGCGAGCTCAGCTCGCTCACGGCGAGGAAAATCCTGCTCGACGGCGTCGACGAGCTGGTGCTCCAGTGCGGCAAGGCGAGCATCGCGCTGCACAAGGACGGGAAGGTCGTCATCCGAGGCACGTACGTGGAGACGCGTGCGTCGGGCACGAATCGCATCAAGGGCGCCACGGTGAAGTTGAACTGAGGCGGCGAGGAGCACCATGTCGCGGGAGCTCGCCCCGGTCATTTGGGACGTCGTCGAGGAGCACCTCGACGAGGCGGAGTTTCTTTCGCTGAGCTGGGCGCGCGCCCTCGGCTCGGCGAAATACACGATCTTCGAAGTCGCGCAGGAGCCCGAAGAGCGCCTGGCCGCGCAGCTCGACGGCGTGGCGGTCGGGGGAATCGCCGCGCTGGAGCGCTTGCTGCTTCCTGCGCTCGGGTCGGAGGAGCCCGCCCGCGTGGGCGCCGCCGCCCTAGCGATCTGCCGAATCCCCGGGGCGCCCGTGGACGCCGTCCTCGAGGCGATTCAGAAGGCCGAGGCCCCGTGCTCGGCGGCCGCGGCGAAGGCGCTCGCACTGTCGGGTCACGCTTCTGCGCAGGGGGCGCTCGCTGGGCTCTTGGAGAGCGAGGACCCGAAGGTGCAAGCGGCCGCTCTGGAGGCCCTCGCTCTTCGAGGGTTTTCGCCTGGCCCGCGAATCGACGGGCTGCTCGCGAGCGAGGACGGCCCAACGCAAGCGGCAGCGCTCCGGGCCGCGCGGGGCGCTGGGCCGCGGTGCCGGATTCCAATTCGGAAGGCGCTCGGGTCCCGCGACCCGCTGTTGCGGAACGCCGCCATCGAGACCGGCCTCATCCTCGGCCTTCGATCGGCCTGGCAGATGAGTCAGGAGCTCGCGCGCGCCAACGACCGTGGGGCGGGCTTTGCGCTGCGGGTATTGGCCATGAGCGGCGAGCCCGTCGATGCGCTGGCCATTGAGAAGGCGCTCGCGGTCGAGGCCCTGCGGCCGGCGGCGATCTGGGCGCTCGGGCTCTTGGGCACGAGGCGCGCGGCGGACCTCTGCCTGCCGCTTCTTTCGAGCCCCGCGCTGGGAGGGCTCGCCGGCGAGGCGTTCTGCGCGATCACCGGGCTCGAAGTCACCCCGCGGATCCGGGCGATGAAGCCGGAAGACGAGGACCGTGGCCCCGCGGGCGAAGACGAGGACGTCGAGCCGCATCTGGCGCCTTCGGCCCTGGAGGACCTTCCCCTGCTCGCGCCGGACGCGGTGAGCGCGTGGTGGAGAGGGGCGCGGCCGCAATTCGATCCGAATGCTCGACACGTTCAGGGACGCGTCCTGGATTTCGAGACTTTGCGAGAGGCGTTCGCGCGCGCTTCGACGCGCAGGCGACGAGCGATGGCGCTGGAGCTCCGGGTTCGCGGCCGAGGCGCGTATCGCGCGGAGCCGGAGATCTGGGCCGCGGAGCAGATATCGCTGCAGAACCGGCCGGTGGAGGTTTCGCCGCAGGCGAACCTGCCGCTGGCGGCTTTGCTGCAAGGCTAGGAGGGGCGGATGAAGCGTGCAATGCGGCTCGTGTGGCTCATTTCCGGAGCGTGGCTGCTGGCCTGTGCCGGCCTGGCGCTGGGCGCGCCCAAGGCGGCGAAGGCGCCCGAGAACAAAGCTGGAGGGACCATGAATGCGACGCTGACGAAGCTTGGAGACCTGGAGCCGACGAAGCCAGGGGCCAAGGGCAATGAAGAGATCGACGGGCGGCCCATCGTGCTGTGGGCGGGGAGCGAGCCGGCGGCGGTGCTGGCCTATCGAAAGCACGACCTGGGGCTCGGGGCGATGATCACGCAGGAGTTCGTCAACGTGGGCCCGGGGCGGCGGTGGAGCGTGTCCCATCACGTCTTCGCGCCGCTGGGCTTGAGGAGCGACAACGAGCTGGACGGGATTGCCGCCAGCGACACGATGGTCGGAGACGTGAACGGCGACGGGGTGGAGGAGTTGGTCGTCCTGCGGACGTTCGGCTCGTTGGAGGTCTGGGCCCCGGGGAAACGAATATTCACCTACGGCGGGGCGAGCGCGAATCCCAAGCGGGCCCGATACGAGCTTCGGTCGCATTGCCGGGCGCGCTTGCCCGGCCGCGACGAGCTCTATCTGCTCTACTCCCGGCAGGAGTTTGGCGCGGTTTCGCCCAAGGAGCTGACGGCGATCGGCGCAGGGGAACCGTACTCCGTGCTGCGCATCGATCAGCGGGGCGTAAGCCGGGTATTCCTGCAGGGGCTGGAGGGAGCGCTGGCCGTCAGCGCTCTGGGGGCGGTCAACCGGCCCGGGTCGAAAGAGGTGGACGAGCTGCTGGCCGTGAGCGTGCGGGAGGAGGAAGGGAAGAGCTACGCGTACCTGTCTCGGCACACGAGGGATGGAGCGGCCATTGGAGCTCCGAGGAAGCTTTATGATGGATATGATCCGAATTGGACGATGAAGTTCGCGTTTGCGACGCAGAGCGACCGCGCAGTGGCGCACAGCGCGTCGAACGGGCGAGTGTTCTTCTTTGCGCCGGAGAAACCGGTCAATTGGATGAGGTCGGTCAACCTGTCGGCGGTCGTGCCGGTGGGCGAGTCCTTCGAGTGGTTTGGGAGCTCGGAGGCCGGGGCGAAGATCAAGGCTGTCGTGCTGGTACACCGCAGGGAGCTGTACGCGGTCGACGAGGAGGGAACGTTTTTCGGAATGCAGGGCGGAGCATGGGTGGAGCAGCAGGCGAAGAAACCGGCGCCGTATTTCAAGGCGCGTCCGCCGGGGCCGGCCGAACAGGTCGGGGTCTATGAGCTGGTGGGGCTGTTTCCTGCCGGGGATAGCGCGGACGAGTTTCTGGTTGCGTACGCGAGGCACACGCAGGCGCGGATGATGCCGGACGAGGAGCAGGAGGCGGCGGCGCGGCGGTTCCTTTCCAAGGAGCAGATTGACCGCGCAGAATTTCTAGGCCGCGTCAGCATGGACCCTGATGCGGACATCCGAGAAAAGGCCATTCAGCAAGAGCTGCGAGACAGAGGACTTTCTGAATCCATTAGCTCGGTGGAGGACTGGATGCGCCTCGCGCCGCGCTCCTACGAGGACGCTGCGAAATTCCGACAGGAAACGTTTCGCTCGGAACTCTCTGAAAGCTTGTTCGAGCCTCTTTCAAATGACAATCAAATTCCAAATGGATGCCCCGAGCCCGAGGCGTATCGAGCTTGGCTGACGGATTTGACGCTGCCCGCGTCCACGTCAGCGGTACTCCTTCGCCGCTTGGAGCACATCGCGTCGCTCGATGCCGCCATAGCCCCACTAGAAGATGGGATCAATAGCGTGCCGGGGCCTTCGATCTCATATCGATCGAGGGATCGGATTGTGAATGCTGTGCTGGCCGTTTCGGGACCGCCGGAAAGCCCGACTCCCGGCGGCTTCTATGACGTTCGCAGCGCCCGAGGTGCTCGCTAATGCCCGCATTTCACACCCATTGGAACATTGCCTTAAGGGCCATTGCCAAAGCGCCCGATTACGTTCAAAGCGGGTGGGCTCTATATCGCGCGCGTGCGGGTGACTTTAGGCGAATGATCATGAAGGAGCTGAACGCGGTCACGTCCGAGAGCCAGGTCCGTCAATTCGAGAAGGCAGCGCACAGCGAGGCAATCAAATGGGAGCAGAGCATCGGCGCTCACCGAACCAACAAGCCAAAGCCCTGGTTTCTGCGGCTCTTCGAAGACATCGACGCCGACGCGAAGTACGCTCCATGCCGCGACGACGTCACCTGCTTCTCCGCCTACATGCTGGGAGCCTGCGGCCCGGACTTCTGGGTGTGCCCGAGCAACCCGAGGATCAAGATCCCAGACGTCGCGTTGGACCAATTCAACATGGGCCACTACAACCGCACCTTTCGCCAGTTCCAGGCGTCGGCGTGCTCGGTGGGGAGCGACGACTCGCTGCAGTCTCGGGTGCAGAAGGCGTACTTCTACGGCATGGCGACTCACCTCGCCGCAGACCTCGTCGTGCATGAGCTGGTGAACGTCTCCGCGGGCGCCTACAACCTGTTGCATCAGCTCTGGTACTCCGAGCAGACCGATTTCCTCGGCAAGCTCAAGACCTGGCAGATGCACAACAAGGTGGAGCACTACTGGGACACCTGGGTGCGCTACGGGCTCCTCGGAGACAGGCCTGACGGGGACGACGCCACCTTCTTCGCCAAACATTCTGCAGGGGCAAAGACCCTGGGATTTCTCACCTGCGACACGCTCCTGGCCATGGTTGAAGAGAAGGAATCGAGCGCGGCGCGAGCCGCGCTCAGGAAAGTCATAGAAACGGACGAGTTCAGGTGCCTGGTCGAGAAGCCGTTCACCTTCCCTTTCGTGTTTTGCGATCGAGTCGTCGCCGGCAAAGACCTCAACCCGTTCCTCTATCGGGTCGTGATCGAGAAAGCCCATCCCGAGGACGACCTCCATCCGGTGATCGCAAAAGAGCGCAAGAGTTATCAAATGCAGGATGGGCATGGGCAGGACTACAGCGAGAAGAAGAAGTGCGCATTTTTTGCGTCGAAGGACAACGCGACGTCGGACAAGGCGTACAGCTGGAACTACCTGGCGTACGTCGTGGGCCCGAACCTCGAGAAGCTCCAGCGGTTTGGGGCCGACGTCTTCTACGACCTGGCTGCGCTGGACGCGTTCGCGGCGCGAGCGGCGTCGGTCGCGCCGAGCTTCATGAAGGACCTGGCCGATGCCTATCAAGCGGTGGACCCGCACAGCCCACCCGCGCTCGATGCCGTTCGCCTGCCGAATCTGGGGCGATTCTGGAACCTGGATACCGGGCTCGGCCTGGTGGTCAAGAACCAGACGAAGGCGACCTGCGCGGAGTCGGTGACGCTGCTCGACTTCGTGCACGTCTGGGACGTGGAGGGAGCCGGAACTCTCGCCTACAAGCGTCCGGCGCGCAACGAAGGATACATGCAGCTGCATGCCGACGAGACGGGCGCGGATAGGTTTTTCGGTTACCCGCAGCGCGCCTTCGATCTGCGCGAGCCGAAGCTCTTCAACGGCTGGGCGGACATCGAGGAGCCCGACGCGAAGGCATTCTTTCCAAGGCTTGACGTGGGGGACATGCGGGAGCGCTCATTGCGCGACGAGAAGGACGAGGAGTCCTTCATGTTCGACGGGAAGGGCTCGACCGCGTGCGAGAAGCTCGAGGTCAGCACAAAATCCCTCGCCGCAGGGACACAGAAGTGCGAGGTGACCGCTCTCCCGAATCGGCTCACGCTGTGGCTTCGAGTCGCGATCGCCCCGCTGGGCGCGGCGCCGTCCGAGGTCGGGGTGTTTCTCCATGGCGATGGCGCCAAGGAGTCCATGAAGGCAGAAAATGACTGGTCGGGAATGGCGAAGGAGAAGACAGAGAGCTGGATGCAGGAGGGGGATGCGAAGCCGCTGGAGTTTCAGGCGGGAGAGGTGAATGGTGCGCGGAGCGCAAGTGGAGGCACGGCGCTCCAGGAGTTCTCGGTTCGGCTGTTGGCCAACTTCGAGCAGAAGAATCTCGACCCGAAGTTGATCACGATACGGGAGGTCGCGCAGAAGAAGTGGAACAACGTCATTCCCTTCGACGAGCACAAACCAGCCTATGGAAGAAACTACGCAATCGGAACGGGCCGAAAGCATGTGCTGCATTCAGTCAATATGGAGAAAGGGCAGGTGTTCAATCCGAGGCCGAACGGCGACTACAAGCCGTTGACGCTTCTTCCGAAGATCATTCCCACCGAGCAGGTCTTTCTGGCGCTCCACGTGCTGGTGAAGAGGCTCGATGGAAGGGTCTTCGACGTGATGACCAAGAAGGAGGTCGAGCGGGAGCAAATGAAGGAGATTCGGCGCATCGACGCCGCCGGTTTCGTCAAGGTGGTCCTCTACTACGTCGTCACGCCCAAGGGCCCGGTTCAACTGAAGACGTGCCACATCGATGGCGTCCGGGTCGCGGTGGAGGAGGTCTCGTGAGCGCCAGGCGCCCTCGAGGCGCCGCGTCCTCCGCCCGCCTCGCCGCTCGAGCTGTCGCCGAGGGCTCCGGCGCCGCCCGTGAGTCGACGCGCGGACCAGCGCCGGCGGCGGTCTCGCCGAACGGCCGGTCGAACCGCCCGTCCTGTCTTGGAGGCCCGCGCGCGCGCTTCGGCGCCTTGAGTGGGCAGGCCCAGCTTCTCGAAGGTCTGAAGGTCTCGACCGCCTTGGCCGTGACAGTTGCCAGGCGATCACCGCCAAGACCTTAAGGCCAGCGGGAGCTCGTCCTCGGGTGCATGACGATGCCGAGCTGAGCTGAGCTGAGGCCCGTGGGCTCTTTCCCCGATGTTCGAATCCGGACCGATCTCGGACCCCGAACGGGTCGGCATGAGGCGTTTCGCACTTCAAGTGTGGGATGCTGAAAGCAGCGCCAACACCGCTGGCCCGGACTGGCGCTTAGCCTCCATGCTGCAACGCGCTCGCAGGATTGGCACTCGCCTCGCCGTCGGCTTCGCCCTGGTCGGAGCCCTGACGACCGCGACCGGCGTGGTGGCGGTGCTCGAGGTGCCGCGTCTCACGGACCTGACCCGCGAGATGTACGAGCACCCGTTCGCGGTCAGCAACTCGCTTCGCGACATCCGCGCGGACGTGCTGGAGATGCAGCACCTCTTTTCGCTGGCGGTTCACGCGCCGAACGAGCGAGAGCGGGGCTTGCTCCTGGCCCGGGTCGACGTCCTCGAGGACCGCGCCCACCACTCCTTCGACCGGGTGCTGGAACGCTTCCTCGGCGACCCGGCGAACGCCCGAGCGGCGCGCGACCTGTTCCTCCAATGGCGGCAGCTCCGAGCGGAGATCGAGCGCGCAGCCTGGCAGCGAGATCCCGCGGAGCTCGATCAGCTCCTCCAGGGCCGCAGCGCGGAGCACGCGGCGCGCCTGGACGCCGCGCTCGAGAAGCTCATCGACTACGCCACCCTGAAGGCCGCCTCGTTCCGAGAGGACTCGGAGCGGACAGGGACTCGGGTCCTGGTCCTCCTCTGCGCCTTGCTGGTGACGACCCTCCCCGTCGCCGTCGTCCTCTCCCTCACCATCACCCAAAGCATCACCCGCCCGCTGGCGCGGCTGGGCCTTCGGGTTCAGCGCCTATCCGCCGGCGAGCTCCACGGCCCGGCGGACGAGCCCACCTCCGATGAAGTCGGCGACGTCGCGCGGGCCCTGCAACAGATGGTCGGCGCGTGGAGCGAGCTCATCGGGCAGGCCCAGCGGATCGCCCAGGGCGAGGCCTCGCCCGCCCTCGCGCCCCGCTCGCCGCAGGACGAGGTCGGGGCGGCGCTGAGCGCGATGGCGCGGGCCCTGCGCGAGGTCTCCGAGGAGAACCGCCGCGCGAGCTGGCTGCGCGCCGGCGAGTCCCAGCTCGACGACCAGCTCCGGGAGGATGTCGCCCTGCAGGACCTCGCCGAGCGCGCCGTTCGGTTCCTGGCGCGGACCCTGGACGCGCAGCTGGGCGTCTTCTACGTCGCCACGGAGGAGCGCCTCCTGAAGCTCCAGGCGAGCTGGGCCTGCCCGGACCCTGAGCGGCTGCCGCGCGAGTACCGCTTCGGCGAAGGGCTGGTGGGGCAGGTGGCCGAGGACCGCCGCGCCCTCTTCCTCTCCGAGGTCCCGCCGGAGTATCTCCGGGTCGCCTCGAGCCTGGGCGAGCGGTCGCCGCGCGCCATCGCCGTCGTCCCGCTCTTGCACGACGCCAAGGTGAGGGGCGTGCTCGAGCTCGCCTCGCTCGCCCCGTTCACCGACCTCCAGCGCGCGCTGCTCGAATCGGTCTCCCCGCGCGTCGCCGCGGGCATCGACCTGGCGCTGGCCCGCGAGCGGCGCGACGAGAGCCTCGCCGCCGCGCGGGAGCAGGCGCAGCGCCTCCAGGCGCAGCGCGAAGAGCTGCGCGCGGCCAGCCGGTACAAGTCCCGGTTCCTCGCCAACATGTCGCACGAGCTGCGCACGCCGCTGAACAGCGTGCTCCTCCTCTCGCACAGCCTGTCGGAGAACCGCGAGAGGAACCTCACGGAGGACCAGCTCGAGTCGGCCCGGCTCATCCACAAGAGCGGCAACGACCTCTTGCACCTCATCGACGAGGTGCTGGACCTCTCGAAGATCGAGGCCGGGCGCATGGAGGCGCGGCCGGAGACCGTCGCCCTGCGGGAGGTGATCGCGTCGATCGAGCGGGAGTTCCGCCACCAGGCCGAGGCCAAGGAGCTCGCGCTCGTCGTGGAGGTCGCGCCCGACGCGCCGGCGGAGCTTCGCACCGACCGGCAGCGGCTGGAGCAGATCCTGCGCAACCTCCTGTCCAACGCGGTCAAGTTCACCGCCCACGGCTCGGTCCGCCTGCAGGTCGCGCCCGCGGCCGGCGGCGACTCCGGCGCCGAGCCCGCCGCGGCCTTTCGCGTATCGGACACCGGCGCCGGCATCCCGCAGGATCAGCAGCAGATCGTCTTCGAGGCCTTCCGCCAAGCGGAAGGTGGCGAGGCCCGCAAACCGCCGGGCACCGGCCTGGGGCTCACCATCGCGCGCGAGCTCGCCCATCTGCTGGGCGGGGAGATCACGCTCTCCAGCGCCCCCGGGCAGGGCTCGGCCTTCACCCTCGTCTTGCCCGTCCTTTCGCGCGCCCCGAGCGCCCAGGCGCCGGCCCAGGGCGAGCTCGAGCGCTCGGCCCGCCCGCGCGAGCTCCCGCTGCGCCCGCTCGCGCGAAGCGGCGCGCCGGAGGCCTCGGGCTCCGGGGCTCCCGACGCCCGCCTGGCGGGGAGGAAGGTCCTCCTGGTCGACGACGACATGCGCAACACCTTCGCCCTGGCGAAGCTCCTGAAGGAGCGGCACATGGCGGTTCACATCGCGTCCGATGGCGGGCAGGCGCTCGCGCTCCTCGACGAGCAGCCGGAGGTCGAGCTGGTGCTCATGGACATCACGATGCCGGGCATGGACGGCTACGAGGCGACCCGGCGGATCCGCGCGCAGGGCCGATTCCAGGGCCTGCCCATCGTCGCGCTCACCGCCAAAGCCATGAAGGACGACCGCGAGAGGTGCCTGCAGGCGGGAGCGAGCGACTACTTGCCCAAGCCCGTCGACCTGGAGCGGCTGCTCTCGGTGCTGCGCGCATGGCTGTAAGCTCGAACCGCAACTGGGGCAGGCCCGCCGGAGGCGCGGTTTGGAGGGCTCTCGATGACCGATGACCGCGTCGGAATCCTGGTGGTCGACGACCACCCGGAGAACATCGTGGCGCTCCGGGCGACGCTCCGAGACCTGGGCGCGGAGATCATCGGCGCTGCGTCCGGCAACGAGGCCCTGCGCCTGATGCTCGCCCGGAAGTTCTCGGTGGTCCTGCTGGACGTGCAGATGCCGGACATGGACGGCTTCGAGACCGCCGAGCTCATGCGCAGCCACGACCACCTCAAGCACACGCCCATCATCTTCGTCACCGCCATCGGCAAGGAGGACTCGCAGGTCTTCCAGGGCTACGCCTCGGGGGCGGTGGACTACATCTTGAAGCCGGTCAACCCCGACATCCTGCGCAGCAAGGTGCGCGCGTTCCTCGAGCTGCACCAGGCCGAGCTGAACCGGAGCCGCCTGGAGCTGGAGAAGAACGCGGCGAGAAATCTGGAGTCCCTTCGCATCCTGGCCGGCGGCATCGCCCACGACTTCAACAACCTCCTCACGGTGATTCTGGCCAACATCAGCGTGGTCCAGAAGGCCAGCGCGCTCTCGCCGGACGACCGGAGCGCGCTCGGCGACGCGGTGGCGGCGAGCCAGAAGGCGCACGCCCTCTCCCGCGAGCTGCTCACCCTGTTCCCCGGCGGCCAGCCCCGGCTCATGCCCACCGAAATGTTCGCGCTGGTCAAGGAGGCGGTCGCGCGCTTCTCGCAGGAGCCGTCCATCTCCACCGTTCTGGAGGTCCCGCGCCTGCCGCCGGTGCCCGTCAACCGCGAGCAGATGCTGCGCGTCTTCGAGAGCCTCGCCCTCAACGCCCAGGAGGCCATGCCGCAGGGCGGGCGCATCACCATCCGCGCCGACCTCGTCTCGCCGCCGGCGCACGCGCCCGCGAGCCTGGCCCCTGGCGAGTACGTCCGCGTCGCCGTCTCGGACTCCGGGGTGGGCATCCACCCGGCGGACCTGCCGCGGGTGTTCGAGCCCTACTTCACGACCAAGCGGATGGGCGCCAGGAAGGGCACGGGGCTGGGGCTGTCCATCTGCCAGTCCATCGTCCAGAAGCACCGCGGCGCCATCACCGTCCAGTCGGAGGTGAGCCGCGGCACCACGGTCTCGGTCTACCTGCCCGTCTCCCCGGCGAAGCCCTCGTCCTGACTTGCGGGCGGCCTCGCCGGGGCGCGCCAACCTCTGCTTCGGAGCCGGTCTCTGGTTACACTTGCTCCTCGGCTTTGCGACCGGGGTGCCAGAGGCGGCTGCGACGCACCGCGGAGCTTCTTTGCCTGGAGACGAATCGATGAGCGACTTGCCCGACTACGCTCAGGTGAACCGCTCTCTGCGGCGGGGTCGTCACCGTTTCGTCGAGCTCCTGCCCAAGGTGGTCCAGAGCCCGGCGCTCGCGCGCATCGCGCACGACCCCCGGGTGCGCGACGCGCTGCTCGCGGCGGCGGCGGTGTTCATCCAGCCGAGGCCAGGCTACGCGTTCGTGGACGTCAGCGTCCCGTGCATCGTGCTCTCCGAGACCTACTACCGCGAGGGCAACCCGCTGGACGTCTATCTCGACCTGATGCACGAGCTGACGCACCTGCGCCAGCTCACCGAGGGCATGGACCTCTGGGACGAGCAGTTCTCGTACGTGGACCGGCCCACGGAGATCGAAGGCTACGCGGTGGCGGTGGAGGAGGGGGTGCGGCTGGGGATGAGCGAGGAGGAAGTCATCCGGCATTTGTCGAATCCGTGGATGACCGAGGATGACGTGGTGCGATTGAGGCGGCACGTGGCGAGGCGGTTGGCCGACGGGACCTGAGGGAAGGGAAGGTTTGGGGCGAGAGTTCTTGCGGGATAGGGAAGCCGAGGTCGGGATCGGGATCTGTTCGCGGGGACGCAGGACGGCTCCCGTTTCAGGGGCACGGGCACGGCCCGTCAACCGAACCCGGGACCGTGGGACGTACCCGTCCCCGTTCGCGTCCCCGCAACCAACCGTGAACGATCCCGATCCCGATCCCGGTTTCTCAGTCGGTCGGAGCTCCGGCCGCGCTCCACCACACCCGTGATAGAATCCTCGCCTCCCCGGCGCGAGCCGCCCTCCCAAGGACCACCATGCAGGAGCTTTTCGAAGCCATCCGCGAGGCCTGCTCTCGGGGTACCTGGTCCAAGGCGGTGGAGCTCACCCGCTCGGCGAACATCATCGGGGAGCGGGCGGACGCGGCGCACGTGGTGCTCAAGGTCGCGGCGGCGGGCTCGGTCGTGAGCCGGACGGTGACGCTCTACCTCGAGGACGAGGACTGGAGCTGCGACTGCGCGAGCCAGGCCGACGTCTGCGAGCACGTGGCCGCGGCGGCCATTGCCTGGCGCAAGGCCGTGCAGAGTGGCGAGGGCCTGCCCAAGGCCACCGGCCACCTGGCGACGCTGCGCTACCTCTTTACCCGGGAGTCGGGCGCGCTCGCGTTCGCGCGGGCGTTCGTCCTGGAGGGCAAGGAGGAGGTCTTCGAGGCCAGCCTGCCCGCCATCCAGGCGGGGCGCATCCGCGGGCCTCGCTTCGTCGCGAGCTCGACCGACCTGGAGGTCGACCTCATCCTGGGCATGCGGCTGAACGGCGTGCTCCCGCGGGAGGTGCTCGCGCAGATCTTCGACAAGCTCGCCGACGCGACGGACGTGCGGCTGGGCGGCGCGCCAGTGAAGACCTCCGCCAAGCGCGTGGTCCCGCACGGGCGACTCACCGACCAGGGCGCCGGCTTCCGGCTCTTCCTGGAGCAGGACCCGTCGGTGACCGAGGTCTTCGCGAACGGCGTCGCGCTCTGCGGCGACACCTTGCGCGCCCTGGGGGAGAGCAAGCTGAACGGGCGCGAGCTCGCTGACCTCAAGGCGGGCGTCTACTACCCGCCGGAGCGGGTGGTGGAGCTGGCGACGAAGGTCCTCCCGTCCATCCAGGAGCGCATGCCGTTCGAGGTGCGGACGCGGAAGCTTCCCAGGAGCACGGCGGCGCTGCCCCGGCTGCAGCTCGACGTCTCGCGCGAGGGCGACCTGCTGAGTGTGCTGCCGACGCTCGTTTACGGCGACCCGCCGGTGGCGCGGGTCGACGCGGGCAACCTCGTCCTGCTCGGCGACCGCATGCCGGTCCGCGACGAGCTGGGCGAGGAGCGGCTGGCGCGCCAGCTCCAGTCGCAGCTGGGGCTCATCCCGGGGCACCGCGAGCGCTTCGAAGGCGAGGCGGGCGTCGCCTTCGCGGGCAGGCTCGCCGCGTTCAAGGCCGGGGCTGTCCGCGGCGACGCCCACCAGAGCTTCTTCGTGGCGCCGGCGCTCGTGCCCAAGCTCTCAGTCCAGGGCGCGGGCTTCGACCTGACGTTCGAGTCCCCCGACGAGCGCGGAGGGAAGAAGGCGTCGAGGACCGCGGACCCCGCGGCGGTGCTGCGCGCCTTCCGGGCCGGGTCGAGCCTGGCGCCGCTCCTCGAGGGCGGCTTCGCGCCGCTGCCGCGGGACTGGCTCGCGCGTTTCGGCGACCGCATCGCCGACCTGCTCGCGGCGAAGGAGGCGCGGGGCGAGCTCCCCGCGAGCGCCCTGCCCGACCTGGCCCGGCTGTGCGAGGCGCTCGAGCAGCCGCCGCCGCCCGCGTTCGCGGCGCTCAAGCCGCTCTTGGAGGAATTCGACAAGCTGCCGCCGCCCGCCCTGCCGGCGGACCTTTCGGCGGCGCTGCGGACCTATCAGGCGCAAGGCGTGGCGTGGCTCTCGTTCCTGCGCCGTGCGGGCCTGGGCGCGCTGCTCGCCGACGACATGGGCCTGGGCAAGACGCTCCAGGCGCTCTGCGCGCTCGAGGGCCCCTCGCTGGTGGTGGCGCCGACGAGCGTGGTGCACAACTGGGCGGCGGAGTCCGCGCGCTTTCGCCCGAGCCTCAAGGTCTCGCTCTACCACGGGCCCGAACGCGCGCTGGATCCGAACGCCGACCTGACCATCACCAGCTACGCGCTCTTGCGGTTGGACCTGGAGGCGCTGGCGGCGGTCTCCTGGAACGCGGTGGCGCTCGACGAGGCGCAGGCGATCAAAAACCCCGACAGCCAGGTGGCCAGGGCGGCATACCGGCTGAGGGCGCGCTGGCGCGTCGCGCTGACCGGCACGCCGGTGGAGAACCGGCTGGACGAGCTCTGGAGCCAGGTGCACTTCCTGAACCCGGGTCTGTTGGGCGGCCGGTCCGACTTCGAGGATCGCTACGCCAAGCCCATCGGCCAGGGCGTGCCCGGGTCGGCGGCGCGGCTGCGCGAGCGCTTGAGGCCCTTCGTGCTGCGGCGGCTGAAAAAGGACGTGGCGCCCGAGCTCCCGCCGCGCACCGAGGTGGTGGAGCACTGCGAGCTCTCGGAGGAAGAGCGGTCGGTGTACGAGGCCATCCGAGCGGCGACGCGCGAGGAGGTCGTCGAGCGGCTCCGCGGCGGCGGGTCGGTCCTCCTGGCGTTGGAGGCGCTCCTGCGGCTGCGGCAGGCCTGCTGCCACGTGGGGCTCGTGCCCGGGCAGAGCGCCGAGACGTCGTCGAAGGTGGAGATGCTCGTCGAGAATTTGGAGGAGGCCGCGGCGGACGGGCACAAGGCGCTGGTCTTCTCGCAGTGGACCTCGCTCCTGGACCGCATCGAGCCGCGGCTGAAGAGCGCGGGGCTCTCCTTCGCGCGCCTGGACGGATCCACGCGCGACCGGGCGGGAGTGGTGGCCTCCTTCCAGGACGAGAACGGGCCGCCGGTGATGCTCATCTCCCTCAAGGCCGGCGGCGCGGGGCTCAACCTCACCGCCGCGGACCACGTGTTCCTCGTGGACCCGTGGTGGAACCCGGCGGTCGAGGACCAGGCCGCGGACCGCGCCCACCGCATCGGGCAGGAGCGGCCGGTCTTCGTGCATAGGCTGGTCGCCATGGGCACGGTAGAGGAGCGGATCCTGGCGCTGCAGGGCGAGAAGCGCGCGCTCGCCGAGGCGGCGCTCTCCGGGGCGGACCGGGCGGCGGCGCTCACGCGGGAGGATTCGATCGGGCTATTGGAGTGACCGCCGCGGGACGGCGAGGCTACTGGCCGGTGACCGTCCGCCGCTTGCCCTTTCGTTCCACCCCGTCTGATTGCGGTGGTTCCTATCGACCGTCTCCCGCCCCTTTGCGCGACCCAACGCTTCGGGAGCCGCCTGGGAGGGTGAGGTCAATTCCCTGAAGCTTGCTCCCCCGACGCGCGAGAGCGAGCTCGAAGCGCCTCGCCGCGCGAGGGCGGCACTCGTCAGTTCGGGCCCGTCGGGACCTGGCAGACGCCGGAGACCGTCAGCCATTTGATGGCGTTCACCCAGAATCGCTCGAATCTGGTAGTCCGGGTGGCTCTTCCATTCGGAGTTGTAGGTGATCCACTCGTCGCCCCAGGCGAAGACGTGGCCCGAGCCATATTCGACGACCCGCCCCAGGTCCCAGTTGCCCGGCTGCGACTCCCAGGCGAGCAGCGTGCCCCCGCTCACGGGATAGCCGCCGTTGACTCCCACTTGCTGGACCCCGTCGGAGATGGGGTGCTGCGCCCAGTGGGTGATTGGGACGGTGGAATCGGTTCCGGTCCCGTAAATCCCCGCCGAGTCGTAGCTCAGGCCGAAGGGAGCGAGCAGCTTGTTGACGTTCTCCCGCTCGGAGGCATCCGCGTACCCGATCAGCGTCATCACCCCGCCGCCCGCTTTCACCCAATTCGAGAGCGCCTCGACCTCGGCGTCGGAATATGACCGCCCGATGCCATTGCCGATACCCTCGGAGCCGGAGCCCGATCGAACGTCCTGAACCACGAGGACCTGGAAGGGGGCTAGAGCTTGCGCGGTCAGCGTCTGGGAGGCGAGCGCGACGACGCCGCCGCTGCTGCTCGTCCGGCCCGCGAGCCAGTCATTGAAGACGTCTCCCTGGCCCCAACTTCCCGGGTAGCCGAGCGTCGCGATGTTCAAGCAATCGCAGATGCCGTCGTGGTTCAGGTCGACGTTGTCGATGATCCCGTCGCCGTCGTTGTCGATGCCGTCGCAGACCTCGGTGGTCGCCTGGATGTTGCCCGCGTCGCTGCCCGACGACGGTGAAGCATCGGCGTTCGCCAACTCGCCCGCGTCGGCCAACTCGACCGCGTCGGCCAACTCGGCCGCGTCGGCCGACGCGCCCGGCTGCGCTCCGGAGCCCGAGCCGACAGAGCACGCAGCGCCCGCGGCGACGGCCGCGAGGAGCCAAACGACGCCGAGGTGAGGGGAATTTGACGACATGCCATCTCTCCAGAGGCGAGGCGACGCCCGTCGCGCAGTCCGATGCTCCGGACATGCGCACTCGACCGGAGGCCTTCTTCGGGCCCGGCGAGCCATGCAACTCCTCGTGCCCATAGAGAGCGAAGGGCGGGCATTCGGGTCAATGGAGAACCTTGGAGCAGAGCGTCCGCGCCGCGTTGGCCGAGGGCCCATCGGGTTGATGGATGCCTCCTGGGCGATCGCAGGCCACGCCGACAATTTCTGGGCGCGCGCTCGCGTGTCAGCGGGAGGGGCAGGCCGACAAGCCGAGAGCCGGCACGATCGGCGTGCGCGTCATAGGGTGACGGGGCCGGATCCGTTGCACCATGAAGCGACTCGATTCGTCGCTTTGCGTCGTCATCGACTCCGGTTGTCGAGCCGCAACTTGCAGAAAGCGACGACTAGCATTACTTTCTGCATGTAACGAGTCCAACCATGGGAAGTGCTGCTCGCTACATCGACGACCTGGCCGCGCGCGGTCGACACCACTTCACCACGGACGAGGCCGTTGCGGCGCTGGGCGGCTCGATCCCGACTGTGCGAGCAGCGCTCCGTCGGCTCAAGGCGAAGGGCGAGGTCGCCGACCCGCACAAGGGCTTCTATGTCGTTGTGCCCCCGGAGTACCGCCGCCTCGGCTGCCTGCCCGCCGAGCAGTTCGTTCCGCAGCTGATGAAGCACCTCCGCGAGCCCTACTACGTCGCTCTGCTCAGCGCAGCCGAGCTGCACGGCGCTGCTCACCAACGGCCCCAGGCCTTCCAGGTCATGGTGAAAATGAACCGCAGGCCCCTTGAGTGCGGCGAGGTGCGCGTGCAGTTCATGGCTCGGAAGGACCTGGAGCAGATGCCCGTCGTCGAGAAGAACACCGCGCGCGGTGGGCTGCGTGTCGCCTCGCCGGAGGCGACCGCGCTCGAGTTGGTGGGCTACGCCGACCAGTGCGGCGGTCTCGACAACGTCGCCTCCGTTCTCGCCGAGCTGGTCGAGGCGCTCGATGCCGCGAAGCTGGCTGCTGCCGCTCGGCTCGGCCCCATCTCGTGGGCCCAGCGCCTCGGCTATCTCCTGGACCTCACCGAACACCACGAGCTTGGAGACAGCCTCGCGCCGGTCGTGAAGGAGCTCGCACACGTCTTCGCTCCGCTCGTCCGTTCCAGGCCGAAGGCGGGCGCCGAGCGCCTCGCGCGATGGAAGCTGGCGGTCAACTCGAGCGTGGAGGCGGACCAGTGATCCCGAAGGACTTCATCACTGAGTGGCGCGCCCATGCCCCGTGGGTCGCGGATCGGCAGGTGGAGCAGGACCTCGTCATCTCTCGTGCACTCGTCGAGCTCTTCTCGCGCCCAACGATCGCGAAGGCCCTCGCGTTCCGCGGCGGGACCGCGCTCTACAAGCTGCACTTCCGCCCCGCAGCCCGGTACTCGGAGGACATCGATCTCGTGCAGACCGAGCCTGGTGGAATCGGTCCGGCGCTCAACGTGATCCACGAGGCGCTGGACGGCTGGCTCGGCAAGCCGCAGTGGAAGCAGTCCGAGGGGCGCGTCACGCTGAATTACCGCTTCAACTCCGAGAACCTACCGCCGGTCCGGTTGAAGCTCAAGGTGGAGATCAATTCGCGCGAGCACTTCGCCGTCCTCGGCCTGAAGCCTCATCGCTTCGAGGTCAGCTCAAGATGGTTCACGGGCGCGGCCGACCTTCAGACCTACGAGCTGGACGAGCTGCTCGGCACGAAGCTCCGGGCCCTCTTCCAGAGGAAGAAGGGGCGAGACCTCTTCGATCTCGGGCTCGCGCTGCAACGCGGGGGTGTCTCCCCCGAGCGCATCGTCAAGGTCTTCGCGCGCTACATGCAGGAAGATGGTGCGCGCATCACGCGCGCGATGTTCGAGCAGAACCTCGCCGCCAAGAAGGCCGACGCGGTCTTCACCGCCGACATCACGCCGCTCCTCGCGAGCGGTCAGAGCTGGAGCTTCGACAAGGCCCTCGAGCTCGTCTGGCGCGAGCTGGTCGGGCGCCTTCCGGGCGATCCGTGGAAAGGCGCCTGAGGGGCTGTCCCCGCGCCCAAGGCCGCGACGCTTTGTTCACCCCGGAGGCGAGGCGCGCGGTCCACGGGGCGGGGAGAAGCGCGCGCTCGCCGGGGCGGACAGGGCGGCGGCGCTCACAAGGGAGGATTCGATTGGGCTGTTGGAGTGACGGCTCTTGTGGGCCTCGAAGTGAGGGCAACGGCCAGCACTTCATCTACTGGTTACTCCACATCGGCATGTGACGATCTCAAATTCCGTGGTTGTTCCCCGCCCGCCCCGAGGCGAAGCACGTCCCGACGGTCGCTTCCCTCGCCGGAACGAACGACCCACCGTCCGTCGCCACAGAGCTCGAGCAGCCCGAGGCTTTCACTCATTCTCGCGCCGCTCGAACGCCGCCCCTCACTTCACCGCGGGCAGCACCTTCGGGTCTCCCGTGTTCAGACACGTCGGATGCCCGAAGCCTCCCGCGCTCACGCCCGTCCCCCCGCTCGGATTGGGCGCGATGTCGAAGACGATGTTGTCCGGTCGCTCGGCATCGCCGCTGACCCCGCCGACGCCCGCGAGGTTGTCCAACCCGAGCGCGTGGCGAACCCGCCAGGCGATGTCGTGATCCGCGCAGGACGTATCGCCGCTCAAGCCCAGCGCCCCAAGGATCTTCCGCTGGGCGTCGAAGAGCGCCAGCCCGCCGCCAAACACGTTCACCCCGCCGACCTTCTTTCCGACCAGTGGATCGGCCGGGGTGCCGTAGGCCGAGGAAGGCTCCTCGTAAGCCGCGTCCACGTTAACCGGATTGCTGTGCTGCAGCCCGAACAGGCTTCCTCCGGGCTGCACGGCCGAATAGAGGTTCGCCGTGGAGAGCGCGAGCCCCTTCGGCTGGCCAGAGCCATTGCTCGCCGAGCTCGCGTCGAGGCTGAAGGAGTTTGCGGTGTTGGCTTTTTGCGCGGAGATGACTCGGCTGCCGGGCCACTGAGCGCCTCGGTCGGCTCCGGAGAAGGCGACGGCGCAAACCACCCCGTCTCGATTGACGATCGTCGCCCACATATGGTTGTTGAGCCCGCTGGTTTCGGCTTGAACCGCAACGTCGAGCGCGGCCTTGAGCTGGGCATGGCCGGGCAGGCCTTGGCACTCCGAGCGGGCGCCGGATGGAGCGGCGCGTCCCTGAGCCTGCGCCTGAGCACCGGCAGCACAGAGGAAGGCGCAGACCGCAACCGGCGACAAGAAGAGCTTGCGGTAAGCCACGACGCACCCCTTTTGTGAATAGATTGGAATTGATCGATCCGGAAAGCAGCGACCTTGAAACTAACGGCGCGCCCGCGGCGCTGCCTCCTTTTCGCTTGCGCGCTCGGTTCGACGTGAGCCCCGAGCGAGATCGCTCCTCCGCCGTTCAATAGGCGCCCTTTGCTTTTCGATCGCTCCGCCGCCAAGGCAAAGCCCCCGTGCGGCGAAGCCGACTAATAGCTCTGCATCGCCGCCGCGACCGCGGTCCCGGGCTTCACGCTCTTTCCCGCCTTGGCGAGCTGCCGCTCGAGCCCGCCGAGCACGGTCAGCACATTCCCCCGCGTCGCCCCCTCGCCCATGAGCCCGATGCGCCAGACCTTCCCGGCCAAAGGCCCCAGGCCCCCGCCTATCTCCATGTCGTATTCCGAAAGCAGCGCCTTGCGAACCACCGCCTCGTCGACCCCTTCGGGGACCTTCACGCAATTCAACGAGGTCAACCGCCGCCCCTGTGCCGCCAGTGGCGTGCACCCCAGCTCGGCGAGCCCTGCCACGAGCGCCGCCGAATGCCGCCGATGCCTCAGAAACCTCGGTTCCAGCCCCTCCTCCAGCACCAGCCGCAGCGCCTCCCGCAGCCCATAAACCATGTTAATGGGCGCGGTGTGATGATAAGTGCGCTTCCCCTCGGCCCAATAGTCGGCGATCAGCGACAAATCCAGATACCAGCTCTGCACCCGGGTCTTCCGCCCCTTCACGACCTCCAGCGCGCGCGGCGACAGCGTCAGCGGCGCGAGCCCCGGCGGGCACGACAGGCACTTCTGCGTCCCGGAGTAGCAGACGTCGATGCCGTTCCGGTCCACGCCCACGGCGATGCCGCCGAGAGAGGTCACCGCGTCGACCACCAGAAGCGCCCCGTGGTCGTGGCAGAGCTGCGACAACCCGTCGAGCGGCTGCTGGGCGCCGGTCGACGTCTCGGCGTGGACCAGGGCCACCGCCTTCACCTTCTCGTTCTCCTTCAGCGCCTTCTCGATCGCCTCGAGCGCAATCGCCTCCCCCCAAGGCGCCTCCACCGAGACGAGCTTCGCGCCACACCGCCCGACGATCTCCGCCATCCGCCCGCCGAAGACGCCCGCCACCCCGACCACCGCCGTGTCGCCCGGCTCGAGGATGTTGACGAGCGCCGCCTCCATCCCCGCCGAGCCCGTCCCGGAGAGGGCGATGGTGAACGGGTTCTCGGTCTCGAACACCGCCCGGAGCTGCCCCTGCACCTCGGTCATGATGGCCAGGAATGCGGGGTCGAGGTGGCCGATGGGCGGGGTGGCCATCGCGCTGAGGACCCGCGGGTGGACGGGGCTCGGGCCGGGGCCCAACAGCAGACGAAGCGGCGGCTTGAGCTCGGCGACGGTCGGGGCTGCCATGAGCAGATCTCCTGGTGCGGATAAGTTGAAACAAGTACGAATGGGCTCATCTTGCCGCTTCCCCGGGGCCGCGGCTGCATCGTCGCCTGCCTCACCTTGCCGTCTGCTCGACACCGGGCATTCGCCGGGCGCGCACCGCTCCGGAGCCTCGCGGCGTCCCGCGTCATTCGAGCAATGAAGGCGCGCGCAGACTGTGCTGCCGCGGCACGCCCAAATGCCGTGCGCCCCGTTCGGGAGAACGGCGCCATGAACGAGGTTGCATCGGGCCGGAGGAGGCGACTAACCTACGTCTCCCGCCCCACCCTCCCTCCGCCGTCGCTGAGCAGGGCAGGCGACTCCCTTCGTCGTCGCGACGAGACGAACGGATGCGCCGGGGCATTCGAGTCCACGGCTGTCGGCGCTCGCGGGCAGGCGAGCGCTGGGCCGGGCGGTCGCGCCCGAGGCGCACGAAACGTCAAGGCCGCAGAAATCGCCGAAGCTGTCACCGGCCGGCGCGGGTTTGGCCGGGAACTGCTGCCCAAAAGGAGGCGTCGTCGGTCACATGAATAATCGCCCAGGGGTTGAGGCCGGTCGCGTCATCATCTTCGACACCACGCTGCGCGACGGCGAGCAGTCGCCGGGAGCCACGCTCACCTCTCACGAAAAGATCGAGGTCGCCCGCGCCCTCTCGCGCCTCGGCGTGGACGCCATCGAAGCGGGCTTTCCCGCGGCCTCCCCGGACGACCTCGCGGCGGTCAAGCTCATCGCCGAGGAGATCGGCCACGAGCGGCCGGAGAAGCGCCTCTCCCCCGAGCCGCCCATCATCTGCGGCCTCGCCCGCGCCACGAAGCCCGACATCGACAAGGCCTGGGAGGCCGTCCAACCGGCCAAGCACCCGCGCATCCACACCTTCCTCGCCACGTCGCCCATTCACATGGAGCACAAGCTCAGGCTCAAGCCCGACCAGGTGCTCGAGAAGGCCGCGACGATGGTCGCCTACGCCAAGAGTCTGTGCGCCGACGTGGAGTTCAGCCCCGAGGACGCGGGCCGCTCCGAGCCCCAGTTCCTCTACCGGGTGCTCGAGGCCGTCATCAAGGCCGGCGCCACCACGCTCAACATCCCCGACACCGTCGGCTACGCACTGCCCGACGAGTTCGGCCAGCTCATCGCCGGCATCAAGGCGAACGTCCCGGGCATCGAGAAGGCGGTCATCTCCATCCACTGCCACAACGACCTGGGGATGGCGACCGCCAACACCTTGGCCGGCCTGAAGGCGGGCGCCCGGCAGGCGGAGGTCACCATCAACGGCATCGGCGAGCGCGCCGGCAACACCGCGCTCGAAGAAGTGGCCATGGCGCTCAAGACCCGCGCCTCCTCCTTCGGGCTCGGCCACTTCATCGACACCCCGCAAATCTCCCGGGTGAGCCGCCTGGTCAGCAACCGCACCGGCATCGTCATCCAGCCGAACAAGGCGGTGGTGGGCGCCAACGCCTTCGCGCACGAGTCCGGCATCCACCAGGACGGCATGATCAAGCACCAGGAGACGTACGAGATCATGCGCCCCGAGGACGTGGGCGTCTCCGCCACCCGCCTCGTCCTGGGCAAGCACTCCGGCCGCAACGCGCTGGGCATGCGCCTGCGCGAGCTGGGCTACGGCCTCGACCCGGAGCAGATGGAGCGCGCCTTCGAGCGCTTCAAGGCTCTGTGCGACAAGAAGAAGGAGATCACCACCGCCGACCTGGAGGCGCTGGTCGAGGACGAGATCGGCAAGGCCCCGGAGCTCTTCACCCTCGAGGGCCTGCAGGTCGGCTGCGGCACCCAGGGCATGCCCACCGCCACCGTGCGCCTCAAGGGGCCCGACGCCGCCATCTACACTCAGGCCGCGGTCGGCACCGGGCCGGTGCACGCCATCTACAAGGCCATCGGCGAGGTCATCGCCGCGCCCCACCACCTGGAGGAGTTCGCGGTCAACTCCATCACCGCCGGCATCGACGCCCTGGGCGAGGTGAGCGTGCGGGTGACGGGGGAAGGCGACGGGGTGGAGAACCCGCAGGGCGGTCACGCCCGGCGCGTCTTCCAGGGCCACGGCGCCGACACCGACATCCTGGTCGCCGCCGCCAAGGCGTACCTCGCCGCCATGAACAAGCTGCTCACCGCCCAGGGCGCCCAGGCCACTCCGGCCGCGCCCCCGGCCTTCGACGAGGCGGCGCGCGCCGCCGCCGCCCCGAGGTAACTCCCAGTGCCGCAGACGCCCCATCTCGCTCCAAAAACGCTCTTTGAAAAAGTCTGGGACGCCCACGTCGTCGCCCAAGAGCCCGAGAAGCCCGCGGTGCTCTACATCGACCTGCACCTCGTGCACGAGGTGACCTCGCCCCAGGCGTTCGCCGAGCTGCGCGAGCGCCAGCTCAGGGTCCGCCGCCAAGACCGCACTGTGGCGACCATGGACCACTCGGTGCCCACCCTGGCCGGCGCCCCGCCGGTCGACGCGCAGGCCGCCGCGCAGCTCGACCAGCTCGAGTCGAACTGCGCCGCGGCCGGAGTGGAGCTGTTCGGCCGCGGCTCCGACCGCACCGGCGTCGTTCACGTGGTCGGGCCCGAGCTCGGGCTCACCCAGCCCGGCATGACGGTCGTCTGCGGCGACAGCCACACCGCCACCCATGGCGCGTTCGGCGCGCTCGCCTTCGGCATCGGCACCTCCGAGGTCGGGCACGTGCTCGCCACGCAGTGCCTGCTGCAGCGCAAGGCGAAGACGCTGGAGGTGCAGGTCGACGGCAAGCTCGGGCCTGGCGTCAGCGGCAAGGACGTGATCCTGGCGCTCATCGCCAAGATCGGCGTCGGCGGCGCCACGGGGCATGTCCTCGAGTACACCGGCTCCGCCATCCGCGCGCTGGACATGGAGAGCCGGATGACGGTCTGCAACATGTCCATCGAGGCCGGCGCCCGCGCCGGGATGATCGCCCCCGACGACACCACCTTCCAGTACCTCGCCGGGCGCGAGCGCTCCCCGAAGGGCGCCGACTGGGAGAAGGCGCTCGCGCGTTGGAAGCTGCTCCCCACCGACCCGGGCGCCACCTTCGACGCCTCGGTCTCGCTGGACGCCGCGGCCATCGAGCCGATGATCACCTTCGGCACGAACCCGGGCATGGGCATCCCCATCACCCGCGCCATCCCCACGCGCGCCGAGCTCCGCGACGAGCGCGCGCGCGAGGCGCACGACAAGGCGCTCGCCTACATGGGCCTCACTGCGGGCCAGCCGCTGCTCGGCCACCCGGTGGACACGGTGTTCATCGGCTCCTGCACCAACGGGCGCCTGGCCGACCTGCGCGAGGCCGCGCGCATCTTCCGCGGGCGCAAGGTCGCCTCAGGCATGCGGGCGCTGGTGGTCCCCGGCTCGGCGGCGGTGCAGCGCGCGGCCAAGGCCGAGGGCTTGGACCAGGTCTTCCTCGCCGCCGGCGCCGAGTGGCGCGAGCCGGGCTGCTCCATGTGCATCGCCATGAACGGCGACCAGCTCTCGCCGGGCCAGGTCGCGGTGAGCACCAGCAACCGGAACTTCGAGGGGCGGCAGGGCAAGGGCAGCCGCACGTTGCTCGCGAGCCCGTTGACCGCCGCCGCTGCGGCTGTGACGGGGCGGGTCACCGACCCGAGGACGTTGCTGTAGCCTGCCGGGAGTTGAAATTGAGACGCCGAGGTGATGCGGGCAAGAAACCGGGTTCGCGTTCGGGGTCGGGTTCGTTCGCGGGGACGGGAACGGGGACGGGGACGAAACACGGTTTCGAGTCACGGGTGCGGAGGCGCTCCGAGCGAACCCGGCAGTGGCCCAAGCGGAACCCGACTCCATAGTCACAAGCCGAAGAGTCCTGCTATTCATTGACCGCTCTCCGCTCGAAGGAGCACCTCTTGGCCGCCTTCACCCGCCTGATCTCTCGCGTCGTACCCCTCAAGATTCGCGACGTCGACACCGACCAGATCATCCCCGCCCGCTTCCTGAAGACCATCGACAAAGAGGGCCTGGCCAAGGCGCTCTTCGCCGACTGGCGCTTCGGGCCCGACGGCGCGCCCATCGCGGGCTTCGCCCTCAACTTGCCGGGCGCCGCGGGCGCGCAGATCCTCCTCGCCGGCGACAACTTCGGCTGCGGCTCGTCGCGCGAGCATGCGGTCTGGGCCATCGCCGCCGGCGGCTTCTCCGCGGTGATCTCCTCGTCCTTCGCCGACATCTTCAGGACCAACGCCCTGAAGAACGGGCTTTTGCCGGTGGCCGTGGACCCGTCCATCCTGGAAAAGCTCTTCGCGCTGCGCGCGGCGAACCGCGACATGGAGCTGACCATCGACCTCGCCGCCCAGGCGGTGCTCCTGCCCGACGGCACGCGAGCCACCTTCCCCATCGACAGCTTCTCCCGGCACTGTCTCTTGAACGGCCTCGACGAGCTCGGCTACCTGCTCTCCCTCGAAGAAAAGATCGCTTCCTATGAGTCCCGATCCGTCTGACGCAAAAACCCCGACGGCCGGCCGCAGCGCCGTCGACCTCTACGACACCACGCTGCGCGACGGCACCCAGCGCGAGGGCCTCTCGCTCTCGTGCGAGGACAAGCTGCGCATCGCCAAGAGCCTGGACGCCTTCGGCATCGCCTTCATCGAGGGCGGCTGGCCGGGCTCGAACCCGAAGGACGTCGAGTTCTTCCAGCGGGCCAAGGAGGTCGACTTCAAGCGCTCGTTGCTCGCCGCCTTCGGGTCGACGCGCCGGGCGGGCATCGCGGCCCACGAGGACCCGAACCTGGTGGCCCTCATCGAGTCGGCGGCGCCGGTCTGCACCATTTTCGGCAAGAGCTGGAAGCTCCACGTCGAGAACCTGCGCGTCAGCTTCGACGAGAACCTCCGGATGATCGAGGAGAGCGTCGCCTTCCTCAAGAAGAGCGGCCGGCGCGTCATCTACGACGCCGAGCACTTCTTCGACGGCTTCCGCGACGATGCGGCCTACGCCTTGGAGACGCTCCGCGCGGCCGAGCGCGGCGGCGCCGAAGTCCTCGCGCTCTGCGACACCAACGGCGGCTCGCTTCCCTGGCAGATCGAGGAGGCGGTGGGCCGCGTGAAGCAGGCGCTCGCCTCGCCGCTCGGCATCCACGCGCACGACGACGGCGGCCTCGCGGTCGCCAATTCCATCGCCGCGGTGCGCGCTGGCGCCCGCCACGTGCAGGGCACCGTCAACGGCTACGGCGAGCGCTGCGGCAACGCGAACCTCTGCGCCATCGCGCCCGACCTCGAGCTGAAGATGGGCCTCTCGTGCCTGCCCCAGGGCGCGCTGCGCGAAATCTACGAGCTCGCGCATTTCGTCGCCGAGGTGGCGAACCTGTCCCCCGACGAGCACCAGGCGTACGTCGGCCGCAGCGCCTTCGCGCACAAGGGCGGCATCCACGTCTCGGCCCAGCGGCGCAACGCCGCCTCCTACCAGCACGTCGACCCGGCGCTCGTCGGCAACGAGGCGCGGGTGGTGGTCAGCGAGCTCTCCGGCAAGAGCAACCTGCTCTCGCGCGCCGAGGAGCTCGGCCTGTCGCTCTCGGAGGGTGGCGAGAAGGAGCTGCTCGAGCGCATCAAGGAAGCCGAGTCCCGCGGCTTCAGCTTCGAGGTCGCCGACGGCACGGTGGCGCTGATGCTCAAGCGCAAGGCCCCCGACCACAAGGCCCCGTTCGACCTTCTGGACTACAAAGTGACCGTCAGCCAGCGCGGCACCGGCGAGACCAACGCCGAGGCGGTCATCAAGATCAAAATCGGCGGGCACCTGGCCCACACCGCCGCCGAGGGCAACGGCCCGGTGAGCGCGCTCGACGCCGCCCTGCGCAAGGCGCTGTTGCCGTTCTACCCCGCCGTCGCCGGCATCCACCTCGTCGACTACAAGGTCCGCATCCTCGACGGCGACAGCGCGACGCGCGCCACCACCCGCGTGCTCATCGACTCCTCCGACGGGCACAAGACCTGGACGACCGTGGGCGCCTCGCCGAACATCATCGAGGCCTCCTGGCACGCGCTCGCCGACGGCATCGAATACGGACTCATCTACAAGAATTCCACGGCGATCCCCGCCGACACTCAACCCCCTGCCGCGGCCAACCGCCCGGCGGCTGCACAGGAGACATCATGAAGGCCCGCATTGTCCTGCTCCCCGGCGACGGCATCGGCGTGGAGATCGTCCGCGAAGGCCGAAAGGTCCTGGAGGCCGTGGCCTCCGCTTACGGCCACGAGCTGAGCTTCGAGGAGCACCTCATCGGCGGCATCGCCATCGACCAGACCGGCACCGCGCTCCCCGAGGCGACCGTCGCCGCGTGCAAGGGCTGCGACGCGGTGCTCCTGGGAGCCGTCGGCGGCCCGAAGTGGGACGACCCGAAGGCGAAGGTCCGGCCGGAGCAGGGCCTGTTGGCCATCCGCCAGGCGCTGGGGCTCTTCGCGAACCTCAGGCCGGTGCGCGTGCACCCGGCGCTGGCCTCTGCGAGCCCGCTCAAGCTCGAGAAGGTCGAAGGCGTCGACGTGCTCTTCATCCGCGAGCTGACAGGCGGCCTCTACTTCGGCAAGCCGCGCTTCTGCGAGGAGAACCGCGCGGTCGACACCCTGGCCTACACGGCGGAGGAGATCCACCGGGTGGTGAAGCTCGGCTTCGAGCTCGCCCGCTCGCGCAAGAAGAAGCTCACCTCGGTGGACAAGGCGAACGTCCTCGAGAGCTCGCGGTTGTGGCGACGCATCGCCATGGAGATCGCCAAGGACTACCCCGACGTCGCGCTCGACCACCAGCTCGTCGACTCCACCGCCATGCGGCTCATCACCTCGGCCAAGTCCTTCGACGTGATCGTCACCGAGAACATGTTCGGCGACATCCTCACCGACGAGGCCGCGGTGCTCACGGGCTCGCTCGGCATGCTCCCCTCGGCGTCCCTCTCCGGCGGCAAGCTCGGCCTCTACGAGCCCATCCACGGCTCGGCGCCGGACATCGCCGGCAAGGGCATCGCGAACCCTCTGGGCACCATCCTCTCCACCGCCATGCTGCTGCGCCACTCGCTGGGCCTGACCGAGGAGGCGCTCGCCATCGAGAGCGCCGTGGACCGGGCCATCACCGAAGGCGCGCGCACCGCCGATCTCGGCGGCAAGCTCTCCACCACTGCCATGGGCGAGGCGATCCGAGAGCGCCTCCCCAAGACTGCGACAAAATCCAAATGAGCTCTGCACTCCAGCCCTCCTTCCAAGACTTCGAGCGACTCGCGCGTGAAGGCGACCTCGTCCCGGTCTGGCGGGAGACGCTGGGGGACATCGACACGCCGGTCTCGGCGTTCCTGAAGCTCCCGTCGCGCGAGAGCGCGTTTCTCCTCGAGTCGGTCGAGGGCGGCGAGCGCTGGGGCCGGTACTCGTTCCTGGCCGACCGTCCGGTGGCGACGCTCTCCGTGCGCGGGGGTGAGGTCCGCATCGAGCCCAAGGAGGCCGCGGCGCGGCTCTTGGGCGAGACCCCGGCGAAGGACCTCACCGGCCCGGCCGCCCTGCGCGCCATGCTCGGCAAGCGGCGCCTGGTGAAGCCGGCCGGGCTCCCGCCGTTCCTGGGCGGGCTGGTGGGCTACCTCTCGTACTCCGCGGTCCGGTGGTTCGAGCCCACGGTCCCTCAGCGGCTCGGGGCCGACCCGGACTTCCCCGACGCGGAGTGGATGCTCGTCGACCGGCTCATCGTCTTCGACAACCTGAGCCACCGCATCAAGCTCATCGCGCTCGCAGACCTGAAAGCCGCGCCCAGCGCGCGCGCGGCCTATGACCGCGCCGCCGCCTCGGTGGACGAGCTCGCCGCCTCGCTCGCCCGCGGCATCGCCGCGCCGGCCGAGCCGCCGCGCATCACCGACATCGCCGACGCCTGGACCGGCGAGGGCTTCAAGGAGGCGGTGCGAAAGGCCCGCGAGTACATCCGCGCGGGCGACTGCTTCCAGGTGGTGCTCTCGCGAAGGCTGAACGCGCGCTACGGCGGCGACCCGTTCGACCTCTACCGGGGCCTGCGCGCCTCGGCGCCCACGCCGTTCCTCTTCTTCCTGCGCTTCGGGGAGCGCGCCCTCGCCGGCGCCTCGCCCGAGGTGCTGGTCCGCGTCCACGACGGCCAGGTCATCGTCCGGCCCATCGCGGGCACCCGCCGCCGCGGCGCCACCCCGGCCGAAGACGCGGCGCTCGAGCGCGAGCTGCGCTCCGACCCCAAGGAGCTCGCCGAGCACGTCATGCTCGTCGACCTGGGGCGCAACGACGTGGGCCGGGTGGCGGCGCCGTCCACCGTCCGCGTGGAAGAGCGCGAGGTCATCGAGCGCTACTCGCACGTCATGCACCTGGTCTCCCAGGTCTCGGGCAAGCTCGCGGCGAATAAGGACGTCCTCGACGCCATCGCCTCGACCTTCCCCGCGGGGACGCTCTCCGGGGCGCCCAAGGTGAGGGCCATGCAGATCATCGACGAGCTCGAGCCTCTGGCCCGCGGCCCGTATGGCGGGGCGACGGGCTACATCGGCTTCGACGGGCGCACGGACTTGGCCATCAACATCCGGGCGCTCGCGCTCGCGGGCAATGCCTTGAGGCTCCAGGCCGGGGCCGGCATCGTCTTCGACAGCGACCCGCAGCGCGAGCTCGAGGAGACCTCGCATAAGCTGGGCGCGCCGCTCGCCGCCTTGGGCGTCAACGATCCGGCCGCGGGGCTTCGCCGATGATCGCCGTCATCGATAACTACGACTCCTTCACCTACAACCTGGTCCAGTACCTGTACGACCTGGGCAAAGAGGTGGAGGTCTACCGGAACGACGCCATCGACGTCCTGGGCCTCGCGGCGAAGAAGCCGGAGATGCTCGTCGTCTCTCCCGGGCCCTGCACGCCCCGGGAAGCCGGCATCACGCTCGAGGCGGTGCGAAGGCTCTCGGGGACGCTGCCCATCTTGGGCGTGTGCCTTGGCCACCAGGCCATCGGCGAGGCGTTCGGCGGCAAGGTCGTGCGCGCGAAGAAGGTGATGCACGGCAAGACCTCGGCCATCCTCCACGACGGCACCGGGCTCTTCGCCGGGCTCTCCTCGCCGATGCAAGTGGGGCGCTACCACTCGCTCGCCATCGAGCAGGCGAGCCTGCCGGCCTGCCTCACCGTCACCGCGCGCACCGAGGACGACGGGGAGATCATGGCGGTGGCCCACAGAGAGCACCCGACCGCCGGCGTCCAGTTCCACCCCGAGTCGGTGCTCACGCCCCTGGGCAAGCAGCTCCTCAAGAACTTCCTGGAGGGGAAGCGGTGACGCTCGCGCCCAGAGACGTGCTCAAGGAGGCCATCGCCAAGGTCGTCGAGCGCTCAGACCTGTCGCGCGCGGCCATCGGCGAGGTCTTCGAGGAGATCTTCTCGGGCCGCGCCACGCCCGCGCAGATCGGCGCGCTGATGATCGCCCTGCGGATGAAGGGCGAGACCCCCGAGGAGGTCGCCGGCGCGGCGGAGGTGATGCGGCGCAAGGCGACGCCGGTGAAGGCGCCCGCGCGCGGCCCGCTCATCGACACCTGCGGCACCGGCGGCGACGGCGCCCACACGTTCAACATCTCCACCGCCACGGCTTTCGTCGCGGCCGGCGCGGGGGCGGTCGTCGCCAAGCACGGCAACCGCTCGGTCTCGTCCTCCAGCGGCAGCGCCGACGTCCTGGTTGCCGCCGGCGTGAAGATCGACGTCCCGGTCGAGGTGGTGGAGGCGAGCCTCGCCGAGCTGGGCATCGGCTTCCTCTTCGCGCCCGCGCTGCACGGGGTCATGAAGCACGTCATCGGCCCGCGGAGGGAGGTCGGCGCCCGCTCGCTCTTCAACATCTTGGGGCCGCTGGCGAACCCCGCCGGGGCGCCGCGCCAGCTGTTGGGCGTGTACGCGCCTTCGCTGGTGAGCCTGGTGGCGCGCACGCTCGCGGCGCTGGGCACGGCCGAGCGCGCCCTGGTGGTTCACGGCGAGTGCGGCCTCGACGAGGTCTCGCCCTGCGGGCCGACGCGCGCGGCCGTGGTCGAGGGCGGGCGCGTCCGCGAGCTCACCCTCGCCCCCGAGGACGCGGGGCTGCCGCGGGTGAAGCTCGAGGACCTGCGCGGCGGCGACCCCGCCTTCAACGCCGCCGCTTTGCTCCGGCTGCTCCAGGGCGAGCACGGCCCTTTGCGCCACGCGGTGCTGCTCAACGGCGCCGCGGCCCTGTTCGCCGCGGGGCTCGCCAAGGACCTGCGCGAGGGCGCCGCGCTCGCCGCCGAGTCCCTGGACCAAGGGCGCGCGCTTCAGAAGCTCGAAGGGCTCGTCAGGTTGACCAGCGCAGCCGAGGCGGCGCGGAGCGCGTCGTGACCTGGAGGCCGCCGACGGGTGTGCTCGAAGGGCTCGTCGCCTCGGCGCGAGAGGACTGCGAGGCGCGCCGACGAGGGCGCCCTTCGCTCTTGAACGACGTCCTGCGCCGGCCCACCGCCGAGGGCGGGTTCTTGCGCGCCCTGAGGGAGCGGCGCAGCGGCTTTCCGCTCATCTGCGAGGTGAAGCGCGCCTCGCCGTCCGCTGGGGACATCCGGGCGGGCGCCGATGCCGTGGCGCAGGCGCGGCTCTACGAGTTGTCCGGCGCCACCTGCATCAGCGTGCTCACCGAGGGCCGCCGCTTCGGCGGCTCTCTCGATGACCTGCGGGCCGCGCGCGCCGCGGTGGCGCTGCCCTTGCTCCGGAAGGACTTCGTCGTCGACCCGTACATGGTCGCCGAGGCGGCCGACGCCGGCGCCAACGCGGTGCTGCTCATCGCCGGCGCCCTGGAGCCTGAGGCTCTCCTGGAGCTGGCTCAGTTCGCCAAGGAGCTTGGCCTGGACGCGCTGGTCGAGGTGATCCACCCGCACGAGCTCGACTCGCTGGCCCTCTTCGAGCCGCCGCTCGTCGGCGTGAACGCGCGAGACCTGGAATCTCTGCAGATGGACCCGGCGCGCTTCGGGCGGCTCGCGCCGCAGCTCGCCGCGCCGGGGCGGCTCCTCGTCGCCGAGAGCGGGGTTCGCGCGCCGCGGGACATCGCGGAGGTCGCGGCGGTCGGGGCCGGCGCGGCGTTGGTCGGCGAGGCCCTGATGCGAGCCGCCGACCCGGCCGCGCTGGTGCGCTCGCTGGCGGAGGCCGCGTGAGCATTTGGGTCAAGGTCTGCGGCGTGACGCGCAAGGAGGACCTCGACGCCTGCATCGAGGCGGGCGCCGACGCCATCGGCTTCAACTTCTGGCCCGGCAGCAAGCGCTACCTCTCGCCCGCCAAGGCGAAGGCGCTGATCAAACGGCTGCCCCGGAGCGTGCTTTCGGTGGGCCTCTTCGTCCTTTCGAGCCCCGACGCCGTGGCGCGCGCGGTGGCCGACTCCGGGGTGCGCGCGGTGCAGCTCCACGGGGGCGAGGACCCGACGCCCTTCGAGGATTGCGGCGCGGAGCTGATTCAGGTCTTTCGCGTGAGCTCGCGCGAGAGCTTGCCCAAGCTGCCCTTGCCGGAGGCCGCGAGCAAGGTCCTGCTCGACGCGGCGGTCGAGGGCTACGGCGGCGAGGGGAAGAGCTTCGACTGGTCGCTGGCGGTCGAGGCGCGCAAGGTCCTCGACCGGCCGATGATCTTGGCGGGCGGCCTGACCCCGGAGAACGTCGCCGCCGCGGTGCGCCAGGTGGCGCCCTTCGGCGTGGACGTGGCGAGCGGCGTCGAGAGCGCGCCGGGCATCAAGGACGCGGCGCGAATCCGCGCGTTCGTTTCGGCCGCGCGATCCGCGGCTCTTGGAGAGGAGTGAGGAATGACTGCGAGTGACCCGGGGCGGTTCGGCCGCTTCGGCGGGCGCTTCGTGCCCGAGACCCTGATGCCCGCGCTCGACGAGCTCGAGAAGGCCTGGGCGGCGTCGCGCGGCGACGCCCAGTTCCAGGCGGAGCTCGCCGCGGACCTCTCGGCCTTCGCCGGCCGGCCCACGCCCGTCACCTTCGCCGCGAACCTCACCCGGCGCTTCGGCGGCGCGCGCGTGTACCTCAAGCGCGAGGATTTGGTCCACACCGGCGCGCACAAGCTCAACAACACGCTGGGCCAGGCGCGGCTCGCTCTGAAGATGGGCAAGAAGCGCGTCATCGCCGAGACCGGCGCCGGCCAGCACGGCGTCGCCACGGCGGTGGCCTGCGCGCGCCTGGGGCTCTCGTGCGAGGTCTTCATGGGCGCCGAGGACGTGCGCCGGCAGGCGCCCAACGTCCAGCGGATGCGGCTCTTCGGCGCCGCGGTGCACCCGGTGGAGAGCGGCACGCGCACCCTCAAGGACGCCATGAACGAGGCCATCCGCGACTGGGTCACGAACGTGAGAACCACCTACTACATCATCGGTACCGTCGCCGGGCCGCACCCGTACCCCGCGCTGGTGCGCGACTTCCAGCGGGTGCTGGGCGACGAGGCGCGCGCGCAGCTCCTCCAAGAGACCGGCCGGCTGCCGGATGCCGTCTTGGCCTGCATCGGCGGCGGCTCCAACGCCATGGGCGCCTTCACCGCGTTCCTGGGCGACGCGAAGGTGCGGCTCGTCGGCGTGGAGGCCGGGGGCTTGGGCCTCGCCACGGGCAAGCACGGCGCCTCGCTGACCGAGGGGCGCTACGGCGTCCTGCACGGCAACGCGACGCTCTTGCTGCAGGACGCGGACGGGCAGATCGCCGAGGCGCACTCGGTCTCGGCGGGCCTCGACTACCCGGGCGTCGGCCCGGAGCTCGCCGCGCTCAAGGAAAGCGGCCGCGTCGAGGTGCGCACCGCCACCGACGACGAGGCGCTGGAGGCGTTCCGGATGCTCTGCCGCGAAGAGGGCATCCTGCCGGCGCTCGAGTCGTCGCACGCGGTGGCGCGGGCGGGCGAGCTCGCGCGGGAGCTGGGCAAGGACAAAGTCCTGCTCGTCAACCTGTCGGGGCGCGGCGACAAGGACTTGAGCCATGCCCTCTCCGAGCTCGAGAAGCGGGGGGTGACGCCGTGAGCGAAGGGCGAATCGCAAAGGCCTTTGCGCGGGCGAAGGCGGAGCGCCGCCGCGCGCTCATTGCCTATTTGTGCGCGGGCAATCCGTCGCTCGAGGCGACCGAGCGGCTGGTGCCGGCCATCGAGAAAGCAGGGGCGGACGTCATCGAGCTCGGCATTCCCTTCTCGGACCCCATCGCCGACGGACCGGTGATCCAGGCGGCCTCACAGCGAGCGCTCGCCTCGGGGACGAGCCTGTCGAAGGTGCTCGACTCGGTCGCGCGGCTGCGCCAGGCCGGCGTCGCCGCTCCGCTGGTGCTCATGGGCTACGCGAATCCCATCGTCGCCATAGGCTGGGAGCAATTCGCCGAGCGCGCGTCGCGGGCCGGCGTCGATGGCGCCATCGTTCCCGACTTGCCGCTCGAAGAGGCCGAGCCCATCTCGGCGATGTTCGAGAAGGCCGGCATGGACCTGGTCCTACTCGCGGCGCCCACCACGCCGCCTGAGCGACTGGCGAGGATCGCAGAGCGCACCCGCGGATTTCTGTACTTCGTGAGCGTCACCGGCGTGACCGGCGCGCGGGCGGAGCTGCCGGCCGAGCTCCCGTCGATGCTGGCGCGGGCGAGGGAGGTCTCGCGGGCGCCGGTCGCCGTGGGCTTCGGGGTCTCGACGCCGGAGCAGGCAAGGCTGCTCGCGCCGCATGCGGATGGCGTGGTGGTCGGCAGCGCCATCGTGCGGGCCATCGAGCGCGCGGGCGGCGAGCCGGGGCCGGTGGCGGAGCTGGTGCGGGCGCTCAGAGGGGCAGTCTGAGCCTCCCGCCAGGGCGCTTGGACGGCGATAGAAGGCGAGGCTCCAGAGGAAGTCGGCCATGACCCGAGGTTTCCGCGATCTTCCTCCTCGCGCCATGGATTTCGGCGCACCCAAGACTGAGCCTAATGCTGCGACGACGGTCTTCGGCCCAAGCGCCCGCGCAATGCATTCGTGCCTTCGCTTGGCCTTCTGGCCTCCATCCACCCCTTGACGAGCCGAGGACCTCCCACCTCGCTCGAAACTCGCCCCACCACCGGTCGGCTGCAATGGAAAGAAAACGTGCTCCCTGCTCACCCTACCTCGACAACCTCCTTCCGTTTCAGCGGTGACAACAAGCTTCCGTATCATTTGTGGAGCCGGGCGGTCCGTCGCGGCAAGGCCGGCGCCAAGTCCATTCAAGCCCCCCGAGCGCACCTCTTACGAGACATTACAACGCCGCGGCGCGGGGCGACCGCCGCGTGGCATCATCTTTGTCACTCCGCACTTTACAACACCGGATAGTTCATGTATTTTGCTTTGGGCTCAATTGCCCAGCCACTGCGTTTTGCACAAAAGCGGCACTTTCGCAATCGTTGCCTGCGCGGTTTTCAAGTAACGTTCTCCGTGAACCGAGTGGCTGCACGACGCTATTGATTCAGGGCATTCAGGGAGGTAGTGATGAGGCGCGTGCTGTTGGCAGGGGCGGTAGCACTTGTGGCCTGCAACGACACAATACCCGGCCTGTGCAAGGTGGATAACGACTGCCCCGGGAGCACCTGCCGTGATGGGGTCTGTCGCACAACAACGGATGCGGGGCTCAATATCCTCGGCGCCTCTTGCGCTTCCGGCTCGGAGTGCGCGAGCGGCAGTTGTGCGGACGGCGTATGTTGCGACGCGCCGTGCAACGACAAGGTCTGCCAGCGGTGCGACAGCGCCTCTGTGGCGGACTCTGGACACTGCGGCATCGCACAGGCAGGAACTGATCTCGATCACGAGTGCGCGGGTCCGGTTTCCACTTGTTCCGGCAAGTGCAGTATTGCAAGAACGACCGCTTCTTGCAGCGGCACGAGCTACACGTGCGCGACTCAGCAGGCCACCGTGCCTATTCCCAGCGGCCAAGTCTGCTCGGCGAATGCGATCGTGCCCGTGAGCAAGGACGACTATTGCAACAGCGGCAACGATTGCGCCGAAGGCCAGTGCCAAGCCACTCAGTGGTGGACAAGCTGCGATGGCCAAGGCAATTGCCGGAAAGCGAGCGACAGCACGGATGCAGCTACGCGAACGCTCACTGCGATTGGCGGAGCGTCGCTAACGAGTGCCTGCGAAACAAATGGCGGTTCGTTCTGCGGCGCCGCATGTGTCGGCGATGCGACCTACAGCGCCTTCTGCAACGGCGAAGGTCAATGCGTCATGCCCTCGAGCACGAAGAAGAACGACTGCGCCAACTACACTTGCAACGCGTCAACGGCCACCTGCAACTCCCAGTGCACCGTGGACTTAGACTGCGCACAAGCATTCGAGTGCGCGGGCCACGTCTGTCACTGGGACTGGGAGTGGCCCGACTGGGCCCTGCCTTTGGCGCAGAACCTCGTGGTGAATGCAGATGGCGCCACCGTCACCGATATCAGCACGACCCTGGTATGGCAGCGCGGGACCTCTGATTCTGCCCTGGTCTCGACCCAGGCAGCCACCTACTGCGCGAGCCTAGTTCTTTCTGGGGGTTCATGGCGTCTACCAACAACGGCCGAGCTACTTACCATTGTTGACGCGGGGCGCTCGGGGCCCGCCATTAACACGACCGCCTTCCCCGGAACGAAGAGTGACGTCTACTGGGCATCGACTCCCTATATAGGTCGCCCGACCTACGCGTGGGGCGTACGGTTCAGTGACGGAAGTTCGGGCCCCGTCTCCACAGGACTTTCAGGCTGGGTTCGGTGTGTTCGCTGAGAACGGCACCGAGCCACGCCAAGCCCTGGTTGGCTTCTCTCGACGATTTGCGGACTGGCTAGCTTTCGGCAGCAGGCACGCCGACATTGATTCCTCATCGATTGCGAGCGTCCTGCTTTGTCATTTCGCGGAACCGGCGGTGGCATCGGCGCCGCTGGGCGGTGGACGCGGCATCACCACTGCAAGCCGTTCACGACGTCGAATTCGGTTCGGACGTAGGCGGCGCGCCGCCGAATTTCTTCTCGCCCCAATCTGCGACCACCAAGGGCGCAATGGCCAATCGCAGCCAACAGAATCGCCACACGCAAGAGCGTCGCAACTAATCTCGCCCCTCAGAAGGAACGACAAATGAAAGCGCCTGCTTCTTTGATGTTTGTTTACCTTGTCTGCATGACGGCACCGCCTTTATGGGCGGCAGCACCGAACGGTCAGTATGCTGATCTTGGGAATGGCACGGTCAAGGACAACAAGACGGGTCTTCTTTGGCAACAGGCGCCGCAATATGGCCAATCAGGTTATTCGTGGACAGCTGCGAGTGCCTATTGTAGCGCACTGAGCCTTGGCGGCTACTCGGCCGGCTGGCGCTTGCCCGCGAAGCTAGAGCTTGAGTTACTCGTGGATCGCCAAATTGCCTCGCCGGGACCAACAATAGATCAGACAGCATTCCCAGGAACCCCGGGCTCCAATTTCTGGACGTCTACGCCCTTCGTTAGTTACACCGGCTATTGGATGGTCAATTTTGACAGCGGCTACTCATCCCTTGCAACAGCAACATCAGGCTGGGTTCGGTGTGTGCGCTAAGCAGGCGAGTGGATTCTACCGTGTCGTGAACCGGTCGACCCGGTCTTGCGACGCCGACATGGCGCCGGTCGCGTAGCCGCCGTTGAAGCAGTCCGACCCGTTCCAGTTTCCAATGGGAGTGCCGTTCGTCTGGTAACCGTCGCCCAGCTTCCCGGGGCCTCCCTCGCTGTCGACCCAAGCGGTGATCTTGTCGGTAAACGCCTTGGCGCCCGCGGTTCCGTTCCAGAGGTAGTCGACCACCGCGCGCCACGGAATGCGGCAGCCGTTATAGTCCACGTTCGCGCTCTTGGTCGCCCCGTTGACGTCGACCTCGTTCGAGACGAGGCCCGTCGTGGAATTCGCGGCTTTGGTCCAGATGCTGATCGCGCTGTCGGCCGCGGTGTTCCACGACGCGTCGCCCGTGAATTCGGCGAATACCCGATAGTAGCCCGGCATCCAGTACGAGGTGTTCGAGCTTTGGCATCCGTTGTTGAAGCCGTCGTTCGCCATGACGATGCCGCCCCCGGCAATCGTTGAAGTCGTGCTTCTTCAACGTCGCCAGGTACACCTGCGCATCCGCGCTGTAGCTCCCGCCCCACTGGTAGGACGCGACCACCAGGCCAAATCCGATGTCGGTATCGCCATCGGTCGCCTCACCGCTGCCTCCGTCGCTCGTCGTGAAACCCGAGCAGGTCACGTGCCAGCCCATGAGGCCGTTCGCGTTGAAATTCTTCTTGGCAAAAGCCCACAGGCCGTCGAATGTCGTCTGGTCGCCGTAGTAGGCGGCGAGCACCATCCCGTACCCCTGACCTTCGGACACGGTGCTGCCCGTAGGGCTATTGAACTCGACGCGGGCGAGGCCCGCGCCGCAATCGGTCTTCAAGTATTCGCTCTTCCAGAAGTCGTATTCCGCTTTCGCGTCGCTCGTGGAAATGCCGCTCGGCAGGTACCCCGCAACGTAGGTTCCGGTCTGCGGGAACGGATACTTCTGCGCCATCGAGCTGCCCGGAAGGACGGCGCCCGCCGCGAGCGCCAAGAGCCACCGACCAACCGCGATGAGGACACGCCTGGGGCGCGCGTTCGAATAGGCTCGCGAGACGATTTTCATCTTGGAGACCTCAAGGGGCCACGGTATCTTGCGCGGCGCCGTGACCTTGGCTCTCGAGCCGCGACTTTGGGATCAGGGGCGATCAGGGGCCGACGGAAATAGAGCGGACCGTTCCTACGGACGCGCAGCTCGTCGACAGGTCCGGCGAGACGGTCCCGCCGAGCGTCGCCGTCCCGCTCGCCGAGTTGATTCGAATCCAGCCCGCGCCGCCCCCTCCGCCTCCGGCATTCAGCTCGCCCGACACGGCACCTGCGCCTCCAGCCGCGGCGGCGCCGGCGGAGCCGTTGCCCCCCGCTCCTACCGAGCTCCCTGCCGGCCCGCCCGCGGCGGGAATCGCGTTCGGGGTGGCGTCCTTGCCGCCCGTGCCTGAGTAATCGCCGCCTCCGCCGCCGCCATTGGCTGCGAGGGTTCCGGCGATGGAAATGTTCGTGGCCTCGAGAAGAATGGCTCCACCGCTGCCGCCGCCGCCGCCGTTCTGGTCCGCCGAGACCCCGCCGAAGGTCCCACCCTCGCCGCCGACCGTGATGGAGCTCTCCGCGCCCAGGGTGAGCGTACCGCCGGCTGCGATCTGGATCGCGCCGCCGCCGGCGCCGCCGGAGACCACTCCGCCGCCACCCGCCGAGCCGCCGCGAAGCGGACGAGAATCGGCGCTGCCCGCCGCCGCGCCCGCGGCGCTCTGGCCGCCGCCCTTGCCCCCGAGGCCGCAGTACGAGCCCCCCGACCCACCGACGGCGGCAGAGTCCGAGCCGCCCAGCCCTCCGCTGGGCCCCGCGCCCGCGCTGTTCGCCGAGGACGGCGCGGCGCCGCCAGGACCGATGTCGAGGAGCTCCGAGTGACCGTCGATCGCGCCGAGCAGCTCGATATCGCCGAGCGACGCCACCACGAGCGGAACCGTGCCCGTGACCCGAATGTCGGCGCTGGCTTCGACCCTGAGTGAATTCACCACGATCAGATTCACCGGCGTTCCATTGAGCTGGTTGGCGATGGAAATGGGGCTCGTGAAGCAATCCTGGATGGGCGAGGTCGTGCTCGTCTCGACCACGCAGTTGCCCGCGACATCTTCCGCCGCGGCGCCATCGCGCTGGGCTGCGATATCCCCCAGCGCAATATTCGAGGGTTGAAAGGGAAGCACTGCCGCGCCCGCATCGGTGCCGGCGTCCGCATTCTTCTTTGACCCGGAGTCACAGCCCACCGCCGAAAACGACGCGGACACCACCACGAGAAACCCGACGTTAGACAGGCGCATCCATCCATCTCCATGGGCCGACATCTGTTGCGTTGCGCGCCCAAAGGCGTGAGGGCGTTAGTCCCGTTGCACCTGCGCTGTCATGGTCCAGGTGGTCGCGTAGGCCGGCGGTGGGCAGGGAAGGGTGAGACGAAAAGTAGCTGAGTGGGGGTCTTCGGTGTTCGATGGTGGCCCGCAAGAGTGAAGCCCACGGTTTCCGCCGTGGGCTTCGGTGCTTCTGCGCCGGCCACGTTCCATGCAGGTTCGGATTCCGGCGCTGCCTTGGTGGAGGCAGATGCAATCATGCCAGCCCTGTCAAGAAACCGCATCTTCGTCGCGGCCGTTCTTGGTGACGGCCTATCATCCTGACCGGTCGGGTGAGTGGACCCCGTCGGCGATTCCGGCGGCCTGCCCGAGGAGTGACTGGGCTGCGGCGTGCCGCATCCGCCTCGACCATCGCCGGACGCGGAAGACGGGGCCGTGCGTCCCGGTGGTGGTGCTGGCGTGCGCCGCCCATAGCTGCCGGTTCACGCTCTATCCATGCGGGCACGTGCCGTACGGCCGGGAGGCCGTTGCTCCGGTTGGCCTCGACGGCAAGGCGCTGACCACGGCGCCGGAAAATGCCGCGTCGTCAACCGCCGAAGAGCCCAGCGCCGGCTGGCAGCAGACCCGATTCAACGCGGTGCTCGATGCGGCTCGTGGCAAGGCTTGGCCTCGGGACGGTCCTGGCCCCTGCTGGACGACGCAGCTGCGTCGCCTCGACGAGCTCGCTGCGCTGCTTGGGCTCGATCCGGCTCTCCCCGTGGCGTTGGGTGAGAAGCTCGCGCAGCTTCTCCACCTCCCGCGCTTGAGCCTGATCGACGAAACCCATCGGTTCGCTCAGGCGCATGGCTTCGAGGAACGAGGGGGCATCCTCGTCGCCACCCTGGAGCGCGCTTCGACCGGCCGCTGCGTCTTGGAACGAGTGCTCGCCTGCGGCGCCCTGGCCGGCCTGTGGCGCCCGGTGCATCTCTGGCGGGCCTCGCCCGGACGCCCGCAGCGCACCGTGTTCCCGGGGCGCGGAACGCCCTCGGGGTAGGCCTTTAGGCGACGGGCGCCGTACCCACGAATTCGCTCTCGTGCCTCCGGCTTCCAGGCGTGCTTTTCAAAGGCTCCCTCGAAATTGGAGCCCCGATGACCGACCCACCGAAACCGCCAGCGCCCGACGAGCTGCTGCTGCTTTCGCCGGATGAGCTCCTGCGTTGCCAGGTGATTGCCGAGCTGCGCTCGAAGCTCGCCGGCGGCAAGGAGCTCGAGGAGGCGGTGGCCGAGATCGCCGCGCGGACGCACTTCATCATCCAGAGCGGCGAGGCCGCCTCGGTGACGACCCGGTCGCTCTATCGCTGGTGGTCGAACTTCAAGGCGGCCAATGGCTGGTCAGGCCTGCGCACGGCTCGCAGCCAGACTTCGCGGACCTACCCGGCGCTGCCGACGAAGCTGCTCGACTTCCTGTGCGCGGAGAAGAAGCTCGACCGCTACGCCTCAGTCCCCGAGCTGCTGCGCAGGGCCCGCGAGCTGGAGATCGTCGGCGCCGACGAGGCCTTCGACCGCGTCACCGTCTGGCGAGCCTGCAAGCGTCTGGGGCTTGCGCTCCGACGAGTTCCCGGCAAGCGCGGAATCGACTCTCGCCGCTTCGCTTACCCCCACCGAATGCAGATGGTGCTCGCCGACGGCAAGCACTTTCGCGCCGGCCCGCGCCGCACCAAGCGCGTCGCCCTCTTCTTTCTCGACGACGCCAGCCGCAAGGGCCTGACCTGCGTCGTCGGCACCTCCGAGAGCACCCGGCTCTTCCTGCGCGGCTTGTACAAGGTCATCTGCAAGTACGGCCTGATGGACTCGCTCTTCCTCGACCGCGGGCCCGGCTTCAAGTCGGAAGACACCCTCAGCGCCTGCGTGAGCATCGACATCAACCTCATTCTGGGCACGGCGGCCTATCCCGAGGGACACGGCAAAATCGAGCGCTTCAACCAGACCGCCGTCTCCGCGGTGCTGCGCGGCCTGTGCGCCGCCGAAGTCGACGACGACTGCGGCGCGCTCGAGCTGCGGCTCGAGCACTTCCTCGACCACCAGTACAACCTGAGGCCGCACGAGTCGCTCGACCAGCGCACGCCAAAGGCGCGCTGGGACCTCGACACCAGAGCGCTGCGCTTCCCCGAGAGCGAGCAGGCCCTGCGCGACAAGCTCGTCGTCACCGAGGTGCGCAAGGTCTCCAAGGACAACGTCATCCCCGTCGACGGCGTCGACTACGAGGTGCCCCGCGGCCACGCCGAGACCTCCATCAACGTTCGCCGAAATCTCCTGTCCGGCGAGCTCTTCGTCCCGCACGACAGCCACCTCGTCCAGATCCATCCGGTCGACCTCGCCGCCAACGCGATCGCCCGCCGCGCAACGCCCGGCGCCCCCAGGCCCGACGATGACGAGGGCACCCCGAGGACCGCCGCCTCCATCGCCTTCGCTCGCGCTCACGGCCCCGTCGTGGGGCCCGACGGCGGCTTTCTTCCCCCCACCCGCAACCCCACGAACGGAGACGAGCCATGATTGACCTTCGCAGCGCTTTCGGCTTTCACGCCACCCCTTTCACGCGCGAAATCCGCATTCAGGACTACCTTGCTTTCCCCTTCTTCGAGGAGGCTTTTGACGGCCTAAGACGCTGCGTCGAGGCCCGCCACAGCGGCGCCCTCATCGCGCCGGCCGGCACCGGCAAGACCGCCCTCTTGCGCCGCCTCACCGCCGCTCTCCCCGAGGCCCGCTACCAGGTCCGCTACATCAAGGTCACCGACCTCTCCAAGCGCGACCTCTGCCGCGAGATCGCCCTCGCCTGCGGCGCATCTGCTGCGGGCGCCTATTCTTTCCTGGTGCGCGCGCTCCAGGAGCGCTTCGAGCACTCCGTCCACAGCGAAGGCCTGCGCCCCGTCATCCTGCTCGATGAGGCGCAGGACCTGCGCGGCGACTCCTTCGCGCTGGTCCGGCTCCTGACCAACTTCGAGATGGACAGCCGCCTCGTGCTCAGCCTGGTCCTGTGCGGCCAGCCCCAGCTCAAGACCGTCCTCGGCCGCGACGACCAGGAGTCGGTGGCCCGCCGCATCCACCACTACGCCTGTCTGCGGCTGCTCTCGCGCGACGAGCTCACCGAGTACGTCCAGCACCGCTGCGCCATCGCCGGTTGCAAGAAGCACCCCTTCGACGCCGGCGCCATCGAGGCGCTCCACGAGATTCTCCCGCGGCAATCTGCGCGCCGCCGACGCTCTCGCGCTCACCGCGCTCGAGCGGGCCGCCCTCTCCAAGAAGACCGCCGTCGGCGCGCAGCACGTCGCCGAGGCCCGCCAGGAGCTGTACCCGTGAAAGGGCCCGCCAAGAGCGCGCGCCCCGAGCGCCACCTGCGCGTCGTGCGTGCCGCCGAGCTTCCCGCCCAGCTGCCCGAGAAGGCCTGGCTCGTCCGCGACCTCTGGTCCCACCTGGCTGTCGGCTTCATCGGAGGTCAGCCCAAGAGCGGCAAGACCTGGCTCGCGCTTGACCTCGCGGTCAGCGTCGCCTCCGGCACCCACTGCCTGGGGCGCTTCCCGGTAGACCAGCCTGGTCCCGTGCTCGCCTATCTCGCCGAGGACTCGCTCCCGCACGTCCGTGAGCGCCTGGCTTCCCTCTGCGCCCACCGGCACATCCCTCTGGAAGCCCTCGACCTCCACCTCATCGACATGCCCAGCATGCGCCTCGACGACGCTGAAGATCAGGCGCTGCTCGTCCAGGCGGTCACCCGGATCAAGCCACGTCTGCTCATCCTCGACCCCCTGGTGCGCCTGCACGCCCTCGACGAGAACAGCGCGGCAGACGTCTCTTCACTCCTGGGCTGGCTGCGCGCGCTCTCGCGCGCCCACGACCTCGGGATCGTCGTCGTCCACCACATGAGCAAGAAGAGCCGCCGTCAGCTCGGCCAGGCGCTGCGCGGCTCCAGCGACCTGCACGCCTGGGCCGACAGCTCTGCCTACTTGACCCGCAAGCAAGACAAGCTCCTGCTCACCCTCGAGCATCGCTCGTCGCCCGCCCGCTCCCCACTTGGCCTCCAGCTCGCCCTCGGCGCAGACGGTGCCACTCCTCATCTCGAGCCCTTCCTCGAGGCGATCGCGAGCGTTGCGTCGCCGCCGCCCATCGCCGATCGCATCGTCCACGCCCTCCGAGAGGCCAAGGCGCCGCTCTCCCGCGTCGCCCTGCGCAACAAGCTCCGCCTCAACAACCTCAAGCTCGGAGACGCCCTCGCCTCGCTCGAGCGCGACCGTGTCATCGCCCGAAGTGATTCCGGCTGGAATCTTTGCGCGGCCTCCACAGCCGCGCTGGTCCCGACGAGCGCCCATCCGGCGACCTCGTCCGATTGTCAGCTCGACCTGCCGCTGCCTCCCCCAACCACCAGCCCTCGATAGCGTCCGCTCGCCCCGTCACGGCCGACCGACGCTGGGGGCTTACATCCCCCAGACCCCCTGTGGCTCCGGCGCCGCCCCGCGCACGAAGCCGCGCGGGTCGTCGCCGGAGCTCAAGGCCCAACGACCTCGAGTCGCCCAACCCGTTCCCTGTTCCGCCGTTCCACGATAGGGGCGCGCGCGGAACGGCCTGCCGGAACAGGCGCGCCGTGACAGCCTTCGTGCAACGAGCTGCGAACGTGGGCGCGCAACGCAACAACATCCGCGGGGGCGCGGCGCCTCCGACAAAGGAGGCTCGTCCTGGCCGGATTGAAGTCTACCTTACGGGCCCCGGTGCTCGCGCAATTTCCTTGGCGTGACAGATGCCCGGACGGGAGAAACAGGTTGGACGTTTCAAGCCCCGCAGGCCTCGTCAGGGGACGACGTCCGGCGTGCCCGAGTCGTAGCGAGCCTTGGCCGGCAGCGTCCGCACCTGGGTCGTCCCGGTCGGGTCGACCCACGGCCATGGGTTGCTCCCGAGGAACGCCGGCCCTGGAGGCAACCGTCCGGGCGGAGGGCGCAGAGCGCGAGATCCGAGACGGCGCGCCTCGCCCTTGGGGCCAACGTGGATGTCGGAGCTCCAGAGCGTCGTGGGTCGGGTCGACTTGGCGCGAGGCCGGCCGTCTCCTGAGGAAGGCGCGCCGCCGGAACCTCAGCAACTCGCGTACACGGCGAGCGTATGGTCGGCGATGGTGTCCCACGAGAAGGCCGACTCTGCCGCGCGGCGGCCGTTCTGGCCCATCCAGCGGGCGTGCTCGAAATTGGCGAAGAGCGTGCCGACGCCCCACGCCACCGAGCTCGGATTCGGCCAGATCTTGTACCCGGTCACGTCGTGCCAGACGAATTCGGAGGGCCCGCCGTGGTGGGTCGCCACCACCGGCTTCCCGGCGGCCCAGGCCTCGAGCACCACCAGGCCGAAGGGCTCGTTGCGGCTGGGGACGCACACGCAGTCGACCGCTTTGTACAAGTCGATGAGCTGCTGGCGCGGCAGGTTGCCGTGAAATCGACAGGCGTGGGCCACGCCGTATTGATGCGCCATGCGCTGCACCTGAGCCTTCATGTCCCCTTCGCCAGTGATCACGAACTTGGCGCCCGGGTGATATCGGAGCACCATGGGAATGGCCTGGACCAAGACATCCGGCGCCTTTTGCGAGGTAATGCGCCCGACGAAGAGCACGGTGGGGTCCACCGGGCCGATGTGATAGCGCGCCTTGACCTCGCCAGAGTCGACCTGCCCGTCGAAAGCCCGATACGAGATGCCGTTGTAGATCATGCAGGCTTTCCAGTCGGGGACGTTGTAGATCCACCCGACCTCGTTCTTGAGCGCCCAGGACACCGCGATGACGCGATCGGCCGAAAAGGTCCCGTCGCGCTCGTGATCCATGATGCGGCGCGACGGGCCGCCGTAGAAATTGTTGCCGCACCGGCCGTATTCGGTGGAGTGCATGGTCAAAATACCCTTTCTGCCCCGACCTCGCTTGATCCAGACCATGGCGTTGGAGGCGAGCCAGTCGTGCGCATGCACCACGTCGAAGCCGGCGCCCATGTAATCCTCGGTCTGGAATACCGCGGTCACAAAGGCGCGGCACATGTTGTCGACATCTTCGATGAAGCTCGAGTTCCCGTGGTAGGGCACGCGGTGGTAATGGACGCCGTGGATCTTGTCGTAGGTCCAGTCGCCGGGCCAACGCATGCGCGTATAGACGTGGACCTCGTGCCCTTTTCGCTCCAGAGCCGCGCCGAGCTCCGTGACGTGGACCGCGACGCCTCCCACGGCCATGGAGTGCAGGGCTTCCCAGCTCAAGAGGGCGATGCGCATGGACAGGCTCCTTCGGATATCGATGACGACATCGGCCCGCCTAGGCGGGCGACAGAGGACGGCCGGCGATGGATTTTCTTAGCTCACCCGACCGAAGCATCGTTCGACAGACCCGAGCGAGGCAAGCTTTGACCGCTGTCCCCCCCGGCTCGGCGAAGGCCGCGGCATCCCGAGCCATCATTTGAGTTGAAATGAACTTTTCCGAGCGGGCCCTGCTGTTCGGTTCTGAGCGCCCGGCCGCCGATGGCCCTGAGGGTCACCTTCCCGTTCCCGCTCGCCGAAGCCGCGGGCGGAGGGGCGCCTGGCGAGGCCCCTCGCGAGCACCGGCGGATTCGCTCTCCTCGAGTGCCTCCGAGCGGGCGAGCCCGCCGGCGGGGCGCGCTTCAGATTTCGTAAGGGCATGGGCGCCCAGGAGAAGACTCATGAGCATCGCGGGTCTCATTGTTCTACTGATTGTCGCTTTCGTCGCCGGCGCGCTCGGCGAGATGATCGGCGGGGTCAAGGTCCCGGGCGGCTGGGTTGGCTCGACGGTCGTCGGGTTCATCGGCGCCTGGATCGGAGGGCTAATCCTCCACTTCGGCCCCAGCGTCCGCGGCATTCAGATCATCCCCGCCATCATCGGCGCGGCGGTCTTCGTGTTCTTGCTCCGGATTGTCCTCTCAGCGACCCGAAGCGCTCGGGCGTGAGCCTGCCTCACCCCCTCGCTGGCGGTGAGGGGTTGGGGGCGAGGAGCTACGACTCGGGCACCGCCGGAAGCGCCGTGATGCTCAGGGTCGCGGGGATGGCGTGGCCCTCGGTCACGACCTCCATGTGGCCGGAGGTCGAGCCCAGCACCAGCACCTTCGCCGCGATATCGCCGACCATGCCGGCCGACACCCAAAGCGGCGCGCTCTCGGCCCCCCGGCACCGCGGACACGAGCTTCTGCGTCTCCTTCTCCGTCGTCCCGGAGGGGACGAGGACGAGGTACGGGCGCTTGTACTTGCTGTGGCCGGCCATCCACTTGAGCAGCTCGGGCTGTCCGCCGTACAGGCCGTCGAGCAGCACGACCTGGTCGACCTGGTTGCTCGGCAGCCACTCCACGATGGTGCGAAACCCGCCGCTGTGCCCGGCCATCACCAGCGGGCCGTACGGCACGGTGATGCCGAGCCCGTCGACGATGGCCGTCCAGAGCTCCTCGGGGCCCGTCCAGACCACCGCCTGCGTCGCCGACGACGGCGCCTCGGGAACTACGAAGAGGGCGTTGCGGCGGCTGCGCCGGAACTGGTCCGCCAGCCGGTGTTCCGTCCAGGCGCCGTCGGCGTCGGTGTAGTAACCGTGAACGTAGACGACCACGCCCGCGGTCGAGTGGTCGTAGAGCCTGGGGCGCCAGACGTGGACGGGCCCGCGCGGGGTGACGATGCGCCAATGCTCCCCGTCCGCGATGACCTCCGGCGGCGGCCCCTTCGGCTCGCGGGCACGCGCCGACGCCGCGCTCCACGCGCAGCCAATCAGCAGCAGCGTCAGAAGGAGCGCCGCATTCGCTCGCCGCGGCGCACGGTCTGTCGTCGTGCGTTGAACCATTTCCACTTTGGGCATCGAACGGCCATCATAGCGCTCCGCGATCCCGGGTGAAGAAACTCACCCCGTGCGGTAGAGGGGCCGGTGCGACCATGTGGGACCCGCCCACCATCCCCTCGGGGCGCGCTCGCCGCTTCAGCCGCCGTGAGCCGCGCGCGCGTGAGCCTCCGGCGGCGAATTCCGGTGGCTGAGCCACACCAGCGAGCCGAGGCCGGCCAGGGCGGAGACGATGACGAGCGAGACCATCGCCCAGCGCGGGAGGAGCGAGGCCGAGCGCCGCGGCGCGCGAGCGGCCCTCGGGTCGCGCGGCGGCACCGCCGACGGATTCTCCAGGTCCCGGAGGAGCTCGGCCGCGCTCGCGTAGCGGTCGCGCGGGGCAGGCTCCAGCGCCTTCATGACGATGGCCTCGAGCGATGGGTCGAAGTTGGGGACGTGGTAGCTCGGAAGCCTTGGCAGCTCCGCCAGCTTGGCCTGGAGCAGCGCCGCGGAGCTCACGCTGTCGAACGGCAGCGAGCCGGTGAGCATCTCGTAGAGCAGGGTTCCGACCGCGTACACGTCGGTGCGCGCGTCGCCGCGCTTGCCGCGGATCTGCTCGGGGGCCATGTAGTCCGGCGTGCCGAGCGCGTGCGAGAGGCCGGCCCAGGTGAGCCTTCGGGCGGCCTCCGCGGTGGCGATGCCGAAGTCGATGACTTTCACGTCGCCGCCGGGCGTGAGCAGCACGTTCTCGGGCTTGATGTCGCGGTGGACGATGCCGCTCTCGTGCATGCACCCGAGCGCGCCGCAGACCTGCCGAGCGATTCGCAGGGCCTCCTCGGCGGAAAGGCGCTTCTTCTCCTGCATCACGGCGAAGAGCGGGCGCCCTTCGATGTACTCGAGCGCCATGTACATCCGGCTCTTCTCGGGCGGCCGGAAGACCTTCACGATGTTCGGGTGCGAGAGCCTCGAGGCGATCTCCTCCTCGCGGCGGAACCGCTCGAAGAAGACGACGTCGCTCTCGTACTGGATGTGCGGCACCTTCAGCACGACCGGGCCGCCTGTCGCCGTGTCGATCGCCTTGAAGATGGACGACATGCCGCCCCGCGCGAGCACCTCCGTGACCTCGTACTGGTCGACCGTGTCACCGACGCTCAGCTCGCGCATCTGCTCACCTGCTCCCGAAAGCACCGTGCCTGGTGCTCACGGAGGCAGCAGGATCTGCGCCAACGAGGCATCTGCCGATCTCGGCGTGGATCTTCGGGCTGCGCCGCCGCGTTTCGCACCGTTCGCGGCGCGAAAAGACTGCAGACTGCGCGGTCCCCCGCGGTCCGCCAGGAGCTGGAGCAGGGCGCCGGCGCGACTCCCGTCGCCGCGCGAATTTGGACGTCGCGAGAGAGACAGCCCATCGAGCCCTGCGGTCGCCGGCCCCGCTCGTGCGAAGATCTTTGCTTCTCGACCGACGAAGGAGAGCCGATGCGATTCGCTTTCGCCCACAACAACATCAACGTCCTCGACCTCGACCGCAGCATGGCGTTCTATCGAGACGCCCTCGGCCTCTCCGAGACCGGCCGAATCGACGGCCCCGGCGGGAGCTTCGTCATCGTCTACCTCGGCGACGGGCGCTCGGCGCACAAGCTCGAGCTGACGTGGCTCAAGGACCGCCGCGAGCCCTACGACCTGGGCGACAACGAGTTCCACCTCGCGTTCACGGTGGACGACTACGACGCCGCGCAAGCCAAGCACGCGCGGATGAAGTGCATCTGCTACGAGAATCCGGCGATGGGGATCTACTTCATCAACGACCCCGACGGATACTGGCTGGAGGTCCTGCCGACTCGGTGATGCGAACGCGTCGGACACTCCTTTTCACCGTCGGCCTCCTGGCCGCTGCCGGGCTGGTCTACCGCCCGTTCCTCTCCGGCCAGGCGCTGGCGGGCCGCGACGTGTTCCGGCTCTACATCGCCGACGCGGCGTTCCTTCGCGAATGCCTCGCGCGCCTCGAGCTGCCGCTCTGGATCCCCTACACCCGGCTCGGCCAGCCCTTCGCGGCCACCCTTCAATCGCAGGCCTTCTATCCTTTGCGCGCCCTCGCCGTGCTCTTGGCCGGACCGGTCTTTGGCGTCAGCCTCGCGCATCTCGCCCACGTGGCCATCGCCGTCTCGGGCACCGCGCTCGCCGCGCGCCGGCTCGGCGCCTCCAGGCTCTCGGCCGCCCTGAGCGGCGGCCTGTTCGGCCTGGGCGTCGGCTTCACCGTCCTCGCCTACGAGCAGAACGTCGCCGGCGCCGCGTCCTGGACCGGCTTCCTCGTCGCCGCGGCGCTCGGCGCTGCCCGGCGCCCATCGGCCCGAAGCGCCGCGCTCCTCGCGGCCCCCGCGGCCCTGTCGCTGCTGTGCGGCTCGCCCGAGGTGCTCCTGTGGCAGGCCGCCCTCTGCGCCGCCGCCGCGCTCGCAGCGGACGCCCGCCGCCGGTCGCCGCGCGCGCTCGTGGCCGTCGCGCTCGGCCTCTCGTGGGCCTTTCTCCTCGGCGCCCTGGCGGCGCTCCCCGCGGCCGAGCTGGCGCGCGAGTCCCTGGGGCTCGCCCCCGAGATGCGCCTGAGCTGGTCCGCGTCCCTTTCGGACCTCGCTTCGATGGTCGCGCTGGGCGCCAACTGGCCCGCCGAGCGCGGCCCCGGCGGCCAGCGCTTCGTGCTCACGCTCTTCCAGGGCGCCATCGCCGGCGCTCTCGCGCTCGCCGCGCTGCACGGCCGCGCCGCGCGGCGGCGGACCTGGCCACTGGCGTTGGCCGCCCTGGGGCTCGCGCTCCTCTCGCTCGGGCGACACTTCCCTCCGGCCGCCGCGCTTCTGGGCCTCTTCCCGCTTCGGCTCTTTCGCTACCCAGTCAAGTACGCGCTCGGCGCGGGCTTCGTCCTCTGCCTGCTCGCGGGCCTCGGAGCCGACCGCGTCGCCGCCTTCGCGCGCCGGGGCCTCGGGCGCAGGATTGGGTTCGGCGCGGCGGCGGGCGCGGCCGCCTTGGGCCTCGCGGGCGCCGCGGCCGCCCGTGCGCTCGGGGCGCGCGCCGGGGCCATGCCTGGCATCGCGCTGGCTGCGGCGGCGGTCCTCGCCGCGGCGCTCGGCGCGGCACTCGCCTCGCGCTTCGGCCCGCGCGCGGCGCGCTCGGCGGTGGCGCTCGCCGCCGCCCTGGAGGTCTTGGGGGCGCACCTGCTCACCGGCCCGCCCTTGTGCATCTCGGCGGAGCGCCTCGCGGCGCCCTCGTCGCTCGCCGCCGCGATCCGCGCCTCCGGAGCCCCGTGGGCGCGCGTCAGCCTGGAGCCCGAGCTCGCGGACGGCTGGCCGGACGATGATCCGGACGCGCAGCGGTCTCTGCGCCGCTATCTCGAGCAGAGCCGAGACGCGCTGGTGATTCGGCGCAACGTCGAGGAGCGGCTCCCCGCGCTGGAGGGCGACGGCGCCCCCGAGCCCCGCCGTCTGGCGCCGCTGTTGAGCTCGCCCCCGCGGGCGCTCTACGACCTGGCGTCCGTGGGATGGCTCGTGCGCCGAGGCGAGGGACCTCCCGGAGCCGCTCGAATCGCCGGTGAGCCGGGCGACGATCTCCTCGCCCTTCCGGCGCTCTACCGGAGCGCGACCGCGCTGCCGCGCGCGTTCCTCGTGCACCGCGCCGCGGCAGCCTCCGAGCGAGAGGCGCGCGCGGCGCTGAACGGCCCCTCGGAGCGATTCCGACGCGCGGCGCTCATCGAGCTCGGCCCCGGCGAGCACCTGCCGCCTCTCCAGGAATGCGATGGCCCGGAGCGGGCGGAAGTGGTGGAAGACGGGCTCTCGCGGCTCGCGGTCGAGACCGACGCCTGCGGCGCCGGGCTGCTCGTCGTCGCCGACGCGTTCTTTCCCGGGTGGCAGGCGCGGGTCGACGGCGCCCGCGCGCCGGTGCTCCGAGCCAACTATCTGGTGCGCGCCGTGCCGGTGTCCGCGGGGCGCCATCGCGTGGAGCTCACCTATCGGCCGCGCTCCTTCATCGCGGGGCTGGGGCTGAGCGCGGCCGCGGCCTTCGCGTGGGCGGCGGTGGTCGTCGGCGCGCGACGAAGGCGGCACCCGGCCGCTCCGCCTTCGCTCGAATGAGACCCAAAGCTCACCTCCGTGGGCCGTCGTCCTCTCGAGAGTCGCCGCGCAGGAACCGGACCAGCAGGGGATTGACGACCTCCGGCCGCTCCTGCTGCGCGTTGTGGCCCGCCTCCGGAATGACGACCAGGTGCGACCTCGGCGCGCGCGCCTGAAGCCGGGTCCCGAACGCGACCGGGTGCCAAGTATCGCGCTCGCCCCAGACGATCAGGAGCTCGGGCTCGAGATGCTCATAGGCCGCGGTCATCCGGTCATACTCCGCCGAAAAGTAATCTCGGCACACGCCGCCCAAGACCCCGCGCCCCATGCGCCCCGGCCGGTCCAGCAGGCGGGAGTACTCGTCGATCTCGGCGTCGCCCACCCGCTCCGGCCGATAGAACGCGCTGCGAAGGGCGCGGGCGGTGAGCCAGCGGGTCCCGAAGGCCCAGGCGACGAGGTCCGTCCCCAGGCCAAAGGGGCAGCTCGTTCGCTCGCACGCCGGGGCCAGGACTGCTGCTCGGCGAATTCTTTGTGGGTGCTTCCAGGCCAGGTACAGCGCCTCTCCGCCGCCGAGCGAATGCCCGACGACGTGAAACCGCTCGACCCCGATTCCATCGATGAGCTTGAGAATCGCCTCGGCCTGATTCTCCACCGAATAGATCCACCCCTTCGGCGGAATCGCGGAATACCCGAACCCGGGCTGGTCCACGAGAATGACGCGAAAGCCGGCGTCGACCAGGGCCTTTGCATTCCGGTGCCACGAATAGGTGGAGTCCGCAACGCCGTGAATCATGACGACGGGCTCGCCGGCCCCCATGTCGATGCAATGGAGGCTAAAGGCCCCCACGTCCACGTCGCGGCGGTGCTCGCCCACGAGCTCGTGCCAGGCCTCGTCCTTCGCGGCCATCCGGCGCGTGCATCCGGAGAAGAGCGCGAGCGCGGCTCCTGCGGCCACCATCGCGGGCTTTCCATTTGGCATCACTTCCTCGCGGCGCGGCGGGCATGGCCGCGAATGGCGGCGATCTCGCCCTCCGGGATGCACAGGAATTCCAAAAACTCCTGGTGCTGCTCCGGCGAGAGCCGCTCGAAGTCCGCGTGCCACCGGCTGCGGTCCTCCTGCGAGAAGCCGGCCGCCTTCAGGAGCGAGACCCAGAGCGCCTTGCTCATGACGCGAATCCGCCGGTGCGCGCGGTCGGTCCTCAGCAAGCCCAAGATGAACCGCTGTTGGTTGCGAAGCCGCGAGATCTCGCCGTTGAGCTGCTCGAGGCGCTCCTCCAACGCCCGTGTGAGGACGTTCGCCGGCGACTCGAGCACCCGCTTGATCTCCTTCAAGCGCAGCCCCGCCTCGCGCAGCGTGCAGATCTGCTCGAGCCTCCGGACGTCCTCTTCCGAGTATTGCCGATAGCGGCTCTCGCTCCTCCCGCTCGGCTGGAGCAGCCCGATGGACTCGTAATACAGGAGCGCGGTGCGCGAGAGATGAAACTTCTTCGCGAGCTTGCCGGGCGTGAGCATGGGCGCGCCTTTCACGGGCGGCGGCCGAAGGATGCCTCCAACCGCTCGCAATGCTGGGACAGCGCGCGCGCCAGGTCCGCCATCTGCTGCTGAAACAGCGCCTCGGTCATGAGCTCCAGCGCGGCGTTGCCCTGCTCGCTCAGGCCGGTGTAGGTGCGGGTCCACTTCAGGCGGGTGCCGCCGGACGGCGTCGGCGCGACGGCGATGTCGAGCTTCACCACCGCCTTTCCTGGAAAGAAGAGGACGAACTCGACCACGCCTTGGTCCGGCTCGTGGCGGCTCACGGCGTAGAGCGCGGGGCCGAGCTGGCGGTTCTCGGCGGTGAAGACGCAGCCGTTCTCCACCAGCCCGGACTCCGAGAAGACGACGTCCGCGTCCCACCCTGGGAGCCAGTCGCGCTCGCGGACCGGGCACAGCAGGGGGAAGACCCTGCCTTTCGGCGCATCGACCTCGAAGGTCGCGGTGCGCGTGATTCGCTTGGCCTGAAACGGGTCGCTGTCGGGTCGTGGGCTCATCGAGGCTCCTTTCAATCGTCGGTCGAGCGGCCGGGGGTCCTTCCTCGCGCCGCTGACGATCCGAGAGCCTCAACTATGAAGCGGTAGACAGGTCAAGAGAGCTTCGGCGGCAGCCCGAACCGCTTCGGCCGCGTCAGCTTGTCCAGCGCCAGGTACACCACCGGCGTCGTGAACAGCGTCAGGACCTGCGAGAGCAAAAGCCCGCCGACGATGGCGATGCCCAGGGGCGCTCCTGCAGGCGAGCAGCCAAGAAATCCTTCCCACCAACGCCGGTCCACCGGCCACAACGCTACGGCATCGTTATTTCGACTTGCGTGGGCTCTTCCCGGCGAGCAGCGAGCGCCGCTCCAGGGAAGGAGTAGAGTTCGCAAGCGAAGGCCTTCTTCCACTCGGGCCAGCCTCTGACTTCTGATGCCACGCGGTCGACATGCCGCCAGAAGGTCTGTTTCGCTTCTGGGGTCGTAGGCTCGAGTTCAGTCATGGTGTTTTCCTTGGCTCGCCCGGGGAACTCCGGGGAGCATTCGCAACCGCGCTGACGGCAGCCAAGAAGAAGGTTGCCGCAGCTTTCTCTCGCTCCAGGTAGTCCAAGAGCGGCATCGGAGCGCGAATTCGAGCGGCCCTACTGTCCCATTTCACAATAGCACCTTCACGCTTGCGCTCGACGAGACGGCCTGGGCCCAGCTCAAGCGAAAACAGCTCGGCGAACCGCCTTGGTCCGATACCCATGAATGGAACGAATGCCACCTTTCGCTTATCATCGCCTTCCAGCGTGATGGCGTCGTCGTGCAGATCCGTTGCCCTGCTTTTCGGATATGGCTCGATGTAGACGACGCGCATGATCCCGGCGTCCACGATGTGTTTCGCGCAGTTGTGACACGGGAACGTCGTGGTGAAGAGAGTACCTCCTTTGATGGAGATGCCGTTGCGTGCGCACGAAAGCAGCGCCTCCATCTCGGCATGAACAGCTCGGCCGTACTCGGTGACCTCGTGAAGGATGCTTCGCGCCAGGGCTTTCCTAGCAACCTCGACGCTCGCACCCTCTTTGAGAACCCCAGCCTTGGAAAGGCGGTCGAATACGTCAGCGACCATTTCCTCGCGCCGACGGTCGTTCGAGTCGAACTCGCGGACATGATCGCGCTTGTCTCCCGGACCGGGCCAATAAAGGCCTCCCTCTGGGCGAGGGACGTCGTTGCAGCCGGTCGCAACGACGTCGCCGTTCGAGCGCGTGATCACCGAGCCCACTTGACGACCAAGCGACGCAGACCGAAGAGACGCGGCGAACGCCATGAACATCGCGTACTCGTCCGGGTCCGGGGTGATGAAAGGGTGGGCAAAAGCCAGGCTCAGGAAATGCCGAAGCTTGTCCTCAAAGCCGGTCGCGTCTCGATCGATGAACACATCAGCAAGCGCGAATGTGCGACGCGTTCGCTGCCCATGCAGGTCTTCCTCTTCTTCCATGTCGATTCGGATAAGGTTTCGCGCATCATCCTCCGTGCAACCTTTTGTTTTCGTGAGATACTCGAACCGCGCTCGCTCGGAAGAGTAGACCGCGACAAGGAAGAACCCTGGGCCGTACGTCTGGCGGAGCGTCTCGACTTCGCGTGGATGCTTCAATGAACGAAGGATATAGGCAGTCTTCCCGGGAGGCCGCTGCGTGTTAGGCCCAACGGCGCGCGAGCCATTGATGACAGCCAAGGCGTGCAGTGCGAGCCAGTCATCGCGCTCAAAACGCTCACGAACGCGATTACCTGCCCTCATGCGAGTGCGAATGCGTTCGCACTCGGGTGCATCCTTCAGCTCTATCCCGAACTTGGTTGCCTCGCTCGCAGCAAGCTCGCTGAGACGAAGTGGCCTCACCTCGTAGCCGAAAGCCCTGAGCTGATCCGTGAGCGTCGCCTGCGTAGCATCGAGATCAGTTCCGATGGGCGCGACGAGCCCAATGGCGATCTCTGGGCCGAACTCGGGAACGGGTGCTCCGGCGCCGACCATTTGGGGACTGTCCTACGAGTCTGATTGTCGCGCAAGGAGTTTGAGCCGTCTTTCAGTGTTGGAGGACATCCAGATGCGGCCTTATGGCTGGGCGCCTCGCTTGCCGGCGGCAATGGCGAGACCGACGGGTCGGCCTTCGGCTACATCTCGAGGGGGAACCCGGGAGTGATTGGCGGCACAGGAGACAGGTCAAGAGAGCTTCGGCGGCAGCCCGAACCGCTTCGGCCGCGTCAGCTTGTCCAGCGCCAGGTACACCACCGGCGTCGTGAACAGCGTCAGGACCTGCGAGAGCAAAAGCCCGCCGACGATGGCGATGCCCAGGGGCCGCCGCAGCTCCGAGCCCGCGCCGTGCCCCAGCGCGAGCGGCAGGCCGCCGAGCATCGCGGCGAGCGTCGTCATGAGGATGGGGCGAAAGCGCAAAAGGCATGCCTTCCGGATGGCGTCGATGGTGGAGAGCCCTTCCTCGCGCTCCGCCTCCAGCGCGAAGTCGATCATCATGATGGCGTTCTTTTTCACGATGCCGATGAGCAGGATGATGCCGATGAAGGCGATGATGCTGAGCTCCGACTTGAAGAGCATCAGCGCCAGCAGCGCGCCCACGCCAGCGGAGGGAAGCGTGGAGAGGATCGTGACGGGGTGCACGAAGCTCTCGTAGAGCACGCCGAGCACGATGTAGACCGCGAGCAGCGCCGCCAGGATGAGCAGCGGCATCGCCGCGAGCGACTTGTTGAACGCCTGCGCCGTCCCCTGGAAGTCCGCGCGGATGCTCGCGGGCAGGCCTATCTCCGCCTTCGCCTTCTGCACGGCCGCGACGGCCTGGCCCAGCGCCACGTTCGGCGCGAGGTTGAACGAGAGCGTCACCGCCGGGAACTGCCCCTGGTGGTTCACCGACAGGAGCGTCGCGCCGGGCTGGAACCGCACGAAGGTGCTCAGGGGCGCCGGGTCCAGCCCGGGCGGCCGAAGGAAAATGTGGTCGAGCGCGTCGGGCCCGGTCGCGACCTTGGGGTCCACCTCCAGCACCACGCGGTACTGGGTCGTCGGCGTGAAGAGCGTCGAGACCTGGCGCTGGCCGAAGGCGTCGTAGAGGGTCTGGTCGATGAGCGTGGGAGTGACCCCCAGGCGCGCCGAGGTGTCCCGGTCGATGACGCCCCGGAGCTCCAGCCCCGCAGTCTGCTGGTCGGTCGTGACGTCGCGCAGCTCGGGCAGGCCGCGCATCTTCTCCATCATGCGCGGCGCCCAGGTCGCCACCTCCGACAGGTCCGCGCCCTGCAGCGAGAACTGGTACTGCGTGCGCGACGACCGGCCGCCAAGGCGCACGTCCTGCACCGACTGGAGGAACATCTGGACGCCCAGCACCCGCGCGAGCTGCGGGCGCAGCTCGGTGATCACCTCGTCCGCGTTCTGCCGGCGCTGGCCCTGGGGCTTGAGCTCGATGAACGCGTTGCCCGAGTTGAGCGTGCCGTTGCCGATGAACGAGGTGTAATGCGCGATGGCCGCGTTCTTCGCGAGGACGGCGTTGAGCGCCTTCTGCCGGTCGCGCATCGCCGGGAAGGAGATGTCCTGGGGTCCGTCGGAGGCGGCGCCCAGGGTGCCGGTGTCCTGCTGCGGGAAGAGGCCCTTGGGCACGGCATAGTAGAGGTATCCGTTGAGCGCCACCGTCGCCGCCAGCACCAGGAGCGTCAAGCCCGGGTGGCGCAGCACCGCCAAGAGCGCACGGTCGTACGCGCGGAGCATGCGGTCGAAGAAGCCCTGGCGCTCCTGGGGCGAGCGCCCGTGCCCGCCGGCGCTCTTCAGGAGCCGCGAGGCCATCATGGGCGTCAGGGTGAGCGAGATGAGCGCCGAGATGGCCACCGCCGCGCTCAAGGTCACCGCGAACTCCCGGAAGAGCCGCCCGACGATCCCGCCCATGAGCAAGAGCGGCAGGAAGACCGCCAGCAGGGACCCGGTGATGGAGACGATGGTGAAGCCTATCTGCCGGGCGCCCTTGAGCGCCGCCGTGAGCGGGCTGTCGCCCATCTCGACGAAGCGGGCGATGTTCTCGGTCACCACGATGGCGTCGTCCACCACGAAGCCGGTGGAGATGGTCAGCGCCATGAGCGAGAGGTTGTCCAGGCTGTAGCCGCACAGGTACATCGCGCCGAAGGTGCCCACCAGCGAGAGCGGCACCGCGACGCTGGGGATGGCCGTCGCCCGCGCGCTCCTCAGGAAGACGAACACCACCAGGACCACGAGGAGCGTGCTCAGGACCAGCGTGAGCTCCACGTCGGCGACCGATGCGCGGATGGAGCTGCTGCGGTCCAGCGCCACGTGCACGTCGATGGCCGGGGAGATGGACCGCGACAGCGAGGGCAGCAACGCCTTCACCCGGTCGATGACGTCGATGATGTTCGCCCCCGGCTGGCGGCGAATCATCAGGACGATGCAGCGCACCCCGTCCGACCAGGCCGCCACGCGGTCGTTCTCGACGCCGTCGACCGCCGAGCCCACGTCCTTGAGCCGCACCGGCGCGCCGTTTTGAAAGGCGAGGATGATGTCGTTGTAGGGCGCCGCGGTGTAGAGCTGGTCGTTGGCGACGACGGGCATGGCCTGCGCCGCCCCGGTGAGGCCGCCCTTGGGCTGGTCCACGCTCGCCTGCGCGAGCGAGTTGCGCACGTCCTCGAGCGACAAGTGCGCGCCGGCGAGCGCGATGGGATCCACCTTGACCCGCACCGCGGGTTGCTGCCCGCCCCCGACGAAGACCTGCCCCACCCCGGGGACCTGGGAGATCTTCTGGGCGAGCACGCTGTTCGCGGCGTCGAACACCTGGGCCAACGGCAGCGTCGGCGAGGTGAGCGTCAAGATGAGGATGGGCGCGTCGGACGGGTTCACCTTGCGGAAGGTGGGCCGGCTGGGAAGGTTCGCCGGCAGGTCGCCGCCGGCGGCGTTGATGGCCGCCTGGACGTCGCGCGCTGCGGCGTCGACGTCGCGGTCGAGGTCGAACTGAAGAGTGAGCGAGGTGGCGCCCAGCGTGCTTGCCGAGGTGATCTCGGAGAGGCCGGCGATGCGCCCGAAGCGGCGCTCGAGCGGGGTCGCCACCGCCGAGGCCATGGTCTCCGGGCTCGCGCCGGGCAGCCGCGCGTCCACGCTGATGGTGGGGAAGTCCACCCTCGGCAACGGCGCGACCGGGAGCTGGGTGAACGCCGCCGCCCCGGCGAGGAAGATGGCCGCCGCGAGGAGCGAGGTGGCAATGGGCCGCCGAATGAAGGGCGCCGAGAGGTTCACGACCGGACCTCCGGTCGTAGTTCCGTCGGGTGGGCGCTTCGCGCCTCTTCGATCAGCGGGTTCACGACCGGACCTCCGGTCGTAGTCCCGTCGAAGCGGGGCGGGCCGCGCCCGGCCCTAAAGGGACCGGGCTACGCGTGGGAAGCCGGCTGAAGCCGGCTGGAAAAACAAGACCGATGAAGTGACGAGCAAAGCCGGATACAGTTTGGCTCGACTCCATCCTCGACCTTTCCGACCCTTCATACCCAGCCGGCTTCAGCCGGCTTCGTAAGCGTAGCCGGGGGTCTTTAGACCCCGGCGCGGGAGGCGGGGCCCGCCGATTTGCTGCAACCGCTTCTGGCGGCGGCCTCGCAGCGCGCGCGCCTTGAGGCGGCGTTTCCATCGGTGGATTCACGGCGCGGCCACCGGAGCTGAGGAAGCTGGCGGAGCGGGCGGTGCGACCTGCTTCGCGGCGGACTTGGAGCCCTTGATCCATTCGCCCACGCGGCCCATGGCCAAGTAGACGACCGGCGTCGTGAAGAGCGTCAGCACCTGCGAGACGATGAGCCCGCCCACGATGCTGATGCCGAGGGGCCGCCGCAGCTCCGAGCCAATGCCCGTCCCCAGCGCCAAAGGCAGCCCGCCGAGGAGCGCCGCCAGGGTGGTCATCATGATGGGCCGGAAGCGCAACAGGCACGCCTGCCGGATGGCCTCGAGCGGCGAGAGGTGCTGGTCGCGCTCGGCCTCCAGCGCGAAGTCGATCATCATGATGGCGTTCTTCTTCACGATGCCGATGAGCAGGATGATGCCGATGAGCGCGATGATGCTGAATTCCACTCGGACGAGCATGAGAGCGAGGAACGCGCCGACGCCTGCCGACGGCAGCGTGGAGAGAATGGTCACCGGGTGGATGTAGCTCTCGTAGAGAACGCCGAGGACGATGTAGACCGTCAACAGCGCCGCCAGGATGAGCAAAGGCTCGCTCGCCAACGAATCCCGGAAGGCCTGCGCCGCGCCGGAAAAGCCCGCGCGCACGCCGGGGGGCAGGCCTATCTCCCCTTCGGCCGCGTGGATGGCGTCCACCGCGTCTCCCAGCGCGACGCCGGGCGCCGGGTCGAACGAGAGCGTCACCGACGGGAACTGCCCCTGGTGGTTGATGGCCAGGGTCGCCGGCTCGATCTTCGCCTTGGCGAGCCCGGAGAGCGGCACGGATTCGCCGGACTGGGTGTGCACGTAGAGCTGCTCGATGACCCGCGGGTCCGACTGGAGCTCGGGCTTGATCTCCAAGATGACCCGGTACTGGTTGAGCTGGGTGAAGATGGTCGAGACCTGGCGCTGGCCGAAGGCGTCGTAGAGCACGTCGTCGATGTTCTGCGGCAGCACGCCGAGCCGCGCCGAGGTGTCCCGGTCGATGGTCAGCGAGAGCTGCAGGCCGTTGGTCTGCAGGTCGCTCGCCACGTTGCGAAGCTGCGGCAGCGCGCGCAGCTTCTGCTCCAGCTTCGGCGCCCACTCGGCGAGCTCGTCGGGGTCGGCGTCCTCGAGCGTGTACTGGTACTGCGTGCGGCTGATGCGGCTGTCGATTTGCAAATCCTGGACGAGCTGCAGGTAGACCTCGACGCCCTCCACCTCGGCGAAACGCCTCTGGAGCCGCTCCAGGACGTGCGCCGCGTCCGCGGACCGCTGGGAGCGCGGCTTGAGCGAGAGCGAGAGCCTTCCGCTGTTGGTCGTGGGGTTCGTGCCGTCGGCGCCGATGAACGACGCCACGCTTTCCACGTCGGGGTCGGCGCGCGCGAGCTCGATGAGCCGCTCCTGGAGCTTGAGCATGCGCGGGAAGCTGACGTCCGCGGCCGCTTGCGTCACGCCGAGCACGAGGCCGGTGTCCTGCACCGGGAAGAAACCCTTGGGAATGAGCAGGGCGAGCGCGGCGGTCAGCGCCAGCGTCGCGACGGTGGCGACGAGCGTCGCCGGCTGGTGGCGCAGGACGAAGTCCAGACCCCGGCGGTAGGCAGCGAGCAGGGCATCGAAGCCCCGCTCGAAGACGCGCGCCAGGGCGCCCTGCCCCTCCTCGCTGTGCGGCTTGAGGAGGTGGGCGCACATCATGGCGGTCAGCGTCAGGGACAAGAGCGCCGAGACGCCGATGGCGATGGCCAGGGTCACCGCGAACTCGCGGAACAGCCGCCCGATGAGCCCGCTCATGAAGAGCAGCGGGATGAGCACCGCCACCAGCGAGATGGTGAGCGAGATGATGGTGAAGCCGATTTGCCGGGCGCCCTTGAGCGCCGCCTCGAACGGCGGCATCCCGTCTTCGATGAAGCGCGAGATGTTCTCGATCATCACGATGGCGTCGTCGACCACGAAGCCGGTGGAGATGGTCAACGCCATCAGTGAAAGGTTGTTGAGGCTGTAGCCCGCCAGGTACATCGCCCCGAAGGTGCCGATGAGCGAGAGCGGCACCGCCACGCCGGGGATGACCGTCGCCCGAAGCGAGCGCAAGAAGAGGTAGATGACCCCCACCACCAGGAGGACGGTGATGATGAGCGTGAACTGCACGTCCTCCACCGAGGCGCGCACGGTCTCGGTGCGGTCGCTCAAGATGGAGACCTCCAGGCCCTGCGGCAGCGTGGCGCGCAGCTGCGGGAGCAGCGCCTTGACCCGGTCGGCGACCGCGATGACGTTCGCGCCGGGCTGGCGCTGGACGTTGAGGATGATGGCCCGCCGCGACCCCGCCCAGCCCGCGAGCTGCGCGTTCTCGACGCCGTCGACCACGTCTCCGACTTCGCGGAGCCGCACCGGCGCGCCGTTCTTGTAGGCGAGCACCAGGGGCCTGAAGGCCGCGGCGCTGGCGAGCTGGTCATCGGTGGCCAGAGCGTAGTCCAGGCGCGCGCCGTCCAGGTTGCCTTTGGGCTGGTTCACGTTCGCGGCGATGAGCGCCGAGCGCACGTCCTCCAGCGTGAGGCCCGCGCCTGCGAGCGAGGCCGGGTCGATTTGAACGCGCACGGCGGGCTTCTGGCCGCCGTTGAGGGACACCAGGCCCACCCCGGAGACCTGCGAGATCTTCTGGGCGAGGATGGAGTCGGCCTGGTCGTCGACCTGGTCGAGCGGCAGCGAGTCCGAGGTGACCGCGAGCGTGAGGATGGGCGTGTCGGCGGGGTTGCTCTTGGCGTAGGTGGGCGGCGCCGGCAGCGTGCGCGGCAACAGGTTCGAGGTGGCGTTGATGGCCGCCTGCACGTCCTGCTCGGCGGCGTCGATGCTGCGCTCCAGGCTGAACTGCAGCGTGATCTGCGAGCTGCCGAAGCTGGAGACCGAGGTCATTTGCGAGAGCGACGGCACCTGGCCGAGCTGCCGCTCGAGGGGCGTGGTGACCGCCGTCGCCATGGTCTGGGCGCTCGCGCCCGGCAGCGAGGTGGACACGACGATGGTCGGGTAATCCACCTGCGGCAGCGCCGAGACCGGGAGCTGAAAGTAGCCAGCGAGACCCGCCAACAGGAGCCCGGCGGTCAGGAGCGTCGTAGCGACCGGCCGGCGGATGAACGGCTCGGAGATGCTCACGGGCTCTCCCGGGCCGTGGCGGAGGCCGGGCGCGGCTGCGCGCGGCCCTCGTGCTCGGCCCGCGCGGCGCCGGGGGCGGCGGCGCTCGCGCGCGGCTTGCCGCCTTCTGGCGCCGCGGGAGCAGCGGAGTCCGCGGGCTTGCCCGCGCCGCGCACCGCCACCTTGGCGCCGGGGCGCAGCTGGCTCTGTCCCTCGACGATGACCGAGTCGCCCGGCGACAGGCCCTTGGCGATGATCGCGTCGTCGCCCTGCAAAAGATCGAGCACTACCGGCCGCGGCTGCGCCGTCTGGTCGGCGACCATGACGTAAACGAAGGTGCCCTGCTGGCCGCGCTGCAGCGCCGCCGAGGGGACCACGAGGGCGCCTTTGCGCGCGGCGAGCATCAGGCGCGCCTTGACGAACTGGTTCGGCCAGAGCCCGCCGTTGGGGTTCGCCAGGGCGGCCTTGAGGCGCAGCGTGGCGGTGGAGGCGTTGATGGCGTTGTCGATGACCTGCAGCGAGCCGCGGCCCAGCTCCTGGACGCCGTCGCGGTCGAAGATCACGACCTCGAGCGTCCCTTGCGCTTTCTGCCGAGCGACTTCGGTGAGGGCGTCCTGGGGCAGCGTGAAGATGACCGCGATGGGGTCGAGCTGGGCGAGGACCACGATGCCGGTCTGGTCGCTGGCGTGCACCAGGTTGCCGGGGTCGAGGGCGCGGATGCCCGCGACGCCGTCGATGGGCGAGGTGATGCGCGCGTAGTCGAGGTTGAGGCGGGCGACGTCCACCGCGGCCTGGTCGACGCGCACCGTGCCCTCGGCCTGGCCGACGAGGCCCTTTTGCTGGTCGAGCTGCTGCTGGGGGATGAGCTTTTCCTTCACCAGGTCCTGGTAGCGCTGCAGGTCCTGGCGCGCGACGTCGAGCTGCGCCTGGTCGCGGGCGAGCTGGCCCTCGGCCTGGTGGAGCTGGTTGAGGTAGGGGCGCGGGTCGATCTGCGCGAGGAGCTCGCCGCGGTGCACGACCTGCCCTTCCTTGAAGAAGACCTGGTCCAGGCGCCCGTCGACTTGCGCGCGGACGGCCACGGTCATGAGGGCGGTGACGCTGCCGAGCCCGTCGAGGTAGACCGGCACGTCGCGCTGCTGGACGGCCGCGACGGCGACCGGAACGGCGCGCGCGGCCCGCGCCCCTGCCGGGTCGGCGGCCTCCGGCTTGGAACAGCTCGCCCAGAGGAGCAGACCGGCGGCGGCGACGAGCGTGGGGCGCATGGGTTCTCCGCGAAGGGATTCCACACCTAGGATGCCGTAGACCCGGCTGGCGAGGGTTTGGTTATGACCGGACCGGCGAGGCCGCTATGGGCGCGCCATGCCCGGGGCCAGCTCGCGGGAGACTACCCCACTCCCCCGTGGGGCGCGCGGCGGCGCCCGCGCTGGGCGGGCGGGCATGCTCGCGCCCGATTGCCGTGGCGGCGAGCGATGGCGCAACCCGGGCGATCGCCGCAGCGCGAAGGGCGAGGCCAGAAGGCCCTCGAAGGCGCCGCTCAGCGGCCCTTTCGCCTTGCTCGCTTGGCCGTAGGGCCGTAGGGCGCGGAGTCGAGCTCCTCGTCGGGAGCGGCCGGGCGGAGGTGAAGGGCGAACGCGTGCAGCTGGATAGAAGCGGAGGTCTTGGAACTTGAATCGGCCATCTGCGCCGGCCGCTGGTCCGATCGCTCGGGCGAGGCTTCCGCAAACGACTCGGAGCGTCCTCCGAGTCCTTCAAGCTAGCCGCTTGAGTCTGTCATTCAGCGGGGCGCCCGTGGCGACGTAGAAGCCGTTGCGGCGGGTTCTCGCCTTCGGTCAGGAAATCCGCGAGCACGAGGTCCGAGCCGGTTGCCACGGTCCCGTTCTGGATGAGCGTGCGCATCGAGAGGCTTTTCGCCCTCACTGAAGGCCTACCGGGCGCGGTGGATGACTGGGGCCTTGGGATTTCCTAGGCGCTCAAAGCGCTGACGGCGTTTCAGGGGATGATCTCCAGCCAGCGCGAGGCGTTGTCGGTGCACTGGATCGATGCGGAGTGCGTGCTCCCCGTAGCCCCGCAGGTCGCAGCGTCATCGTGCATGTTCCCGGCGGGCATGCCCATGTTCTGCCAGACAGCCACGTGCCGAGGGCAGATGGTGTCACCGCCGACGGGGATGCCGCCAGTATCGAAGAGCGTCGGCGCCGCGAACCCGAGAATCGTGGAAGCCGCGGTGGCCCAGTCCCCTGAACTGCTCGTCCACGAGGCCGGGGTGGCCCCCACCGCGTCGCAGGTCGACGAGAGCTGCAGCACTCCTTTGAGCGGGAAAAGCTTGCCCAAAAACGCCGCGTGTCCTCCTCCTTGCGAATGACCGCTTGAGAAGACGCGGCCCCACGCGACCCGCGAGGAGGAGTCGGCGCCACCGGGCACCCGGAACTCGTCCCAGCCTCTGTTCGGTCGCGCTGTCGCCAGCGCGCGGAGCGTGGCCTCAAGACGCCACACGACTCCCTCCTGGATCGAGACGTCCAGGGCGGAGCCGCCTTCGTGAGTTCCCAGAATCACTGATCTCCGCGTCGCCTCGAAACACGCATCGTTGCCGGAGCACAGCACCCCGATGATGTCGGCGCTGGAGTACGCCAGCGCCAGGACGTGGTAGCCCTTCGAAGCAGCGGCGTTGAAGATGTTCGTGGCGGGGTCGGCGATCATACTGGCCGGCGTGCCCATGCTGGCGTTCAACGCCAAGAAGAGCGTCGCCTTAGGCGCTCCGCTCGGCTCGAGCGCGTACTGGGGCAAATCGGCGTTCGTCCCTGACGGATTCCGCGCCCGCCTGGGCCGGGGTGATGGTGAAGCAGGGCCCGACGGCCGCAATCGCGCCCTTGCCTTGCGTCGGGCAGTCGGACAACGCGAGCGGCGCGCCGGAGTCGGGCCCGGCCAGGCTGCCGGAGTCGGCACCGGCGTCCGCCTCTTCGGCGACACCGGCATCCGAATCCGAGGCGGCGTCTGCCTCTCCCGAGTTGCCCGTGTCATGACCGGCGTCGAAGGCCTGTTCGGAAGCGTCGAGCGTGCAGCGGGCGCAGCCCGAGTCGCCGCTGTCGAGGTTGCTCGAGCAGGCCGCCAACGCCAGAAGAGCCCCGGTGAGAACCGCATGACCTGCTGACTTGCCGTTCATGTCGCCTCCGCTTCGGGATTCCAACACGGCGCGACCGGGGAGGTTGCGCGCCCCTCTTCGACCTTACATTGTCAGGCGCTCGGATCCGGCTCCGCCGCGCGCGCCGTGGCGCCCTCGACCTGACCGCGACACCTGAGGGCGCGGACGGCGCCTCCTGCGGGCTCGCGCCCGATCGCCGCGGCGGCGAGCGATGGCGCAGCGGGGGCGATCGCCGCCGCGCGAAGGGCGAGGGCAGAAAGACCCGCGAGGGCGCCACTCAGGGATTTTTTCGCCTTGCTCGCTTGGCCGTCGAGCGCGGCTGCCGCGCTGGCTCTGGAGCGACGTCGAGCCGGTGCTCCTCCGGTGCTCCTCCACAGAAGGGCGCAATGGGGCCAGGCCGAAAATCGAGACGTCCGTGGAGTTCCCACCTCCCGCTGGCCTTCCGCGCAAGCGGATTTCACCTCCCCGTCAATCGCCGGGAGCCCGCCCGTCACGCGCCTTTGGTCCCATGCACCCCGCGCCCTTCAAGCGGGCGAGCCAAGGAGCCCTCCCTTTGCGGACTCTCGCTCACGTCTCCGACCTGCACATCGGGAAGTCCGCCGCCAACGACGACGCGGCGCGCAGCCTCTGCCGCTCGCTCCACTCCGCCGGAGTGGACGACGTGCTCATCACCGGCGACCTGACCCACCGCGGCCGGCTGGAGGAGCTGGCCGCCTTCCGCTCCATCTTCGCGCCGCTCCAGGACCGCCTGGTGGTCATCCCCGGCAACCACGACCGGCTGGGCGACAACGCCGGGCGCTTTCTCATGTCCCGGCGCATCCAGGTCGCGAGCGCGCCGGGGCTCCACGTGGTCCGGCTCGACTCGACGGCGCCGCACAATTGCTCGCTCATCGACGGCCACGGCGAGCTCACGCGCGAAGACATCCAGGAGGTCGACCGGGCCGTCGACGCCGCGCCGCGCGGCGCCCTCTGCGCCCTCATGCTCCATCACCACTTGTACGAGCTGCCCGAGGACCACTTCTACGAGCGCCTGGCCCGCCTCGTCGGCTGGCCCAATGCCGGGGAGCTGCCGCTGGGCCGCGAGCTCCTCGCGCGGCTCTCGGGCCGCTGCGACCTCGTCCTGCACGGGCACCGCCACGCGGTCAGCGAGCTGACCTTGGAGGGCCCGCGCCCGCTGCGCGTCCTCAACGCCGGGGCGAGCCCCGACGTCGGCCGCGTGCGAATGCTGGCCCACGCCGGCGGGCGAGTCATGGACGAGCGGTGGGTCGACCTGTCGGCGACCAACCTCGAGCTGGCCGCATGGGCGAGCGACGTCCTGGGCCGCCGCGCGACGCGCGATGGGCTCCGGCCGCGATTCGACTTCGACGGCTTCGAGCCGCCCCTCGCCCGCGAGCGCCCGATGGCCCGAGGCGCGAGCGCGGCGTAGGTCTCGCGCATGGCGCCTGCCTCGCGGTTCCCGCGGCGCTCCGCTACACTGCCGGCGATGTCGCGCCAAACCCGTCGGGCCGGAGCTCGCTGCAGCGCCCAGGCGATCGGCGCCGGGGTCCGAGGCTCGGCACGCCGGTGCCCCGAGTGACTGCCTCCCTGAACTCCGGCTACTGCTACCGCGAGCAGCTCTCCGCGGACGCGCGCGGCTCGACCGTCCTCGCCTGGCTCGAGCGCCGCTTCCCCGAGCGCGACGAGCCCTGGCTCGCGAAAATCGCGCGGGGCGAGGTCGAGCTCGACGGCGCGACCGCGGCGGCCGAGCAACCTGTGCGACCCGGGCAACACCTATCGTGGAACCGGCCGCCTTGGCTCGAGGAGGACGTGCCGCTCTCCTTCAGCGTCGTCTACGAAGACGCCGACCTCCTCGCCGTCGCCAAGCCCTCCGGCCTGCCGAGCGCGCCGGCCGGAAACTTCTTCGCCCACACGCTCCTCGCGCTCGTCCGGCGGCGCGACCCCGCCTGGGCGCCGATGCACCGCCTGGGGCGCGGGACCTCGGGGCTCTTGCTCTTCGCGCGGACGGCGCAGGCCCGCTCGCGCCTGCAGGCGCTCTGGCGCGGCCGCGCGGTGGAGAAGCGCTACCTCGCCCTCGCCCAGGGCCTGCTCCCCGAAGAGCCCTTCAGCGTGGGCGCGCCCATCGGCCCGGTGGAGCACGCGGCGCTGGGCGCGCTGTACGCCGCGTCGCCCTCCGGCAAGCCCTCGCTCAGCGACGTCCGCCGCGTCGGGATCCGAGGCGAGCATTCCCTGGCCGAGGTCCGCATCCACACCGGGCGGCCGCACCAGATCCGCATCCACTTGGCCTACGCCGGCCACCCGCTGGTGGGCGACCCGCTCTACGGCCCAGGCGGCGCCCCGCGCCCCGGCGCGCTCCCCGGCGACCTGGGGTACTGGCTGCACGCCTGGAGGCTCGCGTTCGATCACCCCGTCACGGGCCGGCGGATGGAGCTCGTGGCACTGCCCCCTGTGGAGCTGAGCTGAACAGGCGCCGGCGCGATAGCGTCGCGCGATTTTCCTCACCCCCCATCCCCCTCCCCGCTCGCGGGGAGGGGGCGAAGGGGGAGAGGTCGTTCCAGAGACCATTTTCGTTACACGCTCGGGCTTCAGCAGGCGCCGGCAGGCGAAAGCGCCGCCCGCCCGACACTACCGGTTCACGTCCACCACGAGCCGGCCCCGCACCTTTCCCGCGAGGAGGTCGCTCGCGGCCGGAAGCGCATCGGCGAGACCTATTTCGCGCGTCATGCCGGCGAGCGCCGCCGGGTCGAGGTCTTTGGCGAGGCGGTCCCAGGCCTGCTGCCGGAGCGCCCGCGGCGCGTGCACGCTGTCGATGCCGTAGAGCGCCACGCCGCGAAGGATGAACGGCGCCACGGTGGCCGGGAAGTCCATTCCGCCGGCGAGGCCGCAGGCGGCGACCGCGCCGAAGGCCTTGGTCGTCGCGCAGGCGTTCGCGAGCGTTTGGCCGCCGACGACGTCGACGACGCCCGCCCAGCGCTCGGGCCCGAGCGGCTTCCCCGGCGCCGACAGCTCGGCGCGGTCGAGGATGCGCGCGGCGCCGAGCGCCTCGAGGTAGCCCGCCTCGGAAGGCCGGCCGGTGGACGCCACCACTGTGAATCCGCGGCGCGCCAGCACCGCCACCGCGACGCTCCCCACTCCGCCGGCGGCGCCCGTCACCAGCACCTCGCCCGAGGCCGGCTGCACGCCGTGCCGCTCCAGCGCGAGCACGCACAGCATCGCCGTGAAGCCCGCCGTCCCGATGCCGGCCGCCTGCTTGGCGTCGAACGGCGCGGGGATCTTCACCAGCGCCTCCCCCCCTACGCGCGCGCGCTGCGCGAGGCCGCCGAAGTGCGTCTCGCCCAGGCCCCAGCCGTTCATCGTCGCGGCGTCGCCGGGCTTGAACGCCGGATCGCGGCTCGCCTCCACCGTCCCGGCGAGGTCGATGCCAGGCACCATGGGAAATTTGCGCACCACCGGCGAGCGGCCCGTGAGCGCCAGCGCGTCCTTGTAATTGAGCGTGGAGGCGACGACCCGCACCGTCACGTCGGCGTCCGGGAGCTGCTCGTCGGCGAGCTCGGTGAGCTTCGCCTCGGTGCCCGCGGCCGTCTTCTCGACCAGGATTGCCTTGAACATTGCCGTCTCCTCTTCGACTCGCGTCAGGCCGAGTCGTGGCTGAGAGGAATGCCATACCTTCGGGTCCGTGCGCACCTCGCGCCTCGCCGTCAGGGCGCCTCGGACGCTGAAAGGGATCATCTGTCTCTGCGCGACTCCGGAGCGCCCGGCCCACCGCCCGAGGGCTGGATGCTCCAAAAGAGCTCCTCCAGCCGCTCCAGGTCGGGCGGTTTGGCGATGTGGCGCTGAAAGCCGGCTCGAGCGGCTCGCTCGAGATCCTCGGGCAAAGCGTAGCCGCTCAAGGCCACCAGGAATGCTCGCCTCCGGATTTCGTCGGAGCGAATGGCCCGCGCCACCTCGTAGCCGTCCATTCCCGGCAGGCCGATGTCGCACAGAATGATGTCGGGCCGGAAAGCATCCGTCTTCTCGATGCCCTCCGGGCCGCTGTAGGCCACCGCTACCTGGTGTTCTCGGAGCTCCAAAGCCTCTTTCAGGCTGTCGGCCGCGTCGGCGTTGTCCTCGATGATGAGCACCCGGCGCGGCGCGTGCGCGGTCCGATCGCGCACCTCCGTCCGCGGCGCGGGCGGCCCCTCGGCCAGCGGCAGCCTCACCACGAACTCGGCCCCCATCCCGAGCCCCGCGCTGAAGGCGCCGATGCTGCCGCCGTGCAGCTCGACGAGCCCCTTGACGAGCGCGAGGCCCAAGCCCAGCCCGCCTTTGCTGCGGTCCAGACCGTGATCGGCCTGTGAAAAGGGCTGGAAGAGGCGCGAGAGCGTCTCCGGCGTCATTCCGATCCCGTCGTCGGCGACGCGTATGACCGCCTTCCCCGCTTCACTCGCGAGCGACGCCCTCGTCCGGCCTCCGCGCCGGGTGAACTTTGCCGCGTTCTGGAGCAGGTTGCCCACCAGCTGGGCGACCCGCGTGGCGTCGACATTGGCGTAGACCGCCGCGGGCGCCACCGACAGGTCCAGGTGGATCTCGTTCTTCTCGAAGGCGGCGCAGTTGTCCTCGACCGTGCGCCGCACGAGATCGTTGAGGTCCAGCCGCTCCTTCTGGAGCTTGATCTTCTTGTGCGAGAGGCGCGTGACATCGAGAAGGTCATTCACCAGGTTCTCGAGCTGGGTCACTTGCCGATCGATGACCCGCAGCGCCCTCTTCGCCTGTTCGCTTCCGGGGGCCGCCCGCTCGAGGACATAGAGGCTGCTCTTGAGCGGCGCCAGGGGGTTGCGCAGCTCGTGGGAGAGCACCGCCAGGAAATCATTCTTGCGGCGGTCGGCCTCAATGAGCCGGGCATTGCGCTCGGCCAATTGCCGTCTCTGCTGGTAAAGCAGCAGGAATACCCCCACCTTGCTCATGAGAATGCGCGGCTCCAGGGGCTTGATCAGAAAGTCCACCGCCCCCGACTCGTAGCCTTTGAAGACGCGCGCCTGATCATGGAATCCGGCGGTCACGAAGATGATGGGAATTTCGCGCGTGCGCTCGATGCCCCGCATCAGCTCAGCGACCTGGAAGCCGTCCATCTCGGGCATCTCCACGTCGATGATGGCCAGCGCGACCTCGTGCACCAGCAAGAGCTCGAGCGCCTGTCTTGCCGAGTAGGCCTTCACGATCTCGGCGCCGCTGCCCTGCATCAAAGCCTCCAGGGCCAGAAGGTTTTCTGGGCGATCGTCGACCAGGAGGAGCTTGGGCCTCTCGCTCAGGGCGGGGCTCGTTGGCTCGAGGAAGGGCTCGTCCGAAGCTGCTGTAGCCATCGACAGATCTCCTGAGCCGGTAACACGCGCGGCCGGTGACAAATGGCGAGGGCGGCGGCCGGCATCGCCTTGTGCGCGGCCTCTTCCGGGGCTTGAATCACCGCTTCGCCGCCGGCCTCCTCGATGGCTTTCAGTCCCCGCGCGCCGTCCGCGTTCGCGCCGGAGAGCAGAACCCCGGCACATCGGGCGCCCAGGAGGTCGGCGGCGGATTCGAAGAGCACGTCGATGGACGGCCGCGAAAAGTTCACCGGCTCATCCACCGACAGAGCGAACGATGGCCCGGGATCCACGAGCAGGTGATAGTCCGGCGGCGCCACGCAAACGGTGGACGGGGCGAGCGGCTCCTTGTCCTCCACCTCCAGGAGCGGAAGCGGGCAGTTCGCGCGCAGCGCCTCGCACAACCGGTCGGGCGCGCGCCGCGGCTGGTGCAGGACCACCGCGATGGCCGGAGCGAATTCGCGAGGAAGCGCCCGGAGGAGCATGGGGAGGACTTCGAGCGCCCCGGCGGAGCCGCCGATGAAGACCGCCTCCAGCGGGCGGTGATTCGTCGCGGGTGTGTCTTTCATCGCCTTTGGTAGATCTTCTCTCCCCGCGCGAATTCGGAGAACTCGGCGCCAGCCTTCGAAAAGCGCAGCGTCTCCTTGGCGCCCAGGCCCAAGAAGCCCTTGCTGCAAAGCGCGTCGCGAAACAGCCCGACGGCCCGGTCCTGCAACGAGCGATCGAAATAGATGAGCACGTTGCGGCAGAGGACGAGCTGCACCTCGGCGAAGACGCTGTCGGTGGCCAGGCTGTGGTCGGAGAAGAGCACGTCCTTGCGCAGCGCCTTGTCGAAGACCGCGGCGCCACAGCCTGCGGTGTAATAGTCGGACAGGGAAGCTCGGCCCCCCGCCTGTCGGTAGGCCTCGGCGAAGCCCTCGATCCGGTCGAGCTTGTAGATGCCCTCCTCGGCCCGGCGCAAGGCCTCGGGGTTGATGTCGGTGGCGTAGACGAGCGCGCGGTCGAGCAATCCCTCCTCGCGCAGGAGGATGGCGAGGGAATAGACCTCCTCTCCAGCGCCGCAACCCGCGTTCCAAATCTTGAGCGATGGGTAGGTCCTCAGGTAGGGCACGACCTTTTCGCGCAGCGCTCGGAAGAAGCTCGGATCTCGGAACATGGCGCTCGCCTGCACGGTGAGCTCCGAGAGCAGCTCGAGCATGAGGCCGGGCTCCCGCAGGACCCGCTCCTGAAGCCCGGAGAGGGTTCGGCAGCCGAAGCGGTCGCTCGCCTGAGTCAGGCGCCGCTTCAGAGAAGAAGTCGCGTAGCTCCGGAAGTCATAGCTGTATCGGCGGTAGATGGCCTCGAGGAGCAGCGGCAGCTCGATGTCGAACTCTGAGGTCATCGTGGCCCGTTTCGCGTAATCATCAATAGTGAGAACATGGCCAGAAGCAGCGAAATGGCCGTACCAACCTGAGCCGGCGCAAGCCGGAACCAACGAAGGTTGCCTGAGGCTCCAGACTCCAGGCCCCAGGCCCCAGGTCCGGCCTTTTTGCAGCGCATCGCTCGCCCAGCGGCACTGTGACAAAGACTCTCCCCTGACCCATGGCTTTACCCGGAGCCTGGGGCCTGGGGTCTTTGCCAACCTGCACAAGCATTAGCGCCCAAGGAGCTATGGGCTCCGGTTCCGTCCAGGACGCCTCTGAGCCTCTCCTTTCGGAATCCAGACCTTGATGAGCGAGAGTAGCCTGTCGATGTCGAAGGGCTTTGCGATGTAGTCATCGGCTCCGGCGCGCAGACACTCCTCTCGGTCGTTGGACATGGCCTTGGCGGTCAAGGCGATGATCGGCAGCGTCGTCCACTCCGCCCGACGCCGGATGTTCCGGGTGGCCGTGAGCCCATCCATCTCGGGCATCATGATGTCCATCAGCACCAAGTCCACCCCAGGCTGGCCGGTCGCTTGGGCCCCCTCGAGGGCGGCCAGCGCCTCCTTGCCGTTTCGAGCGTAGCGAGGCTTGGCGCCCTTGTTCTCCAGGAGGCTGGCGAGCGCGAACACGTTGCGGACGTCATCATCGACGATGAGGATGCTCTTGCCCTCCAGCGCCGCCTCGCGGTTGCGGACCTCGCGCACGATTCGCTTCTGCTCGGCCGAAAGGTTCTCTTCGACCTGGTGCACAAGGAGCTTCACCTCGTTGAGCAGGCGCTCAGGGGACTTGGGGCCCTTGATGATGATGGAGCTCCCGTACCGGCGCAGCCGGTCCTCCTCGTCATGGCTGAGCTCCCGGCCGGTATAGACGATGACCGGCGGAAACGAGAACCCCTCGCCCGACGCCATCTTCTCGAGTAGGTCGTAGCCGGACATATCCGGCAAGGCCAAGTCGAGGACCATGCAGTCGAAGGGGCTCTCCCGGAGCCGCTGCAGCGCCTCCTGCCCGCTGCCGTCCGAGACGATGGAGACGCTCTCCGCCTCGAGCAGGCGAGCGATGCTCTCGCGCTGGGCGGTGGAATCCTCCACCACGAGCACCGAGCGCAGCTTCTGCTCGACGCGGCGCTCGAGCCTCTCGATGGCCTCCCCGAGCTCTTCGCGCTTGGCGGGCGTGAGGGCGCGCTCCCCGGCGCCCGCCTCAGGGGCCGGCTGGGCTTGGTCGACAGCGGAGAACACGTGGACCGGGATGTGGCGCGTTGTAGCGGTGCGCCTGACGTGCGCCAGGACGGAGAGGGCCGCGTCGTCGGGCAGGTGGACGTCCAGGAGCACGGCGCTGGGGACGAAATCCTCTGCGAGGCGGACCCCCTCGGCAGCGCTCGCGGCCCAGAGCGCGCCGAAGCGGTGCTCGTGGGCGAGCTGCCGCAGCGCGCGGGCGAACGCCGGGTCGTCCTCGATGATGAGGATGGACCGGTCTTCCGGGTGCATCCTCGCGCTGTCGTCTTCGACGACTGGGCGGCGCGGCTCGAGGCCTCGGGCGGCCTCTGCCGGGTGCGCCGGACCCAGGCTCGCGGCCCGCGGTGCCGACGCCAGGGAGCGAGGCGCGGCCCGCTGGAGCACCTCCCGGGCTTGCGCCGTCGGGATCCCGAGCGTGAAAGTGCTCCCCTTCCCCGGCGCGCTCTCGACCGAGATATCGCCGCCCAACCTGCGCGCCAGCTCCCGGGAGATGGCGAGGCCCAGGCCGGTGCCAGAGCGCCGTCGCTGGTCCGGGCCGCTCGCCTGGTAGAAAGCCTCGAAGATGGCCTCCCGCTGGTCCTGGGCGATGCCTATCCCGGTGTCCGTCACCGAGAACCAGACGCCGCGGTCGGGGCCGGCGAACACTCGAAGGCCGACCGAGCCGGCATTCGTGAATTTGAAGGCGTTGGAGAGGAGGTTGCGAACGATTTGCTGGAGCCGAAGCCCGTCGCTGGCGATCTGCCTCGGGACCTCCGGGGCGAGCTCCACCTCGAAGGACAGGCCCTTCTGCGCGGCGACGGGCTCGAAGGTGCCCCTGAGCGAGGCGATGACGTGCGCCACCTCGACGTCCTCGATGTGGAGGTCCATCCGCCCTGCCTCGATGCGCGAGAGGTCCAGGATGTCGTTGATGAGGGCGAGCAAGTCGTTGCCAGAGGAGTAAATGGCTTCGGCGTACCTCACCTGTTCGGCGGTGAGGGTACCGTCCTTATTGTCGGCGAGGAGCTTGGCCAGGATGAGAGCGCTGTTCAAAGGCGTGCGCATCTCGTGGCTCATATTGGCGAGAAATTCCGATTTGTATCGGCTCACCCGCGAGAGCTCTTCGGCTTTTGTCACCAGCTCCTGCTGAGCCCGAAAGACCTCGTCCCGCTGACCCTCGACCGTTTGTGCTTGCTCTTCGAGCCGCACCTGCGACTCCTCGAGCGCGCGGCTCTGCTCATCGAGCTCCTCGTTGCTCGCGCGCAGCTCCTCTTGTTGCGCTTGCAACTCCTCGGCTTGTCGCTGGGTCGCCGCCAAGAGCTGCTCGAGCCGCTGGCGGTACTGAGCGGACCGAACGGCCACGGCGATGGGCTCCGCGACGGCCGCGAGCAAATCCAAATCCGAGCGCCCCACCGGGTGATGGAACCCGAGCTCGAGGACGCCCCTCACGGCGCCGTCCACCTCCGCCGGCATGATCACGAGCTGGCGAGGGGCGGTCGCGCCGAGCGCCGAAGAAATGGAGGGATAGTCCTGAGGGAGCTCGTCCAAGCAGATGACCCGCCTCTCCTTGACCGCTTGGCCCAAGAGCCCTTCGCCGGGGAGCACCGTCTCTGGCAAAGCCGCCGGCTCCCTCATCGCGTAGGAGGCTTGGCGCCGGAGAGGGCCCTGCGGCTCCGCCGCGTACATCACGGCGACCGGCACCTCGAGATACCGACCGAGAAAGCGAAGAATGATGTCGCAGAGCTCTGCGGGCTTGTGCTCACCCTGGATGCGCGCGCCGAGCTCGGCTTGTCCCGACTGAACCCAGTCCCGCTCGCGAAGGCTCAGCTTCACGGTGATGAGCTGCCGGACCATGAGCGCCACCGCCCAGATCGCCATCGCGCTCATGCTGCGGTTGATGGCCGAGTAGCCATGGGCGACCTCGGCGGTCCCCCGGCCGATGCCAATGAAGTTGCCTAGCAAGGCCAGCGCGCTCGTGGCCGCTGCGACCCGAAGGGGCATCCGCGGCTTCCACTGGAAGAGGGTGAGCGCCACCGGGATGAGGTAGTAGTCCCAGACCGCCAGCTCGATGAAGGTCAGAAGGTCCCACCAGAAGATTGCGCCCGTGGCCAACCAAATGGCGATGGGGATGAGCGGGGAGCTCTTGCAATTCTCGAAGCGGCGTTTCATTGCACTTAGAACAAAACGAAGTAGACACCTCATGCATCGAGCTGCAGCTCGGCCGGGCAGCGGCCATCCCCGCAGGCACTCGCAAGAGCCGCATTGCCTGTTGGTTACTGACGTGCAGGCGACCCCCGGCAACGTCCCCCTGGGATGCTGCAACGGCTCGTGCAACGACGGCTGCCCCGACGACGTCGACCTGGTCCTCACGCACCAGTGACCTGGCGAGCCCGCGCGCTCTGGCGCCCCGCCTCGCGAGGCGACCCCTCGGACCGCCAGTCGAACTCAACGCTTGGGCTCCAGCTCCGCCCTGTGTAGGCTTTGCCCACCATGAGAGCCCTCCCCCTCGTGCTCGCCGCGCTCGCGGCCAGCGCCTGCAGCCTCGACCGGATGATCCTCGACGGGACCCTCAAGTCCACGCGGGACGCGGCCAGCGCCTTCGACACCCTCTCCGACCTCGATGTCGCCAAGGCTGGCGCCGCCGCCAGCCTGGTGCAGCTCGAGGGCATGCAGAAGCTCGCGCCCGACAACGAGGACGCGCTCTTCCTGCTCGTCCAGTCGTGGACCGGCTACGCCGGCGCCTTCATCGAGGACCCTTGGGAGGAGGCCTACGACCGCGGCGACGAGGACGCGGAGGCCTTCCACGCGAGCCGCGCGCGCGAGGCCTACGAGCGCGCCCTCACCTTCGGCGTCGCTTTGCTGGAGAAGAAGAGGCCCGGCTTCGCCGCCGCGCAGCGCAACGACGAGACGCTCCGCAAGTACCTCGCCGGCTTCGGGAAGCCCGACGCCGAGACCCTGCTCTGGACCGGCCTCGCCTGGCTGTCGCGCGGCGGGGTCGCCTCCGAGCGCTCCGACATCGTCGCCGACCTCTTCGTCGGGGTCGGCCTCATCGAGCGCAGCGTCGAGCTCGACGGCAGCCTCGCCTACCAGACCGGCCGCGCCGCCCTGGGCGCCTACCACGCCCGCGCGCCTGACGCCGAGCTCGCCCAGGCCAAGGCGCTCTTCGAGGAGGCCCTCCAGCGGACCGGCCGCAAGGCGCTCCTCGTCCAGGTGATGTACGCGCAGAACTACGCCTGCATCGCGGGCGACCAGAAGCTCTACCGCTCGCTCTTGAAAGAGGTGCTCGACGCCGGCGACGTCCTCCCGGAGCAGCGCCTGGAGAACGCGCTTGCCAAGCGCCGGGCCCAGCGCTACCTGGGCGAGCCGCGCCTCAAGCGCTGCGCCTTCTGAGCGCAAGCCCCGCCCTCGGGTCCTCGTCCATCGAATTCCGACAGGAGCAAAGCATGCGCAGGGTCCTCGGTTGCCTCGGTCTCGCCGCCTCCATCTTCGTCGCCTCCGGGGCGCGTGCCGAGCCGCCGGCGCCGGTGACGCTCAAGCTGGGCTCGCTCGCGCCGCGCGAGTCGCCCTGGGGCGTCGTGCTGCGCGTCTGGCAGAAGGCCGTGAAGGAGAAGAGCCACGGCGAGGTCCAGCTGGAGATCTTCTGGAACGCGACGCAGGGCGACGAAGGCGCCCAGATGTCCAAAACGAAGACCGGCCAGCTCGACGGGGCGCTGGTCACCGCCGGCGGCCTGGGCGTCATCGACCCGAACGTCAACGTCCTCCAGATGCCCGGCGTCCTCGACGGTTGGGAGAAGCTCGACAAGGTCCGCGAGGCGCTCCGGCCCCGCTTCGAGAAAAGCTTCCGCGACGCCGGCTTCGAGCTGCTCGGGTGGGGGGACATCGGCCTCGACCGGATCATGACCAAGGGCTACGCGGCCCGCCGCCCCGAGGACCTGAAAGGCCGCAGGCCGTGGATTTGGCGCGAGGACACGCTCCTGCCGCCTTTGTTCCAGGTCATCGGCGTGGTGCCCGTCCCCACCAGCATCCCCGAGTGCCTGACCGAGCTCTCGACCGGCAACGCCGATATGGTGAGCACCTCGGCGCTCGCCGGCGAGCAGGTCCAGTGGACGAGCCGGCTCGACCACCTGAACCTCATGGTCGTCGCCCCGAACATCGGCGGCATCGTCGTCTCCCGGGCGCGCCTCGACGCGCTCTCGCCTCTGGGCCGCGCCGCGGTGGTCGACACCGCCAAGGTCGCCGCGCGGGCGCTCACCGAGCGGATCCGCGGCGAAGACGCCGCCGCGCTGGAGCGCCTCAAGAAGCGGATGACCGTCATCGAGCCCACGCCCGACGAGCTCGCCGCCTGGCAGAAGGTCTTCAAGGAGACCCGCGCGCGCCTGGCCAAAGGCACCTTCCCGGCCGAGCTGGTCGGGCAGGTGGAGAAGCTGGCGCAGTAGCCGATGCGCGCCTCGCTCGACCGCCTCGACCGCGCCTGGTCCCGCCTGGAGGTGGCGCTCTGCGCCGCCGCCGCCTTCGCGCTCGTCGCCAGCCTCTCGCTCTGGGTGGTGCTCAAAGGCCTCTCGGCGAAGACGACCGACGCCTTCGTCGGCGGGCTCCTGCTCCGCTCGCTCATCGCGGGCGCCCTCTTCGGCGCGCTCGCTTGGCTCGCCGGCGCCGCCTGGAAAGGGCGCTGGCCGCGCACCGCGCTGGCGTTCGCGGGCGCCGCCGCCGGCGCCGGGCTCGGGTCCGTGCTCCGCGGCGCGGGAGTGGACTACTTCTCCAACCTGCTCGGCTGGCTCCAGGACGGCTCGTCGCTGACGCTCGTCGGCGGCCTGCGCGGCCTGGGGACGCGGCTCACGCTCTTCGTGGCCCTGCTCGGCGCGAGCCTCGCCACCGCCGCCGGCCGGCACGTCTCCATCGACGTCGCGACGCGCGCCTTCGGCCCTCGGCTGCGCGCGCGGCTGTCGCTCGCCGGCGGCGCCCTCGCGGGCGTCGTCTGCCTCTTCAGCGCCTGGGGCTTCTTCGACTTCATCGCCGTGGACGCGTTCGGCGCGCGCCCGGGCTCGGCGCCGCTCGAGGCGCTCTCGGCGGTGGCCCGCGGCGCCTCCCGCCACGCCTTCCTCGCGCGCCGGCAGCTCGCCATGGACGCGAGGATGCTCGGGCGCGTGCTGCGCGGCGAGCCCTGGTCCGCCTCGCTCGCGCCGGCGGAGTGGAACGTCTGGCTCGACGCGGGCGACTGGGCGGGGCACTTTGGCCCCGAGGTGACCGCGAGCCTGCGCGAGGCGGACGGCGCCGCGGCGCCCCGCTCGCCCCTCGTCTCGGTGCCCGCCGAGCCATCGCGCGGGCTGCTCGTCAAAACGCTCGACCTCATCATCCCGTTCGGACTCCTGATGATGGCGCTCCGGTTCCTGCTCTGGGCGCTGCGCAAGGGTCCTGTGGAGGAGCTCCACGGCGCGCCGGCTTCGAGCGCATCACCGAGCGAGCGCACCGAGGAGCCGGCGCTCGAGCCCGCGCCGCGCGCGCGGCTTTTGGCGCTGGGCGCGGTGGGGCTCGTGAGCGCGGGCGCGTCGGCGGGCGGCGGCTGGGCCGCTTCGCTCGTGACGCTGTCGGCGCTCGCGGGCGCGCCGCTCTTCGCCGTGATGGCGGGCGGCGCGGCGCTCGCCTTCCGGCTGATCGGCAGCCCGCTCAACCGGCTCGCGCCCAAGGTCCTCGACGAGCAGTTCGCCGGCTCGCCGGTCCTGGTGACCATCCCGCTCTTCACCGCTCTGGGCTACGTCCTCGCGGAGTCGAAGGCGCCGGGGCGCATCGTCGAAGCCTCGCGCGCGCTCTTCGGCTGGCTGCCCGGCGGGCTCGCGCTGGTGTGCCTGGGCTCGAGCGCCTTCTTCACCACGCTCACCGGCGGCTCGGGCGTGACCATCGTGGCCATCGGCGGGCTGCTGTTGCCGACGCTGCGCGAGCAGGGCTACTCCGAGCGCTTCTCTCTGGGGCTGGTGACCACCGGCGGCTCGCTGGGCCTCCTGTTGCCGCCGTCCTTGCCCATCCTCGTCTATGCGCTGGTGGCGGGGCTCGACTTCGCCCCGGCGTTCAAGGCGGGCCTCTTGCCCGGGCTCCTCGTCCTGGCGGTGCTCGGCGGGTACGCGGCGTACGTCGGCGTGCGCGAGCGCGTGCCCCGCGACCCGTTCGAGGCGGGCAAGGCCCTTCGCGCGCTCTGGCACGTGAAGTGGGAGCTCGGGATTCCCGTGCTGATCCTCGGGGGCCTGGGCGCCGGCCTCACCAGCCTGGACGAGAGCGCGGCGGTGGCGCTCGCCTACGCCCTGGCCGTCGCCCTGGCCGTGCACCGGGACCTCACCCTGCGCGACCTGCCGCGCATCCTCCGCCAGTCCATGGCGCTCGCCGGCGCGGTCATCCTCATTCTCATGATGGCGAACGCGCTGATGAACTTCGTCATCGACCAACAGGTGCCGGCGCGGGTGCTGCGCTCGCTGCTCGGGCTGGGGCTCGCCGAGCGGTGGCAGTTCCTGGTCGTCCTCAACCTGTTCCTGCTGGTGGTGGGAATGGTGATGGACGGGTTCTCGGCCATCCTGGTGGCGGTGCCGCTGGTGCTGCCGTTCGCCGCGCGCTTCGGCCTGCATCCGTTCCACCTGGCCATGATGTTCATTCTGAATCTCGAGCTCGCCTTCTGCGCGCCGCCCCTGGGGCTCAACCTCTTCATCGCGAGCTTCCGGTTCCGGCGCCCGGTGGCCTCGCTCTACCGCAGCGCGCTGCCGTTCGTGGGGCTGTTGGCGCTCTGCCTCGCCGCGCTGATGGCGGTGCCGGGCCTGTCGACGCGGCTCGTCCAGCCGGACATCGACGCCGCGCGCGCCCAGGCCGCGAAGCTCGGCGTCGCTCCGCGGGAGGCCTGGAACCTCGAGTGCGTGCAGGAGGACCCGACGAACCCGCGCCCCTGCAGCGACGCCGAGCGCGCGAAATGGGCGCCGGCGGCGAGCGCCAAGGAGTCCGACGACCTGGACGACGCGCTCATGAAGCAGATGATGGACGAGGGCGAAAAGAAGCCTTGAGCGGGCGCTCGGCGTCAACCGAAATACCGCTTCAATTCCGAGATTCAGCCGAGCGCGAAATCGGGCCATCGAATCGGCGAGAATTCGAATAGGAGAGAACAATGCCCGAGATCTACGTCAGCACCGACGTCGAGGCCGACGGCCCCATCCCCGGCCGGTATTCCATGCTGAGCTTCGGCTCGGCCGCCTTTCGCGCGGACAAATCCCTGGTGGGCACCTTCGAGGCGAACCTGACGGCGCTCCCGGGCGCTTCGCAGGACCCGGGCACCATGGCCTGGTGGAAGACGCAGCCCGAGGCGTGGGCCGCCTGCCGCCAAAATCCGCGGGCGCCCGAGTCGGTCATGCGCGAATACGGCGCGTGGCTCGAGAGCTTGCCGGGAAAGCCCGTCTTCGTCGGGTACCCGGCGGCCTTCGATTTCATGTTCGTGCATTGGTATTTGATCGCCTTCGCCGGCAAGAGCCCATTCTCGCATTCCGCGCTGGACATCAAGACGCTCGCCATGGCGATGCTGGGCACCGACTACCGCGACAGCGTCAAGCGGGCCATGCCGCGGCGCTGGTTCGACCCCCTGCCGCACACGCACCGGGCGCTCGACGACGCCCGGGAGCAGGGCGCCCTGTTCTGCAACATGCTGGCGGAGCTGAGGAGCCCCGCGAAGCGCTGAAGGCGTCAGCTCGAAGCCTTGGGCAGGCGCGCCGCCACCATGGCCGCGAGCGCCTCCACCGCGGGCGCCTTCAGCCCGACCGCGCTCGCCCGGCGCAAGAGCGCGCCGCCGATGGCGTCGAGCTCCGGCTCGCGACCCGCCTCGACGTCCCGCTGCATGGAGGTGCGGGTGTCGGCGGGCAACCGGTCGACGAGCGCCAGGATCCCCCGAGGGTCGAGCTCGACACCGCTGGCGCAAGCCACCTCACAGCACTCGCGGGCGCTCGCCTCGAGGCGCTCGCGCCAGGCGGTCTCGGCGCGGACGCTGCCCACGGGAGCGCCCGCGGCGGCGGTGCAGAGCGCCAAGGGCGCGAGGAAGCAGAGCTTGGACCAGAGCATGACCGCCTCGCTCTCGCGGACCTCCGCTGCGAACCCGGCCATCTCGAGCTCCAGGGCGATCACCTCCGCGCGGGCGCCCAGCCCCGCCGGCGGCGCGAGCTCGATCAGCGCGCCGGGCGACGGGCTTTCCACCTTCCCCGGAGCCGACCGGTGCGCCTCCACGCGGATGACGCCCGGGATCACGCGCGGGCCGTAGACGTCTCGCAGCCGCGCCACGTGCTCCACGCCGTTCATGAGCGGGATGACCATGGGGCCCTTCGGCCCCTTGGGCTCGACCTGCTTGAGCGCCGCCTCCAGCTGCCCCGCCTTGACGCAGATCCAGAGCACGTCCGCCGGCTCCTGCAGCTTCACCGCCGCCCGGACCGCGACCGTGAAGTGGCCGAGGCTCGCGCTCGAGACCTCGAGCGTCTGCGGAGTGCGCTCCAGCGCCCCGGGCCGCACCAGCAGAAGGACCGGATGGCCCGCGCGCGCCAGGGCGCCCGCCATGAGGCCGCCGACGCCGCCTGCGCCGAGAATGACGTGTCGCATGAGTCCTCGATGAAGATGAGTCGCTGAGCTCGAAGATACTCGAGCCGCGCGGCCTGCGACACCGCCTCCTTCTTCCGTTCCTCGGAGCCGTGAATCCGACAATGTGGGACGACTTGAATTCGAATGGGGTATCGCGTCGCGCTCGCGGCGAGGTGGGTTAGAATGCGGGTTGCGCTTGCCTCAGAATTCATGTTGCGCCAGGAGAGCTCTCCCATGCTTCGCCTCGCCCTCTTCTTTGCGGCGCTCGCCGCGGCGGCTTTTGTCACGCTCGGCGGCTGCGGAACCCAAGGCGGCTCGTCAACCGGCGCCGACGGGTCGACCTCGGGCTCGGACGGCGGCGCGGCGTGCAGCCCGGCGTGCGGCTCGGGGACGGTTTGCCGCGGCGGGCAGTGCGTCGCGGCGGGGGACGGCGGGACCACCGCCACGGACGGCGGCGCGTCTCAAACCGACGGCGGCGGCTCGTTGGCCGACGGCGGATGCGTGGGCACGAAGTCGACCGGGCAGAAGCAGCCGCTCGACATGTTCATCATGCTCGACCAGTCGGGCTCGATGAAGGACGACAAGATCTCCGGGGGAGGCAACAAGTGGGACGAGGTGACGACCGCGCTCAACTCGTTCTTGAGCCAGCCGGGCATGGACGGCATCTCCGTCGGGCTTCAGTTCTTCGGCCTGCCGCCGTCGCAGAACTGCGACCAGTATTCGGGCACCAGCTGCACTGCGAATTCCGACTGCGGCACTTGCGGCCCATGCAACATCCGCCACGGAAGCGGGACCTGCGCCGGCGCCAACTCCCAGGATAGCGACTCCTGCGACCCCGCCGTCTACAACTCGGCCGCCGTCGCCATCGCCCCCATCTCCCAGGCCGCCGCGCCCATCGCCTCGGCCATTCAGGCGCACGCCGACACCCAGACGAGCACGCCCACGCTGCCGGCGCTCCAAGGCGCCATCCAGTACGCCAGCGCCTGGGCCACCGCGCACCCGGAGCACGTGGTCATCGTGGTGTTCGCCACCGACGGCGAGCCTACCGAGTGCGACGTGAGCTTGACGAACATCGACGCGGCCGCAGCGGCCGGCGCCAGCGCCACCCCGAAGATTCTCAGCTTCGTCATCGGCGTCGGGAGCTCATTGGACAACCTGAACGGCATCGCGCAGGCGGGCGGCACCACCAGCGCCTTCATCGTCGACACCTCGGGCAACGTGAACACGCAGTTCCTCGCCGCGCTGAACCAGATCCGCGGCCAAGCCGTGGGCTGCACCTACCTCATCCCGTCGCCTCCGAGCGGCCAGCAGCTCGACTACAACCAGGTCAACGTCCAGTTCTCGAACGGCTCCGCGGGCACGACCGACTTCGTGCAGGTGAGCAGCGCGTCCGCCTGCGGAACCCGGACGAACGCCTGGCGCTACGACGACCCGACGAGCCCCACGCAGATCATCCTCTGCCCCGACACCTGCACGGCGGTCGAGGGCGCCGCGAGCGGCACCGTCGAGGTGGTCTTGGGGTGCCACACCGCTGGACCGAACTAGTCCGAACGAGTCCAAGCCCGGACCGCCGGGCCATGAATGGCCCGGCTACGCGTACAAAGCCGGCTGAAGCCGGCTGGGTACGCGAGGGCTGGAAGCTGGAGCTCCGACCGGAGCTGGTTGCCTGGCGGAGGGCTGCTTCTAGTTGGATGGAGCTCAGCCTGTTCGGCCATCGCGCTTGCGCAGCGAGAAGAGTCCCGGACCGGCGGGTGCGAGCGAGTTCGCATCTTCCAATTCTCAGCCGGCTTCAGCCGGCTTTGTACGCGTAGCCGGGCTCTTTAGGGCCCGGCGGGCGTCCGAGCTCGACCCTTTGTCTCGGCGCGCGCGATTCCCCATGACACCTCCCACCCGGCGACTTCCTCTGATGTCGAATTTTGAGCTATGATCCTATTAGTAGTAATTCTTATTGCGCCGGCGAGGTCCATCCATGAGCGACGCAGCGGAGCGCAGGACCCTGAGCACCTTCGCACGCGACCCGGTCAGCCTCCTCGGGGCGCTGCTCGCGACCGTCAGCTCCCTCTTGATCCTGACGCTATTCGGCGTGGAATGGATGGGCTGGGAAGGCGGGCTTTACGTCGGCATCCTCGCGTTCCTGGTCCTCCCCGCGTTCTTCGTGGGCGGGCTCCTCCTCATCCCCGTCGGCCTCTGGCGAAGGCGGCGCCGCGAGGCTCGGGCCAAGGCCTTGGGCCAGGAAGTCCCCGCCGACTTCCCCGTCCTCGACTTCAACCTCCCTCGGCTGCGCACCCTCGGTGTCGCGGTCCTGGCGATCTCCGGGGTGAACGTGATCGTCCTCGCTCTGGCCACATACAAGGGCGTAGAGGTGATGGACTCGACCTCGTTCTGCGGCACCGCCTGCCACTCGGTCATGAACCCGGAGTACACGACCTACCAGCGCTCGCCGCACGCGCGCGTGCGCTGCACCGAGTGCCACATCGGCTCGGGCGCCGGCTGGTTCGTGAAGGCGAAGCTCGCCGGCGCCTGGCAGGTCGTCTCGGTGAACCTGAACCTCTACCCCAGGCCCATCCCCTCGCCGGTGCACAGCCTTCGCCCGGCGCGCGACACCTGCGAGAACTGCCACTGGCCCACCAAGTTCGTAGGGCAGCGGCTCAAGGTCATCAGCCACTTCGGCGAGGACGAGAAGCAGACCGAGACCAAGACCGTGCTGCTCCTGAAGGTGGGCGGCACGGAGGCCGGCCGGCCCCAGGGTATTCACTGGCACGTCGACCCCCGCGTGCAGATCCGCTTCCGGTCCGACCTCTCGCGCCAGAAGATCGGCGACGTGGAGTTCTCCATCCAGGGCAGCCCCACCAAGCTCTTCAAGCCGCCCGCCGAGGCGAGCGCGCACTCCGCGCCGGGCGGCGAGGGCGAGGGGTGGCGGACCATGGACTGCATCGACTGCCACAACCGGCCTTCGCACGTGTACGGCACCGCCGAGAACGAGCTGGACCGCGCCTTCGCGCAGAGTCGGCTCGACCGCTCGCTGCCCTTCCTGAAACGCGAGGGACTGAAGGCCGTGAAGGCCACGTACCCGAGCACCGAGGTCGGGCGCGCGCAGATCAAGAAGGCCGTCGTCGACTTCTACGCCCAGAGCTACGCCGAGCTCTTTGCGTCCAAGAAAGCGGTCATCGAGGCGAGCGCCGAGGAGCTCGCCCACGTCTGGGCGTCCAACGTGTTCCCCGCCATGAACATCCAGTGGGGCACCTACCCGAACTTTTTGGGCCATACGACGTCGACTGGATGCTTCCGCTGCCATGACAACAAGCACAAGAGCGAGGACGGCAAGGCCATCGCGCGCAGCTGCGGCCTGTGCCATAGCCTGCTCGCCGACAGCGAGGAGGAGCCGGAGGTTTTGAAGCAGTTGGATCCAGAGGCCGCGAACTAGGCGGAGGGTTCGGCGCGCGAGAGGCGCTGCGATTGCTTGGCGAGAAGCCGGGTTCGGGTTCGGGGTCGGGCTCCTCCACGGCTCAAACCCCACTCTCCCGTTTTGACAAATCCTCCACCCGCCCACTAGATTCTCGCCCCTCCGGCGGCCGCCCGAGTCCCCAGGGACCATCGCCGCGCGCTGGCTCTCCGAAAGAAGCCCCCATGTTTCACAAGCTGGACGAAGTCGAGCTCAAGTTCGAGCGCCTCACCCACGACCTGGCCGACCCCGCGGTGATGTCCGACTCCGGCCGGCTCCAGAAGGTGGCCAAGGAGCGCTCGCAGCTCGAGCCGCTGGTCGAGACCTACAGGTCCTACCGCGAGCTCCGCAAGCAGCAGGACGAGGCCGAGGAGATGCTCGCCGACCCCGAGATGCGCGAGCTCGCCAAGGAGGCGCTCCCGGACCTCAAGCGCCAGGTCGAGGCGCTGGGGGAGAAGCTCAAGCTGCTCCTGCTCCCCAAGGATCCGAACGACGAGCGCAACGTCATCTTGGAGATCCGCGCGGGCACGGGCGGCGACGAGGCCGGCCTCTTCGCTGGTGAGCTGATGCGCATGTATTTGCGCTACGCCCAGCGCCGCGGCTGGAAGGCGGAGATCGCCGACCTGTCCGAAGGCAACTCCGGCGGCGTCAAGGAGGTCCTCGTCAACATCGCCGGCGATTCGGTCTACTCGAGCCTCAAGTACGAGTCGGGCGTCCACCGCGTCCAGCGCGTGCCGGCCACCGAGGCACAAGGGCGCATCCACACCTCCACCGTCACCGTGGCGGTGATGCCCGAGGCCGAGGACGTGGACGTCAAGGTCAGCGAGAGCGACGTGCTGATGGACGTCTTCCGCTCCACGGGCTCCGGCGGCCAGAGCGTCAACACCACCGACTCCGCGGTGCGGCTCACCCACAAGCCCACCGGGCTCGTGGTCAAGTGCCAGCAGGAGAAGAGCCAGACCAAGAACCGCGCCATGGCCATGAAGATGCTGCGCGCCCGGCTCTACGAGATGGAGCAGACCCGCCTCAAGAACGAGCGCGACGCCGCGCGCAAGAGCCAGGTCGGCACCGGCGAGCGCTCGGAAAAAATCCGCACCTACAACTTCCCGCAGGACCGGATCACCGACCACCGCATTGCGCTGACCCGCCACAACTTGCCGGCGGTCATGGACGGCGACATCCAGGACTTGCTCGAAGCCTGCCGCACCTACTTCAACGCGGAGCTGCTCAAGTCCCAGGGCAGCGCGGTCGCCTGACGAGAGCGGGGCGAACCATGGCCCTGTCCCACGAGCCCTTGCCCCCTTTCGCCGAGCCGGCGCGCGCCCGCGCCGCGCTCGCAGCGCTCGAAGATTCGCTCGGCGTTGCCGCGGCCGAGCGCGCCCGCACCGCGGCGAGCTTTGCGGCCGACCCCGACCGCGCGCTCGACGCTCTGGAGCGGGTGCTCCTCGCCGCCGGGCCCCGCGCGCCCGAGCGCCTGGGCGACGAGGCCCTGCGGGCCGTCGCCGCGGTGGGCGCCGCCAGCGACTTCCTGCCGCGCCTGCTCGCTCGCCGCCCCCGCCTGCTCGACTGGCTGTCGGCCTCCGCGCACCTGCGCCGGGAGAAGAAGCGCGACGTGTACTTGCGCGAGCTCTCGCGGCGCGTCGCCCGCATTGACCCCGGGGACTCCGCGGCGCTGATGCGGACCTTGCGGCGCTACAAGTACCGCGAGGTGCTGCGCATCGCCGCCCGGGACCTCTTGGGCGTGTGCACGCTCATCGAGGTGACCCGCGAGCTCTCCTCGCTCGCCGACGCCTGCCTGCAGACCGCGGTGGTCTTCCTGGACGCCGCGCTGCGCGAGCGGTACGGCGCCCCCGAGGGCGCGCCCGAGCCCGGCGACGGCTTCTGCGTGCTCGGCATGGGCAAGCTCGGCGGCCGCGAGCTCAACTTCTCCTCCGACGTCGACCTGATCTGCATCTACGCCAAGGACGGGCGCACCGCCGGCGGCTCGCGCCCGCCGGTGACCCACCTGGAGCACTACGCCCGGCTCACCGAGCAGCTCGCCCGCGCGCTGGGCGAAATGACCGAGCACGGCTTCGTCTTCCGCGTGGACCTGAACCTGAGGCCCGACGGGCGCAACGGCCCCATCGTCAACTCCCTGGACGCGATGGAGGCCTACTACGAGGGCTTCGGCCGGACCTGGGAGCGCGCGGCCCTGCTCAAGGCGCGCCCCTGCGCCGGCGACCTGGCGCTCGGCGAAAGGGTCCTCTCGGCGCTCGCGCCGTTCGTCTGGCGCCGGACGGTGGACCACACCACCATCGAGGAGATGCGCTCGCTCAAGGCGCAGATCAACCGGCGCGCCGAGCAGAAGGGCGACGACGTGAAGCTCGGCCCCGGGGGCATCCGCGAGGTCGAGTTCTTCGTCCAGGCACTGCAGCTGTTGCACGGCGGCAAGAACCCGCGGCTGCGCGAGCGGAACACGCTCCTCGCCCTGGGCAACGCGCTGTTCGCCGGTCTGCTCACCGCGCGCGATCACGACGCCTTGGCCGACGCCTACGTCTTCCTGCGCCGCGTCGAGCACCGGGCTCAAATGATCGCCGAGCGGCAGACGCACGCCGTGCCCCGGGAGCCGGGCGCGCGGCTGCGCATCGCGCGCGGCCTGGGCTTCCCCGCGCTGGAGGGGTTCGAGGCCGAGCTCGCGCGCCACCGGGCGAGCGTGGGGGCCATCTTCGGCGACATCCTCCACGCGACCGGGGCGGCCACCGCCGCGCCCGACCCGCAGCTCGCCGCGGCGGTGGACCCCGAGGTCCCGGAGCCGACGCGGTTGGCGAGGCTCGCCGAGCGCGGCTTTCGCGACCCCGCGGCGGCCCTGATGCACCTGACGCGGCTCGCGCGCGCCCGCGAGTCTCCCTTCGGGCGGCGGGGCGCGCCGTCGGCCGAGGCCATCCGCCTGGTGGCGGACTGCGCGGCGTCGCCCGACCCGGACCTGGCGCTGCTCCACCTGGCGGAGTTCTTCGCCATCCTGCGAGCGCCGGGCGCCTACTTCGACCTGCTCGCGCGCCACCCGCCCGCGGCGCGGCTGCTGACCTCGCTCTTCGGGTCCAGCGACTTCCTTTCCAAGTACTTCGTGCGCCACCCCGAGCTGGTCGACGCGCTGGTGCAGTCGGGCCTCGCGCAGCTGACCAAGGGGCGCAAGGCCCTGCGGGACGAGCTCGCCCAGAGGCTCGCCCTGCGCGACGACGCCGAGGGGAAGCTGGTCGCCATGCGCCGCTTCAAGAACGAGGAGGTCCTGCGCATCGGCCTGGCCGACGTGGCCGGCAACCTCTCGGTGGAGGAGGTGGCCGACGAGCTGACCGAGCTGGCCGAGGCGCTGCTCGAGGCGACGCTCGAGCTCGCCCGCGCCGAGCTCCTGGAGCGCTACGGGCTGCCCCTGGGCCCGGGTGGCGAGGAGGCGACCTTCGCGGTCATCGGGCTGGGGACGCTGGGCGCGCGGGAGCTGGGCTACCAGTCCGACCTGGACCTCATCTTCGTCTACTCCGACGCCGGCGAGACCTCGGGCGGCTCGCGCGGCCGGACGACCAACGCCGAGCTCTTCGCGCGCCTGGCGCAGCGGCTGCTCTCGGGCCTGTCCCTGTCGCTGCGGGAGGGCTACCTGTACCGCACCGACGTCCGCCTGAGGCCGTCGGGCAACCAGGGCACCCTCGTCGTCAGCGCCGGCGCCTTCGGCGAGCACCAGCTCAAGCGGGCGCAGCTCTGGGAGCGTCAGGCGCTCATCCGCGCGCGGCGGGTGGCCGGCGACGCGGCGCTCTTCGACCGCCTCCAGGCCGAGGTGCTGTGGCCGGCCATCTACCGGCCCGGCGCGGACCCGGCGGCGATGCGCGCGGAAATTGCCCGGGTCCGCGACCGGATGATGCGCGAGCTGTCGCAGGAGTCGGCCGACCAGTACAACCCGAAGCTCGGCCGCGGCGGCCTGGCCGACATCGAGTTCGTGGCCCAGTTCCTCCAGCTCGCGCGCGGGGCCTCGGACCCGCTGCTGCGCATTCCCCACACGCGGCGCGCGGTGGCGGCCCTGGGCGCCGCCGGCGCCCTGAGCGCCCGCGACGCTCAGGTGCTGGAGAGCGGCTGGACCTTCTTGCGCCGGCTGGAGAATCGCCTGCGCATCGTGCACGACCACCCACTGCAGCACATGCCGCGGTCGGGGCCGGCCTTGCGCTCCTTGGCGCGCCGGCTCGGCTACGGCGGCGAGCGGCCGGAGGCGGCGCTGCTCGCGGACTACGCGGCGACCACAGCCGCCGTGCGGCAGGTGTACGAGCGCATTCTCGGGGAGTGAAGCGCACCCCACCTTAGGGTCTCGCCGGCATCCCCGCTTGGCCAGAAGATGGGGTCCGCGCTTCGGGAAAATTCTTTTCCGGACGCATCACGCCGCATCCATTCTTTGGAGGCACGCCATGCTCTGGCCCTACGCGCCCGGCCGGCCGCCTGCGCGAGAGCGCGCGCTCATCGACGCCTGGCTCCCGCCCGGCTCTTGGATGCTCGAGCGCCATGCCCTCGAGCTCCCGATGGAGCCTTCGGCGGCGCTGGCGGCCATGATCGCCGTCCGTCTGAAGGACATGCCCTACGTCGGCGGCCTGTTCGCGCTCCGCGGAATCCCCGCCCGGTCAGAGGCGACCGTCTCCGAGCTCTTCCGCACGCCGCCATTCATCACCCTCGCGGACGAGCCCGGACGCGAGCGCGTCGGCGGCATCGTCGGGCCGTTCTGGAAGTTCGGCCACGGGCGCATGCCGGCCGACGTCCCCGCCACGCCCGAAGCGTTTCGGGAGGCGACGGCGCGCGGGCGCATCGCCGCCATCGCCAATTTCCGCGCCGAGCCCCACCCGCGCGGGAGCCTGCTCTCGACCGAGACCTGGGTCACCGCCGCGCGCAGGGCAGACGCCGCGGCGTTCACGGCCTACTGGGTCGCCATCGGGCCGTTCAGCGCGTGGATCCGGCGCCTCATGCTCCGCGCCGCGCGCGACCGCCTACGGGCGTCGGCCGCCGTTTCCTGAGGGAGCAATCCGTCGGCCTGCCTTCGGGCGGCGTCGCTCTCCCCCGAGCGTCCCCGCGAGCCGTCAGCCCCACCGCCCTCCCCCCCACTAAACACGAAAGCGGCCGGGCGTTGCGCGCCCGACCGCTTCTCGTTGCCCAGGAGAGGACTCGAACCTCCATGGCCTTTCAGCCACTAGACCCTGAATCTAGCGTGTCTACCAATTCCACCACCTGGGCGCTTCCTACCGGCGACAGAAGGCGCATTCGTTTATCCGCTCTCGGCCAGACCGTCAAGCGGCAAGCGTTCCGGCTCCTGACGTCGGCACGCCACCGGACCGTCCTGTGTTTGACCCAATTTTGCACCAACGGCACACTCTCGGTACAGATGCCACCACGGTCGATAGGGCAGTACGAGATCCGTTCGATGCTCGGTTCGGGCGGCATCGGTTGCGTCTACCGCGCCTTCGACCGCCGCAGCGGGGGCGAGGTGGCCCTCAAGCTTCTCTCCAGCGGCCCGGCGCTCGACGCCGCGGCAGCCCGGCGCATGGCCCGCGAGTTCGAGGCCTTGGCGGACCTGTCTCACCCCAACGTGGTCCAGGTCTTCGACACGGGCGTGTACCGAGGCTACCCATACCTGACCATGGAGCTGGTCGAAGGGCTGACCCTGCGCGAGTACCTCTCGCTCGACCACGCCGGCGCGCGGCACGAGGCTTTGAGCCTTCCGCCTGCCTTCGAGGACGACAGCGACGGCGGCGACCCCGAGTCGAGCGAGGATCTCCCGTTCGACCTGTCCCGGTTGGCCGAGGAGCCCGACACCGACCTGGGGGCCTTCGCCGGCGACCACGTGAGCGGGCGAGGACCGGAGGCGCTGCGGCAGCTGGCGAGGGCCATCGACGAGCCGGTCACGCGCGACGACGACGCGGAGGTGAGTAGCGCGGCGTCCGCGGGCGACCCGCTCGCGGCGGCCGAGCCCACCTTCACCTGGCACCCGAACCTCGAGGAGCTCAACCGGCCCGAGCGCGTCGCGCTCCTCAAGGACGCGATGATCCAGATCTGCGACGCCCTGGCCTACGTGCACGCGCGCGGCCGGATTCACCGCGACCTGAAGCCGTCCAACATCATGGTCGACGAGGACCGGCGCGTGAAGCTGATGGACTTCGGGCTGGCCAAGTTCGTCGCCGAAGACGGGCGCCAGGTCACGGGCACGGGCAAGGTCGTCGGCACCTACCGCTACATGGCCCCCGAGCAGCTCCAGGGCTGGCCCATCGACGCGCGGGCGGACCTCTACTCGCTGGGAGTGATGCTCTACGAGCTCATGGCCGGGCGCCCGCCCTTCGACGCCAAGACGCCGTTGGAGATGTTCCAGCGCATCCTCGACCACGACGCGCCGCCGCTCTCCATGGTGAACGCTTTGGCCGACGAGAGGCTCGTGCGCATCGCGCATCGCCTCATGTCCAAGGACCCGGACGAGCGCTTCCAGACCGCCGAGGAGATTGCCGAGGCGTTCGCGGAGTAGGCTTCACGCAAAGGCGCGTGCGTGAGCGACACCTCGCCCAAGTTCGAGAAGCTCGTGCGCGATCTGCTGATGAATCGGACGCCGCAGGAGCGGGCGCTCATGGCGTTCTCGATGTTCGACATCGCGCGCTCGTCGAGGGCACTGCCCTGCACTTCGTCGCGGGGGCCTGGTCGTCGGCCTCGGGTACTGCGGCGACGTACCGCGACCCATCATCGTTTTTGCGACGCCGTGCGAGAGCAGCCACGGCCCGAGTAGGCGCTGGATCCCGCGGTCGCCGGGGCGTTCGCCGCGGCGGCGGGCAAAGCCACCGGCTCCGACAAAGTGATCACCGAGGCCGCTAGCATGAGCGGCCCGTCCGACGCGCGAACGGCTGTGGAACAAGAATCTCACGCACCTGCCGCCTTGTTGCCCTGCGCCAGATCATGCCTTGGCAGCCGGCCCTTGGGCATAGCATAGTAAGTCACTGCGTTTTCAATGTGTTGGAAAAGCCTTCTCGGGGCGGTCATCGAAAGGGAAGACGGAATGGCGAAGAAGGCCGAGCAAAGCCATGCCTCAGAGTCGCTAGCGCGCGTCGAGTATCTCAAGGTGGAGAACTACCGAGCACTTCGGTCGGTTGAATTCGAGAACATCACGCCCCTCACGGTCCTCCTTGGACCGAATGGCAGTGGAAAATCAACGGTCTTCGACGTCTTTAACTTCCTCGCAGAGTGCTTCAGCCTCGGCCTTCGCCACGCGTGGGATCGCCGAGGTCGGGCGAAGGAGCTTCGAACGCGCGGCCAGAGCGGCCCCGTCATCATTGAGCTGAAGTATCGCGAAAGACCCGGGCAGCCGATCATCACCTACCACCTGGCGATCGATGAGGGCAGGAAAGGACCCGAGGTCGTCGAGGAGTGGCTTCAATGGCGACGCGGCGCAAGGGGCAGACCCTTTCGGTTCCTGGAATATTTCAAAGGCCAGGGGCGAGCAATCAGCGGCGACATGCCTGACGAGAAGGACAAGCGCGTGGAGGTCCCCCTTCGTTCTGCGGATCTGATTGCGGTGAATACGCTCGGCCAATTTGCCGACCATCCCCGCGTCGCAGCGCTGCGGGAGTTCATTACAGATTGGTACGTCTCCTATCTGTCGGTCGATGACACCCGGGGCCAGCCGGAGGCTGGGCCTCAAGAGCGATTGACCAAGACAGGAGACAACCTCGCAAATGTCATCCAACACCTGAAGGAGCAGCGGCCCGACAGGCTCAACTCAATCTTCGAACTGCTGCGCCGCCGAGTGCCGCGAATCGACCATGTCCTTGCCGAACCCATGCCGGACGGCCGTCTGCTTCTTGAGATCAAAGACGCGCCCTTCGAGCAGCCAATCCTCGCGAAGTTTGCTTCGGATGGGACGCTCAAGATGCTAGCCTACTTGTTGGTTCTTCACGACCCTGAACCACCGAAGTTCATCGGCATCGAAGAGCCTGAGAACTTCCTTCATCCGCGCCTACTTCCTGAGCTCGCTGAAGAATGTCGCTCGGCGACCGACCGTTCGCAGCTCCTTGTCACGACGCACTCGCCGTTCTTCTTGAACGGGCTCCTGCCCGACGAAGTCCGGATTCTGTACCGCGATGAGAAGGGCTTCACCCAGTGTGTTCGCGCCTCCGACGTTCCCGGCGTCCCGGAATTTGTCAATCAGGGAGCTTCGTTGGGCCATCTCTGGCTCGAGGGACATCTGGGCGTTGGCGACCCTCTCACCAAAGCGGGCGCCCCGACACTGCCAGGTCTGGAGCGATGAAGATTGTCCAACTCGAGGTGCTGGTCGAAGAGCTTTCCACCGAAGCTGCGCTGGCTCTGCTTCTGCCGAAGATCGTCCCCGACCTCTCGTTCAGGATTCATTCCCATCAAGGCAAGGCGGACCTGCTCGCCAAGCTTCCTCAGCGGCTACGGGGGTACGCTTCGTGGCTCCCGCAAGATTGGCGCATCGTTGTGGTCGTCGATCGCGATGATGACGACTGCGCCGAGTTGAAAGCCGGGCTTGAGAAGATGGCGGCGAACGCTGGTCTTGCAAGTCGCTCCAGCGCCCGTCAGGCCCGATATGTCCTGGTGAACCGCCTGGCCATCGAGGAGCTGGAGGCCTGGTACTTTGGCGATTGGCAGGCGGTCCGTGCCGCATACCCCAGGGTACCCGCGACCGTGCCCTCCAAAGCCAAATTCAGAGCGCCGGATGAGATCAGAGGTGGCACCTGGGAAGCTTTCCAGCGCGTCCTTCAACAGGCGGGCTATTTTTCCAGTGGGCTTCGGAAGATCGAAGCCGCGCGCGCTGTCGCCGAGCACATGCTTCCCCACCGGAATTCCTCGCCGAGCTTTCGAGTCCTGCGCGATACGCTCGCGGAAATGGCCGCCTGACAGGAGCAACCCAAATCATTTCGCCGCGGCCGGCTCCGCGAATCCCCGCCGGAGAGCTCACGGCCGAGCAGATCGACCGGATCGTCGCCCGCGCCGCCGCGCGATAGCGCCCTCACTTCTGGCACCGCGGGCAGTAGAACGTCGTCCGGCCGCCCTGGGCGAAGGAGCGCACCGCTGCGCCACACCGGCGGCACGGCTCGCCGGCCCTCCCGTACACGAGAAACGGATTCGGCGCGCCGGGCTCCTCGACGTACTCGAGGTCGCTGTCGCCCTTCGGCATCTGGTCGAGGGCGAAGCGGAGGGTCTCGGCGATGGCCCCCGCGAGTCGCTCGAGCTCCTCGCCCCGGAGACGGCAGCTCGGCCGCTTGGGCGACAGGCCGGCGCGGTAGAGCGCCTCGGCGGCGTGGAGGTTCCCCAGCCCCGCGAGCAGCTTCTGGTCCATCAGCGCGACCTTCACCGGCCGCCGCGTCCGCCCCAGGCGCTCGGCGAGGGCGGCGGCGCTCACGGGCGGGTCCTTGGCGTCCGGCCCCAGTCCCGCGAGCTCCTCGCGGCGCTCGAGCGCTTCGACCGGCCCCGCCGCGAGCCGCCCGAACTTGCGCGGGTCGCGCAGGTGGACGGCGCGCCCGTCGTCGAGCTCGAAGCGCGCGCGGCTGTAGCGCTCCTCGGCGCCCGCCGGCCGGCGCACGAGCTTGCCGGTCATTCCCAGGTGCAGGAGCGCGCCCATGCCGCCCTCGAATTCGAGGATGAGGTGCTTGCCCCGCCGCCGTACCGACGTGAGGCGCCGGCCCTCGAGCGCCCGGGCGATGGCGCGCGGCGAAGCGCCGCGCAAGACGTGCGACGCCTCGGCCGAAAGGCGGACCACGCGCCGGCCCACCATCCACTCGCAAAGCTTCTGCGCCGCGAACTCGACCTCGGGCAGCTCGGGCATGGCGGAGGCGCTCGGCCTAGAACGGCCCCGCCCCGTCGGGCTCCACGGGGGCCTCGGGCGAGTAGGGGATGGCGACGATGAACCGGCTGTAGCGCCCGACCTCGCTCTCGACGTGGATCCTGCCGCTGTGGGCCTCGACGAAGCTCTTCACGATGGACAGGCCCAGGCCCGCGCCGCCGTGCTGGCGCGTGGAGCTCTGGTCCACCTGGTAGAAGGTCTCGAAGATGCGGTCGAACTGCTCCTTCGGGATGCCGATGCCGGTGTCCTCGACCATGATGGCGAAGGCCATGCGGCCGGGCGGGTGGAGCCCGGGCGGCGAGTCGGGCAGCACGGTGACCCGCACCCTGCCGCCGTCGGGCGTGAACTTGAGCGAGTTCGCGAGCAGGTTCACCAGGCACTGGCGGACCTTCTCGCGGTCGATGGAGGCCCGCCCCATGCCCGGGGCGTAGCGCGCCTCGAGGTGGAGGCGCTTCTTCTGCGCCTGCGGCGTCACCGAGGTCACCGCCTGCTTGACCACGTCGTTGACGTCGCAGGGGCTGAGCGCGAGCCGGATGCGCCCAGCCTCGATCTGGGTCATGTCGAGGATGGAGCTGATGAGCGCGAGCAGGCTCTCGCTCTTGTCCAGGATGGTCTTGACGTACTCGTCCTGGTCGGCGTTCAGCGCGCCCGCCATCCCCTGCGCCAGCATCTCGGAGTAGCCGATGATGGAGGTGAGCGGCGTGCGCAGCTCGTGCGAGACGGTGGCGAGGAAGTTCGACTTGAGCCGGTCGAGCTCGCGCAGCCGATCGTTGGTGAGGGTGAGCTCGCGGTTCTTCGCCTCGATCTCCCGGAACGCCTCGCGCGTGGCCTCGATGTGCACTTGCGAGGTGAGAAAGACTTTTTCACCTGCAAAGACCAGCGTGTCGACCATGGCCCGGAAGTGCCCCATCACCTTGGCCACCGTCGACTCGGGAGCGTGCCGCATCCGCTGCATCGCGTCCTGGGCGCGGCGAGGGTCGAAGCCGGCCCCGGTCGAGGACGCGACGCTCGCTGGCGGCCCCGCGAGGTCTTCGGGGACGAACGGCCCGAAGACCGCGCGCCCCAGCACGTCGCCCTCGTGGCGGATGGGCATGACCAGGTAGCGGCAGCCGGAGAAGCAGGGCACGGCGAAGATGTCCTGCGGCGCGTCGCCGTTCAGGGACCGCGCGCCGTCCTTGGCCTCGACCGGCCCGTCCTTTACCCGCGCCACCGTGCGGGTGCAGACCGCCCGGCTGCTCGGGAACTCGAAGAGGTAGGTGCAGTACTCGCTGTTCGGCGAGCGGATGTCGACCAGCTTGGGGCCGTTCTCCTCGTAGACCTTGACCCCGAGCCGGTAGAGCTCCGCGAAGCCCTTGCAGACCTCGGTGAAGCTGGGGAGGTCGAGCATGTCCGAGAGCGAGAGCTTTCTCTGCAGAGCCGACTCGGCCGGCGCCGCGGCCGCCGCGGGCGGAGCTCGCTCCGAGCCGGGCCGCTGCTCAACCATTTCCGGCCCCCCTGGGGAAGAGCGCCTCCACCGCGGTGTCGGTCAGGTCGACCTGGCGAAAGACCTGGGTGAGGAACTCGCGCTCGGGCAAGCCGAACTTCGCCGAGAGCCCCAGGCGCTCGTCGAGCTGACGGAAGGTGAGCTGGAGCACGCCGTGGAGGGTCTCCACCACGCCCTCACCGCGGATGGCCACCGCGCCGAAGACCGGCTCCTTGCCGCGCCGGCGGACTTCGTCGATCTCCTCGGCGGTCTGCGCGTCGGGCAGGTCGAGCTTGTTGAACTGGATGACGATGGGGACCTCGCCCCGGGTGAAGCCGTTCTCCTTCAGGTTGTCCTGGAGGTTGCGCCAGTACTTGTTGTTCTCGGCGGCGGCGCCGCGCCGGCCCTCGGCGACGAAGATGACGCCGTCGGCGCCCTGCAGGACGACCTTGCGGGTCGCGTTGTGGATGACCTGCCCGGGCACCGTGTAGAGCTTGACCTTCACCTTCAACCCGTTCCGCGTCTCGAAGAAGACGGGCATCATGTCGAAGAAGAGGGTGCGGTCGTCCGCGGTGTCCACCATGAGCAGCCGCCCGCGCGCGGCCTCGGTCACCCGCTCGTGCAGGCGCTGCAGGTTGGTGGTCTTGCCGGACAGGCCCGGGCCGTAATAGACGACCTTGATCGTCAGCTCTCGGCCGGTGTGGTTGAACTGGACCATAGGTGTCGTCCGCCGGCTTTCTCGCCGGACGTCTCTTCCGGGCCGCGCCGCTGACTCGAAAAAGTCTAGGACGAAGCGGCGAATGGTTCCAGCGCGGCAACGGCCTCCTCGCCGCAACGAAGGGGGCGCGACGGCCCTCGCGCGCGCGGCCCGTGGCCCGGCGGCGCGGGATCGCCCACCTCAGGAAGGGCCGCAGAGCTGCCGCGCGAGGCGCCTGCGACGCCTCAGAGGTCCTCGGCGGCGGTGCGGATGTGGATGGTGTTGGTGGTGAGGTTCTTGTGCTGCGAGATCCCCGCCGTGTAGACCACCACGTCGCCGCGCTGGATCTCCCCGCGCTGCAGGAGAATCCGCTCCATCGCCGGGAAGACCCCGCCCGCGGGCAAGGGGGCGTCGAGGAGCACGCCGTGCGCGCCGCGCACCAGGGACATTCGCCGCACGCTGTCCTGGTGGCGCGAGAACATGAACACCGGGATGGGCGGCCGCTGAGCGGTGAGGCGGATGGCGGCGTTGCCAGTGTCGGAGAGGCAGCCCATGGCCTTGGCTCCCGCCTGGTCGGCGAACAGCCGCGCTGCCTTGCCCAGGGACATGCCCAGCTTGGACGACGAGCTGTCTAGGATCTGCCAGTCGTCGAAGTTGAAGTAGGTCCCCTGCCGCTCGGCGGCGTCGATGATCTCCCGGCATCGATCCGCACCGACTCCACCGGGAAGGCCCCGGCGGAGGTCTCGCCGGAGAGCATCAGCGCGTCGGTGCCGTCGAAGACCGCGTTGGCCACGTCGGAGACCTCGGCGCGGGTGGGGCGGGCGTTGGCGATCATCGACTCCAGCATCTGGGTGGCGGTGATGACCGGGATGCCGCGGCTGAGCGCCTGGCGGATGACCTGCTTCTGCGCCGCAGGGACTTTCTCGATGCCGAGCTCCACGCCCAGGTCGCCGCGGGCCACCATCACCGCGTCGCTCACCTTGAGGATGGCCTCGAGGTTGTCGAGCGCCTCGGGCTTTTCGATCTTGGCGATGACCTGGACTCGCCGCGGCTGCTCGGCGATGAGCGCCTTGAGCTGCAGCACGTCCTCGGGCGTGCGCACGAAGGAGAGCGCCAGGAAGTCCACGTCGTGGGCGATGGCGAAGCGGGCATCGGCGACGTCCTTCTCCGTCAGCGCCGGCACCTCCAGCTTCACGCCCGGCAGGTTGATGCCGCGGCGGTCCTTCAGCTCGCCGCCGTGGACCACCTCGCAGCGCAGGCCGTCGCCGTCCTTGGACACCACTTTGAGCTCGATGAAGCCGTCGTTGAGGAGGACGCGGTCGCCCGGCGCGGCGTCGCGGACGAGCGGCAGATAGCGGGTAGTGATGCGCCCCTCGGCGCCGTCCTCGCTGGAGCAGGCGACGCGCACCGGCGCGCCGTCGGCGAGCAGGATGTGCCCGCCGGGGAAGCAGTTGGTGCGGATCTTGGGGCCCTGCAGGTCGGCGAAGATGGCCACCTCGCGACCCAGTCGCTGCGCCTCGGCGCGCAGCGTGGCGATGGCCTGGGCGTGGCGGTCGGGCGTGTCGTGCGAGAAGTTGAGCCGCGCCACGTCCATCCCCGCCTCGAGCAGAGCGCGGATCACCTCCGGCGTGCGGCTGGAGGGGCCCAAGGTGCAGACGATCTTGGTCTGGCGTCGCGAGGCGGGCATGGTGTCGTCGCTCCTGGGGAGAGGGCAGGCGTCATCGCCTGCCTGTCGTCACGCGGCCTGGCCTTTAGAAAGCGGCCGCCGCAACCTCGTCCGAGGCGCTGGCGGCGCGGGCCTGGGGCCTTCGCCGGGAAGCCTACTTTGGAAGACCGTCGGCCCTGGCGGAGCCCAAGTGGAGCTGCCAAGCGAGCGGCCGGCGGGTCGGTGGCATGGCGAGGGTCGGCGAGCCAGTCATCGCCTGGAAGCAGCTCATCGCCTCGCTCGTGCACGGACAGAACAGGTCGGCGAAGGAGGCAGGAAGGAGGACGAGAAGGGATGCGGTCGCCCGCAGTGCTCACCGCCGAGGGACCGAGCTCTTCGAAGGTCGGCGGCAGGGGAAGTCCGCGGCGACGTTCACCGGGCAGGGCGAGGAGCGCGCGGCGAGCTCACGTCGCCGCGCGAGGATCGGGCGCCGCGGGGCGAACACTCGCGCAGCTGCAGGCTGCGCACGAGTTGCCCCCGTTCCCGCGCTGCTAGCAAGCTCTGGCTTTTCCCTCGGGGGTTGCGTTGTTCCCCAAATCTTTGGCCGACCTGCTGTCTCGGGTGCTGCTCATCATCCTCCTCATGCTCTCGCTGTGCGTCCACGAGTGGGCGCACGCCTGGAGCGCGCGGCGCCTGGGGGACGACACCGCCGAGCGCATGGGCCGCTTGACGCTCAACCCGTTCGCGCACGTCGACCTCCTCGGGACGATCCTGCTCCCCTTCCTTCGGGTTCCGTTCGGCTGGGCCCGCCCCGTCCCCATCGACCCGGCGCAACTCAGGCGCGGCACGCGGGTGCTCAGGGGCGTCGTGATCGCGGCGAGCGCGGGGCCGCTCGCGAACTTGGCGATTGCGATGCTTTGCGCTGTGGCGCTCGGGCTGTTGGCCAGGGTCGCGCCACAGGTCATCGTCCCCGGGGCTCCGATGCGCATGCTCCTCGCCGGAGACGCGCTCGGAAATGAGTATGTGCCGGGGCTCGTCCAGCTCAATGTCACGCTCGCGCTGTTCAACCTGCTGCCCATCCCGCCCCTCGACGGGAGCAGGATCGCCGAGGCGCTCCTCCCGGTGAGGCTTCGACCGACGTGGGAGATGTTCACGTTCGTTGGGCCCATTCTGCTGCTGGGAATCGTTTATATGGGCGCGCCGATTGTCGCGGGGCCTGCGAGCTATTTCTTTGGAGTGATGCAGGGCCTCGTCGAGACGATCGGCCGGTAGGCGCACCGCGACTACGCCATCAGCCGCGACCTCGTCCACTGGGAGAGCCAGTCGGTCACCCGGGCCGACAGCGAGACCGGCCTGCGCTACCGGCGCCACGCCGAGCTCGGCACGCACGTCATGCTCTTCGCCCGGCAGCGAAGCGACGAGCGCGCCTTCTACTTCCTCGGGCCGGGGACCTACGTGAACCACGAGGGCGAGCTCCCCATGGCCGTCACCTGGCGGCTCGCTCACCCTCTGCCGGGCGACCTCTTCGCGTCCTTCGCCGCCGCGGTGGCCTGAAACCTTCCTGTCCATGTCCGGGTACGCCGACCGGCGCGCGCGCGGCGGTGCAGGGAAGGGCCAGCGCTACGCCCCGGCCTCCCCTCGACGCCAGCCCCTGAACCGCCTCTATCGCGGCAGCGCCACGCGCACCCGTTGCCCCGGGCGAGTGGTCACCGTGTAAAGCACCTTGTGCGTTTTGTAGCCGGCCTTGGCGAAGACGACCTCAAAGGTGATTCCGGCCCTGAGCTTCAATGCAATAGGAGTCTTGCCGAACACCTTCCGCTCGATGGACACGTCCGCCCCCGGAGGTTCGCTCTCGAAGAGCACGGGGACCATGTCCGGGAATGGGTCGGCGGAGGAGGAGGAGGCGCTCGCGCTTTCGCGTGTGCTCGACAGACCTTTCGTGCGCGCGGGCGCACCCGAGGCGGCGCCTTGTCCCTCGGCCGGCTTGGGGGTCGGGCTCACGGTGGCCGCGCTCGCAGCGCCCGGCCGCACGTCATCGCGGTCGGAGGCCCCCGCGTCCACGAGCGAGACATCTCCTGCGTCGAGGATTCCGCAATCGACACTCCCGTCGATGCGATTCGCGCCGTCCGCGGCTCCGCCGTCGACCTCTCCGCCGGAGGTGTCACCCCCGTCGGCGCTTCCGCTCTCCGGCGCTCCACCGACCGCGCTCCCGGCGTCGGGGGTCGCCATTTCAGCCCCGCCGCCGACCGAGCTCCCGTCGACCGAGCCGGCATCCTCGGAGCCGCCGCGCAGCTCGAGCGGCTGGGCCACGGCGGCATCCGCGGCGCCGTCCACCTGGCTTCGCGCCAGCGCCAAAGTGGCGACCTCGCCGGCGTCGTCCCGCCGCGAATCGCCTCGTATCGGCGCGGGCGCGGCGATCTCGAGTCTCGAATGCGCGGGGCCGGGCGCCGCTCTGCTCCCTCGCGAGAGCCCGTACCCTCCCGCCAGGAGCGCCGCCGCGAGCCCACCGAGCATCCACGGGCGCGCCGCGCTCTTTCGCGGCAGTGGCGGCGGAGAAACCGCGGCATCGGCGCCGCTGGCCTCCGCCACCATCACGATGTCCACGTCATCCACCAGCTCGATCTCGTCGGTCGGCGGCGCGGCGGGAGGCTGCTCGCCCTCCTCGATCCACCCGATGGGACGCGCCCCGTCTCTGGCGGCGAGCGCGGCGAGCCAGGCCTTGAGCTCCGTCTCGCCGCCGGGCGGGAGAAGATTGCCGCGCTGGATTTTCTCGACCTCCGCGAGCATCTCGTCCGCGCTTTGGAACCGGTCTTTGACGTCGTGCTCGAGGGCGCGAGCGATCAGCCTGGCGACGGGCTTGGGCACCCCCGGGCGCTTCTTCTCCGCCGGGACGAATCGGCCGTAGACCACCCGGGCCATCGCCTCGCGCTCGTTGGGCGCGTCGAACGGGAGCTCACCGGTCACCACCCAGTACAGGCAGATTCCCAGCGAGAAGAGATTGGCGCGGGCATCCACCGGCGCTCCGGTGATCTGCTCCGGCGACATGTACGCCGGCTTGCCCTTCACCTTGCCGACCTGCGACGTGGTGATGCGGCTGTGGGCCTTGGCGATGCCGAAGTCGGCGAGCTTGACCTCGCCCTGCTCGGAGAGGAGGACGTTCTGCGGCGAGATGTCCCGGTGCACGATGCCCATGGGGACGCCCCGCTCGGCCCGGCTGTGAGCGTAGGCCAGCGCCCGGCACACCTGCGCAATGACGTGGAGGACGAGGTTCAGCGGGAGCTCGAGCTGCGCCGCCCGCGCGCGCTTCACCACCTGGGAAAGGCTCCAGCCGTCGACGAGCTCGAAGACCAGGAAGTAGTGCGAGCCCGCGAGGCCGATGTCCAACACCTGGACGATGTTGCTGTGGTGGAGCGCCATGGAGATGTGCGCTTCGTCGATGAGCATTCGCCGGAACGACTCATCGGACCACAGGGCCGGCCGCACCCGCTTCAGCACCACCCGGCGCTTGAAGCCGGCGGGGCCCAGCTGGTGCGCGAGAAAGACCTCGGCCGTGCCTCCCTCGGCGACCTTGCGCAGCAGTCTGTAGCGGCCGTGCGCTGCCATGGGGGGAGTCTCCTCCATGCCGGGCTCGCTCGCCAGCGAAGGCGCACGCGCCGGCGCGTGCTATACCGCCTCAGGTGACCGTCGGCGCCGAGCTCCCTTCCTGGATTCCGCTGCGCAAGCGGCCGCGCCGGCCGCCGCTGAAGCTGGGCGCGCGCGGCCCGGGCTCCCTCTATCGGAAGCTCCGATTGCTCCAGCTCCTGGCGACGCGCGACCGACCGGCGACCCTCGCGTTCCTGACGGCGCGCTACCCCGCCCCGCTCCCCTTCGTCGAGCGAGCGCGGCTCCTCGCGCGCTTCGTGGCCATCACCAACGCCATCCGCTGCTGGCACACCCAGGCCGAGATCCTGGCGGCGGCGGACGCCATCCTGAAACTCGCCGGGCGCGAGGGGCTGACCGTGGTCGAGTGCGGCGCCGCCAAGGGAGCGAGCACCGCCAAGCTCAGCCTGGTCGCGGCGCGGGCCGGCGGGCGCCTGCACGTCTTCGACTCCTTCCGCGGCATGCCCGAGAACGGCGAGCGCCACACGCGGCTCGATGGCTCGGGGCCGGTGGTCTTTCGCGCGGGGGCTTTCGCCGGGCGCCTGCCGGTGGCAAAGCGCGCGGTGGAGCGCTTCGGCGCACCGGGCGTCTGCGAATGGCACAAGGGCTGGTTCGAGGAGACGCTGCCCGGCTTCCGCGGCCCGGTGGACGTGGCGGTGCTCGACGTCGACCTGCTCTCCTCGACGCGGACGTGCCTCGTGCACCTGGTTCCGAAGCTTCGGCCGGGCGGGGTCATCCTCACGCAGGACGCGCACCTGACGGCGATCGCCCAGCTGCTCGGGAGCGAGCGGTTCTGGCGCGAGGAGGTCGGCGTCCCGCCTCCTCTCGTCGAGGGCCTGGGCGCGCGCAAGATGGCCGTCATCCGGCGCCTTTGAAAGCCCGTCCCTCGCATTTCGGCCGATGAGGCATACTGCCGCGGGCTGCCTCGCCAGACGCACAGCGGAGCACGCGAACGCGACACGAATGTCGCGTCCGATGCGGCGCGCTGTCGCGCGGGCCGGCTCGTCCCGGGCTCCCATCGATGGCGCAACGGTTGCTTAGGTCAGCGACCCTTTCTTGATTTCACCCCACCTTCATTGGAGCACAAACAATGTCACTCCGAACGAGCGCGCCGTGGGCGCTAGGCGTTTCAATCGCCGCCTTCCTCTCCGCGGGCTGCGTGACCGGCGGCGCGCTCCGCTCCGCTAAGACCCTGGAGCCCGGCGTGGGCGAGCTCGGGCTCGGCTGGACCGCCACGCACTACTCTCTGGGCGATAGCAAGGTGACCGATCCCAGCGGCGCCCAGACGGTGACGAAGAACGAGGGCTCGCTCACGCTCCCCAACCTCATCCCTGAGGTGAGCTATCACCTCGGCATCGCGGAGAACGTCGAGCTCGGCGGGCGGGTCTCCATCGGCGCTCTCACCGGGGAGATTGACGGGAAGTTTCGCTTCCTCCGGACCGGCGGGCTTCACCTGGCGGTCGCCCCGGGCATCGCGTTCACGCCGCTCGGCTTCACGTCCATTCTCCAGCTCACCGCGCCGGTGATCGCCACCTACGAGGTCACGCCGAGCTTCGCGGTGACCGCCTGCGGAAAGATCGGCTACTGGTACCTGACCGACGCCAGCGCCTCCACCGACAGCAGCCTGGCAGGCTACCTCGCCGGCAGCGGCCTCTTCTACGGCGGCGCCGTCGGACTGGACTTCCACGGCTCGACCTTCGCCTTCCGGCCGTTCGTCGACTTCACGCGCATCGGCATGTCGAGCTCGACCAACCAGGGCAGCGGCCAGACCAAGGTCTCTTCCAGCCTCATGATGACCACCTTCGGCTTTGCCATTTCCCTCGCGTTCGGCCGAGAGATGAAGAAGCTGGAGAAAATGGACGAGAGGCTCGACCGCATGGAGCGCAAGCTGGACCAGGCGGCTCCCCCGCCGCCGGCTCCGCAGGGCGCGGCGCCCGCGGCGCCGAGCCCGACCCTGCCACCGCCGCCTCCCGCGGCGCCGCAGGCGCAGACGCCCGCGACTTAGGAATCGCGCAGAAATAGATGCTCCAGATCTCAACGTCCGAGGCGCAAAGAATGGCGAGGCGCGAGGAGGGCGCATGCCAGAGGGCATGTCACCGACGAGCAACGACGCCAGCCGGGATGGATCGGACGTTGAGATGGAGCAGATATTTCGGAGCGATGACTTAGCCGATGTGATCTCGCGGCCGGCTCCAAAGGGGAAGGCGAGCTCTCGAGAGCGGCGTCGGGCTGAGCCGCCGGCGCGGGCCTAAGATGGCCTCGATGGCTCGCCTCCTTCTCCTCGCAGGCGCGGCCGCCGTCTCTGGGGTTCTCACGGCCGCGCTGCTCTTGCACTCTCAGCGCCTCGAGAGCGCGCAGCCGCTCGGCGCGCCGGCCGGGGAGGATTTGAGGCGAATGGCGCCGCGGCCCGCCCCGGCCAGCGCCGACCCGCGCCAGGTCGCCCAGCGGTTGAAGAAGGGCGCCCTTTCGCCGGGCGATCGCGCCCTCGCCGACGCCATCGAGCGCTCGATGGCCGCGGGCGAGGAGCCGTCCTACCGCGTGTCGCTCGACGTGCCGGCGGAAGACAGCGCCGCCCAGGCCGTGCGCGACGAGATGCTCGAGTGGATCCGGCGCAAGATGGCTTCCCTTGGATTCGCGGAGGCGAGGGGCCGCCCGACCATCGCCTGGAAGGTGAAGCTCGACGGCCTACAGGGCGGCCGGTATGCCATCCGCGCGGCGCTCCGCTCGGACGGCGTCGTTCAGTTCGAGGGCGAGTTCGAGCTCCCGGCCGCCTATTCGCAAAGCCGGATGGACGTCGCGCTGGGCAGCGCGTTCGCCCCGCCGCCGCCCGGGCCCTGATAGGCGCGCGCCGGGCCATGGTCGCCCTGCTCTCTTGGCTGCGCCCCCGCCGGCGGATCGGATATTCGGCTTCGGGGCGACTCTACCGCCCGGCCCTCGCGCCCTTCGCGAGCTTCAAGAAGCTCTGGGCGTTTTCCCCCAGCACCCGGCGGATGACGGGCGGCGACAGGCCCCGCTGCTCCATCAATGCCGCCGTCCGGGCGAGGGCCAGGATGTCGTGCGCGCCGGCGCCGGCGCCGGACGAGACAACGAGGCCCTCGCTGCCGAAGCTCGAGACCAGGGCGACGGCGTCCTCGGCGCGAAGCCGCATCGGGTTGACCGTGAGCCCGGCGGTGTAGCCGCACTCGCGGACCAGCCGCACGGTCTGCGCGTCGGCGTGGCCCACGAGCACCGACGCGGCGGGCAGCTCGCTCGCCAGCAGCACGGCGAGAAGCCGCCGGGTCTGCTTCAGCTTGTCGGCCTCTGGCACGGTGGCGATGACGGGCAAATTCAGCTCGCGCGCCAGGCTCAGCTGCCGCTCGAGCACCTGCTCCTCGCGCGGGCCGCCGCGCTCCAGGCCGATGGCGCCGATGGCGACCAATCGGCCGGCCACCGCCAGCCGGGGAATGGCGTCGAGGATCTCGTCCAGCCCGTGCCAGGGGATGCGCGCCGGGTGAACGCCCAGCGCGGCGCAGGGCCGAATCCCCAGGCGCTCCAGCCGCCGCGTCTGGAGGTGGATGAGCTCCTCGAAGTGCGCCAGGTATCCCTCGGCGGACGGGCAGAGGGCGTCGCGGGCGGGGATCAGCGCTCCCCGCATTCCGAACAGCGCCATGGACTCGAGGTCCTGGTTCGACAGGCCGTCCGCGTGCAGGTGTGCATCGAAGAATTCGGGTGACTCAGCCACGGGGTTCACCGTAACACGCGCCTTCGCGCGACCTCATCCGGGAACAAGGACCTCGGTCGCGGCGTCTCCTTGCCATGAGCCCAGCCGAGGCTGGCCCGGCCCACTTCGGAAGCTTTCGGACGAACCCACTGGTGCGCAGGTTGCAAAAGCGCTGAAGCTCGAGCGAGCGGATACCGCGGAGGCTTGAGAATGGACATGGAGCGCCGGCAGAAGAGCCGGGTCCCGTTTGCGCAGCGAGTCGAGTACTACTGCTGGAACGAGCAAAAGACCGGCAGAGCGGTGGAGCTGAGCGCCGACGGGCTCTTCCTTCACACCGACGACCTTCTTCCGGAGGGGTCGATGATGACCTTGCGGCTGCGCTTGCCCGGCGCAGCTCGGGCATTCACGGTGCTGGGCCGGGTCGCGCGGGTCGTGCTGGGCGGCCTGACCCGGAGCCCTGGGATGGGAATCCGGTTTCTGGACATCCGCCCCGGCGACCGCGACCGCATCGCCGAATACGTCGCGCTCCGCCCGCAGCCCTACGCCTGAGGGCCCGGCGCGGCGGCCGCCCTGCGAGCGACGGCTTGCCGCCGGCGGCGACTCTGGCGCGTTGACGGCCTCGCGGTCGCCCCCCTATCCTCCGCGCCCATGAAGAAGCCCTTCGCCGCCATTGCGCTCTGCGCCGGGAAAGGCACGCGCATGAAGAGCGCGCGCGCCAAGGTGCTCCACGAGGTCTTGGGGCGCCCGCTCTGCTTCTACCCCTTGAGCCGAGCCCTCGCCCTCGGCGCCAGCCCCGCGGTGGCGGTGGTCGGGCACCAGGCGGAAGAGGTCGAGGCGACCCTCCGCTCGCACCTGCCCCAGGCGCCGCTGCGCTTCGCCCGGCAGGCGGAGCAGCTTGGCACGGCGCACGCGGTCCTCTGCGCCAAGCCCGCCCTGCGAGGGTTCGCCGGCGACGTCCTCATCGTCTACGGCGACGTCCCGCTGGTCACCAAGAGCACGCTCGAGGCGCTGTTCTCCGCCAAGCGCTCGGCCCGCGCGCCGCTGGCGCTCGTCACGGCACAGGTCCCGAACCCCCACGGCTACGGGCGCATCGTGCGCGAGGGCGGGAGCGCGGTGCGGATTGTCGAGGAGAAGGACTGCACGCCGGAAGAGCGCGCCATCGCCGAGGTGAACGCCGGGCTCTACCTCGTCGACAGCGACTTTCTCTGGAAGTCCCTGCGCCGGGTGGGCGCCAAGAACGCCCAGCGCGAATTCTACCTGACCGACATGGTGTCGCAGGCGGCCGCGGCGGGCCTGAAAGTGGCGGCCGTCCAGGCGCCGTTCGAAGAGGTGGCGGGCGTCAACGACCGCGTCGAGCTCGCCCGGGCCGCGGGCGCGCTGCGCCGGCGCATCAACGAGGCCCACATGCGCGCCGGCGTCACCTTCGACGCGCCGGAGACGGCGTGGGTCGACGAGCGGGTGTCCATCGGCGCGGACGCGCGCATTGGCCCCAACTGCACGCTCACCGGCGCCACCGCCATCGGCCCCGGCGCCTCGCTGGGCATTGGCTGCTCCGTGCACGCCTCGGAGGTCGGCGAGGGCGCGCAGATCAAGGCCTACAGCGTTCTGGAGGAGGCCAAGGTCGGCCGGGCCGCGCTGGTGGGCCCCTTCGCGCGGCTGCGGCCCGGGACCGAGCTCGCCGAGGGCGTCCACGTCGGCAACTTCGTCGAGACCAAGAAGGCGCGGATCGGCAAGGGCTCCAAGGCGAACCACCTCACCTACCTGGGCGACTGCGACATCGGCGCCGGCGTGAACGTGGGCGCGGGCACCATCACCTGCAACTACGACGGCGTGAACAAGCACAAGACGGTCCTGGGCGACCGCGTCTTCGTGGGCTCCGACAGCCAGTTCGTCGCCCCCGTCACGGTCGGCGAGAACGCGTACATCGGCGCGGGCAGCACCATCACCGACGACGTCCCTCCCTACAGCCTGGCCATCGCGCGCGGCCGCCAGGTGGTCAAGGAGGGCTACGTCAAGCGCCGCCTCAAAGCTTGACTCATGTGCCTCGCGTTCGCGCCCCCACGCCGAAGAACGCCTTAAGGCATTCTTGGGGGTCATTTGCTGGACCTCACCCCCATGAGCCCTCTGTGAACGACACGGCCCAGCGAACTACTCTTGCAAGCGCAGTTTGACAATGGGGGGGAAGCGCCCTCCAGGAGCTCACGTCATGTGTGGAATCGTCGGGTACGTCGGACCTCAGCAGAGCGTCCCCATCCTGGTCTCCGGCCTGCGCAAGCTCGAGTACCGCGGCTACGACTCCGCCGGCGTGGCGGTCCTCGAGGGCGAGAAGCTCCGCGTGCTGCGTTGCCGAGGCAAGCTCCAGAACCTGGAGGCGCTCGTCGCCAAGGAGGGCCTCGCGGGGAGCCCCGGCATCGGCCATACGCGCTGGGCGACGCACGGGCGGCCCTCGGACGAGAACGCGCACCCGCACTTCCACAACGGCGTGGCCGTGGTTCACAACGGCATCATCGAGAACCACCTGGCCTTGAAAGAAGCGCTCCGCGAGAAGGGCCACGTCTTCACCAGCGAGACCGACTCGGAGATCTTCGCCCACCTCATCAGCGATGAGCTGGACAAGAAGAAGGAGCTCCCCGACGCCGTCCGCGCCGCGCTCCTGAAAGTGAAGGGGACCTACGCGCTCGCGGTCCTGTGGGAGAAGGACAAGGACCGCATCGTGGCGGTGAAGAACTCCAGCCCGCTGGTAGTGGGCCTGGGCAAAGGCGAGAACTTCCTCGCCTCCGACGTGCCGGCCCTCCTCGAGTACACGCGCGACTTCATCTTCCTGGAGGAAGGCGACTTCGTGGTCATGACCCGAGAGAAGGCGGTCATCACCGACGCGCTGGGGCGCCCCGCCCAGCGGGTGCAGCGGCGCATCGACTGGACGCCCATCATGGCGGAGAAGGGCGGCCACAAGCACTTCATGCACAAGGAGATCGCCGAGCAGCCGCGCGCCGTCGCCGACACCATCCGCGGCCGCGCCTCGGTGGAGGAGGGCGACGTCTACCTCGACGGCGTCGACTCCGCGGTGCTCAAGCGCATCGACAAGGTCCTCATCCTGGCCTGCGGCACGAGCTACCACGCCGGCATGGTCGGCCGCTCCATGATCGAAACCCTGGCGCGCGTCCCGGTCGACGTGGACCTGGCGAGCGAGTTCCGATACCGCGACGCGCTCGTCGGCCCGAACACGCTCACGGTGGCCATCAGCCAGTCGGGCGAGACGGCGGACACGCTCGCGGCGATGCGCGAGGCCAAGGCCAAGGGCAGCCCCACGGTGTCCATCGTCAACGTCGTGGGCTCGGCCATCGCCCGGGAGTCCGACGCGGCCATCTACACCCACGCCGGTCCGGAGATCGGCGTCGCCTCGACCAAGTGCTTCGTCACCCAGCTCTCCGCGCTCTACCTGCTCGCGGTGAAGCTGGGGCGCGTGCGCGGCGCGCTCGACCTGGCCAGCGCGCAAACGCACCTGACGGCGCTGCGCCACGTGCCCAAGCTCATGGAGGACGTGCTGCGGTGCGAGGACAGCGTGAAGGGGCTCGCGCGGATCTGGCAGGGCGCGACCGACTGCCTCTTCCTGGGCCGCGGCCCGGAGTACCCCATCGCCCTGGAGGGCGCGCTCAAGCTCAAGGAGATCTCCTACGTCCACGCCGAGGGTTACGCCGCCGGCGAGATGAAGCACGGCCCCATCGCGCTCATCGACCCGACGCTCCCGGTGGTGGTCATCGCGCCCAAAGGCCCGGGCTACGAGAAGATGATCGGCAACATCGAGGAGGTGCGGGCGCGGGGCGGCAAGGTCATCGCCGTATGCAACGAGGGCGACTCGGAGATCACGCGGCTCGCCGACCACGTCGTCCGCATTCCGGTGACCGAGCCGCTGCTCACGCCGCTGCTCTCGGTGGTGCCGCTGCAGCTCTTCGCGTACCACGTCGCCGACCTGCGCGGCACCGACGTGGACCAGCCGCGCAACCTGGCGAAGAGCGTCACCGTTGAATAGAAACGGGTAGGAGCGCTTCGCAGCGCCGCGGGACAGGATGCTCCGGCTCTTCATCGCCGTGACTCTGAACGAGGGCGCGCTCGCGCGCTGCGCCGCAGAGAAGGCGCGGGTCGAGCGCGCGCTGGGGCCCTTCGCCCGCGCCGTGCGGTTCCCGCGCGAGGAGGGGCTGCACTTCACCCTCAAGTTCCTGGGCGCCGTGCCGGACGACCAGGAGCTCGCTCTGCGCGCAGCACTCGAATTGGCCGCCCGCGAGACGCAGCCGTTCTCTCTGGAACTGGGCGGCCTGGAGGCGTTTCCCTCGGCCAAGCGCCCGCGCGTCATTTACCTACAGGCGCCGAAGGGCGGGCCGGAGATGGTGCGCCTGGCGGCGGCCATCGAGCGGCACGTCGCGCCCCTGGGCTACCCCACGGAGGCCCGCGCCTTCACGCCTCACGTCACGCTGGCCCGGGTAAAGGACCCGAAGCTTGCCCCGCGCGTCGGCGAGCGGATCGCGGCGCTGCCCCTGGTCAAGGTCGCCGAGCTCGAGGTGCGCGAGGTCTCGCTGATGCGCTCGGTGCTCTCGGCCGGCGGGAGCCACTACACCGCGCTGGTCCGGGCGCCGCTCGGCGCACCCTCGGCCTGAACGCTTTGGTCGTCCGTGCCCTGCCCGCGCCGCGAAATCCCATCCTCTCCGAGGCCGCCCAAGGAGGCGGGCGCGGCGCCGTCCGTCTTCTTTCGGCTTGACGGCCAAGGCCCGCTCTCCAACCTTTTTAGCGGCAAAAACATGGGGGGCCCTCTCATCGGGCAGGCGGGACAGCCGCCGCCAGCACGTGCTTTGATCGGCCGAGGCATCGAGCTGGGACAAGGCCGGGGTGAAACGGTCGCATGAGCCCGTCCGATGTACTTGAATCGCGAAGCCGCAAGCTCGTGATCCTGGTGTTTACGCTCGTCGGGCTCGCCGCTCTCGCCGCTACCGCATTCGCGTCGAACCGCACCTTGGCGCTGGAGAACCACTCCAGGGAGATCGTCGACAACGCGCTGACGAGTGTTCGTTTGGTGGACCGCATCGATCACGACGTCTCACAAAGGCGGATCCTGCTCGACCGGCACATCTACGCGACGGATCCCCATTCGATGGCCGACATCGAGTCCGAGCTCCTCCGGACCGAAGCCGATCTGTCGGCGACGAAGCGGGCGTACGAACCTTGGGCCACCTACCCCGGCGAGCGAGAGACCTGGGAGAAGGTCAAGGCGCTCGACGACGAGACCAAGGCACCCATCGAACGGGCGCTGGAGCTTTCCCGCGCCAACCGGGACGCGGAGGCGCGCGCGGTGCTGATGTCCACGACCGACCGACTCGCGGAGCTGAGGGCGAACCTGAACCAACTGGTCGTCATCAACGACCAGGCCGCGAACCAGAGGCTCGCGACCATCTCCCGCATCCGGCGCAGCCTCGTCGACACCTTCCTGGCCATCGGGCTGGCGACTTTGATTGGCCTCGTCGTCCTCGGGCGTTGGTCCGTGCGCCAGATTGCGCATCGCGCGAAGCAAGCCGCCCAATACATGCGAGCGCTCGAGGAGCGAAATCGCGACCTCGATGCTTTTGCCGGGCGCGTCGCGCACGACATCCGCGGGCCGCTGTCGACCCTCAGCCTCGCGGCGACGCAGTTGAGACAGGCCGCTCCGGAGCACGGCAGAACCGCAGAGCTGCTTCGGCGAGGCGTGCTTCGAATGGAGGCGCTGGTCGAAGACCTCCTCGCGCTCGCGCGAGTCGAAGCGACTCGTCGATGGTGCGACCCAGCGGTCGTCTCCTCGAGGATCCAGGACGAGTTCGGGAGCCGGGTCGCGGCCGAGAAGGGCTCGTTGCGCGTCGCCGTCGACCACGCCAGCGTGCGCTGCAGCGACGGCCTGCTTCAGCAAGCGTTGGCCAATCTGCTGGAGAACGCGGTGAAGTACCGCCGCCCCGAGGCGGCTTTGCAGGTCGAGATCTCCGGCGCCCCTTCGGAGCGCGGATACGACCTCCGGGTGACGGACAACGGCTTGGGAATGTCCCCCGAAGACGCGGGGCGCGCGTTCGAGCCCTTCTTCCGATCGCAGCGGACGCGCGACCTGCCCGGCACGGGGCTGGGGCTTTCGATCGTGAAGCGTGTGGTGGACGCGAGCGGCGGAACGGTCTCGGTCGCCTCGCAGCTGGGGCGAGGGTCCAGCTTCGTCGTTCACCTTCCGCTCGCTGCCGAAGAGGGAGCCTGAGCTTAGAGGTCTCGCCGGGGCTGCAGAGATGGGTCGCGCCCGCGGAACGCGCCCTTCGCATTTCTTCACACGCTCGCACGGCAAACCTTCACAACCGGCCCCTATGTTTCGAGCCGTCCCTCAATGAAGGAAGGAGCCTCGCAATGGTCGGCATTCTGATCGGAGCAACCTGCGTCCTCGCGTTCCTCGCCGTGGTGCGCGGGATTCTTTGGAGGCGCCTTTCGGCCCACGGGCCCCACGGGCCGCACGCCGTCGGCTGCGCGAGCCCGGGCTACGGCCGCTGGCGGGGCTTTGGACCGCGCGGGCCGCGCCAGATGCTGCGCTGGGCCTTCTACCGCCTGGACACCTCGCCCTCGCAGGAGAAGGTGATCCTCGAGGCGCTCGCCTCCCTGCGCGAGCGCGGGGAGAATCTCTGGCGCGAGTGGCAGCGCTCCCGGGCCGAGCTCGCCGAGGCGCTCCGGGGCGAGGCGCTGGACGAGGGCAAGATCCGCGGCGCCTTCGCCCGCCACGACGGGCTGCTCACCGAGCTGCAGAGCGCCGGCCTGGAGGCGCTGGGCAAGGTCCACGCCGCCCTCGACGCCGAGCAGCGAAAGGCGCTCTCTTCCCTGCTCGAGCACCCGTGGCGAAGGTCCTACGCTTGCGCCGGCGCGTGAAAGCGGCACTCCCTCGATGCGATCTCGAGACCCGCCGGCTCGGCCGCATCCGGGCCGGCGCGGTTTCGAGACCGCCGGTAGACTGACGCCATGTTCCGAGTCCTGCTCATCGACGACGACGCGCGGCTCTTCGAGCTGCTGTGCGCCTACCTCGCCCAGAACGAGGTGGCGCTCGCCCACGCGCCCGACGGCCCGCGCGGCCTGGCGGCGCTGGAGGCGGAGCCGTTCGACGTGGTCCTCCTCGACGTGATGATGCCCGGCATGAACGGCCTGGAGGTGTGCCGGCGCATCCGTGAGAAGGGCAACACGCCCATCCTCATGCTCACCGCCAAGGGCGACGAGGCGGACCGCGTGGTCGGCCTGGAAATGGGCGCCGACGACTACGTCCCCAAGCCCTTCAGCCCGCGCGAGCTGCTCGCGCGCTTGCGCGCGGTCTTGCGGCGGTCGCGCCCCGACGCCGTCGCCGAGCGGCTCCAGGTGGGCCCCATCGCCATCGACGCCTCGAAGCGGGAGGCGACCGCCGGCGGCAAGGCAGTCGAGCTCACCGGGCTGGAGTTCGACCTGCTCCTCGCGCTCATGCGCCGCGCCGGCCGGGTCATCCCGCGCGAGGCCCTGCTCTCGGAGGCGGGCCGCTCGGACGTCGTGGTCTGCGAGCGCACGGTCGACGTGCACATCAGCCACCTGCGCCAGAAGCTCGGCGACGACCCGCGCGAGCCCCGGCTCATCAAGACCGTGCGCGGCGTGGGCTACGTCTTCGCCAAGGGCGGCCCGTGAGCTGCGCGCACCACGAACCCAGAGCCGGCGCCCACCGCCGCCTGCCGTACCTCTTCACGCTGCGGCGGCGGCTCTTCCTCTCCTTCGGCGCGACCATCCTCGTGACCGGAGTCCTGGCGGCGAGCCTGACGCACCTGCTCGTGGGGACGCCGCTGGGCGCGCAATGGAGCCGGGCCGAGCGGCTTTTCGGCGGCGAGTTCGCCCGCGTCTGGGACAACCCGGCCGAGCGCCGGGACCTGACGAAGCGCATCGCCGGCGCGCTGGAGCTCTCGGTCGAGCTGCGCGGCGCGCACGGGGAGCTCCTGGAGCGCGAGGGCCCCCCTTGCGGCCACGCGGTGCTGGCCTCGCCCATCGAGCGAGGCGGCGAGCGCCTCGGCAAGGTGCGCGCCTGCGCCGACAGGAGCGCCGCCGAGCGCTGGCGGTTCCTGGTGCCGCTCGCGGTTACGGGGTTGGCGCTCTGGTGGACCGCGGGGAGGCTCTCGCGGCGAATCCTGCGGCCGCTGTCCATCGTCGTGGGCGTCGCCGAGGACCTGGGCGCCGGCAAGCTCTCGGCGCGCGCGCCGTCGACGGGCGCGCGGTACGGCGAGGAGCAGATCGTCGCCGACAGCCTCAACCACATGGCCGACCGCGTAGAAAAGCAGGTGGCCGATCAGCGGGAGCTCCTGGCGGCCGTCTCGCACGAGATGCGAACGCCCTTGGGACACGTGCGCATTCTCCTGGAGATGGCGCGCGAGGCGGGCACGGACCCGAAGCTCCTCTCGGAGCTCGAGAAGGAGGTCGCGGAGATCGACGCGCTCACCGGCGACCTGCTCGCCAACTCGCGGCTCAACTTCGCGACGCTCAACCTGCAGCGGCTCGACGGGGCGGACCTCGGAACCCGCGCGCTGGAGCGGGCCGGGTTGCCAGCGGGGCTGCTCCAGGCGAGCGGGGAGGTCGGCCTCGAAGGGGACGCGACGCTCCTGAGCCGGGCGCTCGCGAACCTCCTGGAGAACGCCCGCCGCCACGGGGGAGGGCCGAAGCGGCTTTTGGTCGAGCGCGACGGCGCCCAGGTGCGCTTCGCCGTGGAGGACCAAGGCCCGGGCTTTTCTCCTGGCGAGGAAGCGCGCGCCTTCGACGCCTTTCGCCAACGCGCCGGCGGCTCGCCGAACGGGACTCTGGGCCTGGGCCTCAACCTGGTGCAGCGCATCGCCCGAGCGCACGGCGGCGACGCGTTCGCGCAAAATCGGAGTGAAGGCGGAGCGCGGGTGGGCTTTGCGGTGCCGGCCGCAGGGAGTGGGAAACTCGGGGCGAAGGCGTAGGGCCCGATTGCGCCGGGTGGAGCGCGGCTTCTGTGCTCTATATTTCACTTCAGGAATCGCCCCTGGCCCCGAGGAGATCACCGATGCGAGTGCCGATGAGCGCGCCGACCTTCGCCTTTCTGCTGCTCGCCGCGGGCTGTGACTGCGGCGGCGCGCGGACCCGGGACGGAGGTTCCGACGGTGTGGAAGCGCTCGACGCGGCGGAGCTCGACTCCGGCTCCGCAGACGCCGAGCTCGCGGACGCCTCCACCCCGGACTCCGGCTCGGCGCTCGACGCCGCGCAGGCCGACGCCGGCGCGGCCACGCTCACCGAGACCTTCGCCTCCGACGACTCCTGGAGTGCCTACGACTCGGACTCGGGAGCGCTGGGCTTGGCTCAGCAGGTCTGCCCGTCCGCGAGCCAGCCCAACTGCCCCCAGGGCGCCACCGTCTACGGCTTGGCCGGCGCGACCTGGCCGACCAACCTCTCCGCGATTCCTGGCGCCCACTGGATCTGGGCGCCCGGCATCACTGGCGCTACTCCAGGCGCCAGCTTCCAGAAGTTCACCTTCTCCAAGGTCTTTCACCTTCCGGGCGCGCCGGTCGCTGGGACGATCTTCGTGTCGGCTGACGACTTCGCGGAGGTCTTCGTGAACGGCACCTCGGTCGGGTCGATCGGCAGCGTCACGGATATCTCGCTCGCCTCTGCGGCGCAGAAAGCGCTCAACCAGATGGATATCTCGGCGCACCTCGTCCAGGGCGACAACACCCTCGCGGTGCTCGGGCAAAACGGCCCTGATTCGTATGCCGGCGCGACGAACGCGACCTATGCGCAGAACGTCGCCGGCGTCGTCTTCGGAGGGACGCTCACGTATGAGGCGCCGACGCCGTAGCGGGGCGCGAACTCCACCGGAGGAAATGTCGCCGCCGCGCGGGAGCTCAGGACGCCGCGCCCCCGATGAAGCTGGACCATCGCCTCGAAAGCGCGCGGAGCGCAGCGCGTGCCTTGCGAAGGCTTGGGCTACGAACCATTTATCGATATTGCCCTTTCCACCTGCATCGTACACTTGAAGCACCTCGAGCCCCGCATCCACAACGAGCTTTCTCGCCACAGGCTCGTCTGTGTCCCCCTCGATGACAACAAAGGCGCTCATTCGGTTCGTCACTCCCTGAAAGCGAGTGGCAACTTCTCAACGCCCGCGGGTTTCGTCCGGGCGGACACCAGTGGCCCCAGCGGAAGCCTCGCCTCGGCGCCCGCCACGATTGCCCAATCCGCAGAGCCCAGCTTCGCTTCCGTTTCGTGCTCGGAAGGAAGCAGGAGAACGAGCTCGCTCGGGTCAATCCCGCGGTCCTCAAGGACACTCTCGGAGTGCGTGCTCGCGATGACCTGCCTCCCGCGCATTTGGCCGGCGCGCACCAGGACGCGAGGTATTTGCTTCACCACGGCCTCGTGGAGCGAAAGCTCGGGTTCTTCGAGGAGCAGCGGGCCGTCGCCGTCCAAGATGGCCCAGAGGAGCCCGATGAGGCGGAGCGTGCCGTCCGAGAACTCCTGCTCGCTCTGCCAGCTGCCGCGGGAGCGCCAATGCTTGTAGCTCGCCTTGAGGTGCGGCCGCCCCGTCTTCTTTTCGCGTTCTTACCCCGGGCTGAACGCGAACGCCCGACCGGAGCCATCACCTATCGCCCCGATGGCGCGGTCCTCCCTCAAGGCCGCCCCGCAGCCTCCGGCTCGAGCACCTCCATCCGCTTCAGGACCTCCAGGCTCTCCAGGAGCTCGAGGTCGCGGATGACGGCGTCGTCCTCGCTCACGGCCCCCGCGTCGGGCAAGTCCTCGGGGCGCGAAGCCGCGGGCTCGCCTTCGCGTCCCCCGTCGGCGGCCGCAAAGGCCGGCCAGGAAGCGCACAGGGCGAGGGCTGCCAGGGCGGCGCGCATGCCGAATGTGTTAGCCCAACTGCCTGCCGGGTGAAAGCCGCATCCAAAAGGCACGCCCGCGAGCTTTGCGCCCGCGAAGGAGGCGCCATGGAGAGCCTTGTCGGCCCCGAGCTGGAGCGCTACGCCGAGTCCCACACCACCCCAGTCCCTCCCCTCTTCCTCGCGCTGCGCGACGAGACGTACGCGCGCATGGATTCGCCGCAGATGCAGGTGGGCCCCGTCGAGGGCTCCCTTCTCCGCCTGCTGGTCCAGCTCTCGGGCGCCCGCCGTGTCTTGGAGGTGGGCACCTTCACCGGCTACAGCGCGCTCATGATGGCGAGCGCCCTCCCGGAGGACGGCCAGCTCGTCACCTGCGACATCGACCCCGAGGCGACCGCGATAGCCCGGCGCTACTTCGACCAGAGCGGCTTCGGCCGAAAGATCGACCTGCGGCTCGGCCCAGCGCTGGCCACCCTGGCCTCGCTCGCAGGCCCCTTCGACTTAGCCTTCCTCGACGCCGACAAAGAGCGCTACCCCGACTACCTGGAGGCCATTCACCGGCTCCTCCGCCGGGGCGGCCTGCTGATCGCCGACAACACGCTCTGGAGCGGGCGCGTGCTCTCGCCCCAAAGCGAGGAGGACCGGGCCATCGACGCCTTCAACGTGCGCTGCGCGGGCGGCGAGCGCTGGGACGCCGTCCTCCTCACCGTGCGCGACGGCGTGACCCTCGCCCGCAAGCGCTGAGGGGGTTCCGCCAGGCTGACGCGACGCGTAAACTCACTGGAAGAGGTGCGTCGAAGACGGCATCTTCGGACGGAGCTCTCCATGAACCGCACCCTGACGCGCGACATCGGCGCGCTGGCCTCCACCGCCTTCGACGTCTGCGTCATCGGCGGCGGCATCACTGGGCTCTGCGTGGCCCACGACGCGGCGAGCCGGGGACTGAAGGTGGCTCTGCTCGAGCGCGGCGACTTCGCGCAGGGGACCTCGTCGGCGTCCACCAAGCTCATCCACGGCGGGACGCGGTACCTGGAGCACTACGAGTTCTCGCTGGTGCGCGAGGCGCTGCGCGAGCGGCGCCTGTTGCTGCGCTTGGCGCCGCACGCCACGAACCCGGTTCCCTTCATGATCCCCATCTACCGGGGCGGCCCGGTGCCGGCGCCGCTCATCCGCGCGGGGATGCTGCTCTACGACGCGCTCTCGTACGACAAGAACTGGGAGACCTTCCCCGACAAGCGGATGCCGCGCCACCGGTACGCCTCGGCGAAGGAGGCGCTGCGCCTGGAGCCGGGCCTCAAGGCAGAGGGTCTCGCCGGGGCGAGCGTCTACTACGACGGCCAGGCGCCGAACCCCATGCGGCTTTGCATCGAGGTGGCCAAGACCGCCGCGGGGCACGGCGCGCTCCTCGCGAACTACGCCCCCGTCGTCGGCTTCCGCCGGGAGTCGGGGCGCATCAGCGGCGTCGAGGCCCGCGACCTCGTCGGCGGGCGGGACTTCTCGGTGAAGGCGGCGCTGACCGTCAACTGCACGGGCATCTGGGCCGAGGAAGTCATGAAGCTGCTCGGCCGACCGCCGCCGGTGCGCTTGAAGCCGTCCAAGGGCATTCACCTGATCACCCGCCCCTTGAGCCGCTCGCACGCGGTGGTCAGCGTCTCGCCGACCGGGCGGCGGGTGATGCTGATTCCCTGGCGCGGCCGGACGCTTTTGGGCACCACCGACGACTTCTACGCGGGAGACCTCGACCGGATCCGCGCCACCGCCGACGAGGCCCAGACGCTCATCGACGAGGTCAACGCCTTCATGCCCTCGGCGAAGCTGCGCCTGTCGGACGTCGAGGCGTGCTACGCCGGGGCGCGGCCGCTCATCGACGAGGAGGGAAAGAACGCGAGCGACCTGTCGCGCAGCTACCGCATCATCGACCACGAGAAGACGACGGGGCTCGCCGGCGTGCTCTCCGCCGTCGGCGGCAAGCTCACCACCAGCCGCGCCATGGCCGAGGCCATCGTCGACCGGGCGCTGCGAAAGCTGGGCCGCTGGGCGCCGTGCCCCACCGAGAGCCTTCCCCTGGGCGGCGGCGACCTGGGCGTGGTGGAGGAGTACGTCGCGCGCCAGAAGGAGGCCGCGGCGGGCCTGGTGGACGATCAGGTGCTGCGCGAGCTCGTCTGCTCCTACGGCACCGCCTACGACGGCGTGCTCGAGTACGCGCGGAAGGACCGGCGCCTCGCGGCCCGCATCGCGCCCGACCGCCCGTTCATCCTGGCCGAGGTGCGCCACGCCCTGGAGCGCGAGATGGCGACCTCGGTCGCCGACGTGGCGCTGCGCCGGACCGACGCCGGGAATTTGGGCGACAAGGATTTGGCGGTGGGCCGCGCCATCGCCGACGAGGTGGCGCGGGCGCTGGGGCTGTCCGATGCGGAGAAGCAGCGGCAGCTCGCGGAATACCGGGACCTCATCGCCATGGACGGGCTCGACGGCGCCGCGAGGTCCCGGGCGCCGGGCGCTGGGTAACCCTCCGCGCCCTCACTGCGCCCGAACGACCGTCGCCGTCACCGCCGCGCCCGCGCGCCGAAGGGTGAAGACCACCGGCGTCCCCGGCGCGCCTGCTCCACCTGCCACGTCTGAGTCCGGGAGGGGCTCGCGTCGCTGTCGGAGGCGAGCGAGCTGGAGCTCGACATCCTCGACCGCGCCTTCGACGTGAAGCCGTCGTTGCGGCTGGGCTGCCAGGCCAGGGTCCGGCAGGCCGACGTGGTGCTCGAGATCACCGAGAAGAGCACCCGGACCTTCCTCCACGAGCACCCGGCCGAGCGCTGGGCGCTCGCCCAGGGCGGGCCGACGGCCGGCGCGCCCGAGGCGATGAAGGCCCGGCTCACGAAGCTGGCCGGGAGCGAGCGAGGCGGCTCGATGGGACTCAAGTGGACCGACGTGCGGGAGATCGCCATCCGGCTGCACGACCTGGATCCGGACGTCGATCCGATGAAGGTGCGGTTCACCGATCTGTAAGCGCGGGTCCTCGCGCTCGAGGGGTTCGACGACGAGCCAAGGCACTCGAACGAGAAGATCCTCGAGGCGATCCAGATGGCGTGGATCGACGAGCACGAGGGGTGACGAGGCGCTCGATGAAGCAAGCTTCCTCCGGGGCGGCGAAGGCCGCCCAGCTTGAGCTGGACAGCCTCCGTGAACGCCGCGACAGGCCAGCGGTGCCTACGTCCGATGCAGCTCCAATCGCCTCGGACAGTCGCCGTCGTACGAGTTTTCGCGAGGTGGGTATCGCTCCCCGCGCGGAGGCCACTCACCTGTCGTAGTTGTTTCTATACATTTCTTCCATGCCCCATCCATTGCGTCTCGCGGGCTGCCTCTGCTTCATTCCGTCGTATCCTCCCTTGAATGAGTCCACGGTCAACGCCGGGTTCTCGCCGCCGTACGAGTTTTCACGAGGTGGGTATCGCTCCCCGCGCGGAGCCCGCTCGCTTCCTTCGTAGCCGTTTCTATACATCTCTTCCATGCCCCACCCATTGCGTCTCGCGGGCTGCCTCTGCTTCATTTCGCCGTATCCTCCTTTGAATGAGTCCGCGGTCAACGGCGGATACTCACCCGTCTCATAGTTCTGGGCATATCGGGCATACTGAGCTGAGGCGTGAGACTGAGCATCGACGCCGTTGGACTTGGACATTCTTGGATCTCCTTGGGTGGGGCGTTGGATATCAGCTCGGCCGCTCCAATGTCGGGCGGGGTTGTGTTCGAGTGACAATCTGATGAAGTTCTCGTGGCGTCTGGAGACGAGTTGCTTGTCCATGGTGCGCCGCGGTGTCGCTCATCCTCCGAGCGCAGCACGACGGGCAGAAGCCTTAGGCCCTGCCCGCATCGCGCCCGACCGCCCGTTCATCCTGGCCGAGGTGCGCCACGCCCTGGAGCGCGAGATGGCGACCTCGGTCGCCGACGTGGCGCTGCGCCGGACCGACGCCGGGAACTTGGGCGACAAGGATTTGGCGGTGGGCCGCGCCATCGCCGACGAGGTGGCCCGCGCGCTGGGGCTGTCCGACGCCGAGAAGCAGCGCCAGCTCGCCGAGCACCGGGACCTCATCGCCATGGACGGGCTCGACGGCGCCGCGAGGTCCCGGGCGCCGGGCGCTGGGTAACCCTCCGCGCCCTCACTGCGCCCGAACGACCGTCGCCGTCACCGCCGCGCCCGAGCGCCGAAGGCTGAAGACCGCCGGCGTCCCCGGCGCCCCTTTCGACCGCGCGTCGGCGTCCGCCGCAGTTGCGGGCGGCGCGCCATCGATGGACACCACCGCGTCCCCAGCCGCGAGCCCCGCCTGCGCCGCCGGCCCTCCAGGCGTGACCGACGCGACGAGCACAGGGCCGACGCCCGAGAACGTGGCGCCCACGGTCCCCGGGTCGGCCCCGGTCGGCGTCAGCGCGACGTCGCCCAGGTCCACGGCCGCGGGCTGGGCGGCCGCGTCCACCGGCAGCGTCACGGTGGAATACCCGGCCGCCGAGACCACGAGCTGGTGGTGCCCGACCGCCACCGTCCGCGAGAACCGGCCGTCCGCCCCGGCCACCCCGCGCCGCCCGGCGACGCCGTCCACGAGCGTGCGCGCCCGGGCGATGGGCTGCGAGGTCCCCGCGCTCACGGCGCGCCCGGTGAGGGTGACGGCCGGCGAGAGCTGAACGTCGACCTTGCCGACCTCACCGGCGCCGACCGAGAGCTGCGCGCTGCCGATGCGCCCGTCGCTCGTCTTCACGTTCACCGAGACCTGGCCGGGGGCGACGTCCCCGAGCTCGAACGCGTCGCCGGTGAACTGCTGGTCCGAGCTGCCCGGCGGGCCGCCGCCCCAGGGAATGCCAACACCCTGAGTGTTGGCGACGGCCGAGAACGTCTCCGGCGCCGGGTCGCCCAGGAGGCGGCCCTGCAGCGAGGCGCCCGGCTGGAGCTGGACGGTGACCTGCCCCGCGCCGGCGGCGGCCGACGCGCTGCCGACCCTGCCGCCGTTGCGCGCGGTGAGGTCGACCGGGGCGTCGGGCGAGACATTTAACGAGAACGAGCCGTCGCCCGCCGCCGTGACCCACTGCGCCCCCGAGGCGGTGGAGGACGCGCGGACCATTGCGCCCGGCGAAGGGCTGCCGGCGGGCTCGAGGACGAGGCCTGCGAGCGGCGAGGGCGGGCCGTCCGGGAGCGCGAGCACGGCGTCCGCGCGCCGACCGACCTCCACGGTGACCGTGGCCAGGATGGGCGGGCGCCCGCCCCACGCCGGCCCCTGCGCCGCGCTCGCCGAGGGCCGCGCGGCCGAGAGGTTGAAGCTCCCCGCGGGGAGCGGCATCAGGAAGGCCCCGACGTCGTCCGCCGTCGCCGTGCGGCCGGCTCCTCCGCCGAAGCCGCCGAAGCCCCGCCCGCTCGGATCCAGGGCGAACACCAGCGCGCCGGGCACCGGGAGACTCTTCGAGTCCACGACGGTGCCGGCGACCAGGCCTCCCTCGAGGAGAACCAAATCGGCGCGCGCCGTCTCTCCCGCCGAGACCGAGACCGCCTGGCTGGCCGCCGGTGAGCCGTCGTCCTTGCGCGCCGAGACCAGCGCGCGCCCGGGCGAGACGCCCTCCACCCGGTAATGCCCCTCGACGTCGGTCAGGGTCTCCTGCGGAGCGCCGCGGTCGCCCCGGCCCCGGCCCGGGCCCCGGCCTCCTGCGTCCATGACCGAGACGACGGCGCCACCCGCGGGGGTTCCGCTGCCGAGTCGCACGACGCCTTCGACCGCGGTGAGGTCCGAGAGCAGGACGTCCAAGGGGAACCGCTCGCCGCGCCGCACGGTGATGCCGGAGGCGATGGCGCGGGCGTGGCCCGGCGCGGCGACCTCGACGTCGTAGCTGCCGGGCGAAAGCCCCCTGAGCTCGTAGGCGCCCTCCGCCGCGGTGGCGGCGCGGCTCGCCGAGCCGACCTCGCGGTGGGGCGTCGCCTCCACCGCGGCCCCCGCGACCGGGCCGGCCGCGTCGCGCACGCGCCCGCCGATGGAGGCCGACGGCCCGAGCTCGATGTCCACCCCTCGGGCCGTGCCCCCCGCGGCCACCGTGACCGGGCCGCGCGCCGCCCCCGCGCTCTCGCCCAAGGTCGCCGTGACGTGATGCGTCCCTGGCATGACCTGCGCAGAGTAGCCGCCCTGTGGCCCCGACTCCGCCGAGGCGACCTCGGCCGCCCCGCTCACGGCGATGGCCGCGCCCGCCGCGGGCTTGCCGTCCAGAAAGACCGTGCCCTCGACGGTCGCGGCCGCCTCGAGCGCCACGGTGAGGTCGGACCGCGGGACGACGACCTCGCGAAGGCGCGCCGGCGCATAGCTCGGAGCCCGCGCCTCGAGCGCCCAGCGCCCGGGCGCGACCCCCGCGAACCGGAAGTTCCCGCGCTTGTCGGAGTAAGTGGAGACCCGCAGCTCGTCCGGGATGGGGGCGCGTCCGCGGGGCCCGCCGCGCAGCTGCGGCGAGAGGACGACCTCGGCCAGCGGCAGTGGCTCCTTCGTGGCCGCGTCCACGGTTCGGCCGCTCAGCGCGGCGGCGGCCGTCAGGCGCACCTCGACGCGGGTCTGCGCGCCTCCGGAGGGATGGATGGCCTCGGCGTGGCCGGGCGCGAAGCCCTCCGCGCGCGCCGAGACGAGGTAGCTACCCGGGCGCGCGGGCAATCGAAGCAGGCCGTCCGCGCCCGAACGGCCGCCCGGGGTCTGGGCCCAACCCGAGCCACCGCGCTGCCCCGCGGGGCGCCAGAACAAGCGGACGTCGGCGCCCGCGACGGGCTTGGCGGAGGCGGCGACGCGAATGAGCAGGGCGCCGTCCTCGGCGACTTCGAGCTCGGCGGAATCGGCCCCCCGCGCGGACGGACTGGCCGCGCCCGGATCCGACCCCTGGCCTGCGCTGGCCCGCGTCCGCGCCGCCGACTCGGGCCGCGCCGCGCTGGAGCGCTCGGGCGAGCGGTCGATCTCGGGCGCGCCCGCGAGGAGAAGCCACGCGCCGGCGGCGAGAGCCGCAGCGCCCAGGGCCGCGGCGGCGTATCGGGGACCTGGTCGCAAGTGCTGGCGTCTCCCGGCGAGGAGCTCGGGCCAGGCTCAGCTCGCCCGGCGCGGACAAGGGCTCACACACGCCGTCGGGCGGCAAGGTTAACCGGGTCGCGAATCCATCAAAGGGTCGCCCACAACCCTTCGCCTGCTTTTTGTCGCGCCTCGGTTTGGCGGGCGCTCGCGCGCGTTAACTCCAGATTGACGCAGGGGTCGAAGGGCGATCCCCGCGCGCCCGGAAGTAGCGTCTGCTTCCCCAGTGCTCCTCTCCGGGCGGCGGGGGTCGCCCTTTCGATGGTGGCGCGTCTCTTGCTGGTTTTCTCGGGTCGTCAGCGCGTTGGCGCGGTCGAGCACTGGGGAAGCCGAAAGGGAACCACCATGGACGTATCGAGTGTCAGCGGCAGCAACAGCATCTATTCCGTCGATTTGACCCAGGCGAAGCAACCGTCCACGAGCGTCGATAGCGCTGATCCCGCGCCTGCCGACGTCTCCAAGATGGGCAGCCTCATGAGCCAGCTCGACCAGCTGTCGAAGAGCGACCCGACGAAGTTCAAGGAAGTCACCTCGGACATCGCGGACAAGCTGTCGGCCGAGGCCACCAGCGCCGGCGGGAAGGCGACCTTCTTGAGCAAGCTCGCCAGCGACTTCACGCAGGCGAGCCAAAGCGGTGACATGTCCGCTTTCAAGCCGCCCGAGGGAGCGCAGGGCTCGCAGGGAAAGCAGGGCGCCAGCGGGGCGCACCATCATCATCACGCCCACGCCAGCGGCGCCTACTCGCCCAGCGCGCAGCAGCAGAGCCAGACGGGCGAGAGCGTCTCCGACGTCATTCAGACCGCCCTGCAGGACGCCACGGCCACCTCGTCGTAGCGCCCGGCGGCACCCAGTCGAGGCGACCGCCGCCCGTTTCGGCGGTCGTCGCTTTTCCCGTGCACCCCCTCGAGCCGCTTGGGCGGCTTTCGGGGCGCGGCGCGCGGGGAGCTCAGCCCAGGGCGGCCCGGCGGCAGATCAGGCCGGGCTCCGCCCGAGGAGGGCCCATCCGAGCGGGCTCACGGCGCGCATCGCTCGCGACCAACCCTTCACTGCGACCGAAGTACGCCACGCCCTCGAAGCCCATCCGTCCGGGTGCGGCTCAGCAAGAGGATCCCCGCCGGGCGAGATCACGAGCCCCAATCCGACGGAAGGATTCCGGACAGCAACACTGCGCCGAGTGCCTACCTCTTGCAGAGCTGGTAACTTGAGCGCATGCACCTTCGCCGGCTATCCGTCAAGAACCTGAAGCTCCTGCGCGACCTGAGGCTCTCCTTCACTCATCCTGATGGCTCGCCGCGGCAGTGGACAGTGTTTGTCGGCGAGAATGGATTGTGCAAAACGAGCCTCCTGCAGGCGATCGCCCTGGCTGCCAGCGGGCCGGAGCGAGCGAATCAGCTTGCGGCCGATGCCGTGCCCTTGATGCGCGACAAGCGGCCGGCTCTCGCGCCAACGGTGCACATTGAGGCGGAATTCGGATTCGGTCCAAGGTTCCACTCGATCCGGTTTTATCCCGGGCTGGACGACGCCCAGACGCGCGACTCTCCTCCCCGTGTCCTGAGCACCGTCACGTTGGAGCCCTTCAAGGAGCTGATGATCGGGTCGTCGAGATACCTCGACGAGGAGGGGCGCGACTTGACGCCGATGGGATCGCCGGGGAGCGCTCTGACCTTCAGCCCGCTCAGCGATGCGCGCGCGAGAGAGAACATCGGACATTGGTTCGTGGGCGGATATGGGGTTGGGCGCCGACTGCCCACTCCTTTGAGCCTCAGAATCGAGGAGCGGTCTCGCGTCCTCGACCGGCTGCGATCACTCTTCGAGCCTGCGTATCAGATCGTAGGGACCGAGTTTGCAAGTCGGTTCTCTCCGGAGGAGACGCACGAATTCGTCAAACTGCTCAAAGAGGCCCTCGTCGAGAAAGGGATTCTTCCGCGTATCGAGGGGCTGGAGCTGCGCGGTCGTGGAGGGATAACGCGATCGACGGACCTCGTAGAGGCCCATCGCTTCGATCAGGTGCTGGGGCCGAGCGCCCGGGTCCGTCTTCCCGCGGCTGCGCTCTCGCACGGGTATCAGAGCACCATCGCGCTGGTTGCAGACCTCATTGGCCAGGTGATGCTCGAGACCGAGCGGGCGGCAGTCCCACTTGAGGACATGGAAGGCATCGTGCTGATTGACGAGATCGACCTCCACCTTCATCCTCTCTGGCAGCGCCAGCTCGTGCCATCCTTGAGTCGGGCATTTCCCAACATCCAATTCATCGCAACGACTCACTCGCCGATGATTCTTCCGGGGCTCAAGGCCGATGAGATCGTGCGTTTGACTCAGAACGACGCGGGCGACGTCGAAGCGGAGACGGCGCGCGTCTCGCCTCGCCTGATGACGGGCAGCGAGATCTATGACGCTTTCTTCGACATCCAGCGCGTCGAGTCCGATGAGCTGCGCACAAAGATCGAGGACTATGGGCGCATTGCGATGAATCCATATCGGACCGATGAAGACGAGCGGCAAATGCTTTCGCTCGTGGAAGAGCTCGAGAAGGAGGGCGTCGCCCCGCGCTGGCGACCGAGCCCTCGCCGGCCGCTGTCTACCCCTCCCGAACCGCAGGGCGATCACCGGTCATGATCCGCATCGTCCGCGGGCCGGAGCCGTCAAAGCTGCCGCAGATCCGCAAGAACGAATTGCAGCGAGTGAGGGCCATTCGCGCCGAGCGGGGAACGCTGGCCGGCGACGACATTGGGAGAGAATACACCGCTGCGCGAAGCACTTTGCGGGAAGTGCAATTCGAGAAGTGCTGCTACTGCGAATGGCGTGAACAGGCAGAGTACAATGACGTGGAGCATTATCGCCCCAAGTCGGAAGCGAGGCGCGGGCCGGCTTTCACGGACACGACCGGCTACTGGTGGCTCGCGTGGTCGTGGGAGAACCTCTTGTTTGCTTGTTCTCGCTGCAATCGCAGCGGCAAGAACGCGGAGTTTCCCCTCGAGCCGGGGAGCGTTCCGCTCGTCCCCGACGAAATGCCACCCGGCCGGGAAAGGCCGTTGCTCCTCGACCCGGCTGGACCCACGTGGCCGATGGAGCACATTCGCTTCGCGCCAATCCAGCTCCAAGGAAGCCGAGAGCGATGGCGCCCTTTCGCCGTATCAAACAGTCGGCGGGGACTCGAAACGATACGAATTCTCAGCCTGGACCGTGATACCTTGATCGAGGATTACACCAAGCATGTCGAGCGCCACGTCCGACCGAGGTGTCGTCGCCTCGAGCAGCTCGCCGCTTCCGCCGACGCGAGAGCTGCGCGCGAGGAGTGGCAAGAGACGGCGCGAAGCCTGCTCGCGCCTTGGGAGCAGTTCGTCGCCCTATCTCATGACGCCCTCCTGCAGCTGTTGCCTGAGGAGCTGCGAGCCCAGCTCGGCATCGATCCGACCGAGCGCCTCATGGCGCTGTGGGAGGAGGAGACTCGCGGGCTCCAGGCCCGAACCCTCGCTGCCTCGTGAGCTTCGAGTTCCAAGCGAACCGTCAAGAGGCATCGAAGAGCTCGACGGCCGCCGCCCGCGCTGCGATCGCCGCCGCCCCTCGAGGCACCGGTCGCCCGAGGAGGGCCCATCCGAGCGGGCTCACGAGCCTTGCCTTTGCAGGGCGCGGCCCTAGATGATCCCCCCCTCGCTCGCAGGCCTCATGAGGACCCCCTTGCGCAATCTTCGCTTCGCCGCCCTCGCGCTCGCCCTGCTCGGGGCCGCGCTCCCGGCACCCTGCCTCGCCGCCGGCGCGCCGCCGCCGGACGAGGAGGTCGACCCCGCCGCGCTCCCCGAGCCGGCGCCCAACCTATCGGACCCCTTCACCGCCGAGCTCCAGGGCTACCGCGAGCAGGCCTTGGCCCAGCGGCGCTCGGTCGACGCGGCGCTGCCGCTGCTGCGGGCGTTTGGCCTGCGCGACCAGCTCGGCTCGCTGGTTCCCCTGGCCCGCCTGTACGGCGAGCTCGCAGAGGCGGCGAGCACGCCGCCCAAGACCCGCGCGCTCGCCCGCCACCTGCTCTTGCAAGTCCAGCGGAGCCGCGGCCGGCTGCCCGCCGCGGCCGAGCAGGCCAGCCGACTCGGGCTCGTCACCCGGTTCTGGGTCCTGGGACCCTTCGACAACGAGGGCAAGGACGGCTGCAACACCGCCTATCCGCCGGAGAGCGCGCTCGACCTCGCGGCGAGCTACCCCGGCAAGGTCCGCCCCGTGGCATGGCGGCGCCTGCCCGACGTCTCCGCCGACGGTTTCATCGACCTGGGCCAGGCCGTCCAGCCCGCCGACGAAACGGTCACCTACGCGCTCGCCGTCATCGACGCGCCCGCCGAGGTGCGGGCGGTGTTGCACCTGGGCGCGTCCGGGGCGAGCCGCCTGTTCGTCAACGGCGCGCGCGTCTTGGCCGACGACGCGTATCACCCGCCGCGCTTCGACCAGGCCGAGGTCGCCGTGACGCTGCGCAAGGGCGCGAACCGGGTGCTGGTCAAGCTCTGCCAGGACACCGGGCCGTTCGGCTTCTATTTGCGCGCCTCGGGGCCGAACGGCGACGCCTTGGGCGGCGTCACGGCGAGCGCGCCCGACGCGCTCCCCCCGGCGGTGAAGGCCGCGCCCGGCCACGAGCTGTTGCCCTCGCTCGCCGACGAGTTCCGGCGGCGCGCCCAGGCGGCGCGCGACGACGGCCGCGCCCGCGCCGAGTACGCCGAGATGCTCACCTACACCCAGGCGTTCGATGCCAAGGAGCGCCGGGACGCGGCCGAGGCCGCGCAGGCCGCGCGCGAGCTGCCCAAGGACCCGGAGGCGCAGCTCGTCGCGGCCGCGACCGCCGATGACCCGAACGAGCGGCGCCGTTACCTGGAGGCCGCCCTGGCCGCCTCGCCCGGCCACCCGGCCGCGGTTGCCGCGCTGGCGCACCACCTGCTCACGCGCGACTATCCGCGGCGCGCGCTGGCGGCGCTGGAGGCAGGGCTCGCGCGCTCGCCGGACGCCTTCCCCCTGGCGCTGCTCAAGGCGCGCGCGCTCGACGACCTGGGCCTGAACGCGCAGGCGGCGAGCCTGGTCGAGTCGCTCGCCCATCGATTCCCCGACCGCCCGGAGGTGGTCCGCGAGCGGGCGCGGCTCGCCCGCAGGCGCGAGCGGGTGCGCGAGGCGGTCTCGCTGCGGCGGGTGGCGGTGGCGCTGCGCTTCGACGACCTCGAGTCGCGCCGGGCGCTGGCCGCGGACCTGGCGGACCTGGGCGACGTCGAGGGGGCGCTCAAGGAGAGCCGGGAGATCAACGCGCTCGACCCGTGGAACACCCGCGCCTGGCTCTGGACGGCGGAGCTCGCCGCCGCCAACGAGCGGGCCGACGAGGCGCGCTCGGCGTTCGCGCGGGCCCGGGAGATCGCTTCGGAGGACGCCGAGCTCTTCGAGCGCCAAGGCCGGGCGCTGGGGCGTCTGGGCGACCCGGCGGGGGCCGTCGCGTCGCTGGAGCGTTCGTTGGAGCTCAAACCACAGAACCCCCAGGTGAAGGAGGCGCTGAAGGCCCTGCGCCGCGAGGGCAAGGGCTTCGGCGAGGACCTGGCGTACGACGCCAAGGCCCTGCTGGCCAAGAGCCCGCCCCTGCCTGGCGAGGACGCGGTCGCGCTCGCCGACCTCACCGCGGTCAAGGTCCACCGCAGCGGGCTCGCCTCGCGCTTCGAGCAGCGGGTGCTGCGGGTGCAGACGCCGCGCGGCGTGGAAAGCGAGCGCACCCAGTGGATCACCTACTCGCCGGATCGCCAGGACCTGAAGCTCTTGCGGGCGCGCGTCCTCAAGCCTGACGGGTCGATCATCGACTCGCACACCGAGGCCGAGCGGTCGCTCTCGGACGGCGATTCCAAGCTCTACTACGACGCGCGGGCCCGGTCGGTGAGCTTTCCGGCGCTCGCGCCCGGCGACGTGCTCGAGCTCAGCTGGCGGCTCGACGACACCGCCAATGACAACTTGCTGTCGGACTACTTCGGCGACGTCGCGGCCATCCAGGCGGAGATCCCCAAGGCGAGCTACACCTACGTGCTGCAGGCCCCGCCGGGCCGCCCTATCTACGCGAGCTCGCCTTCGGGCGTGAAGCTCGACTCGAAGGAGGAGACCCTGCCCGACGGCTCGGTGCTCCGGCGGTGGGCTGCGCGGGACGTCCCCAAGCTCGTGGCGGAACCGGGCATGCCGGGGCGGACGGAGCTGGCGGCGACCCTGCACGTCTCGACCTACAAGGACTGGGACTCGGTGGGGCGGTACTACTGGGGCCTGGTGCGCGACCCGCTGACGCCGACCGAGGAAATCCAGGCGGCGGCCCGGGACATCCTCTCGGGGGTGAAGAAGGGCGACGAGCTCGCCGCCATCCGCGCCGTCTACGGGTTCGTGGTGAGCAGGACGCGGTACGTGGGCCTGGAGTTCGGCATCCACGGGTACAAGCCGTACAAGGTGGACAAGGTGCTGGCGCGCCGCTTCGGCGACTGCAAGGACAAGGCGTCGTTGATGCACGCGCTCCTGGAAGCCGCGGGCATCGAGTCGCGCCTGGTTCTGGTGCGCACCCGGCGGCAAGGGCGGATCGACCCGTGGCCGGCGTCGCTGGCCATCTTCGATCACGCCATCCTCTACGTGCCCAAGCACGACCTGTGGCTGGACGGGACGGCGGAGCTCCACGGCTCGCGCGAGCTCCCCGCGGAGGACCGCGGCGCGCAGGTGCTGGTCATCGAGCCTGCGGGCGGAAGCGCGCTCCGGCAGATCCCGGAGGCGAAGGCCGAGAGCAACCTCACGCGCACCGAGTACGACGTGGCGCTGGCGGCCACCGGGGAGGCTGCGCTGAAGGGCAAGACCGTGGTGTCGGGGCAATCGGCGCCCGACTACCGGCACACCTACCAGGCGCCAGCGACGCGCCGGCAAAGCTTCGAGCAAGGCTGGGCGCGCTCGTTCCCGGGGCTCTCGGTGAAGGCGCTTTCATTCGGCGACCTCTCGGAGATCGAGAAGGACGTCGAGCTCACGTACGAATTGGCCATCCCGCGCTTTGCCCAACAAGAAGAGGACGGCGCGCTCCATTTCTCGCCCTTCGGCCAAGGCGCGAACTACGTCGAGATCTATGCGGCGCTCTCGGCGCGAACGCACGCCCTGGAGCTGCCGCAGCCCTGGGTGAATCGGTTCGTGCACCGTTACCAGCTCCCGACCGGATTCGCGGCGCGCGACCTGCCCGGGGACGTGCAGGTGAAGAGCCCGTTCGGCGCGGTGGCGCTGCGCTATCGGCAGCTGGGCGGTGCGCTCGTCGCCGAAGGGGAGCTCTCGCTCGCGCTGAGCCGCGTGGCGCCGGGCGACTACCCGGCGTTCCGCTCCTTCCTCGGGCAGATCGACCAGGCACTGGGGCGCAAGATCACGCTGGTGCGCGCGCCCGCGACCGCGACGCGCTGAGCTCGAACTCCGCCCGAGCGGCTTCGTCCTTCAGCCGCTCCTCGTCCACATGAAGCCCCTCGAGAGCGGCGGCGCGCAAACGCTGACGACCATCGACCTGAAGGCAGCGGCCAAGACCGGCCAAGACCGTGGACGCTGCTTTGCTGTCTCGTCAGTGGCGCACCACGATAGGCCGGAGAGTCCTTCAGTACACGCTGAATTCCGCGATTGCCGGAACGTCTACGGCGGAATCAATGACCAAAGCCACCGCCTCGGCCTTTGTGGAGCTCAACTGCCAGAGCTGCCGTTGGCCAATGACTGTGCCCTGAATCCGGGTTCCCGAGGCGTCCGTGGGCGTCGTGTTCCAAGCGCCGTTCTGTTTGAGCTCGATGTGGTATTTCGTCGTGCGCTCGCCGATTTCGATCGGCTCTTGGATACTGATGACATTGATCGTCACGGCTGCCGCTGGCGACACTTCAAGGCGGCCGGAGGTCTTGCCGCTGGCGGCTGCCCAATAAGTGCAGACGTCGTCGTCGACGGCCTTGGCGGCCTCGAAGCCGGCGGTTGCCCACGTAGAGTCCGCCGTCGCAGTCTGTTGCTTGGCGAGGTTCGTCTTGAAGGTGGACGAATACCACGTCCCGAACTGTTGCAGCAAACTGACGTCTGCGGCGTCGAACTGACCCGTCTGCGCCGGAGGAACGTTGAAATTGAGGGTGGCGTTCATGCCGACGGTGTTGAAGAAGATCGACTTCATCTCGTCAACCGACATCGGCGACTGCCCTTGATGCCAGAACCAATTCGAGCCCCGGTCCGATGTGTCCGCCTCATTCGGGCACCAAAGATTCTGGCCGTAGCAGTACTGATCGTTGAGGCTGGACGCCGCGCGCGTCGACTGTCCGCTCTCATTGCCGATCCACTGCACGTCTGGATAGGCGGCCGGACTTTCCGCAGCGGACTGCTCTGCGAGCTCCGGGCCAGCTTCGACGACGATATTGGGCTGTAGCTGGTGGGCAAGCTGAAAGACTTCTTTCCAATCGACGGTGGCCGCATAGCCGGGGGAACCCGGTGCGAAGTGGCCGTCCAACCACAGCTCATGAATGGGGCCGTAGTTCGTTAGCAACTCGGTCAACTGGTTCTTGAAGTACGTGCCGTAGTCCGCCTTCGTGCTCGGGTAGTTCTGGTCCCAAGGCCCATAGTACAAGCCTACGCGCATTCCGGCGGCGTGCATGGCATCGGTGAACAACTTGACGACGTCGCCCTTTCCGTCCATCCAGGTGCTGTTCTTGACCGAGTAGTCCGTATATTTCGATGGCCACAGACAAAAGCCAGTACTGTGCTTCGCTACGAGCATGGCTTGCTTGAAGCCGGCGTTCTTGAGCGACTGAACCCACTGCGACGCATCGAGATTGGTGGGATTGAACAACGCAGGGGTGTCGGAGGTATTGCCTTGCTCGGTCCCGTCGAATGTGTCCAGTCCGAAGTGAAGAAATGCGGTCAGCTCCGTGTGTTGGTAGGCCGCCTGAGCAGCAGTTGGGACCGGCGTCGAAGGAGACGGGCCACCGCTTTGGGCTCCACAAACCTCCGCCGCCCCACCGTCTCCGGCGTCTTGCCCGCCGGTTGCGTCTCGGCCTGCGTCGTCACCGGCATCCTTGGCATCCCCGGCGGCCCCGGCATCCCTCGCGTCCGAGCCGGAGTCCTTCGCTTGCGACGCATCCCTGGCCACCGATGCGTCGGTCCCCGTCTGCCCTGCATCCTCGCTCGGGCCGGTGACGGAGCCAAGCTGGCAGGCATCGACGAGCAGCAAGGATGCGGCGACCAGAAGCCTGCGACCGAAGCTCATGTTCTCTCCTGTTCTGCTCTCAGTTTCGAAGGCGTTACCGCCATGGAAGGCTGCCGACCCGCGCGCGGCCAACGGTTCATGCCGATTCCTCCGCCACGGAAGCGGTGCCACCGGCATCGGCTCTGTGAGCTGGCAGATCTTCGCCAGCCAGCTTGGCCTGCGCCGGCGGCAGGGGCTCTCGGACGGTATTTACCCCCGTCGATTGACCTAGGCGTCGTTGGCTCATGGGATGAGGTTGTTCGAGCGCAGCCACGGCAAGTAGTTGTCGGGCCAGTTGCGGCCCGGCGCGTTCGGGTCGCCGACGTGGAATGCGGAATGGCCGCCCGTCGGGTAGACCTCTAGGTGCTCGAGGATGTGCAGCGCCTGAAGCTGCTGGTCGATCTGGTACGCGACCGCGATCGGCGCGGAGGGGTCGTCCTGCGCGTGGCAAAGGTAAACGGGCGGCGTGTCGGCCGTGAACTGGTACGGTGACGTCGAGTCTCCGTGCGCCCAGGTGCACATGGAGGCGACGAAGTCGGGCCGGCTGCTCTTTCGCTCGACCGGGTCGGTCGCCGTCGGTTCGCCCGTGTCGAAGCCGCCTGCCACCAGCCTCATGTCGAGATCCGACCCCGCCGAATAGCTGATCACGCCGATGCGGTTTTCGGCGAGGCCCCATTCGGCGGCATGCCTGCGCACGAGCCGAATGGCCCGATTGGCGTCGAGGAGCGCGTCGCGCTCCACATTGCTCGACCCGCCGTCGACCCGATACTTGAGACCGAACACCGCAAACCCCTGCGGGCCCAGTAGGTTGGCGAGCGCCGTGGCGTGCGTCTCCATATCGACGAACGAGTACCCGCCGCCCGGAAAGACGACGAATACGACTCCCGTCGACTTGCTCTCGTCGACTGGGTAGCGGCGGATGGTCGGGATGCTCACGCTGTAGATGAATCCATTGCCCGCGACCTGCTCGGCAGGAGCGTTGCTGAGAAGATTCGGGGGATCCCCGTCGTAGAGCTTCATCTCCACGTAGCCCGTCGCGGGCGGTGGCACGTTGGTCTCGTCACCGGCGTCTCCGGCATCGCTCGCGTCCGAGCCGGAGTCCTTCGCTTGCGACGCATCCCTGGCCGCCGATGCGTCGGTCCCCGCCTGCCCCGCGTCTTCGCTCGGGCCCGTGGATGCGTCAATCCTCGTCTGCCCCGCGTCCACGCCTGGGCCGGCGGATGCGTCGGCCCTCGTCTGCCCCGCGTCCCCGCTCGGGCCGGTGATGGAGCCAAGCTGGCAGGCATTGACGAGCAGCAGGGATGCGACGACCAGAAGCCTGGGACCGAAGCTCATGTTCTCCCCGTTCTTCTCTCTCTTTCGAAGGCGCCACAGTTCTGGAAGGCTGCCCGACCCGGCGCGCGGCCAACGGTTCATGCTGATTCCCCCGCCGCGAAAGCGGTGCCACCGGCGTCGGCTCTGTGAGCTGGCGACTCATTGAGCTTACCCCGGCGCCCTATCCGAAATCGCATAGGCGTCAGAAGGCGGGCGCGTTGGTGTACTTGAGGTCCGCCCGCCAAACTTCGGGTCAACGAGATCTCTCCCGCACTCCTCACCTGTCGCCGGCCGAGGCGAGCCCTGATCGTTTCTGGCGACGGCGTGCGCCTTCTTCCGGCGCGCCGACTGAGGTGGCCAAGCGAGGACGCCGAGCGAAGCAATGCCGCGGCGTCGCCGACCACCGCCGCCTCAGCAGACGGCGGCGCAGGGCGTGGTGGGCATGGTCTCAAGGACGTCGCCGGCGGCCGCCTCGGCGCGAAGCTTTCGCCGGCTCGCTCGGCAAGCGCGGAGGGGAGCTCGGGAGGGGGCTCGAGGGGCCGCACAGGTCTACGAGTGCGAGGACGGCGCGGCGAAGAGGCCGCTGCGCCCTGGCTTCCTGCGCCGAGAGCTTTGAGAAGAGCAAGCGTCGTTCCACTTTTCCACATGCGCGCAAGTCCCCAAAATGTCCGAACCCAACCGACCCTACCGGTCCTAGTTCGCGACCAGTGTCGCCGCGGACGCCGCGGAGGCGGAGCCATTCGAGCTCACGACGTAGAGTCGATAGCTCCCTTTCGTCGCCGGCACTTTGATGGTCGTACTGGTTCCGGCAGCCTTTGTCATGGTCGGGCCCTCGGCAAAAGCAGTGGTCCCGCTCGGCGCAAACCACGCCGACGTGGCCGCGTCTCCCGCAGACTTGATAGGCAGACTGCTGCCCGCCGACGCGGCAACGCTGGCAGGGAAAACGATATCCTGCAGGGCAATAACGCTTGTGGGGATGATATGTTGATACGTGGTCTCGATGCCCGATTCGATACACGTACTATAGGCATCGACCGGCCATACCGCGTCCGGATACGTGTGTATGGGAGGGATCGAAATATTGGGCACCTGTCCGGCCGTTTTCTCATAAGTTCCCAGGGTTCCGTAGTTGTTGTTGTACGTGATATCGTGCTGACGCCCCCAGGTGCCCACCTCGATGGTGTTCTCGACGTTCAGAGCGACATCCATGACGTTATTCTCCAACGTCATGTACGCCGAGCCCTCGTCCTGATGCAGCCCGTACTTGCCCTGACCGCCAGGCGTGCCCTTGATGTAGTTATTGCTCATCGTTGTATCAGGTTCCGCTCCTACCGTATATATCGCGCCGGAGTCAGTCAACACCTGCATTGTGTCAATGAACTGGTTGTAGGTCACGGTATTGCTTTTCGCCGTGGTCGAAGGATTGCCTGGGCATACCGAATCGCTGTCGCCATTGAAGTTCCACCAACCCCAACCCATGCTGAGACCATTGTAGGCGGTGTTGTCGATCACATTGTGGGTTATTGTCAATGCGTCGGGAAAGAACGCCGTGATACCGCCGTGCCCTCCAAACACGCTCGTTGACTGATAGATGAAGTTGTCTTTGATGACATCATTGGAGCACTTTCCCGCGACGCCAGGCGCATACTTCAAATGGGTTCCGCCGCCAGCGCATCCACTGGGCACCGCACCGATGTATACGTGCTGCGGATGGGAGATGACAATTGCGCTGCCCGCAATGTCATACATAAGGTTGCCTACCAGTTGTGAATTACTGACGTCATTGTTCATCGCAATGCCTTCGCAGCCACTGTGCTTGACCACGTTGCCAACGAAATTGATGGAGTTGGCGCTGTTCACATTGATCATACCTGGCAGCGTGTCGGTGATCTCGTATGCGCTGTTGTGATAGTTGCCATCCCCGTAGGCAATGTAGACGGTCGCGCCCTGAGCCGTCGCTTTACCATACGAGCCGGCAACGCTGTAAAGGCTGTAGTCCGTATTGGCAAACGTGATGCCCTGAAACGTGATGTTCGCGACTTGGTTCGTGGTGGATGTACCCGCGAGGGACACGAGCGTTGTTACGGAGGGAGCCTCGACGTCGGCGGTGGCCATGTTCTGGCCCGCGAGGGGATAGTAGTAGAGCGTGCCCGCGGTCTTGTCGAAGAAGAACTGTCCGGGAGACGTGAGAAACTCGAAGGCGTTGTAGACCTTATGCGTTCCGTTCACATTGAATCCAGCGCCCCAATTGGGCAGCTGCGCGATGGCGCCGTACGGTTGCTGCAGGAGTAGCACCGTATTGCCGTTCGAAGTGGTGACGCCTCGGATGGTGACGATGTTCTCGTTCCACGTGGTGTAGTTGACGATCTCGAGATCGGTCGTATTTGTGGCGATGACTGGCACATCGGCGGCGCTGTACACGATTCCGTCGCTGCCGCTGCCGCTCACCCATGCCCAGGCGGCCTGCCCTGCAGTCACGGAGTACGTGTTGTAGCCTCCGAGGGAGGTTACGGTCTTGCTTGCCATGGACGCCCTTGCGTCGTTTACGTAGAGATTTCTCAGCTTGGTCGAACGGTCCAATGGCGCCTGCCAGATACCGCCGGTCGATTGCGTCCAACCTGTAACCTTGGTGGCGCCGTTCAGGACGGGCGTTTCGCCCGCATAGGCCTGGTAGTAAATCGTGTGTCCGCCCGTTCCCGAGTCCTGCGGTCCAAAAGCAACAGTGCTGGTAATATCGTAGTTGCCGCCCCGCAAATAGACATGGATGTCATGGGCCATCGAGCTATTGACCGTTCGGACGACCTCGCGAGCCTTGATGACTGTTTGAAAGGGTGCATCGATGGTTCCCGGATTGCTGTCGCTACCGGCGGGAGACACATAGTAGGTACCCTCGGCGGGGCCGCCAACGTCGCTGCCTGCGTCGGGCCCGCCAACATCCCCGGCATCCCTCGCGTCCGAGCCGGAGTCCATCGCTTGCGACGCATCCCTGGCCACCGATGCGTCAGCCCTCGTCTGCCCCGCGTCCCCGCTCGGGCCGGTGATGGAGCCAAGCTGGCAGGCATTGACGAGCAGCAAGGATGCGACGACCAGAAGCCTGGGACCGAAGCTCATGTTCTCCCCGTTCTTCTCTCCCTTTCGAAGGCGCCACAGCCCTGGAAGGCTGCCCGACCCAGCGCGCGGCAACGGTTCATGCCGATTCCTCCGCCACGAAAACGGTGCCACCGGCGTCGGCTCTGTGAGCTGGCGACTCATTGAGCTTACCCCGGCGCCCTATCCGAAATTGCCTCAGCGTCAGAAGGCATGCGCGATGGTGTACTTGAGGTCCGCCCGCCAAACTTCGGGTCAACGAGGTCTCTCCCGCACTCCTCACCTGTCGCCGGCCGAGGCGAGCCCGGATCGTTTCTGGCGACGGCGTGCGCCTTCTTCCGGGGCGCCGACTGAGGTGGCCAAGCGTGAGGACGCCGGGCGAAGCAAGGCCGCGGCGCCGACCACTGCCGCCTGAGCGGACGGCGGCGCAGAGACTGGTGGGCAAGGTCTCAAGGACATCGCAGGCGGCCGCCTCGGCTTGAAGCTTTCGCCGGCTCGCTCGGCAAGCGCCGAGGGGGGCTCTGGTGGGGGCTCGAGGGGCCGCACAGGTCTACGAGTGCGAGGACGGCGCGGCGGCGTTGAGGTAGACCAGATATTTCGGAGCAATGGTGCCGGACGGGGCGGCGAGCGTGCGAAGCGCTGATCGAGACACTGGGGCACGATGGCGAGGCGAGCTGGGGGCGACGTGGCGATAGGCCTCGTCGCTGACCCTGGGAGGGCCTTGAGGTCACTCGAAATCACACCAGGGCCCGTCCGCTCCTATGGCACCGCCGCCCGGAACCCTCTCGACCCGACCACCGTGAGGAGGCGCTCCGACGAGGACCAGGCAACGTCCTCGAAGTCGAGCGCATACGTGAAATTGCCGGGAGCATACGGCGTCGCCTCGCGGCGCCACGCCGCGCCGTCGAAGCGGCACCCGAGCTCCCTTTCCTGGCGGCGAACGGGCCTTAGCCTGAAGCCGGGTTAGGGAAGGGTGCTCTCCATTACCTTTCCTTCGCTTGAACTCACGATGTCGCGAATCTCCGATGCCGTTGCTCCGCATCGCCCCTGGCCACCGAGGCTCGCGCCCGCGCAGAGCTTGCGAGCGCACAGATTGCTCGAACAGAACCAGCCTTCGTAGTTGTAGGGTGCCGGGCCTCCGCCAATCTCCACGCAGCCATCCGAGCTCTGAGGCTTCGTGCACGCCGCGTCGACGCCTCCCTGCGCATTGCCCCCGGCGTCACCGACGCCTGAGGCATGGACACGATATCTGCAGCTTCGGGCGGTAGCCGTGCGCGCTCGCACAGGCCGCGTCCTCGCAGACGAGCGTCTGGTGGAACATGGGCGCGGGCGACGGTGGTCCGGTCGAAGAGCGCGGTCACCCCGAGCGTTCTTCTCGAGGTGACGAGCGCGACCCTTGAAGAGCGCACAGTGGACGCGGTCGATCACTGGGATATTGGGCACCGCCTCGGGGCAGGGGACGTAGATGGCCGCCCGCCTGCCAGGCCCTGCTCGAACTCATTGGGAATCTTCTTGTTCGGGCAGAGCTCCTGGCACGCGCCGCGCCCGTTGCATTTCGCCTCGTCGACCGACCGGGCCTTGCGGCGAATCCTCACGTCGAAGGTGCACTTTCGTCACAGCGTCGAGCCAAGGACAAACCTGGAACCACAGTTTTCGCCAAGCCCGCGAGCGGAGTCGCTGGTATTCTTCTATGTGCCCGGCCAGGGCGCTGGCGGTAGGACCGGTGCGCGGAAAGCTGCGAAATGCCCGCAGACCCTCGAAGGAACAGAAGAGGAAACAAATCGATGGCCTCCATTCGCAAAGAGATCCGAACCCGAGCGCCGCTCGACGCGGTCTGGGATGCGATCCGGGACTATGGCGCCCTTCACACCCGGCTGGTGCCGGGCTTCGTCAGCGCGACCCGCCTCGAACCGGGGGCGCGGGTGGTGACCTTCGCCAATGGCTCGGTCGTTCGGGAACCCATCGTCGCCATCGACGAGGAGTCGAAGCGGCTGGTTTGGGCCGCGGAGGGCGCAAGGACCTCGCACTACAACGGCGCCGTGCAGGCCTTTGCAGACGGTGAGAGCGGCACCCGTGTGGTTTGGATCGCCGACTTCTTGCCCGATGAAGCCGCTCAAGGAATCCGCGCGGCCATGGAGGCGGGGGCGGCCGCCATGAAGGCGGCGCTGGATCGACTCGCCGAGAAGCTCGAGCGCGGCCGCTGACGTCATCCGACAGACCGCGTTCGGCGCCAAGGAGAAACAAGCGGCCCTTTTCGCCCGACCGTCTGAGGTCAAGTTGGTCCGCTGACTAGGCTCACACGCTCCTTGGCACCCGTGCGAGGCCTGGGCAGCGAACCGATTCCGTCGATGAAGTCGATGAAGATATACGAACCCGAGGCGCGCTCGTCCGAGGGTGACGGCGGCGGGGCGGATCGGCCGGGGGTCAGTCGGGGTACTGCAAATCCACGCCAGGGTCGTCAGGATGCAGGTCGAAGTGCTCCTGGCGGGGCCGAGCGCGAGCCTTGGCGACGGGAGGTCCGGTCGCGTCGACCCCCAGCCGCTCGAGGATCTGGCGAGCCAGCGGGCCGCTGGGGATGAACGCGGCGACCTTGCGCCTGCCGCCGCAGGGGCACTGCAGAACGTCAGCCTGGAACACCCGCTGGACCCGAGAAGCCCAATCCAGACGGCGAGCTCGCTCAGGCATGGGAGACGGCCCGAGCGCGGCGGTCGAAGCCGAGCTCGTCTCCCAGCGCTCTGCGGATGGCCTCGTCGTCTTAGGCCCTTGTCACTCTGCTCTGGCGCGGCCTCGCAGCCGCGATGGCGCCGCTCCGTCGGCTTCTCGGATCACCTTGGCCCTGACGCGGGCGCTCGCCGCGAAGACCCTGAAGTACGCCACCGGGTGCCGCCTGGGCGGCGGAACCAGCGCCGCCAGCCGCTTCATCAGCTCCATCGGCGTCAGCACCACCGCCGTGACGGCATCGCCTACCAAGGCGTGAGCTGCGTCGTCGTCGACTGCCGCGGCTGGTCCCGCGTGACGATGGCCTCCTCTCCGGCGATCCCCGCCTGGCCGCTGCCGCTGCCGCAGGCGCAGGCGCAGGCGCAGGCGCAGGCGCGAAGAATGCGCTCGCAGTTCTCGAGGGTCAAAGGCGCCACGACGTCCAAGTCGAGCTTGAACGTCGGCTTCTTTGAAGGAAACTATTGAGCGTCCGCGTCGATAATCCTGAACGAGCGCGCACAGGGCGACGTGCCGCGTAAGATGCAGCAACGCAAGAAACACGGTCCTCGAAGTCTCTGGTGGCCCCCCAACGCTTCAAGCCAGCTGCTCGCTGGCGGCGAAAGGTGAATCGGATGAAACGAAGATTCTGCTGGTCCTTGACCGGTATTGCTGTCTGCTTCCTTTGGGGCTCGCTGCCGAGCGGCTGCGTAGAGCCTATGGCCGACTCCGGTTCTCACTCGGCGTCGGGGTTCGACACCGGCTCTGAGGCCCCGTTTGACGCGTCGACGGCAGCCGCGGACGCTTTGACTTCTCCAGGCGATGCCGCCGTTCGACTCGATGCGTCGGGCGCGCCGGACGCATCGCATCAGCTCGACGGGGCATCCCCCGACGCCTCCGCGCATGTGGATGCGGGGGCGCCCGACGCCTCGCACGCCGTGGCGGCCTACGGCGATTCCAAGACCGCGACCGATTGGATCACCCGATCGGTCTGCGTCGACGGTTCGGACCGCCCCATCGCTTGGGACCCGTACTTCGAGTGCCCGGCGGGCGCGAAACGCCGCAAGATCGGGCTCGGCGATCCGCTCACGTACCACAACATCGATCAGGGCGGGCTTCAGCAGGGCGACAGCTTCCCTCTGCTCGACGCCAGCGGCGAGGCTGTCTACGTTCACGCCTTCGACTTTCCGCCCTTCAACCAGTTCAACCTCTTCGACGGCTCGGACGGTTACGATTACTATGCCGTCACCGCTTCTTGGGTCTCGGGAGCGGGCACGCGCGACGGAGGCGGCTACGGGCAGCAATTCTTTGGAGCCAGCTGCTCGTACGGCAACGGCTGGATCTTCTTCCCCACCACCGGCTTCCTCACCGGCGGGACGGCGCAGGTCGCCATCGCGGGAAACTACTGGGAGCAGGACGGGATGTCTTACCCGGGAATCTGCTCCTCCTACGGCTATCCGGCCACTCGGTGGGAGCTGCTCAAGGATGTCGCATTCGGCGGCGTTGGCGACAATCCCATCAAGCGCATGGACGCCGTGGTTTCGTACCACGGATTCGAGGCCGGCAAGCAGGCGAACATGGAGGTCTTCTGGTTCACCCAGCAATACGGCAAGACCATGTGGCAATCCTGGCACGCCGCGTCGACCAATCCGACGAAGACGAAGAGCTGCGCCGTCCCGGACACCATCGACTACCAAGGCGTGAGCTACGTCGTCGCCGACTGCCGCGACTGGTCCCGCGTGACGACGGCCTCCTCTCCGGCCATCCCCGCCTGGCCGCTGCCGCCGGCGAATCTCCTTGCGCACTCTCACTTCGACGACGGCGGCGGGTATTTCGGAAACGGCGACACCTCCACCGGGACCTGGCACCGCGGCGGCAACAGCGCCTCGGGCTCCATCATCAATTGGAGCCTGCGCGACTCGACCGCGGCGAGAGACTCGAAATACGGCCCCGGAGTGCGCTACCTGGCCACCAACTGCGCCGGCACCTGCACCGGGCCGGCGGTGCAGGAGATCTATCAGGAGCTCCCGATCAGCTCCTTCGTCGACGGCGGCACCTATCTCTTCGGTGCCGACGCCCGGACCGAGGGGGGCGACGGGAAGCTGCAGATCACCCTGCAGCAGATCGGCAATGGAGTGGTCCTTTGGCAGGACTCGGTGCAGGGGACGGTCTCGCAATACAATGGCACCGTGCAGAGCCAGGAATTCAAGGACTCCGTCTACCTGTCCTCAGCGCTCATCTACAAGATCACCAAAATCCCCATCGCGAAGGGTGCGCAGCGCATGCGCTTCTACCTCACGCCGTTGACCTCCGAGACATTCGACATCCTCGACACCTGGCTGAACCCGTTCCCGGAGTCGAAGCAGTAGAAGAACATGGCCGCCGGCGCCGCCATCCCCTGTCGATGTCGGCCCGGCGCGATCGCGGGCATGCGGCGCGCGCAAATTCGCTCGTGGGTGCCGACCTCCGACGCCTCTTTGATCTGGTCCGCGGTGACCGGCGACTTGCCGCGCAGCGCGGCGGCGTTCTTGCCGAAGAGCGCGGCGAGCTCCACGCAATCTCGGGCGGAGTCGAGCTTGCCTGTGCCGGCGCGGATCTTCGCGACGGCTGCCGCCGAGAGGAGCCCCGCCTCGGCCAGGCTCTCCGCGGTTTTGACCGGAGCGCGCTCCCGCGCGCGAGCAGGCCTTGGACCTCGGAGGCGGGCGCGGTGCGCTCGATCTGGGTGTCGGCGAAGAGGGTCGCCAGCACCAGCCTCGGAAGCTCCGCGAGCTTTTGGCTGTCGGTGTCGGGGAGCTTCCAGAGGCGCGGCTCTTCCGCCATCACCGAGGCGACTCCGACCTGGGCGTTCTGGAGCGCCAACGGGAGATTGGCGCGCAGCTGAATGACGTCGGTCGCGGGGAGCGCGCGCGAGAAGCAGGAAGGTTTCGTCGTCGGCTTGGGAGCCGGTCGGCTTCTCGGCGTCGGGGGCGTCGTTGAGGGGCTTGCGAGTGCTGCGCGGAGCAGACTTCGTCGGATTGGACTTCGGTCAGCGCGACTGCTCGAACCGCCCGATGGCCTGCTGCAGCCGCTGGGAGGTCCCTGCCAAGGTCTGGGCCGCGGCGGCGACTTCCTCGGAGCTGGCGGTGTTCTGGTGGGTCACTGCCTCGAGCTGGCTCGTGCCCTTGGAGATCTGGCCGAGCGCCAGGCTTTGCCCCTTGGTCGAGTCCGCGATTTCCGCGGCCAGCTTCGAGGAGCTCGCCAGCTCTTGCACCATCGCCTGAAACTTCCCTCGAGTGCTCTCGGCCAGCTCCACGCCGCGGCCCACGGCGCCGCCGGCGGACTCGATGAGCTCCGCCGACTCGCGGGCGGCCTTTGCGCTGCGCGCCGCGAGGCTGCGCACCTCCTCCGCCACCACGGCGAATCCCTTCCCGTGCCGCCCGGCGCGCGCCGCCTCGACGGCGGCGTTCAGGGCGAGCAGGTTCGTCTGGAAAGCGATGTCGTCGATGAGCTTGATGACCTTCATGACGGAGCGGTTCGAGCTCTCGATGTCCCCCACCGCCGCGGCGAGCTGGTCGAGCCGGCCCAGGCTCTCCTGAGCCACGTTTCGCGCCGAGTCGGAGAAGGCGTTGGCCTTCTGCGCGACCTCGGCGATGCGGCTCGTGGCCTGGCTCACCTCGGCCAGAGACGTGGTGATCTCCTCGAGCGAGCTCGCCTGCTCCGTGGCGCCCTGCGACAGGCTCTCGCTGGAGGCGGCGATCTGCTGCGACTCGTCGGACAGGTGATCGGAGTCCGAGGTGATGGCGGCGACCACGACGTTGAGGCCGGCGATCATCTCCTGCAGCGCGCGCCCCAGCTCGTCCCTCAACGAGGCGAGGTCCGCCCTGCCGGTGAGGCACCCGCGGGCGATCTCCGAGGCGAGCCGCGCTTTGTCCTGGAGATAGCCGACCATGTGCTGGAGGGCGCGGGCGATCTCGCCGACCTCGTCGCCCCGAGCCGCAGCCTTCGCGAGCTGATGCGAGTCGACGCCCTCCATCGCGCAGTCGCCCTCGGCCAGGCGCAGCACGCCCCGGGTGACGAGCCCGAGGGAGCCGGCCACCGAGGTCAACATCGCGATGGCCGCGCCGAGGCAGCCCGCAAGGATGGCGAGGAGGAAGAGGCCGGAATGGCGGGCGTTCTCCTCGATGGTCTTTTCGCTCTCCCGCTCGGCAGACGCGATTTCCTCGGCGGTCGCCTTCTGCATGCGCTCGAGCTCGGCGGCGACCGCGTCGGAGGCCGGGGCCAGGCCGGTGAGGACCTTTTCCACCGCCTCCGCGAGCTCGCCCCGCAGGAAGCTCTCGACGATGTCGCGGTGGGCCTGGCAGTAGCGCTCGACCGGCGCGCTCAGGCTCCTGCACCGGGGGCCGCAGGCGCGGATCGACTGGAGGAGCGCGCCCCTGCGACTTTCGAGGTCGTTCACCTGGGACTCGACGCGGTCGAGGTCCCGTTCGCGGAGGAGCCGCTGCAATCCGCTGGTCAGGCGAGCGACCTGGTCGTAAGTCGCGAAGTCGGACGCGAGCGCGGCGCTGGTCGCGCGGGCCGTCGTCGACATGGCCGAGGCGATGCTCAGCATCCCGCGGCGCGCGACCGCGAAGCTAGCGCCGCCCAAGGCCACCAGCGCGACGACGAGCACGAGCGCGATGCGATACCGAAGGGAGAGGGACTTCATGGGGATCTCCTCATGCGGGGCCGGTGGCTTCTGGAGCCTGCAGTGGGTTCATCTCTCCAGGGCAAGAGCTTGAAGCGAGGGGCTACCGAGGCGGACTTTGGCCCTCATCTCGGGTGCGTCGCGGCCGGCGCTAGTACCAGGCGCCTCAAGTTCGTTCCGAGGTGGGCACCGCCCAGGGCGCGCCCGTTCACGTCGACGTGGGCGTGGGCGTGGGCGCTCGGCGTGGACGTGGACGTGGACGTGGTCGGCGACGGCGACGGCGACGGCGACGTGGCCGTGGGCGCTCGGCGTGGACGTGGACGTGGACGTGGACGTGGGCGTGGTCAACGACGGCGACGTGGCCGTGGGCGCTCGGCTTGGACGTGGACGTGGGCGTGGTCGGCGACGGCGACGGCGACGGCGACGGCGACGTGGCCGTGAGCGGCGCGAAGATCCCGGAAAGAACTTCGGGCGGGCGGTGCTAGCGCAGCTTGGCGAGGCTCAACCCCACCACCAGGGAGCCGATGGGCTTGCCGCCGTCGAGCACCGGAACTGAGACCTGCAGCTGCTGCTGCCCGGTGGACTCGTCAACCTCGACAGGGCCCTGCCACTCCTTGCCCGTCATGGGCACCTCGTGCTTGGGCTTGCCCTTGTGGCTCCAGTTGGAGGTCTTGGAGAGCAGAGCCACCTTGGCTCCGTCGGCCCCGGAGACGAAGGCCTCGGTGACGGCGTCGTCTCGCCGGGACTTCAGCGCGCTCGCCGCCTCGTTGCGGGCGAGGCCCTTCACCACCGGGTCGAGTGTCGACAGCACCTTCCACTTCTCCTGCGTCATCGCCTTCGCGTCACCGCTCGGGGCTGCATTGTGGCTCTTGACTGCCGCGACCACCTTGGGGTCGGCCGCCATCGCGCGGATGACCTCGAGCTTCTTGGCGATGCTCGCCTGGATCGCAGGATCCAAGCCCTCGCCCCAGGCCGGCAAGGCCGAGGCGACGAGGATCGAAGCGATAAGGAGCTTGGGGGCAGTGCCCATAGGCACCTCCAGAATCGACGTGAAAGGGTCGAGAAGCTTCCGCGCTCGAAACCCTGCAGGCGCCGCCGAGCGCGGCCCGGGCCCCGATGGCTGCACTTCCGGCGCCAAGCGCCCAGTCGCCGAGGCTGATGCAGCCACGAGGATGGCAGGCGCGGCGCCCCGGAGTCAGGGAGGACCGTGAGGGTGCCGGCGACCCATTCGGCCGTCGCCCCCCGACGCGCTGCGCCGAGGCCGGCCGAGCCCGCGCAATCGCATGGCACCTGGATCGCGAGCACGAATGTGGATTCGCCCGCGCGGTCTCTCGCCGGCGTCGCGAAGGTCCTCTCGGCGCCCGGCGAAGGCTGGCTTCCCGCCGGCGGTGCGCTGTCAGGTGAACAATCACATCAAAGACGTCAAGACTCGTGGAGAGCTCACGCGCTGGCCGAAGCGCGACAGAGGCGCTACTCGGCCGAGGTCGTCGACAACATCTCGGCGGGCTGGTGGTGCGATGGTTCAGGCTCTCGACTAGAGTGCTTCCGCCTTTCTCTGGAAGCGCTGCGGGCTCGTCACCGTGGACGACACGCGGGTCGCCCGCTCCGACCCCCTCACCCCGACCGACGACAGCACGCCACTCGTCAGCTTCTGGAAGCTGCTCGCCAGCACGCTCGGCTCGGCGGCGGACGGCCGCTCGAGCCACGCGGTCATCATCTCGACGAACCCACCTCCCACGTATCGGGCCACGACCGCTCGGTCCCGCTCGTCGACGCCGAGGCTCTTCAGGTCCGCCTCCACCAGCCGGTGGACGACGTCTCGAAAGCGCCCCAGCAGGTGCTGGCCGCCCCTTCTCCCCACCACGGCGCGAAACAGCCGAAGGTTGTCCTTCGCGTGATCGAGGAGTGCCTCCGCAAAGCCAAAGGCGCCCGCCTGCTCCAACCGAACCGCGTCGAGCGAGGCGTGGAGGTCGACCCGCTCGACCCGAAGGCCATCGAGGCGACCGGGGCCGAGCTCGCGCAATGGCTCACAGCCAAAGGCCACCCAGTCCTCCAGATGCGCGTGCCGCCGCCGGGTAAGCACCCTCATCAGTCGCAGATGATGGGGGTCCTCTACCTGATGCTCGCCTTCAGCCCTCACACCGCCAACTGCCCGCCCTTCGCCGCCCGCTCGATCTCCGCCCGCTCGGCGGCCGCGATTTGCAAGCTCTCCGCCGCCATCTGGAGCATCCGCCGCTCGCTCGCGTCGAGCTTCCCGTCCGCCCAGGCCGCGGCGCAGAGCGCGCCGTACAGGGCGCGCGCCGCCTCCTTCGACCTCGGCCGCAAGTCCAGGAGCTGATTCGCCGGCGCCGCGAAAAGGCCGTCCAGGTAGCTGCGCTCGATGGACCAGCGCTGGGCGTAGCTTTCCAACAGCTCCCACTCCTGCGCGCTCACCTCGCCGTCGGCCCGCGCCATGGCGACCAGCGCCGCCAGGATCCTTCGGCGCTCGCGCGGGTCCGCCAGCGCGCCGGCGCCGCCCTCCGGCGCCTGGGCCGCCGCGCCGGCTTCAGCGCTGGGCCGCAGCGTCTCCGGATCGCCCAGCTCCAAGAAGGACCAGTCTTGCGAAAGCAGCGCCTGGCAGTGGCCGCAGTGGACCGCGTCCAGCGCTTGTTGCGGCGCGCCGCAGTGGTGGCAACGGTCGGTCGAGAGCCCGAGCTCTGCGCGGGTCCGCACGCGCGCGTCTCGCGCGAGCGCGAGCACGTTGGTCCGCACGAGCCCGGTGCCGGCGCCGCTCGTGCTCCAGCGGATCAGGAACAAGGCCCGCTGGCGCTTGGACGACTCCCCGAGCCCGTCGACGCCGAGGAGGTCGACACCGCCCACGGCGCACTGCTCGACGCCCTCGAGCTGCGTCGCCGATTCGCGCAGCTGCTGGAAGACCTCGGGGACGCAGAGCCGCTCGAAGCTCTCGAGCTTCCCCGTGCCCTGGGCGGCCACCCACTTCCAGAACACGAGGCTGGCGCGGTCCTCCAGCACCTGCCGATTCGCGTCCTTGTCCACCTGCCGGAGCGCCGCGAGGCCCGCGACCGCGGTCTGCGACTGGCACTCGAACTCGCTCTCCTGCGTGATCTCCGAGAGGACCCAGTCGTAGGCGCCCGAGTTGAGCACCGCCTGGCAGTAGGGGCAGGTGGCGTTCGGGACCCGCAGCGCCGGCGCGCCGCAGTTCGGGCACCGGCCCTCGCTCAGCGCGCCCGCCTTCCCGCCCGGCGTCAGCCGGCGCACAAACGACCAGATCTCCGCGAACTCCGTGGCCGGCGCCTTGGCCGCGCGCGCCAGGGCGGCCCCGTCCTTCAGGCCCGCCGGCACGTCGCAGTCGCGCAGCGAGGCCTCGAAGCGCACGTGCAGGGTGTCGAAGGCGGCGTCGCTCTCCACCGCGGCCAGGTTGGCATTGCGGACCTGGAGGTCCGCGGTCACGTTGCGCTTGCCGAGCACCTCGTTGAGCGCGAGCTGCGCCGTGAACCGCTTCAGCACGCCGTCGGAGACCAGCCGGTGCGCCGCCGCGAAGTCCCCGGCCGACCAGGCGTGCTGCACCTCCACGAAGGCCTTGCGCGCGCTCAGGATGAACGCTGGCACGTCGAACGAAGCGTCGCGCGCGCGGATGGCCTCGAGCGCGCGCTGGAGATCCTCGGCGCTCTGCTGGTTTTGGGCCCGGCGCCGCTGCCACGCGTCCTCTAGCGCCGAGGAGGCCGAGCCCGCCCCCAGGGTCCTCAAGAGCGGCATCGCCACGACCAGGACGATGCCGACCCCCACCACGAAGAGGATGAGAATGAAGATGAGCGCCGCGGACCCGCCGTCGCTCGAGCTCCCCGAGCGGGAATAGGTCGGGTACGAATCGGAACTCGGGCTGGTCGACCAGGAGCCCGACGAGGTCGAGCGCGAGCTGGAGAAGCCCCCGCCGCTCGAGCGCGAGCTGGAGCTGGAGCTGCTGCTGGATCGAGAGCCGGAGCTGCTCGACCGCGAGCCGGAGAAGCTCTGCCCGCCACCCGCGCGGGGCCAGGCTATGGACGGAGCCGCGAGGAGAGCTGCCAGGAAGACTGCCCGAGTGAGGCGCATGGTCGCTCCGCGAAGTGCCCCTGAGACTGTAGCAAACGCCTTTGCTTCTTCGGCCGAGTGGAGTCAACCTTTCGCCCATGTCCAACGCGATCTTCAAGGTCCCCGAGCCGAAGAACGAGCCAGTCCTGCAGTATGCCCCGGGCTCGCCCGAGCGCGCGGCCCTCAAGGCGAAGCTGGCCGAGCTCTCCGCCGAGCCCGTCGAGGTTCCGCTCGTCATCGGCGGCAAGGAGGTCCGCACCGGGCGCGTGCTGGAGATGCGCGCGCCGCACGACCACGAGCTCGTCCTGGGGCGCTTCCACCAGGCCGGCCCCGAGGAGGTTCAGGCCGCCGCGGGCGCCGCGGCCTCCTCCCGCGCCGAGTGGGCGAGGATGGCCTGGCACGACCGCCTGGCCGTCTTCCTGAAGGCCGCCGAGCTCCTCGCCGGCCCTTGGCGCCAGACCTTGAACGCCGCGACCATGCTGGGGCAGAGCAAGAGCGTCTACCAGGCGGAAATCGACTCCGCCGTGGAGATCATCGACTTCTGGCGCTTCAACCCGCACTTCGCCGCGCGCCTCTTCCAGGACCAGCCGCAATCCGCCGCGCCACGCTGGAACCGGGTGGAGTACCGGCCGCTCGAGGGCTTCGTCCTCGCGGTCACGCCGTTCAACTTCACCTCCATCGCCGCCAACCTGCCCACCGCGCCGGCGATGCTCGGGAACACCGTCCTCTGGAAGCCCGCCTCCAGCGCGGTCTACTCCGCCTGGCACCTCTTCAAGCTCCTGGAGGAGGCGGGGCTGCCGCCGGGGGTCATCAACTTCGTCCCCGGGCCGGGCCGCGCGGTGGGCGACCCGGCCGTCGCGCACCCGGGCTTCGCGGGCCTGCACTTCACCGGCTCCACCGCCGTGTTCCAGTCGATGTGGCGCTCCATCGGCGGCAACCTCGCCAAGTACCCCTCGTACCCGCGCATCGTCGGGGAGACGGGCGGCAAGGACTTCGTCTTCGCGCACCCGTCCGCCGACCTGGAGGCGCTGGCCGTGGCCCTGGTGCGCGGAGCGTTCGAGTACCAGGGGCAGAAGTGCTCGGCGGCCTCGCGGGCCTACGTCCCCGAGAGCCTCTGGCCCGCGCTGAAGGAGCGCCTGCGCGCGCTGGTCGCGCAGGTGAAGATGGGCGACGTCGCGGACTTCACGACCTTCATGGGCGCGGTCATCGACCGCGAGGCCTACGACCGGATCCGCAACTACCTGGACCTCGCCGACGCCTCGCCCGACTGCACGGTGGTGTGCGGCGGCCGCTGCGACGACGCGCGCGGCTACTTCATCGAGCCCACCGTGGTTGAGACGACGAACCCCAAGAGCCGGCTCATGGCCGAGGAGATCTTCGGGCCGGTGCTCACGGTCTTCCCCTACGCGGACTCGAAGCTCGATGAGGCGCTGGCGCTGTGCGAGTCGACCTCGCCGTACGGCCTCACCGGCGCCATCTTCGCCCGCGACCGGGCGGCCATCGCGTCCATGACGCTCGCCCTGCGCGACGCCGCGGGCAACCTGTACATCAACGACAAGCCCACCGGCGCGGTCGTGGGCCAGCAGCCCTTCGGCGGCGCGCGCGCCTCCGGGACCAACGACAAGGCGGGCTCCATGGCGAACCTCTTGCGTTGGGTCTCCATGCGCACCCTCGCCGAGAACTTCGTGCCGCCGACGCGGGTCGAGTATCCGCACATGGCGGAGAAGTGAGGCGGCGGGTTCGGGGCTACCAGAGACCCGGCGCGAGTCTGAACCGCGTGCGCACGAAGTGAAGGCGCAAGAGTCTGTGCTCTTCGATTGCGTGGAGCTCGAGAATAGCTCTGGCTATCCAGCGGCGTGAGGAGCCAGATGCAGCTCGAGGTGAGCACCGAGAGCCCGCGCCACCTTCTCCAGGGTGTCGATTGTCGGATTAGAGTCGGGATGCTCGAGCTGAGCGATCTGCTGCTGGCTCACACCTGCCCGCTTGGCGAGCTGAGCTTGGGCGAGCCGCGCCTGCCGCCGGGTCCAACGAAGCTCGATCTTCACCGCCAGCTTGGTCGGCACCTCAACCCAGAGGAGACGGCTGCCTTTGGGCGCTCGCGCTCGACTCGGAGGGGCCGGCGGTGAATCCCCAGCCGCCATGGTGGCTTCGAGCCAGCCCTCCAAGGCCTCTCGCGCCATCGGCGTGATTTCGTCCCGGGTGTCAGCCTGGGTCTTGACAGCCGGGGCAGCACGGGAACAGGACGACGAACGCGCCGTCCTCGGGGGTGATGGTGGCGGGGTAGCGCACGGCACTCTCCTTCACGGGTCCCATATCTCGATGCCAGCCTGACGCTCGATGCTCTTGACCAGCCCTCGCTTCAAGTCCTTCTTCGGGTGCGGGACGGTGACGATGCCGCGCTTCGCCGCATGGCGGAACTGGTGGTGGGACCCCTTCACGCGGTCGAGGAACCAGCCGTCTGCCACCAGAGCGGCTATCACGTCTCTCGAGCTCATCGAGAACCTATACAAGCTATAGCTTGTTGTGCAAGTCCGCTGCGGCACATGGCGGAGAAGTGAGGCGGAGGGCTCGGGGGCTACCAGAGGCCCGGGACGAGCCGCGACCGCACGCGCCGGGCGTAGGCCTCGTAGCCCGGCAGCTCCCGGCGCAGCAGCCGGTCCTCGAGCGCGGTGCGCAGCGCGATCCACGCGACCACCGCAGCCGCGGGCAAGAGGGCGCGCCAACAGAGGAGCAGGAACGGCGTCGCCAGCGCCCAGAGCGCGAGCCCCGCGTAGCCCGGGTGGCGCAGGGCGCGGTACGGCCCCTGGTCGATGACGCGGTGGCCGCGATCGGTCTGGATCCGCACGGTGCCCTCGAAGTGCGGGTTCACCGACATCGCCCACGCCGAGAGCGACAGGCCGGCCGCGAACAGCGCGACGCCGACCGGGAAGAAGCCCGCGGGCATGCTGGCCCAGCCGAGCCGAACCCCGAGGCCCGCCACCAAGACGACGGCGATCATCAACGGCCAGAAGAGGATGTTCCAGACTTTGTCCCAGGCCTTGGTCCCCGCGCCGATGCGCTTGCGGCGCTGGCGGAGCTCAGGGTTGTGGCGCGCGACGTACCGGCGGTGCAGGAGAAGGCCGCCGCTTAAGGCCGCGAAGTAGAGCCAAGCCGCCGGCCAGCGCAACGTGCCCGCCAAGAGAAAGGGGCCCGCGAGCCATGCGGCTGTGAGGAAGAGGAACCAGAGGCCGTAGAGCGTTGTCCAAGGCCGCAAGCGCGTCCCGTCTTCCGACGAACCGGCGAGCGGTCGTTGGTCGCTCACGGCGCGCTCCTTTCACAGCTCTGCTGATGGCCGGGTCTGCATCCGCATTCTGCATTCTTGCATTGGATCCTTCGCGTTGCCCTACTCGCGCACGCCGTGCGAAATTCCGCGCAATCGATTCCCGCCTCCGGCGTATCGAGGGGGGGCACGACAGGAGCCTTTCATGTCCCTCTCGACGGTCCTCGGCACTTTCCGAACGCCCGTCCGCACTCTGCAGGAAGCCGGCGAGAAGAAGAGCGTCGCGTGGCCGCTCATTCTGTGCACCGCGGCGAGCATCGCCTTCCTCGTCGCATTGCTGCCGAGGCTGGACGTCCAGCGCACGATCTCGGACCAGCTCGACCTCGTCCCGGCGACGCAGGCGATGAGCCCGCACGATTGCGAAGACGCCATCGAGTCCGGCGTCAAGCTCACGAAGATCTCGACCGCGGCCAGCGCGGCCTTCGGCCCGGCAGTCGCCGCGCTGGCCACCGCCTTCTGTCTCTGGCTCGGTTTCATGGTCGCCGGCGCCAAGCCCGCGTTTCTGTCCACGCTCGCGGTGACCGCGCACGCCCTGCTCCCCCTCGCGCTCCGCCAGCTCTTGGCGCTTCCGGCGCTGTTCTCGCGCTCCGCCGTTCGCCAACAGGACTTGGCCAGGCTCCTCCCGTCGAACCTCGCCGCGTTTTGGGTCCCAGCCGGCGCGCCGCTCACGCCAAAGGTCAGCCTCCTGACCGCGCTGGACCTCTTCTCCCTTTGGTCCATCGTCCTGCTCGCCATCGGCATGGCTTCCGTCGCCAAGGTCTCCAAGGCCCGCTCTGCTTCGGTGGTCGCCGTCCTGTGGCTCTCGTACGTCGCGGTGTTCAACGTGGCGCTCCCCGCGCTCGCCCTCGCCGCCGGCAAGGTCCACTGATGCTCCGAGCGACCCTCTCCCTCGCCGCGCTCCTCTTCGCCGCGCCCGCGCTCGGCGAGCGCCTCACGCTCGACGACGCGCTGGCCCTCGCCGCCAAGGCCGGCGGCGACGTCCAGCTCTCGCGTCTCCATCTCGAGTCGGCCCAGGTCGACTCCTTCGCGAGCTGGGCCGGCGTCCTGCCGCGGCTCGACCTGAGCTTGGGCTTCCAGCGCAGCTTCTCAGGCCCCCAGTCCTCCATCTACACCGTGCCGTCCATCGGCCTCGACCCGGTGACCAAGCTGCCCGTGTTCGACCCAACGACCGGACAGCTCCAGCTCTCCTTTCAGCAGCAGGTCGTGCAGATCCCCGCGACGAACTTCCCCAACTACAGCCTGGGCCTCACCCTGCAACAGCCGCTCTTCGACGGCCGGCGCAACTGGAGCCAGATCGAGCGCGCGCAGCGGGGCGTCACCGCCGCCGAGCGGCAGCTCGACGAGACCGGCCTCACCCAATCCTTCGAGGTGATCCGCCGCTTCCTCGAGGTGGCCAAGGCCCAGCGGAGCGAGGCCGTGCTCGCCGAGACAGCGCGCCGAAGCGAGGAGCTCCTCCGCCGCTCGCAGGCCCTCTACGACGCGGGTCGGCTGCAGCGCAGCGAGGTCATCGCAGCCCAGGTGAACCTGGGGACCGACCGCATCAGCCTCGCCGGCCAGCGCGCCCGCGTCGAGCAGGCCCGCGCCGACCTCGCGGCGCTGATCGGCCTCTCTCCCGAGGAGCCGTTCGAGGTCGCGCCGCCCGCGGACATCGACGCCGACAGCGCCAAGACCCTGGACGTTCCCGCGCTCGGCGCCTTGCTCGATCGCGCCCGGCACGACCGCCCCCTGCTCGCCCGGCAACGCGAGCTCGTCGGCCAAGCCCAGCTCGACCAGCGCATCGCCAGCGCCGACCGCTACCCAACCATCTCCGCGGGCGCCTCCTACTCCCGCTCCGGGCCCACCTTCGCCGGCCGCGACGGCGTCTACGGCGACCCCTCGCGCCAGTACTCGGCGCTGGCCCAGGTCCAGGTGCAGTGGAACCTCTTCAACGGCCGGCAGACTTCCGCCAACGAGCAACGCGCGGCCATCGGCGAGCGGCAGGCGCTCCTGCAGGCCTCACTCGCGCGCCGCCAGGTCGAGGACGAGGTCGCCAAGGCGCGCGCGAGCCTCGCCGCGCTCGGCGAGACCGAGCGCCTGGCGCGGGAGAACCTCGGAGCCGCCGAGGAGGGCGTGCGCCTGGCGGAGCAGCGCCTCGACGCCGGGCTCGCCACCGCCCTCGACGTGCGCGACGCGAGCCTCAAGCTGACGCAGGCCAAGCTCACCCTGGTCAACGCCCGCATCGACCGGGTGGTGGCCCAAGCCGACCTCGCGCGCGCGGTCGGCGGCTCCTACCACGAGACCTCCCGATGACCTGGACCCGCCGCATCATCGCCGCCCTCTTCGTCGCTGGCATCGCCGGCCTGGTCGCCTACTCCTTGAGGCCGGTGAAGGAAGAAGCTCTCCCGGTGCAGGTCACGAAGGTCCGCAAGGGCTCCATCACCCGGCGCGTCTCCGCCAGCGGCAAGCTGCAGCCGGCGACGCAGGTGAAGATCAGCTCCAACCTCTCCGGCGACCTGCTCGAGCTCGCCGTCAAGGAAGGCGACGCGGTCAAGAAGGGCCAGCTCCTGGCGCGCATCGACTCGCGGCGCTACCTCGCGCAGGTGCGCCAGCAGGAGGCGGCGCGGGCGAGCGCGGTGGCCGAGCTCTCGCTCGCCAAGGTGGAGCTCGCCCGGCTCGCCCAGGAGCGCGACCGGGTGAAGAAGCTCGTCGCCGTGAACGGCGCGAGCCGCGCCGAGCTCGACCGCGCCGAGTCGGAGGTGGCGGCTCAGGACGCCCGGCTCCAGTCGGTGCAGGAGCGCATCGCGCAGGCCGCGGCGGTCCTCACCGAGGCGAGTCACCAGCTGTCGCTCGCCACGCTCTACGCGCCCATCGACGGCGTGGTGACGAGCAAGCTGAAGCAGGTGGGCGAGCGCCTGCGCGGCTCCGATTTCGCCGAGGACGTGCTGCTCGTCATCTCCACCCTCTCGTCCATGGAAGTGAAGGCCGAGGTCGGCGAGCGCGAGGCGGTGTTCCTCCGCGAGGGCGACAAAGGCGAGGTGGAGATCGACGCCTTCCCCGACAAGCGCTTTCCGGCGACGGTGGTCGAAGTCGCCAAGAACGCCACGGTGAAGAACCCCGGCACCGAGGCCGAGGTCACCACCTTCCCCGTGCGGCTCTCGCTCGACGCGCCGGTGGCCGGCGCGCTGCCGGGCATGAGCGCCGACGTGTCGGTCGCGACCGAGACGCACGAGAACGCGCTCGCGGTGCCCATCCAAGCGGTGTCCGCTCGAACGGAGAAGGAGATCGCCGGGAAGAAGCCCGAGCCCGACCCGGTGGAGGGCCAGGGTGCCAAGGCGGTCCGCCGGCCCTCGCGCTCGCAGATGGTCAAGGTGGTCTTCGCCATGGAGAGCGGTGTCGCGCGGCTGCGGCGCGTGGAGACCGGCCTCGCCAGCGAGACGGAGATCGAGATCCTGAGCGGCCTGAAAGAAGGCGACGTGGTCGTCGAGGGCCCGTACCGGACCCTCTCGAAGGACCTCACCGACGGCAAGCCCATCAAGGTGGAGGAGCCCGAGGCGCCCGCGAAGGAGAAGTCGTGAGCGCAGGGCCTTCGGCGAACGGCGAGCCGCTCCTGCACCTCCAGGACGTCTGCCGGCACTACACCGTGGGCGGCGAGGAGGTGCGCGCGCTCGACGGCGTGACCGCGTCCATTCACCGCGGCGAGTACGTGGCCATCGGCGGCCCCTCGGGCTCGGGCAAGTCCACGCTCATGAACATCCTGGGCTGCCTGGACACGCCCACCGGCGGCTCGTACCGGCTCAACGGCAAGGACGTGCGCGCCCTGGCCGACGACGAGCTCGCCGACCTGCGCAACCGGGAGATAGGCTTCGTCTTCCAGACCTTCCAGCTCCTGCCGCGCGCCACCGCCCTGTCGAACGTGGAGCTGCCGCTCGTCTACCGCGGCGTGCCGCGCGCCGAGCGGCGCGAGCTCGCGGCCGCGGCGCTCAAGAGCGTGGGGCTCGCCCACCGCATGACGCACCGGCCAAACGAGCTCTCGGGCGGGCAGCGCCAGCGGGTGGCCATCGCGCGGGCGCTGGTGGGAAGGCCCTCGCTGCTCCTCGCCGACGAGCCCACCGGCAACTTGGACAGCGCGACCGGCGAGGAGATCATGCAGCTCTTCGCCCAGCTCCACGCGGCCGGCCACACCCTCCTGCTCGTCACCCACGAGGCCCGGCTCATGGCGCGCTGCCCCCGCGCGCTGCGCCTCATGGACGGCAAGGTGGTGGCCGACGGCCCCGGCGCCGAGATGTCCGCGCGCCCGCTGCCACAGGTCGCCCCATGAGCTGGCGAAGGTCCGCCGCGGAAGGCCGCGAGGGCCTGTCCATCGCGCTGGGCTCGCTCGGCGCGCACCGGATGCGGACGTTCCTGACGACGCTCGGCATCCTCATCGGCGTCACCACGGTCATCGCCATCGTGGCCATCATCCAGGGCCTGAACCAGAGCTTCGCGACGCAGGTCGGCAATCTGGGCGCGAGCACTCTCTACGTCAGCAAGTTCCCCTTTTTGACGTTCGACTCCGAGTACTCGCTTTTGCGCAACCGCAAGCGCATCGGCAAGGCGGAGCTCAAGGCGGTGGAGCGCGAGTCGAAGCTCGCGCTGGCGGTGTCGCCGCGCGTGCGGACGCTCGGCAACCTGGAGGCGGGCGGCCGCGAGGTGACGAGCGTGGTGGTCGACGGCGTGGGCGAGCAGAGCCTCATCACCGACGGCGGGGCGCTCACCGCCGGGCACTTCCCCAGCGAGGAGGAGATCGCCCTGCAGCGGAGCGTCGCGGTGATCGGGGCCGACGTGGTGGACGCGCTCTTCCCCGGCAAAACTCCCGGCGACGTCCTGGGCCAACGGGTGCGCGTGGCAGGCCAGCCGTACCAGGTCGTCGGCGTGCTCGCGCGGCGCGGGAAGCTCTTGGGGATGAGCCTGGACAAAAACGTCTCCATTCCCTGGACGCGCTTCACCGCGCAGTTCGGGACGCAGCGGTCGCTGGGCATCAGCGTCAAGGGCGACCCCGAGAAGCTCAAGCAACTGGAGGACGAGCTCACCGGCATCCTGCGCCGCGTTCGACAGGTCCCGCCCGGCAAGCCCGACGACTTCAACATCAACCGGCAGGAGCAGCTGCTGAAGATCTACGAAAAGCTGACCTTCGCGCTCTACGGCGTGGCGGTGGGCATCGGGCTCATCACGCTCTTCGTCGGCGGCATCGGCATCATGAACATCATGCTGGTCTCAGTGCGCGAGCGCACCCGGGAGATAGGCCTGCGGCGGGCGCTGGGCGCACGGCGCTCGACCATCCTGGCTCAGTTCCTCTTGGAAGCGCTCCTGGTCTCGGCGCTGGGTGGCGCCCTAGGCACCGCGGCGGGGCTCGCCGTCGCGCAGCTCGTGGCGCTCGTCTCGCCGCTGAGCGCCGCGGTCACGCCCTCGGCGGTGGCGCTGGGCCTGGGCTTCTCGGCGGCGGTGGGGCTCCTCTTCGGCTCGTGGCCCGCGTGGCGAGCGGCGACGTTGGACCCGGTGGAGGCGCTGCGCTACGAATGAGCCCTGCTCCTGTCCCTCCCTCGTCCCTCGAAGTCGGCCGGCGCTCTGCGCTCGGCGCGGCGCTCACCTCGTCGCTCGACAACGTGGAGCTGGCGCTCTCCACGCTGCGCGCGAACCCGCTGCGCTCGCTCTTGACCGTGCTCGGCATCGTCATCGGCACGGGCACGGTGGTGGCCATGATGGCGCTGACCGAGGGGCTCAAGGAGCAGGTGGCGACCAGCATGAGCGTGCTCGGCGCGGGCTCGTTCCAGATTCAGCGCTGGCCGGCTATCGGCGGCCCGAGCACCGACTGGATGAAGTACCGCAAGCGCAAGCCGCTCACCGCGGAGCAGGGCCTGGCATTGCGAGAGCTCTGCCCCAGCGTCGCCCGGGTCGCGCTGGTCCAGAGCGTCTGGCCTCGCGAGGCGGTGGCGACGCGCGAGCGGACCACCAAGCCCAACGTGGACATCAACGGCAGCACGCCCGAGTACGAGCAGGTCAACGGCCTCACCATCGCCGAAGGGCGGTTCATCTCGCAGGCCGACCTGGAGCTCGACCGCAACGTCGCGGTCATCGGCGCCGACGTGGCGGACGTGCTCTTCCCGAGCCGCAGCCCGCTCGGCGAGACCATGCGCCTGCGCTCGTCCACGTTCACCGTCATCGGCGTCGTGGAGCGGATGGGCAGCATCTTGGGACTCGAGAGCCGCGACTCGTTCGTGGTCATCCCGCTCGCCTCTTTCGGGCGGATCTTCGGCCGCCAGCACGACATGGCGTTCGCCGTTCAGGCCGCCGACCCGAAGCAGATGGCCAAGGCTCAGGACGAGGCGGTGGCCACGCTGCGGCGCCTGCGCGGCGTGCAGAAGGACCAGGAGGACGACTTCGACGTCTTCTCCAATGAGAGTTTGACCGGCACCTTTCAGAGCCTGTCGTCGGTGGTCGCGGCGGCCACCTTTGGTTTGTGCGCGCTGGCGCTCATCGTCGGCGGCATCGGCATCATGAACATCATGCTGGTCTCGGTGGTGGAGCGCACCCGGGAGATTGGCGTGCGCATGGCGCTGGGCGCGCGGCGAAGGCGGCTGCTCACGCAGTTCGTGCTCGAGGCGGTGACGCTGTCGCTCGTCGGAGGGCTCCTGGGCGTGCTCGTCGGCGCCGGCGTCGCCCTCTTCGCGCGCGAGGCCTACCGCGTGCCCGCGAGCGTGCCGACCTGGGCCGTGCTCCTCGCGCTGGGCTCGGCGTGCCTGAGCGGCCTCGTGTTCGGCATCTACCCTGCCATGCGCGCGAGCCGGCTCGACCCGGTCGAGGCGATGCGGGCGGAGTAGCGACGGATGTCGGCCCCGAATCGCGGCCGAATCCATCATCGCACCTACCCCCGGAAGGGCCCGGTCTGCCGCTAACCCAGTCTCGGTCAGCCCTGCATCCCTATGGGTGTCCGGCCAGCGATTCGCGGACAATCTCGGCGGTGATGCCCGCAGGCGGTGTCAAAGGCGACTCGGAACCGCGCCGCGGGCCGACAGCCCGCAGGCATCGGAACGGAGCAGCAAAATGAGACGGAGCTCGAGGCGCTACAGGACGCCGCGCCGAGGCGAGAAAGGCGCCGGAACGACCGAGTACGTTCTAGGCATCGCCGGCATCGCGCTCGTCGCGGGATTGTCGATATCGAAGGTCGGCCACAATGTGGGCTCACTCTTCTCGACCTCGAGCAACGCGGCCGCCGGCTCCGGTGTGATGGAGCCCACGGAGACGGACTGTGCGGGCGAGGCCTGCGCAGCGAATGCTCGATCAGGGTGCTTCGTCGCCGGGACGCCCATCGACACCGCCGAAGGGTCCAAGGCGATCGAACAGGTGCTCTTGGGAGACCGCGTCGGCCCGGCCGAGTGCCAGAGCCTTCGGACGGACGACTGGCAGGAGGTGAGCCTGCGCATGCCGGCCGAGGTGGACATCCATCTGCTCCGGCCCCCGATTTGGCTCGCCCAACATCGGGCGTCCGTCGGCAGCGAAATCGAAGTCAGCCTCGAGGAGATGAACCTCGAAGGCACCGCGCTCGTGACTGGGATTCGCGAGGGCCCCAAAACCACACCGGGATCCCGATGTCCCATCACCGGTCTGATGCGCCACACCAGCCGCGAGGTCATGACCTTGGCGTTACAAGGCGGCTCGGTGCTGGGCGTAACCCGAAGCCATCCGCTCTTTTCCGCAGACCGCCTGGACTGGGTCCAGGCCGGAGACCTGCTGCCCGGAGAGAAGCTCGTCACCCAGGGCGGCGTCGGTCAGGTGGCCGGCGTGTCGGACGTCTCGAAAGAGCCCAGGGAGGTCTTCAATTTGGAGGTGGCCGAGGCGCATCGCTACTTTGTTGGCGCCGAGCGGGTCCTGGCCCACAACCAGTGCATTCCGTGGCTTCGACGGGACAACTCTAACCTTTCCAAATACACCTATCGCGGGGACTCGCGACCGGCGGCAGAGATCTTCAATGACGGCTTCAAAACCCGAGGCAAGAGCAATAACCTGTTGGCGCACGCGAGAGACAACACCGCCCCGCCGAGCAACTACGTTTCGACCTCCAAGTCTTACGACGTAGCAAACTCATTCAATGGGGACTCCATCTACGTCGTGAGACCTCGTCATGGAAAGGACGTGAACGCGACCCTCGGACCCAATTCTCCGTACCCAGCGGAGCAGGAGGTCGCAGTGAAGGGCCGTGTAAAGCCTGAGGACATTCGAGCCGTCACACTCCCACAGTGGGACAGGTCAATGCTCAATCCAAACTGGAAGCCACGCAAACGCCATTGAGCCAAGAGCAAGCGGGCGCGCGGCGAAGGCGCCTGCTCACTCAGCTCGTGCTCGAGGCGGTAACGGTGTCGCTCGTCGGAGAGCTCTTAGGCGTGCTCGTCGGCGCCGGCGTCGCCCTCTTCGCGCGCGAGGCGTACCGCGTGCCCGCGAGCGTGCCGACCTGGGCCGTGCTCCTCGCGCTGGGCTCGGCGTGCCTGAGCGGCCTCGTGTTCGGCATCTACCCTGCCATGCGCGCGAGCCGGCTCGACCCGGTCGAGGCGATGCGGGCGGAGTAGCGATGGATGTCGGCCCCGAATGACGGCTTCAGGACCCGAACGCTGCCCTCGCAAGCGCGCCCCGCCGAGCGAGCCGGCGGCCCGTTGGAAAGGTCTTGCGCAACTCGCCCGGGCCCTAAAGCGGCTTCACGCCCCGGGGCCCCGCCGGCCACCGGCCGTCGAGCGGTGGCCGAGTCTTTAGCGAGGACGGCGCTTGGCAGGGCTCGCTCGGCTCCGCTTCCCCGCCTTCTTGGCGGTCTTGGTCCCGCGGACTCGGGTGGTTCGGGCGGCGGCCTGTGCGGTCTTCCGGCGGCCGGACTGCGGCGCCGCTCGCTTGGCCCCGGTGGAGCGCCGCTCGGCGCGCGCCTTGGTCGTCGCCTGCTTCACGATCTTGTTGAAGTTGCTCTTCTCGCCGCCGCTCGTCTCCTCTTGGTAGACGAACGCGAGCTTGTTCTCGTCGAGCTTCTTGAAGAAATCGTCCCACTCGATGCGATCGAGCGAGCCCTCGCCCGAGAAGCCGGGGAAGTCGACGCGGATGATGCCCGGGTCGCTCTTTCCGCGCTGCCCGCGGGTCCGCTTCACGGAGGACGGCCACCCTCCGCGGTCTTCGACCCACTTGCGGATCGCCTCGTGGTCCGTCGTGGTGGTTGTGGTCCCTTGAGCCATGGATCCCTCCTGCCTCGCTCGACAAGGTGCGGATCCTCGCTCGCCCGCGCAGGCGCTCGGCGCTGGCGGCCGCGGTCCGCGCGAAACGCGCCGCGCGAAGGCGACCCCGCCCGGTGCGAGGCCCAAAAGCGTTCGCAAGCCCTACCCGGCGGGCGAGCGCTCGGCGGCCGCCTGGGCGAAGCAGCGGAAGGTGTTTCCGCCCTTGGCCTTGGCGACGTACATGGCCGCGTCGGCGCTCCGAATGAGCTCGTCGGGCTCCGCCGCGTCGCCCGGGTACAGGCTCACGCCGGCGCTGGCGGAGATGCGCACCCGGCGCCCTTCCAGGGCCACCGGCTGCGCGAGCGCCTCCAACAAGGCTCCGACCACGGGCAGGAGGAATTCGACTGCCGAGAGGTCCTCCATCAGCAGAATGAATTCGTCGCCGCCGAGGCGCGCCACGGTGTCCTCGGAACGCACCCCGTGCGACAGGCGCTGCGCCACCGCCCTGAGGACCTGGTCGCCCGCGTCGTGGCCGTAGGTGTCGTTGATCTTCTTGAAGTCATCGATGTCGAAGAAGACCACGGCCATACTCTTCTGCGCGCGCTTCGCATTGGGAATGGCGCGCAAAAGCCGCTGCATGAAGAGCGCCCGGTTGGGCAGCCCGGTCAACGCGTCGTGATGGGCCAGGAACTGCATCTGATCTTCAGCGGCCTTGCGCAGGGTGAAGTCGCTGAAGACCGCGACGTAATTGGTCACGGCGCCGGCGTCATTCTTGACGGCGTCGATGTGGATCCACTCGAAGAAGACTTGGCCATTCTTGCGCCGATTGCAGATCTCCCCTTGCCAATGCCCCGTCAGCGCCAGGGCCTCGTTCATGGCGTGGTAGAAGGCGCGGTCGTGCCGGCCCGAGGCGAGGAACTTGGGGGTCTTGCCGAGGACGTCCTCGGCCGTGAACCCGGTGATGTGCGTGAACGCAGGGTTGACCGACTCGATGACCCGGTTGGCGTCGGTCACCAGGATGCCCTCCAGGGTGCTGTCGAAGGCCTTCGCGGCCGAGCGCAGCCGCTGGTTGGTGACAGCGAGGTTGGCCTCGCTTTCGCGCAAGGCCTCGCGCAGGCTGCGCACGAACTCGTGCTCGATGTTGGCCAGGATGCCGGAGAAGCTGAGCAGCCCGACCAGCTCGCCATTGGTGCCCGAGACGCCGAGGTGGCGGACGCGCCTCTCCTTGAACAGCTTCCGGGCTTGGTAGAGAGACGCGTTGATGGGGAGCGCCAGAAGCGGAAAGCTGGCGATCTCTCCTGCCGTCACCACGGTGCGGCCGGAGCTGATCAGCCGGATCACGTCGCGCTCCGTGACGATCCCGTGCTCGCCGCTCGAGCTCCGAACCACGAGCGCGTCGAGGTGGCTCGCGTGCATCTCGCGGACGGCCGCGGCGATGGGCGTGTCGCTCGGAACCGTCACGATCTTCGAGTGAACACCGACTCGAGCTCGCGGAGGGACACGAAGTATTCGATCCCCTGGTTCATCACGATGTCGGTCTGGGAGACGATGCCCTTGCGCTCGCCCTGCGGGCCGACCACCACGAAGTGCCGAACCCCTTCCTCGCGGAAGCGCAGCGCCGCCTCGCCGAGCGTGCTGTCGACCGAGAGGGTCAGGACCGGGTGCGACATGAACTGGGAGACCGGCCGCTGGAGCTGCGCCGGGTTCGCGAGGTCGAGGGCGAGCGCGTCGTGCTCGGTCCAGATCCCGGCGACCTCTCCGTCTTGCTCGACGATGATCGAGCTGCAGCGAGCCTCGGCCATGCGGGAGGCCGCGACGGCCAGGGGCGTGTCGGGCGAGCAGGTCAGCACGTGGGCGTGAACGATGTCGCGGATGGTGATTTCGGACCGCATCGCGCTTTCGCCGTCGGGAAGATGGCCGCTCGCAGGCTGCCCGTCGCTCAGCCCCTAACCCGGCCGTGCCGGAACCAACGAGGGTTGCCTTAGGCTCCTGGCTCCGGACCCCAGGCTCCGGGTGCTGCAGCTCCTGGGGCCCGGAGTCTGAAGCCTGAAGTCTTTGCCATCCTGCGCAAGATTTCCTCGCTCAGGGACTATTTAGCGCGCCGGACGCGCCATCGAGTCAAGGGACGCCGCTCGGCCGTCTCGAGCATGCGAGCGTCTTAAGCCTGCCCGCTCAAAGGCTCGCCGACGCCGTGAAGCAGGCCGTCACCTTCGCCTTCCAGGAAACGGTCGGCAGAATCCCGGCGAGGTCGGCGCTCAGGGTCACCTCGCCGTCGCTCGCGTCCGAGCGCATGTCGACCTCGTTGACTTTGAGAGTGAGCACTGGCACCGGCCCGTCGCTGGCGGCGTGCTGGTACTGCGTCAACGTCGCGGCTTGCGCGCCGTCCATGACCACCAGGGTGAGCTGCTCGACAAAAGCCAAGTCGTCGATGCCCTCGGTGGGCTGCAGCGAGACGCTCTTCAATTGCAGGGTCGAGCTCCCCGCCGCGTCGATCTTGTTGAGAATGTCGCCGACGTTCACCGTGAATTCGCGCGTCACGTGAGCTTCCCCGGCGTCCGCCGCCGCGGGGAAGTCCTGCTCGTCCAGGGTTTTGCAGAGGTCGTCCACCTCGACGCTCGCGTTGAAGACTTGACCGCACCCGGGCGGAAGCGATGCGACTGCCAAAGCTGCCATCGAAACGAAGCCGAGGTTCATCGAAGTCCACCTGAGCTAGAGGAAGTAGAAATAGAAGCCGACCTTGGCCGACGGCAGGGTCGCCACCACCGCGGCGTCGCCAGACGACAGGCCGTCGACGCCGAACGTGTTCGACAAGAGGCCCGTGACGTCGTGCACGGTGCCCCACACCCGACTCAGCCCGCCGTGGAGATAGAAGGTGAAGCTGCGCGGGCTGCCGAATTCCAGGCCGAGGTGGACGTTCAGATATCGATACGTCACGTGCTTCGCGAGGTCCGCGACCTGGGGGTCGATGCCGATGCGATCGATCAAGCTTCCGCCGCGGAAGAATTGACCGCCTTCGACGGTCAGGGCGGGGGTCACATAGAACTTGAACGGAATGAGCGACGCGCCGCCCTGAACGCCGGTGCTCACCCCGTTGTGCGCGATGCCGCCGTTGAGCCTCAGGAAGTACCAGGGCCGGGCGACGACCGACACGGCGGCGCCGTTGGGCACGCCGGCGTCAAGCCCCATGCCGAGGTGAAGGATGGAGGCGCGCGGCTCGCCGGGCGGCTGCGCGTCGGCGGCTCGGACGGCGGTCGGCGCGTCGGCGGCTCCCGCGACCGCCATGACCAGGGTGAGGAGAAGGGGTGACATGGGCGCTCGGCGGAGGAGGGAGACTCTTTGCAGCCGGACGCTCTCGTCATGAGCGTTCGCTTTCGCAAGAGAGCAATCGCCATTCCACGCGGCTGGCCGCCGGCCGGGCGGCGCCTGACCCTTTGGATTCCGGACCGATTGCCGCGTAAGACTCGGAGTGCGCGCCCAGGCGATGGCAGGTCGAGCCCGGGCGCGAGGTCCGAGGGGCCCCACGCCGCTCTCGTGTGCCCGGCCCCCGCGGGCTGGCGCGCCCCGGTGGTGAGGCTTGCACCACCAGGGTCCGGCCTAGCGAGCGCCCCGGCGCTCACGCGGCCTGAGCGGGGCGGAGCAGGCGCCTCAGCGCGAGGGACGCGCCGAACAGCGTTCCGCCCCGCACGATGAGCTCCACGCCAACCAGGAAGCCCAGGATCCAGAACGCCGAGATGGGAAAGCTGGCCAGCACGATGATGCCCAAGCCGAGCGAGACCACGCCGTCGAAGAAGTCCCATCCCCAGTGTGGATACCGGTCGATGATGGAGGTCAGCCCGCGGAAGAGGCCGCTCGCGAGGAAATAGGCGCCGAGCAGGATGGTCGCCGCCGAGAGCCCAAAGATGGGCCAGCGCAGGAAGCAGAAGCCGATGACCAGCGACAAAAGCCCGTTCAGGAACGGGAGGACGAACCCGCCGCGCGCCCGCCGCCGCACGCTCAGGACGATCTCCGCGACGCCGGCCGCCATGAGCAGCGCGCCGAGGAAGAGCACCGTGGCCAGGCTCGCGACGCCGGTCGAGATAAGCGCCAAGATGCCGAGCGCCACGATGGCCAAGCTGAAGACCATCGGCCAGCCCCACGCCCCCGCGGCCGCCCGCCCCCGAGCCTCTTCTCCGATAGGAACATTTTCCATGGCCCGCCCCTCCTCGCTTGGAAGCTGCGGCCCGGCGCCGGAGCGGGCAATCGGGGCGTTTCGCGAGGGCGACGCGTCAGAGGCGCCCGGCAGCACGGCCGACCGAGCAGTGCTCCACACAATCGACGAGCTGACGGAGCCTCGGCTCCAAGATTCGGTAGCGGCTGGACCCCCGAAAGCGGCGCGCATCGCCTCGGGCGAATTCCTATCTAAATTGGTGAATTCGGCCGATGAGGTCCCGCCATGATACCCGACTACCCCGACCCCCTTCCCTTCGTGGTTCCACCGGATCGCGAGCACGTCACGGGCGAGCCGCCCCAGCTCGGCGGCGAATGGTTGCCCCACCACAACGACCGCGAATTCCTCGATTATCGAAACTTGGGCGGCGGCTTCGTGCCGCCCGACCACCGCTGGACCAGCAACCCGAAGTCCGACCAGGACGACCTGGGCAACAAGTAGCTGAGGCAGGCTTCTCGGCGCTTGACCCGGGGCGCGGAATTGGCTTGATTGTCCCATGATCGAGCTCAAGAATGACCTGCTCTTGCGCGCCCTGCGGCGCCAGCCCGTCGAGCGCACGCCCATCTGGATCATGCGGCAGGCGGGCCGCTACCTCCCCGAGTACCGGGCGGTGCGCGAGAAGGTCGACTTTCTCACCCTCTGTAAGACGCCCGACCTGGTCGCCGAGGTCACGCTCCAGCCGGTGGACATCCTGGGAGTGGACGCCGCCATCATCTTCTCGGACATCCTCATCCCGGTCGAAGCCATGGGGATGGACCTTGAGCTGGGAGACGGCGGCCCCAAGTTCCACAACCCCATCCGCGCCGCGGCGGACGTCGAGCGGCTTCACGTGCCGGACCCCGAGTCCGAGACCGGCTTCGTCGCCGAGTCGATCCGCCGCACCGTGAAGGCGATCGACGGCCGCGTCCCGCTGTTCGGATTTTGCGGCGCGCCCTTCACCCTGGCCGCCTACATGATCGAGGGCGGCAGCACCAGGACCTTCCTCGCCACCAAGCGCTTTCTCTACGAGCAGCCCAAGGCCGCGCGCCGGCTCTTTGACCTGTTGACCGAGACCCTCATCGCCCACCTCAAGTCCCAGGTGCGCGCCGGCGCGAGCGCTTTGCAGATCTTCGACTCTTGGGGCGGCGAGCTGGGCCCCGCCGACTTCGACGAGTGGAGCGCGCCTTACTTGAAGCGCATCATCGAGGCCGTCCGCGGCGAAGGCGCGCCCGTCATCCTGTTCGGCACCGGCTGCTCGACGCTCCTCGAGCGCTTCAAGGCGACCGGGGCCGACTGCGTCGGGCTCGACTGGCGCATCGACCTCGACGTCGCCCGCGCGCGGCTGGGGCCCGACGTGGCGGTGCAGGGCAACCTCGACCCCTGCGCGCTCTTCCTGCCGCCCGAGGCGATGGAGGCCCGGGTGAAGGACATCCTCCGGCGCGCCGGCGGGCCGGGCCACGTCTTCAACCTGGGCCACGGCATCTTGCCGCCGACGCCTCCGGAGGCGGCCAAGCGGCTCGTCGAGCGGGTGCACGCGCTGTCGCAGCGGGGCTGAGGCGGGGCGGAGATTGGGGAGGGGAGGCTTCTCCGCCGGGTGAGGCGGGAGCCGAGGTATTGGGCGGATGGGGCGCAGGGCAGGGAGGGGAGGGAATCCGGGTTCGGGTTCGGGGTCGGGTTCGTTCGCGGGGACAGGTACGGGTTCGGGGACGGCACACGGCTCCTTCGGAGCACGGGCCACGGTTGGCGAGGTGCAGCCGAGCCGAGGAGCTTCGCGCCCCCTCTGTGCTCCGAGCCCGCCCTCCCGACACGCCGGCAGGGCCGAGCGCTCCTGAGTCGCCGTGCCCCGTGCCCCGTAGCCGCCGTGCCCCGTGCCCCGTAGCCGCCGTCCCCGTGCCCCGTAGCCGCCGTCCCCGTGCCCCGTAGCCGCCGTCCCCGTGCCCGTCCCCGTCCCCGCGAACGAACCCGACCCCGAACCCGGATTCCCTTCCCTCGCTCTCGAGCACCCGATCTTCCCAACCAACCCCTCCCCCCGAGCGACGCCGAGCAACGCCCACCCACCTTCGCCAATCCCCTCCACTGATTTAGACTCCCTCTCCCATGTCCCAAAACTCGATGTACCAGGAGTCCCTCCGAGCCTTCCTCAAGCCGGTCCTCAAGTACCTGGACGACCCGGACTGCTCGGAGATCATGATCAACGGCCCGACCGAGATCTGGGTCGAAGCCAAGGGCAAGCTCATGCTCACCGAGGCCCAGTTCACCGAAGAGGGCCTCCTCGGCGCCGCGCGGAACATGGCGCAGTTCGTGGGCCGCGTGCTCAACGACGAGCGCCCGCGCCTCGACGCCCGCCTCCCCGACGGCTCGCGCATCCACGTCGTGCTCCCGCCCATCGCGCGCAAGGGCACGACCATCTCCATCCGCAAGTTCATGACCGGGCGGCCCGGCATCGAGAGCCTCATCAAGTGGGGCTCCATGACTCCGCAGATGGCCTGGCTCATCCGCGCCATGGTCCACACCAAGCTCAACATCGTGGTCGCCGGCGGCACGGGCTCCGGAAAGACGACGCTGCTCAACATCGTCTCCACGCAGATCCCCAACGAGGAGCGCATCCTCACCATCGAGGACTCGGCCGAGCTCCAGATGCAGCAGGACCACATCGTGCCCTTCGAGTCGCGCCCCGCCGACAAGTTCGGCAAGGGCGAGGTGAACATGGGGCACCTGCTCCACTCGGCCCTGCGCCTGCGCCCCGACCGCATCGTTGTCGGCGAGGTGCGCGGCGGCGAGGCCTTCGACCTGATGCAGGCCATGAACACCGGCCACGGCGGCTCGCTCGCCACCACCCACGCCAACACCCCCACCGACACGCTGCGCCGCATCGAGTCGCTGTGCCTGCAGTCGGGCATCGAGCTGCCCATGGTGGCCATCCGCGCGCAGGTGGCCTCGGCCATCAACGCCGTCATCACCTGCGAGCGCTTCCACGACGGCTCGCGGCGCACCACGTCCATCGCCGAGGTGCTGCCCCTGAACGAGAAGGGCGACTACCGGACGCAGGCCCTGTACGTCTACGTGCCCACGCACAAGGACAAGGACGGCCACATCCACGGCTACCACGCGCCGACGGGGCTCCTGCCCACCTTCCTCGGCCGGCTCCAGTCGCATGGCTTCCCCGACATCACCGAGACGTTCTTCGACCCGAAGACCTACGGCTTGCCGCCGCCGCCCAGCATCTTCTCGGAGACGCTCAAGCTCTCGTGGGCGCCGTCGCTCAAGCACCGCGAGGAGAACCTGCCCGACCCCGCCGACGTGAAGGAAGCCATGGGCCGGGCCTCGGAGTTCGCCGAGCAGCGCGAAAAGGGCCTCAAGGAAAAGGTCGGGGCGAATACCTTCCTCGAGGGTTACAACTTCGCGTCCGAGCACGCGGTCCGTGAGGGCCACGCGGCGGCGGCGAAAGCGCCCGAGCCCAAGCCGGCCGCGCCTTCAACCCCGGCCCCCGAAGAGCTCAAGCCTGCGCCGGCGGAGGAGCGGCCATCGCCGAGGCCCGCCGCGCAAGCCGCGCCCGCCGCGCCGCCGAGGCCCGCGACTTTCGCTGGAAGTGCCGACGGAATCAGCCCGCGCACCGCGGCGCGACCGGCCATGCCGGCCTCGAGCCTGCCGCCCGGAAAGCGGCCCCTACCCCCGCGGCGCGGCGCCTCCCCGCCGGCGCTTGGCGCGGAGGCCGACCCCGAGCGCGACCCCGACGGCCCGCGCACCGACGCCCGACCCATGCCGGACCGATTTCGCCGATAGCAGGTGAAAGGCTCGTGCCATGCGTCGACTGGCGTTCACTGTGCTTCTCGCGGCGCTCGCGTTCGGGTTTTGCGGCGCCGTGCTCTATCTCTGGAATTCGGCCGGCCTGCCCGACCTGAGCTCGAGGGAGGCCATCATCGCCGGGCTCGCGCCCCTGGTGGAGTCGCAGCGCCAGGTCGCGATCACCGCGAAGGGCCCCGAGGTGAGGAAATTCGAGGTCCTTGCGGCCTCCGAAATCCCGCCGGCGCTGGTCTCGCTGGTCCTGGCCTCCGAGTCGTGCCCGGAGGCCCTGCTCGCGCCTCGCGAGAGCGCGGCGGCGCTCGCCCGGCGAATCCTCGCGCACACGCTGAACGGGCGCGGCGGCGAGGCCGGGCCCGGCCAGTGCCACTTGCGCTTCGCCCTGCAGATCACGCGCGCGTTCGGCATCGCCGACGGGTTGCAGGCGGCACTCGCGGCATCCAAGGTCCTCGGCGCGGTCTCGGTGGAGGACCTCTTTGCGCTTCGGCTCGCCTCGACCTACTTCGCCCCGGACGTGGTGGGCTACTCGCAGGCCTCGCTCGCGCTCTTCGGCGAGGAGCTTTCCCGACTCGACCTCGAGCAGGCCGCCGAGCTCGTCGTGTCGGAGGCCCGGTACCCCGAGCTCTCGACGTGCACGAACCCGCTGCAGCTCAGGAAGCTGCGCGACGACCTGCTCAACCGGGCCGAGGCCTTTGGCTTGGTCCCTTCCGGCGACGTCGCCGCGGCCAAGCGGAAGCCCCTGCTCTGCTCGCTCCGACCGTAGTCGGCCTCGGGCAAAGCCGCCCAGCGGCGGGCCCGCCTCGGCCGCCCCGCTGGCAGCTCAGCCCTGCGCGCGGCTTCCGAGCCCGGGGCCCACATGGAAGCGGAGCATCCTTCGCAGGTGCCGCTCGTGTGCAGTCGCGCCGACCCAGGCATCGGCCGGGGCGATCAGAATCTTGCTGTTGTTCTTGAAGTCGTAGGGCATGTCGTGCACCGGCGCTTTGAGGCCGGGCGGCGGGCCCTGCAAGATGGCTTTCAGGTCGGCATCGGACGGCGCGCCCGCGAGGCCCCTCAGCCCGTCGATGAAGTCGACGAAGTCCGCGCCCTGCGAAGGGTCGCTCGTCGTGAAATCGGGCGGCTTGCTCTGGAAGCGGGAGGGCATCTTCTGGAAAATGGCGGCGTCGACCAGACCGGTCGCCGCGCTCATCTCCCAGAGCATCTGGGTCACCATTCCCTCTGAAACTTTGCCGTACTGCGTGACTTTCCCCGCCGAGTCCGGCTCGGCGCCCTGCTCAATAGTCGGAGAATACAGGTCCACTTGCAGGAGCGGAAAGCCATCCTCCGCCCCCGCGTAGACGACGGGGACTCCCGTGGTCTTGAACGCGTAGTAGGTCGCTGCCCCCTCGGACCAGGCGAGCGTTGGAGTGCTGCGAGTCGAGACCTTGTGATCGCCGCCCGGCGAGTGGTCCACCGACCAGGTGTTCATGACGAAGTGGAAGTATTCGTGAACGATCCTGAACGGGGAATTCTCGTCTCCGTTTTGGACGCGGATGAATCTATTCTGCTTGTCGTAGACGCTGCCGTATTTGGCGTAGGCCGAAAGATCCCAATAGATCGTCAGAGTGCAGTTGCAGGACTTGAAGTCCTTTCCAGTCACCAGAGCGCCATAGGCGATCGCATTCTGGATGTTCTCGAGCAACCGAAAGGCCCCCGCGCGCTGGGTCGCTCCTGGGACGTCGGCGATCGCCAGGTCGTAAGCGGTGGGCTGGCCTTTAGGATCGAGATCCGGTCCTTTCCAGAATTGGAGCTTGCGGCCGCCATCCTGCACCACCACCGACGCGAAGGAGGGATCGATCTCGCCCTCGACCTGCAGGAAGAACTTGTCCCCTTTGGGATCGAAGGCGAGCTTGTACCCGCCATTCTGATCGGTGAAGCCGGCCGCCAGCTCGCTATTGTCGCTCGACTTGAGCGCGCGGATTTTGACGCGCGGCACGTCGACGCTTTGCAACGTGAGCGGCGACGGCGGCACCAGGCGCTGGACGCTGACCCGGCCGTGCATCCACGCGGGACACTGAAGGTCGTAGGTGGCGACCTCCATCGACGTCTGCTGCGCTGTGCCGGCCGGGAAGGTCCCACTGAAAGGGTGGGCCGTCCCCTGGCAGTCGATGTATTGCCCGCTGAAGCTCAGGGGGGAGGTCAGCTTCTTGTCCGGGTCCCCCGCGCAGCCCTCGTACATCACGACGCGAACCTTGTAAGTGCCCGACATGGGACCAGCTCCCTCTGGCCACGAGATGCTCTCGGCGGGATCGGCGGCCGCGACGCAGTGGGAGTTGGAGTCGAGGCTGAGTGTGCCGCCGCTGGCCGACGAGACGGGGTTGTTGTACTCGATCTCCTGGCCGGACGGACCTGGCTCGACCACGTGCAGATCGGAATCGGCCGCCCCGCTCCACCGGAGGGTGACCTGGGCCACCGAGGGCGGAACGCTGGTCGTGGTCACCCCGACCGTGCTCGACGAGGTCGAGCCGCTGGAACCCTGGCCGAACGCGCTCAGGGACGTGCCGGAGGTCGAGCCGCCGGTCAGGGCCTTCATGCCGCTCCTCGCTTCGAGGGACCGCATCGCGGACGAGCTCGCGAGCGGCGCGTTGGGCGCGCTGTCGGGGAGGAACAGCTCGACGGTGGCCTCCGTCTGGCTCGGGTCGACGGGAAGGATGTAATAGCCGGCGTAGCCGGAGAACGTCAGGATGAGACGCTCGACCGGGACCGAGCTCCCGGCCCAACTCAACTGGAGAGCGCCGGGCTCGTCGCCGACGAGGTGCAGCCGCTGGGCGCCGAGGATCAGAAGCGCGCCCGAGGCGCCGGGCTGGGGCACAAGGGCTGGCGCGTCGATGAAGGTGGCGCCCGCGATCTGGAACGGCGCGGGCGGGGTGTTGCGGAGCGACAGGGAGATAGGCCGCCGGATCGGCGCCCGCCCGGAGGCGTCGGCAGCGGCGAGGATCACCACCTTGGCGCCGTCTGCCTGCGTGTTTCCGGCCGAGACGGTGTAATGAATCCGATAGAGGCTCGAAGACAGGGGCTCGACGGCCTCCGCCCCGGGCACGTAGCCGGAGTCGAGCGCGGAGAAGTCCGCGGTCAACGCGAGCTCGTTGGAGCTTCCCTGAATTTCTACGTCGACCGTCGCCTCCGCTCCGTTCCGCGCAAACTCGGCGACTCGGTAGCTCGCGATGCGGAACGGCAGGTTGTCGAAGCGCAGGCTGACGCTGTCCTGCAGCGTCTCGCCTTCGGCGGTGTCCACGCTCACCGCGATCCGGTGCACACCGTTGGACCACAGTGTCGTGTCGAGACTGAGGGTGCTCGGCAGCCCCACTTCCTGGCTGTACTCGAACGCGGGCTGGTCGTCGAGCTGGAGGCGCAACCCAGAGCTTCAGCTCGCCGACACTGCTCGCCACGAGCTTCAGCTCGACGAGGTCGCCGACCTGCGCGCCGTCGGCGGGCTGAACGATGCGGAGCGCCTGGGCGTCTGTGCCCGACCCACCGGGGCTGGCTTGCCCGCTCGGAAGCGGAGGCACGGGATAGGCGCAGGCTCCCAGGCCCATTATGACTAGGGCCGCGGCCGTCATTCGCGAATGCATCGATTCGCCTCCGTTCAATGAGGTGCAGCAGGGACCGGTCTCCCCGTCGTTCGCTTCGGGGCGAAGACCCGACCTCGTGTTCTCAAGGGCTCCAGCCGCGCCGCCTGCCGTGCTTCGACCGAATCCACCGCCACGAGGAGGGAGGTGGCGCGCGTTCGAAGGCGACGCCCCTAGGAGCCTAGGACGCTCCCGCCGGCGTGTGCACCATCCGTCTTGGCTCGACAGCTCGCGCTGTCGGGAGGGAAACACTGCTGTCGAGGTCAGGCGGGGCCGACGTTTCTCTGCGCGCGCCCTCGCAGATTGAGCTTGCCCGGCGGAGCAGTCAGCGGGGCTGGACCCTGCCCACCGAGGCACCCCGCCGCCGCTCAACGGCCCCTGAGCCGCTCGGCGAGCTCCGTGCAGCGCGCCTTTCGCTGGTCGTTCTTCACGGCCATGGCCAGCGCCCGCTGGCTGCCCACCAGCACCACCAGGTACCCGGAGCTCTCGACGTGTACGAACCCGCTGCAGCTTCGGCGGCTGCGCGACGACCTGCTCAACCGGGCTCAGGCCTTCGGCCTGCTGCCGCAAAAGGACGTCGCGGCGGCCAAGCAGCGGCCGCTGGCGTGCTCCCTCGCGCCGTGAGGCAAACAGGCGGGGCGCCCCCCCTCACCCGTCACAGACGGAACCAAAGAGGGTGCCTCAGGTCTCAGGCTCCAGCCTCTCCGGGGCAAGCACCTCTGCACCGTTGAATGGCTACCGTCTGGGCGGATGCCCACCGCCTCATTCTCTCGGCGCGGGCGAAATACTCCTGCAGCCTCATGGGCTGGCTGATCGCCGCCTACAAGCCTTCCGGCTTGCCGTCCCCGTCAGCCGCCGATGACATAGGGAGAGGACTGTCGCGAGCGAGGGAGCCGGCTCGATGGGACGCGGATGGTGGCGGCGAATTGCGACAAGGCGGCGCGGATCGGGGGCGCCAGGACCGGGGGCCCCCGAGCGAGCTGCTCCGGTTCGAGGACCTAAAGGCCGGACATGCAGTCTCGGGCGGCCCCAATCTTCCCCGAAGGATCTGTGCCATCGCATTCCCAGCTTCCCTGGATGGAAGCCAATGACATGGCCACAGTCGCAGTCATATTGTCGGACCTTCACCTCGGATCGGACCACAGCAGCGCAGGACCCGCCGCGGCAAGACAATTAGGACTCGAATATGGCGTCTATCTCAAGAAGATGCTCTTCGACCCGATTCGCGCCCAGGGCGACCCGCATGTGCCATTCCTCGTTCTCAACGGCGACACATTGGACTTTGCGCTTCAAGACTATCAGCAGGTCTTCACGCAGGCTTCGCAGTTCTTCTGCGCCCTGATGAAGGAGTCCTTGTTCGAGACGATCGTCTACATTGCAGGAAACCATGATCACAACGTGTGGCAGCTCGTTCAACACGAGGTCATGGTGATGCGACGCGTCGCCAACGGATTGCCGCCCAAACCTTATCCGTATATTCAAACCGGCATTCTCGACCTCGGCATGCAGACATTGTCCTTGTCGGACGTCGGACACCCGCTCGGAAACGTGTTCTTGAGAGGACTGTTCGGACCTCCCGAGTCAGCGAAGCAAGCGCCGCCCATCGCCGTGGTATATCCGAATCTGTTTTTGGTCCCCCAGAAGGAGGCCGGAACGCAGACGGCTCCTATCCTTGTCACCCATGGACATTTCTTCTGCGTGCCTTGGCTATTGATGACCGAGGTGTTCCCGAAGATCCTCGAGGTGTACCGGTCGATCTCGCTGCAGGAGCTGGAGCAGCTGAATGCCCCATTGACCGAGCTTGGATGGGCGGCTTTGGGGCAGGCGGGCTCTCTCACGAAGGTCGCAGCGCAAATCTACAGCGAAGGCGTCGACGGCAAGACGACCGAGGCGGATGCGGCGCTGGACGAGCTTGCCGGCTTCCTCGACCACTCCATGTCTCGCTATCACTGGTACGATCCGCGCGAGTGGGGAACGGACGCCGCGATCAATCTCTGCAAGTGTCTTCTCCAAAAGATGATTCTGCATGGCGTGAACGCATCGACGGCGCACAAGGGTGACCAGACGTTTCTGGACGACCCGGGCAATGCCGCGCGCATCGGTCGCTTCCTCGGCCTTTCTCGCTCCCAGTTCGTTGACGCATCGGGCGACAAGAAGGCGACGCTCCCGTCGGCTCTGCTGTTCGGACACACGCACATTCCGATCAGGCCTGAACACAATGGAATCGTCGACGTCCAGCGCCACGGCAGCACCTATCACGTGCGCGCGTACAACACAGGCGGATGGATGCCCGATACGAAAGGGGCGGGAGCGTGCGCGGCGTTCGTGGATGCTCAGGGCGGGGTGACGTTCTCGGAGCTCTGGCGCTCCTGACCCCCTGGCCGGGCGCAGAACGCATTCGGAAAGGTCAGCCGCTGCGGTCACAAAGGAGCGTTCTTAGTGAAGGATGCTTCGCCTTGGAGGGGCCGGGCGCACAACGCTGGGTTCATCGTCCTGCTCCTCGGGGCGCTGCTGTTCTCCGCTCGGGACGAAGGCTACCTTCCGTTGATCTCCCCGTTCCTCGCAGGCGTGTTCGCTCTTGGATTCGCCCTATCATTCTGGCTGGCGGCGCGGATTTCCGCGGCCCGACTCGCCGCGCTGATCGCGACGATCCTGCTTCTCGAATACGTCAAGGAGACGGTCGGCGTCCGCTCTTTGCTCTGGGCCTACCACGGCAAGGAGGGGCGGTACTTCTTCGGCGTCTTCGCTTGGGTCGTCGGCGGACTCTCGGCGCACTCGGTCTCGACGGGCGTGACCATCCCGCTCCTGCGCCGCGTTCGCGCTCCCCTCCCGCGCTGGTTGAACCTGGCGATCGTCGTCCCAGTCCTCCTCGCGCTGCCGGCGACTCTCAGCCCGTATCGGGCGGGCGCGGGCATCGACTTTTGCGTCCTCTACCTCCTTCTTGCGTCGGTGCTGCTGTTGTCCGCCTTCTTCATGGACTTTCGGACCTTCGCCGGCGTCGTGGTCGCGGCCTGGGTTGCGGGCAATTTGGGCGAATACGCCGGGTCGGCGGCGAGCGGCGCGTGGACGTTTCTTCACAGCCCAAAGTATCCTCCCTTCTTCCTTCTGTTCTCCTGCTGGCCCATGGAGATCGTGGCGCAGCATTCCCTCGCGGCCTGGTTTTCCGCCGAGCCGCTGGACGTCGCTGCGCGACAGGGCCCGAAGGAGTGAAGGATGGTCTACCTCTCTCACGAAGAGAGAGCGCTTCGGAAACTCATGGCGGTCAGCGGCGCCGTCTATCTCGTCGCGGGGAGCATCTTCGCCGTGGCTCCGGGGAAGATCCTTTCCGCGATCAACGCGGTGTCGGCCGCCGTCGCTCCTGGACTGGCTCCGGCGCCCGTGTCGGGGGAACGGTTCTGGGTCGCCCTCGCCTTCTCCATGATGATGACGATCACCGTCCTCTCCTTCCTAGCGGCGTACAACATTCGGCGGTACAAGGTCCTCGTCGTGCCCCTCTTGGTGTCGAAAGCATCCTCGGCGCTCTCAGCGCTCGCCTATTTCGCTTTCGCCGCACGGCAGCTGGCCAACCTCGTCATCGTCATTGTGGACGGTTCACTCTTCTGGATCACTCTCTACTTCTTCCTTCGCGCAAACCTGGCGTTCTTCCGGGCGCAGACCGACTTCCTGCGGGACGAGCGCAAGGAGCCCCACTGCTCGGGCCCTGCGGTGGTGGCGGCGATCCGCGGCGAGGACATGCTCGAATGCCTCGACCGCGTCCTCTCCGAAACGGATTTCTTCGACCTTCTCGAGCGAACGTTCAGGATGTCCGGGAAGACGCGCGAGGCGTTTTCCGTGGTCGTGAAGCCGAACTTCATGTTCATGCATTCCCGGACGGACCCCTCGACCTATACCGATCCCAAGCTCGTGGAGGGCTTCGTCGACCGGATTGCCGCAAAGGGCTTCTCGCGGATCGCCATCGTCGAGGCCCAAAGCACCTACGGGAACTACTACCGCAATCGAGAGGTCGTGAAGGTCGCCGAATACGTCGGCTACGCGAGGAATCGAAACTACCAGATCGTCGACTTGACGGAGGAAATGGTTCCCTTCGACTACGGTGGCCGGCTGGGGAAGCATTTCGTCGGCCCGACCTGGCGAGACGCCGACTTCCGCGTCTCCTTCGCAAAGAACAAGACCCACGTGTTCTGCCATTACACGCTGACGCTCAAGAACGTCTATGGGACGCTCCCGATGCAGGACAAGCTGAAGGAGTACCACGCAAAGCGGGAGTACGACTGGCCGACGATCGAGACGCTGCGCCACTTCCCGGTCCACTACGGGCTGATCGACGCCTTCCTCAGCGCGGACGGCCAGTTCGGCGTGATCTCCGACCCCTCGCCGAGAGAGACGAAGACGATCATCGGCGGCGACAACCTCATTGCGGTGGACTGGGTCGGCGCGAAGAAGATGGGGCTGGACCCGGACGACCCCGCAGTCGGGCGTTTCCTTCCTCTGGCGGTCCGGGCGTTCGGCCGGCCGGACATCCGGTGGCTCGGCGATACTTCGACCTACCCTGGCTGGACGAACGTCAGCGCGGTGTTCATCCGTTCGCTCGACCTGATCGAAGAGGCGTATGCCTTCAGCAACTGGTGGTTCTCCGGCCTGACCGCCATGGATCCCTACTTCGCCTTCAAGCCGCGGGGGTGGCCGATTCTCCTGATGCGCAAGGCGCTCGCGCCCTTCAAGCGACTGCTCTATCCCCATGACCGACTCTGACGTCGACCGAGGAACCGTGAACCAGGATCCCGCCACGTTGAAATGGCTGCGGGCGGTCCTGCTGTTCCTCGTTGTCTTTGATTTGATCCTGGCGGTCGCCGCCCTGCTGTTTCCCAGGTGGATGCTGGCCATCGGGAAGTTGAATTCGGACGCGGTGCGCGGCGCCATGTACCGGAGCGGGCGTGTCGAGCCGATCTTCGTCCGGGGAGTCGGCGTCCTGTGGCTGCTGGCGGCATACGTCCAGTACCTCGCCTGGAAGGAACCGGTACGCAATTTGGTCGCCGTCACCATCGCCATCGTCTTCCGGGTGGCCGGCGCCACCTTCGAGCTGATCGAGGTGCTTTTCCTGCTCCCCGCTGTCCAGTTCGGCGATTCCCTCATCTTCGTCGCTCTCGGAATCTTCGCGGCGGGCGACTATCTGATGGTCGGCATTATAGTGCTGCTCCTCCGCCGGCTGCGGCTGGAATGGATGTCGGTCTGACGGGCGGAAGGCGCGTGGCCTACTTCTCGGCGGCCATGCCTCGGAGGATCGAGGCGAGCCCCTCCTTCCCCAGTCGCCGCTCGGCCAAATCGAGCATCGCTCCGTAGAGAGCGCCCGCGGGGTCCTTGATCTCCACTCCATTCAGGACCAGGAAGACCAGGGCAGCGGCCAGTCCGGTCCGTTTGTTGCCGTCGATGAACGGTTGGTTCTGGGCGATGTGGAAGGCGTATGCGGCGGCGATTGCGAACGGGTCGCTGTGCACGAGCTTGCCATCGAAGGTCGCCTGCGGGGTCGCCACGGCCGACTCGAGAAGGCCCAGGTCTCTGACGCCGCCAGCGCCCCCGTAGCGAGCGAGCTGCTCCTCATGAAGGAAGAGCACCTCTTCCAACTACAGGAAGTCGGCCTCCGCGCTCACTTGCCGAGCTTCCGGAAGGTCTCGTCGTGGGCGTTCATGACGCGCCTGGCAGCCTCAGCCACCCGCTTCCTCCTGTGTGGAACGGGCTCGAGGATCAAGAGCTTGCCGTCGGTCCGCATCTCCAGCTCGGTGTCGCGGTCGATGCCGAGCAGCTCGAGAATTGGCTTCTCGATCACCACGCCGAGGCTGTTTCCGATCGCCGTGAGCTTCTTCCGCATGGGCATGACCACCTCCGACGTACGAACCTATGTATAACGGCATCGGACCGCTTGTCCAAGGAGTCTCGGATGGCGGGTCCTGAGAATCTCGGGGGCTTGCGTCGAGCTTGAGGCCACGAAGTTGGCCCCGCGGGCGAATGCCGACCCGTCCTCCGGCGGTTGGGTTTCGTCTGTCCTGGCCGCCACCTCGCCTGCGCGAGGGAACAGGGAGCGGTGGCGGGCAAGCCAACGCGGCGGCTGCTCGATGGCCAGTGCCGGCGATGCCATCCGAGCATCAAGTTTTGGCCGGCGCGCGACGGATGTTTCCCAAAGGGGACGGGACGCCATGAACAGCGACTTCGACCTCGAGATTGGCGCCGGAGCCGAGCAAGGCAGCTACCAGGTCCGAGTGGTCCATTCCGGGGTGGACGTCGAGTCGCTTGGCACGCTGAAGCTGGACGTGGAAGACCTCGTGCGCCGGCGCGACCAGCTGGCAGCCACGGTGCTCTCGTCGGGAGTCCGGGCCCGCCGAGCTGCGACCACCGAGCTGCCCGTGCGTCAGGTTGGTGAGCAGCTGTTCAAGGCACTGTTCACCGGCGAGGTAGACGGCGCCTATCGCGCGAGCCTGGGCCTGGCGCAGCGGAGCGGCAAGCAACTGAGGGTGGTGCTGCGACTCGCCGATTCGGAGCTGGCCGCGCTGCCGTGGGAGACGCTCTTCGACCCCGTGACTCAGCGGTATCTGTGCATGAACGAACCGCTGGTCCGCCACGTGCCGGCCCCGTATACCCCAGGCCCGCTGCAGATCAGCCTGCCGCTGCGAATCCTCGGGCTGATCGCCTCCCCGCGAAGTCTTCAACCCCTGGACGTGGAGGCGGAACAGCGGCGCCTGACGGAGGCGCTCGCCGAGCCGATCGCCGCTGGGCGCGTGGAATTGGTGTGGCTGCCCAACGCGACCTGGGCCGGGGTGCATGACCGGCTCCTCGCCGGCGGTTGGCACGCGCTGCACTTCATCGGGCACGGGGCCTACGACGCGGGCAGGGATGAAGGGGTTCTCGCCCTGGTCGGCGAGGACGGCCTGGCCGACATGGTGAACGCGAGCCAGCTCGCCGATCTGCTCACCCAGGCCCGGCCACCTTTGCAGCTGGTGGTGCTCAACTCCTGCTCGTCCGGCGAGGCCGGGGCGCACGACCTCTTCTCCGGCACCGCCGCCGCTTTGGCCCATAGCGGAATCACCGCGGTCGCGGCGATGCAGTTTGCGGTCAGCGACAAGGCGGCGATCGCGTTTGCCCGCGGCTTCTACACCGCGCTCGCGTGGGGTCGAAACGTCGACGAGGCGGCGTGCAGCGGGCGGATCTCGATTCTTGGCGCCCGGGATACATTGGAGTGGGTCACGCCGGTGCTGTATCTGCGCGGCGGGGCGACACACAGGTGTTTTCGTTCACGGCTCGTGTCCCGCAGCCATCGCCACCACCTCCGCCTCCAGAACCCGTGAAGATCCTGCGACAGGCCGAGCACCGCGCGCTTTTCGTCGAGGCCCGCGCCGAGTCGCGGGTGGGGCACTACGACACCGCCATCGGCTTGTTGGACGACCTGCTCTCCTTGGACCCGCAGTATCCCGGCGCCGCGAGCCTGCGAGACACCGTGTGCCGCAGCAAGCAGCTCGCGGGCATCTATCGGGAAGCCAAGGAGGCGGAGGACGCCGGCGATTGGACAGCTGCCGCCCGCGCGTACGCCGAGATCCTGCAGGTCGACCCGGCCTATCGGGATGCGCCGGCCCGCAAGGATGCGTGCGAGGCGCGGCAGCGCGTGACCGACCTACAGGAGGAGCTGCGCATCCACGCCGCCGCCGCGCAGTGGCAGGCCGTCCTGGATGTCGACGCCGAGCTCATGCGGCTCGACCCGTCCTCCGCTGACCCGGATGGCCTCGCTACTCAGGCTCGCCAGGAACTCGCCGCTACGCCCTTGAGCCGACCGCGCGCAGCAGAGGCGGGCCCGACACCCGGGCAATCGTTCCGAGAGCTGACGACCAAGATGTCGTTTCTGTGGGTGCCACCTGGGAAGTTCTGGATGGGATCGTCCAAGAAGAAGTGGTGGAGGGCGCAACCGCCCGCGCAGCCCAACTACGATAGCGAGGCGTATGACGACGAAACTCCGGTTCGGGAGGTGAGTCTCACCGACGGATTCTGGATCGGCGAGTACCCCGTGACGAATGCGCAGTACTCTGTTTTCATGGAAGCCACAGGAGCTCGAGCGCCGGAGTATTGGCAGAATCCTCGATTCAATGCGCCCGAGCAGCCGTTGGTCGGTGTCGACTGGGAGGAGTCACGCAAGTTCGCCGAATGGCTGACTGCGCAGGCTAGGCTCGGCGACACGCTGCGCTTCGATCTGCCGACAGAAGCGGAATGGGAGTACGCGGCGCGGGGAAGCGACGGCCGAAAATACCCCTGGGGTAGCGAGGCTCCGACCGCAGAACGTGCCGATTATGGCCAGGACCGTGAGAAGGGGAAGCCAGGGGCTGTAGGTACTCATCCAACCGGGCGAAGCGCTTGTGGCGCGCAGGACATGGCTGGAGGCGTGTGGGAGCCGTGCCTGGATGGTTGGCAAGATAACTATGCCGAGATGGTGACCAACCTTGTCAATCCGTGTCAGCAGCCTGCCAGCGGTGCGCCCCGGGTGGCCCGGGGCGGCTCGTGGGGCCACGGCCCGGGGGGCCTCCGCTGCGCGGGCCGGGACTGGAACGACCCCAGGCGCCGGTTCGATGACCTCGGTTTCCGTGTCGTCTGTCGCCGTTCCCGCCAGCCTTGGTAATTGTTACTTTGTCGATTGACATTGTCGGATTCTTTGCACCATCTTGACAATTGTCCGACGACTCTGTCGTCAGGCCGGCATGCGGTTCGCTTTGACATTTGTCACCATGATGACACTTTGTCTGCCAGTGTCATGACAATTCAGCCCGGAGTTGCGATGAAGATGACACTCGGGGAAGCCGCGCACTACCTTGGCAAGTCCGAGCGACAGGTCCGCTATTTGATCAAACTCGGCCAGATCAAGGGCAACAAGGTTGAGGGACGCTGGGTATTCGACCAAGCCGATCTTCCGGTCTCGAAAGAGCGCCTGCGCGTACGCGAGCAGAAAGCCGCGGAGTTGGGCGCCGCCGTGGAGGAAGCGCTGGGCCCCCACCTGCGCCCGCCCAGTCGCCGCACTTATTCGGTCGCCGATCTGGGAGCCTTCCGCGCCGGCGTCGCCGCCTGCCGGTCCAGCGGTGCTCGACTGGGCGAGCACGCAGCCACCACCGCGATGCGAGCCTCGCTCGTGGCGCTCTCGCAAGGCTGCCACCGCTTCCACCAGCGGGAGAAGGCGGACGCCTTCCGCGCCGCGCGCGAGCGGGCCGCGGAGGCGGTGGCGCTGCTTCACGTGGAGGGCAGCGAAGTCGCTCGCTCCATCGCCGATTCCGTGGAGCAGGACTACATCACCGCTCTGGTCGGCCTGCTCCGGCGCCAGGAGCGCAGGAGCGCCGCGCCATGAAGGAAGCGCCGCTCTTCATCCAATGCCAGGCCCTCGCCCGGTGGATGCTCCAGAACTTCGAGGCGCACCCGGCGCTCATGGATTCCGTCCAGCGCGGCTCCCTGCGCCTGCTCGACGACGTGGTGCTCGCGCTCAAGGACTTCGACCGCGACGAGCGCCTGCGGTCCGCCGACGCGACGGCCGCGCTCCTTCACCATGGCAGAGCGCACGCGCCGGAGATGAGGAGCCGCAAGCGTCAGCGCGCGGGGATTTGACAGCCCTGCGCAGTGACCCTTTCGTTTTGAGCACCATTTCGAGCGGTGGTAGCTCGACGTCGCGCCTCGCTGCATCGATGTCAGCTCTCTGTGTACAATCGCTGTGAACCAGGGAGGAGACATGCATACCGACGACAAGTGGTTGGAAGTTCCGGCATGGTTCATCACGTTCACCACCTACGGCACATGGCTTCATGGCGACCGACGTGGCAGTGTCGATCAATCCCACAATCAACCGGGTTTGCCGCTTCGCCCCGGAAACCACGCGTTGAGGCGCAGCCAGCAGGCGCTTCTTCGACAGCCACCATTCCGTCTCGGGCCTCGCGAACGAGTGGCTGCAGACGCTGCGATTCGGGAGGTTTGTGCCTATCGCCGATGGCATCTTCATGCATTGAACGTCCGGATCTGCCACATCCATGCTGTCGTCAGCGCCGATGCCTCCTGCAAGCGCATCATGATCGACTTCAAGGCCTATGCAAGCCGACGACTTACTCGCGATGGCCTCATCCCTGCTGACCGCCGCGTTTGGACTGAGGGCGGGAGCGCTCGAGCAGTGCGGAAGATCGACGAGCTCGTGCGGACCTGCGCATACGTGAATGAGGAGCAGGGAGATCCGCTGCCGACTCCTTAGGCGAGTTCCTGCTTACTACTTACTCTTCCATTGCGAGGCGGATCTGCACTCGAAACGGCTCCTCACTGCGCAGGGCAGTCAAATCCCCGCGCGCTTACGCTTGCGGCTCCTCTCGTCGCGGCGGCTCAGGAGAGACGCTTCCGCCGGTGCGCGACCGCGTGGTGCACCATGCCTTGCATCGCCTCATCGCGCCGCGCTTCGAGCGCTCCTTCATCGACTATTCCTACGCCTGCCTGCCGGGCCCCGGCAGCCACCCGGCCAGTCCCCCAGGCGACGACCAATCCTGCATCTGGCCAGTCTCGAGGCAATTCTAAGAATACGCCGGCGTCCCAGCGGCAAGGATAGGAGCGGTCGCAATGACGCACCTCGTGGAGTTCCCCCTCGCCTCCGGCGGTTCGGTCCTCATCGAGACCGCCGAACGCCCAGGCGGTCCGGTGACACGAAGCCTGGGCGGCGGCGGCCTCTCCGAACGGGCGCAGGAAACCTTCGAACAGGCTTTGAGCCGCGTCCAGCCCGCAGTCGAGGGGGTCATCGCCCAACTGCGTTCCCTCGCCGAGACCCCGGACGAGGTGCGCGTCGAGTTTGGGCTCGACCTTCATGCCCAGGCTGGTGCCTTCATTGCCGCCGCGAGCACCACGGCAAACTTCACGGTGGGGCTGACCTGGAGGCGCCGCGCTTCCGGCTCAAGCGAGTGAAAGGTCTCCCGCACCGCTCAGCGCGAGGTACGAAGGCTCGCCCGGCAATCCGCCCGGCGACATCCCATGCTCCGACGAATTGGGCCGCCCTGAACCCCATTACACCTGGCTCGCGGGGACGCGCGCCGGGGCATACGCCGACCCGTACTCCACGCCTGCTCGGCGCAGGCGCTCGGCGACCTGCCCGTAGAGGACGAGCTCCTCGATCTCGAGGTCGCCCAGCGGCGCCGCAATCGACGCGAGCCTCCTCCGGAGCGCCTCGATGCTCTTCGGCGCCGAGAAGCAGGCCATGAGCGCCGGTTGGACCTCGACCCCTGCTCTATGAAAATTCTCCACGGCGCGAACCGACAGGGCGAATTCCTCGCGCGGCGCGCCGGTCAGTCGGGCGAACTCCTCGGGGCTGGCTCCCTTCAGGCTCACGCGGACGTAGAGGTTGGGAAAGCGCGCGAGCTCCCGGGCATACGAAGGGTCGTCGCCGATGAGCAGGCCATTCGTCTCGAGGATGAAGAGCAGATCGCCGGGAATGTGCTCCAGCACTTTCAGGAGATGCTGCCTGCCGATCGTCGGCTCGTTGCCGCTGATGCGCACGCGCTTGAACCCGCGGCTGCGCGCCATGGCCGCGAGCCTGGCGGCGACCTCCTCGGGGCTGAAGAAGGACCCGACGCTCTCGGCGCGCACGGTCGTGTTCCAAGACCAGCAGAAGAGGCAGCGCAGGTTGCACCCAACGCAGTCGGCGGTGGCGATCCCGCCGTAGAACCGCGCCGGCCGGAATCGAGTGTACTTCCGCTCGTCCCCTCGCAGGACAGCGGCCGCTTCGCGCTCGGTGCGTTCCCGAAAGCCCATCGTGTTTCCGACCTCTCAATGATGAACGATCGAGCGCCGCGAGCGCTTGCGCTATGCACCACGCCAAGACGCGAGTCAGCCGCGCGAAGCTCGCTTCTTTCTTCCCAGCAGGCGATCGCCGACTGCGGCCCTCTGCCATCCTCGTGTCGTCACCTCGCCGCCGGCGCGCGCCGCGGCCCGAGAGGAGCTGCTTCGGTGATAATCCTGGGCGTCAATTCCGCACACCACGAAAGCTCCGCCTGCATTCTGCGCGACGGCCAGCTGCTCTCGGCTGTGGAGGAGGAGCGCTTCAACCGCGTCAAGCATGGAAAGAAAGCCCGAGTGGACAACTCCGATCTGCTCCCCGAGGCGGCCATGGATTACTGCCTGGCCGCCGCTGGCATCGGATGGGAGGCCGTCGACCACATCGCCTACTCCTTCGACCCCGAGGAGCGGCTGAGGCGCAACCTCGGTCTCCCTTCCGAGGGCATCGCGCCGGGAGACTTCGGCACCGAGCAGGGCGAGCGGGCCTTCCACGCGACGAATCTGCGCGCCCGCCAGAAGCTTTTGGCTCGCGCCGCGAAAGCCGAGTTTCACTTCGTGCGCCACCATCTCTGCCACGCGTCCTCTGCCTTCCATGCGTCCCCCTTCGAGCAATCCTGCGTGATCGCGGTGGACGGCATCGCCGAACGCCACAACCTGGCTGGGCTACGGCAAAGGAGGCCAGCTCGTTTGCCTCAAGGAGATCGACTACCCCAACTCCCTCGGCTTCCTCTGGGAGAAGTTCTCCGAGCTCCTCGGCTTCGATCGCTATTCCGGCCCGGGAAGCTCATGGGCTACTCGGCGACGACGCATCCCGTCGGGCTCATGGGTCCGTTCCTCGCGAGGAGGAGTTGACCGTGCATCGGGCAAAGCCTAAGGCAATTCAGCTGGGCGAGACCGTCCTCGACGGCAAGCCGGCCGTGCAAGCGTCGGCGATCCTGACCGCGCCGGGATGCTCCTGGGCTCGCGCGACCGGAGGCTGCACTTTCTGCGGCTTTTTGGAGCTTTCGACGCGCGGCGAAGCGGTCTCAGTCGAGGAGTACGAACGGCAGGCCGAGGCGGTGGTGGAGGCCGTCGGAGCAAGGGGGGCCGGCGAGGTCGACCTCTATCACTCGGGCTCCTTTCTCGCGGACGACGAAATCCCCGCCGAGGCACGGTCGGCGATTCTCGCGCGTGTGGCCGCGATTCCCGGGCTTCGGCGCATCCTCATCGAGGCGAGACCCGCGGACGTGACCCGCGAAAAGCTGGCGCCCCTGGTCGCGCTTCTGCCCCATGCGACGTTGGAGGTGGGCATCGGCCTGGAGACCGCCGACGATTCGCTTCGCGAACGGGCGCTGAAGAAGGGCTTTTCGCTCGAGGCCTTCGAGAGAGCCGCGAGCGCCTTGCATGAGTTGGGGGCGGCCCTCCTGGCGTACGTGTTGGTGAAGCCGCCGGACCTCTCCGAGGAGCAAGCCTTCCAGGACGCCGCCGGGACGATCGCGACACTCGCCGCGCTGCGCGCTCGCCTCTCCGCCCCCGGCCGGCCCCTGGCGGCGCGGGCCGCGCTTCAGCCGGCGTTCGTGGCGCGGGGCACGAGGTTGGAGCAGGAATACCTCGCGGGGCGATACGAGGTGCCGAGCCTGTGGACCGCGAGGGACGTGGTGCTCGCGACGCACCATCTCCTCCCGCTCCAGGTGGCGCTTTGGGACGAGGGGCTCGCCGATGGGAGGGTCGCGAAGGGCTGCTCCGCGTGCACCCCGAGGCTGCGGGAAGCGCTCGACGGGTTCAACGCCACCGGCGAGGTGGCTGCGCTCGAGAGCGTGGCCTGCAGCGGCTGCAGGCCACCCGCGGCGAAGCTCGCCGAACCGCGCGGTCGGGGAGTTCGCGAGCGCGACTGAAGCACCGGCTGGGGCGCAGCCCTTGTTTGTCCATGGGGCGCGACGGCTCGATGCGTCGGTGAAGCCGAACGGCTCGGTGACGAGCCGCGCGAGGCGAACGGATCCGGCAACCAGGATTTCACCTTGCACCACGCCGGGGCCTGCCTCGAAGCCGAGCAGCGAGTGATGCGCCCTCACCAGCGAGCGCAGTCCTTCCTTCCTCCTCGCGGCCGTCGCGGCGGGGCGATTGGCGTCAGTGGGTCGTGGGGCCGATGATACGGATGCCCTCCGGAACATAGCGCTCGAAGTCGACCGCGTTTCGGGTCGCGATGCAGGTAACCCCGCTGGCGAGCATGGTCGCGACAATGTTGCAGTCATGCATCTGCTTGCCGCGCACCGAATACTTCTCGACCAGGCGCTCCCAATGTCTCTGAACACCCTTGTCCTCGAACAACAACGTCGCAGCGACGAGCCAATCCTCCAGTGCTGCGAGCGCCTCCGCGACCGTGTGGATCTGACCGCCAATGGGGCCTCTGGTCAGTGAGACCATGAACTCCCGACACACCTGCAGGCTCACGCAGGGCGCTGCACCGCTTTGTGCCAGCTGGGCGACAAAGGACTGAGACGACATACAGGCAGGGTGGCTTGCAACGGACGCCGCCACGATGAGGCTGGTATCGAGGAAAACGGCTTCAGCGGCCATCGTCGCCGTAGAGATCTTCTCGCGAGAGTGGGCCGGCGTCCCAGTGGGTTCCGCCCGAGAGTACAGGCGGCTTCCAGTCTCTTGGGAAAGGGCGGAAGCGGCTCGCCTGGGTGGCAACGGCAATCACCTTTGCCCGCTCCTCTGCGGAGAGGGCAGCCAGCTCCATGGCGAGTCGTTCCAACTCCTTTGGGTCCGTAGACATGCCTTCAGGGTACTCCCGCTCGCGATCGTTCTCCAGGGCCACCCTCGAGGGTCGTGTGGCGAACCGCGCAGTCCCTCGCCAACATCGAACGCCGGCGTGCAGGTCCGCACGACGACAAGGGGCTCTTCAAGGCATTGCCTTGACGGCGAGCCGGGCGCCCCTCGAACTATCGCCCCCTGAGCCTCTCCGCGAGCTGCGTGCAGCGCGCCTTTCGCTGGTCGTTCTTCACGGCCATGGCCAGCGCGCGCTGGCTGCCCACCAGCACCACCAGGCGCCGGCCGCGCGTCACGGCGGTGTAGACCAGGTTGCGCTGCAGCATGGGGTAGTGCTGCGTGTGGAGCGGGATGACCACGCACGGGTATTCGCTCCCCTGCGCCTTGTGCACCGTGCAGGCGTAGGCGAGCGCGAGCTCGTCCAGGTTCGAGCCGCCGTAGACGACCGCGCGCCCGTCGAAGTCGACCTCCAGCTCCTGCTCCACGGCGTCCACGCGCCGCACCCGCCCCAGGTCGCCGTTGAAGACCTCCAAGTCGTAGTTGTTGCGCAGCTGCATCACCTTGTCGCCGGCGCGCAAGATGCGGCCGCCGCGGGCCAAACCCTCGCCCCGCGGGTTGAGCAGCGCCTGGAGCTCGGCGTTCAGGTTGTCGGCGCCCAGCAGGCCGCGGCGCATCGGCGAGAGCACCTGGACGTCGGCGACGGGGTCGAACCCGAAGCGCTTGGGGATCCGCTCGGCGACGAGCGCCTTGATGGTCGAGAGCGCCGCCTCGGGCTCCTCCTGCCGAATGAAGAAGAAGTCGCCGTCGGCCCCAGGCGAGGTCCGCGGCAGCTCGCCGCGGTCGATGCGGTGGGCGTTCTCCACGATGAGGCTCTGCGTGCCCTGCCGGAAGATGTGGGCCAGGCGCACGACGGGCACCGCCCCCGAGGCGATGATGTCCGAGAGCAGGCTGCCCGGCCCCACCGACGGGAGCTGGTCCACGTCGCCCACCAGGACGAGCTGGCAGTGGAGCGGCAGCGCCTTGGCGAGGTCGTAGCCCAGAACCACGTCCACCATCGACGCCTCATCGAGGATGACGACGTCCGCCTCGAGCGGCCGGTCGCGGTTGCGCGCGAAGCTCATGGACTGCGGCGTGAACTCGAGCAGGCGGTGGACCGTGCGCGCCTCGCGCCCGGTCGCCTCGGTGAGCCTCTTGGCGGCGCGGCCGGTGGGCGCGGCCAGGGCAATGCGCCGGCCCTTCTTCTCCAGGATTTGGATGATGCCGTTGACGAGCGTGGTCTTGCCCGTCCCCGGGCCGCCGGTGATGACGAGCACCTTGGCCGCCGTCGCCTGGCGGATGGCCTCGCGCTGCTCGTCGGCCAGGCTCAGCCCGGATCGCTGCTCGAACCAGGCGATGGCCTTGTCCACGTCCAGCGAGAGGGGCCTCGCGCTCGCGCATTTCAGCGCGCTGAGGAGCGCCGCAGCGCCGACCTCGGCGGCGTGCAATGAGGTCAGGTAGACGGCGGTCGCCTCGCCGGCGCGCTCGGGCTCCACCACGAGCTCCCTCTGCTCGGCCATGGCGTCGATGGCGCTCTCGATGATGGGCGGGTCGATCTCCAGGATGCCCCGGGCGCTCTCCACCAGCCGCTCGCGCGGGACGTAGACGTGGCCCTCCTCGGAGAGCCCGCCGAGCACGTGGAGGACGCCGGCCTCGGCCCGCCGCGGTGAGGTGGGCTCGACGCCCAGGCTCTTGGCGATCTTGTCGGCGGTCTTGAAGCCGATGCCCCAGACCTCGAGCGCGAGGCGATACGGGTTCTCCTCGACCGCCGCGATGGCGCGCTCGCGGTAGCGCTTCCAGATCTTCACGGCGTGCCCGGTGGCCACGCCGTGCGATTGGAGGAAGACCATGACCTGGCGGACCTCGCGCTGCTCGGCCCAGGCGTGTTGGATGCGAGCCGACCGCTGGGGCCCGATGCCCGGCACCTCGCGCAGCCGCTCCGGCTCCGCGTCGATGACCTCCAGGGTCTTCAGGCCGAAGCGCTGCACCATCCGCTCGGCCATGACCTTGCCGACGCCCCGCACCAGGCCGGAGCCGAGGTATTTCTCGATTCCCACGAGCGTCGCCGGCTTGACGGTGGCGAAGGAGTCGGCCCGGAACTGCTCGCCGTACTTGCGGTCGAGCATCCAGCGGCCGGTCAGACGCACGCTCTCGCCAGGCTGAATGCCCGGCATGGGCCCGACCACCGTCGCGAGCTGAGCGCGGCCCGGCGCCTGGATCTGCACCACCGAGAAGCCGCTCTCCTCGCTGGCGTAGGTGATGCGCTCGACCACGCCCTCGAGAACGGCGGTCTGGCCCGCGGTCGGTTGCGCCGCCGACGGCTGGGGCGAAGAGGCCATGGGACGGGCGCCCTCTCGGCGAAGAGCCTTAGCGAGGCTGCGCCTCAGACCGACGAGGCATCGAGGAGAGGGGGCGGCGCAGCCTGGCGTCGATGGTTGATAGTCAATGGTTAATGGTTCTGCGCGGACCCGGCTCGGCGAAGGACTTGACTCGAATGCATCGGGTTCGCGCCCTCAAGGCCTCTAGCGGCGGCCGCGGTCTCCCCGGGCCCGGCGCCGGGTGGGAGGCGCTCCGCTCCGCGCCGCCTCCATCGAGAGATAACCCATCCAGCGCTCGAGCTCCGCGAAGAGCGGCGGCACCGCGCGCTGCACCTCCTCGACGACCACCTGGCGCACGGCGCTTGTGAAGTCCCGGCCCAACGCCCTGGCAGCCGGCAATCCGGGCGGGGCGACTCTGTTCGGCGCGGGCTTTGCGCCGCGGCTCGCCGCCGCTCGCGCGCCGGGGGCGGGCCGAGGCTGCGGCGGCTCGACCTCGGTCGGCTCGCGCTCCTCGACCGGCGGCCGGCCCGGCGGCAGCTCCGCCGCCATGGCGGCCGGCGCCGAATTCACGCTGGGGGGCTCGGGCGGCGCGCTCGGCGCGGGGGTTTGTGCAGTCCGCTCTTCGCCGGAGTCCGGCTCTGGCAAAGCATTTCGGGGCGGCTGGCTCGGCGGCTCAACCGGAGCGACCGAGGGAGCCGGCGCCGAGGCAGGCGCCGTGGGCGCGGGGGAGGCGACCTGGGCAGGAGCCGGCGCGGGAGCCTCCGCCGGGCGCGGCGGCGCCTGCGGGCTCACCACCGCCTCCAGACGAGCGTTCTCGAGCACCAGGAGGCCCGTGGCGGCGTCGCCCTTGAGCTCGCCGCGGAGCACGAGCGGGTCCTTCCCGTCCGCCTCCGAAGCCGGCCTGCCGCCGGCGAAGCGGACCTCGACCGAGCCGGGGTGCCCCTCGAAGCCGATCTTGAGGCCGGAGTCGCCGCCCAGGACCTCGCTGCCCAGCGCGGACGGGGCGACGGCGATGCTCGCCTCGATCGACCGGAGCCGGATGGCGGCAGTGCCCGCGTCGGCGACCGCCAGGGCTGCAGCCGCGAGGGGCCCCGGTGCGCCCTCGGAAGGCTTCAGCGGCCCGACCGCCGAGGGGACCGACGCCTTTGGTGCGGCGCGAAACCCGGCGTCCATGAGCCCGAGGCGGTCGGTCCCGGGCCCCGTGCGCAAGCTCGCCTGCAGCACGACCGCGAGCGGCTCTTTGGCGGCGTCCAGGTCGCGCAGCAGGCGGCGGTAATTCTTTCCGTTCAGCCGCGCGGGGAGCACCGCACTGCCGCCTTGGATCTCGACGAGCCAAAGCACATCCCCCGCCGGTCCGTTGGCTGGGACGACTTCGCGGGGAATCGTCGAGGGTTCCAGCGTGGCCGTGACGTTTAGGGCCCGAATGGTCCAGGTTTGCCAACGATGCATGCAGATCACCAATGATGGATGGCCGCCTCTGCTCGCGCATCCACCGAGGAGGGCGCTGACAGAGGTCCGGCCGCGAAATAGGGCGAGGCCGAAACCGAAAACTCGCACGGAGGGGGGCGAAAGCTCAAGCACTCTGGTGTCCGCCCCGAGCCGGCCGGTCGCCGGTCCGGCTTTTCTTGGCGCGCGGGGGCCGTTACACATGGCGGCCCATGGCACAGCCCACCGCCCGCTCCGGCCTGCGATTTGCGCTCGGCGCCTACCTCGTCTGGGGCGCCTTCCCGCTCTACTTCAAGGCGCTGAAGAGCGTCTCGCCACTGGAGATTCTGGCCCACCGCATCCTCTGGTCGGCGGTCTTCCTCGCCGGGCTCGCCACGATCTCGCGCCGGTGGCCCGAGTACCTGGAGGCACTGCGCTCCCGCCGCCGCCTGGCGATCTACGGGCTGTCCACCGCGCTCATCACCGGCAACTGGCTGCTCTATATCTGGGCGGTGAATGCGGGGCACGTCCTGGAGGCGAGCCTGGGGTACTTCGTGAATCCCATCGTCAACGTGCTGCTCGGCGTTCTGTTCCTGCGCGAGCGGCTGCGCCCGGGCCAGGCGGCCGCGCTGGCGCTCGCGGCCCTGGGCGCCTCGGCCTTCGTCGTCCGCCTGGGCACCTTCCCGTGGCTCGCGTTGGCGTTGGCTTTCACCTTTGGCGGGTATGGCCTGGTCCGCAAGAAGGCCGACATCGACCCTTTGGTCGGCCTCTTGGTCGAGACCTCGCTCCTGGCGGCGCCTGCGGCCGCGCTCATCGTCGGCCGCGCCCTCGCCGGCGGCGGAGGCCTTCGAGGCGACGGGCGCACCGCGGCCCTGCTGCTGCTCGCCGGGGTGATCACCTCGGTGCCGCTCATCTGGTTCGCCCGCGGCGTGCGCTCGCTGCGCCTCTCCACCATGGGCGTGCTCCAGTACGTCACTCCCTCCCTCCAGTTCCTGGCGGCGGTGCTCCTCTACCGCGAGCCCTTCACCTCCGCGCACGCGCTGGCCTTCGGCCTCATCTGGGCCTCGCTGGCGCTCTACACAGGGGAGGCGCTGCTCCAGCCGCCGGCCGAGCGCTCCGGCGCGGCGCCGCAGTGAGCGCCTCGGGCTACTCGAACAGCGCCTGCACGAACTCGCGCGGGTCGAATGGCTTCAGGTCGCCCACGGCCTCGCCGATGCCCACGAAGCGCACGGGGACCTTGAGCTCGTCGCAGATGCCGATCACCACGCCGCCCTTGGCGGTGCCGTCGAGCTTGGTGAGGACAATGCCGTTGACCCCGAGTGCGGCGTGGAACTCGCGCGCCTGCGCGATGGCGTTCTGTCCGTTCGTCGAGTCGAGCACCAGGAGCGTCTCGTGGGGCGCGCCAGGCAGGGCCTTGTCCATGACGCGCTTGACGCGCTTCAGCTCCTCCATGAGCGGCGCCTTGGTGTGGAGGCGACCGGCGGTGTCGCAGAGGACGAGGTCGAAGCCCTCCGCCTGGCCGCGCTTGAGCGCGTCGAAGACCACCGCGCCGGGGTCGGAGCCCTCCTTCCCCTTCACGACCGGGGCGCCGGAGCGCTGCCCCCAGATCTCCAGCTGCTCGGCGGCGGCGGCGCGAAACGTGTCGCCGGCGGCGAGCAGCACCTTTTGCCCCTGCGCGACCTGCTGTGCGGCGAGCTTGCCGATGGTGGTGGTCTTTCCCGAGCCGTTGACGCCGACGACCATGGTGACGAACGGCTTGGCGTTCGCGGCGGAGCTCAAGCCCGCCTTCAGCGAGACGATCCGCTCCACCTCGCCGCGAATGGCCGCCTTGAGCTTCTCCGGATCCGAAAGGTCCTTGGCCCGGACCTTCTGCCGGGCGAACTCCAGGAGCTCGGACGCGGTCCTGACCCCGATGTCCGCCGAGAAGAGGACCTCCTCCAGCTCGCCGAGGACCGACTCGTCCACCACCTTGGCCCGGCCGAAGAACGAGTTGAGGCCCGCCATGAAGCCGCCGCGCGTCTTGGCCAGGCCCTCGGACAGGGTCTTGCCGGCCTGCGCGGCGACCTTTCGCTTCTCCTCGTCCTCGGTGCGGCGGCGCGCCTCGGCCTCTTCGCGCTCGCGCTGGAGCTTGGCCTCCTCCTCCTGGCGCCGGCGCTCCTCGGCCTCGAGGCGGCGGCGCTCCTTCTCCTGCGACTCCCGCTCGCGCCGCTCGCGGTACTCGGCCTTCTTCCGCTCGTCCTCCGCCTCCCGCGCCTTGGCGCGCTCTTCCTCGGCGCGCGCCCTGGCTGCCTCGGCGTCTGCGCGCGCCTTGGCGGCCGCCGCCTGAGCCTCCTCGGCCCTGGAAGCGGCCTCGGCGTCGACCTTCGCGCGCGCCAGCTCGAGCAGGCGCTTCGCCGCGAGCCGCGCCTCCTCGGCCGCTTGCGCTGCCCGCTGGGCCTCGTCGGCCGCGCGCTGGGCCTGCCTCGCTTCCTCTGAGACCGGCGCCTCTTCGCGGACCTTTCGGCGCGCGGGCTCCGCGGCACCCTCCCGCGGCTCGGCCGTCTCCGGAACGCGCTCCTTCTTCGCCTCGAGCGCGCGCCTGGGCTCGGGCTCCTGGAGCTCGGCCTTGCGCCGCGCGCGCTGCCGGAGGAGCGCGTAGGCGAAGAGCAAGGCCACCGCCGCGCCCACGCCGATGCCCACGTCGACCCCGACATCGATGCCCGTGGGAGGCGAAGCCGGCTGCTGCGTCCCGGCCTGGGCGCCGCTGGGCCGGGAGTCGAACGCTGGGCTGTCTGCCATCCGGAGGCTCTCCTGAAGGGTTTCGAGGGCGTCGGTTATAGAAGATCTGCCCCGAGGCCGCACGGCCTGCCGTCCGCCCCGATCGCGCCGCGGCACCCAAGGCCCTTCCGCCGAAGGGTCGCGCTTGGTAGGGTCGCCACGCCATGCGCACGCACTGCCTCGCCGCCGGCGCCCTCGCCGCGCTCCTGACGAACGCCGCCTGCATCGAGCGCCCGCCCTCGCCACGCGACGGCCGCATCCAGTTCGACCGCGGCCGGCTCTCGGACCTGCTTCTCCACGAGGTCCCGGGAAGCGCGAAACGCGTCGGAGCGGTTTTCGGAGAGGCCGTAGAGCTGGCCGCGGTGGAGTTCAGCCCCGCGCGCCCGAAGCCGGGCGACGCCGTGGCAGTGGACTACTACTTCCGGGTCCTGGAAGAGTCGGAGGAGGACTTCAAGGTCTTCGTCCACATCGACGACCGCGGCGGCCAGGCCGAGCGCATCAACGGCGACCATTGGCCCGCCGCGGGCCGCTACCCGGTCAAGGTCTGGCGCAAAGGGGAGATCGTCAAAGACCGTTGGAGCTTCCGGGTCCCCAGCTACTACAACGGCGAGGGCTTCGAGCTGTGGACGGGCTTCTACCAGCCGGGGAAGGACGACCGCTGGCCGCTGGCGAACCGGAGCGAGGTTCGCAACGACGGCCAGAATCGGGTGCTGGCCGCATCGGTCCCCATGCGCTGAGCGGGCATTTTCGCTCTTGCTTGGCGCTGCTATCGACCGCGCGTGGGGCTCGCCTTCCATCGCCACACGAAGTTAGAGCGCAGCGCCTCGTCGAGATCGGCGGGGTGTACGAACGCGAGCTTGTGGTTCAGATCGAGGCTGAGGCCGCCGCCGTTCAGGAGCTTCTCGTCCTCGGTGACTAGGGCTGCAGCGTTTGCTCCGATTGCGGCGAGCACGAGCACCAGGTCCTCGGATGGAATCAACGATCGGAGCAGAACACACTGCTGCTCAAACATGCGTTCGGCCGTTGCCTGATCACCGCAAATGTGGTGGTCCGTCAAAACGGCGGCCTGGGCGTCGATCGCGGCGAACACGCGATCGCAGAATGCGTCGAGCGCGAGCTTCCAGCGCGCGAAGTCGATCTTGTGCTCGGCCTCACGGCGCATCCGCGCGCGGGCTTGCTCATCGGCGAGCAATGCCAGCGCCTCGGGTGAGCTTTGCGAAACCTCTTCCCGGATTCTGGACTTCACATTCGGGGCATGAAGCCGAAGCCAAGCTCGCTTTCCCGACGCGCGGAGAGCTTTCGCACGCGCTCGAGCGGGTCGCGGTGAACTCGGTCGACGTGATCGTGGTCTGAGACGGCGACGTACCGTGCGCGGCGAAGACCCCAGATCGTGCTTTGGGCGGTCGGTGCTAGGTGTGAGCTAGCTTGCCTTCCGCCGTAGCCGGGCCACCACCTTGATGAGCTCCGGGTCGCTCGGGAACAGGTGGAGCGCGGCCTCGCAGGCCCAGAGCGCCTCCTTGGGCCGCCCCGCCCGCTCCAAGAGCTGCGCCAGATGGAGCCGCGGCGAGGGATCCGACGGGGCGAGGTGGATAGCAGCCGCGAGACGCTCCTCGGCCAGCTCCGTGGAGTCGCCCAAGAACAGGAGCAGCCTCGCCGCCTCGCGGTGGTAGCTGGCGCGCGTCGGGTCGAGGCGGATGGCGTCTTCCACGCGGCGGAGCGCCGAGCGGGGGTCCTTCTCGGCGAGCTTCTCGGCGTCGCGGAAGAGCGTGCGCGCCCGCTCCACGCCGGCCAGCTCCTCGGCGCGGGCGCATGCCGCGGCCAGCAGGGAATTCTGGGGTTCGAGGTCTCGCGCCGCCTTCAAGTCGAGGAGGGCCGTGTCGTACTTGCCCGTCTCGAGCTTCTCCAGGCCGCGGCGGTAGAGCTCGCGCGCCCGGTTCAAGGGCGCCTCGGCCTTCATGGGCGGAGGCTCGGGCGGCAACACGGCCACCGCCCGCAGCGCCGAGACCTTGGCCTCGGTGAGCTCGGCGAGCTTCAACCCCAGGCCGCGCCGCATGGGCGGCCGGGCGGCCGGGTCGGAGACCGCCAGCAGGTCCAGCGTCCCGGACGGCAGGTCCAGCGCGAGCGACACCGCCGTCCCGGGCGGGAGCTGCGGCGCGCCCTCGAGGAACGCGCTGCCGCGCACCGCCGCTGCCGCGAACGCAGTCAGCTCGGCGGGCTCGAGCTCGGGCTTGAGCTGGAGCGGCCGCTCGGGGGCCTCGTTCAGCAGCAGCGTGAGCGCCAGGCTGAAGTCGACGGGCTTGGTGAGACAGGCGAGGGCGCGCCCGCCGGCGATGGCCTGTTCGACGTCCGCGTTGGGGTTCCCGCTCATCAGCACGACGCGCGGCGGATTGGGCAGCCGGCCGATTTCGTCGAGCACGGAGAGCCCGTCCACTTCGGGCATGAAGACGTCCAGGAGCAGCGCGTCGATGCCCCCGGCCCGCACACGCGCGACCGCGTCGAGGCCGGAGAAGACCGCGTCGATGTGGCACTCCTTGCGCGACAAGAGCGCCCGAGCGGCGCTGGCCAGCGCGGGATCATCATCGACGACCAGGATGTGAATGGGTGCGTGCATGGCGGCCTTCGATGCACTGTACCGAACGGACGGGCGCGGGCCAAGCGGCGGAGGGAGGGGATGAGAAAGAAATGCCGGAGCGGCCCGTAAGCCGAGTTCTGTTCCCATCGCTGGGCGATGAACATTCCTCTAGGACCGCGGTTGCCCGCGGCCTCCAGCGAGCTTACCCGGAGGCTTCGGGCGGGCAGCCCTACAAGCGGAAGTTGCCCTCCGCTTCGCCTCCCTATTCGCTCTTGCTCCAGGTGGGGTTTGCCGTGCCGGCGACATCACTGCCGCCGCGGTGCGCTCTTACCGCGCCGTTTCACCCTTGCCTGGCCCACCTCGGCTTCGAGGAGGGCCCTCGGCGGTCTGTTCTCTGTGGCACTTTCCTTCGGGTCGCCCCGACTGGCCGTTAGCCAGCACCTTGCCCTGTGGAGCTCGGACTTTCCTCCCGCGCGCCATTCCTGGCCGCGCCGGCGTTCACCTGGTCCGCTCCGGCGATGTCAGTTGTAGCACGAACGCGTCGGGGCTGTGATCCGGAAGGCTCGAGTCCGCGCGCCGCAGGCCTCTGGGCGGACCGTCGGCCGGGCCCCATTCCAAGCGGGGGATCCGATGTTGGGGCGGCGACGGGACAGCAGGGAGTAAAGTTCCCCTCGGGGCGTTGGTCAGCCCTTCTGCATGACCCTGACCTGCCGCGGCGTTGGGAACTGAATAGCCCGCTGCGGGTTCGCGTCCCACCGTGTGCTGCACCGGACAACTCAACCAAGCGAGGAACCCCCGTGATCAAGTACATCCTCACCGCCGTCTTCACCGTCTCGTTTGCCGCTACCGCCTTCGCCGACGGCGCCGCCACCTTCGCCGAGAAGTGCGCGGACTGTCACGGCGAGAAGGGCGAGGGCGCGGGCGCCAAGCACAAGAACCCGATCGCTGCCACCAAGGCGGACCTCACCGTCAAGGCGGTGACCGCTGGCAAGGGCAAGATGAAGCCGGTGAAGGGGGTCGACGCCAAGGACGCCGAGGAAGTCGCCAAGTTCGTCGAGGGGCTCAAGAAGTAGCCCTCGTTCTCCCGACGAAGTCGACGCAAGGCCGCGAGGTGCTCCAGCGCCCGCGGCCTTTGCCTTGCCTTGGGCGCCAACTCACCAAAAAGTGAGCCGGCCCCCGGGGAGAGGGCCAGCTCACATGATCCGCGCCACTAGTTGTGCGTGCGTGCCGTCGGAGCCGGGGATGTCCGAGCCGATGTTCGAGCCTGGAGCGACGCAGATGCGCTTGCGGTCCGTCGTGCTACGCCTGGCCTAGTGTGCACGCGCAGTGCCACTCGCTAACCCGTTGAACTCGCGTTCCTAACCGTGGGTCGAACTCGCCGACTGGGGCTCTGCAGACCCATGGCTTTGCTTCGCCCGGGCTCACTTCTGCCGAGGGACTTCCCCCGGTTGTGCCACGCTCCTGCTCCGCGTCAGCCCCGTTCGGGGTTCTTCGGCAAACTTTTTGGACGCCGGCTCGACGTTTTTTCGAGGGCAAGCCTCTCGGAGAGAGGAATTTGAGGCCCGCTGGCACTGAAGAGGGTACGTCGAGACCTCCCGAGGCGACCCAGCTTACTTTCGGTCAGGGCAACCCGATGGGGAGGTTGGCGCCGAGGTCGCGCGGACGCTCATCTCATGCGCAAAGGCGATGGCATGAGCGCACGAAAGAGCAGCCTGGCCGCGTCGCGGCCGCGGGTCGTCATTCTCGGGGCCGGCTTCGGCGGCCTCTATGCCGCCCGAGCGCTCGGGCGAGCGCCCGCTCGAGTGACGGTCGTGGACCGCCGCAACTACCACCTCTTCCAGCCGCTCCTCTACCAGGTGGCCACCGCGGGGCTGAACCCCAGCGAGATCGCCGCGCCCATCCGCCGGGTGCTGCGGCGGCAGGCCAACACCGAGGTGGTGCTGGGCGAGGCGGTGGCGGTCGATCTGGCAAAGCACCGAGTCGCCCTGCGCGACGGCCAGCTCTCCTACGACTACCTGGTGGTGGCGACCGGCGCGTCCCACTCGTACTTCGGCCGCGCCGAGTGGGCGCCGCTCGCGCCGGGGCTGAAGACGCTGGAGGACGCGCTGGAGATCCGCCGGCGCATCTTCGTCGCCTTCGAGCTCGCCGAGCGGCACCCGGCCTCCGCGGGCCCGTGGCTCACGTTCGTCGTCGTGGGCGCCGGGCCGACCGGGGTCGAGCTCGCCGGGACCATCGCGGAGATCGCCCGGGCCTCCATGTCCAAGGACTTTCGCCACATCCGACCTTCCGACGCGCGGGTGATCCTCCTGGAAGGCCTGCCGCGGGTGTTGCCTCCCTACCCGCCCGAGCTCTCCGAGAAGGCCCGGCGCCAGCTCGAGGCGCTGGGCGTGGAGGTGCGCGCCGGCTCCAAGGTCACCGCCATCGACCGCGGCGGCGTCTCCATCGGCGGCGGCGAGCGCATCTTTGCGCGCACCGTCTTCTGGGCCGCCGGCGTGGAAGCCTCTCCGCTCGCCCAGTGCCTCGGCGCCCCGCTCGACAAGGCGGGCCGGGTCCTGGTCCGCGAGGACTTGACCCTCCCCAGCCACCCGGAGGTGTTCGTCATCGGCGACCTCGCGTCGCTGCGGCAGAGCAGCGGAGCGCCGGTGCCGGGCGTCGCGCCCGCGGCGATTCAGGAGGGCCGCTTTGCCGCCCGGCAGATCGCCCGGCGCCTGCGGGGTGAGGCGACCGAGCGCTTCCACTACAAGGACCGGGGGTCGCTCGCGACCATCGGGCGCCACGCCGCCGTGGCGGACCTGGGCTTCGTCCACCTCTCTGGGCTCGGCGCCTGGCTCGCCTGGCTGCTCGTCCACATCTTCTTCCTCATCGGTTTCCGCAACCGGTTGCTGGTGCTCTTCGACTGGGCCACCGCCTACCTCACCTACGAGCGAGGCGCTCGGCTCATCACCGGCCCACTGCCGCCCATCGAACCGCGACGTGCGCCCGTCGCCGAGGCCGCCGAAGTGGAGGCCCCTTTGCCGGTGCCGCGCGATTCTCGGGAGCCGCCGCCCGTCTAGCCAGAAGGCGGTATCCGTCCTGGAATTAGCTCGAGGCATCGGGTCCTAGGTCACCGGCGCGAAGCTCTTTGGCTCGCCTGGGCACTAAGGCCACCGTATGCTGTTAAACTTTCCTGCGGGCTCCCCTCGCCTGCCGGCCGCGCGTCTGGCGCCGCGAAATTTGGGAGGATGTGTCGGATGAACCGTGGAATTCTCTGCGTGACGTTGCTCGCCCTGGCGCTCTGGGGCTGTGGGGCCGACGATAACAGCGCGACCATGCGCCCCGGCGAGGACTGCCTCTCCTGCCACAACTCGGGCAACAACGCGTTCACGCTCGCCGGCACCGTGTTCACCGATGGCACAGCGTCCTCGTCCGGTCTGAGCGGTGTTACCCTCACCGTCACCGACTCGAAGGGGGCGACGGTGACGCTGACGAGCAACTCGGTGGGGAACTTCTTCACGAGCCAGTCGCTCACCTTCCCGGTCAACATCGCCCTCACGAGCGGCTCTTCCTCGGCGTCCATGTCCGCGGCGAGCCGGGGCGGCTGCAACAGCTGCCACGGCACCGGCAGCGGCGACAGCGCCGGCCGCGTGCACGTGCCGTAGCGGCGCTCGGCCTCGCGATTTGCCGTTTGCGCCCCTCGGTTTGGCGGCGGTACACAAGGGGGCCATGACCCTTCCCGACCCGCTGGTCGACAAGGTCGTCGTCGGCCGGTACCAGCTGCTCCAGCGGCTGGGCAAGGGCGGCATGGGCGCGGTCTACCTCGCCCGGCAGCTGTCCATGGACCGGCGGGTGGCCATCAAGCTCATCCACCCGAGCCTGGCCGACGACCCGTCCATCGCCGCGCGCTTCCACCGCGAGATGCAGGCGACCTCGCGGGTCGAGCACCCGAACACGGTGCAGGTCTTCGACTACGGCCAAACCGAGGACGGCCAGCTGTTCCTGGTGATGGAGCTGCTCCAGGGCCGCACGCTCGCGCAGGTGCTCCAGGCCGAGATTCGGCTGCCGCCCCCGCGGCTCGTCCCCGTCGCCGCGCAGATCGTCCGCGCGCTCGGGGCCGCGCATGCGCAGGGCATCGTCCACCGGGACCTGAAGCCCGAGAACGTGATGCTGGTCGACCGCTTCGGCGAGCGCGACTTCGTCAAGGTGCTCGATTTCGGCATCGCGCACTTCCTCGCCGGCGAGGCGGCCGCAGCCAGGATGACCGCCGACGGCGCGCTGATTGGCACGCCGGCCTACATGTCGCCCGAGCAGGCGCGCGGCGAGGTCGTCGGCCCCAAGAGCGACCTTTATTCACTGGGAGTATTGCTCTACCAGGCGGCGGTCGGCCTGCCGCCGTTCGAGGGGTCCACCCTCCCCGAGATCCTGCTGCGCCACCTGAAGCAGGCCCCGCGACCGCCGTCCGAGATCGCCCCGGGGCGTTTGCCCAGGGACCTGGAGGAGCTCATCCTCGCCCTGCTGGAGAAGGCGCCCGAGCGCCGCCCGGCGAACGCCGAGGAAGTGCTGGCCCGGCTTTCGGGCACATCGCTGCCGCCGCCGGTCGAGCTGGACAGCACTTCCATCCGCGCCGGGGGAGCCCCGCCGCCGCCGAGCGGGAGCGCGCCGTGGGGCGGCTCGCCCTCGGGGCCGGGGGTCGCCGAGCTCGTCCACACCTCGTATCGCGACGGCGCGCCGGCGCAGTCGCGGTCGCCGGGCCAGCGCACCACCAAGCCGTCCCGCGAGGAGGCGCCGGCCCCGGCTGCAGAGGTCCGCGCCATCGAAGCACCGGCGCCGGCCCCGCTCCAGGCACCTTTCGACCGACCGAGACCCTATGCCGCGGTCGCGTCGTCCCGGAAAGGCACGTGGAAGGTCCCGGCCGTCATCGGGGTCGCGCTCCTCGTTCTCGGGCTCGGCGCGGCGGGCCTCGTCTCATGGTGGAAGGGCCGCGCCGAGAGCGACAGCGCCCCCCGCGCCCAGCTCGACGCTTTGCTCACCGCCGGCGACGACCCGGCCGCGCCCGCCGCCTGCCGCGCCAAGCGCTCCGAGGCCGTTCAGCTCCTCACCCGCGCCGCCCAGCTGCTCGAGGGCGGCGCGGCGGACTCGAAGCGGCCGCAGGACTCCGAGGCGCTGACGCTGCTCGAGTCCACGTCGCCGGCGCTGGAGCCCGAGGCCGAGCTCTGGGCGCTCCGGGCTCGGGCGCAGCTGTACACCGGGGCGCCTGCGGAGCAGGTCCGCGCCGCCGCCGAGGCCGCGGCGACGCGGTGTCCGGGATACGCCCTGGCCCACAAGCTCGTCGGCAACGCGCTGCAGAGGGCTGGGGCGAATCGCGAGGCCAAGGCGGCCTACGCGCGCGCGCTCGCCGCCGAGCCCAGCTACCTGGCGCCGAGGACCAACCTCGGCCTCCTCGCCTTGAAGGAGGATGACACGGCGGCGGCCCTGGCCGCCTTCGATCAGGTGCTCTCGCGCAAGCCCGGCGACTATGGTGTGCTCCTCGCTCGCTCCCGGGCGCTCTACCTGGCCGGCCGCAAGGACGACGCCACCGCAGACTTGAAGTCTGCCGCCGAGGCCCGGCCCGAGAGCTCGGACGCGCCGCTGCGACTGGCGCGCCTGTTGGAAGAGCTGGGCCGGAGCGGCGAGGCCCGTCAGGCCTTCTGCAAGGCGCGCTCGCTGGGCAGCGCCGAGGCCGCGGCGTCCTGCCCCGAGTCGCCCTGAAACCGGGATTCTCAAGCTCCCGCGTCGCCCGCTCGGAGCGACGGCTCGCCGCCCTCCCCTCGAAAGAATCGGGGCCGCTGCCCTCCAGCGCGCGGGCGGCGACTCTTTCACTTCATGAGCTTGTCCAGGTCGAGCGCGGCGAGCTTGAAGTCGGGCTGCTCCTTGAGCACCGCCGCCAGCTCGGCCTTGGCCTCTTCCTTCTTTCCGAGGTCGGCCGCCTCGAGCGCCTTGCCGTAGCGCACCGCCGTGTGCACGCGCAGCTGCGCAGGCGGGAGCACCCGCGCGTGCCGAGCGGCGCCCTCCGCCCCTTCGCCGCCCTTCTCGGGCGCGGCCGGCGCAGGGGCCGCGGGCAGCCCGCTCGCGATGAAGTCCAGGATCGCATCCTTGAGCTTCTGCTCCACGCTCAGGAAGTCGTCGGGCTTGCCGTTGGCGCCGGCGGAGCGGAGCACGCGGCCGGTCTCGACCTCGACAATCCGCGCGTCGGCGCGCAGGACGCCGCCCAGCGAGAAGTAGCTGCCCAGGACCATGTGCTGCGCCCCCAGGAGCTTGCCGACCTTCGCCGCGGTCTTGGCGTCGAAGGCCGCCTTCTGCCCGAGCTTGAGCTCGGAGAGCACGTCTTCGAGCCGCTCCCGCTCGACCAGGCGAATGCCCTGCGCGCCCGAGAGGTCGGAGAGAAGCATCTGCGCGAGGCCCTTGCGCAAGAGGCCCAGCTCCTCGTCCTTGCCCGAGTAGTCGAAGTACAGGACGGCGAGCGTGGGAGGCTTGGCGTCCTTGGCCCGCGCAACCTGGGGAGCGCCGGCGAGCGCGAGCGCCGCGAGAAGCCCGAGGGACGTGGAACGGCTGCGCATGGAGACCTCCGCTTCGAAAGGCGCCGATGATACCTCGCCGCGAGGGAGCGCCTCGCGGGCCGCGGTGACCGCACGCCGCCTGTCGAGTCCTCCGCCGAGCCGAATTCCCGCAGAACCATCAACCATCGACGCGATGGCTGCGCCGTGCCCTCTCCAACATGCCCGGTCGGTCTGAGGCGCAGCCTCGCTAGAGGCCTTGAGGGCGCGAACGTGATGCACTTGAGTCAAGTTTTGCCGAGCCGGATTTGCGCCGAGAACTATCAACCATTGACTATCAACTATCGACGCGAGGCTGCGCCGCACCCTCTCCAACATGGCTCGTCGGTCTGAGGCGCAGCCTCGCTAGAGATTGTCGCGCGAGAGCGGGTGCGTGAGGCAGTGCGGGCCGCCGCGCGCCCGGGCGATTCCGTGGCTGGCGAGCAGGAGGCAGGTGCGCCGGCGCTCGTCCAAGTCCACCTCGGCGCGCCCCAAAAGCACGTCCTCGGCCACCACGACCCGGAAGCCCTGCGCGTTGAGCGCCTCCGCGGTGCGCACGTTGCGGTCGTAGAGCGCGATGACCCCCGGCGCCAGGGCGAGGGCGTTGGCGCCGTCGGTCCACTGCTCGCGCTGCTGGCTCACCGGGTCGGCTCCGCCGCACGGGAGCGGTTCCAGGTCGAGCCCGCGCTTCTGCAGCGCCTGCTTCAGGGTCCCGCAAAACTCCGGGCCCCGGCGCCCGGACTGGAGGTCGATTCTCGTAGACCTCGGCCGCCTCGGGCCCGTCGAAGACTGGCGGGTAGACCAGCGCCGCGTCCACGTCCACCGGCGTGAAGACGGTGTCCAGGTGCATGAAGGCCCGGCCCTTGGGCAGGTGCACCACCAGCAAGTAGCGCGGCCCACCCTCCAGCTGCTGGAGCGGCCGGAGCAGGCGGTTCAGCGCCACGAGGTTGGTTCGCTCGGAGATGCCCACCGCGACCACGTCTCGCGAGAGCACGAGCAGATTGCCGCCCTCGAGACGGGGCCGGTCCAGGCCCAGGAAGAGCGGCCGCTCGGCGTCTGCGTGGAGGGGGTCGAGCCGGGCGGCGACCTGGCAGAGGTCCGAGTGGAAGTTGAACAGCGCCCGGGAGAGCAGCGCCTCGCGCCAGCGTGCCGGCGTGGCCATGGCGGCGAAGATGACCGCGTCGCCGACGACGAATTGCGGGTCGCGCTGGAAGCACCAGTTGGCGAGCGGCGAGATGCGGTAGAGGTCGTGCACCGCGTTCCGGCCGGAGGTCTCCGGGTGGCGGCGGCCGCAGACGAGCATCGACACGAGCTCGCCCGGGCTCAGCTCCGCGAAGTCCGCCTCGAGCTCCGGGCCGGCCTCCTGCGAGAGCACGCCGGACAGGAAGGCGCGGGCCTGGGGCAGCGCCAGCACCTCCTCGAGGAGCCGGTTGGCCTCGACCACCTCGACCCCCAAGATTTGCAGAAGCCGCCGGAGCCTTCGGTGCTCGTCCCGGGCGCGGTCGCCGAAGAGGATGTCGTCGAAGAGCAGCTCCTCCATCATGGCCGGGACCATCAGGTCCACTTCGGGCCCCGGCTCGTGGACGAGCACCCGCCGCAGCCGCCCCACTTCGGAAGTGACGTGAACCATGGCCCTTGAGAGAACTGCCTCAACTCGCGGCGCGAAGCCACACCTTTGTCGGAGCGAAACCCACGGCGCAGAGGCCGCGGCCTGGACCCATGATGCGCCCCCGGCGGGGCAAGCGTAAAATGTCGCCATGGCACCGAATGCCCCTGACCAGCCTTCTTTGACCGCGGCGCAGCCGGCGGAGGGCGATGACTTGGAGGCCCTCGACCGCCTCGGCCCCTTCGAGGAGGGCGGCGGGAGAGACGTCCGCACGAAGCGCTCCTCGGCGCCGCCTGCCTCCCTGGCGATGGTGCCAAGGGAAGAAGGGCCCACCCTGGCCAGCACGGCGTTGGGGCCGCTGCCGCCGGACGTGGACGCGGCCCTGGAGTTCGACGACGCCGGTGGGGCCCCCTGCCGGCTGGCCAAGACGGTGACCGTCATCGGCCGAGTCTCCAGCGGCGCGGACCTGGTTCTGCCCTGGAACGCAGAGGTCAGCCGCGAGCACGCGGCCGTCCTCTTCTCCCAGGGCCGATTCTTCTTGGAAGACCTTCGATTGCACAACGGCACCTACGTCAACGAGCGCCGCGTCGAGCGCGTGAGCTTGCGGTCGGGCGACCGGATTCGCATCGGCTCGCAGGTTTTGGTGTTTCGAGTCACACAATAGCGAACAGGCGAAAGTTGGCCCGGGTCCTCGCCTCGGGCTGCGCGAAATTGCGTTCGCCCGAGGCGGACCCATCGTATTCACTCGCGGCTCTGCCAGACGAAATCGCCCAAAGCGCGGAGTCGGGAGAGTGCATGACCGAGAAGCCAGCCCAGTCCGCGCGCGAGCGGGGGCGACAGCCGCTCTCGCGGGGGAGGGTCGCGGTCGAGGCCCAGCGGGCTCACGCCCGTCGGGCGCTGCCCGCCCGGGTCGAGCGCGAGAGATCCGCGCCGGCGCGTCGCCAGCCCTGAGGGCCTCGAGCTGAAACCCCCTGGAGAGCCGCTCCGCCCCCCGCCGAAGCACCGAACGACCCGCCCTGCCTTGCTCACTTTGCTCCGACGCAGATTCGACGAATGGACCCGGGCGTTCCCGCCGTACGAGGTCCTCCGCCAGGTGTGGGGTCCGAAGATCGTGGGCGGGAACACGGTGGTGGCCGCCATCGGCATCGCCTTCGGCGCCTGGGTACCCTTCTCCGCTCCGCTCTTCCAGCTTCGGCCCTGGCCGGCCGTCGCCGCGTACCTCGCGCCCCTTCTGGTCGGGGGGATTCGCGGCCGGTTCGTCGACCGCTCGCAGGCGCGCCTCAACGGGCTCTGCTCGCTCTTCTGCTCGTTTCTGCTCCTGCTCTTCTGCGTCTTGCTGGTGGTCAACTCCTCGCTCATCGGCGCGGTGCTCTTCTCGCCGTGGCTCCTCACGGTGGCCGCGGCGCACGGCTACTTCTACCGCTCGGGCTTCCGCTTTCCGTTCGTCTCCGCCGCGGACGCCGCGGCCGTCGCCCTGGGCCTCTATCTGGCTCCGACGTGGCAGCACGTCGCGGTCCTCACCGTCGCCGGGGTCGGCTCGGCCATCCTCGCGGCGCTGATCGGCGAGTTCACCTGCGCCATGAACCGCGGGCGCGACGAGTCGGAGCGGCTGCGCGCCGCCATCCAGTCGCAGCTGGTCTGGGAGCACTCGATCCGGGCCGACCGCCTCGCAGGCTCCCTCGAGCAGGTGGCGCAGTGGAACCACGACATGCGCAACGCGCTGACCGCGGTCGTCTGCCACGCCAAGCTCCTGGGCGTGCTCGCGTCGGACGGCGGCGCCCAGGAAGCGCAACCCGAGACCCGCTCGACCTTGGAGGGCATGAAGCGCTCGCTGGACGTGGTGGTCACGGGGTTCGAGGAGCTGCAGCGGCTGAGCCGGTTCATGGAGTCCTCCGCACGTCGCCAGCTCGTCGCGCTGACGCCGCTCGCCGAGGCCGTCACCGCGGCGGCACGGGCCCGGTTTCCGGGCGTCGAGCTCGCCCTGCAGGCGCCCGAGGCAGCGGTCGACGTGCCTTTGTACGGCGGGACCGTGAGCGCGCACCGCATCGTGGACAACCTGGTGATCAACGCCTGCGAGGGCGACGGCCGGAGCGCGGCCCGCAAGGTTTTCGTCGCCCTCCGCCTCGTCCCGGGGGCGGCTCGAATCGAGGTCCGCGACGACGGCCCCGGCTTTCCCCCGCACCTGCTCGAAGGCCCCGCTCCGGCCTTCACCACCACCAAACGAAATGGCACGGGCCTCGGCCTGCACAGCGTGGAGCAGATCGTGACCGCCAACCGCGGCCGAATGTTTCGCTCCAACCTCCCCGAGGGAGGCGCGCAGGTCGCCGTCGAGCTCCCCGCCGCTTTCGACGGCGGCGAGCCGGAGCGCGCGCCGACCTGAGCGCGCCGCTCGGCTCCTGAAGCCTTCGGGCCCGATGACTCGAGAATTTGCCACTCTGCGCGAGATTTCTTCGCCAAGGAAATTCTTTCTCGCAGCACGTCCCAAGAGCGAATTCGACCCATACGTCCCGTTCCATTCGTCGGCATCCAAGTCGATGTGTGGTCAACCGGGCGACACCGACCTTTTGAAAGGGCGAGTCGCTTCTGCTTGACGCAGTTCGCTCGGGCTGACTAAGAACTCCATCTGCTCGATCTGACGTAATCGTTCAACATCCGGCGAGGCGCAATTTTCGCTTCTCCGGCCCATTGTCATTCGCGGTTGTCGCTGACCTTGTGCCTTTTCCTCTAGGAGGTGACATGCGTAATACCGTTTTGGCAGCGCTCCTGAGCCTCGCCGCCTGCGGCGTTGGACGGGTCGCGCCCGCCGACGAAGCGGTGGTGCTCAACGGCAACACACACCCGCTGGCTCGGGCCGAATTCGAGTCCGGCGCGACGGACAAGTCGCTCGCGATGGACCGGATGGTCCTCGCGCTCCGGATCGCCGACGACAAAAAGGCCCAGCTCGAGCAGCTCCTCTCCCAGCAGCAGGACCCTGCGTCTCCCAATTACCACCGCTGGCTCACGCCGGAGGAATTCGGCGCGCAGTTCGGCCCGAGCGCTTCCGACCTCGCCCGGGTGACCGCGTGGCTCACCGCCCAGGGCTTCCGAATCGACGAAGTCGCCCGGGGCGGCACCTGGGTCAACTTCTCGGGCACCGCTGGGCAGGTGGAGACCGCCTTCCGGACGCAGATGCGCAACTACCTGGTCGGCGGAGTGCTGCGGCACGCCAACGCGGTCGACCCGTCCGTTCCGGCCGAGCTCTCGCCGGTGGTGGCCGGCGTGGTCTCGCTCCACGACTTCCCGCGTCAGGCCATGAACTCGGGCCGCAGGGCTGTGAGCGAGGCCGAGCTTCAGGCGGCCCTGCAGCCGGAGCACACGACCTCGTCCGGCCACACCATGTCGCCCGGCGACTTCGCCATCATCTACAACCTCAACGCGCTCTACTCGGCGGGCATCGACGGCACCGGGCAGACCATCGCCATCGTGGCCCGCACGCATCCCTCGGCCACGAACTGGACCAAATTTCGCAGCACCATGGGGCTGCCCGCGAACTCGCCCCAGGTCGTGCTCAACGGAACGGACCCCGGCGACCTGGGCGCCGACGAGGACGGCGAAGCGGACCTCGACGTCGAGTGGTCGGGCGCCGTCGCCAAGAATGCGACGGTCAAGTTCGTGGTCTCGAAATCGACCTCGTCCACCGACGGCGTGGACCTCTCCGCCCAGTACATCGTCAACAACAACGTCGCGCCGGTCATGAGCACCAGCTTCGGCCAGTGCGAGTCGGACATGGGCAGCTCGGAGAACACCTTCTACAACAACCTCTGGTCGCAGGCCGCCACGCAGGGCATCACCGCCTTCGTCTCCTCCGGCGACAGCGGCGCCGCGGGCTGCAACGGCGGCAGCGACTCCTCGGGCTCGGGCCGGGCCGTCTCGGGCCTCGCCTCTACGCCCTACAACGTCGCGGTCGGCGGCACGCAGTTCAACGAAGGTTCCGGAACCTACTGGGCCACCAGCGACAGCGGCTCCGACATCTCGGCGCTCAGCTACATCCCGGAGGTCGCCTGGAACGAGAGCGGCAGCGTCTCCGGCGGCTCGGGCCTGTGGGCGACCAGCGGCGGCGCGTCCTCCCTTTACAGCAAGCCCTCGTGGCAGGTGGCCACGGGCGTGCCGGCCGACGGCAAGCGCGACATCCCCGACGTCTCCCTCACGGCGGCGGGCCACGACGGCTACCTCGTCGAGACGCAGGGCGCCCTCTACGCCATCGGCGGGACCTCGGCCTCTTCGCCGTCGTTCGCAGGCCTCATGGCGCTGATCAACCAGAAGACCGGGACCAAGCAGGGCAACGCAAACCCGCGCTTCTACCAGCTGGGCGCGGCCCAGTACTCGGGCGGGACGGCCGTCTTCCACGACATCACCAGCGGCAGCAACACCGTCCCCGGGACCACCGGCTACAGCTGCACGACCGGCTATGACCTCGCCACGGGCCTGGGCTCGGTCGACGCCAACGCCCTGGTGAACAACTGGGCCACGGCGACCACACCCGACTTCAGCCTCTCGGCCTCGCCGGTGTCGCTGTCGGTGGTTCAGGGCGGCTCTGGCTCGGTCACCCTCACCACCGCGGTCACGGGCGGCTTCAGCAACGCGGTGTCGCTGACGGCCTCGGGCCTGCCGACCGGCGCCACGGCGACGCTCAGCGCCACTTCCATCGCGGCTCCCGGGTCCGGGACCTCGACGCTCGGGCTGAGCGTCGGCTCGTCGACCGCGACCGGGTCCTACACGGTCACCGTCACTGCCACGGGCGGCGGCAAGACCCACACCGCCTCGGTCGCGCTCACGGTGACCTCCTCGAGCGGCGGGCCCGTCACCCTCTTCAGCGACGGCTTCGAGAGCACCGGGTGGTCCACCGCACAGGTCTCGGGCTCCGCCGGCGCGTGGACGATGGCGAGCAAGGGCTCGCACCCCAGCGTCTCGCCGCACGGCGGCAGCAAGCTCGCCGACTTCAACTCGTACACCTCGGCGTCGGGAAGCCAGACCCGGCTCTATCGGTCATCGGGCTTCGCCATCGCGAGCAGCTACACCACGGCGACGCTGAAATTCTGGATGTACCACGACACCGGCTACTCCACGGACAACGACCGGGTCCAGGTACAGGTCTCGACCAACGGCTCGACCTGGACCAGCGTCGGCTCCGCGATCTCGCGCTATAGCGCGACCACCGGCTGGACGCAGGCGAGCGTCGACCTGAGCGCCTACAAGGGCCAGTCCAGCCTCCGGGTAGCGTTCCTCGGCATCAGCGCCTACGGCAACGACATCTACCTCGATGACGTGACCGTCACGGCGCAGTAGAGCAGCGCCCTCCTTGGGCGCTCCGCCGCTCCGACCGGCCCGAACCCTTCAGCGGCTCGGGCCGGTCTTTCTTTGGGCTGTCGCGGAGCGGAACCTTTAGGCGCGCTCGTCACTTCTTCATTTGTCTGCCGAGCTTCTCGAGCTCCTCGCCGGCCTTCTCGATGGCCTCGCCGGCGCTTTTCGAGACGTGGCCCTTGCCGCGGCGCGCGAGCGCCCGCGCGATCTTCGGATGCTGGACCCAGTCGAAGATCCCCAGGGGCGCGCGTCGACGAAGGTGTCCTCGAAGGAGAGCTCCTCCTTGCGCTCGAGGATGAGCCCGTCCCGCGTCAGGATGAAGTGGTAGCTCAGGGCGCCGAAGACGGCGACGGCCAGCAGGGCCAGAGCGAGCAGGCGTTTCAAGGCGTTGAGCTCCTTAATCCCTGAGCGAGGAAATCTTGCGCAGGATAGCAAAGACTTCAGGCTTCAGACCCCGGGCCTTGAGGAACTGCAGTACCCGAAGCCTCAGGTCTGGAGCCTAAGCCAATCCTCGTTGGTCCGCGTGCTCGGCTGGGTTGGGGAAGGGAAGGTGACGTCCCGCGCGCCCTTCTTACCCTCACCGCCGGTCCGAGCGGGACACCCTGCGCCCCCCTGCGCCCCCGAACGGCGTTCAGGCTCCCGCGCGCGCCAGCTGGAGCTCGATTCGAGCAGCGGCGCTCCCGCCCGCCCTGCACCTGATCGCGCAGCACCACTTGCAGGGCGCTCGGGATGCGGCCGGTCGAGAAGCGCCAGGCCGCGCCGGCGAGGCGGCGGGTCCCGGGCACCGGGTCCTTGGAAGCCAGCCGCGCTGCGGCGCCGAGCGCCGTCGTGTAGTGCTCGACCAGACGATGGAACACCGCCTCGGCGTCGGGGAAGTGCTTCGCGGTCGTGAGGCAGAAGTTCGCGCCGCTCAGCCTATCCGCGCCCTTTCTCCGATAGAACTTGAGGTCGAGCTCGCACCAGGAGTGTGCGTCGAGGTCCTCGCGGATGAGGAGCTGGTCGCCGGCCCTCTCGACGCTGCCGCCCTCCAGCGCCACCGCCTCGCGCAGCGGCATCCCCAGCTGGAGCCCGCGGAAGTGCCCCTGCCGCGCCGGGAGAGTCGCGAGCAGCCACTGATCGACTCGACTCATGGGGCGCCGCCTTCTGAAGCCGACCGCGCTCTAGAGACTTCCCGCTCGGGCCGAGCGCGGCGAGCATGACATATTAGGCTACGGAGAGCTCCGGTGACCGCTCGCAAACCCGATGGAACCGCGTTCGAGTCTTTCGTCGAACAGCAGATTCGAAAGGCGCAGGAGGAGGGCGCCTTTCGTGACCTGCCGGGCGCCGGCAAGCCCATTCCCGACCTGGACAAGCCGCTGGACGAGCTTTGGTGGCTCAAGGCCAAGATCAAGCGCGAGGGGCTCGACCTCTTGCCGGAGGCTCTGGCCGTGCGCCGCGACGTCGAGCGCGCGCTCGAGCGCTCGAGCCGTCTGAAGACCGAGCAAGACGTGCGGGCGCTGCTCGCGCTGCTCAACGCCCGCATTCGCAAGGTCAACGCCACCGCGACCGGCGGCCCGGCCGCCGCGGTCGCGCCCATCGACGTCGAGGCCGCCGTGCGCCATTGGAGAGACTCACGCCGGCGCTGAGGCGCGCCGCGCTCCGGCAGAGGCGGAGCGGCGGAGAGCAACCGCGAAGCTTCGGCGCGCTCGGCGAAAGGCTCGCTCGTCCCGCCCGAGTCGACCGGGTTTCCGGTGCCTGCCGTCAGGGCTTGCCGACGAACGTCGTCACCGATTGCGCGGCGAGGGAACCCTGGAACCGTCCCCCGGAGACCGAGATGGCCGTCCCGGCCGCCAGGTTGGAGCTCGCGGACGTGACATACGGGGTGACCGCGCTCGGCCAAGACGAGCCCGCGACAAAGAATGAAACCGGCTGGGCATTGTTGCCGCTATTGAGCGCAACGATGGCCACGGTTCCGTCCGCTGGATTTGCGAATGGCACGATCTGGACCGAGGACGGCGCGTCCGTGAGGCCCACGCGCACGTATCCGGGGCGCACGAACTTGCTGAAGTTCCCCATCGTGTAAACGCGCTTGGGAGGGTTGCTCGCGCTGCCGCCATCCATGAACGCCTGGGTCCACCAGTAATGCCACCCGCTCACCCCACCGGAGGTGACGGCCGCATAGATCCCCCGCGCGGTGTCGAGCCCCGCGCCGATGGAGGCGCCCGACGTATAATAGATTTCCGTCTCCCAGATTCGGTGCGTATTGCCCGCGGGCGGCGACGGGCGCGTCGTGGAGCTGACGTCGGTGCCGTAGTCGTGCGTCGCGATGATCGTGACGAGCGGGGCGATGGTCGCGTCGCCCAGAATGGCAGTGCCGTAATTGTCGCCGCTCCACAGGTTGCCCCAAACGTCGGGCTCCGCCGCGAGCACAGCGACCGGCGGGTTGAGCGCCGCCAGCTTCGGGGCCAGCACCTTGATGAAGTTGTTCATCTGCGTCTTGTCGTAGATGCACGATTCGTAGTTCGCCACGAAATCCGGCTCGTTTTGGACCGAGATGGCGAAGAGGTCCACGCCGCTCTGCTGCTTGTAATACGCAGGAAATGCGGCGAGGACCGAGGACCACGAGTCGTACGCGCTCGTCTGCAAATGCCCCCCATTGTTGACGTCGTTGTTGTCCTTGCTCGACGCCGGCGGCGACCAGGGCGCTGCCCACACCTTTCCGCCGTGCTTGACGACCTCCGGGCCATCGACGAACGCCGCATCGCCCATGATCTTGCCGGTGGTCTCGATGCCGATGCGCAGCAACGTGAGCCCTATCCCCTTGTCCGGGTCGAAGAGCAGCGTCCGCAGGTCGTCCGTCGACGACGCCTTGCTCTGCCAAACGTCGGCCAAGCCGAAGCCGTCCATCGTCTGATGGAGTGTCCCCGGATCGACCGTGATGTCGCCCGCCTGAGCCTTCCCCGGCGTCTTTCCAGCGTCGGCGACCCCTGCGGCGTCGGTTGCCGCTCCGGCGTCGGTTGTCGCTGCAGCGTCGATTGCCCCTGAAGCGTCTTGCCCGCGAGAGGCATCCAGGCCTGCGGCGTCCGCGAAATCCCCGGGGTTCGAGCCGGAGTCTTTCGCTCGGGACGCATCCGCGGCCACCGATGCATCCGCGCCCCCTTGCCCCCCGTCCTGCTCCTGTGGCGCGCCAAGCTCGCAGGCGATGCCGAAAAGAAGCGGTGCGGCGATAACGAGGCTGCGCACGCGGTTCATGTTCTCTCCTCAGCAGGCACCCGCGCCGATCTTCGACGCCAGCCTTCGTCCCTTCGGCGCGAGCTCGTGCAGGCTGGCAAAGACTCCAGGCCCCAGGGAATGCAGCTCCTGAAGCCTGGGGTCTGACGCCTGGAGCCCTGGTAACCCTCTTTGGTTCCGGCTCGGCCGGGTTAGGGCATTGCGCGCAGACCGCGACGGTTCTTCTGAGAGCCACCGGGCGGCTTTCGGGTCAGTCATGGCCGCCAGGGGATTTTGGCAATGCTCGCAAGAGGAGAGGCGTTCAAGCCGCCGGGCGCCAGGCGCGACCAGGGCCGGCGTGCTAGAACCATCGCCCCGTGTCCACCCTCGATCGCATCGCCGCCCGCGTGGATCGCCTCGAGCTGCCGTTCGACGCGCTGGGCGTGGACCCCTACGGCATCTCCAAGAAGCACCTCGCGCTCGCCTTCGCGGCGCTCGAGGCCCTCTACCGGAGCTACTTCTCGGTGAAGGTCGAAGGCCTGTCCAACGTTCCGCCGCGCGGCCGGGCCATGCTCGTCGGCAACCACTCGGGCGGGGTGGCGGTCGACGGCGCCATGGTCATCGCGGCGGCGTTCTTCGAGCTCGAGCCCCCGCGCCTCGCGCAGGGAATGGCCGACAAGTTCATCAACCGGCTCCCCTTCGCGTCGTCATGGGCCAGCCGGACCGGCCAATTCACCGGCCTCCCCGAGCACGCCGAGCGGCTGCTCCGCGACGAGCGCCTGCTGCTCGTCTTTCCCGAGGGGGCCCGGGGAACCGCCAAGCTCTTCCCCGCGCGCAACTCGCTGGTGGACTTCGGCAGCGGGTTCATGCGCCTGGCCATCAAGACGAAAGCGCCCATCATCCCCTTCGGCTTCGTCGGCGGCGGCGAGGCGGTGCCCACCGTGGCGAACGCCTACCGGCTCGGTCGGCTCCTCGGCGTGCCCTACATCCCCATCACGCCCTACCTCCTGCCGGTGCCGCTGCCCACCCGGCTCTCGGTCCGCTTCGGCGCGCCGCTGCGCTTCGAGGGGACCGGGGCGGAGGACGACCAGGTCGTGGCCGGCTTCGTCGAACAGGTCAAGCGGACCATCGCCGGGCTCATCGGCGACCTGGGGGCGAACACCCCCTGAGCGTGGTCATCGGGGAGAATGGGGTCGGCCTCTCGACTCCGGCGCGGCGAGCCTTGAGACCGCTCGCGAGCCGCCGAATCGCGGCCTGGAAGGTGCCCGCCCGAAGGCGTCTTCTCTTTCCGGAGAATTCGCCGCGCCCGAGCGGCCCAACACGCATCTGTCGCCCAATCGCGGCTCATCAGCCTTTTGACGCGGCCTACGATGACCGCGATTTAGCCACTTTTCGACACGTCGAGCGCTCTGGCGCGCCGGCACGCCGGCGCCTAGCGCGCGTGCGCAGGAGCCCTTCGAGCCATGACGCCCTCCGTCCGTTTCCTCTGCACGTCCCTGGCGTTCGCCGCCGTCGCGTGCAGCCCGCCGTCGAGCTCGCGTACTTCCTACGGCAAGGTCGCGCTCACCGCGGACGCGTCCTCGCTCTCGAGCGCCTCCAGCGTCACCGGGGTTTGGGTGAAGCTGACGCCGACCGACGGAGGGAGCGAGGTTCAAGGCTGGATGTCGCGGGCCGGAGAGCGCTGGTCGACGGCGTTCGAGAACGTCCCGGCCGGCTCGTACGACCTCTACGCGAAGGCGGTCGACGCCTCGGGCCAAGCTCTGTACGAGACGCCGACGCCCTTCCCCGGCGGGCCCATCGCGGTCGCCGCGGGAGGCGTCGCCACCGTCGCCATCGTCCTCCAGGGGCCGTCGACCTCGACGAGCGACAACGCTCCCGTCATCGCGAGCCTCTACGCGAATCAGCTCGAGATCGGCGCCGGCGGCACCGTCGCGCTGAGCGCCTCGGCGAGCGACCTCGACCCGGGCGACGCCATCTCCTTCGCCTGGACCTGCAGCGGCGGAGCTTTCGCGGCGGTCGAGAGCGACGCCAGCTCGAGCCGCGCCACCTGGACGCCGCCGGGCGCGGGGAAGTTCACCCTCACGCTGACCGTCACGGACAGCCACGGCGCCTCGGCCCGGCAATCCCTCGACGTCGCGGTCTCGGCCGTTGCGCCCAGCGGCGGCGTCGCCATCGCCGTATCGGTGAACGACGCTCCGGTGATCAAGAGCCTGACGACGGCGAACGGCCAGGCGGCCCCCGGTCGAGCGGTGCCGCTCTCCGCGGTGGCGAGCGACCCCAACCTAGACCTGCTGACATTCGTCTGGACCGCCACCTGCGCCGGAGCCTTCTCGGACGCGGTGACGGCGCCGGACCCCATGGGGACCCGGAGCTCGACCACGTTCACGCCTTCGGCCGTTCCCGACACTGGCTCCTGCGCCATCGCGGTCCAGGTGGCCGACGGGCGCGGCGGATCCGCGACCGCCCGGCTGGGCATCTCGTTCACAGCCCCGGTCATCGGCTCGGGGCCCGCGTTCGTCCTCCAGGCCTCGTCCACGGCCCTGGACCCGGGCCAGCAGCCCGAGCTGGAGGTCATCGCGAGCGACGGGGCCGCGCACCCGGGTTGGTCCTACTCCTGGAGCGACGGGCTGGGCTCCCCGCAGTCGGGCGCCTTCACGCCCAAGGACGCCTCCAGCGCTGCAAACGTCTTCTACTCGCCCGCGCCGTGCGCGCTGCTCGGGGCCGGCGAGGTCCCCGTCGCCCTCTCCGTCTCGGTCGCCGACCCTGCGACCGGGCTGTCCAACTCGGCCCAGGTATCGGTCGCGCTCCGCTGCCCGGCGGTCTTGAACCTCACCACCGAGACCCTGTACTCACCGCTCGAGAGCCCCTCCGTGTACGAGCCCGAGCCCGCGGGCTTCAGCCCGGTCTACACCGAGCTCGTCGCGCGCCACGGAGCGCGCGGCATGTCCAGCGAGGGCGCCGACCTGGCCCTCTACAACCTGTGGCTCAAGGCCCAGGCGGACGGCGCGCTGACTGAGCTCGGACAGCAGCTGGGGCCGGACCTGCTCGCCTTCATCGCGGCGAACACGAACCTGGGCGCGGGCGTCGCGGGGATCACCTCCCCGGGCTACGGCAACGTCTCCCAGCTCGGCGCGGCGGAGCACCGGGACCTCGCGGCTCGCCTGATCGGCAGGCTCCCTGACTACTTCGCTGGACTCGCGGCGAGCGGGCGCCAGGTCGTGGTCGAGACGTCGGGCGTGAACCGAGCCTATGACAGCTCCCGGTATTTCGTGGGCGAGCTCGAGGGGCTCAACCCCGCGTTGAGCCCGCTCGTCGCGTACCCCGCGGCGATCGCCGGCTACGGGACGAGCCCGAAGGCCCAGCTGCCCGGGACGAACCGGTTCCTCCTCTACTTCCACAAGCTCACCCCGGCCCAGGACCAGGTGGCCGACCCAAGCGACCCCAACTACGCCATCTACCAGGCGAGCCTCGCCTACCAGAGCTTCAAGGCGAGCGATCCCGTCCAGACCGCGAAGGTGAGTGCTGTCAACGCGATCCCGGAGGCCGGCGACGCCGCTCAGGTCGTCTTGGAGCGGCTGTTCACCCGCGAGCTCATCGAGAAGCTCGGCACGGCCGGCTACACCTTCGCCGACACGGGGTCGTTCACCTTCAAGGGCGCCGACGGCAAGAGCCGCACGACCGCCGGGTCGGGGAAGACGACCATCGCCGGCGCGCTGGACGCCGCGAGCCAGCTCTTCGCCGTCTACATCATCGCGCCCGCGCTTCAGGTCGAGCTCAATGGCCTGGATTTCACGAAATACTTCCCCGATGCCCAGGCGGCGGTCTTCAACTATGTTGGGGACGCGACCGATTTCTATCAAATGGGCCCGGGTGCGGAGGAGGACGGCGACGCCACCTATGCCATGGCGCAGGGCCTGCTGGCCGATTTCTTCAAAGAAGTGGACGCCGTGCAGCGCGGCGACCGGTCGCACGGCGCCAAGCTCCGCTTTACGCACGCTGAAATCGTCACGCCTTTCACGTCCATCCTGAAGCTGAAGCAGACTTTTGCTCAGCTGCCTGCGGACGAGACTTTCACCTACGCGCCAAACAGCCCTTGGAACGGCGACCTCTCCGCGCCCGTCGCCAGCCCGTGGCGCGATCGAGATCGTCGCCCCCATGGCGGGCAACGTCCAATGGGACGTCTTCGCGAACGCTGGCGGTCAGCTGGTCGTGAGAATGCTGTTGAATGAGCAGGAGGTCGACTTCAGCGCCGGCTGCGACGGCGCCCGCCACGCGCCCGGCAGCCGCTTCTACGACTACTCGAAGCTGGCCGCCTGCTACGGACACGCCCTTCCGTAGCCGGGCGCCAGAGTTCGTGCCGAGTCTGAGCGGGTGAGCTGCAGCCCGCGTGACCCTTGAATGTGGCCGAGGCCGTCGATTTCGCAATCGACTTGGATGCGCGGTTGAACGAAGCCGGTCGCGTGGCGTCATCACCCGACCGGTCCGAAGTCGGGAAGGTCGCGCCGACCGCGCTCTCGCGCTCCTCGGCGCCTGTGCGAGGCTGGGCAGCGAGCCGAATCTGGCGATGAAAAGAGGCCCCGCGCCGGGCGGGCCTCCTTCTCGATCGCCAGATTCAGGCGGGCGGGTCGTCAATTCATCGCGTCCGGGCCGCGCGGGCGACTGCCGCCATGGAAACAGGAGCGCCCGAGTCGAGACAAAGCCTCACTGGTAGAAGCTGTGCTCCTGCGTGCCGGTGACCCGGGAGCCGACGCCCGAGGTGCTGATGACGAACTTCGCGCCCTTCGAATCGTAGCTGATACTGAAGTCGACCGTGGGGGTGGCGAGCGCCACGGCGCCCGCCATCTTCGCCGTCCGGGAGGTCAGGGAGATCTTGTGATACTGGTGCGAGGACGAGCCCACGGACATGTAGTCGCCGCCGCCGCCGTTCTGGTCCACGTAGCCGCTCACGCTGTCGATGAGGACGCCGTGAGTGACATAGGCTCGGCCGCGCTCGCTTCCCCAAATCCACTTCATCGTCGCGGTCAGGAAGGTCGTGGTGACCGTGCGGCGAGTGCTCTGCGGCGCGAGGGTGCCCTGGGGAGAGGCGCTCAGGGCCGCGCTTGCCGAGCCTTGCCCAGCGGGTCCGGCCTCGAAGTCGACGAAGGCGAAGTTGGTCATGATGGGGTCGTACCGAGCTCCTTGCTGGTCGAACGCGCACAGCGTATCGAAGCGACCGCGATCGCTCGACTCCCAAGTGATCTTGAGGACGCGCTGCCCCTTCGAAAGCTGCGGGAACGCGAGCGAGGCGATGTTGGCGCGGACGTCGATGGCTTCGGCGCCGGCGGACTGGAGAGCCTGCGTCCGCTCCGCGATGGTGCTCAGGTGGAGCGCGAAAGGCCTCGAGACGTCGAACGCAGGGATCACCTGGGCGCTGTCGAGCGCCTGGGCCTTATATGCCTCCAGGTCCGCGTCGGAGGACAGGGACTTGACCTCCTGGCTCGAGACGATGCGCAAGGGGTAGCCGCGAGTCGCGAGCTCCTTGCTGGCCTGCGCGATCTGCGTCTGGATGGCGGCCAGCGCCGCGTCCGGGCCGGCGCCCAGGGACGTCAGGGCCTGCTCGTCCTGGGATGCCGCTGCGCCCGGAGCAACGTCGGCGCCCGGATCGCAGGCCGCGAGCGTTGCGAGGATGACTGCGCTACTCAGGAACACCAGCGCCCTTCGGATTGCCACGTGCGACCTCCGGTGGTGGTGAAGCGTCCACCTGGAGGACCAGCGCGCACGGCAATTGTCGCGTTTCGATCCCTATGAATCACGGCTGACGCGGCGCGACCGCGGCCGCGCCCATCGCCGGCCCGTAGCGCGATCGAATCGTCACCCCCATGGCCGGCGACGTCCTAACCCGGCCGAGCCGGAACCAAAGAGGGTTGCCTTAGGCTCCAGACCCCAGGCTTCAGGAACTGCATTCCCTGGAGCCTGGGGTCTGGAGCCTGGAGTCTTTGCCAGCCTGCACAAGAGTTCGCGCCGAAGGGACTATGGGACGTCTTCGCGAACGTCGCCCGTCGGCTGGTCGTGAGAATGCCGTTGAATGGGCAGGCGGTCGACTTCAGCGCAGGCGGCGACGGCGCCCGCCACGCGTCCGGCAGCCGCTTCTCCGACGACTCGAAGCTGGCCGCCTGCTACGGACACGCCGTTCCGTTGCCGGGCGAACTCGCGCTTCGCGCCCCCCCCGTCGAGCCCCCGCACGGGGTCTCCAGCGTCCTTGAAGGCAGCGTGTTAGAAGAGTGGCCTCCTCTCGAGGTCTGCGCGCCGCCTTTGTCCACTCTCGACCGCAACTCCGCCCGCGCGATTCGCCTGTGCGCGCGAGGGGCCGATTCGCCGCTGACCGCCGCGACTGCTCTTCGCCCCGATCGGAACGGCTTCGCCCGGAGCGTTCCTCGGCGGGACGCGGCTCCGCTCGGTGGTGGAATCGAGAGCGCCGCCGAGCGCATCGTCGCCCAGGGGGAGAATGCCCCATGAAGGTTCTCATCGCCGGCATCTGCGGCGCCGTCGCCCGCAGGGTGGCGGTTCGCTTGAGCGAAGCGGGCCACGAGGTGGCCGGCATCGATACCCGCCCCTGGCCGGACAAGCCTGAGGCCATCGCTTTGTTCGACCTGGATATCCGCAAGCGCGCGGCAGAGGACGTCTTCCGACGCGAGCGCCCCGAGGCAGTGCTGCACATGGCCACGGTGAGCGCCTGGGCCTCGCGCGGCGAGGGCCGGAACCGGATGAACCTGGGCGCGACCCGCGCGGTCTTCGACCATTGCAAGGCGTTCGGCGTGCGCCAGGTCGTCTTCGTCGGCCGCCACACCTTCTACGGAGCCGCCGCCGACTCGCCGCTCTACCACAAGGAGGACGAAGCGCCTTTGGCGCTGGAGAGCTTCCCCGAGCTCGCCGACCTCATCGCCGCCGACCTCTATGCCGCCGCGGCGCTCTGGCAAATGCCGGAAGCGACCACCGCCGTCCTCCGGGTCGTCTACACGCTCGGCCCTTCGGGCCAGGGCACGCTCGCCTCGTTCCTCAAAGGCCCGGTGGTGCCGATGGTCGCCGGCTTCGACCCGCTCATGCAGTTCATGCACGAAGAGGACGCCGCGGCGGCCATCGCGCTCGCCGTCGAGAAGAAGCTGCGCGGCGTCTACAACGTCGCTGGCCCCCAGCCCGTGCCGCTCTCGATCATCGCGCGGGCGCTCGGCCGCCCGCGCCTGCCGCTGCCGGAGTTCATTGCCCGGCTGGCGCTCGGCCGCGCGGGGCTCCCCGACCTCCCGGCCGGCGCCCTGGGGCACGTCAAGTTCCCGGTGGTCGTCGACGCCGGCGCCTTCCAGCAGGCCACGGGATTTGCGCCCGCCCACGACGAGACCGAGACGCTGCGGCTCTTCGAGAGCGCCTTCCCGCGCCCTGCCAACTGACCCGAGGCCGTTCAGGCCCAAGGAACTGCGTCCCCGCGTCCGCGGCGCTCGCGTCCCCGGAGCCGCGACGAGCGCCGAATCCTGCGGTCTTCCCTCATAGTCGGTCGGTGGCACGGGGCGCGCAATCCGGCCCCGGCATGGAGCGCGGCGAGAACGCCGGCTCCTTTCGAAGCCAATGGGCCGGGGAGCGCGCTCGAGAGGCGCTCCATTCCATTCAGGAGGTCGAAGTCATGAAGCGCATATTCGGGGCGGCGGCGATGGCAGCGTGGATTCTTTCTGGATGCGAGACGGGCTCGTCGGCGCGAGTGGGGTCGCCGACGCCGGCGGTCGCGCCGACGCCGCAGTCCCTTCGAGCCACCGCGCAGGAGGAGAAACCGGACGCATCCGCAGAGCAGCGCCCTTCGGCGCCGCCGAGGCCGGTCGCGGCCGGTGAGGTGGGCCTCTCGCACGAGTGCACGGGCTCGCCCGATCACCTGGCGCGGGCGCGGGAGCGAGTGGCCGCCAAAGACATGGAGGGCGCCCTCCTCGAGGCGCGGCGCGCCGCCTTCGACGCGCCGGCCAGCGCCGACGCGCTCGAGCTCACCGCCGACCTCGCGGAGAAGTCGCGCGACCGCGCGCTGGCCCGCAGCGCCGGCCGCGCGCTCGCCCGCGCTCAGCCGAACGAAGCCGCGCCCATGGTCCGCCTCGCCCTCCTCCTCCTCCGCGACCGCGACGGCGTCGGGGCGCTCGCCGCCGCCGAGGAGGCCCAGCGGCGCGACCCCAAGGCCGCCGAGGCCTACAACCTGAGCGGGCGCGCCAACCTCATGCTGGGCCGAAGCGACGACGCCATCTTCGATTTCCTGAGCGCGTCGCGCCTGAATCCGAACCACGGCTTCGCCTTCAACAACCTCGGCCTCGCCTATCTCCTGGCCGGCAAGCCCCAGAAATCCGTCTCGGCGCTCGAAAAGGCCGCGGCGCTGCTGCCCAACGTCGCCTTCGTCCACAACAACCTGGGCATCGCCCATGAGCGCCTGGGCGAGAAGACCGAAGCCCGCGCCGAGTACTCCCGCGCGCTGGAGCTCGAGCCCTCGTACGTGAAGGCCGCGGTGAACAAGGCGCGCCTCAGCGCGCTCGCGACGGCCGAGAGCCTCGCCGTCGACGCGGCGCCCGCCCAACCCCCGAGCGACGTTCCCGCGCCGGCGGCATCCGAAGGCGTGAGGGCGGCGCCGATTCCCTCGGAGGAATCCACGGTGGAGCCGGCGGCCGACGAGCCATAGGCGTGCGCGAGCACGCTTTCGTACCGATGCGGTGTCGGATGGCCGGCGAGGGGCTCGCGAGAGCCTCTCGCCGGCCGTGTTCAACAGGGGCTTTCGGAGCCGGCGCTACGGAGAGGCCGCGAGGAACCGCCGGGCCGCGAGCTCCCCCAGGTCGGCCATGAATGGGCGGCTCACCGAGTCGTAGTCGTAGCTCCCGTCGCCGACCACGCCGTCGGCGTCCGCGTAGATCGCCGCGGCGAGGAAGAGCGCGCGGCCGGTCTTCGAGTCTTCGAAGTAGGCGTTCTCCACCTGAAAGCCATAGGCGAGCCCCGACTTTCCGAAGGCGCGGATCCTCGCGCGCGGAAGCGCTCGAGCCACCCCCTGCAGCGCCGGCCTGAACCGCGCCTCGCCGAAGTCCTGGCCCGCGAACGCGCTCCCCAGGTCTTTGGCCGAGCCGCCGAGCGCTCGGGCGAGGGCCTGCCGGTGGTCAGGCGTGAGCTGCAGCTCGGCGCCGGCGCTGAGGTCCGGCCGCAGCGCCGCGGCGAGCAGGTTCTGGAGGTCGACCAGCGAGACCCGGTTCTTGCCCGAGAAGTCCTTGGGCCCCTCGACTCGGCGCGCGCCCTCGAGGTGCGCGTGCCCCACGAGCAGGCCCGGCTCGGGCGCGGCCTCCAGGGCGAGCCCGCCGTCGCGCTCCGGAAGGCGCAGCGGCGGAGAGGCCCGGGGGCGCAGCTCGACCGCCGGCGTCCGCCGGTTCTCCTCGTCCGCGAGCTCGACGTCCAGCCGGTGCCGAAGCCGCACCGAAGCCAGGCCGGCCCTCCACATCCTCTGGTTCAGCTCGTCGCGGCCGACGAAGTCGTAAAGCCGGTTGAAGGCCGGGTTGTCGGAGGCGACGAGCGCCGCTCGCAGGAGAAAGTCGAGCGTGAGGCGGCCGCCGTCGGGGTTGCGCGGGTCGCTCTCGCCGCCGGGATACGCGCGCGAGACCGGGCCGAACGCGAGCTTCGTCTCGAGCCCCACCGCCGAGCCGCGCTCCGCCGACAGATCGCCCAGCTTCTCCAAGGCGGCCGCCGCCGCACACAGCTTCACGGCGCTCGCCGGGTAGAAATACTCGGCGTCGACCCGATACCCGTGTCGGACGAGCTGCGGGCGACCGCTCGTTCGGCCGCCGCGCACCTCGCCGATGAGCACCTGGACCCGGAAGCGCTCCGGCGCCTCGAGGAGACGGCCGAAGCGGGCGGGCTCTTGCGCCATCCATCGCGCGACGTCGTCTCGCATGCCTCCGCCCTGAGCGCGCGCGGAGCCCGCGGCGGCGATCGCTGCCAGAGCTGTCGCGATCCGGCGCGCCACGATGGCTGGAGAATAGTGCACTCGCGACCTCCCGCGCTCGCGGCCCCTGCGGCCGCCAGGGCCTTTCGCGAAAAGGCCAGCGCGAAACCGCTTCTTGGGGCCGCCGATCGTTCCGTGGCAGACTCCGAGCACTTCTTCAGGCGAGAGCGACGTGATCCTGCCTGCCCTGCTCCTGGCCTCGCTCTCGGCTGCTCCGGCTCCGCTCCCGCCCCTGCAAACCTTCGCCGAGCTCCGGCTCGCGCCGCCCGACCCGCCGCCCAAGGCGCTCATCCGCGGGACGCATTACTGGATCTCGAACGAGCTGCGCCACGACCTCTTTCGAGCGGCGGTGCTCAACCGAGGCGGGCTCCTGGTCGGCGTGGGGACCGACCCCAACTACCTTTTCGCCGGTTGGGCCCGCTCGGAGGCAATGGTCCTGTTCGACTTCGATCAGTCGATCGCCGACCTGCACCAGGCCTACGGCGTGCTCGTCTCCCGCGCGAAGGGGCCGAGCGATTTCCTGGACCTGTGGGGCTTTCGCCGCCGCAAGGAGGCGGAGCGCTGGATCGACCACGCCTTCTCCTCCGCGCAGGAGCGGCAGCGGGTGCGCACGGCCTTTCGGACCGCCGCGCCCCTTGTCCGCGCGCGCCTCGCCGGTGAGCGAGCGAGGCTGAAGGCGCTGAGGGTCGCCTCCTGGCTTGACGACCCCGAGCAGTTCGGCCACATCCAGCGCCTCTGGCAGTCGGGGCGCGCGGTGGCCGTCCGCGGGGACCTCACCGGGCCGAGGACGCTGGCCGCCATCGGGCGCGCCGCCGCGAAGGCGGGGCTCACCGTGGGAGTGCTCTACCTCTCCAACGCCGAGCAGTACTTTGCGCTGGGCGAGCGCTATCGCGACAACCTGGCCGCGCTCCCCATGGACGACCGGACCGTGGTCCTGCGCACGCTCGGGGTCAAAGGGCTCGGCGCGGCGGACGGGAGCTACCACTACGATGTCCAGAGCGGCCTCAACCTCAAGGCCTGGCTCGCCGACGGCCGCGCGAAGTCGGCGGCCGCGATGATGCGTTGCCGGACGCCGGGAAAGGCCTTCGGCACCTCGACGATGGAGCGCCCTCCGGAGTCCTGCGCGCGCAAGCCGGAGCGCTCTGCGGCCACCCGCGACCGCTGAGCAGTTCCTGCGCTTTGGCCCTCTGCTTTGAGGAGCGGGCGAGAAGGGGTTGACGCGAGGGTCATGGGTCTGCGATTTGGTCTGCCATGAGCGACTCAGAACTCCCTGTGACCGTAGCGGTGACCCGACCCGACGGAAGCGTCGAGCACGTCCGCGTGGGGACCGCGCAGCGGCGTGGCGACAGCTTCGTCCTTCGGTTGGGCGAGCTGAACCTCGACGGCTCCGCCTCGGCGGCGACTCGGGCGGCGCCCGCGGCCCGTCCCCCCAGCGGAGGCGGGGCCGAGGGCATGGTCCTCCCCAACTACGGCCGCAGCAAGGGCATGCCCATCCGCGGGGCCAGCCGGCAGGATCTCGAGTTCTACGCCAACGGCGCCCGGCGCACGCTGGCCGACCCGGGCAAGGCGCGCTTCCACGACAAGGAGCGGGGCCTCCTGCAGGCCATCGAGGCCGAGCTGGCCCGGCAACAGGGCGGCCCCCCTGCGGACGAGCCGCCGCCCCCCGGCGACGACGACTTCATCCCGCACGAATAGCCCTCGGTGCCCTAGCCCACACGGGTCTCGAGAGCGCCTAGAAACGCGGAGAGCCGCTCGAGGTCGGGCGCTTCGATCCGCGTGAACTCGATGCCCCACTGGAAGGACCCGCCGGAGGTCGCGCGCGAGAAGCGGACCTCGGAGCGAGCCCGGCAGCGCCCGACGCTCGGCAGCTCGACGTCGAACTGAAGGACGGTGCCCGGCGAGACGTTGCAGGGCCCGACAATGCCGGCGCCCTTGCCGCCGATCTCCCAGGTCTCGACCTGGTAGTGCTCGCGCGCGATCCCGGTCGCATCGAGGCGCGTGCAATGCGCGGGGAGCCGCGCGTCGTAGCGATGGAAGCGGCGGGACTGCAGCTGCGAGAAGTGGTCGGGCAGCTGGATCTTCAGCTCGAGCGAGCTCCCCATGGCCACGTCGACGACCGGTGCCATGAATCGCAGGTCGCCGTGCGGGTCGTGCAAGCGCACCCGGAGCTCCAGCCCGCGCCGGAGCGCGAGCGCCGCCTCGCTGGCCGGGAGGTCGAGCCGCATGGCGCCCTTCGAGATCGCCACGAGGCGGCCCTCCAGCGCCGTTCGGCGGCCGGCCGAGTCGAAGAACTCCAGGCTCACGCGTTGAATGCCGTCGGGACTGACATCGGCCATGGGACCCTCGCAGCCAAGCGATGTCTGGGCTATTGATTGCAGGCGCGCCTCCCGATGACAAGAGACCCGAATTCGAAGCGCGGCGCCGCCCGGAGCGCCTGGGCCCATCCGGCGCGCCCCCAGGGCCAGCTCCTCTCTCTGGGGCCGCTCGCAGTTCCCGGCCTGCGCGGCACCCGCCGGGTGCAGGTCTATCTGCCGCCGGCGCCGGACCCCCTGCCCGTCGCTTACCTCTGGGACGGCCAGAACGTCTTCGGCGACGAGGGGAGCTTCGCCGGCGGCTGGGGCGTCGACCGGGTCCTCTCGGCGAGGGCGAGGCGCTGCTCGGCGGTCCCCATCGCGGTGGCCATCGACCACGGCGGAGAGGACCGCATCCCAGACTACGCGCCCTTCGGGACCGAGCGCTTCGGAGAAGGCCGCGCCGGCGCCCTGCTCGACTGGGTGGTCCACGCGCTCAAGCCGCGGATCGACCGCGAGTTCGCGACCCTGCCCGGTCCGGCCGACACGATGGTGGGCGGCAGCTCGATGGGCGGCATCCTGTCGCTGGTCGCGTTCCTGAAGCACGGGGGCGTCTTCGGACGCGCCTTGGCCATGTCGCCGACGCTCATCCTGGACCCGGCCGCGCTCTTGGAGCTCATCGCGCGCAGCGCCGTCCGGCCCGGCGGCCGGCTCTACCTCGACTACGGCCGCCGCGAGGGCCCGCCGGAGGAGCTGGCGCTCTTCGCGCGCGTCGTCCAGGCCCTCGAGGCGAAGCGGCTCGGGCGCGAGGGGCTTCGCGTGCGCATCGACCCGCGGGGCCAACATCGAGAGCAAGATTGGGCGCGCCGGCTGCCCGGGGCGCTCCAGTTCCTCTTCCGCAAGGGAGCTCGCGCGCGGCGGCCTCGCGGGCGATAACATGGGCCTTCGTGCCCAGGCGCCCCACCGCCCGCGAGCAGGAGACCGCCGCCGCGTCGCTTTCGTCAGTGCAGCGTCTCCGCCTGCTCCACCGCCGCGTGGGCGATTTCATTCTCCTTGGTCTCGTGCTCGCGCAGCGTCGCCGCGAGCTTCGCGGCCTCCTCTGCCGCCTCGCCGCCCTCCGCGCGCCCCTCGGCCACGGTGGATTTGAGCGACCGCATCTGGTCGAGGATCCGCCCGTGCTCGGCCATGAGGCTGTCGAACGCGTCGCGCAGCGTCGGGGCGCGCCGGTGGACCAGGCCATAAAGTCCCTGGTCCGACTCCTCGCGCTGGAAGTGGCCGACGAGCAGGTTCAAGATCTCGTCCAGAGCGCCGGCGAGGGCCACCCCATCGCGGGCGCTGCGCAGCCTGCCCGCGAGCCGCTCCACCATCGCGTGCTCCTGCTCGAACGACGCCTGGGCGGCGGCGAGCCGGTCCTTGTCCTGGAACTGATCGGCCTCGGTCGACCCGACCAGCGCCATGGTCGAGGCCGCGCCCTGCGAGACCGCCTCGGTGACGAGGTCGAAATACCCGGCGCCCACCTCCCGCTGGTGGCGCGTCGCCGTGTAACCCTCGCGCTCCGCCGAGAACTCCGCCTGCTGGATCTCGGTGTAGGCCGCCATTCCGCGGTCCTTGTAGTCCCGGGCCAGGTTGAACGTTCCGTGGCTCACCGTATGGAAGCCGGCGAGCGTCACGAACTGGAACTTGTAGCCCATGGCCCCCAGCTCGCGCTGGAACCGGGCGATGGTCGCGTCGTCCAGGTTCTTCTTCCAGTTGAACGACGGCGAGCAGTTGTAGGCGAGCATCTTGCCCGGGTATTTCGCGTGGATGCCCTCGGCGAATTCCTGGGCCTCGTCCAGGTCCGGGGTCGAGGTCTCGCACCAGACCATGTCGGCGAACGGCGCGTAGGCGACGCCGCGGGCGATGGCGCACGGAAGCCCGCCGCGGATCCGGTAGAAGCCCTCGGCGGTGCGGCCGCCCGAGCGATCGACGAACGGCGCGTCTGCGGGGTCGACGTCGCTCATCAGGAGCTTCGCCCCGTCGGCGTCGGTGCGCGCGATGAGCACGGTGGGCACGCCCATCACGTCGGCCGCGAGCCGCGCCGCCGTGAGCGTGCGCACGAAGGTGCTCGTGGGCAGCAGGACCTTGCCGCCCATGTGGCCGCACTTCTTCTCGCTGGCCACCTGGTCCTCGAAGTGCACCGCCGCGGCGCCGGCCTCGATCATCGCCTTCATGAGCTCGAAGGCGTTGAGCGGCCCGCCGAAGCCCGCCTCGGCGTCGGCGACGATGGGCGCGAACCAGTTGCGGCCGGTCGCGCCCTCCGACCGGTCGATCTTGTCGGCGCGCTCGAAGGCCCGGTTGATGCGCCGGACCAGCGCCGGGACGCTGTCCGCCGGGTAAAGGCTCTGGTCCGGATAGGTCTCTCCGGCGAGGTTCGCGTCGGCTGCGACCTGCCACCCCGAGACGTAGATGGACTCCAGGCCGGCCTTCACCATCTGCACCGCCTGGTTGCCGGTGAGCGCGCCCAGGGTGTGCAGGTAGGGGCGGTTCTTGAGGAGCGCCCAGAGCTGCCGCGCGCCCATCTGCGCCAGCGTGTGCTCGATCTGCACCGAGCCGCGCAACCTGTCGACCTCGGCCTTCGAGTATGGCCTCTGGACTCCCTCCCAGCGCGCCGGGTCCGGATGCCACGGCGCCGACGTCTCCTCCGCTGCGGTCTCGGCCGCGCCGTCGCCGCGCACCGCGGGCGCCGGGGCGCCGACGTCGCCCACGAGCACGTCGTACGCCGGGAGGGTGAGGAACTCCTCGAACTGGGCGGCGGTGGAGAGCCGCTCGAAGAGCTCGCGCGCCTGCCCGAACTTCCCGCTCTCGAAGCGCCGCTCCCCCACCTCGGTCCGGATGCGCTGCATCTCCTCGTCCAAGAGCCGGCGGAAGAGCGCGGGCGTGATGCGCCGGCCGTCGGAGAGCGCCGCGCCATGGTGGATCCACTGCCAGACCTGCGCTCGGCTGATCTCCGCGGTGGCGGCGTCCTCCATGAGGTTGTAGAGCGGCACGCAGCCCGAGCCCCGAAACCATGCTTCCAGGTATTGCACGCCCACGCGCAGGTTGTGCCGCAGTCCTTCCTCGGTGCGCGTCCCCTCGGGCACGGCGAGCAGGTCGCGCTCCTGGACGTGGACGTCCTCGCGCTTCACGTGGATCTGGTTGGGGGTCTTCATCGCGTCGTCGAAGACGGCCTTGGCGATGGGCACCAAACCCGGGTGGGCCACCCACGTCCCGTCGTGGCCGTCCCGCACCTCGCGCAGCTTGTCGGCGCGGACCTGAGCGAGCGCCCGGTCGTTCGCTGCGGGGTCGTCCTTGACGGGGATGTAGGCCGCCATGCCGCCCATCGCGTGGGCGTTGCGCCGGTGGCAGACCTGGATGAGCCGCTGCACGTAGGCGCGCAGGAAGCCCTTGTCCATGGTCACCTGGCCGCGGTCGGGCAGGAGCGCGTTCTCGTCGGCGCGCTGCTTCTTGATGAAGCTGAAGATGTAGTCCCAGCGTCCGCAGTTGAGGCCCGCCGAGTGCTCGCGCAGCTCCCAGAGGATCTCGTCCATCTCGAACGCCGCCGGCAGCGTCTCCAGGAGCACCGTGGCCTTGATGGTTCCGCGGCCCAAGCCCAGCCGCTCCTGGGCGCGCAGGAAGACATCGTTCCAGAGCCGGGCCTCGAGGTGGCTCTCCAGCTTCGGCAGGTAGAAATACGGCCCGGTCCCGCGCGCGACGAGCTCCTTCGCGTTGGCGTGGAAGTAGAGGCCGAAATCGACCAGCGACGCCGGCGCGGGCTTGCCGTCCACCCAGAAGTGCTTCTCCAAGAGGTGCCACCCGCGCGGCCTCACGAAGAGCACCGCCGTCTTCTCGTTGAGCCGGTAGGTCTTGCCGGTCTCCGGCGCGGCGAACTCGATGGCCCGGCGGACGGCGTCGAACAGGTTCACCTGCCCCTGCCAGACGTTCTCCCGCGTCGGCGAATTCGAGTCCTCGAAGTCCGCCATGAAGACGTTGGCGCCCGAGTTCAGGGCGTTGATGATCATCTTCCGGTCCACCGGCCCGGTGATCTCCACCCGGCGGTCGGCGAGCTCTTCGGGGACGGGAAGAATCGTCCAGTCGCTTTCGCGAATGGCCTTCGACTCGGCGAGGAAGCTGGGGCGAAAGCCCTCGTCCCATTGGCCGGCGAGCTGCCTGCGGCGCTCGAGCAGCTCCTCCCTTCGGTGCGAGAAGCGCCGGACGAGGTCGGCGACGAACGAGAGCGCCTGCGCGGTGAAGACCTTTTCGGCGCCGGGCGGCAGCTCCCCCCGGAGCTCCACGCCGTGGGGCAGAGGCGTTCCCGAGGACAGCGAGGCAATAGGAGTCGGCAGGGGCATAGGCCCTCCTTGAGCAGAACGGCGGCACTTAGGAAGATGGGGCGACGGCGCTCGGGAGTCATGAGCCCAACCGCGTCAGCCCACCGAAAGACCCAACTTCCGATGACACGCCACGACAAGCGTTTCGGCGGCCCCCTTCGGAGGCGTTCGGCGCCTGCCGCCGGGCGCCCGCGCAGGCGAGGTGCCGCATGAGTGAAGGCAAGCCGAGCCCACGGCGAACCGTCCACTGCGCCGACGCGCTGGAATGGCTCTCGGCGCGAGGCGCGCTCGAGGGCTCTTCGGTCGTCACGTCGCTGCCGGATTTCTCGGAGTTCCCGTCGCTGTCCCAGGGCGAATGGCGGCGCTGGTTCTCAGGCGCGGCCCAGGCCATCGTGGAGCATTGCCCGGACGACGGGGTGGCCATTTTCTATCAAACGGACGTCAAGCGCGGCGGCGTCTGGGTCGAGAAATCGCAGCTCTGCCTGGAAGGGGCTGCGCGCGCGGGCGCCGAGCTCTTGTTTCATAAGATCGTTTTGCGCCAACCTCCCGGGACCATCACATTCGGGAAGCCGGGGTATTCCCACCTGCTCGCCTTCTCGCGCGGCGTGCGGGTGGACCTCGCGCGCGCGACCCCTGACGTGCTGCCGGAGAACGGCCCGGTACTCTGGACGCGGGGGATGGGCCTTGCCGCGTGCCAATTCGCCTGCCGATTCATCCTTCGCGAAACCAAGACGCGAACCGTCGTCGACCCATTCTGCGGCTTGGGGACGGTGCTCGCGGTCGCCAATTCGTTGGGCTTGGACGCGGTCGGCGTGGAGCTCAGCCGCAAGCGGGCCCAGCGCTCGCGCGCCCTGGCGGTCGAGCAGATCGCCGCTGCGGGGCGCGATTAGGCCTCCTTATTCTTCTGCTTCTTCCGAGCCGGCGAGGCGGGGCACCCCAGAGCGCACCGCCGGCGGCGGGTCCTCAGCGGCGCTCGCCCTTCTTCGATTCGACCTCTGCCTCCAGGGCGTCGAGCTCGGCGCTCTGGACCTTTTCGGGAGCGCGCTCCGACTTCTCCTCGGGCTTGCCCGCGAAATACGCCTCGCCCGGCCGGAGCGCCGGCGCGAGGGCCGCCGCCGCCTCGTCGACCGCCGCCGACCCCAAGAGGCCCAGCTTCTTCGCCAAGGCGTAGCCGGCGAGCACGAAGCCCGCCGCGGGCAGGAAGAAGGCGTACGCCGCTCCGATCATGGGCGCCACGACGAGGAGCATCGGCAGGGGCAGCGCCAGGTATTGGTCCTGCGCGCCGCCGGGAAGCTGGCCCGACTCGCCGGGGACAGGGACGATCTCCCATTTCTGCGCGTGCCAGTAATACCCGCCCTTGACCCGAGATCCACCGTCGATGCGCTTCATGGCAATCGCTCCGCTGTTCGATTGAGAACTTCTAGAAGAATTACTTCTTCGAGGCGTCGGCCTTCTTCGACTCGACCTCGGCCGCCAGCGCATCCAGCTCGCGGCTCTCGGCAGCCTCGGCGCCCGCCTTGGTCTCGTCCGACTTTCCGGCCAGGTAGGCCTCGCCCGGGCGCCACGCCGGGGTCATGGTCGCCGCCGCGTCGCCCACCGCCTGCGAGCCGACGAGGCCGATCTTGCGGCCGATCGCGTAGGTTGCCAGGGCGAATCCGATGAACGGGAGGAAGAGCGCGTAGGCCCCGCCGATGGCCGGGGCGAGCACCAGGAGCGCCGGGATGGAGACCTTCACGTAGGCGTCGCTGGGCCCGCCGGGGAGGACGCCCGCCTCGCCTTTCACCGGGCAGATTTCCCACTTCTCGGTATTCCAGTAGTAGCCGCCCTTGACCGAAGCACCGCCGTTGAAGGTCTTCATGACGTTCTCCCTTTCTGAGGCAACTCTAGGCGAGCGGGCGGGCGCGCGAATCGGGAGGAGCTCCCGAGGCGGGGGGAAAGAGTTCGGAGGCGGCCTCGGGAAAACACCCGAGAAGGAAGGGTGGGATAGCGGCGCCATCCCTCCCGCATTGCGGCCGCCTGCCCTTGACGACCTCGGCCATCCACCGCGCTGGCGCTGACAGCCGGGAGCCGCCGCGGTCTCATCGGCGGCCCGTGGACGACCATCCTTCCGCGCGCTTGCGCGTGCGCCCCACCGCCGTTCGCGACACCGAGGCGATGGTCGCCTTCTTCCTGCGCGTCTTCCCCGAGTACGCCGACCCGCGCGAGCGGGACATTCGCTCGGGGAGCGCTTCTGGCGCGAGATGGGCTACGAGCGGCACGAGGCGGTCTGCTTCGGCAAGCGCCTTCGCTGATGTATCGAGGCCAGCGCGTCGGGGAGCCGCGCCGAGACCTCGTCGATCCGCCCTCTGCCGGGAGGGCCGGTCCAGGGCCGCTCCTGGGGCGTTGCCCGACTCGGCACCGGAGGAAGCGAGGGCGGCCCTCGGTGGGGGTCAGTTCTGGTAGTCCTCAACCTCCTCTACCGGCACCTCGAGGCCGTCGATGTAGCAATGGCTGAGCTGGGCGTAGCCACGCGTCTCCTCCGAGTAGAGAAGCACGATGGGCACGAACCCGACGCAGCCGATCTTCCTCAACTGCTCGAAGTCGCCGCGGCTCACGCGCTTCCCGCTGAAAAGGTCCACGCACCCCGCGCTGGTGGAGAGGAGCGGGTAGATCGTGAAGAACACCTGCTCCGTCGGCGCCAGGTCCGTGAAGAGGTCAAAGTGCTTGTCTGGCCGGAATAGGCCCGAGCCGTTCTGTTTGAGGACGTTCTTGCGCATCGTCCCCACGGCGAAATTCCTGCCGCAGTATTTCGCCACCTCCTTCGGGTCGATGAAGTTGTTCCACTCGTCCACCTCCGTCATTCGCCCCGTGAAGACCTTCGGGTCGGGCGCGAAGTTCGCGAGGACCCGGCCGGTGTAACGAGCTCGGCCGCCCTCCGTGCGTGCGTCGGCGGGCGCGCCCTGCTCGATCAGCCTGAGACACTGGCTCAGCGCAGGGGCGAGCCATTTCTCGCACGCGTGCTCCTCCTCCTTCTGCGGCTCCGCGGTATTGCCCTTGCGATCCGAATAGAGCGCGAATCCGGTCTCGTCGCGTTCGCCCAGTCGCACGATCGAGGCCTCCAGCTCCAGCGAGAGCCGGTGGGCGATCTGGTTCGCGACCTTGACCTTCGTCCCTTTCGCGATGCTGTTCGTCGGCACCTCCACCCTCGCCAGCGGCCGGGGCGAGCCGCTGCGGTTGAAGAAGGCGTCGATGAGCATGCTGCGCTGGACGGAACCTTGCTCACCCTCGGTTCGGAGCGCGCGCAGATAGCGAGGCGCCTGGTCGTGGATATCCTCCGAGTGCGGGAAAATCGGCCCCTCCTCGCAGTCGAAGGCCGGTGCATCGGGCTGATACTGGTAGCGCCCGGGGAGATCGTACTTCGCGGCCTTCTTGCCCCCGGCGTGGGCGTTCTCTCGGGAGAGGCCGACCCTTGTGCCGGTGGCCTCGGTGACGTGAATCAGCTTGATGCGAGTTCGCGTCTCGAACGACGACCGGCTTCGCACATTCTTGACTTGGACGCCGAGCCCGGTATCGAGGTTCCAGAAGTTTCCGAGCACGCCGATGCCGGTCGCCGACGGGTCGTCGGCGAATTTCGTATAGGCCCCAGCGAACTGCTTGGCGACCTCCGTCGCGGTCTCGATGAAGGCCGGCAACGCCTTCGGCTCCCAGAATACGGTGGGCCCAGACTCTCGGAGCCGCTCGAGGCGCGGGCACATGAAGTAGGTTTGGAAGTTGAAGCTGCTAAAGCCGTCGCCCATGTTGACGCGAGAGGAGAAGGTGCGCAGCTTGTTGCCCTCGTTTCTACCGCCGTTGAGCGCGTCTTCCATCTGCGGTGTCATCTTTTCTTTTTGGATTGCTCCGTCACCCAAGTCCGCATTCGGATAGGCGCCGCCGTCCCTGACGACGACGTCATAGATGAAGGGGCCGATGCCATCTCGAGCGAGGACGCGGTCGCAGAAGATCCGCGGAAAGGTGATGAGTCGCTCGAGGAGGTAGGTGTTCGAGGTCGTGAAGCTCCGGTACTTGTTCTCCCAGTACTGGTTGGAGAAGTAGGCCTTCGCGGCATGGTGCTCGCTGACGTGGGCGTCGGGGCCGGCGAGCTCTGCATCGACGAAGGTCGAATCCTGCATGACGTCGTCCGCGGTAAGCAGAGCGGGGTCGTCCAAGTCGCCCACGGACTCGACGCCCCGCCCCAGCTTCCTCGCCTCGCGTATCAGGGTATCGGCCAGTGGGAGGCCGTACGGAGCCGGCCCATCTTCGGGCTCATCCGCGTCGCTCCAGACCTTCCCGTAGTCCCCGAGCCATCGATACCGCACGTACGTGTCCCAGAAATGCTCGACCTTGTTGTGCGTGCTCCACAGCTTCGCGAACACCTTCGTCGCGCCGTGCTCGTTGTTCCAGCAGTGGTCCAGAATGTTGTAGGCCCCGGCGTAGACGTTCACCAGCTCGTGAATGACGAGGTCCGTCGCGAGGTGCGTCGCCATCCCCGCGAAGTACGCCCGCTCGGCGCGATCGGTGAGCGTGCGGGCAGGCTTGGTCCGCAGCCGCTTCCCACTCACGACGAATTGCTGGTGCGTTCGGTTGTAGTGGCCCATGTCGAAGTGGAAGCCCGCTGTGTCCGAAGCGCTCGGGTAGGCCTCGTTGCTCATCAGCGTCCAGAAGTCCGGGCCGCAGGCCCCCAGCATGTAGGCGGAGAAGCAGGTGATGGAATCGTAGTCGGGCGGCGCACGGAGGCTCCTCTCTAGATCCCGCGCAAGATCCTGAAAGACACCGGGAAACGAGCGCAGCTCCTGTTTCGAGAGGGCAGAGTACAGATTCATCCTGAAGTCGCGGCAAAGCTGAAGGTATTTGGCTCTGCCTTTCGCAATCTCATCCTCCCTTCCGAATCCCTTTGCAGCCTCTAGCGCAACCAGCCAGTGCATATGGAAATTGGGCATCGTTCAATCCAAGGTGGCAAGGAAGAGTCCGCTGCCTGGGCGTCCTTCCTGGCGAACGAGAGGAAGGACGATGCGAAGGGGACCCGGCGCATAGGGGCGCCCTAGCGCGACCCAACTTGCCGGGATCCCAGGCTCTGGCCCGAACCTGAGCAGCGAAGTTTCGAGCAGGCTCAGACCAGCTACTGGGCTTTCGCCTGTCAGGACGCGGATTCGAACCTCCGGAGCAAGCCGCATCGTGAGAAGCCATTCCTTATATTGTGGCAAATTGCGATACCTTGGTTCGGCGATTGGCGTGTGACTGGAGAACAGAGGGCGCGACAGCTCCGACTGAAGATCGCACGCCAGATGGGACTCAAGAGACATCACTTCGTCATCATAATAGCCAGGAATCAGGCGACGTATGTCGCCAAGCGTTGCGATCGGCTCTTTGATCCCATTCTTCCTTGCATAGTATTCAATGTTATCTTCCCAGTTGAGCTTCTCGAAGGTCGGGCGGTACCTCGCCTCCAACTCCGCAACGTACTCCGGTGCCAAGAACCTCGCCGCCGCCTCCCGCGCCTCCTGGAGCGTCAGCTCGCGCTCGCCCTCCTCTCGCGCATCGATGACCAGCACGGCGTCCTCCTCGCCCTCGAGCGCGCGGACCTGGGCGATCCGGTTCTTGGCGCTGTCCATCGGGACCTTGATCCACGGCGTCGGCTTCGCCTGCCCGACGTACTTTCCCCCCACGCGCCGGTAAGACACCCCGTCGCCGTCGATGGCGTAGAGCTGGTTCTGCTCCTGCACCAGCACCTTCGGGTTCCCGCTCCTCCTGTCGATGAACCCGCGAATCAACGAGCCCCCGCCGGCCACGTTGTCGACCTTCACCACCCTGAGCCAATTCACCGGCTTGTCCGGCCAGATGAACACCGCCTGCTGCAACGCCCCGTCCGCCGCGGCCATGACGTCGCTCCCGGGCAGGGAGGCGAACTCGAAGTGATCCGGCGTGACATTTTCGTACAGCTTCCGAGCCTCGCCCAGGATTCGCCCGCGCGTGTCGTGCTTCGAGCAGTAGATCTCTCCATCGCGGCCTTTCAGCCGGCTCAATACCACCAGCTCGTCCACCTGCTGCGAGCCCGGCCGGCTTCTCGGCCCGACGCCGAGGATCTCGTCCAGCTCCGCCGGCAAGCCCATGATCGGGACGGCGCGAACCCCCGCGGCCGTCACCTCCAGTACCGTGTCCGCGGGGCTCGACTGCGCCGGCGCCTCGCCGCTCTTGAACGGCTCTCGGCGGTAGACGAGATAGACCGCGTCCTTGCCCCCGGCTCGGACCTTCTGAGAGGAGACGACCTCATAGCTGAAATGCTGAGGATCGGTGCCAGGCACAACTCCACCCAGGGCTCGGCCGCGCAGGTTGAACACCTCCACGCTGCCCAGGTGCCGCGGGAGCACGAGCTCGTCCACCCCGTCCCCGTCCAGGTCCGCCACCTGCAGATGCTTCACGTCGAACGCCGCAATCGAGCTCTCGCCGCGGTCCTCCTTGGGACGACCCGAGTAGCGCAACGGAAACACCGAGCCAAGCGGCTTCCTCGGCCGTTTCTCCAGCGGCGCGATCTTCTGCTCGAAGCTCGACAGCGCGAAGCTGCCTTTCCATTCGTAGTAAAACGCCGCGGCGATCTCCGAGCCTTGCCAAAGAATGATGGGAATGGGCTCGAGGGCCTTCGACCTGAGCCAGCTGTTCGTGTCCCGAAACGGCTCGACGTCCCCAAGCCTCTCGAGCTTTACGGAGTCCATGGCCTTCGTCCCTCTTTCGTTCGGCGCCGCGCCAAGCAGCGCCAGCGCGATGGCGATTCGGCAGACTGTCCGGAGCACGAAGCTTCCCTCCTCAGTGGCGTTACTCCACTTCACCGCGGCGCATCGACCGATTTGCAGCGGGCCCCGGCGTCGAAGGCCGCTGGTGGACGACCCGAGCCCCTCGCCCAACGAGGCGCTCGACGAACGGCGGCGCGCGCGGCGAGGTTGAAGGACCTTTCCCTATCCCCCATTGAGCGTCAAGCCTGGCGGATGAGCGAACCGGCAAAGCGCAAAGGCCGTTCCGAGGCGTGGTCCGCGCGCCGCGCACCAGCGCTGGAGCCTCCTGGTAGGCGCGGAGGGTGTTCTCAGGCAGCGCTTCGAGTCCCGAGCCTGAGCGATTCGCGGAATCGGCGCTCCGCACTTGCGCGTCCCCGGCGTGGGCGGGCGGAGATCGCCTAATCCGCCCCCTCGGCGGCGCTGCACGACACCGGCGAGCCGACGCCCGCGGCGGAGAGCTCACCCTCGAAGCGCACGTTGTCCGAGCGCACGCCGACCGGACCCTCGAAGCCGAGCGCCTCGCGCGGGAGCGCGCCCTGCCACACCAGCGCGCCGTCCACCGTGACGCGGAGCTCCTCGCCTTCGAGCTCGGCTCGCAGTGCGTGGCCCGCGCCCGGAGCGACGCTGGGGAGCGGCCCGACCGCGCGCGCCGCGACGTTGCGGTACCCGCGATTGCCACACTCCTTCGAGGTGCGCTGGCCTGGGTTGCGCTTGACGGAGACGACGAGCTCGTTCTTGGGCTCCAGGCGCCACATGACGTAGACGAGGTTGCATGCGTTCTCGGCGCGGAGCTTGAGCCCCAGCTGCCGGCGCACGGCTCCCGAGCCGAGCGCGCGGGTCGCCTCGGTCGGGCCGAGATAGGTGAACGCGAGCTGGGCGCGCGCCTCGCTGCGGAGCGAGGAGACCGCTCTGAACGTCGGGGCGTCCACGGCGAACCGGCGCTCCGGGCGCGCCGCGGTCCCCTCGCCGCCGCTCGTCACGCAGAGCTCGTCGCGGCCGAGCGCCCGCCACAGTCGCCCCACGGCCGGCGCGGTCTTCTCCGTGGCGTTCGAAATCATGGGGGCGCTCCCGAGAGCCGAGGCGACCACCGCCGCTATCGCCAGGTCGGCCCTTCTCATGGCTGGCTCCCGTCCGCCAGCACCGCCGTGAGCTCGCCGACGTTCGCCTCGAGGTAGGCGTGCTCCGCTCGGGCCCGCACGAGGTCGAACCAGATGGCCTCCGCCACCCCGCCGGCCTTCTCGTTTTCGAGGGACGAGAGGGTCGTCCAGCGCTGCTCGAAGTCCGCGACGACCATGGCGCTCTCCCGGAGGCGCTGCGCCTGAGCGTCGCGCGTGGCCCTGAGCTTCTGGACGGTCTGCGCCACTCGGTCGCCCAGGCCCAGCACCTCGCCGTGGACCCAGTCGCGGCGCGCCTTCTCGGCGTCCGCATCGCTCGCCCGCTGCAGAAGTAGGCCCGCGTCGAGGCTGAGCGTCGCCATGCCGAACAAGGGCGTCGAGGACGTAAGGCCGAAGACGCGGTCGTAGCCACCGCGCAGCGTGAGGTCCCAGCCCGCGGTCTCGCGCAGGCGGCCCTCCTCGCGCTCGGCCGCGACCTCGGCCGCCTCGCGCTGCGCCACGACCTCGCGGATGGGCTCCTTGGGCAGCGGCGGAAGCGCGGCGAGCGCGCCCAGCTGCGCTCGGGTCTCGGCCGCGAGCGCGCGCAGCGCGTCGACCCGCAGCTCGGTGGCGTGCACCTCTTCCACGGTCATTCGCCCCGCGGCCAGGCGGCTCTTGCGCGACGAGAGAAGCTGCGCGGCGCGAGGCAGCGCCGCATCGAGCACCTCGATCTTGGCCGCGAGAGAGCGCGCGCCTTGCGGGTCGGTGTAGTGCTCGATGAACGCGCGCAGCTGCGAGGTGGTCGCGTAGACCTTGCAGTCCGCCTCGGCGCGCGAGCGGATGGCCAGACCGTGGCTCAGCCCCGTGGCGCCCAGGTTGTACGCCAGGCCCACCGTCGCGCGCGGGGCCGGCTCCCGCGCCAACGCCGAGGTCGTGTCGCCGGGCTGCGCGACGCTGACGACACCCCCTGCGGCAAAGGCAGACGGCAGGAGAAAGGGGGCGCTCTCCGACGCGGCCGAGGCTCGGACGTAGGCGCAGTACGCCTCCGCGTCGCGGGTCGGGCTCGCGGGAATGGGCGCCTGGGCCGAGAGGTCCGCCGCGCCTCCTTGCGGCGCTCCCGCGGCCCCGAGCGCGGCCAGAAGGCTGAGGGTGACCCTGTCCATGGCGAAGGTCAGATCCCCAAGGGGGCACGGCGCAGGTGCAGCACCGGTTGCTCGATGGCGGCAGAGTTGTCCAAGGCCAGGCGGACCAGCACGCCGCGCAGCTCGCGGTTGTGCATCGGGTGCCGGCCGGTCACCTCGCCGTCGAGCACCTCGGCCACCTGGCCGACCCGCTTGCACCAGAAGACGCTCGCGGCGCAGCCGTAGATCGCATCGCCTGGGCGCAAGCCGCCGCTGTTGTCGTAGGGCACGAAGGCCGTGCTCACGCTCTTGTCCGCCGCCTGCAGGTAAGGCGCCTTCTGGATGTGGGCAATCTGCTCGTCGTAGTCGGCGATCATCCGGTCGAGGGACGCGACCGATTCGGACAGCGCCGCGACTTCGCCTTCGGCCTTCTGCGACGCCAGCACCGAAGCGTCGAGCTCGTGGCGCATGCGGAGCACCTCGTAGCTCGTCGCCCCTCCCGCGCTCCGGAACGACTCGACGGCGCGCGACAGCTCGGAGATTCGCGCCGAGAGCTCGACGTGCTTCTGGTCGAGGGCTAACTTGCCTTCGGCGATTTTGGAGAGCTCGTATCCGCCGCGCGTGGCCTCGCCCTTGTCGATGAGCCCGGCCGCCATCTCCTCTTTGAGCCCCTTCTTCGAGATGGACGTGAGCTCGCGACTCGTCTGCGCCACGTCGGACCGCGTCAGGTTCAGGTCGCCCTGCAGCCGCGTGAGCGCCTTGAGCGCTCCGCGGCGGTCGGCCGCTTCGGCCTGCATGGCGGCCTGGAACGCGGTCTGGAACCGGTCCTCGCTCGCCTTCACGCGCTGCGCCTGCTCGAGCTGCGCCTGAACCTGCAGCCGCTGCGCCGCCACGGTCTCCCGCGAGGCCTTGGCCGACAGGTACTGCGCGTGGAGCGCCATGACCCGGGGGTCGGTCGAGGACACGACCATGGGCGTCACCCAGCCCCGACTCAGCACGTAGAAGATGTTCGTGAAGATGAACGACCCCAGGCCGAACAGGATGACCGCCAGGACCGCGAAGCCCATGAGCTTGTAGCTCGCGACGATGGCCTTGTTGGCCTTCATCGCGTCGAAGACCCGCCGCTTCGGCGCCGGGGTCTTGGGCGCGATGGGGATCCGCGACACGTTGCTCGGGGGCTCGGCCGGCTCAGGGCTCACCGCTCGCGCCCAGACGCGCCGGTTTTTGGGCGCCTGCGACGCGAGGATCTCCGGGTCGTCGAGGACGGTGGTCTTGTGGGGGTACGGGCCTTCGTCCCCGAAGATGGGCGCGATGTTGACGGCCCTGGGCGTCTTGAGCGGCTTTCTCGAGTCGGGCATCAGGACCTCGGCAGGTTCCGGGCCGCCGTCGCCGCCGCGGGTTTGGCCGCGGTCGGCTTTCCGCGCGTCTCCCAGCTCGACGAGTCGAGCGTGAAGAGCGCCAGGGCCGTGTAGAGGAGATACGTGACGGGCATGAGCACCGCCATGGGGAGAAACCAGATGGGGTGGACGCGCTGGTCGTCGGGGAGGTGGCGGGTGTCCCACCAGTACAGCATTCCGAAGAGCGCCAGGACGCCCAGGTTGAAGAACGCCAGGTCCCAGAACTCGCCGAAGACCAGGTTGTGGGCGATGACCAACGGCGCGCACAGGAGCATCCCGAACAGCGACACGTAGTGCACCGCGACGATTTGGGTGGAGCCGCCACGCGTGGCTCATGCCCAGGAAGAAGTCGATGAGGTTCGAGCGCCGCCAGCGGAGCTGCTGCGCGAAGTACTTGCTCAGCGTGTTGGGCGCCACGGTCCAGCAAATGGCGTCGAGCGTGAGCGTGGTCTGCCAGCCGGCCTTGACGACCTGGCGGGTCAGGAACCGGTCCTCGCCGTACTTGATGGGCACGCCCAAGACGTTGCGGTCCTCGAGGATGGGCTCCAAGTCGATGAGCACCGTGCGCCGGTACGCCGTGAGGCAGCCGGAGAGGCACATGACCGAGGAGAAGCTCCGCTCCAGGTTCTTCAAGTACTCGTAGCCGAAGAAGTACTTGATGGTCTGCATGCGGGTGAGCCAGTTCTCTCCCGGGTTCGAGACGCAGACTCGCCCGCCGACCGCGGCGATCTCGGGGCGGGTAAAGCGGGCGATGAGCTTTCGCACCGCCGTGCGCTCGACGATGACGTCGGAGTCGACGCTGACGATGAGCTCCGAGGTGGCATGGCGAACGGCGTTGTTGATGCCCCGGCGCTTGCCCATGTTGGACGGGTTCTGGATGGCGCGGACGCGGCTTTTGCACTGGGCCTCGGCCTGCTTCGCCCAGAGATAGCTGTCGTCGGTGGAGCAGTCGTCGACCACGATGATGGAGAGCTTCTCGGGCGGGTAGTCCTGCTCCAGGAGGCTCATGATGGTCCGGTAGATGCCCTTGCCCTCGTTGTAGAGCGGGACCACCACGGTCGCGGTGGGCTCGTACCCTTCGACCTCGGCGTCGAAGGCCGCGCCCTTCATTCGCTTCAGGAGCATCCCGCCGAAGTAGCGGTTGACGAAGACGAGCAGCACCAGGAGGTAGACGGGGAAGAGGAAGATCACGATGGGCCCCGCGCCCCGCGAAGGGTTGTGACGCACGGCTCGAGCGCGGCGAGCCGGTCGGAGCCCAAAACATCCCCGCTCTGACCCGGGGAGGCCGGCTCCGCTCGCAGCGGAAGAAGGCGCTTCGCGCGCAGCGCCTGGGAAGTAGCGCCAACGGTCATCATGGAAATCGAGGCCTTTGTATTTGCTTACAGCAGACGCGGCCGCCGGACAATCGGGCGTGCGCCAGCCTGGCGTGGCGTCGGGGGACGAGCTCGAAACCCGGCGGCCGAACGCTGGCGATGCGCCACCTGAATTGGGTGAGTCCCCTCGGACCCGGGCGCCCAGGACCGCGCCGCTCTCCTGGGCCTACTTCTCCGGGACTGCCTGAAGCTTCTCGAGCGCGGCCTTGGCGTGCGGGTGATTGGGCTCCGCCGCGATCGCCGCCTTGTACGCATCGAGGGCCGGCAGCCGCTTGCCTTCGGCCTCCAGCACCTGGCCCATGAGGTAGCGCGGCTCGCCCGACGCCGGGTCGAGGCTCGCGGCCTCGCCGAACTCCTTGAGCGCCGCCTGGGTCTGGCCCTCGCGGTAGAGCGCCGCGCCCAGGTACTGGTGCGCGAGCGCGTGGCTCGGCACCTTGGCGAGCGCCAGCTTCAGCTCGCGGATCGCCTTCGGGTTCTCGTCTTTGTGGAAGTAGCAGTTGCCCAGCTCCACCCGCGCGTCGATGTTGCCCGGGTCCACGCCCAGCGCCGACTCCAGGGCGGGGATGGCCTTGTCGAGGTCGCCCCGGCGGCTCGCGACGATTCCCAGCTTCGCCGACGCCTGGCCGCTGCCCGGAAACTTCGCCTGGGCCGACGAATAGGCCTTCTCGGCGCCGTCCCAGTCACCCTTGGCGAGCAGGAGGTCCCCCAGAGTCAGCGCGTAGCGCTCCTGCTCCGGGTCCAGCTGGATGGCCGCCTCGAGCTCGGACTGGGCGAGCGCGGCGACCCGCTTCTGGGCCAGCGCTTGGCCAAGCTCGAAGTGCGCCAGCGCGCTCGCCTGCCCGTCGGCGCGCTCCTCGGCCTTGAGGCGCTTCCGGAATTGCTCGATGGCGCCGTCCAGGTCGCCGGTCTGGAGCAGCGCCGCGCCCAGCGCGGCCTGCATCTCGGGGTCGTCGGGGGAGAGGCTCACCGCCGCCTTCAGCTCGTCGAGGGCGGCGCTCACCTCGCCCGTCTCCAGGAGCGCCGCGGCCTGCAGCCGGTGGACCTGCGAGTCCTTGGGTCGCCGCTCGGCGACCTCGCGCAGGAGGGCCAGCGCGCGCTTGGGCTGCTTCTGCCTCAGGTACGCGTCGGCCAGCGACAGCCGGCCCTGGATGGACTCCGGCCGGAGCTGGAGGGCGCGCTCGAACTCGCGCGTGGCCAGGGCGTTGTGCCCCTGCTTGAAGTGGAGCAGGCCGAGGTTGAAGAGCGCGTCCGCCTCGTCCGGCTTGAGCTGGAGGGCGCGCTTGAGCTCGACCAATGCCCCGGCGTCGTCGCCTTTCTCCAGGAGCGCGATGGCGAGGTTGTTGTGCGCCGCGACGTGCTTCGCGTCGGCCGCGATGGCCTTGCGGTAGGCGGCGATGGCCGCCTCGAGCCGACCCTGTCGGTAGAGCAAGAGACCCAGGTTGTAGTGCGCCTCGGGGTCGCTCGGCGCCTCGGACGCGGCCCGGGTGAGCTCGTCGAGCGCGGCGTCGGTCTGCGACAGGTCTCCCAAAACCTTGCCGAGGTTGATGCGCGCCACCGTCAGCGACGGGTCGGCGGCGAGCGCCTTGCGGTACGAGGCCATGGCGTCGACCGGCTTGCCCGCACGCTCCAAAGCCTCGCCCAAGTTGAACAGGAAGTGCGGGTCGCCGGGCCTGAGCACCAGCGCCTGCTCCAGCTGCTGCACCGCGCCGGACCCGTCCTGCAGCGAGCGCAGGAAGGCCGCGAAGTCCGCCAGCAGGGCGGCAGAGCTCGGAAAGTCCTTGGCCGCCTCCTCGTAGGTCGCGCGCGCGGCGTCGAGCGCCCCAGCCGCCGCCTGCGTCCGGGCCAGCGCGACCCGGAAGTCGAGGGCGGACGGCTCGAGCCGGACCGCCTCCTTGAGCTGGGACGCCGCCTCGGCGTGACGCCCCTGGACCGAGAGCGTCAGCCCCAGCACCGCGCGGGCCTGGGCGTCATCGGCGTCGAGCCGGACGCGCTCCTTTGCTTCGCGGAGGGCCGCGCTGCGCTCGTCGGCGGCGCCGCTGGAGGGCGCCGAAGCGGGCGGCGCCGAGGGAGCGGCTGCGGCGGGCGACTTCGGAGGCGCCGAGGGAGCGGCAGCCGCCGGCTTCTCCCCGGGCGGGCCGCCGGCGGGTGCGGGCGAGGCCGCGAACCCGAGCGCGGCGGCGATGGCAAGCGGGAGAGACATCGTCAGGGCCCTCGTTGGCTTTTTCCGCGAACGCTACTCGACCCAGGCGCTGCCCTGGCCGCCGCCGGTCTTCTGGGCGAGCGTGCGACGGGTGGCGGACCAGGTGCTCTTCACCTTCTCGGCGGTCTCGGCTTCCTTCTGAGCCCTCTCGGCGGCCTTCTTGGAGTCGGCCTCCAGGTCGGCCACGCGGCGGTCGAAGTCAGCCAGATTGATCTTCTCGGCGCCGGCCACGTTGGCCTTCTTGACGGTTTGCGCCTGCACCCGCTCGTAGCGGGCCTTGGCCAGCTCGAGCTTGGCCTTCTCGGCGTCCAGCAGCGCCCACTGCACCGACAGCCAGGCGTCGAGCCACGCCCGGCGCTCCTTGGACTCCTGGATGGACAGCTCGGCGATGGCCCGGTGATTCACGTCGCTCGAAGCCTCCGCGAGCTTGAGCGCCTCTTTCGCCTCGCGGATCCGCTCGTCGCTCTTCTGGTAGTCCTCTTTCGTCTCGAGCACGCGGTTGGACATCTCGTCGACGGCGTCGATGGCGATGAAGAGGTCGTTCTCGGCCTCGATGAGGTCGAGCTTGGCCTCCAGCGGAAGCGCGGCGAGCGACTGGTCGCTCACCCGGGCGTGGCCACAGCCCAAGAGCGCCGCGAGCGCGAGCGGGACCCACCCGAAGACGGGTCGGCGACGGGAGGTCGCCGCCGAAGCTTTGCAGGGCACTGCCATATCGACTCTCCTCTTTGCGCTAGCTCCCGTGCACGACCCGGGTCACGCTGAACGTGCCGAAAGCCGTTCGGCCCCGGCCCGCGTCGCCGCCCTCGCCCAACGTCACCCGGAACTCGCCGGAGACCGGCTGGTCGACGACGGGCACGGCGCTGAGCTTGAGCTCCCCGGTGCGGACCGCCGCCAGCGTGTGAATGGGGTCGTTCGCCACCGCCCGGGTACAGACCGCGTTGGCGGTTCCGTCCGGCCGCGGCGAGAGGTCGAGGTACTGGCCCGGGGGCACGTCCGGCGGCGCGTCGTTCACCACCAGCTTGAGCACCACGTCGCGCCCCGGGCCGTTGGGGCGAAAGTAGCTGACCACGACCTCGGTGTCGGTGACCGCCACCTCTACGTCTTTGAAGTCCATGGGCAGGATTTCGCCCAGGCTCCCCTCGAGCGTGTCCTTCGCTCCGCAACCCGGCGCGAGCGCGAGGAACGCGGCGGCGAAGAGCCGCACCGCGCCCGCGCGGGCTCGCGCCGCTCGGCGGAAGGTGCCGGGTTCTCGGGTCAGCGTCGGCATGCGCTCCATTCCGGGTCGACGTCGGGGCCGCTCGGCGCCGACTTGACGTAGGCGACCTCGGCCTTGGCGCCCTCCTCGTCGCCGAAGCGGCACATCAGGGCGGCGAGGTTCGCGTGCGCCTTCTCGTCGCGGGCATCGAGGTCCAGCGCCCGCTTCAGCGCGGCGCGCGCCAGGTTCGGCTCGCCCAGCTTCATCAGGGCGAAGCCGAGCGCGCCGTGGGCCGAGCCCCGGTTCTCGTCGAGCTCGAGGATTCGGCTGAACGTGAGCCGCGCGCGGCGCAGGTCGCCCGACTCGAGGTAGGCGCGCCCCAGGCCCTCCAGCGCGACCACGTCGGCCGGGTTTTTGAGCAGCGCGTCGCGCATGGGCGAAAGGCGCTGGGCGCCCAAGGGGGCCATGGGCGCCGGGGCGGGCAGCTTGGCGTTCACGTCGCGCCGGGTGACGCAGCCCAACGCGAACGGGGTCAGGACCTCGAGCTCGCGCGCCTTCTTGACGCAAGCCGTGAAGGACTCGTTCGCGCCGTTGCGCAGCTCGCCCGACTGCTTGGTCAGGGCCGCCTTGAAGCTCGCGCGCTCGCTCTCCTTGAGGCCCGCCGGCTCGCTCACGCGCTCGAGCGTATCGGCGAGCTGCGTGAGCGCCTGGCCCAGCCGGTACATGCCGGCGATGGCCCAGTCGCCGCCCATCTGCGCGGCGCTGGAGTAGGCCTGCTGAAGGTTCTGCAGCATGCCGGCCTTCTTCTCCAGCTCCTCGGGTCCCACGGTCTGGAACTGGCGGTACATCGCCTCGCCCCAGAGGAAGTAGACGCGGGCCATGGACTCGGGGTCGGACTGGGCCGCGCGCTGGAGGTTGCGGCCCACGGCCAGGAGCCGCTGCTCGGCCTCGCCCGACTTGCCCTGCTCGAGGAGCGCCTGCCCCAGCACGGCGGCGGCGCGGACCGAGCCCGGGTCGGCCTGGAGCGCGAGCGCCGCGGCGGACTCGGCCCCGCCCCAGTCCTGGGCCTGGGCCTTGGCTTCGGCGAGCTTGGCGTAGGCCTCGCCGCGCTTGGTCGCGGAGGCGACCTTGTCGAAGTCGGCGACCGCTTTGGCGGTGTCGCCGACCATGAGCCTCAAGGTGGCGGCGGTGTCCAGCGCCTCCAGGGCCTTGGGGTCGCCGGCGAAGTTGTCGCTCATCGACTCGTAGTGCGCGGCGGCCTGGTCGAAGTCGCCGAGCTCGGTGGAGAAGCGCGCCAGCGTGAGCACCGCGTTGGCCGCTGCGCCCGACCTCGGGTAGCGCGCCAGGATCTTCCGGGCGGCCTCGTTGACGACCTTGAGGTCGCGCTGGGCGACGCCTTGGCTGAAGGCGGTGGAGAGCGCCTTCTCCGGGATGTCGGTGTTGGCGCGCGCCGGGTCGTCGGCGATCTCGAACAGGCGGCTGACCGTGTCCTTGCCGCCGGTGTCGGTGGCGATGACCACCTCGGCCAGCTCCTCGGTCTTGGCGGCGGCGACGATGCCCTTGATCTCCGAGAGGAGCGAGCCCGGCAGCGCGGAGACCGCGAGCAGCTTCTGCCCGGCGGCGTTCATCGCCTTGTAGTCCTTCATGGAGTGGTAGGCGTCGAGCGCCAGGTGCGCGGCGGCGACCGCGTCGGGGTCTTGCGGGTAGTCGACCGCGAAGGCGGTGAAGAGGTCGCCGGCCTCCTTGAACTGCCCGTCGTCGTAGTGCGAGCGGGCCATGTTGAACTTCACCTTCGGGGCGCGCTCGTTCCGGGGGAAAATCTTCACGTAGAACGACCCGAGCTGGCGGATGCCCGAGCGCGAGTCGACCCGGTCGAAGTAGTTGAGCTTATCGGGGTTGCGCAGCGCCTGCTGGAAGCCGACCAGCGCGGAGTAGAGCGGCTCCTCGCGGGCGTCGCCCTTGCTGGCCTTGGCGACCTCCTCGTACTGGCGGCCGGCCTCGGCGAAGCGCCCGGCGCCGAACAGCGAGTCGGCGCGGTTCCTCATCATGGTGAGCCGGTACTTCTCGTTGCGGAACAGGTCCAGGTAGGCCTCGTACGAGTCGGCGGCCTCGCTGTAGAGCTTCTTCGCCTCAACCTGCTCCTTGCTGTCCCTGGCGTCCTTGCTGGCCGGGTCGTCGCGGGCCTCATCGGCGGTGAGCCGGCTGTTGCCCTTCTTCTTGGCGGAGTCGGCGGCGGCCACCGGCTTCGAGTCGGCGGCGTTGGGGTCGCGCCGCTGGGCCTCGATCTGCAAAGTGGTGGCGAGGTCGCGCGAGTAGACCTCCAGGTCTTCGAGGAGCTCGGAGCGCTCCTTCTCGGTCATGCGGGTGTCGATGCGCGCGCGGGCGGCCACGCGCACCAGCGCGCGCACGTCGTCGGCGCGGGGGAACACCTTGCCCTTGCTCGCCTTGATGGTCTCGTAGAGCCGGGTGGCGCGCTCCGGGTCGCGCTCGAAGTCGCGGCTCATGACGAGCAGGCGCCGGTAGGCGGGGGCCGCGTTGTCGAGCTCCTGCTTGATGAAGTAGCGGTTGCCCAGCTTCTCGAGGACCATCTCGAAGGCGCTGGAGTTGTCGCAGAGCGACTCGAAGTACTCGATGGCGCCCTTGGCGGGGCGCGACTCCGTGTAGCTGTAGACCAGGTCGGAGAGGGCCAGGCCCTTGACCGCCAGCGCCTTGGACTCGGCGCCCTCGACCGGCGTGGAGCGGGCGGCGGCCTCGAAGTACTTCACCGCCTCGCCGTGCTTGCCGCGGTTGATCCACACCCAGCCCAGCTTGTAGCGCGCCAGGTCGTGGGCGGCGGACGGCGGCGCCTCCAGCACCTTGAGGTAGAAGCCCTCGGCCTTGTCCAGGTCGCTCTTGTCGAACCAGTAGTCGGCGATGATGAGCAGCGCCTCGGGCATGAGCGGGCTCTTGGGGTGCTTGTCGACGACCTCCTGGTAGGCCTTGATGGCTTTGTCGTACTGGCCGAGCTCGCGGTACTCGTGGGCGATGAAGAAGCGGACCTTGTCGGCGTCGCCGTAGTCCGGGAACTCCTTGAGGACGCGCTCGTAGAGGCTGATGGCCTTCTGCTTCAGCAGCGCCACGTCGGGCACGACCAGCGAGCCGCGCTTCTGCGCCTCCTGGTTGAGCTCGGCCTCCAGGTGGAATCGGTACCGGCTCTTCTCCACGTAGAGCTCGGCCAGCCGGAAGACCAGGTCGGGCAGGTAGGGCGCCGACCGGCTCTGGCCGATGAGCTTCTCGGTGACGCCGATGGACCTATCGACCTTGATGAGGTCGCGCTTGAGCTTGTTGATGAGCTCGGCGCGCTCGGTCTGCTTGTTGGAGAGCTTGTACTGCTGCGGGCCCTCGGGCGCATGGGCGCAGCCCGCCGCGGCCAGGCCGCAGAAGGCCAGTCGAAGGAGAATGGGGGTCCGAAGCTTCATCGGTCGGCCTCCACCGCGGCGCAGCGGCTGGGCAGGAAGAGGCGGTAGTCCTTGAGCTCGTCGTTCCAGTACTCGCCGTCGAACGCGTAGGCGACGTCCGCCGCGACGACCGGCTCGTCCTTCACCGCCGGCCGCGTGTTCGCCAAGCCCTTCTTGACGCGCTTGTAGAGGTCGAGGCCGATCTCGTAGTCGAGCAGCCGGACCTGCTCCTCGTCGCGCAGGAGCCGGTCGGCGGCGGCCTGCAGCGCGCTCCGGAGCAGCACCTCGCGCTGCCGCGTCGCCTCGGCGAGCTCGCGGTCGTAGAGCTGGCGCAGCGCCCGCGTGAGCCCGCTCTGGTCGAAGCGGCTCGCGTACTCGTCGATGAGGTCTCGCTCCTTTTGCAGGACGTCGACGAACTGGCCGGCGCGCCGCACGGGCTCGTCCTGCTCGAGGGCGGCCCGGAAGAGCCGCGGGTCGTCCTTGAGGTTGCCGCGGTCGCGGATGAGGTTGAGCGCCGCCTTGTAGCGCCGCGTGAAGCCGCGCGCCGCGCGCTTGGCCGGGAGGTAGTGGCAGCGGTCCTTGTAGATGAGAGCGCCCAAAATGTACTTCTCCGGCAGGAAGAGCTCTCGGAACGACGGCGCGTCGAGGGCGAGGAGCAGGCCCATGGCGCGCGACGCGTCGCCGCGCCGGTAGAAGGTCCAGGCCTTTTCCAAGTAGAGCTGGCCTCGCCCGGCGTCGAGCTCGGGCAGATCCACCGCGTCGTAGCTCTGGTGCGTCTTGTCGTACTCGCCGCGCTCGAAGTAGAGCCGCGCGGCGCTCACCTTGGCCTCGTTGCGCACCTCGCGCGGCGCCGAGGGCTCTTTGGCCAACGCCTCGAAGTCGGCGAGGGCGCCGTCCAGGTCGTTCTCCGCGGTCATCTTGTGGACCGCGCGAACCAGCTTCGCCCGCGCGGCGTAGGTCGTCCCCGCGTGGAGCTTGTCGAAGTGGTTCCACGCCCAGCGGAGGTTGCCGTTCTTGTAGGCGATCATCCCCTTGTGGAAATGCACGTAATCGAAGGCCTGGGGCGGGATGAAGCCGAAGTCGGTGCCGAAGAGCACCTCGCGCTCGACGAGCTCCTGGTCGTAAGTCACCTGCGAGCTGACGTGCTCCAGCTTGACCAGGGCCTCGGGGAGGATCTCCGCGCGGGCGCGGGTCTTGGCCACGTCGGCCCAGTAGGCGATGGCGGCGTGCGAGAAGCCCAGGTGCGCCAGGTCGTCGGCCAGGAAGAACTGCGCCCACTCGTAGTTGTCGGCGGTGCGCGCCGAGCCGCGCAAGAAGGCGTAGAACCGGGGCGCCGAGTCGCGGGAGGCGCCGCCATAGTGCAGCGCGAGCGCCTCGTCGAACCACTCGGGCTTGGCCGGCGTGGGCGCGTCCTCGGGTTTGGCGAGGCCGGGCTTGGCCTCCGCGGGCCTGGCGTCCGCGGGCTTGCCGTCCGATTTGGCCGCCGCCTTCGCGTCTTTGGCGTCCGGGGGCTTCGCCGCGGCGCCGGCGCTCGCGGCCCAGAGGCTCGCGGCGATAATGGCGCTCAGGGCGCCCAAGGTCTTGGCGGTCATGGTTATTCGGTGCCGCCCAGGTTGAAGGCCAACCCTGCCGCCAGGTCGACGATTTGAGTCGAGGTGTTCGCGAACAGATAGTGATAGCGCCCCTCGACCCTCAGGGAGACCGCTGGGGAGAGGAAGAATCGGAGCCCCAGGCCCACCTGCGGACCGGGCTTGAAGGTCCCCTTCGAGAAGCGGGCCACCGTGGCCCCGACGATGCCGTACATCTCCGCGTGGACGACCCGCTCGTTGAACATGGCCAGCTTGCCGTAGAGCGGCGTCCAGAGCGCCGACGTGGACAGCAGGTACTGCGCCTCCTCGAACTCGGTGGGCTTGACGTGGAAGTCCTGGATGAGCTGGGTGCGCAGGCTGGTCTCGACGGGGAAGGTGTACTGGCCGCGGACGACCTCCCAGCCCCAGACGTCGCTCATGTGCCAGGTGTAGCTCGCGATGGGGCCAATGCCCTTGTAGAAGGAGTCGAGCGGCAAGAGCCCCGCGGCGGCATAGAGCTCGTGGTCGAGCCGGTACTTGCGCTTCTGCACCGCGGCGAGCCGGCCCGGCTCCTCGGCGGTGTCATCGGCGCGCGCCTCTATGGGGACGGACGCGGCGAGCGCCGCGCACAGAATGAGCTTCGGCAGGGCACCTGTATTCACGCGCACCTCTCTGCCCCTTCTCTTGCGGCGCCGCGAGGGCCTTGTCGCTCCAGCCCACGTCAGCGCCGCCGGGGCGCTGGGACATCCGAAATTCGAAGAACTCCGCGGCCGCCGGCCCTTGTCGAAGCGCAGGCTGAACGGCCGCACCCGTGACAATGCGCGCTAGAAGCCGACGCTGTTGAAGAGGAACGGGTAGCTGACCACGACCTTGCCGCCCTTGGGCTTGGGGAACGCCCAGCCCCTCAGGCTTCCGATGATGCAGTTGGGGACCTCCGGTCCCCGCAGAGTGACGTTCTTCACGCGGATGTCGGAGACGATGCCGGTGGGCTCGATGGTCCACTCGAGGACCAGCTTGCCGGCGAGCCCCGCCTCCTTGAGGAGCGCCCGCTCGTAGCAACCGCGGATCTCGCCCATGTGCTCGTTGATGACCTTGGCGATGAGCTCGCGGTCGAGCTGCCCGCGGACCTCGGCCTTGCGCGAGGGCGCGGAGATCACCGCGCCGCCCACCTTGCCGTGGCCCACGCCGCCGGAGGCGAAGGCCCCGATGCCGCCGCCCTCGCCGTTGCCCATGCCGCGCATGGCGCCGATGCCGACGGTTTGCGCGCCGAACCCGCCCAGCCCGGGCCCGAACCCGATGCCCGCCTGCGCGATGGGCGGCTTGCCGATGAGCGGCGAAATTTTGTAGCCCATGCCCTTGTCGCCGTAGCCCTTGGGCCCGCCGGCGAGCTTGCTGGTGGCCTTGAGGAGGCTCTCCACGGCCTGCACGGCTACCGCGGTCTTCTCCACCGCTTTCATGGCCTGCTTGACGTTGGCCGCGGCCTGCTGGCGCGGCTTGGGCGAGTCGGGGGCCTTCTCGACCTTGGCCACCTTCTCCTCGGGCTTCTTTTCCTCGACCTTTTTCTCCTCCGGCTTCTTCGCCTCTTCGGGCGGCTTCTTCTTCTCGGGCGGCTTGAGCAACGCGCGCACCGGGGCGAGCTGCTTGGGCGTGAAGTCGGGCTGGTCCCGCCGGAGCTGCGGCATGGCGATCATCGCGGCGATGGCCAGGACCGAGAAGATGCCGAACGGGATGCCGAGCTGCGGGTCCACCGACTCGCGCAAGGTGGCCTTGGGGAGGCCGGCGATCCGGTCGGTGCGGACCTCGATGGAGTGGCGCGCGTCGCCCATCCGGACGACCTCGCCGAGGTCCAGCGAGAGGAGCGAGGCCTCGTCCCTGCCGTCGGGCTCGCCGGTTGCCGGCTTCCAGCCGCTCTTCTCGAAGCGATAGGCGGTGAGCCCGGGAGGCACGCGGACCGCCCATTTGCCGTCCTTGACCCGAGCGAACGCGAATTGCCTCTTTGGAAGGGTGACGCCGTAGAGAGGGACGTCGACGCCGTCGCGCGCCCCGGCCATCACCTTGCGGCCGAAGGGAAAACCGTAGATGCCGACCATCGACCGGCCCCAGAAGACCCGGATGCGAAGGGAGGGGTTCGACGGCAGCGGGCCGGCCTTCTGGGGCGGCTCGGAACGCGGAGGGTCGGGCGGCGCCGGGGCCACGGTTAGGCGCTGCGGCGCCTTCGGTCTCTCCGCCGGAGCCGGAGCTGGAGCTGGCGGGGCGCGGCCGAGCTGGGCCGCGAGCGAGGCGGCCTTCAGGAGGCTCGCCGGCACAGCGACGTTGGAGGTGACGTCGAAGTCCGTGCTCGGGCGCACGCCGCTTTCGAGGCGATTGGCGGAGGGCTGCGGGGCGACCGCCAGGGCGACTGCGTCAGCGGCCACGGCCTTCCGCGGGAGCGCGCTCGCGGGTTGCGCCACGGGAGGCGAGGTGAGCGTCGGGGCCGAGGCGGCGGCGCCCGCGCGCGAGGGATGCGCCGGCCGCACGGGGGCCGCGGGCGGGACCGGAACCGGCCCCGCGGGGGGCTCGCTCGGCGCCGCAGGGCGCTTGGAGCCCACGACGCGGAACTTGAGGAGAAAGGGGCCGATGGCGACGTCGTCCCGGCTGCGCAGCTCGCCGTTGGCCAGACGCTGGCCGTTCACCGTCACGCCGCCCGGGCCGCCGAGGTCGCTCAAGCGAATTCTGCCTTCGCGAAAGCTCAGCTGCGCTTGGGCGGGGGCCACCCTCGCGTCGGACAGCACCAGCTCGCACCCATCGTCGCTGCCGACGGTGTACTCGCCGGGCAGAAAGACCTCGGTGCCGACCGGGGTTCCGTCGCGGAAGATGACGATCTGTAAGACTGGCGAATCCACGAAGGATCACTCGGCCAAGATGTCGCGGACGATCTGGTCTCGAAACGATGTCCGCTGTTGAACCATGCTGCGCACCGACAGCTCTTTCCGATCAAAAAGGTACACCGCGCCCGATTTGTTGGTCTGTCCTTGGATGAGCCGGTCGTCGAAGTCGATCCGCGTGGGGCCGCGCGGGGCGACCGAGGTGACCTCTTCTTTGGGCGCGGCCTTTTCGGACGCGGGCCGGGCCGGGTGCTCGACCGCGCCTTCGACGGCGGCCTTTGGCGCTGGCTTCCGGGAGGCCCCTCGCGCCGAGGGTGCTCCGTCGAAGACTGCGGCCTTGGCGCGCGGCGCGGCGCGGACGGGCGCGGCGAGCCCGAAGGCCAGCGCGAGGCTCATGCAATAGGCTGCGCGGGGCATCGAGACCTCACTCTGGTTCGCTTCGTTGCCGACGGGTCGAGTTAAGCCAAATGGCTCCTCCCCTGTCAAACGCTCATACTCACTTTCGGTCGACCGCCTCATTGCGCTAAGTTCATGAGCCGTGAGCCTGCTCCCGAAACCCACATTGTGGCTATTATTCATTCCATTTGCGTCCCTCGCGGCGGGCTGCACCGACGCAAGCCTTTACTCGGCCGCGGGGGCCGGCGCCAATCTGCCGGACCGGGCGGCGCTGGAAGGCGTGGTCTGCGCCCCTCTCGCCACCGGGCGCTATTACCCGTCGCGCGTCCTGTTCGTCGCCCAGGGCGGCTGCGGCGCCAGCTCCTCCAGCGACACCGGCTGCGGCTCGGGCATCGGGGGCGTGCTGCCGGGGGACCGCGCCAGTCTCTCCGACGCCATCGGCGCCACGGCCGATCGCTACGGCACCGCGACGTTCATCCGGTGGGGATTGGCCGGGTACAACTCCTACGCCCTCAACCTCATGTCCAGCGCCTTCGGGGACCGCGCCGACCTGTCGCTGGCGCAGGTGCGGTACACGTCGTTCAACCAGCCTCCTCCGCTCTCGCTGCCGAACGCGCTCTCGCTGGCCGAGTCGCTGGTCTCCGGAGAGATGCTCAACCAGTGCCCGGGTGAGCGGGCGCGGACCCGCTACTCGGTGGTGCTGCTCCTCTCGTCGGCCGACCTCTCCAGCCAGTGCCCCGTGGGCGACTCCTGCCACACCGCCGCCAGCTGCGCCGCCTGCAAGGCCGGCCTCGCCGTCCAGACGGTGCGCGCGCTCGAGCAGCAATACAGCGTCGGCCAGGTGACCGTGCAGCCCATCTACGTGCGCCTCGACTCGACCACCGACTCCGAGGTGCAGGCCGAGGTCGCCGCCATGGCGAGCGCGGGCGGCACCCAGCCTCTGGTCGCCGACATCGCGCTGCTGAAGCAGACGTTGCTGGGGCTCGACCTCACCGGCCTCGACGCGCCGCTCGAGCTCAAGACGGTGGTCGCTTTCAACCGGAACGCGCTCGCGCGCTCGGGCCAGCTCCTGGTCGACTCCGACGGTGACGGCCTGAGCGACGAGGAAGAGCTGACGCTCGGCACCGACCCTCTGAACCCGGACACCGACGGCGACGGCCTGAAGGACGGCATCGAGGTGCGGGCGGGCACGGACCCGCTCACGCCCACCACCGTCAACGGCTGCGACCCGTCGCTGGACGCCGACCTCGACGGCCTCACCGAGTGCGAGGAGCGGCTGGTCGGCACTCTGGACTGCATGGGCGACACCGACGGCGACGGCCTGCCGGACCTGGTGGAGGTCTACAGCGGCACCGAGCCTCTCATCGCCGAGGAGACCCGCGACGGCGACCGGGACGGGTTCCCGAACTTCGACGAGGTGCGGCGCCACACCGACCCAACGAGCACCGACCTCGCGTTCATCGGCTCGCACTCGTACGCCTACGAGCAGGAGCTGCAGACGACCCCGCAGTCGGGCAGCGACCCGAACGACCCCTGCCCCGGGCGCGCGCGGTACCGCATCCGGGTCAGCAACATCGGGCTCGTCTCCACCCAGGCCACCCCCGACCACGAGGCCGGCGCCAACGAGATCGACCTCTTCGCGGTCTTCGCGCCCAACGGCACGGACGTCGGCAACCTCGCCCGAATGCACGTCGAGTCCGTGGTGTTCATCCCTCCCTCGACCCGAAGGCCCTCCGACCCGACCCTCGCGACCCCTGAAGACACCTTCATGTCGCGGCCATGAGGCTGTGCACCTCTGGCGCTCGGGCGTAACCTTTAGGGTCCGCGCGCTCCGCCTTCGCGTGAGGGAGCGCGCCCACCGCCCTTGAGGAGGCGTTTAGGAAGCCATGAGCACCGAGCGCGACGGGTTGCACTTCGGGGGCGCGGCGGCGGCCGAGCCGGGCAGCGAGAGCTCCGCTGCCCAGTCGCCGCTCTGGATGGTGACCGAGGAGCCGGCGCTGCACCGGTTCGTCGACTACCTCGCGAGCAGCCGCGCGCGGCTGCAGGCCGAGCCGGGCAGCCCTCATCGGTTGAGCTTCTCGCGCGCGGCGCTGGACGAGGTGCGCCAGGCGTTCGACCGCATGGTCCGCCTGGGAGAGCGCCGCCTCCACCGGCTCTCGTCCCTGCTGTGCGAGTTCTACCTGCGCGGCCGCTACGAGCTGGAGAGCGTGGTGGTGGCCGAGGTGGAGGCGACCCGCGAGCGGCTCGTCCTTTCGCAGGTCCTCTCGGCGGGTGAGCTGGACCTGTTCACCGACCTCGACTTGGGGAACCGCCAGGTCTCCAAGCTGCGGTGGTGGGACGGCCAAGACTTCCGGCGCGCTCGGCTGGTGGCGAACTTTTTGGAGTACCAGCCCTTCGCCACGCGGCCCCACGGCATCGTCAAGGTGACGAGCCGAATCAAGGCCGAAGAGGAGATCTGGAACAAGGTCGTGGACGAGCTCTTCGACCTGGACGCGCTGGTCAAGCGGGACAAGAAGCTGCGCAAGCTTTCCAAGTACGTCAAGGACGTCTTCGGCATCAAGGTGGTGGCCGACACCCGCAAGCGCGTCGAGGCGCTGCAGCGCCAGCTGGTCGAGCTGGAGTTCAACGACGGCCTCTTGGCCGAGGTAGGCATCGAGCCTTTGCCCGAGAACAAGCGACTCCAGATCATCGAGGTGAAGGACTACCTGGGCTCGGACGAGCAGAAGAAGAGCGGGTGGTCGGCGGTGAAGTCGGTGGTCCGCTGGCGCGGGCAGATCTTCGAGATCCAAGTCCAGGCCCTGGGCAACTACTTGCGCGAGCGCGAGCGCCTGACGCGCGAGAGCCACGCCGGCTTCAAGGCGCGCCGCGAGGGGCTGCGCGACGAGGTGGCCGAGGCGGTGCCCCTCTTCGGCTTCTACCGCGACCTGCTCCAATGGCTCTTCGGCTCGCGGGAGCAGGCGCCCCAGCTCCCCGGCGTGGAGATCGAGCTCAAGGCCTAGTACCGCCCGACCCAAGTTCCTTCCGGGATCTCCCACCCGTTCATCCCGGGCTTGGCGAAGGCCTTCGACTTCGGCCTCCGCTCAGGCTGAACGGGCAGGCTATCCATCCCAGAACGAACTTCAGGCGCTTGGTACCCGCTGGAGTCCCGAGACGCGCGAGCCGGCCAGGGTTCCGGCGCCGGCCGGAGCCGTGGCCGGCTTGGGCGGACGGGGAGCGCACGGCGAGGAGTCGAAGCCGCGTGAGAAGGCCGGCCCGACGGGGCGAGGCTGCTCGCGCGCGCCGCAGCTCGCGACGGCCCCTTGCGCCCATCGCCCGCCTGCAGCTTCGCTGCAGACGAAGCCCTCGCGTCGCCCGTCCGCGCCTTTCGGGACCGGGCCACTTCTTTCACATTAGAGACGCGGCAACGCGAAATCTTTGCCGCCACGGGCGGGTCAATGCCGTTTCTCTTTATTGCGCACTTCAAATTCTTCATGGGTGCGTCGCATACCATTTGCCGCGGCGTGGCGAACATCATTCCAGTGGCGCGTCATTAGGATGTGCGTTAGATGCGATAAGGTCGCCTAAATCCTCGCCGACGGGGCGACCTCATCCCCATTCCCGTTTGACGAGCGCGCTTCGCGTCACGTTGCTTGCCGACCCCGAGAGCGCTGCTCGAGGAGCTCCCATGAGAGGCCACCACCGTTGGGCCATCGCGACGTTGGCGTTCAGCTCCGCACTCCCGGCGAGCGCGGGCGAGCGGGCGCCGTACGACCCGTCGCCGCCGTTCTCCACCAGCTCCCTGAGGAAGGCCGCCGACGCCGGCGGCAAGGGAGGCCCGGTCTTCGACCCGAAGGATCCCTACGCCGTATTCGTGAACTACGAGCTGGGAATGCACTGCGTGGGCTTCGAGATCAGCTATTGCTGCGTCATTCCCCCGTACAACAGCATCCAAGCGCAAGCGGTGAGGACCGAGGGCGGCAAGGGCCCCCCTCGGCTGCTCGCGCCGGACGACGGCGTCTCGCTCACCTACTTCACCCGCGACAACACCTACAGCGAAGGCAACAAGATGCGCTACTGGGGCGTCGCCAAGGACGTCAACGGCAACGGCCGGATGAACGAGCCGGGCGACAATCTGGCCAATTACGTCTGGACCCACCTGTTCATCTACAAGGACCTCGAGGGCACGGTGCCCGCCGACTGGACCGAGGCCAAGCGACTCCACGTCGGCAGCCAGATCCAGGTGCCGGTGGATTCCGGCCCCACCGGACAGGGGATGGCCGGCGGGAAGCTCGCCTACTCCGGGCCGACGGGGAGCAACAAGGTCTTCACCGACTCGCTCATCCCGGAGGTGAAGAACGTGCAGCTCACCCTCACCGCTTCCCACCTTTGGGACGCGCTGGGCCTGCCCATGACCGCCTTTACCGACAGCCGGCGCAGGGGCTCCATCCGCAGCGTCACTGAAAAGGACTTCCAGCCGTACCAGGTCTCCGGGGTGCGCATCACCGACAAGGAAGGCAAACCCGTCCTCGCCGGCGGAAAGCCGGTCGAGTTCTTCGGCACGAACCCGGTGGACATCCCCAATTGCTACACCTGCCACTCCGCCGAGGGCTCCGCCGCGCTCATGGCGCGCTCCGAGGGGCTCAAAATCTTCGACCAGGAGTACGACTACTGGACGAAGAGCGCCCCGGACATGTCCGACTTCATGAAGCGCCAGTCGCAGGCGGCCATCGCCATCCTCGAGCTGCACGACAAGCACGAGAAGACGAGCTTCCTCAAGAGCTATCACCCAGGCGCATCCACCAACCGGCTCGGCGCGGTCGGCCCGGTGAACTGCGCCGACTGCCACGCCGACAACGTCTCCGGCAACCTCCAGTCGCCGCGGCCCGGCGCCACCGGCTACACGGCGGTGAAGGCCAAGCCGCTGACCGAGTCCATCCACGCCAAGCACCTGCAGTTCGCCGCCATGCCCGACAAGGCGGGCCGCACCCAGAGCTGCCAGGCCTGCCACCCGACGCACTGGCAGCCGGAGGGGCTCAACGAGCCGGGCAAGAACGCGGGCGCGGTGACCGACTCGGAGGGCGAGCCGCGCTTCTCGGACAAGGACGTGCGGGTCGCCGGCGGCGGCTGCTACCTGCGCCGCGACGCCCACACCAACCCCGCCGCCAAGCCGCCCTTCTTCTTGAACTCGGTGGGCAAGTGGTACCTCGACGAGGTGAGCCGCAAGGACGAGAACCGCAAGGGCGTGAAGGAGATGCGCGGGCTCTACTGCACCAATTGCCACAGCCCGCTCTCGCAGGCGCTCTACGCGGCCGACGACCTGGCGAGCCCCGCCACCCAGGAGGGCTCGACGCTGCGGAACAAGCCGCTCGCGGAGGTCATCCAGGCAGTGGCCGGCGGCGACGCCAAGGCCTTCCAGGAGCGCTTCGCCGACCCCGTCGTCGGCGCCCCGGGCGACCCTTTGGGCAGCTACTACGGCAGTCACAAGGGCGCGACTCTGGTGCGGGCCGGGAAGGACGCCGCGGGCAAGCTCAAGCTCCTCGCCTGGAACGCGAAGGAGGGCGACCCCGTCCCGTACGACGCCGCGTCGGGCGGCAAGGACTGGTGGCTCGCCGCCGCCGAGCCCCACTGCGCCGACTGCCACGCTGCGCCGTTCGTCGAGAGCCTGGGCGGCGGCTACTTCCCCATCGACCAGCCGAGCAAGTACTCGCTCTACCGCTATTCCAAGGCCCACGGCTCCATCGCCTGCCAGTCCTGCCACCAGTCTATCCACGGGCTCTACCCGGTCCGGTTCGACGGAAAGGACAAGAGCGTCGACACCACCACCCACGAGCAGGCCATGCAATTCAGCCCGGACGGCAAATACGACGGCCCGGTGACCTGCGCGGCCTGCCATCGGGTGAACGCCAAAGGCGTCCCCGCCACGCTCCAGGGCACCGAGTACGCGAGCGACTACTGGGCCTCGGTGGTCCTGCAGCACGCGATGCGCGAGGGCGACCCGAAGCTTTCGCTCGACAAGCTGATGGCGAAGTTCCCGTACAAGGCCGCCCAGGCCGCGGTGAAGGACGGCTGGGGGAAGTGAGCGCAAGCTGAAGCCTTCGAGCCCCTCCCCGCGCCCGCGCGCGAGGAGGGGCGCCGCGACTCGAGGCCTCGCGGCTCTTCCTTCGGCTCGCAAGGACGCCCAAGCCTTCGGTCGCCCGGGCGCGCGAGAATGGCCGACGTCGAGCGGGGGCCCCGGCCGATGCGGAGCCCGGCAGCGCGTGGCAGGGCTTGCCTTCATCCACGGATCCATCGACGAGGCGCGCATCGAGGAGGCGGTCGACCGGCATCGCGCGCGCGATGCCGGGGACGAGGCCGGCCGCCGAGCCCGCCCCTCGCCCCGACGGGAGCACGACCCCGCCGGCGCCGTCGAGGCCGAGCGGCCGCAACAAGTGGACGTCCGACGTCACCTGTGCGAGATCCCGAGCCGCGGCGCCCGGAAGTTGCGCCGCCCGCGCGGTGCGATTCCGACCGCGCAAGGGCACCTTTGCTCGGGAGCACTGCCGCCCATGACCTCTGCCCTGCTCACGGCCGCGCTGACTGCGTGGTTCGCGGCTGGCGCCGACGCTCCAAAGGCCGACGACCGCGCCGCCGACGCGCTCACCTCTCTCGCCATCGAGGCCGGGGCCTCGAGCGACCTCGGCCGCCGCCTGTGCGGGGTGAGCGGCGACGACCGCGTCGCCATCGCCGGCGGCCGGGTGGTCGCGCCCGACGCGCCCGGCACCCGGGCCGTGCTGTCGGCCGGCGACTGCGCCGCGCCGAGCCGGCTCGAGCTCTCCATCGTGCCTGCCGTCCCGCGCGGCGGCACGGCGGCGCGCCTCTTCGTCGACGAGGGCCGGCTCGAGCTGAAGGGCGGTCCGCTCGCGGGCGCGGCGGTGTGGTGGCGCTTCGGCTCGCAGCCCTGGACGGCCGAGTCCTGCGGCCCAGGCGAGCCCTGCAGCGTCAACGTCCCGGTCGACCTCGCGCGCGGCGCGCTGCCTCGGCTCCCCCTCGAGGTGCTCCGGCTGCCGCCGGGCTTCCCGCCGCCCGCGGGCGCCGCCGCGCCCGAGCTCTGGGCGCGCGCGGGGGCCAAGGTCCCCGTCGAAGACCTACGCGTGCCCGTGCAGCGCATGATCCTCGACGCCCCGATTGTCCGAGCGAGCTCCGTCGAGGCCTGGCGCGAGCAGACCTCGCTCCCTCTGGCCCTCCCCGACGCCGTCGCCTCCGTGAGCTGCCGGCCGGCGTCGTGCTGGCTCGCCGACGACGGCGCGAGCGTCGTCGTCGTGCCGCCGGCGGGCGGCGACGCGGTCACCGTCAACGCGCGGCTGCGCTTAGGCTTCGCCGTTCAGCAGGCGGACGGGCTCGTCACCACCGCGAGCGTCACCCTGCCCGTGGCCCACTGCCAGCTTCGGCCGCTGTCGCCCGCTGTGCTGGCCGGCACCGAGGACCACCTGCTTCCCGTGGCGCTCGGCGACCGCTGCCCCACCGACCTCAGCGACCTCGCCGCCGAGACCTCGCCCCCCTCCGCGGCCTTCATCGAGCGCTTCGCCAGCGACGCCAAGCGGGCCGACGTGCGCCTCGGCCACGTCCCCCGCGGCGTCGACAGCCTCGAGCTGCGCCTCGTGCGCGCCTCTACCCGGGCCATCGTGGGCTCGGCCCGCATCGACGTGCGCGCCCGCTACGCGCCGCTGCAGGTCTCGCTCGTCGACCCAGCCATCGGCGAGCTCGGCGTCATTCCCACCAACCGCGACGTGCGCATCGAGTGGGCGAGCCCCGACCGCAAGGTGTCGCCCGACATCACCCCCGTCTCGCTGCCCGGGTTCTACACGGTGCGGCACGAGGGCGCGGCGACCTTCATCCGCGGTCAGACGCGCACGGTCGGCGAGATCCCCCTGGTCTTCGCCTACCGGCCGCCGGGCTCGCCTCTCGCCGGGCCGCTCGCCACTTTCGAGAGCGACGTGCACTTCGCCGTGCGGCCGGTGAACGTGCCCGCCTCGCTCTCCACCGACGACGCGCGCACCGGCAAGCTCTTCACCATGCTCTGCCGCGACTCGCAGGGCCTGGAGCGGGAGATCAAGGCGGGCGTCCTCAACTCGCTGCCCTTCGCGTCGCGCGACAGCTGCCGGCTGCGCATCGCGCGCGAGGTGCTGTCGCCCGAGGACGGCGCGCAGCGCATCCGGGTGAGCGTGTCCATCACCAGCCCCTCCGGCGCGGCGCGCGACGGCGGCTTCTCGCGGGTGCTCGTCCTGTCGTCGTCCGCCACCACCGACGCGCTCTGGGTGGGGCAGGGCGCGAGCATGCGCCCCTACGATCACGTCATCGTGCAGATCGCCCACGACGACGAGCCCGGCTTCTACGTCGCCAGCGGCGGCACGTCGGGGCTCCCGTCGCGCCGCTACCAGATGGTCTTCGGCGACGGGCGCCTGCGCCTCTACGGGTCGGCGACCGTGCCCACCGGCCTCTACCGCGTCACGATGGGCGGCGGCACCGGCGGCGGCGTGCTGCAGTTCAGCGCGGGCGTCGTCGCCCGCCTCGCGCTCCTCGACAAGGAGGGCCACGAGTTTCCGCTGGACCTCGAGGTCGGCCTGCTCGGCACCGACCTGTCGGGCAAGGCGGCGCTCTCCATGGTCCTGGGGCCCGGCATCACCGTGCCCCTGCTCAACGCGCAGCAGGCAGGCCAGGCCGCCATCGGAATCCACGCGTGGCTCGAGTGGGCGCCGGGTCGCACCGGCAGCGGCGGGAGGCCGGTGGCCTTCATCTTCGGGCCGTCCATCTCGCTTGGGGATTTCGGCACGAATCTTTGAGCCGGCGATGACGACGCCTCGGGCATCGCGAGCCCGGGCGTTCGACACCGCGCCATCCTTGGCAGAGTTGCCGGCCCGCGGTTCGCGGGAATTCGGCCGTGATCATTCAGCCAGCGCGATGAGCTTTCGCGGCTCTGAAGCTCTCCCGGAGACCAGGCGGAAATGCGGTTCGAATCGCCTTCGCTCAACCCCACCTACCGTCGCGTCGGCACGCCGCAATGCATCCATCTTCTCAAGAAGAAGCTCGAATTCTCGCTCAGGATTTCTGAACCAATCCGTGGACCACACGCGGTGGAGACGCCAGCCCAAATGCTCGAGGACCTCCTGACGAAGCCGGTCCCGCTCGCGAGCCGATTTGGAGCGTGGTCGCGGTCTGGAACCACCACCTGCAGCCAACCTCTGCCCAGTCGTCCACTTGGCGCTCCGCGCACTCCGGCGCGTTAAGGACTGTTGTTTCCCGCACCGGTCCGCGATCCACCCGCGGTGGTTTTCCGAGTTGAGGGCAGGGGCCTGATCAGGAGTCTGGTGGCGGAGCGCGGTGGCGTCGCAGCTCCCTGAGCGGCGTAGCAGCGCGGCGGGCGTGCGCCGGGGGTGGGCGCCAAGTTCGCGAGCCTCTGTGGCGCCTTGGTACGGTCCGTTCGACCTGGGGGGAACCATGAGCTTTGAAAGTTCGAGAACCTGAGCTTCGTACGCACTTAGTGCCGACTTCGGACGCCTTTGCCATCCGTGGTGATGATCAAGAGCTTCGAGCGGTCGAGTCCTGCGGGCGACTTGATTCCGTCTTCCGGCCCGAAGACAGCCGCCAGACCCGCCTCGGCCTGCTTGCTGCCCAAGCAATAGAACAGGTCGAAGTCCGCGGCCATCTCCGAGACCATTTCCTCGAGCTGCCCTTTGCTCATCACAACGCCGGTCTGCTGCTCGATCGTCTCGCGCGTGCTCTCGAACGAGGACCTGGCGATCTCTGTTGCCGCCCGCCGCTGCAGCCCGAACGAGAATTGCCCCGCGGGCAGGTTCAGCTCGAGATCGAGGGGCATCAGGTTGCCCACCCCCTTGCGCGGTGCGCGGTAGGCGAATCGCTTGACGTCAACGCCGCCGAAGATCGTGTCGAGCTGCCGCGTCTCGCCCTCGACCGCCTCCTTGCGCGAGGTCCCCTCGCTGCCGACAACTGCCGGCCGCTTGGGCTCCCTCGCCGCTCGCAATGCCAAGTGGTCCTGCATCAGCCGACGTATAAGATCCCGGCCCTCGACCTCGAGCCAGCTCTCGAGAACGCTATGGGTCGCGTCCTGGAAGTCAGGCCCCTCGAGCTTGACCACAATCTGTTCGAGCTGCGCTCTCGAGGCCGCAAACGAGTCCGCGCTCACCGTCTGGATCAGGGACTTGGCCTCGCCGCTCGGACATGCTTTCATCGACATCGGGGTCTCCTTGGGTGGCACCTATGCTTCTCGCAAGGCAATAGGTACCCCAAGTTGACCCCATTCGACTATCCCCGTAGCGGCCATGTCCGCGTAGTGACAGGGGAATCCCCGCACTCTGGAGTGGCCGCACCAGCCCTTTCAAGGTGCGTTCTTTCTCTTTGTTTTCCGCAATGCTAGCAAGCGAGCAGTGGAAACATGAGGGTGTCTTCGGTTGAAGGTTCTCGGTTGCCGCGGCTTCTTTGGACCACGTGGATGTCGACGGAACTTCAGCAAGTCAACTTCTCCAGCGAGGTCGACAAGCACCTTGGCGACCTCGCTGGTTGGGGCTGCCTGGAATACTCGCCACGCTTTGGGCGGGATCGCGATCTCCATGCCTCGCCGGGTGCCGGCGATTTCGTCGGCCAGGTAATAGGCCGATACCTCTTCTTGGATTTTTTCGGCTCCGTGCTCGGCGCGCAAGGCGGCCTTGATGACCGAGAGAACGTTGTAGGCGACCAAGGCCACACAGAACGCGAAGAGCGCTGCCTTCGGATAGCCCAACGTATTGAGCTCGCCTTCCAGGGTTGCCTCCAGCTCCTGAAATGCCAACTCGATGCCCCACCGCTTTCGGTAGACAGCGCCGACGGTTGTGCCGAGAGTATCTGGTGGGAGATTCGTCAGGATGTGAAGTTCCCGGTCGCCATCACGCGTCGCCTTCTGAAGCTTCAGGGTAATACGGCGGGCGAGGAGCGAGTTCCCGGTGTCATCCCTCAGCTTCACCTCCTGTTCCCAAACCTCGGCGCCGTCGATGGTGCCGCAGCGACGAAGACGGCCGATCGGTTTCCACGGCACATTGATGCGGTGGTGCCTGACGATGAAGAGCCCCTCTCGACGGGCGATGCCGAAGAGCAGGGCGCAGGTGCAGAAGTTGCGGTCAGCGATCCACACGTCCCTCGGCGCGACCTTCGCCAACACCGCTTCAGTGAGCGAGCGCTCCTGGGCGTGGCCATCCTCGCAAGGGATCACATCGGTTACTTGCAGGAGGCGCGGATCCAGCACGACCAATGCAAACCCTGGCAGCGGGCCCGCTGCGGTCTTGCGCAGCTCGGAAATCCGATGCTCCGTGGCCGCCAGGTGATTCCCGTCGAGGATCCGAGCTCGATACCCTGGAAGGAGTTCCGGAAGCGATGCCTTCATGCTTTCAATCAACGGAACAGTGCGACCGGCGACGTGCTTGACCAATGCCGCACCGACCCCCGGCTCGATTCCGTCGACCTTGTTGTACAGCGACTGTACCGAGACCTCAATTCGGCGCCGATTGGCTTGATAGGCGGCGTGAAGCGACGGCCGGATGCGGTGAACCACGAGGCTCATCAAGTCGACGACTGTGGAGAACAGCAGCGTCCGCGTGTATTGCGTTTCAGCGCTCGCGCCAAACACGGCATCAACATCTTCGGAGCGCAGCGCATGCTCGAGTGTCCCACGCGCCATCACGCTAATCGGGCTCTGTTCAATGAACGGAGCGAACACCTTGCCAAGAATCATGCGTTGGCCTTTCGACGGGCGCCCCGGTTTGGACGCGCCCAGGAGAGGCCAGATCCATGGCAGATTCTCAGGACCCGCACAATAGAGTCGAAATCCCGCAGCAACACCAACTACTTACGACCTTTAAAGGGCTGGAGTGGCCGCACCCAGGGTCGAGGAACTTCTCGACCAAACTGCCGAGTGCATCGTTCTTGGAGAGACGCCCCAGTGCATGTCTGAAGTCAAAGTTCCTGATGATGTCCTGCGTATTCTCCGAGAAGCCATCGAGGTAGTCTTCGAAGTCGGCCTTGAGCTGCTGCTGGTTCCCGCGCGACTTCAGGTCGCGAAGGCTGAACTTCGAAGTATTGTAGAACGCTTGCCGGGAGGCTGAGCAGAGCGCCGCGTGCTGCTCGGTGATGCGTGCCCGATCGAGCATCGCCTTCGTTTCGAGGACTTTCTTCTTCGTAGGCTCGAGTACGGCGTCGAGGCGACGGAGGACGCACATAGGCAGGATGATGTCACCGTACTTGCTGCTATCGAAGACATCATGAAGGACATCGTCGGCGATGCTCCAGATGAATGAGACGATCTTGTTGTGCGTGGCCTGATCCATGATCAAAGGACTCCGAAGAGTGGCGCCAGTTCGGCGCACAAACGAGGGTGAAGAGCTCGCGGCTCGAGTGTGGAGCGAGATAACTACGCATCGCCGTCCCCCTGTCGCCGTGCTGCGGTGGTCTGGGCCAGGATCCACGCGTGGATGTCGACCCGCCGGAATCGCCACTGACCGCGCACCTTGAAGGCCGGAATTTCCCCTTCTGCGCCATCGTGTAGACGGTCTTGTCCGCGACCTTGAGCAAGGCTGCGACCTCCAGGACCGTCAGAATCTCGTCGCTCATCCGGGTTGGCTCCGTGGGGCAGAAGGGAGCAGCCTTCCAGCCGTTTCCAGAGTACGGGCGCGGATGGGGTGAGCTCAAGCTGCGCGCCCCTGCTCGAAATGTCCGACGACGGCGGCGGGACTACGGCTCGATGGCGATGGGCAGGCCGACCTGCTGGGCGACCGGCGTCCAGATGTCCGTCTCGACGCCCGGCGTCTCGATGGACACGACGAGGGCGTACCGCGCACCCAGGTCGCTGCGGTCGCGCTTCGGCTGGTCCTTCCACCAGCCGCTCACCGGGTACACGGCCATGCCCCCGCGCTCGGCGAGGTCGGCGGCGTTGCAGGAGAGGATGTCCGAGTGGAGCGAGCCTCGGTTGCGGGCCTGCTCGCCGAGGTACCACTCCGACGAGTCGCCGCCCGTGGCGGGCTTGTCCTCGTCCTCTTCGAGCGCCTTCTTGTTGAGGCGCTTGCGGAACTCCTCGAGCGACTCCGTCGGCCCCTTCACGTCGAAGCGCAAGCCGTGCGAGGCGTAGCGATGGCGCTTCTTCCAGCCGCGCCGGCCGGGGTTCGGCTCGATGAAGTATGAGAGCGTGATGCGCAGGCGCACCGGCGCCGCGCCGAGCTCCGCGAGCACGTCGCGCGGCCAGGGCAGGTCGAAGAAGTGCAGCTCGCGCATCTTGCCCTTGGCGAACGGGCGGATGCTGTTCTGCGCGACGAGGGTGAGCGCGTCGTTCGCGCTCCGCAGGGCACGCTCGGCGCTGGGCACGCCGAAGCCATAGCGCTGGACGAGCTTCGCGCGGGCGCGCTTGCCGCTGGCGCCGCGCAGGTGGGTCTGCATCTGTGCCGACCACTCGGCCGAGTGGACTACAAGGGCGCGCAGCGTCTCGGGCCAGTAGCTCGGGTACTCGGCAGAGATGAGGGCAGCGAGGCGCGCGGCCTGAGCGGTCGCCGCGCTGGTCGCCCAGCTCAGCACGAAGGACTTATCGGCGGGCTTGAAGTACGTCGAGAGCAGCGAGAGATCGGGGCACGGGAAGTCGACCGCTCCCTTCGCGTTCTTGACGACGTTGCCGCCCTCGAAGACGACATCCGGCTTGATGGGCCACGTGTCCGCGAAGGTCACGCCCGTGGTGCTCCAAGGCGACAGCTCCCCCGGTCGCGCGACCGGCTGCCAGCTCGCCCACTGCGGGTCGCTGACGGCGGCCTTCTCGGTCACGGCCCCGACCGTGAGCGCGTTCCACGCCTGGCCGGGGTCGTGGATGGGATCGGTGTCGCTGCGATCGAGGTGGTCGACGGAGAGTGCGGTCTCGTCGACGTTGCCGGCGCAGAGCACGAAGAGTCTTCGTGCGGCGTCGTCGCCGTCGTCGAGGTAGTCGAGCCCCTTCGTGCTCGGATCGAACGAGCGGCCAGCCGCGAGCGCGTCGACCGCGGCGGACCACGAGGTGGGCTGGCCTCGATCGCGCTCGTCGGTTGCAGCGATGGACATGGAGAACGTGCGACGGCGCTCGGGGGCTTCGATCTCCGCGCGGCTCGCCGCTTCGGCGGTGATTGCACCGTAGAGGTCGGGCGGGTTATCAGGGTGCCCATCGGGCGGCAGGATCTTCACCGACTCGAGCCGGTGCCGGAGCGCGACACGCTGTGTGCCCGCGAGGACCGGTGTGAGGTCGCCGTAGAGCGCGAGACCGGCCATCTCGGTGCCGTGTCCGAGGTGGTCATGCGTCCCCCACACTGGATCGCAGCTGTGGCAGTCGGTGGCGTCGAGGGAGGCTTCGAGCAGCGGGTGTCCGCGCGTGACCCCGGTGTCGAGCACGCAAACGGCTGGCGCGTCGGCCGATGGCGGCGTGACGCGATCGCGCAGCTCCTTCGCCCACGCGCCCTGGTCCTCGGGGCCCATCTCGGCGAAGACCGTGGCGGTCTCCTTGGCCTTTCGGACCTCGGCCACGTCGTTGAGCACATCGATCGACGCGGCGAGCTGCGCGGGCGCGCTGCGCACGAGGGTGACGATGCGGTCGTCGAACATGAGACGCCGCGGCGCGACCTCGATCTTCTGTGCAGCCGCGAACTCCATCAGGCGCTCGAGCTCGCTCCCGTCCTGGCGACGGAGCCAGACCTCCCACCAGAATCGTCTCGTTCTCCTCCGGATACGCCTCAGCGGTGTCGGTCCACAGACCGCGCAGCGTCGCGAGCCTCAGCGTCGCGACCGGATCGATCATGTCTTCGTAGCGGCGCTCGCGCTCTTTCCTCGGCGTCGTCTTCGAGTAGCTCTCGAAGCGAGTGAGGAAGTGCTTCACTTTGCCAACGGGCACGAACACCGTCGCGCGCTCGACGCGGCGTGGCTCGGGCTCGTCCGTCTTCAAGTGGCTGACGGCGACGACCTCGATGCCCTGCCGCGAGTCTTCGAGCGACGTCACCTGGAGTGGCACGCCGGGCTGGCTCTCGAACTGCACGTAGAGCCCCGGCACCGCGCCGTGGACCTCGATGCCAGCTTCGTCGCGGCGCTTGTCGGCAAGGGCGACGGCCGCCTTGAGCGCGCGCTGCAGCGCCTTGCCGTGCTTCGCGCGGCTCGTCGGCGGCGCAGGCTTGGTGACGTCGATCTTCCGCCCGTGCGGCCTGTAATCCTCAGCCGTTGGCGGGGCAGGGACGAGGATGTGCTTGCGGTTGCGAGGAGCGGCCACGCGTCAGTCCCCCCGGCGCTCGCTATGCGTGCGTGCCGCGTCGTTCCGCGAGCGCGGCCACGAGCTCGGCGTCCCGCACGGCCGTGGTGTGGTCTAGGATTGCGTTCTTAGCGGCCTGCTCGCAGGCCATCGCGATCTCGGCGTGACTGAGGCCTTCTGCCGCCTTCGCCGCCGCATGCCACTCGACGTTGCTCGTGTCGAGCAGCGCCAGCCGCCCGCGCATCACGCGGGTCGCGATCTCTTCCGTGGGCAGGGAGTACTCGAGCACGGCATCGAAGCGCCGGAAGAGCGCGCGGTCGAGCAGGCCGACGTGGTTCGTCGCACCGAGCACGATGCTGTCCGAGTCGTCCTGCTCGAGGAACTGCAGGAACGAGTTGAGCACGCGGCGGATTTCGCCGACGTCGTTCTTGGTGCCCCGCTCGCCGCCGAGCGCGTCGAACTCGTCGAACAGGTACACACCGCGGGTGGACTGGATCGCGTCGAACACGAGCCGGAGCTTGGCCGCGGTCTCGCCCATGTACTTCGTGATGAGCCCGTCGAGCTGGATGCTGAAGAGGGGCAGGCCCAGCTCGCCCGCCAGCGCTGCCGCGGTCATCGTCTTGCCGGTGCCGGGTGGCCCTACGAGGAGCAGCTTCCGCATCGGCGAGAACCCGTGCTCGCGGAGGCGGTCGCGTTCACGCTGCTCGGTGAGCACGCGCTCGAGACGTGCGCCCAGCCCCTGGGGGAGCGCCATGTCGGCCACGCGCGTCTTCGGATAGCCCACCGTGAGCAGGCCCGCGAGCTCACCTCGGGGCTGGGCCAGCGGGACGGGCTTTGGCCCCCGGGTTGGCTCCGTGGCCTTCGCACGCGCCTTCACCTGATCAACGAGCTCGCGCAACTCCTGGGCGAACTTGCCGTGGCCGCTCCGCGCCGCTTGCGCCGCCACCTGAACGGCGATCGCGTAGAAGCGCGTGTCGTCGCCATCGGCGTGGCTTCGGATGAGCGCTTTGACCTGGTCCGCGGTAGCCATGACGTCCCTTGGTTGTACCCCGAGCCCCCGCCCCAGAGCCATTCAGAAGCGCGCAACCCTCAAGACTATGCCCCGGAGTCAAGGCGGTGCACCTCCTCAGCTGGGCTCGCCGCTCGTCAGCCGAGCCTTCAAGCCCCTCTCCCACCGCCAGTCGAACGAAGCGACCGCCGGGCCTGCTCCGGCGCCGACGGCCACAAGCGCGCGCGCCAGAGCTGGGCCGAGACCCAAGCCCACGCAGAGCACGAAGGGCCAGAGAGATTCCGCCGCTCGTTCCGCCGAGGGTCAAGGCGAGCGCCTTGCTTCCACGGGCTCCCGTGGGCCGGCGCGCGCTGCGGCGGCTGCGCTGTGTGAAGCTTCCGGCTGCCGCCTGGGCTGTCGGCGCCGCGGCGTTGGTCTTCTGCGCGAACGCGGTCTATCACGCCGTCCGCAAGCCGGCGGAGGTGCTCGGGGTGGTGTTCCCGACCTCGCAGAAGACGCCCGCGCAGACCTGGTCCTCCTACGGCGAGTGCTTCGAAGACAGCTCGACGAATGTCGTCACCCCCGAGCTCCTCGCCGCGCTCGGCAGCGCCGACCGCGAGCGCCGCGAAGCTCCCCACGGACCGGCGCAAGCTCAGTCCGGGGGCTTCGGATCCACGCAGCTCGACCGGATGCAAATCGAAGTACTCCTGCCGCGGCCGGGCGCGCGCCTCGGCGACGGGCGGTTTAGGTGGCGTCAACCCCGAGCTTCTCGAGGATCTTCCGCGCCAGCTCGCCGCTGGGGATGAACGCCGTGACCTTGCGCCGCCCGCCGCACGGGCCCTTCAGGACCTCCACCCGAAAGACCCTCTGGAGCAGGGACGCCTCGAGTCCGCTCCGGCATGCGCGGCTCGCCGAGCGCCAGCGGGTTGAAGCCCAGGTCGTCTCGGGCTGCCCGTCGCAGCGCCTCCTCGACGAGCTCCGCGTCGCTCTGCCTCGGCGCAGCCGCGCAGGCATGGCCGCTCCGCTCAGCCGGCTTGCGGATCACCTTCGCGCGAAGGCGCGCCCTCGCCGCGAAGACGCCGAAGTAACGCACCGAGTGACGCCTCGGCTGAAGGGACCATCGCCGCGAGCCGCTTCAGCAGCTCCATCGGCGTGAAGGCGACCGCCGTCGTGCCGTCATGGAGCGGTCGGCGCAGGCCGAGCACGATGCGCCCGTCGGCGGCTCGCGTCAGGCGCTCGGTCGAGAGCGGCGGCCTGAGCCTATAGCGCAGCAGATGTTCGAGGCCCTCGCCGTCGCGCTCGCGGACGTGTGTTCCCGCCTGCCGCGAGAACCCGAAGCTGGCAGTGCCGCGAAGCGGCCTCCCTACGGGACCGCGCCGAAGGGCGCGAACCCTTCGAGGAAGACCGCCGCTGGGGGCGGGCCCGTCCCGCCCGCGTCACGCCTTCCCGTCCTGCACCCGGCCCACCTCGCGGAGCAGCCGCTCCGTCTCGGCCTTCGGCAGGCAGTTCTTCACCTCGAACAGCGCGAACGCGAATAGGTCCTCGAGCGATTCCAGGGCGCGGGCCCTCGCCGCCGCGCCCCGGTAGACGCCGGTCGCGGAGACGTTCACCAGCACTTGGGCCACGTCCAAGTCGCCGCTGGGGCCGAACCGGACGCCGTCCCAGAGCGGCAGGAGCTTGGCCGGGAGCCGGGCGAAGTAGCTGTTCAGCCAATCGCGGACGTCCGGCTGGCGCGCGGCGAGGGCCGCGTACACCCGGATGAAGATCTGGCGGTAGGTCTCGAAGGGCCCGCCGGCGCGGGGCGCGTCGGCCGCCCGCTTCTCGGCCTCGAGCACGGCGCGCACCACGGCCTCGGCGTCCACCACGCCCGCGCCGTCCTCCTCCTCCCCGTCCGCCTGCCGCGGGGCGAGGGCACCCTCCTGCACCAGCGCCGCCGCGGCGCGGAGCGCGCCGAGGTAGTCGAGGCCGGCGGCGCGCGCCGCCTGCTTGACGGTGCGGGGCCCGTCCAGCTCCTCGATGAGCCGCGCCTCGGCCGCGTCGAGGGCGCGGACCGTCGCGGAGGCGCGCGCGAGCACGGCGTCGTGCCCGCCCAGCGTCCGCGTGAGCTCCTCCGCCTGCTCGACCCGCTTCATTCCGGCGAGGAGCAGGTCGCGGGTGCGCTCAGGGATCTTCACCGCGTTCAACTCGTCGAGCGCCCCCTCCAGGAAGGCGAACGTGCCGCCGGTCTCCACGAAGGCGTTGAGCAGGATCTCCTTCACCTGCAGCACGAGCCCCTCGTACGCCTGGCCGGAGGTGAGGACCCCCTGGTCCACCAGGACTTGGCCGAGCGTCCGGTTGCCCCGCACCAGGCGGGAGCACCGCTCCAGGTCCTCCTCCGAGAGCATGCCGGCGCGGACCAGCACCGGGCCGAGCCGCTCGGCGGGATCCGCGGAGGTGGCGTACACCACCTGCCCGTCCCGGAAGTAGATGCTCTTGCGGCGGAGCTCCTCGGCGCCCGACCCCTCGCCGTCGTCGGCGAAGGCGAGAAGCAGCATGCCGGTGCGCAGGGAGGTGGAGAGCTGCTGGACCACCTCCGGCACGGTGAGCGCCTCGAGCGACCCGGCCATCCAGGACCGGGGCGACTCGGCCCGGGCCGGCGCGACGATGGCGAAGGCGCCGCGGGCGGAGAAGACCTCCACCTCGCGATCGCCCACCACGCCCAGCCGCTCCGCCTCGCTCGGCGACAGGACGATCTCCCCCTCCACTCCGACCCGCAGCCTGGCGCGCATCCGACTCTCCCTTCCTCAACGGAGCATTGCCGCCCTGCCCCGCGCCGCGCCGCTGGCAAAGCCGTGCGAGCGCACCCGCACTCGCGCTTCCACAGAGGCTCCGCCCCGCACAGTGGGGTCACGGCGCGCGCCCCCGACTCCCGCGGCGGCCCTGGCCGCCTGCTCTGCCACCTCCCGGCGGCCTCGGCGAGCGACACCAGCGTCCACGTGACCCGGAAGCGCTCGCGCCTCCTCTACACGGAAAGGGTCTCCCCTCTCATTCGCAGGGCCATCCATGAAGACGCTCCTCCGTCCGGCTGGTTCGAAGCGCCTATGGGCAGTCACGCTTCTCATCCCGGTCGCGGCCGGAGCGCAGTCCCTCCCCACGGCGTCCCAGGTGGCCGACAAGATCGCCGTCGGCTTGAACATCGGGAACACGCTGGAGGCCACCGGCGGCGAGACGGCGTGGAACAACCCGCTCATCACCCAGAAGCTCATCGACGGCGTGAAGGCGGCCGGGTTCAACGCGGTCCGCCTCCCCTGCGCCTGGGACGGCCACGCCGACGCGAACACGCACCAGATCGACGCGACGTGGATGGCGCGCGTCAAGCAAGTGGTCGACTACTGCATGAATGACGGTCTGTACGTGGTCCTCAACATCCACTGGGACGGCGGGTGGCTGGAGAACCACGTCACGTACGCGGACCAGACGAACGTCAACGCGAAGCAGAAGGCCTACTGGACCCAGATCGCCACGACGTTTAAGGGCTACGACGAGCACCTGCTCTTCGCGGGCACGAACGAGGTCCACGAGGACTACAACACGCCCAGCAGCGAGAACATCGCCGTCCAGCAGTCCTACAACCAGACCTTCGTGGACGCGGTGCGCGCGACGGGCGGCAACAACACCACCCGACCCCTCGTCGTCCAGACCTACAACACGAACATCGACTACGGCCTCAGCGACTTCTCCCTGCCGAAGGACTCCGCGTCGAACCGGCTCATCGTCGAGGTGCACTACTACGACCCCTGGAGCTACACGGGGAGCACGGACTCGAACGCCTGCCTGTACTGGGGCTCGCCCTATCCTGCCCAGAGCGCGTGCTCCGGGGAAGAGGAGAGCTACGTCGACAGCCAGTTCTCGAAGGTCAACGCGAAGTGGGTGAGCCAGGGCATCCCCGTCATCATCGGCGAGTACGGCGCCGGGCTGCGGACGACGTTCAACGGGCAGCCGCTCAGCGGGCAGGTGCTGAGCGACTACCTCGCCTCGAGGCGCTACTACCACAAGTACGTGAACACGGCCGCGAAGAAAGACGGCATCAAGACGTTCTTCTGGGACACCGGCGACCTGATGAACCGGAACACCGGCGCGGTCACCGATCAGGGCAACGTGGACGCCATCCTGCAGGGCGCCGGCGTGGGCACCTCCTACGCGCTCACCGTCGCGAAGGCCGGCAGCGGCAGTGTGAGCTCGTCGCCCTCGGGCGTCTCCTGCGGCTCCATCTGCGCCGCGAGCTTCTCCGCCGGCACCAGCGTGACCCTCACCGCGGTGGCCGACGGCGGCTCGACCTTCGCCGGCTGGAGCGGCGCCTGCTCCGGCACCGCGGCCTGCACCGTCTCCATGAGCTCGGCGCAGAACGTGACGGCCACCTTCAGCGCCACCTCCCCCTCGGGGACGACCTACACGCTCAGGGTCACCCGCGCCGGCTCGGGCAGCGGCGCGGTGAGCTCCTCTCCGTCGGGCCTCGCCTGCGGCTCGACGTGCGCCGCGGACTTTCAGGCCGGGACGAGCGTGACCCTCACCGCGGTGGCCGACAGCGGCTCGACCTTCGCCGGCTGGAGCGGCGCCTGCTCCGGCACCGCGGCCTGCACCGTCTCCATGAGCTCGGCGCAGAACGTGACGGCCACCTTCAACGCCACCTCCTCCTCGGGGACGACCTACACGCTCAGGGTCACCCGCGCCGGCTCGGGCAGCGGCACGGTGAGCTCCGCTCCGTCGGGCATCGCCTGCGGCTCGACCTGCGCCGCGGACTTCCAGGCCGGGACGAGCGTGACCCTCACCGCGAGCCCCGACGGCGGGTCGGCGTTCAGGAGTTGGAGCGGCGCCTGCACCGGCGCCGGGGCCTGCACCGTCTCGATGACCGGTGCGCAGGGCGTCACGGCCACGTTCGACAGCTCCGCGCCGGTCGTCGGCTGCGCGACCGGAGGCTCCAGCGCCGGGGGGCTCGCGCTCCTCTTGCCCTCCTGCGCGGCGCTGCTCCGCCGCCGCCGCAGGACGCGTCCGGCGACGGGGGAATGACCGCGGCGTAGCGCCTCGAGTCGACGCGCTACCCGCGCGCAGCGGGGAAGCAGGGCATCTCGCGGGCTGGACAGGGCCGCGCTGGGGTCTGTCCTCGCGTCGGCGGCGCCCAGGGGGCCGCGAGGACGAGGACAAGAACGAACCCACCAGGCGCATGCGCGCCGTCAGCGTCCATGCCTACGGCGGGCCCGAGGCCGCGCGCGTCGAAAGCTGGCCGATCCCCGGCCGGACGCCGGCGAGGTGCGGGTGGCTTTCGTGGCGAGCAGCCTGAGCCCGCTCGACAACGAAGCTCGCACCGGGGAGCTGCGCCTCAAGACAAGGGCGAAGCCGCCCAAGCTCTCGGCGACGACTTCAGCGGCACCGTCTCCGCGCTCGGCGCGGGGGTGACGGGGCTCGCGCAACGCGACGAGGACTTCGGCTGCGTCGACGAGCTCAGGAGCGCGCGCGACAGCCAAGCCGAGAACTGCGTCGTCCCGGCCGGCGCGCTGAGCCGGAAGCCCAGCGGGCAGACTCAGTCGTTGTAGTCCATTCCTCGACCAGCCAGGAACACTCGGCCGTAGATGCTGGTATCGGCCGCGATCCCGGAGACACCGCCGTATCGGTGATTGTCGTCATCGATGCGGGTCCAGGTCACGCCCATGTCGTCGGACCGATAAACCCCGTCCGTTCCATTGATCGTCCCCACCAGGTAAACGGTCGCCGAATAGCTGGAGCCAGGCGCCGGCGGCCCCAAGGCGACCTTGATGGCTCCATGCACATTCGTAAATTCCGCCCCCACCGTCGCCATTGCGCTCAGCTTCGTCCAGGTGGCCCCGGCGTCGACCGAACGCCACAAATTGTTCGCGTCGGCCAGCCAGACATCGCCCTCCACGAAGGGATTGACCGCCAAACCAGTGACCCTGTTCCCGTTCGGGTTCCATGTCTGCGCAATGGCGGTGAATGTTCGTCCCCCATCGGTTGAATGGTAGAACTTAGCGCTGTTGGACGGATACCACCAATTCCCGCCGTGGTCGTAGGCATAAACTTTCAGCGGATTCTTTCGATCGGCGACGAGGTGATAGGCCTCCACCGGGGCCGGGAGGTCGGTCGCCGTCCACGAGCTCCCCTTGTTGGTCGAGTAGTAGGGAACCTGCCCCGCGATCGCCCAGATCACATTCGAACCGTCGGCGGTCACCGCCACCTTGGTCTCATCGCCCGAGGAGCTCGCCACCGGGGGCACGGTCGGGAAGCTCGTCCAGGTCACCCCGGAATCGGTCGAGTACGCCCCCTTGGATGTACCAAAGGTTCCCACGCCCACGATGAAGGCTGGGTTGTTCCAGGCCATATCGATGCCGGTTCCATTCCCGCCGCCCAAGCTGGGTGACCGGTTTGGCGAGGTCGTCAGGGAGGTGTGAACGTAGAGACCGGTATCGCCCTGACCGCTGGCCAGAACGTAGGAGGCCCCGGGCGGTGGCGCCGTCATCACCAAGTCGATCATCTCTTCGATCCCGCTCACGTCGAAGGCCCAGTGAGGAAGCGACACTGAAAAGGCTTCGGTCGTCGAAAAGATACCGCCACCGACCACGTAGGACACATGATTCGGATTGAAAGGATCGATCTGCAGATCGTCGACCCAACCCCAGTAACCGCTCACTTCGTGGTAGGTGAGAGAGTTATTGGCGTCACCGGATTTTCCAATTTCGCGCCAAGTGCTTCCATCGTCATCGGAGCACATCGCGATTTGAACCCAGGAGGCATCTCCCCATGTGCCGGATACGCCAAAGGCGATTTTCGTCGTCGCACCGGCACCGTAAACCGAGAGGCCTCCTATGCCGCCATAATAGCCATTGGAAGAGGAGGTCAGCAGAGTCCAATTCGTGCCGTCGAACTTATAGAGAGACGACGGCGCACCGCTCCCTGGACCGGAGCCCGAGGTGAAGGGCACGTAGAACACTCCGTCAGCGGCCCGTGCCAGGTGCGGAATATGAAGCTGGTCGCTCGCTATGGCCTTGGTGACAGCGTCGGGAATTGAGACCCCCGACCAGCTGCCTCCGCCATCGGTCGATTTGTAGAGATAGGAAGAAAGCCCCGCAAGGCTCATGTAGTCAGGTGCGACTCCCACGTAGAGGGTCTGGGTCGGACTTCCCGTTGGCGTAAATCCTGTCGTCGGGACAGTGGTATCGAACACGACAAACTCTACCCCGATGGGGCTCCCTCCGTTGGCGCTGCCCATTTCGGTCGCCGTCATCACGCGCTTTGATAGCGATGTGACCTGGCTCCAATTCTGCCCACTATTCGTGCTCTTCCAAACCCCTGCTGTCCGAGACGCATAGAACAGCGTCGAGGGAAGGTTGGGGTCGACCATCAACCTCTCGCCGATCGCCCGACCCTGGTTGTTCGACCCCACCGGGAAAGGCAGGGTGACGTAGCTCCACGTGTTGCCTTGATTGGACGAGTAATAGAACCGTCCGTTTCCATACGAAACAGCCATGCTGGTGGTCATGTAGACTTTGCTTGGATCCGTGGGGTCGACGGCCAAGCTCTCTGCGCCCTCATTGCCTCCATCAGGCCGACCAAAACCATCGGTCAGCGCAGTCCAACTCGAAATGCTATTGTCCCAGCGGTACACGCCATCGACGTCCGTCCGGGCATAGCGCAGGTTGCGCACCGTGGGGTGGTAGATGACGCCAGGGACATACCCTCCACCCCCCACCTTGACCGGAGTCCAGTTCGAACCCGAGGCCGCCCAGTGGGCGTAAAGAGTCACCGAAGCAGCCGGCATGTTGAACGTCTGGCCCGGCGAATAGCTCGTGCCCGTGCCTACGGCATTCATATTCCAGCCGTTGAAGGTGAAGCCGATTCTGACGAGCTTGCCCGCGTTGTCTGAGACGGTGACCGTGGAGCCGGCCGCGTACGACCCGCCCGGCGGCACCGTACCCGTCGCCCCGTTGGCGTCGTACGTCAAGGCGTACTGGGTGGGCGGTGCCGCGGTCCAGACCGCGAAGAGAACGACATCGGCCGTCCCCATGGTCAGCGTCGACCCGGCGGCCTGGCTCGCACCCGTCCCGTCGGCCTTCGTATTCCAGCCGGAGAATGTGTACCCGGTCTTGACCAGGTCCATCGCCTGCGCAACGGCGATCGAAGTGCCCGTCGCATAGCTGCCGCCGGCGGGAACGGTTCCGCCGGTGGCTCCATTGCCGTCATACCGCAGCGAATAGGTCCCCGCGTCCTGCGCAGGTTGACCCGCATCGCCAGGGCTCCCGCCGTCATAGGCGCCCGAGTCCTGCGCAGGGTGACCCGCATCGCCAGGGGTCCCGCCGTCATAGGTCCCCGCGTCCTGCGCAGGGTGACCCGCGTCGCCAGGGCTCCCGCCGTCGAGGAAGGTGGGCCCCGCGTCTTGGGCCACATTCTGCTCCCCGCCTGCGACGCCCGCCTGGAAGCACGCCGCCCAAGAAGCCATGCCGCTGAGGAGCAGAAGCCAAGAAAGGGCGCTCGAGCGAGTTCGATGGGGACCTCGGCTTCTCGATCGGGGTTGAGACGATTGGCAGGGTGTTCTCATTCGGCTGGCTCGATGTTCTTGGAGTTTAACGCGGAAGGGAGGGCGGCGGTCTGGCTTCGGGTCAGGGCGAAGGCGGTTCAAAATGCATCTGCCACGCCTTTCGGAGCGCCAGGGTTTGCCGGGGCTGCCGGAGAATGCGGCGAGAGGGTCGAGCGCCCGGGATGCGGCGCGGCAGACCCCGGTCCTGGACGTAGCCGGCCCGCCGCCTCAGGAGAGCGCGACTGTTCGGATGTCTTGTCGGGATATGCCGGGGCCGCGTCTCTGGTCTCGACCCTGATGCAGAACGTCTCCGGAAATGGGAGCTTGCTGCTCAACCTCACCCAGCACGGCCGCGGGAGCACGACCTCGCCCAGGACATCGGCGCCTGGCTGAAGGTCAACGGCGAAGCCGTATACGGGTCTCGCCCGTTCGAGGTCTGGGGCGATGACAAAGTCCTGTACACGCACAACAAGGGAAACGTCCATGCCACGCCCTTGAATTGGACCAACGTCTCCGTCACTAAAGCCGGCACAATAGGACAAGCACGGCGGGAGAGCCCGTCGATTTCGGGCGCTCGTCAAAACACGAGAATGTCCGGCCCATCCCTTCCTTAGCCAGCCCGCCTCGAGGTTCGTAGGCGCAGCCGGGTCATTCGGTCATTCATGGGCGGATGCTGTAGCAGCCCTGGTGCTTCCCGGAAGATCCCGGAAAGAACTTCGGGCGGGGTGGTTTTCCCAGAGTGGCCGCGCCCTCGTCCACGCCGACGTCAACGTATTCACTCACGCGAGGCAACGGGTCTACTGCCTGAGAAACTTGACTCAATCGTGAGGAATGCGCCCTATAGTCCTTTCGCGAGGCAATCTTGCGCAGGATGGTAAAGACTCCAGGCTTCAGACCCCGGGCCCCAGGAACTGCAGTACCCGGAGCCTGGGGTCTGGAGCCGGTCTGGAGCCTAAGGCAACCCTCATTGGTTCCGGCTCGGCCATATAGGTGTCTAGTTCGGGCCGGTGGGGATGGGGGCCTGGCACTGGCTGGTCGGCGAGAGCCAGTTGAGAATATTGATCCAGAATTGAGCGACTTGATAGTCGGTGTGTTGCTTCCACTCCGAGTCATAGGTGATCCATTCGTCACCCCAGGCGAAGACGCGGCCGCTCTGGTATTCCACTGCGCGGGCGACGTCGTACTGCCCCTGGGTCGGCTCCCATGCGATGAGGGTGGCGCCGTCTCCTTGAACGGGGTACCCGTTGGCGACGCCCACCTCGGTGATGCCCTGGGCGAGGGGGTGGTCTGCCCAGTGCGTCACCGGAGTCGTCGAACCTCCCGAGTTCAAGATCGAAGTAGAGCCATAGCTCAGGCCAAACGGGGCGAGGAGGGAGTTGACGTTGGTGATCTCCGAGGAGTCGGCGTAGCCGGTGAGCGTCATGAGGCCTCCGCCCTGAGCGACCCACTGCCTGAGCGCCTCCACCTCGTCCGTGGAGTAGGACCTGCCGATGCCCTGACCCACGCCGACCTGCCCCTGCTGCCCCGCGCGCACGTCCTCGACGACGACGAGCTGGTAGGAGGAGAGGAGGTCTGCGGTGAGCACCTGGTCCTGAAGCTGCGCGGTGCCCTGGACGCTCTGGCCTTTCAGCCAGTCTGCGAAGATGTCTCCGCTACCCCATGAGCCGCGATAGCCGAGCGTGGCGACCTGGCAGATCTTCGTCCCCGAGCCGCCGTCCGCACTCGGGCTCGGCGTCAGGATGTTCGTCGAGGAGGCGTCGCCGGCCGCCGAGCCGCCATCCGCGCCGCTGCTCGACGTGCCGCGGTCTCCGCCGTTCTGCCCGCCGCCGCTCAGGGAGGAACAGCCGAACGCGAGCGCCGCGAGAGCCATCGCGAGCCATCGGGCGCCGGCTCGAGGCTCGAATGCCTTGGAGTGTCGTGTGTTCATGTGCGATGCGTGGTGGACTCGAAGGGCGGTAGGCATTCGCCTCCTCCTTAAGTTCGCGTTGTCCCCCTCGTTGCCAAGTGGTTCGCCGATGGTGCTTCGGGTCAACCGCGTCAAACACTAAGCAAACGCTGGGCCAGCATCGCGCGCCGGTCCTTACTTGCCCCTCCCAAGCCGCACACGAATGGCGGCGCGTCTGCCGTCGATGTCCCCGGGGCGCAAACGACACGCCTCGTTGACCCGCGATTGCCGAGGTCGGCGAGCTCAACTCCTCGAGCGAGCGCTCGACCTTTGTGCCGCTCAGGATGTCCGCTCGACTTCCGAGAAGCGGGCCTCCCTCGCATCCCCGCGCCGCCTCAGCGCCCGCGCCCGCCGCAGCTCCGTCAGAGCGCGCTTTCGCAGGTGGAATCGCTTGTCCTCGCTGAGCGCCCGCCGTGAAGACCGGCGGAGACCGCCGCACCAGAGCTCGGAGGCCCTCGTCGATCTCCTCGTTCGCCATCGGAAGCCCCTTCCGCTGAGGTCGCCAGGGCCTAACCCGGCCGAGCCGGAACCAACGAAAGTTGCCTTAGGCTTCAGACTCCAGACCCCAGGCTCCGGGTACTGCAGTTCCAGGGGCCCGGGGGCTGAAGCCTGAAGTCTTTGCCATCCTGCGCAAGATTTCCTCGCGAAGGGGCTATAGGTCCCAGACCCCAAGCCCCAGGTCATGCCTTCCGCAGCGGCAGCTGCATCGTGAAAAGGACTCCCCCCTGACCCAGGGCTTTACCCGGAGCCTGGGGTCTGGAGCCTGGAGTCTTTGCCAGACCGCACAAGATTTCGCGCCGAAGGGACTATCGGGGAGCGCCGTGTCACCCGACCCCTCACGCCGCGCGGATGATCCGAAACCGCTTCAAGAACGCGCGCGCCTGCGACAGCCACCGCTCGAAGCTCTCCACCGAGTGCGGCACGCGGATGGAGAGCACCGACCGCAGCACGAGCTGCGCGAACTCGCTCATGGAGAGCAAGAGCCGCATCCGCGCGAGGTCGTAGGGCCCCTGGCCGGAGAGCTCGGCCTCTTGCACCGCCGCCTCGAGCGCCACGCGCGCCGATTCGACGAGCATCCATTCGCGCGACCTGAGGACGTTGCCGATGGCGGGCCAGACGTCGAGCCGCGCCTCGTAGGGCGCGTTCCGGCTCTCGCCCGTGGCGCGCACCAGCCCGAAGCCCGTGAGCTCGGTGACGGCCAGGTTCACCAGCGACCGGCTGACGCCCAGCGCGCGCGCGAGCTGGCTCTGCGACAAGGGCTCCCGCGACAGCGCCAGCAGCGTCCACACCCGCCCGTCGATGGCCCGAAACCCCCACCCCTCGATGAAGCTCCCCACCGCCTGCGCCGCCGCGAGCACCCGCTGCGCCAGCGGCCCCTGGCCTTCGCCCGCCGGAGAGAGGGCCTCGCGCGCTCGAGCGGCGCGCCCCGCCGGCGCCCCCGAGCGCCCCCGCACCTTGCGGTTTGGCATCATCCCATCAGCCTACCACCCCTCACGAACAAGTTGTTTACTGATTATTGAACAACTATCATCCCGCCCATGCTTGCGCTGGCCTCGGGGCCCGACGAAACAGAGCTGCGAACGCTCATCGAGCAGGACTTGCGGGCATCGCAGCAGCGGCTCGGCGCCTCCCGCTTCGTGCGCCTGAGCTTCGACCTGGGGCCGGTCGAGCCCTGGCGGCTCCTGCGCGCCGAGGGCGTCGCCGAGCGCCCCGACCGCTTCGCCTGGCACGACGAGCCGCAGGACCTCACCTTCGTGGCGCTCGGCTCGGTCTCCTCGGTGGAGGCCGCCGGCCCCGACCGCTTCGCCGCGGTGCAGCGCTGGTGTTCAACGATTGCTGAACGAACGGCCGATGTGGGGCGGGCGCCTTCCGCCGCGCCGCTCGCCGTCGGCGGCTTCGCCTTCGCCGATCAGCCCGCCTCCGTCGGCCCCTGGGCGGGCTGGCCCGCCGCCCGGTGGTGGCTCCCGGAGGTCCTGGTCGCGCGCCGCGCCGGCCGGGCGGAGCTCGTCCTCTGCGCCGAAAGGGCGCGCTCCGCCGAGTCGCTGGCCGCGCTCGCCGCCCGCGCGCGCCGCGCCCTCGCCGCCGAGCCCAAGCTCGCGCGCGCCGCGCCGTTCGCCGCGCCGGTCGAGGACGAGCCGCGCGAGCGGTTCTGCCACAGCGCCGAGGTCGTCCGCCGGCGCATCGCGCAGGGCGAGCTCCAGAAGGTGGTGCTCGCCCGGGCCCGCCGGTTCGCGGCCCCTTTGCAGGCGCGCTTCGACCCCGAGTCCACCGCGGAGAGCTTGCGGGAGCGCGAGCGGCGCGCCATGACCTTCCTCATCCGCGGCCCAGGCTCCGGTAACGCAGGCAACTCCGGAAGCTCCGGCACCTTCGTCGGAGCCTCCCCGGAGATCCTGGCGCGCGTCGACGGCTCGCGGCTCTCCACCGTGGCCCTCGCCGGCACCCGCCAGCGCGACCCCGACCCGGCCCGCGACCGCGCCTTCGAGGTCGAGCTCCTCGAGAGCGCCAAGGAGCGCACCGAGCAGTCCATCGTCACCTCCGTCATCCTCCAGGCCCTGTCGCCCATCGCGACCTCGGTGGAGCACCCCACCGAGCCGCAAATCGAGCGGCTGCGCTCCGTCGTCCATCTGCGCACGCCCATCGCCGCCACCTTGAAGCCCGGCACCTCGCCCCTCGAGGCCGCCCAGAGGCTCCACCCCACCCCCGCGGTCGCCGGCGCGCCCATCGACGAGGCCCTGGCGGCCATCGCCGAGCACGAGGAGCAGGGCCGCGGGTGGTACGCGGGCCCCGTGGGCTGGCTCGGCCGGGGCCAGGCGGCGTTCGCCGTGGCGCTGCGCTCGGCGCTCGTCCTGGACGACGAGGCCTTCGCCTTCGCCGGCGCGGGCATCGTCGCCGCCTCCGACCCCGAGGCCGAGTGGCGCGAGACAGCGCTCAAGCTCTCGACCCTGGAGCGCGCGCTGGCGGCCCGGGAGCGCAGCCCTTGAGCGCCGCCACCGCCGACCTCAACGCCGCCGCCGCGCAAGCGCTGGTCGGGGCGCTGGCCGACTCCGGCCTCGCCCACGCCGTCATCTCCCCGGGCTCGCGCAGCACGCCCCTGGTCCTCGCGCTCCATGCGCAGGCGCAGAGCGGCCGGCTGCGCCTGCACGTCGTCCTCGACGAGCGCTCGGCGGCATTTTTCGCCCTGGGGCTCGCGCGGGCCACCGGCCGGGCGCCGCTGCTCCTCGCCACCTCCGGCAGCGCCGGCGCCCACTGGTACCCGGCGGCGGTCGAGGCGTTCGAGGCCGAGCTGCCGCTCTTGCTCGTCACCGCCGACCGCCCGCCGGAGCTGTCGGGCTGCGGGGCGCCGCAGGCGGTGGACCAGGCGCGCTTCTTCGGCGCCTTCGCGCTGGCTTCCATCGACCTGGGAGCGCCCGAATCCGATTCGGCCCCGCGCGCGCTGGCGACCGCCGCCGCCCGCGCGCTGGCGCTGGCCGAGGGCGCCAGGCCCGGCCCGGTGCACCTGAACGCGCCCTTCCGCGAGCCGCTCTGGGCGCCCCAGGTCCGCGAAGGTGGAGCCCGCCGCCCGGGCCTCGCCATCCTGCGCGGCGTCGCGGCGCTGGGCGAGGCCGACCTCTTCCGCCTCGCCCGGGAGCACTCCAACTCCCGCGGGCTCATCGTGGCGGGCCCCGAGGGGCGGCCCGCGGCGCCGTCCCTCGAGGCGATCTCCCGCCTGGGCGCGGCACTCGGCTGGCCGGTCCTCGCCGACCCCGCCTCCGGCCTGCGCTACGGCGAGCACGACCGCGGCGCCGTCGTCCTCCATTACGACGCCATCCTGAGGAGCCCCGCGCTTCGAAAGCGCCTGCGGCCGGACTGCGCGCTGGTCTTCGGCGCGAACCCCTGCTCCAAGGCGCTCTCGCGCTGGCTCGGCGAGCTCGGCAAGAGCGGCGTGCCCATCACCCTCGTCGCGCAGAGCCCTCGCCTGCGCGACCCGGAGCACGCGGCCTCGTCGCTCGTCGTCGCCGAGCCGGCCTCGGTCTGCCAGGCCCTCGCCTCGCGCGCTTCTCCCTCGCCCGACGCGGGCTGGCTCGGCGCCTGGAAGAAGGCCGACGCCGCGGCGCAGGCCGCCCTCGCGCCGCACCTGCGCGCGCCGCTCTGGGAGGGCGCCCTGGCGCGGGCGGTGGTCGACGCTTTGCCCGACGGCGCCCTGTTGCACGTAGGCAATGGCATGCCGGTGCGCGACCTGGACGCGTTCGGCGGGCCGTCCGACCGGCGCGTCCGCGTCGTCGCCCAGCGCGGCGCCAGCGGCATCGACGGCCACCTCTCGTCGGCCGCGGGCGAGGCGGAGGCCTGGCGGGACGGTCCGGTGGTCGCGGTGCTGGGCGACCTCGCCTTCCTCCACGACATCGGCGGACTGCGCCTCGCCGCCGAGGCGAAGAGGCCGCTCGTCTTCGTCGTCGTCGACAACGGCGGCGGCGGCATCTTCGAGTTCCTGGACATCGCCGCGCACCCCTGGGCCTTCGAGCCCTTGTTCCTGACCCCGCAGCGCGCCGACTTCGAGGCCCTGGCCCGCGGCTTCGGCGTCGCCTACCGGCGGGTAGAATCGGCCGCGGCGCTCTTCGAGGCCGTCCAGGCGGGCTGCGCCGGGAGCGGCGCCCTCGTCGTTCACGCGCCCGTCGACCGGAAGCTCAACGTCGAGCGCCACCGCCAGGCCTTCGAGGCCGCGGCGGCCGCGGTGGAATCCCTCTAGAGGAGAGCCAAGAGCCCATGCCCACGCAGAGCGCCTGGAAGAAGAAGAGCTTCTCGTTCACCGACGTCGATTACGAGACCTGGGACGGCATCGCCAAGATCACCATCGCCCGGCCCGAGGTGCGCAACGCCTTCCGGCCCGAGACGCTGAAGGAGCTCAAGGCCGCCTTCGCCGACGCGCACGAGGACCCGGAGGTGGGCGTCATCATCCTCACCGGCAAGGGCGAGAAGGCCTTCTGCTCGGGCGGCGACCAGCGCGTGCGCGGCGCCCAGGGCTACGTGGGCGGCGACGGCGTGCCGCGGCTCGACGTGCTCGAGCTGCAGCGGCAGATCCGCACGCTGCCCAAGCCGGTGGTGGCCATGGTCGCCGGCTACGCCGTCGGCGGCGGCCACGTCCTTCACCTGGTGTGCGACCTCACCATCGCCGCCGACAACGCCGTCTTTGGCCAGACCGGCCCGCGGGTTGGCAGCTTCGACGGCGGCTTCGGGGCGAGCTACCTGGCGCGCATCGTGGGGCAGAAGAAGGCCCGGGAGATCTGGTTTCTCTGCCGCCAGTACGACGCGAAGCAGGCGCTGGACATGGGCCTGGTGAACACCGTCGTGCCGCTCGCCCAGCTCGAGGAGGAGACGGTGCGCTGGTGCCGCGAGATGCTCGAGCTCTCGCCGCTCGCGCTGCGGCTGCTCAAGTCGGCCTTCAACGCCGACGTCGACGGGCAGACCGGCCTGCAGGAGCTCGCCGGGAACGCCACGCTCCTCTATTACATGAGCGAGGAGGCGCAGGAGGGCAAGAAGGCCTACCTCGAGAAGCGCAAGCCCGACTTCAAGAAGTTCACGCGGGTGCCATGACCGAGTCCGCCGCCACCGCCGAACGGGCTCTGGAGCCCGCGCCTCCGCGCTGGAAGGCGTGGTGGCTCGCCGCGCGCCCCAAGACGCTCGCCGCCTCATTGGGGCCGGTGCTCTTGGGGAGCGCGCTCGCCCGCGCGCGCGGCGCGTTCGACGCCCGCGCGCTCCTCGCGGCGCTCCTGTCGGCGGTGGCCATCCAGATAGGCGCGAACCTCGCCAACGACTACTTCGACCATCGCAAAGGCGCGGACCAGGCCGACCGCGTCGGCCCGGCGCGGGCGGCCGCCAAAGGCTGGCTGGCCCCGCGCACCATCGCCTGGGGCGCCGGGCTCGCCTTCGCCTTCGCGGCGCTGCTCGGGGTCTTCCTCGTCGCGCTCGGCGGCTGGCCCATCGCCGCCATCGGCCTCTCCGGCATCGCCGCCGGCGTCCTCTACACCGGCGGGCCCTTTCCGCTCGCCTACCTGGGCGCGGCCGAGCCCTTCGTCTTCCTCTACTTCGGGCTCTTCGCGGTGGTGGGCACGGCCCTCGTCCACGGCGCGCCCGCGGGCCCTGAGACGTGGGTCGCCGGCGCAGCGGTGGGGCTCATCGCCTGCGCCATCCTCGACGTGAACAACCTGCGCGACCACGTCCAGGACCGCCGCGCAAACAAGCGCACGCCGGTGGTGCGCTTCGGGCCCTTCTTCGGCCGGGCCGAGTACGTCGCCTGCGTGGTCGGCGCGTACCTCTTGGCCTTCGGCGCCGCCGCGGCCGGCGCCGCCCCGCGCGGCTTCTTCCTCGGCGCTGCCACGCTGCCGTGGGCCTACCGCTGCATCCGAGACGTCCTCGCGCTCGACGGCGCGGCGCTCAACCCGTCGCTCGGAGCCACGGCGCAGCTGGGCCTCCTCTTCTCGCTCGCCCTGGGCGCGGGGGCGCTCCTGTGACCGCCCTGCGCGTCGCCCGCGCCCGCCTGTGGCGCTTCTGCCTGCCGTTCGCGCGCCCGGTGGCGACGGCGCACGGGCCCATCGGCGTGCGCCGCGGCCTCATCCTCGAGCTGACCGGCGACGGCGGCGAGCGCGGGCTCGGCGAGGCTTCGCCCTTCCCGGGCCTCTCCGACGAGCCGTTGCCGCTGGTCGAGACCGCCCTCGAGCGCCTGTCGCGCTTAGGCTCGCCGCTCTTCTCGGCCGCCTTCGAGAGCGCGAGCTCCGTCCGCCACTTCCTGGAGACGCTCGGCCTGCCTTCGTCCTCGGCCCACGCCTTGGACCAGGCGCTGCTCACCCTGCTCGCCGCCCGCCGCGGCATCTCCCCGGCCCACCTCCTTCACCCGGTCGCGCGCACCGACGTGCCGGTCCACGCGCTCGCGCAAGGGCCCGAAGACGCCGCGGCGCTCGTTCGGCGCGGGTACCGGACTCTCAAGGTCAAGGTCGGCGCCGCGAGCCTCGCTGACGACGACGAGCGGGTTCTGGCCATCCGCCGCGCGGTGGGCCCGAAAATCGCGCTGCGGCTCGACGCCAACGAGGCCTGGGGACCGGCGCAGGCCGTCCGCGCCATCCAGAAGCTCTGGGCGAGCGCCGACATCGAGTCGGTGGAGCAGCCGGTCGCCGCGCGCGACCTCGCCGGCCTCGCCCGCGTGCGCGCCTCGGTGCCGGTGCCCATCGCCGCCGACGAGAGCGTGCGGACGCTCCAGGACCTGAAGGCGCTGGTCGCCGCCAAAGCCGCGGACGCGGTGGTGGTGAAGCCCATGCTCGCCGGCGGCCTGCTCGCCGCGCACGCGCTCGCCTGCGCCGCCGCGGACGCGGGGCTCGCGGTCTCGGTGACGACCAGCTTCGAGTCGGCGGTGGGCCGCGCCGCCGCCCGCGAGGTCGCCGCCGCGTGCCCCGCGCCGCTCTGGAGCTGCGGCCTGGACACGGGCCACCTGCTCGCCCAGGACCTCGACCCCGACGCGCTCGAGCTCCTGGCCCAGCCGGTCGTCGCGGAGCCGAGCGCGGCCGCCGCGCTCCTCGCGCAGGGCTCGCAAGGCGGCGAGGTCATCCCGTTTCCGTTCCCAGGGGGCCGCCGATGAGCGCGATGGCCATCCCCCACCCGCTCCAGAGCTTCGCCCTCGCGCGACCGGACCACCCGGCGCTGCAGCTGGGTGAGCGAACGCTCACTGCCCGCGAGCTGCGCGATCTGGCCGCGCGGCGGGCGACCGCGCTCCTGCGCGCGCTGCCCATCGGGCCCAAGAGCGTCGTCGGCCTTTTGGGCTCGCCCTCGGCCGAGTGGATCGCCGACTTCTTCGCGCTGAGCTGGCTCGGCGCCTCGGTGGCGCTCCTTCCCGCGGCGGCACCCGAGCTCGGCTCGCTGGTCGACGCGGTCGGGCCCCACGCGTTCGTCCTGCATCCGGGCGCCGCGCTCGAGAAGCCTAGCTGCCCCAGCGTTCGCGCCCAGGACGTCGCCGCCGACGCGCCGCCGGCGCCCGAGCGCTTCTGGCCCCTCCAAGAAGTGCGGCTGGTCATGACCACCTCGGGCACCACCGGGGCGCCTCGGCCGATACCGCTGACCACCGCGCAGGTCGTCTTCGGCGCGCTGGGCTCGGCCATCCGACTGGGCCACGCGCTCGACGACCGGTGGCTCTTGTGCCTGCCGCTGCACCGCGTCGGCGGCATCTCGGTGCTCCTGCGCGGCGCGCTCTTGGGCATCACCGTCCTCGCCCTGCCCCGCTTCGACGCCGCGCGCGTGGCGAGCGCGCTGGACTCCGGCGAGGCGACCCTGGTCTCCCTCGTCCCCGCGATGCTGGAGCGGGTGCTCGACGCCCGCCCGGCGCGGCCTTTCCCGAAGTCCCTGCGGGCCATTCTCCTGGGCGGCGACGCCGCGAGCCCCGCGCTCGTCGCGCGCTGCCGCGAGCTGAACGCGCCGGTGGCGCTGACCTGGGGCATGACCGAGACCGCCTCGCAGGCGGCCACCCGCCTGGCCGGCGACCTGGCCGAGGCGGGCGCGCCGCCGCTCCCGTTCGCCCGGGTGCGCGAGGTCCAGGGCGCGCTCGCCGTGGAAGGGCCCCTGGCGCCGGGCGGCTTCTTCCAGACGCGCGACCGCGGCTTCGTCGACGAGGGCGGCGCCGCGCACGTGCTGGGCCGCGCCGACGAGGTGCTCATCTCCGGCGGCGAGAAGATTTCCCCCGAGGAGATCGAGTCGGTGCTGTCGGCTCACGAAGACGTCGCCGAGGCGCTGGTCGCCGGCGTCGCCGACCCGCACTGGGGGAAGCGGCCGGTGGCGCTGATCGTCGCGCGCAGGCCCCAAGCGCCTCCGACCGCGGCCGAGCTCGAGGCCTTCTGCCGCGCGCGCCTGTCGGCCTTCAAGGCTCCCATCGCCTTTGGATTCGTCCCCGCGCTCCCGCGCAACGAGGGCGGCAAGCTCTCGCGCCGCGAGGGGGAGCGCATCGCCTACGAGATCTGTTCGAGGAGCCCCCCATGAAAGCAGCGACCGCCCCTTCCGCCGTCGAGGCGCCGGCCAAAGACCCGGTCTTCGAGCGGTTGGTGCAGACCACCCGCCAACGCGGCTTCGACGCCGTCGCCGGCCGCCTGGAGGACCTGGGCGAATGGCTCATGGGAGACCTAGAGCCCCTGGAGCGCTCGCTCGCCGACGCCGCCGAGGGCCGCCCCGACCTCGCCGGCAAAGCGGCGGGGCACCTGCTCCTCCGGCCCGGCAAGCGCATCCGCGCGCTCTGCGTGCTCTTCGCCTCGCGGCTCACCGACCGCCCGGTCTCGCGCGAGACGGTGCGCGACCTGGCCGCCGCCGCGGAGCTCGTGCACGCGGCGACGCTGCTCCACGACGACGTCTTGGACGAGGGCACCGAGCGGCGCGGGGCGCCGGCGGCGCGCGTGCTCTACGGCAACTCGGCGAGCGTGCTCGGCGGCGACCACCTCCTCGTCGAGGCGCTGCGCCGGGTGGAGCACGCGGGGAGCGCCCACCTGCGCGTGGGGCTGCTCGACGTCATCTCCGCCATGATCTCAGCCGAGGCGCTGCAGCTCGAGCGCCGCGGGGCCGCCATGGGGGCGCTCATCGGCGCGAGCTCGCCTTCGCGCGGCCGCGAGGCGCTGGAGGCCTACTACTTCGAGGTGGTGCGCGGGAAGACCGCGGCGCTCTTCCGCTGGGCTCTGGCCGCGGGCGCCGAGGTCGCGGGCCTGAGCCCGCAGCTCACCGAGACGCTGGTGGCCGCGGGCGACGGCGTCGGCGTGGCCTTCCAGCTCATCGACGACCGGCTCGACCTGGTCGGCAACCCGGCCGACACCGGCAAGGACTCGCTGCGCGACCTCGCGGAAGGCAAGGCCACCTGGCCGCTCATCCACGCGCTCGGGCGCGACGAGAGCTTGGGCGCGGAGCTGGTGCGCCACCTCTCGGGCGAGCGCGGCGCGCTCTCGCTCGAGGCCCTGGCCCGGCGGGTGTCGGCCACCGGCGCCGCGGAGGCCACCGCGCTCGAGGCACAGCGCTTCGCCGACCAGGCGCTTCGTGCGCTGGACCCGTTGGCCGACCGCCCGGCCTACCGCGCCTTCACCACCCTCATCGCCGCCCTCCTGAATCGAAAAGCATGAGCGCTCGAGCCGGCAGCGGCGCGATGTTCGACCGGATCGCCCCGCGCTATGACCTGCTGAATCGGTTGATGAGCTTGGGCATGGACAACGCCTGGCGCGCCCGCTTGCTGGATGCCGCGGGCGAGCCCAAGTCCCTTCTCGACCTGGCCACCGGCACCGGCGACGTGGTCCTCGCCGCCGCGCGCCGCTGGCCGGGCGCCGCGCTGACGGGGCTGGACCCGTCGAAGGAGATGCTCGCGCTCGGGGCGGCGAAGCTCGAGAAGGCGGGGCTTTCGGCGCGCGCGCCACTCGTCGAGGGCGATGCGCAGAGCCTGCCGTTCGAGGACGGCCGCTTCGACGCGGTGACCATGGCCTTCGGCATCCGCAACGTGCCGGACCGGCCCAAGGCGCTGAAGGAGATGTTTCGGGTGCTGGCGCCCGGCGGACGCGTCGCCATCCTCGAATTGGGCGAGCCGGCCGACGGGGCCTTCGCCGGCGCGGCGCGGGTCTTCATCCACAACGTCGTCCCGGCGCTGGGCAGAATTCTCTCGAGCGCCGACGAATACCAATACCTCGCGCGGTCCATCGCCGCGTTTCCGCCGGCCAAGGAGTTCTCGGCCATGGTCGCCGCCGCGGGGTTTCAGGGCGTGCGGGCCGAGCGGCTCATGCTGGGTTCCGTGCACGTGTTCAGCGGGACGAAGGCCGGGTGAGCGGCGGAGCGCCGGGTAGCCCAAAGCTCGTCGGAGACTCCCGATCAGGACGCGGATGCCTTCGACGCCTCCCGGAGGGCGAAGGCCTTGATGATGCATCCCGCCGCCGCTTGGGCATCGACGAAAGCTACTGGGAGGTTTGCGAAAGAAGCCGCTCCGATAACCTCCTCGGGCCGGTACACCCAATACAGTTCACCTCGGCGGCGACTGCAGCCACATGCTCTTTAGCGACCCGCGAATCTTTTTCAAGCCAAGCCAGGAGCTCTTGATGCCGGACCACGTCATCATGTCGATTTGGCCACCCTGCAAGGTCCAAGAGCTCAATCCCAGTTGCCCTCAACACAGCAAGGACAAACGTGGCGCAGGTCAGCCCATGCTCCGACTTCCCGAGGAGCACTGCACCATCGACCTTGAAGGTCGTCTCCTGATAGAGAAATGCATAGGGCAGCCCGCATCCTGGCCTCGCGTGGAGCTTGGCAATTCTGCGACACATCGCCGCCACACTGAGGAGCCGTACATTGGGTAAGTCGAGCTGAACCCACGCGCACTCGTTATCGGGCGGCGAGTTTCGCAGCCTGTGATCCCAAGCGAGGTCGAGCATGTACACTGTGTTGGTCCCAGCACGGTGAAGCATCCCCGCATGCCATCGGCCCGGGTCCGTCGCCATGATGGCCACTCCAGCGGAACGCAACTGGTCGAAGGGCGCCTCCGGCAGAAAGAGGAGCCACCCTGGATTGGCCGTTTTCATTCCAGGCCCTTCATGACCCGCGACACCTCCTCCTGTGACATCCGGCCTTCCAACTCGGCCCGAACGCGCGCTACGAAGCCCGGACGCGCGCCGCAAAGTGCCTCCCGCGCCGGGCCCGTGATGGTCAGGAAGCCGACGAGGATTGCCGCATCGAGCGCATTCGTCGGGACGTGCCGGAGAAGGTGCTCTACATCTGAGAAGCGGCTCGACAGGAGAAGGTCGTCAACATAATCGAAGACAAGATCCAGCGCAGTGTCAAACTGCCGTGCCTCAGACAACGTCTCGATCCGGGAGAACAAATCGCGGGCTGGATCCGAATTCGAGGGAAACCACTTTGTCAGTGTGGCGATGATCTTCTGCCAAGCTGGGTCGGACTCGCCCTCATCCACCAGACGGCGGCCGAGATCCCGGTACAGCTCCGGTGACTGCGGGATCTTCTTCAAGCGCAGTGCCGCCTCGAGCGTCGACTGCACTGCGATATCCGGAGACCAGCGCTCCCCAAGCGAGTGCTCGAGCAGCCAGCGGTCGATCCCCGGATCGACAATGATGGCGCGAGCGCGGGATTCCCACCCAGAGCTTGCCAGCTTTTCTTCGATCCGCGCCTCAACATCCTCGCGCATTTCGCCTTTGCGACCGCTGCGCTCCGCGTTGGCTACGATGATTGCGAATCGGTACCGGTTCGCCTGAGACTCGAGCAGTTCGTCGGCGTCGAGGCAGCCCGCATCACGAAGAGGATGTGTATCGATCTCGTAACTGGGCACACGGAACCCAAGCGCCTCGTCCTTAGAAAACAGCCCCGCAAACAGGAACCGCATGGCCTTGTCCGGGCCGATGCAAATAAGCTCTTTCTCGTAGCTCACAACGCTCATCCTAGGAACCCGGAGCCGAGAAGTACGCCCAGGTTCGGCGTGCCCTTCCAGTCCCGCAATGCCGGGTGCTCGCTTCCCCGGACGATGTCAGTGGATCCATCCTTGTCCTTGGCGAAGCAGAGCACGTCCTCAGCGCGGGCGAGACTGAGAATCACCGGGGAGTGTGTCGCCACGAGAATCTGAGCATCATAAACCGAAGAGAGCGACTGGTACACTGTCTCGACGGCCAGCGGATGTATCCCGTTCTCGGGCTCCTCAATCAGATAGACACCCCGGAACTCCGGAAGGTAGGCAAGCAGCGTCAACGCAAGCATCCGCAAGGTGCCGTCCGAAACGACCCATGAGGGGACCTCCAAGCCCCCGCCATATCGAAGCATGAGGTACCGGTGCCGGTCATCCTCGCGTTCGACTATCCGGATGGTCTCCAAATCTGGCAGAGCTGTACGGACGTGCGCGATCCACTTCTCGAAGCGGTCCGGATCCCTCTTCTGGAAATCGGCGACAACCCAAGGAAGATTCGAACCATCGGGAATGAACCCGCGCACCTGCCCCGGCGGGCTAGCGCTGCGGATTCGCAAACTATTCAATGTGATGGATTGGACACCGCGGGTGAGCAAATCATGCAGCCACGTGGCGATGGGAAAATCATTTTCATCGGCCGGTATGTTGCCCAGAGCCGACTTGCGCCGGCCAATCTTGATCGAGGGCACCCAACCGCCGCCCTTCTTCTTGTCCCAGACCTCGGAGCGAAAATTGGCGTTCTTTCCCTGGACATTGGATATGACCATCCGTGTTCCCTTGGCGCCTTTTTGAGTCATCAGCGTGAGGGGAGGGGCCAGTCCGCGCGGGAAAATGCTGGTTTGGTAGGGCGCTATCGGCTTGCCCTGACAAAGCCGTACGTTTTCCTCCAAAATGCCGAGCTCTTGTGTCTCGTCAAGACCGCACGAAACCTCGTATCTGACGTTCTCGAAATCCTCGCCACCTCCTCCGACCAGCGCACGCTTGTCCTCGGGAATCCTAGCCTCGACGGCAAGCTCGAAATGGTCCTGAGCGCGCCCCCAGGTCAGGTCCTGAAAGTTCTTCGTACGATCGCCGACCGCGGCATCAGGACCATCCGACACCAGGCATCCCAGGAACCCAACGACGTCCAAGAACGTCGTCTTGCCACTTGCATTGGGCCCAACAAGGACATGGAAAGGCGCGAGGGACTGCCGGACGTAGCGAAGGCAGCGGAAGTTGAGGGCTTCGATCTGGGTGAGCATGTCCTCTTCCGCTCCCGTGTCTTGGCACGTTAGCGCATCGCGACTTCAATACCAACTGGCAGAGTGTTCGGCTACCATTTGCTAGCAGAGCGGCCTGTCATGGCCGCGAAGACGACCGGTGGCGCGCGACGGCGACCCGAGCAGAGGTCCTTCTGGCCTCCACAGGTTCGGCTCAAGTGCGCCCTGCGCAGACGCGCCGCCAGGTGGGGATTCTCTGGCCCGCGATAGGGTGTCGGGCGGAGCGAGCTGCGAAGGAACGGTCATGACCTCCATTCCGCCCGTTGACCCGTGTCATTGGCGCGCATGCTTCAGCTGCGGCCACTTCTCGCAGCCCCCCACCGGCCCCGACTGCGCCTCCTGCTGCGGAGCACCGTGGAATCGCTCCGGGTGGTGCGCGCGGCCTGCCGCGGCCGTGCCGGGCCGCCCGGAAGATCGGCGCGCGCACCCACCGCCGTCGGCCGCGGAGGATTGCGAGCACGGGGCCTCCCCAAGGCACCGGGCTGAGGACGAGCTCCCGAATCTCGAGGAAGCGCTCGGCTGGTGCGGCGTCGGCCCTCGGCAACTTCACGAGCATCCCGCGCCGGAGCCTTGGGAAGAGACGTGAGCGCCGGCCCTCTGCGAATGCCACCCAGCCGATTGTGAAGACCTATGGACCTTTCGCGAGCCCATCCGTCGTCGCTCAGGCCCATTCCAGCGAGCGCTGAAGTCGGTCCTCGCTGCCTTCAGCGACGCCGGAGAAGATCTCGTCCGCGGCGGTGAATGCCTCCCAGGTCGAGAGCCCGGTCGCTGCGGCGATCGCCTCGACCAGGCGACGCTCGAGCTCCTCCACGCGCTTGCCGCGCCAAAGCTGATCCGCCGAGGCGACCAGGAGGTCCTCGATGCGCGCGTCCGCGTCGCCATCGAGAATGCGTCCGGCAGAACTGGGCGATCCCCGGCGCCACGCCCACCTCGAGCAGAATGACTTCGCCCTCCTGCTCGTGGGCATTCCCAGGGCCGCTCAGCTCCGCCGGAAAACGAAGCTTCCCCGCGTCGTGAAGAGCCGCTCCGATGAGAACGATTTGCGAATCGACGCGAAGCGCGAAGGCGCTCGAAAGCGCCCGAAGCAGGCCTTCCGCCGCCTCGACGACCAGCTCGTGATGGCGCAGGAGTCGGGGCGGCGCGCCGAGTGTCTTGAGGAGCGCAAGCGCGTCCCAGGGCGTCGCCAGAAGCTCTCGACTAAGGGCTGCCCGCGCGCCCGCAGCGGCGAGTGCCCGCTGTAGTTCGGGTTCTTTCGGCGGCGGTTGTATTCGAGCAGTGGAGGTATGAGAGGGAGCACCGGGCCGTCTATCTCCAGGCACGGACCCTTGGGTCCCTCCGCGCGCTCCCGGCCCAGCTCTGGAGCCCCCATGGCTTCGTCAATCCCACCACTGCCGAGCCCTGGCTGAACATCCGGCACATGTTCGACGTGGCGAGGAAGGCCGACGGCCTGCCGGATCTCTGGCTCCACGACCCTCGGCGCTCGTTCGTCACTCTCGAGCGCCGCTGCGGCTTTCCGGGGTCGGTGGTGATGCCGATGTCAGGGCACCGGACGCGGGCCGTCTTCGACCGTCACAACATCGTGTCCGAGGACGACCTGCGCGAGGGCGTCGCGCGAATCGAGTCTGCGCGAAAAGCGGGTTCCGATTTGGCCCCAGTTGCCGCCGGCTCGGAATCGGCTCCGCCGGCTGCCTCTCCCTCCCAAGGAAATTGCCATGGAAAGTTGTGCGCCCGGCAGGGAACGATCCTGCAGCCTTTGGGTTCGAAGCCCAACGCTCTATCCAATTGAGCTACGGGCGCCTGTACCACTCGGCGGAGCGGAGCCTCGAGAGACCCCGCCGTTGCAGCGAAGGGTGAGTGGAGGGGGTCGAACCCACAACCCCAGGAGCCACAGTCCTGTGCTCTGCCAGTTGAGCTACACCCACCATGAAACCTGCCGACCCGGAAGGGACTACCGCCCACCCGTGGCCTGGGTGGACCCTTCAGCGCGGTCGAGCGCTTCTCTTTACCTAACCTTCCGCGCCGGCGCGAGGAAAATCGTCGGCGGGCTCTCGCGCCAGGAGGGACTCGAACCCACTACCTACGGCTTAGAAGGCCGTTGCTCTATCCAGGTGAGCTACTGGCGCCCGGATTGCCAGGGGCCCGGCCACTCGCCGAGACCTGGCCTGCCGAAACTCTGTCGGGGCGACAGGATTTGAACCTGCGACCACCTGCGCCCAAGGCAGGTGCGCTACCAGGCTGCGCTACGCCCCGTGAAAAGCCCGACCATTTAAGCGCTCTTCCCGGCCATTGCAAGCCGCGTCACGGCCTCACCATGGCCTCCAGCTGGGGCCGCAGCGCCTGGAATGCCCGGGCGCGATGGCTCAGCCGGTTCTTCTCCTCGGCGCTCAGCTCCGCGAAGGTCCTGCCCAGCTCGGGCAGCTCGAAGAGCGGGTCGTACCCGAAGCCCTCTCCGCCCCGCCCGCCCAGGGCGATGCGCCCGCGGCACTCGCCCACGACGATCCGCGGCTCGGCCCCCGGCGCCGCCAGGCACAGCGCGCACCGGAACGCCGCGCCCCGCCCGGGAAGCGGCACCTGGCCGAGCTCGCGCAAGAGCTTCTCGTTGTTCGCCCGGTACCGCGCCTCGGCGTCCCCAGGCTCCGCCGCGACCTCCTCGGCGTAGCGCGCCGAGCGCACCCCCGGCCTGCCCGCCAGGGCATCGACGCACAGCCCGGTGTCGTCCGCGAGCGCCGCGAGCCCCGTCTGGTCCCGCCACCAGAGCGCCTTCTTGGTGGCGTTCTCCTCCAGCGTCGCGCCGTCCTCCTCCACCTCGTGCGGAGGGTACGCCGCCAGCGAGACCACCTGGATCGGCAGGCCCGCGACCAGCGCCTGCAGCTCCGCCAGCTTCCCGCGGTTCGTCGTCGCGAAGATCAGCTTCATGGCAGACCGCCCCCGATAAGCCGCCCTACTCCAGCGCCTGCCGCTGCGCCTCGCCCAGCCGCTTCACACCCGAGATGGCAAGGTCGAGCAGCGCGTCCAGCGAGGCGCGGCTGAAGACCTTGCCCTCCGCCGTCCCCTGCACCTCGATGAGGTCGCCCGCGGCGTTCGCCACGACGTTCATGTCGACCTCGGCCGTGCTGTCTTCGGCGTAATCCAGATCGAGCACCGGCTCGCCGTCGACCAGGCCGACGCTCACCGCCGCCACCGGGAAGCGCATGGGGTCCTGCACGATGACGTTCTTCTGCCGCAGCTTGCGCGCCGCCAGCGCCAGCGCCACGTAGGCGCCGCTGATGGCCGCCGTCCGCGTCCCGCCGTCCGCCTGCAGCACGTCGCAGTCCAGGGTGATGGTGCGCGGCCCCAACATCGACAGGTTGATGGCCGCGCGCAGCGCCCGCCCGATGAGCCGCTGGATCTCCACCGTGCGCCCGGTCTGCTTGCCCTTCGCCGCCTCGCGGTTGTTCCGGGTGTGCGTCGAGCGCGGCAGCATGCCGTACTCCGCCGTCACCCAACCCTTGCCGCTGCCGTACATGTGCGGCGGCACCTTCTCCTCCACCGACGCCGTGCACAGGACCTTCGTCTCCCCGAACTCGACCAGCACCGACCCCTCGGCGTGGCGGGTGTAACCCGGGGTGAACCGCACGGGGCGCAGATCGCCCGGGCCGCGGCCGTTGGAACGCATGCTTTGCTCCTCGCGAGACGAGAGCGCGGGCGCGTCGCGCCGGCGCATAGAAGAAGAGGCGGCACGCTAGCGAGCCACGGGCCGGGTCGTCAATCGCGTTGCGCGGGCGAGGCGACCTACCGCCTGCCCTCGGCGGGCCGGCTGACTTCCTCGCCGGCCTTGTCGCGCGCCGCCATCTGCTCGAAGAACCCCCGGAGCCCCGCCGCGATGCCGCGCGCCACCTTGGCCTGGTATCGCTTGTCCATCAGCCGCTCCGACTCGGCCGGGTTGGAGATGTACCCCACCTCCACCAAAATAGCGGGCATCTGCGCGCCCACGAGCACCACGAACGGCGCCTGGTGCACGCCGCGGTCGGCGGCCCCCGACTCGCGGACGAGCTTCTGGTGCACGGCATAGGCGAGCGCCGAGGCGTCTCGGTGCGCCTCGGCCTGCGCCAGGTCCGCGAGGATGGCCGCCAGGTCGCCCTGCGGCGCCGATGCCTTGGGGGCCTCGGCGTTCTCCAGCGCCGCCACCCGCGCGGCCTGCTCGCCCGTCGCCTCGGCCGATAGGAAGTACGTCTCCACGCCGTGCGCCCGCGCCTGCGCCCCCTCGGGGACCGAGTTGAGGTGGATGGACACGAAGACGTCGGCCTGGGCCTTGTTGGCCAGCTGCGGCCGGTCGTGCAGCTCGACGTCCGCGTCGCCGTCCCGGGTCAGGAGCACGCGCGCCAGCCTCGACGACTCCAGCTCGTCTTTGAGCCGGAGCGCGAGCTGAAGCGAGAGGTCCTTCTCGCGCTGGCGCTTGGGCCCCAGCGCGCCCGGCTTGGCGCCGCCGTGCCCCGCGTCGATGCACACCAGGCGCGCGGGCGGCGGATGCGGCGGGGCGGGAGCCGCCGCGCCGAGGGTGAGGAGCAGGCACAGCAGAGCGCTGGACACGCCCGGCATTCTATCAGGCCGGCGGCGAAGCCCTAAAGCGCCGAATGGCTTGTATTCGGTGCTTTAGGCGGCGCCCTGTGCCTTGGGCTCACTCCGGCGGCCGAGCGCCTTGTTGGCCACCAGCACGCCGATACCGACCGCCAGGATGACGGCCGCCGTCTTGAGCGACTTCCAGTCGATGCGCGTGATGATGAGGCCCATCATCGCCAGCGCCAGCAGCGGGACGGTGTTGCCCAGCGGCACGCGGAACAGCCGCCGCGCGTCGGGCCGCCAGCGCCGGAAGACGATGACCGCCAGGCACGTCGGCACGTACTGCGCGAAGAGGGTGATGATGGTCAGGTCGGCCAGCGCCTTGAAGTCGAGCACCCAGACCGCGGCCATGGCCGTCAGCGTGACCAGGGCGATGGCCACCTCGGGCGTGCCCCGCTTCGAGCCCTGGCGAGCGAAGAACTGGGGCAGCACGCCGTCCCGCGAGAGCGAGGCGACGAGCTGCGGCCCCACCAGCGCCGAGCCGGAGCAAAACCCGACCATGGAGATGACGGCGGCGGCGCTCATGAGCCCCGCCGCGCGGCCGCCTCCCATGGCGCGCGCGGCCTCGACCAAGCCCTGCTCGGTCGACCGCACCGCCGGGAGCGTGCCGCTGACCACGAGCTGGATGACCGCGTAGAGCACCATGGCTCCGACCAGCGAGCCGACGATGCCCAAGGGAATGTTGCGCCGCGGGTTCTCCGACTCGCCCGCCACCACCGCCACGAACTCGAAGCCGCTGAGGGCGAAGAGCGCGGAGAAGGTGCCTTCCCCGAAGCCGGTCAGCGTGGGCGTGCCCAGCGCCCGGACGGCGTCCCACTTCACGAAGAAGAGGCCCACCAGCGCGAAGAGCACCAGCGACGAGGCCTTGACGATGGTCAAAATGTCCGAGGTCCGCGCGCCGGTCTTCACGCCCAGCCAGTTCGCGACGCCGAGCGCGAGGATGAGGCCCGCGGCGACGAGAGACGCGCTCCAAGGAGGGAGCTGGGTCATCCGGACGACCTGGTCGCCGAGCCCGCGCGCGACCGAGGCGTAGCCGACCACGGCCGAGACCAGGACGAGCCAGCCGACCCCGAACCCAACGCCCTCGCCGAACGCCTCCCGCGCGTAGAGGTAGGTGCCGCCCGAGCGCTCGAACATGCCGCCCACCTCGGCGTAACAGAGGGCGACGAGCATGCACAGAAGGCCGCAGGCCAGGAACGCCAGCGGGCCGTAGGAGAGCGCGCCGTTCGCCACCCAGCGCGGCAAGAGGAAGATGCCGCTGCCGATGATGCCGTTGATGCCGATGGCGACGCAGTCGAAGAGGGTCAGACGCTTGGACGGGGCCACGCTCGCTTTTCGTCCTTCCTGGAAGAGGCGCCGGAGGGCGCTTCGTGCCGCTCTAGAGCGCCGCGGCGCTCAATTCTCGCCCTTCTTCAGGAGGTCGTCGTCGATGAATCGCGCGATGGCGAGCTCGACTTCCGTGGGCAGGTCCATGAACCGCACGTGCACCCCGGCCTTCTCAGGCTCGCGGCTGACGCGCAGGACCTCCCCTTGGCAACGCACCTCGCGCTCCAGCCCCGGCAGGCGGAAGCGCAGCTCCACGCGGCGCCCCACGGGAATGGAGCGCTCCTCGAAGAAGGCGCCGCCGACCCCGAGGTCCCCGGGGCGCTCCTCGAACGAGCCGCCCAGCTCCACCTGGCGAACCAGGATTTTCATGGGGATGCGCGGGGAGTCGCGCCGCTCGCCCATGCGCCGCTCCACCTTGCGCTCCGGCGACAGCGGGGTCGACTCGTCAACGGCCTGGGCGCGGCTGTCTTTGCCGCTGCGCCGATCTTTGGGCTTGGCAGTCATGGGCTTTCAGGGCTCGCTTGGTTCGGCGGCGAATCTGGCACACCGCTTATACCCGACCCGGCGCTGCCCGTCATGGGCCAGAGAGGCGCGCGGCTGCGGCCGGCAGAAAGGCGGCCAGGAGGCCGCAGAAGACGTCCTTCACGCGTTCGGCCGTTTCCGCCACCTCGGCGTGCGAGAGAGGCTTTCGCGCGATGCCCGCGGCATGGTTCGTGATGCAGCTGACCCCCACGACCTTCACCCCCATATGCGCCGCGGCGATGACCTCCGGCACCGTGCTCATCCCCACGGCGTCCGCGCCCAGCGCTCGGAGCATGCGAATCTCCGCCGGCGTCTCGTAGGACGGCCCGGCGAGCCAGGCGTAGACGCCGTGCTTGAGCTGCAGGCGCAGGTGCGCGGCGGTCTCCATGAGGAGGGCGCGAAGCTCGGGGTCGTAGGCCGTGCTCAGGTCCGGGAAGCGCGGCCCCAGCGCCTCCTCGTTGGGCCCGGTGAGCGGGTTGTGCCCGGAGAGATTCACGTGGTCGGAGATGGCCATCAAGGTGCCGGGCGAGAGGTCGGAGCGGATGCCGCCCGCCGCATTGGTGACCGCCAGGACCTTGATGCCCAGCGCGCAGAGCACCCGCGCCGGGAAGGCGACCTGCCAGGCCGGGTAGCCCTCGTACACGTGGACGCGGCCCTGCATCGCCGCCACCCGAGCCCCGCCCAAAGACCCCAGAACGAGCCGGCCGGCGTGGCCCACCACCGAGGAGACCGGAAAGCCCGAAAGCTCGCCGTAGGGGATGGCCACCGGGTCTTTCAGGAGGTCCGCGAAGCTGCCCAGGCCCGAGCCGAGGATGACCCCGACCTGCGGCGCCCCGGGCGCGCGGCGCGAGACTTCCTGAGCGGCGAGCTGAATCTGCTCGGAGAGGGACATGGGTGACAATTGTAACGGCCTCGCCCGGCGCGTAAAGAAGTCGGCCGATTTCTTGATCTCGGCGCCCAGGGTCGCCAGGATTCATTTCCATTCGCGCCGACGACGACGCCAAGGAGCATTCGAATGCGGACCGAGACCGCCCGACCTGCCCGCGAACATCCGCGCGTTTTTGCCGACTTTCCAGTCCGCGTCGACCTGGGCGGCCGGGAAATCGGCGCTCGCGCTCGAAACCTCTCCATGGCCGGGCTCTACCTGGACGGCCCGCTGCCGCTCCCCGGCCGCGTGAAGGTCCGCCTGCCGCTCCCCGGCGCGTCGCGGGAGGTCCGCACCACCTGCAGGGTGGAGCGGCGCGACAGCGCCGGCGTCGCGCTCTCGTTCGCGTCCATCGACTGGGACGATTTGATCCTGGTGGCGCAGTATCTCTCGCCGCGGCTGTAGTCGCCGCGCGCGCCCCGCCCTTTTCAGCAGAGCGCCTCCGACTCAGACCCGCCCGCCGCTCAAAATAATCCGGTTCTTGGCGCTGCGGCTCTCGCCCACCGAGGTCACCCGCACCGCGGCCTGGTCGTAGACCGGGCAACGCGCCTCGCAGGTGCCACACCCCACGCACCTCTGCAGGTCAACGAAGGGCCGCTTGAGCGTCTTCTGCGTCCCGTCGCGGGCGGTGACCGTCTCGAGCTTGAAGTAGATGGCCTTCTCGGCGGTCGGGCAGACCTCTTCGCAGACGATGCACTCGGTGTCGTAGGCCCAGGGCAGGCAGCGCCCCCGGTCGAAGGCCGCCGAGCCGATGCGCACCGGCTCGACCAGGTTGGGGATGCCAAGCTTGCCGATGAGCGTGAGCTTGGCGATGGCGCCGGTGGGGCAGACCTCGCCACACAGCGTGCAGCTGTGCTCGCAGTAGCCGATGCGCGGCACGAGCACCGGCGTCCAGAGCCCCTCGAGCCCGCTCTCGGCGAGGGCGGGCTGCAGGCCACCGGTGGGGCAGACCTTCATGCAGGCGCCGCACTTCACGCACCGCTCGAGGAGCTCGGGCTCGTCCAGGGCGCCCGGCGGGCGGATCCGCTTGGGGTTGGGCCGCGGCTCGACGCCGTCGGAGGCGCGCAGGAGCGGCACGGCCAGAACGCCCGAGGCCGCCGCCGTGAGCCAGTGCCGCCGGCCCAGGTCCACCGCCTCGGTGGACAGCTCGAGCGGCGGGAGGAGCTTGTACTCGATGGCCCCGCGCGGGCAGGCGCCCGCCACGCAGTTCAGGCACACCATGCACTCGGTGGCCTTGACCGTGCCCTGGGGGTCTGCGGCGCCGGCGCAGTCGGCCCCGCAGGCGCCGCAGTCGGTGCAGAGGCTCGGTTTCTTCGAAATTCGAAAGAGCGAGAATTTCGAGAATAGGCCGAGGAGCGCGCCGAGCGGGCAGAGCACGCGGCAGTAGAAGCGCGGGACGGCGAAGTTGAGCGCCAGGGCGCCGAAGAAGACGAGGGCGATGAGCGGGCCGTACTGGAAGTGGCGCTCGCCCTGGTAGACGCCGAAGGCGGCGTTGCTCGCCGCGGGGATGACCGTCGTCGTGAGGCCGCGCCAGGTCGAGGCGAGGGGGTCGAGCAGGCCGACCTGGACGCTGCCCGCCGCGGCCATGGCCAGCATCACCGCCAGGATGACGTACTTCACCTTTTGAGCGGCGAACGGCGCGTTCTGCTTCATCCGCTCGTTCGTCTTCCGCTTGCGCGCGAGGAAGCCCAGCGCGTGGTGGAGGGCGCCCATGGGGCAGATCCAGCCGCAGAAGAAGCGCCCGAAGAACAGCGTGAGCGCGACGAGCGGCAAGGACCACCAGAGCGACGGGTGGAGCGAGTGGGTCGAGAGCGCGGTGGAGAGGGCGATGAGCGGGTCGAGGCCCAGGAAGAAGTCGACGCGGTGGTTTCCGAGGAGCGGCGCCGTGGAGACGAGCACGAAGAAGAGAAAGAGCGCGAGGAAGACGACCTGGTACGCGCGCCGCAGCCAGAGGTATCGCTTCATGCCTTTTCCATCCGATGGGTGCCGCAAGCGCCAGCGCGCGGGGATTTCGGCGCCTTGGGGAGCGACCGGCGCCCTCCCTCCGCCGCCCGACTGCCCTGGCCTGTCCGCCGCCCCGACGCGGTCCTCACGCGGGGATCTCGATGAGCTTCCGGCTCTTGTAGTCGGCCTTCCCGAGCCCGGCCCGCTCTCCCTCGCCGATGAACCCGACGGCGTCCGGCGAGAGCCCGATGAGCCCCGCGCCGAAGGCGTCGAGGGCGACCTCGTCGGTGGAGACCGCCAGCGTGTCGAGCCGCTTGACGTCGCCGAGGCTGCCGCCGGAGGGGCCGTTGGCGAGCAGGGCGCGCGTGGCGTCGAGGATGGTGAGCGTGGGCTTGACCATCCGGGCCAGGTCGACGATGGACCGGTGGATGTCCTGGTGGAGGCGGACGCGGTGGCCGCCCAGGACGCCGTACCAGTTCTTCATGGAGAGCGTGGCGCCGGAGAGGCTGTGCTGCTTGACGATGGGGACGTTGATGACGCGGTCCGCCTCGACGAGCGGGTAGAGTACGTCGGCGACGCGCAGGACCTTCCCGCCGACCTCCACCTCGCGGAAGTGGTTCGCGTCCGGCATGACCAGCGTGCCGCCGGCCTCGCCCACGGCCTGGCGGATGCCCGAGCGCTCGAAGCAGCGCTCGGCGTTGTTCACCGGATTGTCGGTGACCCAGACCTTGGAGGCGCCGGCGGCGATGGCCATGCGCACCAGCTCGCGAACCACCTCGGGGTTGGTGTTCGCGGCCTGGTCGGGGACCCGGTTCCAGCCGACGTTCGGCTTGATGACGACCCGCTCGCCGGGCCGCACGAAGGCGCCCATGCCGCCCATGGCCTCCAGCGCGCGGCGCACGTTCTTCACCGCGTCGGGCCCGCGGGCGATGACCAGGCCGGGCGCGCCGGCGGGCAGCTCCACCTTGTGGTCCTTGATGACCTGCAGCACCTTGGGCCGCGCGCCCGGGTTTCGGCCCAGGAGCAGCCGGCCCCCGCCGACGACAACGCCGGCGAGGCTCGAGGTGACGGCGACGCGGATGAGGTCGCGCCGCGAGAAGTGCGTGTCGCCCGCGGAGGCCTGCGGCGCGTCGGCGCGCGGCGCCTTCGCGCCGGGGTCGGCCGGAGAGCTCATGGCGCCATCCTGTCTTTGAGCACCTCGGCGAGCTTTTGCAGGTGCGCCTCGGCCTTCTTGTCGAACGCGGTGAGCTTCACGTAATAGCGCCCGCGGTGAAAGACGAACGAGAGGTTTCCTTGGAGCGCCTCCGCCCAGCCGTCGACCGGCTTGGCCGCGCCGGAGCGCTCGGCATCGAACATGGCGCCGGCGTCCTGCGCCGTGCGCATGTCGTAGACGTCGCAGGTCAGCTCGCTGCCCTCCGGCCCGGCCATCTCGGCGGCGGCGAGCGTTCGGAAATGGTGGGCCAGATAGGCCGGCGCGCCGCCGTCGATGTAGTCGAAGAGCTTGCGGTCGTCGAACAGCTCCACCTTTTCTTTGACCTTGGCGACGCCGAGGTCGCCGTTGAAGAGCGCCAGGAGCCCTGCATCGTCGTCGCCCGGAGGCGCTGCCGGTCCTGAAGCGCTGGGCGCGGCAGCGGGGCCGGCGCCGGGCGGCGGGCTGACGAACCCTTCCAGTCCGCCCAGGGCAGTGGTCGTCGCCGGCGCGGCAAAACCGCTGCCGAGCAGCCAGCCGACCAGCAAGGAAGGGGCGGCGACGAGGAGGGCGAAGACGGCGTTTCGCAAGGGGGCCTCGTGAACGACTGCGGCGGCGGGAGGCGCCTTTGGCCGCGTCCTTCGACGGAAGGGACGGGCGCGAGACTACCGAGAGCGCGCCGCGAGACACAAGCACCCCTTCGGAGCAGCACCGGCCATAGGCGGTGACTCCGCCGAAACGGAGGTGCACTTGAAATCCGCCGACTGAGCACAGCAGAATGCCTAGGCATCGGTAGGGAGGCCGCGCTCCCGAAATCAATTGCCGCCGACGCTTTCGCCAAGTCGCCCACCTCGCACACACACCCGTATCCTTCAGAAGGAGCAGACCCATGCGCCGAACTCTCATCGCCTCGACTTTGGCCGCGGCCCTCGTTGCAACCGCCCTGCCTTCCAAGGCCGCCGCAGCCGAAACGGCCGCCGGCGCGCCCGGATCGCTATACGGCTCCGGCGGGCTCTACGACGGCTCCCCGCACGACCGCAGCCAGCAGATCAGCGTGTTCGGCTTCCTGCCGTGGGCCTACGGCGGAATCGGATTCGGTGTCGGCGGCCGCTTTGGGCTGCCGCTCGCGAAAGACGGCATCCTGCCGGGCATCAACGACTCCATCGAGCTCGAGCTCGGCCTCGACGCCTGGTACGGCTCGTGGGGCTACGGATTCGGCAGCTTCGGATACGTGGGCCTCGCCGCCCCGGTCGCCGAGGTGGCCTGGACCTTCCATATCACCGACCGTTTCGACGCCTACGCCAAGCTCGGTCTCGGTTGGCACTTCGACTTTTATACTTCGGACATTTCCGGCTACAGCGGCCTCAGCACCAACGGCCTCTACTTCGTCGGCGGCGCCGGCATCAATTACAAGCTCGCCGACAAAATGACGCTTCGCGGCGAGCTGGGCTACTCGGGCGTGCGTGTCGGGCTCGGTTTCGCTCTGTAGCCTCACCGAGCTTCTAAAGATTCGCGCATCGCAGCGCGGGCTGGCCCTTGGGGTCGGCCCGCGCTTCCTTTTTTGGGTCCGGCGCGTACCGCGGCAGAACGCCGCTGTTTCGCCGCGGAACACCCTTTCCATCTTCCGACGCCCCGCTCGCGGCCGCCTCGGGCGGCACGCGACTTGCCGATGGCGGACCCCTCGCGAGCCGCGCGCGGCCGCGCGAAGGGGGGCAACCGGAGCCATGGCATTCATCGCGATGCTGCTGATGGCCGCGGCGGCGCAGGCGGGCGACGTCCCCGCCGAATCCGAGGGTCCGGCGCCGCTGGGCCGAATGGCGGTGCTGGGCATCGGGCGGTGCGAGGACCCGCGGCTGGGGCAGGCAGTGCGCTCGCTCCGCGCGGAGCTTCGACTGCAGCGCGGAGCGGACGTGCTCTCCGAAGAGGAGACGGCGAGCCCCGCGGGCGGCCTGTTGCGGTTGACGCTGGAGGATTGCCATCGCGCCATCGACGCGGCGCGCAGCCGATTCTTCGGCCTCGACTACGGCACGGCGGAGGCGATGCTGAGAAAGGTCCTGCCCGAAATCGACCGACTCCCGCCCGGGCCCGACCGCTGGGACGCCTGGGCGCAGGCGCATGTGGAGCTGGCGCAGGTGCTCGCCTTCAACCTGAAGCGCGGCCTCGCGGGCGACCTGCTCCTCGAGGTGCTGCGGCTGCAGGAGGACTTCGAGCTCGACCGGCATCGCTATCCGCCGCTGCTGCGCGACGAGGTGGACCGGGCGCGCCGGCTCTTGCAGAAAGCCCGGCGATTCACGCTGCGGGTCCAAAGCCCGTCGAGCTATCCCGTCTTTTTGAATGGCCGCGAAATGGGAACGACGCCCTTCGAGCGCGCCCTGGTGGAGGGCGAATACGAGGTCATCGTCGGAGACCCGGCGGCGCACAGCTTTCCGCGGCGGGTGGAGCTGCATTCCGATCGCGAGGTGCTGATAGAGGTTTTGCCCGAGGCGCGATTTCGCGTTCTGGCCGGCCCGTGCTTCGACGCCGACCCGATTCCGGAGGAGCGCGCGGCGGCCGCGGGGCTTATGGCCAGCGCGCTGCCGGTGGAGCAGGTGATCCTGGTGCGGCTGGAGAAGTCGGCCGGCGAGGAACGGGTCATCGCCGGGCTGCTGCCGACTGCGGGAGGCCGCGAGCTGCGCGAGGGCAGACAGCGCTCGGAGGGCGGCGCGATCCCGCGGCTGAGAAATTTGGCGACCTACGTCCTCACCGGCGACGCGTCGGTGTTGGAGGAGCGCTTGGCCGAAACCGCGATGACGAGCTCGGCGCCGTTTCGGGACGAGCCGGTGGCGCCCAAGAAGCGCATCCGGCGCCTTCGCGAAGTGCCGCCGGCGGCGACCGCAATGGCGCTCATGCCCGGGCCAGCGCCCGGACCGGCGGAGGCCGGGTTTCCTTGGCTGCGCGCCGGAGGGTTCGCGATGGGCGCCGCGGCCGTGGGGCTCGGAGCCGCGGCGATTGTGGAGTACGGGCAAATGTCCCGGGCGAGAGAGGAGATCCAGCGGCTGGCGAGCGGGTCTGCCGGCGGATTCACGCGCGACTCGGTCATTGCCATTGGAACCCAGGTCACGAGCTTTCAATCCGCCAAGGAATTGCGGAATGGATTTGCAATAGGCGCCGCGGCGGCGGCTGTTGCTTCCGGCGGGCTGCTGGGGCTCTCCTTCTTGCCGGGGAAGGCAGATGGCCCCGCGGGCGCGGTGGTGACGGTCGCGGGGCGGTTCTGAGGCGAGGCGCTCATTGGCCCGTCGCCCGAAGTTCCCTTCGCTGTTCGTCGGTGAAGCTCGACAGCTATGGCGCCGGGACGGCGCCCGAATCCTCATCGAACCCCGCTCTGGTCATGATGGGCGAGAGGTCCACCGCCTCGAAATCGCTGGTGGACGCCGCCTGGACCACCGAAAGGGTGGCGTCCTCCCACAGCGCGCTCGGCTCGCCGGTGACGTACAGGTCGGAGCCGCCGTCGGCCAGGTACATGCCGTAGGTCTTCAACGCCTGGAGGATGGCGCGCGATTGCGCATTCGCGTTGGAGGGTATGGCGTAGGTCGACTTCAATCGAAGGAGCTGACCCATCGGCGGCTGCAACGCCGAGAGGGTGCCGTTCGTCGTCAAGTGGCGCGCGGGCCAGGTGTAGGCCTGCCGAATGTGCTCGGACGCGATGGTGAATCGAAGCGCGTGGCGGATGGTGCCGGACTCGGCCTCGTCGGCGCGCAAGAGAAGGGGCAGCATGGGAAACCCCGCCGCGTCCGCCGAGCTCCAATCCTTGGGCCGCAGCGCGTTGGACCTCAGGTCGAACGTCGCCGAGCCGTAAATGTCCCATCCGCTCGCCGAGTCCGGATAGCAGTGGTAGAGCTCCCAGAGCCGGCACGCGTCGGCGTCGAGCAGCAGGATATGGTGGTCGCCGTACGGCTGGCTCGGATCCCGGTCGATGCCTCCCTCCACGAGCGGGCTCGCCGGGATGGGGAAGACGGGGCTCGGAGCAGCCTGCGCCGTGCAAGGCGAGACGATGGCGTGCGAGCTCCCCACCGCGCAATCGCTCTCCTGCCGGGTATCCCAGCTCAGGTCGGAGTCGGCGGAGAAATACTTCGCGGCCGTCCAGGCCGTCGAGCCGCCGTGAACCACGTTGTAGGGGATTCCGTAATACTCGCCGCTGGTCATATCGGTGCTTGTCCCCAGGTCGAGATGCACCTTGTGGCTTCCAATGGTGGAGAGAAAGGCCGCCGAGCTCGAATGCACGGGGAGGCCGTCGATGGGCGTGTTGAAGACGTGATTGCTTGGGAACATCGGGCATCCGGCGAGGGTCGGCGAGCCCGAGTCCGCGCCACCGTCGAGCGGGCTTGGGCCCGCGTCCGCGAATGAGCCGCTGTCGGCCCCGCCATCGCGGGTCGAGCTCGCGTCGCTCGCCTGCTCCGCGTCGCCAGGGCCGGCATCGAGATGGCCGGCGTCGGGCCCAAGGGGCGCCTCGACGACGCCACACCCCTGTGCGCAGGCTCCGCAAAGAAACAGACCGGCGACGCTCACGGCTCGAACGGGTCGCATATGGGTGCTCCATTCTCAGAACCACCAGGCTCGGAAGGAGACAAGAAAGGGAAGTCGGCGATCGTTCGGGATTGCCTCGGAGCCGCCGCCGAGCCTCTCGGGCCAGGGAGCGGCCACGGCGCCGCCCGCGGGAATGAAGCAATCATACACGCTGCCGTCGACCGCTCGTGCCCGGGATTGCCAACCTCGCGAGCTCGAGCCGCCGCCGACTGCGCGCGGGGGCGGGCTGGGCCTTCTTGCCAGCGGTGTCCAGGTCGAGCCGCTCGGCGACCGCCAACGGGCGAGGTGCGCGAGCCTCTGCTCCTGCCTGCACTCTGCGCCGAAGGTCATCGCACCGGAGCCACAGGCCGCGATCCGCCGTGGACCGCTCGCGTCGATGGTGCTACGACTTCAAGCAACGAAGCCAACGCCACCGCACGTAGGGTCGCTCCGCGCCGAGGGGAGCGCGCACGGCGGCGAGCGAGACCAGCCCGGCGTAGCGGCAGCCTCGCGCATTCGCCACTTCGGAGTGAGGGACGCGACGATGAGCCGCGCGAGGGGAGCAAAGGAACCCGACATGACCCGAACCGTGTTTCGCGCTTGCTTGGCGGCGCTGGCCCTGGTGCCAGTTGCCGCCTCCCCCGATGAGACCGCGAAGGACTCGAAGCTCTTCATACAGGGCTCCGAGGTGAACCTCCGCTCCGAGGCAAGCAAGACGGCTGAGATCGCCGCGAAGGTGGCCATCGGCACTGCCTGCACGGAGGCGATGCCGAAGCCCGCCGACAAGGCATGGGTGAAGCTCCAGTGCCAAGACAAGGCGGGGTTCACGCTCCGAGCGCTCGTCGCGCCGGAGCCGCCCGACTTCGGCAAGCTCCTCGAGCGCGCGACCGCGAAGGGCGCGCCTGCTCAGGCTCGGTACGACGCCGCGATGCGGGCGGCCTCCCTGCGGCCCGATTCCAGCGAGGCGCTGGCGGCGCTTCGGCATGCGTTCTTCGATTTGCAGTTTTTGAACCTCAAGGTGCCGGAGTATGAGCTCGCCTGGGAGCGCGTCTCGCTCGGATTGGTATCGGCCGAGCACGCCCTAGTCGCCCCCGAAGGAGACGACCTTCCGCCTGACGAGAAACTCATCCTCGATCTTGGATTCGAGAGTCGTGGGTTTGATTTCCGCGACATGGTCGTACGCAAGAAGCTCTTTGTCCTCGTAGTCGCTCGCCTCGGGAAGCTTCACACGGTCACCGGCAGGCTTAGGCGAAGCGACCCTGAGGACGGCGCGGACATATTTTCCTACGACGAATGGGATCTTAACGACACACTCTCGAAGTCGCTCGCGACAATCTCCGAGGCCAATCCGCATGGCGACCGGGGCACCGGTCCACTCTGGCCCTACAGCACGGACGCGGTGAGATTTGTTGGCAACCTTCCCGCGCGATGGTTCAGACTCACCGGAATACCCGGCCACCGAGAGCGCGTAATGCATCGTACACTCCGAGAGCACGGCTGTTTCGACGTCACCTCTGGCTTCTCCATTAGCCTTGTCGATCACACCATCTCAGCCGGACGCGAGGTCCTTCACGCCGACGCCAACGGCAACAAACTTCAACTTACTCTTCAAGATAAAGTTACGAGGAAGCCAACCCTTCTCACGCTAGAGTGGCCAACCACGGAGGAGCACGTCGGATTCCTAAACAACGCCCCGTACACTCCATTTCAATGGATAGTCACCTTTCCTGCTCAATGTTCTTTCATAGGCCAAGATGGCGATCCCAGCGACGGCGCCGCACTTCCGACAAGCGGGAGTCACGATGAGTAGCATCTTCCGCCAGTTTACCGGAAAGAAGGATGGGAACTACCTTGTCCTCATCGACGGCGTTCTCAAGCGAATTTACCCCGTCGACGACTACACTCCGGGCTTCGCTCTCGTCGCCGAGCACGCCACCGAGCACCACTTCCTCTGGATGCCACTACTTGGCCAGTACCACAAAGACCCCGCGCTGAAAATGCCCCAGTGGCTCTGCGGCAAGACGTCGCAGGCGATGATCTACAACTTCTATCAGCTCGCAAAGGGCGGCGCTCCATCCGACCGTTACATCACACACTGGACCGGCGAACACTCCGGATGGCACCTCGACCCTCGCTTTCCAAACGGCGACCGCGCCTTCTCGAACATCGCGTCCATAGACCCTGGCGCGCTTGGCAAGGATGGCGGAACCACAGGAATCGGCGCATCCACCACCGGCGATAGCAGAATCACTGAACTCCCCTCGAACTATCTAACAATTCAGCCGAATGATCGTACAATCCAAACTCTTTGCCACTACGACGGCCACGTGCTCCATCCTTTCGCCGGCGTCAAGGCAAACGACAAATCCGGCCTCAGCGCGCGAGCACAGGCCGCAGCAGATATCGCCTCGGATCCGGCCAAGCTCGAAAGGGCGTTGGCGCGAGTCCTCGAGTCGCTGCGGCGAAATCACCCTGTTCTCTTCTACAGTGCCATCACTGGAAGCGGCGACATCCACGTCATTACGTTTGCCGGCTATTGCCGCCTTCGAGAAGCCGGAAAGGAGCCATCCCTTTGGCTCCTCGTCGCCGACCCCTCGACACAGCCACCAATCGATCACCGCACGAGTCGCGGGCAACGCCCCACCTACCTTCTCGACGCGCAACTTCTGGGCCGTCTGGATGGCTTGGCGAGCAACCACTCCATTATCACCCTCGTGAGCGGCGACTGGGAAACCGCCCAGGGCTCCCTCTATCTTCTCCGCGCCTCGACCCTCTTCAAGGAAAAGCCCACGCACCAGATGCCCCACGGCCTCTGGCTCGACTACTTCCCAACCGACATCGCCGACCCCACCGAGAAAGCCGGCGGCCGCATCGGCGTCGGCGACCGCCTCCCTCGCACTTCCGTCGCCGAAGGCGGCGTCTTCTCCTCGCTGGACAGCTGGCCCTACCGCGCCCCGCTCAATCCCCCGAACGTCCAGCCCAACCCTTGGCGCCTCTTCGCCAACAACGAATCCGCCTCCAACGGCGTCGGCGGCTATTACGCCATCGGCCTCAAGCGCAACATCCACGGCGGAATTCACCTCTACCCCGAGTCCGCCTCCGCTCCGCCGAGCGCCCGCACCGCGCGCCCTTTGCGCTCCATTCTGTACCCACCGGAAAACGTCCCAGTCACTCCCGCCGCAGACCTCCCGCGAACCACGGTCCGCGCCCTCGGCCCCGGCTACGTCGTCGCCGCCCGCCTGCCCGGCCTCGGCTCACCCGTCCTCTATTCCGACCCCCTCGCTCACCTCGGCCAATGGCCGGGATTCGTCCTATTGCGCCACGAGCTTGCCGAGCATGCCGAGAATGGAAAGCGCGGGATCTTCTATTCGCTCTACATGCACCTGTGCCCCCCGGCGCTGAGCGTCGAGAAGAGCCGCGACGGCTCCCCTTCCGTCAAGCTCGACCCCGCCGACCCCTACCTGAGCCAAGTGCCTTGGTTTCGCGATCTATGGCAGCGCCGCTTCGGCGCCTTCGTCCGCGTCGTCGACCCACCCGCGAAGCCAGCTGCCGCGGCGCCCACTTTCGCGCTCGGCGAGCTTCTGTGGTCCGCGCAGCCCGTCCCGGAGGACTTCGCCAAGTCTCGCAATTCACCCGCTCGAAGGGCCACCTATTCCACTTTCGGCCGCGTCCCCTCGCTCTGCCCCACCGGCCCCGACGGCACCCTCGAGTGGCTCTTCAAGCCCTCGCCTGCGCAGCTCCCCGAGGCCGCTCAGGCTTTCGCCGAGGGCAAGGTCGTCACCTTTTCCGAGCCCTTCTTCCCCGTCAATGCAGCCGACCCGCTTGGCTTCGTCGCGCCTCTCCCGGATTCCGCCATTCAAGCAATGTTCGGCTTCAGCTATGAGGCCCTCTTGATGGACGAGAAGGGCGACGAGACCTCCGTGCGGCGACGCGCAGAATTCCGGTCTGGCGCCCTGCATTTCCAGGTCTTCGCCCCGGTCGAGGACCCCGGTGACGGCAAGGTCAATGGAATCGAGCTTCTCGCAAGCCTGGCCGAGCAGATCACTCAAGGCGGCTCCTCAAGCTCCGGCAACGGAAATGGAGCCGGCGCGCCCGCGTCTCCTAAGCTCATCACCGTGGAGGACGACGGCGACGACAACTTCCTTTCCCTCGAAGAGCTCAAAGGGCGCTTCAAGGACGCGCTCCCGAGCGAGGACGCGAGCCGGTTCGAAAAGGCCTTCGAGGGCTGCGAGGATATTCTCGTTCACGACAAGACCCACGCGGATTTCAGCTACGCCTCCAAGGTCATCGCGCTCCTCGACTCCGCCACCTCCTTCTCGCCCCCGAGCGATGCGGACTGGAGCGCCGGCTGCCGCTACACCTATCCCGTCACAGTCGAGCTCGCCCTGGAGCACCTGCTGCCGCCCGACAAGAACCCGCTGGCGGGCGGCCAATACCACATTGCCCTCGCTTTCGAGAAAGGCCCGCCAGAGGCCGCCATTCCTTTGTCCTGCGGCGAGGATTGCCACAAATCCGAATGCGGCAAGGGCAAGCTGGGCTTTCACCCTCCTCCCGCCGGCGATTCTGCTGGCGGCAGCGTGACGCCCAATCCCCGCGCCTGTGCTCCCGGCGCCCTGGTTCTCGACGCCGGCGCCTTCAACGCGCGCACCTCCGCCGGCGTCCTGAAGCTCTCCTTGCGCGTCCCCGCCGAGGCCGACCGAATGAAGCTCTCGGCCGGCCCCGGCTTCTTCCTTGCTTCCGACAAATCACCCGGCCAGAGCGAGCTCATTTTTCTCTCGGATGCTCTGAAGGAGCGCTGGAGAAACGTCAAGCTCAAACAGCCCAACGAATGGTCGCAGAGCGGCTACGACGCGCTCGCGCAAAAGCTGGAGAAGTATTCGCTCCACCTCGCGCCCGAATCGAGGGAGCTCGCCTGGATCGACTCCGGCAAAGAGGTCGCCATCGGCCGAAAGGAGCTCGTCGGCGGACTGGCCGGCTTCGTGTCGAAGGTGAAGACCGGCCTGCTCGGGTTTCTCGGTGCCGTGTCGGACGTCGTGAACCTTCACCCGGTGACCGCGCTCTGGCTCCTCAATGCCCTCTCGCTCCGCGATCGCGCCTCCCTCACGGCGAGCCCGGCCGCCGCCGCCTTCGGGAACAAAGACCCGAAACCCTTTTGCCTCTCCTGGGCGGCGCCGCCCGAGCCCGCGCTCGGCGATGCCGTTCACGCGCTCGTCTTGGACGACGACCTCGGCTATGACAACAAGCGCTCGGTGACACTTTTGGCCAAGCAAGGCGACCGCACGCTCGTCCTCGCGGACCGTGCGCCCTACGGCGCCGGCGGGGTCATCGCGCTCCCGCTGACGGTCACGTTCTGGGGCCAGTGGACCCTGACCTCAAATCCGGAGGAGCGACATTCCGACGCCGTGGTCGGCGTGAAGACCCTCACCGTTCCGGCCCTCGAATTCGACGACTATTCCCCGCGCGAGCTCGCGAGCGACCTGAACGCGCCCAAGCGGCTCTCCGACGGCGCCTTTCTCTGGATGCTGAAGGTGAAGGGCCGCGCGCCGCGCGAGGTGGAGGGCGTCGTCGGCGTGCAGGTCGAGCAGCTCGGCCGCTGGCCGGCGGACGGCGTGCGCGAGCCCGTGCTCCTGCCCGCGTTCGCGCGCTCCTCGGGGCTCTCTCCAGCCGACGCGAAGGCCCTGGAGGCCATCCCCGCCCAACGCCAATACCTGCGAATGGACGGCGAATGGATCCTCGGTGCCGACGAGGTCGCCGCGAAGAAGGACCGCATTCTGCCGGGGGCTATCAACATCGCACCGGGCCTGCCGCTCTCCGCATTCCTGAGGGCGCCCTCCGATGTCCGCATCGCCTGCTCCCTGATGGACGCCGTGCAGTCGCTTCGGGGTAAGGTCGACCGACATCTGAAGATCGCTCGCATCGACCCTGAAGGCCTCGAGCTCCAGCTGCGCCCGCTCGGCCCCATCCCCATTCCCCAGGGAGCCGCGGCCTCTCCCGGCGAGAGCCCGCTGCTCATCGCCGCGCGCCACTGGCTCCCGCGAACCGTCTCCGTCCAGCAAGCAGAGAAGGTGAGCGCGCCGTCCTCCGTCGGCGAGATCACGCTGCGCATCGCGCCCGGCGCGCTCGAGCGCCTCGAGGCTTGCGCCGCGCTGAAGCCCCGGGCGGCCGCGCTGCGCACCAGCCCCGACGGGCTCTTCATCGTGGACGCGACCGACGGCGCGGCGACGAACGACTTTCCCTGGAGCGAAATCGCCACCGCCTATCGCGAGAGCGGCGGCGCCTTCCGCTTGAGCGTCGAGCTCGCGAAGGGGCTCCACTACCTCGCCAACGTCGCGAAGCTCGCGCCCGTCGCCATCGCCTATCTCTCCTCCGATGGCGTGACTTGCCTCGTCGCGACCGCGAACAACGCGAAGGCGGCAGAGGCCGCGCGCTCCAGCGGCCTCTTCGCCTCGGTGGAGCCGCGCGGCTCGCAGCTCAAGCTCGTCGCGTGCCTCGACCCGGAGCACTCGCTGTTCGTCAAGGTCGACCCGGCGCCGGTTCTCGCCGCGCTTCAGCAGCGCGATGACATAGAGCCCGGCAAGGTATTGCCCTTTCGCTTTTTCTTCGAGACGGCGAACGGAATTCACTATCTCCCGCGAAAGGGCGGGGGCAGTTGCCCGCTGCACGGCGACGCCGTGCCGAGCGCCGCCTACAACGACTACATCCCGGCCGCCGCCCCCCTTCGCTCGCGGCCGTCCGCCGTCGCCGGCCAATTCCGAAAGATCGCGCTCGACGGGCCTCGGCTCACCTGGGCAACGGTCGGCACCGGGGCCATCCTCGCCGACGTCGCCCTGCTCGGCGAGGAGAGCCAGTGGGCCGGCTGCGAGCTCGCCTTCTATCGCTACCCGGCCTCCGGCGCCGGCGGCCTGACCAAGGGTCCCGCCGCCAAAACCCGTCCGGCGAATGCCGTGCTCGCCTCCAAGGTGAAGGTCGCGCCGGGCCAGACGACCTATTCCGCGCGAATCGCGGTGACCGACGACGCGGCCTTCAGCGGTGTCGTCGCGGTCCGAGTCGAGGCGAATCCGCCCCATGCCAGCGACGCGGGCCCGAGCCTCGCGGAGGCGACCATCGACTGTACTCCGCGCTTTCTATCGTCCGAGCCCCTGCTCGACGACTCGGTCACCGGCGAGCTCCTCGTCCAGGCCCACCTCACCTGCGTCCCATTCGCGGAAGGCCGAAGCGTTTCGGCCAAGACCACGAAGTTCACGGTCTCCGTCACCGAGATGACGTCGAGGCAGGAGCCGCCGGCCATCCGATACGACCCGCCGGCCGCCAACGACGGAAAGACCGGCTATGTCGACGCCAAAGGTTGGGCGCGCGCCCGCATTGCCCTCGGGACCGGAAAGCCGAGCCCGTCCCCTCCCCACCCCGGCAGGCCGCAGGCGACGACGCCGCGGGTGCGATCACTTCAACCCGGCGCCTACCAGATCTGCGTCACCGCGACCGCGCGAGGGAAGACGTTCGAATGCAAGGGCAAGTACATCCTCGACCCGCCGTGCGCCTCCTGTCCCTCGCCTCAGGCCAATTATCCCTACGCCCCGGAAGCGATGGACCTCGTCTTTCGCCTCGCCTCGCCGATCCGTGCCTATTCGGAGCGGTACCAGGTGCCGCCGGCCGCGCTGGCCGGAGCCCTCGCAGACGAGTACAGCGCGAACCGCGGCTGGGACATCTCGGCGCGCTGGGCCGACGACGACGTCATCGTCGCCAATACTCCGCCCCCGCTGCAGGAGGCCGACCTCGCGAAGTCGCGCGCGCCGGTGCCCGGCGCGACCTTGAATAAGGGAAGCGTCAGCCCGAGGAGCGCGCAGCAACTCTACTGTCAATACTCTTCCCAGCTCGAAGCGCGATACTCCGACTCGAAGGCAGCCTGTGGCGGGCTCGATGAATACCTCCGGTCTTCCCAGGGAATCGTGCAGCGCGCGGCGGTCGTCCTGCGCGAGGGTCAGGACATTCTCGCGCACCTGATGCTCGGCTTTCCGAAGTGCAAGCGCGAGGCGATTCTTGGCCGAGTATTACCTCAAAGGCCCGGAGCGACAGCTCGGCGCCGCGTCAGCGCGCGAGCAACTCCGCCCTTCCGAGGGCTGTCGAATCTGCCTGCAGCGAAGCCAGCTCCTGGCGGAGCTGAGCGCCTTCGATTGAGAGTCTCTCGGCCGCGACCGGACTAAAGCGACTACTGAAGGGATTCACGTGAGCGACCCCTCCGCACCCTCCGCACCGCCACAGGTCTTGAGCTTGGGCCTGAACGCCGTCTTTCGGCTGCGCGCCGCGCCCGTCCTCGAGCTCGTGGCCGACACTTCCGAGTTCACCTTCGACACCTACGAAGTCGACGATTTTCCTCTCAAGGGCACGGCCAAGAACCTGCCCGCCGAGCTCCCGTGCAAGCTCGAATGGCGATATACGCTCGATGGCTCCAGCAACATTTCGAGAGTGCCACACCCGCGCGACACGATGCTCGCGACCGGGGACGACGGAAAGTATCGCGTGAAGGAAAAAGGCGGCGGGTCCCTGCGCGTGTCCGTCTTCGAGCTCGGGTGCGTCGGCAAAGGGCGGCTCGGCTACGCCATCCAGCCCGAAATCCTGGGGGCCAGCGCGCTCGAGGTCCGGCCGGAGAGCTCCGGAATCGCCTTCGACTTTTCGGCGACCGTGTGCGTCTCGGATAGCGCTGCAGATCCCAGCGCCGCCAATGCGAGCGCCGCCAATGCGAGCGATGCAGAGAAGGAATACCTTGCATCCGTTGGAAAGAAGCTCTCAATCCAGCCCCATTTCTCGGACGCCTTCGGCGGCTGCACCTTTCGGATCACCCTCCTCGAGACCTCGGAGGGCATCCCCATCGAGGAGACGCGGCAAGCCCCGATCGTTTGGAGGCTCGACGCAATGAATCCCGTGCTCTGGCGCGCCGGGGCGCGTCTCACGAGCCCATGGGAGGAGCCCGAGCTCCTGCTGTCGCCGTATCGCCCGTCCGATGGGCTCCACCATTTCGCCTATGAGATGGAGATTCGAGCCGCCTCCACCGGCGCCCGCCGCCTCCGCGGCCGCCGGACCACCCGCTCGCCCTCACAGCCTCCGCTTGCCGACTCTCCACCTGCCGGCGCGCCGGCTCTGCGCCATCCCGCGACCTTCGCTCAATTCGTTCGCCCTGCACCCGGGCACTCTTGAAGCCGAGGGAAGCTTCAGCGGCTTCGACCCGGAGTTCACATTTCCGGTGGAGCTCGAGGCCTTCACGCGCCCCTCCGACGCCGCGGACCCCAAGCCCATGCCCTTGAGCGCATTCCTCGAGTCGCGGTGCGGAATCGATGCGGCTCCGGCTGCCGCGCTCGGCCACGTCGAGGCGCAGGTCAGCAAGGGCGCCTTCCGCGTCTCACTGGCCGCGCCGAGCGACCTCTCGAGCGAGGCGGGCGCGGCTCAGATGGACGAGCGGGGCATCTTCGTGGAGCTGCGATTCCCGGCGCGTCGATTCTCGCCGCTGCCCCAGTCGCCGCCGTTCATTCACATCGTGGAGTATTCGCCCGCGACACCCGATCGCCCGGGCCTCGCCCCGTCCTCTCACGGAGCGTTCGCTTGGTGGACGGACGCCATCGGCGTGAGCTCCAACTGGGCCAATGCAAAGCAGGATACGCCCATGAAGGTTCTCGCCCTGGACGTCCCCGTCGAAAAGGCGGAGGAGTTCCGGTGGCTCCTCGCCTGCGTGTGCGGCGAGGCCTTTGGAACCATCAACGAGCGAGCCTGGCCCGCGGTCGCGCACGTCATCGTCAACCGCGTCGGCCGGCGCGAATTCGGGAATCTGAAGAATGCCAAGGAGGTCGTCCAGCGCGTAAATCCCGATTCGCATAGGGTCGAGTTCTCCTGCTATCGGGATCCGAACGGCAACATGAGCCCCAACTTCCAGGTCGGCCTGCGGTACTCGGACCCCCGGAAGAGCGGCAGGGACTCCCTCGACGCCCCCACGATCGAGCTCATCGACCGGATCAAGAAGGCCATCCTGCCGGTCTTCCTCGAACTGGCCGGGAAAGGTGGCGGCGCCACCTTCTTCTACAGCCCGGAAGCCGGGAGGAATCCCCCGGACTTCGCGATCAAGTACGTCGACGTCACCTCCGAGCTCTTGGGCCCGGCGAATCGCCCCAACTTCCGCTTCTTCGCGCTCCCGGAGGACCGCCCCACGGCAGTCGCCCAGCGCCAATAAGGGTTCCCGCCCGCCCTTCGGTCTGCTTCCGGGTGAGCCAGCCGCTCGGCGGCTCGCCAGCAACAGACTTCCTGCCAGGAGGAGTGCCAGGGGGCATCGTGCGCGCCTTGACCCCGTGCTATACCGATCGGTATATACTGCCTCCATGAAGGAAGAGGGCGACAAGCGCGCCGACCTCCTCACGGGCGCGCTGCGGCTCTTCGTGGCGTACGGCTACGACGGCGTGGGCGTTCAACGAATCGTCGAGGCTGCTGGGGTCACGAAGCGGTCACGAAGCCCACCCTCTATCATTACTTCGGGAACAAGCTCGGCCTTCTAGAGGCGCTCTTCGATGAGGAACTCGAAGGGCTCTACAACACTCTGCTGCGCGACGCGCAGTACTATCACGACCTTCCCCTGACGTTGATGGAGACCGCGCGAGGTGTCTTCGCCTTTGCTCGGTCCCGGCCCGAGCCTTATCGCCTGTACCTCTCGCTCTGGTTCGCCCCCACGCAGAGCGTTGCCAACAAGGTCGCCGCGCGACTCCACCAGCGAAACTTCACCGTCCTCGAGAACCTCTTTCGAGAGGCGGCGAAGGACCACGGCAACATGCGCGGCCGACACCAGGCCTACGCGGCGACTTTCTTGGGCATGCTCAACAACTACGTCGCCCTGAGCCTCAACCATGGCGCGGTTCTGAACGACGCGCTGGCCTTCCAGTCGGTGCACCAATTCATGCATGGCATTTTCTCATGAGGTGACCTCGCCGAGGGCGCGGGCGCCGCGCAGACCCAGCTCGCGGGCGTTATACCGTTCGGTACACTCCGGAGGACCGATGAACCCATGGGCCGACGACGCCGTCTACTACCATTTGTATCCCCTCGGCATGTGCGGCGCTCCGCCGAAGAATGACCCGGCGCGCTCACCCGAGCCGCGGCTTTCGAAGCTGCTCCCTTGGCTCGCCCACGCGCGCGATCTCGGCGCGACGGCGCTCTACCTTGGGCCCGTCTTCGAATCGGGGAGCCACGGCTACGACACCCTCGACTTCTTTCGAGTCGATCGCCGGCTCGGAACAGAGTCCACGTTGGCGGAAGTCCTGAAGGCGGCCCGTGCGCTGGGGCTTCGGGTGATCCTCGACGGCGTCTTCGGGCATGTCGGGCGCGGTTTCTGGGCCTTTCACGACCTGCAGGAGCGAGGGCGCGACTCCGCCTATCGAGGCTGGTTCCGGGGAGTTGATTTCAACCGGCGGAGCCCCTTCGGCGATCCATTCGGCTACGAGCATTGGAAGGACGCGCCCGAGCTGCCGCGCCTGGACCTCCGATGCCCCGCCGTCCGGGAGCATCTCTTGGCGGCGGTGGACGACTGGGTCGCGCGCTATGAAATCGACGGCTTGCGCCTCGACTCGGCCGACTGGCTGGACTTGGAGTTCATCGCCGAGCTGCGCGCGCACTGCGATCGGCTTCGGCCTGGCTTTTGGCTCATGGGCGAAGTGGTGCTCGGCGACTATCGGTGTTGGGCGGGCCCGACCACTCTGCATTCGGTGACGAACTACGAGGTCTACAAGGGGCTGTGGTCGAGCCACGTCGACCGCAATTTCTTCGAGATCGCCTATTCGCTCGAGCGTCAATTCGGGCCGAACGGCCTCTACCGCGGCCTGCCGCTCTACAATTTCGCCGACAACCACGACGTCAATCGCGTGGCGAGCATGGTCCGAGACCGAGCCCATCTCTTTTCGCTTCACTGTCTCCTTTTCACGATGCCGGGCGTCCCGTCCCTCTACTGCGGGAGCGAATGGGGCATCGCCGCGACCCGAACGCGCACGGACGACCGGGCTTTGCGTCCCTGCCTCGACCTGGACGAGATGCGGCGCGGCCCGAACCAGGATCTTTGTGGGGCAATCGCTCGCCTCATCGCCCTTCGGAGGCAGTGTGAGGCATTGCGCCGCGGCGACTACCGTCCGCTCGCGGTGGCCGCACAGCAACTTGCCTTCCTGAGGCAGACGCCGGGCGAGGCCGTGGTCGTGGCCGTCAACTCCGGCGCACAAGCGTCGATGACTCTTTCCCTTCCGGGCACCGACCACGCCGTCCTGACCGACCTTCTGAATCCGCCGACGCAGTTCGAGGTATCGGGCGGCAAGGCGCGCATCGACGTGCCGGCGACCTGGTGCCGCGTCTTCGAGCTGAGGAAGGTCGGCTGAACCAAAGATGCCAGCCTTGCCTCGATGGTCAAACCAGCGCCCCACCGAGCCCTCCTATGCCGCGGCCGCTCCGGCCGCCTGCGCCCCCCTTCCGCCTCTCCGCCCCCGCCGAACCACTCACCTCGGCCGTCGCCCAGCGCCGCTAAAGGTCCCGCCGGTTCCACCTCACCGGCGCGGCGGCACGCTCACCACGAAGCCGCTCTCCGCGCTCTCCTCCACGCGGATCTGCGCCCCGAGAAACGCGCCCAGCAATTCGACGTGCGTGAGCGTGTGCCGCGAGGGCGCGAGCGTCCGAAAGCGGCCGCCGTCGCCAAGCGCCATGGGCAGCACGAGCTGATCCGCCAGGTGCCGCCCCACCGGGACGCCGGCCGCCAGGTACTCGGCGGCCTCCTGGGCGACTTTGGCGCCCACGCGCTCGGCGGCGACGCCCTTCTGCCCGAAGCCGGTGAAGACCTCGGTCACGTGCTCGCTCGCTACCTCCACCGTCACGGCGTTTCCCGGGCCGACGGCGCCTCCGACGGTCTGCGCGCTCATCCACTCCGCGCCCCAGCCGAGCACCTCTCGCACCGCCTCGAGCTCGCGCTCGGCGATGCGCCGGGAGAGCAGCGCGACGACCGCGGTGGCGCGGCGCTCGCGGATCTCGCCGCGCTCGATCAGCTCGAGCCGGCCGAAGTCCTTCGCGGGCTCGATGTCCACTCGAAACCGTCCGCCGCCCGCGGGGTAGAAGCCCGGGCGCTCCAGGACCGCCGTGGCGCGCGGCCCCATCCGCTCGACGAGCGGGAGAAACGCGCGCTGCAGGAAATCGAAGGTCGGCGCCAGCGGATTGTGCGTGCCGCCCTCGACCACCACGCTCGAGCGCCCGGCCGCGAGCGCGAGCGCGGGGAAGATGGTCTGGAACACCAGCGTCGCGCTTCCGGCGGTGCCCACCGAGAACCGGTAGTCGCCGCAGCGGACAGGCCCCGGCGCGAAGGAGACCTCGCGCGAGCCGACCTCGGCGCCCGTCACCTTCGCACCGCTCACCTGCTGGGCGGCGACCACCGCGGTGAGGTGCTGGCGCATGAGCCCCGGGCGCTGCCGGCCGGCGCGGATGTTCGACAGCCGCACCGGCGTCCCCGTGACCAGCGACAGGGCGAGGGCGGAGCGCAGCACCTGCCCGCCGCCCTCGCCGCGGCTCCCGTCTATTTCAATGGCGCTCGGCATCGCTATCCCTTCACGCACACGATTTGCCGGAGCGTATGCAGCTCTTCGACGAGGTCGCGCTGCGCGTGCATCACCGCGTCGATGGCCTTGTAGGCGGCCGGGGTCTCGTCCAGGACCTCGGCGTCCTTGCGGCACTCGATGCCTTCGGTCGCCCGGGCGTGGTCCTCCACGGTGAACTGCCGGCGCGCCGCCGAGCGGGACATGGCCCGACCCGCGCCGTGGCTGCAGCTCGAGAAGGACTCCGGGTTCCCGAGCCCGCGCACGATGTACGAGCGGGCGCCCATCGAGCCCGGGATGATGCCCAGGTCGCCCGCGCGGGCCCGCACCGCGCCCTTGCGCGTGACGAGCACGTTCTTGCCGTAGTGGTGCTCGCGCTCGACGTAGTTGTGGTGGCAGTTCACGCGCTCGCCCTCGAGCTCGAAAGCCGGCAGCTTCCCCGAGGCCCGGAGCGCCTCGACCAGCGCCTCCATCATGAGCTCGCGGTTCGCAGCGGCGAAGGCCTGAGCCCAGGACGCCGCCTGCAGGTAGTCGTGGAACCGCTCGGTCCCCTCGGGAAAGTAGGCCAGGTCCGGGTCCGGCAGGTCGATGAACCAGCGGCGCGCCTCCGCCTTGGCGAGCTCGATGTAGTCCGAGCCGATGCGGTTGCCGACCCCGCGCGAGCCGGAGTGGAGCATGAGCCAGACCTGGTCCGTCTCGTCGAGGCAGACCTCGATGAAGTGGTTCCCGGTGCCGAGCGTTCCCAGGTGCTCGACGGCAGGGCCGCGGTCGAGCCGCGGGACCTTCGCGACGAGGGCGCGGTAGCCGGGCTCGAGCTCGGCCCAGGCCGCGCGGACGCGCTCCGGAGGATTCCCCCAGGCGCCCTTGTCGCCCTTGCGCCCGTCGTTGGTGCGGCCGTGCGGCACGGCGCGCTCGATGGCCGCTCGCAGAGCGGGGCGTTCCTCGGCGACGTCGCCGGCGCGAAGCGTGGTGCGGGCGGCCATCATCCCGCAGCCGATGTCCACGCCCACCGCGGCCGGGATCACCGCGCCAAGGGTGGGGATGACGCTCCCCACCGTCGCCCCCTTGCCGGCGTGGACGTCCGGCATCGCCGCCACCCAGCGGTGGATGAACGGCATACGCGCGACGCGGCGGAGCTGCTCCCGCGCCGGGTCCTCGAAGGGAACGCCGGCCGTCCAGGAGCGGATGGGCACGCCGCCGGGGATGTTCTCGATCTCGTGAATGCGCTCGGTCGTCATGATGGCCTCCTGCAGGGCAGAGATAGCAGGGCGCGTGCCAGGGCTGCGCGGCCGGGCGGAGGGCCCTTGGGGCGCGCGAGGGAAAGCCGCGGTTCATATCCTGCTGGATAAGTTCCTAGAAATCCGGCGATGCCCTCTGCGGCCAGTCCATGGGTGAAACGCCGTTCAAGCTGACTGATCTCGAAACAGCATTCGCGCGCTGGGCTTCGATGGCCGGTCGACCCACCACCTGGGTCCCACCCTTCACGGCGCGTAGACGCGCCCCGGCGCACCGTTCAGCGGCGGCCGATTGTGGCACCCGTTGCACCCGCCGCTCGGCGCCGGCATGGACATGGCGAGCCGCCGCCCCTGCCGCTCGACCGCGACCTGCAGCGGCAGCTCCAGCGGCTCGGCGGTGTAGAAGTTGCCCGCCGAGTTTGTCTCGAGCGAAAGCGTGCGCCCGGCGCGGTCCGTCAGGTGGACGGTGACGCCGCCTTCCCCGTCGCCGGCCGCCGCCTCGGGGTCGACGTAGACGGTCCCCGCGGCCGTCCACTGCGGAGTCGAGCCCGCCTTGTGACAGGTCAGGCAGTCCTGGCCCGGGAGCATGTAGGCGCTCTCGGCGGAGGTGCACGCGGCGAGGCCCGCCGCCGCGGCGAGCGCGAGCGCGGGTCGGCTCACTTCGGCTCCTCCGAGAGCGCGAAGTCGACCTCGACGTCGCACGCGTCGTCGATCTTGATGAACAGCAGCGAAGGCCGGTCCACCTCGTACCGGGAAAGGCTCACCGCGAACCGGCTCGTGACGTGCAGCGCGCCGGGAGCGGTCCACTCCACCACGACCGGGACCTTCTCCAGGTGCTTGCGGCCGTGGAAGTCGAGCTCACCCTCCAGGACCAGCTCGGCCCGGGCCGGGAGCTCCTGCGGCGGCGCGAGCTTGCCGACCGCCTTGAAGGTCACTTGCGGGTACTTCGAGGCGTCCAGGGTGTCGCGCAGGTTGCTGTCGCGGTTCGCGTCGCCTGTGCCGAAGCTCGCCACCGGCGCGCGCACCATCACCCGAATGTCCCCGGCCGGCGTCACCACGGCCTTGCCCTGCAGGGAGCGGGACTCGCCCCGCACCTTGTGCAGCTTGTGGACGACCTGAAAGCCGAGGACGCTCTTCCCCGCGTCGACGGCGAAGACCCGGCCTTCGGGCGCCGCGGCGAGCGCGGCAGACGCGAGCGCGATCCATGCGAGGCTCATTTGGTCTCCCTTCGGGCCGTCAGAAGACGATGGCCCCGACGCCCACGGCCGTCGCTGCCAGCGTCCCGTACCCGATGCCCAGGTGAACCTGCGCCAGCGTCCGCTGGTCCGCCTTGCCCACGTGCTGCGAGGTGATGACCCCGAGCACCACCTGCGCCACCATGCCCGCCCCCGCGGTGAGCATGCTCACCTTGTGCAACGTGGTTCGGTCGAACCCTTCCCGCTCGCCCTCCGGCCGGGGCGGGGCGAGGAGCGCGATGGCCCCATTGGCCGCGAAGAGCGCGAAGGTGGCGTAGGCGAAGCCCGCGTGGAGCTGCTTGAAGTCGTTGGTCGCCTGGCCCAGGTACCGGTCGTGGTAGTTGAGCTGCCCCAGCACGGTGGTGGCGAGCTGGAGGGTCACGACCGCCAGGCCGAGCCCCTGATGCACCTTGAGGATGGACCGGCGCACCGTGAGCCGCTTGTCGTCGGCGGAGGGCGCCGGCGCAGGCGCCTCGCCGAGCAGGTCGAACCCCAGGTCGGGCCCCTTCTCTGCCGGCGGCTCCGCCAAGGTGAGCATCCGCGGCTCTCCCTGTTCGGTCGAGGCCGCGTGAGCCTCCGGCGCGGCGGCCAGCGCCGCCGACGGAGCGAGGGGCACGAGGAATCCGGCGATCAGGGCCCGAAGGGTTCGCATCGGCTCTCCCGGGACTTCCAAAGGCGTTGGGGCTCTTCTTCTGTGTCCTCAGCAGCCTCCGCGTTCCGCTCCTCGCCCAACTGGGTCATTTGCGGACTGTGCTCTTTCGTCGGTGCCTCTCGCCGTCACTGGGCGTCTTGCGGCGGATACTTGGTGTCGGCTATATGTTTCGTGTGTCCACTTATTTCCCTGTCAACGCCACCTTGCTCCGGGCCCTGCCGCTGCGCCCGCGCAAGCTCGCCCGCACCCGACTCGCGCTGCTGCACGCGGCGGTCGAGGCCCTGAGGACACAGCGCCTGGAGGACGTCGCCGTCAAAGGGCTGTGCGAGGCAGCCCAGGTCTCCGAGGCGAGCTTCTTCAACTACTTCCCGAAGAAGTCGGACCTGCTCGTCTACTTCGTCCAGCTCTGGTCGGCCCAGATGGCCTGGCACGCCCAGCGGCTCGCGCGCGAGAAGGGCGGGCTCGCCGCCGTCGAGGCTGTCTTCGCGCTTACCGCCGAGAAGGTCGCCGACCACCCGGCCGTCATGGCCGAGGTGCTCGCCTTCCAGGCCCGGCGCGAGAAGGCCGCGCGCCTGCCGCAGCTCAGCCTGGCCGAGCGCCTGCTCGCGTTCCCTGACCTCGAAGGGATTGGCGATGTCCCGGGCATGGGCCTCGACGCGCTCATCCCACCGCTCCTCGAGCAGGCGGTCGCCGCCGGCGAGCTACCTCGGGGCGCCGACCTGAAACAGGCGCTCCTGGGCGTCGCGTCGGTGTTCTTCGGCGTGCCCCTCGCCCTGCTCGGCGTCGACCCCGGCGCGGTCGGGCCGGCCTATCGCGCGCAGCTCGCGCTTCTGTGGGGCGGCCTGCGCACGAGCGCCGGGCATCGGCCGGCCTCGCCGGCGAAGACCCAGACCAAGACCCAGGACCCAGAGGAGACGCAAATGAAGCTCTGGAAGAAGCTCGCCCTGGCCTCGGCCGCGCTCGCCGGCGCGCTCCTCGCGGCGTCGGCCGCGTTCGCCGTCTGGATCCAGACGCCAACCCGCGGCGCCCCCATCGCCGCCTACCCGAGCCCGCGGGCCGCCGTCCTGGTGGTCGACATCCAGGAAGACTTCACCGGCCCCGAGGCCAAGCGGCGCTACCGCGACGCAGACCGCATCGTCGCCGCCGCCAACGCGCTCATCGCCAAGGCCCAGCAGAAGGGCGCGGTGGTCGCCTACGTCGAGAACGTCGTGGAGAGCCCGGTCGCCCGAGCGCTCATGGGCGGCATCAACGCCCCCGGCGCGCCCGGCACCGAGGTCGACCGTCGCATCCTCCGCGCGCCCGGAGCGGCGGTCTTCACCAAGGGGCGCGGCGACGCTTTCTCCAACCCTGCGCTCGACGCCTTCCTCCGCGAGCGCCAGGTCGACCGCCTGCTGCTCGTGGGGCTGGACGCAGCCCACTGCATCGACGCCACCGCGCGCGGCGCGCTCAACCGCGGCTACCAGGTCACGCTCGTCGCGGACGGCCTGGCCACCGAGAGCGGGAAGAAGCTGGAGGACCTCGCCGAGGGGTGGCGCCTCGCCGGAGCCAAGGTCGTCGCGACTGGCGAGCCCTGAGGTTTCAGGATTCTGTCGCACGTCCAAGCACCGGCGCCGACGAACCTCGCAATAGCGGCCTCGGCTGCGAGCGGCTTCGCGCGAGCGGCCCGCTCGAGGCGCGCCAGGAGGCGACCGGGCACCCGCGAGGCCCTCACACCCTGGCCGTGCCCCCCCGCCCGGCACACCGGGGCCCCATCGCTCGGTAGACCCCAGAACCCCTCCGCGGCGGGTTGCCCAAGACCTGCGCCGAGACCAGCTTCTGACGCGAGGCACGAGGGCGCCGGATGGGCATGGAGCCCGCCTTCGGTCGCGAGCCCCGTCGAGGGTTTCGGGGACCGGGGCAGGGGGGAGAGCGGGTGGCGATACCTGGCGGGGGCGAAACGCCCATCCGCGTCCTCGTCCTCAATTCAGGGAGCTCTTCCCTCAAATACGCGCTGTTCGAGGGCCGCGACCTCACGGCGCTGGCGTCGGGGGCCGTGCAGAGCACCGGGCCGGGCTCGCAGCTCGTGCACCGGGCGCGCTCGGAGCCCGAGCAGGTCCAGAACCTCCCGCACCCGCTCGATGCCCGCGCGGCGCTGGCCCTGGTTCTCCAGACCCTGCGCGCCTCGGGCTCACAGATTCGCCCGGAGGAGCTCGCGGCCGTCGGCCACCGCGTGGTGCACGGCGGTCCGGCGTTCGAGGAGCCGGTCCGCATCGATGCGCGGGTCCTCGCGGCCATCCGCGAAACCTTTCCCCTCGCCCCGCTGCACAACCCGGCGAGCGCCGCCGGCATCGAGGGGGCGTTGGAGCTCTTGCCCGACGTTCCGCAGGTCGCCGTCTTCGACACCGCCTTCCATCGCACGCTGCCCCCGCGCGCGTACCTCTACGCGCTCCCGCGCGACCTGGCGCAGGCCCACGGCGTGCGCCGCTACGGCTTCCACGGCACCTCGCACCGATATGTCGCCCGGCGGGCCGCCGCGCTCCTGGGCCGCCCGCTCGAGTCGCTGAAGCTCATCACGCTCCACCTGGGCAACGGCGCGAGCGCCGCCGCCATCGACGGCGGCCGCTGCGTGGACACGTCCATGGGCATGACGCCGCTCGAGGGGCTCGTCATGGGCACGCGCTCGGGCGACGTCGACCCCTCGGTGCCGCTCTTTCTCCAGCGCGAGACCGGCCTGCCGGCGGAAACGCTCGAGGAGATCCTCGAGCGGCGCAGCGGGCTCTATGGCCTGTGCGGCGCGGCCGACATGCGCGAGGCGCTCGCCCGCGAGGCGGCCGGCGACGAGCTCGCCCAGCAAGCGGTGGAGCTCTACTGCTACCGGGCCAAGAAATACGTGGGCGCGTACCTCGCCGCCCTCGGGCGCGCCGACGCGCTGGTCTTCACCGCCGGCGTCGGGGAGAACAGCCCGCCCATCCGACGGCGCATCTGCTCTGGGCTCGAGGCGCTCGGCATTTCCCTGGACGACGCGAAGAACGCCTCCGGCCCGGTGGAGCGCGAGATCCAGGCGGCGAGCTCGCGGACCCGGGTGCTCGTCATCGCCACGCAGGAGGAGCGGGAAATCGCCCGGGCGGCGCTGGCGGTCGTCCGCTCTTAGTCCCTTCGCGAGGAAATCTTGCGCAGGATCGGAAGCAAATACCCTGCTCTCGGTCCTGGACCATTGCCTGCGCAGCCGCAATTGCGTGAACGTGGTGGTCGCCGGAAAGCAGCTCGAGCTCCAATACCTTTCCATGGACGAGGCCGTGAAACATTGCACGGCGGGCTTAGGGATCTGGGAGTGGGCGAGCAACGACCGCGGCGACGTCCCCGACGTGGTCATGGCCTGCGCCGGCGACGTACCGACGCTGGAGACGCTCGCCGCGGTGGACCTTTTGCGCCGGCATCTACCGGCTTTGAGAATTCGCGTGGTGAACGTGGTGGACCTGATGCGGCTCCAGCCGAGGGAGGAGCACCCCCACGGCCTCTCGGACACGGAGTTCGATTCGCTGTTCACCGCCGACCGGCCCATTCTGTTCGCCTACCACGGCTACCCTTGGCTCATTCACCGGCTCACGTATCGGCGGCACAACCACGGCAATCTGCACGTGCGCGGTTACAAAGAGGAAGGCACGACCACCACGCCTTTCGACATGGCGGTGCGCAACGACCTCGACCGGTTCCACCTGGTCATGGACGTCATCGACCGCGTGCCGGGGCTCGGGCCCATGGCCGCCTATTCGAAGCAGGCCATGCGCGACGCGCTCATCGAGCACCACGGGTACATTCGGCGATACGGCGTGGACATGCCCGAGGTGCGCGACTGGCAGTGGCCGCGGGCGAAGGCGCGCCCGGGGGCGCCTTGAGCCAATCCGCGGCCGCCACCTTCGCTCACGGCCGCCCGTCGAAGAAATACGCCCCGAGCCCCAGCGCGAAAATGGCGAGGCCGTACAGCGTGTGCTCGACGAGCGCCGGCCAGAAGCCGCCTTTGCGCTCGTAAGTGATGGCGAGGGCGACCCCCGCCGGCACCGAGAGCAGCGGCGCGACCAGATTGGGGTAGACCAGATGAAGCCATCCGAACAAGAGCCCGTTCGCGGCGAGGAGGCTCCAGCGCCTGGGAAACAGGGCCGAGTATCGGTGAAAGAAGAAGACTCGATAGACGACCTCCTGAGGCAAGGCCGAGAGGAACGGGTAGAGCGCGAGCCCGGCGATCCATGCCGCGCGCGAGCCCCCCGACAGCACCGGCGGCGCGTCGAGCAGCCGCGCCAGGAGCGCGACGCTCGCGGCGACCGCGGCCGCCCTCGCGGCGATGCCGCCCAAAGCGCCCCGGATTCTTCGAAGCGAAAAGTGCCGAGCGCGGCTGAAGGTCGGGTCGCCCCGGAGCGCGACGGCGCAGCCGGCCGTGACGACGAGGAGCACCGCGAGCCGCGGGGCGGGGATGAGGCGGAAGCGAACCAGGAGCGGGAGCGCGACGAAGAGCCCGAGCAGCTCGACGACTCTCGCGGCCGATTGGCTCGCGGCCGCTGGCTTTTGCGTCGTATCGACCGAGGAGAGCGCGTTCATGTCGTTTCGCCGATGTCACACGAGCTTAACCAAAGGACGCTCTGAACGCAGCGGCGCCGGCGAAACGAAACTCCCCGCCCCTGGCGGGACACGCGGTCCTTTTCGACCCTTCTGTTGCAAACACGACACAGTCAGGCTGCAGCGACGACACGGCGCGGAGCGAGCCTCCTTGCACGCTCCGCTCATCGCGCGGTTCTTTCGTTGATCTGCGCATCGGGAGCCGAGGTGCAACGCCGTGGGGCTGGTAGGCAATTCGAGCGAGCTGTCCCTCGCCGATCTCATTCAAGTCAAGGGCCAGTCGCCGGGGACGTGCCTCATTCAGGTGCAGGGCCGCGGCGGATCCGGTCGGCTCTTTCTCGACCGAGGCATGATCAGCCACGCCGAGTACGCGGGGCTCGCGGGAGAGCCCGCGGCGCAGGCCCTCCTCTCCGAGGTGCGGGTGGCCTTTCGGGCGGAGAGCGGCGCTCCGCCGCCGGCGCCCAACATGGCCGCCGAGCACCGCGCGCTGCTCCTGCGCGCCGCGGTCCTGAGCGATGAGCAGCGAAGAGGGCTCGACGCGCGCCCCGAACCCCTGCCCGAGCCGAGCCCGGCATTCGACCACGACCTGCTCGAGCCCGTCGACGAGCTCCCTGCACCCCGGCCCGCGGGCGCCTTCCGAAGGCGCAGCGCCCTGGTCGGAGGACTTGCCGCGGCGGCCGCGCTCGGGGCCATCGCGGCCGCGCTCTTCGGCTCGGTGACGGTGCGCAGCACGCACGCCGAGGCCGCGGTCCGGCCAACGCCCGCCGCCCCGACGCCGAGCCCCCCGGCCGCGCCGCTGGAGGCGAGCGCCCTCAGCCCACCCAGGGACGAGCTCCCCGTGCTCCTCCAGGGCGAGCCGCCCCGCAGCCCATCGCCCGAGGTGCCGCTCCGGCCAACCGTCATTCTGCGGCTCCTCGTGGACGAGACCGGCAAGGTCGCCCGGGCGGAGGTATACGAACCGCGCGCCGACCTCGCCGCGTTCGAGCGAGCCGCGGTTCGCGCCGCGGCGAGCTTCGCCTTCCGCCCAGCCCTGCGGAACGGCGCACAGGTCGCGGTGTGGATCAACTGGCCCGTCGACTTCCTGTGAGTGACCTGATGCCCTGGCGCGCCGCGGCTCCCCTCGCCCTGCTCTTCCTTGCCTCGCCGGCCCTCGCTGCCGCCCCCGAGCCGAGCGCGGCGACGCTCACCGTCAAGGGCTCGGACACCATCGGCGGCGAGCTCGGGCCGGCGCTGGCCCGCGCGTTCGAGGCCGCCTCGCCGGGCGTCCTCGTCCGATGGGAGGGCCTCGGCTCCGCCACCGCTTTCCCCGCGCTCCTCGACGGCTCGGCCGACCTCGGCGCCTCCTCGCGCACGATCAGCGCCGAAGAGCTCGCCCGCGCCAAGGAGGCGCGGATTGAGCTGCGGGAGTACGTGCTCGGCTACGACGGCATCGCCGTCATCGTCCACCCATCCAACAGCGTCCGGGCGTTGAGCGTCGACCAGCTCCGCGCGCTCTTCACCGGCCAGGTGCGAAGCTGGCGCGAGCTGGGCGGGCCCGACCTCGCGCCTGCCATCTACAGCCGCCCCAGCTACTCGGGGACGCACGCGTTCTTCAAGGCCAAGGTGCTCCGCCGAGGAGTCCCCGAGGCCACTGACGAGTTCGCGCCCGCGACGACCTTTGTCGAGCGCAGCGAGGCGCTGCTCGAGGCGGTCGCCAAGGATCCCGCGGGCGTCGGGTACCTGGGCATGGGCTGGGCGCGGCCCGGCGCCGCGGTCCTCTCGGTGTCGGCCGGCCCGGGATCGGCGCCGACGAAGCCCACCGCGGACTCGGTGCGCACCGGCGCCTATCCGCTCTCCCGCCCCTTGCTCCTGTACGCGCGCGGCGAGCCGCAGGGCGAGCTCCGCCGCTTCCTCCAGTTCATCCTGGCGGGCGAGGGGCGAAAGCTCGTCGCGGCGCACGACTTCATTCCCGCGGACGCGCCCGCGCTGGTGCAGCGGGTCGCCGCGCCCGAGGCCGCGCGGGCGAGCCCGCTGCGCGTCGAGCGCATCCCCTTTCAGAGCGGCCGCTCGGCCATCGGCCCCGAAGCCAAGCCCGCGCTCAACCGGGTCGCCCTGGAGGTGCGCGAGCGCGGCGCGCGGGTGCGCGTCGTCGGACACGCCGATGCCTCCGGAAGGCCCGAGGACAACCTGCGCCTGGCCCGTCTGCGCGCGGACGAGGTGGCCAACGCCCTGGTGCGGCGCGGCGTACCGCGCCAGGCGCTCGCCGTCGAAGTGCGCGGGGCGGAGGCTCCGCTCGCCACCAACGACACCGCCGAGGGTCGAAGGGCCAATCGCCGCGTCGATTTAGAGATCCTCGCCGATCCGGCGCGCCCTTCGCGCCCCGCCGGCCCCGCCCCTGCTCAGGAATCCGGCGAGCGCGAGGGGCGAGCCGCCGCGCAATAGGGGCGGCCGCCCGGCGAGCGACTCCTCAGGTCTCGCCGTCCGTGCTCGCCTTCGGCGCAGATGGGCCGGAAGGTCGTCAGCGCGCCGGCTTTCCCACCGCCTTGAGGGCCTGGATCGGCAGCCACATCGCCGTCGCGAGCGGACGCGCATCGGACTGCCCTCGAGCGGTCCGAATGGCGTGAAGCCATACTTGGCGTAGAGCTCGACTGCGCCCGGCTTCGCGTCGACGACGACTCCCGCGCAACCGAACGCCCTCACGCCCTCACCTCATTTGCGGCGGCGCGGAGCGCGCGCTTGGCCCGGAGCATGGCGGCGGCACCGATGACTCGATCGGCTGCCGGCTGGGCCGCCCTCGGCAGAGCCCTGTGGGCGGCGCGGCGGGCGCCGAAGGCCCAGAGCCCCGCGCCGACCAGGCTCCCGAGAGGGCCGCGCGTCGCCTCGTAGCTCGCCCAGACCGCCGCGCCGTAGACCAGGTGCGCGAAGAGCGCGTAGGCGTGCACCTTCAGCGGATAGGCCTGCGGCCACGCGGCGAGCCTGAAGGACGGCTCCATGAGGTGGTCGCCCGCGGTCCAGACGATGGCGCTAAAGCCCGCGACGCCCAAAGGCCCGTTGAGCCGCGGATACGACTCGCGCGCGAGCCCCCACAGCCCGCCCCAGCCGGCGCCGAAGCCGTAGTGCACCACGTCGCCGCCGACGTGCTTGGCCTTTTCGCTTAGCGGGCCGCGGCGCATCAGCCCCTCGACGAATCGGCGCGCGAGGGTGGTCACCGCGGTCTCGCTGCTCTGTTGCTCCTCCGGCGGCGCGAAGACCTCCTTGGGCGTCCGCGGCGCGATCCGGGCGCTCGCTCGGAAGAACCAGTCTTGCGCCAAGGCGCCGAGCGCACCCGCGGCCATGCCTCGCAACAGCGCTCCGAAAGGCGTCGCGTCTCTCATGGCATCTCCTCCATCATTCTGCGTGGAGATTTCGGCTCCCGGAGCTCGCGAGCAATCCGGCGAAGCCGGCGGCGAGCCCCCATCCGTCGCCCTTGCCCTGCCCGCCGGCGCACAGAAGGCGCCTCGGCCGAACGCACGGCGCGCGCTCTCGGCCGCCGAGCCCGGACTCGGCCGAGCTGATCGGGGCCCGCTCCCATCGAGCGAGACTGAGGCCCAAGGCAAACCGCGCTATTCTTCTGCGCCGGACCCGAGAAAGCCGGTGAATTCAGAAAGGGCGGCACAGAGATGCCGAAGGCCATCTTCATCGATGTGGACGACACCCTGGTGCGAAGTTTCGGGAGCAAGCGAATTCCCATCAGCCCGATGGTCGCGATGGTCAAAGAGCTCGCTCGCGCCGGCGCCGAGCTCTACCTCTGGAGCAGCGGCGGCGCATCCTACGCGGCCGAGGCGGCGCGCGAGCTCGCGATTGGGGATTGCTTCAAGGCATTCCTGCCGAAGCCCGAGGTCTTGATCGACGACTCGCCCATCGCGTCCTGGCGAATGACGCAGCTTCATCCAAACGAATGCCTCGCGCGCAATGCCACCGAGATGGCGCGGAAGGATTAGCGCGGGCGCTTGCTCTTCACGCCCCCCGAGGCACGCTCGCCCGCTCAGCGGGCCGCGCTTCGGCTCAGAGCCCGGTGCGCGGTGCGCCAGACCTTACGGCGGGCGACGCCTCGATACTCCTTCGTTCGCTCTGAGCCTGCGTCCGCCGACGCGAACCTCAGCGCGCGGTTCGCGACGCTCCGAAAGATGCCGGCCCGAAGTCCGCGGGTCGGCACCACTCCTCGAAGGGGACGTCCGGATTCGACGCCTGCCTCAAACCAACTCAGCCGCCGGCGCCGCTCCTGCGCACCTCGACCGCGTTGTCGTAGAGCGTGCTTCCGTCGCCCAGGTCGGTGAGCCGCTGCGAGGTGAGCGCGTTGACGCCTCGCCCGCCGGGCGCGTCATCCAGCCGCCGCACGCCCGGGGCCACGACCACCCCCGGCGGGACGTCGTCGGTCACCTCCAGAACGAACGCCGCCTTCCCGGTCAGGCTCTCGACTTCGACGATCTCCCCACTCGACAGGGCGCGCTTGGAGGCGTCGGCGGGGCTCATGCGCAGGGCCATCGGCCCGGCCTTGGCGCGCAGGTCGTCCCGCTCCTGGAGGAACGACGAGTTGAGCCCGTGAAGCGACGGCGCGGTCATCAGCCGCAGCGGCGGGCCGTCGCGGTCGGAATAGGTGGGCAGGACCGCCGGGAGCAGGTGCTGCTGCCGCGGATTGAGGATCTCGATCTTTCCGGAGGGCGTTCGGAAGACGCTTTTCGCCCCATCCGCGACCGTCATGCGCACCGCCTTTCCTTCCGAGAGGCGCGCCTTGTCGATGCCCTCGCGCATGGGCGCGGGCTTGGCGAGGAGCCGATTGATGAGCTCGTCCGCCGAGAGCGAGAACATCGGGTCCGCGAGGCCCATGGCCTTGGCCAGGAGCTTGAAGACCTCCCAGTTCGAGCGCGCCTCGCCGAGCGGCGCCAGGGCGGGCTTCGCCCGCTGGATGGAGTACTGCCCGTAGCTCCGGTAGAGGTCCACATGCTCCAGCGAGGTCGTCGCCGGGAGGACCACGTCGGCGTAGCGCGCGGTGTCGGTGAGGAACCGCTCGTGCACCACGGTGAAGAGGTCGTCGCGGACCAGGCCGCGCAGGACCGCGCTCTGGTCCGGGGCCACCGCCGCCGGGTTCGAGTTGTAGACGTAGAGCGCGTGCACGCGCGGCGCGCTCAGCTCGTTCAGCGCGTGGCCCAGGCGGCACATGTTGACGACGCGCGTCGGTTTCGGAAGGAGGTCCTCGCGCACCACCGGCGACAGGTCGAAGGCCTGGCTGCTCGAGGTGCTGCAGAGCACGCCGCCGCCCCGCCGCGCGAAGGCGCCTACCAGCGCGCCCACGCAGACGATGGCGCGGACGTTCATCCCGCCGTTCGCGTAGCGCGACAGGCCGCTGCCTATCCGCAAGAACGGCGCGCGCGCCTTGCCGATGGCCCGGGCGAGCTCCTCGACTTCCTGCGCCGAGAGCCCCGTCGCCGACGCCACGCGCTCCGGCGGCCAGCTGGGCAGGACCTCGCGGGCGAGCTCCGGGTAGCCCTGGACGTGCGAGTCGACGAAGGCGCGGTCGACGAGGCCGTCGCGCTCCAAGACGTGCATGACGCCGAGGGCCAGCGCGCCGTCGGAGCCGGGGCGCACGAGGAAGACGCGGTCGGCGACGGCGGCCGTGGGGGTCCGATAGGTGTCCACCAGCAGGGCGCGGCCGCCGCGCGCGCGGGCCGCTTTGACGCGGGCGACGAAATGAATGTTCGTCGCCACCGCGTCGATGCCCCAGAGCACGATGAGGTCGCTCTCGGCGGCCTCTTCGGGATCCACCGCGACAGTGTCTCCCATCACCGCCTTCCAGCCCGCGTCCGCCGCGGGGGAGCAGATGGTGCGGGCCAGGCGCGAGGCGCCCAGCGCGTGGAAGAAGGCGTGGCCGGCGTTGCGCTGGAGCAGGCCCATGGTGCCGGCGTAGGAGTACGGCAGGATGGCCTCGGCGCCGTGCGCCGCGATGAGCTCCTTCCAACGCGAGGCGACGAGGTCGATCGCCTCGTCCCAGGTGGCGCGCCGGAAGGCGCCGGAGCCCTTCGGGCCGTGGCGCAAGAGCGGCGTCGCCAGGCGGCCGGGGGAGTGAACGGTCGCCTCGTAGTGGAGCATCTTGGGGCAGAGCGTGCCCCTGGACCACGGGTGCTCGGGGTCGCCGCGGACGGCGACGGCGCGGTTGCCTTCCACCTCCACCAGGAGCCCGCACGCGTCGGGGCAGTCGTAGGGGCAGACGGAGCGGTGGAGGTTGGGCATGGGCGAGTCCCCTGGCGAGGAAATCTTGCGCGAGCAGGCAAGGACTTCGGGCTTTGGACCCCAGGCTTCGGGAGCCGCATCTCCTGGAGCCCAAGGTCTGGAGCCCGAAGCCCCGGCAACCCTCATCGGATTCCGGCTTTGCCGGGATCCTGCCTCGCCCGAGGGCGCGGAAGCAATGCGCCCCACCCTCGATTCAAGCTCGGCGCGCCGTCTTGAGCAGAGCTTGCTCCAGCGCTCGGAGGGCGCCCCCTGGAAAGGCTCCTCGGTTAGGCGAATGGACGGCGCAGGGCCCTTTCACCGCGTTGACGAGCGCCAGCGGCAGGTCCCCCGAGGCCTCGATGGGCGCTCGGGTGTGCGGGAGCGCGGCGGCGATGGCTGCCTCGGAGGTCGAGGCGACGCGGGGCCGGTCGGCTGGCACGAGGACGAGGCGCTCGCCGTCCTTAGCCGACCACCGCGGCCGAGCAGGACTCGAGGAGCTCCGCGCGATCTGCGGAGAGGAGCAGCGTCGCCGTCCCGGGCGTTCGCACGCCTGCGTAAGGCCCCGGCGACTCGGGCTTCGCGATGGGGCCAGGGGCATTGGCGATGGGAGAGACGGCGAGCCGCGTCGGCATGCCGTCGAAGAGCCCCGAGGGGCCGCGCGCCTGGGCGCAGAGCTCGACCCCGTCGTCCCGAAGGACGTAGAAGCCCGGCGCCGCGCGGCGCGCGAAATCGAGAAAGCGCTCCAGCGCGGCGCCCCCCTCGGGCGCCAGGCGACGCGCGTGCCCCTCGAAGAGCACCACGCCGGCGTCGATGACCTTCAGCGCAGTGCAGCGCATGCGCCCCTACCCTTTCTGGAGATTTTGGAGATATTCCTCCCATTCCATGGGCAGCAGGTATTTCTTTTTATTGTTGCACTCTTTGCAAGCCGTCACGAGGTTCCCGCGGGTGCTCTTGCCGCCTCGAATGATGGGCACGACATGGTCCATGCTGAGCTCGCCGGGCTTGAACTTGCCGCCACAATAATGGCAGGTCCCGCGGGAGAGCCTCTCCTTCCACCAGCGGGTCGCGCGCAGCTCCTTCGCCTTCGCGCGCTCGCGGCGAATCTCCTCTTCGCTCACCTCGATGACGAATGGGTCCACGTGCCTCGGCCCGTCCTTTGCTTTTTTTGCAATGCTGCCTGATTGACCGGTGACTCTGTTGGCCGGTCACTGCCCAGGGCTCTCAAGTCCTGAGCGCGCCCGCGAGCGCCGGTCGAGATTCGCCGGGCAGCCCGCGCGGCGCGCCACTCGGCGGCGTTCGAAGCGGCCCCCCCGACGAATCAACCCCAGAGAAAGAGCTCGAACCTTCCCATCCTTTCTTACCCAGCCGGCTTTCAGTCGGCTTCGTACGCGTAGCCGGGGCTTTGAGCCCCCGGCGCGGCGGCGCGTCATCTCGACCCAGAGATAACGCCTCAAGCCGCCGCCCCGACCGTCGCGGCGATGTACTCCTTGATGGCCTGTGCGCTCGCGTCCATCACGATGAACCGCTGCGGCAAACTCTCGATGCCCGCGAGGTCCGCTGGGCGGTCGGGCTCCCGGCCGAGCGCCTCGCGGATCGTGTCGTCGAACTTGGCCGGCAGCGCCGTCTCCAGGCAGATCAGCGGCACCTCGGGATCTCGATGCTCGAGCCCCACCTTGACGCCGTCGGCGGTGTGCGGGTCGATCATCACGCCACAGCGCTGCCACACTTCCCGGATGGTGGCCACGCGGTCGGTGTGCGAGCTCCGGCCGGAAACGAAGCCGAATTCGCCCACCCCGCGGAAATAGGGCGTCTGCGACAAATCGAAGAAACCGCCCGCATCGACCTTCTTCCAGAGCTCGCGCACCACCGCGCCGTCGCGCCCGACCAGGTCGAAGACGAAGCGCTCGAAGTTCGACGCCTTGGAGATGTCCATGGACGGGCTGCTGGTCTTCTTCGTCTGCGCCGAGCCCCGCGGGCGGTAGACGCCCGTTCGGAAGAACTCGTCGAGCATGTCGTTTTCGTTCGTGGCCAGAACGAGGCGGCGCACCGGCAGCCCCATCGCGCGCGCCAAGTGCCCGGCGCAGATGTTGCCGAAGTTGCCCGACGGGACCGAAAAGCTCGCCTCCTCGGCGCTGGACCGCGTCGCCCGGAGATAGCCCCAGAAGTAATAGACGATCTGCGCCGCCACCCGCGCCCAATTGATGGAATTGACCGTGCCGATTCGATACTTCGCCTTGAAGGCGTGGTCGTTCGAGACGGCTTTGGCCATGTCCTGGCAGTCGTCGAACACGCCGCGCACGGCGACGTTGAAGATGTTCTCGTCCGGCAGGCTGAACATCTGCGCGGTCTGGAAGCGGCTCATTCTCTCATGCGGCGACAGCATGAAGACGCGGATGCCGCGCTTGCCGCGCATGGCGTATTCAGCGCTGGAGCCGGTGTCGCCGGAGGTGGCGCCCAGGATGTTCAGCGCCGTCCCCGCCTTGGCCAAGGCGTGCTCGAACAGGTTGCCCAAAAGCTGCATCGCCATGTCCTTGAAGGCGAGCGTCGGGCCGTTCGAGAGTTGGAGGAGAGCCACGCCGGGCATGAGCCACCGCAGCGGGGCGATTTGCGCGGGGTCGTCGCCGGGGCGGACGTGGCGGTAGGCCGCGGCGGTGTAGGTCTTTTGAACCAGCGCCTTCAGCTCGCCGGCCGGGATGTCGTCGGCGAGCTTGGAGAGGATCTCGAAGGCCAGCTCCGGGTACGACAGGCTCCGCCAGCCGTCCAGCTCCGCGCGCTGAACGCGGGGCAGCGCCTCCGGCATGTAGAGCCCGCCGTCCGGCGCCAGCCCGCCCAGCAAGATGTCGCTGAAGACCTGCGGAGCGGCGCCGCCCCGGGTGGAGATGTATCGCATGACTCGCCTTGGCTCCTTGCGGCGACGCCTGACTCGCCGGCGCGAAAGACCTGTAGCATGGATAAAGCATGGATGCTTCACCGGCGATGCACGGATGAAGCATCCGAGATGGCCCCCATCGGATGTCGCGTGAGCGCCCAGAATGAACACCTACGAGCCTTTCGCTTCGCTCTCCATCGCGCTGTTCGCCGGCTTGCTCGTGGGCTTCGAGCGGGAGCAGTCCTCCGAGGAGGAGGGCGGCAGCCGCGCCACATTCCTGGGCGGCGCGCGGACCTACCCGCTCTTCTCGCTCCTGGGCGCGGCGTGCGCGCTGCTCTCGCGGCAGATGGGCGTCGCGCCCCTGCTGCTCGGCCTCGGCGGGACGTTCGGGTTCCTGCTCGTCTCCTACGCCGACGACGTGCGGCGCGACCGCGGCCACGGCCTGACCACCGAGGGAGCCTTCCTGCTCACGTTCTGCCTGGGCGCCCTGGCGGCGACCCGAGGGGTGCTCGAGCCGCTGAGCGAGCGGGCGCTCGTCGTCCTCTCGGGGTCGGTGGTGGCGACGCTGCTCCTCTCCATCAAGCCCGCGCTCCACGGCTTCGTGCACCGCGCCTCGAAGCAGGACGTCTTCGCGACGCTCAAGTTCCTGGTCGTCGCAGTGGTGGTGCTGCCGCTGCTGCCGGACGCGGCGATGGGGCCGCTGCAGGCGCTCAACCCCCACCAGATCGGTCTGATGGTCGTCTTCGTCGCCGGCATCGGCTTCGCGGGCTACCTGGCCATCCGGCTTTTGGGCGCGGGCAAGGGGCTCATCCTCACCGGGCTCATCGGAGGGCTCGTGAGCTCCACCGCGGTCACGCTGACCTTCTCCGGCCGGGCGCGCGAAGAGCCCCGCCTCGCGCCGGGCTGCGCGCGCGCGGTGACGCTCGCCAGCGCCATCATGTTCGGCCGAGTGCTGCTCGTCGTCGCAGTGATCCACTTCGCGCTCGCGCGGCGGCTGGCGGGCCCGCTGGGCGTGATGTTTGCCGCCGGCCTCCTCATCAGCTGGATTCAGCTGCGGCGCGCCAAGAGCCAGGAGCGCGTCTCGCAGGAGGTGAGCTTCTCGAACCCGTTCGAGCTCGCGCAATCCCTCAAGTTCGGCGTGCTCTTCGCCCTCGTGCTCCTGGCCTCCAAGGCGGCGGTGACTTTCCTGGGGACCGGCGCCACCTATCTCACCGGCGCGGTCGCGGGATCCACGGACGTGGACGCCATCGCGCTCTCGATGTCGAAGCTCGCGCAGACGGGCCTCGCCGAGAACGTGGCGGCCACCGCCATTCTCCTGGGCGTGGCGAGCAACACAGTGGTGAAGGCGGTGATGGCCATCGCCGTCGGCGGCTGGGACTTCGGCAAGCAGATCGCCCCGGCGTTCGCCGCCATGCTCGCCGCCGGGGGCGCCGGGGTGGCTGCGCTCTGGCTGAGATGAAGCTTTGGGGGGGCACAGGTCAGGGACGATCTGCTTTCAACCGGACAGGCCTCCAGAACCGCGCCCCTGACGGCCGGCCTTGCTGTCGATCACGGCCGCGCGCAGCGCTTGAGCGGCCGTTTCCGTGAGCAGGAAGAGGCGGCGCGGACGAGAGGGTAGAGAGGTGAAGCCGTGCGCCTCATAAAAACGCTGCCCGAAAACGTCCTTGGCATCGACCACAATGGCGAACGCGGCGATCGCTTCGGCGGCCCCGAGGATGCGCGTCACGGCATCTGCAATGAGCAGGCTGCCGAGCCCCGAGCCTTTGGCGCGCTGGTGGCGCGCGAGGCGACCGATGAGCGCAGCCGGAATCGCCTCGTACCTCGGAAGCCTGTGAGCCAAGCCCTCCGGCAGGCTCTCCAGCGCCAGCGTGAACATGCTCAGGCTGTAGAATCCGACGACCGCGTCCTCATCGAGGGCGACAAAGACCTGCGCGACGCGACGCCGCTGGTCTTGGCCGGCCCGCTTGTGAAACCACTCGTCCAGAGCAGGAGCACCCGAGATGAACGCGCTGCGATCATGATGGCGCTGGAGCGCCTCGAATCGAATGGACACCAGGCCCCCAGCGCTCAGGCCTTGAGACCCTGGTGTTTGCGAAGCGCCTCAACGAGTCGAGCTGCCGGGGCCGGAGGGTTGGTCACCGCTCTGAGGAACACTTCCTGGTCTGCACCGCGAAGGACCATCCGGTCGTGCTCTTCAAGAACACGGCGCGCTCCCTCGTAAGCCAAGTCGCCGGCGGCGAGCCCCGAGACCGCGGTCGCCTGTTCGATCAAGCGCCGCGCGGACGGGGCAACACGAAGCTCCATTCGTTCCGTTTTTCGCTCGCGAGGCAGGCTGGACATGGCAATCTCCTTGCGCCAACGTACGGCGCTCTGCCGTACACGTCAAGACGCCGGGGCAGGCAGGCAACACCCGCCTCGAGCCCGTCCCCCGAAGCTCGCGCAGTCGGGGCTTTCCGAGAACGTGGCCGCCACCCATTGGCCTCGGAGCCCGGACTTCGGACCACGGGACGGATAGCAAGGGCGGGAAAGGCCTTTTCCCGAGGCCCCGGGTCCGGAGCCCGAAGCCCCCTGCCGCCGGGGCGGCCGCCCTTTGGCTGAGATGAAGCCGCTCGCCGCCGCCGGCCCTACTCTGGTATTTCCCGTCGCCCCCTTCGGAGAGGACGAGCCATGAGCCTGCCACCCCTGGACTACAAGGCTGCCGGCGTCGACTACGGCCGGGTCGACCCGCTGAAGGTGAGCGCCCAGCGCGCCGCGCGAGAGACCGCGCCCAACCTCGCGGCGCACGGGCTCGCCGAGGTGCCCGAGTCGCGCGGCGAATCGGCCTACGTGGTGGACATGGGCGACTTCTACCTCGCCTCCATCACCGAGTGCCTGGGGACCAAGGCGCTCATCGCCGACGCCCTGCGCGGGAAGGGCGCGCGGACCTTCTACGACGCGCTGGCGCAGGACACCCTGGCCATGGCGGTGAACGACCTCATCACCGTGGGCGCGACGCCGGTCTCGGTGCACGCCTACTGGGCCGCGGGGGGCAGCGACTGGTTCGCCGACGCGCAGCGCTCCGAGGACCTGGTGCGCGGCTGGAAGGCGGCCTGCGACGCGTGCGGCGTCTCCTGGGGCGGCGGAGAGACGCCGGCGCTCGCGGGGGTGGTGGCGCCGGGCGCGGTGGACCTCGCGGCGTCCTGCGTCGGCGTGGTGCGCCCCAAGGAGCGGCTCACGCTCGGGCACAAGCTCCAAGCCGGCGACGCCATTGTTCTGCTCGCCGCGAGCGGCATCCACGCGAACGGCGTGTCGTTGGCGCGAAAGCTCGCCGAGCGGCTGCCGCAGGGTTACGCGACGCCAATTCCCGGCGGGAGAGCGTACGGCGAGGCGCTGCTCGACCCGACGCCGCTCTATTCGCCGGTGACCGAGGCCTTGTTCGCCGCGGGGGTCATTCCGCATTACAGCGCCAACATCACCGGGCACGGGTGGCGAAAGCTCATGCGGCACCCGGGCGATTTCACCTATCGCCTGCGCTTCGCGCCGCCGGTGCCGCCGGTGCTGGCGTTTCTGCAGCGAGAAGCGGGTATCGACGATCGCGAGGCGTACGGCACCTTCAACATGGGCGCGGGGTTCGCCCTGTTCGTCCGGGCCGACCAGGCCGAAGCGGCGGTGAGGGTCTCGAAGGCGAAGGGCATCGAGGCGTGGGTCGCGGGCTCGGTGGAGGCCGGGGAGAAGCGCGTGGTGATCGAGCCGTTGGGCTTCGAATACGGCTCGGGCGACCTGCATTTGCGAGGATAGGGAGACCTCCAAGGCTCGACCCGGCGGCGCGCCGCTCCTTCCACCTCAAGGCAGGACCATGACCCAAGGCGACCAGGCATCTTCATTCCGAGGCTTCCCCAAAGGCTGCGTCACCCTGCCAAAAACCCGTCAGACGTCCGACCAGACGGCGAGCTCGTTTCCAGCCGGGTCGAGGAAATGAAACCGCCGCCCTCCGGGAAAGGAAAAGATCTCGCGCGTGATCTTTCCATTCTGCGCGCGGACCTTCTCGAGCGTCGCCTCCAGCGCAGTCGCATAGACGATGGCCAGCGGGTGGCGCGGGCGGTGCTGGGCGTCGGCGTTGAGGCCGCCGGACAGTCCGCTGTTCTTGATGTCGGCGTAATCCTCGCCCCAATCCTGGAAGGACCAGCCGAAGACGCTCGCGTAGAAATTCTTGGCGCTCGCGAGCTCCGCCGGGCCGCGAGCGGGGAGCTCGAGGAAATCGATGGTATTGTCGCGATGGGCTTTGGACATGGCTTTCTCCCGCCGGCATTCGCCGCGCTTGAAGGGTTATGAAACACCGCCGCCTGAGCAGGCCGAGGGAACATAGGTGCCTGGCGGCGGGAGCGTCTTGTACGAAACGGTCAAGCCGCCAGGTCGGCGGTCGTCAGGCCGAAGCCCGCCACCTCGTGGCACAGGTGCGCCTGGTCGAAGTAGCCGGCCGCCGCGGCGAGGTCGGCGCCCAAGAGGCCTTGCGACGCGAGCTTTCGCGCCGCGCCCAGCCGCGCCACGCGGCAGAGCCTTTTCGGACCGTAGCCGACCGCGGCCAGAAACCGGCGCCGAAGGGTCCGCTCCGAGACGCCGAGATCTCGCGCCAGGCTCGAAGGCGACAGCGCTCCTCCCGCCGCGACGATCGCATCGGCGGCGCGCATCACCGTCCAGTCGGGGTCCCGCCTTCGCCCTCGGACGAGCTCGGCCATCGCGTCGAGCAGCGCGGCCCGGCGCGATGCCGCGGCGGGCGAGGCGACGAGCGCGTCCAGGAGCCTCGCGTCGCGCTCGACTCGGTCGCCGTCGAGCAGCGCGCGCGCGTCCGCCCCCAGGAGCGCGGGCGCCGCGCCCGGGCGAAGGCGCACGCCGACGAACCGAGCGGGCGCTTCCACCGCCACGCGCTCGGCGCGCGTCATGGGGCCGACCCAGAGGAGCGCAGGCGCGGCCCCATCGCGAAACACGAGATCCACGCACCCGTCGGGCAGCACCCAGAGCCCTTCGCCAGGCTCGAGGCGCGCGGACCAGACCTCGGCCACCAGCGGCGCGAGGGCCGGGCTCATGCGCGGTTCGAGGTTTTGAGCCATCGGCGCGCTCTCTTCCTCACGCCCGCCGGCGCCGCGCGCTGCGCTCGGCGCGCCGACCCCGCGGCCGATTCAAGGCGCGCCCGGCGCACAGCCTTTGGCCCTGACCCTTCTTCAACCGCGCTGCCTCCTATTCCGGCGGGGCGTGCGAGCGCAGCCTTTCTTCGCGCTCATCGCGACACCCCCCGAGTGTAAACCACGGTCCCGGCCTCTGGGCATCGCCGGAATTCCGGACAAGGATGCGAGCCATGAGAACCGCTCGATTGGCAACGCTGGGATTCTCGCTCCTCTGCGCCGCGTACACCGCGACCTCCTGCAGCCTGGACACGACCCCGCCAAGCGCGCCGACGGGGGTCGTGGTGACCGGGGTCACCTCCACCTCCGTCTCACTCGCCTGGAATGCCGCGACGGACAACGTGGGCGTGGCTGAATACGACGTGGTCGTCGATGGCTCCCAAACCCTCTCGACCCCGTCGCCGAGCGCCACTGTCTCCGGCCTCGCCGCGGCGACGAGCTACTCCTTCACGGTGCGCGCCCGAGACCGGGCGGGCAATGCCTCGCCGTCGAGCGCCCCGGTGGTCGCCACGACCTCCGCCTCGGACGGGGGCACCATCGACGAGGGCACGGCCGACGCCGGCACTTCCGATGCGGGCGCCGCCGATGCGGGCGCCGGAGGCGACGGCGGGCGCCACCAGGATCCGTATCCGACCGTCGACGCCTCGACGTGCGGCAGCTGGGCGCTCACCGAGAACGTCTGCTGCGCGCGCTACTGCGCCGACAACGACCGCTCGGAGGACTGCTCCGGCTGCGGCGGAAACGGCTCGCCCAGCTGCGTGACCATCAACGCCAAGGCCTGCGAGTCCGGCCAGTGGCCCGAGGTCCACAGCGTGAGCGCCGACGAGCCTTGGCATTACTCGCGGTCGACGCATTTCGGGCTCACGTCGGGAGGCGCCTGCGGCTTCGGCCTCTACGGCCTTTGCAATACGAAGTTCAAGTTCGGCGACCCGAACCAGGCGGGCCCGTGCGACGCGTTCTGCAAGGCGTACCCCGCGCTCTGCGCCGACCCCGCGGACACCACGCTGCGGGGCAACTTCGCCGCGCCGCCGGGCAACTATTACACCCAGTTCTGGGCGAGCCTCCCTGGCGGGCGCGACAATTACCTGAGCTGCGGAGAATGCTTCGAGCTCGTGCACACGCACAAGGACGGCACCGATTACCAGCCCGGCGAGACCGGCTACACCCCGCCCGTCACCCTGCAGGTCGTCGACTCGTGCCCGTGCTCGGCCAATTCGAAATGGTGCTGCGGCTCCGGGCGCGACCATTGCGGCGAGGTCTCCGATTTCAAATACGGCTGCCAGCTCCCGCCGGCCCCGCCCAGCCCGCCCGTCGACCATGACCCGCTGCCAGGCGAGAGCATTCACCTCGACCTCTCCGACATCGCCATGGCGCGGCTCCAGACCGGGGACCCCAACGGCACCATGGTGGACGGCGTCATTCCCACGAGGTATCGGCGCGTGCCCTGCCCGGTGGTGGGGAACGTTTACGTCTGGCTGCGCAGCGGCGCGGGGCCCTACTGGTTTTCGCTGTCCGTCGTGAACGCCGCGGGGCTGGGCTCGGTGGTGAAGGTCGAGGCGCAGCTCGCCTCCGGGAGCTGGGTGGCGCTCCAGCGCGACCAGAACTACACGAGCTCTCGGCCGCAGGAGCGCTACGGGACCTGGGTGGTCCCCCAGGGCGCCGGCCCCTTCTCCCTGCCGCTCTCGCTGAGAATCACCGATCCGTCCGGGCGAGCGCTCGTCGCCAGCGGCGTTATCAAGGCCTGGGCGCCGGCGGACTCGAGCATGGCCGAGACCTATTACATCGACACCGGATTGCAGTTCTAAAGCTCTGCGGCGTCGGTGCGGTGCGCCTCGCCCTGGATTTCCGTGGACGATGAGCGCGTCGATCCCCCAGGGCCCCGAGGCGGCCCCGAGGCGCGACCGCTGCTGCTCGATGATTTCCTCCGGTGGCGATCTTCCGGGAAGCGGATCATCGGCGGAATCGTTCGAGCATCGCGACCCGATTGAGGCGCCCTCCGCCTCGCCTCGGTCAAGAAGCCCGAGGCTCGTTGGCGCACCGCGTCTAGGCGGGGTCGTTTGACGGTTGCGAATGAGCTGCCATACTGACGCTCATTAGTTCTGCTTACGACTGGCGGCGAGAGGCAACCTGGCGCGAGTCCTCGGCCGCCCTTTCGAGGTCGTCCCATGCGAAGGCAGAGCCCGTCGGTCGCAGGTGCGGTGCGGGTGTGGGCGTCGGTGGCGCTGGCGGCGTGCTCCCCCGAGCCCTCGGTCGGGAAGGACGCGCCGGCCCTGACCTCGCTCTCGGGTGCGCGCGGCAGCTACCTCGTCGGGACCGGCGTCTACGACATCACCGGCCCGGCCGCCGAGATCGGCATGCTGGGCTTCGCCGTGTCCGCGCAGAAGACCGCCGGCATCCACACGCGCCTGAGGGCCCGCGCCTTCATCGCCGGCGACGAGGTGAGGCGCGTCGTCTTCGTCAGCGCCGACCTGGGCATGCTGTTCCAGAGCGTGAAGCTCAAGGTCGCCGACAAGCTCGCCGCCGACGCGGAGCTCGGCCCCTACTACAACGAGCAGAACGTGCTGCTCTCGGCCACGCACACTCACGGCGGACCGGGCGGCATCTCCGGCTACTTCCTCTACGACGCCACCATCGGCGGTTTCATCCCCGAGCACCACGCGGTCATCGTCGACGGCATCGTCCAGGCCATCCGCCGGGCCCACCGCAACCTGCGAACGGGGAAGATCCTCGTCGCCGAAGATCGCCTCGACGGCGTGGGCGGCAACCGCGCGGTGGAGGCCTATGCCAACGACCCGGCCGCCGAGCGGGCCCGGTTCGACAGCGACACCGACACGACCTTCACCGTCCTCAAGCTGGTCGCCGACGGCGGCGAGGAGGTGGGCATGTTCAGCTGGTTCGCGGTGCACGCCGATAGCATCGGCCCCGACAACCACCTCATCACCGCCGACAACAAGGGCATCGCCTCCCAGCTCTTCGAGCGCGACAAGGGAACCGACTACCTCGCCGAGCGGACCTTCGTGGCCGCCTTCGCCCAGGCCAACGAGGGCGACGTGACGCCCAACTTAGGCTTCGGCCAGGCGCCCCCGGACCTCACCTTCGCCAAGAACAAGAGCCTCGAGAACGCCGCGCTCAAGCAATACGAGAAGGCCAAGGCGCTCTACGCCGGCGCCACAGAGCCGGTGGTCGGGAGCATCGACTTCCGCCACGAGTGGGTTGACATGCCGTCGCTGGGCGTGGACGCGGTGGGCCAAACGACCTGCGCCGCGGCGATGGGCGCGTCGTTCTCCGCCGGCAGCCCCCTGGACAACCCCAGCCCCACGACGCTCTTCCCCGACGGCGTGACGGTGGACAGCCTCCAATGGAGCGACAACGCCGGGCAGACGGCGCTCGAAAGCTTCCTGGGCGGCATCTTCGCCTTCGCCTGGCCGGCCACGCAGGACGCGGCGTACAAGGCCTGCCACGCCGAGAAGCCCATCCTCGTTCCCACCGGCAAGGCGCACCTCAACCTGGGCGGCCCCTTCATGTCGCCCCAGACGATGCCCCTTCAGGTCTTAAAGGTGGGCTCGGTGGCCCTCATCGCGGTGCCGGGCGAGGCGACGACGATGTCGGGCCGCCGGTTTCGCGACGCGGTGGTGGGCGAGCTCGCCGCGGCCGGGGTCAAGCACGGCGTCATCGCCGGGCTGGCCAACTCCTACGCCTCGTACCTGGCGACGCGCGAGGAGTACGCCAAGCAGTGGTACGAGGGCGCCAGCACCCAGTTCGGCCCCTACGAGCAGGCCGGCTACCAGCAGGAGCTGGTGAAGCTGGGGCGGGCCATCGCCCAGGGCGCCGCCGTCGCTCCGGGGCCGCGGCCGCCGGACGTCACCGCCCAGGCCGTCGACTTCACCACGAAGGTCGCCTTTGACGACATGCCGCTGGGCAAGAGCTTCGGCGCCGTCCTTACCCCGCCCAACGCGTCGTACGCGCGCGGCGACCTGGTGTCGGTGCAGTTCTGGGGCGCCCACCCCAACAACGACTACCGCATCCAGGACACGTTCCTAGTCGTGGAGAAGGCGGCGCCCGACGGCACCTTCGCCCCGGTGGCGAGGGACTGGGACCCGGAGACCACCTACCAGTGGCAGCGGGACGGCGTCGCCTACTCGAAGATCACCATCACCTGGGACACCACTGGGGCCCAGCCCGGGACCTACCGCATCCGGCACAAGGGCAACTCGAAGGCGTTCTGGCTGGGGACCGTCAGCCCGTACGAGGGCGTCACCGGCACCTTCACGCTGAATTGATCACGCCGGAGGCCGGACCGGGGACCCCAACGGCACCATGATGGACGGAGGCATTCCCACGACGTCTCGGCGCGCGGAAGAGGGCGAGCGCCGCATTCGGCTCCCCGCGTCGTCGGCCAAGCGCTGAAGGACCGCTGACAAAGCCGGCCCAAGACCCCCTTGGCGCTCAGCGGCGCGCCTCGTCCAGCTCGACGGGGTCGACGTCGATCATTTGCGGGTGCGCGCGTTGGGCGAGGATCCAGGCGGCCGCGAGGATCGTCAGAAATGCCGCGAGGGTCAGACCGACAGTCCACTGCATGGCTCTACCTCGGGGTCGGCACGAAGAAATCGGCCGGCGGCCGGCAGCATCCTCGCTCCATGCAGCCGCAGTCGGCGCACGCTTCGGCGGTCGTGGTTCCGCAGTGAGCCGCGAGGCGCGCCTTCAGGGCTTTGCGCGCGCGGTGGAGTCGCACGGTCGCGTTGTTCACGGTGATGCCCAGCTCCTGCGCCAGCTGCGCCGCCGAAGCTCCGTCGACGATGGCCCGCCGGAGCACCCATGCATATTCCGGCTTGAGCTCTTGCGCCTGCGCGAGCACGCATCCGCACACCTCGGCCGCGTCCTCGGCCGCGGCGGGGAGATCTTCGACCAGCGGCTCCTCGCGGCCCCGCTTGCGCAGGGCGTCGAGGAGCGTGTTTCGCACGACCCTTCCGAGCCACGCCTCGGCCTGAGCCGAGGCCTTCAGCTGCCAGCACTTCGCCAAGGCGTGCTCCAGCGCGGCCTGGAGCACGTCGTCGGCGTCGACCGCCGTCCCCGCGCGGCGCCGAAGGAACGAGAGAAGCTCCGCCCGCTTCGCGACGAGAGCGGCGCGCACCGCCCGCGCGACCGGGGTCTCCTCCGCGGCGCCCGCGCGGTTCGACATCGCGGGCGCCGGGGCCGGGTCTCGCCCAGAGCTCAAGGCCGCCGCTGCGCTGCCCCGCCTTCGCCTTTGCTGAGCTCTCGGCTCTCGTCTCGGCATGTCTTCGCGGAGGTGGCCGGCGGGCAAGCGCAGTTTGTCACCTGACCTCCCGCTCCTCTGGCAGCGTACTGACATTGGCTGCAGTCCGTCCAACTCTGCACGGAGCGGCATTGATCCTTGGTTGGGCATGCGGTGCACATGGTTCCTCCGTCGGTTGTCTAAGAGCTCTGACGAACGAACCTGCGAATTCCTTACAGCGGTCGTTTCGGTAAGGAGCGCGCGGGTTGGGCGTCAGGACTCACGCGGGGCGGGAGGGCGCCGAAAGCTCGCGGGAGGTCTGCCATGGAGACGATGTTCGAGGGCGATCCCGCCCCAGCGGGTTCAGTGGGCTACGACCCCGAGGTGCGGCGCGAGGCGATTGGGCGGGCCCTGGTCCTGGAGTACGTCACGGTCGCGTGGAACGTCTTCGAGGGCCTGGTCGCGCTCGCGGCGGCCCTGCTCTCGCACAGCGTGGCCATGCTCGGCTTCGGCATCGACAGCCTGGTCGAGTGCGCGTCGGCGCTGGTGCTGGTGTGGCGCCTGCGGGCGGAGCGCGTCGGTCGCCTGCGAGCCGACAGGCTCGACGCGGTCGAGCGGCGCGCCCGCCGCCTGGCCGGGGCCTCCCTGATCCTCCTCGCGGCCTACGTGGTGTTCGACGCCGCCCGGACTCTCTGGGTCGCGGACCGACCTTCGTTCAGCGCCCTCGGCACGGCGCTCTTGGCCCTATCGACCGTGGTGATGTCCGGGCTCGCGCGCCGAAAGCAGGCGCTGGCGCGCCAGCTGGAGAGCGAGGCGATGGCCGCCGACGCGGTCCAATCGACGGCGTGCGGATGGCTCTCGGTGGCCGCGCTCGCCGGCGTCGGGCTCAACGGCCTGTGCGGCTGGTGGTGGGCGGATCCGCTCGGCGCGCTCGCCATCGCTTGCCTCCTCGCCCTTGAGGGACGCGGCGCGTGGAAAGGCGAGAGCTGCTGCCGCGCGGGCACGTGCCGGTGACCTCGGGCGCTCGAGCGCCGTGCCGCTCTCGCCCGACGTCGCGCGCAGCCTGCTTTGGAAAGCGGCCGCCCTGCGCCTAGCGCTCCTGCGTTCCGAGCGAGAGTCCTCATCGCGCGACCCGAGAGTCGCCTCGCTCTGGCTCTCCTCGCTCCTCGACTTGCAGATTGACCGCCGGTCATTTATATTCGGCTGCGAACGCTGACCCTTGGTCACTTACCGAGAGGACTCCCATGGCCGCCGCCCCGACTCCCAACTCCCCCGCCGCCCCGTGGGCCCTGATCACCGGCGCCTCGAGCGGCTTCGGCGCGGACTTCGCGCGCGAGCTGGCGGGGCAGAAGCACGACCTCGTTTTGGTGGCGCGTCGCACCGAGCCCATGGAGGCGCTCGCGCGGGAGCTCGAGGAGCGCCACCGCATCCGGACCCGGGTCATCGGCATGGACCTGGCGCGCCCCGGAGTGGGCGCGCAGCTGAAGGCGCAGCTCGACGCCGAGGACATCGCCGTCGACGTGCTGATCAACAATGCGGGCTACGGCGTCTACGGCGAGCTCGTCGAGCAGTCGCTGGCGCGCACGCTGGACATGCTGCAGCTCAACGTGGTCGGCCTCACCGAGCTGACGCACGTCTTCGGCGCCGACATGGCCCGCCGAGGCCGCGGGCAGATCCTGCTCGTCGCCTCCATCGGCGGATACCAGGCCACGCCGACCTACGCGGCCTACAGCGCGAGTAAGGCGTACGTGCTCCTCTTCGGCGAGGCCCTCCACGAGGAGCTCAAGAAACGCGGGGTCACGGTCACCGTGGTCTCGCCCGGCGTCGCCGCCACGTCCTTCTTCGCCGTGTCGGGCCAGAAGCCGACGCGCTACCAGCGCCTGCTCATGATGCGCAGCCAGGACGTGGTGCGCGTCGGTCTGAGCGCGATGCGCCGCGGCCGCGCGTCCATCGTCCCCGGCTTCCTCAATGCGTTGACCGTGTGGCTCAACCGCCTATTTCCGCGCAGCACTCAGCGAAAGACCGCGTATTCTCTGATGCGGAGCTCCTAAGGCCCCCCCATGAAGACCCTGCTCATCCTGGGCGCCACCGGCCTCGTCGGCCGCCAGATCCTCGCCGCCGCGCTGGCCCATCCCGACGTGACCCGCACGGTCGCGCCGACGCGCCGGGCGCTGCCCGCCAATGCCCGGGGCAAGGCCGAGCTGCAGAATCCATTGGTCGACTTCGAATCGCTCCCGCCGCAAGCCGAGTGGTGGCGCGCCGAAGCGATGCTGTGCGCCCTGGGGACCACCCTGCGCCAGGCCGGCTCGAGGGCGGCGTTTCGGCGCGTCGATCACGACTACGTCCTGGCGGCGGCTCGCCTGGCGCGTCAGGCCGGCACGCCGGCATTCGTCCTCTGCTCGTCGGTCGGCGCCGACCCGCTCTCGGCGAGCTTCTACCTCCGCGTGAAGGGCGAGACCGAGCGCGACCTCGCCGAGCTGGGCTTCGCTTCGCTGACGCTTTTGCGGCCTTCCCTGCTCGACGGCGGCCCGCGCCCGGAGGCGCGCCCGGGCGAGGCCGCGGGCCTCTGGCTCGCGCGCGCGCTGCGCCCCCTCATTCCGCGCCGATACCGCTCCGTGACCCCCCGCGCCGTCGCGACCTCGATGCTCGACGCCGCCCTGCGCGGAGTGGAGGGAGTGCGCGCCGTCGACTCCGAGCAGATCCCGCCGGTGCCCTAGGAGTCGCATGCCCCGCCTCTCGCTGAGCGACGCCGAGAGAGCCGAGCGCCGCGGCCATCTGCTCGCGGCCGCCCACCGGCTCTACCGCGAGAGGCGCGAGCTGCCGACGGTGGCCGAGATCGCCGAGGCGGCCGGCGTGGCGAAGGGGACCGTGTATCTCTCCTTCGGAACCAAAGAGTCGATCTTCATCGCCCTGCTCGAAGACAGCTTTGGCCAGCTCCTTGGCGCGGCGATGCCGCTGCTGCGCCAGCTGCCCAGCAACCCGCCCGAAACCGCCGAGGCCTTTGCGCGGCTCTACTCGGAGCAGATCGCGGCCCTGCCCGATCTCCTGCCGCTCGCGGCCATCACCAATGCGGTGCTCGAGAAGAACCTGCCGCTGGACGCCATGCTCGAATTCAAGCGCGCGGTGCACCGGGCCATGGACGAGGCGGGCGCGCTGCTCGAGCGGCGGCTCCGCACCCTGCCTACCGGCGCCGGCGCCGAACTGCTGATGCGCACCTGGGCGCTCACCTTGGGATTGTGGCAGTCGATCGACTGCCCCGAGCCGATTCGAAAGCACCTCGAGCGCTCGCCCGAGCAGCCGCTCGCGTCGCACCTGCTGGGGCACGACTTCGCCGCCGAGCTCGCCATTATGGTGCGCCAGTTCTGGATGGGGGCGCTGCAAGATCCTCGGCCGCCGCGCGCCCGTCAGCAGCCGAGCCGCGCGCGCCAGGCTCCGAAGCGCCGACGCGCGAAATGAGCTCGAGGCGGCGTCTTCCGCTTCGACCTCTGCGACCATCGCCATGGAGCGGCTCCAGACTGGCGCCCCGACGGCACCACAGTGGCCGGCTCATTCGCACGAGGTATCGGGATCTCGTTCTCCTCATGGGCGCAGGGGGCGCAGGCCAAGTCAGTTGACCTTCCGCCTGCATTCGTCTATCTGACACCCTGAGCACACTAAGCCAAGCGCTCGCTCGCGGGTTCGCGAGCATTCATCTGAATTGAAGCAAAGGTGGGATAAGCGCCGGGCTCGTCACGGGCGGAGCGGTCTGGGTCTGAAATGCAGCCCAATCCCGGGCGCATGAGGGAGGAGCCGATGAAGCGGATGCTCTGGATTGCCGCGATACTTTTTGCGGCGTGCGACGACTCGATTCCGGGCCTGTGCAAGGTTGATTCTGACTGCGTGGCGACCGGTCCGGGAGCGGTCTGCTACTCGGGGGTTTGCGCCATTCTGGCAGACGCGGGCGCCGGCGACGCCGCGGTCTCGGCGGGCGATGGCGGCCCGCCAGCAGGGTCGGCGGATGGGGGCGACGCGGCAGTCCCGGAAGACGCGGGGGCCGGGGACGCGGCTCTGGCGGGAGATGGCGGCCCGTCGGCAGATGCGGGCAGCGACGCGGGAGCGCAGGACGCGGCGAACGTCGTCACGCACACTGTGACGGCCGTCGCCAGCGCGGGCGGGAGCATCAGCCCTGCGAGCGCTGCGGTGGCGGACGGCGCGACGGCGAATCTCGTCGTCACGGCCAACGCGGGCTACCTCGCGAACGTGAGCGGGTGCGGCGGGAGCATCTACGCGAGCGTCTACACCACCGGCGCGATCACCAAGGACTGCACCGTCACCGCGAGCTTCAGCTCGGCGGCTACGACCCTGAGCCTCAACCCGGTGGCCATCAAGACCTTCCACTTCTCCTGGGGGAGCGTCGCGACGGCGACCGGCTACGTGCTCCTCGAGGACCCGGATGGCGCCTCGGGCTATACGCAGGTGGCGCGCATTGATGAAGGGACGAGCTATGACTTGGTCGTCCCGCTCCCCAAGCGCGTTAACGCTCGATACCTGCTCCGGGCTTGCAACGCAGGAGGGTGCGCGGACTCGGCCACGGTTGCCGTGTCCGGCAATCTGGTCAGCGCCGTCGGATACGTGAAGGCGTCCAACACCGGAGCGAGCGACAAATTTGGCTTCTCGGTTGCGCTCTCGTCCGACGGAAGCACCCTCGCGGTGGGGGCGCCAGGAGAAGGTAGCGGCGCCACGGGCATCGGCGGCAATCAGTCGGACAATTCGGCATCTGAAAGCGGCGCGGTCTACGTCTTCTTTCGGAGCGGCGGGAACTGGGCCCAGCAGGCCTACGTGAAGGCCTCCAACGCCGAGGCGAGTGACCACTTTGGCCGCGCGGTTGCCCTCTCGTCCGATGGGAACACCCTCGCTGTGGGAGCGATGGACGAAAGCAGCAGCGCTACGGGCGTCGGCGGCAATCAGTCGGACAACTCGGCAAGCGGGAGTGGTGCGGTCTATGTCTTCATCCGGAGCAACGGGAACTGGGCCCAGCAGGCCTACGTGAAGGCGTCGAATGCCGAGGCGTATGACAGGTTCGGCTATGCGGTTGCCCTCTCGACAGACGGAAACACCCTAGCTGTGGGGGCGGACCAGGAAACGAGCAGCGCTACGGGCATCGGCGGCAATCAGTCGGACAACTCAATGAGCGAGAGTGGGGCAGTCTACGTCTTCACGCGGAGCAACGGGGCTTGGGCCCAGCAGGCCTACGTGAAGGCTTCTAATACCGGCAAGAGCGATAATTTTGGCTCAGCGGTTGCCCTCTCGTCCGATGGAACCACCCTCGCGGTTGGGGCATACCGCGAAGCCAGCAACGCTACGGGCATAGGCGGTAATCAATCGGACGACTCGGCATTCGCCAGTGGCGCGGTTTACGTCTTTAGGCGAAATGGCGGGCCCTGGAGCCAGCAGGCCTATGTCAAGGGTTCCAATACCAAAGCGGGCGACAGGTTCGGCTATGCGGTTGCTCTCTCGTCCGACGGAAACACACTCGCTGTGGGGGCGATGGGCGAAGGCAGCAGCGCCACCGGTATCAACGGCAGTCAATCGGGGAGTCCCGCATACTCTAGCGGCGCGGTCTACATCTTCACGCGGAGCGGGGCTGCATGGACCCAGCAGGCCTACGCGAAGGCCTCCAATACTGAGGCGTATGATTACTTCGGCTCAACCGTTGCCCTTTCGTCCGACGGCAATACGCTTGCGGTGGGAGCGACTAGCGAAAGTAGCTGCGCCACTGGCATCGGTGGCAATCAAGCGGATAACTCGGCGAGTGGGAGTGGCGCGGTCTACGTCTTCACGCGGAGCGGCGCAAACTGGAACGAGCCGGTCTATGTGAAGTCGTCCAACGCCGAAGCGGTGGACTGGTTCGGCTCTTCGGTTGCCCTTTCGTTCGACGGAAATCTTCTTGCGGTGGGGGCAACGTATGAAAGTAGCGGTGGGACAGGTGTCGGCGGAAATCAAGCGGACAACTCGGCGTCCAACAGCGGGGCGGTCTATCTCTACTAGCGAAGTGTCGCTGCTTTGCGCTCGACGTTAGTCATCGCGTTGCGCTTAGTTGAAATGACGCTGAGAGGTCGGGGCTGTGCTGGATCTCACTTGAGATTCGGCGCAGTCGCCATAGTGCGACTCCGCCGGCAATCGAAGGGCTCTGCCGAGCTGGCGAGCGGCGAAATCGAAGCTACTTCCGGCGACCCGAAATCTTCTCAGAGTTGCGGCCCGACGGCGCTCCAAGTCCGAGTGTTTCCGACCGAGTTTGCCGCATATCGCAGCCCACGAAACGAGGTCGGAGCGCCAGGTATCAACCGCGCGCCGGCCGATGCATGTGCCGCCTGACCACGGACTCCAGTTCCTCGAGCTGAAACGGTTTCCTCAAGAATCGGTCGACGTCGAGGGCGCGGCACGACTCTTCGATGTCGCGCGATGACGAAACTACGACCACCGGGATATTGGCCAGCCTCGGCGCAGCGACTTGCGCCTTTCGGAACTCGAAGCCGTTCATCTGCGGCATGAACAGGTCGAGCAGGATCAAGCTTGGCAGGGCGCCGTCGGCGAGCTTCGCAAGAGCCTCGCGTCCGTTGCCGGCCAATGCCCCCGAGAAGCCCAGAGCCTCAACCACCTCGAGGATCATCTCGGCGATGTCCCGGTCGTCCTCGATGATGAGGACATCGATGCTCTCGCGATGCATCTGCTGGTCGACCTGAGTCGAGGGTGGGATCAATGGCGCCCCGGTGATGGTGGGCGCTCGCGTGGAGCTTGTACGAGAACGGGGCAGAGCCGCCGGCCCTGCCCCGCTCGTGATTACGTTCGCAGTTTCGTCGCCTGCCGTGCGGCGGTGGGCCGCAGCCTCCTGCCTAGGGAGACGGAGGAGGCGGAATGCCGTCCCAGAGCCTCTTCAGCAGGGTGGTCCTCGTCGGCTGGAAATCTGTCCAGGTGCCCCAGTCCGTGGTGTCATTCAGGGGGTCATAGTTGGTGCCGTACCAGCCGCCGGTGTCGCCGGATTCCGGATTGATGGACCAGTAGCAGGCCTCGATCTTCTTTGACACCATGTAATCCACGAAGGCGTTCTGCCACTGCGAATCGCTACTCGTATTGCCCTTGTCGATAAGATACTTGTAACGATCTTGATCGCGCTTGCTTGCCTTGCCGCCCGGCCATTCCATGTTGCCGCCGAACTCTCCGACCACTACGGCGTATCCGAGACCTTTGAGGTAGCCAAAGTGCTGCTCCCATCCCCGTTTGAGCATGTCTGCGTTGATGACCATGTCGCATTTGTTGTTTCCTGCATCATCGCCTTCCAGCAGATTGCACGGCTTGCCTGTCAACGTCCCGTTTTGGTCCGCCTTCAAGAACTGCCGCTGCACGGCCACCGACGGGCCGTAGGTGTGCGGGGAGAAGACAATGCGGCTCTTCGGGATGCTCGGCGCTCCGGAACCTTTTGTGCCGACGCCAAACAAGTTCTCGCCCCAGTTCGGGTTCACGTCCGTGTCGCCGTACGGGGTCGGTCCGACCGTGCTTGGATCCCCGCTCTGATTGCCGTGCGAGTTGCTGATGCCCTGGACGAAGACGAGGATGTTGGGGTTGACCTCATTGATCGCCTGGTATGCGTCCTCAGCAAGGCTCTTCCATTCGTCCCAGGAGTAGTCCCACGGCTCGTTGAAGATGTCGATGCCGAGAATGTTGTCGACGCCCAGTTGCTTGCCGAGTTCGGCCAGGGTTTTCAGATCTTGGAGCCAGATTTGCTCGTTGTAGGCCTGGATATGGTCCGATGTTACCGTGGAAGGGTTCTTGTCTGCCGCGCAGGAGTATGTTGTCCGGGTGTAGGTGTAACTGTCTCGCGTGTCATCCACCCATGGTGGACGCGCGTCCAAGCGGCCCTTTCTCCAGTCCACGTAGTTGGAGCAAGAGTGGATGTCGAGCAGGACGTAGATGTTGTGCTTTGCGGCGGCCGTGATCCAATCCTTGAGAGCCTGCAGCGCATTGGTCTGTTGGACGTAGTTCTTGAGGTTTGGGGCCTTGCCCATCGGATCGTTCGGATCAAGGGTCTGATGAACGACCGGCATTCTCACCAAGTTGATGCCCTTTGCGGTCATCTGGTCCATGTCGCTCTCAACGGTGCGACTGTGATCGCTCGCCCAGGACGTGTTGCCAATATAGAGCTCCATCGGAGCGCCCCCGGTAGAGGGCTCGTACCGCCCCTGCAGCCCGAACCACGAACCGCAATGCACCGGGAAGACCGTGCCGTTCTTGGTGATCCGGCCATCGCCGTTGACGCGGAACACGGTGCCGGTCAGGCCTCCGCCATCGTCGCCGTTCGACCCACCGCCTCCGCCGTCGTTCGACCCGCCGCCGCCGCCACCGGCGTCGTTCGACCCGCCGCCGCCACCGCCGCCTCCACCGTCATTCGACCCGCCACCGCCACCTCCGCCACCACCGCCGTCGTTCGACCCGCCCCCGCCACCGCCGCCACCACCTCCGGCGTCCTTCGAGCCGGCGCTACCTCCACCATCCTTCGACCCACCGTCCGAGCTGGCCGACCCCGTCGGGCTGATGTCGCAGCCGCCGAGGTACAGCGCCGAACAGAGCGCCAAAAGTTCTGGAATTCTTCTCCGAGGCGAGTACCAACTCATCGCAAATCCTCCGAAGGAAGGCAGAACACGGTCCCGACCCGAAACACCAACGCGGTCCGCTGAAACGGGGTCAGGACGTATCCGACCTTGCCAAGTGATCGAGCACCGCATGCGCTCCGTGCTCTCTGAGTGGCCCTCGACCGGTTTCGGGTCACGGACGGGGCAGGGCAGATCCACCTCGTTCTCTCCCGTGCATGGCTTCCACGACCGCCGGGCGTTCTCGCGTGAGGGCAGGGAGCTGCGCGGCCGTCGGTGATTCGAGCCGGCGAGATACAGGCCGGCGGATTTCGTGTCCACAGGCAGGCATCGGTGGGCTCGCGCGCTCTTCAGGCGAGCCGTGCAGGCTCAGCGCGCTCCGTCCGCCCAGCCAGGCCCTGCTCTGCTCCGAGCTTGAGCGCCCTCTGCGAGGCGCACCGCCGCGCCGTCTCTTTCAATGAGGCGTCGCCGCATCCGACCAGGGACCTGAGCGCGAACCCGCGAAGGTCGCACTCCCAATCGGCGCCCGACAGGCCCGGCCTTCCCTCAGTCGGCAGAACCCCAGATCGGGTCTCGGTTGCCCCTTCCCCGGCCCGCCGACTCTGCGATCACCGCCCCTGGGCCTGGCGCGGCGCGCCTGTGGCACCCCGCATGCTTCTTCTGCGGGGCATGCCGGCGCTTTCTGCCAGGTCGGAGGTCCGCCAGGTAGCACCGAGGTCGTCTTCAACCGCCCGCCTGACGGCGCCCGAGAAGGCCTGCCACCCTCGATGAGCCCCCACTTCACCGAGCCGACGCTCACCGCCGAATCGGCACGAGCGCCGCGCGATCGCGAGCGGGAGGGCGACCTCCCGTCCGAGCGACTCCCGGCGCCCGACGGCGCGGCGCGCCTTGGTCGAGCGAAGGCATACGTCGAGCTCTGGCTGAACGGGCACGTGCCCGGAAGGTGCTACCCGGGCGCCGAGAACGTCGCGAAGGTCCGCTTCTTCGTTCGCGCCTGGCTCTTCTCCATCTTCTTCTCCGCCGCCATGACGGTGAACTACGCGATCGAAGGGCTCAGCGGGCAGATGGTTCTCAACGGGAGCGTGGCGCTGCTCGGCGTGGCGGTGCTTTGGCTCCTGAGGGCCGGCGCTCGCCTCGAGCGGCTGGTGCACGTGACGCTCGCGTTGCTGCCCGTCGCGATCGCGCTCGGCGCGGTGGCTCAGACTCCGTACAATCTCTCGACCATCTTCTACCTCACGGCCTTTCCCTTCATGGCCAACGTGTTGGGCACCCGCTGGGCGCTCTTGTACCTCGGCGAGTCGCTCGCCCTGGGCCTTGGCGCCCTGGCGATGGGCTTGAACGGCTACACGCTCGGCCAGGTGGAGCCCCACCCGACCCTGACCACGGCGGTGAACTTCGCGTTCGTCACGGTGTTGGTCTCCCTGGCAGGGCAAGGCGTCCTCGAGCTGCGCCGGCGGACGATGGAGGCGGTGGAGGCGGCGAGCCGCGCCAAGTCGGCCTTCCTCGCCAACATGAGTCACGAGATCCGCACGCCGATGAACGGGGTGCTGGGGCTCACCGAGTTGATGCTGACCGAGCCTCTGCCTCCTGCGCAGCGCGAGCGCCTGGAGCTCATCCACCGGTCGGGCGAGCTCCTGGTGGCGCTCATCAACGACCTTCTCGACCTCTCGCGCATCGAGGCGGGCAAGATGCCCATGAGCGCCGCCGACGTGGAGCTCGAGCCGCTGCTCTCCGACGTGCAGCAGCTGTTCAAGGCCGCCGCCGAGGAGAAGCACCTCGCCCTGACGTTGGAGCTCGACCCGAGCCTCCCGCGCGCCGTGCGGGTCGACCCGCTGCGCCTAAGGCAGGTGCTCTGCAACCTGGTCAACAACGCGGTGAAGTTCACCGATCACGGGTCGGTCCGCATCGCCGCGTCGCCGAGCGCCGGGCGTCTGCGCTTCGAGGTCCAGGACACCGGCACCGGCATCGCGCCCGAGCAGATGGGGCGGCTGTTCCAGACTTTCCAGCAGGCGAGCCAACGCTCGGAGCATCGGGCGATCGGAAGCGGACTTGGCCTGGCGCTGTCCAAGGAGCTCACCGGGCTGCTCGGCGGGGAGCTGCGGGTCGAGTCGCGTCCGGGAGAAGGCGCGCGCTTCTTCTTCGAGCTCGACCTCCCGGCGGCGAATGCCCCGGCGCCCGCTCCCGCACCGGCGAAGCGAGCTCGCGGGATCCGCCGGGTGCTGGTCGTGGACGACAACGCCATCAACCTCAAGGTCGCCAAGGCGCTGGCCGAGAAGGCGGGCTGCCGCGTCGCCACCGCTACCAACGGCAGAGAGGCCGTAAAGGCGGTCGAGCGCGAGCCCTTCGACGCCGTGCTGATGGACTGCCACATGCCCGAGGTCGACGGCTTCGAGGCCACCCGCCTCATCCGGCGCCTCCCCGGCCCCTGCTCCCGGGTGCGGATCGTCGCCCTCACCGCCTCGGCGCTCCCCGAGGACGTGGCCGCCTGCTTGGCCTCGGGGATGGACGGCTGCGTCACCAAGCCCATCTCCATGGCTCGGATGATCGACGCCCTCGACGGCACCGACCCCGTGAGCCCGACCCCGCCGCGAGGGGACTCTTAGTCCGCGCTCTGAGGTTCGCGAGCCGGCCTCGGCGATGAGCGGGAAGCGGCGAGAGGGCGCAGGCCGGCGCGGTCGGGTGATGGAGATCTCCAGCCCGTCGTCGCGCTGTGCTGGGAGTGAGCCGCGAGCAGAGGCCGCTTGCCGCGCCGGGCGAGCGGTGGTTGGGTCTACCCGTCATGGAAATCCCACACACGCGCCTGTCGCCCGAGGCATTGCGCGCCCTCGTCGAGGAGTTCGTCACGCGCGACGGCACCGACTACGGCGCCTCCGAGGCGCCCCGCGAGCGGAAGGTGGCGCAGGTGCTGCGCGCGCTCGAGCGCGGGGAGGCGGTCATCACCTTCGACCCGGCGACCTCGACCTGCGACATCGCGGGCCGCGCGCGCCGGTGAGGTAGGCGCCTGTTCATGGCGCATTCATCATCGAACCTAGACACTGCGTCGAAGCGTCCGCGGATCTCATTTCCACGCGGCTTTGCGCATTCGAGCGCTGAGCGCGCGAAACAGCTCGACGGAGGCGTCGATCTCGTACGTCTCCTATTTCGCCACCCAACCCGTGTTCCCGCCGCCACTCTCCTTGACGTACAAGGTCGTCGACGAGGCCCCGTCCGTGCGCGTGTAAAGCGAGCCGACGACCGCGGTCAGCACCCCCTCAGGAGACCCACTCCCGCTGGTCCATTTCGGTTTGCCGTCGCCAGGCCTCACCGTTTGCACGTAGGCTCCCGCGAGCGACGATGTCGCGGACCCCAGATTGCTCACCCCGGGCGCCACCGGCACGAGGTCGCGCGTGGTCCCGTTCCCAAAGTTCCATCCCACATCTCCGCCGCTGTAGACCGAGAGGACGCCGGGGGCATTCTCGCGGATCCCCGTCTCGCCACCGCCGAGCTTGAATGCGTGAGGTGTAGCGCCGCTGAACGACATGGCCCTGAGAACGGAGGTCCGGATTTGTGTCTCGTCGTACGCAGGATCAAACCGCAACTCCTGCGCTGTCCCGCCAGGGACACGATAGCTGAACCGGATCTGGCCTTGTGGCTTGTAGTATGTCACGGCTGGCATATTCGAACTGACGTTCGGCGTAATCACGGTTTGGGTCTCGAATACATCCGTCCTGCCGCCGGCGAGGCTCCCCGGGTCGTTGGCGTTGATATCCGCGTAGTCGCCCAAGTAGCTACCGCCGGCTCCCGGAAAGAACCCCACTGATGCTCCGAGGTTGGAAATCCTCGCCGAGTAGGGCGCGTCGTCACCGCCGGCGTTGAAGTACCGGATATAGGGATGATCGAGCGTCACGTTGTCGGGCACATTGAGATACCAGCCCCCCTCGATCTTTAGACCAGCCTCGTACAGGTCGACATGCCCGTTGTCGAAGTAGCACCCAATCATGAAGTTCGGGCTTTTTGTGAGTGACTCAACAATGGTGGGGTTGTTGGGCTTCGTCCAGCCGTGCGCCAGAGCGTCGGGTCGTCCGTTCCAAACATGCGACCCGTAGATGAAGTTCCCGCTCGCCGTCGGGGTGAACCTGATCCCCACTCGGCTCCATGCGACATTACAGTCGAAGTACTTGGAATCGATGCCGTCGATTTGGATGCCGGCGGCCGTCCACTGGGCGTCGTCTGCGAACTCCGGGTCGGACTGTGTCCACTGTTCAGTCGTAACGCCGTTGAAGGTACAATTGCCGCCCTGCCACTGATTGAGACCATAGGTCTGGTAGTTGAAGATGCTCGTATGGTCAAGCGTCAGGTCGTAGCCCCAGGTCTGGATACCGGCCGACAGCTTGCCGCAATCGAGCTTTGCGATGCGCACATAGGACTGTCTGTTGCGCAATATGAACGCCGGCTCGGTGCTGGCACGCGTCCAACCAATGACCTTGACTGTGCAATCAAACTCAAGGTTGAGGCGATTCAACGCCGGAACCTCGACCTGGTCGCTGACAGCGACATTGCCGCTGCAGGTGATGGTCAGGGTGTTGCTGTCGTCCGGGTTTTGGGTCAGCACCTTGCCCGCGTAGGCCAGCGCGGCCCGAATGGCCGCGGTGTCATCCGTGATTCCATCAGCCACGGCGCCAAAATCGGTCACGTCCACGCGTCCGGCAACCGCCTTGGGCTGCAGATCGCGACCGTTCTGACCGTTGGTGACCGTCGCCGTCGAACCATCGCCGCAGGCGATCGTCTTGGTGCCGTTGTTGTTGTCGGTGACCGTGCACCCCACGCCGTTTGTACCCGCCGGCCCCTTGCACGCGATCAGCGACAGCCCTGTCACAGCAAAGAAAAGGCCGGTGAACATGTGGCCGTATTGGTCTCGCTGAGGTCGCCTCATCTGATTGCCTCTCTTGCTGCTGCGCCAGGCAATACGGAGGCTGGAACTTGATGGATCCCCCAAGTTCTGTAACCCCGTTCCATTGCCTAGCGCACGCGGGAGGACCATACACCCCGCATTCATCGATGGATACTCAAAGCGCCAAGGACATTCAAGCGGCTCTTTGGTCGTCCTGCGTGCGTCCGCCCTCGCCTGAGCCGCCTTCGCCCTCCGGAACTCGGCTGCACGCGGGCTGTCGCAACCGCCTCTCCGCCGCGCCAAGCACTCACGATTCTGGGCGCCGTCGGTCTGCGGCTCTCGCATCGGGGTCCTGCACGTCGACGCCATCGTACTTACGCCCAGCTCGAGGTTATTACGGAAGTCGGCGATCATCGCGCGCGGATTTTCCTCACCCCCACCCCCCCCCAACCCCCGTATTCGTGCGCGGGTGATCCGCAAGCCGGCGCCGAGGCGACGCCAGCGCATCTGTGAGCCTGAGCTGAAGCAGAGTGGGACAGACGTGGATGAGGAGGCCGTCCTCAGGGCACGGGACGAGCTCGGCTTCAATCCGCTCGCTTTGGGGCCACCTCCCATGCCCGAGCGAGCGCGCCGCCTCTATTGGGCCTCCCTTTTGCTCAGAGTGTTCGAGGCTGACCTCCTGAAGCGGCTTTGCGCATTCGAGCGCTGAGCGCGCGAAACAGCTCGACGGAGGCGTCGATCTCCGCCTTGCGAATGGACACGCTCTCCACGTTGATTCCCACCGGCAGCCGCTTCTCTCGCGCGAAGTCGAGGACCTCGGAGAAGATCTGCTCGCTCAACCTCATCGATTTCTCGAGGATGTCGCTCGACGATCGAAGCTCGTTCTCCAACCACCGCGGGAACGAGATGCCGAGCCATTTCATGAATTCGAGCGTCTTGGGCGAGCCGCACGGGGCGAAGGTGAGGAGAATGGGCACCGCCGGGCGGCACCGCGCCGCGACCGCCAGCGCGTAATCGGAGAGCAGCGATTTCGTCGAGGTCACGTCGTAGACGGCTTGGGTGACGAAGAACCGGCAGCCCTGCTCCGCCTTGGCGAGGATGCGCTCATGCTCGTCGAAGGCCTTGCTGTGCCGCTCCGCGATGGCGATGCCTCCGATGAGCATATTCGGCGCCGCCTGCCGGGCGAGCGCATAGGCTTCTGCCAGCTTCAGCCCGCTGCCCTGCGCGCGCCGGCTCGGCGCCCCGACCAACACCGAGATGCGCGGCTCCGGCCACCTCGCCGCGCGCTCCAGCCAGGCCGCGAAGTCCGACGGGGTGTCGCGCTGCACGGCTCGGTAGACAACCTTGGGGACGGCGACGTCTTTGAGCAGCTCGTGGGCGTAACTCTCCGGGCTCATCGTGGGCAGGAACGGGAAGGGCCGAGGCTGCTCGGTGCGATGCGCCTCGTCCTGGATGTCGTAGACGATGAGCGCGTCGACCCCCAGGGCCCCGATGCGCGACCGCTGCTGCTCGACGATCTCCTCCAGCCGGGCGGGCTCGGTGCTCGCCCTCGGGGGCGCGAGGCCGTAGGTGCAGAGGCCTGGCGCGCGCTGCTCCACCTTTCCCACGAAGCCGCTCATCCGCGGAAGAATACCTCGGACGGTCCGCCGGCCGTTCGAGTCGCGTGCGGCGCTCGCGCCACGCCTTTGGCCCGGGTCCACCTCACCTCAGCGAGCGCGCGTCCGCTCGAGCTCCGAGCGGGCCCAAGCGCCCACTCTTTGTCTGGCGAGAGCTGCGACGCCTCAGGGCCAGGAGCCGCCATGGAGCCTAACGAGATCCTGCAGATCGCCCCTCGCGGCGAGGCGCGGCTGAGCGCGGCGCCAAAAGCACCTTCCACACAGCACGGTTGGCCTCGCGCCCCAAAGCCTTCTCGCAAAGGTGGCGCCCGTTGCCGTGACGGCGGGCGGCGTGCTGTTGGCCAGCAACGAAGACGCGCAAGCCGGCGTTCACGATGCGCTCAAGACACTGGCGCAGCCGGGTGTCGCGTCCCGAGTGGCTGCGCTGACCGCGGCGGCCACGCCGCTCGGCCGGCGCGTCGCAGGACTGGCGAAGGACGTCATTGCCAAGCTCGGTGCACAAGCCGAAACGCTCATCGCACGGATCGGCCGCACGGCCGAGGGGCAAGCGTTCCTGCAAAGACAGCTCGAGCGACTTCGGCAGCCGCACGACGGCGTCGCCGAGGACGTCGCCAAGGCCATCCGAGAGCGCGGCACGCTCAAGATAGACGCCGACTCGCAGGCGCGCGCCCTCACCGACGCGGAAGAGCGGCTCACGACCAACAGGGCCACGGCGCCGCAGAACCCGAAGGCCTTCGGCACCGACTTCGACGGCCACGGCGTGCACGTGCGGCCCGTGAGCGGCAAGGGCCACATCTCGTTGGAGCTCAAGGACGGCAAGCTGAGGGGATTCTCGACCGACGGCGTGACCCAGGACCAAGTGCGCGCGGCGGAACTCAAAGTGCTCGGCGACCGCGACTTCCGCCGTCAGCTCGCGGAGCAAATCAAGCAAGGCCTCGACCTCAAGCCTGGCAAAGACGCTGCCAAGATCGCCGGCGCACGCGAGTTCCTCGAGTACTTGCAGGCGCTCGGCATCTGAGTCCGCGGGGAAGCGCGGCGCCGTGCCCAGGCGGACGCGGGTCGGCTCCTCTCGACTCAACCAACGCTGGATTCAGAGCACGTGCGCAGAGGCCGCAAATCCCTTGCCGGCGAGCGGTTCCCGTGCAGCGCTCGGCGAGCGTGCTATGCGACGAGTCCACGGCCGGCGCGCTGCTGAACGGCAGGTCGACCACGGTGACCCCCCTTGAAACGAGGACGGCGTGTCCGGCCGCAGCCTCTTCAACCGAGCGTTGGCTGCGTGGCACGCCCTGCCTTGGGGGCGCCTTCGCGCCTCTGCTATCGTCCCGACCGATCCAGCTCGCCCGAGCGCCCACCCCTCGTTTCCTTAGCAGGAGCGGCGACGCCTCAGGGCCAGGAGCCGCCCATGGAGCTCAACGAGATCCTGCAGGTCGCCCTTCGCGGCGGAGCCTCGGACATCCACCTCAAGGCCGGCCTCCCGCCCATGTTCCGGGTCGACGGCCAGCTCGTGCCGCTCAAGGACGCGCGGCGCCTGCCGCCCGAGGAGATCGCCCGCATGTCGTTCGGCATCATGAACGACTACCAGAAGGAGAAGTTCAAGCAGACGAACGAGATAGACCTCGCCTATGGCGTGCCAGGCCTGGGCCGCTTCCGCGTCAACATCTTTCAGCAGCGCGGCACCATCGGCGGCGTGCTGCGCGTCATCCCGTTCAAGATCTTGAGCGTCGAGCAGCTCATGCTCCCCAAGGTGCTCGAGAAAATGGCCCTCTCCGAGCGCGGGCTCATCCTGGTCACCGGCACCACCGGCTCCGGCAAGTCCACCACGCTCGCCGCGATGATCGACCACATCAACGCGAACGAGACCTGCCACATCATGACCATCGAGGACCCCATCGAGTTCCTCGTCCGCGACAAGCGCTCCATCGTGAACCAGCGCGAGGTGGGCGTGGACACGCTCTCCTTCGGCCAGGCGCTCAAGAGCGCGCTGCGGCAGGACCCGGACGTCATCCTGGTGGGCGAGATGCGAGATCTGGAAACCATCGAAACCGCTCTCACTGCCGCCGAGACCGGCCACCTGGTCCTGAGCACGCTGCACACCCTGGACGCCACCGAGACCATCAACCGCGTCATCTCGGTCTTCCCGCCGTACCAGCAGAAGCAGGTGCGCATGCAGCTGGGCTCGGTGCTCAAGGCCGTGGTGAGCCAGCGCCTGGTGCCCAAGGCCGACGGCCGCGGCCGCGTCGCCGCCGTGGAGGTGCTCGTCGCCACCGCCCGCGTCCGCGAGATGATCGAGGACAAGGACCGGACGAAGGAGATCCCCGACGCCATCGCCCAGGGATACCAGCAGTACGGAATGCAGACCTTCGACCAGTCGCTGATGTTCCACCTGCGCAATGGCCTCATCACTTACGAGGAGGCCCTGCGCCAGACGACGAACCCCGACGACTTCGCGCTGCGCGTCTCGGGCATCAGCGCCACGTCCGACTCGAAGTGGGACGACTTCGAGGGGCGGGGCGCGCCCCCTCCGCCTGCGCCCGCCGCGCCGCCGCCCCCGGTGGCCGCGCCGCGCACCACGCCCACGCCGGTGGCCATCCCGCGGCCCGCTGCGGCCGTGCCGGTCCCCGCACCGCGGCCCGCCGCGAGCCCTTCGCCGCAGAACCCCACCGACCCCACCGACCCGAACGACCCCGGCTTCGAGATCGAACGCTTCTGACCCACCGCTCGGGCCCGCAAGACCCTCCCCTTCCACAGGAGGGTGCGCTCCAACTTCACCTCAGCCGGCAGCCGTCAGCGCGGTGGCGCCTCGTCAGCGCCGCGACGGTGCTCCCGCGAGCGGCCGGCCGCCTGCTCGCCTCCTCTCGCACAGGCGCGGCGCCCCTATTGCGCCTTTGCGCAACTCTCGAGACGAACGGCCGAAAAGCCAAAGAGGCGCCCTTCGTCGTGCCGCCCGTCGCCGGGAGCTCGCTCGTGCGGCGCCGCCCTTGCAGTGAGTCGGGGGCATGACGCCTGGCCGAGTCCTCATCGTCGAAGCATCGGGGTCTTCCGCGCCGAATCTGGCGCAAGCGCTCACCCGCGAGGGGCACGACGCCAAGGTCGTCCCCAGCGGCGCCGCCGCGCTGCGCGAGGTCTGCAGCGAAGCGCCGCCGGACCTCGTGCTCATGGACCTGGAGCTCCGGGACATGGACCCGCTGCGGGCCCTCCAGCAAGTCAAGTCCATCCGCCGGCCCGAGTTTCTCCCCGTCATCGCCCTGTCGCCGGACGGCAGCGGCGCGTCTCGGGTCCGCGCCCTTCGCGGCGGCGCCGACGACGTCATCGCGCGCACCTGCGGGGCCGACGAGCTGTCGGCGCGCGTCGCCGCGCTGCTCCGGATTCGCGCGGAGCAGAGCCAGCTCCGCCGAGCGAACCTGGAGCTCGAGCGCCGGTCCATCACCGACCCGCTCACCGGCCTCTTCAATCGCCGCTACTTCGAGTACCAGCTCGAGCAGGAGCTCGAGCGCGCACGGCGCCGCGGCGACCCCATCGCGCTGCTGCTCCTGGACCTGGACCACTTCAAGCGCGTCAACGATTGGTACGGGCACGCCACCGGGGACGAGGTGCTCAAGGCGGTGGCCGGCATCCTGCGCGGGGCGCTGAGGCGGCTGGACGTCTGCGCGCGCTGGGGCGGCGAGGAGTTCGCGGCCATCATGCCCAACACGTCGGCGGACGGCGTGGCCATCGTGGGCCACCGCATCCTCCGGAGCGTGCGCAGCTGCCAGGCGCTGCACGGCGCGCCGCTCGACCGGCCCGGGCAAGGCCCGGAGATCGTGCGCTTCACGGCCTCGGTGGGCGTCGCGGTCCACGACCCTCCGGCGAAGGCGCGATTCAACGACCTGTTCCACAGGGCCGACGTCGCGCTCTACCGCGCCAAGAGCCAGGGGCGCGACCGCGCCTTTCTCAGCGGAGACGCCGCGCACGGCGGGGCCGACGACGTCGAGATCCCGGTGCGCCACGGAGCGGCCCGCACCGCGCTCCGGGCGAGCGGGATCTGAATCCCCTGGTGCGCGAAGGCCGGCCCGGCCGAAGATGATGGCCGTGGCTACCGAACTGGACTCCCCTCTTGAAAAAGCGAAGGCCGCGGCGCTGCGGCTGCTCGCGCACCGCGCGCGCACCCAGGCCCAGATCCGGGCGCGCCTCGAGCGAGCGGGCTTCGACGCCGCGGTGATCGACGCGGCCCTCGACCGGCTTCGGGAGCTGCGCTTTCTGGACGACGCGGCGTATGCCCAAGCGCGCGCCGAGACCCTCCTCGCACGGGGCCGGTTTGGGCCCGCGGCCGCCGAGCAGCGCCTCACCGCCGAGGGCATCCCCGCCGCCGCGGCGGCCGGCGCCGTTCGCGCCGCGCGCGGGCAGAGGGACGAGCGAGCGCTCGCGCAGGAGTGCCTCGCCTCCCGGCGCCCTGTACTGGCGCTCGAGGCGACCCCCTCCGAGCGAGCCCGCGCCGCGCGCTTCCTCCTTGGGCGCGGGTATTCGGAGGAGGTCGTCCGCGACGTGGTCTCGGCCTGGGAGGGTTCTTAACCCCTCGCTCGAATTTCGCCCGGCGAGCGCCACCTCACGAACCCTCGTCTGCGAGGCGCGGGCGGGCGCTCACCTCTTCACTCGACCCGAATCGCGAAGACCCGCCCTCGCGGCCAGTTCGCGACACCCGCTCTGCCCGGCGTTGACCGGCCGATCCGCCGGGAGTAGCTTGGCGACCCATGCGCAAGCTCGCAATCCTGCTCGGTCTTTGGACCCTCTCCGGGTGCGCCCACGTCGACTCGCCCGGCGACGTGAAGTACGCCAAGGACGCCAAGGCGAACTACACCCTCGGCGAAGAGGCGCTCAAGGACGGCCGGACTCAAGAGGCCCAGAAGTACTTCGAGCACATTCGGTATAAGTTCCCCTACTCCGAAGTCGCCGCGCTCGCGGACCTGGGCATCGCCGACGCCAACTTCGAGCGCGAGAAGTACGTCGAGGCCGTCGAGGGCTATCGCAACTTCCTCAAGATGCACCCGAACCACCTGAAGGCCGACTACGCCTCGTACCGGGTCGCGCTGGGGTACCTGAAGGACATCCCGTCCGACTTCTTCCTCTTCCCGTCCTCCAGCGAAAAGGACCAGACCTCGGTCCGCCAGGCGCGCACGGCGCTGGAAGACTTCTTGCGCGAGTGGCCGAAGTCCTCCCTGGTGCCCGACGCGGAGAAGTCGCTCGCGGCGATCAAGAAGCGCCTCGCCCAGCACGAGCTCGCCGTCGCCGACTTCTACGCGGCCCACCAGCACTGGCAGTCGGCCATCGGCCGGCTGAACCGGATGCTCACCGAGTTTCCGGGCACCGAGCTCGAGCCCACCGCGCTCCTGCTCCTGGGCAAGAGCTACGTCGAAGCGGGCGACAAGGAGAAGGCCCGCGAGGCGCTGCAGCGCTTCCTGCAGCAGTTCCCCGCGAGCTCGCACCGCTCGGAGGCCGAGCGCTTGCTCAAGAGAGCGGCGTGAGGCCCGGCCTCGGCGCCTTCCTCACCCCCTTGCTCGCCGCGTCCTGCGCCCCCTGCGGCGGCCCGTTCCTGGGCCCCGAGGCCGAGGTGGAAATCGCCTTGCGCCGCCTGGAGCAGGCGCCCCCTGCCCAGGACCTGCCGAGCGGAGAACGCCTGGAAGTCGCCCGGGCCTCGTTCGACCGCGTCCTCGTCCGTCCGGAGGGCCCGGGCTTCGTCGCGGTCGCCACGGTGGACATCGAGGGCATCCTGCGCGGCCCTTCGGGCGACACCGCGGTCGCCTGCCTGGGACGCGAGCGGATCGCGTTCGCTCGGGCCGGCCGCGGCTTCGCCCCCGCCGCGGGCCTGACGCCCGCGCTCACCGAGGTGCTCTCGCTGCTCGCCCAGCGGCGGCGCGCGCTCGCGAGCTCCGACCCGCCAGCGCTCGAGCGCCTGGTCGCCCAGGCCTATCGCGACGCCCGCTTCAGCCGCGAGGTCGCTCTGGCCCTGGCGCGCGACCGCATGCCCGACCGCGCGGGGCCGCCCAGCCGCATCACCGTGCGGCTCGAGAGGGACGAAGTCGAGGTGCTCGAGGAGTCGCCCCAGGCGACCGCTGGGCCGCGGCAGGCGCGGTTCACTCTCGTTCGTGAGAGGGGAGCGCTTCGCTTTGCGTCGGGACTGTTGTAGGCTCGCCCGCACCGTCCCTCGAGGGCCCCTTCATGGACGAGTTCGTCCGAGAGCTTCTGACGCTGGGCCGCACGTATTTCACGCGAAAGCAATACCAGCGCGCCGAGAAGTATCTGACGCAGGTCGTCGAGCAGAACCAGTCGTTCGCCGACGTCTACAACATGCTCGGGGTCATCTACCATGACCAGGGGCAGTACGCGCGTGCCCAACGCTCGTTCGAAGCCGCGCTCAAGCTCAACCCGGCCTACACCGAGGCCGCACTCAACCTGGCCATCATCTACAACGACATTGGCCAGTACCGAGAGGCCAAGGCGGTCTACCAGTCGACCCTCCAGCGGACCGGGCGCATCCCGGGCGAGCTCGACCACTTCGTCAAGGGCAAGATCGCCAACATGTACGCCGACATCGGCGACGTGTACGCCTCCAGTGGATTCTTCGACGAGGCGGTGACCGAGTACAACCGGGCGCTGGGCCTGTGCCCCGGATTCCCCGACATCCGCGTGAAGCTCGGCGCGGCGCTGCGGGACAAAGGCGACAAGGAGGCCGCGCTGCGCGAGTTCAGCCGCTCGGTCGCCGACGCGCCGCACTATTTGCCCGCGCGCATCCAGCAGGGCGTGGCCCTGTACAGCCTGGGGCGCGTGGACGAGGCCATCAAAGAATGGGAAGAGGTCCTGCGCCGCAATCCCGGCGACAAGAAGGCGGAGATGTATCTCTCCCTCGTCCGCGAGGGCTCTAAAGCCTGAACTTCGCCAGGATCTTGCGGCTGGCGCAGATGGCGATAGGATCTTCGCTTCGGTATCCGATTCGGAAGTCGACCCTCACCGCGGCGAGGTCCTAGCGGGATGTATGCGCTGAAGTTCATCTCCGGCAAGTATCAGGGCGGCGAGTTCCCCCTCAAGCCGAACAAGCAGATCGTGATCGGCCGCTCGTCGGACCTGGACATGGTCCTGGTCGAGGACATGGTCAGCCGCAAGCACGCGAAGATCACCAGCCAGGACGGCAGAGTGGTCATCGAGGACCTCGGCTCCACGAACGGCACCTTCGTCAACGGCGAGAAGATCAAGCAGTCCCGGCTCAAGGAGGGCGACCGGATCCTCATCGGCACCTCCATCCTCAAACTGGTGGCACAGAACTCGGCCCCTACCCTCGACGACGTCGCGGTCAAGAAGGGCCTGGAGGCGGCCGCCGCGGCGCACGCCCTGCGCCAGACGCGCTCGTCGTCCATGGCCGGAAAGATCGAAGAGGTCCCTCTGCCGGACCTCCTGCAGCTCTTCGGAACCTCCAAGAAGGCCGGCGTCCTGCAAATCAAGGGCGCGCAGACGGCCCGCATCTATCTTCGGCAGGGGCGGATCTATTACGCGGTCATCGACAACAACCACCAGCTCGGGCCGCAGAAGAGCTTCTACCGCGTGGTGCGCTGGGAGAAGGGCGAATTCGAGCTCCTGCCGCCGGACAACCAGGACTTCATCGTCGAGCTCGAGGAGCCGACCGAGGCGCTTTTGATGGAAGGCCTGCGCCAGCTTGACGAGCTGCGGCGGATCGAGCGGGAGCTCCCGCCCCTCGACTCCCAGCTCTCGCTCGCCAGGCCTCTTCCCGTGCCGCTGCGGGACCTGAAGCCCGAGCAGCTCGACCTCCTGCAGGTCGCGCACAACGAGGGCTCGTTGCGCGCCGCGCTCGACAAGTCGGACGCGACCGACCTCGAGATCTCCTCGGGGGTCCTGGACCTTTTGCGCAAGGGAATCCTTTCCGCCGGCGCCTGACGTCCCTCCCCGCCGGGCGCTCCTCGGGCGACCTCGCTCTCGAGCCCTTGGCCGCCGCCGACTGCCGACGTTCGAAGCTGCCGCCGGCCGGCCGCATGCACTGGCCGCCCCGCCGGCGCCGCCCCCGTCCGCTGCGGGGCTGGCGTGCGTCTATAATCGCGCTCGGGCGAGCGAGGACACCATGCACGACACCCTTGCGGTTGTGATGGCTGGTGGCATGGGGGAGCGTTTGAAGCCCCTCACCGACGTGCGCGCCAAGCCCTCGGTGCCCTTCGGCGGCATCTACCGGATCATCGACTTCACCCTCTCGAACTGCATCAATTCGGGGGTCCGGCGCATCTATGTCCTCACTCAGTACAAAAGCAACTCGCTGACCAGCCATTTGAAGACCGGGTGGAACTTTCTTTCTCGGCGCCTCGACCAGTTCATCGACGAGATCCCGGCGCAGATGCAAATGGGCTCGAGCTGGTACAAGGGCACCGCGGACGCCATCCGCCAGAACGTCAGCTTCATCGAGGAGAACATCCCGCGCCTGGTGCTGATCCTCTCGGGCGACCACATCTACAAGATGGACTACCGCCTGATGCGCGCCTTTCACGACGAGAAGGGCGCGCAGCTCACCGTCTCGGTGGTTCGCCTGCCCGCCGACGTCGCGCGCGGCAACTACGGCGTTTTGGAGATCGACAGCAGCTACCGCATCGTCGGGTTCCAGGAGAAGCCGAAAGACCCCAAGTGCATCCCGGGCACGAACGAGTGCCTGGCGTCGATGGGCATCTACATCTTCGACACGCAGGTGCTGCGCGAGGCGCTCAAGGACGGCAAGTCCGACGACTTCGGCAAGGACGTGATCCCCGCAATGATCTCCGCGGGCAAGCCGGTCTACGCTTACGATTTCACGACCAAGAACAACATCGAGGAGTTCCAGTACACCACGCGCGACGGCCACCGCGTGAAGGAGCTCGTCCCGCGGGCCAACGACTGCGATTACTGGCGCGACGTCGGGACCCTGGAGTCGTACTGGGCCGCCAACCTGGACCTCGTCGCCGCGGCGCCCCGCTTCAATCTCTACGGCGAGAAATGGGCCATTTTCAGCTCGCCGACGCTCTTCCCGCCGGCCAAGTTCGTCCACGAGGTGCCGGGGCGCACCGGCACCGCGCTCAACTCCATCACCGCCAACGGCGTCATCATCTCCGGCGCGGCGGTCCGCTATTCGGTGCTCTCGCCCGGCATCTACGTGCACAGCTTCGCGTCCATCGAGAGCTCGGTGCTGCTCGGCGGCTCTTTGCGCGGCGGGCTCATCACCGAGACCTCCATCGGGCGGCGCTCGCGCATCCGCAACGCCATCATCGACAAGAACGTGCACCTGCACTCGGACACGGTCATCGGCTATGACCGCGGCTACGATGAGCGGCGCGGCCTGAAGACCGTGGGCTTGACCAACTCCGACGACTACATCGTGGTGGTGCCCAAGGACTTCTCGCTGTAGCCGGCTCCGCTAAGGTCTCCTCACCCGACGCTCACGCGCTGGGGCCGCGACGCGCGCACGGCATCGACCACTTGCTCGAAGCTCGAGAGCCTCAAGGTGGGCGGCTTGGCGGCGGAGTCGCCGTGCTGCAGGTGGCGCTGGGTGGCCGAGTTGGCGGAGATGACCGCCAGGCGCTCGCGGTACTCCACCGAAACGTAGGTGCCGTATTCGGCCCAGGCGTCGACGGCGCCCACGGCCTGTGCGACCACCATGTCCTTGGGCCGGCTGTCGCCGACGACGAGCACCTCGCGGGGGTCCACGCCCAGGTCGCTGCAGACGCGGAGCAGCCCGCGCGGATCGGGCTTCTCGAAGTCGCGCGGCAGCTCCACGACCTTGCACTGGAGCGCGACCGGCGCCTCCTGCGCGCGCCGGCGGATCTCCGGGGCGACGCCCGTCTCGGGAAAGGGGAACGCCGGCAGCGTGTAGAGCGCGGTGAGGAGCGGGTCGAGCTTCATCTTCAAGGCGCGGCGCTCGGCGGGGTTTCGAGGCGCGTCGGTCAGCGCGGCGACCGGGACGCCCATGGCCTTGAGCTCGGCGAGCGCCTCGACGACGCCCGGGTACGGCCGCAGGTAGCGGTTGCGCGCCGCGGAGAACGCCTCGCGCGCGGGGGCGATGACGAGCTGATTGAACGACGGGAAGTCGGGGAACGCCGGAAACAGGTCCGACTCCTGGATGGCGAACGGGTACTCGTTCGACTCGTAGCGCTCGTAGACCTTCTTGAGCGACTGGACCACCCGGATGCGCGGCTGCTGCATCGTCCGGCAGAGGCTCTCGACCATCGCCTCGAGCGACGGGACGATGTAGTCCACCCACGAGTAGAGGGTGTTGTCCATGTCGGTGACGACGGCGCGGATCATGGCGGCGGGAGGCTCCTTCTCTTCCGGCAGGCGACTCTAGCGCTTGCGGCGCGCCAAGGCGGGTGCGCGCGCCGCGGCCAAGGCGTCGCGCTGGGCGGCCTTGAGGGCGAAGAGCCGGTCGGCCGCCAACGTGAGCCGCTCGGCGCCCAGGACGCCGCGCTTGAGCCGGGCCGGCAACCCCTTGAGCCCCAGATGCGCGCCCGAGACCGCGCCGGCCATGGCGGCCACGGTGTCGGCGTCGCCACCGGCGCGCAGGGCGATGGAGATGCAGGCGCGGAAGTCGTCGCGCTGGCGCAAGAAGGCGTAGAGCGCCATGAGGACCGAGGGGATGACGAAGGGGCTGATGCCGGGCCAGTCGCTCACGTAGGGGCCGGGGGCGCCGGCGCGCGCGATGACCGGCACCGCGGCGGACGGCTCGAACCTCGCCAGCTGCGGCAGGCGCTGGATCTCCGAGGCGAAGCCCGAGTCGAAGCTCGCCACGGCGTGGGCGACCCGGCGGCAGAAGATGTCGGCGGGGTGCGGCTCGTCGGTGATGCTGAGCGCGACGGCGGCGGCCAGCGCGGCGCCTCCGCCCTGGGCGCGCGGGTCTTTGTGGGTGATGACGCCCTGGAGCTCGGCGTCGCGCGGGATGCGGGCGAGGTCGTCGAAGTGCAAGAGGCCCAGGGGCGCGGCGCGGACGGCGGCGCCGTTGCCGGCGTGGCCGATGGGGGCGCCGGCGCTCATCCACGGGACGCCGGAGAGGAGCCGCTCCATCGACTCGGTGCAGGCCTGGCCCGCGGCGAGGATGCTGCCGTCGCGCCAGAAGGCGCACAGCCGCGACGCCACCGTGCGCCCGTCGACCTTGCCGTCGGCGGCGATGGCCTCGGCGAGCGCCAGCGTCATCTGGGTGTCGTCGGTGTACTGGCCCTTCTGGAACCGCCCGCGCGGCCGGGGCGCGAAGTCCTCGGCGAGCGTCGGGAGGCGGGCGATGGCCTCCGGCGGGACGCCCTCGAACGGAAAGCCCAAGGCGTCCCCGATGGCCACCCCGAGGAGGGTGGCGCGGAAGCGGTCGCGGAGCTCGTCGGAGGAGAGGGCCATAGTGACGCGGCGGAGTGTATACCGGTGGCGGCGCGGGGCGGCAACGCGGGCCTCACCCCCCAACCCCCTCCCCGCTTGCGGGGAGGGGGCGAACTGGGAGTGGTCGGGCCAGCTCCGACCTCGGCGGGTGGCGGCCGACATCGCCTGGACGGCGACGTTCGCGCCGCCTTCCGGCATTGCGCGCTCAGGCGCTTCTTCTGGGCATCAGCGAAGCACCTCCAACCTCAGAATCCATCTTCCGAAGTCGTGGCTCCGAACGCGGGCGACAGGCCGGAGCACGCCTCTTTTTCGGGTCGTTACGCCGTAACCCGGCTCTCCGTTGTGGTCGGTGATGACGAATTCCTTTCCCCCGACAGCGACTCTTTTGTCGCTTCCAACCTTGGAGACGGTCTCGACCACGCTCTCGATAACGCCGTCCAAATGCTCTCGATGGATGCGGCGCGCATTCTCGAGTGATCGCTGAACTTCCGAGGAGAAGGAGACTGTCCAAATGAGCGAATGTCCGGGGCCCTGGCTGAATATCCAGCGCACCGAGGAGAATGGCGAGCCGCTTTCTTCTTTCTGAGAAACCTGAGGAGCCATTGCTCGACGAAGCCGACGACGCCCGCGGACCGAAAAGGACTTCTGTCCGCCTTTCCTCTTCGCCGCCCCTCGTCGCCGCCGAGTTACCCCGCCGCCGCCCTCGCCCCGACCTTCGCCTTCCACCACTCCTCGAACTTCGCCGCCGCGGCCTCCCGCTCCGGGCGCGGCCCCTCGGCGGCGAAGCCAAAGCTGTCCCCGGCTGCCCGCGCCAGCTCCTCGGCCGCCGAGGCGCGGATTCTCGAGGTCTTTGTGGCGAAGCGCCTCGAGAAGCCACTCCTCCCTCGCCTTGAGCTTGGCGCCCGCCCACCAGTCCGACCACCGCGCCGGGCTCTGCCCCAGCGGCTGCTTCGTGATCTCCCTCAGCGCGTCCGCCGACGACTGCGCCAGCGCCTTGTTCTCGTGCCCGGTGAGCCCGATGAGCGCCTCCACCGACCCGGCGTCTCGCAAGAGCCCCAGCGCCTTGGCGGCGCTGTTCGCCGTCTCGCTGTCGCGCGACGCGAGCTCGGCGCGGATCTTCGCGACCGCCGGCCCGAACCCCTGCACCCCGCGCATGGACGCCAACGCGACGCGCGCCGCCCCGGCGACGATGGGGTGCCGGTCGAAGACCCGGAGCGCAATGGGCCCCACCAGCACCGGCGCCGGCAGGCGCCCCGCGGTGAGCAGCGCGAAGTACCGGCTGTCGACGTCCCGGTGCTCGAAGAGCGGCACCAGCGCCCGCGCCGCCGCCACGCCCATGCGCGCCAGCGCCGCCGGGATGGGCCCCAGCTCCTCGGGCGACGGCAGCTCGGACACCGGCACCCTCGAGCGCAGCACCGGGCCCGGGAAGCGGGCCACCAGCACCGCCGCCGCGACCTCCGGGAAACGCGAGAGCAGCGCCAGCGCCTTCGCCCGCTCGCCGAGGTCCGGGTCCAAGAGCCGCTCCGCCGCTTCGAACAGGTCGTCCATGGACGACGGCATGGCCAGGCTCGCGCCCGTGAGCCGCGACGACGCGCCCGGCGCCGGAGCCGCGGCGAGCACCGCGCTCGGCGCCGCGTCGCCGCTCGCTTTCGCCCCGCCCCTCGGCCGCGGCGCGCTGCGCGCGAACAGCTCCGCGGTGGTCAGCGTCGGCGGCTCCAGGGCGAACGCCGGCGCCGGCACGCCCTCGCCGGGCAGGGCCCCGCCCGCCTCGCGCGCGGCGCGGTCCAGCCGCCGCTTCTGGTCGACGATGAGCTTCTCGATGCGCTGGCCCAGGTGCTGCGCGAAGACCACGAACTCGCCGACGTCGCGCTCGGAGATGGCGCGGCCGTTCACGTCTCCGTAGAAGATGGCCACCGGCCGGTCGCGCACCTCCACCGCGTGGAGGAACACCGAGTTCGCCCTGGGGCGCCCGAGATCGGCGGCGAGCGACTGGCTCAGCGGATCGCCCGGCAGCGAACCGAGATACCGGCCCTTCGTGAGCAGCACCGTGCGCAGCACGCTCGGCGCGTCGAGCGGGATGCTGATCCGCTCCACGCCCTCGTCGGCCGCGCCCTCGCGCGCCTGCGCCGCCCAGCCGACCGCGTTCCCCCCCACCACCGCGAACGCCGCCGCGAAGTCGAAGGTCTTGAGCGCGAAGCGCAGCGCCGTGCGGATGATCTGGTGGCGGTCGTCCGCCCCGTCGACCGCGGCGCGCGCCTTGGCCAGGGTCCACGCCTCGGGCGCCGCCGCCTTGAACGCCGACGCACCGAGAGTGAAAGCGACGATCCGCTCGGCCAGGCCGGCGAGGTCGAAGCCCCGAGGAGCGAGCCGATTGCGCTGGGTCTCCGCCGCGCGCCGGAGCGGGAGCTCCGCCGCCTCGAGCGCCTGCTCGATGGCGAGCGCCAGGCCCTCGTGGTCCTGAATCAGCCCGCCCAAGCCTCTCGGCGACGCCGCCGCGGCCGCCGCAGGCGAGCTCTTCTCGGGGACCTCGACGATCCACGGATTGGCCTGAGGCTCGGGGCGGGCGCGCTGGGCCCCAGCACCTGAAGCATCGCCTGGTGGCGAGGGTGCAGGTCAGCGCCGTAGGCGCGCGCGATGGCCTCGCGCAGGCGCACCTCGAGGGCGACGAACGGGTGGAGCTCGCGCTTCAGCAGAAAGCCCACCTGCTCCAGCATCTCGGTCGAGGGCGGATAGCGCACTGCCACCTCGAGCGCCAGCCCGTCGGAGCGCAAGGGCAGCATGCCATGCCGCTCGGCGAGCTTCGCGGAGAGCAGCGCGACGGCCGCAGGCTCGGCCTCCGCCAAGGCCAACGCGCCGACCTCCTTGAGCCCGCTCGCCTGCTCCAGCTTCGCCAAGAGCTGCGCCTCGGTGAGCCGGGCGCCCGCCTCGAGCAGCGCGGTGTCCAGGGCGCAGCCGGAGAGCACCTGGCGCCGCAGCGCGTCCTCGACGATTCCGGCGGGGACGGCGCCTGACGTCACCAGAAGGCCAGCGAGCTTGAGGGGCATGTTCGCGTCGAGCAGGGGAAAGAGAAACGAGCCAAGTCGAGCGGGCGAAGAGCGCGATAATAGCGCGCGCCCTGTCGCCTGGCGAACCCTTCTCGGCGGCCGTCCAGAATGTGCGGCCCCGCCGAGCGTCGCGGGACCGGACCCCACTGAGGAGCCGCGATGGACGTCCCTGAGCTCCGCCGCGCCGGCCCGCTGGACTTCGTTCAGGGCTTTGCCCTTCCGTTCCGCGCGCTGGCCCTACTCCTCATGACGCCGCGGCTGGCGGCGCTGACGCTGGCCATCGCGGCGGTCACGCTGGCGACGCTCGGCGCCCTGGTCGCCGTCCTCTTCGCCGTCCTCTGTCGACCGTCCGCCGGACCACTCCTCGCCGTCAATGTCGACGATGGGTAGGCCGACGGGGGTTCTCAACGGTGGGCGGCTGCCTCACGGCCCTCCCTCGAGGGCCATTCACGCCAGAGCCTGCCGCCGTCGTGAGCCCTCTGGACCTCCTCGACCACTCGGCGGCACTCCGCGGCGGAATTGGCCTGGACAGGGCGCGGGCGCGGATGGAGAACCTCGAGCATTCGAGAAGGCAATGCGCGCGCAATCGATCGCGAAACCGGCGCGCCGAGAGACCTTCTCTCTCTCTACTTCGCCGCCCCCGGCTCCGCGAAGCCCCTGCGCCGCATCAGGGCGCCGACGGCCGGGTCGCGGCCGCGAAAGGCCCGGTAGGCCTCGGCCGGGTCCACGGTGTTTCCCGCGGAGAAGACCTTCGCCTTGAGCCTTTTCGCGACCGCCTTGTCGTAGGGGCCGCCCGCTTCGGTGAAGGCCTCGTACGCGTCGGCGGAGAGGACGTCGGACCAAAGGTAGCTGTAGTACCCGGCGGAGTAGCCGTCGCCCGCGAAGACGTGCCCGAAGTGCGGCAGGCGGTGCCGCAGGACGATCTCCTTGGGCATGCCCAGCGCCTTGAGCGCCTCCCGCTCGAACTCGGCGGCGTCGATGTCCCTCTCGCCGGCCAGGTGGAGCCTCAGGTCGACCAGCGCCGCGGCGAGGTACTCGACCGTGGCGAAGCCCTGGTTGAACCTGGAGGCGCGCTCGAGCTTCGCGACCAGCTCCTTCGGGATGGGCTTGCCGGTCGCCGCGTGGACCGCGAACCGGGTCAGCACCTCGGGCGTCGAGAGCCAGCGCTCGAGCAGCTGCGAGGGGAACTCCACGTAGTCGCGCGCCACCGACGTGCCCGAGAGCGAGGGGTAGCTCACGCTCGAGCACAGCCCGTGGAGCGCGTGGCCGAACTCGTGGAAGAGCGTCTCGGCGTCGGTCCAGCTCACCAGCACCGGCTCGGAGGGGTCGCCCTTCACGAAGTTGGCGTTGTTGGAGACGAGGGTCAGCACCTCGCCGTCGAAGCGCTCCTGGTCCCGGTAGGCGTTCATCCAGGCGCCGGATTGCTTGCCCGGCCGCGCATAGGGATCGAAATACCAGAGCCCCACGGTCTTGCCCGCGCCGTCCTGGACCTCGAAGACCCGGACGTCCGGGTGGTAGACCGGAACGCCGCTCGCCGGCTTGAAGTGGAGGTCGAACAGCTCGCCGGCCACCCAGAACATGCCCTCGCGCAGCTTCTCGAGCTGCAGGTAGGGCTTCACCTCGTTCTCGTCGAGGTCGTACTTGGCCTTGCGCACCTTCTCGGCGTAGTACCGGTAGTCCCAGGGCTCAACGACGAGCTTCGCGCCCTCGCGGTCGGCGACGGCCTGCATGTCGGCGACCTCCTCGCGCACCCGGGCCACCGCCGCGGGCCACACCGCCTCCATGAGCTGCAGGGCCTTGTCCGGCGTTCCTGCCATCGAGTCCTCGAGGCGCCAGTGCGCGTGCGTCGGGTACCCGAGCAGCCGAGCGCGCTCGGCGCGCAGCTTGAGGATCTCGGCGAGGACCTTCTTGTTGTCGCGCGCGTCGCCGTGGTCGCCGCGCGAGATGAACGCCCGCCAGACCTTTTCACGCAAAGCGCGGCGGCTGGAGTAGCTCAGGAACGGCTCCACGCTCGAGCGCGTGTTGACCACCGCCCACTGGCCCTTCTTGCCCCGCGCCTCGGCCGCGGCGGCCGCCGCCGAGCGGACCGACGCCGGCAGGCCCTGAAGGTCGGCCTCGCTCTCGAGGAAGAGGACGTGCTCGGCCTCGTCGCCGAGCACGTTCTGGGAGAAGCGGGTGTACAGGGCCGCCAGGCGCTCGTTGACCTCGGCGACGCGCTTCTTCTGCGGCGCGAGCAGCTTCGCCCCGGCCCGCACGAAGTTCGTATGGTAGAGCCAGGCGAGCCGCTGCTGCTCCGGGCTGAAAGACGCCCCGGCGCGGGCCCGGTAGACCGCCTCCAGGCGCGCGAACAGCTTCTCGTTCTGATTGATCTTGTCTCGGAACGCCGCGAGCCGGGGCGCCATCTCGCGCTCGACCGCCTGGAACTCGGGCGTGCTCAGGGTGGAGGCGAAGACGTTGTAGACGCTCGAGACCCGGTCCAGGGTCCGCCCCGAGCGCTCCATCGCCGCCAAGGTGTTCTCGAAGGTGGGCGCCGCCGGGTCGCCTGCGATGGCGTCCACCGCGGCGAGCTGCTCGGCCATGGCCTTCTCGAAGGCGGGCTGGAAGTGCTCCACGTGGGCCGCGTCGAAGGGCGGGACGCCGCCGTAGGGGCCCGACCACTTCGGCAAGAGGGGGTTGGTCACGGTCTTCTCCGCAGGGGGGCGAGGCACCTCGAGGCCCGCCGGCGCGGGCTTCGGCGGGGAGGCCGCCGCCGCGAGGGCGAGGGCAGCGACGAGGCGGATCATGGCGCCGGCTCCAAGGTGCAGTCGCGGTTGGAGCGTCCGAGGCTCGCACGCGCTCCGCGGGAGGGCAAGGAGGGCCGCGAGCGCCGAGCCGCTCGCCCTCCGTTACCGGCGGGGCGCGCCCTTGCCCTTGGAGCGCTTGCCGGGCGAGCCGCCTTTGGCCTTCTTCCCTCCCGAGCCTCGGCCGAGCGGCCTGCTCTCCTGCCCCCGGCGGTAAGAGGCCTCGGCCCGCCGCCGAGTCTTGTCGTTCACCCGGCCGGAATCCGGCGGAGGCAGGTCCACACCCGCGCGCCGCGCCTCGGAGAGGCCGATGGCCACCGCCTGCTTGCGGCTCTTCGCCGGGCCCTTGCCACTCTTCGCGCGCTCCATCTCTTCACGGACGAACGCGCCGGCTTGCGTCGTTGCCGGCTTGCCCCGCCGACGGGCGCGTTGAACACGTTCCAAGGTCTTCTTCTGCGGCATGGCGCCTCCCCTTGGGCTCCCCGAGGAGGTAACTCGCAGCCCCGGCCGGCGCTAGCCCTCGGCCCGGAGAGGCGAGCGCCGGATTGGCCGAACCTCCGGCCGCCCCCGCGCATCTCATGCATGCAAAGGGGTCGAAGAAGGCGCCCAAAAGTGGACAGCGACGCGTCGGTTCGCGGCAAGAAAGATTGCCGCGGCAGTTCCCGCTTCCTAGATATGCCGCCATCGGCTCGATACCCACACCGTCTAAGGAGATTCCCATGGAGCGGTCTTACAAGGTTCGCGAATTTCCCAACCTGAAAGGCCTGAAGGGCCTCTCGGAGTCGCAGATTCGAGCAGCACCTCAAGCTGTACGAAGGCTACGTGAAGAACACCAATGTGCTAAGGGAGCAGACCGCGGACCTGCTCGCCAAGGGCCAAGGCGAGTCGCCGGCCTTCGCCGAGCTGAGTCGGCGGCTTCCGTTCGAGCAGAACGGCATGGTGCTCCACGAGTACTATTTCGAAAACCTCGTCGCGAACGGCTCCGAGCTCGGCAAGGGCAGCGCGCTCGCCAAGGTCATCGACGAGAGCTTCGGCTCATTCGACAACTACAAGAAGGACCTCGTGACCCTGGCCAAGTCCCGCGGGGTGGGCTGGGTGCTGACCCTGCAGGACCCGAGCAACGGCTGGCTCTGCAACCGATGGGTGAGCCTGCACCAGGACGGCAACATCGCCGGCTACCGCCCGGTGCTCGCGCTGGACATCTGGGAGCACGCCTGGACGGTGGACTACAAGCCCACCGAGCGCGCCAAGTACCTCGACGCGTTCTTCGCCAACGTGAATTGGAAGGCCGCCGAGGGGCGCGTCAAGTAACATCGGGCGCTTTGCTCGACGTGATTCCGCCTTGATTCCGACGAGGGCCTCGAGGACTCCCCTCGAGGCCCTCGTCGATTCCTGTGACTTCGCCCCTTGACCCCTGGAGCCTCGCTTGCCCGGCCCGCACCCGTCCCCCGCGCCCACCGTCGACGCCATCATCGAGCTCCCCGGAGGGCGCATCGTGATGGTGCGCAGGAAGTTCCCGCCCCTGGGATGGGCGCTGCCCGGCGGCTTCGTCGAGGTCGGCGAGACGCTGGAGGAGGCGGCGGTCCGCGAGGCGCAGGAGGAGACCGGCCTGGAAATCCGCCTGATCGAACAGCTCTTCACCTACTCCGACCCGAAGCGAGACGCCCGGCGACACACGCTCACCACCGTGTTTGCCGCCCGCGCCGAGGGCGAGCCCAAGGGCGCCGACGACGCCGAGGTCGCCCAGGCCTTCCCGCTCGACGCGCTGCCCGGGCCCATCGTCTTCGACCACGCGACCATCCTCGAGGACTACCGCCGCTACCGCGCCACCGGCGAGCGGAGAAAGCTCTGGCCGTAGCCGCCGGCCAGGTTCCTCTGCCCGCAATCCATTCACCCGAACGAGGCTGCGCCTCCGACCGACGAGGCATGTCGGAGACCCTTGCGGCCCGGCCTCGCGTCGATGGTTGGTGCTCAATCGTTCTTCGAATGGGGACTTGGCTCGGCGGAGAGCTTGATTCACCGGCATCGAGCTCGCCCCCTCAAGGCCTCCAGCGAAAACCTCGAGCCCACCTCTCGCTCACGGCCCGGCGTCGGCGCTCGACGCGGCGGCAGCCGGGGGCGCGCGCCCGCTCGCCTCGGAGGCGTGCAGCCGACGGCGCACGTCGCGGTAGGTCACGAAGACCATGAGCAGCAGGAGGAGCACCAGGCCGGCGCCGTGCACCGCGGCCTCGACGCTCGGGTTCACCGGGCGCCTGCGCACCATGGCGACCAGGATGAACGCCAGCCTGCCGCCGTCGAGCGCGGGGATGGGCAACAGGTTCATCATGGCCAGGACCAGGGAGATCTGCCCGAGGATGAGGAAGATCTGCGAGACGTCCTTCGAGACCGCCTGAACCGTCTCGCTGACGATCTCCACGGGGCCGATCACCGGGCCTGTGTCACCCTTTCTGAGCACCAGTCGGCGGAGGAGGTCGAGCGTCTCGAGCAACCCCTGGCCCGACTTGGCGAGCGCCAGCGAGAACGAGCGCTTCAACGGCAAGCGCGCGACCTGGGTCTCCCCTCCGATGCCCAGGCGGCCATCGGGACCGGTGGTCCCGGTGAGCGTCTGCTCACCGCCGCCTCTGGCCACGCGGATCTGCATAAGTTTGCCGCGCCGCGCGCCGATGGCGCGCTCCACGTCCTCCCAGGTGCCGATAGGCTGATCGTCGATGGACACGATCCGGTCGCCGGGCATCAGCCCTGCGGCGGCGGCCGCCGCGCCCGAGACATCTTCGACGACCGGGCGATTCGTCGACACCCGGACGCCGACCACGAACAGCGTCGCCAGCAGCAGGACGGCGAAGGCCCAGTTCACGGCCGGCCCCGCCAAGATCACCAGGAAGCGCTGCCAGGCGGGGTGGTTGGCGAAGGACTCCGGGTCGTCCGCGGCGGTCCCGTCGCCCGGGGCCATTCCCGCGATGCGCACGTACCCGCCCAGCGGCAACGCGGAGAATCCGGTACTCGGTTCTCTTCCCGTGCCAGGCGAGCAGGGCCGGCCCAAAGCCTATCGAGAACACCTCCGCCCGCATCCGGCAGGCCCGCGCGGCGAGAAAGTGACCGGCCTCGTGGACCAGGATGACCAGCCCGAGACCTAAGATTCGCGATGGCGACGAACATGGAGGCCAAACCTAGCACCGAGCTCTCGGCCCCCGCAGCGCCAAGTGGACGGGCGACGGCTCTCCGCTCGCCCCGGGCACCCGGCGCACAACCGGTTCTCCCGTGCCTCGCCTCTCCCGCCAGTGGGCGCCTCCAAGGGGCCCGCCCCCTCCGCTCTTCACTCGGCGGGACGCCGTCCCCATTGTCGATCCGTGCAAAAGGCGCGCAGCGCCAGGGAGGCACGGGATGCAGAGAAGCACGCGAGTCCTGATGATGGCCGCGCTCTTCGTCGCGGGGTGCGCCAGCACCAGGAACAAGGTGGGGATAGGCGGGTCGGGCGCCTCGGTGGACGACTCGGCGCTGGGCCGCCTGTCGCCCCAGCAGATGACCGACATCAATCAGCAGCGCGCCAAGGTCCAGGAGGCCAACGACCGTCTGGCGCGCGCCGAGTCCGCGACCGAGGCCACGAAGAGCGACGTGAACATCGCCGGGTCGGAGGAGAAGATCGCCAAAGAGCGCGAGAGCATGGCCAAGAAGGAGCTCGACGCGGCCAAGAAGTCGCACGACGAGTCGCAGATCAAGAACGCGCAGGCCCGGCTCGACGCCTCCAAGCCCGCCATCGACGCCGCCGACGCCCACGTCCAGGCCACCAAGGCCCAGCATGACGCCGCGCAGGCCCGCCAGGAGCTCGCCAGCCGAGAGGTCAGCCTCGCCAAGGCCGAGCTCGAGCAGTCGAAGTACCAGGCGCTCGCCCAGGTCAACGACCCCTCGGTCCAGAAGCTCAAGCCGGGCGCCTTCGAGAAGCGCGTCTCCGAGGAGCAGGGCGACGTGAAGAAGGCGCAGATCGACGTGCAGCAGAAGGACCAGCTCGCCCGGTCCCAGGAGCAGCAGTGGCACAAGGCCCAGCAGAAGCTGCAGGCGTCCTCGCGGCCTCCGCCGGGCTGATCGGGGCCCTTGGGCTCTTCGAGCGCGCCCGCCGATTCCGTCGACGGGCGCGCCACGGGCCTCAGTGGCCCGTGCTCGTACGGTAGGTGAGATCCCAGACGTACCAGATGCCCTGGATGGTCGGCAGGATCTGCGCCAGCGTGCGGCTCCAGCGGGTCAGCTCGTTCGTCGAGACGAAGACCACGTCTCGGGGCAGCAGGGGAAACTGCACGGCCAGGAGGTAGGCGTCGGGGGATCGGGCGTCGAGCCGGTAGATCTTCGGCGTGTTGTAGTCGCCTCGGATCACGTAGATCTTCGCCGTGTTCGCGGCCACTGGGTCGAGGCCGCCCGGCCCGCCTCCTACCGGCGCGCCGGCGCCGCCCGGCATGATGCCCGGGCCGCTCTCGCCGAGGGCCTCGGCCAGCGAGAGGCGCCCGTTCTGGATCACCCTCACCGCCGGTGCGCGCACCTCACCCATGACGATCACCGAGCTCGTCTGACGCCGATCGGGGACGTAGACGATGTCGCCATCTTTGAGGAGCCAGTTCTGCAAAACCTCTCCGGCTTCATAGGCCGCGAGCAGGTTGAGCTGGATGGCGGTCCCGTCCCGGGTGAGGGTCACGCGCTGGAGGTCGGCGTCCGGCGTGGGCCCCTTGGACGCGGCGATGGCGTCCTGGACTCGGAGCGGGACGTCGGTGATGGGCAGCGTCGAAGGGGTCGCCACCTGGCCCGTCACCTGGATCCTCTTGCCTCGAAAGGCCGCCACGCGCACGTCGAGCTGCGGGTGCTCCACGAACTCACCGAGTCGCTTCGCGAGGAGCTGGCGAATCTCGAACAGGGTCTTGCCCGCCACCTCGACCAGGCCCACGTACGGGTAAAAGATGGTCCCGTCGGGACCGACCATGTTCCCCGAGGACTCCGGCGCCCGAAACTCGCCGGCGGGGATGGTCAGCTCCGGGTGGCCCCAGACGGTGATGGTCAGGACGTCGAAGGGGGCCACGCGATAGACGTAGTCCCTGGCCTCCTTGGCCAAGGGGTCGGGCCCGGAGCTGGTCTTGGCCCAGCGCCGCTCCAGGGCGAGGCGGGTCACGAGCTCCGCGGTGAGGGGCTGGACGCGGTAGCTCGCCTCCTCGGTGCCCGGCTTGGCGTGGGCCCGAGCGCGATCCTCGGCGGCGCTCTCGTCCATCCGCATGCCGGGCGCGAGCGCGCACCCGGCGAGCAGCAGAAGAAACGACAGCAGCGGGCTGAGCTTCACGATCTGCTCCATCCTAGGCCTTCAGCTTCGGCCTCCATTCGTGGGTCTGGTACAAGCCGTACATGCTGCGGTCCTTGCGCACGTCGTTCAGCACGATCCCCTGAACCTGGATGCCGCTGTTGGCGAGCCGGCGCACCGCGAGCCCGATCTCTCGGAGCGGGCTCTTGAAGGCCCGGAACACGAGGAGGTTGAGGCCGGCGAGGCGCGCGACGAGGAGCGGGTCTGCGACCGCCAGGATGGGCGCGGTATCCACGACGACGATCTCGTAGCGGCGCGAGGCCTCGGCGAGGAGCTTCTCGAAGCTCGCGCGCGCGAGCAGCTCCGCGGGGTTGGGCGACAAGGTCCCCGCCGGGACCACGTCGAGGCGGCCCACCCGGACCAGCGCATCGTCGAACGTGGCCGCCCCGCTCACCACGTCCGAGACGCCGGGCTGTCGGGAGACTCCGAAATATCGATGGAGCCGGCCCCGGCGCAGGTCGCAGTCCATCAGCAGGATCTTGCGGTCGGCGGCGGCCAGGACGTGGGCCAGGTTCACGCTCACGAACGACTTGCCGACCTCCGGCCCCGAGCCCAGCACCGCCACCACGTTGCGCTGCGGGCCGGCGAGCGCGAACTGGAGGCTGGTGCGCAGGGTGCGCAGGTTCTCGATGGCTGGGTCCTCGGGGTCGAGCTCGGAGAGGACCGGCAGCGCCACCTGGCCCCGGCGGATGGCGGCGCGCACCAGCTCGAGTTGGCTCTCACTGCGCGGGACGGAGGCGATGACGGGCAGGCCGGTCCCGCGCTCGACCTCCTCGGCGTCCTGCGTCCCGCGCTCGAGCGACTTGCCCCCGAGCGCGGCGGCGAGGCCGGCGCCGAGGCCCAGCATGGTCGCCAAGACGAGCACCAGCGGCGGCTTCGGGCTCGAGCGGCGAATGGGGACGAGCGCGCGGTCGATGACGACGGCGTCGGGGATGGCCCCTGACTTCGCCACGCGAAGCTGCTGCGCCCTTCCGAGGAGCGACAGGTAGAGATCGGTCGCCACCTTGACGTCGCGGCCCAGGCGCGCGGACTCGAGGTCCGTGGAGGGGAGCTCGCGCAGCCGACCGTTCATCTCCCCCAGCCGCGCGCGCAGCTTTTCCGCCTTGGAGTTGAGGGCCGCGACCAAGGGGTGGTTCTCGGTGTAGCTCTGGCGCAGCTCGGAGCGCTGCTGCTCCAGGGCGGAGAGCTCTTTGTCGATCTCCACGCTCCGCGCCAGGAAGGCGCTCGACTCCAGGGTGACGCTCAGAGCTCCTTTCTTCTGTTGGAAGACATTGAGCGCGGCCTCCGCGGCGTCGAGGTTCCGTCTCAGCGTGGGGAGCTGGGAATCGAGGAATTCCAGGATATGCGTCACTTCGGCCGAGCTCCGCTCGAGCTTCTGGCGGAGGAACCGAGTGGCGATGGCGTCGAGGATGGAGGCCACCTTCGCGGGGTCGGGGCCGTCGAGGGAGAGGACGAGGATCCCCGACTTCTTCGCCTTCTCGGTGACGCGCAGGTCGTCTTGGAGCGTCCCCACGACATCGTCGCGGCGGCGCCTCGCCAGGATGAACTGCGAGCCGGGGCGCGCGATCAGCTCCGAGACGTGGAGCGACACTGGCCGCTCCGGGCCCGAGCGGGCGAGCTCCCCCACCTTCCCCTCGAGCAGAACGTCGCCCTCGTGCTCGAGGCGGTAGCGCCCGTCCTCCAGCGCCGTGAGCTGCAGCTCCTCGCCGAGAAGGTCGTCGGGCACCTCCAGGCGCGAGAGCCGGAATCCGTTCGCCGCCCCAGCAGAAGCGGGACAGCCCCAGCACGGGCGAGGCAGGCGCAGCACCCGAGTCATGGCGCGCGATGGCCGCGCCGATGATGGGGAACCTTCGGGGAGACGCCTGGACGTCCAGGCCGAGCTCGTCGACCACCGCGCCGAGGATCATCCGCGACCGGAGGATCTCGATCTCCGCCTGGGATTCGGACTCGCCTGCGAGCGATGGCTTGTCTCGCCCGCCCAAGAGCTCTTCGAGCCCGGAGGCCTCGCTCGCCTTCGCCTCGACCTGGATGAGCGTGTCCGATGAGTAACGAGGCGCGGCCAGGACGAGGTAGACCAGCGAGACGGCCACGCACCCGAAGGTGATGCCGGCGATCGTCCACCTCCGCTCGGAGATGACCTGCAAGTAGTCCGAGAGACTCGGCTCCTGCTCGCTGGCGCTCCGAGCTTGGCCTTTGTCGAAGAAGACCCCCGGCCGCGCCTCGCGCTGAGGCGCCGACCAGACGCCGAGGTTCTTCTTCTCATCGAGGCCCTTCTTCTCATCGGATCGCGGAAATTCGTTCATCGAAGCAATCTCCCCTCAGTGTCCGGCAGCGAGCGCAAAGCCTCTACAACGCGGCGACGATGCCGACGCTTCGCTCTCGAGCCGGAAGCTCCGCCCGCGCCTTCGCCGGATCGTCAGGGACCGGCGCTCGGTAGGTGGGGACGAGGAGGCGCAGGGCGCGCAGGACCCCTTCTCGATCGCCTTCGTCCGCGAGGAGCTTCAGCTCGGCCAGCCGAGCACCGAGATCGCGCGGGGGCGCGGCGCTCTGAGCCACGCGGATGCGATTGCGGATTTTCAGCGTGTGCTCTTCCTGCTCGGTGAGCAGCTCCTCGTGGAGCTTCTCGCCGGGGCGCAAGCCGGTGTAGACGAGCGCGATCTCCGCGTCAGGGACGTGGCCGGACATGGTGATGAGACTCTTGGCGAGGTCCGCGATGCGAAGGGGCTCGCCCATCTCCAGGACGCAGAGCTCGCCGTAGCCGCCCAGGCCGGCGAGGAGCACGAGGCCCACCGCCTCGGAGACGGTCATGAAGTAGCGCGTGCATTCGCGGTGTGTGACCGTGACCGGGCCGCCCCGGGCGATCTGCTGCTTGAACAGCGGAACCACGCTCCCGGCCGAGCCCAAAACGTTGCCGAACCTCACCGCCGTCATCCGCGTCTGCGACGAGCGCGCGACCTCTCTCACCACGAGCTCCGCGACACGCTTGGAGACGCCCATGACCGAGGTGGGGTTGACCGCCTTGTCGGTGGAAATGAGGACGAACCTCTGGGCGCCGCACTGGCTCGCCATTTGCGCGGCGTTCAGGGTGCCGAAGACGTTGTTCTTGACCGCCTCCTCGGGCGCGTCCTCCATGAGCGGGACGTGCTTGTGGGCGGCCGCGTGCAGGACGAACTCGGGCCGGTGCCGCTCGCCCAGGCGCAAGAGCGGCCCGAGCTCGCGGATGTCGGCCACCTCGGCGCAGACTTGGACCTTGGGCCACTGCTGGGCGAGCTCTCGGCTTCGGAGGTAGAGCTCGTTCTCGTTCAGGTCCACGAGGATCAAACGGCTCGCTCCATAGCGGACGAGCTGGCGGCGAATCTCGCCGCCAATGGAGCCGCCGGCGCCGGTGACGAGGGCGGTGCGGCCGCGAACCAGCGCTTCGATCTCCGACGCGTCGAAGGCGACCTCGTCCCGAGGCAGGAGGTCTTCTGGGGAGAGATCGTGGAGCAGCGCGGCCGAGACCCGCTTGTCGAGGTCGGTGAACGAGGCAGGGATGATCTTGAAGCGCGCGCGCAGCTGGTCGCACATTCCCAGGATCTCGCGCACGGTCTTTGCCGGGAGGTGGATGGCCAAGAGGACCGTCGCGATCCGATGCCGCGCGATGAGGGCCGGGAGGTCACAGAGAGCACCGAGCACCGGGCGCCCGGCGATCCGCATGCCGCTGGTCGACCGCTGCTCGTCGATGAAGCCCACGACGTAGTAGCGGCTCTCCGGGTTGCGCTGTAGGTCGCGGGCCAGGGTCTCGGCGGAGTTGCCCGTGCCGACCACGAGCGTGCGCGCCGCGCTCGAGCGGCTCCTCAGATACTCACCCCACCAGCCCAGGCCGATTCGGGGGCCGAACCGCCAGCCGGCGATGAGCGTGGTCGAGGAGAAGAATTCCAGCGCCCAGACGGACCTGGGAAACGCCGCCTCGGTGAGCATCGAATACGCAGGTACGAACACCACGCTCCCGGCCAGCGAGGCGAACGCCAGGCGGAGGGCCTCGGAGAGGCCGGACATGGCGAAGGACCAGCAATGGAGCCGGGCGATGACGAAGGCGGTCACCCGGATTCCGACCAAGAGCGGCAGGGCCAACAAGAAAGGCCTCTTCCAGTCGGCCGGCACGTGTCCTTCAAAGCGCACGAGGATGGCCGTCAGAAACGCGACGGAGGTGGCAAGGGCATCGAATGAGAGGATTGCCACGTGCCGGGCCACGCGGGCCTCCGGCCAAAGCCGCGCCTCAGCGCGAATCATTACGGTCCCCCTGAAAAGTCTGAAAGTGCAACGCCCACGAAGGCCATGCGGATCTGGCGATTGTGGCGGTCTGGAGCAAGCGGGCGTTGCTGGGGAGCGAATCGACGGCACATGGCTCGAAAGCGACCGCCCTTTTCACCGGCCGCCGGCGCCTCGAGCGGCGCGCGCCCACCGAACGGGCTTCGCCGGCACGCCGACAACGGTGAAGCCGTCGCGAACGTCCCGGGTCACCACGGCGCCGGCCCCGACCCGGACGTCTGCGCCGATTCGGACGCCGGGGAGCACCACGGCGCCCAAGCCCAGGTGCGCCCGGTCGCCGATGGTGACGTGCCCGCCAAGGGCGCTGTTCGGCGAGAGGTGCACGAACCGGCCGAGGCAATTGTCGTGCTCGACGACCGAGCCCGTGTTGAGGATGGCGCCCTCGCCGACGCGTGCACCGGGGTTCACCGCCGCCAGCGCCATGACGACGGTCCCCGCCCCGAGGAAAGCGCTCGGCGCGACCACGGCTTCCTCGTGCACGATGGTGCCTACCTCCAAACCAGCGGCGCAAACCCTCTCGTAGCAACGTTCGCGGGCGCCGTTGTCGCCCACGCCGAGGCCGACGACGCACCCTCTCCACAGATTCAGCTCGCGCCGGAAGCGCACCCAGCTGAGTACCGGCAGATTGCAGAACTCGCTGAGATCCTTCGATTCGTCCTCGTCCAGAAACCCCGCCGGTGTCAGCCCCGAAGAGCGACCGGCGTCAGCGACGACCTTGCCGTGGCCGCTGGCTCCGAAGACGAGAAGCCTCCCCGCGTATGCCATGAACTACTCCCATTAATGAAGAATTGGCCGATGCGGCGCTCGCCTGCAGGAAACTCTTTCGCCTTAGCTTGACGGGCGAATCGGCTCATCGAGCGCGCAATTTCGTGAGCTCCGTCGACCGGAAGGGTGTCGATTCTGCACTGGACGCGGCTGCGCAGGCATTGAAGGTGCGCGGGAGGCTCTCACCATTCATCGCGCGGATCCATCGCCCATCTGTGCCGGTGCGCGCGGCCGCGCCGAAACCCACGGTTGAGCGCCCTAAGGCCGACGCGAATGCTGGCGGGTCGTCCCCGCCTTTCAGGCGATCGACGCGGCGTATCTCGCACTGGAAACATTCATGACGGGGCGAGAGAGAGGGGCCCGGCCCTCTCCGGACTCCGATTTGCCGGGGCACTAGGAATGCGAGACCGAGCGAGATATGAGCACTCGAAAAGGGACCATCCTCCTCGCCAAGCGCGCCTTGGACCTTGCTGGCGCGGCCGCCGCGGGGGCTCTCTTCTCACCGGTCCTCGGCGCCGTCGCAATCGCCTCCCTCGCCGCGCAGGGCCCGCCCGTTCTCTTCCGTCAGACGCGCCCTGGGTTCAAGGGAAAGCCCTTCACCATTCTCAAATTCAGGACCATGCGCGCTCCCCGCTCGGACGAGGTCTGGTACCTCACTGACCGAAACCGAGTCACGCGCTTTGGGCGCTTTTTACGCGCGACGAGCCTGGATGAGCTCCCCGAGCTCTGGAACGTGCTGCGCGGTGAGATGAGCCTGGTGGGGCCTCGCCCGCTCTTGATGGAATACCTCGACCAGTATTCCCCCAACGAGCGGCGCCGGCACGACATGCGCCCGGGAGTCACCGGCTGGGCGGCGGTGAACGGCCGCCACGTCCTGAAGTTCCGCGACCGGCTCAAACTCGACGTCTGGTACGTGGACCACTGGAGCCTTTGGCTCGACCTGAAGATCGTGGTCATGACCCTGATGCAGGTCGTCCGCCGTTCCGACGTGGCGGAGACCCAGGACGCCGCCAGCATCGGAGCCCCCTTGCCGAGCGCCGAGACGGGTGCCGCCGCGGGAAAGCCACGGCGCAGCCCCGAGCCGAAGACCGCAGAGCGAGCGTAATCCCCTTCCGGTGAGAAGCCTTGGGAGGTCGAGCATGGCAGCATTCCCCGACCGCCTGGCGCAGGCGTCCGAGCCGCGGACCGGCGTCCTGCGCTTCCAGGTGCTGAGCGCCGACGTCCCGTCCGAGCTCGACGAATGGCGCAGGGTCTGGCTCGCCTGGCCGGGCCGGGAAGTGATGGCGCACCCGGATTATGCGCGCCTCTACGCCCGCCCCTGCGACCGGGTGGTCTGCGTGGTGAGCGAGGAGGCCGAAGGCGCCGTTCTCTTCCCGCTCCTCTTGCGCCCCCTGGCCGCCGAGCCCTGGAGCCGCGCGGGCGAACGGCGATGGGACGCGGTCTCTCCGTACGGCTACGGCGGTCCCTTCGCCCGAGGCTCTCGTTCGCCGGACGACGCGCTCTTCTGGCAGGAGTACGCCCGGTGGTGCGAGCGGGAGGGCATCGTCTCGACCTTCGCCCGGCTCTCGCTGTTTCCCGATCAGCTTGCGAACACGCCGAGCCCGGTGGAGGAGCGCGGGCCCAACGTCGTCGTCGCGCTCGACTCGAACGTGGACGAGCTCTGGCGCAGCTACGACCGGAAGGTCCGAAAGTGGGTGCGGGTGGCGGAGAGCGCGGGGCTGGAGGTCGAGCTGGATTTCGAAGGGGCCCGGCTCGACGCTTTCTGCTCCGTGTACTCGCATACCATGCAACGAAATGGCGCGGCCGATTGGTACCACTTTCCTCGGTCTTTCTTTCAGTCCCTCGTCGAGCGGCTCCACGGCTTCTACGTGTTCTTTCACGCGCTGCTCGGCGGGGAAGTGGTCTCCTCCAATCTCCTGCTCTATTCCCGGCACCACGTGTACGCCTTCCTGGCCGGCACGCTGGCCGATGCGTTTCCGCTCGGCCCAAACTACCTGTTGAAGCACCGCGCCTTGACGTGGGCGGCGGCGGCCGGAAAGAGGTCCTTCGTGCTGGGCGGCGGCTGCAAGCCCAACGACGGCCTGCTGCACTTCAAGCGCGCCTTCGGACCTCGCGGCCAGGTTCCCTTTCGTGTGGCGTGCCTCATTCACGACGAGCGCGAGTTTCACGACCTCGTGAGTGACAGGGCCGCTTTCGAGGCCCGGCGCGGCGAGATCTGGAAGCCGCGGCCCGATTTCTTCCCCGCTTATCGGGCCTGACCCTCCTCCTTAGGATGCCGCGCCTCTCGTCGCCACTCCGGTCCAGGCTTCTCCCGCATTCGCTTCCGGAGCGCACTCATTGACGGCCGAAGCGACCTCTCGCCTCCTGGCGAAAAGCGCGCCACCTACCTCGCAAGAGGGGTGGTTCGAGCGCGGCACTTCCCATCCCTTACCCGCGACAACAGAAATAGTGCGCCGGCGCGCCGGACCTCGATGGGCTTCAGGCGCTGGGCGTGATTGAGACGCGGGCTTAAGGGGGAAACGAATCATGATGCGGCAGCTCGCGGGCGCGGTCGCGAAGGCGCCCTGGTTTCGTCGCGCGGCCGTGAGCACGCCGGTGGTTCGGGACCTGGCCTGGCGTTTCGTCGCCGGCGAAGACCTCGCGGCGGGAATCGCGACGGCTCGCGCGCTCTTCGCGAAGGGGCTCAAGTCCACGCTCAATCAGGTCGGGACGCACTTGCGCACACCGGCCGAGGCCGTCGCCGCGGCGGACGGGGCGATTGAAGCCATTCGCCAACTCCATACTGAGCGCCTCGAGGCCAACCTCTCGCTCAAGCTCACTCAAATCGGCCTCGACGTCGATGAGGCGCTCTGCCGAACGCAGCTCAACCGCGTGCTCGAAGCCGCGCGCGAGACGGGCGCCTTCGTTCGCATCGATATGGAGGAGAGCGCGTATACCGCGCGCACGCTCCTTCTTTTCGAGCAGGCGCGTACCGAATATGGCGACCTCGTGGGCATCGTCCTGCAGTCGTACTTGCGCCGCAACCGGGCCGACCTGAGACGCCTGCTCGCCGCCGGGGCTCGCATTCGGCTCGTCAAGGGCGGGTACTGGGAGACGGGGGAAGGCATCATCCGCGAACGTGCAGAGCTTGATCGAGCGTTCTTGGACGACCTGAATCTACTCTTGCGCGAGGGGCGCAACCCCGCCATCGCGACGCACGACTCCCGCGCCATCGAATACGCCCGAAGGCTGGCGTCCGAGCGGGGACTTTCCCCGAGCGACTTCGAGCTGCAAATGCTGTACGGCGTCCGCGAGGATCTTCAGCAAGGCCTCGCACGAGAAGGGTATGCGGTACGGTGTTACGTGCCGTACGGCACACGTTGGTGGGAATACGTCCTTGGCTGTCTGCGCCGAGTGCCTGGCGGCGCGGTGCGACAGACCGCTGAGCGGCTCCGGGGCGGCGGGCGGCTCTGATGGCTCGCCACGCGCTGTTGACGACCAAGGACGCAAAGCATTGGAAGGCCGCCCTGCCGACCGGGACCTGCATCATGGGGAGCCTCGAGCTCGCGCGGTTGACCGAGGCGCGCACCGGCTGCGCCGCGCGCCTCCTGGTGGTCGAGCTCGGCGATGACGCTCGAATCGTGTACCCATTCTTCCTGCGACCCGTGAAAACGCTCCCCTTCGCCGTTGCTCTCCGGGAGGACCTCTTCGACACCTTCACCCCGGAGTACACAGGCCCGCTTCGCATCGGGAGCGGCCCGGCCCATCCCAGGGAAAAGGGTTTCTTTGTCGACGCCCTCACCTCGAGCTTCGGCGCAGCGGGGGTCGTGGCCGAGTTTGCGCATCTTTCTCCGTGGCATGTGAACCTTGCGTGCCTCGAGCCGTCAGGGGTGGAGCTCGACCGCGATCTCGTGTGGCTCGACCTCACCTGGGGCGAAGACGGGATCTGGAGCAAGAGCTTTTCGAGCGATGCGCGCCGGATGGTCCGGCAGGCACAGCGGGCGGGCGTAGCGGTGAGGCAGGCCCGGTCGCGAGACGACGTCCTCGAGTTTTCCCGGCTCTACACGGAGACCATGTCACGGCGCGAGGCCCCCGAACGCTACCGCTACCCTCCGGAGTACTTCGTCTCCCTCTTCGACGCCATGCCTGAAAACGCCCTCTTTCTGCTCGCCGAGCACGGGGGCCGAGCCGTGGCGGGTGGGTTGCTCTTTCACGACGCCACCGACGTGTACTGGTACCTCTCGGCGGCTGACCTCCAGCAGGCGCGCGTTCGCCCGGTCAACGCATACGTATTTGAAATGATTCGGTGGGCCGTGCGTGCCGGGAAGCGCCGGCTTCTCTGCGGCGGCGGCCACTACGGGCCGGAGGACGGCATTTTCCGGTTCAAGGCCAGCCTGTCCCCGCTGCGCGCGAGATTCCAGGTCTACAAGCGCATTCACGATGTCGAGCGCTATGGCGCGCTGCTTCGGGCGCGGTGGGGCTCACCGGTCGTTCCGTTGCGCCAGCGGTTCTTCCCTGCCTACCGCGCGAATCCAGAGGCGCCGCCGTCCCCGGACAATCCGGCACCCGACGCGCCTCCGGCGAAATCGACCGCCATGGGGACGTGAATCCCCTCCTTAGGTCAGATGTCCTTTCCTCTCGCAATTGCCACACTGGAATGCCGCTGGAGACCCGCTCGCGGGGGATACCACAATGCAGCAGGAGCTGTTTTCACGGATCCGCGCGCACACCGCGCGGGTAGGAGTCGTCGGGCAGGGATACGTCGGGCTTCCGCTGGCGCTCGTCTTCAGCGAAGCCGGATTTCCGGTGCTGGGGCTCGACGTCGACGGAACCAAGATCGAGGCGCTTCGCCGCGGCGAATCCTACATTCGCCACATCGGGCCCGACCGAGTCGCCGCCGCCATCGCCGGCGGGCGGATGTCGGTCTCGACCGATTTCAATCAACTCGCGGATTGCGATGCCATTCTCATCTGCGTCCCGACCCCGCTCGGGCCGCATCGCGAGCCGGATAATTCGCACATTCTCGCCACCGCGCGCCAAATCGCCACGCGGCTGCGCCGAGGCCAGCTGGTGGTGCTCGAATCGACCACGTACCCTGGGACCACCGACGAGGAGGTCCGGCCTGTCTTGGAGCAGAGCGGGCTGTCCTGCCCCGAGGACTTTCTCCTCGCCTTCTCACCGGAGCGCGAGGACCCCGGCCGCGGGGACTTCACCACCAAAACCATTCCCAAGGTCGTCGGGGGCGTGAATCCGGTCTCGACCGAGGTCGCGGCCGCGCTCTACGAAGCGGGGCTGGAGCGCGTGGTCCCAGTGTCGAGCGCGCGTGTTGCAGAGTCGGCCAAGCTCCTTGAAAACGTGTTTCGGTCGGTGAACATCGCGCTCGTCAATGAGCTCAAGATGATCTTCGACCGGATGGACATCGATATCTGGGAGGTCATTCGCGCGGCGGAGACGAAGCCTTTCGGCTTCATGCCCTTCTATCCGGGGCCGGGATTGGGCGGACATTGCATTCCGCTCGATCCGTTCTACTTGGCGTGGAAGGCGGCCGAGCACGGCGAGTGGGCGCGTTTCATCGAGCTCGCGGGCGAAATCAACACGCGCATGCCGCGGTATGTGGTCGACAGGCTCGCCAACGCGTTAAATGGCGACGGCAAGCCGCTCAAGGGCTCGCGCGTGCTGGTGCTGGGCCTCGCGTACAAGGCCAACATCGATGACGACCGCGAGTCGCCTTCGTACGAGATCCTAGAGCTGCTTCAGAGCCGGGGGGCGCTCGCTGATTATTGCGATCCTTTCTTCCCTGTGGCGCGCAAGGGGCGAAAGCACCATCTGAGCCTCGAATCTGTGCCCTGCACTCCTGAGAGCTTCGCCCGATACGATGCCGTGCTCATCGCGACGGCGCACGACGCGTTCAAGGGTCCGGAGCTGTATCGCGACGTGGCGCTCGTGGTCGACACGCGCAACGTCCTCGCACCGCTGTTGGTCCGGAAGGGAATCGGCCCGCGGCGGCTCGTCAAGGCTTAACTGCGGAATTGAGGAGGCCCGAATGCGCCCTATTGGCGCAGTCTCGATGCCGGCCGAACCGTCGAACCGAGAGGCGCTGAGGGCGGTGAACGCCCAGGCCGTCGTCGTTCACGTGACGACTGTGCCCATCTCCCTGAAGGCACACCTATTGGGGCAAGCGCGATTCATGCGGGGCCGCGGATTCGAGCTGCGCGCCATCACCTCGCCTGGGCCTGAACTCGCCGAATTCAGCCGACTCGAGGGAGTCGAGGTTGATGCGGTTTCCATGCAGCGCGCCATCACGCCGCTCGCAGATCTGGCGGCGCTCTGGAGGCTCTGGGGGGTGTTGCGTCGGCTCCATCCAGAGATCGTGCATTCGCACACCCCCAAAGGCGGGCTTCTCGGGATGATCGCCGCGACCCTCAGCCGGGCGCCGGTGCGCATCTACCACCTGCGGGGGCTGCCCTTCGTCACCGCCTCGGGCCTGCGGCGCCAACTCCTGCGCGCGTCCGAGGGGGTCTCGTGCCTCCTCGCACATCGGGTCCTGGCCGTGAGCGAATCGATGCGCCTTATCGCCGTCGAGGAGGGCCTCTGCCCGCCCGAGAAAATCAAGGTGCTCCTCGGGGGAAGTGGCAACGGCGTGGATGCCGAGGAGCGATTCACGCCGCCGGCCGAGGGAGTGCGAGTCGCGGCGCGCAGGGAACACGGCATCCCTGCGGATGCGCTCGTGATCGGCTTCGTAGGACGGCTTGGGCCGGAGAAAGGAAGCGCCGAGCTCCTTGCGGCGTGGAACGCTCTGCGGGATCGAATGCAGACGCTGCATCTTCTGCTCGTCGGACCAGACGAGGGCCTCACGCGCAAACAGGTCGCAGTGCTGCGATCCGACCCCCGAATCCGGATCACCGGTCACGTGGGCGATGTCGCGCCCATCTACCCAGCCATGGACGTGGTGGCGCTGCCGACCTACCGCGAGGGATTTCCCAATGTGGCGTTGGAGGCGGCTGCCATGTCGCTGCCCATCGTGGCCACGGACGTCCCCGGGTGCCGCGACGCGGTGCTGGACGGGGTGACGGGGACGCTCGTCCCCGCGCGCGATGCCCGAGCGCTCGAGCGCGCGCTGGAGCGCTATTTGATAGACCCCGCGCTGCGCGCCAATCACGGCGCGGCGGCGCGAAAGCGCGTGCTTGCCGATTTCCGCCGCGAGGCCGTCTGGGAGGCCATCGCGCAGGAATACCGGGAGCTGCTGGCGGGACGCCGGGCTTTGCCGCGCGACCGCGACGGGCTCTGTCCGAGCGCACCGGCCGCGCCCGCCGATCGGGAGCTCGCATGACCGCCTTCGCGATGGCCTACGACGGCGCCCGGGCACGCCTCCTCGAGCGACCCTTGCGGTGGCTCGTGACTGGGGCGGCCGGGTTCATCGGCTCGCACCTCGTGGAGCAGCTGCTCCGCCTCGAGCAGCGGGTGGTAGGGCTCGACAACTTCGCGACCGGGAGCAGGGAGAACCTGATTCAGGCGTTGGCCCCGCTCTCGAGCGAGCAGCGCGAGCGGTTCTCCCTCGTCGAAGGCGACATCCGCGACCCCGGCGCCTGCGGGCGCGCCGCGTCGGGCGCCGACCTCGTGCTCCACCAGGCTGCGCTGGGCTCGGTGCCGCGGTCGGTTCGGGACCCGATGCAGTCGCACGACGTGAACGTGGCGGGCTTTCTCCAGGTCCTCTCGGCCGCGCGCGCCGCCGGCGTGCGCCGAGTGGTCTACGCGAGCTCGAGCTCGGTGTACGGCGATCACCCAGGCCTGCCCAAGGTCGAGAGCGCCGTCGGCCGGCCGCTCTCGCCCTACGCGGCGAGCAAATGCGCAGACGAGCTCTATGCCCACGCCTTCGGCATTTGCTATGGCCTCGAGCTCATCGGCCTGCGGTATTTCAACGTGTTCGGCCCGCGGCAGGACCCGAGAGGCACCTACGCGGCGGTCATCCCTCTCTGGTTCGCCGGGCTGCTGGAAGGCTCAGGGGTGGCCATCTACGGCGACGGCGACACGAGCAGGGACTTTTGCTTCGTCGACAACGTGGTGCAGGCGAACCTGCTCGCGGCAACCGCGTCCGAGCCCCAGGCGGTCGGCCAGGTGTTCAACGTCGCCTGCGGCGAGCGCACGACCTTGAGTGAGCTCTTCCGGCTCGTCCGGGACGAGGTGGCGCGGCTTCGACCGGAGGCGGCGCGGATCGACCCCCACTACCGCGAGTTCCGGCGCGGCGACGTGCGCCACTCGCTGGCGGACACCGGCAAGGCGAGCCGGCTGCTCGGGTACCGCGCCAGCTGCTCGGTGAGAGAGGGGCTCGCGCGCAGCGCGCGATGGTACGCGACCCAAGCCTCGCAAAGCGCCTCGGGCTCTTCTCATTCGAGGGAGGGCTCCATTGTCCCGGAGTGACCCAACAAGCCCTCTACGGCACGGTGCGCCCCATCCCCTTGATTGGGAGGTCCTACCGCAACGTGGGGAAAGCAACTTTCGTATGCTCGAAAACATCACTTGAGGTCGCTCGAGGAATGAGGGTCGCTCACGTCATTACGGGGCTCGGTACGGGCGGGGCCGAGGCGATGCTCTACAAGCTCATCTCCTCCACGCGCTCGCAGGGTTTGAACCATTCGGTGGCTTCATTGACAGATGAGGGCACCTTTGGCCCTCGCCTCGTTTCGGATGGGGTCGCCGTGAAGTGCTTGAGGATGCGACCAGGAGTGCCGACGCCCGGCGCGCTCCTCCCGCTCGCTGTATTTCTGCGAGGATCGCGGCCCGACATCGTCCAGAGCTGGATGTACCATGGGAACCTGCTGGCGGGGCTCACCGCCGCGCCCTTGGGCATGCCGCTGGTTTGGGGAATACATCACGCCGACGTCGAGCCGCGCAATGTCAAGCCTCTTACACGACTCACGCGCGCCGTTTGCGGACGGCTCTCGCACGTGCTCGCGGACGGCATCGTCTACTGCGCCGACTCAGCGCTTCGGTCGCACGCTCGCCTGGGTTACCGCGCCAATTTCGCGACGGTCATCCCCAATGGATTCGACCTCGCCGGCTTCGCCCGCGACCCTGCCGCGGCTGCCAGCGTGCGGCGCGATATCGGGCTTCCGCCGGGAGCGCGGGTGGTCGGGCTCATTGCGCGTTACCATCCGGACAAGGACCATCCCACTTTCCTAGATGCCGCACGTCGCATCACCCGAGCCGCACAAGATGTGTTCTTCCTGCTCGCGGGCCAGGGAGTCGAGTGGTCCAATCCGCGCTTGGCGAGCACCATCGACACCTTCGCGATCCGAACCCGCGTGCGGCTGCTGGGACCGCGGTCGGATGTACCAGCGCTCCTATCCGCCCTCGACGTCCTCGCCTCGTCATCGCGCAGCGAAGGATTTCCTCAGATCCTCGGCGAGGCCATGTCTTGTGGCGTCCTCTGCGCCGCCACTGACTGCGGCGACAGCCGCGAAATCGTCGGACCCTCCGGACGGCTCGTTCCACCGCGGGACCCCGCGGCCCTCGCGCAGGCCATCGTGGAACTGCTCTCGCTGCCGCCGGGCGAGCGAGCTGCGCTGGGCGCTGCGGCCCGGGAGCGAATCGCCGCCCGCTATGATATTAGCTACATCGCGCGGCGATATACGTCGTTTTGGGAGGACGTAGCGGCCGCACACGCGACGCAGCCTGCCAGGCACATGCGCAGGCGTACTCCGTTTCAAGCATCGAAGCCCGCGGGTGGGCGCCCTGCGAACTGCTCGGACGCTTCTACCGGCTCTTCTGCACCTGTGGTGGGCCCTTGAACCCTTGAAGCCGATTCGGAGGCTGCATGAAAGGCGTGATCCTCGCCGGCGGAACCGGGTCGCGGCTCCTTCCGCTCACGAAAGTCACGAACAAGCACCTGCTCCCGGTCGGGCGCGTACCGATGATCTACCACCCGGTCGCGAAGCTCACGGAGGCAGGAATCGAGGAGATCCTCATCGTCACCGGCGTCGACCACATGGGCAGCGTAGTGAACCTCCTTGGCTCCGGACGGGACTTCGGCTGCCGGTTCACGTACAAGGTACAGGACGAGGCCGGCGGCATCGCGCAGGCCCTCGGCCTCGCCGAGGCCTTCTCCGGACAATCTGGGCTCTGCGTGATTCTCGGCGACAACATCTTCGAGGACTCGCTTATGCGAGTTCTCGATGCTTTTGACAGGCAGAAGGCCGGTGCTCGAGTTCTCCTCAAGAGAGTGGGCGACCCTGGGCGCTACGGCGTCGCCGAGGTGAGTGGCGGTCGCATCGTCGGCCTCGAAGAGAAGCCCCGAACTCCGAAGAGCGACCTCGCCGTGACCGGCATCTACTTCTACGATTCCCAGGTTTTCGATTTGATTCGCGGCCTTAAGCCCTCCGCGCGCGGCGAGCTGGAGATCACGGACGTCAACAATGGCTACCTGTGCGCGGGCACACTCCAGTACGACGTTATGGAGGGCTGGTGGACGGACGCAGGCACGTTTGAATCTCTCGCACTCGCGAGTGAGCTCCTCCAAGGGCAGGCGCCTGCGGCCGTCGTGGCGACGAGATCGGCGAGCTCCGCCTAAGGCGAGCGAACCATTTGCCCACGCACCGACTCGCGCCACGTCCCCCCTCTCGACTCGACGGCGCAGTCGAGCCCGAGGCTGCGGCGCCTGTCCCCCGGCACGAAGCTCGCTCGAGCGATGTGATGCGGCGGCCGCGTCCCACACGGCCCCGATGACCTTACGAGGTCGCGCAAGCGGGCTTGACCGCAACATCTGGGCACGAGCTGCAGCAGCCGTTCGATTTGCCTACTCAGCCGACATCGCCGACCCCTGAGGTGCCTGCCGCGCGCCGGCCACCGACCACCACGAGAGCAGCACAGCCAGCGTGGTCCAAAGCGCGGGCTGCTGGAGGTAGCTGGTCGCCACGACGAGCCCCGTCAGCCATATCAGCGCGCATGCAATCACGGTGGAGCGCGCGCGCGAGACCTGGATGGCGACGGCTATGGAGAGCCCTAGAATCAACATGGAGAAGAGGCCGATGAACCCGGTCTCGATGGCATACGTCAGGGCAACGCTCCAGATGTTCGTGATCCCGCCGGGCGCACGTGCGCGAAGCATGGTGGACTGGAGGTGTGGATACATTTGGCCGGGGCCGAGACCGAGGAGGATGTTCGAGCTTGATCCCAGGACCTCGAGCCCGAACTCGAGCGACGCGAGCCTCGATTGCCAGGAGTCGTTCTGCGCCAGCTCAAACCGGGACGAGGCCTCGCTCAGCAGCCAAAGCGTCGTCCCCACGACCGCTGCGCTCGCAAGGAGCAGCGCCGTCCCGCGCGCGATCGGGCTCCAGCGAGCTGAGAACGCTGCGGCGATTGCCGGGATAGGCACCGCTAGAACGATTGCAACCCCGAGGCCAGACTGAGAGAAAACGAGCAAGGCGAGACCGGCCGCGAGCCCGAGGGCCAGGAGCGTCGTATGCTTTCGGGCGGCAGCGCCGCTGCGCGGAGAGAACAGAGAATGCGAAATGAGGACGAGCCACGGTCCTATGCACGCCGCCATCGCTGATGGCTCTGCAAAGAGGCCAAAGGGCCGCCTTACGTATTCATGATAGAGCTCAGTTGTTTCTGCCGACATTGCCATGCCTGGGTTTGTGGCCATTATCGCGCTGAAAGGGAACGCTCCGCGTTTGAACGCGATGACTTGGTAGGCGCCCAGCGCCGCGTGCACCACGATGGCCATGGCCGCGCCGAGCACAAAGTGTTCGCCGAAGCCGCCGCGCAGCAAGTGTCGAGCCGGGACCACGATCAGAAAGTTCAGCGCCATCATCGCGGTCATCTTGAGGACGATCATCGGCTCGAGCGCGCTGCCGGTCGCTAGGCACCACGTCCCGGAGAGAATAGGTGGGACCATCATCCACACAAATGGCGACCAGTCCGGCCTCGCGAACCTCCGGAGCCAAGCCACGACGAGTCCGGCTGCGACGACGTTCGGAATTGCGAGAGCTGCGGTGTTGCCCAGCGGAAGCGCCGGAAACACGAAGAAGGACGTAAAGCTCAGAACCGCCGCCGCGCGTTCACGGTGGCGAAGGCCTCGAGATGCCGATCGCATGCCTTCAGCGCACGTAGCAGGCCTCGCGGTAGGCCTCGAGCGTTATCCGCGCTGCGGCCGACCACGACAACTCGCCCGCGAGAGCGCTGCAGTGAGTGCGAGCAGCCTCGTAGACGCCGGGCTCGAGTGCCAGAAGCGTGGCGCGTGCCAGATCCTCCGCGTCGCCCGCAGCGGCGACAGCACCGATCTTCTCCTTTCTCACTTGCTCTCCGAGAGCTCCGACGTCCGCTACGACCACTGGTATTCCATAGGCGATGGCCATGTGGAGCACTCCACTTTGCGCGTAATAGTCCGTGTACGGCAGCATCACGAGCGCCGCCCCTCCAAACAATCCAGGGATCTCCGAGTCCGAGATAATGCGGTCTTGCAGCTCTACTTGAAGGTGTTCGGCTCCAATCCTGCCTCGAACCTCGAGCGCCAGTGAGCGATCGGGAAAGGCCCCCGCCATCACGAGCCGCTTCCCCGGAAGGTGCCGCATCGCATCCAGCATGAGATGCACGCCCTTATTTCGCCGCATGACACCGAAGAACAGCAAGTAGCCCATCGGATTTGGGGTCACAGCCATACCACGATGGCTCGTCCACACGCCGTGGGGGATGGCCACGACTCGCGGTGACCGGCTCCCCAGCTCGCGCAAGAGCTCCTCTCGCAGCACGGGCGAGTGGACGAAGAGCATGGCGCACTGCTTCCAACCAAGGTTGGTAGAGAATTCGATCAGCGGCCCAGCCGCCGGGACCGGGTGCCCGTGAGGCCGCACGTTGTGCACCGTCGCGACGACCCGGGCGCCCGTCGCGCGGGCTCGCGAAATATGCACGGCCGCTGCGAAGGGTGGCTCCTGGTAGTGGAGGATGTCGACGCGGGGCTGCGCGCGCACCCACCGCAGCACCGCCTCCTCCCTGTGCGCATAGTGCACGATGCGGCTTGCCGCCCATTCGAGGCGATTGGCAAAAGCTCCCCGCATAGCTGGTAGGACGTCGGCGATGCGATACTGTGCCTTCCTGAATGCTGGAGCCAGATCGACGCTCGTCAGCAGAGTGAGATCAAGCTCCGATAGCGGCGCTGCCGCTCGAAGCGCGGTCATGAGCTCCCACGTATACAGCGGATGGCCTCCGCTCGCACTGGGGGTGACCATCACGGCGTGAATGGCGGCCGAGCTCATGCGGCTGCTCCACGGTGGCGCGCGACGATTTCCGACCCTTGCATCCATTGCGTCGTGACGCCGGCCCAACCTGCGCGCGCCAGGAGAAGGTCGCCCTTGAGCGCCGGCTTCACGAGAAATCTCATTGCCCAGGCGCCTAGCCAGATGGGCAACTTGGCCCCCGAATGCCGAACGGCCAGCTTGAGGGCGTTTCGCGACATGAAGGTCCGTCCCATCACGTCGTTCGTGCTCCCGGTCGACATGCCCACCTTGTGCCGCACGAGGCATTCGCGTGCGACCCACGCGACCGGGTACTCTCTCCGGGCGCGAAGCTGCCAATCGAGATCCTCCGCGTAGAGGAAGAATCCCTCATCGAGGTACCCGACCACCGCCAAGCTCGCACTGCGAAGCAGCAGCGAGCATCCTGACACCCAGTCCGTCGGCGCTGCTTCCAAGGAGGCCAGTGCTGAAACCTGTTGGCCGAAGCCTGTATGCGTCGGAACACCCGTTACCCAGTTGAAGCCGCCTCCTCCGTACCAGAGCCGCGTGGGAGCATCCGCGAACGAGATGAATGAGCCGAAGAAATGCGCGTCCGGGCGGGAGCGCGCGAGGCGGATCAACGCTGATGCGGCGTGCGGCTCCACGAGCGTGTCGTTGTTTAGCAGCCACACGAACTCTGCGCCGCCCGCACTCGCGGCCCTCATGCCGACATTGCAGGCCCCTGCGAAACCGATGTTGCGGTCGAGCTTGATCAAGCGAATGCCCTTGAGTGCACGGAGGCGCTGCCAAGAGTTGTCGGGCGAGCCATTCTCGACCACGATCACGTCGACAGGCGCGTATTCGAGCCGCCGGAGCGACGAGACGCAGTCCATCGTATCCCGCCACCCGCGATAGTTTACGAGGACGACTCCCAGTTTGCTCATGGCGCCGTTCGCCCCTTGCGAATCCAGAGCGCCGCTGCGCGCGCCGAGATGGCCTCGCGCGCCTCCGCATCCAGCCCGTGGCGCCATGCCAGGGCGGCTGCAACCGCCGTGGCCAACAGCGACCACCCCAGCCGCACCGTGAGCGGTACGGGCGCGGACGCGCCAACCAGCACGGCGACCCCCCCGCCGACGAGCAGCGCGTATCGCCGGCCGAGACGCTCCGAGGGCCCGAGGATCCGCGCAGCCATCGAAACCACCACTGCGGAGTCGATCGCCGCTCTCGAGAGGTTCGCGATGGCAGCCCCAACCACTCCACCTCTGGAGATAGCGAATGCGACGAGCGCTAGGTACAGCGGTATCTCGATCGCGTGCAATTTTCCGGTCCACCTCGCCCGACCTGCGCTCTGCACGAGCGAGAACGGCAGCCAAGCCATGCAATTCACAAAGATGGCGACCGCGAGGATTCGCCCGGCCCGCGCGCTATGGCTCGCAAACTCTGGACCGAGCCAACGCTGCAGCGCTTCGGGCGCAATGGCGACCAGCAGCGTCAGCGGCGCCAGTACGCCAGCCGCGATGAAGAACAACGTTCGGTTCGCAACGCGCGCAGCGCGCGTCGGGTCGGCCGCAAACGATTGCGCGAGAACCGGGAACGTCACTTGGAGCGCAGCCGACGGGATCACCGTGATTCGCGTGAGTAGGTCCGCCGGCGTTGAATAGAAGGCGACCGATGAGAGCGCGGTAAAGGTCCCTAGAAGGAAGCGCTCGGCTTGCGCAAACAACGGCCCGGGGATGTTCGACACCGTAACCCAACCCCCGAAGGCGAGAACGGACCGCACTCCGTCGATGCACAGCCGCGGGCCGCGCATAGCAGGGATCACCAGGAGAACGAACCGCCCGAGGAGTAGTGTCCCGCTGAGCCTCAGCAGCACCAGCGCCAGCACCACGGAAGGGAGAGTCGCGCCGAGGCGGAGCAGTGCGACCGGGCAGATTAGATTCAGCAGAGAGATGGGAATCGTGACGCGGTTGGTCAGGTCGAAGCGCCCGAATGCTTCGAGGATCCCGCGCAGGCCCGATGACAGTATCACCAGCGGAATCGATGTCGCCAAGAGGCGGAAGACCGTGCCGGTCTCGTGCCTCAGCGCGGCGGCTCCTCGCGTCACGCTCCCCGCGAGGAGGTCGGCGAGCTCCCAAGTAATGATGCCGCCGACGACCCCCATGCCCAGCAGCGCGGCGAGCGAAGTCCACACGACCGCGCCCTCGTGCTCCTCGTCGCGATCTTCCTGGACCGCGAGAAACCGCGTCAGAGCACGCCCGATCCCGAGATCGAGGATTCCCACTGCGTTGATGAACGTCCACGCGAGCGTCAAGGTCCCGAAGCGGGCGCTGCCGAGGCGTCCGACAATCTCGCGAACGCACCACAGCGCAACCGCTATCGGGACCAGCGTTCCGAGGAGGTTGAGAATGAGGCCCCGCCGGATCGCCTGCGCCCCGATGTGGCGGCCGGCTGTGACAGAGACGCGCGACAGGCCTGCAGCGCTGGAAGAGGCGGCCGGCAGAGCGTTGGAGCTTGGCGAAGCGCTCATGAGAGTTCCGCCGCCGAAAGTTGCCTCCTGCGGGTCGCCGCTCGGGCCGGACCACCACACCTCTCGGCGGCCGGAATCCGCACTCGCCCCCGCATCGCGGCCGCCACACGCCTGGCGTCCGGGTCGTGAGCGTCGCTCGACGTGTGACTTCCCCTGCAGTGGTCCGGGCTTCTCAGCGCGGACGGCAATGGCTGATTCGCCAAGACTCTGCGCGACGATTCCACGACCTGCATCCGATTCACCCCCGGCGAGCGGCAGCGCGCCAACCTACACACCCAAGTCCCGGCGCGCCGCCCCCTTCCTGGAGGAGAGAGCCGGCGCACACCGAAGCACAGCCAGCTCACCCGAGCACCCTTTCTCTTTCTCCAAGCCATTGAGAAGCACGGCGCGCCTCAGTAGGAACAATGAAATTGCGGCCCGCTTGCTCGCGGACCAAGCGATCAAGCGCTTAATTGAAAGCCCGTTCTTCACTCGAGAAGACATGCCGCGGCGCACCGATGATTCGCAATCCGGTCTCCGTCACATACTTGACGCCGAAGATGCGCTGAGATAGTCACATCGGAAGCGTGAGAGCCAGGCGACTTCCGATTCGGCCCAGGGCGCATTTACACTGCTTTCACACCACTCAGCCACACAGGAGCAAACCCCGAATGCGTGCGAATTCTGACCAAATCGCGTCGGGCACACCAGTTGCTGCCGGCGACGATCCGCGAATGCGGCACTTTACGAGTGCGACGACTGATTACAGCGCATTCACGTGTGCGCAAAATTCGACAGTGCCACCTGATTGACATTCTCCAACCACGGCGGTAGTTAGGACGCTGTCAGTTTTCCTTCTGTTCGTCTCTCTCTACGATACCGAGAAGGCGGCGACACACCGATTCGGAACTGACGAGTCGGGTAACAGCAACGTCACAAATACTCCGAGGGGCTGCGGCCCCACATCGCCTCGCGCTGCGCCACAACGATCTTGCCCCTGAAGTCGAGGATCAATGTGATACGCACGGCCCGCTCCAGTCGCTGGCCGCCGCGAGCCGATTCCTCCTATTTGCTTGCACCCCAGGCTCTAGCAATTCTCTGCGTCGCGCCATTGAAGCAGCCTGGCTGACCTGGTCAGTGTTTGTTTGATCAAACATCTCGTATCAACAGGACCACGCCTAACACGGGAGGCACGCATCGCTTCCCACGGATGAACCGAGCGCCTTTGTTGTGATTGGCGAGTTTGAGCACTTTTTCCGCGCGGAATTTCACCGTCGTCCGAATCGCGTAGCCAGGCGCGGGGAGTCACTCGTGCGCCCGATGGGCTCGCAGGCGAGAGCCGGGCGCCTTCTGGGAGAGGAGGAAACCATGAACCAACGAAAATGAAACAGTCCGCCTCGACGCGGCACCTGTCGTGAGGCAGCGGTCTGTTCGAGACAAAGCTCCTATGTGCGATGCCGAAGGCAACGCGCTGCCTGCCGAGCCGTGGCCCCTTCTTGCTCGCTGCCCTGACCGGGTGGCGCGGGTCGTTTTCGAGCTTTTCATCAGCGAAAAGGAAGGTACAATGAGCCAACGTCTGACCATGAGCATGGCACTTCTTACGGCATTCGCCGTAGCCTGTGGCGGCCCCCAAGGCGAGGCGAATGAGAACAGCCCCGACGGAGCGGTGGCCGAGGATCTCCCGGCGGCGCCCTCCGATGAGCTCGGCTATGCCGTCTCCGAACTGAGGTCGGCAAGCAGTTTCGTCACGGCGACTGCCAGCTCTGAATATCCGTATTTCCCTGCGAAGAACGCCGTCGACCACGACTATTTCACCCGCTGGGCCGCCTATGGCGACGGCGTGATGCTCACCGGGGACTTGGGAGCTGTGAAGACCGCCAACGGGTTGAGGATCGCCTGGCACCGCGGTTCCGTTCGCAAGTACAAGTTCGAGATCTTTGCGCTGCAGTCGAACGGCCAATATCGGAGCATCTACTCTGGGACGTCTTCTGGGAAAACCGGAGGGCTAGAACGGTATTCCTTCGGCGCGGTGAGCACTCGCATGCTCCGAGTGTCCATCTATGGAAACTCCGAGAACGACTTCGCGTCGATTGTAGAGATGGTCGTCGACCTCGTTCCTTCGCCGACCCCCACGCCTACGCCGACACCGAAGCCGACTCCAGCGCCCACTCCGACTCCGACTCCGACTCCGACTCCGACTCCGACTCCGACTCCGACTCCGACTCCGACTCCGACTCCGACTCCGACTCCGACTCCGACCCCGACCCCGACGCCCACGCCGAAGCCGACTCCAACCCCGGCTCCGAGCCCCACTCCGACGCCGACTCCCGCCCCCGTGCCGACGCCGGTCTCCGGTACCCCGACGGATGTAGGCACTGGGAGCAGTCACGCCCGCAAGTACATCACGAATGCGACCGGCGGCGGCGCGATGCCCAGCACTTCGGGCGCCCCCGTCGCCGCCTGTGCCGGGAACGGCAGCACCGACGACACCGCGTGTCTCCAAAAGGCGATCGACGCGGCCGCCGCCTCTGGCAAGCCGCTTCTCATTCCGGCCACCTCTTCCTACTACCGAATCACGGCTCGGCTCCACGTGACCACCTCCCTTATCGGAACGGGCGGGCGACCGACAATCCGCACCACCAATACGGCGACCGACGCCAACGGCACCGTCCTCATGCTCGCGAGTGGGATGAAGGGGTGGATCTATAATTTGCACCTCGTCGGCACCTTCACCGGCAGCGCCAGTGGTGAATGGGCGCACAACATCGACGTGGGCACGGTCTCGGGTGTCACGATTCTCGGCAATCTGCTCGAGAATGCGGCTGGCGACTCCGTGGGCACCAACGCCGCCCACGGCGATGGAGGCACCACCGCTTCCAACGTGATCGTCGCCAACAACACCATGAAGAACCCGCACCGCTGCGGCGTTGCGCTCGTCTGGACCGCGCAGAACTGGGCGATCATGGACAACGTCATCGACAAGCAGGTAAACTACGTTAGCGGGATCGACTTCGAGCCCGTGGCTGGCGGAACTGTCACGAACGTCGAAATCGGCTACAACAAATTCGTGATGAACAATCGCACCCCCACCCCGAGTCGCGGTTCCGACGGTGAAGCCGTCTCCGGCTGGCGACCGGCGGACAACAGCAATCCGGGCGGCAACTACTACATTCATCACAACTACGGCACCTTCGGCACCGGCTTCGGCTCATTCGGCCCAAACAACTGGGGCTCCATCCTCACGACGGCCAATGCTGAGGGGTCCAGCCCACTGCCCTGATGACCTCGCTTGATCACGGAGGTGTCGGGCCGCGGGCCCACCATTTTGCTGAAGCTGCACAGCACGCGGCCGCCGACCGCTCGGTCGACGGCCGCGCCGCTGCATCGCGTCGCCAGCGATTAGAGCCCTAACGAGCGCATCATCCGCGTCGCGTTAAGGTCCGCTCGACCTGCAGGTGGTCGAGGGCTCCGCGGATCGATGAGCGGACGAAGACTCGATCCCCATCAGACCGCCGCCATCGCGCACCGGCGGCCTGGGGCCGCCGAGCTCGGCGCTCCGCTTCGCATGCTCGCTTGTTTGAGGAAGCGGCGCGCCGCCTTCGGGTGCGCACCAGAAGCTTCTACCGGCGGCGCGATCGACGGCTGGCACCTACCGCATCCTTGGGAGCAGCGCACTCGTCCGCCCACCCCCAAGAAGACCGGCGCGCGGCGGCCGCGGCGCTCAACGTGCGCACACTGCTTCGAGTCTCTCGCAAACGGTGATGGTCCGACCGCTCGCTCCCTGCCACTGCCCTTGCAGTGGAGCGACGCGGCGGACGGCCTGGAGCGCCGACCATTTTGAACAGCCTGCTGCGACGGCTTTCAAACCGTTCGGCACTCTAGCCCAACCTTCGCGCACTGAGGTAGCGAAGGGGCCCATTCCCCCTCTGAAGCCCACGCAGGAAGCCAATAGCTGAAGGAACTCAAGACCACCCGAATGGGGCGCGTCGGTCCTCTATGGAGCGGAGCCGTCGACGATGTCGGAGACACTGCCGGCCACTCGCGTCGAGTTGACCGCCTCACTCTGCGGCTGCCACTGACATTGCGATCATGGTCACTCATTCCTTCACCTACGCTTGCTCGGTCGCTTCCCAGAGGAGAAATCGCCCGACCAGCCGCCGGATTTGCGAAGGTCGGGCTAGCGAGAGGCCATTGCAGCCGACCGCCGAGAGGCACTTGCCCTCGCAGCACGCCTTCGAGAACGGCCGGCTCGCCTTCCAGCTGCGACTTGCTTCGTCCAAGTCGCCTGTGCGTCCAGGCGCTCGGCACCGAGACGTCCTCCGCGCCCCGATGCCTGGGCTCGACGGGCGAGCCTCGCGCTACTTGACCTGCACCACCCCGTCGACGTGCTGCTGCGGCTTGGCGATGGTGTGGTTGTCCGAGGCGACCGTGTCGTGGCACGTGGAGCAATCGGACCGCTGCACGTGCGGCGCCGGCGGAGGCAACCCGTGGCAGGTGCCGCAGGCGTTCTGCGTCCCGTCCACCTTGGTCCAGAGCGGCGCGCTGATCGTCCCGCCGGCGCTGGTGCCGTTCGGCTGGTTCGGCGCGTGGCAATAGGTATTCGAGCAGGTCGCCGACGCGGCGCTGAAGCTCGGGGTCGACCCACCGGTCGTCGCCAGGGTGCCGAACGCCATGTCGACCACGCCGTCGTAGTGCTGGTAGTTGTTCGGCACCGGGTGGCACTCGGAGCAGGCGACCGGCTTGGAGTGGGTCGCGGTCAGGTGCGTCTGGTGCGCGCCCACCGAGACCAGGCTGGTGTCGGTCCGATGGTTCAAGTCGCCCGGCGGAGCCGGGTTCGCGGCGCTCCCGTGGCAGGCGTGGCAGGTGAGGCCGCCGACGGTCGAGACCGCGCCGTTCACATGCTGCTCGGGCTTGGCGATGGTCAGGTTGCCGGACGAGTCCTGGGCGACCGTGTCGTGGCAGTCCGAGCACTTCAATCCCAGGGCGTTGACCGGGTGCTTCGCGGAGGGCGGCAGGCCGTGGCAGGACCCGCAGGCGATCTGCGAGCCGTCCACCGCAGTCCACTTCGGCGAGGTGTTCGAGCCCCCGGCCAGCGTCTCGCCGTGGCAGAAGGTCGCGCAGGTCGCGGCCTGCGCGTTCCAGGAGGGGGTCGCGCCGCGCGCCGAGGCCACCGCGCCGAACGTCACCGGGGTGGCTCCGTCGTCCGTGAGGTGCCCCGGCGAGCTCACCGCGCTGGGCACGACGTGGCACTCGGAGCAGGCGACCGGCGACGCCAAACCGTGCGCCGCCTTCAAGTGCGAGGCGTGCGCGCCCACCGCGATGAGAGACGTGTCGCTCTTGCCGTTCGCGTCCACCGGCGGCGCCGTGGCCGGGTCGCCCGGCGCGGGGTTCGACGCGCTCGGGTCGCCGTGGCAAGCGTTGCAGGCCGTCCCGCCGCCCCTCGCCTGGACGATTCCGTCGACGTGCAGCTCCGGGTGCGCGAAGGTCGCGTTGTCCGAGTTGAGCGTGTCGGCGTGGCACGCGAAGCAGTTGCTCCGCTGCGGGTGCGGCAAAGGCGGCGGCAGGCCGTGGCAGCTTCCGCACTTCGCCTGCGTGCCGTCCACCTGGGTCCAGACCAACGCTCCCGCCGTCCCGCCCGAGCTGACGCCGCCGGCCTGCTTCGGTCCGTGGCAGTACACCGACGCGCAGGTGGCCGCCGTCTCGCTCCAGACCGGCTGGGCGCCGCCCAGGACCGCCTTGCCGTTGGCGAAGTTCACGATCCCCGAGCCGGGGTTCACGTGGCCGGGGGCGTCGGCGCTCGCCGGCACCGCGTGGCAATCGGTGCACTGGACCTTGGCGATGGTGGACTTGAGATGGCTCTGGTGCGCGCCCACCGTCACGAGCGAGGTGTCCGACCGGCCGCTGACGTCGACCGGCGGCGCGGCGTTGTCGGCGTTGCCGTGGCAGGTGTTGCAGGCGCCCGACTTCACCTCGACGACGCCGTTGATGTGCTTGGTGGGGTCCCGGATGGTGCCGTCGTCCGCGGCCGTCTGGTCGTGGCAGTGGAAGCAGGCCGTGCTGGTGGTGTGGTCCGCCCCGGTGCTCGTCTTGGCGGGCGGGAAGCCGTGGCAGGCGTCGCAGCGCGTCCACTTCGCGTCGGGCGTGTTCCAGACCGGCGCGGTCGCGTCGCCACCCACGAGCGTCGAGCCGTGGCAGTAGACCGAGGCGCACGAGACCTTGAGCGCGGCGTCGGCGAGCGCGTCGCCCGTGCCCTGCTCCGCGGTCAGCGAAGGCCTGGCCCCCTTGGCCGTGGCGAGTCCGCCGAAGGTCACCTTCGCCGGCCAGGACGCGCCGAGGTGGCCTGGCGAGTCCACCGCCTCGGGCACCACGTGGCAGGAGGCGCACGGCACTGGGCTCGAGAGCGCATGCGCCGCCGTCAGGTGGGAGGCGTGGGCCCCGACCCCGCGCATCGTCGGGTCGGTCTGGCCGAGCAGGTCCACTGGGGGCGCGGGGCTCTGGTCGGAGCCGTGGCACCGCGCGCAGTCCGCGGCGAAGCCGTCGGCGGTGGTGAGCTCGCCAGGGCTGGCGCCGATGTTTCGGCCCTTCTCGCAGGCGAGAAGAGCGCTGCAAAAGAGCAGGATGGTCGCGGTGCGCACGCTGTTCTCCTCGGGTGGTGCACGGCGGGAGGGCAAGTCCCGCGAGGGGATCTTCGCAGCAACCGCAAGCGTGCCACGTTTTCCCGGTAACCGTCACACCCCCGGTCGCCCCGGAAGCGCGCGGGCGCCATTCTAGGAGAATTTGGCCTCTCCAAGAGAGGGCTTGGGGCCGCTCTGGTGCGCTGAACGGCCTTGGGCCCCTACACCGGTCCCTGCGCCTCTTCGAGCTTGAGCTGCAGGTCCGACCAGCGATCGTAGAGGCTCTCGAGCTCGGCCTTGTTGCGCTGATAGGCCTCGGTCAGCGGTCGGGCGCGCTCGAAGTCCTGGTAGACGGCGGGGTCGGCGAGCTGCGGCTCGATGTCCTTCTGCTGTGCCTCGAGGGCGCCGATGCGGGCCTCGACCTCGGCGAGCTCTTTCTTCAGCGGCCGGGTGAGCGCGGCCTTGGCCTCCCGCTCCTCGGCCTCCCTGCGGCGGCGGTCGCGCTCGGTCTCTCGGCGCGGCGCGGCGGCGCCCTGGCCGCTCTCCCCTCCATCGGGCGCGAGCAGCGCCAGGTGGTGCAGGTACTCGTCGAGGTTTCCCGGGAAGCTCTCCACGACGCCGTCTCTCACGTCCCAGACGCGGGTGGCGAGCTGGTTCACGAAGCTCCGGTTGTGGGACACGAAGAGCAAGGTCCCCTGGTAGCCCTTCAAGGCGGCGACGAGCTTCTCGGTGGAGTCGAGGTCCAGGTGGTTCGTCGGCTCGTCCATGACCAGGAAGTTCGACGGCAGGACGAGCAGGCGGGCGAGCGCCACACGGGCGCGCTCGCCGCCGGACAGCACGCCGATCTTCTTGTCGACGTCGTCGCCGTGGAAGAGGAACGCGCCGAGGATGGACCGCACCGTCGTCTGCGGCTTCTCCGGGACGAGCGACCAGACCTCCTCCAGGATGGTCTTTTGGCGGTCGAGCAGGTCGGTGTGGTGCTGGGCGTAATAGGCGAGTCTCACATTGTGGCCGAGCTCGGCCGTCCCCGCGTCCGCCGGGGTCTCGCCGGCGGTGAGCTTGAGCAGGGTGGTCTTGCCGGCGCCGTTGACCCCCACCACCGCCACGCGGTCGCCCCGCTGGATGGCTTCGGTGAGGCCGCGGTAGATGACCTTCTCGCCGAACGACTTGGTGAGCCCCTCGTACCGCACCACCTCGCGGCCGCTGCGCTCGACCTCGGGGAACTGGAAGTGGATGGTCTTGCGCGTCTCGAGGACCTGCACCAGCTCCTGCTTCTCCAGCATCTTGATGCGGCTCTGCACCTGGCGGGCCTTGGTCGCCTTGGCGCGGAAGCGGTCGATGAACGCCTCTACCTCGGCGCGCTGGGCCTCCTGGCGCCGCGCGCGGCCCTCGAGCTCCTCCTCCTCGATGGCCCTGAGGCGTCGGTACTCTTCGTAGTTGCCGCTGTAGCCGCGCAGGCCTTCGACCTCGAAAGAGAGCACCCGGTCAATCTGCCGGTTGAGGAAGTCGCGGTCGTGGCTCACCAGCACCAGCGCCTTGCCCGAGCGCTTGAGGAAGTCCTCGAACCAGAGCAGCGACGGCAGGTCCAGGTGGTTCGTCGGCTCGTCGAGCAGGAGCAGGTCCGGGCTCATGAGCAGAAGCCCGGCGAGCGCGGCGCGCATCTTCCAGCCTCCCGAGAGCTCGCGGACCGGGCGGTCGAAGTCTTTTCGCTTGAAGCCCAGCCCGTCGAGGATGCGCTCGGCCTGGTGGCGGCCGTAGCGCTCCTCGAAGGAGGCGAGCTCCTCGTGCGCCAGGGCGATCTCCTCGGCGAGGTCGATGCGCTCCTCGTCGTCCTGGGCGGCGGCGAGCGCTCGCTCGACATCGGCGACGCGCGCCTCGAGGCGGGCCCGGTCGGGCACCGCGGCGAGCACCGTCTCCACCAGGCTCCCGGGCGGCAGCTCGAGGATGTCCTGCGGCAGGTACCCCGCGCGGGCGCCGCGCAGGGTGGTGGTCTCGCCGCTGTCCGGCTTGGCGGCCCCGGCGAGGATCTTGAGCAGCGTGGACTTGCCGGTGCCGTTGGCGCCGACCAGGCCTATCCGGTCGTGGGCGTTGATGGCGAAGCTCGCCTCGTCGAGCAGGGTCTTCTTCCCGTAGGCGAGGCAGAGGCGGCTGGCGGTGACGAGGCTCATGGCGGCTCGAAAGGTGCGAAAAATCGCCCTTCCCTTACCAGAGAATCGCGCCGGACGTGGGGCGATGCTCTGACGGCGATGCTCCCGACGGCCTCGAAGGACGCCGGCGGGCTCGCCTGGACGGCGACTCGAGGGTCGTCGGAAGGCCCGCTCAGCTCGAACCTCGCCGCGGCCCCAGAGCGAATCGGCGCAGGCGCAGGGCGAGGAGGCCCAGGAGGACCCCCAGCGCATAGGGGACTTTGTCCCCCATGAGGCAGGCGCACCCGCCCGCCCGCTCCGATTGGCGCAACAGGATCTTCTCGGCAAGGGCCTCGCGGGCCGACATGAGCGCCTCGGGCGATTGCTCGGCCTCCCAGGGGTGCGGAAAGAGCGCTAGCGCGATGGGCGCCGCCTCGCGCGCGCCGCCCAGGTCGGAGAGCATCTTGAGGTATTCGTAATCCTCGTACGATTCGCGGATCATCTTGAGTCGGATGGACGCCAATGGAATGTCGGTCCGACCACCGATTCTGGCCACCGTCCCCGGGTAGAAGAGCGTGCCGTCACCCGTGCCGCCGTACGCGCGCTGGTCTACCCACGGGTCGCCGTTGTAATAGGCTTGAGTGGTCTCATAATAGAATTCGCCGCGCGCGGCGTAGCGGTACGAGAACCAAGCCATCGCCCGCGAGCGCACCGCGCTCGAATCGATGACGTAGCTCGGCCAGCCCGTCGAGCTCTCATCGGCTCCGCACCCGAAGCTGCTGCACGATTGGTAGAGCCACAGCGCCTTGAGCGGCGAGGAGGAGAGGAACCCCGCGTACATCGGGACCCTCTCCCCGGCGCCCTTGCCGTTCGGTCCGAACCGGTCTTCCATGAAGTTGATGATGGTCACAATGACGTCGATGGAGCTCTCGAGAATCATGGGCCTTGGCGTATTCGATGTCCGTGGTCACGAACGTGCGGAGTTGGGGGTCGGCCTGTTTCACGGTCGTCGCGCGGAGCGGAATTTCTGGCCAGTTGCAGGTCAAAGGCGGCTCGTCGCAGGTGAGCTGAAGCAATCTCTCGAACCAGCCGCGCTCTTTGAAATGCGCGGCCCAGTCCGCCAGCGCTGACGGGCTCGTGAAGCTCGCCCCGGACCGGAGCGAGGTCAGCTTCGCCCCTTGGAGCCGAGTCGGGGCCGTGCCGTCGAGGAACGGCCCGTACGCGCCGTCGAAGTGCGGCCAATCCTCATTCACCCCGTCGTCCCAGAGGTCCCATAGGCTGATTCGGTGGTCGAGCGCGAGTTGAGCGTAGCGTTGCCGAAGCCGGGTGAGCTCTTCGCCCGAGACGCCGTGCTGCGTCGCCACCCCGCCGTAGCTCATCGCGAAGGCCGTCTTGAGCGCGGCGGTCGAGGGCAGGGAGAAGTTCCAAACTTTGAGCGTCACCGGAACCGCCGTGGTGGCGTGGTCCGCCTGGACCGTCACCGTCGCGTGGTAGCTGCCGGGCGCTGCCTCCGGAGGAACGTGCAGCTCCACCCAAATGCCCCGGCTTTGGCCTTCCGGTACGTCGAAAGGAAAGGCATTGCGCTTCTCGCCGACGACGTCGTCGACGTCGGGCACGAGCGCATCCGGGATGAGTCCGGTCGCGCCGTCCGCGGCCGAAGGAGAAACGACGTCGATGAAATCCTCGCGAAAGAGCCAGGTGCTCTTGATGACGCCGGGCCCCTCGAAATCCGAGATCTGGGCCGAAACGTCGCTGGCCGGCCCTGTCACGATGACCTGAAAGGCCTCGAATTCGTTCTGGGCGGCCTGAATCGAAGCGCCGGACTGCGCGCGCGCCGGGGCGTCGGCGCGAATCTTCTCGCTCGCCAGGGCGGTCCAGATCGCCGCCCCCTGTGAGCTCGCGGGGACGGCCGTGGAAATCGCCGCAAATGCGATGAGGAGAAAAGCGACTCGGCGTGCGGTCGACAATTCGGGTCCCCCTCGGGGTGCTTGCCGGCCTCCTCACGCCGCAAAGGCGAGCAGGAACCGGCCTATCCTTTCATGACGATATAGAGGTCGATCGCTCGAAAGCTGCGACTCCTCCGAGCGGGAGCGAGGAATATCGAGAGCCGGTCACCGCCGCGACGCCTCCTCGGGGCGACCCCGCGGCGGCTCCCGCGAGAGGCCTCGATCCTCACCCGGGGCTCGGCGCCCCGCCGCCTCTCGACGCGCTGCGGTTCCCGACGGACCAAGCTCGGGATGAGGCCCCGCCTCCAAAGCACCTTTCGTGAAGCCCGCCTCCCGGCTCCTCTTCCAAAGCGAAGCCGCCGCTCAGGAGTCGCGTCGGCCGCAAACCTCCACCAGAGCGAGCACCGCCGCCGCAGCGGCTCCAGCGCCATCGAGCCCTTCGAGCGCCTTGGCGAGGGCCGCGGCCCGCCCCGCCGCCAGGCGCACTCGCTCCACGGCCTCGCGAAGCCGCGCGGGCGTCATTCCTTCCACGTCGAGGCCCTCGCCGACGCCGAGCCGCTCCACGCGCGCCGCGTTGGCGACCTGGTCGCCGCCAAACGGGAGCACCACCATCGGGCGCCCGGCCGCGAGACACTCCTGCACCGTGTTGTTGCCTCCGTGGGTGACGACGACGTCGACCTGAGGCAAGAGCGCGACCTGCGGCACCTGGGCGAACAGGTGCGTCCGCGGCCCGCGGGGGCGGGCCTTCAGCCGCCCGTAGCTCGAGCCGGCGCTGACGACGACGTGCGCCCCGAGCGCCTCGAGCCCCTCGAGGACCCGCGCGAAGACCGACGGCTTGCCGTTGAAGACCGTGCCCAGCGAGACGTACACCCGCAGGCCATCCTCGGGCAGCACGTCGAGCGCGGGGTGCCCGGCGGCCGACGCAGCGGTCGAGCGGGGAAGGCACGGACCGACCATCCTCATCGGGCCGCTCGGCGCGGCGAGCCCTGGCTCCAGCGCCGGCACCGTCGCGAGCAGGTTCAAGTCCCTCGAGACGAGTCCCGTGAACAGCCCCGTGCGGTACCCCGGCATGCCGAGGGCCCGCGCAGCGGAGGCGATGCGCTCGTCGAACATGCTGGAGAGGTCGGCCAGACCGCGCTCGGCCTCGAGCCAGGCAGCCGTGCCGCGCGCCGAGGCGGGCAACCCGCTGCCGAACGGCGGTGCGCCCTCGACGGGAAACGGCAGCCCCGAGTGGTACAGCGCCACATAGGGCACCCGGGTCAGCTCGGCGCCCAGCATCGCGGCGGGCATCAGGTAGTCGCCCAGCACCACCTCGGCGCCCCACCGCTGAGCGTGGGCCGCCACCTGGCGGGCCTGCCGCTCGAGGCCGGCCGTGAAGATGCTCAGCGCGACCTTCATCTCGGCCTGGCCCTTCTTGAAGGGCAACCGCGCCGCGTGCCACAGCATCGAGAGCGGGCTCGCCAGCGGCAGCACCTCCATGCCCTCCTCGGCGATGGACCGGCTCAGGCGAAAACCCACCTGGATCGACGCGGGCCAGACCTCGGGAAACGGCAGCCGCGCGTCGATGATGGTGAACGCCACCGGGTGGCCCTGTTCGCGCAGCCGAGCTCCGATGGCGCGCAACCCGTTGGTGTGCCCTGCGGTCGGCTGCGCCGCGAGGAGCACCCGGCGCCGGGTGGCCTCGCCCACTGCTCGGTTCGCCTTGGCTCGCATAGAAGTCGACGATACACGGCAGGTGATTCGAGCACTCGAGGAACTTGGCCCTCCGGTCGGTCCCTCCTTGAAGCGCGCCCGAGCGCGGCCAGCTCCCGTGCCGCCTCTCGATAGGGGCAAGGGCCACCTTGTAGAGCGGCGTGCCCGCCCAGAACCGTGACCTCCATGCCAAAAGGGTTGGTACTATCGATGCTCGCACGTGGCAGGAGGAGTCCGGATGCTCACCAGGCTTCGAGTGAAGGGGTTCAAGAACCTCATGGACGTCGATGTCCCGTTGGGTCCCTTCACGTGCATCGCGGGGGCCAACGCTGTTGGAAAGTCCAACCTCTTCGACGCCATCACATTCCTGGCGGCGCTCGCAGACCGTCCCCTCCTGGATGCCGCCCTGGCGGTCCAATCCGACTCTCGCAATTCGGGCGACGTGCGTGCCCTCTTCCGGCACGTTGGAAGCGAGTATGCGGACGAGATGTCCTTCGAGGCGGAAATGCTGATTCCGCCTCACGGCTCAGATGACCTCGGGCAGCCTGCGAAAGCCACGATCACGTTCGTCAAGTACTTCCTCGCCCTTGGACGTCGAAGCGGCGGTGGCGGCGCACCTCAGGGCCTGGAAATCCGCCGAGAGGAACTCGCCCATATTCAGGACGCCGGGGCGAGGCTCGCCTTTCCGCACAGCGCTGCTTGGCGCGCTTCGGTCGCGACAGGCCGCCGCAGAAGCGCTTTCATCTCCACGGAGATGGGCTCGGATCCACCGCTCGTCAAGTTGCACGGTGATATGGGCAAGGCCGGCCGAGCGCGCACCTATCCAACTCAAAACCTCCCTCGCACAATTCTTCAGGCAGCGAACGCGGCGGAGGCGCCGACGGCACTTCTCGTTCGGCGTGAGATGGCCTCTTGGCGCCTGCTCCAATTAGAGCCTTCCGCATTGCGCGCCCCGGATCCCTTCAGCGCGCCCACCCGACTCGGGACCAACGGCGGCCATCTCCCCGCCGCGCTCGCGCGGCTTGCGCGCGCATACCCGCGAGCATCCAACCCGGTTGAAACCTCTCGCGTGTATTCAACCATCGCCAATCGGCTCGCGGAGCTCGTGCCGGACATTCGCTCGGTGCGTGTCGACGCCGACGAGCGGAGAGAGCTCCTCTCGGTCATCGTCACGGATTTGGATGGGACGGAGCACGATGCTCGTTCTCTGTCCGACGGGACACTCCGATTCCTCGCGCTCGCGGTCCTGGAAAGCGACCCCAAGGCCCAGGGAACCTTGTGCCTCGAGGAGCCGGAGAACGGAATCCACCCAGAGCGCATTCCATCCATGCTTGCGCTCCTGCAGGACTTGGCAGTCGACCCCAAGGCTCCCGTGGGGCACGACAACCCGCTCCGGCAGGTCATCGTCAACACCCATTCGCCGGCGGTCGTTGGACGGGTCCCGGACGATTCGCTCGTGTGTGCGTCCATAGAACCCACCGGTGAACCCGGTCGGAGGGCAACCGCCGCCTCTTTTCGATGGCTGGCCGGCACGTGGAGAGCGCGCCTGCGTCGGGACAGACGGCCGCTCGCCAAAGGGGAGCTCGCAAGCTATCTCGAACCCACTCAAGCAAGGGGAGTCCGGCGAACCCGAGTACGGCGTGCAGGAGCGCGGAAACGAGGCGAGCTTGCCGGTGTCACGCCGCCCAAATCTTCAGATGCTCCTTCCTTTCAATTCGGCGCCGACCGTTCATGAGTGAGCTCGGATTCACGCTGCTCGCAGACGGCCCCGCGGACGTGATGCTGCTTCCTGTCTTGTCTTGGCTGTTGAGAACCCATACTCGCCCAGTCTTTGTGCCCCAGTTTGCCGATCACACGCGCCTGGGAAAGACGCGCTCGAATCTCGCGGCCCGCGCCCGCTCGGCAATTGATCTATGGCCGTGTGATCTGCTCTTCATCCACCGGGATGCCGAACGGGAAGCCCGCGAGGCGCGACTACGCGAGATCCAAAGTGGATTGGACGATGCCGGGCTCCCGCTCCCGCCCTGGCTCCCGGCCATTCCGGTGCGAATGACGGAGGCCTGGTTTCTCCACGACGCGTCGGCAATCCGCCAAGCCGCAGGGAATCCTTCTGGCCAGGTTGCACTCGACCTCCCCGCTTCGCGCGACCTCGAGTCGCTGCCGGATCCAAAGACCGAGCTCGAACGGCGACTGGTGCTCGCGACCGAGCTGTCCGGTCGGCGCCGCGAGCGCTTTCGAGTGCGGGAGGCGAAGCTCCGGGTCGCGGAGCTTCTCACGGACTTCGCCCCCCTGCGCCGCCTCGAAGCCTTCCAGGCGCTGGAGGCCGATGTGATTCAGGTCGCAGAGCGCCGCGGATGGGCGCGGCGAGCATAACGGCGCGTTACCGGCTTGCGAAAGCCCGCCCGCGGTCCTTTCACCCGAGCTCCGACGCGGACGGCGCGTCGCCCAAAACCTTGGCTTTCTCAAGCCTCCATTTCGACAGCGCGGGCTCACGCCATGAAAATGCGCTCCAGGCTGCTTCTGGCGGTGTTCCCCAGAAGGTCCTGCGCTTCGATGTAGTAGCGCACCTCGCCGGCCCCTACGGGGAGCTGCCCGGTGAAATACCCGGCGCTCAGGCGCGCGCCGGTCTGGCTGGGGTAAGGCCCGTGGGGCTTCATCGCCACGCGGGCTTCGCCCGACGCCGTGCGCAGCACCAGCCAGACTCCCTCGAGCCCCGAGACGTCGTGAACGAAGGTGTGAACCGTCCCTTCGCGGGGAGCATCCTCGAGGCGACCCCGGCCCCAGCGCTTGCCGCCCGGATTCTCCGGGGTCACCCAGGGGGCGAAAATGGTGGGGCCGGTGCGGTCGGCCTTTCGCGCGATGAGGCCGTCGACGCCGCCTTTCAGGATTTCATGGCCGCGGTTGGCTGCCTGGGTGACCTGCCTGTCCCACACCTCCTGGCCGGTCCAATACCAATAGCAGCTCGTCTCCGCGGTGAGCAGCAGGCGCACCGCGTCGGCCAGCCCGGGATGGCCGGGCTCGCCGTCCTCCACCGTGTGCACCGCGTTCTGGAACGCGGTGAGCACGGCCCAGGAATTGAGGTCGGGCGAGTACGACTGATCGTAACGGCTGAACCACTTCATGAACTGGGGGTCGCCATTGTCGGCGCCGCTCCAGGAGCCCGGCTCGATATGCGCGGTGCGGGCTTTGTCCGGGGGGAAACGCCGCAGGTAATCCTCGGCGGTGGTCAGCTCGAAGCGCGGGTCTTCCTTGAGCCACTCGACCAGCCGTCCGGTGTTGTGGTGGTAGTAGCTGTCGGCCCCGCCGCCGTGGTTGTCGCCGTCGGAATGCAGCAAGAAGAAGGGCGGATGCAGCGGGTCGAAACTGCCGGTCTCGACGACGCGGTCGTAGACCTGTCCGAGCACCGACGGGTATTGCAGAGCCCCGAAGCCACCCCGCGCGTCCTCGTTGCCGAGGTACCGCTCCGCGGGAATGGCGATAATCGCGTGGACCTTTCCGTCCGGGTCCTCGTAGGCCACGTACTCGGGCTTCAACACCGACGGGGAGATCTTCGAGCCGGCCCAAATATTCTGGAGCTGCAGCCAGTCGTCCACCGGCGGATTGGTCTGCTCCGCCGGATTGGGCGGCAGCATGCCTTCGCTCGGCCCCGCGTAGGGGTAATCCCGGCAGGCCCTGAAAGAATGAATCGAATCGTAGACGACGGCGGTGACGCCGGCCTCGAGCAGGGCCGGAATCATTCGCACATGGAACGCCGTCTCCGGAGGGAATAGGACCTTCGACGACTCCACGCCAAAGGCGCTCCGAATGAGGGTTCGGTGCCATTCAATCTGGCGAACGATGTCTCGAGAGGGAATCAACGCCATGAGCGGGTGGAAGAACCCGAACGCGCTGAAGTTGATCCGCGGATTGCCCATGCTTGTCTGGGCGGTGGCGAGGCCTCGCAGGGGGTTCGCCCAGCCGGCGAATTGACCCCCGCAAAGCCCTTGGGCGGCGCAGCGGTCGAGCTGCTCTATCAACGAGCCGCTCCAGCTGGTGGAGAGTCCGGCGTGGGGCAAGGCGCCGTCGATGTATTGCTGCACGGCGTCCGGAATGAAGCGGGTGTAGTTGCCGGCGCGGGAGCCAAAGATGGCGTCCTTCTCGCCGTCCCAATAGGCCCGGTCCGTCGTGTTGTAATAGGGCTGGTGCATGTGTTTGTGGATGCCGAAGTACAGCTTCACCGGCTCGCCGCCGCTGAGCCTCGGCGTCGGCCGAGCGCCGGGAGCGGGGCTCAGCTTCAGCGTCGCGAATTCCTTGGTCCAGTCTGCTCCGCCCGCATTTCTCCAGTCGGCCTTCCGGCATCCCTCCACCTGGACGCCGATGTCTCCGGCTCGCAGCAGGCCCGCCGGTACCGAGGCCAGGTAGGTCCAGGTCCCGTGAGACTCCTCCTCCAGTTTGATCGCCTCGCCGTTGATCAGCTTCTCCATGCCCTGAGCCCGGAGGATCGCCTGGGGAAAGGGGACCTGCCCGTCGGCTCGAAAGCGGATGGCGAAGGCGGGGTTCGCGCCAGAGGCCTCGCAGCACAGGGAACGGGGAAGCTCGACGCCGAAGAGCCGGGAAAAAACGAACATGAAAAGTTCTCCTGGAGAGACTGTCCTGCGCGGTCGACGCCGAAAGAGTAGCCGACCCTCTCGACCCTTTGCGAGCCAGCGCGCGCCAGCAGCGAAGCCTCTGGGCGCCCAACGAGCCGCCGGGGGAGGAGGCGGGCAAGCGGGCTCATGGCGACTCGAAAGGTGCGAAGATCGCCCTCCCCTGGCCGGAGATTTGCGCCGACCGGCTTTTCGAGCGCGAGCGAAGGCCCGGCCTGGCCGCGCTCGTCGGCGGTAAGAACGGAAGACCCATGGCCCCGGCCCACCCGCCCGATCTCCTCGCCCATCCGCTCCTTCTTCTTCACGCGCTGCCGGAGGGCGTGCTGCACGCCGTGGACGAGCGGATCACCTTCGTGAACGACGCCTTCGCGCGCCTCGTGGGCGAGCGCGCCCAGGCGCTCGTCGGCCGGAATTTCCTGGAGCTGGTCGACCCAGACGACCTCAAAGTCGTCGAGGAGCGCTACTGGAGGCGCCAGCGCGGCGAGCGGACCGTCCCCGCGCTCTACGAGACCTCCCTGCGCCGCGCCGATGGCTCGCGCGTTCCGGTCCAGTTCGAGCCGCGCGCCATCGGCCCCCGCGAGCTCTTGATGCTGGTGCGCGACATCAGCGGCATGGTGCGCGACAGCGCGCTGGTCCTCGCGCTCTCGGAGCTGGCCCTGGAGGTCGTCCGCGCCCGCACCCCGGCGGACGTGCTGCGCGTCGCCGGCGCCGGCCTGCGCCGGCTGGGCCTCCAGCTGGCGGTGGTCCGCGTCGAGGGCGAGCGGCTCTCGGTGGCTCACGCCGAGCTCGGCGCCGGGCTGGAGCAAGCGCTCACCGGGCTGCTCGGGGCCCCGCTCGCCGGCCAGCGCGCGCCGCTCTCGCGATTCCACGTCAGCGCGCGGGCGCTCGGCGAGCACCGCAGCGTCTACGAGGAGGTGCTGCCCGGGCGCCTCTGCCGCCTGGTCGCGCGCGCGAGGCCGGAGCTCGGCGCAGAGCGGACCGAGGCCGAGCTGTTGCGCGCGGTGCCCAGCAAGGGCGTGCTCTGCCCCCTGCTCCTCCACGGCGAGCTCTGGGGCCTGCTCGCGGTGGCCGGCGACGCGCTCACCTCCGCCGACGCCGCCGCCTTGGGCCTCTTCGCGAGCCAGGTGTCCTCCGCCCTGGAGATCTGCGACACCATCTCTGACCTCGAGCGCCGCAACCGCGAGCTCGCCACCATCCACCAGGTGGCGACCGCGGGCAGCGAGCTCGACCTGGGCTCCCTGGTGCGCGAGCTGTCGTGCCTGTTCGCCGAGGCGACGGGCAGCGACGGCGCAGGGCTCTGGTTGGTCGACGCCGAGCGCGGCGAGCTCTCCCTGGCCGGCGAGCACGGCAGCGACGGGCGCCTCGCGCAGCGCCACCGGCGCCTCCCTCTGCCGCTCCGCAGCCCCGGCGCTGCGCCGCAGCCGGCGGACGTCCGCGCCGCGTTCACCCTTGCGCTGCAGGCCGACATCGCGGTGGAGGGCTTCCGCCAGCTCGCCGTGCTCCCGCTGTTCTTCAAGGGGGCGACGGCGGGCGCGTGGTGCCTGGGCCGAAAAAGCGAGCGGCCCTACGACCCGGCGGAGCTCGAGTCGGCGGCCCTGCTCTCCAACCAAATGGCCATCCGCGTCGAGAACGCGCGGCTCTATGCCGAGGCGCAGAGCCGGCTCAAGCTCCTGTCCATCCTGTACGACCTGAGCCGCATCGGCACCGAGGCGCTGGAAGTGGACCCGCTGGTCGAGCGCCTGCTCGATCACACCCTGAAGGCGCTGCGCGCCGAAGGCGGGGCGCTCGTCCTCGCGGACGGCGACGAGCTCACCCTCGCCGGCCAGCGGGGCGGCGGCGAGCGGGCGCGGGCGCGGGCGCGGGTGGGCAAGCCGCTCGCAAACGACAGGGCGCTGTCACGCGAGGTGGCGGCGACGCGGCGCACGCGGGTCTGCGTGGGCCCGGCGAGGAGCTCTCTGGGCTCCGCGCTCGAAGGCGAGGCCAGCTGGCGCGCGCTGGCCGCGGCGCCGCTCGTCGCCAAGGAGCGGCTGGTCGGGGTCATCGAGGTCGGCCGGCGCGGCGACGAACCCTTCGACGAGGACGACCTGCGGCTCCTGGAGAGCTGCGCCGCCCAGGCCGGCGTCGCGCTGGAGAACGCCCGCCTCTTTCAGAGCGAGCGGCGCCGCGTGGGCGTGCTGCGGCTCTTCCTGGAGGTGGGGCGGCTCATCACTGCCTCCCTCGACATCGAGGAGATCCTCGAGGCCTCGGCGGTGAGCTTCGCCCGCATCGCCGAGGCGTCGCTCTGCCTAATCTTCCTGCTGGACGCCAAGGCCAAGGTTTTGAAGGGCGCGGCGAGCTCGCAGAAGGAGAGCCGCGACGAAGTCCGCGCGGCGCGCATCCCCGTGGACGCGACCTCGGCCACCGCCCAGGCGGTACTCTCGCGCGCCCCCGTGCGCGTGAAGGACCCGGCGCAGGCGCCCGTGGCGCGCGCGCTGGTCGAGCGGTTCCAGATGAAGAGCCTCTTGGCGCTGCCGCTCCTGGTGCGCGGCGAGCCCATCGGCGCGGTGCTCATCGCCGACACCGCGCGCGAGCGCGAGTACACCGACGCGCAGGTGGAGCGCGCCACGGTGGTGGCCGGCCAGGTGGCGGTGGCGGTGGCCAACGCCCGCCTCTACGAGGACCTGAAGGCGAGCTATGACGAGCTCGCGCGGACGCAGGAAGAGCTGGTCAAGCGCGAGCGGCTCGCGGCGCTGGGCGAGCTCGCCGCGGTGGTAGCGCACGAGGTGCGAAACCCGCTGGGCGTCATCTTCAACTCGCTGGGGGCGCTCGAGCGCGTGCTCAAGCCGCAGGGCGACGCGGCCATGCTCCTCTCCATCGTGGGCGAGGAGGCGGACCGGCTGAACCGCATCGTCGGCGACATGCTCGACTTCGTGCGGCCCAGCGAGCCCGCGCTGCAGCCCGAGCCGCTCGCGCCGCTCTTCGCCTCGGTGGTGGAGGGTGCGGCGCCGGCGGCCGAGGCCGGCGGCGTGGCGGTAGACGTGGAGGCGGCGCCCGGCCTGCCGCCGGTGCCCGCCGACGCGCGGCAGCTCCGCCAGGCGCTGCTCAACCTGTTGCTCAACGCCATCCAGGCGACGCCCAAGGGCGGGCGCGTGCTCCTCGCGGCGCGAGTGGAGGCGCTGCCCGAGGGCGAGGTGGCGCGCATTGACGTCGTCGACACCGGCCCGGGCATCTCGGCCGAGGTCGCCGATCGCGTCTTTCAGCCCTTCTTCACCACCAAGGCCTCGGGAACCGGCCTGGGGCTCGCGGTGGTCAAGCGCATCGTCGAGGCCCACCGCGGCGAGGTGTTCCTCGAGTCGGCGCTGGGGAAGGGCGCCAGGTTCGTGATTCGGCTGCCGCTCGGTTCGCTCGCCACCGCGTTCCACTGAGGCGCGGGGCGGCGTCGGGCGAATCGGGCTCTCCCGTCGGGACCGGTGAGCGATGCGATGGGGCGCTGGATGAAGGGCGGGGGGTTTCGCGCTGGCCGAGAGCGGATCGCGCCGGCCCAAGCCAGAGCCCGGAACGAATCTCGCTGCCTCGAAGCGCGCAGCGCCGCGCTGGGCTGAGCCTCGGGCGCTGGCCGCGAAGGCAGGCGGGGACGCGGCGGATTCTCAGCGGGGTTTCAGCGCGGCCCGAGCCTGCCGCGCCGGAGTGGAGCCGCTCCCCGAATCGCTCAGCGAGCTCACCGGTGACACGCCGGGTCGTTTACGGCCCAGATGCCCGGCACCACCCCGCCGCTGGACCTCGCCGTCGCGTAGGCGCAGATCGCCGACTCGCCGCCGATCACGACCCAAAGCCGGGCGAGCTCGCCCTGGCAGGATTCGGAGACGTCGACCCCCACGAAGAACACCTGCATCCCCGCTCCGGCGCTCAGGTCATAACCGGCGTCGCGGCAGACCTCCTGCTTGTGCCCGTCGTTCGCGTCGTCGAATTGCTCCGGCAGGGTCTCCTCAGGAGACGGTGGATTGCCCGGCGGCGCTCAACCCGAGCCGGGCCATCTCGTGCTCGGCGACGGCCCGCGCGGCAGCCGAGGGGCCCGCGCTCCCGCCGCACGCGAGGGCGAGAGCCGCGGCGATCGCCGGCAAGAGAGCCCGCTTTCGAGCGACGGGGTCGAGCTGAAGCTGCGCGAGGATAGAAAGGCGAAGATGCATGGCGGCGAAGTCCACTTGATCGTGGCGCGGTCCATTCCCGAGTCGGCCAGTATCTTTAGCACCTCACGGCCGGCGGGAGCGCAACCCATTCCCGTCGACCGTCGACCGTCGACCGGGGAGCGAGCTCGAGCGGCGCGGGCGAGTGCTCAAGGTGCGGACGGCCGAGCTGCGAGCAGATGCCGCGCTTCTGGGCGTCGCTCGACGCGGTTGTTGGGTGAGGCTCGATGCTCGAGCGGGCTCAGGTCTCGCCGGAGTCGTCGCGATAGGGGGCAGTCAACCGCCCGTCCTCGGTGTGAATACCCGCGCGCACCGAAGTCTGGAAGACCTGATGTGCGGTCATCCTCTTGAGGTCGGCCATGATCTTCTTGTGAACCTCCGCGTTCGCGTGCGGGGTCGGCGTGAAGGGCGGAAGCGTCTTGATCCGGGCGCTCATGGCACGCTCATTGTGGGGCGGAACACCCCGATGATGCAACGGGGATCGCGCACGGCAATCTGGATGTGGCTCTCCTGGTAGATGCCCGAGCCTTCGAAGGCTGGCTTCCCCTCCGTGAAGCCGCAGCGAACCGTCTGATACTCGGTCCCTTCTCGCGCGGTCAGGTCGAGGTACCAGTTGAGGACTGCGCAGTCGAGGTGCCTCAACTTGTGGTCAGGGATCCCGCCGCCGTTGCAGGGGATGGGTTTGCCGTCGACGTTCGGAGTCCCGCCAGACCTCAAAGGCGTCCCCCAGGTCGGAGGTGAACCGGGTGTCCATCAGATCGAAGCACTTCCCGAGCTGCAGCAAGACCCCGACGACTGTCGGCATCCTCACACGATTGCGAGCGACCTGATCTTGAGCGAAGCGGTAAGCCCGGTTCGCCCCGCACTCCCAGAAAGTAGATGCCTCTTCCAAGCCAGTCGTACTTGTTCTCGCTCGGGGTGAAAGGTTCCCCTGCAAGGAGCGAGGCCGCAACTTCGGCATCGCACCCGTGATAGGCAACCACCGTGCGGTCATAGTGCATGGCGAATTCTCTATGCGATCGGCTGCTCGGAGATCAACCTCGGCCGCCGCGCTGGCGGCCTCGCCGGAGCGGACCGAGGTCTGGAGGGCGGGGCACCCCGGGCGAGCACCTTCGAGGCGCTCCCCACGGAGCGCGGCGAGTTGCCGCAGAGAGCGGCGGCTTGGTCGCGAGACTGAAGGAGGCACCGCTGAAGGCGAGGTGGCGAATTCCTTCAAATAGCGAGAGCGATATGGGCGTGCCCGTTCATCGAATGCTGCGGCTCAGATTCTAGAACTGTCAGCAGAGGTTCCGGCCGAAAGCCTCGCGTCGACGATCGATGGGCTTTCGCCTCAGGGCCCCGCCTTCGCGGCCGCCGAAGGGCGCGGCGCCGCGCCGCCCTCGGCCGCCCCGATGACGCGGGCGCTGTAGGCGACGATGATGTCTCGGCGCGCGAGCAGCCCGAGCAGCCGCCCGCTGCCGTCCGCGGCGACGACCGGGATCTCGGCGAGGTCGCGGCTGGTGAGCAAGTCGAGCGCGCCTGGCAGGCCGTCCTCCGGGTGCACCGCCACCTTCTCGGGCCGGGCGAGGTCCTTGGCCACCACCAGGTCCGCGACCTGCTCCTCGTAGAGCACCTGCCTCAGGTCGTTGAGGGTGAAGCCACCGATCATTCGGCCGCGCTCGTCGACCACCGGAAAGTACTGTTGAGCCGTGTTGCCGACGAGCTGGATGATTTGCCGCAGGCTCGAGCGCGGCTCGACCGAGACGACCTTTCGGGTCGAGTCGAAGACATGGCCGACGGTGAGGTCGGCCAGGGCGTCATATTGGAATTCTCCGCGGTGCGCGGGCGAGTCGGCGCGCGTCGGCACCTGCTCTGGGTAGAGGGTGAATCGGCGGGCGACGATGAACGAGATGCCGACCGCGAGCATGGCCGGGAGAAAGAGCGAGTAGTTGCCGCTCATGTCGCTCACGATGAGCAACGTGGAGATGGGCGTATTGGCCGCGCCCGCGAAGAAGCCCGCCATCCCCACGATGGTGAAAGGCCCGATGTCGGGCACCACGCCTGGAAGCCAGCGGTGAAACAGCCCGCCCACCAGCCCGCCCAGGCAGCCGCCGATGACCATGGACGGCCCGAAGACGCCGCCGCTGCCTCCGGAGCCGATGGTGAGCGAGGTGGTCAGTATCTTTCCCACCGCGACCACCGCGAGCACCGCCAAAGGCGGCCCCGCCGGCCCCGCGGCGCTCACCGCGCGCTGGAGAATGCCGTACCCGGAGCCCATCACGCCCAGAGCCGATAAATCGCCCGTCGACTTCCACGCCGCAATTCCCAGCAGTCCGGTCAGGGAAGCGCCGATGACCGGCTTGAGGTAGTTGCTGATCGGAAGCTTCTTGAAGCGATCGTTGATGGCATCGAATACTTTGACGAAGGCGATGGCCCCCAGGCCGCAGACGAGCCCCAGGACCGCGTATGCGGGGAGCGCGGCTGGGCTTGAGAAGGAGAATTCACCGGTCCCGGTGAAAAGATGCCCGAAGCCGTGGACCGAGCAGTACACGGTGTAGGACACGATGGAGGCGAGCAGCGCCGGGATGAGCACCTCGGGCTCCAGGTCGGGGCCGCTGTAGAGCACCTCGGCCGCGAAGATCGCTCCGGCGAGGGGCGCTCGGAAGATGGCCCCGACCCCTGCGGCCATGCCCGCCGCGACCAGGATGCGCCGCTCGTCGTGCGAGAGCCCCAGCACCTTCCCGAGGAAGCTCCCGAACCCCAGCGCCGATCTGTGCGATGGGCCCCTCGCGCCCAGCGCTGCCGCCAGACGAGAGCGTCAGCGCCGAGGCCAGCATCTTGATGACCGGAATGCGCGAGCGGATCTCGCCGCGCTGGCGGTGGTAGGCGCGGATCGCAGCGTCGGTGCCGTGGCCGCGGGCCTCCGGGGCGAATCGAAAGACCAGGAAGGCGCTGGCCAGTCCGCCGAGGGCCGGGGCGATGATCAGCCCGGGGAGCCAAGGAGGTCCCAGAGCGGGCGCGTGGGCGGCGGGCTCTCCGCCGGCCGAGGCCGGATTGAACCCGATGATCAGGCTCCAGAAGAAGCGGGCGCCCTCCTCGGTGAGCCACTGGAAGGCGAGGGCGCCGAGCCCTCCCACCAGTCCGGTGAGCCCCGAGAGCCCGAGCCAGTACCAGACGTGTCGAAGGTTGAAACGCTCGACGACCTGCTTTAGCCCTTGGCTGACCGCGTCTCGGGCCTGCCCGGCGAAGCCAGAGGCGCCGGAGGCGCTGGAGGGAGAATTGTCGGATTCCATCGAATTCGATTGCCTCAGGCCTTAAGCCTCGACGGACTCGAGCTTGTCCTCGGGAAGGCGCGCCTCGAGCTCCGCCGCCAGCGCCTCGAGGATGCTGCGAGCGCCGAACACGTGCGCGCGCGGCTGCCGCGCGAGCGTTTCCTCGACAGCCTCTTCGACGGTGCCCGTCCGCGCCGCGTTGATGGTGTCGCCCAGGCCGTGGAGATGAAGGAAGGCGCGCCGACGGTCCTTGGGGTCCATCACCCGCCGGATGATCTTGCGCTGCTCCAAGCGCTTGAGAATACCGCTGAGCGTGCTGGGATGGATTCTCAAGGTGTGCGCCAGCTCGCCCGCCGAGAGGCCTGGCCGCTTCCCCAAGACGCGGATGACCAGCCGCTGCGGCCCCGTCACCCCGAGCGTCCGGTCCATCTGCTTCGACGTTCGCTGCAGGGCATGGTCCACCGACCAGAGCAGCCGCATGAACTCCAGCGTCTCCCCCAGCCCATCGTCCGCGTTTTTTATCGGTTCCTTCACGGTCGAGACCTCAGTGGCGTTCAGCCCACGCGCCTGACGCAGCTCCGAGCCGCGAAGAGTAGCGGCATTCCGGTTTGTGGTCAAAGCTCTTGAGGATCTCCCGACGCTCGATCGAGCTGCTCCAGGACGAGCGCGGTCGAGCACTGTCACAGTTTGCGTTGTCTTCTCGCGCTGTTACACAGCCTCTGGGCCTCTCAGCCGGAGCCGATGAATAGCGGGCGCGTCGTCTTCGTCCATCACTTTGTGTCACAACTACCTTCGGCTCCCTTCCGCCGAAACATGGAGGTCTGTCGTGCGAGCGATGATCGCGCTGATGTCCGTCCTCTCTCTGTCGCTGGTCCCCGCCTGCGCGCACACGCCTCCCGCCGCCGCGGCAAAGGAGCCCGTTGCCTCAGCGCCCGCCGCGCCGGCGAAACAGGCTGAGCCGGCGCCCCCCTCCGAGCGGACCTGCGCAAACGACGACGGCTGTGACGCCAAGGCGCTCTGCATCCGCAACCGATGCGTCGCGATCACCTCCGAGGTCGAGCTCGCCGAGTGCAGCCTCGTCCGCGTGCACTTCGACTTCGACGCCTGGAGCCTCAAGTCCGAGGACCGGCCGCCGCTGATGCGCGTCGCGCGGTGCCTGCGCGCAGACCAGAAGCTGCACATCACGGTCGAGGGCAATGCCGACGAGCGCGGCACCGAGGAGTACAACCTGCAGCTCGGCGCCAAGCGCGCCTCGCAAGTGGAGCGCTACCTCGAGGCGCTGGGCGTCTCCAACGCCCAGCTCAAGACCATCAGCTACGGGTTCGAGAAGCCTCTGTGCGCCGAGCACAACGAGCCCTGCTGGGCCCAGAATCGCCGCGCGGGATTGAAGGCGCAGGACGGCACGCATTAACCCAACCCTCGGATGCGGGGTTGGCGCCCTGCCTTTCCGAGCTTCGACTCCAGGAGAATTCAAGCCATGAAGAGGCCTTTGCTGATCGCGCTCATCGGTCTATCCCCACTCGGTCTCCTTTCGGCCGCGGGATGCGTCTCGACCGGGACGTACAACCGCAAGGTCCAGGAGCTGCAGGGGGTGCAGCACCAGCGCGACGAGGCGGCCGCCGCTCGGGAGAAGGACCTCCAGAGCCAGGTCGCCAACCTCGAGGCGACCGTCTCAGCTCAGGAGAAGCAGCTCAAGGAGACGGAAGCCGGCCTCAAGGACTCCGTCGCGGAGCGCGACCTGCTGCGCAAGAACCTCGACGACAACACCGTCCTCGTCGGCGAGCTCAAGCGGCGGCTGGAAAGGCTGGGGCAGAACGTGGACCGCCTGATGAGCGAGAAAGGGCAGCTCAACGCCGCCCTCGACGACAGCAAGGCGCGCCTCGACGAGCTTCGAAAGCAAAAGGCCACGGCCGAGGCCATGGCCGCCACCTTCCGCAGCCTGGTCCATCGCCTGAGGTCGATGATCGACGCGGGCCAGCTCAAGGTCGTCATCCGCGACGGGCGGATGCTCATCGCCATGCCCAACGACGTCTTGTTCGACTCCGGTCGGACCGACGTCAAGAAGGAGGCACAAGTCGCGCTCGCCCAGGTGGCCCAGGTCCTCTCCACGCTCGAGAACCGGCGATTCTCGGTCGCGGGCCACACCGACGACGTGCCCATTCACACCGCGCAGTTCCCCTCGAATTGGGAGCTGTCCACGGCCCGCGCCGTTCAGGTGACGAAGTTTCTCGTCGCCCATGGAATGAAACCTCAGGTCCTCGCGGCCGCGGGCTACGGCGAGTTCGACCCGGTAGCGCCCAACGAGAGCACCGAGAAACGGGCCCTCAATCGGCGAATCGAGATCGTCCTGCAGCCGAACCTGTCCGAGCTGCCGTCCATCGACGGGGTCGCGGCGGGTCGGTGAGCCGGCGCCGCCCGCCGGGCCCTCAAGAGCCCGGCGAACGTGGCTGGCGCGGGCCGCCCTAACCCGGCCGAGCCGGAGCCAAAGAGGGTTGCCTTAGGCTCCAGGCTCCAGACCCCAGACTTCAGGAACTGCATTCCCTGGAGCCTTGGGTCTGGAGCCTGGAGTCTTTCTTTGCCAGCCTGCACAAGAGTTCGCGCCGAAGGGACTACTGCTGCTGCTGCTGCTGTTGCCCCTCCTGCTGCCGCGGAGCCTTGATCACCTCGAGTCGCACGACTTCGTTCGTCGTCGGATCGAATGACGCGTGCACTTCGTCGCCCGGCTTGAGCTGGTCCAGCTTGATGGCCTGCCCGTTCTCCATGATGTTGGCCTCGGGCTTCACCTTCGCCTGAAAGTCGACCACGTGGTTGGTTTGGTCCACGTCCTTCACTTTCAGAGAGAACGTCCTCAGGTGCTGCGACGGCGTCGTCGTGCCTTTCTGGTAGGTCTTCGAGGTCGACCCGGGCGGCATTTGCTGGCTGCCGCTACCGCTGCTGCTCGAGGTGTCGCTCTGCGCGAGCGCCAGGCTTCCCAGGCTCATTACCCCAGCGGCGAGGCTGGCGATTATCCACTTGGTCACGGTATTCCTCCCTCTCGCGAACACTCACGCGCGAGAACCACTGCTGCCGACGTGCACGAGCGCTGCGGCGCTCCACCCCTTCGCTCGGACCTAAGAGAATTCGCAGACACGGGGCCCGAGCGCCCTCTGCTCCCTCGAGGTGCCTGCCCCCCACGAGTAAAAGCCGACGTAATCGTGTGGCCCAGGGACTCGGGCGGCAACCGCGGTTCGAGCGATTCGGAGCCGAGTGCGGCAGGCATTGCCGCCCACCGGGCCCTTTGGCTGGCCGGCCAAGGGAGAACCGGGAGAGCCCATTTTCCGCCGCCCCCTTCGGCGTCGGCCACCCAAACAGGCGAGCCTTTGCGTTTGCGCAGCGCGGTGGACGCGAGCACGGCGCTCGCATCGTAGCGCGCCGCGCAAACGTCGAGTTGAACGAAGCCGTTCTCAGGGGTGGATGGGGCGCCGAGCCGGCCCGAGCTCTTCTAGCTAGAAGGGCTTCTCGGCCAACTGCTTTGGCCTGCGGGCACACAAGAACCGCTGCGGCGATTCTCGAAGGCCACAGGGCCGGTTCCACGACTCCCATCGTTTCTTGCCTCAGGAGGTGCGAGAGCGGATCTCGGCTCGGGATTCACGAGGGACAGAGAACCCATCGGCAGAGTGTCCTCAGGCTCCCCCGCTGCTGGAGAGCGAGGGGTCAGAGAGCGTCGATTCCTCCGCATGCCAGCGCCGCCGAGCATACCGCCTCCCCGGGCACGCACGTTGACGTGGGCGCTCGACGTGGGCGTGGTCGGCGACGGCGACGGCGACGTGGCCGTGGGCGGTCGTGTCGGCGGTGCTTGCTAAGGGTGCGGCCACTCTGGAGTGCGAGAACGGGGTCACCGGATCACGCGAAGAGCAGGCGTCTTTCCCTGGGAGGGCGCGGGCGGGAGCCTGTCATCCTTGAAGCGCGAAAGATGGTTGCGTCGGAGATCCTCCTGCTCATGAAAGGCCCAGTAGTCGTCGAAGTCGCCGCTTGTCTTGAGGGCCCGAAGCTTGAGAACCGCTTCTGCGTTCCGGACGGTCCAGGTGGCTCCGGAGAGGTCGAGGCGGTCCTGCAGCAAGTGGCGGCAGGCGCCCTCGATGACGCCGCTGGCGATGGGCAGGCCGTCAGCGAGGAACTCGTCGTAGCGCATCATATCGGCGCGGGCCAAGATGTAATCGCAGCACGAATCAACAGGTTCGCGCTTGGTCTGGGAGAGACCCGAAAGTGTCGCCGAGCGGCGAATGCCTGCGGCCACATCGCTGGCTTTGCCCTGGAGAATTGCGAGCAGTCTTTCGTCGACCCACTGACGTGCCGCGCCGGAGCCTTTTGGGTGAAAGCAGTAGGACGCTTTCCACACGTAGCCGGCAGCGTGGATGAAGTCGAGCACGAGCGTGACCTTCACTCCCATCTTCTTCGCCAAGCGCCGAATGATACGCAGTTGGTCCGGGTTGCCATCCACAACCACCACCCAGCGCATTTCCTGCTTGGGATCGCGCCGCAAAGCCTCCTCGAACGCCTGCCGGATGGTCTGCGCTGCGTCGGCCTCCACGCTCGCCCAGGTTCGCTTCTGCTCGGGCCTGGGCCGGGAGTTCTTCTCCTTGGCCGGCTGCAGATGCCTCATCTCGCGGATGATCTCTTCCGGCTCTCGGCGGAAGGGAGCAACGGTGTACACGGCGCAGACTTGAGCCATTCGACGCCGGTAGAGCTTGACCTCTTTTACCTCCGGGAGCGGGTCGGTCTTCTCATTCTGTTCCCTGCGCTTCTGCGCAGCCTGGCGCGTCGCCTCGCGAAGGTCCCTCTCCACCACTCGGACGCCTTTGCCATCCGTGGTGATGATCAAGAGCTTCGAGCGGTCGAGTCCTGCGGGCGACTTGATTCCGTCTTCCGGCCCGAAGACAGCCGCCAGACCCGCCTCGGCCTGCTTGCTGCCCAAGCAATAGAACAGGTCGAAGTCCGCGGCCATCTCCGAGACCATTTCCTCGAGCTGCCCTTTGCTCATCACAACGCCGGTCTGCTGCTCGATCGTCTCGCGCGTGCTCTCGAACGAGGACCTGGCGATCTCTGTTGCCGCCCGCCGCTGCAGCCCGAACGAGAATTGCCCCGCGGGCAGGTTCAGCTCGAGATCGAGGGGCATCAGGTTGCCCACCCCCTTGCGCGGAGCGCGGTAGGCGAATCGCTTGACGTCAACGCCGCCGAAGATCGTGTCGAGCTGCCGCGTCTCGCCCTCGACCGCCTCCTTGCGCGAGGTCCCCTCGCTGCCGACAACTGCCGGCCGCTTGGGCTCCCTCGCCGCTCGCAATGCCAAGTGGTCCTGCATCAGCCGACGTATAAGATCCCGGCCCTCGACCTCGAGCCAGCTCTCGAGAACGCTATGGGTCGCGTCCTGGAAGTCAGGCCCCTCGAGCTTGACCACAATCTGTTCGAGCTGCGCTCTCGAGGCCGCAAACGAGTCCGCGCTCACCGTCTGGATCAGGGACTTGGCCTCGCCGCTCGGACATGCTTTCATCGACATCGGGGTCTCCTTGGGTGGCACCTATGCTTCTCGCAAGGCAATAGGTACCCCAAGTTGACCCCATTCGACTATCCCCGGAGCGGCCATGTCCGCGTAGTGACAGGGGAATCCCCGCACTCTGGAGTGGCCGCACCCGCTTGCTAAGCGATCAGAATGCTCAGCTTCCAGAAGATGGATGTCTACCAGCGAGCCATCGAGCTTCTTGCCTTGGCTTCGCAGCTTTCATCCGATGCACCTCGAGGGAACTCCGCACTCTTGGACCAGCTTCGGCGAGCAGCCAGTTCGATCCCCTCGAACATCGCCGAAGCAGCTGGACGGACAGGACAAGCAGACGCAGCTCGTACCTACGCCATCGCCCGCGGTTCGGCGATGGAGTGCGCCGCCGCCGGTGCCCTGCTCGTGCTCAAGGTCATCGACGCTGCCGCACATCGGGGAGGCTGCGAGCTGCTTGAGCGCATCGTCGCCATGCTGACCAAGCTCTGTCGCTGATTTCCGACACGACCGCCCACGGCCACGTCGCCGTCGCCGTCGCCGTCGCCGTCCACGTCAAGCGTCGACGTCCACGTCCACGTCCACGTCAAGCGTCGACGTCCCAGACCCGATTCACCTCCCCAGCTGCCGCCGCAGGCTGCTTCGTTCAACCGGCCGAGCCGGAACCAATGAGGGTTGCCTTAGGCTCCAGACTCCTGACCCCAGGCTCCGGGTACTGCAGTCCCTTAAGGCCCGGGGAAAGCCTTTGAGTCTTTGCCATCCTGCGCAAAATTTCCTCGCGAAGGGACTATGTTCCCGCGTCCGCGCCCGTTGTCGCCACGCAGCGCCCGCCTCGGCAGAGCGCCTTCGCCTGGCCGCACAGATAGGCGGTTGGGCAGAAGGTGACATTCGCCCCGCCCCCGCCGCAATTGGACTTCACGTCCGACACCCACTGGCTCGCGTTTGCCGTGAGCACCGCCACGCTGGTGCCGCCCTCCTGGCATCCGCAGCAATCGGCGGCGACCATCTGGCAGTCGGCGTCGGTGCCGCAGCCGAAGGCGAGGTCGACGGTGCCGAAACCGCAGGCGCAGGCGCGCTCGGCGCATTGCCCTGACGCGCCGATCACCGCGAGGTCGGCGGCGATACAGCGCAGGGCGCAGTCGCTGAAGCCGGGCAGGGTGTAGCAGGCCAATGCTCCGGCGTCGGTCGACGTGCTCGAGGCGCTGCACCCGGCGAGCAGCAGGAGCGAGGCTCCACAGGCGACCAGCGCGACCTTCATGTCCACGGCGGTGAGCACGTTTCGTCCTCCGAGCGATGGGTGCCGTCGACTCTACACAGACGGGCACCCCCTGGCGAACGCGCGGCCGCAGACCCCCGGCGTCCGCGGGGCCGAGTGGCTCACGCCACACCCGGTCGCTGGCGACGCCCGGCCGACCCGGATAGAGAACCTGAGGACCCGATGCTTCGGGCGCCGCGGGAGTTTTGAATGAAGGACATGAACTACTACGACACCTTCATCGAGGTGGCCGAGGATTGCCCGGCCTCGGCTGCCGAGGTGCCCGCCTCGAAACCCGAGAGCCCGTCGGTCCCCGCCCTCCAATTCGAAATGATCTCCGGAGGCCCGTACCGGTACACTCAGGCGGACGTTCTCTTCCAGGTATTCGCCAAGCGCCAGTCCATCCCTCGCTCGGCCTGGACCGCCGAGCGCAAGACATTCTTCTCCAAGGGCCAGCCGTGCCTGCGCGCCTCGGCGCTCGGCAAGCGCTACGGCTGGGGCATTCATTGCAACGCCCAGGGCAAGCTCGCCTTGTTCGCGGTGGAGTCGAAAGAATACAAAGCCTTTTCCCGGAGCAAAGCGGTGACCCATTTAAAAGCCCTGCGCACGAAGCGAGGCTGAATCCAGGCCTTTCCGAGCTCCGCCTCCTGACCAAAGGGCCCCGGGGCGCGAGGTGGGCGCCACTTCTGTTACCCTGCCTCATGCTCCGAAGCCGGCTCTACCTCCTCGGCGCCGCGGCGCTCTGGTCGACCGCGGGCGCGGCCATGAAGCTGTGCAGCCTCTCGGCCTGGCAGATCGCGGGGGGCCGCTCGCTGGTCGCCGGCGCCTTCCTGTGGCTCGCGCTCCCCGAGGCCCGGCGCCGCCCGAGCCGCCGCATGGCGGTGGCGGTGGTCGGCTACGCCGGCACGGTGGTCCTCTTCTCCCTCGCGAACAAGCTCACCACCTCGGCCAACGCCATCTTCATTCAGGACAGCGCGCCGCTCTGGGTCCTGCTGCTCTCGCCCGTCCTGCTCGGCGAGCGCGCGGCGCGCGGCGAGCTCTTCGCCATCCCCGTCTACGGCGCGGGGCTCTCGCTCTTCTTCCTCGACCAGCTCTCGCCCGGGCAGCTCACCGGGAACCTTTTGGCCCTGTGCAGCGGGCTCACCTTCGCGCTGTGCATCGCCGGCCTGCGCGGCGCGCGCGAGGACGCCCCGGCGGCGCTGGTCTTCGGCAACCTCCTCGCGGCGGCGGTCGCCGCGCCGATGTGGGGCCGCGGGCCCGCGCCGAGCGCCGGCGACCTCGCCTTCGTCGCCTACCTGGGCGTCTTCCAGCTGGGCGTCGCGTACCTCTTGTTCGCCCGCGGCATCGCGCGCACCAAGGCCCTGGAGGCGTCGCTCCTCGTGCTGCTCGAGCCGGTCCTGAACCCGGTCTGGACCTTCGCCTTCACTGGCGAGCGGCCGGGGCCCTGGGCGCTCGTCGGCGGCGCCGTCGTCCTCGCCGCGACGGTCTGGCAAACCGCCGCTCCGGCGCTGGGCCCAGCTCGGCGCGCCGACCTCGAATGACCAGGCCGTTCGCTTGCGCAAAAAGGAGGCGCCCCCTAACCTCGCCGCCCTCATGGAACTCCGCCCGGGCCCGCGCGCCCTCTTGCGTGGAGCACTCTTTGCCCTGACCGCGGCGGCGCTCGCCTGCGCGGCCGGGCTTTGGGCCCCGCTCGGACTCCCGGAGCCGCCGGCGCACGAGTCGGGGCTGCTCGCGGTCCTTTTGGCTGCGGCGCTGGCGCTCGCGTCGCGCGCGGGCATTTCGGCAGACGAGGTCTGGCCCCTGGGCGCGGCCGCGCGGCTGCTCCGGCGCCTCGACGCGCGCGCGCTGGCGCTGTTCGCCCTGGGCTTTACCGCCCTGGTCGGCGCGGCCGCCGCCCGGCGCTACGACGCCTTCCAGGCTCGGGCCTACGACCTCGCCATCTTCGACCAGGCCATCTGGGCGACGACCCACGGCCGATTCCTCTTCTCGTCGCTCAAGGGCGACATCGCGCTGCTCGGCGACCATTTCTCCCCGGCGCTGGCGCTGTTCGCGCCGCTCTATTGGGTCGCGCCGGATCCGCGCGCGCTGGTCGCGGCCCAAGCGGCGGCGCTCGCGCTGGGCGCCTTCCCGCTCTTCGCCCTGGCGCGAAAGTCCCTGGGCGGCGGCGCACTGGCGGCGCTCTTCCCGCTGGCCTGGCTCGCGGCCGCCCCGGTGCGAAACCTCGCGCTCTACGACTTTCACCCCGAGTCCCTCGCCGCCCCGGCGCTGCTCGGCGCCGTTTGGGCCCTCCACGAGAAGCGATGGGCCGCCCTCGCCGCCTTGGCCGCGCTCGTCGCCTCGTGCAAGGAGTCGAGCGCCCTGGCGCTCGTCGGGCTTGGCCTCTACGCGGGTCTCGCGCTGCGCGCCTTTCGGCCGGCGGCGGCCCTGGCCCTGGCCGGCGCGGTGGTCTTCGCCGTCGACGTCGGGGTCCTCATGCCCCACTTCGCGGGGCGCGCCACGGCCTATACCGGAAGGTACGCGGCGCTCGGCTCCGGCCTCTCGCAGGTGCTGCTCGCGCCGCTGCTTCGCCCCTGGGAGGTGCTCGAGCGGCTGGTCTGGCCCACCGTCAAGCTCGAGGGCCTGCTGCGCCAGTTGCTCCCCTACGGCTTCGCGGGGCTCGGCGCGCCCGCGGCGCTGGCGGCGTCCCTGCCCAACTGGCTCGTCAACGCCATGGCCGACTACCCGCCGATGCACAACACCAGCTTCCAGTACCACGCCGAGACCATGGCTTTCATCGCGGCGGCGAGCGCGGCGGGCGCCGGCGCCATCGCGCGCCGCTGGCCGTCCCGGCGGCGCCTGCTGGGGCTCGCGATGGGGCTGTGCGCGCTCGCGCAGGCGGGCCGGCCAGAGCTTTCGCGGCTCTGGCGCACGCCGGTGACGCCTCGCCACGCGGCCATGGCGAAGCTCCTCTCCGAGCTGCCGCCCCAGGCCGCCGTGTCGGCGGACTCGGCGAGCGCGACGCACGCCGCGCACCGGTTCGGCCTGTTCCACTTCCCTGAGGGCCTGGACCGCGCCGACGTCGTCGCGGTGGACGAGTCGGTCGGAGACCACCGCTGGCACTCCAGCGCCGAGGAGCGCGAAGCCGCCCTCGCCTCTTTGCCGAGCCGCGGGTTCGCGCTCGCGGCGGAGGTGGACGGCTTCCGGATTTGGATGCGCCCGCCTCGCGACGGCCGCTGAATGCCTTGGCGCATCCTCGGCGTGGCCAACGCCGTCGAGGATGGTGGCGTATGAAACCGCATTCCTCATCTGCGCAGCTGGCTCGGATGGGCCTATCCGGAGAAGCGACCGCCTATACGGGCGTTATTTGAATGCCAAAGGTGTGCATGAGAGCGCTACAGCGAGCCGGGCGCCTCGCCGAAAGCGTCGCGGCGACCACAAAGCGAGCGAGAGCCTCGCGAAACCGCTGCGCGCGCCGCGGCCTTCGGGCATGACCCGGAAGCTTCCACCCTGCGAAAGGCCGCGCCATGGCCGCGCCGGAGTATCGAGAGGTCGTTGTATTGGTGCCCGGATTTCTGGGTTTCGCCCGGTTCGGCACCCTCTATTACTTCGACCCGCGAATGATCGCCGGGCTGCGGGCGGCGCTCGAGGAGCGGCGCGGCACGAAGGTCCCGGTCATCCCCTGCGCGGCGCCGCCGACGAGCGGGCTGGAAAAGCGCCAGCGCCACCTCGGCGCCTATCTGCGAAGGCTTTTGGGCGAGCGCCTGCGCGGCGTCGAGCGGCTTCACCTGGTGGGCCACAGCAGCGGCGGCGTGGACGCGGTGCTCCTCGCCTGCCGAGCGCGTCTGTCGGGCGAGCCGTGGGAGCGCGAAGACGCGACCTTCCGCGACAAGCTCGCCTCGGTGACGACGCTCGCCGCGCCCCACCACGGCACCGGCCTCGCGGCGAGCCCGCTGGCGATGGCGCTGGAGGACCCACTCGCCGACCCCATGGCGGCGCTCTCGCAAGCGCCGACCGCGGCGCGGCTCCTCGGAAGCATACGCGGAATGCCGGAGGCCGCCGGCCTCGCGACCGCCCACCCTTTCGACCTCTTGCGATTCGTCGCGCAGGTGGCTCGGAACCGGCGGCTCATCGAGGACCTGCGACCCGAGCGGATGGAAGAGGTGCGTCGCAGGGCGGCCCTCACGCCGGGCGTCCGGGTCACCTGCTTCGTCGCCGGGGCTGAGCCCAGGCCGACCGGGCGGCCGAGCGAGGCTTTCTATCGCGAGCTCTGCGCCCTCACCGCGGACGAGAGAACCCTCGCCGTCGGGCCCATGGACGCGGCGGCGCGCTCGCTCGCCGAGTGGATGGTCCGCCCCGGCGCGATAATCCGAAGCGCGGTGAGCGCGCTGCCGCGCTCCATCGACGCGCGCCTGAGCGATGGCGTGGTCAACAGCGCGCGGCAGCTTTGGGACCCGCGGGACCAGTCGCAATTCGGCGCGTTCGTGGTCGCCGACCACCTGGACCTCCTGGGGCATTACGACCTTGAGGACGCGCTCGTCGAAGGCGCGGTGCTCGAGTCGGGCCTGCTCCACAGCGGCGCCGGGTTCGGAGACGACGAGTTCTACGAGCTCCTGGGCCGGATCGCCGACGGATTGCGGTGATTCCGGCGCGACGGCCCGCGCTTTCGGCGGCCTGTTTCGCTCGGGTTGACCCTGGCCCTTGGAAACGTTGCTACACTCGGCGCGCCGCGCCAGAGGGGGCCCGCCTCGCGCGCGGGGCACCACGGCGTAGGAGGGGACATGACCGCTTGGACCACGTTCCACCTGAGCTTTCGCACGCGAATCGAGCTCGTCTCCATCGCGAGCGTCGGCGCTCGGCAGGCGGCCCAGAAGGTGTCGTTCTTCGGCGACGAGGTCGAGGAGCTGGATTTCTGGGCGAAGCCCGACGAAGCGCTCCGCCTCGTCCGCGGGCTCCTGATTGACCCGGGGCACTCCCGCCAGCTCCGGACCTTCGCGGAGAGAGAGGTGGGCCTGGGCGTCCGGCACGACCCTTCGCGCTGCGACGACGGCCGGCTCGCTGAGCTGCTGGCCGGGGCCCTCGCGTCCGGCCAGGTGAAGGCGTACCGCGTCACGCAGCGGCCGCACACGCCTCCGGCGCTGGTCGACCCGCCGCCGCCGGGGCCGAGCTATGCGCCGCCGGCCAAATACTTCGAGCTGCAGGTGGTGTTCGAGCACGACGGCTCGGGCGTCGCGCGCCTCGGACTTCAGGTCACGGGGTCCGACGACGCCCCGAGCAAGGCCACCACGAATTCGCAGGGGCTCATCCGGCTGAACGGCCTGGAGCCCGGATCCTACGCGGTCGCGTCTGCCTGGAACGGCGCGAAGCTCGAGGCCTCGGTCGTGGAGTGCGGCTGGGGCAGCCCTTTAAAGGTCGTAAGTAGTTGGTGTTGCTGCGGGATTTCGACTCTATTGTGCGGGTCCTGAGAATCTGCCATGGATCTGGCCTCTCCTGGGCGCGTCCAAACCGGGGCGCCCGTCGAAAGGCCAACGCATGATTCTTGGCAAGGTGTTCGCTCCGTTCATTGAACAGAGCCCGATTAGCGTGATGGCGCGTGGGACACTCGAGCATGCGCTGCGCTCCGAAGATGTTGATGCCGTGTTTGGCGCGAGCGCTGAAACGCAATACACGCGGACGCTGCTGTTCTCCACAGTCGTCGACTTGATGAGCCTCGTGGTTCACCGCATCCGGCCGTCGCTTCACGCCGCCTATCAAGCCAATCGGCGCCGAATTGAGGTCTCGGTACAGTCGCTGTACAACAAGGTCGACGGAATCGAGCCGGGGGTCGGTGCGGCATTGGTCAAGCACGTCGCCGGTCGCACTGTTCCGTTGATCGAAAGCATGAAGGCATCGCTTCCGGAACTCCTTCCAGGGTATCGAGCTCGGATCCTCGACGGGAATCACCTGGCGGCCACGGAGCATCGGATTTCCGAGCTGCGCAAGACCGCAGCGGGCCCGCTGCCAGGGTTTGCATTGGTCGTGCTGGATCCGCGCCTCCTGCAAGTAACCGATGTGATCCCTTGCGAGGATGGCCACGCCCAGGAGCGCTCGCTCACTGAAGCGGTGTTGGCGAAGGTCGCGCCGAGGGACGTGTGGATCGCTGACCGCAACTTCTGCACCTGCGCCCTGCTCTTCGGCATCGCCCGTCGAGAGGGGCTCTTCATCGTCAGGCACCACCGCATCAATGTGCCGTGGAAACCGATCAGCCGTCTTCGTCGCTGCGGCACCATCGACGGCGCCGAGGTTTGGGAACAGGAGGTGAAGCTGAGGGATGACACCGGGAACTCGCTCCTCGCCCGCCGTATTACCCTGAAGCTTCAGAAGGCGACGCGTGATGGCGACCGGGAACTTCACATCCTGACGAATCTCCCACCAGATACTCTCGGCACAACCGTCGGCGCTGTCTACCGAAAGCGGTGGGGCATCGAGTTGGCATTTCAGGAGCTGGAGGCAACCCTGGAAGGCGAGCTCAATACGTTGGGCTATCCGAAGGCAGCGCTCTTCGCGTTCTGTGTGGCCTTGGTCGCCTACAACGTTCTCTCGGTCATCAAGGCCGCCTTGCGCGCCGAGCACGGAGCCGAAAAGATCCAAGAAGAGGTATCGGCCTATTACCTGGCCGACGAAATCGCCGGCACCCGGCGAGGCATGGAGATCGCGATCCCGCCCAAAGCGTGGCGAGTATTCCAGGCAGCCCCAACCAGCGAGGTCGCCAAGGTGCTTGTCGACCTCGCTGGAGAAGTTGACTTGCTGAAGTTCCGTCGACATCCACGTGGTCCAAAGAAGCCGCGGCAACCGAGAACCTTCAACCGAAGACACCCTCATGTTTCCACTGCTCGCTTGCTAGCACTGCGGAAAACAAAGAGAAAGAACGCACCTTGAAAGGGCTGGTGCGGCTGGGGGAAGCCCGAGGAGATCCGCGAGGCGACCGACGAGGAGAAGCGCGCGGCGTCCAAGGTGAAGCACCTGGTGGCGGTGGAGGAGCACCGCGTGCGCGAGGGCGAGACGCTGGAGAGCATCGCCAAGGGCGCCGGGATGACGCGGGAGGACCTGGCGTTCTTCAATTGGGGAACCAAGGACGCGAAGGAGATCGACACGCACTTGGTGGTCGATGTCGGCTGCACGAAGAAGAGCGCGGATGGGAAGACTTTCGTGTTCAGCGATGGCGATGCACCGGGGCTCCTCTACGTGCCGAGGGATTGGAGGGCGGAGAGGCTGCCGACGCGGACGACGCATGTGGTGCGGGTGCGGACCATCGGGTATCCGAAGCGCGGGTACTTACTTTCGTGTTAGGCGGTGCTAGGCCATCGACGCGAGACGGCGTCTGCGGCGCAGACAGGGGCTCACTTGGAAGACCTGTTTGGCACTTGCTCGCGCAGCCGGGCGCCACGGAGTGCATCAGTCTCGTTCAGTGCAAGGCGGCCGGAGCAATGAGCCTCAGGCGAGAAGGCCGCTCATTGTCCTTGGCGCCCCGGAATCAACCCGGCCGCCCTCGAAGTCCGCAGCTGCCCCTGCACGCCGAGCGGCACCTTGCGCTGCCAGATCGATTGGCTGCAGCCCACGAGGACTGCGCCGGCGAACGTGAGCGCAAATGCTTCGGCGCCAACCAGCAGCGCGCGCGGCGCCAGCGCGCTCACGAACAGAGCGGTACCAGCGAACAGGTTCGCCACGAGCACGCCGTGAATCAATCAGATTCGAACGGGAAAGAGTCTTCCTCCGTACGCTGCGAGTACGATGTCAAGGAGCTGAGCCCCAAGGGGATAACGCTTGGGAACTGCAGCGCAGAGCACCCATTCTCGGCGGGCAGGTTCCGGAAGACGCCGAGATAGCCTGACGGCGGTCGACTCTTACTCAGAACCACGGCGCCACCTCCCGAGCCATCCTCGGGAAAGCTGCTCCCAGGCCTATCGAGTCCGGGTTTCGGCCTGAAGCCCAGGCCCCACGCGACCGCGAAGTGCAACCAGCGGCCAGTCGGCTTCTGGAGCACAATGGCTGCGCGGCGCGCTCCCCTTTCAACCACGGCAACAAGAGCCCCGCGCGAAATTCTTTTGCCACTCGCTGCCTCCTCGGGGTTCATCCAGCCGTGACCACGGACCGCTTCATCGCCTTGTATCGAGAATATGGCCCGGCCATCTACTGGCGCTGTCTGAGGCTGCTCGCAGATGAGGCCGCCGCCGAGGACGCGACCCAAGAGACATTCGTGCGAGTTCATCGACACCTGAATCGCGCGCCTGACGCGAACGAGGCGCTTCGATGGATATGGCGTATCGCGACCAATTACTGTCTCAACGAGGTCCGCAACCGCCGGCGAGGCGCCGAGCCGCGAGACGAGCTGCCCGAGGTGCCCGAGGGCTCCTCCCTCGAAGAGCTCCTCGCCGATCGCGATCTCGCGCGGCGCATCCTCGAGCGCGTGGACGCGAAGCTGCGCGCCGTGGCCTGGGCCCACTACGTCGACGGCCTGGACCACGTCGAGGCCGCCCGCCTGCTCGGGATCTCCCGGTGCACCGTCGCCAACCGGCTCGCCGTCTTTCAGGAGCGGGCCCGCAAGATCGCCCGGAGGATGTCATGAAGAATTCCCTCGGCCACCCGTCCGATCTGCTGCTCGCCCGGATCCTGTTGGGAAAGGCGGCAGAGGAGGAGCGCCGCTTCGTTGAAGCGCACGCCCGCACCTGCGCGCGCTGCCGCGCGGAGCTCGAAGGCGCCCGCGAGGCGCGGCGGCGCTTCGCCCAAACCGTGCTACCGCGCACGCTCCCGGCCCTCGAGCTGCGCCTTTCGGTGCGGCGCCGGTGGCGAAGCCTTCTTTCCGCGCTCGGCCTCGCGGCGGGCGCCGCGGCGGCGCTGGCGGTCGTCGCCCTGGCGCTCCCCGAGCGCGCGCCCGCGTACCAGGCCAAGGGAGCCGGCGTGCTCAAGATCTTCGGACGCCGGGAAGGGCGCGTCTTTCCCGTGGAGGACGGCGCCCGCCTTCGCCCCGGCGACCAGATCCGCTTCGGGGTCGAGGCCGGCGGGGCGGCCTTCGCGCTCGTCGCGTCGATCGACGGCCGCGGCCAGGCGAACCTCTATCTTCCGAGCACCCGCCTAGCCCCCGACGCCGGGCCCATCGAGCTCCTCCCCGACAGCATCGTCCTCGACGACGCACCCGGGCCAGAGCGAGTCTTCGCCATCTTCTCCGACCGCCCCCTGGACTCGGCACAGATCGCCGAGGCCTTGCGGGCGCTCGGTGCCTCCGGCGCCGAGGCCATCCGGCGCACGCGCCGGCTCCCGGTGCCGTTTCCACAGGCGTCGGTCCTGCTCGAGAAGCTCGCTCCTCCCGGAGAATAGATTGGCCATCCCGGCGCGGCCCGGCGTTGAGGGATGCGAAACCCAACTCTTTTTCGCGGAGAACCCCATGTCACGCGCCTCTCGCCTCGCCCCGGCGCTCTGTCTCATCGGAGCGAGCCTCGCCCTGGGGTCGCCCGCGCTCGCCGAGACCCGGAGGGTGGCGGTGGTCGTCGGAAACAACGTCGGCGGCCCGGCCGAGCAGCCGCTGCACTTCGCCGAGGACGATGCCGCCAAGGTCGCCGACGTCCTCGCGCAGCTCGGCGACGTCCGCGCCGAAGACCTGTTCTTGCTGAAGGGCCGCGGCAAGGCGGAGCTCAAAGACGCCGTCGACCGCGCCGCGCAGAAGGTGGCCGACTTCCGGCGGACCCCGGAGGACCGCAGCGTCCTGCTCTTCTACTACTCCGGCCACTCCGACGCGGAGGCGCTGGAGCTCGGGCCCGACCGGATCGCATACGCCGAGCTGCGCGCCTGGCTCGAGGGGGCTCGCGCGGACGTGCGGGTGGTGGTCGTCGACGGCTGCAAGAGCGGCGCGCTGGTGAGCAGCAAGGGCGGGACCCGAGCGCCGCCCTTCGAGATCAAGCTCACCGACCAGCTCGACGCGACCGGCGAGGCCATGCTCACCTCCAGCGCCGCGGACGAGCTGGCGCTCGAGTCGCGCGAGATCCGCGGCTCGTTCTTCACCCACCACCTCGTCTCCGGGCTGCGCGGCGCCGCCGACACCTCGGGCGACGGGCGAGTCACGCTCTCCGAGGCGTACCGCTACGCGTTCGATCACACCCTCGCCGCGACGGCCTCCGCAGGCCTCCGGCAGCACCCGGCCTACGATTACCGCCTGGCCGGCAAGGGCGAGCTGGTGCTCACCGAGGTGTCGGCGCCCTCGGGCGCGCTGGAGCTCCCGGAAGGCATTCAGCGCGCGCTGATCCTGTTCGTCCGCCGCGACCAAGTGCTCGCGGAGCTGGGCGAAGGCGGGGCGCGGCGCGTGGCCTTGGCCGCTGGCGAATACGCGGTGCGCGCTTGGAAGGGCACGCAGGCGTTCTCCGCGCGCGTCGCCGTCGCGGCCGGCGAGGTCCGCAAGGTGACCTGGTCGGAGCTGCAGCCGGTCGCCTCGCCGCCCGTCGCGAGCAAGGGCTCGAGCGCGCCGGCCGGGCTCGAGGGGCTCGATGCGCTCAGCCCCGAGGCTCGGGCCGAGTACGACGCGAAGTACTTCACCGTGGGCGATGTCCTCGTGCACGGCAGGGGCGAGATTCACTCCTCGGCGCAGATCTCTCGCGGGCGGTACCTCAAGGAGACGGACGAGGGCGAGTTTTTACGGGAAGTGGGCCGCCCGGATCTGGCCGAGGCGTACGAGAGCCGGAGCGCGCTCCGTGCGACACTCGGGTGGGGAGGCCTGGCGCTCGAAATCGGCTCTTTGACGGTTGGCGTCGCCCTCCTCAAGGGCGCCAACTTGAGCGACGAAAGCAGGCAGACCATCGGCAACGTCTGCATCGGCGCCATCGTGGCGGGCGGGGTCGCGATGATCGGCAGCCTTTTCGTCGACCCGCACCCGGTCGCACCCGACGAGATTCCGACGCCTGACCGAGGAGTACAATCACTCGCTGCAGCGCAAGCTCGAGGCGCCCGGCGCGCCCACGCCCGCAGCGCCGCCTGCCGTGACCCTCGCCGTCGCCCCTTCCGTCTCCCAAAGCGGCGCGGGGCTCCAGCTGAGCCTCTCGTTCTGAAAGCGCTCGGGTTGGTCGCGCGCGGCGTCCGGGCCAGCCCGCTCGGCGGAGAACCTTGCTAAAGTCCCCTGCGCTGCGCTCGCGCGGCACATTGAGAGACCTGGCAATACGAGACTTCGCCGAGGGCGAGCCGCGAGGCCCAGCCTGGAGCCTTCGCGCTGCTGGGCGCCTCGGTGACGGAGGGGATATGGCAGCCTGGGCGACGATTCACATCAGCTTGCGCACGAGGATCGAGCTCATCTCCGTTGCGACCGTCGGCTCCAAATTCGCGGCGGAGAAGGTGAAGTTCTTCGGCGACGAGCTTTAGGAGCTCGAGCTCTGGTCCAAGCCCGATGCGGCGCTGAGGCTCATCGAAGGCTTGATGATCGACCCGCTGCATCGGTTCGAGCTCCGAACGTTCGCGTCGAGCAACGTGGGCCTGGGCGCGCCGGGAGACCTCTCGACCTGCGACGACCGCGGGCTCGCCCAGTCGCTCGCGGGCGCCCTCGCCTCGGGCGCGGTGAAGGCGTACAGAATCGAGCGGCGACCCTACAGGCCCCCGGCGCTGCTCGACCCGCCTTCGCCCCAGCCGGCCTATGCGCCGCCGGACAAGTACTTCGAGCTGCAGGTGGTCTTTTCGACCACGACGGCTCGGGGGTGGGCCGGCTCGCGCTGCAGGTGTCCGGGCCCGAAGACGCGCCGAGCAAGGCCGCCACGAACTCACAGGGGCTCATCCGGCTCAACGGCTCAACGGCGTGGCGCCGGGGTCCTACGCGGTCGAGGCGGCGAGGGACGGGGCCAAGCTGGAGACGTCGGTCGTGGAGTGCGGCTGGGGCAAACCCGAGGAGATCCGCGAGGCGACGGAGGAGGAGAAGCAGGCGGCGTCCGAGGTGAAGCGCCTCGTGGCGGTGGAGGAGCACCGAATGCGTGACGGCGAGACGCTCGAGAGCGTCGCCAAGGCCGCCGGGATGACCCGCGAGGACCTGGCGTTCTTCAACTGGGGAACCAGGGACGCCAAGGAGATCCACACGCACTTGGCGGTCGATTTCGGCTCGCCGTCGCCCCAGCCGCCTCCCGAAACGGCGCGGTGCCCAGCTGAGCCTCTCGTTCTGAAGGTGCTCGGGTATTCTCCCGCACGCGGCGACGCACGCCGCCCGGTGCGCCGTTGGAAGGAAGCCACATCGAGAATCGCCCTAGGCCGCCCGGTACACAGCCTGTTCACCTGTCGCCTGCCGCCCATGCTGGGCGATCGCCTCTGGCCCGGCCAGCGGGAGGTGGTCTCCTTCGGCCGCGCGTGCGCCCCCCCCCGCGAGCAGTTGCCCAACTTCGCGGACCGCGAGGCGAGCCTCACCGGGCACGGCAAGAGGGCGAGGTCTCCTTCTCTGCCAATGTTGTGGCTTCATGCAGGGTCTGCACTTCTTCAGTCTGACGAGGGTGGCGGTCCGTGCTGATTTCTTATTGGCGCTTGCGCGAGAGCACTCTTAGGGGTTGGATGTCCTTCTTGTGCGTCGTATCCCGCCCAGCGACTCGGGTATCGTCGACGAAGAGGACCCCTGACCCCGCGCGCAGGGCGCCTCGGGCCACACAGGGCAAACGGATCCGGAACCTCGAAGCCAGCGTCGCGGCGGCAGCCACAGGAGAACGTCGATGTATCTCAGCGAGATCACCGTCCGGAACATCAAGTGTTTTCGAGACCTCAAACTTGAGTTTACCGAAGGCGACGGCGAGATCCGACACTGGACTACGATACTCGGCGAAAACGGGCTCGGCAAGAGCACCCTTCTTCAGGCAATGGCGGTGCCGCTTGCCGGACCAGGGGCAATGCGGGAGCTGCTCCCCATTGCCGAACGCTGGGTCCGCCAAGAAGAGCCTTTTGGCAACATCGAGGCGGAGCTCCTGTGGCATCCCGGCGACGCCCAGTTGCCGAAATTCCCAAAGAAATCCCCCTACAAGACCCACTTTTTAATAACGGGCGCCGATCCCGAGCGATTGCCAAAGAACCTTCCTGAGCAACCAACCGTGCCAAGCATTGTCGCGGCACCAGCGGGAGGCAACCCGCGCGAGCGCGAAGCAATCACCAAGGCAGCAAATCGCCTGAACAAGACTGCCTACGCAGAAAACAAACAAGGGTGGCTTGCCTGTGGTTATGGCCCCTTCCGTCGACTCAGCGGCGGATCGCAAGGCGCCGACAAGATTCTCTACTCGGGACGAAAGTCCGCGCGTTTCCTAACATTATTTCGCGAGGACGCCGCGCTCACGAATGCCGCGGAATGGCTGATCAGCCTTCACAACACAGCGCGAGACGGAGACGAGAGCAGCAGGCATACACTCGACATAGTAAAACAGGCCTTCGCATCGGACTTTCTGCTTGAGAAAGCGACGCTTCTGGTAGACGCCAGGACTGCACGCCTTCAACTTGCCACCAAGGAGCCGGTCCCGTTCGAGAGCCTGAGCGATGGCTACCGGGCAATGCTCGCGCTTGGAATCGACCTAGTGCGCTGGCTGGCTGGAGCCTTTCCGGATGCTTCAGACCCTTTAGAGTCCCATGGAGTCGTTCTTATTGACGAGTTGGACGCCCACTTGCATCCACGCTGGCAGCAAAGAATTGGAGAGTGGCTGCTAACAAAGTTCCCGAGAATTCAATTCATTATTGCGACCCATAGCCCGTTCCTTGCCCAAGTTTCGCGTCCAGGCGGAAACATCGTGCTACACGAGAAGAACGGGGAGGTGCTTGCCGAGGCAAGCCAGGTGTCCATCGCAAGCTGGCGCGCCGACCAGATTCTTACCGAAATCTTCGGACTTGAGAGCACGCGACCGCCTTCTATTGAGCGCGACCTTCGTCGAATGATCGCCCTCGGCGACGCCAAGAGGTCGAGAGCATTGAGCAGTGTTGAGGCGAAGGAGCTGACACAATTCGAGATCAAGTTCAAGGACCTGCCTCCTGCACTGGAGAATCCTGATGAGCGAGCGACGGCAGAGGAACTAAGAAGAGCCGTGGCGAAACACCATGCCGAGATCGGAGCTTTGGAGTGATTCGAGTAGCCAGGTCAGATGGCCCGCTCGGCTTTGCCGAGAAGGCGCAAGGGTTGCTCGCCGAGTTTCGAAGGAGGCGTCGCTCAGAATCCAAACTAACGATGTCCGCATTTTGGACTCAGCAACGCCCTGGACTACGAGCGGAGGCCGAGGCCCTTCGAGAAGAATTTCGGAACAAGTGCGGGTTCTGCGAGTCACTGATGGCGCACGTGTCGAACCCGCATGTTGAGCACTACAAGCCAAAGAGCCTCGCCGAGTTCGAGGCCTTGGCCTTCGACTGGCGCAACTGGTTGTTTTCCTGCGGCATCTGTAATCAGAAGAAGTGGGCTCACTTTCCAATGTGCGGAAAGTTGCCGTGTCTCTTGGACCCAAGCACGGATGACCCAGCTGAACACCTGGCCTTCTTGGGCGCCACCGTCGTGGCGCGCACGGACCGCGGCGAAAAGACTCGGCTGTTGCTTGGATTGCATCGCAGTCCGCTTGAGGACATTCGGTCGCGTTGGCTCATGCAGATCGACGCTCTCCTCCTGCTGGCCGTGGCCGAGCCAACGCGGCAGGAGGCTCGAAAGCTGCTCATCTGGTCGATGCAGGCGGATGCACCATATTCCGCGATGACGAAGACCTATTTGGAGGCCAAGGCTCCCAAGCTCGCGAGGCCGAGGAGACCGCACCCGGAAGTTCGTCTCGAGGAACCCATGAAACAACTGCGGCACCTTGTCGAGCGCCATGAGGCGGAGCTCAGGTCGCTTCTCTAACTTGGGGAAGATGTTCGCTCGAAGCGAAATCCCCTCAGCCCCGCCCCGGAGCGCCGTTGGAAGGAAGCCTCATCGAAATCGCCGTCGGCCGTCCGGTGCACGGGCTCTTCACCTACCGCCTGCCGCCCATGCTGGGCGAGCGCCTCTCGCCCGGCCAGCGCGTCGTGGTGCCCTTCGGCCGCGCGCGCGCCGTCGGCTTCGTCGTTGGCGAGGCGCGGTCGGTCCCTCAAGGCGTCCCGCTGCGCGACATCGGGCGCGTCCTCGACCAGGAGCCCGCCTTCGACGCCGACCTGCTCGCCCTGCTCCGCTGGGCGGCGGGCTACTACCGCTACCCCTTGGGCGAGGTCTTGCGCGCGGCGCTCCCGCCGGGCCTCGCGCGCCCGGAAGAGGCGCCGGTCTCGCGCCCCGGGGTACGCGAGCTCGTGGCTCTGACCGAGGCCGGCCGCTCCTCCCCGCGGCCGCGCGGCGTCTCCATGAACGCCATCCTCGACTACCTCGCCGCCGCTGCCGCCGAGGTCGACTTCGAGGAGCTCGCCACCGCCATCCCCGGCGCGCGCGAACCGCTCCGCCGCCTCATGGGGCGCGGCCTCGCCGCGCTCCGCGAGGTGCCCATCGTCCCTGAGCGCCCCGAGCTCGCCCTGGCCGGCGCGCCGGTCCCTTCGCCCACGGTGGAGCAGGCCGCCGCCCTCGTCGCGCTCGAGGCGGCCGTGGACGCGCGCGCCTTCGCGCCGTTCCTCCTCCACGGCGTCACCGGCTCCGGCAAGACCGAGGTCTACCTGCGCGCCATCGCCAAGGCTCTGGCGCAAGGCCTGGGCGCGCTGGTGCTCGTCCCGGAGATCGCCCTCACCCCGCAGCTCGTCGGCCGCTTCCGCGCGCGCTTCGGCGACCAGGTCGCGGCGCTCCACTCCGGCCTCAAGGACCGCGAGCGCTTGAGCGAGTGGCGCAGGCTCAAGAGCGGCGAGGCGCCTCTGGCGGTGGGCGTGCGCTCGGCCATCTTCGCCCCGGTGCAGCGGCTGGGCCTCGTCATCGTCGACGAGGAGCACGACGGCTCCTTCAAGCAAGAGGAGATGCTCCGCTACCACGCGCGCGACCTCGCGGTCGTCCGCGCCAAGGGCGCCCATTGCCCAGTCGTCCTCGGCTCGGCCACGCCCTCGCTGGAGACGCTCCACAACGCGCGCACCGGCCGCTACGGGCTGCTCGAGCTCACCCGCCGCGTCGACGACCGGCCCATGCCCGCCGTGGAGATCGTCGACATGCGCCTTTGCGGCCACGGCCATGTCAGCGCCGCCTTCCCCCAGCTCGCCGGCAAGCAGAAGCTGCGCGCCGCCGAAGCTGAGCGGGCCGCCCAGCAGTCCGACGCTCCCCCGTCGACCGGCCTCGCCGATGAAGCCGTCGCCGGCGAGGAAGAGGCGCCGCTCTTCTCCGTTCCGCTCGCCGATGCGCTGCAGACCGTCCTCGACAAGGGCCAGCAGGCCATCCTCTTCCTCAATCGGCGCGGGCACTCGACCTACCACCTGTGCCTGGCCTGCGGGCAGTCGCTCACCTGCCCCGAGTGCGCGGTGAGCCTCACCTGGCACGGCAAGAAGGGCCGGCTGCTCTGCCACTACTGCGGGCACGAGCAGGGCCTGCCCTCGGTGTGCCCCGTCTGCCAGGGGCCGCTCGAGAGCTTGGGCATGGGCACCGAGCGGGTCGAGGTGGAGCTCGTGCAGCGCTTCCCCCAGGCGCGCGTCGCGCGCCTCGACCGCGACTCGGCCACCGCCGCCGAGGAGGTGACCGCGCTCCTCGCGTCGTTCGCCCGCGGCGAGAAGGACGTCCTCGTCGGCACGCAGATGGTCGCCAAGGGCCACGACTTCCCCGGCGTCACGCTGGTGGGCGTGCTGCTCGCCGACCTGGCGCTCAACCTGCCCGATTTCCGCGCGGCCGAGCGGACGTTTCAGCTCCTGGCGCAGGTCGCAGGCCGGGCCGGGCGCGGCAAGGAGCCAGGGCGGGTGCTGGTGCAGACGTTCAACCCGGAGGCGCCCGCCATCGCGGCGGTGGTCGGCCACGACTTCTCGCGTTTCGCCGAGGGCGAGCTCCAGCTGCGCCAGAGCTTTCTGTATCCGCCGTTCTGCCGCCTCCTCGCGGTGCGAATCGACGGCGCCCACCCCGACGAAACGGCGGACGCGGCGCGCGCCGTCGCTCGAGCTGCTTCCGGGGCCATCCGCGCCGGGGCGAATCGCCTGAGGCTCCTCGGCCCGGCGCTCGCGCCCATCTCCAAGATCCGCGGCCGGACGCGGTGGCAGCTCCTCGTCAAGGGTCCCAGCGCTCAGGCGCTTCTGCCGGTCGCGGACGCGGTGGAGCGCGCCGCCCGCGCGCTCAAGGGCAACGTGCGCGCGAGCCTCGACGTCGACCCGTTGGCGATGCTGTAGCGCTCGGAACTCAAGACCGAAAACGGCCCTCGCCTGTACTCTTTGGCCCGGGCGATCGGGGTCACTCGATCACCCGCCTTCCATGCCTCGCTCGTCGAGCGGGAGCGCAATGGTGAAGCGTGCGCCTCGCCCAGGGCCATCGCTGTGCGCGCTCGCCTTGCCGCCGTGCAACTCGACAAGGCCTTTCACGAGTGCCAATCCCAGCCCCAATCCGCCACGACTTCGGTCCAGGCTGCGCTCAGCCTGAGCGAAGGGCTCGAAGGTCCTCGCGAGGCTCTCCGAGTCCATACCGAGTCCCGTGTCGGAGACTTCCAGCACCGCGCACCCCGGTTTTTCAATCATCCTCACGGAGATCCTCCCCGCTTCAGGTGTGAACTTGGCCGCGTTGTTGAGAAGATTGCCGATCACTTGGCCCAAGCGCGTGGGGTCGCCATTCAGCGAGATCGGTTCTTTCGGAAGCTCGACGGAGACCTCGTGGTTCTCAAGGAGCTTCTCATGGTCTTCGATGGTTCGCCGCACCACATCGACGAGATTCAGGCGTTTGCACTGAAGGCGGAGCTTGCCTCGGCTGACGCGAGTGAAATCGAGGAGGTCATCGGTGAGGCGCGCGACCTGCGTGACCTGCCGGTCGATGACCGCGCATGCGCGTCGCGCTTGTTCCACACCGAGTGCGTTCCGCTGCAGAATGGTGAGGCTGTTGCGAATTGGGGTGAGCGGGTTGCGCAGCTCATGCGAGAGCATTGCCAGGAATTCATTCCTACGTCGCTCGGCTTCCTCTCGCTCCCATTCAACTCGCTTCCGCACCGACACGTCGCGATCAATTCCGCTGCTCCCGGAACAGTCCTGCCCCTCGAATACCGGTGCCACGCTGGTCTCTACTTCGATCCAGGTTCCATCCTTTCGATGCAACGGAGCCTCGAGCGCCGGGATTCGAACGCCGTGCTTCATCAGAGCACGCATGCGCTCGGCGTCGGTGGGCCGCATCAGCGCAAAGCGCGAGCTGCCGAGCAGGTCGCGGGATTCATAGCCCAGCATCGAGCGGACCCGCGGCCCGACGAACGTGAATGCGCCCTCCCGGTCGATCTGCCAGATCAGGTCGCTGGCCTCCTCGACAAGAGCGCGATACCGAGCTTCGGCTTCTTGTAAGGCCGCTCTCTGGCTCTCCTGGCGAAGGAGCACTCGGTGGGCGGCAAAGGTCGCGGCCGCCGAGGCGAAGGCAATCGTCATCGCGTGCGACCCCCAGAGAGCGATCCCAGGGAAGAGGAGCTGCTTGATCGCCTCCCACATGAACGTCACGGCCGCCATCGCCATGAAGAAGACCACGAGCACCCGACGATGGCCCCTGGCCACTTCGTGCGAGCATGAACTGCAGTGGACGGAGGCACGTTCAACGACGCTGCCGGTATCCGTCATGGCAAACCCTCAGGGCAAACCCTGCTCTTAAATAACGTGCATGCGATCCGCCGCGATTCCGAGCCGCACGGGCGCTCTAGGGAGCAATTCCCTTCTCGAGCCCAGTGCTGTGCCAGCCGAGGTCTGCTCGGCTGCTCGGTGCAGCTCTGGCCCATCTCGATCGGCCCGAACGCGAAGGCCCTACCCGCCCGACCTCGCCAGCTGGATTCACCCCTCAACCGAAGCTTGCGAGGCCGACGTCTCGTGGACTAGTCTACGATTGGCATGTCCACGGATGTTCTCGAGACCCTCCGCCGTCTGCGGCGCTCCCTCACCCGCGCCGCCGGCGCCGTCTTCGCCGAATCGGGCGTGGGCACCAAGCAGGTGGGCGTCCTTCGCGAGCTCCGGCGGTTCGGGAGCATCTCTCAGGTGGAGCTGGCGCGCGCGACGGCCACCGACCCGGCGGCGTTGATGCGCGCCCTCGACGCGCTGGAGCGACGCGGTTGGCTTCAGCGGTCGAGCTGCGACGGCGATCGGCGCCGCAAGCTGGTGTCGCTCACCGACGACGGGCGCCGGGCGCTCGCCGACCTGGACGCCGGCTACGACAAGCTCAGCGCGCTCGCGGGCGAGCCCCTTTCTCCGGCCGAACGCAAACAGTTCATCGCCCTGGCCGGCCGCATCGCGGCCGCGCTCGAGGCGGCGGGCGCGAACGCGCCCGAGGAGACGTAAGTCATGACGACGCAACGCCCTGTTCACTCGCCGGAGCTCCGGGTGGCGGAGGAGACCTCGCCGGCAGCGGGCGCCGCGAAGAAGCCCCTCTGGAAACACTCGCGCATCCGCCGCGGCGCGGCAGCCCTCGCGGCGGCCGCGCTCGCCCTGTTCGCCGCCTGGTGGCTCTGGCTGCGGCCCTTCGTCACCACCGAAGACGCCCGCGTCGCGGCCCCGGTCGCGTTCGTCGCGCCGGCGGGCGCGGGCGGCCGGGTGGAGCGCGTTCTCGTCGCCGAGGGCGATCACGTTCGCGCCGGCGACGTGCTCGTCCAGCTCGAGGCCGTCTCCCAGCGGGCGCAGGTCCAGCGCGCCCAGGCGGCCCTCGCGGTCGCCGAGGCGCGCGTGCGCGCCGCCGAGGCCCAGCTCGACGTCGAGCGGCAGGTCGCGAGCTCGACCGACCTGCGCGCCCGCGCCGGCGTCGACTCGGCGAAGGCCAGCTACCGGCTCGCGGTGGAGGGCGCCCGCCGCGAGGACCTGGAGAAGGCGCGCGCGGCGCTTCAGGCCGCCGAGGCGAGGCAGGAGCTTTCGCAGAAGGAGCTGGAGCGCGCCGAGGCGCTGGCCGGCGCCAACGCCGTTCCCCGGCAAGAGCTCGACCGGGCCCGCGCCGCCCGCGCCGCCGCCGGCGGGGCGCGCGACGAGGCCGCTGCGACGCTCCGCAAGCTCGAGGCCGGCTCGCGCCCGGAGGAGCTGGAGATCGCCCGGGTCGGCGTCCAGGATTCCGAGGCGCGGATGACCGAGGCCAAGGCCTCCGGCGGGCGCGTCGCGCTGCGCGCGCAGCAGGTCGAGGAGGCCCGCGCCGGAGTCGCCCAGGCGAGCGCCGAGCTCACGAGCGCCCAGGTGGCGCTCGACCAGATGACCCTGAAGAGCCCCTTCGACGGCTTCGTCATTCGCGTCGGCATCGACCCCGGCAACTACGTCTCCACCGGGCAGGGCGTCGTCACCGTGGCGGACATGGCGCACGCCTGGGTCGCCGCGAACGTGGAGGAGACCGCCGCCGGCCTGGTCAAACCCGGCCAGCGCGCGCGCATCGAGGTGGACGAAGGCGGCGAGGTGGAGGGCAAGGTCGAGGTCGTGACGCGCACCGCGGCGTCGCGGTTCGCGCTCATCCCCGCGGACAACGCGGCGGGCAACTTCACCAAAGTGGTGCAGCGCATCCCCCTGCGCATCGCGCTCGAGGGAGCCCAGGCGCGCGCGCTGCGCGTCGGCCAGTCGGTGGTGGCGCGGATCCGCGTGCGATGAGCTCTGCGCCGCCGCAGGACCCCGGCTATCGCTGGCAGGTGCTCGGCGTCGTCATGATCGGCACGATCATGTCGGCGCTCGACTCGAGCATCGTGAACGTGTGCCTCCCCAACATGATGGCGTCGTTCGGCGCCAGCGTGGACGACATCGAGTGGGTGATCACCGGGTACATGCTCGGGTTCTCCACGTTCATGCCGCTCACGGCGTGGCTGCGGGAGCGGATCGGCCATCGCTCGCTCTACCTTTTGAGCCTGGGCATCTTCACCGCCGGCTCGGTGCTGTGCGGCACCGCGTGGAGCCTACCGGCGCTCATCGCCGCGCGGGTCCTGCAAGCTTTCGGCGGCGGCGCGCTCACCCCCACCGGCATGGCGATGATCGCCGAGGTCTTCCCACCCTCGGAGCGCGGCCGCGCGCTGGGCATCTGGGGCGTCGGCGTCATCGCCGGGCCGGCGCTGGGCCCGACGCTGGGCGGCTATCTGACCGAGGTCTTCGGCTGGCGCTCCATCTTCAACGTGAACCTGCCGTTCGGCGTCCTGGGGTTCGCGGCGGCGACGCGCATCCTGCGGCGCGACCGGCCGACCGGGGCGCGCCAGCCCTTCGACTTCGCCGGCTTCGCGCTCCTCACCGCGTTCCTGGTTTCGTCACTCCTCGGCCTCTCCAAGGGGAACACCGAAGGTTGGACGTCAAAGTACATCGCGACCTGCGCGTTGATCGCCGCGTTCTCGTTCGCCGCGTTCCTGCTCGTGGAGTCGGTAGTCGAGAAGGGCATTTTGGACCTGAAGCTTTTGCGCAATTCGCAGCTCAGCATCGCGCTGGCGGTCACCGCGATGCGGTCGGTGGCCCTGTACGGCGGGACGTTCCTGTTGCCGGTGTTCCTGCAGACGCACTTAGGCTTCGACGAGATCCGCACCGGCGAGCTGCTCTTGCCCGGCGCCCTGGTCATCGGCGCGGCGATGCCGTTCGCCGGCCGCCTGGCCGACCGCATCGGCGCGCGCATCCCGACGCTGGTCGGCCTGAGCTTCGTCGCGTTCTTCATGTTCTCCTACCGGGACCTGGACGCGGTGACGAGCACCTGGGGCGTGCTCTGGCCCACGCTCGTCCGCGGGCTCGGCTTGGGGCTGTTGGTCACGCCGGTCATGACCGCCGCCCTCAATGCGGTGCCCACCTCGAAGGCGGGAATGGCCTCGTCGATGTTGAACCTCACCCAGCAGGTCGCTGGCTCGGTGGGCATCGCCGCGCTCGCCTCCATCCTCGGGAACAGGACCGTCTTCCACCGCGCGCTGGTCGGCGAGGCGCTTCAGACGCCCTCGCCGGATTGGGGACATACCGCCGCGGAGGTCGCCTTCCGCTTGCGCGCGCTGGGGTACGGGCCGGCGGAGGCGAGGGTCGCCGCGGGCGCGCTCATGTCAAAGCACGCGGTGATGACGGCGTCGGTCGCGGCGTTCGACGACGCGTTCCTCGCCGGGGCGCTGTTCGTGGCGTGCGGGCTCGTGCCGGCGATGTTCCTCGCTTCGAAGAAGCCGGCGCAGGTCGGCGGCGAGGCGGCTGCGTAACGCGCGAGAGCGAGGGGCGCCCGGCTGCCCCCAGCCTCCTGCTCGAGGTGGGCACGGGTCAGGTCGCCTTGCGCCTGGGCCAGGCCCGACCCTTGCGGTCACCCGTCGCCCATCGCGCTCGCTCCAGTGCGCGGTGCGCGAACCAAGGATCGCGTATCCTCAGTACCTGATGGGCTCGCCGCCCACGTCCCGCGCGGGCGCCAAGGAGCGCGTGAGTCTCGTCAGCGCAACCCGGCCGGACCTCCAATCCTCACGCAAGAAGGCGGCTCACTCTCCCTTGGCGCTCCTTGACGAAGTCGGAACCTGAGGTACTGAAGCGGGGCGAATGAAGACCGGCCGCTGCGGCGGCACTTCCTTTCATCGAGCCATGCACTTCCTCTTGACCCTGCTCCTTTCTGCGATTGTCGGTCTCGGCTGTTCCTCGGCTGCCAAGCCGCAGCCTGACGCTGGCCCACCGGTTTCGGACGGCGGCGGGTCGGACGACGGTGGCGCACCGGACGTCGGCTCGCTCGACGGCGGCGGCTCAAGGGACGGCGGTGCGTCCGATGGCGGCGGGGACGGCGGCGAGGCCTTCCCGCTCCTCGGGGTGTACACCGCGGCACTCGATGGCGGGCAGCTCACGCTCCTCGTCGATGCCCAGGCGCGAGAGCTCTCCCACGTCCGGCGGCTTGGCACGACGCGGTGGCTGGTGGCGACCCGGTACGGGCTGGACCCCGACCACAACGGCCTGGCCATGGAGGACGAGATTGGAGTGGGGCCCTCATACTCGGGCACCGAGGTGGTGGTGTTTCCCATGGATGCGCCCACGGAGCTCACCGTGCTCACAGGCACGCCGGACGCCGGGATGGCCGCCAACGCGTCCTGGACGGAGGACGGAAAGGTGCTTTTCGTCCGGGCGGAACCGGGAGCCGCCTCGTCGCTGGTTCGGCTCACCGTCTCACTGTCGCCCCTGCCGTCGGTGACCGCAGAAGAGACCATTGCTTTGCCGGCCCAGCTCGCTTCTCCGGTGGACCCGCACCAATCCGGTCCGAGCGACGGCGGCCGCGTCGTCTTTTCCGCCTGGTACCTCCACACCAGCGACGGCGGCTCGCTGTGGATGAGGCCGGTGTGGATGGCGCCGGCGACGGGTGCTGCGAGCCTCGGGCAGGTGACGGCGGTCGGCTGTCCCATCTGCCCGGCCCAGGGCGGGTGCTGCGGCTGGGCCGCGCTGAAAGACGTGCTGGGGACCAACGACGCCAGGATGAACCACGCCGGCACCGAAGTGGCGTGGATGCAGCAGCACCCGTCGGTGTCCTTCCCGGCCGGGGCCGGGACCGCATATCCGTGGCGGCAGGCCAAGCGCCCGCTCGATGGCGGGACCCAAGTCGACCTCGCGCCGTCAGGGACCTCCTCGACCACCTCCAACGCCTACGCCGAGTGGAGCCCGGACGACCGCCTCCTCGCCTTCTGGTCCATCGAGGCCGTGGACGGAGTGGTGAAGCACTTCGTGAATCTGATGGGGGCCGACGGCTCGGGGCGAGTCCGGGTGCCGCTCCCCGATGTCCTCTGCCCGCAGCACGTCAGCTTCCTCGACGCCGAGCACCTCGTCTTCAACGCGTGGCGGTGCGGGGCAGCGGACGCCGGGTGCAGCTGCGACGTGGCGTACGTGCGCCGCTGAGGTCCTTCGATTCGTATCCGCTTGCCGCAGCTTCGCGTCGACGTCCTGAAGGAACCCACAGCGAGCGCGCCGATCGCCCGCCGCTCGTCGCGGAGACGAAGCGGATGCTCCGGGTCTATCTGGAGTCTCTGGCCGGCGACGAGGCTCGCGGCTGAGGGGAATGCGAGACTTTCGCCCTTGTCGCCCGCCGTCGGGAGAGCGCTACGCGTCGGTGAAGACCTCGGCCAGAGCGGTGGCGGTGACCGCCGCGTCGAGCCAACTCTCGAGGCGCTCCACGCTCGCCTCGGCGTCGATGCGCGCCTGCAGCTCGGCGGTGAGGGCAAAACCCCTCCTGGACAGGACTCGAGCCAGCGCGCGCCGGGCCTCCTTGGCCTCGCCCTTCGCCTCGCCCTTCGCTTCGCCCTTCGCTTCGCCCTTCGCCTCGCCCCTCGCCTCGCCCTCGGCCTTGCCTTTCACGTAGGCGTCCTGCAGCCAGTCGGTTCGAAAGCCCTCTCGATCCATGACTTCCTCCAGCTCCTGCCGCAGCTTCGCATCGACGACCTGAAGAATAACATCCACCAGGGCCGGGGCCATGAGCCCGCCGCCCTTCCGGGCCACCCGAAGCGCCTTCGCGGCGACGCGTCTCGCCTTGGCCCGCGGGCCCGCGGCGTGCGCCGCCACGGCGAGCAGCGCCAGGAACGGCTTCTCCTCGTCGAGGAGCTTTCTCACCGGAAGCCGCGCCAGGTCCACCCGGATCACCGACAGCGAGCGCCTCGTCCCCAGCGGGCCGCGATACACGAACGGATGCCGGTCGAACCAGCGCGCCACCTTCGCGCCCACGGTCACGAGCACCACGTCGCCGTCGGCGCCTCGAAACCGGTCGCGCGCGAGCTCCAGCCCCAGGGGAATCGTGCGCAGCTTCTCGGGGTCGACCGACAGCTGCGCCTCGAGCATCAGCCATCGCTCAGGGGCCTTGCGGTCGCCTTTCGTGAAGAGCGCATCGCCATGCCACTCGGTCGACTTGACCTCCGACAAATTCGGATCCGCCGGCACGACCGCTCCGACTTCGATGCCGCGCGCTCGGCGGAGCAGCTCCGCGAGCACTCCCTCCTCGCGCAGCACCTGCACCACGACCTCGTGTGCGACGGACGACATGGGGCCCCCTCCCCTGCCGGCGAATGTCGACGGCGACAGCGGCTCGATCGCGAGCTTTCCCTCGAAGCCCTCCTAAGGCTCTCGAGGCCGTGCCCGCGCCGCGGGTGCAACCGTATCGCACCGGCTCCTTTGAGCGCGATCGCAAACGGCGGCCTCGATCCGGCGCACCGCGGCTGCCAGCCGCCGAACGCCAGCCGTTCATCGCGGAGACGAAGCGAATGCTTCGGGTCTATCTGGAGTCCCGACCGTCGGAAGGCCCGCGACTGAGGCGACCGCGAAGGCCTCGTTTGTCCTGCGTCAGGGATCGCCTACTTCATCTTCTCCCGCAGATACGCCTCCAGCTCGCCCATGGCCACGCGCTCCTGCCCCATGCTGTCGCGGTGCCGCACGGTGACCGTGTCCTTGAGCGCCGGATCCTTCCCCTGCCCGATGGAGTCGAAGTCCACGGTGATGCAAAACGGCGTGCCGATCTCGTCCTGCCGCCGGTAGAGCCTCCCGATGGCGCCGGTGTCGTCGTACACGGTGCGCAGCGCGCCCGTCGCCTGCAGCTTCCGCCGAATGCCCTTCGCGGTGGCCACAATCTCCGGCTGGTTTTTCTTGAGTGGCAGCACCGCGACCTTGATGGGCGCGAGCGCCGGCTTGAAGTGGAGCACCGTCCGGTAGAACTCGTCGACCACGGGGTCCACCTGGCCGCGCAGCTTCTTGGCCACCTCGATGCTCTCCACGCCGGGCATGCCGAGGAGCCCGGCCACCGACGCGAGCCGCTCCGACGGCGCCTTGGCGATCCGCTCGCCCTCCGCCAGGATGGCCTCCTTGTTCGCCTGGGAGATCTTCTCGTTGCGCCCCACCGACTTGAGGAAGGCCCCCAGCGCCTCGACCACCGCGTTCAGCCGCTCCGGCGGCACCGGCTTCACCTGCTCCTCGGCGTAGGCCTCGCTCAGCACCGCCAAGACGCCGCGGTCCACGCCCGCCGACGGCTCGATGACGAACGGCACCAGGTGCTGATTGGTCTGGGTGTCGAAGTAGGTGAACTTCTCGGTGCTGTGGAGGTTCGGCGCGACGCGCGCCTTGAGCCCCAACGACGCCTGGTCCTTGCTGTGCGAGCCCAGGTCGTAGTCGGTCCTGTTGGCGATGCCCTCCAGCTCCTCCAGGCCATGCGGGAAACGGTACAGGAGGTCGACGCAAGCCTTGGCGTAGTGGGCGAGCTCCCCGGGCTTCTGGTGGTACGGCTCCAAATTCTCTCGCGTGAGCCCCACCGACAGCCACCAGTTGATTCGGTCCTGCACCCACTTCTCGTGCCACTGGTCGTCCTCGCCCGGCTTCACGAAGAACTCGATCTCCATCTGCTCGAACTCGCGCACCCGGAAGATGAAGTTGCGCGGGGTGATCTCGTTGCGGAACGACTTGCCGATCTGCGCGATGCCGAAGGGCAGCTTGCGCGAGGTCGAGTCGAGCACGTGCTTGAAGTTGACGAAGATGCCCTGCGCGGTCTCGGGCCGCAGGTACGAGAACGACTCTGGGTCGGGAACCGGGCCGACCTGGGTCTTGAACATGAGGTTGAAGGGCCTGGGCTCGGTGAGGTCGGCCGAGCCGCAATTCGGGCACTTGCCTTTGACCTGGTCGGCGCGCCACCGCATCTTGCAGCTCTTGCAGTCGACCATGGGGTCGACGAACGTCTCCTCGTGGCCGGAGTAGCGCCAGGTGAGCTTGTTCATGAGGATCGATGCGTCGATTCCCTCCATGTCGTCGCGCTCCCAGACGTTGGCGCGCCACCAAGCCAGCTTGAGGTTGTTCTTCAGCTCGACGCCGAGCGGGCCGTAGTCGTACGTCCCCTGGAGGCCGCCGTACACGGCCGAGCCAGGGAAGATGAATCCACGGCGCTTGGAGAGGGAAACGAGCTGCTCCATGGTCTGCGCTGCCATCCGGGTCGTTCCTCGCGTTTCAAAAAGGTTAGGGGCCTAGGATCCTACACCGGCCCGCGCGCCCGCCCGAGCGAGAGCTGATCGCTGGGCGGCCGAGGAGGAATACCGCCCCTTCGCCGCCGGGTCTCCTCAAAGGCGACGCGCTCGAGCGACGACGCGGCGGGCTGCGTTCGGCGGCACCCAAATGGACGACCCTTCGCCTTCCGGTAGAATCCCGAGGGCCATGGCCGGCCCTATCCTGCTCATCCACGACGACGTTTCGGTGATCGCGCCGGCCAAGCGCGTCCTGCAGCGCCAGGGCATCGACACCTTGCTCGCGACCAACGCCGCCGACGCGGCGCTCGCCTTCACAGAGCGCGGCCCCGAGGTCGTGGTGCTGGCGCCCGACGTCGACGGCGGGCGCGGCGCCGCCATCTTCCGCGAGCTCTCTTCGCACCCGCTCGGGGCCAGGTCTCGGTTCCTGCTTTTGGGGCGCCCGCTCGAAGAGGCCCCGGGAGCTCCAGTGCTTCCCCTGCCGCTCGACGGCCAGGCGCTGGTGCGCGAGGTGGAGCGCGCCCTCGAGAACGAGGATTCGAGCTCGGCCTGGCGCCTCTCCGAGCCTTCGGGCACCGAGGAGCTGCCGGAGCCGGAGGGCGCGGCACTGCCCGGCCCGACCGACGTCTCGGGTGGCGGCCCGACCTCGTCGCCGCCTGAGGAGGCGCCCACGCCCGAGACGTCGGCCGAGCCAGCGACCGAGCCGGAGCCGGAGCCGGAGCCGGATTCGGATTCGGATTCGGATTCGGATTCGGATTCGGAGCCGGAGCCGGCGCCCACCCAGGCCCCCGGCCTCGCGGAGGCGCTCTTCTCGGACTTCGCGGACCCGGACCTCGGCGTCCCGTCCGCCCCCCTCGACGCCATCTTCGGAGACTGGGCCGCGGCCGCTTCCCAGCCGAGCGAGCCGCCGGCCACGGAGCCTTCGCTCTTGAGCCAGCCCGCTTTTGCCACGCCCGCTCTCGCCTCATCGAGCGAGCCGGACTCCTCGCCCGAGGCGGACCCCAACGCCCTCGCGGCGGAGCGCGCCGCGCTGGCTGAGGCCCAGGAGGGCGCACGGGCCGCGCAGGCCGAGCTCGCGCAGGTGCAGCAGGCGCGCGAGCAAGCCGACGCCGACGCGAATGAGGCGCGCGCCGCGCTCGAGCGGGAGCGGGCTGCCTGGGCTCAGGCGTCCGACTCGTCCGCGGCTTTGCGGCGCGCGACCGAGGACGCGCGCGAGGCGGTGGCGGCGGCGCTGCAGGAGCTCCAGGCGGCCGAGCAAGGCCGGGCCGCGCTCGACGGCGAGTTGGCGCAGCTCCAGGCGGCGCTCGAGGAGCGGCGCAAGGCGCAGGCCGCCGCCGCGCTCGAAAAGGACGCCGCCGAGCAGCACCTCGCCGCGCTGTCCGACGAGGCGAACCGCTCGGTCGAGGTGGCTCGGGCCCGGGCGGCAGAGCTCCAGGCGCTCGGCGAGAGCCGCGGGGCCGCGCTGGCCGAGGTGAGCTCACTCGGCGAGCAGCTCGCCGCCGAGCAAGCCGCCTGCGCCCGCGCCCGCTCGCTCGTCGAGGCGCGAGCGGCCGAGCGAGATAGCGCAGCTCAGGCGCGCGAGGCCGCTGAAGCGGAGGCCGCGAAGGCGCGTTCGCTGGCCGAGCAAGCGGAGTCGGAGCGCGCTCGACTCGAGCTCGAGGCGCGCGCGCTCGACGAGCGGCGGGCGGCGGCCGAGAAGGAGGTCGAGGCCCTGCGCTCTCAGCTGGGGCTCGGCGAAGAGGCGCTGGCGCGCGAGCGAGAGGCTCAGGAGCGCGCGTTGGAGGACCTGCGCGCGCGGGGCGGCAGCGAGCGCGCGCGGCTCCAGGCCCTGCGGACCTCGGCCGCCGAGGAGGAGGCCCGGCAAGGGGAGCTTCGCGAGCGGCTGGAAGGACAGCTCGCCGAGCTCGCCCACGGAGCTCAGAGCCATCGCACGCGCGCCGAGGAGCTCGCGAAAGAGCTCGCCACCCAGGCCGAAGCGGACGCTCGCGTGGGCATGGAGGTGGGTGCGCTCGCCACCCGCCTGGCCGAAGCCCAGGCCGCCGGAAAAGGCTCCCGCGAGCGGCTCGAGGCGCTGCGCAGCGAGCTCGCGCTCGCCCAGCAGTCGGCCCAGGCCGCGGGCGATGACGAGAGCGCGGCCCGCGCCGAGAAAGAGGCGCTCGAGCGCTCGCTGCGCGGCTCCCGAGAGCGGAGCGTCGAAGCGAGGTCCGCGCTCGAGTCGCTGCGAGAGCAGCTCGCCCGGGAGCAGCTCGCCGAGCGGGAGGGCCAGCGGCGGGTAGCCGACCTGGAGGCTCGCCTCTCGGCGGCGGCGGAGCGCTCCCGCGCCGCCCGCGAGCGCGCCGACGCCCGGCTCGCGGAGATGGCCGCCGAGGAAGCGGCAATGGCCGAGGCGCAGCGCGCGGCGGCCGAGCTGGACCAGCGCGGGGCCCAGGTCTTCGAGAGCACGCGGGCGGCCAAGGCCAAGGCCGACGCGGCGAGCGCGGAGCTCGCCGCCCAGCAGAGCGCCCTGGACGCCGCGCTCGCCGCGGGCGAGGCGCTGGCGCCGAAGCTCGCAAGGGCCCAGGAGCGCGCCCGCGCGGCCGAGAGCTCGCTGGCGGGCGAGAGAGAGAGGCTTTCGGCCGAGGAAGCCAAGGCGACGGCGGCCGCGCGGGAGTCGGTCGAGCTGGCCGAGTCGCTGGCCCGCGCGCGCGAGCGGGCGCAAGCCGAGCTTCTCCAGCTCGAGGCGAGGCGCGCCGACGAGGCGGCCCAAAAGGCCGCTCTCGACGACGAGCGGGCGCAGCTCGAGACCCGGGGCCAAGAGCAGGTGAAGGCGCTCGAGCGGACGCGCCAAGCGGTCGCCGCGGCCCAGAAGTCCGTCGAGGAGCAGCGCGCCGCCCTGGCGCAGGAGGAGGCGCGCGGGCGCGAGCTCGCAGCGGCCGAGCGCGAGGCGCGCGAGAAGGCGGAGATCGCGCGCAAGGCGCTGCGCGAGCGCGAGGAGCAGGTGCGCAAGGAGCTCGAGGAGCGCCGCGCGGAGCAGGAGACCATTCGGCAGCGCGAGGCCGAGGCGGCCCCGCCGCCCGAGGGCCGCCTCCGGGCGGTGCGCTCGCTCTCCGCCGTCCGCAGCGACGCCGAGCGCGGACGGCCCACCCCGCCGCCGGCAGAGCCCAAGGCCGCACCCGCGACACCTCCGGAGGACGAGGGCTTCAAGAGCACGCCGCCCGCCCCGCCGAGTGCCCCGCCGTTCGCGGCGCGCGGGGCGCTGTCGCAGCTCGGGGCACCTTCGCTCCTGTGCCGGGCCTTCGAGTCGCGGCTCACCGGGCGCATCGACGTGGCGGGGCCCGATGCCCAGCGGGCGCTCTGGCTCGAGGAGGGGCGCGTGGTGGCGGCGGCGTCCACCTCTCCGCTGGAGCGGCTGGAGGAGATCGCCCTGCGCGCCGGCCTCATCACGAGGGCCCAGCACCACGCCCTGCGGACCGCCGAGGAGAAGCAGGCGCGCAGGCTCGCGCTGCAGATGGTGGAGCTCGGCTACCTGCGCCCGACCGAGATGGTGCCGCTCGTGCGAAGGCGGGTCTTCGAGATCGCCTTCTCGCTCTTCTTGGACGACGACTCCACCTATGTCTTCACCGCCGAGAGCCCGCCGGCCGAGGAGCGGGTGGTGCTGCCGATGCACCCCTATGCGCTGGCGACCGAGGGGATTCGCCGCAAGCTCTCGCCCGACCGCCTCTGGGCACGGCTGGGCGGGCCCGCGACGCTGCTCCGGCCCCATGAAAAAGGCGTGGACCTCGACTACTTCGGCCTGTCGGCGCGCGAGCGGCGGCTGGCGGCCAAAGTGGACGGTTTGCGGACCCTCGAGGAGGTGCTGTTCGAGGGTGGGCTGGACGAGGCGGCGGCCCTCAAGGTGCTCTGGGCGCTGGTGGCAGCAGGCGCCTTGGAGATCGCGGTGCTCGGCCAGGCACCCGGTCCCCGGAGCCCCGCCGAGGCGGCCAGGCTGGACGCGGCGCGGGTGAACGAGAAGTACGCGCATGTCGTGGCGGGCGACTACTTCCAGATTCTGGGGCTGCGTCGCGACGCTTCGGCCTACGAGGTGCGCGAGTCGTACGACCGGATGGCGCGCGAGTTCCACCCCGACCGGTTCCTGGGCCTCGACGACGCCGCCCTCCTCAGCCGCCTCGAGGAGATAGGCCGGGCGCTCGCGGAGGCGGTGGACGTCCTCGCCGACGACGCCGTGCGCGACGAGTACGCCCGCAATCTGGTTGAGTAGGCGCCGGCGCCGACCACCCGTATAATTGAAGCTTTGACGCTGTTCGCGTTCGTGAGGGCAGTTCCGATGGTGCGTGAGATCCTGATCTGGCCGGACCCACGGCTGCGCGAGAAGGCGAAGGGGGTCGCGGCGGTCGACGCGAAGACCCGGCGCCTCATCGACGACCTGTTCGAGACGATGTACGCCGCGAATGGCGTGGGGCTCGCGGCGCCCCAAGTCGGGGTGCTCCAGCGCATCGTGGTGATCGACACCTCGCCCCGACAGGAGGCGTCCAAGCCCCTGGCATTGGTCAACCCAGTCATCTTCATGGCCGAGGGCGAGACGGTCTACAGCGAGGGCTGCCTCTCCATCCCCGGCGAGTCGGAGGACGTGGACCGCGCCGAGAGAGTCTGGGTGCGGGCGCTCGACCGCGACGGCAACCCGTTCGCCGTCGAGGGCGCCGAGGGCTTGCTCGCCATCGCGCTCCAGCACGAGACCGACCACCTGGAGGGCACGCTCTTCGTCGACCACATCTCGGCGCTCAAGCGCGAGCTCATCAAGCGGCGGATGAAGCGCCTCAAGGCCGAGCGCGAGGAGGAGAAGCGCTCGGGGAAGAAGGCCAAGCCCGAGGAGCCCCGAGGGATGCCCGCGCTGTAGCGCGCGGAGCACCGCTCGACGCTTCGCCGCCCCGCGGTCCCGTAGCGGCCGAGGACCAGCCCAGACCGGAACGGACGTCTCGCGCAGCGTCGGGCCGGTGCTTGCCCACACGAGCTCAGCCCCGGCGAGCAGAGCGGCGCTCGGGCGCTCGCCGGGCTGCCCGCGGTACCCCGACCTTCGGGCAAAGCGCCTCGACCGGGCACTGCGCGCACGCCGGCGAGCGCGCGTGGCAAATCCGGCGCCCGTGGAAGATGAGCGCGTGGTGTCCGGGCCCCCAGAGCTCCGCCGGCAGGAGCGCGCGCAAGTCGGCCTCGACTTTGTCGGGGGCGACGTTCTTCGTCAGCCCCAGCCGCAGCGAGACGCGGGCGACGTGCGTGTCCACCGGGAACGCGGGCTCGCTGGACAAGTGCATCGCCACCACGCCCGCGGTCTTGTTGCCGACGCCGGGCAGCGTAGCGAGCGACTCGCGGCTCGTTGGCACGCACCCGCCGTGCGTGTCGACGATGGCTCGGGCGGAGCCGATGAGGGCCTTCGCCTTAGCTCGGAAGAGCCCGCAGGGGCGGATCATCTCCTCGAGCTCGGCCGGCCGGGCGGCGGCGAGGGAAGCGGGCGTCGGGTACCGCTCGAAGAGGGCGGGTGTCACCTGGTTCACCCGGACGTCGGTGCACTGAGCGGACAGCACCACCGCCACCAGCAGCTCGAGCGGCGTGCCGAACGAGAGGGCGATCTTCGCGTCCGGGTGCGCCTCGAGCAACCGGCCGAGGGCCTCGCGGGCCCTTAGGGCTCGTTCTTGGGAGTTCTCACGCATCGGCGTCTCCTCGGCACCCTCGCCCGGACGCCCCGCGACGCCAAGAAGAAAGTCGCCGGCCCCGAGGTCGCCCCCGCCTCATCCGGGCTGCGGCAACCCCGTCGAGGCACCGGCGGGGCGAGCGCTCGCCCCCGGGCAAACCCGCGCCGCACAGACCCGATTTCAGAGGCGTCAAATTCCTGCCCCAGGAACCCGAGAAAAGCTCGGGGCGCTCGAGGGAGGTAAGCTTGCGCCCCATGGTTCCCTCTGGTAGAGCTTCACCTGCAGTCGACAATGAGGATCCGCTGGACACTTCGGTCTTTTTTCTGGCGATCGCCCGCGTTCTGCCGCTCGCCCGTCGAGGCCAGGCGAGCACGGAGTTTTCGACGAGAGGCGCCCCTTCATGAACCCGCAGATGGTGATGTATGAAGAGGAATTCAACCAGATCAGCGCGGTCTGCGATCGTCTGACCAAGGACGCAAACGCCAAGGTCGTTTTTCTCGTCGACAAGAATGGGCAGCTCATCGCCGCGACGGGCCAGACCAAAGACCTGGACACGACGTCGCTGGCCTCGCTCACTGCCGGGAACATCGCGGCGACTGGCGGCCTGGCCAAGCTGATCGGCGAGCGCGAGTTTTCCATCCTCTTTCACGAGGGCGAGCGCGACAACCTCCACATCTCCATCGTGGCAGGGCGGGTCATCTTGGTCGTCATTTTCGACAACCGGACCTCTCTGGGCCTGGTGCGCCTGCGCGTGAAGAAGGCCAGCGAGGAGCTGGCGCGCATCTTTGAAGGACTCCTGCGAAAGGTCGAGGCTCCGGGAGCCGGGTCGCCCTTCGCCGAGATCACCGACGCCGACATCGACAATCTGTTCAGCGAGTAGCAGCCGCAGGCTTTCTCGCGGCTGCCGCCTGAAGGAAGCTCCCTTTTAGGAACCCGAGCGAGCGATATGTCGTTCATCAACTACTCGTCGCGCGAGATCAACTGCAAAATCGTCTACTACGGCCCGGGCCTGTGCGGGAAGACGACCAACCTCCAGTACGTCTACGCAAAGACGAACCCGGAGGCCAAGGGCAAGATGATCTCGCTGGCCACCGAGACCGAGCGGACCCTCTTCTTCGACTTCCTGCCACTCTCGCTCGGAGAGATCCGCGGATTCAAGACGCGCTTCCACCTCTACACGGTCCCCGGACAGGTCTTCTACGACGCCTCGCGCAAGCTCATCCTCAAGGGCGTGGACGGCGTGGTCTTCGTCGCCGACAGCCAGATCGAGCGCATGGAGGCGAACATCGAGTCGGTGGAGAACCTGAAGGTCAACCTGGCCGAGCAGGGCTATGACCTGAACAAGGTCCCCTATGTCGTCCAGTACAACAAGCGCGACCTCCCCAACGTCGCCACCGTCGACGAGCTGCGCCGGCTCCTCAACCCGCGCAGCGCGCCCGAGTTCCAGGCTGTCGCGCCGACCGGCGTGGGAGTCTTCGACACTCTCAAGAGCGTCGCCAAGCTGGTCCTGACCGAGCTTCGAAAGGGCGGCTAGCCGCCCACCTCGACGTCGAGGCCCGACACCTATGCACGGCCCCACCCTGCCCCTGCCGACCGCAGCTCAGCGATACTGCCCCGAGCGAGCTGAAGGCCCCCCTTCGCTTCTCCGGCACTGATCGATTCCGAAGGGGTCGGCGGTGGCTTCGTGGCATGCGAAGTGCCCGAAACGAGTGACTCTTTTGCCACCCGGCAAATTGACAGGCGCGCCGCGCGAATGGTAAGAGACCCCATCTCATCTCGGCGGCATCCTCGGGCCGGGGGGTTTTCGAGCCAGGTCGACAAAGCTCAAGCGGACATCCAGGGGACGCGAACGTGAGAGCAAACGCGAAGGTTCTCTTCGGTGCGCTGCTGCTGGCTTTCTCGCCGGCGGCCCGAGCGGCCGCGCCGGCCGCCCCGGCACCCGACTCTGCTCCAGGGGCACCTGCCCCCGCTGCAGCCTCGGCTCCCGACGCCAAAGCCCCCAAGGCGCGGTCCACCGCGGACGAGGAGTTCACCGTCCGCGTCAAGACCATGGAGGAGCAGGTCAACGACCTGAAGGAGAAGATCTTCAGGACCAAAGCGCGCCTGCTCCTGCTCCAGGAGTCGGTCCTCGGCGGCGGCTCGGTGAGCCAGGGTGCCAAGGCGGTGCTCCTCCACCGCAACGAGATGGGCAGCTCCTTCGTGCTCGAGTCGGTCGCCTACGCCCTGGACGGCGCGCCCATCTACACCAAGGTCGACGTCGACGGAGACCTCGACAAGAAAGAGGAATTCGAAATCTTCAATGGCCGAATCGTCCCCGGCCAGCACCAAATCGCCGTGAAGCTCCAGTTCCGCGGCCACGGCTTCGGCGTCTTCAGCTACCTCGAGGGCTACAAGTTCAAGGTCCAGTCGAGCTACACGTTCGATGCCGAGGCCGGAAAAGTCACCAGCATCAAGATCGTCGGCTACGAGAAGGGCAACATCACCACTGACCTGAAGGACCGGCCCGCCGTGCGCTACGATCTCGAGCGCTCCACCGACATGGCTCGGAAGAGCGCTCCTCGCGCCGAGTCCGCCCCTGAAGCCGCCAAGCCCGCATCCATGACCGAGCCCCAAGGCGAGTCGAAGCAGTAGGCGGCGCCCGAAAGGCGCTTTCCTCTCATGCGTCTCTCCCTCGCACACCTCGCCGTGCTCCTCCCTGCGCTCGCCGCGGGCCCGCTGGCGCGCGCCCAGGAGGCAAACCTCGCTCACGAGGGCGCCGAGGCGGAGCGCGTCTCCAAAGACCTGAAAGGCATCGACGAGCGGCTCCAGGTCGTGGAGAAGCAATACAGCGAACGGAAAGAGCCCGGCGAGGAAGAGTCGCTCAAGCGCCGCTTCTCCGACGCCGAGATCCAGTTCCTGCTCAACAACTACCCTCAGGCGAGCGTCCTCTTCTACGACCTCATCGGCAGCCCGGTCTTCCGCGGCTTGCCCGAGTACGCCGAGTCGCTCTACATGCTCGGCGAGTCGCTGTACCAGGAGCAGAACTTCCTGGGCGCGCGCCTCTACTTCCGCCAGCACCTCGACGCGCGGGGCAGCCACTATCGCGACGCGCTCTCGCGCTACCTGGAGATCAGCGGGCGCGTGAACCAGTTCAGCGGCATCGACGAGTACATCGACCAGGCTAAGAGCCCTGGCGGCTCGCTGCCCCCGGACGTCGCGTACGTCTACGGCAAGTGGCTCTTCGCCCGCACCGATCTGCCGAATCGCGACCGCATCCTCCGCGCGCGGGCGGTCTTCGAGGCGGTGGTCGCGTCCAACTCCGGCCTCTCGCTCCAGGCCGGCTACTTCCTGGGCGTCCTCTCGGTGCAGGAGGGCAAGCTCGCCGAGGCGGCAGAGGCCTTCGAGCGCGCCCTCAAGCTGCCGGCGACGAACCCGCGCGAGAAGAAGGTGCGCGAGCTGACGAACCTCTCGCTCGGCCGCATCTACTTCGAGATGGGCAAGCTCACCGAGGCCGCCGACCGCTACCAGGAGAATCGACTACAACAGCGACTACTTCGTCGACGCCCTCTTCGAGACGGCCTGGACCTACGTCCGGAGGGCCAAGGAAGGCGGCCCCGGCGAGTACGAGAAGGCGAACCAGGCTTGCGAGAAGCTCTTGCTCGCCGCCCCCGACTCGGTCCTGGCCCCCGAGGCGCGCATCCTCCAGGGCCATCTCCTGCTGAAGATGGGCAAGTACCAGGAGGCCACGGACTCGTACAATCAGGTCATCAACACCTACCTCGCGGTCTACGACAACATCGACGGGCGCCTCAAGGCGCAGGCCGACCCCGTCCACTATTTCCAGCAGCTCATCGCCGAGTCGGGCAAGACCTTCGACATCACCACCTTCCTGCCGCCCATCGCGGTGAAGTGGGCCACGACCCAGCGCGAAGTCGCCGAGGCGATGCGCATGACCGGCGACATCGACGCGTCCAAGAAGGGCGTGACCGAGTCCAACGAGATCGCCTCGCGGCTCGTCGACCTTCTCGAGAACCACCAGCTCGAGCTGTTCCCCCAGTTCCAAGAGGGGCTTTCGCGGGCCGACGCCGTGGACAGCGCCTTGACCCGCTCCGAGGGCGACCTCTTGCAGATCGAGCAGCGCGTCCTGGGCCCCCAGCGCCTCTCGGGCGCGGAGAAGGACCTCGCGGCGGTGCGCGCTCAGCGCGCGGCTCTGGAGGAGCGGTTCAAGTCGCTGCCCAAGACCGAGTCCGAGGTCGAGGCCCGGCGGGTGCGGATGTCCGACCGCCTGGTCGCGCTGGAGCAGCAGGCGTTTCGCCTGGGCTACCAAATCGAGGGGCTCTACGCCGTCCTCGCCGCCATCGAGAAGTGGCAGGTCGACACCCGCGGCCAGCGCCCGGACGATCCCCAGGGCGAAAAGGAGTTCTCCGAGCGCCTCAAGAGCGAGCGAGAGGTCGCCGACGAGCTGCGCGTGGAGCTCGGCGCGGTTCAGAAGCTCATGCGCGACGAGAAGGCCAGGCTGGGGCTGAGCGGAGCGGGCGACGCCGAGCTACGCGCCCAATACGAGCAGCTCATCGGGCAGGAAATGGCGCTGCTCGCCTCTGGCCGCTCCGGCCTTTCGGGCGAAGCCCAGGCCGTGTTGCAGAGCGTGGACCGATCTCGCCAGGCCATCGACCGGCTCCTGCGCCGCTCCGAGGGCGCGAAGCGGCTCATCCGCGAGGCGGTGCGGCGCAAGGGCGATGCCATCAAGGAGAAGGTGGTGGCCGAGGCCCAGCTCCTCAAGGAGTTCGAGGGCGAGGTGGACAAGGTCGCAGGCGACGCGCGCGACCTGGTCGGCTCCATCGCGTTCGAGAGCTTCAAGCGCGTGCGCCGGCAATTCTATGACCTGGTGCTCAAGGCCGACGTCGGGCTGGTGGACGTCGCCTGGACGCGGAAGCAGGACAAGACCGCGGAGATCCAGAGCCTGGCCAAGCAGAAGGAGCGCGAGAATCAAAGGCCTGGAGACCGAATTCAAAGAGGTGCTCAAGGAGGTCGAGTGACCCCGCCGACCCCTCTCTTCTCAAGGCCACCGCCCTCCGAGCTCGCCATCGAACCCGAATGACCCGCCCCATCGCCATCCTCGCCGCGCTTGCCGCCGCCCTCGTCCTCGCCCCTGCGTGGCCGGCGCGCGGGGCCGCCGCCCCGTCGGCGCCCAAGGATGGCGCCCCGCCCGCAACCTCGGCCCTCGACGAGAAGAAGGACGTCGTCCCCGAGCTTCGCGAGAAGTCGCCGTTCGAAGGCGTGGGGAAGAGCCCCGAGGAAGAGACCGAGTACAAGGACCTGGCCGAGTCCATCCGCGAGTACGAGGACCAGAGCAAGGAGTTCCGCAAGGAGGTGCAGCTCCTCGTCGAGAAGAAGTACGACGAGAAGCGCAAGGGCCTGGAGGCCTCCTACGAGAAGGCCATCAGCGACATCGAGGTGCTCGAGCGCAAGGAGCGCCTCGACGCCATCGCCATGTTCGAGGAGTTCCTCCAGCGCTATCCGGACGACCCCAAGTACACGCCCGACGTGATGTTCCGCCTGGCCGAGCTCTACTACGAGAAGACCAAGGACGACTACGCGCTGGCCATGCGGGATTACGAGCAGGAGCTCAAGCTCGTGGAGCAGGGCAAGCTCGCGCAGGCGCCCCCTGAGCCCAAGCAGAGCTTCCAGAGGTCCATCGAGCTCTACCAGCAGCTCATCACGCGCTTCCCGGATTATCGGCTCAACGACGGCAGCTACTACCTCTTGGGCTTCTGCCTGGAGAAGCAAGGCGAGGGGGAGCAGAGCCGCGACACCTACCAGCGCCTCATCGAGAAGTACCCGCGGTCGAAGTTCGTGGCCGAGGCCTGGGTGCGGCTGGGCGAGTACTACTTCGACTCGCCGAGCGAGCCCAACGCCTTGGAGAAGGCGGGCAACGCCTACAGCGAGGCCGTCCAGTTCAAGGACCACCCGCTGTACGACAAGGCGCTCTACAAGCTCGGATGGACCTGGTACCGGATGGACCAGTTCGACAAGGCCGTGGACGCCTTCGCGGCGCTCATCGACTTCTACGACCGGAAGGCCAAAGAGGCCGGCGACGAGGGCGCGGGCGGCGACCTCCGCGCCGAGGCGCTGCAATACATGGCCATCTCCTTCGCCGACGAGAAGTGGGGCTCGGTCGCCCGCGCCGAGGAGTTCTTCCACCGCGCGGGCCAGGTTTCCTACGAGGCCGAGGTCTGGAAGCGCATCGGCGACGTCTACTCCGACCAGACCAAGTGGCCCGAGGCGGTGGCGGCCTACAAGAACAACCTGGCCAAGGATCCGCTCAACAAGAACGCGCCGCTCATCCAGGACAAGATCGTCAAGGCCTACGAGCTGGGCCAGCGCGACTTCGAGCGCGCGTTCGGCGAGCGCGAGCTCTTGGTCAAGAGCTTCGCGCCGGGCTCGGCCTGGTACGAGAAGAACAAGGGCGACTCGGAGGTCATCAAGGCCGCCCAGGACCTCTCCGAGAAGAGCCTCTACTCGGCGGCGGTCTACCACCACCAGCAAGCCATCCAGTACGCGAAGTCCAACAAGGTCGACGACGCCAAGCGCGAGTTCGAGATCGCCGCGCGCGGCTACGCCGAGTACCTGAAGCGCTCGCCGCACTCCAAGCTCGCCTACGAGCTGCAGTTCTACTTGGGCGAGTGCCAGTACGCCTCGCTCCACTTCCTGGAGGCCGCCAAGACCTACGAGACGGTGCGCGACTCCACGGCCGATAACCGCTTCCTCGCCGACGCCGCGCTGGCGGCGGTCCTCTCCTGGCAGTCGGAGATCGACTCCGAGCAGAAGGCGACGCCGCCCGGGCTCGAGCCGCGGCCGGTGCTCACCTCCCGCGATCGGCCCGAGCAGAAGCCGGTGAAGAAGGAGGAGCTGCCCCCACTCTGGAAGCACTTCGTCGCCGCGGCCGACGCCTTCATGAAGCTCTCGCCCAAGAGCGACAGGGCCCCGAAGATCGCCTACCGCGCGGCGGAGGCCTACTACACCTACGACGACTTCGAGGAGGCGCGCCGGCGCTTTGCGGCGGTCGCCGAGGCCTGGCCCGACAGCGAGTTCGCCAAGTACGCCTCCAACCTCACCTTGGAGACCTTCCTCATCACCAAGGATTGGCCGTCGGTCATCGCTCTGACCGAGTCCATGACCAAGAAGGACAAGGACGGCAAGTCCAAGGTCGACCCGGGCAGCGAGGCCGGAAGAATCCTCACCGGCTTCGGCGACAACGCCATGTTCAAGCAGGCCGAGCGCCTGATGGACGACAAGAAGTGGGACGAGGCCGGCAAGCTCTACGAGGAGCTCGTCGCGCGCAACCGGGACTACAAGTACGCCGACAAGGCCCTCAACAACGCCGCGGTCTGCCGCGAGAACGCCCGGCGCTTCGACTCGGCGCTCAAGCTCTACGAGCGCATCTTCAGCGAGTACCCGAAGTCGGACCTCGCAGCCATCGCGTTGTTCCGCGTGGCGGTGAACGCCGAGAACTCCTACGACTTCGACAAGGCCATCGACCGCTATCAGCTCCTCGTCGAGAAGTACCAGGCCTCCAAGGACCGCTCGGCGGCGCTCAACAACCTGGCGCGCCTGCTCGAGGGCCTGCAGCGCTACCCGGAGTCGGCCAAGCAGTTCACCCGCTACGCCGAGCTCTTCCCCAAGGAAGAGGACGCGCCCAAGGCGCTCTACAAGGCCGCCATCATCTACGACAAGATGAACGACTGCGCGGGCCAGGTCCGCGCCCTCAACGACTTCGTCCGCCGCTTCGGCCGGGACGGTCGCCAAGCCGAGCGCGTGGTCGACGCCCACAAGCGCATCGGCGACTGCGCCCGCGCCCAGAAGAACGACCGCGGCGCGAAGGACGCCTTCGCCGCGACCACCACCGACTACAAGCGCTTTGGCCTGACCGCCAAGGAAGAGGCCGCCTCCTCCGCCGCCGGCTACGCCCGGTTCCAGCTCGCCGAGTACGACTACAAGCGCTGGGACGACATCCAGCTCACCGGCCGCGGCAAGGCGCTGGAGAACGCGTTCAAGGCCAAGCTCACCGAGGCCAAGAAGCTCCAGGACAGCTACACCGAGGTCTACGACTACAAGAGCGTCGAGTGGGTCCTCGCGGCGTCCTATAAGAAGGGCTTCATCCTGGAGCGCTTCGCCACTTCGCTGGTCGAGTCGCCCTGCCCGCCCGACATCAAGCGGACCTACGGCGAAGAGGGCTGCGACGTCTACCGCTCGTCGCTGGTCGACAAGGTCACTGGCCTCGAGGAGCGCGCCGCCCAGGCCTACGAAACCACGGTCAAGGAGTGCCGCAAGTACCAGCTCGTCGACAACGAGTGGTGCGACAAGACGCAGGAGTCCCTGGCCCGCTTCCGCTCCGACGTGAAGGTGCTCAAGAAGGCGCGGTCGGTCACCATCGACCGCACCGCCTATCCATCGTCCTTGGTCGAGACGCCCGAAGGGCCGGTGACCAAGAAGGGCGGCTCGGGCAAGGTCTCGGAGGACGGAACATGACGCGGCTCTCCCGACACCTCGGAGCCGCCCTGCTCGCGGGCTTCTTCGCCGCCTGCGCCAGCTCGCCCCAAGTGAAGAAAGACGAAAGCGCGTCGCCCGCGCCCAAAGGCCCCGCCCCGGCCGAGACGCCCGAGCTCCCCGAGGGTGCCCAGCCGGAGGAAGAGGTGAAGCTCCTCGATCCCGCCGTGCGCGGCGCTTTCGAGGACGCGATGAGGGCCGCGGCGAGCGGCGACGACGCGGGGGCCATCAAGCGGTTCAAGCGGGCGGCGACCTCCGATAAGCGCACCTACTGGGCACATTACAACCTGGGCCTGCTCTACGAGCGGGCCGGCGACACCGCGGACGCGGAGAGCGAGTACCTCACTACCCTGGACCAGCGCCCCAAGGCAGACCGCGCCGCCGAGAACTACGCCAAGCTCATGGTGCGGACGGGCCGGGCCGACAGGGCCGTGGACGAGCTCAAGCGGCGCATCGCGGCGGCCCCCGACGCGGTGGGTTTGCGCATCGCGCTGGCCTTCGTCCTCACCTCCACCGGCGACCTCAACGGCGCCTCGGTCGAGGTGAAGAAAGTCCTCAAGGTCGACGAGCAGAACGTCTCGGCGATGCTGGTCCTCGCCACGCTCTACTACCGGCAGGGCAAGCCCGAGCTCGCCATGATGATCCTCGACAACGCCGAGCAGATCGACAAAGAGCGCGCCGAAATCCCGAACCTCCAGGGCGTCCTCCTGCTCGGGCAGAAGAAGAAGGCCGCGGCGCTGGAGCGCTTCAAGCGCGCGGCGTCGCTCCGGGCCGACTTCCCCGAGGCCCACACGAACCTGGGCGCCATGCTCCTCTCGGCGCAGAGCTTCGCCGAGGCCGCCAAGGAGCTGGAGCTCGCGGTCCGCTACGCCCCGGGGCTCGCCGCCGCGCACCTCGACCTGGGCAACGCCTACCGCGGCGCCGGCGACTTCGAGAAAGCCAAGCGCTCCTACGACACCGCGCTGCAGCTCGACCCCAAGCTCGCCGCGGACGTCTACTTCAACTTCGGCGTGCTCTACTCCGACGCCGACTTGAAGGACATGGACCCCATCAAACGCAACGAGCAGGCCATCGCCTATTTCAACAAGGTGAAGGCATCGGGCCAGGGGGACGACGCGGTCGAGCAGTACCTCAAGGACGCGAAGAAGGCGATCGAGAAGGAAACCCGCCGGCGCGAGCGCGAGGAGAAGGACAAGCTGCGAAAGCAGAAGAAGGCCGAGGAGGAGGCCAAGAGGGCCGCCCAGGATGCCGCCGCGCCCAAGTCAGAGCCCGCCCCCAAGCCGTCGGGCGCCAAGAGGCCCGCGGCCGGCCGGGTCGAGGACGACGCGCCCGCCCCGGGGGCCGCTTCCAAAAAGCCGAAGACCGTGGGCAAGATTGACGAATGAGGCGGCGAAGGACCATGGCTCGGGTCGCTCACATGATTCGATGGCGAAATGCGGCGGTGGTCGTTGCGGCCGCCCTCGGGCTTCTCTGCGCCGCGCCCGCCGCGCGCGCCGCGGAGGCGAAGAAGAAGAAGGTCATCCGCCTCGAGCAGATCACCGTCGAAGGCCGCATCCAGAAGCCGCAGGCCTTCTACATCCTCCAGCGCTCGAACCTGAACTTCGAGGAACTGGACCGGACCGAGAGCTTTTTGCCCAAAGTCGTCAAGAGCGTGGAGAAGGACCCGTTCTGAGGATGCGGCGGAACGAGAACTTTGAGTGCCGTGAGAGGTCGAAGGCGGTAGGCCCGGCACGGAGGCGCCGAGGGCGGCGCACCTTGACGAACATGCGACGGGCGTGAGGGTGTTCGACGATGGCGACTGCTTCCCAGAACCAGAACAAGCCCAAGATCCTCCGCATCGCGGTGATCCAGGGCGGCAAGGTCATCGAGGACCGGCTCATCAAGAAGCGCGAGACCGTGACCATCGGCCAGAGCTCGCGCAACACCTTCGTCATCCCGGTGTCGAACCTGCCGGCGGCGTTCTCGGTGTTCGAGCTCAAGGGCGCGAGCTACGTCCTGCGCTTCACCGATTCCATGGACGGCCAGCTCGCCGTCGGCCAGAACAAGCTCGACTTCGCCGCGCTCAAGGCCCAGGGCCTGGCCAAGCGCGACCGCGACGCCTACGCCGTGCCGCTCTCCGACCTCTCCAAGGGCAAGGTGGCCTTGGGCGAGGTCACCCTGCTCTTCCAGTTCGCCACGCCGCCTCCCGAGGCGCCCAAGCCGGTCCTGCCCGACATCGCCAAGGGCTCCATCTGGCAGACCATGGACCGGATGTTCTTCGGCATCCTGGCCTGCGTGCTGGTCTTCAACTTCGGGACGGTGAAGGCCATCACCCTGCGCGAGCTCAAGCAGGACGACGAGCTCACGCTCGAGGAGCTGCCGGACCGCTTCGTCAAGATGATCATTCCCGACAAGCCCAAGGAGCCGCAGCGGCCCAAGGACGTGGCGCAGGCTGGGGGTGACAAGAAGGACGACGACAAGAAAGGCGACGACAAGAAGCCCAAGGGCGACGCCAAGCAGCCCAAGGCCGCAGGCCCCGTGAGCGCCGAGGAGCACCGCAAGGCCATCGCCGACCAGGTGGCCGGCAAGGGCCTGCTCAAGATGCTGGGCGCGGTCGACAGCGGCGGCGGCGGCGGAGGCTCCCTCGAGGACGTGCTCAGCTCGGGCAACGCCGGCCAGGACATCGCCTCGGCGCTCAGCGGCGCCGGCGGCATCGACGCGGCCACCACCAGCGGGCTCGCGACCGGCGGGCGCAAGGGCTCGGCCACGGGCTCGGCCGCGGACATCGGCGCGCTCCAGACCACCGGCGGCGCCGGCGGCGCGGGGGCGCTCGAGGCCAAGCGGAACGTCGAGGTCTCCGGGCGGGTCATCGACCAGATGCCCGAGGTCGACTCCGGCACCTGCGACCGCAACGCCATCAGCCGCTACGTCAAGGCGCGCATCAAGGCCATCCAGTCCTGCTACGAGAACGCGCTCAAGCGCAACCCGGGCCTGAAGGGCAAGGTCGTGGTCCGCTTCACCATCGGCCCCACCGGGCGCGTCACCGAGCTGGACATCGACGAGAACACCTTGGGCAATGAGTCCGTGATCCAGTGCATCAAGACGACCATCCGCCTCTGGTCCTTCCCCATCAAAGACAACGAGTGCCCGGTCGCCTACCCCTTCCTGTTCCAGGCCAACTAGGACAAATAACCGGATGAAGGCTCGACGGCTCAGCGAAGTGCGGCAGCTTCTCGCTTCCCCGGAGTTCAAGGGCTGGTGGGAGTCGCTCCTCGCGGCGCGCAAAACGCGCGACGACGCGCGCGACCGGCACGAAGAGCTCCTGAGCCAGGCCATGCTGATGGACTTCCGGGCGGAGCTCGCCCAGAAGAACGCCATCGACACCCTCTACCGCGCCGGGGAGATCGAGGACGAGGCCGCGCGGATGGCCGCCGAGTCGCAGGAGCTGGAGAACGCCTCCTTCAAGGTCGTGGCCGAGTTCGAGGAGCAGCGGTTCCGGGCGAGCGAGACGTGGTACCGGGCCTGCGGCTTCGAGCGGCAGGTGGAGCACTTCAAGGAAGAGCTCGGCTCCCGCCGCGCCACGCTGGCCAAGGCGGCGGCCGGGGCTCGCCGGGAGCTCGACGCGGAGATTGGCCGGCTGGAGACAGAGCTCAAGCGGGTCGAGCGCTCCCAGCTGCAGTCCTCCCAGGAAAACGACCGCGAGCTCGGGGTCAAGAACCGGCTCTGGGAGGAGGTCGAGAAGATTCTGGGGGCGCATGGCGGAGATCGGCCTGCTCATGGCCGAGCGGCGCGTGCAGAGCCGAAAGGTGCGCGCCGAGGCCGAGGGCCTCTTCAAGCAGGCCGAAGAGCGCAAGAAGCGCGCGGGCGGCCTACGCACCGAGGCCGAGGGCGCCGCTCGCGAGCGCGAGGCCGCCGAGGAGAAGCTTTCGCAGGCGGGCCGCGCCGCCGCCGAGCGCTTCGGATGTGCCACCGGCGATGAGTTCGCCTACTTCCGCCAGCGCGACGACCCCAAAGCGGCCTGGGCCGTCGCGCTCATCGAGGACCTTTCGAGCTACAACATCGAGGTGCGCCCGCTCTCGCTCTACGGCGTCGACCAGCGCCGCGGGGTCGAGTTCTTGGAGCCGGCGGTCGAGGGCAAGGCCTCCGACGCCGAAGGCGACCGCCGCTTCGAGGACTACTTTCTCAAGGGCCGCAAGGGGCGTGCGCCCGCGGGCGAGCCTGTCGCGTCTGCCGACGGAGCGCCGGCGGTCAAGAGCGCCTGAACCCCCTTCAAGGCGGTGGGACCATGGAGAAATTCGAAGTCCTTCAGCGCTCGCCCCTCTTCGAGATGCTCTCGCCGGCCGAGCTCGAGCTCGCCGCCGAGATGAGCCGGCCGCGCCGCTATCCGGCGGGGGCGGTGGTGTTCGAGGAGGGCGACCTCGGCGACTCGCTGTTCGTCATCGGCAGCGGCGAGGTCGAGGTTTTGCGCAAGAACGAGACGGGTGAGCTCAAGCCGCTCCAGCGCCTGTCTCCGCCCGCGTTCTTCGGCGAGATGGCGCTCATCGACAAGGAGTACCGATTGGCCACGGTGCGCGCCGTCACCGACTGCGTGCTCCTACAGCTGACCGCCGAGAACCTCGCCGCGTTCCGCAAGCATCACCGCGACGGCTTCACCTTCATCGTGATGAACATCGCCCGGGTGCTCTCCACCCGGCTTCGAGAGGCCAATTCGCGACTCTCTACCCGGATGTGAACCGAGCGCCGTTTTCAAGGTTCGGGTCAGTGGACCCGGCAGTGCTTGAAACGTCTCGGAGGTCGCCCAAAGCCTCTCGCCTTCTGATTCCTCGTGCGCGGCGCCGACCCTTTGTCTCCCTAGGAAGCCAGCACCGGCCGCCGCAGGAGCGTTGAAGGCCATGACCACTCGGTGGCGGAGCCTCTGGGCGCTGGGGCTTCTCGCGTTGGCCCCCGGCGGCGCGCGCGCGGCTCAGCCGCTGGCGGGCTTCCCTCGAAAGTCGGACGCGGCCATCTCCGGGCCGGTGGCCCTGAAGCCGGGCGATCTGCCGCGGCTCTACTTCACCGCCGGCAACCTGCTCGAGTGCGTGACGCTCGCCGCGAGACCCTGCGATGGGTTCCCGGTCGCCTTAGGCGTAGGCGTCTCGACGGTCGGCGCCCTCGCCCTGGGCGACGTGGACGGCGACGGCCGCCCCGAGCTCGCAGCGGCGCTCTCCGACGGGCGGCTCCTCCTGCTCAAGGAGACCGGCGCGGCGTCCGCGGCCTTTTCCTTCAAGTCGGCGACCGGATTCAGCGCGGGCCCGTCGCTGGTGGACGTGAACGGCGACGGCAAGGCCGAGGTGCTCATCGGCGGGCGCGACGGAAAGCTCCACGCCCTCAAGGCGACGGGCGAGGAGCTCGCCGGCTTTCCGGTCCTTGCCTCCGCGGGGCCGCTGACCAGCGCGGTCTCCTCGGCGCTCTACGGCCCCCAGGGCAAGCTCGCCCTCTTCGCGGGCGCCGAGGACGGGCGGGTCTACGCCTTCGACGCCGCCGGCAAGGCCGAGCCGGGCTTCCCCGCGAGCTCGCTGTACATGGTCACCGGGCAGCCCGCGTTGGCGGATTTGGACGGCGACGGCCGATATGACGCCGCCTTCGCCTCGCAGGACTTCAAGCTCTACGCCGTGGGGCCCGAGGGCAAGCTGCTGCGGGGCTTCCCCGCGGCGCTCGGCGCTCGGGTGCTGGGCGGGGTGGCGGCGGCCGACCTCGACGGCGACGGCAAGCTGGAGATCATCGCCGCCGCGGCGGACGGGAACCTGCACGCGGTGGGCGAAGGCGGACAGCCCGCGAAGGGCTTCCCGGTGAAGCTCGCCGACAAGCTCGTCGGCTCGCCCGTCGCTGCGGACCTCGACCGCGACGGCAAGGACGAGATCCTGGCGGCGAGCGCCGACGGCCAGCTCCACGCGGTCCGCGCGAACGGCAAGCCCTTCCCGGGCTTCCCCATCCGGCTCCCGGGCGAAGCCACCTCCGGTCCCGCGGTCATCGAGACCGCCGACGGCTCGGTCGTCGTCCAGGCCTCGGGCGACAAGCTCTTCGCCTTCCGGGTCAAGCGCTCCGGCAAGTCGACTGCGCCCTACGCCTGGCCCGAGGCGGGCCACGACTCCGCGCGCGCCGGGCGCGTCCGCCCGAACCTGCCGAGCTATGCCGACCTTTCCATCGCGCCCGAGAAGCCCGGTACCGACGACGTCCTCAAAGCCAGCTACCGCTACTTCGACCTCGACGGCGACCCGGAGCCCGCCACCGAGGTGCGGTGGCTGCGCGACGGCAAGGAGGTCCCCGAGCTCTTCGGCAAGCGCCAGGTGGGCGCGGAGCTGACCCGGAAGAAGGAGAAGTGGCGCTTCCAGGTCCAGGCACCGGGCGGCATGGCCAAGCTCAGCCCCGAAGTCGTGGTCCGCAACAGCCCGCCGGGCCGCGCCAAGCTCGCCTTCGAGCCGGCGGTGCCGCGCCGGGCCGAGCCACTCAAGGTGCGCATCGCCGAAGAGGCGCCCGACGCCGACGGCGACAAGCTCACCTACCGCACCCTCTGGTTGCGCGACGGCGCGCCGCAGAAGGGACTCACCGGCCCTGAGCTGCCGGCGGGAAGCCTCAAGCGCGGCGAGCGCTGGAGCGCCGTGGTCGTGGCCTTCGACGGCGAGGCCGAGGGCGAGCCGGCGTCGCTCGACGCCCGCGCCGAGGACAGCGCCCCGACCGCACCCCAGGTCTCGCTGTCCCCGGCCTCGCCCAAGGCGGGCGACCGCGTGAAGGTGCTCATCCAGCGCCCTGCGACCGACGTGGACGGAGACCCCTTGAGGTACCGCACCCGATTCACAGTCGACGGCGTCGAGCAGCCGTTCGCGTCCGCGCTGGACGCGCTGCCGGCGCTCATCGCGAGGAAGAAGCAGGTCATCGCCGTGGAGGTGAGGGCCGACGACGGCCAGCTCCTCGGCCCGCCGGCGACGGCACAGGCGACGGTGGTGAATACGCCGCCGAGCGCGCCGACACCTTCGCTGGTCCCGCGCGAGCCCACCCGCGCCGACGCCCTCGCCGCCGGGCTCACGCTGCCCTCCCAAGACGTGGACGGCGACCGGCTCACCTATCGGTTCAGCTTCACCCGAGACGGCCAGAAGGTGGCGGCCTCGGGCGACGGGCGGACGGTGACCGGGCTCAAGAAGGGCGAGGTCTACGAGGTCGAGGTGGTCGCGAACGACGGCGAGGCGGACTCCGCGCCCGGCAAGGCGCGCGCAGTCGTGCGCAACAGCCCCCCGGCTCCGCCCGCCATCGCCTTCGAGTCCCTGCCCCTGCGGCGCGCCGACCCGGTGCGCGTCAAGGTCGTCTCCCCGGCGGTCGACCCAGACGGCGACCCGGTGACGCTCGCGTGGTCCTGGACCCGCGACGGCGTCCTGCAGAAGGACTTCACCAAGCCGGAGCTCCCCGCGGGCACGGTGCGCAAGGGCGAGCGCTGGGTCGCCATGGCGACGCCCTCCGACGGCGAGCTGGAAGGGCCCTCGGCCTCGGTCGAGGCCAAGGCGGTGGACAGCGCCCCGACCGCGCCCAAGGTCGCGCTGTCGCCGGCGCAGCCGCGCACCGGCCAGGCGGTGACGGCGGTCATCCAGGTCCCGTCCTCGGACGTGGACGGCGACCGGCTGCGCTACCGGTATCGCTTCGCGGTCGACGGAGTGCCGGCGGCGCTCGACGACAAGGTCGACACCTTGCCGGCGTTCAGCGCGCGCAAGCGGCAGACCGTGTCGGTGGAGGTTCAGGCGGACGACGGCGAGCTCTCGAGCCCGGTCGCCGCGGCGGCGGTGGCGGTGGTGAACACGCCACCCGAAGCGCCCAAGGCGGCGCTGTTCCCGGCCGAGCCGCGCCAGGGGGACCTGCTCGAGGCCTCGCTCGCCGCGCCGGCGGCGGACGCCGACGGCGACAAGCTCACCTATCGCTTCGCGTTCACGCGCGGCGGGGAGAAGGTCGCCGCGGGCGCGGACGGGCGGGAGGTCTCGGGGCTCAAGAAAGGCCAGACCTACGAGCTGACCCTGGTCGCGAGCGACGGCGAGGCCGACTCGCCGCCGGCGCAGGCCAAGGTCTTAATCCGCAACAGCCGGCCCACCGCGCTCGCCGTCTCCTTCAGCGAGCAGAGGCCGCGCGCCGGGCAGCCGGTCGAAGTGCGCATCGACCGGCCCGCGCAGGACGCCGACGGCGACGCGCTGACCTACGAATACGCGTTTTCGGTGAACGGCAAGGGCGCGGGGCTGCCCCCGGGCGCCAAGGCGATCCCCTCGGGGCGCATCCGCAAAGGCGAGGTCTGGTCGGTGGAGGTGACGGCCTTCGACGGCGAGGAGCGCAGCCCCTCGGCGAAGGCGATGCTCGCCGCCGTCAACACGCCGCCCACCGCGCCCGCCGTGGCCATCGAGCCGGCGGAGCCGACCGCGGATTCGGGGGCCAAGGCGCGCCTCCAGGAGCCGGCGGTCGACGCGGACGGCGACCCGCTCACCTACCGCTACGCTTGGTTCCGCGACGGCGTTCGCCTCCCGCTCCCCGACAGCGCCGCCTCGGTGGCGCCGGGAGTGCTCCGACGAGGCGAGTCGCTCCGGCTCGTGGTCGCCGCCTTCGACGGCGAGGTCGAGGGCCCGCCCGCGACCGCCACCGCCAGAGTGAAGAACAGCGCGCCGACGGCCCCGCAGATCGCCCTCAAGCCCGAGCACCCCACGGTTTTGGACGACCTGACCTGCGCGGTCGCCGTGCCCGCGCGCGACCCGGACCGGGAGACGCCGCGGCTCAGGTACCGCTGGCTCCGCGACGGCGAGCCGTTCGCCGCCAGCCCAGACCAGGACCGGCTCAAGGCAGGCACGGCGAGGCACGGCGAGACCTGGACCTGCGAGGTCGTGGCGTCGGACGGCGAGCTCGAGAGCGCCCCGGCACAGGCCCGCGTCCAGGTGCTCAACTCGCCGCCGGCGGCGGCCGGCCCGGTCGTGGAGCCCGAGAGCCCGCGCGCGGGCCAGGACCTCATCTGCCGGCTCCAGGCCCCGGCCCTGGACCCTGACGCCGACCCGGTCGCCTACGCGTTTCGCTGGAGGGTCAACGGCAAGGCGGCGCCAGGCGACCAGAGGGAACCCTGGCGCCTCCCTGCATCGCAAATCCACAAGGGCCAGTCGTTCCAGTGCGAGGTCCAGCCCCGCGACGCCCAGAGCCAGGGACCGGCGGCCGCCGCGGAGGCGCGCTACCACAACAGCCCACCCACCCGCCCCACCATCCGCCTCGCGCCCCCCTTCCCCGGCCCCGGCGCGGCGCTGACCTGCGAGATTGCCACGCCCTCCGTCGACCCCGACGGAGACGCGGTGCACTACCGCTTCCGGTGGCTCAAGAACGGCGTGGAGCAGCCGTTCGCAGAGTCGTCGTCCCAGGTCCCCGGTCGACTGGTCAAAGGCGGAGACCTCTGGCGCTGTACGGCCACCCCCACCGACGGCGAGCTCGATGGCCCCGCAGCCGAGAGCCAGGACACGCTCGTCTCCGAGCCCAGCGCCTCGCGCTGAGGAGCTCTCGCCGTGAACGAAAATACGCCGCGCCTGCACCCTACTGAACGGCACTCCGGAGAGCCGGCTTCGGCGCGCCGGCAGCGGTTTGACACGAGGGGGGATAGGTTCCTACAATCCGGTCGTTTTTCTCGTCTGTCAGCCAACCGAACTGAGCACGCCATGCACGAACAGAGGTTGCGCTTTCCTGGAGCCATCGGGGCCCTCTGCATCGCCGCCGCGCTGACCGCGGGCGAAGCCGCCGCCCAGACGCACACCGCGTCCGCTGCACCGCCTTCGGTCTCGCAGGAGGCCGCCCTGAAGGCCGATGGCATGACCGACTCTGCGAAGCTTTTGAAATCGACCGAGTTTCTGTCTCAGATGCGGACGGGCCTCAAGCTGGTGCTGGCCAAGCTCGAGGAGGCGCGCTCGAGCAAGGACGTGGTGAAGCTCAACTGCGTCAACGAGAAGCTGACCAACATCAAGGGCCTGTTGCGAATCAGCGAGCAGGCCGACGTCTCGTTGCAGGAGTCGGTGGCCCGGCGCGAGGAGCAGGCGGCCGACCACGAGTTCACGAAGGTGGCCATCGCGCGCCAGAAGATCGAGCAGCTCCGGGCGGAGGCCGAGCAGTGCGTCGGGCTGCTCGCCTTCGAGACGGGTCCGACCGAGGTGATTGTGCAGGAGCCCGCGGACCTGCCCACGATGGATCCGACAACGACCGTGCCCCCTGCCCCCGTGGTGATCCGAAGCACGCCAGAGAGCCCCGACACGTAGCGCTCGCGAGGGGAACTTCCCGAACACCAGGACTTCGATGATACCGGCCATGAGGTCGGAGGGCTAACGCAGTCTATGGCGAGCACGAGAATACACATCAAGGTGGGGATTCTTGCTCTCGCCCTGGCCGGCGTCGCCTGGAGCGAGCCTGCGCGCGCAGACGAAAACGGCTTCAAGTTCGGCGACGGCCGCGTCCATCCGTACATCGACCTCGAGCCGCGGTACGACACGGCCGCCCTGATTCTCCCTGCGAGCGAGGGCGGCGGCTATGCGTCCGACCTCATCATGCACATTCGGCCCGGGCTCAAGCTGGAGATGCCCTCGCCCAAGTTCTCGGTCAATCTCAACGGCGACGTCGACTTCCTCTTGTTCACGCAGAACACGTCGTACTCGCGCGTGCAGGGCGAGGGCGACCTCGACATGGGCATCAACCGCGAGGGTCAGTACGGCTTCGATCTCGGCGACCGCTTCACGCGCAGCGACCGCGTGACCGACCCGACACTGTCTGTCGGAGTGCTCTCGTTCTACAACGACGCCCGCGCCCAGGTGAACCTGCGGCCTTCCGGCGGCGCGCTGGTGCTGGAGCCGAACTACCACCTCACGACCGAGTGGTTCTCGCCGACCACCGGCTCGGACTCGACGGGCCTGGCCAACGCCGACTACCTGACTCACACCTTCTCGCTCAACGGCCGCTGGAAATTCCTGCCGAAGACCGCCGTCACCGTCGACAGCTCCTTCGCGATGCGCAGCTATATCGGCCCTACCACTTCCGGCAACACCGCCATCGACACCCTCAAGGTCACGGCGGGCCTGGCCGGCTTGCTCAGCACGCATTTCTCCACCGTGCTGAAAGCGGGCTACGGGCGCGACTTCACCAAGTGCACCTTCAACAGCGTCATCGGCCAGGCTGAGCTCGGGTACCTTCTTTCCGAGTCCGGCTTGATCAAGCTCGGGTTCGTGCGGACCTTCGAACCCGTCTCCGGCTCTTCGATAAGCTACACCGACCACCGCCTCTATCTCGACGGCCGCGTGCTCCTCGCCGGGCGGCTGACCTTGCGCGCTCTGGGGAGCCTCGATTTCCTCGAGTACAACGCCACCAAGGTCGCCGGTACGGTCATCGGCGCAGACGTCGGCGCGGACTTCGAGCTCGCGCGATGGCTCACCCTCTCCGCGGGCTACGCCGTGACGTACCGGGAATCGGTTCTCATGAATCCGAACCCGTTCATCCGCCACGAGATGTACGCCCGCCTCCAGTTCGTCTACTAGCCGCTGAACCTATGCCCTCCAAGCTCTGCTCACCCTCCGCGCCCGGAGACATCCTCTGGGAGTGCGCACTCTCCGCGCGGAATCGCACCGCCCGCATTCGAGTTATCCGCACGATGCGCACTCGCCTGTCCACTGCCCTGATCGCGGCGGCCCTCGCTTCGACGGCCTGCAGGACCACGAGCAGGCAAGTGCCCGTCTTTTCCTCGCGCGATCCGGTGAGCGCCGAGGCGGCTCTGGCGAGCGCCACGCTTGGAAGCGGAGACGTGGTCGAAGTCCGCGTCTATGGCGAGCCCGACCTCTCCGGGGCCTTTCGCGTCTCTCCGGACGGGACCATCGACTATCCGTTTTGCGGCCGCCTCAGGGCCGCCGGCCTGAGCTCTGGCGGCCTGGTCGATAGGCTCTCCGCCTGCCTCAGGAGCGGGTACCTGAAGAGCCCTCAGATCACCGTCTTCTTGAAAGAGTACAACTCGAAGAAGGTCTTCGTGTTCGGCGAGGTCCAGAAGCCCGGCACGTTCCCGTTCGAGGACCGGATGTCGGTCATCCAGGCCGTCACGCTCGCCGGCGGGTTCACCAAGACCGCCGCCAAGAACTCCGTCATCGTGACCCGGGTGGTCGACAACGACGAGCGCAAGATCAAGGTGCCGGTCGAGGGCATCGGCGAGGGCCGCGAGAAGAACTTCGCGCTCCAGCCCGGCGACATCGTCTACGTCCCCGAGAGCTTCTTGTAGAGCGCAGGGCTTCTCCAGGACCTCGGCCCCCAACTCGAGCGCCTTTCTCCGGGCCTCGAGATTGGCAGGGGCGGAGACGAAGCGCCCGCACCAGCCCCGGACCGCCGCCCTCCGCAGGCGTTGGCCGCGAGGTTGAGGGGACCTGCTCGAGGCGCCCGGCGTTGCCGCGGACCCGCTTCGTCTCCGAGTTCGAGAACGCCAAGGACCTCTTCCATTGGCTCGGGGCCACCAAGCGGTCCGCGAACGAGCTCGCTCAGCAATGGAAGCTCACCGCCACTGGGCGCGCGATTCAAGGCGCCGGATTCACGTCTTTCGTTAAGGACGTCGCCTCGAGCTTGGTGAAGAACGCGGGCCCAAAGATGGTCATCGGGGGCGGGGCGGCCGGCATCGTGATGACAATCGCCTTCGAGGCCCGAAACTATTATCAAAACGTGTCGGCCGACACGAAGACCGCCGCGTCGTGGCTCAGGAACGTCACCGACCCCGACGGCGCCATGTCGCCCTACGCCCAGCTCCAGGCGCGCCAAGCGTTCAACGACGTCCTCAACAACCATTGGGAATAGCCGCATCGCCCCATTCTTTTGCGATTCCCAGCGCCTTGCATTTGCCCTGCACCGCCCTCGATGGCTTTGAGCCGCAGATGGATGCGGTTCTTCGCCCAAGGCATGGATCCCCGTCAGGGGCCGAGGGCATCCAGGCTCGGGAGCGCCTCATTCTTCGCTGGCTCGAAGCCGTTGATGCCCAGCCGCTCGAGGCGGGACAGCACGGTCGCGTCGTCGAGCTCGAGCAGCGCTCGCGCCAGGCGCTCTCGGAGGGAGCCGTCGAGCCGGGGGTGCATGACGACGGCATCGGTGGGAAGGTCGGGCCACCGGGCCAGCACGCGCAAGGCCGCCTCGGGATGCATCTGGCGCGCCCGCTCGAAGGCTCCGTCGAAGGTGCAGGCCGCGTCCACGCGGGAAGTGAGGAGCAGCTCCAGCGCGCGCGAGTGCGTCTGCGCCATGACCTGCTCGGCCAGGTCGTCGCCGCGCAAGCCCGCCTGGCGGAGCAGGGTCATCGGCGCCAGGAAGCCGGAGAGCGAGTCGAGGCTGGTGAATGCCACCGACTTGCCGCGAAGCTCGGCGAGCGCGCGGGGGCCGTCGGCGCGCACGACGAGCAACGCGTCGGACCGGGCTCGCCCTTCTCGCAGCGCCTGGAGGCTCGCCGAGAACGACGGTCCGGCGCGGCGCACGAGGCTCGAAAGGGTGTGGGCGGGGAGGAGCGCGGCGTCGAGGTCGCCTCGCTCGAGACCGTGCGCCAGCGCGCCGTAGCTCGACGCCGTCACCAACTGGACGTCGACGCCCAGCTTCGAGGAGAGGTACGGGCCGAGCCGGGCGAAGGCGCCCTCGAGCTCGCCGCTGGAGAGCTCGGGGGGAACCCCGAAGGCGAGGCGACGGTCGGCCCGGCGCTGCTCGGGCGTGGCGCGCCGGAGCTCGTCGAGCTGCGCGATGCGAGGGGGCAGCGCGTACAGCGCCAAGGTGCCGGCGCCGCCGATGGCGACGAGCGCCAGCGCCGCCACGCGGCGCAGCCAGAGCGGCCGCGTCGTCCGCGGCGCCAGCTTCAGCTTGTCTCGATTGGACAATTCGGAGAGCCCGGCCATGCCCTCGCGCTCTACCTGTGTCCGGGCCAGCACGGTGAGCGAGTCGTCGACGGCCGGGGAGATCAGCCAGCGCCACGCCAGGTGGCCGAGGATGGCTCCGAGTGAGGCGAGCATCAGGTACGTGTGGAAGTAGGACGTGGGCAGAACGCGAAAGCCGACGAAGCCGAGCGCCACCGCGCCGAAGCCGGTGGCCAGCATGCGCGGGATCTCCACCAGGCTGGCTTGCTTGCGCGCCAGGAAGCCCGCCACCTGTCCGGTGTCCACAACGCGCTTCTTGAGAGAATAGACGATGGTCTTGGGCGGGCAGCCTTCGGTGCACGCGAGGCAGGCGATGCAATCGGGGCTCACCACGCGATCGAACTCGTGGACCTCCTGGAGCACGTCGATGCCCTGCGGGCAGGCGGCGATGCACCGCTTGCAGCTGATGCAGGTGTCGCGGTCGAAGCCCTCGTTGCGGCGGACGCGACCGAAGGAGGCTTCGCCGGCGCGCTCCAGGAGATACCCCGTCTCGCACACCGCGCGGCAATAGCCTCGCGGGCCGAGGACCAGCGGGACGGCGAAGGTGAGGACGAGGAACACGAGCACCACGTCGGCGACGAAGAGAAGCGGGTGAAACGGAAACCCGAGGAGCCAGGGCTCCTGGAAGTGGAGGTCGACGCGCCAGAAGTGAACCGGGGAGGCGAGCAGCGGCGCGGCCACGAAGTGCCCCAGGACCATGGCCAGGAGCGCGAGGCGCGGCAGGCGCGACTGCGACTTGGGCTCGGGGAGCTTCACGTGGAAGCGCCCGAGGATCCGTTCGCCGAGGTCCTGGAAGAAGCCGAAGGGGCACAGCCAGCCGCACACGACGCGGCCGAAGAGGACCGTCACGACGAGGTAGGCGGCCCATAGCAGAAGCGCAGAGGACACGACCTGAGCGCCCAGGCTCTGGTAGGCCGAGAACGGCAGGAGATTGCCGAACGGCCGGAATTTGAGCAGGTAGTAGGCGAAGCCGTGGGCGAGGATTCCGACCACGGTCAGCGCCTGGATCACGAGCCGAAGGGTGGTGGCGATCCGCCGCGGCTGAGGGGCCTCGTTCATCGGTCATCTCTTTGGAGGTTGAGCGCGTGCATGAAGGGCTTCGATTGAGTCCAGGGGGCGGACGGGTCTGCGTGGGGTCACTGCCTTGGCTCGATCGGCCACGTAGAGCCTTTATGATTGTCGCGGGAAGGAGCACGAGTAGAAGACCTCCTGCGTCTTCTCGTCAATCTTTAACGACATATTGCACCCCATGCTCCGGGCATTCGTTCGAACGTTCCGGAACGGAGCCCCGACGAACCATCCACGGCACCTGCGAACCTCCACGGGCTCCAGCCAGATCCAGTCTCGCTCATGCGCATATTGCCTCGCTATTCCGATTGCCTCTCCCTTGGCCACGCTCTTGCCTCCCATTTGTCCGGCCGGGGCCAGGGCTCTTCTGCGCCTTTGTGGCTTTGCATTCCACTCAGAAAGCATAGGCGTCCTGCCTTGCTTTCCTTGCCACCTTCAGCTGCCGAATGGCCACATGAGCCCATCTATGACCTTGACCCGATATCTGGGCAACAAACTCGGTCACGGTGCCACGCATGGCCTTGACGTCAGGCTGCAGGCATCCTGAGCACACAGGCCGCCGATGCCCCGGCCACAGAGACAGGTCCGTCGACGTGCGGCATCGTCCCCCCCCCCCCCCCCGGCGCCGCGAGGACGCGCCCCCACTCGCGCGGGTCGGCTACGATGAATTCCCCGCTAAATGCGCGGGAATTGTTGGCTCGAGCCTGGACGAACAACACTGAGATGCCGCCACCTCTTGGACCGCGGACTAGAACGGAACCGGTCTCACTCGACGTGCGGGCTCAGCGACGCGCGTCCACTCGCGCCAGTGCGCCCATCTGGCCCCCAGGACGGCAGGGATAAGGCGGTCGCTCTGGCTGGCTGCCCGCCTCAAGGCCGCCGTCGAAGAAAACCTCCCTCACCGCGCACCGTCATCCAAGGTCGCTTGCGTACAGCTCTCGATATCCCTGCCCCGCCACAGAACACCGCGCCCCCGCTCGCGCCGTCCTCTGTTCCGCCGCGGAACGCCTGAGCCAACCTCAATCGCCGCGCTCACTCTCAGCCGACCTACTGGCACATCCACTGCAATCCGTCCCCCCGTCATTTGCAGAGGGGCGGGGGCAATGCTGGCAACAGTTCGCTCAGGCGCATTGATGGGCGTGGACGCAGTGGTGGTCGACGTCGAGGTCGACATGGCCTTGGGCCTCCCCTTCTTCGCCCTGGTCGGCCTGCCCGACAGCGCGGTGAAAGAAAGCAAAGTCCGCGTCGCCTCCGCCATCAAGAATTGCGGCTTCGACCTGCCTTCCAAGAAAGTGACGGTCAACCTCGCCCCCGCCGACATCCGCAAGGACGGCACCGGCTTCGACCTCCCCATCGCTTTGGGCGTCCTCGCCGCCGCGGGCATCGTCGAGCCCGCCGCCATCGAGCACCACCTCTTCGCCGGCGAGCTCGCCTTGGACGGCTGTATCAAACCGGTCCGCGGCGCCTTGCCGCTCGCGGTCGCGGCGCGCGACGCCGGCCTCAAGGGCATCTACGTCCCCAAGGAGAACGCGCGCGAGGCCTCGGTCGTCGAGGGCATCGACGTGTTGCCGGTCACGACCTTTCGCGGCCTGGTCGACGCCCTCGCCGGCGACGGCCTTTCGCCCTTCCAGGCCGCCGCCGAAGCCGCGCCGCCGCCCCATGCCGACGCCGTCGACTTCACCGACGTCCGCGGCCAGGAGGGCGCCAAGCGCGCCATGGTCATCGCCGCCGCCGGCGGCCACAACGCCCTCATGATCGGCCCGCCTGGCTCGGGCAAGACCATGCTCGCCAAACGCCTGCCCACGGTCCTTCCAGAGATGAGCTTCGAGGAGGCTCTGGAGACGACCAAGGTCTACTCGGTGGTGGGCCTGGTGGGCGACCGCGCGCTGATCCGCGAGCGGCCCTTCCGCGCCCCGCACCATACCATCAGCGACGCCGGGCTCATCGGAGGCGGCTCGGTGCCCCGCCCCGGCGAGGTCTCGCTGGCGCACAACGGCGTCCTGTTCCTGGACGAGCTGCCGGAGTTCAAGAAGAACGTCCTCGAGGTGTTGCGCCAGCCCATCGAAGACGGGCGGGTGACCATCGCGCGCGCGGCGCAAACCATCACCTTCCCCTCGCGGATGATGCTCATCGCCGCCATGAACCCGTGCCCCTGCGGGCACTCCGGGAGCGCGGTCCAAGCCTGCGTCTGCAGCGCCGCGGACGTGCAGCGCTACCGCGCCCGCGTCTCTGGGCCGCTCATGGACCGCATCGACATCCACATCACCGTGCCGCCGGTGCGATACCGAGACCTCTCCCCTTCCCGCGAGGGCGAGACCAGCAAGGCGCTCGGCGAGCGCGTGCAGCGGGCGCGGGCCCGGCAGCTCGACCGCTTTGCGCGCCTGCGCGGCACGCATTGCAACGCCCAGATGACCCCTCGGCAGATTCGCCGATTCTGCGAGGTGGACGCCGAGGGCGCCTCGCTCCTCCAGAACTGCATCGACCGCGTCGGGATGAGCGCGCGGGCCTACGACCGCATCCTCAAGGTCGCCCGCACCATCGCCGACCTGGAAGAGAGCGAGGCCGTGCGGTCCAGCCACGTGAGCGAGGCCATCAGCTACCGGACCCTCGACCGGAAGCTGACCGCTTAGGAGGTGTTCGAAGCTGCCCGTCGGCGGCGGGGGAATGGGCCCGCGCCGCCGACGGGCGGGTGACATCCAGGGAGCGCGGCCCTCCTCTCGCGAGGCGGGCGCGTCAGGGAGGGAACGCAATGACCAGGGTGAGCGAGCGGATCGGCGAGAAGCTCAAGGCGATCGCCGCGGCGGTGGGACAAATCGAGAAGCAGTTCGGTCGGGGGGCGATCATGCGGCTCGGCGGCGAAGGAGAGGAGCAGAAGGTCCAGGTCATCTCCACGGGCTCGGTGGGGCTGGACGCCGCGCTCGGCGTAGGAGGCTATCCGCGGGGGCGCGTCGTGGAGATCTTCGGGCCGGAGGCGTCGGGTAAGACCACGCTCGCCCTGCACGCCATCGCCGAGGTGCAAAGGGCCGGGGGCGCCGCGGCCTTCATCGACGCCGAGCATGCCCTGGACGTCACCTACGCGCGCAAGCTGGGCGTCAAGGCGGAGGACCTGCTCGTCAGCCAGCCCGACACCGGGGAGCAGGCCCTGGAGATCGCCGAGCAGCTCGTGCGCTCCAACGCCATCGATTTGGTGGTGGTCGACTCGGTCGCCGCGCTCGTCCCCAAGGCGGAGATCGAGGGCGAAATGGGCGACGCGCACATGGGTCTGCAGGCGCGGCTCATGAGCCAGGCCTTGCGCAAGCTCACCGGCGCCGTGTCCAAGACCGGGACCATCGTGCTCTTCATCAACCAGATTCGAATGAAAATCGGCGTCGTGTTCGGAAACCCGGAGACGACCACCGGCGGCAACGCGCTCAAGTTCTACGCGAGCGTCCGGCTCGACATCCGCCGCACCGGGCAGGTCAAGGACGGCGAGCAGGTGATCGGCAGCCGCGCCCGGGTGAAGGTGGTGAAGAACAAGGTCGCCCCGCCCTTCCGCGAGGCGGAGTTCGACATCCTGTACGGCAGCGGCATCGGCAGGGCCAACGAGCTGCTCGACCTGGCCTGCGAGCGCGGCCTCATCGAGAAGAGCGGAGCCTGGTTCGCGTTCGGGGGCGAGCGGATCGCCCAGGGGCGCGAGAAGGCCTGCGAGTGGCTGCGCGAGCACGCCTCCGCGATGGACGAGCTCGCGCAGAAGCTCGCCCACGCCTCCATGCCGGAGATGAAGCCCGAGGAGATCCAAGTCGCGGCCGTCGCGTGACGGCGGCTTCGAGCCCGCCGGCTCGACCGCGGCGCGGGCGCTCTCGAGCACCTCGCGACGAAATGGGGCCATGGGGGCGAGAAAAGCCCTCATTGGCCGCCGAGAACCAACACCCCCGTTCGAAGCGCCAGCTCAGACCGAGCGCGGCCTGCGCTCAGACGACGAGGAGGGCGAAGTGCGAATCGTTCCATGGAGCCAGAACTATTCTCCCGAGGATGTGGAAGCCCTCCACGCCTACCTCGATGCGCACGCGCTCTTGCCCGAGCGGCCGGAGGAGCTCTCGGAGGAGGCCATCGCGGCGCAAGGCGGAAGGCTCTGGGAGGAGCGGCAGCGCGAGGAGAAGGAGCTGGCGCTCATCCTGCTCGCGCACCACAAGAGCGCCTTCGCGTTCTCTCTGCTCCAGCGCTACCTGGCCGCCCCGGATCCCGACCTCGAGAGATTCGCGCGCTTCGCCCGCCGGGAGGCGTTGGAGTGGCTTCGGGGGCTCGGCCTCGTGGCACCGGGCGATCCGTGCCCCTGCGCGAGCGGGCTGAGCTTCGGGCGCTGCTGCGGAGGGGCGCGACCATGATCGCCCGACTCGAGACACGCGCGCTCGCCTGGCTTTTGGCCTCTCTCTTAACGCCCGGCTGCGCCCTCACCGGGCGCGCGGTGAAGGACGAATCGGACCGGATCGACGCCATCACGGACCGGGCCTCCACCGCTGAAGAGGAGCTCGCCTTCGCGGGCCGCCCGCCTCCGGCCGCACCGCCCAACCCGACCGCCAGCATCATCGAGACTTCGCCCAGCTACGAGATCAAGCCTGACTTGCGGCGCCCTGCCCGCTCGAGCAGCCGCTCCCGCAAGGCCTTGTTGGCGCGATGAGCGGCGCGCCGGGAGCCATGAGGTGAAGGAGCGGGCGGCGACCGCCTCGCCGGGGAGCGCGCTGCAGTCCGCGGATCGCGCACGAGACCACGGAGAGCATCGGCGAGGTCCAACGCGAGCTGCGCCGCCTGGGGCAGAGGCCCCAGGGCTACTCGCGACCGCTCGCGTTCGGCGCCGCCGGCTCGGCCGCGTCGAGCTGCAGCGACTTCTCCTCTCCCGCGCCGACCTCCACCGCCTGCTCGCGCGAGAAGCCCCGCTCCTCGTTCACGATCTTCACGACGTGCGTCCCCGGCGAGACCGCGAGCTCGGTGGGCGTCGAGCGCCCAGTGTCGGCGCCATCCAGGAAGACCCTGGCCAAAGGGTGGCTCCGCACCGCGATGGAGCCCTGTGTCGGCAGCTCGCTCGCGCGGCCGAGCACGATGGCGAGCGAGCTCTTCTCCAGCGCCGCGCGCTTCTCGTCGGGCCGGTCGGAGTAGATCTTCGCGAGCGCGGCGTGCGGCAGCGGGTCGAAGGGGTCGACGGCCACGACCTCCAAGAACGCCTTCTCCGCCTCCGCCGGCCGGTTCGTCTGCGCGTAGAGCTCCCCGAGGTTCTGGTAGGTCTTGGCCGTGCCCGGAAACGGCTTCAGGCTGCCCCGCAGCACCTGCTCGGCGCGGGAGAGGTCGCCCGCCTTCATGAGCGACTGCGCGTAGCGGTTGGACAGCGTGGGCGAGCGGTTGCCGACGCGCGCGTAGGCCCGCGCGAACTCGTCGACGGCCGCCCCGAAGCGGTTGCGCTGCCGCAAGAGCTCGCCCAGGTGCGCGAGCTTTCGGCCCTCGGGGTCTTCGATCTCCAGGAAGTCCCCGAAGCGGAGCTCGTCCTCCCGCTTCGCGCGGTCCTTGCCCTTCTGCGCCGCGTCGTCCTTGAACTTCAGCGCCTGGACCGAGAGCGACAGCGTCTCCTTCGGGTAGTCGCGCCGCGAGAGGTAGGCCATCCAGTCGCCTTGGAATCGCGCGAACGGCGCCCCGAACGCCTTGGCCACCGCGGCCTCGTCCTTGGCCCCGGCCTTCAGGGCCTCGATGAGCCGGACCAGCACCGCGTTGCCCCCGCGCCCGTACAGGAATTCGACGGCGGTGAAGACCTCGGCGAACGCCAGCGCGGCGTCCTCTTGCGACGGCAGCAGCGCCATGGACGGGTGCATGCGCTCGAAGGGGATGAGCTTGTTCTGCTTCAGCGCCTGCGCGAGCAGCCCCGCCGACGCCGGCGACAGCGCCTGGCCCGCGGCGCCCCGCCACCGCGACTCCAGGAACTTGGCCAGCCCCTCGTGGATCCAGATGGGCACCGTGTTCCGGCTCATCTTGGAGACCACCAGGTGCACGTACTCGTGGGCGAGCGTGTCGAGCCACTCGTAGCCGCGCACCAGCGCCTTGGGGCTCGTGATCATGAGCTTATCGAACTTGCACAGGGCGATGGTCCCGCTCGTCTTGATGGCCTCGACGGTGAGCGTGGACACCCGGGCCAGCGCCTTGGCGTCGTCCACCACCTCCACCCGAACCTTGCCGGGCGGCGCGTAGCCCAGGTCCGCCTCGAGCGCGGCGTACTGCTTCTCCAGCGCCTCGAGGCCGTAGGGCGCCAGCACCGCGTCCTTGCCCGGGCGGAACGCGAAGATGAAGTGCTCGCTCTCGCGCGTCTGGTAGCCCCGGGTCTCCTCCAGGGTCGCCCGCGCCAGCTCGGCGAAGGCCGGGTCCACGTCCTCGCCCAGCCGCTGGGCGATGGCCACCGCGCCGGCGTAGTCGCCCTGGTCGAACTTCACGCGCGCGAGCAGGGCCTGCGGCCCCACGTCCGAGGGCTCTCGGGCGACGAGCGCATCGGCGATTCGCCGCGCGGCGAGGGTGTCCCAGGCCTCCAGCTCCTCGAAGCCGCGCCGCATCGGATCGCGCGCCGTCCCGGGGTCCGCCGGCACCGCGCGCGCGCTCGGCCCGGCGAACGCGAGCGCGAGCGCGAACGCCGCGAAGGCGCCCCGAGCCGCGCCGGTTTTGCCCTTCGCTTGCCGGCGCACCGTCACTTCACGATCTCCTCGTAGTAGCGCTTCACCTGGTCGCGGTACTTGTCCGGCGCCCCCTGCTTCATGGCGTCGAGGATGGCCTTCCGATACTCCTCGGGCACCTGGTACTGGTCGGCGCCCGGGATCTTCACGTCGCGGTCCGCCGACGAGTCCGCCCCCGAGCCATCGTCCGTCCCGCCGCTCTCGCCCGGGCCCATCCACGGCCAAGGGACGCTCTGGCCCCCGCCCTGGCCCTGCCCCTGGCCTTGGCGCTCCAACCCCTTCTTCAGCTGGCCCAGCTGGTCGAGCGCGTCCCGCTCCTCGGCCATGGCGCCGCTGGGGTTCACGCCCTGCAGCTGGCCCTGCGCGCGCCCCATCCGCTCGCCGCTCTTCTGCATCAGCGCCTGCGCCTCCGGCGAGAAGAGGGGCGCCTTCTGGTTCAGGCGCTGCATCTGCTGCTCCAGCGACCCCGCCTTCTGCTGCAGGCCGCGCTGCCGCTGGGCCAGGCTGCGCATCTTCTGCTTGTCCTCCTCGCTCATGGCCGAGCCCGGCGGCGGGAAGAGGCTCGCGAGCTCCTTGCTCACCTCGTCGAGCGGCGGGATGGCCCCGCGCGCGCTCTTGGCGTTCTTCTGGAGCTGCGAGGTGTCCGGCTGGAACGCGCTGGGGTAGAGCCGGGCGTCGGCCGCCTGTCGCCCCAGGTCCTCCGAGAGCGACTGCGCGTGCCCCAGCGCCTTGGCCACCGACTGCGCCGCCTGGTCGAAGTCCTTGACCGCGAGCGCCTTGTCCAGGTCGTCGGCGGCCTCCTGCGCGGCCTTCAGGTCGGCCTCGTGGAAGAGGTTGCGCTCCTCCTCCACCTCGCCCAGGCGCGCTTGAGCCTCGGCCACTTTCTTGCGCAGCTTGTCCACGAACTCGCGGCCCTTCTGGTTGAGCCTGCGCTCCAGCTCCTTGCGCTGGTCGCCCCGCAGCTTCTGCGTCTCCTGGAGAAGGCCCTGCTGCTCGCCCTGCAGCTCGTCCAGCCCGCGCGCGAAGTCCCCGAGCTCGCGCCCCGCCTCGCCGAACTCGCCGCCCTTGAAGTCCTGCGAAGCCTTCTGGAGGTTCTTCTGGAGGTCGTCGAGCATCTGCCCCAGCTTCTCCATCTCCTTCATGGCCTCCTGCACCTTGCCCTTGTTCAGGAGGTCCTGGACCTTGTCGAAGGAGCCCATCATGTCCTTCGACTCGGCCATCTCGCGCAGCGCCTCGGAGTTGACGTGCTCGTCCTGGATGTTGCGCGACAGCTCCGCCATCCGCTGGAGCAGCTCGGCCATGCGCTCCTTGAGCCGGGCGACCTCGCCCAGGATCCGCTCCTTGGCCTCGGCGTCGGGCGCCTTCTGGTACTGCTCGATCAGCCCGGCCAGGTCGCGCCGCTTGGCGGCGAGCTCCTTGGAGAGCGCGAGCAGGTCCTGGAGACGCTGCTGGTCGAGCAGCGATTCCAGGTAAAGCACGCCCTTCTCCTCCTCGGCGATCTCCTGGTCGAGCGCCGCGAAGAGGCGCCGCGCGGGCTCGCCGTCCATGCCCACCCCGCGCTTGAGCCAGAGGCCCAGGGCCGAGCGCGCCCGGCTCGTGGCGCCGGCCTTCTCGGTCAGCCCTGACGAGACATTGACCAGGGCGCGCCAGAGCGGGTCCGGGGCCTTCTCCTTGCGCAGGGCGCGCGCGAGCTCGGTCAGCTCGCGGGCCAGGTCCACCGCGCGCGCGTCCACGTCCCCTTGGGACTGCGCCGCCTCCGCCGTGCGGCCCGCGGGCTTGTGCTCGGGCGCCTCGAGCCGGTCGCCCAGGAGCGCGACGAGCCGCTCCCACTTCTCCTGCACCTGGCGGATGACCTGCCGATGGTGCTCGGCCTCGCTGAAGACTCTGAGGACCTGCGTCTTGCTCACCCCGGCCTTCTTCCCCGAGACCTCGTCGTTGTCGGTCGCCTCGAGGTAGTAGGCCACCTTATCGCCGGCCATGAGCGAGAGCCCGACCAGGTCCCAGAGGTACTCGCCCGACGCGCGGCGCGGGGCGTCCGGGGCGCGCTGCAGCACCACCCGCTGCGGCTTGGTCGCGCCGGGGAGCTTCATGACCAGGGCCACCTCGGACAGGCCGTAGTCGTCCGCGGCCTCGAAGCGGACCTTGACCTGCGCCTTGGGGTCCACCTCCACGTCCAGCGCCGGCGCGAGCAGGGTGGCCGAAGGCGCGCGGTCCTCCTCGGCGGCGATGGGGATGGGCGGGCCCTCGACCAGGACTTTGCCGCGCGCGTCCAGGAAGTGGAACCGGTAGCTCCCGGGCTTCTGGACCAGCAGCTTGCCGAGCAGATCGCGCCCCTTCACCTCGAGCGGCAGCGTCGCGTCCCCGACCACCGCGAACGCCTTGGCGAGGTCCCGGTCGGCCCGCGTCTTCAGCCGGACCTCGGTGCCGCGCGGGGCGCTGATCTCGCCGTTGGTGCTGGGCACGGTCTTCTCGGCGAGCCGGGTATAGGCCGGGTAGACGTAAGTGAGCTCCACCTCGCCGGTGACGGGCTCGGCGGCCGGCGCCCGCGCCTTCTCGCCCGCGGGCGCGAGGAAGACGAAGCGCGCCCCGCGCGCCAGGGTCTCGCCCCACAGAATGGCGGCGGCGAGCAAGAGCAGCGCACAGGCGGCCAGGCCGCGCAGGGCGAGCCGAAGGGGCCTGTCGGGCACCGCGCTCGCGAGGTCGGCGAAGACGGTCTGACGGGCGGTGGCCTCCAGGTGCGCCAGCGCCAGCGGGCGCGAGAAGTCAACCGGCTCGCCGTCGTCCAGCGCGCGGCCGAGCTCGTAGGCGGGCAAGAGGCCGCGCTGAAGCTCCGTCGTGGAGAGCCGCGTGGCGAGGAGCTTGGCGGTGTCCGCAAGGTCGCCCACCTCGCGCCGGGCGCGCCAGGGGCCGAGGACCAAGAAGCCGGCCGCCGAGGCCGCGCCCGCCAAGGCCAAGAGCCAGCGTGCGGCCGGCTGCCCTGCCGCGCCCAAGGCAAGGATGGGGGTGAGCGCCAGAAAGAACCCGCCGAGCGCCAGCGCGGCGGCTGCGGCCGAGCGGATGCGCGCGTGGCGCCGGCGGGCCCGCGAGAGCAGCGCCACAATCGGGCCGAGGGGGCCCAGCGGGCCGAGGGAGCCGTCCCCGCCCGCAGAGGCAGGCCGCGGCTCGGCGCGCGAGGACGGCGGGGGGGCCGGGGCGGGTCGGATGGGCTCGCGCTGCAGCACGGGGGGCTTCGAAGTCCTGTTTGAGGGGGCGCCTTCCGTGGGCCGGCGCCGTCTGACCAACGGGCAAGCAGGCCGGCCATTCCGGCGGCTGCTCCGAACGCCCTGGAATATACCCGCTGCCGGCCGGCGAGCGCTGGCCCATTGGTGGGGCCGGGCGCTCCGCTCGAGAAGGAGGCCTCAGGTCTCCTCGGCGAGCGTCTTGCGCTCCTCCAGCGCCAGCGCCGAGCGCGAGAGCCTCAGCGAGGCGAGGACCAGCACGGCCATGGCGCCGAGCAGCACGACGCCCACGGTGAAGGCGGCCGTGGGAACGCTGGCCGGCAGCCCGATGAGCGGCTGCTCCAGGTAGAGCAGCGAGGTGCAGACAAAGGCGAGGAGCGCGCTGTAGTTGAGCATCAGCGCCCAGGTGTAGATGCGGTGACGGCGCCCCAGCACGCGGAATCTGATCGGGCAGGTGCTCGGCGCGTCGGGACTCGACGGGCAGCTCCCGCAGCTCCCGGGCGAGTTCGCGCAGGCGCGACGACATGCGCGCGGCCTGGTTGTCGAGCCCCAAGGCCACCAGGCCACAGGCCGACACCATGACGGCCGGGGTCACCGCGGCGGCGATGCGCTGCATGGTATCGGCGGCCACCGGAACTCCACCTCCCCTGACTCCAAGGAATGCTGGAAGGGCCGCGCGCGGTGGGCAACTGCCGGCCAGCGGCAGAGCTTGCGAGCGCTTCGGCGGGCGGGGTAGCGTCCTACCGTGGACGTGAAGTCCCTCCCACCGACTCAGTTCGAGGAGCTTCGGGCTTTCTTGGCCAAAGACCCGATACAGTACGTCTATGCCCTGGGCGTGCTGGAAGAGCATCGGACCGGCGGCCCAGGCATGGCCGCGGTCTCCTATACCGCGGTGTTCGAGCAAGGTCGGCTCGCGGGGGCGGCGGTCGTGGCGGCCAAGGGCGCGCTCGTGTTGCCCTGCGTGGCCGACCCGGCCGTGGCCCAAGAGCTGGGGCAGTCCCTGGCGGACAAGGTCCAGCTGCGCGGCGCGCTGGGCGAGCGGGCGGCCGTCGACGCCTTCCTGCGCGGGCTGGGGTGCGGGCGGCCGAGGCTGTCGCGGGTGCAGCGGCTGTTCGCGGCCTCCGCCGACGACCTCGGGCCTTTCGTCTGCCCCGAGCTTCGCTCCGCCGAGCCGGCCGACGCCCCGCAGCTCGTCGCCCTGGCGGCCGCCGCGGTCCGGGAGGCGTTCGGGGAAGACCTCCTCGCGGCCGACGCCGGCGCGTTCGCCCGCCGCGTGGCCGTCCGGATTGCCGCGGGGCGGACCTTCGTCTACGCCGAGGGCGAGAAGATTCTCGCCAAATTGGACATCGGGGCGCGCAGCCGCTACGGCGCCGAGCTCGAGGGGCTCTACACCCACCCCTCGGCGCGCCGCCGGGGGATCGCCACCAACGTCCTGGGCCAGCTGGCGCGCACCACCCTCGGCGCCATCCCGCGCATCACCATGCGCGCCGACGAGAAGGACGCGGCGCTGGCCGCGGTCTGCCGCCGTGTGGGCATGCTGCCCAACCGCCCCCAGCGCATGGTCATCGCCGGCTGAGCGAGCGGCCGCGGCGCCCGGGGACCGCTCCCCCAGCGCCCTTTGCCGCTGCGGGGCTGCGCCTCCATCGTTAGCGCTCGAAAAGCTTAGGAGCGCGCATGACCGCCGATCCGTCCACCGCCCATCCAGCCCTCGCCGCCTGGGTCGACTCCATGGCGAGGCTGACCGCGCCGGACCTCGTGCTCTGGTGCGACGGCTCCGCCGAAGAGCGCCGGCTCCTGACTCAGCAGGCCGTGCGCCAAGGCGTGCTCATCGAGCTCGATCAGGCGCGGCTCCCGCGCTGCTACCTCCACCGGTCCAACCCAAACGACGTGGCGCGCGTCGAGCACCTGACCTTCGTCTGCACGCCCACTCGGGAAGAGGCCGGGCCGACCAATTACTGGATCGAGCCGGGCGAGGCATACCGCAAGCTCACCGCCTGGTTCTCCGGCGCCATGAAGGGCCGGACGATGTACGTCGTGCCCTACCTCATGGGCCCGCTCGGATCGCCCAGGCCAAGGTCGGCGTGGAGCTCACCGACAGCGCTTACGTCGCCCTGAGCATGGGAGTCATGACGCGCATGGGCTCGCCCGCGCTCGAGCACCTGGGCGCTTCCTTTGACTTCAACCGCGGCTTGCACTCGCTGGGCGACCTGTCGCCCGAGCGCCGCGCCATCTGCCACTTCCCCCAGGACAACGCCATCTGGTCGTTCGGCTCCGGGTACGGCGGCAACGTGCTCCTGGGCAAGAAGTGCCTCGCGCTGCGCATCGGCAGCTACCTGGGGCAGAAGGAGGGCTGGCTCGCCGAGCACATGCTGCTCGTGGGCATCCAGGCGCCGGACGGGCGGACGCGCTACTTCGCCGGCGCGTTCCCCTCGCAGTCGGGCAAGACCAACTTCGCCATGATGGTCCCCCCCGCGCGCTTCGGGGGGTGGAAGGTCTTCACGGTGGGCGACGACATCGCCTGGCTCCGCGTGGGCGAGGACGGCCAGCTCTGGGCCATCAACCCGGAGGCCGGCTATTTCGGCGTCGTCCCGGGGACGAACCGGCGGACGAACCCCGTGGCGATGCGCATCGTGAGCCGCGACACGCTGTTCACCAATGTCGCGCTGGCGCAGGACCGCACCGTCTGGTGGGAGGGCAAAGACGGCCCCGTGCCCGAAGGGCTCACCGACTGGCGCGGCCTGCCCTGGAGCCCGAGCTCGCGCGAGAAGGCGGCGCACCCGAACAGCCGGTTCACCTCGCCCCTGGGCAACAACCCCGCGCTCTCGCCGCACGCCGAGGACCCGCAAGGAGTGCCGGTCTCCGCCATCCTCTTCGGCGGCCGGCGCAGCGACACGGTCCCGCTGGTGTTGGAGAGCTTCGACTGGGAGCACGGCGTCTACCTGGGAGCGACACTCGCGTCCGAGACGACCGCCGCGGCCGCCGGGGCGCAGGGCGTGGTGCGGCGCGATCCCATGGCCATGCTGCCCTTCTGCGGCTACGACATGGGCAACTACTTCCGCCATTGGCTGGCCATGCGCGACCGCATCGCGCGGCCGCCCAAGATCTTCCTGGTAAATTGGTTCCGAAAGGGCCGCGACGGCCGATTCCTGTGGCCGGGCTTCGGCGAGAACATGCGGGTCGTGAAATGGATCTTCGAGCGCCTCGACGGCCAATTCGGCGCGCTCCAGACGCCGGCGGGCCTGTTGCCCAAGCCGGGCGACCTCGACCTCGGCGGCCTCTCGGACCCCGCCGCGGCGCTGTCGGCGCTCGCCTTCGATCCGGACGAGTGGAGCGCGGAGGTGGAGCTGCAGGAGGAGCTGTTCCAGAAGCTTTCCCGCACCATGCCCCGTCAGCTCGTCCGCCAGCGCGAGAGCCTGCGCGAGCGCCTTCACCTGGCGCAGGGCCGCGCCCGCGCCGCCTCCGCCGCGGAGGCCGAGCGCGAGCTTCAACCCGACGAGCCGTGAGCTGAGAGCGACGGCGCCCGAGCGACTCAACCGGTTGCGCGGGATCCCTGAACGGCGATAATGAGCACTCCCCTTCGCCCCCTTCCCGCTTGCGGGGTGGGGATTGGGGTGTGAGGAAGATCCGCGCGAGAAGATTTCCAGCTTTCGTGACAGGCTCTCGCTCGGCCACCTTCAAATCGCTGCTCAAGACAAGGGGATTCCGATGAAGCGCACCGCGTTGGTCCTGGCTGCACTGCTGTGTCTCTGCCTCCCCGGAGCGGCGCGCGCTGAAGCCGCCGAGCTCGATTCTGGCGGCGGAGCCGGATACGTCGGCGGAGAGAAGGGCTGGCTCCTCAACGGCGAGACGCTGGGCAACGGGCAGACCGCGTTTCACGGGGAGATTGGCTGGCCCGGGCTGCAACTCAGTTTGCTTCACGGCGTCAGCGACCAGCTCGACCTGGGCGGCCTGTTCGCCTTCAACTTCGGCGTCGAGGGCATCACCGACTACGGCGCGCAACCCGGGCTGCGTTTGGGCGGAATCCTGCGCCTCAACCTGATGGACAACGGCAAGGTCAACCTGGGGCTACGAGTGGCCCCAGCGATGATCCTCTACTTCTATTCTTCGGGCTATTACCTCGGCGGCAGCTCGACCGTCTTCGGATTCGCCATCCCGATCCAGGTCGTCGTCGGAATTCCCATTTCGCCGCAGTTCGCGGTGCACTTCGACATGGGCCTCCCCATGACCATCGCGCTCACGCCGGACTCCAGCTTTACGCTGTCAATCCTCCCGGGCGCCGGCCTCGAGTACAAGCTCGACCGCGCGCTGAGCCTGACCTTCGATACCGCCTTCGGCGCGGCCATCAACTTCGGCGGCGGGGCGAGCTTCCAGCTGCGCGCTCTCTTCGGTGTCGGGTATCGCTTCTGAGCGAATTGCGGCCTCGTGGCCCAAAACACCGGGCCTCGTGGCCCAAAACACCGGGCCTCGTGGCCCAATAATCAGCGGAGCGGCGCTTCATCGCCGCTCCGCTTTGCTTTGTGCGCAAAGCCGGAATCGCCGCCGAATTCGCCGCGTTGCTTGAGCGCAAGAGAAAGCACGCCACCGAAACCGGGGGTTGAAACCCCCGGCTACGCGTACGAAGCCGGCTGGGTACGGGAAGATCGAAAGGTTCGGACAGCGACCGGAGCTGGGTCGCCGATAGAGAATTGTTTCTGATCGCCTTCGCGAGCCTTGGACTTAGAACAGCGCGTCCGAGACCTTGGCGTTCGGCTCCACCTTCTCCGCGGCGAAGCGCCCGAGGAGCTCCTCGCCCCGGCGCACCTCGATGAGCCGCGGGTGCCACTCGCCGCCGACGGGCGAGCTGAAGTCGACGAGCCGCACTTCGAGCACCGACCCGCCTTTCTCCGGCACGGTGAGCTTGAGCGGCTCGAAGCGCTCCTTCTCGACCCAGAGCATCGCGCGCGATTTGGCGCCGATGACGTAGGCCACCTGGCCGCCCACGCGGCCGTAGCCGGAGCGAGAGGTGTCGACTCCCACCGAGCGCAGGAACGAGCCGAGGCTCTCGCCGTCGCCGCGGGCGTCGAGCAGCGGGCAGGCGTAGTAGGCGAGCGCCTTGAGCGAGCTCACGCTGGGGCCCGTGACCCGCACCGAGCCGCCGCCCCCGTTCGAGACCGAGGGCACGGCGGCTTTGGAGTCCGAGCTCGTCGGCTCGAGCTCCACGCGGCAGCGCCCGCCGGCCTTGTAGCTCACCACCGCCGGGACGCTCACCTCGGCGGCCTCCGGGAGCTTGAGCGCTAGGGCCACGACCTTGGCATCTTCGCCTGCGAAGGTGAACGTGCCGCGGGCGACCATGGAGGACAGGTGCATCTCTTCGCGATGGGCGACCACGCGGGAGAGGATCGAGCCGGGGCCCATCACGTAGGCGCGCGCCGCGAGCGGCAGCAGGAGGACCGCCAGAGGCCAGAAGCGCTTCATCGCTTCTCCGAGGCGAGGGCGCCTTTCAGGATCTCCAGCAGACCTTCCTTCAGGTCCGGCCGCTTCAAGGCGTAGGCGATGTTCGCCTTCAGGTAGCCGAGCCGGTCGCCCGCGTCGTGGCGCTCGCCCTCGAACTCGTAGCCGATGAGGCCGTCGGTGCGGGCGAGCTCGGCGAGCGCGTCGGTCAGCTGGATCTCCCCGCCGACCCCGGGCTTGGTGTTGCGCAAAAGGTCGAAGACCTTTCCCGGGAGCACGTACCGGCCGATGACCGCCAGGTTCGAGGGCGGGTTCGCCTTCGGCTTCTCGACCATCTTCTCGATCATGATCTCCCGCTCGCTCAGGCGGACTCCGGCGGCGATGCCGTAGAGGTGGGTCTGCGAGTCCGGGACTTTCATGAGCGCCACCACGCCTTTCTGGTGGCGTTCGTAGCACTCGATGAGCTGCTGGACGCCCGGGACCTTGGCGTCGATGAGATCGTCGCCCAGGGCCACCGCGAACGGCTGGTCGCCGACGATGGGCGCGGCGCAGAGCACCGCGTGGCCTAGGCCCAAAGGCTCCTTCTGCCGCACCGAGACCAGCGAGACCATATTGGCGATGGCGCGGAGCGCGTCGCGCTCCTTCTGCTTGCCGCGGTCGCCCAGCGTGCGCTCGAGCTCGAAGGAGATGTCGAAGTGGTCCTCGATGGACGACTTGTACCGGCCCTGGATGAGCACCACCTCGTCGACGCCCGCCGCGACCGCCTCCTCGACGATGTACTGGATGGTCGGGGTGTCGACGATGGGCAGCATCTCTTTCGGGATCGCCTTGGTGGCGGGCAGAAATCGCGTGCCGAGCCCCGCGGCGGGCACGACGCAGGTGCGGACTGAGCTCATCGGGCGAGCCTCCTTGGAAATATCGCTCGGGCCGCGAAGTGCCGGGGGCGCGAGCCACCGCACAGTAGCCAATTGAGCGCCGGCGGCAAAGTCGCCTTAGCCCAGAGCGCCGGCGCGCACCCTACGTGGGGCCCTCCTGGAGCCCGCCTCGCGCGGCTACCTTGAGCGGCCGATGCCCGGCCAAGGCCCCGCCGCGCTGCGCGCCGACGCGCTGGTGAAGCGCTTTCGGGGAGAGCGGGCGCTCGACCGCGTCTCTCTGGAGGTCGCCCCGGGGGAGCGCTTGGCCCTCGGCGGCGAGAGCGGCGCCGGGAAGACGACGCTGTTGCGGTGCTTCAACCGGCTCGTCGAGCCCGACGAGGGGGCGCTCACGCTCTTCGGCGAGGACGCGCGGCGGCTCGACCCGGTGCTGCTGCGCCGGCGCATCGGCTACGTGCCGCAGGACGGAGGGCTGCTGCCCCACTGGCGGGTGCTGCGCAACGCGGCGCTGGTGCCCGCCCTGCTGCGCGAGCCGGACGCCGAGGCCCGCGCGCTGTGCGCCCTGGAGCAGGTGGGGCTCTCCCCGAAGACGTACGCGCGGCGCTGGCCCTCGGAGCTCTCCGGCGGACAGCGCCAGCGGGTGGCGCTCGCCCGGGCGCTGGCGGGGAGCCCCCGGCTCGTGCTCCTGGACGAGCCGCTGGGGGCGCTGGACGCCCTCACCCGCTCCGAGCTTCAGCGAACCCTGAGCGCGGTGCTCCGGTCGCTCGAGCTGACGGCGGTGCTGGTGACGCACGACCTTTCCGAGGCGCTGCGGCTGTGCGACCGGATTGCCGTGCTGCGCGCCGGTCGCCTGGAGCAAGTGGGCTTGGCGCAGGAGCTCCTCACGAGCCCGGCCACCCCTTACGTGCGAGAGCTCTTCGCGCGCGGCGGCGCGGGGCCGCTCTCTTGAGCGGCGCGCTGGCCGCGCTGGCCCTCGCCCTGGCCGCCGCGCCCGCCGGGCCGCCCGTGGTCGTCGCCTCGAAGCCTTTCGGCGAGTCGTATCTCGTGGCCGAGATGTTGGCGCAGCTCCTGGAGAGGCGCGGCTATTCCGTCGAGCGGCGCCCGGGCCTGGGGGCGACGGGAGATCGCCTTCGGCGCGCTCGAAGCCGGAGCCGTGGACCTCTACCCCGAGTACACCGGCACCGGCCTCACGGCCATCCTGGGCGAGCCACCGCAGGCGGATCCGGCGGAGGTCTTCGACCAGGTCTCGCGCGAATTCGGGCGCCGCTTTCGAATGCGCTGGCTGCCGCCGCTCGGATTCGAGAACACCTATGCCATCGCGGTGCGGCGCGACACGGCGGCGCGGCTGCGGCTCCGGACCTTGAGCGACCTCGCCCGCGCGTCGCCGCAGCTGCGCGCCGGGCTCACGCCGGACTTCATCGGCCGGCCCGACGGCCTGCCTGGGCTCGCGCGCGCCTACGGGCTCTCGCCTCGGGAGGTCCGCGCGCTGATGCCGGCGGTGAAGTACCAGGCGCTCGCCGAGGGCGCGGTCGACTTCGTCGACGGATACCAGACCGACGGGCTGCTCGCCCGGTACGACCTGGCCGTCCTCGAGGACGACCGGCGCTTCTTCCCGCCGTACCAGGCGGCGGCGCTCCTGGGGCCGCGGCTCGCGAAGGACGACGCGGCCGTCGCCGCGCTGAGCGAGCTGAGCGGCCGGCTCTCGGAGCGGGCGATGCGCGCGCTCAACGAGCGGGTCGAGGTCCAGGGCCAGGAGGTGGCGCAAGTAGCCCGCGACGCGCTGCGGGCGGTGGGCCTGTCGGGCGAGCCCGACCCGGAAGCGACGGCGCCCGGCGATGCGAAGCCCTCGTTCCCGGCGTACCTCTGGGAGCGGCGCGCCGCGCTCGCGCGACTCACCGGCCGGCACCTGTTGCTCGTGGGCGCCTCGCTCGCGGTGGCGCTTGCGATAGGCCTGCCGCTCGGGCTCGCCTTGGAGCGCCTCTCGCGCGGGTCGGAGGCAACGCTGCGCACCATCGGCCTCTTGCAGACCGTGCCGGGGCTGGCGCTGGTCGCGTTCATGCTTCCGCTCTTTGGCATCGGCCTCGTGCCGGCGCTGGTCGCGCTCTCGCTCTACGCGCTCTACCCCATCGCGCGGAACACGCTGACGGGCGTGCGCAGCGCCGACCCCGCTGCGGTGGCCGCGTCGACCGCGCTCGGCATGTCGCCCGGGCAGGTGTTGAGGCTGGTGCGGCTCCCGCTGGCGGCGCCGGTGATCATGGCCGGCGTGCGGACCGCGGCGGTCATCGACGTCGGGACGGCCACGCTGGCGGCGTTCATCGGCGCGGGCGGGCTGGGCGAGCCCATCGTCGCAGGGCTCGCGCTCGCCGACTCGCGGAGGGTGCTCAGCGGCGCCGTCCCGGCGGCGCTGCTGGCGCTCGCGGTGGATGGGGCGCTCGCGCTGGCCGAGCGCGCGGTGCGGCCGAGAGGGTTGCGGGGGCCGTGAAGCGCGGCCTGCGTTCAACCGTAGAGCTCCTCCAGACCGTGCCAGCGGAGCTCCCCTATCGCTCGCGAGCGCGTGGCGGTAGCGGGCCCTCTGGACGAAGATTCGGCGACCGACGGTGCTGGGGAGTAATTCGCTGTTGGCCTTGGTGGAGCGCGGAGGTAGCGTCGAGGCTCATTGGGGCAGCGAAGGTCCGGTGGATTGATCGATCGGCCGCATGGCGATCGCACGGAGACGAACAATCATGGCGCTGCCCATGCTGAACCGAGTCCGCGTCGCTGGCTTCAGGTCGCTGCGAGACGTCTCGCTGGACCTCACGCCGGTGACCGTCCTCATCGGGCCCAACGGCGCCGGGAAGTCGAATTTCCTTTGGGCGCTGGAGATGACCCGGATGCTCGCCTTCGAAGCCCTGCAGCTCTTCGTCAGCGAGCGCGGCGGCGCGACCTTCCTCATGCACTATGGGCCCCAGCAGACGGCCGCCATCGAATTGTCGCTCGAGTTCGCCACCGACGGCGGCCACAACGCCTATGAGGCACGCCTCGGCTATGGCGCCGACGAAAGCCTGCTCTTCCTCTCCGAGAAAGCGGGATTTCGCAAGACGCCAGATGATGAATGGAAATGGTCTGCTTTCGGAGCCGGGCACCGGGAGTCGAGGCTGAAGGAAGCCTCGAGCGAGGACCGGACGGCGAAAACCGTTCGTTGGTTGCTCAGACAAATCAATTTCTACCATTTTCACGACACCTCTCGGCGCTCGGCACTCCGAACGCGACCCTTTGCCGACGCCGGCTCGGACTATCTGCGATCCGACGGGAGCAACCTGCCCACCTTTCTCCTCGGGCTACGCGAATCGAACGACCCGGCGGCGCAAGTTTCGTGGCGCCACGTCGAAGATACCGTGCGGCGGCTCGCGCCCTTCATCTCCGAGCTGCGGCCGACCCAGGACCGCCACGGTACGAAGCTCGAATGGGTCGATGAGCGGGGAGCAACCTTTGGACCCGCCCACCTCTCCGACGGAACGCTGCGCGCCTTGGCGCTCGTGACGGCCCTTGCGCAGCCGAACGCGGAAATGCCGATGCTCTCGTGCATCGACGAGCCGGAGCTGGGCCTGCACCCGGCGGCGGTCGAGATGCTGGGGAGCTTGATCTCGAGCGTCTCGGCCCGGCGCCAGGTCATCGCCGCGACCCAGTCGCCGGTGGTCCTCGACTGCTTCGAGCCCGAGGACGTCGTCGTCGCGGAGCGGCGCGACTCGGCGACGGTGCTGCGAAGGCTCGCCGAGGCGGATCTCAGCGCCTGGCTCGATGAATACTCATTGTCTGAGCTCTATGACAAGAACGTGCTCGGAGGCCGCCCATGAGGCTCCATGTGCTCGTCGAAGGGCACTCCGAGCTGGAATTCGTCAGGAAAGTGATTGAGCCGCATTTGGGGCAGCGGCAGGTCGCCGTGCACGCGCAAGCCGTCGAGACCAGTCGCGACTCGTGCGGTCGAAAGGCGCGCGGCGGCGGAAACTGGGGAAAGTGGCTTCGTGACCTGAAGAGGCTCACAGGCCAACAGAAGGGCAATGAGACTCGATTCACAACCATGTTCGATCTATATGGCCTTCCGAGCGATTTCCCAGAGCTGGCTCAGCATTCCGGCGACCGCGACACGGCGCGCCGGGCGACACACTTGGAGCAGGCGATGTCTCGCGCCGTCGACGACTGGCGCCTGATCCCCTATCTTCAGCGCCACGAATACGAGACCCTGGTCCTCGCGGGGTTCGATGAACTGAGGACTCTCCTCATCGAAAAGGACGACGTCTCCGGGTTCGAGAGACTTCAGAGCGATCTCGCGAATCTGTCTCCGGAAGATGTCAACGACGGCAGGGAGTCCGCCCCGTCGAAACGGCTGCAGAGGCTCATCCCCAGCTATCGCAAGACGGACCATGGGGTCCGGGTGCCAATGAAAATTGGGCTCGACCGGCTAAGGCAGGCCTGTCCGCGCTTTTGCGATTGGGTGACCAAACTGGAGCAGCTCGGCGAATCGTGACTTCATCGACGGGTCCAGGCAGGGGTAGCGGCTCAAGTGGCGCGGAACGCCCTGCGAGCAATGGGCCTTGCGGGCGATCGCGCCGTGGGCAGGTCCGCTGGTTCTCCAGGTAGGCCCTGGTCGACGCCGGCTGGTCGCGGGTCTCCCACCGATGTCCTCTGCGCGCTCATTGCTGGCCCGGTCTTCCTCTCGTACCTGGGGCCGCTCGTGCGCGCCGACCTCGAGCTCGACGAGGCCGCGGGCCACCTGTCGCGGTTGCTCCTCGATGCCATGCGGCCGAAGGGGCAGCCGGGGCCGTGAAGCGCGGCCTGCCTTCAACCGTAGAGCTCCTCCAGCCCGTGCCAGCGGACCTCCCCTCGCGCTCGCGAGCGCGCAGCGGCCGGGACCCTCTGGACGAAGATTCGGCGGCCGACGGTGTCGCCGGCGATGTTGGGGAAGGCTCTCACCTTCGACTCGAGCTCCGCGGCGAGGGCCGGCGCGGAGCCCACCGGCCCCCACTTGCACTCGCCGAGGTCGATCCGGCGATCCTCGCGAACGCCCACGACGTCGATCTGCACGTTCTTGTCCCAATACTCCCCGACGTCGAAGGCCGCGTGGACGCCTTCGGACTCGTAGAGGTGCGGCAGGGCTTCTCGGCACAGCCGCTCGAAACAGAGCCCGAAGTAAGAATCCAGCTGCGGCAGCACAATCGTCCGGAGAGCCTCGCGAGGCCCGAGCCGCAGCACCTGGCTCCGGTGCGGGAAGATGAAGCGGAAGTAGAACCGCAGGAGCGCGTCCTCGAGGACGAAGTGCACCTGGCGCTTGGGCGCCTTCCGCCTCGACAGCGGGTATCGGCGCGCCAAATATCCGAGCTGCACCAGCTGCTCCAGCCAATAATGGATGCTCTTCTCCTGCAAACCGCTGACTTGCGCGATGGCGGGCTGCGTCCGTTGGCCCCCGGCGACCGCGTGCAGGACAGCGTGGTAGTTCTGCACCTCGCGCAGCTCCTCGCGCAAAAGGAACTCCGGCTCGAGCGCCAGCGGCGCGAACTCGGAGAGGAGGTTTCTCTCGATGTTGGCCTCCACCGAGCAGTCCGGGTCGAAGGCGCGCAGGTAGAGCGGCACTCCGCCGCAGACGAAGTACGCCCGCGCGCGATCCGCGGCCGACCACCGGGGGTGAAACCGGGCCGCCTCCCGGAACCCGAAGGGCTGAAGGTGGATCTGCGCGGTGCGGCGCCCGAAGAGCGGGCTCTTCTTCCCGAGCACCTCGCGCTCCATGAAGCCGATGAACGAGCCGCAGAGGATCAGGAAGACCCTCCCGCTCCTCTGCCAGCGGCGGTCCCACATCTCCTGGAGCAGGGACGGCAGCTCGGGGCTGGCGCCCGCGGTCCACTGGAACTCGTCGAACGCCAGGACGAGCTTCTTGCCCCTGGGCGCCCGCTCCTCGACGGCCTCCAGGGCGACCCGCCAGGAGTCGGCAGGCAGCTGGGCGAGGAGAGGCTCGCCCACGACCCGCGCGGCTTCACACAGGAACTCGCGAATCTGGAGCGAGGGCGGCGCTTGCTTTCCGACGTGGTAAAGCCCTCGCTTGTCTCGGAGGAAATGGAGGATCAGCTCGCTCTTCCCGATGCGCCTCCGGCCGTAGATGGGGACGAAGGCCCCCGCGGGCGCGCGGAAGCTCTCCTCCAGGACGCGCAGCTCCGCGGCGCGGCCGATGAAGGGATACGGGGGCGGCGGGGCCTCGCGCACCATGGAGTCTCCTTCGCAGGGACAAGCGCGTGCGAAACACTCGCATTTGGCAAGTCATGACTTGTTAAGTCTCGACTCGTCAAGTGGAAGCTTGGCGAAGGCGGGGCGCCGACGACGAAGACTTCGGCGAAGGGCCGGCGCGCCGAGGGGCATCGTTTTGGCCCGCTCCAACGCGAGCCGCCCCAACAGATCCATGGGTTTTAAGGCCCGGAAAGCCATGTCGGGCTCCCCGAGCATGATCTTCCCGGCGAAGGTCATGGCCGCCCAGTAGGAGAGGTCATAGAGCACGGCGAAGTGGATGCCCGAGTGCGCGAGCCCCGGCCACCCCGACTGCTCCGGGTTCGGCGTGAAAGCGCACGTCACGGCGGGCGAGCCGTCCTCGGCGGTCGCGGTGGACATCTGCAGCTGAAGCCCGTGGGGATTGGCGGGGCCGCACCCGAAGCAGGCGTTCTCCGGCGGATTCGAAAGGATGCTCACGTGGGGTTTCCTCCTTCGCCGCGGGCGGATTGAGCGCCCTTGGCCGCGACCAGACCCTGGAAGCACGGCAGCGCTTTGGATGCCCGCGCTCCCCCGGGGGAGCAGGCGCCTTGGCGCACGCCGGCCCCGCCGCCTTTTTGCGCCCGAGTTGCTGCCGGGTCCGAAAACGGCCAGACGCCGACGCGCGCCGGGAGTAGATGACAAGCCATGACGCTCGACGCCGACACCTGCTATCGCGCCGTCCTGGCCCGCGACCCACGGTTCGACGGGGCGTTCTTCGTCGGCGTGAGCTCGACCTTCGTCTATTGCCGCCCCATCTGCCCCGCGCGGACGCCCTCGCGGGCGAGCTGCCGGTTCTTCCGCCTGGCCGCCCAGGCCGAGCAAGAGGGCTATCGCGCCTGCTTCCGGTGCCGGCCGGAGCTCGCCCCGGGGAACGGCGCCGTCGCCGCGGTCTCCCGGCTCGCGGGCGCGGCGCTCTCCCGAATCGAGCAGGGCGCTCTCAACGGCGGCTCCCTCGAGTCGCTGGCCGCCTCGCTCGGCGTCAGCACACGACACCTGAGGCGCGCGTTTCGCACCGAGCTGGGGCTCGCACCTTTGGCGCTCGCACAATCGCGGCGGCTGGCGCTCGCCAAGCAACTCCTGCAAGAGAGCGCGCTCCCCATCGCCCAAATCGCATACGCCAGCGGCTTTGCGAGCCTGCGGCGCTTCAACGCCGCCTTTCGCGAGCGATTCGATTCGACCGCCCTCGCAGGTTCGCCGAAGGCACGGCGGTCACGGCGCCGGCGAAGGGCTCGCGCTCCGGCTCGACTACCGGCCTCCCCTTGACTGGCCGCGGCTCCTTCGCTTCCTCGGCGCCCGCGCGGCGCAAGGCGTGGAGCAGGTCGACGGGCTCGTCTACCGGCGCACCGTGCGCATCGGCCCGCGCCGGGGCTGGGTGGCCGTCTCGCCGGACCCCGCGCGCGCGGCGCTTTGCGCCGAGGTCTCGCTCTCGCTCGCCGGCGCGCTGATGCCGCTCATCGCGCGGCTCCGCGAGCTCTTCGACCTGGACCTGCGGCCGGACGTCGTCGCGAGCGCGCTGGGCGCCGACCCGCTGCTGGCGCCCGACCTGGACCGGGCGCCAGGCCTGCGCATCCCCGGCGCGCTCGACGGCTTCGAGGTCGCGGCCCGCGCCGTGCTCGGGCAGCAGGTCACCGTGCGAGGCGCGAGCGCCCTCGCCGGGCGCCTGGCGCAGGCGCTGGGAGAGCCTTTCGAGACGCCCTTCCCGGAGCTGAGCCTGCTGACGCCCACGCCGCAGGCGCTCCTCGCCGCCGGCGCCGAGAAGCTGGCGGCTCTGGGGATGCCGCGCGCGCGATTGCAGACCCTGGTCGCGCTGGCGAAGGCCGCGGCGGACGGCGCCCTCGACCTGAGCCGTTCCGCGGACGCGGCGGAGGCGATGGCGCGGCTGCGGCAAATCCCGGGCATAGGCCCTTGGACCGCCCAGTACATCGCGATGCGCGCGCTCGGTTGGCCGGACGCATTTCCGGCGAGCGACCTGGGGATTCGCAAAGCGATGGGCGGGCTCGGCGCCGCCGAGATCGAGCGGCGCAGCGAGCGATGGCGGCCGTGGCGCGCCTACGCCGCGCTCATCTTGTGGGGCCGCGCGGAAAAGGGAGAAGGACGTGAAGACCTACTCGATGACGCTGGAAAGTCCGCTCGGGCGGCTGACGCTCACTTCGAACGAGCAGAGCCTCCTCGCCGTCTTGATGCACCCCGAGGAGAGCCCGCCCGCCGAGCGGCCCGCGCCGAGCGACGCGCCTGAGGTGCTCCTCAATGCCCGCGGGCAACTCGAGGAGTACTTCGAGGGACAGCGGCGGACCTTCTCGCTCCCCGTCGGCGCGCGCGGTACGGCGTTCCAGCAGAGGGTCTGGAAGGCGCTCCTCGACATCCCGTTCGGCGAGACCGAGTCGTACGGCGCCTTGGCGGCGAGGATCGGCAGCCCCGGGGCGGCGCGCGCCGTGGGCGCGGCGAACGGCGACAACCCCTTGGCGGTCGTCGTCCCCTGCCACCGGGTCATCGGCGCCGGCGGCGCGCTCGTGGGCTACGGCGGCGGCGAGGCGCGCAAGCGCTGGCTCCTGGAGCACGAGCGGCGGGTGAGGGCGAAGAGCTGATTCGCGGTCAGCGCCTCGGCGCCGGCATCGCCACCGCCTCGGCGTCGAACGGCACGCCGAACGCGGCCACCGCCTCCTCGGCCCGCTGGCGTGCCTGCGCGTCGCCCGCGATCACCGCCTGCGCGAGCCGGCAAAGCGCGAGCTCCAGCGCCTCTCCCAGCCGCTCGGCCTCCGCGGCCGCCGCCGCGGCGTCCTTGGCCGCTCGGCGCTTGCGCCCCTGAGCCAGCGCGACCAGCGCTCGCTCACGCAGCGCCAAAGGACGGCCGCAGCGGAACGAGGCGGTGTAGCGCGCCGCCGCCTTGGCCGCCGCCGCCGCGCGCTCGAGCAGCGCCGCGCGCTCCTCGCCGGACGCCCGCAGCGCCGACAGCCGGAGGATCTGCGCCAGCCGCGACCGGAGGTCCGCCGAGAAGGTGTTGCGCACCCGCGCACCTGTCACCGTGGCCACGCTCCGCTCGGCGCACTCCGCCGCCCGCACGAGCTCGCCGTCGCGCTGCGCGCACACGGCCGCGGCCAGCCACACCACCGACGTGGTCTGCGCGTCGTCCGACTCCACGGCGAGCTCCTGGGCGATGAGCTCGGCGGGCGCCTCTCCGCCGCTCGCCAGCGCCCAGATCTCCAGCGCCGCGCGCCGCGGGTGCGTCGCCCCGGTCTGGCGCGCCTGCGCGTGGAGCTCCTGGGCGAGCGAGAGGGCGCGCGCCGGCTCTCCCAACCGCCAAAGGCACAGGCCGAGGATGTAACGCGTCGACAGCTGCTCCCAGCGGTCGCCCGTGCGCTCGAAGGTCGCGATCGCCTCGACCAGCGCCTGCTCCGCTTCGCGCAAGCGCGCCAGCGCGTAGAAGACGAGGCCGCGCATCTTCAGGGCGAAGGCCTCCGCCCACGGGTCGCGCGCGTCGCGCGCCAGCTCCACCGCCGCGGCCGTCGACGCGAGCGCCGGCGCCGCCACCGGCCCCACCGTCGCGCTCAACCCACCCACCGCCGCCAGCATCGAGCGCTCGCGCGGCGGCAGCGTCAAGCCGCGCCTGAGCCGCGAGAGGAGCCCCAGGTAGAGCGTCATGGGCGCCCCGAACCAGATGGCGTGGCCCCGCCGGATGCTCAGATCGGCAATGACCTGCTCGGTCGGCTCGAGCGCCCCGCGCGGCTTGACCTTCGCGATCTGCTGCCACGCCAGGACGAGCGCCGCGCTCAGGATGCCCACGATGCCCGCCAGCACCGAGCCCCACGCGGTGCGCGGGAGGCGGAGGTCGAACTGCGCCATCGCCCGCTCGGTGATCTCCAGAGTCCGACGCATCTGCCCGCGCTTGAAGGCGGCCTCCGCCAGGCGGGCGTCGAGGCTCGCCACCTCGAGCGGGTCGCGCACCAGGGCGCGCGCCTCGGTCAGCGGCTCCTCGGAGCGCTCGTAGGCACCGTCCGCCAGGAGCAGGGTGCCCAGGTCGCGAAGGAGCTCGAACCGCGCGCGCCCCGACGCCGGCGCGCCGCGCAGCGCGATGCCGTACTGCGCCTCCGCGGCCTGGAAGGCGACGCGGGCGCGCGCCTGCGCCGCCGCCGCCAGCGCCACCGTGAAGGCGCGGGCGCTCTCCCCGGCCGCGTCCCAGTGGAAGGCCACCGCGAAGGGGCTGTCGCCGTGCCCGGCCAGCGCCAGCGCCGCCCGGCGGTGAAGGTCCGCCCGCTGCTCGGAGGTGAGCCGCGCGAGCGCGGCCTCTCTCGCCTTCTCGCGGCAGGTGAAGGCGCCGCGGCCCGCGTCCAGCGAGGCGAGCATGCGCCGCTCCAGCTCGCGCAAAATCTTGACCACCTGCGCCTCGGCGATGCCCGTCATGGCCGAGACCACCGAGACGTCCGCGCTCCCCTGGAGCACCGCCCCCGACGCCAGGATCCGGATGGCGCGCTCGGGGAGACTGTCCAGGCGACGGCCCAAGAGCTCCTCCAGCTCTCTGAGCCCCTTCATGGCCGAGAGCCGCCCCTCGTCACAGCGCCAGCCGTCGGGACCCGGCTGGAGCACCTGCTCCTCGACCAGCGTGGTCCACAGGACCGCGGCGTGGAGCGGCGAGCCTTGGCTCTTCTCGCCCACCCACGCGAGCGCGGCTGCCGGCAGCGGGCCCGCGGCCGACTCCGCCATCCGGCGTAGCTCGAGCGGCGACAGCGGCGGGAGTGGCAGCGCCGTCGCCTGCGCCGGAATCGCCCGGGCGCCGTCGAGCCAGCCCAGGGCGAAGACCAGCCCTCGCGGCTCCCGGGCCCAGAGCTCCTCCAGGAGGCCCAGGGTGAACGGAGCCACGTTGTGCGCGTCGTCGAGGAGGAGCAGCGTGGGCTGGTCCGTCTCGCCCAGGGCCGCCAGCAGCTCCACCAGCCCCCGCCGCAGGAGCGCCAGCGCCCGCGCCTCGTCCGGGCGCGGCGCCGGGGGCCCGAGCAGGTCGCGCAGCGCCGGAAACGCCGCGCTCACCTCTCCGGCGAGCTCGCCCAGGCGGCGGCGCACGGCCTCGGCGAGCGGCGCATCGGCGGAGCAGAGCCGCGCCAGCTCCCGGGCAATCTGGCTCAAGGCCGCGAACGGCTCGACGGCGGCGCGCCCGGAGCTCACCCGCACGACGCGGCGCCTCGCGGCCGAGGCCTCGGCGACGAGCTCGTCGAGAAAGCGCGTCTTCCCGGCGCCGACTCCACCCAACACGGCGAACGGGCGGGCCGCGACGCCCCGCGACTCCGACAGCGCGCCGAGCACCTGCTGCAGCGCCTCGCCACGGCCCACGAAGGCGGGCTCGAGCAGGGCATCGCGCGGCTCGCGCGTCCCGGGCGCCCAGGCCGGGTCGCGCAGGGCCGTGCCGTCGGCGAGCTCCTCGAAGTCGGCCAGGGCGGCGGCGCTCGACGCGTAGCGGTCGGCGGGGTCCAGTGAGACCAGGCGCTGCAGCACCGCTTCCAGGGCGCGCGGGGCGGCGATGCCGGAGCGGCGCAGGTCCACCCGCGGGCCGCGCAAGTGGCGCAGCAGGACCTCACCGGCGGTCGGCGCGTCGAAGGGCGGATGGCCGGCGAGCGCGTGCCAGAGCATCGCGCCCAGAGCGTAGAGGTCCGCGCGCGCGTCGAGCGGGCGCAGGGCGGGCCCGGTCTGCTCGGGCGGCAGGTACCAGAAGGCGTCGGGCGGGAGGGCCTTGGGCGCGCCGGCGAGCTCGGTGCGCCCGACGCCGAAGTCCACCAGGACGGGAGCCCCGCCGCCCGAAGGCTCAATCACGTTGGACGGGCGGAGGTTCCGGTGGATCGCCCCGACACCGTGAGCCGCAGCCAAAGCGCGGAGCAGCGACCTGCCGAGGCAAACGACCTCCGGCGGCGAGAGCGCGCCCGCGCGCAGCCTTTGCGCGAAACTCGAGCCCTCGACGTAGGGCCAGGCGACGAAGAACGCGCCCGCGTCCGGGTCGACCTCCCAGGCGATGGGCGCGACCAGCCCGCCCCCCGCGGAGGCGAGCGCGGAGAGCTCGCGATCGCACCGCTCGAGGACGCCCGCGGAGATCGCCGACGCCTGCACGGCCTTGACGACGACCTTGGCGCCGGAGCGAACGTCCACCGCCAGCAGGCTCCGGACGAGGTCGCCGGTGCGCAGGACGCTCCGGACGGCGAAGCGATTGCCCAAGGTCGAGGCGCAGGAGGTCGCAAGAGGAGCGGCGGTCATAGAACCGGTGGCTCATGCCAGGAACGGGCCGAGGCTGGAGACGTGAAGGCGCGCGGCGGCGAGCCCGATCCGGCAGGGTCGGTCACCGCGAGTGGAGCAACAGGGACCCGGTGCCGACGCGGGGCAACCCGGGTCGAGCGCGCGCCGGCGAAGTCAGAAGCGAGCGCTCGGCATCACCGAGCTCAGCGCGACGAACGCTTCGCTGCAGTCGAGCGGGGCGTCGGTCCCAGGGGCGCCGGGACCGGTGCGCTCGTCCAAGGCGAACGCGAGGCCAAAGGCGCTGTCCGACACCAGGCTTTTGCGCGAGGCGCCGCCGCAGCCGTCGAGGCGCCTCAGGCGCCTCAGGCGCTTCGGGCGAGCGCGGCGAGCGCGGCCGCGAGCACATCCTTGAGCGGCGCGCCCTTCTCCTTGGCCACCCGAGCGCAGTCGTCGAATTCGGGCGAGGCGTTCACGCGGCGTCCGGAGAGCAGGCCGAGCTTGACCTTCACCTTCCCGAACGGCGTCTCGACCTCCTCGAAGCGGCGCTCGAGAGCGGTCCGCTCCACGCGAAAGGCGCGGACGCCCAGCGTCGGGGTCTCGCGCAGCAGGAGCTCGGTGAGCGCCGCGCGCGAGGGCCCTGGGCAGAGCGCGCCCAGGAGGTGACCGGGCCGGCCCTTCTTCATGGTGACCGGAGCGATCCACGCGTCGAGGGCGCCCTTCTCCAGGAGCATCTCGAGGACGTGCGCGAGCAGCTGCGGGGTCGCGTCGTCGAGGTTCGCCTCCAGCGCGAAGGTGCCCGCGTCCGCGCCGTGGGAGCGCCGGCCCAAAAGCCCGCGCAGCACGTTGGGCCTGTCGGCGAACTCCGAGGTGCCGACCCCGTAGCCCACCTTCTCGAGGATCATCTCCGGGAAAGGGCCCTCGCGGGTGAGCGCCGCGACCAGGGCCGCGCCGGTCGGCGTGGTGAGCTCGCCCCGGCCCTCGAAGCGGACCTCGCGGCCCAGGAGGACCTCCAGGGTCGCCGGCGGGGGAATGGGCATCATGCCGTGCGCGCGGCGCGCCAACCCGCTGCCCATGGGCGGTGGGGCGCAGACGATCTCCGGGGCGCCGAGCAGCTCCACCGCCAGCGCCGACCCGACCACGTCGACGATGGAGTCGACCGCCCCGACCTCATGAAACGTCACCGACTCGACCGAGACGCCGTGCACCGCGGCCTCGGCCCGCGCGATCCGCTCGAAGATGGAGAGGGCGCGCGCCTTCACGGGCTGTGAAAGGCCGGAGCTTTGAATCATCGCTCGGATGGAGGCCCAGGACCGGTGCTCGTGAGCCCCGCCGTGCGCGCCGGGGCCGTGGGCGTGCGGATGCCCGTGATGGTCAGCGTGGTCGTGATTGTGGTCGTGAGGGGATGGGTCGCCGTGGGCGTGGGCTTCCGTTTCCGGGGCGCCGTCGATGACCACGTCCAGGTGCGTGCCGGAGAGCGCGTGCCGCTCGGCGCGCGAGGCGACGAGGCGATAGCCCGTGAGCGGCAGCGCGGCGAGGCCGCGCTCGAGCGCGTCCAGCGGCACGCCCAGGTCCAGCGCCAAGGCGAGGAACATGTCGCCGGCGATGCCGCCCACCGGTTCCAGACAGAGCACGTCGGCCACAGGTCACTTCCTCGCCAGGAGCGACGCGTAGTAGCCGCCGCCGAAGCCGTTGTCGATGTTCATGACCGCCACGTTGGGAGAGCAGGAGTTGAGCATGCCGAGCAGCGCGGCGAGCCCGTGGAAGCTCGCGCCATAGCCGACGGAGGTGGGCACCGCGACGATTGGGATGCCGACGAGCCCGCCCACCGCGCTCGCCAGCGCGCCCTCCATGCCGGCGATGACCACCGCCGCTTTGGCGGAGGCGATGTCGGCGCGCCGCTTGAGCAAGCGGTGGATGCCGGCGACGCCCACGTCGTACACGCGCACCACGGGGGCGCCGAGCGACTCGGCGGTGACCGCGGCCTCCTCGGCCACCGGGATGTCGCTCGTGCCGGCGGTGACGACGGCCACCTTGGCGAGCGGCCGCACCTTGCGGTGGATGACGAACATCCGCGCTTCCGGGTAGTGCGTCCCCTCGGGCGCCACGTCCTTGAGCGCCAGCGCCTTCTCGGCGGAGAGCCGGGTGACGATGACGACGCTCTTGCCCCGGCGCATCGCGCGGACGATGCCGACGAGCTGCTCGGCGCTCTTCGACTCGCCGAAGACCACCTCGGGGAAGTGCCCGCGCAGCGGCCGGTGGGTGTCGAGCGTGGCGTAGCCCAGCTCGGCGAAGGGGAGGTCCTTGAGCGCGTCGACGGCGTGGTCGACCGGGACGTCGCCCGAACGCACCCGGCTCAAGAGCTTTCGCAGGCCTCGCTCGTCCATGAGGGGCGAAGGTAGCGGCAACTCGGGGGCGGCGCAAAGAGAAGCTGCGGCATGGGCTACGATTCCTTTCGCTCTGGCGTCGGCGCCGCGGATTCGGAGGCCCCAGCGCCCTTTGGGACGAAGGAACTCGAGATGCCGTTCGCCGCCTTCGCCGCCGCGCTCCTCGCGTCCATAGGCGCCGCGCCGCCCTCGGCCGACGCGCTCGCCGCCGCGGCGTACCCCGGCGCCCGAGCGAAGTTCGAGCGGGAGGTCGCGGGCAAGTCCATCCGCATCCGGTATCGGTGCTACGTCACCGGCGATACGCTTGCGAAGGTCGCCGCTTATTACGAAAAGGACCCGCGCTTTGCGCCGGCGCGCTGGAAGAGAGAGCCCGGCGAGCGGGCGTTCGCGCTCCGGAGCGACCCCGAGCTCCACGTGCACGTCTTCCCGGCGGCCAATGCCGAGCTTCACAAGCAGTGCGAGATGACGCTGGGGCCGGAGGACCGGACTCTGCTGCAGATCTCGCAGTCGAGCGCGGTCGCCGGGGGCTGAAGCCCACGGCGGGTCAGAAATACAAATACCGCAGATTCAAATTGAACACCCAAGGCGCCGCCCCCGGCGCGCCGCCGATGTCGATGAGCTTGCCGAAGTGGAACTGCAGCAACAGCGCCCCCAGCGCGACGTCCGTGCCCAGCACGGCGGCCAGCGACCGGTCCCTCCAGGCGTCGTGCAAATAGTCGGTCGCGGCGCCGAAGTCGAAGCCGCCCACGCCATAGATGGCGGTGAGGAACGGCACCTGCACCAGCACGTCCAAAGGCACGCTCAACCGGACGTTGGCGACGTAGAAGTAGTTCCCCAAGAGCCGGTCGTCGCCGAACCGATAACCCTCGAGGTTGTCCACCGGCAAGAGGAAGAACTGCGGCGAGAAGCGGCCCTGGCTCGTCGCGCCGATGGAAGCGCGCACCAGGAGGTTCGTGCGGCCGAAGAGGTCGAACCGGTGCTGTGCGTCGCCCAAGAAGCGCAGGTACGCGAAGTCCCGGCCCGGCAGGTAGCCGCCGCTCAGCGTGGCCAGGATGCTGGTGCCCTCCACCGGCCCGGCCAGGTAATGCAGCCGCATGCTGTCGTAGCCGGCCAGCACCGAGCCCACGACCTCGAAGTCGATGCCGCCGTTCTGCTGCGACCAGGCGTGCGTCAAGTCCCCGGTGTAATCGGTGAACATGAAGCGGTCCACCCCGCGCAGCTCCAGGCTCGCCTCCAGGCGGCGGAAGCGGTCCAGCGGATATCGCAAGAGCCCGGCCGCGCCGAAGTTCCGCTGGTAGTAGTAGTTCGTCACGGCCGGGAAGGTTTTGTCCCGCCGCGGCTCGAAGGTGTGGAACAGCCCGAAGCCGTACTCCAGCCGGCGCGACTGATTCAGGTAGAACGCCGACGCGTCGGTCAGCTTGAAAGACCCGTAGACCGCGAGGTTCACCATCACCACGTGGTCGCGCATCAGGTCGGTGATGGCCAGGCCCGCGGCCCCCGCCGACACCGGCCCGACCATCGCCGCGCCGGTCGCCTCCATTCGCCAATTGCGGCTCAAGGAAGGGTCGTAGAGCGGCGTGCCCTCCGGGATGTCGGCCTTGGCATAGGTGAAGCTCTTCAACATCCCGATGGCGCCGCCGACCGCGCCCCCTTCGGCGGGCTCCGCCTGCGCGGCCGCCGGCACCGGCTCCTCCTTGTGCTGCGCGGTGGGCGGTATCCGGTAGACGGCGTATTTCCCCGAGTGGAAGGCGAGCGCCAGCAGCTCCTCGCCCGTCGTCGGCACCGCCGTGAGCATGGCGCTCGTGGTGTCGGTGAGGCGCCGCTCTTTGCCGTCCTTGAGCAGCCACAGGTCGGGCTTGCCCGCCTTGTGGGAGCGGAACACCACCCCGCCCAGCGCCGGCACCGGGTTGCGGTCCTCGGCGGCGTGGAAGGTGAGCCGGGTCTGCGCCCCGGTGGCGAAGTCGTAAGCGAAGACGTTGGGCTCGTGCGCCTCGGTGTCGTCGGAGGTGAAGAGCAGCCGGCCGCCGTCCCAGTAGAGGTCGGCCTCGGCCCAGACGTCGCGCGTCAGCCGCTTCACCGCGCCCTGCTCCGGCCCTTCGAGGGTCAGGACGTAGAGGTCCCGATACCCGGCGGCGTCGATGCCGGCGAACGCCACCTTCTTCCCGTCGGGCGAGAGCGCAGGGTCGTAGACCTCCAAAATGTCGCCCAGGGTGAGCTTGCGCTCGTCCTTGAGCTTGAGCTTCACCGTCACCCGGCCCGCCCGCTCGCCCTCTTGGCGCTCGATGCGGCGGACGAACAGCGCGTCCTGCTCCCCGGAGCGCGCGGCGAAGAGGAGGGTCGACCCGCGCACCGAGACCACGCGCCGGTCGACCGGGTGCAGCGACTCGAGCCCGGGCCGCTGGTCGCGCGCGACGAGGATGCGCGAGCTCGGGTCGCGCACGTCCTGCAGCCACAGGACGCTGCAGGCGGTGTCGCGCTCGACCGTCCGGTAGGCGAGCAGGTGCCCGTCGTCGCCCATGGCGATGGAATCCGGCTCCCCGACGACGGGCTTGTAGTGGACGAAGTCGGCGACGGTCTGCTTGGCCTTGAGGTAGTCGCTGAAGTAGCGCTTCTTGAGCCACTCCTGGTAGCGCGCGCGGATGCGGCTCGGCGGGTCGCCCACCACGCGGGCGACGAACTGCTCGAAGTCCTGCGGGCGCGGCCGCCCGCCCTCGTTGGCGCCCTCCTTGGCGCCCTTCTTGTCCTTGTCGCCCTTGTCGTTCTTCTCTCCCTTCTTCTCGTCGCCGCCGGCGGCGGTCTTGGCGGGCACGCGCGAGTCGGGCGGCAAGCCGTCGTCATCGCTCTTCTGCTGCGCCTCGGTCGCCTTCTCCCGGTCGGACGGCGCGTCGGCCTGGCCCTCGGCGGTGGTCGTCGGCGTCGCGACGCCCGTGGGGGTCTCGCCGGGCTTGCCCGCGCCCTCGTCGGAGCCAGCGCCGGGGCGGCGCGCGCCCGACATCTCCGCCGAGCGCTCGAGGATCTCCACGATCTTCTCGGGCCCGTAGACGTCCGCCAGGAACGTGAGCCGCGCCTGGCCCAGCTTGTAGACTCCGATGTACCCGCCCGCGCGGTCGCTGAAGAAGTCCGGCAGCGCGTACCCGTGGGAGGCGTCCGGGTTCGTGAGCAGGTCGCGGATGATGTAATCGCCCTCGGGGTCCATGCCCGCGAACGTGCCGTACTCGGCGATGCCCTCGATGAACCAGAGGGGGAAGAGCCCCAGCGGGCTCTCGACGCGCGCGCCCAACGCGGCGTCGCGGATTCTTTTGAATGGTGATCTGGTGGACCATCTCGTGCGTCGAAACGCGCGTGAACTCGTGCACGTTGCCGAAGAATGGAAGCGCCATCCGCAGGTCGCGCGGGTCGGTCGCGCCCAGGGTGCCCTCGGAGACGGAGAAGACGTTCGTCGCCTGGAACTCGGCGTAACTCGCGTAGAGGATGAACGGGATGGTCGTGCGCGGTAGGTAGTGGAAGAAATCGGTGAGCCGCACGTATTGCGCCCGGATGGAGGCCACCGCGTACTTGGCCACCTCGCGCTCGCGCTCGTAGAAATAGAGCCGCACGCCGCCGCCGCCGCGCTCGGTGTTGAAGTCGAAGGTGTGCCAGTCCCAATTCCAATAGGCGACCCGGTTCTGGCCGGGGCGCGCCGGCGTGACGTAGATGTCGGCGAGCACGTCGTCGGCCGGTGCCCGCGCCGCATCCATCAGCGGCGTCTTTTGCAGCGCGACGTCGCGGGGGCCCAAGGGCCAGAGGATCTGCGCGCGCGCCGGCGCCGCCCACGCGATGGCGGCCGCGAGCGCGAGGAGCGTCAGGCCCGATGAGAGCGGAGGGCGGCTTTGCCCGCGGAGTGCAAAGCGACGAGGTTTTGAAACCGGTTCGAGGGCCCGGCGAAAGTGGTCCAATGCGCGCCTTCGGCCGTCCCCCTGGGCGGCCATGGCGAAACGCTACGCACCGCCTTGCGACGGGACGACCGCGCGCTCGGGAGGGCCCTGGGCAATCGGGTGGCTCGCCGCCCCCAGCCGGAGCACGAGGCCTTGGGGCCCCTCCTCGACGAGCGCCCCCAGCGCGACCTGCGCCGAGCGCGAGAAGCGCGCCTGCAGCCCGGTGGACGCCGTACAATAGAGAATGCCGTCGTTCGCCCGGACGGTCTCGGGGCGCAGGGGCTCGACGAGCCCGTTGGAGAACGTGAGCTCGGCGGTCCCCGCTTCGCGGTCGACGGCGGCGCAGACGATTTGGAGGGGCGCGCCCCGCACCTCGACGAAGCACCAGTCGGGGCCCACGCGCACAAGGTAGCGTCCGTCGGGGGCGCGCTCGATCCCCCGGTGAAAGGCCCTGGCGACGCCGGCGTGCTCGACCAGGGCGCCGTCGTGGAACCAGCGCCCTTCCTCGTCCAGCACGAGCCCGCTGTCCTCGCGGGTGTGCCAGCGGCCGGGTTTCGAGGATGCGTTCATAGCTTTGGGAAGCCTCGCGACCATCGTAACCTTCCGATGCGCAAGCGGGCACCGCGGGCGCTACCAAGCCGATGGAGGAAGCCGATGAGCCGAGCCCAGAGCATCCGCGCCGCCGAGGCCTTGCTGGAGGAGTGGCCCATCCCCAAGGAGCAGATCCGCGGGGGATCGCCCCGAGCCTCGGGCCTGAGCCTTCACGACGGAGAGGCCGGAGCCGGGACGGGGATTTGGGAGGTGACCGAGGGGAGCTTCGACTGGGCGTACGAGACGAACCAGAGCCTGTGCGTGCTCAGCGGCCGCGCCGAGGTGACCGTCGAGGGAGGGCCCTCGCTTCGCCTCGAGCCGGGCGACGCGGCCTTCTTCCCGGCCGGCACGCGGGCGCGATGGACCGTCCGCTCGAAGCTCCGCAAGGTCTACACGACCTACCCCTGACCCGCCGACGGTCGGGAAGCCGGACGACCCTCGCCACCCCGCGATGCGCCCTGTTCAACGGCAAAGGTTTTCAGCCGGCCGCGGGGGGGCGGCCGACTTGTCTTTCCGCGACCGTTGGGGCAGGAATGGCTCGCGCAGCGCGTCTTCTCGGAGGAACGCGGATGGTGAGCTTCACCGGCCTAAAAGTCTTTTCGACGACCTTGGCGCGCGACCGCGAGGCGATGGGCGAGAACATCACCCGCTGGCTGCGCGAGAATCCGCAGGTCGAGGTGGTCGACAAGATCGTGACGCAGTCGAGCGATAAGGAGTTCCACTGCCTCACCATCACCCTCTTCTATCGCGAGAAGGAGAAGCGCCCATAGCGCGTCGCCTGGCGTCGCAACTCGGCGAGCGCTGAGCATTCTTAAGGACCGACGATCCACCGCAGGGAAGCGCCCATGCCCTCTCAGCGCCCAATGCAGTTCGACTTCGGCGGCATGTTCTCCCGCCCGCCGCAGGCGACCCTCGCCCTGATGGTCGCCACCGGCGTCGTCAGCGTGCTGGGCATGGCTTCCGGCGGCCATTTCGGGTCGGGGTCCTTCCTCCAGATGGTCGCGTTCAGCCCGAGCCAGGTGCTGGGCTACGCGCGCATCTGGACGGCCTTCACCTACCTGTTCCTCGAGCTGGACCCGATGAGCCTCCTGTTCTACGAGGTCTTCGGGCTCTGGATCTTCGCCTCGCCTCTGGAGCAACGCTGGGGGACGCGGCGGTTCCTCTTTTTTTTCTTCGGAACGGGGACCGGCGCGGCCATCCTGACGACCCTCTTGGGCGGCTTCGTCAGCTCGTCGCTCTGGTCCTTCTCCGGCTTTCACGGGACGTACGTCGTGGGCACCGCCATCCTGGTGGGCTGGGTGCTCACGAACTGGCACTCGACCGCCTACCTCCTCATCTTCCCCGTGCGCGCGCCGTTCCTGCTGGTGTTCGCGCTGGGGATCCCCGTGCTCTACATGATCATGGGGCTCTGGCAGCCGTACGTCCCGGTGATGCTGGCCGCGGGGATAGGCTACCTCTTGCTCCGCCGCGGGCTCTCGCCGCGCCGGGCCTATCTGCACTTCCGCGCCTGGTGGATCGACCGCCAGCTCAAGCGCAAGGCGCGGCACCTGCGCATCATCCCGCCGCCCGACGGCGACCGGGAGCGCAAGGGCCCCGACAAGTACCTTCACTGACGGTCTTACCCTCGGGCGATGTTCTTGACCGCCGCGCGGTAGATGTAGATGCGCGCAGTGTTGGTCCGCGTGTCCGTGGGGATGACGAAGAAGCCGTTGTCCGACGGCCGGTAGTTCGGGGCGAAGCCCGTCACCTGGCGCTCGTCGCTGAAGGTGACGCGCAGCTTGGGGCCTTCGCCCGACGGCCCTCGGGAGCCGGGCGGCAGGAGGAAGAACACGGCCTTCAGCCGCCGCGTGGCGATCCGCTCGGGCGGCTGGCCGGGGACGACCTCCAGGTCGAGCTGCTCGCCGTCGAGGATGGGGTTGCGCACTGTCCCGCGCTTCACTTGGCCCTCGAGCGTGTGGACCACGACGCGATGCTCGCCGGGGATGCTGGCGTTGGGCGCCGGCGCAGGCGCCGCGCGGGCTCCGACCGCGGGCATGGGCGACGGCGTCATTCGAGGCGCCGCCGGAATCGGCCTCGGGGTCGGGCGGGGCTGCGCCATCGCGGGCTGCGCCATCGCGGGCTGCGCCGGGAAGGGGGAGAGGGGCCGGGCCGGCACTGGGACCGGGGCCAGGTCCTCGAAATCGTCGGGCTTCCCGGGAGGCTCGCGAGCGATGACTGGAATCGGCAGCGCGCCGCTCGCCGCGGCCGCGGCGACGAGCGCTACCGGCGGGGGCGCAAGGACGAGCGCCTCCGGAGGCGGAGGCGGGGGCGCGCTGCGGCTGCGCGCGGCGGGAGGCGACTCCGCTTCTTCTTCGATTTGGATGTCGACCTCCTCGACTTCGATCTCCTCGAGGTCGGCTTCGGCGCCCTGGCCGGGGCCCGGAAAAGCGGGCGGAGCCGGCGGCGGCGCAAGGACGAGCTCGAGGGCGCTCTCCGGTGCGACAGGAGCGGGGCTCGCCGCTTCGGCCTCACTGGGCTCCGGAGGCGGCGCCGGCGCGGGAAGCTGCTCCGCGGCGGCGCGCCCAGGGCTCGCGACCGGCACCTCAAGCAGCTCGGCCTCCCGGGTGTCGAACCAAGAGGAATAGGCCGCGGCGGGCTCGCACGAGGGACCGACGAAGGGCTTGGCGTTCGGGACCGGGTCCGCGAGTTGGAGCGGCTCAAGGGACGAGGCCCCCTGCGCGAGGGCGATGGGCCCAGCGGCTTGCGCTGGACCTTCGTCGGAGCTGGGCTGGCGAATCGCGAGCAGATCGGGCGCAGGCTCCGGCAAAAAAGGCGCTGCGGCCGGAGGCGCGTCGTCGGCGACGGTCAGCTCGATGGCCGAAGTCGGCGTCTCCTCCAGAGGCGACTCGGCCGGTTCGCTCGGCGCGGCCGACGGATCCCATTCGTCCGCGGTCGTCAGCTCCAGGACCGGAATCGACGGATCGGGCGGGGGCTCCTGCTCCGCCGAATCGGCGGGCCGATGGGACTCGGCGGCGGCGCCGCCAAAGAGCAAGATGGCGCCCTTCAGCGCCTGCTCCGCCGCTGCCGAGACTCGCAACGCTTCGGCCGCGGCACCTCCCAAGAGCAGGACGGGTTGCGCTTCGGCCTGCAGAGCGGGGAGCGCGCTCGATTGTTCGTCGACGAACTCCACGAACTCGGAGTCTTCGACGACCTCGGGCGGCGGACCTTCGGAGTCGGCGTCGCCGGCCGCGCCGCGGTCGCTGGGCGCCGCTGCCTGGGCGGGCGCGGAAGGGGCCGGCGGTGCCTCGAGGGGTAGGACGTCCTCGATGAGCTCCACCGCTTCGTGGGACGAGAGCTCGATCGGCGCCGCTGTGGGCGCCACCTCGACACCCGGAGCGCGAGGCTCCGGAGCGGCCGCAATTGGCTCGGGGGGCTTCGCCTCGGAGACGATGAGCGCCACGACCGACGGCTCCTCCGCCGCCGCCGAGGGGGAGGCGGCCGGCGCGGGCTCGACAATCGCGAGAATCTCGGTCTCTTCGGAAACCTTGGATACCAGGAGATCTGGCACCGGCGCCGGGTCTGGGAGAGCGGCGGGCGAAAGCTCCGCGACGACGGCGCTGACCGCTGGCATCCCGGGTGCGCTGTCCGGCGCGGCGGCCAGGGCCGGCTCTGCAGAGCCCGGGGACGCGGCGCCCTGCGACGCGGCGTCCATCGGCGCATCCGAAGGCGAGGCGGCCTGGGGAAGCGGAGCCGCCTCCTCCTGGGAAGCCTGGGCTTGGGGCGGCGCACCTCCGTCCGCCGGCGCCCCTCCTGCTCCGCTGGGCGCCGCGGTCTGCGCGGCGGGCGAAAGCTCCTCGGGTGCCGAGCTGCCCTGGGGCTCGGCCGCGTCTGGGCCCGGGCCTGAAAGCTCTCGATCGAGCTCGGCTCCCAGGCCTGAGAGCCCGTCGGTTCCGGCGGAGCTCTCCTGAGCGGCCGCGCCTTCGGCCGGGGCATTCGGGTTCGAGAGCGGGACCACGGGCGCCCAGTCCTGCAGCGACGCGTCCCAAATGTAACCCTGGGCGTAGGCCTGCTCGTACGCGGGGTCGATCCAGCCACCGACGTCGAACCCCGGCGGGAAGTAGGTTCCGTCGGCGCCCCAGCTCGGCTGCGCGTGGTAGTCGAACGAGCCGCCGCCCGCCGCAGGCGCCGAGTCCTGGTGGACCAGCGCACGAAGCTCGCGCCAGCGCGCTTCTTCCTCCGAGGAGAGGCTCCCGGCGCTTCGCTTGTCCTCCAGGAAGCGCAGCTCTCGGATGGAGTTCAGCGTGTCCGGCATGCAGTTCATCCTCTGGGCGCCGCCGTGCTCGCCGGGCGCATCGCCGGAATCCTACCATCCGCGCAGATGGGCCTCAAAATGGCGCAACGCCGCGAGTTTGTTGCACTCCCACGCGACGCGAGCGACGGCACCGCACCCCCTCTTCTCGGGCACAGGCGCGCGCGGCGCTCACTCGGCCGAAGGGCCGCCAGCCTGGAGCCGCGCCGGCCCTGGGGAAAGGTCGGCGGAGTCGCACTGCAGAATGTCCCGGGCGAGGGACTGGAGCGTGAAATCGGAGCTCAGCGACCCGGGCGGCACCGGCGGCTCGCCGTAGAGGATGGCGAGAGCCGGGTCGCCCAGAGCGGCGCTGAAGCCGAAGGGCGCGACCTGCGGCGGCGGCCGACGGTGCGTCCAGGCCTCGAGCGCACGCGGCTCGAGCGAAAAGGCGTTGAGGCCATGGAGCTGGAGCACGCGCTCGAGGTAGCGCCCGCGCGCCTCGACGCAGTCCACGGCGAGCATCCGCTCGATCTCCAGGCGCTGCTCGCTGGGTGGCGCGGGGGCGTCGCCTTCGGGCGCCTCTGGCTCGAGCGCCGCGATGACGAACGCCACTTCGGGCTCGCCGGATAACCCTTCGACCTGGTACCAGCCCTCGGGGGTGTCGACGCGCTGCGACACGCCGGCGCCTCCGCCGGCCAGGCACAAGAGCGAAAGAAGCGGTGCGATCATGGCGACCTCCGCATTAGAGCCACACAAGAGTACGGCCGCCGCCGCGAGGGGCAACCCAAATGCCGCCTGCCGCCCCCCGGTGCGGGCGCCGAGCCCGCGCCTGCTGCCCCGGGTGGCCTGAAACCGACGCTAGTGCACATCTGCCCGGCTCGGGAGGCGCCTGGCCGCGAGAAGCGCCCCTGCGTTCTGCTAACCTCCGACCGCATGAACCCGATCGTCCACATCGCGCTCGATGCGATGGGCGGCGACCACGCACCCGACGAGGTGGTCGAAGGCGCTGCCCTGCTGTCGCGATCGGAGCCGTCCATTCACACCACGCTGGTGGGCGACGCCGCGCAAATCGAACCCCTCCTCGAGGCGACCTCGCACAACGCCGAGCGGCTCTTCGTCCACCACGCGCCACAGGCCATCGACATGGGGGAGAGCCCGGCGCAGGCGCTCGCCGACAAGCCGCGGGCTTCGGTGCTGGTGGCGGCGCAGCTCGTCGCGCGCGGCGAGGCGCAGGCGCTGGTGTCGGCGGGCAACACCGGGGCGGCCATCCTCGCGTGCGCCAGGAGCTTCTCGCTCTTGCCCGGCGTCCGGCGCGCCGCGCTGGCGGCGGTCTACCCGACCCAGCGTTTGCACGGCGAGCGCAAGCACCCCTTCGCGCTCCTGCTGGACGTGGGGGCCACCGTGGAGGCGACCGCGGACGACCTGGTCGCGTTCGCCATCATGGGGGCGGCCTACTCCCGCTCGGTGAGCCAGACCTCGCGGCCCTCGGTGGCGCTGCTCTCCAACGGCACCGAGGCGCTGAAGGGCCCCGGCGCGGTCGTGCGCGCGCACGAGGTGCTGTCGCAGTATCCGGGCATCCGGTTCATCGGGAACGTCGAGGGCGTGGACATCCCGAAGGGCACCGCCGACGTGGTGGTCTGCGACGGCTTCACTGGCAACGTGGTCCTGAAGATGCTCGAGGGCGTGGGCGAGACGGTGCTCTCGCTGGCGCGGTACGCGCACAAAGAGCGGCTGGTGTGGCGGGCGGGGCTGGCCATGCTCTCGAGCGGCCTGCGCAGGCTCAAGACGCTCACCGACTGGCAGCAGTACGGCGGCGCGCCCATCCTCGGGTTCGACCACCTGGCCATCAAGGCGCACGGGCGCTCCAAGGCCCTCTCCATCGCCAACGCCGTGAAGGTCGCCGCGCTCGCCTCGCGCTCGGGGCTGACCGTGGCCACCGCCGACGGCGTGGCCCAGGCGCACTCGCAAACCGCGCAGGGGACGGCCGCGCCCTAAATGAGCCTGCCCGACCGCATCGACCCTGCCCCACCCCGGCACATCTATCGCTGGGACCTGGACAAGACGTATCTCAAGACGGAGTTCGACACCTTCCGCGACCTGGTGCGCACCGCGTTCCAGCGGGCGAGCGAGAAGGTGAACGTGCCGGGGACGGCGGCGTTGATGCGCGAGCTGCGGCGCCGCGGCATCCGCCCGAACCGGGTCTGCATCATCTCCGGGAGCCCGCGGCAGATGCGGTCGGTGCTGGAGGAGAAGCTGCACCTGGACGGCGCCGACTTCGACGAGCTGGTGCTCAAGCCGAACCTCTCGAACATGCTGCGGGGCCGGTTCAGGGCGCTCAGGGACCAGCTCGGCTACAAGCTGCCGGCGCTGCTGGAGAGCCGGCGGCGGGCGCCGCCGGAGGCGACCGAGACGCTCTTCGGGGACGACGCCGAGTCGGACGCGTACATCTATTCGCTCTACGCAGATCTGGTGGCCGGCAACGTGTCGATGGACCAGCTCGCGGCCATCTTCGAGGCCTGCGGCACCTACGAAGACCAGGTGGCCGCGGCGCTCTCGTTCGCGCGCGAGCTCGACCCGCGCCAGGCGGTGGGGCGCATTTTCATTCACCTGGACCGGCTCACGCCGCCGGCGCATTTTCGCAAATACGGGCCGCGGCTGGTGCCGGTCTACAACTACTTCCAGGTGGCGCTGGTCCTCATGGCGGACGGGCACATCGGCGCGCGATCGGTGGTGCGGGTGGCGGTGGAGATGATGGCGGATTACGGGTACAGCCTGTTCTCGCTGGGCAATTCATTTCAGGACCTGGTGCGCCGCGGGCTGCCGGTGGCGGAGCTGGGCGAGGCCCTCATCGCGGTGGTGATGGGCGACCAGACGCTCTCGGCGCTCTTGCGGCCGGGGCCCGACATCTTGCGCGCCATCGCCAAGAGGATCGCCGCGCTCGGCGAGCCGCCCGAGCCGCCGCCGCCGGTGGAGATCAACTATTTGGAGATGCTGGCCGAGGTGATGCCGAAGAAGCGGGGGAAGTCGGCGGGCGGGTGACGCTCTCTTGGCCCGCCTCTGCCCTCACGCGACCGAATTGCCCGTCGGGCCAACTATCCCGCACACCCATTTCACGATTCGATTGAAGCTCGGAACGTCCTCGCGCACACGATCGCGAACCTTGCGCTGACCGTGAACCGCAGGCCTCAGGAGTTGGTCCCTCCCGGTCGGGTTTGGCTTCGTCGGAGGCAGTGAGAGCCCCGCCGCTTCGCAGCCCGCCTTGACCAATGACTCGACATTATCCACGAGCAGGACGAGCTCATACTTGCCAGGGGCCTCCTCGATGAGCGCCTGTTTGATACTGGCGATGCAATCGGACGGCCCCTCCTTTCCTGACCAGATATCAAGGACCTTGTCGCGATCGAGGACGACGCAGACCGCGTCGTTCGATAGGAGCGACAGTTTGGTTTTCAAGAAGGCGACGACATTGTCCCTGCCTTTTAGCGGAACGGACCTGATCGCCTTCCTCTTGTCAACGACCCAGCGGTCGCAGCTGAGCTCATCGGCGACACATGAAACGAGCAGCTCGTGCGGGCCAAACCCCTTCTCGGGACCACCCCTTTGGTCCTCCCAGAGCACAGTCACTATCACGAGCTACCCCCGGGACTCGTGCCTTCATTGGATGTCTCGAACACATGTGCCTCAAAGCCCTCTGCTCGAATACTTCCAAGGCCACGGTACTGAGTCAACCACTTGTCCAGACGAAGCTTGTTCGGGCGTCCGAGAATCGTCGCCCTGTTTTCATCCAGCTCGCAAAGAACGACGCTCTCGCCGGGCTCCGGCAAGGCGTCCAAGAGGCGATCGGAGTGCGTGGCCACGAGGACCGGGCATCGCTGTGCGACCTCCCCGAGCATGTCGACAACGCGGCCCAGCATTGCCGGGTGCAGGTGATTCTCAGGCTCGTCGAAAACCAGCAGGGAGCGGGAGGTGCCGAGCTCGCAAAGGGCGACGAATGCGAGATAGCTCAGCTGTCCTTCTGAGAGCGCCCTCGCGGGAACAGGCGCATCCAGGGCTCCAGCGAACACGACTTCGAGCTCTATCTCGCCACGGCCGACAGGCCGCAGCTTGAAATCGCGAAGATCATGGCCGAGCCCCAGTTGCGCGCGCTCAATCGCGCGCTCCCACGCCCCGCTGCCCCGATTGCGAATCTCCTGAAAGCAGCTGGGGAGGTTATCGCCGTGGCGCGAAAGCGCTTCAGCGCGCTCGACGAGAGACGCCCAGCGCGGTCCTCTCCTTATTTCAAGCTCGCGCTCCTGCCACAAGGGCCTCGTCTCGAACGCAACGTGATGCTCAATGCGGCGAAGGGCCTCGGTTAATCGAAGGATCGCCGGTTGGGCGGTCAGCCCAAAAGCGCCAATGGCCAGCTTCTGGCCAATAGACTCGGCGGCGTTTTCCACAGGCTTTAGTTTGCCTTCTCGAGCATCAAAGATCCGTAGGCCGGATTCCGTCCTCTTCAAGGCGTGAAGCGGTTCGCCAGCATTCGGATCCGCATAGACATCGAGCTCCTCGCGGCCAATCTCGAACGAAATGCCCCTGGGAACGAACGCCACGCGGTATTGGATTTTCGGCCCTCCTCCTTCGACCACGACCTCGAAGGCCAGCTCCTGCGACCGGTGGCGCAGGAGGTCCTGTGAGCCGCCGTGACGCTGCAGAAGGACATCGAACGCGAAGTCCACTCCCGGCTTTCCTGCCTGCCTCAGGATTTCAAGAGCATCGAGAAGAGTGCTCTTCCCAGTCCCGTTCTCCCCGACAAGGACCGTGAGCCCCTTGAGATCGAGAGTCACGTCCTCGAGTACGCGCATTCCCTTGACGCGGATCTGCGTGATGCGGTCCTGGCTCATCGTGGCATGACCTGTTCATACGGGCTCGCCCGTCTCACGTGCCGCTGCGCTCTCTCGTGTCTTCTCCCTGCGAGTGCTGGAAGTCAAGGGCTCTAGAAGCACTCCGCCCACCGCGGCGACGCCGAGAACGCCGCGTTGATGAGCCCGACATGCGAATATGCCTGCGGGAAGTTCCCCCACATCCTCCCCGCTTCGACGTCGTAATCCTCCGACAAGAGCCCCAGCGGCGACAGGCTTTCGCAAGCCCTCTCCAAAAGCATCCTCGCCTCGTCCGTCCGCCCGATCACCGTGAGCGTCTCGGCGAGCCAGAAGGTGCACAGCGTGAACGCGACGGTCGGCGCGCCGAAGCCGTCGTCGGCGTGGTAGCGCATGAGCCAGCCGCTGCGGGTCAACCCCTGGATGATGGCGTTTACGGTCTTCACCAGCCGCGAGTCGTTGGGCGGCAAGAGCCGCAGGCTCGCCATCTGCAAGAGCGACGCGTCCAGGTCGCTTCCGCCGAAGGACGAGGCGAAGCTCCCCACCGACGAATTCCACGCCCGCTCGATGATCTGCCCGCGGATGGCCGCCGCCGCGCTCTGAAACTCCAGGGTCAGCTCCGGCCGGTGCCGCGCCGCCACGATGGCCATCCGATCGGCCGCCGCCCAGCACATGAGCGCCGAGAAGGTCTGCACCCGGTCGCCATTTCGAAACTCCCAGATGCCCGCGTCCGGCTCGCCCGCCACCTTCACCGCCTTGCGCGCCAGCCGCACCAGGAGGTCCAATGTCTGCGCCGAGCGCTCTTCGGAGAACCGGTCGTCCAGGAACACCGGGAACAGCGCCAGGACCATCTCCCCGAATACGTCGTGCTGCCGCTGGAGGCACGCCGCGTTTCCCACCCGGACCGGCCCGTGCCCCTCGAAGCCTCGCCAGGTCGACAGCTCGGTCTCTTGCAAATCCTTTCGCCCGTCGATGCGATACAGCGGCGCGAGCTCCAGCTCCGGCTCCCCGCTGGCGAGCGTCAGCAAGTAATGCACGAATCGCTCGCGCTCCTCGAAATGGCCCAGCCGCCGAAAGGCCGCCAGCGCGTAATAGGCGTCGCGCAGCCAGCAATACCGGTAATCCCAGGTGCGCCCGCTCCCCGGCGACTCGGGGATGGAGGTCGTCATGGAGGCGACGATGGCGCCGGTGTCCTCGAAGCAGTGGAGCTTGAGCGCCAGCGCCGACCGGATGACCTCTTGCTGGTAGAGCGGCGGCACGTTGCACTGCTTCACCCACCGCTGCCAATAGCGCACCGTGTCCCCGAGAAACCGCTCGAACAGCGGCGCCAGCGGCTCCTCGATGGGCGCGCCCCAGGTGAGGACCAAATGGAGCTTCTCCGTGAGGGCGAAAGGCTGGCCCGTCAGATACGAGATGGGGATGTCGGTCGTCAGCCGCAGGGGGTTCGCGAAGCCCTCGAATTGCACGTGGTTCGACCCCAAAAGCCGCTCCGGCTCCGCCAGCGAGAACCCGAGCCGCGGCTCGCACGTCACCGTCACCCGCGGCGTCCCCTCCAAAGGCTCCACCCTGCGAAAGAGCTGGGTCGGCCGAAAGTGGCGGTCGTATTGCGAGAAGCGTGGGGCGAAGTCGACGATGCGAAAGCGCCCGTCGGTCGAATGAAACCTCGTCTCCAGCACGTTGGTGTTCGGCCAATAGCGCTGCTCGCCGGGGCGCCCGTCCGCGGGGCGAATGGAGAACTCCCCCGCCCGCTCGGAGTCGAGGAGCCGCGCGAAGATGGGCTCCGAATCGAACCTCGGCAAACAGCACCAGGCCACGTTGCCGCCTCGGTCGATCAGCGCCGAGAACTGGCAATTGCCGACGACGCCCATCTCTTCCAGTCGCATCGCTTTTGGACCTCGCCGGGCCTCGAAGGGCTCATTTCATGACGGCGCGCGCCGCCGGCCGGGGGCTCGGGCCTCGCGCCCTGCCGGACTTGGTTCCCTCGAAGCGAATGCTGTAGAGCAGCCGCAGAAAGGCGTCCACGCGCCGCTGGCTCGACAAGAAATACCGCGCCCGCGAGCTGCGCCGGGCCCCGACGCAGATGGACAGGACGGGCTCGCGCCGGAGCGCGAACACCGCCTCGTCGGTCACGTCGTCTCCCAGGTAGATCGCGTGCGTGCAGCCGCTCATCCCGAGCAGCCTCATCAGGGCGTGGCCCTTGTCGGGCGCGCCCCGCGGCAAGAGATTGATCACCTCGAGCCCGGGCTCTGCCCTGCAGCCGGGCAGCCGCGCCGCGGCCTCCTGGATCTTGCGCCGCGCCACCGTCGAGCTCCGAGCATGCCGAAGATGCACCGTGAGAGAGAAGCGCTTGTCCTCGAGCGCCACGCCCGACAGACCCGCGAGGCTCTTTTCCAACGCGCGCCGCCACTGCGCCACGAGCCTCTTGTACCGGAGGTCCTCCTTGCGCGGCGAAGGCCACTCCAGGCCGTGGTTCCCCACGATCCATTTGACGCCGGCGCCTTGCACGAAGCGCTCGGCCGCCGATCGTCGCCGCCCGGTGATCACCGCGCATTGGTAGACGCGCGACACCCTCGAGAGCAATGCTTTCGTGGGTGGGCGCATTTGTGCCCGACGCGGGTCGTCGACGATGGGCGCCAGCGTGCCGTCATAGTCGAATGCCAGGAGCACCGGCTCGGCCGTGAACCGCCGCACCGCGCTCAGGTTGCACGCCGCCAGGATGTCCTTCATTGCGCTCCGCGCCAGAATGACGAAGGAACCAGGGTGAGGCCAAAGATTTGCCACCGGCCGAGGAATCCCGCCAGCATTTCTCCTTTGGGCGATTCGATTCTGCACGGGAGCGGTCAAATCGCGGGGCCCCCTCTGCCCATCGAATAGCCGTCGAGACACGGAATTCGTGCGGCCGCGCCGAGGCGGCCGCCTTTGGGAGGAGTGCGCCATGCTGCGCGAAGCCCGCTATCTCCTGCCGGTGGTCCTGGTCGTCGCCGCCCTGGCGCTGGCCGCCTCCTACGGGCTCGACCTGGCCACCCGCCGCTGGTTCGTGCGCGACGTGGCCCAGCGCGGGCAGCTCGCGGTCAGCGTCGCGCGCGAGACGCTCATCGGCCACTTGCGCGACGGCGACACCGGCGCCATCCGGGGCGTCCTGTCCGAGATCTCGCGGGACGAGCGGATCCTCGCCTCCGCCGTCTGCACCGCCGACCTGACGCTGGTCGCGACCAACAGCTACCCGCCGGCGCTCTCCTGCGCGCGGCTCTCGACCAAGGTCCTGGACCCCGAGGCGCCGGCCTGGCAGCCCTGGGAGGAGATCGTCGAGCTCGCCGGGGGCCGCGTCCACGTCAACGTCATCCCGCTGGTCGACGACGACTCGGTGGCCGGCTTCGCCGTGCTGCTGCACGACCTGAGCTTCGTCGACCGGCGCGAGTCGCTCGCCCGCAAGCTCATCCTCGGCGTCATGGCGGTCCTCGCCGCGGCGATGCTGCTCATCACCTTCGCGGCGGCGCGCTTCTCGTTCCGGCGCTGGACGTACGAGATGCGGCGCATCCTGCGCGGCGGCCTGGAGAGCCCCGAGTTCCAGCCGGTGCTCCACGACGTCCGCGAGCTGGTCGCCCGGCTCGCCACCGAGATGGCCGACGACGGCCAGTCGCGCCAGTGGACGCCGCAGCGGCTCAAGCACGTGCTCCACTCCGAGCTCGGCGGCGACAAGGTCATCGTCGTCGCCAACCGCGAGCCGTACATCCACAGCCGCGGCGCGGACGGCGAGCTGCGCGTCCAGCACCCGGCGAGCGGCCTCGTCACCGCGCTGGAGCCGGTGATGCGCGCCTGCTCCGGCGTCTGGGTCGCGCACGGCAGCGGCAACGCCGACCGCGAGGCGGTGGACCGCCGCGACCACGTGCTGGTCCCGCCCGGCGAGCGCTCCTATGCCCTGCGCCGCATCTGGCTCACGCCGGAGCAGGAGCGCGGCTACTACTACGGGCTCGCCAACGAAGGGCTCTGGCCGCTGTGCCACCTCGCCCACGCGCGGCCGACGTTCCGGCGCGGCGATTGGAACCACTACCAGGACGTCAACCTCACCTTCGCCAAAGCCGTCTGCGACGAGGCCGACTCGGAGGACCCGGTGGTGATGGTGCAGGACTACCACTTCGCGCTGGTGCCGCGGTACATCCGCGAGCGCCTGCCGCGGGCGACCATCCTCGCCTTCTGGCACGTCCCGTGGCCCAACGCCGAGAGCCTGGGCATCTGCCCCTGGCGCGACGAGATCCTCGACGGCCTGCTCGGCGCGAGCATCCTGGGCTTTCAGACCCAGGCGCACTGCAACAACTTCCTGGAGGCGGTGGACCGCTTTCTGGAGGCGCGCATCGACCGCGAGCAGCAGGGCGTGGTGCACGGCGGCCGGCCGACGCTGATCCGCGGGTACCCCATCAGCATCGAATGGCCCAACCGTTGGGCGCGGGACGCGCCGTCCATTTCGGAGTGCCGCGCCAGCGTGCGGGCCGAGCTCGGGCTTCCTGCGGACTGCCTGCTCGGCATCGGCATCGACCGCATCGACTACACCAAGGGCATCGAGGAGCGGCTGCTCGCGGTGGAGCGGCTGCTCGAGCGCGAGCCCGAGCTGCGCGGGCGCTTCGCCTTCGTGCAGATGGGCGCGCCCAGCCGCGTGGCCATCCCGCGCTACGCCGAGCTCAACGCCACCATCGACAAGGAGGCGGAGCGGATCAACGCGCGCTTCGGCGCGCGCGGGGCGCGGCCCGTGGTCCTCCTGCGCGGGCACCACGAGCCGCCCGACGTGTTCCGCTTCTACCGGGCGGCGGACCTCTGCTACGTCTCCAGCCTGCATGACGGCATGAACCTGGTGGCCAAGGAGTTCATCGCCGCGCGCGACGACGAGCGCGGCGCCCTGGTCCTGAGCCAGTTCACCGGCGCCGCGCGGGAGCTCACCGAGGCGCTCGTCGTGAACCCTTACGACCTCGAGGAGTCGAGCGCGGCGCTGCTCGCGGCGGCGCAGATGCCGCCGGACGAGCAGAGGGATCGGATGCGGGCGATGCGGGCGATGGTGTCGGAGTTCAACATCTACCGTTGGGCGGGGAGGATGCTGCGCGACGGAGGGCGGCTAAGGACCCGGGAGCGGCTTTGGGGACGGCTGGCCACATGGCCGAGGCCTGCGGCGGCCGCGGCAGGGCCGGCGATCGAGGCCGCGGCCCAGGAGAGGGGGAACGGGGCGGAGCGACCGGCCGGGGCTCGGGGCGAGCGGTGAGGCTCGCCGAAGTAGTTCCCGCCGCCACCCCGCTTCAGGCGCTCGTCGTCCCGGGTGAACCCCTTGGCGCTGTATTCGCGAAGGCGCTGCGTGGCCCTGATGCGGAACTGCGTGCCCCGATGGGACTTCACGCGGTAGCCGACCGAGATGGTCACGTCGAGGTTGAAGTTCTCGACGTCGCGTGCGGCCGTCCTCGGCCTGGTAGAGCAGGAACTCGGCTTCGCGGCGAACGAGGTCGGCTGCACTCACGGCGTTCCGCCCGCCTGAACCTGGAGGCGCTGCCGCACTCGCTGGCGGACCTCAGCGTAGATGTCGATGCCGATGCTGTCGGCAACTTCGAGGGTCACCGCGACGGCGTATGGCACCCTGCCTTGCAGGCCGGGCGCGTCTTGGCGGCAGCTCACGCGCACAACGACATCGTCGCCATCAACAAAGGCTGCTGCCGCCTCTTCCTCGAAGACTTCGTGCTGCAGCGTGCCTCGCTGAACCGCCTGCCAGTCGGGGCCAACTCGGTTCATCACAAGTTTCGACTTCGGCGTCTCGAACCAGAACTGCGCCTGGCGCCACTTGTGGCTCAACGGATTCACCGGGGTGAACCACGCGAGCGTCACGGTGAGTCGTCGCAACCCGCGCTTGCCGCTCAGCGACGGAGGCAGCGGGAACCGGTGCTCCGCTCCTTCATCCTCGGCGAGCGCGCCTGCGCCGATGCCGGTAACGCGCGTCGGGGAGCACTCAGCGACATCGTCGACCTCGAGCCGGCCAAAGCCGAGCAACCGCGTAACCTGCTCCTTGCGCTTGTCGTGATCTTCGATCGAGCCGAAGTGACCGTGGAGCGCCTGACCGAGTTCGCCCCAGCGAGCGCCATGCGCGAGCAGCGCTTTGATGAGAACGCCGTCGGGTACAGCGGCCAGCGCGGTGACGCCATCGCCTTGTCGAACCTCGCTTATGACCGGCGCCAAGAGCGCGCCTACGCGACTCAAGAGCGCCGCCGCGTTGCTGGTCCCCCGGCTCTTCGCGGTGTGCGAGAGATCGCCAGCAACTGCACCCGGTGCCGCGACCTGCACGCCAGGCGATGCAGCGACCCGCACAGGCCGAAGCCGCGTCTCCTGATTCTGGACGGGGCGGTCGAACTGCAGGCGTCCGCCAGGCACGAGGATGTCCGGCTTGATGGATCGGCGGTAGCCGAGACCATGAGCATTGAGCGGGCTCGGGTATCCCGCAGGGACCGGGTCAAGGCGCGCCGCTGCGGGCGTAGCGGTGTCCTCATCGTCGTGCAGCGCTCCAACGGTGAGCGCATTCATCGCCTCCGCCGGCGAGAGCGCTCGACGGTTTCGCGTATCAGCGGCGACCGACTGCAGGATGACCGTCGTGAGATCTTGAGGCGCGAGCGCCTGCAGCTCCGACCACGGCTTCCCCGTGTCGACCTCGTGCAAGTGGTTTCCGGCACTCACGACGAACAGCACGCCGTGGGTCCACGACAGCCAGTCGAGCAGACGAGCGAGCGGGCTCAGCGTTCCCGAGAACGGTCTATCGAGGACGCCGATGGAGAGGTTGACGAGAGCGACATCAGGTGCCACTGGAGCGGCATTTCCGTCGCCATCGAACAGCCGTCGCACCGCGCGATGAACGACATCGACGACGAGGGTCCCTTCGGGAACGAGCTCATAGGGTTCCTGATTCGTCCACGCCGGAGGGAATACCGGCCGCATGATGGGCCGCACATACAAGGGCTGCGGGATTGGCGATCGGCTGGAGTCGTTGAGGTCGCCCCAGATGATGAGCGACGCCATCGCGGTTCCGTGCGCGCGCGCGTCCGCGCGGTAGTCCGTCTCGAAGCCATCGGGGTCGTCGACAACCAAGCGGTTGGCCAAGGCGTTGTGGTTCTGCAGAGGGAGGCCGTCAAGCAGTGCGACACGTGCCGCTCCCGAAGGCTGCGGCCCGGTATAGGCCGTGGTGGATGGCGCCTTCTCGCCGAGTGCGCGCACGGCCATCTGACCCGCCGCGCGAAAGAACTGGATCTGCTCACTCTGAACGAGCTGCACCTGCTCTCGCGTCTGGGCGTTCAAGACCTGCTGCACGGCTGCAATCGGAAGCCGCACGGCGAGTCCGTGATAGTGGATGCCTGGCACGATGCCCTCGCTGAGCACCGCTCCTCCGAGTTCCTGCACCCGCGCCCGAACCGCTTGAGATGCCGCCTGCCGTTTCGTTTCGTTTCTGCGGAACCACAGCTCGATCTCGCAGTGGACGTTCTCGCTGCCCTGCTGAACGCGCACCCCCCAGTCGCTCAGGACGCCAGTCTCTTCGAGGCGGTCTTTCACGCTCCACGGGCGTATGTCGCGCAGGAGCGCGAAGACGTCACGCCACTTCGTGAGGCCGCGCTCAAAATCGGTGCCGGCTTGAAACACCTGCCAGAGGCGCTGGAGCTGTTTGAACGCCTCCTGGTTCGTGAAGACCATGTAGACGCGGCCGGTGTACGAGAGGTGGGCACCGTCCTTGTCGGTAAAGAAGTCCTCGTCGGGCGGGATGTCCTGCTCATCGTATTCGGCAAGGAACTCGAAGCCCTCGATCTTGCTGACCGCCTTGACGAACTCCTCGACCGTTCCGCCAGTTTCGAGCACGAGCACGTCTTCCGGCACCACACCCGAGGCTGCGCTCTGAAGCTGCACGCTCCTCGTCGCGAACGCCCTCTCCAGCTCCTGAAGGCGCGGGCCAAGGCGCTCTTGCTGGCGTCCGGCACCGAGCTTCGCGGGGCCGCCACCGCCGCCACGCTTCTTGGCGCGAGTCGCGGTGGTTGCTTCCGGTAGGAGCAGGAGTGGGCGTTCAGCCATTGCGCCTCCTCGTGGTCTCGGTCTTCGGCTTCACGCGCGCGTTCCACTGCTTGAGCCGCAGGTTCACGATGGACCGCACATCACCGTCGGGAAGCGCCAAGAGGTAGCGGCGCTGGACATCGAGTGCGAAGAGTTCCAGCTCGGCGAAGCTGATCGACCCCAGCGTCTTCGCGAGGTTCGCGTGTGAATGTCCGAGCGAGAATCCCGCTCGCGCTTCGAAATGCTTAAGCCACTCGACACGCTGTACTTTCGTCGGCACCGGAAGCGGCAACCGCACCTGGAATCGTCGCCACGCTGCGCGGTCGAGAAGCTCGCTGTGGTTCGTCGCGGCCACCACGACGACGTGCGAGGGCAACTGGTCCACTTGGAGCAGGAGCGAGCTGACGACACGCTTGATCTCACCCGTCTCGTGAACGTCGCCGCGCTCCTTGCCGACGACGTCGAACTCGTCGAATAAGAGCACGCACCGCTCCGTGCGCACTTGGGCAAAGAGCTTCGCCAGTCGGACTGCCGTCTCCCCGAGGTAGCTGCCGATGATACTCTCGTAGCGCACCACGTAGAGTGGCACCGACAGCTCGAAGGCCAGTGCCTCAGCGAGTGTGGTCTTGCCGTTGCCGGGAGGGCCGCTCAGCAGGACGCGATGGCGCGGCTCGATGCCGTGCGAGCGAAGCAGGTCAGCCCGGTTGTGTTCCTCCACCAGCTCGCTGCACGCCCGTTGAACGACGGCGGGCAACACGAGGCTTGCGAGGCTCCGGCGCGGACGCACCTCGGCGAACGCGGTACGGTCACCATTCACCTCCGGCGGGATGCGCGCGGGGCGGACTGCGCTGCCGTTGATGCGCAGGTGCGCCGCGAGTTGGTCCGCGAGCACGTTGTGCTGTTTCGCCCGCTCCTCTGCGATGAGCGCCTCGAGCGTCTTCCGAAACAGCTCCTGGTTGCCTTCTGCCTCAGCCTTGACGATGTCGAGCAACAGATCAGCGCGAGCCATGTTTGGCCTCCTTCCAGGAGGGCCAACGCTGGTACGCCTCCGTCTCGCCCTTGCGGACCGAGGCTACGAGCACGAGCAACTCAGGGTGCTCCTTGGCAATCTCCGAGAGGACCTGGATGAAGTTGGACGCCCAGGTGCGCCAGGGGAACTGCTTGGTGTTCGTGAGGCAGTCGTACCAGGTCTGGAACTCGTCGAGGCCGAGCGCGGTCGGCGTGTGCTTGAACAACTCGACGAGGAGCTTGTCGCCGGGGATGTCGGTGCGCTTGTCGACCTGCGTCTCCCACTTGCACTTGATGTAGCTGCCGTGCGGGTGGCGCTCGAACAGGAGATCCCACAGGAACTTGCAATTCTGGAGGTGGAGGCTCTCGCTGATGACGTGCGTCTTCGGCCAAAGCTTGATCGCGCCGAGCTTTGGCTGGCCGAGGCGGATGCCACACGCCTTCAGCCACTCCGAGGTGACCTCGGGGCCTGTGAAGCCGTGGTACAGGGCGACGAGCAAGTGCGACTCACCTTGGCCGCGCTTGCCGATGAGGAAGACGGGCTGGCCATACCCGGGGCCAATCGCCTTCATCGCCGAAACCACGTCGGCCGTCGGGTACGTGATGCCGAGGAACTCGGCAGCGCCGATCTTTATAGCGCCGGTGTTGTTCTCGTTCGCGAGCTCGGTAGCCGTCCCCTTGAGGCGACGGCCTAGGAGTTCTTCGGGTAGCGTCATTCCCAGCGTCGTTCGGCTCCGTTCAGCAGATGGCGGAGTCAAGTCAGTCGTCCTCGCGGTTCGTGTCTGTTCCGCGCGACTGCTCGGAGATCCAGTGCTCCAGGTCCTCGCGCAGGCACCTGGCCGCTCCACGATACGGGAACGCTGTCGCGAGGACCACGCCGTTGGCGAGATTTTCAGGCCGATTCCGCCCGCGCCCACGCCGCCCGCTGCGCCAACCAGCTTTCCGCGTGCGCCGCGGTGCGCAGCCTCCGCTCGGCCATCGGCTCGGCGCCGTCGACGGCCTCGAGCGCCAGGACGGCGGCCTGCAGGTCGGGCGCGAGGAGGAGCAAATCCAGCAGCTGCGCGACACGCGCCCGCGTGTGCCCCAGCTTGCATGCGGCGGCCGGTCGGCCACGAGGCCCCGGTCGATCGCGCCCTGCGGTTGGTGCGCGAGAGCGAGCATCGGCGTCCACCTTGGCGGGCCGGCGCACGGGCTCGGGCTTCGGAGGCGGCGGCTGGTCGGTGGTGACGTGGACCCGCGAGCCGCGGCGGCGGAACAGCTGGCCCTTGATGATGTGATGGTCCTGCGGCGTCGGCGAATCCGGGCTCGCTCCCTCCCGCGCCGGCTGACCGATTAAGTCCTTGATCTCGGGCACCCCCACATCTTCTCCGGCCTGGGGTAGTGCACGAAGTTACAGCAGCAGTGCAGGTACTCCATGAGCGTCTCCAGCGCGCGGTTCTTGGCCGCCAAGTCCCGCTCCATCTTTTGGTATAGTTCGCCCATCACTTCGCTCCCTGCGGTTGGTTGCTGATGGGCCGGGATCGGCTCCGAGATCGAGGAAACGTCCCACCTCAAGGGCCCCGAACTTCCTCCGTCAACTGCCGCGAAGAGGCTTCGTTCAGCGGGTAAGAAAGGCCGCCCGAAAGGCGCGCAAGAACCGATGACGCGTCGAAACCCGAATTCGTGGAGCGTCGTCCGCCTGCCCGAGCGCGACCTCGCGGAGCTCGTCCTCGAGCTCGCCGCGCCGCTGCTCGAGAGGATTGGCCCAGCGCCGGCCATCGACGACGCGCGCGCGGCGGTCGAGCTGGCGGTCACGTTCTGGAACGCGAGCGTGCTCGCCTCGAAGCGCTGGGAGCACCCGCGGGTCAAGGAGCTGAACGAGCTGAAGAAGCGCCTGCGCGGGCGACATTCCTCCCGCGACGATGCCGCGGCCTTCGACCTGCTCACGGAGCGCGGGCGCAAGCACTGGCTCGATCCGCGTCTCGTCGAGGACTGGACCTACGCGCCCGACGCCGCGGGCGTGCCGCGCCTCGTGTGTACGATGGGGCTGCCGGAAGGGGTGAGGGCCGAGGTTCCCCCGCCCGCCGAGAAGCGCGTCGCCATTGGCGGCAAGTTCCTCGACGAGGTGCAGATCTCGCTGGGCGGGAACGCCTCTTTGGGCTTCCCGGTGGACCGTCACCGCGGAGTGATCGGCGACGACGGAACCGCGACGGTGTACGCGATGATGCCGTCGGCCCTGCAGCTCTTCGCAGAGGGCCGCCTGCCTCGCGTCGGCGGCAACCCGGTCGAGGTCGCCATCGGCGGCCGCCCGCTCGGGCCGATGGTGCTCACCGAGGTCCGCTGCGGCGGCGAAGGCTATCGACACGACATCGCGGTGCTCGTCTTCCGACGCGCGGGCGCCGAGGCCAGCACGTAACCTCGCCACGGACACGTTTTCCGGGCGGCGCTCCCGGGCGTCACGCGGCGGCGTGGGCGCTCCGCTCCCGCAATCGTGCACACCGGGCGCCGCCCTCCATGAGCCGCCCAGGCGCCCGCCCGCCGGCGTATCGTGAAGGGCGGAGGCTTTCATGACGACGCTCGTCACCGGCGGCACGGGGCTCATCGGCGGGCACATCGCCCGCGAGCTCGCGCGGTCGGGCGAGGAAGTCCGGCTGCTCGTCCGCATGCACAGCAGCCGCGCGGCGCTCCAGGGCGTGCCCTTCGAAGAGGTCCGCGGCGATGTCCGCGACGTCGAGTCGCTGCGCGCGGCGGCCCGCGGCGCCGACCAGGTGGTGCACGCGGCGGCGAGCGTCCGCACCGACCCTTTCGCCGACGAGCGCGTGCGCCGGGTCAACGTCGAGGGCACGCGCAACGTCATCGCCGCCGCCGAGCAGGCCGGCGCCCGCAGGCTGCTCTACGTCTCCAGCATCGCGGCCGTGGGCTCGGGCTCGCTCGACCGGCCCGCCGACGAAGACGCGCCGTGGGACCTCGCGGGCCGCGGCGCCTATTGGCAGACCAAGCGGGCCGCCGAAGAGCTGGTCCTCGCGGCGGCGAAGCGCGGGCGGCTCGAGGCGGTCGTGGTCAACCCGTCCTACGCCGTGGGCCCCGGGGACGTGAAGCCGTCCTCGGGCGGGCTGCTCCTCCTCATCGCCAGCGGAAGGCTCGTCGCGTATCCGGAGGGCGGCAGCGGCTTCGTCGACGCGCGCGACGTCGCCCGGGGCGCGGTCGCCGCGCTCCAGCGCGGGCGCTCCGGCGAGCGCTTCATCCTCTCGTCCGAGAACCTGACTTGGCGCGAGCTCTTCACGCTCTGCTCCGAGGCGGCCCACGTGCCGCCGCCGCGCGTGCCGGTACCCCGCGCCATCGCCATGGGCGCAGCGCGCCTGGGCGACGCCGCCGGGAAGCTCCTGCCCAAGGCCTTCGCGCTGTTCAACCGCCAGACCGTCGCGAGCCTCTACGAGCTCGCCTACGTCTCGTCGGCCAAGGCGCGCCGCGAGCTCGGGTTCTCGCCCAGGCCCGTGCGCGAGGCGGTCGTCGACGCGTATGAGTGGTTTCGAGAGACCGGCCGCCTCCCTGGGGGCGAGTAGGACAGCGAATTCGGAGGAATTCACCTCGACAGCCGCGCACAGAGCCCGAGTATAAGGACGAAGGCGTCGCCGCCCATTGCTGCCGCGAATCCTTTGCGCGCTCGCCCTGGCTGCCCATCGCTCCATTCGCCGCGCCCAAGAGCGCGGATCCTTTCTCACCGAGCCCTTTCGTGAAGACTTTCACTCACCGCGTTCCTCCCGGCGCCTCCGCCGCCCGACTCGACCGCTACTTAGCCGACGCGCTCGGCGTGAGCCGCGCCAAGGTCATGGAGGCCTTCGCCAAAGGCGAGGTCCGCGTCGACGGCCGCCGCGCGCGCAAGGGCGATAAGGCCGCGCCCGGCAGCGAGGTCACCGCCGTGCTCGAGGCCGAGCCGACCCCGCCGCTCGCCCAGCCCGAGCTCCCGCTCGCGGTGCTTGTCGAGGACCCGGCGTTCCTGATCCTCGACAAGGCCGCCGGCGTCCCCACCCACCCCCTCGACGAAGGCGAGCGCGGCACGCTCGCCAACGCGCTCATCGCCCGCTTCCCCGAGTGCGCCGCCGCCGGCGACGACCCGCGCGAGTGCGGCTTCGCGCACCGCCTGGACGTCGAGACCTCGGGTACCATCATCGCCGCGCGGTCCGCGGCGGCCTGGCGGGCATTGCGCGACCTGTTCGGCGCGCGCAAGGTCGACAAGCGCTACCTCGCCTTGGTCGGCGGCGCGCCCGGCGAGGGCGGCGAGATCGCCCTGCCCATCGCGCACCACCCCAAGAACCCGCGCCGAATGATCGCCTGCCCCAATGACGAAGACGCCGCGCGGCTCAGCGCGCGACCCGCGCTCTCCATCTATCGGGTGCTCGAGCGCCTGGGCGACCTGGCGCTGGTCGAGATCCGAATCCCCACCGGCGTCATGCACCAGATCCGCGTCCACCTCGCGGCCGTCGGGGCGCCGGTGGCGGGCGACGAGCTCTACGGCGGCCCCCAGGTCCCGGGCCTGACCCGGCAGTTTCTGCACGCGCAGCGGCTGGAGCTGCCGCACCCGCTCACCGGCCACCCGGTGGCGGCCGAGGCGCCACTGCCTCCGGAGCTGGAGTTGCTCCTCGCGCGGCTGCGCGGGGCTTGAGCACGGCCTCCAGGCCTGCGCACTCGCGCCCGGCGGCGCCGACGCGCGCAGGCGTGAGGTCGCCCTGTCAATGAGCACCGTCAGCCCCGCCCTCGAGTCGCATTGCGACTGCCGCATCTTCTCGTCCACGAACGACCCTTCGACCAGTTGCGCCACGACTTCCGGCGAAGCCGCTCGCGCAAGAGCGCTCCAGCGGCTTTGGGGCGCTCCCTGAGCGCTCGAAAAATCGGTCATGTCGACTCGATGCGAAATCCATCGGGTCCCCCTTTCCTTCTGGCCCAAGCACTTTAATGACAGGGGCCTGACGCGCCGTTCGAGCGGACCCACGCTCGCCAAGCTCGCTTCCGCGCGCCACTCGCACGGCCGGCCGCGTCAGCGCCGGCTCGACAGGCCCGAGCGTGCTGGCAGGCGACTCCACCGGGCCCTTCCGGTCGCCGTAGGCCCCGCGGCCTCGCGCTCCGTCGCGTCGCCCAGGCCGGCTTCTGCCGGCACCCGAGACGCGCTCTGCGACCGCGCAACTTCTGCGCGCTCGGCGCCCGAGCCTCAGCGCACCCGAAGTCGACGGCGCCAGTTGCGCACACATCAGAAACTCTGATTGACTGAGATAGGCGCTATGATTTGCGATTTTCGGCGCCCCGGTGCCATGCTTGCCGAACCCAAATCGCGGCCGCTCGCTCCCAAAAGGTACGATTCGCCGCGAGTTCCCGCCTTAGAGCGTGGACGCAAGGCGTTGAAGCCAATTCATTGATAGGCCGACGAGAGCTCGCGCTCAAGGAGACGGCACATGCAGCTCACGGGACTTCGATTCGGCTCGCGACTCCTCTCACTGGCGGACTTCCCCTTCGCGGAGGTCCTGCCCTCCAGCGCAACCGACGACGAGCTGCAGCGCATGCTCGACCGCCACGGGAAGCTCGTCGTCAAGCCGGTCTTCTACGGCGGCGTGGGCAAGAAGGGAAAGGCGGGCCTGGTGCGCGTGGTCGACAACGTGCACGACGCCGAGAAGGCCAAGCGCGAGCTCTATTTCTCGCCTCACAAATCGGGGCAGCGCACGGTCACCGCCGACGGCGTCACCTTCGAGGCCTTCGTCCCCTCTGAGGTGGAGGTCTACTTCTCCATCACCGCGTCCTCGTTCCACCGCGGGCCGGTCTTCACCATCACGCCCTTCGGCGGGGTCGACATCGAGGAGCTGCCGCCCGAGAAGAAAGCGACCGTGGAGATAGACCCGTTCCTCGGCATCAGCTCCTTCGAGCTCACCAACGCCCTGACCGCCACCGGCTGCCCCGACGAGTACATCTCGCCGCTGGCGCAGAGCTTGCCGCGCCTCTGGGACCTGTACGTCGCCTTCGGCCTGACCACCATCGAGATCAACCCGATCCGCGTCTTCCGAGACGGCAACCGGCTCGTGCCCATCGCCTGCGACGTCAAGGCGGCGTTCGACCAGGACAACCCGGCCTGGAAGCGGCTGGACCTGCCGATGACCATCTTCGAGGCGGAGGTGACGCCGTTCGAGGCGGACGTCAACAAGCTGCGGACCTACCAGGGCCAGAGCGACGTCTTCGAGCTCAACCCCAAAGGCAGCATCATTCCGTTCATGTTCGGCGGCGGCGCGAGCAGCGCGGCCACCGAGACCCTGGGGACCAGCGCTTTCTTCTCGTCCGATTTCGGCGGAAACCCGCCTTACGAGAAAATATATCAAATTGCGTCCATCGTCTTTCGCCATTGGCTCGACAAGGCGAGCCTCATTCTGGTCATCGGCGGAAAGGCGAACAACACCGACATCCACGTCACCTTCAAAGGCATCTTTGACGCCCTGCGCGACCGCGCGGCGCGCCTGGGCTCGCTGCCGCCGGTCTATACCGTCATCGGCCGCGGCGGGCCGAACCTGGTGAAGGGGATGTTCTACGCCAAAGACATCCTCGACACGCTGCGCCTCCCCTACAAGATGTTCGGACACGACACCTCCATGACCTTGGTCCTCGAATACGCCCGCCGCGTCGACGATTGGTGGCGGGCCGAAGGTCGGGCCGCCTATGCCGCGGGCACGAAAGGTTGATTCGCATGAGAAAGCGCACGACCAAGCCGTTTCCGTGGTTTGTGGGAATTCACTCGCTCGAGGAGCTGGCCACCCGCCAATCCCGGGTGTGCGTCATCAACATCCTGGGCAACGAGAGCCGCAAGTCGACTCCCGTCTCCAACGAATACAGCCAGGGCAACGTGGTCGCCGGAGTCCAGTACGGGCGGCGCGGCGTCCTGGAGACGAAGGCCGGCGACATCCCGGTCTACCGCAGCGTCCAGGAGGTCATGGACCACGGCCACGCCTTCGACACCGGGGTCATCTACATTCCGCCCCTGGGCGTGGCGCAGGCCGCCGCGGAGCTGGTGCGCACCAATGACCAGCTCAAGCGCGTGGTCATCGTCACCGAGAAGGTGCCCGCCAAGGACTCGGCGGCGGTGCGCGCCCTCTGCCAGGAGGCGAGCGTCGACGTCATCGGCGCGAACTGCCTGGGCGTCGCCAACGCCTGGGACCACGTCCGCATCGGCGGCGCCCTGGGCGGCGACCACCCCGAGGAGACCCTGAAGAAGGGCTCCATCGCCATCCACTCCAACTCCGGCAACTTCACCACCACCATCGCCGAGTACCTGCGCACCGCGGGCTTCGGCGTCTCCACCGCGGTCAGCTCGGGCAAGGACGTCTACATCCACTTCGCTCTGCCGGAGTTCCTCTGGGCCGCGCAGAACGACCCGCGCACCAAGGCGGTGGCGCTCTACGTCGAGCCCGGCGGGTACTACGAGCAGCTCGCGCTCCAATACGTCGCCGAGCGGCGGTTCGGGTTCACCAAGCCCATCGTCGCCTGCGTCACCGGCCGCTGGAAGAGCAACCTGACCCGCGCCTGCGGCCACGCCGGCGCCATGGCGGGCAACGGCGACGACGCCATCTCCAAGGAGAAGTGGTTCGACGACTACTTCGGCGTCCCGGTCTTCGATCCGGCCAAGCCCCTGGTGAGCAAGCGCGGCGTCCGCGTCTCCTCCATCCAGTATTTCCCGGAGGCGATGAAGGCCATCTTCGAGAAGATCTACGAGCCCACCGACTTCGAGCCCAAGGGCGACCTGTCGCTCAAGCTCTGGCTCGGCGACAAGCTCATCTCGCCGCCGCCCGCGCTCGCGCTGCCGGTGAAAACCGCGCCTGCCCCGTACGACCGGCAGATCACCGAGATCAACAAGCAGGTCGGCGCGCAGTACTTGCGCCAGAACATGGCGGACAAGTCCGGCGCCTCGCGCATCGCCCGCAACACCCAGGTGGCGGAGCTGCACGGCAAGTCGGTCCTCGAGCTGTCGCAGCAGAGGATGGAGGAGAACCTCTACTTCGCGCTGGGCAAGATCCAGCCCGAGGCGGAGGACCTGGCGACGCTCAACCTGCTCGTCCACCTGCTCATGAAGGTCGGCCCCGCGGCCATCGAGCCGGTCGAGGCGGACAAGGCGAACGGCTGCCTCCCCAACGCCTGGCTCGCCGCGCAGCTCGCGCGGCTGGGCGACGCGCCGCTCCTCGCCCGCTCCCGCGAGCACTCCAAGTTCCTCATCGACCTGGTGCGCGAGTTCGGCATCGACGAGGGCGCCCAGGGCCTCTCCGAGGACGCAGCCGCCTATGTCCGCAAGGGCGTCTTCGCCGACGAGCCGGCGCCCCCTGCTCCCCCGGCTCCCCCGGCTCCAAAGTCCGAGCAGCTCGAGTTCCTGCTCGCCGAGGTGAAGAAGGGCAAGCGGCGCGGGGTCATCCCCTTCGTCACGCAGCAGATCCTCTCCCTGGCGGAGAAGGAGAACAAATCCGTTCGCGACCCGTACGAGTTCCTGCTCGCGTCCCTCGCCGTGTCCGCCTTCTGGAAGCCGATGCTCGAGAAGCGGATGAGCCGCCAGGCGGTCGAGGATGCCGTCGCCTACCTGACCATGGTGGCGCGCATCGTCGCCTTCTCGGTCATCGACAAGGAGCGCAACAAGGCTTGGCAGAAGCTGGTGGGGCCGCGCCTCGCGGGCGTCGGCTCCGCCTCGGGGCTGACCGAGAGCGCCTTCCAGGTGCTCTTCGGGCGCAGCCCCACCGAGCAAGAGCTGTTCGAGTTCCGGGCCGTCGTCGGCCTGACCGTGACCAACGGCCCCGGCACGCTCTCCGCCAAGGGCGCCAAGGAGTCGGTCTCCGCGCGCAATGATCTCTCCATGGCGTTCGTGGGGTTCTTGGCCAACACCGGGCGGGCGCACGGCGGCAACGGCCACGAGGCGGTCCAGTTCCTGCTCGACACGTTCGAGGGCATCGCCCTGGAGGACCCGGGCCGGAGCGACCACGGCATCGACCTGAAGGCCCTCGCCAACAAGGCGGCCAAAAAGTACGGCGAGCAGAAGCGCCAGCGCGAGATCTCGCGCGTGCCGCCCAAGCCCATCCCGTGCGTGAACCACCCGGTTTTCCGCGGCGCCGACGTGAACATGGACCCGCGCGAGCTGTACGTGCGCGGCGTCCTCGACTCGAAGGGCATCTACAACATCTTCCTCGACTTCTACCACCACCTGGTCCAGGAGCTGTTCACAGAGGGTGTTTCCAAGAACGTCTTCTGCGTGAACATCGACGCGGTGCTCTCGGTGATCACCCTGAAGCTCGTGTGGAAGGATCTGCGCGCGGGCCGGATGACCCGCCAGCAGGTGCAGGACATCGGGTTCCTGCTCTTCCTCTTCGGGCGGGCCATCGGCACCGCAGCGGAGGCGTCCGATCACCGCGACCGCGGCACGGACATGGACTGCCGCACTCCGGAGGACCGGCTCGCGTACGTTCTCTAGGTCGACGCCTCACCCCCCATCCCCCTCCCCGCTCGCGGGGAGGGGGCGAAGGGGGAGAGGCGACTCTGATTCGAACAGTCCATCTTATCTTCGAGAGGGTCGAGCACTTATAGCGCCCGCCGCGATTCTCAGGGCCCTTTCGGGAGCGCAGCGTCCCTAGCCGCTCGTGCCGAGAATGCGCCGTCCTCGCTTGACGTGGCCGTCGGCGTTGTCATGCTCGCTCGACGGACGTTACCGGTAGGGGGTGACCTTTCAGACCCTCGCGACGAAGGATGGATCCGCATGGTGGGACTGCGCGCCGACCCCGACTTCAAAGACTTGGCCCACCGCTGGAGCGGGCAAAAGTCCTTGGACCCGCTGGTCGAGAAGACCCTCTCGCACCTGGCCGATCTCCGGCCCGATCAGCTCTCGACCTTCGAGCCCCTCGCGTTGGCGCTGCTGGAGCAGCTCGAGGTGCCCCAGGCGCGGCCCGCGGCGCGCAAGACCCTCCTGGCGCTGCTCGATGCCGTGCGCCGCAAGCGCTTCACGAAGGCGCTCACCCCGGAGCTCGCGCCGGGTTGGACGGCGCTCGCCCTGAAGGCGGTGGAGAGAGCCGACTTCACCTACCCGGAGCTGCTGCGCCAGCGCGAGCAGACAGACCCCGACGCGGTGGCTTTGCGGGTCCTCGGCTCCGAGGCCTGCGAGCTCACCGTGGCCGACCTGGCGCGCCGCACCCGCGCCATCGCGCGCGGGCTCCTGAGCCTGATGGGCGACGAGCGCGACGGCCGCGTGGCGCTCCTGACCGAGAACTGCCTCGACGGCGCCTTGGTCGACCTCGCCTGCCTTTCCAACGGCATCGTCGACATCCCGGTGCCGGCCAACATCGTCGCCGACCAGGTCCAGTTCGTGCTGCGACACAGCGGCGCTCGGGTGCTCGTCCTCTCCGACGAGGAGCAGGCCGCCAAGGTCTTGCCGCTGCTGCCCAGCCTCCCCGAGCTGCGCGAGGTGGTGATGATGTCGGGGGCCACCGCGGAGGCGCGCGGGCTGCTCTCGCTGTCGCAGCTGGTGGAGCAGGGCGGGCTGCAAGGCGACGAGGAGCGCGCCCGGCGCGCGGCATCGGTGAAGAGCTCGGACCTGGCGACGGTGATGTACACCTCGGGCACCACCGGCCAGCCCAAGGGCATCTCCTTCAGCCACCTGAACCTCATGTCCAAGCGGTTCGCGCGCGGCTTCGCGCTGCCGGGCCTGGGCGAGGGCGACGTCTTCCTCTCCTACTTGCCGCTGTACCACACCTTCGGGCGCTGGCTGGAGCTGACCGGCTCCCTCTACTGGGGCGCGACCTACGTCTTCGCGCGCTCGCCAGCGCGCGCCACGCTCCTCGAGGACTTCGCCGCGGTCCGGCCCACCGTCTTCATCAGCGTGCCCAAAAAGTGGATGGAGCTGCGCGAGCAGGCCTGCCGCGAAGCGGGCAGCGAGGACCCCGACCTCATCGCCGGGCAGCTCAAGAAGATCACCGGGGGCCAGCTCCGCTGGGGGCTTTCGGCGGCGGGCTACCTGGACCCGCTGGTCTTCCGCTCCTTCCGGTCGGCGGGCGTCGAGCTCAACTCCGGCTACGGCATGACCGAGGCCACCGGCGGCGTGACCATGACGCCGGTGGGGGAGTACGTCGACGGCTCCATCGGCAAGGCCCTGCCGGGCATCGAGCTCAAGATCGCCGACGACAGCGAGCTCCTCATGCGCGGGCCCTACGTGATGCTGGGCTATCTGAACGCGCCGCCCGGCGACTCCGGCCTCGACGCCGAGGGCTGGTTCGCGACTGGCGACCTCGTGCAGCAAGACGAGCGCGGGCACCTGCGCATCGTGGGTCGCAAGAAGGAAATCTACAAAAATCGAAAAGGCCAGACCATCGCGCCGCAGCGGGTGGAGAACCTGTTCCGCGACTTCGACGCCGTGGGCCAGGCCTTGCTGGTGGGGGACCACCGCGAATTCAATACCCTGCTCATCTGGCCCAATTTTGACGGGCAGAAGTCGCTGCAGAAGAAGAGCCCGCAGGAGCTTCGCCAGCTGCTGGGCTCGCTGGTCGCCTCGGCGAACCGGTTCCTCGCGCCCTTCGAGCGGGTTGTGGACTACGCCCTGCTCGACCGCCCGCTCAGCGCCGACCAGGGGGAGGTGACTGCCAAGCTGACCTACAAGCGCGAGGTGGTGGAGAAGCACTTCGCGCACCTCATCGAGCCCATGTACCAGGAGCTGCACATCTCGCTCTCGGTCGGCGGGTTCGAGGTCACCATCCCGAACTGGGTGATGCGCGAGATCTCCGTGCTCAAGGAGGACCTGGCCTGGCGCGACGGCGCGCTGCACGCCCACCAGCGCTCGATGCCGCTCGACGCAGACCCGTCCAGGCCGGGGACGCTGCGGGTGGGCGACTTCCACTACCGGCCCGGGCCCGGCGGGCTCGACTTGGGCGAGCTGCTCGGCGCGCCCTGCTTGTGGCTGGGCAATGAGGCGCTGCGCCGCTTCGTGGGCGAGGAGGCGTTCCTCTCTCTCTTCTCGCGGCGGGCCGAGGAGCCCAAGGCGCTGGAGCTCGACCCGCGCGGCGCGCCCGCGTGCGACCCCCGCCGCGCGAGCCAGCTCCTGCCAGCGCTGGGCGCGCGGCAGGCGAGCTACCCGTCGCTCCATGCCGCGGCGGCGCTCCTGCGGGGCGGGCGCGAGCACGCCGAGCAGTCGGTCAAGCATCTGGAGCGCGCGCTCCATTGGGGCCGCGGCGAGCTCGCCTCGCTCGCCCGCGCCATCCTGCGGCGCGCGAGCGAGCTCTCGGACCCCAAGATCCAGCAGGAGGCGTTCCAGGCGCTCCTGCCTGGCGAAGACCCGGCGCAGGTGGTGCCCACGCTGCGCCGCTTCCTGGAGCGCTCGGGCCCCGCCCTGCTCTCCGAGGAGACCCTGGTGGCGCTCGCCGGCCGCTCGCTCTCCGAGGGGCATGTGGCGGCGCTGCTCGACCTGGTGGAGGACTGCGCCCGCGAGCTCGACCACGCGGGCCTCCACCAGACCGACCGGGCGCTGGTGCTGGGCGCGGCCCGGCTGCTGACCGCGGCGGCGGTGGCGCGCCCCGTCCACTACGCGCGGCTGCGCATCACGCTGGCGCGGCTGGCGCAGCACAAGGACCCGGAGCTCGCCGCCCGTGCCGGAGAGGACCTGGACCGGCTGCAGCTCTGGTTCCGCTCGTGGATCGGCCCGAACCAGCGGCTGGCGGTCGACCTGGTCGACGACGTCGAGTACGGCTGGCGCGAGGTGCTGGTCTTCGACGAGGGCGTGCCGGCGGAGCACCGCGAACAAATCCTGAGCGCGGTGGTGGAGACGAGCCTGGTGCGCGAGGCGGTCTTCCTGTTCGGCAAGGGCGCGCTGGTCAGCCTGTCGGACATTCCGCCGAGCGGCGTCTGGATCACGCGGCTCGACGGCGGCGGCGCCGGCGTGCCCAAGGTGGTCTACCGGCTCTCGCTGCAGACCCGCTCCGGCGAGTCGTACGACCTGGTGCTCAACCTGGCCCAAGGCATCAGCCTCTCCGAGATGCGCGAGGAGATCCGCTGGCTGCAGGCGGCGGGCGCGCCCCCGCCGCTGGTGGAGCAGTTCGGCAGCTACTACGGCGAGCACGCGCTCTTCACCGAGGAGTACGTGCCCGGCGAGACGGTGGAGCGCCAGGTCGCGCGCCTCTCGCGCCAGGCGGCCCTCGAGCGGCTAAAGGTGGCCTGGCCATTTCACGCCTGCTCGTCGTTCGCGGCCCACATCGCGTTCTGGGAGCGCACCGGCCGCAAGCTGGCGCTGGCCGCGCCCACGCCGGCGAGCGTCATCGTCCCCTCGCTCGACTACCAGGTCGGCACGCGGCTCGTCTCCATCACTCACCGGACCGCCTGCGAGAGCGCGCGAGAGCTCCTCGAGCGCTTCGACAGCTGGTTCGTCCGCCCGACCGTGGAGGCGCACCCGGAGCTCGAGGGTCTGGTGAGCCGCGACCTCCTCCTGTCCTCGTTCGTCGAGGCGCTGGGCGAAGCGCGGGCGCTCCAGCTCCTGGACGAGGAAGGGGACCAGGGCTTCGCCCAGAACGTCCGCAAGAACGGCTACGTCCCGCTGCCGCTCTATTACGGCATCCAGCGCTATCGGCGCTGGCTCGCGGTGAACCCACAGGCGCTGGCGGAGGCCAAGGCGGCCACGGTGCACGACCTCTGGGACCTCTACGCGCTCGACCAGGTCGAGAAGCTCTGGCCGGACGTGCGCGTGCGCCTCTTCCTCGAGACGGTCTTCGTCGACGCCCGCCCCGAGCTCCGCGAGGGCCTGGAGCGCGTGATGGCGCTCTACCGCGCGCTGCGCGAGGTCTCGCTGAGCGAGCAGCTGGGCACGCTGCGGGCGCGGGTGACGCCGAGCGCCGAGGAGGACTATTTCCTGGCGCGCATGACTTGGCGCCACCTGACGCCCACCGACGAGGCTTCGCTCGTCACGCTGCCCACCGGCGAGAAGCGGGTCAGCGAGGTGGCGGTGACCTTGAGCGACGCCGAAGGCGACCGGATCTGCATCCGCTCGCCCATCTCGGCGCGCGAGGTCTCCAAGCTCCTGCAGGTCTTCTCCGACGCGGGCTCGCCGGTGGTCTTCTCCGCGGAGCACGAGTTCCTGCTCGCGCTCGACGCGAAGGACGTGGTGTTGGGCGGCCTCTACTACCACTTCTCGGATCCGCAGACGGTCTACATGGACCGCGTCGTGGTAGCGCGCGCCCATAGGAGCCGCGGCGTGAGCGACGCCTTGATGGGCGAATTCAAGCGCCGGCTCAAGGGGCGCGGGGCCAAGGTGCTGGAGACGGGCTTTTTGTACCCCGAGTACACCATGCGGTTCGGGTTCCGGACCGGGCCGCGGCATGGCGGGCTCTTCGTGCCCTTGGACGAGGAGCCGGCGCGCTCCTGAGCGGCGGGACCCGGGCGTCGCAAGAATGAAGCCCTATGGCGTTCCGGCTTATCGATACGACCCTGCGCGAGGGCGAGTAGTTCTTTGGCGCCCATTTCCGCGCCGATGACAAGATCGAAATCGCCCAAGCGCCCGACGTCCCCCGGCGTGGACTACATCGAGGTGACGAACCCACTCGCGTCGCCGCAGAGCGCGCGCGACGCCGCGGCAATAGCGAAGCTCGGGCTCAACGCCAAGGTCATCAGCCACGCCCGCTGCGCGTTCGATGACGCGAAGGCGATGATCGACACCGGCGTGGCGGACCTGGGGCTCTTCTACGCCAAAAGCCGCATCCTGCGCACAACGAGCACTCACGTCAGACACGGTCCGATGAACAGATAGGACGAGGCCTTGATGTCTCCGCCGCCGTCTTGGCCTGGTTCCGGCCGACGTCAGCTCGGCGTAGCTCGTGCGAATGGAGAGCGCGCCCAGAAGCGCTAGCGGCGCGGATCATCGTCGAGATTGGCCGGGCGGTCACGAAGGTCAGTTACAGCACGGCGGTACTTTTCCGCCCACCAGCGCTTGGAATGCCAAAGAGCCGGGCAAGACTTCGCCGCGGTCGTCGACTCCTGTTGACCTTTGTCCGCTTCCGGACTATAGGCCCTCACGCTTTCCCAACCATCGATGCAGGCCATTTGAGGAGCAGGAGGGGGGGCATCGCCGCACAAGAACCGAAAGACCAAAAACACCGTTCCCGCCTGCGAGACGTCGCCGCTCGCCGAGTAGCGCGGATGCTGGTCCCATTCAACGTATGGCTCAGTTCCATTCGGCCGCCCGCCCATTGCGACGGCGCTGGGGATCCTCGTTTCTAAAACGAGCCGACGACATCAATAAGACTCCAATGAGGAATCTGATGAGTACAGAGCACACACCTTCGCCTCCTGACTCTGATTTCGGATGCCCCCCAGGGAGAGGGCGCACTCCCTCTCTAGCTACGCGCCCGCGGATCAAACCGTCCTATACGTCCCGCCCGCCCGCGTTGCTCCAGCTCGTCAGAATTGCCGGCTTGCTCACCGTGACCGCGTTTGCAGGTAACGCTGCGGCGCAGAGCATGTTCCACCAGAAGATCCCCATCAAGATTCCCCAGGGCGTGCATGGAATGCAGCCCAACCTCGCGCTGGAGTATGACCCGAACGCGGGTAATGGCATCGTGGGTGTTGGGTGGCAACTGACCGGCTTGTCGACGATCACGCGTGTTAACTACGGTAAGGCGTGAACTACGCAGGCAACGACACCTACGCCCACTCGACCCTGGGCGTCCTGGTGCCACAGCCCGATGGCAGCTACCGGACCAAGAACGAGACCTTCACTCAGCT
>CAVYWD010000004.1:525000-527096 GCA_963772225.1 uncultured delta proteobacterium | reverse complement strand
TCCCTCCGCGCGGTGTTTTTCTTGGAAGCATGGGATCACCTGCGTCGCGCATACGCGCTAGCGAACGCCCTCGAGGATAACTGCCCCACCTTTTTATCGTATGGGACACCTCTACAGCGCCCGGCCGGGATGTCCGACACCCGTCCGGCTACCCTTCTCCGTCGCACCTCGCTTCATCGGGAAACTGACAGCGCAGGAATATTAACCTGCTTACCATCGCTTACGCCTTTCGGCCTCAGCTTAGGCTCCGGCTAACCCTGGGCGGATTGACCTTCCCCAGGAAACCTTGGGCTTACGGCGGGCCTGAATCTCACAGGCCTTATCGCTACTCATATCGGCATCAGCACATCCTGCAGGTCCACACGCTCTTGCGATCGTGCTTCTTCCCCACAGGGTCGCTCCCCTACCGCGCATCTTGCGATGCACCCGTAGCTTCGGTACCAGGCTTGAGCCCCGTTACATTTTCGGCGCGGCTTGACTTGACCAGTGAGCTATTACGCTTTCTTTAAAGGATGGCTGCTTCTAAGCCAACCTCCTGGTTGTCAGAGTCCTGCCACATCCTTTCTAGTGTTCACTTAGCCTGAATTTAGGGACCTTAGCTGACGATCTGGGTTATTCCCCTTTTGCCGCAGGACGTTATCACCCTGCGACTGCCTCCCGGACTCACAGCTGATGGCATTCGGAGTTTGGTACGGTTTGGTAATCTGGTAGGACCCCTAGCCGTTCCAGTGCTCTACCTCCATCGCTGAACTATCCGAGGCGATACCTAAATATCTTTCGAGGAGAACCAGCTATCACGGAATTTGATTGGCCTTTCACCCCTACGCACAGCTCATCCCAGAGATTTTCAACTCCCATGGGTTCGGGCCTCCACGCGGTTTTACCCGCGCTTCACCCTGGCCATGCGTAGATCATCCCGCTTCGGGTTATAATGCACGCGACTAGCGCCCATTTCGGACTCGCTTTCGCTGCGGCTCCACCTAACGGCTTAACCTCGCCACGTACATTAAGTCGCCGATTCATGATGCAAAAGGTACGCTCTCAGGCATGGCCTCACATACGACGGTTACCCGCCGCTGCCTCGGTCGTAGCCCTCGAACTGCTTGTAGGCATGCGATTTCAGGATCTTTGGACTCCCCTAACAGGGGTTCTTTTCACCTTTCCCTCGCGGTACTAGTTCACTATCGGTCGCTAGGTAGTATTTAGCCTTACGACATGGTCGTCGCAGATTCAGACAGGGTTTCTCGTGTCCCGTCTTACTTGGGGTACCCGCTCGGCTGCAGTCCGTTTTCGCCTACGTGGCTATCACACGCTCTGGCCAGGCCTTCCAGCCTGTTCGGCTAACAGACCACAGTCCTACCGCGGCCCCGCAACCCCGAGCCCACTCACGTGAGCCCGGTTTGGGCTAATTTCTCCGGTTTCGCTCGCCACTACTCCCGGAATCGAGTTTTCTTTATTTTCCTCCAGGTACTGAGATGTTTCACTTCCCTGGGTTCGCTTCCACTGCCCTATGGATTCAGGCAGGGATAACCGGATTCAGCACCCGGCTGGGTTTTCCCATTCGGACATCCCCGGATCGAAGCCTGGTTGGCGGCTCCCCGAGGCTTATCGCAGCCACCCGCGTCCTTCATCGCCTCCTAGCGCCTAGGCATCCATCACATGCCCTTCGTAGCTTGCAATCTCAAACTTCTGACGGCCGCGATCACCGCGGTCGCTTGTTCCAGCCCCCTACTGCAGGGCTAGAGAAGCGTGAGCTCGCCAAGCTTCCCGTGGGACAGCGCCCACGGGCCTTCGCTTAACAGCCAAATGACCTTTCGGGTCACTCGACATTATTGGCGCCTGAGAATCTCTATTGAAGCCTCCGCGTCGCCGCGGTGGCCAATTCGATTCTCAGATCGAAATTGAACTCCATTCGTATTCAATTGTAAAAGAACGAGATAGTAACTTGTGGAGCTGACCGGGCTCGAACCGGTGACATCCAGCTTGCAAAGCTGGCGCTCTCCCAACTGAGCTACAGCCCCAGTTGCTGCCATAGCCACTTTGGGAAGGCGTTCTACGTCACCACTGCCGGAACCAAACTCCGGCGACCAGGTCCT
>CAVYWD010000004.1:0-522500 GCA_963772225.1 uncultured delta proteobacterium | reverse complement strand
CCGCGTCCCAAGCTGCCTTGCGGTCTGCTTCAGTTGCGCCAACCCTACCTCGGCTGCATCGCAACTTGCCTTCCGTTCCGCGCCGTCTCCGAGGCACCCGAAGGCCCCTCGGCTACCGCCATCCGTCCACCATCGCCGCCCGACCGACGCCGTTTCATCACGTAAGCCAACGGATAATAGCGAGCCTGCCACGTCTGTGTCAAGAAGTTGCAACTCGCTCGGCCTTCGTTCGAGCTGGGAAGCCGTTCAACCTCCCGGTTTCGTTATGAATAGTGAGGCGAGCGCCGCGCGTCAAGCTCCGGGCGCCCCTCGCCGCGTCAGGTCCGTGCGCCCCCTTCGGCACGCCTCGGCTCGAGCGATCGCCTTGAGATCCTCGAAGGCTTGTTGGAGCTCTCGGTTGACGATCAGGTAGTCGTAGCAGGCGCACCCGCGCTCGACCTCTGCGCGGGCTGCCGACATTCGCCTGCGAATCACCTCTTCGGCGTCCGTTCGGCGGTCCCGAAGGCGCTTCTCCAGCTCCTCCATCGAGGGTGGCAGGATGAAGATGCTCACAGCCTCCGGGTGCTTGGCCTTGATCGCCAGGCCTCCTTGCACGTCGATGTCGAAGAGGACGAGCTTGCCCTCCCGGCAAGCGCTCTCGGCGGCGATCTTCGGGGTCCCGTACCGCTGGCCATGGACCTCGGCCCACTCCAGGAACTCGCCGCGATCGACCATCTCCTGGAAGGCCGCGGCCCCCACGAAGTGGTAGTCGACTCCGTCGCGCTCGCTTCCGCGCGGCGGCCGGGTCGTGGCGCTCACGGAGAAGTGGGCGCGGCCAGGGTTGTGGTCGATGAGCATCCGGGCGAGCGTCGTCTTTCCCGCCCCCGAAGGTGCCGACAGAATGAGGAAGAGCCCCGGCGACATTTCGGCCTCCGTTCCCCAAAGACCCCTACTCGACGTTCTGTACCTGCTCGCGGATCCGCTCCACTTCCGCCTTCATCGAGACGATGCGCTGGGCGATCTCCGCCGTTTGGCTCTTGGAGCCGGCGGTATTGACCTCGCGGTGAATCTCCTGGACCAGGAAATCCATGCGCCGCCCAGCGGGCTCGCTCGAGTGCACCATGGCCTCGAGCTGGTCCAGGTGAGACGCGAGGCGCGTGAGCTCCTCGGCGATGTCGACGCGGTCCGCGAAGAGCGCGACCTCCTGCGCGAGGCGCTGGGGCTCTACCGGCACGCCGCGCGACAGCTCGGCCACACGCTCGGCGAGCCGCTGTCGGTACTGCTCGACGCTCCGCGGAGACAGCTCCGTGAGCGCGGCGACCCCTTCTCGGAGCACCCGCGCGCGGGCGAGCAGGTCCTGCGCCAACGTGGCGCCTTCTTTCTCCCGCATGGCGTGCAGGGCGAGCAGCGCCTCCTGTGCGGCCGCCCGCTGCGCCTCCTTGGCGCTCGAGAGGTCCAGGGCCCGCGCCTCGAGCGAGACCAAGCCCTCGACCTGCGCGAGCTCGGCGGCCCCGAGGTTCTGGGCGAGGCCGAGCTCTCGCGCCGCCTCGGAGACCGCGGCCACATAGGCCCGGGCGAGCTCGAGGTCCACCCTTGGGATCGACGAGGAGCGACCCGGGCTCCGCTTGACGAAAACCTCCAGCGCACCCCGGCGGACGGCTTCTTTGACCTGCCGCACCAGCTCGACTTCGCCCGCGGCGAGCTCCGGGGGGAGCCTGGCCTTCACTTCGCAGAACTTGTGATTGACGGAGCGGATCTCGACCGAGACCTCCTCCTCGCCCACCTTCGCTCGCCCCGCGCCAAACCCGGTCATCGAACGGATCATGCTCGGTGTGTAGGCCGCCTCGGGGCGAGCCGTCAAGGCGAACGCTGCAGGAGCGACCGAAGGGCGCTTACGACCCTTTCGACGCCGAGCCGCTTCATGCAGTCGTGGTGCTCGAGCGGGCAGCGCGACTCGCCCCTGGGGTGGCAGGGCTGACAGGGCAGCCCGATGCGCAACGCCTGTGCGTGCGGCTCCAGCGTATGCGCGCCGGGATCCGTCGGCCCGAACAGCAGCAAGGTGGGCGTTCCGACCGCCCTGCCGACGTGCAGAAGACCGCTGTCGCCGCCCACCACGGCACGCAGCCGGGCGATCAGCGCGACGGTGTCGAGCAGAGGGCTGCCGACCCGGTCGAGCGCTCCGGCGCGCCCGAGCCTCGCCTTGAGCTGCTCGACCAGCACCCGCTCGCCCGCGTGCCCCAGGAGCACCGGGCGCCACCCGTCCGCGGCCAGCCTGTCGGCGAGTGCGGCAAAGCTGTCGACTGGCCATCGATTCGTCTCCCACTCGGAGCCGACGACCAGCCCGACGCTCGGTGTCGATCCCAGGATCTGCGCCGCCCGCTCGAGGGCCTCCTTGGGCACCTCCAGCGCGAAATCCGTCGGTGCCTCGAATCCGAGCGCCCGCGCCAAGTCGAGCGTCCGCTCGACATAGGGCTCACGAACGCGGGTCGGCACCGCGACCGTGTAGAGCGAGCGCACCAGGCGATTCGCCGGCCCCACCCGCACCCGCGCTCGGCTCAGGTAGGCGAGCAGCGCGCTTCGGAACGCGGCCTGCGGCACCATGGCCAGGTCGACCCCGCGAAGCGCCCGCGCGGTCCCAAAGAGCCCGTCGCCGCGCTCGTCGCCCGCGCCATACGCAAAGGCGTCGGAGACCCCCGGGATGCATCGGGCCAGCTCCGTCGCCGACGGGCGGCACACGAACGACACCCGCGCACTCGGCCACGCGGACCGGAGCGCATTCACCAGGGGCGAGGCGAAGACCACGTCCGCGAGGACCGACGTCTGGATGACCGCGACGTGCGAGGGCTCGAACCCGAGGTCCAAAGGATGCCCCAGAGCCTAGCGCCGAAAGAACTAGGGCGCGAGGGGTCGCGCCTCCTCGAGAAGCATGACCGCGATGTCGTCCTTGATGGGAAAGACCAGCTTGCAGGCCTTGCAGTGGATCTCCGAGCGTTCTTCGTGGAACTCGAGGTCCCCTTTGCATTTGGGGCAGGCGAGGATCTCTTTCAGTTCCTTGCTCAGTGCCATGGTTCGTCTCGCTCCTGCGGTGGCCCGAGCCGAGCCGCCCGGCTGACCGGCATGATGGAGCACCCTCGCCCTGCGGATCAAGCGCGGCGCCGTCCGCCCGAATTCCCAGGATCAGTCCCGCCGTTCGAATATCCCGACGGCACACGCCGTCTTCACAGGTGGCTGCGGCGCGCAAAGGCCGCCGAGCTTCCACTACCCCTCAGGAGACGCCCATGAAGAAGATTCTCGCCGCCGTCGCCTCGATGTCGCTCATCGCCTTCGCTGCCACCGCGTTCGCCGCCGAGGCAGCACCCGCGAAGGAGGCGCCGGCGGCCGAGTCGAAGGAGGTCAAGGCGGCTCCCGCCAAGGCCGAGCCGAAGGAGACCAAGGCCGCGCCCGCCAAGGCGGCTCCCGCCAAGGCCACGCCCGCCAAGGCTGCGACCAAGGCGGCTCCCGCCAAGGGCGAGGCGAAGGAGACCAAGGCGGCTCCGGCCAAGGCCGAGCCCAAGGCCGCGCCGGGCGAAAGCAAGACCGCGCTGTAGTCGTTCGCCCGCGCGAATGACTTTGGGCGGCCATTCGTGGCCGCTCTTCTCTCGAGCGCCGCAGGGACCCCTGGGGCGCTCGAGGTGTCTTCGGGCTCGGCTCTCGCCCTGGCGAGCGCCCCGCAAGCATCGCCAAAGCCCGGCGCGCCTTTCCGACAGGCCGCGAGGCGATCAACGAGCGCGCTGAACCACCGCCCGAGGCACGCGGGCTCCGACTGAGCAGAGGATTTCGTAGGGGATGGTTTCGCAGGTCCGGGCGAGCTCCTGGGCGCTCAGCTGCTCGTCGCCCTGGCGCCCGAGCAGCACGACCTCGTCGTGCAGCGACACTTGCGGCACGTCGGTCACGTCGACCATGCACATGTCCATGCAGACGGAGCCCACCACCTTGGCCCTCCGGCCCCGCACCAGGACCACGCCGCGGTTGGAGTGCTTTCGGCTGAACCCGTCGGCGTATCCGACCGGCAGCGTCGCGATGAGCGACTCCCGGGGCGCCGTCCAGGTCCCGCCGTAGCTGACGGGCTGTCCCGCCCCGAGCCGCTTCAAGTGCGCGATGGACGTCTTCCACGACAGAACCGGCTGCAGCGCGGCGAGCGCGCGCAGCCGCTCGGAGGGCGCCTCGCCGTACAGCATGAGCCCCGGGCGAACGAGGTTGAAGTCGCGCCCGTCCTTCGCGTCGTCCAGGTCCATCGCGCCGGCGCTGTTGGCGATGTGCCGCCAGCGGATGGGATGGCCCGCCGCTCGGAGTGCCGTCGCCGCCTGCTTGAACCGCGCGACCTGCAGGCGGTTCATAGGGTGGTCCTTCACCTCGGCGTTGGCCAGGTGGCTGAGCAGCCCGTCGAGCTCGACGTTGGGACAGGCGCCCAGCGTTGCCAGGAATGCGCCCAGGCCCTCCAAGTCGAGCCCCAGCCGGCCCATGCCGGTGTCGAGCTTCAGATGGGCTCGCGCAGCGCACCCGGCGCCCGCTGCGGCAGCCTGCAGTTGCTCCAAGTGCTCGCCCGTGAAGACGACGGGAATCAGCCGGTGCAGGACGATTTCCCGGTAGTCCGAGTACGCCCCGCCCAAGACCAAGACGTCCCCGCGCACTCCGGCCTGTCGAAGCTCGACGCCTTCCTCGACCAGCGAGACCCCGAAGAAGTCGACGCCGGCTTTCTCGAGCGCCACAGCGACCGGCGTGGCGCCGTGCCCGTAGGCGTTTGCTTTGACGACCGCGAGCACCCGCGCCGCGGGGCACAGCCGACGGGTCTCTTGGAGGTTGTTCAGGAGCGCGTCGAGGTCGACCTCGGCCACCGTAGGGCGGTTGAGCGTGTTCTCGGGCGCAAACGCCATCAGCGAGCGGCCCATCGTCAGCCGCCCCGCCTCAGGGTGCGTGCGCTTGGCCTCGAGGTGCGGCTCGAGAGCCACGACCGCGCCGGGAGGCGGCGATGGGTCAACGTCGGCGGAGACAGGGGGGACCGCGAGATTGCTCTTGGCTTTGGCGCTCATAGTCAGGCGGGCTTCAAGGGTTAGGTTGCCCTGCTTCCCAACACCTTGCAAGCGCAGCTCCAGCGCCCAAGGCCCCGGACAGACCAGGCGGGCATTTTCGAGTTCGACTATCCGCGGCGGGCTCCGTTGGGGTAGATCACGCGCTCATCGGTCGCCCTAGTCGACCGGGAGGATTGCTCATGGCGGAGTTGAAGGTCGGGGGCGAGGTCGACGCTTTTTGCACGCGCTGCAAGATGGTGCTCGCGCACACCATCCTCGCGGTCTGGGCGGAGCAAATCAAAAAGGTCCGCTGCAATACTTGCATGGGCGAGCACTCTTTCCGCACGGCGCAGCCCGGAACCAAGAGCGCGAAAGCGCGGACCAGCGGCGCGAGCGGCAGCTCCGCTGCCAAGGCCATCGAGAAGCCGAGCGCCTCGAGCTACGAATCGCTCATCGCCGGGAAGAGCCGGGCGAGCGCACGCCGCTACAGCTTGAAAGAGAAGTTCGAGGTGGGCGAGCTCGTCGAGCACCCGTCGTTCGGCTTGGGCGTCATCGCCGCGGTGCGAGGTCTCGACAAGGTCGACGTCGCGTTCCCGGGCACGGTCAAGACCCTGCTCCACAATCGAGGTGCGGCCCCTGCGCCTCTCGCTCGCCCACCGCAGCCCCGCCATCCGGACATCGAGGCGCCCGACAACGCGTCGGGCGGCGACCCGACCGCGGAGACCTCCGATGAGCCCGAAGAGGATGCCCCGCAGCAAGAGTAGTCTCTTAGCGAGGAAATTTTGCGCAGGATGGAAAGACTTCGGACTCGGGGCCCCAGGATTTGCAGTCCCCGGAGTCTGGAGCCTGGAGCCTAAGGCAACCCTCTTTGGTTCTGGCTCGGCCAGGTTAGGAGGGGCCTCGAAGAACCGGTTCAGGCGCCCTGGCGCGGCGCGCGGAGGGCGAGCCCCACCACGTAGTGCTCGACGCTCCGGTCTCGCGTGGCCTCCGGCCGGGCGACTTTCGTCTTCTCGAAGACGCCTTTGCAGCGCTTCAAAAACTCGTCGAAGCCCGCGCCCATGAAGACCTTGCAGACGAAGCTCCCGCCAGGGCGGAGCAGGCGCTCCGCGGTCGCGAGCGCCAGCCCCGCCAGCTCCAAAGAACGCGCCTCGTCGCGCTCCCTGATGCCGCTCGTCTTGGGCGCCATGTCGCTGGTGACCAGGTCGAAAGGGCCCGGGTGGAGCTCGGCGAGGCGCTCTCGAAAATCGGCCCCGGTGATGTCGAGCACCGCGGTCTTGACCTGAGGCCTGCCCACCGGAGCGATGGCGACGAGGTCCACCCCGATGACGGCCCCTTTAGGCCCGACCTTGTCCGCCATCACCTGCAGCCACCCGCCGGGCGCCGCGCCCAGGTCCAGGATGACCATCCCAGGCCGCAAGAGGCGGAAGCGCTGGCCAATCTCTTCGATCTTGAAAGCCGAGCGCGCCCGCAGCCCCTCCTTCTTCGCCTTGCGGTAGTAAAAGTCCTTGGGATTGTAGGGCTTCGGCACGAAGGGCTCCGCGGGGCCAGCGCTCTCCAGGTGGTGCGGACGAGCGGCGCGTGCAATATCGCACGGACGAGGGCTTGGCCGGGTGTTGAAACTCCTGGGCTGCGTGCCTACCTTTGTCGGCTGCGGAGCCTCTCAACGGAAGGCTTCGCTTAGAAGGAGCTCCGGCGAACGTGCGGCGCGGCACTCCAGCTCTCCTGTTGATCCTGGCCGGGCTCCTCGCCCTGTACGCCGCCGGGGCGCGCCAGCGCAGTCGGGCGCTGGAGGACTCCGCGAGGGAGGCCTCCGACCGCAGCCTCCAGGCCGGCGCGGCCTTCTCCGACTCCCTGGCGGTCGAGGACCAGAACCGCGAGCTCTCGCTGCTCGACCAGCGCCGCGACCTCGTCCTAAAGACCTCGCTGTGGAGCCGGATCAGCGCCCTCTCCCTCGGGCTCGCGCTCCTCGCTTCGGTGGCCGCGCTCGTCTCGTTCGAGCTGCGCGCCATGTGGAGCGCCATCGCCGGCCTTCCCGATCCGCGCGACCCTCGCCGCCAGGGTTGATCTCCCCCTCCCGTCGCCCGTATCGTCCCCGGTCCTCGACGGAACGGCTGGAGGCCTCAATGGCGGCGAAGTTCATCACCGAGCTCAAGCGAACCCACACCTGCGGCACGTTGACCGCCGCCGACATCGGCAAGACCGTCGTCCTGTTCGGCTGGGTCAACACCCGCCGCGACCACGGCGGAGCCGTCTTCATCGACCTGCGCGACCGCACCGGCATCACCCAGGTCGTCTTTCAGCCCACCTTCGACGCCGCGGCGCACGCGCTCGCGGGCGAGCTCCGCCGCGAGTTCGTCATCGGCGTGCGCGGCCAGGTGCAGGGCCGCGGCGAGAACGTGAACCCCAAGCTCGCCACCGGGGAAATCGAGGTGCACGTCTCCGACCTGGAGATCTTCAACCGCTCCGAGGATCCGCCCTTTCTCATCAAGGACGAGGTGGACACCGACGAGCAGAAGCGGCTCGCCTACCGCTACCTGGACCTGCGGCGCGCGCCGCTGCAGCAGGCGCTGATCACGCGCTCGAAGCTCAACGCCATCACCCGGCAGCACTTCACCGAGCACGGCTTCCTGGAGCTCGAGACCCCGTTCCTGGTCAAGTACACGCCCGGCGGCGCCCGCAACTTCCTGGTGCCGAGTCGCCTTTCGCCCGGCAAGTTCTACGCGCTCGCCGAGAGCCCCCAGCTCTTCAAGCAGCTCTTCATGGTCGCGGGCTTCGACCGCTACTTCCAGGTCGTCCGCTGCTTCCGCGACGAGGACCTGCGCCTCGACCGCCAGCCCGAGTTCACGCAGATCGACGTGGAGATGAGCTTCGTCGAGCAGGACGACATCTTCTCGGCCATCGAGGGGCTCGTCGCCCGGCTCTGGAAGGAGCTCCTGGGCATCGACGTCCCGCTGCCCATCGCGCGCATGGAGTTCGACGAGTCGATGCGCCGCTTCGGCAACGACAAGCCCGACCTCCGCTTCGGCCTCGAGCACATCGAGCTCACCGAGGTCGTCCGCGCGCACGGCGGCGGCGGCGTGCCCATGCTCAAGGACGCCCTGCAGCCCGGGCAGATCATCAAGGCCATCCGCGTGCCCAAGGAGCACGCGCTCTCGCGCAAGGACCTGGACGACCTCGAGGTGGAGGCCAAGGGCAACGGCGCCAAGGGGCTCGCGCGCGCCAAGGTGGCCGAGGGCGGCGACTGGACCCAGTCGCCCTTGGCCAAGAGCATCACCCCCGAGGCGCGCCGGGCCATCAACGAGGCCTGCGGCGCCGGACCGGGCGACCTCCTCCTCTTCCAGTTCGGCCGCGAGGCGCTCGTTCACCAGGTGATGAGCGGCCTGCGCCTCTCGCTGGGCAAGCGGTTCGGGCTCATCCCGCAATACGGCTCGGGCGGGCAGTGGCGCTTCCTCTGGGTCGTCAACCCGCCCCTCTTCGAGTTCGACGAGGAGGCGAAGCGCTGGGTCGCCGCCCACCACGCCTTCACCCGCCCTCACGACGAGGACGTCGACTTCCTGGAGTCCGACCCTGGCCAGGTCAAGTGCTACCGCTACGACCTGGTGCTCAACGGCTTCGAGATCGGCGGCGGCTCCATCCGCCTCCACAAGCCGGAGGTGCAGGAGAAGGTCTTCAGGGCGCTGGGCATCGAGCAGGCCGAGGCCCGCCAGAAGTTCGGCTTCCTGCTCGACGCCCTCAAGTTCGGCGCGCCCCCGCACGGCGGCATCGCGCTGGGCATGGACCGGCTGGCCATGCTCCTGACCGGCGCGCCGTCGCTGCGCGATGTCCTCGCCTTCCCGAAGACGCAGAAGGGCACCGACCTCATGACCGGTGCGCCAGGAGACGTCGACGAGAAGCAGCTCGCCGAGCTCAGCGTGAAGTCCACCGCAGGACTCACCTGACCGCACGCCTGGTTACATTCGCCAGCGAAGACCGGGCCTTCACCCTGGTTGCCCCGCGAGACGCCGACCGAGCGCCTGTCGTAAAATGAACGCCTCGAGCGGCCGATGCCGCAGATTCGAGGCGAGACCTTGGCGCTTTCGGCGCGCGCACGCTTTTTCCAGGACACGCCGACCTCGCAGCGGCGCCTGGGGCTGCTCATCTTCGCGCTCATCAGCCCGCTCTTCGTGGCCACATTCGCGGCCCACGGCGGCAAGAGCCACCGGGGCGCTCTGCTCGCGTTCGGCGCGCTGCTCGCGGCCGAGATCCTCGTGCTGGCCCTCCGGCGCACCCCGCGTCTGTGGGACTGGTTCATCCCGGTCGCCGTGGCCCCGAACGTCTCCTGCGCCGTCGCCGCCGCGGCCCTGGGCGCACCCGGCGAGGTCTACGTCGGTCTCTCGGGCGTCTGCGTGGCGTGCGCGGCGGCGCTGTTCCCTTGGCCGGTGGCGGCGCTCGCCTGGGCCTGCGCCAGCGCGAGCTTCGCGGTGGTATGGGGCGCCCAGATGCCGGCCCGGGCGGCCGTGGGCAGTGCCCTGCTCTTCTCCACTGCCATGGGCGTGGCGACGTGGATCCTCGCCCTCCGGGCCAACGGGCTGAGGCAGGCCCGCGCCGACCTCGCGCGCGAGCTCGGCCGCAGCCGCACCCTCGTCGCCGCGCTGGCCGAGGGCGTCGTCGAGGTCGACGCGGACGGCATGGTCGTGATGGCCAACCCCGCCGCCAAGCAGATCCTCGGGCTGGGCCTCGCCGAGCTGAGCGGCTGGAGCGCCGCCGAGCCTCCGTGGGAGGCCTTCCGCGAAGGCGGGCTGCCCTTTCCCGTCCAAGACCGCCCCGTCAGCTACACGTTGCGCACGGGACAGCCTTGCTCCGAGGTGCCGATGGGCCTCAAGCTGCCCAACGGGAGCTTGGTCTGGCTGTCGGTCAGCTCCCGTCCGCTCCTGAGCCCGCCTGAGGCGACGCCCTCCGGCGTGGTCATGACCTTTCGGGACGTCACGCGCGAGCGGGCGGCGGCGGAGGCGCTGGCGCGCAGCGCGGAGCGGCTCCGGCTCTCGCTGGCGGCCGCGCTCCAGGTCGAGTGGGAGCTCGACGTGGCGAAGGGCGTCATCGCCGCGAGCCCCTGGGACGCCGACGGGCCCGCCGACGCCATCGAGGAGACCTTCGAGGCGTGGAAGAGAGGCATCCATGCCGACGACCTGCGGCGGACCCTCTCGCTCTTGGACGACTGCCTGGAGGGGCGCTCGCCCAGGTACGAGGCCGAATACCGGCTCCGGCGAACCGGCGGCGGTTACCGCTGGGTGCGCTCCCGAGGGCAGGTCTCCGAGCGCGACGCCTCGGGCCGGCCGCGCCGCATGCTGGGCACGCGCATGGACGTCACCGAAGTCCACGCGCTGCAGGAACAGCTCCTCTCGGCGAGCCGCTTCGCCTCGGTGGGGAGCCTGGCCGCGGGCGTGGCGCATGAGATCAACAACCCCCTCGCCTGGCTCACGTCCAACCTGGGGTACGCCCTCGACCAGCTTCGGGCCGACGGGCGCGAGCCGCCCGCCGGCGACCTGCGCGAGCTCCTCGACGAAGCGCTGCAGGGCGCCCGGCGGATCCGCGACATCGTGAAGGCCATGCGCTCCATGGGCCGTCCGGAGTCGACCGCGCCGCCGGCGACGGTCGACGTCGGGGCCGAGCTCCACAGCGCGCTCCAGATGGTCGAGAACCAGCTCGCTCAGCGCGCTCGGCTGGAAGTCGACATCCCGGAGGGGCTGCCGCTGGCGCGCGCCCGGACGCGCGAGCTGAGCCGGGCGTTCCTGAACCTCCTGCTGAACGCCGCCCAGGCCATCCCCGAGGGCCGCTCGTCGCTGCACCTCATCGCCGTCACCGCCCGGCTCGCGCGCGGCGAGATCTCCGTCGCCATCAGCGACACGGGCGTGGGCCTCAGCCCCGCGACCCGCGAGCGCATCTTCGACCCCTTCTTCACCACCCGGCCGGTCGGCGAAGGGCTGGGGCTCGGCCTCACCCTGGCCCGGAGCGTCGTCGAGGGCGCCGGCGGGCGCATCGAGGTGGAGAGCGAGGAGGGCTGCGGCTCCACGTTCCGCGTCGTGCTCCCCGCCGCCGAGCCGGTGGCGGGCAGCGCGAGCGCCGGCGCGCCGCGCGCGGCCGAGGCGCCCGCGGGCCTGCGCGTCCTCCTCGTCGACGACGAGCCTCTGATTGCCCGCTCATTCTCCCGGATTCTCCGGGACAAGTACTCGGTCACCGCTGTCTCCCAGGTCTCCGAGGCCCTGCGGCACATCGACGCCGGCGAGCACTTCGACGCCGTCCTCTGCGACGTGATGATGCCCGACGTCGACGGCATCGAGCTCTACCGAGCGCTCGCCGCCCGGCACCCAGCGCTGCTGCGCCGCTTCGCGTTCATGACGGGAGGCGCCTTCGACGAGCGGTCGGCCGCCTTTCTCGCCTCCCACGACGTGCTCGTCTTGGCCAAGCCCATCGAGCGCGACGCGCTCGAGCGCGCGCTCGATCAGCTCGCCGGTGCCGAGACGGACGGCAAGGCTTGAGCGGCTTGGCTCATGGCGCCGACGGCTGCAGCAGGCGCCGGGCCACGAGCTCGAGCACCGCGCGGCGGCTCGCGGCGATGAAGAAATGGTCGCCCGCGAACTGCCGGACCTCCACCGGGGCCACCGAGTGGTGCCGCCACTGCGCGAGGCCCGCGGCGTCGACACCCGGGTCAGACAGGCCGCCCAGCGCGGAGATGGGACAAGACAGCGGCGGCCCAGGCTCGTAGGCGTAGGTCTCGCAGAGCTCGAAGTCAGCCCGGACGACGGGGAAGAGCAGGGCGCGCAGCTCCGCGCACTCGAGCACCTGGGCGGGCGTTCCGTTGAGCTCGCGAAGCTTCTGCGCGAGCTTTGCGTCGGTGGCGCGATGCACCTCGCCCCCGCCCGCCCGGTGAGGGGCTCGATGGGCAGAGGCGAAGAGCCGCACCGGCGCGAGCCCCGCAGGCTGGAGGGCGCGCGCGAGCTCGAACGCGACCAGGGCGCCGAGGCTGTGACCGAAGAAGGCGAACGGCCCGTCGAGGAAGGGCGTGAGCGCGCGGGCGAGCGCCGGGATCAGCTCCCGCATGCTCCGGAGGGCGGGCTCCGACAGACGGGTCTCCCGCCCCGGCAGCTGCACCGGGCAGACCTCGACGCCCGCCGGTAGCCCGCCGGCCCAGGCCGCGAAGGCCGAGGCGCCCGCGCCGGAATAGGGGAAGCAGAAGAGCCGGACCGACCCCCGCTCCGGGCGCCGCCGCGCGAGGAGCCATGGCGAGGCGCCGCGGGAGGAGCGGGCGCTCGAAGCTCCCGCGGCCAGAACCTCGTCTTTCCCGCCGCCGCTCACGGGCCCGACGGCGCCTTGGGCGAGAAGGCGATCGTCGCCGCGCCGCACGCGGAGAAATCGAGCTTGGCGGCGAGGTCCGGCAAGGTGACGGACGACTGGCCGTCCGGCCGCGCGTTCCACTGGCGCACCGCCAGGACGGTGCCGGCGCTCGCGCACAGCTGGCCGCTCTGGTAGCCGAGATCGAGCGAGAGCGCCTCGGACAGGGCCAGGGAGACGCACGTCCCCCCCAGCGTTCCGTCGAGGCTCACGTCCACCTGGAACGCGCCTTTGCACGCGCCGCCAGAGGCGCCCAGGTCACCCGTGAGGTGAAGCTTGAGCGCCCCGCTCGCGGAGGCGGCATCGAACGCGCCGACGACCGAGAGGTCGAGCTTCAGACCCGAGCTGCTCAAGCTCAGCAGCCCGTCTACCTGGACCGTCCCCTGGACGGCGGACTGCTGGAACGGCACGGCGCAGTTGTTGAACGCCACGCCGGCGCTGGTGAGGGAGACGCAGCCCGAGGCGAGCGCCCCCTGGAGCAGCGGGCCCAGGTTCCCTCCGACGCCTTGCCAAACCGACGCGAGGTCCGGGGAGCTGCTCAGCCCGCTGAGCGGATTCGCGGAGGGGTCGCCGAGCAGCTGGGACACGAGCGTCGGCAGGTTTGCGAGGTCCACGAGCTGGGTGAGGTCCGGCACGCCTTGAAGGCCCAACGCCGGCGCGAGGAGCCCCTGGGCAGCCTGGATTTCGGACGCGGTCGCCGCCCGCGGTTCGCTGAATGCGCTGCTGCCGCCGTCCGCGGCGTCATTGCCCGTCACCTTGGGCGAGCCGCACGCCGCGAGCGCTGCACAAAAGGAATAGGCACACCATCGGTGGTTCATCACGCATCCTCCTCGCCGTCCTCGGCCATTGCGCTGTTTGAAGGGCGCAATATGCCCGAGCCGCCGCGCGCCAGGCTTCGCGCATTTGGGCACCTCCCACCGGCGCGTCCTTTCTTTCGGCTTCAATCGATTCAGGCGAGAGAATTCTCCGCGGTCGCTTCCGATAATGGCCCGCGCCGCGCCGCCGTCGAGCTTCACTCAGGGTGCACTCTCTTCCACCGGCAACCCTTTCATTCGAGGTGCGGAGCTCGAGCCCACCCCGCGGCTCTCGGGCCGGCTCCACAGGACAAGAGCAGCGCCCGACGCTCGCCTGGGGTCGCGATGGCGCGGGCGCACCTATTTGGTCGGTTGCCGCCCTTCGCCCACCTCCGCAGGTTGCCTGCGCCTGAAGGCGCCCCCCAGAGACGACGGTCATTCCCCTCGCCGACTTGCAGGAGCCGCCCTGGCCGCGCGCCAGCGAAGGCGAAAGACGGGGGACGGAGCGTGGCGATGCTGAATGAGGAAGCCCATTTCGAAGGCCGCAACCTGTTGGACGTCCTCCATCGCAGGGTGATCGAGACGCCCCACCGAACCGCCTTTACCTTTCTCGACGAAAGCGGCCACACGGCGCAAACCGCCACGTTCGCCCAGCTCGAGGAGCAGGCCCTCCGGATTGGCGCGAGGCTCCAGGCCGCCGGATACGAGGGGAGCCGCGTCGTCCTCATGCTCCCGCCGGGGCTGAGCTACATCGCGGCTCTGCTCGGCTCCATGGCCGCCGGCTGCGTCGCGGTCCCGTCCTATCCACCGCGGGCGCGCCAGCTCGCCCGCTTCGGCGCCATCCTCGCCGACTCGGGCGCCGCCGCGGCGCTCACCACGGCCGCGGCTTTCTCCATTTTGCAAACCCGGCATGCGGACCTGGCGCGCTCGCTGCCCATCGCCTGGTTGCCGATCGACGCAGACGAAGGCACCCCCCGCCTGGCCCAAGCCCCCTCGGTCCCGCTCGGCCCCGATTCCATCGCCTTTCTTCAATACACCTCCGGATCCACGGGATCTCCCAAGGGCGTGGTGCTGACCCACCGGGCGCTCCTCCACAATTTGCGCGGCATCGCCGCCGCCATGCGCAGCACGTCGGAGACCGTGGGCGTCTTCTGGTTGCCCCCGTACCATGACATGGGGCTCATCGGCGGCATTCTCCAGCCCATCTATTGCGGCGGGCACTCGGTCCTCATGGCGCCCGCTGCGTTCGTCCAACAGCCGGTGCGATGGCTGCAGGCCATCACCCGATTTCGGGCCTCGGCGAGCGGCGGGCCAAACTTCGCCTACGACCTATGCATCGACAAGATCCGCGATGACCAGCTCGGCGACCTCGACCTCGGCTCGTGGAGTCTCGCCTTCAATGGCGCCGAGACCGTCCGCGCCGGCACCTTGGACCGATTCGCGCGGCGATTCGAGCGGTGTGGATTTCGGCGCAGCGCTTTCTATCCTTGCTACGGCTTGGCCGAGGCGACGCTCTTCGTCGCCGGCGGATTCTGGCAAGGAGACGGCGATGGCGCGCCTCGCGAGCCGCTCGCCCCGGTCCCCTGCGGCAAGGGCCTCGACGACCACGAAATCCTCATCGTCGACCCGGCGACGCGGCTCGCCAGCCGCCCGGGCGTGGAGGGGGAGATCTGGGTGCGCGGCCCCAGCGTCGCCCGCGGCTATTGGGGCCAGCGCGAGGCGACGGAGGCCACCTTTGGCGCTTTCTTGAGCGACTCTGGGCGAGGGCCATTCCTGCGCACCGGCGACCTGGGGCTTTGGAGCGATGGCCAGCTCAGCGTCACCGGGCGCATCAAGGATTTGATCAATCTGGGAGGTCGAAAGCTCTACCCCCAGGACCTGGAGCTCTCCGTCCAGGAAAGCCACCCGGCGCTGCGAAAAGGGTCGGTCGCCGCCTTCAGCGTGGTCGAGGGCGAGCGCGAGAAGCTGGTCATCGTCCAGGAGCTGGAGCGCCAATTTCGCGGCGACCCGGTTGAGGTAATCGCCGCCATTCGAGAGGCGCTCGCGGCCGAGCACGACGTCCTGAGTGCGGCGGTCGCCCTGGTGAGCGTGGGCTCCGTCCCCAAAACCTCCAGCGGAAAGATCCAGCGCAGCGCCTGCAAGAAAGCCTTCCTGGAGAAGAGCTTGGACGTCGTCCTGAGCAGCGAATCGGCGACCGAGGACGCCCTTTCAAAGATTCTGGCGGCAGGTGCTTCGGGTCGAAAAGGTCTGCGCCGAGGACGACTTCTTTTCGCTCGGCGGCCAATCGGTCCTGGCGACCCAGGTCGCATCGCGGGTCCGCGAGGCGCTCAAGGTGGACTTGCCGCTTCGGGTGCTCTTCGAGCAGAGGACGCTCGCGGGCGCGGCGGCGGCGCTCGATCGCCTCCGGGCGAGCGCGCCGGAGCCCGCCCTCGAGCGCGCGCCGGTCGATGCCCCGAAGGCGCTCTCGTTCGCTCAGCAGCGGCTCTGGTTCCTCGACCAGCTCGAGCCTGGGAGCGCCTCCTACAACCTCTCGGCCGCCGTGCGCCTCACCGGCGCCCTGAACGCCCAGGCCTTGGAGGCCGCGCTGGGCGAAGTGGTGCGGCGGCACGAGGCGCTGCGCGCGACCTTCGCCCACGCGGACGGCCAGCCGGAGCTTGGGGTGAACGCGCCCGGGCCCTTCGCGCTCGAGCGGGTGGACCTGCGCGCCGCGCCGGAGAGCGAGCGAGAAGCGGCGCTCCAAGAGCGCGCGGCCGAGGAGGCGCGAAGGCCGTTCGACCTGGCGCGCGGCCCGCTCTTGCGCGCGCGCCTCTTCGCGCTCGGCGAGGCCGAGCACGCCCTGCTCCTGACCATGCACCACATCGCGTCCGACGGCTGGTCGATGGGGGTGCTGGTGCGGGAGCTGGCCGCGCTCTACGAGCCTCTCGCGCAGGGGCGCCCGCATTCACTCCCAGCGCTGCCCATCCAATACTCGGACTTCGCGCGCTGGCAGCGCCTCTGGCTTCAGGGCGAGCGCCTGGAGTCGCAGCTCCAGTACTGGCGGGAGCGCCTGCAGGGGCCGCTCCCGCGGCTCCCGCTCCCGGCCGACAGGCCGCGCCCGCCGAAGCGCTCCTCGCGGGGCGCCCACCATCGGTTTCTGCTCGGGGCCGAGCTCACGAGCGCGCTCCGGATCTTCTGTCAAGAGCGCGGCGCCACGCTCTTCATGGCGCTGCTCACCGGCTTCAAGGCGCTTCTTTTCCGCGTCACCGGACAGGCGGACCTCTGCGTCGGAACGCCCATCGCCAACCGGAGCCGCGCCGAGCTGGAGGGGCTCATCGGCTTCTTCGCCAACACGCTGGTGCTTCGCACCCACCTCGGCTCGGACCCGACCTTCGCCGAGCTCGTCGAAAGGGTGCGCGAGACGGCCCTCGGCGCCTTCGCGAACCAGGACGTCCCCTTCGAGCGGCTGGTGGAGGCGCTCTCGCCCGAGCGAGACGCGAGCCGCACGCCGCTCTTCCAGGTGATGTTCGCGCTGCAGAACGCGCCCATGGGCGAGCTCGCGCTGCCCGGGCTTTCGCTCTCGCTCCTTCCTCTGGAGAGCGGCTCGGCGAAGTTCGACCTCACGCTGGAGGTGACCGAGGCGGGCGGCGGCCTCTCCTGCAGCCTCGAGTACAGCTGCGACCTGTTCGACCCCTCCACCGCACAGCGGCTCGCGCGGCACTTCACGCGGCTTCTCGAGAGCGCGGCAGCCGATCCGGGCCGGCGGCTCAGCGAGCTCTCCCTGTTGACCGAGGCCGAGCGCGAGGCCGTGCTCATCGACTTCAACCCGCGCCCCGGCCCGCGCCTTCGCGAGCCAAGCGTCGTAAAGCTCTTCGAGCGCCAGGCGGCCAAAGCGCCCGGCGCCATCGCGCTGAGCTTCGAAGGCGGGCAGCTCTCCTTTGCCGAGCTGAACGCCCGGGCGAACCGGCTCGCGCGGCGCCTTCGCGCTCTGGGTGCCGGCCCCGAGAGCGTGGTCGGCCTGTGCGCCGAGCGCTCCGCCGAGATGGTCGTGGGCCTGCTCGCCATTCTCAAGGCCGGCGGCGCATACCTGCCGCTCGACCCGAGCTACCCGAGAGCGCGCCTTTCGTTCATGGCGGAGGACGCGCGCCTTTCGATCCTCGTCGCCCAGCGCCGCGCCTCCTCGAGCCTGCCGCCGGTTTCATCCGTGGTCTTCCTCGAGGACGAAGCGCAGGGCGACCTCGCCGCCGAGAACCTGGAGCCTGCAGCGGCGCCCCATCACCTCGCCTACGTCATCTACACCTCCGGCTCCACCGGGCGCCCCAAGGCAGCCGGGGCGTGCCACGGCGGCCTCGCGAACCTTTTGCAGTGGTACCTCGAAGAGCTCGAGCCCGCGCCTTGCGACAGCATTCTCCTGGCGACCTCCTTCAGCTTCGACCTGACGCAGAAGAACGTGTTCGCGGCGCTCGCCTCCGGCGCCCGGCTGCACCTCGCGCCCGAGCCGTTCGACGCCAGGGCGGTGGCGGCCTGCATCGCGCGCGAGCGGATCACCCTGATGAACATGACCCCGAGCATGTTCTACGCGGTCGCCGACGCGGCCCAGCCCGGCGCGCTCTCGTCTCTGCGCTGCGCCGTCCTCGGCGGTGAGCCGCTCAGCGCGCCGGCGCTCGCCCAGCGCCGCGCCGCGCTCGGCGCGAGCACCCGGATCATCAACGGCTACGGCCCGACCGAGTGCACCGCGGTGGCGGCCTTCCACCGCCTCGGCGCCGACCTCGCGAGCGACCTGGAGCGGCCCGTGCCCGTCGGCCGGCCGATCCCCAACGCGCAGATCTACGTCCTGGACGGCCGCCTCGAGCCGGTCCCCATCGGCGTCGAAGGCGACCTGTGGATCGGCGGCGAGGGCGTGGGCCGAGGCTACCTCGCTCGCCCGCGGCTGACGGCCGAGCGCTTCGTCCCCGATCCGTTCGCGAGCGAGCCGGGCCGACGCCTCTACGGGACCTTCGACCGGGCGCGATACCGCGCCGACGGGAACCTCGAATTCCTGGGGCGGGCCGACCACCAGGTCAAGGTGCGCGGCTTCCGCATCGAGCTCGGCGAGGTGGAGGCCGCCCTCCTGCGGCACCCCGCCATCCGCGAGGCGGTCGTCGTCGCGCGCGAGGACCCGCCCGGAGAGCAGCGCCTGGTCGCCTACTGCGCGGCCGTGGGCCGACCCACCCAGGCCGAGCTGCGCGCGCACCTGCGCGAGAGCCTCCCCGAGCCGATGGTGCCCTCGGCGTTCGCGCTCCTCGACGCGCTGCCCCTCACGCCCAACGGCAAGGTCGACCGAGCGGCGCTCCCTTCGCCCGAAGCCCGGGTCGAGGACGACAAGGCCTTCGCCCTTCCCCGCACGCCTGCGGAGGAGGTCCTGGCCGCCCTCTTTGCGCAGGTGCTTCACCTCGATCGCGTCGCCGTCGACCAAAGCTTCTTCGACCTGGGCGGGCACTCGCTGCTCGCCGCGCAGCTCGTCTCGCGGGTGCGCGCGGCGCTGGGCGTCGAGCTGCCTTTGCGGTCCCTGTTCGAGCATCCGACGGTGGCGGGGACCGCGGCGCTCGTGGAGCGGCTGCGGCGCTCCGGGGCTTTGCCCATCGAGCCCGCGCCGCGCGACGGCCCTCTGCCGCTCTCGTTCGCCCAGCAGCGGCTCTGGCTGCTCGCCCAGCTCGAGCCGCAGAGCGCCTCCTACAATGTCCCGGCCGCCGTTCGACTGCGCGGAGAGCTCGACGCGCGGGCGCTGGCGTCGGCCTTCAGCGAGATTGTCCGCCGGCACGAGGCGCTGCGCACCGCCTTCCCGGTCCACGCGGGCAATCCGATTCAGCAGATAGCGCCCGCGGGCGAGCTCGAGCTGCTTCGAGCGGATCTGACGTCGCTCCCCGCTGGCGAGCGAGAGGCCAAGGTCCAGGAGGAGGCGGCGCTCGAGGCGCGGCGCCCGTTCGACCTGGCCCGCGGCCCGCTCCTTCGCGCCCGCCTCCTCGCGCTGGCGCAGGACGAGCACGTCGTTCTTTTGACGCTTCACCACATCGTCGCCGACGGGTGGTCTCTGGGAGTGCTGGTGCGCGAGCTCGCCGCGCTCTACGAAGCGTTCGCAGCCGGCAAGCTGTCGCCGCTGTCTGCGCTGCCGCTTCAGTACGCGGACTACGCTGTCTGGCAGCGGCGCTGGCTTCAGGGCGAGCCCCTCGCGAAGCTGCTCGCCTATTGGAAGCAAAAGCTCGCCGGCGCGCCCCCGTCGCTTCAGCTCCCGACGGACCGCCCCAGGCCCGCGGTCCAGACCTTTCGCGGCGCCTCTCACCGATTCGCGATATCGAGCGAGCAGACGTCCGCAATTCGCCGCCTCTGTCGACAAGAGAGCGCGACGCTCTACATGGCCTTGCTCGCCGCCTTTCAGGCCTTTCTGCACCGCATGACCGGCCAGGCAGACCTTTGCGTCGGCACCCCCGTCGCCCAAAGGAACCGCGCCGAGTTCGAGGGGCTCATCGGCTTCTTCGTCAACACCCTCGTGCTCCGCGCGGACCTCTCCGCCGGCCCCACCTTCCGAGAGCTTTTGTCGCAGGCTCGCGACGCGGCTCTCGAGGCGTACGCCCACGAGGAGCTGCCCTTCGAGCGGCTGGTGGAGGAGCTTTCGCCTTTGCGCGACTTGAGCCGCTCGCCGCTTTTCCAGGTCGCGTTCGCGCTCCAGAATGCGCGGGTCGGCGAGCTCAGGATCCCCGGCCTCGAGCTCTCGCCCATGCCCGTCGAGAGCGGGACCGCGAAGTTCGACCTCACGCTCGAGGTGACCGAGACCCAAGGCGAGCTTGCCTGCGCCTTCGAATTCAATACCGACCTCTTCGAGCGCTCGACGATGGAGCGCTGGGCGGGCCATTTCACGCGGTTCTTGGCCGGCGCGCTCGCCAATCCCGACAGCCGAATCGGCGAGCTCCCCATGCTCTCCGCCGAGGAGCGCCGGGCCTTGCTCGTCGAATGGAATGACACTGCGGCAGAATTCCCGCGCGAGAAGACCGCGGTCGACCTCTTCGAAGAACGAGTCCGCGAAACGCCCGACGCAGTGGCCGTCGCCGAGAACGACGAGGAGCTCACCTACGGCGAGCTGAGCTCGCGAGCAGGCTCGCTGGCGCATAGGCTTCGAGCCCTGGGAGCGGGGCCTGGCGACGTCGTGGCGGTCCTCCTCGAGCGCTCAGGGTCGCTGGTGGTCGCTCAGCTCGCGGCGCTGAAAGCCGGCGCGGCGTATCTCCCGCTCGATCCGTCCCACCCGGCCGATCGCCTGGAATTCACCCTTCGCGATTCGCGCGCCCGAGCGCTGCTCACCGACGGAATTCACCTCGAGCGCTTGCGGCTCGCCGAGCCCTTCCCCGCGCTCCGCCTCGACCTGCCCGCGGGCGCCAGCGAGCCCGCGAGCCCGCGTGGCCCTTTGCCGCGCCCGGCCCCGCGCGACCTGGCCTACGTCATCTACACCTCCGGCTCGACCGGCGCGCCCAAAGGCGTCGCCGTGGAGCATCGCGCGTTGATGCGCCTCATCGCCTGGCACCTCGCCCGCTATGGCGTGGGCCGCGGCGCGCGCGTCTCCCAGCTCGCGGGGCCCGCATTCGACGCGGCGGCCTGGGAGCTGTGGCCCGCGCTCGCCGCCGGAGCCCGCGTCGAGATCGCCCCCGACGACGTGCGCCTCTCCCCGCCCCGGCTCGCCGCCTGGCTCGCCGAGCGACGCGTGAATGTCGCCTTCGCCCCCACGCCGCTCGCCGACGCGCTCCTGCGCGCGCCTTTGCCGCCAGGCCTCGCCTTGAAGACCTTGCTCACCGGCGGCGAAGCCCTGCGGCGCGGCGCCCCCGCTCGTTTGCCATTCTCGGTCTTCAACCATTACGGCCCCACCGAGTGCGCGGTCGTGGCCACGTGCGCCCCATTGCCCGAGGAGGCCGCCGGCTTCGCACCGCCCATTGGCCGGCCCATCGACAACACGCGCGCCTATGTCTTGGACCGCCACCTCGAGCCCGTGCCGGTGGGCGTCGCCGGCGAGCTCTTCTTGGGCGGCGATGGCCTCGCGCGCGGGTATTGGCGCCGCGCGCGCCCCACGGCCGAGCGCTTCATTCCGGACCCGTTCGGAGCCGAGCCCGGAGCCCGCCTCTATCGCACCGGCGACCGCGCCCGTTTCCGCGCCGACGGCGCGCTCGAATTCCTGGGCCGGCTGGACAGGCAAGTGAAGGTGCGAGGCTTCCGCGTCGAGCTCGGAGAGATCGAGGCCGTCCTCGCCGGACACCCGGCCATCCGCGAAGGAGTCGTCGTCGCGCGCGGCGCGCCCGAGGGCGAGCCCCGCCTCACCGCCTATTTCACGTCGGGCGAGTCGCTGCCGCCGTCCGAGCTGCGCGCGTATCTGCTCCGAAAGCTCCCCGAGCCCATGGTCCCCGCGGGCTTCGTCCAGCTCGCCGCGATACCCCTCACGCCCAACGGAAAGGTCGACAGGGCTTCGCTGCCGGAGCCCGAGCGCGCCGTCGGAGGAATCGAAGCTGCACCGCGGACTCCGGTCGAGCAGATCCTCGCGGGGATCTTCGAGCAAGTCCTAGGCGTCGAGCCGGTGGGCCTGAACGACCACTTCTTCGAGCTCGGAGGGCACTCGCTCCTCGCGGCCCAGGCGGCGTCCCGAGCGCGCGAAGCGCTGCAGATCGAGCTTCCGCTTCGCGCTCTGTTCGAGCATCCGACCCCGGCCGACCTGGCCCAGCACCTCGAGCGGCAGCGCTTGGGCCCCTGCGAGCCCAGGATTCAGCCGGCGCCGCGCGGCACCCACATTCCCCTCTCGTTCGCGCAGCAGCGGCTCTGGTTTTTGGACCAATTGGACCCCGGAAATGCCGCCTACAACGTCGCCGCGGCCGTGCGCTTGACTGGCGTGCTCGACTCCGCCGCGCTCGAGCGCGCCTTGAACGAGGTCGTCTTCCGCCACGAGGCCCTGCGGACGACCTTCGCCAGCCCCGCCGGCCGCGGGGTGCAGATCGTCCACCCTTCGCAGCCCCTCACGCTCGCGCGGCTGGACTTCACGGCCGAGCCACCGCCAGAGCGCGAGGCCCGAGTGAAAGAGGAGGCGGCGCGAGAAGCGCGGCTCCCGTTCGACCTTTCGCGCGGGCCGCTCATGCGCGCGACGCTCCTCGCGCTGACCGGCACCGACCACGTGGTGCTCCTGACCATGCACCACATCGTCTCCGACGCCTGGTCGATGGGCGTGCTCGTGCGCGAGGTCGCTGCCCTTTACGAAGCCCTCGTCGCCGGAAAGCCGCCCGCGTTGCCGCCGCTGCCGATTCAATATGCCGATTTCGTCGAATGGCAGCGCCACCAGCTCCAAGGCGACCGCCTCGCCCAGCTGCTCTCGTACTGGAAAGAGCGCTTGGCGGGCTCGCCCGCGGCCCTGGAGCTCCCGACCGACCGGCCGCGCCCGGCCGTGCAATCATTCAGCGGCGCCATTCACCGCTTCAGCCTTTCGGCCGACCTCGCCTCCAGGCTGCGCAAGCTCTGCCGCCAGGAGGGGGCGACTCCCTACATGGCGCTCCTCGCGGCCTTCTCCACGCTCCTTCACCGATTCAGCGGCCAGAGCGACCTCTGCATCGGGAGCCCCGTCGCCCACCGAGCTCGCGCGGAGCTGGAGGGGCTCATCGGGTTCTTCGTCAACACGGTCGTGCTCCGCGTCGACCTCTCGGGGCGCCCGACCTTCTCGCAATTGCTCGCGCGAATTCGCGAGGTGGCGCTCGGCGCCTATTCCCACCAAGACCTGCCCTTCGAGCGGCTGGTCGACGAGCTCTCGCCGGTTCGCGACCCGAGCCGCACACCGCTCTTCCAGTTCATGTTCGCGCTTCAGAATACGCCCCGGTCCGAGCTCTCTCTCCCCGGCCTGACGCTCACGCCGCTCGTGAGCGAGACCGGCACCGCCAAGTTCGACCTCACCCTCGAAGTGGACGAGGGCGCAAGCGAGCTCGATTGCCGGCTCGAGTACAAGACGGACCTCTTCGACCGAGCGACCGCCGAGCGCCTCGCATCCCATTTCGCGAAGCTCTTGGAGAATGCCGTCGCAAACCCCGCTCGAAGGATCGACGAGCTGGAACTCCTGGGCGATGACGAGCGCCGAGCACTGCTCGTCCTGTCCGCCGATGGCCCCGTCCACTTCCCGCGCGAGCGCACGGTCGTCGAGCTCTTTGAAGAGCAGGCCGCGGCGTCCCCTCATTCCGTGGCGGTGCTCTTCGAAGATCAATCGATGACCTACGGGGAGCTCGACGCCCGCGCAAACCAGGTCGCCCGGCGGTTGCGCGAGCTCGGAGTTGGCCCCGAGCGCCCCGTGGGCCTCTGTGTCGAGCGGTCGTTGGAAATGGTGATCGGCGCGATCGCGATCCTGAAATCGGGCGGGGCCTACCTTCCCCTGGACCCGAGCTTCCCGGATGAGCGCCTGCGCTTCATGCTCGAGGACGCCGGCGTCGAGGTGCTCGTCGGACAGGCAAAGCTCCTGGGGCGCCTTCCCATCGCGCAGCAAAGTCGGATCGCTTTGGACGAAGACGGCGCGAGCCTCGCTTCCCTGCCGTCCGAAAACCTGCCGCATCTCTCGAAGCCGAATCACCTGGCCTACATTATTTACACGTCGGGCTCCACCGGGCTCCCCAAGGGAACGGCCGTCCCGCACCAATCCATCGTCCACCTCGTCAAGGCCAACACCTACGTCCCCCTGACCTCGGCGCAGACACTTCTCCAGGCCGGACCGCTCGCTTTCGACGCCTCGACCTTCGAAATCTGGGGAAGCCTCCTGAACGGCGGCCGCTTGGCGCTGCTCCCCCCGGAAAGCCCGACCCCGGAGGCGATAGGCCGAGCCGTCCGGCAGCACGGCGTCGACACGCTCTTTCTGACCACCGCCTTGTTTCATTTGATTGCCAAGGAATGCCCGAAGGAGCTCGTCGGAGTGCGCCACCTCTTGACGGGCGGCGAAATGATTGCTCCGCGCTGGATGGATGCTTTCCGCCGAGCGGTCCCGTCATGCCGGGTCTCCGCCGTCTACGGCCCCACCGAGGCGACGACGTTCAGCAGCCATTGTCCAATCGAGCGCGATCAGGCGCCCACCGGCTCGGTGCCCATCGGCCGGCCCATCGCCCATGCGCAGCTCTATTGCTTGGATGAAGCCCTTCAGCCCGCGCCCGTGGGAGCGCCCGGGGAGCTGTTCATCGGAGGCGCGGGCGTCTCGCGTGGCTATTGGCGAAGGCCCCGGCTGACGGCCGAGCGCTTCATTCCCGACCCTTTCGGCGCCGAACCCGGCGCGCGCCTCTACCGAACGGGCGACCGCGTGCGCTGGCGCTCCGACGGCAATCTCGACTTCCTAGCTCGGCTCGACCACCAGGTGAAGGTACGGGGCTTCCGAGTCGAGCTCGAGGAAGTCGAGGGCGCGCTCGCGCAGCACGATGCGGTCCGAGAGGTCGCCGTCATCGCGCGGGAAGACCGGCCCGGGGAGAAGCGGCTGCTCGCGTACTTCGTCAGCGATCAGCCGGCCGTGGGGACAACCGAGCTGCGCGCCTTCCTGCGCCGAAAGCTGCCGGAGTACATGGTGCCCGCGGCGTTCGTGAAGCTTTCGTCCATGCCGCTCACTTTGAACGGCAAGGTCGACCGGAATGCGCTCCCCGCGCTCGACGGAAGCCGCCCTGCGCTCGCGGCCGCCTACGCCGCCCCGCGGAGCAGCGCGGAAAAGACCCTGGCGGAGATCTGGTCGGAGCTTCTCGGAGTGGAGCAGGTCGGCATTCACGACAATTTCTTCGAGCTCGGCGGCGACTCCATCTTGAGCATTCAGGTCATCGCGCGAGCGCGCCAACGAGGCCTCGCCGTCTCCCCGAAGCAGCTGTTCGAGCACCAGACCATCGCCGAGCTCGCGGCAGCAGCCGGCGAGGCCCCCGCCGCGCTCTCGGAGCAGGGAGTCGTCGCAGGCCCCGTGCCTCTCACGCCCATCCAGTCCTGGTTCTTCGAGCAATCGCTCGAAGCTCCTCACCATTTCAATCAATCGCTGCTCCTGGAGGTCGCCCCGACGTTCCGGCCGGACCTGCTGCGGCCCGTCCTCGCGCGCCTGGTCGAGCACCACGATGCCCTGCGATTGCGCTTTCGGCGAGACGGCGCCTGGGAGCAGCATTGCGCGGCGAGCGAGGCGGCGGATTTCGTGGAATTGCGCGACCTCTCGGCGCGGACGGACGACGAGCGCCGCGCCTCGGTCGAGGAGCGCGCCGGCGAGGTCCAGGCGAGCCTCGACCTGGAAGCGGGCCCGCTGCTTCGCGCGGTCCATTTCGACTTCGGCGCCAAGGTTCCCGGCCGCTTGCTCGTCGTCGCCCATCACCTGGCCATCGACGCCGTCTCGTGGCGAATTCTCCTCGAGGACCTGCAGACGCTCTATGCCTCGCTCGAGCGCGGCGAGCCGCCGGCGCTCTTGCCCAAGACCACCTCGTTCAAGCAGTGGTCGGAGCACCTGCGCGACCTCGCCCGCTCCGAGGCGCTGCTGCGCGAAGCCGAGCACTGGAAGGCGCTCGCCAAGGCCGCCTTCGCCGCGCTCCCGGTCGACCACCCATCGGGTCGCAACACCTTCGGGTCCGCGCGCCGAGCGCTCGTCACCCTCGACCGACAGGAGACGCGCACCCTGACGCAAGAGGCGCTGGCGGCCTATCGGACGCGGGTCCCGGAAATGCTGCTCGCCGCCCTCTCTCTCGCCTTGTCGCGCTGGGTCCCAGGCGAGCTCGTGCTCATCCACGTCGAAGGCCACGGCCGAGAGGACCTCTTCCCGGGCCTCGACCTCTCGCGCACGGTCGGCTGGTTCACGAGCCTCTACCCCGTCTCGCTGGACTTGCCACGCCCCGCGGAGCCGGGACTCGCTTTGAAAAGGGTGAAGGAGGAATTGCGCCGTATTCCAAACAAGGGGCTCGGCTGGGGCATTCTGCGCCACCTCACGGCGAGCCCCAACGTCCTCACCGAATTGCGCGCCGTGCCCAGGCCCGCGCTCTCGTTCAACTACCTCGGCCAATGGGGCGCGCTCGGGCCATTCCGCTTCGCGCCCGAAAGCCTAGGGGCGGAGCAGCACCCTCTGGCGCTGCGTCCCCATTTGCTCGATGTCACCGCGGCCATCAAGGACGGCCAGCTCACCGCCAGCTGGATCTACAGCGCCGAGGTCCACGAGCCGAGCACGATGGCGCAATTGAGCGCGAGCTTCGCGGCTGAGCTGCGCCGCCTCATCGCCCATTGCCTCTCCCCCGAAGCGGGCGGGCCCACGCCCTCGGACTTTCCGCTGGCGCGCCTTGACCAGACGACCCTCGACGCCCTCCTGGCCGACTCCGGCCAATGAAAGGAATGCATTCTCATGCAATCGCGCCGCGCCCTTGAGGACGTCTACCCGCTCACGCCGATGCAAGAGGGGATGCTCTTCCATACTCTCCTTTCGCCCCACTCCGGCGCTTACCTCGAGCAGCTGACGTGCGCGTTGAAAGCGCCGCTCGACCCCAAGGCCCTGCGCGAGGCCTGGCGCTCGATGGTCTTGCGCCACGCCGTGCTGCGAACGCGCTTTGCCTGGAAGGCGGTCGAGCGCCCGCTCCAGGTCGTGGAGGCGCGCGCGGCGCTGCCGTGGCAGGAGATGGACTGGCGCGAGTCCCCGGGCGAGGAGCAGGCGCGCTTCGAAGCGTTTCTGGACCAAGAGCGGCGCCGAGGCTTCGAGCTCCGAGAGGCTCCGCTGTTTCGCATCGCCCTCGTGCGAACCCGCGACGACCTCCATCGATTCGTCTTCACCTTCCACCACCTGCTGCTCGACGGCTGGTCGCTTCCGATCCTCCTCCAAGAGGTGGCGCGCTCCTACGCCCTGCTCGCCCAGAATGAGGAGCCCACGCTCCCGCCCATTCCTCCGTATCGCGACTATTTCGCTTGGCTCGAGAATCAGGACCCCCTGGCCCCGGAGCGCTTCTGGAGAACCTATTTGCAGGGGCTGGAGGCCCCCACGCCTCTCGGCATCGACCGCTCACAGCCGAGCGGCGACGAGGCCTATTTCACCCGAGACATCGCATTCTCACCCGCGGTGGCCGACGCCCTGCGTGCATTCGCCCAGAGACACCTCCTCACCCCGAACACGCTGATGCAGGGGGTCTGGGCCATTCTTCTCAGCCGTTACAGCGGCGAGCGCGAGGTCGTCTTCGGCGCGACGGTCTCAGGACGGCCCACCGACTTGCCCGGCGCCGAGGCCATGGTGGGGATGTTCATCAACACCCTGCCGCTTCGAGTCGCAGTGCCCTTCCAGTCGCCCATGCTGCCCTGGCTCAAGTCGCTTCAGCGCGAGAACGCACAGCTTCGGCAATACGAATACGCCTCTCTCGTTCAAATCCAGGGCTGGAGCCAGGTCCCCCGCGGGGTGCCGCTGTTTCGCAGTATTCTTGTCTTCGAGAATTATCCCGTCGACGCTTCGCTGAGAGAGCCCGGTGGCCCTTTGAACGTCAGCGACGTGCGATTCTTCGACCACACGCACTACCCTCTCACCGTCGTCGTCAAGCCCGGACCGCCGCTCTCCGTCGCCTTCTCCTATGACCAGCGGTCCTTTTCGAAGGAATCCATCGAGCGCCTCGCCGGTCATTTTGCGCGCCTGCTCGAGAGCGCTCTCGCCGACGAGGCCGCCCTCGTCGGCGAGCTCTCCATGGTCGGCCCCGAGGAGCGCCGTCAACTTCTCGATGCGCGAGAGCCTGCGCCCGTCACGGCCGCCCAGCGGACAGTCGTGGAGCGCTTCGAGGAGCAGGCTGCTCGCGCGCCCGACGCCATCGCCGTCCTCTTCGAGGATACTCGGCTGACCTACGCCGAGCTCGATGCCCGAGCGAACCGCCTCGCGCGGCGGCTTCGCGCCGCGGGCGTCGGCCCGGAGCACCTCGTCGGGCTCGTCGCCGAGCGCTCGCCCTCGCTGGTCGTCGGCGTGCTGGGAATTCTGAAAGCAGGCGGCGCGTACCTGCCACTCGACCCCGCCTATCCCCGCGAGCGGCTCGCCTTCCTGTTGGAGGACGCACGGGTTCCGGTGGTCGTCGGCGACCCGAGGCGAAGCGCCGAATTCTCCAGCGCCCGGAGCCGGTGGGTAGCTCTCGACGAAGAAGGCGGCGGCTTCGAAGAAAGCGCGACCCACAACCCCCTGGGCCTCCCGCGTCTCGAGAGCCTGGCCTACGTCATCTACACCTCCGGCTCGACCGGCCGCCCCAAGGGCGTGCCCGTTCAGCATTCGCAGATAGCGCGCCTCCTGGAGCAGACCCATTCCTGGTTTGAATTCAGCTCCGGGGACGTTTGGACGCTCTTTCACTCCTACGCCTTCGATTTCTCCGTGTGGGAGCTTTGGGGCTGCCTCACGAATGGCGGGACGCTGGTCATCGTCCCCCAGGACCTGACCCGCAACCTCCGCGACTTCTATCGCCTGCTCTGCGACCACGGCGTCACCGTCCTGAATCTCACGCCCTCCGCTTTCAAGGCGCTGGCCCTGGCCGAGGAGGAGCTTCCCGATGATCTGCATTCGCGGCTTCGCCTTTCCTGGGTCATCTTCGGCGGCGAAGCGCTGGACTTGCCGTCCCTGGCGCCATGGTTCCGCCGCCATGGCGATGGCAGCCCGCGGCTCGTGAACATGTACGGGATCACCGAGACGACCGTCCACGTCACCTACCGGCCCCTGAGCGAGCGCGACCTCGAGCAACCCTTCGCGAGCCCCATCGGCCGCTCCATTCCCGACCTGCAGGTCCTCGTTCTCGACGACCGGCTGCAGCTCGCGCCGCTCGGCGCTCCCGGCGAGATCTTCGTCGGCGGAGCAGGCGTCTCCCGCGGCTACCTCGGCCGGCCCGCCTTGACCGCCGAGCGCTTCCTTCCGAATCCTTTCGCCGGGGCCCCCGGCGAAAGGCTTTACCGGAGCGGCGATCGAGCGCGGAGGGTCTCGCGCGACGACCTCGAGTTTCTGGGAAGGACCGATCGCCAGGTGAAGGTTCGCGGCTTCCGAGTGGAGCTCGGCGAAATCGAGGCGACCTTGGCGCAGCACCCTGCCATTCGCGAGGCGGTGGTCGTCGCGCAGGAAGGCCCGCAAGGCGGCGGGCGCCTCGTCGCCTACTACGTGGCCACTCGAGAATTGGCGGCAACCGCTTTGCGCAGCTTTCTTCGCGAAAGCCTGCCTGAATACATGGTGCCCAGCGGGCTGGTGGCGCTTCCGGCGATACCGCTCACCGCCAACGGGAAGGTCGACCGAGCTTCGCTTCCCGCGCTCGAAGGGGGTCGCCTGGGGCTCCATGCCGCATTTGCCGCCCCGCGCTCCCCGGTGGAAGAGGTCCTCGCGAGCCTCTGGTCTCAGCTTCTCGGGGTCGAGAAGGTCGGCATTCACGACAGCTTCTTCGAGCTCGGCGGACACTCGCTCTTGGCCACGCAGGTCGCCTCGCGCATTCGCGCGACCTTTCATATCGAGCTCCCGCTTCGCGCGGTCTTCGAGCACTTCACCGTGGCAGGCCTCGCGGAGCAAATCGAGCGAGAGCGCCGCGGAGGCCGCGACGCCCCCATCGCGCCAGCGCCCCGCGAGCACGACCTTCCCCTCTCCTTCTCCCAGCAGCGCCTCTGGTTCCTGAGCCGACTGGACCCGCAGAGCGCCGCCTACAACCTCCCGGCCGCCGTGCGAATGCGCGGCACGCTCGACGCGCTCGCCCTTCAGCGCGCCTTGAGCGAGGTAGTCCGCCGCCACGAATCCCTGAGGACCACCTTCCCCGAGGTCGACGGCCGCGGCGTGCAGCGCGTGGGCCCCGCGCTCGAAGTCCCGATGGCCTGGGAGGACCTGACCTGCGAGCCGGCCGAAGCTCGCGAGCGCCTGATGCTTGAGCGAGCGACGCGAGAGGCACGCGCGCCCTTCGACCTCGCGACAGGCCCGCTCCTCCGAGCGCGTCTTCTGAAGGTCGCCGAAGACGATCACCTGGCGCTCTTGACCCTGCACCACATCGTCTCCGACGGCTGGTCCACTGCGGTGCTCGTCCGCGAGCTCGCGGCGCTCTACGAGGCCTTTGTCTGCCACAAGCCGTCGCCTTTGACGCCATTGCCCATTCAGCTCGGGGACTTTGCCCATTGGCAAAGGCAGTGGCTCGCGGGCCCTCGCCTGGAGGAGCAGCTCTCGTACTGGAAGCAGAAGCTCGCCGGCGCACCCGCCCTTGACCTGCCCACCGACTGGCCGCGGCCCGCAGTCCAAACCTTCAACGGCGCCTCTCATCGGTTTGCGCTGTCCGCGGATCTCGCGGCGAAGCTGCGCCACCTGTGCAGCGCACACGGGTCCACCCTCTTCATGGGGCTGCTCGCGGGCTTCAAAATCCTGTTGCACCGGCTCACCGGTCAGACCGACCTCTGCGTCGGCTGCCCCATCGCCAATCGAAATCGCGCCGAGCTCGAAGGCCTCATCGGCTTCCTGGTGAACACCCTCGTCTTGCGCACCGACCTGTCTGGCAACCCCACCTTTCTCGAGCTCCTGGGGCGAATTCGCGACACTGCGCTGGGCGCCTATGCGCATCAAGACCTCCCCTTCGAGCGACTGGTCGATGAGTTGGCTCCCGCGCGAGACGTGAGCCGCACACCGCTCTTTCAGGTCGCCTTCGGCCTCCAGAACACGCCGGTGGCTGCGCTGAAGCTCTCTGGCATGACCCTCTCTCCGGTCGCGATTCAGAGCGCCTCCTCGAAATTCGACCTGACGCTCGATGTCACCGAGAGCGAAGGAGCCCTCCAGTGCACCTTCGAATTCAACACCGACCTCTTTACCCGAACCACGATTGAGCGCTTTGCAGGGCACCTCGAGACGGTCCTGCGAAGCGCTGCGGACGGTCCGCAGGCCAGGATCGGCGACCTTGCAATTCTGCGCGCAGACGAGCACGAGCATCAGGTCATCACGTGGAACCGCACCTCTCGCGGTATTCCCGGTGACAAGACGGTGCTCGACCTCTTCGAAGAGCAAGTGGAGCAGGCGCCGGACGCGCCCGCGGTCGCGGCGCATGACCAAATTCTCACCTACGGCGAGTTGAATTCTCGAGCCGAAGGCCTCGCCCATCGACTCTTGCGATGGGCGACGGGTCCGGAGCCCATTGTTGCAATCCTTCTCGAACGTTCGGTCTCGTTCGTCATCGCCCAACTCGCCGTGCTCAAGATGGGCGCAGCCTACCTCCCGCTCGACCCGGTCTACCCTTCCGCGCGCCTTCGGCTCCTGCTGCGCGACTCGCGCGCGCAGGTCCTATTGACGCACCGCGCTCGCCTCGAAAGCCTTGCGCTCGAAAGCAGCCTTGCATCGCTCTGCCTCGATGACGATTTCGCCGCTCTCGAGCCGCAACGCCCTGCCCCGCTCATGCGCCCCGCGCCACAGAACCTCGCCTACGTCATCTACACCTCCGGCTCGACCGGAACGCCCAAGGCCGTGGGAGTGGAGCATCGCGCGCTCATGCGCCTCGTCGCCTGGCATGCCTCGGCGTATTCCACCGGTCGTCGCACGCGCGCCTCTCAGCTCGCCGGACCGGCCTTCGACGCCGCCGCATGGGAGCTTTGGCCCGCGCTCGCCTCGGGCGCTCGAATCGACATCGTGCCCGATGAAGTCCGCGCCTCTCCGCCTCGGCTCCTCGAGTGGCTGGCTCAGCATCGCATCACCATCGCCTTTGCTCCCACTGCGCTGGCCGATTCTCTCGTCCGCCAGCCCATGCCACGCGACCTCGCGCTCCGGGTCCTGTTGACCGGCGGCGACAAGCTGCAGCGCGGCGTTCCGACCGGCCTTCCCTTCGCAGTCGTCAACCACTACGGCCCGACCGAAAGCGCCGTCGTCGCGACTTGCGCGCGGGTCGACGAGGAGCCCCTGCGCCTCGAGCCTTCCATCGGCCGGCCCATCGACAACACCCGCGCCTACGTTCTCGACCGACAACTTCAACTTCTGCCCATCGGCGCTGCGGGTGAGCTGTGCATCGGAGGAGCGGGATTGGCGCGCGGATATCTGCTCCAGCCGAGGTTGACCGCGGAGCGCTTCATTCCCGACCCATTGGGCGCCGAACCCGGCGCGCGCCTCTATCGCACCGGCGACCGGGTGCGATACCGCGCCGATGGCTCTCTCGAATTCCTCGGGCGGCTCGACCGCCAGGTCAAGGTGCGCGGCTACCGCGTGGAGCTTGGAGAAGTCGAGGCCGCGCTCCTCCTGCACCCCTCCTTGCGCGAAGCAGTGGTCCTCGCGCGAGAGGACCGAGAAGGCGACCGGCGGCTCGTCGCGTACCTCGTGGCGAATCCGACGCCGTCCGTCGGAGAGCTCCGCGCTTTTCTCAGCGCCAAGCTCCCCGAGCCCATGATCCCCTCCGCCTTCATTTCCCTCGCGGCCATGCCGCTGACGGCCAACGGAAAGGTGGACCGCGATGCCCTCCCCGCTCCCGACGGCGCCCGCCCGGCGCTCGACGTCGGTTTCGTAGCCCCCTTCACCGAGCGCCAAAAGGTCCTGGCGAGCCTCTGGTCCGACCTCTTGGGCGTCGACCAGGTCGGCGTTCACGACAACTTCTTCGAGCTTGGCGGTGACTCCATTCTCAGCATTCAGCTGATGGCGCGCGCCCGCCAGAAAGGCCTCACCCTCGCGCCTCGCCAGATCTTCGAGCACCAGACCCTCGGCGCACTGGCATCGGCGATCGACTCGGCGCCGGTCATTCAGGCAGAGCAAGGGCCCGTGACCGGTCCAGTGCCCCTCACCCCCATTCAAGCCTGGTTCTTCGATCAGCGCCTGCCGTCTCCTCATCACTTCAATCAATCGCTGCTCCTCGAGGTCGCTGCTGGCTTCCGGGCCGAGCTCCTGCAGCCCTGCTTCGACCTCCTCGTCGCCCATCACGACGCCTTGCGCCTGCGAGCTCACCGCGCCGGCTTTGGCCCCCTGCTGGACATTTCCGTCAATGAGGCCTGCGACTCGGTGGAGATCGTGGACCTCTCGCCACTGGTTGAAGCCGAACGGCGGGCCGCGATGGAAGCGCGCGCCGACGCGCTTCAACGCAGCCTCGACCTCGAGCGCGGGCCCATCGTTCGCGCCGCCTACTTCGGTCATGGGCGAGACGCGCCAGGTCGGCTGCTCATCGTCATTCACCATCTGGCCATCGACGGAGTCTCGTGGCGAATTCTGCTCGAGGACCTGAAGCGTCTCTATGACGCGCTCATCGCGGGCGAGCCAGCGGCATTACCGCCGAAGACCACCTCCTTCAAGCATTGGGCCGAGCTTTTGCGCGAGTATTCCGGTTCGGGGGCTCTGCGGCGCGAGCTTCCCTATTGGGCCTCTCTTTCTGGGTCTCCTCCGAGCCCTATCCCGGTCGACGATTCTTCCGCTTCCAACACCTTCGGATCCGCGCGCCACGTGTTTGTCGGTCTCGACCCAGTCGAGACGCGAGCGCTGCTCGAGGCTCCCGCCACCTACCGCGCGAACGTCAACGACCTCCTCGTGACGGCATTGGCCCTCGCCCTTTCGCACTGGGCGAAGAGCGACCGACTCCTCCTCGACCTCGAGGGCCACGGCCGTGAGGCGCTCTTCCCCGACGTCGACCTCTCCCGGACCGTCGGATGGTTCACCAGCCTCTACCCGGTTGCCATCGACCTCGAGAATCGACGTGGCTTCGGCGAGGCGCTGAAGGCGGTGAAGGAGCAACTGCGAAGTATCCCGAACAAGGGTCTCGGCTACGGGCTTCTTCGCTATCTCTCCTCAGAAAGCGACCTGACCGCACAGCCGCTCTCCCCCAGCATCGGCTTCAATTATCTGGGCCAGGCGCGCTCCTTCGGGCCCTTCCACCTCGCTTCCGAGGGCGCCGGCCCAGAGCGCGACCCTTCCGGAGCCCGCAGCCACTTGCTGGAGGTTACCGCGGTCGTCAAGGACGGCTGCCTTTTCGTGACCTGGGCGTATGGCGAGCAGGTTCACCGTGCGAAGACCCTGGAGCACCTCGCCCAATCGTTCTTGTCACAGCTGCGCGGCCTCATCGCCCATTGCCACTCGGCGGAGGCCGGCGGCTGCACCCCGGCCGACTTTCCGCTCGCGAGGCTCGACCAGGCGAGCCTCGACCTGCGCTTCGGAAATCGCCGCGACATCGAGGACGTCTACCCTTTGACGCCCATGCAGCAGGGCATGCTCTTCCATACGCTCCTCGAGCCCGAGTCTGGTGCCTATTTCGAGCAGTTCACCTGCACGATCCACCCGCCTTTCGATGCGGGGCTCTTCGAACGGTCTTGGCGGCAAATGCTGGACCGACATCCCATCCTGCGGTCCGGGTTTCTTTGGGAAGGCCTCGACCAGCCCCTTCAAGTCGTCTACAAGCACCTTCACGCCCCCGTCAGCCATCTCGACTGGCGAAATTGCAGCGAGGCGCAAGAGCGGGAGCGATTCGAAGCGCTTCTCGAAAGCGAGCGCCAGAAGGGGCTTATTTTGACCGAGGCGCCGCTGGTGCGCCTGACCTTGATCCGCCGCGCGAACGACACCTACGCGTTCGTTTGCGCCTTTCACCACCTTCTGCTCGACGGCTGGTCCCTTTCCCTGGCCCTCCAGGATCTCTTCTCGCGGTACCGCGCGCTGAGCCAGGGCACCGAGCTGTCGACCCCTCCCGCGCCGCCCTTTCGCGCTTACCTCGAGTGGCTCGCCTCGCGCGATTCGTCCGCTTCCGAGCGCTTCTGGAAGCAGGAGCTCGAGGGCTTCGACACCCCCACTCCGTTGGGCATCGAGCGCAGCGCGCCCCGCGGCTCGAACGGCCACGCGGAACGCCAGGTGGCGCTCTCGCCTTCGGCCACTTCGGAGCTGCGCGAATTCGCGCAGAAGCAGCGGCTGACGCTCAACACCGTGGTGCAAGGCCTCTGGGCCATCCTCGTGAGCCGCTATTCCGGCTCTGACGACGTCGTCTTCGGCGCCACGGTGGCGGGTCGCCCCGCCGAGCTTCCCGGAGCCGAGTCGATGGTCGGCCTGTTCATCAACACCGTCCCATTCCGCGCGCGGATCTCGCCCAAATCACCCTTCTCGTCCTGGCTCACGGGGCTTCAGGGCAAGTCCGCTTCGCTCCGGGAACATGAGCACACCCCCCTCGTACGGATTCAGGCTCTGAGCGAGCTGCCGAGCGGCGTTGCGCTGTTCAATCACATCTTCGTCTTCGAGAATTACCCGGTCGACACCTCCTTGCGAGACTCAGGCCTTTTGAGCGTGAGCGACGTCAAGCTCATCGAGCACACCAACTACCCCATTACGGTCGCTGCGCAGCCCGGCGAGCAGTTCCGCATCACCGTCTCCTTTGACCGCGCGCGGGTCGACGGCCTCGCGGTGGAGCGCCTGCTGGCTCATTTTCTCTGCCTGCTTCAAAGCGCCCTTTCCGCCCCGAACGCCCTCATCGGAGAGCTCGAGCACCTGCCGCCGTTCGAGCGCGACACCCTGCTTCGCCAATGGAATTCCACGCAGACGCCCTATCCCCGAGACCGCACGCTCATCGACCTCTTCGAGGACCAGGCGGCGAGCTCTCCCAATGCCACGGCGATCGTCCTCGGGGAATCACGCCTCGCCTACACCGAGCTCAACGCCCTCGCCAATCGACTCGCCCGTCACCTGCAGGCGCTGGGCGCCGGGCCGGAACGCCTCGTCGGCCTCTGCGCCGAACGCTCCCTTGAAATGGTCGTCGGCGTGCTCGGCATCCTCAAGGCGGGAGCAGCTTACGTGCCCCTCGACCCGACCTACCCTAAAGACCGCCTGGCGTCGATGCTGGAGGACGCCCGAATCTCCGCTCTCGTCGCGCAAAGGCCCCTCTTGGAGAGCCTGCCTCCGCACTCGGTTCCCGTCGTCTTTCTAGGGGAGGCGGGGCCTCAGGATTTGGAGAGCCCGAACGACTTCCCCAGGGTCGCCGCTCCGGAGAACTTGGCCTACGTCATCTTCACGTCAGGCTCGACGGGCCGGCCCAAGGGCGTGGAGCTCGCCCATCGCGGGCTCTGCAACCTCATCACTGCTCAGGCAGCCGCCTTTGGCTTGGGGCCCGCCGACCGCGTCCTTCAGGTCGCCTCGTTGAGCTTCGACGCCTCCGTCTGGGAGATGGCCATGGCGCTCGCGCGCGGCGCTGCACTCCATCTTTTGCCGCGGGCGACGCTGCTCTCCGTGCAGGACCTCGCCGAGGCGATTCGCTCCCAGAAGATCACCGCCGCCACCTTTCCGCCGTCTCTATTGAATGCTTTGCCGCTCGAGATGGCGGGCGGGCTAGAAACGCTGATCGCCGCCGGGGAGGCATGCGCGCAAGAGCTCGCCCGCCGTTGGGCGCCCGGCCGCCGCTTCTTCAATGCCTACGGGCCGTCCGAATCAACGGTCTGCGCGACGATTCACCTGTGCGGCGAGGACGAGCCCTCGGCGCCGCCCATCGGCAGACCCATTGCCAACACCCAGGTCTACGTCCTGGACGCTCACCTGCGGCCGGTGGCGACGGGCGTCGCCGGCGAGCTCTTTGTCGGCGGGGAAGGCGTTGCCCGAGGATACTTGCGCCGGCCTGCGCTCACGGCCGAGCGATTCATCCCCAATCCGTTCGGCGACGGGTCTGGAAGACGTCTCTATCGAACCGGCGATCGCGTCCGGCACCTCGCCGACGGCAGCCTCGAATTCCTGGGCCGGATGGATCAGCAGGTCAAGGTGCGCGGTTTTCGGGTGGAGATCGGCGAAGTCGAGTCGGAGCTCTCGAATCTCGGCGCCGTTTCCGAGGCCGTCGTGCTCGCGCTTCGCGACGGTTCGGGCGAGACGCGGCTCGTCGCGTATTACGCATCCTCGGAAGAAGCTCCGGTCGGCGAGCTTCGAGACGGCCTGCGCCGGCGCCTGCCGGAGCACATGATCCCCTCGGCCTTCGTCCGAGTCGCGGCGCTCCCTCGGTCGCCCAATGGGAAGGTGAATCGCCACGCCCTTCCAGCGCTCGACGGCCAGCGCCCCGACCTGGGCGTCGCCTGTGTCGCGCCCCGGACGCCCACCGAGGAGGTGGTGGCTGGCATCTGGTCGCAGGTGCTTCGCGTCAAGCAAATCGGGGTCCACGACAATTTCTTTCACCTGGGAGGCCATTCGCTCCTCGCAACCCAAGTCGCTTCGCGAGTCCGCGAAGCCTTCCAGGTTCAGCTCCCTTTGCGCGAGCTCTTCGAAGCTCGGACCGTCGAAGAACTGGCGAAGCGAATCGACATCGCCAAGACGCTCGGCGCTGCCGAGCGGGATTCCATCGCTCCGCTGCCGCGCACATTGCAGCGCTTGCGGCCGAGCCTCGAGCTGGTGAAGGACGCGACCGACGCGGCCGGAGAGAGGGGATCATGAGCACGATGGGAGTGGCTCAGGAGGCGGTTTCGCCGCTTCCGCCGCCGGCTTCGACTTCTCACGCGGCTGAAGCCCAGAGCCAAGGCGAGGTCTATCTCTTCGAGCCCGCCTTTGCGCAGCAGCGCCTCTGGTTCTTGAGCCGCCTCGACCCGGGGAGTGCCACCTACAACCTCCCCATCGCCATGCGACTTTCTGGAGCGCTCGACCCCTCGGGCCTCGAGCGCGCGCTGAACGAGGTCGTTCGCCGCCACGAGTCGCTCCGCACCACGTTTGCCGAGGTCGACGGGCGCGCGGTCCAGGTGGTCTGCCCGTCGCTCACCCTCCAGCTCGGGCGCATGGATTTGTCCGGCGAGCCGAACGAGCGCCGCGAGCTCCGGATGCATGAAGAGGCCGCACGGGAAGCGAGGATTCCTTTCGACCTGGAGCGAGGCCCGCTCATTCGAGCGCGGCTGCTGAAGCTCGGCGAGCGGGACCACGTCGCCCTCTTGACGATGCACCACATCGTCTCCGACGGCTGGTCCATGCGCGTCCTCGTCGGCGAGGTCGGCGCTCTGTACGGCGCCTTCGTGGAAGGAATGCCTTCGCCCTTGGCGCCGCTTCCCATCCAGGTCGCCGATTTCGCGCATTGGCAGCGTCAATCGCTCGAGGGCGAGCCCCTTCAGGCGCAGCTCTCCTATTGGAAGAATAGACTCGCCGGTTTTCCTGCGGCCCTCGAGCTTCCAACCGACAGACCCCGGCCCGCGGTCCAGACCTTCCGCGGCGCCGCCCATCGGCTCCTTCTTCCCGCCACCCTGGCCGATGGCCTGCGGCGCCTCTGCCACCTCGAAGGCGTGACCCTCTACATGGCGCTCCTCGGCGCCTTCAAGGCGCTCTTGCACCGCATCACCGGCCAGACGGATATCTGCGTCGGCAGCCCTATCGCCAACCGAAGCCGCGCGGAGCTGGAGGGCCTCATCGGCTTCTTCGTGAACACGCTCGTGCTTCGCACGGACCTGTCCTCGAGCCCCACGTTTCGCGAGCTCCTCCAGCGCGTGCGCGAGACGGCGCTCGGCGCCTATGCCCACCAGGACGTGCCGTTCGAGCGCCTCGTCGAGGAATTGGCGCCGCGCCGCGACCTCACCCGTACGCCGCTCTTCCAGGTGGCGTTCGCCCTTCAGCACGCTCCCGCGTCCGAGCTGAAGCTGCCGGGGCTCACGCTCACGCCTATCGCCTGCGAGAGCGGAACCTCGAAGTTCGACCTGACGCTCGAGGTGACCGATTCCGCCGGTTCGCTTCAGTGCACCTTCGAGTTCAATTCCGATCTTTTCGATGCCGCAACCATTGAGCGGCTCGCCGGCCACTTCGAAATGCTGCTGGGCGAGGCCATTGCCAATCCGAACCTCCCCATCGGAACCCTCGCGATTCTGCGCGGTGCGGAGCGCGAGCAGCTGGTGGTCGACTGGAACCGTACCTCTCGCGACTATCCGTGCGAAAGGACGTTCCTCGACCTCTTCGAGGCCCAAGCGGCGACGGCGCCCAATGCCACGGCCCTGCGTTTCGAAGGGAAGGAGCTCCGCTATGAGGAGTTGAATCGTCAGGCTGAGCGCCTCGCTCGAGAGGTTCGAGCTCTCGCCAACGATTCGAGTCGGCCGGTCGCCGTCTTGCTCGAGCGCTCGATCCCGCTCGTGGTCGCAGAGCTCGCCATCCTCAAATCGGGCGCCTCCTATTTGCCTATCGACCCCTCCCATCCCTTCGAGCGCATCCAGCTCATTCTGGCCGACTCGCGAGCACAGCTTCTGCTCAGTCGAGCGAAGCTCATCGATGGGCTGCAACTGGCCGGTTCCTGCCGCGCCCATCTCCTGGACCGCAAGCAAGGCGGCCTCGGCGCCGAGAAAGCCCGCGACCTCGAATCGCGGCCCGCCCCGCGCGACCTGGCCTACGTCATCTACACCTCGGGCTCCACCGGCGCGCCGAAAGGCGTTGCCGTGGAGCATCGCGCATTGATGCGCCTCATCGCCTGGCATGGCTCTGCTTACTGCACCGGTCCCGCCACGCGCGCGGCGCAGCTCGCGGGCCCAGCGTTCGATGCCGCCGCGTGGGAGGTCTGGCCGACGCTCGCCTTCGGCGGCTCCGTCGACATCGTCCCGGACGAGGTCCGCGCCTCGCCCGGGCCGCTCCTCCAATGGCTCGCATCTCGGCAAATCACCCTTGCCTTCGCGCCGACGGCCCTGGCCGACCTCCTGGTCCGCCAACCGATGCCGCGCGACCTTCGCTTGAAGGTGCTGCTCACCGGGGGCGACAAGCTCCAGCGCGGCGTGCCGCCTGGCCTGCCGTTCGCGCTCGTCAATCATTACGGACCTACCGAGAGCGCCGTCGTCGCCACCTGCGCCCCCGTGGGCGAGGAGCCGCTCGCAGGGCCGCCTTCCATTGGCCGCCCCATCGACAACACCCAGGCCTATGTCCTCGACGTCCGGCGCCAGCTATTGCCCGTGGGTGCCTATGGCGAGCTCTGCCTCGGAGGAGACGGCCTCGCTCGCGGATACCTGAATCGCCCCCGCTTGACGGCAGAGCGGTTCATTCCGGACCCCTTTGGAGAAGCGTCCGGCGGGCGGCTGTATTGCACGGGCGACCGGGTTCGCCATCGAGCGGACGGCAACCTGGAATTCGCGGGGCGGCTCGACCGACAGGTCAAGGTGCGCGGCTTTCGCGTGGAAATGGGCGAGGTCGAGGCCGCCCTTGCCCAGCACCCGGCCGTCCGCGAGACCGTCGTCGTCGCCTCGAACGACCGCGGCCACGAGAAGCGGCTCATCGCCTATGTCGTGGCTCGCCAGAACGTGGCGGTGGGAGAGCTTCGCGCATACCTCGCGGGCAAGCTCCCCGACTATATGCTCCCCTCTTCGTTCGTGGCCCTTTCGGCCCTCCCGCTCACCCCCAACGGGAAGGTCGACCGGGATGCGCTGCCGGCGCCCGACGGCTTTCGCCCAGCGAGCGTCGCCGACTTCGCCGCCCCTCACACCCAGGCGCAAAAGATCCTGGCCTCCGTCTGGTCGGAGCTGCTGGGCGTCGCGCCCATCGGCATTCACGACAACTTCTTCGAGCTGGGCGGCGATTCCATCTTGAGCATTCAGGTCATCGCCCGCGCTCGCCAGCGGGGGCTTTCGCTTTCGCCGCGCGACCTCTTTCAGCACCAGACCATTGCCGCGCTGGCCCACGCGGCCAGTCTGGCGCCCGCGCCCCTGGCGGAGCAGGGAACCCTCAGCGGCCCAGTCCCTCTGGCGCCCATTCAAGCCTGGTTTTGCGAGCAGGGGTTTCCGGCCCCTCATCACTTCAACCAAGCCCTGTCTCTACGAGTCGAGCCCGGCTTCAAGGCCGAGCTGTTGCGGCCCTGCGTTCAGCACCTCCTGGCCCACCACGACGCCCTTCGCCTGCGGCTTCGGCCGAACGGTGCGGGCTTTCTCCAGCACATGGCCGAGAGCGAGACCCATGAGGTCGTCCAAATCGTCGACCTCTCTGCGATGCCGGAGAGCGCTCAAGACGCCGCGGCGCAAGCGTGCGCCGACGACCTGCAGGCGAGTCTGGACCTCGCGAACGGCCCCATCCTGCGCGTCGCCTTCTTCGATCAGGGCGCCTCCGGCCCCGGCCGGCTCCTGGTCGTCATTCATCACCTGGCGGTCGACGCAGTCTCTTGGCGAATTCTGCTCGAGGACTTGCAGAGCCTCTATCAGTCAGCGTCTCGCGGCGAGCCTCCAGCGCTTCCACCCAAGACCACGTCATTCAAGCATTGGGCGGAGCGACTGCACAATTATTCAGCGTTCGACGTGGTCGAATGCCAACGGGACTATTGGCGTGCCCTCGGCCGAGGCTCCCTGGTCGCGCTTCCCATCGACCACCCCGGGGCTCCCAATACGTTCGGCTCTCTGAAGCACGTCGCGGTTCGCCTGGACGAGGAGGAGACCCGCGCCCTTCAAAACGCTCCGGCAACCTACCGCGCGCAGGTGCAGGACGTTCTTCTCACGGCGCTCGCCCTCGCCCTGAGGAGCTGGGCAGGCGCCGGCCGAGTCCTCATCGACCTCGAAGGCCACGGCCGCGAAACGCCTTTTGCGGAGGTCGACCTCTCCCGCACCGTGGGATGGTTCACCTGCCTTTACCCCGTCGCTGTCGACGTCGGCCCGAGCGGAGATCTCTGGCTTGGCCTTGAAATCCGTGAAGGAGCAGCTTCGCGGGGTTCCGAGCAAGGGGCTCGGCTTCGGACTGCTTCGCTATCTCTCGCACGATTCCGCGGCGCTTCAGTCCCTGCCCGCCGCGACGCTGGGCTTCAACTATCTGGGCCAGACCCGCTCTTCCGGGCCTTTCCGCGTCGTCTCCGAGTGCTCCGGCCGAAGCCAAGATCCCTCGGCCCGGCGCTGCCACCTGCTCGACGTCAACGCCGTGATCAGCGACGGCCAACTCCAGGTGACCCTCGCTTACGGCGAGCTGCTGCACGACCGCGACACCCTCGAGCGCCTCGGGCGGTCGTTCCTGACCGAGCTGCGGGGCCTCATTGCCCATTGCCTGTCCCCGGAGGCGGGCGGCTACACGCCGTCGGACTTTCCGCTCGCGCGGCTCGATCAGGCTACGCTCGACCGGCGTTTCTGCGGCCTTCATGACCTGGAGGACCTCTACCCCCTCACGCCCATGCAGCAGGGAATGCTCTTTCATACGCTTGCCGCGCCGGAGACCGGCGTCTATTTCGAGCAGCTCACCTGCGTCATCGACGGCCCGGTCGAGCCAGACCTCTTCCTGTCGGCATGGCGGCAACTGGCGACGCGACACGCCATTCTTCGCACCGCCTTCGTTTGGGAAGGGCTGGACGAGCCGCTACAAGCGGTCCACAAGCGCGTTCAGCTGCCCGCCTCGCTCCACGACTGGCGCGAGCTGAGCGAGGTGGAGTCGAGGGAGCGCTTTCAGGCTTACCTGCAGGCGGATCGGGCCAATGGATTCGCGTTGGGCAAAGCTCCTCTCTTTCGCCTCGCGCTGATCCGCGAGACCGCCGACCGCCATCGGTTCGTCTGCGCGTTTCATCATCTCCTGCTCGACGGCTGGTCTCTTTCGCTCGCGCTCCAGGAGGTCTTTGCCCACTACGCGGCGCTGCAGGAGGGCAAGGAGCCCACGCTTTCGTCCCCCCGCCCGTATCGAGGCTATCTGGAGTGGCTCGCCTCACAGGATCCCTCCGCCGCCGAGGCCTATTGGCGGAAGGAGCTGGCAGGCTTCGGAGCCCCCACGACTTTGGGCCTCGAGCGCACCTCGCCCGAAGGCCCCCCTGTTCACGCCGAAGGCCAGGCGACCCTTTCGCCTTCGCTCACCACCGCCCTGCTCGACTTCGCGCATGCCCACAAGCTAACTCTCAACTCGGTCGTTCAAGGTCTCTGGGCCGTCCTCCTGAGCCGGTACAGCGACAGCGACGACGTGCTCTTCGGCGCGACGGTCTCGGGTCGGCCGCCCGAGCTGCCCGGGGCCGACGGCATGATCGGGCTCTTCATCAACACCCTCCCGATACGCATCCTCGCGCCGCGCGACGCGCCGCTCGTCCCCTGGCTTCAGGCGCTTCAACGCAAGGCCGCAGAGCTGCGTCAATACGAGCACTCCTCCCTGGTGCAGATTCAGGGTTATAGCGAGCTGCCGCGCGGGGTCGCGCTCTTCGATCACATCCTGGTCTTCGAAAACTACCCGGTCGACGCCTCGCTGCGTGAGCCCGGCACCTTGGCCGTGAGCGAGCTTCGAGTGCTGGAGCACACGAATTACGCCATCACGGTCGTGGCCAAGCCGGGGCGCCAATTCTCCATCGCCGTCTCGTACGATCGCCAGCGGGTCGAGACGGCAGCGGTCGAGCGCCTCTTGGGCCATTTCACCGCCTTGCTCGAGAGCGCGCTCGCCAACCCCGGGTCGAAGCTCGGCGAGCTCGAAATGCTCTGCGCGGCCGAGAAAGAGCTGCTCCTCCGCGAGCTGAACGCGACCGAAAGCTCGTATTCTCGCGACCGCACCGTCGTCGACCTCTTCGAGGCGCAGGTCGCGCGAACGCCGGACGCTCCCGCGGTCGCTTTCGAGAATTCTTGCCTCCGCTATGCAGAGCTGGGCGCCCGCTCCCAGGAGCTCGGCCGCCGCCTGCGAGCTTTGGGCGTCGGGCCGGAGTCGCTCGTCGCCATTCTCCTCGACCGTTCCATTCCCATGGTCGTCGCCGAGCTGGCGGTCCTGAGGGCCGGAGGCGCTTACGTCCCGCTCGACCCTTCTCATCCGCCCAAGCGCCTCGCCGGCCTATTGAGCGACTGCGGCGCGCAGGTCCTCGTCACTCGCCAGGGTCTATTCTCTTCGCTCGAATCGGAGGCCATCGCCTGCCCGCAGGTGATTTGCCTCGACCGCGATGAGGCCCTGATGGCCGGCGAGGCGGTCGACGCGCCTCCTTTGCGACCCGCGCCGGACCACCTCGCCTACGTCATCTACACCTCCGGCTCCACCGGAGCGCCCAAAGGCGTGGAGGTCGAGCATCGAGCGCTGATGCGCCTCATCGCGTGGCACCGCGCGGCCTATGGCATAGGTGGCAACACACGCACCTCTCAGCTCGCCGGCCCCGCATTCGATGCGGCGGCCTGGGAGCTCTGGCCGGCGCTCGCCTCAGGGGCCTGCGTCGACATTGCCCCCGATGACGTTCGCCCGTCTGCCGAGCTTCTCGCGGCCTGGCTCGCGAGGCGCAAGATCAACCTCGCATTCGCGCCCACGGCGCTCGCCCAGGACCTGCTCGACGCTTCCTTCGCGCCAAGCCTCGCCCTTCGCACCCTGCTGACCGGCGGCGACAAGCTGCGCCGCGGCGCTCCGCCCGGCTTGCCTTTCGGCGTCGTCAATCATTACGGCCCCACCGAATGCACCGTGGTCGCGACGTGCGCACAGGTCCCAGCGGCCAGCGAAGGCCTGACGCCGACCATCGGCCGGCCCATCGACAACACCCAGGCCTTCGTCCTGTCTCGAAACCTGGAGCCCGTCCCCTCGGGCGTCCCGGGCGAGCTCTGGCTGGGGGGAGACGGGCTGGCGCGCGGGTACCTCGGCCGACCCCGACTGACCGCCGAGAGATTCCTGCCGAATCCCTTCGGCTCGACGCCCGGCTCGCGGCTCTATCGGACCGGCGACCGGGTCCGCCTGCTCGAAGGCGGAGAGCTCGAATTCTTGGGGAGGCTCGACCATCAGGTGAAGGTGCGCGGATTCCGGGTGGAGCTCGAGGAGGTGGAATCGGCGCTGGCTCGACACGCCGACGTGCGGTCCTCGGCGGTCATCGCGCGCGAGGGGCCGGACGGTGAGCAGCAGCTCGTGGCCTATGTCGCCTCCGAGCGGAACCTTTCGGCGAGCGAGCTTCGCGCCTTCCTTCGAGAGCGACTTCCCGAGCCCATGGTGCCCTCGGCCTTTGTATTCCTCGCCTCCCTGCCGCTGACTCCCAACGGCAAGGTCGACCGCCGGGCGCTCCCGGCTCCGGATTCGAGCCCGGTGCAAGGCGACGGCCCTCGCGTCGCGCCGCGAAACAGGACCGAGCTCATCTTGTGGAGCTTGTGGCAGCAGGTCTTGGGCACCTCGGCATTCGGGGTCACCGACCGGTTCGCCGACGTCGGCGGCCATTCGCTCGGCATCATTCGATTGGTCGCCCACATCGAGGACGCGCTCGGCGTTCGCCTCTCGATGCGAACGGTCATGGAGAACCCGACCATCGAGCTGCTCGCCGCGGCCTTGCATCGGTCGCCTCCGAATTCGCCGCCCTCGGTGGCGGTGCCGCTCCAGACCTCGGGGAGCGCGGCCCCGCTCTTCCTCGTTCACCCAGCGGGCGGCACGGTCGCCTGCTATTTCGACCTCGCCCGATGCCTCGGGGCGAAGCGGCCTGTATTCGGGCTGCAGGCGATTGGAATCGACGACGAGCGCGAGCCCATTGCTTCGCTCGAATCGATGGCGCAAGCCTACGTCCGAGCCGTCCGGGAGGCGCAGCCAAAGGGCCCCTACCTCTTGGCGGGCTGGTCGGCGGGTGGGCAAATCGCCTTCGAAATGGCGAATCAGCTCGCGGCGGCGGGCGAGCGCGTCGGGTTCCTCGGCCTCATCGACGCCGACGCCGCGCTTTACGAGCGCCTCGGCGAGCGCCGGGCCGAGCAGGACGAGAAGCTCGTCTTGTCTCGATATGGGTCGGAGAAGCTCGGCGTCTCGCTGCCCGAAGCGCTCGGGGGCCTGCCCGTCGAGGAGCAGCTGGAGAAGGCGCTCGCCTTGGCGCGCGAGGCGGGCCGGCTGCCACCGGGCGCGTTCTCTTCGGAGCAGGCCCTGCGCGCCTTGCGCGTGTATCGCGCGGTGCGCGCGGCGGTGACGCGGGCCCCGCCGCGCCGGTACTCCGGCGACGTCACTTTCATTCGGGCCGCGTCGCCGATGCCGGGCCAGGTCTCGGGCGATCCGGCCGGCGGTTGGCGTCGATTCGTCGAGGGGACGCTGCGCGTTCTCGAGACGCCGGGCGACCACGAGTCGCTGATGCGCGAGCCGCATTGCCGGGCCTTGGCCGAGCGCCTCGGCGCCTGCCTTGCCGATCTGTGACCTTCCACAATCAAGGAGGTTGAGCGATGTCGGACCAGGAAAGAGCCGAAGAGACTCAGTACAAGGTTGTCGTGAACCACGAGGAGCAGTATTCCATCTGGTTCGCGGACCGCGAGAATCCGCGCGGCTGGCGCGACGTGGGCAAGTCCGGGACCAAATCGGAGTGCCTGGATTACATCGAGCAGGTCTGGACGGACATGCGACCGCTCAGCGTGCGCAAGGCCATGGAGCAGAAGTCGCCCGAGTGAGGTTGGCCTCACCCCCCGACCCCCTCCCCGCTCGCGGGGAGGGGGAGAATGGGGAGGGGTCGTTCGAGCGAGGCGACCATTTTCGCTCACCGCCACTGGCTCTGCTTAGGTGAGCGCGAGCCTCCCGGCGAGGGCGATGAGGGCCGCGCCGGCTCCTCGCCCGACCCAGCGGCTCGCGGCGCTCCCGCGGCGCCAGTGGTGCGCCGCGCGCGCCGCCGACCACGCGACGAACAGATTCCACAGGGTTCCGTTAATGGCAAAGATTAGCCCCAGGAAGAGAAAGGCGACGGGTTTGTTCGGCGCCGCGGGGTCGACGAATTGCGGCAGAAAGGCGAGGAAGAACAGCGCGACCTTCGGGTTGAGGATATTGGTGAGAAAGCCCTGCAGAAAGATCCGCCGAGGGCTCTTCGGCGTCAGCGCGGCCGGCGAATTGGAGGCCGCGGAGCTCGCGCCGCGCCACATCGACCAACCCACGTAGAGAAGGTAGGCGGCGCCGACCCACTTGAGCGCCGTGAAGGCGGTGGCCGACGCCGCCATGAGCGCCGACAGCCCCAGCGCAGCGGCGGTGATGTGCACCAGGCACCCGGCAAAGGCCGAGAGCGCCGCGACGACCCCGGCGCGCAAGCCCTGCGCGGTGCTCCGCCCGATGGTGTACGCCATGTCGGGGCCGGGCGTGATGGCCAGGAGGAGCCCAGCCCCGACAAAGGCCGCCAGATGTTGCGTGCCGAGCACCGAACGCCTCCGGTCACACCTCTTCCACGGCGCGCTCGCCTTTGGCCGATTTGCGCCCCGGGAAGAATGGCAGGTTGCGCAAGAGCTTCATGCCCTGCGGCGCGCTGAGGAAGGCCATCTCCGCCAGGCGCTTGGCGCGCTTGGCCGCCGCGACGAACGGCGCCGGCGGCTCGTGCTTCGGGTGCGCCGGGCGAATCCCGCGCTTGAAGCGCTGGCGCACCTCGAAGGCGAAGTTGTCGAGGGCCTCGGGCGCCACCGGGTCGCCGTTCAAGGAGAGCGTCAGCGAGAGCATCCCCTCGGTCTCGGCGATGTGGAAGAACTGCGACTCGGAGATCTTGTTCGGCATGCACTCCAGCGGGCCGACGCTCACCACGCCGTCGATGATGCCCTCGCGCCACTCGTGTACCGGGCCGCCGACGGTGAGCACCGTCTCACCCTGGAACTCGGTGCGGATGTACGGCTCCGCGGCGGTCACCGACTCCTTGACCGTCGTGCGGCGCGGCCAGCCCAGGTGCTCGGCCAGGACCGAGTAGGTCAGCGACTGGATGACCCCGCGCACGAACGACGACAGGTGCGAGGCCAGCCCGCTGCGCTCGCCGTTCAGGTAATTGATGTAATCGGAATACTCGAGCCATTCATTGAAGGGCGCGAAGCGCACCTTCATGCCGCGCTCCTCGAGCTTCTCGACGATGAAGTCGTTCGCGAACGCGTCGCAGCGAACGTAGATCTCGCCGACGACCAGGATGGTCGGCTTCTCCTCGTCTTTCTTCACTTGCGCCAGGTCGCGCCCGGCGCGGTCGAGCAGGTCGGTCACGCCGAAGAGGTTGCCGGTGGCCACCTGGAGGAGGACGCCCGGCCCGGAGAGGTCGCCCCGGCCCGCCTCCTCGATGAGCTCGTTGAGCTCGCGCTCGTAGCGCTGCACGATGGCCTCGGCCGCGCCCTTCTCCTTCTCCAGCGGACGCACGTCGTAGAGCGCCTCCTGCAGGAGGTCCATGCCCATGAAGCCGGTCATAATGAGGGCCGCGAAGCCGTCCGGCACCGCCGCGTAGTAGCTGGAGAAGTCGGGCGAAAAGACCCGCACCCGGTCGGCGTAGCCGAGCCGCTGCAAAATGATCTTGTGCAGCAGGTTGTAAACGCCGAAGCGGCAGGGCCCATACGCGGTGGGCATGAAGAAGCTGAAGCGCTTCTCCGGGTCCTTCTCCTTCATCACCCGGTCGAGCACGCTGCCCGCGGTGACGGTCATGGGCACGCACTCCTTGCCCGAGGTGTGCCGGCGCCCCAGCCGCAGCGTGTCGCGGTCGGGCATGGCCAGGGCCTCGGCGCGAAGCCCGATGCCGCGGAAGGCGGCGGCGAGCGTCTCCGCCCCGGGCCCCATCCGCGGAATGAGGATGACCTCCTGGTTGCGCTTCACCTCGTCGAGGCCCTCGTTGTCGTCGTCCAGGGGCTTGAGCTGCGTCGGCTCCTTGTGCCCTTGGGCCTTCAGGTCCTCGCGCACGCAGTGCAGGAAGGCCTCGACGCGCGTCTTGGTGCCGGCGTCTCCGGAGTGGCCGTCGGTCTCGATGACCGCGAAGGGCTTGCCGTCCATGATGTAGCTGAAGAAATGGACGGTGAAGCTGTCGGGGCCGCACGAATAATTGCTGCAATAGAGCGCATACGCGCCCGGGGTTCGGCGCACCTGGTGCGCGGCGCGCAGGTTGCGCTGGCCGTAGCTCCAGAACATGCCCTTGAAGATCGGCACGTCGTCGGCGATGGGGAAGCAATCGACCGGAATGGCGATGGCGCCCTGCTCGCGCAGAATGGCCGGGACATTGGAATTGAGCACCGCGTTGTAAATGGTGTAGCTGCGCCCGAGCACGACCACCGGCGTGATGTGCCTCTGCTCGCAGAATTCGAGGGCGCGCTTGCCGAGAACGAGGCACTCATCGTCGAAGCGGTTCTGCATGTCGACGGCGCGGTGGTAGGCGGCCCGCCATTGGTCGCCCGAAATGCCGAAGTCCCGCGCGATGCGCTCGCAGCTCGCCTGGAACTGCGGAGAGGCGAGGTTCCCGGGGCCCGCGTCCACCAGCGTCGCCACGATCTTCGCCTTCAGGCCCTTGCCCAGGTCCCAGCGGAGCATGTCCGGGCTCGCCTGGACGATGGGGCAGACGACCGAGTGCTCCTCGCTCTTCACCCGCGTGACCTCGCGGAGCATGGGCATGAACAGGAAATCGGGCGCCGTCTCCGCCATCTGGCTGACGATGCCGTGGTACTGCTGCATCGGGGCGCAGAACGGGACATTGGCCTCCTCGATGCCGCGCTTGAGCGCGTGGTGATCGGCGCCGGTGTGGATGGCGAGGTCGAAGCCCATCTCCTTGAGGAAGGTGCCGAAGAACGGGAAGAGCCCCTTGAGCGTGAACTCGTCGGTGATGGCCACCGTCTTGCCGCCGGTCTTCTTGGAGAGCTCGGCCACCAGCGCCGCGTGCAGCTCGTCGCGCTCGCGGAACGGGTCCGGCGCGCGGTCGGGCAGCTTCTGCTTGCGCGTGCCCTTGTCGTAGAGCGAGCAGCCGCCGCCCCAGGTGAAGCGCATCCGCTCGCCGCCGACCCGCGTGGTGATGCGGTCGATGCGGCACTTGTTGCCAGCGCCGCCGCAGCCCACGGTGGAGTTGCAGACGAAGGTGTCCTTCTTTTCGACCGCGGCCTCCAGGAACCGCTCGGGCGCGAGCGGCATCAGCGCCGTCGCGGCGCCCAGCTGGTCGAGCGTCAAGAGCGCGATGCCGAGCGCCCCCACCGTGCCGGGGTTGGGCGGGATGACCACCTCGCTGCCGGTCTGGCGAACCACCGCCGCCGCGAGCGCGTCGGCCGCGAACGGCATGCCCTGGCAGAAGATGACCTGGCCCACGGTGCGGCTGCCTTTCACGCGGTTCAGGTAATTCTGGATGATGGAGTCGTAGATGCCGGCGACGATGGTGCGCTGGTCGGCGCCGGCGGCGACGGCCTCGTCGATGATTTCGGCCATGAAGACCGAGCAGTGCTGGCCCAGCGAGATACCGCGGGGCGCATCGAGGGCCTCGCGCCCGAGGTGGGCGACGTCCTGGATGCCCTGGAATTTCTTGCCCTGCTCCTCGATGAACGAGCCGGTGCCGGCGCTGCAGGCCTCGTTCATGGCGGCGTCGATGACGCGGCCGCCGGCGAGGCGAATGTACTTCGCGTCCTGCCCGCCGATTTCAAAGATGGTGTCGACGCGCGGCTCGAAATGGGCGGCGCCCCGGGCGTGCGCGGCGATCTCGTTCATCACGAAGACGCCCTCGCCGCCGTAGCAGGAGGCCATGAGCGAGCCGACGATCTCCCTGCCTGAGCCGGTGGCGCCCACCGCGCGCACGCGGCAGATGTGCGCCGGGCTGTCGACGAACTGCTTCATGAGCTGCTGCGCCGCGACCACCGGGTTGCCGTTGGTGCGCAGGTAGCCCTCCCAGACCACGTCCAGGGTGGCGACGTCGAGGGCGATGGCCTTGGAGCCGGTCGAGCCGATGTCGAACCCGAGGATCACGTCGCGCGGGCCGTCGATTCCGGCGACCGCGAGCCGGGGCATGCGCTTGACCTTCGCGAGCGAGTCGCGGAGCGCCGGCACGAGCTCGAGCTCGGTCTTCTCCAGCGGGGCGAGGATCGCCTCGAGCGCCGGCACGGCCGTGGGCTCCTGCGCGGCGACGGCGGCGCAGCCCAGCGCCTCGAGGAACAGGAAGTCGTCGCCTTTCAGCTCGGCAAGCTCCATTTCGTGGCGGCCGAGGAAGCGGCGGAAGTTCTCGCGGATGCGCTTGGAGCGGGCGACGCCGCCGACCAGCGCCACTTTGGGCGGCGACAGGCGCGGCTTGAGCAGCACCTGCACATTTTCACAGACCGCGTCGAAGAGGCCGCCCAGGATGCGCGCTCGGCTCTCGCCCTTGTTCGCCAGGTGCGTCATGTCGGTCTTGAGGATGACCGGGCAGCGGCCCGAGAGCGGCGCGGGGTCGGCCACCTGCTCGCACAGCGCGCTCGCGTCCTCGATGGTCATGTCGAAGCGCTCGACGAGCTGGCGCAGGAAGTTGCCGGTGCCCTGCGAGCAGCGGCTGTTCTCGCGGAAGACCTCGGCCCCACCCGGGCGGAGCTCGAGCACCGAGAAGCCGGCGGAGCCGATGGAGACCACTGTGCCGGCGCCGTCGCCGAGCAGGTGCTTGAAGCCGATGGCCTGGGCCTGCTTGGTGGGCACGCGCGGCAGGTTCACCTGGCGCGAGAGCCGGCCGCTCACCGCGGCGCCCTGGAGGCTGGGCCAGCCCCAATTTTGAAGGATGCTCAGGAGCACCGGCCCGGGCTCCTTGTGGTGCTCGGCGATGTGCCGCCGGCTCCACGAGAGCTTCTCGCCTTCGCCGCTCAGCTCGACCACCTTGATGGTCTCGGCGCCCACGTCGATTCCGATGAAACGGCCCATGTCCCGGCTCCTCTCGCCCTGTTCGCCCCGTTGGTTGAACCAGATTCGTCTCTGCTCAGACGACAGCGGCGGGGCGCCGCGCGATCTGCAAGCTGCGGCCCAGGCTGTTTCGGAGCCAGGTTCAAGGGGTTAGGGCGGGTCAGAGCGTACGATAGTTCGCGGGTCGGCGCACGGTGCGAAAGGAAGTTCGCAGCCCCTGGGCGTTCAGGCGGGGACACTGGAGCCGCGCGCCGAGCCGGTCCGCCAAGAGCGCGCCGGGCAGTTTGCAGGAAGACATGCGAGCCCCGGAAGTAGACTCCCGACGCGATGAGCTTCTTCGAGGCCGACCTCTCCGTCTTCCACGCCGTCAACGGCCTCGGGTTCCGGCCGCTGGACGCGCTCTTCGCCTTGCTCTCCACGCCGGAGTTCGGCTTGGCCAGCGCGGCGCTCCTCTCGCTCTATTTTTGCTGGAGGCGGCGATGGGAGGCAGCCTGGGTCGTCCTGGCGCTTACCTTGGCCATCGCGCTGGCCGACAGCGTCGGAGCGCGCGTGCTCAAGCCGCTCGTCGGGCGGGTACGGCCCTGCTTCGCGCTGCCGCCGGGCACGTTCCGCCAGTTGGTGCCCATCGCCCGGTCCGGGTCCATGCCGAGCCTCCACGCCGCGAACAACATGGCGGGGGCGGTGGTGGCCTTCCTGGCCGAGCGGCGCACGGCTTTCGTGGTCTTCCCGGTGGCGCTCCTCGTGGGGCTGAGCCGGATAGGTTTGGGCGTGCACTGGCCGAGCGACGTGGCGGCGGGGTTCGCCTGGGGCGCTTTGGCGGCCGGGCTCGGGTGGAGCGCAGCGCAGGGTGCGCGGGCGGCGTGGCGGCGGTGGAGGGGGGAAGATGGGGTGAGGCCGAGCTCGTCGGGCCGCGGGAATCGCTAACCAAGCGGCGGCCCGCCCCTTCGGCCGAAGAAGTCTGCGACGATCAGCGGGCGATCGTCCGAGTCGCAAACCGATGTTTCGAGTCATCCGACCCCAGGAAGAGACCGCCGCAGTCACTGGCATTCGAGATACGCGTTGCTCGTGCTGTTCACGTCACCCGAGCAATTCTGCGAGTCACCTGAATCACTCGCCGCGTAATTGAAAGCGGCGGAAATCTGCTGCGCCGGAAGCGCGTTGACCTTGGTGGCCGCGACCGGATCGACCCAAGGCCAGGCCATGCCGTCCGGCCACCAGCCCGGCTTCGAGGTCCGGTAGAGCGAGGGAGGAAGCGTACGCGTCGAGATGTTCGAATCCCAGAGCACGGCTTTGTTCACGGTGTTGAAGTTGCCATGCAACGTGGCGATGGGGCCGAGGCTTTCGAAGATGGCCGGGCTGCCTCCCGTATAGGTGCCGGACAGCGGCGCAGTGCCTAGGTCGGTCGGGACGCCCAGCGACGCATCGCTCGTGCTTCCGAGCACGTTGCCGATGACGGTGTTCTTCAACATGACGGAATCGAACTGCACCGCCAGCACATTGCTGGTCTGGCTGGTGATGTTGGTCAGGCCCCAGACGATCGGGTTTGGCGGCTGCTGACTCGACGCGTAGTTTCTGAAGAAGGTGAGGTAGCCGGCGTTGCCGTGCGTCGCCGAGGCGCCCATGTGCGGTGCCCAGTTCCCCTCGATGAGCTCCATGTGCGGGAAGGGGCTGTGGACGTCGAGGTTCAGCTCCTCGTTGCCGTTCGTGCACCAGGCGTTGTCGGCGTAGTTGTAGGCCACCACGTTCCCGCCGCCGGAGTTGTTGAATAGGATGGGCTTGTCCATATACCGGGCGATGTTGTTCTCCACCAGGTTGTCCGCCGCCCCACAGCGCAGCACGACGCCGTAGTTGTCCTGGTCGAAGCCGTACACCTTCGCGTTGTGGAAGTGGCTGTCGCGAACGACGCAGCGGTAGGTCCCGGTCAGGGCGACGTGCATCCCCTCCAGCGTCCCATCCGTCTGCACGTCCTTCACCCAGCAATGGGCGGCATTGGAGAGCTCGATGCCGCCCGCCATCTCGCCGGGGTAGTTCTTTCCAAACGGCGCCAGGAGATTGTTCCCATTCTTGACCCAGAGCTTCTCGACCCCAGCCCATTTCGTCACCGCGGTGCTCACCCTCGAGATCTGCGCCGAGCTGCTCGTCTGGAAGATCCAGTGCATGGGACTGGTCAAGGTCAGTTTGCCGCTCGAGACGCCGGCGATCTCGACCCGCTGGCTGATGGCGCGGCCTTGCGATCGCATGAAAGCGCCGCCGGAGCCGTCGTTCACTTCCGAAGTGTTGGCTTCGTCGACCAGCGCCAGGTCGCCGACCGCGAAGCTGCTCGTGGACTGAACCGAGAGCTGCGACTGCTCCTTGGCGCCATCGGCGGTGAGCGCGACGCTGCTGGGGCTGAAATTGTTGTTATAACAGGCCTGGTCGTACAGGTTCGCCGGGCCGATTGAAATGACCGGGCCGCTCTTCCCGGTCTGCAGCGACACGATGGTGGCGGTCGCGCCGGACGAGCTCGCGCCGCGCAGGACGACCCCTGAGGGGATATTGAGCGTTGCCGAGATGGAGTACGTGCCCGTCTGAAGCTGGACGACCTGGCCCGAGGGGCAGCTGTTGAGCGCGCTCTGGAGAGTGCTGGCAGCGCTCGGCGCCACGGTCGCGCAGACCGTGTCTCTCACCGGCAGGTCGTCCGAGCCGAGCGGATTGCCGGTCAAGCCGTCATTTAGAATCCCCGGATTCCACGTGGTCGTGAGATCCGGGTTGAGGAGCCCGTTGAAATTCCCGTCGCTGCTGGCGCCTGCGTCGCGGCCTCCATTGCCTCCGGCGTCGCTGCCTCCTCCGCCGCCATCCGCTCCGTTCCCAACCTCAAGTCCTTCGACTGCTCCCGAGCAACCGAACGCCGCCAGCAGCGCGGCGCTGCAGATCGCCATGGGCATCCTGGAATTCACGCTCACGTCCGGCTCCCTCGATCACGGTCACGCACCGTGCATGAAATTAGAAATCGCCAAGCGTTTCGTGCGCTGATCGAAGCGCGGGCGCCGAGCGGGCGTTCCTCGAGAGCGCTTCACGCGGCGCCGGCCTTACGACCTGCCTTCCCTGGGGCGGCGGTCGCCGAAAATATTAGAACATCCTCCAACAAGGGCACCCTGTCCATGCTCGGGCGGGTGATCGAAGATAGGGGGGAGCGCCGCTCAACTCAGGCGGCAAAGCCGCCGAAGGAGGGCCGTCGCGCGAGGCGTCGCCTCGGACCGGCGAAGGGGCATCGATCTTATCCGGGGCGGCGATGCCCCTTACGCCCCCCGAATCCTCGCCATGAGCGCCGGCGCCACCTCCACGCGCGCGCTGCACCGCTCCCCGCCCTCGCCCTTCCTTCGCCAATGCGTCACGCGCACCAACTTGTCGCCCCATTGGCTCGCGCCATCGCCCGGCGCAGGCAGCCGCGGCAGCGCGTTGTCGAAGGTCTTGAAGTCGAAGCTCTGCAAGGAGCAGTCGGCCGGGTAGTCCACGGCGATCAGCGCCTGCTCGCGAATCCGCCCCGAGGCCGAGAGCGCGGGCTCGGCCGCGGTGAGGCGGATCAGGCCGCGCCCCACCACCGGCGCCTCGCAGACGAGGTTCTTCGCCGAGAGCGGCTCTCGACACGGGACGGCCGAGAGGTCCTCCTGGAGCAGCGCGAAGACGCCGAACCGCCCCAGGCTCTTGGTCGTGATGATGGCGCGGCGGATGTCGGCCTGCAGCGCGCGCGCCTCTTCCAGCGGGTCCGGCCCCGAGGGCTTGCACGCCGCGAGCGCGGCGCAGGCGGCGACCGCGCACGCCGCTCGAATCGGAGCGGTCAAGCGCGCCAGGCGGGGAGCGTGAACCGCTCCCGGCGCTCGGCGTACGCGAAGGCGGTCGCCGGAGCGATGAGGTGGCAGACCCAGCCGAAGAGCCCACCCGTGCCGATCCAGACGCCCGGGGTCACGATCAGCCAGAAGAGCCCCCGCAAGATGCAGCCGTTGTAGATCTGCCCGATACCGGGGATGAGGAAGCTCAACAGTGCGGCGACACCGGGCCGGCTCATCGACTACCTCCTGTGCAGAACATCTTGCCTCTCTTGAACGGGCCATCCCGTCCTCCATTGCATCCCTTAAAAACGCCCGCCTCCGCCCTGCAGGACCTGCCGGCCGCTTGCCTAGGTCCCGGTAGAAGTGGCAGGCGGCCAGACTCTCGCGAAGGAAGGAAGAATCGAGGCGCTCCAACGGCTGGCCAGCCAGGGTCGCGTGCGACCACGCGACCTGGACGCGGCTCGCATCCGAGTTGGGGCTCGATTTGCCAGACCGCAGCGGACACCTCGGCCATCGGCCACGCCCGTGCGGCCAAGCTCGAACGGGCTTCGCAGGTTCAGGTTTGCTTTTCCAGCCGCTCCACGTCCCATCGCGTGCCGAGCCAAACGGCGACTGAGGACGACCAACCGCCGAGCTCGGGAAGCGAGTCGACCAAGGGTGGAATCCCGCCTGGGAAGCGGAGCACGCAGACCGTCTTCCATCCGCGAGGCGCGTGGTCCCAGCTCTTCGCGTATTGCTGGGTGACCCCGACGAGAATTGCCCGCTCGAAGACGGCTCCGGCCTCCGCCCCAGCGGGCAAGAGCGCATCGAACTCCCGGCCGACGTGAAAATCGGTGCCGGCGAACGATGCGAAGAGTGGAACGTCTCGCGTCTCGAGCTCACGCGGCAAGCCAGCGCGCACCGATACGAAGGCGCTGCGCATCAACCGACCCTGGATTGCAAGGCTGCGCCGCTCGAAGACATCCCGAGCCACGCCAATGCCGCGGGCGCCGAGGAGCGACCGGCCGAGCCTGGACAATTCGCCCAGCCCCTGGAGCCGCGCGGCCACCACCTCCGCCGTGAGCGCCGGGCGGCTCACGGTTTCTTCCCGGGATCGAGGCCGAAGTCAACTCCCGATGCCGCAAAGGCCCTGACGAGGCCCTCGAACTCGAGCAATAGGTCCATTGGAGCAAAGTCTACCGGCGCTCGAGAGCCTCTTCCACAGCTCGGCCGCACGATCGCTTGCCCCCCCCCGGGGCCTGCCCTCTCTCGCCGCCCTCACTCCCCGGCGATGAACGGATTGCCGACGCGCTCGTCCCCGAGCCGGCCGGCAGGGCCGTGACCGGGGTAGAAGACCACGTCGTCCCCCAGCGGATAGATCCGCGAGCGGAGCGAGGTCACCAGGTCCGGGAGCGAGCCGCCGGGCAAGTCGGTCCGGCCCACCGAGTTCGCGAAGAGCGTGTCGCCGGTGAAGAGCACCCCCGCCCCAGCGAAGTAGAGGCAGATTCCGCCCGGGGTGTGGCCGGGCGCGTGGATCACCAGCCCCGACTGCGCCCCGAGCGCGACGGCGTCTCCGCCCTTGAGCCAGCGGTCGACGCTCGGGGTCTCGCCGCGCGGAAAGCCGAACATCATGGCCTGCAGGTCCAACCCCTCGAGCCACTGGGCGTCGGCCTCGTGGAGCCAGAACGGGACCTGAAAGCGCGCCTTCGCGGCCGCGACGCCGGCGACGTGGTCAATGTGCGCGTGCGTGGCGACGATGGCGACCGGCTCGAGCCGCTCGCGGGAAAGGACGTCCTCGAGCGGGCTCAGGTCGCCGCCCGGGTCGACGAGGAGCGCCTTGCGCGTCTCGAGATCGGCCGCGACGTAGGTGTTCTCTCCGAAGGGAGGCGAAGCCAGCGCTTTGACGAACAGGTCCATGGTTCTCAGTTGTAAGGCGGCGCGCCTCGCCGAAGCCGCGCTTCCGTCACCCCCGCGGGCACGACGGCAGCGCGCGAATCATTTCCAGAAGCGGCGTGAGAATGCCGCCGGTGACCCCCCAGATCACGTCGTCGCCGACGCGATAATAATAGACGGGCCACATCCGCCCGAGCGCGCTCCGGCCCTCCTCCCGGAAGATCGACGGGTCGAGCAACCGGACGAGCGGCACCGTGATGAGCCGCTCGACCTCGAACGGGTCCGGCTTGAACGCGTACGGATGCGGGATGACCCCGACGACGGGGCTCACCCGGAACCCGGTCACCACCGTGTCGTACTCGTCGAGCTCGCCCAGGAGCTCCACGTCCTGGCGCGCGAGCCCCACCTCCTCGTTCGCCTCGCGGAGCGCGCACTCCAGCGCCGTCTCCTCGCCGTCGCGCTTGCCGCCAGGGAAGGCGATTTGGCCCGCGTGCCGGTAGTCGCCGTCGGGCCGCTTGAGGAGAAGCAGATGCGGAGCCCCTCCCGCCTCGAAGAGCGGCACCAGCACGCTCGCCCGCCGGACCCCGCTCAGGAGCTCGCCCAGCCGCCGCGGCTCCTTCGCCGCGAGCGCCGAGCGCAGCTCGTCGAAGAGGCCGGCGCGACTCATGGCGCGAGGAGACCGAAGTGCAGGAGCAAAAGGAGGCCGACGCCCAGCGCGACCCGATAGACGACGAAGACCAGGGTGGTCCGCGTCTGCAGGAACCGCAAGAGCCCGGCGATGGCCATCCAGCCGAAGACGAACGACGCCGCCGTGCCCACCGCCAGGGGGAGCGGCGCGAGCACCTCTCCCCCCTTCGCCGCGTGCAGGACGTGGCGCAGCTCGAAGAGGCCCGCGGCCGTCGTGGCCGGGATGGAGAGCAGGAACGAGAGGCGCGCCGCCGCCTCCCGCGTGAAGCCCATGAGGAGGCCGCCCGTGAGCGTCACGCCCGACCGGCTCGCCCCCGGGATGAGCGCCACGGCCTGGGCGAAGCCGACCGCGATGCCGTCGACCGGCGTGACCTCGACGAGCGTCCGGCGATGGCGGGCCACCCGCTCGGCGATGAAGAGCACCACCGCCAGGCCGATGGCCGCGAAGGCGATGACGTAGAGCGAGCGGAGCTCGTTCTCCACCGCCTTCTTGAACGCGAGGCCCAGGACCGCGACCGGGACGGTGCCGATGATCACCGCCCAGCCCAGCCGCGCGTCGGGCGTGGAGAACGGCTCGCGGCGCCCGAGCGCCGAGAAGAACGCCGCCGCCACGCGGCCGATGTCCTTCGCGAAGTAGCCGATGACCGCCGCGGTCGTGCCGAGCTGGATGATGGCCGAGTAGGCGGCGCCCGGGTCGCCCCAGCCGAGCAGCGCCGGGACAATGCGCAGGTGCGCAGTGGAGCTGATGGGCAGAAACTCGGTGATGCCCTGGACGATACCGAGGACGAGCGCTTCCAAGAGGTTCATGCCTTGGCCAATACGGGAAGGCGCGCGCGCCGGCAAGCGAAACCTCCTGGCGCGCCGTAGGGCTTCAGCTACAGTCCTTCGGACCCGCTCCTGGCAGCGTTGGGCGGGCCTTTTCGCCCGCGCCGCGGGAGAGCTGGAGGAGGAGCATGGCGACCGCGGTGCCGCAGGATTCCGGGCTGGGAGACCGGGCGCTGGCGCTGCTCCAGGAGCTCCTGCGCGTCGACACCTCGAACCCGCCCGGCGGAGAAGCGACGGCGGCCCAGCTTTTGGCCGACCGGCTGGCGGAAGACGGCGTCTCCTCCGAGCTCCTCGCCTCGGCGCCCGGGCGCTCGAACCTGGTCGCGCGGCTCCCGGGCGACGGCACCGCCGGGGGCCCGTTGCTGTTGACCGGCCACCTGGACGTCGTCCCGGCCGACGCCGCCGAGTGGAAGCACCCGCCCTTCGCGGCGCACGTCGACGACGGCTGGCTCTACGGCCGCGGCGCGCTGGACATGAAGAACCACGTCGCCGCCTGCGCCGCCGTGGTCGGCGCGCTGAAGCGGTCGGGGTTGAAGCTGAAGCGGGACGTCGTCTTCGCCGCCGTCGCCGACGAGGAGCTGGGCTGTGAGCGCGGCTCCCAGTTCCTGGTCGACCAGCACCCGGACAAGGTCCGCGCCGAGTGGGCGCTGGGCGAGGCGGGCGGCTTCACGTTTCGATTTGGCACGAAGCGCCTCTACCCCATCCAAGTCGCGCAGAAGGGCGCCGCCTGGCTCCAGATGAAGGCCCGCGGCCCTGAGGCCCACGGCTCCATGCCGCGCGAGGACAACGCCACCTTGAGGCTCGCGCGCGCGCTCATGCGCCTGGGCAACAAGCCGCTCCCGGCGCGGGTGACGCCCGCGGCCAAGCGCGTGCTGCGCGCCTTCGGCGGCGCGCTCGGCTTCCCGTCGAGCTTGGGGCTCCGCTTGATGGAGCGCCCGTCCCTCGCCGACGCGCTGCTCGAGAGCCTCGTTTCCGACCCGAAAGCCCGGCGGTCGCTCGACGCGTTGCTGCGCAACACGGCTTCGCCGGTGGGGCTCCAAGCGGGCCGCTCGCCCAACGTCATCCCCTCGGAGGCCTTCGCGTCCATCGACGGCCGGTTCTTGCCGGGCCAGACCTCGGCGGATTCTTTTGCGCCAGCTCGCCGACGTGGTCGACGACCCGGCCATCACCTTCGAGGTCCAGAGGGAGCTCGCGCCGGTCGAGGCCTCGCCCGATACGCCGCTCTTCGCGCTCCTGTGCGACGCCCTGCGCTCGGCGGACCCGGAGGCGATCCCGTTCCCCTGCCTCGTCCCGGGTTTCACCGACGCGAGCCACTTCGCCCGCCTCGGGACCACGTGCTACGGGTTCACGCCGGTCTTCTTTCCCGAGGGCGCGACCGCGGCCTTCGCGGACCTCATCCACGGGCGCGACGAGCGAATCCCCGTCGAAGGATTCCAGCGGGGAGCGCGGGCGCTCTGGGAGGTCGTGGTGCGGTTCTGCACCTGAGCGCCAGAGCGGCGCGGCTCAGTGCCTGTGGCCCGCGTGGTGAAGGTCGGGCCCGTGCGGATGGGCGTGCGCGCTCGCCTCGTGCCGGTGCGGATGCGAGTGCGCGCCTTCGGGCTTTGCGGCGTGGGCGTGAAGGTGATGGCCGTCGTCGTGGCGGTGAGCGTGGTCGTGCTCGAGCGCGTCGTGAACGTGGACGTGCTCGTGCTTCTCCGTGAGGTGGAGCAAGACGCCTGCCGCGAAGAGGCCTCCGGAAACGAGCAGCGGCGAGCCTTGAGCTCTGTCGCCCAGGACCGCCGCGGCGGCGGCGCCCAGGAAGGGCGCCAGCGCGAAGACCGACCCGGTCCGCCCGGCGCCGATCCGCCGCTGCGCCATGAGGTACAGGCGCAGGCTCAGCCCGTACCCGGTGGCGCCGCAGGCGATGAGGCCCGCGAGTGGCGCCGCCGCAGGAGAAGGCTCGCCCCGCGCGAGGGCGAGGGCCAAGGTCAACGCCGCGCCCAAGAGCGCCTTGCCGCGCACCACCGAGGTCGGGTCGAGCTCCGCCAGGCTCCGCGCGAGGACGTTGTCCAGGGACCAGCACGAGACCGCGGCGACGACAGCGGCGGCTCCGAGGGCGCTGCCAGTTGCGAGCTCGGCCGAGCCCGCGACCGCCGCGGCGCCGCCTCCGACCATGAGCAGCGCCGCCGCCGCGGCCCGGCGCCCGACGTGCTCGCGATGGACGAGCGCCGCCAGGGCCAGCGTGAAGACGGCCTCGGCGTTCAGGAGGAGCGAGGCGAAGGTCGCGGGCACTCGCTGGAGCCCCCACGCGAACAGCGCCGGGGCGAGCGCCGCTCCGAAGAGCGCCACCATGAGCAGGCGAGGAAGGTGGTCCCGGCCCAGGCGCGGCTCTGGCGACGAGCCCACCCGACGGCCGCGCAGCGTGCCGAGCGCCGCGCCCAGGTAGAGGACGCACGCGGTGGCGAAGGGGCCGACGCCCTGGCCGAAGCGCTGGATGAACGGCGTGACCACGCCGAACGCCGCGGCGGAGAGGACGGCGAGCAGCGCGCCCGCCGCGATGGGGTTCTGAAGGGCTTCGGCTCGAAGACGCCCGGTCATGGATTCGTCGCCTGCGCGCGCTCGATGTGCTTCTTCAAGGACACGATAACCTGAGGTCGCGCGCGAGAGAGAACCCGCCGAGGGGCGCCTTCACCCGCGCCGGCGCTCGCCCCGCTTCAGGCTCCACTTGAGCGCCGGCGGCGCCACCAGGGTCGTGGCGATCACCATGGCGACGATGGCCGAGTAGGTGACCGGGTCGATCATCGGGACGCCGCGCACCGAGAGCTGCAGGCCGAGGTTCGCGAAGATCAGCCCCACCTCGCCGCGGGGAATCATCCCGATGCCCACCGATAGGCGATCGACCGAGCGCCCGAAAACCCCCGCCGAGCAGGCGAGCTTGCCGGCGATGGCGGCTGCCGTCAGCGCCACCGCCAGCGCCGGCGCGCCCGGCCGAGCGAAGGCCGAGAGGTCCGTCCGCATGCCCATGACCACGAAGAACACCGGCGCCAGGAACCCGACGATGGGGCGCACGAGCTCGTCGAGCGACGGCTCTCCCCGGCCGACGAAGTCGCGGTAGTGCACGTCCTCGAGGATGAGCCCGGCGGCGAAGGCCCCGACGATCGGCGCGAGCCCGATGGCGCCCGACAGCCAGGACAGCAGGAAGCAGAACGCCAGCCCCACGGCCAACAGAACATGGCGGGCCTGAAGCTTCGACGCGAGATGGAACAGCCGCCTCGAGAGCGCTACCCCCAGCGCGAGCGAGCCGACGAGGAACGCCGCCGCCTTGCCCACGATGGCCCCGATCGAGACGAGGGAGACCGAGCCGCCCCGGTCGGCCGCGGAGATGATCCCGCCCACCACGGCCAGCACGACCAGGCCCAGGATATCGTCGAGGACCGCCGCGCCCAGGATGACGCGCGCCTCGCGGCTCTGCGAACGCCCCAGGTCCTGGAGGACGCGCGCGGTGATGCCCACGCTGGTGGCGCTCAGCGTGGCCCCGAGGAAGAGGTGGGCCTGCCAGGGCGCGTGCGGCAGCAGCCATCGGCCCACCGCGAATCCGAGGAGCATCGGCGCGATGACGCCCAGCGTGGCGACCCGCAGCGACGCGGCGCCCACCTGGAGCATCTGCGGCACCGTGGACTCGAGACCTACCTCGAACAGGAGCAGCACCACGCCGAGCTGCGCGAGCAGGTCGATGGAAGGGTCGGCCTTGATGAACTCCAGGCCGGCGAAGCCCGCCAGCTTCAGGTTGCCCAGCGCCACGCCCGCGAGGAGCTCCCCGAGCACCGCAGGCTGGCCGACCCGGGACGCCAGGTCGCCGCCGAGCTTGGCGCAGAGCAGGATGAGGGCCAGCGCGCCCGCGACGGGCGCCAGCACCCCGTGCCCAGGGGCATCGGCGAGCGCGGCGGAAGGGAGCAACGCGGCGGCGGCGAACCAGCTCAAGGCGATCGGGCGGGCGCCCGCGAGGCCGGCGCGCTTCAAAGGGAACCTCCCGCAGCGCCGGCCGCCAGCTCCCAAGCGGTCGATAACCCGTCAGAATTCCACCGGACCGCCGCCTTGTCGCGAAATCGACAAAGATGAAAGGGGCCGCCCAATTGAATCGCCGCCACGGTCGAGATTAACCTTTGGGTCGCCCGGCTGGAACCTATACGACATCGGCCTCGTTCTACGCTGAGAGCCGAACATCCTGCGGCGAGCTTGCGCACCTCGGACGAACCACCTTCTCGAAGAGTCCCATGCCCGACCCTTGGAACAAGCGCTTCGACGTCTCACACGCCCTGTCGGTCTTGGGCGAAGAGATCCAGTCGCTGCATCCCCGGTTTCAGGTCACCGACGTCCTCGCGCGGGCGCTGCCCCCGCTCTCGTTTCAGCGGGTGCGGACCGCGCTGTACCGCGCGTCCGGCATCTCCATCGGCCCTCGCTCGCTGATCGCGGGGCGCCTCGAGCTGATCGGCCCCGGCGACATCACTTCGCGGCTGACCATCGGCTCGGATTGCTGGCTGAACTCGCCGATCTTCGCCGACCTGACGAGCGACATCACCATCGGCAACGGCGTGACCCTCGGACACCACGTCGTGATCGTCACGGCGGATCACGCCATTGGCCCCAAGGAGCGGCGCGCCGGCCCAGTCGTCCCCGCGCCCGTGGTCATCGAAGACGGCGCCTGGATCGGCGCGGGGGTCACCGTCCTGCCCGGGGCGCGGGTCGGCACGGGTTCGGTGGTCGGAGCAGGGAGCCTCGTGGTGGGGACCCTTCCCGCCCGGAGTCCTCGCGCTGGGCAGGCCGGCACGCGCCGTGCGGCCGATCGAACCCGGCGAGATCCTCGCCGAAGGACTGCCCATCTCAGGGCCGGCGGAGCCGGCCAGACCCGCCGAGGCGCCCAAGACCAAAGCTCGGACTCGCCCGGAAGCCGCCTGACCTTCGCACGCGCTCTCAGGCGCGGATCTTCGAAGCCTGCCCCCGCGGCAGCCAGCGCAGCCGCGATTGAAGGCCCTGGCGCGCGAATTCGCGCTCCACGTCGGCTCGCCCCTCTCGGAAGTGGGACCATCCCTCGAAGTGGATGGGGCAGATGTCGGCGTCCCCCAAGAGCTGCGCCATCGCCACCGCCTCCCGCGCGGTGAGGGTGTAATGGGCGGGCCAGGTCGGCCGAAGCGTGGCGCGCCCCAGATGCAGAAATGCCGAGCCGACGCGAAAGCGCCGGGCCACCTCGCGGGCGCCCTCGAAGAGCACCGTATCGCCGCTGATCCAGACCGCGCCGGCGGGCTCGCCCGAAGCCTCCAGCGCGAAGCCGACGACAGGCCCGGCCAGCAGGGCGAGCCCCTTGGGCCCGTGGCGCGCAGGCGTCGCAGTGATGCGCAGCTTCGCGCCGTCCGGCGACGTGAGCTCGTGCGCCTCCCAGGGCTGAAGCCCGACCGCGGCGCCGCCCAGCCTTTGCGCGCCCGCCCGAGTCGTGAGGATCTTCCCGGCCGTGCGCGCGGCCGCGAGCCCCTCGCCGTCGAGGTTGTCCCCGTGCTGGTCGTGGCTCAAGAGCACCGCGTCCAGGCGCCCGAGGTCGGGCGGGCGCAGCGGCGGCTCGAGGCTCCGATACCGCGCCAGGTTGAGCACGCTGTAGGTCGCGCCCGGCGGGTCGAAGACCGGGTCCGTGAGCAACCGGAAAGGGCCGACCTCCAGGAGCATCGTCGCAGTGCCCAGGTGGGTCGCCGTCCATCGCATCGCCCAACGATAGCCGGTGGGCGGGGCGCGCGCCCGCGAAGACCGGTGATTTCTCCTTTGGCCCGTTGCTCGCACGGCGCCCCGCGAGGAGGCGCGCATGCGAAAATGCCGGCATCCTTCGCGCAGAGGACGCGGACATCGCGTCGCGAGCGCCGCTTAAATTTCTCCCCAGCCCCAACTCGATTTGCATTTCGAAGCCCGCACAAGAGGCGACGGGGGACCGCCCTTTCGAGGCGATCCCCCGCCGGCGGATGGACCGGCCGAATGATTTGTTATTCGACCTTCACCTTGATGGCCCGCGGCTTCGCCTCCTCGCGCTTGGGCAGCTGCACGCGCAAGACGCCGTTCTTGTACTCCGCCTTCACCTTCTCGCCGTCGACCGTGGGCGGCAGCGTGAACGAGCGCATGAAGGTGCCGTAGGAGCGCTCGACGCGCAGGTAATTCTCTTTGTGATCCTCGCGCTCCAGCTTCCGCTCGCCGCGCAGGGTCATGACGCCGTTCTCGATGCGCAGGTCCACGTCCTTGGGCTCCAGGCCGGGGACCTCCGCGGTCAGCTCCAGCCCCTCCGGGTCCTCGTAGACGTTCACCGCCGGCATGAACGCCGAGCCGAGCTCTTCATTGCTCGAGTCCCGGAACCTCCAGCCGCGCTCGTCGAAGAAGCGATTCACCTCGTCCTGCATCCGGGAGATTTCGCGAAAGGGTTCCCATCGAGCGAGTGCCATGACCTTTTCTCCTTTTGGACGCCTCGAGCTCTTGCCGCCGCTCCGGCGTCCCTCATTCATTGACCGAGAGCAACGTAAGAAACGGAGGCGTGTTGTCAAACGCGCGGCGAATCCGGCCGCCGCTTGACGAGGGGGCCGGCGTGATTATCGCGCGAAGCGCCGAATTCGAATGAAAGGGTTCGAACGGCCAGGCCCGAATTGGCGACCGCGGCCCACCGCCTCGCTTCAGTGGCCGCTCGGGCCCGGCGGCTCCGCCGGGCTCGCCCGGGCGCTCCGGGGCCCGTCGAGGCCGCGCCCGGCGCTCACCTCGACCGCGGGGGATGCGCCGCCGCGCGCGGGGACCTGGGCAGGGACCGCCACGGGCCCGCCCTCCAGGACCTCGGCGACGCTCGGCGGGCGCAGGGCGTCTGCCTCCACGCCGAGCCCGAGGATGCCTCTCTCGAGCCAGGCGTACCGCCCCTCGGAGACCGCGCGGCCCACCTGGTACATCGGGCGATCGTCGTTGTGCCAAAGGGCGCGGAAGAGCTCGCGTACCCTTCGGCGCCGCTGGCGGCAGAAGGTGTCGGCGAGCGCGGTCGCCTCTTTCGCCTCGGCGGCCCCCGTCTGCGCGAGCATTCTCGCGCGGCTCACCGACGCGGCCATCGCGAAGAGCTCGTCGGCGATGTCCACCAGGCGAAACAGGTACGCCTGCTTGCGCTGGGTCGCGCCCCGGTACACCGCCATGGCGTGGAAGACCTCGCGCGCCAGCTTGCGGCTCTTTCGCTCCACGAAGCGCAGGTGGCCCGCGAGCGCGCCGAATCGCCGGAAGCGCGGCCAGCGGCCCCAGCCCGCCCAGAGCCCGGGGTACCAGCGCCCGTAGAAGCCGGCGGCGCGCGGCACGGCGGCGGCCTTCTCGCGCGAGCGGCATCGCGGATCGATGAGCGCCCCCGCGACCGAGAGATGCTTGTCCACCGCCTCGCGGGCCATGAACAGGTGCATGACCTCGCTCGAGCCCTCGAAGATGCGGTTGATGCGCGAGTCGCGCAGCGCCCGCTCGATTCCCACCGGCAGCTCCCCGCGGGCGGCGAGCGAGCGCTCGGTCTCGAAGCCCCGGCCGCCGCGGATCTGCATTGCGTTGTCCAAAATCTCCCAGCCGCGGGTGGTGTTCCATTCCTTGGCCGCCGCGGCCTCGAGCCGAATGTCGAGGTCGCCGCGGTCGGCCATGGCCGCCACCAGCTCGGCGACGCTCTCCATGGCGAAGACGGTCGCGGCCATCTCCGTGAGCTTGTGCGCGATGACCTCGTGGTGGCCGATGGGCGCACCCCACTGCACCCGCGCCTGCGACCACTTCCGGCAGACCTCCAGGCACAACTTCGAGGTGCCGACGCTGGCGGCCGGCAGCGAGAGCCGGCCGGTGTTGAGCGTGGTCAGGGCGATTCTGAGGCCGCGGCCCTCCTCGCCGATGAGGTTCTCGCGCGGCACGCGCACTGAGCGGAAGGTGATCTCCCCGTTGGCCAGAGCGCGCAGGCCCATGAACCGACAGCGGTGCGCCACCGTGACCCCCGGCCACGCGGTCTCGACGACGAACGCGCTGATCGCCTCGGTGCGAGGGTTTCTGGCCATGACCACGAGCAGCGAGGCCAGAGTGCCGTTCGTGCACCAGAGCTTCGCGCCGTTGAGAACGAAGAAGCGCCCGTCCGGCGTGGGCTCGGCGGTAGTGGCGAGCCTTGCCGGGTCACTGCCCACCTCGGTCTCGGTCAAAGCAAAGGCGCTGATCTCGCCGCGCGCGCACCGGGGTAGATACTCGCGGCGCTGGGCCTCGGTGCCGAAGAGCTCCAGCGGCCGCGGGACCCCGATGGATTGGTGCGCCGAGAGCAGCGCCGTGAGGTTTCCGTCGACGCTGCCCAAGAGCTGCATCACCTGGCCGTATTCGCGCTGGCTGAGCCCCAGGCCGCCATATTCCGGCGGGATCTTCATGCCGAACGCCCCCATGTCCTTGAGCTCTGAAAGGGCGCGCTCGGGGTATTCGCCGCTCTCGTCGATGCCCGCGGGGTCCAACTCGCGCAGCAGGCGCTCGAGGCGCCGGTAGAAGCGCTGGAACTCGTCCCTGGGCGGCGCGGGCCGCGGATAAGGGTCGACGAGATCCAGTCGGAGCCGCCCTAAGAACAGCTCGCGCAGGAAGCTCGCGTAAGTCCAAGCGCGCTCGCGCGAGGCCTCGGCCACCTGCATGGATTCTTGAAGCAAGGGATCGCGGGCGCTCGACATCGCCCTTGAAAGCTAGGCTCGAAGCGCGCTCGCGCTACCCGCAGCGCCGCAAGCTCGCCGGCGCGTGCGCGCGCTCCGGCGCCGAGCTTGGGAAAGCGCGCTCGGCCGCTCTTTCCCTGCTCCTCTTCAGCGCCGAAGGGACCTTGCGCCGAATCGTCGTCGAGCCACCCGGCAGCGATCTTCGCCCATGCGTCGTCTTCCTCCACGGGTTCGGAGGCCTCTCGTCGGCGAACCTTCTCGCGATGCGCGATCACCTCCCCGGACGTGATCATCGTCGCTCCCGCGCTCGACGCCGCTGCGGGCTGGGACGGCGAGCGCGGGCGCTCGGTCGTCGAGCGCACCCTCGCCCAGCAGCCGGCACGCGCAGACCGCGGACAGCTCTGTCTCGTCGGCCTCTCCAACGGCGCGATTCTCGGCGCGCGGTACGCCCCGCGCTTTCGGGGAGCCCTCCTCCTCTCGGGACTCGGAGAGACCCTGGGGTGAGCAGCGAGCCGTCCCACGCGGAGTGAAGCTCGTCGGGATGAGTCCGGCCTCGGGCCCCACCTCTGATTGGGGCGCCTTGCCCGACGGAACCTCCCACCGCACGTTCTGCGCCACCTCGGGGAAGCCGCGATCCCGCGGCCGACTCCACGGGTCGATCGGCGCGGTACCTTCGCGCCAAGAAGGGAGAACGCATGGAAGCGAGCGCCCAGTGGCAGTACACGAGCGGGCCAGGGTATTACGGCGGAGCGGTGACGGACCGGATCGCGGAGTCCATCCGCGGCCGTGTCGAAGAGGCCGTCCGCGAGCGAATCGGGGAGGCGATTCGGGAGCGCGTTGGGGAGGCGATCCGTGAGCACCTTGGCGAAGCGCTGCGCGCGTCGCTCGCGCAGCAGTGGACGCAAATCGGCTTCGCCGGCATCGACCCAGAGCGCCTCTCGGCGCACCTCAGGGACCGGCTGCACGAGGCCATCCGCGAGCGCGTCACCGAGACGGTTCGGGAGCGGCTCGGCGACGTGCTCCGGGAGCGGCTCGCCGAGGCGCTGAAGGCCGCCTACGCGGAGGCGCAGATGGGCCCCATGGCGCAACCCGGGACGGGCTTCGCCAGTCCCGAAGTCGAGCACTTCGCCGCCCACCTCGAAGAGCGGCTGCGCGACGGCCTTCGCGAGCGCGTGGTGGAGAAGGTCCGCGAGCGCGCCCAGGAAGCCGTCCGCGAGCGCCTGAGCGAGGCGCTGCGCAGCGCCCTGAGGCAGACCCAGCCGGGGCCGCAGGGCCTCGACGTCGACCGGATTGCGCGGCACGTTCGCGAGCGGCTGGCGGAATCCATCCGCGAGAAGCTGGGCGAGTCGATGCGCGACCGCATCGGCGAAGCGGTGCGCCAGCGCGTCGGCGAGGCGCTCCGAGCCGCCGGGCCCGCGGCGCAGCAGCCCCCCGTCGATTCCGAGCGCCTGGCGGATGCCGTGCGCGAGCGCGTCGGCGAGACCATCCGCGAGAACGTCGGACAGGTCCTTCGCGAGCAGGTGGCCGATGCGGTGAGGAGCGCCATGCCGCACTGAAAGGCTCCGACAAGGAGCTCGGGTGCGCTTTGCCGCGCGCAAGGCGCCTCGCGCGCAGCGGGTGGGGCGAAGGCGGCAAGGAGTCTTCGGAGCGATGACGAAGTATTCCCCGGCGAAGCCGGGGAACTCGCAGGATGCTAGTCCCCGGTCGACCCCGAAGGCAGGTTCAGCTCCTCCGCCTGATGCCGCTGCTGCTCCTCCATGACGAGCAGGCCCAGCTCGCGCTTGAGCTCGTTGAATTCGGGCGACGACGGATTGCGCGGCCTCGGCAGCGCGATCCGCTCGTCGCGCTTGATGCGACCGGGCCGGTAGGTCATCACGGCGATGCGGTCCGCGAGGTAGATGGACTCCTCGATGCTATGGGTGACGAACAGCACCGTCTTCCTCGACTCGGACCAGATGCGCAAGAGCTCGTCCTGGAGGCTTCGCCGCGTGAGCGCGTCGAGGGCGCCGAAGGGCTCGTCCATCAGGAGAATGGGCGGGTCGAGCGCCAGCACCCGGGCGATGGCCACGCGCTGGCGCATGCCGCCGGAGAGGTCCTTGGGGAAGCGGGCGCGAAAGTCCCAGAGGTGGAGCTTGCGCAAGAGCGCCTCCACGCGGGACTCGATCTCCCTTCTCGGGAGCCGCTTGATCTCCAGGCCGAAAGCCACGTTCGCCTGCACCGTCATCCAGGGGAACAGGGCGTACTCCTGGAACACCATGCCGCGGTCGGGCCCGGGCGCGGTCACCGCCCGGCCCGCCACCGTCAGCTCGCCCGCGCTCGGCAAAGAGAAGCCGGCCACCGCGTTGAGGAGCGTGGACTTGCCGCAACCCGACGGCCCGAGGAGGCACACGAACTCCCCCGCGCCGACGCTGAGCGAGACGTCCTTCAGGACCTGGAGCTCGCGACCTTCGGCCCGAAAGACCTTCTGGACGTCGCGGGCGACGATCTGCGCGGGCGCAAGGCCCGGCGAAGGCGAGCCGCTCGCGCGACCGGGCGCGGCGTTTTCCATCGTCCTTTCTCCTTGGAAGCCCTCGGCGCGGCCGCCCGCGCTCATGGCTCCAGCCCGCGATGCCACCGGAGCAGCCAGGCGTTGAGGCGGTTCATCACCACGTCGATGCCCAGCCCCGCCAGGCCGATGCTGATCATCCCCGCGATGATCTTGTCCGACCAGAAGTACTCGCGGGCTTCGAGGATGCGGTAGCCGAGCCCGGAGCTCACCGCGATCATCTCCGCGACGATGACCACGATGAACGCCACGCCGATGCCCACGCGAACCCCGGTGAGGATGTACGGCATGGCCGCGGGCACCATCACGCGCCGAAAGAGCGTCCACTGCGAGGCGCCCAGGTTGCGCGCCGCGCGCACGTAGATGCCGTCGACGCTGCGCACCCCCGCGATGGTATTCATCAGCACCGGGAAGAAGGCGCCGAGCGCGATGAGGAACAGCGCCGGCGGATTGCCGAGCCCGAACCAGAGGATCGCGAGCGGGATGTACGCGATGGGCGGGATGGGCCGCAGGATCTGCAAAATGGGGTTGAAGAGCTCGTAGGCGAGCGGCCGCGCGCCCATCAGGAGCCCCAGCGGCAGCGCCAAACCCGCCCCCAGCGCGAAGCCGCCCAGCACCCTCGCCAAGCTGGAGACGGCGTCCTGCGGCAGCTCCCCCGACACCGCCCAGGCGAGGTAGCTCTGCTGCGCCGGGTCGTAGGGGTCCACGGGCTTGGCGTAGGCGATGAGACGCAGCAGGACCTGAGACGGCGCCGGCAGCACCAGCGGCGAGACGGCGCCGGCGCGGCAGAGGCCCTCCCAGACGGCCAACACGGCGGCCGGGACGATGAGCGAGCGGCTTAGGCGCAAGGCCCGCTTCACGGCGCCTTGCCTTCCTGAACGCCCAGCTTGGCCTTCGCCGCTCGCAGGAGATCGAGCTTCACCCAGTCGGCGGCCTTGGGCGGCGCGGCCATCTTGCCCACGCCGTACTTCGCCATGAGGTCGGTGGTGAGCTGGATGTGCTCGGCGGTGACGTCGTAGGTGAACGGCGAGTTGGACAGGGCGTCGCGGTAGTCCTCGCTCGAGATCTGACCCTTGAACATCTGCTCGCGCACGTACTTCTCGGCGAGCGCGGGGTCGGCCAGGAAGGTCCGGGTGGCGTCGACGAAGCACTCCACGACCTTCGCCGCCACCGCCGGCCGCTCGCGGTAGAGCTTCTCGGTCATCACCAGCACGCGCACCGGCTCGCCGAGGGGCGTGTCGTAGGGCTTGAGGATCTCCTTGCCGAAGCCCTTGTGGATGGCCTGCGAGGACTGCGGCTCCGACTGGCACATCGCGTCCACCTGCTTCTGCATTAGCGCCTGGTTCAAGTCGGCGAACGGCAAATACACGAGCTGCACGTCCTTGCCGGGCCGGTCCGACCAGGTGAGCCCCGCCTTCGAGAGCTCGGCGAGGAGTAGAAGCTCCTGAGCGCCTCCGCGCGCCACGCCCACCTTCTTCCCTTTGAGGTCGGCGACCGACCGGAGGTCCAGGTCGGACCGCCCCAAGAGCCGCGCGCCGCCCTTGGCGAAGCCGGCCACCACGAAGACCTGGCCGCCGCCCGCCCGGTTGGCGATGGCCGCGTCGGCGGCGCTGGCCGCCACGTCGACCTCGCCCTTCACGATGGCGGGAAAGATGTCGATGCCCTTCGGAAAGACGACCTCCCGCACGTCGAGGCCGAACTTCTTGCAATGCTCCTTCATGTACGAGACCGCGCCGTAATGGGCGAACTTGAGGTTGCCCAAGCGCACAGTCTCGTCCGCGCGCGCCTGGGCCGCGAAGACGAGCAGCGCGGCCACTGCCAGAGCTCGAGCCAACGACATGGGGGACTCCGGAGATGGGGAATGACTCGCCCAAGCATAGTGCAGTCGGGAGAGCCAGGTCTTCCGCCTCCCGATTTCGAAGTGGGCACCTTGGCCGAGCCCAAGCCGCGCTCGGGCCCGCGGCGACGCCGGCGTGGGCGATGCCGGGGTGGCGAGCGCTCACCGCCCTGGCGCTCGCCGTCGGCCTCCCGTAGGATCCGCCTTAATTAAGAGCCAATGAGACCCCTGGTCTTCACCGCCTACGTCCAGCGCCGGCTCGCCCTGATGAAGGGCTACGTGGAGACCGTGCGTTCGAGCAACCAGGTGGTGCGGCGCAGCGACTTCACCGACTGCCGGCAGCCCGTGCTCCTGCTCTATGGCTTCATGGGCACCCGGCGGGTCTTCAACGTCTTCGAGAGCCGGCTCCGGCGCGATGGGTACTGCGTCTGGTCCATCAACCTGGGCGGCCTTTTCGACCTCTTCAATACCCGCAGCATCGACGACTGCGCCGAGTTCGTCCGCGAGAAGGTCGAGCGCCTTTACGCGCGCTACCAGCTCGGCCCGCTCTCCATCATCGGGCACTCCAAGGGCGGGCTCATCGGGCGCTACTACGTCAAGCGCCTGGGCGGCCACCAGCGGGTGCGCACGCTCATCACGCTGGGGACGCCGCATCACGGCACCCCCACGGCTTACCTGGGCGTCATGACCTTGGGCCTGGTCGCGCGCTCGGTCTGGCAGATGACTCCCATGAGCCCGTTCATCCGCAGCCTCAAGATCGGCACGTTCCCGCGCACCACGCGGCTCGTGTCTGTCTACTCCAAGGCCGACCGGGCGAGCCCCTTCCCCTGCGCCATCCTCGAGACGCGCAACCTCCCCAACCTCTTCAACGTGGAGGTCCCCGACGTCGGGCACTCGGACTTTTTGCTCAAGCGCAGCGTCTACGAGGTGGTGCGGCGGGAGCTGGCCCTGGGCCTGAAGGCGCCGGACGCGACCCGCCTCCAGGCGGCCCCTGACGGCCCCGGCGACCAGGGCGGGCCGCACCTCGTGAGCCCTTGAAATCCATGCCCGGGCGCTGGGACTTTTTGTACGAGCTCAAGCCGGTGCCGCTGACCGAGCACCTGGTGGAGGAGCTTTCCAAGGTCGTCGCCGAGGAGCTCGAGCGCTGGCCGCTGGCGCTCGCGTCCTTCGCCTCGGCCGAGGACGCCGCGCGCTTCGCCCCCCTGCTCGCCCCTGGCGCGCCGCGCCCCGACAGGAAGGTCTACGAGGCCGCATTCCTGCTGGCGCGCCTGGAGCTCGAGCGCGAATTCGAGCGCATCGACGAGTTCATGCGCAACGAGCGCTGGCGCGCCTACGCCTCCCCCGGGGCCTCGTACGACGCGATGATCCTCCTGTCCCGCACCCTCACAGAGCTGATGCTCGCCGTCCTGGAGAAGACCGAGGGAAGGGTCGGCCGCGGGCAGTTGGTCGATGGCCTTCGGCGGGCCGAGCGCCGGCTGCGTTGACGCGTCGCCCGGACCCGCATAGCTTACGGGCCTTTATGGAGCGTTACAGAAGTACTTTCGGTCCGCTCGGGATCGGCACAGCCGGCCTTCGCTCTACCGGGGGCCGTCGCCCCGACCCTTGAGCCGCCGGCGCACTTTTGCAACGCTGGATACCCCACGAGATGGAGCATCAGGGCGAGGAGGCCCTCCGAGGATGCGAGTCAAGGTGCTCTACCACGACGCCTGCTTCGACGGCGCGGCCAGCGCGGCGATCTTCACGCGCTTCTACCGCGAGCGCGTCGACCCGGGCGCGTCGTTCTCTTTCCAGGGGCTGTCGCACAAGGGCGGCGGCGCGCTCGACGAGCGGCTGTTCGACGGCGACGAAAACGCCATGGTCGACTTCCGCTACTCCACCTCGCCCAAGCTCACCTGGTGGTTCGACCACCACGTCTCGGCCTTTCCCAACCCGGGCGAAGAGGAGCACTTCCGGGCGGACCGGAGCGGGCACAAGTTCCACGACCCGAACGCCAAGAGCTGCACCCGGTTCCTGTGCGGCGTCGCGCGAGAGAAGTTCGGCTTCGACGACCGCGAGCTCGCCGAGCTGTTGCACTGGGCGGAGATCATCGACGGCGCCCTCTTCCCGGACGCGCGGACCGCAGTGCGGCTGGAGGCGCCGGCGCTGAAGCTGATGCTGGTCATCGAGGCGAACCCGGGCCCGGGCCTCATCCCGGAGATCATCGAGCGCATGCAGCGCGAGAGCCTGTCGTCCATCATCGCCTCGCCGCGGGCTACCGCCGCCCTGGCGCCGCTCCTCGAGGAGCACCGCGCCACGGTGGCCATGGTCCAGCGGCGCGCGCGCATGGACCAGGGGGTGGTCTTCTTCGACGTGGCCGACGAGAAGGTCGGCGCGCTCAACAAGTTCATCTCCTACGACCTCTTCCCCGAGGCGCGCTACGCGGTCTCGGTGAGCCGCGGCCCCGGGCGCGCCAAGATCTCCGTCGGCTCGAACCCGTGGGCCCGCGACCTTCGAACCCACGACTTGGCGCGCCTGTGCGAGCGCTACGGCGGCGGCGGCCACCCGGTGGTCGGCGCGGTCTCGCTGCCCCCGGAAGAGCTGGTCCGGGCCCGGGAGATCGCCCAGGAGATCGTGCGGGAGCTGCAGCGCGGGTGAGGGAGGGCGCCAGAGGCTCGGCGACGCGCGGCACCGCATCCAGGTTCTTGCCGATCCTCTCCGATCGCCGGCCGGGAGGTCGCGCCCCCCATCCGCTCGATGAGCGGCATCGCGGTTGTCGGTGGTGCGCCCGGCGCCTCAGTCATCGCTCCGAAATATCTGCTCCTTCTCAGCGTCCGATCCATCCCGGTTTGCGTCGTTGCTCGTCGGTGACATGCCCTCTGGCATGCGCCCTCCTCGCGCCTCGCCATCCTTATGCGCCTCGGACGTTGAGATCTGGAGCATCTATTTCTGCGCGACTCCTAAGGTCGCATCCGGTCTGTCGGGCCGAGCGGCGTTGCCGGGCGGACCGAAGCTGCAGCCCCCGCCCCTTGACCCGATCCGAGCCGAACGGGCACCCAAATGAATCATGCTATTTGATCTACTGATGCGGCGCGTCGCATTGACCTCTGTGATGCTGGTCTACGCCTGCGCTCCGAGCCCGACCGCCATCGACGCGGGCCTCGGCGACGGAGGAGCCGCCGACGCCGGGCATGCGGGCGGAGAAGGAGACGACGGCGGAGGGACTGACAGCGGCGGAGGAGACAGCGGCGGCCCGGCGACCGAAGACGGCGGGGCCTGCGGCACGAGCCTCTCGGTGCACTACCGCGACTTCATGTACTACGACACGCCAGACGGCGGGCACCCGGATTTTCAGCATTTCGTCGCGAGCGTGAAGGGCATCGTGGAGGACCAGCTCGGGCCGGACAACCTCCCCGTATACGCCCCGGACGGCGGAACCGACGCCACCACCGGGAAGTACTATTTCGACCAGTGGTACCGGGACGTCCCAGGCGTCAACCTGCGGTTCGACATGGCGCTGCCCCTGAGCGCCGGCGCAAACGGCGCCTGGGTCTACGACAGCTCGGCGTTTTTCCCGCTCGACAACTTGGGCTTCGGGAACCAGGGGGCCGACCACAACTTCTCCTTCACGACCGAGATCCACGCCAACTTCACCTACTCGGGTCACGAGCTCTTCACCTTCCGCGGCGACGACGACGTGTGGGTGTTCGTGAACAAGCGCCTGGCGCTCGACCTGGGCGGCCTCCACCAGGCCGAGACTGGGACCATCGACTTCGACGCCAAGGCCAGCGCGCTCGGCATCGCGGTAGGAAGCAAGTACCAGTTCGACGTCTTCCACGCCGAGCGGCACACCTCGGAATCGAACTTCCACATCGAGACGACCATCGAGTGCTTCGAGGGGCCGAATTGATGGCGGCATGGCGCCGGCGGCCTTCGCCGAGCTGACGCGGGCCCAGCAGCGGAATGGCGCTCGACGCGCGCTTCGCGCTGGTCCCATGAGCGGATGACCGCGAGGTCGAAGTCGATGCGCGGGTTGTGGCACGGCTGACCGCATAGCGCGAGGTCAATCGCGGCGCTGCCGAAGGGACCCGGGTATCGCCGCCAGCGAGGATCTGCCGGGCGAAGTGCGGGTTGCGGACGAGGACCATTGCACGCCTCCGCTCGGCCAGGTGCCTCGAGCCCTCAGCGTCGCGGCCCCACGGGCGCCGGAGCATCCAGACCCTCTGGATTTACCTCCCGCGCGCCGCGCACGCCCCCCGCGTCGAGCTCGACCCTCCAGAAGCCCTCGCGGCCGCTCAGGGTCGAGCTGCCGGCGTCGAAGAGGTCGGGCCTGGACGCGCTCGCCTTGAGCCAATACCGACGGTGAACGTGCCCGTGGTGGAGCGAGCAGGGCCTCCCGGCGAGGGCGCGCAGGAGCGCTGAGGCATCGCGCAAGCCGTGGGTCAGGGTGTCGGGCCGGCCGCTCTCGAGGAGGGGCGCGTGGTGCACCAGCACCGCGACCGCGCGGCCCTGGAGCTCGCGCGACTCGAGCAGCGCGACGAGCCGGGCGAGCTGCTCCCGGCCGACTTGCCCGAAGGCTAAGCCCGGGAACGGCGCCAGTCGCGTGCTGTCGAGCCCGACCACGGCCGCCTCACTGCCGAGCAGGCGCACGAACGGATAGCCCCGCGGCCCCGCGAAGCGCGGCAGGTCGCTCTGGACCAGGTGCCCGAAATGGCGCTCGAAGCGCCGCTCCCGGTCGGCGCGCGCAGTGTATCGGTCGTGGTTCCCCGGAATGACGCTCAGGCGCGCCGGGTCTTCGGCCAAAGGCCCCAGCGCGGCCTTGGCCCGCTCGAACTCCTCCTCGTAGGCGAGGCCCGTGAGATCCCCGGTGATGACGACGTGATCTGCCTCGGACGCGGCGGCGGCGGCCAGCCGTGCGAGCGAGCGCTCGGCCTCTACGAACCGCCGCGCCCTCCCGAAGCCCACGAGCTCCACCTGGGCGAGCGCCCGCCGCCAACCGAGGCGCGAAAGCCCCTGGGTGCGCGGGACCTCGACCTGGACGTGGACGTCACTGAGATGGGCGAGCCGGATCAAGGGCGGGAAGAATGGAGCTGCGGCCCCGCATGGCGCAAGGGGGAGGCTCCCAAGCGCGGCGCCTCTCGCGTCTCGTGTTCCACCGCCGACTGCGCGATACTGGACGTTGCGCTGCTCAATGCCTTGCGAAGGAAGCCCAAGGGAAAATGGTCATCGGGCTCGCTCTAGCGTCGACCGCCCTGCTGCTCCTGGGAGCCGCGCTCTCCTTTCGCCTCTTCCGATTCACCCGCTGGCGAGGCCCGTGGCTGGCCCTCGCGGCCGCGCTCACGGCGCTGGCCTGCCGCGGCGCCCTCAGCGCCGCCCGGTCGCTCGGCGGCGGCGCGCAGGCCGACCTCGCGACCGAGGCGCTCTGCTTCCTTGCCTCGGCCTTCGCCGTCGTGGCCCTCCGGAGAGTCGCGCCCGCCCTCGACGGGCTGCTCCGCTCCCAGGACGAGCTCATCGAGGCGAGCCACACGCTGCGCACGGTGATCGACGCCTCGCCCATGGCCATCGTCGCCTTCGACGACCAGGACCGGGTGACCATCTGGAGCAGCTCGGCGGAGCGCATCTTCGGCTGGAAGTCCGAAGAGGTCCTGGGCCGGCGCAACCCCATCATCCCCGACGACGGGGCCGCGGAGGCGGCGGCGCTCGCGGCGCGGGCGAACGCCGGCGAGAGCCTGACCGACATGGAGGTGGTCCGCTCGTATCGCGACGGCACTCCCATCGCGCTGAGCCTCTCCACGGCGCCCTTGCGCGACGCCGCCGGCAAAATCTGCGGCCGCGTCGGCCTGGCCGCCGACGTGCGGGAGCGGAACCGGGCGCAGGCCGCGCGCGCGCTGTTCGAGCGGGCCGTGGACCAGTCCATCGACGGCATCGCCATCGCCGGGGCCGACCGGACCATCCAGTACGTCAACCCCGCGCTCTCGCGGCTCCTGGGATACTCCGCCCGCGAGCTCGTCGGGGCGTCCTGGCACGAGGTCGCCCGGCGCATCCTCGGCAGGGCCGAAGGCGACGCTCTGGCGCGCGAGCGCCGCTTCGTGGGCAGCGCGTTCCGCAAGGACGGCTCGAAGCTCCCCGTCGACATCGCGGTCTCGCCGCTCCAGGCCTCCGACGGCAGGGTGACCCATGAGATCTGGGCGCTGCGCGACGTGAGCCGCGAGCGGCAGTTCGAGGAGCAGCTGCAGCAGGCGCAAAAGATGGAAGTCGTCGGGCGGCTCGCCGGCGGCGTGGCGCACGACTTCAACAACCTGCTCACGGCCATCAGCGGCTACGCCGCTATCGCGCTCGGGCGGCTGGGCCGGGAGGAGCCGGCGCACAACGACATTCAGGAGGTGCTCGCCGCCGCCCAGCGCGCCGCGAACCTCACCCGGCAGCTTTTGGCTTTCAGCCGCAAGGAGGCCGTGCAGGCGCGAAGCCTGAACCTCGACTCGCTGGTGGCGAACCTCGAGCGGATGCTCCGGCGGCTCTTGGGCGAGGACCTGGAGCTGGCGGTCGTCCCTTCGGGAGGCGGCTGGGTCAAGGCCGATCCCGGCCACCTCGAGCAGGTGATCGTCAACCTCGCGCTGAACGCGCGCGACGCCATGCCGCGCGGCGGCCGGCTCAGCATCGCCACGGCGTGCGTGGAGCTGGCCGAGCCGCGCCGGGGCCGCTTCGGGACCATCCCCGCCGGGCGCTGGGTGAGGCTGTCGGTGGCGGACACCGGACAGGGCATGGGCGAGGAGGTCCTGGCGCACCTCTTCGAGCCGTTCTTCACGACCAAAGAGGCGAGCAAGGGCACAGGGCTCGGGCTCACCACGGTCTACGGCATCGTCCAGCAGAGCGGCGGGGCCATGGCCGTGGAGAGCCGCGTGGGCCAGGGCTCGACGTTCGAGCTGTGGCTGCCGCGCATCGAGGACGAGCCGGCCCCCGCGACGGCCTTTCCCGCCGCGGCGATGGCCCGCGGCAGCGAGACGCTGCTGGTCGTGGAAGATGAGGCCGGCGTGCGCGAGCTCGCCTGTCGGCTCCTGACGGCGGCGGGCTACCGCGTGCTCTCGGCCGCCAACGGCGCCGAGGCCATCCGGGTGAGCGGCCGGCACGCCGGAGAGATCGACCTCGTGCTCACCGACGTCATCATGCCCGGCCTCAACGGGCGGGAGCTGGTCAACCGGCTGCGCTCCGACGACCCGGACCTGAAGGTGCTTTTCATGTCCGGCTACACCGACAGCATCCTGGACGAGTACCGCGGCCTGCCGCTAATGCCCAAGCCGTTCTCCGGCCCCGTGCTCACCCAGGCGGTGCGCGACGCGCTGGACGACCAGCCGATGGCGGAACCGGCGGCGCACCTCTAGACGTCTGCGACAGCCTCTCTCGGCAGAAGCAAATCCAGTTCTCTGGCTGCTGCGCCCTTGCTTGGGTGCGCGCGCTGGACGCAACTCACCCTTGAAGCGCAGGTCCGCGACCGCTGGGCCCTCCCCTGCGTCGAGAGCGGGCAAGAGAGAAGCGGCCCAGGTCGCGCCACGGGGCCTCTCGGGAGGGTGCCGCCCGCTTCCGCAAAGCCCCACATTGGAGGGAAACCGGAAGTGGAGGGCTTTTCCGCCAGCCGACCGCCCTTTGTGCCGGGGAAGGGCGATGGAGAGGGTCTTTCCAAGTGGCCTGGTCTTGCCATGGCGTGATGCTGAGCGGCTCCGACCTTCGCCTGCCCAGGTTCGTCGGCGCGGCGCTCGCCCTCGCGACCTTCGCCAGCGCCGTCGACGGCCGGGCCACCGAGTCCTCCGGCCAACCTTCTCAACCCGGCTCCGAAGACTCCGCGGCGAGGCTCAAGGAGCTCGAGCTCGAGCAGCTCCTGCAGGTTCAGGTCTCGCCGTTCGAGGCCTCGACCCAGCAGGACAGCGGATACCGCGCGTTCAGCTCCGTGACGGCCTCCCACCTCGACACGCCTATCCAAGACTCGCCCTTCGCCATCCAAGCATTCACGCAGTCTTTCATCGAGGACCAGCATCCGATCACCGTCTTCGATGTCGCGAGGTACTCCCCGAGCGTCACCTACCGCAGCAATGATTTCAACGAAGGCAACGCCAACATGTCGATCCGCGGCTTCGCCGTCGGCAACACCCCCGGATCCACTCAGATCTTCCGCGACGGTTTCCATGGCCCCTCGATCCTCGATTCGACCAACGTCGCCCGAGTCGAGGTGGTCAAGGGGCCGGCTTCGTTCCTCTACGGCCAGCTCGCGCCCGGCGGAATCGTCAACGTCATTACCAAAAGCCCGGAGCCGACGTTCGCCGCCACCGCCCGAGCCAAGGTCGGCTCATACGACTCCTACCGCTTCGACGGCGACGTGACGGGACCCGCCCTGGAGGTGTTTCGATACCGCGCGATTGCGTCCGTCGAACACGACATCAGCTACTGGAAGCCTTACGACGCCCATTGGTTCGACCTGGCACCCTCGGTGATCTGGCAGCCCAGTGAGCGGATGAGCCTCACCCTGAAGGCCGAATATTTCGGCAAGCGCGAGAGCCCGCAGGTCATGCAGAAGCCCGGCTACAGCGCCCAGAAGGGCGTCGTGCCGACCCCCTCTGATCCGAACCTCGACGGCGTCGACGTCCCCGGCCTTCCGAACAACTGGAACAGCATGTCCTTCGCCGATTTTCGCAACAGCTTTTCCTTCAACCTGGAGGCCTGGCTCGACGTCAAAGCCGACGATCACTGGAGCTTGCGCGCGAGCTATGCCCACCAGAAATACCAGGTCGACGCCGCGGCCTCCGGCAACTTCGGCATGTCGAACGACAACCCTTTCGCGCAGGGCCGTCGTTTCCGGCACCAGACCTACACGAATTGGGACGACACCGTCGAGGGCGCCGCCACTGGCAAGTACTCGCTCCCCTTCATGAGCCTGCGCCTGCTCGTGGGGGCGGAGTACATCACCCGCCGCTTCGACAACTCGGCGGGTCAGGTCCCCAACACTCCCGGCATCGGCCCCATCGCCTCGCCGGTCCCGAACTGGGACCTGAGCGATCCCACGACCTGGAACCGCAACACCTCTTTCCCGCTCTCCGAGCTCACGGATGTCCGGGACGACGAGACCGCCCGATTCTGGGAGCAAGCCGCCTATGCCGGCGCGACCCTCGGCTTCTTCGACGACCGGCTGCTCGTGCTCGCCGGAGAACGCTTCACCCAAGTGGCGAGCCGAGACATCGACCTTCTGACCAACACCGCGCAGCCCGAGTTCACCGCGCACAAGCTCACTCCCCAATTCGGCGTGCTCTACAAGCTGCCTCCCGGCCTATCGCTCTATGCGTCCTACGCGGAATCATTCGTTCCAGAAGCAAAGGTGGTGAGCCTCACCACCGCACCCACTCCCCCTGCGCAGCCGACCCAGGGACGCGGCGTCGACTTGGGGCTGAAGGCCAATCTGCTCGGCGGTCGCCTCACCGGCACGCTGACGGTCTTCGACATTCTCAACAAGAACATCCCCAATGACATCGCCGCGCTCAATCCAACCACCGGCGCACAAACATTCACCACCGTCACGAGCGGCGAGCAGCGCTCGCGCGGCGTCGAGCTGGACGCCCTCTTGACCCTGATGAGCCACTGGCAGACCTATGTCTCCTTCAGCTACGACGATGCCAAGATCACTGAGTTCAGCGGGAATGACGCGGCCATCCTCGCGGCCGGCTCGTCCGCTCCCGGATATAAGCAGGTGTTCCTGTTCCACAACGCTCCGCTCCAGATGAGCGCCCCGTTCCTGGCCAACCTCTGGTCTCGCTTTGACGTCCCGCGCGGGACCTTCAAGGGCGCGTACGTTGCGGGAGGCGTCAACCTGGTCTTCGACCAGACGATCTTGCCCGACACGCCCTCGCAATACCGCCAGACCTACGGCCTGATCAACGCGACGATCGGCTACTCGAGAGACCTGTGGCGCCACCTCGGAGCGACCCTCGAGGTCTACGGCAAGAATCTCGCCAATGCGCAATACCGCCCCTCGCAGAGCACGCGCTCCCGGCCGCGCGAGTTCGGACTCGTCCTCAAGGCCGAGTATTGACCACCGGGCTGGACGCCGGTCGGCCCGCCAGGGGAGGGCGTGGACCGCCGGGTCTGCCAAATGTTCGCGAGGAAGGCTCAGCCGATGGCGCGACGAAAGGAATTCACGCGCCGTCGTGGCTGGCTCTATCTCGTTGCGATCCTCTCGCTGGCTACAGCGGCCGAGGGCGCGGCGCTGGGCGAGTACGAGGTCAAGGCCGCCTTTCTGTACAACTTCGGCAAGTTCGTCGAGTGGCCCAAGCAATCGGCCCAGGCGAAAGAATCCTCCTTCGTCATCGGGGTGCTCGGCGCCGATCCGTTCGACGGCGTGCTCGACCGGCTCTCCGCGGGGGGCGTCGTTCAGGGGAAGCCAGTGACCGTCAAGCGCTTCAAGACTTTGCGCGACCTGGATCGCTGCCACGTGCTGTACATCAGCCGCTCCGAAAGCGGCTCGCTGCCCGAGATCGTCAAGACGCTGAACACGGCGCCCGTCTTGACCGTGGGGGACTTCGAGGGCTTCCTGAGGAACGGCGGCGCCGTCAGCATGTTTTTGGAGGAGCGAAAGGTCCGCTTCGCGGTCAACCTCAAGGCGACCAGCCGCGCCGGGCTCGAGGTGAGCTCGAAGCTGCTCCGGCTCGCCAGCTCGGTCGAAGAGTGAATGCCGCGCGCGACGATCCGCACGCAGCTCGTCCGCTTGGGCGTCCTGGCCTCGTCCACCGCGCTCCTGTCCGCGTGCGCGGCGTTCGTGCTGTACGACTACTTCACCTACCGGAATTCGATGGTCCGCGAGCTGCGCACCTACGCGCAGATCATTGCCGCCAACAGCACAGCGGCGATCCTGTTTCACGACTCCAAGGCGGCCGCTGAGACGCTCTCGGCGCTGCACGCCCAGCGGCACATCGTCACTGCCCAGATAGACCTTCCGGACGGCACGCGCTTCGCCCGCTACGTGCGCGGGCAGGAGAACGAGGTCAAGCCGGCGCCGCCGCTGGACCAGGGGAAGGACCACCTGCTCACCCGAGACCGCCTCCACCTCAGGTACCCCATCGTCTCCGAGGGGACGCGCATCGCCAGCCTCGCGCTCCAGTCCGACCTCAAGGAAGCCGACGCGCGGATCACCCGCTACCTGCTGATCACCGGGCTCATCCTGTTCCTGTCGCTGGGCGCCTCCCTGCTCATCGCCACGCGCCTCCAGCGGGCGATCTCCCGGCCCATCCTCGACTTGGCGTCGACTGCGCGCGCGATCTCCGAAAGAAGGGATTACTCGATTCGCGTCAACGACCCGGAGAGCGCGCGGCAGGACGAGATCCGCCAGCTGGGGCGGACCTTCAACCAGATGCTGGAGCAGATAGAGCAGCAGGACAGCGCTCTTCGCAGGGCGGTGACCGCGCGCGACGAGTTCCTGTCCGTCGCCTCCCATGAGCTGAAGACCCCCATCACTCCCCTCCTGCTCCAGCTTCAGAGGTTGCGCAAGCTGGAGAAGGACCGCCTCGCCGGTCGCGCTCCGGCGCTGGCGCCGAGCCTCGACATCGCCGAGAAGCAGGTCAAGCGCCTGACGATTCTGGTGAGCAATCTCCTCGACATCTCGCGGATTACCTCGGGCCGGCTGCAATTGCAGTACGAGCCCGTGGACCTGAGCGCGCTCGCCGAGGAGGTCGTCGCGCGGTTTCAGCCCGAGCTCCGCAGCGCCGGCTGCTCGGTCACGCTCCACACCGGCGCTCCGGTGACGGGCACCTGGGACCGCAGCCGGCTCGATCAGTCGATCACCAACCTCTTGACCAATGCCATGAAGTACGGCCAGGGCAAGCCCATCGAAATCTGGACCGAAGCCGTCGACAGCCGGGCCCGGTTCCGCATCCGCGACCAGGGAATCGGCGTCGCGCCCGAGGACCAGGCGCGGATCTTCGAGCGATTCGAGCGCGCCGTCTCGGAGCACGATTTCGCGGGCCTCGGTTTGGGGTTGTGGATTGTTCGCGAGATTGTTGAGTCGTTGAACGGGTCGGTACAGGTCGTCAGCGCGAAGGGCGAGGGAGCGACCTTCACCATCGACCTGCCTCGAACCCCGAGGGCGAATGGAGTCTGACTCCTCGAAGACGATCCTGGTGGTCGACGACGACTGCGACATCCGCGAGTCCATCAGAATGCTGCTCGAGGACGCCGCCTATCGGGTTGCCGAAGCGGCGAATGGGCAGGAGGCGCTCGACTACCTGCGCGCCGCCGAGAGGTTGCCCAGCCTCATCCTCCTCGACCTGGCGATGCCCGTGATGAGCGGACGCGAATTCCGTGAGCGGCAGCGCTCCGTTTCGGCCTGGTCCGCCGTTCCGGTCTTCATCCTGTCCGCCGCCGCGGACATCCGGGAGCGAACGGCCGGGATGGCGCCGGACCTGGTGATTCCCAAGCCCTTCGACCTCGAGTTCCTCTTCGGGGCGATCGCCGCCGCGGTGGGCCAGCAGGTTTGCGGCTGAGCGGGCGCCGACGCGGCGCGGCCTATTCCTGATCTGCTCTGCCGCTCAGGCGCCGACCTTCTGCCGCAGCTCGCCCGCTCCGGGGTAATTCGGCGCCATCGCGGCGAGCTCGTCCAGCGCCTGCCGCGCCTCCTCGCGGCGCCCCTGCCGCGCCAGGCAATCGGCGAGCAAATAGATTTGGGGAGGGCGCGCGGCGCCTTGGCCCGGGTGCGTGCGCAGGAAACGCTCCACGGCCTCGAAGCGACCGAGGGAATAGGCGGCGTCGAAGAAGTTCGAGAGCGCGTCGTCGTCGCCGGGGCTGAGCGCGGCGGCGCGCTCGAAGTAGTGGAGCGCCTCCTCGCGCGCGCCGGAGCTCCAGGAGGCGAAGCCGAGCAGATTGAAGACCGGCCCGTCGGCCTTCCCGGCGCCGGCGATCTTCACCAGGTTCTGGAGCGCCCCGGAGAAGTCGCCGGCCTGAAGCTGCGCCTGGGCCCGCTCGCACAGGGCGGCGGGGTCGACCGGGCCCTGGCCTCCGCCCCACTTCGCAAGGAAGAGCGCCCGATTCCGCTCGTTGCCCGCGCCGCCGCCGTTCTTCTCCTCGTTGAGGTGCACCGCCTTCACGAGGTTGGAGATGGCCACCTCTCCGCCGCGCACCTTTCGCAGCTCCATGAAGTAGTCGGTGTCCTCGAACCCCGCGCGCACGTAGCGCTCGTCGAAGCGCACCTCCGTCCTGCGAAAGATGCAGCACGCGGTCGGGATGTTCGCCACCTTCACCAGCGGCCGGTCGAGGCAGGAGTCGTTCGCGGTGTTGGCGCCCGGGGAGCCATCGGGGCGCATGAGGCGTGCCGAGACCGCGGCGAGCTCCCGGTTCTCTTTGAGCGCGTAGAGAAGCTGCCGGTTCCAGCCGTAGGGCAGCTGCGCGATGTCGTCGTCGCACATGATGACGTAGCGGCTCTTCGCCCGGTCGAGGCCGGCGTTCCTGTTGCGCGCGGCGCTCTGGCGCTTGCCGACGACGACCAGGTTGTACGGGGGCGCGGTGACGCGCGGAATGTCGGCGAGCAGGCTCGAGAGCGTCTGGCTCGGCGCGAACGCCGGGACGACGATGTCGACCTCCAGGTCTTCGCGAAAGTAGTACGGGTCGTCGCTCTCCTCATCGTAGGCGGTCAGCTCGCCGAACCCGCGCTGCCGCGCGTAGGCGGCGTTCACCCCGCCGCAGACGTCGCGCACGCCGCAGGAGGCGCACGGGCCCTCGTTGGACCCGATGACTTCCTGGAACCTTCGGCCCTGCGCGAGATACGCGGCCGTGGTCTTGGGCGCGACGCCGTAGTCCCACTCGTAGGGGTCGAACATCACTTGCGGGTTGTTGCAGACGTGCGACTCCAAACCGCGCAGGGCGCAGAAGGGGAAGTAGCGCACGTTGGCCCAGGTGTTCTGGGCGTCGAGGTATTCGAGCGCCTCCCGGAGCGGCGGCGCGACCTCCGAGACGCCGACCTGCACCTCTCCGAGGCGCCGGGCGATCGCCTCGTCCTCGGCGTCGGACCAGCGGCCGTGTGGGTTGAAGTTGATGAAGTTGACGACCCGCGCTCGGACCGATTCGACGTAGTGGCGCGCGAGCCTCGGAAGGTCGGCCGCGTTGAGCCGGGTCAGCGTGCAGTTGACGCGGACGAAGCAGCCTTCGGCGTTCAGGTGCTCGACCGCCTCGTTGACGCTGCGCCAGGCCCCGGGCACCTGGACGATGGCGTCGTGCCCGGCCTCGAACCCGTGCATCGAGACCAGCCATTCGCGGCAGCCGGCGGCGACGGCGCTTTGGACCTTCCCGCGCGCGAGCCCGGCGGTGATGACGCAGGTGTGGAGCCCCAGCGCCTCGGCGCAGGTGATGATCCGCGGGAGCTCCGGGTGCAGGGTCGGCTCGCCGCCGGTAAAGTCGACCGACGTGCAGCCGCGCGCGCGCGCCGCTTGAAGCTCCTTCTCGACCTCCTCGAACCGCTTGCTCCATTTCTCGCCCGAGTGGGCGTGGTAGCACATGACGCACTTCGCGTTGCAGGTCCGGTTCAGGTCCACCACCGCGCGCGCGGTGGGGATGAGCCCGCCGACCGGGGTCTCGGCCCAGCCGCCGTGAATCGGTGTCATCGGGTGCGCTCCTCCGACGGCGTGCGCCGCTCGACGAGCGGGCTGCAAGGCGCAGTCCACGCGAGCCTGATGCCCAGTCGCGAGGGGATTACAGGGCCGCGGTCAGGCCGATGGCGCGGGATGCGCGTCAGCGATCTGGCGCGGGGAGGCCGCCGGTCGAGCCGCCGCAGCGGAAGAGCACGCCGGCAGGGACTTCGGGCAGGACATCGCCGACGAGGAGGTTGGCCGATTCGTGCATCTGCCGGGCGCGGCATCCGGGGCCCGCCGATGGGCCGCCGACCGATGTCATAGTAGACTTCGAGTCGCCCAGCCGAGGAGTCGAGCAAGTGAATGGTCCGATCGCACAAATCGCTGCCATCGTGTGCCACGGCAACGCCGCGCTTCGCGGCCTCGAACGTCCCCGCTTCTTTCCCGATAATTCGACCTGCCAGTTCTGCGACCGCGTGGAGTTCGTGGAGCTACGACATGGCCTCCGTGGCAAGGCGAAGGAACACGCCGTCGCCGCAGCACCGGACGATTGGTTTGAAGTGCTGAGAAGCGAAGGTGCTCAAGGCCTACGGCTCGATCACGAGAGCTCAGGCGACCCGCGTCTCGACGACCGGATGAGCGCCGGATTCATCGGCGGGGGTGAGCGGTGGTCCATTGCGACTCTTTCGAGGGCCCCGAACTCGGCCCTCTGGATGGCTCGCTGGACTGTATGGAACCAGCAAGCCCCAGCAAATCGCATCTGGCGGGTGACCTACGGCAAGGTCGGAGAAGCCGACGGGCGATGGGCGCCCGCTGCCGCCGACCTCATGAAGCATGTTGATCGTCTGCGACGGGCGCTCGCCGAGATCGCTCCGTTTGCCCGAAAACACGAATGCGGCGGCTTCATCGAGTGTTTCGAGGGCGCCTTGAGCATCCTCGATACGGGGGCTGGCTCGGACGTCTACCACAAGGACCTTGCCCCTCAAGGCATTCTCCCGCCCGCGGCGAGCGCCCTTCTCGCCGCGTGTCAGAAAGCATGGGTGTTTGGCGGCATGGGGTCGTGGAACGACATGGGCTTCCAGGGTGAGGTGCAGACCGAGTACGAGCGCATCTCGGAAGCCCTATTCCAAGCAGTCAACGCGGCGATCGCCGCCGCCGCCAACGCATCGCTCGCGGCAGACTGAACGGATCAGTCGAACGAGCTGAAGAAGCGGTGGAGCTCGGCGGGCCCGGCGTCACACAACCTTCACCGCCTTTTCACTGCCCGGTCGCCCCCTTCCGAGCAGCATGGGGAGCGAACCCATATTCATCCGCCGGAGGCACCGTGCTGCCGTTCGCCGCCCTGCTCTTCTTCTCGAGTCTCCAGGGCGCGGCGGCGCCTCCGCCCGCCCAAGCGCTGGCCGCGAAGGGCGAGGTCCCCACGTTGAGCGTCCGCGAGCTGATTGCGGAAGGGAAGACCGCCCTCGTCCCCAGCGAGAAAGCGCGCGCGCTCGCCGGCCAGCGCGTCCGGCTCGTCGGCTTCATGGCCCGCCAAGAGGAGCCTTCGCCCGGCGGGTTCTGGCTCGCGGCGCGACCGGTCGAATGCGACGAGGGCGGAGGCGGCACCGGAGACCTCCCGCCCGGCGCGGTCCGCGTGATCATGGCCGGAGAAGCTCCCGCGGCGATCGACGGGCCCATCGCGGTCATCGGCGTGCTCGAGGTCGGGAGCACCGCAAGCGGCGACGGCCCGGCCTCCTTCTTTCGCCTCCGCGTCCATCTCCCGGCGAAGCCTCTTCCCCCAAGCCGTCGTGATTCTCGAATTGGAGCGTGACATGCCCTTCCATCGTCCGATTCGCCTCCTTGGCGCGGCGCTGATCTCGGCCGCAGCCTCGACCGCCTTCGCCCTCCCCTCGGGCGTGACGCTGGTTCCTCCCGACGGCGCCCGATTTCTCGAGGGCCAGCGCTTCGACATCCGCGTCGAGGGCGCCGGCGCGGGCCCGTACTCGGCGACTCTGAGGCTCGACGGCGCTCCGCTGGAGCTCACCTCCGGCGCCCAGCGCACTTCCGCGACCGACGGCATCACGGCGGACGGATGGGGCGGATTCAACCGGCGCGGCTACGCCATCGCCGAGCCCGGGCTCCACACGCTGGTCGCCACCTTCAGCGACGCCACCGGCACCGCGACCGTCACCTCGCACTTGCGCGTGGTGGGACTCGGCGACCGCCGCGGCGGCGAGCGGGCGGCGAAGAACGTCATCATCTTCCTGGGCGACGGCATGGGCGTCGCGCATCGCACCGCGGCCCGCATCGTGAAGTTCGGCGTCGCCGGCGGCGATCCGCTCGGCCACCTGGAGATGGACCGGTTCCCCGGCACGGGCCTGGTGAGCACCCACTCGCTCAACAGCATCATCACCGACTCGGCGCCCGGCATGGCGTGCTACTCCACCGGCAACCACGCCAACAACAACCAGGAGGGCGTCTACCCGGCGCACACGGCGAGCCCCTTCGCCCAGCCGCGCGTCGAGTACATGGGCGAATACCTGCACCGGGTGAAGGGAACGGCGCTCGGCATCGTCACCACCGCCGACGTCGAGGACGCGACGCCGGCGGCGAACATGGTCCACACCGGCAACCGCAACGCCGGCACCGGCATCTGCGACCAATACCTGGACGAGCACAAGAACAGCGGCCTCGCGGTCCTCATGGGCGGCGGGCGGCGCTGGTTCCTGCCGTCGACCCAGTTCGGCTCCTCGCGCAGCGCCTCCACCGACTACGCCGGGCTGCCCGCGGACCTCCTCGCCGCCTGGGGCCTGCCCGCCGCGGCGGCCGGGCTCGCCGACCCCAACCGCGACCTCGTCTCCGAGTTCCAGACCGCCGGCTTCACCTACGCCGACACCGCCACCCGCCTGAAGAGCGCGCTCGCCGCTCACCCAGACAAGCTCCTGGGCCTGTTCGGCTACGGCAACATGAACGTGGCCCTCGACAAGGTGGCCAAGCGCCGCAACCCCGGCGCGCCCGGCGTGGTCGACGATTACCACGCGCCGGATCAGCCGATGCTCGACGAGATGACCGAGGCCGCGCTGGGCGTGCTCTCCAAGAACCGCCGCGGCTTCGTCCTGATGGTCGAGGGAGCGCACATTGACAAGCAGTCGCACCTCATGGACCCCGACCGGGCCATCGGTGAAGTGCTCGAGCTCGACAACGCCATCGGCGTCGCGCGCCGCTTCGCCGACCGTGCGGGCGACACCGTCATCGTCGTCTTGGCCGACCACGAGTGCTCCGGGTTCAGCCTCATCGGAGCGCTCAATTCCTTCAACGCGAGCGGCTTCACCGGCACCGCGGGCAGCGTCGCGGCGACCCGCGCGCTCGGCTCGGACGCCGCGGCGCTCGACCCGTCCAAGACGCCCGAACGGCAAAAGGCGGTGGGCACCTACGACGCCGCCGGTTTCCCGCGCTACGCCCTCGCCGCCGACGGCTACCCGGTGACCATGGACGTCGACGGCAAGATGCTGGTCGGCTACGGCGCCAGCGGCGACCGCTACGAGACCTTGCTGTGGAAGCCGCTGCCGGTCACCGACAGCCTGCTGCCGAACGATCTCAAAGCGGAGATGGCGGCCAAAGGCTACGGCAGCGAGCCCATCCAGCGGCTGTCGGACGCGAATGGCTTCTACCTGCGCGGAAACGTCACCGGCGGGCAAGCGGTCCACACCGCCTCGGACATCCCGGTGTCGGCCTATTCGACCGGGAGCGAGGCGTGGCGCGAGTTCGTCGGCGTGCAGACCAACACCGACGTCTTCTTCAAGCTGATGAAGGCCGCCCTCGAGGGCGAGGGCCGCGAGCAGAGGAACTGACGCGAGGCGGAGGTCTGCGCTTCCTCGCCGGCGGCCGTGAGTCCCCGAACGGGCTCGTCGACCGGCTGCCGGCGAGGGGCGCTTTTGCTCTCGTCTGCCATGACATTGACCTCCTGAATGCGTAGCTCCCGTCGATATTCTCCTACTTCGCGGAATGCCTGAGCGCACCGGGCGCATCGATGTCACACAGAAGACACGCGACGCCGCCGGCCGAGGAGCTTCACGGAGGGCGCGGTCGCCGACTGGGCGTCGCCGAACCAGGAAATTGACCGGGGCGATCAGGGGTGTACCCCGAACGCCCCGGCTTCGGCGAGCAACCACGCGCGACGGGGTCGCGCTCGGCTGGTTTGGTTGAAACCTGCTCTAGGGCACCCGGGTCACACGCCCGTCCGTCGCAGGCGCGACGGGCCCGGTCAGCGCCTTGAGATACGCGACCAGCGCATCGTTATCGATGGGCCCCGGCACGACGTTCGTCCCGCCCTTGAGGACGGCGAAGCCGTCGCCGCCGCCCTGGAGGTCGTTGTTCATCGCCACCGCGTAGCTCGCCGCCGGGTCGATGGGCGTGCCGTCGGCCTTCTTGAGCGAGCCCGCGACCACCTTGGAGCCGAGCGGCGCGCTCGCGCTCCAGGAGTAGGTGAAGCCGGCGATCTGCAGCATGCGCGTCTGCGTCTGGCCCGCCCAGCCCGCGAACTGCTGCTCCAGCGCGTCGGTAAGCTGCTGGCCCGTGAGCGTCACCTTCATGACCTGGTTTCCGAAGGGCTGCGAGGTGAAGCAGTCGTTCCACGTGATGATGCAGGGTGAAGTCGCGCAGGACTGGGGCCTGCCCGCCGCGGCGGCCGGGCTCGCCGACCCCAACCGCGACCTCGTCTCCGAGTTCCAGAGCGCCGGCTTCACCTACGCCGACAGCGCCACCCGCCTCAGGGCAGGTGCACCGTGGTTCGAATGTTGCCGAGCGGGAGATAGACTCCCCTGCTGCGGAGCTCCTGAACGGCTTGCCAGAGATTATCTCCGGTAATGTGATAGTAGCGGCTCTCACCGGTGATTCGCATGATCACGCCGTTGTGGACCACGATTTCGCCGGCAGCTGCAGGGGCGCCGGTCGACCTGTAGAGCCCTGCTTCCTCGCGCGGAGCGATGTGGAACTGCCCGTTGGCGTCCATGACGTAGAAGAGGGTCTCGTCGGCGCCGGGCTTGTGCCCGAAGACAAGCGGCCTATTGAGCATTCCTCCGCCCTCTACACCCCGGAGCAATTCCGACATCCGCGACTCGAGACGTTCGCCCTGTGCGCTGAACAGGAGGCCGTCCTCAATCTTTACATTGGCCTCCACGGGATTGCCCAATGGGGTTCGCGGCTGGAAGCCGGTCCGCGGCAGATCTTCCGGGGCACCGGCCCTGATGCGTCCGACGAACCATTTTGGAGTATTTGCCGAAGCCGCGCTCATGGTCTCGCGCACCAGGGGGTTCATCTCGAAGCGGCGGATGGCCTGCCGTAGCCGCGCCTCGACGGCGGCGCGCACGGGGCCCTCCGTTATCGCGAGCTCCTTCTGAATCCGCAGAATGCCCTCCGCTGCCTGGTCCGCTTCGCTCAGATAACGCATCCGCGCTTCACTGCCGGGCCGCATCGACAGCTTGATGTGCTCGGCTACCCGTGCGAGATCTCGCCCCGAGACGGTTCCGTTCTTCCCGACCGGGAGCCAGATCTCCACTTTTCCAGTCGGACCGACGCGCGCAAAAGGAGGGATTCCCTCGGGCAGCTCGCGCAGCGCGATATTGCTGCGATTGATCGTCAGCTCGCCGACCCTGGCCTCGGTGATCCCTGCAGCCCACGAAAGGGGAACTCGCTCCAATTGACCGAGCGTCGCGACCGACACGCGCTGGGCAGCGCCGCGGGTCACGCGGGCGACGCCGGCGACGAGCGGTCCCAGCAGGGCGCCGAAGGCCGAGCTGACGAGGCCGTTCTTGAGCGCAACCTCCAGCGGCGCGCCGTCGATAAGCGGCGACGCCGTCCCCATGAAGAACCCGTCGGCCGTCCCCGCCGCGCTCAAGCCAGTGGCACCGCCGATCCACTTCGCGAGCTCCGGAGTCATGAGCCCGGCCAGGCGCGAGGCGGTGGTGCGGGCCACCAGCTCCGCGAGGCGGGTCGCGACGAGGCCGCTGCCTCCGCCGAGTCCGCCCTTGAGCAGGTCGAGAAAGAGGTTGCCGTCGTACTTGCCCGAGCCGGTGACCGCGTCCAGGCCCTTGATGCCGACCTTGGTGACCGCGCCCACCAGCACCGAGACGACCACCGACAGTGACGTGCCCTCCGTGATCGGCGCGGCGGCGATGGCGGCGGTCACGGCGGCGAAGTCGGAGATGCCGTCAACCCAGGCCGATTGGGACTTTGCGTACTTTAGGACTCTCTCGTACGCGATCGCGTGCTGTTCCTTTACGGTTGTGAGGATTTCCTTGACCGCGACGCCGAACTCTCCTGGCTTGATGTCATTGCGATCGCGCAATTCGTCGATCTTTGCGCGGGCGATTTCCAATTCGCGCATGAGCTTCTCGACGGCTTCGCTCCCCAGCTTCGAGTCAATGAGCATGCCATCCTGAACGCCCAACTTGTTCTTGAGGAAATCGGCTGTTATTCCGACCACTCCTTGGTCCTTCTGCATCTTCTTGAACTGGAGCTCGAGGATATCGATTCGGGCCGTCAGATTCTGAATCACCTTGTGTCGCCCGAGCGCGTCTTCAATCTTCTCGATGGCGTCGCGCGTCTGCTTCGCGGCCTCGTCCGGAGGGGACTTGGTGAAGAGGTCTCGGTTGGCGGCCTTGTAGTTGGCGATGGCTCTGAGACACTTGTCGGTATCGGTCGGGCTGATGCGCTCGAGCGAGCGTGCGTTCAGGGGCTTGCCCTCGCCCGCATTCTCGCGCGCCCGGGCTGCGACGTCCAAGATGAACGCCTGATCGGCGGCGGGGTTCGGGTGGTCGGGCGAGCCAGGCTCGATCGGGCTGTCGGGGGTCCACTTCAACGAAGGCAAGGAATAGATTTCATCGAGCTCGGCGATGTGCTTCTCGAGCGCGTCCCGGAAGTCGACCCGCGCTTTGACCTTCGCTGCGTTCGTGTTTCCTTTGTCGAGCACAAGTGCCAGGGTCGGAGGATAGGCCTTGAGAATGGCGAGCACCGTCTTCGCGTCCTCGCGCGAGAGCTGCTCCGGCTTGATGGGCTCGGTCTCTTTGTCGTCGTCTTTGCCGTTCCCGGGTTTGGCGACTTTCGGTTCCTTGCGGTCAGGGTCGGCGATGTCCCCGCGGTCGATGAGACCGAGCTTCACCATTATCCTGCGGACGGAGGGCTGTGTCGGAAGGTTGTATGCGAGGCACGTTCCCCAGAGGCGAAGCTCATCCGCCTCGCCCGGGGAACTCTGGGCGAGCTCAAAGCAACGCTCGGCGAGCCGAATCCGCAGGTCGTTCAGCGGCACTCTCCCCGGCGCTTCGGGCGGCGCCGTCGGGTTGATGCCGATGTCCTCGAAGAGCAGCAGGGTCCTCCGCGCGATGGCGGCAAAGTCCGAGGCAGAGATATTGGGCGAGAAGGCGCCCCCGAGCTCGGCGACCTTCCGGGCGGCGGCGATGCGCGTCTCTGGGGCCATGGAGCTGTCGCCGGCGATGGCCTCGGCGAGCTGCTGCGCGAAGGCGACGGCTTCCGGGTCGTTCTTGTGCACTGCCGCGTCGTCGATTCCTTGAAGAAGGACCTCCTGGAGCTTCGCGAGCGTCTCCGGGTCCCTGTCCGCGCGCCGGGACTCTGCCCAGAAAAGCAAGAGGGCCTGCGCGGCGTCATCTCGCTCGATCGTCGTCTTGCGCGAAGTGAAGGGGTTTGTGACGCGGAAGCGCTCCGTGAATTGATTCGCGGAGTTGCGGCGATCAGCGACGGAGGCGCCGGGCACGAGCGCTCGTTTCGTCAGCTCGCTGGCGCGCCCCATGGCGAGCGGGTCCTCACTCGAGGGCGCGGCCGACGGCAAGACCCTCCCTTCGGCGGAAGTGCGATAGGGAGGTAGCACCACCTGATAGTGGTCGATTTCGGTCCGAGTCGTCGCCGCTCGTGGCGGCCCTTTGAGCGTGAGCCGGGAGATCACGTCGTTCAAGATGGGCCAAGAGCTGTCTACCGGTTTGAAATCCCCCATGGGCTCCTCCGAGGCCTGATCGGCCCAAAGTGTGACCGGGGCGCTCAGGGAGTGCAATCCCGAACGCCCCGGCTTTTGTGAGGCTGCGCGCGAATGCCTCGCGCTCAGCCCGTGAACCCCAAGCCTTCCTACGGCACCCGGGTCACGCGCCCGTCCGTCGCAGGCGCGACCGGCCCGGTCAGCGCCTTGAGATACGCGACCAGCGCATCGTTATCGATGGGCCCCGGCACGACGTTCGTCCCGCCCTTGAGGACGGCGAAGCCGTCGCCGCCGCCCTGGAGGTAGTTGTTCATCGCCACCGCGTAGCTCGCCGCCGGGTCGATGGGCGTGCCGTCGGCCTTCTTGAGCGAGCCCGCGACCACCTTGGAGCCGAGCGGCGCGCTCGCGCTCCACGAGTATTTGAAGCCGGCGATCTGCAGCATGCGCGTCTGCGTCTGGCCCGCCCAGCCCGCGAACTGCTGCTCCAGCGCGTCGGTAAGCTGCTGGCCCGTGAGCGTCACCTTCATGACCTGGTTTCCGAAGGGCTGCGAGGTGAAGCAGTCGTTCCACGTGATGACGCAGGGTGAAGTCGCGCAGGACTGAGGGAGGTCCGAGCGCATGCCGCCCGGATTCGTGAACCCGAGCTCGGCCTGCACCGACTCGCGCTGCGCCTCGGCGAGCAGGTCGCCCAAAGGCGACTCGCCCGCGGTGTTCAGGCTCGACGAGATGACGGCGGTGGTCGAGCCCACCTTCGCGCTGACGAGCGGCGCGACGCGCGCCTCCGCGGCCGCGGTGAGCGCCGCCGCCGCCGGGTCGGGCGGGAAGGTCGGCTTGCCCGACAGGTCGTTCACGTAGGTGGTGACCACGCTCGCGACCTTCGACGTCACGTCCTGCGTCGCCCCGTCGACCACCAGGTCGATGTCGGCGTAGGCGGTGCTGTAGGAGTAGGCCTGGGTGACGAGCACCGGCTTTCCGCCCGCGTTCAGGACGTACTCGTTGGCGAAGTTGTGCGTGTGCGCGGTGATGAGGACGTCGACGTCCGCGTCGAGCTTGGCGACCAGGGCCACGAGGTCGGCCGGCGCCGTCTGCGTCGCCTTCGTCGACCCGCTGTAGCCGCCGGACTGGTACACGCCGTCGTGCAGCACCACCGCGATGGCGTGAATGCCGCGCGCCTGAAGCTCCTTCACCTGGGCGTTCACGGCCGCGATCTCGTCGTCGAACGTGAGGCCGGCCACGCCCGAGGGGATCACGATGGTCGGCGTGCTGGTGAGCGTCGCGCCGATGAAGCCGACCTGCACGCCCGAGATATATTTCACGACGTAGGGCCTGAAGAGCAGCTCGCCGTCCGCCGTCCGGATGTTGGAGGACACCACCGGGAACCGCGCGCCCCGCCACGGGTCGTCCAGGAAGGGGCCGCTCGCGTGGTTGCCGCCGCCGAGAAGCCGCAGGAGCTCGTCCTCGCCTTCATCGAACTCGTGGTTGCCGGGGATGCCCACCAGGTTGCAGGCCGGGTCGAACAGGGAGTCGAAGCGGCCCATCCCGGCGATCTGCTGGCCCGGCAACGGCAGCACCGGGCACTGGTCGTTCGCGAAGAGGTTGAAGAAGTCGACCGAGGGCTCGTCCTGCAGGAGCGCCGAGCTCGCGGGCGAGGCACCCACCAGGTCGCCCGCCTCGACGAGGATCGTCGACGACTCCTTGCCCTTCATCGCGTTCCGCAGGTAGGCCGCGAGCACCGGGGCGCTGCCCACGGGGCTCGTGCCCACCACCTTGCCCGCGCTGATCTGGCCGTGGAAGTCGTTGATGGCGAGCAGCTTCACGCTCACCAGGCCGGTCGCCGCCGGCGCGCAGCGGACCGTGAGCGAGAAGGCGAGGCTCGCGCTCTGGCCGGTGGCGGCGTTCGTCGCCGCGGCGGTGACGGCAATGGCGTGATCGCCCAGGCCGAGATCGACGCAGGTGGCCGGCGTGTACGTGGCCGCAGAGCTGCCGTCAGAGGCCGTCACCGAGAACGCGCCGCTCTTCGGCGCCGAGAGGCCGTCGCTCCAGGTGAAGGTCCAGGGCGAGGGCGAGACGCCGTCGGTGGCCACGACCTTCAGCTGCGCCGCCTGGCCGGGGTCGAGCACCGAGGGCGTCGAGGCCGAGCCGTAGACCGAAGCGCCCGCGCACTTCTGGGCGACGCCGGGGAAGTAGCGGCCGAACAGGTTCGGCACCAGCGTGAAGTTGCAGACGTTGACGGCGCTGGGGTCGAGGTTCGGGTGGCTGGAGACGTAGGCCGCCAGGAAGTCGCGCACGCCGTCCGCCGACTTCCAGAGGATGGTCCCGCCCTTGAGCGCCGGGTATCCGCCGCCGCCGGCGCGGTAGTTGTTCACCGCGATGCGGATCTTCTGGTCGTCGGTTACGTCCGCGCCCTTGAGCTTCAGGCTCGTCACGCGCGACAGCGCCGGCCGGGTGAGGTCGACGGTGTAGTCGACGCCGCTGTAGAGGTCCCAGTTGTAGTCGCGGGCGTTTGGGTCCTTCGCGGCCGCCGGCGTGGCGGGGAGGTTCGCCGGGTCGAGCGTGACGAAGTATTTCGCGTCCTGCTCGAGGGCGTCGCGCAGCTGCTTGCCGGTGATCTCCATGACGTAGAGCGTGTTGTCGTAGATGTACGCGCTGTACGCGTCGCGCAGCTTGACGTCGCCCTGGGGGATCATGCCGGTGTCGTTGAAGATGGCGGCGAGCGAGACGTCGGCGGGGTAGCCGGCGGCAGCAGCGGCGTCAAGCTGCACGGTGTTGATGAGGTCGGCGAGCGCACTGTCGGTGAAGCGGGCCTGGTCACCGCCGGGGAACGGCGCCACCGCGGTGCCGATCTTGTTCTCGACATAGGCGAGCGTGGCGTCGTGGTACGGCTGGACCAGCGCGCCGAGGGTCGGGTCCACGGCGACCGTCGCGTCGACCGGGATGAGCCACGAGTCGCGCGAGGTCACCGCCCACTTGCCGGACGCGTGGTCGACGCCGAGCTTCACCTCGCCTAGGTCGCCGCCCCATCGGTACGGCTGGAGAAGGATGGCGCCGCCGATCAGCATTTTCGGAATGGCGAGGTGCGTGTGGCCGGTGAGGATGACGTCGATGCCCGAGATCTGTTGTGCGAGCTCGATGACGTCGTTCTCGTGGGGCATGCTGCCGTTGTCCACCCAGGTCGACGGGTCGGTGAGCCAGCCGGCGGCGCCGCTGACCGCGGGCGCCCGATCCGGCCCGGCGTGGAAGGCGACCACGATGACCTCGGCGCCGCGCGCCTTCATCTCGGGCACGTAGCGCGCCGCCGCGTCGATGGGCAGGTCCACGAGGAGGTCCTTCGTGTTCTCGGCGTCCCAGGTGGTGATGCCGGGCGTGGTCAGGCCCAGGATGCCGACCTTCACGCCGCACACCGTCTTGATGATGAAGGGGACGAAGGCCGGCGAGCCGTCGCTCTTCTTGCGGACGTTGGCCGAGAGCACCGGGAAGGCGGCGTCGTTCTGGAAGCGGCCCAGCGTGGCCAGGCCGTAGTTGAACTCGTGATTGCCGGCCGTCATGGAGTCGTAGCCGAGCGCGTTCATCGCGACCGCCACGGGGTGCTTCGAGGTCTGGTCGATCTGCGCGTAGTAGGTTCCGAGCGGCGTGCCCTCGATGGTGTCGCCGTCGTCGATGAGGAGCGTGCAGGCGTTCGCGGCCCGCTCACGGCCGATGAGCGTCGCGACCTTGGCCAGGCCGATGGTCTGATCCGCGGTGCCGGTGAAATAGTTCCACGGCATCAGGTTCGAGTGCACGTCGGAGGTCTCGAGGACGGTGAGGGTGCGGGGCGAAAAGTCCTCGCCGACCGCGGCGCTGCTCAGGTCCACGGTGAGGCTGCCCGTCCCCGTGCCGCCGCGGCCGTCCGAGACCGTCGCGGTGAGGACGCAGCGGCCCGAGGTCTGGCCGGCCGGCGGGGTGAAGGCGGTGGAGCTGGTCGCGGCGCCGGACGCGGCGTCGACCGCGGTCGAGGCCGCGGAGAAGCTGCCGCCGCAGTCCGACCGCCAGTCGCCGAAGGTGAGCGCGTCGCCGTCGACGTCCATGGCGGTCGCCGTCAGCGGGATGGCGCCGCCTACGGCGGGCGCCGACGTCACGCCGGTGATGACCGGGAAGTGGTTGAGGTCGATGACCGCCACCACGGTGGCGGCGGCGTCGGTGACGTGGATCTGGATGGAGACCGCGGCCGAGGCCCCGTGAGTGTCGGCGACCGTCGCGGTGAGCTCGAAATCGCCGGCGCCGGGCGGGGTCCAGCTCGTCGACGTGGAGGTCGCGGCGTCGGACTGGGCGCCGAAGGTGCCTTTCCCGCCGCTCGACCAGGTGAAGGTCAGCGCGTCGCCGTCCGGGTCGGCGGCGGTCGCGGCGAGGAGGACGGCCCGCGCGCCGTCGAGCTCCGTCTCGCTCGCAGACGCGCTCGTGAAGTACGGGGCGCTGTTCGCGAACGGCGCCGCGGGGTGCGTCTCCTGCAGGATCAAATGGACCGTCGTCGTCTTGCCGGCGGCCACGACCACCGGCGTCGAGGGGTACGGATCGGCCGTCTGGAAGAGCACGTTGCCCTGCGCGTCGGACGCCTCGGCGTGGAAGGTGTAGCGGCCCGCAGGGACGGGTGAGAATGCGCCCGACCAGCTGCCGCCGCCCGCGGCCTGGGACAAGGCGCCGCTCGTGGTCCACTGGGTGTCGACGTTCGTCATCGACAGCGAGATCGCGGCCACCTCCGAGGCGCTCGAGAGCGCGCTCGAGGCGAGAGATATGGTCACCTGCCCTGCTTGGCTCGCCGGCGTTGGGCTCGACCGGCTCGAGCATCCGGCCACCAGCGCGGCCGTCGCCATCGCGAACAGCGCACTCGTACTCCGCAGCTTCATTCGGATCTCCTCGGCCGCTGCCAGCGGCTTGGAATCTGGATTGGGGCTCGCGTCGCTCATTGCGCGCGAAGATTCGCGCAATTGCCGCCGCCGCGCGCACTCCAGCGCGCGCCCGGCTTTTGGGTCAAGCAACGGGCAAGTGACGCCGCAATCCTCGCGCCCAAGAGGTGCCCGCAGGCGCGCGCCGACAGAGGAGATTCGGCGAAGGGTGACCTTTTCGTGTCGCGAAAGTCAGCGCCTTGGGAAGACAGGCGGCCGGCTCGCGGGCGATGTTAACAATCGAGCTTTGGTTGTTTCAAAATGGAATGGCGCGTGAACACCTGGCATCTATTTCGGGACGCCAAGGCCGCGACCTACTTCATGAGCTCCTGAACGAGGTGCGCTCCCACGAAGCGCAGCGCGTCCTTCAGGCTGGCGCGGCCTTTGTCGCTCTCCATCACCGCGCGCATCGCCTCGGGCGCGAGGCCCAGTTGCAAATTGATGCGCACCAGCAGCGCGGCGACCTTGGCCGAGTCGGCGGGCTTCATGCGCCCTTTGCGCGCGGACACGCGCTTGGAGAGCTTGTCCAGGAGTGCATCCTCGGAGGTGTTGGGCGACAGCCGCGCCGCCAAGGCCTGGGCGAGGCTCTGATGCAGATCTTCGAGCAGGTTCGGGTCCGCCAGGGCCTGAGTCATGCGGTCGAACGCCTCGTCGTCGTCCACCGACTGCGCCGCGCCGTAGGTGGGCGTGAGCAGGGTGGCGAGGTCGGCGCGGGTGACGACGTGGGGCAGGCGCGTGGAGAAGCTGGACATGGAGGCACCTTACCGCGCCCGGCGCCTCGTTGGGAGGCCGCGGGCGAGTGAGTATCGGGGAGCACCGTCGCGCGATCCGGCGCCGGGGGAGTCGCCCGCGGGTAGGCGACGCCGAGGCGAGCAGGCATCAGTTCCTTTGCCGGCGCTCGGCCTCTCCTTCGAGCGCGCTCGCGAGGAGCAGGTTCGACAGCAAGCGCTCCGCCTGCCCGGCCGAGAGACCAAGCGAGGCGAGGTTGAGCCGCACGGCCGCGGTGAACAGACACGTCCCGGCGTCCAGGTCCCTCTGGGCGGTTCCGCTCAACCCGAGGGGCGCGGCGCAGCACTCGGGCGGGAGGCGGGATGCGGGGGCATCGCCGGGAATCGAGCAGCGCGGCTCCGGTGTAGCCGCGAGACAGAGCGATCGCGCTCGTTCCGAGCGCGCCAGCGCCGATGCCGAGCGCGCGGCCGCGGCCAGCGGGCCGAGTGGCTCGCAGCCTCCCAGTGCGAGCAGCGCCGGGGCGACTCGCTGCTCCATCGGCACCGACTCGACCCGACGCAGCCCAGAGGCAAGCGCGTCCGCACATGCCTTCGCAGCGGGGCCGTCCGAGGCGGGCGCACGCTCACTCGGGGCGCTCGGCGGCGGCGGCGCCGCGCTCGAGCACGCGAACAGGCTCGCCGCCGCGAAGCGCGCGAGCCGCATGCGGCGCTGGTTCGTTAGACCCATTCCTCGGGGATGACCGACGGATCGAGTCGCTGGAGGCCATCGAGCAACGGCATGAGGGCGCTGGCTTGGGCGGGCGGATTGGCGCCGGCCCTCTGCTTGAACTCCTGAATCTTGGCGAGCGCCTCCGCGCGGCCGAGCCTGGCGAAATCGGGAGCCTGCATGCCGACCGACTCGAAGCCAGCCTTGATGTTGCCGGAGTACGTCCCGGCGAAATTGGGCGCCACTTTGGCCTCGTAGAACAAGAGGCGGGCCGTCACGGTAAGCCGCTTCTTGAGGCGATCGCGTTCGTCGGCCGGTATGTCCTCTCGATTCGAGAGCCTCTGGACGTTGGCGTAGTAGTCGCGCAGGGGGCCGGACTGCGGGTTCGTCACCCTCGAGGTGCCGTTGAAGTATTCGGCCCAATTGGCCTCAAAGGCGTCGATGCTCCGGCGCAGCTCCGGCGAAGGGGTCGGGTCGTTGTCCAGGTATCCGTGCCGTTTGCTCCACACCGCCACGTTTTCGCCTTTGCGGGTGTGCAGGGCGATCGCGGACTTCAGGCTGTCGATGTTGCCTCGCGTCGCCGCTTCCCAGAGCCTCTCGTGCACGGTCGCGCCGCTCTCGGCGCCCGGGGCCGAGCCGTCGTAGGCCCAGATGGTCTTCACCTCCGGAAAGATGGAGCGAAAGATCTTCATGTGGTAGTCGCCGCCGGTGTAGCAGGCGGAGACGTGCAGGTCCTCGATGTTGCGGGCGGCCATCGGCATGGCCTCGGCGAGCTTCTTGAGATCGTCCCAGGCGATCCTTCCGTTGTTGTCGCCGAAGATCGCGCCGGTGATGTGGTGGCCGGAGAGGATCAGCCGAGAGGGCATCGGCTCGCGGCGCTCTCCTTTCGCCCAGATGTTGGCGAGCTGGGCGAGCTCATCGCGCGCGCCTGGGCTGGCCTCCCAGATCGCGTTCGCGATTTTCCGCGTCTGCTCGGTCGGCAGCCCGAACGAGAACGCGAGCTTGTCGACGCCCTCGCGCGTGGTGAGGTCGTAGGTCACCGGCGGGTCGCCCTTATTCTTCAACGTGACCTTGCCCGGTTCGAACGTGTCCTGGATCGAGGTGACGTTGACGCCGTCGCGCCGAAGCGCGTTCGCCTCCGCCACGGATTCTCTGTTCATACCCAGAAGCACGACGTCGTCGTTCGAGGGCTGCCTATCGGAGATGGGGACTACCACGAGCGCCTCGCTTCCTTCCGGGGTCGGGTGTTCGCTGAGGAGCGTCCCCGCCAACGCGGTCAATGGTCGTTATCGGCAGCTCCCGCGAATTGTTGCGCAAGCGTCGCACGAACGCCACTATTCGCTCGTGGGAGGCATGGACACACGCAAGCGGTCCGGACGAAACGAGCTGCAGCGTGGAGCCTGGTGGGCGGCCCTCGAAGAAGCTCTGCGAGGGTCCCGCGCCAGATCGCGACCGGTTGCAAATCGCGGCTCTTCGTCGGCAGAGGCGCGCAAGCGTCTGCCGAACCTCGAATTCATCCAGGCCGATCTGGCCGACTGGATGCCCGACGCACTCTACGAACGGGTGTTCGCGAACGCGGTCTCTTTCTCGCCCGGCATACGGCGCGGATCGCGCAGGCTTATCCGCTCGCGGAAGACGGATGCTCTTGCGGTTTCCGCGCTGGTTCGTCGTGGCGTTCGTCGTGGCTCAGCGCCACGGCAAAGCCCACGCCCCATTCATCACCCATGAGCTCCCCAGGGTCCCCAGCATCGAATCAGAGCTGAACGGTCAGAGTGCCGCGAAGGCTGCGCGGCTCGGCGGGGTGCTCGTGGACGTCGGCGACACCCTGCGCCGGCTCTCCCGGGAGGCGGGAGACGTATTCATAGGACATGTCGGGCACCCTGGCGTCGAGGATATTGAATAGATCGACGCTCAGCCGCACGTTGCGATTGACCTGAAAGGCGACCTGCCCGTTGAAGGTCATGGAAGCCTGGGAGCGCACGGCGTCGTCCTGGGTGAGCGCCCGCGGTCCGAAATAGCGCATGAACAAGCTCGCCGACCACGGGCCGAGCCGGTGGATGGACGCCCCGGCCGCCACCGCCGACTCGATGGCCTCGGGGACGAACTGCCCCGCCGGGTCGGCCTGGACGAAGCGCGCCCGCGACAGCGCCACGTCCAGGTCGAAGAGCAGCCAGCGCAGCGGCTGCCAGCGCGCGCTCCACTCCACGCCCATCCGGCGCGTGGGCCCGGCGGGCTCGGTGGTCCCCGCGTCGGCGTCCCAGACGAGCTCCGAGGCGAAGTCGAGGAGCCATAAGGCCACCGAGGTCTGCACCCCGGGGACGGCCTCGGTGCGCCCGCCCAGCTCGAGCCCGCGCGAGCGCGGGAGCAGCGTCACTTTCGGAATCGCCTCGCCGGTCTGGGCGTCGACGGTGGCCGTGGCGCCGCGGGCGTCGTTGGAGTGGTATCCGTCGCCGTAGTTCAGGAAGAGCTCGGTCTTCGCCCACGGCCCGACGACCACCGTCGCCTTCGGCAAGAGAATGCCGGCCGACAGCGCCCCCGAGTTGCGCGGGTCGCTCGCCTTCACGTCGACCGAGGTGAAGCTCGCGCGCAGGCCGAGCACGGCGCGCAGCCAGGGCGTGAAGCGGCTATCCACGCTGCCCCAGAGCGCGCCAGTGGACTGCGCCACTCGGTCCACGCTCCAGGCCGAGAGGCGCTTCCGCTCGATGGTGTGGTACAGCGCCACCGGGTCGATGACGTCGCGGCGCGCGTCCCAGCCGAGCTGCACCTTCTCCCGGAGCCCCAGGGCCGCGGCCTCGCGCCCCCAGCTCCCCGCGGTGCCGAAGTACCAGCGGCGATCGAGCTGCTCCATCTGGTCGCCGTTCACCGGGTCGTTGAGGAAGTAGGTGAAGTTCGAGAACAGGTCCATGTCGTACTTCACGGCGTAGGCGCGGGCCTCGAGCTCTCCGAAGGCGACCTCGCCGCTCCACCCGGCCGACAGGCTGTAGCGATGAGAGGAACCGCCGTCGCTCGCGTCCTCGGTGCCGAAGCGGCTCAGGCCCGATGGCTCGGCGCGCAGCGGGATCTGCTCGGTGGCATTCCATTGGCCGGAGTAGCCCATGGCGACGAGGCTCAAGGCGCCGCCGCCGAGCGGCCGGGTCCAGCGCAGCACCCCGTTGTACTTGCGATAGTCCTCCGGGACGACGAACGGCCCGTCCTCGTGCATCGCCTCCAGCCCCAGGAGGAGCGCGCCGCCGCCGAGCTCTGCGGAGGCCGCGGCCAGCGAGCGAAAGTAGCCGAAGGACCCGGCGCTCGCCTCGAGCAAGGGTTGGGCGAGGCGCTTCACGTAGAAGAGGTTGGCCGCCCCTGCCGAGGCGAAGTCGCCCTGCGCGGCGGCGTAGGGCCCCTTGAAGTAGTCGACGCGGTCGATGAGCTCGGGGATGACGAAGTTGATGTCGTCGTAGCCCTGGCCGTGCGCGTGGCTCGGCAGATTCACCGGGACGCCCTCGACCGCGGTGGCGAAGTCGGTGCCGTGGTCGAGGTTGAAGCCCCGCAGCAGGAACTGGTTCGCCTTCCCCGCCCCGCTGTGCTGCGTGACCATCAGCCCCGGCACCAGCTCCTCCACCTCGCCGGGGCGCATGAGCGGACGATCCTCCACGAGCGCGCGGGTGTAGCTCCCGGCGCTGGCGGCGTCGGCCGTCCCCACCAGGTTCTGGTAGTGCCCGACGACCACGATCTCCTCGACGTCCCGGCTTTGGCCAGCTTCGGGCCCGGCCACCGCAGGCGCGCTCTTCCAAGCCTCGTCGCCCCCCTCGCCAAGCGCCGCGCCCGGCGACGCCGGTTCGCGAATCGGCGGGTGCGAATCCTCTGCTCCGGCCGCGGCGGCCGGACTCGCTGCGAGGCAGGTGAACAACGGCGCGAGGACGCGATACACGAGACCTCCCTCAGCGGACGGCCCACCTGGCCCGAGGGCACGACGCCTCGGCTCAGATTCGCCGAGGTAGCACGAATGTGAACTTCGTATGCTCGCTGGAGGCGGCCGTCAAGCGCTTGCCCGCGAGGCTCACCGGCGCGACGTCGCGAAAGCTTTCGTCGAAGTCGACCGGCCGCCACGATGCCGTCACCTTTGCGGCGCGATGCTCCTTACTGCCGCAAGATGCTTCGCGCCCATTCGCGGGCCCACCGGCGCTCAGATTCACTCCCATGCACAGTCGTCGTCGCGCGCCTCGAGGCAGCCAGGCTCGCGAAGAGCGCGGCCGGGCCTCGCTTGAAATCGGACGATGGATCCACTAGAGTCGCGCCATCGATGTTGATAGTCATTATCAAATTGCAGCGCCGCGCCTTGGTGCTGACCGCCTCGTTGCTGGCCGCGCTCCTCTTCGCGACCCCGACGCTCCCCGGGCTCCATCGCGCGCTCGCGACTCACGCGCACGTCTTTTGCGCGCAGCACCAAGTCTACGAGGACGTCCCGCTCCAAGTGCAGGAGAGTCCGTCGACGGAGCCCGGTCGCGACGGCGCCGCAAAGAGCCGAAGCGGGCACTTCGACCACTCGCACGTCGCCTGCGCCTTTCTGAACCTGACCCTCAGCTCCTTCGAGCCGGTGGCCGCGGCGCCGCCCGGCTTCGCGCGCGGCGCGTCCCGAGGCGCTCTTGGGCACCGGCTGCCCGGCTCCTTCGCACCGATCGCGGCGCTGGAGCTCGCCCCGAAGCACTCGCCCCCGGCGGCCGCCTAGCCGTCTCCTTTCTTCTCCACGCAGATCGCCGCCCGACACGCTCTCGGGGGCGCGCGTCTGCCGCGAAATCCCGCTTCTTGCGCCCAAGGTTTCAGCGCGCAAAGAGCTCCACGAAATGGAACCAGGGGTTCGCTCGCGCGCGCGAAAGCGCCCTGGGCGTCCCCTGTTCCGAAAGTCCGAAAGTCCGAAACTTCGAAAGTCTCGAGGTCGGTCCATGAAGCCCATCGCCGCAGGGTTGGCGCTTGCCACGGCCCTGTTCTCTTCCCTCTTGAGCGGGTGCAATCCGGACGCGAAAGCGCTTCCCGCAGCCGACCCTTTGCCCCTCGAGCAACGCGACGGAATGATCGTCATCCCGCCCCGCTCGCCCCTGCGCTCGCGCCTCTCGGTGGAGGCGATCGCCGCGCAGCCGGTGCGCCACGAGCTCAACGTCCCGGCGACGGCCGAGGCCGACCCCGCCAAGATGGCGCGGATCTCGCCCCCGCTCGTGGGCCGCGTCGTCACGCTCTTCGTCCACCTGGGCGAGGCGGTCCAGCAGGGGGCGCCGCTCTTCGCGCTCGATTCCGCGGACCTCATCGCCGCGCAGTCGGACTACCTCAAGGCCAAGTCCGCCGACGCCCAGGCCGAGCGCAGCCTCCTGCGCCAGAAGGACCTGCGAGCCCACGGCATCGGCGCGGAGAAGGAGCTCGAGCAATCGCAGACCGACCGCGAGGTCGCCCGGAGCGAGCTCGAGCGCGCGAGCACCCGGCTGCATCTGCTGGGCATGAGCCCCGGCGACGTCGGCAAGCCGCTGACCGTCCGCGCGCCCATCTCCGGGCGGATCATCGACCTCGCGACCGCGCCCGGGCAGTACCAGAACGACCCGGCCGCCGTGCTGATGACCGTGGCCGACCTCTCGAGCCTCTGGGTCGCCGCCAGCGTGCCGGAGAAGGACATCCAGCGCGTCGCCGTGGGCGAGGAGGCGCGGGTCGAGCTCAACGCCTACCCCGGCCAGCCCATCGCCGGGAAGGTCCAGCTCATCGGCGAGGTGCTCGCGCCGGAGACGCGCACGGTGAAGGTGCGCATCCGGCTCGACAACCCCGCGGGCCGAATCAAACCCGGGATGTTCGCCCGCGTGACCCTGCGCCCGGCCGAGTCGCCGGAGCTCCTGGTCCCGCCCGCGGCGCTGCAGCTGCGCGGGGACAAGAGCTTCCTCTTCGTGGAGAAGGCGCCCTGGGAGTTCGAGCGGCGCGCGGTGGAGGTGGGCGAGCCGCTCCCCGGCGGCACCTGCATCGCGTCCGGCCTGACCGCCGGCGAGCGCATCGTCACCGCCAGCACGATCCTGCTTCCTTGAGAGCGAACCTTTTCCATGATTGAGCGCCTCGTCTCCGTCTGTCTCTCGAAGCGTTGGCTCACCCTCTTCGCGTTCCTGCTGGTGGCCGTCTTCGGCATCTACTCGTTCACCACCCTGTCCATCGAGGCCTACCCCGACATCTCCGACACCCAGGCACAGGTGATCACCCAGCACCCGGGCCACGCCGCCGAAGAGGTGGAGGAGCAGATCACCGTCCCCCTGGAGCGCGAGCTCAACGGCATCCCCGGGCTGATGGTCCTGCGCTCGCGCAGCACCTTCGGGCTCTCGCTCATCACCCTGGTCTTCCGCGACGGGGTCGACGACTACTGGGCGCGCACGCGCATCCGCGAGCGGGTGGCCAACGCCGAGCTGCCCGAGGGCGCGAGCCCCGTGCTCGACCCGCTCACCTCGGCCATCGGCGAGATCTACCGGTACACGCTGGAGTCCAAGTCGCGCTCGGTGCGCGAGCTGACCGAGCTGCAGACCTGGACCGTCATCCCCGCCCTGAAGCAGGTCTTCGGCGTCGCCGACGTGAGCAACTTCGGCGGTGAGACCACCGAGTTCCAGCTCGCCCTCGACCCAGCCAAGCTCGCCCAGTACAACCTCTCGCTGCAGCAGGTCATCGGCGCCATCAAGGCGAACAACGCCAACGCCGGCGGCAGCCTGCTGGTGCGCGGCGAGCAAGCGGCGGTGGTCCGCGGCATCGGGCTCATCCGCTCGCTCGACGACCTGGGCAACATCGTGGTCACCTCGGTGCAGGGCACGCCGCTCTTCCTGAAGGACCTGGGCAAGCTGCAGCTCGGCGCGCTCACGCGCAAAGGCATCGCCGGCAAGGACGAGGCGCCCGACGTCGTCACCGGGATCGCCCTGCTCTTGCGCGGCTCCAACCCCTCGCGCGTGCTCGAGAGCCTGCACGCGAAGGTCGCCGAGCTCAACGGCGGCGAGCTGCCGGCGGACGTCAAGATCGTCCCGTACCTGGACCGCACGGACCTGGTGCACACCACCGTCCACACCGTCTCGCACACCCTGCTCGAGGGCATGGGCCTCGTCATTTTGATCCTGCTGCTCTTCCTGGGCAGCCCGCGCAGCGCCTTGCTCATCGCGCTCACCATCCCCTTGTCGCTGTTGGTCGCGTTCATCCTCATGGCCACGACCGACATCCCGGCGAACCTCTTGTCGCTGGGCGCCATCGACTTCGGCATCCTCGTCGACGGGGCGATCGTGGTGCTGGAGAACGTGCTGCGGCGGCGCGAGGAGGAGCCGGCGGCGACGCTCGGCGAGCCCCAGGTGCGCGAGGCGGCGCTGCAGGTCGCGCGCCCCATGTTCTTCGCCACGGCCATCATCATCACCGCCTACCTGCCGCTCTTCGCCTTCCAGCGCGTCGAGCGCAAGCTCTTCACGCCCATGGCCTACACGGTCGGCTACGCGCTCACCGGGGCGGCGCTGGTCGCGCTGACGCTGATCCCCGGGTTGGCGCTCTTCGCCTTCCGGAAGCCTCGGCGGGTCTTCCAGAACCGGCCGCTGAACTGGCTGCGCGCCCGCTATGAGCGGCTCCTCGAGTGGCTCTTGCGCGCCCCTCGCCGCGCGCTGATCCCCGGCGCGGGCGCGGTGGCCCTCGCGGTGGTGCTGGCGCTCCTCGTCGGCCGCGAGTTCTTGCCCGAGCTCGACGAGGGCTCGCTCTGGCTCCAGGTGATGCTGCCGCCCGGCATCTCGCTGGAGAAGGCGAGCGAGATGGCCGGTCAGCTGCGCAGCGCGACCCGCGAGCTGCCCGAGGTAAGCACCATCGTCACCCAGCTCGGCCGGGCGGACGACGGCATGGACCCCTGGAGCCCCTCGCACATCGAGGCCTTCGTCGGGCTCAAGCCGCAGTCGCTCTGGCGCCCCGGGGTGACCAAGCACGGCCTGATCGGCGCGCTGGAGCGCCGCTACAAAGAGCTGCCCGGCCTGACGGTCGGCTTCTCCCAGCCGATGATCGACATGGTCAACGACAAGGTCGCCGGCGCCCACAGCGAGCTCGTGGTGAAGATCTACGGGCGCGACTTCAAGGCCACCCGCGCCGTCGCCGGCAAGGTCGCCGCGGCGCTGGAGGCGGTGCCGGGCGCGGCGGACGTGACCGTGGACCAGGAGCCGCCGCTGCCGCAGCTGCAGATCGAGGTCGACCGCGCCGCCGCGGCCCGCTTCGGCATCAACGTCTCGGACATCGCCGACCTCATCGAGACCGGCATCGGCGGCCGGCCCATCGGGCAGATCTTCCAGGGCGAGCGGCGCTACGACGTGACCGCGCGCTACCTGGCCGAGGCGCGCGGCAGCCCCGAGAGCATCGGCAACCTCATGCTCACCGCGCCCGACGGCCAGCGCATCCCCCTGTCGCAGGTGGCGCACCTGGGCTTGCGCGACGGCGAGAGCACCATCACCCGCGAGATGAACCGCCGCCACATGACGGTGCGCCTCGACCTGCGCGGGCGCGACCTGTCGAGCTTTCTCAAGGAGGCGCAGCCGCTCGTCGCCGGCCTGGTCCCGCCCGGCGTCCCGTCGCTCCAGGTGAGCTGGGGCGGGCAGTTCGAGAACCAGCAGCGCGCGCAGGCGCGGCTCGCGGTCATCCTGCCCATGGTCCTGGCCGTCATCTTCCTGCTGCTCTACGGCGCGTTCGGGACGCTGCGCCACGCCGGCCTGATCCTGGTGAGCGTCCCCTTGGCGCTGCTCGGCGGCATGGTGGCGCTGCACCTGCGCGGCATGACCCTGAACGTCTCGAGCGCGGTGGGCTTCATCGCGCTCTTCGGGGTGGCGGTGCAGAACGGGGTGATCATGGTCTCGGCGCTCAACCGCGCGCGCGACGCGGGGATGGCCCTCCCGCTGGCCGTAGTGCGCGGCGCCTCGGAGCGGCTGCGGCCGGTGCTCATGACGGCGACGGTGGCCACCTTCGGCCTGCTCCCGGCGGCGCTGGCCCACGGCATCGGCTCGGACGTGCAGCGGCCGCTGGCGACGGTGGTGGTGGGCGGCCTGGTGAGCGCCACGCTGCTGACGCTGGTCGTGCTGCCGGTCCTTTACCTCGTGGTCGAGCGAAAGTTCCGCGGGGCGGAGGTGTCGCCATGAGGGCTCGAGCCCGCGGGGCCGCGCTGAGCCTCTTCGCCTGCCTGCTCGCCGCGCCGGCGAGCGCCGGCGAGGAGCTCGACTACCGCACCTATCTCGCCCGCGCCCTGGCCAAGAACCCAAGACCTCGCGGCGGCGCGGGAGAGCGCACAGGTCGCCCGCGCGCAGATCGACGTCGCCAAGGTCTCTCCGGATCCACAGCTGACCGCCGGGCTCGCCCAGTTCGACGTCAGCCGGCGCGGAAACCCCACGGCCACCGGAGTGCAGCTCAGCGTCCCCATCGAGCTGGGCGGCAAGCGCTCGGCGCGGATCGCCACGGCGACGGCGGGGTTCGCGGCGGCGGGCCTGGACACCGAGGACGCCGCGCGCGCGCTCCGAGCGCAGGCGGCGAACGCCTTCATCGAGGCGCTGCGCACGCGGCGGGTCGTGGCGCAGAAGGAGAGCTCGCTCTCGAGCCTGGACCAGCTGGTGGCAGTCAACGAGCAGCGGCTGAAGTCGGGAGACATCGCCGAGGCGGCGCTCCTGCAATCCCAGGTCGAGGCGCAGCAGTTCCAGGCCGAGGTCCTGGCGGCGCGCGGCGAAAGGCAGGCGGCGGACGTCGCTCTGATGCAGCTGCTCGGCGCCGGAGCACAGGCGGGCCACGCCGAGCTCGCCATCGTCGGCGACCTTCGGGCCGCGCCGGCCGCTCTCGAGGCGGCTCCCTTGATCGCAGCGCTGGACCAGCGTTCGGACGTGCGCGCGGCGGCGAAGCGGGTGGAGGCCGCCGAGCGCCAGGTGGAGCAGGCGCAGGCCAACCGCACCATCGACGTCTCGGTGGGCGCGAGCTGGCAGCACAACTTCGCGATGGCCGGCGACCCGGACCAGCCCGCCACCGACCTCGTCGGCGCCTCCTTGAGCATTCCGCTGCCGTTCTCCCGAATCTACAAAGGCGAGCTCGAGGCGGCGCGCAGCGCTCGGCGGCAGGCCGAGCATCAGCGCGAGGCCGTGAAGGCGCGGGCCGAGAGCGAGCTCGGCCAGGCGCTGGCCCTCTTCGGCGCGGCCGCGCGACGCGTCGCGGTCTACGAGAGCGGCACCCTCTCCCGCTCCAAGTCGGTGCTCGAGATGACGCTCTACAACTATCAGCGCGGCGGGGCCACGCTCGTCGAGGTGCTCATCGCGCAGCGCACCGACTCCGACGTGAACCTCGCTTACCTCGATGCCTTGGCCGACCGCGCCCATGCGCTGGCTGCGGTGGAGCAGGCCGCAGGGCAGGAGGGGCTGGTCCGGTTCTGACCTGTCGGTAGACTCGGGGTCGCCGCCTTTGGACCCCAGGCTCCGGACCCGGGTCAGGCATTCCAGGGATTGGGAGCATGGAGTCTTCGCCGGCGTGCAGATGATTTCGCGGCGAAGGGAAATGGCCCGCCCGCAGGCGCCGAGGATCTGGGCGCGATGGAGGGAAGATCACAGAGCCGGGAGCGGGATCGGGACCGGTTTCGTTGACGGGGTCGGGGACGGGAACGGGCGCTGCGTCCACCGCGACGGGCTCGGGTGTGGCGCCCCAGAGCGGCAAGGGCTCTGGCGGGGCCGAAGATTAACTGCATGAGTCTCGCTCCTCTCGATTTCGCTCGTCGGGTGCGGCTATTGCCGCGGCCTCTATAGATGCGCCAGCGCTTCGCGCACCGTAATGCTCGAAGCACGGCTCGCCGGCAGCAGAGTCGCCATCGCCGTCACCAACGCCAGCAGCATGGTCCAGTAGGCGATGGGCGCACCCGCCACGACGAACGGCAGTGGCGCCAGAAACCCGAGGATACCTACCAGCCAATCGAGGCCGGCCGTCAGCGGCACAGCTAGACCAAGCGCCAGAACGCCGCTGGCTCCGGCGATGAAGGCGGCCTCCCCGGCGATGGTGCGCAGGATGCGGCGCGGCGTGGCGCCAATGGCCGTCATGACTCCGATCTCCCGCGTCCGCTCGATGACATTGATACTCATCGTCGACCCCAGCCCCAGCATTCCGACGATGGCCATGACAATGGCCATCGCCACGAGCGAGAGGATGAGGATCTGCACGTGGCCGCCAATTGCCGAGCTCAGCTCGACGAGCGGTATGACGACGTCCACAGGGGCGCCGCTCGCGGCGAGAGCACTCTCGATCTCTGGCATGATCCTGGCGTGCGCCTGCTTCGCCGCGGGGCTTTGCACGATGCGGTAGATTTTGGCCTTTCCCGCCGTGCCGGTCGCGGCGGCAAAGGCCTGGTCCGTCACGTAGGCCACACCCGGCGATCCGACCTCCTCCACGATGCCAACCACGCGCCAGGTCGAGGGCTGGCCGTCGAGCGAGATCGCGACTTCGTCTCCCAGCTTGATACCTGGAAGCTGCGCCCGCGCCGTGTGATTGAGCACGACGGCGCTCGTGTCGCCCGGCTCGAGCCACCGGCCTTCGAGCACCGGAAAGCGGACGAGCGGCGTGCCTGCCGGCGGCGCCATCAGGGATAGGCTGCCGTGGCCCCGATCCGGGTAGCTGCGCACGATGTCGACTTGACCCGGCCGCACGAACGCAGCCGGGCTGAATCCCCAGGCCTCCACTCGCGCAACGCCTTCAACGCGGCGAAGCTGGTCCGCGAGCGACACCGGCACGGGAGCATGCAGGCGTACATCGAAGTCGTAGAAGCGGGTCTCGGGGATCTTGGCGAGATTCCTTTCCCAGCCGCGCGACACGTTCAGCGCGGTCATGAACATCGCGCCGCCGGACGCCAAGAGCCCGAGCGTGAGCGCGAGACGCGTCGGCCGCCGAAGCGCGTTGCGCAAGGCAAAAGGCAAGGACGACATGCGCGGGCTCAGCATGTCCGTGCTGACGCCGTGCTGCTCGATGGCCTCGCGAACCGTGATGCGGCTGGCTCGTCGAATCGGCACCGCGGCAATTGCGACTGGCACGATTACGCCTGCAACGAGCTGCGTCGCATACACCCACCATGGCAGCGCCGAGCTCGTAAGATCGAAGTTCAACAATCGCCCGACCGCCCGCGACAAGAGGCGCGCCACCGCGATCCCCGCGGGCATCGCTATCAGCACCGACACGGCCCCCAGCACGCCGACGAGTGTGCGATAGAGCGCGGCGATCTGCCGCGTCTGTGCGCCGATGGTCTTCATGACGCCAATCTCTCGCACCTGGCGGGCGAGCATCGCGGCGAGCGAGGTGGCGACCAGGATGCCGCTCAAGACGAGCGCCATGAGGGCGAAGCCCAACATGAGCACGAGCAGCGTCGTCATCTGCTTCTGGTGGGGGTGCTCAGCAAGGGGCGGCACCCGCACCTCGTGCACCTCGTGGCCCTGCCTGCCGAGCAGCTTGGCAAGCTCGGCGGCCCGGGCTTCGACGAACCGTTCATCGAGGCCGGTGCCGACAAACGCCACGCGCAGCTCGTGCAGTACGGGGGGTTCACCGAGCGCGGCCAGCGTCGCCGGCGTGATGTAGCCGTAGGCCATTCGCTCCTGCCATGCCGGAGCGAGACCCGGGTCATGGACGATCCCCTCGACTCGAATGTCGCGAGCAGCGCCGTTCGGCGTCTTGACCAGCACCGCCTGACCGGGGACGGCATTCACGACTGGGAGCGCTGACCTTTCGACCAGCATCCCACCCTCGCTCGGCGGCCAGGCGCCGCTCTCGGAACGGAAGGTGTTGAGCCGAATGTTTCGGAAGTCGCCGGCGACGAAGAGCAACAACGGCCGCCAACCTTCTCCGACGCGCATGCGCGCCATCACCACGTCTCGAGCCTCGGCCTCGGCGACCTCGGGCTGCTTGCGAACGAGCTCCAAGACAGTGGCGTCGACCCCGCTGTCGATTTCGAGCGTAGCGTCGGCGGGATGAGTGCCGAGATAGTTGACGGCGATCTCGCGCGTCAAAATCGAATAGGCGCCGAGCACACCACCCACCGCTACGAGGCTCACGGTGATGGCTGCCACCATGAGCACCATGCGGCTCTTTTCGGCGGCAAGGTCACGGGCAAGTTTACGCCAGCGCGGCGCTGCTATAAACGGAGTCGATGACGATTTCATGGTTCTCGACCTTTCTGTCGGTTCCTTGCGAGTCGTTCTCAGCGAGCGAGCTCATCGAGCGGCGTCGAGCTTTGCGCCGGGCCGGAGTGACCGAAGGCGATGGCGGCCACCGAGCCCGTGCCGGCGAGCCGCCGCGCCAGTTGAACGAGAGAGGCATTGGCCTCTTCACGGTCATCGCTGAAGATCCACGCTGCCGGTCGCAGGTGCGTGCCTCCGCTCTCGACGCCCAAAGCGGCGTCGCCGAGAAAGAGCACGCGATTGATGAGAAACGCCGCGCTACCGCCCGTGTGGCCCGGCACGCGATACACCGCCACAGCGGTGTCACCGATCGACAGCGTGTCTCCGTCGCGAAGGGGGTCGGTGACGCGAACGCCGAGGTCACGCGCCGGTGCCCGCCAGCGCGACACGGGACCTTTGGCGACGACGTCGCCCTCTATCAGGGGCCTCTCCTCGGCGAGCGCGTAGACCCGCGCCTGGGGATAGCGATGGCAGGCCGCAAGGTGGTCGCGGTGCCCGTGCGTGAGCAGGATCGTCTTGACCGCCGAGTCATTCAAGCCGCGGCGCGCGAGCTCGGCTGCAATCGCTTCGCCTCCGAATTGATCTCCGCAGTCGACGAGCATTACCCCGTCGCCGGCGGGAATCACGTAGACGTTGGACGCTCCAGCCGAAACGAGACGCGCGCCGCCAGGAAGATCTTCATGACCGCTCGACGACTCGAGGCCGCCGAACGTGAGCGCGAGCGTGGCCGCCGTGGTTGCTCCGAGAACGGCAACGACAGCGGCGAGCACGAGCAGAAACCAGCGCAAGCGTCTCATGGCTATTTCACCTCGATGTCGAGTCGCTGAGGTGACGGCGCGCCGGCGAGCCGGAACTCGAGCTTCTCGAACGAGGGCAGACCGGCGAAGAGCCCCGGGCGGAAACCATTCGAGAACCCGAGTTGCTCTTTGGGCATCCGGAACACGTTGTGATCGATGGTCCCATTGTCGTTCTCGTCGTGAAATACGACGAGCGCGTACGAGCCGGATGCCAGAATCAGCAAAGTGGAAGCTCGCCCGGCGTTCGTGGATGGGGCTCTTCACCAGACGGAACGGCGTGGGGCTCAGTACGTTCTCGCCCGGACGGTAGAGCTTCGCGATGGCGTGACCCTGCTCGCTGTCGAAGCCCGTCGCAAAGACATCGAGGGCAGCGAGCGAGCCGCTCGGTTGGTCAGGTGCGGAGGCGGCCTCACCTCCCGACCGCGCCGCTGCATCATCCCGTCCTCCGTCTTGCGACTCCGTGCTCCCCGCCGCGCTCTCCTCTTGCGCCGGTAGAGCGCCCGCGGCGGCGCGAGCTCCCGCATCGCGCGCGGCGGTCCGGGCGGGAATGGTCCAGAGGAAACCGGCGGAAATGGCGAGCATCCACACTGCCCACTTCGCCGACTCAGACATGGCAAGCCTCGACGCTGGCCGCGTTCGCGTTGATGGGCGTGGACTGTCCGATGACCTTGCCGTCGGCGAGCGTGACGATCCGAGTCGCGAAGCGCGTGAGGTCGCGCTCGTGCGTTACCATGAGAATGCTCTTGCCCGCTTTGGTGAGGCCGCTCAGCAGGTCGAGCACGTCATCGGCGGTCTGAGAGTCCAGATTTCCCGTTGGCTCGTCGGCGACGATGAGCCGCGGATCGTTGGCCAGCGCCCGCGCAATCGCCGCGCGCTGTTGCTGGCCGCCGGAGAGCTCGGACGGGAGCTTCCCCGCCTGATCGACGATGCCGACACTTTCGAGAAGCTCGAGCGCTCGAGCGCGGGCCCGCCGGGGCGGCAAGACCCCGCAGAAGTCCATCGGCAACATGGTGTTCTCTACGATCGTGAGCGTCGGCAGGAGCTGAAAGAACTGAAAGACGACGCCGACGTTGCGACCGCGCCAGGCCGCGAGCTCGCCCTCGCGAAGGGCCTGCACTTCTGTGCCGGCGACGAATACCTCCCCGCTCGTCGGCCGATCGATACCGGCGATGAGGTTGAGCAACGTGGACTTGCCGCTGCCAGACTTGCCTACGATGGCGACGAATTCACCCGCGGGAAGCGTCAAACTCACCCTGTCGAGTGCGGTGAAGGTTCCACTCACAACCTCGTAGCACTTGGTTAGGTTCCGCAAGACAACGAGCTCTGCGGAGCTTGGCAACTGAGACATCTGAGAACTCCCTCGAGCGTAAACGCTCGCCATGATGGTCGTTGGGATCTGACGCTCCGGCGCTCAACCCGCGTGAGCAGCGATGAGTGTCTTGACGAAGCCGAACCCAACCCAAGTCAGCGCCGCCGCGAAGAGCAGTGCGCCGGCCACGGCCGCGATGGTGATTTGCTTCTTGGTCATTGAAGCCTCCAGCGATGCGTGGACACTTCGCCATAAACGGACTCAAACTTGCTCACTGGACATAGTGTCCATCATGCAGTATTCAGCGGGAGACGCAACGGCCGACGGGCGGCGTCGAGGGTAGTCCTGGACAAAGCGCGGTCGACTGTCCGACAACGGAGGCGCCCATGGGATCTAAGACGCCGAGTCCGGTCGATAGGCGAGTGCTGCGGACGCGGCGAGCCCTGCGCGACGCCCTCATCGCGTTGCTCCACGAGCGTGCTTGGGACGAGATCAGCGTACAGGACATCTGCGACCGCGCCGACGTGGGGCGCTCGACGTTCTATATCCACTTCGCTGACAAGGAGGAGCTCTTGGTCGGGGGCTTCGATGATCTGCGTAAGCTCCTCCTCTCGCAGGCCTCCCTGCCCCAGCGGGCCTCCACGCCGCTCGGATTCGCGCGCGGCCTCATCGACCACGCCTATGAGAATCAGCGGCTCTTTCGCGCCCTCGTCGGCAAGCGCACAGGCCAGGTGGTGCAACAGCGCTTTCGCGAGCTCGTGGTGGCGTTGGTCAAGGAGGACCTCGCGTCGCCGTCGCGGGCCAAGCCCGCCCTGGACGCGGCCGCCGAGTTCATTGCCGGGGGCTTTCTGGGGCTGCTGACGTGGTGGCTCGAGGGTCGAGCCGTGCTCGCGCCTCAGGATATCGAGAGGATGTTCCTCGACATGAGCGCCTCGGCAGTGGCGGTGGCGCGCCAGGGGTATCGCTCATCGTCGGATACCGCCCTGCGCTCGAGAGGTTGATGAGAAGGAACTCGTAGCCCATCGCGCGAAAGACCTGCGGCGAGTCGATGTTGTTGGTGCTGCGGGCGACGTACCACGGCTTGCCCGTGAACTTTGACGGGCCGAAATAGTCGATGTAGTGCTGCCAGCCGCTCCGGGACTCGCACTCGTCGTCGTCGTGGTTGCCGCCGCAGGTCCCCCATGGCATCGCCGCCAAGGTGCCTGCCGCCGTCGCATTGTTCAGCTGGGAGTACTTGTCCCACGCGGGGGAGAACTCCATCGGGGCGTAGAACCAGTCGGAGCGGTTGGTGATGTCTCCGACGTGCGCGACGGCAGCGATTCTGTTGCTGTATCGGCGGTCGAGTATCCAGTCCACTTGAGACTGAGCGTACCCAAAGTCGAAGTGCTCCTGATGGGGCCGAGGCCCCGCTCCTGCTTCACGCTGGTCGTGCTGCCGGTCCTCTACCTGCTTGCGGCGTTGGACAAGCATTCGGACGTGCGCGCGGCGGCGGAGCGGGTGGAGGCCGCGGAGCGCCAGGCGGAGCTGGCGCAGGCCAATCGCGCCATCGACGTCTCCGTGGGCCCGAGCTGGCAACACAACTTCGCGATGGCCGGCGACCCGGACCAGCCCGCCACCGACCTCGTCGGCGCCTCCTTGAGCATTCCGCTGCCGTTCTCCCGAATCTACAAAGGCGAGCTCGAGGCGGCGCCAGGGCTCAGCGACAGGCCGAGCACCAGCGAGAGTCCGTGAAGGCGCGGGCCGAGAGCGAGCTCGGCCAGGCGCTGGCTCTCTTCGTCGCGGCCGCGCGCCGCGTCGCGGTCTACGAGAGCGGCACCCTCTCCCGCTCCAAGTCGGTGCTCGTCGCTCTCCCAGCTGGTGTGGAAGGCGTCGGCGGCCACTCAGAGGTCTTCGGCCACGCCCGTCATCCCAGGCCGGCGGGGAAACGCAGTTCGAAACGCCTATGCTCGCCGCAGCATCCCCTTCGGTCCCTCGAACCCTTTGATGAAGTGCTGGTGGGGTACCGTCAGTTCGCCTCGAAGAAGCCAGAAGGAAACCCGCCGGGAGCGCGCCGAGGGCCGTCGCGAGGCCACCTGAGAGGAGCCCGAGCACAGCGACCCTGCCGAGAGCGCTCACGCGCCTTACTATGCACCCGGTGCTTCACTCCGGAACCGGGATTCGAGGAACAAGCCGTACGCCGATGAATCGCGCGCGGCCTCGCCCGGCTCTCGTGGTTTTGAACCCACGAGGACCTCGACCATGAAGACCGGGATGTTTTTGACACCCATCCACCGCCAGGGCCGCAGCTACGGCGAGATGTACCAGCTGATTGGTGACACCATCGTCGAGCTCGACCAACTCGGGTACGACGAGGTCTACCTGGGCGAGCACTACACGGCGCGCCCCGAGCCGGTCTCAAATCCCCTGCAGTTCTACTCGTCGCTGCTCCCGCGGACACGGCGAATCCGCTTCGGGACGGGCGTGCTGAACCTCCCCCATCACCACCCCGCGCAGGTCGCGGCGGACGCTGCGATGTTCGACCACATGTCGGGCGGACGCTTCATCCTCGGCGTCGGCACCGGCGGCCTGCCTTCCGACTTCGAGCTCTTCGGTACCATGGAGGCTCCGCGCGGCGAGATGATGCTCGAGAGCCTGGACATGATTCGCCGCATCTGGAGCCAGGACCCTCCCTACGAGTTCGAGGGGAAGTTCTGGAAGTTCCGCGTGCGCGACACGGTGATGGCCGATCTCGACCTTGGCTTCATGCCTCGCCCTTTCCAGAAGGACCCGCCCATCGTGGTGTCCTCGATGATGCCCAGCTCTGGGCTTGCCGGGCTCGCGGGTGAGCGCGGCTGGGGGTACATCTCGGCCAATTTCGTGAGCCCCGCGGTCCTGCGCTCGCACCGGCTGTCCTACGAGGCGGGCTGCGCGAAAGCAGGTCGAACTCCAGACCCGGCGGCCTGGCGCGTGGTGCGGTCGATCCTGGTGACGGACACCGACGCCATCGCGGAGGACTACCTGGCGAACCCGGACAACAACATCACCGCGTACTACCGCTTCCTTCATACCCAGATGGCGCGCATGGGCATGCTCGTGCTCTTCAAGCCCGACGCGTCGATGCCCGACGAGCAGATGACGCTCGCCGAGGCCCACCGACAGATGGTCATCGCCGGCTCGGTCGACACGGTGGTGCAGAAGCTCCGCGCACTGGAGCAGGACATCGGCTCCGTCGGCGGGCTCTTTCTCGCCTACCACGATCCGGCCGACCGGCCGCGCCTGTGGTCGAACTCGATGCGCCTCTTCCAGGAAGCCGTGGTGCCGGCGCTGCGGAGCGCCCGCCCGTGAAGCGCGCCCTGGTGCCGGTCGCCGACGGCACCACCGAGAGCGAGGCGGTGGTGCTCACCGAGGTGCTGCGGCGTGCCGGCGTCGAGGTGGTGATCGCAGCCTCGAGTCCTGGGGCCATCACCGGAGGTTTCGGGCTCCGCCTGCTCCCCGACGCGACGTTCGCCGAGCTCCGAGGGCGAAGCTTCGAGCTCATCGCCATTCCCGGTGGCTGGCGAGGGGTGCAACACCTCGAGGGCGACGAGCAGTTCCACGAGCTCATGGAGGCGCACGTCGCCGCGAAGAGGCCGGTGGCCGCTGTTTGTTCGGCTCCGAACCTGCTCCGCCGCTGGGGCTACGTGGGAGAAACCCAGCGCTTCACGGCGCACCCCGCCTCGCTCGGCTTCGCCGCGGGCGGCCTGGCGCAGCCTGACTCGATCGTCCGCGAGCCACTGCTCATCACCGGCGTCTCGGCGGCGGCAACGCTGCCGTGGGCCCTCGCTGTCGTCGAGCAATTATGGGGCTCCTCGCTCCGGCAGGAGGTCGAGGGGAAGATGGGCCCCACCGCTTGACGAGCGCTGGGCCTGCGTCATCTCGCCGCAGAGGCCCCTCCCCCGAGCCAACCTTCGGCTCCGCCGCGTTCCTTCATGGCGGAGCGGGCCATCTTGGCGCGCATCCAACGAGGGAGGAACAGATGCGAACCACCATCAAGGTGGCCTTGGCAGGCATCACCGTGCTCGCCCTCGGAGCGCAGGCGCAGGGGGCGTACGGACCAGGCGGGTGTTCCGGGGGGCGTGACGGAGATCTTCCAATGTGACTGCGGCGGGCGCCGTCGAGGGGTGGCGTTCGTGAGCGACCGAGCTTCATGCGCCTGCTGCGCGTCGCGCTGCGCAGCGACGTGCTCGTCATGGCGACCTGCTTCACGCTCACCATCGCGTTCGACATGGTAATCGCGGTGACCGTCGGCCTGATGCTCGCCGCGCTCCTGTTCATGAAGCGCGTGTCCGTGCTGAAGAAGGTCATCTCGAATCGCCCGCGGGGTCCGGCGTATCGATCCCCGCGGGCGTCCGCCTCTACGAGATCGCGGGCCCGATGTCCTTCGCCGCCGCGAAGACCGCGATGGGGCAGCTGCAGGACGTCGGCGCCGGCGATCACACCTACATCCTCGACATGAAGCACGCGCCGACGATGGACGCGACCGACTTGGTCGCGCTCGAGTCGGTCCTCGACCGCCTGCGCCGCTCGAAGATGAAGGTCATCTTCTCCGGTCTCGCGCGCGAGGTCAGCGAGATCCTCGACCGCGCTGGCATCCGGCGCGACCCCGGCAAGCTCGCCTACGCCCCCGACGTGGAGACCGCGATCAGCATGGCGAGCGTGGGCGCCGCGGAACCCGACCCGCCCCCGGCACCCGGCGCGAGCTGACCCGGCGTCAGCCTGCCAGCGCGCGTGACGCGGGCGCGAGGCGCGCCTGGAATCTCTCGATCGCGGCGGCGACGGCCTCGGCGCGATCGAGCTGCGGGAAGTGGCCGGTGCCGTCGAGCACGACCACCTCGGCGGCGCCGGTCGGCGCGACGAGCGGGTCGTTCGCGCCGACGATGATGAGCACCGGCAGCTTCGTCGCGACGAGCAGGGCCTGCAGCCTCGCGCGGTGGCGATGCGCTTCGGCGAGGTGGGTCCCGAACCGCGCGCGTGCGCCGGGCCGCGCGAGGTCCGCGGCCGGGCCATCGAGCACCGGCGACGTCGCGCGCGGGTCGCCCGCGACGAGCGCCTCGAGGTGACGGCGACGCATCCCGCGCGCCGCGAGCCGCGCGCTCGGCGCCCACCGCATGATCGCGGGCGGCGGCCGCTGCGCGAAGAACGGCGAGATCAAGACCAGGCCGGCCGTGCGCTCCGGGTGCGCGGCGGCGAGCTCGAGCGCGTAGCGCGTGCCCAGCGAGTGCGCGACGACGAGCACCGGGCGAGCGCTGTCGGCCAGCAGCGAGGCCATCCACTCGAGCGGCGTCGCGCCGACCGACGCCGAGCGACCGAGGCCGGGTAGGTCGGCCCGCAGCTGGGTGCCGCCGAGGCGCGCGGCGACCGGCGTCCACGAGTCGGCGTCGAGCGGGAGGCCGTGCAGCAGCACGATCTCGGCCGCGGCGCGGTCGCCAATCACGAAGGTCGGGGCGCCGGCGACGCGCTCGAGCCGCGCGTCCGGCGCCGCGGGCTGGGCGCCGAACCGGCTCGCGACCAAGAAGTCGAGGTTGCGCGCGAGCGCGTCGTCGAGCGACGGCCAGGCCAGCCCCATCACGGCCGCGAGCCGGCGCGTCGCGGACGTGTCGTAGCGACGGTCCGCGATGAACGCGAGGCCTTCGGCGTCGCCGGCCTTGCCCTGCAGACGCAGGACGGCCTTGACCGCACCTACCGGCAGTCGCCGCTGCGGCGCGCGGACGCCGAGCCGCGCCGCGATCCGCGTGGTCAGCTCGATCAGCTGCGGGCTGGCCTCGTCCAGCACGATGTACGAGCCGTCGCGAGACGGATCCGCTTCGGGAATCCGCGCGAGGAACGCCGCCAGGAAGTCGACCGTGACCAGTGGGAGCCAGTGGTTGGCGCCGCCCGGGACCGCGGGCATCTGGCCGCGCCACAGCGCCTGGACGATCGGCGCGAACCCGGTGAGCTGCGTCGTCTCGCCGGTGCGCGAGTCGCCGATCACGGCGCCGGGATGGATCCGGGTGAGCGCCCAGCCGTGCCGGCGCGCGGCATCGCGCACGAGGTGGTCGCTCTCCATCTTGGACGCCTCGTAGCCACCGAGCGCGGCGTAGAGGGGGTCGTAGCGCGCCGGCTCGAACGCGGCGTTCGGATCGAGGCCGAGCTCGCCGTACGCGACGTCGTCGCCGATCTTGTAACCGGAGATGTGGACGAAGCGGCGCAGGCGCGGCGACGCGAGCTCGACCAACGCGCGCGTGCCGCCGACGTTCGCCGGCCGCGCGACCGCCTCGGGCATCGCGAACTGCATCAGCGCGCCGGTGTGGAAGATGTCTTGCGCGCCGCCGACGAGGGCGCGTCCGGCGGCGGCGAGCCCGAGGTCCGGCGCCGCGAGGTCGCCCTCGATCAGCGTCACGCGCTCGGCGATCCCGCCGTGCTGCGTGACCTTCGCGAGGTAGTCGTCACGGCGCTCGGCGGCGCGCCGGACCATTGCGACGACGTCGCGCTTGCGCCGCGTAAGCTCGAGGACCAGCCAGCGGCCGATGAGGCCCGTCGCACCCGTGATCAACGCATGGCTCAAGGCATCTCACCTTTCAACGTTCGGCACAGCTCGGCGCCCGCGCGCTCCAGCGGTCGGGTCGAGCGGTGCGCGCGGCACAGCAGCAGCGCGCCTTCGATGGCGGCGAGACAGAAGCTGGCGAGCTCGTCGGCGCGACCCGCCGCGATGCCGTCGCGCTCGAGGCGCGCGGCGATCAGCGCCTGCCAGCGGCCGTAGCCGGCGGCGCACACGTGATGCAAGGCGTCGGAGGTCGCGGCCTGTTCGAGCACCACGGTCGCGATCGGGCAACCCTTCGTGAAGCGCGAGCCGGCGAGCTGCGCCGCGAAGTACGCGACGATTGCGGTGACCGCGTCGGGTCCGGTGGGCGCGGCCGCGAGCATGCGCTCGAGCAGCTCGGTGAGCCCCTCACACGACGCTTGCAGCGCGCACGCGACCAGCTCCTCCTTGCCACCTGGAAAGTGGAAGTACAGCGAGCCCTTCGGCGCGCCGCTGTGCGCGAGGATCTCGTTGAGGCCGGTCGACGCGTAGCCCTGGCGGTGGAGCAGCTCCGAGGTGGAGCTCAGCATCCGGGCTCGCGCGTCGGTCTTCCGAGGCATGCAATGACTATATAGACCGGTCTACTATTATGTCAAGCGGCATGACCCTATGGTGGGCAGGCCGGCGAGCTCCAGCCGCCGCACCGCCGCCCGGCAGCCGCAGAAGGAGCCGCTGCGGCGGGTGGAGCAGCCCGTAGTGCTCCCGGGCCACGGCCTTCATCAGCATGGCGAAGTACCGCTGCCGGCGCCGGAGCTGCCGCGGGCCCACGCGGGCCGGGGCCATCAGGTCCACCGGGAACACGTCCTGAACCCGTTCTGAAACTGCCGGTGATTTCCAGAATGGAGCTTATCGGGCCTTGAAACGCGGGGGGTTTCACCTGCCCTCTGCTTCCACTCCCCACAAAGCCTCTCACGCTGCCCGTCGCGGGGCAAGGGAAGGGCAGGGGCGGGCACGCGCCGGGCGCGCGGGCGTACCTCGGCGCGCGGGGCCTCAGGGCCGGACGGCCTCGGTCACCCTTCGTGCACGGGGTCGATGCGGTCGTACTCGGGCCGGCCCGGCAGGAACGACGAGCCCACGGCCGTCCTCTACTTCTGGTATTGGCACGGAATCGCCGCGCCCAACGAGTCGACCACGTAGCGCGCAATGGTAGGATTGGCGTCCGCCCAGCCCTTGTAGGGCGCCAGCGCTTCGCACGCCTGGGCGGCTGGACGGCAGCCGGCCACGACCTCGACGAGGGTTTCCTCGGCCTCGTCCAGATGAGAATCGCGATCTCCCCTGATCGCACGGTCCTCTTCGCGCCCGAGCGTCCTGATCGGCTGCATGCGTGTGACCTGAACGCTTGCACCAACTGGAGAGACCAGCAGCTTCCATTCGGGGCTCATGATCTCATGGGCGACTCTACCGGTCGGTGAGGCACGGCTTTCGAACGTGAATTCGACGATCGCCGTGGGATTCGGCCAGCGATCCACGAGCAGCGGCGTGGCTCGCAGGAAAGGAAAGGCCTGGCCCGATTCCGCCCGCATCCGGAGATGAATTTCTTCAGCGCGTTCCTTGGGAGCGCAGCGGGGGACAGGTCCTGGGTCGCCGACTCGCGCGCTCTTCGCGCTCGAAGCGGGCGCTTGGCCCATGGTCTTGGAGGAGCTGTCGTGGGGTGCCACCGGCGCTCTGGGACAGGCGCAGGCGGCAAGCACGAGGACCGTCGCGAACACGACGGAGCGACTCATCCGACGAGATTGACGGCTCCTGGCCCGCGCATCCGGCGACATCGTCATACGTGCTTGACCAGCTTGCTTCGTTCAGGTTCGTTCTTGGCTAGTGGCGCGTAGCTCCTAGAGGGGCATCGTGTGAGGCAAGACGTAGTCGCACATCTTCAAGGAAGTCAGGTGCGCGAAAGCTGGCGTTGCCATCATAGAACGCGCGCAGCCGGCGCGGTTCAGCCGCGGAGACGTTCACGACCAATTTCACATCGATCGTCGTGCCCGCCTTCAGTGGCTGGAGCGAGGCGCCCGCGAGAGGTGCGCTGACCTGATCCCATTCCGGAGGGAGAGGGGTGATGCCAGCCGGTGCCGGCTTGGGCTCGGGTGCAGCCTGTAACAGAATCAAACCAGGATCGAGAGTCACCTCGGCACCCAGCTCGCCCTTCGCCGACACGCGCAGGGTGACCGTTTGGGGCCGTCCTCCCTTCTCAGAAGACACGTGTTGCACGGCCAACGAAAGTGCCACTCTAGGCTTATCTCTCGCGGTGCGTTCGTATCGGCCAAGCTCACGGAGGATCTGGTCGACGCGCGCATCGGTGGCGGGCCGCAGCACCGTCAACTTCTGTTCTTTGCCGTGGGCGCGCACGGCGAAGCTGGCGACCGGCATGCCCGGACTTGGCGGTGGGCCCGCGACCGTCGTGGGCAGGCTGGAAAGCGCGGCCAGCAAGGTATCGTGTTGGTCGAGATTCATCTGATACAGGCCGGCCATCCCACCGTCCTCTCCGCGCTGCAGGAGAATCGACAGGACCGTGCCGCGCAGCTTGAACTGTGCGCTCGGCGCCCCAGGGCCGTCGCTGAGGATGATCTCCGCTTCGAAGGGTCCCGCCCCGTCACCGCGATCTCGTGTGTCGGCCATGGATTGTCCCTTGCCAACGAACATACCGGCCAAGAGTACGGCCGCTGCCCCACACATACGCAGTCGCGGCCGTGCGTGGAAGCGCGTCATGAACGAACCTCGAGGGCGCATTCGGCCGAGACTACGCATCCTCGCGAGAGATTCTGGCCGGCCACGATGTCTTCGCCATCGTAGCTCGCGAAGCGAGCGCGCATGAGGCGGGTAGGAAGGATGAACGGGTCCGATGACAGCCTCAGGGCCGGACGGCCTCGGTCACCTGCAGTGCTACAGGCCGTTGAAGCCGTCGATGATGACCTTCAGCGAGCAGACATTGTCGTGAAGCAGGTCTTCCATCTCGGCCAGCTCTGCGATGCCGAAGCACGGATCGCCCTCTCCTTCGTCGGTGCTGAACACCCTCATGAGCTCATCGTGGAAGGCCTGCGCACCTTCGTCACCCCCATCGTACGTCGAGTCCAGGGTGGGAGTTCCGCCGACGGTCCCGGCATAGGCGGCGAACACCTTCTCTCGGATTCTGGTCATACCGCGAGCGGGTCGAGCCCTGCGTCGGCGCGCGCGCCTGCCCAGCGGCTTCTAGACCACTGGCTCGCAGCACTGCCGTCATTTCTCCGTCGTCGTCGTGCTTTCTCACATACTTCATCAGCTACGCTCGCGCCTCACCCTCGATCCTGGCTCCGCGGGCAAACAGGATGGCGACCACCTGCCGGTAGTCCGCTTGCCGCTCTTCGAACCCATTCCAGACGGCTTGCTCCAGTGGCAGAGACCCGCTACCACCCCATGGTGTTGCGTTGGTTGGGAACCGCACCGTGGTCGAGCAGCCACTCACACAGCCACGGAAACCCTACGTCCGCCGCCATTCCGAGCCAGGTCTCGCTCTGGAAGGTTCGACTGAGCTCAGCCTTCCTTGGCTGCGCGCCGCCCTCGATCAGCGCCCGACAAACATCGTGCATTCCCCTCTTCGCCGCCTCGTAGGACGCTGGTTCTCCCCACGGGCTGCGCGTGTCGAGGTCCAGACCCGCGGCCCGAGCTGCGTCGGAGGTCGCAAGCCACAGCGCCGTTTCCCGATTGAGGTACATGATCGCCAGATGAAGCAGATTTCTGTGGATAGGCTCTTCCACGATCGAGAAGTCGGCACCGCCCGCGGCTGCTTCAGCGAGCGTCTTCAGGTCGCCGGTCCGTGCGGCGGCGAGCAAGGCGTCCGGGCCGAGCTGTGCGGGCATGTGTACCTCACCGTGAAGCAAGGAGGCCGACCGGCTTTGCCGGAACAAGAGGAACGGACCGTAGGCGTTTCGAACTGCGTTTCCCCCGCGGGCATCGGAGTGCGGGAGTGGCCGGAGACCTCCGAACGGTCCTGCGGGGCGGGGCCGACCCGAGCGTCTTTGCTGGCAAAATAGAGCTGAGGCTAGATCATCCCCGGCCGGGCGAGCAAGCGTCGCCGAGCTGCGTTCGCCGCGGCTCCTGTGGTGAGGTGCTCAGCCGTCCGGGTAGCTCGGGTCGGCGGCGAAGTCGCCGGAAGGCTGGTCGAACAGCTCCTCCTGGCGCGGCGGCCCGCGGGCCCGCGCGATTGTCGGTGCCTTTTGTGGGCAACCCCAGCTTCTCGAGGATCTCCACCGCCTGGGCTCGGTCGCTCACGAACGCCACCACTCGGCGGCGCCCGCCGCAGTCACAGTTGAAGATTTCGGTGGCGAACGTTCGTCTCAATAAAGACGGCCAATCGAGCTCCCTCGCTCGCGGGGCCGGGGCCTTCACCAGCTGCAGCAGGTCCACCTGGTCGCCGAAGCTCGGCATGAGCTCGGGGAGCGGCAACTCGAGCTGGCCTTGGGGCTTGGGCACACCTCGGCAGCGCCTGCGGACCTTCGGGCTGCGCGGAACGATCCGACGGCGCAGGTTCGCGTGGCTGGCGAACCCGCCGTAGTAGTGGATCGCGTGGCTCCTGGGCCTTGGTACCAAGCCCGCCAAGCGCTTGAGCAGGGTGATGGGGGTCATCTCCAGCGTGGCCCTGCCATCCGCCAGTGGGCGCTTGAGCTTCAAGACGACCTTGCCGCTGCCGTCCTCGGCCATCGACAACCGCTCTTGCGCCACTGGCGGCCGCAGGCAGTAGCGCAGCAGCGCCTCGAGATGCCGCTGAAGTGCGAGCGCGCGAAGGCGGCTGCGCTGGCTCCGTCGCGCGTTGCCCAAGCGCGCGCTGGGATGCTCCTCGTTGCGGCGCCTCGCCGTCCGGCCCCAGCCCTCGCATCGAGGTTCGCCTCGTGAGAGGAGGCGCGATTGTCACCGGCCTCGGCGGGCGGAGGTGCGACGGTGACGCCCGCCTGCGCGAGCGATCACACCGCGCACCCGTCGGCACCGATCAACTACCGCCCGTGCGAGCGGGCCGGCGGCCGCGGGGGCCCGTCGGAGCACTGGTTACGGTCATGCCATCAAGGATGAGCCGTACTCGCAAGTTGCCTGGCTCGGCAAGAAACTGCAACTTGCAGTTGTAGATACCCGTTGTTTCGTAGACCTGGAATAGCGCCTGAGGATCCTCGTTGGGCTCGTTCCACGCAAGCGTGGTTCCCTCGATGCCATCGGATGGTGAGCGAGACGGCAATGACGTGCTGACCTGGTACGCGCTGGGCGTATTCCGTACCAATGGGAAATCTGACCCGGTGTGGTTTCCATCAAGACATCCGAGAGGATGGCCGGCTTCCATCGCGACATCAGGTGGTCGCCTCCCCGGCTCTTTGCGACGATCTTGAGTCCCCAACAGATCGTGTTTTCCTCGCTTCTGTCGAAGATCTCCAGCGCCGAATGGGTAATGTCGAATTCCTGATCTGCGACTTTGAACATCTGTGCCTCCGATGCCGGCGGTGCGGGCACGTGCGCTATTCATAGTCTTCTTTGGCTGGCGGCACCCAGGCCGTCCCTGGGCCGTCCCTGGGAAATCGCGGGCGGCAGTCTGTCTCGCAAAGATGCCCGTTGGATCGAGGGCCCGCCCGAGTTCTGTCTGGGCGGCCTTTAGGTGCGACGGCGCTTGTCGCCACGGCTCGGGCAGCAGATCAAAACGCAAAGCAGAGGAGGCGAGGCTCTCTTGCTGGCAGCCAGCTAGCCTGACAAGTTCAGAAATGTTCGGCGCAAGTTTAAGCAGGCGCTGTCCAAGGTAGGTTCGTGGAAAGAGGGTGAGCGGCCCTACACGCAGATAGTAATCAGGGTGGTCGTAGGTCCCAGAGGATTTGATGTATGTGGAGGGATCCTGGCGGGACTGGCGCATATCGATGTGTCCCCACTCGAGTGGGAAGAAACCAGCAACGCAATCAACGAGACCAACGAATCTCTTTGCAAGGTCATCAGCTAGTTCATCGCCGCTCTCAATCTTCAGCATGGCGAGGAAGGGGCCATCGGGACACTGGAACCATTCGGCCGAATACGTTAGCGGAGGAACGGCTCTTATGATGCGTGGTACAATCCCGTCATCACCAGCCTTTGCGACCGCTTGCTGGATGACTTTTGCTGAATACGGATCGCGCGGTCCACCGAGGGTTGCCCAATGGGTCGGCGCAAGCTCTGGGCTCTCGGCAAAGAGCTCCAGTAGCCGCTGTAAAGCCGAAGGGGCGCGAAGATCGACCCCCAATAACAGCTGGGCGTACAGGCGGACCGGCGGTGGTGCGGGCATGGCTAGTGGCTAGAAGTCGTTGGTGAGGCAGATCTGGGAGATGGTGCCGGTGGCCCGATAGTAAACCATGGTACGACGGTCGAGCGCGTCCCAAGCGTCGCGTTCGGCATTGGTGAATTTGGGCGGGGTCGGAAAGCAGCCTTGAACTTGAGGCTGAGTCATGGAGAAACTGAGGCTGTTGGGAAGCGGGCCCTGGAATTGATGAAATCCCTCTTCGCCTTCTGAGTACAGAAAGATCGTCGTTATGCGGTTTGTCTTCTTCTGAGAGTAGATCACGACGCCGGCGGGCTTGGAAATCCACCTCACCTCCCGAGCAAGCTTGTCCAACTTAACCTGGGTAGTCGGATCAACTTTCTTGAGCAAGTCGATGGTCGTTGGTGCGTCAATGACCTGTCCCAGTAGCGGTAGAAGGTCAATACTCGTGTCGCCCATTCTCAATGCCTCCTGGTTTTCGACGTGGACTATTGCCACAACGATGACGGTATAGGGTTGTTGTATAGGCCAATATCCTGATTGCGCTTGTCGAGAGCGGCAGCGGACTGGTTGAAGTCGTCTGCACTCCCGCCTTTCTGAGTAACGTGGTCACGGTGCGCGTCAAGGTCCTTCCTCGCGGCTTCCCGAAGGTTCGAAGCATCGACGGCTTGACGTTCATCGCCGCCTTTCCGCTGTGGGTGGCCCCAGCTACAGGCTCGAATACTCCCAGCGCGCGCCCGTGGACGCGTTCACGCAGGCAACCGAGTCGTAGAGGCCCGTGAATTGTCTCGTTGTGCACCGGCACGTGGCGCGATGGTTGCGCTCGCCAAGGCCCCGTGGCGACGAGAGGGGCCGTCGTCAGCACTCGCCACCCGAGTCGCTCCCGAATGACCGGCAAGCGTCCTCGTAGAGCTGGGGAGCGAACCTACTCGCACGTGTCTTCCCGCGATTCCCTACCAATGGGAAATTTGACCGAGTGTGGTCTCCAACAAGACATCGGACAGGATGGCTGGCTCCCCAACAGATCGTGTTTTCTTCGCTTAGCGCTGAATGGGTAATGTCGAATTCCTGATCTGCGACTTTGAACATCTGTGCCTCCGCTAGTCCCGGTGTCGGGGCGTCCGCCACGACTGGTAATCGGACTAGCCTTGAGGCGCTGCGGTTTGCTGGTGCGAGCCGCAGCGCTCCTGAAGGACGCTAGTAATACTTGCCTGCTGCTTCGTATGCCACCCACCACTGAGGCGGCACCGGGGCTGCACTGTCGAACATCGTACGTTGACAAGGCCCCTGCCAACTCTCGGCAATGCGCAGCGCTGCATCTTGCCAATCGAGCTCCTCCTGTTGCGACTTATCTTTTCCCTGGCCGCTCAATTTTCCGGCGAGCTTGGCAACAAAGAGTGCCGATCCTAGTGCTCGTTCCAGGGCCAGGGCTGACGCTACATTGTCAGTCGTCACAGTCTCCACGACGCGGAGTGAAACTGTGGCTGCATTGGAGAGTATGCTAATCCCTTCGTCATTGAGGTACTCGACCAGCGCGCCCAGCTCCGTGAGTAGCGACTTTGTGTCCGGGAGTCCTGTTGAAGGGGCTGTGGCGTAGGTCCAGCCAAACTCGACAGCATTTTTGACCGCTGCTGAATAGTCGCCCACCCAGTGGTCTTCCCAGACTTTGTAGACTCGCTGGGCGCAAGCTGCCGCGAGGGCCGTCTGTACCTTGGCGGGTATTGCCTGAAGCCTTGCCTTGAGATCCTTGTCGTCCATCAGCGGCCAGTTCATCAGTTACCTCCGTCTCATGTGCCCCGCAGTGAAGGCGGGATCTTAGATAGTCCATCGCCGCCCAGATTGTTCTGACAACCAGGACAGCAGGGGTTGGTGGGAGCCTGGTTCGCGCTGCTCAACGCATCCGTCTTTGCCTTGGGATTATTGCGCGTGTCCGGCCCCTTGCCTTCGGCTTTGCGATGCTAAGTCTAGGAGCGCTTGATCCACTGTTCTTTGCGGTATGCCTGTAGCCCACTGAGGCTCCGTCGGCAATTGCGACTCATTTTGCGGGTCCTGAGAATCTGCCATGGATCTGGCCTCTCCTGGGCGCGTCCAAACCGGGGCGCCCGTCGAAAGGCCAACGCATGATTCTTGGCAAGGTGTTCGCTCCGTTCATTGAACAGAGCCCGATTAGCGTGATGGCGCGTGGGACACTCGAGCATGCGCTGCGCTCCGAAGATGTTGATGCCGTGTTTGGCGCGAGCGCTGAAACGCAATACACGCGGACGCTGCTGTTCTCCACAGTCGTCGACTTGATGAGCCTCGTGGTTCACCGCATCCGGCCGTCGCTTCACGCCGCCTATCAAGCCAATCGGCGCCGAATTGAGGTCTCGGTACAGTCGCTGTACAACAAGGTCGACGGAATCGAGCCGGGGGTCGGTGCGGCATTGGTCAAGCACGTCGCCGGTCGCACTGTTCCGTTGATCGAAAGCATGAAGGCATCGCTTCCGGAACTCCTTCCAGGGTATCGAGCTCGGATCCTCGACGGGAATCACCTGGCGGCCACGGAGCATCGGATTTCCGAGCTGCGCAAGACCGCAGCGGGCCCGCTGCCAGGGTTTGCATTGGTCGTGCTGGATCCGCGCCTCCTGCAAGTAACCGATGTGATCCCTTGCGAGGATGGCCACGCCCAGGAGCGCTCGCTCACTGAAGCGGTGTTGGCGAAGGTCGCGCCGAGGGACGTGTGGATCGCTGACCGCAACTTCTGCACCTGCGCCCTGCTCTTCGGCATCGCCCGTCGAGAGGGGCTCTTCATCGTCAGGCACCACCGCATCAATGTGCCGTGGAAACCGATCAGCCGTCTTCGTCGCTGCGGCACCATCGACGGCGCCGAGGTTTGGGAACAGGAGGTGAAGCTGAGGGATGACACCGGGAACTCGCTCCTCGCCCGCCGTATTACCCTGAAGCTTCAGAAGGCGACGCGTGATGGCGACCGGGAACTTCACATCCTGACGAATCTCCCACCAGATGTCCACGAGCACTTTGTACTCACGCGTGTGCTGCTTGAGCTCCCCTTGAAGATCAGTCGCCTCGATTGGCACCTTCTTCGGCGTCTGGCGGCGGGTTTTGACAACCTCGCGCTGATTCGCGCGGTTATCGGCAAGCGCTCGCTTCAGTGCGGGCCGGTCGGGGTGACCGGGGTAGATCTGCTGCAGCTGCAGGCGCAGCTTCTTCTCCCGCTCCCGCGCCTCGGCCAGCAGCTTGTCGAGGTCGATGCGTCGAGGGTTGGTCACCATCGTCCCGGCCGGCACGTCTTCGACCTGGCGCCCGTCGAGCTGGTTGATGCCCCAGCGCTCGACGCCGTGCCGGAAGGCGTTCTCCTGCCGCCAGCGCGTAAAGAGCGTCCGGCAGAGCCACTGGGCGGATTGCGTCGAGGACGCCACCACGTTTATCTGAACATTGTCCGGCAGCAGGATACGGATGCGGCGAACCCGGCCGCGCTCTGCGCCCAGGTTCATCTGGCCTCCCTGCACCATCACCTTGAGCTTCTCGCCGTCGCTCTCGCGCAGCGTCATGGGCCGGCCTTGGCGCCTGAACCACTCCCGGCGGAACTTCCGATATTTGGCGCGCTGATAGGTCACGAAATGCACGCCGTTGTCCCGCAGCCACTTCCACAGCCCAGGAAATGCCCCGGCCCGGTCGAAGACGAGCAGCAACGGCGTATCGTTTCCGAGCTTTTCGCGCAGAAATGGTACCCATGCCCGGACGGTCTCCGGCAGGCTGGCGTGCGGCGCCACCGGAATGAGCAACACCGGTCTTCCCTCGGCGTCGTGGACCCAGATACTCCATTGCGCCTGGTACCGTGCACTTGCCCTGCATGCGCCAGACACGCCGCAGCTCGTGTTTCCCGGTGTAGGGCCGCGCGTGGTTGTCCAAGAAAAGTACCACCGGCTTGCCATTCGGCGTGCGCTCTTTGGCCCCACGCAACTGCTCGCCCGAGACGTCCTTGAGCAACGGCTCGGAAGCGTTCCCTGCGCAGTAGCCTCCCAGCGTCCGCCGCACCCACGTCGCCGAGGGCGCCGCGTCGGCCAGCATCATCGCGGCGGTCGAGCTCGTGGCCAGCCGCCGCACGCCCTCGACGCAACGGCCGTCAATCGCCAACGTAGAGTTCTCCGCATCGACTGCTACTCGCAGAGGCCGCCCCCGAGGCTTGCGGCGCTCGCGGCTGCGCAGGTGCACATACAGGCCGAGAGACGCAATCGTCACCAGCAAAAGCCAGGCGCCGACGTGCTGCACGCCCTTCGAAGAGAACGGAGCGAGCTCACCGATCTCCGCGACCATCCCTTCGGTCTCCGGAAAGGCGGGTTCGGCTATGGGCGCTGCGCGCGCGATGCGCTCGCTTATCTCGTTTCTCGGCGCCCGAATCGGCGGCACCTCGTCGCTCTTTGCTACGGCCACCGTCAACAGGTCCGCTGTTCGCCCTCGCTCACCGCTCGAGCGGCTTCCTCCGCGCTTTTCGGACTCGCAGAGGCTCGACTGCCGTACCATCGGCTTTGGCGCCCTTTCTGCCGGCGCGGTGATATCGAGCGGCAACGCCGTCTGCTGCGCAGGCTTGGGCATCCTTGCCTGCTTCTGCTTCCACAGCCGCCGGTATTTCTCGACCGTACCGTACTTCGCCTTCCCGGCAAGTGCGCCGGCCACCTCGCTGGTGCTCTTGCCCTGCATAAACAAGCGCTCCATCTGCCGCCGCAGCGCGGGCTCGATCGCCCGCCCACCCTTGTGATGCGGCTCGGGGCTGGCGAGCACTGCGCTCAGGCCCTTTTCTTCGAAAAGCCGCCGCTGCAAGCGCAGCGTCTCCGACGACACCTCGAACGCCTTGGCCAAGTCCTCGAAGACGATCGTGGGATCTGCAGCGAGCTGGACCATCAGCGCGTTGCGAATGCGCTGCTCACCCGGCTCCCACGACCCAACCCGCTGGCTCGCGATCACCACCGTGCGCTTCTCGCCCTCGCGCACCACACAGCCGTACCTGGCGATGCACGGAGCCGAAAAAATCCAAGAAGAGGTATCGGCCTATTACCTGGCCGACGAAACGCCGGCACCCGGCGAGGCATGGAGATCGCGATCCCGCAAACGTGGCGAGTATTCCAGGCAGCCCCAACCAGCAGGTCGCCAAGTGCTTGTCGACCTCGCTGGAGACGTCCGACTTGCTGAAGTTCCGTCGACATCCACGTGGACGATCGCGGAAGATGCCGCGGCAACCGAGAACCTTCAACCGAATGACACCCTCATGTTTCCACTGCTCGCTTGCTAGCATTGCGGAAAACAAAGAGAAAGAACGCACCTTGACTATTGTAGCCAGCTACTTCATTCGCCATTTGTAAGTACTCCTTGAGCGTAGGCGTTTCGAGAGCGTAGGCGTTTCGAACTGCGTTTCCCCCGGTCTCGTGGGAGGGCCGGAGGGGTCGGAGACCTCCGAATGGCCGTGCTGGGTAGAGCCGAGACGAGCGTCTTGCTGTCAGAACTGAGGTTGAGGCTAGAGTATCCCCGACGCGGCGAGCAAGCGTTGCCGAGGTTCCTTCGCCGCAGGTCTGGTGAGATGCTCAGGCGTCCGGGTAGATCGGGTCGGCGGCGAAGTCGCCGGAACGCTGGTCGAACAGCTCCTCCTGGCGCGGCGGCCCGCGGGCCCGCGCGATCGTCGGCGCCTTTTGTGGGCAACCCCAGCTTCTCGAGGATCTCCACCGCCTGGGCTCGGTCGCTCACGAACGCCACCACTCGGCGGCGCCCGCCGCAGTCACAGTTGAAGATTTCGGTGGCGAACGTTCGCCTCAAGAGAGACGGCCAATCGAGCTCCCTGGTTCGCGGGGCCGGGGCCTTCACCAGCTGCAGCAGGTCCACGTGGTCGCCGAAGCTCGGCATGAGCTCGGGGAGCGGCAACTCGAGCTGGTCTTGGGGCTTGGGCACACCTCGGCAGCGCCTGCGGACCTTCGGGCTGCGCGGAACGATCCGACGGCGCAGGTTCGCGTGGCTGGCGAACCCGCCGTAGTAGTGGATCGCGTGGCTCCTGGGCCTTGGTACCAAGCCCGCCAAGCGCTTGAGCAGGGTGATGGGGGTCATCTCCAGCGTGGCCCTGCCATCCGCCAGCGGGCGCTTGAGCTTCAAGACGACCTTGCCGCTGCCGTCCTCGGCCATCGACAACCGCTCTTGCGCCACTGGCGGCCGCAGGCAGTAGCGCAGTTATGCGGAGCTGCGAATTATGCGGACCTCCAGGCCTTCTGGTCGGGGAAGGCGCTGAGGCTTCGAGAGGCCGGCGCGCCGTGGACGGGTGGAGTTGGTCCGCATAATGCGGGCACCCTGATGTCCTCTTTTGCTGGGCTTTTGCCCGAGGAGGACATCATGATCGATCGCTGCTTCACGGACCCGTTCACGCTTCAGCGCCTTGCCAAGGGGCTCTCCGGGCCGTTTCTCGACGGCTATGCGGCCACGCTTCTCGCGGAGAGCTACGCGCTCGACAGTTGCCGGCGTCACCTGCGGACAGCAGCGGGGTTGGGAGAGTGGTGTGCGCGGCGCAGCATCGCGATTGCCGACCTCAATGAAGCGGTACTCGCACAGTTCGCGCGTTGGCGGCGTAGCAGCAAACGCACCGGCTACGACCGTGCGCAGTTTCGAGCTTTGAGGTTCTTGCGCTACCTCCGCGAGTCGGGCGGCGTGTCCTCGCGTGCCCCCGCCCCGAAGCTGCCGCCAGCGGTGATCGAGTTGGCCGGATGGATGCGGCAGCGAGGTCTGGCGGAGAGCACGATCTCCGGCACGGTTCGTGTCGCGCAGGCGTTCCTTGGTGACTTGGGCGACAGGCCGCAACGGTGGGATGCCTCTGGCGTGCGACGGTTCGTGCTCGGCTACGTCCGCCAACACGCGCCGTCCTCCGCTGGGCTGGTGACGACCAATACCCGCTGCTTTCTGCGCCACCTCGCTGCGCCACCGAGCTGATCGATGCCGTGCCCAAGGTCCCCACTTGGCGCATGGCGAGACTTCCCCGCTACCTCGCCAAGGAGGACGTCGAGCGAATCATCGCGTCGTGTGATGGCCCGGACGGCACGGCCTTGCGCAATCGCGCTCTGCTGCTGCTGCTCGCACGTCTCGGCCTTCGGCGGCGGCGTGGAGGTGATCCACTCTCGGCGGTTTTGGTGATCCAGTCTCGGTTGCGGGGTTGCGGGCGCAGGCCGTCAGAAGGGTGCGGGCGAATACGGAGGCGGGCGAGCCGTCCCCGCCGTCTACGGATCGCGGAAACGAGGCGCTGTCCCCGCGCTGGACTCGTCAGGGCCCGGGCCCCATTCCGGAGCGGGATCAAAACGCCGACCGCCGAAGGCGGGTCGGGCGCCTCCGGCGGTCAGTCTGTCGCGGTGATGAAGGGCGCCCGGGCCGCAGGCATTCCGTCGCGGTCGCGGGACGCTCGCCAGCGGAGCCCGCTCTGAGGGCCACACCTGCGGCCCGGGCAGAATCGCGGTATCAGCGCCTCTTGCGCGAGGCGGGCTGCAGGGGCCCGTAGAGGAGCTGGTTGGGCTCGGTCGCAGTCCAGTGGGCCTCGACCTCGTCGCCGTACTCTTGCCAGAGCGCGACTTGGAGCTGGCCGCAGAGGTCGAGCAGCCAAGCCGCGGTGGGGCCGTCGAGCGGCGGGAGGTTGAGCGTCAGCGGCGGCCTCTCAATCATGGGGTTCCTCCACCGGGAGCTCGTGTCCCTGCTCCTTGGCCCGCTGGTGCGCCTGGTGCTGCCGGAAGCTCGGCCCGTCGATGTCGATCCGGATGGAGGTCGCCGCCAGGCGGTCGAGGACCGCCGCGGCCAGGGTAGCGTCGCCCAGGTACTTGCCCCATGAGGAGAGCCTGATGTTCGACGTGATCGCCGTGCTGGCGCTGCCGTGTCGGCGATCCAAGAGGGTGAAGATCATGTGGGCCGCGGTCGGCTCGTCGTCGCGGCGCTTGAGCTGGCCCAGTCCGACGTCGTCGATCACCAGGAGCGTGGGCCGACACCAGCTCTTCATCCGCCGCTCGTAGGAGCCGTCGGCCAGGCCGGCGTAGAGGTGGTCGACCAGGTCGACGCACCGGGCGTAGCGCACCATCCACTCCTGCTCGCAGGCTTGGACCGCGAGAGCCTGCAGGATGTGGCTCTTGCCGGTCCCGCTCTTACCGGTGATCAAGAGGTCCTCGTGCCGCTGGACGAAGGAGAGCGCGAAGAGCTCCTCGACGAAGCGGCGATCGAGCTTGGGCTGGAAGTCCCAGTCGAAGGCCGCCATGGTCTTGCGGACCTTCATGCCGCTGCCCTTGATGCGCCACTCGATGCTGCGCTCGCGCTTGATGGCGGCCGCCGCAGCGAGCAGCTGCTCGGCGGCTTCCAGGTCCGAGGGCTGGTGCTCCTTGACCCAGGCCAGATAGGCATCGATGGAAAGCCCCCTCAGACCGAGTCGGTCGAGGTGCCGCTCGATGCGCTCCCGGGCTTCGGCGGCGGGGCCTTTGAGGGAGGTGGGGGCTCGCATGTCGCTTCTCCTTGGGGCTCGGGGACTGTGCCGCGGCACGGCAGCGCGTCGTACTCGGCGAGGTCGCGCGGCTCGGTGCAGCTCTGGGCGACGGCGCTCTTGAGCTTCTTGGCCGAGGCCGCGGCGACGTACTCGTCGAGCCGGCGGCGGTCGGAGCGGGCGTTGAGGATCTTCTCGATGCTGACGTGCTCGAGAGCGCCGAAGCAGAGCGCGTGCGAGAGCGCCTTGCAGAGCTCGGCGGTGTCGTAGCCCTCGCGCAGCGAAAGGACCTTGCGCGCGTGGTAGCCGGCCGACCGCGAGTCGCGCCGCTCGAGCGCCGCCAGGTACTCCGCTCCGGGCCCCCCAAGATCCTGGAATGCGCGCCGCAGGTGCTCGAGGTCGGGCCCGCCCTCGGCGCGCGGGGGCCGATGCCCCGGCAGGATCGACTGCTGCTGCGCGCCGCGAGGCCTGAGCTCGTGCCGTGCCAGGCAGGTCAGGTCCGCTTTGTAGACGAAGAGCTCATTCTCGGTGATGCGCACCGGGAGAATCTCGGTGACGTATTCATAGGGCAGGGAATATTCATTGGTCTCCCAGGTCATGAAGCCCTCGAGGTTGCAGAGCTTGTAGAGCACCCGCGCGGTGTCGTAGGGGTGGCGCGGCAGCGGCCGCAGCAGCGACTGCTCTTCGGCGAAGAGCTCCATCCGCGTGCGCCGCTTCATCCGCTTGATGGGGCGCAGGTCGGCGATGGTGTCCATCCACCGGGAGAGCTGGGCCTCGAGGTCGGCCAGGTCGCGGAATGAGCGGCCCCGGAAGAAGCTGAGGGAGAGCTCCCAGAAGCTCCGCTCGACCCGGGGCTTGCGGTTGGGGGCATGGCGCACGGCGACGGCGGAGAATTCGTAATAGGTGGCGAAATCGACGAAGCGGGGATTGAGGATCGGCTGGTTGCCTTCCCAGCGCAGCACCACCGGCTTCTGGCTATCGTAGGTGCACCGGCGCGCGGCGCCCTGGAAGCGCGCGAAGGCGTGGCGGTGGCCGTCCATCAAAGGGTGCAGGCCGTTGCTCTCGAAGAAGCCGAAGTACTTCCGGGTCGAGTAGCGCAGTGCGTATCCGAAGGCCTGCAGGGTCATGGACGGCGCATGGGTGAATTCCACCGGGTAGGGCGACCAGTCGCACTCGCCCATGTCCCCCGGCACCCGCGGCGGCGTCTGGAGGCTCGGCTTGGGCGGCAACTTCGGGCGCAGGTTGCTCACCAGGACTTTCACGATGGTGTCGCCGCCTGCGTAGCCATGCTCGTCGCGCAAATGCTCGAAGACCCGCTGCGCGGTGATGTCCGGATACTTCTCGAGCAGCTCGGTGATCAGGCTGCGAAAGGGGTCGAGCTTCGAGGCGCGGCGGCGCGAGCCGCGCACCCGTGGCAGCGCCGAGTGCGCAGTTTCGCGCGCCTCCTGGTGGCTCTTGACGATGCGCCGCACGGTGTTTCGGCTGATGTGCAGGGCCCGCGCGATCGCGCGCCAAGTCATCCCCTCCTTGTCGAGCTGCACCACGTCGTGGACCAGCTGCGGGTCAAGCGGAAGCATCGGAGGCTCCTGGCGCCCCGAGGCGCGCGTCGAGGGTCCGGGTCAGGGCGGCCAGCGCACCGCGCAGCTCGACGAGCTCGCGCGAGACCACCTCGCACGCCGGCGCTCCCAAGCTGGCCAGCGACCGCTCCAAGAGCCGCGCGTGCAGGCGCGTCGAGAGGCGCTTCATCGCCCAGGCGTCCGCGACCATCTGCTCGCCGGGCGTGCGCCGCGGTGCACTGCCCTTGGGGGACTCGGCGGCCATGGGTGCGCTGGCTCGCTCCAGCAGCGCCGGCCACTCCGCTTCCTGGGCCGCGAGCAGCGAATCGACCAGGCGCGCGGTCTGCCGCGTGGTCAGCCCTCGTCGGGCTACCACCAGGCCCACAGCGTCCTGGTTGCCGCGCGGCAACCGCGAAAGCTCTCGCACCGCGGTGGCCGACAACAGCCCCAGCCGCACATTCGCCGTCAGCTCGTCCGACAGGTCCTCTGCCAAAGCCAGACGCCGACACACCCAGCTCTTGTCCCGCCCGAGCAGAATCGCGATCTGCGGCTGGCTCACGTGGTCGTCGCGATAGAGGGAGCGCACCAGCCAGCCCTCCTCGAGCTCGCACAGACCCGCCCCGGCGTTGCAGCGCAACAGCCGCACCTTCGCCCCTGCAGAGTCGACGCCGTGGACCTCGACGCGCAGCTTCGACCACCCAAGCTCGCGCGAGGCGCTCAACCGCTTGAGTCCATCGAAGACCTCCAGCTTCTCGCCCATTCGAAAGGCCTGCACCGGCGTCAGCTGCCCGAGCTTCGAGAGCGACAGCTGCATCTGCTGCGTGGCCTCGCCCGCGCACAGTCGCACCGCCAAGAGCGAATCGCCCAGCTCGCTCGGCGCCATCTCGGTGCTCGCGGTCGACACGCCCGTCATGCGCGCCACCGTGCGCCCTCACCGAGAATCCTTGGCCATCCCGGCGCGTGACAGGGGCCGTTTTTCCCTCTGAGAGAGCTCGAAGCCGGCGCGTGACACGTACCTGCGGTCACCCGCTGCCTGACGGCTCCTCAGAGGGAAAACGGCGACTCGCCGGCGCCGCCGAACGCCGAAGCATGCGCGTGACACTGCTCCGCTCTGCGCAAAACCCCGAGGTTTCCCCTGCTGCCGCGCCAACTTGGCCGCCGAAGCCGGCGCGTGACATCGCTCCACAGGTCACGGGCCTGCTCCCGCGCCTGGTGCGCACGAGCACAGCTCACGCAGCGCCTCGGTCAGGGCAGCGCGAGAAGGCCGCGGAGTCGCCAGCGCCAGCTCGAGCACGTCCTCGAGTCGCGCGCCGAACGAGCCCCCCTGGTCGCCCGCCTCCGGCGGCCCCGCGCCCGATCGCAGGGCTCTCTTCTGGGCCCGGCATCGGGCTTGTCGCGCCTGCTCCGCCTTCCGGAACTCCTCAGGCGCCTTCGCTCGACGTTCGCGCGCCTGTCGCTTGCGTCTCGCCTGGCGACAGGCTTCGCTGCATGCATGCTGCGTCTCCGCCGCGCGAGGATTGGGGGAGTACCAACTCCTGCACTCGCTACACCGCCGACTGCGGACCTTCTTCCGGGGTCGCATCCCTCGACCGTCACGCCGAAGGGGTCCTCCGGATACTTCTCGCCCTGAGAGCTACTCCGACTCCCTCGCCTCAACGACCGGGTGGATCTCGAGGCCGCCGACAGGTGGATCTCGATCACGCCGCCGCTGAAGCCCAAGCCCAGTCGACCCCCTCGAGGAGGGCTTCGCCGGTCCCGTGGATCTCGGTGCGGAGCCGTCCCCCTCTTCCTCCTCCAGCTCCATCCGGGCCGAGGCCGTCGTCGCGCTGCCGCCTCGACTCCTGGCTCCGGGCCACGAGCTCCTCCAATGCCTGGCGCAACGCCTTGAGCTCCCCATGGCGCGCGCCGGTGAGCGCCGGGAGGACCTCGCGCAGCCGGGCGAGGTTCGCCGCCTCGGTCTCGAGCTGCCTGAGCTCGAGCTGGGTGCGGCGCAGCTGCGATTGGAGCTCGAAGTACCCTTCGGGAGTGCGCAGCCCTGCGGCTCCCTGCACTTGGCCAGGCTCCCCAAGCGCGGCAACCGGCCCGCCGGCCGCGAAGGCATCGCGCACCACCGGCGGGAGCACACCGGCGACATCGCAAAGGCCTTCGAAGATCGCATCTTCGTAGCGCGCCACAGCCTGGTCGAGGCTCAGGGATGATCCCTTGGAGAGCGGAAGGCGGAGAGCGTCCAGGATTCTGCTCCTCGCCTCGCGCGAGCAGGGTCTCGATGGCGCCGCCCAGGCGGCGGCTGACGGGTTCCGGCGGGCGGCTCCCCGAGGTGGCGCGAGGGAGCCGTCCAGCCCGCGCCTGGAGCTCGGTCCTGATGGACTGCATCCGCTCGGTCGCTCCCGCCACCAGCAACGCCCTGGGAGCGCGGTTTTTCACCTCCTCTTGCAGCCACGCGCCGAGATCGAGAACCGACGGCGGCGGCACGACCACGGAATAGTCGGCCATCCGATCGAGCTGCCGCGCGACCGCCTTGAATTGTTGCCGGGCCGCCGCCAGGTCGCCCTCGGCCGCCGTGACCGCGGCCTCGTCGCCCTCGAGCTCGAGCAGGGCGACGGCCTCGTTGGCGCGGACCGGGTCACCCTGGCGCTTGAGTCGGGCGCGGACCTCACCCGGGCCATCGGCGCGAATCTGCGCCCACCACTTCGGGGCGAGGCGCCCATCGGCTCGCACCACGCGGTCGGTGCGAGTCAAGAGTCCGCCCACGAGCAACGCCGACAGGACCGCCAGGGCCACAATGCGGCGGCGGATCACCGTCGAGCGCGAGCGCCCTGGCTCGGCCCCGACCTGCACCGCGTCGGCGCCGCACCTGCTCGCTTCGTCTTCCGGCGTCGCTCGATCTTCTGGCGGTGTCTCCACCAGCGCGGGCTCAGTGGCGGAAGGTCCCTCCGACCCGACGCCCGCGCCTTGGGCTTCGGCGGCTCCGGCGCTCGATTCACCTGGTACGGACTGACTATCGGCGCCTTTCGATGGGGAAGAGGTCAGATTTGGAATCCGAGGGACTCCAACCATCTCAATCTCGATGAGCGACGCTCGTGCTCGATTGTGGTTGAAAAGGCGCTTGGCGGGATGACGGTCAAACGACTTGCTCGCGGATGCGGCGCCAACTTTGGGGCTTCATGAGCGACCGGCAAGGAACACTGATGCGAGCCCCCATCGGTGGCGTGAGCTCACCTACACGTCCCCCTTCCCCGGCGGGGGAGTGAGCGGCGAGAGCCCCTTGTGGTCGGAGACCGCGAGCCGAAGGGCGGGCTCGTCGCGCAAGGCGTCGGCGTCGTCGAGATCGCGGTAGCCGAGCGCGAGGAGCAGCACCACTGTCAGGACCAAATCGGGCAAGGGGTAGGTGATCAGCTCCGATTCGCGGCAGTGCGGATAAACTCTTCACAATGGATAATGTGCGAGGTGAATTGGATTGGCTCAATCGTCTCCGTTTCTATGCCGTCGCCTGGCACTCATCGCCATCGCGCTTCTGCCGACCGGCGCCGCGCAAGCGGCCGCGATTCGCGTCGAGGTCGTCAAGACCGCGGCGGGCTGGCAACTGCTCCGCGGGGGGAAGCCCTATTTCATCAAGGGAGCTGCCGGCGATGGGCCCAAGGACGAGCTCGCCCGCGCCGGCGGAAACTCGATCCGAACCTGGAGCGTCGACGGCGACACCCCTCGAGTGCTCGACGAAGCCCAGCGCCTTGGGCTCACGGTCACGCTCGGAATCTGGCTCGGCCACAAAGAGCACGGGTTTAGTTACAAGGACGCTGCTTCGGTGCGCCGGCAGCTCGACGACGCCCGTAAGACCGTGCTTCGCTACAAGGACCATCCCGCGCTGCTGATGTGGGGGCTCGGCAATGAGATGGAGGCGAGCGACGATTCGCCCGAGCTCTGGGCGGCGATCGATGAGCTCGGGCGCATGGTCCACGAGATCGATCCCCAGCACCCGGTGATGACGGTCGTGGCCGAGATTGGCGGCGGCAAGCTCGAGACGCTCGGGCGACGCTGTCCCTCGGTCGACGTCATCGGAATCAACAGCTATGGAGGGGGGCCCTCGCTCTACGAGCGGTATCGCCGAGCCGGCGGCTCACGCCCCTACGTCATCACCGAATACGGGCCGCCGGGGAGCTGGGAGGTCGGCCGAAACACCTTTGGGGCGGTGCGGGAGCTGACGAGCACCGAAAAGGCGCTCGCCTATCGAGCGGTCTATGAGAAATCCGTTTTGGCCGGGCGCGACCTCTGCCTCGGCTCGTACGCGTTCGCCTGGGGGCACAAGATCGAGGCGACCGCCACCTGGTTTGGTCTCTTTTTGGCCGATGGCGCCAGGCTCGCCAAGCTCGCCGGGGTTGACGTGCTGACCGAGCTCTGGTCGGGCCGGCCCCCGGCGCGCCGGTGCCCCCAGATGCGCGGCCTTTCAATTCAGGGGCCGGATTAGGTCGCCGGGGGCGCCGTCGTCCGCGCTTCGGTGGACGCGGCACCGCCCAGTGAGCCTCCCGGTGAGCCCCTGACGATCCATTGGTCGCTGCAACTCGAGCAGGCCGATGATGGGGTCCAGGGCGTGGGAGCGCGACCGGCGGCCTCCTTCCCCGATGCCATCGAGCGCGATGGAGGGGCCGAGGTCGCGGTTCGAATGCCGGTGGGAGGAGGGACCTATCGGCTGTATTGCGTCGCTCGCGACCGGCACGGCGGGGCTGCGGTCGGCAGCGTGCCCATCCTGGTCCAGGGCCCCGCTGCGCGTTTCGCGGCGCCAGCGGGTGCTCTGCCGCTCGCGGTCGTCGCGGCGGGGGGAAAGACCTGTGCCTACTCGCCCAGCGGCTGGATGGGCGAGATTGGCTCCATCGCCATGGAGCCCCGGAGCGGTGGGCACCTGGCGGGACAGACCGGCAGCCTCGAGGTGGTGTTCAAGAGCACTTGCGGCTGGGGAGGGGTGGCGTGGCAGGACCCGCCCAACGATTGGGGCACGCGCCCGGGCGGCTACGACCTGTCCCGCGCTGTGAGACTCGGGTTCTGGGCCCGGGGCGCGCGCGGCGGTGAGCGCGTGACCTTCGGCTACGGCCTCATCGGCATCGACAAGCGCTTCCATGATTCGGCCTTGGAGAGGCTCGAGATCACGCTGGGCCGCGAGTGGCAACGGTACGTGATCGAGGTTGGCGACCGCGATTTGAGCTGCATCAAGACCGGCTTCCTATGGACGGTGCAAGCGCAGGCGGAGCCGGTGACCTTCTTCCTGGATGACGTTCGGTACGAGTAGGGCAACACGGGCAACACAGCATGGTGGTGAAGATTGAGATCCAGGCGGCTCCCGAAGCGTTGGGTCGCGCAGATGGCATCGACCTGCGGCCGCCGGTCGCCCTCGCGGTGCGCCCGCTTGCTTAGGCCTTTGATGGGCTCAGACGAGTACGCAATGCTCGAATCGATGCACATCGGATCCATCTTGATCAAGATATCGGTGGCGCCGACCTGATAAACATTCGGTTCTGCTTTTTTCAGAGTGACCTGGACGACCTCGTCCGCCTGCGCCGCTCCTCCCGCGAGACCGCTTCCACAGCGCCGTTGCGACTTTCGTAACGTCCGAGCCGGCCGTGGCCAGATCAGAGCGGGTCCTGCTCACCACGGAAAGACCACCGTGGCCTTTGACGACAATGCCGGTGAGTCATCTCTCCTCACGCTCGTCGCGGCGCTCCCGGGGCACGAGCTCTACCTTAGGTGCCGGTCAGAAGCCTCCATCGCGCCTTCACCTTGATTTGCCCGGCTTCATACTGGGCGAGGAGCTCGCGGCCCGAGGTCGGATACACCAAACGGCACGTCACGCATCGCTCAATGCGAATCCCCTGGACGGCGAGATACGAGATCGTCTTTGAACCATAGCCAACGGCCGTATGAACGGGAAAATCGGTCCACCAGTGCCAGCCCCGGCAGCCCCGGCGACAGGCCGCATTGCCGAGCCCCACTGCCGAAACCACAATTCGAAGTGTCAGTACGAGTACTCGCACGAGCCCGAGCAGAACTGCCAACCCGAGAAAAGCAAGGAATGAGTACCAGCAGGCCAGCCAAGGAGTTGAATCCTTCGGAAGCACTACGCACCCGAGGACGGCGACCACAACGCCCCATGGGAACAAGACACCGGCCAGTGTACGAGTCGTTTTGCGGATGAAGGCGCGAGCCGACGCCCATCGACGCTGGCGGCCGCCTCGGCCTGCTGATGAATCCATGGCAAGAGTGTCTTTTGGTGACCTCTTCGACGTGAACCTCGCCCCGTTGAGACCTTGCGGCGTCAACCTACGCGCGGAGAAGCCTGCTCGGACCCACATGCCGAGTGCCACGGCGGCCGGGGGAGCGAGCATTCCTATGAGCAGGAACCTCAGATACTCGGGACCGCTCCAGCTCCAATCGCCGCCTGGATCCACCGTCCACCACGCGCCGGCGAGCCATGCTCCCCACGCAACCACGCCAAGGCGGCCCCAACCCGTGGCCAGCATGGCCTTCGCAAACCTGAGCATGGTATCTCCCAGTGAGACTTGACCCTCGGCCGGAATCCCTCGCCTACGCCGCTCCTGCGCGGACGATTGAGAGCGAGCGCCGGAAGTTCTCGTCGTCGTTCTTCCAGCGGCGCTTGTCATTCGTTCCCAAACACGACCAAGATGAGGAGGAGGCGTCGTGACGACTCCGACAGACGACATGGCCGTGGGCGAACTGATTTTCTACCAGACCGAGGACGGGCGCACGCGCATCGAGTGCCGCTTCGAGGGGGAGACCCTCTGGCTCACGCAGGCGCTGATGGCCGACCTGTTCCAGGCGACGCCGCAGAACATCACGCAGCACCTCCGCGAGATCTACGCGGAGGGCGAGCTCGACGAGGCGGCAACTTGTAAGGCGTTCTTACAAGTTCGAACCGAGGGCGCGCGGCAGGTGTCCCGCAACCTGCGCTTCTACAACCTGGAGGCGATCCTCGCCGTCGGCTTTCGCGTCCGCAGCCATCGCGGCACGCAGTTCCGCAAGTGGGCCAACGCGCGCCTGTCGGAGTACCTGGTCAAGGGCTTCACGATGGACGACGAGCGGCTGAAGAATCCGCCCGGTCCAGGCCACACCGACTACTTCGACGAGCTGCTCGAGCGGATTCGCGACATCCGCGCGTCCGAGCGGCGCTTCTACCAGAAGGTCCTCGACATCTACGCGACGAGCGTCGACTACCAGCCCGACAACGACCTCTCGCAGCAGTTCTTCGCGACGGTGCAGAACAAGATGCACTGGGCCGCGCACGGGCACACTGCTGCCGAGATTGTCCACGAGCGCGCCGACGGCGAGAAGCCTTTCATGGGCATGCAGACGACGCGGCCGGGCGGCGTGGTCCGCAAGGCTGACGCCGCGATCGCGAAGAACTACCTGACCGAACCCGAACTCCAGGTCCTCCACCGCATCGTGAACCTGTACATCGAGTTCGCCGAGCTGCAGGCGCTCGAGCGGAAGCCGATGACAATGCGCGACTGGGCCGACAAGCTCGACGAGTTCCTCAAGGCGTCCGGCCGCAAGCTGCTCGATCACGCGGGGACCATCTCGGCCGAGGTCGCGAAGGCCAAGGCCGAGCGCGAGTACAAGCGCTACCAGGCACTCCAGGACGCGAAGCCGCGCATGGTCGACGCCGCCTTCGAGGCGACGGCGAAGCAGCTCAAAAAGCCCGCCCCGACGCGCGGGAAGAAGGGGCGCGGGAAGTCATGAGCGGCATCATCGGTCGCATCAAGGGCGAGGCCGCTCACGCTCCGCGCCGTCGAGTTCGGCTTCTGCCACGTGCTCCTCATGGCCTCCTTCCTGAGTCCTCGGACGCGGGAGTTGATCCCCAGCGCAGGCGCAAGCTACGCGGACGCGACCGGCAATCTCCACGTTGTCACGACCGACCCCGCGGTGTTCGTTGAGAGCCAGGGTGCCGAGCGAGACCCGGACCGCAAACCACGACCGCTGCGAAGCCTCAAGGGGGCGGCAGCCGCTCGAGTCGTGCGGGCGCTCTGCGACTTCGAGCCGCCTTTCGGCGTGCGGGCCCTCGCAGACTGGTCGGCCACGCCGCTGGGCACGGTGTCGCGCGTCGTGAGCCTCCTCGGCGCACACCCCATTGCCGGAGAGGTCACCATGCAGGCGCGTGGCTTTCTCGAGGAGCTTTTCGGCGCCCGCGCCAGCTTTGGCGCGCAGATGGCGGTTCGGGCCAGCGTCGGCCTCCAGGACGAGGCTGCCATCGCCCTCTCCTGCGAGGTCCTCGCGCGCCGACTGCTGGACGCCTGGAAGCCATGATTGTCGGCGTGGACTTCGGCGCTCCCCAGCGCGCACGAGACCAGCGCCGGAAGATCGTCGCGATCGCGGCCCACGCGACCGACTGGCGCCGCTACCGAATTGACGCGACCGGCATGAACGAGCGCCTGCTCGCGAAAGACCCGCCCGGCTGGAGCGCGACGGAGCTGCTCGACGAGCTGCTCGCCCGCCCCGTGCGCATCGTCGCCTTCGACTTCCCCTTCTGCATCCCCGACGCGCTCCTCCGTGACGAGATGTTCGCCGCCGACGCCAGCTGCAAGGACGGCGCGTTCCGCACCTGGAGGGCGTTCAACGGGTTCGTGGCTCAGCACCTACCGCTGGGCGATCCGCTCGACTTCCGGCCGTTCGATGCGTGGCGCTTGCGCGCCGACCGCGTGCGCCTCTGGACCAAACGCGCCACGGACATCGCGGTCGGCGGCCAACCGCCGCTCAAGGACAAGTTCCAAGCGACCTTCCAGATGACGCTGCTCGGGAACGCGCTCCTCTCACGCCTATGGGAATCGCATCGGTACCGGGTCCTCCCGTTCCCCGGCGGGCGCGGAAACGGCGAGGTGATTGAGGTCTACCCGCGCGCGACCCTCAGGCAGATGGGCCTGACGAGCTACAAGTCCCGGCCGGAGGAGGCGATCAGGCTCGGCATGGCCGCCTGCGTCGCCGCGGGCATCAAGCTCGAGGTCACCGCCGAGCTCGTGGCGCTCTGCTGCCGCTATAGCTCGGGCGGGAAGACGCCCGATTTCGACGCTGCCGACGCGTTCGTCGCGCTCTGCACGGCGATCCTCCATGCCGAGGGGGCGTGCCGCCCGGCGATCGGCGGTGCCCCGTACCTGAAGGAAGTCGAGGGCGCTGTCTGGGTGCCCGGCATCGGCGTGTAGGGCGGCCGCGCGGTTGGCCGCGAGCGACGACTCGCCCGAGCTCTGGGCGGCGATCGATGAGCTCGGGCGCATGGTCCACGAGATCGATCCCCAGCACCCGGTGATGACGGTCGTGGCCGAGATTGGCGGCGGCAAGCTCGAGACGCTCGGGCGACGCTGTCCCTCGGTCGACGTCATCGGAATCAACAGCTATGGAGGGGGGCCCTCGCTCTACGAGCGGTATCGCCGAGCCGGCGGCTCACGCCCCTACGTCATCACCGAATACGGGCCGCCGGGGAGCTGGGAGGTCGGCCGAAACACCTTCGGGGCGGTGCGGGAGCTGACGAGCACCGAAAAGGCGCTCGCCTATCGAGCTGTCTATGAGAAATCCGTCCTGGCCGGGCGCGACCTCTGCCTCGGCTCGTACGCGTTCGCTTGGGGGCACAAGATTGAGGCGACCGCCACCTGGTTTGGTCTCTTTCTGGCCGATGGCGCCAGGCTCGCCAAGCTCGCCGGGGTCGACGTGCTCACCGAGCTCTGGTCGGGCCGGCCCCCGGCGCGCCGCTGCCCCCAGATGCGCGGCCTTTCAATTCAGGGGTCGGATCAGGTCGCCGGGGGCGCCGTCGTCCGCGCTTCGATGGACGCGGCACCGCCCAGTGAGCCTCCCGGTGAGCCCCTGACGATCCATTGGTCGCTGCAACTCGAGCAGGCCGATGATGGGGTCCAGGGCGTGGGAGCGCGACCGGCGGCCTCCTTCCCCGATGCCATCGAGCGCGATGGAGGGGCCGAGGTCGCGGTTCGAATGCCGGTGGGAGGAGGGACCTATCGGCTGTATTGCGTCGCTCGCGACCGGCACGGCGGGGCTGCGGTCGGCAGCGTGCCCATCCTGGTCCAGGGCCCCGCTGCGCGTTTCGCGGCGCCAGCGGGTGCTCTGCCGCTCGCGGTCGTCGCGGCGGGGGGAAAGACCTGTGCCTACTCGCCCAGCGGCTGGATGGGCGAGATCGGCTCCATCGCCATGGAGCCCCGGAGCGGTGGGCACCTGCCTGGACAGACCGGCAGCCTCGAGGTGGTGTTCAAGAGCACTTGCGGCTGGGGAGGGGTGGCGTGGCAGGACCCGCCCAACGATTGGGGCACGCGCCCGGGCGGCTACGACCTGTCCCGCGCTGTGAGACTCGGGTTCTGGGCCCGGGGCGCGCGCGGCGGTGAGCGCGTGACCTTCGGCTACGGCCTCATCGGCATCGACAAGCGCTTCCATGATTCGGCCTTGGAGAGGCTCGAGATCACGCTGGGCCGCGAGTGGCAGCGGTATGTGATCGAGCTTGGCGAGCGCGATCTGAGCTGCATCAAGACCGGCTTTCTATGGACCGTGCAAGCGCAGGCGGAGCCGGTGACCTTCTTCCTGGATGACGTTCGGTACGAGTAAGTGAGCCCGCCGCGCCGCCGATGCCCAGCAGGCCTTGCCACCAAGCGGCGACCCTCGTCCGCCGTGGCGGGGAATCTGCCATCTCCTTCACCTCGCGCAAGGAATGATGCGCTGCCGGCCCCTCCGGCGAACGCCGGCTCTCGTGATGCCCTCGCGCTGGCGTTCTGTCCTGAACGCGCAGTTCCGGCATGAGTCGCTCGCCGTAGTCGTCGACCTCCTCGTCATCTTGGTGAGCATTTCCGCGTTGGGCAGTCTGGCCCAGCTTCCGACTCCTTGCTCGTCCTAGTACTACGACCGGCTCCAACGGGTCCGCACCGAAGGAGACTGGGAGGGGTGGCGCCGACGACGGCTCGCTCAGGTCGATGGCCACGCCCTTCATCGAGGGGGCAAACTTCGAGCAGAATCGCCTTCGTTGGCGGAGGCCACTTCCGGGGGTCTCGTTGCGCCGGCGGTAGCACAGCGCTACCTTCCTCCCATGGGCCAGCCAGTGAAGCTCTCCGACAACCTCATGCTGGATGCTCGGCTCGTCGCCGAGGAATCCGAGCGCTCGATTGCCGGCCAAATCGAACACTGGGCCCGCCTCGGGCGGGCCATCGAGTCCGCGATCCGCCCGCCGACTGCGCTCAAGCTCAAGCGCCGGAGCGCTCTCATTGCGGAGCGGTTTCGCGAGGTCGGAACGCCCGCCGGCCAGGCCCGCGTCGCTGCCCTCCTCGCGTCCGGCCCATTCCCGCACTTCGAGGCGGTCCCGGGGCGGCCTGGGCTCCTCGTCAAGGTCGACGAGGACGGCACCCGCACCCTCGGCCGCTTCATCAAGCGGACCTTCACCCCGGTCAAGGACCGCTGACTCGGGGCGCGGCCCCACCCGATGACCTCCTTCGTCGATGCCCTGCCGCTCGACCGGCGGCCTCTCCTCATCGCCATCGCCGGCCCCAACGGCGCCGGGAAGAGCACGTTCTATCGCGCATACCTCGAGGGTCTCGGCCTGTCCTACATCAACGCTGACGACCTCGCTCGCGAGCTCGACCTCGGTGCGTACGAAGCTGCCGAGCTCGCCGCCGAAACGCGAGCCGCCCTCGTGAAAGAGCGCGAGAGCTTCATCTTCGAGACCGTCTTCTCCGACCCCGCGGGCGACAAGCTCGGGTTCCTGCAGGGCGCCGTCGCTCAGGGCTACACCGTCATCCTCGTCTTCATCGGCCTCGCCGACGCCGAGCTTTCCGAGTCCCGCGTCGCCCAGCGCGTCCTCACCGGCGGCCACGATGTGCCCACCGAGAAGCTCACCGCTCGGTTCCCTCGCACGCTCGAGAACCTCCGCCGGGCCGCTCGCGACCTCCCGTACGTCCTCATCTACGATAACAGCGACACGACGCGGCCCTTCGAGCGGGTCGCCCTATTCGTGGCCGGCGCGCCCACGCAAGTGAACGACTGCGTTCCTCGATGGGCGCGCGCGATTGTGAAGCAGCACTGGTAGAGACCTCGAAACTCGTCGGTGCCGTCCTGATGGTCGGGAGCGGGGTCCTTTCCGTGGTCCCTGGCTATCTGACCGCCGAGACTCCACTGTTCCCTGCTCCCCCGGCGCGGCCGCCGGGCTCGAGTTGGGGCTGGGCCTACACGGTGTTGTTGGCGACGACATGCCCTGTCCCTTCGTTGTAGACCCGGATCCCGGTATTGGTGCCGGAGGCGCCAAGGCCGAACCAGACCGTGTTGTTCCGGATGACGTTGGCATTGCTCGTGTCGTCTTGCCCGCGGTTGGGAGCCTCGACGACGTTGATTCCAACGGCGCCGCCGGCGGCCCAGTCCTGAATGATGACGTTGTTCTCGATGACGCAGCCGGGGCAGCTGGAGATTGAAAGGGCAGTGTTGCCGCCGTTGACGATGGTGTTCCCGGAGAAGACGGCGTGCCTGAAATAGACCGGGTACGAAGAGCTTCATCGCTCGATGCGAGAAGGCGGCGGCTCCGGACAGAGCCCGGTCCGAGCGGCTGAGAAACTGAAGCGGCCGCGCCGCTGCCCACGAGGAGTTTTCCGGGCCCCGACCCCCGCGCTTCGCGCCCCGCTGGACTGTCACGCTCCTCGCGCTCGCCGTCTCGGCGAGCTGCGACCCGTCCCAATCCGTCCCTTGGCAGGGGACAACTGCCCGAATCTCGGGGACACCGCTCGGCCGGATTTCATGGCCTGATCCAAGCCAAGCTGCCGAAATGAGATGGATGGACTGCTTGCACCGGCGATGGTCCGCACCTTGCGGAGAATGCAAATCGCAGTCGAAGCTCACTTACACAAACTCACACCGAGAATGCCATGAATAGACGAATTGCGACGATTCTGACTGCCGGACTGCTGGCGGCGGGATGTGCAGGAAGCACCGAGACCGTGGAGACGATGCAGGCTCAGCTGGAGAGCCACGTCAACAGCCTCGACGCCTTGCAGCTCGACCTCCAGGGAGCAGCGACGACCGCCGATGCCAAGGCGACCACGTTCTTGGCACAACCCCAAGCCACCGTGTCGTCCACGAACTCATTGACGTCTTCGATGGTCGCCCAGGTCCACCGGGTCCTCACCCAAGGGACGGCCGTGAGCAACGCCCAAGGCTCTCTGCTCGTCACGCTCGACGACCCTCGCGAGTTCACCTGGAAAGTCGCCGCGGAGGTGCAGCCCGACTCGGCGACCTTCACCTTGCAGATCAAGCCCCAGGCGAGCGACGACGCCGGGTATGTCACCGTCGCGAGCGGCCAGGCGACGAGGACTTCGTCGTCGCGGCAGGGAAGCTTCTCGTTGGACCTCGACGCGCTCAAGACCGTAGACAAGAGCGCTCTCGGCCAGGGCCAGCTCTTCAGCGCCTTCACCGCGGACAGTGCCAGCAAACGCATCTGCACGCGCCTGACCGGCTCCTTCGGAGTCCTGCACGCGCCCATCGACTCGAGCCTTGCCGCCAGCGTCCAGATGGATTCGCTCGAGACCCGCGTGCACTTCGAGTACGCCTCCTCCGGTCTGCTCGGGGCCAGCACCGCGAGCTATGAGCTGCGAATCGTCCCGGGGGCCGGCGGTCGCGGCGAGCTGATTGTGGCGAACGGGACACTCGGCTCCGTCGACAGCGTCGCGTGCTGGAATTGTCAAAACCAGACGCTCTACTTCGACTCCAAGACTTGCCTGCTCGGCGCGTGCTCCGATACTTCAGTGGGGGGCAATGCCTCGCGTTGCGACAGCGCGTTCAAGATGGAGGAGCCGTTGTCCGTCGGCCAGCCGGGCTGCGATGGGTTGCCGTCGGATCCGACTAATCCGAAGAACAATTCGACGAATTTCCGAGCTGAATAGGCGCGATTTCTCCCTCCCCCTTCCGCCTTCGGGCGTTCTTTTGGCGGGAGGGGGAGCTTCCCGTCAGTCGCGCCTCCGGCCCTTGGGCGTCAAGCCGTGCGCGTCGAGCAAGCGGTAGAAGTACGAACGCGCGAGCCCCGCCTCGCGCGCTGCCGAAGAGGCCGAGCCCTGGTGTCGCTCCAACAATGCCTTGAGGTAGCTCCGCTCGAAGCTCTTGATGGCCTGCACCCGCCCCTGGGTGAAATCGCCAGCCTGTGGCGCATCGTCCACGGGCTTGTCGGGGCGGGCCAGGGCTTCGCTCCAGCCGACGAGCGCCGCGCGCTGGACGACGTTGCGCAGCTCCCGGACGTTGCCGGGCCAGGGTTGGCAGCAGAGCGCCGCTGCAGGAATGGGGAGCGGGGCTCCATGCTCTCTGGCGAAGTGCTCGGCGAGTGACGGGATGTCATCGCGTCGCTCGCGCAGCGGAGGCACCTGGAGCCCGAACACCGCCAGCCGATAGAAAAGATCTTGCCGGAACTCGCCGCGGACCACCTTGGCCTCGAGGTCTTGGTGAGTCGCGCACACCAACCTGAAATCCGAGCGGCGCAGCTTGCTTTCGCCGATGCGCTGGAGCGTCCGCGTCTCCAAAGCGCGCAAGAACGACGCCTGCACCTCCAGCGGGAGCTCTCCCACCTCGTCGAGGAACAGCGTCCCGCCGTCGGCCTCTTCGAACGCCCCGGCGACGTCGCGAACCGCGCCGGTGAAGCTGCCGCGAATGTGCCCGAACAGCGCCGATTGCAGGAGCTCGCGCTGCACCGAGGCGCAATTGAAGATTCGCAAGGGACCGGCCGCTCGCCGGGAATGGACATGCACCGCGTGGGCCACGAGCTCCTTGCCGGTTCCCGTCTCGCCCCACACGAGCACCGAGGTGTCCGTGGGGGCGACGCGCTCAATCTGCGCGTACAGGCGCCGCATCGGCGGCGAGGCGCCCACCATCCCTTCCAGCTCGGTCCGCTCGCTCGCGGCATCGTTCGGCTGCGCCAGGGGGAGCAGCGCGAGGTGGCTCTCGCCGACCTGGACCATGGCGCCGACGGGCAGCTCCACCGATTCGACGCGGGCTCCCAGGTAGCGCGTCCCGTTCTTGCTGCCGAGATCGCGAATGCGCACCGCCGCGGCCAAGAGCTCGACGCTCGAGTGGCGGCGAGACACCGTGGGATCGCTCAGCACCAGGTCGCAATCGCCGCGGGTCCCGATGACGCTGGTGCCTTGCTCGAGCTGCTTCTTTAATCCGCGATCGGGGCCGTCGATCACCACCAGGCACAGCCCCGCGATGGGCTGGCGAGACGGGCCGCCGAAGAGAGATTTCGTCTTGTCGTCGCCCAAGGTCACGGCCCGAGCTCCGCGCGAATCGGCTTCACCCGATTCTCCTCGATGCGGATGACCCTGCGCTGCTCCTTGCCCAATTGTGCGTTGCGGAACACGACCTGATGGGTCCCCACGGGAAGCGGGTAGCGAGAGATGGGGGTCATATCGATTTCCTTTCCGTCGACGATGACCGACGCCCAGGGAGATGCGTCTGCGGACAAATAGCCGATGCGCGCCTTTTTGGGCACCGCAGAGGCGGCTTTTCCTTCGCGACGAGGCGATGGCGCGGCCATCGGCGCAGGCGATGCAATTTCCGGAGCCGGCGCCCCGATATGCGCATCGGGCATTTCGAGACGCGGCAGGGCACTGTTGGGCGCTTCGGCGCCCGAAGTCTCCGCCGCTGGGTCGGGGTGCGCGACCTCTGGTCGCGGTCCCGTAGGGAGGCCGCCTCGCGGCGCCTCGAGCTGCGCCTGCTGGCCGTGACTCACGAGGAGCGCGAGCCCGACGGCCGCCGTCGCTGCCGCAAGGACGGCGGCAGCCGTTTTGACCCTTCGGCTTCGCAAGAGGGACGCGGGCGGCAGGCGGTCGGCAGCCAGCGAGCGGGTCCGAGTCGAGCTCGCCGGCGAGCTGAGGCTCTCGCGCAGCGCCTCGATATCCTCGGGGCACCGGAGCTTGACCTGTTCGCCCAACTCGCTCGGCCGCGCTACCGGTCCGTCCAGGAGCTCTTCCAGCATCGCCTTGGCGCTCGAGAACCGCCGCGCGGGATCTCGGTCGGCCCCCCGCATGATCGCCGCAGCCATGCGAGGGTCGATCATCGGGCGCCGCTCGCGCGGGTCGGGCAGAGAAGCCTGGCGAACTGCGTCGAGGGTGGCGGCTTCGCTGTCGCGCTCGAAGGGCGAGACCCCGGTCGCGGTCTCGTAGAGGGTCAGCGCCGCCGCGTAGAGGTCGGTCTGGCGATCGACCCGCGCCCCGGCGGCGAGCTGCTCGGGGGCCAGGTACGCGAGCTTTCCGAGCACCCGTCCAGGCAATGTGCGGTGCAGGCTCCCCGCCGCCTTGGCGACCCCAAAGTCGGCCACCTGCACAGCTCCGGTCGCGGAGATGAGCACGTTGTAGGGGTTGACGTCGCGGTGCACGACTTCCAAGGGGCGGCCGCTTCGGTCCCTGAGGTCATGCGCGTAGGCCAAGCCTTCGCACAAACCGATCGCCACCAAGCGGACCACGGGGAGAGGGAGGAGCTCGTCGGGCCGTTGGCAGGCCTTGAGGAGCCGCGCCAGCGAGACTCCTTCGACCAGAGCCATGGCCAGGTAGTGCCGGCCATCGGCCTCGCCGACTTCGAACACCTGCACCAGGTTCGGGTGGTTCATCTGCGCGGCGATGCGCGCCTCCTCGAGGAAGCGGTGGACGAGCTCGGGCTCCTGCGAAAGGTGCGGCAGCATGAGCTTGAGCGCGACCCTCTTCTCGAACGCGCCTCGGCCTGCCTTGCGCGCGACGAAGACCTCGCCCATCCCGCCCACGGCGATGCGGGAGAGCAGCTCGTATTCGCCCACGCGCCAGCCGGTTCTGGGGGCCTCGACGGGCTGCACGTCGACCGACTCGGTGGCCTGCCGGGCTATTCGCACGTCGAACCCGCCGAAATCCAGAGCTCGATGTCGTCGACGCAATACGTATCTAGAATCGCCGTGGACCGAACCTCGACCGTGAGCGGATTTCCGCCGTGCGCCCGACCTTGCGAATCCATCTCGGTCCACTTTCCGGAGGTGGTGAGCGCCGGACTTTCGAACGAGGCGACCGGGTTCGCGGTGTCCCCTTCCAGGATCGACAGCACGACGTTGGCGCCGGAGCCCCAGGCAAAGGCGCGTGCGCAGTAGAGCGCATCCGCCTGAGACGAGGAGACCGGCGGGACCGTCGGCCACAGGCCTATGGCTCCCAAGCCGACGCTCAACGCTCGCGCGCCTTCATGGACGGCATAGGATTCGGTCGCGAGCGGGACGCCGGTGAGGGAGACCCAGCCTTCCGGCTGCGAGCTGCGCTCGAAGTCGCCATTCGTGAGCAGGTTTGAGGGGTGGCTCCCCGTGTCGGCAGCGCACCCACCTTCGACGCAGAGGAAGCCCGGGCCGCAGGGTCGATCTGCGGAGCAGCGCTTGCCCGCGACGTCGAGCGTATCCGGCAGACAGGCCGGCAGCATTCCGGCGGCAATTATCGAAGCGACCCATTTCTTCATGAAGCTCTACATTACGCGAGCGTTCACCATACGAACAACACCGTGGAGGTCGCCGCCGCGCCCCCGGCGGTGGAGAGCAGGCCGACCGCCCAGCGCGCCTCGTTGGCGGCGCGCACCTGTCGGTCGCGCGCCGAATCGGCCCACTCCTCGGAGCGGGCATCTGCCGCCGCTCGGCGCGACTGCACCAGCAGCACCACGCCTGCGACCGCCGCGGCGAGAGCCCCTCCGGCAACGGCCCACGCGCTCGTCTTCTTGGCGCGGATGTGGGTGCCACCGGGCGGCTCGGGCCTCACCGATTGCGGCGCGAGGGCTTCCTCGGGCGCGCGGGAGCGGACCTCGAGGGGGAAAGGCTTCTTCGACGAGCCCAGCCGCGCGAGGGTCGCGCCGGATTCGTCGCGGGCTTCGAGGTACCATCGCTCGGTCTGCGGGGCGGTGCCGAAATCGAACGAAGCCACGTGCTCGACCAGGAGGAGCTCCCGCTCCAGCCACGAGCGCTGCCCGACCGTTTGGCTCACCAACAACACTCGAGCGACGCATTTCCAGGGATCCACCACCGCTGCGCGCAGGTGCATCGGCGGCGCCACGAGCTCGCGAAGGGCGGCGTACGGGCGAGCGAAGAGCTTCGACTTGGCGGCGTCGAACACCTCGAGGACCTTGGGAGAGGCGCTGCGATCGGGCTCCCAGTGCGGGTCCAGGGTCAGCGCGCGCGCGAACGCCTCTTCAGCCTGAGCGCGCTTCCCCTCGGCGATCTGGCAACGGGCCAGGAGATCGAGCGCATCGACCTTCTGGCTCGACTCCATGCTGGGGACCTCGAGAGCGATCTCGAGCTGGCGGCGAGCCTCGACGAAGCGCTGTGATGCGTAGAGACCTCTCGCCTTGACGAGGTAGGGGTTGGCGCCGAGGTCGCCCTGTGCCGCAGACAGGCAGAGCGTGAGCACCAGGTTGACGACCATCGGCGGGGCTCCGAGCTCGGCTTCCCAAGCACTCGACTTCGGCCGAAGACAGAGAGCCCCGGCAGCGGCATTTCGGGTGAGCCTTGGCCGGCGCAGGTCGCTTGCGCGTGCAGATTCATCGTGATCCCGTTGGGCGGTCGAGGTGAAGGTGGGCGAGCCGTGCCGCTCGCGCGAGAACCCTCACGCCTCCTGCCGGAGGAGCGCCAGAGACTCACTCACCACGGTCGCGGCGTCCCCCAACGGTCCATCGTGGAGGACGGTGCGATCCGGTCGGAGCACGACGCACCAGCCGAACGGCGCGGCGCCGGGCACGAGGGTGTTGTCGAGGTCCTCGCTCGCCTCGCGGTTGGGCGCCCGTCCACGGGGCCGAACCTCGACGAAGGAGCCCCCGGCATCGCTCCAGGCACGCGTGGCACTCGGCGGCAGCGTGTCCGCCGGGTTCGCCCCCATGCCGACGACGGAAAAGCCTGGGCCCAGGAGGTCGTCGCTGAGGGCGAGCCCTCCGGCGACGTCCCGAACCAGCCCCTGTGGGAACCACGACCCGCGTTGGAGTGCTCCGCGCCCGCCCGCGAAGAGGCCCTCGCGGTACGAATTCACCGGCTTGATTCCCAGCTCACCGATGAAAGACCGGAATTGAGGAAGACCGCGGAGGAGGTGCATGCCTCCGTGGAGGGCCAGGGCGCGCACGCGCGACTGAGGCATCACCAGCCAGCCCATCCAACGCGCCAGCGCGATCATTTTCGCCGCGTGCGGGCGGCGCTCCTGGTCGTAGGTGTCCAGGATGCTCGGCGCCGCGCGCCCCTGAACGACCCAGGCGAGCTTCCAGGAGAGGTTGGCCGCGTCGCGCAACCCGGCCACCAACCCCTGTCCGACGAACGGCGGGGTGAGGTGGGCCGCGTCGCCGGCGAGGAACACGCGCCCTTTGCTGAAGCGGGCGCAGACGCGGGCTTGGAAGCGATAGACGGCCTTGCGCTCGATGCGGATCGTCCCGGGTTCGCCCCAGGGCCTCAGGAGCTCTTCGACGGTCGAGTCCTTCTCCATCTGCTCGCGCGTCTCGCCCGGCCGGAGCATGAACTCCCAACGATGGCGACCGCCCGGGGCGATCATGTGGACCGCCGGGCGAGCGGGATTGCACAGGAACTCCACGTGGTCGAATTCCCCCGGCACGTCCAGCCCATCGACGACGAGCCAGTCCTCCCCGTAGGTCATCCCATCGAAGTCCTCGCCGATGGCCGCACGGATCTTCGAGCTCGCGCCGTCGGCCCCCACCAAGTACTTGGCTCGCACCACCTCCTCGGCGCCGTCGCCCGCCCGCAGCACGACGGTCACTCCGTCGGGCTCCTCGGTGAATCGCACCATCTCCAACCCAGTTCGGACCGAGGCCCCCGGCTGCCGCTCGGCGTTGGCGCGCAGCAATTGCTCGAGCTCGGGCTGATAGAACGTCACCAGCTTCGGGTATCCGTCGATCGACCCGGCGGTGTTGATTTGGGCGAACTGGCCGAGGCGCGGGCTGTGCAGCCGGACGTAGGGAATCGAGACCTGAGCGAAGGCGTCGGGGGGAATCCCGACCATCTGGAGAATCCGGAGCGCCTCGTTGTCCAAGGCGATTGCCCGGGGAGCCATGAAGATTCCAGGAGACTTGTCGACGACCAGGGTTCGGACGCCGTATTTACCGAGCAGGCCGGCGATCGCGGCGCCGACCGGACCATAGCCAACAATCAGAACGTCCACATCCTCGAGACGAGTCGTCATTGCGTCCTCCAGGCTTGAACGGTTTGAAGGGATTGCGGGGTCGCCTACGCTTCGGCCTCCTCGACGATGCGGTTGCGCTGCATGCCGAGATCGACGCGGCCATCCTCGGAGCGAATGCTGGCCTCGACGAGGTCGCCCGGGCGGAGGTACTGAGCGCGGCGGGCTTGAGCCGAGAGGAAGAGCTTCCATCGCGTCTTCTCCGGCAGAAGCGCGGCGATGCGCTGAATCGCGGGCGAGGGCACCGACAGCGCGCAGCCCGCGGGCGTGCCGGTCGAGAGCAGGTCGCCGGCGGCGAAGTCGTGCACGCCGGAGAGCTCCGACAACGTCTCGGCCGGGCCGTACACGAGGTTCTCGGTGGTGTCGCTCTGCCGAACCGCGCCGTTGACGGTCAGGCGGAGCCTGAGCTTGCGGAGCAGGGGGAGGTCCTCGCGCTCCAGCAGCGCCAGCCGCGGACCGACCGGGCCGAACGTGCGGAACGACTTGCCTTTGTAGAACTGCATCTCGGGGAGCTGCACGTCCCGCGCGGAGTAGTCGTTCACGATGACGGCGCCAGCGACGTATTCGTGGAGGTTGGCGTCGCGCACCTGCACTCGGCCGCGGATGTCGCACCGGAGCACCAGGCCGAGCTCGATTTCGTAGTCGAGCAAGCGCACTCGGCTGGGCTTCACCACGTCGGCGTCCGCCGGGGCGATGCACGAAGACGCCTTCGTGAAGATCATATTGAACGCCTTGGCGTCTGGGTCGACCCCGGATTCGATCATGTGCCGGCGGTAGTTGGCGCCCTGGCAGACGAACTGCTGGTTGCCAGTGACCGGCGACAGCACCGCGACCTCGGTGAGCTCGAGCGCGGGTCCGACGAGCGGGTGAAGCGCCGGGACGGTGACCCCTCGAATGAAATCCCCGGTGGTGGGGAAGTCGCCGGAATGGGCGTCACCAGGTTTCCGCGAACGACGCCCCAGCACACTCGGCCGGAATGCGAATAGCGAACGACATGGACGATCATGGGTCTTTCCCAAAGACTGCAGAGGCAGCTCACCCGAACATGCGGGCCAGCGCGATGAGCTTGCCGACGGAGAGGTCCGGGCTGCGCCGGACGTTGGCCACGACGGCGGCGATCAGACCTGGCGTGAGCCGGGGCTTGGTGAACGAGCGCGGCATCGGCGGGCCCCACTGCGCCATCGCCTTCCTGCTGACCTCGTGGACCCCGGCAGGCGACTCCTCGGTGAACAGGTCGCCGTCGCTGTAGTGCTCGTGCTTGCAGCCGCAGGGGTCCCGCCAGTAGTCGAATACCTGGCTACCGAGGATATGGCGCCCGATTCCCCAGGCGTGCTGCCAGCCAGCCTCTCGCATGACCTGGTGGCCCATGCCGACGGCGTCCGCGTCGACCACTTCGAAGGCCGCGTGGTTGAACGTCGGGACGACCCCCTGCACCAGCGTCACCGTGTGGTGGTCGGCCGGCGTCGCGCCGAGGTCCAAACGGAGGAAGACCCCCGCCGGTGAGCCGTCGGGGAGCACCAGAACGTCGCTCGGGATGAAGCCGAAGTTGCGGGTGTACCACGCGCACGTCTCCTGGAAGTCGGCGAGCTCGAGCGCCACGTGCCCGAGCTGCAGCACCTCGGGCGGCGAGGTGGGCGGCCGCTGAGTCGCGTTGACGCGCGGCTTGGCATCCCCGGTGTTCATCGGAATCGCGGCGCGGTGAGGGAGCGGCTCGACCGGCTGCTGGCCGTAGGTGACCTCGACGACGAAGCCGGACGGGTCCTTGAGAACCACGACGTCACCCCCTCCCGGATGCCTCGACGCCGAGAGCGCGCTCGCGCCCGGAAGGCGAGACACGGCCTCGAGGTCTTCCCGGGTCCCCACCGCGAGGCCAAAGCCGATGAAGCGCGCCCGCCGGCTCGCCTCGACTCGGTAGCAGTACGCTCGCGGGCCGGCGGCGCGCAGGTACAAGGCGTCGGCCGTGCGACTCTGGGGGACGAGACCGAAGTCGGTGAGGAAGCGCTCGGCCTGCGCGAGCGCCGGCCGCCCGAAGACGAGATGAGTCAGGGCAACTGCTTTGGCCGCGGGTGAGGGGTGCCGCGAAGGCTCCGCGGCTCGCTGGACGGGCATGAGTCGCTCCCGGTAGGTGCTGGTGACTGGATCAGAGTATCAGAAGTGATAGTTGTGTCAACAATGATTGGGAGCTATGCTCATTTCACTGCCATGCCCACTCCAGCGAACAGACGAAAAAGGGCCGAGACTTCGCAAAGAAAGCCCGTGCGCGCCGCCGAGCCGCCCCCTCCTGAATCGGCGTCGCGAGGGGAGCGACGCAGGCGCGCCACCCGGGAGCGGCTCCTTCAGGCTGCCTTTCGGCTGTTCGCTGAGCGGGGCGTCGACGCGGTGCCGATCAACGAGATCACCGAAGCCGCCGACGTGGGCTTCGGCTCGTTCTACAACCACTTCCCCTCGAAGGAGGCCATCCACGACGCGCTGACGCAGCAGCTCTTCGAAGAGTTCGGCGACGCTCTCGATCGCCAGACGGCGAGCGTCGAGGACCCCGCCGAGGTCATCGCCGTCAGCATCCGGCACGCGGTGCTGCGCGCGCAGCGGGAGCCGTTGTGGGGCCAGTTGCTCATCCGGGAGACGTGCGGAGGTCGGGGCATCACCCGAGGGCTCGGACCTCGCCTGATGCGCGACCTTATGCGAGGGGTCGACGCCGGCCGGTTCACCGTGCCTGACCTGCTCCTGGGCTTCGTCATGGTCGGCTCCGCCATCCTCGGAGCGATCGGCGCAAAGGTGCAGCTCACGCCCGACGACACCGCGGTGCTCGAGCGAATGGGTGTCTCGACGGACGGGCTGCCCGAGCGCACCGCGGTGGCGCTCCTTCACACGCTCGGTCTTCCATTCTCGGAGGCTCGGGCCATTGCACAGCGCCCACTTTCGAGCGGAGCGGCGAAGCCCTCGACACCGGCCCAGGCCTCAAAGGTTCGTTCATGAATTGGGCCGAGAAGGTCGCTCTCATCACCGGCGCCTCGAGCGGAATTGGATTGGCCTTTGCGCGGGCCGCCGCCGGCCGCGGCGCGCGCGTCGCCCTCGTCGCGCGCTCCGCCGGCGCCCTCGAGAAGCTCGTCGCCGACCTGGGGACCGAGCGGGCGGCGAGCTTTCCCCTCGATGTCACGGACCGCGAAGGTCTCGCGCAGTTGCCGGACAGGGTAGTGGCGCGGTTTGGCCGACTGGACGTGCTGGTGAACAACGCTGGCGTCAACCACCGCGGAGCGGTCGAGGAGCGCGGCGCCGACGAGCTCGTCGCGGTGCTCGAGACGAACCTCGCGGCGCCGATTCTGCTCACCCGCGCCGCTCTCCCGCATCTCGCGCGAGGCGCGGCCATCGTCAATGTGGCGAGCCTGGCGGGGAAGGTGCCCGTGCCTCACGAAGCGACGTACAGCGCGACGAAGGCGGGCCTGCGCGCCTTCTCTCGCGCGCTCTCGGCCGAGCTCGCCGAGCGCGGCGTCCACGTCGGCACCGTGTGTCCCGGGCCCGTCGACACGTCTTTCTTCGGCGACGTCTCCGGGGTCCCAGACCTCGTCTTCTCCCAGCCGATGAGCTCCGCCGAGGACGTCGCCAACGCCATCGTCCGCGTCATCGAGAATCGCGTGGCAGAGGTCGACATCCCGGCCGCATCGGGCAAGCTCGCGACCATCGGCTACCTCGTTCCCTCGCTGCTCAAATACCTTCGGCCGTTGCTCGAAAGAGCGGGCGCGCGCAACAAGCGCGCCTTCGCCGAGCGAAAGCGCGCCGTTGGGCCTTGAGGTCTCGCGGCCGACGAGGAGCGCCAGTACCACCGCGAGGGCCACCGCGCCCGCGCCGGGAATCAGCGCGCGGCGAAGACGGAGCCGGCCGCACGTCGCCGGTGAGGGGCAAGGGGTCGATCGCGTTCGCGGTGGAGTAGTCGCTGCCGCCGGAGTCGTACGAATCGGCGAGGAAGGTCCCGACCGCTTCGCCGCCCGCGTCGATGGAGGTGGTGGTGCCGGACCCACCGTCGCTGCTGCCCGAGCCGCACCTTTCAAGGGACGCCGGGTCGGCGGGCGCGAGCGCCGGTACTGCCGCGAGCAGCGCCCGGTGACTCGAGCAACCCGTTCGAGGCGCTCGGGGGATGGCCAAAAGGTCGCCGCCGCGCTTTCTCGTCACCGCGGCCCGCGGAGGCGAGGGGGCCGTCGGCCGAGGCGCCGTGACCGTCGATCAGAGCGCGACGCGGCGCTTTCGCTGTGACCCGCTTCGCCGCGCGCCGCACTCATCTCCCAGAGACGCTCCTTCGCCGCCGCACGCGAGACTGGGACGTGCGCTCACATGAAGCCCCGAGGTGCCCCATGACTTCTTGCGGCCTTGCGATGTTCGCCCTCGGCTCTTCGGTCGTCGGCTTGCGGCGTCTACCGCACGAAAGGGGCCTGACAGGACTTGCGGCGCGTAGAGGCGGTCGACTCGGGACCGGGCTGGACGCGCGATGTCCGCTCGTGCACCGCATCCGCGCAGGACGGCGCGTGAACGCCCCGCCCCGCGCGATGGACCTGGCAGGACCTCCGGGCGGCGATGAGGCTTCGCCACCCCAGGAGGCGAATTGACTCGACCCTTTTGCCGGCGATTCACGATCAGCACCGTCAGCGCCCGCCGCCGCGCGCGAGACCAGGCCAGCGGGGCTGGCCATGGAAGGACCCATTGACAATGGCTCGCATCCTCTCCGGCTTCGGGGCTCTTCTTGCAGCGCTTGGATTCGTCGCGGCCGTCCCGGCTCAGGCGGCTTCGCTGCAGCCGGTCAGCAACTGGGGCGCCACCGGCGTCCCGTCGAGCGTCAGCATGTTCATCTACACGCCGGATAAGTTGGCAGCAAATCCGCCCATCCTGGTGTGCTCGCACTACTGTGGAGGAACGGCCGCGGACATGTTCGCCGAGGCCCGAGGCGGTGGCCTCGTCTCTGCGGCCGACCAATACGGCTTCATCATGATCTTCCCGCAAGCTGCCAACTCTGACGGGAGCGGGCGATGTTGGGACGTGGGGACGACGAAATCTCTGACGCACGACGGCGGCGGCGACACGCAGGCCATCGCTGAAATGGTGAAATACACGATCGGCAAGTACAACGCGAACAAGGACCGCGTCTACGCCGCCGGGACGTCGTCGGGCGCCATGATGACGGAAGCCCTGCTCGCCATCTATCCAGATGTGTTCAAGGCAGGCGTCGAGTTCTCCGGGGTTCCCGCGGGTTGCTGGGCTGTCGGCGCTTCCGCGGACGGCACCTGGAGCGGCCCGTGCGCGGGCGGTCAAGTGACTCACACCGCGCAGGAATGGGGCGACATCGCTCGGAACATGTACCCGGGATATTCCGGGTATCGGCCCCGCGTCCAGCTTTGGCACGGCGACGCAGACCAGACCATTAGCTATACGGATCACACCGAGGCCATCAAGCAATGGACTAATGTGCTCGGGCTGAAGACCGACCCGACCTCGACGACCACGTTGACGCTCGCCAGCCACCAGTGGACGCGTCAGAGCTGGCAGAGCTCCTGTGGCTATACGGTCCTGGAAGCGTGGACGGAGCACAATGGTGGACACAACACCGACGCCAACTTGAACTCTCAGTACGCCATCCCGTTCCTGGGGCTGGACAAGACCGCTGCGACCGATCCTGAAATTGCACAATGTGGCGGCGAAGATGGGGGCGGCTCCGGGGGAGATGGCGGAGCCGACTCGGGCGGCAGCAGTGGAGCCGGCGACGGAGGCATCGTCTTGACCCAAGACGCAGGCGCTGCCGATGGAGGTGGATCGGGACCGAGCGGAAGCCCCGACGCGGGTGGAAATGCCAGCGCGAGCGGAGACGGTGGCACGGGCGGCGCGCAGAGCGATGCGGGGTCGAAGAAGCCGGAGGATGGGGTCGCCGGAACGTTTGGATGCTCCGTCGGCGGCTCGGAAGGGGTTGTCCCCCTCTTCCTATTCTTGGCGTTCCTGCGCTTGGCGGTCGGCCGTCGCCGCAGGGCGGCGTAGGCGAACAGCGTTGTAGCCGACGCCCGGCGTTGTTTCTTCCCGCGCAGGCAGGACGGGCAAGACTTGGTCCCGGAACTTGGTTCTGTTGCTGCGGCTCGACGGCCCAATAGCTCCGGGAGCGATTTGGGAACCACCGCGATCTCAGGAAATTGGACTTGGTGTTCCTCGCTCAAGCCGTCACCGGCCGCCGCCGGTGCTGAACCAGATAGATGAAGGCGCTGCTGACGATCAGGAAGACGACGAGATAGGGCACGAGCACCCCGAGGGCGTTCACGGGTTCGAAGCGCGTGGTGGCGATGAGCATGGCGAGCGCCAGGTTTCGCGAGCCGCTCTCCAGCGCCAGCGCCAGCTGCTCGCCGGGGCGCCGCGGCGCCATGGCATAACCGATGACGAGCGCGGCGAGGGCGCACAGGGCCATGGCGAGGTAGGAGCGCACGCCGATCTCGAGGAACTCGCGAGCGCTGCGGACGAGGATCGCGCCCACCGCCACCAGCAACGCCACCAGGGCAGCCTGCTGTAGGGGTGCGCGAACGCGGGCGGCGAGCTGGGGAGACAGCGCCCGCGCTCCCATGCCGAACCCCAGCGGCAGCAGGACGACCCGCAGAACCGTCGACGCCACCTGCACCGGACGAATCGAGAGGTTGAAGTGCAGGGCCGAGGCGAGCAGGGCCAGGGTGAGGGGCACCGTGGCCACCGCGAGGGTACTCAGGATCAGGTGCATTCCGGCGGCGTAGGACGCCGCGGCGCCCGACCTGCGAATTCTGATCAACGAGAGCGGCGCCGTCGGCGAAGCGGCGAGGCAGGCGAGCGCGACGGCCACGGGCGCGGCGGGTCGCACGAGCAGGATCACCAGCAGCACGGCCACCGGCACCAAGACGTCGACCGCCATCATCGAGCGCAAGAGAAGGCGTGGCTGCCTCGCGAGGTAGGCGAGGTCGCCGCCGCGGATCCCCAGCCCCTCGGCGAACATGGCCGCAGTGACCGACAGCGTCAGGATGATCTTGATAGCGCTCTCCAACGCCTCGCCCCTCTCTGCGTGCGCTCGGCCGCATGACCTCGGCCCGACACGCAAGCTCATGGTGATAGATATGCAGCGCGGGGGCCGATGCAACCGGGGGATCGCCCCGCCAGAGGGCGCTCTCGCGAATGGCTCGCAGCGCTCGCCGCTCGACCTGCCTACCTTCAGCGCATCCATCCGCTTCGCTCAGGGAACGCCCGCGCGCAGGGCCTCGTTCGCCCTCTCCAAGAGGGTCCACCCCTGGCAGGGCGATCGCGGCAGCGGTGTGACGGCGGAGCCCCGGCATGACGACAGAACGCGTGAACCCGGATGTGCCGAACGAAGGCGAGCTCTTCTTGACCGGGGGCGGCCCCGTCCTGCGGCTCCTGCGGCGAGCAGGAATGTTCTGGGCGGGAACCTTTTCGATGGGGCCGCGCATCATCGGAATTCTGTCGATCACCTGGCTCCCGATGTGTCTTCTGGCGGCCCTGCAGGGACTGGCCATCGGGCCGACGCCCAGAGACTCCTTTCTCCTGGACTTCGCGACCTACGCGCGCTTCTTCGTCTCCGTACCGCTGCTGATCATCGCCGAGGCGGTCATCGGTCGACAGCTGATGCACGCCGGAAGAGCATTCCTGCACGACGGTTTCATCCGCCGAGAAGACTACCCCGCATTCCAGAATGCGATCGCCCGCTTGTCGCGCCGCCGCGAGTCGGCGTGGGTCGCGCTCGTTCTCGTGGCCCTGGCCTTACTCTCGTCCTGGATGTTCACCGCCGAAACCCGGCACGGCAACATCGTCGGCTGGCGGTCCGTCATCCTTTCGGGCAGCCATGCCTTCCCCTATTCGCTGGCCGCGCTGTGGAGCCGCCTCGTCGCCGTGCCGATCGTCATGTTTCTTTGGTACCGGTGGGTGTGGAGGATCTTCATCTGGACGGCCTTTCTTCGAGCCGTCTCGCGACTGAAGCTTCAGCTGGTGCCTACCCACGCCGACCAGGCGGGAGGCTTGGGCTTCCTGGGGGTCGCCCACGCCTCCTTCGGCATTCTCGCATTCGCCGCGACGTGCGTGCCCAGCGCGGAGGTCGCGTTTCGCATCGTCTATGAGGGTGACCACCTCCCTGCGTACAAGGGCCCGCTGCTGCTCTTGCTGGTGGGCGCCGAAGTCCTGTTTCTGGCCCCCCTGTTGTTGTTCACCCCAATCCTGGTGGCCGTCCGACGGGCCGGCCTGTGGGGCTACGGCTTGCTGGTGGTACAATACAACCGAGCCTTTCACAACAAGTGGGCGGAAGGCTCGCCCCCCGAGGACGAACCGCTGTTGGGCAGCGCTGACATCCAGTCGCTGGCAGACTTGGGCAACAGCTTTCGTTTTGTCAAAGAAATGCGCCTCGTGCCATTCGGCACTCGGACGATCATCGAGCTGGCCGCGGCAACCGCGTTCCCGGTCCTCCTATTGTTCCCGCTGGTAATGCCGATGAGAGAAATCGTTGAGGCGTTGGCCAAGGTGGCGTTCTAGACCGCCACGAGGTCCACCGCCTGACGTGAGAGCTCGCCGCGGCCCATCCGCGAGAAGGAAAGCAGGTCGTCGATCAACTGCCTCATGCGCCGAGTCGCGTTCGAGATGTTCGCCATGGAGTGGCGGGTCGGCTCGCCCTTTGCGACCTCGGTGCTCTTCTCGAGCAGCTCCAGGAAGCCGCCGACGTGACGCAGGGGCGCAGGTCCAGCCGCCTCGCCCAGGCCCGGCCAAAGAGGACGGCGCCGGCGTCGAGCTTGCCGCTCGTGACGGGCGCAGTGGGCTGGCTCTGATCTCGCTCACGGCGGGCAGGGACTCGCCAGAGGCCAGCACGCGCTCCGCCTCGGCCCGAAGGCCCTCGAGCGCTGCGGTCTCCGCCACAAGCTGGCCGAGGACCTCGCCGGCCCACCGCGCCGCCGCCCAGAGGAAGGCCGGCGCCGCCGAGCGCGAGCTCCTCGTCAAGGTCCTCCGCGATGACCTGGTGGAGCCCCTTGACGGCGTGGGGTCATTATTGCCACCATTGCCCATGGGTAAGAGCATCGACGACCTGCTCGCAGAGATGCGCGGCAACCCGGCGGGCGCCCGCTTTACCGACGCCTGCAAGGTAGCCCCCCACTTCTTTGGAGCGCCGCGGAGCAAGGGCTCGAGTCATCACGTCAGGAAGATGCCATGGGCGGGGGATCCCCGGATCAACCTCCAGCCGGGCGCCGGGGGCAAAGCCAAGACGTACCAGATTCGTCAGCTCCTCCAAGCCGTCGATCGCCTCAAGCAGGAGAAGAAGCCATGAAGAAGATGGACGTCGTTGAGCGGTACGCGTATCGGGTCATTTGGTCCGAGGAGGACCAGGAGCACGTGGGCCTGTGCGCCGAGTTTCCCAGCCTGACCTGGCTCGATCCTTCGCAGGTAGGTGCCCTCAACGGCATCGTGGAAGCCGTCCGAGACGCGGTCGACGACATGGCGAAGGCACGCGAGCAGATTCCCGAGCCGTTCGCCACGCGGCGCTACAGCGGGCAGTTCAAGATTCGCATCCCACCGCAGGTCCATCGCCAACTCGCGATCGAGGCCGCGGAGTCGAAGGTCTCGCTGAATCGACTGGTCAGCGCCAAGCTCGCCCACGGGTAGCGCAGCCAGGGGTGGCTTTCGGACTTCCTCGCGGCCGAGCTGGAGGCCCCGGGGCTCGAGGCGCTGCGGAGGGGGAGGGCGCTGGCGTGCTCGCCGGGGCCGAGGAGGATCCTCTCCGAGGTGCTCCGTGCTCCTCCGCCGCCCGGGCGGCTACAGCGCCCCGGCACCTGTGGCGCGCCGGGGGACTCGAGCGCCCTTGCCTGGGTCTTTTGGCGCGAGGCTTCGAGGCGAAGACTCCCGGGCCCGCCGGCCTGGGATGACGGGCGTGGCCGGAAACCTCTGAGAGGACGCGCCGCAGAACCGGGGCGATGGGGTCATCTCCAGCGTGGCCCTGCCATCTGCCAGCGGGCGCTCGAGCTTCAACACGATCTTGCCGCTGCCGTCCTGGGCCATCGACAACCGTTCTTGCGACACCGGCGGCCGGAGGCAGTACCGCAGATATGCGGAGCGATTGATTATGCGGACCACGCTCGTCATTTGGTGTCTTCCCCCTCGGCAGCAGCGGCCTTCTTGGTGCGCATAATGGAGGCTTGGAGAGCAGCGATTAACTGGTCGGGGGGACGGAACTTTCCGGGCCGGAGCGTCGGCGGTTTCATCGCGGCGAGTGGCTCCAGCTTCTCGGTCGGGTCGGCCTGCAGGTAGATGTCGGTGGTCTGGGTGCTCGCGTGCCCGAGCCAGAGCGAGACGCGGCGCAGGTCGCGGGTCGCGGGTCGCCTGGAGCGTGTTGAGCGCACAGGAGTGCCGGAGGACGTGCGGCGAGACACGCTTCTTGCGCAGCGACGGGCACTGCTGGGCGGCGAGGGCGACGTGGCGGGCGAGCACGCGCTCGAAACCGGAGCGAGTCATCGCCGTTCCCCAGGCGTTCAGGAAGAGCTCCGGGCCTTCGCCTCGCCGCGAACCGCGAGCCACGCTCGGAGGGCGTCGCCGACGGCTCTCCACAGCGTCAGCGTTCGCTCGCGGCGCCCCTTGCCGCGCACCCGGAGGTCGACGTAGCGCCCGTTGAACTCAACTTCATCCAAGCGCAGGCCGACGAGCTCGGAGACGCGCAGCCCGCCGGCGAGGCCGAGCTGCAGCATTGCCCGGTCGCGGATGCCGAGGCGGGTCGCGGGATCGGGAGCGTCGAGCAGCGCGCGCTGTTCCCTCGCCTCGAGGTGGTTGACGATTTGCGAGTCTGTTCTCTGTGGGGCGATGGCCGGACCCGCCTCACCTGCTCGAGCGCGGAGGGCACCCGGTGCTCGACGAAGCGCAAGAAGGATGTGGCGAGCGTCCTCGGCGCGAGCGTGGCGCGCGAAGGTGGCCACCGTCCGAAGCCGACGCTCGCGCTGCCAGGGCGGTCGCGTCGCCGCCGCCCACTCCATCGCCGTCCGAGTCCGGACGTGGGCCTCGCCGCGACGCTTGGCCCAACGGGCGTAGTCGTGCAGCAGGTACTCCTCGGTTTCGAGCTGAAATCCCACCGCACGGCGCAGCGCGAGGAAGGCGTCGATGCTCTTCAGCATGGCGACACCTCCACCGGCCAGGGTTGCGCCACTTGCCGCAGCAGGTTCACGCCCACCTTGGCGTAGATCGCGGTGGTATCGACGCTGCGGTGCCGCAGAGCGGCGCCGATGGTGTCGAGCGCCACCCCTTCGCGCAGGAGCTGCGACGCCAGCGAGTGGCGAAGGACGTGGGGCCCGCGAAGCGAGGTCTGCACTCCCGAGCGCGCGATGGCGCGGTCGACCACGTCGCGCAGACCGGCGGTGCCCAGCGGGCCGACGGGCGCCCGCGAGGTGATGAAGACGTGGTCGGTCGGCGCGGCCGGTCGCGCCTCCTTCAGGTAGCGCAGGATCGCGTCGCCGACATCCTGAGGCGTGGCAGCCGGGCCTCGCGCCCTCCCTTTCCGAGGACACGAAGCCGTCCCGCGCGCCAGTCGATGTCGCCGAGCCGAACCCCGACCACCTCGTGCGCGCGCAGGCCGAGACGCTTGGGCGCGGATCGACGAAGGCTCGGGCAGCGGCCTGGCCGATCTCGCGCGCCAAGTGTCACAGCTTCGCCTGAGCTTCAGCGCGCTGGAACGGGCACTGGATCGCCAGCTCGCCGCGATTTCAAACCACAGCCAAGGGCTGATCGGTCGGAACACGCTCGAGGACCAGTCGGCCAGTGCCGAGCAGCAGGCCAGGATATTCCTCGACGCCGCCGAGGGGCTGAGGATCTCCGCCGCGGAGTTGCTCGGCAAGCGGGTCGGTGAGGTCGAGCTCGCCGTCGTACAGCGGCAGGACGCGCTCGAGGTCGTCCGGGCGCGCCTGCGCCAGGTGATGGCAGCCGGCGACTCCGCGCTCCTTCCCAACGAGCAGCGGCCCCTCGAGGCCGCCCGGGCAAAGGTCGCGAGCGCCGTGGCGCGCGCCGAGTGGGCGCTCAAGGCAGCCAAGCTTGCCCTCGAGGCCAAGGTCGTCCGCGCTCCCGCGGACGGGGTGATCACCTCGGTTGCCTTGCAGGAGCGCACGACGCTCGCCCGGAACGAGGTCGTCGGCATCGTCGAGGACCTCGACGGCCTGGTTTTCAAAGCGATGGTCCCTGAGCGGGAGCTCTCCTTCGTGGCTTTGGGCCAACAAGTCCACCTTTCGATCGACCTGGGCGACCTGGGCGACCACGGCGACCACCGGCAGGCGGTCGAGGGGCGCGTCTCCTGGATTGGCCGGGGCGGCGTGGTGATCGATAAGGCCGAGCGCTCCTGGAACGTGCTCGTTGCGGTCGAGGGAAGCAGCGCCACCCTGATGCCAGCGTTGATGCCAGGGCTCGGGGGCCGGGCCGAAATCGTCCTCGGGAGGACGACCGGGCTCGAACGGCTCCGGGAGCTCATGCGGCCCTCGCCTCCGCCGGTGCGCCGCTACTTAAACCCCGAGCTGCCGGACCCGACGCTGGTCCTTCGGGCCCGGCCCGAGCCCACAGCGCCCAGCCTCGGGAAACAGGAGCTATCAATCGATGCGCAAGGCGACTCACCCGCGCCGACCCCGACGAGACTCGCTGATCGACGAGGTCGTTGATGGACCGGGCGCGCGAGAAGGCGACCTTGGCCGGGCGCTTGGAGGGCGCAACGGCGCCGATCGCGCTGCCGCCGCAGGACCCTCTCGACGTGGCCCTCAGCCAGCGCCAGCGCAGTCACCTGCTTCGCCGGTGGGCGCTGATCTCGGTCGCCCTGGCGGCCGTCCTCGCCCTCTCGGAGGCCGACCGGGTCTATTTCGAGGAAGGAAACCTGTGGACCTCTTGGGGCTTGCTCCCCCTGGGGTTCGTGTTCCTCATCTTCCCCGTCGAGTACGCGGTTTCGACGATCTGGACTTTGCTCACGAGCCACCGCCTCTTGCGCGGCGAGAAGCGGCTGCGAAGCGCTCGCTATACGAACCTGCCGCTCCCCCGCGAGTCGATCGCAACCTGGCCGACCGTCACCGTGCAAATTCCCATCTACACCGAGCCGTTCACGGACGTCATCCGGCCGACTCTCGACAGCGCCCTCGGCGCGATCCGCCGCTACCGCGAGGCCACCGGGCAGCGCGCGAATCTATTGATCTGCGACGACGGGCTCCTGCATTTTGCGGAGAACGACCTCGCCGGCGTTTGCGCCCGCGCCAAAAGCAAGCCAGCCTCTCGGCGCACCGAGGGCGAGCGGGAGGTGCTCGCACGGCTGGACTATTACGCCCGCCACGAGGTCAGCTGGGTGGCCCGCGCGAAGTTCCTCCCGGGCGTGCCGGAAACGGAGCGCCGGGGACGGTTCAAGAAAGCGAGCAACCTCAACCATTCGTTCATGGTAGAGGCGGCGCTCGCCGGCTTGAGCCCGGAGGACCTCGCCGGACTTCCTCGGGCGCCTCGCCCGCAGGCGACGCCGCTGCCGTCCGAGCTCTCGCCGTTCCGCTTCGCTCAATGGGGTGGCGACATCAAGCTCGGCGAGATAATTTTGCAACTCGACAAAGACAGCATCTGCCATCCCGACGTGATTCTCGCGACCATCCCCGAATTCATCGAGGATCCGGACCTGGCCTACACGCAGCACCCCTCCTATCCGACCAACGAGACTGACAATTACTTCTCGATGATCATCGGGGCCTTCACCCGGGGGCTCTACGACATCGCCATCGCGTCCCGGTGCCTCTTCGACGGCAACCAGGTGCCCGTGATGGGGCACAACCTCTTCCTGCGCAAGTCGGTGCTGCTCAGAATCGGCCTCTGGGGGGAGATGACCTGCGAGGATCTCGACTTCATGATGCGCGTCCACATCACTGGCCAGCACGGCAAGTATGTGGCCTTTCCGGGCCTGGAGTTCGGCGAGGCGGTGACGCGGACCTACACCGAGGAACTGGAGAAGTTCCGGCGCTACGCCTTTGGCGCGGCGGAAGCGATCCTGAATCCGATCGGCGACTGGGAGCGGCTCGGAGTGCTCAAGAAGAGCTTCCGACGCTTCGCCGCATCGCCGTATGTCGGCTGGTACCACATTGTCGATCTGATCGGCTTCTTCTTGTCGATGCTGAATCTCGCCTCCATCGTTCCCGCGGCGTTGGCCGTGGGGCTCGGCTTTGTTCCCGTCGGACGTGCATTCTCGCGCATCCTGCTCGCGAGCATGATCTTCCTCTGCCTCGGAACCGCCCTGTTCTGGCGTGTGCGGCGCAAAGGGAACCTGGGCCGCATGACTCACGGGAAGACCTGGCAAGGTTTGCTGGGACGGGCCAAGGCGATCGGCGCGGTCCTCGTCGTGGGCGGCTGCTTTGCGGGGTTCGGCGTCAGCGTCATCCGGGGCGCGTTGGCTTACCTCTTTCGAATGCGGCTGTCGTTCGCGGCGACTGCGACCGACGACCTCGAGCGGGTCTCGCTGGGCGAGCTCTGCCGGCGCATGAAGAGCTCGCACGTCGAGGCTGCCGTGGTGAGCGTCATCGCGGCATGCGTGGCCTGGTACCAGAGCGGGAGGCCGGGCGGCACCACTCTGGGCGCCCGGTTCTGGCTCATTCCGGTGATCGCCCACATCAGCCTGCCCTACGTCATGAATCCGTACCTCGTACGCAGGCTGATCCGTGCGCCGCTCGAGTGGGTCGGGCTGGTCCCCCTGGTCCCCCCGGCTCCAACGCCTCGCCCGTCCCTGCCCCTCACCCTAGCCGTCGTCTCCCCGGCGCTGCCGGCGGCGTCGCCGGACACGGCGATCGCACGCAGCACGACGGCACAAGAGGCCCATCCCGAACCGCGGGGCGATGCCGCCGAGGTCGTCATCCTCGATGCGTAATCCGCGGCGCCTTTCTTCTCTGGCCTGGATGGCCGTCTTCATCACCGCGGCGCCGGTTCGCGCCGAGGAGCCGTATCGACCTCCCGACGAGATCTTTCGTCGACCCGAGCTTCAGGCGGGCGGAAGCGACCTTGCGCCGCAGCTGCTCGGGTTGAGCGAAGCCATCCAGCTCGCCGCCCGCCAGAATCTCGGCGTCGAGCTGCAGCGCCAGCAGGCGGCGGCGGCGCGCGCCGACATCGGAGTGGCCTTTGGCCGCCTCTTCGAGCCCTCATTGACCGCCACCTATGGCCGATCGAGCGCCGGCGCACCGCCGCCGGTGGCGCTGCTCCAGCAGGGCATCGCCCTGTCGCAGGCCAATGTCGACCATCTCAGCTGGAGCGCCAGTCTCTCCGCCCAGCTTCCGGCGGGGACGCAGCTCAGTGCCAACTGGACAAACTTCCGATGGCTGAGCAGCGCCGGCGGTGCCGCGATCGAAGGCCCCCTCCTCTACAACTCCGCGCTAACGTTCAACGTCGTCCAGCCGTTGCTCAAGGGCTTTGCGTTCGACCTCGACATCCCGCGGGTCGACCTTCTGAGGGCGCGATTCGCCTCCAGGCGGACGGCGCTCGACGTGCGCGCCTCGCTCACCGCCACCCTCAAAGCAACCGAGGACGCTTACTGGGAGCTCCTGCAGGCGCTCAAGGAATACGAGGTGCGCCATACGTCTCTCGAGCTGGCGCGCCAGCAGCGGCTGCTCACCGAGAGACAGATCGAGGCGGGGATTCTACCGCGCTCGGACCTCATCGCCGCCGAGTCGACGCTGGCGCAGCGCGAGCTGGCGTTGGTCGAGGCCGACGCGGCGATCGCCCGCTGCACAGACCGGTTGCGACAGGTGCTGAACCTGCCGCGCTCCGAGTGGACGCGCCCCCTTTTGCCGGTCGATCCGCCACGCTACGAGGAGCCGCAGGTGAACCTCGACGAGGCGATGGCGCTGGCGTTGAAGAACCGACCCGACCTCGAGCAGCGTCGAGTCGACATCGAGCGGACGAGCCTCGACCTGCGGAAGGCGCGGGCCGACCGGTTGCCGGAGCTCGACGTCGGGCTGAGCTACGGGCTGATCGGCCAGCAGGACAGCTTCAAGGGCGCCTTCGCCGAGATGGTGTCGAACAACGTCAAGACGTGGACCTTATCGGCGAGCTTCAGCTGGTCACCGTTCATGCTCGCGGCACGGGCGCAGGTCGACTCGAGCCTCGCCGCTGCGCGAGCCGCCCAGGTGCAGCTCGAGCGGCAACGGCTCGATCTCCTCGTCGAGCTGCGCGACGACCTGCACGAGATCGAGGCGGCAGCCAGGCAGGTCCGCGCCGCAGCCCGTTTCCGCGAGCTCGCCACCCGCGCCCTCGACATCGAGCAGCGCAAGTTTCAAGACGGCACTTCGAACAACTTCTTCGTCGGTCAGCGCCAGGCCGAGCTGGCACAGGCACAGCTTGCCGAGCTTGGCGCCGTCATCCGCCACCGCAAGGCCCGCACCGCCCTCGAGGCGGCGACGGGAACGCTCATTGAGGCACGCGGGGTGAGGCTGGAGGTCGGCAGCCCCGGTCCTCGGGGTTGATCCGATTCGGTAGACGGTTCGAGTGTGGGTCGTCGTCGTAGTCGTCGTCAAAGGTTCGCAAGGCTTCTGGGCAGGGCCAACGCTGCCGGCGCGTCCCTCCGTGCCAACATGCGTGAGACACCGACCCCCCGTCTAATTATTTAGGCAATAACCCGGACGTAGGGCGGAGAGAGTTCATGGGTGCTGCCGGAGTTCCTCTCCATCGCGCGAGCGAAGCTGTATCATTTGTGTACACAGGCATTACTTTGGGCGAACCCCTGGCTGGGCCATGGCGGGCGCTCTGTTTTGCCGCATGAAGCCTCTGGAGGCGCCGCGAACCTGAATGGCCCTGTGGCCCGGCGCGCCTCCGGAGGCCGTCATGTCCCAGACCAAGACCGATGCGGCTTTGTTGGAAGCTCGATTGGTGCGCGCCCGGGCCGATTCTGCTGCGCGTCACGCGGGAGCACGCCCCGCGGCCCGCCGTGGAAGCCGCCGCGCGTCGCTTTCACGAGGCGCGCGAGGACTTTCGCAAGGCGCTCGGCAGGCCCGGCCCTGGCGAGCCGGCACCGGAGCTGCCGGCGGCGCTCAACGGCCACCTCTTCGCTTCCCCCAACGCCGCGCAGAAGCTCCGCCCGGTCGCCGAAGGGGCGCCACGAGTCGCCGTCTGCTTCTCCGGAGGCGGTACGCGCGCGGCGTCGTGCTCCATGGGAGCCTTGCGCGCGCTCCGGGAGCTGGGGCTGCTCGAGAAGGTCGACGCGCTCTCCACCGTCTCCGGGGGCGGTTGGGCCGGCGCGCTCTACCAGTACGCGCCCTATTCGGACGACGAGCTCCTCGGGCCCTTCGTCCCGGACACGGAGATCGCGAAACTCACCTGGAGCACCGGGCCGGCGCCCTTCAACCAGAGCCTGCTCGGCGCCCACGCCATCGGGAAGCTCTGCACGCAGATCGGCTGGGACGCGCTCGTCGCAGGCTCCATCGACCTCTGGTTCACCTACGGCTTTGCGCTGTCGCCCCACGCCTACTGGCCTCGGCTCATCGGCCAGTACGTGCTCGAGCCCTACGGCCTGGGCGATCATCGCGATTCGAACGGGGCGCCGACGCGCTATTACACGGCCGACCCGAGCTGGTTCGAGGTCGCGGTGAAGAGCCTCAACCCGGCGCTCGCCCCGAGCTCATTCTATTTCGGAAAATCGAAGCGGCCATTCTGGGTCGCCAACTCGACGTTCAATGCGCCGGGCGACGACCCGGTGCCCTATCCCTTCTGGCTGACCCAGCTCGACGCGGGCATCTATCCTCGGTTCCCCGGCCAGGGCATTCGCGGGTCCGACCTGGGCGGAGGCTCCATCGACCCGTTCACCTGCGGCTCCGCGCAACCGACCCGCTTCGGCGACGGACTCTTCACGGTCGCCACCCCCAAGGCCCAATTCGCGCTCTCCGATGCCGTGGGCACGAGCAGCGCGGCCTTTGGGGTCGAGCTCTTCGCGCGCTTGCCCGATTGGCTCGAGGAGATCATTGGAGACATGACGCCTGAATACTTCTACTGGCCGGCGATGAGCCCATCCCAGGCGGCGCAGACCTACCAGCTCTCCGACGGGGCCGGCCTCGACAACACGGGCCTGTGCGGGCTGCTCGGGTGGAGCGGAGCGAACAGCATCCTCAGCTTCGTCCACACCGACGTGCCCATCATCATCGACCCGACCCTCCCGGTCACCGACATCGACGGCGTGCAGATGGACAGCTCCATTCCACCGCTCTTCGGATGGATTTGGGATTCGTATCTGAGCGGCTACCGGCCGGTCACGTCGACCGACGGCGCCGCGCAATACCTTCAGGTCTTCCCGCCCGGCAGCTTCGGCGACCTGATTCGCGGGCTGCGCAGCTCCGTCGGCGCCGGGGGCGCGGCCGTGAGCAAGATCAGGACCGAGACCGCGGCGAACTCACACTTCGGCGTGGCCGGCGGCCGCTCGGTCGAGGTGCTGTTCTTCTTCAATCATCGCGCGTCTCAATTCTGGGGTCAGCTCGAGTGGGAGATCCGCGGGGCCCTCGAAATCGACTATCCCCTGGTCACGTTCCCGTATTTCGACACGGTCCGCGACCTGCACCTGAATGCGCACGCCGTCAACCTGCTCGCGAACCTCACCGCGTGGAGCGTGAGCACCAACCGCCCCCTCGTGCGTTCGATGTTTGCGCTCGCCCCTTAATCCCGCTCGGCCGCGCAACCAACGAAGGTTGGCTTAGGCTCCAGACTCCGACTGCCCGCTCCCGCCGCGAACGCCCGCGATCCAACCTTCGCTCAGCCAGCTCGACAGCGCCGCGTGGGCCGCGGCTGCGGGGTCCTGCCGCTCGGAGAAGCTTTCGCAGACGCGCGCGAGCGGCTCACCCGCGGCGGCCGCCTGGAGCGCCCCGGCTTCGTCGAGCTCGAGGGAGCAGTGAAACACCTCGAAGCCGGTTCGCCAGACCGCGACCGCCGAGACACCCGCCGCCGGGGGCTCGGGCACCTCGCCGTCCTCCAGCCGGCGCCACAACGCGGCCGCGCCGTGGCCGAGAAACAAGATCTTCAGAGCTGGGTGAAGCGCCAGCCCGGCGCCCGCGAACGCGTCCGGCCCGAGGTGGGCGAACGCGTCCGGCGCCGCAGCTTCGGCCTCGGGAGCGAAGAAGACCTCCTGCCGCGCCCACTCGAGCTCCGCCAGATCGGCCAGGTCGGGTCGCTCGGGGGCGGGGTGCTCGCGCAGGAACGCCGCGAGGCGCCGCCCCACCCGGCCCACGTCGTGGTGGTCCGACGGATATCGCCGCAAATAGTCCTGCGCCAGCGCGGCGAACCGCTCGTCGCCCAGGGTCCTCGCGAGGTTCGGGAACGTCTCCCGCAGAGCGTCGATGAGCCGCCACGAGTACATGTTGGCGTAGAGGGCGACGCGCTCGGTGGCGGGGAGGTCGGGCGTGCCGGTGAAGCAGGCGTCGATCCGCTCCGCCGACACCGGCTCGGGGCTGGTGAGGATTTCGTAAAAGAGCTCCTGGGTCTCGGCGAGCGTCATGACGCCATCCCTATCGCTTGGGGCGCGAGAACCTCGGCCTCGACCTCGGCGGCGCGGCGGCTCTCGGCCACCACATCCTCGAGCGGCGGGATGTCCTCGTCCCACTCGACGAGCGAGGGAACGCGGCCGAAGCGGCGCACCGCCTCGCGGTACAGGCCCCAGACCGGCGCCGGCACCGAGTGGTCGTGGGTGTCGAGGAGGTATTTGCCTTTATCGCTGTGGCCGGCGAGGTGGAAATAGCCCACCGCCTCGGCCGGAACGCCGGCCAGGTACGCACTGGGGTCGAAGCCGAAATTGCGAGCGCTTACGTAGACGTTGTTCACGTCCAAGAGAATTCCGCAGCCGGTGCGGCGCGTGAGCTCTTTGAGGAGCTCGACCTCGGTCATGGTCGAGGCCTTGTAGCCGACATAAGAAGAAGGGTTCTCCAGGAGAATCTGCCGGCCGAGCCGCTCCTGGACCTGCTGCACGCGCGCGGTGAGGTGGTCGAGCGATTCCTCGTTGTAAGGCAGTGGCAAGAGGTCGTGGACGTATTGGCCGCGGTGCGTGCCCCAGCACAGGTGGTCCGACACCAGCGCGGGCTCGACGCGCCGCACGAGGGCCGCGAGCTCGGCCAGGTACCGCTCTGACAACGGCCATACCGAGCCGATGCCGAGCGAGACTCCGTGAAGGACGACCGGCCGGTCGCGCCGCACTTTTTCCAGCACCGCCACCGGTCGGCCGCCAGGCGCCATGAAGTTCTCGGAGATGGCCTCCACCCAGTCGACCGCGGGGCGCGCGGCCATGAACTGAGCGAAGTGATTTGTGCGCAGGCCGATGCCGTGGCCAAGCGTGAGAGGGTGCATTGCCATGGTTGAGCTCCCGGAGCCGGCCCTTCGGCCGGCCTCCGGGCTCCGAAGAATCGATGGGACTGACAGGGGACTTGCGGAGTTGGAATTACTTGGCGGCGAGGACCGTGCCGCCCTTGTCCTGGCACTCTTTCTCGCTCTTGGCCTCGACCCAGCCAAGGCCCTTGCAGCTGTTGTGGGCCTTGCAGGCGTTGTCGGCGCCGGCGCAGCTGCCCTGGCCCTTGCAGGCGTTCAGGCCGCCGCAATGCACGACCTTGGCGCCCTCCTTGGGCTTGTCGGCGGCTCGGGCGGCGCCGGCGGCGAAGAGGGAGAAGACGGCGGCGGCGACGGCGGTGCCCTTCATGGCTTCGCGGATCATGGTGCTTCCTTTCATGGGAACCAACATGGGGACTGACGTTGAGCTGCAGAGTGGAGCGCTTGTTTCGTGAAACGACATGGGTTTCGAATTCCTGCTCACTTCGCCGTGGCGAAGAAGGAGAAGTCGATGACGCCTTTCGCGGCGACCACCTTGGCGAGCGACTGGACGCGAGCGAGCCAGCCGTCGGTGTATTGCGGGCCAACTCGATAGGCGTCGCGGTCGAATTCGGCCACGGTGGCGCGGATGCGCAGGGTCTTCGCCTCGCCGTAGGAGCCGGGCGGGAAGAGGAGCGCCGTGCCGCGCACCTTCTCTTTGCCGCCGTCGGTCCGAGAGCGGCCGCACACGGTGAAGGGAATTTCGGCCGTGAATGGAGTCGGCTTCTCCGGCGCCAGCGCGCCCAGCTCGACGCCACTGAAGACCGCCTCGAGCCTGCAATCCTTGGGCTCGGATTTCTTATTCGTGGCCCATTGGTTAAAATGATTGGTCTTCGTGTCGTCGGAATCGACCTTGATGGAGGTGAGCGGCACAAAGCAGCGGCCGGAGGCGAGCCCCGTCTTCTCGTCGAGGCTGACCGAGCACCCCACCGCGGAGCTGACCGCGTTGATCCGCTCGCCGAGTGCGGCGTCGAAGACCGCCGAGAAGCCGTTGTTGCCGGCGTCGGGGTCCACGCTGAATTCCTCGGCGCGGGTCGCCAGAGGCCCTACGAGGCTCAAGAGGATCAGAACGGCGCCGCGGATCATGTCTTCCTCCTTCGAAGAGCGACGCTTTCGTCGACTCGTTGCAGGTTCTGTCGCGCGGCGCCCCGAAGCGTTACAGGCGATGCGAATCCTTGATGGGGTGGCCGAGGCTTGCCTCAATCCGTCCACTCGACGAGGCGAGCGGTCCAGGACGAGGTCCGACGCGCGAGGAGCGTTCCCTCACCGTCGCCCTCGTGCGGCGGCCTCGGACTCGCCGCGCCGACTCTGTGCTATGCCTTTCTGCATGGACATCGCCCAGCTCAAGAAGGTGCCGCTCTTCGAGGGGCTCAACTCCGCGCAGCTCGGCAAAGTCGCCGCCCTGGTCACCGAGCGGCGGCTTCCGTCAGGCGAGCACATCTTCAAGGAGGGCGAGGACGGCGACGAGTTCTTCGTCATCCTCGAGGGGCGCGTGCGGATTCTCGAAGAGGGTCCCGGGCATTGGCGAGGAGGCGCTCGCCATCCTCGATGCGGGCTCCTACTTCGGCGAGATGGCCCTGGTGGACGAGACCCCGCGCTCCGCCGACGCCATCGCCCACAGCGCGTGCACCCTGGGCGTGCTGCATCGCGAGGCGCTGGACAGCCTCATGTTCACCGACAAGGAGCTCGGATACGCCGTCCTCTGGACCTTCGTGCGCACCCTCGCCTCCCGCCTTCGCGACACCAACGACAAGATCAAGGCGTTCTTCGCCATGGCGGCCCGGTTCTAGCCGTCGCCGCGGGTCGTGCGCGAAGGGCGAGCCCTCGCCTCCAAGGTTCCCCTGCCGCGCGTCGGATCGCCCGAGACGAACACGGGCCTCGGAGTCAGCTGCATTGGTGCGAGCCGGCGGCGAGGTCCCGCAGAACTATCGACCATCGACTATCGAATGCGAGGCTGCGCCGCATCCCCTCCAACATGCCTCGTCAGTCTGAGGCGCAGCCTCGCTAGAAGGCATGCGGCGCGCACTGTTCGCCGGATTCGAGCGGCGGTGCATTCGTCATATTGTCGCAGGAAGGCAAGGCTTTCGTTGCATCTCTCCGAAGGGCCGAGGTCGCGGCGGCTTCGTATGCTGCACGGCGGCCAGTCCTCGCTCAGGGGCAGCCGGGCTGGGAGCCGGATGCTCTATTCGGCTCGGCGATCGCAGAAGGCGGCCGCGCGAGCGCCATCCGTGGCCGGGCCTCCGGCTGGGGTGGGCATCGGAGCGGGGCTGCCTTGTTTGCGGCAAGCAGTGGCCGCGGCCGCACCAACCAGCGTGATCAGCCTGGGGCCGTCATCGCAGAACCTCCTCGCGCCCAGCCTCCAGCGGGAGCTCGGGAGGCGCGGCGAAAATGCCTTCGGGGACGGTATTCCGCCGCAGATGCGGGCGCACTTCACCGGCGAGGACCCGCTTCGCGCCTCGCAATTCGGGCTCAGCTGCTCGAAGGCGGCGCGACATCTTGCCGCATTGTCCAGGGCGCACCGCTGCGCTATTTGATAGCGCGCGCGGAAAGACGCGCCAAGGAAACATGAAAGCAGCACGCACGCGCGCTTCAGACATCGCGGTGGGCTGAGTCCAGCGCGTTCTGCGCTGCCTTCGGCGCACGGCAATTTTCCCCACCCCAGCACAATCCGGCCCGCTTTCGGCGTCGGGTGAGAGGTTGCTCATTCTATTTTTGCGGTACCAAATCAACAGCTCCTTAGGAGGCACTTAAAATGCTGTGTTCCCACCAGAAGGGTCTCACGCTCACCGTCGCCGCGCTGGCGGCGGCGCTCGGGGCAGGATGTACGGGCAATAGGCCCGCGACCCCCAACGAGACGGGCGCCGCCCGCGTGTCGGTCCGATTGTCGGCGCTGACGACCGACATCGCGAGCGTGAAGTTGACCGTCAGCGGCGGCACGCCGGCGCTCAGCGCTCCCATCGTCGTCACGCTCGCCAGCAACGGCAAACAGGGCGCCGATGCCCAGTACACCGGCCTGGTCTCCGGAATCCCCGCCGGGACCGGGTGCGTGTTCCAGGCCGACGCCTACAAGGCTGACGGGACCACCAGGATCTACTCGGGGTCGGCCACCGCGGACATCGCCGCGGGCAGCACCGCGCTGGTGTACATCCTGGCTCAGGAGGTCAATGGCGGGCAGACCGCGACCGTCTGGATGCCCGTGGTCGACAGCTTGACCGCGTCCGACTCGGCGGTAGCCCCCGGTGCGACCGTGAACGTCGCCGTGGCCGCTCACTCGCCCTACACGCCGGCCGACGCGCTCAGCTACCTTTGGAGCGCCGCCTGCTCTCCGGGAAGCGACAACGGCACCTTCACCAATGGGACCTTGAGCGCCGCGAGCTGGGTCGCTCCCGCGACCAATCCCTCCACCTGCGTGCTCTCGGTCGCCATCAAGGACCAGCACATCAACAAAGTCACCGCGTACCTGATCATCAGCGTGCAGGCCGCCAGCACCGGCAGTCCCGGCGTGACGGTCTACGCCAATACCTGGCCCGTCATCGCCAGCGCCTTCGCCGACGTGAAATACGACCAGCCCACGGGCACCCCGCCGGTCATGGGGACCACCACCGAGGCCGACCTCACCGTCCAGGCCGCGGATCCCGACGGCGACAACCTGGCCTACAGCTGGTCGGACGGCAGCTGCGGCGGCCACTTCTCCGACTCCACGGCGGCGCAGACGCACTACTCGGTCGCGGACAGCAAGAGCTGCACCCTCACCGTCACCGTCACCGACCTGTGCACCAACGGGGACTGCGCCGGCGCCAAGGACTCGAACGGCGTGGCGCTCACGGACGGCTCGCAGCGCGGCGGCCATATCAGCGCCATCTTCAACATCGCCGCCAAGCCGTCGCTCGCGCAGTCGCCCGTCATCACTCTCACGATGCAGCCCAACGCCGATGGCACCGTCACCGCCGGGAGCAGCTACGCCCTCCGCGTGGACGCGACCGACCCGCAAAACCAGGCGCTCACTTTCACTTGGTCGGCCACGGCCGGCTCGATCAGCGAAACCAGCCCGTTCACCGCCGCCTCGCCCGCCTCGAGCCTCATGACGTGGCAGGCCCCCGCGACGCTGGCCTCGGTCATGGACGTCACCGTGTCGATCGCCGACGGCACTGCGGCTCCGGCCAAGGCCTACACCTTCCACTTCCACTCGTCGGATCCCTGCGTCAGCCTCGCCGACGGCGCCTCCTGCACCCTCAACGCCTGCATCACCGGCTCGACCTGCCTGAGCCACGCCTGCCAGGGCGGGACGGCGAAGGTCGCTCCCGCGCTGACCCCCTGCCAGGCCTCCGCGTCCTGCGACCCCAACACCGGCAACTACACCGTCAGTAACAAGGTCGACGGCACCGCGTGCAGCTCCGGCAGCCTCTGCCAGACCGGCGAGGTCTGCGCCGCCGGCGCCTGCGGCGGCGGCGCCGCGGTCGTCTGCAGCCAGCCGACGAACACCTGCACGGCGGTCGGCGCCTGCGTCCCTGCCACGGGCTGCCCGGCCCCAGAGAATGTCGTCGCCGGCACGGCCTGTACCGGCACCGACAAGTGCCTGCAGAACTTTGCATGCGATGGCAATGGCACCTGCGTGGGCTCGACCCCGGTGCAATGCGACGCCTCGAACCCCTGTGTCACCAATGCCGTCTGCGACTCGGTGAAAGGCTGCGTCGGGACCAACGCCCCCGATATGACGCCTTGCAACACCAACAGCTCCGTGAACGGCATGATGTGCATGAGCGGCATGTGCATGGGCGGAACGAAGAACGCGGTCCCCGGAGCGCCGACCGCGGTCGCGGCGTCCCTGGACAACTCTGGCACCTCGGTCATCGTCACCTTCGCGGCGCCGGCGGACACGGGCGGGAGCACCCTCACCGGCTACGCGGTGACCTCGACCCCGAGCGGCCTCACGGCCTCCGGCACCACGTCGCCAATCACCGTGGCGTGCTCCTCGTCGTGCGCCGGCTACGCTTTCACCGTCGCGGCCATCAACAGCGTTGGAACCGGCGCGGCGTCCGCTCCGGTGGACGTCGTCACCTCCTTCAAAGTGGTCGAGACCTACTACGAGCCAATGACCCAGCCCGACAATTCGATATTCACCGGGACGTTCACTCTCGATTCGACGACGCGGACGGTGACGAATCTAGCCGGCTCCCTGACCGAGTCGATGACAATGCCGAAGACTGCGCCGATGACAACCGTTCCCCTCACGTATCAGCTGTCCGACGTGAGCGACGGGCTCGGGGGTCAGCTTGTGACGGTCTTTCTGCTGAACACGACCAACACCTTCGACCCCAGCGGATTCGCCCCGGGCGGCTCGATTTTCTACGGCTACGCGACCGGCGCCACGAACCCGAAGAAAGGTGGCGTTGGCAACGCCTATGCCATGATCGACGTCAACATCGACGATCCGACAGCGCCCGCGACGCAGGCCCAGATCAATCTCCTGGCCTACGCGGACTGCACCGCCGGGGGAATGATGATGTATATGTGCATGACGGGGACGACGGTGGCGGGATACGGAACCGTCGGGACGATGGACGGATATCCCATTTCCCAGATTGTTTCGAAGCAGTAGAAAGCGGGCTGGGCTTCGACGTTCCAGATAGACTCGTGGGCTCGGACTGAGCCCTGGCGCGCCGAACCCGCCCCCAGCATTCTCCGGCGCCCGGCCCCAAGTTGCACGGGGCTGGGCGCCGGCGATTGCTTCCAACCCCGTGGAGATCTTCCATGCAACTGAATCGCGAGCTTCACCGACCGCCGGGCCGGGTCGTCAGCTTGGCGCCCCTTGCCGCACTCATCGTCGCCGGCTGCGGCGGTGGAGCGGCCGCCAAAGCGAGCCCGCAGACGACCGAGTTCGCGGAGCCTGCTCCCGCCCTGCTCCTGCTCGGCACCGCAACCGTCTCGGCCACCGCCAGCTCCGGCCTCGCGGTGACCTACAGCAGTTTAACTCCAACCGTCTGCTCCGTGGCTGCCGCCACCGGCGTCGTCACAGACATCGCTGCCGGCACCTGCACCGTCGCGGCGGACCAGGCGGGCGACGCCGACTACCTGCCGGCGAGCCAGGCGACACAATCCCTGGTGGTCTCCGAACCGATCACAGCTTTCGACGCCCCGACCGCCGTCGCAGCCTCATTGGGCGACTCCACGAACACGGTTGTCGTGACCTTCTCGGCGCCCGCGTCTTCGGACGGCAGCCCGATCACCGGCTACACGGTGACCTCCACCCCGAGCGGCATCACCGGCGCCGGAAGCACCTCGCCGATCACGGTGACCTGCCCATCGTCGTGCGCGGGTTACGCATTCGCCGTGTCCGCCAGCAACGGCGTCGGCGCTGGCGCCGCGTCCGCCCCGGTCGACGTCATCACTTCCTTCGACGTGGTGGAAACCTTCAATGAGCCAGAGACCCAGCCCGACAACACGATTTTCATCGGGTCGTTCACTCTCGATTCCACCTCCAAGACGGTTTCGAATCTCGCAGGCTCGCTGACCGAGTCCATGACGGGCCCGCCCATGGCCACCGTATCCCTCACGTATCAGCTGTCCGACGTGAGCGACGGGCTCGGAGGTCAGGGGCAGCTTGTGACGGTCTTCGCGCTGAATACGACCAACACGTTCGACCCGAGCGGGTTCGCCCCGGGCGGCTGGCAATACTGTGGCTACGCGGCCGGCGCCACGAACCCGAAGAAGGGTGGCATCGGGAACGCCTACGCCATGATCGACGTCAACACCGACGACCCGACGGCGCCCGCGACGCAGGCCCAGATCAATCTCCTCGCCTACGCGGACTGCACCGCCGGAGGCATGATGGGGCCGGCCTGCATGACAGGGACGACGGAGGCGGGGTATGGAACCACCGGGACGATGGGCGGATATCCCATTTCCCAGGTTGTAATAAAGCGGTAGAAAGCGGGGGGCGCCGGCGATCGCAGCGCCCTCAAGTAGAGGTCCGCCATGCACCTGAATCGCGAGTCTCGCCAAGAGCCGCGCCGGGTCATCGGCTTGGCGCCCCTTACCGCGCTCGTCGCAGCTGGGCGTGAACGCCACCGCCGTCGTGCCGTCGTGAAAGGGCCGCCGCAAGGAAAGCACCGCTCGATCGCCGGCTCGAAGTCAGGAGTTTTCCCCATGGCGCCGACCCGGAACGTCTTCGCACACATCCAGCTCAACACGCGCAGGCACCGCGCCGGTTTGCTGGGAATGAAGGCGCTCGATCTCCGTGGCGAAGGCGCCTTCTACTCGCCGGACGCCGCGACCTTCCTGCTGTTCTCAACGCTGATCGGCGCCCCGCCGCTCTCGGGGGTGGCACGGGGAAGCCCCGGTGGAGCGCCGCTGCTCGGCGACTGGGATGTCGACGGCCTTGCGACCGTGGGCATGTAGTACCCTTCCGAAGGCCGCTTCTTCCTCTCCAATACGAGCTCGGTCTCGGGCGATCCCCACGACGGCGCGGCCAACACGTTCGCGTATGGCGCTTCGAATTCCAGCCTCATGCCCTTGGCCGGCGACTGGGACGGCGACGGCGACGGCGTAGCCACTATCGGGCTCTACGACCCCGCGAGCAGCTTCTTCTATTTGAGGAACGAGAACTCGTCGGGCTCCGCCGAGCTGAGCTTCATGTACGGCGCTGCCGGTATTCACTACGTTCCGCTCGCCGGCGACTGGGACGGCCACGGCGCCACCACCCACCGCCCACAGCGCGTGTACCCTGGGCATCCTGCGGCGTGAGGCGCTTGACGGCCTCTTGTTCACAGACAAAGTGCTTGGCTACGCCATCCTCTGAACCTTCGTGCGGACCCTCGCCTCCCGGCTGCGCGAAAGTAGTTGACGCCGGGGACCCCTCCCCATCCCGAGGGATGATGCACGCTTGGCTTTCCCGCTTTGTGGACGTCGATGCCTACGTACTCCATGGCTGGTCCCTCGCATCTTGCGGCCTTTCGACCGCACCTCTGGTAACTGCGGGGTCAACTTGACTACCGCGCTGGGCGGCGGCCAGCCGCCGCTTTATCCCCTCTTGGCGCGAGGCCACCGCGCGGGAGTGGGGAGCGCCAGGAGAAAGGCTAGAAAGAGGCCTATCTCCGTCAACAGCCTGCACATCGTCCGCGACGGCGTTCGAACCCGAGGACTGCGGCCAGAGCAGGCTGCGGATTACTTCTCTTGGGGAAGGACTACCACCACTCCCTCGAGGCCTTCGCTGCTGCTTGCGGAGAAGTTGTCGTCACCACTGTAGATGGCCCTGAGAAACCACAATCCTGGTGAAGGCAGTGTGAAAGGCTGAGGCGTGATGGGAAGGGGGAGAGGGCCGCTCACAACTCCGCTGTCGAGAACCACGGGCGCATCGGAGAAGCTCCAGATTCTGGATGCTTGGACCGCCCATCTGCCCGTCGCTGCCGGCATTGCTCCTTTGGCGTCGGTGCGGATTATCACCGTGGCTTTGGCGGCGCTCCTGAGCGAAATTATTTGAGAGACGACGTGGAGCTTGACGCTCGTTCGCGCCCTCCTCGCCGTCAGCTTTTCGTGGGCATAGTCGCTCTGGGAAGCCTTGTGCTCGAAATCGCCGCCATAGATCGCCCGGAAGTAGAAAATTCCCGCTGCCGGAGGGAAATACGCGTCGGAAGTGACATGGCCGCTCTCGTCGAGGGTCTTCACTGTGCCAAGAGTCTCCCAGGTGGCGCCTGCGTCCGCAGAGACCTGGAAGGTCACTGCGCCCTCGGGGGCGAGAGGGCACAGCGCCGAGTTCCTCACCCTTGCAGCGTCCCTGATGGCCTGTCCAAGGGAGATGAAACTGTGCGAAAGCCTGGTTTCGATCCTGGTGTCGCAAAGCGCGCTCGCAATGGCCGTGCTGTGAAAAGTGCCTCCCGATATCGCGACGACTCCTGCAAGTCCGCCGACCTCGGTTGGCGCCGAGGCGTTGGTCGTGGTGCCGTCGCCCAGTTGGCCCGAGTTGTTGCGACCCCAAGCCCAGACCTTGCCGTGCGAATCCAAGGCCAGGCTATGATCGAAACCTGCTGTGATGGCGACCATCTTCGTTAGGTATTTTACTGGGACGGGCGTCGGGCTGCTGAGGGTTGTGCCGTCGCCCAATTCGCCATCCCCATTCCAGCCCCAGGCCCAGACGTTCCCTTTCGAATCGAGAGCGATGCTATGAGCCTCGCCCCCCGCGACGTCCGCAACTCCCGTCAGATTGATGACCTGAACCGGGAGGGATACCGGGACGTTGGTCGTGGTGCCGTCGCCCAACTGGCCAAAGCTGTTGGAGCCCCAGGCCCACGCGTTTTGGTTCGAATCCACGGCGAGGCTATGGAGATTGGCGCCGGCGACAGCGATGACCCCTGTTAGGTTCTTCACCTGAACGGGCACCGACCTGTCGAACGTCGTGCCGTCACCCAATTCGCCCTGACCGTTGTGGCCCCAGGCCCACGCAATTCCGTTCGAATCCACGGCCAGGCTATGGCCTGTGCCTGCCGCGATGGCGACGACTCCTGAAAGGTTGCTCACCTGGACCGGCACCGAGCTGGGGGTCACTGTGCCGTTGCCCAGTTGACCAAAATCGTTCCAGCCCCAGGCCCAGACAACGCCGCCCGAATCCAGGGCCAGGCCATGGGCACCGCCTGCCGCGATCGCGACGATCTGCAAAAGGCCCTGGACCTGAACGGGCACCGAGCTGTCGGTGGTGGTCCCATTGCCCTGTTGGCCGTTGGCATTGCGGCCCCAAGCCCAGACCCTTCCGTTCGAATCCAAGGCCAGACTATACTGCCCGCCTCCCGAGATGGCGACGGCACCCTCAACGTTCATGACCTGGACGGGAACCGCGCTGTCGATAGTGGTGCCATTGCCCAGCTGGCCAAAGGAGTTGTTTCCCCAGGCCCAGGGGCTTCCCGCCGAAGGGCGGGCGCTGAGCGAAGCGGCGGCGGTCGTCGTCGAGGCCAACCCAAGGACGAGAGAAATGAGCGCCGCCGACGCTCTCACTGCTCGGGGCAGCATGCTTGAGCTCATGGCTCTTGTCCTCGTTCAGAATGGATGGCCGATTGCTTCCGCAACAAGCTCCGAGCCCATGTTCTTGCACGGAGTGTAGCTGTATTCGCTTTCTGCCTTCGATGCATAAAGCAGGGTTTTCGACCCATGTTCTTGTGCAATGTTTGCGCAACCTCAGGGGTCGACCCTTGCCGCATTTTTCCCCGGCGCCTGGGCGAAGGCACCCCCCTCACGCTCATGCGCATTTCCATCGACCTGGCGCTGCGCCGGCGCGCCGGCAAGGACAAGCTGCAGGGCGCGCTCGAGGACGCCCGGTGCGAGGCGGACCGGCTGGCGCGGCTGGCGACGCGCCTGCTCGACCTCGCCGCCGGGCGAGGTGGTCACGGTGCGGCTCTTGGCGTCCTTCAGCCGAATGCAAATGCGCTGACGCCCGTCGGACTGGACCTCGAATTCGGCGCCCCAGAGAGGGTGATGCCGCGGCGTGACTCTGACGCGCTCAGGCGTCCGTCGAAAGATGTGCTTAGTATTTGCGTGCCTACCCGCGGGCGGCGACGCCGCAGTCGAGGAAGCGCCGAAACTCCCGCTCCACGGATCCGGGCAGCCCGTGGCTGTCAGGGTCCTATGCGCGCAACTGTGCGAGGAAGGGCTCGAGCGCGCCCCAGGGATTCGCTGCCGCCCCCTTTCGAAGCCGCCGAGCGGGAGAGCATCGAGATCATCTTGACGCTGCAGGAACGACAGCGCTGCTGTCGCCCAAGGCTTTCAAGAGCCGACCCGATGCAACTGCAAGACGCCGGGAAGATCAGGGGACTCTGTTGAAAAGAGGCATGGTCGAGCACGCTCGCCGGCAAGCAGACCTGACACGCCCACTACCCCTGGCGCCTTCCGCTCGGCCGCGATAGCCGCGTTCATCGCCGAGCATCACCCGGCGAAGCAGTACCGCACGCCCACGCACCGCTTTCCCGCGGACAGCAACGCTGCCATCGGATGATGGCAAGCATCCCGCCAACGGCGAGGCAGGCGCGCCGGTCCGCTCGGTGACTGGCGGCGCCCGTGGCGGCCGCCGCGGACGCCACCGGAGTGCGCCACGCGAGTACCAACCCGACCGCGACGCCCACCGGCGGTCCGATCCTGAGCCCGGCGTACTTTGCGAAATCGAGACCCGCGCTGAACCCGTTCATCAACAGGTACGGCAGGCCAAAGACCAACCCGACGATCCAGATCGCGTTGAGGACGGCACCCACGAGGTCCACGATCTCCTCCCCTCGGGGCAGGTGCGGCGTCATGGCGCGCGGCGCGAGGCTGGGCCGCCCATTGTCTTTCTCCGCCCAGGTCGTCCACGCGCAGGCAATCAAGGCCGCCAGCCCAGTGGTGGAGCCGCTCGGAGCGCGGCATGGCGGTCGCGAGGCCCTCCTGGACGATCGGGCGAGGGCCGCGGCGCCTCGAACCGAGGCGATCGCCCGCGGGGCCGAGAGCCGCTCTCGACTTGGCCCCTCGACCGGCTGACGGGAGGTGTCGCGTCCACGCGCGCACATCCGAACCGCCCGCCCACCGCCCGGGGTCCCTCCGACGGGCAGGTCAGCAGACGGCCTGGGAGTCCCTAGCCTAGTAGACGGGGCCGCGCGCTCGAGGTCCCCCGCACATGGCTTCGCCCGCCCTCCTCTCGCTCATCTCCCTCGCCGCCGCCGCGGCAGGCGCCGAGCTCACCGTCCCCGAGGCGATCGCCGCGGCGCTCCGTGACAATCCCCAGATCGCCTCCGGGCGCGCCCGCGTCGAGTCGCGCCGCGCCGAGGCCCGCGCTCGCGCCCTCGCCGGCTTCCCCACCCTCTCAGTCTCGGGCCTGGCCACCGCCACGAACGACCCGCTGGTCGCCTTCGGCATGCGCCTGCAAGAGCGCAGCGTGGTTGCCAGCGACTTCGACCCCGCTCGACTCAACTCCGCGGACGTCATCGGAGGCCTCGGGGTAGGCGCCCAGGCGAGCCTCCCCCTTTACGCCGGAGGCCGGATCGCCGCCGGCAAAGGCGCCGGCCTGGCGCGAGCCGCGGCCGAGGAGGCCGAGCAGCGAGCGCGCCGCCAGCAGCTCGCGCTGGCGGTGGTCGCCGCCTATTTCGGCGCGAGCGTCGCCCAAGAGGCGCTCGAGGCTGCCCGAGATGCCCTCGACGACGCTCGGGAGATCGAGCGCCTCGTCCAGGCGCGCGTCGCCCAGTATCTGCAGGGGCGCTCCGAGGAGGCGCGCGCCTCGGCTTTCCGCGCCAAGGCCGAGGCGGAGCTCGTCGCCGCCCAGCAGCGCCTGGGCGACGCCCGCGACGAGCTGGAGCTTCTGGTCGGCGAGAAGGCCAGAGGCGCTTCGCTGTCGAGCCCGCTCACTCCGGAGGGCTCTGCTCCCGAGGACGGCGGCCGGAAGGAGCGCCCGGACGTCGAGGCCGCGCGGCAGGGGGAGCTCGCGGCCCGCGCCGACGCCGCGGCGGCGCGCAGCGCCGAGCTCCCGCAGGTGGGCGTGCAGCTGCGCGGCGGAGCCCTCTGGGGCGGCGGCTCCGCGCTGGGGGCCTTCGCCACCGCCGGCCTGGAGGCGCGCTGGGACCTCTTCTCGCCGGCCCGCGGCGCCGAGGTCGAAGCGGCGCAGGGAGCCGCCGCGGCCGCCACGGCGCTGCGCCGCTGGACCGAGCTGCAGGCCGAGGTGGACCTCTCGAAGGCGCGGCGCGCGACCCACCTCGCCCGGGCCCGCGCGGCGGCCGCCCGCGAGGCGCTCGACGCCGCGCGCATCGCCCGCGACCTGAGCCGGGCCCGCCACGGGGAGGGCCTGCTCCCCCTCACCGATCTGCTCGACACCGAGGCGGCGCTGACCGCCTCGCGGCTCGCGCTCCTGGAGGCGCAGCTCTCCGAGCGGGTGGGCCGGGCGCAGCTGGAGCGAGCGCTGGGATGGCCCGTCGAAGGAGTCGGCGAATGACTCGACTCGCCTTCTTCTCGTTGGCGGCGATGGCGGCCGCCTGCCAGCCCGCACCCTTGGAGCCGCCGGTGCAGGCGCTGCCGACGGCCCTGGTTCGCCTCGTCGCGCCCCGCGCGCAGACCCAGAGGGCGCGCGTGCCGGCGACGGTGGAGCCGAGGCAGCGCGCGACCCTCTCGACCCGCCTGCCGGCGCGCGTGATGCGCGTGCGCGTCCGCGCCGGAGACCAGGTGCAGGCCGGCGAAGTGCTCGCGGACCTCGCCGACGACGACCTGCGCGCCCAGCTCGCGGCGGCCCGGGTCGTCCTCTCCCGGGCGCGCCTCCTGGAGCGGCGCCTGTCGCGGCTGGTCTCCCAGGGCGCGGCCACGCGCGGCGAGCTCGACGCGGCGCAGGCCCAACGGGCCGAGGCCGACGCCGCCGTGGGCGCCGCCGAGGAGGCCCTGAGCTACACCGTGCTGCGCTCACCCTTCGACGCCTTCGTGCGGGCCAAGCGCGCGGCGGCCGGCGACCTGATGATGCCCGGCCAGCCGCTTTTGGAGATCGAGGGCGCCGCCCTGGAGATCTCGGCGTCGCTCTCCTTTGACGAAGTGGCGCGGGTGCGCGTCGGCGAGCTCCTCCCCTTCGATTCCGGGCCGGCGGGCGGCCAGGCCGAGCTGACCTCCATCGCGCCCTCGGGGGACCCGGTGACGCATCGAGTGGAGGTGCGGGCCCGGGTGCTCCGGGCGCCGCCGGGGCTGCGCGCCGGCAGCTTCGCCCGCCTTTGGCTCCCCGCGGCTCGCGCGTCGCCGCAAGAGCCCTGGGTGCCGACCTCGGCGCTGGTGAGGCGGGGCGATCTGCGCGGAGTGTACGTCGCGCGCGACGGCCGGGCGGAGCTGCGCTGGCTGCTCTTGGGCGACCCGGTGGACGGCGCGGCGCCGGTGCGCGCCGGGCTCGGCGCCGGCGAGCCTTTCGTGGAGGAGCCCGCGGACCTCCGCGACGGCCAGCCCATCAAGGTGATCGATGGCGGCTGAGGCGCCCAGGGACGGCGCGAGGCCGGGAACCGCTGGGCGGCTCGCGCGAGCGTTCCTGAACAGCCCTCTCACGCCTTTGATGGTGGCGGGGGCGACGGCGCTGGGGGCCCTGGCGGTGCGCATCACCCCGCGCGAGGAGGAGCCGCAGATCTCCGTGCCGATGGTGGACGTGGGGGTGGCGATGCCCGGCGCCAGCGCGGCCGAGGTGGAGAGCCAGCTCACGGCGCCGCTGGAGCGACGCCTCTGGGGCATCCCGAAGGTCGAGTACATCTACAGCGCGAGCCGCGCGAACCAGGCGCTGATCACGGTGCGCTTCAAGGTGAACGAGCCGCTCGAGCCCAGCGTGTCCGAGGTCCGCCAGGAGCTGGAGGCGCACCCCGAGCTCCTCCCGCCGAACGCGCAGCCGCCGACGGTGCGCGCGCTGAGCGTGGACGACGTGCCCTTCCTGACGCTCACGCTGCACGGCGACCAGCCGCCGGGAGTGCTGCGGCAGCTCGGGGAGGCGCTGGCGCGGCAAATCGCCGAGGTGCCGGAGACGTCCCAGGTGCACGTGGTGGGCGGCGCTCGCCGCCAGGTCACGGTGGAGCCGGACCCCGAGCGCCTGCGGGCGGCGGGCGTGACGCTGCCGGAGCTCGAGTCGGCGCTGAAGGCCGCTGACGCCGACCTGCCCGCCGGAGAGGTCGTCGGCAGCGGCCGGCGCGCCGTGCTCCAAGCGGACGGGCAGGTGCGCAGCGCCTCGGAGCTCTTGCACCTGGTCGCCGCCGAGCATGCCGGGCGCCCCATCTACCTCTCCGACCTCGCGGCGGTGAGCGACGGGCCTGAGCCCGACCCGAACGTGGCGCTCTTCGGCCGGCGCGGCGGCGGGCTCGAGCCGGCGGTGGCGGTCGCGGTGGCCAAGCGCCCGGGCGCCAACGCCACGGCTCTGGCCGAGGTGGTGCAGCGCAAGGTCGAGGCGCTGCGCGGCCGGCTCCTGCCCGCGGCGGTGGAGGTGAGCGTCACCCGCAACTACGGCGAGACCGCGGCGGCCAAGGCGCGCGAGCTCCTCGAGCACCTCTCCATCGCCACCCTTTCGGTCATCACGCTCATCCTGGTCGCCATGGGCTGGCGCGCGGCGGCCGTGGTGGGGATCACCGTGCCGGCCACCCTGGCCCTGACGCTGCTGCTCACGTACCTGCTCGGGTACACGCTCAACCGGGTCACGCTCTTCGCGCTCATCTTCTCCATCGGCATCCTGGTCGACGACGGCATCGTGGTGGTGGAGAACATCCATCGCCACCTCCACCTGCCCGGCCGGCCGGCGAGCCTCGCGCAGGCGGTGGTCGGCGCCGTGGACGAGGTGGGCCACCCGACCATCCTCGCCACCTTCGCGGTCATCGCCGCCATCCTGCCCATGGCGCTGGTGCGCGGCCTCATGGGCCCGTACATGAGGCCCATCCCCGTGGGCGCGAGCCTGGCGATGCTCTTCTCGCTCTTCTTCGCCTTCACCGTCAGCCCCTGGGCCTCGCTTCGGCTGTTCCGGAGCGAGGCGCGGCGCGCCCCCGAGGAGAAGGAGAGGCGCGAGGGGAGAGCGACGCGCGTCTACCGCAAGGTGATCCGCGCGCTCCTGGGGCGGCCGGCCGCGCGCTGGGCCTTTCTGGGAATCATCCTGCTCCTCTTCGGCGGCGCGGCGAGCCTCCTCGCCTTCGGGGTGGTGAAGGTCAAGATGCTGCCCTTCGACAACAAGTCCGAGATGCAGGTGCAGCTCGATCTGCCGGCCGGCACCGCCCGCCAGGACGCCGTCGCCGCGGGGCAGCGGGTCGCGCGGCGGCTCTTGAGCGAGCCCGTGGTCCGCGACGCGACGCTCTATTCCGGCGAGGCGGCTCCTTTCACCTTCGTGGGTTTGGTTCGCCACAGCTTTCTGCGAAGGGCGCCGGAGCAGGTGGACCTCCAGGTCAACCTCGTGCCCAAGGACGAGCGCCGCGAGCAGAGCCACGCCGTCGCCACCCGGCTGCGCCCGGCGCTGGAGGCCATCACCGGGCCGCTGCGAGCGCGCATGAAGATCGTGGAGGTCCCTCCCGGACCGCCGGTGCTCGACACGATGGTAGCGGAGGTCTACGGGCCGGACGCCGCGGCCCGCGACGGCTACGCGGCCCAGGTGCTCGAGGCCTTCCGGTCCACGCCGGGGCTCGTCGACTTGGACAGCTCGCTCGAGGAAACGCCGCCGCGCCGCCGGCTGCGGATCGATCGCGAGAAGGCGTCCATTCACGGCGTGGCGCCCGCCGCGGCAGCCCGGGTGCTGTCGACGGCCGGGCAGGGCGCGGCGCTGGGCAGCTTCCACGTCGAGGGCGCCTTCGGCCAGGTGCCGGTGGTCCTCGCGCTGTCGGCGGCGCGGCGGGCCGAGCTCGCCTCGCTCCTCGCGCTGGAGGTCCCGGGCGGTGGCGGGCCGGTGCCGCTCTCGGAGCTGGTGACGGTGGAGGCGGACCGCGAGGACCGGCCCCTGCTCCACAAGGACCTCATGCCGGTGAGCTACGCCTTCGCCAATCTCGCCGGGCGGATCGAGAGCCCGGTCTACGCGCTTTCGGCGCTGGACGAGAAGCTCGACGCCCTCGAGCGCGCCGGCGGACCGCGCGTGCCGCGCTACGGGCTCGCGCAACCCCTGAGCACCGAGCGGCTGAGCCTGAAGTGGGACGGCGAGTGGCACGTGACTTTGGAGGTGTTTCGCGATCTCGGCTTGGCGTTCGCCGCGGTGCTGGTGCTCATCTTCGTCATGGTGGTGGGCTGGTTCGGCAGCTTCTCGGTGCCCTGGGTGATCCTCGTTCCCATTCCTCTGAGCCTTATCGGGATCATCCCCGCCCACGGGCTGGCGGGGGCGTTCTTCACCGCCACCAGCATGATTGGCTTCATCGCCGGCGCGGGGATCATCGTGCGCAACAGCATCATCCTGGTGGACTTCATCGAGGTGAAGCTGCGCTCGGGAATGCCGCTGGCCGAGGCGGTGGAGGAGGCCGGCGTGGTGCGCTTTCGGCCCATGCTGCTCACCGCTTCGGCGGTGATGGTGGGCAGCGCCGTCATGCTCGCCGACCCGATCTTCCAGGGCTTGGCGCTGAGCCTCATGTCCGGTGAGGTGGCCGCGACGGCTCTCTCGCGACTGGCGGTCCCCGTGCTCTACTTCCTCGTCGCCCGGCACGGGCGCGCAGCGCGGCTGGCCGAGGGAGGGCTATCGCACCAGTAGCCTGGAGAGTGCCGTCTCGGAGAAGCTCTACGACTCAGGCGTCGACACACTGTCTGCGCTGACAATAGAATCGGCCTGGCTGCCTCCCCATTCCAGACGAGCAGGAGGAAGGCCGCTCGCAGCGCGCGACAGGACCCGAATCATCGAGGACGCAAGGCGGGCAGTGCGTTCAGGATTTCTTCCAGGCGCTTTCGATACGCTCGTTCGCGCGAAAACAAGGAGCGGTCCTTACGCAACTGCAAGACGTATGGCCGCCCCTGTCGAAGCGTCGTATGCAAGACGGGCACCTTCGTGGAGTCAATCGTGGCGTGGATGTGCCGGCGCCGCTCCTGGCTCAAGGGCCAGTCGTATTCGGTGCGCGGGGACCGGAGGAATTCCGAGAGCTCCTTGCAATCAGCGCAACCGCAGCGAAGAGGGTACGTCATGGCCCAGTCATCGAGAGCGCGCACCGGCGCCTGCAGGGCCGCTTCGAGGCGCTCGACGCAGACGCGGTGGAGCGGCGAACCGGTGATGTGGGTGCGAAGGGCCGGGGACCTGGAGATGCAGGCTTGCAATAGTTGCACGAGGAACGCCGTGGAAGAACGCTGCTTCTCGTCGAGCAAGGAGCTCGTGGCGTCCTCGAGAACTGAAAGAGCGGAGGCCGCCACCGCAGCCGCAAACACGTGCGCGAGGTGTATCGATTCTCCGGCGAAGGCGTCGAGATCGAGCCACGCTTGCCGATCTCCTCGCGTCGCCGCGCAACGCTTGCGCGCGGCCTCCGCCTCCCGTCCGACGAGCCACCGGCCCAGCGCTTCGCACGGTGCGCACTTGCTCGCGCGCAGGTCTTCACAGAGATCGGCGAGCAGTGGCGCCCAAGCGGGCAGCCCCCAGCCTGGGTTTCGCGTCCAATCCGCGAACAATTCCTGTGCCCACGAGAGACCATGCTTGTCGACCAAGAGCACGAGATCGCGGCGCATCGTCTGACTATGGAGGCGATGCGCTCCCAGCGGCGAGAGCAATCCGCGTGCAAGCGCGGCATCGTCGATGCGCGTCGACAGCTTGATCAGCTTCGCGAAGAAGCGGGCGCCGTCGACGCTGCCGGCGGTCTGCGTCCACCTCGGCAGCAGCGTCTTGACCGTTGATTCGAGCTCGGCGGTTTCTGCGCGCGGCAGGGCCAGAAGCTGGTCCACTGCCCACTGGGGCGAGGCTTGCGCCCTCAAGGCGAAGGTATTGGCCCGCGGCCACATCACGAATGCTGCTCGGTGATACCAGCGATCCACCGTGTTGCCGTAGTTCCCCTGATAGCCTTCGTGCTCGCTCCTGAACGGCTCCAGGTCCCTGGAAAGCATGGTGAAGTGGAGCTCTTCGTCGCTGACCGTCCCTCCGATCCCCTCGAATTGCTCGCCTTCGGCATCCAGCCAGTGGTGGAGCTCGATCGTGCTGTCCACCAGGTCGACGAGCTCATAATCGCCGGCCTCCTCGTCGTCGTCCTGCCGAGAGCGCCTTCCGCGCCGACCGTATCCATAGCCGTCGTATTCCTCTTCGCACATCCAAGTTTCATGCACCTCGGCGAGCGCGAGGAAGGACTCGCAGTCGAGGCGCTTGGCCACGGTCCGCAGCGCGGCGATGCGGACGCGATCGCTGCTCTTCAAGCGGCTCCACGAAAGACTCCGCTGCGTGTACTCGTGATCCAAGAGGTAGACGAGTCGCTCGGGCGGTGCAGGTTCCGATCTCGCGTAGCGCTTCGCGACCGGCACTGCGAAGTGGTCGCGCACGCGCTCCGTCAGGCGGTCCATGACATCTGCGCGCGTCGAGGGCGGCGCGTCGCTCGCGCGGCCTTCGAGCAACAGCCGGTAGGTGAGCACGACCCGAACCCCGCTCTTGATCGGGCTGACCGCGTGGAGACAGTCCGCATAGAACGCGAAGAGCGAGAGGTCCTCAGCTTGGCTGTCGAGGCGACGGAATGTCTTGGTTTCACCGCGGTGCTCCACGGTCAAGACACCGCCGCTGTATTCCGACGGCAGGACCACCACGAGCGTGGCGACCATGTCGTCACTCTTCTCAGAGTCCTGGTGGGACTTGAAGAACTGTCCTGCTTCGTAGAGCAGCAGTTTGTCGAGCTCCGCCTTGAGCTCGCATTCATCGGGAAGACCAAGGTCCGCCTGGACTTTCCGCAAGTGCTTCGCGAGCGCGGGCTTCCAGCCTCGAGCGTCGATCTTCACTTGGCTCGCTGAGATCTCCCAGCTGTTGCGTACGCTCGGATCGTGCAGCGTCTGCTCGCGCAATCCGTAGGGCGACGGGCGCGCCACGCCGCGAAGCTTCTGGGCTACTTGCGGCGTGATCGGATAGCGGAGTCGGCCGGCGCCCACGACCTCGATGTCGAGCTCCTTTGCGAGCGCGCGCAAGCGCGTTGCGAAGGTTCCGGGAGCCTCGAGCTGGGATAGCAAGTCGGCGATGGGTGCGGTCATGCCGTCGTGCCTGTCTTGTGCCACCCTTTGCTAGGCGGGCACCAAGCGTAGCAGCGGCTGCTGCCGGCGTCGACCACTCCGGCGTCAAGCAGTGCGGCGGCGCATCGACTCCTGACGGTGGGCAGATCGCCCGGAACGCTCTCCTCTCGCGCCCTCCTCCTGGCTCTCGCACTCCAGCCAGAGCGATGGAATGTCTCGTGAGGCCCCGGAATCATCCGAACACGTCGGCCGCTCCGTCCCTGAGGAGCCGCCCCAATCGCCAAGAGCTGTCGCGCTCCACCGCTTCGAGCAGCTCCTGCAGGGTCGGTATCGGCTCGCTGGGGCCGGCCAGCGCAGGGGAGACCCGCTGCGTCACGGGCTCCACTCTCGGCCACCGATGCGGATTCGCTCTGCTCTTCTCGAATGCGGTGAAGCGCCGAGTCATCATGGAGAGCACCTCTCGGGCACGTGTGTTTGCCTCCCCGGCGTCATGGAGGCAAGAGGCCCTTGGACAGGGTCATCCGCGTCCCTGGAAGCGAACACCCGCTCGGCCGCCGCAAGCAGATCTCGCCGGTGTAGCCGCAGATCTCCTCGATCCTTCTTTCGGCCCGACGAACGCAGCGGAGCTCCCGCCCGTTCACCCGCCCTTCGCCCTCAGCGGCGGCAGCTCCTTGAAGCTCTCGGCGCGCGGCGCCGCGCGCAGCACCTCCTGGAGCTCGAGCGGAGGGGCGCTGAGCCTTCGCGTGTTGAGGTCCATCCAGCCGCCGAACAGCGAGAGCCGGCCGGCGACGACCCCGTCGTGCCGCGTGAGGACGTGGGCGAACTTGAACCGCCCGCACTCGGGCGAAAGCCCCTGCATCCGCACGTCGACTCGGAACTGCTCGCCGATGCGCAGCTCCCTCAGATACTCGATCTCCTCGCGCAGAATCACCGGCCCGAAGCCGAGCTCGACATAGCGGACGGGAGGGAAACCGTGCTCGGAGAGATACGCGACGCGGGCGTCGATGCAGTATTCGCTGTAGCCGGTGTTGCGCAGGTGCCCGTTCATGTCGCAGTCGGCCCAGCGAACGACAAAGTTCTTCTCGTAGCTGCTCATCCTCTTGGCTCCTCCTCGAAGGCTTGACCTCGGCGCCGCCCCGCGGATACGGTTCGCGGCGCTCATGAATCCCGTTGCTCCCAGCTCGATGGACCCGATGGCCGCTCTTCGCACCGCGACCTGCTGGTGGCGCCCCGTCTAATCTCGAGGGCGCCCTTCTCTTACCTCAAAAGAAAGGCGGCGGCCCTCCCAAGGGGCCCGTCACCTTCGCATCAAGGCCCCTCGCGAGCGCCGCCGGCATCCCATGGCGAACGACAACTACACCTTCGGCGACGGCGACCGCGCGAGCGCCCGCCTCAAACGTCTGGCGGAAGTCTACGAACCCGAGACCCGCGAGCTCCTGGAGCGCGCCTCGGGCCCCGCCCTGCGCCTGGCGGTCGACCTGGGCTGCGGGCCCGGGTGGTCGACGCGGCTCTTGCGCGACGCGCTCTCGCCCGGCCGCACCGTCGGCCTGGACGCTTCCCCGCGCTACATCGAGGAGGCGCGGCGCAGGCACGGCGCAAGGCTCGAGTTCCACGTCCACGACATCACCCGCGCGCCCTTCCCGGTGGAGGCGCCGCAGCTCCTCCTGTGCCGCTTCCTGCTCACGCACCTGTCCGGCCTGAGCCAGGTCCTCGATGCCTGGGCCGAGGCCGCCGCCCCCGGGGCGCTCCTGCTGGTGCACGAGACCGAATCGCTGGCGTCGCCGCACCCGGCGCTGCGGCGCTACTACGAGCTCGTCGCCGCGCTCCAGGGCCACTACGGCCAGGCGCTGAACGTGGGGGCAAGGCTCGACACCTGCTTCTCGCAGTCGCGCTGGACCCTCGTCGAGAGCCGGGCGCGCGTCCTCGAGAAGCCCGCGGCCGCCATGGCCGAGCTCCACCTCGCCAACGTCCGCACCTGGAGGCGCGACCCCTTCGCGCAAGAGGCCTTCGACGCCGCCGAGCTCGACCGGCTGGAGGCCGCTCTCGAGCCCATCGCCTCGGGCGCCCAGGCCGAGGCGGTGGTCCTGAACACCGCGCGGCAGATCATCGCGAGGCGCTCCGGCCGATAGAGGCCCGTGAAGCTCGCGAAAGCCGAGAGCGGCGCCGTCGGCCTGGCTCTACAGAGGCCGCGCGCCCGGCTACCGAGAGCGGCAGGCCGATGCAAGAATCGATCTCGCCGAACGGGGCGCGGCGCCGGAGCGGCGCGGCGGCGACGGCCGAGCGGCGCGGGTCAGAAGGCGGCTCAGCGCTTCACCGTCGGCCTGCCCTCCGAGCCAGGGCTCACTTTCCGAGACGCTGGAGGAGCTCCTGCACGGGCGCCTTCCCGCGCACGGCCTCGAAGGCGGGGTCGCTCTCAATGGCGGAGCGCAGACCCTTCATGCCCCGCAGCTGCTCGAGCTCACGAGCCACCGGCGCGGGGTCGCCCTGCTGAGCCAGGAGCCGCGCGTAGTCGAGCCGCGCCGCGCGGTTCGCCGGCGCGAGCTGCAGCGCGGCGTCGAGCAGGCCTGCCACCTTGGCCGACGCGAGGAGGTCGCCGGGGGCTTTGGCGAGAAGCCTCTTGGCGTCCTGGTGCAAGAGCTCCGCCTTGACCTCACGCAGGCGAGCCAGGCTCACCGACACCACGAGAAAGCCGCGCTCGCCCGAAGCCCTTGGCGGCTCCGTAAAGCCGAGGAGCGCCTCCTCCCCGAGCGCGAGCTCGATCGCGGGCGCCGAGGCGCCGGCGATGGCCGAGGAGCTCTCGCGGGGCTCGAGCGCCTCGATGCGCGGGCCTTCGCGGCCCTTGTCGCAGCCCTTCGCGCACCACCGAGCCCGCCACGCGCGGGCGCCGGGAGCGACGGTGGCCCGCATGCCTTGCCAGCTCAGCGAGAGGGCGCCCTGCTCGACCGAGTACTGGAACCACGTCTCCGAGTCCGCGAGGTCCGGCTCCCGGGTGCGCGGGGCGCGAAAGAACGCGGCGCACGGGTGCGCGGCGCTCGCCTTGAAGAGCGGGCGCGCCGCCTGCGCGTTCGCCTCCGGCGAGGCGTCGTCGTCCAGGGTCGCGCTGCCGAGCGGCTCGAGCTCCCAGGCGCCCGACTTGTACGCGGCCCACGCCCAGCGGCTTGCGCGGCAGTGGCGCGAGGTGCCCCCGCAATCCTCCGTCTGCTCGAAGAAGAAGAGCGCCGCTCCCGCGCGAGTCACGCAGATGGGATTTAGCGCGGCGCTCGACGCGCCCGCGGCTCGGGCTTCGAATGCAGCCAGAAAAAGCCCCGCGGCGAAGAGCGCGAGGTGCCGTCGGCGGATCATGGCTTCCACCTTTCGAAGGGCCTAAGGGGCGATGCCAAAGGCCGCGGTGACGCTCATCGGGCCGTCCATCGTGAGGGTGCAGGAGGGCGCGGCGCCGGCGCAGTCGCCGCTCCAGCCCGAGAAGGCAGAGCCCGTCCCAGGAACAGCGGTGAGCGTCACGTCGGCCCCGCGGGTGAAGGCCGCCGAGCAGGTCGAGCCGCAGTCGATCTCGCCGCCGCTCGAGACGACCTTCCCTGCTCCCGCTCCGCTCAGAGCCACCTCGAGCACCACGGGCACGAACTGCGCGGTGAGGGTCTTTCCCGCATCCATGATGACGAAGCAATCGCCGGTTCCGGTGCACGCGCCCGACCAGCCCGCGAAGGCCGATGACGCATCCTTTGGGGTGGCCGTGAGCACGACGAGCGTGCCCGCGGGGAGCTCGTCGGCGCAGGTCGAGCCGCAGGCGATGGCGCCCACGTCGGCCGCGACGCTGCCGCCGCTCGCGCCCGCTTCCGTCTTCAGGACGGCGAGCCGGAAGCTCGCGTCCTGGCAGCGACTCGCGACGCAGGCCGTCCGCGGCGCGCAGTCGGCCGCCGCCGCGCATCCCGCGCCGCCCTGGCACCCGTGGGCCTGCCCGCCCGACATCCCCGCGACGACGAAGCTCGAGCTCTGGACCGTCGCGAAGATTGTCCGGTTGCCGAAGCTCCCGGGGAGGTCGTTGCGCAGGGCGACGGCCCCCGTCGCCGGGTCGACGTCGGTGGCGCGGATGCGCAGCGCAGGGTGAACCGAGGCGATGGCCCGCTGGATGGCGACGCCGACGTCGGCCGCGCTGACGGCAAAGCTCACGTCCACCACCACCCGATTCCGCGCCGCGCCGTCCCCCGCGACGTCGAGCTCGAACACCACCGGCGGGTCGACGCCGTCGTCCAGCGTGAAAGTCTCCCCGTCGCCAAGCTCGCTCTGGGGCGCCGGGGTGATGGTTCCGGTCGCGGCTGCAGGGACCACCGGGGCGTCGCAGCCCGCGCTGCACGTGCCGCAGCCCAAGGCGTTGCCGTCGTCGCAGACCTCCGCCCCGTTCACGATCCCGTCTCCGCAGGTCGGCCCGGTCCGCGCCGAGAGTGCCCTGCAGTCGGCGCTGCAGACCTCGCAGGTCGCCGTGCCGTAGTCGCAAGCGGCGGCGCCGTTCTTCGCGCCCTGGTCGCAGACCTCGACCGCCTTCCCGCGCAGGTCGAGAACGCCGTCGCCGCACCGGTTCCGCACGCAGGTGTTGAGGCAGTCATCGTTGTCGTCGGTGTTGCCGTCGTCGCACGCCTCCCCGGCCGACCTGTTGAGCTTGCCGTCGCCGCAGCGGGAGAGGGTGCAGTCGGCGTTGCAGGTCGCCGACTCGCCGCCGTCGTCGCACTGCTCGCCCGCCGCCTTGTTCAGCTTTCCGTCGCCGCATTTGTCGAGGCTGCAGTCGGCGTTGCAAGCCGAAGACTCGCCTTGGTCGTCGCACTGTTCACCGGCGGTCCGGTTGACCTCGCCGTCGCCGCAGCGGGCGACGGTGCAGTCGGGGTTGCAGGTCGCCGACTCGCCGCCGTCGTCGCACTGCTCGCCCGCGGTCCGGTTGACCTTGCCGTCGCCGCACGCGCGCAAGGTGCAGTCGGCGTTGCAGGCGGCCGACTCGCCCCGGCCGTCGCACTGCTCGCCCGCGGTCTTGTTGACCTTGCCGTCGCCGCACCGGGCCACGCTGCAGTCGTCGTTGCAGCTCGCCGACTCGCCCCGGTCGTCGCACTCCTCGCCCCCAGCCTTGTCCACCACGCCATCTCCGCACGTCGCGGACATGCAGTTGGCGTTGCAAGTCTTCGTCGCCTGGCCGTCGTCGCACTGCTCGCCCGCGGCATTGTTCACCTTGCGGTCGCCGCAGCGGGCGATGGTGCAGTCGCTGTTGCAGGTCGCCGTCTCCTTCACTTTTCCCTGGTCATCCCTGCCGTCGTCGCATTGCTCGCCCGCGGCCTTGTTCAGCTTGCCGTCCCCGCACGCCGACAGAGTGCAGTCGGAGTTGCAGGTCGCCGACTCGCCCTCGTCGTCGCACTTCTCGCCGGCGGTCTTGTTGAGCTTGCCGTCGCCGCATCGGGCGATGGTGCAGTCGGCGTTGCAGGTCGCCGACTCGCCCTCGTCGTCGCATTGCTCCTGGGCGGTCCGGTTCACCTTGCCGTCGCCGCAGCGGGCCAGCGTGCAGTCGGCGTTGCAGGTCGCCGATTCGCGGCTGTCGTCGCACTCCTCGCCGGCGGCGGTGTTCCGGTAGCCGTCGCCGCAGCGCGACTTCTTGCAGGTCGCGGTGCAGTCGGCGGTCTCGATGCCGTCGTCGCACTCCTCCCCCGCCTCCTTGTTCACCACGCCGTCGCCGCAGTCCACGTTGATGCAGAGCTTGCCGTTGAGGGCGAGCGCGTCGGCGGTGACGCACTTCATGCCGGGCGGGCAGAGGTTCCCGCTGTCGCAGACGATCGTCTTGGGCTCGAGGCAAGCCGGGAGCGCGAGCAGCAGGGAGGCGCCCGCGGCGAGGGCATGGACGGCGCGAAGTTCCATGGGGAGTTCCTAGAATTCCACGGTGGCCTGCAGGCCGCGAACGCCGCCGCCCACCATCGGGCCGACGCGCCACGAGAGCTCCATGGGGAGCTTCGGCTTGGGCAGCTCCACGGGCGGCATCTCTTGGTAGGGCTGCAGGCGGTTGAGGTAGAGGAGCACGGCGCCCGTCACGAGGGCGGCCCCGCTCGCCGCGTAGCACCCGATGGCGAGGCCTTGCATCACCTCGCCGCGGGTGCGGCGGGCGACGAGCTCCGAGTCCGGGGCGCTCCCGCCGCGCGCCTCGACGGCCCGGTCGTAGGCCTTGAAGCTCTGGGCGGCGGCGTAGTGCAGCCCGCCGCCCGCGAGGCCGACCGCGGCGCCCGCGGCGACCACGGTCCACGGCGTCTTCACGGGCCAGCGGCGCCGGTACCGGGTGAGCTCCGACGCCTTGTAGAGGCGCAGGTCGAAGCCCGAGGTCTCGCCGGCCCCGAGCGTCCGCGAGAGCTCCTGGGCGAGGTACTCGGGCTTCTTGGCCACGATGGTGTGCGGCCCGGGGCGGACGTAGTCCTCCCACGCGCCCGGGGCCGTGAAGAGCGTCCGCCCGTCCATGACGACCTCGGCGCCGGGCTCGTCGCAGCGCAGCTGTACGCGCGCGAGCTGCCGCTCGACCAGGGTCTTGTAGGCCTTGGCCTGCTCGAACTTGTCGGCCTCCAGCGGCTCGGGCCCGTAGCGCAGCGCCGCGATCAGGTGCTCGCGAACTTCGAGCGGCTGGTCGAGGTAGAAGAGCGCCAGGACCAAGTTGTAGTGGATGGCCGGGTGATCCCAGGTGCGCAGAGCCTCGCGGTACTTGGCCGCGGCCTGGATGAAGACCGACTCCTTGAGCAGCGCGTTGCCCTCCCGGAACAGGGCGAGGGCGGTCCTCTGCCTGTCGAGCGCGACGCCCTTGGCCCAGGGGCGCTCGACCTCGCCCGCGCGCGCCGCGGCCGCCATCTCCTGGGCCGCGGCGGGCGACGCTAGGGCCCCGAGAGCCGCCGCGAGCGCGGCTGCCAGCATCCTTCTCATGCGTCGCTCCCGCGCGCTCATTTCAGCGTGTCGATGACGGGGCTACCCAGCTGCTCCTGCAGGCGCAGGACGCGGTCGCGCTCGCGCGTCAGGAGCGCCTCCAGCTCCCGCGCCGAGTGGAGCGCCTCCTCGCGCGCCGACTGCGCGAGCCGGGCGTTCTCCTCCGCGCCGGCTTGCGACGCCTTCGCGCGCCGGCGAGCGGCCTCCGCCTTGCCCAGGGCGTCGAGGATTTCGCGGTTCTTCTCCTGCAGCGCGGCGCCCGCCTCTTCGGCCTGGCGCGCCGCCTGCGCCCGCTCGCGCTCCTTACGCTGGACCTCGTCGAGACGGACCTCGGCCGCGGCCTCGGCGTCGCGGGCGAGCCCCTCCGCCTTCCGGGCCGCCGCCGCCTGCCGCACCGCTTCGGACTGGGCGCGCCGGACGACGATGAGCGCCACCGCCGAGGCGGCCACCAGCAGGGAGAGGAAGACCAGGCCGCCCACCGTCAGCGCGCGCGAGCGCCGCGCCGCGCGGGACTCGTGCGCGAAGACGGCGTCCAGATACTCCGAGAGCAGCGGCGGCAGATCTTCCCCGCGGCGGCGCCGGAAGCGGTGCGCCTCCTCGACCGTCTCGCCCCGAAAGAGCAGGTCCGCGCTGCGCCCTTTGGCCTGCCACTGCTTGGCCGCGGCCCGGAGCTGCTCGAGAAAGGCCGCGTCCTCGCCGCTCTCGTCGAGCCAGCGCCGCAAGGTGGGCCACGAGTGGACCAGCGACTCGTGGACGAGCTCCGCGGTCGCCGCGCCGCCGCCGGTCTGGGCGACGAGCAGGCGCGCCTGGACGAGCCGGTCGACGAGCGCGCCCACCTCGAAGGCGTCGCGGGTGAGCTCGCGCAGCTCGTCGAGGGAGACGACGGCGCGGGTCCGCTCGGGCGTGACGAGCCGCAGGAGGAGCGCCTTCGCCAGCGCGCGCGCCGGCGGCGAGAGCTCGCTCAGAACGCTGTCGGCGTGCGAGGCGAGCGCGCCGGCGATGCCGCCCATCGCCTCGTAGCTCGCCGCGGAGAGCACCTTGTTCGCCGGGTCGCGGGCCTCCCAGAGCCTCAGGGCCGCGAACTGGAGGAGCGGGAGCGCGCCCTGCGTCGCGCGCAGGTGGTCGAGCATGGACTCGACGATGGCCGGCGTCTCGAATTGGTAGCCCGCCATCTGGGCGGGCTGCACCAGCGCGTCGCGCATGCCCTCGGCGCTCGGGGGCCCGAGGAAGAAGAGGCCGTGGGCGAGCTCGGCCGTGAACGCGGGGTCCTCCGCGACGCGGTCCAGGAAGTCCGAGCGGAGCGAGACCGCGACGCGCGTGGGCGAGGTGGCGTCGTCGGCGACGCCGGCGAGGCAGGCGGTGAAGGCGCGGCGCTCTCTCGGGTCGGCCACCAGCGTGTAGAGCTCCTCGAGCTGGTCGACGAAGACGAGGAGGCTGCGCTTGGCGCGGCGCGCGCGGCTGCGCAGCACCGCCCCGGCGAGGCCGGGCTCTTCGCGCAGGCGCTTGAGGAGGTCCCGCTGCTCCTTGAGGTCGCTCGCCACCGAGCTCGAGGTGGACACCATCGGCGCGAGGGCGGAAGCCAGGGCGCCCAGGGGGTCGCGGCCGGGGCGAAGGACCACCACTTCCCAGGCCTCGCCGGAGCCCTTGAGCGCGGGGACGACGCCCGCGCGCACGAACGAGGACTTGCCGACGCCCGAAGGGCCGACGACCGCGGCGAGGGGCCGTTCGCGCACCCGGCCGACGAACGCGGCGATCTCCGCGGTGCGGCCGAAGAAGTGGCCGGCGTCCGACTCCTGGAACGGGGCGAGGCCGGCGTAGGGGCTCTCGTCCACCTTGAGCTCGCGCCGGAAGCGGCCCGGCAGGAACGGCTCGAGGGCGCGCAGGAGCGCCGGCGCGTCGGGGTACCGCTCCTCCTTGTATTTCTTGAGGCAGCGATCGACGACGTCGCAGAGCTCCTGGGGCACGTCCGGCGCCACGCTCTTGAGGCCGGGCATCGGCACGTCGCGGCGCGCGGTGATGGCCAGCGCGGGGCCGGTCCGCCCCTCGAGCGGGTGCTTCCCGGCGAGCATGCGAAACAGGATGACGCCCACCGCCCAGAGGTCGGCGCGGGGGTCGATGGGCACCGGGAGGCCCCATTGCTCCGGCGCCATATAGGGCAGGGACCCGACGATGGCGCCCTGGGAGGTGAGGTCGGCGATCGCCTGCTCGAAGGGGGACGAAGCGGTATCAGCGCCGGGGCCTACGGCCGGGCCGGACGGCTCCGCGCCGGCCGCAGGCGCCGCCTGCTCGGCGGCGCGCCCCTCGCCTCGCAGCACCTTGGCGATGCCGAAGTCGAGCACCTTGATGGTGCCGGCGTCGGTCACGAAGATGTTGTCGGGCTTCAGGTCGCGGTGGACGATGCCCTGCGCGTGCGCGCAGGCGAGCGCGCGCACCACGGGGACGACGAGCTCCACGGCCCGCCCGGGAGCGAGCTGCCGGCCCTTGATGAGCTTCGTCAGCGTCATGCCCTCCAGGTACTCGAGGACCATGTAGGGCTGACCCTGGACCTCGTCGGCCTCGTAGAGGACGACGATGTTCTCGTGCGAGCACCGCGCCGTGGCCCGCGCCTCGAGGACGAAGCGGCGGGCGTCGTCGGGGGTCTGCGCGTTGAGGAACTTGATGGCTACCCTGCGGCCGAGCTTGTTGTCGCGGGCGAGGAAGACAGTGCCCATCCCCCCTCGGCCCAGCGTCCGGATGAGCTCGTAGTGGCGAACGCGGCTCCCGTGCTCCGACGCCGCGTCGCGCGACGATGGCGCGGTCGGCTGCAGCGCCCGGAGCAGGGCGACAGTCGAGTCTTGGGGAGCGGACTCCGGGGAGGAGGCTGCAGCACCCGAGACCAGCGTCGCCGCTTCGCCTGCGACCTCTGCGCGATCGGGCTCGCGCTTTTCGAGCTTGGCCATCGCCGCTTTCCTATTTGCCGATCCGAAAATGCGCGACAGGAGGTGCGGACGCCTTCGCATCACCCGGTGCGATCGTCACCGGGTGAGCATTGCGCATTCTTGCGCCACGCTGGCCGCCGCGCTACCTCGAAATGGCTCAAGAGCGCCGCGCCCAAAGGCGCGAGGCCGGCGCTCGAGTCGAAGCCGAGCCGATGACGCCCAGATGCACTTGCAGATGGGCGGCGCAACGCCGCTTCCGCGGCGACCTCTGCGCGCCTCTTTTCGATCTGTGCGCGCCGGTTTCCCGCATACTCCCTTCGGCGCGAGATCTTGCGCAGGCGAGCAAAGACTCCGGGCTCCGGGCAAAGCCATGGGTCAAGGTGGTAGTGCGGAGCTTTGTTGCGGTGCAGCTGCTTGAGCGATGGCCGGGATGATGGTCATGTCCTTCGATGGCGAGTGACCCGACGCCAAAAGCCCTCGGCGCCGACTCCATGTGCGCCGCCTTTGTGGCGCGCCCCGGGGGCGTTTGCTTTCGTGCGCAAAGCGGTCATCATTGATGGCGCTCTCCATTGCCGACGGGCCTCTCGTATTCCGCTCATTCGCGCGCGCTGCTCCTGACCCGCGCGAGACCTTCGCCCGGAAGATGCCGCGCATCGGATCGCTCGTTCTCTCGAGGGCGGCCGGGCTTTGCTTCGCATTGCGGCCCGCGCAGTGGCTCTCCCCCCGCGGCTCTTAGCCGTCGAACCGAAACCGGGGCCGGCGACCTGACGGGAGGAGAATTGCGGTCGCGAGGTCGAACTTCGCGGGGCAAAGGCGATCGCCGCTCGCGCGGAGAGGGCCCCGCCGAGTACGATGAACCGGACCTCCATCGCTGACTCTTCGGCCCCCAAAGGAACAATGCGCGCTCTCGCCCTCGGTCTCCTCGCTGCTGCCGCCGCGCTGCCCGCCGGCGCGGGCGCCTTGGAGAAGCTGGCCGTCTTGGCGGTGGACGCTCCGCCGGGGCCGAGCCCCGAGCTCGCGGCGCTCGCCGGACGCGTGCGCGAGGTGGCCGCCGCCCGCGACCCCCAGGGCGTGCTCAGCGCGCCCGAGCTTCGGGACCGCATGGGCCCGAAGGCCGCCGCGGACCTCGCGTCGCTCGACGAGTCGTTCGATGCCGCGCGGGCCGCCGCCCTCCGCCACGACTTCGAGGGCTCGCTCGAGACGCTGAAGGCGCTGACCGAAGCGCTCGAGCGCCTGCCGGACGGCGAGGAGGTCTTCTCGAGGTGGACGAAGACCCTGCTCCGCATCGCCAAGATCGAGAGCGACCTGGGCCACCCCGAGGTCGCGCGGCGCGCGCTCGATCGCCTCGTGCGAGCGGCGCCGGACCTGTCGGTCGACCCCGAGCTCTACCCTCCCAAGTTCGTGGGCATCCTCGAGGAAGCTCGGGCGGCGCTCCGGGCGCTGCCGCACGGGCGACTGACGGTCTCGTCCGCCGAGCGCGACGCCCGCGTCTTCGTCGGCGGCCGGGACGTGGGAACGGCCCCTTTGACCTTGAGCCTTTCGCAAGGGCGGTACCGGATCTCGGGGGTCGCAGCCGGCCTGCGCGCGGAGCCGGACGCAGTGGACCTCGGCCCGCAGGACCTCGCCGTGTCGCTGGACTTCGAGCCCGCCCGCGCGCTGCGCCCCGACGCCGGCCCCGGCCTCGCGCTGCCCCGCGCCAATCGCGACCGCGCGCTGCTGGCCGCCTGCGCCTCGCTCCAGCTCGAGCAGGTCTTGGCCGTTCGCTTCGACGAGGACGGCGGCCGCGCCTTCGCGGTGGGCTCGCTCTGGGACGTCCGCCGCGGCGCCCTCCTCCGCGAGCGGCGGGTCCCGTTGGGGCCGGACCGGGGCATCGACGACGCGTCGGCGGCCGAGCTCTCGCAGACCCTTTTGTCCGACGCCGCCAAGAGCCTGGCCGACGCGTCCCGAGCGCGCGCGGACGCTCCGGCGCCGTCCGCCGACGCCTCGGCGTCCGCGGTGGCGGGCATCTTTGCGGCTCCGGCGACGCCCGAAGCCAGCGCCCCGCGCGTGAGCCCGAGCGCGGGCTGGATCTCCACGGGCGCCGGCGCCGCGTCCTTGGGGTTGGGCGGCGTCGCGCTCTGGCAGGGCCTCTCGGCGCGCAGCTCCTACGCGAGCGCCCGCGGCATGCTGAGCAGCGACGGATACCTGCAACCGGGCGGCGACCTCACGCGCTATCAGGCGCTGCTCGGCAAAGGCGACGCCGCGGCTCGCAGAGCGACCGTCACCGGAATCGGCGCCGCGGCCTGCGCCCTCGCGAGCGCCGCTCTCGGCTATCTCTCCTACCGCCAGGCCGGCCAGGTCGGCCCGCTCCGGTTCTGACGACGCGATCCGCTCGCCCCGCGCTCGTCGCGGGCCCGTCGACTCTGCGCTGGCGGCGCCCCGCCCACGCCGGCCGGCCCGTGCGAGAGCCGCTCTTTCGAGGAGAGCTACCGCTTCGAGAAGTCGGCGGTCCAGTTGGACCGCTCGCCGGGGCGCACCTCCAGGGCCTTCACCTGCTCGCCGAACTTCGCGTGCACCACGCGCACCTGATAGGTGCCGGCGATGACGCGGAGCTCCCGGGGCGTCACACCGTACAGGCGCCCGTTCAGGAAGACGTCGCCGTAGGGCTCGGCCTCGATGGACAGAATCCCCTCGCCCGACGCGGCCGGCGGCGTCGCCAGCGACCGCAGCGAGTCGCGAACGGCGATGACTCCGCCGCGGCGCGGGGCGTCCTTCGGCCGCTTGCTCGGCAGCGCCGAAGCGGCCGACGCCGGGGGAGCAACCGCGACCGCGGCGTCCTTCTTCGACTCGGCGTCACCCGCGGCCGCGGCTTCGCTCGCCTCGGCAACATTGCTCGGCTGGGCGGCGTCGCTCGCCTCGGCGGCGTCGGCGTCGGCGTCGGCGAGCATGGAGCCCGGGCCGGTCGGCTCTGGGGCGGGGATCACCTCCACGCTCGGCTCGGACGTGGTGCGGGCCGGAGCGAGCGGAGCCCACGCCTGCCGAAAGAAGACGGCGGCCCCCAGCGCCGCAGCACCCAACGCGGCAGCGGCAGCGGCCAGCGCAGTGCGGGGCTTTCGGCGCAAAGGCCGCCGCACCGCGGTCGGCGCGAGGTCAGGCGCGCGCTCGGGAGCGACGGCGCCGTTGACCAGCTCCGGTGGAGCCCGCGGCGCCGCCGGGGCCGGCTCCCCCGCGACAACGCCGGCGCAGGCTGCGAGCGCCGCGCGCATCGCCTCCGCGCTCTCCGGGCGGTCGCCTCGCTTGAACGAGAGCGCCTGGAGCACCAAGGCCTCCAGGCCGGGCGAGACGCCGCCGCCGCCCGGGCGCCACAAGCTGGGCGGGACGAGCCGCTCACTGAGGAGCTGGCGCATCAGGGCCATCGGCGTGCTCGCCTCGTACGGCTTCCTGCCGGCGAGCATCTCGTAGAGCATCACGCCCATGGCGTAGAGGTCGGTGCGCGGGTCGAGCTCCTCGCCGTTCCACTGCTCCGGGCTCATGTACGCAGGGGTGCCGCAAATCATCCCCTCCAGGGTCAGCGTGCCCTTGCCGTCGTCGGGCGCCTGGATCTTGGCGATGCCGAAGTCGATGACCTTGACGAAGTCCGGCTCATCGCGGCGGGCCTCGAGCATGACGTTGGCGGGCTTCAGGTCGCGGTGGAGGATGCCGCCGGCGTGGGCCTCGGCCAGCGCGGCGAGGACCTGCGCGGCGATGCGCACCGCGCGCGCCTCGGGAAACGGGGCCTCGGCGCCGATGACGTGCTCCAAGCTTCGTCCGGCGACGAGCTCCATGACCATGAAAGGCGAGCCGTCCTCCGTCTGGCCGAAGTCGGTCACCGAGATGACGTTCGCGTGCCGCAGCCGCGAGAGGGTGCGCGCCTCGCGCTCGAAGCGCTGCCCGAGCGACGGGTCCTCCGTGAGCTCCCGGTTGAGGACCTTGATGGCCACCGGGAGGTCGAGCGCAAGCTGCGTGGCTCGATACACTCTCCCCATTCCGCCGCGGCCGATCAGCTCCTCGACGCGGTAGACGCCCTTGACGGTCTTTCCGACCAGCGGGTCCACCATGGCAACGTCCGTCTCTATCACTGGATGGCCCATGGGTGCGAAGCGAGCACCGGGGTTAGGCGCCTGGTCAAGATGCGATATTCAAGTCGCAATACACGATACGCCGGGACGCCATCTCGGACGTGAACGACTCGTTTCGGTGCCGGGCCTTCATGGCAAGGCGCCCTTGAAGCCGCTGGAGGCACGCGTGAACAGAGCGATGGTTGCAGCGGCGGTCCTGGCCCTGTCGTGCGCGTGCGACCGGCCTCCGTCGAGTCGGCCGGTGCCGCCCTCCGCGTCCCTGGCGCTGGGCGCCGACGGCCCCATCTTCGCCATCGCGGTGGGCTCGGACGGCACCACCTACGTCGGCGGCGACTTCAGCCACGTCGGGCCGAGCTGCGGGGCCGGCGTGCCGCTGGACGGCGCCACCGGCCTGCCCGCGCCGGCCTTCGCTGGGGTGACCAAATCCGGCGGCGTGGCCTCGGTGTGGACGGCCCTCGGCGACGGGCAAGGGGGCTGGTACCTCGGGGGCGACTTCACCCATGTCGGCGGCCTCGCCCGCCAGAACCTCGCGCACGTGCTCGCCGACGGCTCGGTGGACGGCTGGAACCCCGGCGCCGACGACAAGGTCCTCGCGCTCGGGCGCGACTCGGCGCGCATCTACGTGGGAGGGGCCTTCGCGAACGTCGGGGGCCAGGCCCGCAGCTTCCTGGCGGCCTTGGACCCCGCCTCGGGCGCGGCCGACGCCCAGTGGAACCCCGCGCCCGACGGCCAGGTCCTGGCCCTGCTGGTGAGCGGAAGCGCCGTCTATGTCGGCGGGGCATTCTCGGCGTTCGCGCACTCCGTCGGGCAGACGCTTTCGCGCCCCCACCTCGCCGCGCTCGACGCCAGCGGGCAGCCCACGACCTGGAGCCCCGCGCCCGACGCCGCCGTCCGCGCCCTCCAGGCCGACGGCTCGGTCCTCTACGCCGGCGGCGACTTCATCAAGGCCGGCGCGAAGCCCCGCAACCACCTCGCCGCCTTCTCGATGGGCTCGGGCGCCTTGTCCAGCTTCGACCCCAACGTCGACAAGCCCGTCGACGCCCTCGCGCTGGTCGGCGGCACGCTCTACCTGGGAGGGCAGTTCAGCCTCGTGGGCGACCAGCCGCGCGCGTACCTCGCCGCCGTGAGCGCGTCAGGCGCCGTCGCGGCCTTCGACCCCGAGCCCGACGGAGCCGTGCTGGCGCTGGCGACCGACGGGACCCTCCTGTACGCCGGCGGCGACTTCTCGAACGCCGCGGGCAGCGCTCGGCCCCACCTCGCCTCGTTCGACGCCGCGGGGAACCTGACGCCGTGGAGCCCCGGGCCGACCGGGTCCGTCTACGCGCTGGCCGCCGAGGGGCGGCTCTTGTACGCGGGCGGCTTCTTCACGGTCGTCAACGGACAGGCTCGGGGCCGAGCAGCGGCCTTCGACGCGTCCGGGGCGCTCACCGACTGGGACCCGGAATTCGACGCGCCAGTGCGCGCGCTGGCGCGGAGCCAGAGCGCGCTCTACGCCGGCGGCGATTTCACGTCGGCCGGCGGCAGCCCGCGCGACCACCTCGCCTCGTTCGACGCCGCGGGCGCGCTGACGACCTGGCAACCCGCGCCGCACGGCCGGGTGTGGGCGCTTTCGCCGAGCGGGAAGTCGGTCTTTGCCGGCGGGGAGTTCACGAAGGCCGCTGGTGCGCCGCGCGACTACTTGGCCGAGTTCAATGCCGCGGGGGCCGCGACGGCCTGGAGCCCAGCGCCCAACGGCAAGGTCTACACCTTGGCCCTGGGCGGAGGCATCCTTTACGCGGGCGGCGACTTCACGATCCCGGGCGACCACCTCGCCTCATTCGATATCGGCAATTTGGGCGCGCTGACGAAATGGCGTCCCACCGTGGGCGGCCGGGTGTGGGCGCTTTCGCCGAACGGGAAGGCGGTCTACGCCGCCGGCGAGTTCACGAAGGCCGCGGGAGGGCCCCGCGACTATCTGGCCGAGTTCGACGCGACGGGGGCCGCGATGGCCTGGAGCCCGTCCCTCGACGGCCCGGCCTACGCGTTGGCCTCCAGCGGGGGCCTCCTGTTCGCGGGCGGAGCTTTCGCGCACGTCGGCAGCGCCGCCCGGAGCAACCTGGCGGTCTTCGGCTCCGACGGCTCGCTCACCGAGGCGAGCCTGGTCCTCAACGACCGGGTGCAGGCGCTGGGGGCGTCGGCTTCATTCCTCGCCACCGGAGGCTACTTCACCGCCGTGAACGGAGCGCTCCGCAGCGGGCTGGCTCGCCTGGGCCCGACGGGCGCCGCGTCCCCCTGAGCCACCCGGCAAGAGCCCGAACCGAATCGGGGCGCTCGACATCTAACCGACGGGGCGTGAAGCGGGCCCGACTGGGGATCGCCAGCGCGTCCGCCGGCTCAGTCCAGTCCGGTAGACGCCTGAATGCGGCCGGCGGGACCTTCATCGCCTGTGTCATTCGCGGCGAGGCTTGTGCCCTTCGGATTGTCTCCGGCCCCATCCACCCCCTTAGGGAGTGCGAAGGAGGAGAGACGATGAGCAGCTCATGGCGTATCGGCCGGCTGGCCGGCATCAGCGTCCGCGTTCACTTCACGTTCCTGCTCCTGTTCGGCGTGCTCGCGGTCATGGCGCTCGCGCGCGGCGCCAGCCTGGCCGCGGTTCTCTCGGCCGCGCTCACCTACGTCGTCCTCTTCGGCTCCGTGCTGCTCCACGAGCTCGGCCACGCGCTCGTCGGGCGGCGGTTCGGGGTCCAGACGCGCGACATCACCCTCCTCCCGTTTGGCGGCGTGGCGCAGATGGATGGACTGCCCCCGAGCCCGCGCGCCGAGCTCTGGATCGCGCTGGCCGGGCCGGCGGTGAACGTGGTCATCGCCGGGGCCTTCTTCGCGGGCATCCGGCTCGCGACCCGCGCCATGCCGTTCAGCGGGCACAACCTCTCCTCGCTCACGTTCTGGGAGCAGGCGCTCGCCACGAACCTCTCGCTGGCGCTCTTCAATCTGCTCCCGGCCTTCCCCATGGACGGCGGCCGGGTCTTGCGCGCCCTGCTCGCCGGGCGGCTGGGCATCGCGCGCGCCACGCGGATCGCCGCGTCCGTCGGGAAGGGCATGGCCGTCCTCATCGGCGCCCTCGGGCTGATCGCCGGCCCGACCCTGCTCCTCATCGCGTTCTTCGTCTGGTTCGGCGCGGGCCAGGAGGTGGTCGCGGCCGACGCCCAAGTCGCGCTCAAGGCCGTTTCGGTCGAGCGGCTGATGCAGACCGAGTTCGCCGCGCTCTCCCCTCGCGACCGCCTCTTCGACGCCGCCGAGGTGCTGCTCTCGGAGCGCCAGCGCGACGCGCCGGTGCTCTCCGGCGGTCGCCTGGTGGGCGTCCTGACCCGAGACTCGCTGCTGCAGGGCCTCGCCTCGCTCGGTCCGAACGGCCTCGTCGAGGAGGCGATGCGCCGCGACGTTCCCGCCGTCCACTTCTCCGACAGCCTGGACCAAGCGCTGGCGCTGGCCCGCAGCCTGGACGTCTTCCCGGTCGTCGACGGCGAGCGCGTGGTGGGCGTGCTGTCCCTGGACCGGCTCGCGGCGTTCACCGCAGTTCGCGCGGCGATTGAGCGGCACCGAGCCGCTGCCTCGGGGCTCGGCGAGCCCAAAGAGCATCCCAGCGCCGGTTGACGGCCGCAACACGGCGAAGCCTGCCAGGCGCGCGTAACCTTCCCGCCCTCGAAGCCAATAGTCCCTTCGGCGCGAAATCTTGTGCGGTCTGGCAAAGACTCCAGGCTCCAGACCCCGGGCCCCAGGAACTGCAGTACCCGGAGCCTGGGGTCTGGGGTCTGGAGCCTAAGGCAACCCTCATTGGTTCCGGCTCGGCCGGTTTAGGACGTCGGCCGCGCCGCGCGAGGCCGCGAGCCCGAGTGGGGCCTATCTGCCTGGAAGCGCAGGATGTTCGTTGCCCGATAGTCTCGAGCGGCTGCCCGTGATATCCGAAAAAGCTCGCGTTGGAGGACACGCATGCGACTCGGAATCGGGCTCGCCCTTCTCCTGGCCTCGCACTCGGCGGCCGCGGCCCCCAAGTCGGCCGCCCACCCGCGGCTGGCGGTGACCGACCTGAAGGCCGGCAGCGGGGTCGACGACCGCGCGGGCTCTTCTCTCTCCTCGGTGCTCGCGGCCGACGCCGCCCGGCTGGGCTTCGACGTCATCGCCCAATCCGAGATCGCCTCCATGCTTGGCTACCAGAAGGAACGCGCGGCCCTCGGGTGCAGCGAAGACGGCTGCCTGGTGGACATCGCCGGGGCGCTGGGCGCCGAGTTCGTGCTCTCGGGTGAGCTGGCGAGGGTGGGCTCGCGGGCCCACATTTCCCTCGCGCTCTTGCAGCCCGGCAAGGGCAAGGTGGCGGCGCGCAGCGCCGGGTTCGCCGAGGGCGACGACGACGAGGTGGCCCTCGCGGTTATCGCCCACTTCCGCGCGTTGGTCGGCCAAGTGCGGCCCGACCTTTTGGAGAAGGCCCCGCCGGTGGAGCGGCCCGGGGCCGAGCATCTCCGAGCGCGCCGAACCGCCTCGTATTGGACCCTGGGCGCCGGCGGCCTGCTCCTGGCGGGCGGCACGGGCACGGGGCTCTGGGCGCGGGCACAGGCGAACAACCTGAAGTCCGCTTGGACCGCCTCGGACTACAAGGCCCGCTACGACCAGCAGCGCCACACCGCGCTGGCCGCCGACATCCTGTTCGGCGCCGGCGTCGTCACCGCCGGCATCGGCGCCTGGCTCTACTTCACCTCCGACGTCCCGGTGGTCGCTCTTCCCGTGGTTTCGCGCGACGGGGCCGGGCTCGCCATCGCAGGCCACTTCTAGGAGACGCCATGCGCACCTTTTTCGCCGCCGCCCTGGCGTCGCTCTGCGCCTGCAGCTTCACGCCCGACGTCTCGAGTCTGAAGCCCAAGTCGAGCTCCGACTGCCCGGGGCAGAAGGCCTGCGGCTATCGATGCGTGGCGCTCGACGACCCGTCCGTCGGCTGCTCGGCGTCGGCCTGCACGCCGTGCCCGACCGGCCCCACGGGAACCGTGGCCGTCTGCGCGGCGAGCGGCGTTTGCGGCGTGCAGTGCGCCTCCGGGCTCGCCGCCGCGGACGGAGACCCGAACCATGGTTGTGCCGCCTCGGTTGACGCATTCGACGCGTCCATCCCGTCGGACGCGTCTGATGCGTCCATCGCGTCTGACGCATCTGATGCCTCCATTCCGTCCGACGCGTCGGACGCCTCCGTCCCGTCCGATCCGGAGAACTGCGGCACGCAGGGCCACGCGTGCGAGGAGGGGCAGGCCTGCAACAACGGGCTGTGCGACACCGGCACCGCGGTGGCGAGCACCGGCGCGGCGCCGCGCGGGCTTGCACTAACGCCCACCGCGTACGTCTGGGCGACCGACCCACCCGTGGCCGGCGGGGTGACGCCCAAGGGCGCGCTGCACTACCTCGGCTTCAAGAGCGGAGCGCAGCAGGTGGATGTGAGCGGGCTCGGGCACGCGAGCTGGGTGCGCGCGACGACGGGGACCGAGATGGTCGCGGTGGGCGGGACCAGCGACATTGATGGGCCGATGGCCTGGCTCGTCGACCCGACGCAGTCGCCGGCGACGATGAGCAATCTGGGTGGCGGGCAGGGCAGCTACGCGACCTTGGTGGGCTTGGAGCTGACGCCGAATTGGTTCGTATCGGCGATTCGTTATCCTCCTTCAGGGGGCGGATTGATCGACGTGGAGAGCTACTCCGGAAGCTCCCTTGGAATTAACAGCGGCGACGACACCTTTTACTCCCTCGGCGCGGGTGCCGGCTTTCTGTGGACTGGCGAGCGGACCGGGGTCGACAGGCTGGCGGGCGATGCCGCCAACTACTTTGACATCGTCTACGGCGGCGGCATCGACTTTAGCACGCTCTCAACGGCCCCGCGGCCAGACCGCGTCACGGCGCGGGCGACCACTGGCGCCGACGCGGAGGCTGCGCTAGAGGTCTATTTCGCCGACATGACCGACGGCTCCATCTGGACCGGCCGAACGACCGGGTATCCGAACACCACCCCGCCGTGGCGCGTCGTCCATGGCGCAGGCGCGAAGACGCAGATGGACATCGCCGCCGACGACGAGGGCGTGGTCTGGTCCGACTACGACAAGGGCGAGATTTGGGCGCTGCCTCAGGGCGGAAGCCCCTACTTGCTCGCCACCGGGCGGCCGTGGGCCATCACCCTAACCTCCACCCGCGTCTATTGGACGGACGTGGACGCGAAGGCCATTCGATGGGTGGCGCGGTAGGCCTACCAACCACGCCACGCAACGGAATTCAGGCGCATCACCGCGGCCGCTCACAGCTGGAGGCGACTTGACTACACCGTTCTGCCGCGATAGTGCAGACTAACTAAGGTTTTGTTAAGAGCGAACCAAGGCGACTGAACGGGAGGGCGCTCATGAAACGCACCGCAGTGGCGGCAGCGCTTCTTTTCATTGCTTGTAACGACTCAATTCCTGGGTTGTGCAACGTCGACTCCGACTGCCAGCAATTTCAGAAGAAGGCACCCCTCGTCTGCTACCGAGGTGTATGCACGGTAGAAGACGACCTGAGCGACGCCGGCGACGGCGGCACCCTCGGCGACGGCGGCACCCTCGGCGACGGCGGCACCCTCGGCGACGGCGGCACCCTCGGCGACGGCGGCACCCTCGGCGACGGCGGCACCCTCGGGGACGGCGGGAGCCCAGATGACGCCGGGTATGCCGGCAACCTTGGCGACGGCGGCTCAAGGAGTCTCGGCCTCAGTTGCACGGCCAGCAATCAATGCGCGAGCGGCTACTGCTCCGACGGCGTCTGCTGCGACTCGGCGTGCAACGACCGGACCTGTCAACGGTGCGACAGCAACTCTACCGCAGGCACCGGGCATTGTGCGCCAACGAAAGCGGGAACTGACCCGGATGGCGAATGCCAAAGCCAAGCCTCAACCACCGTAACGTGTAACGGGCAATGCACAAGCACCACGTCTGTTCGCCTCTGCGAAGGCACAACCTACGCCTGCTCGCAGCAGCAAACGACCGCTCCCGTTCCGTCGGGGTCCATTTGCGCCTCGAATGCAATCACAACTGTTAGCAAGACCGCCTACTGCACCATAGGAAACGACTGCGCCGACGGAGCGTGTCAGGCCACGCAGTGGTGGACCAGCTGCGACGGGCAGGGAGCCTGCAGACCTTCGAGCGACTCCACCGACGCCCACAAAGAGGCAATCCTCGCGAGCTCTGGTTCTTCACTCACCAGCGCATGCGCCACCAATGGAACTTCATTCTGCGGAACCGCATGCAACAGCAGCGGAAGCGTCTTCGAAGCACACTGCAACAGCGCCGGTCAGTGCGCGACGGTCTCTTCGACAAAGACTGGCGATTGTGGAGTCTATTCCTGCAATACATCGATCGCGCAGTGCAACACCAAGTGCGCGGCCGACAGCGACTGCGAGCAGGGGCTGCTCTGCGCCGCCCCGGTGTGCCATTGGGACTGGGAATGGGCAGACTGGCCGATGAAAGAAACTAAATGGTCCTACTCCGTGATAGGCGACGGCACCGTCCTCGACAACATTACTGGACTCATGTGGCAGTACGGGGTTTCGGACAGCGCGATGGCTTGGCAAGACGCAAATACCTATTGCCTCACCCTCTCCTTGTCCGGGGGCAACTGGCGGTTGCCGACTGCCATAGAACTGTTGAGCATTGTGTACTACTATTCTGCCAACCCCGCCATCATCGTTCCGCAGAAGTTCTCATTCGGAAATTCGCCGGCTACCGGCGACTGGTTCTGGACCTCCACGCCGCTCGCCGGCAACACGGGCTATGCGTCGATGGTCCACTTTGGAACAGGCCAACTGCTCAACGACACCACCGTCACGACAACTAAACACTGGGCTCCAGAGTTCGTGCGAGTCGCTCGGGAGCAGCAACGTAGGTCCGCGGATTTGCTAGGGTGGTCTTGCGCAGAGCCGGACAGATGCGACTTGGGAATGCGGGACCCCTTCGAACGTTCATCCTGGCATGACGACGCCCAAGTCGAGGTCGCGAAAGAAGGCGCCTACGCTGCCCGGGATGGCGGGAGTAATCCGGCCCACGGTGGTCTGGTTCGCCAGGTACGGCTGTGTGGTGCGCGAGGGCGAGAAGCGCACGGTGGTGATCGCGAGCCAGCGGGTTGGGTCGTGGGAGCCGGGTGAGCAGCGCATTCGCAACGCGCTGATGGTCCAGCTCGCTGCAGATCCCACGATCGTCTTCGAGGACTTGGCCAAGGCGTTCGAGGTGTCGTCGGAGACGCTGCGCTTGCAGCGGCGGCTTTTCGAAGAAAAGGGCCTGAGCGCAGTGCTCGCCAGCCCCGAGCCGCATCACAAGGGTGGGCGGGCGATCGAGCCCGCGCTGCGGCGGCAGATGGAGCGCTTGTTTATGCAGGGCAAGAGCACCAGCGAGGTGGCCGGCGCACTTGCCGGGAAGGCGAAGTACGGTACGGTCGAGAAATACCGGCGGCTGTGGAAGCAGAAGCAGGCAAGGATGCCCAAGCCTGCGCAGCAGACGGCGTTGCCGCTCGATATCACCGCGCCGGCAGAAAGGGCGCCAAAGCCGATGGTATCGGCAGGCGAGTCCTCTGCGAGTCCGCAAAGCGCGGACGAAGCCGCTCCAGCGGTGAGCGAGGGCGCAGCAGCGGACCCGTCGACGGTTGCCGCAGCAAAGAGCGACGAGGTGCCGCCGATTCGGGCGCCGAGAAACGAGATAAGCGAGCGCATCGCGCGCGCAGCGCCCATAGCCGAACCCGCCTTTCCGGAGACCGAAGGGATGGTCGCGGAGATCGGTGAGCTCGCTCCGTTCTCTTCGAAGGGCGTGCAGCACGTCGGCGCCTGGCTTTTGCTGGTGACGATTGCGTCTCTCGGCCTGTATGTGCACCTGCGCAGCCGCGAGCGCCGCAAGCCTCGGGGGCGGCCTCTGCGAGTGGCCGTCGATGCGGTGCTGTCTACGTTGGCGATTGGCGGCCGTTGCGTCGAGGGCGTGCGGCGGCTGGCCACGAGCTCGACCGCCGCGATGATGCTGGCCGACGCGGCGCCCTCGGCGACGTGGGTGCGGCGGACGCTGGGAGGCTACTGCGCAGGGAACGCTTCCGAGCCGTTGCTCAAGGACGTCTCGGGCGAGCTGTTGCGTGGGGCCAAAGAGCGCACGCCGCACGGCAAGCCGGTGGTACTTTTCTTGGACAACCACGCGCGGCCCTACACCGGGAAACACGAGCTGCGGCGTGTCTGGCGCATGCAGGGCAAGTGCACGGTACCAGGCGCAATGGAGTATTGGGTCCACGACGCCGAGGGAAGACCGGTGTTGCTCATTCCGGTGGCGCCGCACGCCAGCCTGCCGGAGACCGTCCGGGCATGGGTACCATTTCTGCGCGAAAAGCTCGGAAACGATACGCCGTTGCTGCTCGTCTTCGACCGGGCCGGGGCATTTCCTGGGCTGTGGAAGTGGCTGCGGGACAACGGCGTGCATTTCGTGACCTATCAGCGCGCCAAATATCGGAAGTTCCGCCGGGAGTGGTTCAGGCGCCACGGCCGGCCCATGACGCTGCGCGAGAGCGACGGCGAGAAGCTCAAGGTGATGGTGCAGGGAGGCCAGATGAACCTGGGCGCAGAGCGCGGCCGGGTTCGCCGCATCCGCATCCTGCTGCCGGACAACGTGCAGATAAACGTGGTGGCGTCCTCGACGCAATCCGCCCAGTGGCTCTGCCGGACGCTCTTTACGCGCTGGCGGCAGGAGAACGCCTTCCGGCACGGCGTCGAGCGCTGGGGCATCAACCAGCTCGACGGGCGCCAGGTCGAAGACGTGCCGGCCGGGACGATGGTGACCAACCCTCGACGCATCGACCTCGACAAGCTGCTGGCCGAGGCGCGGGAGCGGGAGAAGAAGCTGCGCCTGCAGCTGCAGCAGATCTACCCCGGTCACCCCGACCGGCCCGCACTGAAGCGAGCGCTTGCCGATAACCGCGCGAATCAGCGCGAGGTCGTCAAAACCCGCCGCCAGACGCCGAAGAAGGTGCCAATCGAGGCGACTGATCTTCAAGGGAAGCTCAAGCAGCACACGCGGGAGTACAAAGTGCTCGTGGACACGTTCCGGTGCGTGGCGCAAAACGCCGAGGCAGAACTGGCGACCATCCTCGCTCCGAACATGAAGAGTCCCGCCGAAGCCAAACGACTGCTCCAGAACGTCTTCGCCGCCCCAGGCGACATTCGCGTATCCAAGAATGCCATCACGGTCACCATCGCGCCCGCGGCCAACCGCTCGGAGAGAGCCGCCCTCGATGCCTTCCTCGCCGACTTCAACCGTCGCCGCCTTTCTCATCCAGGCGATCCGTTTTCACGCCCCGTATGCTTCCGACTCCAAATTCCGTAGGCACCCGCGGCACGAACTCTGGGGCTCGGTGCGTTCGCTAATCCCAGACTTACCACCCACTGACGACACGGGATACAAGCAGCACGAATTCCCGACGAGCAACGCACAGCGCCCCTGAGCGTCGCTCCATTCGGCATGCCATTCACGGAGATTCTTGATGAGTGACCTCAAGATAGCAATCCTAGCGTGCGTCGCCAGCCTCGCCGCACCCGCCGCCCGGGCGGCCGCCCCAAGCGGCCAGTACAGCACACCGGGGACCGGAACGATACTAGATAACAAGACCGGGCTCGTTTGGCAGCAGCAGACGAGTGCGGCGCAATATAGCGAAACCAACGCCCAGAATTACTGCGCTCAACTAAACACCTCAGGCCTGGGTGGCTTTACTTCCGGCTGGCAGCTACCCTCAATATCGCAACTTGAGTCCCTGGTGGACCACCGCATTGCCCCACCGGGCCCGACGATCGATTCGACAGCATTCCCGTCCGCGCAGGCAGGAGCCTACTGGTCGAACACGATCTACCGAGGCGCCACCGGCAACGCGTGGTTCGTGGACTTCAGCAAGGGCACTTCGGATTATCAAGCTACGTCGGGCTCGGCCTGGGGTTCGATGCCTTCATGTTCCACCCTCGACGTAGCGCAAGAGACCTGCGCAACTCTTGCGCGTCATAGCGACTGCAAAACCGACCCCCCGGCGAGACGCCTGTGCCCTACCGCCGCAGCTTCGGCCCAATCCCCTCGACCTTGAGAAGCCGCTCCACCTGGCAGCCCAGCAAGTCCCGAAGCACGCGCTTGCACGCGGCGATCACATGCTGCGGCTCCTTCACTTTCGGGTCGACCGCGGCCACGAGCTTCATCTCCGGCGTGAGCCGATACGCGCCCTTCGACCGCTGCACGAGCCCGGTGAGCTTCTTGGGGTCGAGCTCCGCCTCGTTGCCCAGCCAAAACACCACGCGCCCAGGGCCGCTCTCCAGCGTGCGCAGCCGCAGCTTGCGCATGTCGGCCTTGAGGGCCATGACCTCCGAGAGGTTGTCGACCTCCAAGGGAATGTCGCCGAAGCGGTCTAGGATTTCGCCGCGCAGGTCGGACAGCTCGTCGTCGTTCTGAATCTGCGAGAACCGCTTGTAGAGATTCAACCGGAGCTGAATGTCCGGCACGTAATCGTCGGGAATGTACGCCGGCAGCGGCAGAGTCACGTCCGGGTCCAACGGCGGCGGAGCCGCCTCACCCTTGAGCTCGCGCACCGACTCGTCCAAGAGCTGCGCGTAGAGGTCGAACCCCACCGCGGCGATCTGACCGGACTGATCCGGCCCGAGCAGGTTGCCCGCCCCGCGGATTTCCAAATCGTGGCTGGCGATGGAGAAGCCGGCGCCGAGCTCGGTGAAGCTCTGCAGCACCTCGAGCCGGCGCTCCGCGTCTTTGGTCATGGGCTTCTTGGCGGGCACGAGCAGATAGGCGAAGGCGCGCTCCGGGCTTCGCCCCACCCGCCCGCGGATTTGATACAGCTGCGCGAGCCCGAACGCGTCCGCCCGATTCACGATGATGGTATTCGCGCTCGGAATGTCGAGCCCGCTCTCGATGATGCTCGAGCTCACCAGGACGTCGTGCTCCCTTTCGACGAACTCGGTCATCACCTTCTCGAGCTCGCCTTCCCCCATCTGCCCGTGCGCCACCGCGATGCGCGCCTCCGGCACCTGCTCCTTCAGGAAGTCGACCATGCCGTGGATGGACTGCACCCGGTTGTGGACGAAGTAGACCTGCCCGCCGCGCGCGAGCTCCCGGCGGATGGCCTCGGCGATCTGCGCGGCGTCGAACTTCACGACGAAGGTGCGGATGGACTTCCGGTCCTCCGGAGGCGTGGCGATGATGCTCATGTCGCGCATGCCCGACATGGACATGTGCAAGGTGCGGGGAATGGGCGTCGCGGTGAGCGTGAGCACGTCCACCTGGCTCCGGTATTTTTTGAGCTTCTCTTTGTGGGCGACCCCGAAGCGCTGCTCCTCGTCGACGACCACGAGCCCCAAGTCCTTGAACGAGACGTCGGCCGCGAGCAGCCGGTGCGTGCCGATGACCACGTCGACCCGGCCCTCGGCCGCCCGCTTCAGAATGTCTCGATTCTGCTCCGTCGAATGCATCCGCGAAATCATCTCCACGGTCACCGCATAGTCCTTGAATCGCTCGCGGAAGGTGCGCAGGTGCTGGGCGGCGAGCACGGTGGTCGGCACCAGCACCGCCACCTGCTTCTGGTCGAGCACCGCCTTGAAGGTCGCCCGCAGCGCCACCTCGGTCTTGCCGTAGCCCACGTCGCCGCAGACCAGCCGGTCCATCGGCCGCGGCGACGTCATGTCCTTGAGGACCTCGTCGATGGCCCGCTCCTGGTCCGGCGTCTCCTCGAACCGGAAGTCGGACTCGAATTGGCGGAAGTAGTCGTCGGGCGGCTTGAAGGCGTGCCCCGGGTGCGCCCGGCGCGCGGCGTAGATGTTCAAGAGCTCGGCGGCCATCTTGAGCAGGTGCTCCTTGACCGCCTTCTTCCGCTTTTCCCAGCTCCCCGAGCCGAGCTTGTCCAGCGCCACGTTCTCGGCGTTGGCGCCGTTGAACTTCTGCAAGAGCCGCAGGCGCGCGACCGGCAAGTAGACCTTGTCCCTGCCCGCGTACTCGAGGACGAGCACGTCGCCGGACACGCCGCGGATGACCATCTTCGAGAGCCCGGTGTAGCGCCCGATGCCGTAGTCCACGTGGACGACGAGGTCGCCCTCCTTGAGGTCTCGAAAGGCGGTGACGAACGGCAGGTCGGCCCGCGTCCGGCGGACCGCCTTGCGGCTCTTCTGCCCGAAGATGTCCTCCTCCGAGAGCAGCGCGACGCCGCCCGGCGCGTCGACGAAGCCGGCGGAGATCTCCCCGGTGTAGAGGTGCGCCCAGACCGACGACTCCAGGGCCGAGAGCGGCTCCTCCGGGAACGGCTCTCCCGCGTGCGCGCGGACCGAGAGCTCGCGGTCGAGGAGCATCCGCTTGAGGCGGTCGACCTGGCCGCTGGTGCCGCAGGCGATGGCGGCGAAGACGCCGGCATCGCGCCACGCGCCCAGGCGAGAGACGAGCGGCGCCAGCGCGCCGTGCTCTCCGTGGTGGCTGGCTATTTCCTGGCGCAGCGCCGCGCTGGCGCCGTGGTGGAAGGCGATGGGCTTCTCGGCCTCGCCGCCCACGTGCACCGCGTGGCTCTTCACCTGCCGCCGCTCGGCGAGCGCGCCGAGGGCCTCGTCCTGGCCCAGGTAATGGGCGGAGGGCTCCAAAGCGAGCTCCTCCCGCGCGCGCGACGCCGCGAACTCGCGCGTCAGCTCCTCGTCCTGCGCCGCCAGCGCGCGCTCAATGGCGACCGGGTCGTCCAGGAAGAAGACCGGCTCCGGCGCCCACTTCACGAGGTAATCGAAAAGGCTCGCGAGCTTCTTCCCGAAGAAACCCGGAAAGAGCGCCTCGAGCCCGAAGACGAGGCGGCCCTCCTGAACCGCGTCGAGGAGCTCGCGCACCTTCGACGAGGGCCGGTTGACGGCCTCGGCCGCCTCGCGCACCGCCTCGACGCCCGCTAAGCGGCTCGCGTCGTCGAAGAGCACCTCGCGCGCCGGGCACAACAGGAGCGACTCGAGCGCGCCCAGGGTCCGCTGGCTCTCCGGGTCGAACAGCCGCAGGCTCTCGATGGTGTCGCCGAAATACTCGGCGCGCACCGGCTTCTCGGACAAAGGCGACCAGACGTCGAGGATGGCGCCCCGCACGGCGAAGGTGCCGGCGTCCTCCACCACCGGGGCGCTCTGGTAGCCCATGGCGACGAGCTTCGCGGCGAGCCGGTCGCGGTCGAGCTCCTGGTTCGGCCCCAGGATCTCGCTCTTTGCCTCGAGGACCGCGGGGGGCAGGTAGCGCCGCGAGAGCGCGCGCGCCGAGAGCACCAGGGCGCGCGCGGGCGTGCGCTGCGAGAGGTGAAAGAGCGCCGCCAGCCGCTCGAACAGGACTCGGCGGTCGGGCGAGACGGCGTCGTAGGGGAGCTGGACGTCGGCGGGGAGCTGCAGCACCGACGGCTGCTCGCGCGACCCGGCGCCCAGGAAGAAGCGCAGGTCCGAGGCGAGCGCTTCGGCCGCCTCGTCGTCGGCGGTCACGCAGACGAAGGGCCCCTCGCCCGAGCGCGCGAGCCGGGCGAGGACGTAGCCGCGGGCGGCGCCCTTGAGGCCTGTGAGCGAGAGGGTCCGAGCGCCCGAGCGCAGCGCGGCCTGGAGGGCCTGGAAGGGATCGCCCGCGGCGTCGGGGGCGGGCTCCTCGGAGGGGGGCGGTGCGCCTGGGAGGGTCGAAGTCATCGTCAGGGCGCGCCTCTTTCGGCGGCGCGCGAGCGGGCAAGAAGACTCCGGAGCGGCGCCGTTCGCAAGGGCCTTTCAGGCGGTCCGCTTCGGCGGGCCGCGCGGCCACCTCCGCCCTGCCCCTCTCAATCGCCCTGCAGCTCCTCGAGGGGCGCGCTACCGACCGGACCGAGGCCTTGGGCGCAGTGGAGGAGAAGCTTGCGGTTGGCCGAGACGCTCAGGTCCTGCAGCGCGAGGGCGCCGATTCGATCTTCGGGGGAGAAGGCGCCTTCGGTCCTCTCCATCGACAGAGCCTCCGGAGCGTAGGACGCTTGGGCCGCCTCGGTCCGGAGGATGGTGCAGTCGTCGCCCCGCCTCAGCTCCAACGTCACCTCGCCGGTGATGGCGGTCGAGACCCAGCGGACGAGCGCCTCCTTCATCAACATCGACTCGGGGTCGTACCACTTGCCCTCGTACAGGAGGCGGCCGAGGCGGCGGCCGAGGACGGCCAAAAGGTCGCAGGTGTTCTCGTTGTGCACCGCGGACACCAGCCGCTCGTAGGTGTACGAGAGGAGGGCCATGGCCGGCGCCTCGTAGATGCCGCGGCTCTTGGCGTCGATGACGCGGTTCTCGATCTGGTCGCTCATCCCGAACCCGTGTCGCCCGCCGATGGCGTTGGCCTCGAGGAAGAGCAGGGCCAGCGACGGCATCCGCCGCCCGTTGATGGACGTGGGGACGCCCTTCTCCCAGGTGAGGGTCACCTCCTCGGCGTCGACCCGGACTCCGCTCTTCCAGTGGGCGACGCCCATGATGGGCTCGACCACCTTCATCGAGCGGTCGAGGCGCTCCAGGTCCTTGGCCTCATGGGTCGCCCCCAGCAGGTTCGAGTCGGTGCTGTAGGCCTTCTCTGCGCTCATCGCGTAGGGCAGGCCCATGGACTCGAGGAACCGGGACATCTCGAGCCGGCCGCCGAGGTCGGAGACGAAGGCTTCGTCGAGCCATGGCTTGTAGATGCGCAGCTCCGGGTCGACCAGCAGGCCGTACCGGTAGAAGCGCTGGATGTCGTTGCCCCGGTGCGTGCTGCCGTCGCCGAAGACGCGGACGCCGTCTTCCCGCATGGTCCGCACGATGGCGGTCGCGGTCACCGCGCGGCCGAGCGGGGTCGTGTTGTAGTAGCGCCTCCCGCCCACCGAGAGATGGAAGGCGCCGCACTGGATGGCGGCGAGCCCCTCGCGGGCCAGCGCGCCGCGACAGTCGATGAGGCGAGCGCCCTTTGCCCCGTGGCGCAGGGCGATGGCCGGGATGTCGGCCGGGCTCTTCTCGTCGGGCTGGGCGAGGTCCGCGGTATAGGCGTGGACCTCGATGCCCTTTTTCGCCATCCAGGCCACCGCGGCGCGGGTGTCGAGCCCGCCGGAGAAGGCGAGGCCGACGCGGGTGCCCTCGGAGGGGAGGTGTCGGTAGATGCGGCTCATGGGGGTGAGTCATCGAAGCAAATCGCGCCGGGCGCAAGCTTCTTCGGCGGGCGGGGGGACGGGGCAGGAGCGCGCGTCGGTCGAGCGGTGGCTCGCGGCTCGGCGGCGCGCCTGCGCCGGGCGAGCGCGAGGAGTCGAGGAGCTCGAACAGGGCGAGCGCCGGTGACGCAAGACCGAGGCGGCATGGACCTCGGAGCAGCATTCCTGCGCCCTCACCTTTTGAACCGGCGCCTCACTGCTGCCTGAGCGGATGTCGGCGGCTCCGCGGCAGATGGAACTTGCACACCAGGTGTGCAAGTGTGACCATTCTTCATGATCCAGAGCTTCGGCGACCAGGGGACCGCAGATATCGACTCTGGCATCTCCTCGCGGGCGGCTCGGGCCACGCTGCCAAAGCACCTGTGGGGAGTAGCTCAGCGCAAGCTGTCGTACCTGGATGCGGCCTCGAGCGTGAAGGACCTGGCCGCACCGCCTGGGAACTGCCTGGAGGCCTTGAAGAGAAACCTCGCTGGTTTCTGGAGCATCCGGATCAACGACCAGTACCGAGTGATCTTTCGATTCGGCGAGAGCAACGCCTACGACGTTCAGATCGTCGACTACCACTGAGGAGAACCCATGCTTCCAACTCGTCGCCGCCCGACCACTCCAGGGGAGATTCTCCGCGAGGAGTTCATGCGCCCGAAGAAGTTGACTCAGGTGGCCTTGGCGCGGCGCCTCAAGATGTCGCTTCAGCGCCTCAACGCCATCCTCAACGGCCGCAGGTCCGTCACCGCGGATACGGCCCTTCTTCTCGCGAAGGAGTTCAGGACCACTCCCCAGCTGTGGATGAATCTGCAGACCGCGGTCGATCTCTGGGATGCCCAACTGCGACTGAAGGGTCAGCGCCGCGTGCACGCGCACGCCGCGCGCAGCGCGCGAGTCTGAGGAGCGAGCCGAGAAGAACGCCGATCCCCGCGAGCACTCCGAAGCACCTCACCGTGTGTCGCCTCGGCGGCGGAACGATCGCCGCCCGCCGCTTCCTCACCTCCATCGGCGTCAGCGCCACCGCCTTGGCGCCGTCGTAGAGCGATCGGCGAAGGTGCCTCGAGCTGGAACGTTCCGCGGCGGCGCAATCGCCTCGCCGCAATACTCCTGCCGCCCCGCTCCAGCGCCACGCCCCCTCTCGATGCCCAGCGGGAGCTTCCGCGCAGCCTTGGGCTTTGCGCTGGCACGTCACCTGCTCCCGTGCGCGGCCATGGTGGAGCTCACCTGGGATCGCGGCACCCTCCTCGTGCGCGGCCCGCCGTGCCCCGAGGGCCTTCCCGGCGTGCGGTGGGATCCGCGCGTCGGAGCGTGGCGGGCGCCGGCCTATCTGCATGGCGAGCTCCTCGCGGCCGACCCGTCCACCGTGGATCGCGCGCGCCAACCGGCCGGAGATCCTCCCGACCTGGCCGCGCCTGAGCTTCGCCCGTACCAGGAGGCCGCGCTCGCCGCGTGGGAGCTCGCCGGCCGGCGCGGGGTCCTCGCGCTTCCGACCGGCGCGGGCAAAACGCGGATCGCCATCGCGGCCATCGCCAGGACCCGCGCCTGCGCGCTCTGCCTCCTCCCCACCCGCGTCCTGCTCGACCAGTGGACCGACGCTCTGCGCGCCGCCGGCCTGCGCGAGGTCGGCCGATTCGGCGACGGCGAGCGCTCGCTCGCCCCGGTCTCGGTCGCGACCTACGCCAGCGCTCTGCGCCACGGCGAGCTCCTCGGAAACCGCTTCGACCTGCTCGTCGTCGACGAGGCCCACCACTTCGGCGGCGGCGCCGGCGACGAGTGCCTCGAGATGAGCCTCGCGGGCTTCCGGCTCGGGCTCTCCGCCACCCCTGCCGAGGGCGACTTTCGGCAGGCGCGCTGTGACGTTTTGATCGGAAGCGTCGTCTTTCGCTCGACCGTCCAGGAGCTCGCGGGCCGGTACCTCGCCCCCTTTCAGCTGCTCACGCTGTCGCTCCCCCTCGACGCCCACGAGCGCAAAGCCTACGACCGGGAGGTCCGCGCCTATCGCCCCGCCGTCGAGGAGTTCTTCGAGCGCGCCCCGGGCGCCTGTTGGAACGACTTCGTGGCCTTTGCCAATCGCACCGAGGAGGGCCGGCGCGCCCTCGCCGCCTGGCGCGAATCCCGCTCGATGCTCGCCTTCACGCGCGCCAAGCGAGAGGCCGTCGGAACGCTCCTCGCGCGAAACGCGCGGTCGCGCACCCTGATCTTCGCGGCGAACACGGCGACGGCCTTCGCCATCGCCCGGGCGCACCTCATTCCCGCCCTGACCTGCGACATCGGGCGCTCCGAGCGCGCGGACCTCCTCGCCCGCTTCGCCCGAGGCGAGCTGCGCGCGCTGGTGAGCGCGCGGGTGCTCAACGAGGGAATGGACGTGCCCGAGGCAGAGGTGGCCATCCTCGTCGGCGGCACGCAGGGCAAGCGGGAGTTCATCCAGCGGGTGGGGCGAGTCCTACGGCCGAGCGAAGGCAAGCGGGCGCTCGTCTTCGAGCTCGTCTCGCGGGACACGCACGAAGTCGCTCAGGCGGGCCTGCGCCGGAGGGCGCTTGTCGCCGGCTGATCCGCTGGAGCTCGTCTCCACCTCGAGCGAGTGGGTGCCGGCGTGGCTCGGGCCCCAGGACTACCCCTGGCTCGAGGCGCTCCTGGACGAGCTCCGGCGATTCGAGGGGCGAACCCTGCGCGAGTGGAGCGCGCGCGCCGCCGAGCCGTTGCGCGCCCCCTGCCCGCTCGGCCGGCAGCGCAGGGTCGCCTCCCTGCTCTCGGCCCGCTGCGCTTCCGAGCCCGCCTCCACCCGCCCGACGGCGCGCGAGAGGAGGCTCGCCGTCTTCCTCGAGGCCCAGCGCAGGCGAGATGCCGGGGCCTTCGACCGGGAGGCCGTCCTCGCGGCCTCTGCGAAGCCGCTCTGCGCCGCGCCGGAGTCGCTGGCCGCGGCGCTCTACTCCGACGTGTCGAGCGAGCGGAGAATCGCGCCGGGCTCGGCCCCTCCCGACGCGCGGACGCTGGCGCTCGAGGCGAACCTGGCCCTGGCGCAAGGGCTGTTGCGCGCCTCGGGCTCGCTGGAGATCGACCTGGGCGGAAGCTCCCGCGCCGTCGTGCGCCAAATCCTGCTCCAGCGCCTGCTCTGCACGGTGCGGCCGGCCGCGGGCGGCGTGCGCATCGAGGTCTCCGGCCCCTTGGCGCTCTTCCGGCACACGACGCTCTACGGGCGCGCCCTCGCGTCCATCGTCCCCACTCTGCGCGGCGCCGACCGCTTCGCGATCAGGGCGCGCCTGGCTCTGCACGGCCGGCCGAGGACGGTGCGCATCGCCAGCGGCGACCCGATCTTTCCGCCCGGGGACGCCCCTCGGCGGTTCGACAGCAAGCTCGAGGAGCGCTTCGCCCGCGACTTCGCCCGCGCCGCGACCGATTGGGATGTCGTGCGCGAGCCCGAGCCCATCGCCGTGGACGGGACGTGGCTCTTCCCCGATTTCGCCCTGGTCGACCGGCGCGATCCGGCCCGCCGCTGGCTCCTGGAGATTGTCGGCTATTGGACCCCCGAATATCTCGCATCGAAGCTCGAGCGCCTGCGAAGAGCCGGCCGCGCCGACCTCATCCTGTGCCTGGACGACCGCTTCATCGGCCCGAAAACGGAGCTCCCCCAGGGCTCTCCCTCCGTGGTCTTTCATCGCCGAATCGACGTCCAAGCGATCCAGCGAATCCTGGATGAGCGGTCGCCGAGCCGAGCCGCGGCGCCCGATGATCCAAAGGCGCTTGAGCGCATCGGGCCCAAGGACCTCTTCCTCGATTTCGCGGGGCGCCGGCCTGCCGAAGACCCGATTCACGGGTGGCTGCGCAGCCTGCGAGTGGGCGAGCCGGTAGATCTCGTCGACGCCGGCGGATGGATTGCCGTAAGGAATGCCGAGGGAGCTGCGATTGCGGCCCTGTCCGCCAGGGCGAGCGAGCGCTGGACCCCGCGCCTTTGCCGAATTCTGCGAGCGCGCGTCGTCGAGCGCCTCGAGCGAAGCGCCGCTCAGTCAGGAGCCCACTTTCGAGCCAGGCTATGCGTCGAGCGCTGGTGGGCGCCGATTGTCGAGGTTGCACTCGGGGGGCCACTGGTCGACGAGGAGGAGCAGGGCCGGCCCGTCCCGCGAGAGAGCCAAGCGGGGCCCCGAAACACGTTCTAGCGCCGGGATCCGAAGACCCGGGCGGGAAGCGGCTCGGCCGATTGTCCGGCAGACGCTGGCCCCGTCGCTTAGGTCAGGCGCGCCCGCCCGCCGGAGGTGGTGGGCGAAGGGGGTGAGGAGCCAGCCGAGCATCGGCCGCCGGGTCGGCTCCAGAGGTTTGGCGGCGCCCGCTGCTGCGTTGACCGCATCGATGACGAGCATCATGATGCTTTCCATGCGCACGACCGTCACGTTGGAATCGGACGTCGCCGCCAAGCTCAAGAAGTTGGCGCACCGGCGCGGCTGCTCGTTCAAGGCAACGCTGGACCAGGTCCTGAGGCGGGGGCTCGCGGCTCAGGAGCGCGACGTGAGCTCGAAGCCCTTCGTCGTGGAGCCCCACGCGGGCGGGTTCCGCCCGGGGGTCGACCAGACGAAGCTCGGCCAGCTCGTCGATCAGCTCGAGGCGAATGACTTCGCCAGAGAGGCCGGCTCCCGTCGGTGATCCTCCCGGACATCAACCTGCTGGTCTACGCGTACAACCGCGACGCGCGCGAGCATGCGGGCGCACGAAAATGGTGGGAGGCGCTCCTCAGCTCGTCCGAAGCCGTCGGGCTGCCCTGGGCGGTGAGCCTGGGCTTCATTCGATTGATGACGCATTCGTCGGTCCTGGTGAACCCGCTCGCCCCGCAGCGCGCGGTCGCGCACGTCCGAGCCTGGCTCGACCGCGCGAACGTCGAGGTGCTCGAGCCGGGTCCTCGACACCTCCAGTTGGTCGACCGCTTCCTGGCCGAGCTGGGAGTGGCGGGGAATCTCACGACCGACGCGCACCTCGCCGCCTTGGCGGTCGAGTATCAGTGCGAGCTGCACTCGAACGACGCCGATTTCGCTCGCTTCACGGGCCTGCGCTGGCGAAACCCGTTGGCGAAGGCCTGACCACGCAGCGACCATGGCCGCGACGGTGCGGCCGAGCGCCTGCCTGACTTCTGCCGAAAGGCCTGGGCAGTAGGTGGCGACGACCTCTGCGGTTGCCCGACTCTGGGGCCGAGCGCCCATCGCATCGGCCTTCGCCCTACCCGCCGCTCGCCGGCCTCACCCCGTCCTTCGGCACCTCCTGCAACCCGCCGCGGAAGCGCTGCAGCGTCGCCTCGATCTCGGAGTTGACCTGCCGGAGCACGTCCGCCTTTTCCTTGTAGGGCAGGAACGCGCTCTTGAACCCGCTGACGATCATGACGACCAGGTCCTCCAAGGCGAAGCCACAATGCTTGTGGAGGAGCCAGAGCTCTTTCGTCACGGTGGTATCAGTGATGAGCCGGTTATCGGTGTTCACCGTCACGCGCATTCCGTAATCGAAGTAGAAGCGGATGGGGTGGCTCGCCAGGCTGGGCACCGCGCCGGTCTGGACGTTGGAGCTGGCGCAGACCTCGAGCGGGATGCGGTGGTCGTTGACGTAGTTGAGCAGGTCGCCGTCCTCGCGCAGCCGCGTCCCGTGCCCGATGCGGTGCACGCCGATCATGTGCAGCGCCTGGGCGATGGACTCCGGCCCGTAGGCCTCGCCCGCGTGGCAGGTGCAGTTGACGTTGTTGTTCAAGATGAGCTGGAAGGCCGCCTTGTGGTCCTTGGCCGGGAAGTCGTATTCGGCGCCGGCCAAGTCGAAGCCCTTCACGCCCTTGTTCTTGTACGCCACGGCGAGCTCGGCCAGGCGGATGGACGTCTGCGGGTTGATGTGGCGAATGCCGCAGATGATGACCCCGCTCTTGATGCCGGTCTTGTGCTTGGCGGCGCGCAGCCCCTCCAGCACCGACTCGACGATGGCGGTCATTTTCAGACCCTTCTGCTGGTGCAGGGCCGGCGAGTAGCGCACCTCGAGGTAGCGCACGTTCTCCGCCGCGGCGTCCAGGGCCAGCTCGTAGGCCGTGCGGTAGAGCGCCTCCTCGGTCTGCATCACCGAGAGCGTCAGGTCGAACGCGACCAGGTAGTCCTCCAGGCTCTTGCAGACCTCGCCCATATGGAGCGCCTTGGCGAGGCCCGCCTCGTCGGAGGCCGCGAGCTTCACCTTCTGCTGGTCGGCGAGCTCCAGGATGGTCTTGAGCCGCAGCGAGCCGTCGAGGTGGCAGTGGAGGTCGGTCTTGGGCAGGGCGCGGAGCAGGTCCTCGGTGACTTCCATGGGCGGAGGGGCGAAGGACGCGCGGCGGGCCGCAGAGGGGATGGGCTGGTAGGGCTCGCGCTCGGTCAAGTCGGCTGGATTCATGGCGTTCAGGGCGGCCTCGCGCTCGCGGCAGAGGGGACCCCTGAATTGTACGGGGAGCCTCGTCGCCCTTCCAAGAATAGGGGCAGGCGCGCGCCCTCGCCCATCGGCCGAGGAAGCGGGCTCGCCAAGGCCGCCCGAGTGGGCGTCCCATCGCGCCTCTGGAGAAAAGCCTCGCCGGCCGTCTATGCTCCGGCTCGTGCGCGCTCAGCAACTCGAGCTCCCTATCTCTTCCAGCTCCCCCCGCGACGGGGCGGCCGATGCCCCGCGCGCGCGTCGCAGCGCTCCCGCCGAGGCCGTTCCCAGCGCCCCGCCCGAGGAGCCCTCGCCGGAGACGGTGGAGCTGCCCGACGAGCACCCGTTCGAGCTCGAGCTGACACCCTCGGCCCGGTCCGCTCGCCGCGCCCCGTTGCCCGCGCGGCCGGTCCTCGAGCAGCGCGCGTCGTCCATCGCCCGCGGCATCTCCGCGCAGCTCGACCGGCCGGTGCGGCTCTACGTCACCGACAACCGCTCGACCATGCTCTCCTTCCGGCGCGTGCGCGACCTGCTGGTCCTGCGCGTGCACCACATGTTCCTGGAGGCGCCCGACGAGGTCCTGCGCGCCATCGGCGACTACGCCGGCCGGGGGGCGCGCGCCGCCGGCGCGGTCATCGACGCCTACGTGCGCCAGCACTCGTCGGACATCCGCGTGGGCGAAGGCGGCCGAGCCGGCGCCCGCCTCTGCAGCCGCGGCCGGCAGTACGACCTGCAGGCCATCTTCGAGCGGCTCAACGGGCGGTTCTTCGAGGGCGCCATCGACGCCCGGATCGGCTGGGGGCGCGCCGGGCCCGGGCGCCGGCGACGCACCATCCGCATGGGCGTCTACGACCACCTCACCCGGACCATCCGCATCCACCCGTCGCTCGACCGGCCCGAGGTGCCGCTGTTCTTCGTGGAGTACATCGTCTTCCACGAGATGCTCCACCAGGCCGTGCCGGGCAAGGACACCGGGTCGCGAAAGCAGCACCACGGGCCGGAGTTCCGCGCGCGCGAGCGCCGCTACCCGGAGTACGCGAGGGCGCTGACCTGGGAGAAGGAGAACCTGAATTTGTTGCTCGGCCGCGCCGCGAGCCTCCGGGTCCGGCCGGTGGATTAGTGGCCCACGGCGCCGCGGCTATAGCCGCGCGCGAGAGGCCGCCCGTCGCCGGGCCCCGTCTCCCGGCCTTCGCCACCCATCCACCCTCGCCGCCCCAATCCCCACCCAAGGCCCTCTTGCAGTCGCCTCTCTTTAGAGCGAAATTCACGCCCCCTCCCCACCCGGAAGGCGCCGTCGAACCTTCCCTGATCGGAGTCCGCCATGCGCGTCATCAACTTCAACCCCGGCCCCGCAGCGCTGCCCCTCCCGGCGCTCGAGCGAGCGCGCGACGAGCTGCTGAATTTCCAGGACAGCGGCATGTCCATCATGGAGCACAGCCACCGCGGCCCGGTGTACGAGGCGGTTCACAACGAGGCCATCGCGCTCCTGCGCGAGCTCCTCTCCATCCCCGACGGCTACGACGTGCTCTTCATGCAGGGCGGCGGGCACATGCAGTTCGCCCAGGTGCCGCTCTGCTTCCTCCACCCCGGCCAGAGCGCGGACTACCTGGTCACCGGCCACTGGTCGAAGGTGGCGGTGGACGAGGCGCTTAACGTCGGGAAGGTCCGCGTGGCCGCCACCACCGAGGAGAACGGCCGGTTCACGCGCATCCCCAAGCCCGAGGAGCTCCACCTCGACCCCGGCGCGGCCTTTGTCCACCTCACCAGCAACAACACGCTGTTCGGCACGCAGTGGCACGCCTTCCCCGACGCCGGCAAGGTCCCGCTCGTCGCCGACATGAGCTCCGACATCCTCTGGGACAAGCTGGACGTCCGCCGGTTCGGGCTCATCTACGCCGGGGCGCAGAAGAACATCGGGCCCTCGGGTCTCACGGTGGTCATCGCCCAGAAGCAGCTCCTCGCGGAGCGCGAGCGCAAAGACCTGCCGAAGATGCTCAAGTACTCGACCTTCGCCAAGTCGAACTCGCTGTACAACACGCCGCCCACTTTCGCCATCTACCTCATGCGCAACGTCCTGCTCTGGCTCAAGGGCCTGGGCGGCATCGAGGCGGTGGGGCGAATGAACCGCGAGAAAGGCGGCCTGCTCTACGACACGCTCGACCGCCTGCCGGGCTTCTACAAGGCGCCGGTGGAGAAGGAGAGCCGCTCCTTCATGAACGTCGTCTTCCGGCTCCCCAACGAGGCCCTGGACGCGAAGTTCGTCGACGAGGCCAAGCGCGAGGGCATGGTCGGGCTCAAGGGCCATCGCCTCACCGGCGGCATCCGGGTCTCGCTCTACAACGCGGTGGGCGTGGGCCACGTCCAAAGGCTGGTCTCCTTCATGGAGCGCTTCGCCCAGGAGAACGGCTGACCCGAGCGCGACGCTCCTCGCGACCTGGAACGTCAACTCCGTCCGGGCCCGCCTCGAGCGACTGCTCTCCTGGCTGGCAGCGCGCGCACCGGACGTGCACCGCGACGAGCCCGGCCGCTACTCGGGGCGGGACTGCCGGATGCTCTCCTTTGCGCACAACCGCGGCCTGCGGCTCGACCACCTGCTCCTGAGCCCCGCGCTCGCCGAGCGCTGCCGCGCCTGCGACATCGACCGAGACGCGCGCAAGGGGGAGCAGCCCTCCGACCACGCCCCGGTGTGGGCCGAGCTCCACCTGGAGTGACCGCCTGCGGCGATGGGCTCGCGGCGGCGCCGTTTCGTGCTATGGCCTTGAGGGTGGCCGCACTGCCGCGGCCCACTCTCAAAGGAGCTTCTCGCATGTTCAGACCGGCAGCAGTGGCAGCCGCGGCCTTCGCCGCGCTCACCGCATGCAGCACGCCAGCGGCCTCGACCAAAGCCGCCGCCCCCGCCAGCCCAGCGGCCCAGCCGGCCGCTGCCGCCGCCCCGGTTGCCTTCGACGGCATGCCGGCCGTGGGGACGCAGGCCCGATGCCCAGTCTCAGGCGAGGTCTTCACCGTCACCGCCGACACGGTCAAGGCGGAGTACCACGGCAAGACCTACGTGTTCTGCTGCCCTCACTGCAAGCCGAGCTTCGAGGCCGAGCCGGAGAAGTACACGGCGGCCAAGTAGCCTCTAGAACTCTCGGCGCGCGGACGCGGGGGTCAATGGCCCCCAAGACTTCTGGCTCCAGACCCTAACCCGGACGAGCCGGAACCAACGAGGGTTGCCTTAGACTCCAGACCCCAGGCTCCGGGTACTGCAGTCCCTGGGGCCCGGGATCTGGAGCCTGGCTAGGGGCGCGCCACTTCGAAGGTGTAGTTTTGCCCCCAGTTGCTGTCCCAGACCTCCGAAGGCCGGTCACCGCCGGTCCATTGCTTGAAGAAGAGCGCGACGGAGGTGGCGCTCTTCGGGACGGCGATGAGCAGAGTCGCGGTCTGAGGCGGGCCGGCGAGCCGACCGGCCTCCTCGCGGAAAGCGACCGCCGGGGCGGTGTGGCGCTCGCCTCCGGGCTTGAACTCGACGAACGCCTGGACGCCCCAGGCCGGCCCTTCGGGCGACTCGCAGCGGTAGGGCGAGCGGTTGGGGGCGTACCGCACCAGCATCCTTCCGCCGGCCTGGAGCCGGCCGACGAGGCGAGGCGCGCTGTCGGCATCGAACTCGAGCGACGCGGCGCCCTTCAGGTCGGCCACGTCGGGCAGGGACACGGCCCTTCGCTCGCCGGCCATGTGATCGAACGCGGCCAGCTTGACGGAGGCCGCCGGGGCGGCGGCGTCCGCCGGAGGCGCCTTCGGCTTCGAGACCGGCTTGGCGACCTTCGGCGCCTTCTGATCCTCGCCTTTCGAGCCGTCGTCCTGCGCAGGCGCGGCGCGCGCGGGAGAAGGCGCTGGGGCGACGCGGGCCGGCGGCGCGGGTGGGACTGCCGCGAGAGGAGCCGGGCGAGCGGGTGCAGCAGGGGCGACCGGTGCCGCTCAATCGGGGGCCGGGGCGGGCGCTGCCGCGGCGGACACGGCGCGAACCGGCCGCGAGGGCGCGGGAGCTGGGGCGGGCGCGACCGGGCGCACGGCCGGCGCCGTGGCGACGGGGCGGGAAGGCGCGGGCCGCGCCGGAACGGAGTCGCCCGATGGCCGGATGGGCGCCGCGGTATTGGGGGTGGCGGGCTTTGCCGAGGTGAAATCGCTTGCCGGACGGGCTGGCCCCTGGGCGGTCGAAGTTGCTTCTTTCGCGTTGTCTTTGGTCGGCTTCTGGCTGCGATTCGCTTTGCTCATCGGCTTCTCCCTTTTGTGTCACTTCAATGCGACAATCCGCACCTCAACCCCCTCTCCCGCGCATTATTCTGGCGGTCTCCCTTCTGGGCGTGACATGACCCGCGCTCCCGTGGCCGGCTCACTCGCTCGGCCGCCCTCCAAGGAACCTTCCATGCACATCCCCTCGGAGCTTTACAGACCTTCCCTCGCGCTGGCGACGGACCTGTACCAGCTGACAATGGCATATGGCTACTGGAAAACAGGAACAGCGGACCGAGATGCCGTCTTCCAAGCACAATTCCGGGCCAATCCGTTCGGCGGTGGATTCTCGGTCGCCTGTGGCCTCGAAATGTTGCTGGACTGGATCGAGCATTTTCATTTCGACGAGGACGACCTTTCATTCCTGGGCGAGCAGCGCGGCGCCGACGGCCGCCCGCTGTTCGACGCCGGGTTCCTCCACTTCCTGGGCGACCTGCGGCTGCGCGTGGACCTCGACGCGGTGCCGGAGGGCACGGTCGTGTTCCCGCACGAGCCGCTGGTCCGGGTCCAGGGGCCCGCGCTCCACTGCCAGCTGGTAGAGACGCAGCTGCTCAACACGCTCAACTTCCAGACGCTCATCGCGACCAAGGCGGCCCGCATGAGAGATCGCCGCGCGAGGCGCCCCGGTGCTCGAATTCGGGATGAGGCGAGCCCAGGGCCTCGACGGGGCCATCTCCGCGACCCGCGCCGCATTCGTGGGCGGCGTGGACGCGACGTCCAACGTTCTCGCCGCGCGGGTGCTCGGGATTCCCGTCCGCGGCACGCATGCGCACAGCTGGGTCATGCTCTTCGGCGACGAGCTCGCGGCCTTCGAGGCGTACGCCGAGGCGCTGCCCAACAACTGCGTGTTCCTGGTGGACACCTACGACTCGCTCCGGGGCGTCGACCACGCGATCCAGGTGGGCCGAAAGCTGCGCGAGCGCGGCCACGACCTGCTCGGCATCCGCCTCGACTCGGGCGACCTCGCCACGCTCTCGCAGGAGGCGCGGCGGCGGCTCGACGCGGCGGGGTTTCCGGGCGCTCGCATCTTCGCGAGCAACGACCTCGACGAGTCCGTCATCCAGAGCCTTTTCGAACAGGGCGCCGCCATCGACGTCTTCGGGGTCGGCACCCGCCTCGTCACCGGGTACGACCAGCCGGCGCTCGGCGGGGTGTACAAGCTCACGGCGGTGCGGGGCCCAAGCGGCGCGTTCGAGCACCGGATCAAGCTCTCGGAGCACGTGGCCAAGATCAGCGACCCCGGCATCCTCCAGGTCCGCCGCTACTACGACGGAGACCTCCTCCACGCCGACGCCATCTGGGACGAGCTTTTGGGTTGCCCCGAGGAGGTGGCCATCGTCGACCCGCTCGACCCGACCCGCCGCTGGATCCTGGGTCGGGAGCTGACCTTCGAGGACCTGCTCGTGCCGGTGCTGCGCGGCGGAAGGCCGGTGTATGCTTCGCCGCCGCTCGCGGCCATGCGCGACCGCGCGGCGCGGCAGCTCCAGGCGCTGCCCCCGGGTCTCAAGCGGTTCGTCAACCCACACGAGTACCCGGTGGGCCTGGAGCGCACGCTTCACGAGCTCAAGACCGAGCTCGTGCTCAAGGCGAGAGGAGTCCCCGCATGACCCGGCGCACGGTGCTGTTCTCGACCCGGAGCTACGACTACCTGGGCCAGGAGATCTGCCGGCTCGCCGGCTGCGAGGCCGGGCAGGTGGAGCGCCAGACCTTCCCGGACGGCGAGCACTACCAGCGGTTGCTCGCCTCGGTCGAGGGCGCCGACGCGGTGCTGGTGGGCGGCACCATCTCCGAGGCCGAAACGCTGGAGCTCTACGACCTGGCCTGCGGGCTGGTGCAGGCCGACGTGCACAGCCTCACCCTGGCCATCCCGTACTTCGGCTACGCGACCATGGAGCGGGTCTCGAAGCCCGGCGAGATCGTGACGGCCAAGACGCGCGCGCGCTTGCTCTCGTCCATCCCGGTCCCGGGGTCGGGCAGCCGGGTGCTTCTTCTGGACCTGCACTCCGAGGGCGTGCCCTTCTACTTCGAGGGCGCGATGCGGCCTTTGCACCTGCGCGCCACGCCGGTGATCCTGGCGGCGGCGAAGCGGCTGGCCCAGGGCCCGTTCGTCTTCGCCTGCACCGACGCCGGGCGCGCCAAGTGGGTCGAGGCGCTGGCCAACCAGGTCGGGGTCACCGCGTCGTTCGTGTTCAAGCGCCGCATCGACGCCCGGAACACCGAGGTGAGTGCCATGAGCGCCCAGGTCCACGGCGCGCACGTGGTGATCTACGACGACATGATCCGCACCGGCGGCTCGCTGATCGCCGCGGCGCGCGCCTACCTCGAGGCCGGGGCCAGCTCCATCTCGGTGGTGGTCACGCACGGCGTGCTGCCTGGCGACGCGCTCCAGCGGCTCGAGCAGAGCGGCCTCTTCCGTGCCCTCGCCTGCACCAACAGCCATCCGCGGGCGGTGGAGCTGGGCGGGGGGTTCCTGCAGATCGACTCCGTCGCCGGCGTCTTCGCCGACTACCTGAAGAGCTAGAGGAGGCGCGGGTGTCCGACGGTGTCCCCTCGGAGCGGCCGGCCTTGACGGTGGCCTGCGCGGTCTTCGGCGCGAGCCCGCGCGGGCTCGAGGCGCTGCTCGTGGAGCGAACGGCAACGCCGCGCGCGTGGGAGCTGCCGGGGGCGGCGGTGCGCCTCGACGAGTCGCTCGACCAGGCGGCGCGGCGCGCCTTGGAGTCCTCGTCCGGCCTGAGCCCGGGCTACCTGGAGCAGCTCTACACCTTCGGCGAGCTCGGCGGCGATGGGCGCGAGCGCGTCGTGACCGTCGCCTATTTCGCCGCGGTCCGGCTCAGCGACCCCGCGGTGCGGCTCGCCACCGAGGCGCGGTCGGCCCGCTGGATGCCGGCGCGCGAGCCGCCTCCCCTCCCCTTCGACCACGGCGCCATCTTGGAAAAGGCCGTCGGTCGCTTGAAGGGCAAGCTGCGGCGCGAGCCGGTCGCCTTCGAGCTGCTGCCCCCCAAGTTCACGCTCACCGAGCTGCAGCAGCTCTACGAACGGGTGCTCGAGGCTTCGCTGGACAAGCGCAACTTCCGCAAGAAGGCGCTCGCCGCGGAGGTCCTCGCCCCGCTCGACGAGTGGCAGCACGACGTGGCGCACCGCGCGGCCCGGCTCTACCGATTCGACAAGAAGAAGCTCCACGAATTGGAGCGGAGCGGCTTTCGCTTCGAGCTTTGAGGGCTGGGGTCAAACGAAACCCCCGAAGCCGCGAGAGGCTCGCGACATCGGGGGTCGGATGAAGCACGGCAAGCTCTAAAGCTCTAAAGCTCTAAAGAGGAGCTACTTCTTCGCCTCGGCCGGGGCCTTCTTGACCAGCTCGATGTCGATGGCAACCGCCACGTCCTCGCCCAGCATGAGGCCGCCGCTGTCCAGGGTCTTGTTGAAGCTGATGCCGTAGTCCTTGCGGTTGATCTTAGTCGTCACCGACGCGCCGACGCGGGTATTGCCCCAAGGGTCCTTCACCTCTTTGGTCGGGCCCTCCACGTCGAGCACCACGGCCCGGGTGACGCCGTGCAGGGTCAGGTCCCCGGAGACCTTGAGGCCCTTGGACCCCTTCTCCACCTTCTTCGACTTGAAGGTCATGGTCGGGTACTGGGCGACGTCGAAGAAATCGGGGCTCTTCAGGTGCTCGTCCCGCTTGGGCTCGCGGGTATTGACCGACGATACGTCGATGAGCGCGTCGATCTTGGTCTTGCTCACGTCCTTTTCGTCATAGTCGACGGTGCCCGTCACTTTTCCGAATTCACCGCGCACGTTGCTGACGGCGAGGTGCCGCACGCTGAAGCCGGCGCTGGAGTGCGAGCTGTCGATGTCAAAGGTGGCGGCGCGGGCGAGCGCGGGAGCCTGCAATGTGGCGAAAGTGAGGGCGGCGGCAATCAGCGACTTCATGGAACTCCTCCTTGAATTTTCAACTGCGAAAGGCCTCGAGGGCCGGGACTGATTCAAGCTCGAACGATTCGAGTTCTAACTATTTGCACGCAGCTCCGCAACGGGATTCTGGGTTTCGGGTTTTCCCGTCGGCTTCGGCGCTTGCGGGGCGCTGAAGTAGATGACCTTGCGGGGCAAACGTTTCGGGCGGGACTCGCGGCAGATCAACGCCCCCGGAAGAAATGTCCTGAATCGCCCAGTCGAAAACGCGAGGGCCGCGAGCAGCGGGGCGCATCCCCTAACCCGGCCGAGCCGGAACCAAAGAGGGTTGCCTTAGGCTCCAGACCCCAGGCTTCAGGAACTGCATTCCCTGGAGCCTTGGGTCTGGAGCCTGGAGTCTTTGCCAGCGCATCCCTCAAGGAGCGGAGGAGTCGGAAGCGCCGGCGTTGAAGTCGAAGGGCAGGAGCCTGGTCTCCATCGGAGAGACCTCCACCGACTTCTTCAGCACTTGGCGCGTCGCCAAATTCTGCGCGCTCACGACGTGGCGCCCCGGGTCGACGTAGAGCTTTCGGGGAGCCATCAGGTGCGTGTCCTCGCTGTCGAGGTAGATCTGGCAGGCGGGCGAGCAAGTGATCATCAGCAAGGCCCGCGGGTGCTTCCCGGAAGGCGCGGGGGCGGATGTCGGCGCACCAAGGTGGCTGGGCACCGGCTCGGCTCGACCCGCTCCGGCCGCGCGGCGCGCGATTCCGGAAACGCGCCGCAGCGCCGCATCCGAGGCGGCCATGCCCGCATCCGGGCTCGCCACATCGGGCAGGCAAGCGTCTGGCTCCCCGCCCGCCGCGTCTGCGGCTTCGGCCGGCGGAACCAGCGCGGCCGGCTTTCCCTGGGCCGGTCCCGCGCTGCCGGTTTGCCGTGCGAGCAGCGCCGTCCCCCCAGCAAACCCCGCCGCGAGGGCCCCGAGCACCGCGAGGAGCGCGAGCCTTCGGCGGCTCGGCTCGGGAGCGGCTTGGTGGGGCGAGCTCGGCGCGCGCGCCCCGGGTCCGGTCGAAACCCCGGAGAGCGACGGCCCTGGCAGCTCCGAGCCGCTCGCCGCTTCACCCTCCGGAACCGTGGTGCGCTCGGACGGGCCCCTGCCGGACGGGCGAAGCTTGCGAGTCGAGTCGGGGGAAGCCTGCGCCCGGCGCGCGCCTCGGTCGCCTTCATCGCCTTCGTCGCGCAAATCCACGGGAGGCCCCGGGCGCCCGTCGTCCGGGCTCACCGCCCCGTGCGCTTCGAGGAGCGCCTCGGACTGGACCGCGCGAACGGCGGAGTCGGCCTCGAACAGCGGGGGCCCGGACCGCTCAGGGTTCGAGGGCGGCGTGACCACCCGCCGGCGCGTGGCGGCGAAGGTCTCTGGGCGGAGCCGCTGGGCCACGCGGTCGTCTCCCATGAGCTCGCGCACGTAGGACTGGAGCTGGGCCGCCACGACGCCCGTGGCGTGCGAGGCGAGGTACTCCTCCAGCGCCTTGCGCATGTGCAGGGCGCTGCGAAACCGCCGCTCGAGATCCGGGGCCAGGGCCTGGAGGATGATGGCCTCCATGGCCTCGGACATGTCGGGCGCCTTCGACCGCGGCGGCTCGACCTCCTCGAGCATGATGGCGCGCAGCGTGTCGAGCTCGGAGTCGCGCAGGAACGCCGGCGAGTCCGTCAGCACCTCATAGAGCACCGCGCCCAGGGCGAAGACATCGCTGCGGCCGTCGAGGGGATCGCCCCGGACCTGCTCCGGCGACATGTAGAGGTACTTGCCTTTGAGGAGCCCGGTGCGCGTGCGGCTGAGCTTGCCTTCCGCCTTGGCGATCCCGAAGTCCAGCACCTTCACCGCGCCCTGGTAGGTGATGAAGAGGTTTCCGGGCGAGATGTCGCGGTGGACGATGTTGAGGGCGCGCCCGGCCTCGTCCACCAGCGTGTGGGCGTAGTGAAGCCCGTCGCACGCGGCGGCCAGGATGTGCGCCGCCAGGGCCTCGGGGAGCCGGCGCTCGCGCTTGCGCCCGGCGCGGACGATGGCCGTGAGGTCCTCACCGGCCAGGTACTCCATGGCGATGTAGTAGCTGCCGTCCTCTTCACCGAAGTCGAAGTATTGGACAATGTTCGGATGGCTCAGCTTGGCCGCGATGCGGGCCTCGTCGAGGAACATCGCGGTGAAGTCCTTGTACAGCGCCAGGTGCGGAAGGATCCGCTTGATGACCACGGTCTTCTCGAAGCCGGCGATGCCCTCCTGCCGAGCCAAGTAGAGCTCGGCCATCCCTCCGCGCGCGAGCGGCTGCAGGAGGCGATACTTGCCCAGGTACTCCGGGGCGCCTTGGGGCATGGCCGCGATATGCCGGAACCTCCCGTCGCCTGTCAATTGACTCCTGGCGCTCTCGGCGCCGCAGCGCGCGCGGCAAGTGTTGGACCTAACCCGGCCGAGCCGGAACCAAAGGGGGTTGCCAGGGCTCCAGGATCCAGACCCCAGGCTTCAGGAACCGCATTCCCTGGAGCCTTGGGTCTGGAGCCTGGAGTCTTTGCCAGCCTGCACAAGAGTTCGGGCCGAAGGGACCAAGGCACCCGCTCGATCGCGCTCTCTCAAGCCCGGCCGCGACGCACAGGTCGCGAGCCGCCCCAACGGCGGCGCATTTTCGTCGACGCGCTCGCGGAAAGACGCGCCTTCGTCAAGAGCGGCTCGAGCTGACCCAGCCTTGAAGAAAGCACCCGCGCCAAGAGCCTGGCGCGCCGCCAGGCACACCGCGTGCTAACGAATTCAGTTGCCAGTTCGGTGACTTCCTCTTATAGAGGGGCGCCGATGCTGGACCCGACTCGGCCGGCCGCAGTTTCGAGCCCGGTAGGCCATTGAAACTCAGAGCGAATTGGGCTAGTATACGCAGCCCGATACGGTTTCGATCTGGCGCGGAGGTTCCATGGAGATCGTCGGTCGACGAACTCGCCGTTTCGTGCCCGCCGGAGAGCTACCCACTTCTTCTTTGAGCGGCGGCCCTTTCGCGCTCAAGCGATGTGATTCGCTGGGCTGTGAGGCCCTGGCGAGCGAGCACTGCTCCGCTCACGGCGTCCATTTTTGCCGGCGGCATTTCGAGCACCACCGGACGGAGTGGCACGTGAGCTCGTGGGAGCTCCCTCTGCCCGCCGTCCTTTGTTAGCGCGAGCTTGTCGGACCCATGCGCGGAGTGCTTCCCGCCCGACCTCCTGTCTCGCACTTCGACCTGCGCCCACCTTGGCCCCAGGGCGCGCTGCAAGCTTCGCCCCGCGAACGTTGACCCGCGGCAGTCCCCCGGTGAGGCGCCCGTGATCTTGGCTGCCTTTCGGGTCCTTCTGTTGGCCTGCGCAACACTCTTCGTCGCGGCGCCGCTGGCCGTCGCCTCCGCGGTCTTGCGGGGCGAGCGAGCCCGCGCGGCCGGCGCTCGCGGCATTCACCTCTGGGCGAAGCTCGCCTGCCGCGCGCTGGGCGTCCAGGTGCGCTCGCAGGGCCAGCTGCCTCCCGGCGCGTGCCTGGTCGCCTCCAACCACCTGAGCTACCTGGACATCCTCGTCCTCGCGTCCTGCTACCCGGGGGTCTTCCTGTCCATGGCGGAGGTCCGGCGCTGGCCCGTCGTAGGGGCGCTGGCGGCGCTCGTCGGGACCCTCTTCATCGACCGCGGGCGAAGCGCCGAGGTGAGCCGGGCGCAAGAGGCGATGGCGCGCGATTTGTCGAGCGGCCTCAAGGTGACCTTCTTCCCGGAGGGCCGCACCTCTCCGGGGCGCTCGGTGGGGCACTTCCATTCGGCGCTCCTGGAGGCCGCCTTCGCCTCGAGGGCGCCCTGCGTCCCCGCGGCGCTCAGCTACGACACCCCGGCCCCCGCCGAGCCGTCGCTCTCCGTCTGCTGGTGGGGCGACGCGACCTTCGCGCCCCACTTTCGCGGGCTGCTCGCGCTCCGGACCGTCGACGCCAGCGTGTCCTTCGGGGAGCCGCTCGCACCCACGGGCGACCGCAAGTCCCTCGCTCTGGAGCTCGAGGCCCGGGTCCAGGCTGCGTTCTCCCCGGTCCGCCAACCCGCCGCGCCGAGGCGTTGCGATTCCGTTTCGGCGTCGGACGACGACCATGATAAGGTCCACTAATGCAGATTGAAACCCTGAAGATGTTTTGCGACGTGGTCGAGACCGGCAGCTTCTCTATGGCAGCCCGGCTCAACAAAGTGACCCAGTCCGCGGTAAGCCAGCAGATTCGTGCGCTCGAGACCCGCTACACGCAGCGCCTTCTCTCGCGCTCGGCGCGCTCCGCGGTACCGACGCCGGCGGGGCAGAAGCTGTACCGGACCAGCAAGGAGATCCTCCAGACCTTCGCCGGGCTCGAGGTGGCGCTGCGCGAAGAGTCGAACGAGGTCGCCGGCGAGGTGGTCGTCGCGACCATCTACTCGGTCGGCCTCCACGAGCTCTCGCCGTACCTCAAGGCCATCCTCCGCCGATACCCGAAGGTCAACGTGCGGCTCAATTACCGGCGCAGCGACCTGGTGATCGAGGAGGTCCTCGCCGACCAGGCGCACATCGGCATCACCGCCTACCCGACGCCGCGCCCGGGCATCCAGATCCTGCAGTTCCGCTCGGACGAGCTGGCGCTGGTCTGCGCCAAGGACCACCCGCTCGCCAACCGGCGGAACGTCCGGATTGCCGACCTGGAGGGCATGCGCTTTGTCGCCTTCGAGCGAGACATTCCCACCGGCAAGGCGATCGACCGCATGCTGAAGGCCGCCTCGGTGCAAGTCCAGGTCGCGATGGAGATGGACAATATCGAGACCATCAAGCGCGCGGTCGAGCTGGGGCTCGGCGTGTCCATCCTGCCCAAGGTCACCATCCAGAGCGAGGAGCTGAACGGCGCCCTGGTGGCGCGCTCCTTCTCCGACGGCACCTTCACCCGGCCCATCGGCCTCCTGCTGCGCAAGGGCCGCTTCCTGGACCGCGCCGCGAGCGGCGTCCTCGAGGTGCTCTCCCACGGCCGGCAGAAATGACGGCCGACGCCCCAGGCGACCCCTCCCTCGCGCGGAGGGCGGAGAAGCTCGGGGCCATTCTCGAGGTCGCCAAGGCTCTGACGGTTCAGCGCGACCTGGACCGGCTGCTCACGCTCATCCTCGAGGCGGCGACGCGGGTGGTGGACGCCGATTGGTCGTCCATCTTCCTGGTCGACCGGGAGCGCCAGGAGCTGTGGACCCGCGTGGCGCAGGGCACCTCCGAAATCCGCATCCCCTGGGGCACGGGCATCGCCGGCCACGTCGCGCGCACGGGCGAGACCGTCCACATCCGCGACGCGTACGCCGACCCCCGCTTCAACCGCAGCATCGACCTGTCGACCGGCTACGTCACCCGCACCATGCTCTGCGTCCCCATGCGGACGGCGAGCGGGGCGAGCGTCGCCGGCGTGCTCGAGGCGCTAAACAAGTCGGACGGCGACTTCACCGCCGAGGACGAAGAGCTGCTCCTCGCGCTGGGAGGCCAGGCGGCGGCGGCGGTGGAGAACGTGATGCTCCACGAAGAGATCGGCCGGCTCTTCGAGGGGTTCGTCGGCGCGTCGGTGGTGGCCATCGAGTCGCGCGACCCGACGACCGCCGGCCACTCCGGCCGCGTGGCGACGCTAACCGTATGCTTGGCGCAGGCGCTCGAGCGCGCCCAGTCGGGGCCCCACGCCGGGACCCGCTTCTCGCGCGAAGAGCTCGACGAGATCCGCTACGCGGCGCTGTTGCACGACTTTGGCAAGGTGGGCGTGCGCGAGCGGGTCCTCGTCAAGGCGGAGAAGCTCTATCCGCACGAGGTGGAGGCGCTGCAGGCGCGGTTCGAGCTGGCGCGCGCGCGGCTCTTGGCCGAAGGCTATCGGCGCGAGCTCGACGTGATCTACGAGCGCGGCGCGGAGGAGGCGGCCGATGCGCTGGCCATCGAGCGCACCCGGCTGGCGAAGGCCTACCGCGAGCTGGACGAAGCGCTCGAGTTCGCCCTGGCCTGCAACCGACCGGCGGTGCTGCCCGCATTGGGCTTCGAGCGGCTCGCCGAGCTCGCCACCCGGACCTTCCCGGACGGCAAAGGCGGGCGGTTGCCGCTGCTGACGCCGCACGAAGTGGAGGCGCTTTCCATCGCGCAGGGCAGCCTGTCGCAGGACGAGCGCCGAGAGATCGAAAGCCACGTCACCTGGACCCACCGGTTCCTCTCCCAGATACCCTGGACGCGAGCGCTGCGGAGGGTGCCGCAAATCGCCTTCGCGCACCACGAGAAGCTCAGCGGCCAAGGCTACCCGCGCCGTCTCGCGGCCGAGCAGATCCCGGTGCAGAGCCGCATGATGACGGTGAGCGACATCTACGACGCTTTGACCGCTCACGACCGGCCCTACAAGAAGGCCATGCCCCCCGAGCGGGCACTCGACATCCTCCAGCGCGAGGCGACTTCAGGGCAGATTGACGCCGACCTGTTCCGCATCTTCGTGGAGGCGCGGATCTTCGAGCGCACGTCGCAGCCCTGACCCGGCCGGGACCAGGTCAGTGGAGGCCGATGCCGAGGAGGCGGGCGACGTCGACCTGGGTCTTCGAGAGGCAGGCCGTCATGATCTGCTCAAGCTCTTCGAGAGACCGGACTCGTCCGAGCGCCTCATCCACGGCCGCGGGAATCGGCCCGAAGCGCTGCGTGAACGCCAGGCGCACCATTCGGCGGGCTTCCTCTTCTCGGCCTTCTTCTCGGCCTTCTTCCCGGCCTTCTTCGCGGCCTGTTTCTTGGGCCCTGCTCTCGAGCTCGCGAAGCATCTCCTCGCCCGTCATGGCGAACTCCTCTTCCTCTGGCGTCTGATCGCCCGGTTGCTTGCGCAGCTCCAAGTGCAATCCCGCCAGTCGCCGGGTCAGGATAACCCGTAACCCGGAGTTCTCAGACTCCCTGAGGAGGTCTTCCATCGCCTCTCGGAGCACCCGGCCGGTCCCCGTCGCTCGGAGAATCAGCGTGTCACTCTCGCGGCGGAGCTCGGCGCGCACCACGATGTACGCCCGCCAGGGATCGGTAAGCGAATAGACCCCTGGCGGCCAAGAGACCGCGGGCTGGAACCCCAACGTGAGCGCCGCCTCGGGGCGCCCCGTCGAGAGTATCCAGAGGCTCGGTGCCTCCTTCCAGCGCTCGGCGTCCTTGTTCCGCAGCTCGTGGTGTCGCCCGAGTTGCTTGCGGAGACAGTCGCGGACTTCGTCCAGCTTCACTGTTCCCGAGTAGGGCTCGATGAGACATGCGCTTTGCACCATGCGCCCCAGCAGGCCGAGCTGGGGCGACGGCGGAGCCGCGGTCGGCACGCTCCAGATGTCGATGCTCTGCAGATCCGGACTGGTCTCTACGCCGGTCAGGACCTCCGCGACGGGGCTCAGGACCTCGGCGAAGATCTCCTTCGCGGTGCGGTCGAAGCGATTCTTCATTGCGCCGAGCACAGTAGCGGCGGGGTCTGACATGCCGATCCGATCGCGGCGCGCGGCGCATGGCCTCGACCGCCTCTCCACGGCGCTGTCCGGCCAGAAACACTGCCGAGACACTGCGATACGTGACATTATATCTTCGTTGTCCCAAGAGGCCTTCTGCTCTATGCTCCCGACCGCGCTCGACTCCGGAGGGGCCCAAGCTGGAACATCCTGAAACACTTCTGAAAAGCGCGCTGGAGAAGGTGGTCTTCTTCGAGTGCCGCCTGGACCAGCTCAGCGGCGAGCTCGGCCGGGCCCGGGAGGAGATCGACCGGCTCAAATCGGACCTCGCCCAGGCGAGTCGCCGGGAAGTCGCGCTCAAGCAGGAGCTCGCGGCAGCGCAGGCGCAGGCCGGCCAATCCGCGCGCGAGCGCACCGACGCGCTCGAGCAGGCCCAGGTCGCGCGCGCCGAACGCGAGCGCTTCCTCGACCGGCTCATCGAGGCCGAGCGGATTCGCCGGGCGGGCGACCCCGAGGGCTCCGACGGCATCGACCTGGCGGCGTTCATTGCCGAGCTCCGCTCCGAGATCATTTCGCTCAGGGCTCAGGCGGGGCCGCAGACCGAGGCGCCCGCCGCCCCGCCCTCTGCGCCGCTGAAGGCGAGCCGCTTCGACTCCGCCGAGGACGCGGCGCGGGCGTTCGCCGCCGAGGGGCGCATCGGCATCACCGACCGCGACCGCGTCGAGATGCAGGCGGCAGCGCGGTTCCCGACGCGCTCCGAGGAGACGCTCTTCGCGCTCTCTTTGCGCGAGCTCTCCTCTTCCGAGGGGCTCGCGCGCCTGCGCGCGGCGCAGCGGCTGAAGGCCCTGGGGCCCAAGGCGGCGCTGCCGGGCGCCGCGGCGGCCCTCCACGCCGAGGCCGACGCCGAGGTCCGCTGCGCCCTGCTTCAAGTCGTGCAGGCCGCGGGCGACGCGTCGGCCCTGCCACTCGTGACGGCGCACCTGGACGCGGCGGAGGCCGAGGTGCGGCTCGCCGCGCTCGAGTGCGCCTTCGGGCTCTCCGACCGCGCCTGCGTGCTCAAGGCCCTGGGCGACGCCTCCCCTCGCGTGAGGCGCCGGGCGGCGGTGTTGGCCGCCGGCGACCCAGGAAGCCGCGCGGCCCTGGAGCGCGCGGCGCGCGACACCGACCCGTCGGTGCGGCGAGTGGCTGCGCTCGGCATGGCGGCGCTGGGCCCGCGCGCCGAGGAGTCGCTCTTCGCCGCTCTCGACGACCAAGACCTGACTGTCCGCCGCGCGGCGGCCAAGGGGCTCGCTCGCATCCTGGGCCCCGAGGTGTTCGCCGTGGCTGACCTCGACGCCGGGCGCCGCCGCCGGGAGATCCGCCGGCTTTCCCAGCTCCCCGCCGATCAGCGCCGCGCGCCCCCCCCGCCGGCCGACGAGCCCGCGCCGGCGCGAGAGCTTCGCGGCGCCGCCCGCGTTTCGCCGCCGCCACAGCTTGCCGAGCCTCCCGCCGCCGCCCCCGAGGCCCCCTCGGCGCGCGAGCCCCGCGCGCTGGAGCCGGCCGGGCTGCCGCCGCTGCTGAGCCCCGAGCTCGAGGACGAGGTCCTCTCCAGCGTCACCGCCGCGCTGCGCGGCAAGAGCCCGGAAGAGCTGGTCCGCACCGTCTCCGCGCCCGCCCCGGCGGTGCTCGCCGCCGCCAGCTCGCTCGAGAAGCGGGGCCGGCTGATCCGCCGGGGGCAGCGCTACTTCTTGCCGTAGGATGCTCGCATGGACCCTGTCGTCTACACGCCCAGGCGCGCGGCCCAGGTCCTCGGACTCGACCTCAAGGAGCTCAACGCGGCGCTGCGCAAAGAGTCCTACTCCGCCCTCGACCTGGTGGCCCTGCGCCAGCGGCTGGAGCTCGCGCCTGCGGCCATCGGGCCTCGCCACCAGCTCTTCCTGAATTTCAAGGGCGGCACCGGCAAGACCTCCATCTCCACGTCCTACGCCTTCCGCATGGCGGAGATGGGCTACCGCGTCCTGCTCATCGACCTGGACAGCCAGGGCCACGCGACCAAGTGCTTGGGCCTGGAGGGCGAGACGTTCGAGAAGACGCTGCTCGAGGTCCTGGTGAAGCGGATGCCGCTCTCGGAGGCCATCACCTCCTCCGGCGTGCCCCAGCTCGACCTCGTGCCGTCCAACCTGAACATGAGCACGGTGGAGCTGTCGCTCATGCCGCTCTCCGGGCGCGAGTACAAGCTCAAGAACGCGCTGAAGGAGATCGACGGGCAGTACGATTCTCATCGTGCTCGATGCCCCTCCCTCCTTCGGCCTGCTCAACCTGAACGCGCTGATGGCCACCGACGACCTCATCGTGCCGGTGCTGGCCGACTTCCTGTCGTTCCACGGCCTGAAGCTGTTGTTCGAGACCGTTCAGGGCCTGGAGCAGGACCTGGACCACCACCTCGACAACATCTTCATCGTCATCAACGCCTTCAACCAGACGTTCAAGCTCGCCAAAGAAGCGCAGTCGGCGCTTCGCGAGCACTATGGCGAATTCCTTTGCAAGAGCGTGGTGCGCCAGTGCACCAAGTTCGCGCAGTCCTCGAGCGAAGGGGTGCCGGTCTTCGTCGCCGATCCGGACTCGAAGGGCGCCTCGGACATCCAGAGCCTCATCGACGAGGTGCTCGAGACGCTGATGAAGAAGGCCAAGGACAAGGCGGCCCGCGGCTAGGGCCACGCTGGCCGATGACGCTTTTTGGAGAAGCCGATGCGCAAAGCCTTTGACGCCAACGTTCCCAAGATTCGGCCGCGCCTGCGGCTGGGCGCGCTCGCCTCCGGCGCTCCCGCGGCGGTGGAGGAGGACGCGCCGGCCGAGCTGGACGCGACCCCGTCGACGCCTCCTCTGGCGGCCGCCGCGGCGCCCTCGCCTGCCCTGGCGCCGGAGCTGCACCGGTCCCCGGAGGCCATCGGCGCCGAGGCCGCGGCCATCGCCCAGCGGGTCGCGCAGATCGCCCACGAGGTCGCGACCGAGCATCCGATGCGGCTGGAGCCGTCCCCCGCGCCGCGCGCCTACCTGCCCGAGCCCCTGGAGCCGAGGCCGGCGCGAGCCGTCTCGGCGAGCTCGGCCCAGCTGCGCGAGCGCGCGCCCGAGCCGATCCCCGAGCGCGCCGCGCTCGACCCCAAGGAGCGCCGCGAGCGCCTCAAGGAGCGCCTGAAGGCGGCCACCGCCCGGGTCGAGCCCGCGCCGGCCACGCCCTCGAGCCCCACCGAGGCGCGCGCCTCGGCGCTGGCGCTCGTCGCCCAGCTTCAGCAGGAGCTCGTGGACACCCGGGCGCTCAACACCGCGCTCGAGAAGGACCTGGAGCAGGCGCGCCAGGAGCTCGGCCGCGCCGCCCAGGAGGCGCACGACAGCACCGACGAGGCCCGCCGCATGGCGGTCGAGGTCCAGAGCCGGGCAGCGCTGGTCGACGAGCTCGGCAAGGAGCTCGAGAGCCTGGAGGCGGAGCGCGACGACGCGCTGGTCGGGCTCCGGTCCGCGCGGATGGAGATGGACCGGCAGATTGGCGAGCGCCAGCAGCTCTCCGCGCAGCTCACCTCGGTGCAGGCCGAGCTCGCCGAGACCCTCACCGAGGAGGAGCGGCTCGCCGCCGAGCTTGAAGACCGGGTGGGCGAGCTGAAGCGCTCCGAGGCCGCGCTGCAAACGCTCACGTCGGAACGCGACGCGCTGGCCCGGCAGGTAGGGGAGCTCACGCGCGAGCGCGCCGGACTGCTCGACAGCCGCAAGGCGCTGGACGAGATCCACCGCGCGCTGGCGGAGGCCCGGGGCCGCGCCCGCGGGTAGTCGCGCGCACGCCGGGCCATGAAGGGCCTGGAGATCTTTCACGGCCGGTTTGGTAGCGTTCGCTTCATGCACAAGAAGATCCTTCTCCTCGGTTCCGGCGAGCTCGGCAAAGAGTTCGTCATCGCGGCTCAGCGGCTGGGCCAAGTGGTGGTCGCGGTCGACTCATACGACGGCGCCCCCGCCCAGCAGGTGGCCCATGCCCGCGAAGTGATCAGCATGCTCGACGGCGCGGCGCTCGACGCGCTCGTCGCCAAGCACCGCCCCGACCTCGTGGTCCCGGAGATCGAGGCCATCCGCACCGAGCGCTTCTACGAGTACGAGCGTCAGGGCATCCAGGTGGTCCCGAGCGCCCGGGCCGCCAACTTCACCATGAACCGGAAGGCCATCCGCGACCTCGCCGCTCGCGATCTCGGCCTCAAGACCGCGCGCTACGCCTACGCGGCCTCGCTCGAGACCTTCCGGGCGGCCGCCGGGGAGATAGGCTTCCCATGCGTGGTGAAGCCGCTCATGTCGTCCTCCGGCAAGGGGCAGAGCGTGGTCCGGAGCGCGAGCGAGGTCGAGAAGGCCTGGACCTACGCCATGACCGGCACCCGCGGCGACCTGCGCGAGGTCATCGTCGAAGAGTTCATCCCCTTCGACTCCGAGATCACCCTGCTCACCGTCACGCAGAAACAGGGGCCCACCCTCTTCTGCCCGGCCATCGGCCACCGGCAGGAGCGCGGCGACTACCAGGAGAGCTGGCAGCCGCACGCGGTCCCGGCGCCCCTGCTCGCGGAGGCGAAGCGGATGGCGGGCGCAGTCACCGCCTCGCTCGGCGGCGCCGGCATCTTCGGAGTCGAGTTCTTCCTCGGCAAGGACCAGGTCTGGTTCTCGGAGCTCTCGCCCCGCCCGCATGACACCGGGATGGTGACGCTCGCCGGCACTCAGGAGCTCTCCGAGTTCGAGCTGCACCTCCGGGCCGTGCTGGGCCTGCCCATCCCCGAGATCTCCCTCGTCCGCCCGGGCGCGAGCGCGGTCATCCTCGCCGACGGCGACGGGCCGCCGAACGTGACCGGCCTCGAGCAGGCGCTCGGCGAGCCGGGCGTCGACGTTCGGATCTTCGGGAAGCCGGTGAAGCGTCCGCACCGCCGCATGGGCGTGGCCCTCGTCGCCGGGCGCCATGGCGACGACCCGCGCGCGCTGGTCGAGCGGGCCAAGGCGGTCGCCGCCAAGGTGAAGGTGTAGCGAGCGCGCGTCGACGCAGCGCCGAGGACCGAGACCGAGACGCGGACGGCGCATTGGAGCTCGGGGCAAAGGGGCTCGGCGCCGCTCGGCTTCCACGGCCTCACCGGGCAGAGCTCTCCCGCGAGCCGTGCCCGCGAGAGTCTGAGGGGCTGCAAGCAGGCGCTCGCCGCCTCGCGGCGGGGGCAACTGAATCGCTCGCGGCGAGGCCCGCTCGCTCGAACCGCGGGCGCCCGCGGCGGTCTTGCGGTTAGATCCTGCGCCATGCTCCCCACCACCTCCCTCGCACTGCTCCTCTTCTCGCAGTCGGCCGCCGCCGCGCGCGCCGCGGCCCTCGCGCCCCTCGACGCCCTGCTCCCCGAGCTCGAGGCGCTCTACTGCGAGCTTCACCAGTCGCCGGAGCTCTCGTCGCACGAGGAGAGAACCTCCGCGCGCATGGCGGCGCGGCTGCGCGCGTTGGGCTTCGAGGTGACCGAGCGCGTGGGCGGCTTTGGCGTGGTGGGCCTTTTGCGCAATGGCAAGGGCCCCACCCTGCTGCTCCGCACGGACATGGACGGCCTCCCGGTGGAAGAGCGGACAGGGCTCCCCTACGCCAGCGCCGCGTCGGCGCTCGACGACCAGGGCCGCAAGGTGCCCGTCATGCACGCCTGCGGCCACGACCTCCACATGAGCGCATGGGTCGCCGCGGCGACGCTCCTCGCGCGCGCGAAGCCCCAGTGGAAGGGCACGCTGATGCTGGTGGGGCAGCCCGCCGAGGAGACCGGCCTGGGCGCCGCGGCCATGTTGAAGGACGGGCTCTTCGCCCGCTTCGGCAAGCCCGACTTCGCCCTGGCCATTCACGACACCCCAGACCTGGCCGCGGGCCGCGTGGGCTGGACCGCGGGCCCCGTGCTCGCCAGCGTCGACTCGGTGGACGTGACGTTCTTCGGCCGCGGCGGCCACGGCGCCTATCCGCACCGCACGGTGGACCCCATCGTCATCGGCGCGCGCTTCGTCACCGCAGTGCAGACCGCGGTGGCGCGCGAGAACGACCCGCTCGACCCCGCGGTCATCACGGTGGGCTCGTTCCACTCAGGGTCCAAGCACAACATCATCCCCGACGAGGCGCACCTGCAGCTCACCGTCCGCGCCTACCGCGACGAGGTGCGCGCGCGCCTCCTCGCCGCCATCGAGCGCATCGCGAAGGGCGAGGCGGCCGCCGGCGCTTCCCCCCGCGCGCCCGAGGTCGTGGTCTCGGAGAGCGTCCCGCCCACCCTCAACGACCCCGCGCTGGTGAAGCGGCTCGTGCCGGCCCTCGCCGCGCAGCTCGGCGTGGACAACCTCGAGGAGCGCCCGCCGGTGATGGGCGGCGAGGACTTCTCCCAGTACGGCCGCGCGGGCGTCCCGGCGGCCATCCTCTGGGTCGGCGCGGCGAACCCCAAGGCGCTCGCCGAGGCGAAGGCCCAGGGCCGGAGCCTGCCCTCGCTCCACTCCTCGGGCTTTGCGCCCGACCGCGAGCCGGCCCTGCGGACCGCCGCCTCGGTGCTCACGCTCGCCGCCCTGGAGCTGCTCGGAAGCCGCTGACGGCGCGCGCTCCCCCTCGGAGAAGGCCTCGGCGGAGCGCATTCGCGCCAGAGTCGCGCCCTCCTTGCACTGGTTTGCCCGAGCTCTGGCGCCTGAGGCTGCGCTCAAGCCGGAGCTGCCGCGGTGGAGGTGGAGCCCGGGCGACGAGCTCGAAAAGGCGCGGACCGCGGCGGCGACATAGCCGAAGCCCGACCGCGACTCACCGGCTCTCGACCCGAAAGTGCTTCAGCAGCCGCTCGAGCTGCACGGCCTGGCTGGAGAGCTCCTCGGCGGCGGCCGCCGACTGCTCGGCGCTGGCGGCGCTCTGCTGCGTCGCCTGGTCGATCTGCGAGAGCCCCTGATTCACCTGAGCGATGCCCTGGAGCTGGTCGTTGGAGCTCTGCGCGATCTGGGCCACGAGGTCTGCGGCGCGCGTCGCGCCGGAGACGATCTCCCCCAAGGCCTCGGCCGTCCTCTGGGCGATCTGCGCGCCTTTCTGCGCCTTGCCCAGGGAGCCCTCAATGAGCTCGGCGCTCTCCCGCGCAGCCGTGGCGCTGCGCCCGGCGAGGCTGCGCACCTCTTCCGCCACGACCGCGAAACCCTTGCCGCGGGAACCGGCCCGCGCGGCCTCGACCGCGGCGTTGAGCGCCAGGAGGTTGGTCTGGAAGGCGATGTCGTCGATGGTCTTGAGGATGCGCGACATGCTCTGGCTGCCGGCGTTGATCTCGCCCATGGCGGCAGTCATCTGCAGCACGTGGGCGTTGCCGCGCTCAGCGGCCTCCCGCGCGGCGGTCGTCAGGGCGTTGGCCTGCCCGGCGCTCTCGGCGCTGCGGCGCACGCGCGCGAGCATCTCGGACATGGAGGCGGTGATCTCCTCCAGGCTGCTCGCCTGCTCGGTCGCGCCCTGGGAGACCAGCTGGCTGGCGGAGGCGACCTCGGAGCTCCCAGAGGCGATCTGCGCGCCGGCGAGCTGGAGCTGCGACACCGTGCTTTTGAGGTGCGCGGTCATCCCGCCCAGGGCGCGGCCCAGCGCGTCCCGGTCGGAGACCGCGCCCAGGCCTGCCGAGAGATCGCCGGAGGCGATGGCGGCGGCCAGCTCGGCCTTCTCCTTCAAACTCTCGACCATCTCGTTGAAGGAGCGCGCGAGGAGACCCATCTCGACGGAGCCGCCTTCCTGCAGAGTCGCCGTCAAGTCGCCTCGTGCGATGCCCAAGGCGACCTCGGTAACCTTGCGCAAGGGGCGCACCAGGAACCGGGTGACCATGGTGAAGGAGAGCCCGCCCATCGCGAGCATGAAGACCAGGGCGCCGGCGATGAGGTCGCGGTTCAGGTCCTCGAGCTCGGCGGCACTTCTTCCCGTGGCGCGGGCGATTAGGGTTTTCGGCGCGCTCACGTCGAGGGCGAAGACCATGGTGCCCACCTGCTGGCCCGAGTAGTCGAGAATGGGGAAGGCCGTGACGCTGAAGCTCTCCGATTCTTGAGAGTGGGGCCCGCCTCGCGCCTGGTCGAGCTGAGCGCCCGTGACCAGCCGGTCGGTCACAGTCCGGTCGGTCGCGGTGACGAGCACGTGCCGCCCGTCGAGCACCGGGTGCGCGGCAGGGTCCTTGAGCTCGGTGGCCACCTTCAAGCCTTCGGCGTTCATGTAAACCGCGTATTGCATGTTTTTCGAGCTTTTGAGACCTGTCAGCATCGCGTTGAAGGGCACGAGGATCTCGGCCGACCCGAGGTGCTCGCCGGCGGGCCCCGCGACAGGGACCAGGCCCCGAATCTCGAAGCCTCCTTTGCCGATCTCGATGCCGGTGATGGGGCGGTGGTCGCGGTTGACCTGCACCACGGTCTGCCGGAAGCCGGAGATGTCGTCGGAGATGTCCAGCTTCTTGCCCCCCCGCTCCACCTGCCAACCGGAGCGCCAGAGCCGGGCCAGGCTGCGCGCGTTCGGCAGATGGAAATGGAGCTGAAACACCTCTCCCGTCTGCGCTCGGTATCCCTCCAGCACGGGCGCGAACTTCCTGCGGAGGAGCGCGCGGGCCTGCTGCACGGTCGGGTCGGCCTCGTCGTCGATCTTTCCGGTGAGCGCCAGGGCATACGCCTCCTGCACATCGGGCATCCGCGAAAAGAGCGCGACCTCCTCGAGCGCCTTATGGCTCATCTGCTGGACGGTGTTGTAGACCTCCTTGATCTTGCTGTCGGTGACTGCATCGAGGGACGACTGGCTGATGGCGCCGGCCGTCGCCCGCTGGCTTTCGGCGAGGCGGTCGAAGGCACGGTTGATCGCCACGAACCCGACCACGCTTGCGAGGGACAGTGGGAGGAGTGCAGGGGCGAGAAGCTGGGTGCGGATCCGCAGGGGCTTCATAAGGCCGATCCTCCGCTGAGTCGCGCGGCGGCCGCACCGCGCTCCTTTCGGCTTGTTGCAAGGGGTGCACCGGGCAAGAGCCGGACTCGACGCGTCGCGGCGCACCCGAGCTGGAGAGCGCACGGCGGCGGGCGGCGACCGAGCCAGAGCAGGCACCCCGATGTCGTGGCTCACCCGCTTGTCAGCTCTACCCCGGGTGTATCCCGCCGCGAGGGGAGTGCAATCCGCACAATGACGGGACGCCGCTCACGCGGACCTTGTCGAGCTCTGCCCTGGAGACTTCCCCAGCATCGGGACGACCTCGGGCGCCCGGACTGGCTGCCTCCTCAATTGCGGCGGCGCCGCGTCGCTCCGCCGGCCCAGGCGAGCGTCGCGAGCGCGCCCATGAGGCTCAGCGCGCCCGGCGCCGCGCTGCAGCCGCCCGACTTCCCCTGAGCGCCGTTGCAGGCATAGGACGTGGCGATGACCTCGCCCGAGTCGAGCACGCCGTTGCCATTCGCGTCGACGCCGCTCTCGATCTTTTGTCCGCCCTTGGCGCAATTCGAGCCTGCCGCCTCGGCGCTCACGCTGACGAGCGCTGTCGAGCCCTCGACACCATTGCAGACGTAGGACGTGCTCGTTATCTCGCCCGTTTGCAGAATCCCATCCAGCGGCTCGCCGCCGCCGACCCCGTTGTCGAGGCCCGTATCGATTCGCCTTCCACCTGCGGGGCAGCCATTTTGTCCGGCGGCGACCGCAGTCGTCGAGACCAGCGCCGGCGGAAGCTTGACCACCAGGCGAACCTCGGCGGGATTCGACCTGTACTCTTGGCTATTGCACTGCAGCGTGTACGAAAACGTCTCGGTCCCGACGAAACCGGGCGGTGGCGAGTACTGAAAGGACCCGTCGTCGCGCATCAGGAAGTCCCCGAGCAGGTTGTCCGCGGCGGCGACCGGCACGGTCCCTTGGAATCCTTCGAGGGTGAGGTATCGGTCGTTGGCCAAGAGCGCAGGCGCGGCGAAGGCCCGCGGCGTGTCGGCGGCCACCAGGTATTCGTCCGGCATCGGGCGGGGCTCCCCGTCGCCTACTGTGTAGGTAAAGACGTGGGCGCAAGAGCTGTCGTTGCAGTAGCACGGCGCCTCACCGTCGCCCAAGAAGTGCTCCACTGCCTCTGTTCCCTCTGAGCCCTGCTTCCACGCGCTCAGACTGAAGCTGACGAGCGTGCCCTTGGGCATCGCCGGAATCGTCGCCTTGAACACGTCGGAATTGCCCTCTGAATAGATCTCGCAGCTGTGCTCGCCCACCACGACTTGAGTGCCGCTGTCTCCGGAGCCTAGCTGGCCCGAGGGCGACGCGTCGCCGGTGGAGTAATAGAGCCGCATCTGGTCGACTTTGCCGGCGTCCACCACAACCTGCACGTCATAGGCGTCGAGCGGTCCCGGGTTTCCGGGGTCGGTGTACTCCCCGCAGGTTTGAGAGTTCGGGAGGAGGGCAGTGTCCTGCTGAAAATCGATGCAGACCTGCGCTCGCGCAAAGGTCGGCAGCGCCCAGGCAACCATCGACGCCAGAACGGCGAAGAAGATCCGATTCATCGCTTCTCTCCTCCTCGCGTGGAGCTTGGCGCCGCGCCCGCCCTCGAGGCGCTCCGCCGCCGCATCGCTCCCAGGGAAATCAGCGCGCCGATGGCGCCCAAAAAGCTCGCCGAATCCGGCGCCGCACTGCAGCCCGACTTCCCCTTGGCGCCGTCGCACACGAAGCTCTGGGACGTCACCTCGGAATCGGCGAGGACGGCGTCGCCGTTGGCGTCAACGCCCGCCTCCACCTTCTGGCCGCCGGTTGCACAATTGGCGCCCGCCGGCTCGTTCGTGATCCGGATCAGCGCGGCCGCGCCCTGCCCTCCGGCCGCGCTGGCGCAGAGATAGGTGACGTCGGCGACCTCGCCGTCCTGCAGAACGCCGTCGAGCGGGACGCCGCCATTCGCGCCGTCGTCGAGGCCGCGGGCGATGCGCTCGGCGCTGCCCGGGCAACCCTCCGCGGACGAGACCTTCGAGACCGCCGCCAGCGCAGGCGCGGGCCGAACCCTGAACGTGATTGCAGCCGTGCCCGAGGTGACCTGTCCCGCCTGGAGCTGATAGGAGACGACGTCGTCGCCGACAAACCCGGGGCTGGGCGTATAGGTGAGCGAGCCGTCCTCGGCGAGCTTGAGATTCGCCGACGTATCCGTGAGCACCGCGGTCGCATTTTCGTTGACGTATCGATCATTCTTCATCACGCCGGGGGCCGGAATCGTGCGCGGCGTATCCTGGGCGACCATGAACACGTCGTCCACGGGCCTGGGCGTCGCCGCCCCGACCGTGTAGCTGAGCTTCAGACCGCAGGTATCCACCGCGCAGCTGCAGGAACCGTCGCCGCTGCCCAGGAAATATTCTTGGCCGGCGGCGTCCGTGGCGCTCAGCCGAAAGGTGACCTTCGAATTCTCGGGAAAGGCGGGAATGGAGGCCGCGAAGACGTCGGAGAGCGTGCTCCAGCCGTAGGTGCATCCGAGCGCGGCGGCGAGCACCTGAGTGGTGCCGCTGGGAATGCCCAGCGCTCCCGTCGGGTCGGTGCCGTCGGCGGTGTAATAGAGTTGCGCTTTCGAAGCCGCGCCGTGGGGGACCGCGAATTGGACGGCATAGGCGTCCTGCGGCCCGGGATCGACGGGGTTGACGTAAGGGCCGCAGGCATCGGTGGGCCCTTCGAAGACCTGCGCCGATTGCGAGAAATCGATGCAGAGCTTCTGGAGCTGCTGGGCGCGGGAGGCGGCAGGAGCAGCGGCGGCGAGGGCCGCGACCAAGAGCATTCGTCTCATCGGCGGCCCTCCTTCTCAAACCGGCGGCGGCGCAATCCGAGCCACGCGATGGGGGCGAGGGCGAAGAGCCCGCTCAGCTCGCCCGGCGCGGCGCCGCACCCGGACTTGCCGGTCGCGCCGGTGCACACGTAGGCAGTGGAGGTAACTTCGGACGCGTCGAGCACTCCGTTGCCGTTCGAATCGACTCCGGCCTCGACCTTCTGGCCGCCCTTGGCGCAGTTGGCGCCCGCGGGCTCCGCCGCCGTGGTCACGAGCGCGGCCGCGCCCGCGGCGCCCACCGCGCCGTTGCACGCGTAGCTCGTGCTGGTCACCTCGGCCCCGTCGAGCTTTCCGTCGAAGGGAATGGTGCCTCCGGCGCCGTTGTCGACTCCGACGTCGATGCGCTTTCCGCCGGTGGGGCAAGTCTCTCCGCTCGGCTCGTCGGTGATCTGCACCAGGCCGCTGGCAGGTCTAACGAGGAGGCGAACCGTCGCCCGCGTCGAGGAGTACTCCTGGGAGTCGATGGCCAGAAAGTACGAAAAATCGATCTCGCCCGAATACCCCGGCGACGGGCGGTACGCGAGCGAGCCGTCGTCGCCGACCTCGAGCATCCCGCCGACGTCCGTGTTCGCGACCGCGATCGTGTCCGCGGTGACGAAGCGGTCGTTGGCCATGAGGCCGTCCTTGGCGGAGAGCGCCCGCGGCGTGTCCATGGCGACCATGATCACGTCGGGCACAGGCTTGGGCGCCGCCTGCGTCACCGTGACCTCGAAGACCTGGGCCTGGTCGGCCGACGCGGCGCTGCACTGGCTGCCGCCGTCGGCCGGCTGCGCCAGGAAATTCTCAGCGCCGCCGTCCTTCCACGCGCTCAGGATGAAGCGAACTCGAGTCCCGGGGTCGAACGCGGGAATCGACGCTTCGAACACGTCCTGGCTCAGGCCATCGTCGAACGAGCAGCTCAACGCGGCGCTCGCGACTTTGGTATTTCCGCTCCCGACCCCTTGAGCGCCGGAGGGCGCGCTCGAATCGGTCGTGTAGTAGACCCAACCCTCCGTGGCCAGCCCCGCCGCCAGGGCGAAGCGGATCGCGTAGGTCTCCCCGGGCCCCGGATCCACCGGATGGACATAAGGGCCACAGGTCCTGACCACGTCCCCGAGCACGCCGTCGTTCTGCAAGAAACTGATGCACGGAGTCTGCTGCGCGGCCGCGGCGGCGGGCCAGGCGCCAAACCCGAGCGCTATCCCCAGAATCCATCGCTTCATGGTTGGTTCACCTCCGCTCGAGGGGGAGGCCCTCGGGCGCATGGCGAAAAGCAGGTCGAGCTAGATTGCCACCTTTTGGACCATTTCGCGATCCTTGAGAGATGGCGGCCTGGCGTCAGGCGAGCGAACAGACGCTCTCGGCCCACGCCAGCGATTGCTGGTACAGGTAGGGGATTTTCTGCTCGTCCATCTGCATCCACCTCGCGAGCCGGTCGACCTCGGGCCACTTCGCGCGCTCGTAGGCCAAGGCGAGCCGGTAGGCGTCCCCGATGAGCGAGGGCCGGCCCAACAGCGCCGCCTCCACCGCGGCCGGCAGCGCGAGCCCCGAGAGGACCTCCTCGAGCGGCCGGCCCACGAGCGCGTCCACGGTCGAGAGCAAGCCCACGAGGAACAGCTTCAGCTCCTCGGTTTGCAGCCCGGCCTCGGGCGCGAGCAGCTCGCAGAAGCGGGCCCGGATGAGGCTCAGCCGCAAGAGCTCGTCGGGTCGGTCGCCCGAGAGCTGCGCGAAGGCGACCAGGCTGGCCCACCGGCGCAGGGGCCGCTCGCCGAGCATGACCAGCGCCTGGCGGATGTTCTCCACGCGCGAGCGCCACCCGAGCGCCGCCGAGTTCAGGAACCGCAGGAGCTTGAGCGAGAGCGCCACGTCGCCCTTCACGATCTCGCCGACGCGCTCGAAGTCGACGCTCTCGCTCTGGAACTGTTGGAAGAGGCGAAGGTACGAGAGCTTGTTCGCGCTCACCTCCCGGGTCGTGAGGATCTCCGGGCGGCAGAAGAAGTAGCCCTGGAACAGCGTGTAGCCCAGGTCGAGCCCCTGGGCGACGTCGTCGCGGGTCTCGACCTTCTCCGCCAGGAGCCGCAGGCCGCGCGAGCGGAGGCGGTCGGCGTGGCGCCTGCGATCCTGCTCGGTGGCGTCCAGCTGGAAGTCGACTTTGATGATGTCCGCCAGGCCCAAGAGCTGCTCGAACTCGGGGCGGTATTGGAAGTCGTCGAGCGCCAGGAGGTATCCGGCCTTCTTGAGGGCGGCGCAGGCGGCGACCACGTCCTCGTCGGGCTTCACGTCCTCGAGCAGCTCGACGACGGTGTTCTCGGGCGGCAACACGCTGATGTGATCGTCGAGGAGAGCGCGCCGCGTCACGTTGATGAAGGCGCGCTTGTTCCGGGTGAGAGAGGCCCAGTCGAAGGCCAGGAGGCTGCGGTCGATGACCTGGGCGCTCGCCTGGTCGGGGTCTTGGCCGGAGAAGAAGTTCTGATGCGCGCTTGAGCGGAAGAGGAGCTCGTAGCCGTACACCTCTTGCGAGGCGTCGAGGATGGGCTGGCGGGCGACGAAGACGTCCACGGCGGTGCGCGCCTCCTAAAAGAGGTGTACCGCGGGCGAGGGGCCGCGCGCCACCGGCAGCCCGACGTTCGGATTCCTCACCCCCCAACCCCCTCCCCGCTCGCGGGGAGGGGGAGAAGGGGGCGAGGTCGGGCGCGTTCGCCGCACGCTCTTTGCTAATTCGGCCCCGGCCGCAGCAAGAGCGACGTGTCGACGTGGAAATGCGACCCGGTGACGTGCCGCTCGGCGAAGAACAGATCCAGCGGGTAGGTCCCACCGGCCTGAATTCCCAACGAGGTCGCCGAGCTGTCGAGCGAAACCGTGCCGGTCTCCGCCGAGTGAACGCCGCCCAGATCGATGACGAGCTTGTTGTTGATGAAGACCCAGATGTCGTCGTCGCCGATGAAGGTGAAGGTCTCCCCGCCGTAATAGGTGAAGACCGTGTGCAGCTGGAGCGTGAAGCTATAATTGTGCAGCTTCGTCTCAGGGACGTCGGTGCCATTCAGCGTCAGCGTCTCATTCCCGAACAGCATGTTGTCGATGGGGAAGAACGCCTGATTGTCGTAGCTGAAGATGTTGTCGTGGGTATTCGCCAAGAAGAGCGAGATCTGCGTCTCTTCGTTGACAAGCTCGACGTCGTGGAACCATTCGTGAAAGTTATCGGGCCCGGAAGTGGTCAACGACCCGCTTGAATCCTTGGCGTAATCCGGCGTGCCGTCCGCGCCCAGCGCGTCCTTCACCACGCCGCGGTCGTCCTTGTTCGATTCGGTCTCCGAGAACTTCGGGTTCTCGAAATCGACGGGATTGTGAAACTTGAAGTCCCGCACCGTCGCGGTCAGGAGCAGCCCGCCGTCCACCAGCGAGGGCACATCGCCGGCGTCGGCGTTCACATCGCCGGCGTCGGCGTTCTCATCGCCAGCATCGGAAAGGCCGCCGCCGTCCGCGCTCGTTTCCGCGTCGCTCGAAGCGCCGGCGTCGTTCGAGGAAGGGGACTGCGGCGAGTTGCAGGCCGCCGCGGTCGCGATCACCGCCGCCATGGCAGAGCGGCGAAGGGAGAGGAATCGGGGGTCGCGCATGAGGCAGCTCCTTGGAGGGCACTTCAGCCCGTGCCTCGAGTGCGAGGCCGGGGCGGGAGAACATTCGACGGCCTCACCCCCCAACCCCCTCCCCGCTAGCGGGGAGGGGGCGAAGGGGGAGAGGCGCAGCAGAGCGCTACTTCTGTCCGGGCTTCTTCGCCTTCTGGACCGGCTCCGCCTTCTTCGGCTCGACCTTGGCCGACGCGGGCTCCGGCTTCGGAGCGACCTCCGGGGGCGGCACCACCTCGAGCAGCTCCACCTCGAAGGCGAGCGTCGCGTTCCCGGGGATCTTGGGAGGCGCGCCGCGCTCTCCGTAGGCGATGGTGGCCGGGCAGACCAGGCGAGCCTTGCCGCCCACCTTCATCTTCTGCACGCCCTCCGTCCAGCAGGGGATCACGCCCGTGACCGGGAAGGTCGCCGGCTCCTTGCGAGAGTACGAGCTGTCGAACTCGGTGCCGTCGGTGAGCGTGCCTTTGTAGTGGACCTTCACCCGGTCCGTCGGCGTCGGCGTGGCGCCGGTGCCCGCGGCGAGCTCCTTGTAGAGCAGCCCCGAGGCCGTCTTCTCCACCCCGGGCTCCTGCGCCGCCTTCTCCAAGTACTCCTTGCCCTTGACCAGCTCGGTCGCGGCCTTCGCGTCGGCGCGCGCCTTGCCGCGGGTCCGCGCCAGGTCCGAGATCTTCGCGTTCAGCGACATGGGGTTCTCGACCGCCGACTTCTGGCTGCCGAGGCTGTCGGCCAGGCCCTTGTTGAAGTTCGCCTGCTCGGCCGGCGTCATGGTGAATACGCCGAGGCGCTCGCCTTCGAGGAAGCCGAGGGCATAGAAGGCCTTCTGCTCGTCGGTCGCCAGCGAGACGGGCTCATTGGAGGAGGCGCCACTTCCGGACTTCGGCGCGCAGGCGCCCGCAGCGGCTGCGGCGGCGAGCGCGAGGAGGGTCTTGATTCGCATCGGTCCTTGCCTTTCTTTTCATGGAAGGCGGCGCTCGAGGTTGCCGCCGCGCACCGCGCTTATAGAACGCCCCGCGTTCCGCCCGCTGCATTTTTCGGCGGGGTCCGGCCACGCGGCAAGCGGGAGACGCTACAATCGCACGGCCGTGGGCCCGAGGGCACTCCCGTCCTGAGGGCGCTGCGCCCCGAGGTGTATTCCGATGACCCACCCAGCCATGCCCGACGGCGAGTCGCTCCGCCAGGCCGTCCGCTGGATCAGCGAGCGCCGCCGCGACGACCCGAAGCTCAAGCTCGCCCAGGCCATCGACGCGGCGTCCAAGCGCTTCGACCTCTCCCCGGCGGAGGCCGACTTCCTACTTCGAGAGCTGGCGCAGCACCCGCGGTAGCGCCGCCTCGCCCACCCGCGCCAAGCCGGCGGCGGCGAGCGAGCCGGCGCTTCAGGAGGGCGCCAGCGCCGCCTGAGCGGGCGCCGACGCCACCCGCGCCTCGAGCAAGGCGTCCAACTCCTCGAGCCAGCGGCGGACCTGCGACAGCACGAGGAAGTGGTCGCGCACCCGCCGGTGACCCGAGGACGCCATCGTCTCGGCGCGCCGCGGGTACGCCAGGACCTCGAGCAGCGCCTGGGCCACGGCGCCGGGGTCGCAGGGGTCGTCCACGAGCAGCCCGTCGATCTCGTGCCGAACCTGGAGGCTCAGGCCGCCGACGTTGGAGACCACGAGCGGGCTCCCCTTCCAGAGCGCCTCGGCGGCGGTGAGGCCGAACCCCTCCTGCACAGAGTTCTGCACCACCACCGCCGCAATCCGCTGCAAAGCATTCACCGCGAGCGCGTTCTGCTTCCGGTCGCCCATGGGGAGCCGAACCAGGTGCACGCGGCTCGCGACCTGGGGCGGGAGCGCGCGGTGCTGCGCGCAGAGCGCTTCGAGCACCTCGGCCTCCTCGGGGTCGTCCGACACGCCGCCCGGGTCCGGCCCGGCGAGGACCATTTGCACTTGCTCGAGCTCCGCTCTCACGCGCTCGCTGTCGGCGCGCAGGTGTTCGATCCGCTCCGGGTAGAGCGACAGGAGCCGTTCGAACGCAGGGAGCAGGTATTGAAAGCCCTTGAGGCGGTCGAAGCGCGACACCTGCACGATGAGCGGCGCCCAAAGCAGTGCGGGGATGGGCGAGGTCGTCCAGCGGCCCTCGACGTAGCGCTGCGCCTGCGCCGCGAACCGGGCCCAGCCCGGCAGCTCCGGGCCTTCGAGCAGCCCCGCCGCGCGCAGGATGGAGGCGAGCTTGCGCGGCCGCAGGTCGCGGTTCTTGTGCGAGAGCGGGTCGATCCCCGGGTGGATGACGCCTGCGCGGCTGAAGAAGGCGTCGGGGATGTACGTCTCGAGCGAGAAGATCAACCGGTCATAGCCGTGCAGGTACGGCGCCAAGAACTCCCAGGCGGCCCGGGTGTGCTCGTTGAAATCCGAGACGCCGATGTGGCAGCGCCAGATCAGGTGCGGCCGCTGCTCCCTCGGCAGGAAGCAAGCCGCGCCCAAAGGCTGCGGGTCGTGCACCACCAGCACGTCGCCGGCGAGCAGGTGCCCGCGCAGCGAGTGCGACGCCGCCTCGCTCACCCGCTCGTAAAGCGCCCGGGCCCGGGCCAAGTCCTCGGGGCCCGGCAGGCCGTGGATCATGTTGTGCAGCTGCTTGGTCAGCTCGAAGAAGGCGGGCTCGACGGGCTCGAGCACCAGCCAGCGGGCGTCCACCCCCAGGTCGTCCAGCAGCCCCAGGATGCGCGGCATCATCTCCGCCACGCCGCCGCCGCGCTCGGTGGAGCTGAGCATCCAGACCCGCGAATTGCCCAGCCGATGCGCCGACCGCCGGCCCAGCTCGGTGAGCGCCTGGAGGTCAGGGTCGCGCGGGTCGATGTCGCGGTAGGCCTCGACGCGCGCCGTGTGCGGCCCGATGATTCTCGCGAACCCTGGCACCCAAAACGGCGCCCCCCTCTCCACGGCGGTTTCCGCGCTTGCAATATAGGGACGGCCGCCTGAAGCCCCGCGGGAGTGCATAGATTTGTTTTTGAGCGGGTAATCGCTCACGGAGGAGACCATGCACCCGTGGCGAACCATCGGCTGCCCGGTCGACTTCTCCGAGCCCTCGCGCGAGGCCATGCACTTGGCTGCCGAGCTGGCCTCGGCCCGCGGGGCGCGGCTGTTCCTGCTGTACGTGCGGCCCCTGCCCACGCTCGCCTTCGCGGAGGTGCCGCCCTACACCGCGGAGCAGCTGATGGAGGAGGCCGACGAGCTGGCCGACCGCTCCCTTGAGCAGTGGAAGGCCGAGGCGCTGGCGCGCGGCGCGCCGTCCGTGCAGACCCGCTCGCTGATTGGCGCCCCGCACGCGGAGATCTTGCGCTTCGCGAAGGAGAACGCGCTCGACCTCCTCGTCATGGGCACCCATGGCCGGACGGCGCTCATGCACGCGGTGCTCGGCTCGGTCGCCGAAAAGGTGGTGCGCCGCGCCCCCTGCCCCGTGCTGACCGTGCACGCCGGCCAGGTCGAGGCGCGCGCCCAGGAGACGGAGCCGGCGGAGCCGGCTGCGCCGTGAGGCCGTGGTCGCGCACCGTGTCAATGAGCTCCACCCCGCTGCCGGGCGGAATGCGGCTATTGAGGTCGATAATGCTGGATGGCCTCTCCCACATCACGGCGCGGGTCCGTGAAGCCTGCTCGGGAGCTCAGTCCCGCGGCAACTTGCTTGTTCTTGAATGAATTCGCAAATGTGGCCGCCGCATCAGGGAGCTGCGCCAGGTCCAAAGGCGTTTGCTTGAATCCGTCCGGGCGCCATGAGTCCCTTCGGCGCGAAATCTTGTGCAGTTCTGGCAAAGGCTCCAGGCCGGCTCCAGGCCCCTCCAGGCCCCAGGCTCTGACTCACCGCTACCAGTTGTTGTTCGAGTTCGGCCCGTACTGGTTGTGAGTCAGGTTGAAGGAGAGGATCGACTCCAGGGTGAGACGGGCCGTGTCGACCTTGCCGTCCTGCCGCAGGGGCGCGAGGGTCGAGGAGATGCACACCGCCCCGACGATGACGGTCTGGTCGTTGTCTTTCGCCCAGTTCGGGCTCGCCGGGAGCGCCTCGTCGTCATTGTCGCGGATGTAAATATAGACGTCTGGGAAAGAGTCGCCGTCGAGGTCGGTGAAGAGCTCGGGGTGACCCGAAGTCCCCTGGAGGACAGGGTCCATCGGGTTTGCCGGGGTTGTATTGAACGTCCCCGTCTGGATGGGGTTATAGTGGCTCGGGTCGCGAAGGTATGTGTTCCAACTGGCAAAGTTTTTGGCGAAATAGGACCGCGCATATTGAAGGCCCGCCTCGGCGCAGGAGACGCGCTTGATTGCCCGCGAGCTCTGGATCCCGCGGACCCGCTGATTATGTACGTAGTTGAGCAACCCTGCCACCAGCATGGCCAAGAAAGCTGCCACGAAGATGGCCGTCAAGAGCGCTGCGCCGCGCTCGCGCCGACTGCGCCTGAAGCTCATGGGGTCGTGCCTCACTTGTTAGAGGTTCGCCGAAGCCATGTTCGGCACCTCGACCCTGCGGGTGTAGAGAATGCGGCGATATCCGTCTGGCAGGAGTGAGACGCCGTGATCTTCCACCTGCGGCCTCGCCTGATAGTCGCTCGATTGCAACAAGGCCCCCGACTGGTCCCGATATTCGCTACTGCTCTTGGCGACCACGCTGATTCGCAGAGAGCGGAGCCCGGCCGTGTACGCCGGCCCGAAGTTCGCGTTGTTCGCCCACACGACATTCGCCGGGTCCGCTCCATTGGTTGGGTCGACCCCAAAAGCGAGCTGGAGGTCCTCGATGTTCTCCTGCACCACCGAGATCTGCGCCGGGGTTGTCACTTGGAACGGATTCGCGCTCGCAGACCCGCCCGAGGTCCTCGGCACAGCCGTTTGGACCATGAGGCTGGGGAGGTTCGTCCTCGGATCGGGCCCCACGAAGTAGCGCTTCACGCTGGCCGGGAAGAGCAGATCTCCGACCTGATAGCCGCCGTGCGCCGGCGCGTCCGAGAAGTTCGCCACCGAGGATTCGGTGAACGTCACTGTGTACCCAGGGCCGGGCGTCAGCGGCTGGAACCCGACGTTGCTGATGATGGCGGCCGTGTTCATGTTGGAGACCATCATCATCGCCTTCGAAATGCTCGGGTCGTCCAGCGAGTCCTTGCAGCGGATGTTGAAGGTGCCGCCGCCCCACGACTGGACCATGGTCCCCGCGCCCAGGTCGAGGGCGTCGGACGAGCAGCTCTGCTGGAACGCGTTGCGATGCGGAACCACGACCCAAACCTCGTCGGTGCCGGCGATCGCGTCGCCGGCGGAGGTGTTGTTGACTCCGATGACGGCGCTCGTCTCCCGGATGGCCGTTCCGTCATAGACGTAGAGTCGCCCGCCCGCGCCCATTCCTGCCATTCCGAGAGCGTCCGCGAGGACGTCGCCGGCGAAGCGGGCGGCCTCGGTCGTGTCCGTCGTGCTCTCGGCCGACCGGTTGGCCCGAACGGCGAGGAGGAGCAGAGCGAAGGCCATGGTTATGACCACAGCAAGAATGGCGGTCGACACCATCAGCTCGATAAGCGTCATTCCTCGGGCAGAGCGTTTCATTGCGCGATCACCTCACGGGTCACTATCGCGAGGTTGAGCGGGTCGCCGGCCCTGCTGACGCGAACCCATAGGGTCGCGACCTGCCCGCAGGATGCGATCATGCTGCCCGGCGAGCTCACCGGCGCCCCCAGAGTGACGGCCACCTCGCGGCAGTAGACGCCCTTCGGGATGACCGGGTCCGCGCAGGAGGCGGGCGCGGGAGACGTTGTCTTGGGAGTGAATGTCCCGTCCGGCAGGATGGAGAAGAGCGCGCCGTAGCCGAGGTCGCTCGAGTCCGCGCCGGGAGCGTCGTCCATCGCCCACGGCGCCGTGCCGATGGCCAAGTTTTCGAATGCAGGCGAGGTATACGAGCCCGTCGCGCTCCCCTTGTTGTAAAGGGTCACTTTGTCTTGGAGCCGGCTTCGCTGGAGCCTCGCCTCGACCAGCACGTTCGAGAGGACGCGGCGCTGCCCATCCCTCAGGTCTTTGTAGGCGCTGACGATGCCGAGCAGCAATCCGTACGAGGCGATGAAGAGCACCGCCATGGCGACGAACATCTCGATGAGGGTGAATCCATGGGCCCTGCTCGCGCGGCGCATCTTCGCACCCTTTCTCAAGGAAGGTCCAAGAACCGCTTGAACCAGGACATGAGCCGGTAGGTGATGCCGGAGTTGCTGTCGGGCCTGAGCTGGGAAGACGGCCCGGAATCATTCGTGAGCTGCGTGCCCGCCGAGCTCTGCGGGATGAACCCGATCGCGGCGACCTGGTCCCCTACGATTCCCTGGAAGCTGCGGACCCCTGTGGTGGCGTTCGTCGGAGAATAGACCGCGACGCCGCCGTAATTCGCGTCGTTCAACAGCGTGCTATGGAGGGCTCCCGTCGCCGCTGTGAAGAGGTCGAGCGCGTAGGTGTGGCCGCTCGCCGAGGCGGAGAGCTGCATGATGTCGCTCACCTGCGAGGACGCCGTCGAGTAGTAGACGGCGCCGCCCGTGACAGTGATATCGCCGTAGAGCCGCTCCCCGGCGGAGAAGACGTCCGGGAAGCCCGGGACCTCTTGCAGGACGCCGTAGGTGCTCGCAGCGTTCAACGCCGTGGTGGGCGTCCAGTCGGTGGTTCCGTCGAGCTCCTTGCCCGCGCCCGTTCGGATCGGGACGCGCAGCGGAATGCTCCCGCTCGTCCCGATGGCGCTGTCATCGTACAGCGCGACATGGAGCTTGCCGGGGACCGACGCGGCTCCGCTGATCCAGTCCGCGCCGGCGGTGCCAAAGATGACCACGCGCTGGCCCCTGTAGCTGTAGAGCAGGTGCCCAGACGCCACGGTGGAGGGAACCACCGCGACCGCAACATTGGTGGTGATGGGTTGCGGCACGCTGCTCGTGGATCTCGCGTCGAAGGCCGGGAATCGGCACGGCGCGGACGCGGAGCACCCCGTGAGCGTCGTGGACATGTTGACGTTGGCGCCGGTGATGGCGTCGAGCTCCCAGACCCGCCCCTCTTGGTCGCCCACGAGCACTCGGGAAGCGCCGTCCAGGCCGTTGATGACCGCGACCGGCGGAGGAACCGCGTTGTCGGAGGGCACCGTGGAGCTGGTATACGCATGCTCCCATTGCCAGAGCTTTTGGCCCGTGGCCGCCTCGATGGCGAAGACCTCGATTCCCTTTCTGCCCGGAGGCATGTTGGACGCGGCGTACACGACGTAGACGGGCTCGAGACCCATGCGGACCTGGGAGGTGGTGAGCCCCGCCGAGCCACCGAGGTCCTGGTAATCGTAGACCTTGGTCATCGTGCGACCCGTGTCGGTCTCCGGATAGGGCAAGAAGAGCGCCGTGTCGGCGTTCCACTTGGGCTCGTCGAGCGTGCCGGGCAGCGGGCTCGGGCTCCCGAGGGCGTCGGTCAAGAGAATGTTCGGCGAGTACCACGGCGTCGAGCCCGACCGGAAGACCGACCCCACGATGTCCCAGAGCAAGCGCGGCTCGAGCGGATTGGTTACGTCGATGGCGAAGAGCTCGGTGCCCATGCGCCCCAAAGAGACCATCAGCACGGTGTGCCATTCGCGGATTCCCGTCCCCCCGAAGTCCGCGAAGACGTCCATGAGCTGCGGAGAGGAGTCGACCTGCGCCGAGTTGTCTTGCAGGTGCGGGAGCTGGCTCACGGGCAGGAACGACCAGAGCTCGGTCCCGGCGGCGGGCGTCGTGCTGGTGAAGGTCGTGCTCCAATTCGTGTTGAACTTGGACACGGGGCTGTTGTCCTCGGCGAAATGGAGCGTCGTGGCCGGGCCGGTGTATCCCTGGCCGCCGCCCACATAGAAGGCGTGAAGCTGGCCGTCATAGCCCCCGGCGAAGGACACGACGGGCCTCGGGGCGCCACCGTCGGCGACGTAGGAGCTCGGCGTCAGCACCGCGGGCGAGGAGTGGACCAGACCGCCCAGGTGCGCGCGATTGCCCAGATCGAGGCGGTTCTGGAGGTCCGAGTCGGTCGGGCACTGCGAATCCGAGGGCGTATAGTTCGTGTTGTTTTCCGTGTAGCAATAGCCGCGCACCCGCTGAAAGATCCAAGCGGTCCCGGCGGCGTCATTGAGGTACTTGCTGATGTTGCTCGCGCTGCAATTGCCGGAGGAGCCCCAGTTGATGCCGCTGTTCAGCCCCGAGAAATTCGTCATCTCCTGGAGGTCGCACAGGCCGTCCGATCCGCGCACCAGATGCAGGTTGTTCTCATGGTCGTCGTAGACGACCGAGCCGGTCCAGCTCATGCTGTTGTTCGGATCGCGCACGCCGAGGACGTCGACGCAGTGGGCAGGCGAGGGTGGGCAAGAGAGCGAGACATCGAGCTTGGTCCCGTCGATGGTCTCGGGAGTCCAGCCGATCTGCAGCACGTTGTGCGGCGCCGTGCCCAAGCCGGACAGCGTCGGATTGAGCTTGGGGTAGCCGCCGAGCCAGGTGAAGAGGTTTCGAGTCGACGGAGCCGGCAGCATGCCACTGGGCGACGTGGAGAGCCCGGCGACGTCATAGGTGAGCGCCGAGGCGTAAGCTTGGTCGCCCGCGCTCAAGCTGGACATCGGGTGGGCGCGCAAGTGACCCGGGTAATAGGGCCAGACCCAGAGCTTCAAGTTGTTCACGCTCGACGGGTCGAACGTCTTGACGGCGGGGTTGGTCGAGTACCCGGTCACCGCGTCGTAGGTGGGCGTGAGCAGCTCATCATTGAACGTTCGCGCTTGCGTCGTGCCGTAGGCGATGGTCGGCGCCGCGAGCCCACGCTCCGAGGTCGACAAGCTCATGCTCAGGTTGAGCATCGAGTTGAGCACGATGCGCGCGCCCATCGGATCGCCCGAGACATCGTGGCCGCCCACGTAGACGACGACGCCCGTGCTCCCGCTCTTCTGCCCCATGTTGAAGACGTCGAACCCGTCGGAGGTGTCGACCATCTGCTTGTTCCAGGGCTGCCTCGCGCTGCTCGTGGTCGGGTCCGGTATGTGGCCTTCGTCGGTCCCCAGCTGTCGGGAGTAGGTCCAGTCGCCGATCTGCGAGAAGAGGTTTCCCGGGTTTCGAAAATTGACGCAGGTCGTGGACGCGTTCGGGTCGCTGCAGTTCTTTCCGCTGAAGCCGCTGTCGGTGGTCGCGGAAATCGAGTTGTTGTCGGAGCCGTACTCGGAACCCCAGAGGAAGGCGTACCGAACGCCATTCGTGAAAAGGAAGTTGGTCCCCGCCGACACTCCGCCGGGAGAGGTGGTGCGAGAATAGGAACCAAAGGCGGGCGATCCGCCGTTTTCCCAGCCGACAATGCTGGCGCACTCGCCCAGGATGTTTCCGTGGTTCAGGTAGAAGGTCTTGATGCTGCTCAGGCCGTTCGCGTCATTACCCTTGGTATCGGAATAGACGTCCCAGTGCGGCGCCCAGAAGAGCTGATAGACATTGCCGCCCGCGCCCTGCCGATTGAGGAGCCCGTTGGGATAGCTCGAGCTGACATGGTCAATGTCCTCGGTGGTGTAGAGGTCGAAGACCGTACCCTCGTTGGCTTGGGCCGCGGAAGCCTCGGTTCCGTGGGCAGCGCCGCTCGAGCCGTTGAACTTGCAAGCCGAGACGCTGCCTACGGGGCAGCCGCGGGAGTCCTGATGGTTGCTCGTGCCCTCGAGCCAGAGCCCCGAAATCTGGATGTAGCGATCGAGGACGTATTGGGGACTCCCCTGCTGCCGGCGCCCGTCGGAGCCTTGGACCACGCTGTTGCTCGAAGAGCTGTAGACATAGTCCGGGTCATAGAGCGCGAACGGCGGCGGGACCTGGTTGATGCGCCGGGAGACGTTGGCCGTGAACGAAGTGGTGGCCTGGTGGATGTCGACGTAGTGGCAGCCGCCCGACACGGTGTAGCCGCTGGAGGTGGTGGTGGAGGCGCTCAGGCCCGAGCAGGTGCACGGGGTTCTAAAGGTGCTCGTGGCGACCGCGGGGAACGCCTTCGTCCCGCTGTCCCCGTTGTTGAGGAGGTTCATCACCGCCTGAGCGCTCGAGGCGTCGATCACGAAGGGGCCGCCGAGGTAATTGACGGTGGTGAAGCGCGACGATGGAATGGGCGATGGCGCCGGCGGGCTCGCCGTGGTCTTCCCGGAGCTGAACGTGGCGTACCGGGGCCAGGCGGCGCTGTCGTCGTAGGTGCTGAGGTCGCCGTCGGCGTAGGTCGCTCCAGCCGTCGGGAAGGCGGTGCCGTAGGTCACTTTGACCACCGGCTGCTCCGTGTTGTTGGAGATGCTCAGGTCGCAGCCGTCGTTCCAATTGGAGCTCGATTGCGACGGAACACTCGAGTTGTAGGAGGCATTATTGGTCGGCTTGCAGCGGTTCGGAGACTGCTTGCCCTCGTCGACGACCAGGTAGACCGTGACCGGGTTCGCGGCGTTCAAGTGGCCGGGACCGTTCGCCTGCAGAATCCGATAGATGAGCCCGTAGGCCGAGACCTGACCGCACTTGGTCTGGAAGGTCGACTGCATGGGGATGATCAGCGAGCCGCGGCTGAAAGTCATCGTATCGGCGAGCGCGGGGCCCGCGCTCAGGGACGCGATAGATGCGGCGGCCATCGAAACTGCAGACGCGAAATGTCGCCTCATGAGGCCGTCCTCCGAAACAGGCACGACCGCAATGGATGCAATGTTCGCGCTCAGACTTAGCTGCTTGAAATAAGGTCGCTTTGCAATGTCGCACCCCCGACAGGGCAGAGTGTCTCGCCAGGTGCGACACCGCAAGTTTTTCAACGATGTTGAAAATATTACATGTATGCCCAAGCGCCGGACAGGCCGCTTGCCGGAGATAGTCGGGGGTTCGGCTCGTCGGCGGCGCCGCGGCGCTCAACGGCCCGCGCGGAGCGAGCCTCGCGCGGACGATTGCCGGCCCGAGGCGGCGCCGTCAGGCGGCGCGAGCTCTTCCGGCGGGGACCGCGGCAAGGAGAAAAAGAAGGTCGCGCCGCCGTCGACCTGCCCCTCTGCCCACGTCCTGCCGCCGTGCCGCACGATGACGCGGCGCACGTTGGCCAGGCCGATGCCGGTCCCCTCGAACTCGAGAGGCCCGTGCAGGCGCTGGAACACGCCGAAGAGCTTGCCGGCATATTTCATGTCGAAGCCGACGCCGTTGTCGCGCACGAACACCACGTGCTCCGTCTCGTCCTGGGCAAGGCGGCCGATCTCGACCTCCGCCTTCGCGCGCGGCTGGGTGAACTTGATCGCGTTCGAGAGCAGATTGACCAGCACGGTGCGCAGCATGGCCCGGTCCCCGGCGACCATCGGCAGGTCGGCGATTCGCCAATCGACCGCTCTGCCCCGGAGCTCCGGCTCGAGGTCCCGGACGACGTCCTTGACCAAGGCGCTCAGGTCGACCGGGCCCCTGCTCATCTCGACGCGGCCCATCCGCGAGAACGCGAGCAGGTCTTCGATAAGGGCTGCCATGCGCTGGCTCGCGTCGAAGACGGACGCCATATAGTGGACGCTCTTGTCGTCCAACGAGCTCCCGAGCCTGTCTTGAAGCAGGTGGAGAAACCCGTTGATGTGTCGCAGCGGCGCGCGCAGGTCGTGGGAGACGGAGTACGAGAAGGACTCCAGCTCCCGGTTCGACTGCTCCAGCTGCGCGGTGCGCTGGGCGACGCGCAGCTCGAGCTCGCGGTTGAGCTTGACGACCTCGGCCTCCCGCTCCTGGACCGCGTCCATCATGGCGTTGAAGCTCTGGCCCAGGCGCGCCACCTCGTCCGTGCCCGAGGCGGGGACGCGGCGCTGGTAGTCCGTTCGCTCGCGGACCAGCTCGGCCGTCCGCGTCAAGGACGCGATGGGGCGGACGATCGTCCTGCGCAAAAACGTCAGCTGAGCGAGCGTGACGGTGAGCAGCACGATCACGCCGGCGCCGAAGATCCACAGAATCTGCACGGTCTGAGCCCGCAGCGGCTGGAGGCCCATGGCGACGCGCAGGCGCGCGTCCCTGGGCAAGCTCTGCAGCAGCTCGACGGCGTCCCCGCTCAGATAGACGCCGTCGGGCCGCCGCAGAGGCGGCCGCGGCGCCAGGGGCGTCTCGCGGCCGAAGGTCGCCAGGAGCCGGCCGCTGCTCAGGAAGATCTCCGCCTCCAGAATGTGTGGATTGGCGCGCAGCGTGTCGAGGATCTCCTGGGCCCGCTGCGGGTCCTCGAAGGCCACCGCCGCGTCGGTCCCCACCGAGACCAGCTGCGCGTACGGCTCCATGATTTGTCGCGCGCGGCGCTCCAGCGTGAGGCGCTGAAAGAGCGCCAGGCCGCCGCCCGCCACGACGAAGCCGACCAGGGCTGCGCCCCAGAGCGAGAGCGCGAGCCTGCTGCCGATGCTCCGCCGCCCGAGGATCATCTGCGCCTCCGAACGACCCCGTTGTCGACGACCTCGCGCGCGACCTCCAGCATCTTGGTCTGGATCCTCAACCCGGCGGAGCGGGCCCGCTCGAGGTGGACGCTGAACTCCACGTGATCCGATACGTCGAATCGGATGATCCCCTCCTTCTTCCAAGAACGCAGGCGCGTCGCCCACCGTCAGGACCGGCTGGCTCCCCAGCTGCGCGACGGCCGCCCGCCGCTGCTCGCTGGACGCATAGGCCATCACGACGATGTGGCAGCGCGGCAGCTCGGCCAAAGCGTCCCCACCAAACACCTGGAATGCGCGCCCCTGCTCGGCGCGCTCGAAAAGGGATTTCTCCAGGGCCTCGCGCAGAGGCGAGTCGCCTAGAACACAGACGTGCCACGGAGACTTGCCGTCGTCGAAAGCCTGGGCCGGCCAGGTCACGTAGTGGGCGAAGTTGCGCAAGAAGGCGGCTTCGACGTCGCTCGGTTTCGCCTTCGCCGCCTCCTGGCCCGCGGCGAGGCCGGGCAAGAGCAGGAAGAGGAGCAGCGTGCCGCACCGGTTGTCCATGGAATCGACTCGGAGTGTCGCAGACCGTCCTTCAGAGCGCCAATGGCCTCCTCATCAAAACCTCGCGGTGAGCGTGAGCAGAACCTCCCGCGGGCGGCTCCGCGTGCTCTGCGAAGGGCGATATTGCGCGTCGGCGAGGTTCTTGCCCCTCAAGTCCAGGCTCATCCGCACGCCTCGCCAGGCCCGCGAGTATCCGGCCAGCGCGTTCACGAGCACGTAGCTCTGGTGCGTGGACTGCGGCCCGTCGGGCAGGATGGTCTGGTTCACCACGAGGTTCAGGCCACCGCCGACGTGGAAGCCCTGCAGCCGCCGCGGGAAGTCGTAGCGGGTCCAGAGGTTGGCGAGGTGGGGCGCGCTCATCTGGAGCGGGGCGTTATGGAGCAGCGCGACGTTCTGGTAGTTCCTCTGCCCCGCGGCGTCCAGCTTCGTAGGATCCTCGGCGAGGATGGCGGCGTCGTTGCCGCTGAACTCGACGATGCGGGCATCCATGAAGCTGTAGGACGCGTAGATCTGCCAGGCGTCGGCAGGCGTGATGGTCGCGTCCACCTCCACGCCCCGAGACCGCTGCTCGCCGCTCTGGACGTTGTAGATGACCACGTCGCCAGCGGAGTCGGTGTGCGAGATGTCGTTGACGATATCGTGGTTCCGGATATCGAAGTACGTGAGCGTGCCGGAGACGCGGCCTTCCAACAGCTCGGCCTTCAATCCGACGTCGTATCCGCTTCCCCTGCTCGGCTCGGCCGGCTGGGTCGTCCCGTCGGGGTTTCTGAGGTCCTGCGAGGCCGGGACGAAGGACTGCGCATAGGAGGCGAACGCCGAGAGGCCTCGGGTGACCCTGTAGAGAACGCCGTACTGAGGCGTCACCGCGCTCGCCGCGATCCTCAGCGCCGGCCCCCCGGCCACGTGGTTGAAGAGCCGGCTCTCCGTGGAGGTCACGCGCCATCCGCACAGGGCGAGCAGGCGATCCCCGAAGAAGCCGAAGGTCGTGCCTCCGAAGACCGACTTGTCCTCGTACAAGGTGGTCTGGTCGGTGACGTTCTCGGTGAGCGACGACAGCGGGATCGTGACTCCGCGGTTCCAGGTAGTGGGGTCGCGCAGGTCCCAGAGAGGGAGCGGCGATGCGGTCGGGTCGCTGCCGAGCGCCGGGTCATTGGGCGCCTGGGCCGCCCAGTTGTCGAAGCGGCGGTCGACGTATTGCCCTCCGACGAGCATCCGCAGGCTCATGAAGCCGAGCTCGTACTTGCCGAGCCCTTGGACTTCGAAGGTGTCATCCCGATTCGTATAGGTCTGGCGCCGGAAGCGCCGGCCCTGCAAAAACGTGGCGTTGTTCGCCATGCCGAAGTTTCCCGAGAAGAGCGCGTCGACCTGGTAATCCTGGTGAGAGTAGCCGGCGCGCACAGTCCAGTGATCCTCGGCTTTCAGGTCGACCCACGCGCTCAGCCCGCTGGTGTTGCTGCGGCGGAAGTCGGCGTAGGACATGCTGTTCCAGGTGTCCGGCAATCCCGGGACCTCCGTGCCCTGGCGGTTGGGGTCGGACGCGGTCGGCACGGCGCCGCTCTGGCGACCATAGGCCGGCTTCTGCATCAGCTGCGGCGTCTCGCCTTTGTCGAACCGCTCGTATTTGAGCGAGATGCTCAGGCGCTCGAAGGGCTGCCACAGCAGGGACGGCGAGAGGTTCCAGGAGTGGGCGTCGTAGGGCTTCCAGTAATGCATGTCCTGGTCGTAAGAGGCGGCGACCCGATAGAAGATCTTCTTGAACAAAGGCCCTGTCACGTCGACGTCGAAGCGGTATTCGTCGTATGAGCCATAGGTGGCGTCCGCGACAGCCGCAAACTGAGCCTGCGGACTCTTGGTGATGATGTTGACGACGCCGCCCGGAGCGACCTGTCCATAGAGAAAGGACGCCGGGCCTTTGACCACTTCCACGCGGGAGATATTGGTAAAGTTAAAGATCGAAGGGCAGTGGAATCCGTCGCGCAGGATCTGGACGTTCCCAGGGGTGGCGCTGACGGTGAAGCCCCGGATGGCCAGGTTTGCGTTCCCTTCGTTGAAATCGTTGCTGCGATAGGTGACGCCCGGCGAGTACCGAGCGACGTCGAAGATGTCCAACGGCCTCTGATCCTCGATGAAGGACTCATTGAAGGCCTGGATGGCGAACGGGAGGTCCCGGATCGGCGCGTCGAACCGCGAGCCGGTCACCGAGTTCGAGGCTCGGTAGCCTTTGTCCAGGTTCATGGAGACGTCGAAGGGCGAGACCTTCACCTTCACCAGGTCCTCGAGGTCCATGTCGGCCAGCTCCGTCCGCGGAGCTCCGGCGCCGGGTCGATCCGAACCTGCCGGCGCGGGAGAGGCGCCCGAAGAATTTTGCGCGGCCGCGACGCTTGCGCCTCGCGCAGGCTCGTCCGCCGCCGCGGCCGCCGGGTGCACGGCCCAGAGTCCTAGCGCGGAGGCGATTGCGACGGCCGCGCGCACGACGAATTCAGTCGAAAGGTCTTTCATCGGATCTTCCTCCATTCTTGAGGAAGCCATTGCGCCTGAGCCCGCGGATCATGAGCGATTCTCGCCCCACGTTTTGAGGCCTATCGCCGCAGGAGGCGAAACGTGCTCGCTGGCGGTCGGCGCTGACCCGGCGCCGACAACCGAGCGGCGGTCACGATACACCGGAACGAGATCTGCTCATCGGATGGACTACCGTTTTGTTCAATGACTTGTATGCGCATCAACAGTCGTGCCGCCGCGGGCCCGAGCCATTCCGGCTCCGCTCCACGCCTTCGTTGCAGCGAGAATGCCCTGGCCCGGCTGCCGCCCAGGCGAGCTCGCCCAACCTCAGACGGCGGTCTCGGACATCGCTTCGGGAGCGCTCGACGCCAGCAACCCGCGGATGCGCCTCACGAGGTCCGCGACCGTGAACGGCTTCTGGATGAGCACTGCGGGATCCATCGGGCCGTGGCGGAACACCGCCTCCGCGATATATCCCGTCATATAGAGCACCTTCACCTCCGGGCGCGCGGCGGTCAGGGCCCGCGCTACCTCGCAGCCGTCCATGCCCGGCAGCACCACGTCGGTGAGGAGGAGGTGAATCGGCCCCCGGTGGCGCTCGTGGAGCAACAGGGCCTCGGCGCCGGACTCCGCGGCCAGCACCTGGAACCCGAGCGGCGAGAGAATTCGCTTCAGCAGCCGGCGGACGCTGGGCTCGTCCTCGACGAGCAGGATGGTCTCCGTTGCCCGGGGCGGCAGGGCCTCGACTTGCCCTTGCTGAGGCGCCTGCGCCACGTCGGCCTCCTGGCGAGGCAAGTAGACGCGGACGGTGGTCCCTTTGCCGACTTGGCTCTCGACGTCGATATGGCCCCCGCTCTGCTTCACGATGCCGTACACCGTGGAGAGGCCCAGGCCCGTGCCCTTTCCCACGCTCTTGGTGGTGAAGAACGGCTCGAACATGCGCGCCAGGGTGGCCTCGTCCATGCCGCAGCCGGTGTCCGAGACGGAGCAGCAAACGTACGGCCCAGCGCCCGCGCCGGCGCGGTTCCTGGCGTACTCGGGGAGCCGGTCGGCGTTGGCGGTCGAAATGAGGATGGTCCCGCCCCTCTCCATCGCGTCGCGCGAATTGAGGACCAGGTTCATCAGCACTTGCTCCAACTGCCCTGGGTCGGCCCGGACGTTGCCGAGATCGGCCGCCAGCCTCAGGCTCAGCGCTACGTCCTCGCCGATGACCCGGCGCAGCATCTTCTCCAGCTCGCTCACCACGGTGTTCAACGAGCAGATCTCCGGCTGTAGGATCTGCTTGCGGCTGAAGGACAGCAGCTGCCCCGTGAGCTTCGCGGCCCGGAGGCCCGCCTTTTTCACCTCTTCGAAATCGGCGTAGAGCGGGTGCTCTGGGACCAGGCTGTCGAGCGCCAGCTCGGTGTAGCTGTTGATGACCGCCAGGAGGTTGTTGAAGTCGTGAGCGACGCCCCCGGCGAGCCGCCCCACGGCCTCCAGCTTCTGCGACTGCCGCAGCTCGTCCTCCAGGCGCCTGCGCTCGGTGATGTCGCGCAGGTTGAGCTGGACGACTCGCTGCCCGTTGACCTCGTACGCGCTCGCGACGAGCTCGACGTCGACGGCCAGGCCGTCGCCGGTGGCGAGCTTCAGGTCCGGGAAGTGCGCGTACTTCCGCGCTGCGACCTCGCGGAAGGCGGCCTCGGCCCCGGAGTCTTCCTCGAAGATGCCGAGCTCGACGGCGGTCTTCCCCAGGAGCTCGCTCAGCCGGTGGCCCAGGAGGTTCACGGCCGACGGGTTGGCGTCCAGGATGCTGCCGGTGCCGGGGTCGAGGAGGAGGATGCCGTCCTTGGACGCCTCGAAGAGGCGCCGGTACCGCTGCTCCGACGCCTGCATCGCCTCCTCGGCCCGCTTCCGCGCCCGCCAGTTCTCCGCCTCGCGCAGCGCGCGCTGGAGGGCCGGCACGAGGTGGGCGAGCCGGTCCTTCAGCACGTAATCGGTTGCGCCGCCGAGCAGGCAGCGGACGGCCGCGTCCTCCCCGACGGTGCCCGACACCAAGATGAACGGGACCTCGGGGCGGTGGTGTCCGCGCGAACGCCAGGGCGTCGCCAGCGTCGTAGGCGGGCAGGGTGTAGTCCGAGAAGATGACGTCGTACTCGCCGCTGCGGACCTCCTGCTCGAAGGCCGCCCGGGTCTCCACGCGCACGCTCTCGCAGCGAACCCCGCTCTCCTTGACCAGGCTCACGACGAGCTCCGCGTCCCGGGCGTCGTCTTCCAGGTGCAGGATTCGCAGCGCGCGGCCCGGGGCCGACGACGCGCCCACAGTCGTGGGGCCGTTCATTTCACCGGTCCCCTGCCCCGGGAGCCCGGAGGCGGTTCGTTCAGGAGGGCCCAGAAGACTCCGATTTGGCGGACCGCCTCGACGAAGTCCGGGAACTGCACCGGCTTCACGACATAGGCGTTGACGCCGAGCCGGTAGCACTCCTCGAGGTCCCGCGATTCGCGCGACGAGGTGAGGACGACGATGGGGATGGTGCGCGTCCGGGCGTCGCTCTTCATCACGCGCGCGAACTCGACGCCGTCCACTTTGGGCATCTTCAGGTCGACGAGCACGACGACCGGGTTGCCCTCGGGGCGCTCCGCGAAGGCGCCTCGGCGGTGGACATAATCGAGCGCCTCCTCGCCGTCGCGCACCACCACGACGTCGTTCGCGAGCTGGCGCTCGCGCAACGCCTCGAGCGTGAGCTCGACGTCGCGGATATCGTCCTCAGCCAGCAGGATCTTGCTGAACTCCATCGAGACGACCCCCAGCGCCAAGCGCAGTCCAGGGCATTGCCGACTTCGAGGAGCGACCCAGCCGGCCGGGCCCGCCAGGCCCCGCGAATGCGGCACCCGCGTCGGTCATTCTACTCCCAACCCGCCGAGCCGGAATCGAAGAGGGTTGCCTTAGGCTCCAGACTTCAGGTTTTCTTCCAGCCCTTCACGCAAGCAGAGAAGACGCTGGATCGCTCCAAAGGCGGGCTGGGACTCGGATTGGCCTTGGTGAGGGGCCTGGTCGAGGGTGCATGGCGGAACGGTGAGCGGCTCGAGCCCGGGGCTGGGCGAAGGCGCTGCCTTCACGATTCGCCTTCCCATCGACGCGTCGGCGACCGAGCCTCTCTCGCCGCGGCCCGTGCAGCGAGGCCCCGGGTCGCGCCGCATTCTTGTCATCGAGGACAACGTCGACGCAGCAGACAGCCTGCGCGAAACGCTCGAGCTCGGAGGCCACGTCGCCGAGGTGGCGTACAACGGGCTCGAAGGCCTGGCGAAAGCCCGCGCCCTCAGGCCCGACACGGTGCTCTGCGAATCTTGGGCTGCCTGGCATGGACGGCTTCGACGTCGCGCGGTCGATCCGGAAAGAGCGAGCGCTGGGTTGCGTGTTTCTCGTGGCGCTGACGGACTATGCCCAACCCGAGGACATCGCGAGGGCGAGGGAGGCTGGCTTCGACGCCCATCTCGCGAAACCGCCGAGCATCGAGAAGCTCGGCGAGCTTCTGGCGACCCTGTCTGCGCCCGCGACGTGGACGAAAGAAAGCGAGAATGCCGCAGGGAGTGGATGCCGTGCGCCCAGGGCAAATGAGCGAGCTTTAGCTTGGGCAAGACCTCCGGCACGCGCCCGCCGCCTGCGGTAGGTTCATCCTGTGGCCCGAGCCATCATCCACCTGGACATGGACGCCTTCTACGCGTCCGTCGAGCAGCGCGACGACCCGGCGCTCCGCGGCAAGCCGGTCATCGTGGGCGGGCATCCGCGCCGCGGGGTGGTGCTGGCCGCCTCCTATGAGGTGCGGCCGTTCGGCGTGCGCAGCGCCATCCCCATGGCCCGCGCCCTGAAGCTCGCGCCCCACGCCGCCGTCGTGGCCCCGCGCTTCGCCGCCTACGCCGAGGCGAGCGAGCGCGTCTTCTCCATCTTCGAGAGCGTGACGCCGCTCGTGGAGCCGCTCTCCCTCGACGAGGCCTTCCTCGACGTCACCGGCTCCCAAACGCTCTTCGGCGCTCCCGCCGACATCGCCCGCTCGCTGCGCGCGCGCATCGCCGCCGAGGTGGGTCTGCCCTCGTCTGCGGGCATCGCCCCGGTGAAGTTCGCCGCCAAGATCGCCTCCGACCTCGCCAAGCCCAACGGCCAGCGCGAGGTGACGGGCGACGTCGCCGCCTTCCTCGCGCCGCTCCCCGTGTCCCGACTCTGGGGCGTGGGGCCCAAGACCGAGGAGGCCCTCGCCGCGCTGGGGCTCAAGACCATCGGCGACGTCGCCGCGCGCGAGGCCGGCTGGCTCGCCGAGCGCCTGGGCTCCGGGGCCGAGCACCTCTGGCAGCTCAGCCGCGGCATCGACGAGCGCGAGGTCGTCCCCGACCGCGAGGCGAAGAGCATGGGCGCCGAGGACACTTTCGAAGAGGACCTCGACGACCCCGAGCGGCTCCGCTCGCACGTCCATTCCCAGGCGCTGCGCGTGGGCAGGCGCCTGAGGCGCGCCGGGGTCAAGGCGCGGGTGGTGCAGCTCAAGATCAAGTTCTCGGACTTCCAGACGCTGACCCGGCGCTCGACCCTCGACCTCCCCACCGACGACGGCCAGCGCCTCTACCGCGAGGCCATGGCGCTCTTCGCGCGCGTGCCCAAGGGCCGGGCCGTCCGGCTCACCGGCGTGAGCGCGCAGGAGCTCGTGGGCCAGGCCGGGCAGCTCTCGCTCTTCCAGACGCGGCCCGTCCGCTCGCAGCGGCTCAACCAGGCGCTCGACCGCATCGCCGAGCGCTACGGCAGCAAAGCGGTGACCACCGCCGACCTCGTCGGCGACACACCTTCGGAAGAAGAGGACGAGCTCCGCCGCGGCACGGGCGCCTCGCGCCTCGACGCGCCTTGGCCCAAGCGTGGGGAGTGACGCCAGCCCGCCCGAATTCGAAAGGATACGCATGGCCCTCTTCGCTGTCGTGACGGACTACGACGGGACGCTCACCGAGACGGGGGCGCTCTCGGCGGACGTCGCCGCCGCGCTGCGCGAGGCGCGCGAGGCCGGGCTTTGCCTGGTGCTCGCCACGGGGCGCCGGCTCGACGACATCCGCCTCGCCGCGCCGGAGGTGGACGCGCTGTTTCACGCGGTGGTCGCCGAAAACGGGGCCGTGCTCGCCCGCCCCGGAGCGCCGCCGCTCGCGCTGGCCCCCAAGGTCCCCGAGTCTCTCGACTCGGCGCTCCGCTCCCGAGGCGTCCCCGCCGTCCGGGGCGCCGTGATTCTGTCGACGTATGCGCGCCACCGCCCTCATGTGGAAGCGGCGGTGGCCGCGCTGGGGCTCGACGTGCGGCTCTCCCAGAATCGCGACGCCCTGATGGTCCTCCCGGCGGCGGTCTCCAAGGCGACCGGCGTCGCCCACGCGCTCGGCCTGCTGGGGCTGGAGCTTTCACAAGCCGTGGGGCTGGGCGACGCCGAGAACGACCGCGAGCTCCTCACGCGGTGCGGGCTCGGCGTGGCGGTGGCCGACGCGGTGGACGAGCTGAAGGCGGTGGCCGACCGCGTCCTCGATAAGCCCGACGGCGAGGGCGCGGCGGCGCTCTTGCGCGAGCTGGTTTAAGGCGCTGCGCGGCGTCCTCACCCCCTAACCCCCTCCCCGCTTTGCGGGGAGGGGGTGAACGGGAAGAGGACGCCTCTGCCTCGGGGCGCTGGACAATTCGTCACAATTTCGCCACAACCCCACGGTTTCGCTTCGGGCAGGCTCCGCCCGTTGTGCGAAGGTGAACGGAGAGCAGCGGTGGTCGCGATGGCGAATCACTCCACCCGGAGCTGGCCTTGGAGAACCGCTGGCTCCTTCTTGGCCGCGCTCGCCCTGGCCGCCGCCCCCGCCGGCGCCCGCGCCGAGGGCGAGGGCGAGGGCGCCGAGGAGCCGCAGGTCGGCTTGAAATGGGGCCCATTCTTTTCGCCCCTCGACAAGTCGAATTGGTTGGTGAACTTCCAGTCGACCTATATTTGGCAGCGCAAGCCCGCGTTCGACGCGCTCTACACCGGGCCCCATAGCCTCTTGCCGATCAACGAGACCGGCTACACGCTGACCGGCACGCTCTACCTCGGCCTTCGCCCCTGGGCGGGCGCCGAGCTCTTTTTCAATCCGGAGGCCATTCAGAGCATCAGCCTCTCCAACCTCCAGGGCCTCGGGGGTTTGACCAACGGCGAGAACCAGCGGGGCAGTCAAGCGACGCCGTCGCTGTATGCCGCGCGCTTCTTTTTGCGCCAAACCGTCGACCTCGGAGGCCCGAGCACGGCGGTCGAGTCGGCGCAGAACCAGTTCGCGGCGAAGGTCAGCGCCCGCCGCCTGGTGCTGACGGCGGGCCTCTTCTCGGTCATCGACGTCTTCGACGTGAACGCTTATTCCCACGACGCGCGCACGTCTTTCATGAATTGGGCATTCATGACCTATGGCGCCTGCGACTACGCCGCCGACGCGCGCGGATACACCTGGGGCCTGGCCGTGGAGTATGACCGAGACGATTGGGCATTCCGGGTGGGGCGCTTCGCGCAGCCCAAAGAACCGAATGGATTGGCGCTCGATTTCGACGTCATCGACCATTACGGCGACGTCGTGGAGGTCGAGCACGCCCATTCCCTCTTCGGCCGCGCCGGCAAGCTCCGGCTCGACGGGTTTCACAACCGCGCGAAAATGGGCACCTTCGACGACGCGCTCGCCTACGCCGCGCGCTTCGGGGGGACGCCTTCCATGGCGGAGGTTCGCAAGGACCAGTCCAAGTTCGCCGTCGGCCTTACGCTGGAGCAGTCCGTGGCCGAGGACGCCGGATTCTTCGCGCGCTTCAGCTGGAACGACGGCAGGACCGAGACCTACGCCTTCGCCGAGATCGACCGCTCGCTCAACCTGGGCGCCACCGTGAAAGGCCGCCTCTGGCGCCGACCCGACGACACCGTGGGCTTCGCCTGGGCCGCCAACGACGTCTCGGGGCCGCACCAGGCGTATCTCGCCGCCGGAGGGTTGGGATTCTTCCTGGGCGACGGGCAGCTGAACCACGGGACGGAGCAGATCCTCGAGGCCTTCTATTCGGCCCAGGTCTTCAAAAGCCTCTGGTTCAGCGTCGACGGCCAATTCATCGCGCACCCCGCCTATAACGTCGACCGCGGGCCGGCCAAGCTCTTGGCCTTCAGGTTCCACTTCGAATATTGACGCCGCGCCGGCCCGCCGGCCGCCTACGGCTTTGAATCGACCTCGCCCCGGGCGCCGACCTCGATGACCTTTCCTTCGCGCACGCTCGCCTCGGGGATCTCCAGCTCCGTCGGCTCCGCATTGCCGGCGGCGATTCGCCATTGTTGCGCGGAGCTCACGGTCGGGCTCGAATAGCCGCTCGGGAACGGGACGACCATGGCCCAGGCACCGTCGGGGCCGGCGTCCGCCCACGCGGTCCATCGGTGCGGCCGGCCGTTCTCCTTGAAGTCCAGCGCGGCGACCACGCGAGCCCCGGCGGCAGCCCGGCCTCGGAGGCTCGCCCCTGGCACGCGCTCGAAGGCCCAGAGGACGGGGAGCTCGACGGTGAGGCCGCCCACGAGCTGCTGGCTCGCGAAGCGCGGGAACAAGTGCGCCGAGTGCGGCACACCGAGCGCGGGGATGCCCGTGCCGCCCAGAATGAGGGCCGAGGTCGGAACCGCGCGCAGGTATTCGCGGTCGAGGCGCCGGCGGCCGTCCTTCTCCTCGAAGACCGCTCGGCCGCCCGGGCCGGGGACGTGGCGGAAGGAGGAGAAGGCCCCCGCCACCAGGTAGCCCAGGTCGCGCTCGCGCATCAGGCTGTCGAGGCGCTCCGGGTCGAGCGCCAGCGCACCGCGGGCCGCCTGGTAGCTCGTCTCGTCCAGGTACGGGCCGAACGGGTTGACGAGCACCGGGTGCCGGCCCAGGACCTCGAAGTGGTGCCCCAGGTCCCACCAGGCGAGGACGCCCTCGCCCGAGGCGCGCGCGGGCGCGGACCGCAGGTCGAAGGCGGCCTGGACCGTGGGGTACGCCGGCGCCGGCCGCGGCACCCGGAGCTCCTCGCGAACCGCGGGCTCGCTCAGGGACAGGAGCGCGGCACCGAGCGGCGGCAGCGCGCGGGCCAGGGTGGAGAGCTTGCCTCGGGCGAGCGGCCGCAGTCGGAGGACCGAGGCGAGCGCCACGCCACCGGCGGCGCTCAAGAGGGGCGCCGCGACCCGCGCGAACCGATACTGCGCGACCGACAGAGCGACGCTCGCGGCGAGGAAGGCCGCGAAGGTCAGCCCGCGGCCCCGCGCGGCGCGCGCGCTCACGAAGGCTCCGGCGAGCGCCAGGAGGAGCCGCAGCGGACCTAAGCCGAGCTCGCTCAGCGCCTCGCGCCAAGCGCCCTGCGGACCCGCCGAGCGCCACAGAGACCGGGACTCGCCGATGGCGCTGATCCACGGGTCGCCTCGCAAGAGCCAGCCCCCGATAGCCCGGCGCGTCTGGGCGGCGGCCTCCGGCGCGGCGAGCGCGGAAAGGGCGGCGAGCGCGAGGGCGCCCCCGACGAGCAGCGCGGCGCGTCGCGCCGGCCCCTGCGCGGCGCGAGCGGCGAGATGCGCGATGCCGAGGGCCCCGGCGGCGAGGCCGCACAGGGCCGCCGGCAGGAACGACGGGAGCATGAACGAGAACGGCTCGCCGTGCGCGCGAACGGCGCCGGCGTTGAGGAGCGCCGCGAGGGCCGCGCCTCCCGCGAGCGCCGCGCTGCCGCCGCCGAGCAGGCGCGGCGACTCTTCGGCGAGCGCGCGGGCGGCGAGGACCGCGGCGACCAGCGCGACGTAGAGCGCGCCCCCGGGAAAGACCCAGACGGTGAGCGCGACGAGCAGCGCGCCCCAGCCCTCCCATTGCAGCCTGCGGCTGGCGCTCGCTTGCGCCGCGTCGGCGCCCGCGGCGCGAACCGCCCAGGAGGCGAGCGCGACCATCGCGAGCGCCTCGGCCACGTGGTGGTCGGTGCAGCCGAATCGCGACGGGCCGACGGCGAGCGGCGAGAGCGCGGCCAACAGGGCGCTCGACAAGGCCGCGGGGCCGCGCAGCGCGGGCTCCGGCGAAAGGCGACCGGCCAGGTCCGCCGCCAGCGCCACCGCGAGCAGGCCCAGGAAGACGGGGAAGACCGCGGCCAGCGCGGCGCGGCGCGCCTCGCTCTGGCCGCCGAGGAGCGCGAACGCCGCGCCCAGGACGTCGAACCCCGCCGGCCACGGGCAGAACGCGCCTTTCGGCCAGTTCATCGAAGGGTCGAAGGCCGGGACGCGGGGGAAGCTCGCCGCTGCCTCGAGGATGCGCTTGAAGTGGTAGAGCGAGTCGCCGTCCACCGGGACGATTTCGCCGCCGACCACCGCCTCCATGGCGTGCGACAAACGGGCCCAAACGGCCACCGTCAGGGCGAGCGCGAAGGCGGCGATGGGCACCAGTCTCTCGGCGTGCTTCGGCGGGGCGCTCATGGGCCAGCTCGCGCAAGTAAGGTGCGGCGCGCCTTTGCCTGAGGACTCTGAATCGGCCGCGCGCCGGCGGTCAAGGCGGGGTCCGGAGGCGGGGGACGGCGCGGGCGGGGTGTCGACCGACCTCGACGCCGTCCGCGCGAGCGCGTGCGATCGCCCGCCCGGCTCCCAGAGCGTCAATAGTTTGAAAGCCGCCGCGAGACGCGAGAGTTGCGTCGCCGAGACTTAGAATTCCAAGGAGCGAGCAGCGCAGCGCTGCCGGTAACAGCGCGAGCAGATCGAGCGACGAGGCTTCCCGTCGCAGGCAGCCAATGGGCGTCGCAGCAGGCTCTTCAAACTGATTGGCGTTCTAGGCTCGCCACCCGGGAATGATCCGGGTGGGCGCTTTCGATTTGACGAGGGCTGGGCCGTCAATGGTCGCAGGCATTATGCGGCATGGGCGAACCGAGTTGATCAGGGAGGCGGGACGCAACCCGTGCCGGGATTGAAGCACTTCGGGGCGGGACAGGAGCAGTCCGCGATCGAATGGCTGTCGCTCGGCGCGCAGCCGCAGGCGCCGGTCACGCAGGTGTTGGGATAGGGGTCGGTGCTCGTGCAGCAGATCTTGGTGCCGAGGGTGCCGCCGGTCGCGGCGCAGCGGTCGGCTTCGGAGCCGCCATCAAAGCCCGAGTCGCCCGGGCCAGCGTCAGTCGTCTGCGCGTCGGCGGTCTGCGCGTCGGGGCGCGGCCCCGAGTCGGCAGCCGACGCGGCGTCGACACCGGAGTCGCTGCTGCCTCCGTCGGAAAGAGCGGAGGATTCGCCGCACGCGACGAGCGCGAGCGAAAGCGAGAGAACAAGCGAACGAAGCGAAAGCATGCGCGAATCTTGGCCGCAGTGCGGGGCGCGGCGCAAGCTCGGCGCCTCGGACTCCACGTCGTCGAAGGCGTTCACGCGAAAGGCGAAGATGCCCCCTGGTTCTAGCAGGTGCGCGACGACCAGCCGCACTTGTTCATGCTCCCGTCGTTCCTGCCGGCGGCCCTGGGCGGCCTCGCCGCCGGGGATCTCGGCGGCATTGCGCGGAGCCGGGAGCGGCTCGAATCGAGCCGCCCTTTGGAGCGCCTTCACCATTTACAGCCCGTCGCACGCAGGGAGCCGGCGACCCGCGCTTCGGCCCTGTGCGACGAGCTGCCGGGCCTGGCCGGGCTGCCGCCGCTCGTCGCGTCCATTCAACCCCCACCTCGCTCCGCCTGACCGGCCCGAGGCTCTCGTTTCCCCGCGGCCCGCGCGCCGCGGTCGGCGTATGCTGTGCCGCCAGACCCCGCCCGCTCGATGAGCCGCTGCAACGAGACCGCACCGGGCCGCCGCGCCCCCTCGCATCGCCTCCTGCGCCTCGTTGCGCTGGCCGCTCTGTCTGCGTCCGCCGCGCCCGGCTGCACCGCCCTCGATCCGGGCAACGCACGCGACGCGGGCCTCGCCAGCTCCGCGCAATGCCGCCCCGCGTCGCCCGGCGACGGGTGCGCCGACTTCGACCTGGCGCCCTGGTCGCGCGCCTCGGCCCCGGCGCTCTACAAAGGCGACCGGACCCAGTCACCGCTCACCGCCGAGGTCGTCGCGCACCTGCGGGAGATCGCCCGGCGCGGCGCCGGGCTGTCGCCGGCCGTCTTCATGAAGGTCGGCGACTCGCTCTCCATCGGCTTCAACGGCTGGGCGGGCGGCTCGTTTCTGAGCTGCGTCGACCCGCCGTCCCCGGGCGCGCCCGGCGGGCTCGACCTCGCGCGCGACGGGCTCGACTCGCTCGCGCCGACGGTCGCCTTCTTCCGCGAGCAGGCGATCGCCGGGGCGTCGCCCTTCCGCCGGGCGAGCGCCGCGACCCGCGTGGGCGTGAGCGCCGGCTGGGCGCTCGCCGGCGCGCCGTCGCCGCTGGAAATGGAGCTACGCGCCGCGCGTCCGCAGCTCGCCTTCGTGCTCTACGGGACCAACGACGTGGGCCTGGGCCGGGCGAGCGCGCCGAGCGCCCCCGCGGACCAGGCGGCCCGCTACGAGCGCGAGCTGCGCGCCATCGTCGACAAGCTCCTGTCGCGCGGCGTGATCCCCGTGCTCACCACCCCGCCGCCCCGCGAGGACCGGCCCGAGTACGCGCGGGCCATGCCCGCCCTCGACGGCGTGGTCCGCGCGGTGGCGCAGGGCCGGCAAATCCCCATGATCGACCTCTATCGCGAGCTGGCCGCGCTCCCGCCGCCGCACGGCCTGGGCCACGACGGCGTGCACCTGTCGTGTACGGCGGGGAACCGCTGCTGCGCCTTCGACCCGTCGAGCCTCGAGCACCACGGCGTCAACGTCCGCAATCTCATCACGCTCCACGCTCTCGACCGGCTCCGGCGCGCGCTGACCTCCTCGGAGCCGCCCCCGGACGAAGGCGCGCCGCGGCTTTGGGGGGACGGCTCGCCGGAGCGGCCGCTGCGGATCGACTCGCTGCCTTTCGGCGACCTGCGCTCCTCGGGGCCGGCACCCGCGCGCGTGGTCTACCGGCTCGCCCTCTCACGGCCGACGGCGCTGCGCATCCTGGCGCTCGACGCCGGCGCCGGGGCCCTTCGCATCAGCCTCGAGCGCCCGCTCACTCCGGAGCCTCACCTCGCGACCGACGAGCGAATCATCGCTGGCGCGCTGGAGGCCGGCGTCTACCAGGTCGCGGTGGAGACCGCGAAGCCGGGCTTGGAGTACACGCTGTCGGCGACCGAATGCCTGGCAGGCGACCCCGGCTGCTCAGCGCCCGTTCGACCCCGGCGCCCCATTCCCGGCCGGCGCGACTCGGTGGCGCAACAGGCCGGCGGCCCGGCGAGCCAACGGCTCGCCATTCCCTGAGGGCTCGACCTTGGCGCCGCGGCCACCATCACTCTCACGCATTGTTTCCATAAGCCTTGCTTCTCTTGATCGGCCCGGCCGGCTGGCGTACTTCATGCGCCCGCCCCCCGGAAACATCTCTGCCTCTCGGCGGTGTTCTGGTCGCGGGAGTCTGGAGGCAGTCCTTGAGTGAGTCTTCACACGTCGACGCGACGCTGGCCTCGGAGCTGGAAGGCGCCACCGGCCTGAACGTCGCCGCCTGTTACCAGTGCGGAAAATGCTCGGCCGGCTGTCCCATGGCCGAGGAGATGTCGCTCAAGCCGCACCAGATGTTGCGCCTGGCCCAGCTCGATCAGCGCGAGCGGCTCCTGGACGACGCCTCTCTCTGGCTCTGCCTGACCTGCGAGACCTGCACCGCGCGCTGCCCGAACCAGGTCGACCCGGCGCGGCTCATCGACGGCCTCCGCGAGCTCGCGCTGCGCTCCGGCCCCGAGAGAGCGCCGGCGCGCCTGCTCGCCTTCCACCAGGCGTTCCTGGAGCAGATCCAGCGCCACGGCCGAATCTTCGAGCTCGGCCTGGTCCTCTCCTACAAACGCCGCACGCTTACGCTCTTCGACGACGCGCTCGCGGCGCCCGGGATGCTCAAGCGCGGCAAGCTCTCGCTCGCCCCCACCAACATCGAGGGGCGCGAAGAGGTGCGCCGCATCTTCGAGGCTTGCGCCAGCGCAGCCGCGCGCGAGGAGGGGCGTAGGTCATGAAGCTCGGCTACTTTCCAGGGTGCTCGCTCGAGTCGGGCTCCAAGGAGTTCGACGCGAGCCTCAAGGCGGTGGCCTCCCGGCTCGACGTGGAGCTCGCCGAGGTGCGCGACTGGTCGTGCTGCGGCGCTTCCTCGGCCCACGCGACCGACCACCGGCTGGCAGTGGCGCTCTCCGCCCGCAACCTCGCCCTCGCCGAGGAGCAAGGCCTGGGCAAGGTGATGGCGCCCTGCGCGGCGTGCTTCAGCCGGCTCGCGACCGCCCGCCACGAGATCGCCCGCGACGCGCCGCTCGCCGAAGAGATCCGGCCCATGCTCTCCCGGCCGTTCGAGAACAAGGTCGAGGTGGAGAACGCGGTGGCCTTCCTGCGCGCGCTCGCCCCGGCCATCCAGACCAAGGCGACCCCGCTCAAGGGGCTCAAGGTCGCCTGCTACTACGGCTGCCTCCTCCTGCGCCCGCCCGAGGTCGCCCGGTTCGACGACCCGGAAGACCCCAGCTCTATGGAGGAGGTCGTCGCCGCGGCCGGCGCCACGCCTGTGAAGTGGGGAAAGCGCACCGACTGCTGCGGCGCGGGCATGTCGCTCTCGCGGACGGGCTCGGTGGTTCGCCTGGGCCGCTCCATCCTCGAGAGCGCCAAAGCGGCCGGCGCGCAGGCGGTGGTGGTGGCCTGCCCCATGTGCCACTCGAACCTCGACCTCCGCCAGTCGGCGATGGAGCGGCGGGGCGCGCCTTTGGACATGCCCATCCTCTTCATCACCCAGCTGGTCGGCCTGGCCCTGAAGGTGGACCCGTCCGAGCTCGGCCTGAAGCGGCACTTCGTGAGCGCCGACGGCATGCTCGCGTCCCTGGTCGCCCCCGAAGCCCCGAAGGCGCCGCCGGCGCCCTGATGTCGAGCGGCGCCGGGCGAAATTCGCCCGCGCCCCATGGAGAGATCATGTCCCGCATCGGCGTCTTCGTCTGTCACTGCGGCGAGAACATTGGGCGCACCGTCGACTGCGCCGCCGTCGCCAAAGAGCTCGGCGAGCTGCCCGGCGTCGCCCACGCGCAAGACTACAAGTACATGTGCTCGGACCCGGGCCAGCAGATCGTCCGGCAGGCCATCACCCAGCACAAGCTCGACGGCGTGGTGGTGGCCGCCTGCTCACCGCGCATGCACGAGAAGACCTTCCGCAAGGCGTGCGCGTCGGCGGGGCTGAACCCCTACCTCGCCGAGATGGCGAACATCCGCGAGCACTGCTCGTGGATCCACGAGTCCAAGGAAGAGGCGACCCGGAAGTCCATCGCCCTGGGCCGGGCCATCGTGGAGAAGGTGAAGCGGGACCAGCCGCTCACGCCCATCCGTATCCCCATCGAGAAGCGGGCGCTGGTCATCGGCGGCGGCATCGCGGGCATCCAGGCGGCGCTCGACATCGCCGACGGCGGCGGCGAGGTGGTGCTGGTGGAGAAGGAGCCCTCCATCGGCGGCCACATGAGCCAGCTCTCGGAGACCTTCCCGACCCTCGACTGCAGCCAGTGCATCCTGACCCCGCGCATGGTCGAGGCGTACCAGCACCCGCGCATCAAGCTCATGACCTACAGCGAGGTCGAGTCGGTCGGCGGGTACATCGGCAACTTCGACGTGAAGATCCGCCGCAAGGCACGCTCGGTCGACGAGGAGAAGTGCAACGGCTGCGGCGCGTGCCAGGAGGTCTGCCCGAGCAAGAAGATCCCCAGCGAGTTCGAGCAGGGATTGGGCAAGCGCACCGCCATCTACGTCCCCTTCCCTCAGGCGGTGCCCAACATCCCGGTCATCGACCGGGAGAATTGCGCGCTTTTCAAGGGCCGCGCGCGAAACCTCAAGAAGGACGCCTGCGCCAAATGCAAAGGCGCTTGCGGCCGCGACGCCATCGATTTCGACCAGAAGGACACCTTCACCACCGTGAAGGTCGGCGCCATCGTCGTCGCCACCGGGTACCAGCTCTATTCCATCGCCAAGGAGCAGCCGAGCGAGAAGCTGAAGGGCTACGGAGAATACGGCTACGGGACCCTCCCGGACGTCATCGACGGGCTGCAGTTCGAGCGCCTGGCCTCGGCCTCGGGCCCCACGCAGGGGAAGATCCTGCGGCCCTCGGACGGCAAGGAGCCCCAGCGCATCGTCTTCCTTCAGTGCATCGGCTCGCGCGACCCCGCCAAAGGCATCGAGTACTGCTCGAAGATCTGCTGCATGTACACGGCGAAGCACACGATGCTTTACCGGCACAAGGTGCACGGCGGGAAGGCGTACGTCTTCTACATGGATATCCGCGCCGGCGGGAAGGGTTACGACGAATTCACCCGCCGGGCCATCGAGAAGGAGGGCGCCATCTACCTGCGTGGCCGCGTCTCCAAGCTCGAACGCGTCGGCGACGTGATCAAGGTCTACGGGGCGGATACGCTCTCCGGCCAGCCCATCGTCCTCGACGCCGACATGGTCGTCCTGGCCACGGCGATGCGCCCGCAGACGGGCATCGAGGCGCTCGCGCAGAAGCTGTCCATCAGCTACGACGCCCACGGGTTCATCAACGAGGCGCACCCGAAGCTGCGCCCGCTCGAGACCAGCACCGCGGGCATCTTCGCCGCCGGCGCCTGCCAGGCCCCGCGCGACATCCCCGAGGCCGTGGCCATGGCCTCCGGCACCGCGAGCAAGGTCCTGGCGCTCTTCAGCAACAAGGAGCTGGAGCGCGAGCCGACGGTGGCGGTCGTGGACGAGGCGGGGTGCGCCGGCTGCTTCCACTGCGAGCGGGCTTGCCCCTACGGCGCGGTGGAGCACAAGGAGATCAAGGACCGGAAGGGGAACGTGCTGCGGGTGGTGGCGAGCGTCAACAAAGGCGTCTGCCAGGGGTGCGGGACCTGCCAGGCCACCTGCCCGTCCAAGAAGGTGGAGCTCCAAGGATTCACCGACGATCAGATCTACGCGGCCATCAACGCGATTTGAGACGAATGAAAGCGGTGCTCGATGGAAAAGACCTCTGAGCCCGGGACCGCAGGGCCGGCCCCCGGCTTCCAGCCCAAAATCGTGGCCTTCGTCTGCAACTGGTGCACGTACACCGGCGCGGACCTCGCCGGCACGAGCCGCCTGCAGATGGCGCCCAACGTGCGCGTGGTCCGGCTGCCGTGCACCGGGCGCATCGACCCGCTGTTCCTCATGAAGGCGTTCGAGCGCGGCGCGGACGGCGTCATCGTCTCCGGCTGCCATCCGGCCGACTGCCATTACACCGCGGGCAACTACCACGCCCGGCGCCGCTTCGCGATCTTCCGCGACATCCTGGGCTTCATGGGCGTGGACATGGACCGCCTCACCTTCTCCTGGGTCTCGGCCTCGGAGGGCGGCAAGTGGCGCGACGTGGTCAACCAGACCACGGAGCGCATCCAGAAGCTCGGGCCGTTCAAGGAGTTCCGGGCGCTCTCGCCCGAGACTGCCCCGGCGCAAACGCGAGGCGCGCCATGAGCCCGCTGCCCGACGGAGCCCACGAGCTGCGCGCGCTCGCGAAGTCCCTCCTCGCCGGCGGCGAGGTCAAGGTGGTCATCGGCTACGAGGAGGGCCCGCGCGGCGTGCGCCCGGCGATGATCACCGACGCGTCGCAAGCCGACCGCCTGGTCTTCGACGCGCGCTGCGTCCAGAACCTGGCGGCCTACCTGAGCCCGCGCCGCTCGCACGTGGCGCGCCTGGGCAAGCCGGCGGTGGTGGTCAAAGGTTGCGACGCCCGCGCCGTCGCGGCGCTGATCCGAGAGACTCAGATCAAGCGCGAAGACGTGGTCGTCATCGGCGTCCGCTGCGGTGGGGTCGTCCGCAAGCCGACCCTGAAAGCCGAGCTCACCCCCGAGACGGTCTCGCCGCGCTGCGGGGGCTGCGCCTCCCGCGAGCCGAAGCTCGCCGATCACCTCGTGGGCGCGCTGCCGCCCGAGCCGCCGCGGCCCGCGGGCGCGGACGCGTTGGCCCGAATCGAGGCGCTGCCGACGAAAGAGCGCTGGGCCTTTTGGCAGGAGGAGCTCGGCCGGTGCGTGCGATGCCACGCCTGCCGCGAGGTCTGCCCGCTCTGCTTCTGCACCACCTGCGTCGCGGACAAGAGCCGGCCGCAGTGGATAGAGCCGTCGGCGACGCCCCGCGCGAACCTCGCCTGGCAGGTGACCCGCGTGCTCCACATGGCCGGCCGGTGCGTCGGGTGCGGCGAGTGCACGCGCGCCTGCCCCTCCGACATCCCGCTCGGGCTCATCCTCAAGCACGTCGCGAACGGCGTGGAGCAGCGCTTCGGCTACCGCGTCAGCGACGACCCGAGCGTCCCGGCGCCCATCGGCTCGTACAAGGCCGATGACGCCCAGGAGTTCATCCTGTGAAGACCAAGAGCATCTCCCAGGCAAACCTCGCGGCGCTGGTCGCAGACCTGGCCGCGGCGGGGACTCGGGTCGTGGCCCCGGTGAAGACCCGCGACGGGCGCGCGGCCGAGTACCGGCCCATCGCCAAGCTCGACGAGGCGGCGCTCGACGGCGCGCTGCCGCGGCGCTCGCTCAAGGAGTACTTCCTGCCGCAGACCGAGGTGCTCCTGCGTTTCAAGCAGGTGCGCGGCGACGTGGTGCTGGAGAAGGTGCCGACGACCTTCTCGCCTCTCGTCGTACTCGGCGCGAAGCCCTGCGACGCCGCCGGCGCCGCCGCGGTCGACCGGGTCATGGGCTGGGACACCAAGGACGAGCTCTGGTTCGGGCGCCGCGCCGCAACGACCATCCTCTCCCTCGCTTGTCCCGGCGTGGACGGCGCCTGCTTCTGCAGCGCGGTGGGCCTCTCGCCCGACGCGAAGAAGGGCTCGGACGTTTTGCTGGTCCCCATCGAGGACGGCTTTTTGGCCGAGGCGGTGACCGAGAAGGGCGACGCCTTCCTCGCCAGCCCGCGCTTCGAGGACGCCAAGGGCCAGAGCGCCGCGGAGGCGTTTCGAAAGGCGGCGCAGGAGAAGGTGGCGAAGAGCCTCCCCGCGCTGCCGGGGAGCTTCGCGGGCTTCTTGGCCAGGAGCTTCGAGCACGCGGAGTTCCAGCACGTCGCCGAGCGCTGCCACGGCTGCGGCGCCTGCGCCTCGGTCTGCCCCACCTGCCACTGCTTCGACATCGTCGACGAGCCGGAGGGACCCGACCGCGGAGCGCGGAAGCGGAACTGGGACTCCTGCATGACGTGCAAGTTCACGCTCCACGCGTCGGGCCACAACCCGCGCGGGACCCCCAACGAGCGCTACCGCCAGCGGGTCATGCACAAATTTTCCGTCTACCCGAGGCGATTTGGCGAGGTGCTCTGCACCGGCTGCGGCCGCTGTGTGCGGGCCTGCCCCGCGGGGATGGACCTCATCGAGGTGCTCGGCCACCTTTCCAAGGATTTGCGGGCCGCGGGAGGCGCGCGATGACGACGAACCTGGAAGCGCCGCAAAGCGGCGTCCCTGCGGTTCCGGGACCGGGAGCACCCGGCAACATCTACGAGCCGCACCTGATGCGCGTCGAGGAGATCATCGACGAGACGAGCGACACCCGGACCTTCCGGCTCGCCTTCAAGGACGAGGCCGTCGGCCGCGAGTTCTCCTTCCTGGCCGGGCAATTCGGCGAGTACTCGGTCTTCGGCGAGGGCGAGTCCACGTTCTGCATCGCGTCCTCACCGACTCGGAAGAACACCATCGAGTGCAGCTTCAAGGCCGCGGGCAAGGTGACCACGGCGCTGCGCCGCGTGAGCGTGGGCGACACCATCGGGTTTCGCGGGCCTTACGGGAACAGCTTTCCCTTGGACAAGATGAAGGGACACTCGGTGGTCTTCATCGCCGGCGGCATCGGGCTCGCCCCGGTGCGCTGCGTGATCTGGAACGTCCTCGACCTGCGCGACCAATTCAAGGACGTGACCATCGTCTACGGCGCGCGCAGCGTGGGCGATTTGGTCTACAAGCGCGAGCTCGAGGAGTGGGGCAAGCGCGCCGACGTGAAGCTGTGGCAAGCGGTGGACCCCGGCGGGCAGACGCCGGACTGGAAGGGCGAGGTCGGCTTCGTGCCGGCCATCGTCGAGAAAGCGGCGCCCAAGGCAGCCGACGCCTTCGCCGTGGTGTGCGGCCCGCCGGTGATGATCAAGTTCACGCTCCCGGCGTTGCAGAAGCTCGGGTTCCCCGACGAGCGGATCTATACGACGCTCGAGAACCGGATGAAGTGCGGGCTGGGGAAGTGCGGGCGATGCAACATCGGGCCGGTGTATGTGTGCAAGGACGGGCCGGTGTTCTCCGCGGCGCAGCTCAAGGATTTGCCGCCGGAGTTCTGAGCGAGGCGAGCTGCCGTCCGCGAGCCGTGTCAGACCTCGTTGTAGCGCGCCTCGCGCATCACCCGGGGCCGCCCCCAGCGCGGGCTCGGCCGGTTCGTCGCTGTGCAGGAGCCCGCAGCCTGCGAGGGCCTTGACCGCCGCTGAGGAGAGATCCTAGCGTGGACTAGACAGACTGGTCAGGAGGTCCCCATTGGCGAAGAATGCTAGAATTTGGCAGCTGCAAGAAGCGAAGGCGCGGCTCAGCGAGCTCGTTCGGCTGGCCCAGGAATCCGGCCCCCAGACGATCACCGTGCGCGGAGAGAATCCAGTTGTCCTTATTTCTCGGCGAGAGCTCGACCGGTTGAGCCGAAGGCCGAGGGACTTCTTGGCGTTCATGCGGGCGTCGCCCCTCAAGGGGTTTGCCCTGGAGCTCGAGCGCAGAAGGAGCCGGCCCCGGGGCGCTGAACTGTGAGCTACCTCCTGGACACCAACGTCCTGTCGGAGCCGCTCAAGTCGCAACCCGCCCGCGAGGTGGAGGAGTGGTTCGAAGCGGTGTTGCCCGACAGCCTCCACGTCAGCGTTCTCTCCTTGGGAGAGATCCGCAGCGGCATCGAGCGCCTCGGCGACGGAAGGCGTAAGGCCCGGCTCGTTCGCTGGCTCGACGCCGAGCTTCCTGCATGGTTTGGGGAGCGCGTGCTTCCCATCGACAAGGTCGTGGCCGACCGCTGGGGCAGACTCCTCGCCACTCACCGGCAACTTGACCCAGTCGATGGCCTCCTCGCGGCCACGGCCTTGGTGCACAACCTCACGATGGTGACGCGCAACGTCCGCGACTTCCAGGTAGCGGGTTTGGAGCTCGAGAACCCTTGGGATTGAGGCGCACGAACGACCGCCTTAGTCCCTTTGGCGCAAACTCTTGTGCAGGCTGGCAAAGACTCCAGGCTCCAGACAGTTGGCTCCAGGGAATGCGGTTCCGTAGAGCCTGGAGCCTAAGGCAACCCTTTTGGTTCCGGCTCGGCCAGGTTAGAAGTTCACCGCGTGCGCCCGCGCCGCCTGCGCCTTGAGCTTCTCGAGCCACCCCGGGCCGCTGAGCCGCTCGGCGAGCGCGACCGCCAGGTGCTTGGGCTGAACGCCGAGCGCCTGGTTGCGCCCCAGCCCCTGCACGCAGGATGGGCAGTTGGTCAGGACCGTCGCGGGCGCCTTCTTCCCGTCGAGCGCCTCGGCGAAGGCGGCGCGCTTGCGGTGGAGCATGGAGTCGGTGATGTCGGGCCGCGACAGCGCGAGCGTGCCGGCCTCCGAGCAGCAGTGCGGCACCGCTCGGATCGCGCCGAATCCGCCGATCTTTGCCGCGACCTCCTGCGCCTTGCCCTCGAGCGAGTCGTGGCAGGGCGCGTGGTACAGCAGCTCCTCCGCCGAGGCCAAGCCGCCCGTTGCGCCGTCGAGCTTGAGCCCCCGCTCCAGCGCGTAGCGGCTGACGTCGACGACGCGACCGCCGAACAACCGGCCGGCCTCCATGGCCTCCAGCCCCTCGCGGCACGTCCCGCAGGTGATGACGCAGGCGTCGAAGGAGAGATAGCTGAGCATGTCGCGGATTTGGCTGAAGACGATGGTGTTCCGCAGCACGGTCTGGGAGTGCAGCTCGGTCCGGGCGTTGGCGTGGGCGGGGAAGCCGCAGCACAGGAAGGGCGGAGGGAGCACCACGCGAACCTTGAGCTCCAGCAGGACGTGGAGCGCCGCCATGGAGATGTCGCTCATCAACCGCTCGGAGCCACAGCCGGGGAAGTAGAAGACAGTCCCAATCGCGTCCGCGCCTTCGGGCTCGAAGACGAGCGCCTGATCGGCCTCGCACGCAGGCACGACGTCCCGGAGCGTCTGCGCCGGCATCGCGGGCGCGGGCGAGCGCAAGAGCTGCAGCGCGTAGAGGTCGGGGGGCCGCTCGGGCGCCTGCAGGGGCGCGGCGACCGCGCAGCCTACGCGCTGCGCCGCCATGCCCACGCGCAGCGCCGTCCGGAAGACCTTGTTGTAGACCGGCGAGCGGCTGTCGAGGAAGCCGAGCAGCGTCCGGGTCGCGGTGTTCGACCGCTTGAAGCCGCCGCTCACGAGGATGCCGCGCTCGAGCACGCTCACCTCGCCGGTGTCGATGTCCACCGGGCAGGGCTTCGCGCACTTGTGGCAGATGGTGCAGTGGTCGGCCACGTCCTCGAGCCAGCGCAAGAGCTCGAAGCCGGTGGTCCGCTCTCGCTGAGCGTCGTAGAGCAGCGCCTCGATGAGCGAGCCGATGGCGAGGTTTTTGTTGCGCGGGTGGAAGAACAGCCCGCGCGCCGGGTGGAAGACGCAGCAGTCCGCCTTGCACTTGCCGCAGCGCACGCAGTGGGCGATGGACTTGGCCAGCTCCTCGAGCTGCCCGTGCTTCAAGATGCGCGCCTCGAGCTCGAGCAGGTTGAAGGACGGGGTGTAGACCTTGTCGAGGACGTCGCGGTCCTCGAGCTTGCCGGGGTTCATGACGCCGTCGGGGTCGACGCGGCGGCGGTAGGCGGAGAGCTCGGCGATGCGCTCCGGCTCCAGGTACTTGAGCTTGGTGACGCCGATGCCGTGCTCGCCGGAGACGACGCCGCCCAGGGAGATGACCTTCTCCATCACCCGGTCGATGACCTGCTCGGTGCGTTTGAGCATCGGGCGGTCGTTGGAGAGCACGGGGACGTTGACGTGGACGTTGCCGTCGCCGGCGTGCATGTGCGTCGCCAGGACGATGCGCCGGTCGCGGACCTCGCGGTGGGCGCGCTCGAGGGCGTCGGTGAGCTGGGCGTAGCCGCGGACGAGCTGGGCGACCTCGGCGCGGAAGGCGCGCAGGATGGAGGACGAGCGCAGGGCGGAGGCGCTGGCGGCGGCGAGCGCCTCGCGCGCCTTCTGGCAGCGCTCGAGGGCGGCGGGGATCTTGCCGCCGAGCCAGGTGGGGTCGGCTTGGGGCGGCTCGGCCTCGCGGACGATCTCCTCGGCCCGCTCGATGAAACGGGTCTGCGCGTAGCGCTCCTCCTCCAAGTTCACGCCTTCGATCCACCGGGCGAACTCGGCCAGGGCGTCGAGCGGGAGGACGATGTCCTCGTTCATCTTGAAGGCGTTGGTGCGCTTGGCGATGGCGCCGAGCTTCTTGCGGTCGGCCCAGAAGAGCTTGGCCTCGGCCGCGTCGCGGGCCTCGAAGAGCTCGGTGTTGGGGTGCGCCTCGAGGATCTTGCGGATGGTCGCGACGCCGCGGGCGGCCTCGTCGGCGGAGTGGCCGACGACGTCGATGAGGAGCACCGCCTTGGGCGTGTCGGCGCGGGCGGCGCGGACCTTGTAGTTGATGGCCCGGACGTATTCGTCGTCGAAGTGCTCCAGCGCGCTCAGGGCCTCGGCGCCGGCGTTCGGGAACGGGAAGGCGCGCGAGAGGGCGAGGATGACGAGCGACGCCTCGTCGAAATCGGGGCCGAAGAATTCCAGGCAGAGCGTCCGCTTCACCTCGTATTCGGGGAAGAGGATGAATTCGGCCGAGGTGATGACGCCGTCGGTGCCCTCCTTTTGGAGCCCGGGGACGCCGCCCAGCGCCTTGTTGGTGATGTCCTTCCAGAGGCCCTTCTTGCGGATCTGCGCGCCGGCGAGGGCGATGGTCTCACGCCGCTCGCCGGACTCGGTCAGGACCTCGAAGGTGACGGTGTCCTCGAAGAGGATTTTCCGCAGCTGGTGGTCGATGCGGCGCACGGTCCAGCGCTCGCCCGACGGCATGGCCATGCGCCAGGAGACGAGGTTGTCGATGCAGGTGCCCCAGAGGACGCAGTCCTTGCCGCCCGCGTTCTCGGCGATGTTGCCGCCGATGGTGCAGGCCCAGGCGCTGGTGGGGTCGGTGGCGAAGACCAGGCCGCGCTCTTCGGCGAAGTCCATGGCGTGCTCGGTGATGACGCCGGCCTCGAGCTCGACGACCTTGGCGGTGGCGCCGCGGCCGTCCGCGAGGGTGAAGGCGCGGTCGGAGACGCCGCGGATGCGGTTGAGCTTCTCGGTGTTCACGACCACGCAGCGGGGGCGCAGCGGCACGGCGCCGCCGGTGAGGCCGGTGCCGCCGCCGCGCGGGATGGCCTTGAGGCCGAGGCGGGCGATGGCGGCGAGGAGCGGCGCGACCTGCCGCTCGTCGTCGGGCATGACCACCGCGACGGGGAGGTGGAGGCGCCAGTCGGTGGCGTCGGTGGCGTGGGAGACGAGCGCGATGGGGTCGAAGAGGACGGCGTCCTTGCCGGCGATGGCGCCCAGGTCGCGGGCGATGCGGCGGCGCAGCTCGGGGAGGGCATCGAGCTCGGCCTGGAAGGAAGAGAGCAGGCGGCGGCACTCGGAAAGGATCTCCGAGACGCGCTCTTCGCCGTGCGAGTTGCGCTCGACGACCGCCAGGTCCTTCTCCATGTTCTCGGACAGGCGCTTGCGCCGGTGCGGCGAGTCGAGGAGCTCCTGGAGGAGGAAGGGGTTGCGCTCGTGGAGCAGGAGCTCGCCGAAGAAGCGCATGAGGAGGCGGGCGGAGCGGCCGGTCACGCGGCGGCTGCGCAGCTCCTCGAGCTTTTCCCAGAGGGCCGGGCCGACGAGGTGCGAGAGCGCCTGCCGGTCGTCGGCGGAGGTGTAGTTGAACGGGATTTCACGCGGGCTGGGTTGGGTCATCGGCTGCTGGGCTGACTGGGGCTGGTTGCGCTGCCCCACGGGTGGGAAAAGGGGTGACCATAGCAGGGGCGGTGGGGGGTGTCGCGGTTTTCGGGGGGAGCCGAGGGCCGCCCGGATCCGACAGGATGCGGCCGAGCACGGGCGCGCCACTGCGACGTGCGGAGCAGACCAGAGCCTCAGCGGCGACTGGCTTGGCAGAAGCGCTCGGCGGCCCTCATGGCTCGGGGAGTCTCCGCGCCGCCGCGAGGTGTCGCTCGAGCTCGTCGGCCATCTTCCCGAAGTCTTCCATCGTCGATGGCGAGCGGGGGATAGAACCGAAGCAGAGGGTGCTGCGGCTTGTAGCCGACGAGAAAGCTGGCATCGAAGAGACGATCTTGACGACGACTCCAGGACTCAATGTGCGCTCACCTCAATACCCTCTGGCGAGGTTCCGGGACCCAGTTTGCCGGCAGACCGCCGAGGTTATCGCCGCAAAGACTCCCAATGGCCCCCGTCGACCACCCGTTGACCGATATTCGCTTTACGCGTGACAATAGATAATCCTGGAGGTCGTCATCGCTTTCGAATGTTCGCTGCAGGACGCGGAATAGATCGCGTGAGAGGAGTCGCCGTGACAAAACGGGCCAACGCCTTCGCTCGCCGCGAAGAAGGCATGGGGTCGAGCGAGTACATCCTCATCGCCCTCATCGTCGCCATCGCCTCCGTTGCGGTCGTCGCCATCTTCGGCCAGAACGCCCGCGGGCTCTTCTCCACCTCGAGCAACTCCCTCGCCGGCAACACCTCCGCCCTCGCTGAGAAGGACGGCACCGAGGAGGCCTGCGGACTCGCCTGCACCTTCAAGTGCTTCGTCGCCGGCACCCCCGTGCTCCTCTCCAGCGGCGAGCGCAAGCCCATCGAGCAGGTCGCCCACGGCGACTGGGTCCTCGCGCCGGCGAGCCTGGACGACCCCCACGCGCTGTCCGCCTATCCCGTCGTCGGGACCGTGCGGCGGCTCGCCGAGAGCCTCTGCGACATCACGCTTGCGCGCGAGGGTGCAATCGAGACGCTCTCGGCGACCCCCGAGCACCCGTTCGCGGTCGTGCGCGACCAGCGCGCCCAATGGGTGGCGGCTGAGCTCCTCGAGCCGGGCGATGAGGTCGCCGCTGGCGCCTCCGTCGCCCGCGTCGTGCACGTCGAGCGCCGTATCGGCCCGGCGGAGGTCTTCAATCTCCAGGTCGAGACCGCACACGCCTTTCTCGTCGGCGAGGTCGGCGCGCTGGTCCACAACATTGGCTGCGGGGACGAATCGGACGGCTCGTCCTCGGGCAGCAAGAAGCGGGGCGACCACCTCCTCGCCTATGGTCTGGGCAAGGCGGTCGGCGAGAAGCTCGATGGCGCCGCCCAATCGCTCCCCCCGGATTTGGCCGATGCTTTCTCGAGCGCCAAGGGCAAGTTGGACCAATTGACCAAGGGCCCGGCCTTTCAGGTCACCATCGACAAGGGCCCGACCCCGGCCGGGGGCGACGCGCAGTCGCGGGCGTTTGGAGAGGCGCTCCAGGACTTCAGGGGCAAGTTCGACGCCTATGTCGATGCCGTCGAGGACGTCGAGACCTCCTCCGGGGCGGACCTCGCTGCGGCGCGAGCGGCGCTCCAGCGCGCGACCGATGCGCTCAACGAATCCTTCGGAAAGGTGCTCGCGCACACCATGGATTCGGAGGTCGCCAGCGAGGTCGGGTCGAAGGACGTGAAGAACGCCGAGGCGGCGCTGGCGAGCGCCAAGCAAATCGTCGCCGACATGACGAAGAGCATCGAAGAAAAGCTCCGGCGGTAGGGTCAACGATGGCAAACGCGGACACTCCAACCATCGACCTGGAGGCGCTCTGCGCCGTGCAGAAACGCCGCTTTGGCGACCTCTGCCTGGCCTACGAGCGCGCCTGGGCGACCGCCGGCGCGGGATTCTGGAATCGGCATTCCGCCCGACCTGTCGGCGACCTCTCGGCCGAGCGCCCCCCCCAACCTCGTCCGGCGGTGGGCAGTGGCCGAACCCTCCTCTCGCCCTCTGAGGGGTCACGCCAAGCGCATCCCCCGCGCCGACGAGGCCGGCTCGCATCCCGAGACGGCGCAGCTCGCCGGCCACCCCGAGTTCATGGGCTTCGTCGAAAACCTGGTCCTCGAAATAGGCCGCTGCGTCTCCCCCTGGTTCGGGACCCTTCCCGACAGCTTCGAGTGGGTGGTGACGCACTGCGGCCCGCCCTTGGTGACCGACCTGGGCTATTGGGCAAACACCGCCGCCTGGAGCGCCCACCTGGCGCTCGAGGCCGAAGGCGTCGCCGTCGACTTCAAGCCCGAGCCCAAGCTCCCGAAGCTCTGGACGGAGACCCTGGTGAGCGATTCTCGAGTGGCAGGCGGCGGCGCAGCTCGGCCTGCGGGTGCCCCGCGACTACCGCCCGCCCAGCGCCATCGCCGGCCAGCCTTTCGCGTCGCTGAGCAATCCCTTTCGCCCGATCCTCGACCTCTGGCGGTGCGGCGTCATGCTCGCCGCCTCTTTCTCGAAATCGGAGCCCGCGGCCACGCTGTTCGTTTGCGCCGGAGCGCTGTCATTGGGAGTGAGCCCGTAGGCCGTCGGCCCGCGCGCGTGCAATTCGCGCTCGATTTGCGCTCGCGCGGGGAGCCTGCCGAACGTGCACAATGCTTCAAACGAGCGAAAGAGCACGGGAACCAACAACCATGCGCGCCTCCGCGCTCGACGACGACAACGGCGGCGGTGATGCTTGGCTTCGAGCCACGGCGCTGGCAAGGACATTGCGGTCGAAGCGACTGACCTCGTTAGGAATCCCCCGACCATCGCTCTGCTCGGAGTCCTCCCTCGGCCCCGTATTGGCGCAGGCTATGTCCGCATAGCCAGCCCTGCTCTACCCGCGATGCCTGGGCTCGGTCAGTATTGCTTCGGATGCGCCACCGCATTCGCCTGAAATAGGCAAACGACCAGTCGTCATTTCTAATCACAGAATTCGGAGAATGATCCCATGAAGAAGATCCTCGCTTCCGCGGCCGCGCTCGCCGCTCTCGTCGGCGTGACCTTCCTCGCGAACAAGCCGGCATCCGCCGCGGAGCAGAAGCCCTCGGGCTCAGCAAAAGTGGAGAAGAAGTCCGAGAAGGCGAAGTACTTCATCGACACCCACGACCGCAAGAACGGCACCTTCCCCGCGAAGATCTCCAAGGAGGAGCTCGCCGGATTCTTCGCCAAGTACGAGGCGGCCTGCCGCGAGGAAGGCGTGACTCTGCTGCGGCTCCACGTCAGTCTCGAGGAAGGAAAGGCGTACTGCTTCACGACCGCAAAGAGCGCCGACGCGGTCAAGAGGGCGCACGAGCGCGTTGGCCTCCCATTCGACGGCATCACCGAGGTGACCACCATCACGCCGGCGGACCTGTACCTGCCCTAGGTCGCCCGCCGCACCGAATCGCCTGAGATTTTGGGTGAGAGGAGCCGCGTCCAGCGGCCCCTCCCACCTTTTGCGTTACTCGAGCTCGAGGCGGGCCTAAGGTCGCTTCCGACACGCTGGTCATCCGGCATCCGGCGGTCGCACGTCACTGGGGCGCGGCAGAGGTCCCGTCGCTGCGGACCGGCGCCCTCAAACGAGCGAAGGCGATCGCAAGCACACTCGCCGCCGGGCAGCGCCTTGTTGATGCAGTCGGAGATCTCCACGAAGTGCTGATCGCTGATCCGGTTGACCGCCTGCACCTCCTGCACGAAGCGGTCGACCTCGGTGCGGGACTGGGCGAGCTCCGGTTTGGGGGTCTTGAGCACCACCCGCCGATCCAGGGTGACGTGCCACTCCAGGAAAGACCTGGCCCCGTCGAGCCTTCGCCCGGGGGCTGCAGCAGCTCGTCGTTGCCCACCCGGTCCTCGGGTGAGGAGGCGGCGTTTTCGGGAGCCAGGCCGATCTCCAAGTCGACGGGCTCGGCCGACGCGGCGCAGGTGAGCTCGCTCGAAGGTGCTGGTGGAGGCGCGGGGCTCGAACGCTTTCGTGCGCGTCCAACGGCAGGTCCTGCCGGCAACGCGCAAGCGCTCGTCCGGCCTACGGCGCTCGGCGCGGCCGAAGAAAGGCGGCGGTCTGGGCCGGGCGTTGAATGTAAGACGGAGCGTGGGCTTGCCGATCAGGCCGAGAGCGGGATGACGCAACTCAAGTGCCCCAAATGTGCCATTGGAACTTCCTTGGCGTAGCGGCGACCGCGCTCGCCGGCAGCCCGCTGCCGTCGTCCCCCTTTGCCTCTGCCCGCCCATCGCGCTAAACCTGCTCTCCCACCCGCCCCGAGGCCCCGCATGCCCGACGCCCGCGAGCAGAAGTACCTCGACATGATCGCCCAATTCCCCGAGAGCCCGCTGGGCCATTTCTCCCTGGGCAAGTACTACGTCGAAGTGGGCCGCTTCGCCGACGCCATCCCTTCCCTGGAGCTCTGTATCAAGGAAGAGCCGGACTGGGCCGCCGCGATGATCGCCTTCGGCGACGCCCTGGCCGGCGCCGGCCGCGCGCCAGAAGCCATCGCCATCCTCACCCGCGCTCGCGACTCGGCGCACGCGCAGAGCCACACCAACCTCGTCGAGGACATCGAGGAGCGGCTCCAAGACCTCCAGGGTTGACGCCGCTTGAGCCCGCCCGCAGCTACCACCTCGCGCTCACGCCTATCCCGCCCGTCTGCCGCCAATAGCTCAACGAAGGGCTCTGCGCGTCCCGCGCCGGCAAAGTAATCCAATACAGCGCCCAGCGCAGCTCGAGGTCCGCATGATCCGAGAGCGGCAGCGCGAGCTTCGCCGCGACGAAGCTCTGCGATTCGTCGTCCTGAAGCAGCAGGTCCTGCGATAAGAAAATTCCGTCCGGATAGCGAATGAATTCCCAGGCCGCCTGAATGGAGCCCACCATTGTCAGCGGCAACCGCCCGGACGCGGCCGCAAAGAAGCGCTGCCGCAAGTTGCTCTCCCCGAAGCTGTTCGATTGGTCTTCGTAAATCGAATACGAAGCCTGCAGCGCCACCGGCCCGCGGTAGGCATAACCCACCTGCCCGCCCAAAACCCGGTCCCGCCTCCGCTCGCCCGACGGCGCGGTCTGCGACAGCCGCGCCTGCGCCCCATACTCCGGCAGGCTCGCCGAGGCCGAGGCGACGAAAAGGTGCCCGCGGCTCGGCGACCATCGCCCGGCGATCTCCGCGCGCGGCCCCAAGGCGTCGTATCCGGAGTCCGGCACATAGAGATACCGCCGCACACCCGCGCTCAGGCGCAGGCTGAGCCCGCGCCCCAGCGCCTGTTCCGCATACGCCCCCGCATCGAAGTCGCGGTCATCGCGCGCCCGGCCCCTCGATTCTCGAAGCTTTGCAAACGCCGCGGCGCCCAAGGAAAGCCCGCCCAGCCGCGCCGAGTATTCCAGCTCCAGCCGCTCGGCCAGCGCGTCCTCGTCGACCACCGCCAAGAACTTCTTCGCCCCGAGCTCCAGCCTTCCCCAAAGCGCCTGCTGCTCGCCCAGAGCCAGCCGGCCCCAGCCGGACGCCATGAAATAGACGAGCCCGTCGCCGGAGGCGTCTTCACCGACAGTGCGGCGGGGATTCGAGTCGAATGCAGGCCCCGCCGCGGCGCTCGCGCCGCCCTCCGCCCCGGCCCGGGCCGGTTGGGGGCTCAGGAGGAGCGCCGTGAGCGCGGCGATGGCAGCGAGGCGCGGCAGGGCGGCATTCCCGATGGAGTGCCACCTATGCTATTCGCGCCCGCGACCCGCGTCCAATGCTCACCGCAGCTCGCGCGCCCGCCGGACAGCGTCGTCGGCCCGCTTTCGCGCGTCGTCCGCGAGCGCGCGCACCTTCGCGCGCCGCGCCGCGAGGTCCTCCAGGCTCTCTTCCTCAGAGTACGCCGCGCCCGCGCGCCGGTCCGGGGCCCATTGGAGCGCGCCGCGCGTCAGGTCGGCGGGAAGGTCCGGGCGCCCAGCCGAGGTCGTGCCGGGCGGCGGGGCCAGGGCTCCCGGGGCGCCCGAGGCGCCCGCTCCGCCGGTGGGCGCACCGCCCCCGACGACGTTCGACGAAGACGCCGCCCGCGCCTGCGAGGTCGCGGCGATGCGCCGCTCGCCCTCGTCGAACAGCGCGCCCTCGCGCAAGAAGTCGCCCATGCGGCGCTCGAGGTCGCGCTCCGCCTTGAGCTCGTCGACGCGCGCGGCGAGCGCCTTCTCCTCGCGCCGCAGCTTGTCCTCCGCGTCGTAGAGCGCGTCGGCCTCCTGGCGAAGGTCCTCGGGGTCGTCGCTTTGCGCCGCCGCGGCGTCCGGGGTCGGCGCCGGCTCCGGGGCCAGGGGGAACGCGCCGCGCAGCGCGTCCCGCTCGGCCCGCAGCGCCTTGATCCGCGGCAGAAGGCCGGCGCGCTCGACGCGGCCGGCGAGCGCCCAAAGGTCGCGCAGCCCCGCGATCTGCCCGTCGAGCGCAGCGATGAGTCGCCCTTCGGCCGAGGCGACTGCCTCCGCCTCCGCCCGTTCCGCGCTGAGCACCGCCGTCAGCTCGTCGGACAGCTCCTGCGACCGCAGAAGCAGGCCTTCCAGCTCGGGGTCGTTGAAGAGCCGCCCCCGCCCGCGCGCGGCGGCCTTCCTCGCCTCGAATCTTCTTGGCGACCTCGTCGAGCCTCCCCTGCAGCGACGCGCGCCGCGCCCCCAGCTCCTTCTGCCGGCTCTGGGCCTGCGCCACCTCGGCTCGAACGTCCGACAACCCATCGGCGAAGGCCGGCGGCGCCGCGGCCAAGAGCACTGCGAAAGCGAGGGCGCGAACCATGACAGGCGCCAAGGCAGCAAGCCGCATGCCGAGGCTCGGTCGCGCTCGCGCCTGTGCCGCGGGCCGGCCCCCGTTTCGAGCCGCGCCGCGGCAAGCCGGCGCAAGCGCTCGGGGACTCGCGCCGCAAAGGCCGGCGCCCGCCGAGCGCGAGGACCTCGGGCCGCGAAGGCGACTCAGAAATCTGAGGCGCGCGCCTCTTGAGAATCTGCGCTTCGCGGGGCCGCCCAAGGGTCCTCTCTTCAGCCGCCCGAGCCCGAGCCGTCGGGCTTCTCCGGCTTCTCGCCCGGCTTGAGCAGCCCGAACTTCTCGAGCTTGTAATACAGGCTGCTCGTCTTGATGCCCAGCAGGCGCGCGGTCTCGGTCTTGACGCCGCGGGCCTTCTCGTAGGCGCGGACGATGAGCTGCCGCTCGAGCTCGTCGAGCAGCTCGGGGAGCGGGACGTCCGCGGTGGGCAAGGAGAGCACGTCGCTCGCGCGGCCTTTGGCGACGAAGGCCGGCAGGTCGGAAAGGCCAATCTCGTCGCCCTCGCAGAAGACGAGCGCCTGCTCCAGCGCATTTTCCAACTCGCGCACGTTGCCCGGCCACGGGTAGCGCTCGAGCGCCTTGCGCGCCTCGTCGGTGAAGCCCTTCACCCGGCGGTTCACCTTGGCGCGGTGCTTCTTGAGAAAGAAGTCCGCGAGCTCGGCCACGTCCTGGGGGCGCTCGCGCAAAGGCGGCAGGCGCAACGGCACGATGTGCAGCCGATAGTAGAGGTCCTCGCGAAAGCGCCCCTTCTCCACCTCGGCCTTCAGGTCCCGGTTGGTCGCGGAGATGACCCGCGCGTCGACGCGCAGGGTCTCCTCGCCGCCGACCCGCTCGAACGCCTTCTCCTGCAGCGCGCGCAACAGCTTGGTCTGGACGGACGGGCTGATCTCGCCAATCTCGTCCAGGAAGAGCGTGCCCTTGTCCGCGAGCTCGAAGCGCCCGAGCTTGCGCTTGACCGCGCCGGTGAAGGCCCCGCGCTCGTGGCCGAAGAGCTCGCTCTCGAGGAGCGTCTCGGCCAGGGCCGCGCAGTGGACCACGACGAAGGGGCCGCCCTTGCGCGGCGAGAGGTCGTGGAGGGCGCGCGCCACGAGCTCCTTGCCGGTGCCCGACTCGCCGGTGATGAGGGCCGTGGAGTCGGCCGCGGCGACCTTGCGCACCGCCGCGAGGAGCCGCTGCATCGGCTCCGACGAGCCGACGATGCCCGCCGCGCCACCCGCCGGCGCCAAGTCCTGCTCCAGCGCCTCGGCCCTGGCCGAGACGCGCGCGAGGTCGCGGCGCAGGGCGGCGACCTCCAGGCCGCGCTCCACCTTGGCGCGCAGCACTTCCGGCGAGAAGGGCTTCTGGATGAAGTCGGAGGCGCCGCGCTTCATCGCCTCGACCGCGGTCTCCACCGTGCCGAACGCGGTGACCACCAGGATCTGCGCCTGAGGGTCGACCTCGCGGACGCGCTCGATGACCTCCAGCCCGCTCACCGGCGCCATCTTCAGGTCGGTGACGACGAAGTCGTGGCGGCGCTTGGCGAAGGCGGCGATGCCGTCCGCGCCCGCCCCGCAGGCGTCCACCTCGTGGCCCATGCGGCTCACGCTGAGGGCCATGCCGTCGCGCATCGCCTCGTTGTCGTCGATGACCAGCACGCGCGCCATGGGGGCTCCGCAATAAGACGCTCGTCGGCCGTTCGAGCCTTGGCGAGCATACCAACGATCTCGAAGACCCGAGGCGCGCTCAGGCCGGCCGCTCAGCGCCGCCCCGCGGGGAGCTCCACGGCGAAGCGCGCGCCCTTCTCCGACGCCTCGAGGCGCGCCGCGCCGCCGTGCGCCTGGGCAATCCGCCGCGCCAGCGCGAGCCCGAGGCCCAGCCCCTGCTCCTTGGTCGTGAAGAACGGCGTGAACAGCCGCTCCCGCGCCTCGGGCGACACGCCGGGGCCGTCGTCCTCTACCACGAGCGCCACCCTCTCGCCGCGGCGCTCCACCGAGAGCTGCACGCGCCCGCCCTGGGGCGCCGCCTGGAGCGCGTTTCGCACCAGGTTGAGCACCGCCCGCCGCAAGGCCCCCGCGTCGGCCTCGATGCGGGCGTCCTCGCCCGTCACCTCCAGGGCTTGGCCCCGCTGCGCCGCCTGGGCGCGGCACAGCTCGGCGAGCTCCTCGAGCAGCGGGCGCGCGCTCAGCTCTTCCCGCTCGAGCCGCGGCTCGCGCGCGTAGCCGAGGAAGTCCTCGACGACCCGCTTCAGGTGCGAAAGCTCTCGCTGGATGCGCTCCACGTGAGCGCGCTTGCCGGCGTCGCCCTGGAGCTCTTCGGCGAGCAGCCCGGCGAACAGCTCGATGCCGCCCAGCGGGTTTCTCACCTCGTGCGCGATGCCGGCGAGCATGAGCTGCAGCTCGCGCTCGCGGGCGAGGAGCCGCTCGCGCATCTCGTCCATGCCCTTGGCCAGCGCCGCGAGCTCGTCGGGCCCCACCGCCCGCACCGGCGAGGCCAGGTCGCCGCCGCCGATGGCCTGAGCGCTCGCGAGCAGCGCGCGCACCGGCCGCAAGATCCAGAGGCGCCCGGCGGCGACGAAGAGCACGAGGCCCACGGCGCCGGCGGCGAGCGCGGCGGCCGCCATGGAGGCGCCGAAGGCCCGCTGCGCCTCGAAGAACTCGGCCGAGGCGTCGGCGCCCACCACCGCCAGCGCCTTCCCGTCCGCGCCCAGGACCGGCGCGTAGCCCGACTTGTAGGTCCGCCCGTCGAGCCCGAGGAAGGTGACCGCGGAAGAGCTCGCCTCGCCGCCGAGCGCCCGGTCGATCTCGCCGCGGTCGCGCTGCAGCTCGGGCATGGGCGAGCCGATGGCCGGGGGCGCGGCGCCGGTCGAGAGCAGCAGCCGGCGCGAGGGGTCGAAGGCATAGAGGCGCTCGGCGCGCAGGGCCGCCCGGAGCGACTCGAGCCGGCCAAGCAGGTTTCGGTGGGTGCGGTTGCCCTCGTCGCCGGGCTGCAGTGTGACGAGCAGGTCGGCCTTGAGCGACGCGGCGGCGGCGCTGGCGCTGCCGGCGAGCCTTCGGCCCACCTCCTCCTCGAGGCTGCGCCGGGCGGCGGCCCAGCCGAGCACGCCCGCGCAAGCCGACAGCGCCAGCGTCGGGGCGAGGTACGCGGCGAGCAGCCGCTGGACGAGGGAAGCGCGCACGGGCGTGGCGATTCTATCGCCGTCTCGCCCGCGCCCGCTCTCGTGAGGTCCGGTATTCTCCCCCGCGGCCATGCGCGCGACCCGCGAAAGAGCCCTCTCGGAGCTCGCCGCCCTGTGGCGCCTGGCGGCGCCGCTCTCCGCCGTGCAGGTCGGCAACCACCTCTCCAGCGTCGTGAGCGCCGCCATCGTAGGCCGCCTGAGCGCCGCCGCGCAGAGCGGCGCCGGGCTGGGCAGCTCGCTCTTCTTCGCGCTCTCCATCGTGGGCACCGGCACCCTGATGGGCTTCGACCCGCTCATCGCCCAGGCGCTGGGTGCGGGCGACCCCGCGCGAGCGCGCAAGCTCTTCTGGCAGGCGAGCTGGCTCGCGGTCTTCCTGAGCGCGGCGCTGACCGCGCCGGTCGCGCTGGCCGCGCCGCTCTTGCCCCACCTCGGCATCGGCCCGCAGATCGCCGAGCACGCCCGGCCGTACCTCTACGCTCGCGCGGCGGGGCTCTTGCCGCTGATGCTCTTCTCGGCCGCGCGCGGCTACCTGCAGGCCCTGGGGCGCACCCGGCCGCTGGTCCTGGCGATGGTCCTGGGCAACGTCCTCAACGCCGCGGCGACCGCGCTCCTCGCCTTCGGCGGCGGCTCGCTCGGGGCGTGGGCCGGCCCGCTCGCGCGCCTCCCCAGCCTCGGCGCGTTGGGGGCCGGGCTCGCGACCACGCTCTGCAACGTCCTGGAGCTGGCCATCGCCGCGCTGGCGCTGCGCGCCCTCCCCGCCGCCGGCTTCGCGCCTGCGCTGCGGCGCCCGTCGGCCGCCGACCTCCGGCTGGGGCTTCGGGTGGGCCTGCCCATCGGGCTGCAGATGGCCGCGGAGGTCGGCGTCTTCGCCCTGGTGGCGCTGCTCGCCGGCGGCCTGGGCCCCGAGGTGCTGGCCGCACATTACGTGGCACTCAACTTGGCGGGCCTCTCCTTCAACGCCACGCTCGGGGTGGGCGCGGCGGCCGCGGTGCGCGTCGGCCGCGCGATCGGGGCGAATGACGCGCCGGCTGCCCGGCGCGCCGGCCTCATCGCTTTCGCCAGCGGCGGCCTCTTCATGGCGGCGCCGGCGCTGGCCTTCCTCCTGGCGCCGCGCTTCCTGGCCCGGCTCCTGAGCTCCGATCCGGCGGTGGTCGCCATCGCCGTGCCCCTGCTGGGCGTCACCGCGTTCTTCCAGATCTCCGACGGGCTCCAGAGCGTCGGTGCGGGCGTGCTGCGCGGCGCGGGCGACACGCGCTTCGCGTTTCTGTCGAACCTGGCCGGCCACTACCTGGTCGGCCTGCCGGTCGCCGCCGCGCTCGGACTCTGGGCCGGCCGCGGAATCACCGGGCTCTGGTGGGGGCTGTGCGCCGGGCTCTCTGCGGTCGCGGCGACGCTGGTGGCGCGTTTTCTGGCCCTTTCGTCGCGGCCCATCGCGCCGATTCAAAGCGGCGCGGACACCCGGTCGCGAACGGCCTGAGATCGTTCCATTCCGCGAGGCATGCCAGGCCGGCCGGCGAGGCCCTGGCTCTCGTCGGGCCAATGCCCGGCGCCTTCGGACCTCCTCGCAGAAGCGGCCCGACGAGTTGCCTGGACGCCAGGCCGCCAGTAGACCTATCGTGCTCTGCCCATCGCCCACGGTGTATCGTTGGAGCGAGCCACCTCACAGACGCGGAGCCCGGTATGAAGAAGGTCGAAGCGATCATCAAGCCGTTCAAGCTGGACGACGTGAAGGAAGCCCTGTCCGAGGTGGGCGTGCAGGGGCTCACGGCGCTCGAGGTCAAGGGCTTCGGGCGGCAGAAGGGTCACACCGAGCTCTACCGGGGCGCCGAGTACGTCGTCGACTTCCTCCCCAAAGTGAAAATCGAGGTGGTCGTTCAGGACGAGATGGTCCACAAGGTCGTCGAGGCCATCGAGCGGGCCGCGCGCACCGGAAAGATCGGCGACGGCAAAATCTTCGTGCTCCCCGTCGACGAGGCCGTGCGCATCCGCACCGGAGAGCGCGGGCAGGAAGCCATATAAGCCCCACGAATGACCGCTCCTCCTTCGCCCCCTCCCCGCGAGCGGGGAGGGGGTTGGGGGGTGAGGACCCCGCGGCCGCTGTCCACGAAAAACCATGGCGGATGACCGGTACGCGGTGCTGGACCTCGAGACGCGCTGCAACCTCGCGCTGGCGCGGCGGGTGCTGCACCTGCCGGCCGAGGTGCCGCCCGCCGAGGTGCTCGGCCGCCTATCCGAGCGGCGCCGCGCCGAGGGGCACGGGAGCTCCGACTTCCTGAAGCTGCCCTTTCACGAGCCCGTGGCCGGGGCCGTGCTCCTCGCCCAACCTTCCGACTTCAGCCCGGCCGCCCCGCTCCGCGCCACCGAGTGGCTCACCTGGACGGCGGGCGAAGGGCCCGTGGAGCGGTTCGTCGAGCGCGCCTTCGCAACCTGCTCCGGGCGCGCGTACGTCGGCTTCAACAGCCGGGCCTTCGACCTGCCTCTCCTGGAGCTCTGGGCCTCGCGCTGCCGCCTTCAGGTCCCCTCGCATTTCCGCGCTCCCGGCGAGGCGCCGCTCGCCTCGCTCGCCGGCGCGGGCGACGCGCGCGCGCACGGCGGGGACCGCCACTGCGATCTGCAGCGCGAGCTCGCGGGCGGCGCCCCGGGGACCGGCTCCTTCGACGAGCTCTGCAAGTTCCACGGGCTCCCGGGCAAGCCCCCCGGCATCTCCGGCAGCGACGTGGAAGCGCTGGCCCAAGCGGGCCGGCTCGAGGAGATCCACGCTTACAACGTCACCGACGTGCTGCAGACCTTTCTGCTCCTCCTGCACGTCCTCGTGCGCGCGGGCAGGCTCACGCGGGCCGCGGCCGCCGAGTCGTGCGCGTCGGCCGTCGACCTGACGCGGGCCTCGGTCGCGGCGCGGCTGGCCGAGGGCGGCGCGGCGAAAGCCCTGCTCCTGCAGAGCCTCGACGGCTGCGCCGCGGCGCCCATCGCGCAGCCCTCCTGAAGCCGCCGCCGGCGGGACGAGCGCCTTGAGTCCCTTCGGCGCGAACTCTTGAGCAGGTTGGCAAAGACTCCAGGCTCCAGGCTCCAGGGAATGCAGTTCCTGAAGCCTGGGGTCTGGAGCCTAAGGCAACCCTCTTTGGTTCCGGCTCCGCCGGGTTAGGATTGCGCGGCGATCTTCTGCATCACGCTCTTGGCGTAGTCCTTGTCCCACTGCACGGGGTTCTTCTGCGCGACCACCTCCACGTGGGTGACGTTCGGGGTGGAGGCCGTCATCTCGACCTGGACGTTGAGGTCGCCTTTCCGGCCCCCGAGGACCCGCTTCGTCCCGCCGTCCTCAACTTTCACCTCGGTGGCCACGATCCCCTGCTTGTCGAAGACCTCTCGAGTGCGGTGCGCGACATTATCCATTGATCCCTGGAGCTCGCCCTTGGCGCCGCGACTCGTGTATTCGATGCCGGCCACCGTCCCGGCGCCCGCCGCGGCCGCGGTGACGCACGCGCCTGCGCCTAAGCCCAGCGCAGCCAGCGCCAAAAGAAAGCCTGCCCGCCGCACGCCGTTGGGTATCGAGCTCATGGCAAAGCACCCCTTCTTTGCGCGCAACACCTGCGGCGCGCTCCGCCCTCGGCAATAGAGTGCGCATCGCCCGCCGGCGAGCTTGAGCCGCCATTCGCCCCGAGGCCCGCTCGCCCCTTGCGCTCGCAAGTCCCCGACCGCCGCGGCGCCTTGCCGATCGCTCGTCGCCGCCCGCAGCTTCACAGAAGATCGAGGCACCCGTGAGCCGAATGGCCATCGCCGATTACGCGCTGCTCTCGGACTGCCACTCGGCGGCGCTGGTGAGCCGAGAGGGCTCGGTCGACTGGCTCTGCTTTCCCCGCTTCGACGCCCCGGCGTTGTTCGCGCGCCTCTTGGACGAGCAGGCGGGCTCCTTTTCCATTCAACCTACCGGCGACTTCCGCGCGCGTCGGCGCTACCTCGACCGCGGGCTGGTGCTCGAGACGGCGTTCGAGGCGGCGCGAGGCCTTGCGACCCTCACCGACGCTCTGGCGGTCGGCGCCGGCGAGCGCGGTCACGCGCTGGGCGCCGAGGCCCCGCACGCCTTGCTGCGCCGAGTGGAGTGCACGAGCGGCGAGGTGGAGCTCGAGCTCTGCTGCGCGCCGCGCCCCGAGTTCGGGCGCCTCCAGCCGCTCTTCGAGCCCGCGGACGGCGGCGTCTTGGCTCGGTCTGGCGCCATTCGGCTCATGCTCTCTTCGCCGGTGGCGCTGTCGGTCGAGGGCTCGAGCGCCCAAGCGCGTTTCCTGCTGCGCGCCGGGCAGTCCGCCGGGTTCGCGCTTCAAGGCTGCTCGACCGCCGGCGACGGCGCGCCCCGGCACTGGAGCCAGGAGGAGATCCGCGCTCGCCTCGTCGACGCGGAGGAGGCCTGGCGGACCTGGTCGGAGCTCCACCAGAGTTACGAGGGCCCCTGGCGGGAGCTCGTGCACCAGAGCGGCCGGGTGCTCCAGGGCCTGACCTACGCCCCCACCGGCGCCATCGTCGCGGCGCCCACGACGTCGCTGCCCGAGGCGCCGGGGGCCGAGCGGAACTGGGACTATCGCTTCACCTGGGTGCGCGATGCGAGCCTCACCCTCGAGGCGCTCTGGGTCGCCGCCTGCCCCGACGAGGCGCAGCGGTTCTTCGACTTCCTGGCCGCGGCCTCCTTCGGCCAGCTCGAGCGCGGGGCGGACTTGCAGATCCTGTTCGGCGTGAGCGGCGAGCGCGACCTGCCCGAGCATGAGCTCCCGTGGCTTGGCGGCTTTCGCGAGAGCCGCCCGGTGCGCGTGGGCAATAAGGCCTACCTCCAGCGCCAGCTCGACGTGTACGGCGAGCTCTTGGGCGCGGTCGCGCGGCTTCGCCCGCAGCTCGCCGGCCTCGACGCGGCGACGAAGCGCTTCCTCGCGGGGGCGGCCGACGCCGCGGCGTCGCGCTGGAGGGAGAAGGACCAGGGCATTTGGGAGGTGCGCGGCGAGCCGCGCGACTACGTCCACTCGAAGCTTTTGTGCTGGATGGCGCTCGACCGGGCCGTCGAGGTCGCGGGCCTCCTCGGCGCCGAGGACCGCGTGGAGCGCTGGGCCGCGGAGCGTCAGGCGGTCGCCCGGGCCATTTTGGCGCGCGGCTGGAGCGACCGCGCTCGCGCCTTCGCGCAGTGCTTCGACTCCGACGACCTCGACGCCTCGAGCCTGATGATGCCGATCGTGGGGTTTCTGCCCGCCGGCGACCCCCGGGTCCTCGCCACGCTTCGCGCCGTGGAGGAGCGGCTCACCGACGGCCACGGCCTGGTCTACCGCTACCGGACGGGCGACGGCTTCGCGGGCGAGGAGGGGGCGTTCCTCCTGTGCACGTTCTGGCTCGCGCAGGCCTGGGCCATGGCCGGCGACGTGGCGCACGCGAGCGAGATCTTCAACCGGGCAGCCTCCTTCGCGAGCGACCTCGGGCTCCTCTCGGAGGAGGTGGAGCCGGGCACATGCGAGCTGTTGGGCAACTTCCCGCAGGCGTTCAGCCACATCGGGCTCGTCAACGCCGCCTGGGCCATCTCGCAGGCTCTCGAGCGCGGCGGCGCGCGAGCCTAAGGAGCGACGACCATGAAAGCGGTGACCGTATCTCCAGGAAAGCCGGACAGCGCGCACGTCGCCGACGTCCCGCGGCCGCGCCTCGACGAGGTCCCCGACGGCCGGGGCGTGCGGGTGAAGGTCCTCCGCGTCGGCCTCGACGGCACGGACCGGGAGATCAGCGCGGGGGAGTACGGTGTGGCGCCGCCCGGCTCCGACTACCTGGTCCTCGGCCACGAGAGCTTGGGCGTTGTCGAGGAGGTGGGCGAGCACGTGGTCGAGCTCGCGCCGGGCGACTACGTCGTCGCCATGGTGCGGCACCCCGGCGAGGGGCTCTACGACGCCATCGGCATGCCGGACATGACCACCGCGGACACCGCCTACGAGCACGGCATCAGCCTGCTGCACGGGTTCTTGACCGAGTGCTACGTCGACTCGCCCGAGCTCCTGATCAAGGTCCCGCCGTCGCTTCGACACGTGGCGGTCCTGCTCGAGCCGTTGAGCGTGGTGGAGAAGGGCCTCGCACAGGCTTTGGAGATCCAGCGGCGCCTGAAGATTCTGGCAGCCTCGGCGGGCGGCCGTCGTGGGCCTGGGGCCCATCGGCCTGCTCACAGCGGCGCTCTTGCGCCTGCGCGACGTGGAGGTCGTCACCTTCGCGCGGGAGAAGCCGCCCTCCCTCCGGTCGGAGCTCGCGGAGGCTCTGGGGGCCCACTACCAGAGCACCGCCGAGCGGACGCTGTCGCAGGTGGCCGAGCAGGAGGGCCGGTTCGACCTCATCTTCGAGGCGAGCGGCTTCTCGCCGCTGGCCTTCGAGGCGATGACGGCGCTGGCCAAGAACGGCGTGCTGGTCCTCTCCAGCGTGACCAGCGGCGATCGCGAGGTCACCGTGCCGTCCGACGTCATCAACCTGGAGTTCGTGCTGGGCAACAAGGTGATGGTGGGGACGGTCAACGCGAACCGCGACGCGTTCGAGCTGGGCGTGCGGGACCTGGCGATGGCGGAGTCGCGCTTCCCCGGGTGGCTCTCCCGGCTCATCACGCGCCGGGTGGAGGGGCTGGACCGGTGTCCCTACGAAGTCCGCCTGCTCGACACCGGGCCGGGGGCGATCAAGACGTGCGTGGAGGTGGCGCCGATGGCGTAGCGTCCGAAGGAATCGGCCGACTCGCGCCCGCTTCTTTGCCCGGGGCCGGCTGGCCTCGGCCCCTGTGCCTGGAGTAGCCTCCGCCCCGGTCCGCCGGGCAAAGCCCCGCACCAACCCTCGTTGACCCGAATCTTCGAGGGCCGGCCCCTAGGAGAGATCGCGAAGGTGCGCCTTCGCGAAGCCAAGACACACACATCCTCCGGGCGCCTTCTTCTCGTTTGACGGAAGCGACCACGATGAGGATAGGACCGATGAGCCGAGCCCTCGACCGGACGTGGGCCATGGGTGCGCTGCTCGGCTCTGCCTGCACCAGGGCCTCCGGCGGCGCGCGCTCTCGCTCCTCACCCCCCAACCCCCTCCCCGCTCGCGGGGAGGGGGCGAAGGGGGAGAGGTCGAAGGCAGGCATCGGGTCCTGCCTCGGCCTGGCGCTCCTGGCGATGGCCTTCGCCGGCTGCGTGTTGAACGACGGCAGCGACGCGCCTGACGCCAGCCTCTCGACTGCGAGGCGCGCGCGCGACTCCGGCGTGAAGGGCCTGGACGCGCGGGTCCTCGACTCTGGGGATGAGAGCTCGACCGGGGACTCCGGATTGGTCGCGCCCGAGCCGGACTCCGGGGTCTTGGTCGGGGGTTCGGACGCCGGCGGAGGCGACCCCGCGGGCGACTGGTACTCGCTGGCGATCTCGATATCGGGAGGCGGGTCGACCAGCCCCGCAGCCGGGGTTTACACCTTCCTGTCCGGCACCTCGGTCCAGGTCACGGCGACGCCGGCAAGCGGCTTCGCCTTCACCGGCTGGAGCGGCGCCGCGTCCGGCACAGCCAACCCGGTGACCATCGCGATGGACGCGGACAAGACCCTCGCCGTCAACTTCTCGACCGCGAGCCCCAGCTTCGCGCTCGAGATCGCCGTCAGCGGAAACGGGTCGACCAGCCCCGCAGCCGGGGTTCACACCTTCCTGTCCAGCACCTCGGTCCAGGTCACGGCGACGCCCGCAAGCGGCTCCACCTTCACCGGCTGGAGCGGCGCCGCGTCCGGCACAGCCAACCCGGTGACCATCGCGATGGGCGCGGATAAGACCCTCACCGCCAACTTCGCCGCCGACACCTCGGGTCTCCCCTCGAGCTGCCCGGGAGTATGCGATGCGGCCACACCCGCCTACCCCACCCTGTCGAGCGACGGAGGTTTGGGAAACGTCACCATGTCCACGACGCAAGCCAGCAACGGCGGCGCTTGCAACTATGGCACGACCAACGTCATGTACTACGCCGCCATCAATGTGGACGTGCAGCCCTCGGACGGCATGGGGCAATGGCAGGGCGGGAAGATTCTGCGGCCAATGCGCCTCGGTGACCGTGTTGACCTCGCGTGGGCCCAAGACCACGACCGTGCGAATCATGGACAAGTGCACCGACAAGTATTGCGGCGTCGGCCTGGCCGGCTCGGCGCCCGCGGCGGTCATGTTGGACGGGTCCGGCCGCTACGACGGGGAATGGAGCTTCGTGTCGTGCGCGAATCACCCCGAGGTGTCGGACGGTGCGCCCGCGCTCGCCGTCGCCGACGGCAGCAGCGCGTATTGGGCGCGGGTGCGGGTCCGCAATCCAGCCTCGACCGTCCAGTCCATCGATTGGCAGGACGCGTCCGGCACGGCCAGCGGCGCATTTCCCTATGCCACGACCCCGGAGAACGCGTTCGAGGTCCCGGTCAATGAGGTGTTGCAGTCGCCGAGCCCTTCGTTCCTGATCACGGTGCACTATTCCGACGGCACCGCCGCGACGGCGAACCTCCGCCCGAGTCAGCTCGCGGCCTCGAATGCCTCCTATCCTTTGCAGTGACGGCGCCGCCGCGGAGCTTCATTGCCGCTTTCGCTGGGCCGCACCAGAATGGCACTCTACAGCCGCACCTGCAGCTCGTAGCGCCGGTTCTTCGCGCGCTTCGCCGCCGTGTCGTCGGGCTTGACCAGCATGCGATCCGAGCCCATGCCCACGGCGACGATGTCGCCCTCGGACAGCCCCTTGGTGACGAGCTCCCTCTTGATCCGCTCCGCGCGCCGCGCCGACAGCTCCTTGTTGTGCTCGGCCTTCCCGGTCGAGTCGGTGTGGCCGGACACCTCGAATTTGAAGTTCTGCACGCCCGCGCCGTTGAGCCTCTTCTTGGCGTCCAGGAGCGAGTTGGCGAGCCGCTTCGATTTCTGATCGCAGCCCGCCTCGAGCACGTCCGAGTCCGACTTGAAGGAGCATTGGTTCTTCTGGCTCTCCTCCAAGAGCCGCTTGTTGACCTCGGCCTGGACCTTGCCCACCGCGGCGTTGCCGACGAGGTTCTTGCCCGCGCCCCAGAGGTCCTGGCCGAGCGCCGGGGCACCGAAAAGAGCGAGGGGAAGGACGACGAGCCAGGACTTCATGAGAGCCTCCGGGTGAGAGTCGAGTGAGCGCCTTCGCAACAAGCGCGCGGAGAATAGCCGAGCCGGCTCCTTCCGCCAGTCCCCGTTGGGTCGGTGGAAGCAGGCCGGTCGGCGAGCGCGCGGGCGACCTACCGCGCGGTGATGACCACGTAGTTCTTCTTCCCCTTCCGCAAGAGCAGGTGCTTGCCGAAGAGGAGGTCCGCGGCGGTCACGCGCCGCTCGACGTCGTCCTGGCGGACGTTGTTCAATGAGATGCCGTGGCCGGCAATGTCCTTTCGCGCCTGGCCCTTGGACGGGCAGAGCTGGCTCTCGGCGAGCAGGTCGACGAGCTTCTTCCCCTCGCCCGCGAGCTGGTCCTGGGCGAGCTCCCAGGTCGGCACCTCGCCGGCGATCTCGGCGAAGGTCGCCTCGCCGATGCCCGAGAGCTCGCCGCCGAAGAGGATGTCGCTCGCCCGCTGGGCCTCGGCCGTGGCGGCCGGCCCGTGGACGAGGTCGGTCACCGCCTTCGCCAGCGCCTTGTGCGCGGCGCGCCCGCTGGGGTTCGCGGCGTGCTCGCGCTCGAGCTGGGCGACCTCGTCCTGGGAGAGGAGCGTGAAGTACTTCAGGTAGCGGACGACGTCGCGGTCGTCGGTGCGGATCCAGAATTGGTAGAACTTGTAGACGCTGGTCTTCTGCGGGTCGAGCCATACCGCGCCGGCCACGCTCTTGCCGAACTTGCTCCCGTCGGCGTTGGTGATGAGCGGCAGCGTCAGGCCGAACACGGGCCGCGACAGCTTCTTGCGCGTCAGGTCGATGCCGGCGGTGATGTTGCCCCACTGGTCGCTCCCGCCGATCTGCAGCTCGCAGCTCCGGTCGCGGCAGAGCACGTAGAAGTCGAAGGCCTGCAGGAGCATGTAGCTGAATTCCGTAAAGCTGATGCCCGACTCGCGGTCCTCCATGCGGGCGCGGACGCTCTCCTTGGCGACCATCTGGTTGACGGTGAAGTGCTTGCCGATGTCGCGCAGGAACTCGAGGAAGCTCACCGGCGCGGTCCAGGTGGCGTTGTCGACGAGCAGCGCCGGGTTCTGGGCGACGTCGAAGTCGAGCAGGCGCTTGAGCTGCTCCTTCACACGCCCGATGTTGTGCGCCAGCGCCTCGGGGGTGAGCAGCTGGCGCTCCTGCGCCTTGCCGCTTGGGTCGCCCACCGACCCCGTGGCGCCGCCGGCGACGGCGATGGGCCTGTGCCCGGCGAGCTGGAAGCGTCGGAGGGCGAGCAAGGGGACCAGGTTGCCGACATGCAGGCTGTCGGCCGTGGGGTCGAAACCACAGTACAAGGTCGTGGAGCCGGCCTGGAGCCGCTTGCCCAGCTCCGGGAGGTCGGTGCAGTCGGCCATCAGTCCGCGCCAGGTGAGCTCGTCGAGGATGTTCATGGGCCCGCACACTAGTACGGCGCGCTCCCGGTTTCGACGATTCCAGCGCGCGCCGGGCTCCGCCTGTGCCACGCGTTCCGACGCTCTCCGGCAACCCGGGATGACCCCGGGCGACTCGCGGGTTTGCCTGCCGGCCGGGCGCGCTCGAAGGCGCCCCCGCTCGTGCCCGTGGCGCAGACCCCGGGTTCCCTGGCAGACTCCGGAGGTTGCATCGGGCTCGGAGCGACGCGATAACCGGTTGTCGGCATCTCGCTGGCGCTGCGAAGCTCGAGCTCCTCAGCAGAAGGAAGACCCCATGTTCGGGATGTCCGGCACAGAGCTCGTCATCGTCATGCTCGTCGCGTTGCTCCTGCTCGGTCCGCAGAAGCTCCCCGAGTTGGCGCGGTCCCTAGGCAAGGGCATGCGCGACTTCAAGAAGGCGACCGAGGACGTGCGCACCACGGTGGAAAGCGAGTTTTACAAGCTCGACCAACCCCCGCCGCAAATCCCGCAGCCTTACCAGCCGCCGCCCATCCCGCAGCCGTATCAGGCCCCGCCCCCGGCGCTCGCCGAGTCGGCCGCTGGCGCGCCTGCGCTCGCCCCCCCGGCCGTCCCCGTCCCCGTCCCCGTCGCCCAGGCTGCCGCACCGGCGCCCGCAGCGGCCGTCGCCCCCCAGGCTGTCCCCGCCCACCCGCCTGCGGACGCGAGCGCGTCGGCCGCCCCCGCGAGCGTCCCTGACGCCGCCCCGAAAGCGTAAAAAGGACTCCCTTGGAAGAGCCCGAGCTCAAGCTGTCCTTGATGGAGCACCTGATGGAGCTGCGCGCGCGGCTCTGGAAGGTGGTGGCCGGCGTCCTCGCCCTGGGGCTCGTGTCGCTCATCTGGGCGCGCGACATCTTCGCGGTCCTGATGAGGCCGGTGCTGGACGCGCTGCCCGAGGAGAGCCGGGCGCTCATCTACACGTCGGGCATCGAAGAGATCAACGTCCTGCTCAAGGTCGGCATGTACGCCGGCATCTTCCTCTCGATGCCGCTGGCGCTCTACCAGCTCTGGCAGTTCGTGGGCCCCGGGCTGCTCAAGAGCGAGCGCAAGCTCATCGGCCCCTTCGTCGGCTTCGGGTCCTTCTTCTTCCTGGGCGGCGCGATGTTCTGCTACTTCGCCATCCTGCCCTCGATGTTCAAGTTCCTGCTCACGCCCGGCGAGTCCGGCGCGGTGCGCGAGCGGCTCGTCCTGGCCCGCGCGCGCGGCGAGGACGCGACGCGGTTCTTTTTCGTTGGAGACCTGGGGCGCGCCAGCGAGCTCGCCCGAGCGGCCCAGTCCGCGCTGTCGGGCGGCGGCGACGGGAAGATCTCCGCGCCGCCGGTCATGACCGCGAGCGAGGTGGAGCTGCGCGACCGCGCCGCGCGCATGGGCCACCTGCTCGACCTGGCCGTGGCGCGCCCCCGCGAGGGCGAGGTCCGCGCTCCCGTCTCCCGGGCCATCGCGCTCCACCTCGAGGCCGAGGAGCTCCTCGCCAAGGACCAGCTGGAGCAGGCCGCGGTCAAGCTGGAGGAGGCGGCCTCCGCCCTGTCGCAGAGCGCGCCCGAATCCGCCGGCGCCTTCGGCGAGGTCTGGTCCGCCCACCGGCACCTCGCCGCGGCCTCCGGCAAGCTCGGCAAGGAGGAGTGGACGCGCCCCATGCTCTCCATGAAGGAGCAGCTCTCGCTCGTCCTGATGTTGGAAATCGCCTTCGGCGCCATCTTCGAGCTGCCGCTGATCATGGCGGTGCTGGCGATGGTCGGCATCCTCCGGTTCGGCACGGTGGCCAAGTACCAGCGGCACGCCATCGTGGGCTGCGTGGTGGTCGCCGCCATCGTCACGCCCACCGGCGACGCCATCAACCTGTCGCTCATGGCCGTGCCCATGATCGTCTGCTTCGAGCTCGGCGTCGTGCTGGTCTGGATCTTCGAAAAGCGGCGCAAGGAGCGACTCGCCTCCGAGGACAACACGTCCGCCGAGCCGAGCTGAGGCGCGCCCCGCTTCAGCCCGCGCCCGAGCCCGCCTCGGCTCCGGCCGAAAGGCTCCTGCGAGCTTTCTCCTCGGCGGCGCGAGTCTCGGCCACTCCCTCGCGCGCCAGGCGGTCGACCATCCGGACCGTCAGCCTCATCGCCGCGTCGACGACCGCGGGCTCGATGTTCTCCGGCACGTCGTCGCGCGTGTGGTAGACGATGCGCCCCGCGCCGAACGGGCTGGTGCGGACGCCGAGCAGCGTCGCGGCCTGCACGCCCACCTTGGCGAGCTCGGCGGCGTCGGTGGCGCCGAGGCCGTAGTAGAGCTTCTGCGGACGCACCTTCACGCCCTCCGCCGCGGCCTCCTCCAGCCACAGCCCGGCGACGCGCGGCGAGAGCTTGCAGAAGCCGTTCAGGTCGGAGAAAAGCACGCTCAGGTCCTCGAGCTTGTAGAACGACTCGAGGTTCAGCATGGCCGTGGGCACCGACTGGAGCAGCGCGCGGTTTCTCGCCGCGAAGGCGCGCGAGCCGCGCAGGCCCGCCTCCTCGCCGTCGAAGCTGACGAAGAGGAGCCGGGTGCCAGAGAGCGCGGCGGGGTCGGCGCGCAACCGCTCGCGGAAGACCTGGGCGGCGTGCAGCGCGATGCCGCTGGCGACGAGGTTGTCGCCGGCGCCGGGCACCGAGCGCCGGGAGAACGAGCCCATGAAGAGGAGCGCCGGCGCGGCGGCGAAGAGCCCCAGCCCGCGGAGCAGGCCCGGGGAGAGCGTCGCCGCGCCGAGCCCGCGCGCCGCCACGAGGCCTACGAGCAAGAGCGGCATGGCGTAGACGGCCAGGCCGTACCAGGCGTTCACGGCCACGTACAGATACGGCGAGAGGCGCAGGTACCGGAACTCGTAGGCGGTGTCGTGGTGGCCGCTGACGAGGACCTGCCGCGTCACCGGCCCTTTGGGGTCGAGCGCGCCGACGACGTTCGCGCAGGCGCGGCGGGGGAACGCGCGGTCCACCACCTCGCGGTAGAGGCCGAACTGGGTGACCGCCAAGACGGCCACCAGCGCGTACAGGGCGAGCGAGGCGGAGAGGAAGCCGAAGGCAAGGAGCGCGGCGGCGGCGGCGTTGACCGCGGCCGCACCCGAAAGGAAGCCCAGGAAGGCGGCCGGGCGGCAGGAGAATTCCTGGATCTCCACGCGGTCGCAGCTCTCGCGGAGCCCCTCGGCGATCATCCGCGCCGCCTTTCGGCAGGCCTGGGAGCCCGCGGGCCTCGGGCCGCAGACGTCGATGATCCGCCGGGTCCAGCCGAGGAATCTTTCGGCTCGCCTCGGATGCGGCGCCGTCGGTGGGGTGGGTCGATGCGCTCATGGTTCGCCCGGTGCTTTCTTCCAGCGCGCTCTCGCGAGGCGCTCGGAGACAGGATGCGACGAGGCTCCCACGGACGCCCTGAGCGCCGCGCGGCGGCCGGCGCCATTTCTTTGTCCGAACGCGCCACGCCGCTGGCATGATGGCCCATGGCCCTCATGGCCCACGTCGCCTGGAGCATCGTCGAGGGCTTCCGGCTGCTCGGCTTGCCCGCGGACGCCATCGCCCGCCGGTGCGGGGTGAGCCTGGACGGGGAGCGGTCCCCCTTTGCGGTCCTGCCGGACGAGACCTTCCTCTCGCTCTGGCGGGAGGGGCTGGCCGCGGCCCCGGGGCGCAACACGCTCGCGCTCGAAGTGGGGCTCTCGCTCCCGTTCGGGGCCGCCGGGCCGCTCGACTACCTCGCGAGCAGCTCGGCGACCGTCGGCGCCAGCCTCCGCGTGCTCCAGCGCTCGTTCGGGCTGGCGGCGAACGACGTGCGGATCGACATCGACGACTCCGGGACCGGCGAGATCGCCGTGGCCGTCGTCAATGCGCCGCCCTTCCAGGGCTCGTGGTGGAGCGACGAGCTCATCTGCGGCTTGCTCATCTCGCGCGAGCGCTCCGAGGCGTCGGCGTTCTCGCGCCTCGACCTGGCGCGCCCGCGCCCCCGCAACGCCGAGCGCTGGGCGAGCCTTGCCGGCATGCCGGTCCGATTCGGCCGGCGCCACTCCGCGCTGTACGTCCCGCGGCCCGCCTTCGAGAAGCCGCTTCGCACCGCGGACCGGCATCTGGCCGCCACCATGGGCTCGCTCGTCGGCGTGCCGGCGAGCCAGCACCCGTCGCAAGTTCCCGCGCTCCGCGCTTACCTGAAATCGGGCCTGGACGGGCGAAGGCAGAGCGCCCGCGCCGCCGCCCGCGCCCTGGGGGTCTCGCTCCGGACGCTGCAGCGGCAGCTCACGGAGCAGGAGCTGACCTTTCGCGCCGTCCTCGACGGCGTGAGGCGAGAGCAGGCCGAGCGGTTGCTCTTCGACCCGTCCTTGAGCGTTTTCGAGGTGGCGCAGCGGCTGGGTTTCGCTGAACAGGCCTCCTTCACCCGGGCGTTTTGCCGCTGGACGGGGCTCGCCCCCACGCGCTGGCGGGAGGCGCGCTCGCCCAGGCAGGACGAGCGCGCGCCCGAGCTCGCCCGGGGGGCGAAGCGGCGCCGACGAACGCGAGCGCCGTCGCCCTGAGCCGCGCGCGGGCGGCGAGAGGATCGCGAACGCGACGATGAATGGACGAGCGCGATTTGGGCTATTCAGGGGAATTCGGCGCCCCGCTTTGGCTCACGCCAGGCGGCGCGCCTCATTCGCCGCGGTAGCTCACGCGCAGGGCCCTGTGTCTCCATTCCTTGTCCGCCAGAGCAGTTTCGCCATTGCCTGCCCGATCAAAGCGACCGATCCTGACATCCGCACGATGTTCAGGGCGTGGCTGGACGTTGGTTTGCGGCGCAAGCCTCGCCAAGACCTTGCAGTAGCGGACCAGCGCCTCGAACCCTTCCCGGTCGTTCTCGTGCAGATACCTGCCGGCCTGCGGCGAGTAGCCCTCGCGTCGCGCCGAAAGCTTGCCTGCCTTCTGTCCAGGCGGCTCCTCCAGCGCCCAGAAGCCCTGCTGCTGATGAACGCCGATTCGCAGCCGGTCGAGGGCGTCCAGTCGGGGCTCCTCGCTCATCGGGTCTCGGAGCGTCGCCAGCGTTCGCCGCGCGATCCGCTCGACAACCTTGGCGATCTCCTCCGACCTCGGCTTGGGCAGTCGCCATAAGCTCGAATCGAGTTGTCCGCGCCCTCCACGAAGACCCTGTCTGGCCTATCCCTGGAGGCGCGCTCGCCCAAGCAAGACCCGAGCACCCAAGAGCGAGCCCGGCCCGGCCGCCGCCGCGCGAGGCGCGCGCGGGCGGCGAAGCGGCGTCGACGATCGCGAGCGCCGTCGCGCTGAGCTTGCGCCGCGGGCGGCGAGAGGATCGCGAACGCGAAGGTCCTGAGTCGCCGAGGAATCACCCGCCCAAGAAAAGCCATGGGCCGATCGAAGCCTTGCGCTCTGCCACCCAGCAGCCAGGCCTTATGATGGAGGCCGTCGCCGGCCGTCCCGGCGATCGCTCGCCTAAGAGCGCGGGCGAGGGCGCCCGGATGGACGCGATGGATCTTTCGACCCACCCGCCTTTGCGCCCTAGTCCCGCGACCGGGGGTTCGGCATCCCGAGCCAGCCTGAGGCAACTCGCCCTGCCCGCCTCGGTGGGCCTCATCATCGCCGCCCGCGCGGCCCTCGCTTCTCGCACCGAGCCGCACAACGACGAGGCGTACTACTGGGCGTGGTCGCATCACCTCGACTGGAGCTTTTTTGATCACCCGCCGACGGTGGCGGTCGCCCTGGCCCTGGCGCGAAAGGTTCTCGGAAGCTCGTCGCCGCTCGCGCTCCACCTGCCCGCCCTCGCCTTCGGCGCGATGACCTCGCTCCTCCTCGCCTGGCTCGCGCGGGACCTGTTCCCCAGCCGGCCCCAACTACCGTGGTCCACCGCGCTCGCCTTCAACCTCGTCCCGCTCTTCTCCATGGGCTCGACGTTCACCACCCCCGACGCCCCGCTCGCCTTCTTCTGGGCCCTGGCGCTGGCCTTGTTTCGGCTCGCCCTGCGCGGTTCCCTCTGGGCCTGGTGCGCGACCGGCGCGGCGGTCGGCCTGGGCTTCTTGTCGAAATACAACATGGCGCTCCTGCCACCCTCGCTCTTTCTGTTTCTCGCGACCAGCCGGCATCGGACCTGGCTTCTCAGAAAGGAGCCCTATCTCGCCCTCGGCATTGCCCTCCTCTTTCTTTTCCCCATTGCTATTTGGAACGCGCGGCACGGCTGGGCTTCAGTGGCCTTTCACCTCATCGAGCGGCACCGCTCGTTCAGGCCGGCGGCGACCTTGCTCCGATTCGCGGTCTCGCAGCTCGCAATCTCTCCGCTGCTGCTCGGCGTCTTCGCCTGGGGAGGCCTGCGCAGCTTTCGCCGCGGGCGCAAAGGCGACGACGCGCACTGGTTTCTCTTCTGCGCCGCGGCGCCGACGCTCCTCTTTTTCGCCGCCGCCTCCGTCCGAACCTTCACCCTGCCGAACTGGACGGCGATGGGCTACCTGCCCCTGGTCATCACCGGGATGCTGGCGCTGGAGGAGTCGGCCGCGCGGGCGTGGTCGGCCGCCGCGCTGGGCACCGCGGGCGCCATGGCCGCGCTGCTCCACCTCCAGGCCGCCTTCTGGCTCATGCCGCTCCCGCTCGCGCTGGAGCCGTGCGGAGAGCAGCGCTTCTGGAAGGAGCTGATGCCGCGGTGGCGCGAGCAGTGGCGCGCCATGCCGCCCTCGAGCTTCGCTTTCACCTCGCGCTTTCAATCGGCGGCGCTGCTTTCATATTACGCGCCCGACGTCGCGCCGGTGACCCGGCTCTCGGGCCGGCGCGATCAATACGACCTTTGGCGCGACGACGCCGCCTTGCGCGGCCGCGACGCGCTCTACCTCGCCGACGAGCGCTCGACGGTCGACCCGAAAGACCTGCCCTTCGAGCATTGCGAGCCCGCCGGCCAGCCGGCGTCCTTTCAGGGCGGGCTGCGAAGGTTCGCGCTCTGGCGGTGCAAGGCCTATCGGCCGTGATATCGCCGGCGCCCTCGTTGGAACCGGGCGTCCATCCGCCCGACCGCATGCAGACGTCCAGCGATGCTCGGGACGCTTGACTCGTGCGCTGAAATCGACCTCCGGAATCACGGGCTTCCGGAAAGCGCGCTTCCGCCGGCGCGCGGGGAGCTTCCTGCTCGGTCCAGCGCGCGCGCGAAGGTTCGTGTAACCTCAAGCCACCTCGGCTCGCGGCCCACGCCTCGCACCTGGGCCACGGAGCGCATGAACCGCATCAGTGCATGGCTACGCGATCACGGCAACGACCGCAGCTGCGCACTCTCTCGCGTTCCAAGGCGCGAGTCCCTTGAATGCCTCACCCGTTTCTCTGACCTCTTGCCCGGAGCCCTTCCATGACACTGGATTCCACCCGCCGTCTGCGCGTGCGCAGCGCCCTGCTGAGTCTGTGCGTCACGGCCGCGCTCCTCGCCTCGGGCGGCGGCTGTTCGTCCTCGAAATCGAAATCGACGGTCACCTTCACCGTGAGCGGCACCGTCACCGGCCTGAAGGGCACGGGGCTGGTGCTGCAGAACAACCTGGGCGACGACGACGCCATCGGGGTCAGCGGCAGCTTCAGCTTCGCCACCGCGCTCGAGTCGGGCGCGTCCTACAGCGTGAGCGTCAAGGCGCAGCCCGCCAGCCCGGCCCAGACCTGCACGGTGGACAAGGGCAGCGGCACCATCGGCGCCGCTGACGTGAGCGACGTCGCGGTGACCTGCGCGCTGAGCGACGCCGACACCCGGCCGCTGTCGCTCTCGCTCGTCAAGCTGCCGCCGAATGCAGCCATGGGGGCGCTGGTGCCCTACACCGTGGCGGAAGCCCAGGGCATCGCCCTGACCGGCGTCACCTGGTACTCCGACGGCGCGGCCGGCGGGCACAGCCTGGCAGGGCTGCCCATGTCCGTCGGCCAGGTCTGGAACACGCCCGGGCAACACACCCTCCGCGCCGTCGCGACGGCCAGCAACGGCCGCAGCGCCGAAATCTCAGGGACCATCACCGCGGTCAGCGCGCCCATCGCCTCGGGCGCCACCCACACCTGCGCGCTCACCGCCGGCGGCGGCGTCCTGTGCTGGGGTTACGGCGGCAGCGGCAACCTGGGCGACAGCCATAGCGTGAACCAGGCGGCGCCGGTGGCCGTCACGGGCCTGACCAGCGGCGTGCTCGGGCTGGCGGCGGGCGATGGGCACAGCTGCGCCATCAAGTCGGACCGGAGCGTGGTCTGCTGGGGCGACAACACGGAGGGCCAGCTGGGCAACGCGGCGAGCTTCCACAGCATCGTCAACACCAGCCCAGTGGCGGCAGACGGGGTGAGTGACGTGGTCGCCCTGGCCGCCGGCCGCTACCACACCTGCGCGCTCAAGAGCGACGGCACCGTCACATGCTTTGGCAAGAACTCAGAGAACGAGCTGGGCGCGGCCGCCAGCGGCAGCCAGTCGGCGACGCCCACGGCGGTGGCCGGCCTGAGCAGCGTGGTGGCCATCTCGGCCGGCTCGGGTTACTTCACCTGTGCCCTCAAGGCCGACTCCACCGTCGCGTGCTGGGGTGACAATGAATCGGGGCAGCTCGGCACCGGCAGCTCCAGCCCCAGCCAGACCGGCACGCCGCAACTGGTTCGCATTGCCGGCGGCGAGACGCTGAACCGCGTGCTGGCGCTGCGCTCGGGCGCGCACCACAGCTGCGCCATCGTCGACGACGGCGCGTACTCGACCTACTGCTGGGGCGACAACAGCTATCACCAGATCTCGTCCGGCGCCGCCAACGTGGTCTATGCCGCCACGCAGGTGCCGAGCCTGACCAGCAACCTGCTGCTGACGACCACGATGTACAGCAGCTGCAGCGTGACCCTGCGCCAGGGCTTCGAGTGCTGGGGCAGCAACGACTATGGCGAATCGGACGGCACCGGCGCGACGGGCAGCAACGTGAGCGCTCCCGCACCTATCGCCGCCCTGCAGGGCGTGGCACTGCCTGAGTACACCAGCGGCGGCAACGAGTTCATCTGCGCCCTGACGGCCACCGGCGGCGCGACCTGCTTCGGGCGCGGCACCGACGGCGAGCTCGGCAACGGCGGCTTCGACACCCTCCCCACGCCGCAGACGGTGAATGTGCCAGCGGCCACGTTCTGGACCTGGGAGGATTGAGCGCCGCGTGCCATCCGCGCGCGACCTGAGGTGCTGGCGCGGTGGACCAACGCGGTGCGCAGCTACCCGCTGGGCTGGGTCTACCTCGACGGCGCCGACGCGTGGAGCGGGAGCTCACTGCTTCGTGGGAGCCCAGCGCCGAGGGCTGTTCGCCTCGCCAGCCAGCGCCACGCCGAGCGCTCCGCAAGGCGCTCTCGCGGTGAGCCGCCCTCGACTCCGGCGGACTCGACATTCACGACACCTCGAGCGCCGAGGAGAAAAGGGAGGCTCTTTCCCCCGACCGCCCAAGTTCGTGAAGGTCGCGCTGACCGAGCGCTCGCGCTCCTTGGCGCTGCGCGAGGCTGTTCAGCGGACCGGATTTCATCGAAGACGACCAGGCCGTAGAGCGTTCTGTATCGAAACCAGTCGTCCCAATTGTCTGTGAGAAGATAGGATTGAGAGGTTTGTCCGCTCGAAGGCGACTCATCGAGCGGTAGGACCTTGAACAGCATCAGAACTCTCCGGGATACTAGCCTAGTACCGATCGCCTACTACACCCTTGTTGATGATGGACTCAAGACGGTCCAAGTGCTCCTTTCGCAGCGTCACGTCCTGCGCCCCCCAGTTCTCGTTCAGGCGCTCGGCTCTCCGCGTCCCTGGTATCGCGGCGAGGGAGACATCCCGCGACAGGAGCCATGCCAGCGCGACTTGAGCCGCTGTGGCCCTGACCTCTTCCGCGACTTGAGCCACGAGATCGGCCAACAGAATATTCCTGGCGATTGCCTCCTCGGAAAATCGCGGATTCTCCAACCTCCAGTCTCCGGGGCTCAGATCGCTTCGTGACCGAATCGCCCCGGACAGGAATCCTCGACCCAGGGGACTGTAGGCCACGAAGCCGATGTCGAGCCGTCGAATTGTCGGCAGGATCTCGGCCTCAACATCCCGCGACCACAAGGAGTACTCGGTCTGGAGCGCACTGACGGGATGAACCCGGTGGGCGCGGGCGATGGTCTCCGGGTCCGCCTCGGACAGGCCGATATAGCGAACCTTCCCCGCCTTCACGAGCTCCGCCATGGCCCCGATCGTCTCCTCGATCGGCGTTTCGGGATCCACACGATGCTGATAGTAGAGATCGATGTGATCCGTCCCGAGGCGCCTCAGCGAGGCATCGCAACAGGCCTTCACGTAATCTGCACTTCCTTTGACACCTTGCCAGCTGCCGTCCTCGCCGCGGGAAACGCCAAACTTGGTCGCCAGGGTGATTTGGCCGCGGCGCCCCTTCAGCGCCTTCGACAACAAGATTTCATTCGTGAACGGCCCATACATGTCCGACGTATCCCAGAACGTGCACCCAATTTCTGCAGCCCGGTCGAGGATGCGAAGGTTTTGAGCCTCCGAAGAGGGGCCGTAGAACTCCGACATCCCCATGCAGCCCAGACCGATCGCGGGCACGCGAAGGCCCCGCGATCCAAGATTGACCTGTTTCATAGCTCCGATGCCCTTTCTCGGATTCGTCGTCTCGGCTTCCGTCAGCCCTTCGCCCTCCGCGCTTTGCTTCACCGCATCTCGGCCGTCGGTCGACTCACCTCATAGCCATTGGCTCTCGAAGTGCAGAGAGCATACCCCACCGCGGGACCGCAGCGCCTGCCAGTTCCTCCAAACCGCTTGCCCAATCCTACATACGAAGAAAGAATTGTCCCGTCGCACCCGGACTGGCGCAGGGTACCACCGGAGGCGCCGCGGCGGCGCGCCGTCAGCCGGCACTCCAGCTCCTTGGCGCCAAGAATGAGAGGCCCTTTCCCCGGACCGCCCAAGGTCGGTAAGGACGCGCTGACCGAGCGCTCGCGCTCCTTGGCGCCTGCGCGAGGCAGGTCAGCCGAGCAGATCTGCCCAAAAGGATACGACCCCGCCGTGCTCGACCGGAGCGACTGCGATCGACCGCGAGTCTCCCTCCGCACCGGCGCAGGCTTAGTCCGGGACCTGAGGATCCACGCCCAGCTCGTCCGGATGCAGGTCGAAGTGCTCCTGGCGACGCCGGGCGCGGGCCTTGGCGATGGGCGGCCCAGTGGCGTCGACCCTTAAGCTTCTCGAGGATTTGGCGCGCCAGCTCTCCGCTGGGGATGAACGCCGTCACCTTGCGTCTTCCCCCGCAGCCGCACTTCAGAACGTCCACACCTTCTGGAGCAAGGACGCCCAATCCAGATGGCGGGTCCGCTCCGGCATTCGAGCTGGGCCCAGCGTCAGAGGGTCGAAGCCGAGCTCGTCTCGTACCGCTCTTCGCAGCGCCTCCTCGTCGAGGTCGCGGTCGCTCTGCTTGGGCGCAGCCACGCAGGCGCGGCGGCGGGGCCCTCCCGGTTTGCGGATCACCTTCGCGCGAATGCCGGCGCTCGCCACGAAGGCGCCGAAGGTGCGCACCGAGTGGCGCTTGGGCGGCGGGACCATCGCCGCCAGCCGCTTCATGAGCTCCATGGGCGTGAAGGCCGCCGCGATGGTGCCGTCATGGAGCGGCTGGCGACGCCCTCGTCACCTTCTAAGCGCTCTTATCCAGTCAACCGCGACGGGCTTGCGCCTCCTGAACATCTCCGGCGCCGGCGCGGCATCGTCGGGGTCCGCGCGGCCGATCAGCACCGAGGCGACGATGTCGACGTCCCTGCTCAGCCCGAGGTGCCGGCGCAGGCGGCGCTGGACCTCAGGTAGTTCGACTGGATGCACGTCGCGGGCGTGCGCGGCGAGCGTGACGGCGTACCTGAAGTTCGCCAGCCCGACGGTCCTCGTCAGCGCGTTGACTCGAATGAGCGTGGGGACGTTCCAGAGCGCCCCGAGAAAGTGGCAAAGACCCTGGAGCAGCGTCCTCTTCTCCCGCCCCGGCGGAGCAGCATCGACAAAGAGATGTCCATGGCGGCACCCTGGCAGCGTGGGGGTGCTCGTCGGCACCTTCGGGCTGCCGCTTCTGTTGATGTCGGCAAGGAGCGCCGTCCCCGCGGCCCTCTTCGTCATCGTGATGATTGTGAGGACCCATCTCGAGGATTCCACGCTCGAGAAGGAGCTCGAGGGCTATTGCGCCTACCAGCGCGCGACGCGCTACCGGCTTGTGCCCGGAGTCTGGTAGCACGCGAGCCATTCCGATTAGAGCGTCTTGGTGAACCCGATGAGGTCGTTGTCCTGGACGCTCCCCTTCTCATCGCCCGCCTTCGGCTGACCGGTTCGGTGCGCTCCCGGTTTATGGTCTCATCGCTTCGCAAGGGCGGGGGCCCCTCGATCCGTCATTTCGGACCGACGCTTAATCCCCCTCGATGTCCGCGTTCGCGTCGTTCCGCACGAAGCCCTCGTCGCGCACCGTGAAGGCGTCTGGCGGGATCGCCCGACGATCCAGTGCGGTCACCCGCCAAACCACCTGCCCGGTCTCGCTCTGGACGAGCATCGGTATCCGGCTGCGGCGGCTCCAGCACACGAAAGATCGGCGAGGGCCCTGGCTGAGATCGTACCAATCGCACGCCTCGAGCGGCCGGGGCGCCCCGGCGGGCGCAGGGACGCGGGCGATCCGGTACGCGGCGGAGGGGCGCCGAAGTCCGTGGGCGAGATCGAACCAGTCGACGAAGCCCCCGATGCGGTAAAGGTTGGACCGGTCGATCCGGGTATGGATCCGCTTGCGGAGGTCGAGGACCGAGAGCTGGTACTCGACCTCGCCGCTCCGCCGGGCGGCGTAGATCTCCACCGCATCGTCGGTCCGGCGCTTGAGCCGCCGGTCGCCGTCGCGCCAGATCTCGAGGCGGTGCTCGCTCGTCGCGTTCGCGACCGTGGCCTGGAAGTGGAGAGCGGGCGGCTCGCCTGCCGCACTGAACGCCCGCTCGAAGGTCAACTCCGCCGCAGAGGCCATCAGCGGAGCTGCGGCCGCCGCGCACATCGCGGCGAGCCGCAGCCCCAGGCCTGGTCCGCCAGAGCGGGTCTGGTGGGTCGAGCTCATTCTCGTTCGATACCCCGCGCCCTACTTTCGGACGGCCCGGGCGCAGTCGAAGTACCGGTACGTCTTGTCGTCCACGGTCAGATCCTTCACCGCCAGGTCGACCTCGTAGGTGCCGGCCGTGAGGGCCGCGTCCGCGGTCTTGCCGGTGGGGTCGGTCGGCAGCTCGAAGGTGAGCCCGGTCGCGGACGCGCTCTTCACGGTGGACGGGGTGACCGTCGCCTCGCTCTTGCTCTGCGGCGACACGAGCGCCTCGTCGATGATTCGGCCGTCCGCCTTCGGCAGAGAGAAGCCGAGGACGTGGGCGACCGTCGGGGCCACGTCCACGTTGCCGGTCGGGTTGGTGACGGTGGCCGCCGGCACGAACGACGGGCCGTTGGCGATGAGCGTGTTGTGCACGTCGGTGATGCCGAAGCTCCCGTGCATGCCGCGCTGCCCGGCGCTGAAGCTCTCGAATTCGATGCCCGGCATGCCCTGGATGGACACGGTCTCGTCCCAGTTGAAAGTCACCACCACGTCCGGCTGGCCGTTGTTCTGGCGCGTCGCGTTCTCGAGGTTCACCTGGGCCATGGTCAGCGTGCCCGGGATGGACCCGTAGCGGCTGTCCACGAAGATGGCCCCGTACTCCTCGCGCCGCTGGAGGACGGTGACGAGGTTCTTCACCAAGGTCGCGTCGTGGCTCGGGACATAGAAGTAGTCCGACCCGCCGTTCGCGGCGATCACGATCCCGTCGGACGGGAGGCTGCCGGGCGCCGGGACGGTGAACTTGGCGACGGGCGTGGCGAGGGTCGCGCTGACAGCCTGGTACTTGGTGCCGGCCGTGCCGCACAGGGCGCCGGCGGTGTCGATCTTCACGGGCAAGGTCGGGTTCCCGGAGGCGTCGAGGCCGTACATCGAGTCGGTGGCGCAGCCCGAGCCGTCGTAGGCGTGGAACCCGCGGTAGGTGAGCAGGTCGGCCGACCGGACGTCGCCGGAGAAGGAGTAGCCGGCTGGGCTCGCCGCCCCGAGCGCGGCCCCGGACGTCCCGCTGGTGGAGCCGTTCACGGGCGTGCCGTTGGGGAGGGTGGTGGACGGGGTGATCGCGCGGAGCGGATAGAGGGCGACGGGTCCGGACACGCTGCTGTGCCCGTGGTCCGAGACCACGATGATGTTCGTGCTCGCGTCCATGCCGTTGGCGCGGAGAGCGGCGATGAGCTCGCCGAGCCGGGCGTCCTGGGAGCGGAGGCCGGCGATGGCGTTGGGAGTGCCCGGGCCGTAGCCGTGCTCCACGTTGTCCGGCGTCCGGAACCAGATCAAGGACAGCATGGGCAACTTCACCGGCAAGATGTACTGCGTGAAGACCGACATCATGTACTTGTTCGCGGCGTCCTCGGGCGCGCCCTGGGTGCTGTCGGTCGGGTCGCGCGAGGCGATGGCGATGGCGCCGCCCGGATCGTACGCGGTGGTGTTGAAGGTGATGTAGCCGGCGCGGGCGGTCGGGTTCCCGTTGTTCGCCGCGAGAGTGACCGCGTCGGCCCCGGAGAAGCCCTTGGCGGTGTTCGCGGGGAGCGCGTAGCCGGCGGCCTGGAGCTCGGTAACCAGGGAGCGAGGAAGGACGGAGTTCTCGTCGAGGAAGTACCCACCGCGGCCGAGGTCCTGAATGTAGGCCGCGCCCGACTTGCCGATGGTGGCCGTGACGAGCCCGGCGCTCTGCGCCGCCGCGAAGAGGCTCTGCACCAGCAGGAGCTCGCCGCTGTAGTAGGTGTTGAGCGTGGCGAGCACCTGATAGTCCTCGGTGAACACCGGATCCACGTAGTCCTGGGCGGTGCCGCCCGCGCTGTTGCCCACCGGGATGGTGTTGGACGCGCCCTGGGGCGGCGTCCAGAACGTGTTCCCGTAAAAGCCGCTCGTCTTCGGGAACGAGCCCGTCGCGAAAGACGAGCCGTTCATCATGGTGAAGGTCGGGAACGTGGAGTGGTTGTCGGCGAAGTTCACCCCGGCCTGGCGCAGCTCGTAGAGATTGGGAGTGATTGCGGCGGACACGGAGTCGGGGCGGAGACCGTCCCAGACCATGATGATCGTGCGGGTCGGCTGCGGCTGCTCGGGCGCGGGCTTGTTCGAGTTGCTCGAGCAGCTGCCGAGCAGCGCGAGTGCGAGCGCTGCGGCGCCCGCTCCAGAGCGGGTTGAACTCAGCCTCATCGGGATGCTCCTGACCGGTCGCCAGGCGACCCGGCGTGTAGGATGTGTGACGCTTTGCCTACAGGCGCAACTCGTCGATGCCGAGGTGAGAAAGCAACAATTCTGTGTCAGCACGCGCGCTCCGCGTCAGCGGCCCGTTCCATCCGCCACCTTTTCGAACGTGCTCAACAGGGGGCGAGCGAGAGGGAACGGGTCGCAGCGCCGGCGAGGCTGCGCGCGCGCGAATGGGCTCACGCGCGGGCGCCGCCGGGCTCGCTTTTACGACGCCTTCGCCATGGCGGGCGCGGGCGCCGGGGCAGGCGGCGCCTTCTTTGGCTTTCGACCGCGGCTGGCTTGGAGCAGCGGGACCCTCTCCTCGACTGCGCGGCCGAATGAGGTACGCCCCCGCGCGCCAGAGGGCGTCGTGGCGCGCGAGCACCAGAGTCGAGAGGCGATCACGATCGGACGCCGCGCTCGAGCCGCCCGCCTTGGAGCGGCGCATGCGCGTGGGCTTGAGCAGGCTTAGGAGCTGGGTGCCGACCTCCGACGCCTCCTGAATCTGGGCCGAGGTGACCGGCGACTTGCCGCGAAGCGCGGCGGCGTTCTTGCTGAAGAGCGCGGCGAGCTCCACGCAGTCGCGGGCCGAGTCGAGCCGCCCCCTTCCGGCGCGGATCTTCGCGACCGCGGCGGACGAGAGGAGACCCGCCTCGGCGAGGCTCTCCGCCGTCTTGAGCAAAAGCGACCGGAGCGCGCTGCCGCGCGCGAGCAGGCCTTGGAGCTCGGTATCGGGTGCGGACCGCTCGATCTGGGTGTCGGCGAAGATGGTCGCGAGCACCTGCCTGGGAAGCTCCGCGAGCTGGCGGAGGTCGGTCTCCGGGAGCTTCGAGAGGCGCGGCTCCTCCGCCATGACGGTTGAGACTCCGAGCTGGGCGTTCTGGAGCGCCAGCGGGAGGTCGGCGCGCAGATGGATGATGCCGGCCGCGGGAAGAGCGCGCGCGAGGGGCAGGAAGGTTTCGTAGTCGCCCTGGGAGCCGGTCGGCTTTGCGGGGTCTGAGGCGTCGGCGAGGCTCTGGCGGGGGCTGCGCGGGACGGACTTCGTCGGCTTGGACATGGGTTCCTCCTCCTTTGTGCTGCGTGGATACCGCGCCGAGTGCGGCGCGGAGGCTGAACACCCGATTTATTGAACGGCGAAACAGAAGCGCGTGATGCGCGGGGAGGTCTCCAGAGTGGCGGAACGCGAGCGGCTCACGCGCGGCCGATGTGGAGATCGGCCGTTTTGGAAAATTTCGTGCGCAGGCCGATGTGGAGACCAGAAGTTTTGGAAAATTTCGTGCGCTGACCGATGTGGAGATTGGCTGAACACGAGAATTTCGTGCTTCGGCCGATTTGGAGACCGGAGCGGCGTGAGCGCGATTGGCCCGCGGCGGTCTGCTGGGTGGGAGGGGCGCCTGCTCGTGAGCGACGTCGCGTGCCGGAGCCCGGCCGCGTTGGACGCCGCCGAGGTCGCGGGTCGGTGCTCGACATGATTGAGGCTAACGCAGGTGTGGGGACTCCAATCCTCCATTGGTTTTCAGGAACCTACCGCGAGCTGGCGAGGGCAGTCAGGCTCGGTTGCTGGTTCAGCGTGGGACCGGCCCAGCCCCTAGAAGGACGTTGGCGTCTCCCTCGACTGGAACACGAATGTCATCACCACCAACCTCTCCGGCAGCCCGACGCCCATCGGCGCCGACGTGAAGGCGCGTGGCGTCACGGCCATCACGCTCGCCTTCGCCACCGGCGAGTGCGGCTCGGAGAGCTGGGGCATCATCCCCGGCGCAGCGATGGCGCAGGCCAACGCCTCGATGCTGAGCGGCGCGGGCGTCGATTACATCCTGTCGACCGGGGGCGCCGGCGGCGTCTTCATTTGCGGCTCGGACGCCGGCTTCTCGACCTTCATCGACCGCTGGATGTCGCCGCACCTGAAGGGCGTCGACCTCGACATCGAGGCCGGCCAAACGCAGGCGGCGATCGACAACCTCGTCGCCCGCGTCAAAGCCGCGCGCTCCCGATATCCGGGCCTGCGCTTCAGCCTAACCATTTCGACAGGCGCGACCAATGGCGGCTCGCCGACCGCGCGCTCCCTCGGCGCTGGCGCCCCGAACAACTTGACCGACGCCGGCAGTGCCGTGGTCGGGTCGGCTCTCGCGCAGTTCGGCACCTGCTTACCAGGGATAGCCAAAGCCTCTCTACGCTGTCACGGACTCCGCTGTCCGCCTCCCAGGACGACTGCGTGAAAGCGGGCTTTGCAGCGCTCGCGGGCGCCGTGTCCGGACGCGCCGTCCCCCACTGCAACTGCGGTTATTCGAGTCAACGTAGGGTCGACGAGCGACGCCATTCCAACAGTTGAAGGCAGCCTCGGAAGGGAGGAGATCCGCCGCGTCATCCGGGCGAACATCGGGCAGGTCCGCTCCTGCTACGAGAGGGAGCTGAAGACCAAGCCCCGTCTTTCAGGCAAGGTCCAGGTGCGCTTCATCATCGATCCCGCTGGGGACGTAACGCAGGGCGCTGCTAGGCTACCTGGCCGGGCCGGTGCACACTGCCTTCATTCTCCGAGGAGGATTCCTTTGGGTGCTTTTCGCGCGACGCTTCTCACGGCTGCATTGGGCTTCGCCATCGCGGCTTGCGGCGGCGGAGGAGGAAGCACACCGGGCGGCGGCTCCCTGGACGCCTCCGCCGCGGCCGACGCCGGAGGCACCGGAAAGGACGCCGGCCTCGCGCGAGTCGACGCGGGCAGCCCAGCGGCTGACGCGGGCGAGCCGAGGGCCGACGCCGGGAGCGAAGCCGACGCTGCCGAGAAGAGCGCCGACGCGGGTGGCGAGGCCGCCGACACCGGAGCCGAGGCCGCCGACGCCGGCGGCGCGGACGCCTCCGAGCCTGACGCACAGGCCCTCCCGACCATCCTCGCGTTCACCGCCAGTCCCAGCGTGATCGCCCCGGGCGGCAGCTCGACCTTGACCTGGTCGACCGACGGGGCCACCGACTGGTCCATCCAGCCCGACGTCGGCGAGCTGCAATCGAGCGATGGCACCGTCGACGTCTCCCCCAGCATCACCACGACCTATACGCTGACCGCCGCCAATAACGCGGGCCAGGTCAGCGCGACCGCGAGCGTGACGGTGACGGCCGCGGTCCTCTTCAACGTCCAACCGCCCGACCAGACCCTCGCGAGCGGCCTGAGCACGGTCATCGAGGCCAAGGCCACCGGCGGCACCAAGCCATACACCGTCCATTTGTACCGCTCGGGCGTCGACGACCCGGTCAAGACCTGGGCGGGCAGCAACGACGGCACCTTCACCTACAACACGCCCGTGCTCACCTACGCGGCCGACGACGGCGCTCAGTATTCCTTCGACATCGCCGATTCGGTGGCGGGTACCAACACCAGCAATACGGCGACCCTCAACATTCTGGCGACCGGCATCCCCACGGCCGCGGCGAACCTCCACCAGGCGCGGTCTCGGCACACCGCCACGCTCCTGGACAGCGGGCAAGTGCTCTTGGCGGGCGGCATGGGCACGAACCCGGGAAGCGCCGAGCTCTACGACCCGACCGCGCAGACCTTCACCCCCACGAGCCACGACATGGTTCAGGCCCGCTACTCTCATCAGGCCGTCCTGCTGCCGAGCGGCCTCGTCTTCCTCGTGGGCGGGACGAGCTCGCCGTCAAACAATCCGCTCCAATCGACCGAGCTCTACGACCCTTCGACGGACGCCTTTACCGCCGGGCCGGACCTCAGCGCCGCCCGGCCCTCGGGCTTCTCGGTCACCCTGCTCACCGCCGGGCCGCGCGCCAACCAGGTCCTCATCGCGGGCGGCGAAGCCAACGGAGCGGCGTCGACGTTCGAGATCTACGACCCGGACTCCGGCTCCATCGTCAAAACTGGCAGCCTCGCCTCGGCGACCGGCCACCGGGCGCAACACGCCGCGGTCGAGCTCGGCGACGGCAAGGTGCTCCTCTCCGGCGGCGTCGACGCGTCGGGCACAGGCCTCGCCTCGACCGAAATCTACGACTCGGCGACCGACACCTGCGCGTTCGTCGCGAGCCTGCCGAGCCCGGCGAATGCCCCGCGCGCGGGCCTGCTCTTCGACGGCACCGTCTTCCTTCTGGGCAGCGGCGCGAACGCCTCCGCGACCAACGGCTACCCGTGCGTCTACGACCCGGCGGCCAATCAATGGACCGTGATCGTGCCCGATACGTCTAGCCAGTTCCCGGCCTACGACTATTTCAGCTACTTCGACCGAAGCGCCCACCACACGCTCGACGTCCTGACCTGGGGGCCGTCGGGCTGGGTGCTCGTCACGGGCGGCGACCGCGGCGGCAATGCCACCGACATCGCCTACGTCTTCGACCCCTCAGGCGGCCTCGGCTATCCGCTGCCGCCGATGACGGCCGCGCGCGAGTACCACACCGCCACCCTACTCCTCGACGGGACGGTCCTCATCGCCGGCGGCGAGAACAGCGCCATCATGAATACCGCCGAGCTCCTCCAATGAACCCGCCCAAGCGCCTCTGCTGGCCCAGCGACGATCCTCGGATGGTCGCCTACCACGACGAGGAGTGGGGCGTGCCCGTGCGCGACGACCGCGCGCTCTTCGCCAAGCTCGTCCTCGACGGCTTCCAGGCGGGCCTCTCCTGGCAGATCATTCTGCGCAAACGCGAGGCGTTCCTGCGCGCCTTCGAGGGCTTCGACCCGGAGAAGCTCGCCCGCTTCGACGCCAAGAAGGTCGCCTCGCTGATGGCCGACCCGGGCATCGTGCGCAACCGCGCCAAGATCGAGGCGAGCACCGCGAACGCCCGCGCCTTCCTGCGCGTCCGGGAGAAGGAGGGCCGCTTCTCGGACCTATTGTGGGGCTTCGTCGGCGGAGAGCCTCTCCAGAACCGCTGGCGCCTCTTGAAGCAGCTCCCGGCCGAGACGGGCGAGAGCCTGGCGATGAGCAAGGCGCTCCGCGAGCGCGGCTTCAAGTTCGTCGGGCCGACCATCTGTTACGCCTTCATGCAGGCGGTGGGCATGGTGAACGACCATCTGGTGACCTGCCCCCGGCACGAGGCATTGGGGAAAGGCACTCGGAAGTGACCCACGCGGCCCTGCTCGCGCTGGCGGTCGCCGCCGCGCCCGCGATCTCCTGACGGCCCGTCGCCGAGGGCGTGGCGTACGCGGCCGTGGCGCTCCAGCCGAGGGAGGCCCAAAGGCGAGCCTCTCGGTGAGCAGCGGCGGGCTCGAGCTCGACCCGGCCGGGAGCTTCGGGACGGGCTTTCCATTCGAGCCAACGCGAACGCGCAGCAGTGGCCGCTCCCGAACGTCCTGGGAGCGGAGGCGACGCCCTGAGGCGACGGGCTCGAGCGGGTCTCGGCTTTTGTGAAGCGGGCGAGCGGCCGCACCGGCGCCAAAGCCGAAGTGGGAGCGGGAGGCCGAGCGATGAGAGGAACCGACCGGAGCCGGCGACTTCCCGTTGCCCGTGGCTCCAAAGTCGATCCAGAGTGGACGTCGACCGGCGCATCTGCGCGCCGGCGGTCGACCCCTGAATTGAATTGAACTCGCAACATCGTGAGGTAGAGATGAGCGGAAAGAGCCTTCTTCGGTGCGCTGTGCCGGTGCTTCTCTTGAGCGCGGCGTGTGCTTCTCCGGCCCTGGACCCCTATGAATCGTGCTCATCCGGCGATACCTGCAGCATGGCGGGCATCACCTGCCAGGGCTCGACGCTGGGGGCCACCTCCTGGACGGGCGCCCTCTGCACGACCACCTGCACCTCGAACAGCGATTGTCCTCAAGACCTTTCGAACTACAGCGCCGTCTGCGTCTTCTACGCGGAGGGCATCGGGCAGTGTTACTTGACGTGCCCCGGCGGGAGCTCGACCTGTCCTTACGGGCAGAGCTGCTTCAGCTATTCCAACGATTACAACGGCGGAAACATCGAGCTCTGCACGCCCTGACGCGCAGAGCTTCGAGAGCCGCGCCCCGCGCTGCGTTGCCGGCGCGGGGCGCCGGGTGGAACGAAGGCTCGGCCTGGCCATCAGCCACCTCGTGGTCGAAGCGCACGGCGGGCGGATCTCGGCGGAGAGCACGCCGGGGGTGAGGACCGTCATGGAAGTGCGGCTGCCGCGGCCGCGGTAGGCGCGCCGGGCGGCGCGCGACAGATCAGCCCAGCGCCTGCTCGAGATCGGCGATGAGCTCGTTTGGGGATTCCAGGCCGACCGAGAGCCGGAACAGGCCCTCTCCGGCGAGCGCCCGGAATCGCGCGGCCTTCTCACCCTCGAGGCGAGACGAGGTCCGGAGCAGGTCCTCGGACGGCAGATAGTAGACGAGGCTCCGGTGCTTCCCCAGCGAGACGGCGTACGAGCTAGAGGCCGTTGCAGCCCCTGCTCAAACACGCGCGTCGGGTTAGCATCACAGCCGTGAAGAAGACCCAGCTGACTGCCGAGAACCTCCGGGCCTTCGTCGCCCGCGACTGGGAGCGCGCCCGCGCCTCGAAGGATCGCGCCCAGGGCGCCTTCGTGCAGGCGAAGGGCGCGACCGCCGCGTTTCGACTGGGCCAGGCGCTCCTCGATCAGGTCTGGCCCCGGATCCAAGCGACCCGCCCGAGCGGCGTCGCCGGTCTCATCGAGATGGGAAGGAAGCTCGACCGTGTCAACGCCGAACGTCGCCGCGCTGCTGCGCAAAATCGCATCGGCCCTGAACCCTCTGCGCGTGCGCTGGTACGTGTTCGGAGCCCAAGCCGTCGTGGCGGCAGGCGCCGTCCGCGCGACCGCTGACATCGACATCACCACTGAGGACGTGCCCCCGGCTCGCCTGGTCAAGGCGCTCGCCCGAGCTGGATTCGAGCTCCGCTCGGGGATCGACGACCTCGAGTCCGTCCTCGAGGAGCTCCGGGTCGTTCCTCTGCAGCACAAGGCGTCGGGGTTTCAGCTCGATGTCGTCCGCGCCGGCCCCGGCCTCGAAGAGCAGATGCTCGAACGCGCCATCGTGCGAAAAGTAGGGAACACGCGAATCCCATTTATCGAGACCAATGACCTCATTACCCTCAAAGTATTAGCGGGCCGCGAGAAGGATCTGGAAGACGTTCGAACCTTGCTGCGCCTCGATCTCGCTGAGGTAAAGGTCGACACCGTGCGACGCCGCCTCAGGGAGATCGAGCAGCTCCTCGACGACTCGACCCTCGTCGCCGTATTCGATCGCCTTCGCCCCAAGCCCCGGCGCAAGCGCCGCTGAATTCGAATTCGCGGTCGGCTTGCGGTGGGCGCCTTCCTCAGCGCCGGGCCGCCCCGCTCCCCTCTCGCGGACGCTCGCGCCTCCCAATCCAGAGCGAGGCCGGCAGCGCGGTGAAATCCGCCAGCATCGCCAATAGAAAGGCCGCCGCCGTGACGATCCCGAATTGGCGGATGGGCGGAAACTTGGAAAACGCCAGCGCCGAGAAGCCCGCCGCATTGATGAAGGTCGCGAAGGCGATGGCCCTGCCGGAGACGCGCAGCGTATGCCTGAGCGAGGCGTCGAGCCCGCCCGCGCCTTCTCCTTCCTGGAGGTGGTGGAAGAAGTGGATCTGGTCGTTCTCGGTCGTCCCGAGGATGGTGGTGGCGATGAGAATGGTCGCGACGTTTAGCGCCCCGCCGAAGAGCCGCATTCCGAGAAAGGTGACGAGGATGGCGAAGACCGAAGGGATCATCGCCATGAGCCGGGCGGCGCCGCTTCGAAACACCGCCAGGAATGCGAGAAAGATGAGCGCCGCGGTGATGCCGAAGCTCTCGGTCAGGGTCGGGACGAGGCTCGCGCCCACCTTCGCCTGCAACATGGACTCGCCCACGACCTGCATGGCGGCGCCGCGCAGCGAAGGGCTCGCGGCCTGCGCCCGCTCCCAGGTCTCGCCGAGCCCCCGCGCCAGCGCGCGATGGCCCTCCTCCCGGCCGTCGTTGAAGACCACGGTGAGCTGCGCGCTCGACAGCGTGTTCACGTCCAGGAAGCCGCGCAGCTGGGGCTCGAGGAGCAGCAGCGGCTCCACGTCGGCCGCGGCGGCCGCGAACTCCTCCGGGTCTTCGGGCAACCTGTCGCCCTGGCCGGCGAGGTAGCGGCGCATCCGGAGGAAGGTGGTGGGGCCCACGACCGAGGCCACGCCGGGGAGCGCCTGGACGGAGTCGCCCCAGCGATCCAGCGCGCGCAGCACCTCGGGGTCGGTGGCCGCTCCGGGCGCGGTCTTCACCCAGGCCCGAACCACGTTCAGCCCCGAGACGTGCGCGCGAAAGAAGGTCATGTCGCGGTGGACGGGCGCGTCGGCCGCGACGTAGTCGAGCGGATCGATGCCCACCCGCATCGGCTCGAGCCGGCCGGGCACTCCGAACAGCGCGGCGAAGCCCGCCGCCGCGAGCGCCAACGACCCGGCGACGAGCGGCCAGCGAAAGCGATAGGTCAGCGCCGGCAGCGCCGCCGCGACGCGATCGTAGAGGGCGCTGCGGATGGCCACCGCGCGGCCGGTCGGGGTCTTGAGCGCGCGCTGCAGCGCAGGGAAGAGGGTGAACGAGACGACCCAGGTGATGGCGAGCCCCGCCGCCGTCCAAAGCCCCATCTCGCGCACCGGCCGGATGCGCGACACCGAGAGCGCCGCGAACCCGAGCACCGCCGCGGCAGTCGAGGCGGTCACCGGCAGGAACTTGTTCGCGAGCGCGAAGCGCTGGTGCGCGTCGACCTCTACGCCCTCGGGCTGGTCGACGAAGCGCGAATGCAGGTAGACGAGCGTCGCCATCGCGGTCACCAGGAGGGTCAGCGGCACGAGCGCCGAGACCAAGGTGAACGAGAAGCCGAAAAGCCGCCCCGCCGCCACGCCCAGCGCGACGCTCGCCCCGAGCGAGAGCACCAGCGCGAGGAGCGAGCGGACCGCCCGGTAGAGGAACAGGGCGATGGCCACCACGAAGAGGCCGAAGAAAGGGAAGGTGCGCAGCGAGGCCTGCGCGGACTCGCGCTCGATCCAGCTCTCCACGTAGGGCGCGCCGACGCGCCGCACCCGGAGGGCCGCCCCGGTGCGCGCCTTCTCCACCGCCGCGTCGATGGCCGCGAGCGCCGCGTCGCGCTCCGGGCCATCCCGGGCCTCGAAAGCGACGGCCATGCCCTGGAAGCCATCGCCCCAAAATCCCTGCCGGCGGAAGAGATTGGTCCCGGTGGCGAAGGCGCGGTACGCCGCCGCCCCCTCGGCGCTCGGCGCGAAGCCAGGGTGCGCTCGCCGGTAGATGGCCAGCGCCGATACCGGCGTGACCTTGGGAAGGCGGCTCAGCGCCTCTTCGATGGCCGCCTGCTCCGCGAGCACCTCGGGCCGAAAGGGCTGGGGCGCCTCGAGCAGGAGGATGACGAGCTGGCCCTCGGGGAAGACCTTCTGGAACTCGCGCGTGGCGACGGCGTCGGGGTCCGAGGGGATGATGAGCTCGCGGATGCCGCTGCGCGAGGGGATGGTGGCCGCGAGAAAAGCCGCCAACGGGACGAGCGCCAGATAGGCGGCCAGGATCCAGCGGCGCCGCTCGACGATGCGCCCGAAGATTCCCTCGAGCCGGGAGGGCGTTGCCATAGCGCGCGACGCTAGCATCCTTTCGGCGGGGCGCGCTCGGGGGATTGGCGCGAGGGAGGGGGACTGAATCGGGCTCGCGGCCCGCGGCGCGGGCCCTGATCTCGCCGTCCGATCTGCCTCTCCCCTCTGACCCATTCTCCCCATCTTTCTCTCTAACCGGTCCAGCATCGGGCAGGCGATCGTTTCGGAAGCGCACGAAACCTCTGCCTGTCTCCTGAAGAATCTGCGAGCACGCCCGACCGCCGATGCCGCTCGGTCGGGACGCGCGGACGGCGTCGAGCGGACGATGGACGGCGAGCCGATCGAATGCGATATCAATTTCGACGACATCGTCGCGACGGCTCGAAGCCGCGAAAGTGACCGACCGAGATGACCGAAGCCCGCGGGTGGATCCGGAGTGCGCTCCTCGCGGCCGTCTTCGCGGCGGCCGGCGGCTCGTGCGCGGGTGGCCTGCCCGAGAACTTCCCTCCCGCGAATGGAGACGACGCTGGCGCAAGGGCTGACGGTGGCATCGATGGTGGCCGCCTCGATGGTGGCCGCCTCGGTGGAGGTGGCGTCGATGGGGGCAGCATGGACGGGGGTGGCGGCCTCGACGGCAGCCATATCGACGGCGGTGGCGTCGACGGCGGTGGCGTCGTCGACGGCGGAGGTGATCTCGACGGCGGCGGCGTCGATGGCGGTGACGCTGACGGAGGGGGCTTCGCGTTGCCACCCCTGCCGCTGCACACGCAAAGCCGATGGGTGCTCGACGCCAGCGGGAAGCGCTTCAAGCTCGCGAGCGTGAATTGGTATGGCGCTGAATCGCCCGACTTCGTCGTCGCCGGGCTCGACATTCTGCCGCTGTCCCAGCTCGCAGGGCTCATTCGCCAGCTGGGCTTCAACTCGGTGCGCCTGCCCTTCTCGAATGAGCTGATTGAGAAGAACCCCCAGGTGGCGGCGTCGCGGCTCTCGGCGAATCCACCGCTCGTGGGCTTGAGCGCGCTCGAAATCCTCGACCGGATCATCGCCGCGCTCGCGGCGCAGGGCCTCGTGGTGATTCTCGACGACCATGTGAGCCGCGCCGACTGGTGCTGCAGCGATACCGACGGGAATGGCTTGTGGTACTCGTCGACCTATCCTGAGTCCGCGTGGCTTGCGGATTGGCGGACCGTCGCCGCGCGCTATCGAAGCCAGCCGGCCGTGGTGGGCGTCGAGCTGCGGAACGAGCTGCGCGCGGCCAACGGCGTCACGCCGGTCTGGGGAGGGGGCGACCCGGCGCGGGATTGGCGGGCCGCGGCCCAGCGGGCGGGAAACGCGGTGCTGGCGGAAAACCCCGCGCTCCTCGTCGTCGTCGGCGGCCTCGCATACTCGACGGACTTCAGCGGGGCGTCCTCGCAACCCATCTCCCTGGACGTGGCCGATCGGCTGGTGTGGGGCCCCCACGACTATTCTTGGTTTCACAGCGGCTCGGAGGATTACAGCTCGCTCAAGACGGCCACCGGCAACCACTGGGGCTTCTTGCTGGCGCAGGGCCGCGCGTACACCGCGCCGGTGTGGGCGAGCGAGTTTGGGACCTGCAATACGGCGGACGACTGCGTGTCCGCAACCAGCGGGCAGGGCCTGTGGTTCCAGTCGTTCTTGCGCGTGCTCGACGACGCCGACGTCGACTGGAGCTGCTGGGCTTTCAACGGCACGGAGTCGACCGGGACCTCCCGCACATTGGGAGCGCCGGAGACGTACGGCGTTTTGGGCCCGCGATGGGATGCTCCGGCGCTGAGCTCGCTCCTGAAGGCCCTGCAGGCGCGCCAGGGCGTCCGTCAGACTCCGTGAATGGCTTTGGCATTCGCCCGCGCGACGACCGTTGCGAGCCGTGGCCAGCTGGGACGAGACTGGCTGCCATGCGGACCCCCCTCGCGATCCTCACGCTCCTCGCCGCCGCGCCCGCCTTCGCCGCCCAGGCACAGCGCACGGCCATCGTCGCCGCCGCGCCGGGCTACCCGGGCAGCCGCGCCGAGGCCCAGCCCTCCATGGACGCGCTCGCCGCCGCGCTCCAGAGGGTCGCCGGGCTCCCCGAAGGCGCGCTCGCCGCGACCTACGAGCCCACCGAGAAGGGCGGCCTCGCGCGCATCGCCGAGCCCCAGACCGGCGTGGCCCTCGTGCCGCTGCCCTTCTTTCTCCAGCGCGGCGCCGAGCTCAAGCTCTCTCCCCGACTGCAAGTTGCGATGAAGGCCGGCGGCGCGGCCGAGGTCTGGACGCTCGTCGCCCAGAAAGGCCGCGTCGCCGCGCCCGTCGCCCTCGCCGACTTCACGGTCGTCTCCATCGCCGGCTACGCCCCGGCGTTCGTGCGCGGCGCGCTGGGAGCGTGGGGCCGAATTCCCGAGAGCGCCACCGTCGCCGCGTCGAGCCAGGTCCTCTCGGCGCTGCGCAAGGCGGCGTCCGGCGAGAAGGTCGCGGTGCTGCTCGACGGCAGCCAGGCCGCCGCGCTCGCCTCGCTGCCCTTCGCCTCCGAGCTCGAGGTCGTCGCGCGCTCGGCGCCCCTGCCGGCGGCGCTGGTCTGCGCCGTGGGCGATCGCCTCTCGCCCTCGCGCGCCAAGGCGCTGGAGCAGGGCCTCCTGAAGCTCGCCGACGACCCCGCCGGGGCCGCGGCGCTCGACGGCATCCGCATGGCGCGCTTCGCGCCGCTCGACTCGAAGGCGCTCGACGCCGCCCGCAAGCTCACGTCGGTGGCCTCGCGATGAGCTGCGCCCGGGCGGCGTTCTTCGCCTCGGCGCTCCTCGCCCTCGCCTCCGGATGCGCGCCTGCGCTGCGCCCTCCCGCGGCCGTGCCGGCGACTGCGTCGAGACCCGCGGGGAGCTCCGAAGAGCTTCTCTCGGCCGCGGGCGAGGCGTTCGCGCACCGCCCCGACCGCGCCTCGGCGCGGCGCGCCCGCGACCTCTACCTCGCCGCGGCCCAGGCCGACGCCGCGTCGACGACCGCGCTGGTCGAGGCCATTCGCGTCGCCGGCTGGCTGGTGGAGCACGAGGCGAGCTCCAAGGAGCGCCTCGCCCTCGCCGAGACGGCCGTGGACGCCGGGCAGCAGTGCCTGAAGCGCGCGCCGCAGAGCCCCGCCTGCGCCTACGGGCTCGCCCTCGGCGTGGGCCTGGCGGCGCGAGAGAGGACCGCCACGGCGCTCGACGGCCTCAAGCGCATGGTCGCGCTGCTCGAGCGCGCGGCGGCCGCCGACCCCAGGCAGGACCGCGCCGGGCCCGACCGCGTGTTGGCCATGGTCCTGACGCGCGCCCCGGGCTGGCCGCTCGGCCCCGGCGACGCAGAGGCCGCGGTGGCGAAGGCGAGGCGAGCCTCGGCGCTCGCGCCGGAGTACCCGCCCAACCTGCTCGCCCTCGCCGAGGCGCTCGCCGCCGCCGGGAGCGAGGACGAGGCGAGAGAGACTGCACAGCGTGCGCGCTCGCTCGCCACGTCCGGCGCCTCCGACCCGGATGCGCCCGAGTGGGAGGCGCAAGCGCGGAAGATCCTCGCCGGCGACCGATGAGCCATCCTCCGGATTGCGAGGCGGCCGTCTCCCCTGGAGCAGGTCGCAACCGAGGAATCCCACGCGTCGCACTCGTCGGCGCGCAGCGCCTGGCCGGACGCGAGCGGCGGGTCGGTCTCGGTTGCATCGCATTGCGGCCCAAGGAAGGCGCCGCCGCCGTTCGCGTCGCCGGCGGCTGCAAAGCGGGTCCAATACCCGAGCAGCGCGCTCTCCGCAGCGCTTCCGAGAAAGTGCGGGCGACAGCGACGGGCCTCCTGTCAGAGCATCGAGACGGCTTGGCTATTTGCAGAATGCTTCCGCGATATGCTCGACGTCTGGTTTTGCCCGCACGGTTTCGTACCTTGCGTCGCCGTGGCCATAGCCATCGTTCTTCGTGAAATAGGCAATGTTACCTACCTTGCTGAGGGCGTCGTACAGCTCCTGCCCTTGACCCCACGGAACCGTGCAATCAGCGAGGCCATACTCGAGAATGAAGACCGGCAGGGACTTGGCCGATGGGATCTCGTTTTCGAGGATGGAATGATTCAGGGCGTCACTGTCGCAACTGCTTAGTTTTCCGCTGCTGTTTCCGCAGATCCAGACCGACGCGAAGGACCCGGCAGCGTCCAGCGTCTCCGGGTGCGTGCATTGGTTCTCGCTCGCATAGGTGTAGCTGCTGCTGTTGTCGTAGTCCGAGGTCGCGAAATCGCTCGGCCCCCACCAAACGACCACCGCTTGCACGGCGCTCGAATCGCTGGCATTGCCCAGCGTTGTATCCTCAAACAGGGTGAGCTGGTCGCCGGTCACGCCCAACATCGCGGCAAACCAGCCTCCTGCGGACTCACCCCAGGCGGCGAAGTGGTTCGCGTCCAAGTTGTAGGTCGCTGCGTTGGCGCGAAGCCAGCGGACGGCAGCCTTGACGTCCTGTGCGCCCGCCGGAAACTTCGCCTCACCCGACAGTCGGTAGCCAACGGAAGCGATCGCGAAGCCATGCGCCAGCATGTCGTCCGCGGCTGCGTCATTCTCTTCACCCATCAAGCCACCGCCCGAGAAACCGCCGCCATGAATGCGGATGACGACAGGGAACGGCCCCGAGCCAGCGTTTGGAATCAGCAGATCCAAGATCTGGTTCGAGGATGTCTTCGCGCTGGAATCGACGTAGACAAGCGACGAGTGTGTCGTGTACGCGGTCGCGCTGCTTTTCCACGAGCAGGAGCTCGTGCTGCCCGCGTCTGTCCCCGCGTATGTCCCCGCGTCTGTCCCCGCGTCTGTCCCCGCGTCTGCTCCATCGATTCGGGTGCCTGCGTCGCGGGAGACGCCGCCATCGGAAGCGGTCGCCGCGTCGTTGTGGGCGGCTGTACCCGCATCATCGATTGACGAACTGCCAGAGCAGCCGGCCATCAGGCCTGCCGCGATCAGAGAGAACCATAGGCGCTTCATGAGTGTCCACTCCGGTGAGGGGGTCATGCGACCTTATGAAAGCTCGAGCGGCGATGCTCGCGTTGACGCCATCGACGGCCCTATGCACTGATTTGCCCGCCGGGGCCGTGATTCTGGCGCCCGTACGTGAGCCTGCTCAGATTCGAATCCCGGACGAGGTTCGCATAGCACTCCAGTTCTCGCAGGTTCTGCGTCCGCTTCCTCAGGACACCGGTGGAGGAGACTTGATTGCAGTCGAGCGGCCTCGGCGGTTGATTGCGACCCGATCGAGCACACGCGAAAGGTTTTGGCGCGTCGTGCGGCTTGAGCTCGAGAAAGTCGACCGAGCCCGAAACCGAACGACAACAGCAGCTTCTGTGGCCTCTACGCCGCCGCGCTGGCCTACCCGGCCGAGCCGGAGCCAACGAGGGTTGCCTGAGGCTCCAGACCGGCTCCAGACCCCAGGCCCCAGGTCATGCCTTCCGCAGCGGCAGCTGCATCGTCACAAAGACTCCCCCCTGACCTAAGGGCTTTACCCGGAGCCTGGGGTCTGGAGCCTGGAGTCTTTGCCAGATCGCACAAGATTCGCGCCGAAGAGACTGCCGGGGCGGGACGCTGACCATCACCGGCGGGTCCATCTCCACGACCGGCTCTGCCGCGAACGGCGTCTTCGCCCACGACTCGGGCGACCGCCAACATCACCGGAACCTCCACCGCCGGGATGAAGCGCAGGTCCACGGTCTCCTTCCAGACGTGGAGGGGGTGACCCAGAAGTCGAAAGCGGCCGCGATGCCGGTCGCCTAGAGCAGGAGCGCCTTGGCCTCACAGCGGCGACACCTGTTGAAATGAAGACAGCGTTGAGCACTCGTCTGCTCTGCACCCTTCCAGACGCTATTTTCGTGAGAAAGTGGGCCCTCCTAAGTCCAATCCCATCTCGGGGTGGAATCGAATAGGAGTCGTCCACATGAGAAACGCGACTGGCCTGCTGGCGTTTTCGAGTGCCTCACTCCTGCTGTTCGCCTGTGCCGACCGAACGATTTCGAAAGAAGAGATGGGTGAATCGACCGAGGCCTTGATCGGCCCCTATACCGTCGATTCTTCCTGCGATGACTCGGTCAAAGGATTCGTCCAGAAGACCACCCGGCTTGGACGCATCGCAGCGGCGAGCAATGGTTTCGCAGCCTGCTTGGCGAACCTGGCCGTGGGGACTCCCAATGTCGCCGGACCGTATCTCCCGCAATGCGCGGTGAGCACGGAGCCGCACAAGAACGATGGCACTGCGGCTCAAGTGGCGGCGCTCCTCCGCTGGAGCCGTTCCCGCAATCCGCTCACGATCACTTGCGGCACCCGAACCGACGGCGACGCCTTCGCTGCCGTCGGAAATGAAAACTGGACCAGCGAAGCTTTTGAATGGAGCACTTGGATTACGCCCCGCCCTGGGCAGATCGGCTCGGATCCGAGCAACCCCTATTGGCCGATGTCGCAGGCAGCCGGGATTATGTGGCACGAGGTGATGCACAACTACGGCTACGACCACCCGGACAAGTGTACGGACACGAGCTACACGGGAAGCTACAACTTTCAGGCCAACACGGTGCCGTACATCGTCCAGGGCTGCATGGACGGCATGGTCTCCACCGCGGGGAACGTGTGCCATCAGACCTGCGGCGCCAACCAGGCTGCCATGGTCACTGCGCTCGGCCAATCCACCTGCGAATGTGTGACCGATCCTGCGGCCCCCAACATGGATCTCATCCCCTGCGCGACGGAGGGAGGAACTTGCACCGTAGGTCAGGGAGGGAAGTACGCGGCTTTCGGGGTGGAGGGGCAGCTCGTCTTCCAGGCGATGCCCGCCGGTACCTTCACCTGCGATCGGGCGACTTTCGGCAACCGAGATCCCGCGGTGGGTACCGGGAAAACCTGCTATTTCGCGAACTACTCGTGGCTCGCCGACGAGAACCAGAAGTTCACGCCGTACAGTCTCACCGGCGTGACCGGGCCGGTGAACGTCGCTTTCGGGGCCAACGGCAAGTTTCTCTATGCGACCCTCGACGGACTGACCCAGTATACGTGCAGCAAGTCGCTCTTCCCGGGGGAAGACCTGGCCCCCAACGTGCAGCGCGCCTGCTATCTCGGTCTCTCCGGCTATCACTGGGTTTCGAATGAGCGATACGATGGGACGACCGTGCTCAAGGGCCTCAACAAGACGCCGGTTGCCTACGGGGCGAACGGCTATTTCAAGTTCGCCGTTGTGACCGGAGACTCCCCGTGCAACAACGAGACCTTCGGCGACCCGAGCTTCGGCGTGGTGAAGGCTTGCTACGTCCTGGATCTCGGGAAGAATTACCTGACCACCGAGAACCAGACTTTCAACATGCCGCGTGGCGACTACTGTCCGGTGGCGTATACCTCGGGTCGGAACGGGAACGTCGCGGTGAGCTCCCTCTGTTCCGGGTCGTGCAACAACGCGACGTTCGGGGATTCGGACCGTGGCTTCACGAAGTATTGCTGGGGCACGTCGTTGATCCGATGAAATGAAGAGCGACGGGTTCAGATCGACGCGCGCGGGCGCGTCGATTCTGAATCCGCGGGCAAGAGCAGCGGCTGCGAGAAACTGGAGGAGCGGTGGTCTACCCGCCCAACCTGCTCGCCCTCGCCGAGGCGCTCGCCGCCGCCGGAAGCGAGGCCGAGGCTCGAGTGGCCGAACGGCATGCGCGCTCGCTCGCCATGTCCGGCGCCGCCGACCCGGACGCGGCAGAGTGGGAAGCGCGGGCCAACGAGGTCCTCGCCGGCGACCGGTAACCGGCGCGCGTGCCCGTCAGTGGCCCTGCTCCAGGGCCCTTCGCGCGCGGATGGCGCCGAGGGCGCTCGCGTAGCTCCAGGTGAGGTTGCGCACGCTCTTCTCGAACCCGCTGAAGCGGTCGTACTGCTCGCTGAGCTCCAGGTGGTCCGAGTGGAAGAGCACGGCCCGCAACATGCGGTCGCCGGCGTCGACGAGCGCGTTCTTCAGGCTCGTCAATTCCGCTTGCCGATTGACGGCCCCGCTCCGGTCGAAACCCACCTGTTGGAAGAAGGGCTTCGTCTCCTCCGAAATGGTGATCTGTCCCGCCGCCTTTGTCTCCGCGGCGACGCGATAATAGAATTCCGCGAAATTGCACGTGCACAGCACCCAGGGTTGGCCGAAATCCGGCCCCGGCTCGCTCTGGTCGCCGTCGTAGCCGTCGTCCTTGTACCGCCCGATGAGCGGCCCTATCTGCCGCTGGGCCGCGTCCACCTTGTTCACCGGGTAGAGGTTCGCGAACAGCGCGCGCAGCTTCGTTGCGGTGGCGAGCATCTTCGCGTCCGAGCACCGGAGGTCGCCGTACACCGCGGCCATGACGATGTCGGAGTTCAAGTCCCCACCCATTCCTCCTTCGAGGATGGACCGATACCGCTCCTCGCCCTGGACCCAGAACGTGCCCAGCGAGGCGCTGAGCCGGTCGCACGCCGAGGAGATCTGCGAGGGCGACGCCCCCGGCAAGCCCTGCTGCTTGAGCGCCCGCAGCGCCTTCAGCTGCACCGCCGTGGCGAAGAAGCTGCGGCCCTGCGCGTCCTCCCAGACGTTGGTCGTGGGCAATCCGGCGCTGCCCAGGAGGTATTCCGCGTCCTGTTGAATCACGCGGTCGGCCTTGGCCTGCGCGTCGGGCGAGAGCTGGCTGCGCATCGCCAGCAGCGCGAGGACGCGCATCGCCGGCCCGTCGCTCTGCTCGTTCCAGGGGCGCACCGTGCCGTCGATGCGGAAGCAGGCGTGCCCCAGCGTCTTGTGCTCGCTCTTGGCGCTGGCTTGCTCGACTTGGGAGAATTCGACGTAGTCTTGCAGAAAGCTACCGGGGACCTTGGCGGCCGCTATCTCCGTGGCGCAGATGGCCGCCTCCCGGACCCAGGAATGGACGTAGTCCTGGTCCGTCACCGCGAGGTCGTCCGGGCGCGAAGGAGACGCGATGATGCACCCGGGCTTGGACCTCCGGTTGTCGGATTGAAACACCCATCCGTCGGTCGCGACGTTTCGGAGCATCAGCGACAAAAGGCAGCGCGCGGCGTCGTCGAACGACGCGTGCAACGGGTCGACCTGGGCGTTCCGATAGGTGACCGGCCGGGGCATGAAGACCCTCCTTTGAGGAAAGCTCTGGAGCGGCTCCGGAGCGCTGAGACGCTGTGTCGACGGGGGTGCCCCGGCAACCGCCTCGTTTGGACGAAGCAAAAGAAGCTCTCTTCGGCGGGGTGACCCATTGACCGCCCCTGGGGCGTGAAGCGGCGTCGGACGTGGAGCCCCTCCCACCTCACGTGCGGGCGAAGCCCTTTCCTCGCGGCGGCTCGCCGGGCGCAAAGCGGCCGGCGCGCTCCATACCTCGGTCTGCCGAAGGCAAGGCGTGGCGGCAACCAAGCGCGCGCTCGAGCCGGGCAGGCCCGAGCACCGGAGGGCGCACGTCGGCGGCCGCCGACGCCGCACGGAGTCGGCCTCAACCACGGGATGATCGAGACGGCCTCGGTCGACCGCCTGGTGGTGGTCGGCCTTCGACCTTTGCGTCACCGACGTCAACGAACAGATGGCCACGCTCACCGGCTGCCATGAAGAGACGAGCAGAAGGTACTGGAGGCAGGCTGCGATGGGTACATCGCCAAGCTCATCGACGTTCGGCCGCTCCAGGAATTGGTCGCGAGACTCACCGCGGCCGGGCCCGCGGACGCGCACCCGGCTGACTGATTGCGACGGAGGCACCGGTGGCAGGTGATTTCGGCTTGTCAAGGCGCCGGCGCCGCGGCCGACGTGGCGTTCGCTTCGGCCACCAGGGGGACGTGCGGGGCGTTCAGGTCTGTGGTTTGAACTCGAGCAGCGCCGCTTCGAGTGCGGAGTGAAGATCCCGGTTCCGGTGAAATCCCCGCTCGGTTATCAGACTCAGGGCAGCGCGAGTGGCGGCGATCTCGTCAAGGTCTGCGCGGGTCAGCAGCGCGTGCAGGTCGAGTCGGTCCTGGGGTCGCCGCGCGTCGTCGCGCGCCAGGAGCTTGAGAGCGATGAGGTCGGAGCGCAGCGCAACCGGAACACGAAGGTCTTTGAAGACTTCCAAGAGCTCAGCCCGAGCGACGATTTCGGGCTCGATGCCCGACGAGGCGAACAGCAAGTCGATCACGACGGTTTCTCCCACACCGCCAGGCGGGGTCATGCGCACGGTGGCGAGCCGGCCAACGGCCTCCTGCTCGAGCGGGAGCGTGATTCGGTAGCCCCGATTCCCGAGCAGAAATACGACCTGCTCCGCAGCCTGATTTCCATCGACCGCGACCGCAAAATCGACGTCCCTCGTCGTGCGTGGCTCGCTTCGGACGGAGACCGCCAACCCGCCGACGAGAGCAGCTCGGCGCTGGTCGTCGCCGAGATCCTTGAGAACTCGGCGAAGGGCAGACTGGAGCCTGTTCACGGGCTCGTCCGAGGCAGGCTCACCGGGCGCCCTACGGCATCGCCGAGCTCGGCACCCGGACGGCTCTGAAGCCACTCTTCGAGGCGTTGCTCGATGAGCGCGGGCGGGAAGTCCGGGTGCTGCCGTCGGAGGTTCTGCCGGACGATTTCCTCGCTCGCCGCGAAGAGGTCCAGTGCGAGCATGAGTCGGCCAGCCCTCGGGTCCTTGCAACGATACAGCTCCGAAAGCAGCGCCTCCGACGCACTGACGGCCGCAGTGGCTGCCGCATCGAGGCTCTCCAGGTCGTGCAGATGAGCGTCGGCGAGTCGGCGATAGGCGGCGATCCAAATGCTGAGCAGCGAGTCGAAATCGCCGGGGAGCTCCCAGCCCTGAATGCGATTTCGGCCCTCAATGGCGTCCCAAATGGTCGGCTGATGCTCAAAGTCGCCGACCGCGTCGTCGACCCGATTCACGATGGGGTGCTGACCATGCGCGCCGCGGACCGCTCGCTGGAACGCTCGAAGGTCCGCCGCGAGTCGGTCGATGTCTGGCGAGCGAAACACGACTTCAATTTACCACGCCCAGCTGCTCCCGGCCTTCTCCGGGAGCGACCCGTCCGGGAGGAGCCCCGAAGGCGATGGCGTTCGCAATGGCGACAGGTCATGCGCTCGCCCGCCGCGCCGTCACCGGCGATCTCGAAGCGGCGGGAGCGCCGGGCACGCTGGCCACTGACGTCAGGGCGATCCGGCGAAAGAATTCGGGCCGGAGAGTTCTGCGCGAAGATGGAAGGAGCGAGCCTCACCGCGGCCGGGCCCCGAGGAAACGCACCCTGCCAGCCAACTGCCCCGGCTTCCGTTCAGCGGAAGTTCTGGTAATAGCGCCTGGGGTGCACGCCGGTGAGCCGCTCGACGCGCTCGGCCCAGGAACTCTCGGGGTACTTCTGGAAGAACTCGGCAGCCTCGTCGCGGGCCGCGGCGATCCGCCCGAGGTGCACCAGCGCCCGCATGGCCAGAAACGAGCGCTCGTCGGCGGAAGGTGCCCGCTCGTCCGCCCGCGCGAGCGCCAGCGCGGCGGCCGGGTCCGCGTCGACGAGCGCGCGCAGCCGCTCCATCGGGTCGACCTCGCGAAGCGCGGCCTCGGCGGCGCGCGCTGGCGCCGTCTTCTCATGAGACGGCTCGGCCGCGACCGGAGCAGCGACCTCCTCGCTCTTCTCGCGCACCCCAGGGACCCGCGGGCGCAGGAGCCAGCTCGTGGCCAGGACTACGGCCAGCCCTGCCAGGGCGGAGGCCGCCGCGGTCGCCTTAGAACTTGGTCTCACAGACATGGCTCGCCTCGAACGTCTCGAGGTCCAGGGAGCTCCATGCGAACGCGGTGTTGCTGGTGTCGCTGTAGGCCCAGGAGAGCGCGCCGGCATAGCCTGCGGCCCACAGGTCGGCGGCGAATTGGGACGCGGTTCGCGCGGGAAGGCTCTTCGAGTCGATGGCGGACAGCCCCGCGTTCGGGAATTCGCCCAAAACCACCGGCTTGTCGGTCAAATTCTCGGATTGGAGCGTGTACGTCGTATACGGAAACCACTCGTACACCCAGTCATAATAGTGGAGCTGATAGAAGTCGACCGGGACGTGGCTCCAGGCACTGGCCCATTTGATGGCCGCGCATCCGACCGAGACCGGCGCGCCGGAGCTACCATGGAGAGCGGCCGCGACCTCGGAGACGAAGGTCTCCATCTGGCTGTGCGTCACCGCCTGCAACCCGGACGTGGGCTCGAAGGCCGGACCTCCGTATTCGTTCTGGCCGGTCATGGCCCACTCGGGCTCGTTGATGATGTCCCAGGCCAGGACGCGAGCCTTGCGAGAGCTCGCCTCCACGGCGGCGGCGACGGGCGTCACCAAGTTCTGAATGAGCCTCTTGCGCTTGTCGGCGTCGACGATGATGGGCTCCAACCCGATGTGGTGAACGCCGGTCTCGTCGGCGGTGGGCTGGAAATTGTTGAAGGAGAAAAGCGTCAGCATCAAATACACGTCGTTTTGCTCGGCGAGCTCCATCGCCTTTTCCAGGTCGGCCACGAGCGTGCCGCCGATTCCGGTGGGGACGTCATCGGAGCCGAAGGTGATGCCGCTCGAATCCAGGCGCGGGAACATCCACCAGCGAATGACGTTCACCTTCTTCGCCGTCATGGCCGAGAGGTCCGCCTGGTAGGCGCTCGCACTCTGCGACACGCCGGCCATGCTCCAGGGCGAGATGCCGCCGAAGTCCGCCGCGTAGTTGTGCCACGCCCAGTTGGTCCCTAGGACGAAACGCTTCTTTCCGTTCCACGTCAGGCCGTTCGGCGCGGGGCACGAGTCCTGCCCGGCGTCCGCGCTCCCGGCGTCCTTCGGAGCCGAGCTCGCATCCCAGCCGGCATCGATGGCCGCTCCGGCGTCCGCGCGCGACACGCTCGCATCGAATGAGGTCCCGGCGTCCGCCGGGTGCGCGCTCGCGTCGAAGGGCGCCGGCCCACCGTCGGTTTCGGCAAGAGCCCCGTCAGAGTCGGGATCCTCGGCGACCCCCATGGGCCCACAACCCGCCCAGAGTGCCGCGGCGGCGCCGAAAAGCAGCGCGCGGCGCTTCATGGGCTCGTCGTCGTCTTCAAAGGAGTTGGCACGCGCAGGAAACCTCTCTTCCCCAACGACTGTTCAGAGAGAATACACGCGAGGACCGGGTCATCGCGAAGGCGCTTGACCCGATTGGCGAGCGCTCAGCCTCTCCGGGCGCGCGCCGCGTACCGCGAGGGCGCGACGCCGACGACCCGCTTGAAATCGCGCGTGAAGTGGGCCTGGTCGGCGTAGCCTTAGCTCGGCGGCGAGCTGGGCCACCGAGGCGTCGCCGCGCTCGAGCGCGCTGAGCGCCTCGTGGAGCCGGTATCGCTGAATGACCCACTTCGGGCTCACGCCCACCGCGTCTCGAAACCACCGCTGCAGCTCGCGTGAGGTGCATCCCCGCGAGCGCGCGGAGCGCCTCCACGGTCGTCACCGAGCGGTCGCTCGCCGCAGCCGCCGCCAGTTGCCGGAGAAGCGCCGCGTCGGCCGGGGGCTTGGGCAAGAGCGCGCCGAAGAGCTCCGAGGCGATATCCACGCGCGCCGAATCGCCGGGCGACTCCTCGATGGCCCGCCCATAGCGCTCGGCCCGCGCACGCCCCACCACCTCGGCGAACGGCACCACGCGATCGGTGAGGGTCCAGGCCGGAGCGCCCAGCAAGCCGCGGAATCCACCGGGCCAGAACTTGGCCCCGAAGACCCGCCCTTCGCCCTCGAGGGCGCGAGTGAAGCGCTTGCGCGACACGCCCCCGACGGTCGCGACCCCGCGCTCCACCACCACGTGAAAACAGGGGTGAGGCAAGGTCTCGCGCACGACCCGCGCGCCCGGCTCGAGGCGCCAGGAGACGCTCCAGAAATGCTCGATCGACTCGTCGGTGGGCGAGTCCGGCAGGTAGCGCGCGTGGCGGGCGCGGTCGCCCTCGAACGGGGCGGCCGCGATGAGCCCCCTCGGAGGCGCCTGTGTCAATCTCGCCATGTCGCGTTTCTTCAAGCGGGCGGCGGACGCCCCATCTACCTTTTCGCCATGACCACGATCCGCGGGACCTTCGACCTCGAGGCGCAGCACCAGCCCCCTTACGATACGCGACCCGGCGCTGCGCTCGGGCGCAGCACTTTCGAGAAGCGCTTCCGCGGGCCCCTCGAAGCCGAGAGCCACGTGGAGATGCTCGGCGCCCTGACCGACGTCGAGGGCTCGGCGGGGTACGTCGCGCTCGAGCGCGTCGTCGGGGCCATGGACGGGCGGCGCGGCAGCTTCGTGCTGCTGCACCGCGGCCTCATGGACCGCGGCCAGCCCTCGCTCAGCGTGGCGGTGGTGCCGGACTCGGCGACCGGCGAGCTCGCCGGCCTGCGCGGCTCTATGGCCATCGACATCGTCGACGGCCAGCATCATTACACCTTCGAGTATTCGTTCCTTCGGTGAGCGGCGCGGCCCGTCAGTCGGCCGGGGGCGCGGCGATCGGCGCGCCCAGGCGAGGCGCGTACACACCCCTTCAGCGGAACGGCGGCTCCGGCCCTGCCGGGGAGCGCGAAAGTAACCGGTTGCCTCGCGAGGCACCTGGGCCCGGGGCAGCCTGTCGAGCGCGCGCGCATTGAATGCGCGCCTCCGATCGCACGTCTCTCGTGCGCTCCCAATCGGATTCCCTGATCTTGAGTTGACGAAAGGAAGAATCGGATGAAAAAGCACTCATTGGCCATTGTCGTCGGCGTCCTTCTCCCGGCGGGTGCTGCATTCTCCGACGCGCCCTTCAATCCCGACTGCCATCTTCAGGGAATCAACAGCGGCCTCGACAGCGTCATCGCCCAGATCAAGAGCAGCCCCGCATTCGGGTACGCGGGTGGGCACTACGCCAGCGCCCTTCAGGACCTGGAGCAGACGAGGAAGCAGCTCCACCAGGGCTGCCGGGCCTGGAACAAGAGCCTGGCGAAGACGATCGCCGGGATCACGGTGACGGGGAGTCCGGTGATGGTCTTCAACCACAAGGACAAGGTAATGAAGTGGAACATCCCGGACGGACCGGTCTCGGCCTGGCGAGAGACCAATGGCCGGATCAGCATGCTGGTGCCGCATTTCGAGAACTACCGAATGACCGGCCCGGACCTGGAAGATCTCACCATCGATCCCCACGCGATCTTCTCCAGTGGGGCGAGCTCGATGCAGATACCCGAGCATGACTCGAACTACCTGCAGTGGCTGCTGACGCCGTACACGCTGGATGGTGTCACCGTCCACATGTTGACGCACATGGAGTGGTACGGGTGTCTGCTGAACAACGACTGCGACCAGACGGCTCAAGCCGAGACCAACAGCTGGGTCTCCTCGGTCAGCCAGATGATCTCGACCGACGGGGGCGAGAACTTTCGTCTCGACAATACGGGAGGTAGCCACGTAGCCGCGTCGCCGGGCTTTCATTGGACGGGGACCGAGGCGCTCGCGGACAAGATTTACCTGCGCGCGCTGAACCACACCGGGATCTTCGCGACCTCGCGGCTGACCGAAGAGGGACACTACTATTACATGGTCGGCTACCTGATACTTCGGGACTTCTCGAATGTCGATCCGACGGGAGCGGCGCCGATCTCGAAATTCGGCTTCGTGCTGCTGAGGTCGAACGACCTGTCGAATCCGGGAGGCTGGCAGGGCTGGGAGGGCGCGGGCAACTGGGGCCCGGCAAGCGCGGCCGACTACCAGACCTTCCTGCCCATGCACAATGGCGGCCCGCTCGACAACGCCGCTCCACCGCAGATCGTCTATGACACGAAGGCTCAGTGCTACATCCTGATATTCACCTTCTTCGGCGGCAACAACGCCGTGTACTACACGACGACGAAGAGCCTGGCGGCACCGGAGTGGAGCGACACCAAAGAGGTCGACGGGACCGCGCATTTGGTGACCGATCCGGCGGGTTCGGTCGAAGGCTTCAGCGATCTGAACTACATCTCGTTGCTCGACGATGACTCCGCTGGCTTCAACTTCGAGACGACGAGCGGCGCGCCGCAACTATTCTACAACACCTCGCCGGCACAGTACGACGCGACAAAGAATCTCGATCGCGACATCTACCGCGTGCCGCTCAACATCAGCTATCAGTGAACTGGATCAGCGCGCGGGCCGTGAGGAGGGACGGCCCCCGAACCCGCTTTTCCCTTCCGCGAAATGCGGGGGAAGAACCCCGATAATCCGCGTGCGAATCCGTGCGCCCATGATCGGTCGCCGCTCCGGGCTCCGAAGTCTTCATGGATTCTCGGTTCGAGTCCAGAACGGAAAGGCGCACCAGCGGCCTCAATAGCCCGGCTGCCCCGAGCATCCTGCGCAGGTGGGGTCGAGAGCGAGACCCAGGCTCGTTCCCCCGTCCCGCGCATTGCCGGAGAAGCGGACGTCGCTGGCTTGCATGGCCACCATCGAGCCGGCGGGGATCTGGGTTCCTCCGGGACACGACGCCGAGGGCGCCCGCTGATTGGTATCGAGGAGGAGGTTCCCCTCCACGCGAACCCCCGTGGCCGCCGCCACGAGAATGCCCGCCCCTGGGGCGCCCGAGATGACGTTGTTCCGGAGGATCAGGTTCGCGTTGGGGTGGCCGTCGAGGAAGTTCTTGTTGGACGTCGTGGGGGTCAGCGTCATCACCGAAATCGGCGCGGGAGCGGCGGAGCCTGGGCCGGTGCAGCTCAACGTCGACGCGGGCGAGGCCATGAAACCGCAGCCCTCGAACAGGGAGCTCTGCACGATGACGTTCACGGCCCCTGGCCCTTCGGGGAATACGCCGTATTGGGCGATGAGGAAGAGGCCGAGGTTGTTCGTCGCCCGGAAGCCGTCGACCAGCCCGTTGGCGGTCTGCACCAGCATCGCCCGCTCGTCGTTGTCGTGGACCCAGACGTTCCGGATGAGAAAGTCGGGGCTCGAGCTGGCTGGGACGTTGGCGATGAAGCCGCCGTCGGCGACGGCGGCGATGCCGGGCGGCGCGAGGCTGACCGTCGCGCCGGTGAGCACGCCGCCGTCGAGGACCTTGGTCACGCCCGTCACGGTGGCCGAGCCCTGGACGGCGAGGTTGCGGTCGGCCACGGTCAGGACGTCGCCGGCGGAGACGTGGTTCGCGGCGCTGGCGCCGTCGAAGACGAGCGAGGTGGGCGTCGAGCCCGGCGCCAGCGGGAAGAGCAGGCCGAGCACGTTCACGCCGTCGTCGCCCTGGTCCGCGAACTCGGAGTCCTCGAGGAGCACGTTCCCCAGCGTCTGCCGAAAGTTCACGCCGTCGGCGTTGCTCGAGATGAGCCGGGTCGGGTCGCGGGGGTTGCGCAGCACGCGGCAGCGGCTCATCCGCAGGCCGCGGCCGGCGCCGTAGAAGGTGAAAGCCTCGAGGGGCGAGGCGTACACCGTCACGTTCTCGAAGGCGATATCGCCGCTCGCGTTCACCACGTAGACGGCATTCCCGCCCGTGCGCGCGATGCCGATGGCCGCGGTGCCTGCCGGCGCAGCCGAGAGGGCCTGCGGGTCGCCCACGCAGTAGGTCTGATTGCCGGCGAAGGTCGGCTGCGAAGACGGGGTCTGCGCCCAGTGCGCCTGGGCGAACGGCGCCCGCGGCCACCCAGGCCGGCCCACGTCGAACTCCGACATGCTCACGATGGGAAGGGGCGCGGCGGCGTCAATCGGGTAGGCCGAGTTGACGACGAAGGCCATGCCCCCGTCGCAGGCCCCGGCGTCCGGCTGCAGCGCGCCGGCGACGGCCAGCGGCTCTCCCCAGTCGATGGCGAAGTTCCGGAAGAGCACTCGGTGGCTGTTGCGGACCACCAGGCCGGCCTGGAGGCCGTGGAAGACCAGGGTGGAGCCCTGGCCGTCGATGAGCACGTCGCTGAGGCCCGAAACAATCCAGTTGGCCCCGCCGTCCGCGCCGCCGAAGTCGTACTCGGCCGGCGCGAGCGCGAGGGTCACGGCGCCCGCGTCGGCGGCCGCGAGGGCCGCGGCGGCGAAGAGGCTCGCGGACGAGCCTGCGTCCGGAGGCGAGAGGTGGATCGTCGAGGCGCCCGGCCTCGGGCCGCAGACGGTGATGCGCACCGTGGTCCCGTCGGCGGCGACGAAACTCTCCACGCGATCGAACGGGGAGCCCCAACCGGCGTCGGCGCAGGCGTACGGCGTGTAGAGAATGCCGGCATCCGGTCCTCCGTCGCCTTGGGGACCCCCATCCCCGGCGTCCATCGCCGCCGCGCCGTCCGTGAGGGAACTTGCGTCGCCCGTATCGGCGCCTGCGTCGCCGCCCGGGCCGGCTGACGACGAGCAGGCCAAGGCCCATCCGCCCAGGACTGCAAATGCCGCGAGCGCGGGTCGCGAGCGGGCCTGCTCCCAACGGTACCTCCGCTTCTGCATCGGTTCCTCCGGTTCCGGTGGTCGAGTACCGCCGCTGGACCGGGCGCCGCAGCCGGGTTAGCGCCGCCGGCGGCGCGCTGTCCGCGTTGCTTCAGCCTTGGACCTTTGCCCTACGACGCGGCATTCCTGCGGCAGGTCTTCTCGGAGATGCTGTTCAGCCGCACCGGTCGACTGTCGCTCTACTTCGCGAACGAGCTGGAGAAGACGGTAGGGCAAGCCGCGACTCTGTCCGCTGTCCTCGAGTCGCTGGCGGACCGCGCGAAGCGTCTCACGGAGATTGCGCGCGACATCGGCGCATCAAGCGGCTCGACCGTTCGCTACCTCGAGCGGCTTGGCGACGCCGTGGTTCACCGAACCGACGGTCTGTACGCACTGGCGGATCCGGTATTCGCGCTCTGGCTTCGCTGGCGCAAACCAGGTGGCACCACCGTTCCGATGTCGGTGATCGGTGACGAGGCGGAGCTCGAGGTTGCTCGCCGACTCGCTGAGATGGGGTTTGAGCTGGTCTATCAGTCTCGGGCTTCTCGTGGCGCCTTCGACCTGCTGGGCATCCGAAACGGCGTGCAGCTGGGCATCCAGGTCAAGCGTTCAGACCTCCCTCTGCGCTTCCCCAAGACCGTGTGGAGTCGCCTTTGCGCCGATGCCAAGAGGCTCGGTTGGCGCTTCGTGCTCGCAGCGGTGTCCCCCTCGAAAGGAACCGTGTCCTTTCTCTCGCCGGAGGCGGCCGCGGCTCGTCGCGCGGTCGTCGTCGACAGCAGCGCGGTGATCGACAATCTGCTCGTGTGGATCGAGACTGTTCCAGAATGGAACTCCGGAGCATGTAAGACTTAATCGTTCCTTCGGCGAGCGGCCGCGGCTCGTCATTCGGCCGGGGGCGCGGCGACCGGTGCGGCCAGGCGAGGCGCGTACAGCGCCAAGAGCCCCACGACGCCGGCGAGCGCCGTCGCGCCCAGCAGCGCGAAGCCGCTCGCGAGCGAGACCAAATCGGCGAGCCTCCCCACCGCCGGGGCGAGCAAAGTGTAGAAGAGCCGCCCAGCCATGCTGCCCACCGAGATGACCGTGGCCCGCACGTCCGAGCTCGCGCGCGCATTGATGCGCGCCATGAGAAGCGGGCCCGAGAGCCCCCAGACGAACGCATTTCCCAGCATGGCCGCGGCGCACACCGGGGCGCGCGGCCAGACCGCCACCGCAAGAAAGCCCGCGCCGACGAGCGGGAAGAGCGCGGCGGTCCGGCGCGCGCCGAGCCATCGCTCGATCCGCGCAGAGCGCTGGGCGCCGAGCCCCGAGGCGAGCTGGAAGGCGGCGAACAGGACGCCAGTCACGGCCGTGCTCAGGCCGCTCTTCTGAAAGAGCAGCAAATAGGACCAGAGCCCGACGATGCCGACGGCGGTCATGAGCCCCGAGAGCAACATGGGCAGCAGGAGCCCCGCGTCCGCGGCGCACCGCGCGACGACCCGCCCGATGCCTTTCAGGGGATTCTCGTAAGGCGGCCGGCTTCGCCGAGGCTCGGTGAACCCGAGCGCGGTGAGGAGCATGAGCGCCGCGGTCGCGATGTTCAGGTAGACGGGCAGCTCGAGCCGGGCCGCCCCGAGCATTCCTCCGGCAACCGAGGCGAGCGCGCCTCCGATCCTCGACGCGAGGTCGACTCGGCCCTGGTAGCGCGCGAACTCGGCCTGGGCGCCCACCTCCTTGAGCGAGTCGAAGACCAGCGCCGCGTCGGTGCCCGAGCGCAGGCTCGCCCCGAAGGCGAGCAGGAGCTCTGCCCCGGCGAACCCGGCGAAGGAGCGGGCCCGCGCGTACGCCGAGAAGCCGAGCACCCAGAACAGCGCCGCCAAGATCAGCGAGAACCGACGGCCGAGGACGTCGGCGAAGTAGCCGGAGGGCACCTCGAAGACGAAGACTCCCACGGTGAATACCGCCTGCACCAGGAACACGTCCGTCGCCGAAAGCCCTCGGGAGAGGTAGAGCGGAATCAGGACGGGGACGATGAGCAGGCACTCGGCCAGAAGGCCGTAGACCATCATCCGGCCGACGTTGGCGTGCGTCCTTTGCGAGCGGGCGGCGTCCATCGCAGCATTTCGCCACGGAGGGCTCGCGACGGGCAAGAGGCCAAGGCGGCGGCCGGCCCTCTCGGCGTGAGATAAGCTCTGCTCATGCGAACGCTCGCTCTGTGCTCCGTGGCCCTGGCCGCCACCCTCATCCCTCCCGCCGCGCGCGCCGGGGCGCCGGCGCTCCTCTTGCCGCCCTCGCTCGGGCGGCCCGACCAGGTCTGGGTCGCGGGCCGGGTCCAAGACGAAGCCCACGCCGACAAAGGGCCCGCGGTCGAGAAGAACGTGCGCCAGCTCACTGCCTTCAACCGGGCGGGCGCCGCGGTGGAGGTGACGTTCTTGGGGAGGACGGCCAAGGCGACGAGCGGCCACGACGGCGAGTTCGAGGTGGCGATTGCCGCGGGGCCCGGCGAGCCCTTCCCTCCCGGCCCGCAACCGGTGGCGGTGGCCACCGCGGGGGTGACGGTCCAAGGCGTGGTCTACGTGGTTCCGGCGAGCGCGCCGTTCCTGCTCGTCTCGGACCTCGACGACACTCTGGCGGTGACCAACGTGAAGAGCGCGCGCGGACTCGTGACCGCCGCGCTCTTCCAGGACGGAGAGACGCAGCCGGCGGTGCCGGGGATGAGCGCCTTCTACCACTGCCTCGCCGCGCGCTCGCCGCTCGCGGTCGTCTCCGGCTCGCCCATCCAGTACGCGCCGCGCGTCGCGCGCTTTCTGGAGAAGAATGGCTTTCCGCCGGCGGCCCTCTACCTGCGCAACCTGGGGCTGAAGACGCTGTCCGGGTACAAGGAGCCCGTGCTCCGCATCTTGGCCGAGCGCTTCACGCAGCCCTTCGTGCTCGTCGGCGATTCGGGGGAGAAGGACCCGGAGATCTACGCCGCCTTCGCCAAGGAGCACCCGGGGCGCGTGCTCCGCATCTACGTGCGGCGGGCGGGGGAGCCCGGGCCCCCGACACGCTTCACGGGCGAGCTGCTCTTCGCCGACCCGGCGGAGGCCCAGCGCGACGCGGCCGAGCGCTCGCTCTGCGCGCCTTGACGCCGCCGTTGGATTTGGCTTTGACAATGCTGCGCAGCGACGGGATGACCGACCTCCCAATCGCTTGCGCTTTGGGCTCCGCGCCTGGAACTTCGCGTCAGGGCGGAAGGCCGTTCGCATGACCGTTTGCACCGAAGGTAAAACAACGATGCCGAAGACCCGAGATCCCGCCCGCGCCAATCTCGAAGCCCTCTACCGGATCTTCACCGTGCCGGAAGCGCCCGATTCGACCCTCGGCGCCATCGATCAGGCGATCTCCGACGACGTCATCGGATTTCTGCAGACCCATATCGTCGCCATCGAGCGAAAGCTTGAAGAGATCGAGGCCGATTTCTCCTCCTTCGTCATCCCCGAAGAGCCGACCTACGTCTCCGAGTATGCCGAGTTCGTCAAGGAGAAACTCGTCGCTCAGTCGGTCCATACCGCGGCCCCCGGCTTCGTCGGTCACATGACCTCCGCGCTCCCCTACTTCATGCTCCCCCTCGCGCGACTCATGACCGCGCTCAACCAGAATCTGGTCAAGGTCGAGACCTCCAAGGCCTTCACGCCCATGGAACGTCAGGTCCTCGCGATGATCCATCACCTCGTCTACCGGCGCGAAGATGCTTTCTATGAGAAATGGATTCACAACAGCCAACATGCGCTGGGCGCCTTCTGCTCCGACGGCACCATTGCCAATCTCACGGCGCTGTGGGTGGCGCGCAACCGCCTCTTCGCGCCGTCGGGTGCCTTTCGTGGCATTGCCCAAGAAGGACTGGCCCGCTCCCTGAAGCATCGCGGCTGGGACGGGCTCGCGGTCCTCGTCTCGGAGCGCGGACACTACTCCTTCGGCAAGGTGGCCGACGTCCTCGGCATCGGCCGGGACAATCTGTTGAGGGTTGAAACCGACCCCCGCAACCGCATTGCTCTGAAGCCGTTGAGAGAGGAGTGCCGCCGCTTGAAGGACCAGAATGTCCGGCCCCTGGCGTTGGTGGGCATCGCCGGGACGACCGAGACGGGCAATGTCGACCCTCTGGAGGCGATGGCCGACCTCGCCCTGGAGCTCGGCTGCCACCTTCACGTCGACGCCGCCTGGGGCGGGCCGACCCTCTTCTCCGACCGCCACCGACGCCTGCTGGCCGGAATTGACCGGGCCGACTCGGCCACCATCGATGCGCACAAGCAGCTGTATGTGCCGATGGCGGCAGGGATGGTCGTCTTCAAGGAACCCACCGCCCTGTCGGCGATCGAGCATCACGCCGCCTACATCTTGCGGCATGGCTCCAAGGACCTTGGCAGCCATACCCTCGAAGGGTCGCGGCCGGGAATGGCGATGTTGGTCCATGCCGGCCTCTCTATCATCGGCCGGAAAGGTTACGAGCTCCTCATCGATATGGGCATCGAACGCGCCAGCGCATTCGCAAACATGATCCGGCAACATCTTGATTTCGAATTGATCAGCGAGGCGGAGCTGAACATCCTGACCTACCGCTACTGTCCACTCGCCGTTCAAAAGGCGCTGGCCGCTGCGACGGCTGAGCGCAAGGAACGAATCAATGCCCTCCTGAATCAAGTGAACCAGTTGCTGCAGAAATACCAGCGGGAAGCCGGGAAGACTTTCGTCTCTCGAACCCGGCTGCGCAAGGCTCCCGATGCCCAGGAGCTCACGGTTTTGCGTGTGGTCCTGGCCAATCCGCTGACGACGCAAGAGACCCTGACTGCGTTGTTGGCCGAAGAGTGCGAGCTCGTTCAGCAGCCGGAGATTGCTGCGTTGCTGAAGGAGGTCGACGAGCTCTGCCCAGCCATCGGCGGCGAGTGAAGGCCCGGCGCGGCGGGGGAGGCTTGTGCCCGCGGCCCTGGAGCCTGGTTTCGCGGGCCGGACCTGGGGCTGAAGACGCTGTCCGGGTACAAGGAGCCCGTGCCCCGCATTTTGGCCGAGCGCTTCAGGGCAGGTCGGCTTAGGCCGACGAGGCTCTTGCGCGCCTTGGCGCCTGGCCGAGGCCTGGGCAGCGAAGCGAGCTGGCGACGAGGACTGACGAACCCCGGCGCGCTCAACGGCGCGGTCGCGACCGAGCGGCTCCTCCAAGGGACGCGCGGACTATCGGCTGGCGAGGTCCGCGATCTCGGCGGGGAACCTCGCGGGCTCGATGGGTTTGGTCGCGAACACCTGGAAGCCGGCCCGGATCGCGCGCTCGCGCTCCGACTCTTTCGCCAGGGCCGTGAGCGCCAGGGCCGGGACGGCGCCCCCGCGCTCGCGAGGCAGGGCGCGCACCCTCTGGACCAGCGCGCAGCCGTCCTCCGTGGGCATGGCGATGTCGCTCACCAGCACGTCGGGCCGGCGCCGTTGAAACAGGGCGAAGCCCTCGGCGGCGGAGCCCGCGACTTCCACCTCGGCGTGGCACTCCTCCAGCACGCACTCGATCAGGTCGCGAGAGTCCTGCTCGTCGTCGACCACCAGCACCCGCAGCCCGCGCAGGTCGGCGGGCGAGCAGGGAGCGCGCTCTTCGGGCGCCTCGGAGGGCCGCTGCGCGCCGGGCTGCGCGCGCGCGGCCCAAGGCAGGGTCACGCGGAACGCCGAGCCTCGATCGCGCCCTTCGCTCGCCACCCGCACCCTGCCCCCGTGCAGCTCGACGATCTGCCGGACGATGGCGAGCCCTAAGCCCAATCCGCCGTGCTGCCGCGTCGTCGAGGGGTCGGCTTGGCGGAACCGCTCGAAGACGTGGGGCAGAAACTCGGGCGCGATGCCGACGCCGTTGTCGCGCACCTCGATCTCGGCGCCGCGCTCCGAGAGCGTGAGCGAGACCTCCACCCGACCCCCGCGAGGAGTGAACTTGACGGCGTTCGACAAGAGATTTGCCATCACCTGCTGGAGGCGGTCCGGGTCTCCGGGGACCACCGCCGGCGACAAGTCGCCGCTCTGAGCGAGCTCGATTCCCTTTGCCTCCGCCGCGGGCCGGGCCGACTCCATCGCCGTGCGGATCAGCGCGGCCAGGTCCAAAGGCCGCCTGTCGAGCCGCATGCGGCCCGCGAGGATCCGGGACATCTCCAGCAGGTCGTCGATGAGCGACGCCTGGGCCCGCGTGTTTCGCTGGATGGTGTCCAGGGCGCGGCGAATGAACTCCGCCGAGCGCTCCTTCGCGCGCAAAAGCTCGGTCCAACCGAGGATCGCGCTCAGCGGGGTCCTGAGCTCGTGACTCAGAATCGCCAGGAACTCGTCGCGAATCCGGCAGGCGCGCTCGGCCTCGAGCCGCGCCGCCCGCTCGCGGGCCAGGAGCGCCTCGCGCTCCGCCTGGACGCGCCTGCGCTCCTCCAGGTGTCGCCACTCCCGGAGGGCCAGCTCGGCCATGCGCGGCATGAGCGACAGGGCCGCCTCGGTCTTCACCACGTAGTCGAGAGCGCCGGCCTTCATGACGTCCACGGCGAGCTGCTCGTCGCCGTGCGCGGTCATGACGATCACCGCGAACGGGCCGCGCTCTTTCGCGACCGGGAGCAGCTCGACCCCTCGCCCGTCGGGGAGCACGAAGTCGACGATCAAGAGATGGGGAGGCGACCTCGCCAACGACCCCCGGGCCTCTCGAAGAGTCCCGGCGACCGTCAACTCGAACGGGAGCCCGCTCAGCTTGAACGCGCGCCTGAGCAGCTGGACGTGGGCCTCTTCGTCCTCGACGACGAGGATGCGAGCGGGCTGCGGCTCGACGGGGTCGAAGCCGGGCGCGGCCGCATGCGGGAGCCCCTCTCCTAGGTCGTTTGTCGGTTCCATGCCAGCCAGTAGAAGCCAAGGTCGTTCATCAGCTCGCCGAACTTGGCGAAGTCCACGGGTTTGACCACGTAGCTGTTGGCGTGGTGGCGGTAGGCCGACGCCATGTCCCTCTCGGCCTCGGAGGTCGTGAGGACCACCACCGGGATCTTGGAGATCTCCTCCGAGGTCTTGATCTGCGCCAGGACCTCGAGCCCGTCGACCTTGGGGATCCGGAGGTCAAGGAGGATAAGCATGGGGCGCGGCGGCGCCTTGCCCTCGAATTGATTGCGGCAGAAGAGGTAGTCGAGGGCCGACTCGCCGTCGACGAAATGGCGCACCACGTTGCCCACGCGGTGATCTCTTCAGGCTTCGCATGACCAGCTCGGCGTGGTCGAGGTTGTCCTCGACGAGCATGATCTCCTGAGGCACGGCGTTCATTTCTTCACCTCGCTAAGCTGCCCTGGGCAGGCCCCTGGCCGGAAGGGTGAAGCAGAACCGCGCTCCCTTGCCCTGCCCCTCGGACTCCACCCAGATCCGGCCGCCGTGGTTCTCGATGATCCGCTTGACGATGGCGAGCCCGACGCCCGTCCCTTTGCTCGTCTGATCCAGCTTCTCGAACAACCCGAACACCTTCGCGTGGTAGCGGGGGTCGACCCCGACGCCGTTGTCGGCGACGAAGCAGGTGACCTCGTCCCCGGAGCGCCAACCGCCAACCTCGATCCGAGGATTGGTCTGGTCGCCCATGAAGCTCACCGCGTTGTCGATCAAGTTCTCCAGGACCTGCAGGAGCCTGGGGCGGTCCCCGACGGCGCTGGGCAGGTCGGGGTCGATCGCCACGCGGACGTTTCTCTGGGAGATGGGGCCCGCGAGCAGGTCCAGCGCCTCACCGGCGAGCGCGACCAGGGAGACCTCCTCCGGCGGATTGGCGATGCGCCCGATCCTGGAGAGCTCGAGCAGATCGTCCAGGAGGTGCTTCATCTTGTCGGCGGCGTTCCCGATGCGCGCCATGTCGGACTTGAGCTGCGCGGCGTCGCCCTTCGCGAGGTCTTGCTCGACCAGGCCGAGAAATCCCTTGATGGTGATGAGCGGACTCTTGAGGTCGTGCGAGACCGTGTAGGTGAACTTCTCCAGCTCCGCGTTCTTCTGCTCGAGCTGCTTCGCGAGCGCCTCGCGCTCGGCCTCCATCTGCTTGCGCTCCGTGATGTCGCGGTTGCTCCCGCGCACCCCCAAAAACCTCCCGGCCTCGTCGCGCACCGGGCCGCAGACGTGGCCTATCCACCGCTGCGACCCGTCGGGCTGCGCGATGCGATACTCCATCTCGCCGTGGGGCGCGGTCGCCGAGCTCATCAATGCGTCGACCCGATGGGCTTCGAATTGAGAGCGGTCTTCTGGAATCACCATTCGAGCCAGCAGGGAGGAGTCCGCCTCGAGCGCCTCGGCGGCGTATCCCGAGATTCGCTTGCAAGACGGCGACGAGTATAGAATTCGCCCCTCAGGATCGAGCCAGTACTCCCAGTCATAAGTATTGTCGGCGATAAGCCGATACCGTTGCTCGGGGCCGACGGCATCCGCGGTCCAGCCTCGCTGCCCGGGCGCCGGGCGCACGATGGCGGCGACGATGGGCCTGCCGTCCAGGTCGTCCCGGTCGCAAGCGACCTCGGCCGAGAACGTGCTCCCGTCCCGCCGCCGGTGGATCGCCTGGTGGGTCGAGGTCCAGCGCGCGGCGAGCGCCTCCTCGCCCGAGGAGATGCCCGTCTCCAAGTCGCGAATGGAAAGGCCGAGGAGCGATTCGCGGCCGTAGCCATAGGCTGCGACGGCGCCTGCATTCGCTTCGAGGATTCGGCCTTGCGGGTCGAGGAACAACAAGATCTCGTGGTCGGATCGAGAGAGCAGCCGATAGAGCTCTGGCCTGTCGCCCTGGCCGGTCCTCCCGGGCGGAGTCGGTCCTCTCATTCGCCGAATTGATTTGATCGGCCGTCTCACGATGTTCCACGGTTCTCAGCCTTTCAACACCTCAGCTTCCCGGGGGAATCCCGCTGTCTTGGCGAGGAGGCCACCGAGGAAGCCGGCCTTTGCACCGCGCGGAAGTGTCGACCGCTCGCATTGCCAGATTGGTCGCCCCTCGCCCGGCAACCGCAAGCTCCTGCAGAGCCGGGTCGCGCTCCTTCGCCAGCCTCTCGAAGAGGCGCTCGTTTGGCCGCTGCTCGATTGGGGCGCTTCACTGCCCAAAGGCTGTGAAATCCCCGCGCGCTGACGCTCGCGGCTCCGCTCCCTACATTTTCTTTTCCCGCATCGCAAGCGGGCGAGGCCATCTTTGGACCGCGAGATTGAGCTCTATTACTGGCTGAAGCTCACCCGGGAATTCGAGCACCGGGTCTCTCGCCTGCATGCCCAGAACAAAATCCTCGGCGGCGTCTACTCCGGCTACGGCCAGGAGGCCGTGGTCGTGGGGTGCTCTTACGGTCTGCGCCGCGAGGACTACATCTTCCCCCTGCACCGCGACCTCGGGGCCTTCCTCGTCAAGGGAGTCCCGGCCACGGCCCTGATGGCCCAGCTCTACGGCAAGGAAACCGGGCTCTCCCGCGGCAAGGACTCCTTCCTGCACGGCGGCTCCCTCCCGCACGGCGTCTTCGGGGCCACGAGCATGCTTGCCTCCACCCTCCCGGTGGCCTGCGGAATCGCCTGGCGTTTCAAGCTCCGCGAGGAGCCGAGCGTCTGCGTCGCCTTCTTCGGCGAGGGCGCCGGCAGCCGCGGCGACTTCCACGAGGCGGCGAACTTCGCCGGCGTCCACAAGCTCGCCGTCGTGCTGGTCTGCGAGAACAACCACTACGCGTACTCCACGCCGATCCATCAGCAGATGGCCGTGGACAGCGTGGCCGAGCGCGCCTCCGCCTACGGCTTCAAGGGCGTCCCCTGCTCGGGAAACGACCTGCACGAGGTGCTCGAGGTGATGGGCGCGGCCGTGTCCCGGGCGCGCGAAGGCCTCGGCCCCACGCTCGTCGAGTGCAAGACTTATAGGATGCTCGGCCACTCGGCCCACGACCGCGCGGCCTACCGCGTGGAAGACGAGGTCCTGCGCTGGGAGGCGCGCGACCCCATTCGCCAGTGGGAGACCTTCCTGTCGCTCAAGGGCTACCGCCTGGAAGAGGTCCGAGCGGAGGTCGAGGCGCGCATCGCGCGCGAGCTCGACGAGGCGGTGCGATTCGCCGAGGAGAGCCCGGACCCGCCGGCCGAGGAAGCGCTCACGGACCTCTATGCCACCGAGGCGCCGGGCGAGCCGCGCATTCGCGCCGCGCCGCGCGAGGAGCGCCCGAGCGAGCCCCAGGCGCTGCTGCACTAACGCGGCCATGGCCACGGCGACCTACCTGCAAGCGGTCCGCGACGCGATGGCCGAGGAGATGCGCCGGGACGCGGACGTCCTCGTCCTGGGCGAGGACGTCGCCGAGCTCGGCGGCGCCTTCCTGGCCACCGAGGGGCTCTTGCAGGAGTTCGGGCCGCTCCGGGTCGTCGACACGCCCATCAGCGAGTCGCTCATCGTCGGCGCCGGCGTGGGCGCGGCCGTCAGCGGGCTGCGGCCGGTGTGCGAGATGCAGTTCATGGACTTCGTCGCCTGCGCCTTCGACCAGGTGGTGAACATGGCGGCGACGACGCGCTACCGCCACGGCGGCCGCGCCCACGTGCCCATGGTCGTGCGCGGGCCTGTCGGCGGCGGCGTGCACGGCGGGCTCTTCCACTCGCAGAATCCCGAGGCCTGGTTCTTTCGCGTGCCGGGCCTCAAGGTGCTGGCGCCGGCCACCGCCTACGACGCCAAGGGCCTGCTCAAGGCCGCCATCCGCGACGACGACCCGGTGATCTTTTTGGAGCACAAGCGCCTCTACCGGCGCGTGAAGGAGGAGTTGCCCGAGGGCGACTTCGTCGTCCCCATCGGCAAGGCGGCCACCCGGCGCCCAGGGAGCGATCTGCTCATCGTCACTTACGGCGGCGCGCTGGAGGCCTGCCTCGATGCCGCCGAGGCGCTCTCCAGCGAGGACGGCGCCGAGGCCGAGGTGCTCGACCTGCGCTCGCTGTTGCCTTTCGACCTGGAGGCAATCCTCGCCGCCGTCCGCCGCATCAACCGGGTGCTCCTGGTGCACGAGGACCGGCTCACCGGCGGCATCGCCGCGGAGATCAGCGCGCGCCTGGCCGAAGAGGCGTTCGACGAGCTGGACGCGCCCATCGGGCGGGTCGCGGCGCTCGACGTTCCCACGCCTTTCCACCCGGCCCTGGAGTCCTTCGTGCTGCCGAGCGCGGCGAAGGTCGTTCAGAAGGCTCGGGCGCTGCTGGCGTACTGAGGGCGGCGCGTTTCGGGGGGAGCTTCGTCCATGTCCATCCAGCGCGTCGTCCTGCCGCAGCTCGGGGAGTCGGTCGCCGAGGCGACGCTGTCGAAGTGGCTCGTGAAAGAAGGCGACCGAGTCGAGCGGGATCAGACCGTGGCCGAGGTCTCCACTGACAAGGCGGACACCGAGCTCCCGTCTCCGTTCGAAGGGCGCGTGGCGCGGCGGCTCGCCAAAGAAGGCGAGACGGTGCCGGTCAACGCACCTATCCTCGAGCTCGAGACCGAGGTCGCCGCCGAGCCGACTTTGGCGCCCCCGCTCCCCGCCCCGCGCGCGCCCGAGGCCCAGGCAACGCCGCCCCAGGCCCAAGCCGCGCCGCGTCCGGACGGCGGCCCGAAAGAGCCGCGGAGCTCGCCGCTGGTGCGCCGCATCGCTCGGGAGCGCGGCGTCGACCTCTCCCAGCTCCAAGGCAGCGGCGCCGCCGGCCGGGTGACCAAGGCCGACATCCTCGGCTACCTGTCAGCGCGAGAAGCCCGCCGCGGCGCGCCGCCTCCGCCCATCCGCGCGCCGCAGCCCCCGCGCGCGGATGCGGCGCCGCGCGAAGCTCGCGAGCCCGCTCCGCCGACGCCAGCGCCGCCGGCAGGCCCTGTCTACAAGCCGCCGGAGTACCGCGCTCTGCCCGGCGACGAAATCGTGCCGTTCTCCCGAAGGCGCTCACTCATCGCCCAGCACATGGCGTACAGCCAGCGCGCCGCGCCTCACGTCCCCTGCATGGCGGAGGTGCAGCTCCATCGGGTCGAGCGCGCGCGGGGGCGAGCGGCGGAGCGCGGCGACAAGGTGAGCGTCCTCGCCCACGTCGCGGTCGCCCTGGCCCAGTCCGTGCGCGAGGTGCCGGTCCTCAACGCCACCGTCCTCGAGGGCGCCTACGCGCTGCACCGGCAGGTGAACCTCGGCATCGCGGTCGACACCGACGAGGGGCTCGTGGTCCCGGTCATCCCCGAGGCCGACGAGCTCTCGCTCGTGGGCATGACCCGCGCCATCGCCGACCGGGCCGAGAAGGCTCGCGCCAAAGCGCTCGGGCCCGACGACCTTGCCGGCGGCACCCTCACGCTCTCGAACCCCGGCGCGCGCGGAAACACCTGGGGCGCGGCCATCATCCCCCAGCCCCAGGTCGCCATCGTGCGCCTGGGCGAGATCATCAAGCGCCCCGTAGTCATTTCCGTCGACGGCGAGGACGCGCTCGTCATCCGGCCAGTGATGACGTTGACGCTCTCCTACGACCACCGAATCGTCGACGGAGCCGCCGCCAATCATTTCCTGCGGCGGATCAAGGAGCGGCTCGAGGCGGAGCCCGCGTGAAACGCGGGGCCAACCTCGCTTCCTTCGCCCCCTCCCCGCAAGCGGGGAGGGGGTTGGGGGGGTGAGGCGCCGACTTCAAGCTCTCGCTAGCCTTCCAGGGGCCGCCGATACACCGTCGGCGCGACGGGGATCAGCGGGACGTCAATGCCGCTGATGGATTCCGAGTGCCCGAGGAAGAGAAAGCCGCCGGGGACCAGCACCTTCGCAAAGCGCATGAGGATCTCCCGCTGAACCGGCCGCTTGAAATAGATAAAGACATTGCGGCAAAAGATGACCTCCATGGCTCCGAAATGCGCGAAATCGAGGTCGAGGAGGTTGAAGCGCTCGAACCGGACGTGCGCCCTCAGCTGCGGAGCGATGCGCACCACCGCCGCTCCGTCCTTCCGACGCAGAAGGTACTTCTGCCTCAGCGACAGCGGCACGGGCTCGACCCGCTCCTCCGGGTAGGTGGCCGCCTGAGCCGAGGCGAGGACGTCGGTGGACAGGTCAGTCCCGACGATCCGATAGCGGAAGCCCTGGCTGCGCTCGGCGACCTCTTCCAACACCATGGCCAGGGTCCAAGGCTCCTCACCCGAGGAGCAGGCGGCGCTCCAGACGCGCAGGCCGGCCGGGAGGTTGAAGCCGAGCGCGGGAATGGCCTTGGAGGCCAGGTATTCGAAGTGGCGCGGCTCGCGAAAGAAGTCGGTCTTATTGGTGGTGACCGCGTCGAGCATGGGCGCCAGCTCGTCGCGATCGCCCCCGAGGACCCGGTCGCAGTATTGACCGAAGTCATGCAACCCCAGCTTGCGCAGCCGCTTGCGCAGCCGGCTCTCCAGCATCACCTGCTTGCCGTCGGGCATGCGGATGCCGCAGTGCGACTCGATGAACTGGCCGAGGCGCTGAAAGTCCTTTCGCGAGAGCACCGCCTCTTCTGGGATTTCGAAATCCGATGCCATGGTCCAAGCGCTCTGAAGCGCACCTCGGGCGAAGGGTCAATAGGTCGTGAATTCCTTGTCCGAATCGTCGGAGAGATTGAGGGTGGCCCCGCTCTTGGCCTTCGGCGGAGCGGCCTCGCCGTGCGCGGCGTTCTCCGCCCGGGCCGGCTTGTGGTTGGCGCGAGCCGCGGGCGGGCTCTTCCGACTCTGAGCGACGGGCTCGTGGGCTCGGGCGCTGCCCGCGTCGACTTTGAAGAAGCCGATGGTGTTCTGCAGCCGCTCGGCCTGGCTCGCCAGCTCTTCGGAGGTCGCCGACATCTCCTCCGCCGCAGAGGCGTTCTGCTGGATGACCTGGTTGAGCTGCAGGATGGCCTTGGTGATCTGCGCGGCGCCGGTGTCCTGCTCGCGGCTCGCCGCGGTGATCTCCTGGACCAGCTCCGCCGTCTTCTTCACGTCCGGGAGGATGCGCGCCAACAGCTCGCCGGCCTTCTCGGCCACGGCCACGCTGGTGCTCGACAGGTCGGTGATCTCCGCCGCGGCCTTCTGGCTCCGCTCGGCGAGCTTGCGCACCTCGGAGGCGACCACCGCGAAGCCCTTTCCGTGCTCGCCGGCGCGGGCGGCCTCGATGGCGGCGTTCAGCGCGAGCAAGTTCGTCTGCCGGGAGATCTCGCCGATGATGGAGATCTTTCCGGCGATCTGCTTCATGGCGGCGACGGTCTGGGTGACCGCGCTGCCGCCCTCGACGGCGTCGGAGGCGGCCTTGTTGGCGATCTTCTCGGTCTGCGTCGCGTTGTCGGCATTCTGCTTGATGTTGGCGCTCATCTGCTCGACCGACGAGGAGACCTCCTCGATGGACGACGACTGCTCGGAGGCGCCCTGGCTCACGGTGGAGGAGGACTCGCTCATCTCCTTGGAGCTGTTGGCCACGTTGCCCGTCGCGTTGCGCACCTCGCCCACGACCTCGGCGAGGTTCTTGACCATCGCCTCCAGCGCCTTCATCAGGTCGTCGCGCTCCGAGCGCGGCGTCACGCGGACCGTCAGGTTGCCTCCGGCGATTTCCTTGGACACGCCGGTCACGGTGTCCATGGCGCCAATGAGGACGTTGAGGTTGTTCTTGATGGTGTTGAAATCGCCGTTGTAGTTGTCGGTGATCTTCGGGGGCACGTCGCCCTTGGAGATTCGGTCCACGTAGGTGGCGGCGACGTTGAGCGGGCCGATGACCGCGTCGAGCGTCTGGTTGATCCCGCTCACCATGTCCTTGAAGCTGTGCTCGAACTTGCCGGCGTTGGCGCGCGTCGAGAGCTTGCCGGCCACCGCCGCCTCGACCAGCGCCATGATCTCCGCCTGCATGGATTGCAAGCTCGCCTTGACTCCGTCCATGGCGTCGGTGACCTGCTTTTTCTTTCCCGGCAGCCGGTCCATGTCTTCGGTGAAGTCGCCCTTCGCGTACTTCTTCACCACGTCGACCACGCGCATCTTCACCGCGATGTGCGAGGCGACCAGGGTGTTGATGCCCTTGGCCATGCTCCCGTAGACGCCCGGGAACTTCTCGGCGGCAATCACCTCGTCGAGCATGCCTTTGTCGTGCTGGCTGCGCAGCTCCTCCTGGGCGGCGACGAAGCCGTTGAAGGTCTCGATGAGCGTATTGAGGTTGCTCTTGATGGTGTTGAAGTCGCCATTGTAGGAGTCCGCAATTTTCGGCGGCACGTCGCCCTTCGAGAGCCGGTCGACGTAATTGGCCGCCACGTTGAGCGGGCCGATGACCGAATCCAGGGTGTCGTTGACGCCCTGGACGATGGCCCTGAAATCGCCTTGGTGGTTCTCGGCCTCGGCGCGGGTGGCGAGCTTTCCTTCCACCGCGGCCTTCGCCAGCATCCGAGCCTCGGAGGACATTTTTTCGATCGCATCGGACATCCGCTTCATGGCCGAGAAGAGGCTGGTGGTGTCGTTTGCTTGGAGGACGATCTCGGAGGAGAGGTCGCCCATGGCGATCTTATTGGCGATCTCGGTGGCCTGGGCCGGCTCGCCGCCCAATTGACGCCGGAGCACTCGAACGGTGACCACCCCGAAGCCCCCGACCAGGAGCACCGTCAGGATCGCCAGGATCACCGTCTGCGCGACGGCCTTCGAACGAGCGACCAGGGCCTCGTCGGCCGCCTTTTTGCCGAGCCGCGAGTTGAATTGGATGTATTCGTCGATCGCCTCGTTGAGCTTGCTGCCTGCGGCAAAGAGCGCCGGCAGGAGTTCCTTCGCCTCGTCCTTCCGGTTGGCGCGAGACGCAACGAGGACTGGCGCCTTGGCCGCCTGGTAGTCGCGAAAGAGGCTGGAGACGTTGTCGAATCGCCGCCGGTCCTCGTCGTTGGCGATGGTCGGCTCGTATTCCTTCAGGCCCGCTCGAGCCAGGTTTTCGGAATCGTCGATCTTCCGTTCGATCTCGGCGGACTTCGCGGCGTCGGTGGCGAGCACGATGTGGCGGTAGATGCCGATTCGCGCTAGGTCGACCCCGGAATTGAGCTTGTTCAGAGCCTCCAGGGCCGGCACCGTGTTCTCGTTGCCGAAGTTGGCGGAGTCGAAGACCTTCTCCGTCTGATACACGCCGATGGCCGTGATGAGCGCGAGGCCCAGCGCGGAGCCGCCGACCATGAGGTAGAGCTTCTGGGCAACCGTCATACCCTTCTCCTTCGAATTCGGGGCAAGGCATTCCAGGCGCGGCACATCGAGGCTGCGAAGCCGCCTCTCGGGCCGGGTCTCAATCGCTCGGATCAGAGGCGGGCGCTCGCTCGCCTGGTCCGCTAATGCAATACATATTCACTGTGAGCAAAAGCGCTGCCACGCCGATGGCCCCTCGCCTTCTCCCGGCCTCCCCGGCACTTCGCGGCCCTGGAGGCGGGTTGGCGCCGACTTCCGAGTGGTCTTTGCCCCATGGCGCCGAGCAGGCGTACGGCCGCCCGCCCCTCGCCCCGCCTCGCCGCGAGGGCTTGACCTGGATCAAGGCACCTCGCTTCCGCGCCGCGTAGAAGGTCTTTCGAGCCGCGAAGGGCGGCACGTGAACTACTCGAGGAGCCCATGGAAACCTTCTGCTATCAATGCGAGCAAACCATCGCCGGCAAGGGATGCACCGCGACCGGCAACTGCGGCAAGGACCCCAAGACCTCTGCGCTGCAGGACCTGGTCTCTTACGCGTCCAAGGGCGTCGCCCAGTGGGCGCACCGCGCGGCCCGGCTCGGCGCGCAGGACCCGGCCATCGGCCGCGCCGTCGTCGACGCGCTCTTCGCGACCGTCACCAACGTCGACTTCGACCCGTCGAGCCTCGAGGAGCGGCTGCGGCATCTGGGGGCGGTGATCGGCCAGGCGCGCGCCCTTTACCTCGCGGCCTGCGACCGAGCCGGGGCGCGGCCGGAGGAGCTCTCGGGGCCGGCGCAGTGGACGCCTGCCGCCGACCTCGTCGGCCAGGCCGCCATGGCCTCCCTGCGCCAGCGCCTGGCCCAGCGCGGCGCCGACGTCACGGGCCTGGAGGAGCTCGTCCTCTACGGTCTCAAGGGCACGGCCGCGTACGCGGCGCACGCCGCGGTGCTCGGGCACGAGGACGCGTCGGTCTACGCCGCGCTCTTCGAGCTGCTCGACTTCGTCGCGGGCCCGGCCCGCTCCGCCGAAGCGCTCCTCGACGCGGCCCTGCGGGTGGGCGCGCTGAACCTCAAGGTCATGGGCCTGCTCGACGCGGCGAACACCGGCGCCTACGGCCACCCTGCCCCCACCCGCGTGCGCATCAGCGCGGTCGCCGGCAAGGCCATCCTCGTGACCGGCCACGACCTGAAGGACCTGGAGCTCCTCCTGGAGCAAACGAAGGGCAAGGGCATCCACGTCTACACGCACGGCGAGATGCTGCCCGCGCACGGATACCCGGAGCTCCGAAAGCATTCGCACCTGGTGGGCAACTGGGGCGGCGCTTGGCAAGACCAGACGCAGGAGCTCGTGCACTTCCCCGGCGCCGTGCTCTTCACGACCAACTGCATTCAGGCGCCGAAGGCGAGCTACGCGAGGCGCGTCTTCGCCAGCGGGCTCGTCGCCTACCCGGGCGTGCGGCACGCCCACGGCGACTTCTCCGAGGTGATCGCCGAGGCGCTGGCGGCGCCGGGCTTCGCCGCCGACGAGCCGGAGAAGTTCATCACCGTGGGCTTCGGCCATCAGGCGGTGCTCGGCGCGGCCGGGGCCATCGTCGAGGCGGTGAAGAAAGGCGCCATCAAGCGCTTCTTCCTCATCGGCGGCTGTGACGGCGCCAAGACGGGCCGCAACTATTTCACCGACCTCGCCCAGGCGGTGCCCAAGGACTGCGTCATCCTCACGCTCGCCTGCGGCAAGTACCGCTTCAACAAGCTCGAGTTCGGCGACATCGGCGGCATCCCGCGCTTGCTCGATCTGGGCCAGTGCAACGACGCGTTCTCGGCCATTCGGATAGCCTCGGCGCTGGCCGACGCCTTTCAGACGGACGTCAACGGCCTGCCGCTCTCGCTGGTGCTCTCCTGGTACGAGCAGAAGGCCGTGGCGATACTGCTGACGCTTCTGCACCTGGGCATCAAGAACATCCGGCTCGGGCCCAGTCTCCCCGAGTTTCTGACGCCGGCCGCGCTCTCGGTCCTGGTCGACAAGTTCCAGATCAAGCCCATCGGCACCGCCGAGGGCGACCTCGCCGCCATGCTCGCGAGCTGAGGCGAATCTTGTCTCCCCGCCGGCATGGCGGGGAGACCGGCTCGCTCCCTGCCAATCGCCAGCCATTTCCTTTTCGGCTGGCGGGAAAAGGGTGCGACAAGGCGCCGGAGCCAGGCTGCAGGCAGCCCGTGTAGCGCCGGTGCACGGAGTGCGTCGAGGCGATGCCGGGCTTGAGCCCTGCAGTGCGTCTGGCTCCTGGGGCGCGAGCCGTGGTATGCGGGTGGCATGCGCCTGCGGGAATTCCGAGTCAAGGGGTTCAGGAACCTCACACAGTGGGTTGCTCTCGAAGACCTGGGCCCCATCAACGTCATCCACGGCGACAACAACGTCGGGAAGTCGAACATCCTCGAGGCGATGCAGTGGTTCTTTCACTTCATCGGACTGGAGAGCGAGGGGTTCCTCCCGATCGTCAAGCCCCTGACCGTGGCGGCCGGCTACCTCGTTGGACGGCGGACCGTCGCTGACGCTTTCAACGTCGACGCACCGTACGAAATCGAGCTCCAGGCCACTCTCGAGACCGATCCGATCGAATTCGAGCAGGCGGGCATCCGGCAGCTCATCGACGCCACCTCAGTGACCATCGGCATGGTGTTTACTCCGGTCGGCGATAGCGTGAGCTATCAAGTTCGCCTCTTTCGTTTCGCTGATGGAACCGACGCCACTGGCGTCCTCGAGTCGGCCGACAAAAAGGCTTTCGTCCTGCGATTTGCGAAGTATTTGGCGCGAGAGCACTTTGCTGACAGCAAGGAGCGCTTTGCGCTCATCCCCGCCGACCGCGGGAGCCCGGCGGCCTCCGGCCCGATCACCGAGCGGCTTTCGCTGGCGTTGTATGACGCGAAAGAGGCCACCACCCGATCGCTTCATCAAGCCTGGGCGCGGTTCGCGGCGGCCATGTCGTGTTTTTCGGACAAAGTCGGCGATGGCTCATTCAATGTCGTCTACAATCGCGAAAAGCAGAGGGCCTACTTGGTCGTCGAGCGCGCGAGCGACGTCAGGCCCGAGGAACAGGTGAGGCTCTTGGCCGAGAGCCAAGGAACCGGCATCCAGCAGATCGCCGCTCTCGTCGGAGATCTCGTGACGACCCACTCCTCGATTGTGGCCATCGAGGAACCAGAGCTCAATCTGCGGTATGCCTTGCAGCTTCGCCTGCGAGACCTTTTCGAAAAGGACCTGATCGAGAAGGCGGGCGGCCCCTCGCAGCTTCTCATCACGAGCCACTCGCCCGCGTTCGAGGCAGGAACACACTTCTATTCGATGGAGACGACGCCAGACGGCCTTGCCGTAACTCGTCGGCCGGTGTCCGAAGCACGCGCCGCCACGGCGGTCGACCTGGAGGCCCCGCCTTCGATAGGACCTCGCTCTCCCGGATACGTCTCCAGCGAGGGACTCGTTGCGCTTCCCGAGCGAGTGCGCAAACGGCTCGGTATCGAGAAAGGAGGCGGAGTCATGTTCGTCGATGCATCGGAGTGGAGCATCGAGATGCTCTCCGACTCGGAGTATCTCCGACGATTCGCAGACGACTCGGAGGGCACGGCCAAGTGAAGCCCGAGGATCTGGAGGAGGCGCTTCGCGCCGGGGGAATCTCGCTCACGATGGACACCAATGTCGTATCAGGCGGAGGGAACCATTTCCGCCAGTACTCAAAGATCGTCCAGGGCGTCAAGAATCTGAATGCCAAATTCGAGCTCGAGCACCCTCATCGAACTCCCGTGAAGATGCGGGTGTCCGCGCTCGTCCACGTTGAGGTCCTGTTTGACCTTCGGCAGACCCACGGCTCGGACTTTGACGCATCGAAGGCGTCGAGCGGTCTCGCCAACACCGGACTTCTGGTCCGCGACTTCGATCTCCGCGCTGCCGAGACCTGTGCTCGTGTGCTCGGTGGATGGTTTCCAACCTCAGGAGAATGGGCTGCTGAAAAGAGGGCTCGCCTCGTGCGGGCGATGGGACTCGAACCGAAGGACCCGCAGCCATCGAGGAGCCGTCACTTCCCAGCGACTGTGGACAGCTTCATCGCGGCCCAGGCCGAGGGTGATGACGACATCCTGATAACGAACGACAAGGGTTCCGAGTTCGACCGTGTCAAACGGAAAGTTGACGTCGAGACTCTTGAGAAGGCGCTCCAAGCGCTCCTATCCGATCAAGACCGAGCTTCCCGAGCGGGATAGACCAAATCCATCATGGAGAGGCCTTGAGCCCGCAAGAGATCCGCCCGGTCCAGGCAGCCCAGGAGCCCGTCCACGACCGCGACGGTCTTGTGCCCGCCCTTCACAGCATGGAGTCGACGGCTCGCTCAGAGGAGCGTCCTCGCGGGCCACGGCGGACTCGACCCTGAGATTGGCCGCGGCCCTCGCGGCGCTCGTTGACGCGCCGGCCTTCGTCTGATCATTCTAGCCAGGCGATCTCGCGACAGCCCACCCTCGCGCGCACCGGGAGGCGAAGTGCTTCAATTTCTCTGGATTTGCATTGGCGGCGCCCTCGGCACCGGCGCGCGCTATCTCGTCGGCACGTGGGCCGCCAAGGCCCTGGGCACGGGCTTCCCCTACGGCACGCTCATCGTCAACGTCGTGGGGTCGTTTTTCATCTCGGTGGTCATGTTTCTGAGCATCGACGCCGGGGTCATCCCGCTGCCGGTGCGGATGTTTCTCACCACCGGCATCATGGGGGGATTCACGACCTACTCGTCTTTCAACTACGAGACCCTCAAGCTCCTCCAAAGCGGCGCCTGGGGAATCGCCGCGGCGAACATCGCCGTGACACTCCTGGGCTGCACCGGAGCCGGGCTCCTGGGGCTGCTCATCGCCGCGCGCATGGCCTGAGGCGGTCGAGGGAGGCCGGGCTCTAGCCCGCAAGCGGGACGCGGCTGCCGTCGCCGCGCCGCAGCCAGGCAAAGCCCGCCTCGCGGAGCATCGCGCGGGCGGCGGGGACGTCGAGCCCGCGGCCGGCGGCGGTGTCCCGCTCGGTGTCGCGCGGGTTCGCGCCGGTCTCGGCGTAGATGGCGTTCGCCCCGGCGACCAGGCCCAAGAGGTTCGGCTCGTGCACGGCGATGTTCGTGGTCTCGCGCGTCTGCAGGGTGGCCAGCGCGACGACCGCGGTGACCTGGGCGAGCCGCAGGTTCGTGATCTGCCCGTGGGCATTCAGGCGAGAGCCGGGGATGGACACCCGGCGCATCGCCGCGTGCTGGAAGCTGCCGCGCTCGACGCCCACGAACAGCTGCTCGACCATCTCCTCCGGCGTGTGCTCCGGCCCAACCGGCTCGAGGCAGTAATAGAAGTCGAGGCCCGCCTCGCGGGCGGCGTCGATGGTCTTGAGCCGCTGCTCCGGCCGGAGCTTCGTGTCGGCGCCCTCGCGAAGCCGCAGCACGTGGTAGGCGCCGCTCACGCCCAGGTCCCGCAGCCGCTTGGCGCGCTCTAGGCCGAAGTCGCCGACGTTGACCACCAGCCGGGTGTGCGCGGGAATGGCGGCCCGCGCCGCAGCCGCAGCCTCGGCGATGCGCTCGAAGCCCCAGTCGTGCATCGTCATGAGGAACAGCGCGAACAGGTCGCCGCCGCCGGCGAATGCCCGGGCCTTTTCGGCGACGACCTCGGGCGACAGCGATTCGGTCTGGGCGAGCCCCAGCGAGGCGCCGAAGGAGCAGAACTGGCATTCGGCCGGGCACGGCGCGGTCTCGACGCCGATCTGGCCGAAGAGCACGGCCTCGTTCCCGAATCGCCGACGGCTGACGTGGTCCGCCACCGCCATGAGCTCGCGGACCTCGGCCGAGGTCTCCGGCAGCCCGAGAAGGTGGATGCAGTCTGCGCGTTCCGGGGCCTTTCCCTGGAGCGCGGCGTCGAGAATCCGGTCGGTTCGCTCGGTGGTTCGCATGGCCTGGGAGAGCCGCGCGGCCGGCCGAGGATTCGGCGGTCAACGTTTGGGGGCCGCTCAGCCGCCCGACGGCTCGAACAGGTAGCTGACGCGCAAGAGCACCTCGCGGTCCATGCCGGGGATGGGCGTCGTGCCGCTCGTGTACGGGACCAGGAACCGGTAGTCCACGCCGAAGATGTTGTAGACGCCCAGGCTCAGCTCCAGGCCCTTCGCCCCGACATCCTGGGCGCGCACCTCGAAGTTGGTCAGCGCCTGCCAGCCGATCTCCATGAGGTCGTACGCGCTGTCGGTCGGCGTCAACCCGTAGCGAGGGCCGAGGATGATCAGCGTGGGGCCCAGCGATAGCCACGGCAGCGGGTGATACGCCCCGCTCAGCGTGAGCCGGTGCGCGGGCGCCGCCAGGAATTCGTTGGCGCGGCCCGGGACGAGGTAGTTGTCGACGTTGTCCATCGCCGAGGGCGCGTAGAAAGAATAGGTGGCCTGGGCGTGGCCCCAGTCGCCCCGGATGCGATAGGCGGCCTCGAAGCCCCGCGTGCCGATCTGGCCGAGGTTTCGATAAATGTCCGTGTCCCCGTTGGTCAAATAGGTAATGGGGTTGCTGATGCGGGTGTCGAAGACATTGGCGGAGAGGCGCTGCTTTCGGGTGATGTCCCAGGCCGCCTCGAACTCGAGCACCCGAGTATTCTCGGGCTTGAGCTGGACGCCGTCGTTGATGTTCTCGAACCCCGGCCAACGGTACGCCAGGCTGAAGAGGCCCTTGAGCTGCAGCGGCCCGAAGCTGCGCAGCAGGACCAGGCGAGGCACCGCCGCGCCGCCGACGGCGCTGTTGTGGTCGTACCGGGCGCCCGCCGACACGTTCACGATGGGGTTGTCGGAGAAGAGCTCGATGAACGCGGCGTAAGTCTGGTAGTCGATGGTCTCCGAGGGGCCCGACGGCGTGGTGAACGGCGTCTGAAGAAAGACCCAGGGTTTGGGGCTGGCGCCGTGGTCGAACGTCGCGTCGCCGCCCACGGTGAGCTGGAGCCCGTCGAAGGGCGCCCACCGGGCGACCAGCCGCCCTCGCGTCCGGCTGGCGGTCTTGTTGTAGTAGGCCTCGTTTTGCGGGTCCCCCGTGTACCAGGGTTTTTGATAGGTGAAGTTGAACCGCGGAGTTACTTCGACCCGGTCGGTGGGCCGCCAGGTGCCCACCACCTCGGCGTGGTAGGAGTCGAAGGCGGTCGGCGTGGGGGTGGAGGAGACCGCGTTCCCGCCGGCGAGGAGCGAGGTCGTCGCCAGGTGGTGGTACAGGAAGGAAGCCTGCACGTCGCGGTAGCCGACGCCCACCTGCACCACCGAGGGGTCCAGGGCCGAGGCCCCCTGCATCGACACCGTCTCGGAGGCCTGGAGCTGCCGCGCGCTGCGCTGCCCCTGGCCCAGCGACGCGGAGGCGAAGGCGCTCAGGCCCGGGACGTCGTCGAAGACATAGCGGCCCGAGGCGGAGAGGCTGCGGCGCGAGTAGGCGCCGCTGACCTTGGACCCGCCCGGCAGCTGCCCGTACTGGCCGCCCACCATCACGTCGGTGGCGCCCTGCAGGCCGCGGGTGACGACGTTGATGACCGCCAGCTCCGCGTTCCCGCCGTAGATGACCGAGCCGGGGCCGCGCACCACCTCGACGCGCTCGATGAGGTCGACCGGAAACTCGTTGCCGAGCTGCACGGTCGAGTACATCAGCTCGTTCATCTCCTTGCCGTCGATGAGGAGCAGGATCTTTCCCTCGTAGCCCCACAGCCCGCGAAAGCCGGGGCCCACCACGCCCTGGACGTCCAGTCCCACGAAGAAACCCGGCACCAGGTAGAGGATGTCGACGAGGTCCCGCGCACCCGAGTCGCGGATCTCCTCGGACGAGATGACCGTCACCACCGCCGGCGAATTCTTGAGCCGGGTGACGGCGAACGACGCGACCTGGCTCGTCAGCTGAGACTCGTCGGCGGCGGAGGGCGCCGAGGCGTCGCTCTCGTCGGCGCCCTCGGCCGCGGCGGCCGGAGCGGCCACGAGCGCGGCGCCGAGGACCGCTGCCGAAAACCAGTGCGTGGCGGGCATCGTCGAAGGCTCTCTTTCTCGAAGTCGCGCCCCGTTCGAACTCGCGCGCGACCGTTGGCTAGCGCACCTTAAGCGCAAAGACCTGCCCGGGCTGGACCACCACCTTGGCCCTTCGCTTCACGGCGCCGTTGACGCGCACCTCGACCTCGGCTGTCCCCGCGGGGAGGTTGCGCGCCGCCACCGGCGGGAAACCGTAAGAGCGGCCGTTGATCCACACCTCGGCGTAGAGCCCGGGAGAGGTGACGTCCAGGCCGCCGCGCTCGGGCTGGGCCAAGGCCGCGAGCGCCTGTGCCGAAGCGGGCTCCGGCGAGGCCTTTTGCAGCGCGACCGGGGCGGCGGCCGGATTGGGCGGCGCGATGCCGATTGCCGGAGGGGGCGCCGTCGGCCTGGGGGCGCCCGCGGGCGGCGCCGCGGCGGGCTTCTGGGCGGCCGACAGGGCCAGCTCGGCGCTCAGGTCGCGGCGCAGCGTCGCCACCTCGCCCTCGCCCACCTGCACCGTGGTCTCGAGGAGCCTGCGCTCGCCGTCGTAGAGCGACACCTTGTGCGCGCCCGGCTTGACCGAGACGCGGACCGGGGTGAGGTCGAGCGCCGCGCCGTCGAGCTGCACCAGGAGCCCGCGCGGCGTGGTCGAAATGAGCAGGACGCCCTGGGACGGCGCCGCGTCCGACGGCCCGGGCGCAGGCGAGCGGAACGCCGCCATGCGAGGCGCAGGCCGCGCGGGGGCAGGGTGCGAAAGGGCGAGCTTCGCCTGCGGCGACTCGACCTCTGCGGATGCCTTCGCGGGAGCAGCGGCGGCGGCCTTCGAGGCGGCCGCCTTCGCCTGGAGGTCCTGAGTGATGCGAAGGAGGTCCGCGACGTTGGCCCGCTCGCCCATCAGCGCCTGGGCTTCGGAGAAGCGCGCCTCCGCGCGGTCATACTCCCCGGCCTCGAGCGCCGCGAGGCCCTCCGACCGCCGAGCTCGGCCCCGCTCGTCGGCGTCGCGCTGCTCGGAGGAAGGGCCGCCCGCGTCGGCGGGCGCGGCCCAGGTCGCCTCGGGCCGCGCCCGGAGCCCGCGGTAGAGCGCGTAGGCGATCGCGTTGAGTCCGACCCCCAGCGCCACGATGAGGAGGATGAGGCTTCGCTGTCTCATGGGCTATCGGAGGACCAGGTACCAGAAGACGGCGCTTCCCGCCAAGGTGAATGCCACGGCGCCGGCGACGGCCGCGGCCGAGATGGGCTCCGGCGACCCGAGGCCGCCGTCGACGATCTCCAAATCTTCGTCGGGGAGGAGCTCGACCGCCCTGCCCGCCGGCTCGAGGCCATAGGCGCCGCCCACGCCCTCCCCGTCGCCAGGCGGAATGGCCACGCCCACCGCCGAGGCCACGGCCTCGGTCGAGGCGCCCGCCAGAGAGGTTCGCGACAAGCTGGACGCGTTGACCGCGGTCGACGCCGGGGAGACGAGGTCCCGGGTGAAGAGCGAAGTGACCAGCGTCCCCAGGTGGCTGCTGCCCGTGCTCCACGACTGGGAGGCCCGAAATGCCTCCAGGTCCGCCGCCAGGGCATGGGCGGACGGGTAGCGCTTGCGAAGGTCGCGCGCGAGCGCGGTCATGACGATGCGCTCGAGCTCGGGGGCGACATTGGGCACGAGCTGGCTGGGCGGCGGGATGCGGCCGCGCATCACCGCCAGCGCGGTGGCGCCCACGGAGTCGCCCTTGAACAACCGGTGCCCGGTGATGAGCTCGTAGAGGATGATCCCCAGGGAGAAGACGTCGGAGCGCCCGTCCAGCGGCAGCCCCGAGACCTGCTCCGGCGACATATAGGGCAGCTTGCCTTTGACCACGCCCGCGGCCGTATTCTGGCTGGTCATGGTGCTCTGCGCGACGCCGAAGTCGGCGAGCTTGACGGTGCCCTCGCGCGACACGAGCACGTTGCCGGGCGTGATGTCGCGGTGCACGAGGTGGAGCGGAGCCCCGCCGTCGTCCGGGGCGAAGGCGTGGACGTAGGCCAGGGCGTTGGCGGCGGGGATGCCCACCTCCACGGCGGTGCGCGGGCCGAGCGGGACGTTGGCCGCTCGCGCGGCGCGGACGATGTGCTCGATAGAGGCGCCCGCGACGTATTCCATGGCCAGGAAATAGGTGCCCTGCTCCTTTGCGAACTCGAAGACGTGCACGATGTTGGGGTGGCTCAGCATGGCCGCCACCTTGGCCTCGTTCACGAACATCTGCGCGTACGCCTCGTCGCGGGCGTACTCCGGGCGAATGCGCTTGATGACGCAGGTCTTGGAGAAGCCGTCCGGGCCGTCGAGCGAAGCCAGAAACACCTGGGCCATTCCGCCCGTCCCGAGCGCGCGAACGACCCGGTATTTCCCGAAGGCCAAGCTCTCCGCAAACGCTCCTCCGTTCGGCGGAGGTGGAGCCGGCGCCCGCAGAAAGTTGGAGGAAGTCACGGAAGGAAGCCTCGACAGTCGCGGGCGCGGGGCGCTCGAAGGCAGCGTTTCGCTCACAGGAATGGTAGACCGCCAGGTTACGGCACCTGGAGCGTGTCGTCCATCTGCCGGGCGCTACTCCAAGGCCTCTCCACCGTAGAGGGCGTCGATGACGGCCTTGTGTTTTTGCACCACCACTTTTCGCCGGACCGACAATTTCGGGGTCAGCTCGCCGCCGCCCGCCGTGAAATCCTGGTCGAGCACGGCGAGCTTCTTGAGCTTGGCGTAAGAGGGGAGGCCCTGGTTGAGCGCGTCGACCGCGGCCTGCAGCTCGGCCCGCAGCTCGGGGCTCTGGACGAGCTTGGCGTAGGGCTCGCCCGCCCTGCCCGCCTGCGCGGCCCAGCGGGCGGCACCCTCCTCCGAGACGGTGACGAGCGCCGCGGCGAACGGCCGCCTGTCGCCGATGACGACCGCGTGGCTGACGAGCGGATGGGCGCGCAGGGCCGTCTCCAGCTCCTGGGGCGCCACGAACTTTCCGCCGCTCGTCTTGATGAGGTCCTTCTTGCGGTCGGTGATGCGCAGGCAGCCGTCCTCGTCGAGGCTGCCGACGTCCCCAGTCCGCAGCCAGCCTTGGGCGTCGAGCACCTGCGCGGTCTCGTCGGGCAGGCCGTAGTAGCCCTTCATGACTTGCGGGCCCCGCACCAGGACCTCGCCGTCGGCGTCAATGCGCGTCTCCACCCGCACGAGGGGCGGGCCCACCGTCCCTGGCTTGTTGAAGTTGGGGCGATTGACGTGCGTCGGCGCGGCGGTCTCGGTGAGGCCGTAGCCCTCGAGGATGATCAGGCCGCACTGCTCGAAGAAGAGCCCCACGCGCCGGGGGAGCGGCGCGCTGCCCGAGATGAAGACCCGCATTCGGCCGCCGAAGCGCGCCCGCATCCGCTCGCGGAGCTGCGAAAAGACCAGCTTCCGCGCCAGGCGCCACTGCAGCGAATCGCCCTCCAGGCCCTGGGTGCGCGCCGCGGCGAGCTCGTCGAACTGGCGCATGGCCCATTGGAACAGCCGGCCCCTCGCCCCCGGCTGCGCGCCCGCGTCGGCCACCACCTTGGCGTACGCCTTCTCGAAGACGCGCGGCACGCCGGGCAGGACGGTGGCCTTCACCGCCTGGGCGTCATCGACCACGGTCTCCGGAGCGCGCGCGAACGCCAGAGGGAACCCCTGGTCCAGCCAGGCCGCCTCTACCACCTTGCCGAACGAGTGCGCCAGCGGCAGGAAGAGCAGCACCGTGTCGTCTTGCGCCATGAGGCCGGCCTGCGCCACGGCGTGAGCCTGGTAGGTCCAGTTGCCGTGGGTGAGCATCACGCCCTTGGGGACGCCGGTGGTCCCGGAGGTGTAGCAGAGGCAGGCGAGGTCCTCGGGGGCGATGGCGCGACAGCGCTCCTCGAGGCCGTGCGGCCGGGTGGCGAGGTGGGCGCGCCCTCGGGCCTCCAGGTCGGCCAGGGAGACGAGCCGCGCCGCCGGATTGCTCGGGAGGTCGAAGCCGATGAAGTGCTCCACATTGGGCAGGCGCGCCGCGAGGGCGTTGAGCCTGGACCACCGGCCGCCGGCGCCGTTCTCCGGCGCGTCGTGGTCCACGAAGACGGCGCGCGCGCCGCTGTCTTTGACGATGTGCTCCACCTCCGAGGGCGTGTTGGCGGCGTAAATGGGCGCGGTGACCGCGCCGGCTCCCACGATGGCCAAGTCGGCGATGCACCACTCGAGGCGGGTGGCGGAGAAGATGCACACCCGGTCGCCGGGCTGGATGCCGAGCGCGACCAGGGCCTCCGAGGCGGCGCGGACGCGGTGGATCAGCTCGCCCCAGGGGACCTCGACGAAGCGCTCTTTGGAGTGGACCAGCGCCGCGCAACGGTCGGCGCTCGCCCCTCGGGCGAGGAGGAGCTCGATGAGATTCCGGCCCTGGGCCGCGGCGGGCGTTTGCATCGCCGAGGTGCGAGCGTCCATGGCAACCCTCTCTTCCATTGCGTCTGGGCGACTTAGGCGGCCTTCGCCGCGGCCAAGAGGCGCGGGGCGGAAGGGCCAGCCTTGCCGCGATTCTGATGGCCTGGAGTGTAGCCTGCGCTCACCCTCGAGCGCGGATTCTTGGCGCCGCAGCCAAGCGAAGGCGGGCTCGCGCAGGCCCGCCGCGACCGCGACACTCCACCTCAGGAGCGCGCAGGGAGCGCCAGCACGAAGCAGTTGCCGATGGGGCCGTCCTCGACCCAGACGGCCCCGCCGTGCGCCGTGGCGACGAGCCGGCAAAAGGTGAGGCCCAGCCCCTGCCCCGGAGTCAGGACGCCGGGGGTCTCGACGCGCCCGAACTTGTGAAAGATGAGCTCTCGGTGGGCCGGGTCGATTCGCTTGGCTTCGTCGGCGACCGAGAGGCGCACGCGCGAGGGCGTCGCCTCGACCTGGGCCGAGAGCTGGAGCGGCCGGCCTCGCCGCGAATGGCGGATGGCGTTCGACAGGAGGTTGCTCAGGGCGCGCAGGAGGAGCGCGCGGTCGCCCTCGAAGGCGAGGCCCGCGGGCGAGACCGAGACCTGGAGCTCGACCTGCTTGAGGGCGAGCGAGGCGGCGACCTCGGCCGCGGCGTCGGCGAGCAGCGCCTCTGCGTCCAGGCGCTCCCAGCGCACCGGCATCGCGCCCTCCTCGAGGCGGTGGACGTCGAGGACCGCGTTGACCAGGTCGAAGAGCCGACCCGACGCGCTGCGAGCGTCCTCGATGAAGCCCCGGGAGTCGTCGTCGAGCGCCGCCCCGAGGCGCTCCTCCAGGAGCTGCAGGCTCGCCTGGACGGCCGCGAGCGGGGTCTTGAAGTCGTGGATGAGAAACGTGGACAGGTCCCGCTGCAGCTGGCCCACCCGCTCGGCGCTGTGGTAGCGGCGCGCCATGTCGTCGAACAGGCGCTTGGTCGAGACCAGGCCCTTGACGCGGAGGACGAGCTCAGTCTGGTGAAAGGGCTTGGCGAGGTAGTCGTCGGCCCCGAGGGTCAGCCCCTGGATGCGCGCGTCCCGGTGCGCCAGGGCGGTGAGGATGAGCACGGGAACGAGGCGCCCGCGCGAGTGCGCGTCCTCCTTCACTCGGCGGCAGACCTCGAAGCCGTCGTAGACCGGCATCATCACGTCGAGCACCAGGGCGTCGGGCTCGATCTGACCGGCGAGCTCGAGCGCCTCGGCGCCGTCCTTCGCCAGGACCACCGCGAAGCCGGCGCCCTCGAGCATGTCGCCGATCATTCGGGCGGTGACGGGGTCGTCTTCGGCGACGAGCACCTTGGCGGCGAGGGAGACGGGCGGTTGCGAGGGTGAGGGGCTGGCCGGCATCGCGAGCCTTCGTCCTTCATGAAGCGAGCGGCTCTCGCCCGCGCTAAGGTGGAATGATCATCCCGAGCGCGGTCTCGGAGGTCAAGCGCGCGCCCTTCGGCGCGACGCTCCTCTGAAGGCCGAGTGCAGCTTTCGCAACGAATCCGGGTCAGGCGAACAGGAGGCTTCGCCCCAGGTCCGCGTGGAGCATCCACGGCTCCTGGTGCAGGTAGAGCATCTCGAGCGTCAGCTGGAGGGTGAGGTTCATGGCCTCGAGCAGGTGCGGCGGCACGTCGCCCTTGGCCTGGGCGCGCTCCAGGGCGGTGGCCTGCAGACGCGCCTTGAGAAACAGCCCGCACTTCGACTGCCGCACGTGGTCGTTCGACGCGCAGCCGGCGAACTTGTACGCGTCGACCACCGTCACGCGCCCGTCGCCGTCGAGGTCCATCGGCGAGCGCAACCAGTTGAAGAAATGGAGCAGGAAGATGTTGGCCTGCCAGGTCTTCAACCCGGGCGTTCCGTCCGCCTGCAAAATGGGCGAGGTGAGCGACACCATGGCGCTGAGGCTGGGGTTCAGGTTCGTCGCGCCCAGGAGCACCATCTCCGGCGCCCTGCGGGCGTCGGTGAGGTTGAAGATGCCGGCGAAGCATTGGCCGATGACCAGCACCGCCACCCGGATGCCGGGCGTGGCGCGCGCGGCGGAGAGGACCGCCTCCGGGCTGATGGGCGTCGCGCGCGCGTGGCCGACGCCTTCGCTGCTCCCGTGGCCGGTGACAACCACCACCAGGTTCTCGAAGCCCTGCGCCGCGCCCAGGCGCGACGGCAGCTCGGCCAATTTGTGGAGCGCGGTCAGCCCGTAGGGGTGCAGATGCGGCTCCGGCGCCGGGTGGTCGAGAAAGATGAGGATGTGGCTTTGGGGCACGCCGCGCTTTCGCAGCACGTCGACCGCAAACACGATGTCGCTCAAATGCCGGGGCTCGACCGAGCTCGCCACGAACGCCCAGCACGTGTTGTGCGGCGCGATGACCCTTCTGTCCATGGGCAAGTGCTTTAGCCGTAGTTCAGCTTGACGACCTGGTCGTCCGAGAGGTCGGGAAACGACACCGCGTCTTCGAAGCGCAGGCCCGCCGCGCCCGACCCCGATTCCTCCAAAAGATCGCCCGCGCGCGACAGGAAATACCGCCGGTTCTGATTGGTGACCAGCACGAAAGAGACCGAGGGGTCCCTCACGGTGTAGAGCGCGTACACCCCGTCTCGAACGAGGAGCTTGATCTCCATGGGGAGGGAGCTCAGCGCGTCCGAGGACATGTTCTTCATGAGCCTTGCCCTTCTCTCAACCTGAACCTCGAGCCCGTCCGATTCAATTGTACCGCGGGGGAGTGGCCCGTGCAGCGCCTCAAGCGCTGCTCTTGGGCATTCCCGGCAGGTCGAGCTGGGCGCCGCCGACGCGCCGGGCGGCCTTCTTCCGGCTGTGTCCCGCGGGCGCGCGAGCCTGCCCCTCGAGCGGCGCCGGGCCGAAGACCGTCCGCCCGCCGAAGCTGCGGGACGCGGCGCGCTCCTTTGCGACGTGCTCGTCGAAGCTGGTCCCCGGCGCGCCCTCGAGGCTTCGCGCCTGGGCGTCGAGGCGCTTCAGCGCCGAAAGCCTCTCGTCGTTGCCGAGCTTCGCCTGGTCCACGGCGTGCCGCAGCACGCGCAGCGTCTCGTCGTAGACCTCGAGCGGCACCGGGTACGGGTGCCCGTCCTTGCCGCCGAGCGCCAACGAGAAGCGCGCCGGGTCGCTGAAGCGGCAAGGCGCCCCGTGGATGACCTCCGCCGCGCTGGCGAGGGTGAAGACCGTCCGCGCGCCGACGCCGGGCGTGAGCAAGAGCTCTTCGAAGTCCTTGGGCCCGCGCTCGGCGGCAGCGGCGAGCGCGCCGCGCAACCGGCGAGTCACCACGTCGGCCTCGGTCACCTGGTGGTGCGCGGGCATTTGCAAGTGGGGCAAGAGCTGCGGCTCGGGCCGAGGCGCGGGGGCGAGCTTCCTCAGCGCGGCCACCACGCGGTCGGGGCCGCCCGCGGCGAGCTCGACCTGCGCGGCGCGCGAGCGCTCGGCCCGGCGGTCGGTCAGGTTGACGATGAGGCCCTGGGAGCGTCCCTCGATGGCGGCGTGCGGCTCGTCCACGAAGCTGTTCAGATCCTCGGAGAGCCAGTGGTAGCGCCGCGCCTGGAGACGCTCGGGGCGCATGCCCTGCTGCACCACGGCCCAGCGGCCGTCGTCGGCGACGATGAAGCCGTGCAGGTAGAGCTGGAAGCCGTCCTGGACGGCGGCGCTGTCGACCTTGGCGACCAGGCGGCTCGCGCGCGCGAGGGCGGCGCCGTCAAAGCCTACGCGCTCGCCGATGCGCGCGAGCTCGTCGGGCGTATTGCGCGAGTGGCGGCCGCGCCCGCCGCAGACGTGCAGCCCCAATTCCCATTCGACCGGCGCGAGCCCGCGCTTCAGCGCGCCCAGCACGGTGGTGGTGATGCCCGACGAGTGCCAATCCATGCCCATCACCGCGCCGAAGGACTGGAACCAGAACGGGTGAGAGAGACGGCGCAGGAATTCCGCGCGGCCGTAGTGGAGAACAATGGCCTCGGCGATGACGCGGCCAAGGCGCGCCATGCGGCCCGCGAGCCACTCGGGGACGTGGCCGCCGTGGAGAGGAAGATTGGCGCTGCCGGTTCGTTGGCCCATACGGATGTTCAGGCTAACAAGGCGGGGGCGCTTTCGCTACTGGCGGATGCCCGCGCTTTGTGCCCACAGGCGGCACAGGCGGAGCACCGCCTTCCGGTCAGCCTTCGTCTCGAGGAGGGCCCGGCGCCAGTCGTCGGGTCCGAGATTGGAGCTCTCCTGCTCTTCCTCTTTGAGCGCCGAAAGCGCTGCCTCGCGCCCCTGCCTCTTGTCATTCTGGACCGAGCGGACGAGCTCCCGGCAGTAGCTCATCACACCGGCGTCTTTCGGCAACTGGTGGATGAGAAATTCGCAGAGCCTCGGAATGTCGTCCCATGCGCGAACCGCATGATGGGCCGGACCGCGCCCGGTTTGCTCCACCTTCGAAGCTCCTCTTCGGCGAAAGCCTCACTCCCTGTCGTTTTCCACCAGCCACTTGAGGGTCGAGTCATTTGGAAGCAATAGGAGCAAGCGAATCTTTGACTCCGAGGCAAGCTGCTTTGACTCGAGCGCGCTGCCAAGAAGCGCGCGAGCCGCAGGCCGGTCAGCGTCGACGCCGAGCGGCACTAGCTCCTCGAGCGCGAAGCGTCTTTGCGGATACGCATTCAACAGCCGAGCCCCATAACCGTGCACTACAACCTCCTGCCAACCTCCCGTCTTCGGAAGTGCAGCAAAGAGCCTCGGCAGTCGAGCAAGGCCGCAGAGCACCTGCGCCTTTGCCAGTCGGCTGCGCACATAATCTTCAAGAACACATTCAGCCAGCTCGTCAGAATCAAGGGCTGCACAAAGGTACGCGAACTCCGAGGGTTTCGATATGAGTCTCGCATACACTGCGTCCAAAAAGCCACGCGATAGTTCGAAATTTTTCCTGACCTAAATTCGCGGTCATCTGGAGTCGCTTCTGTTGCGCGAACATAGCGCGCAATGCGATCCTCTGCTTTCGCAGCCGTCAACAGCCCGCTTTAACTCGAAGGTCACAGAACGTCCGTTCACCATCAAGACCAACCGCCAAAGCTCGCCCGGCCTCAAACTCCACAAAGAGACCTGGCCACGACGCAACCATCGACGGCTCCACTGAGCGCATTTGAATCATGCAGACAGGAACCGTCGCTCTCTGGTCAAATCTGTGGCAGGCTGGATGTGCCCCATTAGACGTGAGCCACTCATTCACCATCAACGGCAAGCTCGCTCTCGCGTCCGAAGCAAAGCTTGAACACAGGAACTTGGAATAGTCTAGCAGCTCGCGCCGTCTTGGAGCTCGGCTGACGAGAGCCCAGAATCTGTCGCGCTTCCCCGGTTCGACGTAGTTCTCGGCCAATTCCTTCCATAACGGCGCGGCCTGGCTGTCATCCAGCGCGACAAAGGCCATCCCCATGCGAGTCATATTCTTGACGGTTCGCTCTGCATCCTTTCTCATTTGCAATGACCCTTCTTCCTGGCAGCCTCGCCCGGTCGCAGATTCCTCTTTGCCTTTCCAAATGCATGGTGCACATTGATAGCGCCCGGCTCGTGGCTACCAGCCGGGTGGAAGTGGGCGCGCTGTCCGCGGGAGGTTCGAGCCGAGTGCGGTGAATGCAGTTCTGCATCATGCCCTGCCGCCTCCAGCGCCGCCTTCCGAGAGCTATGCAAGGCGAAATGCCGCCGAGGCAACCCGCTTCCGCCCAGGCGGGACATTAGGCCAAACACATCCGACAACGTCATGGGTTCGGACGGATAAATATACTGCCCCATGCCACGCACAACCCAACCAGGCCCTACCGGGTACTCATCTTCTTCGAGGACATACCCTATGAACACTGCTATCGAAGCGGCTCCATCAAATCCAGATCGGACCAGAAACGGGAGCGGATCTTTGCTGACATAAGCCCCCGGCTTTTGATCATAATACCTAAACCGATTGTAATAGAGCCCCGTCTCCCGGTCCTCATACTGCCCCGGCCACCGAAACGGGCACGCCTCCTTCTGCCCACTTAGGTTTCGCACCTGCCCATAGGCCCCCAGCTCCGCCGTCCAGACATCCGCCCCTTCGCCTCGTACATCCCGATCGGCGTCCCGAGGTGATCCGTGGCAATGCCATACGCCGAGTCGCCAACTACCTTCCCCATCGGCGCGAAACTCTCCGGCTCAAACAGCCAGGTAATCGGCTCCTGCCGTGTTCCCGCCTCACCCTTCGCCGCCTCCGCCGCCCGCGTCTTCTCGCCCGCCTTCCCCGTCTCCTCCACCCACTCATGCAGCGGAACATTCCCATCCCAAATCCACCGCGTCACCTTCCCCTGAAACTTCTTCCACACCCGCCGCCCAAGCGCGTCATACCCGAACTCCACGACCCCGCCATCGGGCCGCACCACCTTGAGGAGCATTCCCGCCGCATCCCACTGATACTCCCATTCGCCCCCATCCGACTCCATCTTCCGGGCGAGGTTCCCCTCCGCGTCATACTCATACCGCGTGACGCCCTTCGGCCCCTCGGCCGACAGCAGCTGCCCCGCCGGCCCGTACTCCCGGTCCGTCCGCGCCTCCGTGCGAAACAGATTGCCGACCGCATCCGGCATGCGCAGCTCGACCTCGCTGCCCCCGGAGTGCGAGTGCTTTGCCGCGCGCAAATTCCCCACGGCATCGTGCGCGTACTCCGACGTCCAGAACCCATTCGCCCCGCTCTGCCGAATCTCCCTCAGCCGGTCGTCCACGTCCCACCGATACCGCCGCGTCGTCTCCCCGGCCGCCTGGGTGCGCCGCCTCTGCTCGATGGGCCGGCCGACCCGGTCCCGCTTCCAGCTCACCTCGATCGTCTCGCCACCCGCGAGCGCCTCACCCGCCGTCAGGCTCACCTCCCGGTGCATTTCCAAACCCAGCTCATCGCGCTGGAAGCTCGCCGCGAATCGCCCCGCCCGGATGCCAACCACGTCGCCCATCTCGTTGCGCTCGATCTCCTGCTCGGCACCGAGCGACGACCTCATTCTCACCCGCGGGCCCGTCGGCCCGTACTCCATCTCAACCCAGTGCTCGCCCTGCTGCTCCCTGACCACCCGGCCAAGCGCGTCCCGCTCGAGCTTCACGGTGACGACGCCGTTCATCGCCTCCACCAGCTCGCCGTCGAGCCGATACTTGAACCAATGGCTGCTCGCGTCGGGCTGCGCGGCCACCAGCACTCGCCCGGCCGCGTCGTACACATACTTCGTCACTCGGCCGTCGGGCCGCAGCATCTCCACGACCTGTCCCAGCGCGTCCCGCTTGAACTCCCTCCGCAGGCCGTCGAAACCCGTCTCGACGTCCACGTCTCCCGTCGGCCCAAGCTCGAAGCGATAGACGAAGCCGTGCTCGTTCTGAATCCCGACGAGTCGCTCCTCCGTGTCGTAGTGGAACTTGACCGTCGCCCCAGCCTCCTCTCGGGACGCGAGCTTGTTCATTCCTTGGTAGCGGAACCGCACGTCCCGGTGCCGGTCCTTTGCCCGCACCACGTTGCCTTCCCGGTCGTATTCCAGCTGCCGCACGTTCCCGTCCGGCTCCGAAATCTGCACTACCCTCCCAAGCGCGTCATACTTCTTCAGGCGAACATTGCCCTTCGCGTCTATCTCGCAAACCGGCCGTCCCAGCCCGTCGTACTCCCTTTCATTCTTCGTCCCGTCCGGAGCGATCGCCTCCGCGAGATTGCCGGCCGCGTCGTACTTCAGCGTCGTTCCGTTGTTCGCTGTGTCCGCCACGCCGATCAGGAAGCGCTCGTCGTAGAAGTACCGCGTGGACTGGCCGAGCGGATTCGTGCGCTTGGCAATTTGCCCTCGGCGATCGTACTCAATGCACCACTTCCCGCCGACAGCGTCGGTCACCTCCACCAGTCGGTCGCCCTGATACGCAAAGCGCGTCACCGCGCCGTCGTATTCGGTTCGGGCGATCCTCGTTCCCCCGCTGGTCGTATTCGTGCCTCGATTGCAATCCGAGGATGTTCGCCTCGCTCGCCATTTTAGGGTAGCTCGTGCGCTCGACGAGGCGTGCTGCTATTCCATTGTCAAGGAGCGCCTCGTTCGTCGCTCACCACGCCGGCGTCTGACAACAGTGTCCAAGACATCGGCTCGCGCACTAAGCATAGCGCGCGCCCGCACCCGCCAAAAGAATTGGGTCCTGACTGAGATTAGTATGACCACGCTCAAGAGACACCCTCTATTCAGACTTGGCTGCGACACCCAAATCCCGCAGCAGGGAACCGTCACAATTTCCACGCACATCCAATGCCACCCCAGGACGCCACAACAAGATTGTCCCCAGAAGCTCTTGTGTCACCGCGACACCCAGTACTTGCGAGCACTGAGGCACCTCCGCCAGGACTTGCGCGAGAGCGGAGACCTCGTTCCCCATCAACACCCAAGTCGGCCACCGCGGAACACATTTCCTCGACAACGCCTCCACAAGAGCAGCGAAGTCAACTCCCTGCAGCTCTGATATCTGAAATACCCTGAGGTCCTGAATCCTTGTCCCAGTCCAGCAGCTCAAACCGAAACACGCCTCTAGCACAGTCGCACTCCAGAAACCCCTCTGTCGGCCCATCATAGTATCCCGTTGCAACCAGCCGTCTAAAGGGCGATGCGAAGTCTCGCTTCTCTTGAGACAATTCAACGCAACTCACCTTATCCTCCCAAACACCCCCTGTTGACCGAAGGCGTAGGCCCAGCTTGAATCCCGGGAGCGAGCGGTGTCTCAAGCTTCATTACATGTCCCCGGTGCCGGGGCCGCTCGCAGCAGCTCCAGAATTTTCATCCGAATCTTCTCGGTCGACTCCAGCTCCCGAAAGAGGTCGGGGGTCGTCTCGACTGCGATCTCTGCCTCAAGAATACGATACTCCTGGTGTTTCTCAAAGAAGCTTCTGGCTATTGCGTTCCTCGCTTGTTCGAGGTCAGCCCCATTGAGTCGAAGAAGGCGCCGTCCTCGGCTTGCATAGCCGGCAATCGTCGAGAAGTGGTAATCGAGGTCAGAGATTAGCTCTCTCGGCAGCTCCGGAAAGCGACTAAGCAGCTTCCGACAGTCAGCGTATGGGAACGGAGCATTGAGCCCACGATAATCGCGCTCAATCTCATCGGCAGCACTGCACAGATCTTCCCTTTTTCCCATGACTCTCACCTCGCTAGCCCGAATGACAAAATCCTTCCATTAGCATCCTTTATTATGTACTTCCCGGCCTTCGAAAACCGCGTTGCGCCATTTTCGAGCTTCTTGGGGATCGCCCCTCGCAGGTTCTGATCGAAACCACTCGCTTTTCGAAGATACGTCCAGGCGTTATCTGCCCCGACCTCGCCTCCATGCTTGTTCAGATGCCAACGGACCGAGGCCGATCGAGTCTGGAACGTGCCCTTGCCCCATTGCGACATCAATTTCTTCTTCTCCGAGAGCGCCGGGGAGCCGCAAGTCGCGCTCAAACCCAGGAAGTCGGTGTGGACCAAGGGATCATCCACGTACGAAACAACGGATAGACCGCCGTCAAGCCCAATCGGGTCCTGGCTTAGATACTCTCCCGAGTCCGGGTCATAATACCTAAACCGATTGTAATAGAGCCCCGTCTCCCGGTCCTCATACTGCCCCGGCCATCGAAACGGGCACGCCTCCTTCTGCCCGCTTAGTTTTCGCACCTGCCCATAGGCTCCCCAGCTCCGCCGTCCAGACATCCGCCCCTTCGCCGTCGTACATCCCGATCGGCGTCCCGAGGTGATCCGTGGCAATGCCATACGCCGAGTCGCCAACTACCTTCCCCATCGGCGCGAAACTCTCCGGCTCAAACAGCCAGGTAATCGGCTCCTGCCGCGTTCCCGCCTCACCCTTCGCCACCGCCGCCGCCCGCGCCTTCTCGCCAGCCTTCCCCGTCTCCTCCACCCACTCATGCAGCGGAACATTCCCATCCCAAATCCACCGCGTCACCTTCCCCTGAAACTTCTTCCACACCCGCCGCCCAAGCGCGTCATACCCGAACTCCACGACCCCGCCATCGGGCCGCACCACCTTGAGGAGCATTCCCGCCGCATCCCACTGATACTCCCATTCGCCCCCATCCGACTCCATCTTCCGGGCGAGGTTCCCCTCCGCGTCATACTCATACCGCGTGACGCCCTTCGGCCCCTCGGCCGACAGCAGCTGCCCCGCCGGCCCGTACTCCCGGTCCGTCCGCGCCTCCGTGCGAAACAGATTGCCGACCGCATCCGGCATGCGCAGCTCGACCTCGCTGCCCCCGGAGTGCGAGTGCTTTGCCGCGCGCAAATTCCCCACGGCATCGTGCGCGTACTCCGACGTCCAGAACCCGTTCGCCCCGCTCTGCCGAATCTCCCTCAGCCGGTCATCCACGTCCCACCGATACCGCCGCGTCGTCTCCCCGGCCGCCTGGGTGCGCCGCCTCTGCTCGATGGGCCGGCCGACCCGGTCCCGCTTCCAGCTCACCTCGATCGTCTCGCCACCCGCGAGCGCCTCACCCGCCGTCAGGCTCACCTCCCGGTGCATTTCCAAACCCAGCTCATCGCGCTGGAAGCTCGCCGCGAATCGCCCCGCCCGGATGCCAACCACGTCGCCCATCTCGTTGCGCTCGATCTCCTGCTCGGCACCGAGCGACGACCTCATTCTCACCCGCGGGCCCGTCGGCCCGTACTCCATCTCAACCCAGTGCTCGCCCTGCTGCTCCCTGACCACCCGGCCAAGCGCGTCCCGCTCGAGCTTCACGGTGACGACGCCGTTCATCGCCTCCACCAGCTCGCCGTCGGGCCGATACTTGAACCAATGGCTGCTCGCGTCGGGCTGCGCGGCCACCAGCACTCGCCCGGCCGCGTCGTACACATACTTCGTCACTCGGCCGTCGGGCCGCAGCATCTCCACGACCTGTCCCAGCGCGTCCCGCTTGAACTCCCTCCGCAGGCCGTCGAAACCCGTCTCGACGTCCACGTCTCCCGTCGGCCCAAGCTCGAAGCGATAGACGAAGCCGTGCTCGTTCTGAATCCCGACGAGTCGCTCCTCCGTGTCGTAGTGGAGCTTGACCGTCGTCCCAGCCTCCTCTCGGGACGCGAGCTTGTTCATCCCCTGGTACCGAAAGCGCACGTCCCGGTGCCGGTCCTTGGCCCGCGCCACGTTGCCTTCCCGGTCGTACTCCAGCTGCCGCACATTCCCGTCCGGCTCCGAAATCTGCACCACCCTCCCAAGCGCGTCATACTTCTTCAGGCGAACATTGCCCTTCGCGTCTATCTCGCAAACCGGCCGTCCCAGCCCGTCGTACTCCCATTCATTCTTCGTCCCGTCCGGAGCGATCGCCTCCGCGAGATTGCCGGCCGCGTCGTACTTCAGCGTCGTTCCGTTGTTCGCTGTGTCCGCCACGCCGATCAGGAAGCGCTCGTCGTAGAAGTACCGCGTGGACTGGCCGAGCGGATTCGTGCGCTTGGCAATTTGCCCTCGGCGATCGTACTCAATGCACCACTTCCCGCCGACAGCGTCGGTCACCTCCACCAGTCGGTCGCCCTGATACGCAAAGCGCGTCACCGTGCCGTCGTACTCGGTTCGGGCGACCTCGTTCCCCCGGTCGTCGTACTCGTGCGCCGACCTCAGCCCCAGGGCATTCGTCTCGCTCGCCACCTCCATGGAGCTCGTGCGCTCGGTCAGGCTTGTATTCCCGAGCGCGTCGACGGTCTTGAAGACCACGCCGTCCTGATGGTGGTGAATCGTCTTGTGCCCGAGCGAGTCCTCGACCGTCGTGACCTGCGCTTCGACGTGGTAACTCAGCTTGTGGTCGTAGATGCCGCCATCGCCCCAGGTGCGAATGCACCGCGCCTTCTCGTCGACCCCGTCGTACTTGAAATAGAACGACAGCCCATTGCGATTCGTCTCCCTCACCAGCAGGTGCCCTCGATATTCGAAGGTCGCCTGCTGGCCCAGCGCGTCCTGGACCACGGCCAGGTTCCCGGCCGTATCGTAGCGGTAGCGCACCAGCGTCATCCGCGCCGCCGGCGCGCTCGGGTCCGGGCCGTCGATGGACGCGATTCGATCGGACGCGTCGCTGACGAAATCAAATCGCCGCCCGCCGGAGTCTGTCACCGCACTGAGCCGACCTTTCTCGTCGTACGCCAGCGCGATTCGATTCCCGCTTCCATACTCCACGCTCTGCAGCCGGCAGGGCTGTTCCGGCATGCCCGGCGCGAACCGGAAGATCATTCCCTCCGCATCGCGCAGCGCGTACCCGCGCTTGTCGCGCAGGAGCGTGAGCTTTTCCTTCCGGTCGTAGCTCTCCCCGCCTTCGGCCACTGGCGGAAAGGCCGTCGCGCGCCCGTCGGGCATGCGCACCGCGACCGCGCCCACCGTCTCGATGAGCGCCAGATCATACGGGTGATGCCACCCATGGCCCAGCGGCCCCGGGCGCGTCGACGTGCTGTACCAGACCCGCTCCCACCGAAACGGAATCGGCCCCGGAATCTCGAAGTCCACCGCCTCGGTCAGCACCTTTCCCGTGGCCACATCGACCGGGTGACCGGTCAGGCTGCAGATCTTTCGATGAACCGCGTTGCGCGCCTTGTCTCCGACGCCCAGCTTCGCCATCGCCTTTTCCGCGGCCTTGTGGGCCCGGTCGGAGGCAGCCTTGATCACCCGCGCAAGCCGCTTGCTCTTGTTCGCCGCCTTTCTCAGGAGCCCGAGCGCCGGCCCCGCGGCGAGCTTCGCCGCCGAGAGCGCCAGCCCCATCATGTCGATCGTCGGGGGGCCGCCCACCATGACCGGCGGGCCGCTCGGGATGGACAGCGCCACCCCCACCGGGAGCATCAACGTCTTCGGCGGCGTCTTGCCCTTGCGAGGCGGCGCCGGCATTCCAATGTCCTGGCACGTGAGCACCGGCACGCCCATGAAGGACATCGGTTTGCCGTCGGCGAGCACCGTGGCGCTCCCCATGAATACCTGGCTCTCGTTCGTCGGCGGCTTGACGAACACCCCGCCCATTGGAATGTGCGGCGGCGCGGCCTGCCCGGACGTCCCCGCCTTGGCGGCGATCATTCCATTGACTTTGACCGTGGCTCCGATGAACGGCAGGTAGTCCGAAGGGTCGAACACCATCGCCACATGCGGGTGCGGAATCGGCACCGGGGGCACCGGCCCCGGCGGCTGGACGATGTGGACGTCCACGCCGATGATCGGGTCGAAGTGCTTGAGCGCGAGCATCTATCGCCCCCTCGCGCCCGCGACCGGCTGCTGCGCCGATGCGGCTGCCGGCCGCCAATCGCGGCCCAAGGTTGCGACGATGAGCTCTTCCATTCCTTGCGCCTGGTCGCGCATCGGCCGCCGGGTTGTCATGCGCATCAGCCCCTCCGCGAGGTAGGGCAGGGTCGAGGCCTTTCTTGCCTCCAAATCGAGCTTTCGCCCGACCTCGAAGCCCGCGAGCCCCGTTTCCCACGCTTCCCTGACTGCGCCGCTCTGCTCGTAGCAATACGAGGCGAGCCTCCAGCAGTCGAGGACCGACCGAGCGTCCTCCACGGCCTCCGCGACCGGTACCGTCTCGCGATACCACGCTGCAGCCTCGGCCAGCTCGCCCGTCGAGATCAGCACCGCACCGCTGGCCAATCGAGCGGCCAGGCGCACGCGCCTGCTCTGCGCGTCGCCCTCCTCCTCGGCTCTGATCGCCAAGCCTTCGGCCAGCCCATAGCGCGCTCGCGCGCCTTGCGGCTGGCCGGTGGCGAGCACGCCTCCCGCGGCCATATGCGCCGCCGCCGCGAGCGCGTGCCATTTCTGCTCTTCCGCGATCGCGACGGCGCGGTCGGCCAGCGCCACCGCCCCCTCCACGTCCTGCTCCTTCGCCGCGTTGCTCATCCGGACGAAGAGGTGTCGGAATTGCCCACCGGGAGTTTCGAGGTCCCCACCCTGACGCGAGATCTCCTCCTGCGCCGCCGACATATCGAGGTCGGCCACGGCGCTGTGCACCTGTTCCGGGTCAGCGCCTTCCAGCCCCTCCAGCGCCGGCCGAGCGCGGTCATCGAGGACGGCAAAGCGACAACCGCCGGGAGCCGCCTTCACGAGCTGCTGCAACCAGAGCGCATACAGCCCTTCATCGCCAACCGCTTCGGGGTCGAGCCATACGCCAACCACGCCTCCTTTGGGAGCATGCGCGGCTCGAAACGCCTCCAGCGCGGCGACGAGCGCCTGCAAATCGCTCGCGCCCGAGACCGGGGAGGGGCAGGTCCAGCGGGTCCGGGGTCCCTCCTCCGCCAGCGCCTTTTCCGCCTTGTCCAGCATTTCCAGGAATTCGGCGCGAAGCAACAACCCGTGCCCCTCTGGATCTTCAAATCTACTCCGCAGCCTCAGAAGTAGATCCGGCGTCTCCGCGGCGCGCTCGTCGCTTTCCTTGTCCCAAAATGCCTGGACGAGGCTCACCTCATCCGGCGCGACGACCCAGCGGAGCAGGCGCGCTTTCGGGTCCGTGGCGAATAGCGTCCACTGGTCCTGCAGCAGGTCCAGGCGTCGCTGGATGGCTTGAGAGGCTGTTGGCATGTCCGCCACCCCTTAAGAGTTGACGTTCACCATCAATCCCTTGACGCTGCACGTGGCGGTGCCCTCGACCGTGGTCATGGGACCCGACATCTTCGCGCCCGCAGGGCCGAGCTCGAGGGTGGCCGGTCCCGCGGTGCAAGCGATCTTCATTCCATTGATTTCGATTCCGCTGGGGAGCAGCTCGAGCTTGTTGCTGCCGCACTGAAGGCTGATGCCCTGGGGCGTGCTGACAACCACCTTGCCGCTGTCGTCGATGCTCACCTCCGCAGGCCCGCGCTTCACGTGAATCGCCCCTGCGGCGTCCAGCGAAACTTTCGAATCGGCGAACGTGAGCGACGTCCCGCCCTGCGTCAGATTGAATTTCTTGTCGGTGGTGAGCTCGTAACCTGCCTTGATGTGCTCGATTTTGTCCTTTTCGAGAGTGAACTTCTGGGGCCCTTTCACGCTCCGCTCGTGCTCGTCCTGGAACGTCTCCGTGACCTTCTTCGTCACCGTCGTCTTGCGCTCGAGCTTGACCTCGATGGTCTCATTCCCCTCGACCGTCTTCTCGCGGTCCTTCCCCACGGTGAGGGTCTGCATCTTGTCGACGGCCGTGTGGTCGTCATGATGGATTTTCGCGTCCCGGTCGTGCTCCACCACCTCGTTCAAGTCCTTCTGGGCGTGGAGATAGATCTCCTCCTCGGTCTTCTTGTCCTCGAACCGCAGCTCGTTCGCCCCGCCGCCGCCGCGGGAGCTTCGCGTCCGAATTCCGCTCTTGGTCTTCTGCTTCGGCAGCATGTACGGCGGCGGATTGTCGCCGTTGTACAAGCAGCCCACGATGATGGGCCAGTCGGGGTTCCCCTCCACAAACTGCACCGCGACCTCCATGCCGATGCGCGGAATGAAGAGCGTGCCGAAGCCCCTGCCCGCCCACGACTGCGCCACCCGCACCCAGCACGGGCTCTCGGCGCTGCTCCGCCTTTCGCGGTCCCAATGGAAGAGCACCATGACGCGGCCATGGACGTCGGGCTCCACCTCCTCGCTGTCCGGGCCCACCACCGTCGCCGCCACGATGCCCTGCACCACCGGCCGCCGCACGCTCGCCGGCCGGTAAGGAATGCTCGTCGGAATGCACGTGATCCAGTTCCGGTAGCCCTCGCGTTCGGTGAGAACCCCCGGCTCGCCGGAGACCGCGTCCTCCTCGGAAACGCCGATATGCTGCGCGCTGAGCACCAGGTACTTCTGGTTCTCCGAGCCCGTCGGGTGCCCGCGCACCTCGAAGTTCATGCCGGCCGTCAGCCCCGTGACGTTGCTCGACCCGCGGCGCAAGGCCAGCCGCGCCTGGAGCCCCTCCAGCCGAAGCTGCGCCGCGTCCTTCAAATGCTCGCGCGTGTAATTCTCCTTCCCGGAGTCGTACCCGCTCAGCGGCACCGGCCGCTCGCCCGGCTCGTAGACCTCCCACGCCGGCGGGTCCCCTTTCGCCTGGGACATGGCCGTGAAAGGCGTGGCCGGCCGGGTCCAGTCCTGCTGCAGCACCGAAACTTTCGTCGGCCCCAGCTCCATCACCGACTCGAATGACGCCAGCGTCTCCAGGTGCCCCGCGACCGCCCCGAACGCCGCGATGGGCACCGGCTTGCCGTCCAGCGTCTTGCAATCTGGAAAGGAGTCATTGCTGTCGACCAACACCAGCACCTCGTCCTCGCCGGACTGATCGAAATAGAACGAGATGCCCTCCTCCTGCATCAGCCGGCGCACGAATTGGAGGTTGGTCTCGCGATATTGGACGCAGACCTCGCGCGGCACCGCCTGCTCCGTCAGCTGGGAATTGCACTTCCGGTGGTAGCGGCGCGCGGGGTCGTCCAGCACCGATTCGATGATCTTCGGCGCCGTCATTCCCGTCTTGAAGATGCGCGTGCTTTCGCCGTAAGAGGCGAGCTGGAGCGCCGGCCCCATCTTGATCCGGGCACCGACGTGCCCGGCCATGGTGCCCTGGTGGACGACGCTGAGGACGACGCCGTTGAGGCGGCGCTTCAGGCTCCCTCGGGCGATTTCCAGGGTGCAGCAGGCCCCGAAAAGCTTGGCCGGGTCGCCCTGGTCGTCCTCGCTCACCAGGTCGACGCTGCAGTCGTAGGGCGCGTCGATTTCCTCGGTGAGCTCGAAGCGCCGCACGCGCCACGACCCCGGCCCCTGGAAGCGGTACTGCACCTTATCGAGCAGCTGCTCGTCGTTGGACGCCATGAGCCCTCCACGCACGCGCCGAAACCGCGGTGTTCTGTGTAGCTCAATTCACTATCAGCCGCGCCCCTTCGACGCAAGCGCCAACGAGCCGCGGCACCTGCTCAGATCAAGGCAGGCGCATCCGGCTCATCTGCCCCTGCTTTGCCTCAGGATGCTCTTTGACGTCGTCGTCGTCGATGTCCGCCTCCCAGCTCTTACCCTTGGCGGCCCACACCCGCACGTTGGCAGCGACGCTCTCGCGAGTGAGCTTCCCCGTCGCAGCGTCGCAGTGGCTCCTGTTTTGCTCGGCGGTCATTCTGAGCCTAGATTTCGGCGCGGCATTGAGGTCGCCGACGACTGTTCCCGGGGGCCATTGATTGGCTTTCGGGTAGAAGACGCACAGGTAGTAGCCCTCCAGGTCCATGGGCCGGTATTCTTTGACCAGCGGCATGAAATAGTTCTTCACTTGCTCGAGCTGCTGGACCGCCGTCATCCTGGCCAGCTCCACCCGGTAGGCGGCGCGCCGCGAGTCCTCCGTCGAGAAGCCGGCCTTCTTCAGCTCGTCGATTTTGCCCTCGCCAGCCAACTGGGCGATCTTCTTGTCATCGCTGACGACGAACTGGGCCAGGCCGAGCGCCTTGGTGGGCGTTTGGCTTTCGACGTCCGGCAAGAACGACGCATACGTCTCCAAGGCCATTGCGACCATCAAATAGTCAGCGACGTCGTCGCGGCCCGGTCCGTCCGGGACGACCGCCGCCAGCTCCCCGGCGACCTCCCTCAGCCGCCATTTGAATTGACGCGAGACGCACCTGCCGAAGCGGAGAATGCACGAGAGCTTGCGCGGCTTTCCGCCGATCAGGACCTCGCTGGCCGTCACCGGCAGCCCCAGCGCCCGTCCGCCCGCGCCCGCGACCTCTGCGCGCAAGACGATCTTCCCGGGAGCGTTCCGAATGACCCCCGGCCTCCCGACTCGCGCGGCGAGCAGTCCCGCCGAGGAGACGAGGCCCTCGTGGCCACTCTTGATGTCGTATTGAAATCCGCAATAGCCGAGCGCGACCGCGTGCGGCGCATTGGAGGCGTCGAGCATCTCCTCATAGAATTGAAACCGGGCGGTCTCGCGCGTGGTGACATTGGGGTCCACGTGGGTCGGGAAGAAGTTGGTTCCGCACGACACCCGCCAGGATCCGTCCTCGCGCTCGTGTCTGTGAACGTGCTCGAGCGCGGGCGCGCATCGATACCGGAGCTCGAGGCTCTGTGGCTCATCGCCGCCTTTTTGAACGACGACCCGAATGGTCTTGCCGAGGATCTTCGGGTCCGACATCTTGACGCTGGCCTCGCGCACGTGCGGCCGGTCTTTGGGTGCAACCAGCGGCAAGTCGAGGAGCGGAGGCTGTGACCCGCTCGCATCGGCAGGCGAGTCCAGGAAGACGGCCGCCTGCAAGCTTTGCTTCTGCCAATATTGGGCCTTGCCCGTGAGGTGAATTTCGAAGCAGAGCGTCTCGCCGCGGACCTTGGGGTGGATCGCCGCGATGTGCGGCACGCAGGAGATCCACGGGCGCGGCTTCCCGAGCTCGGAGCAGACCTCGGTTATCCCCGAGCGGCTGCGGGGCTTGGAGTCGGCCTGCTCCAAGAGCTCGTCGGGGTCTACGAGCGCGAACTTGCCCGAGTCCACCGACGCGACCTCGGTGACAGGAACAGGCGCGGCGCTGCTCGCGACATTCGCGTCGATGCTCAGCGTCGCAAAGTGATCGCTGGCCTTGCTCTCGCGCTCGGGCGCGGAAAGCTTCCACAGCGAGGTGCTCTCCTCAAATGTTCCGCCCGGCCCGAGGCGAACCGATATGGGCTTGCCAAGGGGCTCCGCGAGGAGGCGGGCCGGCGCGGGTCCGGCGTTCGATGCGACCTTCTTGCCCGCCAAGGGGTGCACGTCGACCGACTCGTCGGCCCGGGCGCCCCACAGCGTCACCCGCACCGCCCAGCCCAGGCCCTCTGGCTTCCACCCGGCGATCTTCCCGCTGACTCGGACCTTCTTCCGCGCCGTCGGCGGAGCGCCCTCGTCGACGGCCTCGTGCATCTGCCGGCTCCCGGGCTCGAGCTCCTCGGTCTTCACTTCGAAGCGCTCGAGCACCGGGCGGCGAAGCTTAAAGGCGCGGCTCCACAGGGCGACGGAGCGCGCCCCCGCGTCCAGCGAGGCCTCGAGCGACAGCTCGCACTCGTAGTCACCCTTCTGGTCCGCCTCCATACAGGTGAGATGGCAAAAGCCCTGCTCATCGTCGTCGGGTCCCGAATAGGCGGTTCCCACCCGCCAGCGGCGCGCGCCCAGGCTGTCCCTGGTCTCGGAGCGGGATGGCCAGCGAAAGTCCTCCACTTCGGATGGGCTCACCCCCGGGCCGCGCTTTCTTGCAATTTTGGCCAGCAGCTCGAAGCCCGAGAGCTCGGTCAGCTCTTTGGCAATGACGGGCTTGAGCTGGGCAGCGTCGCCGATCTCCGCCGTCGCCCCCAGTGCGAGCCCGTCGAGCTTGAGATCGACGGCGCAATCGAAATCGATCGTCTCCTTCAGCGCGATCGCTCCCGCGTGCGGGAAATCCGGCTTGATGATGAGCTGCAGCTTGCCCACGCCGACCAATCCCGCCTCGAGGACGTCGATGTCCGCCTCGAGCTTGCGCCGGCCATCCGAGCCCTTCTTCAGCTCGAAGTTGCCCGCGTCGTGGGGCGCTGCCGCGAGGTCCTTGGCCCCCATGATCGTTCGCTCGACGTGCCTGCATAGAACGGCGCACGAGAGCACGTCCGGCGCGTTCTCGGCGGTGCCCGCGACCTCGATCAGCAATCGCCTCCGCGGGTGCTCGCCCTCCTTTCCTTGCGAGTCCTTCACCTTCATCGACTTCCATTCATGCTTCGCCAGGGCGAGCTCGAGCCCGAGCTCCGGGTACGCGGTGGCGCCGAGCTCGTATTCGGCGCCGCTCCACAGAGCGGCCTCGCCGGAGACCTGAGGGCTGGTCATGAAGCCTCCTAATAGAGCTTGACGCCGTTTACCCGCCTGAAGCCGCCGGCGCCGCCGACTCCGGCGCCGCCACCGTCAGGTCGAGCACGGGAGAAGAGAATTTGGCCGCATCGAGGCGCTCGCCCTTCGCATTTCGAAGGACGAGCTTGAATTTGAGGGTCGCCCCCTCGGCGTAGCCCTTGACGTGCAGGAACCTGAGCATCGCGCGAAAGAGCCCGTCGCGGTCGCACCGGCCGAAGGCGCGGGTCTTCTTTTGCAGCACGATGGCCTTCTTGGAGGCGTAAGCGACGCCGTCCAAGGCGATCTCATTCTCTTGGCCGGCGCTCGTCTCGACCTGGAGAAGCTCCAAGAGCTCGTCTCCCGAAATGCCGGTGGTCTTGAGCCTGACTTCGAGCTCGTGGTCTTTGTTCGCCTGGAGCTGCCCGGCTCCGCCTTCGGGCGCGTCCCAGCTCGCCTTTCGGCCGCTGTTGTCATAGGAAAACTGCGGCAGGTCGAACGTCTTCTCGGGCAACTCTTTGCCCAGATACTTCCCCTGCTTCACCTTGAGCTTGATCTTGAGCTGCGTTGGGTCTCGGGCCGCGTCCAGCAAAAAGGCCACAGCGACCTGACGCCTCCCCTGAGGGCTCGCCAGCGCGGACTTGGCGATCTCCGGGTGCCTCTCGACGACGATGGACGGCTGCGCCGCCTTCCAATAGGCATCGTCCCCGCCGAGAAGCTCGACGACGATCTTCGCCTTCGGCTCATCTGGAATGAGCTCGAGCCGCGAGGCGCTGGCGTGCGGCAGCGCCGCGACCTTGATGGGCTCAGCGGCCCAGGCGATCAGCGGCTCGCCAAGGGCGCTTTGAGCGATCTCGCTCCAGTCATCGGCCACCGGCGCCGGCCCAACGCCCGGACTTCCAGGGACGATGAGCGCGGCCGGCGACGGCGGCGGGACGGCTCCGTTGTAGATGCGCACCCCGACGCGCAAGTCGACCATGGCCTGATCCGGTTTCCCGAGCCTTTCAGCCGCGAAGACGGCGTCGGCGCTCCCGAAAGCAAATTCGAGGGCGCCCAGGGCGTCCGCCTCCCGCGCATCGACGAGGTGGAGCTTGGGCAAGTCCTTTTCGCGGGCGGCTTGGTCGGCGGCCGACTTGTCGAGACGAACACCACCGTCCGCTGCAGCCAGAGTCGCCGAATCTACCCAGCCGTCGAAGAACTCCCAGAGCTTCGCCATGGCTTCAGGCTGCTTGCCGGCACCCCCTGGCAAGCGCTGAAGGGTGATATCGATTTCCAAGCCGCTCTCGGCGAGCGCGCTCAGCGCCAGGCCGCGGCCTCCCGTCGAGTCCCGCAGCCGCTGTACGGCGAGCGCCAGGCTCGCGGAGACGCGCGCCTTCTTCGGCGCCGCCGCCCGCAGGTACTCGTCGGTCGTGAATCTTCCCGTCAGCCAGAGGCCGGGCGGCAGAGTCTCGACAATGCCGTCCTTCACCACGATCCCCTTCGGGAACGGCTGCCTCGGGACCGCCGTGAACGGAATGCTGTGAGAGGGAGGCGTCGGCTCGCCGGGCGGCGCATCGCTGCCCTCCCATCTTGCGAAGACAATCCACCCGCGCAGCTGAAGCGGCATTCCGCGCTCGAGCTGCAGGACGGCCTTGAAATCGCCCTTCGGAGCGGAGAGGACGGTCAAGCTCTTCAACACCGGCGCAAACACTTCGAGGCTGAGGGCGTCGTCGCGCGCCTCTTCGCCTGGCAGCGTGAGGGCCTTCGCGGAGGCCTGAGCTTTGTCATCGGTCGCGTCCGCTTTGGGGTTTTCTGCCGCAGCGAGCTTGAACTTGCCCCAGATCTGCTCGGGCACGGCGCATCGGAAGAGGCCGCTCTCGAACGTCCCCCGCGCCATTTCGAGCGCCTTCGAGCCCTCGGCGCTCAAGAGCATTCGAATCGGCGTCTTGTTATCGCCTGAATCCACCTTCTGGACGGCAAGGCACGCGAGCGCGCTCCCCACCGACCGTTTCACCCCTTGGTTCCAAGAGCCTTCCCAAGCGAGGAACGCGACCTCCTCGTCCTCCTTCGCGCGCCAAGGGCTAAAGGGCCTCATCCGGATGGCCTTGGCGTTCTCGAGAATTCTCAGGAGCCAGGCGAGGGTAATTGGGTTGACGCTCTCGGTCTTGGAATTTGCCGGGAGCTGGCCCTCACCGTTGCCGAAGAGCTCGTGCTCTTCCCCTTTCGGAGCATTCTTGCCCCACCAATAGACCGCGTCCACGTAGGCGTCGAGCGCCTTGTCGTCCGGGAGCTCGGCAGCGGCGGACTCCGATTTCCGCAAGCTCGGCGGAATCCACTCGAAGTTTTGGACGCGCATCTTGAGGCTCGCCTTCAGGCCCTCCTTCGTCCATTCATTCAGGTGGGAGACGACGCAGTTTCGCCACCGCGCGCCGGCGAGGGTTTGAAAGAGCGCCAGCTGCTTCTTAAGCGCTTCGGGTCCATCTCGCCTCGGCGGCGCCGGGTCCGGGTCGGTGAAGATCTTTCCTGCGGCCTTGATGGAGTAGAGCTGGCTGCCGCCCGGGACTTGAATGGGGATGACCACCGGCTCGCCCTTTTTGGCCTTGTACTGGATCTCCCTTTCTGATTCGAATCCTCCTCCCTGAAGCGCGACGGTCAGCGAATAGTCGCCGTCGGGAACCAGGTCTTGGTAGTTGGCGACGCGGAGGTCGGCCGTAAAGCATCCCTTGGCGGCAGCTTTTCGGGTGTCGAAGGCGAGTCGGTGGTCCGCCTGGTTTTTCTCCGGCGGCTTGACCGCGAGCATCTCGCGAAGGGTTCGCACCGAAAATCCGTACTCCTTGTGCAGATTCTTTTCGTCGTCGTCGCATGCGGGCAGCTTGCTCACCAGCGTCTTGAGCTCGCTCGCCTCCAAGAAGTTGTCCTCTTGGCTCTCCTTGACCTCCGCGAAGAAGTCATCGGGCAGCTGAGCCTCCTTCGGGAGCAATCCGTTGAGAAAGGACAGGAGCTTCTTCATGCTGCCTTCGCCCGGGGTGAGGACCTCCCAGTGCACGAAGCCGGAGCCGAAGCCGCTCTCGCCGTCGACGATTCCGACGACGTCTCCCTTGTCGACGCAAAGGTACGGTTCCTTGAAGGTGACCACCTCCCCGGCCTCGAGGCGGGAGTAGAGCTCGCTCAGGTCGCGCTCAGGAGGGCGCAGAAGGACGAGTGGCTTCGGATTGGCGGAGAGGTCGAGCACCTCCTTGGCGCTGAGGTCCTCCTTGAAGACCTCGTAGACGCCGCCCTCGACGACCTTCGGCTTCGTGACCTTCTCGTCCTTCGCCAGCCAGCGGCGTTTGCCGTGGAGGTCGGCTCGTGCGGGATCGAGAACGGTCACCGAGCCGAAGCGCTGAATGAGCCGCTTGAGCCAGGCGACCTCGCGCTCCGAGACGTCTCCCGCGCCGGGGGCGAAGCTCGGGGCGCGGAGGTGGAAGTAGAGGCTGTAGAAGACGCCGGCTTCGGAGGATGACTGAGCGCCATCGCTCTTCTGCACGGTGGGCGGCGGCGCCTTCTCGACGATATGCCGGATGAGCGCGAAGCCGTTGTGGTTGCCCATGAGCATGTAGCACAGCTCGTTGGGATCATCCGTGTCTGCATCGTCATCAGAGGCAGCGGGCGCAGGCTCGGAGTCATAGCAAGGGAACGCCGGGAGCCGCAGCGCCACGATGTGGCCCGGCGCGAGCGCGCGGACTTTGTGGGATGGGGAACGAGCCTCCGACTCCGGCGGCAGGACGTGAACCCCCGTGTGAATGGCGCGGTACTTGCCCACGGGGAAGAAGCCGTTCTTGAGCTTTTCGTTTCGGTAGTAGTGGCGCTGAGGGCTCCCGTCGGGCTCGAAGGGCATCGAAATGGTTGAGGTGAGGAGGTTGAGGCGGGCGAAACTCATGGGCGCGCCTTCTGCCTTGATCGCCTCCCAGTGAGGGTCATCGCCCCAGTTCTTGTCTAGCTTCTTCGGGTATTGCTTCTTGAGCAGCGCCACCCAGTCATTTGGGCGCTCGGCTCCAATCTGTCTGCCCCACTCCATCCTCTTTCTCTGTGCATCGTCGAAGTATCCTCGATGGCCGACGAAGCCGGTTCCGGGCTTGATCTGATGGCGGAATGTGCTCGCCTCGAGCGTGAGACAGAGGTCCGTCTCCTCGTCGTAGTCGATGATGAAGAAGGAGTGGTGGGAGTTCTGACAGATGCACCATTCGCCGGGGCGCGGGCGCTCATTGGGTCCGGCCGTGATGGCCATGCCGGCTTCTTGGTATGCCACCATTGGCGAAAAGGGTGGGAATTTTTCGTCTTTCAACGGAGCTATCATCGCGTATCGATGCCGCAGGGCAGTCCACGACAAAGAACTATCACTTTCCATAGCTGCGCCTATGATAACTGCCTCCGTGAACATGCAGCAATTCGTGGCCCGCCGCCTTCGCTCTCTAGCCAGGAACCGTTCAAGCGTCTCTTTCCCTTCATCTGTATTTGGATTTCCGGGAAATCCTAGCTTTCGTTTCGAGGCCTGGAGCAACCACGACTCCGGATAGCTGGGACCTGGATAACACTTCTTCTCGTCAATCTGATACTCCCAGGGCTCTCGAAACTCCGCCGCGACGCGCCACAGCATCTCGCGCTCAAACCAGACTCTTTCAGCCATAGACTTCCCCCGATGCAAACCCAGGCCTCCCGACGCCAACAACACGGACAACTTTGAACTACGGCTAATTTGGGCCCGCGCTCGGCATTCCTTCGGCCAGCTTTCTTGCCCCTACGACCACGACCACATCATAGTCCCATCGGCCGGGCCACGGCCTAACATCAATTCTGCCAACAGCTGGCTCAAGCAAGCGAGCAATCCTTTCCGCCGCATCCCTTCTTTCGTTAGCGAAGAATATTTCCGAGGCCGTTCTGGGCTTTTTCGCCTGCGGCCCCTGAAACAGAAAGGCATCCTCGCGGAGGTCGCCCGTCATCTGCTGGAGTCGCATCCTGACCTCACCCAGCAACGCAGGGTCCTTTGCTCCAGGAATTATTTCGAGAAAGAACGTCGTCCGCCGCGGGTACTCCACCGCACACATTCGCGATATGGTCACGTTTCCCGTATCTGGCTCACAACGATAAGCGACGGCACGAGCTCGCTCTTGATCGCGATAAGCAAACGCCTCTCTTGATACAAACAACGGGCGCAGCAAGAACGACTTTTCCCGGCCCGAAACCAAATCTCGTTTTTCGCCACTCACAAACTGCGAATGGGTCGCATTGCACTGATAATTACAGGTGAACTGGATTCCGTTTGCACTAACAAGGCGGTCCACAGGAGGCACGCACCTGCAAATGTCGGGCTCCATCGCGCTCTTCGAGAAATCGGTGAGCACCCGCTGAGTCTTTCCGTCACTGTGAAACCAGAACTCGTTGCCATCACCCCACCTCACCCCGCCCCGCAAAAACTCCTCCAAATCTTCCCCAGATATTTTCTCCTGGAGCGAGTAAATCGGGAGTTGTGGAGCAGCCCCAACGGCGCCCGACAGCATTGTCATCAGAAGAACTAGCCCACTCAACAGAATTGCGAACCGGGTCACGGAAGCCCTCCATCCTCAAATTGATGTTCCACAGGCCGCTCGGGGCTGGTCCCCGCCTCCGTTCCAGTAACCACAATCACGTCATAGTCCCACTGCCCCGGCCACTCCTTTGGTTTCAGAACCCCCACCACCGGCTCGAGCAGCTTCGCAACTTCCAGAGCCGCACTCTCCTTGCCTTGAACATAGAAAAGTTCGGAAACGGTGCGCGAAACAATGGCAGGTGGCCCTTCGAAAAGGAACATCCTTTCACGGAACCCGCCCGCGAAGGCGGCGTTTCGACAAATTGGAGAGCGCGTGGTCCTCCGCACCAGGCACAACCTCTACCAAAATCCAGTTTTGTCGAGGGTTGCTCGGGAAAGCGAGAGCACATTTGCGGGAGTATCCAGCTTCCTCCGTCTGCGGTTCGCAGTTGTACGCAACGGCTCGCTCTCCGGTCTCGAGATCTTTGAAGAAGACAAGGTCCGGCGCAAGGCAAAGGAAGCGCAGCCTGAAATGAGTTAGACGTTCTGACAACAGAACACTTGGTTCAACGCCATGCATTTGCGACGGAGTCGTTCGACAGCGGTAGGGACACCAGCCCTTTAAAGGTCGTAAGTAGTTGGTGTTGCTGCGGGATTTCGACTCTATTGTGCGGGTCCTGAGAATCTGCCATGGATCTGGCCTCTCCTGGGCGCGTCCAAACCGGGGCGCCCGTCGAAAGGCCAACGCATGATTCTTGGCAAGGTGTTCGCTCCGTTCATTGAACAGAGCCCGATTAGCGTGATGGCGCGTGGGACACTCGAGCATGCGCTGCGCTCCGAAGATGTTGATGCCGTGTTTGGCGCGAGCGCTGAAACGCAATACACGCGGACGCTGCTGTTCTCCACAGTCGTCGACTTGATGAGCCTCGTGGTTCACCGCATCCGGCCGTCGCTTCACGCCGCCTATCAAGCCAATCGGCGCCGAATTGAGGTCTCGGTACAGTCGCTGTACAACAAGGTCGACGGAATCGAGCCGGGGGTCGGTGCGGCATTGGTCAAGCACGTCGCCGGTCGCACTGTTCCGTTGATCGAAAGCATGAAGGCATCGCTTCCGGAACTCCTTCCAGGGTATCGAGCTCGGATCCTCGACGGGAATCACCTGGCGGCCACGGAGCATCGGATTTCCGAGCTGCGCAAGACCGCAGCGGGCCCGCTGCCAGGGTTTGCATTGGTCGTGCTGGATCCGCGCCTCCTGCAAGTAACCGATGTGATCCCTTGCGAGGATGGCCACGCCCAGGAGCGCTCGCTCACTGAAGCGGTGTTGGCGAAGGTCGCGCCGAGGGACGTGTGGATCGCTGACCGCAACTTCTGCACCTGCGCCCTGCTCTTCGGCATCGCCCGTCGAGAGGGGCTCTTCATCGTCAGGCACCACCGCATCAATGTGCCGTGGAAACCGATCGGCCGTCTTCGTCGCTGCGGCACCATCGACGGCGCCGAGGTTTGGGAACAGGAGGTGAAGCTGAGGGATGACACCGGGAACTCGCTCCTCGCCCGCCGTATTACCCTGAAGCTTCAGAAGGCGACGCGTGATGGCGACCGGGAACTTCACATCCTGACGAATCTCCCACCAGATACTCTCGGCACAACCGTCGGCGCTGTCTACCGAAAGCGGTGGGGCATCGAGTTGGCATTTCAGGAGCTGGAGGCAACCCTGGAAGGCGAGCTCAATACGTTGGGCTATCCGAAGGCAGCGCTCTTCGCGTTCTGTGTGGCCTTGGTCGCCTACAACGTTCTCTCGGTCATCAAGGCCGCCTTGCGCGCCGAGCACGGAGCCGAAAAGATCCAAGAAGAGGTATCGGCCTATTACCTGGCCGACGAAATCGCCGGCACCCGGCGAGGCATGGAGATCGCGATCCCGCCCAAAGCGTGGCGAGTATTCCAGGCAGCCCCAACCAGCGAGGTCGCCAAGGTGCTTGTCGACCTCGCTGGAGAAGTTGACTTGCTGAAGTTCCGTCGACATCCACGTGGTCCAAAGAAGCCGCGGCAACCGAGAACCTTCAACCGAAGACACCCTCATGTTTCCACTGCTCGCTTGCTAGCATTGCGGAAAACAAAGAGAAAGAACGCACCTTGAAAGGGCTGGGTAGGGACACTTATACTCGATCTCATCGACTCTGGCAATTAGATCACCTGGCGGCTCACAACCGCAGTTTGCGTCCTCTCGCGTTTTTTGAGAGAACGACGCTAGTTGCCGATCGCCCTTTTTGTCCTTTCTCAGCCGATATTCATTTCCGTCGCCCAGGAGAATTCCTTCTCGGACAAAATCCAGCATTCTTTCACGGGTCACCTTTTCCCCGACAGCGCAAATCGGCAGCTCTTCGGCCATTCCCGGCGAGGACGCTGCGCTGAGCGCATGCAGACCGACCAATCTTGCCACATCGAAAAGTCGAGTCATCGAGCTCTCCTTATCTATCTCCGAAAATCCGCTCACCCGAAGATCGCGGGCGCCAACCGAAATGGTCTTCCGTACACCCATCCTCCCAGGATTCTCGCCTCCGCGCCACGCACCGCTCGCCCTCCGCGTCCGCATGCCGCCCCCTACGCCGAAAACGCAAAGAACGGCGCCAGCGGCTCGACCTCCCGCACGCGCACCACATGCCGCGCCGACGTCGCGAGCCCGCGCAGCTCAAACGGCCTCGGCACATAAAGGATCCCCGGCTCATCCTCATCGCTGAACACGCACTGCTTGAGCTGGCGGTCATAGCACCCGCCCACGCGGTGCAAGAGAGACCGGATGACCTGCTCTTTGTCATCCGTGCCGAAGTTGAACCTCGCCAAGGCCTTCCAATTCGTGGCCTCGCTCGCGGCGATGTTCTCCAGCGTCTCTCCCGTCCGCACCCGGTGCCGCTCCACGCCGATGAGCCGCTCCACCTTCGGCTTATCCTTCCGCGCCCCCTTGGCCGGCCCGCCCGCCCTCTCACCCATGCCGGCGACCGCGACCGCCCCATTCATCTGCGCCCCCGCGAAGTCCGCGCTGGCCGAGCACGCGCCTCGGGGCAGCTTGTCGAGCCGAAGAATCCCGTCGGCGTTGGTCGTCGCCTTCTTCTCCTCACCGTCCGGCGTCGCCACCCGGAGCTCCAGATCGCCGATCCCTTTGCCGTCGTCGTCCCAGACGACCTGGATCTCGATCCACGTGGTCGTAGGGCCGACGTCCTCCGTTCTCTTCCGCGGCGGCTCTTCGACCTTCGGCTCCAACGGCTTCATCGGCCCGCGCGCCCGCGCCAGCACCGTCCCGCGCGCGAGCCGCCGGGCGATCTCCGCCTCCACGCCCGAGTCGTCCAGGTCGTGGATGTCGGGGATCCGGAGCGTCCACAGCGCGAAGCGCCTCATCGAGTCGCGAGTCGCGAAGTCCCATCCCGCCGTGCGGAGCATCCAACGCGCGGCATCCGGGTCTCGAAACGAGAGAAGCCTCCCGCGCCCGTCGTCGGGCGGCGGCGCGTCGAAGGACGGCCACAAGTCCACGACGTCGTGATGCGTCCACAGCGTGAGCCACATGCGTCCTCCTCCCTCGAGCGCACGTCCACCGTAGTGTACCCTAGCTCGAGCCGGCTGCCGCACCCAAGCTTCGCCTCCCCGCGGCGGAGTGGCGCTGTGCCGCGCGCACGCTTCCCCTCCCAGCGCCAAACCCTTGCGCCGCGGACCGCCTGTTGGTTGACTGCACCGATTCGCCGGGACGAGCCCGCGGAAGATCGAGGACCCAATGGATTCGTATCGCGAGCTGATTGAGAAGGCCTACAACGACCGAGCCCTGCTCGAGGACCCCGCCGTCCGCAAGGCGGTCTTCGCCGCGGTGGCCGCCCTCGACGCCGGGGCGCTCCGGGTGGCGGAGAAGAAGGACGGCGCCTGGCAGGTCAACGCCTGGGCGAAGGAGGCCATCCTCCTCTACTTCGCGCTCACCGACATGAAGGTGACCGAGGCCGGCCCGCTCATGTTCCACGACAAGATCCCGCTCAAGAAGAACTTGGACAAGGCGGGCGTGCGCGTCGTCCCCCCGGGCGCGGTCCGCTACGGCGCCTTCATCGAGCGCGGCGCTATCGTCATGCCGGGCTACGTGAACATCGGCGCGCACGTCGGCGCGGGCAGCATGGTCGACACCTGGGCCACCGTGGGCAGCTGCGCGCAAATAGGCCGCAACGTCCACCTCGCGGGCGGCGTGGGCATCGGCGGCGTCCTCGAGCCGCCCGGGGCGCGGCCCGTCATCGTCGAGGACAACTGCTTCCTGGGCAGCCGCTGCATCGTGGTCGAGGGCTCCATCATCGAGGAAGACGCGGTCCTGGGCGCCAACGTCGTGGTCACCGCTTCCACCCAAATCATCGACGTCACCGGCCCCCAGGAGGTCGTCTACAAAGGGCGCGTGCCGGCCCGCTCCATCGTCATTCCCGGCACCCGGGTGAAGAAGTTCCCCGCCGGCGAGTACGGCGTGCCGTGCGCGCTCATCATCGGCAAGCGCTCGGAGGCGACCGACAAGAAGGTGAGCTTGAACGACGCCCTGCGCGACTTCGCGGTCCCGGTCTAGGCGCCAAAGCCATGCGCGAGCGACTGGCCAAGCTGACCTTCGACCTCTGCAGCATTCCCTCCGTCACCGGCGACGAGAAGGCGCTGTGCGACTTCTTGCACCCCTGGGCCGAGCGGCACTTCCCCGGCCAGGTGCGCCGCTTCAACCACACCCTGGTCGCCGGGACGCTCGACGACCCGCGCCCGACGGTCGCGCTCTTCGGGCATATCGACACGGTGCCAGCGCACCCCAAGGACGGCGCGCCGCGCCTCGAGGCCGACCGCGTGGTCGGCCTGGGCTCCTCCGACATGAAGTCGGGCGACGCGGTGATGATGGCCTTGGTCGAGGACCTCGACCGCGCCGCGCTCCCCTACAACCTGCTCGCCGTCTTTTACGAGCGCGAGGAGGGCCCCTATGACAAGAACGGCCTGGGACCCGTCCTCGCTGCCATGCCGGAGCTCAAGAGGTCGGCCCTCGCCTTCGCGCTCGAATCCACCGACAACGAGGTGCACGTCGGCTGCGTCGGCTCCATGCACGCGCGGGTCACCTTCCGCGGCAAGAGTGCGCACTCGGCGCGGCCGTGGACCGGCGAGAACGCCATTCACAAGGCGGCGCCGCTCCTCGCCGAGCTCGGCGCCCGCGCGCGGACCCGGGTCGAGGTCGACGGCTTCGAATTCTACGAGGTGGTCAGCGCCACCCTCGCCAAGGGCGGCCGGGCGGCGAACGTCGTCCCGGAGTCCTTCGAGCTCAACTTGAATTACCGCTTCGCGCCTGGAAAGAGCCTCGACCAGGCCGAGGCGGAGCTGCGCGCCATGGTCGCCGGCCGCGCCGACGTGGAGGTCATCGACCGCTCGCCCGCTGGCCGCGTCTGCACCGACAACCCACTCCTCAAGCGCTTCTTCGCGCTCACCGGCGCCCGCGCCCTGCCCAAGCAGGCCTGGACCGACGTGGGCAGGCTGTCGGCCCACGGCATCGACGCGGTCAACTTCGGGCCGGGCCTCACCTCCCAGGCGCACCAGCAGGGCGAGTACGTCCCCAACGACGCGCTCGTCCTCGCCTACCAGCGCATGCGCGCGTTCCTCGAAGACCGACCGGTGGGCTGACGGGCGCTGCCTCCTCGTCTCAACGCGAGCGGCGGCGGCTCCGGCGGCCGCCCGCGCTCAGCGCGAAGAAGAGGGCGAGGAACGTCGGATTGCCCGGGGCGCCTCCGGCGGCGCAGCCGCAAGAGCCCTGGACCGCTGCCGCTCCGCCGCCGTCCTGCGGCCGGGCTCCGCTGTCTCCGACGTTGAAGCCGGCGTCGCTCGCCGCTTTGCCGGCGTCTCGCGAGCCAGCGTCCATGCCCGAGCCGCCGTCGCCGACCCCGCCGGTGCTTGCGTCCTCCGCGCCACCGCTCGAGCCGTCCGGCGCGCCCGAGCTGGCGTCGCCGCCGCCCCCCGCGTCGCCACCTCCGCCCGAGTCCGCGGCTCCGCCATCCAGGCCGCCGTCCGGCGGGCTTGCGCAGGAGCCGCCGTTCGAAGCGAGCACGACCTCGTAGCTCGCTTTCGCCCCGACGGCGAGGCTCACGACCGCCGGCGCGCCCGCGGCCACAGTGACGGACCCGGCGGACGCGCCGTCGACCATGACCGAGAGCTTGCCGGCCGACAAGCCGTACAGCGTCGCTTGGGTCGTATGCGCCGCGGCCGTGTATTGATTGAGCAGCGTGAAGGCGACGTAATTCTTCGAGGTGGAGAGCGTGGCCGAGCTGTATTGATCGCGGTCGAGCTGCAGATAGACCTTTTCGGTGATGAGGTTCAGCCGCTTCTGCACGCCGTCCCGCGGCGTCACCGTGTAGCAGCCGCCGCTCGAAACGACGTCGCAGCCGTATCCGAAGAGCCCAAAGACGGGGTCGACGGCGACGTCGGCGCTGAGGATCCGGACGGCGCCGAACAGCCCCAGGTCCGCCTCCCCCGACATGCCGCGCCAGCCGTTGTGCAATTGGTCGTAACAATCGGCGCTGCAGTCGTAGACGTTCCCCTTCTCCGATTGGTACGTCCACGCCACCGCGCCCAGGTTTGCGGCGGCGGAGTCGATCTGCCCGGAGTTGATGGTGGTCAAGCTCCCCAGCTTGGCCGCGTAATTGATGCGCTCGTCGAGCTCCGGCTGTGTCGAGTGGAATCGAAGCCAGTCGTCGAGGCACCCGCCGATGAGCGACATGGAGTACTGAAAGTTCCACCAGCCCTCGCCGCAGACCGTGACCGGGTTCGCATAGTGGTACCAGGTGGGCTGCTCGCCGCGGCAGGCTCGGGACTTGTCGTTGATCTTCCCCATCATCGTCGTGTTTCCATTCGCCTTGGCCGACATGTACACGGCCTCTTCGCCGGTGTTGTCGAAGCTGTACTCCGAGCCGTAGGGGTATTTGGCCCCGCTGAACGCCTGGTAGATGTCGTTGATGATCTCCCCCACCCGGCTCGCCTCTTCCGAGTGGCCGGCGCCCGACAGCGCCTGCTGGATCTCGGGCAAGGTCGCCTCGCCCATGTAGCCCGTCCCCGGGTCCCCGTGGCCACTGTAGAGCGCATTCAGGATGCCGTAGGCGCGCATCAGATAGGTGTCGGCCGGGTTGTGATACGGCACGAGGCTCGGGTACAGGTTCGCGATCTGATACATCCCGAAGAAGGTATTGAATGCGTGTGGATAGGCGAACGCCCGGTCGTAATAGCAATCGTTCGTGTTCGACGCGCTGGTGCCCGCCGGGCACCACCAGTCCTGCACCCCGTAGGTGCCGTGGTCGATGGGCCGATTCCACACGGCGTCCAGGTAGACGTCGAGCGCGCTCACCTCGGAGGCGACGGGGATCAGCGCGTTCTTCTCGGCCAGGAACTCGCCATGGGTCCAGCCCCAATCGTCTCCCCAACCCCAGCCCCCGGAGAAGTTGCCGCGTTTGGCCTGAGCCGCCATCATCCAGTCGTCGAAGAGGCCGTATTGGTCGACGCTCGCGTCCGTCCACTGCGTCTTTTGGACGATGAAGGTCGCGTGGCGCTGGAGGGCCGCGCCGGCGGGCTCCATGGCGTAGAGCTGGAGCACCGTCGTCTCGCCGCTGCCGTAGCTGACGGTCAGGTCGTTCTGGCCGAGGTGGGAGAGCTTCAGCCGGTAGAGGTTGTGGTCGGTCCCCGACTTGCCGAGCGAGGTGATCGTCGTCTCCGACGGGTACTGCGCCGTGACCGACGCAATGGCCTTCGACGTGTGGAGGTCGAGCTTGGCCGCCATGTCGGTGGGGAAGGCCATGCCCGGCACCGCCGTGACGTCGATGAGCCCCTGGCTATACAGGTGGTCCTTCATGTCCTGCTCGCTGGTGACCTTGAAGAGCTTGAACGCGTAGGTCTTGCTCGCGCCGGCGGCCAAGGTGAGGCTCGTGCTCGGCAGGTACCCGCGGCCGGTGCTCTTGATGGCGTTCGAGTGGATGTAGAAGACATTGAGCCCGTCGGGCCACGCCGGCGTCCCCTGGTCCTTGGCCCAGACGCTGCCGGGGTGCTCCTCGACGTGCCACCGGTCCCGGTATTCGAAGCCGGCGCCAGTCGCGGTGTCGGGCACCATGAGCACGTAGGGGCCGATGCCGCTCGGGCGGGTCGCGGTGATATAGGTGCTGTCGTTGCCGACGAAGCAGTGCACCTGCACCCGCGTCTCGTAGATCTCGTCGTTCGCGAACCAATACTGGTTCCACGGGAGCGGCAGGCCGAAGTCGCCAATTTCCAGGCTCTGGCTGCTGGTGTTCGAGACGGTGATCTGCCAATTCAAATTGTCGTCGACGAGCGAGTACGACTCCACGACCTTGAAGTTGCGGATCCCATTGCTGTTGGACGAGCCCTGGTAGGTCACGGTGACCGAGGTGGAATTGCTGGCGACGGTCCTCGCGTCGTCCGAGTTGCTCGTCTCCGCCGTGGACCAGGCGGTCGCGGAGCCCAGCCGGTATTTGAACATCAGCTCGCCGAACCAATGGTGCTCACCGCTCGCCGCGAGGCTCGTCGCATTGCTCGCGTTCATGACGTAATTGGTCGGGAAGGCGTCGCCCACGAGCTGCAGCGAGGAGATCTCGCCGTAGCTCCCTGTCTGGACGTTGAAGATCGAGCCCGAGAGGTTGGCGCCCCAGGCCGCCGCGGGCCAGCCTGCGCCAAGGGCGAGGAGCGCCCCCGAGAGCGCCGAAATGGCCCATTGCGCGTTTGCTCTCATCCATCAACCCGCTTTCTTCGAGGAGCCTAGGGGTCAGAAATAGGTGCGGCTCGTCGAAGCGGGGGTGCCGCCGGAAACCTGGACTTTGTAGCCAAAGGTCTCGCTCGGGTCCCAGCCGTAGGAGGCCGGCGACTTGTAGCCGTCCATGGTGACGTTGGAGACGACCAGCACGACGACGCCGTCCTTCGGGGGCTTGGTCAGGTTGACGGTCGTGGTCCCGCTGGAGACCGGGGTGCTGAATGCCGCGGAGCCGTCGGTGGCGCGGTAGGCGATCTGCGCGCGCATATCGGCGGGCGTGCCCTTGCTGCCCGCGGCGTCGGGGGAGAACGAAACGCTCACCTGCGTCGCCCCGGAGCTCACCGCGATGGGGATGTTGTTGCGGCCGGTAAATCGCGGGAGCTTGTTGCTGTCGGAGGGGACGAGCCACCCGTCCTGATTGGTCGTCGCGACGTACATTCCGGCGCTCGCTCGTTCCTGGACGCTGGTGGAGAGCTCCAGGAAGTCCCCCAGGGCCAGGCGCGCGGCGTAATCGGCGACCATGCACTGCACCCGCGCCTTGTCCATGAGCCGGGTCAGCGTCTGGAGGTTCTGCTCGCCGGACTTCGCGTTCTCCCAGATCGCCGCGTAGACGTATTGCCCGACGCGCTGGGAGACGAAGAGCGGGAAGAGGTCGTTGTAGCGGTACCCGGTGCTGTCCTGCATGTAGTCGGCGGGGCCCGTCACGCCGCCAGACGAGGTGATGCCGCAGCTCTCGATGGGGACATACGGCTGGTCGTAGACGAGCGTGTCGAGGTAGGCGATGTTCGAGGGCAGGTCGAACTGCGCCGTTTGCCCCGGCGTGGCGCCGTTCCTCATCTCCACCAACCGGAGGATCAAATAGTCATTGTGCGATTCGTGGACCCACGACACTTGATTGCCGTCGATCGTCCCATAGGCGCTTTGGAGCACGTGATTGAACTCGTGCGTGAGGTCCCAGCGCTGGGCGTCCGCCATCCCGTTCGAGTCGGTCTCGACCATGGGGTACTGCCCTTCCCAGGACTGGTCGCCGGTGGCGCCGGGGTCCGCCGGCAGTCCGGTATTGGTGAACCAATAATCGATTGGGTGCTTCCCGCTGATGCCCGTGGTGAACGGCGGCAGGTGGATGTACGAGTACTGGGTCTCGAGCTTCAAATCCTGATTGATGCGCTGGAGGATCGACGTCTGCGTTTCCACCGAGACCTGGGACGCTCCGCTCGCGCCCTCGTTCAGCAACAGGTAGCCGCTGGCGAGGGTCTTGCTGGGGGCGCCGTAGGGGTTCACCTCGAGTGGCGTCAGCGCCGGGCTGTCCTGCCAGGCCGCGGGCGGCGTGCCGCTCGGCACCTTTCCGTAGTCGCAGATTCCATCGGAGGGAGGGGAGCCGGCGTCCGAGGCAGCGGCCCCGCCGTCTGCGCCGCGCGCGCCTCCGTCGGCCGCCGGCGCGCCGGCGTCCTCGCCGACCCCCGCGTCGCGGCCCGCGCCGCCCGCGTCCTCGCCGAACCCGGCGTCGAACGCGCGTCCGCCGGCATCCAAGGCGCCGGCGCCGCTGTCATTTCCGCCGCCTCCGCGGCCAGCGTCGGCCTGGGCTGAGCCGCCGTCCGGCCCGCCACCGCCGCCGGCGTCTCCCTCGGAGCTCGCGCGGGATGCGTCGACCGGCCCGACGAGCTCCGCCGTGCCGCCGCAGCCCGCGAGCAGAGCGACCAGAACCACCTCGAGCTTGCTCATGAGGCCCGCACCTGGACTTGGAGTGAGCTGCGATTGTTCGCGGTCGTCGGAAATAGAGCAACGGCCGCCTGTCACCGGGTCACCCTCGCCGGCGCCGACCCGCAGCGAAGCTTCACGGCGTGTGAATCCGGTGGCAAGCGCCCTGGAGCCCGCCGTCTCGCAGCTCGCAGCTCGCAGCTCGCAGCTCGCAGCTCGCAGCTCGCAGCTCGGAGCTCGGCCGAGCGGTGCAGCGGCTCTTCCGCGGCCGCTGGCTCGGGCGCGCGGCCGGCATCCCAGGCCCTCTTCCTGCTCGAGCGCCGGCATGAGCGCACCGGCAGCGCGCCCTTTCGTGAGCCCGGTTGATGGGTGAGCGTGCCGACCCCTATCGTGACTCGCGATGCGCCGACCGCTCCTCCTCGCCCTCGGTTTTTCCGGCTGCATGGCCCTCGCCCTCCTGGCGCTTTTCCGCCTGGGCGCGCCCGCGGTCGCCTGCGAGCCCCGCATCCTCTGGAGTGAAGGCTTCGACCCCCAGTCCTTCCAATGGACGGACCCGCTCCGCCACGGCGCCGACCAGGTCGCGCGGATTTACAGCCTGGGCAGCGAGGGCCCGCTGCGCTTCCTGCATGCCCGCTACGATGGCGACGCCTCGAACCGCCCCAAGGCCGTCGACTACGGGCGCGTCCTCGGCGATGGCGCCGTCCCGCTCGAGAAGGTGCGCGCGCTGCGCTGGAAGTGGCGCGCGCTCCACCAGCCAGCGGTGACCGACGACCCGTGGCTGGACATGGCGGCCAGCGTCTACGTCGTGATGCGCGCGCCCTCCCTCTTCTCTGGCGGACGAGGGTTCAAGTTCGGCTGGCTCGCGCGCCCGGGGCCGACGGGCAAGCACCAGCACGGGCTGCTGCAAATCCCCCTCCGCGCCGACGCGCCGGGCCCCGCCTGGCAGAGCGAGAGCGTCGACCTGTGCGCTCTCTTCCAGAAAGAGTACGGCCCGTGCGAAGGCGAGCGCGTGCTCTACGTGGGCGTGGTCACCGACGGGGACAACACGAAGAGCCTCGCGGAGGCGGACTACGCGAGCTTCGAGCTCGTCGGCGATTAGCGGAGCTCATGGCCCTTCGGCCGCCCGCGCCAACGGCTCCTGCACGAGGGAAAAGTCCTTCGCCCTGCGGCGCCCCTGAGATCGGCCGCGAAAGCGGCCCCCGCGGGAGATCCCTATTTTCGAATCTCGCGCACCGCGAAAAGCATGGGCCGGCGCGGGGTCCGGGGGACCGAGATTGGATTCCGAAGCGCATGGAATCGAGCTCGCGCAAGCTCGCCTGGACAGCCGTGGGTCGCTGGTTGCCGTCGACGAGCTGGGCGCTCGGATGCTCGGCTTCCAGAGCCCGGCCGAGGCCTTGTCCACCCTGGACGGCGAGCTCTTCGCGGACGAGAAGAGCCGGCAGGACGTGCTCGACCGCCTCTCGGCGCCGCGGCGGGTGGTCGTCGACTGCCGAGGGGCGAGCGGGGCACGGCGGCGGTGCGAGCTCTACGCGAAGCGCGTCGACGGCGGCGTCGACCTGCTCGCCGCCCCAGCCGAGGAGTCCTCGAGTGACCCGCCGACCCCGTCGGCGCTGCTCTGCGACGTCCTGGACGCCCTGCCCAACCCCGTCTTCATCAAGAGCAGCGAGCACCGTTGGCTCGTTTTGAACGAGGCCTGCTGCCGGTTGATCGGCTCCCCTCGGGAAGAGCTCTTGGGCCGCTCGGACCCCGACTACTTCCCGGCTCACCAGGCCTCGGCCATCTGGGCGGAGGACGACGAGGTCTTCTCGAGCGGGCGGACAGTCGAGGCCGAGGAGCGCGTCACGGACAAGGAGGGAAGGAACTACGTCTTGCTGGTCCGCAAGTCGCTGCATCGAGACGGCGAGGGCCGGCCGATAGTCATGGGCGTGATCACCGACATCACCGAGCGCAAGCGTATGGAGGACGAGCTCCTCCGCTCGCGCGACGCGCTCGAAGCCCGGGTGAAGGAGCGCACCGCGGAGCTCGCCGCCGCCAATGCCCGGCTCGCACATGACATCGAGGTGCGCGGGCGGACCGAGGAGCGCCTGCGCAAGAGCGAGCAGCGGTTTCGCATGCTCGCCGACGCGCTGCCGCAGATCATCTGGACTGCCCCCGGCGACGGCCTGCTCGACTACATCAACCTCCGCGCCACCGAATACGCCGGCGTCCCGGCGGAGAAGGGACTGGGCAAGGGCTGGCTCTGGTTTGTCCATCCCGACGACCGTCAGCGGGCCTGGGAGGAGTGGCAGCGCTCGCTCAAATCGGCCGACATCTTCGAGTGCGAATACCGCTTGCTCCGGAGCGACGGCAGCTACCGCTGGCACCTCGCCCGGGCCATTCCTTTGACGAGCCAGGAAGGCGATGTGATGCGCTGGTTCGGCACCAGCACGGACATCGACGCGCAGAAGCGCGACCGGCTCTCGCTCCAGGAGGAGGACCGCCGAAAGAGCGATTTCCTGGCGGTGCTGGCGCACGAGCTGCGCAACCCGCTGACGCCGGTCGTCAACGCGGCGTTCCTGCTCCGGCGCGCGGCCCCGCGGTCGCCCGCCTTCGAGCGCGCCATCGCCATGATCGAGCGGCAGGTCGCGCTGCTCGCGCGGCTGATCGACGACCTGCTCGACCTCTCGCGGATCTCGCGCGGGAAGATCGCCCTTCAAAGGACGACTCTGGACCTCGCCGAAACGACGCGCGCACTGGTCGAGGACCGGAGGGAAGGGATGACGGCGAAGGGCCTGAGCCTCGAGCTGCTTCTGCCGGGCCAGCCTCTCTGGGTCGAGGCGGACGCGACGCGCATCGCCCAAGCGGTGGGCAACCTCCTCGACAACGCCGAAAAGTACACCGACCGCGGGGGAAGAATCCGGATCGAGCTGCGCTCGGAAGGCGACTTCGCCGCGCTCTTGGTCGCGGACGACGGCATCGGCTTGATCCCCGAGGACGTCGGGCGGATCTTCTCGCCCTTCGTCCAGGTCGGCAGCGGTTCCAGCGAGCGCAAAGGCGGGCTTGGGTTGGGGCTGGCGCTGGTCAAGACCCTCGCCGAGCTGCACGGCGGCACAGTGGAGGCGAAAAGCGAGGGGCCAGGCCGTGGCTCCACGTTCACTCTGCGGCTCTCGCGGGCGGAGGCGCCGCGAGCCCCGGCGAGCGCTCCCGCCAGCGCGCCGGTCGAGCGCCGAGGGAGGCCTCGGCGGATCCTGGTCGTGGAGGACAATCCGGACGCCGCGGAGAGCCTCCGGCTGATGCTCGAGCTCGACCGCCACGAAGTGGAGGTCAGCTTCAGCGGCGAGGAGGCCCTCGCCCGCGCCCGCGCGTGGCGCCCGGAGGTGGTGCTTTCAGACGTGGGGCTGCCGGGCATCAGCGGCTACGAGCTGGCCCAGGCGCTCCGCGCGGATACCTCGATGAAGCCGCACCTGGTGGCCATCACCGGATACGGACAGAGCCAGGACCGCGACCGGGCGCTCCGCAGTGGCTTCGAGCGCCACGTGACCAAGCCTTTCGACCACGAGGCCCTCGAGCAGGTGCTCCAGGGTCTCGAGGGGCCTTGAGGCCGCTCGGCGGGGCTCCGGTCGGTCAGAGGCGCAAGCCTCGGCTAGAACTTGTTGGAGTTGTTGGAGTTGTTGTGGGGGCCGGTGCTCGACACCGGCCTCAAGACCATCCGGCGCACCTCGACCTTGTTGTACTTCCCGGCGAGGGCGTCGTGGACGCTGCGGTCGAAGCGCACTTTCCCGGTCGCGATCTCCCGCAGAGCGACGACCGTCGATTTGTTCTTCGAGTTCTCGACGATCGGCCGCGCACCGGCCAACAGCTGCCGCGAGCGCTTCGTCGCGAGCACGACCAGCGAGAAGCGGTTATCCAGCTGCCTCATGCAATCTTCAACGGTGACACGCGCCATCGAACGCCTCGGTTCTCGTGCCCAGAGCTGCTCACGAAGACACATCCCCTGCGCCAATTCGCGGGGATCGGACCCCGGATCGAGCGCGCCCACAGCTCGTCTCGTGATCGATTGCGCCCTGTCATACACCCTCGGGCCTCGGTCGCGCGCGACCTAACCCGGATCTGGAGGGATTTTTCTCCTTCGCCCGGCCGGAGACAGAGCCGCCCACCGCCTGGCGCTCGGCCCCCCACAGCTGAGCTCGCACTCGCAGACCCCGCGATCCGCCGGACTGTGGGATAGTGCCCTCGGAGGTAGAGCATGCGCCGCATTGCCGTGAGGATGGCATCCAGAGGAACAGGAGGGCAGGCGAAGGGCATCGGCGAGATCGACGACACGGGCGCCTCCTGGGGCGACGGGTTGGGTCAGCTGAGGGGAGCGGCCGTCCAAAAGCTCATCGCGCTGCTCGGCGGCGGCTATATGGACAGCCGCTTCGACCTCATCATCGGCCCTCAAGGCCTCGGGGGCTGCGCCATCTCGAAAGTGGGCCCCGTCCTCGAGTTCACCTACGCCGCCACCTTCCTGGCCAATGAGCTGTCGTCATGAGCGCCCCGGCCCTCGGCTCGCCGGATCCGCTGTCGCGCGCCCGCGACCCGCTGCAGCCCGGCGATCGGGCCGATCGAACGGTCGGATGCAGGCAGTCGGCGCCGAGCAGCTGCGGCAGGAACTCCCTCCCGACCGTCTGCGCCTTCGCCCGCGCCGACGGGATTCTGCCTCGCGCCCCCGACGTCTTGGAAGAGGCAGTTCGTGATGCTCAGCCAGCAGATCAAGACGCCTCCCTGACCCGGCCGAGCCGGAACCAACGTCAGGCTGGCGCTGTTCGAGAACCCCGCAAAGGCGAATCGCTTGTAGGGCGACCCGATTCTGGGGCGCCCGGCAAGCACCGATTCGAGCGACGGCTCAGCCGGAGAGAGGGCGGGCGGCGGCGCTTCGAGACGGTCGAGACGAGGGACACCGACGGCACGCCGCGGTCGCTTACGTCCGGGGCGCGGCCGGGCGAGCGCTCTGGAGCGCGGCATTCAGCGAGCGATCGAGCGATGACGCGAAGCGCTGAGCGTCGCGCGGCCCGAAAGACTTCGGCCCCTGGGTCTCGACCCCCGACTCCCGCAGCCCGCTCATGAGGTCGCGCACGGCGACGGCCTCCCCGATGTTCTCTTCGGAGTAGACCGTGCCGCGTGGGTCGATCACTGCAACGCCTTTGGCGACGAGCGCTGCCGCGAGGGGAATGTCGGCGGTGACGGCGAGGTCCCCGGCCGAGGCAGCCCCTGCGATATACCGGTCCGCCGAGTCGAGCCCCTTGGGGACGCGGACCGAGCTGAGCCGAGCGAGCGCGGGGAGGACGATGTTCTTGTTCGCCACGAAGACCGTGGAAATGTCCATCCGCTGGGCGGCGCGAATGACGATCTCCTTGACCGCGCCGGGGCAAGCATCGGCGTCGACCCACATTTTCATTCGTTCGGCTTGCGGCTCTCGGGGGACGCGGGCCCTTCCAGGCGATCTTTTTCTTGCTTCTCGAGCTTGCGCTGCTTGCGCTTCGCCTGCTTCTCCTGCTGCCACTCCAGCCGCGCGAGCTCCTTCTGCCTCTTGATGAACGATGGATTCTGGGCCAAATTCGATCTCCTTTTCAGACCCCTTGTAGCAGACCGCGGAGCGGGCGTGTCGGACTTCCGCACCGGAGAGCCCGGCCAGGCTGCCGCCGCCCTTCACCCTCTACTCCGTGAAATCGACCCGTTTGATGGAGTGAAGGCCGAGCGAGGAGCCTTCGCTTCGCCCGGCCTCGAGCTCGAAGACCCTCCCGTTGAGGCTGAAGTAGCGAAACCCGGCAGCCGTGGCCCGGTCCGCTACCTCTGGGAGCAACCCCGCTCCCTCGTAGACGTCCGACTTCCTGAGCGACTTGGTAGCTTTCACGATGAGCTCCTCCATGGCAGGGGCGAAGGGTGTCCCGAGGTCCTTTGAGTCGCTTGCCCCCCACTCCTGCAAGGGAACCTAGGCTTCGCCTCCTCCTCGAACACGGGACTCCCGTCCGAGATTCTCCAAAGGAGTTCAGGGGCCTCGACCCGCCGCCTCCCCGGCGAGCGCGCGAACCGCGTGCCCCATGACGCACGGCAACTGGGTTAATATGGCCGCCCCTCACAGAAAGGTCCCCATGGCCAAGGCCACCAAGTCCTCGAAGCCCGTCATCTACCGCCACTCGAGCCACGCAGAATGGGGCCTCGGAATGATCGTCGAGGAGACCTCCAGCAAAATCTACCTGGCGTTCGAAAACGGGGGCCGACGTCCTTTTTTGAACGTTCAGCGATACCGGGAGCTCCTGGTGCCCGAGGAGCTGGAGGCGGCGGCCGCCGAGGAGGTCGCCGCCCGGATCACGAAGAACACCTCCAAGCCCGCCGCCAAGCCGAGCCAGAAGAAGCCGAAGAAGAAGGCCGCCGCCGCGAAGCCTGAAGAGGAAGAGAAGGCCGAGGCGGCCGCCCAGGAAGAGCCCGAGGACAACGAAGAAGAAGACAGCGAGTAGAAATTCGGAAGGGGGGCTCGACTTTTACCCGCGAGTTGTCATATGAAGCTGGCTCCCTCTCGGATAGCAGGGGGACCGGAGGTGCTCTCGCCTTCGGGACGGAAGAAGAAAAGAGCAATACCGAAAATGGCGACTGGGACCGTGAAGTGGTTTAACGACGCAAAGGGCTTCGGCTTCATCACGCAGGACGACGGTGGCGATGACGTCTTCTGCCACCACACCGCGATTCAGGCGGAAGGCTTTCGCTCCTTGGCCGAGGGGCAGAAGGTGCAGTTCGACGTGACCAAGGGCCCGAAGGGCCTGCAGGCCGCGAACGTTCGCCCGCTCTAATCCAGAGCGCTTGACGAACACGAGGCCCGGTCTTTCGAAGGCCGGGCTTCTCTTTTGTCCGCCGGTTGCGCTGCTGCAGAGACGGCAGTCCAGCGCGACGACGGCGACGAGCAGGGCGAGCAAGGGCTTTGTCGGCCCTGTGGAGCCGCTGCTGCTGCACGCCCCGGATTGGCATTTGTTTGTCGAATGACAATGGACCCTTGAAGCGCATGCGTTGCACACGCCTGCGCGTCCACGGGCGCTCCGACCTGGCAGCCGATTGCCCGCGGCTGGCATCTACCGAGGCCGCCGCGGAGCTGCCCCTCGTCGATTCGCGACGCGGCGGAATACCTGAATCCACTGCCTCGCCTACGGCAGCCCCAACCGCCCCGTATTCTCGTCGTAGGTGAGAAGCTCCGCGAACCGACCCCACCGCACCATCGTGTCGAACAGCGCCTCGTAGTTCTCGCACGGCAGATTGATGGCGAGCACCTCATAGACGACGTCCGCCTCCACTTCCTTGCGCTCCGAGCGCTCGATTATCTGCCGCACCTCGCGAAACAGCCGCAGCCGCAAGAGCGCCTGCCGGAAGAGCTCGCGCCGCTCCTCGGGGCTGACGCTCACGAGCTTCTTGCCCAAGGGCTCGAGCACCACATTGCGCTTCGGGGTATCGACGAAGTCGAGCATCTCCGCCGCCTTGGTGACGGCGATGACCTGACCGAACTCGCGGTTCGTGTCCGCGGCGATCTTGAAGATGTCCTCCGTGCCACCGCGCGCGTCCAAATACTCCATCAGGCCGATGATCTCCCCGGGGACCACGGGCGGCATGGGCTCGAAGGCGTTGGGCGGCGCCTCGGGCACGTCGGGGAGCTCGTGGCCGGTGATGATCTCGTGGAGCTGGTCGACGAGCTTGTTGAACGCCGCCGAGCGGTAGTCGCGCGGGCGCGGCAGCGGGTTCTCCACGATTTCTGAGCACCGTGCCCGGGTTCGCCCCCAGGACGATCACCCGGTCGGCCATGTAGACCACTTCCTTGATGTCGTGGCTGACCATCAAGACCGAGCTCGGGTTCTTGTCCTTCACCGACCAGAGGTCGACCACCTCCGCCCTCAAGCTCTCCGCGGTGAGCGCGTCCACCTGGCTGAACGGCTCGTCCATGAAGAGGATCTCGGGGTCGACCGAGAGCGCCCGCGCGATGCCCACCCGCTGCTTCATGCCGCCCGAGAGCTCGCGCGGGTAGCTGTCGGCGAAGGCCGCGAGCCCCACCTTCTGCAGCACCGAGTCGATCCGCTCGCCCGCCTTCTCCGGCGCCAGGCCCGCGGCCGTCAACACCGCCTGGATGTTCTGGCGCACCGTCATCCATGGGTAGAGCGCGAAGCTCTGGAAGACGATGCTCACCCCGGGGTTCAGGCCCTTGAGCGGCTCGCCGTGGTAGAGCACCGCGCCGCTCGTCGGCTGGATGAGCCCGGCCAGGATTCGCAGGAGCGTCGACTTCCCGCAGCCCGACGGGCCCAAGAGCGCCACGACCTCGTTGGGACGGACGCCGACCGCGATGTCGTCGAGCACGCGGCGCGGCCGCCCGTCCGGCATGGTGAAGTCCTGCACCACGCCTCGGGTCTCGCAGAGCGTGACGCCGTTGCCGTTCTGGAGCATGCCTCGTCCCTCACTTCGTGAGCGAGTAGCGCGACTCGGCGAGCTGGTAGAGCCTGCGCCACACCAGCCGGTTGAAGGCGACGACCATCGCCGCAAGGAGCACCGTGCTCGCCGCCAACATGGGGAAGTTGCCCTTCTCCGCCGCCTCGTTGATCCGCGCGCCGATGCCGAAGGCGGTGAGCGTGCTGCCGCGGAACGTGAAGATCTCCGCGACGATGGAGGCGTTCCAGGCCCCGCCCGCCGCGGTCACCCAACCGGTCACCAGGTAGGGGAACACCGCCGGCAACAGCACCTGCCGGAACCGCTGCCAGCCCACGATGCGGTAGCCCGTCGCCGCTTCTTTGAGGTCGGCGGGGATGGCCATGGTGCCAGCGATGACGTTGAACAGGATGTACCACTGCGTGCCCAGGAGCATGAGCACGATGGCGCCCCAGTTCAGCGTGACGCCCACGACCTGCAGCACGGCGATGACCGCCGGGAAGAGCATGGGCGCGGGGAACGAAGCGACCACCTGCACCACCGGCTGGAGGACGCGCGAGAGCCGCGGCGACAGGCCGATGGCGATTCCCACCGGGAGCGTCCAGACGGTTCCGATGGCCATGGACACGAGCACCCGACCCAGGGTCGCCAGCGCGGTCAGGCCTAGGTCGCCCCAGGCGCGCGCCCCGAGCTGGGACAAGAGCTTGACCAGCACCACCGCGCCCCACAGGAGCGACGCCACGAGCGCGAGGAAGATGAGCCGGCTGACCAGTGCCGAGCGCGCGGCGGCGGCCCGCTCGGGAGCGGGCGGAGCCGCGGCCTTGACCTTGGGCTTGAGCGAGCGCTCGAGCCGCTCGCCGAGCCAGGCGATGATCCTCGAGCGGCGCAGCCAGTCGAGGAACCAGGAGGTGGCCTCCTCCTGGCTGCCGCCCTCCTCGACCCGGAACTTCTGCGCCCAGACCACCACCGGCCGCCAGAGGAGCTGGTCGAGCACGATGATCATGGAGACCATCGCGAAGACGGCCCAGAGCATCGCCGGGACGTCGCCCCGCGAGACCGCGACCGACATGTACGAGCCCAGTCCCGGCAGGCGGAAGTCGCGCGAGCCCAGCACGAAGGCCTCGGAGATGGTGAGGAAGAACCAGCCGCCGGCCATGCTCATCATGCTGTTCCAGACGAGCCCGATGGTGGAGAACGGCAGCTCCACCCACTTCAGCTTCTGCCACCACGAGAAGCGGTAGGCGGCCGCCACCTCGCGCTGGTCGCTCGGGACCGAGCGCAGCGAGTGGTAGTAGCTGAAGGTCATGTTCCACGCCTGGCCGGTGAAGATCATCACCACCGAGGCGAGCTCGAGGCCGATGTTGCTCCGAGGGAAGAGCGCGACCAGCGCCAGCACCAGGCCCGGCATGAAGCTCAAGACCGGGATGCTCTGGAGGATGTCGAGCATGGGCACGAGCACCCGCTCGGCCAGGCGGTCCTTGGCGGCCCAGTAGCCGTAGACGAGGGTGAAGCCGAGCGACAGGACGTACGCCAGCAGGCCTCGCGACAGCGAATAGAGTGTGTAGAGCGGCAGCGCCCGGGGCGACAGGTCGATCTCGACGGTCGGCCGCAGCTCGCCCGTCCACTCGCGCGCGACGCCGAGCATCGCCGCGAGCATGCCCATGAAGCCGGCCACGACCAAGAGGTCGACCACGCCGAAGCGCCGCGAGCGATCGAGGAACGCGTTGGCCTCGCCCCAGATGCTCTTGATGAAAGGGCTGAAGGCCATCGCGCGCGCCTCACTCGGTTGCCGTACTCGAGGCGGGAAGTATCTCGCCGGCTGCGGGGGAGGCAAGCGACAAGTTCTGAACGGGCGAGCCCACCTCCCCGCGAGCGACTCGTAGCGTCTTGGGGCCCCTGGGACCGCCGCGCTGGAGACGGCGGCGCGCGAACCAGCAACAAACAGGGCCGCGGGCTTTGCCTGCCCGCGGCCCATGGACGACCTGCGCTGGACCGTCGATTACTTCTTGAGGCCCTCGACGAATTTGGCCACCTCGTCGGCGTCCTTGGCCTCCAGGTCCTTCACGGGCTTCATCTTGCCCTTGCCGTCTTTGATCGCCTTGAGGCTCGCGTCGGCCTTCGCACCGGCGATGGGGTCCTTCAGCTTCTTGCCTTTGCCCTGCCCCTTGTCGCCGTGGCAATCGGCGCACTTGTCGGCGTAGACGGCGGCGGCGTCCGCGAACGCGGTGGCTGCGAGCGAGACGGTGAAGGCTGCGGTCAGGATGTACTTCAGCATGGTGGGTCCCTCGTGGTTCGGTGGTTCGGCCTTGCGCCGAAGCGGGCGCTTCGCTTCCGCTGAGGATATTCAGACCTCAATTCGACCGCGAAGGGCAAGGCGGCCTCTTGTGCAGGCTGGCAAAGACTCCAGGCTCCAGACCCCAGACTCCAGGCTCCAGGGAATGCAGCTCCTGGAGCCTGGAGCCTACGGAAACCCTCGTTGGTTCCGGCTCGGCCGGGTTAGTGAGAGGCGCGCGCGAGAAGGGCGGCGAAGAAGGCGCCGCCGCCGTCTCGCTCGGGCCAGGTCCTGAGAGCGCCCGAAGCCTCGAGCGCGGGGCGCGCCGAGGGCGGCAGCACCGCTGCGAGATTGCCCGGGGCGAAGTCGGGGTCCTCTTCGACGAAGCGCCGCACGACCGCCTCCCCCTCCGCACGGAAGGGAGAGCAGGTGGCGTAGACCAGTCTCCCGCCCGGGCGCACGAACCGCGCCGCCGCCTTCAAGATGTCGAGCTGCCGCCGCGGAAATGCCTCGAGCTCGGCCTCCGACAGGCGCCAGCGCAGGTCGACCTCGCGCCGGAGCGAACCCACCCCCGAGCACGGGGCGTCGACGAGCACCGCGTCCGCCCGGCCCGCGAGCGCCTCGGGCGGCGACGCGCCCTGGGTTTCGACGATCCGCGCGGCCCCCGCGCGGCGCGCGCGCTGGCGCACGTCGGCCAGGCGGTGGGCCGCCGGGTCGCAGGCGACGACGCGCCCGCCCGGGCCCACCAGCGCCGCGAGAGCCAGGGCCTTGCCTCCGCTCCCGGCGCAGAAGTCCACGGCGAGCTCGCCCGCCGAGGCCCCGGTGGCCAGGGCGATGAGCTGCGAGCCCTCGTCCTGCACCTCGAACAGGCCCTCGGCGTGGGCGCGGCCGAAGAGGTGGGCCCGGTCCTCGGCGATGAGCCCGTCGGGCGAGAGCGCGCAGGCCGAGAGGGCGACGCCGTCAGCGACGAGCCGCGCCGCGAGCGCCTCGCGCCCCGTCTTGAGGCGGTTGGCGCGCAGGTCGAATCGCGCGGGCTCGTTCAGCGCGGCGAGGATGCGGTCGGCGCGCGCGAGGCCCAGCTCGTCGCAGAGCGTGCGGGCCAGGAAGTCGGGGACGGAGCGGCGCTGCGCGAGCGCGCGGACGGGGTCCGGGGGCTGCGGCAAGTCGGCCAGCCGCGGCAGGGCCTCGGCCGCGCGCGCGAGCGCGGCGTCGCTGACGGCGCGCGGCCGGCGGGGACCCGGCAGCGCCAGCTCCTCCAGCGGGCGCGCTGGGCTCTCGCCCTGGGCGCTCACGCGCAGGGCCAGGTAGCGAAACAGCGAGCGGTCCTCGGGGAGCATCGCCGCCAGGCCGAGGCCCGTCTCCTCGGCGGCAACGGCCAGCGCCCGGTCGATGGGCCTCAGCTCCCGGAGCACGCCGCGGGCCGCCTGTGCCGCCGCCCGCCGCTCTTGCGGGCCCAAGCCGCCCTCGCGCTCGAACGCCTTGGAGAGCGCCAGGGCCAGAGGCCGCCCTCGGGTGGCCTCGTCGATGGCCTCGAGGGCGGCCTTGACGGCCTTTCGGGAGCGCTTCTCTCGGGGGGCGATGGGCGCGGTCACCAGCGGACCTTAGGAGCCTGGTCGAAATTGGATTGCCATGGATTGCCGACGAGGCGCCCGGATGGCGAGGAGCGAGGAGGGCGCGTACCAGAGGTACGCAACCGACGAATGCGACGAAGCAGCCAGGATGCATCGTCGGCGAGGATGGCGAGAATATTTCGACCAGGCGACTTAGCCGGCTGCGCGCCGCGGCGTCGAACGCGAACTTCGGCCGCGCTCACGCGGCGGCGCCCTGGCCGCTCTCAGCCGACCTTGGGCAGCTTGGCCAGGGCCTCCTTCACGCGCTCCTCGCTGTGCTCGGTGTCGACGAGGCGCCCGTTCAAGTAGTCGTCGTAGGCCTGCATGTCGAACATGCCATGGCCGCTCAGGTTGAAGAGGATGGTCTTCTGCTTGCCCTCCTGGTCGGCCTGCCGCGCTTCCACGATGGCCGAGTGGATGGCGTGCGACGACTCGGGCGCCGGCAGGATGCCCTCCGAGCGGGCGAAGGTGAGCGCGCTCTCGAAGCAGGCGGTCTGCGGATAGGCCTGGGCCTCGCAGAGCTTCTCGTGCACGAGCTGGCTCACGAGCGGCGAGTCGCCGTGGTAGCGCAGCCCGCCCGCGTGGATGCCCGGGGGCACGAAGTCGTGGCCCAGCGTGTACATCTGCACCACGGGCGCGAGCTTGGCGGTGTCGCCGAAGTCGTAGGTGTAGACGCCGCGGGTCAGTGTGGGGCAAGAGGCGGGCTCCACCGCCACCAGGCGCAGGTTGGGCTTGTCGCCCGCGAGCTTGTCCTTGAGGAACGGGAAGGCCATGCCGCCGAAGTTCGACCCGCCGCCGCAGCACGCGATGACCACGTCCGGGTAGTCGCCGGCGAGCTTCATCTGCTCCTGCGCCTCGAGCCCGATGACCGTCTGGTGAAGGACGACGTGGTTGAGCACCGAGCCCAGCGAGTACGCCGTGTCGTCGTGGGTCGCCGCGTCCTCGACGGCCTCGCTGATGGCGATGCCCAAAGAGCCCGTGCAATCGGGGTCGGCCGCGAGGATCTTCCGGCCCGCGTCGGTATCTCGGCTGGGCGAGGCGACGACCGTCGCGCCGTAGGTCTCCATGAACATCCGGCGGTACGGCTTCTGGCGGAAGCTCACGCCCACCATATAGACCTTCAGCTCCAAGCCCACCCGCTGGCAGGCGATGGACAGGGCGCTCCCCCACTGCCCGGCGCCGGTCTCGGTGGCGATGCGGCGGCGGCCGTCGAGCTTGTTGAAGTAGGCCTGCACCACCGCCGTGTTGAGCTTGTGGCTTCCTGCGGGGCTGACGCCTTCGTACTTGTAGTAGATCTTTGAGCGCGTCTTGATCGCCTGCTCCAGGCGGCGCGCCCGGAACATGGGGGTGGGCCGCCACTGCCGGTAGAGGTCGCGGACCTCCTCCGGGATGGGGATGTCGCGTTGACCGCTCGCCTCCTGCTCGATGATGGCCATGGGGAACAGCGGCGTGAGGTCGCTGGGGGCGAGCGGCTTCAGCGTCCCTGGGTGCAGGGGCGGCGCCGGCGGGTTCGGCATGTCCGCGACGACGTTGTACCAAGCCGCCGGGATACGAGACTCGTCGAGGAGGATCTTCGTCTGCATGAGATCTTCGGCTCCTTTCAGGGGCACGCGGTGGTCGCGAGGGGTGTCGAATGCGTGACTATACCGGCGAGACTCCGGCCCAAGGCAAGGTCCGCGCACCCCACCGGGCCGACCCAAAGCCGAGCGCCCGGCGCGGCGCTCGAGCGCCGGCGCCTTGCCAGGCGCAGATTTTCGCGAGAGGAGCGAAGGCCATGGAGATCACGGAGGCGCGGAACAGCCGGCCGGTCATTGTGCTGCGGCCTGCCACGGCCCACGACGCCGGAGCCATCGGCTACGTGTCGGTGACGAGCTGGCGGGAGGCCTATCGCGGGCTCGTGCCCGACGCGCTCCTCAACTCGCTGCGCATCGACGAGCGCTCGGAGGGCTTCGAGGAGTTCTTGGCCGCCGCGCCGCGGAACGGCTCGCGCGGCTGGCTCGCGCACCTCGAGGGCGCCCCGATTGGCTTCGTCCTGTGCGGCCCGGCGCGCGACTTTTCGGAGCCGCCGAGCATCGGGGAGGTCTTCGCGCTCTACGTGCTCAAGGCCCATTGGGGCACGGGCGCGGGGACGCAGCTCATCGCCCAGGCGCAGGTCCACCTCGCGGGGATCGGCTGCAGCGAGGCCGTCCTTTGGGTCCTGGAGGCCAACGGCCGGGCGCGGCGCTTCTACGAGCGCGAGGGATTTTCCTGGGACGGCAGCCGCAAGCTCGACCCATGGGGCAGCCACACGCTGGACGAGGTCCGGTACCGGCGTCGCTTGGGAGAAGCATTGCCCGTCGCCCGACGCTAGAATCCCCCCGCATGAGAGCAATGATCCTCGCCCTGGCGATCCTCGGGATCGCCGCCTGCGACAAAACAGACGTGACCGATCCCCCTGCCGACGCGACGGACGCCGAGGTGAGCGACGCGGCGGCCGACGCCAGCGGCAAGGGTCCAGCCGACGCCGGTCCAGCCGACGCCGGTCCAGCCGACGCCGGTTCGGCCGATGCCGGTACGGCGGATGCTGGGCCGTCCGACGCCGGCTCGCCCGACGGCGGCAGCGCAGGCTAGCCCCAGGCGCCTTGAGCTCGTTCCGGGATGGACGCCGACGCCGCAAGGCATGCCGGTCGACGTTGACTTGGGCGTAAGCCCTTGACGTGGACGGCGACGGCGACGCGGCCGTGGGCGGCGCGAGGGGCCTCGCGCCCCGCGCCCTGCCGCCGGTTTGACGGCGCCCGGCGCAAAACTCTAAGGTTCCTGCTCCGTGCGCGCCCACCCCACGCTCGTCCCCTTCGCCCTGGCCGCCCTGAGCGGCGTCCTCTATTTCGTCGGCTTCATCGGCTTCGACCAGTGGTACCTGGAGTGGATCGCGTTCGCGCCGCTCCTCCTCGCCCTGCGCTCGGCCGAGCGGTTCCGGCGGGCGCTCGCGCTCTCGTGGTGCATGGGGTTCATCGCGCACCTGGGCGGCTATTTCTGGGTCGTCCACCTGCTCACCACCTTCGCCAACCTCCCGGTCCCGCTGGCCGCGCTCGGCTACGCGCTCTTGTGCCTCGCCCAGAGCGGCGTCCTGGCGCTCTTCGGCGTCCTCGCCTGGCTGCTGCACCGGCAGGCGGGCTTTCGCCTTGGCCTCGCGGCGCCCGTCGCGCTGATGGCCGCGGAGCACATCTATCCGCTCATCTTCCAGAGCTACACCGCCAACTCGCAGGCCTGGGTACCGCACCTGACCGGCGTCTTGGACCTGGGCGGACCGCTGCTGCTCTCCGGGATCCTGGCGCTCTTCAGCGGCGCCGCCGCGGAGCTCGCCGCCGCGCTGCTCGAGAAGCGGCCTCTGCCGCGGGCGCTGCCTTTGGCCGCGCTCGCCGCCCTGCTCTTCGACCTGGGCTATTCCACGCTCCGGACGAACCAGATGGACGCGCGCGACGCCGCCGCGCCGAAGCTCAAGACCGCCGTCGTCCAGGCGAACATCGGCGCCGCCGACAAGCACTTGCAGTCCGCCGCGGGCATCCGCCGCTTCCGCGACATGACCGACCAAGCCATGGCAGTGCCCGGCGTGGGGCTCGTGGTCTGGCCGGAGGGCGCCTTCAACACCAGCGTCTCCGGGGAGCCCAACCTCTCCGGGCACGTCGCCTCGCAAGTCCGGGCGCCGATGATTGTCGGCGCAGAGCGCGCCGAGAGGAGCGGCCGCGACGTGAAGCGCTGGAACACCGCCTTCGCGGTGGCGGCAGGCGGCGCCATCACCGGCCACTACGACAAAGTGCAGCTGCTCGTCTTCGGCGAGTACGTGCCCCTGGAGAAGGAGCTCTCCTTCCTCTACGACCGCATCCTGCCCTTCACGTCCATGTACCAGCGCGGGGCGAGCTTCGCGCCGCTGGACGTCTCCGGCTACAGGCTTTCCACGGACATTTGCTACGAGGACATTTTGCCCTCGCATATCCGCGCGCTCATGGACGGCGCGGCGCCGGGAGCCGGGCGGCCGCAGGCCATGGTGAACATCACCAACGACTCCTGGTATGGCCCGGCCGAGCCGCCCATCCACCTGGCGCTCGCGACGTTTCGGGCGGTCGAGCACCGGCGGTGGCTGGTGCGCTCCACGGCCACCGGCATCTCCGCCTTCGTCGACTCCTCGGGCCGGCTGGTGCAGAGGAGCGGCTTCGAGAAGGCGGAGATCCTCACGCAGGACGTCCCCATGATCGACGGCGGGCCCACCGTCTACGCGCGCATCGGCGACGCCGTTGGCTGGGCCGCGCTGGCGGCGTGCGCGGTCGGATTGGTTCTTGGGCGGCGCAGCCGAGCGCGCCCGCAAGGTCGAGACGAGAAGGCGCGGCTGGCCTCTTGAGCGCGTCCTCTTCCGGCCGATCGCGCGCGGCCCACCCGAGCCGCCGACGGGCGAATCGTGCTTTCGCTGCGCCGGCCGCTCCACTGCGGGACCAGCGCGGTCGCCTCACACCGACGGAGCCCACCGCCCAGCCGGCACTCGGCGATTTTCCGCGCTGACGTTCTGCAGTGCGCTTGCGACGGCAGGCGCAAGAGTAACGGCGTTCATCCCGAGCGATCGATTGGCGCGGCGCTTGGGCAGCGGCGGATCGCCGGCTTGCCCTGGGCGAGGGAAATGAGCTCTCCGACCTCGCCGCTGGAGCGACCCGTGTCCGCGCCGACATCACGCCGCGCTCGACGTCGTTCACGCTGGCAGAGTTGCGACGCTCTGGTATCTTGCGCTCTCGTCTCTGCCAAGGCTTCTTACGATGAGGGTGAAGCGCCTCCAGCTTGACTCCTACCGCGGGTTCAAGTCGCTCGCTCTAGACCTAGACCGGGATCTCACGGTCCTGGTCGGTGTTAACGGCGCCGGCAAGAGCAGCGTGCTCGACTGTCTTGCGGTGCTGCTCTCGCAAGTATCGACCGGCATCCTCACGCGCGCCGGCCATGGCAGGCGGTTCTCCGAGTCAGACATTCGCCAGGATGCATCCTATGCGCTGGGCCAGTGCGAGGCGTCTTTTGACGGCACCTCGGCGACTTGGAGCGTCGCGCTCGTGCGGCCGGGACATCCTGCGCGAGTTCCCAGCAGCCTCGTCGGGCTGCGCGACGTGATTCAAAGGGCGCAAGAGGGCATTCAGCGGGGCGATGTGGAGCTTCCCCTCGCGATCTACTACCCGGTCAATCGAGCGGTTTTGGACATTCCCCGGCGTATTCGCAAGCGCCACAAGTTCGAGCCGCTTTCCGCGTTCGATGAGGCGCTTCTCGGCGGAGGCAGCAATTTCCGCCTCTTCTTCGAGTGGTTCAGAGAGCAGGAGGACCTCGAGAACGAGCGAAAGGCCCGAGAGCCGCTGCTCTTCAAGGAGGACCCGCAACTCGCTTCCGTCCGCAGTGCCGTCGAGCGCCTTGTCCCAGGCTTCTCCGAGCCGCACGTCCAGCGCGCGCCTCATCGCATGGTGGTCGAGAAGGGGGGCCGGTTTCTTGAGATCGACCAGCTTTCCGACGGAGAGAAGTGCCTGCTTGCCCTCGCTGGCGATCTTGCTCGGCGGCTCGCACTTGCCAATCCAAAGCTTCACGACCCGCTCACCGCGAAAGCGGTCGTTCTCATCGACGAGATCGAACTGCACCTTCACCCCGCTTGGCAACGCAATGTCATCGACAACCTGCGCCGGACCTTCCCCCAGTGCCAGTTTGTGGTGACGACCCATTCCCCCCAGGTCCTCAGCGCCGTCCCGTCCAAGTCCGTGGTCGTGCTGGAGGACTTCGCGGTGACTTCGCCCGCTGCCAATACCGAGGGCCGCGACAGCAACTCCATCCTCTCGGAAGTGCTCGGGGTGCCCGAGAGGCCGCAAGCCACGCTGGATGAGCTGCAGAATATCTCCCGGCTGATCGACTCGGAGAGCCTCGAGGAGGCAAGCATCGACGTTGCCCGGCTTGCGCAGACCTTGGGGGAGCGCGATGCCGAGATCACGCGACTTCGCGCCCTTATCGCGCTCCTCAGTGGACCACCCCCTACACCATGAGGTCCATCCGTAAGGGCGCGGAGCCTTCGTGCCTGACGAAGGTTCGCCAGCAGGCGGGTGCGACCTACGATTCGCTGTACGACCTCTGCAAGGAGGAGGTGCGCCTCGCGCTGTGTGGCGAGCAGGGGTTCCTCTGCTGCTATTGCATGCAACGTATCGAGCCCACGCTCCAACGCATGAAGATCGAGCATTTCGTTCCGCAAACCGCCAGCGACGACCATGCGTTGGACCTCGCATGGCACAATCTTTTCGGCGCCTGTCTCGGCAATGAAGGCAAGCCTCGAGTGGCTCAGCACTGCGACAGCCGAAAAGCAGACGCCCGTCTGAGTTTCAGCCCGGCTGACCCGCAGCTAAAGGAGAAGCTCCACTTCCTCGCCGACGGGACGCTCGAAGCGCCCGATCACCCAGCAATCCAGCAAGACATCGACAACATCCTGAACCTCAACTGCGCCCAACTGCAGAATAATCGCAGAGCCGCCGTGGATGCATTCCGTATCGTCCTTGAGCGCAAGCGAAGCCGGAGCTGGCCGTCCGATTACCTCAGCCGCAAGATCGCCGACATTCAGTCTCCCAAGAACGGGAGGCTCCCCGAATACGTGCAGGTTCTCGTTTACTGGCTCGAGAAGCAGCTCAGGAGCCACCTGAAACAGCGCCCGGCGCCCGGAAGTGGCTAAGGGCTGGGTCGCCGGCGCGCAACGAGCCCCTTCGCGCCCTCGCCGACCAAGACCGCCGGGGCGATGGACGCGTTCCTCCGCTCCGCCGGGGGCAAAAGCCCTGCCCTTCAGCTCGAAAGCCGCGGCTAGGTTAGAATGCTTGGCCAGGATGACCGACCCGAGCGACCAGCCCCCGAAGAAGCCCCCCGCCGGCGAGAACCGGCGCCGCCACCCGCGCGCCAGGGTGCAGCTCCTGATTCAGTACCGGTTCGACACCTTCGAGGAGTTCCTGGCCGAATACTCCGTCGACCTCTCGAAGAGTGGCATCTTCATCCGCACCCGAACGCCGCGCGCGGAGGGCTCGTTCGTCTACCTCCAGTTCGCGCTGCGCGACGGCTCGCGCATCATCGAAGGGCTGGGGAAGGTCGCGCGCGTGAATCCGCCGGGGGTCCCCGGCAGCGAAGCGGGCATGGGCATCGAGTTCGTCGATTTCGACGAGGAGTCGATGGCGGTCATTCAGGGCATCGTGGAGAAGAAGCTCGCCGGCGGCAGGTGAGGCCCGCCTCGCCTCACGCGGACTTGGCTTGGAGCAGCGCCGAGGTCGAATGAGCGGCTTTTTCGCGTGGGGCTCCCAGGTCCGGCCGGCTTGCCTGACGAGGCTCATGCACTCCTTGGTGCCCGGGCGAGCCCGATGCACACCTTGGGGGAAATCCTCGCCCGGAGACGTCGTGGATGCCTGGCTTCAGGCAGGAGAAGGCACTCCTGCTCAAGGTTGGTGGGCTGACCCGAGCGCGCCATGGCCCGGTGAACATGAGGGCGGAGACCAGGACAGCTGCATCCCCGTTGGAGGTTCCACAAGTAGTCCCTTAGCGAGGAATTCTTGCGCAGGATGGCAAAGACTTCAGGTTTCAGACTCCGGGCCCCAGGAGCTGCAGTCCCTGGGGTCTGGAGCGGTCTGGAGCCTGGAGGCCGGAGCCTGGAGTCTAAGGCAACCCTCGTTGGTTCCGGCTCGGCCGGGTTAGGGCTTGGCCATGAGCGACGACCGCACGCCGGTCAACGAGCCAGTTGGGGGCGCTCAGGAACTCGAGGAGGCCGAAGCCCAACGGCGGCTCGTGCAGTATGGCCCCAACGAGATCCCCGAACGGCGGGAACATCCGCTGCTCAAGTTCCTGTCGTATTTTAGGGGCCCGATTCCCTGGATGATCGAAGCCGCCGCCGTCCTGTCGGCGCTGGTCCGTTATGCCCTCGCCTGGCTGGTCGTGAACGACCAGGTGAAGCTGCTCGTCTACCGGGTCCTTGGGCGGAGGACGCACGCCATCACACCTCCGCTCCTGGCTCACCCCGCACCGAGGCGGTCGAGCTGAGGTTACTGTGAATCCGTACCGCTGCCGCCCGCGGGCGCTGCCGGAGTCCCTCGAAGGGATAATCGAGCTGTGCCACCTTGGGAGGACCGCCGTCGCCTTGCACGCCCGTGCCCGCAACCCTGGAGATGACGCCGTCCGGCCCGACGCGCCGAATTCGATGTCCATTCGTCTCCGCGATGTACAGACTCCCGTCGCGACCGCGAACCGGCATGGGCCGCGCCGAGCGAAGCAATCCCCGCCAGGCCGCGCCCGGGCCCGGCATCCCCCACCGCCAAGTCACCGGTCTGCCTTCTCCCGCGCGCGCAGCAGATTCTCGCCGACCCATTGGGCCGCGAATTGATACGCGATGCGGCCGCTCCGGTCGCCTTTTTGATTGGCCCACGCCACCGCGGCCTCTTCGGCCTGCCGGGTCCAGTCGAGCTTCGCGCCGTTCTTCTCGCAGAGCTTGGCGACCCACTGGCGCGCGACGACCAAGTATTGCTCCTGCGAAAAGGCGTGAAATCCGACCCAGATTCCAAAGCGGCCCGAGAGCGAGATCTTCTCCTCCACCGCCTCGCCGTGGTGGATCTCGTTGCGGACGACGAGCGCGCCCAGGTTGTCGGTCTCGTATTCGGGCAGCATGTGCCGCCGATTGGAGGTCACATAGATGAGCGCATTCTCGGGCGGCGCGTAAACAGAGCCGTCGAGCGCGCTCTTGAGCATCTTGTAGCTCGACTCGCCGAGCTCGAACGAGACGTCGTCGGCGAAGAGGATGAACCGATACGGCTCGCCGCGAATCTCGTCGACGATGGCCGGCAGACTGACGAGGTCGTCGCGGTCGACCTGGATGACGCGAAGCCCCTGGGGCGCGTAGGCCTTGAGGAGCGCGCGGACGAGCGAGGACTTGCCGGTGCCGCGCGTCCCCCACAACAGCACGTTGTTCGCCGGGTAGCCCGCGAGGAGCTGCCGGGTGTTCGCCTCGACGACGCGCTTCTGCTCGTCGATGCCCAAGAGGTCGCCGAGCTCGATGCCGTCGACGCTCGCGACCGGGTCCAGCTTCCCCGCGAAGGTCTGGCGCCGCCAGTTCGCGGCGTGGCAGGTCGCCCAGTCGATCTTGTCGACGGGCTTGGGGAGCAGCTGCTCCAAGGAAGTCAGGACGCGGCGGAGCTGCTCCTGAAGGTCGCGGTCGATGGGCACGCCGCGACGCTACCACGCGGTGCGGCCCTCGTCAGAGGGAGGCGCTGCCGCCGGGCCAAGCCAGAGTGAGCTTGGGGCCGGGCGCGGCGCCCAGCTTCACCCCGAGCGCCTGCAGCCGCACGAGCCCATCGTCGCCCGGCAACGCCAGGCGGAGGACTTTGCCGCGCAACTCGTAGAGCAGCATGACCGCTCGCAAGAAGACCTCTGACTTGCCATTCACCGCAGCCCCCTCGGCGCAAGCCGCGCGCTCGGCGATGGTCAGGCGATCTTCACCGCCCGATTCCACTTCGCGACGTGCCGCTCGCGCACCTCGGGCTTCATCTTCGGCGCGAACTTGTGTCCCACCTTCCAGACCTTTCGAATCTCGTCCTTCCCCGACCACACGCCTGCGGCGAGCCCGGCGAGGAAGGCGGCGCCGAACGCCGTCGTCTCGATCATCCGCGGCCGCACGACCTCGACGTTCAGGAGGTCCGCCTGGAACTGCATGAGCAGGTCGTTGGCGCTCGCTCCGCCGTCGACCTTGAAGACGGGGATCGCCCGCATCGAATCGGCGCGCATCGCCTGCGCGAGGTCCGCCACCTGGAACGCGATGCCCTCCAGCGCGGCCCGCGCGACGTGCCCCGCGGTGCTGTCGCGCGTGAGCCCCGCGATGAGCCCCCGCGCGTCCGCGCGCCAGTGCGGCGCGCCCAGGCCCGCCAGGGCCGGCACGAACACCACGTCGCCGGAGTCCTTCACCGTCTTCGCCAGCGCCTCCACGTCCGCCGACTTCTTGATGAGCCCCAGCCCGTCGCGCAGCCACTGCACCGCGGCCCCGGCGATGAACGCGCTCCCCTCGAGGGCATAAACCACCTCCTCGCCCACGCGCCAGCCCACGGTGGTGAGCAAGCCCCGCTCGGAGAACACCGGCTGCTTCCCGGTGTTCATGAGCAGGAACGAGCCGGTGCCGTAGGTGCACTTGGCGTCCCCCGCCTCGAAGCAGGCCTGGCCGAACAGCGCGGCCTGCTGGTCGCCGGCCATGCCCGAGACCGGGATGCCGTCGGGCAGCGCCTTGAGCCCGCGGGTCTTGCCGTAGACCTCGGACGAGCTCTTCACCGCGGGGAGCACGGCCGCGGGCACGTTGAAGAGCGCCAGCAGCTCCGGGTCCCACTCGAGCGTGCGAATGTTGAGGAGCGAGGTGCGGCTCGCGTTCGAGACGTCGGTGACGTGCGCCGCGCCGCCGGTGAGCCGGTAGGTGAGGAAGGTGTCGATGGTGCCGAACGCCAGCTCGCCGCTCTCGGCGCGGGCGCGCGCGCCCTTCACGTGGTCGAGGACCCAGGCGATCTTCGCGGCCGAGAAGTACGGGTCAATGACGAGCCCCGTCTTCTCCCGGACGAGCGCCTCGCGCCCCTCGTCGCGCAGGGCCTTGCAGACGTCCGCCGTGCGCCGGCATTGCCAGACGATGGCGTGGTGAACGGGGCGGCCGGTGCGCCGGTCCCACAGGCCCACCGTCTCGCGCTGGTTGGTGATGCCGATGGCTTCGATCTCCGTTGCCCGGATGCCCGCCTGCCGCAGCGCCTTGGGCACCGACGTCTCCACGGTGGCCCAGATGTCGCCCAAATCGTGCTCGACCCAGCCCGGCTTCGGGAAGATCTGCCGGAACTCCTGATTCACCCGCGCCTTGACCGAGAGGTTCTTGTCCACCACCAGGCAGGTCGTGCCGGTGGTCCCCTGGTCGATCGCGAGGACGTGCTTGGCCATGGCGCTCTCCCTCTCCCTTTCCCTCACACGATTTCACGGAGGGTGCACGACGGTTTAACGGCGGGTCTACCGCCCCATCCCTGCCCCGGCGCGCGTGAGGAGCCCGCGGAAGAAGCGGTCGATCTCCTCGGCGACCCTGGCCCGCTCGACGTCGAGCGTCAGCAGGTGGCTCGACTGCGTCAGCGACACCACCCGCGCGGGTCGAGACCCGATGAGCCGCGCGCACTCGGCCACCGACGACGGCGCGACGGTCCGGTCCTGGCTCGACCCGACGATGAGCGCCGGCGCGGCGACCCGGGGCAAGGCGAGCCGCCCCAGCGCGCGCACCCGCTCGAACTGGACGGCGGCTGCCGCGGGGACCCGGTCGACGCCCACGAACTGCGCCTGCATGTCGGGATCGCGCAGGTCGTTCGCCCTCTTGGCCACGAAGCGGAACTTCCTGCGCACGGCCGGAAGCGCGGCCGCCGCCAGCAGAGCTCGGGCGCCCAGGCGAAGGTGCAGCGGAGGCGCGAGCAGGGCGACGCCTTTCACCCGCGTCGGGTGGTCGGCCGCGAGGATGGCGGCGATGAGGGCGCCCATCGAGAGCCCGACCAGGAACGCCGGCGAGTCCGCCGGGGCGGCGAGCAAGGCGGCGCGCGCCTCGTTGATCCAGTCGAACGCGTCCGCCCGCTCCAGGTCGAAGGGGTCGAGCCCGTGCCCGGGGAGCCGGACGCCCACCGCGCGGAAGCCGCGCCGCGCGAGCTCGGTCCCCAACCAGCTCATCTCCAACGGCGAACCGGTGAACCCGTGAACCAGGATGGCGGTGAGGTCGCCCTCCCCGCGGGCGAACGGCTGCATGCGCGGGTCGTCGGCGGTGGAGGCGGTGGCGGGCACGGCTGACATTCTATGCCGGAGGCGGCTCCCTCGGGCGCCAATCCGAGGGGCGAGCCGGCCGCTCGGGGCGAGGAGACGAAGCCCGCACGGCAGGAGTTGCCTATCTTCACATTGGGGAAAGGGCGAAGCAGGTGCCGCGGAAACCGCCGCCGCGAGGGTGACTTCGAGATGCGCGAGGACGCTCCGAGGGAACAGGGCGGTGGCGCGACGGTCTTTTCCGGCGGCCGCAGCTCGGAGGTTCTTTCTCGGCCCGCATTGGAGGCTGTCGTCCGGGCCATGGGCGAGCCCGCGCTCGCTTTCGACGCCGACGCGAAGCTCGTGGCGGCGAGCCCTGCCGCAGTTCAACGGTTCGGCCTGGCGAGCGCCGAGGACGCCGCGCGGCGGCAGGCCGAGCTCGCGGACCTCGCCGGCGTGCGCGGCCCTGCGCCGGCGGCCGGCTTCGCGCGCGGGGAGGAGCGGCTCGTCGCCCTCCCGACCGCACTGCGCCGTGGCGACGCCCACGAGCGCGCGCTCGTCCGCGCCCTCTCGCTCCCGGGCTCGGCCGAGGCGCCCGCCTTCTGGCTCGTGTTCTTCCGCGAGCCGCCGAGCTCCTTTGCCCAGGGTCTCGAAGGCGAGCGCGCCGCACACGTCGAGGCCGCCGGCGCCGCCGCCTGGAGCGTGTTGCCGTCCAGCGGGACCGTCACCTGGTCGGAGCGCGGCCGGGCGCTCTTCAACCTTCCCGGCGCGGTGGTGACCCTCGGCGCCTTTCTGGAGGCGCTCCACCCCGAGGACCGCCCGCGCATCGAGCGCGCGGTGGCCCAGTCCCTGCGCGAGGTCGGCGCCTATGACGAGGAGATGCGCGTGAGAGCCGGGGACGGCTCCGAGCGCTGGGTGGAGTGCCTGGGCCGGGCCCTGGCCGATGAGAGCGGGAACGCGCGGGAGATGGCGGGGATTGCCCTGGAGATCACCGGGCGCAAGCGGGCGGAGATGGCGCTGCGCGCGAGCGACGAGAAGCTGCGGCTGGCGCTCGACGCCGCGCAGATGGGGACCTGGGAGCTCGACGTCGCGCGGTCGCAGGTCGCCTTGTCGGACCGGACCCGAACCCTGCTCGGTTTTTCGCCAGGCTCGGCACCGGAGTCTCTCGAGTCCCTGTTCTTCGCCGTGCACCCAGAGGACCGCGAGCGGATTCGGAGCGCCCTGCGCGCGGCGCTGGAGCAGCGGGCGCTCTTCGACGAGGAGCTGCGCCCCGCCCTGGCCGGCAGCGCCCGATCGATCTCCTGCACCGGACGAGCGTACCCCGACGACTCGGGCAGGCCCGCCCGGGTGGCGGGCACGGCGCGCGACATCACCGCGCGCAGGCGCGCCGAGGAGGCGCTGCGCGAGGCCGACGAGCGCAAGAGCGAGTTCTTGGCGGTGCTCTCGCACGAGCTGCGCAACCCGCTCGCGCCCATCAAGAACAGCCTGGCCCTGCTGAGCCGTCTGCCCGCGGGGGCCAGCGCCGCGGAGCGCGCCCTCGAGGTCGTCGGCCGCCAGGTGGAGCACTTGAGCCGCCTCGTCGACGACCTGCTCGACTTGACGCGCATCTCGCGCAACCGCATCGAGCTCAAGCCCGAGCGCCTCGACCTGGGCGAGGCGGTGCGCACCACTCTGGAAGACCACCGCTCGCTCTTCGAGGCCAAGCGGATCCGCCTCGAGATGGCGCCGCCCGAGCACCGGGTGTTCGTCCGGGCCGATCCGACGCGCGTCGCGCAGATCGTCGGCAACCTCCTCCAGAACTCGGCCAAGTTCACGCCCGCGGAGGGCGAGGTTCGGGTCACCGTCGCGGAGGAGGGAGGCCAGGCGGTCCTTCGCGTCGCCGACAGCGGCATCGGGATGCCGGCGCCGGTCCTCGCCCGCCTGTTTCAGCCGTTCGCCCAGCCCAACATGAGCCTCGACCGCGCCAAGGGCGGCCTCGGGCTCGGCTTGGCGCTCGTCAAGGGGCTCGCCGAGCTCCAGGGCGGAGACGTGAGCGCGTTCAGCGAGGGGCTGGGCAAGGGGTCCGAGCTCGTGGTGCGGCTGCCGCTGGACGCCCCCGAGCCTTTGTCCGAGCCGCCCGAGCCGCCCGCCGAGCACGGCCGGCGCCGCGTCCTCCTCATCGAGGACAACGTCGACGCCGCGGACAGCCTGCGCGACCTGCTCGCCATGGAAGGGCACGAGGTCGAGGTCGCCTACGACGGGCCCAGCGGCATCGCGCGGGCGCGCGCGCTGAAGCCGCAAATCGTCTTCTGCGACATCGGGCTGCCCGGAATGGACGGCTACGAGGTGGCGCACGTGCTGCGGGCCGACCAGGGGCTGAAGGGCAGCTACCTGGTGGCCCTGAGCGGCTACGCGCTGCCGGAGGACGTCGAGAGCGCGAAGAGCGCCGGCTTCGACCAGCACATGGCGAAGCCGCCGCGGCTCGAGCAAATCGAGGCGCTCCTGGGGCCCGAGGCCCCTTGAGAAGGGCCCTCGCCGGGCGAGACGCCGAACGCGCGTCCGCTCGACGAAGGTCGGGGCCGGATGCGCCGAGCGCAGCCGGCCCCGCGAGGCATTACTTCGCGGTCTTGTCGTCCGCCTTCTTGTCGTCGGCTTTCTTCTCTTCCTTGTCGGCCTTCTTCTCGGTCTTCTTTTCAGCCTTGGCACCGGGGGCCTCGTCGGCCTTGTCGACGGCGAGCGCCGGCGCAGCGACGGCGAGGAAGGCGAAGGCGACGAAGGCGCTGAGGATCTTCTTCATTGAATTCATCTCCCCTTTGTTTTGTATTGAGCTACGACGGATCGCCCGCTCCCCATTGAGCGTGCGGCCGGGGAAGAAAACACGCCGCGCTTCCGGTGTCGAGGACCTCCCCCTATTCTCTGCCTCCGAGTTATCGATCAATGCCAGCTCGGGTCTGTAGACAAGTATCGGCCCGCCCGTTCAATGGCACCTGGATGTGGCGCGCGGGGCCGCCCATGCCCAGCGGCGCTCGTCCAGACGGGCGATGGCGGCGAGCACACTCTTTCCGCGCCGAGCTTTGTTGAGGAATTCGCAAATGGGGCCATGCGGCACGCGGCGAGGACCTTGGGCCCGCTTCCGGCGTTCATTCGCCGCCTCGCAACCGAGGGTCCGCCGAATGGACGAAACGACATTGGGAGGGCGCGCTCGGGGCCCCATCAATCCGCGAGCTCCAGCACGACGCTGACCGGACAATGGTCGCTCGCCTCGGTGCCAGAATACCCCACCGTAGGATAGCGCTCGCCGGCCGCGCTGCATTTGAGCGAAATACCTTTGGAGAGAATCGAAGGCGCCGACGTCGAAAGCCCCGAGTCGACCAGAATGTAGTCGAGCCGGCTCGTCTCGCCCGTCGCCTCGTAGAAATGCGTCCAGACGCCGTCCTCGCTCGCGAACGGGTCCGCCAGCTCCTTCCCGACCCTGTCTTTGAGCGGAGCGAGGTCGCCCGCAGGCGACACCCAGTCCTCGTTCAGGTCGCCGCAGACGACCGGCTGGCGCTGGCGCGACTTCACCTCGGCCACGAGCTGAGCGACGCGCGCGGCCTGCGCCTTGCGCAGGGCGTTGCTCGCCTTCGAGCTGTCTTGGGCTTTGAAATGATTGACAAGGAAGGTCAACCTCGCCTTTCCCGCGTCGACGTCGACCTCGAGGCAATCGCGCGAGAACAGGTTCCCATCCACCTCGAGAGCGTCGCGCGATTCGCTGTAGAATCGATTCACGCGCTCCCTCCCCGGCAGCGCGTCGTCCACATGAGTGCGAATGGCCGACACCTGCGCCGCGCACCCAAACCGAAGGCACAGCCCCACGTCGATGCCGCGCCCGTCGTTTCCTTCCAGGAGAATCAGGCGGTCGAAGGTCCCGCCGAGAAACTCGTCGTTGAAGCAGCGCAAGGTCCAGAGATTCTCCACCTCCTGGACTGCGAGGACGTCCGGCCGGCAGTCGAGGATGGCCCGGGCGGTGTTGTTGCGCTGCAGGAGCGTCGTGGCCCTGTCGAGCGGCGCGCCCTTCCAATCGATGGAGGTCACACCCGTCATCTGCACCGCGAGGTCGCCCCCCGCGGCGCGCGCGTCGAGGGCGGAATACCGGCTATAGAGGTTCTCCAGATTGAACGTCGTCATTCGAAGCTGCATGTTCTTCGCCCTCCTCGTTTGAGTGAATGGTTCCCGTCACGAACCCAGACCTTGCGTCCCATTTTCCGCGGGCGGCGGACCGGCGGCTTCGCCGTCCGCCTGCCGAATCGCCTGGGCGAGCCGCCGGCCCGCAAGACCCACGAGCAGCGCCGTCAGGCCCACCACCGCCGCGCCCGCGGCGAGCCCGCCGGCGCCGGGCGCTCGCGGCGAGTCCAGCGCCTCGGCAATTCGCCCAGCGCGGGAACCCAGGTACGCGTAGAAGACGTTGCCCGGGAGCATGCCGACGAGCGAGGCGAGCGCGAACTTTCGCGCCTCGAGCCGCGTGAGGCCCAGGACGTAGTTGAGCAGCGGGAAGGGCACGAGCGGCGTCACCCGCAGCAGAGCCACCACCTCGAAGCCCCGGCGCTCCACCGCCTTGGAGATCACCTCGAAGCGAGGCAGCGCGCGCGTGAGCCGCGCCGCGAAGCTCCGCCCGAGCGTTCGCCCCACCTCCAGGCTGGCCACCGCCCCGGCGGCCGACGCGACCGCGCCGATGGCCGCGCCCGGCCCCCAACCGAAGAGATAGCCCGCCCCCGCGGTCAGCGGCGACACGGGCAACATGAGGAGGCTCGCGGCGAGGTAGGCCGAGGCGTAGGCGGGGACGGCGGCCCAGCCCAGCCGGCGCACCTCGTCCGCGAGCCGGGTCACGACTCCGCTGGCCCCGCGCTGGCTCAGCAGCACCGCCGCCGTGCCCAGGAGCGCCGCGAGCCCCAAGACCCTCGCCGCGAGCGAGCCCGTTCGCGAGCTCATGCGACCAGCGCCAGGTCGGCCGAGTAGACGGCGTTGGGGATGACCTCGCACTCGGCCCAGCACCCGGGGCACGCGTCCACCCATGCCCTCGCGCTCTTGGAGCGGGCGCCGCGCCAGACCTCCTCGAACGGCTGCGTCGCCAGGTCCCCCACCGTTTCGGTGTTGAATTGGCACACCGGCACGCGCCCGTCGGGCAGCAGCCGAAGGTGGCTTCGGAGCGCGACGCATCGGGGCTTCGGGCGAGGGCGCTCATCGCGCTCGAGCCGCGCCAGCAGCCCGCGCAGGTAGTAGCGCTTCCCCATTCGCTCCGGAAACGGGAGCTCGCGGGCGCGCAGCAGCTCCGCCTTCACGAAGTCGATGGCCTCGGCCCGCTGGACTTCCGGCAGCAGCGGAAAGCCCGCCGAGGAAATCAGCGCGTCGGCGCGCTTGCCCTGGAGCCGGGCGCTGTACATGGAGGAGCCGGCGTACGCGAGGACCGATTGGACGCCCACGTTGCAGCGCGCCAGCTCGGCCCGCAGCGCGGCGCCGTCCGCCATCGATTGCGAGTCGATGACGGTGTGATTGGCGGCGACCTTGATGTTTTGTGCTCGAAGCCGATGCACCGTCTCCAGCGCCAGGGCGAACGACACCTTGGGGCCCCGATTCCGGTCGTGCACCTCGGACATTCCGTCGAACGAGACGAGGAAAAGGAGGCGCTCGGGCGCCTGAAAGGCCTGGGCGAACGCCTCCACACGCTTCGGGAATGAGCCGTTGGTCGTGACGTGGACGACGCGCGGGCGGGACTCCTCGAGCGCGGCGCGCGCGAGCTCTCCGAGGTCCTGCCGCAGGAACGGCTCCCCGCCCGTCATCCGGAGCACGTCCAGCGGGCCTATCTCGCGGAAGACCCGGCGCGCGTTCTCGGCCGACATCTCCTCGCCCGGCTCGAGCTGCCACGAGTCGCACATGCGGCAGCGGGCGTTGCACCGGTAGGTCACGAGCCAGGTGGCCCACGAAGGCCGCGGCACGGCGCCGGCGCGATTCTTCAACACCGACAGCGCGAATCGGGCGGCCCTCACGCGAACCTCCACGCGCCGAGCATGAGGTTCCCCGGCTGCGGCCGCCGCGCGCGAGCGAGCTCGCCGGCCAGCTCCTCCAGCGCTTTCAGCGCCTCGCGCCGCCCGTCGCGCCGAAGCGCCTTCGCCCGCGCCCCGTACTCGTCGGCTCTCGACAGGAAGCGGCGCAGGCGCGCCGCCGAGAGGTCGCGGGCGTCGCACGCCTCGCCGATGCCCAGCCGCGACAGGGCGAGCGCGTTGACCCGCTGCTCGACCGTATTCTCGGGCAGGACCAGCATCGCCTTGCCGAAGTGCATGACCTCGCCCACGAGCTGGTTGCCGGCGGTGCTGATCACGGCCTTCGCCCGAGCCAGGTCCTCCAGGAACGCGAGATTGGCCGGGGGCCGAAAGCTCAGGCTCCCGTGGTCCCCCACCCGCTCGGCCCCGTAGATCACCACCGGCACCCGGAGCTTCGCGAGCGTCTCTTCCATCTCGGGGGTGAGCTGGAATCGCCCGCGGTTCAGGTACACGAGGAGGTGCTCGCCCTTGGCCTGCGCGACCCGGTGGACCTCGGCGCGCAAGAGCGGCGGGATGACCCGGACGCCGGGCCGGGCGGGCGGCGCGGCGAAGAAGCTCGAGACGAGGACGCGGTCGGGCCGCCCGGTGAGGAGCCGGTAGGTGGCGACGTCTCGCTGCACCAGCAGGCGGTCGGCGCCACCGAGCGGCGGGCGACACCACGCGAGGACGCCGTAATGGTCGAACGAGATGCGCGGAATGCCGAGCCGAGCCGCCGCGTGGTGCGTCCAAGGCTCGGCGTCGCAGACGGCCACGTCGGGCGCGAGGGCGGCCATGCGCGTTTCCACCTCCCGGACGCCCTCTCCGCCGAAGACCACGTCTCGGAATCGAGCGGCGTTTTGGGACAGGGTCCGACCGAGCGAGCGGCGCCCGGAGTCGCCGTAGGCGTAGCCCAAGGTGGGAATTCGCACGACCGGGAATTGCCCGCACAGCGCGTCGTAGGCGTCGCCCCCGGCGAAGACGACGATTTCGTGCCGCTCCTGCAGCTCGGGCAGGACCGCGAGCGCCCGGGTCGCGTGGCCACGGCCGTAGCCGAAGACTCCATACGCCATTCGCATGGTTGGCCCATCTCTTTCTTTTGGAGTCGGGGCCTGCCTCAAAAAGAGAAAGGCCCTCGCCGGACGCAAAGAATCGCCGCCCAAGGCGACCGCGCGCCCGCTCCTCTGAGAATGCGCGGGCGCCCGCGGGCGCGCGCAGCCCCGAGGCGGCATGCGCCTCGAGCTTTGCGCAACCTAGGCGGGCCCTGCGACGCCTGCGTGCAGCGACGGCAACTTTCCAGAGAGCCCGCGCGGGGCAGCCCTCGGCACGCGCCGCCGCCGGACGGCGCGCTCGCGAGGCCCGCCCCCGTCACTGGCCGAGCACGGCGCGCTGGTAGTACTGGTCCCGGGAGATCCCACTCGCCTCGGCCCTGGCGCGGGCGGTCTCCACGAGCTGCTCGAACGTCGCGAGCGGCGCGGCCCCCTCCAGCGGCACGCCGTTGATGACGAACGTGGGCGTCGCGCGAACGCCCATCTGCTCTCCGAGCGACGCGTCGCCGTCGACGCGCGCGGCCGGCTCGGGCGTCGAGAGGCAGATTTGCCACGCGGCGACGTCCAGCCCGAGGTCCGCGGCGTACGCGACGAGGTCCGCGCTCGTGAGCGCCGTCTGGTTCGCGAAGAGGCGGTCGTGCATCTCCCAGAAGAGCCCCTGCTCGCCCGCGCACTCTGCCGCGATGGCGGCCGACCGGGCGTAGGGGTGAATCGACGCGAGCGGGAAGTGCTTGAAGACGAGCCGCACGTCGGCCGGATACTCGGCCAGGAGCTGGGCGAGCGTCGCCTCCGCGTCGCCGCAATACGGGCACTCGAAGTCGGCGAACTCGACGACGGTCACCCACGCGTCCGAGGGCCCACGCTGCGGCGAGTCGCCCAGCAGCACCGGCATCTGGGCGGGGAGCGAAGCGGGAGCGTTCGAGCAGGAGAGAAGAAGGAGCCCCAGGGCGATGGCGATTGGGCGCATGGCGAGGCAAGCATAGGCGACCTTCCCTGGCCGGGCAGGCTCGTCTGCTCGGGCCGCGCCGAAGGGCGGGCGAGGCGTCACTTCTGGAGCATGCCCTTGAGCGTCGCGTCCTGCGCCGCCATGAGCTCGTCCGCGTGGCGGGTGACGACGTCCAGGGCCGTCTGCCCGTAGAGCCGGACGAACTCCTCCTGCGCCGGCTTGAATCTCGCCGCCGCGTCGGCAGCCACCTTCACCGCGAGCTCGTCGCCCAGGCCCGGCCTTGCGCCCGCGGCCCGCTTCTCGTCCAGGTCGGCCTTCTGGCGCTCGGCCTCGCGCACCATCGAGAGCTTGCCGGTGTAGCTCGAGAGCGCGGAGTTGAGAATCCTCATCTCGGCCGCGGTGAGCCCGGCCTTAGCCAGCGCGGCCTCGCTTAGCTTGTTGTAGGCCGCCGCGCGAGGGTCGTCCTTGCCGGCCTCGCCGAGCTTCTTCGCGCCGCTCGCTCGCTTGCGCGCGGCGGAGAAGATTTCCACGGCTTGCTTGGCATGCGGCGCCATCTCCCGCCGGTAAGCCGCGAAGCCCGCGACCGCTTTCTCATTGGCGAGCAGCGCGCGGGCGTCTCGCAGCCAGCCCTGGGAGGGCTCCGGCGCGGGGGCAGCCGCCCAGGTCTCGGACGCGCTCGGCGCGGAAACGGGCTCGCCCGACTTGGCACAGGAAGCGAGCGCGAGCAGCAGCGCGGCGGCGGGCGTTCTCATGGCTTCCTCCCCATCGGCGGCAGCGCCGCTGACCTCGCGCGATCGGACCCATGAATGAAACGAAGGGCGCAGGTTACACCGCCCGGGCCCACGCCCGTCAATCAGGCGAGCTCGGGCGTCGACGAGGGATACTTCTTTCTCAAACGCTCGCCGAAATCCCGCCCCGCCGGGCGACGGCGCGAAATTGCCTGCGACAACGTGACGCAGTTCCTAAGGCGCAAGTCTTCGAGGAAGATGTTGAGCGTGCCTCGGGCGGGAACATGGCCGCCCCGTTGCTGTTCAGTCGTCGTTCGCCGCCTTCGCTCGGACGGGCAAGCCAGCGAAGCCATCGGCGAGGCGCCCGCCCGCGGCGGACCTGGTCCGTTCGCCGCGGCGCGGGGCGCTTTTCGCGCGGCCCGCGCATTCGCCCGAGAGGGGCCTATCGGCGCCGCGTCACCTGCGCCTGCGGCACGTAGATCCGCCGTCCCGGGAGGGCCGTCCCCGGCAGAGGCACGGAGGCGGCGGGAGGTTTCTCCGGGGCCACTTCCTTGGCAGCCGCCACTGGCGCAGCCCGGATTGGCTCGACGACAGCGGTCGCCGCGGCGACCGGCGCGACCGGCTCCGAAGAAGGCGCCGCGGCGGCCGGCGCGGCTTCGGGCTTGGGAGACTTGACGATGACCTGAAAGCCCGCGCTGTCCAACACGAGCGGCTGGCCAACCGCGGCGGCCTTGAGCGTCCCCTGCAGCACGACCGAGACGTTTGCGCCATTGGCGTCGATGGTCTTGAGCATCCGCCGGTAGTTCTTCCCGTTGAATCGGGCCGCGAGCTGAAGCGCCCCGCCCTCGAGGGCGATGGACCATTCCACATCGCCGATGGGGCCATCCATCGGCACGCCCTCCCGCGGGAGATCCTCCGGTTGGAGCGGCACCGTCACCTTGATGGCGCGCACCGCCACGGTCGCCTTGCTCATCGCTCCTCCTCGCGCGAGCCCAGCCGGCATCGGGGCGAGCGCTGGCGGCGGAGTATACAGCCCCCAAAGAGCCCATGGGCCCAAGGGCGCGCCGGCAAAACAGCCGCCGAGCGACCGCCCTGCTGCTCCGCTATTCGCGCGCCGGCCGGACGGCCCGGGCGATGTCCAAAAAGGAACGCAGGATGGGCGACTCATCGTCGCTCCGGTAGATGCAGCTCAGGTCCACCTCCGGCGGCGGGTTTCGCTTGAGAGGCCGGTAGATGACGCCGGGGATCCGCAGGTTGATGGCCGACTCCGGAACGAGGCAGAGACCGAAGCCGCTCGCCGCCAAGGCCACGCCGTTGATCGCGTCCCCGACCTCCTGCTCGACGTGCGGCCGGAAGCCCTCCTTTCGACACACGTCCAGGACCCAGTCGATGAAGTTGGGGCGCGACCCGCTCGGAAAGAGGACGAGCGGGTGCTCGGCGAGCGCCCGCCAGGGGATCTCCTTCTGCTTGGAGAGCGGATTGCTGCGATTCACCGCGAGGTAGATGCGCTCCATGGCGATGACCTCGGCGGTGATGTCCGGAGCCTGCTCCAGGAGGCGGTTGAAGCCGACGTTGAGGCGCCGCTCGCGGAGCGCGGCGATCTGCTCGCCCTTGGTCATGCTGTGCAGGACGATCTTCACCTCGGGATAGGCCCGGCGATAGGCATGCAACATCTTGGGGATGGTGCCGAGGATGGCCGAGCCGAAGATACCGATGTCGATGCGCCCGAGCTTGCCCTCGCCGGCCTTGCGGGTGCGCTCCGACGCGAGGCTCGTCAGCGCGAGGATGTTGCGAGCCTCCTCGAGAAATAGCTGCCCGGCCTCGGTGAGCCGCACCCCCCGCGGAGTCCGCAGGAGCAGCTGCGCCCCGACGCCCTCCTCGAGCTGGTGGATCTGGCGGGTCAGCGGCGGCTGGGAGATGTGCAGGCGAGCCGCTGCGCGGCCGATGCTCTGCTCCTGGGCGACGACGATGAAGCTCTTCAGGTGGCGCAACTCCATGGGAGACCTCGCAGTTGGCCATACCGTCTGGGTATGGCTGAGCGTCAATAACGGTATTGGACGGTAGGGGCCGATCTCAATAGCCTTGCCAATGCGATCGAGCCTCACCCCGGCCCCGCGGGTCTTCCGCGCGGGCCGCAGGAGGAGTCCGGCGATGCGGCAGCACCGTGACGCGCTTCAGGGTAGCAAGGCCCGCGCTCAGCGCGGGCAGGCGTCGCCGCTGGCTCCGGAGGCTTCGGTCGGGGGGCAGCACGGCAGCCGCGGCACCCGGCAAAGGGTCCGCAAGAGAGGCGCATCGGGGGCGCGGGGCGAGGCCGACTTTCGCCCGCCGCCGAGCGCGCGAGAGGGTCGGCTCCGACAAGCCCACAGTCTTCCGATTCGGAAGGGCGAACCGCCTCAATGACCAAAGGAGCCGACCATGGCGATGACGGGCGTATTGCGACCGGGCCACGCGCAGATCCGAGTGATGGATCTCGATGCGGCCACGAAGTTCTACGGCGACGTGCTGGGCCTGGTGGAGACCGGCCGCGACAAGCAGGGCCGCGTCTATTACAAGACCTGGGACGAGCGCGACCACAACAGCCTCATTCTGCGGCAGGCAGACCGGGCCGGAATTGACTTCTTCGCCTTCAAGGTGGCGAGCAAGGCCGACCTCGACAGCTTCGAATCGAAGCTGCACGATTACGGCGTCAAGACCGAGCGGGTGAAGCCCGGGGAGTTGCTCGAGACCGGTGAGCGGGTGCGCTTCGAGCTCCCCACCGGGCACCTCATCGAGCTCTACGCCGAGAAGAAGAAGGTCGGCAACAAGCTCGCCGAGCCGAACCCCGTGCCCTGGTCGGCCGAGGCCGAGCGCGGCATCGCGCCCTTGCGCATGGACCACGCGCTCCTCTACGGACCGAACGTCAACAAGGCGATGGACATCTTCACCCAGGTCCTGGGCTTCTGGCTCACCGAGTACGTGACGCTCCCCGACGGCAAGACCAAGGGCGCGCTGTGGCTGTCCTGCTCGCACAAGTCGCACGACGTGGCCTTCGTCGAGCACCCGGAGCCCGGCAAGCTGCACCACGTCTCCTTCCTACTGGAGAGCTGGGAGAAGGTCCTGCGCGCGGGCGACATCATGTCCATGAACCACGTGAAGGTGGACATCGGCCCGACCCGCCACGGCATCACCCGCGGCACCACCATCTACGCCTGGGACCCCTCGGGCAATCGATTCGAGACCTACAGCGGCGGCACCCAGCCCTACCCCGACTTCGACCCGGTGGCCTGGACCTGGGAGGGGCTCGCTCAAGGAGGCCTCGATTTCCCGCAGCGCAAGCTCCACGAGACGTTCCTCACGGTCGTCACCTGAAGGCCGAAGGTCCAGGCTCCAGGCTCCAGGCTCCAGGAATCGGCATGAAGACCATCGCGCATTTCATCGACGGCGAGCGCGCCGGCGAGCAAGGGCAACGCTTCTTCGACAAGCGCTCGCCCGTGGACGGCCGGGTCGTCGCCCGCGTCGCCGAGGCCTCGAAAGCCGAGGTGAACGCCGCGGTGGACGCGGCCCAAAGGGCCCTTGGCGGGCCCTGGGCCAAGCTCACCGTCCCGGCGCGCGCCGACCTGCTCTGCGCCGTCGCCGCCGAGATGGAGCGCCGGTTCGAGGACTTCGTCGCCGCCGAGGTCGAGGACACGGGCATGCCGGCGTCGGTGGCGCGGCACGCCCTGGTCTCGCGCGGGGCAGCTAATTTCAGGACTTTCGCCGACGCGGTGAAGAACGTCCCCACCGAATTCTTCGAAACCGCGACGCCGGACGGCCGAGGGGCCCTCAATTACTCCCTCCGCCGTCCGGTCGGCGTCGTCGGCGTCATCTGCCCGTGGAATGCGCCGCTGTTGCTCATGACCTGGAAGGTGGCGCCCGCGCTGGCCTGCGGGAACACCGTGGTGGTCAAGCCTTCCGAGGAGACGCCGCAGACCGCGGCGCTCCTCGGCGAGGCCATGAACGCCGCGGGCGTGCCCAAGGGCGTCTACAACGTCGTCCACGGATTCGGCCCCGGGTCGGCCGGCGAGCTCTGCACGAACCACCCTGGAATCTCGGCCCTCACCTTCACCGGCGAGACCCGCACCGGCGCCGCCATCATGAAAGCCGCGGCGGTGGGCGCCCGCCCGGTCTCCCTCGAGATGGGCGGGAAGAATCCGGCCATCGTCTTCGACGATTGCGACCTCGACGCGGCCGTCGAGGGCACCTTGCGGTCGTGCTTCCTCAATACCGGGCAGGTGTGCCTGGGCACCGAGCGCGTCTACGTGCAACGCGGAATCTTCGATCGCTTTCTCGCGGCGCTGAAGAAAGGCGCCGAGGCCATGAAGGTGGGCCCGCCCGACCTGCCGGGCGTCGCCATGGGGCCGCTCATCTCGCGGGAGCACCGCGAGAAGGTCCTGCGGTATTACGCGCTCGCCCAAGCCGAGGGCGCGACCGTCGTCACGGGCGGAGGCATCCCCGAGATGCCCGGCGCGCTCGGCGACGGCGCCTGGATTCAGCCGACCATCTGGACCGGCCTGCCCGAGTCCAGCGCGGTCGTGCGCGAGGAGGTCTTCGGCCCCTGCTGCCACGTCCGCCCCTTCGACGACGAGGACGAGGTCCTCGCGCTCGCGAACGACACGCCTTATGGCCTTTCCGCCGCCCTCTGGACGAAAGACCTCGCGCGCGCCCACCGCGTCGCCGCGGCGTTGGAGGCGGGCGTGGTCTGGGTGAATTCCTGGTTCTTGCGCGACCTGCGCACGGCCTTTGGCGGAATGAAGCAGTCGGGCATCGGGCGGGAGGGCGGCGCCCACTCGCTCGAGTTCTACACCGAGCTCAAGAACGTCTGCGTGAAGCTATGACCCTGCCCCAAAACCAGCTCCATCAATATGGCGACGAGCTCTACGAGGCGCTCCTCGCCCGACGCACCGTGCGCCCGCTCGTCGAGCGCGAGCCGGGCATTTCGCTCGACGACGCCTATCGAATTCAGTCGCGGATGGTCGAGCGACGCGTCGCCGCCGGCGAGGCCATCGTCGGAAAGAAGATCGGCGTCACCAGCAAGCCCGTCCAGGACCTCCTGCGCGTCTACCAGCCCGACTTCGGCCAGCTCACCTCGGGCATGGTCTGCCGCGAGGGCGAGGCGGTCGACTTGGGAAAGCTCATTCAGCCCAAGGCCGAAGCCGAGCTCGCCTTCGTTTTGAAAGACGACTTATTAGGCCCCGGCATCACCGCCATGGACGTCCTACGCGCCACCGATTACGTGGTGCCCTGCTTCGAGATCGTCGACTCGCGCATCGCCGACTGGAAGATCCTGATCCAGGACACCGTCGCCGACAATGCCTCCTGCGGCGTTTTCGTATTGGGACAGGCCAAGGGCGACCCGCGAAAGCTCGACCTCGCGCTCGCGGGGATGGTGCTGGAGAAGAACGGCGAGCTCCACTCCACCAGCGCCGGAGCTTCGGTGCAGGGCAACCCCGCCAACGCGGTCGCCTGGCTCGCCAATACGCTCGGCCGGCTCGGCCTTCCTTTCAAAGCGGGCGAGGTGATCCTCTCGGGCTCGCAGTCGCCGCTCGTGCCGGTGAAGGACGGCGACGAGCTCACCTGCACCGTGGGCGGACTGGGCAGCTGCCGCGCCCGCTTCACCGGAAGGAGCGCGGTATGAGCCGCACCTTGAGCCGCGAGCAGGTCCTTTCCCTGGCGGAACGCGTCGAGGCCGCGCAGCGCACCGCCAAGGCCATCCCCAAGCTGACCGACGACTTTCCGGGCATGACGGCGAGCGACGGCTACGCGGTGCAGGCGGAGCTCCGCCTTCGGTGGGTCGCTCGGGGCGAGCGGATCGTCGGCTTCAAGGCCGGGCTCACCTCGAAGGCCAAGATGACGCAGATGGGCGTGAGCGTGCCCAGCATCGGATTTCTCGCGAGCGACATGGCGCGCCCCGAGGGCTCGGTCGTCGCCACCTCCGACCTGCTCCACCCGCGGGTCGAGTGCGAGGTGGCCTTCGTCACCGCGGCGCCCCTGCGCGGCCCGCGCTGCACGCGGGGCGAGGTTTTGGCGGCGACGAGCTTCGTCGTCCCGGCCATCGAGATCATCGACTCGCGCTTCTCCGGGTTCAAATTCGACCTGCCAAGCGTCATCGCCGACAACGGCTCGAGCGCGCGTTTCGTCGGCGGCGGCCGGGCGCGCTATCCCGCCGACATCGACCTCCGGACGCTGGGCGCGGTGCTCGAGATAAACGGCGAGATCGTCGCCATGGGCGCGTCCGCCGCGGTGCTCGGGCACCCCGCCGAGGCCGTCGCCATGCTGGTGAACATCCTCGCCGAGCAGGACGAGGAGCTGCCGGCCGGGAGCTTCGTCATGAGCGGCGGCATCACCGAGGCCATCCCGGTCAAAGCCGGCGACCACGTGCTCGCCCGCTTCCAGGAGCTGGGCAGCGTCTCGGTTCGCTTCGGTTGAATTCATCCATCGCGAGGAGGCAGGGCGTGCCAATCATCGAGATGCATTTGCTCGAGGGGAGAACCACCGAACAGAAGCGGCGGGCGGTCGCGGCCATCACCGCGGCGGTGGTCGGGTCCCTGGAGGTCCGGGCGGAGCAGGTCCGGATCCTCATCACCGAGCACGGGCCCGAGAACTTCTCGGTCGCGGGCGTGACGGCCGGCGAGCGCACCGCCTCGGCCTCGAACGCGCCGGCTTCGGCGGGGGCCTAGCGACATGAAGAAGGTTCGCTGCGCGCTGATCGGGTCGGGCAACATCGGCACCGACCTCCTCTACAAGGTCCGGCGGAGCCCTTTGCTCGAGCCGGTCTGGATGGTCGGCATCGACCCCAAGTCCGAGGGCCTGGCCCGCGCCCGAGGCTTGGGCCTCCACACGACGGCCGACGGCGTCGACGGGCTCGTGCCCCACCTCGAGCGGGACGGCGTGCAGATCGCCTTCGACGCGACCTCCGCCTACGTCCACCCGGAGAATTCGCGCAAGGTGAACGAGCGCGGGGTCTTGATGATCGACCTCACGCCCGCGGCCATCGGACCGCTCTGCGTGCCCCCGGTGAATTTGCGCGAGCACGCCGCCAAGCTGGAGATGAACGTCAATATGATCTCCTGCGCCGGGCAGGCGACCATCCCCATGGTCTACGCCGTCTCCCGCATCCAGCCGGTCGCCTACGGGGAGATCGTCGCGAGCCTCGCCTCGCTGTCCGTCGGCCCGGGCACACGCAAGAACCTCGACGAGTTCACTTTCACGACCTCGAACGCCATTGAGAAGGTCGGGCGCGCCAAGAAGGGCAAGGCGCTGGCCGTCATCAACCCGGCCGAGCCGCCCCTCATCATGCGCAACACCGTCTATTGCCAGACGGAGGGCAAGCCCGACGAAAAGGCCATCGCGCGGTCGGTGCTTCAGATGATCGCCGAGGTGCAGCGCTACGTCCCCGGCTACAAGCTCGTCAACGGACCGGCCTTCGACGGCGACTTCGTCTCCGTCTTCCTGGAAGTGGCGGGGCTCGGCGACTACCTGCCGGCCTACGCCGGAAACCTCGACATCATGACCGCGGCGGCGACGCGCACCGCCGAGCTGTTCGCCGAGGAAATCCTGGCGGGCAAGCTTTTGCCCCGCTCGGCCTCGCTCGGCGCCGGAGGCGTTTGATGGACCTCAAAGGACGCAAAGTGCTCCTTCACGACATGTGTCTGCGCGACGGCATGCACGCGAAAAGGCACCAGCTCACCCTCGAGCAGATGGTGCGGCTCGCGACGGCGCTCGACGACGCCGGGGTCCCGCTCATTCAGGTGACGCACGGAGACGGTCTGGGCGGCGCCTCGCGCAATTACGGGTTTCCGCGCCATTCGAACGAGGAATACATCCGCGCGGTCGCGCCCAAGCTGAAGCGCGCCAAGGTCTCGGTGCTTCTCGTCCCGGGGCTCGGCACCATGCGAGAGCTCAAGTCGGCCTACGACTGCGGCGCGCGCAGCGTCCACGTCGCGACCCACTGCACCGAGGCCGACGTGGCCGAGCAGCACATCGGCTTCGCGCGCAACAAGCTCGGCATGGACACCACCGGCTTCTTGATGATGGCCCACATGAATTCTCCCGAGGGACTGGTGACCCAGGGCAAGCGAATGGAGTCCTACGGGGCGAATTGCGTCTACGTCACCGACTCGGCCGGCACGCTCTTGCCCGACGACGTCAAGGCGCGCATCGGCGCCCTGCGCGCAGCGCTCCGGCCGGAGACCGAGCTGGGGTTTCACGGGCACAACAACCTCGGCCTGAGCATCGCCAATTCCGTCGCCGCCGTCGAGGCGGGGGCGAGCCGCATCGACGGCTCGGTCGGCGGCCTGGGGGCCGGCGCCGGGAACACGCCGCTCGAGGCATTCGCCGCGGTCTGCGAGCGAATGGGCGTTCAAACCGGGGTCGACCTCTTCAAGATGATGGACGTCGCCGAGGAGGTCGTCGTGCCCATGATGGACTCCCTGGTCCGGCTCGACCGCGACTCGCTGACCATTGGCTACGCGGGCGTATACTCGACATTTCTCCTCTTCGCCAAGCGCGCCGCCGCCCGATACGGAGTGCCCGCTCGGGATATCCTGCTCGAGCTCGGACGCCGAAAGATGGTCGGCGGCCAGGAAGACATGATCGAGGACACCGCCATGACCTTGGCCAAGCAACGCGGCTTGCTGAAGGAGGTCTCCGTTTGAGCGGCAGCGCTGAAACCGCGGTGGTGGTCGGCGCCACCGGCGCCTTTGGGCGAGCCATCTGCGCGCGGCTCCTTTCCCGCGGCCTAGAGGTGGTCGCCGTCGCTCGATCGGCGGGCGCGCTCGAATCGCTCGCGAAGGAGCTCCCGGGCATCAAACCGTGCGCCGCCGACCTTTCGGGCGACGCCTCGATGGAAACCCTGCGCGCCGCCGTCGCGGGCCCTGTACGGCTCGCGGTCCACGGCCCGGGCCTGCCGGTGGCCGGCGGCATCGACGCCGCGCCGGTGTCGGCCATCCTCGAGGCGGTGAATATCAAAGTCGGCGGAATGCTGCGCCTCGCGCGCGCGCTGGAGCCAATGCTCGGCCGAGGCTCGCGCCTGTTGGCCATCGGCGGACATTACGGCTTCGAGCCCACCGCGTACGCGGCCGCCGCGGGCATCGCCAACGCCGCCCTGGTCAACCTCATGCGGCAGCTCAGCTTGGCCTACGGCCCGCGCGGCATCACCGCGCACCTCATCGCCCCGGGGCCGGCGGACACCGAGCGCCTCCGTCGCGTGGCGGCCGATCGCGCGGGGCAGCGCGCCGTGTCCATCGACGAGGTGCTGGCCGAGATGGCGCGAGAGTCGTCGCTCGGAGCCATGACCACTCCCCAGCAGGTGGCCTGGGCCGTGTCCCTGTTTCTCGACCCCGAGGCCGACGCGATGACCGGCTCCACGTTGATGCTCGACTCCGGCCGCCGCCGCGGGTTGCCCTGAAGCAGCGCACCGCGAAGGAATTCGCCATGCCCATCGTTCACTTCCACCTCGTCGAGGGTCAGTCCGCGGCGGCGCAGCACGAGCGCCTCTTGGTCGAGGCGAGCCGCCTCTTCGCCGAGGTGCTCCAATGCCCCATCGATCGCATCCGGGCCTTCATCCACCTCTATCGACCCGAGCTCGCCGCGCTGGGCGGCGTCCCGGTCAATCGACAGGCACAAAAGGCGCCGTATTTCACTTTCGTGGTCCTGGAAGGAAGGCCAGTCGAGCAGCGGCAGCGGCTGCTGAAGGCTTTCACCGACCTTTTGGTCGACGTCCTCCAGGCCCCGCGGGAGCAGGTGCGCGGCAGCGCGGTCCTGGTGCGCCCGGAGGACTGGGCCATCGGCGGCGAGCCGGCGAGCGTCAAGCGCGCCTCGGAGGTGCGCGAGCGCGAGGAAGCGGCGCGGCGCGCCCCGCGCTAAGAGGTCTTCTGGAATTCGAGGGGGCTCGACCGACCGGAGGAGACGTCGCCATGGAAGCCGCGGATCCCCGGCCGGAGCCCGCCGGCATCGAAGAGCTCGCCGGGCGCCTGCATTTCTCCTTTCCCACCGGACACATCTGGCTCGGCGAAGAGCGGATGATCTTGTTGCACCGGGCGGCCTTCGGGAGCTTTCGCAAGGAGCTGGTCGACACCCTGGGCATGGAGCGGGCTCGCGGCGTCCTGACCCGAATGGGCTTCGCCGCCGGTGGCCGCGACGCCGAATTGGTTCGCAAGCTCTACCCCGATTCGCCGGACGCCGACGCGATTCTGCGTGGACCGCTGCTCCACACCCTGCAAGGCATCGCCAAGGTCGAGCCCATCCGCATCGACGTCGACCTGGCGGCCGGCAGCTTCTTCGCCGACGTCCGCTGGCTCAACTCCTTCGAAGGCGACGTGCACCGCGAGATCTTCGGCCCCGAGCCCGGGCCGCGCTGCTGGATGCAGGTCGGCTACGCCTGCGGCTTCGTCAGCGGCATCGTGCGAAAGTTCGTCCTCTTCGAGGAGACCGAGTGCGGGCCGACGCAGTGCCACATCGTCGGAAAGCCCGTCGAGGAATGGGAGCCGGCCCGGGCGGAGCCGCTGCTCAAGTATTTCAATGCCGACCCGGTGGCCGACCAGCTCCTCGAGCTTCAGCACCAGGTGCGAACGCTTCGCTATTCCATTGACGACGCCATCGAGCCCGGCGACGTGGTCGGCGAATCGCCGGCATTCCGCAACGCCTGGACCCTGCTCAAGAAGGCCGCCAACAGCCAGATCACCGTGCTGCTCCTGGGCGAGACCGGCGTCGGCAAGGAGATGTTCGCCCGCGCCCTGCACAAAGCGAGCAGCCGCGCCAAGGCGCCTTTCATCGCCGTCAATTGCGGCGCGCTGCCGGAGCAGCTCGTCGAATCGGAGCTCTTCGGCGTACAACAGGGTGCGTACACCGGGGCCCAGCAATCGCGCCCCGGCCGATTCGAGCGCGCGCACGGAGGCACGCTTTTCCTGGACGAGGTCGCCGAGCTCCCGCCCCCGGCCCAGACGAAGCTTCTGCGCGTGCTCCAGGAGGGCGAGCTGGAGCGGGTCGGCGACAGCCAGACGCGCAGCGTCGACGTGCGCGTCGTCGCCGCCACCAATGTCCATCTGGAGGAGGCGGTTCGCCAGGGGCGCTTCCGAAAAGACCTGTATTACCGCCTCAATGTCTTTCCGGTCACCATCGCGCCGCTTCGGGAACGCCGAGAGGACATTCCGCTGCTCGTGAGCCGCTTCATCGAGAAGTACGCGGCGAGGGACGGCAAGCGGATTCGGGGAGTCACCGCCAAGGCGATGCGCGCGCTGCGAAGCTATGAATGGCCGGGCAACGTGCGCGAGCTGGAGAACATGGTCGAGCGCGGCGTGCTGCTGGCCCAGAACGACTTCCAGATCGACGTCGCGGATCTGTTCTCGCAAGTCCCACCCGAGGACGCCGCCGACCAGGAAACCTGCCTCGACCGCCAGGGCAACCTCCAGCGCCGCGACCCGGTCGCCCTGGAGCGCTTCGTCGAGCACTTCCTGAGGCTCAAGTTGCCCCTCGAGGACGTCGAGGGCGCCCTCATGGAGGCCGTGTTGGCGCGCTCCGGCAACAACGTCAGCGCCGCCGCTCGGCAGCTCGGCATCACCCGACCCCAGCTGCGCTACCGCATCAAGCAGCGCGGATTGCAAGGGGCGGCCGAGGCAGAGTGACCCGGCTTCCCTGACGGCAATTCAACATCGCCGCTGACGCCGCGCGGCGCCCGCCGAGCCTTCCCTTCGCCTTCGCGTTCTCGGCGCCCTCGGCGGGCGTTCCGCTTCGCTTCTCATCTCGACCCATGTCGCATCCGAGACATCGGCGAGGCGGACCCTCTCGTCCATAGGGACCCTCCGTTGGATCATATGATCCGCCGCCCCGCTCCGCTGGAGCGATGCGTCTCCTCTTGAACCGACGAGTCGCCTTCTGGCGCGCGTCTTGTAAGCCCTCCTACTCGACTCCACAACTCTCACTCATCGCTCGCCTAAAACCGGTGCGCGCCAAAGGAATCGTTATGGAGCAGAACAATGTCTCGGGCACCCAACGCAAGTACGTCCGCGTCACCGGTTGCAGGGCGAAGAACTTCATCGAGTTCGACTTCGCCGTCGGCAGCCCGGACCTGTTCGTCGAGCTCATTCTTCCCGAGGCGGCGTTCGCCGAGTTCTGCCGCTGCAACGACGTCCAAGTCCTGCCGTCCGGCGACGACGAGAAACCCCATGGGGCGCTCGATTGGCGACTGCGGGACGCCAACGCGCTGCGCAGCCAGGCAGACGAGCCCTGATTCGCCCTTTCTAACCCAGGAGGAAGACGATGCAGCTCGACCTGAAGACCATCAACATCAAGCCGGTTCGCCAGACCTTCGACCATCTAGCGGCGCGCTTCGGCGACAAGCCGGCGACGCGTTACCAGGAAGGCACCTTCGACCTTCAGCAGACCTATCTCTACCATTACCGGCCTACCTGGGAGCCGGACCGCGAAGTCTTCGACGAGCGGCGCACGGCGGTCAAGATGCGCGACTGGTACGACTTCAAAGACCCGCGCCAGTATTACTACGCCACCTACACCCTCGCCCGCGCCCGCCAGCAAGATGCCGCGGACTCCGCGTTCGAGTTTGCGGTGGACAGCGGCCCGGCCGACGCTCTCTCGCCGCGGGGGCGCAAGCTCGTGCTCGAGCTGCTCGTCCCGATGCGCCTCGCCGAGTGGGGCGCCAACATGAACAACACCTTCATCTCGGCCTACGGCTACGGCACCGCCATCGAGGCGGCGTGCATGTACGCCGCGATGGACCGCCTCGGCATCGCCCAGCAGATCAGCCGCATCGGGCTGGCCATCGGCGGAGAGGAGGCGCTCGACGCCGCGAAGCACGCCTGGCTCTCGGACGCCCAATGGCAGCCGCTGCGCCGCTACGTCGAGGACAGCTTCGTGGTCAAGGACTGGTTCGAGCTGTTCATCGCCCAGAACCTCGTGCTCGACGCGCTGCTCTACCCATTCCTCTACGTCCATACCGAGAAGCTTGCGTCGCGCGAGGGCAACGCCTTCTACGGCCTCGTGACCAAGTTCATGAAGGAATGGCACTCCGAGACCGATCGCTGGGTCGACGCGGTGGTCAAGGCCGCGGCTTCCGAGTCGGCGCAGAACAAGGGCCTCGTCGGGGGCTGGGTGTCGAAATACCGAGAAACTGCCCTGGCCGCCCTCGGCGCGCTGGCGCAGACCGTCTTCGGCCCGGAGGCCAGGGCCGTCGTCGACGCCATCCGACTCGAATTCCAGGCCCGGCTGACGAAGCTCGGCCTCTGACCTCTTTTGCCTCTGACCCCTTTTTGCAAAGGACGCGCCCATGTCGAACGTCTTCATTGCGTTTCAAGCCACCGAAGAATCCCGGTGCATCGTCGACGCCATCCTCGCCGACAACCCCAAAGCCGTGGCCGTCCAGCAGCCCGGCATGGTCAAGGTGGACGCCGAAGGACAGCTGACCATCCACCGCGCCTCGGTCGAGGAGCGGGTCGGCCGCCCCTTCGACCTGCAGGAGCTTCACATCCACCTCATCACGATCTCCGGCCACCTGGACGAGGACTTCGACCAATTCACGCTGGCCTGGAAGAGCTAAACATCCATTTCCTTGGAGAAACCAACCATGGTGATGAAGACTGCCGAGAAGAAGCTGTCCCTCAAGGACCGCTACCGCCACCTGACCCGCGGCCTGGGTTGGGACACCACCTATCAGCCGATGGACAAGGTCTTCCCCTACGACAAATACGAGGGGATCAAGATTCACGACTGGGACCAGTGGGAAGACCCGTTCCGCTTGACCATGGACGCCTACTGGAAGTACCAGGCGGAGAAGGAGCGCAAGCTCTACGCCATTCTCGACTCCTTCAACCAGTCGAACGGCCACCTGAACGTGACCGACGCGCGCTACATCAACGCCATCAAGCTGTTCTTTGGCGCTTTCCCTCCGCTCGAGTACATGGCCCACCGCGGCTTCTCCATGGCCGGCCGCAACTTTCGCGGCGTCGGCCCCCGGGTCGCCTGCCAGATGCAGTCGCTCGATGAGATCCGCCACGCGCAGACGCAAATCCACACCGCCAGCAATTACAACAAGTACTACAACGGCATGCACAGCTTCATCCACCAGCTGCCGCGCATGTGGTACATGTCCGTGCCCAAGTCATTCTTCGACGACGCCATCACCGCTGGCCCGTTCGAATGGATGATCGCCATCGGCTTCTCCTTCGAGTACGTGCTGACCAACCTGGTGTTCGTGCCCTTCATGTCGGGGGCCGCCTTCAACGGCGACGTCGGCACCATGACGTTCGGCTTCTCGGCCCAGTCCGACGAGGCGCGGCACATGACGCTGGGCCTCGAGTGCATCAAGTTCATGCTCGAGCAGGACCCGGACAACCTGCCCATCGTGCAGCGGTGGATCGACAAGTGGACGTGGCGCGGCACCCGCGTGCTGTCGCTCATCGCCATGATGATGGACTACATGCTGCCCAAGCGCGTGATGAGCTGGCAGGAGGCCTGGGAGATCTACTTCGAGCAGAACGGCGGCGCTCTCTTCAGGGACCTGGCGCGGTATGGCATCAAGGTGCCGGCCTGCGCGGCCCAGGCCGCGATCGACAAGGAGCACGTCTCGCACCAGCTCTGGTCGGCCGTCTACCAGTGGAACTTCGGCACCATGTTCCACACCTGGATCCCCAACCCCGAGGAGCTCGACTGGCTCTCGGAGAAATACCCGAACACCTTCGACAAGTATTACCGGCCGCGCTGGGAGCTCTGGGCCAAGATGGCCAAGGAGGGAAAGCGCCACCTCAACCCCGGTCTGGCCCAGCTCTGCCAGGTCTGCCAATTCCCGATGATCTTCACCGAGCCCGACGACCCCGGGAAGCTCGCCCACCGCGAGCTCGACTACAAAGGCGAGAAGTACCATTTCTGCTCGGACCACTGCCAACACATCTTCGAGCACGAGCCGGAGAAGTACATCCAGGCCTGGCTGCCCATGCCACAGCTGTTTCAGGGAAACTCGGGCGGCGGCGGCGTCGAGGAGTGGATGAAATGGGTCCACATGGTGCCGGGCCAGGACAACATGGACTTCGAAGGCTCCCAGGACCAGAAGAACTTTGCCCTCTGGAAGGGCATGGCCACCTCGAACCGCTGAAAAGGAGCAAACCCATGTCCGTCACTGCCATCCAGGACTACGTCGGCAAGCCGCTCGACACCGTCGCCAACTTCCACGGCAACCAGCTGGTCTACGTCTGCTGGGACAAGCATCTGATGTACGCCGCCCCCTCCATTTTTGCGGTTCCTCCGACGATGAAATTCCAGGAGTTCCTGTCCACGGTCCTCGCCCCGGTGATCCAGGGCCACCCGGACGCGCCCAAGATCGACTGGAAGAAGACCGAGTGGGAAAAGGGCGACAAGCCTTGGATCCCCTCTTTCGAGAAATCGCTGGTCGAGAATGACGTGGCGCACAAGGAGTACCTGCGCTTTCGCACGCCAGGGCTGAACGGCTACAAAGGGCTCGGCATCTGACTCGAGCGCCCGCCTTTGAAAGCATCGGGTGCGGCGGGCCGATGCCCCTCGCACCCGATGCGGCGTTTCCACTCCGATGTTTTTACGAAAGGCAAGACACGATGCGCATGCAGCTGTCCGAGACCCAGGCGGAGATCCAGAAGCTCTGCCGTACTTTCGCCGCCAAAGAGCTGACCCCGAACGCCCGGCGCTGGGACGAGGAGCACCGGTTCCCGGCCGAAGCGGTTCGCCAACTCGCCGAGATGGGCCTCTTCGGCGTGGCCGTCCCCGCGGAGTGGGGCGGCGCCGGATTGGACAGCGTCAGCTACGCGGTGGCCATGGAGGAGATCTCCCGCGGCTGCGCCTCCACGGGCGTCATCATGAGCGTCAATCATTCGCTCTACTGCGACCCGGTCTTCAAATACGGCGACGACGAGCAGCGCAAGACGTGGCTGGCGCCGTTTGCGAGCGGCGAGAAGCTGGGGGCCTTCGCGTTGACCGAGCCGCAGTCGGGCTCCGACGCCGGCGAGATGAAGACCCTGGCCCGCTTGGACGGCGACAGCTACGTCCTCAACGGCTCGAAGAACTTCATCACCAACGGCCCGAACGCGGACGCGGTGCTGGTCTTCGCCATGACCGACCCGGCGAAGAAGCACAAAGGCATCAGCGCCTTTGTCGTCCCGACGGAGTCCAAGGGCTTCATCCGCGGCAAGCCCGACAACAAGATGGGCATCTGCGCCTCCCAAAGCTGCTCGCTCTTCTTCGAGGATTGCCGGGTGCCCAAAGCAAACCGACTGGGCAATGAGGGCGACGGCTTCAAGGTAGCCATGGCCACGCTGGACGGCGGCCGAATCGGCATCGCCGCGCAGGCCCTGGGCATCGCGCGCGCCGCCTTCGAGGAGGCGGCTCTGTACAGCAAGGAGCGGCGGTCGTTCGGCAAGCTCGTCGCCGAGCACCAGGCGATTCAATTCATGCTCGCCGACATGGCCACCGAAATCGACGCCGCCCGGCTGTTGATCTGGACCGCCGCGTCTTTGAAGGACCAGGGCGTGCGGCATACTCGCGAATCGGCGATGGCCAAGCTCTTCGCCTCGGAGATGGCGAGCCGTGTGGCCAACAAGGCCCTGCAGATCTTCGGCGGCTACGGCTACACCAAGGAGTACGACGCCGAGCGGCATGTTCGCGATGCGCGAATTACCGAGATCTACGAGGGCACGAGCGAGATCCAGCGGGTGGTGATCGCCGCGAGCGTGCTCAAGGACTGACCGCGGACGTGCTATCGCGAGGCGGGGCGTTCGGCGCCCCGTTCGCTCATGACCCTACCCGCACCCGCGCATTCCGGAACAGGCGCATCCACGGGCTGTCCTCGCCCCAGCCGTCGGGGTGCCAGGACATCTGCACGCTCCGGAAGACGCGCTCCGGGTGCGGCATCACGATGGTGAAGCGCCCGTCGGCCGTGGTCACCCCCGCGATGCCCAGCGGCGAGCCGTTCACATTCTCCGGATAGCGGGCGGCCGGCGCGCCGCGGTTGTCGACCATGCGCATCGCGGCGATGGCGCTCTCGGGCGCCTGGCCTTCCGAGAAGTGCGCGTAACCCTCGCCGTGCGCGGTCACCACCGGGATGCGGCTGCCGGCCATGCCGTCGAAGAAGAGCGACGGGCTTTTCGGGATGTCGACCAAAATGAGCCGCGCCTCGAATTGCTCGGAGCGGTTCTTGACGAAGCGCGGCCAGGCCTGGGCCCCGGGGATGAGCTCCTTGAGCGCGCTCATCATCTGGCAGCCGTTGCAGACGCCCAGCGCAAAGCTGTCCTTGCGCGCGAAGAACGCCTCGAATTCCTCTCGGGCGCGGGGGTTGAAGAGAATCGACTTGGCCCAACCCTCGCCGCCGCCCAGGACGTCGCCGTAGGAGAAGCCGCCGCAGGCCGCGAGGCCCTGGAAGCTCGAGAGCGTCACCCTCCCGGCGATGACGTCGCTCATGTGGACGTCCACCGCCTGAAAGCCGGCGCGGTCGAACGCGGCGGCCATCTCCACCTGCCCGTTCACGCCCTGCTCGCGGAGGATGGCCATCCGCGGCCGCGCGCCCTTGGCGATGAACGGCGCCGCGACGTCCTTCGCCGGGTCGAACGTGAGGTGAGGCGAGAGCCCGGGGTCGTCGGCATCGAAGATTCGTTCGTACTCCTGGCGCGCGGCCTCCGGGTTGTCGCGCAGCGTCTGCATCTGCCAGGTGGTCTCGGACCAGACGCGCTGCAGGGCCGGCCGAGGCTGGGAAAAGACCTTCCGGTCGCCCGAGGTGATGGTCACCGCATGCCCGTTGGTGGGAACGCCGAGGGCGACGCCGGGGACGCCGTGCTTCGCGAGGATCTCGAGGACCCGGGCCCCGTGCGCCCCGCGCACCTGGAGGAGCGCGCCCAGCTCTTCGTTGAAGAGGGCGGCGAGAACGCGCGAAGGCGTCGCGCCCGCGCCGGCGATGCCCGCGAGTTCCACCAGGACGCCGGTGTGGCCGGCAAAAGCCATCTCGCAGAGCGCCGCGAAGAGCCCACCGTCCGAGCGGTCGTGGTAGGCGAGGACGAGCGACGCCGCGCGCAGCTCGGCGAGCGCCGAGAAGAGGCCCTTGATCCGCTCCGGCGCGTCCAGGTCCGGCGCCTCGTCGCCGACCTGGTCGTAGACCTGCGCCAGGATGGACCCGCCCATCCGCATCCGCCCACCGGCGAGGTCCACGAAGACGAGCTCGGTGGGCCCCAGGTCGGTCTTGAGCTGCGGCGTCCAGGTGCCGCGCACGTCGGGGCACGGCGCGAACGCCGAGACGATGAGCGAGAGCGGCGAGACCACCGCCTTCTTCTCGCCGCCCGCCTCCCAGGTCGTGCGCATGGACATCGAGTCCTTGCCGACGGGGATGCCGACGCCGAGCTTGGGGCAGAGCTCGAGCGCCACCGCCTTCACGGTGTCGAAGAGAATGGCGTCCTCGCCGGGGAAGCCCGCCGCCGCCATCCAGTTCGCCGAGAGCTTCACGCGCGAGAGCGACTCCACCGGCGCCGCGGCCAGGTTGGTCAACGCCTCGCCGACCGCCATGCGGCCCGAGGCCGGGCCGTCGATGACCGCGAGCGGCGTCCGCTCGCCCACCGCGAAGGCCTCGCCGGCGTAGCCCTCGAACGAGAGGAGCGTCGCCGCGCAGTCGGCCACCGGCACCTGCCACGGGCCGACCATGGGGTCGCGCGCGCAGAGGCCGCCGACCGTCCGGTCGCCGATGGTGACGAGGAAGGTCTTGTCCGCCACGGTGGGGTGCGAGAGCACGCGCCGCGCCGCCTCGGCGAGCTCGATGCCCTGAGCGGTGAAGGGCGCGAGCTTGGGCTTCTGGCGCTTCACGTCCCGCGTCATGCGCGGCGGCCGGCCGATGAGGGCCGAGAGGCTCATGTCGACCGGCTTGTCGCCGAAGAGCGGGTCGCGCACTTCCAGGTGGTCGTCGGCGGTCGCCTCGCCCACCACCGCGAACGGGCAGCGCTCGCGCTCGCAGAGGGAGCGGAAGAGCGGCAGCTGGTCCGGCGCGATGGCGAGGACGTAGCGCTCCTGCGCCTCGTTGCACCAGACCTCGCGCGGGGTCATCCCCGGCTCCTCGTTGGGCGCCGCGCGAAGGTCGATGCGCCCGCCCCGCCCCGAGCCATGGACGAGCTCCGGCAGCGCGTTGGAGATGCCGCCCGCGCCGACGTCGTGAATGGAGAGGATGGGGTTCGCTTCGCCGAGCGCCCAGCAGCGATCGATGACCTCCTGCGCGCGGCGCTGGATCTCCGCGTTGCCGCGCTGGACGGAGTCGAAGTCCAAGTCGGCGGCGTTGGAGCCCGTGGACATGGACGACGCCGAGCCGCCGCCCATGCCGATGAGCATGGCGGGCCCGCCGATTTGCACGAGGAGCGCGCCCGGGTGCAGCTCGCCCTTGTGCGCGTGCTCGGCGCGGACGTTGCCGACGCCGCCGGCGAGCATGATGGGCTTGTGGTAGCCGCGGGTGACGCCGGCGACCTCCTGCTCGTAGGCGCGGAAGTAGCCGGCGAGGTTGGGCCGCCCGAACTCGTTGTTGAAGGCGGCCGCGCCGAGGGGCCCGTCGATCATGATGGAGAGCGGCGAGGCGATCCGCTCGGGCCGGCTCTCGGGGCCTTCCCACGGGCGGGCGAAGCCGGGCAGGCGGAGGTTTCCGACCGAGAATCCGCACAGGCCCGCCTTGGGCTTGGCGCCCCGGCCGGTCGCGCCCTCGTCGCGGATCTCGCCGCCCGAGCCGGTGGCCGCGCCGGGGAAGGGCGAGATGGCGGTCGGGTGGTTGTGCGTCTCGACCTTCATGAGCGTGTGCGTCCGGTCCTGGCGGTAGACGTACCGGCCGGTGCCCGGCTCCACCATGAAGCGGCGGACCGACGGGCCCTCCATCACCGCGGCGTTGTCGGAGTAGGCGCTCACCGTGCCCTGGGGGTTCGCCTTCTCGGTCTCGCGGACCATCTGGAAGAGCGACTGCGGCATGGGCTGGCCGTCGACGACCCAGGAGGCGTTGAAGATCTTGTGGCGGCAGTGCTCGGAGTTCGCCTGGGCGAACATGGTGAGCTCGACGTCGGTGGGGTTGCGCTTCAAGCCCTGGAAGTGCGCGAGCAGGTAGTCGACCTCGTCGGGGGCGAGGGCGAGGCCCATCGCCGCGTTCGCCTCTTCGAGGGCGGCGCGCCCGCGGCCCAGGGCGTCGACGTGCGCGAGCGGCTTGGGCGCGACGTGGCGGAAGAGCTGGCCCGCCTCGTCGAGCGACGAGAGCACGGCCTCGGTCATGCGGTCGTGGAGGACGCTCAGCGCCGCGGCGAGGTCGCCCGCGCTGCCCTCGAGGTGGAAGGCGGTGCCCCGCTCGATGCGACGCACGAGCCCCGAAAGGCCGCACTGGCGGGCGATGTCGGTCGCCTTGGAAGACCAGGGCGAGATGGTGCCCAGGCGCGGCGTGACGAGGAGCATGCGGCCCCGGAGCCGCTCGGGCGCGGGAGCGGGCGGGCCGTAGCGCAGCAGTCGCTCCAGCATCTGGCGCTCGGGCGCGGTGGGCTCGCGCTCCACCTCGACGAAGTGCCAGTGCTGGGTCGCGGCGACCGAGAGGCCTGGGCGCGCGGCGCGCAGCGAGGCGTTCAGCTTGTCGAGGCGAAAGTCGGAGAGAGCGGTGCCGCCGGGGAGTTTCAGGACGTTCATAGGCTTTCCAAGACCCTCGAAGCCCCTCGCCGCGAGCGACGGGACTGCCGAGGCCAACTGTGGGGGCGTGAGGATACTCCAGTCGCGCTCGGGCGCGATGGGTCGCGAAAGGCCCTCGGGGCGCGAGGGTTCGAGCCTTGTGGAGAGAGGAGGCTGCGCGGCGCGGGAGCCCGGGCCCCGAGCGGCCGGAGTGCCGCCAGAGGCGCTGGACCGGGAGCGCGCGTGGAGAAGGCTCGCGAGCGCCCGGAGCAGCGCCGTCCCCGACTTCGCCGCCGCGCTTGGCCAGGGCTCGCGAGCTACGGGCGCTGGAGCCCCTCCGCGGCCGGGCGACTCACCGCTTTGCGGGCGATGCGCGGATGCAGAAGGTCCCAGATAAGCTCACCGGCGACCTGCCGCCCATCGATCGCGCCGAGATCGGCCTTGAGCGCCTCGGCAGACGCGCGGCAGGAGGGCGAGCTCATGTGCCCATCGAACCCCGGAACGCATTCATCGGCAAGGCGCTCGCCCTGCTGCAGTCGACCGGCGACCCGGGGCAGATCGCCGCCGCGGCCACGTCGCCTGGCCTCACGCAGGGCTCGGTATCGGCGACCGCGAACCGATGCATCTGCGCGGCGCTCGGAGATTGGCAACAGCGCAGACCGACGCCATCGAGTGCATCGGCCTCGTCGGCCCAAGCCAATCTCACCTCGGGGGTTGAGCTGCGGAGCACGCGCACCGCGCGAAGGCGAGGACGGCGCGGCGCATCGGCTCCTCCCGCCGGGCGAGGAGTGCCATGCCACGCCGCCGTTGCGCCCGGCAAGCGACCGCCCTATGCCCTCGGCGGCCGCGTGCGCGGCCCGGCCGCGGAGCCCCGCCGCGCGCCGCCGCCTACTGGCAGGAGTCCCAGCCTGGGCTGAGCGTCGTCCCGTTGAGGCAGAAGCGGGCGTCGCCGGTCATGGCGTCCCAGCGCTGGTAGAAGACCCGCGTCCACCCGAAGCCCCACATCTCCTCGGCGGTGCACTCGACGCCGGTCGCGCCCGCTGGCACGAGGAAGTCGTGCTGCGTGCCGATGGTGATGTTGCTGGCGTCGAGCTCGGCGGGCGCCTGCGTCGCGCGATCGACGTACTTCACCGTGGCCCGGGCGCTGTAGGCGCCGCCGCTGTTGCGCACCGTGATCCAGGCAGGCGACGCGCGCTGGCATTCGCTGGCCGTGTAGTCGGTGGAGTAGCCCATCTTCGCGATGGCGTTGTTCTTCAGGAAGCGGACGGTGTACGCGATGGGCACCCCGGGGTTGTCCTTCGAGTAGACCGCGCTCTTCCCGGTGATGATGGGCACGAGGTCGCCCGCGTTCTGGGCCGCCACGACCTGCGCCGCCACCTGGGCGTTGCCGCCGATGGTGACGGCGGTGATGGTCGACTCGGAGAGGATCTTCTTGTACTTGGCCTCCAGGCTCGCCTCCACCGGGACGGTGCCGGCCGAGTACTGGAGCGCCGCCTTCATGTCCGCCGAGCTCAGGGCGTCGGTCGCCTCCATGCGGAAGAGGATGATGCGCCCGTACGCGACGGACTGGACGTACCCCGGCGGCTCGTCCGCAGTCAGCTGAGCGGCCATCTGCTCCGGGCTGATGGACTCGATGGCCAGCATCGCGGCGGGTGAGCCTGGGGTGTCGATCGCGACCGTGTAGAAGGTCTGCTTGTAGAGCATCATCGCAACCGTCTTGCTCGACGTCGACGTGTAGGCGAACTGGGCGCCCACATCGACGGAGGCCCAGCTCACGTCCACGCCCAGATCGAGGGCGATCTGCTCCGACGAATAGGCCGAGCTCAAGGCGTAGCTCGAGCTCGCCGCGTTCACGTAGCCGTCCTGGTACGCGTTGTCGTTCCACCACGAGAGCGCACCGTCGATGGCGGCCTGCACGCTCGAGCCCGACGGGCTCGGCACGCTGACGGTTCCCTGGCTGCCCATGCCGGGCAAATCCACGCGGAGCGTGATCGGCCCTGGCGGGAGCGTGATGGGCTCCGGCGTCCCGTCGAGCAGCGCGGCGTTCACCTTGACGAGGGCGCCGGGCCAGACGATGCCCGTGGCCGGCCGCAGGACGGCGACCTGGTCGAAGTTCTGCTGCAGCGTGTGGTGCGTCTGGGAGCAGACGATGAGGTCCGACCCGTCGGCCGTGGCCGTCTCGGCGGCGTCGCCGACCTGCGCGCGCGCGGAGTCGCCGCTGGCGATGGCCTGGACGCGCAGGAGCTTGTCTGCGTCGTAGCTCAGCCCCGCAACATCTTTGTCGACGGTTGCCGCGGACTGTTTGGCGGCGGTGCTGTTCTCGTCGCCGGGGCTCGCCTCCGACTGCGCTCGCTCGCGACCGCCGCACGCGGCCAGCGCCGCGGCCGCTGCGAGCGCGAACACGACATCCCTGTGAATGGCCATCACGCACCTCCAGGTGGGCGCTCCCTTCCATAGGGCAGCGGCCGTCACCGGTCTTACCGATTGGTAAGCAAAACATTACCAGGTGGTATCGCGGACCTGCAAGCAACGTCTTGCGCTCGCGCGGGCAGCGCCGGGGTGAGCTCTGGGGGCGGCGCGTGATCCGGGACGGCCGGAGGTCCAACTCCTCCGCGTCGGACTTGCTCAAGCTGCTGGAAGGCGGCATCGCCGCCGTCCAGCCGAGAAGATCCCGCCGGTTGCCTCGACCAGAGTCGGCTGGTGGGTCACCGGAGGATCGAAGGAAGCTCGGGGCTGGTCTTCGAAAACGGCGTCAAGCGATTCTCAGCTTCGCCACGCGAAAACTACGCGGCCCGGGCCTTGGCGCGCACCGCGAGAAAGCCGGCGACCGCCAGGAGCAGCGCGACCGCGACCTTGCCGCCGTGCTTCGCGAAGAAGGAGGGGGGGACGATCAGCCCTTCGATGGGGACCCGCGCTCCAGCGCGGCCGGCGTACGGCTTCGTCACCGGCGTGAGGAGCACGTCGCCGATCATGGGGCCCGGCTGCGCGTCCGCCGGCACCTTGAAGGTCAGCTCGAAGGGCTTGGCCCCGGGCTTGAGGACCAAGGTCTTCGGCAAAAGATCGAGGCGAACGCCCTCGGGCATCACCTCCAAGGTCACCTCGCCGCTGAGCTCGCTCTTGCTCAGGTCGAGGCGCTGTTCGCTCTGGGCGCCGGGCCGGAGCTCGCCGAGCTGTAGCCGGGCGGCCGCGGCGATTTTCAGAGGAGGCAGCACGGGGATCTTCACGTTCGGCGCGATGCGGGTGAGCGCGCCGTCGGGGCCTGGCTCCACGCGCCCCCAGAATCTCCACCGAGCCAGGATTCTCGACCAGGACCTGGCCCACGCGCGCGCCGTCGGGCGCGGCGCGCATGGCGATCTCGCGGGTGGTCTCGTCCGCTCGGGCGAGCGCGACGAACCGGTGCCGGGCGAGGAAGAGCTCCTCGGGCATTCCGCCGCCCTCGCCGGTCGCGAGCACTTCGCGGATCTCGAAGGGCTGGCCGGCCGTGGCGGTCTCCGGGACAACGAGCTTGAGCTGGAGGTCGTAGCCCTGGATGGCCTCGGCAGCACCCGGCGCGAGCCTCTTCGCCGATTTGAGCGACCAGGTCCCGCTCACGGGATGCGGGACGTGGAAGAGGCGATAGCGCTCGGCGCGCACCAGGCGCACCCCGTGCTCGTCGACCTTCACCTCTTCGCCTCCCGGGCGGCGGAGCGCCATCTGCCCGTCTTTCGAGGTGACGACCACCAGGTCGAGCGAGGAGACGAGCCGGTCGACGGCGATGTCATTGCCCCTGGGCTCGGCGGCGCGGGCGCCCGAGTTGAACGCGTGGATCTGCGCGAAGAGGTGCGGCAGGTCCTCGGCGCGCTCGGTGACCACCGCCCGGCCGCCGGTGCGGCGCGCGGCCTCCTGCAGGAACTCCCGCGGCGCCCCGCGCGACAGGCCGATCACCTCGGCCTCCACGCCCTTCATCTCCGGGATGGCCCGGGAGAGGACGAACTCCTGGCAGCGCCGCTCGAGCTCGGCGGCATCGCCGCGCGGGTAGCGCGCCTCGTCGGGCGCCGGCTCGCAGCGCCCGTCGGTGAGGAAGACCAGGAAGCGCTTCTCGTAACCCGAAAGCGCGAGAGCCGGCCCGAACGCCTTTCCGGCGGCGACGAACGCCGCGCCGAAGTCGGTCCATTCGCCCTCGTCGCCGATGGAGCGGATGGCCGCCTTGAGCCGGTCGCGGGTCTCGGGCCCTGAGACCTTTTGGAAACCGCCCGACACGTCTTTGACCCCCGAGTCGAACTGCGAGACCGCGATGAGGTCTCCCTCCCGCGCGAGGTCGACGTAGAGCTCGGCGGCGATCTTTCGCAGCTTTTGCGGGTCCGTCTTTCGCATCGACGACGACGCGTCGATCATGATGAGCGTGCGAAAGGGCTCGCCGCGGGCCGTGCCGGCCGTCGCGAGCGCCGCTGCCGCCCAGAGCCACGAGACCTTCCGCGCCACGGCCACCTCCACTAGGGAAAAGAGGGAAAGTGCGCCTCGAAACCCGGATTTCTGCACCGTTCGGGAGGCGTGTCAAACCGCGGCCGGCGGGCCCGCGAAAGGCGTTCGTCGAGTCGAGCCCGCGCCTTTTGACCCGAATTCTCGGCGCGAGGCCCCACTCCTCCGAAGAATGAGCGAAAAGTGCGCCGGGGTCGTGCGATGAATGCCGGTGTGCGCGGCGCCGTGCGTCGAGCCGCCTCGAGAGATATCGCGATAGAATTCGAGCGCTGAAGGGCAAGTCGTCGCGGACGCCCTATTGGAATTCGAGGAACGAACATGGCTGACGGCCACCGGGCAGGCCTGAGTGCGGCGGCGCTCGCTCCGGCGGTCCTGGCTGCGGCGCTGGCGGGCTGCGCGTCTCAAGACCCCGGAGGCGCTCCGAAGCTTCACGTCGTCGGGGCTTCGAGCGCCGGTGGCCTCGCGCGCCTCGCGCAGGACGAGCTCCTCGCCGTGGAGCTCACCGCCCGGCCCTCCGCGGGCTTCACCTGGGAGGTCGCCTCCATCGACGGGAGCATGCTGGCCCTGGCGGGCCGCGAGCACGTGTCCGCGCCGGCGCTCGGCGGCTGGGACCAGGAGCGGCTGCTCTTCAAGGGCGTGCGCGAAGGCAGGGTCTCGCTCGTCCTCGCGTACCACCGCCCCTGGGAGGAGCCGAGCGCGGGCGACCCCACCTACGCCATCGAGGTCGACGTCCCGGGCCCGTACGCTGGCTCCTACGCCGCGCCCGCGCCGGTGAGCGCCGCCCAGAGCGCGCTCCTGTCCGCCTCCTCCACGCCGGCGACCCTCAACTTGTGCGACCCCGGCGACGGGAGCTACAGCAAATGCACGCCCATCAAGAACCAGGGCCAGTGCGGCGGGTGCTGGGCGTTCGCCACCGTCGGCGTGTTCGAGAACCTGCTCTACCGCGCGAGCCCGTCCGCTCCGCCCAGCCTCTCGGAGCAGTACCTCATCTCGTGCAACTCGAACCGCTGGACCTGCGCCCAGGGCGGGAGCGTGGCGTTCGGGTATTACATCAACAAGTACCTGAGCCCGCCGGAGTCCGCGGCCGGCGCGGTGTACACCGCCGACTTCCCGTTCAAGGCGGCCGACGTGGGCTGCGGCTCGGCGCCGCACCCTCACCACGAGAAGCTGAGCGGCTTCACGAGCCTGGGGAGCGGCCTCGCCAGCGTCGACGCCATCAAGCAGGCCCTGACCACCTACGGCCCGGTGTGGACCGCTGTCTGCGCCGACAGCGCGTTCACGAACTACAAGTACAGCGGCGCCAGCTCCATTTTCCGAGGCTCCTGCACCACCCTGAACCACGCGGTGGTGCTGGTGGGCTGGAACGACAACGGCGGCGACGGCTACTGGTTCCTCCGAAACTCCTGGGGCAGCCACTGGGGCGACAAGGGTTACATGCGCATCGCCTACGGCGCGAACAAGGTGGGCTCGGACTCGTACTCCGCGTCCTATGCTTCCTCATCCCCGCTGGCGACGAACGTCCCGCCGATCGCCGACGCCGGGAAAGCTCAGACGGTGAAGTCCGGCACCGCGGTCGCGCTCGACGGCAGCCTGAGCAGCGACCCCGACGGCGCCATCGCCAAATTGGCGTGGGCCCAGACCGGCGGGAGCCCGACGGTGGCACTCAGCAGCGCGAGCGCGGCCAAGCCCACCTTCACAGCGCCCTCGGTCGACGCGAGCACCGACCTCACCTTCACCCTGACCGTGACTGACAATTCCGGCGCCTCGGCGTCGGCGAGCGTGGTCGTCACGGTGACTGGCCAGAGCGTCCCGCCGGTCGCCGACGCCGGGCGCGCGCAGACGGTGGCCGAGGGCGCGCGAGTCGTCCTCGATGGGAGCGCGAGCTACGACTCCGGCGGCGCCATCGCCGCTTTCGCCTGGGCACAGGTCGCGGCCGCCGGCGTCCCTTCGGTGACCCTCTCGGGCGCCGCGAGCTCGCAGGCGTCGTTCGTCGCGCCGCTTTTGCCCCAGGGGTCGGCGCTCGTGGCCCTCACCTTCGAGCTGACGGTGACCGACGACTCCGGCGCCTCGGCCACGGACTCGGTGGTGGTGAGGGTGGCGCATGTCGACGCCCCGCCGGTCGCCGAGGCGGGACCTTCGCAGACCGTGGCCGAGGGCGCGGCGGTCGCGCTCGACGGCAGCGCGAGCTCCGACTCCGACGGCGTCATCGCTGCGTATTCCTGGGTCCAGACCGCCGGCCCCTCCGTGAGCCTCGCCGGCGCGAGCACCGCCAGGCCCACGTTCACCGCCCCGTCGGCCGGAAACGCGCAGCTCACCTTCGAGCTCACCGTGACCGACGACGCTGGCGCCGCCTCCAGCGCGTCCGTGTCCATTGCCGTAGCGCCCGCGAGCGCGGCGGTCGGGCCGGCAGGCGGGGCGAGCGCGACCGTGAACCCGTTCGCCGCGGGCTGCTCGTCGTCGGGGATGCCGGCGCTCGGGCTTTGGGCCGTCCCGTTCGCCTTGGGGCTCCTGGCGCGAAGCGCGCGCTCGCTCTCCGCACGCCGACGGCGCTGATCCCTAGTTCGGCCGAGCCGGAACCAACGAGGGTTGCCTATAGGCTCCAGACCCCAGACCCTAGACCCCAGGCTCCGGGTACTGCAGTTCCTGGGGCCCGGGGTCTGGAGCCTGGAGTCTTTGCCAGACCGCACAAGAGTTCGCGCCGAAGGGACTACGGCCGCTCGCTCGGACTCCTTTTCCTCACCTCGCGCGAAGCCGGCCGTTGAACGAAGCCGCCTGCGGCGGCAGCTGGGGAGGTGAATCGGGTCTGGGACGTCGACGTCGACGCTTGACGTGGACGGCGACGGCGACGGCGACGCGGCCGTGGGCGGTCGTGTCGGAAATCGGCGACAGAGCTTGGTCAGCATGGCGACGATGCGCTCAAGCAGCTCGCAGCCTCGCCGATGTGCGGCAGCGTCGATGACCTTGAGCACGAGCAGGGCACCCAGGGCGGCGGCGCACTCCATCGCCGAACCGCGGGCGATGGCGTAGGTACGAGCTGCGTCTGCTTGTCCTGTCCGTCCAGCTGCTTCGGCGATGTTCAAGGGGATCGAACTGGCTGCTCGCCGAAGCTGGTCCAAGAGTGCGGAGTTCCCTCGAGGTGCATCGGATGAAAGCTGCGAAGCCAAGGCAAGAAGCTCGATGGCTCGCTGGTAGACATCCATCTTCTGGAAGCTGAGCATTCTGATCGCATGGCAAGCACCGCCGACACGACCGCCCACGGCCACGTCGCCGTCGCCGTCGCCGTCGCCGTCGCCGACCACGCCCACGTCGAGCGCCCACGTCAACGTGCGTGCCCGGGGAGGCGGTATGCTCGGCGGCGCTGGCATGCGGAGAAATCGACGCTCTCTGACCCCTCGCTCTCCAGCAGCGGGGGAGCCTGAGGACACTCTGCCGATGGGTTCCCTGTCCCTCGTGAATCTCGAGCCGAGATCCGCTCTCGCACCTCCTGAGGCAAGAAACGATGGGAGTCGTGGAACCGGCCCTGTGGCCTTCGAGATTGCCGCAGCGGTTCTTGTGTGCCCGCTGGCCAAAGCAGTTGGCCGAGAAACCCTTCTAGAAGAGCTCGGGCCGGCTCGGCGCCCCATCCACCCCTGAGAACGGCTTCGTTCAACTCGACGTTTGCGCGGCGCGCTACGATGCGAGCGCCGTGCTCGCGTCCACCGCGCCGCGCAAACGCCTGTTGGTTTGGATGCCGGTGCGATGCTCTCCTGGCTTCTCCTCGCGCTCGCTGGCTTCGGGGCCATCTTCATCCCGCACAGCCTGCAGGCGGCCAACGGCCTCAAGGTGCTCTTCGCGCTGCTCATCAACGGCATCTCGCTCGTCTACTTCATCGCTGCCGGCGCCGTCCGACACCAGGAGGTGGGGCTGATGATGGTCGCCGCGCTCGCAGGCGGCTGGGCCGGCGCACACCTCGCTCAGCGGCTCCCGGCGCTCGCTCTGCGGATCGCGATTATCGCCTACGGCCTCGTCGTTGCGGGTAAGCTCTTTCTCGAGCGGGGCTGAGCCGCTTTCGACGCAACGTCAATCCGCCCTGGGCCGGCGAAGTCCGCCTTCGCGCACAGCGGGCGTTTTTCCGCGCCGAATCTCCCGAGAGGGACGGACCTCACCCTCGCCTACATTGGCGACGTCCGATTTGCCGCGCCGCGGACACCCATTAGCATAATGGCTTCCGCCTCGCGCCTCCGCGCCTCCTGAGGACTCGCATGCGCTCTTCGCCGCTGCCGATTTTGATTTGCCTGCTGCCGCTGGGTTGTACGAACGCGCTCATCGAGCCCCTGCCATACGCTGAGACCTCGCTCGACGACCGCCTGCAGATTCGCGGCACGGTCTGCACTTCGTCGCCGAGCGCGACCGACTTCCCGGTGAAGGTGGAATTCCTCATCGACAAGTCGGGCTCCATGTGCGTCTCGGACGGGCCTGGCTCGCAGGCGGCCGGCGGCCTCTGCGAGTCGATGGGCGCATACCTGCAATCGCAGGGCGTCACCACCCCGGGCCGGGTGCGCGCCATGCTCGACCTGCTCACGAACAACCTGGCGCCGCACCCCAACGTCTACGTCGCCATGGACCCGTTCGAGTCCAAAATCTCGAGCCCGTACCCCACCGACGGCTTCGTCCCGGCGAGCGACGGCGAGCTCCCGGCGCGCGTCCGCGCCCTCCAGGCGGACCTGGGCAAAGGCACCGACTACCAGGGCGCGCTCGCGGCCGCCTACGCGCGCATCGAGAAGGAGATCCTCGGCACCAACCCCGCCGAGCTGCCGCGCACCCGCTTCGTGGTCATCCTGATGACCGACGGCACGCCGTACCCGCGCTGCTCGGCCGCCGACGACCTGCCCACGGACCAGTACGCCACGGTCGACCACCCCGAGCGGATTCTGGAAGGACAACCCGCCCGAGTTCTGCAACGCCAACGACGCCAGCAACACCATCCCCGGCTTCATCGGGCAGGGCACGGACCGAAACCAGAATTACCAAATCTGGGACGGCATCGACCAGCTGATGAGCCTGAAGCAAAAGTACAACATCGGCGACATCCGGCTGCATACCATCCTGCTGTTCAACACCGCGGGCGTGACCGAGGCGGTGGCGCTGGGCGGCCAGCAGGTGCTCAACGACCTCTACAACGGCATGGCCTCGGCGGCCGACGCGGAGAAGGTCGCCGTCTGGACGCTGCAGCAGATGGCCACCAAGGGCGGCGGCACCTTCCAGGAGTTCACCGACACCGCGTCCATCGCGCTGGGCGCGCTCGACTACGGCAGCCTGGCCAGCCGGTTCGTCTCCAAGACGCTCATGGCGCGCAACGAGTTCGCCTTCCCCACCCTCACCGGCCCCGTGCCCGACAGCGACGGCGACGGGCTCCCCGACAGCCAGGACAACCCGCAGACCGTCGGCACCAGCCGCTTCAACACCGACACCGACGGCGACGGCTTCTCCGACGCGTTCGAGGTCGCGCACAAGGACGAGGGCTTCGACCCGCTGGTCCCCGACTCGCGCGGCTGCAAGTCGGTGGCAGGCAAGTTCACCGCCAAGTACGACTGCTCGGACACCGACAAGGACCTGGTCCTCTTGCCCGAGGAGATCTACCTGGGCACCGACCCGACGCTCATCGACTCCGACGCCGACGGCATCCCGGACGGCACGGAGGTGGCCCTGGGGCTCAACCCGGCCAAGGCCAACGACCTCCTCGCCGACCTGGACACCGACGGCGTGCCCGACGTGCTCGAGGCCCTGTTCCACACGAACCCGCTCATCGACGACCGGGCCGTCCACGCCACCACGCAGTACCGGTACCAGGTCACCGCGCGCGCCGACGAGGCGAATAACCGCAACTGCTACGACTTCCTCATCTCCAACGTCAAGCTCGTGACGACCGACCGCGCCACCGGGCAAGTCGGCTTCAATTACATCACGGTGACCTTCGGCGAAGCGCCCGAGACCGGGGTTCAGCGCGACTACGGCAACTGGCGGCAGGCCTGCGTCATGGCCCAGTTCGCGCCCCCGTCGGTCCGCGTTCCCCAGGGGCCCGAGGTCGACCTCCAGGACTCGGACTTCGTGCTCTTCCGCAACCTGCCGCGGCAGACCGGCTCCATCATGCCGCCTGACGCCCAGGTCAGCACGCTCTGCAAGGGCGCCCGGTTCCCTCCCCCTGAGGCGTTCCGACGAGCGACCCTTTCTGCGCGGGCGCAAACTTGCGAGCGCCCGGTGAATGCGAGATGAAAGATCTCATGAAATTCGCCCCGCGCGCACTCTTCGTGCTGTCGCTCTCCCTGGCCGCGGCGCAGGGCTGCACCGACGCCTACCTCTACGACCCGAACGCCGGCAAGCACGGCGCCGTGGACCGCGCCATCAGCGTGCGCGGCCAGCTCTGCACCGACTCGCCGACGGATTTGAAGCGCCCGCTCAAGATCCTGTTCGCGATGGACACCTCGGGGTCGATGAGCAACTCGGACCCGCTCGGCACGCGGGCCACCGCCATGGTGAACCTCATCGACGCGCTGCCCCAGGTCCCGGAGGTGGAGTTCGCGGTGATGCTGTTCGCCGGCGACACGCTCTGGCTCACCAACGGCGGGGTCGCGGGCTTCGTCCCGGTGACCTCCATGAGCGCCGGCCAGCTCGACCAGCTGACCGGGACGCTGCTCTCCTATGCCGTGTCGGGCGGCATCGGCGGCCCGAACCGCGACACCACCGACTTCATCAAGCCTTTGGATTCCATCTTCTCGACCATCAGCTCCGACATCAACGCGAACAGCGCGGCCGTGACGAGCGGCGTGCCGGACCTGACGCGCTACATCGTCATCTTCCTCTCCGACGGCCACCCGCGCGAGGACAACACCGACGACCAGATCTTCGGGCTCTGCAGCGCCGTCCGCGGCCTGAAGGCGCAGACGGGCGACGTGACGTTCAACTCGGTCTTCGTGTTCGAGCCGACCATCCCCATCCCGGTGTCGTGCAACCCGGCCGTCGCGACGTGCCAGAACCTGGTGGTGCAGCAGGACGAGGACCGGCTGCGGACCATGGCCGCGGACGGCGGAGGCGAGTTCCGCTCCTTCCGCAACGGCGAGCCCATCAACTTTCTTAACTTCCGACTGCTGGGCGTGAAGCGCAACTTCTCGCTCAAGGACATCCAGGTCTTCAACTACAACGCCCGCCCCGAGTCGGGCGTGCTCGCGGTGGACTCCGACGGCGACGGCCTGACCGACGCGCAGGAGCTCGCGCTGGGCACCGACCCGACCAAGATGGACTCGGACGGCGACGGCCTCTCCGACGGGCTGGAGGTCTACCTCGCGGCGCGCGGCGGCCCCTTCAACCCGGTCTGGACGGCCGACGGCTCCTCGGTGAACAAGGGCTGCAAGGCGGACCAGATCGGCGTCGACGCCGACCACGACGGGGTGCTCGACTGCGACGAGGATTTCCTGGGCACGTCTCCGACCAAGTTCGACTCCGACGGAGACGGGATACCCGACGGCATGGAGTGGCTCATGGGCACCCAGCCCGCGAGCTCCGACGCCGACGAGGACCCGGACCGCGACGGCCTCACCAACGACCTCGAGGTCCGGATGCACACCGACCCGAACGTCGCCGAGGGCGCGCAGTACTCCGACTCCGCGTACCGCTACCAGGTGACGGCGCTGAGCGATCAGACGGCCGACGGGAAGCAGTGCTTCTCGTTCGAGGTCGACAACGTGCTCTTGGTGCCGACGCTGGACACGGGCGACGGTGCCGGCGTCAACCACCTGGTGATGACGCTGCAAGAGGTGGGCGCCGACACGCCGAATGACCCGCCCATCTACCGGGTCGCGCGCTTCAAGGCGACCTATCCGCTCGACGGGATCAAGGACCCGCCGGACGGCATCGTCTACCTCGCTCCGAGCGATTTCAAAGACCCGTCGGTGTGGCCGTAGAGCAGGCCTTCGACCGGTCGACCCCTCGCTTTCTCGCGTTCGCCAGAAAGGCCGGATGCACCCGATGAGAAAGACCGTCCCGCTGTGGGCTCTCGCAGCCGCCCTCGCCTCGGCCGCCTGCCATAACGGCGACGGCACCACGTCGTCTGACGCCGCCGTGGCCGACCGCATCTGTAGCCACTCGGCGCCGTGCTCCATCACCTCCGCGGTACCGGAGCAGGGCTACATCTGCCTGCGCAGCGGGAGCAAATGCCTCCCCGGCGACGAGGACTGGTACGCCCTCGACGTCGCCACCGCCCTGCCGCGGCAGCTGCTCACGGTGAAGGCGGTCTTCCCTCAGCAGACGAGCCCGGTGGTGCTGGCCATCAACGTGCTCAAGTCGGACGGGACGTCCTCCATCGCCTCGGCGGTGGACCAGCACATCGTCGGCAACCCGGGTGCGCAGCTCGTGGCGCGGCTGCCGGACGCCGGGCGGTACTACATCGTCGTCTCCAACGACCCGAGCAACGACCCCGACGCCGTGGAGAGCCGGTTTTCCTATACGCTCACCGCGACGGTGTCGTCCGACCCGGACTCGAACGAGCCGAACGACACCAGCCAGGCCGCGACGCCCATCGCCCTTCCGGCCTGCGGCGCGGCCCCGGTGGTCCAGGGCGCGCTGGCCACCACCGGCGACCTCGACTACTACGGCTTCGACGTCAGCCTCTGCTCTGGCGCGCGCACCATTCTCTACGTCCAGGTGCAGGACACGGTGGACGCGAAGGTCCGCACCGGGGCGAATGCTCCGCGCGTCCCCCTGCAGTTCACGCTCACGCCTCCCTCCGGCGTCGCGCGCGAGACGCACTCCGTCTGGGTCTCCACGGCGACGCAGGCGCCCGCGATGGCCATCGTGGTCACGCAGTCCGGCCACTACTCCCTCCTCGTGCAGAGCTACAAGGCGACGAGCACGTCGACCGCTATCGCCGACCCGCGATTCACCTACCAGGTGACCGTCAAGACGTTCGCCGACCTGGATCCGAGCGAAGGCGCCACGGGGAACGACACCTTGGACACGGCGACGTCCGTCTCCCTGACCGCCGGTGGGCCCTCGGTCACCAAGCAGGGGCGCCTTTCGTTCATCGACGACGTGGACAATTTCGTGGTCACGGGCACCAGCTCGCCGGCCCGCTTGCACTACAAGCTCACCTACTCCACGGACGCGGGGCAGTTCGACCCCCTGCCTTCCATTTCCCCCAAGGACCTCGAGGTCGTCGAGAACGTCGGCAGTGGCGTGACCTGCAAGGCCAGCTGCCCTGGCGGGAGCGGCAACGGGTACGGCTCGGCTTGGTGCAATCAGACGCCCGCGCTGTGCCTGTGGCAGAGGCGGCTCGAGGACTCGACCAATCTGCCGCAGTTTCAGAACTTCGAGGGCGAGGTCTACGTCCCGGCGGGCAGCAAGCGGTACGTCCAGGTCAAATACCTGGAGAGCCCGGCCGCCGATGACAAAATCTATTCGCTGGAGCTCTCGTTGCTTGCTGGGCAGCCGCTGCTGCAGAGCGGGGCCGGGGCCATTCCGGACAGCTTCGCCGAGGCCGCGAATCTCTCAGGCTCGGTGTCGACCGTGCTCGGCTGGGGCTTCGGCGAGCGCACGGGCAACCCCGCCGCCAACAACATCGCCGTGCTTCCCACCAACGCCAACCCGCCCGACCCCGTGACGCATGACCCGGGTCAGCGCATTGACTACGACGCCGCCAGCCAGGTCGACTTCTACAAGGTGGCGCTGAGCGGGACGGTCGACCAGAACCTCAACATCAGCTGGACCGTCGCCCCCGGCACCGGGCAGTCCGCGGGCAGCCGCTCCTACGACGTGGGCCTGAGGCTTCACTTCTGCGCCGACGCCGCCTGTTCGACCCTGGTCTCCTCCGGCTTCTTCGACACCGGCACGAGCTACGGCCCGTGGTTCAACACGGCGACCTCCGTGCCCTACTTCACCTTTGCCAAGGACAGCGGAACCGTCACCATGAATTCCACCGTCTGCCCCTGTGTCGACTCGGCCTACACCGCCTCCCAGTACTTTTACGTCGAGGTGCAGGCTCAGGACCGAACCAGCTACGTCGATTCCCAGACCACACTCAACGTGAGCACCAGCGCCTATTCTTGCTCAGGCGCCGGCTCGACCGCCTGCGGATTCGTCAAGGCCATCAAGAGCAACAACTGAATTTCCGCGATGCGCTCCCGCGAGCGCCATCGCCCATCGCTCGAAAGGACGCCCGAATGATTCGCTCTTCTTCGCTCGCTCTCGCTGTGGCTTTCCTGGCGGCCTGTGGCGGCACCAAGACCCCCGACCTCCCGCAGAACCCGCAGATCGCCGCCGACCGCAACGCGCTCACCTTTGGCGGGCCCGTTCTGGCGACCTGTACCAGTACCCAGACCGCGGAGACCCCGCTCTTCTTCAACAAGGGCCAGAACGACCTGATCATCACCGCCGCGACCGTTTCGGGCTCCAACGCGAGCTTGTTCACCGTGGCGACCGACACCTTGCCGGTCACCGTGACCAGCAACAACTCGACCTGGGTTCGGGTCACGTACTCGCCGACAGCCGCTGGCACTCACACCGGGACGCTGACCATCACCTCCAACGCCGAGAACACCCCGGCGCTGCAGCTCTCCCTCTCCGCCACGGCGTGTGCCTGCACCTCTTCCGGCCAGTGCAAGTGAAACTCGCAAGCGCAAAGTCGCTGGCGCTGGGCCTCCTGGCGTTGGCAGGCTGCACGGACCCCGCCTCGGCGTTCACCGCAGGGCGCTTGCTCGACCCCTGCGACAGCACCTGGCCCGTGTGTACGACAATCGCCGGCTGCGTGGTGAACGACACCCTGTACCTCGAAGGGACGCTGCCGGGCACGCGCCGAATGATCGTGCGCACCACCGGCCAGGCCTCCATCACGGTATCGGTCTATCTGAAGACCGAGGGCGCCACCGGCACCAACACGCTCATTGAATGGAACGATGCCTCCTGCGGCACCGTCGCCTCCGATAGCATGACCGGGGCGGATTTCTTCAAGTCGTTCGAGGCAGCGGGCGTGTTCTCGCAGACGCAGAACGTATCCCAGGAAGGCGATCATTTGATCACCTTTACGTCCGACAGCACGGCGGACTACCTGCTCAAGGTCGATGTGACTGAAATCGGCGGTTGAGCTCTCTACTGCGCCCCTTGCACCGTGCCGCTGAACTGCCCCGAGAGCGTCCGCCCGCCGCCGATGTCGCCGCCCTGACCGAAGGAGAGACCAAAGCTCCCGCTCACCGACTTGCCGACCTGCGGGACCTGGCCGAGGTCCAAAGTCCCCTTGGCGACAGGCGGCAACACCATCACCGGCTCCCCGTCGACGGCGCGGCTGAGCGAAGTGCGCGGATGGCCGGTTGCGTACTCGCCGCCCAGCTGCACGGTCTTGCTGAGATCCACCCCATCGGTGACGACGGTCAGACGGATGACCACCTCCTGCCCTTCCGAGCGCAGGTAGTCGATCTGCAGGGCCTTATCGCTCATGAGGACCTGCATCGAGCTGAAGGAGAGGTCGAGGGCCTCGGAGATGGAGCCGCTCAGCGCGTCGTCCTGGCAGCCCGCGATGGGGAGCAAGACCGCGGCGAGGACGGCGAGCGGCGCTCGGCGAGAGGGGGACACGGGGCTCCTCCTACTTCTCGATTGCCAGCATGAGGACGTTTGCGGCGTCGGAATAGGTGCTGTTCATGGACTTATAGGCGACAGCTGCCTTCCCGTTGAAGTAGGTTAGTCGGGGGAGGTAGCCGCCCTGCGGGTCGATGACCTGGCGTTGCCAGTCGCCGCTGGGGATGAGGGTCGAGAGCCAGAGTTGGTGGACGAGGCACTGGGAGATGGAGCCTCCCGGGTCCGAGCAATAATAGAAGGCAATGTTCGGAGCGCCGGCGCTGTCGTAGGCGAGCGATGGCCACCAGCCGCCAAACCCGGAGCCCCAAACGTTGACCTGCGTGTCCCAGGTGTCGCCGTCGTCGGAGCGGTAATAGTAGACCGTTTGCTTGGTGCGATCTTCGACCGCGATGCCGTAGCCGGTGGGGAAACCGTAGGTTCCCTCGGAGTTGTAGGAGAGGCTGGGGCCGCGCTTGGCGTCGGCAATGGGGATGCTCGTGTCCAGGCGCTTCATTGCGGAGAAGGTGCCGTTCTTGCGATGCGTGAAGTAGAGCTGCGCAGCGACGTCATTGGTACCAGCCGACATGATATTGGAAGCGATGGCGGGCTCGGCACCTTCCCCGAGCGTGAGCGAGTTGTTGGCCCCGAAACCCTCGAGCCCGCCCTGAGTTTCTGTGCAATCCGAAGCACCAGTCTGCGTGAAGGTTCCGTTCAGGCGCCCCACTGCAAAGTCCAGACACGAGTGTTCGTAATCTTGGTTCGGAAACTGGCCACGATGGACATCTCGGTAGGCTGCGTAGATATCGCCAGAGGGCGCCGCAGCGATAGAGGAATTCAGCCCAACCACATTCCCAGCGAAGTACCCTAGCCCGTCTTGCGCAGCAAGCGTGACCGACCATACACCGCCGCCGTTCGGGGAGGCGAGCGCCATGTCGCTTTCGTACCAATATGTGCCGTTATTTGAGGCTCCGCCGAGGTAGCCGACGACCGGCGTCCCGGCAGCGGTGAAGGCCAGCGATACGCCGTAGTCGTAGCCAGTGTGAAGAGTCGCAACCTTTTGAGGCTGGCTGCCCGGCTCGACATATCGGACCTCGTACATGCCGGCGTCCGTGCTTCCGTTGGCGAGCGGAACGACATACGCCACTCCGACCTTCGACTCAGACGAGGCAATCGCGATCGAGGTCGTACCAGGCGCGTCCGTGTCGAGGACGGTCACGGTGAAGGCGCTGCCTGCGTCAAGGGAATTGGACCCGCCATCGGTCCCCGCGTCGTAGGAGATCTTGACTCGCTCGCCGTTCTGCGAGCAGCCGAGCGCCAACGCCACTCCGAACAGAGCGAGTCCTGACTTTTTTTGCATCATGCACTCCTAGGCGCGCCACGGAAGGCCTCTTTTGAACCTTGGTAGCGTACGCCACTCGAGTCACTCGCGGAAGGCGGACCCCGTCCTCGATGTAGACGCCGCTCTCACCTCTGCAGACACAAAGGGACACAGGGCGCCGAGATGAGTCGAATGCGTCGAACTCCAATCGCGAATCCGTTTGGCCACAGCTCCGATTCATGAGCTCCTCGATTCTCTGACAATGAAAATACTTGGGATTGCTCGAGGGTCAATGAATTGAATCCGGGTGCTGCACGAAGATTCGACCGCCTCACCCCTCGTCGCCTTCCAGGCTTCGACCGGCAGTCTTACCTCACCGGCTCCTCAGCTCGTCGCGGCCACTCAAGCCTCGACTCGAACAGTGTCAAATGAAGGACACCGTGCGCGACAAGCTGGGGGCCGTTCGCCTGGAGCCCCACGGTGGCGGCGCCTCGATTCGGTTGCTTCGGAGGCGTCCACCGCGCGGCCGGCCCGACGCTCCATCCGGAACCGCGAACAGGGGGCCCGCTTCCAGGTCTGGCCGATTGTGCGAGCAGACCGCACGATCGCCTGAGCCTTCCACGGGGGTGAGGGCGGCAGCTCTCCGCCCCCGGGGTGAGCTCTAAAGCGTCGGGACAAATGGGAGGAGGCGCAATGCGACTCATTGGAACATTGGCTGCGTTACTCGCGCTGAATGCGGCACCCGCGCTGGCTCAGGCAGACGAAGCCTCGAACGATACCGGCGGCGCGGTGCTCAAGACCCAGATTGCGCGGCATCGAGGAGACGCCGGCCAACATCACGGACGGCACCGGGACGTTCCGCGCTCAGCTTGCGCCGGACGGGAATTCTCTCACCTTCGAGCTCACCTATTCGAACTTGTCCTCGCCCGCGACCGTCGCGCACATTCACGTCGGCCAGCGCGGCGTTGCGGGCGGCGTCGCCGCCTTCTTGTGCGGGGGCGGCGGCAAGCCGGCGTGCCCTGCCGGGGGCGGCACCGTCACCGGGACCGTGACCGCCGCGGACGTGGTCGGGCCGACGGCCCAGGGGGTCCAACCCGGCGACTTCGCCCGCTTGATTCGCGCCGCCCGCGAAGGGGTCACCTACGTCAACGTGCACTCGACGCTCTTCGCCGAAGGCGAAATCCGGGGGCAGATCAAAGTCAGGCGGGTCCATGAAGACGACGAGGATTGATCCGTCGCTCTCGTAGGCCGAAGTGACGAGCCGTTCGCCATCGTCTCGGTCGTCTCGGTCGCCTCGAGCGCCGCAAGCGAGCGGCTCCACGAGCTGACCGGGGTAAACGCCCGTGATCACAGGCTCTTGAGCCCTGGGCCGCACCGCCGGTTCTGTGGGATAAAATCCTCCGTCCGAACGCCGAGCCCCGCGCCACTACCAGGGCGTGGGACTGGCACTTGCGAGGATTTTCGCCACCGTGGTGACCGACCCGCGCCGAGAAATCGCAGCCGACTGCGAGCTGGCGCGGAGAGCCGCCTCGGGAGACGCTTCAGCCCGGCGGGCCATCGCCGAGCGGCTCATCGACCGCGTCAACACCACCCTCGCCTACCTCGCGCCCACCCACCCCGACCGCGACGACCTGGTGCAGCGGTCGCTCATCGAAATCCTCAAGTCCACCGGCAATTACCGCGGGGACAGCTCGCTCGAGACCTGGGCCGACAAGATCGTCACCCGCACCGCGATGCGCCTCATCCACCAGCGCGCCCGGCAGGCCGAGGTCGTCGCTCTCGTCCCCGACCCCGAGCCCACCGAGGCTCCCGACGGCGCTCCGGAGGAGGACGCGGCCAGCCGCGCCCAGATGCGCAGCCGCCTGCAGGCGCTCCTGTCGCGCCTGTCGCCCGAGCGGCGCACCGCCGTCGTCATGCGCTTCGTCCAAGGCTATTCCATCGCGGAGATCGCCGAGTCCACCGACACCCCCGTGAACACCGTTCGCGACCGGCTGCGGGTGGGCAAGGCGCTCTTGCGCAAGTACATCCTGAAGGACCCGGTGCTCGGGCCCTCGGGCGATGAGGGGTAGGGCCATGATGGCAAACCACTGCGAGCGAATGGCGGAGCTGGTCTTGGGCGCGGCCGAGGGCGCGCCCCTCGCTCCCCAGGACGCCTCGTTCCAAAAGCAGCACCTCGCCACCTGCCCGTTCTGCCAGCGCGAGCGCGCCGCCCTCGACCTGCTCTCCATCGACGCCGACGGCGGCGCCCACTTCCCCCTCGACGAGCGCTCCAAGGCGCGCATCGTCGGCCGCGCGCTCGCCCTGCTCGACGCCCCCGAGGAGGCGCTGGAGGACGAGCCCGCGCCGCCTTTGAGCCTCCTCGATCGCATCTCCCGGCGCCGCGCATTCGCCGCGGTCGGCGCCGTCGCCGCGGCCGCCGCCATCGCCGCCGTGGTCCGCCTCTCTCCGCCGGCCCGGACGAGCCCCGCGCTCGCGCAGGAGAACCCCGTCGCCCGCATCCTGCTCGCCTCCGGCCGCATCGAGGGCCGCGAGCCGCTCGCCGCGGGCATGGTCCTCGCCGAGGGCCAGTCGCTCGAGAGCGGCACCGGCGAGCTCTCCCTGGCGCTCGGCCCGCACGCGATGGTCCTGGTCGCGCCGCACTCCAAGCTCACGCTCAAGAAGCTCGACCGCACAGGCATCGAGCTCGCGCTCGACCAAGGCCGCGTGCACTCGTCCATCACCCCCAAGTCCCTGCCGTCCTTCGCCGTCTCGACGCGCGCCGGCCGGGTCGAGGTGACGGGCACCATCTTCGCGGTGGAGGCCGTGGGCGAGCAGGCCGAGCTCTCGGTGCTCCGCGGCTCGGTCAAGGTCAGCGCGCCCGGCAAGCGCGCCACCTCGGTCGAGGCGCTGCAGGTCCGCGACGTCGGCGGCGGCGAGAGCCGGGCCATGTCGCGCGAAGAGCAGGACCGCTCGCTCGCGGCGCAGCGGCGCCTTTCGCTCCTGGAGCCGGCGCAGGCTTCCGCCCTGCAGATCCGCAGCCGGCCCGAGGGCGCGCAGGTGACCTTGGACGGAGAGCCCGTGGGCCAGACGCCGTTCGCCGCCGAGGTCAAAGCCGGGCGCCGCCACCTGCTGCTCGCCATGGCGGGCCGGACGAGCGAAGAATGGATAGACCTGCACACCGGCGACGTGACGCTGCGCGACTACGACCTTTCGGCGCCTGCCCAGGAGCCGGCGCCCGCCCCCGCGAAACCGGCCCACGTCGCCGCGCGCGAGGCGGGAGCGCCTCCCGTGCAAGACCTGTGGCGCGAGGCGCAAGACCGCCGCGCGCGGCGCGACTTCGAGGGCGCCGCGGCGGCGCTCCGGGAGCTCGTCGCCGCTTACCCCGCCGCGCCGCTCTCCGACGCCGGCCGGGTCGTTCTAGGGCAGATTGAAGTCGAGCACCTGGCGAGCCCCGCCGCCGGGCTGAAGAGCTGCGACGGCTACCTGGCGAGAGCGCCGCGCGGGACGCTCGCCAGCGAGGCCCTGGCTTGTCGGGCGAGCGCGCTCCGGGGGTTGGGGCGCACAGCGGAGGAGCGGCGCGCCCTGCAGACGTTCCTGGGGCGCTTCCCTCAGGCGCCGCAGGCTGCGGAGATGCGGCTCAGGTTGGAGACGCTGCAGGGGCGGTGAAAGGGCTGCTGCCCCCGGTATTCCCGCTGGTCATCTACCACGGAAAGCCGAAGTGGAAAGCTCCTCTGCGCTTCTCGGCCATGCTCGCCGCGGCGGCGGACGTTCGCTGCCACCTGCTCGATTTCCCGTTCGGGCTCCTCGATGTGGGCCAAGTGGAGGACCCGGAGCTCTCGCAGGAGCGCGAGTTGAGAGCCGGGCTGACCGTGCTCAAATACTCCATGCGGGTGACGGAGGAGAACCTCGACGAGGTCGTCTTGCGAGTGCTCGCCCAGGTTCGCGGGGCGTCCGACGAGCTTTTCGACCTGGCGGTCCGGTATATGATCACCGCCTATGGGCCACCGAGCTGGAGCCAGGTGGAGTCGGCGATGAGGCGGTCCATGAGTGACAAGGAGCGGGCGATGCTTTCGAGAGCCGCAAGGGATCTGCTGGCCGAAGGGAGGCGCGAGGGCCGGCGCCAGGGCGAGGCGCGCGGCGAGGCCCGTGGCGAAGCGCGGGGGAAGGCAAGAGCGCTGGCGCTGGTGCTCGAACAGCTATTCGGCAGTCTGTCGGCCGAAGACTCGAAACGGATCGCGCGCGCCACTCCCGCGGAGCTCGAGGCGTGGCTGCGTCGCGCGGTGGAAGCCCCATCCCTCAGCGACGTTTTTTCTGGGCCTTCGAGAAACTGAAGGAAGGTCGCCCAGGTGCGCGAAGCCCTCAGTTGAGAGCGAGCGCCGGCCCCGCTATCGTGGCCGCGTGCCTCTCAGCGGCTCCCTCCTAGCCCTCGCCCTCTGTACCGCCGCCGGCGCGCCGAAGGCCGTGGTGCTGCTCGCGCCGGAAGACCGGGTCCTGGTGCTGGGCCCGGTCGTCTCCGCCATCCAGTCGCAGCTCTCGGACCTCTCCGTCGAGCTGCGCGTCGAGCCGGTCCCCAAGCTCCAGGGAAGCCTCGCGGGTCGCATGGAGGCCGCGGGGACGGTGCAGGGCGCCCTGGCCGTGATCTGGCTCGACCTGAACCCCGGCGAGCCCATCTTCGTCTACGTCGCCGACCCGGCCAGCCACCGCCTCTTCGCTCGCAACGTCGACTGGGACCCCGGCGGCGGGCACTTCGCCGCCAGCGGGCTGGTGGTTCGCTCCGCCGTCCAGGCTCTCCTCGCCGGAAGGAGCATCGGCTTCGAGGCGCCCGCGAGCCCCGGCGCTCGGCCCGACGGGCCCGACCCATTCCCGCCCGTCGCCGCAGAGCAGGGCCTGACCGCGGCGGTGAGGGTGGGCTATTCGCCGGCGACCTTCGCCTCGGACGTCGGCGCGCTCCACGGCGCCGAGCTCGCCCTCCAGCTCGGCTACGGCCCCCACTTCTACGCTGCAGCGTCCTACCGGCTCTTCCCGTCCTTCCTGCTGCGCGACGGGGAGTATTCCATCGCGGTCTTCAACCGACACCCGGTGTCCCTGGCCTCGGGGGCCCGAGTCGCGCTGGGCCGCTTCCAACTCGGCCTCGAGCTCGCCGGGACGCTGGATTTGGTCCGGGTCGAGGTCCACGTCCTGCAGGAGTTCCAGGTCGGGCCGGCGCCGCAGACCCTCGCGCGCTGGCTGATAGGCCCCACCGCCTGGGCCTCGTTTCGCCTGGCGGGCAGCTTGAGCGCCGTGGCGACGATGGGATTCGACCTGCCGCTCGGAGCGCGCGACTACATCATCGCCCCCGCCAATAACGGCGACCCCATCGACATCCTCACGCTCGGCTCGGTCCAGTCGCGCGCGAGCCTGGGGCTGCGCTGGGACCTCCTCTGACGTCGGTCGAATTCCGTAGCGATTCCCGCTCCCTGCTCGCTCCTCGACGGCTCGACCGTCCGTTTCCTTCGCCTTGGGACACTATGGGGGCGTAGGGGAGGTCGGCAGCAGTCGGGAGCCGGTACAGCCTCCTCCGGCAACACCATCCTCAAGGAGTGGACGATGTCGACCAAGCTTGCAGCTCTCTTCGCGGGCCTCCTGGCGCTGGGCGTCAGCGGCCAGGCCTATGCACAAAATGACGACAACCCCGAGTGCCTGGGCGACCAGTGCGGCAAGCCCACCGAGGAAGGTGGCGGCTGCGGCTGCGGCTGCGGCGGCTCGGTGTGGGTCGCCTACACCGACGATGGCAAGACCCTCGCCTACACCGATGACGCGGACGGCGACGGCGTCGCCGACAAGTACGACAACTGCCCGTACGTCCCCAACCGCGACCAGCTCGACACCGATGGCGACGGCGTCGGCGACGCGTGCGACAACTGCAAGACGACTCCGAACAAGGACCAGGCCGACACCGACGGCGACGGCATCGGCGATGCCTGCGACTCCGACATCGACGGCGACGGCATCGACAACGCCAAGGACAACTGCGTGTACGTTCCCAATGCGGACCAGGTGAACACGCGCAAGGCGAACGGCTACAGCGACCCCGCCGAGTGCGTGGACGCGAGCGGCAATTCCATGGGCGACGCCTGCTGCGACGACAAGGACGGCGACGGCGTCAAGGACGGCGTTGACACCTGCCCGCTCTTCCCCAACACCGACCAGACCGTTCTGCCGGCTGACACGACGCTCTGCATCCACGACGCGGACAGCGACGGCATCCAGGACAGCGCGGACAACTGCCCCAACGTCCCGAACAAGGACCAGGCCGACACCGACGGCAACGGAATCGGCGACGCCTGCGACCCCGACATCGACGGCGACGGCATCCCCAACGCCAAGGACAATTGCCCGAAGGTCGCCAATGCCGACCAGGCCGACGACGACCACGACGGCATCGGCAACGCTTGCGACCCGACCTTCTGCCTCGTCGTCGACCAGGCGAACAAGGACAAGTGCCTGGACCCGAAGTCGCCCTTCACGGTCTCCGCGGGCCCGACGCTCACGGTGAAGTCCGGCCAGGAGATCCGCCTGCCGCTCTTCGCCAACCGCGAGAACCAGCCCATCAAGTTCCAGTGGACGGTGACGGACCGCCCCGCGGGCAGCACGGCGGCCATCTCCAGCCCCGAGGGCACGGTCAGCGCCTCGCGCTCGTACGAATACGCCTACGTCAATGGCCAGGTCCCCAGCTTCGTGGCCGACGTGGAGGGCACCTACACCTTCCAGCTCGGCGCGACGCTGCTCGCCACCGACCCCGTCTACAAGACCACCGCGACGGCGTCGACCGCTTCGACCCAGCTGAACGTGGCCAACAGCTCGTCGCCGTCGACGAGCGGCTGCTCGGTGGCCTGGGGCGCGCCGCTGCCCGGCGCCCTGCTCGCCCTGCTCGCGCTCCGTCGGCGCCGCCGGTAGCGGACTCTCACGAGGTCGCCCTGGGACCTCTCGTGAAGCGCTGAACAGCCCGTCGAGGCGCCCCAAAGTTTCTGGGGCGCCTCGACGCTTTTCAGGCCCAGCTCCCGAGCCGATGTCTTGGGTACGCCTTCAGACCGCGAAGGCCACGCGAAGGCCACCGTTGCCTTGACCCTTTGGAAGAGATTGGTGTAAGTCGAGCGGGCATACCATGAAGATCACCGAGTTCCTCAACCCAGAGTCGGTCATCGGCGCGCTCGACGCCAAGGACAAGCCGGGGGCGCTCGCCGAGCTGTGCCGATCGCTCGCGAAGCGGGTGGGCACGGTGAGCGCCGACAAGCTGGCCGAGGTCCTGCTCGAGCGCGAGAAGCTCTCCTCGACCGGCATCGGTGAAGGGGTGGCCATCCCGCACGGCAAGCTGTCGGGCCTCAAGGAGCTGGTCGCCGCGTTCGGCGTCTCCAGGCCCGGGGTGGACTTCGACGCCATCGACGGCAAGCCCACGCAGCTCTTCTTCGCGCTGCTCGCGCCCGAGAACTCGGCCGGCATCCACCTGAAGGCACTGGCGCGCATCAGCCGGCTCTTCAAGAATCCGGCATTCCGCAAGTCCATCCTCGCCGCGCCGGACGCCAAAGCCATCTACGACCTCATCGCCACCGAGGACGCCAAGGCCTAAGGCCCGAGCGACGGGTGCATGAGGCTCTGAACCCTAAGCCCTCAACCCCGCGGTCGGACGATATCTGGGGTCTGGAGCCCGGAGCCTGATCCATGGCGACCAAGACCATCACCGCTGCCGAGCTGCTCACCGACAACCCCTACGAGCTGCGCCTGCAGCTGATCACCGGGCGCGACGGCCTGGGCCGGCGCATCACCTCGAGCCGCGTCCAGAAGCCCGGCCTGGCCCTCGCCGGCTTCCTCGAGCACCTGCACCCCGAGCGCGTCCAGGTCTTCGGCAACACCGAAATCAGCTTCCTCGCCACGCTCCCGCCCGCCCGCCAGCGCGAGGCGCTGTCGGCCTTCTTCCGCACGTCAGTCACCTGCCTGGCGGTCACCAAGAACCTCGAGGTGCCGCAGGTCCTCATCGACGAGGCCGGCGCCGCGGGCGTGCCGCTGCTCAAGACCCCGCTGCTCTCGGGCATCTTCATCGCCCGAGTGCAGACCATGCTCGAGAACCTGCTCATGCCGCGCGCCAGCCTCCACGGCGTGCTCATGGACGTCTTCGGAGTGGGCATTCTCATCCTGGGCAAGAGCGGCATCGGCAAGAGCGAGTGCGCGCTCGACCTCATCATGCGCGGCCATAGGCTCGTGGCCGACGACATCGTCGACGTCTTCCGCAAGCAGGACGTCGCCTACGGCACCGGGTCTCCCATCATCAAGCACCACATGGAGATCCGGGGCTTGGGCATCATCAACATCAAGGACTTGTTCGGCGTCGCCGCGGTCCGCGACATGAAGAAGGTCGAGCTCGTCGTCGAGCTCGTGGAGTGGCACCCCGAGGAGGAGTACGATCGGCTCGGCGTCGAAGACCGCACCTTCACCGTCCTCGACGTTCCGGTCCCGCTGCTCGTCGTCCCCGTGCGGCCGGGCCGCAACATGACCACCATCGTCGAAGTGGCGGCGCGCAACCACCTGCTCAAGCTCCAGGGCCACCACTCGGCCCGCGCCTTCCAGGAGCGCCTGAGCCGCGCCATCGCCGAGACCAGCGGGGCCCAAGCCTCGCGGGAAGAGCCGGAGTGAGCCAGGACCCAAGCCTCGTCCCCTCGAGCCCCATCGGACCCCACAAGTCGTCCGCCGACGCGCGCATCGTGGTCGTGACCGGCATGTCCGGCGCCGGAAAGTCCACCGCCACCCGCGCGCTCGAGGACCTGGGCTACTTCTGCATCGACAACTTGCCGGCCGTGCTCTTGCCCAAGATGACCGAGCTCGCCGCGGCGGCGGGCGCGGAGATCCACCTGCTCGCCATCGTCATCGACGCCCGCGAGCGGCGCTTCCTGGACAAGGCCCCGAGCTTCATCGAGGACGCGCGCCGGGCCGGCAGCCCGGTGGAGGTCTTCTACCTCGACGCCGCCGACGAGGTGCTCATCCGCCGCTTCTCCGAGACCCGCCGGCGCCACCCCATGGCGCCCACCGGCACCGTCCCGGAGGGCATCGCCTTGGAGCGCGAGCGACTCGCCGACTTGCGCCGCATGGCCGACCAGGTGGTCGACACCTCCAGCCTGAACGTCCACGAGCTCAAGAGCCTGGTGCAGAGCCGCTTCGCGCCGTCGCCGCACGGCGGGCCGTCGCTCTCGGTGCTGTCGTTTGGCTACCGCTACGGAATCCCGGCTCAGGCCGACCTGGTCTTCGACGTCCGCTTCCTGCCGAACCCCTTCTTCGTCCCCGAGCTCAAGGCGTTGACCGGGCGAAACAGCGACGTAGCCAACTTCGTCCTCGACCGGCCGGAGACCCGGGCCTTCCTCGACCGGCTCGCGGAGCTCGCCGAGTTCCTGCTCCCCCACTTCCAGCGCGAGGGGAAGAGCTACCTCACGGTCGCCATCGGGTGCACGGGCGGCAAGCACCGCTCGGTCGCCGTGGCGCACGCCCTCGCCGCCCGGCTCGCCAAGACCCACCCAGTCCAGGTCTGGGACCGCGACTCGGAAAAGGAGTGACCCTTGCGCGACGCCCCAGACCGCCTTCGGACGAGCGCGCGAGCGCCCCTCGCTCGAGCGGGTTCGGACGTCGAGCAGGCACAGGGGAATGGCCATGTTGCGGCCGAGCGTCTATAACAGCGCCAACGGCGAAGGCTAAGTCGCACGCGGAGCAGGAGGCCAACGTCATGGTCGGGGTCGTCATCGTCACCCACGGCAGGCTTGGCGAGGAGTTGCTCTCCACCGCCCAGGGCATCGTCGGCGAGATGCCCTACGCGCGCGCGGTGGCCGTCAGCGCGACGCAGTCGATGGAGGACGCGCGAGCGGCCCTCGCCAGCGCCATCGGCGAGGTCGACCAGGGCAAGGGCGCGCTGGTGCTCACCGACATGTTCGGCGGGACCCCGGCCAACCTCGCGCTCACCTTCCTCGACGAGCGGCGCGTCGAGGTGGTCACGGGCGTGAACCTGCCCATGCTGCTCAAGCTCTCCACCGTGCGCGAGACCGCGCCATCGGTCGCGGACATCGCCCGGCTCATCACGAGCTACGGCCAGAAGAACATCGTCCACGCGTCGGAGCTGCTGGGGGCGCGGCGGGAGAGCGCGCGCCGCTGACCTCTGCAAGACCCGCCGTTCGCGGGCACGGCAACCATCGGGGCGGGCTCACCAGGTGATCGCGTTCGTGCGCATCGACAATCGCCTCATCCATGGCCAGGTCGTGGAGGGCTGGGTGCCGGCCTTGAAAGTGGGCCGACTGGTGGTGCTGGACGACGGCTGCGCCGCCAACCCGCTCACCTGCGCAGCCATGGCTTTAGCCGTGCCCACCTCGACCCGGGTCGAGGTCCTGCCGCTCAGCACGACCGACCTGCGCCTGCTCGACGCCCTGCCGGAGCCGACGATGGTGCTGCTGAAGGAAGTCCGCTCCGCCGTCCGCGCCAAGGAGCTGGGCCTTCCCTTGCGGTTGCTCAACCTGGGAAACGTGCACTTTGTGCCCGGCCGCTGCCAGGTCGGGCCGTCGGTCTACCTATCCCCCGAGGAGGTGGCCGCGCTGCGTGCGCTCGCTCAAGCCGGCACCCAGGTCGAGCTGCGCGCGCTGCCCAAGGACCGTCCGGTGGGGCTCGAAGAGATCGCCGCGCGCGCCGAAGGCCGGCGAATTTAGGTCTGCCGGGCGAGGCCCGCCGGCACATGAGTTGGCGCCTCCGGCACCGACCCGTTGGGTTGCCGCTTCACGGCACCTCCACCCGCGGGTTGGCGCCTCCGGCACCGACCCGTTGGGATGCGCTCGCAGCACCTCCACCCGCGGGTTGGCGCCTCCGGCACCGACCCGTTGGTTGCCGCTTCGCGGCACCTCCACCCGCGGGTTGGCGCCTCCGGCACCGACCCGTTGGGATGCGCTCACGGCACCTCCACCCGCGGGTTGGCACCTCCGGCACCGACCCGTTGGTTGCCGCTTCGCGGCACCTCCACCCGCGGGTTGGCGCCTCCGGCACCGACCCGTTGGGTTGCCGCTTCGCGGCACCTCCACCCGCGGGTTGGCGCCTCCGGCACCGACCCGTTGGGATGCGCTCACGGCACCTCCACCCGCGGGTTGGCACCTCCGGCACCGACCCGTTGGGATGCGCTCACGGCACCTCCACCCGCGGGTTGGCACCTCCGGCACCGACCCGTTGGGTTGCCGCTTCGCGGCACCTCCACCCGCGGGTTGGCGCCTCCGGCACCGACCCGTTGGGTTGCCGCTTCGCGGCACCTCCACCCGCGGGTTGGCACCTCCGGCGCCGACCCGTTGGGTTGCCGCTTCGCGGCACCTCCACCCGCGGGTTGGCACCTCCGGCGCCGACCCGTTAGGATGCCGCTTCGCGGCACCTCCACCCGCGGGTTAAGCTTGAAGCCCAGTATGGCTCCGCTGCCCTTCGCGCTCTCCGCACTCGTCTCAGGACTCCTGGCGCTCGAGCGCAAGGCGTTCCTGCAGGCTATGGCGTCGCGGCCTCTCATCGCCGGCACCTTGGTCGGCCTTTCGTTCGCGCGGCCGGTCGAGGGGCTCTCGATGGGAGCGATGCTCGAGCTGTTCTTCCTGGGCGGAGTGAACATGGGCGCGGCCTTGCCCGACAACGAGCTCTTCGCCGCGGTCGCCGCGTCGTCCTGCGCCTGCGCCCTATCCGATCGCCTCCAGGCCCCGACGCCGTCGGCGTTGGCTGTGGCCGCGCTCGCGGCCCTTCCGGCGGCCAAGCTGGGCAAGCTCGCCGACCAGCTCTCGGAGCGGGTGAATGCGTGGGCCGCCGCCCGGGCACAAGCCGACGGCCCCATGCCTCTTCGCCTGAATCACAACCTCTACGGCCTGTGGCTGCCCTTCGCCTCCACGGCCACGGCGGCGCTCGGAGGCGGGCTCGCCGGGCGTTACGTCCTCGCGCCGGCGCTGGCCGCCTCGCCTCGGCCGCTCTCGCGCGCGCTGGGCTTTGCCTGGGGCGCGCTGCTCCTGACCGCGGCGGCGGTGGCGCTGCGCTCCATCCGCACTGCGCGCGCCGGGCTGTTCGCGGGGGTGAGCGCGGCGGTCGCCGCCGGTGCCCAGGTCCTGCGGATCTTCGCTCCATGAGAGAGTCCTTTCGGCCCATGAGCTCTCCCACTGCGATGCCGGCGCCCCCCGTGAGCCGCGGCAGGCTATGGCGGGTCTTTTTCCGCTCGCTGCTCCTGCAGGCCGCCTGGAACCCGAAAGGCATGCAGAACCTCGGCTTCGCCTACGCGCTCTACCCCGCGCTCGAGGCGCTCTACCCAGACCCCGCGTCGCTCAACGCCGCGGCCGAGCGCCACCTCAAGACCTTCAACTGCCACCCCTATGCCGCCGCGGCCATCCTGGGCGGCGCCGTCCACCACGAGGAGGCGGTGGCCTCCGGGCGGGAGCCGCCCGAGTCGGTCGAAGCCTTCAAGCAATCGCTCATGGGCCCGCTGGCGGCAGTGGGCGACGGCTTCTTCTGGCTCTCCCTGCGCCCCGCCTGCGGAGCGCTCGCCGCGCTCTGGGCGCTCGGGTTCGCCGACCTGGGCAGCTCCAGCGGGGCGGCGCTCTGGGCGCTGGCGGTCTTCCTGGTGGGTTACAACGGCGTGCACCTTGCGCTGCGGGCGCGGTTCTTTTGGGCGGGACGTGCCCTGGGCGATGGCGTGGTCGCCGTCATCGCCGCCGCAAGGCTGCCTCACTACGGGGGTAGGCTGCGCGAGCTCGCGGCGGCGGCGGGCGGCGCGCTGGTCGGCTGGACCGGCGTCGCAGTGCCGCACGATCTGGGGCTGCCCCTGTGGACGGCCCTGGGCGGATGGGCGGTCTTCGCCGCGGCGTGGGGGCTTTTGGGCCGCGGGTTCTCGGCGTATGCGGTCGCATACGCCGCAGCGGCGGTTGCATTGGTCGGCGGGCTGATATTCTGAATCGTCAGGAGGCACCCTTTGGCCCTGAGCGCGCACGGAGAGTTCAAGATCGTCAACGCGCTGGGTTTGCACGCGCGGGCCGCGGCCCAGCTCGTCAAGCTCTCCAATCGCTTCAAGTGCGACGTGTTCGTGGTCAAGGACGACCAAGAGGTCAACGGCAAGAGCATCATGGGCGTGCTGATGCTCGCGGCGACCCAGGGCACGATCGTCCTGGTGCGCACCGAGGGCGACGACGCCGAGCCCGCCCTGAAGGCCATCGGTGAGTTGGTGGAGTCGGGCTTCGGCGAGGGGCGCGGTTGATGATGAAGCCGGAGGCGAAGATCGCACCGATCAGCTTGAGCGGCATCGGCGTCTCGGCGGGAGTCGCCCTGGGGCGGGCGTACACGCTCGACCGGGCGCGGGTGGCCTTCCCCAAGCATCGGCTCCCCAGCGAGGAGGAGGCCCGCCGCGAGCAGATGCGGCTCAAGACCGCCTTCGAGCTCTCCGACATGCAGCTCGCGGAGATCAAGAACCGCGTCGGCGCCGGCGAGGGGGGCGAGCACGCGCTCATCCTCGAGGCCCACCGGCTGATGCTCAAGGACCCGCTCTTCGCCGAGGAGGCCATGCGCCTCATCAGCGAAGAGCACATCAACGCCGAGTGGGCCGTGCGGCGGGTGGTGAAGAAGCTCAAGACCGCCTTCGAGGACATCGAGGACGACTACTTCCGCGAGCGCCGGGCGGACATCGAGTTCGTGGGCGACCGGGTGGTCAAGAACCTGCTGGGCCAGGTGGTGGACGTGGACCCGGAGGGCGAGGAGATCCCCCCGGGCTGCGTGGTGGTGGCGCACGACCTCTCGCCCGCCGACGCCACGGTGCTCATGCGCCGCGGGCAAGTGGCGGGCTTTGTCACCGACGTCGGCGCGCAGACCTCGCACATGGCCATCGTGGCCCGCGCCAAGGAGATCCCCGGGGTGGTCGGCGTCGGGCGGGCGAGCGAGGTCATCAAGCGCGGCGACCTGGTGGCCATCGACGGCCACGGCGGCCAGGTGGTGGTCAACCCAACCGACGAGCAGGTGGCGGGCTTCCAAGAGGCGATGCGACGCCACCTGGCCAGCGAGCAGGCCATGCTGCGCATCCGCGACCTGCCCACGGTCTCGGCCGACCAGGTGCGCATCACGCTCATGGCGAACATGGAGTTCTCCGAGCAGGTGCCGTCGCTGCTCGCGCACGGCGCCGAGGGCGTGGGGCTCTACCGCACCGAGTTCCTCTTCCTGGAGCGCGACACCACGCCCACCGAGGAGGAGCACTTCGAGGCCTACCGCGCGGTGCTCCAGGGCATGGGCACGCGGCCGGTGACCATTCGCACGCTCGACCTGGGGGCCGACAAGCTGCCGCGCGTCGCCGGCAAGCGGCGGGAGAAAGAGCCCAACCCCGCCCTGGGCCTGAGAGCGGTGCGCTACTGCCTCAAGAACCGCGACGTCTTCCACACCCAGCTGCGCGGCCTCTTGCGCGCCAGCCCCTTGGGAAACCTCCGCATCATGTTCCCGATGATCAGCGGGCTCACCGAGCTGCGCGAGGCGCGCTCGGCGCTGGAGCAGGCCAAGGAGGAGCTCGCGCGCGAGGGCGTGCCGTTCGCCAGCCGCATCGCAGTGGGCATCATGGTGGAGACGCCTGCGGCGGCCTGGGCGGCGGACAAGCTCGCCGAGGAGTGCGACTTCTTCTCCATCGGGACCAACGACCTCATCCAGTATTCTATGGCCATCGACCGGCAGAATCGCGAGGTGGCCTACCTCTACCGGCCGTTGCACATCTCCATCCTGCGCGCCATTCGGTTCGTGGTGCAGGCCGCGCATGCCGCCGGCATCCCGGTCTCCATGTGCGGCGAGATGGCCGGCGACCCCATGAACGCGCTCATTTTGCTCGGATTGGGCATGGACGAGCTCTCCATGGTGCCCGGGCAGATTCCGGTGGTGAAGCGCATCGTGCGGCAGGCCACCGCCGAGGACGGGCGCAAGCTCGTCGAGCAGGCGTTCAAGCTCTCCACCGCCGAGGAGATTGAGCGGTTTGTCCGGTCGGAGATGCAGATCCGGTTCGGGAAACTCATGGAAGAGGTCTAGGTCGGTGCGCCGAGGGGCTGCGATGGATGGATTGCCGGCTCTGCGGCGCCTTGGCCGGCGCCGAACGGGCGAGCGGACGTTCATGGAACACCGCTATTCGCGCGTGGCGGCCGTGGAAGGAGCCGCTCGGCCACACAAACGCCCCGGCATCATTCCCTGGGCCGACTCCCACCCGGCGATTTTGTCCCGCGTCGCTTCACTATTAGACTAGACCCCGAGTGGCGACCTCTTCGAAAGCCAGTCGACATGCTGACGCGAATAATCCACCATCGCAAGAAAGAATTCTGAAAAATTCGGGTACTGCTCCACCAATTGGCCGGCCAGCCAATAGACCTTTCCGAACTCCACACCGGGCGCACGCGCAATTACGAACAGATCAATATCCTGCTGGGCAAGTCCAATCGGCAAGACCTCGTCTTCCGACAGGCCGCACAGGTCTTCGAGCGGGCTCAGCGTCGCAAGCAGTTCGCGAGCCCGAACCATTCGCGGCCCAGCCACAAGATCGCCGAGCCCAAACAAGTCTCGATCACTGCAGAACGCTTCCCATCCGTTTACCGTGAGCAGAAAGGAGCGGTACTCGGCTGGCAAGTTCCCAATCTGCCCTTCGACCGAACGTAACGCGTCCTCTCTCGCTGCAAGCCGAGGCAGCACCAAAGGAGGGAAGATGTGCTCCGCGTCCACCTCCGCTACCTTCTGCCGCACGAGGAAGGCAATGCCAATCTCCTTCTTCCAGTTCATCCTTGCCTCTCCAGAGTCCTAGCCGGATTTCCAGCCCCAGCGGAGCATTGCTATAGTCCGCCTCCACTACAGCAGACAGGGAAGTCGCCATCCCCACTTCCCAAACCGACCTAACCATTAGGCCCAGCCTGGATCGTGACGGTTGACGGGGCCCCGCCGCCCGGGCCGTCAGCCGGCGCGCCCGGCGTGTCGAGAGACGGCACCCCTCCAGCCGAGGCTCCAGAGCCGCCTTCAGGCGACGCGAAGCCGGGCCAAGCGCACGGATCCGCTCCATCCGGAAGTCCCGCTGTTCCGAGGTCATCCGCGTGGACGAAACCGGATGGTCGGTACCCAACCGGGTAATCCTGTGCCTGTCTGCCGAGGCTGGAGTTGATCGAGCCCTCCAAATCCTGCCAGAACGGAGCATCTCGTCGGTTCGTCCATGTTGTATCAGGGGCGTGGCCAACCACACCCTTGTACGGATTGCCCGCTGCCGCGGCCCGATTCCGCTCGAGTTTCGCAATACTGCTTGCATCATCACGCACCTTCCCAACAGTAGACACCCTTCCCGTCGGGGAAAGATAGCCCTCTCTTTCAGCCACATTCGCGAGCGAAATCGCCTCTCGAATCTGAGCATCCTGCGCGGCCGTCGCACCTGCCACCGGATGGCGGAAGACCACCGTTCCACGCATTGGGTCGCCCGGCGCGGCGACCTCTTGAGCCATGTACATCCGTTTCAGTAACTGATACTGGTAGGCATCGGCAGCACCTTCGGACGTTATGGGTGCGCTAGCACGCCATTGCGCGTTCCCGAAGTTCGAGACCAGCCCTTCCGGCGTGTCCGAAATGGGGCGCGGCCCGAGAAACTCCGGTATGGGAACGCCCGAATATAGGGTCCCGGGTAAACGATAGTTTGCAGGATTGAGCCTCGCCGAAAGCGAGAACTCGCCCCTCGAAACATCTAGGACGAGACTGGTGGCCTTCGACGCCACCAACGGAAGCAGGTCCAGCCCCAGGCCGATCGCAGCCCACCCGCGGCTGGTCGGCTCTCCAACTACGTCGGAGCCTTCGACGAGCCGCTCCGCAGGATCGAATATCGGGATCGGGACAAGGCCAGCGCCCATTTGAAGGCCCGCAAGACTCTCTGGCGACGCATAGTCCTCGATCGGAATCGTGCGGAGAGAAACCACAGCGATGGGACCGCCTACAACCCCGCCGACGCCCCCCTGCGGAGGCGAGTAGTGAATGGAGGTATCCGAAGAGATGTACGCGCTGCCGCCAAACATCCCTCGAAAGAATCCCGCGACCTCGGCGAAGACCTCGTCCCACATCATGCCCATCATCTGCTGCTGGGCCATGGCCTCCGCTGATTGTAGCCCGGTCGGATCAGTGAACCTGAGAGGATTTCCATTGCCATACGCGTAGCGGTGCAGACTCGGCACATCGCTAACCGCGGCTCTAAATGGGTCCCTACTAAGGAATCTCCCCAACGTCGGATCGTAATATCTCGCCCGGGCGTACACCCATCCCGTCTCCGGGTCATACTGATGCCCCGTATACCCAACCTTCGGCTCCCCGCTGGCAGGCGCCGACGCGTTCCGGTAGCCGCCCCAGGCATCGAACTGCCTCGCCCTCGCCAGCGTCCCGCTCGAGCTCCAGAAGTCGCTCGCCGAACCCATGCCGTCGCTGACGATGAAGCTCGTCCCTGAAACAAACGCCGTCCCAGGGCTCTCGGTCACCGCCAGGACATTGGTTCCATGATGGTACCGGCGAATCTGCGGCGAGCCTGATTTGGAGGCGTCCAGTTCCTGCAATACGCTCCTATCGTCCAGGACATAGTCGATGCTCTCGGACTGCGTGTTCCTCCAAACGCGAATCCCCTTGTAATCGTAGTCGTAAGTCCCGAGGATCTTTCCGGAGCCGTCGCGGACGGAGGTGAGGGTATTCCGGGCATCCCAACTCAGCAGCCTCGAGCTGGACGCGCTCGTCCTGGAGGTCTGGTTTCCGTTGCCGCCGTAGCCGAACGTCGTGCTCTTCGATGGATCGATCGCATCCGTCCGCGCGGTCAGCCAGTCGTTCTCGTTGAACTGAGCCGTAACGTCATGAGCCAGGGGATAGCTCGCGAGATCCTGGTAGGCCACGACCACTGGCACCGCTGACGGGTCGGGCGTGCTCTCGCGCTCGCCGATCCGATTACCGACCGCGTCGAGGTTGTAGGCCACTCCGTGGCCATCGGGGTATTGCACCCCGAGCAGGCGGTCGATGCCGTCGTAGGCATACGCGGTTATCTCGGCGGCCTTCAGCTTTCGCGTGGTGGGGTTGGTCCGCTCCTCAATCTGCATCCCGCGATTTCCGTTGTTGTCATAGGTGTACATGAAGCGGGTCGCGAAGGGCGTCTTCAGCGGCGCGCAATCATTCGGGTCGAGCCCGGAGGGACCCACCGAGATTCCGTTCTTGCTCACGATCGCAGTGGCCAATCGCCCACCTGCGTCGTAGCAACGGCGCTCTTGAATCTGAGGAGAAGTCGGATAATCGACGCCCTTGAAGAGCGACCCGGGGTAATAGTAATAGC
>CAVYWD010000003.1:0-863366 GCA_963772225.1 uncultured delta proteobacterium | reverse complement strand
CGTACTTGACCAGCGCGCCGTCGCGCTCCTCCGCGTACTTGTCGAGGTAGACGACCTTCTTCGTCACCCCGCCCGTGGTCTCGGCTTTGAGAATCCGCCGCCCGCTGTAATCGTAGGCGTACTCGGTGGTGCCGTCAGCGCTCGTCACGCGCCGGAGCTGGCCGAGAGCGTTGTACTCGAGGCTCTTGCCAGAGGAGGAGGTCACCGCGCCGTTCGCATCGTAGCTCAGCGCTTGTCCTGCGATGGACTGGGCCGCATTCGGCTGCGCGCCGCCGTAGACGTACGCGCCGACGTCGCTCTTCGACTGCAGATTCCCGGCGGCGTCGTAGACGAAGCTCGACGGCCCCAAGGGGCTCGTCGCCGAGGTCATCCGGTACAGGTCGTCATAGACGTAGCTTCGGCGCCTGGAGAGCTTGCCGCTCGTGCGAAGCCGATCGTCGATGCTCAGGAGCGTTCCGGCGAGGTCGTAGCCGAAACCGAGGTCTTGCAGGCTCTTCTCCTTCGGCCCAGTGGCGCTGAGCGCCGAGAGGCGCTCGCGCACGTCATAGGTCGCCGACGACACGACGCCATTTGCGAATTCGCGGCGGACGGGCAGGCCCGAGGCGTCGTAATCGAGTTGCTTCACGACTCGCGGAACCGAATCGAGGAGCCCGCGCTCGTTGTAGGCGTAATCGATTTGCTGACCGTCCGGGAACCGCATCGCCGAGACGTGGTCGAGGTTGTCGTAGTCCTCCTCGAGCCGGTACTCCTTGCCCTCGGCGATTCGAAGCCGGACCGTCGCGCGGCCCCGCTGGTCGTAGAGGAAGTGCTCCTCTCCCACGAGGTCAGCGACCCAGGAGAGCTTTCCCGCGGCGTTCATTCCGCCATTCAGCCTGGGAGATGAGTCATCGTAGTGCAGGGCCACCTGGCCCGCGGCGGCGCCCGTCGCATCGAAGTACGCCTCGCTCGTCACGCGGCCGGCGAAGTCGAACACGCGTTCGACGCGCTGGCCCAGGGCATCCGCCCGGAGCACCTCGTTGCCGTCGTCGTCGTACCCGAAGGTCCGCTTGCCGGCGTCGGGGTGCACAACGGAGGTCGCGCGGCCGAGGCCGTCGTAGGTCCAGCTCGTCACCGCTCCGAGCGCATTCGCCACCGAGACCTGGTGCCCGACCGAATCGAAGCCGAAGGCCGTGCGCAACGGCTTCCCATCAAGGTTCTCGACGGTGGCGATCATTCTCCCGAGCCCGTCCGACTCATGCGTCAGGGGCGTGCCGTGGTGCTTCGAGTTTGGGTCCAGATCTTCCGCGTCCCAGCGCTCCTCGGTGAGCGCGCCAAAGTAGTCTCCTCCCTCGTTCCATCGGGGAAGCTCGTCCGGATTCGCCGCTTCAAGATGTCGTAGGCATGGGAGGTGACGGGCGAGCTCGGGTCGCTCGCGGAAGGCACCGGCGCGTCGACGAGGAGCGGATCCCACTCCTGGAGGACGGAGCCGCGCCGCGAGTATTGCTTCCAACCCGAGACACCCATCGGCCGTTCTCGGCCTGCGTGACCTCTGCGACGCTGCGACCGAGGCCGTCGCGGTAGCTGATGCTTTGAAAGACCGTGCCCTCGCCGGAGCGAGGCCGGGATTCCGTGATCAGGTTGCTGAGCGGACTTCCGAGGGAGTACCGGTACGCCACGGTGGGCAGCTTGAGGTCGTCGCCCGGCCTCGCGATGGCCGTCAGCCTTCCGAGCGCATCGTAGGCGAAGAGGGTCTTCGCACCGTTCGGATCCTGGAAGGAGTCGATGCGGCCCAGTGAGTAGGTTGCGCTGTAGCCAAGGGACTTCCCATCCGCGACCTGAATCTGCTCGGCGACGGGGAAGACGTGTGTCGCGTCGTCATAGGCGACCTCGCGGGTCGCCCCTCGCGGCGTGAGCGATGAGGTGACGTTGCCGAATTCATCCCGTTTCATACGGCTCGTCGAGATCCACTTCTCGCCCTCGGCCCACTCCTCCGTGCGCGTCGCGGCGCCCTGCGAGCCGAGGACGCCGAAGGCGAGGCCGACGAACGGGTCGCCGTCGTAGTAGGTCTTGCTTTCCTTGGCTCGGTTCCCCGCGGCATCCGTCACGAGCACATGCGTCCGCCGGCCCAAGATCCAGTTGACCGGGTCGTTCGCGTAGCTCGTCGTGGTGAGCGACTCGTCGTTGCCGGCGAGAGGGTCGCCTCCAACGACCAGCCCCCACTTCGAGTCGGTCAGCGGGTTGCCGTAGTCGTCGTAGGTCCACTCCTCGCGGATTAGCGCCCCCGCCTGGCCGCTCTCGTACTTGGTGGTCTCCTGGCGCAAGAGGTCGGCGCCGGCGACGTTCCTGCCGTCGGTCCCGGCAGCGTAGAGGCGCGGCGCGAAGGTTCGCGCCACGCTGACGAACGGCACCCCCGCTCCGTCCTGTGTCGTGGCCGAGAGCTCGCGGCCCTTGAGAGCTTCGTTCGAGATGCCGAGGTCGTACTCGTGCAGGACCACCGAGGTCGGGTCATCGACCTCGCCGAGGTCTCGTTGGTGCACCCGCCCGAAACCGCGGAACTCGCGGTTGCCGGCGTCGTAGTAGCCGTCGAGGTACTCGTAGACGCTGACATAGGCGCCGCCTCGCGAGTCCGAGGTCGTCGACTGCCCCAGCACCTGCACAGGAAACGGAAGCCGCGTCTTCCAGGAGTCGCCGTTCTCGATGGCAGCCTGGAACTCCGCCCCGCTCGAGGTGTACTGCAGCTCTCGCACGAGCCCCAGGCCATTGCTCACCTGGCGCAGCAGGTTCGGGCGCACGCCGTCCTGCGCATCGAAGTACTGGACCCGCTGGTCAGACGATGCCGTCGGTGTGAGCCACACCACATCGACCGATCCGTTCCCGTTCATGTCCGCGGTGCGGATCTGCGTGAGCGCGGCGTTCGCGTACGGCGTGTTCGCGATCGTCTGCTTCGGTGAATAGCTTCCGCTCGGCAGCAGAAGCCAGTAGTCGAGGTGGTCGGTGTCGACGTAGAAGAGGTCCGCGAGCCCGTCGCCGTTGAGATCCGCGACCTGAAGGCGCGACTCGAGACCGGTCCCGACGTCCGGGGCGCCGCCGAGAGCCACCGGCTGGTCGAAGCGCCCGCGCCCCATCCCCGGCCAGTAGAGCACCGACCCCGAGCGCACGAAGGCGAGGTCCACGACGCCGTCGCCGTTGAAGTCGGCGAGCTTGACCCGCGAGTCCGTGAAGTCGAGCGTGGTCCCCCCTGGCGGCAGGTCCACGCTCTGCGCATCGCTCCACGTCCCGTCGCCGTTGTTGCGCCACCAGGTCGCCGAGCTCGCGTTCAGCCGGTAGGCGTCAGTGACCTTGTCGTGATTGAGGTCGACCCAACGCGTCTGCCCATCCTCGGGCTGGAAGCTCGGGTTGTTGCCGAAGACCACGGACAGAGCCCATGTCCCATCGCCCTTGTTGGCGAAGTACCGGAACGCCGAGGCGGTCACCCCGGTTCGCGCGACGAGGTCGACGAGCCCGTCACCGTTCATGTCCGCGAGAATCCCACGCCGGTCGTGCTCATCAGAACCGACGGGCTCCCCGGCATGTCCTGTGGCTCATCGAAGCTCTCGCCCAGCCGGTTCCGGTAGAAACGATGCCCCCGCTCGTCCGCGATGAACACGTCCGGGAAGCCGTCGCCGTCTATATCCGCGAGCTCACTGTTGCTTCCGTCAGTTCCGGGCAACAGAGCGGGCGCGGAGGTCACCGCGTGAATCGGGCTCGCCGCAGGAGTGAACGCGGTGTAGCCGAACTGGACGGCGGGCAGCGCGGTGGCGTCGCTCGGTCCCCGTCTCCACCGTCCAGGCAAGCAGCGAGAGCGGCGACGTCGCGTCGTAGCCCAGGGCGTAGTGGCGGAGGAGCACGTTCCGCGAGTAGACGCGGATCCCCTTCAGCCGGCGGGCGACGACGACCTTGAACGTGGCGCGGTAGTCCGCCAGGGCATCCGGACGGCCCTCGTACTCGAAAGTCACGAGGTTGTCGGCCGCGCCCTGCCGCTGGTTGTACTGGATGCTCGTGAGGTACGGCTGGCCAGAATCCTTCTGGTAGGCGTAGTGGATTCGATTTCCGAAGACATCGACCTCGTCTTCGAGGAGCCAGGAGAATTTTCGGCCGGAATCCTCGATGCGCGCGCTCGCGTCCATCCCGTAGGTTCGAACGGTTCCCGACGGGAGGTTGACCTGCCAGCCGTCGCCAGACCGCCGGGCGCGGACGAAGGCCCCTTCGTTCTTGAGTCGATACGAGCCGTCCGCGAGTGGAACAATCTCGCTCCCCTGGTACAGGAAGCGGTCGGTACCGTCGTAGAGCGGCAGGCCTTTGTCCGTCTGTACCTGGATGGCGCCCGCGGACAGAGACCAGCCGAGCCCCACAGCGCCGTTGCCGGCCCCGCTGTCATATGCGAGCGCAAGCGACGGGGTCATCCCCGCGGTTCCCGGGGGCAGTTTGATCGCGACGGTCTCCTTGACGCTGCCCGAGTTGAGATTCACCTCGAACGACTCCCCCAGGCCCTCGATACTCCCGGGACCGCGGGGGACGCTGATGACGTTGGGCCGGGTGCCGGAGTGGTCCGCAGCCTGCGCAGTGGCCGACACAGCCAAGGTCGCGGCAACGAGACCAGCTTCGAGGGTCCGGCTCCTTCGCGCTATTTGCATGGCTCTTGCCCCTCGCCTACTGGACGGTGCTGGCCTCGTGCTCCACGATCACTTCGATGTCGTCGAGCCCCATGACGTTGAGATTGGCGTTTCCAGGCTCCATTTCCGGCCGCTGATCGATGGTGATCTCCCAGCTATCCGCGAGCACCGCGCGCAGAATCAGGTCCGTGTTCGCCTGGCCCGCGGCGATCCGGCTGGCTGCGTTGACCCCAGCTTCGATGCGGGCGGTGCGCGCTTTCGAGTTCTGGTCGGAGAGATCGTAGGCCACCGACTGCGTGGCGTCGCTGCAGGAACGCAGGTAATTGACTCCTCCCTGCGAGAGCAGAACGTACGCCGTCGTGACGCCGGTCCCGAGGTTGTCGCCCACGAGGTTGATGCGAATCGATTGGATGCGGTCGTTACACACCGCCTTGGAGAAGAAGCTCTTGTCCGGCCGCACCGTCGAGAAATTGATATGCAGGTTCCCGTTGATGTCGCGATTCGCGGGATCTGCCACGAACCGATGGAAGCGTTCCCGCGCATCAACCGTCGCCCCCGTCACCCGGTCCTTCACGCTCGCGGACATGTCCAGGATGTCGTCGCGAACCGAGAGCACATCCAGGTTCGTCTGCGGCGCGAGCTGGCGGTTGCGCACGAAGTATCCGTCGAGCGCGAAGAGGAACGCATTGACATCGTCGGCCGTGCGACTCTTCCAAAGGTCGCCCGTGCTCGGGTAGCTCACGTTCAGCTCGTACTCGGCCGCCCTCGTGGCGAGATACGCCCACTGCCGCAGGTCCGTGAGCGCATCCTGTGCCGCGAGATCGAGCTGGTCGGCGTAGACCCGGTAGTAGAGCAGGTTCCGCAGCTGCTGTTGCTGCAGCGTCTGGAAACGCGTCCGCTCGGAGTCATAGTACTTCGCGCGCGTGAAGACGCCGTCCACGTGGTCGAGCGCCTGCCCCAAGGCCTCGGCCGCGATCGTGCACTCGATCCCGAGGTTCGCCGACTCGAGGAGCTTTGTCTTGATCACTGCGTCGCTGTTGGCGCTCTCGATATCGTTCTGCGACCACTGCACGCGGGCCTGCTGCAGCGTGGTCACGTTGAGCCGCTGCGCCTCGATGGTGGCCTTCCCCATCGTGGACATCTCGAGCGCCTGCTCCCGGAGGCTGCCGGCGACCACTGCGCCCACCCCTCCCCAGCCCCAATTGCCCAGCCCCGTGGCTGCGGCTGCCGACTGGATCGTCTCCGCGATGTTGTTGATGGTCCCCGTGACGAGATCGAGTCCCGCGTCGGCCCAATTGAGATCCACGAGGGTCTTCCCATCGCTCAGGAGGAGCTTCGCTTGCAGGTCGCGAACGCCGTTGACGCTCTTCACCCGGTCGATCTCGATCTGGACCTCAGCCGAGAGGTTTGCCCTGCTGTTCTCTGCTTCGAGAACGCGCTCATTGGCGACTTCCACCTCGCTTTGCGCGCTCGCCATCTCGCTGCCCGGCACTGGAGTCTGGAGATAGCAGTCGCTCAAGGCCTTCGAGCCGCAGAGCGCGACGAGCTGTGAGTCGCACTGGCTCTCCTGCGCCACCACCTCCTGCTGCAGGGCGGTCTCGCTGGTCTCGAAGTCGCGCTTGGCCGATGACGCGCGGTCCTGCGCGGGCTTCGCGGCTCCCTGGTAGCGGTTCAACGCGATGGCCGAGATCTGCTCGTAGTTCGTCGTCGTCTTCTTCGGATTCGAGGAGGAAGGGGACGTAGCTGTCCGCGAACCCCGCCGGATTCTCACCGGCTGCGAGCTGGTCGAACTTCTTGGCCAGGTTGCCCAACGCTTCCCGCGCCTGCACGAGCGGTGCGAGCGCGCTGTTGTTCGGCAGAAAGCCGGAGAGCAGCGCCATGTCGAGGTAAGCGCCCATCGCGGCGCTCCGCGCGGTCGCGGCGGCGTCAGCGGGCATACCCAGCCGATGCTGCCGGTCGGCGGTCTCAAGGCTCGCCTGCAGTAGCGCCGCGGTCACCAAGAGCTGCCGGCGCAGATGTTCGTATTTGTCGCGCGGCGACGGGTCGTGGAGCGCAGTCGGCAGCGTCGAGCTCCCGGCCACGAGGACGTCTGGTGAGGCGAACTGCGCCGCCAGGGTCGCGAGGTAGGGATTCGAGCAGCGTCGGCGGATTTCCCGCAGCCGAGGGCCGCACACCTGCGCCGAGCACTTCCACGGCCTCGTTCAACACGACGAGCTCGGTGCTCACGCTCCCCGGCGTCTTCCAGGCCGTCACAGCATCGACCATCTTCTGATTCCCGAAGAGAAGCGCATAGTCGGCGGGCACCTCGAGGGAGTCGAGTAGACCTTCTTCGACTGATTGGCGTCTTTGGGGCTCGCGAGCAGGGCATTCGCGTAAAGGAACTGAGCGCACCGAAGCTTCGCCCCGTCTATCGCCCCGGCCGCCGCGAGGTTGTCAAAGGGGCTTCCCGAGCTCGCTGCGATGAACTGGTCGAACCAATCATAGAAAGGGGCTGCCGCCGCGAGGCACGCCGCGGCCGTGCCGCAAAGCGCTGTGCACTTGGGATAGGACTCCGTCGAGAAGGGGGAGGCGACCGGCTGAAGATGAAGAGCGGGCACAGGATTGGCTTGCCCTGCCTGGGCAGCTCCCGTCCTCTGAAGCTCGAAGCTCCCGTCGACGAGGATATCGGTCTGCAGCACCCCCGCGATTGCCTCGTGAATCGTCCCGGTGAGTCGTCCGACCCCAGAGGCGTTCCCCTTCAGGACGACGGTGCGCCGCACGTCGCGAGCGAGCCACGGATAGTTGCTCACCTGAGCCACCTGCCCTATGACGAAGCTCAGCTCCACGCCGTCGCCGTCAACGGTCCCGCTGACCGCCGCCCGGGTGGGGAACAGCATGGATGCCTGCGGGTCGACGAAGCCCGAGAGAGAACCATTCGCGACCTGAGTGAGATCGACCGTGAGGCTCGACTCGGCGAGATCCTGCGGAGAGTTGAGCTTGACCACGCCGGAGTACGCGCCGCCGAGGTCCCGCGCGACGAACACGTCCAGAATGACGCTCCCGCCGGTCGAGTTGACGTAGAGCTGGCCATGGTCCGGGACGGCGGCGGCGGACCTGTCGACCTTCACGGTGACGGCCACGGGCACGGCGGCGATCTCGCCGCTCGACGGCTCCGCGCTCAGCCACCCCCCGGTGCTCAGGATGCGGTACTGAATGGCTGCGCCGCCGGTGCTCTGCAGGGTCAGCGTTTGTTCAGCGACGCCGCGCTCGAACCGGAGCGCCTGAGCCGAAACGACGAGCGACGGCGAGGCGGGCGTCACTATTGGCTGCGCGCTCGCTACGTCGGTTTTCGCCACGCAGCGGCCTCGAGACGTGCACACGAGGCCACTCGTGCAGTCGGCATCCTGCACGCAGTCGTGCGCGCAGGCCCCGAGCGAGCAGTAGTCCTTCGGTGCGCAGTCCGCGTCGAGGGAGCATGCGACGTACGAGCTCGAGACCGGCGCGGGCGGCGCGCAGAACCCGCTTGAACACACCTCGCCTGCCGCGCATTGGCCCAAGCTCGTGCAGGCGGTGGGGCTCGCCAACAACGAGGTTCCTTGCTGCTGGTTGTCCCCGGCATGTTTGCCGCAGCCGAGGAGCCCCAGAACAACGACGATCGAAAATCGGTGCATAGGTAGAACTCCACTCATTCCCCGAAGGACAAGGTGAGCCAGGTTGACCCGGTGGCGAGACCTGTGGCGAGACTTGAGGATATTTGCCCTATTGTGGGCAGTCCGTGAGGGAGTACGCGTAGCCCCATCGCTTGCAGCAGGTGGCCTTCACGCAGACGTTGACCGTCATACAGGGCGGGAAGAGGCAATCCGCCGGGCATTTGAAGCCACACTGACCACAGTTGTTCCGATCCGTATTGAAGTCCACGCTGCAGCCGATGTACCCCTTCGTACTTCCCGGTACTCCGCAAAAGCCCCAGCCGTCCTGGCAATCGTTGGCGTAGCACACAGAGTCCTCGCAGACCGCCGGCTTAGTCGCGTGCGCTGGGCTCGTCGGGCACGCCGTTCCGCAGGCTCCACAGTTGTTGTTGTCGCGGTCCAGCTTGGCCTCGCATCCGTTGAGCGCGTTCCCATCGCAGTCCGCGTACCCGACATTGCATCCCGGCAGCTTGCACTTTCCATCGACGCAAGTCGCTCGCCCCACCGCATTGGCGGGCGAGAGAGGGCAGTTGTCGACGGCCGCAGGACAGGTCTTGTCTGTGCCGTTGCACTTTGGCGCGTCATGGCAGGCATCGGGTGCGGCGGCGCACTGCGTGCCGCTGGGCGCCGTTCCGTCGCTCGGGCATGCAGTGCTGGCGTCGCTGCAGGTCACATCCTGATCGCACGCCAACGAGGAGTCGCGCCGGTGGCACACCCGACCGCCCGCACCCGCCAGTGCACGGCAGGTCGTAGACGTGCCGTCGCACTTGCCAATCGCGCACGGGTTTGCCGTCACCTCGGCGTCCGAAAGGGAACAGGGCGAGTCTTGGGCCGCGGGGGTCGTTGGGCAGTAGATCAGTGGCTGGTTGTCGCGGGTGCCGCGGACGCAATATGACTGGCCCAGGCAAGCCGACGGATTTCCGAAGCTGCACAGGTCCCCTTCGCGAGCGCACGTGCCATCGGTCGGGATTGCCGCGCACTTCCCCGAGCTGCAATAGCTTCCGGCGCTGCAGTCGGCGTCACCTGCGCAGGGACCGCAAGCGCCCGCCTTGCACGCCTCTCCCGCATCGCAGTCGGCGTTTGCGGAGCAGGCAGCGCACACCCCCGCCTTGCAGCTCTGGCCGTCGGAGCAGCTCGCGTTCTTCGTGCAGGGCGCGGCGGAGGTGCAGCCGCCGTTCACGCACGACTCGCTCGAGGCGCACTCGCTCGCCGAAACACAGGCCCCACAGGTCCCGCCGGACTTGCAAACCTGGCCGCTCGCGCAGTCGGAGTTCACCTTGCAGACCGAACTCGGGGCGCAGCCGCCGTCGGAGCAGCCATTCCCTCCGTCGCATTGAGCATCGGAGCCGCAGGCGCCGCAGGACCTATCGCCCCTGCAGACCTCGCCAGCGGGACAGTCGCTGCTCGCGGAGCAACCCGCGTCCGCCTTCACCACGGAGCAAGCCCCCGCAGAGCAGACCTCGCCTGCGCTGCAATCGGAGCTCGTGGTGCAAGTCGTCGACTTCGGGCTTGAGCTCCCGCAGGACCAGATCCCGAATGAAGCGGCCACCAACAGAATCGTTCTCGTGCGCACTTTCCCTCCTTCAGTCCTGCGCAGCCTTCGCTGCGTCTTGGATTTTCGGTAATGCCCCTCGGGCGGCTTCTGTCCAGACTCTCTCCCGTTAGGACTTGCCGAGCTCGGCCTGCGCCCCGTCGCCCGACGATCTCTGTTCCCTCAGCAGATGTGTTTAGACCCCGGGGGCCGCGTGAATGTGAAACGAGCGCGCCTCGGCCAACATGCAGACAGCCCTCGCGACCCGCTCAGCGATCGCTCCGCCCAGGCATCCCGGCACCGGGCTTTTGAGCCGATTCCTCAACAATCGCCTTCTTCAGCAGCTGGGTCGCCTGCGCGAGAACCTTGCGCCGCTTCTCGGGTAGCGCGGGGATGAGCAGGAGACTGGGCATCACGGCACAAAGGATCCGCTCCAGTCGCAGCATCCTGCGCCGCACGCTGGCGAGCTCATCCTCCCCAGTCTCCTGCGCGGCTCGAGCGTCCATTTCCGCAACCTGGCGCTTGTACTCGGCTGGCGCTTCGACCGTGCGCTGGTCATCCGCCGTCAGCGGAGGCGGGTTTTCGAGGAAGATCGCCTCTTCGTTGAGGGGTATCGGAGGCGGCATGCTCCCCTCGAGCTCCCCAGGCAAAGCGAGAATCGTCTCCTGCCTGTCGAGCGGGGCTCGGTACACGGGCGGAGCGCTCCCCACTTTCTGAAGCAAAGTGGACATTTCGAGGATGTCGATCCGCTTCATGGGGTCACTCCTTCCGGCATCTGCGAATCGAAGGTCGCCTTGCCGATCTGCGTGTGTTCGAATCGCGCGTCGGTGAGCCACGCGGCTCGGAAATCCGCCCCATCGACCCGCGCGAGGTCGATCATGGCTCCCTCGAGATTCGCCCCTTGAAACGAGCAGCCCCTCAGGATCGCCATGGTGAAGATCACGCCCCGGAGGTCGGCGCCCTCGAAGCTCGCGTCCTTGGCGATGATGCCGCTCAGGAGCGCCCCCTTGGCGCGCACCTTGCGCAACGACGCCTTCGAGAAGCAGCAGTACAGCATGTCGGCGCCCCTCAGGTCCGCCCCGTCGAACCTCGCGTAGGTGAAGTCCGCCCGGACGTGGCTCTCGTGGAGGTCCAGCCCGGCGAGGTCGATTCCGCGCAGGTCGATCCACCCGGTGTCGGTTCGCTCGCCGGGGATCTGGATGGGAGACGCCGCGCTCTTGACCTCCTGATAGCAGTCCTTTCGCCTCTGGAGCAGCGCGATAATCCGAGCTCTCGCGACGAGCCCGGCGGGAGCCTTCCATCGCCCGATGAACGCCTTCCTCCTCAGGTCTTCTTGCGGGCCAACTGACTGGTCATCCATTCTATGGTTCCTCCTCTTCGAGCTTGAGCCCTATGTCGGCCGCGCCCCCTGGAGGCACGAATCGCGCCACAGGACCCTCGCGCCTGCGCGCCGAGGCACCGGCAGCGCCCCTCGAAGCTCTCTGCGTGTGGCCTATGTGCACGTTTTTCCTGGCGAACCCTGACAGACCGCACTAGAAGTTCTCCTGGGTTCGAGTCGGATGCGCAGCCCCGAACATCGGAAGGCGTCAACCGGATATTGTTGCAAGTTGGTACATTCTTGACGCAAATTGCTACATTCCGATCCTCCCTGTTGCCTGGTCGACTAATTCCCTGCTTCGGCGGGTTTGCACAATGGTCGACACTCCATGCCACCTGACTGTTTGAATGCTGGTTCCTGTTGCCAGGCATCGGTTATTGTGCTCGAACGACAAGCAGCCGGGGACGCCAACAGCGCTCAACCAAGCGAAGCGGCACACGAGCCGAGTTGTAGGCTTTGCCCTCGGGGCACGGCTTCGCTCGCGCCAGGGAGGAACCTATGACCGAATCGGAAAATCCCCCGAGCGGGAACGGCATCGCTCACAGGTCGCTGGTTGGTCCGGCTAGCCCACGGCGAGAGCCCACTGAGCGCCTACGCGAGCCCACCGAGGTGCTCTCCGTCACAGACGGCGTTGCCTTGGTCCCGCCCCCACTCCCCGCGCCTCAGCCAGCTCGGAGGCAACCGACACCCGTCAAACCCGGCGCGGTGCCCTATCGGCCAAGCATCGCGCCGCTTCCGCCCGAAGCCGGGCCCACGCCAGGGCGGGAACCCCTGCCCGCGCCTCCGCCTGCCAGCGAGGATTCCGAGCCTCCCGAGGACTCCGGAGAGCTGAATCCCGGCGACCGGATTGGGATCTACGAGATCGTCCGACTCCTGGGCTCCGGCGGGATGGGCTCAGTGTACAAGGCGCGCGATACCCGTCTGGGGCGTGCCGTCGCGATAAAACTCCTGCACGTCGACGACCCCACGGAATCCCAGCGGCTACTCCTCGAGGCCCAAACCACCGCCAAGATAGACCATGCCAACATCGTGTCCATCTACGAGGTAGGGAATTATCGCGGAAAGCCCTATATGGTCCTAGAGTACGTTCGCGGGCTGACGCTCAAGGAGGTACTCGCACCGGACAGGAAATTGCCGCCGGGCCGCACGGTCGAGTTGGCAGTGCCCATCGTGCGCTGCCTCACGGCCGCCCATTCGCTCGGTTTCGTGCACCGCGACCTCAAGCCCGAAAACATCATGGTTACGCACCAGGGCGGGGTCAAGGTGCTCGACTTCGGCATCGCCAAAGCTACAGGGACGGTGCAGAGCCGACTCCCGACCATGGAGCCGCTGGTGCGGGCTTTGAAGCGCCAGCAGAGCGAGCTCGACATCCAGGCCAGCTCTTCGGACCTGACTGGGGCTGGCAAGATACTGGGTACCTTGCCCTACATGGCGCCCGAACAATGGCGCGGCCCGGGCAACGTCGATGCGCGGGCCGATATCTTCTCGTTCGGATTGGTCCTCTACCGCATGCTAGCCGGGGTCCATCCGCTCGGAAATCTCCACGGCATGGAATGGGCGGCCATCGCGCTCGTCGATAAGCCTCTGCCAAGGCTTGGCCCCGAGGTCCCAAAGGAGCTCGCGGATGTCGTCGCCCGCTGCCTCGAGAAGAACAGGGACAATCGGTACCCGGATGCCCTCGCGCTCCTCAAGGCCCTGGAGCCGCTTCTGCCTGGCCGTGGAAGTCGAGCCCAGCTCAGCGGCGACCACTGCCCGTACCCGGGCCTGAGCAGCTTCAGGGAGTCCGACTCTGAGCTCTTTTTTGGCCGAGACGCCGCGACCGCGGAGCTCGTCACACGGGTCCGCGACCGGCCGCTCACGATTCTGACGGGCAACTCGGGCGTCGGAAAGACCTCATTGGCCCGCGCGGCCCTGGCGCCCGCGCTGAAGTCCTCTGGCGAGGGCTGGGAGGTCATCTTCATGCGCCCGGGGCGCGACCCGCTCGGCGCCCTGGCCGCCGCCATCTCGCCCATGATGGGCACCCCGACGACGGCGACCGTCATCGATGACTTGAAGAGCCAGGACGAGCTCGTCAACACCATTCGGGCCGAGCCGGGCTTCCCGGGGCGTGTCCTTCGGGCCCATGCCACCAGGGAGAACCGTCGAATCCTCCTCTGCGTCGACCAATTCGAGGAGCTCTACACGCTCGGCAGCGCCCCGGACAGTGCGCTCTTCACGACCTGCCTCGCCGCTATCGCGGACGACCCGAGCTCACCGCTCAGACTGCTCGTCGCGCTGAGGTCTGACTACCTCGCGCGATTGGCGGAAGATGAGCGGCTTGCTACGGAGCTCGGCCCCGCCCTCTTCTTCCTCGCCCCGCCCGATGTCAAGGCATTGCGCCAGGCCATCGAGGGCCCGGCTCAAGCGGTGGCCTACGGGTACGATTCAGGCGTCGTCGAGAACATGCTCGAGCACCTGCAGTCGACTCCGGCCGCGCTCCCGATCATGCAGTTCACGGCCTCGAAGCTCTGGGAAGGCCGAGATACTGCCCGCCGGCTTCTCACCGCGCAAGGCTACGAGAATCTTGGCGGAATCGGAGGCGCCCTCAGCCGGCATGCCGACTCCGTCATCGCGGCATTCTCCCCCCAGCTCCAAAGCTCCGCGCGCGCCTTGCTGCTCAGGCTCGTCACGCCCGAGCGAACCGGGGCGGTCGTCCCCCTCGACGCCCTCCGAGACCTGCCCAACGCGCCCGAGCTCATCGAGCAGCTCGTCCGCGCTCGCCTCATCGTCATCGAGCGTTCGGAGCGCGATGGAAGCACCGCCGCGCTGGCGCACGACGCGCTCATCCAGAGCTGGCCGATGCTCGCCCGATGGATCGACGACGAAGGCCAAGACATCGGGTTCCTGGAGCAGCTGGGGGCTGCCGCGCGGCTCTGGTCGTCCAATTCCCGCGATGTCGATCTCTTGTGGCGCGGCGACATGCTGGAAGACGCCAAGCGGTTCCAAAAGCGGTACCGCGGCGAGCTCTCGAAAGTCGAGCAAGCCTTCCTGGACGAGGCCCACGCGCTCGAGGCGAAGGCTGCGCGGCGAAGGCGCAAGATGGTCGCGGCGAGCATCGCGTTCCTCGCTCTTCTGGTCGCCGCCTCGCTCGTGGCCCTCGCGGTCATCGCGTCCTCACGATTGGAGGCTCAGCACCAGGCCCGAGTTGCCGAGGACGCCGCCGCAGAGGCGAAGCGCCAAGCTGCTGCCGCGAAGAGCGCGGAGGAGTCAGCAACCCGCGAGGCGGCAGCGGCGGCGGCAGCGGAGGCCGAGGCTCGGGAGCGCCTCGCCGAGGTGCAGCAGAAGGAGCGGGAGCGGGCCGAGGCCGCCAGCCGCGCGGAGCGGTCCAGCGCGGCTCTCCAGGTGAAGAATCGCGAGCTCCTGGACGCCCTGAAACGCGCAGAGGCAGCCTGGGCTCACGCCAAGGCCGCGCAAACCAGCGCTGAGCAGAAGGCCGTCGAAGCTCGGATCGCTCGCGAGGAGGCCGTCCGCTCCGCAAAGGAGCTCGCCAGGATGCTCCTAATCGAGCGCGAGCGCGTGCGGCGCCTTGAGGATCAGCTCGGCGGCAACGACTTCGGCCTCACCTTGTGGTGAGAAAGGGGGAATCTGCAATGCAACCCAAGAACATCTCGTGGTACGCACTCTCGGCAGCCCTGCTCCTCGTTGCCGCGCCGTCGGTCGCGCAGCGAGTCCCTGATGACGGCGTGGACATACCCCAGGAGAAACCCTGGTCCAAGGGGGTTCCTCTGGAAGCGCGCGCGGCGGCGTCTGATCTCTTCCAGGAAGGCCGCAAGCTCTACCGGGAGTCGCTGTTCGTTCTCGCGGCGGACCAGTACCGAGCAGCCTTGGCCCGGTGCAACTGCCACCACCCGGCGATTCACTACAACCTCATGCTTTCCCTCGTGAACCTCGACCGCCCGATCGAGATGTACGAGAACCTGATCGCCTCGATGGACAACGGGCTTTCGATTCTCAGCAAGGAGCGGTTCGAACAGGCGAAGAACTTCAAGGTCCTCCTCGAGAAGCAGCTCGTGCAGCTCCACCTCCGCTGCGATGTCCCCGGAGCCCAGGTGACTTTTGACGGCCGGCCGCTCCTGACGCCTCCGGGCGAGTTCCGGGGCATGGTGCGGCCGGGGATGCACACGATCCTGGCCACCAAGGACGGTCTGGTCACGAACGAGGTCATCCGGCAGCTCGACGGCGGGCAGAAGGTCGCGTTGACCTTGGACCTGCGCACCGAAGAGGAGCTGACCGAGTACCGGCGGCTCTGGCCGACCTGGAAGCCCTGGGCGCTTGTGGGAGCCGGCGCGGCGATCGCGCTCGCGGGCGGCGGCCTGCAGTACGCTGCGGTCAAGAAGGCTAGGGCTGCCGACAGCTCTGTCGTGGCCTGCAGTGGGTGCGGCCCGCGGCCTGACCTTGTGGAGGCCAGTGGCCGCGCTGCGACCATGGAGAAGATTGCCATCGCCGGCTACGCCGCGGGCGGCGCAGCGCTCGCAACGGGCGCCATCCTTGCTTACGTGAATCGCGCCAAGGCGCAGGTTCGGCACTACGACGTGGACACGCCTGCCGCGCAAGAGCCCAGGGTCGCTGTTGCACCAGTTCTCGACCCCCATTCCCCGGGCGTCATGGCCCAAGCCCAATTCTAGGGAGGAAGAACATGAGACGAGTTCCCTTTCGCCCGTCGCCTGGACACGCAGCTCCGCCGATCCTGGTGCTCGCTGCTCTTTTACTCAGTGCCTGTCTTGCGAAAATGGAGAGCCTCGAGTGCGCCCCGGCCTACTTCTGCCCGAAAGGCACGAAATGCTCCGCTGACGGGCTGCACTGCCTGACGAGCGACTGCGGAGACGGCGTCGTGCAGAAGGACGAGCAGTGCGATCCGGGACCCGCCGTCGAGACCGCGACGTGCAACAATACCTGCACGCTCAACCGATGCGGCGACGGCGTCCTGAACAAGACCGCGGGCGAGCAGTGCGACCCGGGACCGACCGACACCGAAACCGCCACGTGCAACTACAACTGCACGCTCGCAAGCCACGGCGACGGCATCGTCAACCATGCCCTCGGCGAGCAGTGTGACGGCGACAGCGTAGGCCACGGAAACGGGAAGGATTGCGAATCCCAGACCTGCAACTACAACTGCACCCTGTCCCGTTGTGGCGACGGCATCGTGGACCAGAGCGCTGGGGAGGAGTGCGACCGGGACGGCACGGTGGGGCACGACGGAACGAGCGGGGCGAATGGTCAGTCGGCCACCTGCAACGTCGACTGCACCAAGAGCGTCTGCGGCGACGGCATCGTGAACTCCGCGGCGGACGAGACCTGCGACGATGGGGCCGCCAACAGCGCAAACGGGAACTGCCTGCCCGGTGTCTGCCACCTCAACGTCTGCGGCGACGGATACGTCAACCAGGCCCACGACCAGTTCGGCCACCCGCGCGAGGAGTGCGACGACGGCGCTGCGAACAGCGACACCGGCGCCTGCCTCACCTCGTGCAAGAAGGCCACATGCGGCGATGGCTTTGTCGAGGCGGGAGTCGAGAATTGCGACGACGGTCCGGCGAGCGCGACGACGATTACCCACTGCCCCTACGGCGAGAGGACCTGCACCTTGTGCAGCGCCTGCAAGTCCGTGCAGCTCACCGGACCATTCTGCGGCGACGGGAATCAGGACCCCGGCGAGGGCTGCGATGATGGCCCCAATAACGGAGCCACATCGTGCCCCTACGGAACCAAGACTTGCCAGATCTGCGACGCCAACTGCACGCAGAAGGTGGCGCAGACGGGGTCCTTTTGCGGCGACGGAACCAAGAACGGCCCCGAAGTCTGCGACGACGGACCGAGCAACGGAAAGACTACCTGCGCCTACGGCACCAGGACCTGCCAGATCTGCAATGCAGACTGCTCCCAGTTCGTGGCGCGCACGGGCTCCTACTGCGGCGACGGCACGCCCAACGCGCCTGAGGAGGCATGCGACGACGGCCCGAACAACGGCGCGACCTCCTGCGCCTACGGGACCAAAACCTGCCAGATCTGCAATGGCGACTGCTCGCAAGAGGTCGCGCGTGTCGGCCCCTTCTGCGGCGACGGAATCAAGAACGGAGGCGAAACCTGCGACGATGGCAACAACGTCACGGAAACCGCGTGCGCCTACGGCACGCCCACTTGCACAGGCTGCACGGCAGATTGCAGCGCCGTTCTGAGCCTGAAGGGTCAGTATTGCGGGGACTACACCCTCGACAGCATCGACGGTGAGGCTTGCGACAACGCAATCTCCTTTGCCTGCGGCACTTGCGGCGCGCAAGGCTCACTGAAACAGTGCCAAACCATCCTGGCGGCATCCTCTACGGGCTCAATTTCCGTCGCCTCCACGGACCTCGTAGGAGTGATGTTCACGCTGGACGACGGCGTGAGCTCGACAAGCCCGATCACCTTTGAGCTAGTGAACGGGGTCCAACCTCATGGCAGCAATATCGCCATAGACATCTCCACGCAAACCACCCCAGTCGCAATTGCCGCGGCAATCGCAGCGGGAATCTCCGCGCAGAAGGCCTCCGCCACGCTGACCGTCACGGCAACCGCTCAACAACAAGTTGTGACGCTCACGAACACTTCGGCCGGCTCCTTTGGCAATCATGCAATTCTCGTCGCGCCCTCTTCAAGCGCCGCGCTCGTGGTTTTGGGCATGTCCGGCGGGATCGGATGTCCCGTCGGCCAGGCCTGCAGCAACGACAAGGACTGCGTGCTGAAACACTGCGCGCTGCACAACCTCTGCGAATAGTCCAAATAGAGGTCTTTCGACATGAGAGTTCCACGAATCGGAGTGCTCTTCGCCGCCAGTATGCTCGCAGGATGCCATCAGCATCCAGGCGCCGCTGATGCCGGGAGCGATGCCGGCAATCAGCCGCCGGACTGTGAGCATAGCAATGGGGGATGCGATCAAAATGCGAAGTGCGTGCAGGCTGCGTCTTCTCGTCTCTGCATATGCTATCCCTGGTACTTCGGTGACGGCTTGACATGCACCAGGAGCGGCTTTCAGGTGGGCTCGCCTTGGCCGGTGCTCGGAGGCAATGCCTGGCACACTGGCCAGAGCGCCTACGTCGGCCCTAGCTCAAGCAATCTGAAATGGTCCATCAAGACGGAGGGCAATATCACTGGAGGGCCAGTCATCGACGCGGACGGGACCGTCTACGTTGGTGCTCTCGGCGACTTCCACGCCTTCAACCCAGACGGAAGCTCAAAGTGGACATTCCCCCTTTCCGGCGCCAATTGGTCAACTCCCGCTATTGGCACTGACGGAGCGCTATTCGTCCAGTCCGACGACCCCGGCCCGTTCTATGCTTTCGACACCGGCGCAAATCCCCCGAATCGAGTCAAGTGGTCCTATAATACCCATGATGAATCGATGAATTCTCCTTGCATTGGGGCAGACGGCACCGTCTATGCTGCGAGCGCTGTTGGCGGCTGCACTTCGCAATGGCTCTACGCCTTCGATCCGAGCTCTGGAGACCTCAAATGGAAATTCCAGGCAGGGTGCAGCGATGGCATCTCGCCTGCTCTTGGCACGGATGGAACGATATTCGTGGCGAATATGGATGCGACCGACGGATTCCTATACGCAATCGATCCTCAAGGGACACAGAAGTGGTCAACTCTAATAATCGGAGGGAGCTCTTTGGCTTCGCCAGTCGTCGCCTCCGACGGCACCGTCTACGTCGGAAGCGACAAGGGTTACCTCTACGCTGTTGACCCGGTTGCCGGCCCCTCAAAATCCCGCCAGGTCGGGGACTCGATCGCGTCCCTAGCCATCGGCGCAGACGGAGCCGTGTATGTTGGCCTCACGTACAAGAAGTTCTTCGGCAAGTTGCTCGCTCTCGACCCGTCCACGTTCTGGCAAACAGGAAACTCAAAATGGACGTTGACGACCAACGAGAGCGTCAGCGAGATCGTTTTGGGAGCTGACGGAACCATATATTTCAGCGCGGACCAGCTCTACGCCATCAACCCGGACTCATCGCCGAAGTGGTCAACAAATTCGTTGCTTGGGCCAATCAGCTCGCCTGCGATTGCAGCCGATGGGACCCTGTACGTCCAGGACGGCTCGGGCACACTCTATGCGTTCGGTCAGTGAGACCGCCTGCAAGATGAGAGACCCAAGGGGAGGCGCCATGGGGAAGATAACGATCAACGGCTTCACGACTCCGGTCACGAAGGGTAGCAACGGAATCGCCGCCGCCACCGTGCCTAATGTCTGCAAGATGCCCGGACCGCCATCTCCGTTCGTACCGACTCCCCTGCCGAACATCGGGCGAAGCGGCGACTCGCCTGAAGGGTACTCGGTCTACGTGACATTCGAGGGCCAGCCTGTGGCCATGGGGAACGCGAGCTTCGGCTCCATCGGCGACATCGCGAGCAAAGCGACGGGCGGCGGCATCGTTTCGAACGTGGCGCAGGGGCGAACGGTTTTCCTGAGCCCTGGCGCAACCAACGTTTTCGTCGAGGGCAAGCCGGTCCATGTGCTCGGCGACGCGATGCTCAACAACTGCGGCCCTGGGGGCAGCCCGGCGAATGCGGCAACGATGGCCGGCGTGCTCCAAGCGCCAGGGATGCCGGGCTTATCCATCGGGCAAGAACTCAAGAAGATCGCGCGCAGATGCAACAGAAAGGTCAACACCGATGCCGGCTTCCCTCCGCCGAAGAAGCCGGAAGGACGGATCTGTACGAAGCTCGGAACAGCCAAACACTCGTGCTGCGAAAAGGCGATCAAGGAAGCGAAGGACCCTTGCGTGAGGTCGGAGGTGCCCTACAAGAAGGACGGCTCGCTGTCCACAACGACCCGAGGCGATGCCCTTGGCGCCGGATCGAAGGCCACGGCTAGGGTCAGGAAAAGGGGCGGTAGCGAGGCGGCCCAGAGCAAGGCCTTTGGCAGGGCATTCTTCCCGAAGCTGCCCTTTGCACAAATTGATGTCGTGGTGCTGAAGGATCCAGAACTCCCGCCAGTCAAGGGCAATATCGCTCAGGTCTTCGATTTCAAATTTAACTGCAAGGATAAGGCAACAATGAGCCGGCCGCAGTGGGTCAAGTATCGGAGGCTTACTGGCGTCAGCCCGAATCCCATTCACGCACGGTGAGACACTCAATGAAAGAAATTAGGATCAAGGATGATGAAGGGGACCTACTGGTTCGCGACAGCTTCGTCATCACCTTTTTCTGCCGGAAGCCGCTTCGAGAAGTGGCACAGCCATTCGCGGCTTGTTTCGAACGCTGGCTGAAGATCGCACCGGTCGAGGCCAAGCGGTGGTGCCTTGTCGGGTCGAATGCCGACACCTACCGTCCACTCACCGGTCAAAGGCTTGCCAAAGCGCAGCGTCAGTTCGATATGGCAAAGGTGCGGGCGGGCGAGGTTCGCGGCTTCGATTTGGGCGGCCCTCAGCAGATCAATTCCGACTACTGGTTCTCCTTCACGGGGCTTGAGGAGCTAGAGGGGAACGAGGCCAGCTATTTGGAAATCCATTTCCCCACTGCGGTGCTCGACTCGCCCGGAGTGCCGTTTCTCCTGAAGTTCGTCCAGCAAGCAGCCGAACTGGTCCCTTACGATAGTGGCTATGCTTCGCTCGGCCTCACCTATGGCATCGAGTCGCAGCTCATTGAGTATTCTGAGGCGGTGCGCGGCCTTGCCTTCCGTCATCCCGGCCTCGATGTTGCCATCAACAAGGGCACGGCCTTCGATATTGCGGAAAAGTTGCGCGGGGCCTACTGGCTGACATTCATTGGTCAGGAGGCACTTGCGGTGCTTGGCGGCCCGCAGAAACTTCGCAAGAAGCTCGACCGTAAGATCTCCATGGTTCCGGTTGGTGTGGGCTGGATGCTTCAGGCAGGCGAGAAACCCGAACCCGGAGACGTGAATCGCGGTCAAACTCTTCCGCTTTTGCGCTCTCTTGCGAAGGTGCTCGAGCCTGTCATGCATTTCAACGACGAAGCGCTCGGCCACATCTTCAACACTGAGGACGATGAGGATCTGGAGCGTTGGGAGCGGCGCTTCTTGCCCGAGTATGGAGATGAGGACGAAGAAGCATCCGAGGACGAGGACGTCTGAGCGCCTCAGACAAAGGAGGGAGCATGCGCAAGTTCGAGCAGGCACAAAAAACTGTGGCGTTTCTCCGGCAGCGAATCCCTGGCCACCTGATAGGCAGCATTGTCCGGCGCAGCGGGACCCAGGTATGGGTCGAGTTCGCCGGCAATGCCAAAGGTCCACTTCCCGCTCGTTCGGTCGTGCCGATCGACGAGCTCCCCCGTCCTACGGCTTGCGCTCCGCGGCCCGAGGTTCTGCTGGTGTTCGAGGAAGGGCGTCCCGACCGGCCCATCATCCTCGAGCTGCTCGCAGCCGAGTCCCGCGCTATGCACCTGCGTAGGAGCAAAGGCCGCAATTCGAACCTTGAAGGCACGCGCTCGCTCGAAGCCGAAGACCAGCTTGTCCTGCGCTGCGGCAAGGCGAGCATCACACTCCGTCGCAATGGCCGCCTCGTCCTTCGCGGAACGCACATCGTGAGCGACTCCGCGGGCGTGAACCGGGTACGCGGCGCCCAGGTCCGGGTGGAGTGAGCCATGGTCGCGATCAGCGCGCGGACAAGCCCCAAGGAAGCCGATGATGAGGTGATCTCGGAGGTTCTCGAGCAGCACCTGGGCGACGTAAGCCACGGCGTTCGGAAGCTCGAACAGACGCTCAGCCACCCCTTCCTCACCCTTGCTGACCTTGCCAGCGGCATCGAGGACCGAACGCTCGCGGATCTCGACGGGCTGCTCATCGCCGGTCCGCAGGCGACCACCCAGCTCGCGCAGCCGCTTCTTGCCGACCTCGACGAGTCCAATACGGGTCCCGCGGCGGCGCTGGCCCTCGTGCTCGCGCGAGCTGGAGACCTGGAGGGCCTCCAAGGCCTCTTGGAGCATGAGAACCCCGCCGTTCGAAGTGGCGCGCTGGCAGGCTGCCGTCTTGCCATTACCCCGGAGCTCGAGCAGCTCGCCATGGAGCGCATTGCGCAGGCGCCAGCGGGCTCGGACGTGAGCGCCTGGCTCGACCCTCGCCGCCCTGGCCCATCTACGTCCCCCGAGCCTGGCCTCTTGGCTCATGAGCGGCCTGGAACCCGTGCAGGAGGCCGCGCTGTACTGCCTTCGAGGCGAACGCGCGCCGACGTGCTCGCTCGCCGTCCAGAAGCTCTGCGGTAGCCCGTCGCAGGCCGTCCGCGACCGAGCGCTCCGCGTTGGCCTCACCTGGGGCGAGCCATGGGCTTGGCGCCGTTGCGAGAGCGATGCGCTCGACCCCGAGCAGGTCCACCCCTGGGCGATGGTCGCCTACGCGCTCCTGGGCGGCCCGGCGGAACACGCTCGCCTCGCCCAGGCGCGCTCGCGCCCAGACCATCAGGCTCTGGGTTCTCCGCGCGCTCGGGTACTCGGGGAACCTCGGCATGGTGCCGCTCCTCCTGGAGCACCTCACCGCAAAGCGAGCGGTCGAGGCTAAGGTTGCGGCGCAGGCCATCGCGGCGATCACCGGGCTCAACCTCCGCGATTCCGCTTTCGCTTCGAACGGACCCGAAGCAGACGAGGACCCACTTCCGCCGCTCGAGAAGGACGACCTCGATGCGGACCTCGTGCCCCAGCCCGAGGATGCCTTGCCGGTTCCGAACGAATCGGCGATCCGGCGATGGTGGGCGAAGTTCGCGAGCGCTCACTCGGCAACGAAGCGCCACATCCTGGGCGAGCCGTTCTCCGAGGATGCCCTTTTTCACGCCCTCGAAACGGGGCCGCTTGGCCTTCGACACGGCTGGGCGCTCGCGCTCGCCTTCCGCTCCCGCGGGAGGATCCTGCTCGACACGCAGGCCTTCTCTCGCGAGCAGCGCCGAGCAATGGCGGCCGGGCGCAGCGCTCTGGGGCGCTTCCCGCCGAACCCTTTCAGCGAATGGTGACTCGATGTGGGCCCTCGACAACCGAGACGCCGTACGCCGCCGAGCGCAATTGGGCGCGCGCCGTGAATGGTGCGCACCAGTGGATCGTGGCGGTAAAGGCGACTTTCAACCTCTCGGCGAGCGGCGCCGCGAAGCTCGCGGATGAGCAGGTGCCGCCCGTGCTCGCCCCGGAATACTTCGGCGAGCCGGGGCTCTCGAGCCTGCGCTACGACTCCGATCTGCTCGCCGCCAAGCCCGGGACGGACGTGGTGCTCCTCGGGCAGCGCTCACGCTCCGAATGGAATCCCTGCCCCCACAGTTCCCGTCTCGCTGCGGGTGGGCGGCCTCGAGAAGACCGTGGTCGTTCACGGCGAGCGGTTCTACCGCAAGCGCCTTCTGGGCCTGACGACCACGGCGCCCGGCGCCGTTTGTCAGCCGGCCAATCACCTACGAGCTCGCCTTCGGCGGCGCCGACACCTCGGCCGCCGATGCGTCCCAGCATCGAATCGACAGCCGCAACCCGGTCGGCAGGGGCTTCGCGGTGGATCTCTCATCGCTGCACGAGAAGCCCGCCCACGCGATCGAGTACCTCCGAGACGGATCCGAAGAAGGCAGGACCGGCAGGCTTCGGCCCCATCGACCGGGCCTGGGCCCCGCGCCTCGAACGCGCCGGGACCTACGACGCTCGCTGGGAGCAGGCGAAGAAGCCCTTCCTCCCCGACGACTACGACGAGCGGTTCGCGATGTGCGCGCCGCTCGACCAGCAGCCTTCGGCGCCGTTGCGCGGAGGAGAGCGCGTGGAGCTCGTGAACCTGACCAAGGAGGGGCTCCTCCGGTTCGAGCTGCCGAAGATCTATCTCACCTTCACGACGCGTATCCGGGGCCGCGAGGAAGAGCACCGCAGCACCCTCGCGAGCGTCATCCTCGAACCTGACCCGATGCGCCTCTACATGGTCTGGCAGACCCACCTCCCCGTGCGCCCGCGGGATGTCGACTTCTTGGACGAGACCACGATCGGCGAGAAGGCGTACCTGACATGAGCGCGGACGTGCACGTCGTAGCGGTGGGAGCCCGAACGCCGGTTGGGCTGAAGGCAGAAAGCTCTGCCGCGGCCATCCGGGCTGGAGTCGTTCGAATGCAGCCGCATCCTTCGTTTGTAGATGGCAAGGGCAAGAACCTCCTCGCGGGCTGCGACGCGAAGCTCGACCCCGCGGTGCAGGGCCCGCAACGACTGGCGCTCCTCGCAACGAGTGTCGTCGCGGAGGTCGCGAAGAAGCTCAAGGAGCAGCTCCCCGCGTCGACCCTGGCAAGGCTTCAAGTGGCCATGCTTCTCGGCCTACCGGAGGAGCGCCCTGGCTTCCAAGGCGGGAGCGCCCAAGAGCTGGCTGGCATGCTCACGGACGTGCCCCTGCCGAATGGCCATCGGCTGACCGTCGAGCTCGCCGGCCGGGGCCACGCCGCTGCCTTCGAGGGTCTCAATCTCGCCGAGGAACGATTGGCGGCCCGCCCGGATGAGCTCTTCCTCGTGTGTGGCGTCGACAGCTACCTCGACGCCGACGTCATCAACTGGCTCTCCGAAGACGGCCGGCTCCGTGGACGAGACAGGCGCGGAGGGTTCGTGGTCGGCGAGGCCGCCGCCGCCCTTCTCCTCGCGAGCGATGAGACTGTGCGCCGACTCGGCCTCCCGTCGCTGGCGCGCGTCCGCGGCGTTGGGATTGGGCACGAGGAACACGTCATCCGCGGCGACGAGGAGGTCGGTGGTCTTGGCCTGGGCGCTGCAATCGCACAAGCATTCGCGCGCCTGCGCCTACCTGACGAGGCTGCGGACGCGACCTACTGCGACGTCAACGGGGAGCGCTACCGCGTCGAGGAGTGGGGCGCTACGCTCCAGCGCTCGCAGAGCGCCCTGAGGAGCGTTACCTACGTCTCCCCGGCCACGAGCTGTGGCGATGTAGGAGCGGCATCCGGTGCGCTGGCTGGAGTGCTGGCCGTGCAATCTTGGGCGCGGGACTACGCCCCGGGACCGCGAGCCTTGATCTGGGCGAGCTCCGACGGCGGCGTTCGCGGCGCCGCCGTGCTCGACGGCCCACGGTAACCACAGGAGGAGGACCGCATGCTTATAACGAACTATCTTTTGCCATTCTCATTCGAGGTTTCAACTCGCAATCCATGGGACGGACAACGCTCCGTCGACCTCTGGGTCGAAACAGTCGGCCCGCTTTCGGACGAGAAGGCCGAAGCCCTGGAGAGCTACGTCGCGCCGTTCGAGCTCGGCGGCTCCTCGGGGGCTTGGGGCGGAACGGTGTTCCCGCCCTGGGAGTCGACGGTCGATGACCCGACCTTCCTGAAACGCTCCAAGGGCGGAGTCTTCACCTTCCCGCCCGGCAAGCTCGACGAGCGCGCGAGCCATTGCCTGCTTTCCCTCCTCCTCGTCGCGCACTCCGATGTCGCGCCCATCAAAAGCGCGGGCCTGCGCGCCAACGGCCTCACGCACGCGGCCATTGCCGTCGACAAGGACCTCGACAACCCATACCCGCCGCTCGCGCCCAACCTTCCGTTTCCCTACGTCATCGAGGACTCGGAAAGCGACTACAGGGTCCTGCGCGTCCGGTTCAGGATGCCCGTCGAGGGCGACGAGAAATCCGAGGAGGTGGCAGGAGAGATCCTCGGGCTCGGAGTCGGGCTAACGGTCGGCGCCTACGGCGTCGCGCCGACGCCGCCGGAGGAGTGCGGCTGCATCCCCAATGGCCAAGGCGAATGGGACGACGACGGCGGCGAGGTGTTCATCTGGGAGCTCACCAAATGCGCGTTCCACCCCGCGGCGCTCGATGGCCTCGTGAGCCTCTGCGGTCGGGTGCATCACGATCTCGCCGAGATCGCGGAAGTGCATATCGAATAGCGAGACGTGCATGGCCCGGCTGGTTTTTCTATCGCTGCGGAGACGACCCGCCTGCGGTTCTCGTCCGGATCCGGCTCCCTGGAGATCGCCACACATTCGGCCGAGGAGCTTGCAACGACACCGTTTTTCCCGACCCGCTCTTACCGGAACGGCAATTTGCCATCGAGAGGATCGGAGGGAGCTGGCGGCTCAAGGACCTGTCCGGTCAGGGAACCGAGGTCGCAGGCGAGCTCGTGAAGCAGGCCAGGCTGGTCGAGGGCAAACAAATCCGCGCGTCCGAGTGGTACGCGGTCTTCCGAATAGACTCGGATGCGGAGGAGTAGTTGTGGAAGCAATGGAACTCTCCGACAGCGACGACGTGGAGCCACTCGCCAAGGTCGAGGCGGTCCTCAAGACGAAGAACGGCAAGGGCTGGGACGAGTGGGAGGTCCTCGAGTTCGAGGTGACCGAACGCCTCGCCTACCCGTACCACGGCACCGTGGACATCATCGCACCGTCGAGAGGGGCGTCCTTCAAGGACCTGCTCGGGAAATCCTGCGCGCTGCTGCTGTCCCGCGGGCTGAGCAGGAAGCGCTTCTTCAAGGGGATCGTCTACCGTGTCGAGCAGAGCATGAACCCGGAGAACGCCTGCGCTCGAATCAGCTTCGCCGCGGCGCTTTGGGCGCTTCAACATGGCAAGGACAGCCGCATCTTCGAAAACGCCACCGCGCCAAAGATCATCGAGGACGTCGTCAAGGAGGCCCTGGAGCCCTTCGACCGAAGGATCCGGCTGAACCTGACGCGCGCCTACGCGACACGCGAGATCTGCACCCAGTACCAGGAGTCGGATTGGAACTTCATCCGGCGCCTCATGGCGGACGAGGGGTTCTTCTTCTACTTCGAGCAAGGCGACAAGGAGAGCGACACCGAGACCGTGGTCCTCGTCGACAGCAACGACAGCTGCCCGTGGATCGAGACGATGGAGCCCGTCAAGGTCCTGCGGACTCCCTCGCCCGTCGTGCCGGACTCGAGCTGGGTCGAGGTGCAGGTGGTCTGGGACAAGAGCGGCGAGCCCGTGGCCAATCTGCCGATCGTCCTCGAGTCACCTGGCGGCGACGGGTCGATGCGATCGACGGGACAGGACGGTCGCATTCGGCTGGACCCGGTGGACCCAGGGGGCTGCGAGGCACGCTCGAGCTTCGCCGGGCTCAAGTACAGCGAGTGCGTCGAGATCGCCGGAACGGGTGAGAAGTCGCCCTCAACAGATGCGACCGACGGGCAGGCACCGCGAGACCGCCCGCAGGCCATCGTCCAGGTCGCCCGCAGGAAGGTCCGGTCCGGCGACACCCTGGAGAGCATCGCGCAGGACGCTGGGCTCAAGTGGCAGGACTTGGCGTTCTTCAACTGGGGCACGAAGGCTCCCGCCGAGATCGATGAGCACCTGTTCGCCGACGTCGGTTGCACGAAGAGGACGGCCGACGGGAAGAACTACATCTTCAGCGACGGTGACTCACCGGGCGTGCTCCTGGTCCCAGTGCCATGGCGCGAGTCCGGGCTCGCGTCCGGCCGGCGCAACGTGCTCAGGGTCTGCCCTCTCCGCTCCACGGGGGTGCTTCACGTTCGGTTGCACGTCGACCAGGACGCGGCGGCAGAGCAGGAGCATCACCTGTCGGCAACCGACGACTCGCACGAGCAGAGCTTGGCGGCGGCCGATGGCGCCAAGACCGAAGACGGCACCGGCGCCGCCGACATCGCCTTCGCAGGGTGCCCCGCTCACCTGTCGTATTCGCTCGACACCACAGGGGCCGACAGCGCGTCGGCGTGCTTCCGGGAGGTCCCCTTCCAGGAGGCATCGGACAGCGGGGAGGCCGACAGCCAATGCGAGCCCGAAGCAGGTGAAGGCGACTCAGGCGACGCACATCGCAACGCCGAACCACCTGAAGCAGCGTGAACCCGTCCTGCGCTCTCGAGGCGTCGAGGAACCCGAATGGCAGGGAATGCCGAATCGAAGCTCTACAAGATAATTCGCCCACCCCCGGGCATGGAGGTCGTCGGCCCGGTGCAACAGATCCACCTTCGGCTAAACGTGGGCCCGCTCAAAGAGATCTTCGTGTATTACGACCCCTTGGAGAAGCGCGGGCCCGAGCACAAACGAGGCTACGTCCGCTTCTATCCGGCCTCCGAGCACCGGCCGGTCGCGCAGCTCGTCTATAGCTGGTTTCCCCCGGGGACATGGAAGATAAAGCTCTCGGAGCCGGACCAGAGCGGGACCATCTACGCGACTTCCTTCGAGCCCACCTGGAGCAATGTCCACGAGACGGTTGTCGCTGCCCTCCAAGATCGGCTGAAAAGCCTTGACCTCGCGATCATGTGGCAGTTCGGCAATCTCCCGCACAGCAAGAAGAACATCGCCTGGCAGAAGGCCGAGGTCACCGAGGCGGTTCGTTCCGCCGCCGAGAAGGGCCGCGAGATCCTTCTAAAGGTCGCCTACGATCGCGACGATGGCGACATTCGAGGCCTGCACATATCCGAGCCCGTGCACAGCGATCCGAGCTACCTACTCGACGAGTCCCTGGCCCGAATCTTCCTCGAGTTCGTCGAGCACTTCGGAAACATCGAGGTCGACCACAGCCTCGCGACGGGCGGGCTCACCGAGGAGAAGCTCCAGAAGCTGCGCGAGTCGAGCCCAGCGGTCGTCGAAACCATCACGAACCTGTTCACGCAGGGGTACGGCGAGTTCGATTGGTCGCGGAGTTCCGTACAGCCGCCGCCCGGCCTCGAAGAGTTCAAGCAGATGGAAGAGGCGATCTTCTTCCAGGCCCGGGTGAAGAACGATCTGGCTCGGCGGAACATGCTGCTCATCGGCATCGGGTTCCTGGTCGACAAGCACGGGAAGCGAGCCGATATCGGCGTTCTGCGGCGACCGTGCGTAAGCGGGGCCGCATGCGAAGGCGACCCTCGATGGTTGCTGTACGACCGCCACGGAGTCGCGCTCCCTGGCGCGGGCGGCACGTTCAGGGACCTCGAGTACCGCAGCGTCGACCTCGAGAAGCTGAAGCGCGAGGCGGTCTTCCCGGTTCCAGTCCCGGGAGCCCCGGTGATGTTCGTTGTTCGCGGTGTCCCGATTGTCGAGATCGACGTCCAGGACCGGAACATCTACACCTTCCTCCGAGCGCTCGAGCAGGGCCTTGGCGGTCCCCCGCGCGAGCTGGTTGCCTTGGCGGCGAGCCTCTTCAACTACGGCCTCTTCATCGCGCGCGAGATGCACGAGCGGAACAAGGCCGGCGTACTGGCGGGCCGGACGATAGAGTTCGCCGTCGGCGCCTTCATCTTCTTCGTCATCCACGCGATGGCCGCCTCCTGCAAGGCCAGTCCCTCCCCGCCAGTCCGGGCGGTAGGTTACCTGCTCATCGCGTTGGCTCGCGCCGTTGGGGCCATTCTGGGCGTGGACTTCGCCTTGACCAACATGGAGAAGCTCGCGCTCGCGGGTCGGCACTTCGCTCAAATGGAGCGGCTTCATCGAGAAAGCGCGGAGAGCAGGGGCAGCGCCTCCGGGAGCTCGGGCGCCGGCCAAGCTGGAGGGGGCCCGGTGGAGCTTCCAGCGCTCAACGAAGCAAAGCTCACGAAGCTGTCCGAGGGGCACCTCACGGCCGGCTCGGAGGCCCTCCTCGACGCCATGGCGGACTACTTCGCCCTCGGCGTCGTCCTGGCCGGCGGCATCGGCGTGGCCAAGCTTCGTCGCATGCGAGCGGCGGCGAAGGAGGCGAAGGCCCTCTTGGAACACATCGAGAACTCGGAGGCAGAGGCCAATTCCAAGCTGAAGGTCAACGACGACGGCGTGGTCGAGGAGATCGAGCCGGTGAAGCCCGCCCACAAGCTCGAGGACGTGCCCGCCCCGAAGTCCGGCAAGCCCGGCAAGCCTGCCGGAGGCCTCGGTTTCGAGAAGCCTCCCGCCGATGGAGCGCCGAAGCCCGAGAAGAAGAAGCCGATTTATGGCGAGTACTTCTACAAGCGCTGCGATGCGCTCAAGAAGCGAGTGGAAGTCCTCAAGGAACATCTCGACGCGCTCGAGAAGCCGGAAGACTCTGGACGTGCGCAGAAGCTTGAGGAACTCAGGACAACGAAGACAACGTACCTGCTCAACTCAATCGAGCTCATGAGGCGGTCCAAGGCCGAGCGCCTGGTCCCCGTGATCGCGAAGGAGATCGTGGAGTTCGAGGCGGAGGTGGCGAAGGAGTTTCCACGGCCTGTGCCGGAGGAGCCGCCGAGGGACTCGGAGGGGCTCTATGTCATCCAGGAACCGGGGGAGTTGCAGGGGGAGCCGCAGAGAGGGAAGGTGCCCGAAAGCACCGTCGGCGGACGACAAAGAGCCCTTGGTGCCGACCCGAAACGCGGCTATCTTGCATACGAAGGTGAAGTCGGCGCGGATATCGAACAGCGCTACGGCGGCTTCGAACGCGATCCGTCCGGAGCCGGCGAATGGGTTGGCAAGAAGGGTGGCCCGTTTGAAGATAAGGTCTTTGATCTTCTCGGCATTCCACCCGGGAAAGCGCGATATCACTCACCGGCGCTTGAGAGGTTCCTTCCCTCTCTCGACGCGCATTTCCGAAAGTCGATCGATTTCGTAGTGCTCGACGTACGCAACATGACTCCGGAACAAAAGGCCACCGTTCTAAAGTACATCGAAGACAACTGGGCGCCCGAGAAGTCGCGCCTCATTCTATTGGAGTAGACTTCATGAGCATTCTTCTGCCGCACAACCTTGACTGGACCGTTGCCAATTGGGTCTCGTTCGGATTCTTCCATGACAGCGCGCCCCACTTGGAAAGCACGCCTCGCCTGGCAAACGATATCCGCTTCTGCATAGAGGCGGAGGTCGACACACTCGACCTTCGGCAAGCTGGGCATGCTGAACTTGAGGAACTCGATCACCTTCTCACACTGGTACTCGAAAATACGCAAACCCGCGGAGTAACTGCATTCAAGGAGCCCGAGATGCAGCCCGTATATATGGAGAAGCTCAGTGAACTCGCAGCAACGCTTCGGAGCGCTCTACGCATTTCGTAATACGCACCAAGTCGCACTCTTAGGGTTGCCAGCAAGCCCTTGGCTAACTGAAACTCTCTCCGAGAGCTCCAGCGAACTTTACGTGCCGAAGTCGTGCCGAAGTCGTAAGCGGCGTCTTGCTCAGGCGCCGCCGGAGGCGGTTGAGCAGAACCGCCCGCGGCCACGACCGGTTCAAGCACTGACACGCGCAGTCGAGGTAGCGCACACCATGCCGAAGCTCCTCTTCTACCGCAAGAACGACGAACTCCTCCGGGTGAACCTCACCGACGAGGGGCTGCGCGTCGGACGAAGCTCCGAGAACGACCTCGTCGTGCCCGACCCTGCCGTCTCCCGGCGCCAGTTCGCGATCGAGAAGAGCGGCTCCGGCTGGCGCATCAGGGACGTGTCCGGCAAGGGCGTCGAGGTCAACGGCAAGCGGGTCGACCAAGCGAAGCTCACGCACGGCGCCCAGGTGCGCCTCGCTCAATGGCGTGCGGTCTTCGAGCTCTCGGCCGATGAAGCGGACGACGACACCACCCAGGAGACGGGCAGCGACACGGCAAGGCGCAAGCCCCTGGCGGAGCCGGAGGCCAAGCCAGCGCCCGCCGGGCCCGTTTTCGTTCATGTCAAGGCGAAGGGCGTAGAGCGCAAGATTCCGTACGCCGGCAAGATGTTCATCGGCACCGGCGACCAATGCGCCGTGCGCTTGCAGGACCAGTTTGCGTCCTGGCAGCACGCCGTTCTCGAGCAATGCGACTTCTCCTACTTCCAGCTGCAGGACCTGCGTTCCAAGAACGGCACCTACGTCGGCCGCGTCCGAATCGACGCGGCGCAGGTCCCTCTCGACTGCCCTTTCCAAATCGGCGAAAGCGAGATCACCTTGCGGAGGGCCGCGAGCGAGAGCACCGAGATCTCCGGGGCGATCTACGAGGGCATGGTGAGCAACGACCCCGCGATGCACCGCCTATGGGAGACGATTGACCGAGTCGCGCAGTCCCCGATGGTGGTCGCGATCAACGGCGAATCAGGGACGGGCAAGGAGCTCGTCGCCCGCGCCTTGCACGCGCGCAGCAGCCGCGCATCCGGTCCCTTCTGCGCGATCAATTGCTCCTCTCTGAGCCGTGCGCTCGCGGAGAGCGAGCTGTTTGGCTACGAGAAGGGATCGTTCACGGGCGCCGACAAGCTGCACCAGGGCGCGTTCGAGGCGACGAGCGGCGGCACCTTGTTCTTGGACGAGGTCGCTGAGCTCCCCTTGAGCGTTCAGGCGAAGCTCTTGCGCGTGCTCGAGTCCGGCGAGATCCGACGGGTCGGCTCCTCCCAGGCGATCAAAGTCGACGTGCGCGTGGTGGTCGCCACCAATCGAGATCTCCGCACGGAGGTGAAGCACGGAGCCTTTCGCGAGGACCTGTTCTGGCGGCTCGCGATGCACCTGGCACTGCCTCCCCTGCGCGAACGGAAGGGGGACCTGCCGTTGCTCATCCATCACTTCATCGACAAGACCTGCCCTCCCGGTGAGCGGGTGCTCCTTTCGAAGGACGCGGAGAGGCAGCTTCTCGCTCATTCTTGGCCCGGCAATATTCGTGAACTGAAGCACACCCTCGTCCGCGCACTATTCACGCGCAATGGCGCGCGGATCGAAGCCGAGGACGTCAGCTTCGAGCCGAGCGCGGAATTCGTGGCGAAGGCGCTCGGCGCGACCGGCCAGGATCCGAACGAAGATGACATGAACCGCGTGTTTATTACCGGCAAGAAGCTCGATACGATCGTCGATGAGGTGGTCGCGAAGACTTGCCGGCGTGTGGGCCCCCCGGGTAAGGTCGCCGATGAGCTCGGGGTGGCACGGACTACGGTTTACCGGCGACTGGAAAGCCTGGGGCTTCTGCCGTCGGACCTTGCGGACAAATCGAAGTCCTCTAACAAGTAGGAAATGGCTCTCCTTGTCTCCAGCGCCGCTACCCCGTCCCTCGCAGGCCAGGATGGCGTCCGCCTTTCGGCCGCTCCGGCCGCGCCCCCATCCGCGCGACATGGCAGGGCACCACGTGCGCGACGATGCCAACGGTGGCGTGGCACCCGGCGCATTCGCGCAGCTCGATGGCGAGGTCCTCCTCCAGGCGCTGGAAAGTGACGAGGCGCAGCCAGGGCCAGGCCTCATGCGTATAGGCGCGCCCGCAGTCGCACGTCTTGATGATGCGCGGCTTCGGCGCGACAGCAGGACCGCCGCAGCCCACGTCAGCCCCGGTACCCGGGGAGCTCGTCGAGCCCGTCGAGCCTCCTTGGGTTAGATCGCCCAGCTTGGCGATTCCCTTCGAGATGAGGAGGTGGTCGAGGTACTTGACGGCTTTCTGGACCGCTTCGGTTCGTGCCCTCGCTTCATCTACGATCTGAACCTGCGCTTCATTGACGGGGAGTTGCTGCTCTGGCTTGTTGTTCATGGGCGTGTCTCCTGCGGCTCGACAGGCGCGCGTCAAGAGGGCCCCGCGGGGATCGGCCCGTGGGGGCCCTCGCTTTCGAGTTGGCCCGCGGGTCGTGCCAGCCGCGCGGGGTTGATGGCATCGACGGCCAGGTGGGCGCACGCCCCGCCCCTTGGAACTCCCGGGTACGGGGCCTGCGCGCCGATGCCAGTCCGCTACCCGGCCTGCACAACCTCGCAGGGCACGATATGGGCGACGATGCCAAGCTTGGCGCGACAGCCGGAGCACTCGCGAATTTCGATGACGAGGTCATCGCTCATCCGCTCGAGCGCCGTGAACGCCAGTGCGCGCCATTGCAGCGCGGTGAAGGCCTGGCCGCACTCACATCGCTTGAGAGGCGCCGTTCGCGCGGGAAAGCCCTTCGCCGACATGAGCGCCGCGCTCGACGAGGGCGTGGCGGCGTCGGCGGCAGACTTCTCACCGGGTCTGCCCTTGGTGACCCGGAACAAGCCCGCGAGGAAGTCGGCGGCCCGGCGCGCGACCTCAATCCGAGCCCTGATGGTTTCCTCAAGCTGTTCCTGCTTCGACTGCGTTTCATTGACGGCAACCTGCTGCTCTGGCTTCTTCTCCATGGGCGTGTCTCCTGCTGCTTTCAGGTGGCGCGTCAAGAGGGCCCCGCGGGTATCGGCCCGTGGGGCTCTCGCTTCCGAATGGCCCGCGTGTCGCGCCGTCCGCGCGGGGTTCATGGCGTCGATGGCCTGGTGGGCGAAGGCCCCGCCCCTTGGATCTCCCGGGTACCGGGGCCTTCGCGGTTCATCCATCCGCTGCTACTCGGCCTCTTCGAACGCCCCCGAGGCCTCGGCGACCTTCGTGCGGTGGTCCTCGAGGAGTTCCGAGATCCGCTTCTTCGTGCCGGCATCGAGCTCGGCGCCCGCGAAGGCCTTCACCCGCGCGCTGTAGCGGTCCCAGGCCTTCTCGAGCACCTGGACCGGATTCTTCGCGCGCACATCTTGCTTGATGATTCCCCATGGCCGGTCGCGAGCGTAATGTCGCGGCCGATCAGCTCCGCCTGGAGCAAGCGCGCAGCTCGAAACTTCATTTGCGGCGGAACTACCAGCAGGTCCGGGACGATCTCCATCGGCTTTCCGTCGGCGCCGATGAAGCTCATCATCACCTGGATCGCGTCGCCCAGGGCGTCCACGTCCAAGTCATGGCCCAGGAGCAGGTTCGACTGCAGCGGGCTCGACGGATCGTCCATGTTCTGCGGGTGATTGGTATCGAAGAACGGCTGGCGGTCGGCGGCAAGGTCGACGGCGTCGTCCGGCTGGGTGGCGAGTACTTCCTGCTGGAGCACAAGACGGCCGCAACGATCGACGCCAGCTACCTCGAGCGCCTCTGGACCGATTTCCAGGTCACCCTCTACACGCACTACATCGAGAAGGCGCTCGGGATCAGCATCGCCGGCATCCTCTACAACGTCCTGGTGAAGGCGCGCCTACAGCAGAGCGCGGGCGAGACCGAGGCCGAGTACGAGGAGCGCCGGGCCGCGCTCATCGCGAAGTCGAAGACCGGCAAGACCAGCGCGAAGCGGCGTCTCCCCGAGACCGACGAGGAATTCCAGGTGCGGCTCGCCGCGAAGTACGCCGAGCCCGGAAGTTTCCACCGCGAGCCCCTCCACATCTCGCCTGACCAGGTGCGCGCGCTCCGCTCTGAGCTGTGGGAGCTGACGCAGGCCTACCTCGACGCGCGCCGCCGCGATGCCTGGTACCAGAACACCTCGTTCTGCTTCCAGTACGGGCGCCCCTGCGAATACTTCCCGCTCTGCCGCTCAGGCGGCAATCCCATCGTTCTCGAGAACTTCTATTGCCGCAAGGCGCCCAATGAGGAGCTGCAATCCGCCTCCGTGACGGAGAACGCCCCGGCTTTCTGATCGCTTCCTGACGCCATTCAAAGCCCTAATCGCCTCCTGCTCAGGCGTACAGGAGGCGATTTGGCCCGAACCGAGAGACGGGGCGCCGACGCCTGCACCGTCCGGAGCTTCAGCGCCCCAATCCTCGAGGGCCTCCTGCTCGAGCGCCTCCGAGAGCTCGTCGCCGACGAGTCCCTGGTCGAGGCCATCATGAGCCGGGCGAAGACCGAGGCCGAAGCACGCGCGCCGCAGATCCGCGAAGAGCGCGACCGGTTGCAGGGCGAGCTGCGCCGGTTCAAGGAGGAAGCTGGACGACTGGTCGACGCCATCGCCACCGGGACTGGAGGTGCAGAGCTCGTCGCCGGCCGTCTTCAAGACGCCGAGGACCGGCTGAAGACCGTAGAGACCCGGCTGAAGGAGCTCGCCGCCGAAGAAGAGCGCCTGGCGACCGCCCAGGTCACCCCCGAACGGGTCCGGGCGTCCTTGGCCCGGTTCTCCGAGCTCTGGCAGACGCTCCCGCAGACGCAAAAGACGCGGCTCGTCCGGTTGGTCGTGCAGGAGGTCGTCCTCGACCACCGGGACCGACTTCGCACCAAAATTACATGGCGGCTACGGCCGTTTAGGGCCGAAGCCGCCATGGATGGGCACGACGTCTGGTTTGAAGATCGTCGCTTTCAGCGGCCGGAACGCAACGATCTCCAAACCATGGAGACGCTTTGTGATTTCGCGATGATAGACGCTTTCACTTCACGGTCACAGGGCACGGGTTGGGCCATCGGGGAGCCGATTCCGACCGTTCCGCAGCCTGCCCGCGTCGTGGCCGACCTTGCCCTCGCCCACGAGATCCAGGCCGCCCTGGACGGCGTCGGCGCCCGGGACGCCGGGGCTGATGGGGGTGGCGGGGCCGCTGGTGGTGGCGGTGGCAGCGCCCTCGGCGAGGGCCTGACCTACCGTGAGGCAGGGCCCCTGTTTGGGGTGTCCCGGACGACCATCGGCCGGCACGTTTCCTTGGCGCGGCTTGCGCCCGACATCCAGAAGGTCGTGGCCCGGCTGACCACCACGACCGCCTCCGAGCCCATCGACCGGAAGAAGCTGGAGTGGGTCGCCGAGCCCGTGAAGTGGCCCGAGCAGCGCGCTCGCTTCCAGAAGGTCATGGACGAGGCCTTCGCGGCTGAGCCGGCGCCGATCGCGCGCACGCTCGCGCACGCGATCAAGCTTCGCGACGACATCCAAGCGAAGCGAATCACGATGAAGCGGGTCGCGGCGGCCCCGGAAATGACCGTCGAGGAACTCCGGGAGTACCTCGGCCTCGCCAAGCTCGCCCAGGTGGTCCGCGACCAGGTGCTGGGCATGACGACCGTGACCGCGAACGAGCTCGTGACCGAGGAGAAGCTCCGGTTCATCGCCCGCGAGCGCAACCACGTCGAGCAGCGGCGGATGTACGAGCGGCTCCTGGCGGGACAGCTCCGGTGCACGCGGGAGAAGGCGAGGCCGGAGGCGGTGGCTGCGGAACAGGAGACGCGGTGTCCGACTCCAGCTCCCGCCGAGCCGGGGCAGACGCCATCTCCGATGGTGGTTCCCAGCATCGCCGCCTTGGCGGTCGGGTAGCCGTGGCAGCGCGGGTGGGCTCGGCTTCCGCCGCCGACCCTGCCCGCGGATCGCCCGGACCACGTCCGCGGTCGCCGTCGACTCCGCGCCTGCCCTCGAGGTCGCACGTCCGCCCTGCCGCCCCGGGAGGGTAGGGGGAAACAGGGCGCGGGACCCCGGAGAAGCCGGCAATTCCCCCCCTTGACTCCCCCCTCCCCCACCGTGCTTGCGCCCACAGGCTCTGGTGGCCGAGTCCTATCGCACGGACTCCACTTCTCTGCGATGACTCCGGGTAGGCACCTGGCTGCGCTCGCGTCGACCCACACGGCAGTCCCTGGTGCCCGGGTACGGCCCCCGGCCGCGGCTGCCCCACCCTCGGGGCTCTGCCCGCCGTCAGCTAGGAGCGCCGCGGAGGATAGGGAGAAACCCGCCGCCCCGGACTGCCCCTGCGGCTATGCCCTCAGGGCTCTCGCGACCACGCTGCCTCCGCCGGCTCCCCGAGTACCGGGCTCCCCGCGCTCATGGCGCAGCGCCCACTCGAGCGCCGTGGCTCTGTTCGGACGACCATTGGCCCGCATTGCACTTGGCCCGCTGCTTTCGACGTTCCACGCCCCGCGCTATTCTCGGTAATCGGCTATGATTCGCCGCTCGATACCCGAGCGGTCCTAAAGGCCTGCTTAAGGCCCCTGGCCTCGAGGTCGACCTGGTCGACGGAGGAACCATGGCATTGAAGAAGCTCTCGCCCAACGCCCGCTGCCCTTGCGGAACGGGCAAGAAGTACAAGAACTGCTGCTTCGACAAGGGCTTCCACTACCTAGTCGACGAAGAGGGCACCATCACCCGCACTATGCCACTTCACCCGGAGGTCGCGGCCCTCATCCCCGAGCTCGAGCGGGATTTTCAGGAGCGACACGGGCGGCCCATGGGGCCCGACGACCTTCTCTTTGGCCCAGAGCACCGGGACCAGCTTCTCGAGTTTCAGGCCAAGATGGTCAGGGCCATGCATGAGGATGGAGTCGCACCGTCGCTCATTTATGCGTTCGAGAAGACCGGGATTCTGCTCACCGATGAGAACCGGCACATGATGCCTACAAGCCAGGTCGAGGAATTCGAGGCCGCAGTCGAAGAATACCTCGTGACTCACTCGGAAGAAGGGCTCGACTCTTGAGCGACAGGAGCAGGTCGGGGCCGGCCAATCGACCAGCACACACCGGGTGGCATTGCTCAACGCGCTTGGCCCGCCCGTGTTCCGCCGTCGCCCGCACCATCCCCCCTTGCGCGACGTCGCCGACCTGACCGAGCACTCCACCGTTTTCTGCCAAAACGTACACCGCCGGACGTCTCCGCCCGGCCCGAAACCCGCGGCGCCGCAAGCCGGGGACGGTGCCAAATCCCGGAGGACGCCACGGCCAGGGTTCTAGGTCCACGCGAAGAGCTGTGGCGCGACGAATCGGTGGCGGAAGAGGAAGCTTTCGGCGAAACTCCACGCCAGGACCGGTTGGCCTGGACGAGAACAATGCGGAAGAGGCTCGGGAAGGACCCTTGCCTCGTTGTCGAAAGGGAGGAGCGACTATGTGGACTGCGGTCGGACTGTTGCTTGCTGTTGGCCTACAAGTAGAGCCCGGGAAAGTCCCGGAGGACGAGCCGGGCGATTCGGCCCCGAGCAATCGTGCCGCGCCGAAGCCGGCTACGCCGCTCGAGTCAGACCCCACTTGCAGGTCGCCCTCCCTCGAGTCCTCCACTCACGATCTTAAGTTGGCTGAAGAAGAGCTGCGGAACGCCTCCACACCGCGGGATCGGGAGCGCGCGCGTCGGGCGGTCGACATCTATCGTGACATGCAGCGGCAAGCGTTGCAGTCCCAGAGGGAGTGCGAGGATCGGCACCGAGCAGAGCGTGCCGAGGCCGACGCTCGGGAAGAAGCGGAACGCGACCACACGAAGGACCTCGAGCGCCGCAAATCCGACCCTGTTGTGCTTGGGATTGCCTACTCGGCGCTGATCTGCGCGAGGACTGTCGAGCGCGCCGAAGCGCTCCAGGAGATCGCCCAGGAGAAGCACTACGCTCAAATCGGCGGCGTCCAGAACAACGCCAAGCTCTACGGACTGCAACAGCGCATACGCACTGCCGACGAACAAATCGCCGATTTTCAAAAGCCATTTGATAGGTCGAAGCAAGCTCCTCGGTCGTGCTCGGATCCCAAGGTTGCTCGAGTTTCCGCTTGTATTCGTGCCAGTTTCGAGAACTGCCCTGCCGATGCGATGCGTTACGCCGAGGTGCTATTGCCGTGACCCTCGCGAAGCGCCGGGAGGCGAGAAGGAACGGGCAGCGTTGAGTCGGCGAGCCATGTATGAGAAGAGATGAAGACAAAGGAGCGTCGGCACGAGATGCCGATGACGTGCGAGAAATGGCACTCCTCGAAGACAATCGCAGCAGCCTTCTATCCGTGACCGCACTTGCGAGGTCCTTTGGAGTCGATCGGCTCACGGCGCAGCGCCTGAATCTTATGTTTGCCGAACTTGGCTGGATTCAAAAGGCGGAAAAAGGGTGGGCTGTGACGCACGACGGAGAGAAGAGAGGAGGCCAACAGCGCGAGCACATCCAGAAGGGCGACAAGTCGCTTTATGTCGCGTGGCCGGCCACGATCGAGCAGAACCCGGCTCTTCTGCAGGCGCTGAAGGCCTTTCAGGCTCCGATGGAGGTCGAGCAGGCCGTTGCGGCTGCGGCCTCGCCGACGGACGAACCCTCGCCACTGGAAGAACAATCCTTTCGAACGAAATTCCCAGCAAAGTACCGGACGATGGATGGGCACATGGTCCGATCACGCGCGGAGGCCATGATCGACAACTGGCTCTATCAGGCGTGTGTCGTGCACGCCTATGAGCGGAGACTTCCAATCGAAGAGGAAGCCTACTGCGACTTCTTCATCCCCATGGGGAGGCGAGTCTACATCGAATACTGGGGAATGAAGGAGGACCAGAAGTACGCCAAGCGCATGGAGCAGAAGCGAGAGCTCTACAAGGCTCACGAGTTCGGCCTCGTCGAGCTCACCGACAGCGATCTCGGCAACCTTGATGACGTGCTCCCGAAACGCCTGCTCAGGTTCGAGATCCCTGTGCTCTAATCGGCGCCGGCCATCGCGGGAACACAAACCAGCAAGCATTGAAACCCGCGATGGCCGACCGCTTGGCACGCGATTTCCAAGACGTGCCATCACCCGCCGATTTCTGGTCCGCGATCTCGCCCTCGAGCAGGTCGCCTCACCCGCGCCTCGCCAGGCTCTTGCGAGGGCGCCCCAAGTTCTCGTCTTCTGGAGATGCCTGTTGCCATAGTCTTCGCGATGTCCCTCAGCGCCTCAAGTCCGTCAAACCTTACAAGCATCGCCTTGCCTTTTCCATCGATCTTCACTACGACACCATTCACCCCAGGCGGATATCCTGTGCACCGCTGAAGGAAGGCTACATACTCATCAAAGGATCCAACATCGACCCCCAGCTTTCCCGGCGCTTCCCCGTCCGCTGACACGATATTCTTCACGAACCCCTCTAATGACATCGGCCAGCTTAGCGCCGACGCCTCTTGCGGCGCGAGCGCCAGCGAGTACGGAAAGAACTCGAGGTCCACCGTGCGGCCGCACTGAGCCGTGGTTTCCTTCCCGCACGCCAAGAAATGGCATTGATCGCCAGTCAATTTCTGCGTGCGGTTTTTGTCTTTCAGGAGCTCCGTTAGCACCTTGTTCTTGGCCGGCTTCCGCGCTTCCTCTCGGATTTCGCTCCTATCACGCTTAAACTCCCACAGAAAGCATCTGCCGCTCCACTGCGCGAGCATGTCCGCCAGCCCCGCGTCCGCCGGAGTCTGCTGAAGAAGGCTAAACGCCCCGATATCGCCTTGATTGCGACGTCCGCTAACTACGCCCAGCGCGTAGATGAACGCCCCTATGTACTGATTCTCATACAGAAGCCTCGCTGAATCCATTTTTGCTACTCTCTTTCTTTGGTGTCAGGCAGCCCTTGAACCTGCGGTTGACCAACGTTGGTCTGCTGAAGTGCCTGACGCGCTACATCGCCGCTCGACGCGTCGCCAGCGCTTGGCGCCACCTTTGCGCTCTGCGCCGCTGGTGAAGGCCTCTTCGCGGCGGACCGTTGCTGCGCAGGAACGACGGGCTGGCGAACACCAGCCTGGCCCAAGGCGGCCCGGGTCAGGGTCGGCACGAGCTCGACCCTTTGTACGCCCGACGTATCGGATTTGCTCGTGCCGGCAAGCAGCAACCGATCCCAGAGTGGCGCACCCTTCCAGCCGGCCGCGAAGATGATGGCAACTGCGGCAGCGACGGAAGTAGCTCTCAGTGCCGACCGACCAAATGCGGGCAGCGGTCGAGCATGGAACTCCCTTGGGTTCGGAAGGGCACCGCTCGGCTCTAATCGTGACTCATTTTTGTGCGACCCAGCCAAGGCGGAGCACGTTGTGAACGGGATCACTTCGGCATTTCGAGAGCCGCGGTCTGGCGAAGCTTGCACGGCCTCGTATCGCTTGCGCCCCTGATGAAACAGATAGGCCACCAGCGAGGCCGCCTCTGACGGTGTATTTGTGCCGTGGCCAGCGAATTTGTAAGCTTCGACCTTGTCGCCCGAGTGGCCGACCGCCACCAGCGCCGGTTGCCTCAGCGACGCCAGCGCCTCCGCTACGACCGGCTCATTAAACGGGTCCAGATCGGAGTTCGACCCTCCACCGCGGACAACCGCCACAAGGTCGGCATCGCTCATGCCTGCTTCGCGGATTCCTCCCGCAATCGATGCGGCATTTTGTAGATTGACGTGGACAAATGAGTACTCCGGCCTTTCGTGTTCCTTCAGCCTTCTCAATCTGCTTCGGAGGACCTCTTCGAAGTCTTTGCGCCCTTTGCTCCTTTCAGACGACACGAGCGCAACCTTTCGAACTGGTCCCGTCACCCTCCGTGGAGAGGAGCAGCGCGCTTTTACCTCGCCCAGCACTGCGTCTCAATCCTTCACGCGCCGCGACAGCCCTTTGTTTTCAATGATTGACAGCCCCTCCAGACGCCACGCGATTGAGCAGCGGCCCTCGTCGGGGCCAGGCCTCAAGTACCCTTCGACGCACACCATCTCCCCCTCGCTCGGGAGCGGAATGCCTTGGGGCAGATTGACCCAGATGCGCTGGCCGGGGTTCACCTTGTCCCGAAAGAGAACCTGCGGAGGTGTGGTCCGACGAACCTCACTCACCTCTCCCCAGACGCGCTTCAGGTCATCCTGCCGCACCTTCTGCATCGCGAGGGCAAGCTGCCTGTCGAGCACCTCGCTGATGATCTGGCGGACCGCCCACCTGTTGCGTTGCGCGCCCACGTTCGCAGCTCGTTGCACGAAGGCTGTCACGGCGCGCCTGTTCCGGCAGGCCGTTCCGCGCGCGCCCCTATCGTGGAACGGCGGAACAGGGAACGGGTTGGGCGACTCGAGGTCGTTGGGCCTTGAGCTCCGGCGACGACCCGCGCGGCTTCGTGCGCGGGGCGGCGCCGGAGCCACAGGGGGTCTGGGGGATGTAAGCCCCCAGCGTCGGTCGGCCGTGACGGGGCGAGCGGACGCTATCGAGGGCTGGTGGTTGGGGGAGGCAGCGGCAGGTCGAGCTGACAATCGGACGAGGTCGCCGGATGGGCGCTCGTCGGGACCAGCGCGGCTGTGGAGGCCGCGCAAAGATTCCAGCCGGAATCACTTCGGGCGATGACACGGTCGCGCTCGAGCGAGGCGAGGGCGTCTCCGAGCTTGAGGTTGTTGAGGCGGAGCTTGTTGCGCAGGGCGACGCGGGAGAGCGGCGCCTTGGCCTCTCGGAGGGCGTGGACGATGCGATTGGCGATGGGCGGCGGCGACGCAACGCTCGCGATCGCCTCGAGGAAGGGCTCGAGATGAGGAGTGGCACCGTCTGCGCCGAGGGCGAGCTGGAGGCCAAGTGGGGAGCGGGCGGGCGACGAGCGATGCTCGAGGGTGAGCAGGAGCTTGTCTTGCTTGCGGGTCAAGTAGGCAGAGCTGTCGGCCCAGGCGTGCAGGTCGCTGGAGCCGCGCAGCGCCTGGCCGAGCTGACGGCGGCTCTTCTTGCTCATGTGGTGGACGACGACGATCCCGAGGTCGTGGGCGCGCGAGAGCGCGCGCAGCCAGCCCAGGAGTGAAGAGACGTCTGCCGCGCTGTTCTCGTCGAGGGCGTGCAGGCGCACCAGGGGGTCGAGGATGAGCAGACGTGGCTTGATCCGGGTGACCGCCTGGACGAGCAGCGCCTGATCTTCAGCGTCGTCGAGGCGCATGCTGGGCATGTCGATGAGGTGGAGGTCGAGGGCTTCCAGAGGGATGTGCCGGTGGGCGCAGAGGGAAGCCAGGCGCTCACGGACGTGCGGGAGCGAGTCCTCGGCGAGATAGGCGAGCACGGGACCAGGCTGGTCTACCGGGAAGCGCCCCAGGCAGTGGGTGCCGGAGGCGACGCTGACCGCGAGGTCAAGCGCGAGCCAGGTCTTGCCGCTCTTGGGCTGACCTCCGATGAAGCCGACAGCCAGGTGGGACCAGAGGTCGCGGACGAGCCAGGCCTTCTCGGGCAGCTGGGCGGGAAGCTCGGCGGCACGCACGACGCGCAGGTGGCGCTCGGGGCGCGCGCTCTTGGCGGGCCCTTTCACGGGTACAGCTCCTGGCGGGCCTCGGCGACGTGCTGCGCGCCGACGGCGGTCTTCTTGGAGAGGGCGGCCCGCTCGAGCGCGGTGAGCGCGAGAGCGTCGGCGGCGCGCAGATTGCCGCGGGAGATCTCGTGGAGCGCCTCGATGGCGCCGGCGTCGAAGGGGTGCTTCTTGCAACCGGCGATGGCGCAGCGGTGCTGGACGTACTCGGTGAGCTCGTCGCGCGAGAGCAGCCGCAGACAGGCGTAGTGGTGGATGCGGCGGGCCACCGACTCCTGGTCGTCGCGGCCGAGGACGGTCTTGAGCTGGGGCTGGCCGCACAGGACCAGGCTGAGCACGAGGCGGCTGTCCATCTCGAAGTTGGTCAGGAGCCGGACCAGCGCGAAGGAGTCGCCGCGCAGGTCCTGCGCCTCATCGAGCAGGATGACGGGGCGCAGGCCTTCGCTGTGGACGGAGTGCTCGAAGCGCTCCTGGAGCGCGCGCACCAGGAAAGAATAGGCGCCCGCAGCAGATGCGCCGCAGGCGAGGGCGATCTCGCGGCAGAGGTCGCGCTTGGAGAGGTCGGTGACCTTGATGTAGCGGACCTGGTAGCGGGCCTCGGGGAGAGCGGCGGTGAGGCGGCGCAAGAGGGCGGTCTTGCCGGTGCCGGCCGGCGCGATGAGGGCGCCGCTGTGGCGGGCCTCGACGCAGCGTCTTAGGCCGTCAAAAGCCTCCTCGAAGAAGGGGAAAGCAAGGTAGTCCTGAATGCGGATTTCGCGCGTGAAAGGGGTGGCGTGAAAGCCGAAAGCGCTGCGAAGGTCAATCATGGCTCGTCTCCGTTCGTGGGGTTGCGGGTGGGGGGAAGAAAGCCGCCGTCGGGCCCCACGACGGGGCCGTGAGCGCGAGCGAAGGCGATGGAGGCGGCGGTCCTCGGGGTGCCCTCGTCATCGTCGGGCCTGGGGGCGCCGGGCGTTGCGCGGCGGGCGATCGCGTTGGCGGCGAGGTCGACCGGATGGATCTGGACGAGGTGGCTGTCGTGCGGGACGAAGAGCTCGCCGGACAGGAGATTTCGGCGAACGTTGATGGAGGTCTCGGCGTGGCCGCGGGGCACCTCGTAGTCGACGCCGTCGACGGGGATGACGTTGTCCTTGGAGACCTTGCGCACCTCGGTGACGACGAGCTTGTCGCGCAGGGCCTGCTCGCTCTCGGGGAAGCGCAGCGCTCTGGTGTCGAGGTCCCAGCGCGCCTTTGGCGTGCGCTGGTCGAGCGACTCGTGCGGCCTCAGGTTGTACTGGTGGTCGAGGAAGTGCTCGAGCCGCAGCTCGAGCGCGCCGCAGTCGTCGTCGACTTCGGCGGCGCACAGGCCGCGCAGCACCGCGGAGACGGCGGTCTGGTTGAAGCGCTCGATTTTGCCGTGTCCCTCGGGATAGGCCGCCGTGCCCAGAATGAGGTTGATGTCGATGCTCACGCAGGCGCTGAGGGTGTCTTCCGACTTGAAGCCGGGCCCGCGGTCGAGGAAGAGCGAGTCCATCAGGCCGTACTTGCAGATGACCTTGTACAAGCCGCGCAGGAAGAGCCGGGTGCTCTCGGAGGTGCCGACGACGCAGGTCAGGCCCTTGCGGCTGGCGTCGTCGAGAAAGAAGAGGGCGACGCGCTTGGTGCGGCGCGGGCCGGCGCGAAAGTGCTTGCCGTCGGCGAGCACCATCTGCATTCGGTGGGGGTAAGCGAAGCGGCGAGAGTCGAATCTCGCGCTTGCCGGGAACTCGTCGGAGCGCAAGCCCCAGACGCTTGCAGGCTCGCCAGACGGTGACGCGGTCGAAGGCCTCGTCGGCGCCGACGATCTCCAGCTCGCGGGCCCTGCGCAGCAGCTCGGGGACTGAGGCGTAGCGGTCGAGCTTCTTCTCCGCGCACAGGAAGTCGAGCAGCTTCGTCGGCAGCGCCGGGTAGGTCCGCGAAGTCTGGCTGCGAGCCGTGCGCAGGCCTGACCAGCCATTGGCCGCCTTGAAGTTCGACCACCAGCGATAGAGCGACCGGGTCGTCACCGAGGCGGCCTCGCCGCTCTGGATGATGAAGTGCGTCCGCGCGGCGATCTCGGCCACCGCCTCCTCGAGCTCCTTGCCGCCGGCGAGCTTCGAGCGCAGCTCGGCAATCACCTGGCAACGCAGGAGCTCATCCGGCGAAAGCAGCAGCAGCTCGTCGGGCGCTGGCGGTTTCGGTGGGTCGGTCATCGGGGCTCCAATTTCGAGGGAGCCTTTGAAAAGCACGCCTGGAAGCCGGAGGCACGAGAGCGAATTCGTGGGTACGGCGCCCGTCGCCTAAAGGCCTACCCCGAGGGCGTTCCGCGCCCCGGGAACACGGTGCGCTGCGGGCGTCCGGGCGAGGCCCGCCAGAGATGCACCGGGCGCCACAGGCCGGCCAGGGCGCCGCAGGCGAGCACTCGTTCCAAGACGCAGCGGCCGGTCGAAGCGCGCTCCAGGGTGGCGACGAGGATGCCCCCTCGTTCCTCGAAGCCATGCGCCTGAGCGAACCGATGGGTTTCGTCGATCAGGCTCAAGCGCGGGAGGTGGAGAAGCTGCGCGAGCTTCTCACCCAACGCCACGGGGAGAGCCGGATCGAGCCCAAGCAGCGCAGCGAGCTCGTCGAGGCGACGCAGCTGCGTCGTCCAGCAGGGGCCAGGACCGTCCCGAGGCCAAGCCTTGCCACGAGCCGCATCGAGCACCGCGTTGAATCGGGTCTGCTGCCAGCCGGCGCTGGGCTCTTCGGCGGTTGACGACGCGGCATTTTCCGGCGCCGTGGTCAGCGCCTTGCCGTCGAGGCCAACCGGAGCAACGGCCTCCCGGCCGTACGGCACGTGCCCGCATGGATAGAGCGTGAACCGGCAGCTATGGGCGGCGCACGCCAGCACCACCACCGGGACGCACGGCCCCGTCTTCCGCGTCCGGCGATGGTCGAGGCGGATGCGGCACGCCGCAGCCCAGTCACTCCTCGGGCAGGCCGCCGGAATCGCCGACGGGGTCCACTCACCCGACCGGTCAGGATGATAGGCCGTCACCAAGAACGGCCGCGACGAAGATGCGGTTTCTTGACAGGGCTGGCATGATTGCATCTGCCTCCACCAAGGCAGCGCCGGAATCCGAACCTGCATGGAACGTGGCCGGCGCAGAAGCACCGAAGCCCACGGCGGAAACCGTGGGCTTCACTCTTGCGGGCCACCATCGAACACCGAAGACCCCCACTCAGCTACTTTTCGTCTCACCCTTCCCTGCCCACCGCCGGCCTACGCGACCACCTGGACCATGACAGCGCAGGTGCAACGGGACTAACGCCCTCACGCCTTTGGGCGCGCAACGCAACACCACCAGCGTATCCTTTCCTCCGTCACGACGTGCGCCCTCCAATCCGGCCTTGGGTTCCCAGCGATTTTTCGGGAGTCTACAGGAACGGTCCGACATCAGCCGGGCGAAGTCCGCGATCTTCGCGACACCTCTCGGGTTTTGAAGTCCTCATGCTCAGTAGTCGTTCGATTCTCGATTCGCGCTATTGGTCGGTATTCGACACATATTCACTAAACGCGTGTTCACAGTCTTCAGGCGCCAAGGGCCGAACGCACGCGATCGGCAGGGCTGAAATCCACCCGACAGCTCCCGACGTGCGCTAGCGGCCATGGATTCGTGGAGTCGCCCAGTGGACAAGCCGGCACCGATGCCCTGCCGCTCAGCTGGTTCCTCAGCTCATCGCCATCACTTGGCAGTCAGCCTTCGATTCCGCCCGCCGCGCGTCGGCGCGCCTTAGAAGCGGGCTTCGGCTGGGGCCGGGAGGTATACCCGCCGTTTGCCCCTTCCCTCCGCCCGAAGCTGTCCAAGCCGCACGAGCTCCGCCAGGTCCCGCTTCGCGGTCCGCTGCGAGACCTTCGCGGTCTTCGCGTACTCGGCGCGCGTCACCCTGCCGACCTCGGCGGCAATCCTCAGGGCGACCTGAAGTCGCACAGGAGCAGTCGTCGGAGCCAGCGCAGCGGCCACCCCTGCCTCGAGCGCTCGCTGCCGTTCGCCTTCGCCGCCCTCGCCCCGCGTGTCCGCGCTCGCCGCTGCCCCGGCACCCGGCGAGACGTAGTGCACTCCACGGCCACTGCCTTGCCCGACGATCTTGCCCCGCCGCTCCCAGCTCTTGAGCAGGCGGTTGGTCTGGCACCTCTGCAGCTGGAGGAGCTCCCGCGCGATGGCATTGGTGATCTGCCCCTGCGCATCGAGGAAGGCGAGCACCGCGTCGAGCCTGGTGTCGCTCGGCTTGCGCGCCTCCGGTGGACGTTCCGGCTCGGGCTCCTCTTCGCGCTCGCCCTGATGGTTTGGCTCCCTGGGTGCCTTGGCCTCGACTGCCGGGCCTCCCGCGCCTGAAGGGCCCGCCGGACTCGCCGTCGTTGCCCTTTCCCCGCCCCCGCCACCCGCGTTCTCCGTCAGCCCGCCGAGTACGAGGTTCGCTTCAAGTTCCTTCTCCGTGACCTCCCCGCCGCGCGCGTCGATCGCGGCGGCGCCGACGACGTCCTCGAGCTCGCGGATGTTGCCCGGCCAGCTGTAGCGCCGAAGGAACTCCCGGGCGCCCTCGGAGAAGTACGCGGCGCTGTATTCGCGCGCCAGGATGACCTTGGCGAGCACCAGGACGTCATCTCCGCGCTCACGCAGCGGCGGCAACCTTACCTGGTACCCGACCAGGCGGTAGAGAAGGTCCCCGCGAAGCTTCCGTTCGGCGACCGCCGCCGACAGGTCCCGGTTCGTGGCCGCCACGATCCGCACGTCGACACGGCGGAGTTGGCTTGCCCCTACTCGGATCACCTCGCCTTCCTGCAGCGCCCTGAGCACCTTCGTCTGGTGCTCGAGGGCCATGTCGCCGACCTCGTCGAGGAACAGCGTGCCGCCGTGAGCTTGCTCGAAGACGCCGGCCTTCGCCTGGTGCGCCCCGGTGAACGCGCCGCGCTCGTGGCCGAACAGCTCCGACTCGAGCAGGTCCCTGGCGATCGCCGCGCAGTTCACCGCCACGAAGGGGCCCGCCGCGCGCTTGCTCTTTTCGTGGACTCGCCTGGCGACGAGCTCCTTGCCGGTGCCGCTCTCCCCGTAGATGAGCACCGAGCGCGACGTCGGCGCCACTCGGTCGGCGCGCTCGAGCGCCTCGCGAAGACGCGAGCTCGTTCCAATGATCTGTCGATGCTGCTGGGCCACGGGCACGTCGATGAAGGTGCACCCCGCGTACAGCTGCGGGGGCCCGCTGCCTTGAGGCCAGCAGCGGAGCAGTTGGAGAGTTCAGAGCGAGGTTGAGCGTGCGGAAGGCGGAGCGGCGCCAAGAGGCGCCGGACACCGAATGGGTGCGGCTGCGCCAGAGCCCGGCTGGTGATGGCGCGCCGAGGCTGACACTCGCGTTGGTGGTGTAGGTAAACGGGCGACCCACTGGAGGCGCCAATTGGGCGCTCGCCAGAGAACGGCGCAGAAGGAGCGCCCCGGTCAGCCGTTCGTTATGGCGTCAAAGCTCGCTGGACTTCGGCTTGCGTTCGCCGCGGCGGACCAGCCCGAAGAAGAGCAGCCCGTTCCAGATCGTACCGGTCACTTCGCGCGCGATCGGCGACAGGGAGGCATAAGTTCTCCCCTCGAACTCGAAGCCGCCCTCCAGCACTTTGACGCTGACCGTGCGACCGCGAACGTGGCGCACGAGGACCGTTCCCGGCGGCGGAATGCGCGGGTCGCGCGCTCCGACTTCCATCAACGGCGCGCGCGCCCCACCCGCGGATGCATCCACACGCGGCTCCCTGGTCCCCCGAGGCGCGTGTGCAACTGGAGATTCGACCTGCCCCGCAGCGATGGCCGGCGCGCTGGGCGCCGCCGACGACGCGGCGACGGCCTTTGAGCCCCACGTGGCGGCCGGTGCGGGCAAGGATGGCTCCGTCGGCTCCGGCTGCCCCTGTGCCGCGGCGGGAAGGCCTACGGCCGCGTCGGGCGCCCACGCCCCCGGTGCACGAGCCTCCTGCTCCGGTTCCGCCGCCGCTCTGCATGCCGTCGCTGGGGCCGGGTACGCGGCTCGTCTCGCGGAGATCGCTCGGGGTCGATGGCCAACTGAAGCCTGCGAGGCAACGCCCGCCGCAACAAGCCCGGCGCCGGAGGCCGGCGAGCCCGCCACCATCGCAGCACACGGCGCTCCCGCACTCGGCTCCGGGACCGCCAGGCCAACCAGGCCAACTGAAGACGTCCCCGACGTGATCGACCTGAGCTCCGCTCTCGCCTGCAGCACGTAGGCGATCCGCTTGGTGAGGAACGCGCGGTTGTTCGAGCGGCTCGACACGCCGACGACCTCCCGGAACACCTCGCGGAGCACCGCCGTCTGCAAACTCTCGAGCTGCTGGATCTCCTCGCCGATCGTCATGCCCGTTCCCCGATTTCCGGTGGACGGGGCACATGACCGCTCTACCGCCATGGAATGGCAAGCCATTCCCGAGCGACGGAAACCAACGAATATATTCCCTACGAGGTCTCGCCACCTTGAGGGCACCGACGACTGCATTTGACTGCGTCGGTGCGATGGACTCCCGGAAGACGCTTCTATTCGACTCCTGCTGCGTCACGACCCCGCCTCAATTCAGTGCCCTCGAGAGGCTTGCGCTCTTGAGAGGCGAATGAACTTCCAACCCCCTCCACCGTTTCCACCGATGCCCGCACCTTACGTTCCAACGCGAATCGCGACGACTCCTCGCGACTCGCGCTCGACTACAGCGAAACTCTCGTGAATCACCTCTTTCTCGTCGGAAGGGCCCGATGCGCTTACGATGGATGCTTGTCGCCGCGCGCCGACCTGAACCGCTTGCCCCCTCGTCCTGTTCCAACGTTTCGACCAGTTCAGCTCGGCGCGAGCCTGCGCGTGCACGTTCGGACCCACGGCGCCCCTCGGCGTTCCGAACTCTCCATCGCCGAGATCCGCAGCTCACCCTCTCGTTTCTGGCGTCCTGACATCCCTCTCTCCCGTTGCGATCCGGCCCGAGTTTCCCCTGGCTTCAGGTTCCGCTCTCCCAGTCCGCGGCTCCCTGTCGGTCAGTGCGGGTCGAGACGCTACTGAAGCCGCCAAAGTGCGTCAAGTTTGGTTCCGTTTTCCCGCCCACTGCCTCCGCCTGGCTCAACGAAGCTGAATGCCTACTATCGGACACTGCGGTCACTAAGGCCCCCTCGCGTAATCGACCACCGCGTTCCTGGAAGGGTCGTCACCAATTGTGTCTATCGCTGCCAGACCGCCCCCAGGTGCACGGGAACGACGACCTCGTGGTCGGCGCCGGCAGCATCGGCCGCGTTGACCGCCCCAGGCAGGACGACCTTGGCCTTCATCTCCGCAATGCCGGTTGCGCCCGAGACCGGAATCGCAGCGCGCGTAGCATCATCAACGAAGCGGTGCTCGGCACGCCCAGCGCCCCTCCTCCCGCCGAGCGACACGCGCGCCCCGGCCCCCGGACACGGCCTCCGGCCGACGGGATTGCGGCACGAGCTGGCCGCGCCAGCCCGACGCCCCGTGAGCCCAACGTGGCCGCCACGGAGGCCTTCGGCGGCTCCGGTCGATACCCGGGCTTGCGCGCGAGGGGTCCGAACCCCATCCAGGTTCACGATCGCCGGCATCCCGTGGACACTTCCGGGCTCCACCTCGACGGCCAGAAGAGGCAAGTGACGGGCGACCGATCAAGACTGTCGCCTCGAGGGCCACCGCCGGCAGCGGTCGTGATTCGCGACAATCGCTGCTGCGCCGAGGTGCGCTACGCCGGCCTTCCAGAATCCCCTCCGACTCTCGAGCGGCGGGCCTGGGGCATCGGCCGAGGGCGCTCCCCACCCGACCTCGACCGCCCGCCGGCCGGCGCTAAAGCGCCCCGGATGCAGGAGGACAGCGCGCTCAAGGCGTCCGCGGGCGGCGCCGGCCCTCGACCAATCTCACGCCACGAACGCGGTCAATCTTCCAGGGCGCCCAACCGAGGCCGAGGGTCCAGCGGCCCTTACCAGCCCCTTACGACTATCGTGGAAAGAAGCACGAGTAGAAGACCTCCCGCGTCTGCTCGTCAATCTTCAGAAACATGTTGCACCCCATGCTCCGGGCATTCGTTTGAACGTTCCAGTACGGAGCCCCGACGAACCATCGACGGCATCTGCGCGCCTCCACGGGTTCCAGCCAGATCCAGTCTCGTTCACACGCATATTGCCTCGCTATCGCGATTGCTTGTTCCTCAGTCACGCACCGGCCTCCCATCTCCGTGGCGAGGGCCAGGGCTCTTCTGCGCCTTTCTGGCCTTCCGCTCCTCTGCATCTAAGATCCACTGCACCGACACCGCAGCTCCTCCGACTACTATCGTTCCGACGGTTACTGCGGCGACCCCCTCGGCGGCCACTCCCTTCCAGGTCAACTGATACACCGCGCTACCCATCGGAAACCTCAGCCCTTCGACCAGCGCACTCGCGCTCACGCCATTGATCTTCATCTGCGCGAATGTCTCGGCGAGCGCCTCCTCGGTATAGCGAAGCAGCTGGCTCTTCTTGTATCCGACAATCTTCACCTTAGCGCGCAGATCCCTGAACGGAAGAAACTTCGGTGACAATAGCGAGTGAAGATACTCGTGCGCGAACGCGAGTCTCTGATCCGCGGGCGTCCCGAGGGACGAGATCGTTATGTTGCCATACTCGTCACACTGGCCCGCTCCCGCGCGAAGGTATGGCGTGCTCTGGAATCCTGGCTGGGCGAACCACTGCCTTCTCAGCGGCACCTTCAAGCGCGACGCTCGCGTCGACACGAAACGAAGGCTCAGACGCACAAACCCGCGAAGCAGTCCAATCGCCGCCCACGCCGTGAGCACCCAGTCGATGAGCCCAAGGCCATCGGACTCGACGATCCCCTGCTCGGACCGCCATTGCGCCGCACTCAACTCTCTTCCCGTTGGACTAATGGCGCCCAACACCTCCGTCCTCTCCTGATGGTTCGTGGTGGGAAAGACGGAGTAGGTAACGGTGCGGATATTCAGCCTGCAGCTTATGACCCTCATCTGATGTGGCGGATATCCGAGGCCCTCAACGAACAGTCCCTCCGCATGCGCCTGCCGCTGCATGTCGTTCTTCTTGGCAAGCTCCTGCTCGAGTTGTTCTTGGAACCGCGGAAGCGCGTCTTGCAGGGCCGAATCGAAGGCCGCGACACGGGCATCGAGCATACCTCGGTAGCCCGAGAGGATGGCCTCGTCGATATCACGTCCCTCGACGGCTTCGGCACTCGCCAGCCGCGATTCAAGCTCGGCGACCCGAGACATCAAGTCGGCAATGCTTGGTATTCTGATCTCCTCATCGGCCAGCCCCCAGCATTGTGCGGGCGCTTCGCCAGGGAAGACAGAATCGGACGAGGTCTCCGTCGCGCCTTCGTTTGAGAAGTTATCAAGCCCCATTTAGCACCTCTTCAGCAGGGAGGCCGGCGAATGGAACATCTTCGAAGAAGAGGTAGGGCGCTCCCTCCTGGCCTGGATTGATCTCTAGAGAATACGTCAGCCCCGGCACGAGGCCCGAGTATTCCAGGTCCACATACTGGTCGCCCGGTACGAGGTCGTCGCTTACCGAGAGCGTCTGCCTGAATTCCTCACCAGAGGAGTAGAGCGTGAACAGGTCGTCGCAGGTTTCCGCCTGCTGTGGGTCGATGGGAAGCCGAACCCGAAGGCGATACTTCTGCGGCCGTAGAACGGGCACTGGCTTGACCCGCAGCTTGTGCTCTCGCATCGGAGGCAGCGCTTCCAGCCTCCATTCCTTCGGCACAAGGAGCAGGCCCGGGGCGTCGTCATCGTCGAAGACAAGTTCTTCACCCTCCACGGGTGCATTGGCACACCCAACCGTCGTTCGGAGGTGCTTGTTGATCTCGCCCGTATCTTTGGTCCCGAAATTGAAGTAGGCCAGTTCCTCGCGGGTGAGCCCCGCGTCCTTGGCGATGCTCTCGAGCGTTTCGCCGGTGCGGACCTTCCGCTTCTCCACTCGGATAATGGCCTTTGGAGTAGGGCGCGGCGTTCGCTCGGCGGACGCCGCGCGCGCGTGCTTGGCGTCTCCCGCGTCAGCCAACACCGCGCAGTCCGCCGCGGTGAGGCCCTGGATGCTGCAGCGCACGTCGCTTCGGGTCAGTGGCGTCTCGATGCGTGCGCGACCTTCCGAGTCGGTCTCGCAGCGGCTGCGCGCACTCCCTTCGCTTCCGGAAGACTCAACGATCAGCGCCACACGGCTGACCGGCTCGTCGGTGTCCTCCCAAACCACCTGGAACGCGATCCAGGCCCGCTCGGGCTCGGGTGACTCGAGCGGAGGCAAGACCGCCTCCTCGCCCCCCATCGTAACGATCTCGGGAAACGAGTCGTTGCAATCCACCAGCACTGCCGTCTCGCGAACCGCCTCCGTTAGTCCGTCATCGAAGTAGAAGGTGATCCCTTCGTCGGCCATGAGCCTCTGCACGAAGTTCCAGTCGGATTCCTTGTACTGCGTGCAGTACTCGCGGACGGCATACTTGCGGGTCAGATTCAGCCGAATTGTTCGCCCAAAGGGCTCCAGCGCCTCCTTGAACACTTCCTCGAGGATCTGCGGCGCCGTCATGTTCTCGAAGATCCGACTGTCCTCCCCATGCGCCATCGCCGCGATAGCCGAGGCGAAGTCGACACGGGCGACCGAACCGAAGGGGTATTCACCCCGCTTCTCGATCCGACAGACGATCCCCTTGAAGAACCGCTTCCGATTTGGGCCGCGCGCCAGCACCAGGACGCAGGACTTCCCCAACATCGGCGAGAAGTCGAAGTTCTGGCTCGTCGCTGCTATTTCAAGCGTGGCATAGGTGGGCCGCCCGATGTGCTCGCGGACGTTCATTTCCAGGACTTCCCAATCGTCCCAGCCCTTCCCCTTCACGGTCTTGAAAACGGCGGTGACCTTTTCGAGCGCAACCGTTTCTTCCTCGGCAGCTCCCATTTCCTCCTCCGCTCCACTCGGAAAGTGCGGGCCCCACCCGGCCCAACTTGCTTCCCTCACCTGTGCGATTCCCGGCACAGTAGCCCCGCCGCGCTCACGCGGGCGAGCGAAATCGACTTAGAGCCGCTTCGCGGGGCGGCGATAGGCGGGGCTGGTTGCCCCGAGGCGCGCCTGCTTCAGCGACGCGGCAGGTTCACTCATGGTCCGATATCGAACTTTTCTAAACGCAGAAGGTCGCGCGGGGCGCGTTTGCTCCTACCACCAGCCCTCCGGGCGCCCGCGCCATAGCCAACCAGCGCCGCTACCGCCGCCGCTCGCCCGAACCGGCCAGCGCGCCGGTTCCGGCCGCTTCTCCAGTCCGAGCCCGAGCCCTTCAGCGGCCTTTCAGCCCCCGTACTTGCGCACGAACGCGAGCAACTCATCCACGTCGATGGGCTTCTGCATGAACCTCTCCTCGGGCACCGGAAGCGGACCGTCCTTGCGGCCTGCCGACAGGACCACCACGGGAATATTCGCCAGCGCGGGGTCTCTTTCCATTGCGTGCAGCAGCGCCCATCCATTCATCACGGGCATTTGGAGATCCGAGATGACTACCTTCGGCCGGCCGTGAACACGCATATGCCGGAGGGCTTCCACGCCGTTGGCCGCCTGGGCGACTACGTGCCCTTCCCTCCGCAAAATGGCGGCGAGGACCTCGCGGATCTCCGCGCTGTCATCGACGACCAGCACGTCGGCGACGCCAGCGCCTGCCCCTTCACCTGGTCCATGTCCCGAAGATGCTGCTCCCTTGTCGTGCTCCATGGCCTCCCTCCCGTAGTTCGAGTCAACGCGGTCTTCTTCTGCCCCTCCGGCTCCCCTACGTCAAGGCTGACGTATTATCGCCAAGGGTAGGTTACCTACCCTGACGGTCATCAGCCAACCCTGACGACAGACGCCGATGACCGCGAACGAGAGAAGAAACTCCAGGCTGGGGAAGCGCTGCCGCGATCTGCGCCAGAAGCGGCGGCTGTCGCAGCTCGACATGGTCCGCCGCTTCGACTTCTCTCTGTCGCACTACCAGAAGATCGAACGCGGCGACCTCGACCCGCACATGAGCACCCTCGCCCGCCTCGCCGAGTGCTTCAAGGTCAGCTTGTCGGAGCTGCTCGAGGGCGTGTAGCCAGGCCCCGTCCACGACGTCCTGCGCCTCGTGTGGTGGCGCCTCGCCCCGCCCCCTTGAACCGGCGCGGGGTACCCGGGAGCCGCGGGCTCTTCCGGCCGCTCCATCATCTACCTCGGCGGTCGCCGTCCTGAACTCACCCGCGTTCTGCGGACCGCGCTTCCCCCGGGCTTCCCGCCAATCGCCAGCGACGTTGCGGCCTCGAGCAGGGCGGCCAAGGCCTCCTCCCGCGACGCCGACCGCTGGATCGCAACATCTCTCACTTGCTCGGCGAGCTCGCGCACCCGGGGCGCTTTCGTCCGGGCATCGCGACGACCGGCGGCAAACCCGTGCTCGAATCCCAAGTCGAAGTAGGCGGCCTGGCGGTGGTCGTAGAGCTCGTTGAGCGGCTCCTCGAGCTCGAGCCACACCTCGCGACGCTTGCCCAAGGCGGCCTCGAGGCGCGCCGTGGCCCGGTCAACCCGGTGACGCAGGGCGCGCTGCGGCAGCCTCCGCTCTATCGCCTCGTCGACCGGATGCCCGTCACCATCGACGTGGTGAACGCGGCTCATCGGCCGCGGTGCCTTCTTGCCTCCGGCTTTCACTCGTGTGCCCTCCTGGAATCCCGGCTTCTGTTGCACACAACTGACATACACCCTCGAATCCGCTCTCAACGCAACTCCTCGCTTTGAATCCGCGTCCCGAGGAAAGGGCCTTGAGCGCATCCCTCGCGCCCGAGGCCCCGGCCCACTCCCTCAGCGCCGGCTCGCGGCCGCGAAGCCCGCCTTGTAGGCCTCCTCGAGCGCGTCGCGGATTTGCCACACCGCATGCTCGTGGAAATCGAGGCGGTCGCTCTTGCGCTCCGCGAGCGTACCGAGGCGCAGCTTCTTGCGCGCAATCTCCTCGAGGACCTTCGTGATGTCCCCGGTCTGCAAGGCCTGCGTATTCGTGTTCGCGTCGTTCATTTCCACCCTCGCATTCTCGCGCCGGCACCATGCCCAATCGCGATGACCATACACGCTCCGGTCGGCGCTGATAGCAAGTTTTATGGAGCAGAATGCGGCGCGATCGAATGTCGGTTCTTTGCGCTTTTCGGCTTGCCTGTTCGCCAAGGCGGAGCCTGACTGCGTCCGGCCCGGCACGGAGCAAGCCCGCAGCCGGCGAATCCACAACCGAGCACCTGGAGGCACGCATGACCGCAGATTCCGCGGCGACACAATCGGCGAACCCGAAGGCGTCCGTGGCGTTCGTCAAGGCCACCATGGACATACAAATGAGCGAATACAACGATCCCCTGCCCACGATTACCCTCGACATCTCGGTACCGGGGACCTTCGATGCCGTTGAAGCGCAGCGCTACATCAATGCCGTTGGCCTGCGCGTAGCTGCCGAGCTTGAGCTGGCTCTGGGCGCGTGTGGAGACAGCGAGTGGGTGGTGAAGGCGCCTGTCTCTACCGGCAACGCGGTCGAACTGCGCAACGGCCGGGCCCAGACTCTCGAGCTCCAGCTCGAGGGTTCGGAAAGCGCCCAGGAAAGCGTCGCGATAGGCGCTCTCGAGATCGTCGCATCGGTACTGGCGACTTCCAGGTAGAAGGAGGCGTAACGACACGGGCCGTAGGCCTGCGTGTTGGACGAAACCGCGGCCCGCGCATCATCGGGTGCTCGGGCCACGGTTTTCCGTTCGTCGAGCCTTCCTCCTTCGCGTCCGGTCAGAGCCAGCTCCGGCGCCCGGATACCAGGCCTCCCCTGTACCCGGCCGCGCGTCGCTTGCCCGCGTGAGCTCCACGTCGGCCCGTGTTCGCGCACGCTGCCGCGCCACCGACGGCGCGGCTCACGCTTGAACCGCCGACCTCAGCGGCGCCGTTCCCTTCTTTGGGCGGGTTGATTCCGCGTCGTGCGGCGGCACTCCTCCTCGCGAAGACCGCTCAGGAAAGCGTGCACGACCGCGCGAGGCAGCCCGAGGGCTTCGGCCACCGCCACATGGACATGGCGCGGCCAGACGCCGCCGTTCGTCGCGCTCAGCTTCTCCAGGAGCTGCCGGATCGCCTCGGCGTGAGGCGCCCCGCGGGCGGCAAGGCGCTCGCGCTCGTCCCGGCTCGACCGGTTCGTCGACCGCTGAGGCTTCGCTGCGCCAGACGGCCTCGGAGCGACCACGCGCGCCCCGGGCCAAGCGGAGCGAGCCTGATGGCCCTGCGGCAGCCGAGGGACCACGGTAACGATGGGGGTGCGGGATTCCTTCACGATGGAGACCTTCGAGGTGGAAATGGAGACGGGCCTTACTTTGCTCCGCGCGGCGGCGGCGTTCAACTGCTCCGGTCGCGCTCGTCCTGGGCTGCCAGCCAGGAGCCGGGCGCCGGAGGGCGGGGCGGCAAGATTGGGCGCAGACCCTACCAGGCCTCTCCATCGCCATCGAAGCCACATTTCCCACGTGAGCGCCACGTCGGCCCGCGCGCGCGTCCATTGCTGCCCCCGCCCCCAGGGCCCAAGACCTCCTCGTCGAAGCCCCGGCGGCCGCCCACGGGCCAAATGAAGCCCGGGCTTCCCGGCTGCGGCGCCGTCCTCCGAATCCCGACCCGGGCTGGAGGTGTTCCGCGCGCGTGTCGCCGCCAGCGGCGCCTGAGGCGCCCGCGGCGATGAAGCCGCGCTACTCGCGCGCTTCCGCCGCCTCCGCCTTGCCTTCGGCGCGGGCCTTGGCCCGCCCGCCCTTCGTGTCGGGGTGGCAGTCGACGCAAGTGCCGCGGCGCCCGCCGACGTGCTCATGAGCGGAGCAGCGGCCAGGGACCCGGGTCTTCCTCTTGCCGTAGGTTTGCATCCGTCTCCTCCGTGTATTTCGTTGTGGGCTGTGCGCCCGTCGCGAGAAGCACTACCGCTCTTTCGCAAAACCGTAGCAAGTCGAGAGATGGCGATTTCTGCTCTTTTCTCTCGAATTCCGAAATAGGCACGACGCATCGCGCGCTTACCGTGTGCCTCGATGGCCTGCAGGCGCCCTTCGCACGAAATACCTCCGCGGGACCGCGGGCTCCGCAGATTCCTGGCCCTGACGGGATTGCACCCGGCAAGCGGAGGGCGGGCCAGAGCGAGCAGCGCCCCGGGGCTGGCGCACATCGCAGCCCCGGGGCCTCCCTTTTCCGCAATTTTGGCGCGCCCCGGCGCCCTCACCTCAAACCATCGATTCGACCCCGGCGCGATACGCGGCTTCGACGGCGCTCCGGAACCGCGCGCTCGAAACCCGTTCGAACTCCATGGGGGTGGTGTTGCGCGCCTTGGACACTTCCATTCCCATTTCCGCCCGCGCAACCGTTTCGACGGCGCTTTCCATTGAGGAAGCCGCGGCAACCGCCTTCGCAAACATGGCGGTGGTAACTTCCCGCCTGGGCCCGGTTCCGTACATCGCCGCTGCGGCCCCGGCGCGAAAGGCCTCTTCCATCGCCCTCCGCACTTCCTCGCGGGTCACGACCCGGGTCGTCATCATTTCCGTTTCCATTGTGTGCTCCTCCCGCTTGCTTGGGGCACCGTGCCCGTCGCGAGAAGCACTACCGCTCCTTTCCGAAAACGTAGCAACTCGAGAATTGACCCTTTTTGCTCTCGCTCTTCTCGCCCTGGAATACGCACAACGTATCGCGCGCTTACCGGCCTCGCACCTCGATGGGTTACAACGCGCTTTCGCGCGAGACTGCGGCGCCGGCTGCTCCCGGCTCCCATTCCCGGCTCGCGCTCCGGGTTACCCAGCTCACCCCCGGGCCCGGAAGTGCGCCCTCCAGTCGCCCGAAAGGACGAGCGGCGTGCCAATGACCTTCTCCGAACCGAGCAGGTATGCCTCAACCGGCGCGCCGGGCTCGAAGCCGCGGAGCGCGATGCTCGACCGCGTGTAGAAGCGCGGGTGTCCTTCGAGGTGGTCGAGCGCTGCGAGGGTGGCCTCGTCGACCTCGTACACCTCGCCGATGACCGCTCCCGCTCCGCCGCGGGCCATGCCCGGGTACGCGCCGAGGTCGCGCAGCTCGTACCCGGGCTCCGTCCACACACCGGCCGCGACGAGCCGCGCCCCGGGTACGTCGAGGAGCCGATGGTTTTCGAGCCCTTTGAGGAGCGAGCCGTACACGAATGCCAAGGTCGCCCCCGTCTGGCCCCGGGTACCCGGCGCGCCCTGGGCCCGGCGGCGCCCGCCGCGCGGGTTGCCCCCGTGAGCGCCACGTTTGCCCGCGTTCGCGCTCTTTGCGCCTGTCCCGCTGCCTCGGCCACGACCTTCTGTACCCATCTTCGCGATCCTTCCTTTATGGGCCAAAGCCCAGCTCGATTCGTCAGTCCGTCCCTCGCGTACGCGGCTCGCCGCCTGCCATCGCCATGCGCCCGCGCGCCCGGAGCGGGCCCGGGGCCGGCCGCTGCTTCAGCCGGCCTCGGGCGTCCCTATCTCAGCTCGCCGCCCGCGCCCGCAGCGCCTCTGCCCTCCTCGCCTCGAGATTGCCGAGGGCGTGCATGTAAGCGGCCCCCTCCTGCGCCGCGCGGCTCAGCTCGGAAGCGGCGTTCGCTGCTCCCCACACGCTCGCCGCGAGCACCTTGCCCGGGAGGTCCGCCAGTTGGGTCGGATTGAGCTCGGACCAGCGCTCGAACTCCCGGCGCGCCTGGGCCGCGAAGCGCTCGAGGCACTCCACCGCGAGCCGGCAGGCATCGAGCATCCCCGTGCGGCTCAGTTCCATCCGATACTCGAGAATTCGCAGGTCGCCGTTTTCACTCCATCCCGGCTGGTTCGTCTGGTTCTCCATCTTCGCTTGCGTCATTGTGGACTTCTCCCGCTTTTGTTTGTGTTTCGTTTGCATTGCGAGAAACACTCACGCTCTTTTTCGAAGACGAAGCAACTCGAGAATTTGCGATTCCCTCTCTTGTTTTTCTGGACCCAGAATACGCAAAAGGTGTCGGAGTTTTGCCGCTCGAGGCGCTCGAGGTACCAGGGAACCGACGTAATCCAGGGCCAGGGCCGGAGTGGCGCGCCACGCTCGGCACGGCAGGCCGCAGGGGATGCGCCAGCCGCGCTTGCCCGAAGAACCGGGTACCCGGGCGCCACGCTCCGCGAGACCACGTCAGCCGCGCGCAACGTGGCCCCCGTGAGAGCCACGTTGGCCCACGTTCCCGCTCATTGCAGCAGCCCCGCCGCCAGGGCCAAGCGCTTCTTGTCAAAGCCCAGGCGGCCGTACGCGCGCCACAGGACCCCCAGGTACTCGGGCTGCGGCGCCCATGGTTCGAAGTCCTCTTCGGGCTGGAGGTACACGTACGCGCGCCGACGGCGTCCGTGCTCGTCCACCGGCGCCTTCACCCTCCGCTGGTACGCAAGCGGATGGCCCTCGAAGCGGTCGAGGGCTGCGAGGTCCGCCTTCGAGATCCAGTACAGGAGCCCGTCGACCTCGGCGCCTCGGGAGCGCACGACGCTGGCTACCGCGCCCTGCCAGCGACGGCTGAAGCCCCCGAAGATCAGAGCGTGGTTCGGCAACACCGCGCGGGCAGCCGCCCGGGCACTCGGGCAGCGCGCGCGCATTTGCTTGGCACTCAAGTTGCTGCCAAAGGCGAAATATAGGGACAACCGAGCCATCTTCCTATCCGTCCTTCCTTCCTTCCGCGGGGCTGCGCCCCCGCTCGAATCCATCGTTCCCCGGCGGGCCCCGGGCCCGCTTCTGCTTCAGCCAGCCCAGGCCGCCCGCCACCTCAGGCTGCCACCTGCCCGGCCTCCGCCCCCTCTGCCGCCGCCCGGCTGGCCTCGGCCTCGCGCTCCGGCTCCTCCCGCCGATCGCGCCGCTCGCCCTTCCACGCGGCCGAACCCGCGAGCCGCTTCGTGAGGTGGTGGCGCGCCGTCTTGAATTATTCCGAGCGATAGATAATGCCGAGCCGCACCCCGCACTCATCGGGACCTCTAGGGGCGAAAGCGCTATCCCTCGGCATAATTCACAGATTCTTCAGAAACTCCATTAGGTCGTCGCTCGGCCGGAAGCGCTTTGCGCTTGCGCGGTACGGCGTTGCATTGGCAAGCGCCTTTTCCTTCATCTCCAGATTGGCGTGGAGATAGATCCCCGTGCTCTCAATCGATTCATGGCCAAGCCAGAGGGCGATGACAGCTCGAGCAACTCCGCCTCGCAGCAGTTCCATTGCTGCGGTATGCCTCAGCGTGTGGGGCGTTACGTGTTTCTGGTTCAGCGAAGCACAGCACCGGGCTGCCGACTTCACGTGCTTTGACAAGATGTATGCGACGCCGTCCGAACTCAGACGCTGCCCTCGCGCACTCGGGAAAAGCACGGCGTCACTCCTTTGCTCGGTTTCTTTCAGCCACGAACTCATGATTAAGCCTGTTTTCTTTAGCAGTGGCGTACAGCGCTCCTTTCGCCCCTTTCCGTGGCAATGTACGTGAGAGCCAGCCCCCAGGGCGATGTCGCCTTTCACTAGCCCTGTCACCTCGGAGACCCGAAGCCCAGTTTGGACCATCAAAAGAAGCAGCGCTCGATCGCGGCGTCCAGACCAGGAGCATAGATTGGGTGAGTCAATCAACGCCTGGGCCTCAGCGTGAGAAAGATAGCTTATCTCCCTCCGACTGAACCGCTTCGTGGGAATTGCCAACACCCGTTGAATCATGAGAGCACAGGCTGGCTCCTCGAGTGCCGCGTACCTGAACAGGGAGCGAATCGCAGCGGCTCTTACGTTCCGCGTTCGGACACAGTTGCCTCGACCTCGCTCTACATGGGCAAGGAAGCGCCCAACAAGCGATGCGTCAACGTCTGAAAGAAGAAGCGAAGACGGCTCCTTCCCGATATCCTCTTGAGCAAACGCCAACAGTAGACGGAACGAATCTCGATAACTCGCGACCGTGTGAGGACTGGCGCCGGTTTGACGAATAAGACGTTCCGTGAAGAAGCGTTGCAGAACGGAGCTGAAGAGCACTGGTCGCATCACGGCATTCCTCCATTGAGAGGATGAAGCTTACCTGCAGCAAGCCGAAGGAGCTCAGGCGTGGCAGACAGATACCAGTAGGTCGACGATAGATTTTTATGTCCGAGAAAGTCCGACAGCCTCGGAAGCTCGCGCTCTACATCGAGACCCATCTTGTACCAATTGACGAGAGTCCTAATGGCAAAGGTGTGTCGCAAGTCATGCAGGCGCGGTCCGTGACCATGCTTCCGTCCAGGCGCACGCAGACCAAGCTTGCAAGAGACCCTCGCAAATTCAAATTCAACCTTTTCACGACAGATCCGACAGCCCTGCTCGGTGACAAAAAATGCGGTACTCCGCCGCGCGATGAGCAGATCCCTTGACCTCGAATACCTGCGCAGGGCCGCCACAGTCGACTTGGAGAGCGGGATGCATCGAGTCTTGCGAAACTTCGTTTCGCGGAGCCGCAGAACGCCGTTGGCGAGGTCCACATCGCGCTCTTCGAGCGCCACGGCCTCGCCGAGGCGCATCCCGGTGACGGCCAGAAGCCCAATGACTGTCCCATATGTGGGTACAGAGATTCGTCTTGCTTGGCGCCTGGTCGATTCCATCACCAGGCGCGCCACGTCGCGCTCGCTGTAGTAGTAGGGCTTGGGACGCACATACCGCAGACGAATCAACCTGACTGGAGGGACCTCTGTGCGAGGATTGCGAACGCATAGGAATTGCGCGAAGCCGCGAACCGATGACAGACGATGCATGCGCGTGCATACGTTGAGGCGCGAATCCATCGCCCATTCAATAGCCAAGGATGTGGTGACGGTACCTGCCCTCCTCTGTTCAAGAAATCCGAGAAACTTTGATAGCTTTTGCTTCTCGCCGCGAAGCTTGAAGCCGACTGCTTGACGCAGGCCGATATAGCGGAGAAGTTCTCTTCGCAGCGAGTTCATGCTGCCCCTTTCGGCCAGCGTTGCGCCAACTGTCGGAGACTCTCAAAGTCAACCTGAGCATAAATGCGCGTTGCATCCAGGCTTCCATGTCGAAGCACTTCCGCGATTTCAGCCAACGATGCTCCTCCTCGCATCATGCCTGTTGCGAGCGAGTGCCTCAGAACATGAGCGCCTTTTCGAGCTGGGGCAAGTTGTGCGCGTTCAATTGCCCGTCGGACAGCTTTGCCCACCGCTGAGGGACGCAGTTCAACGTGTGGCGCATTTGCTCGCAGAAAGACTTGACGCAAATCAGATTTTGGACGCGCACTTCTTAGGTATTCAGCCAACGCCTGTCCCACATCTCTATCCATCGGGTACTCGACGTGAGGCGCCGCCTTGGCCCCAGGCATGCGGATGCGGCTAGAGCTCCAGTTGATGTCGTCGAGCGCAATCCTTGCGACCTCGCAGGCGCGAACGCCCAGCCGCACCAGGATCAGAATCATTGCGTAATCTCGTGCTCCTGATGGCGTTCTGCGGTTGAGGGATGCCAGTAGGGCTTCAACCTCGTCCGGACTCAGAAACACCGGCGTCCTCGAGAGGCCAAGTGACGGGACGGCAGGCACCGCTGCCGCCAGATTGTTCGTGATGCGATTCTCGATATAGAGAAAGCGGAGAAAGGCTCTCAGCGAAGTAGCCGCAAGCGCGACCCCACTTTGGCTGAATCGACGAGACCGAGCAAGGATAAACTTGGCTACATCATTGGGACGAATTCGTCTGGCAGCTAATCTTCCGTGCGGAGAGGTGGCTTTGGCGAAGCAACGTATCTCGCCAAGATATCGCTCAATGGACCTTTCACATAGTCCCCGCTCCTCAACCAGGTACCTGATGAACTCGGGTTCAAGACGGCCAAGGCCGCGTTCGGGGTTACTGCGCTCACGAGTGGGGATAGCCCCGAGTTTGCGCAAGACGCTCAAGATGGTTGCGCACGTGGCGTGTACGCCGCTGCACGCGCGAAAGCGCTTTGTACGTCGGCAGGACGTTAGAAAGCGACGCACAAGAGTCTCATCAAGGGAGGAGATTGGAAGCCGCCGACGCCCAAGCCACTCGTCGAGAAGCCGCACGTGCCTGAGCTTCTGTTGCAGGTATTTAGTGCCAAACCCGGACATCCCGATCTCGCGAGCGATTGATGGCATGTGGTACGACAGGGGGCCGCCTTGAAGACGAAGCATGGACGCGGGTCGCCTATAGAACTCCTCAAGCATTGGGCCTCCTGGCTCGAGCGCTCCTTGTCGCTGTAATCGGCGCGTTTATCGCAGCCGATAATGCCGAGTCCTATGGTGGCCAAGGTGTGAGTTGGAGCGCGTTCCTGCTGTGCTGACCCACAAATGGCGGACATCGGCTCGGCATTATCTATCGCTCGGAATAGTTCAAGTTATGCAGAGCTGAACATAACTTGAACTCGTCGCCGATCATCCCGAGGCCAAGGAGGAACACCCGGAAGTCGTACTTGGCGGTCGCCGCGTTGAACTCCCGGCGCTTGCTCGATGCCGCCCTGGAATCCCGCGCCTTCGCCGCGAGAGCGAGGGCCAGCTGGACGTAGGCCTTCACCTCGCCAGCGTGGACCGTGCCGTTGAAGAGTCGGAACTCGATGGTTCCCCGAAAGAAGAGGCTGTTGAGGTTCAGCCCGTGATACCTCTTATGTTGAGCGCAACATAAGAGGTATTATGTGGAGCCCGCGATTATGTGGCGCGGCGCTCGGCGAGACCCCTCGTGCCTCGACCGAGCACCGGCCAGCTTCACATAATCGTCGTCATAGCTTCTCGAGCAGCGCGAGCACCGCGTCGGGCGGCTCATACTTCGTGATCACCGCGTCGTTGTGCTGCCCCTTTGCCAGCGCCGCACGCATCATCTCGATGTTCGCCTCGACGTAGAGATGCGTGGTGGCGATCGACGCGTGCCCCAGCAGGGACTGGATCGTCGCGAGGTCAACGCCGGCCTGAAGGTGGTGCATCCCGTTGGTGTGGCGCAGCACGTGCGGTGACACGCGCCGATCGCGAAGGCCCGGAGCGGCTTTTGACGCTGCCGCACTTACAGCACGAGCGAGGATGTGTCTGACGCCCCAGCGCGTGAGCCGATTTCCGCGCGCGTTTGTGAACGCAGGCGTGCGCGGGGACGGGCGCGGTCGGCTCTTGGCGAGTTCCTTGAGCGATGTGACAAGGTCGGGGGTGAGCGGCACAGGGCGGTCCTTGCTCCCCTTTCCATGAAGCAGCACTTGCGCCGGTTCTTCGAGCCGGAGGTCGTCTATGTCGAGCGCAACAACCTCCGACGCCCGAGCGCCTGTGCGCGCGAGGAAGAGCAGTATCGCGTGGTCGCGACGTCCCAGCTTCGTCGTGCAGTCTGGGATTGCCAGCACCGCATCCAGCTCGTTGACGGTCAGGTGCTCGAAGACCTTTTTCGAGGCGCGCTTGCTTGGGATCGACAGGATTCTCTGCGCCATGCCCACCGCCGATGGTTCACTGTACGTTACGTGCTGGAAGAACGAGCGAATGGCGGCCAGCCGTGCGTTGCGCGTGCGCACGCTGTTGCCGCGCTTCTTCTCGAGAAAATCGAGGAACGCGAGGACGAGGTCGCGATCGAGCTCCTTGATGTCCAACTGCACCGGGGGCTTGCCCAGCTTTTCGGACGCGAAGACGAGCAGCAGGCGCAGGGCGTCGCGATAGGTAGCGATGGTGGCGGGGCTCGCCCGCCGTTGTGCGGCGAGGCGTTGCCGGAAGAAGGTGTCGAGGAGGCCACCGAGGGCCGACGGCTTGCGGCGGCTCATGGCGTGCCTCCCTTCGTGGCGCCGACGAAGCGCGCGAAGCGATCTGCCGCTAGCCCGAGAAGCTCGGCCGTCGCGCCCAGGTAGTAGGCCGTGTCCGTGTAGTGGGCGTGCCCCATGTATGTAGCCAGCACCGGGAGCATCGCCTGAAGGTCGAGCCCCTCGCGGTACCACCCGGCAAGCCGTCGGACGGCGAACGTGTGACGGAGATCATGGTACCGAGGACCGTTGCCCGTGGCCTCGCGCAGCCCGGCGGCGCGACCGAGATGCCAGAAGTCGAGCTGCACGGTGCTTCGGGCGTACCGGTCCGAGCGGAGTGTGACAAAGAACGCGGGCGACGCGATCTCGCCGAAGTGGGCGTCGCGGACCTCTGCGTAGCGACGCAGCACCTCCAGAGTCGAAGCGTGCACCGGCACCAGCCGGTCCTTGTTGAACTTGGAGCCACGCACCGACAGCACGCCAGTGCGAAGGTCGACGTCCTTGCGGTCAAGGCGGATGACCTCCCTACAGCGTAGGCCGGAGGCGGCGCCGAGTCCGACCATCGCGTGCACGGTGGCGCCGCGCACGGGATGGCGCCGAGAGATCTTCTTTGCGTTCTCGAGCAGCCGAAGGATCTCGTCGTCGGAGTAGATATACGGGACGGGGCGCTTGTGCGGGCGACGGATGAAGCCGGGATCGAGCAGCGGCGTCTCCGGCTCGAAGTTGGCGACGTACTCGGCGAAGTTGCGCACCACCTGGTAGCGGCGCGCCTGGAACACCTCGCTGACGTCGCCTGAGATGGCGAAGTCGCTGACGAGCTCGGCACTGATGGCGCCCTCGTAGTGCCGCGCGTGCGCGAACCTATCGAACTGAATCAACATCTCGGCCTGGACCTTGAACTGGAACCCCAAGTTTCGGCGCAACGCGACGTAGTCGTTGAGGCGCGGCGCGAAGCAACTCAGGAAGGACCTCATCGCGCACCTCCCGTCGGGAACGGCAGCGCGGCCATCGCGAGGCGGGTCACATCGACCTTCGTGTAGATGGCGGTGGTGTCAATGCTCTGGTGCCCGAGCACATCGGCGATCGTCTTGATGGGCACGCCCGCGTTGACGAGCCGCGTGGCCATGCTGTGGCGAAGCAGGTGCGCTCCTCGGCAGGGTGCGGCGATGCCGCTGCGCCGGAGGTGATCCGCGACGATGCCGCCGATACCAGCACTCGACGCAAACGCGGTGCGAGGCGCACGGTGCGTGACGAAGACCTCGGGCAAGTCGACGGCGGGGCGCCCATGCAGCACGTAGTCGGCGAGGGCCGCGCCGACCTCGTGAGGCATCGGAAGCACGCGCGCCTTGGAGCTCTTCGTCTTCGGCAGGTGCAGCTCTCCCGAGCGCCAGCGCACGTCGGGGAGCTGCAGGCGACGGACCTCACCGCTGCGCAGCCCCAGCATCGCCAACAGAAGCAGCACAGCCTTGTCACGCAGACCGACGGAGTGGAAGGTGCTCACCGAATCGATGAGCTGCCGGACCTTCTCCCAGGGGAGGTGGCGCGGGACGGAGGCAAGCCTCCATCGGGCGGTGCGCGGCACGGCGCGCTCGAGGCCGACCGGCGCATGCCCCTCGCCGCCGAGGAACCGAAGGAAGCAGCGGGTCTGGCTGGCCACGTGCGAGCGCCAAGACGGGCTGCGTCCATCGTTGAGCGCCGATGAGATAAAGATGAGCACGTCCGCGCGCGACAGCCTTCCGAGCGAGAGTCCCTGGCTCCCCGCCCAGCGCTGGAATCGCTCCGCCCCTCGCACGTAACCCTCTCGAGTGGTGGGCTGCAGGCCCTTTACATCGCGGAGGTAAGCGTCGTACGCATCCACCACCGCGTCGCGGTCGGCCTCCGGTTCCGGCAGCGAGCTGAGGGCGCCCCTCGAGCGAAGGAAGGCAAGTAGCAGCCGGACCGCGCAGTCCGCCTCAGGGAAGCACCCCTCGACGGCGAGATCGTCGAGGAACCTCCGCGCGAAAGCGTCGTCGATCACCGCAACATCGGTGACGCCCTCGCTGCGCGCAAAGGTGCTGAACTTGGAGCACAGCGACAGGTGGTGCTGACCGGTCGAAAGCTTGAATCCCTGGCGATGAAGCTCGGCGGCGAAATCATCGAGGTACGGCCCGAGCGGTCCTCGACGGAGCTGGCGAAGCCTGGTGGGTTTGACGAAGTACTTGTCCAACATGTGGTCCTCCTGAACCGGCCGGAACATTCCGGCAGAGGCCACTTTCGGCGTTATGTGGAGTCGCCGCGAGTTTCGCGCCGCGTTCTCAGGCTCACGCTGGTCGCGCGCCACATAATCGCGGGCTCCACATAATACCGGCTGCTGTCGTACCGGTTCGGGTGCTGATTCAGGTGCCCGTACCAGGCTTCGTTGACCTGGGCGATGGTCCTTGGGCGCCGGTTCTCGAGGCGCTGAATGAAGTCGGAATCGATTGGCTTGCAGTATCGGCTGAGGCGTGCGGCGCTGACCCCCAAGGCGTGCTCGAGGAGGCGCTCCTGCTTGTGCATCAGCTTTGCGAGGTTCGCGAGGCCCTGGGGGCCAAATTGGCTTCCATCGATATGAATGTGAATTCCGGTCGAGGCGTCCGCTCGCGCCCCAGCGGCGCGCACCGCCCGAACCACGCTCTGCAGTTGCTCGATGTCCGCGTACCCGAGGACCGGCGAGACAATCTCGCCGCTGCAGTCGTAGCTGCTCAGCGAACTATCAGGAACCACCGACCAGGTGCGGCCCCGCGAATCGAGGATGCGCATGCTGCGGCCCTCGGCCGAAATCGTCCCGCCGACCACGCTCCGGATGGCGCGGGCAAGCGCCTCGCGGCCCTGGCCCACCGTCTCGATTTCGCATCCGAATCGCAGCGTCTTCATTGTGTGCCCCTCGCGGTTTGGTTTGTGTTTCGTGCCCGTCGCGAGACACACTCACGCTCTTCCCCGAAAACGTAGCAACTCGAGTGATCGCTGATTTCGCCTTTTTCTCTCAGGCGCCCAGAATTCGCACAACTAAACGCGGTCTTGCCGCTCATGTACCTCTATGGGTTACACGACGCTATCGCGCGGAACGCCGCTCCGAGCTCCGGCGGGCTTTTCGAAAGGGGCACTTTCCCGTATGGCGCGCGTCGTTGGCACACGTCGCACATCGCCGCATTCATCGGTCGGGTACGCGGGAGGAGGCCCGTCATCGCGACACGGGCCAACGTGGCGCGCCACCCGGGCTTCCGACCGGCGATCCTTGAAAGGCTCGCGAGCCATCAGCGACTCGCGAGCGCGCCGAGACCCGCGCGCCGAAAGGCCAAACTTCGTTCGGCTGCAACGCCTTGCTACCCTCCGTGCGCGGCGCCGCACCCTCACCGTCATGACCAACCACCTTTGTGTAAGCCCAGGCCGTGGCCCCTCTCCTTTGGCGCCCGTTGCATCGGGCTGAATCGACGGGGACAGGCCCGAGCCGGCGGGCCCCATGCGCCGTGAAGCCAAACGTGGCCGACGTGGAGCCTCCACGGCGCCCAGCCCTCATGCGCGCTCTCCGAATGCCGCAGCTCCGCTATGCCGCCGCCTCGATTCGCCCGCGATGCCAACGGCCGCATCCGAAGGCCCGCTTGCCACCCTTGCCGCACCCCGCGCGCGCGCGAGAGCGCGCGTTGTAACCCATCGAGGTATTCGAGCGGTAAAGCCGCGACACTTTGCGCGTATTCTGAGTGTCCGCGACACATAGGCGTAAGACGTCGATTCTCGAGTTGCTACGCCTTCGAAGAAGAGCGTGACTGTCGCCACGCGGCGCCAAGGTGGCCCACGAGCGCGGAGGCGAATGATGGCGAAGATTTTCGGAAGCACGACGACCTACCACGGAACGGAGCACTCCTATCTCAAAGGGTACAAGGTCCGCATCGTCGCGGTGCTCAAGAACGCGGCCCGGCCGCATATCGACGTGGATGGCCCCGACTATGCCCGCATCACCGACGAGAGCGACCTCGCCAGCGCTGGCGGCATCAGCGCCGACGACCGCGTCGAGGTGCAGCCCTGGATTGACGAAGAGGGCCGCTTCAGCTTCGTGACCAGCGACCCGAAGGCGGTAGATCTGGCTTGTTATGCGCCTGCCCGGCAAGGGGTTGGATCGACGCGGCGGGGCAAGAACTGATCGGCAGAAGACCATGGCGCAGAATACGACGAGCCGCGCACGCGGGCTGCGCGCCTCTGCACAGTGCCAGCGATTCCCCGCGTAGCGCACGCAATTGGCCCACGTTGCGCCATGCCGCGGCATGGGCCCTGGTTCGCTGCAGGGCGCGCATCATCGCAGCCCGAGCCCGCGTGGCGCGCCACGCGGGGCTTTCAAGGCAAGCCTTTGGCGTTCGCGAGCCTCGGGAGCCGTCAACGGCCCTGAACGCGCAGCATTGCCGCCTCGCATCCGAACCTCGCGCCAAAGCGCGCGGTAACCCATCGAGGTACTCAGCCGGCAAAGCCGCGATACCTTGTGCGTATTCTGAGGGACTGAGAAAGAAAGGCGGACATCGCCGACTCTCGACTTGCTTAGTATTCGGCCAAGAGCGTGAGTGTTTCTCACGCGGCGCCGAGGTGGCCCGCGAATCCCAATACAAGGCACACGGAGGCAGCAATGACCGAACTGACCCTGAAGCGCATCGCATCGGACGACACCATGCACCTCGAGGCGCTGCAGCACCTCCCCTTCGCCGCATTGCAAGGGTATGTTGACTTGATTGCATCGCTCGGCTGGCATCGCGACTTTCCCACACTGGAAGCCGCCTGGGCCGGATGCGCGAGGCCCAATCAACTCATCTGGTGGTTGGCGCGCACCGCGGACCGCCGGCAACTCGCGCTCTGCGTGGCGGACCTCGCGCAGCCCGCCCTGCAGCCCGCCTCCGACCCCCGCCCGGCGGCCTGCCTAGAGGTCCTGAGGCGATGGGCACGCGACGAGGCGACCACCGACGAGCTCCGAGCGTCCGCTGATGCTGCCGACCGAGCTGGCCGGGCCGGTCGCGCCGACAAGGCCGGGTTCAACGCGGCTTGCGCTGCGGTCAGCGCAGCCGATGTCGCCTCCGCCGCCGACTGCGACGCCGCGGACTACGCTGCCCAGGATGTGGCTTCAGCCAGCATCGCGGCCGCTGCCGCCACTCAGGGTGAAGCCGCCGACCGCGCCGACCGTGTCGCCGAGGCCAAGCGGGCTCAATGCGCTCTCATCCGCCGGCACTTCCCCATGCCTCCGATGCCTGCGCTTCGATGAGCCTCGGGCGCCGCTGGCGGCGCTCATGAACACGCAGCCCGCGGACCTCCGAGTGCGCGGGCTGCGCGCGTTTGCCTGCGACGCGGCAGCGACCTCCCGCTTGGCCCGCGTCATTGGGCGCACGTTGCGTCGAGCCGCGGGGTTGGGCCTGGTGGGCGGGATGGCGCGCGTGATCGAAACACGGGGCAACGTGGCGCGCCACGCAGGCCTTTCGCGGGGCAACACGCGGCGATCGGTGGCCGGCTCAGGTAGCGACGACCCCCGGGCGCACGGCAAGCCGCCCTCTGCCGCGTCTCGCGCGTTGTAACCCATCGAGGCATTCGAGCGGCAAGACCGCGACACCTTGTGCGTATTCTGAGGGACTGAGAAAGAAAGGCGGACATCGCCGACTCTCGACTTGCTTAGTATTCGGCCAAGAGCGTGAGTGTTTCTCACGCGGCGCCGAGATGGCCCGCGAATCCCAATACAAAGCACACGGAGGCAGCAATGACCGAACAGACCCTGAAGCGCATCGCATCGGACGACACCATGCACCTCGAGGCGCTGCAGCACCTCCCCTTCGCCGCATTGCAAGGGTATGTTGACTTGATTGCATCGCTCGGCTGGCATCGCGACTTTCCCACACTGGAAGCCGCCTGGGCCGGATGCGCGAGCCCCGATCAACTCCTCCGATGGCTGTCCCGCACCGCGGACCGCCGGCAATTCGCGCTTTGCGTGGCGGACCTCGCGCAGCCCGCCGCACAACTCGCGTCCGATACCCGCCCGGCTGCCTGCATCGATTTCCTGAGGCGATGGGCACGCGGCGAGGCGAGCACCGAGGAGGTCCGAATCTCCGCCCTGGCAGCCGACCAGGCTGCCATTGCCTTGCTCAACGCGGCTCGCGCCGCGGCCAGCGCGGCCGATGTCGCCACCGCCGCCGACTGCGACGCCGCGAATGACGCCGCCCAGGATGTGGCATCGGCCAGCATCGACGCCTGCACTGCCGCCTTTCACCGCGACAACGACAACCGCTCCGCCCAGGTCGCCCAAGCCCGGCTGAACCAGTGCGCCGTCATCCGCCAGCACTTCCCCATGCCTCCGATGCCCCCGCTCCGATGAGCCTCGGGCGCCGCTGGCGGCGCTCATGAACACGCAGCCCGCAGACCTCCGGGTACGCGGGCTGCGCGCTTCCGCGGGGGATGTCCCGCGTGGCGCGCGACGTTGGCCCACGTTGCGTCGTTTCGTGCGGCCTTGGCCGGCCTTAGCCTGGACGCGGGAGGCGCGCATGCTCGCAGCCCCAGGGCAACGTGGCGCGGCGGACCGCCCTCGCGAGGCCAGCTGACGGCCCGCGCGCGAGGCATTAGACCGAAGCACCTCGTCGCGAACCGGCCGGGCACCCGGAACCCGAGCGCACGGGAAGCAACCCCGGCGAAGGACTCCGCTACAAAAGCGCTCTTCACCCATTCGTGGACGGCGCCGGTAAAGCTGCGACACCTTGTGCCTATTTTGAGCAACCCTGAATCGGAATGCAGATTCGCACGCTGCCGAGTTGCTAGATTTTTCCGGATGAGCGTAACTGCTTCTCACGCAACGCCGAACCGGGCCGAATCGAGCCACTTCGAATTCCCCGGCAATCCCTCCGAATACCAGAATCAAGGAGAACCCCATGGCCGGCGAATATCAGAAACAGCTTGAGCTCGACGCCGCGGCGAACGCCGCAGCCATCGAGGCCAACCGACTCGACATGGCACACTTTGCCGCTCGCAAGGCCGACCCCACCGTCCGCGCCGCTGCGCGCGACGCCTCCGACCGCGCCAAGAATCCGCTGCCTCATCGCCAATCGAGACGCCGCCGCCTTTCGGGCTGCCGTGGCCACCAAGGTCGCCAAATTCGCCGAGGAGGCCCTGCAGGAGGTGCTCGCCCGGCAGGGCGCGCATTAGGCCGCTCCGGCCGCTGGCAGCCGCGCCTGGCGCGGCCGGAGGTCGCGAATCCTGAGAGCCCCTGGAATCCGCGGCCCGCCGCAACCAGCCCGACCGAATGTCGAGCTGGGCGAGGGGAACATCGCGCCCCGACCATCCCGGCGCCGAGCCGAAGGCCCGCCTGCCCGATAGGGCGCCGCCGACCATGGAGGCCGAGGCCTTCCCGGGTACCGGGGGCTGGAGCGCGCTACGACCCGCCTGGCGCCGCTTCCGAGCCTCGCCGTTCTAAGGTTGATACGGCGCATTACCTGCCAGCCGCGGCGCGTTGCGGAAATCTGTTGCGCCCTGGACTGTGCTGGCTAGCATGCGCTCCGCGACAGCCCCAGGCGCGTGTTGGCCATCCCCCCCTCCCGGCCGGCACGTGTTGGGGCTGTCGCACTTTCGCCAACGCTCAACGGTCGCTCCCCGGTCCTACCCGGGCTCTGCTTTCCCGCCTCGGCACCGTTCCCGGCGGTGTCCCGCAGCGGAGCAGATCCTTGCTCCACTGCTCCGCGGTAGAACACCGACTCGCTGCTGGGCACGAGGCAGTCCACATCAGGCGCGGCCTGGTACTGCTGGTGCTTCCATCGGCGCCGCGGGAGGGGGCATGGAAGACTTGCTCGTCAGAAAGGTCCTTTCGGATGGCATCGCAAAGGCGGAGCGCGAACTGCGAGCCGCGCAGAAGGCTTGGCCGCCCGATGGCCTTCGAGTGCTGCGAACCCGTCGGCGTCTTGAGGCCCTCGAGCGGCTCGCGCTCGCGCTACTTCGCAACTCGCCAGCCGATACCGACTCTCGATTCCGGTTCTCCGCGGTTCAATTCCACGCTTCCGATCGCCATCAGCGAACAATTCGTGGCCTTGAGCGTCGCGCAACGCCGAGTAAACTGGACCCTTCCTGAGTTCACGGCGCGCGCGCCCGCTGCCGCAGAACCGAACATCCGGATTCCAGGATCGTTGCGGCCTCGTCTTCGACCGGGTAGAAGATTCCCACGGTGGTAGTGGTGTGCTCCATGAGAACGATGAATCGGCTTGCGACGTCGTGCGCTGCGAGTCGCACTGCAGGTCCCAAGGTCGAAGCGGGAGGGCACTTATGAAGGAAGCACATCTCTTCGCGGTATTGCTCGCGTTCAGCTGCGTTTCGAGCGCGGCACGAGGAGCCGAGGCACCGGCCCCTCCAACCTACGCGGTCTTCGGCCTTCGCGCTCCCGGCGGGCCTCCCGTCACCGAGCTGGTCTCGCAGTTCCGGCTTGCGCTCTCTCGCGTGACCACCGCGGGCACCGCCGGTGGCTCTGCTGCCGTTCAGCCCGAGGCCGACACCCGGGCTGGACTCGGCCTGCCGAAGGCACCGACGGGGACGGTGCTCAAAGGCCTCGGCGATGCTGAGGGCGACTACCAGCGCTACGCGCTCGACTCGGCGCGCGCGAAGTTCGAGGCCGGCCTGCAGGACCTGGCGAGCGCCGGAGGCGAAGAGGGTGTCTGGGATGCCGCCCTCACCGGCCACGTCCTTCTCGGCATGATCCACCTCGCTTTGAAGAACCGCGATGCCCAGACCAGGGCGGAGGCCGAGTTCGAGGCCATCGTGCGCCCCTACCCCGCCTTTCAGGCGAGAAGCCACTCCGACGATCCAGTCGTCCTCGCCCTCTTCGACAAGGTTCACTCCCGGGTAAGCCGCGCGGCAAGCGGCGAACTCTTGGTCAGCTGCAGCACCGCGTGCCCCACGGGCTATGTCTGGGTCGACGCCGCACCGCGAGGCAAGGTCAACGGAGAGCCCATCAAGCTGCCGTCCGGCACCTACCGCCTTCGCGTCACCGACCGGCAGGACGCGCCGCGGCTCTTCTCCTTCACGCACGAGGTCCAGATCCGCGAGGGGGCCCAGACGAGAGTCGTCGTCGATCTCGAATCAGAGGGGGCACTCGACCTGGCGGGCGGGCCCGCGTTCGTCACGACTCCCGAAGCCGAGCTCCGGCTCAAGGTCCTCCAACTCGCGGCCCAGAGGCTGCGCCCTCGGAAGGTCGCCGCCCTCTGGTTCGATGCGCAAGACGTCCACCTCGCAATCCTCGACTCCGCCGCCGGAAAGATCGAGCGCCACGCCGCGATCGCCATGCCCGCGGACGGCAAGCTCGAGGTCCCCTGCCTCGACCTCGCGCGGTTCGCCGTAGGCGGGGAGCCCACTCCCCTTACGGTTGCGGCCCTGGCACCGCAGCTCGACGCGCATCGCTCACTTGAGCCTGTCGAGGGCACGCGCGCGCTGAGCGTCGCAAAGTGGACGGCTCTCGGCACGACCGCCGCCCTGAGCGTCGCGGGGTTGGTCATGGCCATCTCCGCGAATACAGACCGATCCAACCTCAATGCCCAATGGAGCGCGTGGGGCGGAAGAGTGCCGACGCAAAGCCTGCCCAAGTACAGCTCCGACACCGATGCTGTTCTCGCCAAGGAGCGCTGGCGCAATGGCTTGCTCATAGGCGGCGCTGCGTGCGCGATCGGCACCGCCACTTTGTTCGCTGTGGATTACTTCACACAGCACAGTTCGGAGTCCCCTGACCCGAAACAGCCGGACAGCAGGCCATCTCCGGGCGGTCCCGCTCGCGCCTCGGGCACTACCCTTGAGATCCGACCTTACGGCTTGGCACTACTCTTCTGAGCCTCGAACACTGACGCCTCTAGGATCAATGCCAGTCTGATAGAAGGCTAAGAGATCGAAATTGCTGCGGGATTTCGCCCCCCTTGTGCGGGCGCATTTGGATTGGCATACTGGCCGCTCCTTCGCTTGGAGCGTTCGCGTGCCATCCTTCAGTTCCGCATTTGAGCAAGTAGCAGCCTTTGTCCCGGCGGCCTTCTCGGCGCTCGCCAAAAACATTAAGCCGGAGTGGCTGGAGGAGGCCCTCAAGCTCGCTGACGGCTTCGCCACCATGCGCCGTCGAAAGCTGCCGATCGACAAAGCGCTCTGGATGGTCATCGGCATGGGATTGTTCCGCGACCGCTCCATTGCTGAGGTTGTCGAGCATCTCGACCTTGCGTTGCCCAAGGGACAAACGGGGGCGGGCGTCGCGAACAGCGCGATTCCTCCTGCTCGAGAAAGACTGGGGGTCGAAGCGGTTCAAAGGCTCTTCGAGCTCACTGGCGAGGCGTGGGGCCGTCAAGAAGCGGACAAGGAAAGATGGCACGGCCTGCAGCTCTTTGGCGCCGATGGGACGTGCCTGCGCGTGCCCGACACCGAGGAGAATGAGAGAGAGTTCGGTCGACCCGGTTCCGCTCGCTCGACGTCGGGCTACCCGCAGGTGCGGGTTGTTGCGCTGATGGCGCTCACCTCGCACGTACTCACGGCAATGAGTGTCGGCGGCTACCATGACGGAGAGCTCTCCGTGGCTGAAGCTCTTTGGGCACAGGTCCCGGCCCAGTCGCTCACCATCCTCGACCGAGGTTATGTCTCGTTCTGGCTCTTCCATTTGTTGGGGCAACCCGCTCCCCAGGGCGAGCGTCATTGGATGATCCGGTTCAGCAGCAAGTTGACCTGGCGGACGCTCAAGCAGCTTGGTAAAGGGGATGAGCTTGTCGAGTTCGAGCCCTCCCCGGCACTCATCAAGAAGCACCCGTCGCTCCCCGCCAAGCTGGTCGCGCGCATGGTCTCGTTCCAAGTGAAAGGCTATCGGCCGACCAAGGTCGTCACCTCCCTGCTGGACTCCGAGAAATATCCCGCGAAGGAAATCGGCGCCCTGTACCACGAACGCTGGGAGCTCGAGATCGCGTACGACGAGCTCAAAACGCACCTGCTCGAACGCGAGGAGGCCCTTCGAAGCAAGACACCTCGAGGCATTCGACAGGAAATCGCCGGAGTCGCCATCGCCTACAACCTCGTCCGAGTCGAGATGGCTCGCGTAGCGCACGACGCCGGGCTCGACCCTCGTAGGATTAGCTTCCTCCATTCAGTGCAACTCATCCGGAACTTCTGCCTCGCCTCGTGGGCCACCGCCCCCGGGGCCCTTCCGCGCCGGCTCGCGAGCATGGAGCGAGACCTTCGCCTCCTGATTCTGCCCGAGCGCAGAACCCAGCGGCGCTACCCAAGGCATGTCAAAATCAAGATGAGCAATTATGCCAGGAATCACGGTCGTCCAGCGTCACGCCGGGGGAAGGCTTAAATGACTGGCATTGCCTCTAGGATCTCCAATGGGCATCCGAATGTTGGATCAACACATACTGGAAGGGTTCCCCAAGGTCCGCTGCTGCTCGCGCGCCTTTTGCGAGGTCGCCCTATTTGCGCCGAACTGGAGGGAACCATGAAACGCCTGCTGATCATCACCGTTTGCTTCTTCTCTGCATGCGACGACACAATTCCGGGTCAGTGCAAGACGGACCATGACTGCAGCGCGAACGCGACGGGTATGCCGAACGCCTGCTACAAGGGATTCTGCGTCTCTGCTGATGAGCTGGCCGACGGCGGCGTACTTCCGCCACGGGAAGACGCCGGCAGCCCCAGCGACGCCGGCAGCCCCAGCGACGCCGGCAATCCCAGCGACGCCGGCAGCCTCAGCGACGCCGGCAGCCTCAGCGATGCCGGCAATCCCAGCGATGCCGGGCAGCTCGACGCCGGTGTTTGTGCGCCAGAGCAGACCCGATGCACTGCTGACATGACCGGCACTGAGACCTGCGATGCAACCGGGCACTGGGGTAGCGCTGTTGCTTGCTCATCAGGCCCCTGCGCGGCCGGCGCCTGCCAATCACCGGTAATCCTGGCCTCGTCACAGATCACGCCCAACTGCATTGCGGTCTATGGCACGAATGTCTACTGGACGAACAGTGGGTCCCTCCATGGTTCGGTGATGACGGTACCCGTGGGCGGAGGCACGCCTACGCCGATCGCCACTGGCCTGATCACCAGTCATGGAGACTCGAACTGCATCGCCGTCAACGGCACCGGCGTCTACTGGGTCACCATCGGCGACATCATGTCTGCGCCCTTGACTGGCGGCGCGCCGACAGTGCTGCTAGGGAATCAGGACTCCCCGAACGGCATCGCCGTCGGCGACACCAGCGTCTACTGGACCAATAGAATTAGCGGCACAGTCATGAGCTTGCCCTTGGGCGGCGGCATCCCCTCCACCATCGCTACCGGCCAGAGCTCCCCCGGCAGCATTGCGATCAGTGGTAATGCGGTGTTCTGGCTTACCAACTCCGGTGTCACTACCGGCAGTCAAGGAGTGATGCCGATGTCGATTGCCACGGGCCAAAACAATCCCACCGGCCTAGCGTTGGCCGCCTCGAGTGTCTACTGGGCCAACAACGGTGATGGAACGGTCATGAAGTGCGCGCAAACCGGTGGAACCCTCACGAACCTCTCCACCCAGCCTGGCAACCCCGCCGACCTGACCGTTGACGCGAGCTACGTCTACTGGGCGATCAATGGCACTGGCAGCACAATCATGAGGATGCCTTTGGGCGGCGGAGCAACCACAACCATCGCTTCCGGGCAGGGCACGATCACTCACATCGCCGTCGACGACGCGAACGTCTATTGGACGAACTACGGAAGCGGAATGGTCATGAAGCTACGGATCAAGTGATTGTGTTCTATCCGACCGCGTTCTTCTTATTATGCGTGAGCGGATCCCCCAACCGACACACGCCGTTCCCTTCGAACTGCACGTCGAATGAATGCATGACGAACTCGGCGGCATCCATCTGAGGACTGCTCACAACCCCCGCCGCCAGCGCTCCCCGCTTCGTCACCCGAAGAACGGCTGTACTTCGCTCCCTTGGTCGCCGGCATCTGCCCCTCGACCGTCACCGACGCGGGACCGTCGGACACGGGGCATGCTGGGGCGCGACGGGCATTCGCCGGCCGGCTCGCGGGCAGCGCTTGGGTTCGCGCGCCGCGCCAGGCTCGCCGGAGGAAGACCGGCGCAAAGCCCGCGTGCCGCGGGGGCCGCGAGCACGCTCGCCGTCCCGCTTCCAGGCCCAGGCCGCCCGCTTACTTACGAACGGCATCGGACTCCACGGACCATTGGTCCGTCCTCAGCGTTTGGCCTCCGGGGACCCTCCGGGGACCCTCCAGGCTATCCCGCCCAGCGCTCAGGCGGAATCCAGCTCAGCGTGTCAATGCCGGCCTCCTGCACCATGTTCTTCACCCTTTCATGCACCAATACCGCACTGGTGTTCTCCGCCAAGCGGAACATAAGGAACCCCATGGTCTTCGCTTCGTCGATCGCCAAGGAGTCGAAGTCCATCGAAATGAGCGTCTCCTCCGTTCCCGCAGGGAATTTTGACTTCTTCATGTCTGCCGCCGCCACCAGGCCCAGGACATTCACGGCCAAGTAGTGGTTGCGTGGAGGCGGATTGCTGCCTTCGACGTTCGTCAAGACTGTCTCGAATGTCTGAAGGTGATGCACGCCCGCATTCTCGAGTGCGCTGACCAGCCGACGGCTCATAAGTGGAATTGGGACCCATGTGAGCTCAGGGTAAGCCGACTCCACGCCCTCCTCCTCTTCCTTAGGCTCGGTCGCTATTTCAATGGGCTCGACAGGGGAACGGTCGTTTTTCCATTTGGCCCCAGGCGTAAGAAGCGCACCCATAGTCCAAATTAGGTTATTGGCTTCTGGCTTCACCTCGAGAGTATAGTGCTCCACCATAGAGCATCCCGACCTAGTGGGTTCCAGGTCCGAACCGTAGCAGTCGAGCACGTAGTATTTTGCCATTTAGCTCCTCACTTTCTCTCTTTGACGGAAGAGAGTCTTGGCTCAAACCACTTCTTGACCCAATTTGAAGTGTAGATGTTGATGGTTAGCAGCTGCGTCTCAGGCGACAGGTGCCGTCGGAAAAACTCACTGCATTGCACAAGCCGGGAAACAAGGCCCAGAGGCGGCCCAACGAGGCCGGAGTCCTTCGGCGCCCCGCTCGGTCGCTCCGCAACTCTACACTTCTCGCATCCGCACTTTTCTTCCTTGGAACGTTTAAGCATGAGCTCGTAAGCATTAGCCACTTTGTCAAGATACTTCTTTACCTCCTTACTGTATTCTAGATGTCGATCGTGGAACTGCCCGCGAGCCGCATCCATCGAGGCCTTGACGTAGGCCCATTTCGGATTGGCTGGGTCGATCTTGAAGTTGGCACCCGCAAGCGCGTAGTCCGGATATCCAACGCTCAGCAGTGCTTCCACGAGGGCCTCCCCTTGCGGGCCCTCGTTCTCCTCGTCGTCAGCCTTGGGTGCCCAGGCATCCGCGCTTAAGTCCAGAGCCGCCGCCCAGTTCTCCGCGGCTTCTCTGTCGGAGTATGTAGTCCGCCTATCGGAGGTTCGATTCTTCCAGATCTCCACGGCCCTCCTTCCACCGCCTACCGCGTAGTTCCCGGGCAGCCATCCGCCATTCTGGCAACCGTTGACATTGTATCCAATATTTCCCCACACCATTGAGCCGTCGACTGCCGCTGGAGCTTTCGACTTGCGATTGAGGAAGTCCTGCTTTTCCCCTTTCTTGCACATGAAGTTTAGAATCCGGTGTCCCTTCAGCGACTCCTGGGCCGGAATCAGGTGATGTGCAGCACAGGTGACCGGGTACGGCAGGGGCTCGCCCCGAAGCTTTACGACCTCGCCTGCGACCTTGATGGTCACCGACCGAACTCCCGCCTTCCAGGGATCCGGATCCTTCGGCCCATCACCGTACGAATGAACGCCCACCCCTACGCCCTCCGCCATGTTGGTCCCGAGAACCGAGCCAATTCCACCGAGCTCATTCTTCGTCTTGTCCTCTGGCGGCGGATTGTGCTCGAAGGGGCACTCTTTATCCAACCCTTGGGAGGGCAGCTGCGGTGGCGAGATTGTTTCACCGATTTCCATCGGCTCACCCCATTCCGTTCTTCTTGTTGTGGAACAGCGCATCGCCGAGGCGGCACACGTTCTTTCCCTCGAACTTCACGTTGAACGAATACATCATGAACTCAGCCTCACCCTTGGTCGTGCTGCTCATGATGCCGCCGGCCGTGCCGGCCTCGTCCCCCGTCGACTGGCCGTACTTCGCTCCCTTGACGGCCGGCATCTTCCCCTGGACCTTCACGGACTTCGGTCCACCGGTAACGTCCGCCGACCGCGCGATGTTCGGATAGGGAATTGGTATCGGACCGCCTGGCGACGGGGTCTTGCAGACATCCGGAAACACGATGCTCTGCCCGTTGCTGCCTGCGTGAGCGATGCCTCTTCCATTTGCCGTGACTGCCATGATCAGCCTCCTCCTTCCGCGATCTCGATTACCACTGCAGGAGCGCCGCACCCCGCAGCTCGCGATCGGACGTTGACCACACCAGGCAGGGACCTGGATCCTCGGTGGCCCAGATCGGCCGAGGCTCAGGGAGATGACCCTTGGCGATCATCAGCGCTACGACCCCAAGCATGATCGCGCCGAGCGCTGCGCCCGAGTCACCGAGGTACTCGGCTGGATGCTCCACTTGAAGGTCGTCGGCGAAGTGCTCGGCGTTGCGCGTGTACGCGACGCCCCACTCCTTTGCCGGCATCTCCTCGCCGTTGAAGCCAGCGTACACGCATCGCACCCTCGGTTGATTTGACGGCAGGCCCTGAAAGAGCCCCTCGAAAGCCTCGGCAAGCCCGTCTCCTCTGTAGGGCTCCTTGCTGTAGCGATGGCCCCTCTCTTCCCCGGTACCAACTCCGAGCACTCTTGCGAGAGCCGGAGCTTCCGTGCGCGGCCTGGACTGGAAATGGCCTGGCTCTTGTGCCGAGCGAAGCAGCAGAAACCCGGCGCCCTCGCCTGCCATGAATCCGAGGCGCGAGGTGGGCCCAAAGAGCCGATCCTGGGAGTCCAGCGTGCACAGCCTCGCCGCGTCGACAAAGGTGTCGACGCCACCAACGATGACGTGCGACACCGCCCGGCTCGCGAGGAGTACGAGCGCGTCACGCAGGGCAAACAACGCGCTCGCTCCTCCTCTCCGGTAGACCGCGCTGCGTTGCTCGTCGATTTTGACTGCCGATTGGATGGCGAGCTCTCGAGGAAAGGAGGGGCCAATCACGTCGCGACCTCCTGGAATCAGCTCCGGCAACGCCAGCAAGAGCGGCACGGGGGCCGGAGCAAGGGCGGCAGCTTCAGCGAGCGCGCTCCCGCCAAGCCTCAGCATTCGCTCGTGCGGAGAGGTCATTCCGTTCGGCGAGAGTGCAGGGTTCAAGGGCTCCAGATAGTCCGGGTCGACAAAGTGCATCGTCTGCCGGCCAACCACCTTGCTCATGACGGAAGATTTCCTTGCACGGCTGAGCCTGGCTCTGACCGCGGCGCTCACCGGCGCTGCCTGGAGTCCGAGCGGAGTCACGAGTCCCACTGACACAATCTCCGCTGGCAATGGCGCAGCCGCACCGGTCACGAGACCACCCCCTGAAGTCGCTTCACCTGGAACATCACGCTCTCGAGGTGAAGCGCTTGTTTGTCACACGGCAGAGCCCCTCGCCAAAGCATCGAGAGCCGATTTGCATCGGGCTCGAGCAAGAGCGTCTCCAGGTTCACCGCGACACGGTGCTCGGCGCCGGCAAGGCGTGCCACGACATCGAGCTCGACGGCCGGCAGTGCGAAGCGCAGGGTGCCCTCCGGGGAGGCATTGACGAGCTCCACGGGCTCACCGCCGCGCAGGTACGAGGGGGACACCAGGTCCTGGTGCGCGGCCTGGAAGTAGCGGGGGTCGAAGTCCTGGGGCAGGTACGGCGCCCGCTTCTTCTGCCAGGCCTCGTCGTAGGTGCCCGCGTACGCGAGCCGGGGTTGCCAGCTCGGCGCCACGAAGCCCACGCCAGCGGGGCAGGGGTGATCTCCAGGCGTCTCCAGCAGGTCCGCCGGGTCCTCGATGTTCGGAAGCGGCTGGCCCTCCAGCTCCCGTCTGGCTCGTTTGCCGGCGAACCCGACCCCCACTGGATTGCGTGGCTCGAACAGCGCGGAGGCGCCCTCTGGCGCGTGGGCTCCGCCGTAGGCGCGCTCGTACACCAACGGCACCTTCTCCACCGGCTCCGGCGCCGATGGCGAGAGCCTCACCAGGCCCTTCTCCCACACCCGATCGCCGAAGATGCGCAGCGTCTTGGCGACCCTCCCCACCCCCACCGACATGTCGAAGCTGGGCGCCCGTCTGCCTCGCGGAGCGTAGGCGCTTCCGAGCACGACGACGTCCGTACCCGGCTTGCATGGGTGCGCCTCGCTCGCGCGCTTGATGCTCGAGGCGCCAGGCTCGCCCCAGTGCTCGTCAGCCAGGACCAACGGCGCCTGTTGCCCCGCCAGTCGCACCGCCCCGAGGCGAACTTCAAAGGTCGCTTTCAGAGCGAAGTAAGCGGTGTCGACGCCGTCCGGGTCCGGGAACACGAACAGCCCCGGAACGAAGCCTGTCTTGTTCTCAATCTGAAGCATTGATCGTTGACCTCACACGGTCAGGAGCCGCCCGAAGGGCAGCATCACCGGTGGCTTCACTGCCGCGGCGGATTGCTTGGCGATCTGCACGTGAGCCCAATGCCGTGTCTCGACGTTCCATTCGCCCCGCGTTCGGATCGCCAGCTCGAGCGCCAGACCAGGCCTGCGACGGGCCGACCCAGACTCGAAGCCCCTGAGCAGCGCCGCGGCATCCAACGGTTCTCCGTCGAGATAGCGCGTCGTCGCCTGGAAGCGCGACCGATTGGCGCCCCACCACCGCTTCACCTTTTCCATGTCGGGCATCGGGAGCTCGTCCTCTGGTCCGGGCACCAGGTTGGCGTCGAGGTCCTCGTCCTCGAAGGGAATCGGCTCCCTTCGCCTATTCCGTTCCTCGGCCCTGACGTACTCGCCCTCGATCTTCAACCCCGTGATCGCCGAGAACGCCTCGCCAGCGACTTTCGCCGCCTTCGGGTCCTGCATCGCGCCGAGGCACACCTCCGCTCCCGTCGAGCTGCCGGTGAACCCCAAGGCGAACAGCGCCTTGGTCCGATGCGCGTCGACGCTCGCGAGCTCCGCCAGCCGCGAGACGTCCCCAGGCTCCCCGCTGGCCGCCAATACGAGCAGCGCTTCGCCAGCTCCAGGCTCGGCGGCCTCGACTGCCTTCTGCGCCACGCTCCAAGCCAGCCGCGAGCCGTGTATCATCCCCAACTCCATCGCCGCAGCTCGGACCTCCGGCTCTGCCGCGCTCAGAGCCTTGGACACGAGGGCGCCTACCGGTACTCCAGCCGGAGCCGGGCCGCGCGCCACACGCAACGCGGCGGCCCGGACGCCGGCGTCGTTGGCGAGAAGCAGGTCTCTGAGCTCCGGCCCGAGCCTCGCCTGACGGAAGGCGAGGATCTCCAGCGCTGAGGCAACCTGCGCCGGGTCTCCCGCGTGCGCCGCGACGTCGCGCAGAAGGACGTTGACCTGTGATGACGTCGTCAAGCCCATTGCACGTTTCAGCGGCGCAGCGCCCTTGGCGTTTCCGAGGCGCTTGACGAGCTCCGCACACGACTCTCCGCCACCCTCGAGCAGTGCTACCGCGGCCGCGAAAGCCCGGTTGGGCTCGCCGCTCTCGAGCGCTGGCAGCATCAGCTCTTCGACGGCGGATGCGTCTCCCAGGGCCAGGCCCTCCAAATCCCCCAGGAGACGCTCCTCCGGCCCAGCGGCAATCTCCCCAATCGTGTAACGCGGCGAGACCAGGGCGCGCTCCCAGGCGCGCGCCAGCGACGCTGCGGCGTCGAGGTGATCCTCGAGCATCGGCCTGAGGACCTTCGAATGAGCAGGAGGCTTCATGATCTACTAATTGACCTGGACGTCCGCGCCGCGAATCCAATTCGCGCCGAGCGACTCGAGCTCGAGGTGGGTGCCGTTGATGATGACCTTGCCGTTGCGCCTCAAGGTGATGCTCGCCTCCCCGCACGAAAGCACGATCTCGTCCTTGCCCTCGATACGAAGGCGCTGGCCATCCACGACAACGACCTCCGGAAAAGCCGAGCCCGTGGCATGCGCGGGGACAGGCTTTTCGCCGCCCTCCATCGGTTGAAGGAACCCGACAATGATGGGTCGCGAGGTGTCGTCGTTCTCGAAGTTCAAGAGCACCTCCTGACGCCGCGCGGTCAATGATGCCAGCGCTTCCGGCAGGTTCGGCATCAAGTACCGCGCCGCCAAGGGACCGGTCCCGCTCCCCTCGAACTCGACAAGCGGAAGACCGCTCTCCGAAACCCCAGCGATCCGCCCAATCGTTACCCCAGTCGCCCTCGGCCTTTGAGCCGAGTGAGACCGCCGCGAGGAAAGCGACGTCACTTTCGCCCCTTCACCCTTCTCGTGTTTGCCATCCACTGTGCGCCTCCGAATCCTTGTTGTCCGGGTTCACGACCCAATATCAACATCGCTCGAGTCAACCACGACCTTCCCGCCCTTCATTGTTATAGTCGCCCCCCCTCCGCTGATCTTGACTGCCTCACCGGTATTGATCGTAATTTCCCCATTGGAGGCGATCTCGATCACGGCACTCTCGCGCTGAATTTTGATGGTGCCTCCGCCCTTCAGCAGGACCTTGTCCTGTTCCAGCATCAACGTCGTCGCGCCTTGCTTGAGCTCGTACTTCTTGTCCGTCGCGAGCTCGTATGCGCCCTTGATGCTCTCCTTCTTGTCCTTGTCGACCGAGAGCGTCTGACTCCCCGTAACCGAGCGTTGATGGTCCGCCTGGTAGGTCTGCGTGACCAATTTCGTCACGGAGACCGAGAGGCTGCCTTCCACGTTGAGTCCATCGTTCTTTGCTATGGAGGCGGAGCGACTGCCATCGACACTTAGCGTATCATTCTTCGCCACGCTCGCGCTTCGCGCGCCCTTCACCGTAAGGGCCAGATCGCCGCCGATGGTCTCCGACTGGTGCCTCTCCACCGCGATCGTCTCGTCGTTCTTGACCGTGACCTCGTGGTCATGGAGCACTTCCTCCATCATGTCCCGCTGCGCATGCATGGCGAACATCTCCTGGTCCGCCATGTCCTCGAACTCGATCGAGTTGTAGCCAACCGGCTTCCCCTTCTCCTGAGGAGCCGTGCGCGTTCGGATGATGCTCTTGGTCTGGTCGTTGGCCTTGTCATCGTCGAGCTGGAGCGGCGGATAGTTGACGTCGTTGTAGACGCAGCCCATGACGATCGGCCAATCGGGATCGCCCTCGATGAAGTGCACGATGACCTCCATCCCGATTCGCGGGATGAACATCGTGCCGAAGCCCATGCCCGCCCAGGCCTGGGAGACCCGCGCCCAACACAGGCGCCTCGAGTCGACCTTCTTGGACTTGCGGTCCCAGTGGAATCGGATCCGCACGCGGCCGTGGGGGTCCGTGTGGACGTCCTGGCTGCTGGGGCCCACGACCGTCGCGAGCACGGAGCCTTCGATCTTTGGTCGAGGTATTGGGGTGTACGTTCTGTAGGGCACGGGCAGCGGCAGGCACTCGAAGCTGTTTCGGAAGCCTTCACGCCCCGCCACCTCGCCGGGCGCAAGCGTGCTCTTTCGATGCCCGGACTTCGGAAAGTGGCCGACGTGCTGAGTCTTGAGCGAGAGGTACTTGGCGGCTTGCTCCAACTCCAGCGAGAACTTCCCTCCAGTTTGAAGCGAAAGGACGTTGCTGGTGCCCGAGAACGTCTTTTGCCTGACCTGCGCCTGCTCGAGCAGGTGCTGGGCCTCCTCCTTCACGTACAACTCCGTGTAGGCCCGCTCGCTCCCTCGCTTGTACCCGCCGACCTCGACCCCTTGCGAATGGTGGAAGATCTTCCTCTTGTACCCGCTCGCGTGGCCCTTCCCGAGCTCGTGCTTTGGCTTGTCCTCGTCCGCCGCATGCGTCCAGTCGTACTCCCACACCGCGACGTGCGTCGGCCCGAGCTCGTTCTTTGAGCTGAACTCTCCGACGGTCTCACGACCGCCAGAAACTTTGCTGACCGGGATGGGCTCGTTCTTTTTGTCTGACATTTGCGTGGTCCTCCTCGCGGCAGCACACTCTGGAATCCGTCCTATGCTTGGGCACTTCCCACTCGCCCCCAGGCTGCACCCTTTGCCGTCTTGAAGACGGTTTCGAGCCCCTCAGGGACCTGGGGTTTCCTCCTCGTCGTGGGCGTCGTGGGCCATCAGTCGTCCCCTGTGGCTTCGGAACTCAACTGGTGCGAATCGAACCGCAAATTGAATCGACAGGTATGCGAGCTCCATGCACTGAGTCATTCTCACTGCCCGTTCGGAACGAAGAGCTCCATTACCAGTGCGTCCTCGACACGTATCGCCTGCTCAAAGTACACTTTAGGCTTCTCTCTCAACAGCCGGCTGGAATCCGTCGCGACGCCCGTTATTGCGATCTCATCGCCTACCTTCTTCCCCGCAGCAAGAACTGGCGCAGGGAGAATGTACCGCCAGATCTTCTCTGGGGCCTTCGCGGTCGCCACGACGGAGCTCTGCTCAACACCCTTGTTCAAGATGGCCCATTCGTTCTGCGTCAGGGCGATATAGGCAAAGATGAAGACGCCGTCGGTCACTCCTGGAATCCGGGAGGTCCCATTGTGTGAGGTCACTGCAATCCAACGAACCGCGGAGGTCGTCGGGGGAAGCGCAAGCCTTGCCAGCAGCGGCGCCGCGTCAGTGCGCACCTGCGGCGGCACGTCACTCAGCTGCTCTGCAATGAACTCACATGAGGCAAGAGCCCCCACCATTGCGATGCACAACAATGCCGATAGGCGTGGCCTTCGTACGTCAGCTTTTCGCGGATCCATGGCATTCGTCTCCGAGCTATCGCGCCTCATTGCCGCCAACGATCGATTCGTCGCCGGGTCTCATGCGCTTGTCAGGAGCCGGATCGAGCGAAACGGAGAATGAGATCGTTCGATTGGCTTCGCCGGTGTTCAAGTATTCGTTTGCCAGTCCAGTGATCTCGAAGAGGCCGTTCGCATCATCCAGGATCCCAGTAGCAATATCTCTCTTGCCGGGATCGAAGTTGTACATGTCCTCCGCATGGATCCTCATCATGACACGGAAGTCCCTGCGCTTCGTCGCGGGATCGGCGTCGACCTCGACAGCTGCAGTGATCCAAATCGGGTGACCCCCAATGGCTTTCTGCCAGTTCTGGGTGACTGGGTATGGATAGCGGGGATTCTCTTTGCAAACCGTAATCACCTGACTTCGCATCTCGAAGCGACGGCGTCCCGGGCTGCCCGGGAATTGCATCTCGTCCAGCTCGATGGCCGCGGCGCGGGTGTCTTCAATTGCTGAATCGAGGATCTTCGCGCCCGAGGCATCACCTTTGACATATCCGTCATCTTTGGCAGCAAGAAAACTTTCGTAGTCGACCGCTCTGGGCTTGCCGTCTCCGTACTGAAAATGGTGGTATGCGGGCAGGCCATCTTTTAGCTCTCTCGCCAGATTCGCTTCCTCGGCGATCGATTTCGGCACCAGAGCAGCAGGCGTCACATGACCCGCCTCCGCCAGGCCGAGCGCAATTCGCCACCGGGCTAGCTTCTTCCGATCTTCCCACGTCGGCTCACGCCTCTTGCTGTTGTCCAAATAGCACTTGCCGGGATGCGTGAAATCCGCCCTGTCCGCATGATTATCGAGAAACCCATGGTCGTGGTTAATCTCCGGGTGCATGGGCGGGCCAACCTCGAACACCGGGTAGGCGCCGCCGGCAGTTCGAGGTGGGAATACAATCGCCCCTGGCGAGAGAGTGAGGTCGGCGATTGGCTCCGAGACACGGACGGGCTCCTCGTAGGCCAGCAGCCCAAGTGACTTCTGTGGCGGCAGGTCGAGCTTGCTGTGGTTCGGCAGTGCGCGCACTCGAAGGAACTTCTTCCCGCGCAGCAGCCGCGCGGGGAAGCTCCTTGGGATCAGAACCAGGCTTTCCTCCGTGCTGGCGTCGACGTCCGCGAAGAGGTCGACCCGTTCTCGGCCGTCGTTCAGGTCGAGGATTAGACCGAGGCGGCAGCCAACTGGTGGCGCTGGGAAGGAGGCCTTCAAGACGTGCGGCTGCACCTCCGAGAGGGCACCAATTGGCAGCTCGTGCGTCCAGCTCCCATCCTCGGTCTCGAGGATCAGCGTGCCGCCTTTGACGCTCTCTTCCGGCGGGTCGTCCGGGTCGTACTGAAGCTCGAGCACGAGGTCCTGCAGCCCCTCCTCCGGCGCGCGTACCCGGACCGTGTGCTGCTCCCCGGTCGACAGCCCTGACTCGCTCCAAGCCTTCGGGATGAAGAGCAGCCCTGGGTCCGCATCGTCAGTAAGCAGGTACCGGCCGTTCGCGTCCTTCTGCGTGCACCCGAGTTCGTCTCGAAGTTTCTCCTCCACCTCCTCCGGTGAGTACACGCCCCAGTTGAAGTGGGCGAGCGTCGCGCGGCTGAGGTCGTACTGAGCGGCGATCTTCTCAAGGGTTTCGCCTGTCTTCACTCGGTGCTGCTCGATCACGACCAGGTTGTACGACGACGGGCCCGTTGAAGCGTCGGCTGTATGCCGCCGGGTCGTCTTCCCCGGCCCCTTCGAGGCGCTGACGCCCGATGCTGCTCCGTTCGCCTCCGAGGACTCGCCGAGCGCTACGACCTCGAGCACGTCGCGCACCGTGGCGCCAGCGGCAGCGCCGTTCAGGGTGTGGCTTCCAGGCTCGACATCGAGCACCTCTACCAACCCGTCGCCACCGCTGACGAGGTTGCGGATGGAGCCGTCCGCGAGCCGAATCCCAATCTTGACCCGGGGCATCGGCTCGCCAGTCGCGTCGTCGATGATCCTGGCCCTGAAGTCCGCCTTCGTCGCGTCATTGGTCGCGGACGAGGGGATGTCCTGAAGTGGCTCGACCTCCTGGACGCTGCCCATCGTCTCGATCTCGGGGTAGGCGTCGTTGTTGTCGACGATGACCAGCGTCTCCTTGTCGCCCTTCGCGTCCGCGCCCTGGTCGAAGTAGAAGCCGAGCCCCTCATCGGCCATCAACCTCCGGACGAAGTTCAGGTCGGACTCCTTCCACTGCACGCAGTATTCCCGGCGGGCATAGGTGCGGCTGAGGGAGAGACGGGCCTTCCGGCCGAACCGCTCAAGCCCCTCCTTCAAGACCTCGTCGATGACCTCCGGCGCCGTGCGGTTCTCGAAGATCTGGCTGTCCTCGCCTTGGGCAAGCGCCGCGAGCGCAGCCCCGAACTCGACCAGGGCGACGTCGTAGCCGTCCTCGGCCTCAAGGCACTCGACCCGGAACACCAGGCCTTTGAAGTAGCGGCGGCGGTCGTAGCCGCGCCGAAGCTCCAGGAAGCACGAGCGCCCGAGCCACTTCGCGTAGTCCTCGTCCCTCGACTTCCGGCTGATCTCGACGACCCCGTAGTAGGGCTCGCTGATGCTCTCGTTCACGCGGAACTCGGCCACCTCCCACTCCTCCCAGGCGCCGCCCATCTCGACACGAAAGCTCGCCTCGACCTTCTCGAGTACGCGTCCGTCGTCTTCCTCGGCTTGCATGGTTCCTCCCGGGTGGTGTCTTGGCGGCGCTTCGTCATGCGAGGGGCAATCGTCCCTGCTTCGCTGGCCAGGAGAGCTCGGTCCCGGACGGCAGCAGTTTCATCTCAAGCTCCGCGAAGGAGTTGATGGTGAGGTACGAGGCGAAGAGCTCCAGCAACACGCTACCGAAGAGAAACGCCTCCCCCGGGCTCGCGAAGGCTACTTCATCGACCTCGAGCTCGGTTCGGATGCCAAGGGTCGGGATGCCGTCGACGTAGCGGCGCACGTGATGCGCCTTGCTGGACTGGATGGCCCCGACGCACTTCCGGCTGGAGCTCAGCGTCTGGCCACTGCCTCGCGCGTTGAAGTCGTAGAGCGCGAGGGTCGCCAGGAGCGCGCTGGTCTTGTCGAAGGCCGACGCCCCGCGATTCCTCTGGCAGGCGAGGTCCCAGCTGATCTCGCCGTTCAGACGCGGCAGGACGGGCGCCGTCACCGGGATGAGGTTCCGGTAGCACGCCTGCATCGCCAGGTCGTTCTCGCTGATGTCGCCGACTCGAAGCCTTCCCGGGAGAGACGCGTTGGTGCAGGTGAGCTCGACCAGGAGCGTCTCGTCGTCGGGCATCGGTGGCGCGTGGCGCCCGAGGCCCAGCGAGAGGTAGGTGTCCACCGCGTCGCCCAAGACCGAGCTCTCCCGCCGAACGCGGTAGTGCGCACGGGTCCATGGCCTCCCCGCCCTTTGCCGAGACGCGATCGGCAGGTAGACGGTGTGTGCCTCGTTCTCCCTCTCCCTGCCCTGGACGGCGTCCACGCTGAAGACCTCGGCATGGCCCTCGGGCAGCCCTTCGGGTCGCAGCACGTGCTCCTGGCCAACCCCTCCGACCTCGAACGGCATGGTGCGAGCGCGGAAGAGATTGATGACCGGGACGCAGTTGAGACGAAAGGTCCCCTCGTCGACGGGGCCCGACAGCTCGATCGGCTTCGTGAGCTGGAAGGCGATCTCGAACCGCTGCCCGGCGGCGGCCTGGGCAGCATCGAGGCCGCGGATATCCAGGAACAGGAGCTTCTCCGGGAGGGCATAGTACTCCTGCAGGAGCCGCGCGCCCTGGAGGCCTTTCGACGGCCAAGGTAGGAGCGAGAACTCCGGCTCGAGCCCGGCGGGCACGACCGCCTGGGAGCCGAGATTCACCCGCGCGCCTTCGGCGCCGAGCGCGGATACCACCACGCCGCGGCAGTAGCGCACGAGCCAAAGCCAGAGGTGGCTCGTGACGGCGAAGTCGCCGTGCAGGAATAGGCGGACGCCCTCGGGCTCGAAAGCTCCGCACTTGGCCGCCATGCTGGAGAAGAACTGGAGCTGCAGCGTGGGCGAGGCGGTCCGCGGGCCCTGGAAGATGACCTTCTCGATTGAGAGCGGCAAAAGGTCCAGCGCGGCCGCCGTCCGGAAGCGACACACGGTCCCGTCCACGGGCTTGGCGACCATTTCGGTGCCCGCGTCGAGCCGCCTGCGCCCGCGCAAAGTGCCCATCTCGGGCGTCACCTCGACGATGGTGCAGGCCGGTACGGAGCGAAGGTGCTGGGGGGCGACCGCCGCGCAGATGTCCTGGTAGGCCTCCGGGGCATTCTCGATCCGCATGCGCAGGCGCGCGGCGAGAAAGGCCTGGGTCTGGAAGAGCCGATCCACTGACGGGTCCGACCCGCGCTCGTCCAAGAGGCTCCGGGTGTTCGGATGCTTCTCGGCATACAGCCGGCCCGACTCGCGCATGTAGCTCAGCTCGGCGTGATAGTACTTACTGAACATTTCGCCGCCCAAACCCTGTCGCGCAAGCGATCCGCGGCGTCATGGAGAACGCCCCCCGGACCTGCCTACTTTCTCGGCCCCATCCTCGCGAACGAGCCTGTTGAACCGAAGCACGCGTAGGTCCCTCTGCATGATGGACCAGGCGAGCACCTTCGCGATGCGCTCCTCGCTGGGGTTTCTTTCGCTAATGAAGCACAGGCGCCCGAAATCGCCCGCCAGAAACTCGCGCACGACGTCGAGGTTCGCCTCGTCGGCCATGAGGTCGAACAAGAACGCCTGCGCCTCCAGCTCGTCGACGAAATCGACCACTTCTGCGGATGTCTCATTGTCAACACGAGAGCCCTCCAGCAGCCAGAGCCGCAGCTCGTACCGATGCAGGGCATCGCGGAGGACGGGCCAGGGGCGGGCGGTCATCGGGCCCTCCTTTGTCGCGCGATGGGCGCGGCGAAGCGCAGTAAAGCGACGCTGAGCCTCTTTTCCTGGGGCAGTTGGCGATTCAGGGCAGGCCTCCCCTCTGGAACTCCTGCGCGAGGCGATGAAATCTCGTTTGCGGCCGGTGCGTAGCAGAGGCTGGCGCCCCCTGTCAATCGACACGGCGCGCATCACTTGTCGCCTTGGCCTTCTGCCATTACGATGTTGAGCACATCGCCTCCAACGGAGTCCACTTTGTTCAGCCGCCTCTATCCCAGGGAGCTGCGCTTCCTTCGCGACCAGGGCCCGCGCTTCGCCGCAGCGCACCCCAACACGGCCGGGATGCTCACCGGGCGAAGTGAAGACCCCGATGTTTCGCGGCTCGAGGAAGGGATCGCCTTCCTGACGGCGAAGGTCCACGAGCGCCTCGATGCCGAGGCGCCCGAATCCGTTCGTGCCATTTGCGCGAGCTTCCTTCCGCACTACCTGCGCTCGGTCCCGGCTTGCTCGGTACTGGAATTCTCCCCCGATACTGCAAAGCTTCGCGGGCGTCAGCAAGTTCCTGCCGGGTACGAGGTCGCCTCGATTCCGATTGAAGGAACCTCCTGCCGATTTCGTCTTGGCTGGCCATGCGACCTCTTGCCGTTGACCTTGGAGAATTCTTCCATCGACAATGCGCCGAGCGGGGGCTTGCTGCGATTGGCTCTCCGCGCAGCTCCTGGAGGACTTGCCCACATCTCCGGGGAGCGAGGAATCCGCCTCTTCCTTCATGGCGAATTCGCGGTGACCACGACGCTCTGGCTTTGGCTCTTGCGCCACTGCCGCGGTGTATCGGTGCGCGGACTCGACGGCTCGGGGCAGGGACTTGAGCTCGGACCGGAGGTCATTCAGCCGGTGGGCTTCGCCAGCGACCACGCGCTCCTTCCGTGGCCACGCTTGGCGCCCGAGGGTTACCGGGTCCTGCAAGAGTACTTCACGATGCCAGAGAAGTTTCTCTTCGTGGATCTGCGGCCACTGCCTCAAATCAGCGGCCTCGTACCGGAACGGTTCGAGCTCGCATTTCGCTTCGACAGGTCGCTCGACCTCCCAGGGCGGTTGGGCCCGGGAACCTTCCGCCTTCACTGCTCCCCGGTGATCAACCTCTTCGCGGCAAACGCGGAGCCCATTCGAAGCGACCTCCCGGGCTCCGAGCACCTGCTTCGGCCCGCCGGGGTCGACCACAACCATGCCGAGGTCCATAGCGTGGACTCGGTCGTGGGTCTCCGGTCGGCCGGCGGCCGGCACGAGCTTCCGCCCTTCCACAGCTACGACCACGCCCTGGACTCGGACTCCGGCGTCGCCTTCTCCTGGATTCGCCGGGAGCTCGCGCCATCGGCGCCGGGGCTGAACACCTACTTGTCGGCGACCACCCCGCGCGGCGTCACGCCCGAACTCTCGCCCGAGGTCCTCTCGGTCGCCTTGACCAGCTCCAACCGAGCGCTCGCGGGGCAGGTCCGAACCGGAGACATCTCCCTGCCCGCGTCCCGGTCGCCCGTTCCGGCCCCATTCAAGAACCTCTTGCCGGCGACGCCTCCCACTTCGCCGCCCGGGGAGCCCGAGCAGCTCTCGGCCCTCATCCACCACTTCTTCGCGGATCCTGATGCATTTCAGGACGCGCAGGCGCTTCGAGACCTCCTCTCGCTCTACGACTTCGCCGGCATCGCCGACCCTCGCGCCACCGCCAACAGCAAGCGCATCGACGCGATCCTGAACCTCGAGACCTCGCCGGTGCGGCGAGCCTTCGACGGGGCCACCTTGCGCGGCGTGAGCGTGCTTCTCGACCTCGAGGAGTCGCGCTTCGCCAGCAGGGGTGAGGCGGTGCTCTTCGGCTCGGTCATCAACGAGCTCCTCGCTGCGCGCGCCGTCGTGGGCTCCTTCGTGGAGCTGAAGATCAGGCTCCAGCCCTCCAGAGTGGAGTACGCCTGGCCGGCCCGGAGCGGCCCCCAAGCCCTCGAGTAACGACCCCTTCGCGCCTTCCGGTAGGGCGTCCGACGAATGCGGTCCCGAACATCTGCCGCCATCGTCCGCCCGCGACAACCCCGAGGCACGTCGGCGCCCCTCTCCCCAAAATCCCTTCCCCACGTCGGCGTGCCCCGGGGCTGTCGCTCGTCTCATCTGTTCAAGTGGCATCCCTTCCACTCCAGTCGTGCAAACGGGGAGCGCTCCGCCTTTCAGCGTTTGGTCATCCGAGGTGCCCCTCCTGCGCCGGCCTTCGGAGGCGACTCCGCCTGAAGCGTCTTCCTCAATAGCTGGATCGCCTCGGCCAGGACCTTGCGCCGCTTCTCGGGAAGCGCGGGGATGAGCAGGAGGCTTGGCATCACGGCGCAAAGAATCCGCTCCAGCCGCAGGGTCCTGCGCCGCAGGCTGGCGAGCTCTTCGTCCCTGGCATCCCTTGCGGCTCGAGCGTCCATTTCGGCGACCTGGCGCCTGTACTCGGCCGGCGCTTCGATCGTGCGTTGGCCATCCCCCGTCAGCGCAGGTGGGCTTTCGAGGAAGATCGCCTCTTCTTCGAGGGGTATCGGCGGCGGCATGGGCGGCAGCCCAGCCTCGAGCTCGCCGGGTACGGCGAGGATCGTCTCCTGCCTGTCGAGCGGTGCTCGGTACACGGGCGGAGCGCTTCCCACCTTTTGCAGCAAAGTGGACATATCGAGGATGTCGAGACGCTTCACAGCTTTATCCCCTCCGGCATTGGATCATCGAAGATCGCCTTGGCGATCTGGGTGCTTTCGAACCGCGTGTCGGTGAGCTGCGCCGCGCGAAAGTCCGCTCCATCGACCCGTGCGAGGTCGATCATGGCTCCCTCGAGATTCGCCCCTTGAAACGAGCAGCCCTTCAGGATCGCCATGGTGAAGTTCACGCCCCGTAGGTCGGCGCCCTCGAAGCTCGCGTCCTTGGCGATGACGCCGCTCAGGAGCGCTCCCTTGGCGCGCACCTTTCGCAGCGAAGCTTTCGAGAAGCAGCAGTACAGCATGTCAACGCCCCGCAGGTCCGCCCCGTCGAACCTCCCGTAGGTGAAGTCCGCGCGGACGTGGCTCTCGTGGAGGTCCAGGCCGACGAGGTCGATTCCGCGAAGGTCGATCCACCCGGTGTCGGTCCGCTCGCCGGGGATCTGGACGGGCGACGCAGCGCTCTTGATCTCCTGGTAGCAGTCCTTTCGCCTCTGGAGCAGCGCGACGATCCGAGCTCGCGCGACGAGGCCGCGGGGAGCCTTCCATCGCTCGACGAACGCCTTCCTCCTCAGGTCTTCCTGCGGGCCAACTGACTGGTCATCCATCCTGTGGTTCCTCCTCTTCGGGCTTGAGCCCGGTGTCCGCCGCCCGCCGGAAGCACGAAGCGCGCCACAGGGCCTTCGCGCCAACGCGCCGAGGTACCGGCAGCGCCCCTCGGAGCTCTCCGCGTGTGGCCTATGTGCACGTTTTTCCTGGCGAACCACGACAGGCCGTGCTAGAGTTTCCACAGGGTTCGAGCCGGATGTGCAGCCCCGAACATTGGAAGGCGCCATTCGGAGATTGTTGCAATTTGGTACAGTTTTGACGCAAATTGCTACATTCCGATTCCTCCCTGTCATCTGGTCGACTCATTCTCCGCTCCGGCGGTTTTGCGCAATGGTCGACACTCCATGCCGCCTGACTGTTCGAATGCTGGTTTTTGTTGCCAGGCGTCGGCTACCGTGCTCGAACGACAAGTAGCCGGGGACGCCAAAGAGCGCTCAAACAAGCGAAGCGGCACACGAGCCGAGCCGTAGGCCTTGCCCTTGGGGCATGGCTTTCGCTCACGTCAGGGAGAATTTTATGCCTGCATCGGAAAAGCCCCCGAGCGGGAACGGCATCGCTCACAGGTCGCTGGTAAATCCCGGGCCACGGCGAGAGCCCACGGTGCGCCTACGCGAGCCCACCGAGGTGCTCTCCGTCACCGATGGCGTGGCCTTGGTCCCGCCCCCATTCCCCGCCCAGCCAGTTCCGCGGCAACCGACACCCGTCAAGCCCGGCGCGGTGCCCTATCGGCCCAGCATCGCGCCGCTCCAGCCCAACGCCTTGCCCGCGCCAGAGCGGGAATCGCTGCCCTCGCCTCTGCCTGCCGGCGATGACTCCGAGGCTTCCGATGACTCCGGAGAGCTGAAGCCCGGCGACCGTATCGGGAGCTACGAGATCGTCCGACTCCTGGGCTCCGGGGGTATGGGCTCGGTGTACAAGGCCCGAGACACGCGTTTAGGGCGCGCCGTCGCGATAAAACTCCTGCACGTCGACGACCCCACGGAATCCCAGCGACTCCTCCTCGAGGCCCAGACCACCGCCAAGATAGACCACGACAACATCGTGTCCATCTACGAGGTTGGGCATTATCGCGGGAAGCCCTACATGGTGCTGGAATACGTTCGGGGCATGACGCTCAAGGAGGTACTCGCTCCGAACAAGAAATTGCCGCCGGGCCGCGCGGTCGAATTGGCAGTGCCAATCGTGCGTTGCCTGACCTCGGCGCATGCCCTCGGCATCGTGCACCGCGACCTCAAGCCCGAGAACATCATGGTCACGCACCAGGGCGGGGTGAAGGTGCTCGACTTCGGCATCGCCAAGGCCACCGGGACGGTCCAGAGCCGACTCCCGACCCTCGAGCCGCTGGTGCGGACCTTGAAACGCCAGCCGAGCGTGGTCGACGTCCAGGCCAGCTCTTCGAACCTGACCGGGGCAGGTAAGCTATTAGGTACCTTGCCCTACATGGCGCCCGAACAATGGCGCGGGCCCGGCAACGTCGACGCGCGGGCGGACATCTTCTCCTTCGGCCTCGTCCTCTACCGCATGTTGGCCGGGAGCCATCCTCTCGGCAACCTCCACGGCATGGAATGGGCGGCCATCGCGCTTGTCGATAGGCCTATGCCCAGGCTTGGCCCCGAGGTCCCCAAGGAGCTCGCGGACGTCGTCGCCCGCTGCCTCGAGAAGAACAGGGACAATCGGTATCCCGACGCCCTCGCGCTCCTCAAGGCGCTGGAGCCGCTCCTTCCAGGCCGCGGGAGTCGAATCCAGCTCGGCGTCGACCACTGCCCTTTCCCGGGTCTGAGCAGCTTCCAGGAGGCGGATTCCGAGTTCTTCTTCGGCAGAGATGCCGCCACCGCGGAGCTCGTCACGCGCGTCCGCGACCGGCCCATGGTCGTTTTGAGTGGCCCCTCGGGCGTCGGGAAGAGCTCCCTTATCCGCGCGGCCCTCAAGCCTGCGCTGAAGGCCTCCGGCGAGGGCTGGGAGGTCGTCTTCATGCGCCCGGGCCGCGACCCGCTCGGCGCCCTGGCCGCCGCCATCTCGCCCATGATGGGCACGCCGACCACGGCGACCGTCATCGACGACTTGAAGAGCCAGGACACCCTCGTCAACAACATCCGGGCCGAGCCGGGCTTCCCGGGGCGTGTTCTTCGGGCCCATGCCACGAGAGAAAACCGCCGAGTCCTCCTGTGCGTCGACCAATTTGAAGAGCTCTACACGCTCGGCGCGGAGCCGGACCGAGGTGACCGAGCCCTCTTCACAACGTGCCTTGCCGCGATCGCGGACGACCCGAGCTCGCCCCTTCGCCTGGTTCTCGTAACGCGCGCCGACTTCTTGGCGAGGCTCGCCGATGACGACCGGCTCTCCGCCGAGCTCGGCCCCGCCCTCTTCTTCCTCGCCCCGCCCGACGTCAAGGCCCTGCGCCAAGCCCTCGAGGGCCCGGCTCAAGCCGTGGGCTATGGATACGAAGCAGGCATCGTCGAGAACATCCTCGAGCACCTCCAGACGACCCCCTCAAGCCTCCCGATTATGCAATTCGCGGCCTCCAAACTGTGGGAGGGTCGCGATACCGCTCGCCGGCTCCTCACTGCGCAAAGCTACGAAGCCATCGGCGGCATTTCGGGAGCCCTCAGTCGGCATGCCGACTCCGTCATCGCGGCTTTCTCTCCCCAGCTTCAGGCCTCGGCGCGCGACCTCCTACTGAGGCTCGTCACGCCCGAGCGAACCGCCGCCGTCGTCGCCCTCGACTCCCTCCGCGAGCTGCCCAACGCGCCCGAGCTCATCGAGCAGCTCGTCCGCGCTCGCCTCATCGTCATCGAGCGCTCCGAGCGCGACGGCAGCACCGCCGCGCTGGCGCACGACGCGCTCATCCAGGGCTGGCCGACGCTCGCGCGATGGATCGACGACGAGGGCCAGGACCTCGGGTTCCTGGAGCAGCTGGGGGCCGCCGCTCGGCTCTGGTCGTCGAATTCCCGCGATGGCGATCTTCTTTGGCGCGGAGAGCTCCTGCGCGATGCCGCCTCTTTTCGGAAGCGGTTCCGCGGCGAGCTCTCGCAAGTCGAGAAGGCCTTCCTCGAGCAGTCCTTCGCCCTCGAGACCCAGGAGGCTCGGCGCAAGCGCAGGCGCGTCGTCGCGGCCTTGGCGCTCATGGCCGCCGTTGCGCTCGCCTCGTTCGTGGCGATGGGGATCATCGCCAGGGCCAGGTTCGAGGCGGTGCATCAAGCCCAAATCGCTCGGCAGGCGGAGGCCGAGGCCACGAAACAGGCGGCGGCGGCGAAGCAAGCAGAGACGGAAGCCACCGCCGCGGAGGCACAAGCGCGGGAGCGATTGTCCGAGGTGCAGCAAAAGGAGCGGGAGCGCGCCGAGGCAGCGAGAAGGGCCGAGGAGGCGAAGGAGCAGGTCAAGCTCGCCAACGACCACCTCCAGGTCAAGAACCAGGAGCTCGTCGCCACGCTCGCGGAGGCGAAGGCCGCCTGGAGCCGAGCCAACGAGGCCCGCGCCAGAGCGGAGGCCAGCTCCAAGGCCGAGCGGCGCGCCAAGGACGAGGCCCGCAGGCACGAGACGCAGGCGATACAAGCCGCGAAGGACCTGGAGACCGCCCTGCAGCGCGAGAAGAAGCGCGTCGCCGATCTCCAGGGCCAAGTCGGAAGCCCGCTCTCCGAAGAGCTCTGAGGCTGGAAGGGGAAAAGCAACTCATGACCGCGACCAGATTGACCGCCGTCCTCCTGTCGCTCTGGGCCGTTCCGGCGGCCGCTCAGAGGCTCGAGCCCGCCGAAACGCTGGCCGACGCGCGCCCGTGGTATCAGGACGTGCCGCTCGATGCTCGAGAGGCCGCCCGCAAGCTGTTCAAGTCGGGCAACGCCCTCTTCAAGAACGGCATCCTCGCGCGCGCGGCACCGGAGTACGCGGAGGCCCTGAAGCATTGGGACCACCCGAACATCCACTACAACCTCGGGCTCGCGCAGATGAACCTGGACCAACCCGTCGAGGCGCACGCGAACTTCATCGCGGCCCTCAAATACGGCGAGGCCCCGCTCCAGCAGGTACGCTTCACGCTCGCGAAGTCCTTCAAGGATCTCCTCGAACGCCAGCTCTCCCTCGTCCAGATCCGTTGCGATGAGCTCGGGGCGAGAGTGGAGATGGACGGCCAACTCCTCTTCACGGGGCCGGGCGCCCACGAGGCCTTCGTTCGGCCTGGACCGCACGTCATCGTGGCGAGCAAGGAGGGCCTCGTGACAAATGAGGTGGCGCGCACGTTCGAGCATGGCGCGCGCGTCGCGCTCAACCTGAAGCTGAACGCAGAAGAAGAAATGATTCAATATCGCCGCCGATGGTCGCCAGCAGTCCCCTTGAGCTTCCTCGCGGCCGGGGCCGCCGTGGCGGCGGGGGGCGGCGGTCTGTTCTATGCCGGAGTCAAAGCGAAGAGGGACGCGGAAGGGGCCGCGACTTCCCAGTGCCCCGAGGGATGCGATCCGCCGCTGGATGGCATGTCCGCCAAGCGCGCCCAAAGCGCCAGGTTGCAGAGGGCGGCGATCGGCGCATTTGCAGTTGGCGGCGCGACCTTCATCGTCGGCGTGGTCCTTGAGGTCCTGAATCGCACCGAGCCGTTTCGCAGGCCTTATGAAGTCGACGCGCCGGCCGAGCCGAAGCTGAGCCTCATTCCAATGCTCGACAACAACGTTCGCGGCGCCGTGGCTGCCGCGCATTTCTAGGAGGCCGCAATGAAGATCGAAGGATGGCGGCACGGGAAAGTCAGCCTGGCGCTCTGTCTGCTGACTCTTGGGGCATGCGATTCTCTCATCCAGGAGCCGGACATCAGCTTTTGCCCGCTGGGCATCATGTGTCCGCCCAAGAAGAAATGCGCCTTGCGGCAAAACGTGTGCATCAGCGACAACTGCGGCAACGGCGTTCTCGATCCGGGCGAGGTCTGCGACGACGGGAACATCATCGACGGCGATGGATGTAGCCACGACTGCAAGTCGAACGAGACCTGCGGCAACGGGATCGTCGACACGGCCGCGGGCGAGGTCTGCGACGATGGCAACACCGTGAGCGGCGATGGCTGCAGCGCGGACTGCCGCTCGCTCGAGGGCTGCGGCAACGGAAAGGTCGACCCTGGCGAGGACTGCGACGGCGGGCCCAGCGGCACATCCAATGTCGCCAAGGAGACTCCCGTCTGCAACTCCGACTGCACCTGGGCCAAGCACGGCGACGGCAAGGTCAACAAGGCGGCCGGCGAGGCCTGCGACGGCGACAACAACGGCCACGGCGACGGCCGAGATTGCGAGTCGTCTACCTGCAACAGCGACTGCACGGTCTCCGCGCACGGCGACGGGAAGGTGAACCCGAGCGCCGGGGAGCAGTGCGACGGCGACAACCTCGGACACGGGAACGGCACGACCTGCGAGTCGAAGACCTGCAACTACAACTGCACGCCGCTCCGCTGCGGCGACGGGATCCTGAATGTCACCGCTGGCGAGGCCTGTGACCGCGACGGCGCGGTGGGCCACGACGGCGCCAGCGGCGCCAACGGCCAATCGGCCACCTGCAACGCGGACTGCACGGCGAGCCGTTGCGGCGATGGCGTCGTGAACTCCATGGCGGGCGAGACCTGCGACGACGGGGCGGCGAACAGCGCGACCGGCAACTGCCTGCCCAGCGTCTGCCACCTGAACGTCTGCGGCGATGGCTTCGTCAACCAGGCGCTCGACCAGTACGGACATGCCAAGGAAGATTGCGACGAGGGGGCCAGCAACAGCGACACCGGCGCCTGCCTCACCTCGTGCAAGAAGGCCGCGTGCGGCGATGGCTTCGTGCAAGCCGGCGTCGAGGACTGCGACGACGGCCCGAGTAGCGCGACGACGAAGGGGGCGTGCCCCTACGGCGAGAGGACCTGCACCTTGTGCAGCGCGTGCAAGTCCCTCCAGCTCACCGGGCCCTTCTGCGGCGATGGCCATCAAGATGCGGGCGAGGCCTGCGACGATGGCGCCAATAACGGAGCCACGTCCTGCCCCTACGGCACCAAGACCTGCCAGATCTGCAACGCCAGCTGCACGCAGAAGGTGGCCCGGACGGGGCCGTACTGCGGCGATGGGCACGCCGACCCGAACGAAACCTGTGACGATGGCGCGAAGAACGGCTCGACCACCTGCGACTACGGCCTCAAGACCTGCCTGATCTGCGCCGCCGACTGCTCGAAGGAAGTGGCGCGGACGGGGCCCTACTGCGGCGACGGGACCACGAGCGGTTCCAACGGCTCCGAGGCCTGCGACGATGGCCCGAAGAACGGCGCGACGTCCTGCGACTACGGCACCAAGACCTGCCAGGTCTGCAGTGCCGACTGCTCGCAGACGGTCGCTCGCACGGGGCCGTACTGCGGCGACGGGACCAAGAACGGAAGCGAAGCTTGCGACGATGGCAACAACGTCACCGAGACCGGGTGCGCCTACGGCCAGGAGACCTGCACGGGCTGCACAACGGATTGCACCGCCGTCCTGAACCTGAAGGGGCCATTCTGCGGCGATGGGACCAAGAACGGGACCGAACAGTGTGACGACCCCCGCTCCTTCACCTGTGGGACCTGCGGCCAGCCGAGTTCGAAGGACAAGGCATGCCAGACACTCACAAGAACCGCCGCCACTGGAACCATCACGGTGGAATCCCCGGCTCTCGTCGGAGTGACGCTCGTTCTTGACGACGGCCTAAACCCTCCTGTCACTTTCGAATTCGTCAACGGCGGATCACCTCAGAGCGGAAATGTACCAATAGACGTATCCGCGAACCCGACGAATCTCGCGGCCATCGCCGGGGACATTGCTGGAGCCGTTTCCTCGAATTTCTCCGCGCTGACTCCCGCAGCCTCGCAGCAGAAGGTATCGCTCACGAACGTCAATGCCGGCGCGTACGGCAACCAGGCCATCGCGCTCAAGCCAACTTCCACCACAGCCTTGGTCGTTACGGGCATGTCCGGCGGCGCGGGTTGCCCCAACGGACAGCCATGCGGCAGCAGTGACGACTGCCTCTCCAAATACTGCACCACATCCCCCACGACTCCGTTTGGCTTCTGCCAAACGCCGTAGCCAAAGGCCGACCAATGAGACTACACTTCACGCTCGGCCTGATAATCATTTTCGCCATGGCAGGATGTCCGCGCCACTCTGGCGACCGCGCAGACGGCGGAATCGACGCGGGCCAGCAGGTCACCTGCGACAACAATGGCGGGTGCGACCCCAACGCCACCTGCAGCCAGAGGGAGGCGTCTCGCCTCTGTATCTGTTATCCCTGGTATGTTGGAGACGGCCTGACATGCAGCAAGACTGGCCTTCAAGTCGGCTCGCCATGGCCAATTATTGGCGGCAACGTACGACACACCGGACAGAGCGCCTATGTCGGCCCCCAGACAAGCCACCTAAAGTGGTCGGTCCCCATCGGACAGTATGGCCTCGTCTTCTCTCTAGTGCTCGACGCAAGCGGCAATATCTACGCTGGCACTACAGGCAATTTTCAGGCTTTAGACGCCCATGGCAACTTCCTCTGGGGACTCCCTATCGACCTAGCATCCTGGTCCTCCCCTGCACTCGCGGCGGACAGCACGCTATTCGTTCAAGGCGGCCACTCCCAGCCATTGCTCTACGCCTTCGACACTGCTCTGAAGCCACAGACCAATCGCGTCAAGTGGTTTTTCAACACGCAAGACGCAAGACTCAACTCGCCCAGCATCGGCGCTGACGGGACAGTCTACGTCCCAGCCTGCCCCGACGTCGTCGGCGAAACGTCGGTGGTCTATGCGTTTGGCCCCGGAGCCGAGTCAACTGATGCCGGCTACACCTGGAGCATGCCAAACTCTACCGGCTGCTATAATGCTGCCGACCCAGCAATAGGGAGCGACGGCACTATCTATATAACGGACTTCAACGCCCTCCAAGCCGTCGGCCCGCAAGGAACCCTCAAATGGTCAACTCCCATCAGCGGATCCTATGCAGGCACGAACAAGCCGGTCATCGCACCGGACGGAACGATCTACATGGGAAGTCACGATGGGATTCTCTACGCCATCGACCCTGCGACCGGCGTCTCGAAGTCTCGCCGGATCATGGGTGACTCCGTGTATTCCCTGGCTCTAGGCGCCGATGGAACCCTGTATGTGGGCGGGAGCGAAAAGGACAAGCAACTAGTAGCCCTGACGCCCTCCACGTTCTGGGACTCTGGAGCCGTTAATTGGCGAATCTCGACCCGGGACGAGGTTGACTTCATCGTGCTGGGAGCCGATGGAACACTTTACCTCTCGTCGTACCAGCTGTATGCGTACAATTCCGACGGCTCACTAAAGTGGTCGACCACCTCCTTGAACGCATACCTTAGCGAACCGGCCATCGCCAAAGATGGCACGCTCTACGTCGTGGACTCCTCAGCCGCACTGTATGCTTTCGGTCCGTAGGGCTGCAGGCGAACTGGTGAAGCACGCGATGCTGGTCGAGGGCAAACAAATCCGCGTGTCCGAATGGTACGCGGTCTTTCGAATGGACTCGGACTCGAACGAGCAGCTGGGGAATCCATGGAACTCTCCGAGAGCGACGACGTGGAGGCCCTCGCGAAGGTCGAGGCCGTCTTCAAGACGAAGAACGGCAGGGGCTGGAACGAGTGGGAGGTCCTCGAGTTCGAGGTGAACGAGCGCCTTGGCTTCCCGTACCACGGCACCGTTGACATCATCGCGCCATCGCGACGGGTGTCCCTCAAGGATTTGCTCGGGATGTCCTGCGCGCTACTCTTGTCCCGCGGGCTGAGCCGGAAGCGCTTCTTCAAGGGGATCGTCTACCGCGTCGAACACAGCATGGGCCCCGACAATGTGGTCGGCCGAATCACCTTCGCGGCCGCGATTCTGGGCTCTCCACCACGGCAAGGACAGCCGCATCTTCGAGAATGCGACCGCGCCCCAGATCATCGAAGAGGTCGTCAAAGAGACCCTGGAGCCCTTCGGCCGAACGCTCCGGCTCAACTTGACGCGCCCCTACGCGAAACGCGAGATTTGCACCCAGTACAAGGAATCGGATTGGAACTTCATCCAGCGCCTCATGGCGGACGAGGGGATCTTCTTCTACTTCGAGCAAGGAGAGAAGGAGAGCGACACCGAGACCGTGGTTCTCGTCGACAGCAACGACAGCTGCCCGTTCATCGAGACCATGGGGCCCCTCAACGCCGCCACCCTACTCCCTCCACTGGATGAGCCAAACTTCCTTGATATAGAGATGGGAATAGAAGGCGGCGGAACGCTTCCAGACTCCGAGCGTGCCTTCTCCTTGAAGTTCCCCGACGGCACTACGCGCCGGGCGACACTCAACGCAAACGGCTGGGCCTCCATTGCAGTAGGCACGCAGGACCACTGTCAGATTTCATTTGACACTCTAGATGGCCCCGCTTGGAGGCGATTAGGCGATCGCAGCGACTTCGCCGAACCACAATCCGACGATGGAATCGAGCATGTTGTACGCCACGGCGAGTGCATTTGGAGTATCGCATCCCTTTACCGCATTTCTTGGTGGCGCATATGGAACCATCCGAACAACCGCCAACTTCGAACGCTCCGTCAGGACCCTGGCATTCTTCTTGCCGGAGACCGCGTCTTTGTTCCCGACCGCGTCAAACGATGGGAACCATGCTCAATTGCTGGCGCAAACAAGTTTGTTCGAAAGCAATACGTGCAGAACTTTGCGCTGCAGCTTCAAAATGCCGATGGCAGCGTCCGATCAGGCGTAAGATTCTCCTTTCACTTGGAAGGAAGAGCCGTTGTCTCTGGAGTCAGCGACCATAACGGCCTTATTGAGTGCACCATTCCTCCGGAAGCAAGCTACGGTCGACTGACCGTGCGCGACGCCGAAGTTGAGGAGCATTACGAGCTTCTTTTCGGACATTTGGACCCATCCTCGGAATTTTCCGGTATTCAGCAACGGCTCAACCATCTTGGCTTCTCTTGCGGCGACGTCGACGGCACAATAGGCCCAATCACAGAGATGGCGCTGTCCCGCTTTCAGTCTGCAACGAATTTGGTTCCTACCGCCGGCCCAGACACGCACACCATTGCCGCTCTCACTCGCGCTCATCGGCGCTAAGACAACGGGTGATCACAACATGCCCAGCACTCGAGACGAAAAGCACCGCCCCAGAGTCATCGCCGTCCCACGGGGAGGTGGCCCCATTGTCATCGTCTCCCCTGCCCCTAATCCCTATAAGGCCTATATCGAAGCGCGCATCGAGCGAATCCGGACGCGAATGACTGCGGGAATGAAGAATTACACGACCTTTGGAGCCGCTCTCGTGGCACTCGAAGCCGGAAAACGAGAGGTCTGGATAAGCGCAGCAGGAAAGCTTGGCGACGTGCCGACTCTAATCCTCGAGGGAGATATTGAGATCATCAATAAGTTAAGAGAAGGCAACAACGCAAACCGGCTCAACGACGCCGAACAGACTCTGATTCGGGAAGCCGTGGACCGCAAAGCTCGTATTCTGGCACTCGGCGCCACAAGGGACATGTGCGGAGGGTGTCAGGCCGCCGCAACAGAACAGGGGGTACTCGAGACAGTGGCGACGCCATTGAAGAAGGCGGAGCCGTTCGCCACTCGCCTTCCGCTGTCTAGGCTGGAGGCGCGTGACATTCTTCGCGCCTCCATAGCGGACGGGACTGGTCCGGGGGCTGTAATTGAGAGCGGCATCTACATTGTCTACGAGAAGCAGTTCTCCACCGCACAACGCGCGCAACTTGCACGCGCGACGGACGACCTCGAGCTCGCGATGCCCGACATCAGGCAACATGTGCACGATGGCGAGATCGCGAAGGCCTACGCGATCATGAGTGCGCCTGAAACAGCAAATATTGGAAAGGCACTATTCCCAGAGGCTCGCGATCTCGAGACCTATATTCGACTCTATGTCGAGTATTCTCGTACTGGCGCGTCTGAACTGCCTTCCATCAGCACCGGTCCGAAGGGGGACTCGTACAGGCCAGACTACGAGCCAACTGTAGCGGAAGGGCGCCGGCTCACCCAGTACTTGATTGCCGAATATCGACCCATTAGTACGCTTTAACCTGATTGCGGGGTTCTCTAGATGCCAGCCAAAGAAGATTTATATTACCGACAGGACGTCGAGAAGTTCAGCAGGCTATTGAAGACCGATGAACGGTGGGCCCGTATTCGTCAAGCCTTCCAGCAGGATGGATTCGACCTTTCGCGAGTGCTCCTGGCTTCATTCTACGAGAGCGAGGAGGGCGACGAGCACGGCGTGCTAGTTACCTTGTCCCGAAGGGTCCTCGCCTTTGTGCGGCAGCCCTTCGGAGTCACCCACGGTGAGGGCAGCGGCTTCAACTATAGGGACCTGTCCTTTAGCCCGGAAGAGCTTGAGCAGTATCCCGAGGCCAAAGCAGCGCTGGCGATGATCGACGAAGGCTACCTCGGCGGCCTCGCGTGATATGCGGGCCATTCAGGTTGCAGGGGAGCCCGACGGGGACCCTTCACGTTCGGCTGCACGTTGATCAGGAAGCGGCGGCAGACCAGGAGCATCGCCTGTCCACAACCGACGACTCCCACCAGCAGAGCCTCGTGGCGGCCGACGGCGCCGAAATCGAAGACGGCGCCGCCGACCTCGCCTTCGCAGGTTGCCCCGCTCACCTGTCGTATTCGCTCGATATCACGGGGGCTGACAGCGCTTCGGCGTGCTTCCAGGCTGTCCCGTTTCAGGAGGCCTCAAACACCGAGGAGGACGAGGAGGAATCCGAGTCCGAAGCGAGCGAAAGCGACTCTGACGACGCAAGCCGCGACGCCGAACCACCCGAAGCAGCGTGAACCCGTCCTGCGCTATCAAGACGTCGAGGAACCCGAATGGCTGGGAATGCCAAATCGAAACTCTACAAGGTCGTTCGGCCGCCACCGGGCATGGAGGTCGTCGGCCCGGTGCAAGAGATCCACCTTCGACCGGACGTGGGACCGCTCAAAGAGATCTTCGTGTATTACGATCCCTTGGAGAAGCGCGGGCCCGAGCACAAGCGCGGCTACGTTCGCTTCTATCCGACCTCGGAGCACCGGCCGGTCGCGCAGCTCGTCTACAGTTGGTTTCCCCCGGGGACATGGAAGATAAAGCTCTCGGAGCCGGACCAGAGCGGGACCATCTACGCGACTTCCGTCGAGCCCACCTGGAGCAATGTCCACGAGACGGTTGTCGCTGCCCTCCAAGATCGGCTGAAAAGCCTTGACCTCGCGATCATGTGGCAGTTCGGCAATCTCCCGCACAGCAAGAAGAACATCGCCTGGCAGAAGGCCGAGGTCACCGAGGCGGTTCGTTCCGCCGCCGAGAAGGGCCGCGAGATCCTTCTAAAGGTCGCCTACGACCGCGACGATGGCGACATTCGTGGTCTGCACATATCCGAGCCCGTGCACAGCGATCCGAGCTACCTGCTCGACGAGCCCCTCGCCCGACTCTTTCTCGAGTTCGTCGAGCACTTCGGAAACATCGAGGTCGACCACAGCCTCGCGACGGGTGGGCTCACCGAGGAGAAGCTCCAGAAGCTGCGCGAGTCGAGCCCAGCGGTCGTCGACACCATCACGAACCTGTTCACGCAGGGGTACGGCGAGTTCGATTGGTCGCGGAGTTCCGCACAGCCGCCGCCGGGCCTGGAAGAGTTCAAGCAGATGGAAGAGGCGATCTTCTTCCAGGCCCGCATGAAGAACGATTTGGCTCGGCGGAACATGCTGCTCATCGGCATCGGGTTCCTGCTCGACAAGCACGGGAAGCGAGCCGATATCGGCGTTCTGCGGCGCCCGTGCGTGAGCGGGGCCGCATGCGAAGGCGACCCTCGATGGCTGCTGTACGACCGCCACGGAGTCGCGCTCCCCGGCGCGGGCGGCACATTCAGGGACCTCGAGTACCGCAGCGTCGACCTCGAGAAGCTGAAGCGCGAGGCGGTCTTCCCGGTTCCAGTCCCGGGAGCCCCGGTGATGTTCGTTGTTCGCGGTGTCCCGATTGTCGAGATCGACCTCCAGGACCGGAACATCTACACCTTCCTCCGAGCGCTCGAGCAGGGCCTTGGCGGTCCCCCGCGCGAGCTGGTTGCCTTGGCGGCGAGCCTCTTCAACTACGGCCTCTTCATCGCGCGCGAGATGCACGAGCGGAACAAGGCAGGCGTACTCGCAGGCCGGACGATTGAGTTCGCCGTCGGCGCCTTCCTCTTCTTCGTCATCCACGCGATGGCCGCCTCCTGCAAGGCCAGTCCCTCCCCGCCAGTCCAGGCGGTAGGTTACCTGCTCATCGCGATGGCTCGCGCCGTTGGGGCCATCCTGGGTGTGGACTTCGCCTTGACCAACATGGAGAAGCTCGCGCTCGCGGGTCGGCACTTCGCTCAAATGGAGCGGCTACACCGGGAGAGCGCGGAGAATAGGAGCAGCGCTTCCGGGAGCTCGGGCGCCGGCCAAGCTGGAGGGGACCCGGTGGAGCTTCCAGCGCTCAAGGAGGCAAAGCTCACGAAGCTGTCCGAGGGGCACCTGACGGCCGGCTCGGAGGCCCTTCTCGACGCCATGGCGGACTACTTCGCCCTCGGCGTGGTCCTGGTCGGCGGCATCGGCGTGGCCAAGCTTCGTCGCATGCGAGCAGCGGCGAAGGAGGCGAAGGCCCTCCTGGAACACATCGAGAACTCGGAGGAAGAGGCCCATTCCGAGCTGAAGGTCAACGACGACGGCGTGGTCGAGGAGATTGAGCCGGCGAAGCCCGCCGACAAGCTCGAGGACGTGCCCGCCCCGAAGCCCGGCAAACCCGGAAAGCCTGCCGGAGGCCTCGGTTTCGAGAAGCCGCCGCCCGACGGGCAGCCGAAGCCCGAGAAGAAGAAGCCGATTTATGGCGAGTACTTCTATAAGCGCTGCGATGCGCTCAAGAAGCGCGTGGAGGTCCTCAAGGAACATCTCGACGCAGTCGAGACGCCAGAGGACTCTAAACGCGCGAACAAGCTTGAGGATTCTCAGGACGACGAAGACAACGTACCTGCTCAACTCAATCGAGCTCATGAGGCGGTCCAAGGCCGAGCGCCTCGTTCCGGTGATCGCGAAGGAGGTCGTGGAGTTCGAGGCGGAGGTGGCGAAGGAGTTTCCCCGGCCTGTGCCGGAAGAGCCGCCGAGGGACTCGGAGGGGCTCTACGTTATCCAGGAACCCGGGGAGTTGCAGGGAGAGCCGCAGAGAGGGAAGGCGCCCACTCGAACACCGGGCTCGGGAGCTCACGAGCCCGGTCGACCCTTGCAGATTACCAACGTGGCATCGATTTCGGCCGCGGAGGCCAATAAGCCATTTCTCGCGAGAGGCTGGAGTCCACCGTACGCAAGCCGGCCGCAGGTGCGAACGTTTGAAACGGCATCGGAGCTGGACTTCGTTCGAGTTCACGGGCCGAAGAACCCAACCGGCCAGTTTCTGGTGAGAGCAAGTGAAGTTGAGGGAATGTCTCCCGAGGAAATTCAGAAGCACCTTGGATTGCCGGCGATGCCAACCCATATCCGCTCGGTACGAGTGCCGAAGGGCACCCGAATGCAGGTTGGCGGGGTGGCAGAGCAGCCGGGCTTTGGAGTGCCAGAGAAGGGTGGCATTCAGTATCAGCTTGTGGATATGATCCCAGAGAGCTGCTTCGGGCCGTCCATTCCTCTTCAGGTGACCAAATGACTGCAGTAAGCATCAAGGAGCTAGGGCTTCCGAGTGGCGACAAGGTCGTATTGTTTGGATATGACTCTTGTGTCGACAAGATAGAGCGCCAGCAGAATATCGTCTGTTTCGATTCTCGCGGCAATGAGAAGTGGCGCGTCGGCGAGTATGGCGCATGGGAGAACTCTGCATTTACGAACATCTATTTCTTGGATGGCGGATTATACGCATACAACTTCGACGGCGGAGAGTATTCGATTGATATGGGCACCGGACAATGCCGACCAGTGGCACTGCTGAAGTGATGTCGCATGCTCGCGTGGCGGTGATCCTCGGGCCCGGGGCCTGGAGCCGTGGGCCGGCAGTGAAAGGTATTGGAGTAGACTTCATGAGCATCCTTCTGCCGCACAACTTTGACTGGACCGTTGCTAATTGGGTGTCGTTCGGATTCTTCCATGACAGCGCGCCACACCTGGGAAGCGCGCCTCGCCTGGCAAACGATATCCGCTTCTGCATAGAAGCGGAGGTCGACACGCTCGACCTTCGGCAAGCTGGGCACGCTGAACTTGAGGAGCTCGCTCGGCTTCTCGAACTGGTGCTCGAGGATACCCGCACCCGCGGAGCGGCTGGATTCAAGGAACCGGAGATGCAGCCCGTATATATGGAGAAGCTCGGTGAACTCGGAGCAACGCTTCGGGGCACTCTAGCCGTTTCGTAACAGCGCCCTGGAAGCGGGCGATGAGAACCTGCCTGCGGCGGCCCGAGAGCGGTTCGAGCCCTGACACGCAATCGAGATAGCACACACACCATGCCGAAGCTCCTCTTCTACCGCAAGAACGACGAACTCCTCCGAGTGAACCTCACCGACGAGGGGCTGCGCGTCGGACGAAGCTCCGAAAACGACCTCGTCGTGCCCGACCCAGCCGTGTCGCGGCGCCAGTTCGCGATCGAGAAGAGCGGCTCCGGCTGGCGTATCAGGGACGTGTCCGGCAAGGGCGTCGAGGTCAACGGCAAGCGGGTCGACCAGGCGAAGCTCTCGCACGGCGCCCAGGTGCGCCTCGCGCAATGGCGTGCGGTCTTCGAGCTCTCGGCCGATGAAGCGGACGATGACACCACCCAGGAGACGGGCAGCGACACGGCAAGGCGCAAGCCCCTGGCGGAGCCGGAGGCCAAGCCAGCGCCCGCTGGCCCCGTCTTCGTTCACGTCAAGGCGAAGGGCGTCGAGCGCAAGATTCCGTACGCCGGCAAGATGTTCATCGGCACCGGCGACCAGTGCGCCGTGCGCTTGCAGGACCAGTTCGCGTCCTGGCAGCACGCCGTGCTCGAGCAGTGCGACTTCTCCTACTTCCAGTTGCAGGACTTGCGCTCGAAGAACGGCACCTACGTCGGCCGCGTCCGGATCGATGCGGCGCAGGTCCCTCTCGACTGCCCTTTCCAGATTGGCGAGAGCGAGATCACCTTGCGCAGGGCCGCGAGCGAGAGCACCGAGGTCTCCGGGGCGATCTACGAGGGCATGGTGAGCAACGACCCCGCCATGCACCGCCTCTGGGAGACGATCGACCGAGTCGCGCAGTCCCCGATGGTCGTCGCGATCAACGGCGAATCGGGCACCGGCAAGGAGCTCGTCGCCCGCGCCCTTCACGCGCGCAGCAGCCGCGCATCGGGCCCCTTCTGCGCGATCAACTGCTCCTCACTGAGCCGTGCGCTCGCGGAGAGCGAGCTGTTCGGCTACGAGAAGGGCGCCTTCACGGGCGCCGACAAGCTTCAGCAGGGCGCGTTCGAGGCGACGAGCGGCGGCACTTTGTTCCTGGACGAGGTCGCCGAGCTTCCATTGAGCGTTCAGGCGAAGCTCTTGCGCGTGCTTGAGTCCGGAGAGATCCGACGGGTCGGCTCCTCCCAGGCGATCAAAGTCGATGTCCGCGTCGTCGTCGCCACGAACCGAGACCTCCGCACGGAGATGAAGCACGGCGCCTTTCGTGAGGACCTGTTCTGGCGGCTCGCGATGCATCTGGTGCTTCCGCCCCTGCGCGACCGGAAGGGAGACCTGCCGCTGCTCATCCATCACTTCATCGACAAGAACTGCCCTCCCGGCGAGCGGGTGCTCCTTTCGAAGGACGCGGAGCGACAGCTTCTCGCTCATTCCTGGCCCGGCAATATACGGGAGCTGAAGCACACCCTCGTCCGCGCGTTGTTCACTCGCAGTGGTGCGCGGATCGAAGCCGAGGACGTCAGCTTCGAGCCGAGCGGCGAATTCGTGGCGAAGGCGTTTGGAGCGACCGAGCAGGATCCGAACGAGGATGACATGAACCGCGTGTTCATTACCGGCAAGAAGCTCGATGCGATCGTCGACGAGGTCGTCGCGAAGACCTGCCGGCGCGTCGGCCCCCCGGGCAAGGTCGCCGATGAGCTCGGGGTCGCGAGGACTACAGTCTACCGGCGACTGGAAAGCCTGGGGCTCCTGCCCTCGGACCTTGCGGACAAATCGAAGTCCTCTACCAAGTAGGGAGTGCTTCGAGGATTGGCGCTGGGGCACCCTCGATATCAGCTCCGCGAGCTCAAGCGCCCGGCGCTCCTCCTGTATGCGAAGGCGATATCCTTAAGGCCGTTGGCCTGCATCTCGAGGCGTTCTGCGATCTTCCGATACACCTCGACGTCAGGCTCGCCGCGAATCACGCTGCAGTTTGAGTCGACCACCACTTTCAGTTCTTTGCAGTACCGAATCCAGGCGCCATTCATGGCCTCGACTACGCTGTCGGCTCTCGAAGGCGTCGGCACCCCCTTGGCGACGCCATTCAATTCTCTTGGCCTTCGGCGGCGGCGTGGAGGTGATCCACTCTCGGCGGTTTTGGTGATCCAGTCTCGGTTGCGGGGTTGCGGGCGCAGGCCGTCAGAAGGGTGCGGGCGAATACGGAGGCGGGCGAGCCGTCCCCGCCGTCTACGGATCGCGGAAACGAGGCGCTGTCCCCGCGCTGGACTCGTCAGGGCCCGGGCCCCATTCCGGAGCGGGATCAAAACGCCGACCGCCGAAGGCGGGTCGGGCGCCTCCGGCGGTCAGTCTGTCGCGGTGATGAAGGGCGCCCGGGCCGCAGGCATTCCGTCGCGGTCGCGGGACGCTCGCCAGCGGAGCCCGCTCTGAGGGCCACACCTGCGGCCCGGGCAGAATCGCGGTATCAGCGCCTCTTGCGCGAGGCGGGCTGCAGGGGCCCGTAGAGGAGCTGGTTGGGCTCGGTCGCAGTCCAGTGGGCCTCGACCTCGTCGCCGTACTCTTGCCAGAGCGCGACTTGGAGCTGGCCGCAGAGGTCGAGCAGCCAAGCCGCGGTGGGGCCGTCGAGCGGCGGGAGGTTGAGCGTCAGCGGCGGCCTCTCAATCATGGGGTTCCTCCACCGGGAGCTCGTGTCCCTGCTCCTTGGCCCGCTGGTGCGCCTGGTGCTGCCGGAAGCTCGGCCCGTCGATGTCGATCCGGATGGAGGTCGCCGCCAGGCGGTCGAGGACCGCCGCGGCCAGGGTAGCGTCGCCCAGGTACTTGCCCCATGAGGAGAGCCTGATGTTCGACGTGATCGCCGTGCTGGCGCTGCCGTGTCGGCAATCCAAGAGGGTGAAGATCATGTGGGCCGCGGTCGGCTCGTCGTCGCGGCGCTTGAGCTGGCCCAGTCCGACGTCGTCGATCACCAGGAGCGTGGGCCGACACCAGCTCTTCATCCGCCGCTCGTAGGAGCCGTCGGCCAGGCCGGCGTAGAGGTGGTCGACCAGGTCGACGCACCGGGCGTAGCGCACCATCCACTCCTGCTCGCAGGCTTGGACCGCGAGAGCCTGCAGGATGTGGCTCTTGCCGGTCCCGCTCTTACCGGTGATCAAGAGGTCCTCGTGCCGCTGGACGAAGGAGAGCGCGAAGAGCTCCTCGACGAAGCGGCGATCGAGCTTGGGCTGGAAGTCCCAGTCGAAGGCCGCCATGGTCTTGCGGACCTTCATGCCGCTGCCCTTGATGCGCCACTCGATGCTGCGCTCGCGCTTGATGGCGGCCGCCGCAGCGAGCAGCTGCTCGGCGGCTTCCAGGTCCGAGGGCTGGTGCTCCTTGACCCAGGCCAGATAGGCATCGATGGAAAGCCCCCTCAGACCGAGTCGGTCGAGGTGCCGCTCGATGCGCTCCCGGGCTTCGGCGGCGGGGCCTTTGAGGGAGGTGGGGGCTCGCATGTCGCTTCTCCTTGGGGCTCGGGGACTGTGCCGCGGCACGGCAGCGCGTCGTACTCGGCGAGGTCGCGCGGCTCGGTGCAGCTCTGGGCGACGGCGCTCTTGAGCTTCTTGGCCGAGGCCGCGGCGACGTACTCGTCGAGCCGGCGGCGGTCGGAGCGGGCGTTGAGGATCTTCTCGATGCTGACGTGCTCGAGAGCGCCGAAGCAGAGCGCGTGCGAGAGCGCCTTGCAGAGCTCGGCGGTGTCGTAGCCCTCGCGCAGCGAAAGGACCTTGCGCGCGTGGTAGCCGGCCGACCGCGAGTCGCGCCGCTCGAGCGCCGCCAGGTACTCCGCTCCGGGCCCCCCAGAAATCCTGGAATGCGCGCCGCAGGTGCTCGAGGTCGGGCCCGCCCTCGGCGCGCGGGGGCCGATGCCCCGGCAGGATCGACTGCTGCTGCGCGCCGCGAGGCCTGAGCTCGTGCCGTGCCAGGCAGGTCAGGTCCGCTTTGTAGACGAAGAGCTCATTCTCGGTGATGCGCACCGGGAGAATCTCGGTGACGTATTCATAGGGCAGGGAATATTCATTGGTCTCCCAGGTCATGAAGCCCTCGAGGTTGCAGAGCTTGTAGAGCACCCGCGCGGTGTCGTAGGGGTGGCGCGGCAGCGGCCGCAGCAGCGACTGCTCTTCGGCGAAGAGCTCCATCCGCGTGCGCCGCTTCATCCGCTTGATGGGGCGCAGGTCGGCGATGGTGTCCATCCACCGGGAGAGCTGGGCCTCGAGGTCGGCCAGGTCGCGGAATGAGCGGCCCCGGAAGAAGCTGAGGGAGAGCTCCCAGAAGCTCCGCTCGACCCGGGGCTTGCGGTTGGGGGCATGGCGCACGGCGACGGCGGAGAATTCGTAATAGGTGGCGAAATCGACGAAGCGGGGATTGAGGATCGGCTGGTTGCCTTCCCAGCGCAGCACCACCGGCTTCTGGCTATCGTAGGTGCACCGGCGCGCGGCGCCCTGGAAGCGCGCGAAGGCGTGGCGGTGGCCGTCCATCAAAGGGTGCAGGCCGTTGCTCTCGAAGAAGCCGAAGTACTTCCGGGTCGAGTAGCGCAGTGCGTATCCGAAGGCCTGCAGGGTCATGGACGGCGCATGGGTGAATTCCACCGGGTAGGGCGACCAGTCGCACTCGCCCATGTCCCCCGGCACCCGCGGCGGCGTCTGGAGGCTCGGCTTGGGCGGCAACTTCGGGCGCAGGTTGCTCACCAGGACTTTCACGATGGTGTCGCCGCCTGCGTAGCCATGCTCGTCGCGCAAATGCTCGAAGACCCGCTGCGCGGTGATGTCCGGATACTTCTCGAGCAGCTCGGTGATCAGGCTGCGAAAGGGGTCGAGCTTCGAGGCGCGGCGGCGCGAGCCGCGCACCCGTGGCAGCGCCGAGTGCGCAGTTTCGCGCGCCTCCTGGTGGCTCTTGACGATGCGCCGCACGGTGTTTCGGCTGATGTGCAGGGCCCGCGCGATCGCGCGCCAAGTCATCCCCTCCTTGTCGAGCTGCACCACGTCGTGGACCAGCTGCGGGTCAAGCGGAAGCATCGGAGGCTCCTGGCGCCCCGAGGCGCGCGTCGAGGGTCCGGGTCAGGGCGGCCAGCGCACCGCGCAGCTCGACGAGCTCGCGCGAGACCACCTCGCACGCCGGCGCTCCCAAGCTGGCCAGCGACCGCTCCAAGAGCCGCGCGTGCAGGCGCGTCGAGAGGCGCTTCATCGCCCAGGCGTCCGCGACCATCTGCTCGCCGGGCGTGCGCCGCGGTGCACTGCCCTTGGGGGACTCGGCGGCCATGGGTGCGCTGGCTCGCTCCAGCAGCGCCGGCCACTCCGCTTCCTGGGCCGCGAGCAGCGAATCGACCAGGCGCGCGGTCTGCCGCGTGGTCAGCCCTCGTCGGGCTACCACCAGGCCCACAGCGTCCTGGTTGCCGCGCGGCAACCGCGAAAGCTCTCGCACCGCGGTGGCCGACAACAGCCCCAGCCGCACATTCGCCGTCAGCTCGTCCGACAGGTCCTCTGCCAAAGCCAGACGCCGACACACCCAGCTCTTGTCCCGCCCGAGCAGAATCGCGATCTGCGGCTGGCTCACGTGGTCGTCGCGATAGAGGGAGCGCACCAGCCAGCCCTCCTCGAGCTCGCACAGACCCGCCCCGGCGTTGCAGCGCAACAGCCGCACCTTCGCCCCTGCAGAGTCGACGCCGTGGACCTCGACGCGCAGCTTCGACCACCCAAGCTCGCGCGAGGCGCTCAACCGCTTGAGTCCATCGAAGACCTCCAGCTTCTCGCCCATTCGAAAGGCCTGCACCGGCGTCAGCTGCCCGAGCTTCGAGAGCGACAGCTGCATCTGCTGCGTGGCCTCGCCCGCGCACAGTCGCACCGCCAAGAGCGAATCGCCCAGCTCGCTCGGCGCCATCTCGGTGCTCGCGGTCGACACGCCCGTCATGCGCGCCACCGTGCGCCCTCACCGAGATCCTTGGCCATCCCGGCGCGTGACAGGGGCCGTTTTTCCCTCTGAGAGAGCTCGAAGCCGGCGCGTGACACGTACCTGCGGTCACCCGCTGCCTGACGGCTCCTCAGAGGGAAAACGGCGACTCGCCGGCGCCGCCGAACGCCGAAGCATGCGCGTGACACTGCTCCGCTCTGCGCAAAACCCCGAGGTTTCCCCTGCTGCCGCGCCAACTTGGCCGCCGAAGCCGGCGCGTGACATCGCTCCACAGGTCACGGGCCTGCTCCCGCGCCTGGTGCGCACGAGCACAGCTCACGCAGCGCCTCGGTCAGGGCAGCGCGAGAAGGCCGCGGAGTCGCCAGCGCCAGCTCGAGCACGTCCTCGAGTCGCGCGCCGAACGAGCCCCCCTGGTCGCCCGCCTCCGGCGGCCCCGCGCCCAATCGCAGGGCTCTCTTCTGGGCCCGGCATCGGGCTTGTCGCGCCTGCTCCGCCTTCCGGAACTCCTCAGGCGCCTTCGCTCGACGTTCGCGCGCCTGTCGCTTGCGTCTCGCCTGGCGACAGGCTTCGCTGCATGCATGCTGCGTCTCCGCCGCGCGAGGATCGGGGGAGTACCAACTCCTGCACTCGCTACACCGCCGACTGCGGACCTTCTTCCGGGGTCGCATCCCTCGACCGTCACGCCGAAGGGGTCCTCCGGATACTTCTCGCCCTGAGAGCTACTCCGACTCCCTCGCCTCAACGACCGGGTGGATCTCGAGGCCGCCGACAGGTCGATCTCAATCACGCCGCCGCTGAAGCTCTTGGCTTCTTGTTCGAGCGGATCATCTGAGGTCCTTTCTGTTGGTTGAGCAGGTTTCGCTTTGCCGTCGGCTGGCGGCCTTGCATTCGCGACGGGGGCAGTCACGCTCCTTGCGCCTCGAATAGCAAGTCGAGGCCGACCGGATTCAGCCGAGCTCGGAATCGGCCGCTCTTGTCGGCCGGGTACGCGACGTTTGCTTGGCGCACTGAAACGAGAAAAGCCCCTGACCGAGACCGGCCAGGGGCGTTCGTCGCCGATGGATGAGGCGTTGGGCAGCGTCCTTCGATATCCGGCCTACGGCCGCTCGCCCATCCGCGCGACGTGGCAGGGCACGATGTGGGCGACGATGCCAACGGTGGCGCGGCAGCCGGCGCATTCGCGCAGTTCGATGGCGAGGTCTTCCTCCAGACGCTGAAACGTGACGAGGCGCAGCCAGGGCCAGGCCTCGTGCGTGTAGGCCCTGCCGCAGTCGCAGGTCTTGATGATGCGCGGCTTCGGCTCGATGGGAGCGCCGTCCGCGTCGGCCCCGATACCCGATGCCACCGTCGGGCCTCCTTGGGCCGGATCGCCAAGCTTGGCAATCCCCTTCGAGACGAGGAGGCAGTCGAGGTACTTGACTGCCTTCTTGAGCGCTTCGGTTCGTGCCCTCACTTCGTCTACGACCTGCACGTGCACTTCATTGACGGGGGTTCGCTGCTCTGGCTTGTTGTTCATGGGCGTGTCTCCTGCGGCTCGACAGGCGCGCGTCAAGAGGGCCCCGCGGGAAATCGGCCCGTGGGGGCCCTCGCTTCCGGATGGCCCGCGTGTCGCGCCGTCCGCGCGGGGTTGATGGCGTCGATGGCCTGGTGGGCGAAGGCCCCGCCCCTTGGAGCTCCCGGGAACGGGGCCTGCGCACCGAGCCAGTCCGCTACCCGGCCTGCGCGACCTCGCAGGGCACGATGTGGACGATGAGGCCAAGCTTGGCGCGGCAGCCGGCGCACTCGCGAATTTCGATGGCGAGGTCGTCGCTCATTCGCTCGAGCGCCGTGAACGCGAGTGCGCGCCATTGCAGCGCAGTGAAGGCGTGGCCGCAGTCGCATCGCTTGAGAGGCGCCGGCGGCACCGGGAAGCCCTTCGCCGACATGAGCGCCGCGCTCGACGACGGCGTGGCAGCGTCGGCGGCGGACTTTTCACCGGGCCTGCCCTTGGTGACCTTGAACAAGCCCGCGAGGAAGTCGGCCGCCCGGCGCGCGACCTCAATCCGGGCCCTGATGGTTTCCTCAATCTGTTCCTGCTTCGACTGCGTATCATTGACGGCAACTTGCTGCTCTGGCTTCCTCTCCATAGGCGTGTCTCCTGTTTTGGTCAGGTGGCGCGTCAAGAGGGCCCCCCGGGTATCGGCCCGTGGGGCTCTCGCTTCCGGATGGCCCGCGTGTCGCGCCGTCCGCGCGGGGTTGATGGCGTCGATGGCCTGGTGGGCGAAGGCCCCGCCCCCGAGTCTCCCGGGTACGGGGCCTCCGCGGTCCATCCACCCGCTCCTACTCGGCCGACTCGAAGGAGCCGGAGGCCTCCGCAATCTTCGTGCGATGGTCCTCGAGGAGCTCGGCGACCTGCTTCTTCGCGCCGGCGTCCATCTCGGCGCCCGCGAGCGCCTTCACCCGCGCGCTGTAGCGGTCCCAAGCCTTCTCGAGCACCTGGACCGGGTTCTTCGCGCGGGCATCCTGTTTGACCAGGCCCCACCAGAGCCACCCGTTCTGCTGGCCATTCACACCCAGGTCCTTCGCCGCCGCGCAGGCCGCGCCGGAGAGCGACTTGAAATGCTCGCCCTTGTATTCGAAGCCGCCGTCGACCACCTTGCACTCGCAGCGGACGGCGCCGTGCCGGTCGAGCTTCTTGATCACCGTGCCGACCGGGGGCAGCCGGGGGTCGCGCTCGCCCGGGCCCGTGGAGTCCTTCGTGGCGGCCACGTTGCCCCGTTGGCGCTTCGGCGCGGCCCCGGTCCCGTCACCTGCGGCCGCGCCGCTCTCCGGGGCCGTGGCGGGCTCCCGAGCGCTCGCCGCCGCCGAGCCCTCGGCGCTCTCCCGGGCCTTCGCCGCGGCGTGGTTCGCGATCCTCTTGCACTCCGGGCAGGTCGCGTCGTCGACCACCACCGTGGTCGTCGTTCTCCCCCCGGCGCCGCAGAGCGCCCTGCCCGAGCCCATTATGCCGATGTGAATCAACGCAACCTTCTTGCTCGCCTTGGTCTCCGCCTTCTTGCTGCCGTTCGCCTTCTTCGCGCTCTTCTTGGCCATCTGAGTCCTTCCTTTCGGGTTTGTTGTTCTCAGGTTTTCTTCTCGGATTTCGTCCTCGGCGCCGTTTCCAAGCGCGTCGTGAGGACACTCACGCTCTTGTCGAAACCAATAGCAACTCGACATCCGCGCCATTCTTTCGAGCCTCCTAAACAGCGCCAGGTAACGCGCGGATACGGGTCTCGAAATCGACGCACGGAAAATGAAAAGGCCCCCCGACCAGCGACGGAGCGCGGCCAGGGGGCAGGTTTTTCAAGCGTGAGCGCCCCTACTCGGCGAAACTCCGCCGGCCTCGGGGCACCCCGAGCGACTACTTCTTCACGATCGCGACGACTGCCCCGCCCACGACTACGCCAAGCCCGAGCGCGACTCCGGCGGAGAGGAGCGACAACGCGGCGCTCGGCCTCAGCTTCAGCTCGCCCACGCATTGATCGCGGGCCAGGTTGGCGGCATCAATCTTCGCGACGACGCGCGCCGCGCACTCCTTGTCGCAGAGGGCGCCCTTGAAGGGCGCGCTCTGACCTGCTTCCAGCTCGACCGGCTCGTTGGCTCGCGCGGTTCCCGCCATCGCGAGCGCCAGGCCCACCGCGAGCCAGCGCTTCACTTCGCCGCGTCCTTGAGCACGTCGGCCGCGCTCCCCTGGCCTGCTGGCGGCGCGGCAGCCACCCCCGCGACCGCGGCCTGGAGCGCCTGCGTGGCCGTGGTGTCGCTCGGGAAGAAGAGCTTCTTCAGGAGCGCGTACGCGCCGCTCGCGGTCACCGACATCAGGAGGCCGGTCCCGAGCACCTGCAGGAACGTATGCGTCCCGGGCGCCGTGGCCGCCGTGAAGACGGACATGGCGAGGCCGCCGAGCAGCGAGAGCAGCGCGCCGCCTCGGTCGGTGCCGAGGAAGGGGAGCGCCTTGGCGCCGAAGGTGCGCGCCAGGAAGACGAGCCCGGCCAGGCCCAGGGCGGCGAGCACGCCCCAGTTCTTGGCCTGGAACGCCGAGAAGATCGCGCCCGCAAAGCCCAGGAGATCGGTGCCCGGATCCGGCAAGGTGGAGGTGGCCGCCTGCGCCATGGCGAGCACCGGGAATACCGCCGCCGCAGAGACGAGGGAAACGACAAACTGCTTTCGCATGTACTACTCCTTTCGTGGGCGCAATTCAGTGCGCCCGAGGGGGGACTTCAGCTGTGGGAATTGGTCAGCTCCTCGATGAAGAGGGGCTGGAGGTGCTGGTCTTGCGATGAATCGAGAGAAGGGCTCGCGGATTTCCCGCGAGAGGCACTTCGCTTCCCCGGCCGTGAGGCGGCACATGCGTCGCTCGGGCTCGACGAGGCGCGGCTCTATCTTTCGAAATCGGCGGGGGCGACCCCGCCGGAGTGCAGCGTCACGTGCGAGCTCGGCGAGGCAGCCGGGCAGAGGAACCGCTGCCAGCCGAGAACGCCCTGCTCTACGTAGTGTTCGAGCGCCCGACGCCCGTCATGGCTCGCGCTGGCATCGCGCAGCAGGCGTTCAGCGACCCGGGCAATATCGCGCGGCTCGTCGGCGCGCGCCTGCCACCACCGCGGCACCCAGTCGATCGCGTCGCTCGCGACCACGGGCACGCCTTCCGCGATCGCGTCAGCGGTCACGACATTGAACGTCTCCGTGTAGCTGACCTGGAAGACGAGGTCGATCGCGCGCAGGATCCGCCGGAAGCGGGGCCACGGCGCCCAGCCGGTGTGGATGACCTTCAGGTTCGAGATGTCCTCGGTCATCTCCTCGAGCGCGCGGAGGTTGCCGCCCTCGTTGCGGCCAGTCGACACGTGCAGCTCGGTCGGAACATGCAGCCGCGCCGCGAGCTCGGCGGCGGCAGCCGCTCCGCTCAGGAAGTTCTTGAGCGGTCGGTTGGCGCCGAAGAGCCCCAGCCGCAGCAGCGCCGCCGTTCCAGCGCCGGTCGCGATGCGGAAAGGTCTCCGAGGTGCAATACAGGTTCGGGAGCCAAGCGGCGTTGACGCCCCACGCCTCGGTCGCCCAATCGGTGAACTTCTTCGAGTTCCCGCCGACGAACACGTTGTGGAAGGCGAGCTGCAGGTCGGCGGTCTGGCGCAGCAGACGAATCGCGTGCGGATCGGCCGCGAGAAAGCCCACGGACGAGTGGCTGACGACGACGAACACCACCTCCGGGAACTCCGCCGCCATCGAGGCGAGGTCGTCGGTCTGGATCCACGGCGCCGCGAGGATGACATGCGTCGGCCGGACCTCGCCGCGAGCGTCGGCGCGAGCGTCGCAGTGGCGCAGGCGCTCCACCAGATGCTTCGCATCGCGGGCAGGCCAGACCTCGGCCCAGATGCCGTGCTGCCGCAGCGTCTTCGCCGTGTACGCCGCGGTGACTCCCAGCCCGACATGCGAGGCGCCGCTACCGCCCGAGTCGCGGTGGACGAGCGCGACCCGCGCGGTCTCGATGCGCGGGCGCAGGTGATGGGGACGGGATTCGAGTCGTCTCGGTCATGAATGCTCCTGTGAACCGGCCCCGCGTCAAGCGCGAGCCAGGTTGTGGAGTTCCTCCCCTTCGCGCCCTATGCGCCAAGAGATGGACTTCGATTGCGGTGGGACTTCAGGTCAGCTTTGAGGGACAGCAGGGGGACCGATTGCTCGAGCGAACATCGCTCGCAGCTGCGCGACGCCCGTGGCGTAGGCGTCGGTCGTCACCTGGTCGATCGCGGCGATGCGCTCGGCCATCGTGGCGTTCGAAGGCAACTGCGCGATCACTTCGCGCACTCGGCCGATGCCGGCGTTGTAGGCGCCAAACGCGACGGTGTAGTCGTTTCCGAATGCGTCGAGGGCCTCGCGCAAAAGCTTGGCGCCGTACAGCACCGAAAAGACGGGCTGCGACCACAGGCCCGTCGCGACGAAGGCTGCATGCCAGCGATCGTCGATCTGCATCAGCCCGCGGCCGTGCCCATTGTCGCCGACCCCTCCCGGCCCGGGAGGTTTCAACGTCTCTCCGCCGTGGCTCTCGCGCTCGACGATGGCCGCGAGCGCGATCGGGTCCAGCTGGTAGAGGAACGCGGCGCACCAGATCTCTGGCGACCACCTCGCCACGCGTGGGGGCAAACGCTGGAGCTGCACGAGCTGGATTGCAGGTGGGGTCGGCTGCATTTCTCCTCCCTTCGTTCAGGTTGACAAGCCTCTCCTCCCAACACCCCCAACGCCTTCAGGCCCCTGGGGCCGAGTTCTCGACGGCGCGCGCTTGGCTCTCGAAGTAGCAATCCCAGTACCCTCGCTCGAACAGGGTCCCCGGGGTCTTGCTCGTCGCCATGGCCCAGAGGAAGGCCGCGCCATACGCGACGGGAAACAGGACGCCCCAAGCGAGGCCCTGCCGGACGTGCTCGAGCTCGTGGCGCTGGACCGAGGCGCTGTCGAACCACTGGGCGCGGATGATGATCACCGCGCCCAAGGTCTGCCCGATGAAGCCGTAGTAGTTCATCGCCCGAGCGAAGAGGCTCGATTCCTCGGCGCGCCAGAGCCAACCGTTCCCTGCTCGGCGAACGGGCTTCGCGCCGCTGATGAAAGCGACGAGCAGGCCAAAGAGGGACCACGGGCCGAGCCACAGTTCTTGAAGGATCGTGAGCATGATCTAGGTGTCCTGTTGTCCGAAGACGAGGAAATCAATCTGGAAATTGAGGCCCTGGGAGAGGGGCATGGCGACAGGCTGGAGAGTTCCGCTTGCATCTCCCATCTGCAAATAGAATCCCGCCGGGGTCTTATTGGATGCGAGCGCGCAAATCATCCCGGCGGCGTGGGCCTGAATAACGGAGGCCGCCACCGCGTACTTCGCGCTCGACATAGGCGAGGCAAACGTGACCTGGATTCGAGTCCTGGCTCACTATCGTGAGCGGCGACTGGACGTTGAAGCCGTCGATCCAGAACGGCGGCGCTCCGAGCTGAATCGTGCCCCAGGCCTTGCAGATGTTCTTGGCGACGAGCCTATTCGCGGCGGCCACGCCCATCATGGGGTTGGAAGAGTAATAGCCGCCCGCGGAAGTCCCGAAGATGGAGATCCCGCCGTCCTGCAAGCCAATGGCGCCTGCGCCTTGGTCTCCGGACATTGAAACAGTTCCGGCCCACCCTGACCCGCCCACCTTCCAGACTTGGAACTGGGCCTGTCCGCCCCCGACTCGCCACTGGACCGCGTCGGACTGGTCGGTGTCGCGCACCCAGGTCGCGCCGTTCCAGTAGGCGTTCACGGTGTCCACGATGCACGCGGCGCCGTCCGTGAGCCCGATATACCGGCGACGCTGAACGGCATCGAAGCCCGCCATCTCGTGAATGAGCTTGTAGGTCGTCGCGGCGGACGGCCCCGCGGTCTGCAGGGCGGGGACTGTGTCTCCGTTGCCGTTCGCCGTGAGCGTGTCGTTGTTGGGCCGACTCGTGCCCAGCAGCGCCCCGTAGGCCTGGAGGAACGCCACGACGTCGGCGAGGGTCGTGACGGGCGTGTTGAGCAGCTCGGCGTTGAGATTGTCCGCGTCCACCGAGATGGGGATCGCGGGCATCACGCGGGCGGTCACCGCGTCCGGATTGCCGTTGTACGGAGTCGTCATAGGAGGCTCCAGAGCACGTGCTCGGAAGGCTGCGCGGAAGCGCTCACCGTGAAGCCCTGGCCGGCCAGAGCTCGGCGAGGCCAGCCGACAAGTGGCCGAGGCGAGGTGTGCACGACGATGCCGCCACATCGCGCGAACGCGGGCATCGTGGTGCGTAGGATCTCGCGAGAGGACCTGGTGCTCCGGGCCCTGCGCCGCGGGGAATGCGCGCCGCACCGCGAGCTCGAGCACCTGGCCCGCGTTGAAGCTGCCCGCCAGCTCGGCGCCAGCGCCCAGGGCTCCGACGAGCTTCCCCGAAGGCGCCTGCTGGCTCGCGGTCGAGCCATTCAATTCGACCTGGAAGCCCGCCGCGGCGAGGGCCCCGCCCGGCGCGACCGTGAGCGTCAGGAGCCCCGCCTCTTGCGGCTGGCCAGCGGGCCGCGCCGACTGACCGCTCGCGAGCCCGCTGAAGCTGCTCGCGGCCCACACGCCCCAGCGCGTCGGGTTGTAGGGCAGGAGCACCTGGAACTGCGACCAGAAGGCCGGCTGGTTGTCGATGTCCCAGCTCCCCGGCCCGAGCGCCGCCACCTGGAGCTCCCCTGAAGCATCCAGGCTGAAGTCGAGCTGCCGCGCGATGAGCAGGTGCGCGTCCCCGTACCCTGCCGCGCTCAAGGCGCCGAGTACTCCGCGCGGCGAGCCGGCCATGGCCCAGGTTTCCCACGCGGCGACGAGGCGGCCCGCGTAGGACGCGTCGCTCTCGCCCGGGCTGCGCGGAATGCCTCGCTCGTCGCCGATCGCCCCGAGGGCATCGGTCGGCGCGAAGAGCGGCATCCTCGCCTTGACCCCGCGCTTGCAGCGGTCGACGAGGCTGTCCTTCGCGTCGCCCACGGCGCGCAGCCACGCCGTGCCCTTCGCGCCCTGCAGCCACGGCGGCGCGGTGAGCGGCTGGAATTCGCGGAAGCGCATCAGACCTGCTGCCAGGTGAGCGCGAGGCCGAAGGTCGCGACCTGGATCTCCGTGAGCAACGGATTGGCTGGCGGCGAGCTGAGCGCGAGGTCGACGACTCCGGCCTGCCCCGAGATTGCTGCCACGAGGGCCTCCAGCGAGAGCCCACGGCCGCCGCCGACAAGCTGCACGCCGCCGATGGGGAGCGCCGTGAAGTACGCGGCGAGCGCAGCCTCCGCCCCGGCCCGCGCGGAGGCGGCCTGCGCCGCCAGAACCTCCACCGTGCCCGAGACCTGGATTGGCACGTTCTGCGCCGAGAGGACGACGACCGTGCTCGTGAGCGGAACGCGCCCGGTGAGGTCGGCCTGGACCGCGGCGACCACGTCCGGCGAGACGCCACCGGAGGCACCGGCGAGATAGACGAGCACCTGGCCAGGTACCGAGGATGCCGTCACCTTGGTCCGGGTGACCGCGCTCGAGGCATTGCGCGCCCAGAAGGTGTACGCGTCGGCGGTCGCGCCGACCGCGAGCGTTGCCCAGCGGGTCTTGCAGCGGGCACGCAGGGAGGCATCGCCCTCCTGGTCGTTGCCCGCCTGCGTCCACCAGGTACCCGTGCCCGGATCGGGATTCGCGACGGCGACTCCTGGCAGCGCCGTGACCATCGTCGCGATGGCGTTGTTGCCGACGTTCCAGGCGAGGCCCGGCGACTCGGCCGTGACCTCGAGCGTCAGCGTGCCGCCCTTGGGCAGCGTCCCCGCTGAGCTGTTGACGAAGCGCTTCCCGTCCCCGCTCGCGACCCAGAGCTGTCCCAGGGCGATGTCGAAGGGACCTGCGCCCGCGGCGTCGGTCAGGACGATGAGCCCCTTGGTCGAGACCGCCGGGCGCCGGGTGAGCCCGTAGACGTTCCACGCCAGGAGGTCGAGCCACGGGCCTTGCGCGTAGTCGACGAAGCCGCCCGCGGCGATCGCCGCGATGAGCTGGCCCAAGTCCTCGAGCGCGTAGGCGTCGTTCTCGACGAGCGTGAGCGGGACGGTGCCCGGCTGCCAGGCGGTCGTGGGGAGCGTCGGGACCGCGAGCTCGAACCCGGCCAGGTCGCCCGCGAGGAAGCTCGCGCTTGAGGCGTCCGACCCTGCGGCGAAGACGACCGTGGCGCCGGTACCCGGGAGACTGAAGACGCCCGCGACTGGCACCTGCTGGAGCGCGGACCAGGTGCCACCGCCATCGAGCGAGTATTGGAAAGTCGCGCTCCCCAGCTCGCCGGGGCCGACGATTCGCAGCTCGACCGTGGCAGTGACCGCCGCCACGCCCTTGGCGGTGATCGACCCGGTGCCCGCGCCGCTCTGCGCGACGAAGCCGACGCCCTGTAGCGCCTGCAGAAGCTGCGCGCGCAGCGCCTCCTTCGAGCGCGGCGAGATGAGATCGCTGAGGCTACGCAAGAGCTATTCGGCAGAGAGGATCTGGATGTCGAACTGCGACACGGCGAGGACAAGCTTGAAGGGGCCGTCCGCGAGCGCGAGGGAGATGGAGATCCGCATCGACATGGTGGATGCCGTGAAGTCCACCTCGACGCTCGCGCTCAGGACGCGCTCGTCGGCCTCGCACTCGGCCTCGACGGCGGAGGTCAGCGCGAAGACCTCGGCGTCGCCCATGCGGCTGTTGAGCCACTGGCGCACGTCGAGGCCCCGCGTCGGATAGAACGGCTGCGAGCCCCGCGGCGTGGAGAGCCACCGGGCGATCGCCTGCGCCACGACCTGCCGCCCGCTGATCGGCGAGAAGGTCTCGTCGAGGTCGGGCAGCGTCGAGATGTCGGAGCCGTAGTCGGCCACGCGCTACGCTTTCACCTGGCTCGAGCCGCCCTTGATGGTCCCGGTCGCGATGACGGCCCCGGTCTGCGGCGGCCCGCCGCCCGGCGGCGTCCACGTCAGCGTGGCGGAGCCGGCGACGGTGAAGGTGCCCAGGTCCACCGAGTCCCCGTTCCGGGCCACCGGCTGCTTCCCGCCCGCGAACGAGAGCTCGACGAGCGAGGCGTTGTCCCAAAGCTCCGCGACGGGCCTGCTCGGGTCGCCGTTCTCGAAGCCCATGAGAGCGCGCCCACCAGCGGCGACCTTGGCCACGACCCCCGGCAGCCCGTAGCGGATGGGCACGCGGGAGAGGCCTGGTAGGCGCGAGTCCTCGGGGCGTAGCTCGAGCGTGCCGTCCGAGTTCTGCGCGAGGATCTCCGCGGGGAACTGACCCAGGTACACGGTGCCCGCGGTGCGCTGGCGCACGAACGCGTCGAGCGCGGCGCGGATTCGGTCTCCATCGTCCGTTCCGGTGTCGACCGAGAGCGTTCCGCGAAGGCTCGAGGCGTCGACCGTGTAGAACGCGTGGGACACCCGGCGGCCACCGATGGTCGTCCCCGGCAGCACGAGCGCCCCGCTGCAGCCGACATCGACCTGTCCGAGCTCGCGCCGCTCCCCGAGCACCGTGTACGGGGCCGAGGTCTCGGGCCACTGCTCCGTGCCGACCCAGACGCTCCCGTCAGGCAGCACGCGCCAGCACGCCGCGAGCTCGTCGTCGACGAGGGCGCGCAGGCAATCCGACGCCGGCAGCTCGAAGCGCGCCCAGGCACTCAAATTCCGCGACAGGAGCGTGGGGTCCGAGGTCGAGGAGAGCCTTTCGCCAGCTTCCGAGAGGAGGTCGTTCAGCACGATCCTCGCCGGCACCTGGCGGTAGAAGCGCGACTTGAGCTGCACGCCGAGGCCGCGCGCTCCACCGACTACCCGGGCCTGCGTCCGGGTGATGGTGACGCCCGAGCGCCACACGCTCCCCTTGAGGACGAGGCCACCGATGTCGAGCTCCACCGCCCCGGCGAGGCCCTGGTCCGTGTCGACGAGGACGTCGGCGACCCAGGTGCCGATTCGCGGGAAGGTAAGGTTCGCGCTCACGACCGGGATTCCGTTCGCGGTGGCGTAGACGTTGGCCATGTTTCCCTTCAGGGTTTCGACTCGGAGACGCTCGGCGGCGTCCCCGAGAAGCTTGCGTTCGAGGTCGTGTAACCGACGGGCTGCTGGCTTTTGCGCGTGTCCTTGTCCGCAGCCACGATTGACACGTCCCCCTTCGGCTTCGTCACGCCCACGTTCTTGCCGGGCAGGAACTCGACGAACTTGAGCTTCAGCTCGAAGACCCCGGCCGGCTGCGAAGGCGTCGGACCATCCACCTCCGCGACGAACATGCTCCCGATGCCGTGGAGCCTTAGGGCGGGGTGGTCGATCTTCACCGGGCTCTGCGGCGCCTTGCTCGCCGGCGTCAGCACCCTGCGCATCAGCACCTCGAGGCGGTCCAGGTGGTCGGCCGTCCAGATCCGGACCGTGACGTCGACCTCCGAAGGCTTGCGGCCGAGCGGCACCTGCGAAGCGCCGTCGACCCCTGGGGACTCCTGCGAATCGATGCGCGTCACGCGCTTGGGCTTGACGGTCGAGAGCCCGGGCATCGCCGTGTTGCCCACGCGCAGGACGTCCCAGGGGCCGGGCTCGAGCGCGTCGGCCGCGCCGGGGCTCCAGAATGGCAGCGACATGGGGTCTCTTCGCTACCCGCCGTAGCAGAGCTGGAGGGCCTCGTAGCTCGACGCCATCGCCTCCTCGGAGGCCTTCTTCGTCTGATCCGCGATCTGCGAGACGGTCTCCGGGGTCGCTCCCCGCGCGTCGACGCTGATGGTCACCGGCGCATGGAGGCTCGCCCCGCGCGACACCAAGGCCTGCCCGGGCGCCGAGGGCGGCGTCGCGGTCACCCCGCGCGCCTGCGCGAGCAGCTCGTCCGTGTGCTCGGGGGAAGCCTGGAGCGCGGTGAGGGCGCGACCAGCGGCTCCAACCGGGCTCGCGTCCACCATGCGCTCGAGCCAACCCTTCTTCTTCGAGCGCTCCACTTCGTCGAGCGCGAACATCCGACCGAAGGGGCTATTCGTGTCCCAATGCGTGTCGCCGAGGAACCCCAGGGCCTTCGAAAGCCCGACCACGGCGTCGAGGATCCTGCCGAGCGCGGCGCCGAGCTCCCGCCCCGCCTCCGTGATGCGCGCGAGCTTCTCTTCGGTCATCGGCCCCTGGAAGAGATCCTTCAGCTCGCCAAACGCAGTCCCGAGAAAGCCCTCTCCCATGCCCTGGAAGAGCGCGAAGGCCTCCTTGCCCAAGACGATGAGCCGGTCGACGCCATCGAGGATCTTCACCACCATCTCCTCGGCCTTGGCGAGCCCATTGGAGCCGCCCAGCTCGCCGAAGAGCCCGCCGGCCAGGTTGTTGAAGATGTCGGCGATGCGCCCCTTGATGCTCCCGGCGTTCTGGTCGATCGCCGCGAGCAGGTTCTTGAGCGCCCCTTTGAAGGACTTGAACCCCTCCGATTCGTCCAAATCCATCATGAATTCGAACGGCCGAGAGAGAATCGTCGACATCAGGCCCGGCACGGTCTGGGAGACCCGGTCCATCAGGAGCCCGAGCTTGCCGCCCGAGAGCTCGTCCCGGATGACGTCGAGCACCGCGCGAACGCCCGCGTCGGCGCCGATGCCGCCTTTCCCGCGCAGCTTCTCGACCTCCGACACGTCCCGGCCGTAGATTTGAGCGAGGCGCTCGTAGACCTTCCCCTCGGGGATACCGGCCTCCGCAAACTCTTTCATCGCGACGCCGGTGAGCTTCCCCTCGGCCTTTACTTTGGAGAGGCCCTGGATAATCCGTTCGATGTAGTTTCGATCGAAATCGTGAAGCGCGCCGACATCGCCCACCGCCTTCAAGATGACGGGCACCTCTGCTTCCTTGAACTGGCCGACCACCAGTTGCTTTTGCCAGCCAAGGATCTCCTGCGTCTTGAAAGGAGTGACCCCGGCGAATTCGACGCCCCACTTCAACATCCGGCGCGCGGTCTCCTCCGAACCCGTGAGCACGCCCAGGGCGATGAGGTTCGTTTCCTTGTACGAGGCCGCGTCGATGGCCGCCTTGCCGAAGGAGAACGCCAACCGCCCCGCCGCCAGGGCTGAATCCGCCACGAAGCCACCGACGGCGGTCAGGGCGCCGCCAAGCATGCTCACGAGCCCCAGCGCGTGGTTGAGCCGGGTGATCCAGCTCTCCGTCGCCTCGCCCGTGCGCCGCATCAAGAGCCCGTCGCGCTGCAGCTCCAGCTGCATCCGCTGGAAGCCCATGCGGTCCCGGGTGCGCGGGTCCTTCGATTCTCCCGCCGCCTTGTCCACGGCCTTCAGGCGCTTCTCGAGGATCTCGAGCTTCTTCTCGATGATGCTCGCCGGCCCCGAGGTCTTGTCGATGAGCGCGAAGAGCCACTCGAGCTTGCCACCGGCCATCAGGGCGCCTTTCCCAGCGTGCAGCGGATCAGGTAGAGGAACTCGGCAACGAGGAGCGAGCCCACCTCGGCTTCGAGGCTGTCCTCACCCCGGACGAAAGCCCGAAGCGCCTGCGCCGCGGGCTCTATCTCGGGTCCCTGCGCCGCTCGGAAGGCGCTCAGCAGTTTTTTGCGTGCGCCTCCTCAAGCCCGGCCTCCTCGAGGAGCCGCTCCCCGAAGGTGTCAGCGAGCACGGGCTTCTTCTCGAGCACGTGCTCAAACTCCGCCGCGGTCGGAATGAGGATGCACGCCTCGATCAGCCGCTCGAGCGCCGTCGTCCGGTACCGCTGGTCGTTCCGGTGCTGCTTGAACCTCTGGTACTCCGCCCGGGTAGGGCGCCGCAGCGCCGCGACCTCGCCGGCCTTCTCGGCGGCGACGAGCACGATCTCCCCGTGCTTCGCGCGCGCCTCCTCAATTTCCCGCGAGAACCGCGATTCAAACGCCGCGAGGAGCTTCTCCACATTCACCTGATTCCGCCATCGCCGTGCTCTCCTTACCTGCGCATGTTGTCGAGCGGCGGCAAGCCGTTCTCGATCACGTACATCACCGAGCCGTCGACCTTGACCGTCAGCGGCTCGTTGCCGGAGCTGTGCGCGTTCTCGGCCTTCTTGATCCGAAAGCCGATCACCACATCCGTCACCACGCGCAGAACTGGACCGTCCCACTCCTCGTAATTCACGACGACGTTGAAGGAGCGCTCCATGTATCCGGGGCCCAAGCCCTGGATCAGGAGCGCGTACTCGGCCTTGTACATCTCGAAGGAGGACTCCGGCTTGTATTGGCCTCGAGTCCTTCCCGCCTTCTGCGCGTCCGTGCCGAACACCTCGCCCGGCTCGAGCCCGTGGCTGTAATTGATGCTCTTGAAGCCAAGGTACGTCTGCCCATCGAGCTTCGCCTCGATCGACGAGAAGTCGTACAGATTGCCGTTGATGAGCGGGTTCGAAATCGCCGCGATCATACCTTCACCTCACGCGCCACACGGTTTGCGCATGCGCCCGGCCTACGAGGCCAGCTTGAGCGCTGGATTGGAGAAGCCGATGTCCACGTCGATCGACCGCGCGTAGCCCACCGGCACGACGCGAATCGTGACCGGCAATCGCTGAGTGCTGAGGATGTTCTCGACTCGCGAGACCTTCACTTCGACCGACGAGGCATGCCCCTTCGACGTGAGCACGGCGTTGAGCGCCGCCTCCACCGTCGCCTCGATGCTCCGCGCGTCCACCTCGAGGATCGCCCCGGTCGTCGCGTCGACGCGCACCTTCGAGTTCAGGAACGGCAGGAGCGCTTGGCGTGCAGCTCGGCACGCCACATCCATCACGAAGCCGTTCTGGATGAGGGCATAGTCGGAGCCGACGGGCGCCATGCAGCGCCCGGTCGTCACATAGGCCCCGTTCACCCCGACGAAGGTGCGCAGCGTGATGAACTGCTTTGCGTCCAGGCCTGGGGTGACTCTCTCGTCGCGGTAAAGCTTTCCCACCCCGGGCAGCGCGCCGTCCTCCACCGCGCCCCAATCCTGCGAGATGGAAATCGACATCGCGTGCGCGACCGCGGGCCAGGCCGCCGGGCGCTTCAAGACGCGGCCCGTGATGGAGCTCGTCAGGTCGGCGAATCCCGCGGCCACCCCCACTCGCCGGCTCGCGAAGCTTGCGAACTCCGAGATCATGTTCGCGTCCGGGATGTCGAGCTCCTCGACGATGCCGCGCACGTACCGGAAGGCGTTCTCGGCCGCGGTGAGCGCGACGTCCACGACGGCGGCGATCGCGGGCGCCGCGTACCCGTAGCCGCTCGTGCCGACGACGTGCAGGAGCCGCCACTCCCGCGAATCGGCGAAGAGCGCGGTGAGCGCGTCGTTCAGCTCGATGAGCGAGAACCCGGGCGTCGAGCAGCTGAACGAGTGGGTGTCGCCCGCGGCGAACGGGCCGCCCGTGAAGTTCAGCGTCATCCCCGTGTCCGAAAGCACGTAGCTCGCGCTACCCGGGATGGTGATCTCGGGCGAGAAGCTCTCGCCTCCGTCCAGCGAGTAGATGAAGGTCGCGACGCCGACCGCTCCCGGCTGGACGATCTGAAGGACGACCTCGTAGGCATCCCGCGGCGAGCCCTTGATGTTGATGCTCCAGTTCGCGGCGCCCGAGCCCGTGTGCGTCGGCTGCCCCACCAAGCCCGAACCGCCTACGGAGACCGGCACGCAGTAGACCTGCCCGCCCGCGACCGCGAGCGAGTGCGCCGCGGCCTCAACGAGCGGCCCCTGCCCGAGGGTGTCCACGAGCTCCTTCTGGTCGCTGAACGAGTAGATCTCGGTTCAGCGTCCCCTTGGAGCACACGCCGATCTTGGCGTGCACGCTGTCAATGTTGTCCGCGACGATGCCCAAAGCATTGTCACGAATCTCCTGATGGACCTCAGGGATCGACATGGAATTCTCGGTGAGCTGGTCTATTGGCTAATGGAAACGCAACGCCTTGACGCGCTCGATCGCCGCGTCAAACTCGGCCTCGGTCCGCTCGGCGCCAATGGCCCAGCGCTCGTGCGCGCGAAGTGCCGCGAAGAGCCAAACGGGAATCGACTTCTGAGCCGCCCAAAGCTCGACGGTCTTCTTCTCCGGGCTGGGAGTCGGATTGCTTGCATCCATGGCTTTTGCGGACGACCTCTTCAGGCTGGAATTGTGGAAATGGGCACCGACGTCATGAGCGCAGTGGTGTTGGCTTCAGCAATGTCCACTCGGAATTCGAGCCGCAGCACGCCGACGATGCCCTCGTTGAGGAACTCGCCCGCCGTCACCCACTCGAGCCCGCGCAGCTCGTAGTTGCCGTAGCAGACCGGGGTGGTCCGCCGCTTCGCGACCCGGTGCACGGCGACGCACACGTCGCTCACGAGCTGCTCGGCGTTACGCAGGTCCGAGCCCCACGCGTGGCACTCGACGCCGCAGACCCGGGTACGCAGGGCGCGCGGGTTGTCGGTCGCCTTGATCGGCGGCTCGAAGGAGTCAGTGGTCGGCACCCAGACCAGCCGCGACGGCTTCCCGTGGGCGTGGATGTGCCGCTCGCCGATGAGCGTGTCGAGCGTGGGCGCCCGGCCCGCGTTCAACTCCGCGAGCACGGCGGTGATGATGTCCGCGAGCAGCCTAGGTCTCCTACCTGGAAAGCTTCTCGAGCGCCTGAATCGCCGCCGCCTCGAAGAGGCGGGCCCACGTCGCCGGCAGCTCGCCCTTCTTGGGCAGCACGGGCCGCGCCGGGATTCGGACCTTGTAGGCGGTGCGCCAGCCCGCCGCGGTCTGGAACCGCATCGGCTTCTTCTCGTCCTTGGCCCGGATGGTCCGCCCGTACTGGTGCGTCCCGCCGTAGAGCGCGCCGGTCCTCGATTGCACCTTGTCGACGAGCGCGAACCCGCCAGGCCGCCACTCGGCCTTGAGCGCCGAGCGCATGGCGCCGGACCGGTAGAGCGAAGCGCCTCCGCGCCATGGCCGCCCGCTGGGCGAGGCCCGCGTGGACCAGGACTCGAGCGAAAGCTCTACGGCCCGGGTGCGCAGCTCCTCGCGCAGCGCCTCGGCCGCCCTGCCCGCGGCGATGTAGCCGAGCTTCTGGTACACGCGGCGCAGCTCCGCGTAGTCGCCAGCGACCTGCTCGCTCATGGATCACCAGCCCCGTGGCTTGTTGCTCTGCACCCGGCTCACCGAGCTCGTGGGCGGTGGCGTCTCGCTTACGCCCACCGGCGACACGTGCCCTCGGGCCACCTGCTCGAACCACCGGATCGCGTCATCCTTGCGCTGCTGCAGCACCTGGTTGTGCGCGGCCTCGGGGTTGAAGCCCACGAGCGCCGCCACGAGCTCGAAGGCCGCGACCGCGCACACGGCCTGCCGCAGGTCATCCCCCCAGGACGTGATGGGGAGCCGGAATCGCGCGCCGAGGTAGCTGTCCGCGCGCCCCGAGGCCGCGCTGATGGAAGCGACCTTGTCGGCCGCCGTGATGGAATCCGGCAGCGCCGCGGGCCGGATGCCGAAGCGGTCGAAGTCGTCAGCCGTCGCGTAGAGGCTCATGGGATGTCAGCCGAGTCCCGGGGGCGAGGACTACCGGCCGCCGCGGCGCTGCTCCCCTGCTCGCTGCTTCTCGGCGTGTACGCGTTCGGCCGCCAGACGCTCCGCCTCCGCCTGCTCGGCCGCCTTCTGCGCGGCGAGCTTCTCCACCACCGATTCCGCGGAGGGCGGGGAACCGTCGAGGACCGCGATGCGCGGGTCCGCTTTCAGCTCGGCGAGCTGCGCTGCGGAGACGTCCGCGGTGACCGCCTGCGGGGGCCAATAGCGACCGGCGCGGAAATGCCCGCGCTCGGTCTTCGAAACGACGACGACGTTCATGGGAATTCTCCGGCTTGCTTGTTATGGCGCAACGCACTTCACGCACAAGAACCACGCCGAGAGCGCCGCGGCGCCACGGGCGCGAACTCCAAATAGGAATTCATCCCTCATGAACGCATTCTGGTCGTCCGGCTTTGTGAGGGCAGTGAATTCCGGGGCCTCGCGATTCTGAAAAATGATCGGACGCAGCGCGCGCTTTGTGCAAAGAATGAAAAATGCCTTCGGATCATTGGCCAACCGAGGGAGGGTCAATAGATCCAAGCTGCCTCGCAGGACATTGGTATCCGCCGCCGCCCCATGGCCGGTCGCGAGCGTGATGTCGCGGCCGATCAGCTCAGCCTGCAGGAGGCGCGCAGCCCGAAACTTCATCTGCGGCGGAACAACGAGCAGGTCCGGGACGATCTCCAGCGGCTTTCCGTCGGCGCCGATGAAGCTCATCATCGTCTGGATCGCGTCGCCCAGGGCGTCCACGTCCAGGTCGTGGCCCAGAAGCAGGTTCGACTGCAGCGGGCTCGACGGATCGTCCATATTCTGCGGGTGGGCCGTGTCGAAGAAGTTCTGGCCGTCGTAGCCGAGCGTCTTCGTACCGGCCTGCAGCGCATCGACCACGATCTTGTCCGGCCACAGCTTGGCCTGCATCGCCAGCTCTTCGATTACTGGGCGATAAACCCCAATGAGGTCGTCCTCGATGTCCGTGCGCTTGACCCCGACCGTGTCTTCGAAGAGCCGATTCTCGATGCTCTGCAGGCGAACAGCGAGGTTGTTGATAACGCGCTCGCCGAGCCACTCGCGCATCTGCGGGATGCGGTCCAGCCACGCGTGCCGCATTTCACGCGTGTTGCTCGGAATCTCGGTCGCGATTTTCTGGAAATAGGTCGGCGTCTGCTCGAGCACCTGTCGAAACAGCGTCGAGAAGGTGACCGTCGCGGCGTCGTACTTCGCCGGGGTAAGTGCGCCCATAGCTTCGCCCTCGTGCGCCTTCTCGCGAAGGCGCGAATGCTATTTTGGAAATGGATTGGAGGAATTCTCCGGAGGGTCTCCGGAGCTACTTCCGAAAACGGCTTGCGGCTTTTCCCCGGCGCCTACCGGGCGCCGTCGAGATTCATCTGCACCCAGACGCCACCGTCGGCGTCCACCTGGATGACCGTGCCCGCCACCGGAAAGTTCTGGGCAGCGCCCTTCGTCTTCGCGACCGTCTGGTCGTCCGCCGCGTAGCAGAGGCTGCCCACGTCCGCTGCCGCGAGCGCGTCAGCCGCGGCGCTGTTCGCGACCTTGTAGGTCCCCTGGCGCACCCGAACATGGACCGCCCCGGCCGCGTGCCCCTGCTGCGTGTTGTCGGCCTCGGACTCCGCGATACCTGCGACCCGGGTACACGTGGGGCCGGCCGGCGCAGCGAAACCGCCTGCCAGGCCGACGATGGCGCCCTTGAAGATGTGAACGCTGTCGGCGACAGCGACGTCGAGAATGTCCGGGATGGCGTGGTCGCCCATCCTCCGGGCATCGCGGTAGGTCGTGAGTGCGGCCATGGCTTCTCCTTCAAGGGCCGCCGCGTGGGCGACCCCCTTGGTTTGCTTGGAGTGGTTGGGAGCGCCGGGAGGAGAGCTACTTCGTCTTGGCCTTCGCCTTGAATTCCGCGACGGCCTTCGGGTCGAGCTTGAGCTGCTCGGAGAAGTGTTTCTCGTCGTCGGTAAGAGCTGGCTCCGGCTCCTTCGGGGGCTCCTGGTGCTTGGGCGCCGCGGCCGGCACGACCACCGGCTGCAGGCAGTCGAGGAAGACCTGGAGTTGCGTCGGGTCGCGAGCGAAGGCCGGCGCATCGGGCCCCATCAGCTCGTTGCGCTTGGCCGGCGAGAGGCGTCCGTCGCGTCCGGCGCCGTCGAGCAGGGCCGTGATCTCGCTGCGTCCGCCTCACGGCCTCGAGGTGAGCCACCTTGCCCGCGAGCTCATCCGACTTTGCGGCCTTCTCCTTGAGGCCCGCGACCATCGCCAGAGCCTCGCCCGCGGTGGCCTTGCCGGTGGCGGCGAGGAGCTCAGCCTGCGCCTTTTCGGCGGTCTCGGCGCGAATGGTCAGCGCGACCACCTGCGCCTCGATCGCCTTGGCGTTGAGGGCGACGAGGTCCGGGTGGCTCGCGGCAGGTACGACGGCGGAAGTGGGCTCGGGCATCGGAGTCTCCTTGGGGGTTGGGGGCGAGCGGCAGGGGCCGCGCACCGCAGGTTCAAGAGCTGGGCGACGCCGGGCGGCGCCTTCTTGAAGAGCGCCAGGGCGCGCGCGACGGAGTCCTCTTCGGGCTCGTCGTCGCCCTCGGAGTCGCCATCTTCGTCGCCGTCCTCGTCGGGCTTGCTCCGGGCGATCTTGTCGGCGAAGCCCTTCTCGACGGCCTCGCTCGCGGACATCCACGTCTCCTCCGCGGCCAGCTTCTCGACCTCGGACTTCGGGAGCCCGGTACGCGCCGCGTAGATGCCGCACATGACACCGTTGATGGTGTCGAGGCGGTCTGCCATCTTGCGCATGTCCTCGGAGCTGCCCATCGAGACGCCGAACGGCTCGTGGACCATAAGCATCGCCGCCGGGCCGATCTCAATCTCGTCGCCGGCCATCGCGATGACCGAGGCGATGCTGGCCGCGAGGCCGTCGATGTGAACGCGCTTCTCGCCCTTGTCCCAAGCCGCAATTGCGGAATGAATTCCGAGCCCCTCAAATACTTCCCCGCCCGGGCTGTTCAGGTGCACGTCCAATGCTTCAGCGCCCTCATCCTTGAGCGCCTCGAGCTTCTCGACCACGTCCTTCGCCCGGATCCCGATCCCAACCTCCGACGGCATCCAGCAAATGCAGGGCGCCGCGCCTTGCGCCGTCTTTTGTCCTCGACGCGCGCGAAGATGCGCGGCGCCCTGCGGTTCTTCTCAGGCATCGGAGTCTTCTCCAGGTTCCCTATCGGCGTCGGCATCGCGATCAGCCGCGCCACCGCGTTCGGCCTCGTCATCCGGGGAGTCGCCGTCGCCGCCATCGGGCTTCTTCGGGCTCTTGGCTGGCGGCTCCACCACGGGCTTCGGCTCGATGAGCGGCTTGCCCTCGACGAGAGGCACCCGGAACGTCGTGGCGACCTGCACCAGGTCCACGTTCAGGCCGGCGTTGCGGAGCTTCGAGAGGGCGTCGCCAAGATCGTTCAGCGTCTTCGCGGTGACCGAACGCTCGTCGGTCGCCCGCGTGGACCAGCTCACCCGCGGCGCCAGCTTCTCGTCGCCGAAGTTGTAGACCGCCCACGGGACCATCACCTGGTCGGCGAGGCAGTCGCCGAGGCTCTTTGCATCGGATTCGAGCCTATCGATGCGGATGCGGTCGTGGACATTCGCGGCGGCGTAGGAGCCGCCTTTGGAGACCGCGGTGGTCAGGTTTTGCCCCAATACATCGACCGCGATGCACTCGTCGCATTTCTCGATGAGCCGTTGAAATCCCTGCCAGCTCTGGCTCGCCGCCTCGACGAGCGCCAGGTCGAACCCGAACCCCTGCTCGTCCTTGGCGACCCGGATGATGCCCTCGCCGCCGAGCGTGCGCAGATCGCGCTCGAAGGCCTCTTTGTCCTCCGCCTTCGCGTCGGCGGGGACAATCGCCTTCTTCAGCGGCAACCCATGGACTTCCGAGTACCGCGCCCAGTCGCGGGTCGCCCAGCGCCGAATGAGGAAGAGCAGCGCGAGCGAGCGCACCAGCCCATTCATCCAGCCGCGCGCGTACCCGTCCGGCGCGTAGAGAATCCAGTGCCCGTCGCCCGGCGTGATCTCCTACTTGCCCATCGAGCGTGATGAGCCAGAAGCTCCGGGTATCCCAGCGCCAGTACGCGTACCGCGGGTCCCACACCTTGAGCCGCGGCGCCCAATAGCCCGGCTCGCTCGTCTCCCAAAGGAGCTCGCCGATGCCGAGGCGCAGCAGGAGGCCCCAACGCAGAAGCCGCTTGAGCTCGGAATCCGGGAACCACGAGCTCCATTCGACCTGTGCCCGCGCCGCGAGCTTCGCGCCCTTCTTCTTCGCGGTCCGGCTGCTCAGCTCCAGCGGCAGGCTGGTCAGCGCGTCGACCCGGGTCTGTAGGACGCCGGTGATGCGGTCGTCGACGCCGAAGGCGTCGCACAGCTGCGCCGCCGCCGTGAACTGCCCCTGCTCGAGCTGCAGCAGCGCCGCCCGCGTCGCCCCGACGTCGTCGAACGTCTGCGTCGAGACGATTGGCAGGTCGCGGTAGTGGACCCGCGCGGGCTTCGACCCGAGCTTCGCGCGCTCCCAGAGGTAGTCGTGCTCCTCGGGCAGCGGCCTCGGGGTGACCTTGGATTCGGCGATGGCCACGGGGCAGCGTGCGGCGAGGCGATCGAGGTCGACGTGTTCGAGGATTGCGGCCGATAGGACTTCGTGGTGTTGGCCGCTTCCGTCGAATGTCGCCTCGTGCTCGCTCTCCTGGGGCCGGATATGGCTGGGGCGGCCTCGATGGAGACCGCCCCGGCGGACGACTTAGGAATTTCGGCCGGCGGACGTCAGCCGCCGGGTATTCGGCTTAGGCCGCGATGACCTTGGCGGCGGGCCGAACCACCTGCTTCTTGTCGTTCAGGCGCTCCAAGGTCACGGTGCCATTCTCCGCGTCGATCCCGACCACCCTCGCCTCGAAGGTCCCGCGCCCCTGCCGGTACTGGACCTTCTGCCCCTCGGCGAACTTCGAGACGATCTCGAGCGACGCCTTGGCGCCACGCACGCCCGCCGGCTTTCGGCCGCGGGGATTGCGAGCCGGCGCGGCGGCCTCGGCTCCGTTGGCGGCCGACTTGCCAGGCGCCACTCCGGTGAACTCGACCAGGCTGGCCAGGGTCTCCCGGTACGGCCCGAGCGCGTTATGGATCTCCTGCGCGACCATGGTGCGAATGGCTTCTGCGAAAGCGGCTGGGCTCGACATGGTTGGTTCTCCTCGTGTTGGTTTCGGTGTCCTTCAGGACTTAAGGCCCCCGTATCCTCCAGAAGCGAGAGACTTGACCATTCCCGTTTCCATTGGATGTACGTGGCCTGTACCAGAATGACCGCGAAGCCGCAATTCCTATTCCTGCATTTGTTCGCTCGCGCGGGTCACGCCAACCCCGTTGCCCCCTCAGATTCGCCTCGGCGCCACCTGCTCGCGGTTGAGACCCGCTTGAGACGGCGCCGACTTGAATGCGAGCTCGTTGACGACATAGGCCAAGGCATCCATCCGATTGGGGCTCCACGACTTCACGTCGTCCGTCCACTGGCAGCACTCGTCCTCGAGCTTTCCCAGCCCGGGTGAATGGAACACGAGGTGCTTGCTGTAAAGAACCGCTACGCTCTCCGCCCAGGCCCGCTTGCCCTTGTTGCCGCCCTTCTTGAGCACCCGTACCCGGGGGTCAACGAGCTTCATCATCGAGTCGACCATGGCCCCGCTCCTGCCTACATCGGCCACCATGAAGCTCGCCCCGTGCTTCCAGTAGAGCGCGACTGCGGCCTTCGCCGCGACGTCCGGAGATGCGTTGACCGTCGCGTCCTCGAGGATTTGGATGATCCCGTCTTCCCGAATCCCCGCCGCGATGATTCCCCAGTTGTCGGCCTTCTCCCCGCTCGTCTCCGCCGGGTCGACCCCGATTCCCACCCGGCGAAATGGGGAGTCGCGGTGCGCGTCCGGGCACCAGGACCGCTCGAACCACTCGCGCTTGAACAGCGCGCCCGGCATCTCTTCGAGGATTTCGCCGTCGATCTCCTGCCGCCCGAAGCCCGTGCCCTCGAAGACCTTGAGGTTCGTGTCGAGCCAGCTCGCGGCGACGTTCGCGCGATTCTCGTAGCTCGAACCCACCGTCACCGCGGCGTTCGCGTCCTGCGTCAGGCGAATCAAGAGCTTCAACGGCCTGGGCGTGGTCGCCACCATGGTCTGCGGGTGATTTCCGGAGCGCATGGTCATCTGCAGCTGGCGCCAGACCTCCTCCGCGTAGGGCATCGCCGCGAGCTCGTCGACGGCGCCGAAGTTGTTGTTGGGCCCGCGCAGGTTGTCGGGCTCCTCCCCGGTGAAGAGGATCGCCTTGGAGCCATTCGGGAAGAGCAGCCGCCGCTTGTTCGCCTGGACCTTGGGGCAAAACCACGGCGCCGAGTGGGCGATGATCCCCGACTCGCCCTCGACCACCTCGCCCCAGAGCGAGCCGGTTGTGCGCGCGACGACCGCAATTCGGCAGCCCGAGAATCGCCTCGCGCGGTCCAGCACGAACTGCGTCAGGCGCCGGCTCTTTCCGGAGGCGCGCCCGGCGCAATAGATCCAGTGGATCCATTCTCCCGCCGGCTCCGCCTGGCCGCTCCAGAGTCCGAAGCCCGGCTCCTTCTTGGGCGCCGCAGGGGGCGGGAGTCGAAACCCCGGACGCTCCCAGGCAGGCCAGAAGTGCCGAAGCGCGAGCCGCTGCCTGGGCGTGAGCGCGTCATGGAGGGCCTTCGGCCCGATCGCCGTCGCCAGGCGCTCCACCAGCGACATCCGCGCCGGGTCCGGTGCCCTCACCACTGCAGCCACTGCGCCCTCCCAGGTTCTTCTCGATGCGCGTCAGCACCGCGAGCAGCTCCTCGTCCGTCGCGGGCGGCTCCATCTGCTCGCGCTTCTCGTATTGCTTGGCCTTGCCCCGAAGGTGCTCGATGAGGATCTCGGCGCAGCGGCGGCGCTCGGCCTCGCTCTTCGCCTGGACCATCTGCTGCACGATGAGCTTGAAGGCCGCCGGCATCGCCCGCGTCGCGAGCTCGTCCAGCGCCCGCTCGGCTTCCTCTGGGGACTGCGGCCGCCCGCCGCCCGGGGCATTCGTCGGCGCCACCGGGACCTCAAGAGGCGGCGCGGCGGCCGCGGGCCGCTTCGGCAGAACCTTCGCGGGCACCTTCGCCGAGCCATCAAGCATCGCGGCGCTGATCGCCCCGCCCGTGAATTCCTCGAGCGCGCGGCGCTGAGTTGCCGAGAGGTACCCGGTGCCCGCGAAGACCCGGGAGATTTGCATCTGGCTCGCTTCGAGGGGCTCGACCAGCGCCACCCGGCGAAGACCGCTGGCATCAAGCCAGGCCTCGAGCGCACGGAGCGCCCCAGCCACCGGCTTCTGCTCACCATCCCTGTGGGCCTTCTTGGTCACGCCACGCCTCCCTGGTGCGCCTTCTCGCCCGTGAACGCCTGCCAGCGCTCGATGGCCACCTGGACGTACTTGGGCTCGAGCTCGATGGCCCGGCATTGCCGCCCGGTCTTTTCGCAGGCGAGCAGCGTGGTCCCTGAGCCCGAGAACGGCTCGAAGACGAGGTCGCCGGGCTTGCTGCTGTTCGTGAGCGAGCGCTCCACCAGCTCGACCGGCTTCATCGTCGGGTGCTCGTCCGAGCGCTTCGGCCTCGCGATCTGCCACACGTCGCTCTGCTGGCGGTCCTCGAGCGGATGCAGCCTCGGGCCTTCGCCGTTCCAGCCGTACCAGAGCGGCTCATATTGCGTGTGGTAGTCCTTGCGCGAAAGGACCAGCGAATCCTTTGCCCAGATGATGGTCGACGACCAGTGGAAACCCGCGGCCGAGAGCGCGCCGTGAATGGTCGGCCACTCCTGCGCGCTCATGGCCATGTAGAGCAGCGCCCCCGGCAGCGTCACCGAGGCGATGCCCTTGCAGAAGGCCTCGCAAAAAGCCGGGAACTTGTCCCCGAGGTTGTCGTTCGCGATCTGCCGATGCTTCCAGCTCGGGTGATTTACCGCCGAGCCGTAAGCGACGTTCCAAGGCGGGTCGGTCCAGCAGATCTGCGCCTTGGCGCCGCCCATGACCCGCGCGATATCCCCGACGCTCGTCGAGTCGCCGCACAGGAGCTGGTGCTTGCCGAGTAGCCAGAGCTCGCCCGGCTTGACGTAGACCTCGGCCTCCGCCGGCTCCTCGGGCACCTCGTCGGGATCGGTGAGGCCCTCGGTGCCGCCGCCCTCGCCGCCGCCGCCCATGCCCTCGACCTGGCCGAGCAGCGCGGCGATTTCGTCGTCCGTGAACCCCACGCCCTCGAGCGCGTCCTGGGCGCCGAGGTCCTTCAGCAGCTCGGCGAGCATCGCGTTGTCCCAGCCGCCCACCTCGGTCAGCTTGTTGCTCGCGAGCAGGTACGCCTCGGCCTCGGCGTCCGAGCGCGAGGCCCAGCCGCGAAGGACCGGAACGAGCCAGTCGTCGCCTTCAGCGCGAATGCCCGCGGGTGGCGCCTCGCCGCGTGCGCGCATCGCCATCAGCGCCTCGCGGCGCCCATGGCCCGCGACGATGCGCCCGGTCCGCTCGTCGACGACGATGGGCTCCACGTACCCGAAGCGGCCGATGCTCGTCCCGATGTCGCTCGAGTGCTGCTTCGGGTTGCGCTTGGCCGATTGCAGCTGCCCGAGGGACGTCCACTCGAGGCGAGTGGCTTTCTCGGAATTCTGAGCTGGATGCGCTGAGATGCGTTTCATCTCCCGTTCCACTTTTGTTGGTATGTGAGCGACGCTTTGGGCCCGGCTAACACATTCAGCAATCGCGGAATCGACGGCCTTTCCCTGTGGAGGAGCCGCCGTTTCGGGCCGAACGGGCCTGGAAAGTTAGTGAGTGAGCGAATCTTTTCGGCGCGCGCAGGAAGGGGCGCCCGATTCTTGCATGGGGCCCCATTCGAATATTTTGTTCAATCGCTCGAGCGTGGGGTCATTTGCCCCATTTCGACCGTTGAGCCGCCGCGCCCCGTGTAGCTCGCCGTTCTTGTCGACCCTCGCACGCTGCACGAACCGGTGAATTTCGCAGCCCTCAACTCTTGGGGCCGCTTTTCACGAAACTGCACGAGACTTCACGAAACTGCACGAGACTTCACGAGACTTCACCAAACTGCACGAGACTTCACGACCGCTCGCCGGTCTTCTTGGCGGCCTTTCGCAGCGCAAGGCTGCGCCACAGCTTCGGAAAGGCCGTGTGCAGGTCGGCCAAGAAGACAACGAACACTCGCCCCGAGCGATGAACGGTGACGCCGGCTCCTTCGAGCATCCGCAGCATGCGGTAACGCGAGAGGCCGGCGAGCTTCGCCAATTCACCAACCGTGTAGACCGCTTGCGGTTCCATGAGGTCATCCTGAGCGGCGACTACGCCGCTCGGTTCTTGGCGCTTCCCTCGGTGTGGGCGGGCGCCGAGCGGCGACGGGACGCTGCTGCCGCGTAGGCCTGCAGCGCGGCGTGGAGCATCTGTTCGGCCTCCTGGCGGATCGCCTTCAGCAGGGCCGCATCGCCGGCAGGGTCATCGCCCCTGCCCGTGTGGACGCGGATGACGAGCCGGGCGAGCCAGTCCTCCAGCGACCGGTTGGTCCCGGAGCTCAGCCAGGTCTGCCGGGCGGCGCGAGTCATCGGGACCACCCCGGTGGCGCGCCCGAAGGCGGGGATCTCCCGGGTACCTGGGCCAAGGGCGTTGACCAGGACGATGGCCTCGTGGTCCGGGACCCGGGCCAGGGCGCGGCGAACTCGCTTCTCCCGCGTAGCGGCATCGACGCAGCGCTCGTCGATGTCGGTGTTGGGCTGGCCGCCCTTGGCCGCGCAGCGCTGCATCCGAGCCCTCATGGCCTCGAAGTTGGACTTGAGCCCCATGTCGCCCGTGGCGTCGGCCCAGAACCACCGCAGCTCGGCGACGAGGGTGTCCTCGCGTCTCGGGGTCATTGCCGGCCTCTGTTCGCCGTGGTCTGGGCAATCGCGGCGGCGAGCTTGACCTGGATGTCTGCGAGGACGCGGGCCAGCCGCCGGACCTCGCGATCGGCGTCAGCCGCTCTGACCTCAGCGCCCAGCGCGCGGTCCTGCCATGTCTCCGCGGCGTCGATGGCCTCCTGGCGGCAGGCCTCATCCTGGGCGGCCCTGGCCTGGAGCTGGGCCTGGTAGGCGCGAGCCGCTGCGAGCTCGCGTGTGGCGGCGGCGAGTTGCTCGCGCAGGCCCTGCAGCTCGCGGGCGGCCGCGAGGCCGAGTGCGGCGACGAACTCGAGTGGGTTTCGAAATGCCATTGGGGTTCCCTCCGGTCAGACGGTGGACTGCTGGTGGGCAGCGTCGGGGCGCGGAGAGTGCGCGAAGCACGCTCCGGATAGTTCAGAGCGCGTTTCTCCGCGGTCTTTTCCCTGCTTGTTCGAGCCCTTGGCTTCAGTGCGGAATGTTGCGGGATGTTTTCTCAGACCACCGCCATGCGCGCGTGCGCATGCGTGCGCGCGTGGGTGCGCGCACGTGTAGGGGGTAGAAAAACTACCCGCAACAATCCGCATTTCTCCGAACCTCATGACTTTTGGACCTTTCTTTGGCAGATAGAGCGCCACTGCGACTATCCGAAGCCCTATCCGCAGCTGGCCTGACTATCTGCGGGAGCAGCCGAAACGAGCCTGTAGTGGAATCCCTTGGCGTGCGTGTCGCCCTCGGCGGTGATGCGCCAGTCGGCGAACTGGCGATCGCGCATCCGCTGAAGCGCCTTGCCGAGGCGAATGCCCTGCGACCGCTCGCTCTTGTCGCCGAGGACTCCGTTCAACAGCCCCTTCGCCAGAGCGAGCTTGAGCAGCTCGGCCGGCTTCACGGGGAGGTTCTGGAAGCGCTCCCACCACGCGGCGCAGAACGCCCTCCAGTCGGCGCCGTCGAGGTCCGCGGCTTCGTAGAGCTGCTCGCAGTCGTCCAGGAAACCCGGGACTAGAGCCACGTCCAGGATGCCGCCGATGACCGAGGCCCAGGACTCGAAGGAGCCCAGCGTCCGGGCACCCGATGGTCGCCCTGCAACGAGCCATGCCCGCACCAGCGTCAGCGCGGCGTGGACCAGGCGCGGGCGGTTCTCAAGCACCCATTCCCGGAGCTTCGGGTGCTTGAAGGTCGACTTCGGCCGCTCCCAAGGCCGATCGGTCTTCGCGTCGATCCGTACCCGGATGCAGCGCCGCGCCATCTCGAGCGACAGCGATGGGTTGTTGGCCGTGACCAGCCAGATCGCCTTGTTCGGCAGCTCGACCATCCTCACGTTCTGGCCGAACGGACGGTCGAGCCACGGGTCCGCGGTCACCGCGGCGGCGAGCTGCGCGGAGTCGAGCCCATCGCGCACGTTGTCGAGCAGCACGACCTGCGGCGCGGTGGACAAGAGCGAGGTGATCTCCTTCTTCGTCTCCTCCTCGTTGTCGGTGATGGTCGCGGTCCTGCAACTGGCGCCGGTGGCCACCATCGCCACGGCATCGGCGAGCAGCCCCTTGCCCGAGCCTGGCGATGGCGCTTCGAGCAGGTGCAGCGGCGTGCAGCCCGACACCAGGCGCCGGGCAAAGGGGAGGATGACCGCGGCCAGCGCGTGGGCGAGGTCCGAGCGCTTTACGAACGGGAAGCCCTGGAGCAGGTCCTCGGTGAGCAGCTGCCTCGCCGCGTAGGTCTCCGCCTCCGATGGCTTCTCAGGCACCGGCGCCGGCAACCTGAAGTCCGGGCGCTCGTGGAACCAGAGGCGCGCCGATGCGTGGTACCCGGGTGTCGCGACCAGCGTGCCGCGCTGGTCGAAGATCGGCGTGGACACGACGGCCTCGAGCTCGGGCAAGCGCTCCTCGGGGAAGGCGAGCATGTCGTTGGACACGTCCTTGGGCGGCACCGCGTCGGCCTCCCCCTGCTCGCTGACGCGAATCCAGTCCGCGATGCGGAGCAGGTGCCCGTAGACCACGTCGTCGGTCATGGGCTCGATGCGCGGATCCGCGTCGGTCCGGCGCAGGCGCACGAGGTGGCCGGCGCGCTGGAAGACGATCGGCTCGCTCCCGGCGTTCGCGCGCAGGAGCGCGCTCCAGGCGTCGGCGACCACGTAGCGCATCTGCCGGCCGTTCACCTCGATCTTAGGCAGCCGGGTGGCCCGCGGCGGCCCAGGGGGCGCGGTCGGCGCCGGAGGCGCGGGGGGCGACGCTGGCGTGGACGCTGCCGGCGCCGGAGGCGCGACGATGGCCTTGCGATCGGGAAGCGGGATGCCCGAGAGCTGAGCCACACGCTCGGCTGCCTCCCGGAAGCCCGCGCAGCCAGCGTGGCGCTGCAGGAAGTCGAAGAGGTCGAGGGTCTCGCCGGTGCGGAAGGAGTGGAACGAGCCGCGCTCGGCGTCGCCCGCGCCGGTGGAGACGCCGGCGGACGGATTGCGGTCTCCGGTGGCGGAGCCGGGGTCGCGGCAGCGCAGCCACCCGCCACCGCTCTCGTCGCCCGTGAGCCAGGCGCCGTAGACGTCCTCGAGCCGAAGGGCGCCGAGCGCGCGCTGCTTCCAGTCGGCGAGATCGGGGCTCTGGAAGACGACCGAACCCGCTTGCTCCCAGAGCTGGTCGAGCCCGGAGAGATCCACGTCGCAGCCGCACTCGGCCGCGGTGTTCTGAGGCGGGCCCGCTTCGCAACCGGAGTCGGGTGCCTCTCCAGCTTCAGCTGGCGCCTTGGACGAGGAACCGATGGCGACCAGCGCCGCCTCCACCGCTGCCCGCGAGGCGGTCGCCAGGTCATGGGGCGCGTAGGGTTCGAGGCCGCCGTTCGCGGTGAGGCGATGGAACAGGTTCCCGCCCTCGCTGGCTCCGTAGAACCACGGCGCCCAGACCAGGTTCCCGAGGCCCTTCTTGCCCGGGCCGCTGCGCAGCTTCTCCTGCTTCGGAAACACCTCGATGCCGTGCGCGCGTTCGGGGTCCGCAGTTCCACCGGCGACGAGCGGGGCATCATGGGGCGCGAGATGCTTGCCCAGCGCGCGTGCCGAAGCGGCGGCGATCGGCTCGGCGAAGAAGCACCAGAGGTGCCAGCCCTTGCCGCTCTTCGATCGCTCCAGGTGCGCCGGGAGGCCCGCGGCCGCGAACGACTTGGACGCGGCGAGCGCAGCGCCCGTTGGATCCGCGAGGGCGTCCGAGTGGTCGGCGCCGCCGTCGAAGTCGAGGCAGAGCCACTTCGTGGTCCCATCGACGGCCGGCGCGTAGACGCCGATTCGGCATGGGCCCTTCACGACCCCGATGCCGCTCTTGACCCGATACCGGAATTTGACCGCGGCCGCGCCCGAGCCGACGACGTGGCCTCGAAGCGCGTCCTCGAGCGAGCAGCCAATGGGCTCCGCCGGAGCTGGCTTATCCCACGGCATCAAGACGGCCAGCTGGTCGGTGCGATTGAGGAAGCGCTCGCGCAGGAGGCGAAGCGCGACCTCGATGGGCGGACGATGTACGCCCGCGGCATTCGCGGTGACGGCGACGTTCAATGTGCTCTCCCTATTCCAGTTCGGAAGCGCGGGAATTCGAAAGGTCGAGCACGGAGAGGAAGGTCTTCCGGCGATCTACCTCCTCCTTCTCGGCGCAGTGGCGCATGCCCCACAGGTCGCCCACCAGGATCGCGGTCTTCCGCGCGCGGGTGACCGCGGTGTAGAGCAGGTTGCGGTGCGCCATGAAGCTGTGCGCCTTGTGGGCAACAATCACGGCGCATGGGACTTCGGCGCCTTGCATCTTGTGAATGGTATTCGCATACGCAAGCTCGAGGTCCCGCGCGTCCCCGTTATCGGGCGAATAGAATCGCACCCCGTCGTCGAACTTCACGGCGAGCTCGTTTGGCTTGTCGCCCACGTCCACGACGAGGCCAATCGAGCCGTTCATCACGTTCAGCGTGTAGTTGTTCCGGGTCTGGATGACGCGGTCGTGGAGCAGAAAGGCGGGCCGCCGGTTGGCGGGCTTCGGCACCACATCGACGTCCCAGAGCTTCTTCTGCACCAGGCGCTGAAGCTGCTTGTTCAGCTCCTCGACGCCGAGCGGACCCTTGCGCTGGGGTGTGAGGAGTTGCACGTCCTCGAGGAGGTCGAAGCCGAGCTTCTCCACGAGCTTCGACTCGAACAGCTCGAGGATGTACGCTTGGACGTGCTCCGGGGTCGCGTCGGCGATGGCGCTGCGGATCCACGGCGGGCGGCCGGCCTCATCCGGCGGCGCGGTGGGGCGCACCTCGCCCTTGAGCACCGCGAGGGAGTTCTCCTTGAGCACGCCTGCCTGGCGCATCACCTGGTCGAGGACGACAGTGGGGACGGGCCGGCGGTCGATGAGGTCGCGCAGCAGGTTGCCGGGGCCCACCGGAGGGAGCTGGTTGTGGTCGCCGACCAGGACGACCGCGGTCTTCTCGAGGTCGAGCCGCTGGAAGAGGTTCCAGGCGAGCGGCACGTCCACCATCGACACCTCGTCGACGATGAGCAGCTGCACGTCCTCGAGGGCCTCGGGCTCCTCGGCGAACGCCTTGCCGTCGTAGCCGAGGAGGCGGTGAAGCGTGCTGGCAGGCTTGCCGACGACCTGCTCGAGGCGCTTGGCCGCCTTTCCGGTGGGCGCGGCCATCGCGATGGTGAGCCCCAGGCTCTCAGCGAGACGTACCAGGGCGCCGACGACGAACGACTTGCCGCTGCCCGCAGCCCCGCTGATCACGACCAGCCGGTGCTTCACGGCCGCTTCGATGGCGCGCCGCTGCCCGTCGTTGAGCTCCGGCGGCAGGAGCTTCGCGAACTCGTCCGAGCTCGCGAGGAAGGCGAGGTGGGGATTTGGCTCGGCGCCGCGCTCGAGCACCGCGGCGAGGTCGAGCTCCATCTCGAGCATCTCGGGGAGCGCCACCAGGAACCGGCCTCCGATGGACTCGCAGGCGAGCGTGCGCTCCTTGGTCAGGGCGTCGAGCTCGGCTTCGATGAGCGCGCGGCTCTCGGGCACGTCGAGGATGAGCTGTTTGTTCGCCGCCTCGACCAGGTCCTCGTAGCCGACCCAGCAATCGCCCGAGTCGAGACGCTCGCGGACGCAGTGGATGATGCCGGCGCGAATGCGGCCCGGAGCGCTCCGAGGCACCCCAATCTTCGTGGCGACCTCGTCGACCCGCTTGAACCCGAAGCCCTCGACCTCGCGCATCAGGAGGTAGGGGTCCTTCTTCAGCACCGTCACGACGGAGCTGCCGAAGCGCTCGACAAGCTTCGTCACCTGGTGGTGCGTGAGCCCGAACTCGGAGAGCCAGGTCATGGCGGAGTTGACCGAGCGCGTGCGGAGCCATTCGTCTTTGAGCGCGAGCGCTACTGCGAGAGGGACCTGCGCGACCTTGGCGATGCGCTCGGGCGCGTGCTCGACGACCTGGTCGAAGTCGTTCGCGAAGGCCTCGGCGATGAGCTTCGCCTTCGCGGGGCCGATTCCCTTGATGGCGGGATTGTTCGCCAGGTAGTGGGCGAGCCCTTTTGCGCCGAGGTTCTGGTCGAAGGCGAACCCGACGACCTTGAACTGCAGGCCGTACTTGGAATGCTCCTCCCAGGAGCCGGACAGGATGACCTGGTCGCCCGGCTGCACCATCAGGTTGCCGGCGAAGGAGATGCTGCTCCTGTCCGCGGCGATGAGCTTCCCGGAGCTCCAAGAGTCGCTGGAGAAGAAGATCCGCTCGACGGTGCCCTTCAGCGTCTTGGCCTTCTCCGTCGTCACTCTCTTGGCTGCGTGCATGACGTAACCCTCTTGTGGAAGCGCGCCAGGAGCCCTTCGACCAATCGCTGGGCGAACAGGCGCTCCCCGGCGAAGAACACCGGCACGCGGTGGTCGACGACGATGGCGAAGGCGGCCCCGAGGACCGCATTCGGGTGGACGTCGGCGCGGTATCGGTGCTCGACGACGTCCTCAATCGAGGCCTCGACCACCACGCAACCGAGTTCGTACCCGGCGAGCGAGAGCAGCTCGTGCTCGAATCGAAATCTGGCGCGGATGACCGTGCCCACGAAGTCCTCGAGGGATTTGCGCTCGATGGCGGCGCGCGTCTCGAAGCCCACGAGCGAGTAATCGCCCGCGGGAAGGGCCCGGCGCACGGTGGACACGCGCGCCGGGTCGAATTGGTAAGGAAGCTGCTCCCGAGTATCCACGACGATCGGGAGCAGCTTCCGCCCGCCACGCTTAGAAGGGGACGTCACCGCCCGCTCCGGAATCCGAGCCCTTCGCCGGCTGCTGGTAATTGACCAGGCGCTTGTCGATGAAGACATTCGTCTGGTCGCGCCCCTGGCTGTCTTGCTTGGTCCGGACAGTGATTTGGAGGACGCAGTCCAGGAGTCGTTCGAGGTTGGCCTTGAGCTCGCTGACCTTGGAGATCTCCACGCCGCAGACCTTCAGGTCGCCCTTGAGCCAGGCGAGGTTCTCCCGGGTCGCGAGCATGTTGTTGCGGAAGAGCTTTCGGCCCTTGTGCTGGCCCTCGAGCACCTGGAGCTGCCACTTCAACATCGGCTGGTGGGGCTCCTTCTTGGCCTTCGTGAGCTCGACGCGCTCGACGCCTGCGACGTACTTGCCGTCGGGGACCTCGCTGTTGCGGTCAGGCTCTTTGACCTGGGCGTAGTCCTCGTCGAGATGGGACAGGTCGACTTCCTCGTGCTGCTCATTGAATTCATCCATGGTCTGCTCCTCTGGGCATGGTGGGGCGGGGAATGGCTACCGGGACGCCACGCCGGTGCGGGACTTCTGCTGCGACGCCGCGGGCGCGGCCGCGGCGGGAGTGCTCGGCGAGCTCGGGGCGGCTTGGTTCGCTTGGGTCTGGCTCGCCTGGCCCTGGCTCGCGGCAGGCTGCTGCGACGCCGGCGACGTCGCGGGCGGCGTGGGCCCGGCGCCCTTTGGGCCGTTGAAGGCCTGCAGGAACTTCCCGAAGTCGAGGTCGATCACCTCGGGCAATTGGCCCGTGCGGTCGCCGGCCTCGTAGTTCACGTGAGGCTTGGTGCGCAGGACTCGCCGATGCGCGGGCTTGCCGTCCTCGCCCTTGGTCGTCTCGAGGTCGCCGAAGAGGATCATGTCGACCATCCCGAGGACGATTTTTCGCGCCTTCTCGGGGAGCGTCGGGACCATGCGCGTGAGCTTTCCGGTGCGGGTCTCGGTCTCCTTCTCCTGGGCGTGCGAGACCAAGAAGAGCCCGTACGGCAGAAGCGCGAGCTTGTTCAGGACGCGGAAGAACTCGTTGTTGACGAGCGCGTAGCCCTTGCCGAAGCCCAGGTCGCTCTCGTGCTCGATCTTGTTCTTCTGGCAGATGTGCTCGGCGCACATCCGATACGCGTTGTCGACCGTGTCGATGATGATGGTCTTGAAGCTGTGCTTCCCCTCCGCGATCTCCTTGCACGCGGCGAGCAGGTCCTCCCAGGTGGCGATCGGCGCCTGGAAGACTTCGAGGTTGTTCAGGCCCGCCTCGGTCGCGAGGAAGAGCGCGCCGTCAGCGTGGGCGCAGAAGCTCGAGTTGTGGACGACGAAGTCGTTGGCGACGAAGTTGTGCGTCCCCTTGATGGTCAAGTCGTAGACCGGCGCGACCGTCGTGCGCTCGATGGAGACGACCTCGTCGAAGAGGATCGGACCCAGGCGGTCCATCGGGCGACTCGGCAGCGCCTGAAAGGCCCGGTGCACCAGGAAGGACCGAATCGCATCGGCTTTGACTGCCTTGGTGCCGATGAAGCCGATCTCCTCGATGAAGGCGAGGAGGTCGTCCTTTCCCTCGATTCGGAGGTCGGCCGCCCAGGTCGTACGCCCATCTCGGTACTCCCGAACCAAGGAGACGACGCCAAAGCGGGACAGGAGGTGCTGTACCTGGTGCGCCTTCTGGGGCGAGGTGGGGCCAAAGAGGATGCGCCTCATCCCGTCGATCGACGCCTCGGCGGTGAACAGGCGATTCAGGAACAGCCGGAGCTTGGACTTCTTGAGCGTGAAGACGACGTCCGAGATCACCGCCTCGGAGTCCTGGAAGTTCTTGAAGCTCAGCTCGCGCACGATGCCGCTCACCTTGCTGTGGCAACCGGCCTTGCCTCGCACGGCGGTGCAGTGACTGCCATCCGCGAACGAGACCTCGTGGCATTCGTCGCCCAGCGCGCCCACGGTGGTCTCGAAGTCGAGCTGCGCGGCTGAATCGGCGCTCGCGAAGACCGCGGATGGGTACGCGATCGAGTCGTCGGTGCTGAGGTAAGCGAGGAGCTTGACCACTTCGTCGCTCAAGTCCCTGTAACCCACCTGAGCCGGGTACTCGGCGACGATGGCAACCCGGCTGCCGGGGCGAAGGCAGTCGAGAGGCATCCAGCCGGACCGCGTGAGAAAGGGATGATTTGCGGTCGCCTCGATGGTCCGCCCGGTCTCGGTCGTGAGGCGATAGAGCTGCTGGGGTGGATTCTCGTGGAAGGCCTCCGGCAGCTCCGGCGAGAGGACAGAGGCTTCGCCCATGGTCAGCACGTGCCCCGCGCGCTGAGCGACGACTTCTTTGATGGGCCTCGTTTTGCCGGAGGCGGGATCGATAAGAAGGGTGTCGCCATTGAGGCACTTTCCGAACTTGCTCTGGGCGTACAAGAGCACGGTCAGGTCGTTGAGGGACTTCTTCGGCGGGGTTTTCTGCGTCGGCAGCATTTCCTCTCCTGTTTTTGGGTACAGCGGGGGTGATCGCGGCGCTTTTGGCGTCGCGGGGTGAAGGGCTTTGAATGGCGTCAGAAGGCGATCAGAAAGCCGGGGCGTCCTCAGTCACAGAGCCGGATTGCAGCTCCTCGTTGGGAGCCTTTCGGCAATAGAAGTTCTCGAGAACGATGGGATTGCCGCCCGAGCGGCAGAGCGGGAAGTATTCGCAGGGGCGCCCGTAGTGGAAGCAGAACGAGGTGTTCTGGTACCAGGCGTCGCGGCGGCGCGCGTCGAGGTAGGCCTGCGTCAGCTCCCACAGCTCGGAGCGGAGCGCGCGAACCTGGTCCGGGGAAACGTGGAGCGGCTCGCGGTGAAAGCTGCCGGGCTCGGCGTACTTCGCGGCGAGCCGCGCCTGGAATTCCTCGTCGGTCTCCGGGAGGCGGCGCTTCGCGCTGGTCTTGCCGGTCTTCGACTTCGCGATGAGCGCGGCCCGGCGCGCCTCGTACTCGGCCTCGGTCTCGCCCGCGCTCTGCTGCAGGCGCGCCTTCACGAGGATGTTGTAGAGGATGCCGGCGATGTGGATCCCGAGCGCCTGCTCGATGTAGTGCGTGTAGAGGGTGACCTGGAAGTCCGTCCAAAGGCGCTCGAGATAGCTGGCGTCGATCGAGGACGCCGTCTTCGTCTCCAGCAAGAAGTACTCGCCGCTCTGCCGGACGACGCCGTCGACCTTGCCGCCGAGCATGAAGGTGCGGCTCGCGGCGCCGGTCTCAGGGTTGACGATCTCGCCCTCGAAGGTGCGCTCGAGGTGGATGACCTCGAAGTCCTCGGCCGGGTACCGGGCCGCGTAGCCTTTGAGCATCGCGGTGGCGAGGTGCCAGACGCGGCGCTGCTCCTCGTCATGAGCGTGGTTGGGAAAGGAGCGGGCGATCAGCTCGAGGGCGGCGCCGAGATCTCGGGTCCCGTGCCAGAGCTCAAGGCAGGCGTGGATGAGCGTGCCGAACGCGAGGGTGCGCGCCTGCTCGAGCGGCGCGACCTGGAGGACGTACCGCCAGTAGACCGCCTTGCGGCAGTTCCGGAAGAGGTTCCACATCGTGTAGCTGGTGAGGATGCGCTCGCCGGACGGCGAGCTCGGGTGAGCGGGGAGGGAAATCATGCGCCACCTCCGGCGGCGCGGGCGGGGGCTCGCCGCGCGTCGTCACCTGAGGCGGAGCGGCGGCTCGAGAAGATCCGAAAGAGCATCGTGCCGCTCTGGTCCTCGCCGGCCTCCTCGACGATGAACTCGCGCTCGGCGTCGATGACCTGGCTCAGCTCCCAGCGTCGGAAGAGGCCGGGGAGACGCACCAGGTATTCCGGGCCGGGCGACGGAGTCGGCGTAGTGCTGCGGTCGTTCATCGGTTCCCTCTCGTGGGCAAGGCTCGAGCGCGTGCTCTGCGGACTGGCCGAGGGCACGGAGTTGGCGCGGCAGCTCGCGGCGTGCGCCGTCGCCTGAGCAAGCCAGGTGCCAGCACGCAAGTGCTTGAGGGGAACCGACAACGTCACCGAGTGCATCTCGGGTTCTGAGAAGCACTCGCCGGCCGCGCCCGCGGCGCACTTCAGAGTGGAGGGACCGATTTCTGGCCCGAACGCCGAGGTCCATCTACTCAGCGCCTAGCGCGGTAGCGAGCGGCTAGCTCAGAGAGGGCTCCGGCCGATTCGGGCCAAATCGCCTCCTGTACATCTGAACAGGAGGCGATTTGGCCCGAATCAGGGAGAGCCGTGGCCCGATTCGCGGCGCCCCATCTCAGGGTCAACGCCTCGAGTTCACTCGGTAAATACCTCCGCGAACCCTCATCTCTCGGTTCGGGCCAAATCGCCTCCTGTACATCTGAACAGGAGGCGATTTGGCCCGAATCAGGGAGCGCTGTGGCCCGATTCGCGGCGCCCCATCTCAGCGTCAACGCCTCGAGTTCACTCGGTAAATACCCCCGCGAACCCTCATCTCTCGGTTCGGGCCAAATCGCCTCCTGTACGTCTGAGCAGGAGGCGATTTGGCCCGAATCAGGGAGCGCTTTGGCCCGATTCGCGGGCGGCTTCTGCCTCACCGCCCTCGCGCGCTCCAGGTCCGCAGTGGCTCACTCAAGGGGTCTCGCCCGGCACCGGCACCGGCGCCGAGATGGACGTTGCCCTCGTCCTGACCGCCACGGGCACCAGGAACCGTTTAGGCCCGCATCGCAGACGCTGGCGACAGCTCGGCCCTCCGCCATGGCCCTTACCTAGGAGCGCGCCTCTGGCCGCATTGACCAAGCCGTCGACGGAGCCAAATCCCCGCTCCCGCCGCCCTCGGTATGGAGATTGCTCAGCGGGCTGCGCCCATGAGCGACTCAACAAACCCGTGGTTCCCGGAATTCGACCTCTCGCGCGAAGAGCGCCTCGCCGCCGCGGCCGAGATTCTTCTCAGCGGAATGCGTCGAATGGCCGCCGAGCGCAATCGCGAAAAGACTCGCCAATGGCGCGCGAGAAAGTCTGCGTCCGCTGCGGCCCTTCCTCTTGATGTGCGCGGCGCACAGAGCGTTTATGACGTCCCGGAATGCGCAATTGCGCGCCTTCCTGAAAGCCGCGGAGAACTCAGATGAATGAATCCAGGACCGAGACGCAAAAGACCATTCCATCCCGCAGATGCGCCGTCTACGCGCACGTCGCAATAGACGGAGACCCGCTCAATCCCGACTCGCTCCAGGCCCAGGAGGAGATTCTGCAGAAACCTTATTGATTGCCACGCCCTCGACCCCACAGCCCGGGCCAAGTGGATCTACAGTGGCACCTATGCGGACTCCTCGTACTCGGGCATCACGCTGAAGAGGCCGGCCCTCGAGCAACTGCTCGCGGATGCTGCGGCAGGTAGGATTGACGTCGTCATCGCCTCGCATATCGACCGAGTAAGCCGGAGCACCTCACACCTGTACGAGGTCTTGAAGCTCCTCGAGGGACACAAAGTTGATTTCGCCTCGGTCACCCCGGACTTCGACACCTCGACTCCCAAGGGCAAGCTGATCTTGGACCTGATACGCCAGCTGGCCGCCCAGGAGGGATCAGCGGAATCGACCGCAATATCCTTGCGCCCAGTCGATGCAGCCGACGCCTCGGTCGACCTCAGGGAAGACGCGGCGTAACCGGGGGGCGATCACCATGCGAACCACTAAAAGCGCAAAGAACGCCCCGAAGGTCGACGCCCCGTCCACTCGCCGCTGCGCCATCTATGCGCGCGTCTCGACCGACGAGCAGGCGATGCTCGAATACAACTCGCTCCAGGCCCAAGAGGAGATCTGCAAGAACTACATCGCCATCCGCGCATCCGACCCCGCCATCGCGCGCAAGTGGGTCCACGCCAAGACCTACACCGACGCGGGATTCTCGGGAGGCACTCTCGAGCGACCAGCCCTGAAACTCCTGCTCGCCGACGTCGCCGAGGGCAAGGTCGACGTCATCGTCGCCTACAAGATCGACCGGATCAGCCGCAGCATCTCCCAGTTCTACGAGGTCTGGAACCTGCTTGAGGAGCACGAGGTGGACTTCGCCTCCGCCACCCAGGAGTTCAACACCGCCACCTCCCAGGGCAAGCTGATGTTGAACCTGCTGCTCTCCTTCGCCCAATACGAGCGGGAGCTGATCGGCGAGCGGACGCGAGACAAGATCGCCGCCGCTCGCCGCAACGGCAGGTGGTGCGGTGGCAAGCCAATCCTCGGCTACGACATCGACAGGGAGCGGAGCCGGTTGGTCATCAACGAGTCCGAGGCCCCCATCGTCCGCGACATTTTCCAGACCTACCTCGAGGAGATGTCGTTGCTCCGCGCGATCGCCGCCATCAACGAGAAGGGCTACCGCACGAAGGCGTGGACCACGTCGGCCGGCCATCGCATTGGCGGCGCCCCCTTCGACAAGGTGACCCTGGACCGCCTACTGCACAACCCGACCTACATCGGGAAGGTGGCGCACCATGAGAAGCTCTACGTCGGCCTGCACACCGCCATCGTCGAGGAGGCGGTCTTCGAGCGCGTCCAGAAGCTCCTCGCTCAGCCCCACCACCCGCACTTCCGCACCGGCCCGCGCGAGTACGAGTTCCTGCTCCAGGGCCTGGTGCGCTGCGGGCCCTGCAACCGGGCGATGAGCCCGAATCATGCGGTCGGCCGAGCGAAGAAGAAGTACTTCTACTATGTCTGCACTCGCGTCACGCGCGAGGGCGCCGACGCCTGCACCGTGCGGAGCTTCAGCGCCCCAATCCTCGAGGGCCTCCTGCTCGAGCGCCTCCGAGAGCTCGTCGCCGACGAGTCCCTGGTCGAGGCCATCATGAGCCGGGCGAAGATTGAGGCCGAAGCACGCGCGCCGCAGATCCGCGAAGAGCGCGACCGGTTGCAGGGCGAGCTGCGCCGGTTCAAGGAGGAGTCTGGACGACTGGTCGACGCCATCGCCACCGGGACTGGAGGCGCAGAGCTCGTCGCCGGCCGTCTCCAAGACGCCGAGGACCGGCTGAAGACCGTAGAGGCCCGGCTGAAGGAACTCGCCGCCGAGGAAGAGCGCCTGGCGACCGCCGAGGTCACGCCCGGTCAGGTCCGGGCGTCTTTGGCCCGATTCTCCGAGCTCTGGCAGACGCTCCCGCAGACGCAGAAGACGCGGCTGGTCCGGTTGGTCGTGCAGGAGGTCGTCATCGACCACCGGGACCGGCTCCGCACCAAAATAACATGGCGGCTACGGCCGTTTAGGACCGGAGCCGCCATGGAGACGCGCGACGAAGTGTTTGAAACTCGTCGCTTTCAGCGGGGTGGACGGGACTCGAACCCGCGCCCTTCGGCGTGACAGGCCGACGTTATAACCAGCTTAACTACCACCCCAAAAATCTCAAAGTGGGCGGAGCAGGTTTCGAACCTGCGACCCCCGGCTTGTAAGGCCAGTGCTCTACCCCTGAGCTATCCGCCCATTGCCGTGGGGCCGCCCACAGAACGCGGAGCCTTGTAGCCTTCGGCCCTTTCAGTGTCAAGCCGGATCATCTTTTCCCCTTCGCTTCCCCCAGCCTCGCCCGGAGCCGGTCGTCCCCCGGCGCAGCGGCTGCCGCCCTTTCCAAGTAGGAGCGCATGGCCTTCCAATCTCGTCTCGCGGCCGAGCAATCCGCCAGGGCCTCGAGCCCTGCCGCGCTCTCCGGCTGGGCCTCCGCCGCCGCTTGCGCGAGTCGGCAACCCTCCTCGGTCCGCCCCTGACCCAGAAGCGCCTCGGCCAGCGCCGCCAAGCCCTCCGTCTCCGCCACCCCCGGGCCGCGCCGCGTCGCCTCCTCCGCCGCGGCCTGGGCCCCCGCCGTTTCCCCCAACCGGCCCAGCGTCACCCCCAGCGCCATCAGACTCGCTGCGGTCGGCTCCAGGAGCGCCCGCCCTCGCGCCTCGCGCGCAGCCCTCGGCTCGACCAGCCTCAGCGAAGCCGCCATCTCATCCACCCGACGCTCGTACGCCGGATAGCGCTCCGGCCACTCATAGACCAGCTCGTAAACGAGCTCTCCGCGCGCCACGAAGTACGCCCTCAGCCGCTCCGCCACCCCGTCGACCGCGGTCCGCGCCTCCAGCCGCTTCGCCGGCCGCCCCGCCGCCACGGCGTCCTCGACCTTCCCGGCCTCGACCTCCTGCCCGCGCAGCTCTCGCTCCTCGAACGCCCTCGCCGCGCCCTCCAGCCCGCCCGGCCCCAAAAGCTGCACGCCCGCCGTGAACGATGCCCTCCCCAGCCCCGCGAGCCCGTTCGAGTACGCCAGCTGCCCGAACCGCTCCGCGCCTCGCCGCCAGAGCGCCGGCACCTCGGCTTCCAACCCAAAGGCGTCGTCGCGCGCCCCCTGCATCCGCGCCGGCCCCCGCGAAAGCATCGCGCCCCCCACGCCGATGGCCGCCGCGACCAGCGCGAAGGGGCTCGCCCTCCAGAGCAGCCGCCTCCTGCCGCCGCCGGCCGCCTTTCCCGCCGGCGACACCAGCGCCGCCGCCCCGGCACCCGCCGCCAGTCCCCCCAGGTGCGCCCAGTTGTCGACGCCCGCGGAGGTGAATCCGAAATAGAGGAACACCAACACTGCTGGTATGGTCGCCTCCTGGAGGAACCCCCGGTACCGCTCCGGCAAGAGCTCTCGATGCCGCAATCCAAACACGGCCAGGGCGCCCATCGCCCCGAAGACGAGACCGCTCGACCCCGCGGTCACCGCGCCCGGCAGCACCCCGAGGCTCAGAAGGGTCGACCCCAACGCGCTCGCGAGCAGGATGAGCCCGTAGTCCAGCGGCCGGTAGAGGTGCTCCAGGGCGCCGCCCACGTTGAACAACACGAACAGATTGAACCCGATGTGCAGCGCGCTCTCGTGGAGCAGGTTCGCCGCCAGGAGACGCCAGAGCTGGCCCGCGTCGATCATCAGAGGCGCGGCCTTCGCCCCCCACGCCACCAGGGCGTCCTGATCCAGGGGCCCACGGAGCGCCATGGCCGCGAAGAGGCCCACCTGGGCGAGGATGAGCCCGCCGGTGATGCGCGGAAAGCGGATTCTCATCGCCTCTGGCGCGCGCTGGCGCTCTGCGGCCACCGACCCTTTTTTGCCGCGCTTCACTTGTCAAATTCCTTTGATATGATGGCACCTTGCGTCCAGCTTCGCTTGATAGCTTAAAAGGCCGCGTGCTATAGATTCAACAGCTGGGCGGAGGCCTGATGAAGCTGATCATCGAGGACGACGAGGGCCGCAAGACGGTCGTCCCCATCGTCCGCGACGAAGTGGAGATCACCATTGGCCGGCAGGAGGGAAATACCATCCGCCTGACCGAGCGCAACGTCTCTCGCCACCACGCCAAGCTCACGCGGCGCCTCGGGCAAGTGCTCATCGAGGACCTCAACTCGTACAACGGCATCAAGGTCAACGGCGATCGCATCGACGGCTCCTACGAAGTCAAGGAGGGCGACCTCGTCCAGATCGGCGACTACGACCTCGCCATCGAAGGAAACGAGAAGGCCCAGCCGCGCGCCGACGAGAGCGCCGCTCTGGCCGAGACCGCGCTCTCGTCGCTGCCCGAGTCTCTGGACGCCCCCGACCTGACGCCCACGCCTCCGCTTCGGCGCCCGACCCCGGCCCAGGTCGCGCGCCTGCGCTCGGCCCCGCCCGACACGCCCGTCGACCCGGTGCGGGGGCGACCCGATGAGCGGGACCACGAAGACGAGCAGCCGGCGGCGCCTCGGAGCCCGGAGACACAGCGCCGACGCTCGTCCAACGGCGCCATTCCGGCGAGCCGGCCGGCGGCGCCCTCCGCCCTCGAGGTCGAGGAAATAGCCGTCGAAGACGCGCCTCGGCTCATCCTGACCACCTCGGAGCTGGCCGGCCGCGAGTACGCCTGCATTCGTAGCGACCTCACCATCGGCCGCACCAACGACAACGACATCGCCATCGACCACCGGAGCGTCTCCCAGAACCACTGCCGGCTGGTGCGCGACGGCAGCGACTGGCGGGCCTTCGACCTCCACTCGGTCAGCGGCATCAAGATCAACGGCGAGCCCTGCGAGGATGCCCTGCTGCACTACGGCGACACCCTGGAGCTCGGGCACCTCCGGTTCTCCTTCCTCGCGCCGGGCGAGGAGCCGACTCCGGCGGAGACCGAGCTGTCTCCTCTCGAGCCTCAGGCCTCCAGCAAGGTGCCGTACCTCATCGCCATCGGGTTGGTCATCCTGGCGGCCCTGCTCGTGGCCATCTACTTCAAGATGCACCGCCGTTCCACACCCGTCGCGCCGGCGAGCTCCGAATCGGTCGTGGAGGCGCCGCCCGCTGAGGCCGCGCCGCCGGCTCCTGCCGCGGAGCCCGCCGCGCCTCCGGAAGAGGATGAGGCGAAGTCCTCTCCCGAGGTCGGGCGACGCGCCGAAACCCCACCGCCCGGCCGCGGCTCCTTCTCAGAGGGGCCTGCGAAGTCTCCGGCCGCGGCGGGCAAGCCCGAGGGCGGCTCCCGCCGCACTCCTGTCGCCGCCCGAGCCCAGGCCGCGAAGGAGGCCGCCTCGCGCGACTTCGAGCAGGCCGAGAGCCTCAAGAAGCTGGGGAAGTTCAAGGAGGCCGTCCCGTTCTTCCGAAGCGCGGTCCGCGGCGACCCGGACCTCGAGGTCGCGCGCTTCGACCTCGCCGTCACCCTGGCCAAAGTGGGCCAGCACGCGGAGGCCGCTCTCGAGTTCCAATTCTTCGCGGACCATTTCCCCGACAGCCCCAAGGCCGAGATCGCCTTGACCAACGCCCGGGAATACCGGCTCCGCGCACCCGAGCCGGTGGACGGCCCCAAGCCCGACGCGCGCGAGAGCAACACCGACCGTCCCTGAGACACAGGGCCCGTGGTGGGTGGAGCCCTGTTCACATCGACCTATCTGGGAGGTCTACTGGCCATGGTCGTGCCGGATGACACGAGCTCCGGGTGCGAAATCGCCCAGCCCGACGAGGAAAGTCGCCCTCGCCCATGGATGAAGATCCGCGTGCTCGTCGTCGACGACGAGCAGGACCTGCTCGACTACCTCAGGGTGCTGCTCTCCCGCGAGGGGTTCGAGGTGGAGTGCCTGAGCGACCCGACGCGCGTCGTCGAGGAGCTGCGAGCCCGCGAGTACCACCTGGTCATCCTGGACATGATGATGCCTCAGATGAGCGGCACGGAGGTCCTGGAGCAGATCCGCAAGATCGACACCGACATCGCGGTCATCGTCTCCACCGCGTACCCGAACGTCGACACCGCTGTCGCCTCGCTGAAGAACCAGGCGTCCGACTACGTGCGCAAGCCGTTCGACCCGGAGTCGTTCCTGGGCACGGTGCGCTCGGCGCTGGCGCGCAAGGGGCTGACCACCGACCCCGAGACGGCGGTTCACCAGGCGCTGGGCCAAGCCATCCGCGACGCGCGCAAGGCCAAAGACCTCACCCTCAAGCAGATGGCGCGCCGCACGGGGCTCTCGGTGTCCCTGCTCTCGCAGATCGAGCGGGCCGAATCGTCGGCGTCCATCTCCTCGCTCTTTCGAATCGCCAATGCTCTGAACATGAGGATGAGCCAGCTGTTCGGCGACCACTGACGTTCGCCGGCGGCTCGGCCCCTTGCGCCCAAGGGGCGGCGCCTCGCGGCCGATGCCCCGCCTTTTTAGCGCCCCTCGAACCTGGCCGAGCGCTTCTCGAGGAACGCGGCGCGCCCTTCGCGAGCGTCGGCGCTGTCGAAGGCCTGCCGACGAAGGCGGGCGAGCTCCGCCTCATCCTCCGACGAGATTCCCGGGCGGTTGAGAACCACGAAGACCTTTTTCATCCCCTGCACCGCGAGCGGCGCGTTGGCGGCGATGCTGTGCGCCAGCGCCAGCGCGTCGGCGAAGGCCTCCTCGGCCGGCAGGACGCGGTCGACCAGGCCCCACTGCAGCGCGACCTGCGCGCTCACCGGGGCGCCGGTGAAGAACATCTGCTTGGCCCGCGCGGAACCCGCCAGCGCCATCACCCGCGAGATCCCCCGCGTGCCGTAGACGATGCCCAGGCGCGCCGGCGGCGTGCACAGCTGCGCGCCCTCGCTCGCCACGCGGAGGTCGCACGCGCACGCGAGCTCGCAACCCGCGCCGAAGGCCGCGCCGTTCACGAACGCGATGACCGGAGGGCCGCAGCGCTCGACGGCCGCCATGGTCTCCTCGACCTCGGCGTCGGCGTTCGTCCCCGGCCCCAGCTTCTCGATGTCGTAGCCGGAGCAGAACGCCTTCTCGCCGTGCCCTCGGAGGACCACGCACCGCACGCCGTCGGCCCCCGCGCGGCCCAGCTCCTCGCGCAAGCGCGCGAGCAGCGTCGGGTCCAGCGCGTTGCGCCGCGCCGCATTTTCGAGGGTGAGCAGGCGCACCCGCTCGCGGTCCTCGACGTGGAGCGCCGGGTCCCGCACCTCGCGCTGGGCGCTCAATCGAGCACCTCCCGCGCGTCGCCCGCGGCCACCCCGTGCGTCGGCTCGCTCACCATCGGCCTTGCCTTTCTCACCGCCTGTGTCTCCCGCGGCGCTCCGGAGGCGCGTCTCCAGCGCCTTGAGCCGGTCGCCGGCCCAGTGCGGTGCGCCGCGCTCGGGCGATTGTCAAGCGCCCACCCTGGAGAAGTCGCGTTGACCCGCGCTCCCCGGCTGCCTACGATCTCTCTCGTGACACGCGCCCCGCGAAGCCCGAAGCGACCGGCGCCCGTCGAGAGGGTCATCGACCTCGGACGGGAGCGGTCGCGCCGGCGCGTTCGCGCGTGGCGCGCGCGCGTGCAGGCCATGCTGGCGGACAACAAACGAACGCTTGGCAAGCTCTTCTCCACGGGCACGCTCTTCACCCGGCAGGGCGCCCGCGCGGGCCGCGACCTCCTCGCCGCCTACCAGGACCTGCTCAAAATGTCCGACCTCCTCGTGCAGCTCTCCGAGATTGGCTCCGAGAGCGGAGAGCTGGGCGGCCGCGACGCGCGCGCGCTGTTCGAGCAGCTCGAGGTGCTGGTGATCCGCACCTCGGCCCTGGCGTCCCGCACCGACGGCCTGCTCGCGAGCCTCATGGGGCGCTGAGGCCTCGCTCGAGGGAACCCGACCGGTCCCGACCCGAAGAGCGCGGGACCGGCCACGGCGACTCTCAGGGCTCCCCCGCCTGCTTGCGCAGGAACGTGGGGATGTCCCAGCGGTCCTCGTCCACCGAAGGCGCGCTCAGGGCGAGCGCCTCCTCGGCGGTCGCGGGGGCTCGGACTCCCGGCTTCTCCAGCGGCACCGCGACCCGGCTGCGCACCGTCGCCAGGCCGCGCAGATCCTCCTGGCGCACCTGCGGCGCCGGGCGGGCCGCCAGGGCCGGCACCGCGCGCTTGAGGCCCGCATCCTTGGGCGCGAAGCCGGTGGCGATGATGGTGATCTTCACCATCGCGGCGTTCGGGTCCTCGTTGATCAAGGAGCCGAAAATGATCTCCGCCTCGGGGTCCGCGGCCTCCTGCACCAGGGTGACCGCCTCGTTGATCTCCTGCAGCGAGACGTCCTTGGGCGCGGTGATGTTGATGAGCAGGCCAGTGGCCCCGTCGATGCTCGCGTCCTCCAGGAGCGGGCTGGCGATGGCCTGCTGCATGGCGTCCAGCGCGCGCTTCTCGCCGGTGCCCACGCCGGTGCCCATGAGCGCGAGCCCCTTGTCCTGCATGATGGTGCGCGCGTCGGCGAAGTCGACGTTGATATAGCCGTTGTACTGGATGAGGTCGCTGATCCCCTGCACGGCGTTGAGCAGCACCTCGTCGGCGCGGCGGAAGGCCTCCAGCAACGGCAACCGCTCGTCGTGGAGCGCGAGCAGCCGTTGGTTGGGGATGGTGATCAGCGTGTCGACCGCCGCCTTGAGCTCGACGAGCCCCTGCTCGGCCTGCTTGCGCCGCTTGTTGCCCTCGAAGATGAAGGGCTTGGTCACCACGCCGACGGTGAGGCAGCCCATGCTCTTGGCGATGTCGGCGACCACCGGCGCCGCGCCGGTGCCGGTGCCGCCGCCCATGCCGGCGGTGACGAAGATCATGTCCGCGCCCTCGAGCGCGGACTGAATCTCCTCCTTGCTCTCCATGGCCGCCGAGCGGCCCACCTCCGGGTTCGCGCCGGCGCCCAGCCCGCGGGTGATGCCCGCGCCGATCTGGATCTTCTTGGGCGCGCGGCTGGCCGCCAGGGCCTGGATGTCGGTGTTGGCGGAGATGAACTCCACCCGCTCGACGCCGGCGTTGATCATGGTGTTGATGGCGTTGCAGCCGCCCCCGCCCACGCCGATGACCCGGATCTTCGCCGCCTGCTTGATGTCCTGAAACTCGCTCATGGAACGCTCCTCGCGCTCGGGGCTTTCTGGTTTGCTCTCTCGAGCCGCCCCGCTCCCTTTTTTCGGGAATTGGTATTGCCAAGAGGGGTCGACGTTTAGGTTCTTCGAAGACGAAGAATTAGAAAATCTCCTCGAGCCAGCCCTTCATCCGATCGCGGACTTTTCGATAGATGTTGTCTTCCCGGATTTTGAAGTGCTTGGAGTCCTGGTGCTTGGCGCCGTAGAGCACCAGGCCCACGCCGGTCGCGTACATCGGGCTCTTCACCACGTCGACGAGGCCGCCGATGCCCTTGGGCATCCCGCGGCGGACCTGGAGGCCCATGACCTCCTCGGCGAGCTCGGCCATGCCGGACAAGAGCGCGCTGCCGCCGGTGATGACCACGCCGGAGGCGAGCAGATCCTCATAGCCGCACTTCTGGATCTCGCGGTGGACGAGCTGGAAGATCTCCTCCACCCGCGGCTCCAGGATCTCGCAGAGGATGGACCGCCCCAGCACCCGCGGCTGGCGGCCGCCGACCGAGGGCACCTCGATCTGCTCGTCCTTGTCCACCATGGAGGCCATGGCGCAGCCGTACTTCTGCTTGATGCGCTCCGCCTCGTGCGCCGGCGTGCGCAGCCCGATGGCGATGTCGCTCGTCAGGTTGTTGCCGCCCAGCGCCAGCACCGCGGTATGGACGATGGCGCCGCCGGAGAAGATGGCGATGTCGGTCGTCCCGCCGCCGATGTCCACCAGACAGACGCCCAGGTCGCGCTCCTCCTCGCCCAGGCATGCCTCGGCGGAGGCCAGCGGCTGCAGCACGATGTCCGAAACGTTGAGCCCGGTGCGGTTGGCGCACTTGACGATGTTCTGGGCGCTGGAGACCGCGCCGGTCACGATGTGGACCTTGGCCTCTAACCGGACGCCGGCCATGCCCAACGGCTCGCGGATGCCGCCCTGGTCGTCGATGATGAACTCCTGCGACAGGACGTGGATGACCTCGCGGTCGAGCGGGATGGCCACGGCCTTGGCTGCGTCGATGACGCGCTGGATGTCGGCCTCGCGCACCTCCTTGTCCTTCACCGCCACGATGCCCTGCGAGTTGAACCCCTTGATGTGGCCGCCGGCGATGCCGGTGTAGACGTTCGTGATCTCGCAGCCGGCCATCAGCTCGGCCTCTTCGATCGCGCGGCGGATCGACGCGACGGTCGCCTCGATATTGACCACCACACCCTTGCGCAGCCCCTTCGACGGGTGCGTGCCGATGCCGATGATGTCGATGCCTTCTTCGGTCAGCTCCCCCACGATGGCGCAGATCTTCGTCGTCCCGATGTCGAGACCGACGATCAGCTCACCCGACTTCTTGCCCATGCGCTCCCTCGCTTCCTTCGGCTCGGGTGGAGCTCAAAATCTCCGAGCCGACCTGGATCGCCCGCTCTCGCGGGCCATCTCTCGTTCACGCAACCGGTCCCGCGTCCCCTGGAGCTCTCGCTCGCACTGAGATTCAGGTTCCAACGCCGTCTCGGGGCACCTTTGCCCCCATGGCTCTCGCCAGGGCGTCATGCGCGAACACCAAACGCTGCTACCGCCCACCTCCCTGCATCTGAACCGCGACCCAACCCGGCCGCGTCCGGTTGTCCAGGCGGATGACCTCGGCCCGCGCCCCTCGGCGCGAGAGCTCGGTCAAGAGCCGGTCCAGCCGCTGCAACTTCTCTCGGTAGTCGCCCGTCCCCAGCTTCACCGCCGTCGCGTCGGCGCCGCACATCGCGGTGAGCCCCTCGAGGCGGTCGACCAGGACTTCGGAAAGGGGCGCGCGCTTCTCCAGGCCGAGGTCGCGCCACTGGCCCATGGCGTCGAGCGCCTCGCGGAAGAGCGCCTCGACCTCCTCGCCGTGGGCGGCGTACTCGTCGCGCGAGACGCCGCGCAAGATGGGGAAGTCGGCCTGCTCGCCGGGGCCCAGCTTCTTGAAGGCCTTGCCCGACTCGCTCACGTAGTAGAGCCCGCCCAGGTCGGCGAGCGCCGCCGGCTGGTGCTCGATGACCCGCACCACCACCCGGCGCGGGTACTCGCGCTCGATGGAGACGCGGCGGACCCACGGGTGCGAGCCGAGCACGCGCTCCGCGGCAAAGACGTCGACCTGGAAGATGTTGTCGCCGGGGTTGATGCCCGACAGGCGCGCGAGCTCGGCCTCGTCGGCATGCGCCACGCCCTCGAACTCGAGCTTCTCCACCGCGAACGCCGGCGCCGTGAAGAGGTAGCGACGGCCCTCCATCGCGCCCCAGGCCGAGAGCGCGCAGACGGAGAGGAGCCCAGCGCCGGCGGCCAGGGCCCTGCCCGCGCGCGTGGCCTGCCCGAGCGCGGCCGTGCGCACGGCCGCTTGGTCGATACGCCTCCGGTTCTTTCGGGCTCGCATCAGGTCGCCTTCCTGGTACTGCGTCGGTGAGGGGTGGAGCACTTCGGGTGGAGCTAGCCTTTGAGCGCGGCCGAGAGCAGCAGCCGCTCGCACAGGGACGCGAAGTCCAGGCCCTTGCCCGCGGCGATCTTGGGCAAGAGGCTGGTGGCAGTCATTCCGGGCAGCGTGTTGATCTCGAGGATCCAGATCTCGCCCGACGGCTCCAGGATCAGGTCCGACCGGGTCGCGCCGGAGCAGCCCAGGGCCTTGTGGGCCGAGGCCGCCGCCTCGTAGGCGGCCTGCGCGCGGTCGGGCGGGATGGGCGCCGGGAACAAGTACTTCGTCGTCCCCGCCTGGTACTTGGCGCTGTAGTCGTAGAACTCGTTCGCTGGGACGACCTCGATGGCGCCCAGCGCCTCGTCGTCGAGCACCGCCACCTGGATCTCGCGGCCCTTGACGTACTTCTCGATGAGGATGGCGCCCTTGAGCTTGCCCGCCTCCTGTGCCGCCACCTTGAGGCTCGAGGGGTCGCGGGCGATGGTCACCCCGACGCTGCTCCCTTCGCCCGAGGGCTTGACCACCGCCGGGAAGCCGAACGGCAGGGTGAAGCCGCGCTTCTCAAGAGCCTCGAAATTCTGGAATACCTCGTAAGCTGGGGTCTTCACCCCGCGCGCGGTGAAGACTTGCTTCGCGAACACCTTGTCCATGCCCACCGCCGAGGCGAGCACGCCCGAGCCGGTGTAGGGGATGAACATGGACTCCAAGAGGCCCTGGATGCAGCCGTCCTCGCCCCAGCGGCCGTGGAGCGCGATGAAGGCGAGGTCGACGCGCTCGTCCAGGAGCCGCTTCGCTACATCCTTCTTCACGTCGATACGGGTGACGACGTAGCCCTTGCTCTCGAGCGCGTCGGCGCAGGCCTTGCCCGTGCGCAGCGACACCTCGCGCTCGGTGGAGAGTCCCCCCATCAGCACGCCGATGCGCTTCGCCTTGAGCTCCTGAGCGGTGAATGCCATGTCCGTCGTTCCTTCTTCTTCAGGGCCGTCAGGCGGCCTGGTTTGACCGCTACACTTTCTTCGGCACCGTCAGGAGGGCTGGTTTGACGAGCTCGATGCCGCGCGGCAGGAGCGCGGGGTCGAACTCGCCCAGAAGCTTCACCTCAGGCACCAGCAGCACGCCGAACTGCGCCTGCACCGCGTCCTGCATCCTTCGCATGAGCGCGAGCACCTGGCTCGCGCGAGCCTTGCCGCGGTTGACGATGAAGTTCGCGTGCAGCTCGGAGATCTGCGCGCCGCCCTCGCGCAGGCCGCGCAGCCCGCAGGCCTGCACCATACGCCCGGCGAAGTCGCCCGGCGGGTTGCGAAACACCGAGCCGAAGTTCGGCAGGGCCAAAGGCTGCGTGCTCCGGCGCCGGGCGAGCTCCTCGTCCATCGCTCGCCGCACCCGCTCCACCTCGGCGCGATCGGCGACCCGGAGTCGGAACTTCGCCCAGGTGATGACCGCGCGGTTCGGCAACGAGGTGCTGCGGTAGGCGAACCCGACGCCGCTCGCGGTGAGGGTGCGCTGCTGCCCGGGCTCGACGACGCCGATCTCCTCGCAGAGGTGCTCGGCCGAGCCGGCCCTGGTGCCCGCGTTCATGGCCACGCCGCCGCCCACCGTGCCCGGGATGCCGGCCCAGATCTCCGCGCCGACGCAGTCCTTGGCCTTGGCCAGCGCCAGGAGCCGGGCCATCGGCGCGCCGCCGCTCAGGGTGAAGGTGGCCGACTCGCCCTCCAGCTCGACGCGCTCCGGCGCCAGCGTCTGGCCGAGCCGGAACACGACGCCCTTGACGCCGGCGTCGCTGGCGATGGTGTTCGTCCCCGCCCCCAAGACGACCCAGGGCACGCCGCGCTGAGCGCAGACGTCGAGCGCGGCGCCGAGCGCCTTCTCGGTCTCGGGGCTGGCGAAGAGCTGGGCCGGGCCGCCGACGCGCACGGAGGTCCGCCCGGAGAGGTCCACGCTCTCCTCGACCTTGCCGTCCGCGGCCTTTGTCAGCTCGCCCTTGAAGCTCATGCCTCGCCTTTGAGCAGCGCGAGCAGCTCCGGCCCGCACTGGTTGATGTCCCCTGCGCCTGGGTGATGACGATGTCGCCCGGCTGCGCCCGCGCCATGAGCGCGGTGGCGACCTCGCTGCGGCTCTTCACGAACGTCACGTCGCGGTGGCCGCAGGCGCGCACCGCCTCGGCCAGCCGCTCGCCCGTGGCCCCGGGGATGGGCTCCTCACCGGCGGCGTAGACCTCGGTGACGAAGAGCAAGTCCGCGTCGTTGAAGCAGGTCGCGAACTCGTCCATCAAGAGGTGTGTCCGCGAGTAACGGTGCGGCTGGAATGCGCAGATCACGCGGCGGTTGAAGGCTTGCTTGGCGCCCTTGAGCGTCGCGCGGACCTCCATGGGGTGGTGACCGTAGTCGTCGACCACCGTCACTCCGCGCTCCTCGCCGCGCACGGTGAAGCGCCGCTGCACGCCGCCGAAGCTCGCGAGCGCCTCGTGCACCGCCGGCAGCGGGACCTTCATCTCCTCGGCGACGGCGATGGCCGCGAGCGCGTTCTGCGCGTTGTGGCGCCCCACCATCCGCACGCTGAACTCGCCCAGGTCCTCGCCGCGACGGTAGGCGCGAAAGCGGGTGTTGAAGCCGTCGAGCCGCACCTCGTCGGCGCGATAGTCGGCCTGCGCCGAGAAGCCATAGGTCACCACCCGCTTCTCCACCAGCGGCAAGAGCGCCTGGACATTGGGGTGGTCGAGGCACATCACGTCGAGGCCGTAGAACGGCACACGGTTCGCGAACTCGACGAACGCTTCCTTGAGCTTCTCCAGCGTCCCGTAGTGGTCCAGGTGCTCGGGGTCGATGTTGGTCACCACGGCGATGGCCGGCGAGAGCTTGAGGAAGCTGCCGTCGGACTCGTCGGCCTCCACGACCATCAGCTCGCCCTTGCCGAGCTTGGCGTTCGAGCCCAGGGAGTTGAGCTTGCCGCCGACCACTGTCGTCGGGTCGAGGCCGCCGGCCGCCAGCACCGTGGCGACCATGGAGGTGGTGGTGGTCTTGCCGTGGCTGCCGGCGATGGCGACGCCGTACTTGAGGCGCATCAGCTCGGCCAGCATCTCGGCGCGCGGGATGACCGGCGTCTTGCGGGCCTTGGCGACGACGACCTCGGGGTTGTCCCGCTTCACCGCGGAGGAGATGACCACCACGTCGCAGGCGCCCACGTTCTCGGCGCGGTGCGGGCCGGTGACGACCTTGGCGCCCAGGCCCTCGAGGCGACGGGTGGTCTCGGAGTCCTTCAGATCGCTGCCGCTCACGGCGTAGCCCAGGTTCAGCAGCACCTCGGCGATGCCGGACATGCCGATGCCGCCGATGCCCACGAAGTGGACGGAGGCTTTGAGGTCGCGGGGGGAGCTCATGTCAGGGTCGTCCGAGGGCGGTGGGGGCAGCAGAAAGCCGGGTTGACGACCTCCGGTCGCCAACCCGTAAAGGAGCCGCTTCGCGGCACTTCCAGCTTCGGGTTCGGGTTCGGGGTCGGGTTCGTTCGCGGGGACGGGGACGGGGACGGGGACGCCGCACGGATCACGAGACACGGGAGCGGCGATCGCCGGCCGTTCCCGTCACACGTGATCCGTGACCCGTGAGCCGTCCCCGTCCCTGAGTGCCGTCCCCGCGAACGAACCCGACCCCGAACCCGAACCCGGTTGTTGACAGGCGCCGCATCACTCCAAGCGATCCGAGCCTCCTCCGCGCGCTGGTTCATCACGCCGCCCTCCAGTTCCTGCCCCAGCGCTTCCGGCTGGTCTCGACGAGGAAATCCGCGATCTCCTTCGCCGCCTCCGGCCGCCCCAGGTGCGCCGCGGCCTTCTCCATCTGCCGCCGGCGCTCGGGGTTCATCAGCGCGAAGATCTCCTTGGCCAGCCGCTCGCCGTTGAGCTCGCGCTCGAGCAGCATCACCGCCGCGCCGGCCTCCACCAGCGACCGCGCGTTCAGCTCCTGGTGGTTGTCGGCCGCCGCCGCGTAGGGCACGAGCACCGCCGGCTTCTTGGCGACCGTCAGCTCGGCGAGGGTCGTCGCCCCGGCGCGGCAGACGATGGCGTCCGCCTGGGCGTAGGCCCCCGACATGTCGCGGATGAAGTCCACCACCTCGGCGTCGGCGCCCGCTTGCGCGTACCCATGGCGCACCAGCGCCAGCTCCCGCTCGCCGGTCTGGTGGACGATGCGGATCTTCTCGCGCACGCTCGTGAGGTAGGGGATGGCCTCGATCATCGTCTGGTTCAGGATGTGCGCGCCCTGTGAGCCGCCGAAGACCAGCAGCTGGAACTTCTCGTGCGGCACCGGGTCGAGCAGGTAGTTGTCGAGCAGCTGCCTTCGGATGGGGTTGCCCAGCTGCAGCACCTTGCGCTCGGCGAAGTGCTTGGCGGCCTCCGGGAAGGCCGTGAAGATGTGGTCGGCGAAGCGCCCGAGAATGCGGTTCGTCAGCCCCGGGAGCGCGTTCTGCTCCTGGACTGCCGTGGGAAGCCGCAGGAGCCAGCCCGCGAGCACCACTGGCCCCGACGCGTAGCCGCCGACGCCCACCACCACGTCCGGCTTGTAGCGCCGGAGGATCCGGATGCAGCGCAGGAGCGCCGCCGGGAGGAGGAAGAGCGAGCGCAGGAAGCGCCACAGCCCCATGCCCTTCAGGCCCGCCACCTCGATGAGCTCGAGCTTGTAGCCCTGCTGCGGCACGACCTTGGCCTCCAGCCCACGCTGGGTGCCGACGAAGAGCACGTCGTGCTGGTTGGGCGCGCGGGTCATCACCTCCTCCGCGAGCGCGATGCCCGGGAAGAGGTGGCCGCCCGTCCCGCCGCCGGCGATCACGACCCTCATCGGACACCTCCGGTGGGGCGCAGGAAGCCGCCGCGGCTCTGGCCGATGGAGAGCAGCACGCCCGCGGCGGCGAGCGAGGCGACGAGCGACGTGCCGCCGTAGCTGATGAACGGCAGCGTGAGCCCCTTGGTCGGCAAGAGGCCCATCGCCACCGCCATGTTCACCGCCGCCTGGGCGCTGAGGAGCACGGTGATGCCCAGGGCGAGATAGGCGCCGAAGGCCTCGGTCGCATTGAGCGCGGCCCTCACGCCGCGCCACAGGACGACGCCGTAGAGGGCGAGCACCAGGCCGACACCCAACAGCCCCAGCTCCTCGCCGATGATGCTGAAGATGAAGTCGGTGTGCGCCTCGGGCAAGAAGAACAGCTTCTGGCGCCCGTCGCCCAGTCCCAGGCCGGAGACGCCGCCCGAGCCGATGGACATGAGCGACTCGGAGATCTGGTAGCCGACGTCGTGGCGGTGCGCCCACGGGTCCATGAAGGCCAGGATCCGCTTCATGCGGTACGGCGAGCGCGCGACGAGGTGATAGGCCACCGGGAGCGCGAGGAGGATGGAGCCGACGAGGTAGCTCACCTTGGCCCCGGACGCGAAGAGCAGGGCGAAGAGGATGAGCATCAGCGTGACCGCAGTGCCAAAGTCCGGCTCGGCCAGGGTGAGGAGCACCAGCCCGCCGGTGATGAAGAGGTGCGGCAAGAAGCCGATGGAGAAGAAGCGCACCTTCTCGCGCTTCTTCGCCAGCGAGTAGGCCGAGGTAGAGGACCAGCGCGAGCTTGGCGAGCTCCGCCGGCTGCAGCGAGAAGCCCGGCAGGCGGATCCAGCGGCGCGCGCCGCCCGCGGTCGAGCCGATGCCGGGGATGAGCACCAGGACGAGCAGGACGACGGCGCCCAAGAGCACCGGGTAGGCGAGCGCCGCCAGCCGCCGGTAGCCGAGCTTCAGGACGGCGATCAGTCCGACGACGCCGAGGGCGGCGGCGACGACCTGGCGCTTGAGGAAGAAGGCGCCGTCGCCCGTGCGGGCCGCCGCCGCGACCGCGGACGCGGAGTACACCATCACCAGCCCCACGGTGCAGAGCGCGAGCACCGCGCCCAGCAGGACGAGGTCGATGCGCGCGCCCGCTGCGGCGGCGGCCCGCACCCGGGTGGTGGTCGTCACGCCTGTCGCGGCCAGCTCCATCAGTCGCCCTTCACCGGAGAGAAGCCGGGCAGCGCCCGGACCAAGGCCTTGAAGCGCTCTCCGCGCTCCTCGAAGCTCTTGAACTGGTCGTAGGAGGCGCACGCCGGCGAGAGCAGCACCACGTCGCCCGGCGCCGCGCGCCTTTGCGCCTGGGCGACGGCGCTTGCGAGGTCGCCGCAGTCGATGACGTCCACGGCGCCGCGGTAGGCCTCGGCGATCTTCGGCGCGTCTTCACCGAGGGTGAGGACGGCCTTCACCCTGCCCTTCGACAGCTCGACCATCGGGCCATAGGGCGCCCCCTTGCCGCGCCCGCCCGCGATGAGCCACACGCCCTTCTCGAAGGCTTTGAGCGCGACCAGCGTGGAGTCGACGTTGGTCGCCTTGGAGTCGTTGATGTACTCGACGCCGTTCACCGCGCCCGCCGACTCGATTCGGTGCGCGAGGCCCGGGTAGGCGTCGAGCCCCGCCTGGATCTTGTCCGCGGGCACGCCGGCGGCCCGGGCGAGCAGCACCGAGGCCATGGCATTCTCGAGGTTGTGGGCCCCGCGCAGCGCGCGGTTGCGGACCTGGTACTGCTCGCGGCTGCCGTCGAGCGAGACCTGCATCGCCCGCCCGTCCCAGCGCGCGGCGCGCTCGGCGAGCTCGCCGAAGCCGAAGCTGTAGACGCGGCTCTTCGCGCCCTCGGCCATCTTCACCGTCGCGGGGTCGGCGGCGTTGACGATGGCCGCGTCGGCCGCGGTCTGGTTCATGAAGATGCGCTTCTTCGCCGCGGCGTAGGCCGCCATGTCCGGATAGCGGTCGATGTGGTCCGGCGTGAGGTTCGTCGCGCAGGCGGACCGCGGGTGCAGCGAGCGAATGCCTTCGAGCTGGAAGCTGGAGAGCTCGCACACGACGGCGTCGTACGCCTCGCCCGAGAGCGCCGCCTCGCTGAGCGGCCGGCCGAGGTTCCCGCCGGCGAAGGTGGAAAGGCCCGCGGTCTCGCACAGGCACCCGGTGAGCGCGGTGACCGTGCTCTTGCCGTTCGTGCCGGTGACCCCGATGAGCGTCCCCTGGAGGAAGCGGCTCGCGAGCTCCACCTCGGCGACGACCTCGACGCCCGCCGCCATCGCGGCCTGGAGGGGCGCGATGCTCATCGGCACGCCGGGGCTCGATTACGATGAGCTCGGCCGAGGTGAACAGCTTGGGGTCGTGCGGACCGAGCGCCAGAGCGACGCCGAGGCGATTCAGCTCCTGGGGCGCGGGCCCCAGCTCGGCAGCCGACCGCTTGTCGGCGGCGGTCACCTGCGCGCCCTCTCGGGCGAGCAGGCGCGCCGCGGCCACCCCGGACTTCGCCAGGCCCACCACCAGCGCGCGCTTGTTTCTCAGAGACGGGCTCATCGCAGTTTGAGGCTTACCAGGGCGACCCCGGCGAGCAGGATGGAGGTGATCCAGAAGCGGACGATGATCTTCGGCTCGGCGTAGCCCGCGAGCTCCAGGTGGTGGTGCCAGGGCGCGCGCTTGAAGACCCGCTTGCCGGTGCGCTTGAACCAGAAGACCTGGATCATGACCGACAGGATCTCGGCCAGGAAGACGCCGTGGAGGATGGCCGAGGCGATCTCGTTCTTGGTGAGGACCGCCAGCATCCCCAGGGCGCCGCCGATGGCGAGCGCGCCCAGGTCGCCCATGAACACCGACGCTGGGTACGAGTTGTACCAGAGGAAGGCGATGCCCGAGCCGGCGAGCGCCGCCGCGAAGACCGCGAGCTCTACCGCCGCCGGGATGTGCGGCACGTAGAGGTAGTCGGCGAGCGGGATCATCGCGCCGCTCTTGGTGATGAGCAGCGAGGCGCCGGCGACGTACGCCAGGACGGTGAAGGTGCTCGCCGAGACGATGCTCGGGCCGATGGCGAGCCCGTCCAGGCCGTCGGTGATGTTCACCGCGTTCGAAGTGCCGACGACGAGGACGTAGACCATCGGCAAGTAGAGCCAGCCCATGTTCCAGTCGAAGACGTGGGTGGCCACGAAGGGCAGCGTCAGGTGCGCGTCGATGGCGAACGGCCAGCGCCAGTCGCCGCCGCGGTAGTTGAGGGCCAGCGCCGCGAACAGGAGCAGGCTCTGGAGAAGGAGCTTCAGGCGGCCGGCGAGGCCCTTGGAGTTCTTCTTCGAGAGCTTGAGGTAGTCGTCCAGGAAGCCCACGGCGCCGTAGCCCACGAAGATGAGCAGCACCGTCCAGACGTACCGGTTGGTCAGGTCGGCGAAGAGGAGCGTCGCCGCCACGGTGCTCAGGAGGATGAGGCCGCCCCCCATGGTGGGCGTCCCCACCTTCTTCTGGTGCGAGTCCGGCGTGTCCTCGCGCACGTTCGACTGGCCGTGCTGCTGCAGCTTGAGGACGCGGATGAGCGGAGGGCCGCTGACCATCCCCAGCGCCAGCGCGAAGACGAACCCCGCGGCGATCCGGAACGTCGGGTACCGGAGGACGTTGAACAGGTTGACCTTGCCGGCCAACGGGTAGAGCAAGTTGTAGAGCACTAGTGAGCCCCTCCCGAGATGCCGGTGAGGGCCTCGACGATGCGCTCCATCTTCATCCCGCGGCTGCCCTTGACGAGGACCACATCGCCCGGGCGCAGGCGGCCCTTCAACAGCTCGATCGCGCCGGCGGCGGCGCTGGGGTCCTGGAAGTGGGCCGCCTCGGCACCCTGGGCCTTCGCCGCTTCGAACAGCGTGCGCGCGCGAGGGCCGAAGGCGACGACGAGCGAGGCGACCTGGGCAGCCTTCTCGCCCAGGGCGCGGTGCGCTCGCTCTTCGGCGTCGCCCAGCTCGAGCATGTCGCCCAGCACGGCGATGCGGCGGCGCTCGCCGGCCAGGCTCGCCAGCGCCTCGAGCGCCGCGGCCATCGATGCGGGGTTCGCGTTGTAGCAGTCATCGATGACGCTGAACCCGCTCGGGGTCTCGAGCAGCGCGAGCCGGTGCGCCCACGGGCGCGCCGCGGCCAGGCCCGCCAGGCACTGCTGGACCGAGGCGCCCAGCGAGACGCCCATGGCGAACGCGGCGCAGGCGTTGAGCGCGTTGTGCTCGCCCAGGAAGCTCAGGCGACAGCAGTGCTCGCGGCCCTGATAGCGAATCGCCACCTCGAGGCCTTGCGAGCCGAGGATCTGGACCCGGGCGAGCTGCACCTCGGCTTCGGCCGCGCGCCCGAAGAGGAGGACGCGCCGCCCGCTGGCGCGCGCCTCGGCCCGGAGAAGCGGATCGTCCGCGAGGGCGATGGCCAGGCCGCCCTTCTTGACGCCCCGGAAGACCTCGCCCTTGGCGCGGGCCACCGTCTCCACGTCCTTCAAGGCGGCGAGGTGCGCGGGGCCGACGCTGACGATCTCGGCGCAGTCGGGCTCGGCGATGGCCGAGAGCCTGGCGAGCTCGCCCTCGTGGTTCATCCCCATCTCGACGACGGCGCTCCGGTGCTCGGCCGAGAGCCGCAAGAGCGTCAGCGGCACGCCGACCTCGTTGTTCAGGTTGCCCTCGGTCTTGAGCGAGGGACCGCCCGCCGCGAGGATGGCGCCGATCATCTCCTTGGTCGTGGTCTTGCCGTTCGAGCCCGTGATCGCGCCCAGGGGGATCGCGAAGCGCCGCCGGTGGAAGCGGGCGATGGCCCCGAGCGCCGCGAGCGTATCGTCGACCTCGACGACGCCCAGCCCCGCCGGCGTCGGAGCGCCGCGGCGCACCACGGCCCCGGCCGCGCCGGCCGCTCGCGCCTTCTCGAGGAGGTCGTGGGCGTCGAAGGTCTCGCCCTTGAGCGCGACGAAGAGCGCGCCCGGGGCGACGGACCGCGTATCGGTCGAGACCCCGCAAAAGCGCTCGGCGAGCGGGCCCCGCGCCGCGCCGCCGGTCGCCGCGAGGACTTCACCCGGCGTGAAGGCAGCGCTCATCGCCCTCCCCCGAGCACGCGGCGCGCCTCTTCGCGGTCGTCGAAGGGGTGCTTCACGTCGCCGATGATCTGATAGTCCTCGTGGCCCTTCCCGGCGATGAGCAGCGCGTCGCCGGGCTTCGCGAGCGACGCGGCGAGCGCGATGGCCTTGCGCCGGTCGGGCTCCACCAGGAAGCCCTTCGCGCCGCCCAGGGCCTCGGCGGGCGTGAGCCGCCGGGCGCCGGCGTTGGCCAGGCCCGGCAGGATCTGCTCGAGGATGGCCGCCGGGCTCTCGGTGCGCGGGTTGTCGCTGGTGACCACCGCCAGGTCCGCGCCGCGCGCCGCCGCCTCGCCCATCATCGGGCGCTTCCCCTTGTCGCGGTCGCCGCCGCAGCCGAAGACACACAGGAGCCTGCCCGCGGTGAGCGGGCGAAGCGCGCCGAGCGCGTGGACGAGCGCGTCGTCGGTGTGCGCGTAGTCGACGAAGGCGCTCACGCCCCGCCCGCTCACGCGCTCGAGGCGCCCGGGCACGCAGGAGAGCGCCGCGGCGCCCTGGATCACCGCGTCGAGCGGGAAGCCCGCGCCGAGCAAAAGCCCGGCCGCGGCCAAAAGGTTTTCGACGTTGTGGGCGCCGACCAGCGCGCTCTTCACCGGCGCCTCGCCGCGCGGCGTGACGAGTTGCCCCGCGAAGCCCTCCAGCGAGAGGCGGAGGTCGCGCACGGTCAGCTCCGCGGCGCGCCCGCTCGCCGAGAACCCCCACGCCGTCCGACCCTCGCGCGCCAGCTCGTCGAGCAGGCGCTGCCCGTGTGCGTCGTCGGCGTTGACCACGCAGGGCCCCGAGCAGAGCTCGACGAGGAGCTTGCGCTTGGCCTGGAAGTAGTCTTCGAGGGTCTGGTGGTAGTCGAGGTGATCGCGCGTGAGGTTCGTGAACGCCGCGCTGGTGAAGGAGAGGCCGTGGGCTCGCTCCTGCGCGAGCGCGTGGCTGCTCACCTCCAGGGTCACCGCCGTGGTCCCCGCGTCGCGCATGCGGGAGAGCAGGGCCTGGAGAGCGGTGCTCTCGGGCGTGGTGTTCGGGGCTGGGAGCGTCTTGCCGGCGTAGCGGTAGCTGACGGTGCCGACGACGCCCGGCACTTCTCCCGCGGCCTCCAGCATGGCCTCGACGAGGTAGGTGACGGTCGTCTTGCCGTTCGTCCCGGTGACGCCGAGGAGCGTCATCTCCGAGCCGGGCCGCCCGAAGAAGTTCGCGGCGGCCACCGCCATCGCCTGCCGGCCGGACCGCACCTGGACCTGGGCGACGGACTCCGGAAGGCCTTCGATGGGCTTCTCGCTCGCCACTGCCGCGGCGCCGCGCTCGGCCGCCGCCTTCGCGAACTGCGCGCCGTCCGCCTTGGCGCCGGCGAGCGCGAAGAACAGGGCTCCCGGGACGACTTCGCGCGAGTCGCACGTCACGGCCGCGATGTCCGGATCCTGCCCCGGACCCGCGACCCGCCGCGCCTCGACTCCTGCCATGACTTCGGACAGCTTCATCACGCCTCTTCGCCTCTCACCCCGCCTCAGTACCGCGAGGTCTGCAACCCGCCTGCCGCTCTCTCGACGCCCGAAACCGCCGGGCCGCCTTCTCCATTCGTCTCCGCCCGCACACAGGAGGGCCGCGGCCGGCGTGCCGCACCTTACAGCTTCGACTCCAGCCGCACCGAGACTCGAGCACCCCGCCGCACCGTCGCCCCCGCGGGCGGCGTCTGGCCTATCGCCCGGCCGCTCCCGACCAGCGACGGCTCGAGGTTCGCCTCGGCGAGTGCCTTCACCGCCCTGCGAGCGGTCAGGCCCTGGACGTCTGGGACGACCGCGCTCTCCTCGGACGGCGCCTCGTCGCCACCCTCGATGTAGCCCTCGCTCGGCTGTACCTCGGCCATGGCGAAAGCGCTCGTGAGCTTGCTGGACATGGGCGCCGGCAGGGGCTCGGCGGCCGGGGAAGCCGGCTTGGACGACGCGAGCTTGGCGGCGAGGCTGGGCGACGGAGGAACGCCCAGGTGAGCGAGCGCGCCCTTGGCGATCTCCTTGAATGCCGGCGCGGCGACCAGCCCGCCATACACGTCGCCGTGCGGCTCGTCGATGACGACCAGGATGACGAGCCTCGGCGCCTCGGCCGGCGCGATGCCGACGAAGGACGCGGTGCGCTTGTCGACCGAGTACACGCCGTTCTCCGCCTTCTGCGCGGTGCCGGTCTTGCCGGCGACCTCCCACTCATCCATGCGGGCGAGCGGCGCGGTGCCCTCCTTCTGGACGACGAGCCTCATCATCCGCAACAGCTCCTGGGACGTGGCCCGGGAGATCACCTGGCGCACCTTCTCCGGCCCGCGCTGCAGGAGGACTTCGCCGTCGGAGTCGACGACGCGGGAGACGAGGTACGGGCGCATCAGCGCCCCGCCGTTGGCGATGGCGCCGAACGCCGCGGCGATCTGCACGGCGGAGGCGGTGAGGCCCTGGCCGAAAGACTGCGTCGCCAGCGCGATGTCCGACTTGGGGTACGGCAGCGAGCCCTTCGCCTCTCCCAAGAGCCCGGTCCCGGGCTTCTCGCCGAAGCCGAAGGCGCGCTGGTACGTGGTGAGCTTCTCCCGCCCGAGCCTCTCGGCGACCTTCGCGGCCCCGATGTTCGAGGAGACCTGGAGGATGCGCCCGACGTCCAGGGAGCCGTAGCCGCCGTGGTCGTGGATGGCGTGCTTGCCGATGGCATAGCGGCCGTTCTCGCAAAAGAACGAGTCCGACGGCTTCACCGCCCGCTCCTCCAGCGCCGCGGCGATGGTGAAGACCTTGAACGTCGAGCCGGGCTCGAACTGATCGTTGAGGGGGCGATTGCGCAGCGCCTGCTTCTGGTAGCGCGCGGGCTCGTTGGGGTTGAAGGTGGGCACGCTCGCCAGCGCGAGGATCTCGCCGGTCGCGGGGTCGAGCACCACCGCCGAGCCGCTGGCGGCGTCGGCTTTGGTCATGGCCTCGGCCAGAACCTTCTCGGTGAGGTACTGGACGGCGCGGTCGAGCGTGAGCGTCACCGCCGCGCCCTCGAGCTCCTCGGCCGGGACCGCTCCGCCGACGATCATCTGGCGCCCTCGCGCGTCGCGCAGCCCCTCGACCTCCCGCGGTTTGCCCTTGAGGAGCCCGTCGAGCGCGAGCTCGACCCCCTCGAGCCCTTCCCCGTCGACGCCCGCGAAGCCGATCACGTGCGCGGCGAGCTCCCGCTGCGGGTAGAAGCGGCGCGGCTCCTTGACGTAGCCGACGCCCGGCAGCTCCAGACCCCGGACCGCCACCACCTCCTGGGGGGTCGCCTGCCGCTTGATCCACGCGAAGTGGCGGCTCGCGCCCAAGGCGGCCTCGAGCTTTCCGGCGTCGAGCTTGAGCGCCGAGCCGAGGGCGCGCGCCGACTTGTGAAGGTCGGTCAGCTCCGCCGGGTCGGCGAAAATGGAGTCGACCTCCACGCTCGCGGCGAGCGAGCTGCCGCGCCGGTCGAGGATCTCCCCGCGGCGAGCCGGCAGCGTCAGGGGCCGCACGTACTGCTCCTTGGCCATGCCCGCGAGCTTGGAGCCGTCGACCACCTGGAGCTTCACCGCGCGGGCGAGCAGCATGCCCATGAGCGGGACGAAGGCGAGCGCGAGCAGGACCACCCGCGTCCGGATTCCGCGAACGGCCTTGGGGTCCATGCCCGTGCTGATCGACTGCGTCCGCATCGATAAGCTCCTAGAAGCCTCCTTAGGGCCGCCCCGTGCGGGCCTTCGCCTCGCGCCCCAGCTGGGCGACGGTGCGCGAGTCGGGGTCGGCCGGCGGAGCGGCGTTGGGCGCCGCGGGCATCGGGACGATCTGCGTGGGCGCCGGCGCGGTCAGCCCGAGCCGCGCGTGGGCGATGGTCTCCAGCCGCTGCGGCGAGCGCAGCATGGCCCGCTCCATCTTGAGGTGCTCGTTCTCGCGCAAGAGCGCGCGGTACTCGGCCTCCACCTTGCTCAGCTCGTAGCCGGCCTTGACGCCTTCGACGCGGTTCCCGGTGTGGTAGACGCCGACGGCCGCGAAGAGCAGCGCGACCAGCGCCCCGGCGACGACGAGCCTGCCCTGGCCCTGGGCCATGGCCTTGCGGATGCCGGAGGTCCTGCGCTTCAGGTCGTTCATCGGAGCCGCTCCACGCCCCTCAGGTGCGCGCTGCGCGCCCTGGGGTTCTCGGCGACCTCCGCCTCGGAGGCGGTGATCGACTTCTTCGTCAGCACCTTGAAGTTGCCGCCCGCGCCGCAGGCGCAGACCGGCAGGCCGGGGGGGCAGGTGCAGCGCCCCTCCAGCGCGCGGAAGCCCTGCTTGACGCGCCGGTCCTCCAGCGAGTGGAAGCTGATGATGGCCGCCCTGCCGCCGACCTTGAGGAGCGCGGGCAGGTCCGCGAGGAACTGGTCCAGCTGCTCCAGCTCCCGGTTCACGGCGATGCGCAGCGCCTGGAAGGTGCGGGTCGCCGGGTGGATGCGCTTGGGCCAGGCCTTGCGCGGGATGGCCCGCGCGATGAGCTCGGCGAGCTCTCCGGTCGTGGCCGGAGCGGGCTGGGCCGCCTTGAGGGCCCGCGCCACCCGGCGCGCGAACGGCTCCTCGCCGAACTCGGCGATGACCTGGGAAAGCTCCGCCTCCGAGAGGCGCGCCAGGAGCTCCGCGGCGGTTTCGCCCTCGTCCCCCATGCGCATGTCCAAGGGGCCGGGCTTTCCGAAGGAGAAGCCGCGCGCCGGGTCGTCGACCTGAGGAGACGAGACGCCCAAGTCCAAGAGCGCGCCGTCGACCTCGGCGACGCCGCGCTCGGCGAGGATTCTCGCGGGCCCGCCCGAACTCCCCTTGCACCGCCGCGAACCGCTCGCCGAAGGGCGCGAGCCGCGCGCGCGAGGCCGCCAGGGCGCGAGGGTCTCGGTCGAGCCCCAGCACCGCGGCGCCGCGCTCGAGGAGCGCCTGCGCATGACCCCCGCCGCCGAGCGTTCCGTCCAGCACCAGCGCGCCCTCCTTGGGCGACAAGAGCCGCGCGGCCTCCTCCCTCATCACGGTCGCGTGGCGAAACTCCATCAGCGGACCAGCGAGACCACCGCCGCGTCGGCGAACGACGCCTTGGCCTCGTCGGCGTCGCGGTACATCTCGAACTCGTCCTCGACCCCGGCCGCGCGCAGGATGGCCGCGAGGTAGGGCGTCAGCCCGCACAGCTTCAGGTCGCCGCCCGAGGCGCGCAGGAGCCGCGCCCGCGCCGCGAGCGGCTTCAGGCCCCGGTAATCGACGTGGTCGACGCCCGAGAGGTCCAGGACCACCTTGCGCACGGCGCGGTTCCCCAGGCGGAACAGCTCCTCGGAAAGGTGCTGGAGGGCGAACTCCTCCATCTCGCCTTCGCAGCGAAGCACCGCCACATCGAGCGCGGCGAGCGCCCGGTACGCCTTCTTCTCAACCTCGACGGTTCGCGTGTGCGACATGGATTGCCTTCACTCCTGTCAGTGGATCTCCGAGAGGACGCGGGCCACGTCCGCGCTGTGCATCTCGCTGAGCGCCTCGGCCTGCGCCTCGTCCCAGCGAGCCTTCGACCACAGCTGCATCTGGTTGCCCATCCCGACCCAGAAGACGTCCTTGACCTCCTTGGCCAGCTCCGCGCGCGCCCTGAGCTCCGGTGGAATGAGGATGCGGCCCAGCTTGTCCACCTCCACGTCGGTCGCGGTGGAGATGCAGACCCGGTAGATCTGCTTGACGCCCGGCTCTCCTGGGTTGCGCTGCTTCAGCTTGCCCTCGAACTCCTCCCAGCTCTTGAGCGGGAAGACCTGTAGGCAGGGCTCGAACCACGCCGTCGCGATGAGCTTTTCGCCGCCGTACTCCGCGGCGGCGAGGACCTTGCGAAAGGCCGCCGGCACACTGGTCCGCCCCTTGGCGTCGATGGTGTGCTCGTGCGAACCCCGGAAAAACATCGGCCACCCATGACCGGCCCTTCGCGCCCGTGTCAGACCCTTGTGGTACGCCACGATATACCGCGGTTTCCCACCTTTTGCCCGCCACGATAGAGATCTGGCGGGGGCGTGTCAACATTTGCGCCCTGGTTTCGCGGGCATGGCCATGCTTGCACCGCTAGGTCTTGTGGCTTCATGATGCAGCACCCACAACATGTTGGGGCCATGGCCGTGCCGCCCGGCGCCGCAAGCCGAGGCAGCCGCGCCATTCTTTGCGGCCTCAGACCGCTCTCGGCGCAGTCGACCCCCAGGGCGTTGCACCTGATTCCCATAGGTTCGCCCCCACTTCATTCAGGCGCGACTCTTGCTTACGTCTGCGCCGCGACCCGACGGGCGTCGCGAGGAGCCTGAGCGATGAGTGGGGAAAAGTGGATCGAGAGGACCGAGAACCGGGCAAAGCGGGGCCTGGCGGCCGCCCTGCGGCCTTCGCCGCTGCACATCGTGGTCGACGAGCGGGCCTTGGCGCGGTGGCTGGCGCAGGGCGCTCCCGCGTCCCTGGCGGTTGCGCCTCGCGGCGACGAGCCCGCTCAGGCCGAGAGGTGCACGAGCGGCTGGGCGCCGTGCCGCAGCGAGAGCAGCGTGAGCAACCAGCTCTTCAGGTAGTTGGGCGGCAGGAAGTTCTCGATGACGTAGCGGCGGGCGTTCTCGCCCAAGGCGGCCGCGAGCTTCGGATTGCCCAAGAGCTGGCGGATGCGGAAGGCGGTCCCCTCGACCGAGTGGACGAGAAAGCCGGTGGTACCGTGGATGATTTGCCGGCGGATTCCTCCGACGGCGCCGCCGACCATCGGCTTCCTCTTCCACATGGCCTCGGTCACGACGAGGCCGAAGCCCTCGCGCTGGGACTTCTGCACCACGACCGTCGCCCCGCGCTGGAGCGCGTTGATCTCCCGATGGGCGTTGGGTGGGAGGGCGAGGATGTGGCAGTCGGAGTCGTGGTCGGCGGCCTCGCGCACCTCGGCCAGCACGCGCTCGCCTTCGGGGTCATCGGACGCGCTGCCGCCGGCGAGCACGAGCTGACACGGGATGCTGGTCTTGACGAGCCGGTAGGCGCGGATGACGCCCACCGGGTCCTTGAGCCGGTCGAAGCGCGAGACCTGGAGGACGATGGGCCGCTTGGGGTCGATGCCGTAGCGCTCCAGGACCGACGAGATCTCCGAGTCCGGCAGCTCGATGTTCTTCTCGGCGAGCGGATTGATGGCCGGCGGGACGATGTTCTGCGGGATGATGAGCTCCTTGGCGTAGTCGGGCAGGTGAAAGACCGCGGCGTCGAAGCGCTCGACGAAGGGCCTCAAGAAGCTCCAAACCTTGCGATCGGCATCCGAGAGGTCGATGTGGCATCGCCAAAGCCAGCGCGCGCCACCCGAGCGCGCTCGGACGAGGCCGACCGGCTGCGGATCGTGGATGACCTCGAAGTCGACGTCCTTGCGCAGGACCGAGAGGTTCGCCTCGGTGGTGCGCTCGAAGGTGCGCAGCATCTCCGGGGTAATCTCCTCGTCGCCTCCGTGGAGCGCGTTGTGGAACGCCTTGGTCACCGCGTAGAACTCCGGCGGCCCGGAGACGATGTCCCAGCTCGCGTCGATGCCCACGTCGCGCATCAGCGGGACCATGAAGGCGAGCAACTCCGCCACGCCTCCGCCGATGAACGTGGAGTTGACGTGCTGGACCACCGCGCCCTTGAGGTAGCCCGCGAGCTCGCGGATCTCTCGAACCTCGTCGCGGCCGACGATGGAGGCATATGCATCGAGTGACTTGCTCTGCAGTTCCAAAGGTGGTCCTCGGCTCTCTCTCGGCGCCCGGCACGGGCCCGCTCACTGCACCAGATCGGCGATGGCGTCCCCCAGCGTGAAGAGGTCGACCGAGTAGGGCGAAAGCCCCCGGATCCGCGCGGCCGCTTTGTCGGCGCCCTGCTCTCCCTGGAGCCACGCGGAGAAGTCGTTTTCCGCCCGTCCGAGGCGAATGGGGGCGACGACGAAGTGATAGAAGATGCTCTCCGCGGGGGCCTTGCGGACAGCGACGGCGAAGGAGCTCACGCTGTCCGCCGAGAGCCCCGTTGGGAACAGAAAGCTCTGCCCCTCCAAGAAGTAGAACCGCTCGCGCGGCCCGACCGACGGCGGGTGCTCGGTGCGCCCCAGATACGAGTCGATGGTAAAGACCAGCCGCTCGCGCGCCTCGCGCATGGAGGTGAAGCTCAGCGGGTCCATCTCGGCGAGCCGCTCGGCGAGGGGCTCGTCGTCCAGCGTGACCCAGACCCAGCGGGCGAAGTCGTTCATCATCTCGCTGGTCATGAAGTGGCCCTGGAAGAGCGCGAAATGCAGGTGGTAGAAGAGGCTGGCGCCGCTGACCTTGGCGATGCCCCTCTGCAGCGAGCGGGCGTTGTCGGCGGAGAAGCCCGTGAACCGCGTGAGCGTGGCAGTGGATTGAAAGACGAACGGAGCGCTCATGCGGTCACCCATCCAGGCCTTTTACGTAGGGATGAGGCGCGCGCGCCGCAAACGGAGGATTTCCAGACGCCCATAGAAAAAGCGGGCAGCCCACCGCCAGGTGAGCTGCCCGCCGAAAGCGAAGCCGAAGGCTGGAGGGCCCGGCTCTTACGTCACGCCTGAGCCAGCTTGGCGATCTCGGTCGCCAGATCTTCCTTCTTCTTCTCGATGCCCTCGCCCAGCTGGAAGCGGGCGAAGCGGCGGATCTGGATGTTTTCGCCGGTCTTGGAGATGAGCTCGTCGGTGATCTGCTTGACCGTCTTGGTCTGGTCCTTGGCGAACTTCTGGTCCACCAGGCAGTTGTCGCCGAAGAAGGCCTCGAGCTTGCCGTCGACGATTTTGTCCCAGGCCTTCTCGGGCTTGCCCGACTCCTTGCACTGCTGCCGGTAGATCTCCTTCTCCTTCTCGACGATCTCGGCGGGGACCTCCTCGCGACGGGCCCACCGCGGGCTCAGGGCCGCGACGTGCATCGCCACGTCCTTGACCATCGCCTGGAACTCGGGCGTGCGGGCCACGAAGTCGGTCTCGCAGTTGACCTCCACCAGCACGCCGATCTTGCCGCCCATGTGGATGTAGCTGCCGACCGCGCCCTCGGCCGCCACTCGGCCGGCCTTGGTCCCGGCCTTGAGCAGGCCCTTCTTGCGCAGCCACTCCTCGGCCTTGGCCAGGTCGCCGCCGTTCTCCGCCAGGGCCTTCTTGCAGTCCATCATCCCCGCGTTGGTCTTCTCGCGGAGCTCTTTGACCAATGCCGCCGTCACCTCAGCCATCGTCGTCTTCCTTTCTTCGCTTCGTCTCTCGCCACAGCGTCAAAGCAAGGGCGCCGGCCCATTCCCGGCCGGCGCCCCTTCGAGCAATTGAGCCGACTCAAGAACGCTAGTGCGCCGGGCCTTCGCCGCCCTCGGCCTTCGGGGCGTCGGGGGCCGACTCGGGGGCGTCGCCGGCCTTGCCGCGCACGACCTCGACCTGCGGGCCCCTGCGCTCGCCACCGCCACCGCCACCGCCGCCAGCGCCGCGCCGGTCACCCCGGTCACCCCGGCGATCGCCGCGGTCGCGCCGGTCGCGCCGGTCGCGCTCCCCGCGCTCGGAGGCGCGGTCGCGGTCCTCGCCGCGCTCCTCGCGCTCGGGCGCCCGCGCCGCGTAGCGGGCCGCGCCCTCGATGCACGCCTCGGCCACCTTGCCGGCAAACAGGCGGATGGACCGGATGGCGTCGTCGTTGCCGGGGATGACGTAATCGATGCCTTCGGGGTCGCAGTTCGTGTCCACCACCGCGACCACCGGGATGCCCAGGCGGTTCGCCTCGTGGACGGCGATGTGCTCCTTCTTCGGGTCGATGACGAAGAGGACGCCAGGCAGCCGGGCGAGGTCCTTGATGCCGCCCATGTTCTTGACGAGCTTCTCGCGCTCGCGCTGGAGGGAGGCGACTTCCTTCTTCGGCAGCCGCTCGAAGGTGCCGTCCTCTTCCATGCGCTCGAGCGTCTTCAGCCGATCGATGCCCTGCTTGATGGTGCGGAAGTTGGTGAGCGTGCCGCCCAGCCAGCGGGTGTTGACGAAGAACTGGCTCGCGCGCACCGCCTCCTCGGCGACCGCGTCCTGCGCCTGCTTCTTGGTGCCGACGAACAGCACGCTGCCGCCGCGGCTGACGGTCTCGGCGACGAAGGCGTACGCGCGGCGGAACAGGCCCACGGTCTTCTGCAGGTCGATGATGTAGATGCCGTTGCGCGCGCCGAAGATGTACGGCTTCATCTTCGGATTCCAGCGCTTGGTCTGGTGGCCGAAGTGGACGCCGGCCTCCAACAGCTGCTTCATGCTGATGATCTGCGTCGGCGACACCGCGGGCTGCGCGGCGGGCGCCGGCGGAGCGGCCGGAGCGGCCGGAGCGGGTTGAGCTTGCGTGGGAACGGGGGTCTCTGCGGTACCTTCCATGGTTTTCTCTCCTCCACTTCCGTCTTCTCGGACCTTATCGGACGGGAAACCCGGCGCCATTGCCGGCTCTCTCGAGCGCGCCTCTTCGGCGGCACCTGCCGCCTTGAAAGCGCGTTCCCGCACCCCGAGGCCGATCGGGAAGTGTGTGAATTTACAGCTTTCTCAAATGTTCCTTCGCCCGGTCTCCCGGCCGAAAGAACGGCCTTAGCTAGCACAGGCCACTCTCGGGCGCAACCGCGAGGCCACGGCGCGAGACTGGCTATCGAGCTTTAATCCGCGCCGGCGCTTGCGGCAACGGCGCGCGCGGACCGCGCCAAAGGGTAGTCTCGGGCATAACGACCAGGAGCGCCCATGCCCTTTCGCACGCCCGCCGCGCTCGCCGCGGCCCTCGCCCTCGCCTCTGGAGCTGCCCGCGCACAATCCGCCGGCGCGCCCGAGTCCCCCTCGGAGCGCGCCTTCTCGCACCCGTATGGCGGTGGTGAGGCGAGCCCACGGAGCGAGCCCTCGACGGCTCCCGCGCCCGGCGCCGACCTGGCCGACCTGCGCGACGAGCGCCCACGGCCGCTCCGAACTTTGGCCATCGCCGGCTTGGGCGCGGGCGCCTCTACCGCGGGGCTGGGCGGCTTGATCCTCCTCTGCTCTCTCGGCGCCCAGTCGGGCGGCAGCACCCGAGCGGACCTGCGCGGCGTGGGCATCGGCGTCCTGGCGGTCGGCGGGACGCTCTTCGCCGCCGGAGCCGTCCTGCTCGGCGTCGACGCCATCGCCGCCCCCGCGCCCACGCCCGACGGCCGAGGTGCCCAGCTCGTGATCGCCCTTCGCTTCCGCTGACGGCGGCTCGGCCGCTGCCGAGGCAGGCGAGGACCGGGTCCTAACCAGTAGGCGTTTGCGCGGCGCGGTGGACGCGAGCACGGCGCTCGCATCGTAGCGCGCCGCGCAAACGTCGAGTTGAACGAAGCCGTTCTCAGGGGTGGATGGGGCGCCGAGCCGGCCCGAGCTCTTCTAGAAAGGTTTCTCGGCCAACTGCTTTGGCCTGCGGGCACACAAGAACCGCTGCGGCGATCTCGAAGGCCACAGGGCCGGTTCCACGACTCCCATCGTTTCTTGCCTCAGGAGGTGCGAGAGCGGATCTCGGCTCGGGATTCACGAGGGACAGAGAACCCATCGGCAGAGTGTCCTCAGGCTCCCCCGCTGCTGGAGAGCGAGGGGTCAGAGAGCGTCGATTCCTCCGCATGCCAGCGCCGCCGAGCCCGCCTCTTCGGGCACGCCCGTTGACGTGGGCGCTCGACGTGAACGTGGTCGGCGACGGCGACGGCGACGTGGCCGTGGGCGGTCGTGTCGGAGGTGCTTGCCATGCGATCAGAATGCTCAGCTTCCAAAAGATGGATGTCTACCAGCGAGCCATCGAGCTTCTTGCCTTGGCTTCGCAGCTTTGATCCGATGCACCTCGAGGGAACTCCGCACTCTTGGACCAGCTTCGGCGAGAGCCAGTTCGATCCCCTTGAACATCGCCGAAGCAGCTGGACGGACAGGACAAGCAGACGCAGCTCGTACCTACGCCATCGCCCGCGGTTCGGCGATGGAGTGCGCCGCCGCCCTGGGTGCCCTGCTCGTGCTCAAAATCATCGACGCTGCCGCACATCGGCGAGGCTGCGAGCTGCTTGAGCGCATCGTCGCCATGCTGACCAAGCTCTGTCGCTGATTTCCGACACGACCGCCCACGGCCACGTCGCCGTCGCCGTCGCCGTCGCCGTCCACGTCCACGTCCACGTCCACGTCCACGTCAAGCGTCGACGTCGACGCCCCAGACCCGATTCACCTCCCCAGCTGCCGCCGCAGGCGGCTTCGTTCAACCCGTCGGAGCCGAAACCAAAGAGGGTTGCCGGGGCTCCAGGCTTCAGGAACTGCATTCCCTGGAGCCTGGGGTCTGAAGCCTGGAGTCTTTGCCAGCCTGTTCGCGCCGAAGAGACCAAGGCGAGCGGCGCGCAGCCGCCCATCACTCTTCGGAGGGCATGGACTCGGCGTTCGACTTTCGGCCCAAGAACCTCCGCACGGCCTTGCCGGTGGACCCGGCCAGGACTCGCTCGGTCAGCGTCCGATAGGCCAGGTGGACCACCTGCCCGGACCACTGCGGCGAGACCTGGAGCGCGCTGCGGTAGACGAGCTTGTCGGGCTCCCACCGGGTCTTCGAGACGTCGGTGCCGAAGGAGAGGTTCACGTGGGCGAAGCCCTGGGCCAAGGCGTAGCGGATGGCCTCCGCCACGGTCGTGGTCATCACGCTGTAGCGTCCCCACTGCGGGTCATAGCCTGAGAAATACAGATAGAGCGTGTCGCCCATCGCGAAGCCGACGCGGCTCGCGACGATGCGGCCGGCGATCCGCAGCTGGAAGATGCGAACCATGTTCCGGGCGGCCAGCCGGTCGCACACGTCGAAGAGGAAGGCGCGCGCATTGGGCGCCGAGAAGACGTTGCCGTGCGCCACCGTGCCGGAGAGGTCGGCGCGGGCGCCATGGAGCTCGAGGAAACGCTCCACCGCCACTCGCACCTCGGCCGGGGCGGCGGCGACCTCTAGCGAGAAGTCGTGGCCGTCGCGCTTGAGCGAGTTGTAGCCCTTGCGCAGGGACTCTTTGATGTTGCGCGGCCGGCTCGAGCGGAACGACTCCCAGGTCCCCGAAAGGTGCAGGACGTAGTTCGCGCTCTCGCCCTCCGCCCTGACGCCCGGGTGCGCCGCGACGGCCCGCAAGGCCTCGCCGCCCTCGCGCAGCCCGCGCCACTGGATCCAGTCCCACTCCGAGGCGTTCTCCTGCAAATGCGCGAGGAGCGCCTGCGCCACCCGCCCCTCCCACTCCGGGTGGCACAGCAGGCCCCGCAGCTCGGTGACGTAGGGGTCCGATCCGAAGAAGTCGAGGACCCGGACTCCTACAGGGCCGACGCCCGGCCGCCGCGTCACCATCATGGGCGCGACGCCGACGAGCTCGCCCGCCGAGGTCCGGAAGGCGCGCACGAAGAGCGCGTCGCGCACCCGCGCCCCGCGCTCGGCGAAGTGAGCCCACCAAAGGCTCATCCACTCCCAGGTGTGGAACGGCAGGCCGCGACCATGGGCCAGCGCCAGCGACTGCCATTCGGACTTGAGGGCGTAGAGGTCGTCGACGGTGTCGACCTTCTCGATGACGAGCCCGTTCATCACCCGTGCACCTGCCTCGTCCTCATCGGACGCGCAGCGCGCGCTTTCGGGGCGCTCGCCCCAAAGGAGCACTGCGTCAATCGGCAGGCTAGCATACCGAAACCGCGAGGTCTTGTTAACCAGCCTACAGTTCGCGGCGCCGCGCGACAGGGCTCCGGCGGCGGCTCATTCGATGCGCTCGATGACCATGGGCCTGGAAGCGGGCTCGTGAACGCCGATTCTGTAGGCCTGCTGGACCCGGGTCGCGACCTCCTGCGCGCCGCGCTCGTCGTTGAAGTGCATGACGGCGAGCGGCTGGCCCCGCTGAACGCGATCGCCCAGCTTGGCTTCGATGATGAAGCCCACCGCCGGGTCGACGACCGCGTCCACCGTCCGGCGCCCCGCACCCAGCGCCACGGCGGCTCGGCCGATGGCCTCGGTGTCGATGGCCTTCACGGTGCCTTCCGCGAGGCTCTCGATGGGCGCGGTGTGGCGCGCGCGCGGCAAGAGCGACGGGTCTTCGACCGCGCGGGGATCGCCGCCCTGGGCCCGGACGATCTCCCGGAGCTTCGCGAGCGCCGAGCCGTCGGCGACGGCGCGCTGGAGCATCGCCCGGGCGGCGGGCTCGTCGGCGGCGACGCGGCCCAGGACGAGCATCTCGGCGGTGAGCGCGAGCGTGCACTCGGTGACGTCCGCGGGCGCGCGGCCCTTGAGGATGTCGACGGCCTCGACGACCTCCAGGGCGTTGCCGACCGCCTTGCCCAGGGGCTGCTCCATGTCGGTGAGGAGGGCCACGACCTTCTTGTTCATCTGCCGGCCGATGCCGACCATGGTGCGCGCCAGGATGCGCGCCTGGGCCAGCGTCTTCATGAACGCCCCCGAGCCGACCTTGACGTCCAGCACCAGCGCGTCGATGCCCTCGGCCAGCTTCTTGGACATGATGGACGACGCGATGAGGGGGATGCAGTCGACGGTCGCGGTCACGTCGCGCAGGGCATAGAGCTTCTTGTCCGCGGGGGCGACCGAGCGGGTCTGGCCGATGAGGCACGCCTTCACCTGGCCGACGAGCTCCTTGTAGCGCTCGACGCTCAGGTCGACCTGGAAGCCGGGGATGGACTGGAGCTTGTCCAGGGTGCCGCCGGTGTGGCCCAGGCCCCGCCCGCTGATCATGGGCACGCGCACGCCACACGCGGCCGCGAGCGGCGCGAGCGCGAGCGACACCTTGTCGCCCACGCCGCCGGTCGAGTGCTTGTCCACCTTCACTCCGGGCAGGCCAGAGAGGTCGATGACCTCGCCCGAGCGGAGCATGGCGCCCGTCCAGGCGCCGAGCTCGCCGTCCGTCAGGCCGCGAAAGAAGATGGCCATGCACAGGGCGGACATCTGGTAGTCGGGGACCTCGCCGCGGGTGTAGGCGGCGATGAGCGCCTCGATCTCGCTGGGGGAAAGGGCGCCCCCGTCGCGCTTTCGCTGGATGAGCTCGTAGGGATGCATGGTCCCCTATCCTTTCCCAAGCCCTGCAGTCCCGGCAAACCGGCGGCCCTTTGCGAGCCGCCCGCCGACCCCCTTATGCGCGGCCAGCGCCTGTCGGCCGCAGGGAATGGTAGCGCCCGGGGCAAAGCGCGTATCATCGGCATCACCTGCATGGAAACCTACTGTCCGTCTTGCGGAATGAACGTGGTGGTGGCGCCCGAAGGCGCCTCGGGCGCCCGGGTGTGGCGATGCTCCCATTGCTCGCTGGTGCTCAAGGACGAGTCGCCCGACGCGGCCCAGGCGCTGCCGCTCGGCCGCATCGCGCTGGCGCGGATGCCGGCCGCCGACGCCATGGCCAAGAGAGCCGCGGCCAGGCCGCCCGCGCACGAGCCTCGGAGGCGGCTGATCCCGCCCGTGGAGCCGGAGTCCATCGAGGTGCCGGAGGCCGACCCGGGCCCGCTCGTGGTGGAGACCTACGCCGAGGCCATGGCGTCCGCGAGAGGCAGCCCCGCGGAGGGCGCAGAGGACCGGGCGGCTGAGCTCAGCCCTCCGCCGCCGGCGTTCGAGCGGGTGGCGGTGGCCGAGGACAGCGCGCTCTTGCGCGAAGTCATCAAGGACGTGCTCGCCGAGACGGGCATCAGCGCCCAGGTGCAGACCTGCGGAGACGGCGAACAGCTCCTCCAGACCATGGCGGACGGCATCCGGCGTCAGCAGCCGCCGGGGCTGGTCATCCTCGACGTGGGGATGCCGGTGCTCAACGGCTACTACACGGCCATCGCGCTGCGGGCCATCGAGCGCGGGCTGCTGGTCGCGCCGACGCCCATCGTCTATTTCACCGCCCACGCGTGCGACGAGACCTTCAAGAAGGTGCTCGATTACACGCAGCCGGCGCGCTACCTGAACAAGGGCGCGGACGCGGCGCCGGCGCGGGTCGCCGAGCGGCTCGTGCAGGTGCTGGCGAGCCTTCGCCGCTGAAGGCACCACGGGAGACCTCCATGAGAAGCGCCGCCCTTCGCCTGGCCGCCGCAGCGGCCGTGGCGGTCGCTGCCTCGGCGTGCAGGAAGGCTGATCCAGGGAAGGCGCCTGGGGCGGAGTCGAACAGCGCGCCCGCGGCGTTCAAGGTTGGGCTGGTGACGGACGTCGGCGGGCGGGGCGATCAGTCGTTCAACGACGGCGCCTTGCGCGGCCTGGAGATGTGGGCCGGCGGGAAGCGCTACACCGCCAAGGGCTACCAGCCGCTCTCCGACGCCGAATTGCAAGCGAGCATCCCGGACGACGTCCGGAGGAGCGCCGCCATCGTGTCGCTGGGCGCTCAGCCGGTGGTCCTGCAGGCCAAGCAGCAGGAGGACTACGAGCCGAATCTGCAGATGCTGGTGGACGACGGCGTCCGCCTGGCCATCGGCGTGGGGTTCATGCTGGAGAATGCCGTCGAAGCCACGGCGCGCAAGAACTCCAAGGCGCAGTTTTTGCTCATTGACAGCCCACTTCTCGACGCCAAGGGCGCCCCCATTTCGCTGCCCAATGTGCGGACCCTCACCTTTCGCGAGCACGAGGCGACGTTCCTGGTGGGCGCCGTGGCGGGGATGGTGACCCGGAGCGGCGTGGTGGGGTTCGTGGGCGGAATGCAGATACCGCTGATTCGAAAATTCGAGGCGGGGTTTCGCGCCGGCGTGGCCATGACCAATCCGGAGGCGGGGAAGAAGATCCTGGTGGCGTATACCGGCAGCTTCGACCGCGTCGAGGCGGGGAAGCAGGTGGCGCAAGACATGATCGCCAAAGGCGCCGACGTCCTCTTTCACGCGGCAGGGTCGGATGGGCTGGGCGCCATTGCAGCGGCGAAGGAGGCCGGCGCCTTCGCCATCGGCTGCGATAGCGACCAGGCGCACCTCGCGCCGCAGACCATCGTGACCTCGTTCATCAAGCACGTGGACTTGGCGGTGTATTTGGCGGTGAGGGACGCGAGGGAGGGGAAGTTCACCGCCGGGCACCAGGAACTGGGATTGAAGGAGGGCGGCGTGGGGATCGCTCCGTTTCGGCTGGGCCGGGAGCGGTTGCCGGGGCAGGAGCGGATTCTGGCGCGGGTGCACGAGCTCGAGAGGGCCGTCGCGGAGGGGAGAATTCGGGTGCCGGGGACGATGGAGGAGCTGGCGGGGTTTGCGGGGGCGGATGGGACGCGGTAGGGCGCGGGGCGCCTGAAGAGGGAATGGAACCCCGAGCAGCCCAGACGTTGACGCGGTTCGAGAAGGCGCTCTTGAGCCTGGCTATCGGCCCGTTTCACGCGATGCCGGCCAAGCCGATTCCCCGACAGCGGCGGCCTGCTCGCGGTCCTCCTGACCGAGCCATCTCCATGCCAAAGACATCCCACCGAGAGCTCCGAGACCAAGCACGGCAGCAATGAAATACCCCCCCTCCCGAGCAACCGGAACCGCCGCCCACGCCTCGGTGACCTCGGTTCCGCTCTCAACCAACAGGAGCAAGCAAAGGAGGCCAACAAAGAGCCAAGGCGCCCTTAAAGGAAACAGCCGGAATGTTCCCTGTCACGCGGGAGTCGATCATCGTGCACGCAGCTTAGTGGCTACGGCTGTTCAACACAATATAACGGCGCCTCGTCGTTGCCACAGTCGGAGGAATTGCAATAGTAGCTCCAGTACCAGCTTGTCTGCGCCCAATCGCCAACTGTACCACTTTGCCCTGGGCCTCCCGTCCAACCATTACAGTCGAATCCTTCCTCGAATCCGCGCGGGTCACTGGCAGTCCACGCCGTCCTTTTATCGGAACAATTAAGAGTACCTTGCGGAGGTACACTGCCTTGTTCCGTCAGTGATATCGTATTCTGCAACTTTGACGAGAAGGTCGTGAGCACATCCCAGCTCTCGGCAATTATTGCACCGTCAACCCGAACGAAGCGCCCCGGCCAGTGATACAGTCGCGCAGAGACGTCCGTCGTCGTGTCGCTCAGCCACGCTTTCCAGGCACCGCCCAGACTCGCTTGAGCAGCGTGCGTCTGACAGATGGCATCGGCTCCGGTTAGCCCTCCGAGATTGCCTTTGTAGATCGCACTCGTGACGAAGATACGCTTGTCCGCGTACACGCAAGCCCCAGCGTCGCAATGCGCGTATTCTCCGCATGGGTTGTTGCACGCACTGCAATTCGCGTCACTGGTGAGCAGATTTGTCTCGCATCCGTTATCGGCCTTGCCATCGCAATCTCCCCAATGAGACGGACAGTCGATTCGACACTGGGAGGCCTTGCACGAACTGCCGACGGCACAGACATAGCCGCAGGCGGAGCAGTTCTTGGAGTCACTCGTCGTATCAACACACAAGTCATTGCAAGCCGTAAGAGCCCCACACCCCGCATCGAGCTGAGTCCCTGCGTCAGACGTGATGATACCGGCATCCGGCGCGATAACACCGGCATCCCCGGCGCCGGAAACAACGACAGAGGCATCGAATGCCCCAACGTCCCAGTCACCCATTCCTGAGTCACCCATTCCTGAGTCACCCATTCCTGAGTCACCGATTCCTGAGTCAACCGTTCCAGAATCAACGTACTGCGCTGGCGCGCAGAAACCGCTGAAGCACCCGTCGCCAGGAGGGCAATCACTGATATTCTTACACTCTCCCGGAATCGTGTCGTTGCATCCCGCTACGACCACTGCGACAACAAGCAAGAGACGCTTCATTTCCACCTCCCGATTCGCATCGTTCTCACGTATCTTCTGCCATGGTCTTGCTTGGCTTGGCATTGCCTCTCGTTCCACATCAGAACCAGCACTGAGCTACTCGTACCACCCGCTCCGAGTCGATTGCCTGCGCCGCCGGCGCTGTCGAACGAGGCAACCATGCTCGCTCGCCACCGCCAGACAAAGCCTCCGCATTGTTTTCGACAGCGCCATCTACCACACTGAGCGTGCGATAGCCAGTCTTTGTGGGCCTGCCTCCCGCGATGCGCCTCCCGAAAGCCTGCGAATCCAGCAAGTCTTGGACCTATGCCCCGCGCGGCTCCCTTCGGCACCGTCGGCCGATGCGTTCCGAAGGCGTTCCGCCCCGGAACACCTCTGTCTCGCCACGGAACACCCGCTGTTCCGCCATGGAACACTCGACCCCGCGCGCCTCGGCGCGTCGGGGAGAAGCCGCGAACGTCTTCGCCCCCTATGTGACCGCGCCGGGGCGTTCTCGGTTCTGGACGCGACGCCATGTAGCAAGCGGCCTCGTTCCTTGACAGACCGCCACCGACGTTGCTACCGAAATCAGGGTTTCATATCGACCGCGACGAACCGGAGGGGTGTTCATGGTCGTCCAAGCAACCCGCTTCGAGCTGCGCGTCTTCCGGGGCGAGCCCCGGGACCACTCGAATCCGAGGGGCACCGCGGGAGGTGGCGCATGAATCGGCCGCGAAAGTTGATTTGTTGGCCGACAATCTTCCATCTCGGCGAGCGCTACGAGCTCCGGCTCAGGTCGCTGGAGTTCCTGGACGCCGACAAGCTCGACCCGGAGGAGGAGGCGAGAGCCGAGGAGCGCCGGTTCTTCGATGTCGAAGATGCGGAGCGGTTCTTCATCAGGCTGCTCATGGACCCATCCTCGGCCTTCACAGTTCGAAGATTTGCCACTTATGAGCTCCGAGAAATTCACCCCTGGAGCCAGGGCGACGCCGATGACTTCCAATTGGCTCAAAGCCTCGCTCGGAGCGCGGTTGTGAGCAACAGGTTCCGGGTGGTGCTTCACCGCAATCCGCCTGTCGCTCCCGTTCCCAAAGAGCCGGAGCGCCCGCCACCTCCTTTTCTCGCGCCGCTGCCGGAGCAGAGCTGGGTCGGCATCCAGGTCGTGTGGGACGACAGCGGCGAGCCCATCGTTGGCCTTCCGCTGGTGGTCGAGGTTCCTGGAAATGCCGGAGCCGGCCGCAGCATGCGCGAGACCGGGGCGGACGGCCTGGCGCGATTCGAGATTCCCCCGGGCCCTTGCGAGGCTCGCTGCAGCTTCAAGGGGCTGACCGCCGCGGACTGCGCCAACTTCGCCGAAATGGCCGAGTCGGACTCTTTGATGGCCGCAGGAAAGAGAGGCGCTCCGCGCCGGGCCCCCAAGGCCATCGTCCGGGTCGAGACGAGGAGAGCTCGCTCCGGCGAGACGCTGGAAGGCGTCGCGCAAGAGGCCGGGCTCACATGGCAGGAGCTCGCGCAATTCAACTTCGGCACCAGGAGCCGTGACGAGGTCAACGAGCGCCTGGCCGCGGAGGTCGGATGTACCAAGAAGTCGGCGGACGGTAAGAGCTACGTCTTCCACGACGACGACTTGCCGGGAACCCTCTTCGTGCCACGCCAGTGGAGGGCGCAGAACCTGGCGCCGGCGCGGACGCACGTGATCCGAGTGCGGCCGCCGGCGTTCCGGTTCTCAATCTGCGTCGACCAGAACCGGAAGGGCATCGCCCGAAAAGCCTTTCGGATCCTCAAGAACGGCGCTCTGCTGCACGCGGGTCAGACCGATTCAGACGGCTGGCTCACCGCGCCGTTCCGGTGGGAGGAAGGCTTCGAGGCGCATTTCCCGGTCCACGGGACTCTCAAGAATCTTGGAAAGGGAGGGAGGTAGATCATGGCATCTTTCAACATGTACGTTATCAACGAGGGACAGCCCAAGGTTCTCAACGCGTACTTCCACAAGAGCCAGGCGCCGCTGAACCGCGCGGAGCTCGACCGCGACGTGCCCGAGGAGGTCGTCATCTACGGCGGCTACCGCTCTCGAGACCCCGTCTATCTCCACTTGCTTGTGGAGGATCTCGTCGGAGTCAACGCCGGGAACAGCCTCGTCCGCGAGGACATCAAGATCGTCGTCGACCTCTTCGCGGTCGACGCGGCCCGTGTAGCCTCCGCGTACGATGAGAACGGCTTGGAGCACGTCGAGGTCGACGAGGAGCTTCTCTCCTTCTCGGTGGAAGTGGCCATCGGCGGCCTCGACCTCGGGCAATCGAAGGTCACGCATCGCCAGTGCGTCACCACGAGAAAGGCCAATCCGCCGGCGAATCCGCCGGACCTCACCGTCACGACGCTCCTTGCGGAGGCGGGCCATAGCCTGCACCATTTGTGCTTCGAGGCGCCGATCGAGGACCACGACCTTTGGGACCTGGATCAGCTTCCGAGCTACACCAAACGGGTTCTCGCGTGGGCGTGGCTGATCTCGCTGCACACGAAGGCGAAGTACGCGGAGGGGTTTTGGGGAACCGATGGCAAAGGCGGACTTCAGATCGAAAAGCGGGACGCGCGGATGGACTTCCTGAGGAACGGGGCCTCGCTCCGGCAGCTCCTCGCCTTCTTCGAGAGAGACAAACGGATGAAGCACCGAGGGGACTATCAGGTGGCCTCGCCGCCCGGATGCCGCGACCCGTTCGTCTATGACGAGCCCACGAAGAACTCCCTGCGATTCAGCAAGTATCTGCCGTTCACCAAGATCGAAATCGGGGCTCAGATGGGCTCCATCGGCCTGTGCAGCAACAACCTCGAGACCTATTACCGAAACAACTTCCTGCATCGTTACGTGGACCTCCAGGGCTTTCTCGAGAAGATGGTGACCTCGTATTCTCGGACACCCGAGCCGAAGGTCCTCACCACGGACGTTGTCATTGTCCAAGGCAAGGCGGGCGCTCGGCCCGCGGTACCGGGAGGCATCGATTTCCTTGATCGTTCGTACCCGTTTGCGATCAACGAGCTTCAGAACTCCTATGAGGATCAGTACCTCTTCCGAGAGGGCTCGTTCGCGCAGTGGCTGAATGCCATCGAGCCCGAGGTGGTCGTCGGAAAAGCCCGCGAGCCGCAGCCGCCTCCAAACTCGGTCGTCGAACCGAAGAGTCTTCAGCGGTTCACCAGCGGAAAGTACGACAAGGCCTCCAAGCTCCCGATTCTTTCGTTCGACTTTCTCGGCGACTACAGGGATCATGTTCCCGACGCCAACACGATGGGGCAGACGGTCGCCGTATTCAACGTCCTCGAACAGAAGGAAGTCGACCTCTCCGACTACGAGACCATTTCGACGCCCCAAATGAATCTCTCCTGCGAGAGTGGCCAATACGTAGCGCGGCTCGGGAAGGGGTTTCCCTTTCCCGGAGGAAACCAGGATTTCCTCCCAAATTGGCTTCACACGAAGATAAAGGTCGAGGGAGACCCGGCCGACAGCGACTGGCAGGCTCACCCCTACGCTCATCGCCCGGTCTTGCTCAGCTATGAGCTGGAGCGAGACCTTCGCGCCGCAGAGGGCGACAAGCTCCTCAACGCTTGGAAATCGGGGAAACCCGCCGATTCGATGTCGCTCGCTCTGACGTTGTGGAGCCCGGAATCGATTTGGGATTCTCCGAATTCAAGCAACCTCTTCCGAATGGCGATGCCGTTCCCCTTCCTGGATGCCAGGTGCGGAAAGAAGGGAAAGCATCTCGTTCTACTCTATTTGACGAGCCCGCGCGGTGGGCGCCTGTGGATCACCCTGCACCCGAACGGGAGCGTGGAGAATAAGCCGACCAACCTCAACATACTCGGCGTTGTCGCGGGAGAAAAGGACCCGAGCCGTCGCGAGTGTCGCGCGGTCGAGCTCCAGATGGCTGGAAGCCCGTCTGTGGTCACCTATCGAGCCACGGATAGCAAAGGCTTGCCCTACGACGGGCTCTTCACGGGGAACCCGTTGATCACCCTGGAGTCGTCAACGCCGCTCGAGACTCGGGCGCGCCTGGCTGCCGCCGATATTTCCAAATTTGAATACACCGCGGCCTCTGCCGAGGGAAAGTTCATCCTCGCCTTCTTGCCCACCTACGGCTCCGCCGCGGGAGCGACTTGGGAGTTGGGAACGAAGTTGGTAGAGTATTTCTCCGACAATACGAAGGCCTTTCCGCGCGGCAAGGCGATCGAGACGGGGAGCGAAGTGGTGAAGACGCTTCTCACCGAACTGCTGAAGCTTCGCAACATCAAATTGCCTGGCGCGGTTGGAACGTTGCTCTCGGATTCCAAGGCGGCAGGAAGTTTTCTCGACAAGCTCGATGGCGACTTGGCGGACCTGCGCAAGAAGATCGGCGCGGAGGTCAGCCCCTTGAAACGGGCTGCGGAGCTCCAGAAGAGCCCATTCGTCAAGGAAGAGCTCATCCTCCTGCGCGTCCTGAGGCGGGAGTGGAAGCTCCAGGCCGATTCCAAGGGAATCACGGCATCGCCGCCGCTGGAGGAGGAAGCCCTCGATGCATTTTTTGTGCGGGCAGTCGACCTGCCGACCGGCACACGAACGCCGTTCACGTATTGCTTCGGCCCCCGAGGCGGGCTTCTCGAGCGCTCGGAACCGAATAAGAGCTGCTCATTACAGGACCTGCGCAGAGAGTATCTGTTGAAGCTCCACGAGTACAAGAAGCTGGCCGATTCCGGCGATGAGCGCACTCTTGAGGACCACCTTCGGTGGATCTCCGAGCCGGCCCACCTTCAAGGGATTCCGTTCAATGAGAATCTCAAGGGATTCCTCGTGGCGCATGCAGGCAGGCTTGCGGAGGTGTCCGGCCGGCGCAGCGGGTTGGTCGGAAAGGGCATGGTGCGCACCGACGCCGAGGCTAAGGAGTTGGAGTATCTGCTGACGACGGTCCACTTGTGGCAGTACCTGAGCTCGACCGAGATTATTTGTCCGGCATGCGGGAATGTCATGCAGATGAATTGGGGATGGTGCCCTTATCATCCGACGAATGATGACAAGCTCATCGTATTCCCGGATGCGAATCGTTCGGGAAGCTGGAACGACGAATTTCGGGCCTACCTCACCTTAGATTCAGGCCATGGCGGCCTGAACAATCCAACCGTGGCAAGTTGCCTTGCCACCCCTTGCGACCCGAAACGGCTGTTTGTGCATTGCTCTGAATTTGTCGTATTGAAATGAGAAGGAGAAACACATGGATTGTTTGCGCCTTGCTTCGGCGGCTTGGCTCCTTGTAGTTTGGTCATGCACAGATTCGTTTGCAGCCCCCGGCGCCCTCGAGTCGGGAAGGGAGCGCGACACCGAGAGCGTCTCAGCGTTAAGGGGGGAGCAGTGGCGCTCCATGCGCTGCGAGGAAAGATACCTGCCGGGCAAGGAACAGGAATTCGAGCTCTTCAATGAGGACCGACTCGACTCGGCTGCATTGTCGTGCGCAATGGCTCGATTCTTGGATTGCGAAGGCGTCACCAGCAATCAGAAGTTCGAGCACCTGGCCGAACAGAGCATGAGGAGCGGAAAGTGGGGGGCGGCCATGTTCGGGTGGATGGTCAAATTGAATTGGGAGCGTTTTGAAGAATACCTAATCTCTCGAGGGAAGGGATTGCGACCGGAGGAAATAGTTAGATTGAGCGGGCCCTATGGATGGGGCATTTGGGTTCAAGGCAGGAAAAGCCGCGCAACGGCTCATTTGAAGAGGGTGCTTTTCGAGCGAGCGATGACCGAGCGGGACGAAGAGGTCCGCAGGTACGCTATGGGCTTCGTAAGTCGATACCATCCAACTTTGGAGGAGGCAATCGCGCTCGGCAGGAGGCTTCCGGAGGAAACGGACACGGGAGCACGACAGGCCATCATCGATGCCCAGACGTGGCACGACAACCCAATCACAAATCGCATTTTGCGGACGTCTCTTAAGGGATCCCTCGAGGCCAGTATCATCGAGTGCCTTTGTCAATATGATTTGATCGAGCACAACAGGTACGACTTTCTCCCTGAACTCTATTCGCTTCGGCAGCGCTTCGCGAATGAAAGGGACGCCAGCAGGCGTGAGGAAGCTCAACGAGTCCTAAAAGCTGTGCGAAATGGCATAGAGGCCCTCGAGGAGCTGCAACGTCAGAAGGCCCCCATAGCCCCTGCGTCCTCTGATGCATCAGGAGCCAACGCGGGCAAATGAGCGCTCAGGTCAAATCCGCCCCGGCACCGTCACGATCGCCTCCGCGCCACCGCGTCGCCGATGGCCGATCTATTCCGGAGGCATTCCCTCCCCTCGCCCACCACCTCAAAATAACTCCAACTGCCGCGGCTCCTCGAGCGGCCGCGCCTCCACCCCATGGTCGCGAAGCCACGCCGCCAGCTCCTTCGCAAACCCGTGCACCGTAACAACCCTTCGCGCCCCGCTCCGGCGAACATATTCCACGAGGCCATCGAAATCGGCGTGGTCCGAAAGCGGAATCGCCGCCTGCGCGCCATATCGATACTGGGCGCCCGAATCGAGCGCCCACCCGGTGAGCACGGCCGTGCGCACCGACCCGAGCTTCGCCAGCGCGCGCGACCGCGCGAGGTGCGGCGGGAAGACCAGCGCCTCCCCGGGCCGCGCCGTCCCGTCGAAGCGCCGATGCGGCAGCGCGCAGCCATGCCTCGCGTAAATGTCGCAAATGTCCGCGATGCTGGCGTGCGCCGCCACCGAGAACCCGCCGGAGACGAGCAGGCGGATCGCCTCTTGGCTCTTTCCGAGCGGATACGCCAAAAACACCGGCGTCTGCCCGTCGGCGAGCGCGCCCCGCGCGAAGGCCCGCACCTGCTCGTAGACCTCCTCGCGCGGCGGGAACCGATAGCACGGCCGGCCGAAGGTGCTCTCGATGACGAGCACGTCACAGGCGGCGACCTCGCACGGCTCGGCGGTGAGGCTCCCCGCCGGGTTCAGGTCTCCGGTGTACACGATGCGCTGCCCGTTGACCGTGGCCCGAAGCTGCGCCGCACCCAACGCGTCTCCCGAGGGAAAGAGCTCCAGCTCGAGCGCGCCGATGAAGAACGGCTTTCGGAACGGCGCGGGAAACGGCACCTGCGGCGCCCCGACGCGACGGCTGAGGAGCTCCAGCGTGGCCGCGGTGGCGATGACCTGGCGATGCCTCGCCGTGTGATCCGAGTGCGCGTGCGAGACGAAGGCCAGCTCGGCGGGCCTCGGCGAGTCGAGGAAGAGCTGCGTGCCGCGCAGGCGCATTCCGGGGCCGTCGATCTCGACGGCGGCGCCAAACGCCCCCCGCGACCTCGCCGGGGCGATCATTCGGCGGGCTCCGCCTCGATCCCCGCCCGCCGGCCGAGCCAAGGAGCGAGCTCCGAAAAGAGAATGCCCGCGACGATGAGCGCCCCGCCGAACCAGGTCTCCACCGTCATGGGCTCGCCGAGGAGAGCGCGTGAGAACAGCGCGGAAAGGAGCGGCTCGAGGGTGAAGAGGATGGCCGCGCGCGCGGCCGTCGTGCGCGCCTGCGCCCAGAGCTGCATGGCGTTGAAGACCGCCGAGGCGAAGATGCCGGTGAACAACAGCGTGGCGACGACCGAGGGCCTCGGGTCCAGGCGCACTTCTTCGAAAGGCAGCATCGCCAGCGACAGGAGCGCGACCACGGCGGACTGCCCCACCACCGCGGCGGCGGGCACGACCTTCGGCGCGAAGCGGCCGGTGAGCAGAATGTGGAAGGCGTAGGCGACCGCGGACGCGACGGTCAGCGCGTCGCCGAGGATCGACGCGTCGCCCTGGAAAAGCGCGCGCGAGCTCATGACGAAGAGGCCAGCGGCGGCGAGCAGAGCCCCGGCGTAGGCCGAGGGCGCCACCCGCTGCGAGAAGGCCAGCGCGCCCAGGACCGGGACCAGCACGACGCAGAGGCTCGTCACGAACCCGGAGCGCGTGGCGGTCGTGAAGCGCAGGCCCCACGTGTTGAGCGCAAAGCCGACCCAGAGGACGAGCCCCAGCAGCGCCCCGTACTTCAGCGACGGGAGGTGGGCGAGCGAGCGCCGGGCGAGCAGCGCGGCCACGAACGTGCCCAGGGCGAAGCGCGTCGCGAGGTACGCCCCCGGGCTCACGTGGGCCAGGGCGCCCTTGGCGATAGGAAAGGTCAGGGCCCAGCCGAGCGCGGCGACCAGGAGGACCAGGTCGGCCTTCGCGCGCTGCGGGTGGGGATCGTTGGAGGGCGGAGTCATAGGCGTCGGATGCCCGCGGGAGGATACCGGCCGCCGAGCGCAGGTCAACTCGACCACCGAATCTGGCGCCCCCTAGGCGATTCCCTGGGATTCGATCCGACTCGATTGCGCTCGCTCGGCCGATGGCGTATTCACCAGCAGCCTAGCCTCACGGCCGGGGTCCTCCGGGCGCTCGCCACCTGCTCCACCAGGGGGAGCGCCGGACAGACCGCGGCGGAGAAAGCCCCGTGGGCCTTGACAGTCGCCCCATCATCTCCTACAAAGGCGCGCTTTCAGCGCCCCGGGATTGTCACAGAGAGGGCGCCGCAGTTCCAAATACGAAGGCGCGCGGCCGAGCGTGGCCCGCCAGCGGAGTCTCACGACGATGAGCACCTACAGCGTAAAGCCGGCGGACATTCAACGCCGTTGGTTCCTGATCGACGTGGACGGCAAGGTGTTGGGCCGCGCGGCGAGCCAAATCGCCGGCATCCTCAAGGGCAAGCTCAACCCCCGGTTCACCCCGTCCTTCGACACCGGCGACCACGTCGTGGTGATCAACGCCGGCAAGGTGAAGCTGACCGGGACCAAAGAGACGAAGAAGGTCTACTACAAGCACTCGCTGCACCCGGGCGGCCTCACCGTCACCCACGCCAGCGAGGTGCGCGCCAAGCACCCCGAGGACCTCATCCTGAATGCCGTGCGCCGCATGCTGCCGCGCAACGCCCTCGGACGGCAGATGCTCACCAAGCTGCGCGTTTACGCCGGCCCGGAGCACAAGCAGAAGGCCCAGCAGCCGGTCGAGTTCAAGGTCAACGCTTAAACCATTCGCGGCGCCGCGAGCGAGCCGGCAGTCCGGCTCCTTGAGAAGCGGCGCCTGCGGCGAGGAACACGATGGCAGAGACGCACAAGAACTACGGGACCGGCCGGCGCAAGGAGTCGGTGGCGCGCGTCCACTTGAGGCCGGGATCGGGCGTCATCACCATCAACGACCGCCCCCTCGACAACTACTTCGGCCGCGAGACGGCCAAGATGATCCTCCGCCAGCCTCTCGATCTGGTCGAGCAGAAGGACAAGCTCGACGTGGTCGTGACGGTGGACGGCGGCGGCCTCTCCGGCCAGGCCGGCGCCATTCGCCACGGCATCTCCCGGGCGCTCTGCGCGTACAACCCCGACTTCCGCCCGGTGCTCAAGAAGGCGGGCTTCATCACCCGCGACGCCCGCGCGGTCGAGCGCAAGAAGTACGGCCGCCCCGGCGCCCGCAAGCGCTTCCAGTTCAGCAAGCGCTAGGCGTTCAGGCGCCAGCGACATCGATCGGCCCTCGGGCGCGCCCCCATCGTGCGTTCGTGGGCCGATTCGAAGCTTCGCTTCGTGCCGAAATCGGCGCTCCTTTCGGGGCGCCGACGTGCGGCTTCAAGCCTCCACGACGAGGTAGTAGCGCCCGAGCCGCTCGCGGAGCAGCTCCATCGCCGTGTTGTAGACGGTGATGCCGCGCGGCGTCTTGCCGGTCACCTGCCCGCGGTGAGCGTGGCCGTGCGCCGCGAAGGTCGCGCCAAACTTGTCGATGGGCTCGACCAGCCGCGAGCACCCCAGGAACGGCGCGATCTCCAGATTCTCGCCCACGATGGTCGAGCGCACCGGGCTGTAGTGGAGCAGCGCGATCCGCCGCTTGAGCCCCCGCACGCGCGCCAGCGCCGACTCCAGCTTCAGCGCCTCGGTGACCGCCTCCAGGGCGAAGCGCTTGAGGACCTCCTCGCCCCACGGCTCGAGCGTGGCCTCGTCGAACCCGCCGCAGAAGCCCTTCACGCCCGCGATCCCCAGGCGCTTCTCGAAGATGAACACGTCGCCGTCCAGGACGTGGATGCCGCCGTGTCCCAGCGCTCGCGAGACCTCCCCCGCCTTCCCCGACTCGTGATCGTGGTTGCCCAGCACCGCCACCTTGGGGATGCGCAGGTCGGCCAGCTCCTCCGCCGCCATGGCCGCTTCCTCGGGCGCGCCGTGGTCGGTGAGGTCGCCCGCGAGCAACAGGATGTCCGCCTCGGCGTCCACGCCCCGCAGGTGCCGGCTTACCCGGCCCGGGCGATCGACTCGCGTGTGCAGGTCGCCGACCAGGGCCACGCGCACGGGCTGGTCCGACGGGTGCTCCGCCGGGTGCTCAGACGGCGTCGACGCGGCGACCTCGGCGCTCTCAGGGGACATGCGGCGCGGCTCTCATCGGGCGGTCCGGAAGGCCCTCCAGGAGCAGACCTCGAGCGGGCGGCAGTCGGCGAGACCGCCCTCCAGGTCCACCTGGTACTGCTTCGCGGAGAGCAGAGTGCCGCGGCAGAGCGCGCGCTCGGAGGGCCTGGGCGGCCGGCGAGAGAGCGCCACCAGCTCCTCCAGCACCCAGGCCGGCACCTTCTCCCGCTCGCCCGGATAGCTGAACCGGAACAGCAGGAGGTGCGCGAGCAGGACCTCCGCGTGGTCGCGCATCCTCGACAGGAGGAGCGGCCAGTCCAGCAGGTCGGCGCAGGCGCGCACCAGGTGCTGCACGTCGGCGCCGTCGTACCGCTCGCGCTCCATGACGTAGCTCTTGGACCAGATCATCTCTTCGGGCGGCGCCAGCCGCGTGGGGACGCCCAGCACCTCGGCCGGCCGGGCGCGCGCCAGCCAGAGGTCGTCCACCTCCGCGACGCCGTTGCCGGACGAGAAGATGATGTCGACGTACTCGCCGTCCTCGGCGTAGCCCTTGGCGAGCCAGAGCTCGTCGGTGCGCTCCACACGGAAGCCCGCGCGCGAAAGACCGCCGAGCGCCCCCTCCACGTCGGCGCGCCGGCAGAAGACGTCCAGGTCCTTGGTGTCCCGGGCGATGCCTGTGTACTCGCGCATCGCGTAGGCGCCGGCCACGACGTAGGGCACGTCGCCCGCATTGAGGGCCCGAAGCGCGGCGCGCCGCGATGCGATCTGCGGGGCCGAGTCCGGCCCCTGCCGCCCTGGCCCGGCGACCGAGCGCTCGGCGGCCCGCACCGCCCCGTCCGCTCGAGCCGGGTGCGGCGTGGCCGCCCGCACGTCCGAGCGCTCGTCGAAGGTGGGCTTGATCACGCAAAGCTCCTTCCGCGCCAAAGCGCGCCGGCAGGATCGGAGCGGTCCCAACTGCTTCACATTCGCCACGCGCGCCCCGCGGCGCCAAGGGCCTCACCCCCCACGCCGGCCCTGCGCTAGGCTCGGCTCCACCGAATGCGCCTGCTCGCCCTGGAGATCCGCGACTTCCGCAACATCGAGGCGGCCGACCTCGCGCCCGGCGAGCACGCGACCCTGGTCGTGGGCCCGAACGGCCAGGGGAAGACCAACCTCCTCGAGGCGCTCTACCTGCTCGCGACCCTCCGGCCCCTGCGGGCGAGCAAGCTCTCCGATCTCGTGCGCTTCGGGGCGAGCGGGGCGCGCGTCGCGGGCCGGTTCTCGCTGGGAGGCGCCCAGCGGTCCATCGCCGTGGAGGTCGACGCCTCCGGGCGAGCGGCCCTCCTCGACGGCAAGCCGGTGAAGAGCCTGACCGACTACTTTGGCGGGGTCTCGGTGGTGGCCTTCACGCCCGACGACTTGGCGGTGCTCAAGGGCGGGCCCGACGGTCGTCGTCGCCTGCTGGACCGCGCCACTTTCAACCGCTTCCCCGCACACCTGGAAACCTCGCGCGAGTACCAGCGCGCGCTCAAGCAGCGCAACCGCCTGCTCAAGGAGGGCGCGGCCGCCGAGCTCATCGACGCCTACAGCGAGGCGCTGGCCAGGGTCGGCGCGCGCATCGTGCACTTTCGCCGGGCGCTCCTGCGCGAGCTCGCCCCTCTCGCGGCGAAGAGCTTCGAGGCCATCGCGCGCGGCGACGGGGCGCTCTCGGTTGGCTACACCCCCAGCGGTCTTCCCGGCGAGCCCCTGGACGACGCGGCGGCGGTCGCCGGCGCGCTCCTCGCGGCGCTGCGGCGGCGGACGGCCCGCGACGTCGAGCGCGGCTACACCAGCGTCGGCCCTCATGCCGACGACCTCGACCTGGACCTCGCGGGTCGCCCGGCTCGGAGCTTCGCCTCCCAAGGTCAGCAGCGGGCCATCGTGCTCGCCCTCAAGATCGCCGAGATTCGAGAACCTGCGCCTGACGCTGGGGCGGGCGCCGCTCCTCCTTCTGGACGATGTGTCCAGCGAGCTCGACCCGGCCCGCAACGCCTTCCTCATGGACTATCTGCGCGCCTCGGGCCTCCAGGTCTTCCTGACGACCACCGACCCGCGGCTGGTGCGCGAGGCCGCCGGGCCTGACGCGCTCCAGCTCGAGGTGCGCCAGGGCGCGTTTCGGCCCGCTTGAGCGCCCGGCCGCTCCCCGCCCGATAGAGCGAGCGGACGCTGCCTCTTCATGGGGCCCTCCAGCGCCGTCGATTGCATGTCGGGCGCGGTGCCGCAATATGCTCTGGCGGTGAATTCAGCCCCCTCTGCGCCCGCGCCCACAGCGCGAGAAAGCGGGGTCGCTTCGCTCCGGCCGGGTGCACGAGAACCCCAAGCGCGCGCGCCAGTGGGCAAGAAATAAAAGGCCCTGCGAGGCAGAACGGCGCGGAACGCCGATTGCTAATCCATCGCGCATGATGATGAGCGCCCCTCCGACCAGCGCCCCTGTGTTGCTCGTGGGCCCGGACTCATCCCGGCTGTCCGAGTATGCGGCGGCGCTCGCGGGACATCCGACCCGTGAGGCCGCGAGCGCGGGCGAGGCGCTCTGCCAGATGTCCGGCGGATCCATGGCGGCGGTGGTCTGCGAGACCGCGCTCGAATCGCCCGGCGGCGGCATCGAGCTGTGCCGGAGCGTCGAGCGCCTTCGCGGCGGGAGCTGCCCTGTCCTGCTGATCGCCCGGAGCGGCTCCGAGCCCGAAGCGCTGCGCTGCTTCGAGGCCGGGGCCGAGGAAGTCTTTTTTCCGCCGGTCTCCGCGGGGCTGTTGCGAGCGCGCGTGGAGGCGCTGCTCCGGCGCAAAGGCCGCGACGGCTCGACGGCCGAGCGGGTGGACGACGCGAGCATGGCGCTCCTGGGCAGGCTCGCCGGCGGCATCGCCCACGACCTGAACAACCCCATCGCCTTCGTGCTCTCGAACCTGCGCACGCTGCAGGGCTACCACGGCGACCTCTTGCGCGCGCTCCAGTCCGTGCCGCTCGCGCCGGAGCTCAAGCCGGTGGTCGAGGACCTGGAGCCGCTGGTGCAGGAGTGCCTGGCGGGCGGCGCGCGCATCGAGGCCATCGTCGAGGCGGTGCGCCAGTACGCGAAGAAGGACCGCGCCGAGCCCTCGAGCCTGGACGTGCGCGACCCGCTCGAGGGGGCGCTCGCCGTCGCCGGGCACGAGCTCGGCCACGGGCTCAAGCTCGAGCGCCGCTACCAGGCCGAAGCGCGCGCCCTCGGCTGGCCCGCGAGCCTGCGGCGCTGCTTCACGCACCTCGTCGTCGCGGGCGCCCGCGCGCTCGCCGGAGAGGACCGCGAGCTCTGCGTTGCGACTGAAAGCGACGGGGAGCAGGTGCTCGTCCGCGTGATCGCCCGCCGCGGGCTCGACCGCGGCATTATCGAGCGCGATTGGCGGCCGTTCTTCGAGCGCCAGCTCGTCACTGGAGAGGCGGGCGTTTCTCTCGCCGCCGCCGAGCGCATCGCCCGCGCCCACGCCGGCGAGCTCGGGTGGGAGGGGGCCCAACCGGACGCGGCGGGCCTCTTCGTCGCGCTTCCCGCCGACAAGGAGTAGCCCGCCGATCGCTCCCCGCCTCTCGGCCTCGGTCGAGCGCGCGCAATGGCGCCGAATCCCGGAATAAATCTCGCAGGTTGTGCGGTTGTTTGCCAATTGAGGAAGCGGGCCGGACGTGGTACTGTCGGCCCCTTTCGCGCAAGGCGCGGCCCTGCGGGGTTTTGGCGAGCGATCGCGCCGGTTTATGGGCGATCGGCGCGACTTTTCCTAGGAGAGAGCTTGGAGACCGCCAAAGAGACCACCCCGCCCGACTCGGGGCACGAGTACAACGCGTCGAGCATCACGGTCCTCGAGGGCCTGGAAGCGGTGCGCAAGCGGCCCGGCATGTACATCGGGCCTCCGGACGAGACCGGCCTGCACCAGCTGGTCTGGGAGGTCGTCGACAACTCCGTGGACGAGGCGCTGGCGGGGCACTGCAAGAACATCGAAGTCGCCATCCACGTCGACAACTCCATCAGCGTCATCGACGACGGCCGCGGCATCCCCACCGAGATGCACCCCACCGAGAACCGGCCCACGCCCGAGGTGGTGCTCACCATCCTCCACGCCGGCGGCAAGTTCGACAACAACTCCTACGCGGTCTCGGCGGGCCTCCACGGCGTGGGCGTCTCCTGCGTGAACGCGCTCTCCGAGTACCTCGAGCTGGAGATCTTCCGCGGCGGCAAGGCCTACTCCCAGCGCTACGAGCGCGGCGTCCCGAAGACCGAGCTCAAGGTCACCGGCGACACCGAGAAGCGCGGCACCACGGTGCGCTTCAAGCCCGACACGCAGATCTTCGGCGCCGAACGCGCCTACAACTTCGACGTGCTCTCGCAGCGGCTGCGCCAGCTGGCGTTCCTCAATGCCGGCCTGCGCATCGCCATCGCCGACGAGCGCAGCGGCAAGAGCCACGAATTCCGATACGAAGGCGGCATCCGCCAATTCGTGGAGCACCTGAACAAGAACAAGGTGGTGCTCTCCGATAAGCCCATCTACTTCGCCGGCGAGACCGAGAAGATCCAGGTCGAAGTCGCCATGCAGTACAACGACTCGTACGACGAGATGGTCTTCTGCTTCGGCAACAACGTCTACAACGACGAAGGCGGCATGCACCTGGCCGGCTTCAAGGCGGCGCTCACCCGCACCGTCAACAGCTACGCGGCGGCGAAGTCGCTCTGGAAAGACCTGAAAGAGTCGCCGTCGGGCGACGACGCGCGCGAGGGGCTGGTCGCGGTCATCAGCGTCAAGCTCCCCACCCCGGCCTTCGACAGCCAGCCCAAGCACAAGCTCATCAACCCCGAGGTGAAGGGGGCGGTGGAGGGCATCATCGGGGAGAAGCTGTCGGCGTTCCTGGAAGAGAACCCGGTGATCGCCAAGCGCATCGCCGCCAAGGTCGGCGACGCAGCGCGGGCGCGCATCGCCGCGCGCAAGGCCAAGGACACCGTGCGCCGCAAGGGCGCGCTCGACTCGGCGTCCTTGCCGGGCAAGCTCGCCGACTGCCAGGAGCGCGACCCCACCCAGTGCGAGCTCTACATCGTCGAGGGCGACTCCGCCGGCGGCTCGGCGAAGCAAGGCCGCGACCGGCGCTTCCAGGCCATCCTGCCCTTGCGCGGGAAGATCCTGAACGTCGAGAAGGCGCGCTTCGACAAGATGCTGGGCAGCCAGGAGATCGCCACGCTCATCACCGCGCTGGGCACGGGCATCCGCTCCATGCGCGGGGACGGCGAGGCCAACGCCGAGGACGGCTACTCGCCGGACAAGGCGCGCTACCACCGCATCATCCTCATGACCGACGCCGACGTGGACGGCAGCCACATTCGCACGCTCTTGCTCACGTTCTTCTACCGGCAGATGCCCGAGCTGGTGGAGCGCGGCTACCTCTACATCGCCCAGCCGCCGCTCTACAAAATCACCCGCGGCAAGAAGGAGACCTACCTCAAGGACGAGGAGGCCATGGTCGAGCACCTCCTGGAGATCGGCACGCAGATCGCCAAGGTCGAGGTGGACGGCAAGCCCGCGCTGGAGGGCAAGGCCTTCCGCGACTTCCTGGACAAGGGGGTCGAGTACCGCGGCCTGCTCGACCGCCTCGGGCGCCGGCGCGACGCGCGCATCGTCGACGCACTGGCCCAGGGGAGCGACCTCGTGGTCGACACGTTGGACGACCCCGGCGCCCTCGAGGCCCAGCTCCTGAAGGCGCTCGACTACCTCGAGAAGCGCTCGCCGGAGGTGGTGAACGCCTTCCGGGCGCCGCTGCGCAAGCCGGACCCCGAGCACGCCGGCGGCAAGATGCTGTTGTTCCGGAGCGAGCTCGCCGGCGCGACGCGCGAGACGGTGGTCGACCACGTCTTCCTGAAGAGCCCCGAGTTCCTCGAGCTGCGCGCCTTGTGCCAGGCCTTCCGCGAGGCCGGCCCCGCGCCCTACACGCTCGTCGTGGGCGACGACCGGATGCAGTTCGGCTCCGTCCAGGGACTTCTCGACGCGGTGAAGAAAGAGGCCACCCGCGGGCAGAACATCCAGCGCTACAAGGGCCTGGGCGAGATGAACCCCGAGCAGCTCTGGGAGACGACCATGTCGCCCGCCACGCGCACCTTGCTCAGGGTCAAGGTCGACGACACCGTGGAGGCCGACGAGATCTTCACGGTCCTCATGGGAGACCAGGTCGAGCCGCGGCGCGAGTTCATCGAGAAGAACGCGCTCGAGGTGCAGAACCTGGACATCTGAGGCAGCGGCTGGCGCCGCTCAGGCTGGATGGGCGGCGCCCTGCTCCCTCCGCGGCGCGCCGGCGCTCGCCGGCGGCTGGTAGCTCCCCACCGGCGAGCGCAACCCGACGGCCAGGCGGTTCCATCCGTTGATGGCCACAATGGCGAGCGTGAGCGCGGCGACCTCCTCCGGCGACATCACCTGGCGCACGCGCTCGTAGACGTCGTCGGGGGCGCCCGTCTGCGGAAGAAGGGTGAGCGACTCGGTCCAGTCCAGCGCGGCGCGCTCTCGCGGGCTATAGCAGGGCGCCTGTAGAGGCGCTGCTCGGACTCGCCGCGCGCCCGCGCGTCCTTGGTGTGCATGTCGATGCAGTGCCCGCAACCGTTCAGCTGCGACGCGCGCACCCGCACCAGGTCCAGCAGCGCTGGCTCCAACGTGCTCTTGTGCACCGTGCGTTCGAGCGCCAGCATCGCCTGCCGCGCCTCGGGAAAGACCTCTTGGATGGGAAGCCGCATGAAGTCGCCGCCTCTGGCTCGATTTGACCCGGTTCGATGAAGATCTCGCTCGATTGATTTGGACCGCACCGCTCGCGTCGACAACGGCGAGGCGCGGACTCCAGACCCGCCTGGCGGCGGCACCGTAGACTGCCGGCTACACCTTCGACCTCACTCGCGCGTCGACGACCCCGCGGTGAGCTCCTCGTCCTCGCGGATAGCGCTGCTCGAGGTCGATGAACGAGGCAGGGGCAAGGTGCTTGCGCAACGAATGGACGGCGAGCGGTTCATCTACGCCGATGCCACGCTCTCCCTCTCCGCCTCGATCCGCTGTCCCTCCCGCGCGAGCCCCTCGACCACCGAGTGAAACCCCTTGAACTGCTCGGCCCGCGCGGCCGGCAAGCGCCGCTGGATCTCCGCGGCGAGCCGCGGCACCTTGGCCGTGCCGCCGGTGCAGCACACCACCGCGATCTCGTCCGGCCCGACCCCCGCCTCCCGCACCGTCGCCTCCAGGCAGGCGATGATCGCGTCCACCTCGCGCCGGCTCGCCTCCTCGAAGCCTGCGCGCGTCACGGGCTCGCGCACGTCGATGCCCGGGTAGGCGAAGACCACCTCCGCCTTGGTCCGCGTCGAGAGGGTCCGCTTCGCGCGCTCGATGGCCTCGAACAAGTGGAAGCCCTGCGTGTCCTCCACCAGCCCCGTGAGCTGGTCGATCCGGCGCCGGTCGTCGTCGGAGAGCGACCACCGCCGCACGTCGGCGAGGAAGCTCGCGATGTCGCGCCGCTGCAGGACCGACAGCTGCGCGGGCGAGCAGAGGTGCTGCAGGACGCCGCGGGGCATCTGCAGGACGTTCTTCCCGAACGGCGCCCGATACTGCACCTCGGCCCCGAAGTGGCGGCTCACCTGCGACCGCATGATCGACGCATCGAGCGCGTCGCCCGCCACCGCCACGCCTCCCACCGCCAGCACGTCGCTGCGCGCGAGCTCCCGCGGCCCCACCCGCAGCACGGTGAAATCCGACGTGCCGCCCCCGAAGTCCGCGATGAGCGCCAGCTCCTCGCGCTCGGCCGCGGCGCCGAACGCGCGCGCGGCGGCCACCGGCTCGGGCAGGAAGTGCACGTCGTCGAAGCCCGCCAGCTCCGCCGCCCGCCGGAGCCGCCCCTCGGCGAAAACGTCGTCCTCGCCGTCGAAGTGGACCGGCCGCCCGAGGAGCGCACGGCGCACCTCGGTCCGGAAGTGCGCGTCGGCGCGAAGGCGGATCTGCCGCAGCAGCGCGCCCACCACCTCCTCCGCTGTCACCAACCGGCCCCGGATGACCGTCCCGCGGAACGACCGCGAGCCGAGGAAGTGCTTGAACGAGCGCAAGAGGCGCCCCTGCGCGCCGTGCTCGACGAACCGCCGCAGCGCCTCGACGCCCACGAACAGCCCGCCCTCGTCCGGGAAGCAGAGGATGCTCCGCAAAATGGTCGGGTCCGGGGCGGCCGGGTCGAGCGGCACCGGCTCGAAGACGCGGTCGCGGCTCGCCGCGGCGGCGAGCGAGTTGCTGGTGCCGAAGTCGATGGCGTAGAGCGTCGGTCGATCGGACATGGCTGCCACTTTCCTTTGCGACCTTGCGCCCGCGCCTGGGACGAACGACTGCGAATGAAGACCCCGACTCCGGCGACACATGGAGCGAGCCCGCGCGCCAACCTTCGGATGCGCGCACCCATCGAACCCTTTGACTCTCCGGGAGCCGGCGCTCCCGGAGACTGGGCGGCCCGGAGGATACACTCCCCAGTCTCCCGGCCCTTCTGCTACGCGCCCCGGGCTCGCGACGTTGGCGCTCCTGCGTCTCACGGGCGCACGGGCGGCCCAAGTCCGCCCGGCCGAGCTAACCAGTAGGCGTTTGCGCGGCGCGGTGGACGCGAGCACGGCTCGCATCGTAGCGCGCCGCGCAAACGTCGAGTTGAACGAAGCCGTTCTCAGGGGTGGATGGGGCGCCGAGCCGGCCCGAGCTCTTCTAGAAGGGTTTCTCGGCCAACTGCTTTGGCCTGCGGGCACACAAGAACCGCTGCGACGATTCTTGAAGGCCACAAGGGCCGGTTCCACGACTCCCATCGTTTCTTGCCTCAGGAGGTGCGAGAGCGGATCTCGGCTCGGGATTCACGAGGGACAAAGAACCCATCGGCAGAGTGTCCTCAGGCTCCCCCGGCTGCTGGTGAGCGAGGGGTCAGAGAGCGTCGATTCCTCCGCATGCCAGCGCCGCCGAGCATTCCGCCTCTTCGGGCACGCACGTTGACGTGGGCGCTCGACGTGGGCGTGGTCGGCGACGGCGACGGCGACGGCGACGTGGCCGTGGGCGGTCGTGTCGGCGGTGCTTGCTAAGCGATCAGAATGCTCAGCTTCCAGAAGATGGATGTCAGCCAGCGAGCCATCGAGCTTCTTGCCTTGCTTCGCAGCTAGCTTTCATCCGATGCACCTCGAGGGAACTCCGCACTCTTGGTGTCGAATCTCAGCCGACACTCTTTGGACCAGCTTCGGCGAGCAGCCAGTTCGATCCCCTTGAACATCGCCGAAGCAGCTGGACGGACAGGACAAGCAGACGCAGCTCGTACCTACGCCATCGCCCGCGGTTCGGCGATGGAGTACGCCGCCGCCCTGGGTGCCCTGCTCGTGCTCAAGGTCGTCGACGCTGCCGCACATCGGCGAGGCTGCGAACTGCTTGAGCGCATCGTCGCCATGCTGACCAAGCTCTGTCGCTGATTTCCGACACGACCGCCCACGGCCGCGTCGCCGTCGCCGTCCAGGTCCACGTCCACGTCCACGTCAAACGTCAAACGTCAAACGTCAAACGTCGACGTCGACGTCGACGTCCCAGACCCGATTCACCTCCCCATCTGCCGCCGCAGGCGGCTTCGTTCAAACCAAGAACCTTTCCGGCGGGCGGGCCCGCTTCCGCCATCGCGACTCGACGAATATAGTTCCGCTCCATGGAGCAGGAAGCTCAACCAGACCTCACATCTGAGGAGCTGCGCTGGCTCGTCGAAGACGAGCGGCGTTGGCGCGAGGCCCACGCCATCGCCGAGCGACACGGCGTGGATGCAGGCGGGGTCTACCATGTGCTCCGCAACCTCGAGAAGACACCGTCGCAGCGGCTGAGGGCCGCCCTCCAGCGTGGAAGACTCTTCGGCATTCGCGCCCGGTGAGCGCGCGCTCCTCGAGGCGCTGAATCGACGCGGCGTCCGGTTCATGGTCGTCGGCGCCGGCGCCGCGGTCCTGCAGGGTGCCAACACCGCGACGCAGGACATCGACCTCTGGTTCGAGCGCCTCGCCGACCCGGCCATCGCGCAAGCGGTGAGAGAGGCTCATGGTGTTTGGGTCTCGGGGAGCTTCGACCTGCGCCCACCGCAAATTGGAGGCGACACCATCGGCGACCGATTCCACGTCGTCACGCACATGCACGGCCTCGGGAGCTTCGAGGAGGAGTGGCGCAACTCCTTCGAGGTCAGCGTCGACGGAATTCCGGTGCGAGTCCTGAGGCTGGAGCGCATCATCGCCAGCAAGCGCGCGACGGGGAGGTCGAAGGACGCAGCCGCGCTCCCGGCGCTCGAGGAAGCGCTCGCGGCCATCAAGAGCCACGAGCCCGGGTGACCTGGCGCCGTGGAGACCCGCCGCTGGTCGCGCGCGGCATTGCAGGTGGCTCACCTCTGCTGGCTCGGATATCGGCTCCCGTGCCTCGAAAGCTTCAGCACCGAAAGGCTGGCAGCCGTCAGCGAGGGGAGCGCTTCACGGTCCGCTAGCTCCTCTCCGAGCTGCCGATCGAGCCGCTGGCAAGAGCCTGCCCCGCCCCAGCCCGCCCCATCCGCCGCGTCACCGCGACCATGGCGAGCAGCACGCCGATGCCCAGAACCGTGAGCGCCGCGTCGGCCGCGAGCGCGCCCCTCGAGGCCCAACCGCGAAACTCCGACGCCCAGCCGTCGAGCGCCGTGACGTAGCTGCTGGCCAAGTTCGAGACCGAGATGAACGCCGAGTACTTCGTCGCCGCCGCCGGGCTGTTGCCCACCATCTCCAGGACGAAGGCGGCCAGCGCCGAGTACGAAATCCCGGTCGTGAAGTTGTACACGAGCGTGCCCCACACATAGGTCCGCTCGGTGAAGGGCCCGAGCATCATGGCCACCGCCGAGCCCGCGATGAGCGCGCCGGAAAGCGCGTAGGCGAGCCGCCGATTCATCCGGTCGGCGAGGAGGCCGCCCAAGAAAGCCCCCGCGGCCCCGACCAGGCCGCCCATGAGGCCGTTTACCGAGGCCACCACGTCCTCGGAGGCGCGGTAGTCGACCGCCATGGCCGAGAAGAGGTTCGTCAACGCCCCGGCGCCCACCGGCACCGCGCAGATGACGAGGCCGGTCCACCCTTCGCGCGAGACGAGCGTTCCCAGGAGGTCGCGGGCGATTGCCCGGAGGCGGTGCCCGGCCTCGCGCGCCCAGCCGACACCGCCGGCCCGCGGCAAAGCGGCGGGCTCGTCGATGGCCAGGGCGGCGAGGAGGCTCAATAGGACGACGGCGGCGACCGCGAGGCCGGCCATGGGCACCGACGCCCGCCCGGAGACCCAGAGCGCCAGCGCGCCGATGACGCCGGTCCCGCCCACGTTGCCGGTCATGCGATAGCCGCTCGCGCGGCCCTGGTCCTCGACCCGGGTAGTGGCCGCCATCAGGCCGTCGGCCGCGGCGGCGGACGTGGCGGCGGCGAACTGGCAGAGCGTGCCCAGCGCGACGAACGCGCCGAGGTGGTGGCCGAGGTCCGGAATGAGCGAGAGCGCGGCGATGGCGGCCGCGGTGAGCAGCGTCATGCCCACGAACCAGAGGCGCCTTCGCAATTCGCGCAGACCGGTCGGAGCTCCGAGGCGCGGCTCCGCCCGAGCTCCGGCGAAGGCTCTTGGGCCTTGAGCCCGCTTTGCCGAGCGCTCGCCTCCTCGGGTTAGGCGAAGCGGCGCGCAGAGCGGCGGAGCTTCGGGGCAGCTCCCCCGAAGCCTTGGCGCGGGAGCTGCGGGGCGACCTCGACTCCATCGTCATAATGGCGATGGAGAAGAACCGGGATCGCCGCTACGCCTCCGTCGCAGACCTCGCAGCGGACATCGCCCGCGCCCTCGACGACCGCCCGGTCTTGGCGCGGTCCCCCAGCGCGCTCTATCGCTTCCGGAAGTACGTGCGCCGGCACCGGAGTGGCGCCGCGGTCGCGGCGGCGGCGGCGCTGATCCTGCCCGCTTTCACCGTGGCGCTCGCAGTCCAAACGCGCACCGTGTCGCGAGAGCGCGACCGAGCTAACCGCGAGGCCGAGGCGGCCACTCGCGTCGCGGCCTTCCTGGAGGGGATCTTCAAGCTGTCGGACCCGAGCGAAGCCCTGGGGAACAGCATCACCGCGCGCGAGATCCTCGACCGCTCCTCCCGGGAGATCGAGTCGGGCTTCGACCAGGACCCGGCGGTCCGGGCGAGGCTGCTCGACGCTATGGGCTCCATCTACGCCAACCTGGGGCTCCATGCGACGGCGCGGCCCCTGCTGGAGAAGGCGCTTCAAGAGCGAGCGCGCCTGCTCGGGCCTCCAGATTCTGGAGTCGGTGCGCCGGCTCCTCGGGCCCGACCACCCCCTCGCCGTACAGGCCATGATCAACCGCGCGAACAGCATCGCTGGACAGCGCCGCTATGCCGAAGCGGAGCGGCTCAACCTCGATGCCCTCGCCCTCGAGACGCACGCCAGGGGGAACCGCAGCCGGGCGGGCCTCATTCTGTTCAACCTGGCCTGCGAGGCGGCGCTGCAGCGCCACCGCGACGATGCTCTGCGCTACCTGGGCGAGGCCGAGGCGGCCGGGCTCTCGCCCACGCTCGTCATGGAGCTGGACGACCCGGACCTGGACTCGCTCCGCGGAGACCAGGCCTTCGAGGCGCTGGCGCGTCGGCTCAAGGCCTCCCGTGCCCCGGACGCTGCACCGAGGCCTCGAGACCGCGCTTCGCGACCTCGCCGCCTCGGCGCAGCGCTCCGGTCGACCCGGAGGTCGGCTACCGGCCGGTGAGCTTCAGGATGTCCACGTTCTTCATCGCCAGGGTGACCTTCAGGTCGGCTCCAACGGTCTGCGCGTGGACCGGATTTCCCTCGACGGAGGCGACCTTCCTGCCGCCCGCGCCCGCCACGAAGACGGTGACGGGGAGAGATTCGTCGCCCGGCAGCCAGTCGTTCCAGTTGAGCAGGACGACCGCGGTGCCCGCCGCGCTGTCGAGCCGCAGGGCCTGGACGAGCGGCACGTCGGCGTAGACGGTCCGCTGGACGGGAGAGGGAGCCTGGACGACGGGCGCGACGGCCCGGGCGCGCGCGGCCTGGTCCCAGTCGGCGGGGAGCCGGTCGCCGGCCACCGGGTTCTGGGAGATGTAGTACTCCACCCCTGGCAAGAAGCCGTAGGCGATGGCGGTGCCGGCGCCGTGCCGGTGGACCGTCACCGCCGCCGCGGCCTGAAGAGCGCCCGCGTTCGGGCCCTTGAACTGCGCCACCACGTCGGAGGGATCGACCGGTGAGAGCGGGGCTGCGAAGATGCGCGCGGTCCCCGGCGGCAGGGAATAGGGGCGCGCGCCGTCCACGGGGGCCAGGTCAGCGTAGAGCGCCGCGTCGACGGAGCCGCTGGCGTGCCCTTCGATGGTGGAGACGAGCGCCGATGGCTGATCGCGCAGATGAGACCAGGGCGAGCTCGCGTCGAGCGAGGGCGGCCTCAAGCCGAGCGTGTCGAGGAGCGCTGTCGTGCCCGCAGTGCATGGCGTGTTGTACTCGTCCCAGAGGCCCGCCCCTGGGGAGGCGACGAGCGTGCCGCCGCCGGCGACCCAGCTCGAGATCTCCTGCTGCGCGGTTTGGCTCAGGTTGGGCGAGGTGACGTAGACCACGCGGTAGCCACGGCTCGCGAGCAAGCCCTTCGTCGCGAGGTCCACGTCGTCGACGAAGTCGACGTCGTACCCGGCATGCATCAGGGCGAGGTAGAGGCCCTGCGACTCGAACGAGGCGCGCTCCCAGTTGCCGGCGGAGCAGGTGGCGGCGCTGGGGCTCGTCGCGCACCCCGCGGAGATGGGGAACCAGAGCGCGCCGGCGCCGGGCAGCTGAAGCGCGACCTGCGGCCGAGGCAGCGCCGCGCCGGGCGCGCCCGGCGCGACCCCGGGGTAGAGCAGGGACTCGGCGCGCCCCACTCGGCGGAACGCGTTGGCGATGGACCCGTAGGCCGCCTCGTTGTCGGACCAGGCGTTGGCGGGGTCCCAGAGGTAGGCGGGGCCGAAGGCATAGACGTCCACAATTTTGGCGCCGCGCCCGATCAGCGAGAGGATTCTGTAGCTCGCGCCCTCGGAGCGGGGCCCGAGCATGCTCCCGACCACGTAGCCGCCGAGTCCCTGCGTTCCCATCGCCGCGGCGGAGCGCAGCATGTTCACGTTCATCGCCCAGAGGTGGGACGACGAGTCGGTGACCCAGTCCTCCGACCACAGGCCGTGCGCGCTCGTTCGTCCCGAGGTGAACCAGTCCATCCCCGCCCAGGCGTCGTCGACGCTGTTGATTCCGCTGGACCTCATCGATTGCACGTAGCGCGCGGGGTTCGGCGACCAGTTCACGAGGTTGAAGGCCTGCGGGAAGGCCCCCAGGACGCTCGTGGTGTAGCGCTTCGCGGCGCGCGCCGCTTCGTCGGCGAAGAAGTTCGCCGTCCAGAAGAACTGCTGCCGCTGGGCCAAAGGTGCCGCGTCCAGCGCGCTCGCCCGCCCGATGGGCGTCAGGCCCCGGGCCGCCGCGTCGGGGAAGCCGCGGCTCGAGAGGAAGCTCTGGTAGTCCGAGGCGAGGCGCGCGAGGGCCGCGGGGGAGTTGCCGGCGGAGCTCCACGCGTCGGGGAAGAACCAGCCCGGCTCGTCGGCCATGTGGATCTCTCTCACCGCCGACGGATTGCCGTAGGTGCCCGACCCGCGAATGCTCGTGAGGAGCTTGGGCAGGCAATCCGGGTCGGCCTCACAGGCGTAGTCGAGGAGGTAGGGCGGCCAGTAGGTGGCCAGCGAGCGATAGGGGATGCCGCGGGCGGTGAGAGCCGCGTCGTCCTTCGCGGCGAGCTCGGGCGCCTCGGGCAGCGCCAGGCCGACGGTGTTGAAGCCGAGGTTGAAGAGCGCGCTCGCCGTCTCGTCGCGCAGCGCGGTGCTCGCCTCGCCGAGCCATAGACCAAAGGCGGAGAGGGTGAAGCTCTTCGGGCGCTCGGAAGGCGACAGGGCGACCTGCGCCGCCCAGCTCGCGTAGCGCTGGGCGTGATGGGTCACGCTCTCGAACGCGCTCGGGACGTCGCCGCCGTAGGCATAGCCGGGGACCAGGAAGAACATTCGATTGCTGCCCGACGGGGCCGCGACCGTGTCGCTCAGCGTTGCCAAGGTCTTCACCCCCGAGCCGTCGCTCGCCGCCTGGCCGAGCTGGAGGGCGTACGTGACCGGGCTCGGCGCGGTCGGCTCTACCGCGATCTGAAGCAGGACCTGCCCCGCGGCGCCCTTCAGCGGAACGCCGGCCAGGGAGTCGAGCGGGAGCCACGCGGTGGCATTGCAGGTCCCCGCCGGCCCGGCGGCCAGCGAGCCCTTCAGCGACACGCCCGCCGGCTGCCCGATGGTGAAGGCCGCGGGGCAGGGCTGGTTGGAGAGGCCTTGCAACGACACGAGCACCTGATAGCCGCGCGCGGTGTTGATGGGAGGGAGGTTCTGCGGATAGGCCGTCAGCACGACCGCGACGCCGTCGGCGGAGCTGGCCGCGATCGCGGGATAGTCGCCGTGCACCCTCGCTGCGCGGTTGGTCGAGGAGGCCGGCGCTCCGGACGCGTCGACCGCGTAAGCCTGCGCGAGCGCGCCGGCCAGGCCCGTCTTGCCGGAGAAGACGTCGGGCTCCTCGTCGAGGTGCGCCGCGACGATGCCGTCGCCTGCGACGGCGAGGTCGACGACCGGGGGCAACCCGCTCTGAACCACGGGCCCGGACGCGCTGGGGACGCCGCCGACGAGCGGCCAGACGCTCAGCGGGGCGGCGGTGGGCAGGCTGAAGAAGGGGTACTGGCGCGAATAGAGGGCGCGCGGAGAGTAGACGAAGCGCTGGAACGCCCCCGGCGAGCCCTGCGACTGAACGGCGGGCAGGGTCAGGTTGCCCTTGCCGTCGAGCCGGAAGGTCTGGAGGCCGCGCACCGAGTCGGTCGAATATAGGAAGCTCCCCTCCTGGCTCACGGCGACCTGGTACACGGTGCCCGGGACGGACCAGGTCCCCAGCGCGTCCCCCAGCTCGCCGGCCTGGTCGAGCGGGTAGGCGGTGATGGTGCCGGCACCGCCCGCGTAGAGGACCTTCAGGCTCGGGTGGAGCGCGAGCGAGAAGAGGCCGCTGCAGCCCGCGCCGCAGGAGTGGGAGCGAGGGCCGGCCACGATCGCGCCTTCGCCGTCGAGGGAGTAGACGGAGAGGTAGCTCGAGCCCGGCGCGATCGCCGGTCCCAATGCGCGCCAGGCGGCATACAGGCGCCCCGCCTTCGGGTCGACGCGCATGTCCGTGACGAGGGTGGGCACCGAGCGGGCTGGCATATCCACGCTGGACTCGCGGAAGAACTCAGCGGGCGAGGCGACCCCGCCGCTGGCGTCGAGCGTCACCTGCGCCACGTTCTTCCCGTTCTCGAGATAGGAGATGCCCCCGACGTAGAGGCGCCGAGCCCCTGGGTAGACCGCCAGCGCGGTGGGCGGCTGCTTCATGAGCTGATTGACGGACAAGGCGATGGGACTTTGGCTGGTGAGTGGCGCGCTCGCTCGAGCGCCACCTGCCGCCGGCCCACCTTCGCCGCCGCAGGCGGCCAAGAGCGCCAACGGCATCCACCTCAGGGCAAGTCGCTGTGAGGGTTGCATTGCCGTTCTCCCCTTCTCGTCTCGAGCGGTCGGCCCGAGCCGCCGCGCGAGGACTGGACGTGTCGCAACGTTGAGCGCGTCCCGGCACTGCAGCCCCTATGCCGTCCGAAGGACGGCCGTGGGCTCAAAGGCTCTCCCTGGAGCGAGGTCGCCGCACCGCCCGCTCGATTGCGGGCGCCCGCTGTGCGCCCACTGGGCGCCCGTCGTTCGAGGCCCGAGCTTCGGCGGCGAGGCTCGCCGAGGTGACGACGCTGCGGCCCGCGCGCACGTCGATGAGCGCGACGGCGACGGGCTCGAGCATCTGTTGCGGTCCACGCCGCTCGAACACCAGCCTGCCACGCGTGTGAGGCATCCGGAGGGGTAGCGCCAGACGTCGTTGTATCGCGCTTCGCGCATCACCCGAGCGGCCCAGAGAGAACGCTCTGCCAGCGCGACCGCCAAGCTTACTTTGCGACCTTCATGATCGGCCCCGCGTCCGTCGCCCAGTAGACCGTCTCGCAGTCCTGGGCAATCCCCCACGGATAAACCTGGCTCGTGGCCAGGACCTCCGTCTCGAGCGGACGGTCCTTGCGCACTCGGTTCACCGTCCCGGCGCGGTAGTCCGTCCAGTAGACATACGAGTCGTCGACGACGAGGTTCCCACGACCCCTGTTCTCGATCTCGCCTGTGCTCTGCGCCAGAATGGAAGACTCGGCCGAGAGATCCTTTGGCCTCCAAAGGAGACCATCTCTGCCCAACCAGTAGACGCGCTCCGCGTCCAGCGCGAGATCGGCCGGGTAGGACTGACCCGAGGCAACGACCTCCGCGAGGACGTTCGCCATCAGGCTGTCCAACCTTCGACGCTTGACGACGCCGCTCTCGCCGTTCTCGTAATCCGACCAGTACACGTACTGAGAGTCCATGGCCATGCCGTACGGCGAGACGACGGTTTCCTGCACGTCGGAGCCGGCCACGGAGCCCAACGCCAGCGGAACGGCCGTGGCGACGCCGCTCGACGGGAGAATGGCGCACCAGACGCCGGGGGGAGACGGCTGCGTCCCCTCACCCTGCATGGCCCAGCAGGCGCGGGTATCGTCCATCGCGAGGCGCCCCCAGAGCGAATGGGCAGCGGCGAAGGTCGTGTGCGCGACGATTGTCGAGTCGCCCCCTCCGCCGAGCGACACGGCATGCAGGGCGTCGTCGTTCCATCCGAGGAAGTAGGCTCGTGGGCCCCGGAGGACGAGCCCCACCGCTTCGATCTGGATGGAGATCGTCATCGGAGATTTGCCGTCCTTGGCGCACCTATTGAGGAGGTGGTTGAAGCCGTCCGTCCAAAGCACGTATTGGCTGTCGACCGCGATGCCTCGGAGCGCGGGGTTGACACAAAGGTCAGGACACGGCCCACCTTCACCCGCAGTGTCTGCAATCTTCACCGGGTCGCATCGGCCGTCGTGACAAGTGCCTCCCTGGCAACTGCGCCCCGCGACGCAGCAGTTCTCGCCGTCGGACAGGTAAGCGAGGTCACAGGTGTCGGGGAGCGCGTGGGGAGGGCAAACAGGTCCCGCGTCGGCCACTCCCGCGTCCGCCGATCCCGCGTCCGCCGATCCCGCGTCCGCCGATCCCGCGTCCGCCGATCCCGCGTCCGCCACTCCCGCGTCCGCCACTCCCGCGTCCGCCGATCCCGCGTCCGCCGATCCCGCGTCGGCCACTCCCGCGTCGGCCACTCCCGCGTCGGCCACTCCCGCGTCGGCCACTCCCGCGTCGGCCACTCCCGAGTCGGCCACTCCCGAGTCGGCCACTCCCGCGTCGCCCGGTCCCGCGTCCGCCGGCCCTTGCCATTGGAGGCCGTCCAAGCGGGAAAGGAGACAGCCGGCGTGACCGAACGTGACGAGGACCAGGGCCAGGCCGCCAGCTCCGATGGATGCACGACGCATTCGCGGTACCTTCCCGTAGATGCCGGGGCTCGACGGGCTGCGATTCTTGGCGCAGGTCCGAGGTGCACGACTTCCCTCGGGCTGCCCTTCCTGTACTACTAGTGTGGTGTCCGAACAGACGCTTTACGACGCTCGATCTTGGCGAGGATGGTGTCAGCATCCTTGGTCCATGTGAAGGGCTTCGGGGTAGCGTTGTTATTGGCCAGGTACTCGTTGATGGCTGCGATGAGCATCTCGACGCTTCGGAAAACGCCTCTGCGAATCCGCTTGCGCGTGATCTCGCCGAACCAACGCTCGACCAGGTTCAACCATGAGCTGCTCGTGGGGGTGAAGTGAAAGTGGAAGCGCGGATGCCTCTTGAGCCATCGCTTGACCTTCGGGCTCTTGTGCGCGCTGAGGTTGTCGAGGACCACATGCAGGTCGAAGTCCTGCGACGTTTCGCGGTCGACCTGATTGAGAAAGCGGACGAAGTCCTCACTGCGATGACGCGGCATGCATTCGCCGATGACTTTGCCGTCGAGCACGTTGAGAGCCGCGAAGAGGGTGGTCGTCCCGTGGCGCTTGTAGTCGTGTGTCATCGTGCCGCATCGGCCCTTCTTCAACGGGAGGCCGGGCTGAGTTCGGTCGAGCGCTTGAATCTGGGTCTTCTCGTCGTAGCAGAGCACGAGAGCGTGATCGGGCGGATTCATGTACAGCCCGACGATGTCGCGCAGTTTCTCGACGAAGTGCTTGTCGTTGGAGAACTTGAAAGTCTCGATGCGGTGCGGTTGAAGACGATGCTGCTTCCAGATGCGGTGGACTGCGTCGCGCTTGAGCCCGTGCGCCTTCGCGAAGGTCCGAACCGACCACTGAGTGGCAGCAACCGGCTTGGTATTGATTGTCGCCTCGACGACCTCCTTCACGCGCTCGGGCGTGAGCGTGCGGGGACGCCCCGACCGCTTCGCTTCCTTCATCAGCCCCGGAACCCCAAAACGCGTGAACCGCGTTCTCCACAGCAACACCGTCGGCCGGCTGATCCCCAGCGAGCCCGCAATCGCGTTATTCGGTCTTCCCTCGGCAGCGAGAAGGATGATTCGGGCGCGCATCGCAATCACCTGCGGCGTCTTCCCAGCGCTGGCGAGGAAGGTCAGCCGCTTTCGCTGGCTGTCGTCGATAAAGAGCGGCTTGGCTGGCGCGAACATGTCTCTAAGGTAACCAGCCAGAAGCTTCGAGAGCGCTGGTAGTCACGCTCCCCGGCTTGTCTCCGACTCGCCGAGCTCGACGCCGGGGCCGCTGGCAAGAGCCTGCCCCGCCCCAGCCCGCCCCATCCGCCGCGTCACCGCGACCATGGCGAGCAGCACGCCGATGCCCAGAACCGTGAGCGCCGCGTCGGCCGCGAGCGCGCCCCTCGAGGCCCAACCGCGAAACTCCGACGCCCAGCCGTCGAGCGCCGTGACGTAGCTGCTGGCCAAGTTCGAGACCGAGATGAACGCCGAGTACTTCGTCGCCGCCGCCGGGCTGTTGCCCACCATCTCCAGGACGAAGGCGGCCAGCGCCGAGTACGAAATCCCGGTCGTGAAGTTGTACACGAGCGTGCCCCACACATAGGTCCGCTCGGTGAAGGGCCCGAGCATCATGGCCACCGCCGAGCCCGCGATGAGCGCGCCGGAAAGCGCGTAGGCGAGCCGCCGATTCATCCGGTCGGCGAGGAGGCCGCCCAAGAAAGCCCCCGCGGCCCCGACCAGGCCGCCCATGAGGCCGTTTACCGAGGCCACCACGTCCTCGGAGGCGCGGTAGTCGACCGCCATGGCCGAGAAGAGGTTCGTCAACGCCCCGGCGCCCACCGGCACCGCGCAGATGACGAGGCCGGTCCACCCTTCGCGCGAGACGAGCGTTCCCAGGAGGTCGCGGGCGATTGCCCGGAGGCGGTGCCCGGCCTCGCGCGCCCAGCCGACACCGCCGGCCCGCGGCAAAGCGGCGGGCTCGTCGATGGCCAGGGCGGCGAGGAGGCTCAATAGGACGACGGCGGCGACCGCGAGGCCGGCCATGGGCACCGACGCCCGCCCGGAGACCCAGAGCGCCAGCGCGCCGATGACGCCGGTCCCGCCCACGTTGCCGGTCATGCGATAGCCGCTCGCGCGGCCCTGGTCCTCGACCCGGGTAGTGGCCGCCATCAGGCCGTCGGCCGCGGCGGCGGACGTGGCGGCGGCGAACTGGCAGAGCGTGCCCAGCGCGACGAACGCGCCGAGGTGGTGGCCGAGGTCCGGAATGAGCGAGAGCGCGGCGATGGCGGCCGCGGTGAGCAGCGTCATGCCCACGAACCAGGCGCGCCGCCGCCCCAGGTCCACGACCGGCGTCCAGAAGACCCGGATGGCCAGCGGCAACATGATGGTGCCGGAGACGCCGCCGATGACCGCGAGCGACACGCCCTGTCGCGCGAGCCAGAACGGCGCGGCGATGGTCACGTAGCCCACCGCCGCAGCGTACGGGAGGATGGTGACGGCGAAGACGGCGGGGCGGGTCGGGCGAGTGAGCGCTGGGGGCATCGAGCCGCAAAGTCTACCCGAAGCGCTCCGCAGCAGCCCGCCTACTCCTGAAGCCGAAGGCTCGCGAGCGAGCGCTCGAAGTCGGTCTCGAGGGCGGCCGCGCGGGCTTTTGGCGGCGTGAGGCTCACCACCAGATATCGCCCGTTCCCGGCCAAGAAGTAGACGAGCGAGCGCGACCCCTCTTCCTGCACCGCGAAGCGGACGACGGGGCCGGCGGGGATTCGGCCGGACCGCGCCGAGAGGATGGCGCCGCGCCCAGAGAGCCCCGCGGCGCGGGCGACGCCGGAATAGAGCGCCTCGAGCCTTCCGTCGTCGACGGCCGGCAGCGCCTCGGCGACCGAGCGGATCTCCAGGCCGGAGCTGAAGCGCGCCACGGCGGGCGGCCCCGGCAGTTCTTCCACCAAAGTGACGCCGCGAGGCGGCTGATAGCGGACCTTGAGCGACGCGCTCTGGTACGAGTTTCCGCACGCGGCGACAAGCCCCGCGGCGGCCAAGGCGAGGAATCGATTCACAGAAGGGCCCAAGCCCTTTCCCGGCGAGTACGTCGCCGTGTGCGCCGTCGATGAACTTCAGCCCTGCGCGGGCGAGACCCGGCAGGGCAATCTCAGGTCGACTCTGCCAGAGAGACCCCCGCTATTCATTGCGAGCGAAGATGTAGCCCCCGAGATTTCACCGGCAGGTCCCGTTTCCGCACGGCCGAGCCCGCAGGGCGGCCCCAGAGGGGTGCGCCCGCTCACTCGCAGGCGCGAGCCGACTTTCACGGGCGGCCTGGCAATTCTTTCTTCGCTCTCTTTGAAGATGCGCGCGAGCGAGACCGACGCTCGCGGACGGGATCCATCGTTGGCTCGTGAAGCCTGGATTCTCGAGCGTCCTCTGGGAGTGGCTCGCCCGGAAAGAGCGCGAGCCTCGCCTCGAGTCGCTGAGGAGATCGACCATTCAACGCGAGGGTTGATTGAGATTGCTCTCGAGGCGCGAGGGCGAAGCCCTGCATTCGAAGGTCGAGATCGCGCTGCTCGACAGAGCCGAGGTCTTTCGCTGCGCTGCCCGCTTTCACCTCGAAGGCACGAGACCGCCGACCTCGTGGCCGCCCACGCCGCGGCCGGCGCCTCCTCGAGCAGTCCCTGCGGGCCGCACCCGGAGGAATCGGCGGGACAAGAGCCAGAGGTTTGCGCCGTTGCACCACCGCCACTCGGCGGGCGCCCCCCGCGCCCGCGCGGCAGGGCGTCCGGCGGAGCCGCTCCTGGCCGCGGTCGTGCCGGCGCCCCGCGCCGCGGCAAACCTCCGCCCTCCAGTCAAGCGAAGGGCGAGCCCCCGACGACGGCCCCGGCTGGGGAAGGTCTCCAACTCGACGAGAGGCGCGCGCGAACGCGCCCGCCATGCTAAAAGAGGCCCGGTCGCGAGGCGCCGGCGGCGCCACGAGACCGGAAGCGGTCGGAAACCCCGCTTCTTGGGGCATCGTCTAAAGGCAGGACTGGGGACTTTGAATCCCCATATCTAGGTTCGAATCCTAGTGCCCCAGTAAACGAAGTCGTTCTTTCGAGACCTTCTCCCGAAATCTCGCGGCGTCGCCTGGCCCCCTCGCGACGCTGGAACCCTAGGTCGAGCTCACCGCACCTCCGGGTCGTAGGGCACGCCGTCGGCCGCCGGCGGCCGCGCTCTCCCCACGAACCCGGCGAGGAGCAGCAGGGTCAGGAAGTACGGCAGGGCCAGCATCACCCCGGACGGCACCGCGCTCATCGCCTGGGGCCAGGACGACGCGAGCCCGATGCGCAGGGCGTTCGCCGCGGCGAAGAAGAGCGCCGCCCCGAAGGCCCCCAGCGGCGTCCACTTGCCGAAGACCACCGCCGCGAGAGCCACGAACCCCTGCCCTGCCGGCATGTGGTTGTTGAACTGGTCGAGCGTCGACACCGAGAGCGAGGCGCCGCCCAGGCCCGCGAAGAGCCCGCTCGCGACCACGCACCCATAGCGGACCCGCGCCACCTGGACCCCCAGGCTCGCCGCCGCCTCCGGCTTCTCGCCCACCGCCAGGATCCGCAACCCCAGCGCCGTCCGGTAGAGCAGGCCATGCATCAACAGCGGCGCCAGCAGGGCGAAGTAGCAGAGCCACGAGTGGCCGGCGAGCGCCCGAGCGAACGGCACGCCCGCGAGCGCTCCGACAGAGAGCTTGCCGAGGGTCGCCGTCGGCTCGGTGTCCGTGCGCCCGTAGAGCGACTCCACCAGGAACGTCACCCCCGCCAGCGCCACCACGTTGAGCGCGACGCCGCTGACGACCTGGTCGCTGCGCCACCGGATGGCCAGGTACCCATGGACCAGCGCCGCCGCCGCCGCCGCGAGCATCCCCGCCGCGAGCCCAAGCCACGGACTGCCGGTGGCGAGCGCCGCCGCCGCCGCGAAGAAGGCGCCCAGCCGCATCATCCCCTCGAGCCCCAGGTTCACCACGCCCGCGCGCTCCGAGATGACGCCGCCCAGCGCCGCCAGGACGACCGAGGGCGCGAAGTCGAGCGTCGAGCTCACCAGGGCCTCGAGGAGTCTAAGCACGTGCCTCGCCCTCCCTTGCGCGCCGTTGCGCCGGCCGCGCGAGCTTGGCGAGGACGTGCCGGGTCACGGCCTGCCCCGCGATGAAGAAGAGCGAAAGGCCCTGGATGAGCTCAGGGAAGCTGCGGTGGATTTGCAAGAGCTGCAGCCGCGTCCCCCCTGCGCGCAGCGCCCCGAAGAACGCCGCGGCGGCCAGTGCGCCCAGAGGGTGATTGCCGCCGATGAGGCTCACCGCGATGCCGTCGAAGCCGTAGCCGCCGTGGAACACCGACGGGTACTGCTTGTGGACGCCCAGGACCAGCACCGCGCCCGCCAGGCCCGCGCACGCGCCGGAGAGCGCCATGGCGTCGTAGGTCCGCCGGGCGACGTCGATGCCCGCAGAGCGCGCCGCCTCCCGCGAGCTCCCCAGCGCCCGCACCTCGAAGCCCCAGGTCGTGCGCGAGAGAAGCCACCCCGCGAGGACCGCCGCCCCGAGCGCCAGGGCCACCTCCGAGCCGAGCTCGGGCGCGAAGAGGCGCGGCAGCTCGGCGGTCGGCTGGATCTGCGCGGTCCCCGGCAGCGAGAGCTGGCTGTCCGCCGAGCGCGCCGCGAGCGGCCCGGGCACGAGCCAGCTCTCCACCAGGTGGATGGCTATCCAGTTGAGCATGATGGTGGAGATAACCTCGTGGACGCCGCGCCTCACCTTGAGCCACGCGGGGATGAGCGCCCACGAAGCCCCCGCGAGCGCCGCCCCGCCGAGCGCCAGCGGCAGGTGCAGGAGCGCCGATCCCGGCTCCACCGCGTACCCCAGCCATGCGGCCGCGATGGCCCCGGCCACCAGCTGCCCCTCCGCTCCGATGTTGAACACCCCCACCGCGAGCCCCAGCGCCACCGAGAGCCCGGTCAGTGTGAGCACCGAGGCCTTCAAGCCCGAATCGCCCAGCGCGCGCAGCGAGCCCAGGCCGCCCACGAGCATCTGGCGGTAGCCTTCCACCGGGTCCTTGCCGGTGAGGGCGATGGCGATGAAGCAGACCGCCAGCGCCGCCGCCACCGAGAGGAGCGGCACGAGCAGGAAATGGGTGCGCGGGGCGAACAGCCGCTCGCGCAGGCGGCCGCGATTGCCTTCGCCTCCGAGGGGCGGCGCCGCGACGGGAGCTTCAGCCATGCGCCGCCTCCGCCGGGTCCGCCGGATCCAATCGAGCCTGGCCCAGCATCATCCGCCCCAGGAGCCGCTCGTCGGCGCCCTCGCCGGGCAGGACGCCCATGACCCGCCCGCCGAAGAGGACCAGGATGCGGTCGGCCAGCGCCAGGACCTCGTCCAGGTCGAGCGAGACGAGCAGCACCGCGCACCCCTCGTCTCGGGCGCGCCGCAGCCGCTCGTGCACCGCCGCGATGGCCCCCACGTCGAGCCCCCGCGTCGGCTGCACAGCAACCAGCATCTTGGCCCCGGAGGCGAGCTCGCGCGCCAGGATCACCTTCTGCTGGTTGCCACCCGAGAGCGACCGCGCCGCGAGCGAAGGGTCGGCGGGCCGCACGTCGTACTCCGCGCACAAGCGCTCGGCGACGCTCCGCCGGCCCGCGCGGTCGATGAGCCCCCGGCGCGCGAAGGGCGGCGAGGCGTGAAGACCCAGCGCAAGGTTCTCCTCGACGCTCATCGATAGGCAGAGCCCGCGCCGCTGCCGGTCCGCCGGGACGTGCGCGACGCCGGCGGCTCGGAAGGCCGAGGGGCTGGCGCCTGCCAGCGGGCGCCCGCTGATCTCCAGCGACCCGCCGTCGACCGGCCTCAAGCCGGTGAGCACCTCGGCGAGCTCCGCCTGGCCGTTGCCGTCCACGCCCGCCACCGCGAGGATTTCGCCGGCGCGCAGCTCGAAGCTCACGCCCGAGAGCGCCCGGCGTCCGCGGTCGCTTTGGGCGCAGAGCTTTCTCGCGCGGAGCCGAACCTCTCCCGGCGGGCAAGGGCCCCTGCGGCGCGCCATCGCCTCGACCTCGCGACCGACCATCAGCGCCGAGAGCTCGCCCGCGCTGGTCTCGCGGGCCGGCGCGCACGCGACCAGCCGGCCCCGCCGCATCACCGCCACGCGGTGGGCCACCGCGAGCACCTCGCGCAGCTTGTGCGAGATGAAGACGACGGTCTTCCCCGCCTCCGACAGGCTTCGCACTGCGCGCAAGAGCTCCTCGGCCTCCTGGGGCGTCAGGTTCGCGGTCGGCTCGTCCAGGATGAGCAGCTCGGCGCCGCGGTAGAGGGCCTTGGCGATCTCCACGCGCTGCTGCATCCCGACGGAGATCTCGTCTCGACGCGCGCGTCTGGGTCGAGCTCGAAGCCGTAGCGCCGGGCAACCTCGCGCACGCCGGCCGCCGCCGCCTTCCGGTCGAAAAGGCCGCGGCGCGTAGGCTCGCGCCCGAGCACCACGTTCTCCGCCACGGTGAGCGCCGGCACGAGCATGAAGTGCTGGTGCACCATTCCCACCCCGAGGGCGATGGCGTCCGCCGGCGAGCCGATGGGGCGCGGGCTCTCGAAGGCGCGGACCCTCCCTGCGTCCGGGCGGTAGAGCCCGTAGGCCACGTTCATGAGCGTGGATTTGCCGGCGCCGTTCTCGCCGACCACCGCTAGGATTTCACCGCGATCGACACTCAGTGAGACGTCGTCCAGCGCCGCCTGGGCTCCGAAGGTCTTGCAGACGTGCTCGAGCTCGAGGGCGCGCATGGCGTCGCCTCAAGGTTCTAGTCAATCCCTGCGGCGGCGCCTACCTCCCTGGGGCGCCTCCACCCCGCCGACCGCTCGCCGACCCGCCTCAATCCCTCACCCACCTGCCAATTTCGAAGCGGTGAGACTCGCTGGGAGCCATCAACCCCGCGACCCGACGTTGCGCTCTGGCCGCGGCCTTCGCTGGGCATCGACCTTGCAGAATTCCAGTGCAGTGGCCAGGGCAACTGGGCCCAGCTGCCACCCCGGAGGCTTTCCATGTCGCTTCATTGGACCCCTGACCTGGCGGTCGGCGTCACTCTCGTCGACGATCAGCACAAGCGGCTCTTTGCCGAGGTCGACAAGCTCGTCGCCGCGGTGAACAAGAAGGACTTCGCCCTGGTCACCAAGACGCTCGACTTCCTCGCGGGCTACGCCGTGGAGCACTTCGCGGCCGAGGAGAATCTGATGGGCGAGTGCAACTACCCGGGCATCCCGAAGCACGTCGGGCAGCACCGCGCGTTCGTCAAGGAGTTCGTGGAGCTCAAGACCACCTACGAGCGCGACGGCGCCACCGTCGCCGTGGTCCTCAAGCTGAACAACTGGCTCTTCAGCTGGCTCTGGAACCACATCCGCGGCTCGGACGTGGAGATGGGCAGGTACCTGCAGGCCCACTCCCCCACCTTGAAGGCCGCGGCGCACGCCGCTCACTGAGCCCCGGCGTCGGGCTCAGCGAAAGCTCAAGTTCTGCTCGATCCCGATTGGCACGGACGCCGAGCCGGACCGCAGGACGCCGTCGAGCCGGACGTTGGCGCGGCCGCCGCGGATGGCGTTGGCGATGCCCACGCCGGCGCGCAGGAAGTCGACCTCCAGAGGCAGCTCGAACGCCCGGGTCTCGCCCGCGCCCAGAAGGCCCGGCATCGGGGCCTCGGCGGCGCCCACCTTCGACCCGCTGATCCAGACGTTCGCCGTGAACGCGCCCAGAGGCAGCGGGAAGCCGTTGCGGTTGGTCAGGCGCAGCGGGAAAACGATGCGCGCGCCGCTGAAGGACAGGCTCTGGACGCGCGGCGACTGGAACGCGAGGGTCGGCACCTTCGGGACCGAGAACGCGCTCTCGTACGAGAGCGGGAAACGGAGAACGCCGACGGGCGTCCGGACGCCCAAAGAGCCGCTCGCCTTGTAGCGCGCGGTGTCCCGGGTGAGGAAGGTCCCGATCAGCGGCGGCAGGTCGGCGAAGCGCACCCGGGCCGGGAAGACCAGGTCGGTGGCTGCGCTCGGGCGCAGGCTCAGGCCGCGCTGCGGCTTGCCCGAGGCCACCGCGTGGCCCTCCACCTCCAGCGCGTACGAGACCTCCGCCAGGTCGAGGCCGAGCGAGCTCGGGTTGTCGAAACTGTAGACGAGCTGAAGCGTGGCGCCCTCGAGGTCGGTCTCCTCCACGGCCGCGCTCTTGAAGCGCAGCGTGGGCTTCTGAAACGAGCAGCCGGCCGCCGCCACGAGGAGGGCGAGCGCCGACTTCCAGAGCCCGAGGCCACGGGCTCTGCCGGGCAGCCCCGCGTGGAGCGAAGGCCGGCGGTGAGCGGGTCGAGCGAGCACAGGGCACCTCCGAGACCGGGGCTTCGACGCTAGACCCGGCTCGGTCCCCGCCACAAGCGGCGCCGAGGCGGGCGCAGAGGCGAGCTGCCGACCGCCGGTCTGGCCGGGCCACTTTCGCCCGCGCGCCGGGCGCCGGGCCCCTGTAACATGGCGCGCCATGCGCCCTGCCGTCGTCATCACCGGGATCAGCGGGAACCTGGGCAGAGTCCTCGCGAAGCAGCTCCACCGCGAGGAGCGCATCATCGGCATCGACCGGCGCCCGTTCTCGGGCAAGCCCAAGGACCTCGAGCACCACGAGCTCGACCTGCGCAAGAAGAAGTGCGAGGAGCTCTTCCGCAAGGGCAACGTGCGGGCGCTGGTGCACCTGGGGCTCATGCACGACCCGCGCATGTCGCAGGAGGACCACCACACCTTCAACGTGGTGGGGACGAGCCGCATCCTCGAGTACTGCGCGCGCCACGGCGTGAACAAGGTGGTGCTGCTCTCTAGCGCCAGCGCCTACGGCCCCTCGCCCGAGAACTCCAACTTCCTCACCGAGGACGCCCCGCTCATGGGCGCGACCCGCTTCTCGGAGGTGCGCGACCTGGTCGAGGTCGACATGTTCGCGCAATCGTTCTTCTACAAGTACCCGCACATCGAGACCGTCATCCTGAGGCCGGTGCACATCGTCGGGCCGACCATCCGGAACGCGCCGTCGAACTACCTGCGGCTCAGGCGGCCCTGGGTCGTGGCGGGGTTCGACCCCATCCTCCAGTTCATCCACGCCGAGGACGTCTGCCGGGCCATGGCCATGGCGCTCAAGCCGGGGGTCCGCGGCGTCTGACAACATCGTCGGCTCGGGCGAGGTCTCGCTCTCGGCAGCTTTGCGCGAGCTCGGCCGCGAGCGGGTGCCGGTCCCCGATTTCGTGGCGCGCCCGCTGCTGAAGGCGCTCTTCGCCTACAAGCTCGTGAGCTTCCCGCCGCCCGAGCTCGACTTCCTGCAGTACCTGTGCGCGGTGGACGGCTCGCGCGCGGTCAAGGAGTGGAGTTGGAAGCCCAAGTACTCCCTCAAGGAGACCATCCGGTCGGTGCTCGGCGAGTGACGGCCGACGCGGCCCGCGCGCCGCGCTCGACGCTCGCCGGGCTCCTCTTGCTGTCGGCCTCGACGCTGCTCCTCGAGGTGGCGCTCACCCGCGTCCTCTCGGTCGCGCTCTGGTACCACTTCGCCTTCATGGTGGTGAGCACCGCGCTCTTCGGCTTCGGCTTCGCCGGCGTGGCGCTCTCTTTGAGGCGGCAGGCGCAGACCATCCCGCCGCGCCTCGTCGCCGCCTCGGCGCTCGCCACGCCGTTCGCGTTCCTCCTCGGGTACCGGCTCTTCAACGAGGTGCCGTTCGAGCCGTTCTCGCTGGGCCTCTCGGCCGCGCAGTGGCTGTACCTGCCGCTCGCCTACCTGGCGGTGGCCCTGCCCTTCTTCTTCTCCGGGCTCACCGTCGCCGCGCTCCTGACCCGCCACGCGCGCGCGGTCGACCGGCTCTACCTCTTCGACCTGGTCGGCGCCGGTCTGGGGAGCCTGCTCGTCGCGGCCTGCCTGCCGGCCTTTGGCGGCTCCGGGACCATCGCCGCCGCGGCGGCGCTGGCGGCGGCGGGCGCCGCGCTCATCGCCTGGGAGGTCGACCGGCGCCTGGGTTTCGCCGGGGCCGCGGCCGCGGCGGCCATCGCCGCGCTCGTCCCTTTCGCCGACCGCGCGCTCCCCTTGCGCATCAGCCGGGACAAGGTCGCGGCGAATGGCGCCCCCATCGCGCGCCTGCTCGACGACCCGAAGGTCCGGCTCTACACCGCCTGGAACAGCCTGTCCCGGGTGGACGTGGTCGAGCCGCCCTCTCGCGGCGAGCGCCGCCTGGTGCTCATCGACGCCGGCACCGCGGTGACGAGAATCGCGCACCCCGACGGCCCCATCGCCTCGCTCGGCCGGACCTCGGACGAGGAGGCGTTCTTCTTCCAGCTCTACGACAAGCCCAGCGCGCTCATCGTGGGCTCCGGCGGCGGCCGCGAGGTGCTGCTCGCGCTGCGCAACGGCGCGCGCCGGGTCGTCGCCGTGGAGATCAACCCGGCCATCAACCGCATCGTCTCGGAGGTGATGGCCGACTACGCCGGGCACCTCTACGAGGATCCGCGGGTCGAGGCGGTGACCGACGAGGCGCGCAGCTACCTCAAGCGCTCGCGCGAGACCTTCCAGCTCATCGAGTGCCCGCACACCATCTCCAACGCCGCACTCTCCTCGGGCTCCTTGAGCCTGGCGGAGAACCACCTGATGACGCTGGAGGCTTTCGACGACTACCTCGCCCGGCTCTCGCCCGACGGCGTCCTCGTCATCACCCGGCCCGAGGCACAGCTCCCCCGGCTCTTCGCCACCGCGCGGGCGGCGGCGCGCGGGCAGGACCTGAGCCGGCGCGTCCTGGCCTGGCGCCGGAGCGAGTCGCACCTGTCGTTCTACTCGGGCATCGCCTTGAAGCGCAGCGACTTCACCGAGGACGAGGTGCGGCGCTTCCGCGAGACGCTCCAGCGCGCGGGCCTCGAGCCGCTCTACCTGCCCGGCGAGGTCGCGAAGGAGCCATACGCGAGCCTTCTCGCCTCCGCGGACCCGACCCGCGTCAAGGTCCCCTTCCCCGCGGTGCTCGAGCCCGCGACCGACGACAGCCCCTTCTTCAACCGGCGCGTCCCGCTCTCCGAGCTGCGGCTCTCCGACATCGCGGGGGTGTTCGGCCGCGGGCGCGGCGCCCGCGACGCGCTGGAGGATCGCCCGGTGGCCGAGGCCGCGCTCGTCGCCCTGCTGGCCGAGTCGGCGCTTCTCGCGCTCCTGTTCATCGTCGCCCCGCTCGCCGTGTTTCGGCGCCGCGCGCTCTCGGGCCGGGGGCGCCTGCGGTCGCTCGCGGCCTTCGGGGCGCTGGGGCTCGCGTACATCGTGGTCGAGGTCGGGTTCCTGCAGCGGTTCACGCTCTTCGTGGGCAAGCCCGTCGTCCTCTTCTCCACGGTGCTCGGGACGCTGCTCGTCGCCTCGGGCCTGGGCAGCGCCGCCTCCAGGCGGCTCGTCGGCCGCCCCGGCGCGGCGCCGGCCGCCTGTGCGGCCGCGGCGCTCGCCGCGCTGATCATCGGCCTCGGCATCGCGCCTTTGGCGGTGGGGCACCTGCTCGCGCTGCCGGAGGCGGGCCGGATCCTCGTCGCCGCGCTCCTCACCGCGCCGGCGGGCTTCGCCATGGGCATGCCGTTCCCGCTGCTGGTGCGCCGGCTCGAGAGCTCGGCCCCCGAGCGCATCCCCTGGGCGTGGGGCGTGAACGGCTTCGCCTCGGTAGTGGGCTCGGTGGGCGCCATCGTGCTCGGCATGGCGGCGGGCTACACCGCGGTCTTCGCCGCGGGCGCGCTCTGCTACCTTGGCGCCGCGGCCTTCGCGCGCGAGGGCGCCTGAGCCGCCGAATCTCGCAAAGAGGAGCCGCATGTCTCAGGACTTGAAGTTCTTCGTCACACTCATCGCCGGCTTCGCGCTCTTGTGCAGCGGGGCCGCAGGCGCCGGCGCCTGCTGGTCGACGCTGAGCAAGCACAAGCTCGCGAGCCAAGGCCAGAAGGCCTCCGTCGAGGGAACCGCGTACGCCGCCGGCAAAGCCGCCCCCGACTGCCTCGACGAGGCGCTTTTGCGCGCGGGCCGGTGCAAGAGCCTCGCGTGCCGCGACGAGGGCAGCCTGTTCGCGAAGGCCTGCCTCGCGGTCGCCCGCCCCACCGCCGAGGACTGCGCCGACGCGCCGGAGGCCAACAACCTGGCCAAGTCGGCGGTCTGGGCGGCCGACCGGTGCCTGGCGCTGGGCCACGGGAACGAGACCCACTGCGCCTCGCTCATCCGACTCCTCCAGGACCATTGTCTGTCCGCCCCGTCGAGGAAGGCGTCGCAGTAGAGGAAAAGACGGCCAGCCCATCGCCCGATGCCGCGGCGAGGGCCTCGCGATAGAGTCTCAGGCCACGATGGCTCGGAAGAAGAAGAGCGCAGCTCCAGCGCTCGCGCCGGAACAGGCAGCCCCGCCGCCCGAGGCGCCGGCCGCCGACCCGAATCCGGCAGAGCGCGCCCCAAAGCTCCCCGTCCATTCGCGGCGCGAGCTCCTCACGCGCGCCGGCGAGGCGGCGCTCTGGGCGAGTTTCGCCGGCAGCGCGGCGGCGGCCATCCGCTTCGCGCTGCCGGACATCGTCGCCTCCGCCCCCGAGCGCTTCGCGTTGGGCACGCCCGCCGACTTCAAGGTCCGCACGGTCACCTGGCTTCGCGAGCGCGAGCTCTTCGTCGTGCGCGACGAGCAGGGCTTCGGCGCCTTCTCCGCGCGCTGCACGCACCTGGGCTGCACGGTCCGGCGCACGCCGGAGGGCTTCTCGTGCCCCTGCCACGGCGCGCGGTTCGACGCGAGCGGGCGGGTCGTGAGCGGGCCCGCGCGGCGGCCCCTGCCGTGGTTCGCGCTGAGCCTCGAGGCCGACGGGCGAATCTGGGTCGACCGCGCGCAGCGGCGCTCGCCGGGCACCGCGCCGCTCTCGGGAGCGCTCTCATAGGCCCGTCGTCCGACGATGGACTTGAGCGTTCCGATTTCGCGGCCGAAGGCCATCGTCGGCGCGCAATTCACCAAGGGCCCGCCCGGAGAGGCCGAGCGGAGCTCTTTCTCCGACCTGCGCTCGCGCCTCAAGACGCAGGGGGAAGGGCCGAAGTAGCGGGCGAATGGCTCACGGCCCAATTTTTCTCGAAAGCTTTCGAGGATAACGAGGCGAGCTGGGATCTCTTGCAGGGCCGCGACCCGACGCCGCGGCTCCAGCGGGCGCAGCGCGCGCTGGACGAGGATGCTCAGCGCGGCCGCGCAAGGAGTAGATCTGCCTCGAGCGCGCCCGCCCTGCAGGCGGCGGCACGCGCCAGTGCGGAGGTGAATCGCCGCACCGCATCGAGGGCGCGCCGCAGAGCCGCCCTCCGCCGGCGTCAGCGGCCACCCCCGCGAGCGCCACCGCGGCCCAGAGAGTTGGATTGGGCCATGCTCAGCAGAACGTTGCGCCACGAAAATCCCGACTTATGCGACGTAGGACTCGAACCGTCAGGTCGCCGAGTAGCTATAGCTGAGAACCCACATCGCCCTGTTGGAGCCGTTCGCATTTGCCACAGACGTTCCAAACCCCCAGATCACGCCATTCTGGCATTGCGGATTCGGAATGTACGACCAGTTGCCCCGAGGCCGTCTTCGTGGAGAGGGCGGACGGCTCGATTGAGCTCTAGGCAACTGCCCACACCGAGGCCGGAGGAGATAGGTAAGCCCGCCTCTCGAGCGGCGCGCGCGCTGCGTTGGAAGGAGGCGGGCCTGAGCACCCGCGAGGTGGCTCGTCGATTGGGCGTCAACGAGAAGGCGACCCGCAAGGTGCTGCGGCGCGCCGGATGGGCCGAGCGTGCTCCGGCGCAGCTCCCGTTGGATCTCCACAGTTACCTTGCGCCAAGGAAAATCCCGCGATCCATTCGACGCGGGCGCGACGCACGCCTCCATCGATGTGACACAGGTAGCCCACTCCCCGCGCCACGCTTCGAGCACAGGGCGTGGCCCGCCTCGCCCTCAGCAGGGACACCCGGGCGCGCAGCCGCTGCAGCACTGGCTGCTGGTGCCGCACCAGTCGCCCGAAGCGCAGCAGCGGCTGCCGCAGACGGTGCCCGAGCAGGTGCTGCAGCTGTCGGCCTGGCCCTCCGGTGCAACGATGCAGGTGCTGGCGCAGGTGCTCGTGCCGGTGGTGCGCCCGCCGCTGCAGAAATAGAGGGCGTGGGAGCTGCCGAGGCCGGAGAAGCCGTCCATCGTCGAATTTCCACAATAGACACCGTCGAGGGCGCGGGCGCAGTTGTCGCCGGCCGGAGCGCAAGTGTCGGGAGAGCCCGCCGGGGCGATTACGCAGTTGGTCGTGCATTGAAGGGTGCCCGTGGTCCGGTGGGCCGAGCAGTCATAGATGGTCTTGCCGTCTCCGCTGCCTGAGAAGCCGTCCACCGTCGAATACCCGCAATAAGCGCCATCGAGCGCGTGCAGGCAGTTGTCGGGCGGAGCGGGCGTCGGAGCGGGCGTCGGAGCTGGCGTCGGAGAGGGGGGCGGCGGAATCGGGATGCACTGGTGGCCGGAGCAGCTCTGGGCGCTGGGGCAGTCCCCGCTCGCGTTGCAATACCCCGCGGCGAGGGCCTTCGAGCCGCCGAGCAGTTGCTGCTTGCCGGTGTCGAAGATCGTCACCGGTCCGACGTTGAATTGCGTGAAGACCACGTCGAGCGTTCCGCCGAGAGCGCCGGCGGCCGACCAGCCGATTCCGTAGTTGATCACGGGCGGCGGCGCCTGGAAGCTGAGGTCGCCATAGACCGACGGCACCACGTCGATGAACGGCCCCACCAACCCCTCGAGCAGAAGCTCCAGGCGCGGGCGCAGCTCGCAGGAGGCGTGCAGGCCGGCCCCGGCGCCGAAGGTGGGCGCGATTCCGGCGAATGCGGGCAGGGCTCCGTCGCCGCCCCAGGCGCCGTTCGAGAAGTGGCCGCCCGCGACCAGCGTGCCGCTGAGGGTGAAGCCGGTGTCGACGTCGATGGATGCGTCGGCCGAGACCGCGCAGCCCACCAGCACGCGGAGCCGGGCGGTGAGGAAGACCGGAGGCGCGATCGGGACTTCCAGGTCGGGGGCCTGGAAGATCTGCCTCTCGAACGAGAGCTGCGCTTGGGCCAGCGTGGAGCTGACGTCGAGCTCCAGCCGGCCGTCGAATCGGGCCGCGGAGGATGGCGTGAAACTCGTTCACGCTGAAGAGACCGACCGCGAGCCCCAGGTCGAGGTCGGGGTTGAACGCGAGGTGGCTGCCGGGCTTGACGGTGACCGTCGCGTTCCCGAGCGCGATCGGCGGCAGGGTGATGGGGATATCGAAGGGCGGCAGCGCGACCTGCGGCGCCGGCCCCGCGCTGGCGCCGCTGGCCAGCTTGGGGACCACCTGGGCGAAGGATGCGGCCTGCAGGACCTCGTCGAGGCCGGCCCGGCGGGTGAGCGCGGTGGCGGTGCCCCCGGAGGAGGAGCTCGAGGTGACCTGCCGCACGAAGCTCGAGGGGGCGTCGAAGTCGTTGATCAGGAAGTCGCCCGCCCGCAGCGCGCGCGCCGTCTTCGCGGCCGCACCGGCCGCGGAGGGCAGCGACACCGAGCTGCCCACCACCACGCGATCGGTGAGGACCTGCGCTCCGGCCGCGAGCGGCACCCGATAAACGCGCGGACCGAAGGTCGGCGGAGTCGCCGCCGCCGAGAGCGCTCGCGCGACCGAGGCAGGCCCCGTCGCCGGCTCCCGTTCCGACTGCCCCGAACCACAGGCGAGCGCGCCGTCCAGCGCGAGCGCACACACCAGAGCTTCCAGAATCGATTGCCGAGCGCGCCGTCTGCAGAGAGAGGACGAACGTCGGGCGGTGGACGGCGACGGGGCCCGTCCCGCGCCAAGCACCAGGGAGACGGCCGCGCTCCAACCCATCGGCTTCGGGGCTCGCATGTCGAACCTCCTTTTTCGTGGTGGTCAGGCTAGCAAGCCCGGCGCCGCGGACGCGCAGGTTTGTGACGAGCCGCGCGAGACTTGAGGCGAGGCGCGCGGAATCGGGGCCGAGGCGCGGCGCGCATCAGAGCGACTGGCCGAACCGATCGCGGATGCGCCGACGGTACGTGCGGCTCATCCGCAGGCGGGTGCCGCCCTGGAGAAGCCCCTGGAAATCACCGCTGACCATGGGCTGGAATTCGGCGATTCGCTCGAGGTTGGCGATGGCCGCGTGGTGGATGGGCGAAAAGCGCATCGGCACACCGAATGGAGGTGGCCTTGAGATCCAGACGACTCCCCTTCCAGGACCACCAGTGCCTGTCCGCCCCATGGAGAAGGGCCTTGCCGTAGGGGCGAAAGAAGGCAAGCCCTTTGCCCGGTGCTGCGGCGAGGGCCTCGCGGTAGAGTCGGGGACACGATGGCTCGGAAGAAGAAGAGCGCAGCCCCAGAGCCCGCGCCGCAACCGCCCCCGCCGACCGAGGCGCCCGCCGCCGACCCGAAGCCGGAGGAGCGCGCCGCGGAGGTCGTCCAGTCGCGGCGCGCTCCTCACGCGCGCGGGCGAGGCGGCGCTCTGGGCGAGCGTCGCCGGCAGCGCGGCGGCGGCCATCCGCTTCGCGCTGCCTGACGTCGTCGCCTCCGCGCCCGAGCGCTTCGCCCTGGGCACGCCCGCCGACTTCAAGGTCCGCACGGTCACTTGCTGCGCGAGCGCGAGCTCTTCGTCGTCCGCGACGAGCAGGGCTTCGGCGCCTTCTCCGCGCTGCACGCACCTGGGCTGCACGGTCCGGCTCACGCCCGAGGGCTTCTCCTGCTCCTGCCACGGCGCGCGGTTCGACGCGAGCGGGCGGGTCGTGAGCGGGCCCGCGCGGCGGCCCCTGCCGTGGTTCGCGCTGAGCCTCGAGGCCGACGGGCGAATCTGGGTCGACCGCGCGCAGCGGCGCTCGCCGGGCACCGCGCCGCTCTCGGGAGCGCTCTCGTAGACCCGCCCGCAAACCATTCGACGCGGGCTCGACGCACGCTCGAATCGATGTGACACTGCGCGCCGCCAGCCGTTGCGCCCGGGTCGAGCGAAGGCGCGAGACATTCATGCCCGAAGCTCAATCCCCAACAATCCAGGCGCCGGTCGCCGGCCCTTCCCCCGCTCGGCTTCTCGAGCAGGCGGGGGCGCTCTGGCGAGAGGCGCGCTGGGCTGACCGGCTCCTCTTCGGCGCGCTGGGGGTCCTTTTCGCCGTTCGCGCGACCTTCCGCGGCCCCCACCCCGATCGCCTCGGATTCCTGGCGATAGGCCAGGGCGTGCTCGAGGGCCGGCTCTATCGCAACGCGGTGATCAACACCTACCCGCCCTCCTTCTCAGTGGCCATGGCGCCCCTCGCCTGGCTCGAGTCGCACCTGGGCGACCTGCCGGTGCGGCTGCTCTGGGGTGGTGGCCAGCTGGCGGCGCTCGCGGCCTTCACATTCTTGTCCGCTCGGGCGCTGCGCCTCCGGCTTTCCTTGCGCGCCGTCGCGCTCGCCTGGCTCTGCTGCTGGCGCTACATCGTCGGCGACCTGAACAATCAGAACGTGACCCTCTTCCTCTTGGCCATTCTCGCCTGGGCCCTGGCCGAGTTCGTTCGCGGGCGGGAGGCGAGAGCGGGGCTGCTCATCGCGACGGGGGCGGCGCTGAAGGTCTTTCCCGGGTTTGCCGTGATAGGCCTGTGGCGCGGCGAAAGAAGAGCGCGGCTCGTCGCCGGATGCGCGCTCGGAGCCCTTGGCGCGCTTGGGTTCACCGCCGCCGTGCTCGGCTCCGCGCGGCTCATCGAAGCGGTGCGCTTCTGGTTCGAAGAGGTCTTGCCCGCCGCCGGGGGGCCGCAGCTCCTGAATCAGTCGCTCAAGGGGTTGCTGCTGCGAATGGCTCCCGGCGGTCGCACGGCGATGGCAGCTTCCGGCATCGGAGCCGCGGCGCTTCTGTCGCTCGCGCTGGTCTTCGCCCTGCGACCCGCGCGCGACCGGCGCGGAGCGGCGCTGGACGCGCTGCTGGCGACGCTGCTCTCGGTCATGCTGCTGCCGTTCGCCTGGTTCCACTACTACACGGCGGGCATGCCTATCTGCCTGGCGGTCTTCAGCAGCTGGGGAGACCTGCCCCCACGGCCGCGGAGCAGAGCGTTGGCGCTCATCGTCGCCGGGAGCGCGATCGGCGCGTTCCTCGACATCGACCTGGTCGGCCGCGCCGCCTGGACCACCGCCGCGACGTTCGGAAATGCGCTCTTCGGCGCCCTGCTCGTGTTCGCCGCGGGCTTCGTCTTGCGCGAAGCGTGGCGGCGCCCTTCAGACGCCGAGGGGGAGAATCCAGCCTAGGCAAGGCCACGGGGGCCCTGTCGCTTTTCCCTGCTGAGCTTCTCGATCTCTCTGAAGATCACGCTCTCGCTAAGGGACCAATGCGGCCTCTGATATGCCGCATTGCCTGCCTCCTTTGCGGCAGCTCCACCCCTCTTGGCCCTGTTGCAGGGCGAGGTAGTTGGCCGATTCTCGCGCCTTCAAATGGAGCACGGAGACAGCCGCGGACAGGGCCGCCAGGTCCTCAAGGCGAACGCGAGAGAAGAGCCGAGCCCCTCCCGCTCATTTCGCCCGGTCGATCTGCAGGAAGAAGGCTGCGACCTCGGCCCTGAGCCCCGGCAGCGCCGGGACGGCTGGGAGGACGCCTCCCTTTTCGTGGCGGCTCTCCGAGCCGCGCTCGACGACCAGGACCTCGCGACCCTCGGGGAGGACGAGCCAGACCACGGCGACGCCCGCGTCGAGATACCAGGCGGCCTTCTCGCGCAGCAGCGGCTCGCTCTCGTCCTGTCCGGCGACCTCGACGGCCAGGATGGGGGCGGTGCGACGAAATCCATTTCTCTCGGCGGTCGGCGACCTCCGCCAAACCCCCACGTCGGCGGCTCGAACCGCGCTGCCGATGATCATTCCGGCTTCATTGCTCCCGACGACGAACTCCGGCCAATCGCGAGCCCACGAGCCCAGCAGGACCGTCGCATCGGTCGCGACATCCTGCTGGACTTCTCCGCAGGGCGGCATGTACTGGATCCTTCCGTCGACGAACTCCAGGCGACCGATGACCTGCGGCCAGGTGGATGGGTCGTCGGGGAGAAACCCCTCGGGGGCTCGCCACTCCAGGGGGAAACGCACGTCTCCCCGAGTGAGGTGGAGGCACAGACCGTGCGAGTCGTTGGCCAGATGCACCATGACCTCATCCTGGCACGCGCTCCGAACCCTCGCAACGCGGGTGGCCGCCGTCGCTCAAGAGCTCCGCGGCCGGTGCGGAGAGCGCCCGCCCAATCCCTTCTAGTGGCCGTCGCGCCCAAGGGCCTCGCGCCAAGAACACCGGCCAGCGAGAGGCACGAGGGCGCGAACTCGATGCACATGAATCGAGCTTTCCGCCCTGCCCAAGCGCGCTCCACCAGGCCGCTGACCAGGGCGAACGGCGCCGTGCGCGCCCCGCGCCGAAGGCGGGCGCCGGGTGGCCGCTAGAACGCCTCTTTCAGCCCCACCGAGAGCCCGTGGTCCACCCGGCTCCCTCCCGAGGAAGCGGGGGTGTTCGCGTTGGTGAAGCCGACCGAGTAGTAGACCCCCACCTGGAAAGCGTCGGCGATGAGCGCGGTGAGGCCGACGCCGAAGCTGTTGGCGAGCCTGGGCCGGGTGGCGCCGGTGACGCGGTCGCGCTCCTGGAAGACCGCGAGGTCGTGAAACACGGCTACCTTGTAAATGTCGCGCACCAGCGAGAAGCGGGCCTCCAGGCTCAGCGAGCCCGCGCGCCTCGAGTACAGCTCGTCCGCGAACACCCCGCGCACCAGCGACCCGCCCACCGAGGTCTCCTCGACGAACGGCGGGTCGCCCCAGAAGAAAGCCCCGCGGCTCCCGATCATGAAGTCGTGCCACCCGAACCCGAAGACCTTCTGATAATTCCAGCGCGCGACCTCGTACGGCGAGAGCGTCGATGCCGGGTAGAGCTCGGCCTCGAGGTGGAGCTCGTGGCGGCGATCGCGGCGGAGCTCCCCGGGGTCGAAGACCACGTCGGCGCCGGCGGTGAACAGCGCGTGGGTGAGCCCCATGGGCCCGATGCCTTCGGGGATGCTCAGGCCGTATGCCGCCTGCAGCCCGAAGATGTCGAGCCGCTCGACCCCCGCGCCCAATGACAGCTCCAGGCCAGGCCTGGGCTCGAGGCGCAGCGACGCGACGGACCGGAGCTGTGTCCTTTTGTAGCTCTCGAGCGGGAGGTCGGGCCGCTGGCGGCTCAAGTAATCGGCGCCCACGTCGAGGCTCGGGCGGAGCTTGAGCCCGAGCGCCTCGAGCGGCGGCCCGCGCCAGCCCAGCTTCAGCGCTCCGCGCGTCGGGGCGAAGGCCGCATCGCGGGTGATCAGCTGCGAGCGGACCTTGGCCCCTACTTCTCCGCGGACGAGCCATCGGTCGCTGTTCCACAGGAGGTTTTCGCCCAGGTACTCGCCATTGGCCAAGAACCCGTCGGCGCCCGACAGCCCCGCCCCGAGGTGAAAGCCGCGCGCCCACTCGTTCCGGTGCGAGACGATGACCAGGTCGTACCGGGCATGCGGCGGAATGAGCGGCCGCCCGAACACGGTCTGAACCACGCCCTCGACCGGGCCCAGCGTCTCCAGCTGGGGACCCAGGTGGTCCACCTCGGTGCTGGGCACGAGCTCGAAGCTGTCCACCCGGACGTCGTAGCGAGACCCGATGCGCTGCACCAGGCGCTCCACCGCCGGGCGGTTGAACACCTTGTGCGGGAGCTCGAGATCGATGTTCGCCTCGAACGCGCCCCACGCACCTTGGCCGGGGAGGATGATCTTCCCCAGGCGGCCCTCGTCGATGGCGATGTGCAGCTCGTCGCCGGCCAGCGCCACGCCTACCGCCGCCAGCTCGTACCCGGCGCGGTGCAGAAAGCGCGTCAGCGCGTCGCGGACGCTCGCCGCCGTCGCCTCGGTCGCCGGCGCGTTGGGCGGCAGATTCAAGATGGCGAGGTAGACCTCCTCGGGCAGCACCACGTTGCCGTGGAACACCAGCTTGAGGTGTCCCGGCACGCTCGCCGAAGCCAGCGGCTCGGAAGCCGAGGCCTGCGCCGGAGCGGCGGAGAGAGTGAGGAGCAGCGAGGTTGCGGCGGCGAGCATCATGGGTTGGCCACCGCTATCACACCGAGGCGGCGGGCTGGCAAGGGCCGAAAGCCCCTCCGCCCGCGCCTGGGGCCGACGGCCGACCGGCGCGCTCCAATGAGCCCGGGCGATCTCCGGCCTGGCGGCGCAGCAAGATTGAGGCTCTCCAAGCGAAAGAGGCAGCCCCCGGCAGCGGCACGGGCCCCGTTCTCACCTGGCGAGCGCTATGAATCCAAGGAGCTCCGGGCTGCGAGATCAGCGTGGAGCGGAAAGGCGGGGCACGTCCTCATCGTCCCCTGGCGCCCTAAGGTCCGAAACTTCGACGAGCCAGTCCATTCAGCCCGAGCACGCAGCGAAGCGAGGGCAAGAGCCGCGTGAGCCCATGGGGAGCCCCTCTGCCATGGCACTGCGCGCCTTTGCTCGCGATGAGCGAAATGGCCGCGCGGAAGGACACCCGCCGCGGCCCACTCTCGCCGGTCGAGCAGAGCCGAGCGCAGATCGCCTCGGCTCCGCCCGCCTTTGGTTTCAGCGCTTCTTGGCCGCGGCTTTCCGAGGAGGCTTGCCCTCGGCGCGCGGCGGACCCATGAGCCGATCGCGCTCGGAGTCGTAGAGCTTCAGCGCGCCGCGCAGGACGGTGAGCGCCTCGGCGCGCCCTTGCGGCTCGCGCACCAGCACCTTCTTGTGCTCCAGCGCCTTGTAGTCCTCGAAGAAGCGCTTGAGCTCGCGCACCCGATGTTCGGGGAACTCGGCGAGCTCCGAGTAGGTCGCGTACTCGGGGTCGTCGGCGCTCACCGCGATGAGCTTGTCGTCCTCGCCCTTGTCGTCCCGCATGCGCATGACGCCGATGATTCTGGCGTTCATCATGGCGAGCGGGACGATGGCCTCTTGGCAGAAGACCAGGATGTCCAAAGGATCGCCGTCGTCGCAGTAGGTCCGCGGCACGAAGCCGTAGTTCGCCGGGTAGTGGACCGCCGAGAACAGGATCCGGTCGACGCGCAAAAGCCCGGAAGGCTTGTCGAGCTCGTACTTCACCTTCGAGCCCGTGGGAATCTCGATGACCGCGGGGATGGGGTCCTCGATGAACCGAGGGAGCTCGACGTCATGCCAGGGATGGTATGCCAAGGAAAGCCTCCAGGAGAGCGCGAACCTACACGTAACACGGCTGGTCAACAATGCCCGTGCGACAGGTTCCGCAGCGCCCGGGCCGCTGAAGGCGCCCGGGGCGACTCGCTCTTGAAGCGCCGCTTGAGAGCGGCCCCTTCGGCCGACGATGGAGCGTCGCAGAGGTACTTTCGGTCCGCTCGGGGCCGGCATGGCCGGCCTTCGCTCTATCGAGGCTCTCGCCCCGAACCCCAACTGCCGGCGTACTCTCGCAACGATGGACCGTTGCAGAAGTACTTTCGGTCCGCTCGGGGCCGGCATGGCCGGCCTTCGCTCTATCGGGGCTCTCGCCCCGAGCCCCAACTGCCGGCGTACTCTCGCAACGCTTGATATGGTGGGCTCTCGCGCCGCCAAGGCCCCGATGACGCCCTTCTTCGCCTCGCTTCTACAGAGCGCCCGCGAGCTCCCCGCAAACCTGGGCCGAGCCCTGTCGCCGGGCGCGGAGCCGGACGGAGAGGTCGCGGCGCGACCCCTGAGGCGCGGCTTTTGGGGCCACCTCCACGCGCTCCAGGTCTCGGAGCGCACGCTGCGGCTCTCCTCGACGTTCGGCTTGGGGATCGCCTCGCTCACACTGTTCCTCATCCTCGGCGCCACCGGCGGGCTCCTGATGGCCTACTACGCGCCCACGCCGCAGGGCGCCTACGGCTCGATGCAGGACCTGGAGCACGCGGCGGCGCTGGGCTCCTTCCTGCGCGCGCTCCACCGATGGTCGGCGCACGCCATGGTCCTTTCGGCCACGCTCCACCTCGCGCGCGTCGCCGCCACCGCCTCCTACCGGCGGCGCGAGCTCAACTGGCTCGTCGGCCTGGGGCTCTTCGGCGCGACGCTTGCGCTCGCCTTCACCGGCTACCTCCTGCCTTGGGACCAGCTCTCATATTGGGCCGTGAACGTGAGCGCCGCGCTGTTCGACCACGTCCCGCTCGCTGGCCCCTTCGCCAAGCGGCTGCTCCTGGGCGGCCCCGCCGTCGGCGCGGCGACGCTCCTGCGCTTCTACACGCTCCACGTGGCCGTCCTGCCGGCCGCGATCGCCGCCCTCGCGGCGCTGCACCTGTTCCGCCTCCGCAAGGACGGCGGGCTCGCGGGCACGCGCCGGGGCGACGGCCTCATCAGCGCCTGGCCGCATTTGGTGCTGCGCGAGGCGGCGCTCGCCGTGGCCCTCGCCGCCCTCGCGGGGCTGGCGGCGCTCCTCTTCCCGGCATCGCTCGGCCCTCCTGCCAATCTCCACGTGCCGTCCGACCCGGAGAAGGCGCCCTGGTACTTCCTGTGGCTCCAAGAGCTGGTCAGCGCCTCGGCCCTCGCCGGCGGCCTCCTCTTTCCCGCCGCGCTCGCTCTGGCGCTCCTCGGCCTCCCCTTCGCGGATCGGGAGGACGCGGGGGCGGGCCGCTGGCTCGAGGGCGCCCAAGGTCTTGGCGCGGTGGCGCTCTCCGCGCTCTTCGGCGCGCTGGCGTTCGCGGGGCTGACGGCGCTGGGCGCCTCCGGCGCGGCCCTCCCGGCGCCCGACCTTTTGAACCCCGCCGCGGGGATGCTCGCCGCCGCGCTCGCCGCGTTCGTCGCCAGCGGCCTCGCGACCGGCTCGACGCGCGTCGCCTGCCTCGCGCTCCTGGCCGTCCTGGCGGTGGCCGTCGTCGGCGCGCTGGGCGTGGGCCTGTGCCGCGGACCCGGGTGGGCGCTCACCTGGCCCTGGGAGGCCTGGCCCCGTGCCGACTGACCTCGCGACCTCCGCGCGAAGGTGGCGCGGCGCCCTCACGGCCGCGGCCATCGCCCTCGCGGCGGTGATCGGCGTGGCCCTGGCGCGTGCCGCGCGCCCCGAGTGGCGGCTTGTCCAAGAGCGGGCCGGCGCCGGGCGCGGCATCGCGCAGGTGGAGACCTGTCAGGGCCAGGTCGACCGCTGCCTGACGTGCCACCCGAAGGCCGGGCTCGCCGGCGGCCACTCGCTGTCCCTGGCGCGACATCCGCCGGAGCGGATGGGCTGCGGCGCCTGCCACGGCGGCTCGCCGCGGGCGCTCACGGCCCACGCGGCCCACGCCGCGCCCGGGACCGACCGCCCCGACCCACGCCTGAAGGGCCCGCACCTGCAGGCGAGCTGCGCCCAGTGCCACGTGCCCGGCGACCGCCCGGGCATGGAGCACCTCGCCCGCGGCGCCGCGCTCTTCACCGAGCTGGGCTGCGCGGTCTGCCACCCGCTCCAGGGGAACGGGCGCGGCGGCTGGGACTTCGGGCCGGACCTGCGCGCCATCGGCCGCAAGAGCCCTGCCTACCTCGAAATCGCGCTCCTCGAGCCCTCGCGCCGTCAGAAGGGCTCGACCATGCCATCGTTCGCGCACACCTTCGCGGCCGACCCGGGCTCGCTCGAAGATCTGCTCGTCTTCCTGGAGAGCTTGGCGCTCCCCACCGCTGACCGCGGCGACTGCAGCGCCCGGGCGAAGCGCGCGGCGCTGGCCGAGCTCCCGTGCGCCTCCTGCCACGCGGGCCCCGCGGGCAAAGCGAGCGGGCGGCTCGGCCATCGATGTGTCTACATCGAGGCGCACAAGGACTCGCTCGCCTGTGCGAGCTGCCACGCTGAGGCCGTCCCCACGCCGGGCGAGCTCGGCGGGGCCTGTCCCTTCGTGGAGGAGCAGCGCGGCGCGTGCGCGGCCTGCCACGGCGCCTCGGGAGCGACCTTATGAAGTGCAGTCGCAGGCAGGTCCTGGTCGGCTTCTTCGGCCTCGCCTCGGCGGGCGCGGTGACTGGCGCCCTCGGCTGCCGCCGCAAGGAGCCTGAGGCCGGAAGACCCGAGGCGCCCTTCAACCCCGCCGAGCTTCGGGCGCTCTCGGCGGCCATGGAACGGGTGCTGCCCGGAGCCGTCGAGGCCGGCGTGGTCGACCACATGCGCTACTGGATGGCCAAGGACCGCGTCTTCGCCGGCGTGAAGAAGGAGTTCTCGCTCGCGGTCCAGCACCTCGACCGGGTCGCACATGAGATGCACGGCAAAGACTTCGCCGCCTGCGCGGGCGAGGCGCAGGACGCGGTCCTCAAGCGCTTCCAGAAGGGCGAAGTGAAGGGCTCAGGCTTCGACGGTGCCGGGTTCTTCGGCCGGCTGGTGACGCTGACGCTGGAGGGGTTTCTGGGCGACCCGAAATACGGCGGGAACCGGAACGGCGTGGGCTGGGAGTTCATCGGCTTCAAGGCGTGCTGGTGGTCGCCCAAGACGCTCCAGCGGATCGTCCACCCGGAAGAAGGGTTCAACGACTGATGGCTGCGGCGGACCAGGCGGACGTGGTGGTCATCGGGAGCGGCGCGGGCGGCGCGCCGGTCGCGCTGACGCTCGCGCAGGCGGGCGCGCGGGTGGTGATGCTGGACAAGGGCCCGTACTACGCCTTGCGCGACTTCGTCCACGACGAGGTCGCCATCTGCCTGCGCGATTTCTGGGCGCCGTACCCGAGCGAGGACCCGAACACGCTCGTCAAGGGCGACGATCTAAAAGCGCGGCGCACGCGCGAGGGCTGGACGGGGACCTGCGTGGGCGGGGCCACCGTCCACATGAGCGGCTTCACCTATCGCTTCAAAGAGAGCGACCTGAAGCTCGCCACGCTGACGGGCGGCCTCGCCGACGCCGATCTGGCCGACTGGCCCATCACCCTGGACGAGCTCACGCCCTACTACGACCTCGTCGAGGTGAAGATGGGCGTCTCGGGGCGGGCGGGGACGAACCCGTTCGACCCGCCGCGGCGCCCGTACCCGTTGCCGCCCCTCAAGCCGCACCCCGCGGCACAGCTCGTGGACGAGGCGGCGCGCGGCCTGGGGCTCCACCCTTTCCCTACGCCGCGCGCGGTCCTCACGCGGGCGTACGGCAACCGGCCGGCGTGCAACCTGTGCGGCTTCTGCGGCGACTACGGCTGCGAGAACACCTCGAAGTCGAGCGTGCTCGCGACGCTCATCCCCGAGGCCGAGGCGACCGGCCGCTGCGAGATCCGCCCGCGGGCCATGGTCACGCGCATCCTGGTGGACGGACAGGGCCGGGCGAGCGGCGTCGAGTACCGGGACGAGAAGGGCGACGTCCGGCGGGTCTTGGCGCGCGTGGTGGTGCTCGCAGCGAGCGCCGTCCAGAGCGCGCGGCTGTGGCTGCTCTCCGGGCTCGCCAACGGCAGCGGGCTGGTGGGCAAGAACCTCACGTTCTCCACCTTCGGCAAGGCGACGGCCATCTTCGACCGCGCCGAGCTCATCGCGCGTCTGGGCCCCAGGGACATGGAGCTGCCGTTCCTGCAGCGCTCTATTCAGGACGATTATTGGATGGAGAAGTCCGGCCTCGTCCTGCCCAAAGGCGGGACGTACAACTTCATTCTCCACCACGTGAACCCCATCAACGCCGCGGTCCGGCTCTTCAAGGATTCCGAAAGCGCGCTCTGGGGCCAGGCCCTCAAAGACCGGATGCACAAGTACTTCCACGACGAGCTCTGGATGGAAGTGGAGATCTTCGGCGAGTTCCTGCCCTGGCGAGGCGCATTCGTCGACCTCGACCCCGAGGTGAAGGACCGCTGGGGCCTTTCGGCGGCGCGCATTCACCTGAAGCATCACCCCGCTGACGTGGCGACCAACACCGCCATGGTCAAGCGAGGCATCGAGGTCTTCCGCGCCATGCGGCCCGCGCCCAAGCGCGTCACCGCCTGGACGTGGGGCACCACCACCTTTCACCTCCAGCACGGCACCTGCCGCTTCGGCGACGACCCGTCGCGTTCGGTGCTGGACAGAAACTGCCAGGCGCACGAGGTGAAGAACCTCTATGTCACCGACGGCAGCTTCATGCCGACGTCGGGCGGCGTCCCGGCCACGCCCACCATCCTGGCCAACAGCTTTCGCGTCGCCGACGCCATCCGCGGCCGCTTTCTGCGCCGCGAAATCGAGTGACGGGCGTTTCCCGCGTGATCTCCCTCACGGAGCGCGCGGGCTTCTCGAGTGATCGCCCTCACACGGTCTGACAGCGCTGTCCGAAAACGGCCGCGCAAAGCCTTTGTCCTGCCCGCGGGCTTTCAATCGATTGCCCAGTCCGCATGAGCTCTTGGGCGACAATTCCGGCGCGCGAGCCGCGTGGCACATGGGTTGCTAATTCATCAGGGCACGCAAGGCCGCAATCACCCCGGCGCTCCTGGAGCCCCTCGAGCGAGCGCCCTGGCGGCAATCGCGGCGCGCAAAGTCCGTGGAATGAGTGCGCGCCCGATTCGAAAGATGGTTGGGGGCCCAATCGGTGGGCTTCCTCCGCTCGCTCCTCGGCCGGCCCCGAGGAGCGAGCGGTCTTTATTTTCAGCGACATATTAAGAATCTTTCGGGTCATCCAGGGCGAATGCTCTCCGGTGAACATACCGCCGCGCTTCCCCCGCGTGGATGGAACCTCGGCGGCAGCGTCGAGGTCACGCTTGCTCGGCTTCGAGGGATGCTGACTGGCCTGTCGTTCTCGGAGGGTCCGCCGGCTTTCCATCGCGCCGCGAGCCAGCCGGTTTTTGAGGGACTGCCGCAGGTTGGCCGCGCCGCCGTCGTGGCACAACGGTTGCTAAATGCGGAGCGCCTTTCTGCTCCATTCGTCTTTCTCGGAGAAGACCCAATGACCAAGAGACTCGCGCTCCTGCCGCTCCTCGTCGGTGCGGCGGTGGTACCAGGCTGCGTATGCCTGGTCGACGACCACCATCACCACTCTTGTGGCGACGATTGCGGAAATACGTCGTGCTATTTCGACAGCGACTGCGGGTCGAACCGCCACTGCAACGACCAGTTCACCTGCGTCGACGGGGCACCGCCCACCTCCTGCACTTCGAGCACCGACTGCGCTCCGACGGAATGGTGCATCCACTCCCAGTGCACCCCCGGCCGCTGCACGTCCGACGGCGACTGCTCGTCGACGCAGCGATGCCGGGTGGGCCAGTGCCTGACCGCGTGCACGACCGACGCCTCGTGCGGCACGGGCCTCCGCTGCGTCCAGGGAGCCTGCGTGGTCTCCTCCCAGAGCTGCACCGCGAGCGCGCAGTGCGCCACCGGCGAGGACTGCGTCAACGGCATCTGCGGCATCATCTGCGTCGCCGACTCGGGCTGCCCCACCGGCTCCACGTGCACGAACCACATCTGCGCCTCCGGCGGCGGCCTCACGCCCTGCGCCTCGGCCTCCGACTGCCCCTCGGGCTCGACCTGCACCCGGGGCTACTGCCGCACGACCTGCTCGGCCGACGCGGACTGCCCCGCCGGCGACTACTGCTCGTCGGGGCTGTGCACCGCCGCCTGCACCGCTGACAGCCAGTGCGCCCTGGAGCTGCTGTGCCAGTCGGGCCGGTGCGTCTCCGCGTGCCAGAAGGACTCCAATTGCAGCTCGGGCGAAGTCTGCCAGTCCGGAAGGTGTTGCGCCGGGTGCACCGCTGACTCCGCGTGCGGGACGGGGCAGGTCTGCCGCGCGGGCATCTGCCGCACCCCGTGCACCGCCGACTCGGGCTGCGCCTCGGGCACCTACTGCCAGGACGGCATCTGCGGCGCAGCGTGCACCGACGCCACCACCTGCGCCTCCGGCGACGTCTGCCTGAGCGGCCACTGCCGCGCCGCTTGCCAGCAGGACACGCAGTGCAGCGGCACCAATGTCATTTGCGACTCCGGAGGCTGCGTGCCCGGCTGCGCCGACGACGCGGCGTGCGGCTCGGGCCAGGTCTGCCAGGCGGGCCGCTGCTACGCGAGCTGCACCTCCGACACACAGTGCGGCGCCGGCAAGGTCTGCCGCAACCACGCCTGCGTCGTGGGCTGCGCCGCCGACAGCCAGTGCCCATCGGGCGACCTCTGCGTCGACGGCGGCTGCGCGCCCGGGTGCGCCGGCGACTCGCAGTGCCCATCGGGCCAGGTGTGCCGATCGGGCGCGTGCGCAATGGGCTGCGTCGAGGACGCCCAGTGCCCGACCGGCGACCTCTGCCAGGGAGGGGCCTGCAAGCCGGGCTGCGTCAGCGACAGCCAGTGCACCCCCGGCAACCTCTGCATCAACGGCCAATGCGCGCCGGGCTGCGTGAGCGACTCGCAATGCACCACCGGGCAGATCTGCCAGAGCGGCCAATGCAAGACCGGCTGCACCGCCGACTCGCAGTGCGGCACCGGGAAGATCTGCAAGGGCGGCACGTGCCAGGTCGGCTGCACGAGCGACTCGCAGTGCCAGTCGCCGCAGACGTGCCAGAACGGCCAGTGCACGTAGGCGGTCCGGTGAAGTCGCGCCCGCGCCGCCAGGTCGGGGCCGGGCGCGGCCTCACCGCCTCGCGCTGCTGACCGCTCGCCTTGGCGAGGTGGATGCGCATTACCGCTGGGAGGACGTCGTCGCCTACGTCTCGCGCAGCGAGACTCTATACGCCGGCGAGATCCTGGGCTCGGGCACCGTGGGCAACGGGCTCGGGTCTCGAGCATCGCCGCTTTCTTGAGCCGAAGCGCTCGAAGACATGGCGATGGCCGTCCATCAGCGGGTGCAGGCCCTTGCCTCGAAGAAGCCGAGCTTGCCCTTCACCAGGAAAACCACGCAACGGAGCACTCGCTTTCGCTTCGGAAAGCGCGCTCGCGAGTATCTCGAGTACTTTTCCCGTTTCCGCACCGAAGTCCTTGTGGACCTGGACGAGGATGTCGGGCGGGAGCTTGATCTGGCCGTCTTATCTCTTCCGCAGGTTGAGAGCGCAAAATGCCGCCCATGGTGCCGCGCGGCAAGAAGAACGACATTCCACTGGCTGGATCACTCGACAGCCACATTCGCGAGTACATCGCTCGCGAAGCTGCTCGTCGATACGGTCCCCTCGAACCGTCGCTCACTTTGCGAATACGTCGGAATACTCGATCCGTTCCTCGAAGGTCAAACCGCCGCGCTTAGCACCCTTTCGACAGAACGCCACCGGAGCTCAACGGCGCGGGTTTCGTGCGCCATGAGCCAGCACCGGAAGGCGGCGGCCGAGGCGAGGTGCCGCCTCGAGCGGAGGCGACCCGCGCCGAGAAGAGCGCGCGTGCCGGTGAGCGGCCTCAGCCGACCCCTGGCCGACGCTCGGCGATGGCCCGCCGCAGCGCCTCGGGGTCGTCGACCCTGAGCCCCAGGCAGTCGCCGCGGCGGCGAAGCCCCAGGGGCCCCTCCAGGACCGCCGGCCCGTCCAGGTGCAAATACAGGTTCGGTCCGCCGAGCGGCGAGGCCACGGCGCACGTGCGGTGCCGAAGCGGGTCGGGGCCGGCGCAGATCTTCCGGATGGAGGCGAGCGGGACCTCCGCCCGCCAGCGCAGCCCGATGCGGACGCGCAGCCGGTCGCGCTCGAGGAGGATGGGCCGGAGCCTCATCGCCCGGAGGTCGCCCAGGAGCCAGACCACGAAGTAGGCCGAAGCGGCCGTCGAGAGCCAAGCGCCGCGCGAGCTCCACTGCGCGATGAGGAAGTGGGCCCCGAGCGTCTCCGCCACGCTCGCGAGGACGAGCCCGGCGAAGACCGCGCCGAGGCCGCAGGTGCGGTGGACGGTGAACGGCGCGGCGCCCGCGGGCACGTGCGGCGCGCTCCGCCACGAGAAGAGCGCCATGCCCAGGAAGGAGAGCTCGGTGATCAGGGTGTCGATGCCGCGATGGCGACCGATGCTCCTCTGCGCTCCGGCGCGCAGAAGGTCCTCGAGAGGGAGGTCGTCCCCGCGTTCGCGCAGCGAGCGGCGGACGTCGAGCGCGGCCCGCGCACCCAGCTCAGGAGGATGACCTCGAGCCCGGGCACGGCGACGCGCGCGGCGGAGCGGACGCCGGGGACCGCCCCCGGCGGCAGGAGCGCGGCGGCGATGCCGACCCCCGCCGAGACGACCGCGACCAGTGAGGCCGGCGAGAGCCGGCCCGTGCGGACCAACGTCAGCCAGGCCACGGCGGCGAGCGTGAGCGTCAGGTCCGACGCGACGCCGAGGCCGATGAGCGACGGGCGCGCGCGAAAGCCGCTGGACGCCACCACGGCGCGGGAGGCCAGGACGATGGCGGCAACGCCCAACGCGAAGGCAAGCCATGCGCGCCTGCCGTCGTCGAGCGGTCGTGAAGCGGCGATCGGCAGGGGCATCGTCCTTCCCTCTCAGCGCTCGCAGCGCCGGGGGCTTCGGACCATAGCACCGGGCCGCCCGCAGAGCTTCATGAGGACGAAGCGGCGAGGCGATTTCGAGGCTTGAGAATACTGCCCTTCGACGTCGCCGAGCTGCTCGCGTTCGTCCGACGGCTCGAGCGCCCGTGAGCGCCCTTGTGCCCAGGCCGTGCGAGGCAGGCGACCGGCGGTTGGCGCCAAGCCGCGCGCTTGGCTAAACTGCGCGCCTCGCACCGCCCACTGTCCGCTCACGCCGGAGGACTCTCCATGTCGTTCTTCCCTCGCGCCCCCGCCGTCGCCGGGGCCGTCGCGCTCTTTCTCTGCCTCCCAGCCTTCGGCGCCGAGGCGCCGGCCAAGGACGATGACGGCGCTCCCAGCCAGGCCGTCACCGGGCAAGGCCACGAGGCCGTCAAGTGGACCAAGGGGCCGGCCAAGGTGGACCTCGGGAACAACCTCGCGGAGCTCACCCTCGAAGAGTCCCACCGGTTCGTCGGCTCCTCGGACGCGCGGCGGCTGCTCTACGCCATGGGCAACCAGCCGAACGGAAACGAGGTCGGGCTGGTCGCCCCCACCGACAAGAAGGACACCTGGCTGCTCGTCTTCGAATACAGCGACGTCGGCCACGTGAAGGACGACGAGAAAGACAAGATTGACGCCGACGCGCTCTTGAAGTCCATCACCGAGGGGACCGAAGAAGCCAACAAAGAGCGCCAGACGCGAAACATCCCCGCCCTCCACGTCATCGGCTGGAAGCAGAAGCCCACCTACGACTCGAAGACGCACAACTTCACGTGGGCGCTGCTCGCCAAGAGCGACGACGGCAGCGACGTGGTGAACTACAACATCCGCATCCTGAGCCGCGAGGGGTACATGTCCGTGACCCTCGCCGACGCGCCGGAGAACCTCGACGCCTCCAAGGTGGCGGCGGAGAAGCTCCTCTCGAAGTTCAGCTTCAAGTCGGGCAAGACCTACGCCGAGTTTCGCCAGGGCGACAAGGTGGCGCAGTACGGGCTCGCGGCGCTGGTCGCGGCCGGCGCGGGCGCGGCGGCGGTGAAGCTGGGGCTCTTCGCGGTGCTCGGCAAGTTCCTCGCCAAGGCCTGGAAGCTGGTGGTCGTGGCCATCGCCGGCGTCGGGGCGAGCATCAAGCGCCTCTTCACCGGCGGGCGACGCGGCCGCATGAGCGGCTCGGATTCCAAGAGCGGCTCGGGCCCCGCGAGCGGCTCGGACTCGTAGCTTTCGGCGATGCAGGAGCTGCTCGCCGACATCCTGCCTTACCTCGCGGCCTTCTATGCCCTCGAGCTGGCGGTCAACTTAGGGCGCCACCACCTGCTCTTCGCGTCGGGTGGGCGGCGCTTCCGGTTGATGACCAGCGGGCTCGGGGTGCTCCCGCCTTGGCCGAGCGCGGAGGCCATCGGCTCGCACGCGCTGCCGCTCTGGCTCCACGGCGACCGCCTCTGGTTCGCCGACCCGCGCCGGCCCTACGCGCCGCGCATCTTCGGCTCCGGCGACCTGTGCACGCTCGAGCTCGCGGGCCTGGGCGAGGTGGTCGCCGAGCGCAAGAAAGTGTTCGCCGGCGACGTGCTCGTAGCGGTGGCGCCGACGCCGGAGAGCGCCGCGTCCATCGCCGCGCGCCTGGAGTCGCTCCGCCGCCTCGACCCCGGCCGCCGCGCCGCCGCGCTCGAGGCCCACCTTGCAGAGTCGACGGACCTCGCGGCACTCCAGAAGATGCGCGCCGCCCGCCGCGCGTTCGGCCCGTTCGTGCAGGCCGTGGCGTGGCTCTTCTTCCTGCTCGTCTTCGGCGCGCTGCCGTGGCAGGTCTTCCTGGAGCCGAAGCTGCAGCTGGACCTCTCTCTGCTCGCGCTCGCGGCGCTGGGGCTCATGGCCGTCAACGGCGCCTTGGCGGCGGCGCTCCTCAGGCGGTCGGGGTGCCGGGCGGCGGAGATAGGCAAGCGCGTCGCCCCGCTCGTCCTCCTGCCGTTCTCGGCGCTCCACCCGCTGGTCCACCTCTCCCGCGATCTCTACCTGCGCTTCCACGGGTCCGCGCTGGCCGCGGCCCTCCTCCCCAGGGACGAGTTTCGGGTCCTCGCGCGCCAGGAGCTGCGGCGGATTGCGCTCTCGAGCGAGCTCGCGGCGGATCCCGAGGGGCCCTGGGAGCTCGAGCGACGGCACTGGACGCGGGTCCTCGAGCAGTTGAACGAACCGCTCGAGCCGCTCCTCGCGGACCCCGCCGCCGCCGATCCGCTCGCCGAGTCCTACTGCCCGCTCTGCTCCTCCACCTTCCGCGCGGGCGCCGCGCGCTGCGGCGACTGCGACGCCGCGCTGCGCCCCCTGCGCACGGGCGAGGGGCGCGCCGCGGGCTGATTGGGGCGGGCCGCCTCAGGCGTGCGCCAGGAAGCGCGGCCTCTGTTCGGCCTGGGTTCCGCATTCGCGGCGAAGTGACAAACCAGGTGCGGGACGGGTTCGGGCGCGGCCTCTCTTCGAGCCCGAGCACGGGTCGGCCCGCGCCCGTGAACCGTGAACCGTGAACCGTGAACCGTGCCCCGTTCGTCTCCGTCCCCGTCCCCGCAAACGCACCCCACCCGGTCCCGATCCCGCCCCGGCTTCTCGATTCCCCTCCCCGGCCGCACCTACTCCCGCATCAACGCAAAAATGAAGGGCCTCGCCTCCCCGCGAAAATCCATCGCTCCGAGCAAGACACTGGCGTCAACGCGCCGAAAGGCGTCAAGGATGGGCAGGTCGTCGTAGATCATCGCAGCGCTCACCTTCCCGCGGTACTCCACCCTGCGCAGCCGCGCCTTGGGCCGGTCGGTCCGAAGAAAGGGGCTCGCTGCGGAAAAGAGCCACCGCAGCGCCTTCCCCCTCGGCATCCGAGCCGCGAGGCCCATGGGGATCCGGCGAGGGTCGACCCTGAAGACCTTGCCCGACGAGGTCGAGAAGAGCAGCGGGTGGACGCGCTCCGCGTCGATGAACTCCTTGCCGTACCATCGGCAGGCCTCGAGCAGCCCGTCCATCGGGTGTCCGGTGGGAAGCTCCGACCCTCTCCATCGCCCCTGGAGCTCGTCGACGCGCACCGGAGGGAGCTCGTCGTAGAACTCGAGCACCTCGTCGGCCGAGGCGCCCCCCTTTGCCGCCAGCGCTTCGTACCGCTCGCGTCGGTCCATGGGGGTTCTCCTCGCGATGCTCCCGAACCATGGTGGCCGCGGGACCCGTCCCGCGACAAGCGCGGGCGAGGCTCCTGACACGACGCTGTCAGGAGCCCAAAGCCACCTTGCTCATCGCACGCGCCAATCCCGGCGCCCGCGTTCCAAGGGAAGTGCCATGTCCAATCTCTTCAGCTATGTGGAGCTCCACACCGCCGAGACCGAGAAGTGCCGCAAATTCTACGGCGAGATGTTCGAGTGGAAGTTCGAGAAGTCCCCCATCCCCGAGCTCGCCTACTTCGACATTCAAGGCGAGGGAGAGGCCCGGGGCGGCATGATGAAGGACGACCGCCCGCCGCACTGGCTGCCGTACATCAACGTCGCCGCGCTCGACGGCGCTGTCGAAAAGGCGCAGCGGCTGGGAGCGACCGTGCTGCTCCCTTCGACGCCCGTGTCGGATCAGGCCGTGTTGGCGGTGCTGCGCGACCCGGGGGGCGCAGCCTTCGCGCTCTGGCAATACCTCAAGCCCTAGTGCGAGAGTCCAGGCATGCGCCGCGCCGATTGGCTCTTTCGCCTCGTCCAGCTGCTCCGGCGAAGCCGGCTCGTCACAGCGCGCCGTCTCGCCCGCGAGCTGGAGGTCTCGGAGCGCACCGTCTACCGCGACGTGCGCGACCTCTCGCTCTCGGGCGTGCCCATCCGCGGCGAGGCCGGCGTGGGCTACGCGCTCGCGCGCGGCTTCGACCTGCCGCCGCTCATGTTCGACGAGGAGGAGGTCGAGTCGCTCGTGCTCGGGGCGCGGGTGGTGCAGAGCTGGGCCGACCCAGCGCTGGCGCGCGCCGCCGAGTCTCTGCTCGCCAAGGTCGAGCGGGTGGTTCCGGAGAAGTTGCGCGCCCGGATCGCAACCCGCGAGCTCTTGTCGCCGGCCCTCCACCCCGGCCGCGCCGCGGGTTCTTTGGGCGCCGTGCGCGAGGCCGTCCGCCGAAAGCGGCGCCTGCGGTTCGACTACGTCGACCGCGGCGAGCGCGCCACCTCGAGGACGGTGCGCCCGCTGGGCGTCGCCTTCTGGGGCAAGGTCTTCTCCATGGCCTCGTGGTGCGAGCTCCGCGGCGACTTCCGGAGCTTCCGCCTCGACCGGATGCGGAATGTCGAGCTCGACTCGCCCTTCGTCGACGAGCCGGGCAAGACGCTCGACGACTTCATCCGAGGCGTCTTTGCGGCCCCGCGCGCGGCGGAGACGGACTGACCCGAGTCGATCGGCGCACAGGAACGCGGAGCGAGCCGAGGTCGCCAGCGCTCGGGACGGGCGCTCTGCCGCGCCCTCGACTCACGCGCCCTGGCGCCGCGCCCTCCGCCGCCTCAGCGCCGCCAGGATCTCCTCCATCTCGCCGATGCCCAGCGCGCGGCAGAGCGCGGCATAGAGCAGCGCGCCGAGCGGCACCCCGCCGGCGACCCGCGCGAGGCGCACCCAAAAGACCCGGGCGCCGATGCCCCGAGCGACCAGCGCGGCGTCGAACCCGCGAATGGCGAGCAGGACGGCGGCCCCCATCAGCGCCGAGGCGAGGAGCACCTTGGCGAGCTGGGCGAAGAGCCCGCCGGGCCCCGCGACCTCGCGGGTGAAGCTTCGGAACGACAGGCTCAGCACGCCCAGATTGACCAGGGCGCCCAGCGAGGTCCCCGCGGCGAGCCCCAGATAGCCGAGCCCCATGCTCCCCAACCAGCGGTGGGCGGCGAGGTTGAGCAAGAGGTTTGTTGCCACCGCCGCGGCCGAGGCCATGACCGGGAGCCGCGAGTGGTCCAGCGCGTAGAACGCCGGCGCCACGACCTTCACCCCGGAGTAGGCGTAGAGCCCCAGCGAATAGCCCATGAGCGCGACGGCGGTGGCGCTCGTGTCGGCGGGGCCGAACCGGCCGTGCTGGTAGATGAGGCCGACGATGGGCTCGGCGAGCACCGCGAGCCCCACGGTGGACGGCACGGTGAGGAACGCCACGTGCCGCATGCCTTGGCTCAGGGCCGCCTTCAGGCCGGCGAGGTCCTTCTCGGCCGCCCTGCGCGCCAGCCCGCTCGCGGTCACGGTGGCGATGGCTACGCCGAACAGGCCGATGGGCAGGTACATAAGCCTGAAGGCGTAATTGAGCCAGGAGACGGCGCCGGGCTGCCCGCTCGCGAACTGGGTGTTGATGAAGATGTTCAGCTGGGTCGCGGCGAGGCCCGCCGTGGCGGGCGCCATGAGCCGGGCCATCCTGCGCACGTTCGGGTCTGCCAGGCTCCCGGCCAGCCGCGGCCGGATGCGAAAGCCGTCGGCGAAGAGCGGCGGCAGCTGCACCGCGAGCTGCGCGGCGCCGCCGACGATCGTGCCCAGCGACCAGCCCACCACCGCGACCTGCGGCGTGGCGCCGGCGAGCCAGAGGCCCACGCCGACGGCGATGGCGGCGACGTTGAAGAGCGCCGGGGCGACCGCCGGGCGGCCGAAGATGCCGCGCGCGTTGAGCATGCCCATCATCAACGCCGCCAGCGAGACGACGAGCAGGAACGGCATCATGAGCTGCGCGAGCTGGGCGGTCAGCTCCAGCTTGCCGGGGACCGCCGAAAAACCGGGCGCGAGCGCGCGGACCAGCGGCGCGGCGAAGGCGATGCCGGCCAGGGCGACGGCCCCCACGACGACCAGGATGGCACCGACCACGCGGTTCGCCAGGGCATAGGCGGCCGCGCGTCCCTCTTCCTTGTCGACCTTGGCGAAGGTGGGGACGAACGCCGCCGAGAGCGCGCCCTCGGCAAACAGGTCGCGAAGGAGGTTCGGGATGCGGAACGCGGCGACGAACGCGTCGGCGAAGTAGCCCGCGCCCAAGAGCGCGGCGAAGAGCTGCTCGCGCACCAGGCCGAGCAGGCGCGAGGCCAGCGTCCCCGCGGAGACGAGCAGGGTGGAGCGCAGGGCGCTCGCCTGCTTCGGCGGCCCGGAGGTCGGCGGGGGAGGCAACGGCGGACTTTCGAGAGCGGAGCTCGGCTCGGCGGCCATGGTGGGCGGCGATTCAAGCACACCTCGCGCCCGCCGCCACGCGCCGGCTCACTCTGGCCGGGTCCGCCGCCCTGTCGCCGGGTGTGCTACGTCTTGAATTGGAGGGAGCGATTGGAGGTCCCATGGCCGAGAAGCGCCGCCAGAAGCGCAGGCACCTCGTCTACTACCTCGAAGTCTTCGACCGGAAGAGCGGCAAGCCCCTCGGCCGCCTGGCAGACCTCAGCGCGGAGGGCCTCCTCCTGCTGACCGAGAAGGAGCTCGCGCCGGGCAAGAAGCTCGACCTCGACGTCCGCGTTCCGCAGGTCCCCGGGCTCCAGTCCGAAAAGCTCCACCTCAAGGCGGTGGTGCGCTGGTCCGGTCACGACAAGAACCCCGCCCTGCGCTGCGCGGGCTGCCAGTTCTCCCGCGTCAGCCCCGAGGACGAGGCGGTCATCGACCTGCTGTTCAAGCTGGTCGCCTTCGAGGACTCGGACTGAGGCGAGCGCCCCGGGAGCGGCGGCGCCCGCGGTCGTTCATCCTGGAGGTTGCGCGCGACGCGTTCGGTCGGGTCTTAGCGAAATCGCAGGCCCCTCGATTGCGCTCGAGGCCGACCCGGCGCTCTCGCGAGAGGGACCGCCGCGGCGAGAGGCCTTTCATGGCGCGAACGGGATGCATCTGAGGCGCAGCCTCGCCAGAGGCCTTGAGGGCGCGAACGTGATGCACCTGAGTCAAGTTTTGCCGAGCCGGATTTGCGCCGAGAACTATTAACCATTGACTATCAACTATCGACGCAAGGCTGCGCCGCACCCTCTCCAACATGCCTCGTCGGTCTGAGGCGCAGCCTCGCTAGGCCATGAACAGCGCCCCCGCGCCGGTCCCGAACGCGGCGCCGGCGAGCACGTCGGTCAGGTAGTGCTGATCGGCCGCGAGCCGCAGGTATCCGACGAAGAGCGCGAGCGCGAAGAGCGGCGCTCCGATCCATCCGCTCGCCCCGCGACGGGCGGCGAGTCGCGCGGTCGCGGTCGCCATGGCCGCCACGGCGCTGGTGTGATTGCTGAAGAAGGACCCGTACCGGTCCCGGCCCAGCGCCTCGGCGGCGCCTGCCGCGAACGGCCGCTCGCGAGGCGCCGCGAACTTGATGACCTGGTTGAGCGCGCCGGTCACCGCGACGGCGCGCAGGACCTTGAGCGCGTCCCGTACCAAGGCCAACCCCAGCCCGTCGACGCGCACGAGCGCGGCGAGGCACGCGAGCGGTGCCGCCCCGAAGCCCAGCGCGTCCGAAACCCGCTCGGCGGCCGCGGTCGCCCGCACTCGCATCAACATCTCCCGCGCGCCGCGGTCCAGCTTGTTGAGCGCGCGCTGCGCCTCGCGCTCCAGGCCCGGCGCCGGCGCGCGCCTCAGCCGAACGTATTCGCCCCCCGCCCAGACCGCCGCCGCGGCCCCCATCGAGCCCAGCTCGAGCGGCCACCGCGTGGCCTCGCCTCGCCTCGATCGCCGCACGCCATTGACCTGGACCTTGACGGGCGGCGCCGCAAGGGACTCCCATGCAGCCGATGCCCTCGCTCGCCTCCCCGTCGCCGCTCCCCGAGGCGTTCTTCGACCGGCCGACCGCCCAGGTGGCGCGCGAGCTCATCGGCTGCGAGATCGCCCGGCGGGACGGCGAGGTGATCCGCCGCGGGCGCATCGTGGAAACGGAGGCCTACCTGGGTGTCGCGGACCTCGCCTGCCACTCCTCCAAGGGCCGCACCGCGCGCACCGAGGTGATGTTCGGCCCGCCCGGGCGCGCCTACGTGTACTTCATCTATGGGGTTCACCACTGCCTCAACGTGGTCACCGGACCTTCGGGGGTGGCCGAGGCCGTGCTCCTGCGTGCCATCGAGCCGGTCGCCCATTGCCTGTCGCTCGGCGACGGCCCCGGCAAGCTGTGCCGCGCGCTCGGCGTGGACAAGAGCTTCAACGGCGCCGACCTCTTCGGCGGCTCGCTCTGGCTTACGCCGCCCGCGCGCCCCGCCGGGCGCATCGCCCGAGGCCCCCGCATCGGCGTGGACTACGCCGGGCGCTGGGCGCGACGGCTGCTCCGCTTCTGGGAGGCGGGCAACCCCAACGTCTCGCCCGCGGGCGGCGCGCGGCGTCGGCCGGCGCCTCTGCCCCGGTGACCCCCGCTCACTCGAGCGGGGCGAGCACGCCGAAGCCTCGTGGTCGAAGGCCTGGCCAGTTCTTACAGTCGTGGCCCCGCGCGAGAGGCGCCGGCGCGCCGGACGGGTGATGAGCCGACGCTCGGCGCGGGAGCGGCCCAGCCCGGACGCGCGCGAGTAAACGCTCGAAGAGCGACCGGCAGCGACCGGCGATCGGGCGCTTTGTCCCACACGTCGAAGGTGCTATGAGGTGAGCTGTGAATGAGGTCGTCCATCAGCCCATCCAGGATCAAGACCGCGAGCTCGTCGAGCGCGCGCGGCGGCGCGACGTCCAGGCCTTCGAGGAGCTCGTCGCGAAGTACCGCTCCAAGGTCTACGGCCTGGCGCTGCGCATGATGCAAGACGCCAGCGACGCCGAAGAGGTGCTCCAGGAGACCTTTCTGAGCGCCTGGCAAAACTTGCCCAACTTTCGCGGCGAATCGGCGTTCGGGTCCTGGATTTACCGCGTGTGCGCCAACTTCTGCCTGATGCGCCTGCGGCGCAAAAAGGTGGAGGCGACCGAGGCCGAGAGCCAGCAGCCGTTGCCGGGCCCGAAGTTCGACGCCGACGGCACGCTGCTCAGCGTCCCCTCTTACGATTGGTCCCGCGGCACGGAGGAGAAGGCGCTGGACCACGAGCTGCGCGTGGCCATCGAGCGCGCGACCGCCGGGCTGCCCGACGAGCACAGGACGGTCTTTTTGCTCAAGGATATCGAGGGCCTATCTTACGAGGAAATCGCCGAGGCCATGGGGACCACCGTCCCGGCCGTGAAGAGCCGCCTGCACCGCGCGCGATTGGCGCTTCGCGAGGCCATCGATTCGTTTTATAAGAGCCCGGCTCAATCCGAGCGCGCACCGCGATGAGTTGTATGAGCAACGCCTCCCGGATCCTGGCATCTTAGAGGTGCTGTTGCGAGAGGCAGACCTTGACCGACTTCCGCGAAAAGAGACCGCTTCCCGAGTGGGTTACGTGCCAGCACTCCATCGAGCTGCTCGCCGAATACCTCGACGGAAACCTGCCAGCGGAAGAGCAGCTCGCGCTCGATCGCCACTTCAAGGCTTGTCCGCCGTGCCTCGACTTCCTGCGCAAGTACCGGGCGACGCCGTGCGTTTGCCGGGAGGTGATGGCCGAGCAGATCCCCTCGGACTTGGGCCGGCGCCTGACCGAATTCCTGCACACCAAGCTGCATCAGAGCTAGCGGGCAGGCCATCTCAAATCATGGAGCGGCGCCTCGGATTCTCGCGAATCCCTCGCATTGTTTTGGCGTGCGACGCCCCTCGCCGCCAACGCGCCGTGGGCAGGGCGCGATGATGCCACGGCCGCTCAACGACCTCTCTTTCGCCGAGCTGTGTTCATACCTCGCCGCGGCGGGCGCAACCGAGTCCGAGGCCCGAAAGGTCTTCGCCGCGCTGTCCGCGCCCGGGGAGCGCGAGCGGGTGGGCGAGCTTCGCCAGGTCCGCCGCGCGGTCGCCCAGCGCGCCCGCGAGGGTTCGCTGGGGCGCCTCTCGGTGGTGGAGCGAAGGCAGGCCTCGGACGGCTTCCTGAAATACCTGTTCGAGTCGCCCCTGGGCGGCCAATTCGAGGCGGTGCGAATCCCCCTCTTCGACACCAAGCACGGGGTCTGCGTGAGCTCGCAGGTCGGCTGCGCGCTGGGCTGCGACTTCTGCCAGACCGGGCGAATGGGCTTCACTCGCAACCTCGCAGCCTGGGAGATGGTCGAGCAGGTCCGGCGGATCCGCGACGAGGCGAGCCTGCCGGTGCAGCACGTCGTCTTCATGGGGATGGGCGAGCCCCTGCTCAACTACGACGCGGTGATGCGCGCGGCCCGCCTGCTGTGCGAGCCCGGAGGGCTGCAGGTGGGCCACCGGAACATCACCGTGTCCACCGCGGGCGTGGTGCCCGCCATCCGGCGCTACACGGCCGAGAATCAACCCTTCCGGCTCGCCTTCTCGGTCACCAGCGCCATCGCCGAGAAGCGCGCCCGCCTGATGCCGGTGGAGAAGACGCATGGCTTGGCCGAGCTCGTCGGCGCCATCCGCGAGTACTCCCTTTCGCGCGGCGAGCGCGTGATGATCGCCTACGTCATGATCGCCGGCGTCAATACCGGCGAGGAGGACGTGGCGGCGCTCGCCCAGGCCTTCGACGGTATCCCCATCAAGCTCGACCTCATCGACGTCGCGGACCCGGTCGGCCGCCACCGCCCGCCCGACCCCGCGGAGCTGGTCCGGTTTCGCGACGCGCTCCAGCGGCTCGGCGCGCCCATCGCCCGGCGCTACAGCGGCGGACAGGAGATAGGCGCCGCCTGCGGGACGCTGGCGGCGACGCGCGCCGGCGGGACGGTGCTGACGTAACGGCGTCACCGGTCCGCGAGGACGTCCCCGGCCGGGTCCACGTCGTGGAGGCAAGGCTCGCGCCCGAGCGCCCCGAGGTCGAACGGGAGCGCCTTCTTGCGCCCCACCGCTCCGGCCCGGGCAGCGCGCTCGTCCGCGGGCGGGACGGGCCCGCCCTGCCAATGGACCAGGATGCGATTCCCCGCGCCGGGCACGTCCAGGTCGCAGACGTCCCCGAACGCGCGCTGGTACGTCCGCACCATGGGCGCGTAGAGCGCGTTCGACTCGCCCGACCAGACGTTGCCCACCACCGCGCCCTTCGGCGAGAGCTTCTTCTTCACCGCCGCGAGGAACTCGAGGGTGGCCAGGTGCCGCGGGACCTGCGCGCGGCCGTAGGCGTCGAGGAAGATGAGGTCGTATCCGGGCTCAGCCGCCTCGACGTACGCGCGGCCGTCGGCCACGGCAACCTTGAGCTTGTCGTCCTCGCGGAACCCGAAGAAGCGCCGCGCCACCTCCACGACCTTGGGGTCGATGTCCACGACCTCGATGAGCGCGCCCGGATAGAGGGCGCGCAGGAACATCGGCATGGCCCCGCCGCCCAGGCCCACGACGAGAATGCGGCGCGGCTCGGGGACGAGGCCGAGCGCGACCATGGCGGACTTGGAGTAGGCGAGCTGGAGCTCGAGCGGCCGCCCGACCTTGAGGGCGCTCTGGGTTGCCCCGCCGCGCTCGAAATAGAGCGCGCGGACGCCGCGGCCGTCTTCCTCGACGAGCAGGTGGTTGAGCTCGGAGTCCCCTTCGAAGAGGACGCGGGAGTCGGCGCGCGCGCGGGCGCAGGAGCCCCCGAGCAAGGCGACGGCCAGAGCGGCAGCGACCACGGCGGAGGAAGGGCGGCGCATGGGCGGCGACCATCCTAACTCGGCCGTGGAGGCAAAAGCCCGCCCTTCGGGGGCAGCGCTTCCAGCCTGGCGGATGTCAACTCGCCGCCTCGTGCGCAACGTGATCGGGCGAGCGGGCGCAAAGCGAACGGGGGAGCCATGGACGCCATCCAGCTGCTGTTGAAGGACCACCGCACGGTCCGGTCGCTGTTCAAGCGATTCCAGGGCGCGCGGAGCGCGGCGTCGAAGAAGAGCACCGTGGAGCGGCTCATCTCCGAGCTCTCCCGGCACTCGGCCGTCGAGGAGCAGCTGCTCTACCCGGTGGTAGGGAAGATGGTCGACGGCGCCGACGAGCTCGTGCTCCGGTCGCTCGAAGAGCACCACGTCGCCAAGTGGACGCTGGAGGAGCTGTCCAACATGGGGCCCGAGAACGAGCGATACCAGGCCAAGGTGGAGGTGCTCGCGCAGGTGACGCTCCACCACCTGGACGAGGAGGAGGCCCAGGTCTTCCCCCAGCTGCGCAAGGCCCTGGGCAAGAAGCCCCTGGCGGACCTGGGGACGGTCATGGCCCGCGCCCGAAAGGCCGCGCCGACGAGACCACACCCGCGGGCTCCCGATTCGCCGCCGGGCAACCTCGTCGCCGGGCCGGCGGCGGGCATGGTGGACAAGGGCCTGGACCTGATCCGCTCGTTCACCTCGCCCGACGGCCGACGCGAGCTGAGAGCGCAGGCGGCGCGCAGCGCGCGGCAGGTCGTGGGCAAGGCGCGCAAGCGCACTCCCCAGGTTCAGGTGCGGACGGAGCCGGAGAGGCAGTAGACCCCAGGCTCCAGGCTCCAACTCCAGGTACTGCAGCTCCTGGGGCCGGGTCTGAAGCCTGAAGTCGCTGTTGACGCCGATCGGCACACGAGGGTCGAGCCCGTGCACTCTTTGTTTGAGTCGACCTTGGCGTTGATGAAGCTGCAGTGCCCGGCCCCGGCCGCAGAATAGTCGCTGCAGCGCAGGCAGGGTTTGTCGTCGCAGGCGGCGTCGCAGCAGACGCCGCCCGCGCAGTGCCGGCCCGCGCACTCGCCAGGAGGGGAGCATTGGGCGCCCAGGTCCAGGAGGGCCGCGGCGCTGAGATGGCGGAAAGGCCGGCCGAGGCTGGCCGAGGCTCGACTAATCCGCGGTCACCTTCCACAGCTTGAGCACATTGGTTTGAAACGGCTCGTCGGCGATCTGCACGGCGAAGGTCACCGCGATGTCGTCGCCGGGCTGGGCCATGCCGTGCTCTCGCAGCTTGGCCTCGGCCTGGCGCACCACGCCCTCCACGCCGTGCACCCATTCCCCGTGGAGCGGCCGCACGCCCCAGTAGAGCGCCAGCCGGTTGAGCACCCGCTGGTGGCGCGAGAAGGCCGCGATGTTTGCCTCGGGGCGGTGCGCGCTCAGAAGCGCCGCCGAGTGGCCCGACTCGGTGTACGTGGCGATGGCCGCGAGCCCCAGGTTGCGCGCGACTTCCGCGGCGGCATCGGCGATGAACCGCGAGAAGGTGCGCTCCTGCACGTCGGGGCGCTTGAGGCAGGCCAGGTTCGATCCGCGCCCTTCGATCTCGCCGATGATCGCCGTCAGCGTCTTCACCGCCTCCACCGGATAGGCGCCCACCGACGTCTCGCCGCTGAGCATCACCGCGTCGGTCCCGTCGAGCACCGCGTTGGCCACGTCCGAGACCTCGGCGCGGGTGGGGCGCGGGTTCTTGATCATCGAGTCGAGCATCTGGGTCGCGGTGATGACCGGCTTCGCCCGCCCCTTCACCTCGCGGATGATCTGCTTCTGAATGAGCGGCACCTTCTCGTGGCCCGCCTCGACGCCCAGGTCGCCGCGGGCGACCATCACCCCGTCGGCGACGTCGAGGATGGCCTCGAGCCGCTCCACCGCCTCGGGCTTCTCGATCTTGGCGATGACCGGCACGTCCCCGGCGAGCGCCTTGGCCTCCATCACGTCTTCGGGGCTGCGCACGAACGAGAGCGCGACGTAGTCCGCTCCGAGCTCGCGCGCGAAGGCGAGGTCCTCCTTGTCCTTGGCAGTGAGCGCCGGGATGGAGAGCCTGGAGCCCGGCAGGTTCATGCCCTTGTGGTCCTTGAGCTGCCCGCCGTCCACCACCCGGGCCACCACCTCGTCGCCGCGGATTGCCTCTACCTCCAGCTTCAGCATGCCGTCGTCGAGGAGGATGGGGTCGCCCGGCTTCACGTCGCGCGCGAGCGGGCCGTAGGTGTGCGCGATGCGCGCGGCGGTCCCTTCCACCGGCTCGGCCGTGAGCAAGACCGACGCGCCGCGGGCGAGCTCGACGGCCCCGCCCTGCATGGCGCCGACGCGGATCTTCGGGCCGCACAGGTCGAAGAGCGCCGCCACGGGGCGGTCGGCCGCGGCCGCCGCGGCGCGCAGCTCGGCGTACGCCTTGCGATGGGCGCCGCGGTCTCCGTGGCTCATGTTGAGCCGGGCGACGTCCATGCCGGCCGCGACCAGCTCCGACATGCGGACAGGCCCGGCGGTGGACGGGCCCAGCGTGCAGACGATCTTGACCTTGCGCATCGGTGGAGTCTCCGTTCGACCGCTGCGCGAGAGGCTTTGCGGAATCGGCGCGAGAGGCTGATGATAGCGCTTCAGCTGCCCTCCCCCTTCAAGCGACCTGGAGATCCGAGCGATGCCCCGGAAAGCACCGAGCACTCTTCCGCCTATCCCCTCGGCTGCGCGACCCAGCTCGCCTCCCCTGCCCGCTGCCTCTTCGCTGCCGGTGCCGCCCCGCCCCGCGACGCGGCTCGCCATGGACGACGAGTTCGGCGGCGACGAGCACCGGTCCTTCCCGCGCGCCCTCATCCGCGTCCCGTTCGCCCTGACCATCGGCGACGGTCCCGACGTGCGCTTCTCGGCGACGCTCTTCTCCAGGAACCTGAGCGTGAGCGGCGCCTTCCTGGAGAGCACCTTCTTCCTGCCGGTCGGCACGCTGGTCAACGCGAGCTTCCCGCTCGACCCCAAGGACGAGCCGGTCCGCGCCCGCGCGGAGGTCCTGCGCCGCGACGAGAGCGTCAAGCCCATCCCGGGGCTCAGCGGCATCGCGGTCCGCTTCACCGAGTTCTTCGGCCAGACCGAGGTGGCGCTGGCCAAGCTCTTCCTGGGAGATCGCCTCAGGGACTTCGCGGAGCGATACCTCGCCTCCAAGCGCGCCGTCTCGCTGCGCAGCGAGCTCGACCGGGTGATCGACGCCTTGGCCGCCTGGGAGCTGCTCAAGGTCACCCGCACCGAGGATATTTGGCGCGGCGGCAATTAGCCGCCGTCTTGGCGCGAGGGGCCGGAGCGAGGTCGCCCGATTGGCCTGTGGAGATGGAGGGCTAAAGCGCCCGAAGCGGAGAGGGTCGTCGCTGCCAGAGAGCGGGAGCGAGCAGCTCGGCCCTCCTCGAATGCTCGGCAAGGCGGCGACCTGTCACGCCAAAGGGCGCGGGTTCGAGTCCCGTACACCCCGCTGGAAGCGACAGTCCTCAAACAAGAAGGCACGAGCAAGACTTCGGCTTCGGCCGTCGACGGTCAATCCACGCGCCCGCGCCCCACACGGCCTGCAACTCCCTCGACCGCGCCCTACTCCTTCGCGCCCGCCGCCGCGAGCTTCTCCGCCAGCTTCTTATGGCCATTCATGGACGCGTACTTGAGCGCCGTATTGCCCTCGTAGTCGCGCGCGTTCAGGTCGGCGCCCGCCTCGATCATCCTGGCCACGATGTCGTCGTATCCCTGCGACGCGGCGATCATCAGCGCGGTGCGCTTGCCGCGGATGGCGCCGCCGGGGTCGGCCTTCCTCTCCAGGAGCATGCGGGCGAGGTCGACCTGGTTGTTGGCGATGGCGGCGATGAGCGGCGTGAACCCGTCCTTGGTCCGCGCGCTGGGAGAGGCGCCCTTGTCGAGCAGGAGCTTGACCAGCGCCCGCATGTCGCGCGGGCAGGTCCGCGAGTGGCCCGGGTGGAACGAGCGCTGGCCCACCAATTCCTGCGGAATCGGGCGCGCATCCCTGCGCCGCGCGCACCAGGGCCGTCTGACCGCTCTGCTCTTGGGCGTTCACGTCGGCGCCCCTGGCGATCAGAATGCGGGCGACCTGGAAGTGCTCGTTATTGACGGCGTGGAGGAGGGCCGTGCGGCCGTCGGCCGGCTTGACGTTCACGTCGGCGCCTTTGGCCAGGAGCGCCTGCACGACGGCCTCGGCGCCGCGATCGGCGGCCACGACCAGGGCGGTGAGCCCGTCCTTGTCCTTGGCGTTGACGTCGGCGCCCTTGGCGACGAGCGCCTGGGCGATGGCCGTCTGGTTTCGGTCGGCGGCGAGCAGGAGGGGCGTCACGCCGTTCTGGGTCTTCACGTTCACGTCGGCGCCGCGGTCGATGAGGAGCTTCGCCGCCGCGGCCTGCTGAGCCCCCACCGCCAGCACCAGCGGCGTCGAGCCGTCGGAGGCGAGCGCGCCGACCGCCGCGCCCTTGCTCAAGGCGGCGCGCATCGCGGCCAGGTCGCCTTTCTCGGCGGCCTCGAGGAGAGCCGAGTTGGCGTCGGCGCGGGCGAGGCCTGGCGCCGCGGCGAGGGCGATGGAAGCGGCGAGGGCGAGTCGCATGTCGGGCTCTTTAGCCGAGAGGCTTCGCGGTTCAGGGAAGCACCGACGCTACGATGAACCGGCCCCGGCGGCAACCGGCCGCGCGGCGCCGGCGCGCCGAGGGCCGGTCGAGCCCCTGCGACGGGGTGGGACCGGCACGGCGACTGTGCGAAGGCTGCTTTGGCGCCCGGCGCGGCTCAGGCGACCGGTTTCACATTGGACGCCTGGAGGCCCTTGGGGCCCTTGACCACCTCGAACTCCACTTTCTGCCCTTCCGCGAGGGTGCGGAAGCCCTCCGCCTGAATCGCGGTGTGGTGACAGAAGACGTCCTCGCCCCCGCCGTCCTGCTTGATGAACCCGAACCCTTTCGCGTCGTTGAACCACTTCACCGTACCTGTGGCCATCTTCCCTGTTCCTCCAGCTCGTCGGCGGCGCGCTCCGGACTGTGAGCGCCCAGCGCACTTCACGCTGGCCATGGCCGCCGATTCCCGCACGCGCACGGAAAGGCTCGCCCGCTCAGCCGGCGAAGGAACGCCGAGCGCCCGCCCGGCGAGCGGGGGCTTCGGGCGCCCCTGCTGGGCCCCAGCTTGACCCCCTGAGAGGCGTAAGTTAAGAGGATCGGGTAGGCGCGGCTGCGGCGGAGGACACCCTATGGAATGCGACACGCCGCCGCCGGGGGAGTCGACGCCCGCACCCTGTGCCCACCTCGGGGTCATCGACGTCGGGTCGAACGCCATTCGGCTCCAGGTCGCGCGCGTCTTCGCCGACGGGTCGTTCAGCGTGATCCACGACGAGCGCGAGCCGGTTCGCCTCGGCGAGGAAGTCTTCCGCACCGGCGTCCTCTCCCAAGATGCGGTGCAGCGCGCGCTGGCGACGCTGTCGCGCTACGCGCGGCTCGCTCGGATGCAGGGCGCCCTGCGGACCCGCGCGGTGGCGACGAGCGCGGTGCGCGAGGCGGCGAACGGCGGTCACTTCACCCGCGAGGTGGCGCAGGCCACCGGCCTCGACCTGGAGATCATCACCGGCGAATGCGAGGCGCAGCTCATCGCGCGGGGCGTGCTCTCCTGCGTCGACGGCCGCGAGTCGCGCGCCGCCCTGGTCGACGTCGGCGGCGGCAGCACCGAGGTGAGCCTGGTCGAGCGGCGGCGCGCGCTGTACTCGTCGTCCATGCCGGTGGGCTCGGTGCGCCTCACCGAGCTCTTCTGCCACACCGACCCCTTGTCGGCGGACGACGAGCGGCGGCTGCGCCAAGGCATCCGCGACGCCTTGCGGGCGGACCCGGGGCTCGCGAGCGCCGAGTCCTGCCCGGTGGTGCTGGGCAGCGCGGGGACCATCGGCGCCCTGGCGAACTTCATCCGCCGCCGGCCGAGCGCGCCGCGCACCTCGGCTTTGCCGCGGACCCACTTTACCGTGCGCGAGCTTTCGCGGGCGAGCGCCGCCCTGCGCAAGATGAGCCTCGCCCAGCGCCAGCACGCCCCCGGCATCGAGGAGCGCCGCGCGGAGATCATCGTCGCCGGCTCCGTCATCCTCGAGGAGATCTGCGCCCACCTGGGCGCGCGCATCGTGCGCGCGGTTCGGCGAGGCCTGCGCGACGGGCTGATGCTCGAGGAGATCGAGCGGCTGGGACTGGGCGCGGCCGGCTCCATCGGCGCGGCCAGGGAGCCCCTCGAGCGGCGCCCGGCGAGGCGGCGAAGGCCGCGCGAGACGGCGTGACTTTCGACTCCGCAGGGCTCTGCTCGGAATGACGGCCGCCCCCGGCGATCAGCCCTTCCGCTTGCTGACCCTCCGGTCATTCTCCTGCGGCCGCCCGCCGGCGCCGGGCGGGATGCGCAGGTAGCCGCCGAGCAGGATGGCGTAGAGCGAGTCCACCAGCTCCTCTCGCGATGGCTTCTCCTCCATCGACTCGAGCAAAATCTCCTTCAGCGCGCCGATGGTGAAGCGCGCCATGAGCCGCGGGTCGCCGGGCGCGACCAGGCCCATGGCCTGCCCCTCGCGGAGCGCGGCCTCGAACAGGGCGATGACCTCGGCGTAGAAGGAGCGGATCTTCCGGACGAACGCCGGGTCGAGCCCCTCCGCATACGAGAGAAGGATGCGCCCGAGCGCCGGCTCGTCCTGCATCACCCCCACCACCGCGCGCATGTTGTGGCGGATCTGGCTCTCGATGTCCGCGCCCACGTCCACGCGGAGGATGGCGCCGCTCAGCCGCAGGAACAGGCCATCGACCAGCTCGGTGAAGACCGATCGCTTGTCCGCGAAGTAGAGGTAGAACGTCCCCTTGGCGACCTTCGCCTTGGCGCAGATGTCCTCTATCTTCGCGTCGTGGTAGCCCTTCGAGGCGAAGACGTCGCGCGCCGCGTCGAGGAGCTGGAGCCGCCGTTTCTCGTTCGCCATGGCGCGCCGGATGCTATCCGCTTTCGCCCCACCTGGGTGATTCCCGTCGCTTTTCCTTGCCCATGCCGCGCCTCGCCGGCATTGCTCCTGAATGCGGAATGACTGACGAGTCAGTCGTCAGCGCTTGCGAGGAGCACGGATGGCGACCGATTTCTCGGGGCCCGTGGTGGTCGGGCTCGACGTGGGCTCGACGACGGTGAAGGCGGTGGCGCTGGAGCCCTCCACCCTGCGAATCCTCTGGAGCGACTATCGGCGGCACCAGACCCGGCAGCCGGAGACGCTGCTCGAGCAGCTGGAGGCGCTGGAGCGCGCGCTGCCCGCCTCGCCGCGCGAAAGGTGGCGGGTCTTCATCACCGGCTCCGGGGCGGGGCCGCTGGCCGCGCCTTTGGGCGCCAAGTTCGTGCAGGAGGTCAACGCCGTCAGCCTGGCGGTGGAGCGGCTGCACCCCGAGGCAGGCAGCGCCGTCGAGCTCGGCGGGCAGGACGCGAAGATCATCCTCTTCCCGCGCGACGAGAAGGGGGAGCGCACCGCCGTCCCCTCCATGAACGACAAGTGCGCCTCCGGCACCGGCGCCACCATCGACAAGTGCATGATCAAAGTGGGCCTGCCGGCCAGCGAGATGGCGCGGCTCCACTTCGACGGCTCGAAGCTGCACCCGGTGGCGGCCAAGTGCGGGGTCTTCGCCGAGACGGACATCGTCAACCTGGTCAAGTCGGGCATCCCCGCCGACGAGATCGCCTGCTCGCTCGCCGACGCCATCGTCCTGCAGAACCTGTCGGTACTGACCCGCGGGTCAACTCTCAAGGACCAGGTCGTCCTCCTGGGCGGGCCGAACACCTACCTGCCCTTCCTGCAGGAGTGCTGGAAGAAGCGCATCCCCGAGACCTGGAAGGAGCGCGGCTACGCGCCCAGGCTTCCCCTGGACCAGGCCGTCGTGGTGCCCGAGAACGCGCAGCTCTACGCCGCCATCGGCGCCTGCGTGTACGGCCTGGGGCAGCCCGAGGAGGTCGGCCGCTACGCCGGCCGGCAGGGGCTCGCCCAGTACGCGGCCCACGGGCGCAAGGCGCGCCTGGGCGCCAGCGCCGGCCCGCCCCTGGCGAAGAGCCGCGAGGAGGTGGACGCGTTTCGCCGGCGCTACCAGGTCCCGCCTTTCACGCCCAAGGCGCTCGTGCCCGGGCAAGCGGTCCGCGCGGTCATCGGCGTGGACGGCGGCTCGACGAGCTCCAAGGCGGTGCTCCTGGACGAGTCCGGGGACGTGGTCTGCAAGGCCTACCAGCTCTCGAAGGGCAACCCCATCGCCGACGCCCAGGAGCTGCTCGCGAAGCTGCGCGATCAGGTCGCCGCCGCGGGCGCAACGCTCGAGGTGCTCGGCTTCGGCGCCACCGGCTACGCCGCCGACGTCCTCGAGGAGTGCATGAGCGCGGACGTCAACGTGGTCGAGACCGTCGCCCACATGATGAGCGCGGTGCGCTTCTTCGGCGACGTGGACGTCGTCTGCGACATCGGCGGGCAGGACATCAAGGTCCTGTTCATGAAGGGCGGCGACATCGCCCACTTCCGCCTGTCGAACTCGTGCTCGGCCGGCAACGGGATGCTGCTGCAGGCCATGGCGGATCAGTTTGGCGCTCAAAGTCACCGAGTACGCCGACGCCGCCTTCCAGGCCGAGCTCGCGCCCAAGTTCTCCTACGGCTGCGCGGTCTTCCTCGACACCGACCGCGTCAGCTTCCAGCGCGAGGGCTTCTCCAAGGAGGAGCTCCTGGCGGGCCTGGCGCAGGTGCTGCCGAAGAACGTCTGGCAGTACGTGGTGCAGGTCCCGCGGCTGGCCGCGCTGGGTCGGCGCTTCGTGCTCCAGGGCGGCACGCAATACAACCTGGCCGCGGTCAAGGCGCAGGTCGACTACATCGCAGAGCGCGTGCCCGGCGCGGAGATCTTCGTCCACCCGCACTGCGGCGAGGCGGGCGCCCTGGGCGCGGCGCTCGAGACGCTCCGGGAGGTGAAGCGCGAAGGGCGCTCGAGCTTCATCGGGCTGGACGCGGCCATCGGCCTCACGTACCGGGCCCGCAACGACGACTCCACCGCCTGCCCGTTCTGTGCGAACCGCTGCAAGCGGACCTTCGTCGACGCACTCCGGCCGGACGGCAGCGCCGCCCGCTCCATCACCGGCTTCTCCTGTGAAAAGGGCGCGGTGGAGAGCGCGGAGGCGGTCAAGGAGGTGCTTGCCCGGAAGCGCGAGACGGCCCGGCGCTACCCCAACCTCGTCGCATACGAGGCGAGGCGCGCCTTCGCCCACTTTTTCGAGCCCGAGCCGATGCCTGGGGCCGGGACGCCTTTCGAGGACGTCGAGGTGCGCCGCGGCTTCCTCGGGGTTCGGCGGATGCCGAGGGCGCGGACCTTCGAGCGATCCTCGGAGGCGGCGCAGGCGCGCCGAGAGAGCCTGCGCATCGGCATCCCCCGGGTGCTCGGACTGTATTCGACGGCCCCCTACTTCCGCGCCTACTTCGAAGCGTTGGGGCTCGCGCCCGACCACGTCGTCTTCTCGGACGCGACCACCGACGAGCTCTGGACCGAAGGCGGTAAGTACGGCTCGGTCGACCCCTGCTTTCCGTCCAAGGTCGCGCAGGCGCACCTCCACAACCTGCTCTTCCGGCACCATTCGCCGGGCGGCAAAGAGGGCCCGCTCGCTTTCGTCTTCTTCCCCATCATCACCAGCCTGCAGAACCCGCTCAGCCACACGGTGGACAACGCCAGCTGTCCCATCGTCGCCGGCGCCCCCGAAGTCCTGAAGTCGGCCTTCACCAAGGAGGTCGACTTCTTCGCTCAGCGCGGCATCGAGTACCTGAACACGCCGGCCACTTTCGACGAGCCGAACCTGCTCGCCGAGCGCATGTTCCAAACCTGGGGCGAGCGCCTCGCGGTCACCCGCGACGAGGGCGACCACGCGCACCGACAGGGCCTGGCCGCGCTCGCCGCGTTCGATCGCGACCTGCAAGAGAAGGGGCGCGCCGTCCTCGAGGCGGTGGAGGCGGAGCACCGCCTGGCCATTCTCGTGCTCGGCCGGCCGTACCACTCGGACCCTGGGCTGAACCACGGCATCCCCGAGGAGCTCCAGGCGCTGGGCTACCCCGTCCTCTCGGTGCGCTCGCTGCCGCGGGACCCCGACTATTTGAAGCGCTTCTTCCCGGAGGAGATCGCCCGCGGCCAGGACCCGCTCGACATCCGAGACGTCTGGCCCGAGAACTACTCGGCCAACTCCGCGCAGAAGGTATGGGCGGCAAAGCTCGGCGCGCGGCATCCGAACGTCGCGCTGCTCGACCTGTCGTCCTTCAAGTGCGGCCACGACGCGCCCACCTACGGAATCATCGACGCCATCGTCTCGGCGGCGGGCACGCCGTTCGCCGCGCTCCACGACCTCGACGCCAACAAGCCCGGCTCCAGCCTGAAGATCCGCGTCAAGACCTACCAGCACACGCTGAAGCTCCGGCAGGAGGCGCTCCAGGACGTGGCGCACAAGAAGCACCAGCTGGCGCTCTCGGTGGCGCAGAAGCGCTTGGAGCTCCTCGAGCGGCGGCAGGCCCAGCTCGAGGCGCGCAAAGCCCACGACCCGGCGCTCGCCGCGCACATCGAGTCGCTGGCCGCGCGGGTCGCTGCGCATCGAGGGCCGGCGGCCGGCCACGGGAGCGCGGCGCCGCACCATCGCCGGCCGGCCACCGAGGCCGAGGCCAAGGAGGTCGCATGAGCGCGCGAACCCCCTCGAGCGCGGCCGCAGCCGAGCTCCACCGCTCTTTGCTCCACGCGGTCGACGCCGGCGGGCCGACCGCCGACGACGAGCTCGCCCAGGAGCTCGCCGCTTTCGAGCGCGCCGAGCGCGAGCGGCTGGGGCTCTCCGAAGAGCGGCGGCACTGGACGGAGCCGATGACCGACCCGTCGGTCAGGCGCGCCGAGCGGGGGCACGTGACGCTTCTCCTCGGCGGGCTGACGGCGGCCCAGGACCTGCTCGTCGAGGGCGCGCTGCGCGGGCTGGGTTACAGGACGAAGCACCTCCCGGCGCCCGACAACGCGGCCCTGCGCCTCGGCAAGGAGTTCGGCAACCGCGGCCAGTGCAACCCCACCTACTACACGGTCGGCAACCTCCTCGCGCACCTGACGCGGCTGCGCGACGAGGAGAAGATGGCGGTCGAAGAGATCGTCCGAGGCCACGTCTTCGTCACTGCCGGGGCCTGCGGGCCTTGCCGCTTCGGCATGTACATCACCGAGTTCCGAAAGGCGCTGCGCGACGCCGGCTTCGAGGGATTCCGGGTGATGCTGTTCCAGCAGCAAGGCGGCCTCTCGCAGGTGAGCGGCGAGGATTCGGGGCTTCAATTCAACAGCGTCTTTTTTGCCCAGATCGTCAAAGCCGTGATCGCCGGCGACGTCATCAACGCCCTGGGCTATCGAATCCGCCCCTATGAGGTCGTCCCTGGAGCGACAGAAAAGGCCCTCGAAGCGTCCAAGAAGATCCTCTACGCGGCGCTGAGCGAGCGACGTTCCATTCATTGGGCGCTGTGGCGCTGCCGCAAGCTCTTCGCGGCGATCCAGGTCGACTGGCTCCGCGCGCGACCCAAGGCGTCGATCATCGGCGAATTCTGGGCGATGACCACCGAGGGCGACGGCAATTACCGCCTGCAACAATTCCTGGAGTCCGAGGGCGCGGAGAACGACATCCAGCTCACCACCGCCTGGCTGCTCTACAGCCTCTGGGAGGTGGGCCGAGACACCCGCGTGCGCGAGGGCCTGCGCGCGCCCGACGGCGGGCGGGCCGGGCTCGCGTCCATGGGGCCGTTCGACGTGGCCCGGCGACGCCTCCTGCTGCGCGCGGCCGAAAAGGCGCTGCACCTCGCCTTCCAGAGCTTTGCCTGGCCGGCCGGGCTCTTCGACTATTCGCTGCCGGACATGTACCGGCTGGCCGACGTCGCCGACCCGTACTACTCGAACGAGCTGCGCGGCGGCGAAGGGCACCTGGAGGTCGGTAAGCTCATCCTCAACGTCACCGACGCCAAGGCGCACCTCACGGTCTCGGTGAAGCCCTTCGGCTGCATGCCGAGCTCGGGCGTCTCCGACGGCGTCCAGACGCTGGTGCAGGCGCATCACCCGGGCGCCCTCTTTTGCGCGGTGGAGACCTCCGGCGATGGGGCGGCGAATTTCTACTCTCGCGTGCAGATGTCCTTGTTCAAGGCGCGGCATCTGGCCCAGGAGGAGCTAAGCCGAGCTCTCGAGGAGTGCGGCGTCTCGGAGAGCGAAGTGCGCGCCTACCTCGAGAGCCACCCGCGCCTCGCGAGCGCCCTGCACCGCGCGCCGCACGCGAAAGGGATGGTCGGCACGGCGGCGAACCTGGTCATGGAGATGGCCCCGAGGCTGCGGCGGTCCTCGCTGGAGCGAGCGGCGCGCTCCGCTGTCAGCGCCGCTTCGAGGGCCAGAAAGGCCGCAGGGCTTTTGACTGAGGGAACCGCGGCCCTCGCCGCCTTCGCGGCGAGCCCCGCGGCCTGGCAGAAGGTCCGAGAGGACGTGGCGCTGCTCGCGGCGATGGGCGCGCGCGCCCAGGGAGCGCGGGGGAGGGACGCGACGACTGGCCCCGGGCGCCTCGAGACGGCCCTCGGGCGCTGATCGACCGGACCGACCGGTTCGCCCCCGGCGGTTAGCGGCGAGCTGCCGGTGAGCATCTCGGCCCAAGGCCCTTCGAGCCCTGTGCGCGGGAGCGTGAGCCGCCGAGGCGATCCAAATTCCCGCCAGCCGGCAACCGAATCAATTGTCCATTTCCCGAATGGCATTTGACCCTTCATCCGAGGAGAAATGCCGGGCGAGCTCGGCGATTTCTGAATTCGCCACGGCGCCACCAAGAGCTCTCGCGCGGGAAAGCCGCTCACGGCTGGTTCGGGTCTCGGCAGGCCTCCCGGCCGGCGCGATGGCTCGTTCCTAACCAGTAGGCGTTTGCGCGGCGCGGTGGACGCGAGCACGGCGCTCGCATCGTAGCGCGCCGCGCAAACGTCGAGTTGAACGAAGCCGTTCTCAGGGGTGGATGGGGCGCCGAGCCGGCCCGAGCTCTTCTAGAAGGGTTTCTCGGCCAACTGCTTTGGCCTGCGGGCACACAAGAACCGCTGCGGCGATCTCGAAGGCCACAGGGCCGGTTCCACGACTCCCATCGTTTCTTGCCTCAGGAGGTGCGAGAGCGGATCTCGGCTCGAGATTCACGAGGGACAGGGAACCCATCGGCAGAGTGTCCTCAGGCTCCCCCGCTGCTGGAGAGCGAGGGGGCAGAGAGCGTCGATTTCTCCGCATGCCAGCGCCGCCGAGCATACCGCCTCTTCGGGCACGCACGTTGACGTGGGCGCTCGACGTGAACGTGGTCGGCGACGGCGACGGCGACGGCGACGTGGCCGTGGGCGGTCGTGTCGGAGGTGCTTGCCATGCGATCAGAATGCTCAGCTTCCAGAAGATGGATGTCTACCAGCGAGCCATCGAGCTTCTTGCCTTGGCTTCGCAGCTTTCATCCGATGCACCTCGAGGGAACTCCGCACTCTTGGACCAGCTTCGGCGAGCAGCCAGTTCGATCCCCTTGAACATCGCCGAAGCAGCTGGACGGACAGGACAAGCAGACGCAGCTCGTACCTACGCCATCGCCCGCGGTTCGGCGATGGAGTGCGCCGCCGCCGGTGCCCTGCTCGTGCTCAAGGTCATCGACGCTGCCGCACATCGGCGAGGCTGCGAGCTGCTTGAGCGCATCGTCGCCATGCTGACCAAGCTCTGTCGCTGATTTCCGATACGACCGCCCACGGCCGCGTCGCCGTCGCCGTCGCCGTCCACGTCGACGTCCACGTCCACGTCCACGTCCACGTTCACGTTCACGTCAAGCGTCGACGCCCCAGACCCGATTCACCTCCCCAGCTGCCGCCGCAGGCGGCTTCGTTCAACCGACCAGGGTGAAGCGCTCACCGCCCCCCGCGCCGCGGCCCCGGCGCCGGGGGTGCCGCGGTCCTCGGATCCTCCGGCCACGAGTGCCGCGGATACTTCCGGCACAGCTCCCGCCGCAGCGCCGGGTAGTGCCGGTCCCAGAACCCTGCCAAGTCGGTCGTGACCTGCACCGGCCGGCCGCTCGGCGCGAGCAGTTGCAGCACCAGCGCCACCCGCCCGCCCGCGACCGCCGGGCCCTTTACCTGTCCGAAGAAATCCTGCAGCCGCGACTCGACCCAGGGCGGCTTGCCTGCCTCGTAGTGCACGCGCAGCTTGCGCCCGCCGGCGAGGTCGACGCGCTCGGGGGCGATCCTCTCCAACGCCGCGCGCTGCGCCCCGCTCAAAGGCGCCTTGATCGCCTCCAGCAAATCGCCCTCGCGCAGCTCGGCGAAGCTGCGCTTGCCCGAGCACAGAGTCCGAAGCGCCGCCTCGAGGTCGGCCTGGGCGAGCGGCGGGAAGGCCTGCTCCGGCGCCGCCTCGGCCGCGAAGCGCAGCCGAGCCACGAGCTCGTCCAGCGCGTCCGGCGGGGCGAACGCCGCCAAGCCCTTGGCCAGCGCGCGCTCGAACAGGAGCGCGCTCGCCGCCTCGGGATCCAGCGCCTTCGCGCGGCTCTCCTCCACGACCAGGTTTTCGTAGAAGAGGCGCGAGAACCCGTCGACGCGCTCCGCGACCTCGTTCCAGGTGAGCTCGACGACTTCCCGCATCGACTCCGAGAAGAGGTCGAGCACCCACTCCGGCTCGACCTGACTGGCGAGTCGGACCACGGCGCCGCCGCGCGCGCCGCTCGGCCGCTCCTCGGCGTCGACGGCGATGAGGAACGGCGCGTCGCGCACCACGCTCGACGGCGCCAGCCGCGCCGTCCCGCCGCCGCAGAGCACGAGCTCGGCGCCGTTCGGCTCGCGCCTTCGCGCCACGCGGTCCGGGTAGCCCGCCAGCGCCGCGAGGAGCAGCGGCCGGTCCGGGTCGGAGTCGGCGTCCGCTGCGGCTGACTTTTGAATTTGGCGCTCCAGGCTCTTGCGAACCCGGTCGACCGCGCGAACGGCGCCCGGGTCGAGGCCCAACGAGCGCAGCGCGGGCGCCGAGAAGCCCTTGCGCGAAGCCTCGCGAAACGCCTCCAGCGACTCGAGCAGGTCGGACGGGCCGCTCACCCTCGCCTGCGGCGGCCCACCCTGGAAGCCGCCCCCGCCGCGCGCCTCGAGGCGGACCTCCCGCTCTCCCAGGAGCGCGGCCAGGATGCAGCCGTCCGCGCCGCGCCCGCGCGCCTCGGCCTCGAGCAGGGCGCGCGCCTGCCGCGGGTGCAGCGGGAAGCGGAGCATCCTGCGGCCCAGCGGGGTGAGCTCGCCGGAGCGCTCGAGCGCGCCCAGCCGCTCGAGGAGCCCCTCCGCGGCCTCGAGGGACGAAGGCGGCGGGGCCTCGAACCAGGGGAAGGCGGCCAGGTCTTTCGCGCCCGCGCCGTGGAGCGCGAGCGCGGCCTGGGCCAAGTCGAGCCGCTTCACCTCGGGCGCCTCCTGCATCGCGCGGGTCTCGAAGTCGTGCCGCGTGTAGAGCCGCAGGCAGCGGCCGGCCCTCACGCGCCCGGCGCGGCCCGCGCGCTGGATGGCCGAGGCCTTGGAGACGCGCGCCACCTTGAGCGTGGGCATCCCCGACCACGCCGAGTGGCCGGCGATGCGCGCGAGGCCGCTGTCGACGACGGCGACGATGCCCTCGAGCGTGACCGAGGTCTCGGCGACGTTGGTCGAGAGAATGACCTTCGGGCGGCCGGCGGGCGCCACGGCGCGGTCCTGCTCCTCGGCGGAGAGGTCGCCATGGAGCGCGACGAGCAAGAGGCCGTGCCTCTCGGCGAGCGGCTCCAGCGCCTCGCGGGACTTGCGAATCTCCGCGGCGCCCGGGAGAAAGACGAGGACGTCGCCGTCGAGCCCGTCGGCGCAGAGCCTCCTCACGGCGGAGGCCACCTGCTGCTCGAGAGGCCGGGCGTCGGGCTGCTCGAGGTGCTCGATGGCGACTTCGAAGCGCCGGCCCGGCACCTCGAAGGCGGGCGCGCCGCCCAAGTAGTCGGCGACGGGCTTGGCGTCGAAGGTCGCCGACATGGCGACGAGCTTCAGATCCGGCCGCCGCTCGCGCTGCAGGCGCTTCAACAGTGCGATGGCGAGGTCGCCGTCCAGGTGGCGCTCGTGGAACTCGTCCAAGACCACCGCGCCGACGCCGGCGAGAATGGGGTCGGCGAGCAGGCGCCGCGTCAGAATGCCCTCGGTGACGAAGCGCAGGCGGGTGGACGGCCCCGCCACTTCCTCGAAGCGGACCTGGTAGCCGACGGTCTGGCCGAGACGCTCGCCGCGCTCCTCGGCGACTCGGCGCGCGGCGAGGCGGGCCGCGAGGCGCCTGGGCTGCAGGACGAGCACTTCACCCTGGCCGCTGAGCCCGGCGTCGAGGAGGGCGATCGGGACGCGCGTGGTCTTGCCCGCCCCCGGCTCCGCCTGGAGGACGAGCGCGCCCGAGGTGCGCAGAGCGTCGAGGAGGCGAGGCAGAAAGGGGTCAATGGGCAGCGGCGTCGGCATGGGGACGGCCACCCTAGCCGGTGGTGCGGGCGAAGGAAATGGGTGACGTGAAGCCGGGGCGAGCCAATCCGTCGCCATTCTTCAGGATGTCTCGCTCATTCGGTCCGCAATTCTGCGTTCTATTCCCGCCGGGCCAGGTCCGCGCGCTTCTGAACTGAAGCGCGAAAGCCGCACTGCAGCGTGGCGAGCCGGCGAGTCCTTCGGTTGGACCGGAACCTGAGAGAAGGGGGCCCGCCTCGCGTTCCTAAGAGCGGTTCGTGTGAGTCTGCGCAACATCCTTGCCGACGCCTGGCTGTTGGGCTACCAAGCGGGCCAGGAGCCGTTCGATGAGCCCAGCCGAGCAGCCGAGTGTGGTTCCCCGCGTGGGATTGGCCCTCTCCATGAAGGGGGCAACCGGCACCGAGCTCTCCTACGCAGTCGAAGCCATCGACAGGGTCCACGGGGACGGAGTGCTCCCTTTAATTCCCGTCAAATTCGTTGGAGGCCGCAAGCAGGAGGGTGCGTTCAGGACCGTCGATCTTCCTTCGCATTACAGTCACAAAAGCTGGACGCTCGACTGGCTTTTCGCTTCTTCACGAGATTGGCCATCTGCTTGACTACCAAGCGATTGATGGGCATGGAGCGTTCGCTTCAGAGACGAATTCACCTGTTCTCCGCCGCTGGCGAGCCTCCGTGCATGCCAGCAGGTACCACACGCAGCTGAGCACGCTAAGAGGGAAGACTCGTGTCCTCGTCGAGCCAAGGCCGGGCAAGCGCGAGTACAAGAAAATCGCGCCGGCGTTCGTGGAGTACCTCCTTCGCCCGAGAGAGCTGTTCGCTAGGAGCTACGCTCAGTACATTGCGAAAGTGAGCCGCGACTCGAAGCTGGGAAGGGAGCTGGACAGCGTGCGCAGAAACAGCCCGCCGTGGTATCCTGAGCAGTGGGATGACAGTGATTTTGAAGAAGTAGGACGCGAGTTCGATTCCCTCATGGAGACCCTAGGATGGCGCGGCCCGGCCGAGTGAGAGTGCTGTGGGGGGCTCCCGAAGACGCGAGCGCCCCCGTCAAGAGGACGACGCGCAAAGAGCTGACCAAGCTCTATGGTGGGGACAAACTGCGTACCGGCTTCTTGCAGGCTATCAGCAAGGGGGCATTGGAAGGAGACATCCACGAGACCATGACCGGCCGGCGTTCGCGGGGCGGCTACGCCTCGAAGGTCAAGCGTCCCAAGAGCTAGACTCCTCCAAGACCACCGCGTCGACGCCGGCGAGAATGCGGTCGGCGAGCAGGCGCCGCGTGAGAATGCCCTCGGTGACGAAGCGCAGGCGGGTGGCCACTCCCTCGAAGCGGACTTGGTAGCCGACGGTCTGGCCGAGACGCTCGCCGCGCTCCTCGGCGACTCGGCGCGCGGCGAGGCGGGCCGCGAGGCGCCTGGGCTGCAGGACGAGCACTTCACCCTGGCCGCAGAGCCCGGCGTCGAGAAGGGCGATCGGGACGCGCGTGGTCTTGCCCGCCCCCGGCTCCGCTTGGTGCGCAGAGCGTCGAGGAGGCGGGGCAGAAAGGGGTCGATGGGCAGCGGCGTCGGCATGAGGACGGCCACCCTAGCGGCTGGCGCCCGCGAAGCAAATCGGCCGCGCGCTCGGTCTCGCGGCCGGCGGCCTTTTCGCCGCGCACGCCCTCGACTGCGACCTTCGCGCTCGCCCAGGCCGCGCCAACGAGCCCGATCCTCAGGCCGCCCACGAATGGACGGCCCGGGCAATTTGGGCATGACGCGACAGGTGCGCGAGAATCCGAGAGCGCGAATCTGGAGAAGCTCGCACTGGCGCTGCGAGTGTGGGCCCTGAGCGACAGAGAGCGTACGCTGGGAGGCGGCTGCGCGAACCGGCCCTGCTCGGCTTCTCGGCCCGGCGCGCCGGACGTCGAGAGCCCGCTTCGAACCCGAGCGCCCGACGCTCGACGAGAGACCGAAGACCCGAGGCACTAAATGAGGAGAGACCCGTCGATGAGCGCGTTCGTAGGAGGCAAGCCCGCAACTGACCTGGCCGTGCAGGTCGCGAGCACCGGATATGCCGTCGCGAGCTGGCAAGACCTCTTCATGGCGGCCTTCAAACCGAGGCCCAGTGGCTCCGACTACGACTACTCCGACCTGGACCGATGGCTCAGCGCCTACGTCGCTGAGCAGCCGGGGCCCTTCGGGTACTTCGCCATCGTCGAGGCGGGCGTCGGGACGTCGAGGAGGGAGAACAAGAAGCGGCTCGAAGAGGCCCTGTTCAAGCACGCCGACCGCTTCCGGTTCGCCGCTATCGTGATTGAAGATTCAGGCTTCAAAGGGGCCGCCTTGCGCGGAGTGCTGAGCATGCTCGGAATTCTCGCCGGGAAGCGCCACCCCGAGAGCTTCTTCCCGCGGGTCGATGACGCCGTCCGCTGGATGCACAAGACTTGTGGTGCAACGGTCGGCTCCAAGCCGACTCAAGAAGAAATCGCACAGGCCATCTCCCAATTCCGGAGCGAATACCAACGCCGGATGAGCGCTTGAGCAGGGCAGGTACCGGGCTATTGCCTCACGGCCCGTCGACCGGTAGGGTTCGCGGCCCTCTTCGCTTCAGGACGGCTGCGCCTTTGGACCTCACCCACGATTTCGAGTTCGACTCCGCCCACCGGCTCCCGCGCTACGACGGCCCCTGCGTGCGCCTGCACGGGCATCGCTATCGCCTTCGGGTGACCGTCTCCGGGCCGGTAGATCCGAAGACCGGGATGGTCATGGACTTCGGCGCGCTGCGGCGAATCGTCGAGGAAAACATCCTCTCGCTGGTCGACCACCGCGACCTGAACGGCCTCTTCGAGAACCCCACCGCCGAGAATATGGTGGCGCTCTTCTTCGAGAAGCTCGCGGGGGCGCTGCCGGGGCTCCAGGAGCTCAAGCTCTGGGAGACGCCGGAATACTCGGTCGTCTATCGCAGAGCCCCTGGCTAGCTAGAGCCCCGAATGCCTTGGAAGCGCGAGACCCCAAGCGGTCCGCTCGGGCGGTCGGTCGAGGGCGCGCCAAAGAATCAACGAAGGCAGCCCGAGGCCGACCGGGCCGTAGAGGTCATCGGGCCAGAAGAATCGGCCCGCGTTGGCAACCAAGGTGAGGACGACCTGCGACAGGCTGATCAGCGCGAGTGGACGGACCCGGCTCGCCCCGCGGCACGCCTCGTTCCCGAGATCGGTCGCGTCCTGCAGCGGTCGTCAATCGGGCGCGCCTGCGCGTTCGCGATCGCAGGCCCGTGGGGTGGCCGCTTCGCGGCGGTTCAAACCGCGGGTTAGAGTTGAAGCCGATCATCTGCCGCCGTTTTGGCGAAGGAGCCTTTGGGCATGAGGCGCATCGTCGAGTGCGTGCCGAACTTCAGCGAGGGCCGCCGCCCAGAGGTCGTGGGGGCCATCGTCTCCGCCATCGAGTCCGCGGGCGTCGCCGTGCTGGACCGCGAGATGGATGACTCGCACAACCGCGCGGTCGTCACCTTCGTCGGCGAGCCCGAGGCGTGCCTCGAAGCCGCCTTCCGCGGCGCCCAAAAGGCGGCCGAGCTCATCGACCTGACGGTCCACCGCGGCGAGCACCCGCGCATCGGCGCGACCGACGTCTGCCCGTTCATCCCCATCACCGGCGTCACCCCAGAGGAATGCGTCGAGCTCGCCCGGCGCTTGGCGCGGCGCATCGCCGACGAGCTGAAGGTCCCCACCTACCTTTACGAGCTCGCGGCGACGCGGCCCGACCGCGCCGACCTCGCCGTCCTGCGCAAGGGCGAGTTCGAGGGCCTGCGCGAGGCCATTCGCACCGACCCGAATCGCAAGCCCGACTTCGGCCCCGCACAGCTCCACCCGACCGCCGGCGCCACCGTCGTGGGCGCGCGGCCCCCGCTCATCGCCTACAACGTGAACCTGACCACGCCCGACGTGGAGGTCGCCAAGAAGATCGCCAAGGCGCTCCGCTTCCGCGACGGCGGCTTTCGCTACTGCAAGGCGCTGGGCTTCGACATCAAGGACAAAGGCTGCGCCCAGGTCTCCATCAACATGACGAACTTCGCGGGCACCGGCCTGCACCGCGCGTTCGAATTCGTGAAGCGGGAGGCCGAGCGCTACGGCGCCGGCGTGCGCGAGAGCGAGAATCATTGGCCTCGTGCCGCGGCAGGCGCTCGTCGACGCGGCCGCCTGGTACCTGCAGCTCGACTCGTTCACGAATGCCCAGGTCCTGGAGCAGAAGCTGGAGGAGAAGCTGTCGGGCCAAGCCGACGGCGAGAACCTCGCGGGCTTCCTCGAATCGGTCGCCGCGCCCACGCCGGCGCCGGGCGGAGGCTCGGCCGCGGCGGTCTCCGGGGCGCTGGGCGTCTCGCTCTTCTCCATGGTCGCGGGCCTCGCGCTGGCAAAGAAGGGCAACGAAAGGAGCGAAGAGCTCGGGCGCGCCAAGGCGGCGCTAGAGCCGCTCCGCTCGCGGCTGCTCGCGCTCGTCGCCGAGGACGCCGCCGCGTTCGCCCAAGTCATGGCCGCCTGGAAGCTGCCGAAGGCCACCGACGACGAGAAGGCGAAGCGCTCGGCGGCCATCGAGGAAACGTCCAAAGCCGCGTGCGAGCCACCTCTGTCGGTCATGGCGCTTGCGCTGGAGGCGCTGAACCACGGTGCGCTGCTCGCAGCCAAAGGCCCGGCAAGCGCGGTGAGCGACCTGGGCGTCGGGGCGCTCGAGCTCGGGGCCGCGCTCAAGGGCGCGTATTGGAACGTGGCCGCGAACCTCGGCGCCCTGCGCGACGGCGCCTTCGTCGAGCGCACCCGCGCCGAAGCCAAAGCGCGGCTCGCCCGTGGAGAGTCGCTCGCCGGCGAGGTCGAGCGCGCGGCAGACGCGGCGCTCGGCCAGTAGCGAGTTGCCCAAACGACCTCGCGCATTTCTCCCCCTCCCCGCAAGCGGGGAGGGGGCCGGGGGGGGTGAGGAGCCCATGCCGACCCGCTCAGCTCCACGATCCCAATCGACGACCTTCGTCGCCCTCTTGCGCGGGGTGAACGTCGGCGGCAAGAACCGCCTGCCGATGAAGGAATTCGCCGAGCTGCTCGCCGAGGCGGGCCTCGCGAAGGTCCAGACGTACATCCAGAGCGGCAACGCGATCTTCACAGCGCCGTCGGCACAGGCGCAAGAGCTCCCGGGGCGCATCTCGGCGGACATCGCCGAGCGCTTCGGGCTCAAAGTCCCGGTGGTGCTCCGGTCCGCCGACGAGCTCGCCGAAGTATCGCGCTCAAGTCCCTTCCTCGCGGCCGGCGCCAACCCCGAGGCGTGCCACGTCCTGTTCCTCGCCCAGGAGCCCGGCAGGGAGCGGCTCGCCGCGCTCGACCCGAAGCGCTCGCCGCCCGACGAGCTCCGCGTCGTGGGCAAGGAGGTGTACCTGTACCTCCCGAACGGCGTCGCCCGCAGCAAGCTGACCTGCGACTATTTCGACGGGAAGCTCGCCACCACGAGCACCGCGAGGAACTGGCGCACGGTTCTCAAGTTGCTCGAGCTGTGCCGGGCCCGCGAGGCTGCGGCAAATTCTTGAACCCGAGGCCTCCCATGGGCGCGAACAAGCTCCGCGAAACACTCGCACGGCTCGTCGCCATCGACTCGAGCTCGGGCTTGAGCAACGGCCCCATGGTGGCGGCGCTCACGCCCGCGCTCGAGTCGCTCGGGTTCACCCTGAGGCGCCACGGTTACCTCGACGAGTCGGGGGTGGAGAAGCTGAACCTCGTCGCGAGCTGGGGGGAGCCTGCGCGTCCGGCGCTCGCCCTCCTGGGCCACACCGACTGCGTACCCTACGACCCAGCGTGGGCCGGCGCGCTCCGGCTGGAGGAGCGCGAGGGCAAGCTCTTCGGCCGCGGCGCCTGCGACACCAAGGGGTTTCTCGCCTGCATGCTCGAGGCGGCGTCGCGCGTCGACCGAGCCTCGCTGAAGAAGGGCCTCGCCCTGATCTTCACCGCCGACGAGGAGACCGGCTGCATGGGCGCGAAGAAGCTCGCCGACGCGAAGCTCGTCTCGCCCACCTTCGCCATCGTCGGCGAGCCGACCACGCTCACGCCGGTGCGGGCGCACAAGGGATACGCGCTCGCCAAGGTGGAGGTCATCGGCCGCGAGGGCCACAGCGCGTATCCGGACGCGGGCGCCTCGGCCATCCTCGCGGCGGGGCGGCTTTTGGCGCGCGTCGACGACCTCGCGCGGGCGCTGGCGCACGAGCGAGCGCCCGACTTCGACCCGCCGTACGCGACGGTCAACGTGGGGACGATCACCGGCGGGAAGGCCGCGAACATCATCCCCGGCACGTGCCGCTTCACCCTGGAGTGGCGCACCCCGCCTGGCCAAGCCGCGAGCCGCTTCCTCGACGAGGTGCGCGCCGCCGGACACGAGCTCGCGCGCGAGCGGGGCGTCGAGGTCCGCGTCCGACAGACCCGCTTCGACCGCGGCGTCTCCACTCCGCCCGACAGCGAGCTCGTCCGCTTCCTGGAGGCAAAGAGCGGCAAGCCCGCGGTGACCGTTTCCTTCGGCACGGAGGCGACCCACCTTTCCGAGATGGGGGCGCAGGCGGTGGTCTTCGGCGCCGGCGACATCAAGGTCGCCCACCGCACCGGGGAGTTCGTCCCGGCGGCGGAGCTCGAGCGGTGCGCCGAAGTGCTCGCCGCGGCCATCGAGCATTTCTGCCAATGACCGGCGCGCTCGTCGTCTGCTAGACTGTCCAGCTTTCGAAACATCGCTTGAGAGAGATTTCAGGAGGTCCGTCATGAAGCTGCATGGCTCGCTCGTCGCCCTGGCGACCCCATTCAAGGGCGGCGCGCTCGACCTGGAGGCGTACCGCTCGCACATCCGCTTCCAGCTCGACGGGGGCACCGCGGGCCTGGTGCCGATGGGCACGACGGGAGAGCCGCCGACCATGAGCGCCGAGGAGCAGCTCCAGGCGGTGCGCGCGGCGGTCGAGGTGGCGGCGGGAAAGGTCCCGGTCATCGGCGGGGCCGGCAGCAACTCCACGGCGGCGACAGTGGAGAACGTGGGGCGGGTGCGCGAGGCGGGCGCGGACGGCGCGCTGGTGGTGACCCCCTATTACAACAAGCCCACGCAGGACGGCCTGGTCGCACATTTCCGGGCCATCGCCAAGGCGCACCCGGGCTTCCCCATCGTCGCCTACAACGTGCCGAGCCGGACGGGCGTGGACCTGCTTCCCGAGACCTGCCTCCGCCTGTGCGACATCCCGGAGTTCGTGGCCATCAAGGATGCGACCGCCTCGATGATCCGCATGGTGGACATCGTCGAGAAGTGCGGGACCGAGCGCCTGACGCTGCTCACCGGCGACGACTTCACCATCGCGCCGTACCTCGCGCTGGGGGGAAACGGCGTCATCAGCGTTTCCGCCAACTGCGCTCCGCGGCTCCTCGCCGAGCTCGTCGGCGCCGCCCTGGCCGGCGACTTCGCCAAGGCGAGCGCGCTCCAGGTGAAGCTCAACCCGCTGCACCGGGCGCTGTTCCTCGAGACGAACCCCATCCCGATCAAGGCGGCCCTCCACCTGATGGGCCGCTTCTCCCCGGAGATCCGACTGCCGCTCACCTATATGAGCGACGGACCGCTCGCGAAGCTCAAAGAGGCGATGCGCGGCCTCGGAATCGTCTAAGACACTTCCATGGCCAACGTCCGCCCCTTTGCAGGCCTGCGCCCTCCCAAGGACAAGGTCCTGCGCGTCGCCTGCCCGCCGTACGACGTGGTGAACACAGAGGAGGCGCGAGCGCTGGCGCACGGGAACCCTCTGTCGTTCTTTCACGTGTCGCGCCCAGAGATAAGCCTGCCGCCTTCGGTGGACCCGCACTCCGAGCCGGTCTACGCGCTGGGGCTGACGAACCTGCGGCGCTTCAGGGCCGAGGGCGCGCTGATTCCGGACCCGGCGCCGTGCTTCTACCTGTATCGCCAGCAGATGGGCTCGCACGTGCAGACGGGGCTGGTCGCCGCGGCGAGCGTCGAGGAATACCAGCAGGGGCGCATCAAGAAGCACGAGCTCACCCGCGCCGACAAAGAGGACGACCGGACGCGGCACATCGACGTGCTGGGCGCGAACGACGAACCGGTGTTCTTGACCTACCCGCGGCGGGAGGACATCGACAAGGCCGTGGAACGGCTCACCGCCCGGGCGCCGGCCTACGACTTCACCACCGACGACGGCATCGGCCACACGTTCTGGGTCGTGGACGGCGCCGGCGACCTCGCGGCCATTCAGGAGATGTTCCGCGAGCTCCCGGCGCTCTACATCGCCGACGGCCACCACCGGTCGGCGGCGGCGGCGCGGGTGCGGGAGCTGCGCAAGGCCAAGGCCGGCGCCCAGGGCGCGGAGCGGGAGCACGACTTCTTTCTCGCTGTGATCTTCCCTCACGACCAGATGCAGATCCTCGCCTACAACCGGTTGGTGCGGGACCTGAATGGCCAGTCGCCGGAGGCGTTTCTTTCGAAGGTCGGCGAGCGCTTCGAGGTGCGGCCGGGAGGCGAAAAGAAGCCCGCGCGGCGCCACCATTTCGCGATGTACCTGGCCAGCCAATGGTATGGCCTGACCGCGAAGCCCGGGACGTTCGACGAGAAGAACCCAGTGGCGAGCCTCGACGTCTCGGTGCTGCAGCAGAATCTGCTCGCGCCCATTCTCGGCATCGCCGACCCGCGGACCGACAAGCGCATCGATTTCGTCGGCGGAATTCGCGGAACGGATGAGCTGGAGCGGCGGGTGAATTCGGGCGAAATGCAGGTCGCGTTCTCCATGTTCCCGACGCGCATCGAGGAGCTGCTCGCCATCGCCGACGCGGGGCAGATTATGCCGCCCAAGTCGACCTGGTTCGAGCCCAAGCTGCGGAGTGGGCTCGTGGTGCACGAGTTCTAGCGAGGCCGCGCCTCAGACCGACGAGCCATGTTGGAGAGGGTGCGGCGCAGCCTCGCGTCGATAGTTGATAGTCGTTGGTTGATAGGTCTCGGCGCAAATCCGGCTCGGCAAAACTTGACTCAAGTGCATCACGTTCGCGCCCTCAAGGCTTCTAGCGGTATGTGACTATTCGCATCGCGCAGCCGCGCGCCCATCGCCATTTCCTCGAGTGTGAGCCGAAAGGGATTGGAATGCTCGCGATGCGTGACGTAGACGAGCGCCGCTAGCATTCGCGGCTCGATGCCGTACTCCTCGGCGGACGTCGTGATTGCTCCGCGATTTGCCAGGCCCTTCGCACTGCGCCTCACGCTCGGAGGGACGCCAAGCTGCTACGGAGACGGACGCGAGGACGGCCGCCGCTGCCAAAGACCGCCATCGCCCGCGTTGCCCGAGATGAGGCAAAAAGGAAGTTCCCGCAGCGCTGGGCCGAGTCGTGAATCGCCTGCAGGTGCGCAATGGCGCTCGCGATCGGGATCCAATAGAGCGGCGCGCAGACTGCGACGAGGACCCAGTCCTCGGACATCAAATCCCGGACGAAGAAGGCGGCGACCGTTCCGATGCAAATGAGGAGCAGCGCCCGCCCCGCGCGCTCCGACGCGCGCCAAACCGCGACAGGCTTGACCAGGCACCGGAAACCCCAAAAGGCGATGAGGACCGCCGCCCCGAGGCCGCTGAGCAGCGGCGAAGGCCAACGCCCTGCAACCATCCGGTCGAACACGAGCAAGTAGAGAAAGGGATTCGCCAGCCCATAGACGACGTCCACCGCCTGGTGGCGCCACGCTGAAGGGGGCTTGCCCTTGACGACCCTCCAGGCGAGAACGCCGAGCAGGATGAAATGAGCCGGCACCGCGAGCAACGCCGCGGCCGAATACATGGCGTAGGCCTTGGCGAGCGCCTCACCGGCTGAGCTTGCAAGCGAGCCACCCATAAATGCGGCGACGTACCGCTCCTCCATGAGCGCCGCAGGTCCTACGGCGCACCTGCGACGAAGCAGAATCAAACGCGGTTCCAGCACCAATCAATATCGATGCGAGCCCCAAGGCGAGCACCGCCCTTTGCGCCACTTGGGCAATCGCACCTCCGCGAACGGACCGAACCCCACATTCGCCCACTTGCCTCGGGATTTGACCCTCCCAATGACCGCGCCCTGTGTCACTTATCATTCAAAGCCCACCGACCCATGCCCATCTGGTAGCAGAAGATAGGCTTGCGCTCTCGAGTTCGCGAAGTACACTTCCCCCGCGATTCCGGCCGACTTCGTCGGGCTCCGAATCGCGCATTCGGGGCCATTGGCCCTCGTCGACAGGCACCAATGATGTGAGGCGTCGCCCAGGTCACCGGGCGGCAAAGGCGTTGTATTCCCGCTCAATCATCTCTCAAGGAGGAGGACACCCATGTCGCTCATCACTTGGACCCAGGAGCAGTTCGGCACCAATGTCAGCAAGCACGACCAGGAGCACCAGACGCTCTTTGGCATGCTCAATGCCCTTCATACGACGGTTGCCGGCGGCGATCGCAAGGCCGTCGGCGAGCAGCTGGACGGGCTCATCGCTTTCGTCGCGAAGCACTTCGCTTCGGAAGAGGAGAACCTGTCGAAGCACGGCTTCGCCAACCTGGGCTCCCACAAAGCCGAGCACGACAAGCTGGTCGCCACCTGCCTCGACCTGCAGAAGAAGTTCCACGCCGGCCAGGCAGAGATCACCCCGCAGACCACCACCTTCGTGAAGGATTGGCTCGTCAAACACGTCCCGACCATCGACCGCCAGTACGGCCCGTTTTTGAACGGCAAGGGCATCGCCTAGGGCCCCTCGCCTTTATCAATGGATTGCCGGGAGAATCGAAAGCCTAAATGCTTTTTGATTCTCCCGGTCGTCTTTTCAGCGCCGGGTCGCTCTCGCTATCCCCCGCGGTTGCAGTAGGATCCGCGAGAGTGGAAGCTGGAGGCGACCGCATGGAAAATTCCCCCCGTTGGCTCGGCGCGCTCGCCCGCGCGACCCGCGCTTGCGTCACGGCGCCGAGCCTTCAGGCGGGGCTCCATGGCATCGCGCAGGCCCTGGACGGCGCCGAGCTCGCCACGCTTCTGCTCGCCCGGCGCGACGGAGCTCAAGCGCTCTCGGCCGGCTTTCGCTTCTCCGAGCCCTTTCGCGCGCGCGCGCTGGCGAAGCGCGACGACGGGGTTGGCGCGGGGCTGAGCGGCCCAGTCGCGACCTTGCCCTTGCCCCTGCAGCGCAAGCTCGCCGGGGAGAAGGTCGACTGGTACGCCGCCATCGCCTGCGAGGGAGACGGGTGGCGCGTCGAGCTCCACCTGGGCGCTGCCGAGGCTCTGCCGGACGAGCTGATCCGCGCGCTCGCGGACCTCCTTCAGCTCGCGACCCGCGCCGGGCCCCTTTCCGAAGCGCCGCTCTTGCGCGCGGCCGTCGACGGGCTCACCTCCGGCCTCCTCGTCACCGACGGCGAGGGGCGCATCGCGCTGGCGAATGTCGCCGCGTGGGAGTGCCTGCGGCTGAGCCCCGAGCGCGCCGTGGGGCGCTCGCTCGTGGAGCTGTCGCCGCCGCTTGCACCTTTTTTGGAACCGCTGACGCCCGGCGAGCAGCGCACCGTGCTCCTCGGCGGGGCCGACGGCGGGCGGGCGCTCGGCTTCACCAGCAGCCCGGGCTCGGGAGGAGAGGGCCGCGAGATCATCTTCCGCGAGCTCACCGGCCTCACCGAGCGCTCGCGCATGGCGGCGGCCATCGCCGACGCCGAGCAGCGCTTCTGCGCCGTCTTCGACCAGATGACGAGCGGCGTGATGCTCACCGACCGCGAGGGCCGAGTGGTGCTCGCCAACCGCGCCGCGCTCGCGTGCCTGCACCTCGTTGAAGAGGCGACCCTCGGCACCCAGCTCGGCGACGCGCTCGCGGGCGCCGAGGCGCTCCTCCAGGAGACCAAGCCCGGCGAGCAGCGCCAGGCCTCGCTCAAGGTCGACGACGGGCCGGCCCGCACCATCGGCTTCACCACGACGACCAGCTCCGCCGGCCAGAAGATCAGCGTCTTCCGAGACCTCACGGAAATCGTCGAAGCCGACCGGCGCAGGAAGCGCACCGAGCAGCTGGTGCACCTGGGTGGCCTGGTCGCCAAGCTCAGCCACGAGCTGAAAAACCCCATGGCCAGCCTCCTCGCCGGCCTGCAGGCGCTGGAGACGAGCGCCCTTTCGAGCCCCGACGAGCTCTCCATCGTGCGCACGCTGCTCGCCGAGGTGCGCGGGGCGTCGGCCGTCGTGGCGCGCATCCTCGACTCCGTCCGCTCTCCGGTGCTGCGCCCGCAGCTCCAGGCGCTGGACCCGCTCCTCGCCCAATGCCGGGACTCGCTCGCGGCGGTCGCCTCACGCCGCGGCCAAAGGCTCGATCTCGCCCCTTCGCCCACTCCGGGCTCGGCCGTGGTGGACGCGGTGGCCATGGGCCGCGTGCTCGCGAACCTCGTTCAGAACGCCCTGGAGTCCACCGACGAGCCCCAGCGCGTGCGCATCGGCTGGCGCGCGCTCGATGCCGCCGAGCGCGAGCGCCGCGTGCCGGGCTTTCCCTGCGAGGTCGGCGCCCTCTTCGTGGAAGACGAAGGCTCGGGCGTCCCCGCAGAGATCCTGGCGCGCATGTTCGACCCTTTCATCACCACCAAGCGCGGCGGCAATGGCCTCGGGCTCTCCATCGTCCACGAGATCGTCGAGATGCACGGCGGCGTGGTCGACCTGGCGACGGGATTCTTGCCGGGCGGCCGCGGCACGCGCTTCGAGGTGCTCCTGCGCCTGGGCGAGCGCCGTCCCTGCAAGGACGTGCTGGCTCGGGAGCACCGGGAAAATCACGCCAGCTGCCCGGTGGACGCCGCGGGCGCGCACTACCACTGCTGGACGGCCCTGGGCATGGCGGCGCACCTCGAGACCGGCCAATGGCTCGCGCGGTGCCAGGCATGCCCGGTCTATCTGGCGGGAAACCTCGGCCACTTCTTCCGCGGGCGCCGCGGCAGCTCCGCCTCGAAATAGCCTGCCGACTGCGGAGCAAAGAATGGGTGCTCGCCGCACTGAACGCACGATGACTTCCCCATGGGCAAGTCATCGTTGCACACGAGGCGCGTCGCGCTGCCTCGCCCCGACAGCTCGAGCACCTCGTTGACGACCACGTCGTTGCACGCGGCGACGCAACGACCGCATTGGATGCACTTTCGACGGTCGGGTGTACACGGCGCGCCGCTCGGCTACGCAGGCGGCTTCGTCCAACCATGAGCCATCGACTATCGACGCGAGGCTGCGCTGCAACGTCTACAACCTGCCTGCTCGGTCAGAGGCGCAGCCTCGCTCGACTTGGATGCACTTTCGACGGTCGGGTGTGCACGGCGCGCCGCTCGGCTGCGCAGGCGGCTTCGTCCAACCATGAGCCATCGACGATCGACGCGAGGCTGCGCTGCAACGTCTACAACCTGCCTGCTCGGTCAGAGGCGCAGCCTCGCTCGACCTGGGGGCCCGCTCGTCTATTTTTGAGCGCCCTGCTGTCCCTCGAGCCAGGCGCTCATGGTCGGGAGCTGCGCGTTGATGCGGTACTTGGCCATGCCGATTCTGGTGCTCCTCGGCGACCATGGCGCAGACGAGGTGCTTGCGCTCGCCGCTCGCCCAGCGCGCCACCAGCGTCCCCTCATCGCCGCTGACCAGGACGTAGTGGACGCCGCCCATCGCCGAGTGCGCGGCGGCGCGGCCGGCGGCCTCCGCAAGCCCCGCGAGGCAGGCGGCCAGAACGCCCGCGTCGGGCGCGTCGCCTCCAGGCGCGTAGGCCGCCACGACCTGTCCGTCGGCGCTCAGCGCGGCCGCGGCCCTGAAGCCGGGCACCTCCGCCAGCGGCGCGAGCGCCTGGTTCTCGCCGCCGAGCGCGCGCCAGCGCTCAGCGCGGTCCGCAGGGGTGGCCTCTGGTCCGAGCTCGGTCATCAGTTCCTCCAGCGAGAACAGCAGCTCACGGTCGGCCGGGCCCGCGCCGGTCTTGCGCTCCAGCCGCACCTCGCCCGCGCGCTCCATCGCCCGAAGGGCACTGCGGTTGTGCAGGAGCAGGCAGCGCTGAAAGACGGGTTGCGGCACCAGCTTCGCCTGCTCGAGCATCGCGGCGAAGCTCGCGCGCTTGCCGGAGGCGTCGTAGGCGCGGCGGACCTGGCCCAGCTGCTCGCGGCTCACCGACCCCAGCCGCTCCAGGTAGGTCCCCAGATTGTCGACCTGCGCCTTATAAATGGCCCAGCCCACGCGGCCCTGGTGCATCACGGCGCCGCCGGCCTGCTCCTCGCCCGAGAAGACCAGGATGCGGCCGGTGAAGCGGGCGCGCTCGGCGTCGCGCAGGTCGGCGATCAGAGAAGGCACGGGCGCTTACATCGACTTCGCGATCTCCGGAAGGCGCTTCTTCACCTGGTAGCGCACGTTGCCGAGGTTGGCCTTGGTATCCGCGACCACCGCGAGGATGGCGTCGTGCCCGGCCAGGCTCATGACGATGATGCCGTCATTGTACTCGAACATGCTTTGGGTCATTTCGCCCAGCTTGAGCTCGCCGCCCATCACCTCCGCCGAGCCGATGCCGGTGGAGATGACCGCGCCGATGGCCTCGGTGTCGACCGAGCCCCGCGCCGACGCGCCGTCGATCACGAAGCCGTCGCGGCCCACCACGACCGCGGTGGTGACGCCGTCGATCTTGACCAGCTCGCCCAACAAGCTCTTGAGTTGCGCCACGGGTTCCTCCGTTGGACTGCTTGCTTTCGAGTGTCCGCCGAATCGGCGCTCGCGTCCAATTGCCGGCGCGCCTCCGCTACGGCGAGCGCCGGCCGGGCCCTTCCATTTCGCGCATCGCCTCCTCGGCCTTGCCCTCGCGCAGGAACGCGAGCGCGCGCTCGAGGCGGCCGAGCAGCGCGGCGTCCCCCCCTTCCGCCTTCAGCTGCCGGAGCCGCTCGCTCAGGGCTATCTGCAGGGCCAGCACCTGCTCGTCCTCCGTCTCGGCGCCCTCGAGCATCTGCTTGAACCGCGCGGCGCGGCTCTCGGCGCTGGGCCCGGCCGGAGGCGACGCCTGCGCCGCGGCGCGGACCTTCGGGGCCGGCACAGCGCCCGCGAGCGCCGGCGGCGGCGAGGGCGCGGGAGGTTGGGTGCGCTCGAGGACGGCCCGGGCGGCGGCGAGGTCGAGCGCGCCGGTCCGGTCCCGCCAGGCAAAGAGCTGCACCGCACAGGCCTTGAGGCTGCGCACGCTGTCGCAGACGCGCTCGGCGACGAAGTCCAGGACGTCCTCCGGCAGCTCGCGCCCGACGCAGGCCCGCCGCAGCACGTCCTTGCGCCAGTCCTTCTCGCCCATCTGCAGCCCGACGATGACGCCCGCGCCCAGCCGCGAGACCAGCCGCGCCTCCACGCCCGCCAGGCGCGTGGGCGGCACGTCGCAGGTGATGACCGCCGAGCGCCCGGCGTGCATCCTTTGGCTCAGCACGGCGAAGAGCTCGCGCTGCAGCTCCTCGCGCCCCTCGCAGAGCTGGATGTCGTCGAGGAGGAGCACCTCCGGCGCGCCCAGGAAACATCGCAGCTCGGCGCGCTGGCCGGTGCGCCGCGCTCGGTCGAGCTCGGCGTCGAGATCGGCGATGTTGACGAGCATCGAGCCGCGCCGCTTTGCGGCGTGGGCGATGGCCGAGAGCAGGTGCGTCTTGCCCACCCCCACGTCGGCGTAGACGTAGAGCGGGTTGTACGGCGCCCGCGCCGGGCTCGCCGATGCGACGAGCTGGGCCATCTCCAGGGTGAAGGCGTTCTGGCGCGACGGGACCAGGGTCTGGAAGGTGAGCTCCGGGTCGAGCTCGGTGGAGAGCAAGAGCGGCGACCACGCCCCCTCGGACGGCGCGCCGTCCAGGGCCTCCTCCTGCCCGACGCCGTGGATTCGACGCGCGGTCTCCTGGTCGATGATGCCCCGCTCGACGCACGAGTCGAGCAGCGCGGCGAGCGGAGTGCGGGGAGGGATGGCGGCGAAGGGCATGGCTTGGCTCCTGGCTAGCGCCTCTCGCCTTCGAGAGCCGCGGCGAGCTTGCCGACCCCGACCGATACCACGCCCGTCGCCGCGCCCTTGCCGGCGACGACCAAAAGGGACCCGCCGCTGGCCAGCCGAACGAGCACCACCGCGCCCTCCTCGTCCTCGGCGAAGATCCGCTTCAGCGCGCGCCGCGGATAGCCCGACGAGAGCGCGTGGAGCGACGCGCGCAGCGCCTCCAGCCCCTCGGGAGGCTTCCCCACGCTCGCCTGAGCCGCGATGGCCCCGTCCGCGCCGAGCACGCCGGCGAACAAGGCCCAGCTCGCGGCCTCGACGAACTGGCGCAGCACCGCCGCGGAGACGTCGGCCGGCGCCGCCCCCTGCTCGGCGCTGCGGCGCGCCTCCTCCTTGAGCTCGTCGCGGATCTTCAGGGCCTGCATCATGGCCCGGTGCAGGTCGATCTCGATGGAGGTCTCCGGCGCCGGCACGTCCGCCTTGAACTCGAACCGGCCGTCGGACCAGCCGAGCACGTCGACCAGAACGGCGAGGCCCTTCGCGCGCCCCAGGGCGGCGTGCACCAGCTTGCCCTTGGCGTAGAAGAGGTGCGCCTCCTGGCCCGGCGCCGCGCCGGCGATGACCAGCTCGCCGGTCTTGCGCCCGGCGTGGGGGAACTGGACCAGGTCGACCACGCCGAGATCGGCCAGCGCTCCGTTGAGTGCCATGGCAGTCCTCTCCCTTAGAGCTGGAACCGCTGGATGACCTGCCGGCTGACGGCGCGGATGGTCTCCATGACCCCCCTGCCGCGCGTGGCGACGGCCTCCAGGACCTCGACGCCCTCCAGCTCCAGCTCGCGCTCCAGCGAGCCCAGAGGCAGCGGCCGCTCGCAGTCGCGCTTGTTGTACTGGAGCACCATGGGAAAGCTCTTGGGGTCCAGGTCGTAGCTGAGCAGGTTGTCCACCATCGCCCGGTAGCTCGCCAGGTTCTCCTCGAGCCGGAGCGGCTGGGAATCGGCGACGAAGACCACGCCGTCGGCCCCGTCGAGGATGAGCCGGCGGCTCGCCTCGTAGTAGCTCTGGCCGGGCACGGTGTACATGTTGAACTTGATGGCGTACCCCTCGATGCGCCCCAGCTCGAGCGGGAAGAAGTCGAAGAACAGCGTGCGGTCCTCGGCCGTGTCCAGGGTGACCATCTCGCCGCGCAGGTTCTCGGCCAAAGACTGGTGGATCCGGATTAGGTTGGTCGTTTTGCCGCTCATCCCCGGCCCGCAATAGACGAGCTTGAAGACGACCTCCTTGGACTCGTAGTTGATGTGCGGCATCGGGGCGCTCGTCGGGCCTTCGAGAGGCCTCACTCGTCCTTGGTGACGAAGATGCTGTCGATGAGGTTGAGCGCGTACTCGCGAAATTGCGGCACGCTGATCTCCTTCTTCGCCTCCTGCGCGCCGCCGCGGGCCGCGAGCAGCCCCGAGAGCGTTTCGCCCGCCTTCTTCGCCTCGTGCCGCACCCGGCCGATGCGCTGATAGTCCTCGAAGACGATGACCATCATCGTCGAGTCGGTGACCAGGGAGATGTGGATGTGCCGGCTCTCGCCTTGCTGCAGGAGGATGGAGAACTGCTTCTCGCCCACCATGCGCGCCACCTCGCGGGTGGCGGAGAACATGCCCGCGATGAGCGCGGCCATGGCGGTGGTGTTGAGCGAGCGCGTGTCGCCCGCCTCGGCCACCGACGTCCCCTCCTTGGTGATGATGAGGACGGTCATGGCCCCGGAGTCCTCGATGAGCCGGTCCAGGGTCTTGCGCAGGCCGTCGGCGGGTCGCGGGTGAGCGGGCGGGGTGGGCATCAGTCCTCTTTTCTCGGTCCTGCCGGGGCGCGCGCCTTCGGGCCGCGGGCGCGCTCAACGCTTCCAACCGCCGCTCGAGGCTCGCCTCAAGAAGACGGCAGGTCGTCCTCGCCGCCGCCGGGCGCGGGCCCGCCCCGGCCCCCTTCGTCCTTGCGCCGGGCGGCCTCCATGAGGAGAAAGTCGCCGCGCCGCTCGATGGTCGCGCGCTCCGGCTCGCGCCACGGCAGCGTGGAGAAGGCGCCGCCGCGGAACGAGAGCAGCCGGTAGAACGCGGGCTCGCCCTCGAGGGCGCCGCAGGAGGCGTGGGCGACGGTGCCCTGGTTCAGGTACAAGAGCCCGCCCTCGCCGCCCTGGGCGCTCACCTCGAGCAGCACTCGGCGGCGCGTGAGCAGCATGAGCTGGACGTAGTCGAACAGGTCGATTTGGTCGACGCGGCCGGAGAAGCTGTCGGAGCTGCGCGACCTTATGATCTCGATGAGGAACTGCGGGTCGACCGGCTTCTCGAGGTACAGGCCCGCGCCCTTGCTCAGGCTCACCTGCTTGACCTGCGGGGAGCCGAAGGCGGTCATCACCACCACCTGAGAGCGCGGCCGGTTCTCGCGCACCCACTCGATGAGCGCCAGGCCGTTCACGCCCGGCATCTGCACGTCGGTGACGAGCACGTCGAACTCGCGGCTGCGCAAAAGCTCGACGGCCTCCGCGCCGTCGGTGCACGTGGACACCGCGAAGCCGGCGCGCGTCAAGCAGCGCCCCAGCCCCCAGACCACCTCCGAGTCGTCGTCGACCAGGACGACGCTCCGCTTGGGCTGGCTCATGGCTTGTCGCCGCCGCAGCGCTTGAGCGCGGCCGCCACGTCCTCTACCAGGGGCAAGAGGCGCTCCATGTATTCGGCGCAGAGCCGGCGGATGGCCGACGGGTCCTCGGCGCTCGCCCCCAGGTCGCCCTCGAAGGCGCGCAGGCCCGCGAGGAGCGCCGAAAGCCGGTTGAGGGCGCGGTGCCGGTCGAACAGCTCGACCTTCGGCGCGGGCGCGACCGCGCTGGGCGCGGAGCCGTCGAGGGCGCGGCGCACCGCGGCGACCAGGTCGTCGGCCTCGAAGGGCTTCTGCAGCACCTCGATGACGCCGAGCGTGCCAGCCAGCCCCGCGGGCGGCTCGGCGCTCACCGCGATGGCCCGAAGGCCCGGCCGGAGCTCGGACAAGCCTTTCAGGAGCCCGGCGCCGTCGCCGTCGGGGAGGAGCCAGTCGACGACCACGAGGTCGGGCGGGTGCGCCCGGGCCTTTTCCCCCGCCGCGCCGCAGCTGTCGGCCGTGATGACCTCGAGCGCGGGGAACGCCAGGGAGAGGTTGCGGGCCGTAAACTGCAGCAAGCTGCGATTGTCGTCGATGAGCAGGAGCGTGGTCATGAGGGGCGAGCATTTCCCGGTGGAGGCGCCAGCTTCCCTGCGAACTTCATTCATTATTTGGCGCGCCGAATCCCCTCGTCAATTTCGCCACCCTCAGGGGCGGCGCCGGGGGGACGCGCGGTCGCGAGGGTCCGGCGGGGCCACCGCGACCCGTCGGCCCTCCCTCACATCTCTGCCCACGCCCCTACACCGGCTGAGCCGGAACCAACGAGGGTTGCCTTAGGCTCCAGACCCCAGACCCCAGGCTCCGGGTACTGCAGTTCCTTAAGGCCCGGGGTCTGAAGCCTGGAGTCTTTGCCATCCTGCGCAAGATTTCTCGCGAAGGGACTACACGCGGCTGGGCGGGCTGGGCGCCGCGGGCTGACGATTTCTCGAGGGGAGGCCCCGATTGACGCCCCTGGCGCGAGAAGGGTAATGATGGCTCCATGATGTGAGCGGTCGACTTTCGTTTGTCCCCATACGACATTGCCAGTGCAACACGGGATGGGCATCGAGGAGACCGGATTTGAGCCAGACTGAGCTCTTGTTCCAGAAGCGCCGCGAATTGCAAGAAGACATGACCTTTCTGGTCGCGATGGCGGCCGGCATGGAGCAAGTCGTCGGGCGCGGCGCCTCGGGGATGTCTTTCGCGGCCGGCCGCAGCCTGGGCAAGCAATTCTCCGCCTCGGCGCGCAAGACGCAGGACCTCCAAGAAGCCTTGGAGGAGATCCGCCGCGTGCTCACCTCGAACCACTGCCTGTGGGGCTTCAAGCCGTACCAGCCCAAGGCCCAGAGCGCGCTGGTCACGACCGGCCCGAATGGCGACCAGGAGATGTTGCTCGTCTTCACCGACTGCATGATCCGCCAAGCCCTGTTTCGCTACGGGCACCCGCAGAAGAACTCCCTTTGCACCATGATGTACGGGTTCTTCTCCGGCGCCCTGGAGGAGATCATGGGCCGAAGGACGGATCTGGAGATCGTCCACGCCGGCCAGAACGCCTGCCTCAAGCGCCTTCGCATCCGCGCGGCTGCCGAGCGCACGACCTAGGGACGCGCCGAAGCCTCGCCCCACGAGCATTCTAAAGAGGCCAGACTCCCCATGAGCGCTGCGAAGCTGAAGCTGAACACCGAGTGGTTGAGCGTGTGCGGCGGCTGCCACGTGGGCATCGTCGACTTGCACGAAAAGATGCTGGACGTCCTGGGCGCGGTCGAGCTGCAGCACTGCCCGGTGCTCACCGACGTGAAAGACTACCCGCCTGCCGACGTGGGCATCCTCACCGGCGCCATCCGGAACGAGCACGACCGGCGGGCCGCCGAGGGAATGCGGAAGTCCTGCTCGAAGATCATCGCCTTCGGCACCTGCGCGGTGTACGGCGGGCTCCCCGGCGCGAACCTCGCCCACTCGCGCGAGGACGTGCTGGACGCGGTCTACGCGAAGAGCCCCACGACCCAGGGCGACGCGCCCACCCGCGAGGTCTCTCCCCTGGAGAAGCTCGTCACGCCGCTCGACGAGGTCATCGACGTCGACCTGTACCTGCCCGGCTGCCCGCCGCACGCCGCGTTCATCTTCGACGCGCTGCTCTCGCTGGTGGAGAACCGACCTCCCAAGGCCGGCGACGAGAGCGTCTGTGCCCGCTGCCAGCGCGCCATGGCCAAGACCCAGGTCGCGGCCATCAAAGCGAACCACGAGGGCCTGCCCGACCCCAAGCAGTGCCTGCTGTCGCAGGGCTACCTCTGCCTGGGCTCGGTCACGCTCGACCGCTGCCTCGCGCCCTGCCCGAACCTGGGCGTACCGTGCACCGGCTGCGCCGGCCCCACCCTGCAGATCCTCAAAGAGCCCAACCGCGACCTGCGCACCGAGGTCGCCGAGCGCATGGCGCGGCTGACGAACATCGGCGAGGCGGCCGTGGTCCAGGCGATGGAGCGCAACGCCAAGACCTTCTACGCCTACGCCATGGCCTCCAAGATGGTCGGCCAGAAGCCGACCTTCCTCATCCGAAAGTGGATCCGCGACGTGGAGGTGGGCTGATGACACGGACGCTGACGCTCGACCCCGTCACGCGCATCGAGGGTCACGCCCGGGTGCTGCTGGAGATGACCGACGCCGAGGAGGTGAAGTTCGCCGGCCTCATCGTCAACGAGCTGCGCGGCTTCGAGCGGATGATGGTGGGCATGGAGGCCGACCGGATGCCGCTCATCGCGGCGCGGGTCTGCGGCGTCTGCCCGGTCTCGCACGCGCTGGCGTCGGTCAAGGCGCTGGAGGCAGCCTTCGACCTTCAGGTCCCGCCCGCCGGCGTCCTCCTGCGCGAGCTCCTGTCCGCCGCCCAGCTCGTCCACTCCCACGCGCTGCACTTGTTCGCCATGGCGGGGCCGGACCTCTTCTTCGGGCTGGACGCCGAGCCGGAGAAGCGCAGCATCGTCGGCCTCGTCGAAGCGATGCCGGACGTCGCCAAGAAGGCACTGCGGCTGAGGACCCTGGGCTCGCGAATGGTGGAGAGCGTCGGCGGGCGCGGAGTGCACCCGGTCACCGTGGTGCTCGGCGGCATCAGCTTCGAGCTGGACGAGGCGCTGCGCGGCGCACTCGCGAAGACCGCCGCGGAGGCCCTGGAGCTCGCCAAAGAGCTCACCCCCGTCGCGCGCGACCTGGTCCTCAAGGCCATGGAGCGCTACCCCGCGCTCGCGCAGCTCGAGATCCCCACACATTACCTGGGAATGGTGAAAGGCGGGCGGACGAGCCACTACGACGGCGCGCTCCGCCTGGTCGACCCCAAGGGCGCCACGGTCCTCGAGTTCGAGGGCAAGGATTACGCCCAGCACCTGGTGGAGCGCGGGCTCGACTGGACCTATTTGAAGCCCATCTACTTCCGGCTCGGCGGCGAGGACGTGAGCTACCGGGTCAACTCGCTGGGCCGGCTCAACGTCTGCGACTCCATGGGGACGCCGCTGGCGCAGGCCGAGCTTGAAACGTTCCGCGCCGCCTACCCTCGCCCCTGCCACAACACGGTGATGCACCACTGGGCGCGGATGATCGAAATCCTCCACGGCTGCGAGCGAATGGTGGAGATCCTGGCCGACCCGAAGGTCCTGGGCCAGACGCGCGTCGAGGCGCGGATGAAAGAGGGCCGCGGCGTGGGCGTCGTCGAGGCGCCGCGGGGCACGCTCATCCACGAGTACCGGGTCGACGCGAAGGGCATCGTGCGCGCGGCGAACCTGCTCGTCGCGACTCAGCAGAATTACCCGTCCATCAACCGGTCCATCGAGCAGGCGGCGCAGTCCTACGTCGCCGGCAAAGGCGAGAAGGCGCTCTTCAACGCCCTGGAGTTCGCCATCCGCTGCTACGACCCCTGCCTCTCCTGCGCCACGCACGCGGTGGGCCGTATGCCGCTCGAGGTGGAGATCCGCGCGCCCGGCGCTCCGGCGCGGCGGCTCGTCCGGAGCGGCATGAAGGGAGCGCCATGATCGAGATCAGCCTGAAAGAAGAAGCCTGCCGCGGCTGCCAATTGTGCGTGGAGGTCTGCCCGGTCAAGGTCTTCGCGCCCGGCGAGCAGGGAAAGCCGAAGGTCGCGAACCCCGAGGATTGCTTCGGGTGCCTCTCCTGCAGCTACCTGTGCCCCTCCGGCGCGCTGAAGCACCGGGGCCTGCACACGGTGAAGAACTTCTACCGCGACCTCGACTTCAGCTCGCGAGCGGGGCGATTCCTATGAGCGAATCCGCGGAGCTCCAGCTGACCCTCGAGGACCACGAGAAGGCCTTCACCGAGGTCTCCTTCCTCCTGGAGATCCTGGTGAGGACGGCCGGGGCGGTGCTGGGGAAGTCGACGCCGTCGCTGGGCATCAACGCCGGGCGCAACATGGGCAAGAAGCTCCCCGTGGACATCCCCGAGCAGACGCTGGAGGCGGTGATGGCGGCGCTGGCGCAGCAGATGAGCGCCGGCTATCAAATCGACTCCCGCGTTTCGGGCGCCTCGGCGGACCTTTCTTTTCATCGGTGCGCCGTGCGAGAGGTTTGCAGAAATCGCGAGCTCCCGCTCGGGGCAGACCTCTGCAAGATGTTTCATTACTATTTCGCCGGCATGGCGTCGCAGCTCTTGGGTAAGCCGGCTCGGGCGAGCGCGCTCACCCCCGGCGAATCGGTCTGCACGGCGCGCCTGGACACCTGAGTTGCCGCCGGCGAGCTCGATGCGCAACCGGCGGCAGGAATCGCGCGCCGCAGGCCCCGGGTTCTCGGAGAGCGATGACCGATAAGCCAGAGCCCCTCCGCTCGCTCGTGGTCTGCGTCGGCAACGACCTGGTCGCCGACGACGCCGCGGGCCCCGCCGTGTACGCCGCGCTCTTTGCGCAGGGGCTGCCGGCTTGGGCCTCGCTGCGCCTGCTGGGCGTGGGGGGGCTCGCCCTCTTGGACGAGCTTCAAGGTGAGGACCTGCTCGTCGCGGTGGACGCGGTCCAGCTGGGCGCGCCGGCGGGCACCGTGCACGTGTTCGAATTCGATGAGCTGCCCAAGGCGGGCCCGGCGGTCACCAGCCACGGCATCGGCCTTCGCGAGGCCATCGAGGTGGGGCGGCGGCTCTACCCCGAGCGCATGCCGCGGCGGGTGGCCTTGGTGGGAATCGAGGGCCGCTGCTTCGACGGCCTGGGCGAGCCGATGAGCCCCGAAGTGGCGGCGGCCATCCCGAAGGCGGCCGCGCGGGTGCGGGCGCTCGTGGGCGAGGGCGCCTCAGTCGTCCCGCGCGCCGGGCGATAGACGGGCCCCGGCTGCGCTGCTGCAAGGGCCATTCACGGCCAGGTCATGAAGTGTCCTTGTCGGCGGCAGACGCTCTATTGCAACTGGAGCTTCTCGGCGTCGTCTCTGAAGATGACCTGGCCGTTCTTGCTCGACTGCAGCACAAGCACGGCATTCGTGCCACTGGACGGCGTCGTGACCGAGATGGAGGGGGTCGTGCGCGAGCCCAGTGGGATGTCGAGCTTCGTGGTCCCCTGGTCGACGATGGCGCCGTCGGCGGTCTCCCCGTGCATCTCCCACGAGACGTCGACCGAGGTGCCCGAAAACGTGTCGTTGAACACCACGAGCTTGCGAGTGAGCTTTGTCCCTTTCGATACTGTCTCGATGGAAACGGGCCAATTCCCGGACACGTCTGACAGCCTGTTGGCCTCCCAATAGGCGATGTCCGCGACTGCGACCGGGTTGAAGGCACGCTGGATGCGCGTGATGATGGGGCTCGACCACGGATCGGGCAAATTGTCTTCGCCGAAGAGCGGCCTGCCGCCCTGCTCGATGCTCATCAGGGTCGTCTTGGCACCGGGGATGAAGCTGCACCAGCCCGACAGCAGCGTATACGGCCGAATGTCCGAGGCGTCCTTCTGGCGCAACGTCATCGTGGAGGTCGCGAACCAGGCCAGCCCGCTCTTGCTGTTGTCCGCACTCCAGATGAACTCGCCCACCCCGAACGGACGTTCTGTGGTGGTATCGACGTCGGCGGTGTAGCACCCGAAGCCGCTTGGATAATGCTCCATGACGCTGAAATTCGCAGCTTTGGGATACCCGTTCATGTTTGCCGCATTGGCACCGATGCTGTCGGAGCTGATGGGTCGCGTGTCGTCGGCGGCCACGACGGTGTCATAGAGCTTCTGCTGAAAGCTGAGCGAATTGGTATTGTCCAGCTCGGGCTCGTTGTTTTGGCTCCAGCGAATGACCGCCGGATGGTTCCGGTCGCGACGAACGAGTCCGTCCAGGTGGGCGACCATGTTGTCGAGCCCTTCCACGAAGTCCTGGTCGCCGTTGCTGCCGCGGATTGCAGTTTCGTCGATAATCATGAAGCCCATTTCGTCCGCCACATCGAGCATGTACGGAGCCGCGGGCTCTTGATGGATCCGGTTGACGTTGTAATTGAGTCGCAGGTAGTTGTCGACGGCCTGCGGCCAACCCGGGTTGCTCGCCGACGGCGGGAGGAAGCCAGGGAACAGGTCGTAGGCGTCCGAAACCCCCTTGCCGTTGTTGATGCTGTCGTAATTGGCGCCCTGCAGGTCGTCGCCCCGGAAATTCACACGAATGCCGTTGAGCTCGTAGTACGGGCCGTTCTGCTTGATCTGGCGGAACCCGAAACGAAAGGGCAGGCTGTGCGCGGCATCGGCCCCGCCTCCGGCCGCATCGGGAGTGACAGAAACCCGCGCAACGTGCAGCTGGGTCCGGTAGCCCTTCGTGTACGGGACGTTCGGCCACCAATAGGACGACGAGCCCAGGCCCCACGCGACGGGCCCGACTGTGACCTTCACCGTCTTGCCAGGCGCGACCGCTGAAACCGGCGTCGACGGCAGCGTGGGATAAGCCAATGAATCGCAGCTCCAGCTCGACAGGGCGACCTCGACAATTCCATTCGCCGCGGTCGCGCCGCCGTTCTTCACCCATACGTCCACGCTGATTGTGTCCCCCGCGACGTCCGTGCGCACGAACGCATCCAGCACATGCAGCGCGGGCACGGCCCGCAACACTGCAGAGCGGAAGATGCCCTGCGGAACGTTCCCGGACCAGCCGGCCGCGTCGGGAACCAGCTTCTTCCCGCTCGACGATTTCAGCGCATCCCGCCCTTTGACGTCCACCGTGACCTGATGGCTCGCCCCTGGCTTCACCGCGGCTGTCAGGTCGAACACCGACGGCATGAACGACGTCGTATTGGTTGCAACCGTCGTCCCGTCGACGGCCAGCGTGGCCTGATGGTTGACCGCTCCGAATTCGAGGTACGTCGCTTGCGGACGTCCCAAGTCGGGCACCGTGACCGCGCGCTCGTAGCGAGCCGAGCTGACCTTGAAGCCCTGAGCCACCCAACCGCCGCCCGGAACTTCGAGGGTCGTGGCCGCGGCCCCTGAAGGCGTGAACGTCCAGGTTCCGGCCAGGGACGTTATCTTCTGGCCAGCCGCTTCGACCGTGCAACTGCCGGAATCGGGCCCTGCATCGGCTGCCGGCGCCCCGGCGTCGGGGTGCGGCGAGCCGGCGTCGTTCGCGGGGAGGCCTGCGTCCTGGGTCGTTCCGCCATCCTTCGAGCTCGCGCCCGCGTCGGCGAGCCCGGCCCCCCCGTCAGGCCCGGCGTGATGCCCGCCATCGGGATCGTCGGCAATCCCAGTGGTGCATCCCATGAGAAGCGCAGCCAGCGCGCCGAGGCACGATGCACAGAGGCATTGCCTCGCCCACTTCTTGGATGAACGCATGGCTCGAACCGCTCCTGACGCCGGCTGTCGAGCAGAGAGGCGGCACACGGGAGGGCCGGGTCAGCGGGCGACGGTCTGCGCGGGCTTCGGCGATCGCGAGCCACGGCGTCGACCTTTCGCGAGGCCGCCAAGCGGGTGCGGGCGCTGCGGGCTCCCGGCTACAGCCGCTCCACGTTCTTCGTGATTTGAGCGGCGATGGCCTTCTGCCCCTCCCGGCCCAGCTCCTTCGCGTCGACGAAGCCCACCAGCATGGCGCCGCCGTCCTGGAGGGAGAGAATCATCCCGCTCAAGCTGAACGACTCCAGCTCCAGGGCGATGAGCCTCACGCCACCGGCCTGCTCGATGCGCTCGGCGCGCTCCTTCACGTCGAGCAGCTGCGAGCCCACCGCCTCCAGGTCCTCGAATCTCCAGTCGCCGCGGTGGGCGATGACGAAGCCCTCGGGGTCGACCACGAACGCCGCCTTGGCCTGCGCCACATCCAGGCACCAGGCGAGCACCGCGTCCCAATTCGCGAACGTCGCGGGAGCCGGAGGGAGCGGCTTTGGCGCCGCCGCGGCGGCGACGGAAACGGGAACGGGCGCCGGCGCAGCGGAGCCGGCCGGGGCCATGGCTGAGCGCGGCGGCGCGGCGCGGCCGGCGAAGCGGACGAAGCCCTTCGGCGGCGCGCTGGGGGCGGGCGCGCTCGACTCGCCGGCGAGCCGGCGCGAAAGGGCGCGCGCGCGCTCGAGGTCAGACGAGTTCACGGCGCGGCTGCTCATCGTCGGCTCCGGGGACCTTGCTGAGCTGCTGAACGCGCGACGCGACCTCGGCGGCGAGCAGCGAGAACCGCCGCGCCTCGGGGGGCGGGCGCCCGCCCAGGAAGGACAGCGGCAGCCCCTCCTGGCTCGCCTTCGCGAAGACGTCGGCGCGGGGGATTCCGGTGTCGAGCACCGCGGAGAAGCCCGACCAGAGCTGCTCCATGACGTCGAGCGAGACTTCGCGGTTCAGCTCCACCATGGTCGGCAGGATGCCCAGCAGCTTGAGGCGCGGGTTCTCGTTCGCCTGGACGTGCTCCAGCACGCGCATCACCTGCCAGACCGAGCGCAGCCCCAGGGGCTCGGCCGGCACCGGGATGAGCGCGAAGTGGGCCGCCGACAGCGCCGCGCGGCCTATGGGCCCCAAGCCCCCCGGCGTGTCGATGAGCACGTACTCGAAGCGGTCGTCCAAGGCCTCGAGGATGCCCTCCAAGACGCCGGGCGCCCGCAGGGCGTCCTCGAACTCGGGCGCGTCGACGGGGTCGAGCCGGCCGCGAGGGAGCAGGCTCAGGCCCGGCAGCTTAGTGGGAAAGATGGCCTGCTCGACGGTGGCCTCGCTCACCAGGTGCTCGGCCAGGCCCGCCCACTCGGTGTCGCCGCGGGCCAGCGAGAGGGCGATGCCGCCTTGCGGGTCCAGGTCCATCGCGAGCGTCTTGCGCCCGCTCTCCGCCAGCGCCACCGCCAGATTGAGGCAGACGGTGGTCTTGCCCACCCCGCCTTTTTGGCTCGCAATCGCGATTCGATGGGCCATCGTTCGTGCGCCTTCCCAAAGGCGGCCCTCATGGCGCGTCGCCTTCGAGAGACGATAGGCGGGACTCGGAAAGGCGGTCAAGAATATCGGGCCATGTCGTCGTCCTCGGAGCTCTGCCTCTCCTTGCGGCCTGTGCTGCGACGGCTCGCTGTTTCGCTCCGTGCGGCTCCCTAGAGGAAGGGCCTGAGAGGCGACCTCGTTCGTGCTAAGACCCCGCGCGCATGGGCGAGGTCGGCGGTCTCCAAATCGCGCTGCTCTGCCTCGCGGCGCTCGTTGCGGGGACCGTCGACGCCATCGCCGGCGGCGGCGGCCTCATCACCTTGCCCACGGTCCTCTGGGCGGGCCTGCCGCCGCACCTGGCCCTGGGCACGAACAAGGGCCAGACGATCTTCGGGACCTTCGCCGCGCTGGTCCGCTTCGCCCGCGCAGGGCTCATCGACTGGCGCCGCGCGCTCGTCACCTTCCCCTCGGCCCTGGCCGGTTCCTTCGCGGGCGCGTCGCTCGTCCTCGCGCTGTCGCCCGGCGCGCTCCAGCCGCTGGTGGTGGCGCTGCTCGCGGGCGCGGCCGTCGTCATAGGCCTGCGCCGCCCGGCGCCGCGGGCCGAGTCCGCCGCCGCGCCTCGCGCCTCGCCGCTCCTGGCGGCCGGCATCGCCTTCGCCCTCGGCGCCTACGACGGCTTCTTCGGCCCGGGGACCGGCACCTTCCTCATCGCCGCCTTCGCCGGCCTCTTGGGCGACTCGCTCGCGCGCGCCTCGGCGGAGGCGAAGGTCGCGAACTTCGCGTCCAACCTCGCCGCGCTCAGCCTGTTCGCCGCGCGCGGCTCCGTCGCCTGGCGCGTCGCGCTCCCCATGGCCGCCGCCCAGCTCGCCGGTGGGTGGCTCGGCGCGCACCTCGCCATCCGGAAGGGCGACGGCCTGGTCCGGCGCGTCGCCGTGGCGGTCTCGCTCGCGCTCGCAGTGAAGCTCGCCTGGGGCCTGCGCGCTTGAGCTCGGAAGAAATGACTCCTCAGTCAGGAGTCATCGCCCCAGCCGGAGCATCGCCCAGCGCGCGGCCGAGGGCCGTCTCCCTCGAGCGAGAGCGCCCGCGCTTCGAGTAGGCTCTTTCGCCCAAGGAGGTGCGCGATGGGGCTCTTGACGCGGCTGCAGAAGCGGATCGAGGGGCGCTTCAAGGAGGCGCTGGGCCCGCTCAACGCCGACGCGGCGCTGATGGGCGTCTTGGGCAAGGTTCTCTCGCGCCCGGAGGTCGCCCACCGCGTGTACGGCGAAGGGGAGGTCTTCCTGGTGAAGAGCGCCCTCTTCATGTCCGGCGTGCGGCTCGACGACTCCGCCTACGAGGGCGTTGGCACGACCTGGAAGGAAGACCTGGGGCAGCGCCACTACGACCCCGATGCGCGCCGCTCGCGCGACCGGGCCGTGCCGCACGCGCTCCTGATGCCGCACGGCGCTTGCCTGCCGTTCAGCATCCAGGAGAGCTCGCCCTTCGCGCTTTGCCGCGAGGGCGGCCAGCTCTACCTCTACCTCGGCGACTTTCGCCTCTTCGCGGCCGAGCTCGAGGCGCGCCCCGCCTGGTACTCGCGCGACACGTCGACCGGCGTCCCCATGCGCCACGTCGGCGTGCACCGGCTCCGGCGACAGGTGCTCTTCGAGTACAACGCCACCTGCGCCTTCTTCGCCCAGAAGGTGCCCTGCCTCTTCTGCGGCATCGTCTCCGACCGGCCGCTGCTCCCGCGCCGCTACGGCGGCCACTTCGGCGCCTCGCCGCAGGAGATCGCCGAGGTGGTGGAGGCCTCCTACGGCGAGGGCTGCACCGAGCTGCAAGTCACCGGCGGCGTGCTCCCGGGCCAAGCGGAAATCGGCTACTTCTTCGAAGTGGGCCGCGCCCTGCAGGAGCGCCTGGGCGTGAGAACGGTGCCCGGCAGCCAGGCGGTGCTCGCCGCGCCCCAGGAGCTCTCGGACCTCGACCGCCTGCGCGACGCCGGATGGGAAGGGGTGGCGATGAACCTGGAGGTGTTCGACGCCCGCCTGTGGCCCGGCATCGTCCCCGGCAAGGCGGCGCTCATGCCCCAGGAGCGGTGGCTCGCCGCGCTGGAGCGCGCCGCGCAGGTCTTCGGCAAGGGGAACGCCGCCTCGGTGCTCGTGGCCGGCCTCGAGCCCATGAAGTCGCACCTCGCGGGCGTCGAGCAGCTGGCCGCGAAGGGCATTTACGGGGTGCCCATCCCCTTCACGCCCGCCCCGAGCTCGGCGCTCGAGGGCTTCCAGACGCCCACCGCCGCCTGGCACCTGGAGGCGACCGCGAAGGTGCTCGACCTCTGGGAGCGCCACGGCCTGCCGGCGGACCGCCACAGCTCCCAGGGCCTCCACTACGCGGACCTCGCGCGCATGCGGGCGAGCCTGCGCGCGGACCAGGCGCGCTCGCCGGGGCGCGACTTCAGCCGGGACCTGCGGCAGAGGCTCGCGGTCGAGGGGAAGATGCCGGAGCTTTAGCCTGGCGTCCTGGAGCAGAGGCTCGCGAGCGAAAAATCCCATTCCGCTCGCCCCGAGCTCGCCGAGGGGTCCTTAGGGCGACGGCTCGCCGCGCGAGCCGCTGCTCAGAAGCGGTAGGCGGATGCGGACAACGCCTCGACGGCGAGGCCGCCTTCGGTCAGCAGCCGCTGGCGATCATCGCGAGCGCGAGCTTGCGGATGAGGTCGCGGCGAATCTGCGCGCGGCAGTGCTCGACGGCCGCCGGGTGGGGCCGCCGTCCCGAGCGCTGAAGCTCGTTGGCGACCGCGTTGACCACCAGCTCGACCTTGCCCTTCTCCAGCTCCAAAAGCCTGCGGCCTTCGGGGGCGAGGAACCAGCGGATGCCGCGCGCGTCGACGAGCTCCTCCAGGAGCTTGCGCGCGCCGACGACCAGCGGGAGATCGATGAGCTCGGCCATGGCGCAAAACTCTAGGGGCGCGCCGGCGCCTCGTCGAGTTTTCGGGCGGAGGTCAGGAGGCGAGCGCGGGCGGCCGCCCGAAGCGGATTTGGTAGTAGCGCTCGGAGGCGGCGAAGGCGAGCAGGTCCTCCAGCTCGGCGGCGCCGCCGCGCTTGGCGCGCAGCGCGTCCACCGCCGCCGCCGCCGAGCCCGCGACCACGAGCCCCGCTCGGTTCACCGAGCAGCGCGCCGACCGCCTGAGCGACGCGGCGCTCACCCGCTCGCGCGCGAGCATCTTGAAGAGCTCGTCCAGGCGCCCATGCCCCTTGGCGGGAACCCGGCGCGCGAGGTTGAGCGCCGCCTCGGGGACCGGCCCCCGGTCGGCCACGGCCGCGGCGAGCTGGCGCAGCCGAAGCTCGAGCTGCTCCGCGCCCAGGAGCCGAGGGGCCGCGAGCTCGGGGTGGAAGGAGGCCAGGGCGCGCCCCGCGAAGAAGCGCAGCCGCGCGGGAGGGAACGGCTCGTCCTTCACCGCCGAGCGGCCGACGAGGATGCGCGGCGGCTCTGTGTTCACCGCCCTCAGCGGCGGGCTCGACTCGGAGCTCATGCTGACGTCCGGCGCGCGCAGCCCGAGGATGCGCACGGCGTTCAGCAGCGCTTCGCCGGTGGCGCGCGACCCCTCGTTCCGGCCCATGGCGAACGGGCGGCCGATGTCCACCTCCTCGGCCGGCCGCGCCTCGGCCTCGCAGAGCACCGGGCCGGCGATGGCGAAGAGGTCGAAGGCGGCCGAGGGCGAGCCCGAGCGCAGGAGCGACTGCCAATCTTCCTGGCGCAGCGTGAGTCGCGGCGCCGGGGCGTCGAGCTCGGCCGCGCCACAAAGAGCCCGGGCGACCTCCTCCAAGACCTGCACCCGGTCGCCGTCACCGTGGCTGCGCGCCAGGGCGGCGAGCGCTCGGTATCGCGCGGGCTCCAGCGGGGCCCGGGCGCGCTCCTTCTCCAGGTCGCCCCAGGCCGCCGCGGGGGAGCGGGCGGCGCGCACCTTGGGCGCCTTCTTGGAGAGCGGAGAAGCTTCGACGGCGGGGAGCGCCGGAGCGGTCGGCTCATCGTGGCCGTGCGTTCCCCGCGGCTCGGCCGGAGCCGCCGGAGCCGCCGGAGCCAGGGAGCGCGAGCGAAGGCCCGCGGCGCGCGCCGGCGCACGAGAGGTCTGGCCCGCCCGTTCGCCCGCGGTTCCCCCGCGCGCCACGAGGCGCTGCTGCCGGCGCAGGTCGCGCAGCGCCTGAAGGCCGCGCGCGCCGGGCGGCTGCTCGTCGAGCGCGAAGCGGACGTCGATTCTCTCGGTGGGAGTCCCCTCGCGGCCCGCGTCCTTCGATGCGGCAGTCTTTTTTGGCGGGGCGCGTTGGCTCATGCGAATCTCGGGTGCGAGCCCTCGAGTGTAACGCAAGCGTCTCGCCTTCACCTTCTCCCATGGCCACCCCCGCGCTGAGCGTCCTTTTGCCCGCGCGCAACGCGGAAGAGACCCTTCGCGCGGCGCTCGACTCCATCGCCGCGCAGACCTTCGGCGACTACGAGCTCTTGGCGGTGGACGACGCGTCGCAGGACGGAACCGGGCGCGCCCTCGAAGACGCCGCCTCGCGCGACCTCCGGATCCGCCTGGTGCGCGGGCCGGGCAGGGGAATCTCGGCGGCCCTCAACGCGGGGCTCGCCGAGTGCCGGGCGCCGCTGATCGCGCGAATGGACGCCGACGACGTCGCGCTCCCCGAGCGCTTCGCGCTGCAGCGGGTGGCGCTGGACGCCGACCCGCAGCTCGCCGCGGTCGGCAGCCAGGTGGAGATCGTCCCGCGCGAGGGGATGACCGACGGCCTGCGCGCGTACGAGGCCTGGCTCAACGCCGTGACCTGCCCCGCGTCCGTGGAGCGCGAGTGCTTCGTGGAGAGCCCGCTCGTCCACCCGGCCGCGATCATCCGCGCGAGCGCACTTCGAGAGGCCGGCGGCTTTCGCAACGAGGGCTGGCCCGAGGACTGGGCGCTCTGGCTGCGTCTGCTCGCCGCCGGCCGAAGGCTCGCGAACCTGCCGCGCGTTCTCTTGCGGTGGACCGACCGCCCCGGCCGCCTCACGCGCGTCCACCCCGACTACTCGGCGGCGGCGCTCGTGAAGCTCAAGGCCCATTTCCTGGCGCGGGGCCGGCTCGCCCTGGGCCGGTGCATCCTCTGGGGCGCGGGCAAGACCGGCCGCGCGCTCGCGCGCGAGCTCGAAGGGCATGGAGTGCGGATCGAGCGGTTCGTCGACGTCGACCCGCGCAAGATTGGCCGCGAGATCCACGGCGCGAAGGTCGTCGCCCCCGAGGCGCTGGGGCCGTTCGCCGGCATCCCGCTCGTCGCCGCGGTCGGCGCCAAGGGCGCTCGCGCGCTCATCCGCGAGCATCTCGCCGCGAAGGGCTGGGTCGAGGTCGAGCAGTTCACCTGCGTCGGGTAGAGGCCACCCTCGAGCGCCACGGGAGGCGATCATCGCGCTGAAACACCGAGGGACCTCTGGCGCGCCGGCGCGCCGTTGGCTTTCGGCAAATCAGCTCGACCGACTCGAATCGCCCCGCCGCGGCGCGCCTCGAAGCGGACGGACGACTCCAGTGGCCCGAGCGGATCGACTTGGACGGCACGAGAGTGGGGAGCCATCGCCTTCGTCGCCGCTCACAACCAGGTGCCGCTCGTCGTCTTGCGCGCGGTGTCCGACGGGTGAAGCCCTCCGGCGACCTCAGTCCTTCTCGTCATCCCAGGAAGCGACGACCTCCAGGCGGAACTCGGCGAAGGCCCGGCGGATGTCGGACCGAAGACTGTCTGCAGCACAGCGAGGAGCCAGGCATGGCCTGGGCGAATGGCGGTCGATGGACGAGGGTGTAGCGTCGCCGCCGACTGCCCTGGTGGCGAGCAGTGCTGCGAAGGCGACCCGGCCGAGTGCGGATGCAACAACGCGATGCCTCTCAGCCCGTCGCGGCGTTCGCCGCGGTGCGCCCGATTCTCCTCCACTGCGGCACAGGTTGCGAGAGGACGAGCATCACCATCCAGGCGTGCTTCCGCAGGTCTGGGATGCTCGCGAACAGACGCTCGTCGAGCGATTCGAGCCCCTGCATTATCGCACCAAAGACCTTTGTCTTGCGCGCGGCGACCGCCGCGAGGGAGAGCAGATGAAAAAACCTGGGCTCGACCCCGGCGAAGTACTTCTGCGCTAGAGCGCCGATCGGGTTGAAAACCCAGTCGAATCGATCGCTTAGCGCGGGGGATCGACATGCCGCTCGCGACATGTTTTCTGGTGGGACTTCGCAACGCGCCGTCAGACAGCCGCGCACTGGGGTCATGCCAATGAAGCGTTGGAATCCGGTCGCCGAACTATCCAAGAAGGAGCAGATGATCATTAAGCGGCTCAAGCGAACGCGGAAGCTTTTCGCGTTTCTCCGCCTCCACAGGCTGGAGCTCTTCGACGATACTTTCCAAGAGGAGCTGGAGGGATTGTATCGAGACACAGGCGCAGGAGACGAGCCCGTGGCTCCAGCGCTGCTGTGCATGGCACTCATCCTTCAGGCCTACCACCGCATCTCGGATGCAGAGGCGGTCGAACTTACGGTCCTGGACTTGCGATGGCAGATGGTTCTCGGCTGCGTTGGCGCTGAGGAGCCAGCGTTTGCGCAGGGTACGCTTCAGACCCTTCGAGAGCGTCTGATCCGCGCGGACATGGATCGGCGGTTGCTCGAGCGGACCATCGAGCTGGCGCGCAAGACAATGGAGTTCGACTGGAAGAAGCTGCCCAAAGACCTCCATGTGGCGGTTGATTCCCGCCCTTTTGAAGGGGCCGGGCGGGTTGAGGACACGTTCAATTTGCTCGGCCACGCTGCCCGAAAGATCGTGGAGTGCGCGGCCGAATTGACGGACCTGAGCAAGGAGGAAGTCTGTCGCAAGGCCGGGATCTCCTTGCTGCTGTCGCCAAGCATCAAGGCTGGGCTCGACATCAATTGGAATGATCCCGAGCAGAAGGACCAAGCGATCGATCTCCTAGCTGCCCAAGTGACCTCGCTAAATGCTTGGCTCGAGAAGCACCGGCTTGCGACCCAGGAGCCGCTCCGACCGTACATCGAGGCGGTGGCCCAAGTGCGCGAGCAGGACCTCGAGGTGGCTGCGAATGGGCGCGTTCACATTAGGCGCGGCGTCGCAGAGGACCGCAGAGTGTCGATCGAGGACGCCGACATGCGGCACGGCAGGAAGAGCAAGAGCAAGCGGTTCAACGGGTACAAGCAGCACGTTGCGGTGGACCTCGACTCGAACCTCATTCTCGCTTGCGCCGTCACGCCCGCGAACCGGCCCGAGGAGGAGGCGACTCCCGCGATCAAGGCAGATCTGGAACGATGTCGCGTGCAAACCGGAACCCTTTCTATCGACCGCGCGTACATCAACAGTTCGCTCGTCGAGGAGGTGCTGGCGCGGGGCGGCGAGGTCCTGGCAAAGCCCTGGTCAGGCCGGAACAGTAACCCCGAGCTCTTCGGCAAGCGGGATTTCAAGGTCGACATGCGCGCGAAGACCATCACCTGTCCGGCTGGGCAAATGGAGGCGTTCGAGCCAGGACAGGTCGTTGAGTTCGATCCAGAGGTGTGTGGCTCCTGCGCGATACGAAGTCTTTGCACCATGTCGGCATCGGGGAAGGGTCGCCACGTGCAGATCGCGAAGGACGAGGCTCTACAGCAGAGGTTTCGTAAATTGCAGGGGTCGCCGGCCGGCCGCGAACGTCTGCGAGCACGCACCGGCGTAGAGCACAGCCTGGCGCACATCGCGGCCAGGCAAGGCCCCAGGGCGCGCTACCGAGGCACGCGCAGAAATGTCTACGACCTACGCCGCACAGCTGCAGTGGAGAACCTCGAAACGATCCGGCGAGCGCACGACCGCGCGGCGAAGGCCGCGGAATGACAGCAGGTTCAACCCATTCGGTGCTCTAGCGCCAGATCGTCCATCAGCAACGGGTGCTCGTCAGGAGTCCGCAATCTCGGGGTGAGTCGCCGAAAAAGCCGGATGGCCGGATTGTGCCCCATCGGCTCGATAAAAATCGCCGTTCCCCGCTTCCCGAGTACCCGCGCAATCTCAGAAAAGGCCTTCGGGAGATCGAGGTGGTGGAGAATTCCTGTTCCACAGACCAGGTCGAACGACTCATCCTCGAACTCGAGGCACTCGGCGTTCATCACCTGGAACGTTGCCCGAGCCGAGACCTTCTCCTGGACGGCGAGCTCGCGCGCCCGGGCAATCGCAACCTGGGAGATGTCGATTCCCACCACGTTCCGACAGGTGCTGGTGATGGCGAAGGCGGCGCCCCCTCGCCCGCACCCGTACTCAAGCACATCTTTCCCCCGACAGCGCTCCTTCACCTCGGTGAGGTAGCAACCCCAGGTGCGCTCCGCGACCGAGTAGAACTTTGCCACCTCGTCCCGCCCGGCTTCGCCGAACGTCAGGTCGTGAAATTCGCCAGTCCACGCCTCACCCCCATCCGAGGCCAGGGACGCACGCCAGGCGCTCGACCTGGCGGCGGCACTTCTGGCCGTGGAGCCACCCTGCGGCCGGCAGCGGCGGCGGACAACTCCCGCGCTCGGTGCATGCGGGCAGGGCCGGCCAGGGCATCCTTCGAGGCCGTTGGGCGGCCCGGCGCGCGGGCTACAACTGCGCCGATTCCGCTCCCGCGAAGAGCAGCGCCCCGCGCAGGTCCGCGGGCACCGGCGCCTCGAGGCGCAGCGGCGCTCCGGTGGCCGGGTGGGGGATTTCCAAAGTCCGGGCGTGGAGCAGGACGCGGTTGGCGCGCAGGAGCTGCCCCTCGACCTCGACCTCCTCCGGGCCGCCGTAGAGCAGGTCCCCGAGGACGGGCGCGGACAGCGCCGAGAGGTGGCTGCGGATCTGGTGGGTGCGGCCAGTCTCCGGAAAGAGCTCCACGGCGCAGAGCGGGCCGCGACGCGCGAGCACGCGATAGCGGGTCGCCGCGGTCGCCGCGCCGCCCTCGCGAGCCAGGTATCGCCCCTTGCGCCGCGGGTCCGGGCTGAGCGGCAGGTCGATTCGCCCCTGGGGGGGAAGGTCGCCGACGGCCGCGGCGAGGTAGCGCTTCTTCGCCGTCCCCTCGCGGAAGGCGGCGGCGAGCGCGGAGGTCGCGGCGCGGTTCTTCCCGAACACCGTGACGCCGCTGGTCTCCAGGTCCAGCCGGTGGACCAGCCCCGGGGGTTTTCGGATGCGCGCCTCGACCAGGGCGAGCAGCGTGCCGCGGTCGCTCGCGAGCGTCGGCTGAGCCGGGACGAACGCCGGCTTGTTCACGGCGATGAGGTTCGAGTCCTCGAACAGGATCTGCTCGCGCTGGAGCTCGCGGAGCGCGGGGGCGGTTCGCCCGGCTTCCTCCAAAATCACCGCGATGCTCTGGCCGTCGCGCACCAGCCGCGACGCCGCCTTCACCCGCCGGCCGTCGAGCCAGACGCCGCCGCGATCGAGCGCGCGCCGGGCCTCGCCGCGCGCGATGCCACCGCGCCGGGCGATGACTCGGTCGAGCCTGTCCCCTTCATCCTCGGACTTCGCGACGAGCTCGAGCTTCTTCACAAGGAAGGGCGCTAGGCCGCCGCGGACTTCGTCTCGGACTTCGCGGCGGGCGCCGCGGAGCTGCTCTCAGAGGGCTTGGCGCTCTCTGAAGGCTTGGCGCTCGGCTCAGAAGGCTTGCCGCTCGGCTTGGTGGAGCTGCCGGCGCTGCCGGAGGAGCCGTAGAGGTCCTTGTACCAGCCACCGCCCTTCAGGGTGAACGAGCTCTGGCTGACGAGCTTCTGCACGGGGGCGTTGCACTTCTCGCAGTGCTTCAAAGGCGGTTCGGTGATCTTCTGCATCACCTCGAAGCGACCGCAGGTCTCGCACTCGTACTCGTAGATCGGCATGGCAGTGCAACCCTCTGAAGATGCTCGGCCGCCTTGGGGCGAAGCCGGGATGACTTGTTGCGACCGTAACCACCGCGAATGTATTGTCAATATAGTGGGAACATGGACCTGTCCACACTAAGACAGCGAGGCGCCGAGCTCCTCGCCCGGCTCTCCGAGTCAGAGCGCCGGAGCGCTTTGGGCGATTCAGGCCCTGGATTCCGGCGTATTTTCGAAGACTTCAGCGACCTGGCCTCCAGCGACGCGGCGGCCTGCGCCCGCGAGGGGGCCTCCGCAGGGGATGCTCCCTCGCGCGCACGAGCCTTGAAGCTCTTGGAGCTGGTCGCGGCCGCCCAGGAGGGGCGCCGGACCGCCCGCTGGATCGACGAGCGCGACGAGCTCGCCCACCGCGCAAGCGTGCGCGCCGCCGGCGAGAGCCTCTCGATTCCGGAGCTGCGCCTGCGAATGGCCAACGAGGCGGCCCGAGAGAAGCGCGAGCTCTACGCGCGCGCCCTTCGCGAGGCGCTGAGCTCCGTGGACGCCCCGCTGGCGCGGCGGGTGGAGGGGTGCCAGGAGACCGCGCACGCGCTGGGCTACGTGGGCTACGAAGCGCTGGCGGCGGCGACGTCGGGCATCGACCTCCAGGCGCTGTCGGACGAGGCGAGCGCCGCGCTGGAGCAGTCGGCGGATGCCTACCGCGACCTCCTGGGCTTCGCGCTGCGGCAAGCGGTGGGGCCGGTCGCGCTGCAGCCCCGGGGCGAGGCCTCTTTTCACGACCTCGCGCGCCTGAGCCGGCTCGCGCCGCTCGACGACGCCTTCCGGCCGCACCGGATGCAAGAGACGCTGGAGGCGGCGCTTTCAGCCGTGGGCCTCTCGTTCGACGCCGGCGGGCGGATCGAGGCCGACTTCGAGCGCCGCGCCGGGAAGCGCTTTCAGCCGCTCTTCGCCCGGCTCGACGTGCCGCGCTCCATCGCCATCGCGCTCTCGCCGGTGGGCGGCGCCCCCGACGCGCTGGCCGCGCTCGAGCTGCTCGGGCGCGCGCAGCACGCCGCGCTCTGCTCCGAGCGAGCGCCCATGGAAGACCGCTGGCTGGGCGACGATTCCGTGGGGCGCGGCTTCGGCCTCGCGTTCGCGCACTTCCTCCTCGACCCGGGGTTCTTGAAGCGCACCTATGGCCTGGACGAGCGCCAGGGCATCGAGGCGGCTCGGCTCTTCGCCGTGGTCCAGCTCGGGGCGCTGCGCCGGGCGTGCGCCCAGCTCCGCTTCGAGCGAACGCTCTACGCCGAAGGGCCCCGCGAGGACCTGCAGGGGCTCTACCGCGAGGCGATGCAGAAGGCGCTGTTCGTGGGCTGGCCGGTGGAGAGCTGGCTCTCCGACGTGGAGCCTCGCTTCGCCTGCGCGCGGGCGCTGCGGGCGTTCGCGCTGGAGGACCGGCTGCGCCGAGCGATGCTCGACGCCTGCGACGAGGACCACTGGCGCAACCCGCGGCTGGGCGCCTTCCTGGAGGGCTACGCGTCTCGGGGGCAGCAGAAGGACGCCGCCGAGCTCGCGAAGGAGCTGGGCGGAGAGCTGTCGCTCGCGCGGGCGGCGGCGCGGCTGGTGGAGGTCGCGGCGCGGTAGGGCGACGCCTGGGATCCCTTCGAGGGCCACGGCGTCGGCCTTGAGGGCGCCGAAGAAGGCCACCGCCGTCTCGGGGATGTTGTCGGCGAAGATTACACCCGGTCGCCGCGCTTACTCTGGGCATGCGCCAGGGCGTTGGAGCTCTCCTCGAGCTCGCCACAGGTCAGGCCCCGGCCCCGGGCAGCGGAGGGCGATTTTGTCGGGGAGGCAGCGGGCGGCTTGGTGAAGGGGAGCGGGGAGCAGCGGAACGGCGTCGGCAGAGGGCATGGGGGCACCTCGCTGCAAGCCCGTTCTCCGAAGGCCTCTAACCCGGCCGAGCCGGAACCAACGAGGGTTGCCTTAGGCTCCAGACTCGCTCCAGACTCCAAGGCTCCGGGCACTGCAGTTCCTTGGGCCCGGGGCCAGAAGCCTGAAGTCCTTGCCATCCTGCGCAAAATTGCCTCGCCAAGGGACTATTGGACGATCTCGTGGAGCGAGCCGGTGATCTCGCAACGAGCGGAAGCGGCATTTGTCAGGACGCATGGATTACACGAAATACTCAGCTCGGCTCCGGCGTCGCTCAGCCTAAACCCCTCGATCTGCAACTGTCCTGAAGGCATTGAATTGCTCGGCTTGGGCGGAGGGGTGGCCTCGCTCCGGTCCACGCTATAGGAGTCCGCGAGCGCCACGCGGCTCGAGACATCCCAGACGTACCAATCATAGGGACCGTCATAGCTTAAGGGTAGAGTCAGAGCGCTGGGACAAGAATTGTCGCCCCAGTAGCCTGCCCAAATATCCAGCTCCAAGGAATAGTTCGCATCGACCGTCGTCGTCCAAAATGTGAACACGCTGTTCAACGGATCGACCTGGTATTGAAGCGGCATGGAGAAATCGAGGGTCTCTCCGTTGCATTTGACGGTGAGGCTGCGGCCTATGGTTTGATTGAACGTCCCGCACGTCGTTGGGAATGGCGCGCCCGCATCGTCGCCCCCACCCCCAGCGTCTGCAACAGCGCCTCCGTCCTGAGAAGCTTCGCCACCGGCGTCAAAACCGGCATCCGCATTCGAGCCGCCCGCGTCGGCGGCCCCAGCGTCCACTCCTCCGTCGTGCCCCTTGCCCGCGTCGGCGGCGCCCGCGTCCTTCGACGCCCCAGCGTCCTTCGCCCCACCCGCATCCTTCGACGTCCCGGCGTCTTTGCCCGCGCCGATCACTTCCGCGCCCCCGTCCTCCTCCGCGACGCTCCGGCAGGTGGAGGTGACGCGGTCGCAGACGAGGGCCTTCTGGCAATCCTCGTCCTTGGTGCAGGTCTTGCCCTCGTAATCGACCGGGGCGAGCCCGCACGCGCTGACGGCCACGGAGATGCCCGCCGCGGCCAGCCCAAGAGCGGCATAAACCTTGACGCTGCCCTTCATCTTTCTTGGCTCGCTCCCCGCCCGGAGGGTGAAGAGAGCGAGGATCGTCCACGCCGCCGCTCGAACGCAAGTCGCTTTCGGGCCCAAAGAGCCCGGCGCGCCGCGAAGGCGCAAGGGGCAGCGGCTTCGAGCGCTAGCGCTTCTTGCGCAGCGCGCGGACGATCTTCTCCTTGGCGCGCGAAGGCTGGGGGGCGGCGCGCGCCGCCTGCTGCTTCTGGTGCTGGCGGTAGGCACGCACGAGCTGCATCTCCATGAGGAGCAGCTCGTCCTGCAGCTCCGCGCGCCCCTCGCCGTGCTGGCCGAGCTTCTCGGACTCGCGGACCTTGACGCCATAGCGCATCCGGAGCGCCTTCTCGTCCTCGCTCGGCAGGGTCCTCACCTTGGCGAGGGCCTCGGCCACGTCTTTGGCCTCCACCGCGTCGCGGACGTCGATGCTTCCCTTGCGCTGCATGCGTGCCCCTCGTCGAAAGGGTTCGTTCGACCAAACCTGTCGTTCCGCCGCGCCCGTCCTCCGGGCGCGCGTTCGGGCGCCCGAGCGCCCTGTCGAACTCGATTCTAGGGGTGGGTCGCAGTCCCGCAAGTTTTTGGCGCGCCCGCCGCGCCCGGCGGGGCACCGCGGACCCATCGACACTTCGCATCCGCGTCGGGGCTCACGCGTCCCACCGGCCCGTCTTTCGGGGATCTTCGGGTCGGTCTGAGCGGACGCGCGGGCGCCCGAGCTTTACGGCTCTTCGACCGCGTCCTCGGGCTCGCCGGGCTTAGCCCGCGGCTCGGCGGCGCCGGCGTCCGGCCGGCCCACGTCGAACCGGTCCAGCGTCCGCGCGATGCCGTTCGGCCGGTCTTCGTCGGGCAAGAATTCCCTGGGCGCCGCGATGGCGACGTCGGGCGCGGGCCTGAGCTCGCTCTTGACCCTGAGGACCAGGAGCGCCTCGTCCTTGCCCCCCGCGGGCGTCGCCACCTGGGCGCTGAGCTCGGCCTTGAGCGGCACCCCCGTCTCCACGTCGACCCAGAGCTTCCCCTCGACGCGGCGGGGAATTCGCTGCTCCTGGAAGTCGAGGCGGCGCCGGGTCTGCGGGTCCGGCCCGCCGGCGGGGAACTGCAGCTTCGGGAGCGCGGGCTCGTTGGAGGAGCGCTCGCGCGCCGGCTCTTTTTCGAGCACGAACAGGTAGCGCCGAGCCGAGCGGCCGCGCACCGTCTCCTCGCCGTCCGGCGCGACGCCCAGCCGGTCGTCGAGGATGGCCTGGGCGCTCTTCAGCGCGCCGAAAGCGTCGTCGCGCAAAAGGTTCGCCCGGCCTCGGTCGCGCTTGCGCTCGCGGAACTTGTGGTACTTGCCCTTGGCGAAGGTCTGGGTCCCGATGCGGACGACCTCCAGCCCCTGGTCCCGCTCGTTGTCGGTCTTGAGCGCGAAGTCGGTCTCCGAGACCTGCTCCAGCGAGCGCGTCTCCGAGAGCTTCACCTTGTCGGAGCCCAGGGCCCACTCGAACGAGGCGGTAGCGCTGTAGTGGAACGGCCCCACGCGGTCGAAGGCCTCGGAGGCCGACATGCCCGTGACCCGATGGACCAGGGCCGGGTCCCGCGCCAGCTCCGAGACGTCGATGGCCTGGGCCGCAGCGCGCTGCGCCCGGGGCGGATCCTCGCGAGAAAAGATGCGCTTCTTCGCCGCCCGATCGGCCGGGTCGGTGCACCCGGCGAAGGCGAAGGCGAGCGCGAGCGCCGCGGCGAGCGCGCGCCGCGGGACCGCGAGGTGTGCCATGGACGGAACCACTCTTGCCTCTTTGCAGGGCCTTGGGACGCGCGCATTCAACGGCCATCCGGCCTCGGGCGTCAACCGTTGAGCGGCCGAGGGGCGGCCGGAGCGCTCGCCGCTCGGCGCGTTGCCGGACCGCCGCCGAGGCCTGCCCGCTCCCCCTGGCGGCCGGAGGGGTTGTGCTATGGTGCGGCCCCCATGAGCTACCTCGTCCTCGCGCGCAAGTGGCGCCCGCAGACCTTCGCGGACATGACCGGCCAAGAGCACATCGTCCGGACCCTGGCCAACGCCATCGCCCAAGGGCGGGTGGCGCACGCGTTCCTGTTCTGCGGCCCGCGCGGCGTGGGCAAGACCACCGCGGCGCGGCTGCTCGCGCGAGCGCTCAACTGCGAGAAGGGCCCCACCGCCGAGCCATGCGGCGTCTGCCGGGCATGCACCGAGGTCGCCGCGGGGACCTCGGTGGACGTCGCGGAGATCGACGGCGCCTCCAATAACGGCGTCGACGACGTCCGGCAGATCCGCGAGCGCGTGACCTACCTGCCCCAGCGCGACCGCCACAAGATCTACATCATCGACGAGGTGCACATGCTCACGGGGGCGGCGTTCAACGCGCTGCTCAAGACCCTCGAAGAGCCGCCGCCGCACGTCAAGTTCATCTTCGCCACCACCGAGCCGCACAAGCTGCCCGACACCATTCTGTCGCGCTGCCAGCGACACAACTTCCGCCGCATCAGCGCGGCGCGCATGGTCGAGCGGCTTTCGTTCATCGCGAAGAGCGAGGGCGCCCAGCTCTCCGAGCGCTCGCTGTCCCTCATCGCGCACCAGTCCGAAGGCGGCATGCGCGACTCGCTGTCGCTCCTGGACATGGTGCTCTCGGCCTGCGGCAACGCGCCCGACGACGAGGCGGTGGCCGAGGCGCTGGGCGCGGTGGACCGCACCGCCGTCCAGGCCATCTGCCAGGGGCTCGTCCGCCGCGACGCCAAGGCCGTGCTCGCGCGGGTGGAGGACCTCCACAGCCGCGGAGCCGACTTCAAGCGGCTCGCCGAGGAGCTGGCGCTGGAGCTGCGCCACGCGCTGGTCGCCCGCTCCGTCGGGGAGGCCCCGTCGGAGCTCGCCGACCTGGACAAGAAGGCGGTGCTCGCCCTCGGCGCCGAAGCCGACCCCGCCCAGCTCGCGCGCCTGTTCGACCTGGTGCACGGGGCCATCTGGGACGTCTCCCGCGCCGCCCAACCCAAGCTGGCGCTCGAGGTGGCGCTCCTCAAGTGCATCCACCTCGCCCCCGGGGCGCCCATCGGCGAGCTCGTGGCGCGAGTCGAGGCGCTGGCCCAGAAACTCGCAGGAGCCGCGCCCGCGGCCGCCGAAGGAGGGCGGCCGCCTCCCGCGACCTTTCGCGGCGCCGGCCCGAACTAACGCGGCGCCCGAGCCGCGAGCCCCGAAACCCGTCCCCGAGCCCGTCCCCGAACGCGTGCCCGTCCCCGCGCGCGAACCCGAACCCGCCCCCGTCCCCTACCCCGCTCGCGAAGCTGCAGAGGCTCGCGTCTCCGCCCGCGAACCCGAGCCCGTGCGCGTCCCCGAACGCGTGCCCGTCCCCGCGCGCGAACCCGAACCCGAACCCGCCCCCGTCCCCTACCCCGCTCGCGAAGCTGCAGAGACCCGCGCCTCTACCCGCGAGCCCGAGCCCGTGCCCGTCCCCGTCCCCGAACGCGTGCCCGTCCCCGCGCGCGAACCCGAACCCGAACCCGCCCCCGTCCCCTACCCCGCTCGCGAAGCTGCAGAGACCCGCGCCTCTACCCGCGAGCCCGAGCCCGTGCCCGTCCCCGTCCCCGAACGCGTGCCCGTCCCCGCGCGCGAACCCGAACCCGAACCCGCCCCCGTCCCCTACCCCGCTCGCGAAGCTGCAGAGACCCGCGCCTCTACCCGCGAGCCCGAGCCCGTGCCCGTCCCCGAACGCGTGCCCGCGGTTCCCCGCCTCGAGGCCAATCACCTCTGGCGCGCCATCATCGCCGACCTCAAGGGCCAGCGCCGCGACCTCCTGGCCATGGCGCTCGCCCACGGGCGCGTGCTGGAAGTCACCGCAGGCCAAGTGCGCCTGGGCTTCGGCCCCGCCGACGGGATGTTCCGCTCGCAAGCGGAGCGGGGCGCCAAAGACGCCGAGGCGACGCTCGCCCGAGTCATCGGCGCGCCCACCCGGCTCGCCTTCGAGTCCATCTCAGCCGACGAAGCCTCGCGCTCGCTGGCTCAAGAGGACAACGCCCGCGAGCGCGCGCGCGAAGAGCGGGCCCAGCGCGAAGGGCGCGAGCACCCCGCCGTGCTCGCCGCGCTGCGAATTCTAGGCGGGGCGGTGGAGCATATCCGGGTGCTCGAGCCCGACGAAGAGGCGCCCTTCTCGGGCGCCCCCGACGACAGCAGCGACGCATCGGAGGCCGAGGAACCCGAGGTTTGAATCGACATCGGAGGAGCAATGCCTGGAATCGACATCAACTTCTTCATCCGGCAGGCGAACAAGCTCACGAAGGACATCGAGAAGCGCAAGCAAGAGCTCGCCGAGGAGTCCATCGAGGGCAGCGCCGGCGGCCTGGTCACTGCGGTCGTCAGCGGCGTGCAGGACCTCAAGTCCGTTCGCATCGACCCAAAGGCCCTGGAGGGCGGCGACAAGGCCATGCTCGAGGACCTCATCGTCGCCGCCGTCAATCAAGCGATCCAGAACTCCCGGAAGCACATGAGCGCCGAGCTCGAGAAGGTCTCGGGAGGCGTCAGAATCCCCGGGCTGACCTGACCTCCATTTCGCTGCCGCCAAGAGCGCGAGTGTCGAAAAGCTCCTCCGGCGGCCGCCAGCACGGCATCGGGCATTGACGGCCGCGGCCCGGCGTTTCACGCTGGACGCGAGCCGTCGGCGAACTTCAGTTCGCCACGGCGAAAACCTCATGCCAGTGCCAATGGCCATCGGGCTGTCTCGCGCTCTGTTCCTCGGCGCTTGCGCGCTCTTTGTCGCCTGCGCCACGGCGCGCTCGGACTACGAGTGGGCGAGACAAATCAACACACCGGCCGCGTATCGCGACTTCCTGCGCGATCACCCGAACAGCGAATTCCGGCCACAGGCGGAGAAGGCCCTGGCGCGGCTGGAGGCCAAAGAGCGCCCGCGCGATGAGCGCCTCAAGAAGAGGCCCGAGGACGACAAGCGGCGCTGGCAAGAGGCCGAGGCCGCCGACACGCTGCAGGCCTACGAAAGCTTCTTGACGCACTCGAGGCTTCGAAGCAGCAAGTTCCGGCCCCAAGCGATTGCCGCTTTCAGAAAGCTCGTCCGGCAGCGCGCCCTGTCGCTCGAGCGCCCAGTGGAGCAAGTCCACACCCTCCCCTCGCCCGGCTTCAGCGCGCAGGACCTCCGCAAGGCCTTTCCCGCCGGCCGGTCGTCGTACATCGAGGAAGAGGACGACCCCGCCGGCGCGCCGGGCGCCAAGGCCGTCGTCGGCCACCGATTCACCACGCTCAACATGGCCGGGCTGACCGCCCAGGTGACCAGCACCGTGAACCCGCGGCTCGTCGCCGAGCTCTATTCCGACCCCGAGCGCGGGCTCTTCGTGGAGATCGACCGCTCGGTCGGCGCGGCCGACGGCCCGGAGGAGCGCATCGCCTTCAGCGGAGCAGGGGTCATCGTGCTGCGCGGCGACGGCCCGACGCGCGTCCTGGAGCTCGGCGGGATGGTGGAGGCGGCGCCCTGATCCGACGCCGCACCCGGTCGCGCCTCTCGGGCCCGCTCTGCGCAAGGCGGGGTCGACGCAAAGCTGGACGGCGACCAGCCTCCAGCGGGCGCGGCCGCCGAAGGTAGGCGCGAGGCCAAGCGCCCCGAGCCGGCGAGCCGTCATTTTGAAGCGAACCCGGGGCGCCGACGCTACGATGGCGCCCATGAGCATCCTCCTCGAAGACGAACGCGGGCAGAGCGTGAAGGTCGCGGTGTGGAGCTGGGGCGTCATCCACGACCTCGTGACCGAAGCCCGAATCCTCCCTGGCACGGTCTGGGCGCCCAAGCGCTACAACGCCGGAGGCGCGCTCGATCCCGCGCAGGTCGGGACCCTGGCGAGCTACCTGGAGCAGAGCGTCCTCACCCGGCTCCGCAATGGGGAGCGGCTGGTCTGCGACGGCAACGCGCCCGACGACGGCGCCGACTACGAGGAGCCGTGGAAGGAGCACAACCTCACGCCCGAGGAGCTGGAGCGGATCATCGCGTTCTTGCGCTCGGCCCCGGGGAGCGTCGAGTGCCTCTGAGGAACGGCGTGGCACCCGGGCGGCTTGACGCGGCTCCCGCGAATCTCCATCCCCGGCGGCGCCATCGGCTTCGAGGAGAACCGTGCGGCGCCGGCCGTTCTCATCCCCCCGCCCGGCGCGCCCAATCGCGGGAGACCTCTCGGCCTCCCGCGCTCGCCTGCATTCGCCTCGACGTCTACTGCCCCAGCCCCGCGGGCGTCAGGCCCGCCCGCCGATTCTTCGACCAGCAAATCTCGTTGTGCTCGCTGCAGATGGGCTTCTCGAACCCGTAGCTGATGGTCTGGAGCTGCGAATCCGACGCGCCCAGCGTCACGAGATACCGCTCGACCTCCACCGCGCGCTTCTGGCCGAGCTGCAGGTTGTACTCTTCGGTGCCCCGCTCGTCGGCGTTGCCCTCGATGGTGACCCGCAGCGCCTGCGCCGCCCTCAGGCACCGGGCGATCCGCTCCAGGCCGGGCCGGTCTTCCGAGCGCAGGAGGGTCGAGTCGAAGTCGAAGTGGACGCGCAGAGCGGTGCACTCCGGCGTATCCGCGGTGATGGCAGCGCAGCGGCTGCTCAGGCAGAGGCTTCCGTCGCGGCAGTCGCGGTCGGAGACGCAGCTCGGGGGCTCCACCTCCTTCACCGGCGCGGGCGGGAGCGCCGCCGCGACGGGCGCGGGCGCGGCCTTGGGCTCCTCCGCGGGCGCGGGTTGATTGTGGGCGCACCCCGCAGCGGCCAGTCCAGCGGCTGCAAGGTAAGCGAAGTTCATGGGTCTCACGGGGGATCTCCTCATTAGAAGTGAAAGTGGGCGCGGGGAGAATAACAGTCCACCCGCTCTGGAACAGCCGAAGTGCGGCCCGCTTCCCGCGCAGAGCGGCGAACTGCAGCCTCCAAAACAATCGCCGGCCGCCCGCCGTCGTCAGCCCTCCAGCACGCGGACCGGGAGCACCATGGTGCTCAGCCCCGCGAACTGCAAGCGACGTTGTAGCTGCAGCCCGGTTTCATTGTGCAGGAGGCGCTGAAAGAACCCCTCGCGCTGGAAGATGAGCTTCCCGGCGAAAAACACCGAGCGCGGGAACTCGCGGGCGACCTCCAGGCAGAGCCGCTCCGCTTCGGCCACCGCCTCGGTGCCCACCGACATCCGATACGCTGCCGCGAGGCCCAGGCGCTGCGCGAGCGCGACGTAGCGCTCGCAGGCCGCGCGCGTCTCGGCCCGCACGCGGTCGACCTCCTCCACGCCCTTCATCCGCGCGGCGTCGATGACGCCGGCGCTGACGAAGACGAAGTTCTTGAAGTGGCCGGGGAAAAGCCGCTGCACGTTCAGGAGCGCGTGGATGCCCAGCCCGCCGTAGTTGCCGACCAGCATCACTGCGGTCGTCTGCTTCGGGTCGACCGCCAAAGAGCGGTCCGGCGGGTGCTCCGGGAGCCCCTGCATGATCTCGTCGAGGCGCGAGAGGTTCTTCTGCACGCCGCGGTAGTGCCGCTGGATCTGCGTGCAGAGCCCCACGAGCAGCGAGGTCGACGCCAGCGTCACCCAGGCGCCCTCGCGAAACTTGAGGCTCACGTTCACCACCAGGATGCCCGCGCACAGGACGAAGCCGGTCACGTGCACGCTCATGTGCCGCATCCAGCCCGAGTGCGAGGCGCGGCCGCGCCACCAGAAGCGCATCATGCCGAGCTCCGAGAGCGAGAAGGTGACGAAGACGTTGATGGCGTACATGAGCACCAGCGTGCTCGTGGCGCCGCCGGTGTAGAGGAGCACCAGCGCCGACGCGGTGGAGATGAGCAGCACCCCGTCCTGGATGACCAGCCGGTCCGAGAGCTGGCCGAAGCGGCGCGGCAGCCACGAGTCGTTCGCCATGTTGGCCATCACCCGCGGCCCGTCGATGAACCCGGTCTGCGCCGCGACCAAGAGGAGCGCCGCCTCGGCGACGAGCGTGACCAGCACGAAGAGCCGCCCGGCCGCGCCCGCGCGACCGGCGAAGGCCTCGGCGAGCACCGCGTTCATGGTCTTGCCCGGCGAAGGCGCCGCGTGCACCAGCAGGTAGCAGAGCGTGATGCCGCCCGCCGTCAGCGCCAGGCTGACCGCCATGTAGACCATGGTCCTTTTGGCCGTCTCCACCTTGGGCTCGCGCATGATCTGCAGGCCGTTGGAGACCGCCTCGATGCCGGTGTAGGTGCCCGCGCCCATGGAGTAGGCATGGAGAAACAGCCGGCCCAGGCCCAACGCGCCGAGAGTCGCGAGCCCGGCAGAGAAGTCGCGGTGCGCTTCGCGGCCGATGTCCGGGAGCTCGAAGAGCCTCGAGCCGACCGTGCCGAGGATGAGCACGGCGTGCGTCGCCAGGAAGAGCACGAAGATGGGCATGAGCAGCGTCACCGACTCGCGCACGCCGCGCAGGTTGAGCAGCATCATCAGGGCGACGGCGCCGAACTCGGCGGTGAGCTTCGAGGGCAACCAGGGCGCCGGCAGGACGCTGAAGAGCGCGTCGGTCCCGGCGGCGATGGAGGTGGTGATGGTGAGCACGTAGTCCACGAGGAGCGCGCACCCGGAGACCACGCCGAAGAGCGGGCCCAACAGCCGGCTCGCCACGATGTAGCCGCCGCCGCCGAACGGGAATTGCTCGATGATTCGTGAATAAGCATAGCTAATGATGAAGACCGTCAGCGCCGTCGCCAACGCGAGGCCGACGGCGAGCGAGTGGTGCGGCCCCAGCGCCTTGAAGGCCTCCTCGGGGCCATAGGAGGAGGACGAGAGGCCGTCGGCGCCCAGGCCGACCCAGGCCAGGAACGCGACCAGGGAGATCTGGTGATAGGTCCTGGGGTCCTTCAGGTCGCGCGGGGCGCCGAAGAGCAGGGCCCGGACCCGCGCGCGCCGGGTCCTCGGCGCCCGGGGCGATCCTCGCGGTTGGGCTTCGGGGCCGGTCGAGGGCTCTGAAGGGTGCTCCGGCATGCGGCGCGCCTTTGCGCTCCTTCGCCCCTCGCGGCCGGCGTTGGCGCCGGCGCGGCGCCCTCCCCGAAGCGTCACGATGAGGGCCGCACCCCAGAGCGGCAAGCCGCGCCCGGGCGCACCTCCGAAAAAACGGCCCGCGTGATCGCGCGGCTCCTTGCGTAGGGAGCCTTCACCCTTTGCTCGCAGAACCTCTACCCGGGAGGAATGGCCGATCGCGGGAAGTTCGATGCGTACATGCAGCTCGCGGAGTTCGGCTTCATCATCGACGACCCCAAAAAGGCCGCGGAGATGAAGCAGAAGTATTGGGATCCGCTCTGGAGCCATTCGAAGTAGCCCGCAGCAAGGCCACTTTCGCTCACGCGCGGCGGGGCAGGCTCGAGGCTCGCCCCGGCTCGAAGCTCAGGCCGCGCCCCCTGACGGCGGCGAGCCGCCGAGCTCCTTCTCCTCCCACATATCGTGGCCCGTCGCGACCGAGGCCGCCTGAGCCAGGATGGCCAAAGCGCAGACGACGTGGGCGCCGTGGAGAACCGAGCCGACCACCGGCAGCGCAGGGAAGAGGTGAGTCACCGCGCCCAACGCCAGCCCACACCCCGCTTGGAACGCGGCGATCAGGGCGGTGACCTTGCTGATCCGCTTCAGCCGCTCGGGGGCGGGCACCGCCGCCAGGCGCCGCGCGTTGCTGAAGGTCATCGCCAGAACGCCGAGCCCGACCAGGGCGTGGAGCGCCGAGCCGACCTTAGGGCCCAGCCACCGCGGGAGAAGGACGCTCGCGAGGAAGGCGAGCCAGACGGTGTTGTAAAGCCTCGACCAGAGCGGCATGGATCACCTCGAAGCGCAGAGGCCAGCCCGGCCCGGGCAGGCGGCACTTTGGATATCGTCAGTTCCGCGGCCGATCAAGCGCGGCACTCGGCGCGGTCCCCAGGGGGGGCCGCACGCCGGCGCAGGTGAGCCCCTCCAGCGGCTTGCAGTTCTGGCCGATGACGCAGCCCCCCTGGCCGCCGAAATCGACGCAGCGGATCTTCTGCGCGCATCCGTTGCCGTACAGGTCGCAGGGCCTTTTGGAGATGGTGCACGTCCGCGTGGTCGGCTCGCAGCTGTCCTGGACGCAGTCGTCGTCGACCACGCAGGCGCAGAAGCTCTGGTTCGCTCCCTCGTGCGGCGTGCACCGGCCATAGCAGAAGCCGTCGGCGCTGCAGAGGCCATTGAGCGGGCAGTCGCTGTCTTTGGAGCACGTCTGGCTCGAGCGAAAGTCGGCGCCCGCGCACTGGTCCGTGGACGTGCAGAGCGTCCGTCGGTAGACGACGATCACGTCCTTGCACTCGTAGCCCTCGGCGCATCCTTGCCCCTGCGAGCAGTCGACGCCGCAGTAGTTCGATTGCGTGTACGTGGAGTACAGGCAGAAGTTCGGGCCGGAGCCGCACGTGTCTTGCTCCTGGCTCCAGACGCAGTTGTCGCAGTACGGGCGCAGCGAGGGGTCGTAGTCGGAGGCGCACGCCGGCAGACCGCCGTCGGCCGCCGCCCGGCACCTTTGGCCGTAGGCGCAGTCGCTGTCGCTCGCGCAGGTGGTGGTCGAGCACTGGCCCACAGGACAGCTCACGCGGCCCTCGGCGTCGAGCGCGTCGCACTGACACGGCACCTGCCCCGCCCCGCCGTCGCCGCCCCCAGCGCAGAGGCACACCGCGCGCTGCCCACAGTCGCCGGCGCTCTTGCAGCCCGCGAGGCAGGTCTTCGTCGAAGGGTCGCACACCTGGCCCAGGCTGCACTGCAGGTCGTTCGCGCAGCGGCCCACCGCTATGCAGGCGCTCGCGGTCGAGTCGCACAAGAAGCCCGTGGGGCAGTCGGAGTTGTCGCTGCAGCCGACGTGGGACTGGCAGTAGCCGAGGTCGTTGCAGATCTCCCCGGCGCTGCAGCCTTGGCTCGTTCGGCACAGGCAGGCGCCGGTCGCCGCATCGCAGCGGAACGCCGCGGGGTCGCCGCAGTCCGAGTCCTTGCCGCAGCCCGAGCTCCCCGCGCTCCCCGAGCTCCGTTTCGAGCAGCCGAGGCCTAAGACCGCAGAGAGCGCGGCGGCGGCGAGCATCCCTTTCGCGAGGCGAATCGTCACTGCGAGATCCTCGTCGACATCTGGCTCCAGGCGATCCAATTCGACGAGGAGAGGTCGCCGAAGCTCCAGTACCCGTCGTCGAACCGGGCGAGCTCCGCCGCGGTCATGGCGAGCGAGACCTGCGCGCCGGGCCCCGCTGCCTCGATGGCCGAGAGCACCGGGGGCGGCAGCGCCACGGAGCGGTCGGCCCCGGACAGGACGACGCTCCAAACCGTTCCGCTGGCAGTCGATGACGAGACCGCGAGCGAGAGCTGAAGGAGGTCGGGCGCCGGCCCGCTCTCCACCATCCACGCCAAGGTCCCCTGGAGCGGCTCGCCGCGCGCGGGGGTCAGGAGCTGCATCATCCCGAGCATCGGCCCGATGGTGACGCCGGCGCTCACGTCGCCCAGCTGCTTTCGATAGCAGGTGCTCTCGGGCAGCCCGGCGGTGAGCGAGGCGTGGTTCGCGAACAAGAGGCTGCTTCCGTCGAGCTCAGGCAGCCCGGCCAGGGTCAGCTGCGCGGCGCTGCCGGCGGCGCTCGCCAGGGGGACGAGCCCCTGCCCACCGAGGTCCATCCACGCGAAGGCGTCGTTCACCGCCGGCAGTCCCGGCCCCGGCTCGGTCAAGGGGTTCAGGATGGTCACCGGCACGCTCAGGTCGAGGTGCATGTCGAGCACGATGTCCTGGTTGGCGACGGGCTTCGCCGGGTCCGCTTGGACGCCGCGGCGCAGGCCCATGAGCAGCGGCGAGAACGTCTGCGCCACTTTGTCGTAGATGCCGAACACGGCATAGAGCGCGTGCAGCCCCTGGCCGGCGTAGACGGTAAAGCCGCCGCCGTCCTGCTCGACGAGCCAGCGCTCGCCACTGGCGGTCCGCCCGTCGCCGGTAGGGATGGACAGCGAGGCGTACGTCGTCGCCACGAAGACCCGCGCCTGCGCGACCTCGTTGGGCGCGAGCGCCCGCGGCAGCTTGAAGCCCAGGACGTGCCCGCTCACCAGGGCCGGCCCGCTCCCCGCGCCGCCGCCGGCGAGGCCCAGGTCCGGCGAGCCGGAGTCTGCTTGAAGCGGGCTCAGGAAGACGGTCAGGTTCTGGCCCACCTGGTGGCTCGCGGTGAAGGTGAGCCAGCCGTCCTTGAAGACCGTCACCTCCTGCGCGCCGTAGAGGTCGGGGCCGGAGAAGGTCACCTGGCCGCGCCGGTCGGTCCTCGCCTGGAAGAGCGTGTTCGGGTCGGTGCCCAGCATCACGGTCGCGCCTTGAACCGGCTGCGCGTACGCGGCGCCGGAGCCATCGAGCACCGTGACGTTGAGCGCCCCGTCGAGCGGCCCACCGGAGCTGCCGCCGCCGGCGTTGGTCGGGTCGAAGTAGGTGAAGGCCTGCGGCGCCACGTCCTCTTCGCTCCCCTTCTTCACCGCGACGTCGACCGAGCCCGCGCTCCCGGGCGGCGTGTGGCCGGTCGCGGTGTGCGCGTCGACGATCACCAGGTCCTTCAGGGGCACTCCGCCGACCGAGAGCGCCATGCCCGGCGCAAAGCCCCGCCCCAGCGCGGTGACGAAGGTGCCTCCGGCCATCGACCCGGACGAAGGCGAGAGCAGCGCGATGGAGAGCGCCTCGACGAAGGTGTACCCGCTCGCCAGCGCCGCGCGGTCGAGCCGATCCGCCGGGTCGCGCACGAGGACGTCGACCGGCCCCGCGCCGGGCGGCGTGTGGACCCGGAGCGTCCCCGCGTCGGCGAGCTCGACAAAGGTCGCCGGCAGCGCGCCGAAGAGCACCTCGAGGCCGGGCGAGAAGCCGGCCCCCAAGACCTCCACGAGGTCGCCGCCCGCGGCTGGGCCGCTCGAGGGCGAGACCGAGGCGACGATGAGCGCGTAGCGGTACCCGCCGGCCAGCGTGGCCGAGCCCCCGGAGCCGTCCTGCACCGACACGTCGACGCGCGCGCCGGCGGCCCCGGCGGGGACCTTCACCATCAGTGAATTCGCGCCAGGCGCGCCGAGGATTTCCGCCGGGGAGGCGCCGAAGAGCACCTGCGCGGTTCCGGCGAGCCCGGCCCCGACGATGGCCGCGGTGTTTCCGCCGGCCGCGGGGCCGCCCCTGGGCTCGACGGCGGCGACCGAGAGGGCCGAGGCCGCTGGGTCGAGGTAGACGAATCCGCCCGGCAGCGTGTCCGAGCCGTCGGGCGTAGAGACCGCCACGTCGACCGGCCCCGGGGACGCGCCGGGCGGCGTGGCGAATGCGGGGCTCCCTCCGTCCGGCGCCGACGCGCTCGCTGCCGCGCCGCCGACGAGCACCTGCGTCGCTTGCGAGAGGCCCGCGCCGGCGAGCGCGATGGGCGTTCCGCCGGCGAGCGGGCCGAACGGGGGCGCGACCGCGTCGAGCCGCGGGGCCTCGAAGTAGGTGAAGCCGCCCCGGAGCTCCCCTTCGCCGCTCTTCGAGAAGGCCACCACGTCGACCGGCCCCGGGCCGCCTCCCGGCGGGGCCACGGCGTGCGCCGTCGCTCCGTCGACGACCAGGACCTGGGGAGAGGCGCGCCCGCCAACGAGCACGGTGAGGTCATTGTCGAACGCCGCGCCCTTCAGCTCCAGGACCGTGCCTCCCTCGACCGGGCCGCGCTCGGGGGAAAGCGAGTCGAGCGAGAGCTCCTGGAAGTAGGTGAAGCAGCCCTTGCAGGTTGCCGTGCCGTTGGGGTTCACCACAGCGACGTCGGCAGCGCCCGCGGCGTGAGGCGGCGCGGTCGCCTCCAGGGAGCCGTCGTCGATGACGCGGAAGCTCGTCGCCTCGACCCCGCCGAAGTAGACCTGCGTCTGCCCGTCGGCGTCGGTGGCGCTGGAGGCGAAGCCCTGGAGGAAGCCGGCGCCGGCAAGGTCCACTACCACTCCGCCCGCGACCGGGCAGCGGCGCGGCGCGACGGACCCGATGCGGACGGCGACCGCTCCACCACCCGCGTCGAGGACCGCCGCGTCGGGCGCGGCGCCGGCGTCCGAAGAAGCCCCCGCATCGCCTCGGGGCGCTGAGGCGTCTGCCGGATGAAGCGCGGCGTCCGCGGCCGAGCCCGAATTGCCCGAGCCCGAGCCCGCGCAGGCGATGGACGCGAGCGCGCCGGCCGCCAGCGCCGCGGCCGCGAAGCCGCTCCTCGCGGGCCGGGCGCGCGAGGTCTCCGTCCCGCTACGGCTCATAGCTCACCCTCAGCACGTACGCCGCGTGCGCCCCCGAGTCCTCGGCCGAGACCTTCACCAACACCCCGCCCTGCGCCTTTTCGGCCGGGACCTCCATGACCTGCGCCGGGGCGAGCTGCGGGCTCTGCGCGAGCTCGGTCGCCCCGTCGGCGCTGTACGCGGCGAGGTCCGCGGCGCCTTGGGTCGGGTCGGAGTCGAGCTCGACCTTGAGCCCCTGACCCGCCGGGACGGCGACCCGGAAGAAGTCCACGTCCAGCCCGCAGAGCGTGAGCGCGGCGTAGTCGCCGGGCCCCGGCAAGGCGGCCGCGCTCAAAAGGTCGTCGTCGGGCTCGAACCGGTCGTCGTCGCACGGCGTCCCCTTCCCGATGAGCAGCCGCAGCCCGTATTCGACGTAGGCGTCGGTCGACTGGAGCCGCACGTCGTAGGTCCCCGCCAGCGAAGCGGTGTAGTCGAGCGCCAGCGCGCCCTGGGCGCGGACCCGCCCGCCGGGGTCGAGGAGCGCCGCGCTCAGGGTGGTCTCGAAGAGCGGGTCCGCCTCCACGGTCAGCGAAATGCGGTCGCCGCGCGCCAAGCTGAGCGAGTACCAGTCCTGCTCGCGGTCGCACAGGGTGAGGCCCGAGAGTGTCCCCTCCGCCAACGGCGTCGCGTGGGCGGCGTCGCCGTTGGGCTCGAACCGGTCCGCGGGACACGAGCGCGCCGCGCAGGCGCCGGTCGCCGCGTCGCAGCGCTGGCTGGAGAGGCAGTCCTCGTTCGAGCTGCACGGCTGCGGCGGGACGGTGCAGTAGCCGGTGGCCGTGGTGCAGACGTACCCGACCGCGCAGTCCCGGTCGCTGGAGCAGCGCGACGACGGGTCCAGTGCGCACTGGAGCTTCCCCAGGTCGCAGACCAGGTCGCCCGGGCAGTCGGACGAGTCGGCGCAGTCGCTGCAGCGGTCCTGGACGCACTTCTTCCCCGCGGCGCAGACGGTCGCCGCGGTGTCCGCGGTGCACCGAGCCACGCAGGCGTGGGTGGGCACGTTGCACAGCTCGGCCGCGGCGCAGTCGTCGTCGATGAGGCAGCCCAGGTCCTGCTCGCAGACCCCATTCGCCGGGTTGCAGCGATGGCCGGGGACGGCGCAGGCGCCGCTCACGCAGAGCACCGCGTTTTTGGCCGCGACGCACAAGCCCTGCGCGCAGAGGTCGCCCGCGGCGCAGTCGTCGTTGAGGGCGCAGGCGTCGCCCCACCCGGCGCGAAAGACGCAGCGCCGGCTCGCGGGGTCGCACGTTTCGCGCAGCTCGCATTGGCCGTCGCTCGCGCACGCCTGGCAGGCGCCGTCGGCCCCGCAGACGAGCCCCGCGCCCTCGGCGGCACAGTCGGCGCGGGAGGCGCACGCCGGCGCCCCGGCGTCGCCGTCCCCACCGGCCCGCTTCGAGCAGGCGGCGAGGAGCAACAGCGCGGCCAGGGCCGCTCGGGGCGCCGCGGCGCGAGGGCTCATGGGGTGGCCACCACCGCGCCGCTCGGCCAGTTCACGGTCAGCGCGAGCCATTGACCTCCCGCTGCCGCGAGCGTCTTCTTCAGCTCGGCCTTGATCACCCCGAGCTCGAAGACCCGAACCGTGGCGACCGTGGAAGGGCTCGCGGCGCCGTGGTCCGAGTAGAAATAGGCCATGGCCTGATAAGTCCCCGGCGCCGGATTCGCGTAGCTGATGATCTCCGGGCCGAAGCCGACGAGCGCGTCGCGGTCGAGCGAGGGGTCGTCGGACGAGTCGCCCTGAACGCCCCAGTCCGGGTGCATGTGGCCCTGCGCGTAGTAGCAGTCGGACGGGCCGAAGAAGTCCGCGCCCGCCGGCGCGAGGTGCAGGTCCAGGTCAGTGAGCGGGTTGTCCCAGGTGAGCTCCACGAGGAGCTTCTGGGCCGGCTTGGCCAGCACCTCCTGGAAGGCCGGGGCCGAGGTGCATCCGAACGCGTCCTGCACCGTGAGCGCGAGCTCGTAGGCGCCGGGCAAGTCCAGGGTCAGGCCCGCCTGCGCGGCGTTGAGCGGCGACGGCTGCGCCGCCGAGCCGATGGGCGACGCCTTGAGCGCCCAGGAATACGCGAGCGGCAGGTCCCCGTCTAAGTCCGACGAGGCGGAACCGTCGAAGACGACCGACGCGCCCGGCGCCGCGTCCGGCAGCGCCGCGATGGCGGCCACCGGGGCGCGGTCGACGCTCGCGGTGAGCGAAACCTGAAAGGAGCGATGCGCCGGGTCGGTGGTGGTCAGGACGACCGCGCCCGAGGCGGTGGCGCCGGTCGAAGACGTCGGCGAGAACCGCAGCGCGAGCGCGAGCGAGCCGCCGGCCGGGACCTGAGTCCCCGCCTTGGTCGAGGCGGCGAACGAGAACTCCGGCGCGGTGCCGTCGGCGAAGCGGATGGCCTCGAGAATGAGCGCGGCGTCCCCGGTCGAGCGCAGGTTGAGCCAGCCGATGGCCTGGGCGCCTTCGCAGACCTTCCCGAAGTCGACGGCGGAGTCCGCTTGAACGGCGGCAGCCGTGGAACCGCGCCCGCTCAGGGCCACCTGCACCGACGGGTTGACCGGGTCGTCGCTGGCGATGGCGAGCGTCGCGCTGTAGTCGGCGACGGCCTCGGGCGTGAAGCGGACCTCGATCTGCGCGGTCTCGCCCGCGTCGAGGGCGGCCGGCGCCGCGCCCACGGCGAAAGCGCCAGGCGAGCCGTCAGGGGCCTGGATGGCCACCTGGAGGAGCGTCACCGGCGCGCGCCCGGCGTTGCGCACTTCGACGGTCTGCACCCGCTCGTTGAAGAGCGGCACCGCGCCCAGGTCGAGCGATGCGACCGGCACCTCCAGGCGGCCCCGCGCGAGTTGGGTCTGCGCGTCGCTGCACGCGGCCCCGAGGAGGGCCAGGAGCGCAAGCGGCGCGGCGCCGGGGAGGGGTCGCGCGCGGCGGGGCTCTGTCGATCGCGCTGGGGCAGTGGGGGCGCTCACGCCCATCGTGTGCAAGGACCTCCCGCGGGGGCCGAAGGCGCTCCGCGGCAACAATCCGGTCTCAAAGGCTACACCGCCGCGACGGGTCGCGCGCGCCCTTCGCGCGAGCAGGCGACGACTCGACGGGCTCGAGGGTCCAGCCGACCTGTTCCGCCGGCGGGCCGAAGGAGGTCGAAGGCGACGCTGCGCAGCTTCGCGCGCGGATTCGGACGAGCCCTTCGAAGCGCGACGGCAGGGGCCGCCGCGGCGGATTCAGCCTTCCCGGCCCTCGCGGCGAGTCCCGGATCCCTCAGTGCGATCGGCCCCTGCGCGCGCGGCGGCGCAGCGACTCGGACGCGACGTGGCGTGACGGCGCTTGGGACAGGGGCGCCAGGACAGTTCGTCCGGGCGGCTCACTCGATGCGGACGCTCTCGCCCGTGGCCGTCTCGATGTCGCTCGGCGGGTCGTCGCCTCCTTCCCCGACCAGACGCAGCTCGCGACCCCTTGGCGGGGAAGCAACATTCCGTGCTTCGAGGCGATGATGTGACTATTGTGCAACAAGTCGGTTTCGAGTTCGTAACTAACATCGATTCCTAGGCTGAGCCTTCAGGCGCGAAGGAATCGATGACGCAGGGCGGCAAATCGCTCGCCGCCGGGCTCGCAAACCGAAACCAAGTCGGAGGTTCGCGATGGGCTTCGGAGCGGATGGCATCTTGACGCAGCAGGTGGCGGTCCCCTTCGCGGTCAAACAGGATGCCGGGGCTCGAGCGGACCCGACCAGGCCCGTCATCAAGGCACCGATCGTCGCGACATCGCTTGGAGGTCTGAGCTCGCCTGTTCCGGAAGCGGGGGTTCAGACGGACGAGGCGACGGCGCGGGGAAGCGCCGCTGCCAGGGCCCTCAAGCAGGTCCTCACGGACCAATCGCGCCGGTCTGCCAGCTCCGGCGACGCGACCGAGCGCTCTGCCACCGCCGCGGCCATGCGACAGCTCGAGGAGGTGACGCGCCGCCTCGCCCACGCGTCGCCGCCGGCCGACGAGGACAAGCGCTTCCTCAAATCCTTCTTTGCCGAGATGGGAAGCCACGCCGTGCGCTTCGGATGGCGAACGGGGCCGCGCGACAGCGAACTCCTTTCGCTCTGGAAGTCCCTGGACTCCAAGACATACGGAAGCGACGCCGAATGGATGCGCAAGGCGCTGGGCAATGGCCTGCTAGAGCTCTCGCAAAACTGGGCCGACGTGCCGCTCGCGATTCGCGACCTCGTCGAAAAGCCGGCCAGCCGGTACACGACCGACGAGCTCTCGGCGAACAAGGAGCTCAGCACGCTCATGCACGGCCCCAGCTGGCAGCCGCCGGCGAATTGCGGCGGCCCGGAGCCATTTTGCACTTACTGGGGGCACCCTCCCGACCCGAAGCTGAAGCCGACCGACCTGATTGGCTCTGCTTTCACCTGGGTCTTCGGCGACCTGCGTCCCGGGCAGCGCGTGCAGGTCAAGGTGCCGTACGAAGACATGGAGTCGCTGACCCAGATGGCTGCCGCGGCGGACAAAGACCTCGTCCCCGGGAAGGAGCTGGCCGAAAACGGGATGCTGCGAATGGCCGAGATGGCAGAGGCGGGCTATCTGCTGTCTCCCGAGCACTCCAAGGCGGACCACGTCGAGACTTGGACCGGGCGGGCGCGGGGGGCCGATAAGCCCGTGCCACCAAACGAGTACCACGCGAACAATACGCAGTTGGCGACGATCTTGTACGACGCGTCGGGGAGCCCGGAGCTGAAGGATCATGCGCGGACCGACCTGATGCTCACCCAGGGGCTTTCCGTCTTCAGCCGCAACCACGAGGCCGACGCGAAAGTGATCGCGAATTCGGACTTCCTTCGGGGCATCGTCCAATACCAGTGGGACGACCACGGCGTGACGGCCGGGAGGGCCATCGATTGGATCTTCAAGGATTCGGCGAGCGGCGATCCGAACAAGCAGCTTCTGGCTCGCAAGGCGCTCGTCGAGTTTGGGCACACCGTCTGTCGAAGCGACACCTTCGGCGGATTCGCAGCGTCGATCGCGAGGCAGGGGAACCACGGCCTCTCCGAGTCCCTCGCCTACGCCTTCGAGCCCAACATGGACCTCCTGGCGACGGCGGACGGCATGGCGACCGAGGCCGGGCGCCGCCCGGAGTTCAATGCCATCGACGGCCTGCCCGGCCACTTCAGCATGCCCGACGCGCAACACCTCGCGGCGCTCGCGCAGCTCAGCGAGCGCGCCTCGCTCGCCATGCAGAACGGCATGGAGGTCGAGAGGCTGCGCCTGCTCACCCAAGCCAAGGCTGGGCAGATCACCCAGTACCTTTCAGGCCAACAGCATTCGCAGCTCTACCACATGGTGTTGGTCGGAAACGGAAACGCGCAAGCCTTCCGACAAGGCCTGGGCGGCGCCGATCGCTCGGACCTCGCGCGCGCCGATTTCTACCAGGCCGCCGCGCGCCGAAGGATGGTCTGGCGCGCGGGCGGAATCGCCGCGACGATATGGCAGCCGTATATCGCCGCCTCCCAAGCGGTGAAAGTGCCAATGTCGCCGTCAATGATGATCTGGTTGGGCAATCTCGGGATCGAGGCGACCACGCGGCTCCCCCCGTTGGACCAGGGCAAGGTCGACGGCGAGTTCTCGCAGATCCCCAAGCAACCCGACGCGATCGCCGCTGAAAGCTGGTACCACTTCACGCACGGCGACACCAACATGCTCTCTCAGGAGCTGATTCAAACCGTGCACTCGAATCGAATCGGCGAGGAGTATATGAGCGGCTTCCGATCCGCCGCGCCCACCCAGACGGCCCAGCTCCACGCGCTGGACTGGGTGGACGCCAAGGCCTTCTTCGGCAACGGCGGCTGGACGGGCGGCTCCGGCGGGAGCTCACTGGGACCGCACTCGGGCGTTATCGGGGATGATCCAACAGGAAATGAGCACGGACAGTGAGGTTCTCCGAGCACTCATTTAATAATGGCCGATTTCGCCCTTGAACTGTCGCGCATCGCCGCCGTCCTCGCAGGGCTCCTCGGTCACCAGCACGAACGCGTGGGTCTCACCGGACGCGCTCGTCCCCAGGCCCGCGATGTCCCCCCGATCATTCACGGAATAGGCGACGTTCAAAGTCAGCGGCGACCCCTCCGGAATCAACGTATTCAGATCCTGCATCGCCCCGCCGCGCCGCCAGACAAAGGCGTGGGAGTACGCAGGGACCGAATAGAAGCTCAAGGCGCCCGAGCCGCCGACCACCACGCCCCGCGCGTTGACGCCGAGCGCGAGGCTGCCGGTGTCCTTGCCGATGGTGCCCAGCAGCGCGCCCTCGCCCGACGGCCCCCACACCGCGGCCAGCGCATTCTCGTCGCCGCGGTCGCTCACGCCGCCCGCAATCATCGCGGCGTCATTGAGCGCCACCGCCTCCACGAAGGAGCCGCCGAGGCGCTCGAGCGGAACGGACCGGCCGTCGCTCCATAGGAACGATTGGAAATGGCGATGGGTCGCGTCGAACGAAATGACCGTCACCTGGCGCCGGCAGTTGATCGCCGAGGGCATCGAATAGCCGCCGCCGAGCCCGCCGAGGTCGATCATGACGCCGCCTTCCCACAGGAACGCGTCGGTCTGGGGAATGCCGAAGGGCGGGCCAGCGGCGGTCGCCAGGGACGAGGTGCCGATCACCGCCACCCCGCGCCGCCCCTCCTCGCGCTCGCCGGCGCAATCGCTCGCGACGAAGGCCGCGGAGTCGGTGCCTCCGAGCGTGCCGAGGACCTGGATCGCGCCGTCTCGCCAGATGGCCGCGCGCGTCTGGGTGCCCGCATAGGTATAGGGATCAGCCACCGCGTTGTAGGCATAGCCGGCGACAATTCCGCGGTCCGTGATGGAGCTCGCCCAGCTCGCGTGCCCGTCGAGCTCCTGCAGCCTGTGGACTCCCGCGCCATCCCACAGGACCGCGTGATCATAAGGCGCGCCGTTGAGCGGGTTGATGATCCCGTCGTCGGCCGCGCCCACCACGACGCCATGCGCATTGACGCCGTTGGCGTTGCTGCCTCCGCCTCCCACGTTGGCGTTGGGCAGCCCCGGCAGCGCGCGCAGGGCGCCCCCGCTCCACAGCGCGGCCGCGGCATTGCCCTGCGCCGTGAGCGAAGTGACGGCGAGCTGCCCGCGCTCGTTCAAGGGCGTTGGCGTGAAGCTCACCTGGTCGAAGTTGTAGATGAGGCTCAACGGCCCCCCGAGCGTCCCCACGTCGTAGAGCCGATATCGGTGGGACTTGTTCGGCCCCGCGTACGCGACCGCGGACCAAGCCGCGCCGAGGGAAAGGGACAGGATCGCGCGCCACCCGATCGACTTCGCCGCTCGCATGATGAACCTCCTTGTCGGCGAGACGATATTCAGGGACGGCGCGGGGCGGGTGGATTTGTGACGAAGCGCGGCTTTGGTGGGACGAGGCGCGCGGCGGGGCGGCCGAGACGTGGAGCGCGCTCGCCGAAAGGTCAGATCGAGCGCCCGAACAAATCGCGGATTTTGCCGCGATAGGTACGGCTCATCTTCAATTGCGTACCGCCCTGGAGGATCACTCGAAAATCGCCGCTCAGCAGCGGCTGGAACTCGACGACCCGATCCAGGTTGGCGATCGCCGCGCGGTGAATTCGCGCGAAGCGAGCGCGCGGCAGCCGCGCTTCGAACGCGGCGATGGTCTCGCGCAGCAGGTGCGACCTTCCTCCCACGTGCAGCTGTACGTAGTTCCCGGCGGCCTCGACCCAGTCGATGCTCTCGAGCTTGATTCGCAGGACGCGGTCCGCGACGCGCACCAGCACGGCGCCGGCGCGCTCCTCGCCAGGGTCGTCGAGCGGCTCGCTCGGATGGGCGATGGCCGGCAGGTGGCGGGGCTCGCGCGGCTCGACGTCCTTTCGGCAGAACAGGAGCTGCCGCGCGCGCTCGACCGCGACCTTCAAGCGAGCGTCGGCCACCGGCTTGAGCAGGTAATCGCAGGCGCGCACCTCGAATGCCTGCACTGCGTACTGCTCGTGCGCCGTGACGAAGATGATCGCCGGCGCCTCGCGACCGCCCTTCACGTCGATGGTCTTGGCCAGCTCGATTCCGCTGGCGCGCGGCATCTCCACATCGACAAACAGGAGATTGGCGGCGCCGCGCGCGAGCAGCTCGGCGACGTGGCGCGCGCTCTGACATTGGCCGATCAACTCGACGTCCGGCTCTTCGGACAATTGGCGCGCCAGCCGCTGCCGCGCCAGGCGCTCGTCATCGATGATGAGGGTCTTCATCGTGGGCATCGGGCGATTCACCGGGCCGCGCTGCCGGCGGGCGAGCGCTTGAGCGGGATTCGAATCGAGGCGCAGACGCCGCCGCTTTCCTGCGCCCGAACCGAGAAATCATGCCGACTGCCGTAGAGCCGCTCCAGCCGCCGCCGGGTGTTGCCAAGGCCGGTCCCCTCGGCCGAAAGCGCGGGCGGCGCAGGCTCCGGCGCATCGCTGCCATTGTCGGACACTCGCATGGAAAGCTCGGCGTCTCGAACCGCGGCCTCGATCTCGATGGTGCCGTCGCGCTCGCGATGGGCGATGCCGTGGACGATCGCGTTCTCGACCAGCGGCTGGAGGATCAGGCTCGGAACCACCGCCGTCTCCGCCCCCAACTCGACGCGGATGCGCACGTCGAGCCGTTCCTCGAAACGCAGCTTCTGAATTTCCAGGTAGCGGCGCAAGAAGTCGATCTCCTGCGCCAGGCTGATCTCCTGCGTCTCGCCGCTGCGAAGGTAGATGCGGAGCAGCTCTCCGAGGCGGACCAGCATGTGCTCGGCGCCGCGCGGATCTTCGGAGATGAGCGCCGCCACTGAGTTCAGCGCGTTGAACAGGAAGTGCGGGTGCATCTGCATTCGCAGCGCCCGCAGCTGCGCCTCGGCGAGCTGCTCCTGAAGCTCGGCCTGCCGCACGCGCGCCTCATCGGAGCGCCGCAGGTAGTCGAAGGACTGACCCATGAGCAGGACGACCCAATAGAGAATCACTCCATAGTCCACGGTGCCCATGAGCGAGCGGGCCAGCGACGCGCCCGAGGTGCGCGGGAACCACCGCGGATAGAACAGGGGCAGGACCAGCGCGTGGGCGCCCTGAACGATGAGCGCGCAGGCGACGCTGGCGATCAAATGAATAGGAATGCTCAGCCAAAGAGCGGGGCGCCTCGTGCCGCCCTCGGGCTCGGCGGGCGTCACCAGCGGGAAGCGCCGCCCGAGACGGAGCACGGCCAGCGTGACCACCGCCCAGATGAGACAATAATTGAGCTGGAGGACCAGCGCGTGGCTCCAAATGCCGGCGGGGCCCTGACCGGCCTGCAATAGGTACGTTTGCTGCCCGAGCAGCACGCCGAAGACGCCCCAGCACGCGAGGATCAATCCGGCGCTCTTGAGTCGGGGAGACACGGCCCTACGCTACCTCGGACCGCGAGCGAGCGAAATGAAGCCCGATTTCAAGGGCCTCGCGCCGTTCACGTTTCTTCACGATTCGGCGCTGAATCGCGGCCGGCGCCGGCCGTCCCTCCTGTCGTCGCAACACACCGGAGGAAATCATGAACCGCATCGCCCGCCGCCTCATTGCCGCCGTCGTCGCCGCCGCCGCCCTCCCCGCCAGCGCGTCCGCCTCTCCGGAGCGCGAGCCCCGCACGCCTCCGCCGCACACGTTCGCGCCCCGGGCCATGCCCGCGCGCGAGCCCCGCGAGCTCGGTCCCGCTCGGGGCCGCTTCTACGCCGCGCCCCCCTCGCGCGCGGAGCAGGGGCGCTTCGACCGCTGGCACGCCGAGCGCCGCGGTGAGTCGGACCGCCGGTGGGGATACCACTCGGCGCCGACCGGCCGCCGCTGAGCGAAGTCGAAGCGCTCGCCGAAGCGCGCTCGTCCCCCTCCGCCCGCCCAAGCCGGGAGGAGGGGGACTGCTTTTTCGGGACCGCGGCCCAAGGCCTCGACGGCGCCTCAGGCCTAGAGCGCGCGCACCGCCCACGACGAGCTTCTGGGCCGGCTTGGCCAGCGCCCGGAGCTCAACGCCATCGACGCTAAGGACCTGGGTGCTCTTGCCCATCTCCGCGGCACTCTTTTTGACCTCGGCTTGACCTCGGCGGCGATGGCCAAACTGCGCTCGCTCAGCCGCCACACGAGTCGAAGGCTCTCTTCCCTGGGGCTCCTCGACGAGCCGCGACCGACTCGGCCGCGGCTCAAAGGCCTCGGCGATCCCTCAGGACAGGAGCGCGCGCACCGTCGCCGCGCCGCCGCCCAGCAAGAGCAACAAGCCCACGGCCGCGCCCGCGGCTCGCATCCACGCGGCGAGGCGCGCTCCCTGGGCGCGCGTCACGATGCGCGCGAGCGCCGAGAACCAGCTTCCGCTCCCCAGCCCGACCCCCACCGCGAACGCGAGCCCGGCGAGCGCGCCCTTGGGGAGAAGGCCCGCCGCGCCCAGCCCCGCGACGACCAGGCTCCAGTTGGCGGCCAGGCTCGGGTTGGCGATGGCGCGGAGCATCCCGCCCGCGAAGCCGTCGCGCGAGCGCGCCGCCGGCTGCAGTGCGGGAGTGCTTCTGCGCCGAAGGGCTTGGGCGAGCAGCACGGCCCCCATGAGCGCGTACAGGCCAGCCAGCGACGCCCGGACCCACGGCGCGTCCGTCAGGCGAGCGAGCACCGGCCCGGCGCCCATGGCGATGGCCGCGCAGAGCATGAGGTCGACCAGCGCGCTGCCCAGTCCCACGGCCACGGCGCGGCGCGATTGCCCGGAGGCTGCGTGCCCCGCCACCGCGAGGCTCGCGGGGCCAGGCGGGATGGCGCCCAGGAAGCCTGTCGCCGCGCCCACGGCCAACGCCTGAAAGCTCATCGTCGCCCCCTCCCCTGCCGCCCGAACGAAAGGGCGAGCCGCGCATCGCCCCTCATCGAAGAATCTCCGCGACGGGGCCTCCATCGGCCAGCCCCTCGAGCGCGACGTACTGGACGCCGAACAGCCACACCTTGGCGTAGACGCGCTGGAGGACCGCGTCGCGCCCGTCGATGGAGGTCGAGGCGAAGACCTCGCATCGCTCGCCCGAGCGGCGCGCGGTGAAGGCGAGCGGCCGCTTGGGCATCGCGCGGATGGCCGCCACGACTGTCCCGCCGTCGGGGCGGCGCTCGGTGATCTCCTGGGCGCCCAGCCCGACGACGGGCTGCTCCAGGTCGAGCAACCCCTCGGTCTCTTGCTCACCCCGCTCGCGCATCCGCCAATAGACGTGCACCGGGTTTTCCGAGCGGAAGGCGCAGTTGGCGTCGAGCGCGAGCGCGTAGACGACCTGGTTCCGGTTCGAGCTCTTGTCGACGGCGAAGACCGGCGTGAGCCCGGCGTCCAGAGGCGGCGCAGCGCTCAGCAAGACGGCCAGGAGAACCCCGTGTCTCATGGGCCCCGAAGCTGCCTGGCCGCGGTGACGCCCGGGTGATCCTTGCGTTGCTCGAGGGGAAACTCTTCTCGCTCAGGCAGCGCGCGCCCTTCCGGGCTCGGTCCAGGCCGACGTGAAGATCGGCCGAGGGAACTGGGCCGCGAGGGGCGACTCGGCGTGGGGCCTTTAGTCCGCGGATGCCTGGTAGCTCGCCACCACCTCGCTGCGCAGGCCGGGCACCGACGCGCCCTGGAAGAAGAGCGAGTTCGTCGCCGCCTCGAAGCTGACCCCGTCTGCGTCCCCTTGCAAAGGCGTGCAGATCAGCGCGCGCTCGTCGGCCGGCTTCCCCGCGCAGCCGTCGTCCACCGACGCGCAGTGGAGGTCGGTGCGCACCGTGTCGCAGCGGTAGCGCACCTCCACCGCGAGCGTCGCGGGGTCCGGCACCGCCGTGAGCGCGAACTTGTGCTTCAGCCCGGCCGCATCGAGCGCCAGCAACTGGAGGTGGCTGTCGAACGTGGAGTCGCAGATGGAGGCGGTGATGCCCCCGGTGGCGGCCGCGAGGGCGGCATAGCGCACCCCCGGCTTGGCGCTGCACGGCGGCGCGGGCACATCGCCGCAGATGGCGGCCACCGCCACCGAGCCCTCGTTGCCCGGGCCCAGCGCGCCCTCGAAGAACCTCTGGAAGTAGCGCACCTCGCCGGCGCTCTGCTCGTCCTCGTCGGACACGAAGACGAGGTAGAGGTGGGCGTCGGGGCGCATGAAGCGCGGCTCGTAACGGCTGGTGCAGTCGTCGCGGCAGGCCTGCGTGCCCCCCGCGCACCCGGCGAGGCAGGCGTCGCGCTGCTCGAGCACCGCGGAGGCGCTCACCGTCTCCCGCGCGATGGCCAGGCGCGCCGCCTCGAACGCCTCCTCGTGGCCGTTGCCCTGCGTGCCGACCTGGACGCTCTTCTGGAACTGGTAGACCGGGTCCGCGAGGCTCGGGTCGATGACCGGCGGGACGCTCACGAACTCGCCCTGGTCGTTGAAGACGTCGGTGGTCGTCACCGCGATGCGGTAGTCCACGAGCCCCCGGCTGAAGGTGTCCATGAAGCGGGTCAGGCTGGTCGCGAGCTCGTCCTGGACGCTCTTCATGGACGCGGAGTTGTCGATGACCCAGAGCACGTCGATTTTGGAAGCCGCCTCCTGGTCGAAGGTGTCCTGCCGGAAGCCCGGGGGCAGGGTCGCCACCGTCTTGCCCTGACCGCAGGCCGCGGCCAGGCACGCGGCGACCGCGGCGAGGGTCCAGCGAAGCTCAAGGCAATGGGAGGCGCTCATATGCGGGCCCGCGGGTTGGGTTTACTGCGGCTTCTCCGCGCCTTTCGGCGCGGGCAGCCCGCCTTCGGCGAAGGGCTCGCACGTGGCGAACCCGCCGCTGGCGTCCCAGAGTAAGAGCTCCTTCGAGCCATCGGCCTCGGCGCGCTCGACGGCGTCGCCGGCGTGCGCGGGCGTGGCGGCGCTGCATCGGACCTTCGCCTTCGCCACCGGCCGGGCGAAGCGCAGGGGCGACTGGTCACAGCGCGGGATGTCCTCCAGGATGGACGGCGCCGGCGTGACCGCGACGGCCTTGAGCCCCTTGATCCGGTTGAAGATGACCACCTCCGGCAGGCCCTCGAGGCGCAGGTACAGGTCGGGCCGGCGGTCTCCGTCGAGGTCGGCCTCGGCCATGACCGGCACCATGGCGGACAGCGGCCGCTTCTCCAGCTCGAAGCGCGTGAGCAGCGCCTCGTTCTCCTCGGCGCCATCGAGTCGGCCGCCGCACTTCATGCGCGTGGCGAGCTTGAAGTTGACCGCGGCCTCGACGGCGCCCCTGAGCTCCTCGCCGAGCTCGACGATGAGCACCTGGTCTTCGATCCGCGTGGCCGGAGGAAACGGCGCCGAGCCGGTGAAGCGCAGCTCGATCGCCTTATAGGGGGCGCGCATCTCCACCTTCATGCCCGTGAGGCCTCTGGCGGCCGTGTCCAGCTTGAAGGCGCCGGGCAGGATCTCCAGCTGGACCTCGCTCCCCTGCACGGTGGCCCGGCGCACGCCCGGACGGCCACGGAGCCGCGCCGCGAGGGCCTTGAGGCACGCCCCCTCGCAGCCCTCGCCGGGCGAACCGTCGGGCACCACGTAGGCGAAGCTTGGCTCCGCGGGGGCGCGCTTCGCGGGCTCCGGGGGCTTGGCGAGGGCCGGGCTGGCGGACAGCACTGCACAGAACAGAAGGCTCAGAAGCGGCTCGCGTTGCATGGGGAAACGACCTCGGGAGAGTCAGGCTTCGCGCTGGGCAAGCTTACACCGGCCCGCGGCTCCCGAGGCCCATCGCGGCGCACAAAAACTTGAGACCGCAGGCGCCGGAGGGCACGATTTCGAAAGGGACCATGCGAATTCGCTCGGCCAGGCCAGAGGACGAAGACTTCGTGCGCGAGATCGCGGGGGAGGTCTTCGCGCTCTACGGCGACTACCGGCCGCTCTTGCCCCGCTGGTTCCGGGTGCCCGGCGTGATGACGTTCGTCTCCGAGAATGAGCTCGGCCCCACCGGGTACCTGATGCTCGCCTTCTTCCGCGAGAAGCAGCATCTGATAGGAGACGTGCTCGCCATCGCCGTGGCGCCCGACCACCAGGACCAGGGCATCGGGCGGATGCTCCTGCAGCACGCGCTGCAGTTCTGCGAGGAGGCCTCGGAGCGCTCGCCCATCAACGCCGTCCGGCTCTCGGTCGCGCACACCAACGCCCGGGCGCGCCACCTCTTCGAGAGCTGCGGCTTCGAGCTGCTGGACGGCGACTTCGGGACCTACGAAGGCGGCCAGAAGGCGCTGCACATGGAGCGCCTCGTCCGGCTGCCCGACGGCTCGTGACGCGGGCCGGGCGCGCAGCGAGCCTTCTTGCGACTCCCGAGCTCGCCTAGAGCCCGAATGGCTTGGAAGCCGTTGCGAGACGCGCGGTTGCGTCGCTGAGGCGGGAAGCGGAGGAGCTTTGCAACGTAGCGCTGCTTTAGGGCAGCGAGACCAGCGCGGTCGATGAGGCTTCGCGCCGCGGGCATCAAATGCGCGTCGCAGAAGGCTTTTCAAGCCATTCGGTGCTCTAGAGCCCCAGACGAGGCCTCTCCCCCTTCGCCCCCTCCCCGCAAGCGGGGAGGGGGTTGGGGGGGGTGAGGAGGCCTACCGCCGCTTGCCGATGCGCCCCACCGTCCCAAACCGGGCCGTCGCCCCGAGCTCCTCCTCGATGCGCAGGAGCTGGTTGTACTTGGCGATGCGGTCGGACCGCGAGGCGGAGCCCGTCTTGATCTCCCCGGCGTTGGTCGCCACGGCGAGGTCGGCGATGAAGCTGTCCTCGGTCTCGCCGGAGCGGTGGGAGATGATGCAGCGGTAGCCCGCGTCGCGCGCCAGGTTGATGGTCTCCAAGGTCTCGGAGACCGAGCCGATCTGGTTGAGCTTGATGAGGATGGCGTTGGCCACGCCCTCGTCGATGCCGCGCCGCAGGAACTTGGGGTTCGTCACGAAGAGGTCGTCGCCCACCAGCTGCACCTTGTCGCCCAGCCTGTCGGTGAGCCGCTTCCAGCCGGCCCAGTCGCCCTCGGCCATGCCGTCCTCGAGGGAGACGATGGGATATTTCTGAGCCCAGGCGGCCCAGTACTCCACCATCTGCTCGGCGCTGCGCGCGCTCTTGTCGCCCTTCTTGAAGACGTACTTGCCGCCCTCGAAGAACTCGCTGGACGCGGGGTCGAGGGCGATGGCCACCTGGCTGCCGGGCTTCAGCCCCGCCTTCTCGATGGCCTTGAGGATGAACTCCAGCGCCTCTTCGTGGGTCTTCAAATTCGGCGCGAAGCCGCCCTCGTCGCCCACCGCGGTGGTGAGCCCCGCGCCCTTGAGCAGCCCCTTGAGCGCGTGGAAGACTTCGGCGCCCCAGCGCAGCGCCTCCCGGAAGTTGGGCGCGCCGACCGGCATGACCATGAACTCCTGCAGGTCAAGCGTGTTGTCGGCGTGGGCGCCGCCGTTGAGGATGTTCATCATGGGCACGGGCAAGGTCACCGCCCCCGAGCCGCCCAGGTAGCGGTAGAGCGGCTGCCCGGTCTCGACCGCCCCGGCGCGCGCGGCGGCCATGGAGACCGCGAGGATGGCGTTGGCGCCGAGCTTCGCCTTGGTCGGCGTGCCGTCCAGGTCGATCATCGCGCGGTCGAGGCCGGCGAGGTCCACGCCTTCCAGTCCGATGGCCACCTCGGCGAGGGGGCCGTTGATGTTCGCCGCGGCTTTGGTGCAGCCCTTGCCCTGGTAGCGCGCCTTGTCGCCGTCGCGCAGCTCGAGGGCCTCGTTCTCGCCGGTGGAGGCGCCCGACGGCACCGCGCCCGTCCCCCGCGCGCCGCTCTCCAGCTCGACCTCCGCCTCGACCGTTGGGTTGCCGCGCGAATCCAGGATCTCTCGACCGACGACGCGAACGATGCGGCTCATGGCGACTCCCTCCATGGAAAGTCAACGATGTTGTGGTCCGCCCGCGAAAGCCACTCGCGCCGGGCGAGGGCTCGCCCAAGGTCCTGTACCTCAGGACGGCGAATTTTTCATGGGCTTTCTGCCTTTGGGAATTGGGTTGGCGCCGGACAATCGCGCGCGGGCGGCACCCCGTTATCAGGTGCCGCCCGCGCTTGAGAGCCAGGACTCGGGTGCATGGTCGCGTCGAGCCGTAGGCCTCGGAGGGCAGGCCCGACGTGGTGAGCAGGTCCGAGCCCCTGGCGGGGCTCCTCTCCTCGCTCAATGAGGTCTTCGTCACGACCGGGTTGGAGCTTAAGGGGGCACGTCGCGCCCCTCGCCGAAGCCGAGCGCCCAGAAGCGGAGGGGCTCGGGCCGGGAGGACCGAAGCGCGCGATTCAACAGGGTCACGGGCGCGTCCTGCCCGTCGTCCGCCAAGCGAAAGGTGCCGAAGTGTATGGCCACCGAAGTGCCGGCGCCGAGCACGCGCGCGGCCTGCACGGCCTCGTCCGGCGAGAGGTGGACGAGCGCCATGAACCAGCGGGGTTGGAACACGCCCATGGGCAGCAGCGCGAGGCACACCTTCCCCAAGCGCCGGGCGATCTCGGCGAAGTGAGGCCCGACCCCGGTGTCGCCGGCGAAGCAGGTGGCGCCGGCCGGCCCGCGGACGACGTCGCCGGCCCAGAGATTCGCTGCGCGGTCGAAGAGGACGCGGCCGGAAAAGTGCTGCGCGGGCACGGCGACGACCCGGACTTTGGCCGGGCGCGTCCTCCCGCCAGTCGAGCTCCATGCCGCCCCGGATGCCGGCGCGCTCGAGGACCGCGCCGATACCGAGGGGGACGACGAAGCGCGGGCCGGTGCTCGCGCTGGAGGCGCCTCGGTGTGGGCACGTCGAGGGGGTCGCAGTGGTTGTGGCTGATGAGCACGGCGTCGACGGGCGGCAGGTCCTCGAAGCGGATCCCGGGCGGGCGCGGCCCGGCCCGGCGAAGCCCACCGGCGAGGCGCGCTCCGATAGATGGGGTCGGTCAGGAGGTTGAGCCCGTCCTGTTGGACGAGGACGGTGGCGTGGTTGATGAAGGGGAGCCGGCTCCGCACGCCCGCCGCCGCCCCGCTGGCATCAAAAGGCCAAGGTCATCTGCAGGGTGGCGACGTTGGAGGTGCCCGCGGCAAAGGGCAGCTGGAAGGTGCCGAGGCTCTGCTCACCGGGCGACTGCTGGCGGAGCCAGGCATAGCGCCCTTTCAGCACGATATTGGGCGCATGAATGAACCACGCCACTTGCGCCTCGAGCTCGACCACCTGATCGTCCGAGAGGTCCAGGTTCGGATCGATCCAGCTCACGCGGGCGCCGACGCCAATGATGTTTCGGTAGGCATTGAGGACGACCTCGCCCCAGGCGCCCAGCGAGGAGGACCGCGCCGCGCCTTCGGCGGGCCCCAGCCGCCGCCAGTAGAGCTCGCCGAAGACGATGACCGGCCCACCCTGAAGCCACAGATCGCCGCCTGCCATGGTCATGACCTGCGTCACCAAGGACGGGATGGGCGTGAGGATGCTGTTCGTCGGATTGAAGTTCTCGACGACCGTATGAAGCTTGCCGTGATAACTCTGCGCGGTGAGCGAAAGCCGGGGCGGAAGCGGCCCGCCGTCTGGCGTGAACGGGATTTCGGTAGAATTGACCGGGCCCAGCGGGCTGAAGGTGACGCGCCCTTCGACGACGTAATTGAAGGGCTCATTCTCAGGCTGGGCCAGCGGAGAGCCGCCGTAGACGCCGGCGTAGTATTCGAGCCGCTCTCCCGCGACTTTCCCGTACAGGGTCAGCCCCTTCTCGCGGCCAGACCAGAAATAGCTGGCGACCGATGCATAATCCGGAAAGAAGATCTGGTGCGGGCCGAACGACTCGTGGCGCGAGACGGGCGTCCCCTGCTGCCCGAAGCAGAGCCCGAACGCCTGCCACGGCTCCACCGTGAAATACGCGTCGAGCAGGAAGGGCGTGCCTTCCGACAGCTCCGTCGACACCAGGAAGCCAAACCACGGCTTGAACAGATTCCCGCGGAGGATGGGGCGCACGAACGCCAGGAAGCCGTCGGGCTGGCGCGTGCCGTCGGTCCATGCCGGCTCGAACTTCAGGGCCGCCCGCATGGCGATGCCCAGCGAGTAGCTGCCATCCTTGGATTTGAGACGGAACCCTTCGTCCGGGTCATACCCCGCGGTTCCCGGCGACGAGAGAATCCGGCGGCGGAGGCGAGCCCGATTCCGCCGCGGAGGGCGCGCTCGACGGCGTCTGCGCCTCGGCTGTCGCCGAAAGGGCCGCCGCGAGCAGGGCGGCGCCGACCGTCATTCGATGTGCCATGAGGATTCAATCCGCGTTGGAGTGAGGGGGGAGGAGAAGGGCGGTGGGCCAGCCGCTATTTCTTGAAATTCTCGAGCGTCGTCGCCACAAGCCGCGGACCGCCGCCGAGCAACAATGTCACCGCGATGGCCACGAGCAGAATGCCGGCGATCCGCTCCAAGAACGTGCGCTGCCCGGGTGAGGCGCGACGCTCGACGTGGCCGGAGAGAAAGAGGGTGAAGCCCGTGACGGCGGCGTACAAGAGGCCCGCCACGGACAGCGCGACGACCTCCAGCAGGTTCTTCGCCTGCGCGCGGTACGAGACGAAAAAGGCGAAGGTGGTGCCGCCGACCGTGAGCGGAAAGGTCACGGGCATGAACAGCACCGATTTCCAGGAGGCGGCCGGCGCGCCCTCGCCCTCCACTTCCTTGGGCGGCGGCTCCTCGGTGCCGCGCATGATCGGGATGGCGGCGTACATCAGGGCGATGCCGCCGGTGACGGTCAGCGCGTCCGTGGAAAGCCCGAGCAATTCGAGCAGCGGCTCGCCGACCCACAGCGCGACCAGCGAGAACACCGCCACGTACGTGAACAATCCGAGCGCGAGGCGCTTCTGGTCGCCCGGCTTGAGCCGGCGGACGATGGGGAAATAGGACGACAGCGCCGCCACCGGGCTGTACAGCGCGAACAGCGCCAGGAATAGGAGCAGCGGCTGCTTGAGCGACGGCATTTCGCGACTCCCCTCAACTTCGCGGCTCCAGGCTCCAGGCTCCGGACTCCAGGAGCTGCTTTCTCCTGGGGCCTGTGGTCTGGGGTCTGCCGGCCTCACGGATCGCGCAAGAGAGGACACGTCATGCAGTGCCCGCCGCCGCGCCCCTTGCCGACCTCGAATCCGTCGATCTCGACGACCTCGACAGCCTCCAGGCTCCGGACTCCAGGAGCTGCTTCTCCCGGGGCCTGGGGCCTGGGGTCTGCCGGCCTCACGGATCGCGCAAGAGAGGACACGTCATGCAGTGCCCGCCGCCGCGCCCCTTGCCGACCTCGAATCCGTCGATCTCGACGACCTCGATGCCGGCCTCGCGGTATTTCCGGTTGCTGTAGACGTTCTTCGAATAGGCGACGACGACCCCGGGCTCGATGGCGACCACGTTGTTTCCGCTGTCCCACTGCTCGCGCTCCTGCTGCGCCTCGTCGCCGCCCGTCGTGACGACGCGCAGATCCTTCTGCTTCACGCCGACCGCGTCGGCCACCGCGCCCAGGAACGACTTTTCTTGCGTGACGTCGAGCGACCCCGCCTTGTCGCCCGGCCTGAGGCTGAACGCCCGGGTCGTCTCGATGACCTTCGGATACACGGTGACGGCGTCGCGGCTCATGAACGTGAAGACCACGTCGAGGTGCATGTAGGAGCGCTTCTTCTCGAGCTCGACGGCGATGACGCGCTGGGCGGCGCTCTTCTCGAAGAGCCGTTTCGCGAGGATTTCCACCATTTGCGCGGTGGTGCGCTCGCTGACCCCCACCAGTACCGTGCCGTTGCCGACCGGCATCACGTCGCCGCCCTCGAGCGACGACCGGCCGAAGGCCTGGATGTCGAACTCGTCGTGCTCCTCGCCGTGGCTCGCGTCGGGGTACCAGAACTTGATCTTGGCGTCCCGGAACATCGGGTGAAACCGGTAGATCACGCCGATGTTCACGCTCTCGGCTTGGCGCGACGGCCAGAACATGGGGTTGATCGAGACGCCGTCATAGAGCCAGCAGGAGCTGTCGCGGGTGAAGAGGTGGTTCGGGAGCGGCGGCAGGATGAACGACGAGTCGGGCGTCGTGGCGCTGGTCAGCGAATGCTGTGTCAGCTCGCCTCCGTCCGAATATTTCATGAGCTCGGACCGCGTCACCCCGCCGACGAGGTGGGTGGCGAGCGTGTCCGAATTCATCTTCTGCAGCGCCCGCTGCACCGCCTCCACGGCCGCCGGCCCGACGGTGTAGGGAGTGACCGTGTGCTGGACGGCCCACTGGCGCGCGCCCGGGGTCTCGAGCGCCTTCGCGAGCAGGTCGTGTACATGGAAGACCTCGACCCCGCGGTTGCGAAACTCCGCGACGAACTGGTCATGCTCTTGCTGCGCCCGCTCGACCCACAGCACGTCGTCGAAAAGGAGCTCGTCCCGATTCGAAGGCGTCAATCGCCGCAGGCTCAAATCCGGCCGATGCACCATCACCTTGCGGAGCTTGCCAACCTCGGAATGCACTCCAAATGCGGCCATGGCGATACCCCCTCGGTGAGCACCGGCTTCCGGACCTTTTGCTCCACCATGACCGCGAAGATAGGGTTGGCCTGTCGGCAGGCAACGCCGCCTCGCGCGCGCCTCGCTGAGCCATCTGGGGGCTGCGGGTTCCGCCCCACGCCTCTTGGCACCTCGCGCCAGGTCGGGCGGCGTGGGCACCGTCCAGCCGCGCCATGCGGCCAGAATCCTCAGCCCGAAAGTCGCGGCGACGGCGAAGAGCTCGGCGGTGCGCGGCCGGGCACCGAGCTCGCGCAGGGTGATCCAATAGACAGCTCCGCCGAGCAGCGAGGCGAGCGCATAGGGCGTCCCTGGGAGGAGCAGCGAGGGCGTCTCCCGACACAGCACGTCTCGCACGACTCCTCCGCCGACGCCGGTGATCACGCCGAGCAGCAAGCTCGGCACCGGGGTGAGGCCAGCCGCCTCGGCTCGCTGCAGCCCGGCGACCGTGAAGAGGCCGAGCGTCAATGCGTCGATGGTCCAGATGAGCGGCGTGAGCTTGGCGGCAAGCGAGCCGAGCAGCGCCCCGAACAGCGCTGCGGCGAGGGCGGTGATCACGAAGGTGGGCGACCGAAGCGCGAGCGCGGGCCCTTGCCCGAGCAGCACGTCGCGGATGACGCCTCCCCCCAGCCCGCTGATGACGCCGATGACTTCCACGCCCACGAAGTCGAAGCGCCGGCGCTGGGCGTGCAACGCTCCAGAGACGGCGCCGGCCGCCACCGCCGTCAACTCCAGGAAGGGGCGAATGTCCTCGAGGTCCTGCACCTGGAGGCTCTCCCTCCCGACGCCTTCAAACTAGTCCCTTCGGCGCGAAATCTTGTGCGATCTGGCAAAGACTCCAGGCTCCAGACCCCGGGGCCCCAGGAACTGCAGTACCCGGGGGTCTGGAGGTCTGGGGTCTGGAGCCTAAGGCAACCCTCGTTGGTTCTGGCTCGGCCGGGTTAGGGTTTGCCGACCGCCCCGGAGCTCGCTCCTGGCGACGCTCCATGCGCTGAAAGTCGGATGCCGAAGTGGCATGGCAGAGTGCTCGGCCGCGCCCCTCGAACAAGGCGCCCGCTGAGCGGAAGGCCTTCAGCTCGCCGATGCCAAGCTCGACAGGTTGGGCGACCCTCAGGTTCTTTTCGGGCACGGAATCTCTTGGAGGAAGCGCCTCGCTCGTCGATAGTGCTGTCAATCGTGTTGTCGTCCATCACCCCGAGCCACGGAGTCAAAACCATGCCCAAGGGCGCCCAGAAGATCTCCAAGTCCAACAAGCCGAAGCTCTCGACCAAGGAAAAGCAGAAGAAAAAGGCCGAGAAGAAGACGAAGAAGTAGTCGGCTTGGAAGGGCACCTCCTCTGCGAGCGCACCGGGCCGTCTCACGACGACCTCTGTGCGCTCGCGGAGGGCGGTGGCGCAGTCGGCCCGCTGCATGAGCCGACGTAGAATCGCCGCAGGGGACCGCGACCGATACCCGAGCGCGACTCAGTGGAGCTCGGTATCACCCTGAGCCGGCGCTGGGGCCTCCCGCTATCGGGCCAGGGCTTCAGAGGCGGCGCGCTCCAGCGCGTCCCCCGCCGGCGTGGGCACTCCGCTGCGCCGGGCCAGCGCCTTCATCTCCCGACGGAGGGTCTCCATCTCGTCCCGGGCCGCTTTGGCGTGCGGCTCGATGGCCTCGGCTCCCATGCGGCCTCGGAGCATCGAGGCGAGCAACCACTCCAGAATGGGCTTCGGGGCCCGCGACCCGAAGCGCAACCCGGCGGGCGTCGTGGCGGTTCCGAGGACTTGCAGCGCTTTCAAGTTCTCGCGGACGGCCTCGACGAGCAGTTGGCACATTCGCTTCGAGCGGCCGAGGGCGCGCGCCTCTCCTCCGATCGCGTACAGGGCGGTCGCCATCGGGCTCACCCAAGCCACGTGGCACTTGAGCCACGCGTCCATGTTGGCGCACGGCTTGGACGGAAAACCCGCGGCCCGGAAGACCGCGAGCGCGCTCGAGAGCCGTGGCGAGCTCCGCCCGTCGGGCTCGCCGAGCGTCGTCGGCTGAACCCAGCGCGACACCCCCCGGTAACGGACGACGTGGCCTTCCCGAGCGCCGCCCGCGCCCGGGAAGCCGAGCATCAGGCGCTCGGAGCCGACGGCGCTCGCCCAGGGCTCGAGGCCCTCGGCGGTGTTCACCATCATCAGGAATGTCGGGGAGCCCCGATTCGCGGCCAGGGACGGCAGCGCGTGTGCGACCTGATTCTTTCGCAAGGGGATGATCACCAGGTCGTAGGCATCGGCCGGAAGAAGCTCCTCGGCGAGCTCGACCCGGGTCGCCCAGGGCTCGGCCTCACGAAATCCCTGCAGGACGACGCCGTGCTCTCGGAGCTGGCGGAGTCGCTCGCCTCTCGCCAGCAACGTCACCGAATTCCCCGAGCGCGAAAGGCGCGCCGCGAGCAGGCTGCCGATGACGCCGGCGCCGTAGACGAGGATCTTCATCGCCCTTCCTTCCTTTCGAGAAACGCCTCGCAGGAGCGTAGCGTGGAAGGTGGCGGCCCCGCGCTCGCATTTCGCGCGTTTGGCAGGTCCATGACAATCATCGCTCATGAAGAAAGAATCCGCCGCGTGACTGCCCCGTCCAAGACCCTCCTCGCCGACCTCCTCGGCTCCGCGCTGAGCGAGAACGCCCGCGAGCACCTTCGGCGCGCCAGAGTCGTCCGGCACCCCGAGCACGCGGTCGCGCCCGAGTCGTTGCGGGCGATGCTTCTCTTGCGGGGAATGCCCGGCTTCGACGCCGTGGTCGACCTCGAGGCGCGCGCCGGCGGCGCGGTCCTGCCCGACGGGCGCATCGTCGGCGCCGGGGGCCTGCTTCGCGCCTGCCCTTGGATGCGCCCGCGGGATCTGCCCCGCCTGGACGGCGCCCCGCTGATCCCGGTCCTCGGCCTCCACGGGGGACTCACCGAGGACATGGAGGTCCCGGTCCACGCCATGGACGCCCTGGGCGCCGTCGCGTTCTACGCTGCCCCCTCCGAGCCCATCCGCGCCTACGCCTCCTTCGAGCATTTCTTGGAGCTTTTGGCGCTCGCGCCGTTCTCCAAGTCGCTCCACACCCTGCGCATCGACGCCCTCTGCGCCGAAGAGGTCGCGGGCCTGGTCGGCGCGCTGCCGCACGCGAAGGCCATGGGCGAATACACCAAGGGCTACGTCGGGAACGACGCCTGGGTGAAGGAAGAGCTCGCCGAGCTCCATGGGCGCGCCGCGCCTTTCGCCACCTTCCTGCTGACGGAGCGGCTGGACCTGGTGGCCGAGGTGGCGGCGCTTCTCCTGGAAGAAGGGAGGAGCCTCGGCCATCGCGGGCCGACGACCGAAGGCGACTTGGACGCAGAAAAGGTCCTCTCCTTCGTCGACGCGCATCCGGACGTGGGCTATCTCGCGCACGCCGAGGTGACCATCGCGCGCAATCGAGCCGGACTGTTCCTTTCGCGGCGGGTGCGATTGGGCAAGGCGAGCTCCTGAGCGCCGCTCGGCTCTCCCCGGCTTGCCTCCAGAAGACAGCTCGCCGGGATCAGGCCGCCGGCGCGGCCACGCCGATTGCCGAACGGCCTCGAGCTTCGCGATTCTTCAGGGGCTGCAGGCCTTCGAGGCCCCGCCGCTCACGGGCAGCACGTCTCCCTCGCGCAGCGCGGCGACGGCGCTGCCCTCCCCGTCGAAGCCGTCCGGGTAGTGGATGAGCCGCATCCGCGCCCGGAGCGGGGCCGGCAGCGCGGCGAGCGCCTCGTACGGCGTATGCGCCGGTCCGAAGTTGGTCTCATGGATGATGAGGTCCGCCGGCTCGAGGAAGGCGACGAGCTCCGGGTCGAAGGCGGTGTCGCTGGAATACCCGAGGGTATGGCCGCCCGCCTCGACGAGCAGCGCGCTGGTCGGCACGTAGTGCCGGGTGCGGCGCGCGCGGATTCGAAACGGCCCGACGGCGGTCTCGCCCGACCAACCGAGCGGCAGGTGCTCGAAGTAGTCGTCGAAGCCCATCGGCTGGTACCGCTCGCCGTCCCAGAGCGCGCCCATGCTCGCCTTCAGGCGCTCGTCCCAGAGGACGGCCCGGACCTCCGGCGAGGTGACGAGCCCGACGCGCCGGCCCTCGGCGAAGCGCTTGTAGAACGCGACCCCTTCGAGCCCGTTCATGTGGTCGCCGTGGACGTGCGTGATGAGCAGGTGGTCGATCTCCTCGAGCGCCAGCGCCCGCCCCGAGCGCTCCGCGGCCGACCGCAGGACGGCCCGGTACATGTCCGGACAATCGATGCCGAGGAAGGCGCCGTCGCACGCGAGGAGCAGCGCGCACGGGTGGTGCACCTGCGAGAACGTGTCACCCACACCCAGCACGACCGCCGTGAATTCACCCATGGCCCACCTCCCCGCGCTCCGGCGCGGCGGCGCAAAGTCGCTCGCGCAGGCGCGCGGCGACGGCGTCGGTGCAGTACCTCGAGAGCGCGTCGGCCTTTCACTGTCCGTATCGGCTCGCCCTGCAGAAACCCGGCGCGCCGGCCCTCCAGCCGCGAGGCGGGCCCCTGCGCGCCTCGGATTCTGCGAGCCGGACCTGCTGGCGGCCCCTCGGCGCTCGCGCGAGGGAGCCGACTCCTTGTCGCCGCCTAGAGCGCCGAACGGTTTGAAAGACGTTGCGAGACGCGCAGTTGCGTCGCCGAGACTTCGAACCCGAGGAGCGAGCAGCACAGCGCTGCTGGGGGCAGCGCGAGCAGCGCAGCGACGAGGCTTCCCGTCGCAGGCAGCAAGTGCGCGTCGCAGCAGGCTTTTCAAACCGTTCGGCGCTCAAGAGAAGAAGAGCCTTGGCGCGCGAGCGCGGACTGTTCGTCTCCCGGCGCATCCGCGCCCCGCCGAACGCGCTTGAAGCGCGCGCATCGATTGACGCCGCCGGCCGGCCCAATTCGGGCCTCGGTCCGTAGGACTCGATCGCTGGGAAAAAACTCTTGAGGAGGAACAGACTCGATGACAGGTAATCCGTTGCGTTGTTCCTGGTGTTTCATTTGGACGGTCCTGTTCCTTGGCTGCGGAGAGCGCCAGGAGGCAGGGGCGCCCGCAACCGCTGCCGGCGAGGAAGGGCTGACGTTCGAGGTCGCCAGCCCTGGGCGCGGGCTCTCGGGCACATTCGCCAAGGGGGGCCACATCGTCTACTTTCAGGCCGCTCGGGGTGAGCGAAACCCGGATCAGGAGCTCGCTGCTGCTCCAGGAACCCCAGAATTCGCCGTGAACGCTCGTTTCATGGATGCCGAGAGGCGAACCTTCGCGATCCAGATCGGAGGAGACGAGTTCGGAGACCCGAGCTGGACACCCTCCGAGCCCCCACCCGATCCGGAGGCGAGGGCGGCAGACCTACAGCTCGCAGGCCAGGCCGTCTCCGCGATTCGCGCTGCCGAGCTCTCGCCGGAAATGGCGCCCGAGGTGCAAGCCCTGCTCGGCCTCGGGTCAATGCTCGAGAAGCACGGGTCCCAGCGGCGCGAGGCGGCCGTCTCAGCGACGGCCACACCTGCGACGTGCTCCACCGGCTACCGGCACTACCTGGAAGTGCACGCGGTCCAGGGGCCCACGGTCGGGACGGAGCATTCGGCCGTCTACTGGGCCTCGTACTACACCTCCGCCAGCTGCACGGATCTCCTCATGGGCTGGGGCCAGTCGTGCAATCACGGCAGCTGCGCACTCGATGGGAATATGGGCTACCTAAGGTGTACCTGGGAGAGCGGGCTTCGCTCGAACATCTACCCGCCCTTCCAGAACTCCTACAGCGGCGCGTGCAGCACGCCCTACGACGCGCTGTCCGGGTGGCGCCCTTGGCCCCAGAGCCCGGTCTCGGGCCACAACTGCAACGACGACAGCTACTTCCAAGTCTACAACATCCGAAACAATACGACCTACAGCACCTCGAGCGGGCCGAACAGCGTGTGCAACGACGGGGCGATGCACAATCGAGCTCCGCCTTGCGACGGTAATTTCTGAATGTGAGAGTCAGTTGCGAGTGGCTGCCCCGCGAGGCAGCCACTCCATTCGTCATCCCATCGGTATCTCCTTCACCTGCTCGAGGTCTCGGCCTCCACCTCGAAGGCCGATTCTGGTTTGCGAAGTGAAAGCGGTGCTGGACGGCGAGGAGCCGAGCTCTTGCCGCCCAGGTCGGGCCCCCATCGCCTCCAGCACCCGCAGCTGGCTTTGGACGAGCGGCTCCGGCGCCGTTCTCTCCTTGCATCTCGAACGCGCGCGTTCCGTGGCCGACCCGGCGCGGACCCTCTCCGTGCAAGGGCCTCCCGACGCGTCCTCAGGGCCCATCGAGCAAAGCCCGGGGAGTTCACCGGTCCGCTCGGCGCTTCGCGTAAGCTGCTGGCCGCCCGATGCGCGCGCCCGCCCTGCTCAGCCTGCTTGCCCTCACCCTCGCCACCTCTTGCAAGGCGCCTGCGCGCTCCGGGCCGCCGGCGGACCCGGCGCTCATCCAGGTGCCCGACGGCTATGGCAGGCCCTTCGCCGCCGGCGCTTCACTCTCGGTGAAGGACCGCGCCCTCGTCCTTCCCGGCGGGCGCCGCTGCGGCCTCACCGACGTCGGCTGCGCCGAGGCCCTGGCCGCGCTCCGGGGAAAGCCCCTCGCCCTCGAGCTCGACCCGGCGATGTCCATGGCCGACCTCACCGTCCCGCTCTCGCGGCTCGCCGAGGCGCTGGAGGACGGCGCGACCGCCTGCCTCGCGGTCTCGGACCGCCGCGAGCGCCGATGCGTCGCCTTCCGCCCTCTGAGCGGCGAGGAGTTCGGCGCCTGGCTCGACGCCGACATGCCCGCCGGCAAGCTTCGCGTCGTGATGCGCGCCGACGGCCTCGAGGTCGTAGCCGACCGCGGAAAGGTCCCCGGGCCCGATCGCTTCGGCCCGAGCCTGCCGCCGCTCGCCGGCCGCCCGGACTTCGAGGGGCTCGACCGCCTGCTCGGCAAGCTCGCCCGCCGCTTCCCGGACGAGAACGAGGCCGCGCTCGCGCCGAGCCCGGGGCTCCCGCTGCGCGACGTGGGCCGCGCCCTCGGGCTGCTCAGCGGCCGCGGCGGCGAGCGCTTCCCCAAGGCCTACCTCGTCTATCCCTGATTCGGTCTCTCGCTGGGAAGGGAATGGCGAAGCCCCTGTTGCAGCGGGCGCCCATGGCCCGCCCTCTTCGTCTGCTTGCGATCGCCGCCGCGGCGGCACACCTCACCGCCTGCCAGGGGCCCGCCGATGACGGCGGCGGAAGCGGCGGCAGCGGCAACGGCCTCTCGTTCGCCCGCGGCTACGCCTTCATGCGCGACGGGGAGATCTACGTCGCCGACCGCGCCGACTACCAGGCCGCCCGGCGCCTGACCACCAGCGGGTCGAACAGCGACCCGGCCATCTCGGCGGACGGCCGGCTGGTCGTCTTCGTCCACCGCGAGGACGCCGACCGGAACAGCATCCGCGAGGTCCCGACCTGCGGCGGGCCGGAGAGCGAGCTCGCGGCGGCGAGCGGAGAAGCGCAGGTCGGCCAGCCGGCGGTGAGCGAGGACGCGGGCCGCGTGCTCTACGTCGAGTCGCGCGGCGCCTCGTCGGTCGTGCACCTCGTCAGCGCCGACGGCTCGGCCGACCGGCCGCTCTCCGGGAGCGCAGCCGACGCCTCGCCCAGCTTCTTCCCGGACGGCCTGAGGGCATTGGTTCTCACCGGGCCGGACGCGCTCCGCCACACCCAGCTGGCGGTGGTGGACCTCGCCAGCGGCGCGCGCACCCCGTTTGCCTTTCCCGGGCTCGCCGCGCTGGGCAGCCGCGCGACCGTCTCCCCGGACGGCGCGCGGGTCGCGTTCGAGGCGAGCGTCGGCGGGCGCTCGCGCATCTTCGCCGCCGCGGCGAGCGGCGACCCCGCGACGCTGCGGCAGGTCTCCGGCGCCAATACCCCCAATGAAGACGACCGGGCGCCGAGCTGGGCGAGCCCCACCCGCGTCAGCTTCGCGTCCGAGGCGGGCGGCGACTTCGCCAACGTCTACGAGGTGGACCTCTCCGAGGGCGGCATGGCGCGTGTGGCGGTCCCCGACGCGGACCAGGCGAGCTTCGCCCCGGGGCCCGAGCTCGAGCGGCGGATGGCGCAGCAGGAAGAGCGCGCGGCGGGGGCCGGGAGCTGAGCGGCCGCCCGGGGTTCCTGCGCCCGGAACGGATCAGCGATGGCTTCCGGCCCCAACGGGTCAGCGACAAGGTTCCGATCGCCCAAGACGCTCATGGCATCTCGGCGCGTACCGTACCCTAGGCTCCTTTTGCGCGGTGGCGCCGGGCTGCCTCGAGGCAACGGCGATTCGATGCCCCCGGCGCATCCTCAAGGGGCCGCTCTTTTCCTTGCATGCATGCAAGGCGGCGAGTGGGATCACCTCCTGGAGGCGAGGAGGCGCTCGAAGGTCACCGGCACCTCGTCGCCCACACCCGGGCGATGCTGGCCAGGTCCCCGGCGCTGGCGCCCAGGCGGCGGACGAGGCCGTCGCGGACCTTCGCAGCGAGTTCGGCCTTGGCCCGCACCAGCCAGCGAGCGGCGGTGGAGCGATGCATCTGGAACACCCGGGCGATCTGGTCGATGGAGAGCCCGTCGAGCGCGCTCATCCTCAGCGCGGCGCGCTCGCGGTCCGAGAGCGAGGCGATCGCCTCCTCCAGAGCGAGCCGGAAGGCCTCGGGCACTCCTCTCGGATTCACCGGATGTCCGGCGCACTGGCGTCGAAGAGGGCCTCGGACAGGGCCGGCGCCGGCTCGGGCGGCGCTTCAGGTTCACGAGCTCCTGCGCCGCCATCGCGCGCAGCCAGCCCCGCAGCGAGCCGCGCCCCGCGTAGTGCTCGAGCTTGGAGCGACCGCCGCCCGGCATCAGGAGCTCCACGCGCAGCTTCTGGCGGACCTCGTCCCTCTCGTCGCGGCTCGCGCCCAGGCGGCGCAGCGCCGCCTCCACCGCCGCCGAGAGCTGGCCCTCGAGCTCGGCCAGAGCCGCCCGATCCCCGTCGAGGCAGGCCGAGGCCAGCGCGAGCCCCTCCACGTCGGCCTTGGCCAGGGCGGCCCCAGAGCCGAGAGGCGCGCGGACAGCCGCGTCAGGTCGACCGACAGGCCGGGCCAGGCCTGTCTGACCTTCGCGATGGCGGCGGCGACGTCGGCCTCGGCGGGGCCCTTCACGGCGAGGGTTGCTCCGGCACGGCGATGACCGACCCAGGGCCCGGCCGGATCGTCGATTCGGCAGGCCGAGGGGCGCGGCCGCGGCGTGCGCCCGCCGCCTCCCGCCGTCGCGCCAATTCCCGTGCGTCATCCTCGTCTCATGCGGATTGGACCTGCCCGCGCCGTAGGTCCCGAGGATTCTCGAGCAGGCCGGCGTCGCGCTCAAGGGCCCGGCGAGCCCTTTGCCGCCGCAATGCGGCCGTTCGCGTTTGGCCGCTCGAGGCTTTGCGCAGGCTATTCGCGCCTAGCGGCCCACGAGCTTCTGCAAGGCCGCGAGAAACTCCCGCTGGCTCACGTCGACCCGCTCCACCACCCGGCCGTAGAGCATCGCCGTGTCGGCCCAGTCGCGCCCGCGCTCCCGCTGCAGCGCCAAGAGGGGATGAAGCGGCTGGCCGCCGCCCAGCGCGGTAGTCAAGTTGACACGTGGGAATGGCTCTCGTCGTGCTCATGGCTACGAGGTGTCGTCTGGAGGCTTTGGGCTGCGCGGCAAGAAACTCTTCGCCGGCCCCGAGCACGTCTTCCGCTACCTCGGCCGCTATGCGCATCGAGTGGGTCTCTCCAACCAGCGTCTGCTCCGCCACTCGGAGAACGGCGTCCAATTCCGCACCCGCGGCGACGCCACCAAGACCCTCGCGCCCGATGAATTCATCCGCCGCTTCCTGCAGCACGTGTTGCCGCACGGCTTCGTCAAGATCCGCCACTACGGCCTGATGGCGTCGGGAAACGCGACCACCAAGCTCGAGGTCGCGCGCCGCCTTCTCCAAGGGTGCCCCAAGGTCCCACGGGTCATCGTCAGCGACGATCCGTCCTCGGCCTTCGTCCGCCGCTCGCCTGCCGAGCGCCCGCGACGTCGCGGTCGCCTCGACGAAGCGGGTCGAGGCCCTGCGCGCGCTCATCCCCGAGCAGCCCTCGGCGGCCTCGCCGCCTCTGCCTGCGCCCGCGGGCGCCCGCGGGCGCCTGACCCGGCGGGCCCCCGCCGCCCCGAGCGACGCCCCACATCCATCCGACTCAGGAGCGCCGCGACGCCGGCAGGTCTCGGAGCCAAACCGCGGGGTTCGGACGCCGCAGCCGAGATCACTCGCACCGGTCGAGCGCGCCGCGCCGGAGCTGGCACCGGATTGGCAGTGCGCCACCGCATCACCTACCGGATCCCAGGAGGATCTCCATGTCAGAAAGAAGGACCGCTCACGCGCTGTACTTGTGTTGCCTCGCTTGCCAGCTGGGCGCCGGGGCCGCGTTCGCCGGCTGCGGCAGCCCGAAGGAGCCCTCAGCCGTGGGCACTGACCAATCGGACTTGCTAGGCAAGGTCACCTACGGCAATGACTGCAACGGCACCGACTATCAGTTCTTGGCGAAGGCCATGCACTACGGCCGCACCGTCGCGGTCAGCAACGCCTTCCAACAGTGCATGAGTAAATCGGTGAATCAACTCTCCGGCTCCATCGGAGCCTACTTGAAGTGCAAGGGCGATCCATTCTACGGCGACACCGCCGCCACCCAGCTCTCGAAGGTCATGGACGCGGCGCGCTCCACCGTGGACGTCTCCATCAAGTGCACGGGATCGCCGAGTGGCAACGCCAGTGCGGGGCTCGACTCCTACGGCCACGTCTCGCCCGAGTCGCTCACCTTCTCGAGCTGGCTCAGGTCGGTCGACACGACGCTCAACTTCCCCGTGTGCAACACCGGAGCGAACTGCCGCTACGCCGCCGAGCCGTGGCCCTGGTCTCAAGCCGCGGGCATCATCTGGCACGAAGCCATGCACCAGCAAGGCTACACCCATGGCGCGGACGATCAGGCGAACGCCAAGGTCGCGTGCGGCTATTCCACCTACACCGATGCGCAGTGGAACTTTCAGACCAACACCATGCCCTACATCGTTGGCAACTGCATCTCCGAGGTCATCGACCGCTCGGGGCGAAAGTGCGGCGCGCCGCTGGAGAGCGGCGCGGGGCTCAAGCTGATCACCGACTTCGACGGCTCCACCTGCTCGGTCGCGCAGGATCCGCAGTCCCCCACCGTCTCCTGGCAGCGCGTGGGCGCACCCGGCAGCGCCAACCAGATCGCCGCCTGCTCCGAGTCGCTCGATGGGCGCGTCTATGCCCTCAACTACGACCGCACGCTCTGGGTAAGCCACTCCAGCGGAGCCGACGGCACGTGGGCGTACGTTCAGACCCCCGGCGCGGCGCAGCAAATCTTCTGCGCCAAGCACACCCTCTATGCCTTCAACGACGACCGCACGCTATGGCGCAATGACGGCACCGATGCCGCCGTGACCTGGACCTACGTGGGCAGGCCCGCCGGCGCCAAGCGGATCACCGGCACGACCTACCTCGACGTGTACTTCCCCTTCCCCTTCAACCTGGACTCTTCCGCCCCTGTCCTCTTCGCGCTCAATGACGACAACACTCTCTGGAAATCGTACTCGGGCGCCGACGGCACGTGGAGCTACCTCGGCGCCTATGCCGACTGGAGTCGAATCGCCGCCGGAGGCGGCATCGGCGAGGCGCGGCCATTCGCCCTCGACATCTATTCTTTCACGGGCCCCGACATCTACCTGAACGCCGGTGACGGCTGCAATGGCTATTGGTACCAGATCGGCAGCCTCCCCCACGCCAAGGAGCTCGTCGCCTCGAGCAGCACGGTGCTCTACGTCTTGAAGGATGACCACACGCTGTGGAAGGGCTCTGTCCTCGGCGCCGAGTGGCTGACGACCTACGCCGTCGGTAAGGCGCGCCACTGCGATGGATTGACGCTGGTGCCCAACAACTGAGCCCGCCTCGGCTGGCGCTCGCACCGGAGCATCGAGCGCCAGCCTTGCGCCGAGCCGCCGAGAGCACCCAACGGGTTGGGAGGCCCACGCGAGCCGCGAAGCCGCGTCGCTGCGACGAGGCCCTCCGTCGCAGCCGCGAGGCCTACGGTGCAAGTCGCGGCCGCGTCGCCACGGGTCTGTCGATTCACGAACAGTGCTCGAGCCGAACAAAGGCTCCTTCGCCATGCGGGCCGGCGAAGGTGAGTATTCTCGTCCGCTGGATCGCCTCGTGGCTCGGCTCGATTCCCACGCAGGGCGTGAAGCAGCTTCATCAGCGCAGACAAGCACGACCTGGAAATGCGCAAACGACCCGGCAGAATCGTCGCGGGGGGTGGCGGCTCCGGCGAAGGCTCCGTCGACGAGCTGTTCTCTCTCGCCTACGAAGAGCTGCGCCGGCTCGCCGCTCGCGTGCGGCGCAGCGACCCCTGCCTCACCTTGACCCCGACGGCGCTGGTGAACGAAGCCTGGCTCAAGCTGTCGCCCAACCCTGAGCTGGCCAGCATCTCCCCGCCCCACTTCAAGCGGGTCGCTGCCCGGGCGATGCGCCAGGTGCTGGTCGATGCCGCCCGGCGGCGCCACGCCGGCAAGCGCGGAGGCGCAGGCCTCGACCTCGTCACCCTCGACGAGTCCGTCGCGGTCAGCGACCCCGGCCGAAGCGAGCAGGTCCTCGCGCTCGACGCGGCGCTCGAGGAGTTGGGCCGGATGAGCCCCAGGCAGGCGGCGCTCGTCGAGAGTCGGTTCTTCGGCGGCCTCGAGGTGCGTGAGGCCGCCGAGCTCCTCGGTGTCTCCGAGGCCACCGCCCAGCGAGACTGGCGCGCCTCGAGGGCCTGGCTCGCCAAGGAGCTGAAGCGCGGGGCCGACGCCAAGCGCCGCGGGGATGCGTAGGAAGGGTCCTAGAGGGGCGACATGGACGCTGAGCGCTGGGGCGTGGTTCAGGATCTGTTCCACCGCGCGAGTGGGCTACCCACTGCCGAGCGCGAGGCCTTCCTCGCTCGAACGGGCGCCGTGGACGCCGAGCTCGCCGCCGAGGTCCGCGCGCTCCTCACCGGGGACCACGCCGCGACCCTGCTCGACGTTGGGTTGGCCAGCGTGGCGAGCGATGTTCTCCGCGGGGCACCGGCGCCCCGGGAAGTGGGGCCCTACCGGATCCTGCGCGCCATCGGCGAAGGTGGGATGGCCGTCGTCTACCTCGCCGAACGCGCCGATCTCGGCAGCCGGGCCGCGGTCAAGGTGCTGCGCGACGCGTGGCTCTCGCCGGCCCGGCGCGAGCGCTTCGCAGCGGAGCAGCGCACCCTCGCGCAGCTCGAGCATCCCCTCATCGCCCGCCTGTACGATGCCGACATCTTGGATGACGGCACCCCCTGGTTTGCCATGGAGTACGTCGAGGGCGCCTCCATCACCGAGCACTGCGCGCGTGTTCGGGCGCCGGTCACCGAGCGGCTGAAACTCTTCCGCTCCGCCTGCGAGGCGGTGGCCTATGCGCACCGGCAGGCGGTGGTTCATCGGGACCTCAAGCCGTCCAACATCCTGGTGAAGCGCGACGGGGCCCTGCGGCTCCTCGACTTCGGCATCGCCAAGCAGATCGGCCCCGAGCCGCGCGATCCGACGCGCACCGCCTTCCGGCTGATGACCCCGGCGTACGCGGCACCGGAGCAGCTCCGCGGGGAGCGGGTGGGCCTCTACACCGACGTCTACGCATTGGGCGTCGTTCTCCACGAGCTTCTCACCGGCCGCCGCCCGTATGACCGACCGGGCCTCTCCGAAGCAGAGCGGGAAGCCCTGGTGTTGGGCTCGGACCCCGAGCGCCCCTCGGCGATGGCGCGGCGCACCCAGGCGTCGGGCGAGCCGACGGTCGCGATCGACCGGAGAGCCTGGGCAGACCTCGACGTGCTGTGCCTCACCGCGCTCCAGCGCGCGGCGGAGCGCCGCTACGCTTCGGTCGAAGCGATGGCGAGGGACGTCGATCACTTTCTCGACAACGAGCCCTTGGAGGCGAGGCCCGACTCCCTGGGGTACCGGGCGGGGAAGCTCCTCCGGCGCCGACGCGGCGCGGTGGCGGCCGCAGCGGCCGTGGCGGCGGTGCTCCTCGCCGTCGTCACCGCGTTCACGGTTCGACTCTCGGCCACCCGCGACGCGGCCCTGGCCCAGGCCAAGCGCGCCCAGCGGATCCAGGCGTTCATGATCGACCTCTTTCAGGGCGGGGACGCGGAGCAAGGCCCGGCCAGGGACCTCACCGTGCTCTCGGTGGTCGAGCGCGGCGCCCTGGAGACGGCGGCGCTCGACAGCGAGCCCGAGGTACAGGCCGACCTCTACGCGACGCTTGGCTCCATCCTGGGCCGCCTGGGGGAGTACGAGCGGTCCGAGGACCTGCTGACCCGAGCCCTGGACCGCCAGCGAGCGCTGCACGGCTTCGCGCATCCGTCCGTGGGCGAGAGCTTGGGGCTGTTGGGGCGGCTGAGAGAGGAGCAACGCCGGGTCGATGAGGCGGTGCAGCTGACCCGGGAAGGCAGCGAGCTCATCGAGCGCGCGCTGCCTCCCCAAGACCCCCGCGTCGCCAAGGCCGCGATTCGCCTCGGCTCGGCGCTGGTGCGCGCGGGGAAGTACCCGGAGGCCGTCGCGGTGATCGAGCGGGCCATCGCGCTCGAGGTGGCCGGCCGAGCGCCGGCGTCGGAGCTCGCAGCGAGCAAGGCCCTGCTCAGCGAGGCGTACTTCTTCCTCGGGCAACACGACCGCGCCGAGGCGCTGAGCCAAGAGCTCCTCGTGGTCAACCGCGCTCTGCACGGGGAGAACCATCCCTCGGTCGCCGACGCGCTCGTCAACCTCGGCGAGATCAGGGCCGAGTCGAGCCGCTGGGCCGAGGCCGAGCCGTACTTCCGTGAGGCCGTGGCGGTGAGGCAGGCCTTCTACGGCGGCCAGCACGTCGAGGCGGCGAGCGCGATGACGAGCCTGGCCCAGGCGCTCACCCAGCAGGGCAAGGTGGAGGAGGGCGAGCAGCTCTTGCGGGAGGCGCTGGCAATCCTAGAGCGCGGGCACGGGCACGATCATCCGCGGGTCGGCTTCGTCCTCATGGAGCTCGGCAACGCCGCTCGGCGGAGGCGCGCGCTCGACGAGGCCGAGCAATTCTTCCGAGGCGCGGAGCAGGTGTACCGGAAGGTGTACGGCAAGCACTACTACATTGGCGCCGCCCTGACCGGCCGCGCGGAGATCGCATCGGACCGGAAGAAATACCCCGAGGCTGAGGCGCTGATCCGGCAGGCGCTGGCGAGCCTCGGCGAGACGCTGCCGGCGCAGCACGAGCGCATCGGCAAGGCCCGAGTGTCTCTGGGGCGGGTCCTCTCGTGGCAGGGTCGCTATCGCGAGGCGGAACCCGAGCTGGTCGCCGGCTATGCCATCCTCATGAAGGAGCCGAGGCCGCCGGTGGCGTGGCTCCGCGGGGCGGTAGAAGAGCTGACCGCGGCGTACCGGGCGCTGGGCGAACCGCAGCGGGCGGCGCCTTTCCGCGACGCCTTCGCCGCCCTGGAGAAGAGCTCCAACGGAGGGCATTGAGCTTCCGCCGTCGCAGTCATCCGCCCCCCTCTTGGACATGAGGGTTCTCCCGCTCCATTTTCGCATTGGATGGAAGACAGCGCTTGGAGGTGAAGCTCGACGATCGTCCCGCGGCGCGGCAATGGAGCCAGCCGCGCGGGCGAGAATCGACCGTTCACCCGGGATTCCTTCCACGGATGCGACAAGGGGGGTCGATGGCAATGAGACTCATGAGCGCAGGGGGCGCATTCCGCGCCATAGCGGCTGCCTCACTCTCTTTGAACCTGAGCGGCTGCGCGGCCACCTATACGCTGCTGTCCCACAAGGACCTCGACGTCCGGACCCGCACCAGCACCGCGATCTTCGTGGACCCGGTCGCCAGGGAGAAGCGCACCATCTACCTCGACGTCAAGAGCGGCGTGCAGGAATTTGACCGGCGCATGTTCAAGGCGTTCGTGAGAGAGCAGTTCACAAAGTCCAACGACAATGGCTTCCAGATCGTGGACGATCCCGGCGCCGCCCAGTTCACGATGATCGCCTACGTGCTCAACCTCGAAAAAGTCAGCGCGACCGCAGCCGAGGAGGCGCTCCACCAGGGTTACAGGGGCTCCAGCGTGCTCGGCGGCGCCGTGGCAGGCGGCCTCATGACGCGCTCCGTCGCCGGAGTCTACGGAGGCGGGCTCATCGGCGGCACCGCCGAGTTCGTCGCGGGCGCGCTCGTGAAGGACGTGACGTACATGCTGGTCTGCGACGTTCAGATTAGGGAACGGGCTGGGGGTGGCGCGATCGTCCGCAAAGACACGAGCGTGACCGCCGGAGTCTCCGACTTCGGCTCCAGCCAACAATCGGTGTCCGAGGTTACGGATCAAAAGGAATATCGGACGCGCATCGTCACGACCGCCAACAAGGCCAACCTGGACTTGGCCGAAGCGCAGGAGACCATGTTCAAGAAGACGGCCTACGCCATGGCCGGCTTCTTCTGAGCGGGGACGGCGACAAGCCCCAGATCGGCGCGAGCACGGTGGCGAAATTCTCGCTGCAGGACCAGGTCTACGAAGAGCACCAGCGGTCGATCTGCGAGAGCGCCACGCGCGACGGGCTCACCCGAATCTTCAATAAGAATTCCTTCATCGACGCGCTTCGCCAGTCGTTCGCCTACTGAATGCGGCATCGGGTGCCTTTGTCGGTGTTGATGCTCGACCTCGACCCCTTCAAGGAGGCGCGGCTATCCGCGCTGCCGGCCGGATTCGAGATGCGGCTGCGGCCGAGTCGCGGCGCGAGTGGCGGGCTCCGCCTTGCGGGCCAAGTGACGTCGCCATGCCGGGCCGTCTCCAGGACGCAGAGTGCTGGCCGCGGGTGCGCGGGGGCGTGTAGGCTTGTCAGATCGTTTCCTTCTCCCGCGACAAGCACTTCCCCGAGGTGATTTGCGATGGCCGAGTTCAAGTACCAGGACCCGTTCCCGCTCGAGAAAGAGCACACCGAGTACCGCCTTCTAACCCGGGACCACGTCTCGGTGGCGACCTTCGAGGGCAAGGAGGTGCTCAAGGTGGCGCCCGAGGGGCTCACCACCCTCGCCAACCAGGCGATGCGCGAGGTGAGCTTCCTGCTCAGGCCGGCCCACCTCCAGAAGGTGGCGGCCATTTTGGACGACCCGGAGGCCTCGCCCAACGACCGCGGCGTCGCGGCGGCGATGCTCAAGAACGCCGAGGTGGCGTCCAAGTTCGTCCTCCCGTTCTGCCAGGACACCGGTACCGCCACCGTGGTGGGCAAAAAGGGCCAGGCGGTCTGGACGGGCGGCGACGACGCCGAGGCGATCTCCCGCGGTATTTTCAAGACTTATACCGAGGAGAACCTCCGTTATTCGCAGAATGCGCCGCTCAATATGTACGACGAGGTCAACACCGAGTGTAACCTGCCGGCGCAGATCGACCTCTATTCGACCGAGGGCTCGGAGTACAAGTTCCTCTTCGTGGCCAAGGGCGGCGGCTCGGCGAACAAGACCTACCTGTACCAGGAGACCAAGGCGCTCCTGAACCCGGCCTCGCTCGAGAAGTTCCTGACCGAGAAGATGAAGACCTTGGGCACCGCCGCCTGCCCGCCCTACCACCTGGCGTTCGTCGTCGGCGGCACGTCGGCCGAGACCTGCCTCAAGACGGTGAAGCTCGCCTCCACCGGCTACCTGGACGGCCTTCCCACCACCGGCAACGAGGGCGGGCGCGCGTTCCGCGACCTGGACATGGAGGAGCGGCTGCTGAAGGCGGCGCAGAAGAGCGGCTACGGCGCGCAGTTCGGCGGCAAGTACTTCGCCCTGGACGTCCGCGTGGTGCGCCTGCCGCGCCACGGCGCGTCGTGCCCGGTGGGCATGGGCGTGTCCTGCTCCGCCGACCGGAACGTGAAGGCGAAGATCAACAAGGACGGCCTCTGGCTGGAGAAGCTGGAGCCGAACCCGGGCCGGTTCATCCCCGAGAAATACCGCCAGAAGCTCGACCATGGCGTGGTCAAGGTGAACCTGAACCGGCCGATGAAAGAGATCCTCGCGGAGCTGACGAAGTACCCGGTGACCACCCAGCTCGCCTTGAGTGGCACCATCATCGTGGGGCGCGACATCGCCCACGCGAAGATCAAAGAGCGCGTCGACAAGGGCCTGGGCATGCCCCAGTACCTGAAGGACCACCCCATCTATTACGCCGGCCCTGCCAAGACGCCTGAGGGCATGCCCTCAGGCTCCTTCGGCCCCACCACCGCCGGCCGCATGGACTCGTACGTCGACCAGTTCCAGTCGCTGGGCGGCTCACTCATCATGATCGCCAAGGGCAACCGGTCGAAGGCGGTCACCGACGCCTGCAAGAAGTTCGGCGGCTTCTACCTGGGCTCCATCGGCGGGCCGGCGGCCCTACTCGCTCAGGAGAACATCAAGAAGCAGGAGATCCTCGAATACCCTGAGCTCGGCATGGAGGCTGTCTACCGCATCGAGGTGGTCGATTTCCCGGCGTTCATTCTGGTGGACGACAAGGGGAACGACTTCTTCGCTCAGCTCGCGGGGAAATAGGCCGCTGATTCACGCGCGCGCCGGGCTCGACGCCTCGACGAGGGGCGACGGCCCGGCGAACGCGATCTCGAGGAACGGCTCGGGCGCGCGAGGGCCGGCTGCCGTGCCCACCGCGGCATTGGCCTTCACGCGCCCGGCGGAATCGGCTGCCCGTTGATGGCCGCCCACGCCCGAGCCGCCGCGGCGACCGGCAGCGCTGGAAGCCCGACCAGGCCCGGCAGCCGCGCCCATTCGCCCGGCTCCTGGACCCGCTTGGTCACTTTGCCCTCTGCCCGGTAGCGCGTCTGGTCGCCGTTGCGGAAGGCGAACACCTCGTCCTCGCCGCTGCGGACCAGGACGATGGCGTTGGTCACCCACGTCTCGCGCGGGCGGTGGTGGCGTTGGTAGGCGATTTCGCGGTCGGCCTGGGACTGCGGTTGGAGCGGGTAGCGGCAGAACGGCCGCCATCCGTCCTCCAGCGCCCGCTCCTGGACCCAGGTCCCCGCGTCGGCGGCATCGGCGTGAAACCGGTAACCCAGGCCCGCGCGTCGGATCTCGAAGGGGCGGTCGAGCGGGACGGGGTCGAAGAACGGGGCGCCGTTTCCGGCATCGACGAGCCAGCGCGCCCCGGCGGCCTCCACCAGGAGCGCTTGGTGAGAGCCGGGGAACGAGAATCTCCCCGGCGATGGCGGTGACGGGGTAGCCCAGCGCGCCGAGCAGCCGACCGAGCATCTCGGTGTGCTCGAAGCATACGCCGCCGGCGCTGCGCGCCTCCCAAGCCGCGAGCAGCGCCTCGGCATCGAGCGGCGCCACCGGGCCGCCCCCGGCCGCCTGGCGCCGCAGGAGGGAGGTGCAGTTCTCGAAGGGCACCGTCTGGACGTGGGCGCGGATCAGCTGTCGGAGCGGGTCCAAGCTCGGAGCCGAGCGCTCGACGCCGAGGAGCGCCAAGTAGCGCATCGTCCAATTCGACAGGGCGGCGCTCACGGGGCGCGCCTCCGGGGTGGGGGCGCCGAGGCCGCTTCGATTGCGATGCTCATTTTATGGCCGCCGTCTCGAGGAATGGACAGGCACGATTGTGCCATCGAGTGGCAAACAATTCGACGCGCGACTCGGCTCCGGGGCCTTTGTCCTTGCGCCGCTCCGGGCGCGGGCTACCGCGCGCCGTTCTGCCGGGCGACGGCAACCCACCGCTCCGCGAGCGCCACGGCGTCGATGCCGGCGCCGCGGCCGAGGTGCAGAGCCGCGGCCATGGTCTGGCAGCAGCGCTCGCGCAGCGCTTCGATCGCGGTGGGAATCGGCAGCGAATCCTCGCGGGCCTGAATCAACGCGAGGTGCCGGCCGATGAACTCCGCGGGGTCGCCTTCGTCCGCCGCCTCGAGGTCGGGGACGGTCAGCAGGTCCAGGAAGTCGGCGGGAAGGGCCGCCGCGCGCTCGGCCTCGGACAGGGCGCCCAGCCTCCTCCAGCGCGGGAGCGTCTCGCGGTCGCCGGCGGCGGCGAGGCCGCCTTCCAGGAGCAGCGCCAGCGCGCCTTCCGAGAGATCGAGCGTGAGCTGAACGTAGGCGTCCTGCGCGGCTTCGCCCGGCCCCGTCCGCTGAGCCGCGAGAAACTCGGCGACGCTCAGCGGCGGCAGGCCAGAGACCTCGGGGCACTCGGCGAGGCAGGGGAAGGCCTTCCCGCGGTGGAGGTAGCTCACCGCCTCGCCCTGGCGCTGGCGGCCCAAGGGGAAGAGCCGGCAGGCGAGCGGTCGGCCGGGGTAGACCGTGCAGCCGCTCTCCGGGTCGTACTGACTGCACGGGGCGCGAGGCGCCTCGCCCATGCGGAGCCGGATGCCGCCGAGGGTGAAGCGATTGCGAAACTCGCAAGAGGGCAGGCCCTTGGCGCGCGCCAGGCGAGCGAGCTCCCACGGGTTCAGGAAGATGGCCTTGTTGTGGCAACAGGCGCCCGAGCGGGTGCAGGTCAGGGGCAGCCGATCGCCGGGGCGCAGAATCGTGTCCAAGGCAGACCTCGCGAAGGGCGGATTCTAACCCGCGAACCAGGGCGCGGGCTTTGGGCCAAAGCGATCATCGAGGAGCAGCGCCACTCGGCGTCACAGCTCGATGTCATAGCTTGTCACAGCTCGATGTCATAGCTTGTCACAGCTCGAGACCGAGCCAGCGATAGTGCCGCGTCGGGTCGGTCGATCCGCTGCCGACCTCCGCGACGAGCCCGCCCTCGACGAGCAATTTCAGATCGCGCTGCAGAGTCCGGCGAGCGACCCCCGGGAGCAACTTCTCGCAGTCGGCCAGGGAAAGCCGGGAGCGCTCGAGAAATGCCCCCACCAGGCTCGCCTGGCGGGCGTTCAGCTTCTTGTTCGCCGTGATGACATCGGCGCGGATGGCCCGCTCGCCCTTCGCCTTCACCTCTTGGAGCTGTGTCGAGAGACCCGCGTGAGCGCCGCAGTGATGCGGTTCGTGATCGTAAATCGCGGCGTGAAAGAGGTCATCAGGGCATCCTGCGAAGAACCCCGTCGTCCTGGGCGATGGCTACGCCGCCGGCCGCGGACCCGCGTCCGCTCCCGGCCTTGCCATGCGCGTCGGACGCCTCGCCCGCGGCCATTTCCAGCTTGTGCTCGGAGAGCTCCTTGAGCCGCATCAGGCTCAGCCGCAGGCCTTCCTGGTCCTCGCCGCCGCGCGCGGCCGCGGCCTCGACGACCCTGGCAATCTCCTGGAGCGCCTTGCCCTCCGCGCGCTCGCGCTCGCGCAGGTGCGTGACGGCGCGCACGAAGACGTCGTGGAACTCCCTGAGCTCGTCGGACTTGCGCAGCGGGCGAATGGTTGGGAACCGCCCTTCTCCGAGCACCGCCATGTAGTGCGAGAAGACGTAGATGGGCCCCGCGACCCGGTGCGTGACCAGCACCCCGAAGAGCCCCAGCGCCAGCGCCATCACCAGCGAGATGGAGATGACCAGCCAGAGCAGCGTCGAGTCCTGCGCGGCCACGGTCGCGCGCACCGGCTCGGGGAGCGAGAGGAGCTGGGTGGTCTCGAGGTGCGCCTGGTACATCATGGCGCCGAACAAGAGCGAGACGGCCGCCCCCACCACCATCATGACCAGCGTGTACTTGAGCTGAAAGGCCCGGTCGATGAGGTAGGTGCGCCGCGCCCGCCGGCCCGCGGCCGAATCCGCCGTCGCGCTCTTCATGAATCGCCTCTCCTTGCGCCAACCTTCGTCAAATCGACATGTTAGCGCGGAGGTCAAGAAAACCTGCAACGCTGCCGGCCGGCCCTTGACAGCGCGACCGCCGGCGCGCGAAGCAGGCGGCGTGGTCCAAGGACCTCGAGACCAATCCTGCGCCGGGCGGGCGAGCCGTTTCCGGCCCGAGCGGCGCAAGGGCCCGGCCGGACGCCTTCTCGCTCTTCTCGTTGACGCCTTCTGCTATGCAGCGCCGAAAGGACCCTACCGATGGCCGCGCGGCCCCGCATCGCGTTCATGGGAACCCCCGACTTCGCCGTCCCTTCGCTCGCGGTCTGCCACGAGCTGGGGGAAGTCGTCCTGGTCGTGACCCAGCCCGACCGCCCCAAGGGCCGCAGCCACGAGCCCCAGCCGCCGCCGGTGAAGGTCTGGGCCCTGGAGCGCGGCCTGCCCGTCGCCCAGCCCGAGAAGCTCAAGGCGACCCGCTTCCACGAAGAGCTCGCGCGCTTCTCGCCCGACGTCGCCGTCGTCGCGGCCTACGGGCGAATCCTGCCGCCCGAGCTCCTGGCCGTGCCGCGCGCGGGCTGCCTCAACATCCACGGCTCGCTCCTGCCCAAGTATCGGGGCGCCGCCCCCATCCAGTGGGCCATCGCCAACGGCGAGGCCGAGACCGGCGTCTGCCTCATGCAGATGGACGCAGGACTGGATACCGGCCCCGTTTTGGCCTGCCGCGCCATCCCCATCGGCCCCGAGGACACCGGCGGGTCGATGCACGACAAGCTGTCGCTCCTCGGCGCCGAGCTCCTGCGCTCGGAGCTGCCGGCCGTCCTGGCGGGCGAGCGGGCGAGCGCGCCCCAGGACGCCGCCCGGGCGACCCTCGCGCCCATGCTCTCGAAGGAGGACGGCCGGCTCGCGGTTCACCTCCCGGCGCGCCTGGCCGAGGCGCGGATCCGCGGGTTCACCCCGTGGCCCGGCGCCTTCGCCGCGCTGGGCGGCAAGGTCTTGAAGGTGCTCAAGGCCCAGGTGGGCGGCGGGCGCGGCGAGCCCGGCGCGGTGCTCGGCGCCGGCCCGGCCGGCATCGAGGTGGCCTGCGCCCAGGGCTCCCTCTTCCTGCTCGAGGTTCAGCCCGAGGGCAAGCGCCCCATGAGCGCGGCGCAATTCCTCGCGGGTAACCCGCTGGCGCCGGGGGCGCGGACCTCACCCCCTTCGCCCCCTCCCCGCTAGCGGGGAGGGGGTTGGGCACTCAAAGGTTGGCGCCCTCTTCGCGGCGGGTATGATGACTTCGCGAGGCTTGAAGGAACCGAAGGCGCGAGGTCTCTCATGAACGTCCTCGTCGTGCATGGCCCGAACCTGAACCTGTTGGGCGAAGCCAAAGGTGACCCCCTCACCTTCGCGGAGCTGAACGTGCGGCTGGAGGCGTTCGCGCGGGAGCTGGGCGTCACCTTGAGGGTCGTGCAGAGCAACCACGAGGGCGCGCTCGTCGACGCCATCCAGGCCGAGCGCCCCTGGGCCGACGCCATCCTCATCAACCCCGCAGCGCTTACCCACACCAGCTACTCGCTGCGAGAAGCTTTGCGAATCGCCGGGCGGCCCGCGGTGGAGGTGCACCTCGAGGACATCCGCCGGCGCGAGACCTGGCGGCGCAAGTCGGTCATCAAGGACATCTGCCAGGCGCAGGTGATGGGCAAGGGGCTCCTGAGCTACCTCGAGGGCCTCGAGCGGCTGGCCACCGGCAAGTACGGCGGCGTGCGCTCCGGGCGCGCCAAGGCCGCGGCGCAGAAGGCGACCTTGGGGCTCGCCCTCGACAAGGCGGCGGCCAAGGAGAAGGCGGCTCCGGCCTCTCCGCCGCCGGCGCCCAAGACGTTGGGTCGAGCGGCCTCTGCGGCGCAGCCCGCAGCGCTCCTCAAGGCCGCGGCCAAGACTTTGGGGGTCGACGCGGCGGGGAGCGCGGGGCTCGTCAAGGCGGGAATCTCGCGGATCGCGGTGCGCGAGCGGATCGCCGCGCGGCTGGGCCGGGAGATCACCCCCAGCGCGCTGGCGACCTGGGCGCGCGAGCAGTGGCTCAACGTGGAGCGCGGCGCCGCCACCGAGATGGGGCAGCGCGAGCTTCTCGAGGAGGCACTGCAGACCTTGGCCTTGTCGGCGACGCCGGCGGGGCAAATGAGCGAGAGCGAGCTCATTGACCTCATGGCGCGCCTCGAGTAGGCGTACCGCGCAAAGCACCTTGGGAGGCGCCGGGCCGGCCGACGACGATCGATATGACTGCCAGGGCCATCGCCTTCCGAGCGCTCCTCCAAGTCGAGCGCGCCGACGCCTTCCTGAACCTCGCCCTCGACGCGGGGCTCAAGGCCGCCGGCAACCTGCCCCGCCAGGACGCCGCGCTCGCCACCGAGCTCGCCTACGGGGTATCGCGCCGCGCGCTGGCCCTCGACTCCGCGCTCGCGCGGCATAGCCGGCGGCCGCTCGAGAAGCTGGAGACCGCGGTCCACGTGGCGCTGCGGCTGGGCGCCTACCAGTTGCTCTACCTAGACCGGGTCCCGGCGCACGCCGCGGTGGACGAGACCGTGCAAGTCGCCAAGGACGCCGGTCTGGGCCGGGCGGCGGGGTTCCTGAACGCCGTCCTGCGGCGCCTGGCCGAGAAGCCCGAGGTGCCGCTGCCCGACGACCCGATCGATCGCCTGTCGGTCGAGACCTCGCACCCGCGCTGGCTGGTCGAGCGCTGGGTGGCCCGCCTGGGGCTCGAGGAGGCGACCGCCCTCTGCCGCGCCGACAACGAGGCGCCGGCGGTGTGCGTCCGGGTTCACGGCGCGAGCCGCGAGGAGGTCATCGCGGCGCTCGCGCGCGACGACGTGCAGGCGCGGCCGACGGCCCTGTCGCCGCTGGGGCTCTGGCTCGAGGACCCGGGGCCGCTGGTCCGGCTCAAGGCCTTCCAGAAGGGGCTGTTCCAGGTGCAGGACGAGGCCGCCCAGCTGGTGTCCTTCATGGCCGGGGCGCGGCCGGGGATGCGCGTGCTCGACGCCTGCGCGGCGCCCGGCGGCAAGGCCTGCCACCTGGCCTCGCAGGTGGGGCCCCAGGGCGAGGTGTTCGCGCTCGACGTCCACCCGCGCAAGCTCCAGCGGATCGAGGACGAGGCGAAGCGCCTGGGCGTCGCGTCGTCGATGCGGCTCAGGTCGGCCGACGCGGCGAGGCCCCTGCCCTTCGCCCAGCGCTCGTTCGACCTCATCTTGCTGGACGCGCCCTGCTCCGGGCTGGGGACGCTGCGCCGCCACCCCGAGCTGCGCTACCGGCGGACCGCCGGCGACGTGAAGCGGCTCGCCGACGGGCAGCGCGCGCTCTGGCAAAACTTGGTCGCCTACCTGAAGCCCGGCGGCGCGTTCGTCTACGCGGTCTGCTCGCCGGAGCCCGAGGAGGGCGCGGAGCAGCTGCCCGCCTTCGAGGCGGCGGGGCTTCGCCTCGCCCCGCCCAGCGCCGAAGGCGTGCCCTGGGGAGAGGTGCTGGACGCCAAGGGCACGCTCGCGACCTGGCCGCATCGGCACCGCGCGGACAGCTTCTTCGCCGCGCGGCTCGTCGCCAAGGATTGACTCTGTTGAGGACCTTATGAGCCCACTCGTCGCCCCGTCCATCCTTTCGGCGGACTTCGGCCGCCTCGCCGAGGAGATCCGCGCGGCCGAAGCGGCGGGCGCCGACCTCATCCACGTCGACGTGATGGACGGGCGGTTCGTGCCCAACCTGACCATCGGGCCGCTGGTGGTGGAGGCGGCGCACCGCGCGACGAAGCTGCCGCTCGACGTCCATCTGATGATTGTCGAGCCCGAGAAGTACATCGAGGCCTTCGCCAAGGCCGGGGCGAGCCGCATCTCGGTGCACGCCGAGGCCTGCCCTCACTTGCACCGGACGCTCCAGCAGATAGCCCAAGCCGGCGCTGTGCCGTCGGTGGCCATCAACCCCTCCACGCCGCTCGCGGCGGTGGAGGAGGTCCTGGGCGACGCGGGCATGTTCCTGGTGATGAGCGTCAACCCGGGCTTCGGCGGGCAGAGCTTCATCCGCGGCGCGGTCGACAAGATCCGAAGGCTGCGCGCCATGCTCGACGCGCGCGGGCTCAAGGCGGACATCGAGGTCGACGGCGGCATCAAGGCGGGGACGGCGCAGGAGGTCGTCCGCGCCGGGGCCAACGTGCTCGTGGCGGGGTCGGCGGTGTTCAACGCCAAGGACTACCGCGCCGCCATCGCCTCGCTCCGGTAGCCGCCTCGCGCGCGCTCGCCACTTCGCCTTCGAGCCGAGCGAGAGACGCGCCGGGCCCCGAAGCACCCCAGCACCTCCGACAGTAAGTTCGAGCTTCGAGGAGGCGCGGCGCTTCTCGCGCCGGCGCCCGGCGGAGGTGTCCCATGTACCAGACCCACAACGACCTGCCCGCGGCGACGCGGGAGAAGATGATCGAGCTCTTGAACGCCCGCCTCGCGGACGCGGTGGACCTGCGCACGCGCATCAAGACGGCCCACTGGAACCTGAAGGGCTGGAGCTTCATCGGTTTGCACGAGCTGTGCGACGACATCGCCGAAGCGGTCGATGACTACGCGGACCTCATCGGCGAGCGGACGGCGCAGCTCGGCGGCATAGCGCGAGGCACCTCCGGCGAGGTCTCGGCGGCGAGCACCTTGTGCGAGCTCTCCTATCCGACCCAGGAGGAGCAGAACGGGTGGGTGGAGGGCGTGGCGGAATCGATCGCGAGCTTCGTCCAGTCGACGCGGGCGGCCATCGAGATTGCCGATGAAGCGGGGGATCAGGTGACCTCGGACATCTTCATCGACATCTCCCGCGGGAGCGACAAGTGGCTCTGGTTCGTGGAGGCGCACGAACAGGGCCGGGCGCCTGCTGTGGAGCGCGCCGTCGGGCGGGCGAGCGAGACCGAGGAGCTGCCCCTGCAGCATTGAGGCGAGGGCGCGGGGGTACCTGAGGAGCCGTAGCGGAGAGGCTGCGCCTCGTGGGAAAGTGGTCTTCTCTCACGCGGGGTGCGCGATGTCTGCCGCGTCGGTCGTCCTGACATTTTCGTACCTCTGCGCAGCCTCGACCCCTCGGCCACTCGAGCAGATTGTCGCCTTGCTGGCGCAGAAGAAGTGCGACGACGCATTCGCCCTGCTGTCCCAAGCTCAGGGGTCGGCGCCGCCCGACAACGCGGACCGAGCCGCAGCGCGGGAGCTCGCGCGCGGCGCGGAGGAGTGCAGGGCTGAAGACCCCGCCGTGGCGCTGGGATTCTCGTCGCTGGCGGCGCGCCTCGCCCCGAAGGACGCAGGCGTCCTGGTCGCGCACGCCGAAGGGCTCCTCGCGGCGAACCAGCGGGGCGAGGCGGCGGCCGTGCTCGACCGGGTAATCGCCGAGAACCGGGCGGACCAGGCACCTAAAGCATGGCTCGCGCGAGGCTCGCTCGCGGCGCTTGAAGGAGATTACGCGCTCGCGGTGCTGCGGCTCGAGCCGCTCGCGGACAACCCTGAGCTCAACGCGCAAGTCGGGCCTTTGCTTGCAACGAGCCGGACTGCGCTGAAGGGCGAGCAGGAAGCGGAGATTCAGGCGACGAAACCTGGGCCGGAGCCTGCGGAGCGGTCGGAGGCGCGCTCGCAGAAGCCCGGGGCCATGATCGCCGCGTTTCCGGGAGAGGTCTCCCTCGGCGGTCAGCAGGTGTTTCATGCGACCGGCCTGAAGCCTGGGGCGATGTACGCCTTCAGGGCCGTCGGCAAGTGCTGGCATGTGACGAGAGCCCGCACCACCTGGTCGTCGACCGGGAGGCGGCACCGGACTTACCGCAGGAATGCCACCGATATCTTTGGAGTCGACTTCCGCGTGCTATTCAATGGCGCGCCGTCGCGGCAAATCTCCGCGGGGCAGCAGGGCGAGGAGGAGGAGAATAAGATTCCCTTCGTCGCCGATGCGGCGGAGGTGGTCATTCGGGTCTGGGATGATGGGCACGTGGACGCGGATGCGAAATGCACGTTCTCCGGGTTTGCGGTGACGGCGGAGTAGGATGCGGTTGCGAGCGGCGCAGCACTCGACTGTCGCACGATGGATCTTCCCGCCACCGGAATTGATGCTCTCTAATCGGCTTTCTCCGTTGAATTGAACCGCTTCGCTTTCCTGCCTTCGCCGCGGCCGCGCGATTGCTTCGGCGCATCGTCCGCACCGTGTATTCCCGATAGTTGAGGCACGGATCCGGTTCAGCCGTTTCCTTCACCTGTGGGTCGCGCGCGGTGCGGTCGTGGCGGTAAAAGTGCATCCCAGTGGACGGCGCTGCGCCGGCCGCGCAGATTGCGGCAGATTGGGTTGCGATTCGGGAGAGGAGTTCAGCCGGAGTGTAGTTCTCCATCCAAAAGCACTTCGGGCATCCTCGAGCTGCGCCGGGCCCGGGCTCCGCCACTCAAGACCTTCAAGAGCTGACCCGGAACAACTGTGGGCCTCTACGGCGATCATGGGCTCCTGCATCATTGCCTCGCTTCTCGTCCGGGCTGAGCATACGAGGGCTTCCCTTACTGGCGAGTTGCTGTTGAGTGATTGTCGGAGGTCGCCATGTCCCGCAAGGTGCAAATTGCGTTCGGAGTCGCGGGAGTCGCGGGTGCAGTTCGTCGTCGCTCTCGGGACAGCCGCTGGTCTCATTCAGGTTCTCAACATCGCCGGGCTGGAAGGCTGGTTCCTGAGCCACCTTGCCGCCGACACGACCGAGTACGCCACCGGTTACAGCGCCTCGGCTTTCAGAAAGGTGCGCCCAGGAATGAGTGAGCAGGAGGTCACTCAACTTCTTGGTTCTCCTATCGACGCTGCGCCACTTTCCGGCAACCGAATGACCTGGACCTACACTCGAAGTCGACCGAAAGGGAGCTACTGGGTGCGTGCCGTCGTCTTCGACAATGGCAAGGTCGAGGAGACAGTTCACGAGTTCTACGTCGATTTAGGCTGATTTAGGCTACCCGACATCCGGGACGGATCTGAGCGTCGAGCGCTGCCCCGCGCCATGTCGTCGCCATGGGTTTTTGGGGCCCGGGGCCGCGGTCGTCAACAGCGGTGACGGCTCGCCGCTCGGCGCTCCAATCCGCGCCCTTGTCCCCCCCGCCCCCGGCTGCTAGAAGCCCAGCCCTGATGCGCACCAAGTCCGCCTCCCGCTCTACCCGGCCGGGCCGCCCTCCGCGCTCCGCCCCCGCGCTCGTCCCCACCGACCACCCGTCCCTCGCCTACGGCGGCGCGTGCTCTCCCTCGAGGCCCGCGCCATCGACTCGCTCCAGCCGCGCCTCGGCGCCGGCTTCGTGCGCGCCGTAGACCTCGTCCTCGCTTGCAAAGGCCACGTGGTGGTGACCGGCATCGGCAAGCCCGGCTTCATCGCCCAGAAGGTCTCGGCCCTCCTCGCCTCCACCGGCACGCCGTCCCTCTATCTTCACCCTGCCGAGGCCGTCCACGGCGACCTCGGCCGCGTCACCGACGACGACTTGGTCCTCGCGCCTCGAACAGCGGTCGCTCGAGGGCGAGTACCGCCGGCTCACCCAGGACAAGACCCGAGCGGCGCTCGAAGCTCTGCGGAGCAGCGACATCGGCGATCGGCGCCTCGAGGCGCTGCTCAACCTGTCTCCCAGCTATCTCTCGCGGATACGGGCAGGCAAGGAGACGAGCGGAGCGCTCGCGACCCTTCTGCTCCTCTTCGCCCAGGACCCTTCGCTCGTCGACCGCGCGGAGGCGCTTTGGCAGGTCGGGGCCGCGCTGAGGCGCTCACCGGTGCGCCCCAGGGCAACCGCCCGGTAGACGCGGCGGCCGCCGAACGCCGCTTATCTAAGCCTCGTTCCATTGCGGTCCGCCGAGCCCCTGCAGCACCGGCGCGGTCGCCCCCTGCGGCACCAGGACCAGGAGCCCGCGAATGGCGCGCGTCATGGCCGCGACGAGCGTGCGACGCTCGCGGGCGTGGTCTCGGCGCGCTCTTCCTCGGGCAGGTCGCCCGGAGGAAGAGCTTGTGCTCGAAGCGGGGCACGTGCGCGCAAATGGCCTGGGTGCGCAGCGAGTCGACCGCGTAGCGCCCCGCGCCGGAGGGCGCGAGTTGTGCGCCTCGTCGACGATGAGCAGGTCGAAGAGCCGCGGGTGGTGGCTCCAGGGGTTGACGTGCAACCCGCGCCAGCGCCGCACCTCGCGCAGGAGCTGGGCGTCCACGATGCGGAGGAACTCCAGGCCGAACTTGTCGCGCAACCGGTCGCGCCACTGGAGCTGCAGGCCGGCCTGGCAGACGATGAGCACGCTCCGCGCGGTGGCGCAGCATCAGCTCCTTGCCACGCATTGCGGAACCGAATCTGGAGCTCGGCCTGGCCTGACGCACCTCGCCCTCACTCCAATCCGCGCCCTTGTCCCCCCCGCCCCCGGCTGCTAGAACCCCAGCCCTGATGCGCATCAAGTCCGCCTCCCGCTCTACCCGGCCGGGCCGCCCTCCGCGCTCCGCCCCCGCGCTCGTCCCCACCGACCACCCGCACCTCGCCTACGGCCGGCGCGTGCTCTCCCTCGAAGCCCGCGCCATCGACTCGCTCCAACCGCGCCTGGGAGCGGGCTTCGTGCGCGCCGTAGACCTCGTCCTCGCCTGCAAAGGCCACGTCGTAGTGACCGGCATCGGCAAGCCCGGCTTCATCGCCCAGAAGGTCTCGGCCCTCCTCGCCTCCACCGGCACGCCTTCCCTCTATCTTCACCCTGCCGAGGCCGTCCACGGCGACCTCGGCCGCGTCACCGACGACGACTTGGTCCTCGCGCTCTCGAACAGCGGCCGCTCCGAGGAGCTCGTCCGCCTACTGCCGTCGTTCAAGCGCATCGGCGTCCGCCTCGTCGCGGTCACCGGCGACGCGGCCTCCCCGCTCGCGGCCAGCGCCGACGCCGTGGTGGACATCGGCCGCATCGACGAGGCCTGCCCCTTGGGCCTCGCGCCCACCACCTCCAGCGCCGCACTCCACGCCGTCTGCGACGCGCTCGCCATGACCGTCCTCCACAGCCGGCCCATCACCAGCGAGCAGTACGCCCTCTACCATCCCGGCGGCGCGCTGGGGCGCCAGGTGGCGCGGGTCTCCGAGATCATGCGCAAGGGCCCCGCGAACCCGGTCATCGCCGAGTCCGAGCCCATCTCCCGCGCGGTGGCGGTCATGACCAACACGCAGGGCCGGCCCGGGGCCACCGCCGTCGTCGACCGGCGCGGCAAGCTCGTGGGCGTCTTCACCGACGGCGACCTGCGCCGCCTCATCGAGCAAGGCCGCCAGGACTTCTCCGCCCCGGTCCGCGACGTCATGTGCAAGGGCCCGCGCACCTGCGCCCCGGACGACCTGGTCCAGCACGCCGCCGCCCGCATGCGCGAGGTCCGCATCGACCAGCTCCCGGTGGTCGACGCCGCCGGAAAGCCCGTCGGCCTGCTCGACGTCCAGGACCTCCTCGCCGCGCGCTTTTTCTAGCGCTTCCCTTCGAGGCCATTGCTTTCATGTTTCGCCGCGAAAAGACCGAGACCGACCACCGCCGCGACCTCGTCGAGGTCTGCCGCCGCCTCTCGAGCTTGGGGCTCATCGGCGCCGGCGAGGGGAACGTCTCCATCCGCCTCGGGCCGCGGCGGCTCCTCGCCACGCCCTCGGGCGTGAACAAGGCCCAGCTCGAGCCCCACCAGCTCGTCTCCACCACGCCGTTCGGCGAGAAGATCGCCGGCGCGGGCAAGCCCTCCAGCGAGCTCGCCATGCACGTCGCGGTGTACCGCGCGCGGCCCGACGCGGGGGCCATCGTGCACGCCCACCCGCCCACCGCCGTGGCGCTCACCCTCGCGGGCATCTCCTTGAACGCGCCCATGCTCCCCGAGGCCGTCACCGCGCTGGGCGGCGGCATCCCCACCGCCGCCTATGCCACGCCGTCGACGGCGGGCCTGGCCGAGGGCGTCGCCGCCGCCGTCGCCCGCTGCGACGCCTGCCTCATGGAGCGCCACGGCGCGCTCGCGCTCGGGCGCGACGTCTTCGAGGCGCTCGACCGCATGGAGACGGTGGAGCGCGTGGCCCAGGTGCTGCTCCGGGCGAAGCTTTTGGGCGGCAACCCGATGCCGCTGCCCGCCGAGGAGATCGAAAAGCTGCTGCGGCTCACCGGCCGGAAGTGAAGGCCTCGGCGGCGCCCGCGGGAAGCGCGTGCCCGGTCTCGTCGTCCGTATGCCAGGACTGCGATTGAAAGGCCAAGAAGACGGCCACCCATTGATCGCTCGCGGGGAATCGCAAGAAGAGCGCTCCGTCCTGCCAGACGCCGTCGTCCATTCGAAACGCGGCGCTGTTCCCCTGATTCATGTGAATGTCGTGAATGCCGCGGCCCGGCGAGAATCCAAAGACCGGGTCCGGCTTCGCGGGCTCCGGACCCCATGCCTGGCCGAAAGCAAAGACCCGCGCGCCCTTCTCGCTCATGGCCCTTCGGACGAGGGCGTCGAGGCGGTCCGACAAATCGTTGTTCGGCCCGGGCAGGTTCCCCGGCAGCGCCTGCATCGACGCGCGGTCGACGAGGTGGGCGCGGGGGTAATCGAGCGCCTCGCCCCCGGGCTTGGACGGAAGCAGCGCGAACCCGTCGGGGAGCCCCGTCAGCTCGGCGACGACGGCGTGCCGGAAGTCTTCGTCGATTCGATAGAGCAGGTCGGAGGGCGCCAGGCTCGACTTCACGTCGATGGCGATGCGATGGCTTGCCCCGGCGGCGAGGACCCGAACCTGATAGTGCGGGGTGACCGGCGAGGTCTCGCGCCGCGCGTCGCACGCGCGGCCGACCAGGACGCCGTAGTGGGCGATGGGCATCGGGCCCCTTTCTTCTCACGCGCGGGAGATGCTCGCGAGCGCGGCCCCGCATTCATAGCGGCGCCGCGAGGCCCGCGGCGAGCCTTCGTTGCCCCCGGGCGCGCAGCGCTCAGAGGTCCACGTACAGCTCGCCCACCCGGCGCACGCCCTGGTCGCCGAGGTCCTCGAGGATCTCCCTGAGCTCGCGCCGCAGCACCGGGTGGACCGCCCCCGGCGCCACCTCGCACAGCGGCAACAGCGCGAACGCGCGCTTGTGCAGCTCGAGGTGCGGGACCTGGAGCTCGGGCTCGGCGACGATCTCCTCGGCCAGCAGCAGGTCCAGGTCGACCGGTCGCGGCCCCCAGCGAGGGCCCGGCACGCGCCCCAGCTCGCGCTCGATGGACTTGCAGACCGCCAGGAGCTCCGCGGGCGAGAGCTCGCAGTCGACCTCCAGGACGGCGTTCAGGTAGTCCGGCTGCGGCGGCCCGACCGCGGCGCTCTCGTACAAAGACGAGCGGCCGCGGACCTCGACGCCTCGCGTTCGCGAGAGCATCCCCGCCGCTTGCGCCAAGTTTCTCTCCCGGTCGCCCAGGTTCGAGCCCAGGCCCAGCCAATAGCGCCCCATGGTCGACCGCTCGCTTTCGCGCCCGTCACATCCGCGGCGCGGCGAGCGAGCGCTCCTGCTCGCGGCGGACGGGGTTGCGCAAGAGACCCACGCCGTCGATTTCCACCTCGAAGACATCGCCGGGCGACAGCGCGCCGACGCCCGGAGGCGTCCCGGTGGTCAGAACGTCGCCCGGCAGGAGGGTCATTCCCCTGGACGCGAAGGAGATGAGGTCGAACACGTCGAACACCATGTCCGAGGTGCTGGCGAGCTGGCAGATGGCGCCGTTGAGCCGGCCCTTCACCAGGAGCTTCTCAGGCTCGACCTCGGTCTCGATGAACGGGCCGAAGGGCGCGAAGGTGTCGAAGCCCTTGGCGCGCGTGTACTGCACGTCGGAGCGCTGCAGATCGCGCGCGGTCACGTCGTTGAAGCAGGTGAAGCCCAGCACGCAAGAGCGGGCCTCGGCGGGCGTCACCCGCCGCGCCGGCACCCCGATGACCGCCGCGAGCTCCGCCTCGAAGTGGACCTCTTCGCTCTCGGAGGGAAGGAGAATGGGCTGCTCGTGGGCCAGTGCCGCCGTCGGCGGCTTCAGGAAGAGCAGCGGCCGGCTCGGGAGCGGGGTCTTCATCTGCAGCGCCAGCGCGCGGTAGTTGAGCCCCACGCCCAGGATTTTGGAAGGCGCGCACGGCGTCAGCAGCGTCAGCTCGGAGAGCTTGAGCACCGTCCCTTCGCGCTGGACGCGGTCGAACGGCGCGTCGATGAGGAGCGCCACCTCGTCGCCCTCGGCGATGCCGTAGCGGGCGCTCCCCTGGTGGAGAAAGCGGCAGATCTTCATGGGAGCCTCTTCGACTCTTCGCTTACAGCCCCAGCACCGCGTTCATGTCGTACAGCCCGGGCGGCTTGCCGACCAGGAAGCGGGCAGCCCGCAAGGCGCCCAGGGCGAACTGGTCGCGGCTGGTGGCCCGGTGCGAGATCTCCAGCCGCTCGCCCTCGCCGATATAGAACACCGTGTGCTCGCCCACGACGTCCCCGCCGCGCACCGCCTGCACACCGATCTCCTTTTGGGAGCGCTCGCCGACCTGGCCGGCGCGGGTGAGCCGGAGGTCGGTCGCCGGGTCCCGGCCGAGCGAGGCGGCAATCACCTCTCCCAGGCGGAGCGCGGTGCCCGAGGGCGCGTCCTTCTTGTGGCGGTGGTGGATCTCGGTGATCTCGACGTCGAACGCGTCGCCCATCACCTGAGCGGCCTGGGCGGCGAGCTTGATCATCAAGTTCACCCCGACGCTCATGTTCGGGGCGGCAAGCAGAGGGATGACCTTGGCGGCCTGGGCCAGCTCGGCGCGCGCGGCGGGCGAGAAGCCCGTGGTGCCGATGACCAGCGCCACCTTCTGTTCGGCGCAGATGCGGGCGTGGCGGAGCGACGCCTCCGCGTGGGTAAAATCGACGACGACGTCGGCGCCGCGCTTCAGCGCCTTGGCGAGGTCGTCATCGATGGGGACTTCCATGGCCCCGAGGTGAGAGGCGAGCCCGACGTCCAGCCCCACCGACGCGCTCCCCGGGGACTCGGTGGCGCCGGCGAGTGTGAGGTCCTGGGCGTCGCGCACGAAGCGGACGATCGAGCTGCCCATCCGGCCGGCGACGCCGGTCACCACGGTGCGGATCATGGCGGTCTCCCTGTGGCGGTGATGTGGGGACGCACCATAGCACGCGACCTCATCCCCCGGCCCCTGCCCCGCTTGCGGGGCAGGGGTGACTCGGCGCGCTCGTTCGAAGGCGACACGGAGGATCTTGGGCTCGATCAGTCTCTGCCCGAGGTCATGCCACAGCAATGGGTATGGGTGGATGCAGTCCGACGCGAGTCAGCGCGAGCCGTCCCCTACCATGAAAACCCCCTCGGTCTCGCGGCATTTGGACAACACCTCACCCGCCCACACCGAGCGCGCGGCAGGCGTGCATCCGTAGACATCGAAGACATCGCTGTGGGGGAGGGTGGTTGAGTTGCCTCCTGGGTGAGTGGCAAGCGGCAGGCGGATTGCTCAGTCGCTGGCTGTAGCCATCAACGCCTGCGGGATTTGCCGGTGGCTTGGTTGGGACGCGCTGCGGCTGCGCGTCGACGGGGAGTGCTGCGCTTCGTAGCCACCTTCTTTTCGGCTGGCTCCTTGGCTACCTCGCGCTTTGCATCGGGCCGCTTCTGCTTGCGCACGGGAACCCGACGGGGCGCTTCAGGGACCCCTGGGCAGGCAGAGGTCGCGGAGGTGGCCTGCACTTCGGGAGCTCCAATAAAGGGCCGGAGCGTGTAGAGGCGAACCTTTGGACTGGAGGCGGACGGCGCAGCCGAGATCGTTGCCTCGGGTGTCGGCGGGACCAGGTGCGCGACGGCGGGCGTTGGTTGAGCCAGCGGCGCGAACTGCACTTGGTAGCCGAGCTTGGCAGCACGTTGGCTTATCGACCGGAGAATCCTCTTTGCGTCCTGCTTGGCGAGGTAGTCAGCGCCGAGATCCTTGTAGGGCTCGCGGCGCGTGAGGATGTGGTAGACGGCGATGATGAGCTTGTGCGCCACTGCGACGGCAGCGCAGTTGTGATCCATGCGGCCCCTGAGCTTCCAGAACTTCTCGCGCAAGTAGCCGGCCTTCGCCCTCGACAGAGACTGGGCGGCCTCGACCAGCATTGGCTTGAGGTACCGGTTGCCCGGAAGAATGTGAGCGCTCTTCCGCTTGCCTGCGCTCTCGTTCGCTCCCGGGGCAAGCCCAACCCAGTTGCTGAGCGCGCCAGCGTCTCGGAAGGAGCTCAGATCGGTCCCGAGCTCACCAATGATGGTGGAAGCGACGACGAAGTCGACGCCGGGGATCGTCGTGAGCCAGTCGAGCTCCTTTTGGTAGGGAGCTACCCGTTCTCGGATCTGCTGGTTGATCTCCTTGAGGTGGCCCTCAGCGTCGTCGAGCCGGCACAGTTGTGTGCGCAGGATGAGTCTCTGCCGCTCGCCCAACGTGCCGACGAGCGCTCGGCGCAAGTCCTGCTCCTTGCTGCGCAGGCGGCCCTTGGCCAGCTGTGCGACTTGCTCGGGCGTCATCTCGCCTTTAGCCAAGGCGCGCAGCATCGCCATCCCAGACACGCCGAATACGTCGCTGACGACGCTCGCCAGCTTGATGTTCATCGACTCCAGAAGCTTCAGGAGCCGATTGCGGTCCGAGGTTCGAGCGTTGATGAGCGAAGTCCGGTACCTCGTCAGGTACCGAATCTCGCGGAAGGGCTTGGCCGGGATGAAGCTCTTGGCGATGAGCCCATGCCGAACCAGGTCGGCGATCCAAGCGCTGTCCTTCACATCCGTCTTCCGCCCAGGCACGTTCTTGATGTGCCGGGCGTTGCCGACGATCACCTCGAGGTCGCCCTCCAGTAGCTCGTAGAGCGGCATCCAGTAGACGCCGGTACCTTCCATCCCTACATGCGTGATTTCCCGATCCAGCAACCACTGCCGAAGCCGCTTGAGCTCGTCGGTCATCGTCCCGAACCGCACCACCTCGCGCGTGGGGCGAGTTCCAGCGCCGGTCAGCGCGGTGCACATCAGCATGCCCTGATGCACGTCCACGCCGCAGGCGCGTTCCGTGAGAACTTCCATGTCGATCCACCTCGTGCGTGAGGAGCGATCGCGGCGCCGAAGGAACTAGCGAAGAACCTGCCATACGTGCTTCCCGACCTACCTGGGAGCAACAATCCGTGGTACCTAGAGCGGCGCGGGCCAGTCTTCCCCGCGGGGTGCTACCTGCCAAAGGGGCATCGGCCTCGACTGCGATCGCCAGTTGCACCGAGGCTCCTCGCAGAAGCTGGCCCGCTTGTCTACCTGCAGGTCCATCGCCGGTTTTCATCCACCGTGGCGCGTGAGAGCGCATGGGGTCTTCCCCGCGAGCAGGGGTCGGGGGATGAGGCCGCCGCGCCCCTCGCTTTGAAAAATTACTTCACGTACATGGCGAGGTGGCCGCTGCTGTGGCTCGACACGGAGATCTCGAAGCAGACCTGGCTCGCCGGCTTGGCGGCGAGGGCGACGGCCCAGCTCGGGAGCGCCTGGATCCGGGTGTGGATCGCCTTGAGCGCCAGCGGCGCCCCGGGCGCGTTGAACAGGCGGGCGCAGGCGTGGAACAGCGCTCGCGCCTCCTCCATCTGCTCGGTCGGGAGGGCTTCGTCGCGCGCGCGCCGCCGCCGCCCGTGGGGCTCGGACGCCGAGAGCGCTGCGCCCGCCACTGCGGCGAGACCCAGGTCCATGGCGATGAGGCCTTGCGCCGGCTCGCTCGAGTAGAGGCCTATCAGAACCGGGCGGATGCCCGAGAGCAGCGCGCCCAGGCTGGGGCGGGCCCGGACGTCGAGCGGGAGCAGCTCGCCGAGCGCGCGCGCCGCGGCCTCGGCGTTGGGGAGCCCGACTCCGCCCCGCGTCAGCAGCGGCGCCAACGCCCCCCGAAAGTCGTGCACCAACACCGGGCGCTCCAGGACGAACAGGGCCCCGCAATGCAGGGCGGTCGGCCTCACTTCCGGCGCGCGGGCCGACAGATAGCCGAACCGGGCCCCGATGCCCTCTGCCTTCAGGCGCTCCGGCAGCCCCTCGCCGCCCGCGCCCGAGAGACTCCAGTCGCAGACCACCAGGTCCGGCCTGTCGCGGCGAGCCACCTGCAAGGCCTGGTCGGGCCCGCCCGCCTCCAGGTAATGGTGGTCGGCGTGCCCGGCTTGCTGCATCGTTCGCTTCAAGAGCCCGCGCATGGTCTCGTTCGAGTCGACCAGCAGGATCTTGAGCCGCCGGGGCGCTTCGCTTTCCAAAGAATATGCAATTGCGGTCGCCGTCTGGGTCAGCGCCATGGCCGCCTCCTCGCGTCCTTCGAGCATTCTCGAAGAAGGATTCCCGGCGACTTTGCAAGGGCCCGGCCGCTCGAATGGCCCTCGAGAGCGGGCGCACAGAGGGGGTGCCGCTCGCCCCTTTCCATCAGCCGGCCACCGTTGACGTCAAAGGACCGCCTCTTCGGGATATCGGCGTCCAATCGGCGATTTTGGGGACGAAAGGGGGAGCGCCGCGCGGCGCTCTTCCCAGGGCGGGTTCGACGGACCCCAGAATGTGCCTGGGACCCTGTGCCTGGGACCCTTGTCTCGCGTTCTTCGCCCTGGTATCGAGTCGGCCCGAGCGGCAGGAGACCCCATGACGCAGTTCGACGCGACGACGGCCGAATGCATCGTCTTGGTCTTCAAGGACGGCCTCCTCTCCAAGGTCGCGCATGACCTCAAACTTCGCGCCGAGGATCTGACAGTCGAAGTACAGGGCGCGTCGGTCGCGGCGCGCATCGGAGCCGCCGGCCTTCGCGTCGTGAGCGCGATGCGCGGCGGCGCCGAAGTCCCGTCGCTCACCTCCTCGGACAAGCGCGAGAATCGAGCAGTCGCTCCGGGACAAGGTCCTCGACGCGCGCCGCCACCCCGACATCCGCTTTCGCTCCACGAAGGTGGAGGAGCAGGGCGACGTCGCCCGAGTCCAGGGAGCGCTGTCGCTGCGCGGCATCGAGCGGCCCCTTTCGCTGACGGCCCGCGCGGTCGCGGGCGCCTGGACAGCGGAGGTCGACCTCTCGCAGCCGGACTACGGCATCAAGCCATTCACCGCCATGCTGGGAACTCTGAAGGTCAAGCCGGTGGTGCGCGTTCAGCTGCGCGTGCCGCGGCGTTGAGGTCTTCTCGGCGCCCGCTGCCGGCCGCCCCTGAATGCCGAGGCCCGCTCCGCTCCACGATAGGAGCGTGAACCGGGCCTTTCTTCGGTCGGCCCGGGCGAGGCAAGATGGGGGCGGTCGCCAGAATGATGATGGGACTTTCCCCGGACGCAACTCCGGCGCTCGAGGTCGGCATCGCAGTGAGCCCCAGGTCGGCGCCGCTCTCGTCCCCGTCGGAGCGGGTCTCCCCCGATACCGCGTCGCTCGTCCGCCGCTGCCAGGCGGGTGACCGCGAGGCGCTGGGCGCGCTCTACCGGCAGTTTCGGGGCGAGGCCATGCGCTTCATCCGCCACGCCGTGCGCGACAATCGCGACGCCGACGACATCCTCCAGGAAACGTTCCTCGAGGTCGCCCACTCCATCGGCTCCTTTCGGGGAAAGTCCCCCTTCGAGAGCTGGCTGCGGTGCGTCTGCGTCCGCACGGCCATGCGCCACCTGAAGCGCGCCACCCGCCAGGTCGGCGAGCCCGAGGAAGACCTCGAGCGCAAGGCGCGAGAGCGCCCCTCCACCGGCGACGACCCCGGCGAGGGCTTCGAGCGGCGCGAGCGGTCCCGCCGCGTGGCGCGGCTCCTGGAAGAGCTCGCGCCCAAGAAGCGCATGGTGCTCATCCTCCACGACTTCGAAGGCGTCGCCCCCAAGGAGATCAGCCAAATGGTCGGGGCCCCGGTGCTGACGGTTCGCACGCGCCTTTTCTATGCCCGCCGAGAGCTGGCCAAGCTCGCCGCGAAAGACCCCATGCTCGCCTGCGATCTGAAGCCCTGGCTCGACGAGAAGGAGGGCCTCTGATGGGCTGCCCCCAACGAGCCCTGCTCGAAGACTTCGCCGCCGGACGGCTGGGGGCGAGCGACGCCCAATCCTTCCAGGCGCACCAATCCACCTGCGCCGACTGCGCGCGAGAGGTCGAACGCGTCCGCTCGCTTCGCGCGGTCCTCGCGTCTTACCAGCCCGCGGAGCCCACGGAGCTCGACTGGGCGCGCATCGACCGCAAGGTCCTCGCCGCGTTGGCCGAGCCGGCTCGCTCGGCCGAGCTGCGCCTGTTCGACCTTCTGCCCGCATTCGCCTTGGGGTCCCTCGCGGCGAGCGCGCTGCTGCTCTGGCTCCTTCGGTCGCCGGCCTCGCCCGCGTCGTCCGGACGGCTTGCCGGCCCCGACGGCGCGAGCGCCTTGGCGGTCGCGTTGGGCCCCGACTCTCTGGCCCAGGCGCCGGGCGGCGGGCCGGCGCTGCTCGAGTCCCAGCCCCGGGTTCAGGCGGGCTCGCACCTCTACTCTGGCGCGGGCTCCATCAGCCTCCAGACCGCGCCGGCCACCGGCGTCCACCTCGGGGCCGAGTCCCACGCCGTGCTAGAGAAGCTCGGCCGGGGCTATGCCACAGTTCGCCTCATGGAAGGCCTGCTCCTGGCCGAAATCAAGCCGCTCGCCGCAGGGCAGCGCTTCGAGGTGTGCGCCGGGGACCTCCGCGTCCAGGTGCGCGGGACGGCCTTCGCCGTGGAGCGGAGCCCGGGGCTGACCCGCATCTCGGTCGTCCACGGAATGGTGGAGGTGGGGCGCGACGGCGAGGCGGCGCGGCTGCTCGAAGGGCCTTCGAGCCTCGCGGTCGCGGACGGGGCCGCCCTGCCGGAGCCCGGCGCGCTCGACGCGGGCATCGCCGCCCGCTTCCCGCTCGCGTTCACCGACGCCGAGGTCGAGTCGGTGCTCGGACACGGGAAGCTCGCCCGCCTTCACAGCCGGCCCGAGGGTGCGGAGGTCTTCGTCGGGGGCGCCTTCCGCGGAACGACGCCTTTATCGGTGCTGCTGCCGCCGGGGCTCCAGCCCATCCGCCTGCGCGCGCCGGGGCGGCCCGAGCTCGACCTGGACCTCGACGCGGGCGTGCGCCCCGTGGAGCTCGCCGCCCTGCCCCCGGTCGGCTCCGAGCGCACGGCAGCGCAAAAGGGGGCAGGCCACCTGGAGCGCGTCGGGGACGTCCCGTCGCTCCCCGCGTCGGCACTCGCTCCTCTCGAGAGCGCCCAGCAGGACCTTCGCACCGCCATTCAGCTCCAGGTGCGCGCCCACAGGGACGAGCTCGTGCGCTGCTACGAATGGGCCATGAAGCGGAACCCCAGCCTCGCTGGCGCCGTCACCCTCGACCTTTCGCTCGACGGGGCGGGCGCCGTCCGGTCCGTCCGGGCGCGAGAGCGCGTGGACCAGCGCTTCCTCGACTGCGCCTCTGACTCTATTGGAGCGTGGTCTCTGCCCGGCACCGGGAGCAACGAGTCCGTGCAAATCCCCATCCAGCTCGCGCCCAGGAACTGAGCGCCCGGGCGGCGCGGCAAACGGGTCGCGAGCGCGCACCGTCGCGGCCCTCCGCCAGGACCGTCGCGAGGCCGGAGGAGCGCCCGCTTGTAAGCCCATCTTCTAGGAGCGGTGCACCCCGCTCATTTGCTGGCTTTTGAATATCGCCCGACCTAGGGTATGATGCGGTGCGTCGAGACCGCGCTCATCATTCCCAGTGCGCAAAGTCGGAGGACCACGGCAATGGCCAGCACACCCTCGAACTTTTTCCTGGATAACGACGACCTGCTCTTCCAGTTCAAGCACGGCCTGAGCTGGGAAGAGATCGTCGACTTGACCGAAGCGGGCTACACGCTCCCGGACGGGCCGAAGAACCTGGAGGAGGCGCAGAGCTTCTATCGAGAAGTCATGACGGCGGCGGGCGAGTTCGCGGCGAAGGAGGTGGCGCCGCGGGCACTGAAGAATCGACCGCAAGGGCACGCACCTGGAGAACGGGGAGGTCCGCTTCTCCGAGGAGCTCGACCAGGTGTTCGACCGCGCCCGGGAGCTGGGCGTCTACGGCATCGCCATCCCGCGGGAGCTGGGCGGGTCGAACTGCCCGCTCGCCGTCTACTTCCTGTCGAACGAGCTCATCGCCCGGGGCGACGTCTCGGTGATGACCCACGTCGGGTTCCACGGCGGCATCGCGGCGACCATCCTCCTCTACTCGGTGCGCGAGGGCAGCGCCACCTACGAGAACGGGCGACTCACCTCCAGTCGCTTCGAGGGCACCATCCGCGAGATCGTCGAGGGCAAGAACTTCGGCTGCATGGTTCTCACCGAGCCCGGAGCGGGGAGCGACCTCGCGGCGCTGAAGACCCGCGCGGTCGAGCGCGACGGGGCCTGGCGCCTGAATGGCGAGAAGATCTTCATCACCTCGGGGCACGGCCACTACCAGCTGGTGCTCGCCAAGACCGAGGACGAGAAGTCGAGCGCCGACGACCTCGGGGGGCTGAAGGCGCTTTCGCTGTTCATGGTGCCGCGCACCCTCGAGAAGAACGGGGAGCGGGTCAAGAACGTGCAGGTGACCAAGGTGGAAGAGAAGCTGGGCCACCACGGCTCGGCCACGGTGTCGCTCCTCTACGAGGACAGCTGGGGCGAGCTCATCGGCAAGCGCGGCGAGGGCTTCGAGTACATGCTGGCGCTGATGAACTCGGCGCGGATCAACGTCGGCTTCGAGTCCATCGGCCTGGCCGAGGCGGCGTACCGGCAGGCGCGCGCTTACGCCCAGGAACGCTGGGCCATGGGCAAGCCCATCGCCCAGCACGAGCTCGTGGCCGAGAAGCTCCTGGACATGCAGATGTGGATCTCGGCGGTGCGCGCGCTGGGGGTCGAGGCGCTCAACGCGCTGGAAGTCTCGCAGCGGCTGGAGTTCAAGCTCAAGCAGGCCCCGCCCCAGAACCCCGAGGAGGTGGCCCGGCTCAAGGCGCGGCAGCAGAAGCTCTCGCGCAAGGCGCGAAGGCTCACCCCGCTGCTCAAGTACATCGCCGCCGAGAAGGCCGTGGAGATCGCCCGGGACGCCGTGCAGATCCACGGCGGCATGGGCTACATCGACGAGACCGGCGCCCACAAGTATTTGCGCGACGCCATCGTGCTGCCCATCTACGAGGGCACCTCGCAGATCCAGGCGCTGATGGCCACCAAGGACCACCTGCTCTGGTCGGCGCGCGACCCCGCGGGATTCCTGCGGCGCTTCACGCGGGCGCGGGTGCTCGCGCGCACCGCCAATTCGCCGCTGATGCGCGAGGTCTACCGCGCCGACAGCTACGTGTACCGCACGACCGAGACCATCATGCTGCGCATCTTCGGCAAGAAGCTGAAGGGCGAGTGGGAGGGCATCAAGGGCAAGGACCTCGCCGACTGGGGCCGCTACCTCACCCGCGACTTCCTGCGCCGCTGGGACGTGAAGGCCGACTTCTCGCACGGCCTGCTCCACGCCGAGCGGCTCACGCGGATGCTCGCCGACGTCGCCATCGCGAAGGTCCTCGCGCATCAGGCGGAGCGCTTCCCGGAGCGCGCCGAGCTCGCGGAGCGGTTCATCACCCGCGCCGTGCAGCGCGTCGAGTCCGTCGGCCGGGAGATCGAGCTCTGCGACGACTCGGTGTTCAAGGCCATCGCGGCGTCGCTGTCGCAGGAGAAGACCGCCTAGCCATCCGAAAGTCGACCTTGCGCCGGGCATCCCTTGAGTGGGCAGTCGCGCGCCGGGCGCATGCGGAGGCATCCTGCTCGCGGTGAACGGCGGGCGCGCCATCTCCCGCCGACGGACAGGAGCTGCGAGCCATGCACGGATGCCTTCGCTGCAACGACACGGGGCTGGAGAGCTGCTTCGAGTGCTTCGGCTTCGGGCAGATCACCTGCGGCTGCGGCGGGAGCGCGTCGTGCCCCCGATGCCAAGGGGGCAACCGGCGCGACTGCCCAGAGTGCAGCGGCACCGGCCGGCGCGACTGCCAGATCTGCCGGGGCCCGGAGCGCGCCGGGGGTTCGGCGGGCCGCCGCGAAAGGCTCCGGCTCGTTCGGCTGCCCGGCGAGGGCAGCTCCCAGAGCCGGTGAGGCTCCTCTCGCCGGATGGGCTGCTCTGCCGAGACCCCGGCCAAGGGGCGCACGGGCGGCGCTGAAGCGGGGCGTCAGCTCGAGCGCTTGTTCATCAACCAGCCCCCGAAAAGCCAGGTCTGGAAAAAGCGGGTGGGCGACTCGAAGCCCGCCTCATCCAACAGCGACAGGAGCTCCGCCTCAGGGAGGAAGGCGATGTCGGCCCCCAGGTGCGCCCGCTCCTTCACCAGGTCCTCGGCGCTCGCGCCTTGCTCGGCCAAGGAGGCGAGCCAGGCCTCGAAGAGCAGGGAGAACTGGGACGTGCCCGGCGAGCCGAAGAGGTCGGCGAGGATGAACGTGGCGCCGGGCTTGAGGCTCCTCGCGACGGACCGGTAGAAGGCGAGCCGGTCGGCCCGCTCCAGGATGAAGTGGGAGACGAAGACCGACGTGGCGGCGTCGAATTCCTCAGTTGCCTCGAAGGACCGCAGGTCGCCGCAACGGTAGGCGACGCGCGGGGCCATCCCGGCCTCCGCGACCCGGCGGCGGCAGGCGTCGAGCATGCCGGCGGAGAGGTCGGCCGCGAGGAAGCGCCACGAGGGGAAGCGCCGGCCGAGCGTGAGAATCTCCCAGCCGGTCCCCGCGCCGGCGACCAGCACCTGGGCCGCCTGGGGCAGCCGGACCAGCGACGAGCCCAGCGCCCGGTGCAGACCTTCGTAGGTCGGGCAGCGCTGTCGAATGCGGCGGTCGTAGCGGGCCGCGTGATCGGCGTTGAAATAGGCCGCGACGTCGCCCGCCGCGAAAGAAGGCGCGGCGCCGGTCGACTTGTCTTCGGTCTCGTCCATGCGGTTGTCCCTGCCGGGAGCCGAGCATCGCTGGCTCGCCGAGCCGCCGATGGCCGAGGCCCGCTGCCCATCCGTCAATGTTTCTCCGAGAACACGGCGAACATCGCCCCTTGCGGGTCCACGCACTGGGCGATCCGGCCGCCGCCGGGGACGTCCATGGGGCCATTCAAGGCCTTCCCGCCGTCTTTTTCGATCTTCTGGGCGGCCTCGTCGGCGTTCTTGACGTTCACGTAGGGCAGCCAATGGGCCGGCGACTTCATGATGTTCGCGGCGTTCGACATTCCGCCGATGGACTCCTTGAAATCGGTCCCGAACATGAAGTACTCGCCGAATTCCGGGCCCATGTCCATGGAGCTCGTCTTCTGCCAGCCGAACAGCGCCGAATAGAAGCTCCAAGCGGCCTTCCAGTCGGTGGTGTTGAGCTCGAGCCACCCAAAGCTTCCGAGCGCGTGCGTGTCCGGCGCGTCCCCCGTGCCCGCCGGCTTGAAGATGGCGAAGGCAGCGCCCTGCGGGTCTGCGAGCACCGCGAACCGCCCGACCTCCGAGATGTCCTTGGGGGGGACCAAGACGTGCCCTCCGAGCTCCCTGGCTTTCTTCGACGTGGCATCGACGTCCTCGGTCCCGAGATAGGCGAGCCAGCGGGGCGGCATCCCCGCCCGCTGCTCCTCCGGCGCCTCCGCCATCAAGCCGCCGACCTGCGTGTCACCCGCGCTCCACATCTCGTAATCGCCGCCGGACCATGGCGTGGTCTTCCAGCCCACGACGTCAGAGTAGAAAGCCTTCGCCCGAGAGACATCGGTCGTCATGAGATCGAACCAAACGTAGCGACCTTTGAACGTGCCCATTTTTCATTCTCCTCGTCGCGCGAATAAGGCCGACGCGCTATCCCTAACCCGAGCAAGGCTGCCGACGCTCGGCGCTCGCTCCGTGAACCCCAAAACTCTTCTCACCGGTTCCGAGGCCGGCAAGGCGGCCCGAGCGCTCGGCGGCCGGCCGCGGCGACCAAGCCTCGCCCGCCGCCATCCGTTTGCACCCGATGAGGGCCTTGATCGATTCTCTGGCGCATGCGGCGCCGGCCGCCCGGAGGCTTGCCCATGAGGTTTCATCGCCGCGCCCTCGAATCGCTGGTCGCGCTGTCGCTCTGCTCCTGCAGCTGTCCGGCGAGCCCGCGCGCGAGGGGCCCGGCGGCGGCCGACGCGCGGCAGCGAACCGAAGGGCCGTGTGCCGTGGCGGGCGCGCCGGCGGCGCCGGAGTCCCGCCACCTCTTCGTCGACCAATTCGGCTACCGGCCGGGCGATGCGAAGGTGGCGGTCATCAGCGACCCGCAGGTCGGGTTCAACTCGGCCGACGCGTTTACGCCCGGCGCTCGCTACGAGCTCCGGCGCTGGCCCGACGCGGCCGCAATCTTTTCGGGAGCTCCCGCGCCCTGGCGCCGCGGCGAGCGCGAGGCCTCCTCCGGAGACCGCGGCTGGTGGTTCGACTTCTCGAGCGTCGCCGCCCCGGGCTGCTATTACGTGCACGACGTCGAAAGGAACGTCCGCTCGGCGCCGTTCGCCATCGACGAGGGCGTTTACCGCGGCGCCTTGAAGGCCGCGGCGCGCATGTTCTTCTACAACCGCAGCGGCTTCGCCAAGCGGGCGCCCTTCGCCGACCCATGCTGGACCGACGAGCCGGCCTATCTGGGGCCGGGCCAAGACCTGGAGGCGCGCTCGGTCAAATCGCAGGGCGACGCCTCCACGGCCCTGGACGTCAGCGGCGGGTGGTTCGACGCGGGCGACACCAACAAATACGTCACCTACGCCAGCCAGCCCGTCCACCAGCTCCTGACGGCGTACCAGAACAACCCCGCGGCATGGACCGACGATTTCAACATTCCCGAGTCCGGAAATGGCATTCCCGACATTCTGGATGAAGTGAAATGGGAGATCGACTGGCTCCGCAAGATGCAGCGCCCGGGCGGAGAGGTGCTGCTGAAGGTGGGTACCCTCAAGGACGGCCGGGCGGCGCCCCCGAGCCGCGACCGGCTCCCCCGCTATTACGTCCCCGCCTGCTCCTCTTCGACCATCGCCGCGGCCGGCATGTTCGCCCACGCCGCGCTCGTGTTCTCGAGCTTCGATTCTCTGGCGAGCGAAGCCGCAGACCTGAAAGCGCGGGCCATTCGCGCCTTCGACCAATTCCAGCAGAACCCCATGCGCGACGACTGCGATGACGGAGCCGTTCGCAGCGGCGGCGCGGACCGCCCGCCGAAGGTGCAGGTGCAGCTCGCGGGCGTCGCGGCCATCTACCTGTTCGCCCTCACCGGGAACGAGAATTACAATTCTTTCATTCAGGCGAGCTATGCGAAGACGCGGCCCTACGCCGACGCCGCGACCGGCTCGCCGGACCCGGCCTGGACCCGCTACGACTCCGAGCAGGGCGAGGCGTTGCTCTTCTATTCCGCGCTCCCCAACGCCGCGCCCGAGGTGGCCCGCGCCATCAAAGCCCGAAAGGCGCGCGACGCCCTGGCGGACGGGGAGACCTACGGTTTCAACCCCGACCAGGACCTTTATCGCGCTCACTTGCCGAGCGGGTCGTATCACTGGGGAAGCAATCAGCCGCGCGCGAACATCGGCAATTCGAACATGGACATGGCCCAATACCGGCTCGCCCCCGATCCAGCGCCGTTCCAGGCGCGGGCCCTGGAGATCCTGCACTACTTCCACGGCGTGAACCCCTTAGGAATGGTCTATTTGACCAACATGCGGCGCTTCGGGGCGAGCCATTCGGCGAATGCGCTCTTCCACGCCTGGTTCGCCCCGGGCAGCCCGTGGGACAACGCCTTGACCTCGGAGTGCGGGCCGGCGCCCGGCTACGTGCCCGGCGGCCCCAACGCCTTCTACTCCGGCCGCGCCGCGCCGCCCGCGGGCCAGCCCCCGCAAGAGAGCTACAAGGACTGGAACGCCGGCTGGCCGGACGCCTCCTGGGAGGTCACCGAGCCCGGCATCTACTACCAGGCGGCCTACGTGAAGCTGCTCTCCACCGCCGTGCGCTAGAAGGCAGCCCCTGAGCGAGCGGCGAGCGCTGGAGAGGCTTCGCGGCCGCCGGCGACCTCACCGACCTGACCGGCCTCGCCGGCCCTGGGAAGGCCCTGGGAAGGCCCTGGGAAGGCCCTGGGAAGGCCCGGGGAAGGCCCTGGGAAGGCCCGGGGGGGAGCCTGCTTTACCGGCGGCGGCCGCTCTGGCAGTATCGCCGAGTTTCGGGCCGTTTCCTTCCACTGGAGGCATCAGGCGCCCATGCGTATCTTGGTCACAGGCGGAGCCGGGTTCATCGGGTCTCACCTCTGCGAGCGGCTTCTCGACGCCGGGAACGACGTCATCTGCCTCGACAACTTCTTCACCGGCAGCAAAGAGAACGTCTCGCGCCTGATGGACAACCACCGTTTCGAGCTCCTCCGCCACGACGTGACCGAGCCTGTCCTCCTGGAGGTCGACCGGATCTTCAACCTGGCCTGCCCGGCGTCGCCCATTCACTATCAGTACAACCCGGTGAAGACGATCAAGACGAGCGTCATGGGCGCCATCAACATGCTCGGGCTCGCCAAGCGGGTGAAGGCGCGAATTCTCCACGCGTCCACGTCGGAGGTCTACGGAGACCCCAACGAGCATCCGCAGACCGAAAAGTATTGGGGCCACGTCAACCCCATCGGCATCCGCAGCTGCTACGATGAGGGCAAGCGCGTGGCCGAAACCCTGATGATGGACTATTACCGCCAGAATCAGGTCGACATCCGCATCATCCGCATCTTCAACACCTACGGCCCGAACATGGCGGAGAAGGACGGCCGGGTCGTCTCCAACTTCATTCTGCAGGCGCTGCGGAACGAGGACATCACCGTCTACGGCGACGGGTCGCAGACGCGCTCGTTCTGCTACGTGGACGACCTGGTCGAAGGCATGATCCGGATGATGGGGCAGGACGGCTTCATCGGGCCGGTCAACCTGGGCAACCCGGTGGAGAATACCATCCTCGAGTTCGCTCAGAAGATCATCGCGCTGACGGGCTCGAAGTCGAAGGTCGTGTTCAAGCCCCTTCCGCAGGACGATCCGCGGCAGCGCCAGCCCGACATCTCTTTGGCCAAGGCCAAGCTGGGCTGGAGCCCGAAGGTCGACCTCGAGACCGGGCTCAAGAAAACCGCGGAGTACTTCTCCAAGCGCCTGCAGCGGGGATAGCCGGGGCCATGGAAGTCTAGAGGCCGGTGCAACCCTCCCGCCCCCAGCCGGCTTCAGCCGGCTTCCCACGCGTAGCCCGGTCCCTTTAGGGCCGGGCGGGCGGCCAATTGAAATGAATCAATCCGGCAGCGGCATGCCGAAGTCGGGCTTGCCGCGCTGGCCCAGGACCCAGCGATAGACCTCCATGACCTGCGCCGCCTTCGCGTCCCAGGTGTAGTGCCGGCGCACGCGCTCCCGCGCCTTCTCGCCCATGGGGCGGATCTTCTCCGGGTGGTGAAGCAGCTCCTGCAACGCTGAGCGGAGGCCCTCGACGATCGCCTCCGGCGGGCCCATGGGGATGGCATACCCGGTGCTCGGGCTGACGTGCTCCCCGGGACCTCCGTAGTCGACCACGATGGGCACGAGCCCCTGCGCCATCGCCTCCAGCACCACCGCGCCGCCGAACTCGCGGACGCTGGGAAAGGCGAAGACGTGGGCTTTGGCGAGGCCCTCGCGGAGCTGGTCGTGGCGAACCCACCGTGGAAGGTCACCGCGCCCGAGAGGCCCTCGGCCGCGACCTTCTCCTTGAGCTTTGGGAGCTCGGGTCCGTCGCCGTAAAAGTCGACGTGGGCGAGGTTCTGCTGGAGGAGCGGCAGGGCCGCGTCCAGGACCAGCCCGGGCAGCTTGTAGGGAACCATCCGGCCGACGAAAGCGACGCGCAGCGGCGCGGCGACCGGCTCGGAGGAGGCCGCGGACCCCGAAAGGTCGAAGCGCTTCGGGTCCAGGCCGTTCTCCGGGATGTAGACGCACTTCTCGCGGTAGGCGGAGGCGACCTGGCGCAGCGTGTCGCGCGAGCCGGCGATGATGGCCGCCGCGCGGCGGCGCGTCGAGCGGTAGCCGGGCATGAGCTTGTAGCCGTCGCGCACGTAGGTGAGCCACTCCTTCTCCTGGTGGCGCTCGCGCGAGAACATGCGCGGCCACGGGAGGCCGCCGTTCAAGGGCCCGACGACGAACGGGACGCCCGCCTTGGCGCAGCCGGGCGCGATGACGCTGGGGATGGTCGGGCTCAAGGGCGTGAGCCGGTGGACGACGTCGAACTCGCGGGCGCGGATCCGGCCGCCGAAGCGCCGCCAGAGCATCACCTCGAACCAGTAATAGGCGAAGGTGCTCAGGGCGGTGTTGATGGTCTGGCCCACGCCGCCGGGGTCTTTGGTCCCTCGCAGAAACGCGGCGGCGCGGTAGAGCGGCTGCTCCACCGAGCGGTTGTCGAGCGCCGTGAACCAATCCGCCGCCACGCCTGCCTTGCGGAGGTTCTCCTCGTTGCGGACCTGAGTGACCAGGTGGACGTCGGCGACGCGGGAGAGCGCCTCGTAAAGGCAATAGCCCTCCAAAGGAACGCTGACCCAGTCGGGATTCGCGAGCTCGGCGATGAGGAGGATGCGCATGGATTCCTTCACGAGGTGCGGGAGGCATTTCGCCGCGGCGCGAGGCCGGAGTCGTTTCACCCAAGGAAGCGGCGGCCCGCGCCCGAAGACAGCTGGCGTGCCGGCGAAGTCTGCCATAGCGATTGGAGGCCCGCAAAACGCCGCCTTTCGCCGGGGTTGGCGCGAGTTGGCGGCGCCAGGTCCCGCCCTTGCCACGTCGCCGGGACCTGTGGGACGCTCCACAGCCAATCGGCCCGGCGGCCTGACGACGAGCGACGCCCAGGGCCTTGGCGGGACGGCAACGAGACAGGTGCTCACGCGATGAACGATCCCCCCTTCGAAATTCGCAGCCACAGCTCCACCTGGGATCATTGGCGACGGCACGCGGAGGAGACCCCGGACCGCGAAGCCATCGTCCACCTCGCCTTCGACGAGGAGCCCTACCGCTGGTCGTGGGGCCAGCTGGTTCACGCGGCCTCGGCCGTCTCCCGCGCCCTGCAGGACCGGGGCGTTCGCGCGGGCGACGTCTGCGCGCTGGTCATCCGCCACAGCCGGTTCTTCTACCCGGTGTACCTGGGCGTCGCGAGCTTGGGCGCCCTGCCCGCCGTGCTGGCCTACCCCAACGCTCGGCTCCACGCCGACAAGTTCCGCGACGGCTTGCGCGGCATGGCCTCGCGCTCCGGCCTGGACCACATCCTCACCGAGCACGACCTCACCGAGACCGTGGCGCCTTTGGTCGGCGGGCCCGGCAGCACCATCAAGGACATTTTGTACCCGTTCGACTGGCTCGCCGGCGCCGAGCGCTGGGACGGGCCCATCGCCGTCCACCCACCCACCAACGGCAACGACCCGTGCCTGTTGCAGCACTCCTCCGGCACGACGGGTTTGCAGAAGCCGGTGGTGCTCTCGCACCACGCGGTGCTCGAGCACATCCGGCGCTACGCCGAGGCCATCGGGCTCACGCGGAACGACAAGATCGTCAGCTGGTTGCCCCTGTACCACGACATGGGGCTCATCGCGGCGTTCTACCTGCCGCTCGTCTACGGCGTGCCCCTCGTGCAGCTCAGCCCCATGGAGTGGGTCTCGGCGCCGTCCCTGCTCCTCTCGGCCATCTCCAGCGAGAAGGGCACGCTCTGCTGGCTGCCGAACTTCGCCTACAACTTCATGGCCGAGCGCGTCCGCGACGACGACCTCGAGGGCGTCCGGCTGGACAGCATGCGGCTCTTCGTCAACTGCAGCGAGCCGGTGCGCGCCGAGAGCCACGACAAGCTCTTTGCGCGGTTCGCGCCCCAAGGCCTTCGGCGCGAGGCGCTCACCGCCTGCTACGCCATGGCCGAGACCACCTTCGCCGTGACCCAGACCCCGCCCGGGCACGAGGCGCGCCGCCTCACGGTCGACCGCGCCGAGCTCTCGAAGGGCAACGTGAAGCTCCTGGCCGACGGCGCCGCCGGGCGCGTCTGCGTCTCCTCGGGGACGCCGGTATCGGGCGTCTCGGTGCGCATCGTCGATGAAGAGCGCAAGGACGCGCCGGAGGGCAAGGTCGGGGAGATCGCCATCACCTCGGTCTCGCTCTTCGACGGCTATCGGAATTACCCGGAGAAGACGGCCGAGGTGCTCAAGGACCGCTGGTACTACAGCGGCGACTACGGCTTCTTCCATAAGGGCGAGTGCTTCGTCGTCGGCCGCAAGAAGGACCTCGTCATCGTCGCCGGCAACAACGTCTTCCCGGAGGACGTGGAGGACGCGGTGGGCAAGGTGCCGGGCGCGCTCGCCGGGCGCGTGGTCGCCTTCGGCGCCGACGACGAGAGCGTCGGCACCGAGGTGCTCTGCGTCATCGCCGAGACCGAGGCCGAATCCGAGGCGGACAAGAAGGCCCTGCGCATGGCCATCCTCAAGGCCGGCATGGCCATGGACGTGACCATCGCGCGCGTGTATCTGGTGCCGCCGCGCTGGCTCATCAAGAGCTCCGCCGGAAAGCCGGCGCGCTCCACCAACCGGGCCCGCATTCTGGAGCAGGGCGCCCCGAAGTAAGGAGGACTTTGCGACATGGTCTCTGACAGGCTCAAGAAGGTCATCCTGGCCCAGCTGAAGCTGGACGAATGGGACATCCAGGACGACACGACCGCCGGGACGGTGCCGGGCTGGGACTCCCTCAGCCACGTCGGCATCATCAGCGCGGTCGAGGACGCCTATAAGGTCCGCTTCAAGACCCAGGATCGTCCGGCTCAAGAACGTCGGCCAGCTGCAGGCGCTGGTGGACAAGAAGACCGCCTCGCCGTCCTAAGAGGCGCCCTCGCGCCGAGCTTCAGGCGCCCGCTCCCTCGAGGTCCGGCGCCTCCGGCGAGCGGCCCCTTTGCCGAGCGCGCTTCGCCGTCCGCCATGACCTTCACGTCCATCCGCTTCGCCCCGTTCCTCCTCGGGGTCCTCGCGCTGTCGCTCCTCGCCGGCCGGCGATGGCGGTGGCTCGTTCTTTTGGTCGCGAGCTACGCCTTCTACGCCTCGCTGGCGGTCCCCTACCTGTTGGCAGTGCTCGCCGGCGTCACGCTCGCCTCGTATTCGTGCGCGCGACTGATGGAGAAGGAGGCCCGGCCCGAGCGCCGCCGGGCGCTGCTCTGGCTGGGGCTCGCCGTCTCCTTAGGCGCGCTCGGCGTTCTCAAGTACGTCGGGTTCGCGGCCGAGAACCTGAACGCCTTGGGCGGCGCGCTCGGCCTCCACCTCGGGCTCCCCACCGGCGCTCTGTTCGCGTCCATCGGCGTCTCGTACTACGCGCTCCAGGCGGTCTCGTACCTGCTCGACGTGCACGACGAGGCCGTCCCCGCCGAGCGCCACCTGGGCCGGTTTGCGCTCTACCTGGCGTTCTTCCCCAAGGTCGTGCAGGGCCCCATCGAGCGGGCGGAAGCGCTGCTGCCACAGCTCGCCGAGCCGCGCCGCCTGGGGCTCGCGGACCTCGCGGTCGGCGCGCAGCTCATCCTCTGGGGCCTGTTCCAGAAGGTGGTCGTGGCGGACGCGCTCGCGCCGTTCGTCCAGGTCGTCTACGGCGACGTGCACCGGCACGAGGGCGTCGCGGTCCTGGTGGCGACCTACCTCTTCGCGGCGCAGCTCTACTTTGACTTCGCCGGCTACACCGACATGGCCATCGGCGTCGCGCGCCTCTTCGGCCTCCGCCTGAGCCCGAACTTCCGCTCGCCCTACCTGTCGACGTCGGTCTCCGAGTTCTGGCGCCGCTGGCACATCTCATTTTCCTCACTGCTCCTCGACTACGTGTTCCGGCCGCTGCAGATCGTCCTGCGCGACTATCGGACCTGGGGGACGCCGCTGGCGCTCCTGGCCACGTTCCTCGTCTCCGGGCTCTGGCACGGCGCGACGTGGGGCTTCGTCGCCTGGGGCCTGCTGCACGGCCTCTTCTTGGGCGCGGCGATGCTCGCGCGCCCCTTCCAGCAGCGCTGGCAGAAGGCGACCGGCGTCGGCGGCACGCGGCTCTACACGGCGCTCCAAGTCCTGGCGACCTTCCACCTGGTGTGCCTCGCGTGGATCTCTTCCGCGCCGCCTCGCTCTCCGACGCCGCGTTCGCGGCCAGCCATCTCGTCACCGGCCTGCCCTCCACGCTCGCCCGGCTCGCGCGCGGCCAGGACCTGAACGCCCTGCTCTACCTGGGCCAGGGGCCGGGCCGCTTCGCCTTCGCGCTGGCGCTCGTCGCCTTTGGCGCGGCGCTGCGCCCCCGCTTCCGCGACCTGGCCGAGGCCGACCCCGCGCCCGCCGAACGGAGCTGGCCGGGCCAGCTCGCCAGCACTGCGCTCAACGCCGCCCTGTTTTACCTCGTCGCCTTCTTCGGAGCGGCCGCGCAAGGCTTCATCTATGAGCAGTTCTAATCTCCCCGGACCGCCCTCGCCCCGGCTCCCGCGCCTGCTGCGGTGGGCCTCGTGGACCCTCGTCTTCCTGGTCTGCCTGGAGCTCGCGGCCCGCATCGACGACCGCCTCACCTTCGGCGCGCCCTTCTTCGGGCGCTACGAGTCCGAGATGCTCCGCGAGGTGGACGCGGACGGCATCCCGCGCAACGCGCCCGGCGCGCGCTTCGAGAAGTGGCGGATCAACTCGCTGGGCTTTCGCGGCGAGGAAGTGGCGCGGGAAAAGGCGCCCGGGAGAAGGCGAATCATCTGCCTGGGCCAGTCGGAGAGCTTCGGCCTCTACGAGAGCGAGGGGGGCGACTGGCCGTCGCGGCTCTCGCGCCTGCTCGAGCCGTCGCAGCCCCAGGCGGAGGTCATCAACGCCTCGGTGGTGGGGACCTCGCGCTGGTCGCGCGTCCAATATTTGGAGAAGTACCTGCTGCCGCTCCAGCCCGACGTGGTCATCCTCTACTTCAACGTCCTGAACGAGGCCTCCTCCGGCCTGCGCGGTCCGCCGGACCCGAGCCGAGCGCCGAGACCGGGGCCGCAGTCAGACCGCTGGGCGTCCCTGCGCCCGCGCTCGCTGGCGAAGCTCAAGCTGCGCCTCGCCCAGGCCCTGCCGCAGTCGCTCCTCTTCGCGGTGCGGACGCGCGCCCTGAAGCGCTCGCTGCGGGCCATCGAGCAGTCCGAGCTGCAGGGCCGCGCGCCGTTGGACGCGCTGCCGCCCGAGAACGTCGCCGCCTACGAGGCGCACCTGCGCCAGATTGTCCAGCTCCTGCGCGACAAGGGCATCCAGCCCGTCCTCGCGACCTACCCGACGCTCGCGCGCGAGGACAACAAGGCGCAGCACGCGTTCCTGCTCTCGGCCGAGCGCACCTGGCACATCGACTTCTCGGAGGAGGGCCTGCTCGACGCCGCGCGCCGCATCAACGACGCCACCCGCCGCGTGGCCCGCGAGATGGGCGCCCCGCTGGCCGACGTCGACGCGGCGGTGCCGCGGACCCCCGAGTATTTCTACGACCAGGTGCACTACACCGACCGAGGCGCCGAGGTCGTCGCCCGGCACATGCTCCAGGCGCTCCAGCAGGCGGGGCTCGCCGCGGCGCAAGCCCTCCCCTGAGCGTGCGAGCGCGGGCCCCTCTCGCGCGCGGCCCGAACCCATCGCCATGGCGAGCCCGGCTCCCGGAACCGAATTGATTCGGACGGCGGAGCCGCGCCGCGAGGCCGCTGCCGGGCGCGCTGGAGGCGACAGGGCTGGGTCGCCGACCGAACGAGGGTCGCCGAGGCCCCACCGGCCAGCGGGAGCGGCCGGAGCTCGCCTCGCGCGAGGAGCCCATCCCGGGCGGCAAAGCGACCGCATTTCCAGCGGAGGGCCTTTCCGGCAGGCGCGTGCGAGCGCCGTGGACTCGAACTCGGTCTGAGGCAAACCCTCCGTAGCCGCCGACTCCCGCTCGAGGCGCGTCCGGACCCGGCCAGACCGGTCAGCCTTGGCTGAGGGGTCGAGCCCCAGCAAGGTTGGCTCAGAACGTGAAAGATTTAATGATGGACGGAAGGTTTTCGGGAGGTGCCCCATTCCCCTTCCAAGAATCCCCCCTGGCGCGGTCCGACGGACCGTGAGCCGCGCGCTGCTTCTCGCGATAGCCTTCGGGGCCGCACCGGCCGCGCGAGGCGAAGAGGCCTACACTTTCTCGGTCGTTCCTCAGTTCGAGCAGCGCAAGCTCTTCTCCATCTGGAAACCCCTCCTCGACGAGCTGGAGAAGCGCACGGGGTTCAAGCTCAACCTGGTCGGCACCGCCGACATACCCGAGTTCGAACGCCGAGTTGAGGAGAAACGCTTCGATTTCATCTATACAAACCCCTACCTTGTTGTGAGAGAGAAGAGCTCGGGATACATCCCGCTGGTTCACGATGCCGAACCCCTTCGAGGAATTCTGGTCGTGGCCAAGGACAGCCCGGTCCGCGAGGTCAAGGACCTCGACGGCAAGCTGCTCGCGGTTCCCTCGCCCAACGCCCTCGGGGCGAGCATGCTCTTGCGATCCGAGCTCAAGCGCGTCTACCACATCTCCATGCGCCTCTTGAACGCGAGGTCGCATAGCTCGGTGTACCTGCACGTCGTCAATGGCCTGGCTGACGCGGGCGGCGGGGTAGAAAAGACTCTTCGAGAGCAAAAGCCCGCGATCCGCGAAAACCTCCGCATTCTTTACTCCACCGGCGAGGTGCCCTCCCATCCCATTGCAGCCCACCCTCGAGTCCCCGAGGCGGCGCGGGAGAAACTGCGCAGCGCCCTGTTCGAGCTGGCGGCAACGCCTCGGGGGAAGACCCTGCTGTCGGCCATTCCGATGACCCGGCCCACTTCGACCTCGCTGCAGGATTTTCTGCCGATGGCCCAATGGCACCTGGAGCACGAGTGGATCGATGCGCCGCCATGAATCTGCGCGTCAAGCTGTTCCTCCCCCTGTTCGTCACGACCGCCCTGATTGCCGCGGGCCTCTACGGAATCTGGATACCGCGCACCTTGGCGAAGGCGGAAGCCGACTACTTCCATCTGGTCGATCGCCATCTCGACACCGTCGCGGAAGGCCTGATTCCGCTGCTGCTCGGCAACCAGGTCGACCTCGTCTACGAGAACCTCGACGCCCTGCGCGCCAAGAACCGCGAATGGGTGGCCCTGCGCCTCCTCGATAGCCGGCGCCGGCAGATCTATCCGCTTCGAGTGCCCGGCTCGCCGGCGGCCGCGCCGCGAAAGTCGCGCGCGCGGACCCTGGTGAGGGAGATCGCGCCCTTCGGCAGCGCGTTCGCTTGGCTCGAAGTCGACGTGGACCCGGGCGAAAGAATCGCGCGAGATCAAAAGGAGATTGGACGTGTGGCGTGGTCGATGCTCGGCGCGCTCATGGTCACGATTTCCGCGGCAATGGGGATCCTCGAGCTTGCCGTCCGGAGGCCGATAGCTCAGCTGGCCACCGCCGCGCGCGGCCTGGCCCGACAGGATTTCGCTGCCCCGCTTCCTTCGGCCAGCGCCGACGAGGTCGGCGAGATGGTTTCGAGCTTCACGTGGATGCGCGACCAACTGCGCCAATTCCAATCCGAGCTCCGCCGAGAAATCGGGGTGCGCAAGGAGGCCGAGGAAGGACTTCGAACCCTCAATCGCGACCTGGAGGAGCGCGTTCGAAAGCGCACCTTCGAGTTGAGCCAGCGCAACAGCGACCTCGAGGGCGTATTCGGCGCCGTGAGGCAAGGGCTGCTCACCATCGACCGCGAGGGCCGCGTCGCCAGCGAGGCGTCGGCGATGGCCCAGTCCTGGTTCGGCCCCATCGCCGAGGGAAGCTCGTGGGAAGAGGTGCTCGCGCGCGCCGACGCGCGCTATGCGCACGGGTTCGGCGCCTGGTTCGCGAAGGCCATGAGTGGCGACAAGCCGCTCGGCGCGCTGCTCCAACAGGTGCCGAGCAGGCTCAGCGCCCGAGGGCGCATACTCCATCTCGAGCTGCGGCCGGTGGGGACCGAGGAGGGGTGGACGCGCCTCCTGGTCGTCCTGTCGGACGTGACGGACGAGGAGCGCCAGAAGCAGCTCGAGCTGGAGCTGCGACATGGGCAGAAGCTCCAGTCGGTGGGGCAGCTCGCGGCGGGGATCGCGCACGAGATCAACACGCCCGCGCAGTTCGTGGGCGACAGCGTCGCATTCTTGGAAGAGAGCTTTCGCGATCTGAGCAGGGTCGTGTCGAAATACCGCGAGAGCCTGTCGGCGCTCGAGGCCGGCGCGAGCCTCGCGTCGGTGCGCCAGGAGATCTCGAGCGCGGAGGAGGCGGCCGATCTCGCCTACGCAGAGGAGAACGCGCCCGCGGCCTTCGAGCGGGCGAAGGACGGCATCTCGCGGATCTCGACTCTGGTGAGCGCGATGAAGGAGTTCGCGCACCCGGGCCTGCGGGAGAAGCAGCCGGTGGACCTGAACCGCGCGCTAATGACGACGCTGACCATCGCGCGCAACGAGCTCAAGCACCTGGCCGAAGTCGAAACCGACTTCGGAGCGCTGCCGCCGGTGAGCTGCCACTTGAGCGATATGAACCAGGTCTTCCTCAACCTCCTCGTCAACGCCGCGCACGCGATCGGCGAGGTCGTCGCCAAGACCGGCCAGAAAGGTCACATCCGCGTGCGGACGAGGTACGAGGACAACTCAGTGCGGATCGCCATCGAGGACACGGGCTGCGGCATCCCAGAGGAGGTCCGAGAGCGGGTCTTCGACCCCTTTTTCACGACGAAGGAGGTGGGCAAGGGGACCGGCCAAGGGCTCGCCATCTCGCGATCCATCGTGGTGGAGAAGCACGGCGGCGCGCTCAGCTTCCAGAGCGAGACCGGAAAAGGAACCACGTTCACCATCGTGATGCCCGTGACGGGCGCGCCTCGCGAAACGACTCCTTAAATCAATATACCTACGTCAACGCCCCAGATCCGCCTACGTCCCGGCCGCCGCCGCGGGCGGCTTCGTCCAGCGCCTATTGGTTCTCAACGCGGCGACCGCGGGGCGCCTTACCGATTAGGCGGGGCTCGCGGGCGTCCCGGCGATAACTGCGGGCGGCTTCGCCTGAGAGCGCGCCGACAGGCGCTTGCGAAGCTCGGCGCACGGCTTCTCGACGACTCGGAAGGCCAAGGCCGACGCGCCGTACGACAGAGCAAAGGAAAGGACCATTCGCGCGACCATCGGCGCGGGCACCAGTGCGTCGACGACGCCGACGACGACGTTGTGGAGCAGGTAGAACGAGTACGAGAGAACGCCGAGCCGCCGCATCCACGCCCAGTTGAGCGGGCGGATGAGCCACCAGGTCGGATAGCGCACGGCCACCACGAACACCGGGGCGAGCGCCAAGGCCTGGAAGGAATACCGGTAGGTCTCGCGGAAGTCCTCGCTCCGGTAGACGAAACAGAACAGGAGCGTCGCCAGGCCCAGCGGCAAGAGCGCGTACTTCCAGACCGCCTCCTTTATCCGCGTGCCGTCCAAGTGCGGATTGCCGTAGATGGCGAGGATGCAGCCCGCGAGAATTCCGTCGAGGCGCGTGTCCGTGGCCTGCGCCATGCGATGCCAGCCCTGCGAACCGTCGACGGTGCCGACCCCCAGAACATGGACGAGGACGACGCGCCACACCAGCACGGCGGCGCACAGTGCGACCAGGATCTGCGCCTGGCGCGCCGGGGCGGCATTCGCCTTGCGCAAGCCGATGTAGAGGAGCGGAAAGAAGGCGTAGAAGTGCTCCTCGACGGCGAGCGACCAGAGGACGACCATGCTCGGCGGCATGCCGAAGGCATTCGCGAAGATTTCGAAATAGTTCGCGAGGAAAAGCCCTTGCGCGAAGAACGCCTTCCACGTCAGGACGGCCGGCACCAAGCCGGCGAGGCAGACCGCGGACGCCGCGATGATGGAGAGGTACAGCGGCGGAAAGATACGGAGCACGCGGCGCAGGTAGAACTGCCCGAGGCTGATCCGACCCGTCTTCGCCCACTCCTGGCGCAAGAGGGTGGTGATGAGAAAGCCGCTCAGAAAGAAGAAGACCGTCACGCCGAAGGTGCCGGGAATGATTCCGCTCAGCCCCGCATGGCTGAAGAAGACGATGAGGATGGAAATGGCGCGTAAACCGTCGAGCGACGGGATGTACGGCGAATCGGCTTTGTTCGTCTTGCTCGACATTCGGCGCGTCTCAAGGTGAGGTACAGGCTGGACTGCGCTGTTTCGCTCGACCCTTGAGGCGCGCATCCCACGTGAAGGAATCCTACGGGCAAGACCCTGTGCCACGCAAGGGGGGGTGGGGGTTCGAGCGCCCTGGGCAGGCCGAGCGGAGGCGGCGGGACGCCCAGAGCCGAAGACCGTACCGGCGACGGGCGCGCGTCAGCGCTGGAGCGCGTCGAAGCGCGCTCGCGCGGGAAGGGTCTCGAGCTTTCGCGACTCGCCCTCCGGGACGACCCATGGCCACGGATTCGCCTCGAAGAACGGCGGCCGCGCGCTCAGGTACAAGGAGGGCGGCAGGTCCCGCCGGCGAACGGTCGGGTCCCATACGATGGTGTTGCGCACCGCGAAGTCGAAGTTTCCATGGCGCAGCGTGCGGTACACCGTGGCATCGCTCTGCACCTGCGAAGCCCGCACGTCGTCGGAGGTTGTGCCGAGGTTCCAGACCGCCGGGAACCTGGGCGTGAGGCCGCGGTGCTCGTAGATCCACGGGCGGCTCGGGGGCGGCATGTCGGGGTAGCCCAGGACGTTGCCGACGAAATTGTAATAGTCGTGCGTGGCGGCGAGGACGACCATGGAGCGCCCGCCGGCATCCTTCTGAAAATCGTTGTCGACGTGCGAAACATCGCTCCCGTCTTTGTACGGCGTTCCCTGAAAGTTTCTGCGCAGGCTCGTGGCGTTGTTCCGGAAGAAGGTGATCCAAAGGCTGTTGCCCCAGACCGCTTCGCCCATCAGGTTCCAGGACTGGTTGCCCTCGAACAGCTCCATGTGCGAGCCCGCGAAGTGAGACGCGTTGGCGCCCGCCTCGGGGATGGTCAGATAGAAAGAGCCGAAACCGTCCTCGAAATAGTTGTATCCGACGACGTTGCCCCCGCCGCTCGCACGCATCACGATGACCTTGTTCGCCGCCCAGACGATGTTGTTCTCGATCAGGTTGTCGGCGGAGTGCCAATTGATGTCCAGCGCATACCCGCCGCTGCCGGGGTTCGGGTCCTGGGCCTGGTGGACATAGGAGTCGCGCAGGACGCTGAGCACGGTGCGGCAGAACGTGATGCCGGGCGTGAGCCACCGCGACACCTCGACGTTCTTGAGCCAGCAATAGGCCACGCCCGTGAGGTTCACCGCTCCGTTGTAATGCCCGCCTTCGATGGCGACGTTCTCCAGGCCTGCAAACTTCACCGGCGAGGTGATGATGTTGTCGACGTCCTTGTAACGGGAGTGGCGGACGACCTGCGCCGCATTCGCCGCGAGATAGCTCGTGTGCAGCGGCGTCGTGAACGTGACCTTGAAGGGCCCCGCCCCCGTGACCGATTGAATCTCCAGGGACTGGCCGATCATTCGATTTTCCCGACAGAACATGAACCGATTGGCCTCGGTCCCGTTGGGGTGGGCGGCGGTGGGCGGGCCGTTGAAATGAATCGGGTTCAGCCAAATGAGCGCGGGGTCGAACTTCTGGTCGATCGTGACGATCTCTCCGGGGACGTAGCCCGGGTCGCGCGCCAGCAGGACGCTGTTGGACTCCTTGGGGGCATCGGCCAAGAGGTCGACCGGCTGGCGCAAGAACCCCTGGTCCGGGCCGCCCTCTCCGAAGACGAAGGCGCCCCCGTCCCGCGAGTTCGGGAGCACGAAGCGCGTGCTCGGCCTGCCGCGCTCGTCGACGGCCCCGCGGACCGTGATGCGGGACTTCATCTTCAAGGGGAGATAGGCCTTCGTGAGCTTGAAGACCCCGGCGGCGAGCTGCACGACTTTCTCTTCGGGGCAGGCATCGATGGCCCACTGGAGCGCCTCGGTGTCATCCTCTCCGCTCGGCGCCACCGTCGCGCAGACGGCGGTCCGCTCCGGAATGCCGCCGACGGCGCCGAGGCCTGGGTGCCAGAGCGTCCGGCGCTCGGGAGCGATGAGGCCGGTCGTGTCGATGGTCGGCGGCGCTCTGCGGGGATGCGCGTCGGAAAGCCTGTCGCCGAACCGCGGGACGCTCGCGGCGGAAACCGCGGGAACGGCGGCGGACTGGCCTCGCGCGCCATTCACGCTGCAGGCGAGCGCGGCCAACACCGAGACGGGCAGGAAGAAGGCGGGGGAACGGGCGCGAAAGGCGGAATACATCGCGTTTCTCCGTCCAAGACCGCCTTGGGGCCCGCGCCAGCCGCGCGCCCGGCGAAGGGGCTTGGCCTACGGCGTCGACATGAAGCACTCCCCGCGCGCGGTGTCAACGCCGGCCACCCCACGGCGCCGGCCCCGCGGCGCGCGGTTCGCCGCACCAAGCGCTCTCGGTCAAATGACGCGGATTGAGCTCGCCCGGCCGCTAGAGGCCTTGAGGGCGCGAACGTGATGCACTTGAGTCAAGTTTTGCCGAGCCGGATTTGCGCCGAGAACTATCAACCATTGACTATCAAGTATCGACGCGAGGCTGCGCCGCAACCGTCTCGACATGCCTCGTCGGTCTGAGGCGCAACCTCGTTAGAAATTCCATGAGAAAGCCCGGCCGCCGAACGCCGTCAGTGCGACATGCTGTCGAAGCGCGCTCGGGCGGGAAGCGTCGCGAGCGGCGTCGTCCCTTCCGGCGTGACCCAGGGCCAGGCATTCGAGCCGAAGAAAGTCGGCGCCGTGGTCAGGTACAGCGAGGGCGGCAGGTCGTGCCGGGCGATGGTCGCGTCCCAGACGGTGGCGTTGTTGACGGCGTAGTCGTAATTGCCGTGCCGCAGGATTCGCGCGTAGGTGGCGTCGCTCTGAGCCTGGGTGGCTTGCACGTCGCTCGTCGTGGTGCCGATGACCCAGACGGTCGGGAACTGCGAGGAGAGGCCGTGGTATTCGTAGCTCCACGCCTTCGTAGGAGCCGGCATGCCCGAGTATCCGAGGACGTTGCCGACGAAGTTGTAATAGTCGTGCGTGGCGGCGATGTTCACCATCGCCCGGCCGCCCGAGTCGTTCTGGAAGTTGTTGTTGGAGTGAAGGACGCCGGCATTGTCCGTATAGGGCGTGCCGTTGACGTTTCTGCGCAAACCGGTCGCGTTGTTGCGAAAGAAGGTGATCCACAGCGCATTGCCCCACACGCCGTCGCCCCCCAGGTTCCAGGACTGATTGCCTTCGATGAGCTCCATGCGCGACCCGGCGAAGTGAGAGGCGTTCACGCCGGTTTCGGGAATGGTGAGATAGCTCGCGCCGAAGCCATCCTCGAAATAATTGTAGCCGATGACGTTGCCGCCCCCGGAGGCGCGCATGACGATGACTTTGTTGGCCGCCCAGACGATGTTGTTTTCCACGAGATTGTCGGCGGATTCCCAATTGATGTCCAAGGCGTATCCGCCGCTGCCGGGGCTGGGCTCCTGCGTCTGATGGATGTAGGAGTCCCGCAGGACGCAGCGAACCGTGCGGGTGAACGTGATCCCCGGGTCGTGCCACCGGGACACCTCGATGTTCTTGAGCCAGCAGTATTCGGTCCCGGTCATGGTCACGGCGCCGTTGCTCCCCCCGCCTTCGATGGCCACGTTCTCCAGGCCGGCGTACTTGACCGGGGCGGTGACGATGACGTCGCGATTGCTGTCGCTCGAATGGCGGACCACCTGAGCGGTCTGGGTGGTCGAGAAGGTCGTGTGAAGCGGCGTGGTGAAGGTGAGGGTGAAAGGGCCCGAGCCGGATATCGATTGAATCTCCACCGCCTGACCCATCATTCGGTTGGTCCGGCAGAACATCATTCGATTGTCCTCCGTGCCGGAGGCGTTGTTCGTGAACATCGGGTCGTTGAAGTGGTCGGGGTTCAGCCAGACGAGCGACGGGTCGTAGAGCTGGTCGACGGTGACGACCTCGCCCACCACGTAGCCCGGGTTGCTCGCGACGGTGACCGAGTTCGCCCCCTTTACCCCGTCGGCGGTGAGGCTCACTGCCTGGCGCAAGAAACCCTGATCCGGCCCGCCGGCGCCGAAGGAGAAGGCGCCGCCGCTCTTGGTGTTGGGCATGACGAACTTCGTGCTGGGCCGACCGGTCGCGTCGACGGCCCCGCGCACGGTGACGTTCGACTTGAGGGTCACCGCCGTCCCCGCCGTGCTCAGGTTGTAGGTGCCCGCGGCGAGCTGCACCACCTGCCCTGACGCACACGCGTTGATCGCCTTTTGGACGGCCGACGTGTCGTCGCCGCCGCTGGGGCTGAGGCTCGCGCAGGCCGTCGTGCGATTCGGAATTCCGCCCACCGCGTTCAAGCCGGGGTTCCACGTCGTGCGCCGGTCGTCGGAGATCAGCCCGGTCGTGTCGGTGCTGCTCGGGGTCACCACGTTGACCGTGGCGACGCCGGTCTTGGAGGTGTCGGCGACGCTGGTGGCGACGACGTTGAAGGTGCCCGTCGCGCTCGGCGCCGTGTAGACACCGCTGCTGTCGATGGTGCCCGCCGTCGGCGAGCCTGGGGAAAGGAGCGACCACGTGACCGACGTGTTGGCGGAGCCGGTCACCTGCGCCAAAAGGTTGACCCGCCCGCTGGGCGCGACCGACACGAGGGACGGGTCGACCGCGACGCTCACCGCGGCGCTCACCGCCGCGTCCCGCCCGGCGGAGGACCCGGCATCGACCCCCGCGGCGGAGCCGGCGTCGTGCGCAGGGGCGCTCGAGGCGTCGCCTCCATCGCTCTCGGTAACCGTCGAGGCGACGCAGGTCAGGCCGCTCGCGCAATCGCCCGCGGAGGTAGCCACTCCGCTGCACGCGGCAAAGGCGAAGGCGGCGGCGCAGAGAACGATTCGAAACATGACCACCTCCCGGCGGATCCACCGAGAAACAGCGCTATCACAGCGGGCTGCCGTGTACGTGTTCAAGGTCCTCTACTCCCTCACCCCGACTGGGCGATCACTCACATGGGAAGGGTTTGCGAGCCACCGGGCGCTGGCGACAGGCAGCGACGCGCCAAGGCGCGCCCAGCACGACCAGAGTGCAGCGCCGAGGTTCGGATGTTCATCGCACTCGGCGCGAAGTCCTAGGGATTTTTTGTTCGGTGCCGGAAGTGCGAATAGACTCACCCGCCCTGGCGCACGGTCTTGCCGGGCGCGGCGCGGTTCGAATCCCAGGGGTTCAGCTCATGGACAAACGCCTCGACCTGCTCTTCGTCTCGCCTTGGCCGCCCAGCCCGGCGACGTTCGGCGCCCAGCGCCGAGTCGAGGGGCTGATGACGGCGCTCTCCCGCCGCCACCGGGTTTCGTGCCTGGCCATCGCCGGGCCCGAGTTCGACCGCGCCCAGGCGGAGCGCGCCATCGGCGCGTATTGCGAGGAGGTGGTGGTGCTCCCACTTCCGCAGAGCCGGGGCGCCGTCAAGCGGCTGCTCCAGCTTCGCTCGCTCGCCTCGCGCAAGAGCTACGAGCGCCGCCTGTACCGGCTCCCCGCGCTCCAGCGCGCCTTGGACGACCTGCTCTTGCGCCGGCGGTACGACGCCGTGAGCGTGGAATCGCCCCACCTCATGCAGCATCGCTTCCGCCAGGCGCCTCCCGGCAAGTCCTCGCCGCGCGTCCTCCTCGACGAGCACAACGTGGAGTTCGACCTGGCGCGCCAGTCGAAGGAGATGAGCCAGGAGAGGCTGCGCCGACTGCACCACGCGTTGAACTGGCGCAAGATTCGCCGCGAGGAGATGGACGCCTGGAAGGCGGCGGACGGCGTGACCTTCACGTCGCAGAACGATTTCGAGCGGGCGCGCTCTCTCTTCCCGGGAGTGCGGGCCGCCGTCATCCCCAACGCGGCCGACGTCGACTTCTTCCAGCCGCGGCCGACCTATCCGCCGCCCGACGGGCGCACCCTCGTCTTCTTCGGGACGCTCGACTATTACCCGAACCAGGACGCGATGCTGTTCTTCCTGAAGGAAATCTGGCCGCGCCTCGCGGCGAGCCATCCCAACGCGCGCCTTCGGGTGATCGGCCCGCGCCCCACTCCCGAAGTGCTCGCCTACCGCGGCCCGCGCATCGAGGTGGTGGGCCTGGTGGACGACCTGAGGCCGCACCTCGCCGAGGCGGCCTGCATCGTCGCGCCGCTGCGCGTCGGCGGAGGCACGCGCCTGAAAATCCTGGAGGCCATGGCCATGGGCAAGGCCATCGTCTCCACCGCGCTCGGCGCCGAGGGCATCGCGGCCGAGCGCGAGCGCGACCTCCTCATCGCCGACCAGCCCGCGCCATTCGCCGCCGCGGTGGGGCGCGTGCTGGATGACCCGGAGCTCGGCCGCCGCCTCGGCTCGGCCGCGCGGGCGCTCGCCGAGGCTCGCTACTCCTGGCGAGCGGTGGCCCTGGACCTCGAGGCGTTTCTCCAGAAGAATCGGCGCGTGAGGCCCGCGGAGGCGCCGGCGACCCCATTGCGCCCCTGTCACGGCGCTGCCGCGCCGCCGCCTTTTGGCCCGCCCACCCGGCGCCCCCGCGAATCCGGGCCCGAACGTGACTTGCGCCGGCGTTCGTGGTTCATTTTCCGGCCATGTGCGGAATATCGGGAATCCTCGGTCGGTGCTCTGAGAAGAACCGCGCCGCCCTCCAGAAGATGAACGACGCCATGGCCCACCGCGGGCCGGACGCCGAGAAGACCTGGGAGTCCGCGCCCGACGAGCGCGGCTTCGGCGCCATGCTCGCCCACCGCCGCCTGGCCATTCTGGACCTGTCGCCCGCGGGCGTGCAGCCGATGATCGACCCGGTCACCGGCCACGCCATCGTGTTCAACGGCGAGATCTACAACTTCCAGGCGCTGCGCGACCGGATGGTCGCCCAGGGGCAGACGTTCCAGTCCACCGGCGACACTGCGGTGCTGGTGCGGGCGGTGAGCACTCAAGGGCCGGACGCGGTGGCCACGCTGCGCGGCATGTTCGCCTTCGCGTCCTTCGACCCGAAGAGCCGCAAGCTGCTTCTCGCCCGCGATCCGCTCGGCATCAAGCCGCTCTTCCTGGCGCAGAATCCGGACCCGCACGGCGAGTGGGCCCTGGCGTTCGCCTCCGAGATCCGGGCGCTGCTCGCCTCGGGTTTGCTCGGCACGCCTCGCCTCGACCCCCGCGCCGCGGCATCGGTCGTCTGGAACGGCTTCGTCATGGGGCCGAACACCGCCGTGCAGGGCGTGGAGCAGCTCTGGCCCGGCGAGCTGCGCGTCTTCGACGGCGCCGGCCGACAGGAGCTCGCCCGCGACTATTGGACCGTCCCGGCCCCCGGCGGCGAGCCGATGGACGAGGCGCGCCTGGCGGAGGTGCTGCAGGAGACCCTGCGCCTGCACCTCATCAGCGACGTGAAGCTGGGCGTGTTCCTCTCCAGCGGCATCGATTCGTCGGCGGTCGCGAACCTGGCGCAGAAGGCGAACCAGACGCCGGTGCACACCTTCACCCTCGCGTTCGAGGAGGAGGAGTACAGCGAGGGGCGCGTCGCCCGGCGCATCGCCGACGCCATCGGCACGCAGCACCAGGAGGTCGTGCTCAGCGAGCAGTCGTTCGTCGGCCAGCTCGACAAGGCGCTGGACAGCCTCGACCAGCCCACCTTCGACGGCCTCAACTCGTATTACATGTCGCACGCGGTGCGGGAGGCCGGCTTCACGGTGGCGCTGGTGGGGACCGGCGGCGACGAGCTCTTTGGCGGCTACACGACCTTCCGCGACCTCCCGCTCCTGCGCCAGTGGTCCGACCGGCTGAGCTTCGCGCCGCGCGGGGCCCTGGTCGCCGGAGCGAAGCTCGCGGCCCTGGGCCTGACCCGCTCGCCGCCCGCGTGGCTCGCGGGCGGCGGCGTCGCTCCGCAGACGCGGTGGGCCAAGCTGCCCGAGATGGTCCGCAACGGCGACGACCTTCTCTCGCTCTACCAGCTCGCCTACGCGCTGTTCTTGCCCGACTTCCAGCGGGAGCTCTTGGGTGCCGAGGCGGCGCAGAGCCTCATCGACGGCCTGCCCGCGCCCCAGCGGGCGCGCCTCGCGCGCGAGGTGCAAGGGCGCCGGCCGCTCTCGGCCATCAGCGTCATGGAGCAGCGGCTCTTCCTGGGCGAGCGGCTCCTGCGCGACAACGACGTCGCCAGCATGGCGGCCTCCATCGAGCAGCGGCTGCCGCTGGTGGACCAGGTGCTGGTGGAGAGCGTGGGCCGGATGCCCGAGGCCCAGCGCTTCGAGCCCGTCCTGCGCAAATCGCCGCTGCGGCGCATCGGCCTCGCCGGCCTGGACCCGGCGCTCTTCGAGCGGCCCAAGCGCGGCTTCGTGCTCCCGTTCGACCGGTGGATTCGCCAGGGCCTGAGCAAGTCCATCGACCAGACCTTGCGCGACCCGTCGGCGGTGAGGGCCGCGGGGCTCGAGCCCGCGCCGGTCGCGCGCCTCTGGCAGGCCTTTCGCGACGGCTCCAAGGGCCTCTACTGGTCGCGCGTCTGGGCGCTGTACGTCCTCATTCGCTGGTGCCAACGCCACGGGGTTCGACGATGAGCGGCCGCAAGTACTGCCTGATCACCCCCTGCCGCGACGAGGCGCGCTACGCGCGGCGCACGCTCGAGTCGGTGGTCCGGCAGACCGAGCCCCCGGCGCTCTTCGTCATCGTCGACGACGGCTCCAAGGACGACACCCCGAAGATCCTGGCCGAGTACGCCGCGCGCTACCCGTACATCCGGGTCGTCACGCGCGCTGACCGCGGCGCCCGGAAGGTGGGCGGCGGCGTCATCGACGCGTTCTACACCGGCTACGAGTCCATCGACCCGTCGGCGTTCGACTACGTCTGCAAGCTGGACCTGGACCTCGACCTCCCGCCCGAATACTTCGCGGGCCTGATGAACCGCATGGAGGCCGAGCCGCGGATTGGCACGTGCTCGGGCAAGCCCTACTTCTTCCCGGCCGGCGCGGACGACAGCGCGGTGAGCTTCCCGCTCTCCGACGTCTCCCAACTCGTCTCCGAGATGACCGGCGACGAGAACTCGGTCGGCATGACCAAGTTCTACCGCGTGAGCTGCTTCAAGCAGATCGGCGGGTTCGTCCGCGAGGTGATGTGGGACGGCATCGACGGGCACCGCTGCCGACAGCTCGGCTGGATTGCCGTCTCGTGGGATGACCCGAAGCTGCGGTTTGTCCACCTGCGCCCCATGGGCACGAGCCAGAAGAGCTGGTGGACGGGGAGAGTCCGCCATGGCTTCGGGCAGTACTTCATGGGGACCGCGCCCGCCTACATGTTGGCCAGCGCGGCGTTTCGCATGACCCGCCCGCCGCTCGTCGTCGGCGGGCTGGGCATGGCGCACGGCTACTTCAAGAGCCTGCTCCAACGCAGCCCGCGGTACGGTGACGAGGCGTTCCGGCACTTCCTGCGCGAGTACCAGTGGGCGTGCCTGCTGAAGGGAAAGCGGCGGGCCACCGAAGAGCTCAACGCGCGGCAGGCTTCGCGCTGGAACCCGGAGCGCACCTGACGGCGCGCCCGCCTGATCTGAGGCCAGCGCCACCCTCCCCCACCCCCGCCTTGGTTCACGCCGTCGCCCGAGCGCTTCGGGGCGTGACTTTGGCAGCTTGCACGCGCAGTGGGGGGCCGGTTTGCCCGGCCTTTGGTCGGCTGATAAGATCCGCGCCACTTCGCGGGGGGGCATGAGATGAAGAGGAAATCCAATGAAAATAGCAGTAATCGGCAGCGGCTACGTGGGGCTGGTGGCAGGCACCTGCTTCGCTGACAGCGGCAACGACGTGGCCTGCGTCGACCTGGCCAAGGAAAAGATCGACCTGCTCAACGCGGGCGGTCTCCCCATCTACGAGCCGGGGCTGGAAGAGCTGGTCAAGCGCAACGTCAAGCTCTCGCGGCTGACCTTCACCACCGACCTGAAGCAGGCGGTGGGCGCGTCGGACGTGGTGTTCATCGCGGTCGGCACGCCGCCGGGCGAGAACGGCGAAGCGGACCTGCAACACGTGCTCGGCGCAGCGCGCGACATCGCCAAGGCCATGACCCATTACACGGTCGTGGTGGACAAGAGCACGGTGCCGGTGGGCACCGCCGACCGCGTGCGCGACGAAATCAAGAAGCACACCGACATGGAATTCGACGTCGTGAGCAACCCCGAGTTCCTCAAGGAAGGGGCGGCCATCGACGACTTCATGAAGCCCGACCGCGTGGTCATCGGCGCCGACACCGAGCGGGCGCGCAAGGTCATGGGCGAGCTCTACGCGCCGTTCGTGCGCACCGAGCACCCCATCCTCTTCATGGACACCCGCTCGGCCGAGCTCACCAAGTACGCCAGCAATTCCATGCTCGCGGTGCGCATCAGCTTCATGAACGACATCAGCCAGCTCTGCGAGAAGGTGGGCGCCGACGTCGACGCCGTGCGCAAGGGCATGGGCGCCGACAAGCGCATCGGCTACCCATTCCTCTTCCCTGGCGTCGGCTACGGCGGCAGCTGCTTCCCCAAGGACGTGAAGGCGCTCATCACCACGGCGCGGGAGAACGGCCTCGAGTACGAGATGCTGCGCGCGGTGGAGCGCACCAACGAGCGGCAGAAGAAGGCCATCGTCGCCAAGGCGGTGAAGCACTTCGGCGACCTCTCCGGCAAGACCTTTGCGGTGTGGGGGCTCGCGTTCAAGCCCAAGACCGACGACATGCGCGAAGCCCCGGCGCTGGAAATCATCGAAGGCCTGGCCGGCAAGGGCGCGAAGATCCAGGCGACCGACCCCGTCGCCATGGAAGTGGCCCACAAGATCCTGGGCGACCGGGTCAAGCTCTGCCAGGGCCCCTACGAGGCGCTCGAGGGCGCCGACGCGCTCTGCGTGGTCACCGAGTGGAACGAGTTCCGGCACCCGGACTTCGACCGGATGAAGCGGCTCATGAAGCAGCCGGTGGTCTTCGACGGCCGCAACGTGTTCGACCCGGCGGCGATGCGGTCGCGCGGCTTCACCTACTACGGCATCGGCCGGCGCTAAAGGCAGGCGCTAAAGGCGCCGATGGAAGGGCTCAGGGCGAAGGCCCCGGCGAAGGTCGGGGCCACCCGCGAAAGGCTCGTCCATCGGCCCAGCGCCTGGAAGCGCCAATCGCGGCGGGCGGCGGCGAGGAGGATTCAAACAGCGCCTTAGCCCCCCAAGGCGGCGAGTCCGCCCACGTTCCATGGCGGCGGAAGCGCTGCAACCCGATGCCGTCGTACACCTGGGCCAATTATCATGAGCGAGACCGCCGCGACCGAGCTGTCAGCCGAGAAGAAACCGGCTAGGGCCAGAGGCTCCATCGCCCGCAATGCGTTTCACCTCCTCCTGGGCCAGGTCGGGACCACGACCCTCGCGGTTTTTCTCGCGGCGGCGCTCGGCCGCAACCTCGGCGCGACGGACCTGGGCCTTTACTATGTCATCTCGGCCCCGGCAACTTTCGCCCTGGTGTTGGTCGAGTGGGGGCAGACCTCGTACGTCATCCGCGAGGTGGCCAGGCACCCGCAGCGCTCGGGCATCTTGCTCGGGTCGGCGCTCGGGCTCCGCGCCGGCGGCTCGGTGCTGGTCGCCTTTCTTACCGCCGTCTTCATGTTCCTTTTCTACGACCGTGGAACGGGCGCATTCACGGCGCTGTTCATCGCCACGACGCTGCCCTTCTTCCTCGCCCAGGCGTACGGCATGGTGTTTCGGGGCCAGGAGCACATGGACCTGGACGCGACCGTCTCGGTCGTCAACAAGACCCTGGTGCTGCTGGTCACCTTGGCCGCCTTCAAGCTCAAGGGCGGCCTGCTCGGGGCCCTCCTCGCTCAGGGCGCTGCCGGGCTGGGCGCGCTCGCCGCGGCGACCTTTCTCTTCTCCCGCCTGAACATCGACAAGCTGAAGGCGAGCCTCTCGACCGCCAAGGAGCTGCTCATCGGCGGCACGCCCATCGTGGCGATGAGCCTGGCCACGACCGCCCAGGGCGCCATCGAGACGCTGATGCTCTCGAAGCTGGCGCCCCTCGAGGCGGTGGGCTGGTTCGGAGCCGCCCGAAACATCTTTGGGACGCTGGCAGCGGCCTCGTTCATCCTCGGCTCGGCCTCATTTCCGCGGCTGTCGCGCGCCGCCCACGACCTGCCGAAGTTCCGGCAGGAGCTGGAGGTGGGCCTGCGCCCGCTTTTGGGGCTCGCGGCCCTGGTGGCCGTGGGGAGCTACCTCTTCGGCGACTTCGCCGTGAACCTGGTCTTCGGCCGGGCGAAGTTCGCGCCCGCCGCGGTGATCATCCAGGCCTCCGGGCCCGGGCAGGCCTTTCTCTTCGCCGACGTCTTCTTCGCGAGCGCCATCATCGCGGTCGGTCGCTCCACGCAGCTTGCGGTGGCCAAGGCGTTGAGCCTGCTCGCGACGGTCGGTCTGAACTTCTTGCTCATCCCGTATTTCCAGTCGCACTACGGGAACGGCGGCATCGGGCTCGTGCTCGCGTCGGCGGGCACCGAGGTCCTCATGTTCACTGCGGTAGCATTCATCCTCCCGCGCGGCACGCTCGCGGGGGCGATGCTCATCGACGTCGGGCGGGCGTTGGCCGCCAGCGCCGGGACCTTGCTCGTGTTCATGCTCCTGCCGCACTTTTCAGCCTGGCTGGGCATCCCCCTGTGCATCGTCGTCTTCGCCGGGCTGGCGACGGCGGTGGGGCTCATCCGCCGGGCGGAATTGGAGATCGTCCGCGGCGCCCTTCGCCGATCGCGAGGGTCCTGAGCCTGGGCGCAAGGCATTTCAATGCGCAAAAGAAATTTTCAGGCTGAGATACTCGAATGAAATCGGTCCTCCTCCTGACGCTCATTCTCTCGTCCGTCGTGGCCCCCGTGCTCTTTTCGCGCGACCCGAGCGCCATGCGCGGGCTCAAGCGGATGATCCTGTTCTTCACCTTGTTCATACCGGTCTATTACCTATATGTCGCCTTCGTCCATACGGCGGTATTCGTCCCGCAGAGGTAACAGGCCGTGAACGGCTCGACCGAGACGCCGCCCGTCCCCGCGCCCCAGCCGCGTTCGAGCTTGGTCATCACCACGCTGATCATCGGCCTGGGGCTCGCCTCGACGCTGGGGAGCTTCGCCAGCGGCAACCCGGCGCTCACGCTCGTCCCCATCGCGCTGATCGCGGGAACCTTCCTCCTGCTCAAGCTCCCCGTGCGATGGGCGACCACGGTCGTCATCTTCCTGCTCCTCTCGATCGACACGGCCGAGGACGCCATGGGCCTCTGGCACACCCAGGTCTCTCGGGTCGGCGACATTCTGGGCGGCAATCTGTTCATGCTCGCCCTCCTGTTCATCGGCCTCTACGCCTTTCAGCGCGCCCGGGGGATCGGGGAGCCTTCGCTCAACGTTCCTTCGGCCGGCGTTCTCAAGGATTTCTTTCTCATCTATCTCGCCGGATTCTTGTACTCGGAGATCGTCGGCCTCGCCCAGGGGGTGGGACTCGTCCCGTGGAAAGCGCGCTATGTGTTGGCCATCCCCGTGTTCGCCCTCTGGTTCGAGGCGGTTTACCGAAACGTCGACGACTTCGCGTCGGTGGGGAAAGCCGTCATCGCCGCCGCCCACATCAAGGCGTTCCTCGCGGCCTATGTGCAACACGTGATCGCGCCTCAGGTAAAGGGCTACGACCTCGACTACGCCACGAGCCATGGGGACTCGGTCTTGTTCGCCTTGGCGCTCATCATCGCGCTCGCCCCCGCGCTGGAGCGCACCAGTCCGCGCGCGGCCCTGCGCGCCGCGCTGGTCATGCCCATTCCGGCCTGGGGGATCATTCTCAACCACCGGCGAATCGCCTGGGCGCTGGTCGAAATGTCCCTCGTGGCCATCTTCTTCATCAGCAAACCACACCCGTGGAAGCGCCGGCTCACCAAGGCCATCGCCATCGGCACGCCCATCCTCGCGGCCTACGTCTGGGTCGGGTGGAACGCCAACTCCAAAGGCGGGGTCTTCGGCCCGGTGGCCAAGGTCCGCTCGATGCTCGACGGAAAGTCGGACCCTTCGACGTTCTGGCGCGACATCGAGACCTGGAACATCGCCAGCACCATGCGCGAGCGCCCGTTCCTCGGCGCGGGCCTAGGCGGAGAGTATTCCGAATACATGATGAACGACGACATCTCCGCCGGGTATCCCGATTACCGGAGGTGGCCTCACAACTCGGTGTTGGGGCTCATGCTCTTCATGGGGCTCATCGGGTTCATCGGCATGTGGCTCATCTACCCGTTCACGGTCTTCCTCGCGGCGCGCGCCTACCGGTTCGCAAAGACCGCCGACGAACGCGCGGCCGCGCTGGTCTGCGTCTCGGCGGTCATCTGCACCTGCATGCTGGCCTGGGGCGACACGGGGCTCCACTACAACCAGGCGAAGGTGGCCATGGGCTTGGCGCTGGCCCTGGCCGGAAAGATCGCCGTCTCGACCGGTGCCTTCAAGTCCGGCCGAAGGGCCGCGGGGCCTTTGCCCAGCCCTGCGGCGCCCGGAGGCGTTTGAGCGGCCCGCAGGCGCGCCGGCCCGAACGAGCAAGGTCGCGGTGGAGCGCTGGCGCAGACGTCGAAATATGAAGCATCTGTTTCTGCGCGATTCCCAAGGCGATTGACGAAGCACTCGTCCGAGTGCGGCGCGAGAGCCCTCTGAAATTACTTGGAGGGCGTCCTCTTTCCCAACGTCTTCACCCCAGCGCGGCGAAATACTGCAAGACCAGCGCGCTCCAATAAACTCCCGCAGCGATGCAAGCCAAATAGGAAATCCGCTCGTTTCTCACGACAGCACCTCCTTAAGGCGCGAGTCGCACGACGCATCCACTCGGTCCACTAACATGGGGACCGCACATCGACAATGCCAGAAGTGTACACTACTAGACAGATTCTGTCACCTTCACGGGGGCCGTCCGGCGAACGTCCGGCGAGGAGTCCCAGCCCACCGCCCGGTGGCCGACCCTCCGAGCCAGGAGGGCGCTTTGCCTCCTCGGAGAGGGCCCGCGCGCTTGGGCTCGAGCCAGGCGCTGGAAGCCCTGGAGATGGGAGCTTGTTCTCAGACGGATTTCATGAATTCCGGATGAGTCCTCGAGGTGATTTGATCTTGCGCGAGCCCAAAGCAAAGACGCGGCAGACGCCGCCTGCGAGCATGCTCGATTCCCTGCCTGGAGATCTCGTGGGCGCACGCACTCCGGCTTTTCAGTCGGCGCTTCCGTGCGCGCAAGCCCTTTTCGAGGCAGTGCCCGCCGGAATCTGTGTCGTGGAATCGCGAGGGTTCTTCGCCGTTGGGGTTTGCGGTCAACGGCGTCGCCCTCGAGGTGCAAGGTTCGCCGGAGCCGCTCTGGGTCCGCGGCGACGCGACGCGCCTGGCCGAGGTGGTCGGCAACCTCATGGATAATGCGGCGAAGTTCACCGGGCGGGATGGACGCGCGTGGGTCTTTCTGGCGGCCGAGGGCGAGGTCGCCGCCATCCACATCCGCGACAACGGGGCCGGCATCGCGCCCGAGATTCTGGCGCGCCTGTTTCAGCCCTTCGTGCAGAGCGACAAGACCCTCGACCGCAGCCGCGGAGGGCTCGGACTGGGGCTGGCGCTGGTCAAAGGGCTGGTCGAGATGCACGGCGGCACCGTCCAGGCCCAGAGCGACGGGCTTGGGCGGGGGCCGACTTCCCTGTGCGTCTGCCGCGCGAGGTGGCGCCGCGGCAGCCGGTCGACGTGCCGCCGCCGCAGCGGCCTGGATTTGCGCGCCGGGTCCTCGTCATCGAGGACAACGTCGACGCGGCCGAGAGCCTCAAAGAGGTTCTGGAGCTCAACGAGCACTGCGTGGAGCTCGCCTCCTCCGGCCCCGAGGGGCTCGCCAAGGCGAGCGCGTTTCATCCCGACGTGGTCTTGTGCGACATCGGCCTGCCCGGCATGAGCGGCTACGAGGTCGCCCGGGCCCTGCGCGCCGAGCCCAGCCTTCGGTCGCCCTACCTCGTGGCGTTGAGCGGCTACGCCTCGCCCGACGACGCCCAGCGGGCGCAAGCCGCCGGGTTCGACCGGCACGTCGCCAAGCCGCTGGAGCCCTCCGCCCTCGAGCGCGTGCTCGAGCTCGCCCCGTAGCCGCGGCCCTCCACGCGCCGGCCCGAGCCCGCCAACGCTTGGAGGACGGAGGCATTCAGCCGTTCTCGACGGGGGCGTCGAGCAAGGCCGGAGCGTCATCCTGAACGGCAGCTGGCTGGAGGGGCAGCCGCACGAGGACCTCGGAGCCCTGGTCGAGCCCTGCGCTCCGCGCGCACACCTCGCCGTCGTGGAGCTCCACCAGCCCCTTCACGAGCGCGAGCCCGAGGCCGAGGACTCCGCGGCTGCGATCGAGGGTCTTGTCGGCCTGTATGAACGGCTGGAAGACCTTGGAGAGTGTGGCCTCGGCCATGCCGATGCCGGTGTCCGCCACGTTCAGGACCGCCCGTCCGGCCTCCTCCGAGAGGGAGACCGACACGCGGCCGCCTCGGCTGGTGAATTTGCATGCATTCGTGAGCAGGTTCCCCAGGACCTGCGCCAACCGGTTTCGGTCTCCATATACAAACAGTGGAGCAGGGGCGGGCTTGAGCTCGAGCCGCAGCCCTCCTTCCTCGAAGCCAGAGCGGTGATCCTCCAGGACGCAGCGAACGAGCTCGTTCAGCTCCAGGCGCTGGCGTCGAAGTTGGATTTTGTTGCGCGAGATGCGGGTGACGTCCAGCAGGTCATCGACGAGGCGGATGAGCTGGCCGACCTGTCGGTCGAGAATAGCAATGGCCTTCCGTGCCTGCTCGCCTCCCATCGCGGCGCGCTGAAGGATGGCGAGGCTGTTCTGGATGGGGGCGAGCGGGTTGCGCAGCTCGTGAGAGAGCACTGCGAGGAACTCGTTCTTGTGGCGGTCGGCTTCGAGCAAGCGCTCGTTCGCGCTGCGCAAAGCCGCCTCGGCCGTCCTTCGCTCGGCATTCAGGGCCTGCTGCATCCGCCGGCGCTCGAAGCTCTCGAAGACCTCCCAAGCGCCGTCGCGTTTGATGAGCGCGAATCGATGATTGTGTATGACATCCGCGACCTCGGAAGCGGCGCAGCGCTCCAGCGAATAGCTGCACAGCGAGAGAATCTGATATTGGCCGACGATACTGTCGATAGCGGCCTCGTACTCGGCAAAACCTCTCCAGTCCGCCTTCTCGAGCCAGGACGTGTTGCCGCTGAGCCGCAGGCCCGGGCAGCCGCGGGCAAGCGCGCGCTTGAGCTTGGCGAACCACCCCCTGAGCACCCGGTTCTGGTCGAAGCGCCCTCCCTCGAGGTACCACTCGGTGAAGGGAACGACCTCGATGCGACCCTGCCGCTCCAAGCCTTCCAGGTCGGGTACCGCTCGAGCGAGCGCCTCCCTTGCCACAGGGGCTTCCAGTGGAGGAGAGGTCACCCACATGCAAGCTTCGCCGCCTTCGAGGCCCGCCTTGAAGTAGGGGACCAGAATGTCCAGGAGGTCGTCCCTCGCAGCGTAGAATTGGCAAAAGTGCGTCCCCCAGGGCACGTGGGGGATGACGTCGATGCCGGTCATCCTCTCAGCTGAAGCAACTGCCTCCATCGCACATAACCTCCCTCCGCGTGACGCTTGATAACCGACTCAGCAAGCACCTCGAGAATTTCGAATTTCCGGCCGTCTCCTCGTCAAACGCCTTGAAGTGTGGATCTGTTCGAAAGGAACCCCCCTTGGCTCCGTGCCAACGGCTTCTCCCGCCGGACGCGGACGGGCAGGCTTGAACCCGCTTGTCGGGCCCGTTTCGGATCGCCGGCGAAGCGCTCGAAACCGCGGCGATTCGTGACCAGATTCTTCAACGAATCTGAGAAACATCATGATGGTCGGTCAAAACCAGCAGCCCCGTGCGCCCGTCTCCACTGGGATGAGCACCCAGGAACGCGTCGACTTCCTCAACTCGATCCTCCAGAGCTCGACCGAATATTCGATCGTCGCCGAAGATCTGGACGGCACCATTCTCGCCTGGAACGAGGGCGCGAGGCGGGTCTACGGCTATGAGGCCTCGGACCTGGTCGGCAAGGCGAGCGCCTTCGTGCTGCACGACCCCGAGGACGTCGCCAGCGGACGGGCGCACGCCATCCTCGACGTCGCGCGCCAGACCGGCAAATGGTCCGGTGAGCTCACGCGCGTGCGCAAGGACGGCTCCCGCTTCAGCGCGCACTTCACCCTCACGCTGCGGCGCGACCCGTCGGGCGAGCCCGTCGGATTCACCATGATCTCACACGACCTCTCCGAGTCGCTCGCGGTTTTGCGCGAGCTGCGCGAGTCCCAGGAGTACAACCGGCGGCTCATCGAGTCGAACATCGACGCGCTGATGACCACCGACCCGCTGGGCATCATCACCGACGTGAACCGCCGAATATGCGAGCTGACCGGCTGCTCGCGCGAGCAGCTCATCGGCACGCCATTCAAGACCTATTTCACGGATCCGAAGCGCGCCGAAGACGGCATCCGCAAGGTGCTCGCCTGGGATCAGGTCACCAATTACGAGCTCGTGTTGCGCTCGCGCTCCGGCGCGCAGACGCCCGTCTCCTACAACGCCACCTCCCTCCGCTCGGGCGATGGCCGCCTCAAGGGCGTCTTCGCCGCAGCCCGAGACATCACCGAGCAGAAGCAGCTCGAGTCCGACCTGCGCCAGGCGCAGCGCTATACCCGCGGGCTCATCGAGGCGTCGGTCGACGCCCTGCTGACCGTGGACCCCCAATTGATGATCACCGACGTCAATGCCGAGACGCAGCGCATCACCGGCCACACGCGCGAGGAGCTCGTCGGCAGCCCCTTCCCCGACTATTTCACCGATCCCAAGCGGGCCAGCGAAGGCGTCCGCAAGACGCTGGCGGAAGGGGTTGTCACGGATTACGTGCTGCGGCTGCGCGCCAGGGATGGCCGGGAAAGCCTGGTGTCGTTCAACGCCTCGGTCTTTCGGGACACCGAAGGCATGGTGCGCGGCATCTTCGCCGTGGCTCGCGACGTCACCGAGCAGCGGCACCTGGAGCAGAAGCTGCGCGAGTCTCAGGCCTACACCCGAGGGCTCATCGAAGCCTCGGTCGATGCCCTGGTCGTGGTCGACCCCGACCTTCGCATCACCGACGTCAATGAGCAGATGGTCACTCTGACCGAATTCAGCCGCAAGGAGCTCATCGGCAGCTCATTTCGGGATTACTTCATCGACCCCGCGCTCGCCGCCGCGGGCGTGCGCCAGACCCTTGCGCGAGGCTCGGTCACCAATTGCGAGCTCGTGCTCAAATCGCGCTCCGGCAAACACACGCTCGTCTCCTTCAACGCCGCGATCTACAAGGACGCCGCGGGCCTCGTCGTCGGCATCATGGCCGCCGCTCGTGAGATCACCGGCCAGAGGCGGTTGGAAGAGCAGCTGCGCGAGCAGCAGGCGTACTCCCGCTCGCTCATCGAGGCCAGCGCGGACGCGCTCATGACCGTGGACCCCGCGGGCCTCATCACCGACATCAACGGGCAGACCGCCAAGCTCCTGGGCTACAACATCAAGCAGATCGTGAGCAGCCCCTTCGCGAGATACTTCACCGACCCGGAGCGCGCAGCGGCGGGCATCCGGCGGACCTTTCGAGAGGGCGTGGTCACCAATTATGAGCTGATGGTGCGCGCCAAGTCGGGCCTGGAGACCCCGGTCTCGCTCAACGCCGCGGTGTTCAAGGACACCGCGGGAAAAGGCGCGGGCATCTTCGCCGTGGCGCGCGACGTCACCCAGCAAAAGCAGATCGAGGCGGCGCTGCGCGAGCAGCAGACTTACACGCGCGGCCTCATCGAGTCCAACATCGACGCCCTGATGACCACCGACCCCCTGGGGTTCATCACCGACGTCAATCGCCAGATGTGCGCCATCAGCGGCCGCGCGCGCGGCGAGCTGATCGGCGCGCCTTTCAAAGGCCTGTTCACCGACCCCAAGCGGGCCGAGGACGGCATTCGCAAGGTTCTGGTCGAGGACCGGGTCACCAATTACGAGCTGACCCTGCGCGCCAAGGACGGCAAGGAGACGGTGGTCTCCTACAACGCGACGACCTTCCGAGGCGCGGACAATGCCTTGCGCGGCGTGTTCGCCGCCGCCCGCGACGTCACCGAGCAGAAAGTCCTGGAGGAGAAGATCCGACGGCAGAATCGCGAGCTCCGCGAGACCACCTCCTTTCTCAACAACGTCCTGGAGAGCTCCACCGAATACTCCATCATCGCCATGGACCTCGACGAGAAGATCCTCGCCTGGAACGAGGGGGCCAGGCGCAATTACGGGTACTCCGCCGACGAGATGGTGGGCTCCAGGTACTCGCGCATTCTCCATGCCGCCGAGGACGTGGCGTCTGGGCGGGCGAAGGACCTGCTCGACACCGCACTGAGGACCGGCAAGGCCGAGGGAATTTTCGGGCGGATTCGCCGGAACGGCCAGCGCTTCACCGCGTCGGTGGCCGTCACTTTGCGACGGAATGCGGCCGGAGCTCCGGTGGGCTACGTGCTCATCTCCAAGGACATCACCGAGCAGATTCGCCTCGAGGAGCAGGTGCGGCGCAAGAACGAAGAGCTGGTCCGGGTGCAGGAGGCCAATCGGCTCAAGAGCGAGTTCATGGCCAACATGTCCCACGAGCTGCGCACGCCTCTCAATGGCATCATCGGCTTTGCCGAGCTGATGCTCAGCGGCAAGACGGGCCCCTTGGCCGACGTGCACGCCGAATACTTGGGCGACATCCTGGCCAGCGCCAAACATCTGTTGCAGCTCATCAACGACGTGCTCGACTTGTCCAAGGTCGAGGCGGGCAAGAGCGAGCTGCGGCCGGAGCCGGTGGACCTGGCCAAGGTCGTCGGCGAGGTGCGAGATATCCTGCGCACGCTGGTCGCCCGAAAGCGCATCGACCTTCAGATGGAGGTCGCCCCGTCCCTCACGGACATCGTGCTCGACCCCGGGAAGCTCAAGCAGGTGCTCTACAACTACCTTTCGAATGCGTTGAAGTTCACACCCGACGAAGGGCGCGTCGACATTCGGCTGTGCCCGGAGGGCCCAGAGCACCTGCGCCTGGAAGTGGAGGACTCGGGCATTGGAATTCGCCCCGAGGACTTCGGGCGATTGTTCGTGGAGTTCCAGCAGCTCGACTCGAGCATGGCCAAGAAGTACCCGGGCACCGGTCTCGGGCTTGCCTTGACCAAGCGCATCGTCGAGTCCCAGGGGGGCAGCGTCGGGGTACGGAGCGAGCTGGGCCGGGGCAGCACCTTCCATGCGGTGTTGCCGCGGCGCGGGTCGCCGGCTCCGGCCCCCCGGGCCGACTTCGAGGGCCGATCGGCGGCGGGCGCTCCGGCCGTCCTGATTGTCGAGGACGATGCTCAGGACAGGCTTTGGCTCGCCAAGATGCTGGCGGGCGCGAGCTACGACGTGGAGGTGGCGGCCACCGGCGCGGAGGCGATCGCCAAGGCCCGGCGGCGAGCCTTCGACGCGCTCACTTTGGACCTGCTGCTCCCGGACATGAACGGCTCCGACGTGCTGCGCGCGATTCGGGCCATCGACGCCAGCCGGACCATTCCGGCCATCGTCATCACCGTGGTCCCGGAGCTAGGCGCGGCGGCGGGCTTCTCGGTCTCTGATTTCATCATCAAGCCGGCGCGCACACCCGAGCTCATCGCGGCGCTGGAGCGGGCCGGGGTCGCTCCCAAGGCGCCCCAAAGGACGAGCGCCGGAACCGCGGAAACGCATTCCTGAAGAGAAAGGGGAATCCACAAATGGCCGACATGCCCGTTCTCGTCGTCGACGACAACCCCCTCAACCTCAAGCTCGCGCAGGTCGCGCTGGCGGTGGAGGGCTACGACGTCCGCACGGCGACCGACGCCGCCGAGGCCCTGGCGCTCCTGCGCTCTTGGCGGCCCCGGCTCATCCTGATGGACCTGCAGCTCCCGGGCATGGACGGCCTGGAGCTCACGCGAAGGCTCAAAGCGGACCCTGCCACCCGCGAAATTCGCATCGTGGCAATCACCGCTTTTGCCATGAAGGGCGACGACGAGAAAGCGCGCGCGGCAGGCTGCGACGGCTACATGCCCAAGCCCATCGACGTGAAGCTGCTGCCGAATCTCGTGGCGAGCCAAATCGCGACCGGTGCGGAATGGGAATGAGCCATCCTGGTGAAGCAACGAGGTGTTCGCTCAAAGGGCAACCTTCGATGAATGGCGCTCTCGTCCTCGTGGTGGACGATGACCCGGACCTGCGCGAATTGCTGGAGCTCGTCTTGACGGACGCGGGCTTCCGGGTCGCTTGCGCGGAGGACGGGAGAGAAGCGCTCCGAGCGGTCGGCCGCGAAATGCCCCGGGTCATCCTGCTCGACATGAAGATGCCGGTGATGGACGGCTGGCAATTCGCGCGCGGCTTTCGAGAGCACTACGAGGGCCGCGCGTCCATCGTGGTGCTCACCGCCGCCGCGGACGTTCGCCGCTGCACGGAGGAGGTCCGAGCGGAGCTCGGGCTGGGCAAACCCTTTCGAATCGACGAGGTCCTCTCCGCCGTTCGCCGGTGCGTCGGAGAAGCGCGCGGCCCCTTCCAATAGCGACCAGGAAAGCGAGGTCTCGACCCGCGGAAGGCCGTGGAGCGGAAGGTCTCCATTCGACCCGATTGTTGTCTCGACGGGCCAGGAGTGGCCTCGGAAAAGCTCGGCGGTCGACGGGCTTAAGGAACTTCTCGGCCGATGCCGGACTTGAAAGTTGAGGCCGCGCAGAGGGTCATCATGCTCGCCGAGCTTCGGCTGAAGTACGACCGCGCCATCTTCGACACCGACCGCGAGAAGGCCGTCGGGGTCGTGCGGGCCGGGCGCGCCGCCTCGTCGGGGAGCGCGGGCCATCAACGGCGTGGCGCTCGTGGGGCGCCCGAAGGAGCGCGTCCGCGGCGAGGTGCGGCGCATCATGCGCGAGGGAGCGCCGGGGAGTCGCTTCGTATTCGGGACGGTGGCAATGCCCTGGGCGCTCTCCGAGGAGACGCACCGGGCGATGCTCGAGGCGGCTCGAGAGTTCGGCCGGGCGGGCGCGGGACCTAAAGGCATGAGCACGAGGGCGTGGGGGCAGGCCCCTCCAAGGCGCCGCAGGCGAGCATGAGCGAATCCGCGACCATGGCTGGGGGCCCGACGCTCGAGGAGCGGCTTTCGAAGCTCGCGGCGAACACGGCGAGCCTCGAGCTCGTCACGCACCTCATGCGGAAGATGGGCGCCGTCCCGGGCCTCGAGAACGCCGTCGAGAAGATGCTGACCAGCATCCAAGAGGGAATCGGCGGGTCCAATCTGATTTTGTATTACTGGGTCGATTCGGCGCTCTATTACGCGGACTCCTTGGGCGAGCGCCGAGAGCTGGAGCGGCTCGACGACCCTCTGGTCGAGGCGGTGGCGCGCACGCTACAGCCCGTGGAGAGGGAACACGCCTTTCTCGACACCAAGCTGCAATTGCCCGAGTTCACCTGGGTCTATCCGCTGGTCGCGGGGGCCGATTGGGTGGGGGTCATTCGCCTCGAGGGACTTCACGTCTCCGCGGTGCGTTTCAAGCCCTACCTCGAGACCTTCTTCGGGTTCGCCGCGACGCTCCTCAAGAACGAGATCTGCGGGGCGAGCCGGCTCCGGCGGACCAACGCGGAGCTGAAGGCCGAGGTCGACCGTCGCAGGCGCGCGGAGGAGCGGCTTCGGGCGGCCAACGAGGGGCTCGAGCGGGAGGTCCTCGCCCGCACGTCGGAGCTGCGCGAGAAGGAGCAGCAGTACCGCTCGCTGTTTCGCGAGATCGGCGCCGGCGTGGTCCTGTTCGAGGTCGTCGGTCGGGCCGAAGGCGAGGCCTTCGCCCTTCGCGTGCTCGACGTGAACCCTGCCTGCGAGGCCCTGGTGCGCCGCCCGAGGGGAGAGCTGGTGGGCCGGACGATGTGCGAGCTCTTTCCGAGCATCGACGACGAGTGGATGGAGGCGGCTCGCAGCGTGGCGCGGGAGGGCCACCCCGTTCGCTTCGCCGCGCACCTGCGCTCGCTCGGCCTCCATGTGGACGCGACGCTCTTCTGCCCGGAAGCAGGCAAGGTCGGGCTGGCGTTCACCGACATGTCCGAGCGGATCGAGTTTCTGCGTCGCCAGGAGGAGCTCGTCACCGAGGCGCGCAACCGGGCGGCCGAGCTCCAGAGCATCTTGAATACGATGGTGGAGGGCGTGCTCGTCAGCGACGCCCAAGGAGAAATCGTCCTCGTCAACCAGTCCGGCGCGCGCCTTCTCGGGATTGGCGGCGGCGACCTTCCGCGCCTCCGGCTCGAGGATCTGCCGGCGCGCTTTCAAATGCGCGACGCCGACGGCAACCCACTGGCTCGCGACCGCTTGGCCCTGGAACGAGCGCTGCGCGGAGAGACCGTCCTCGCGGTCGACGAAGTGGTTCGGCCTTTGGGCAGCCGAAGGGACGCGCTCATCCGCGTGAGTGCCGCGCCCATCCGCGTCGACCGCGGCGGCCCGAACGGCGCGGTCCTGGTGGCGCGCGACGTCACCGAGCTGCACGAGCTCGAGATGTTGAAGGACCAGTTCCTCTCGGTCGCCGCCCACGAATTGAAGACGCCGGTCGCGGTGATGAAGGGCTTCGCCGAGGCGCTCCTCCGCAAGGGGACCGACTTGGGCGAGCCGCGGCGCCGCATGATCGAGGCCATCAACCGCGGCGCCGACCGGATCGACACGCTCATCCTCGACCTCCTCGACATCTCCCGGATGGCCGAGGGGCACCTGGAGCTCGCGTTCGAGCGCATCGACCTGCAGGAGCTCGTGGAGGCGGTCGTCCATCCGTTCGCCCTCACGGCGCCCAAGCATTGCGTTCGCGTCGTCAGCGCGACCCCAGTGGTCACCCTGGGCGACCGCCACCGCATCGAGCAGGTGTTGAGCAATCTGCTCGCCAACGCCGTCAAGTATTCGCCGGGCGGCGGCGACGTCGAGGTTTCACTGGCGGTGCGCGACAAAGAGGCGGTCGTCTCGGTGGAGGATCACGGCATCGGGATCGCCCCGGAGAAGCAGAAGCGCATCTTCGAGCGGTTCTACCGGGCGCACACCGGTACGCCCCACGACTACGGCGGCATGGGCGTCGGCCTTTGCATCTCCCGGGAGATCGTCATTCGCCACGGTGGCCGAATGCAGTTCGAGAGCCGCGAGGGTCTGGGAAGCCTCTTCCGGTTCACCTTGCCGCTCCGGTAGCTTGATTGGCGCACATCTGCCGCCGTCGCCTCCGCCACTGCCACCGTGGCCGGAATGGCCTGGACCCCGCCGACCTCCCCGGCGCAATGCGTGTTGACGGCCACCGTCACGCAGGAAACCATGGTCGAGCAGTACTCGTTCGTCATCCTCGTGAAGTGACCGATAGCGGGTCAGGCCGGGGCCTCACCGAGAAACGGCCCTCGCACGGATTCGAGGCCTCGTCTTCGGTCGAGGCCTCCTTCGTGCCCGCACCTTCGCGATCAACGCGCCGCGATGGGGCCTTCTTGAACCGGCCCCAAGCGACGAAGGTCGCCATACCGCCCAGGACCAGGGTGATGGGGAGCGCGCCGAGCTCGTCGCGGGCGGACGTGGAACAGAGTGACCAGCGCCATCACGGCCACCAGCCTCCTCGCGTCGAGTGCGCGCTCACCCCGCTCGGGAGGAGCCTCCTCGGGCCGGTACAGTTGCTCGCGGGCGTTGGCGCACGAGCACCACGGGGAAATCGGCAAGGCGCGGGCGCGATTCGACAGGAGCGCGCTGCCGGAGTAGCCCCAGCGCCCCCTACCGAAGCACGTCGACCACCTTGAGCCGCGAGGCCTGCCAGGCGGGGAAGAACCCGCCCAAGAGCCCCACCGCGGCCGAGAGGACGACGCCGCTCGCCATGGCCCGCGCGCTCAGCGCCATCTCGCTGCCGACCACGAACGGCATGTTCAGCGGCACGCGGCCGATGACGAGCGCCAGGCCCACGCCCAGAACGCCGCCCGCGAGTCCGAGGGCCAAAGACTCCGTCAGGAACGAGAGCAGCACCGCCGGGGCGCGGTAGCCCACCGCGCGCAAAATGCCGATCTCCCGGACGCGGCCGGCCACCGCCGAGTACATGGTGTTCATGCCGCCGAACACCGCCCCCAGCGCGATGATGAGCGCGATGAACTGCCCCAGGCTCGCCGCCCACAGGCTCATCCCGCCGACGCGCGCGTAGGCGTCGCGCGCGGCCATCGCCTGCAGCGGAAGGCGGCGTTGCGCGCCGAGCTCGTCGACGAGCGGCTTCGTCAGCTCGGGCGACTTCACCCGGAGGAGCACCGTGGTGAGCTCGGTGCGGTTGGAGGCCGCGCCCAGCTCGTCCAAGTCCAACCAGACCTCCTGCTCGTAGAGCCGGCCGCCGGCCTCGAAGATGCCGCCGACCGTCCAGTCCTCCTTCTCGAGGTGGAGCGCGTCGCCCAGCTTCACGTCCAGGGCGCGAGCGAGCTGCAGCCCCACCATCGCTCGCTTGCCGGCGCCGCAGAAGCTCCCCTCGCGCAGCCGCACCTCGCGGTAGACCGCCTGCGCCAAAGGGCTGACGCCGCGCAGGGAGACGTCCTTGCTCCGGCCGCGGTGGGCGAGGTGCGCGCTCAACGCGAGCTCGGGCGAGACCAGCGGCTCACCCTGCGCGTCGGCGGCGACCTGCGGGAACGTGCGCAGCCAGGTGACCGCCGTGCGCGGCAAGAAGGAGAACTCCGGGGTGAGCGCGCCGGCCTGCGACACCAGCACCTCGTCCGGCTGGCCCGTCGCGCGGAACATGCTGCGCATGGTGCCGCTCACCGAGGTCATGACCACGTAGACCGCGACCACGGCGGCGATGCCCACGACCGTGAGCGAGGTGCGCGCGCGGCGCTGGGCGAGGGAGCGGAGGTTGTAGCGCAGGGGCACGAGCATAGGTGCGAAAGGTCTCCTTTCAGTCCACTTGCCGCAGCGTCTCCACCACCGAGAGCCGCACCGCCGACAGCGCCGGCAAAAGCCCGCCCACGAGCCCGATGGCGACGCTCGCCGCCACGCCGGCAGCCAACGTCTTCGCCGTGAGGTGCAGGCCCGCGAGCAGCGCCGCCTTCCCGCCCAGCGAGGCCGCCGCCAGCGCGAGCCCGACCAGGCCGCCCAAGAGCGAGAGCGCGCTCGACTCGCCCGCCACCAGGAAGACGATGTCCTTCGGCGTGAAGCCCAGCGCGCGCATAAGGCCGATCTCCTTGAGCCGCTCGCGCACGTTCATGCTCACCGCGTTCGCCGCGCCGAAGAACGTGACCAGCACGGTGATGAACCCCATGACCCGGAGGTAGTGCACGAAGCCCATGAATTGCTCGACGATGCCTTCCGCGAAAGCGGCCTCGGACGCGGTCTCGGTGGGCGTTTGCGCCAGGGCGAAGCGGTCGTCGATGGCCCGGGCCACGTCGGCCTCGCGGGCACCTTCGCGCGGGCGGACCAGGAACGAAGTGACCCGCCCCTCGGTTCCGCGCGTGCCCTGGAGATACGCGCGCGAGAGCAGCATGTGGCGGTCGAGATCGCTGCCCTGGAGCGGCAGCAGCGCGGCGACGACGAAGGACGTGGCGAACTCCTTGAGCTCCACCGTCTGCCCTTCCTTCCAGCCCATCTGCTGCGCCAGGAGCGAGCCGACGAGCGCCGAGCGCCGCTCGGACGTGAAGCGCCGCCAACCGTCATCGGGCACTTTCAGGCGCTTGAGCTGCCGGTAGGGCTCGGGGTCGATGCCGTGAACGAAGATGTGGACCCGCTGCTGGCCAACGACGGTCAAATCGGTGAAGACGCCAGTGGCGAGGTCGACGCCGGAGAGCGCGCCGATCGTCGGCTCCAGCGAGCTCGGCAGGCGGCTGGCGAGCACCGTGGCGCGGCCCTTCTCGCGCACGGTGAGCACGCTGTCGCGGGCGGCCTGCCGCACCGGGAAGAGAATGCCGTCGACCGCGGCCTGGAGCGCGGCAAAGACGAAGATGGCGATGGCCACGCCGAGCAGCGTCAGGACGGAGCGCCGTCGGCTGCGGAACACGTTTCGCAAAATGAGCGGCAGGGTCTTCATGCGCCCTTGCCCCGCGGCTCGCTTTCGACGAGCCGGCCCTGGTGGAGGTGGAGCTCGCGCGTGGCGCGCGCGGCCTTGGACGAGTCGTGCGTGACCAGAACGACCGTCTTCTTGTGCTGCGAGTGGAGCGCGAGGAAGAGCTCCATGATCTCCTCGCCCGAGCGCTCATCGAGGTCGCCGGTGGGCTCGTCGGCGAGGAGGATCTTCGGGTCGGTGGCGATGGCGCGGGCGATGGCCACCCGCTGCTGCTGCCCGCCGGAGAGCTCGTCGGGCCGGTGGGTGAGCCGGTCGGAGAGCCCCACCAGCGAGAGTGCGAGCTCGGCCTGCTCCTTGCGGCGCTTGGCCGAGAGGCTCATGAGGCGCAGCGGCAGCTCGACGTTCTCGAGCGCCGAGAGCACCGGCACCAGGTGGAAGACCTGGAAGATGAAGCCGACGTTCGCGTTGCGGAAGCGGCACAGCCCTGCTTCCGAGAGCCGCGCCAGGTCGGAGCCGGCGATGAGGATGCGACCCTCGTCGGCGCGGTCGAGCCCGCCGAGCAGGTGCAAAAGCGTGCTCTTGCCGCAGCCGGAAGGGCCGCGGATGGCGAGGAGCTCGCCTTCCTCGAGGGTCAGGTCCAGACCATCGACCGGGCGGATCTCCTCGGAACCCTTGCGGTAGCGCTTCACCAAACCTTGGACCTGGGCGATGGCGGTCATGGGTTTTCCTTGGAAGACGGGGCGATGGCGAGCCGAGCGCTCATGCGCGGGCGGATGAGCGGGTCCTGCTCGAGCAGCGCGGCGGTGACCTCCACCGTGCCCTTCTGCCGGTCAGCCTCCAGGGCGATCTCCTCGACGCGCGCTCGGAACGTGCGCGGGGCCAGCGCCTCGACCGTGGCCGTCGCCGGGTCGCCGACGCGGACGCGCGCTATCTGCGACTCGGGCAGGTCCACCTTGACGACGAGGTGGTCCAAGTCGCCGAAGACGAGGAGCGCGGGGCCCATGCCGGGGGCGAAGGTCTCGCCGGGGTTCAGGCGCACCTCGAGGATGCTGCCGTCGGCAGGGGCGAAGAGGCGCGTGGCCTTGAGGGACGCCTCGGCCTGGGCGAGCTCGGCGCGGGCGCGGGCGAGCTCGGCCTGCGCCGCGGCGATGGCCGTCTGCCGGGAGCCCTTCTCCGTCAACGCGAGCCGCGCGCGGGCCTGCGCGAGGCGGGCGCGCGCGGACTCCTCGCTCGACCGGCTCTGCACCGCCTGCGCCTCGCTGGCCGCGCCCTGTTGCGAGAGCTTCAGGTCGCGCTCGGCGCGGTCGCGCGCCTCGCGCCAGACCGCGTCGGCCGCCGCGACCTCGCTGCGCGCGGCGTCGGTATCCTCGGCGCGCGAGCCCTCCTTGAGCTCGGCGAGCCGCGCCTGGAAGGCGTCGAGCGCGGCGCGGCGGACCTCGACGCCGGCCTTCTCGACCTCGTTGTCGAGCTCGGCGAGCACGGTGCCAGCGGGGACGCGGACGCCCTTGGCGACGCGCAGGGCGCCGACGGCGCCGGCGCGGCCAGGAGAGATCTCCGCACGGCGGCCCGCCTCGACGCGGCCGCCGGCGAGGATGTCGGCGAGGCGGGAGGGCGCCGGCGGCGCGATCGCCGCGGGCGCGGCGCTCGGCTTCTCCAGAGCCATGGGCGCGGGGAGAGCGGTCTTACTGCCGCCGCGCAGGAGGAAAACCGCGGCGACGGCGACCGCCGCAGCGGCGCCGAGGGCGGGCCAGAGCCAGCGCGGCAGGCCCCTTCGCTGCGCGCGCTCCTCGGCGGAGATGCACAGCTGGCCTACCTGCGCCCGCCGCTCGGCGTCGCGCGAGCCGTCCTGGGAAGGCTGAGCGGGAGGCATCGATTCAAAGGTCTCCTGGCCGCGGTGATCCTTATTGGGCTTGTCCTGATTAGTCAATGATGACTATTTTGGCCGGCGCCGCTCGAGGAGCCGCATGGAGACCGACGACCGGACGTTGCTGATGCTGGGGCTGCTCAAGGCGCAGGCCGGGCACGGCTACCAGCTCCACGAGTTCATCGAGCGCAACCTCTCGCGCGTCACTGAGCTGAAGAAGCCGACGGCGTACGCGGCGCTCGACCGCCTCGTCTCCGAGGGGCTGGCCAGCACCCACAGCGAGCGCAGCGGCAAGCGGCCCTCGCGGAAGGTGTTGAAGCTCACGCCCGAGGGCCTGAAGCGCTACCGCGCATTGTTGCGCCAGCGGCTCTCGGGCGCCGGGACGGCGGCGCTCGACGGCGACGTCGCCATGATGTTCTCGCACGACCTGCCTCGGAAGGAGCTCCTCTCCTGCTTGAAGGCGCGCGCCGAGGCGTGCGAGGCGCGGCTGCGCCGGCTGGGCGAGGTGCCGGAGCACGGCAACGGCCACGGCGTGGCGCTGGCGGTCGACCATCTCGCGGCGCTGGTGCGGGCCGATTCTTGAGTGGCTCCGGCGGGTCATTGGACGGCTCGGCGAAGAGGGCGACACTCGCAGGCGCATCGGAGAAGGCGCGGCGCAGCGCGCATCGGCAATTCGGTCCTTCCCGCGGCATTCCCGGTCGCGCTGACCTTTTCAGCACCCCGCCGGCGAGGCCCGAGCCCTCGGCTTCGCGCGCTCTCTGGCTTCAGGCAGCAGCAGCTCATGCGTGCAGCTCTCGGGGCGGCCCACGGGCCCCTGGCTCCCGATCAGGCCGACCCCGGCCGAGGCAGGGCACGAGGCAACCTTCGAGTCCCCTCGACCTCTGGCGAAAATATGCGTCGCGGAAAATCCCGCGGCACGACGACGCTGCCTGCGACCGAGTTCGCTCGGTCACGCGAGGCGGCAAGAGCACCCGATTGTCCAGCTCCAAAATATCGGGTCTGTACTTCGCTCCTCTCCAAGTCGGCAGTGACGGCCGCCCGCGGAATGATCGCCGGGACGGCACGGGGATGGCCGAGACAGCGGTGGAGGCCGAGACGTGGAAGGGCGACCTCGCGGCGACGAATCGAGGTCATCGGCTGGCGAGGACCGCGGTCGCGCAGGCCGGCAAGCCGCCTCTTATCCTCGAGGGGCACCGCGCGGATCAGCACAAAAAAAGGGCAGCGCGTTCCTCGTCCGTCGAGCGGAGCCAAAGGGCCGTGCAGCAGCCCCCAAGCCTCACCCGTTCGGCGAATAGCCCAGGTCCTTGCAGGTCTTCCCCTTGTGCCAGTCGCCGCCCATGTAATCGCACTGTTCGACGGTGAAGTCATCGCCGCACGTCGAGCCGATGCCCGAGCCCCGCGTGCACGCCCAGCTCTCCTGGGAGCCACAGCCGATCCCGAGGATCGCGAGGACCGCGATGAAACCGATGCGCTTCGCCGAGAGAGCGACCATGGCCGACCCCAGCGCCCCCGAGGAGCGCGGCGAGAGTGGCTGGCTCGAGGAGCGGAGCGGACCGCGCCCTTTGAGCGGAGCCGAATAGCGAGCCACATTGACTGCGCGAAGGTACACGAAGACGGCGCCTGTCGCCCTCGATGACGGCGGCGCCCCGTGTCGGCGAGCGCCTTGCCCAGCGCGGGACTCCAATGCCCGCCCGCTTCGCTTGCGATCGCCGCGAGCCTTCGGGGCCCCCTCAATGACGGTCAGTTAGGCCTGCCGGGCGGTGTCGTCCGGATCGCAAGCGCCCGGGTCGCATTTGTAGTTGCTCATCCTAATCTTTACATGTCGAGGATACCTGCGCTCGGATCGACGTCCGGGAAGAATCAATGCTCCCTCCCCGAAGCCAAGGACGGCTGGAACCGAGGGCCGCCCGCGGGCGACCCGGAAAAGGGCGCGCAGGTGCGCCCTACAGGTCAAAGCCCCTCCGAGGTCGATCGAGCGCGTCAGGTCGCGGCGCCACGAACGCTCGACCGGAGCGAGGAACACCTTCGCCCCTTCGAAGCCCGTCGTTGCCGGCTCCTTCGCGGGAAGGAGGCGCAACCAAATACCGACCGTCGGTGTCTCAATGTCGTTGACACGTTCCGCCAGTCCCAACCCTGAACAGGGGCGGGTGGGGTCCGCAAACGACTCTTGTCCCGATTTCGCGTCACTCCCCCTCTTCTGCACAGGCCCGTTCCGGGGTGAAAAAATGAGCAGATCCTTCAAAGGCGCAAGATTGGTCGTAGCAGCGTCGCTCCTGCTGGCCGGCTGCGAGAGGAGTGGCGGGGAAATTGCTTCTAGTGTCGAATCGAAACTGGAAGCCACCCTATGTTCCAGCGCGCCCGACGAGCCGACCGGGTTCAGCGCGGAGGCCATCTCTGCGAGTGAGATCCACGTGACCTGGAACCCGGTTCCTGCGCCACCGGGATGCGAAGTGACCTATTCGCTCTCTCGGAGCACGGACAGCAACCACCTCGGCGACCTGGCCTCCGATAACTCCCCGGACAACTACTTTGTGGACACCGGGCTTGTGCCGTCGACGACCTATTATTACACTTTGGTGGCGCTCACCAAATACGGGTCGAATGACAATCGGCCATCGGCGCAGGCCACTACATTTTCAAGCACCCCTATCTGCGCGGACCGACCCTCGAGTCCGAGCGGATTCACGGCGAAGGCCGACTCCTCGAGCCAGATCAGTTTGAGCTGGGGCTCCGTCATTCCGCCGCTGGGATGTTCGGTGAGCTACACGCTCTATCGAGATACGAGCAGCGGCTTCAGCCCGTCGCCGGCCAACCAAGTGGCCGCCCAAATCACCATGACCATTTTCGCGGACACCGGGCTCGCGCCCTCGACAACCTATTACTACATCGTTCGCGCGGCCGATGAGATCGACCTCTCCGACAACTCGAACCGGGTGAACGCCACCACCTCGTCCAACATCCCGACCTGCACCGCCGCTCCCTCGGCTCCAACGGGAGTCGAGGCGATTGCCAGCTCCTCGAGCCAAATCAACCTGACCTGGGGCGCCGTGGCTCTGCCTTCGGGATGCACGGTGACCTACTCGGTCTATCGGAGCAAGACCAGCGATGTCAGCCCATCCTCGGTCAACCCGTTGGTCACCGAGCTGCCAGCGACCTCTTTCTCGGACAGCGGGCTCACGCCGGCGACCACCTACTATTACATTGTGACGGCATCCGATGCAGCCGGCTCTTCCGGCAACTCTGGCCCGGTGAGCGCCACCACATTCAGCAACGCGACCTGCGCGGCCGGACCCTCGGCTCCGACCGGATTTACCGCGACTGCCAGCTCCTCGAGCCAGATCAATTTGAGCTGGAACGCGGTCACTCCTCCGCCGGCGTGCTCGGTGACGTACGCACTCTTTCGGGATGTCAACAGCAACTTCACTCCGGGTTGGGGCAACCTGATTGCCGCCCAGCTTTCGAACACCTCGTATTCAGACGTCGGGCTCGCGCCATCGACCACCTACTATTACCTCATGCAGGCGGTCGACTCGGCCGGCATTTCGGGCAACTCGGCCCAGGTGAACGCGACCACACAGCAGGGCCCGGACTCTTGCATGGCCGCGCCCAGTGCCGCTTCGGAGCTCACTGCGACGGCGCTCTCGCCGACTCGGATCGACGTGAGCTGGAAAGCGGTCGTGCCGCCCCCGGGATGCTCGGTGACCTACGCGGTCTTCCGGAGCCTGAACATAGACTTCAGCTCGCCCACCCAACTCGCGGGTGGGCTCACTTCGACCTCTTTTTCGAGCACAGGGCTGTCGCCATCGACCGTCTATTACTTTGGCGTGCGCACGAGCGACTCGAAAGGTTATGCCGACGCGACCGCGGCGAGCGCCACGACTCCCGGCACCGAGTCCTGCTTGGCCGCTCCCACGGCCCCGGCCGGGGTAACGGCGACCGCGAAGTCTCCGAGCCAGATCGACCTGACCTGGAATACCGTCGCGCCGCCGTCGGGATGCCCCGCGGTGACCTACGCGGTCTACCAGAGCACGACCAACAGCTTTACGCCGTCGGACGCCAATCGGGTAGCGATGAACCTCTCCTCGGCCGGTTACTCGAGCACCGGGTTAACGGCATCGACCACCTATTATTTTGTCGTGCGCGCGGTCGACGCGGCCGGTTCGTCACCGAGCTCGAGCCAGGCGAGCGCCGCCACCAGCGCCGATAGCGCCTGTGCGACCGCTCCCTCGGCCCCAATCGGACTCACCGCGACCGCAGTCTCGCCGAGCCAAATCAACCTGAGCTGGGGCTCCGTCACTCCGCCGACGGGATGCTCGGCGCTGACCTACGCGGTCTACCAGAGCACCGACAGCAGCTTTGCGCCGTCCGACGCCAATCGCGTCGCGGCCAATCTTCCCTCGCCCAGCTACTCGAGCACCGGGTTAACGGCATCGACCACCTATTATTTTATCGTGCGCGCGGTCGACGTGGCCGGCTCCTCCCCTGATTCCAACAAAACGAGCGCCGCCACCAGCGCCGATAGCGCCTGTGCGACCGCTCCCTCGGCGCCGACCGGGCTCACTGCAACTGCGAAGTCCTCGAGCCAAGTCGACCTGAGCTGGGGCTCCGTCACTCCGCCGACGGGATGCTCGGCGCTGACCTACGCGGTCTACCAGAGCACCAGCAGCAGCTTTGCGCCGTCCGACGCCAATCGCGTCGCGGCCAATCTTCCCTCGCCCAGCTACTCGAGCACCGGGTTAACGGCATCGACCACCTATTATTTTGTCGTGCGCGCGGTCGACGCGGCCGGTTCGTCACCGAGCTCGAGCCAGGCGAGCGCCGCCACCAGCGCCGATAGCGCCTGTGCGACCGCTCCCTCGGCGCCGACCGGGCTCACTACAACTGCGAAGTCCTCGAGCCAAGTCGACCTGAGCTGGGGCTCCGTCACTCCGCCGACGGGATGCTCGGCGCTGACCTACGCGGTCTACCAGAGCACCGACAGCAGCTTTGCGCCGTCCGACGCCAATCGCGTCGCGGCCAATCTTCCCTCGCCCAGCTACTCGAGCACCGGGTTAACGGCATCGACCACCTATTATTTTATCGTGCGCGCGGTCGACGTGGCCGGCTCCTCCCCTGATTCCAACAAAACGAGCGCCGCCACCAGCGCCGATAGCGCCTGTGCGACCGCTCCCTCGGCGCCGACCGGGCTCACTGCAACTGCGAAATCCTCGAGCCAAGTCGACCTGAGCTGGGGCTCCGTCACTCCGCCGACGGGATGCTCGGTGACCTATGCGGTCTATCAGGGCACGAGCAACAGCTTCTCGCCGGCCGACTCGAATCGAGTGGCGAACAACCTCCCGTCGCCCAGCTACTCGGCCACTGGGCTCTCGCCCGCGACCACCTACTACTTCATGGTTCGTGCCGTCGATGCGGCTGGCTCGTCGCCCAACTCGGCGCAGGCCAGCGCGACGACGCAGTCAGCGAGCACGGGTGGGCGCTCTGCCGTCGGCTCTCCCGGCGACGCCGCATTCTCCCTCTTGGCGCTCGCGAGCTTGGCCATCAGGGCACGCCATCGGACCGCGCGAAGGCATGGTTTCGGTCGATAGTTCGACCAGCCTGAGCAAGCGAAAGGCGCGGGGAGGTGAAGCCCGGCGAGGGTTCCGCGGCGGCGCGCGAGCCCTCGACCCCGTCGCCCGAGCTCGCGGCGGAGGAATCGGGCGCGGATCACCTCGGCGAAGCGCCAAGGGCGAATGAGCGGCCTTTCGGAGTGGGACTCGGAGGTCCAGCCGACTTGCGCTGACCAGACACATGCAGTCCTTGGCGCCGGTGGGAGGCGTGCGCAGCGGGACGAGCCGGGGTTTCCTTATGGCACGCAGCTCGACATCGATTTGGCGTCTGACCCGAAGGGTTGCTCACCAGCCGCCGAGCGACCAGCTCTCGACCCTGCCCTCGGGGCCTCGAAACGGATGCCTTCCTTAGGTGACCTGGCGCTTAACGTATTCGTGGCCGTTGATGCACAGCTTGGCGTTGTACGGGAAATAGGTGCTGAACTTAAGAAAGAAGGGTCCGAAGTCGGCATCGACGCAATAGAAGTAGAACTGGTTGACCATCGCGGTCGGACGTGCCGATAGAAGGCCTCGTAGTCATCGACCTTCAGGTTCATCCTCTTCAATACGCCGACGACGTTGGACCCGTCGACGAAGAGCATGGCGCGTTCCATGGGTGCCGGAGTACCGCTCAGCCCTTCGTAGTGTCGCCTGTGTCCCCGTGGCGGCCTTCCGGCGGCTCTCTGGCGGGCCACCGCGGTCCTCGTCGCATCTTCCGAGTCGGGCAACCGCGCCACCAACCCGCGTACGCTGTCGCCCAGCCGCTACGCCTCGGGCGCAGACAGAATCTTCCCTGTCCCTCGCACGTTCCACCCCCGCTTCGCCCTGCCGCCCACCGGCACCCCGTCCAGGAGCCCCGCATGCTTCGAGCCCACCTCGCCGCCATCGCCCTCCTCCTCGGAGCCAACACGCCCCCCGACTACCCCAAGCTCCGCTCCCAGGCCGAGCGCCTCATCGCCGAAAAGTCCTTCTCCGAAGCCCACGAGCTCTACGAGCGCCTCGCCAAGGCCGACCTCCCCGCCCCCGAAAAGCGCTGGGTCGCCTTCCGCCTCGCCGACACTTTGTGGCGCTCGCAGGACATCCCCAACGGCGGCGACCCCTCGAAGCTCGACCAAGCACGCCGCGATCTCCAAGCGCTCATCCAGAACGCCCCGCGCCCCGAAGACCGCGACCGCGTTTGGGCCGAAGTGCAGGAGTCCCTGGGCGACTTCTCCTGGCTGCGCACGCGCCTCCGCAGCTCCAGCGGCTGGAGCAACTACCAGCAAGCCCTCGACTGGTGGGCCGGCGCGGCGGACATCGAGCTCGCCCGCGAGCGTTACCTCGCCATGGTGCGCAAGGCTGCCCTGCCGCCCTGGCGCGAGACCTCCTTCTACTACGGCCATTACGGCACCCTGCCGCTGCCCATCGCGCAGAGTTTCCTGAAGATCGCCAAGACCGACGCCGACAAGATCCTCGGCCACTACCTCATCGCCATGACGCTCTACCGCTCGGGCGGCGACTACGAGTCGCGCGCGCGCATCCCCGAGGAGTTCGACGCGGCGCTCAAGGGCGGCAAAGCCAACGACTGGTATGACGACGCGCTCTGGCAATACGGCCAATTCCTGGAAACCCAGGGCCGGCTCGCCCAGCAGGAGAACGGCGGCTGGCGGCAGGAGCCCGACCATCCGGCGGCGCTCGCCGTCTACCGGCGCATCCTCAGTGAGTTCAAGAAAGGCGAGACGCGCTTCTACGACCAGGCGCGCGAGCGAATCGCCGACATCACCGGCCCCACCCTGTCGCTCTCCGCCGCCGGCCTCTTCCTGCCCGACACCGCGCCCCAGATTTCGCTCTCCTGGCGCAACGTCAAGGCCATCGACCTTGTTCTCTACCAGGTCGATTTCTTGCGGGATCTGAAAATGGGCAAGCGGCCCAAGGGCGAAGGCGGCGAGGACGACCTCGACGACCCCGTACACCGCATCGACCTCGCCCAGGCCACGAGGGTCAAGGCCTGGTCGAAAGAGACCGGCGACGCCGGCAAGCATCTGCCCGGCTCCCAGATGCTGCGCTGGCCGGACAAGCTCCCCGCGGGAGCATACGTGCTCGAGGCCACCGCCGAGGGCGTTAGGGCCAAGCGGCGCGACCTGTTGCTCGTCACCGACACGGTGGTGACGGTCAAGGCCATGGGCACGCAGGTCGTGGCCTGGTTCACCAGCGCGCTCAGCGGCGCGCCCATCGCCGGCGCCTCGGCGCTGCTCTGGCACAGCTGGTACGAGGATGGCAACACCCGCTGGGCTTCACAGACCGGCACCGCCAACGCCGACGGCATCGCCAGCTTCCAGATCCCGCACAAGGACGCCTCGAGCTTCGTGGCCGCGGCAGCGCTCGGTGCGCGCCAGGCGCTGGCGCAGGGCGCAATCGGCCAGCCGCCGAGCAGCTCCAAAACCTGGCGCATCTACGCCTTCACCGACCGCCCCGCCTACCGGCCCAAGGAGAAAGCGGAGCTCAAGTTCGTGGCCCGCGCCTACGACGGCTCGGTCTACTCCACGCCCAAGGGCGAGAAGCTGTTCTGGGAGATCACCGACCCGCGGGGCGCCAAGGCCTTCGAGGGCGCAGGCGAGCTCGACGCCTTCGGCACGCTCTCGGGCGCCGTGGAGCTCGAGGAGAAGCACCCGCTCGGCGAGTACCGCGTCAGCTTCCGCAACGCCTCGACCTCGGTCGGCCAGGCCGCGCTCTTTCGCCTCGAGGAGTACAAGCTGCCCGAGTTCACGGTGAAGGTCGCCCTGCCCAAGGAAGGCGGCCGGCCGCGCATCTACCGCGTGGGCGACACCGTGGAGGCGGAAGTCCAGGTCGACTATTACTTCGGCGGCGCAGTGGCCAATGCCGACGTCGAGGTGCTCGTCCACCAGAGCCCCTACCTTTCTTATTGGCGGCCGCCGCGCAATTACCCCTGGTACTACGACGACCTCTTCGCCAACCCCTACGGCGGATACCGCTACGACTCCATCGTCAAGCGCGAGGTGCTCAAGACCGACGCCTCGGGCGCGGCGCGGGTGAGCTTCGAGACCCCGCGCGGCGCGGGCCAGGACTTCGAGTACCGCGTCGAGGCGCGGGTGACCGACAGCTCGCGCCGCGAAGTGGTGAGCGCGGAGGCGGTGCGCGTCGCGCGCCAGCGGTTCTATGTGCACGCCACGCCGCGCCACTCGCTCTTCCGCCCCAAGGAGAAGGTGGTGGTGGACTTCAAGGCCCTGGACGCCAACGACAACCCGGTGCAGGCCGAGGGCAAGCTCCTCGTCACCCGCGAGTGGTGGACCGAGATCTGGCTCGACCCGGGCGGCAAGGAGATGACCGGCGCCGAGCTCGCCCGAGCGCGCCAGAAAGGGCCGCTCGCGCCCGGCTTCCGGCTCAAGCACCGCGGCTACCACCACGAGGAGGTGGAGAAGCGGGCGGTGAAGACCGACGAGAAGGGCGAGATCGAGGCCTCCTTCGCCTTCGACCGTGAGGGCTACTACCTCGTGCACTGGGTCACCGACGAGAAGGGGCGCAACGCCATCACCGCCGACGCCGCGGTGTGGGTGGCCAGCGACGCCACGACCGAGCTGGGCTACTTCCGGGGCGGCCTGCAAATCGTCGTGGACAAGGACACCTTCCAGGTCGGCCAGGAGGCGCCGGTGATGCTCAGCGTCCCCTCCCCCGACCGCTACGTGCTCTTCGCGGTGGAGGGCGAGGACCTCTACCACTGGCGCGTGGTGCACGTGACCGGCACGGTGAAGCTCCTCCACGTCGCGGTGGAGGCGCGGCACGTGCCCAACGTCTTCCTCGACGCGACGATGGTCAGCGACCAGCAGCGCCTGCACGACGTGAAGCAGATCATCGTCCCGCCCACCGCGAGCTTCCTCGACGTCTCGGTCGCGCCCGACCGCGACGCCTACCAGCCGCGCGAGGAGGCGACGCTCGCCGTGAGCGCCAGGGACCACCAGGGCAAGCCCGTGGCCGCGCAGTTCGCGGTCGCCTTCGTGGACGAGTCGGTCTTCTCCATCCAGCAGGACTACGCCGGCGACCCGCGGCAGTTCTACTTCGGAGCCAAGCGCGCGCAGGGGGTTTCCACCACCAGCCTGCTCGACTGGCGCGGCTTCGTGCAGCCGGAGCCGGGCCCGCCGGAGGTGGGCGCCGCGCTCGACGAAGCGCCGGCGGGCGGCGACTTCGGCGCCGCGGCCGACGACTTCGTGGCCACCGAGCGCGAGGCACCGTCGCTCGCCGTCGCCTCCCCGGCGCCGGAAGCGCAGTCGGCGGGCGTGTTGAAGAAGGCCGAGGCCCCGGCAGACTTCAAGGCCAAGGAGGGCTTTGCGGCGCGCCGCCGCGACGAGGCCGAGAGGCGCCCCGTGGGGCGCGCGCAGAGCAAAGAGGTCGGCGGGGCGAACGAGGCCCCTGCCCCGTCCAAGTGCGCAGCGACTTCCGCGCCACCGCGCTCTTCGCGGCCGCGGTTCAGACTGGCAAAGACGGCAAGGCGAGCCTGAAGGCGAAGCTGCCCGACTCGCTCACCACCTGGCGCGCCACAGCGCGGGCGGTGGGCCAGGGCGCGCAGTTCGGCATTGCCAGCGCCACCGCGCGCACCCGCCAGCCGCTCATCGTGCGCCTGCAGGCGCCGCGCTTCTTCGTGGTCGGCGACGCCGTGACCGTCTCCGCGGTGGTCAACAACAACACCGCGCAGCCCTTCCTGGCGGTCCCCGAGCTCTTCGCCGAGGGGGTGCAGGTCGACGGGCCGGCGAAGCAGCCGGCGAGGTCCGTAGCCGCGGGCGGCGACGTGCGCTTCGACTGGACGGTGCAAGTCAGAGAGGCCGGCCCGGTGAAGCTCAAGGTCCAGGCGCGCGCCGGCGCGCTCGCCGACGCCATGGAGCTGCCCTTCGTCGCCTGGCCGCACGGCATCGAGAAGACCGTGGCGCTGGGCGGCAAGCTCAAGGGCGACGAGGCGAGGGTGGTGCTCGAGCTGCCCGAGCGGCGGCCCGGCTCGACCTCCTTCACGGTGCAGGTCTCGCCCAGCCAGGCGGTGACCCTGCTCGATGTCCTGCCGTACCTCGTGGACTACCCCTACGGCTGCACCGAGCAGACGATGAGCCGCTTCCTGCCGGCTGCCGTGGTGGCGCGGACGCTCAAGGACCAGGGGCTCTCGCCCGAGGAGGCGATGCGCCGCGTCTTCGGCGGGGTCGAGCCGGCGAGCGCCCATCAGACGCATCCCAAGGGAAAGAAGAGCCTGGACGAGCTGAGCGCGGTGACCGAGGCCGGCCTCAAGCGGCTCTACGACTTCCAGCACTCCGACGGCGGCTGGGGCTGGTGGAAGGACGGCGAGAGCGACCGCTTCATGACCGCCTACGTCCTGTGGGGTCTGACGCTCGCCGCGCAGGCGGGCGTGCCGATCCGCGAGCATGTGGCGCAGCGCGCGGCGGGATATCTGGACGTGAACCTCGTCAACGAGGAGTCCGAGCCTTCGCGGCAGGCCTGGCTGCTGCACGCGCTCTCCGCCCACCAGGCGCGGGTGGCGCAGGGCGCGGCGACCGAATTCCAGCGGCGGGTCTTCGCGAACCTCTACAAGAACCGCGAGCGGCTCACGCCTTACGGTCGCGCGCTGCTCACGCTCGCGGCGGCGAGCTATCACAAAACGCAGGAGGCGAAGCTCCTGGTCGACAACCTCGGGAACGGCGCGGCGCTGGACAAGGCCGAGGACGCCTCGGTGCTGCTCAAGAATGAGCCCTCGGGCGCGGCGAGCGGCACCGCGCACTGGGGCCAGGAGTCGGGCTGGTGGGTCTGGTCCGAGGGGGCGGTGGAGACCACCTCCTTCGTGCTGCGCGCGCTCCTGGCGGTCGACCCCAAGCACAAGCTGGTCGAGCCCACCGTGAATTGGCTGATCAAGAACCGGCGCGGGGCGCAGTGGACGAACACCCGCGACACGGCGATCGCCGTGCTGGCGCTCAGCGACTACCTCAAGGCCAGCGGCGAGACGGCGCAGGACGCGGAGTTCGCGGTGCTGGTGAACGGCCACGAGGTGGCGGCGAAGAAGGTGAGCAGGGCGGAGATCCTCGGGGCGCCCTCGGTGTTCGCGGTGGACGAGAAGCTGCTCGGGAGCGGCAAGAACGAGGTGCGCGTGGTGAAGAAGCGCGGCGCGACGCTCTACTTCTTCGCCTCGGCGACGTTCTTCAGCCTGGAGGAGCCGATCAAGGCGGCGGGCCACGAGATCTTCGCGCGCCGGCGCTACTTCAAGTGGGTGGGCCGGCCGACGCTGCTCAAGGGGCAGGTCTACGAGCGCGAGCCCTTGAACGACGGCGAGTCCATCAAGAGCGGCGAGCGCGTGGAGGTGGTGGTCACGCTCGAGGCCAAGAACAACTACGAGTACCTGGTTTTCGAGGACTTGAAGCCGGCGGGCTTCGAGGCGGTGGAGGTCAAGAGCGGCCAGCCGATGCAGGCCAGGGAGATCCGCGCCGATGCTTTGAGACGAGCCGTGGACGACCGGTCGATGGAGGCCGGGCTCGACACCACCGGCAACACGCGGCCCGTGCACCAGGAGCTGCGCGACCGCAAGGTGGCGCTCTTCGTGGACCAGCTCAAGCAGGGCGTTTGGGAGATCCGCTACGACCTGCGCGCCGAGGCGCCCGGGCAGTTCCACGCGCTGCCCGTGCTCGGGCACGCCATGTACGTGCCGGAGATCCGGTGCAATGGAGACGAGACGCGGGTGAAGGTGCTCGACCGGTGAGGGCGGCCGTGGAGCGGGCCTTCGTCCCGAAATCGCCAGAGCCGGGTCGGCAGGTCTTCGCCGCGGCGCTGGGTAAGGCCGCTGATGGCCGAACAGCTCGCCGAGAAGCCCTCCGAGCGCGCGGCAAGGTATGTTGCCACCGGGACTGAGGCAAAAAGACAGCCGAGCATGCCGCCGCCAGGAGCCCGAGATGCTGACCAAGCTGCGCATCAAGAACTTCAAGGCCTGGAAGGACACGGGCGAGGTTCGCCTCGCTCCGCTCACGGTCCTGTTCGGCGCCAACAGCTCCGGCAAGAGCAGCCTGGGGCATCTGCTGCTCGGACTCAAACAGACGGCCGCGTCGGCCGATCGGCGGAGGGCATTCGACACGGGCGATGAAGCCTCGCTCATCGACCTCGGAACATTCGTGGAGTGCCTTCACGGCCATGATCGCAAGAGACAGTTCGAGTTCATGCTCGACTGGGGCCTTCGAGAGCGGCTTTCCGTCCGCGACCCGCTGGATGCAAAGCAGGCGTTCGAGGGTACCCATCTGCGACTGACCAGCACGCTGGCCGTGTCCGAGCAGGATCAGCCGATTGTGCACAGGCTGGAGTATGTGCTCCGCACCTCGGACCAGGACATTCTGTGCGCCTCCCTCGAGACCGGTGACTCGGGCGAATGGTCGCTCAAAGCCGATCCTTACCACCTCGTCAAGGCAGTCGGGAGGAAGTGGCCGGTCGAGCCGCCGGAGAAGTTCTATCGCATCTCGGACCGGTCACTCGCACGCTTTCAGAACGCGGACTTCCTCGCGGAGTTCGCGCTGGAGATCGAGCGTAGCCTTGAGACGCTCAGCTATCTCGGGCCATTGCGTGAACATCCGCGCCGAGTCTACGGCTGGTCCGGCAACACGCCCGGGGATGTCGGACCGAAGGGGGAGTACACCATCGCCGCGATTCTCGCGGCCAAGGCGGAAGGTCGAACGCTCAACCGCGGGTACAAACAGCATATGTCGAGGTTTGACGAGTTCGTCGCAAAGTGGCTCGAAGATCTCGGAGTCATCGAGAGTTTTGCGGTCGAGCGCACTGCCGAAGGGAGAAAGGACTTCGAGGTCAAGGTCAAGACCCGCGGCGGGCTCACGGAGGTCGCGCTGCCGGACGTCGGGTTCGGAGTCTCCCAGGTGCTCCCCGCACTCGTGCAAGCGTTCTATTGCCCCGAAGGCTCCACGGTGTGGATGGAGCAGCCCGAGATCCACCTCCATCCGCAGGTGCAGGCCGAGTTGGCCGACGTATTCATTTCAGCGGTACAGGCATACGAGAATGGCAGGCCACGGAACGTGCAGCTTATCGTCGAAACGCACTCCGAACACTTCCTCAATCGGCTCCAGCGGCGGATCGCGGAGAGGAAGATCGAGCACAAGGAGGTCGCCATCTATTTCGCTAAGGCGAGCCCCAAGGGCGCCGACCTCGAGGAGCTCGAGGTGAACGAGTACGGCGACATCACCAACTGGCCGGAAAACTTTTTCGGCGATGAGATGGGCGACATCGTCGCACGCACCGAAGAAGCTGCGAGACGTCGTGCCGAAAGGGCGAAGAAATGACCGTCGTCATCGACACGAACGTCATCGACTTCTTCCGCTTTCCGCACACGCCGCACATCGCCTGGCTCGGGAGCGGAAAGCCGCGCGACGACAAGGTCCTTGCGCTTGCCGAAGCGCGCACATTCCTGGCCGGCGACATCGTTGTGGAGGAGAAGGTCGACGGCACCAACCTCGGGTTCTCCGTCGGCCAGGACCGAGCGTTGCGAGCGCAGAGCCGCGGGCAGTACCTCGACCTGGACGCTCTGGCTGGGCAATGGAAACCGCTGCGGCATTGGCTCGCGACGCGGCGCTATGCGCTCGCCGAGGCGCTCGAGCCGCGCCTGATGCTGTTCGGGGAGTGGTGCTACGCCAGGCACAGCGTGCGCTACACGCGGCTGCCTGACTGGTTCCTCGCGTTCGACGTCTATGACCGGGCGCGAGGTGAGTTCTGGAGCGTTGAGCGTCGCAACGAACTGGTGCGACGGCTGGGACTTGCCGTGGTCCCGGAGGTCGGCCGCGGGCGGTTCGACCTTGAGAGATTGAAGGCGCTGCTTCAGCAGTCGGCGCTCAGCGAGAGCCCGGCCGAAGGCCTTTACCTCCGCCGCGAGCAGGAAGGGCGACTGCTGGAGCGCGCCAAGCTCGTGCGCCCCGAATTCGTGCAGACCATCGGCGCCCATTGGTCGAAGCGACACCTCGCGTCGAATCAGCTTGACGGGATGGACGCAGGAGATTGGGTATGAGGAGCACCGATTCGAAGGCCCCGAGGCCGTACATTCCGCTCTCTCCGGGCGCTGCCGAGCACGCAGCGAGGACGGGCTCGGCGAGCGCCGAGAGACCGCCCCGTGGATTTTGGCCGAGCGGTCGCCCATGCTCGTCGGCGGACCGGTGGGCAGGGACCGGTGCCTGTGTTTTCTTTTCCAACTTGCGCGCCGGCCCGGCTCGACCTCCTTCACGGTGCGGGTCTCGCCCAGCCACGCGGTGACCCTGCACGACGCCCTGCCCAACCTGGTGGACTACCCCTACGGCTGCACCGAGCAGACGATGAACCGCTTCCTGCCGGCGGCGGTGGTGGCGCGGACGCTCAAGGAGCAGTGGCTCTCGCCCGAGGAGGCGATGCGCCGCGTCTTCGGCGGGGTCGAGCCGGCGAGCGCCCAAGAGACGCACCCCAAGGGCAAGAAGAGCTTCTTCCCCGCCGGCTCTGCCTTGGGCGAAGATGCCCCGCGAGACCGCCCATGGAGCAAACCCTCCCCCTCACGTTGCTGGAGCCGCCCGCGGACGCGATCGAGAGCGCCCTGCAGGGCGGCCCTCGTTCCACGCTCGAGGACGTGGCTCTCGCGCTCGACGGCTGGCGGCTGAAGCTGGCCGATCAGTTCGACGAGCTCCTCTGCCTCGCGCGGCTGAAAAACGTGCGCCGCCTCGATTACCAGGTGGAGACGGTGCACCGCGTGCTGCGGACCCTGCGGGGGCGCGCGCTGCTCGCCGACGAGGTGGGCCTGGGGAAGACCGTCGAGGCGGGCATGCTGGTCAGCGAGTATCTCCTGCGCGGGATGGCGCGCACCGCGCTGATCGTCTGCCCCGCCGCGCTCGTCGGCCAGTGGCGCGCGGAGCTCTCCGACAAGTTCGGCTTCGCGGCGCAGAGCACCGAGGACCCTTCCTTTCGCAGCAGCCCCGAAGCCGCCTGGGCGAGCGGGGCCGAGCCCCGCGTCGTGGTCGCCTCGCTGCAGATGGCTCGCTCGACGCGGCACGCCGAGCTCGTCCGGGCTCAGCGCTGGGACCTCGTCGTCGTGGACGAGGCGCACCACGTCAAGAACCGCACCACCGCCGGCTACAAGCTCCTCGACTCCATCAAGAGCCGTTTTCTCCTGCTGCTCACCGCGACCCCCGTCGAGAACGATCTCGAGGAGCTCTACAACCTCGTCACCCTGCTCAAGCCCGGCCAGCTCGCGACGCCCGCGGCCTTCAAGAAAATGTTTGTCGAGAAGGGCGACCCCTTCTCGCCGCGCAACCGCGAGCGGCTCCGGGGGCTCTTGGGCGAGGTCATGATCCGCAACACCCGGGCTCTCGCGGGCCGAGGCATCGAGCTGCCGCCCCGTTTCGCGCAGACCGTCGTCGTCGAGCCCTCGGCCGAGGAGACCGCCCTGTACCAGGCGGTCCTCTCCGCTGTCCGCGCCTCCGCAGAGGCCGGCAAGGGCTCCCGCCTCTCGCTGCGCACCCTGCTCGAGGAGGCCGGGTCGAGCGCCGACGCGGTGCTCGAGACGGTGGGGCGACTCGACAGCGGCCTGGGCGGGAAGATCGCGTCCGGCGTGGCGGAGGCGGCGCGCGCCGCCTCGCGGGCCAAGTCGCGCAAGCTCGTGAAGCTGCTCGAGCTCGTCCGCGCGCTCGGCTCCTTCTCGCCCGGGAGCAAGGCGGTGGTCTTCACCCGCTTCCGCGCGACCCTCGACGCGCTCTCCCGCGCCCTCGAGTCCGAAGGCGTCGCGCACTCGAGCTTCCACGGCGGCATGAGCGGCCCGGAGAAGGACCGCGCGGTGGAGCGGCTGCGCGACGAGGTCTCGGTGATGCTCGCGACCGACGTCGGCGGCGAGGGGCGCAACCTCCAGTTCGCCAACGTGCTCGTCAACTACGACCTGCCGTGGAATCCCATGAAGATCGAGCAGCGGATCGGCCGGCTGCACCGCATCGGGCAGACGCGCGAGGTCCGGGTCTTCAGCCTCTGCGCCCGCGGCAGCGCCGAGGAGCGCATCCTCGACGTGCTCGACCGGCGCATCCACCTTTTCGAGCTGGTGATCGGCGAGGTGGACTTGATCCTCGGGCGCGCCCTCGACGAAAAGGAGTTCGACGAGCGGATCTTCGAAATCTTCGAGCGCTCGCGGACGGAGGCGGAGGTGGCCCAGGGATTCGACGGGCTGGCCGACGAGCTCGCCGCCGCGCGCGGGCAATACGACAAGGTCAAGGCCTTCGACGAGGCGCTCTTCCGCAGGGACTTCGAGACATGAGCCGGCCCCTGGAGTTCGCCGCGCGGCTCCTTTCCCGCCGCGGCGCGCTGGTGGACGCCTCTGGGGAAGCGCTCGAGGCGGTCCTCCCGCGTGAGCTCGCGTCCCAGCTCGACCTGGCCGAGCACGTGCTCCTCTCCGACAGCCCTTCCCCCCAGGGACACGCCGTGGGCTTCGGGAGCTCGCTGCTCGAGCGCCTCCTGGCCCTTGCTGCCGGCGGCGTTCCGTTCGTCACCGCGCGGGCGGCGCTCGCGCCCGCGCGCTCGAGCCTGGCGCGCGCCGCGGCGCAGGCGCTCGTGTTTCGAAACGGGGTCTTCGAAGTGGGCGAGCCGACCGCGATGCCCGCGCTCCGCGCCGTCGCCCACGCGGCGTTCATCCTTCACGGCGACGAGCGCAGAGAGGGGCTCTGCTCCGGGGCAATCTCCCTGCGGTCGGGCGGCGCGCTCGAGGGCTTCGAGGACGCGGTGGCGGGCACGCTCGAGCAGGCCAAGCTGGAGTTGCCCGCGCCGGAGCAGGTCCTCTCCGGCGCGCGCGCTTGCCTCGGCGTCTGCGCGAACCGCGCGGTGCAGGTCTCCGCCGGATTTCGAGAGAGTATGCAGCGCAGGTTCGAGCGCGACCGAGAAAGGCTGGAGGGGTACTTCGCCGATCTCCTCGCCGAGCTCGAGAACCGGGTCGCGCGTGGGCGCACCGGCGGCGCGGACATCGGGGAGAAGCGCCAGGTGATCGAGCGCGAGCGCGCGGCGAAGCTCGAGGCCCTGTCCGCACGGTATGTGATGAAGCTGGAGGTCCGGCCGGTCGCGCTCCTCGTGGTCGAGGCGCCCGTCCATCGGATGGCGCTCAGGCTGCGGCGCCGAAAGGCGGCGCGAGAGGTGGAAGTGGAGTACGACGGCGCGACGCGGAGGCTGGTTCCGCCCGCCTGCGACGGATGCGGCTCGCCGGCGGAGAGACCCGCGGCTTGCGACGACGCGCTTCACCTGCTGTGCGAGAGCTGCGCGCCCAGGTCCGAGGGGCGTTTGGCGTGCCCCGCGTGTCGCGCGCGGCGCCGAGCGTGAGACCTGCTCGGATTGCCTCGTACGCACACGGCATTTATGCCACCGACCCGTGCAAGCATGCCTTCTAAGGCGGCGGTCGCTGGCGGATGTCTTTATCCGCGATTCGCCGAGAGCCGCGCCGCGAGCATCAAGGCGGTGCGCACGCTGTCGGGCCGGGCGACGCCCTTGCCCGCGAGGTTGCAGGCGACGCCGTCGTCGGGGTTGGTGCGCGGCCGCGGCAGGCCGAGGGTGACACGTTTAGAGCGGTCTTGCGAGTGGGCGGGTGGGCCGAACTGGGCAGAACGTTCCACTTGGATCGCGGGGCTCGCGAGTCGGGCTCGGGGGAGCCGCCCCTGCCAGGAGAGCACCCGATCTGTGAGATCTGAAGACCGATCCGACACAACAGAAAAGCAGGACGCCGAGTCGTTTGGCGGACACAGACAGCCTCTGCTATCCAACATTGGCGTCTGCGGCCTTGTGTAGTTTGGGGAAGGATCTGCTGAGATTGCCATCCAGCGCAGGATCTGGATGAAGCATATCGTCTCGCCGCAGAGATGAGCGGCGGGGCCTGCGAGCTCGGCGCCCATCTTGCTCGCCAAGGGGAGGGAGGACTATGCGATTCAAGAGTCTGTTTTGGGCCGGCTGCATCGCAGGTGCCCTGGCAGGAATCGACTGCAATTGCCATTCGACGCCGCCGGCCCAGCCCGTTCCAGATGCCGGCCCAGTCGAAGCCGCAGTGCTCTCCGAGCATCGGTTCGAATCGCCATTTGATGCCGGAGCAGGCACTTTGGCGACCGGCGCCGACTGCAAGCAGTACGGCGCCCCTTCGTGCGCCTCCGCCATCTGCCTCCACACCAGTCCAGATCCCGAGGCTGGTTGGCTTTGCTCGCTGAAGTGCGATTGCGCCGAGCAATGCCCAGCACAGTGGACCTGCGTTCAGATTCATCCGCTCGAGAGTGCCCGGTATTGCCTGCCGGCCGCTCCGTGATTCTCATCACCGCCTCAACCCGGAGGGGTATCGCCATGTCTCGATGGCTGCGACTTCGCTCTTTCGCGCGATGGGCGCGACGCTTCATGGCCTGGGCCGCTCTCGGTCTGGTCGGTCTCGGGGCCGCACCCGCGGTCGCCGATTGCTTCTGGTGCAATTGCACCAAGACCTACTACGCCACAGAGACAGAGTGCCTCGGCGTATGTCATATGTCACTGGCGTGCTTTACCGGGATCTGCACGAGATCCACGACAGGCTGCCCGAACCCGACTGGGCCCGATGGCAGCGAAAGCCCTCCAGGGCAAGGGCAGACCTGCGGCGGCGACCCCGTCGTGCTCGCGAGTGGCTCCACTTACGAACGAAACGTGGACGCCAAGATAGAAGGCGCAGCGGCGCCCCTCGAGTTCTCGCACACTTATATGTCGCGCGATGCCGCCTGGGAGCCTCCCGCGGGATGGCCGAGGCGAGCGCGCCGCGGCCCTTCGGCGCGAGCCCGAGCGACCCGGCATCGCTGCGGACCTGGCACAGCTTCTACAGCATGGTGGTGCTGTCTGGCGCTTCGCCTCAGTGCGTGCAGTACGTGCGGACGAGCGACGGCCAGATGCTCGACATTGGCCAGAACCTCTGCACGAATACCGCCGCCGGAACGTGGAGCCAAAACGGGCCTACGAGCCGCGCGGCGAGAGAGCGGCTCCAGTGGACTGGCTCCGGCTTCGTGCTCATCCAGGCGGACGGGAGCCGACTCCTCTACAACGCACGCTACAACGCCGCTTCCGGCTCCTTCTACTTCCTCACCGACATCTATTCCAAAGACGGGTCGCCCGCGGCGCGTCTCTCCTACGCGCAGCCGGCGGTCGATGGCTGCCCCGCCGGGACTGACGGCTCCACGCCCGGCGCGCCGTACCTCTCGACCGCGGCCGACGCGGCCGGCGCGGCGCTCTCCTTCCACTACAAGGCTCTTCAGCGCGCGACCGGCGAGACGGAGTGCGTGATCGCGAGCGTCACCGCGAAGGACAAAGCGAGCGGCGCCGAGACGGCCCTCGCCACCTATTCGTACGCGGTCGACAGCGGGGGCACCGAGCGGCCGGGCCTCGTCGCTCAGGTGGTGATGCCGGATCAAACGCTCGCCTACGGCTACTCGGACACGGACTTCGTCAAGAGCGTCGGCGGGACGGCAGAGGTTCACCACCAGTACGACTCCAGCGCGCACGCCATCGCGTCGTTCGGGGAGAACGAGAACCTGACCTTCACCCCTCCCCCGCTTCCGGCCGGAACGTGCCTGTCGGACTCCCAGTGCTGCTCGAACGCCGTCGTCTCTCGCCTCACCGATCTCAACGCGCTGAGCGGAGACGGCACCGGGACCTCGGTCGAGTCCTTCTCCGAGACCACGATGGTGAGCCAGGCCCCGGACGTCCTCTCCTTCCGCGAGGACCGCACCGAAGGCACCGCGCCGGGGAAGCGCTACCAGTACCAGTGCGGCTCGGATCAAATGCCGGCCCACGAGGTCGCCGAGCAAGACGAGCGAGGCAACTGGACTGCGTACACCGTTGCAGCGCCATCGTCGCCCCAGGCTCCTTCGAGCGCCTTGGAGACCACCGCCATTGCCCGAGGAGCGAGCGATGCCTCTGGGACCGGCGCCCTCCAGAGTGAACAGCGGACCTATGTCTACGGAAAGAACGGGGAGCAGCTCCTCGCCACATCGACGATGGCGAGCGTCCTCGGAGATGCCGGGCAGGCCGCGAAGACCCAGTACGCCTACGACGCGAACAATCGACTGACGAGCGTCATCCGGCAGGGCTGGACGCAGGTGCGCGACCCCGCCAGCGGCGCCTGGACGAAGGTGCGGCGATACCTGGGGACCTTCTACTTCGACAAGCAGTGCGGCGCCGCCGCAGCGGACGAGCTCGGGCGCACTGTGGAGACGCACGGGCCATGCTGGGCGAAGGGTTTCTCCGACACCGATTGCGCGGCAGACCTGGTCGACGCAGGGACCGAAATCCCCGTCACTCGGCTCGATTACTGGCCGACCACCGAGAAGACCAATGCGGCAGGCAAGCTTCGCTCGATGACGCGGGTCGTGCGCGGGGGCGCGACGGGCTGCGGGACGGCAAGCCTGCAGCGCTTCTTCGACGAGTACGACGCGCTGGGCAATGCGACGAAGCTGCGTGACGCGAACGGCGTCACCACCGCAATGGACCTATTCCGGGAGCAGGGTGGCTTCGGCGACGATCGGCGGGCTGACGACGCAGATGACGCACGAAAATGGCCAGCTCGTTGCAATTCAGCATCCGGCCGGCAACTTCGACGTCTTCTGCTATCGCCAGGGCACGTCGGCGGGCGCGTGCACAGGCGGCACCTGGTCGAAGAATCTGCAATGGCGCGCCAAGGCCGCGTCCGCCGACGGCTCGCAATGGTCCGAGAAGGTCATCTACGCTTACTGGCCCGACGGCACCATGAAGCAGGAGAGCTACTGGACCTGGGACGGGTCGAAGGCCGAGCAGCGGCGAGTGGTGGGCCACTCGGCGGATCCGCAGCGGCGGCCGACCTGGCAGTCCTGGGGAACCGGGAGCGGCAGCTTCACCGGGATGAGCGCCTACGACGGCGCGGGGAACCTGACCGGCATCGGGGCGCCCTTCAATGCGGCGCCGGCCCTCTGCGGCGGGGTGAGCGACGCCGCCAATGGGACTCCAATCTCGCAAGCGTGCTCGGCGCTGCACTACGACCCGATGAATCGGCTCGACAGTTTCACGCAGTTCCCGACGCCGGATGGCGATGGTCAGCGATCCGTATTCACTTACGATGCGCAAGGCAATACCTCCGCCATCAAGATGGGATGCGCGGGCGCGGACGACTACGCGAGCTGCGCGCAGCCGGAGATGCTCTACTCCTACGATGACTTCGGCCGGATGGTGCAATCGAGCTTGCCTGCTGCTGAAGGCCCCCTTCGCCTCCAGTACGACGCCCAGGGCAACGTGCTCGCCCGTGAGACCGAGGCCCATCGCCAGGCGAAGATCTATCTCGCCTACGCCTACGACGGCCTCGGGCGCCCGAATCGAGGAGAAGAGCGTCTCGAGCTCGGGGATCACCGCGCTCTATCGCCAGGGCTACGACCAGGATGGGACTGCCCTGTCCGGCTGCACCGTTTCTCTCGATGCGACCGCCTCGAGGACGATGGGCCGGCTGCGATATCGGCAGGACTCGTTCGGTTTCACCTGGTACCGGTATGACGAGAACGGGCGAGTCGTCGATGAGGTGCGCGCGCGCGACGGCAAGTGTGGCGGCGACGGCTTCAACAACCCGAGCACGCACTTCGACTACACGGCCAACGGACAGCTGGCCTCCGTGACCTACCCTTATGGCCGTGTCGTGCAGTACGCCTACGGCTCCGGAGCTCTGGCCGACCGCGTGAGCCACGTGGACGTCAGCTTCTTCGATGGCAACCAGTGGCAGGCGCCGACCCCGCTCCTCTCGAGCATCCTTTGGGAGCCGTACGGCGGATTGCGCGGATATGAACTGCATCTTTCGGGCAACGGCAGCGCCGCAGCCGTCGAGTACATGCTCGGCGACGATGCGTCGCAGCCGCCGGCCGGCTGCACGGCAGACGCGCCGAGCTTCGCCGCTGGAGACCTCACCGGGCGCCTGCGGGCGCTGCGGGTCGGCAGTGGCGCCTTTTCACCCGGAGCGAACCGCGGCGATATCTACCAGCGTACGTACACCTGGCAGGCGGACCAGGTGGCGCAGATCGACATTTGCCTGTTGGGGGCAACCACGCCTCGGACCGAGACCTACAGCTATGACGGCGCTCTGCGGTTGACAGGGGCGGCCAGGCCCGCGGGAAATGCGGACGCGACGGGTGGGGCCTTCACCTCGCGCTCGTATGGCTATGATGGTCGCGGGCGACGCGTGAGCTTGAACCAGGACGGCGTCGACTCGACCTTGACCTACGCAGACGGAGCGCTCCTGGACCGGCTGGCGAACCAGACATGCAGCGCCGATACCTTGCTCGACGAGACGTGGAGCTACGATGCCGATGGTCGGGTGACCCGAGTTGAACAGGGCCACTACGTGAGTGGGGAGGCTGCGCATCGGGTGAGCTGGGCGTATGGGCCCAATGCAAGCGTCGCGGCGGATGAGGTCTTCCGGAGCGCGAACGTGAATGGCGCCGCGTATGAGTACTTCCGCGATGCGCTGGGACGGCGGCGGGCGAAGATCTATCCCACGGGCGCCAGGGACGAGTACTTCTATGGGTTGGCGAGTGAGCTGCTGAGCGACGTCGGGGTTGGGAGCGTCACGGCGATCGCCGGTCCCTACCCGGCGGACGACTACGTGTGGCTGGGTACGCGCCCTGTGGCCATGGTCCGCGGAAAGCTCGATGGGGCAGGCCGAAGGATGTCCGACTCGACGACGGACTGCGGGCGCATTGGCGAAGACGTGGGATGCGGGGCTTACTTCCCGGTGACTGATCACATTGGCAAGCCGGTTTTGATGCTCGATGCCTCGGGGAGGGTGACGGCGGAAGCGGACTACGACCCCTTCGGGCAAGTGAATCGCGTGAGCCTGCCGGCGGGGAGTGCTCACCCGTACGCCTCGGCATCGGTTTAGCGACCGCGAAGGCCTGCCTGCGCCTCTGCGTCGGTGTTTCTCCTACCCGAAGCGGTTCGGAGTCCGCAGGAAACGGCGCTGCCATACGCGCGGCCCTCGTCGGTGTCCTCCTGCGTGATGAACCATCGAGGCGCCTCGAGTTTTCACGAGCGCTGGCACGAGTCACGCATCGAGATCCAAGAGCAGTCGAAGGAGCCGCATTCGTCGCCGAGCTCGTTGCGCGGGCGGCCGTGGCGCCATCCTCAGAAGAGTTCGACTACCAAGCAGCGCGCTCGGCGCTCAAGAGCGAGGAGGTGGCAGCCGCCGTCGAGAAGGCTGTACTTCTCGCCGCGACAGCCGAACCCTCGCAGGCAGCGCGCGAGCTCGGAACTTCGGGCTATGTGATTCACACCATCGGCTTTGCCACCTATTGCCTCGCCCGCTTCGGCACCGACCCGGCGAAGGCGCTCGATGTCGCTGTGAATGCTGGCGGCGATACGGACTCCATTGGAGCCATCGTCGGCGCTCTCCTGGGTGCGCGACACGGCGCGTCGGCACTGCCTGCGGCGCTTCTTTGCGCCTTGGAGGACGGGCCCATGGGTCGCTCACATTTGGAGCAACTGGCTGATGCGCTCGTTGAGAAACGCTCGGGACCTCCGCGATTTCGTTTCCTACAGCTCCTCGCGCGAAACCTTCTGCTGTTCCCTGTCATCTTCGGCCACGGCCTGCGACGAATTGTTTGGCGCATCTGGAGATAGAGCACGAGATGCCCGTCGAGGCCCTTCGACCTCTGGCGCAGATACGCGTCGCCGAAGATCCGAAAATCCGCGGGCCCCGCGCCAGCACGTCGCCGGAAGATGGCGCGCGAGCGCACTTGCCGAGCCAGCGCAGTCCGGCGCTTCACACCCAGTGTTGCAATAGGGACGGAGGGGCAACAAGCAGACGCACGCTTCTCCATGGTCCGCGCGAGCGCGACCAGCGTGCGAGGCACCGAGGCCGCGAGCAACCAGCGAAGATGCTCAACCCGTCCGGGACCGACTGGTTCCGAGCGATCGGGCGCACATCATCCAGCTGCTGCTCGGGGGTATCACCCATGACGGCAGCGACTGCGAGTTTCGAGATGGCGCTCTCCCCCGCGGGCCTCGCGCTCACCGGCACCCGTAAGAACTCGAAGGAGGCGGCATAATGGCTGGCAACGGCGCCACTGCCACGCCGGGCCCCAGGCGTCGGTCGAGGAGCTCGCCCAGGGGCGCCCGGGCCACTCGGTGCCTGTGGGTCGGCGATGGCCCAGGACACCGTCGCGGAGTGGAAAGCGAGCCCCGCGGCAACCGAAGGCAGGACCTGCCGCGACTGCCACTTCCTCGAAGGCCGCCACCCGATGGGCGGGGCGACCACGTCCGACCGCGCCCACGTCCAGCGTGTCGAGACCCATGCGCTAAAGAATGAGTCGCCTCGGGGAAGCGTTGAGCGCGACCTGAAGCGGCGAAGGCCCTTGCGGCCGGACCCGAAGTACACTAAACATTCGTGCAGTCTTTGAGACATCCCATCCTGCGCCCCCTCGAGGGAGGAACCAAGCCATGGCGGTCGGACCGGAGAAGGAGAAGGCCATCGAGCTCGCCGTATCGGCAATCGAAAAGCAGTTCGGCAAGGGCTGCATCATGCGGCTGGGGAACGAGGAGGCGCTGGTCAAGGACGTCGCGGCCATCCCCACCGGCTCGGTCTCGCTCGACATCGCGCTCGGCGTCGGCGGCGTCCCGCGCGGCCGCATCATCGAAATCTACGGGCCGGAGATCCTCCGGCAAAACCACGCTCTGCCTCCACATCGTCGCCGAGGCGCAGAAGCGCGGCGGCATCGCGGCGTTCATCGACGCCGAGCACGCGCTCGATGTGGGCTACGCCCGCAAGCTCGGCGTGCGGACCGACGACCTCCTCATCAGCCAGCCGGACACCGGCGAGCAGGCCCTGGAGATCGCCGAGATGCTGGTGCGCTCCGGCGCGATCGACGTCCTCGTCATCGACTCGGTCGCGGCCCTGGTCCCCAAGGCCGAGCTCGAGGGCGAAATGGGCGACGCGCACATGGGCGTCCAGGCCCGCCTGATGAGCCAGGCGCTGCGCAAGCTGACCGGCACCATCGCCAAGAGCCAGACCTGCGTCATCTTCATCAACCAGATCCGCATGAAGATCGGCGTCATGTTCGGCAACCCGGAGACCACCACCGGCGGCAACGCGCTCAAGTTCTACGCCAGCCAGCGCATGGACATCCGCCGCGTGGGCGCCATCAAGAACGGCGAGGAGGTGGTTGGCAGCAGGACGCGCGTCAAGGTGGTCAAGAACAAGGTCGCCCCGCCGTTCAAGGAGGTCGAGTTCGACATCCTCTACGGCACCGGCATCTCCAAAGAGGGCGACCTGCTCGACCTCGCGGTGAACGAGAACTTCGTCGAGAAGAGCGGCAGCTGGTTCAGCTACAACGGCGAGCGCATCGGCCAAGGCCGCGAGCAGGCCAGGGAGTACCTCAAGGCGCGGCCCGAGCTGGTGGCCGACCTCGAGCGGCGGATCTACGAGAAGGCCGGTATCTCGCGCGGGGCAGGGCCGGCCGCCGTCGGCGACACGGCGGCCGAGGGCGGCGAGCAGCCCTCGCGCCAGGACAGCTCCGAGGAGAAGAAGCCGCGAGTCAAAGCGGTCAAGTAGCTCGCCTCTCGAGCGCCCCCTCCCTGCGAGCGGGGAGGGGGTTGGGGGGTGAGGGTCTAGAGCGGCGGGCCCTCGGGCGACCCGGGGCCCGCGCTGTCGGCCTGCACTGCCGCGAGGTCCGGCACCAGGCCGGCAATGCCCAAGAACACCGTCACCGCCGCCGCGCCAAGCGCGATGCCGAAGGCCACTCCCACGGGGAACTGCTTTGCGCGCTCCTGGTCGAAGTCGTTCGTGCGCACCCGCACGTCATCGGCGGTGAGCGGCGCGGCGGCGCCGTTGCGCACGACCTGGAGCGACCCCGCGCCAATCGCCTTCTCGAGCGGCTCTCCGCGGACGAGAATCTGCACGCGGTCCGTCACCTCTTCCGCGGCCGGCGCCTGCTCCGGCGGCGTCCACCAGCGGTCGGATGGGACGTTCATGAGCCGCCAGATCTGAAAGGCCGCGAGCAGCCCGAACAGGCCACCGATGAAGATGAACGAGCGGCGAACCGATATCATCGCTTCTCCTTAGGCCGCGGCGCTGGCCTTCAGCGCGAGCTGGCCGCATGCCGCGTCTATCTCCCGTCCGCGCGAGCTGCGCAAGAGGCAGCGGACGCCCCCCGTGTGAACGATGCTCTGAAATTGGGCGATCCGCTGGGGCGGCGGCGGGCGCAGCGGGCTGCCGTCAAACGGGTTATGCGGGATGAGGTTCACGCGCGCCGGCACGCCCTGGAGCAGCCCGAGCAGCCTGTGCGCGTCCTCCGGCGAGTCGTTCACCCCGTCGAAGAGGACGAACTCGATGAAGTAGAGCCGGCGCCGCGCTCGGGCGTCCTCGCGCAGCGCCCCGATGAGCTCGGCGATGGGCCACAGCCGGTTCTGCGGCATGAGGGCCTCGCGCTGCGCGTCGGTGGTCGCGTTGAGCGAGAGCGCAAGGTTTGCCCGCGACTCGGCGAAGAAGCGCCGCATGCCCGGCAGGACGCCCGAGGTCGAGACGGTGATGTGCTCGGCCCCGAGCCGCGGCGCGGGTGGCTGGGTGAGGATCTCGATGGCGGACAGCACGGCGTCCAGGTTGTCCATGGGCTCGCCCATGCCCATGAAGACCACGTTCCGCAGCGGCGAGCCGGGCGGGGCCACCTCGCGCGCCGCCAGAAACTGCTCGACGATCTCCGCCGCGGCCAGGTTGCGCGAGAGCCCCAGCCGCGCGGTGGCGCAGAAGGCGCACCGACGGCTGCAGCCGGCCTGGCTCGAGACGCAGGCCGTGCTCCGGCCGCGCGCGGGGATGAGCACCACCTCGGCCGCGGCGCCGGAGAGGTCGAGCGCGAGCTTCACCGTTCCGTCCGGCGACTCCTGGCACGCGGTCACCGGCGCCCGGCGGAGCTCGCAGGCCTCCCAGAGGCGCCGGTGGGCTTGCGCGCCGACGCCCCGGATGGCCTCCGGGGCACGGGGGGGCCCGCCGCTCGAGCCGTAGAGCCAGCGCAACGCCGCCAGCGCGCGAGTCCGGCTCTCGAGCAGCTCGGTGAGCTGCGGGAGCGTCATGCCGGTGATTGGCTGCCTGGCTTCGCCCACGCCTTCTTCGCTCCGCCTTCGGACCTCCCGGCCAGATAGCGCCCGGATCCCCGGGTGTCAAATCAAAGCCGCCGCCGGTGGCCGGCGGCGGCTCGAGGACGGGGCTCGCTCGAATTCCTGCGACGCCGCGCGCGCGGAGGCGCGCGGCATGGCTCTCTCGGGTCTAACGAGCTCGCAGGAACTGCTCGAGGAGCGCGTCCCACTTCGTCTCGGGAATGGCCTGTGGGCTCGCGAGGAGGAACTCGCCGCCGTCGGCAGCCGCGGCGCCGAGCTCGTCCTCGGCGAAGCGGGTGAGCCGGTCGAGCTCCGAGCGGAACCACTTCTCGGCGGCGGCGCCCTTGGGCAGCATGGCCCAGCGCCCGTCGGCTGGCCGCATCTCGAACAGCCAGCCGCGCCGATACGCGTCCGCCAGCAGCTCGGGCTTGCCCTGCAGCTCGGAGTTCACGCGCGCCACCGTGCCGTCCGCCGGGCTGAGCAGCGCTATCCGCTTGTCTCCGCAGGTGACCTCCGCGGCCACCTCGCCCTTCTTCAGCGCATCGCCGGGCGAGGGCAGCCGGACGTCGCGCACGTCGGGCAGGAGCCGGCGCGCGAGGTCGTCGACGCCGACGCGGGCCGCGCCGCCCCCGCCGTCGGCGAGCCACAGGTGGCCGGGCGCGTAGAAGAGGTCGCGCTTGAAGGACATCCCCCGAATCCGCTCAAGCCCCTCGGCCCGGCGCGACACGGCGCTGGCCGCGTTCGCCACCGCGATGCCGCCCCAGAGCAGGAGGGCCGCAACGACGGGGATGAACAGAAGGAAGCCGAACCGCAGGAGGAGCCCGCCCGTCATTCCGAAGATGCTCAGTGCCGTTTCCATGGTCGTCCTTCTTTCCCCCGCTGGCCGAGCGGGCTTACTCCGTCTCGTGGCACTGCTCACAATCTTCCAGGCCGAAGGCCTTCTCGCCGTCATGGCAGGCGCCGCACTGAGCCCCGCTCTTCATGCGCGCGTGCCGCATGGGCGAGCCGTCCGCGGTCTCGCCGGCCTGGCCGAGCTTGAAGAGCCGCGGGTGGCAGACGGTGCAATCCGGCGCGCGGGCCTTCACGTGCGACGTGTGGCGAAAGGTCACCGCCCCGGGGCTCTTCTCGGCGCGCGGGAACGCATAGTCCTTCGGAAGCCGGGTGAACCCATCGGCGAGAGCGACGGCGCCCAGGGCGAGGACCCCGGCCGCGGCGAGCGCGCTCGTCAACCTGCTAAACATGGCCGCTCTCCGCGTCGGTGAGGAAGAGGCGGGCCGCCAGGCGGTCCCAGTGCTCCGGGTCCAAGGCCTGCGCCAGCCCCGCGACCGGCGCGCCACCGTCCTGCATGACCGCTCCGACGTCCGGGGCCGAGGACTGGCGGAGGTCCTCCCAGATCTCGTGGAGGTACTTGCGCGCCTTCGGGCCCTTCAGGAGCTGCTTGGCGTTCGCCTCGGGCCGGATGGGCTCCACCTTGAACAGCCATTGCCCGCCGTAGGGGTCGCTTTCCGAGCCCAGCCCGTCGTTCACCGCGACCACCTCGCCGTCCACGGGCGAGAGCATCCGAACCGCCTTGCCGCCGACCTCCAGCGTGAAGGCCGGCTCACCCTGGCCGACGCGCGCGCCCACTTTCGGCAGCGCCCAGGAGCCGACCGGCCCGACCAGGCGATGGGCGAAGTCGTCGGCGCCGACCGTGGCGAGCTTTCCGTCCAAGCGCGCCCACGCGTGGCCCGGGTGCAGCCACACCGAGTCGGGAAGGTCGAACTCCGGGGCCGGCTCGCGCGCCCTCGTCGGCAAAGCCTGCGGCTGGGGCTTTCGGCCCCCGTTCACGAAGCGCCAGAAGAAGGCGAACGAGACCAGGAAGGTGAGCGCGGTGAGGTACTCGATGGCCTTGATGCTGTAGGTGGCGAGGAAGTCGTGAGACATAACGCCGCTCCTTCAAGAACGCCGCGCGCCCGCGGGCTCGGAGTGCGGCCGGAGGACGGGCAGGCGGTTGACGATCGCCCTGAAGACCAGGACCCCCACGGTGATGAGGGTCAGGCTGATGGCGACCTCCTTCCAGTGGGGCACGTAGCGGTCGGGCTGGTCCCAGCGGAAGGCGATGAAGGTGACGTTGAGCCGGTTGAGGACGATGCCGACCACCGTCCACGCGCCGGTCCAGCGGACCCAAGGAGCGTTTCGGGCGCGCACCGCGAAGGCGTAGCTGAAGCATGGCAGGAGCACGAAGCCGACGAGCTCCACCAGGTACCAGCGGCCCCAAGGCGTGCCCAACAGGCCGAAGGCCTGCGCGTCGGCGATGCCGAACAGCTTCGCGAAGAAGTAGGCGAAGAGCACCACCGAGGCGGCCTTGCCCAGGCCCAGCGTGAGCTCGTCCGCGCGCGCCTGGCTCTCCCCGGCGACCTGGTCGGCGAAGGCGCGGCGCGAGAGCGCGCCCTCGACGATGACCATGGACAGGCCGGCCGCGATGGAGCTGACGAAGAAGTAGATGGGCGTGAACGGCGAGTACCAGAGAGGGTGGAGCTTGCCCTTCATCATGAGGAACAGCGAGCCGAGCGAGCTCTGGTGCATGGTGGAGAGGACCACGCCGAAGACCGTGAGGGCGACGGCGGCGCGGGCGGCGAGAGAGCGCGCGCGCTTCCAGCCGAGCCACTCGAAGGCGGCCGGGCTGAACTCCAGGGCGAGCACCACCGCGTAGAGCGCCACGCACCACGCGACCTCGAACATCACCGACGTGAGCCCGAACGAGAAGGCGATGGGCACCGGCAGGTTCCAGGGGCGACCCAGGTCCAGCAGGAGCCCTATCACGACGAAGAGGTAGCCCAGGAAGCCGGTGAGGATGGCCGGGCGGACCACGGGCCGGTATTTCTCCAGGCCGAAGACGTAGACCGCGCTCGCCAGCGTGTAGCCGCCCGCGGCCAGGGCCACGCCGGAGGCGACGTCCAGGCCCACCCAGAGGCCCCAGGGGTTGACCTGCGAGAGGTTCGAGACGGCGCCGATGCCGGCGGTGAAGCGCAGGACGATCATTGGAGCGCCGACCGCGACGATGGCCAGCGCCACCAGGTTCCAGCGCGTCACGGCATGGCGCAGGCGCTGGCCGACGAGCGAACCGGAGCCCGCGGAAGAATGGGGCGACGCGATCGCGCTAGTCATGGCGCTCACCCTCGTTTTCGCCCCCGTGCCCGTTCGCGCCGCCGCTGCGGCCCTTGGCGAAGGTGTGAATGCCCATGAGCAGCGGCGGCCAGAGCGTCATGACGAAGGGCACCAGGCCCAGCGCCCCGCGGGTGAGCTCCGGGTAGGCGCCGTCGCCGAGCTTCTCGGGCGCCTTGAGCCCCGGGATCTTCTCGAAGGCGACGTCGGCCAGGTAGAGCACGCTGGTGCCGCCGACCTCGCGCTCTCCGTAGATGTGGTGGACGTAGCGGTCCGGCTCTCCCCAGACCCGTTTCTTCGCGACCTCCAGGAGCTCTTCGCGCTCGCCGAACTCGATGGCGCCGGTGGGGCAGGCGGCGGCGCAGGCCGGGACCTTGCCCTGCTTCTGGCGCTCGGCGCAGAGCTCGCACTTGCGGATTCGCGGGGTCGTCGAGGCGTACTCGAAGCGCGGGATTTCGAAGGGGCAAGCCATCATGCAGTAGCGGCAGCCCAGGCACCGCTCCTTGTGGTAGACGACCGGGCCCTCCGGCGTCTTGTCGAGCGCGCGCGCCGGGCAAGCCGAGGCGCAGGCGGGCTCGAGGCAGTGCATGCACGCGGTCTTGGCGTAGCGGGACTTCTGGGCGTCGCCCTGCCGCTCGACCCGGTTGACCACCGTGAAGGCGTCGGGGCTGGTGGCGCGCCGCGCGTCGAAGACCGCGCGGTCGCCCGCGCGCTCAGGGGCCGGGAGACCGTTGGCCTCGCTGCAGGCGGCCTCGCAGCCGCGGCAGCCGGCGCAGCGGGTGGTGTCGATGAGCAGGCCCTTGGCGCCCGATGCGCTCTGCGAAGCGCGAGCCGCTCCAGGGGCGAGGGCCGCTGCGGCTCCTGCGACCTTGAGGAAGTCTCGGCGGGTGATATTCATTGGGGCATTCCCTTCACGGCCCGTCGGGGCCCAAAGGTTGACCTCCCCCGGGTCCGGATCAGGCGCTTCGGCGGGCAGCCAACATCGGGGCTCCGACGAGAAGCGCAAAGGCGGGCAGCAGCGCGAAAGCGAGGATCATGACCGTTCCTTTCTCTCGCCCGTCGCGCCGCAGCGCGGGCAGGCGGTTTCCTCGGCGGCCTTCCGGAGGCGAGCCACGGCCTCCCGGAAGACCGGGCAGTTGTCGAAGTCGCCGCAGGCGCAGTGCCCCGACTGAACGACTCGGTCGGCGGGAACCATCTTCTTGACCGGGCTCGCGTCGCAGAAGACCATCGTGATTTCTTTCCAGTAGGGGCAGCTCATGTCGTTTCCCTGGCCTTGCCAACCCTCTATCGCAAGGCCCGAGCCATTCTCCGAATGCGGGAGCCGCCGTCAGAATCCCGTTGTGAATTCCGATTGTTCCAATCTTCGGAAGCCGGGACGGCGGCGGGCCCTTCCCCGGGGCTTGCCGGGTAATCCGGCGCCGACTCCGCATGCTTTCAGGCGTTATCGACGTTATTTCCACGGGTTAGGCCGATTCCGAGCCACCGCTGCGAATTTCGACGGGGCGTCGAATATTTCGACGGTCGCCGTTTGAACGGCCGGGAGCGGCCCGGAATGGACGAGGTAAAGGAAAAATCAGGGATCGCCCTTCGGCTCTTCGAGGACCTGCGATCGCGGATCCTGCGGGGCGAGCTCGCGCCGGGGATGCGCCTGCCCGCCGAGCGCGACCTGGCGGCGCAAAGCCAGACCAACCGCAACACGCTGCGCGAGGCGATCCGCAAGCTCGAGCACGCGCACCTGGTCACGGTCCGGCACGGCCAAGGCGTGACCGTCGCCGACTTCCGCAAGACGGGGACCATCGAGCTCATCGGGCCCTTCCTGGCGGCAGCGCAGAACCCGGCAGAGGGGCTCCAGGTGCTCCTGGACCTTCTGGCGGTGCGGCTGCACATCCTGGAGCTCGCGGTGAGCCTGGCCGCCAAGCGGGCCAAGCCGCAGGACCTCCAGCGCCTGGCCGACATCGTCCAGGAGCAGCTGGGGGCCTTTCAGGCGTCGGACCGCACCTCACTGGTGCGCACCGAGCTCTTGTTCCTGGACGCGGTGGTCGAGGCCTCGCACTCGTTGACGGTGCGCTGGGTCGCGAACACGCTGCTCGAGGTCTACCGGCAGCTCCGCGAGCCCATCGCCAATCTCTGGATCATCGAGCCCACGTTCCCCGACTATTTGCAGGGGCTCCTCGGCGCGTTCGAGCGGAACGACCCGGAGGCGGCGCTCAAGGCGACGCGCGAGTACTACCAGCGCTCGGACGAGCGGCTGCTCGAGCTGCTCGAACCCCCTTCTCCGCCGTGAGCCAGCGCCGGGCGGCAAATCGACGCCGGATGAAACGCGCCGGTCCGGGCCCGACGCCCCTCTGCGGGAGGTCGCTTTTTGCGAGCTCGCATGCCGGGCCCGCAGAGCTATCAACCGTCGACGCGAAGCTCGCCGCACCCTCTCCAAGACGCCTCGTCGTTCAGAGGCGCAGCCTCGCTAGCTCTCGGTGCCCGTCGCCTCCTGCTCGAACAGGTACGAGAAGTCCATGTCCTCGCCGACCGGCAGGTTGTTCGGATCCACCTGGATGCGATGGCGGTCCATCAGGACCTTGAAGACGTTGATCGCCTTCTGGAGATGCTCGCGGGTATGCGCGGGCGTCACGCTCGTCCGAAGGACCGCGCGCCTCAGCGGCACGGCGGGGAAGACCGCGGGCGTCACGAACACCCCCAGCTCCAGGGCTTCGCGGGTCATCCGAAACGCCAGGGACTCGGAGCCCACGAACAGCGGGACGATGGGCGTGGACGTGCCGTGGGTGTAGTAGCCGATCCGCTCGACGCCTTCCCTGAAGAACCGGACGTTGTCCCAGAGCCGCTCGAAGAGCGAGTCGTCGCGCCTCATGACCCGGAGCGCCGCAAGGGCAGCGGCGGCCGAGGCCGGCGGGAGCGCCGCGGAAAAGATCAACGTGCGCACCTTGTGGCGCAGGTATTCGATGACCGGCTTCTCCCCGGCGACGAAGCCGCCCAGGCTCGCGAGCGACTTGCTGAAGGTCCCGAAGAGCAAGTCGACGTCCTCTTGGATTCCCAGGTGCTGGGCGGCGCCGCGGCCGTGGTCGCCCAGCACGCCGAAGCCGTGGGCGTCGTCCACGTAGAGGCGGAACTGGTAACGCTTCTTCAGCAGGGCTATCGCCCTCAGGTCCATCACCTCGCCGGTCATGGAGAGCACGGCGTCGGTGACGACCAGCGCGTTCGGCCACGCTGGGCGCTCGGCGAGCTGCCGCGCGAGGTCCTCGGGGCCATCGAAGATCCGCGGCTCCGCCCTGTGGTAGCGCGCTCCGTCGATGAGGCTCGCGTGGTTGCTTCTCTCGGAAAAGACGACCGCGCCGTCTTGGTTGCCCCAAAAGCCGACCACCCCGAAGTTGGCCAAGAAGCCCGAGGCGAAGACCAGCGCGGCCTCTTTTCCGGTGAACTCCGCCAGCTCGCGCTCCAGGGCGTCGTGAAGGTCGAGGTTGCCGTTGAGAAAGCGCGAGCCGGTGCAGCCAGTGCCGTAGCAATCCAAGGCGTCGTGCGCCGCCTGGATCACCTCGGGATGGTGGGTCAGCCCGAGGTAGTTGTTCGAGCCGAGCATCACCACCGGCTTTCCCTGGACCGAGGCGGTCGCGCCCTCGGACTCCGTCAGAGTCCGGAAGTAGGGGTAAAGGCCGGCCGCCTTGACCCACTCCGCCTCCTGCCACTCGTAGGCCGGCTCAAAAAGGTCGCTCATGGAGATAGGGCTCCTTCCCGAACGCGCCCGCGGCGGCGAACCCTACCGCTGCAGCGCCCGGGCAGCAATTGGTTGACCAATTGGTCGCCCAATTGGCCGCCCAATTGGTTGCCCCTTCAACGCTGCGCCCCCTTCCGCGGTGCGCGACTCGCACAAGCCTCAGCATGGAGATGGCGACTCGGGGGAGCCAGCGGATCCGGGCTGCCTGAGATCCGCAGACAGCTTGGCTGGCGAGAGAGCCTGCGGGCGGCAGCGACCTGCGCTATAAATCGCGGGTGTCTACCGCCACCACTGACGGGATTCGGGTATCGGTGAGAAGCGAGTACCGGGCTGACCGCTCCGGTCGAGGCCGCTTCCTCTTCACGTACACCATCCGAATCCAGAACGAGGGAGCCTCGCCCGCCAAGCTCATCTCCCGGCACTGGTTCATCACCGACGCCCAAGGCAAGGTCGATGAGGTGAAGGGCGACGGGGTCGTCGGACACCAGCCCCGGCTCGAGCCTGGGCAGGTTTTCGAGTACTCCAGCTTCGCCATCCTGGAGACGCCGCACGGCTCCATGCGAGGGAGCTACCGGATGGAGCGCGACGACGGCTCCTTCTTCCACGCGGAGATCGCCCCGTTCCCGCTGGTGCCGCCGGGCGCCTTCAACTGAGGAATGGCCCTTGGGTCGCCCTGCCCTGCTGGCGCTCATGCGACACGCGGAGTCGCAGCGCAACATCGCCAAGGGAGACCGCACGTTCTTCGCCGACAGCGAATCGCGGCGGAGCGTGCGCGGCATCGCCGACCCCGACGTGGAGCTCACCGACGCGGGCCGGCAGCAGGCCCTCCTCACGGGCTGCGCTCTCCGGGCGCGCTTCGGGCGATTCGACGCGCTCTTTCACTCGGGCTACCGCCGCACGCGGGACACCGCCCAGCTCGTGCTCGAGGCCTGGCCGCCGGAAGAGCAGCACGCCTTCGACGTGCGCCACGACCTGTTCATCCGCGAGCGAGACGCGGGCTACGCGTTCGAGATGACCGCCGAGGAGGCCCACTGCGCCTTCCCGTGGCTCGCCGAGTACTGGCGCACGGCGGGGCCCTTCTTCGCGCGGCCGCCGGGCGGAGAGAGCCTCTCGCAGGTATGCGAGCGGGTCTACTTGTTCCTGGAGAAGCTCTACCGAGAGCGAACCGGCCAGCGGATTCTGGTGATTTCGCACGCTGCGACCTTGCGCGCGTTCCGGTTCCTCCTGGAGCGCTGGACCTATGAAGAGGCGGCGGAGCGCTTCCAGGCCGAGCTCTCGCCGAACTGCGGCGTCACCGTCTACGCCCTCGACCCGGCCGCCGGCGAGCTCGCCCTCCGCGAGCTGCACGCGGTGTATTGGACGGCCGCGCCGAAGCCGGGCGGCGACGCGGCGCCTTGAGCGCCTGCCTCACCCCCCAACCCCCTCCCCGCTCGCGGGGAGGGGGTGAACGGGGAGGCTTTGGCACTAGCTGGCATGGGCCTGCGCTCCCTCGGGCGCGCCCGCGGCCTCCTCGCGGCGGCGGAGCGCGGGCCCCATGAACAAGAGAGCGACGCCGTCGGCGAAGACGAGCAGGTTGAGGACGGCGCTCGCGGCGTGGAGCCGGCCGAACTCCTTGCGGCCCGCGGACTCCGGCGATTCGCGCTCGAAGGAGGTAATGGAGCGCTTCACCTCCTCGATGTCGGGGTAGAGCTTGAAGTTCACGAAGAGATTGACCGTCAGGGCCCCTGCGAGAAGGAAGATGGGCAAGTTCGCCCCGAGGCCTTTGCTCTCCTCTCGGCCCAGGAGAAAGGCGACCAAGGCCACCGCTGCGAGGACCAAGAGATACGGGAAGTAGAACGGAAACATCTTGCCCACGACCTCGCCGGCCAGGTCGCGCCCGAACGAGTGAAAGATCGCCGGGGTGACGAGGAAAGTGAAGAATCGCCACGCCGCCCACCCAGAGGGAGAGCGCGAGGCGATAGAGCCCGTTGAAGATCTGCTTCATGGTCAGCTCGCCGGCCTTTCAGGAGAGCCCGCGGCGGACGGAGCGCGCAGGCGAAGCTTCATGGTAGCGCACGCAGCCCCAGGGCGCTCGCAGAAGACCTCCGGGCGGCGGCTCGAGCACCCGGAAGGACCTGCGACAAAGTGACGCAGCGTCGGCTCGCGCTCGCCCGCGTATCGTCTTCGCTCGCACGACACGCGGCGCCTCTCTGGTGCGGAGGAATCCCATGAAGCCAGCCAACCGAATCTCCCTTGCCGAGCTCACCTTCGCGCTCGCCCTCGCGCTCGCGCTCGGAAGATCGGCGACCACCCAAGCCGCGGAGCCCGCCGCCGCAAGCCCGGACGTGAAGGCGGCGCCCTCCTGCAAGTACTGCGGGATGGACCGGGCCAAGTTCGCCTCCACGCGGATGCTCATCGAGTACGACGACGGGACGGCGGTCGGACTCTGCAGCCTGCACTGCGCGGCCATCGAGCTCGCCAACCAGATCGACAAGACGCCGAAGGCCATCCGGGTCGGCGACTACAGCTCGCGCGAGCTGACGGACGCGGAGAAGGCGACCTGGGTGGTCGGGGGCGCGAAGCCCGGCGTCATGTCCCGGCGCGGGAAGTGGGCCTTCGCGCGGAAGGCAGACGCCGAGGCGTTCGCCAAGGAGAACGGCGGCGCGGTGGTCGGCTTCGAGGAGGCGATCAAGGCGGCGTACGAGGACATGTACCAGGACAGCCGGATGATCCGCGAAAGGCGCAAGGCCCGCACGGTGGGGCAGATGCCCCCGGCCAACCACGAGCACTAGCGAGTCCTCACCCGCGAACCGCGTTACCTATCTCCCATGTACCTGCCTTTCCTGCTCCTCGCCTTGGCGCTCATTTCCGGCGCTCCCGAGCCCAAGCCAAGCCCGAAGGACAAGTGCCCGGTCTGCGGCATGTTCGTCTCCAAGTACCCGGAGTGGACCGCCTCGGCCTCGCTCAATGACGGCACCCGGCTCTGGTTCGACGGCGCCAAGGACCTGTTCAAATTCTGGCTCGATCCGGGCGAGGTCCTGCCCACTCGGAAGCGGGCGGACGTCCAGTCGCTCTTCGTCACCGACTACTACGGCGTCGCGCGAGTCGACGCGCGCGCCGCGTTCTTCGTCTTGGGCGGCGACGTCTACGGGCCGATGGGCCGAGAGCTCGTTCCCTTCGCTGCCCGAGCCGACGCCGAGGAGTTCAAACGCGATCACAAGGGGACTAGAATCCTGCGCTTCGATGAGGTGACCCTGGACCTCGTCCGGTCCCTCGACTCGTGAGCCGCGTGAGAGCCTCGACAAGATTTCTCGCAACCTTGGTCGCCGCCTATGCGCTCTTCAGCGGCGCCGCGCTCAGCGCCCGCGTGCGGCAGCGAGCCCAAGCCCCGGAGCTCGAGCAGGCGGCTGCGCTGGTCAAGCGCCTGGGCCTCACCGACCTGTGCCTCTTCGGCGAGGCGCGCTACACCCGGCACCTCTCGCAGGCTGATCGCTTCACTCCGTTCCAGGAGCACCCCGGCGCCCTCGAGCACTTCCCCTCAGGCTCCCTGGTGGCGCCCGGGCCGGCGTTCTGACGAGGACGGATGCACTCGGCCATCGAGCGGCAGCGCTACCTCCTCGACTTCACGCTCTCGTCCCTGGCGCGGCGCAAGGGGAAGAACGCGGCGCTGCTGTTCGTCTATGCGCTCGTCATCTTCTGCCTCGCGTCGGTCCTCTTCTTCGTCCAGGCGCTGCGGCGGGAGGCGCGGCTCTTGCTGAAGGATTCGCCCGAGCTCCTCGTCCAGCGCCTCGCGGCCGGTCGGCACGACTTCCTCCAGCAGGCGTGGGTCGACCAGGTGGCCTCCATCCGCGGCGTCGCCTCGGCGCGCGGGCGGCTCTGGGGCTACCACTACGACCCGGTCAGCCGCGCCAACTTCACGGTGATGGCCTCCGAGACTTTCGAGGGGCGGCGCGGCGAGGTGGCCGTCGGCGCCGGCGTCGCGCGCGCCCGCGGTATCGCCGCGCGCGAGAGCTTGCTGCTGCGCGGCTCGAGCGGCGACTACACGACCTTCACCGTCACGCGCGTTCTGCCCGCCGAGTCCGAGCTCGTCTCGTCCGACCTCGTCGTCATGGGCGAAGACGACTTCCGGAGCTTCTTCGGCATCGCCCCGGGGCTGTACACCGACCTCGCCGTCTCGGTGCGCAACCCCAAAGAAGTCGACACCGTGGCGCGAAAGGTCTCGAAGCTCTTGCCCGACTCACGGCCCATCCTTCGCTCGGAGATCGCCCGGACCTACGAGTCCATCTTCGACTGGCGGAGCGGCCTCGCCATCCTCGCGCTCGGGGGCGCGCTGCTCGCCTTCGCCATCGTCGCCTGGGACAAGGCCTCGGGGCTCTCGGCGGAGGAGCGCAGGGAAATCGGCATCCTCAAGGCCATCGGCTGGGAGACGTCCGACGTCCTCGCCATGAAGGCGTGGGAAGGCGCGGTCATCTCGCTCTCGGCCTTCGCCCTGGGCGTGCTGCTCGCCTTCGCGCACGTCGCCTACGGAGGCGCCTCGCTCCTAGCCCCGGTGCTCGCCGGCTGGTCGACGCTCTACCCCAACTTCCGGCTCGCGCCCTCGTTCGACTTCTACGAGCTCGCGGCGCTCTTCTTCCTGACCGTGGTGCCCTACACCGCCGCGACCCTGGTCCCCTCGTGGCGGGCGGCGACCATCGACCCGGACTCGGTGATGAGGACCTGACGGTGATCTCGCTCGCCGACGTGCGCAAGGTCTACAACGAGGGCCGGCCGGACGAGGTCACGGCGGTGGACGGCCTGAGCCTCTCCATCGAGCCCAACACCGTCACGGTCCTCCATGGCCCGAGCGGCTCCGGGAAGACGAGCCTGCTCACGCTCGTCGGCGGCATGGCCCGCCCGACCTCCGGGCGCATCACCGTCGACGGCGAGGAGATCACGAGCCTCCCCGAGCGTTTCCTCACGGCCCTGAGGCGCCAGAAGTTCGGCTTCGTCTTCCAAGGCGGCAACCTGGTCCGGGGCCTCACCGCGCTCGAGAACGTGATGCTGCCGGCCTACCCTCTGGGCGAAAGCCGGCCCGCGCTGGTCCTGCGCGCCCGGGCGCTGCTCCAGCGCTTCGGCCTCGCGCACCGCGAGCGGTCCAAGGTCGAGTGGCTTTCCGGCGGCGAGGCGCAGCGGGCGGCCATCGCGCGCGCGCTCATCAACGAGCCCAAAGTCGTCATCGCCGACGAGCCGACCGCGCACCTGGACACCCGGCTCACCCTGGAGTTCATGGACATCGTCCGCGAGCTCAAGGAGCAGAAGAAGACGCTCGTCATCGCGAGCCACGACCCGCGGGTCCGCGAGGCGGCTTGCGTCGACCGCGCCGTGGGCCTGCGCGACGGGAAGCTCGCGCCCGACGCCGCGTCCGAGGTTGGCCGGTGATCCTCCACCCCGGCATCCTCGCGCTCGTGTTGGGCGCGCTGATCGCCGCGGGCATGCTCGCCTTCGCCGCCTGGCACGGCGTCGAGGTGCTGCGATTCTGGGATTTGTCGAGCGGCTCGGCGCGGCAGCTTTCCCTCGAGCGCCGCACCTATCTCATCTCCACCCTCGTCGCCTACGCGCTCGCCTTCGAGCTCCTGTCGCTCTTCCTCTTCGCCTACACCGCCGACGGCCTGGCGCCGCTGTTCACCGGGGCGATGTGTGCGGCAGGGACACTGGGAGTGAACCGCTTCGGCTATCCGGCGCTCCTCGCGGGGCTTGCGAGCTTCGTCCTCGCCGGGCTCTGGCTCATCGTGAACCGCGCGGACAACCTCGCGCCCGACTACCCGCTCATCCGGGTGAAGTACGCGTTCCTGCTGGTCCTCGCCGCCGCCGTGGTCGCCGAAGGCGCCCTGAGGGTGCGCTACTTCCTGGGCCTGGACCCGGAGGTCATCACCTCCTGTTGCGGCAGCCTCTTCTCCAGCCGGGGGAAATCCCTGGGCGCGAGCCTCGCCGCTCTGCCGGCACGGCCCACCGCCCTCGCCTTCTACGGCTCGCTTGCCGCCTCCGCCGGCGCGGGGCACCTCGTCTACCGCCGAGGGGGAGCCGTCGCGGCGGCCGCCCTGGGGCTCTCGTCGGCGGCGGCGCTGGTCGCAGGCTTGGCGGCGCTCATTTCCTTCGTCTCGCCCTACGTCTATGAGCTGCCGACCCACCGCTGCCCGTTCTGCATGTTGCAGGCGCCCTATGGCCATGTCGGCTACGCCCTCTACGCGGCGCTCCTGGGCGGCGCGGTCTGCGGGATGGGCGTGGGCGTCCTCGCGCCTTTTCGGCGCATCCCGAGCCTGGCCGCGGCCCTGCCGGCCTATCAGAGGAAGCTCGCGCTCGCGTCGGCCATCCTGTTCGCCGCGCTGGCCGCATTGGCGACTTGGCTGGTCGCGAGCTCGCACCTGGTGCAGTGAGCGCTTCGAGAGGCGGGCTCGCCAGAAGCCATCGACCCCGAAGCGCGGTCGTTCGCCGCCGCTCGTCGCTCCAGCAGAGCCCTCGGCCCCGAAATCATCGAGCCGACGAAGGCGACCTCTTCGCCGGAGGCGAGCGCCCCGGCGCAAAGGAGCCGACGTTCACAGGAGCGCGCTTTGGAGGTCGACCCGCCGCGTGCTCACCAGCTTCTCATCGACAGGAGGGTCCCATGAGCTTCATCGTCCCGGTTCTGCAGCCCCACCTCTACGGCGACTTCCAATTCGGAGCCTGCAAGATCAGCGCGACAATCCCCGACCCCGGAGGCGCGCCGGGCACCGGCGTCGTCCACCTCCGCGGCGCCGTGAGAGCGGACCCGCTCTACAGCCCCTCTCCCAATCCGGTAAAGGGCCTGCAGCCCCTGTTCACACTCCCGGCCGGAATGCGGCCCAAAGCGGACCGCTGGTTCACCTGCCAGCTCACCGCGTACACGGGGCTCTTCAACGCCGAGCCGGCCCTCTGCGTGGTGCTCTCCACCGGGGAGGTTTTGGCGAGGAGCACCGGCGGGTCGGATGGCGCGCTCTTCCTCGACGGCGTCTCCTTCGTCGCCGAGCAGTGACCTCGCCGACCTCGCCCGCCGCTCCGCTCGCCGGCGAGGTCCAGCGCACCGCGAGTTTCACCCCTCCGGCGCGTCTACGGCGGGCGCTGCTGCTGCGGCGCTCGCTCCGCGCGAGGCTGGGCCGCGTGCTATTTTCCCGGCCGAGCTCGGCTTCGAAAGGACCCTGATGACCCCAACATCGCCCCGGGCGGCGCGCGCCAGGCTCGCGGCCGCTGCTGTGGCGCTGGTGTTGGGCGCTGCCTTTCCCGCCTGCCGCTGCGCGAAGTCCGCGGTGCGGGCGCCGCCGAAGAGCTACACCGCCCGCGCCCAGATCCTCCGGATGCCGGGGACCGACCGCCGCCACCCGGAGATGACGGTGCGGCACGAGGCCATCGACGACTTCGTCGACGAGTTCGGCTTTCCCGTCGGCATGGACGCCATGGAGATGTCCTTCCCCGTCGATCCGCCGCTCTCGGTCCAAGGCCTCGCGGTGGGCGACAAGGTGTCGTTCCACTTCACGGTCGACTGGGAGAAGTCCGACGTCCAGGTCGATTCGATTCAGAAGCTGCCTCCGGAGACCGAGCTGCACTTCGGGCCGGCGCGGAAGAAGGTGGGCGGCGAGCGCACTCCGTAGTTCTTCGGGGCCAGATGAGGCGCGAGGCCGACCGCGAGGCGCAGCTCCTGCGAGCGCTGACGTGGCCGAGGTGATCCTCGACCTCGTCTCGCTCGACTACCACGAGACGCTCTTCGCCGCGGCCGGCAAGCAGATTGAGGAGGCGTTGGAGAAGGCCATCGAGGAGAACGCCGGCAAGTACATCCTCGTCATCGAGGGCGCCATCCCGACGAAAGACGACGGCATCTACTGCTGGGTCGGCGGGAAGAAGGCCGTGGACACGGCGAAGCGGGTGGCCGACAAGGCCGCCGCGGTCATCGCCATCGGCTCCTGCGCTTCGTGGGGCGGAATCCCGTCGGCGCCCCCGAACCCCACCGGCGCGAAGGGCGCGCCCCAGGTCCTGGCGCCAAAGCCGGTGCTCACCCTGCCCGGCTGCCCGGCAAACCCGTACAACCTCCTCGGCACCATCCTCCAGTTCGCCACCTTCGGCACGCTCCCGGCGCTGGACGAGAAGGGCCGCCCCAAGTCCGCCTATGCGCGCGTCATCCACGAGGACTGCCCGCGCCGGCCGCACTTCGACGCCGGCCGCTTCGCGCAGGTCTTCGGAGACGAGGGCCACCGCAACGGCTACTGCCTCTACAAGCTCGGCTGCAAGGGGCCCCAGACGCACGCCAACTGCTCCCTGATGCCGTTCTGCGACATGCCCGGCGCGTGGCCCATCGGCATCGGCCACCCGTGCATCGGCTGCACCGAGCAGGGCATCGCGTTCAACGTCCCCATCCACGAGAACCTGGCCCTCGAACGGCCCACCGCGCCCATGGCGTATCCGGCCATCCACCCGGAGCACGGCGTGGTCGAGGCGAGCCCCGTGGCCGTGGGCGTGGGGAGCGCAGTCGTCGGCGCGCTGGTGGGCGCGGGCCTCGTCGCGACGCGGAAGCTGACGGCGGACGCCGAGAAGAACGAGAAGGAGTGACCCCATGCGAATCTCCCGCCGAGGACTCCTCCGCTCCATGGCCGCTGCCGGCGCGGGCACCGCGCTCGCCAGCTCGGCCAAGGCCCACGAAGGCCCACCCTCGCGCCCCGACGCCGTGGGGATGTTGTTCGACGCCACGCTCTGCGTCGGCTGCCGCGCCTGCCAGAGCGCCTGCAAGGCCGCCACGGTTTGCCGCCCGATTCCGTCCAGGCCGACGGCGGCGGCGTCTACGACGCCCCGGTCGACCTGAGCGGCACGACCAAGAACATCATCAAGGCGCACGGCGAGGGCGTCCAGCGCACGTACATGAAGCAGCAGTGCATGCACTGCGTCGACCCGTCCTGCGTCTCGGTCTGCATGATGGGCGCGCTCCACAAGGAGGGCGAGGGCAAGCGCGCGATGGAGGGCGGCGAGCGCACGGGAACCGGCATCGTCGTCTACGACAAAGGCCTGTGCGTCGGCTGCCGCTACTGCCAGGTCGGCTGCGCCTTCAACGTGCCCAAATTCGAGTGGGGCTCGGCGGCCCCCAAGATCGTGAAGTGCGAGATGTGCCGCCACCGCGCCGACCCCGCGAAGAGCGGCCCCCTCGGCGTCGCGAACCCGGCCTGCGCCGAGGTCTGCCCGCGCGGCGCGGTCATCTACGGCAAGCGCGACGAGCTGCTCGAAAAGGCCAAGCAGCGGATCGCGGCGAGCCCCTCGCGCTACCGGCCGTCGGTCTTCGGAGAGAAGGAGGGCGGCGGGACGCAGGTGCTCTACCTCGCGCCGGCCGAGACGATTTTTCGCCAGCTCGGGTTGCCCGACCTCCCCGAGCGCTCGAGCGCGGACTTCTCCAAGTCCATCTCCCACGCGCCGTACCTGTCGGGCATCACGCCGCTCGCGCTCTACGCGGCCGCGGCCTTCGTCATCAACCGCAACAAGCGCCAGGAAGCGGCCGAGGGCGAGGAGGAGGAGGGCCGATGAGCCACCACGACCGTCCCGAGGCCGTCGGGGGCAAGGTCTTCAGCCCCTCGATGCTGGTGCTGCTCCTCCTGGCCGCCGCCGCGGTGCCGGTGACGCTCTACCGGTTCCTGTTCGGCATCGGCCGCGTCGCCAACATGACCGATGGGTTCACCTGGGGCATCTGGGAGCCGGTGAACGTCATCGTCCTCACCGGCATCGGCGCCGGCGCCTACGGCGTGGGACTCCTCTGCTACCTGCTCAACCGCGGCAGGTACCACGCCCTGGTCCGGCCCGCGGTGCTGGTCGGCGCCATCTGCTACACGCTGGGCGCCACCTCCGTCCTGTTCGCTCTGGGCCGGTACTGGAACTCCTACCAGCTCCCGTGGATCCCCTACTGGAACCTGAGCTCGGCGCTGCTCGAGGTCGCCCTCTGCGTCCTCACGTACGTCTCGGTGCTCTGGGTTGAGGTCCTGCCCGCGATCCTCGAGGGCGCCGCCGGCAGCGCCTCGCCGCGCTGGTCGGCTTTCGGCGTGAAGTGGGGCGCGGTCCTCTTCGAGATGGCGCTGTTCCTGGCGCCGGCGGTGCTGTTCCTGCTGCCGCGGGTGCAGCGCAACGCGGGCCGGCTCTTCGGCGCGGCGCTCCTCGCCGTCGCCGCGGGCGCGCTCTATCGCGTGGACACGTACATGACCATGTACCGGCCCGCCGGCTGGCTCTCCGACGGCACGGCCTTGCCCGCGGGCTGGGACTACTGGCCATCGATGGGCGAGCTGGGCGTCTCCATCGGCCTCATCGCCTTCGGCATCGCCACCTTCATCTTCATCTCCCGCAAGTTCCCCGTCGTGGTCGTCGACCGCGACCACGCCAAGCTTGGCGCCGGCTCCAAGGCCGCGGCCTAAGGCGCTCGCCAGAGAGGTCTCAGTTCCATGGGCAAGCTCATCACCATCGCCCGCGCCTACTACGACGGCGCCTGGGCGAAGCGGCCGTGGGACGAGGAGACGGTCCCCAAGTTCACCGGTGAGTGGAAGCACGAGACGCCCGCCCCCGAGCGCTACTCCTGGGTGAAGGCGCCGCGCCTCGAGGGCAAGCCGGTGCAGGTGGGCCCGCTCGCGCAGGTGCTGGTCGGCTACCTCACCGGCCACGAGCAGACGGTGCGCTGGGTCCAGACGGCCCAGGACGCGGTCAAGTCCATCCATAAGATCGACCTGAAGCCCGAGCACCTCCACTCCACGCTCGGCCGCCACGCGGCGCGCGCCATCCGCTGCGCCATGCTGGCCGAGCTGGCGCAGAAGCACTGGAAGCTCCTGGTCGAGAACATCGGCAAGGGCGACACCGACATCTTCGTCGACCCGCGGCCCGCCCTCGCCAAGGCCGGCGAGTTCCGCGGCGTGGGCTTCCACGAGGCGCCGCGCGGCACGCTGTCGCACTGGTCGGTGGTCGAGAACGGCAAGCTGAAGAACTATCAGGCGGTCGTGCCTTCCACCTGGAACGCCGGCCCGCGCGACGAGAAGGACCAGATGGGCCCCTACGAGGCCTCGCTCATCGGCAACCCCATCGCCGACCCCAAGCTGCCCTTGGAGGCGCTGCGGACCATCCACTCATTCGACCCGTGCCTCGCCTGCGCCATCCACACCGTGGACGCCGAGGGCAGCGAGGTCTCGAAGGTGAAGGTCCTGTAGGCGACGCACAAGGACTTCGGCGGGGCGAGGAGCTCCCTTGGCGCGCATCGCGGTCATCGGCATCGGCAACGTGCTCACCGGCGACGACGCCGTCGGCCCGACAGTCGTGCGCGTCCTCGAAGCCGAGTGGGCTCTGCCCGACGTGGAGGTAATCGACGCCGGGACGCCCGGGCTCGACCTCACCGCCTACCTCGCGGACCTCGACGCGGTCATCCTGGTCGATTCGGTGAAGGCGCGCGGCGCGCCGGGCGAGCTGCGCTCTTACGACAAGCGCGAGCTCATCGAGCGCCCGCCGGTGCTCGCCATGAGCCCCCATGAGCCGGGCGTGAGGGAGGCGCTGCAGAACGCGGAGTTCATCGGCGTCTCGCCGCGGGTGGCGCGGCTCGTCGGCGTCATTCCCCAGGCGGTCGAGACCGGCATCGGCTTGAGCCCGCCGGTGCGTGCGGCGATCCCGCTCGCGGTGGCGCGCGTGGCGGAGGAGCTGAAGGCGCTCGGCGTTCCGGTGGCGCGGCGCGACCCGCCGGCGGCGCCCGACCTCTGGTGGGAGAGGCGGCCGGAGCCGTAACGCCGCGCGGCGGCGGCATCCTCAGGCTTCGGCGGCGACCTCCACCAACGCTGTCCCCCGCCGCTCCCCATGCCGCGAGCGCCTCGTTCGCCACCAGCGGAAATCGCCGAATCTCGGTGCGCGCCGGCACCACGGGGCGCGAGCGCAACCAGCGCCATTCGCATGTGCCTTCGACACCGCGCCGGAGTGCCTTCTTCTCGGGGGCGACGCGAAGATCGCTTCGCAATGATCCTCGCAGGGGCGGCGGCTCCAGCGCTCCTGGCGCTTCGGCGGTCGGTGGGCCTCTCTCTTGAAAAGCGCGTTCCGGACTGAGACCTAGCCCCGGGCGCCGCCGGCTGACAGGGAGGCCATCGCATCCCGAGCCCAAGGCGCAGCGCCGGCGCACAAGATCTGAATGAGCGCGTCGCAAATTCTGCGCGTGGCCGAAGGCGATCAAGGACAGGGGCGGCATCCGAAATCAGTTCCATCACATGATTGACATCGTGCCGACGATCCTGGAAGCGACCGGCATTCAAGCGCCGAGTGCGGTCGACGGCATCCCGCAGAAGCCGATCGAGGGCGTCAGCATGACGTATACGTTCGATGCCAAGAACGCCAACGCACCTTCGACGCACAAGACGCAGTATTTCGAGATGATGGGTGACCACGCCATCTACCATGATGGCTGGGTCGCGAGCACCACGGTCGTGCGGCCCCCATGGGAAGTCGCGGGGGCGGTGAGCAAGGATCCGGCCGGCTTCCCGTACGAGCTGTACGATCTCAGCAAAGACTGGACTCAGTTCGAGGACGTCTCCGCCAAATACCCCGACAAGCTCAAGGAGCTGCAGAACCTGTTCTGGGTCGAGGCGAACAAATACCAGGTCCTTCCGCTCGACGCCTCGGTGGCGACCCGGGTCGTCGCGCCGCGTCCCAATCTCGCCGCCGGCAGGACCGCGTTCACCTGGTCCGGCGAGATCACCGGGACACCGAACGGCGACGCGCCGAGCCTGCTCGCCACCTCCTACCACTTCAAGGCCGAGGTCGACATCCCGCAGGGGGGCGCCGAAGGCATGATCGTGACCCAGGGCGGCCGATTCGCGGGCTACGGTTTCTACCTGCTGAAGGGCAGGCCCGTGTTCCTGTGGAACCTCTTCGAATCTGAAGCGCGTTCGCTGGGAAGGATCGGATGCGTTGCCGCCGGGCAAGCACGCGCTCGAGTACGACTTCAAATACGACGGACTCGGAATGGGCACGCTCGCCTTCAACAACCTGAGCGGCATCGGCCGCGGTGGCACCGGCGTTCTCAAGGTCGACGGCAAGGAGGTGGCGCGCCAGACCGTGGACCGCACGATCCCGCTCCTCTTGCAATGGGACGAGAGCTTCGACATCGGCGCCGACACCGGCACACCCGTGGCCGAAGATTACCAAGTTCCGTTCAGGTTCACCGGCAAGCTGAAGCTGACGCTCACCATCGACCGGCCGAAGCTCTAGCCGGAAGACGAGAAGAAGCTGATGGAAGCGCAGCGGAACAACAAGGCGAGCGAGTAGGTGGCGCGATTCGGTCGATTGGGTGCTTCGCTCTCTTGGGCGCATGGAGGTGCACCCGCTGCCCGGCCAAGAGGCGTCGCGCCCGTTTCGGATTGGCAATGGCGCCAGCGAGCAACTCCAGCTCACCTCGCTGCACCTCCGCCCCCTCCGCCCAAGACAGGGAGCTGGCTTGCGCCCCGCTCGCTGCCCATGTTCGCCTGCGCCCGCGCCAACTGAAGATGAGCCAGGGCGCTGTCGAGGGTACCGAGATGCAGACCAGGAATCGGGCATTGGCCTTCGCGGTCGCAGGGCTGCTTCTGGCCGCTGGGCGCGCCGCGGCAGAGGAGGCGCCCGCTTCCGAGGAGACGGCGCCGGCGCCGGGGGAAGAGAGGGGCGCACGGCCTTCATCGGCGACTTCGGGCTGCACCTGGGGGAACGGCCGCCTCCTCGGGGGCAACCTCCTCCTCGAGCCGTCCTTCGTCGACTCGGCCGAGACCCTGACGAGTCTCGATGTTCGCACAGGGGCTCAATTCACCCGAGTGCCAGACCTTCCCTTCGGCCGTCTCGGGAACCTCCTGCTCCACCGCGTCGAGGCCGCGGGGCAGGTCAATCTCCGGATTCGCGTTCACGAGCGGGTCTCCATCAACGGATCTTTCGTTCTCCTGAGCGACATCGGGACCTCCCCGCAGTCTCTCGCAATCACCGGCGGACAGTACTTCGCTCAGGGAACCGGCGGCTTTACCCTCAACGTGCTGCGCATGGAGAGCACGGGCACGCTGTTGTCCGTGCTTGGCAATCTCGGCGGCGGCGGCGGCAAGCTCTTCAACATCGTTCCCTTGCTCGACAACCTCTCCGCGGCCCCGCGCGCGACGGCGGAGGATGTGCTCGGCGGGAACCTGCGCGAGCTCCTCATGACCCCCACTCATTCGTTCATCTGGAATGCGGCCATCGCCGCCGCCCAAGCGATATCCCCTCTGTTTTCGGCACAGCTTTCCTTGGGGCTGTCGGGAGAAGCCAAACACTTCGAGCCCTTCGACAGCGCCAGTGGCACCCGGGGGTTCTTCACGTTGCGCACCCTGACCCCGCGCTTGGGAATCGCCCTCGCGGGCGACGCCTCCCCCTACCAGATCCCAGTCGCCCTGATGCTCGAGTACCAGATCTCCTGGTTCAACGTGACCAACTCGAGCACCGACACCACGGTCTCGCACATCGAGCACATCTTGGCCGCGGATCTTTTCTACAGCGGCCGCAGCGATTTGCAGGTGGGCGTCGCGGGTTTTCTCCACCTCGGCACCGACCCGGTTGCGGGTCGCACCTCCGATGGCACGCCGGCCGACTCGAGCAGGCCGACCATTTGGGGCTTGGAGGGGGTGGTTCGCTATTTTTGGTAACAGGGATCGCGCCGCCCGTTGAGATACCGATGTTTCGCCCAAGCCGGCACCGCCGGAACAGAAGGGGGTTGCCTGAACTTGAGGCTCCAGACGCTCCAGTTCCTATCCTAAGGAACGAGCAGTACCCGAAGCCTGAGACCTGGAGTCTTTGCCAAGCTCGTCAGGCTCTTTTGCCGAGAAAGCACCAATCTGGACAGTCAAAGGGGGCTCGAATGAAATCCAAGATTCTGCTGGCGGCATTGGGTGCGTCATCGCTCGCCGCCTGTTCGACCATGCACGTCAACACGACTGCGGCGCCCAATGCGGCGCAGACCGCGGCCCGGTACCACACCTACGCGTGGGAACCCGCGCCGGCCAAGCAGGCCGATGAATCGCACAAAAATCCGTTCGTGGGCGAGAAGATCAAGGAGGCGGCGGACGCCCAGCTCGGGGCCAAGGGCTATCGCAAGGTCGATCCCTCGGCCAGCCCCGATTTCCTCGTCGGTTGGCACGCGACCTCCCAGGAGAAGACCCGGGTCGAGGACGTCAACCCCTACTGGGGTTACGGCTGGGGTCCGGCGTTCGGCCCGCCGGTCGGCTGGGGCGGCGCGGCGGGGCCGGGCGTCAACGTCACCCAGTACGAGCAGGGAACCCTCATCCTCGACGTCGTCGATGCGGCGAGCAACCAGCTCGTCTGGCGCGGCGACGCCAAGGCCGACCTCGGAAACAATCCCTCCAGCGGAAAAGAGCAGAAGAAGATCGACGAGGCCGTCAAGAAGATCCTCTCCAGTTTCCCGCCGAAGGCCTGACGCCCGAGCGGTCTTCCCTGGGGGCCGGGAGCGAGGTGCTTCGGCTTGCCGGCCCTCTCGGCCGAGCGGGAGTTGCCGCCGGCTTGCGCCGTACCTAACTTGCTTGTTCCGAAATTCACCGGCGGGTTCGCCCGCACTTGATGGCGCGCTCCCGAAGCCAAGGGGCAAGCGCAGGTGCCCAGTGCGCGCGGGATGGAGGGCCGATGGCTGGCGAGGCTCCAGCGGCCGCGAAGGACGCGGCTCCCGCGCCGTCCAGCTCCTCGAGCTTCATCCTCCACCTCCACCCGCGGATGGTGCCGGCCGAGGCCTTGCGTTTCTCGAGGACCTTTGCCCTGGGGGGCGCCGCCACTGCCCTCTTCCTTCTCCTGGCGGCGACGGGTGCGCTCCTACTGGTTGTGTACGAGGCCTCGCCGGAGCGGGCCTACGGAACGGTGGTGGCGCTCGTCGATGACGTGCCCTTCGGGGCCCTGGTCCGGAACGCACACCACTGGGCCGCGAGCGGGCTCGTGCTCGTCACCTTCCTCCACCTGCTCCGCGTCTTCTACCGGGGCGGGCACCTCCCGCCGCGGCGGGGAAACTGGCTCGTGGGGGTGGCGCTCTTGCTCCTCGTCGTGGCGAGCGCCTTCACGGGTTACCTCCTCCCCTGGGACCAGCTGGCGTATTGGGCCGTCACCGTCTGTACCGCAGCGCTCCAGCACGTGCCGCTCGTGGGCGGAGCCCTGCTCCGGGCCGCGCGCGGCGGGCCCGACATCGGGCCGACCACGCTGGCGCGGTTCTTCGTGCTCCACGTGACCATCCTGCCCCTCTCGCTGCTCGTGCTGCTCGCCGTCCACTTCTGGCTGGTGCGCAAGGTGGGGGGCGTGGTTCTGCCCGACGGCGTGGGCGACGTGGCCTCGCCGCGGGGGCCGCTCGTCCCCGCCTCGCCGGGGCTGACGCGGCGAGAGGGATCGGCCGCGCTGGTCGTGCTGGCCGCCGTGCTGCTCTTGGCGGCGGTCGCCGACGCGCCGCTGCTCGCGCAGGCGAACCCGGGGATCAGCCCGAACCCGGCGAAGGCCCCGTGGTACTTCATGGGCGTCCAGGAGCTGCTCGTCCACCTCCACCCTTTCTTCGCCGCGGTGGTGGTGCCGGCGCTGGCCCTGGCGTTGCTCGCAGCGCTGCCGTCCCTGGGCGATGGGGCGAGGACCACGGGCCGATGGTTCGAGTCGCCGAAAGGGGCGCGGATCGCGCTCAGTGCGGCCGCGGCGGGGGCCGTGCTGACGTGCGGTGCGATCCTCGCCGACGAACCGCTGCGCCGCGCGCCGCCGCGGTTTCCCGCGCTCGCGCCGGCGATCCGCAGCGGGCTGCTTCCGGTCCTCGCGGCCGGGGCCCTGGTCGCCTCCGTCGCGCTCCTGTCCCGGCGCCGGGGCGCGTCGCGCCTCGAGACCCTCCAGGCCGCTTTCACCTTCGTTGTGGTCGCCTTCGCCGTCCTCACCGCGACGGGCATTCTCTTCCGCGGCCCGGGCATGGTCCTCGCCTGGCCCTGGTCCGCGCGCGCTGAGGAGACGCCGTGACCGCGCGGGCTGCCCCCGCGAACGACCTCGCGGCGCCCGAGCGGCGAACCTTCCTCGACCGGCTCTGGAAGGCGCTCGGGCTCCTCGCGCTGCTCGAGCTCGCCGCTGCGCTGGCCGCCTTTCTCGCGCCGCGCAAGGAACCCAACGGGCGCCGCGCCTCGCTGGTGGCGGCCGGGCCGGTGGGCGAGTTCACGCCCGCCTCGGTGCGCCCCTTCCCGGCGCAGAGGTTCTACCTGGTGCGGCTCGCCGATGGCGGGTTCCTGGCGCTCTCGTGCAAGTGCACCCACCTCGGCTGCACGGTCCCCTGGAACGAGAAGGACAGGGTCTTCGCCTGCCCCTGCCACGCCTCGACCTTCGGCATGCGCGGCGAGGTTCTCTCGCCTCCGGCGCCCCGGGCGCTGGACCTGTTCGCGACGGTCATCGAGGGAGGCATCGTCAAGGTGGACACGGCCCGCCGCCTCGAGCGCGAATGCTTCGAGCCGAGCCAGGTGACCTACCTCTAAGTCCTTCCTCGCGAGATCTTGCGCAGACTGGCGAAGACCCCAGGCTTCAGGAAAAGCTTGCCCTGGAGCCTGAGGCCTGAAGCCTAGGCTGCCAACCTTGGTTCCTGCCGGGTTAGGGGGTCCAGATGGCGAAGCGCGCTGGGACCACCGCCCAGGGCGGCATCGGCGACGGCGATTCGCTCAGCCGCTGGCGCGCCGCGGGGGCCGTTGCGACGGCCGCCATCGCCCTGGCCATCCCGCTGCACCTCGCGGTCCGGGCCCTGCGGGGTCCGCGCGCCGCTCCTGCGCCGGAGGCCCAGTACGTCGGGAGCGAGCGCTGCAGGACCTGCCACCCGAAGGCCTACGAGGGCTGGAAAGGCTCGAACCACGCCCGCGCCATGCAGCCCGCCCGGGACGACACGGTGCTCGGAGACTTCGGCGGGGCCACCTACCAGCACCGCGGCAAGACCTGGCGCTTCTTCCGGCAGGGCGAGAAGTTCATGGTCAACGCCGAGGGGCCGGACGGCGCGATGCGCGACTTTCAGGTGACCTACACCTTCGGCGTCGCGCCCTTGCAGCAGTACCTGGTGCCCTTTCCCGGCGGGCGGCTGCAGGCCCTCTCGGCAGCGTGGGACACGAGGGCGGAGCGCTGGTTCTACGTCAACCCGGGGCCGGTCGCGCCGCCGGGAGACTGGCTCCACTGGACCCGCCCCGGGCAGAGCTGGAACGCCATGTGCTCCGACTGCCATTCCACGGCGGTGCACAAGCAGTACGACCCCGAGAAGGACGAATACCGGACCACCTGGTCGGAGATCGCGGTCGGATGCGAGGCCTGCCATGGGCCGGGCTCGCGCCACGTCGCCTGGGCTGACCAGCCGGTCATGGGACGGCTGACGGTGGAGAACGCAGCGCTCGTCACTCGCACCTCCAAGCTCGCGGCGCCCGAGCTCGTCGAGCTCTGCGCCCCGTGCCATGCGCGGCGGGCCCAGTTCGCGGACGCGGGGGCGCCGGGCGGCGAGCTCATGGACCGCTACCTGCCGGCGCTGCTCGCCCCCGGCGCATTTCATCCCGACGGCCAGATCCTCGGCGAAGACTTCGAGTGGCACGCCTTCACGCAGAGCAAGATGTTCGCGAACGGCGTCCGCTGCAGCGATTGCCACGACGTCCACTCCGGGAAGCGCCTTAGGGAAGGGAACGTGCTCTGCACGCGCTGCCACCGGGCCGACACCTATGACGTGGCCTCGCATCACTTTCACGAGAAGGAGTGGAAGGGGGCGCCCGGCGCCGGCGCGTTGTGCGTCTCCTGCCATATGCCAGGCCAGAGCTACATGGGGGTCCACTTCCGGCGGGACCACTCCCTGCGCGTGCCGCGCCCGGACCTCACCGCCGCCCTCGGCGTCCCGAACGCCTGCAGCGCCGCCGGGTGCCACGCCGACAAACCAGCGACCTGGATCCAGGCGAGCTACGACACCTGGTACGGCAAGAAGCGCAAACCCCACTACGGAACGGTCCTCGCCGCCGGGCGGCGCCGGGCGCCCGAGGCCGAGGCGGAGCTGGTCCTGCTCTCCCAGGACCCGCTCCGCCCCTCGGTGGTCCGCGCCACGGCGGTGGACTCGTTGGCGAGCTATCCGGGGCCGGCCGCGCGGGGGGCCGTGGAGAGGGCGCTCGCCGACCCGGAGCCGCTCGTTCGCGCCACCGCAGCACAGCGGCTCCCGGCCGACGACCCCGAGAGGTCGGCGCGGCTCCTCGCGCCTCTGCTGTCGGATCCCGCCCGTGCCGTGCGCAGCGAGGCCGCGGCGCGGCTGGCAGGCGCGCCGGCGCAGCGGCTCACCGAGGCGCAGCGCAAGGTCCACGCGGCGGCCCTCGACGAGCACGTCGGCGGGCAGCGCTTCATGTCGGACCTGCCGTCGGGCCCCTACAACCTCGGCAACCTCTCTGCGGCCCTGGGTCAGAGCGCGGAGGCCGAGCGCCAGTACCGCCGCGCGCTGGAGATCGACAACCAGTTCTTCATGGCCAAGGCGAACCTGGCCATGCTCCTGGCGGCGGGCGGGCGCCTCGGCGAGGCCGAGGGGTTGTTCCGAGAGGCCCTCGCCGTGCAGCCGCGCCACGCCGGCATCTCTTTCAACCTGGGACTGCTGCTCGCGGAGGCGGGGAAGCGCGACGAGGCGGAGAAGATGCTCCGCGCGGCGCTGGAGGCAGAGCCGCGCATGGCGCCGGCCGCCTTCAACCTGGCGCTCCTCGTCGGGGAGCGGCGCCTGTCGGAAGCCGTCTCGCTGGCACGAACGGCGGCGGCGCTCCAGCCGGAGGTCGCGCATTACGCCTGGACTCTGGCCTTCTTCCGGGCGCGCTCAGGGGACCTGAAGGGCGCGGCGGAGACGCTCGAGGAGCTGCTGAAGGCGCACCCGGAGCACGCCGACGCCCGCCGGCTGCTCGCGGAGGTCTCCGCGCGCCGGAGGCAAAGCGCCGAGCCGCAGGAGCTCATCGGTCGCCCGCCGCCCACGCCTCCGCGGTAGGCATGGCGAGCACTCGAACTGGATGATTCATCCCCCATGACGTTTCAGCCCGGTCCGCCTGGCGACTGAAGTCGCGGCTACTGCTGCAAAGTCCGGCCTTCGCCTGGACTTCCTCCGGGTGATTGCGGCCTGGCAAGCGGCGCGGTTTCAACCGCCGGCCTCGCGTGAACGGATTCTGTCCGCGCATGAATTGTCCGAGCCAGAGCGCCGAGCCGATGGCCCGATCGATTCCGGGGCGGCACGGATCCCCATCGCCAATTTTTGGGCAAGACGCATTGCGACCCCTTGGCCGCGTCGCCAAATAGGCCCGAACTCGCTGCGGGTCGCTTCCGCGACGTGATCGACCCCGGAGACCCCCATGGCGGCTGCGAACCTTACTCCGCGACGGCGCGCTCAATCCGCGACTGCCCGACTTAGGGGCCCAGAGAGGACCCTCGCGATGCAATCCAGGAACACTCCATGCTTGAAATTGCCCTTCGCCGCGGGATCAAGGGTCGCCGCCGCAGCCCTGGCCCTGACGGCCTTTCTGGCTGCCGGCGGTCCCGCCCGCGCGGCCGAAGGGAGGAAGCCGAACATCCTATTCATCATGGGCGACGACGTCGGCTGGTTCAATGTCGGCGCTTACCACCAGGGCATCATGAGCGGCAAGACGCCGAATCTCGACAGGCTGGCCGCGCAGGGCATGCGCTTCACCGATTACTACGCCGAGGCGAGCTGTACGGCGGGGCGCGCGAATTTCATCACCGGGGAGCTGCCCATTCGCACGGGGTTGACGACGGTGGGCCAGGCGGGCGCCGACGTGGGCATGCCCGCTCAGGCCGTCACCCTCGCCACCGTTCTCAAGTCGATGGGCTATGCCACCGGGCAGTTCGGCAAGAACCACCTGGGCGACCTCAACAAATTCCTTCCGACGCTGCATGGCTTCGACGAGTTCTTCGGATACTTGTATCACCTCGACGCGATGTCAGACCCCTACTGGTTCGACTACCCCCAGGAGTGGATCGACAAGACCGGACCGCGCAATCTGGTGCACACCTTTGCGAGCGACGTGGATGACCCCACCGAGATGCCGCGCTGGGGCAGGGTCGGCAAGCAGAAGATCGTCGACGAGGGACCCTTGGCACCCTTCCCGGACATGTCCGGGCGCCAGCACTGGCAGGAGGGTCGCAAGGCCAAGTACAACATGGAGACCTTCGACGAGGTGCTGGTCGAGAACACCAACAGATTCATGGACAAGGCGAAGAAGGACGGCAAACCCTTCTTCATCTGGCACAACACGACGCGCATGCATGTCTTCACATTCTTGTCTTCGAAGTACCAGGCGCTGATGAACTCCAGGAGCAACTACGGCCTGGAAGAGGCCGGCATGGCGCAGCTGGACGACAGCATCGGCGCGCTCTTGAAGCATTTGGAGGACATCGGCGAGGCCGAAAACACCATCGTCGTATTCACCACCGACAACGGGGCGGAGGTGTTCACCTGGCCGGACGGCGGCATGACGCCGTTCCGAGCGACCAAGGGCACCGTCTTCGAGGGCGGCTTTCGCGTGCCGGCGATCATCCGTTGGCCCGGAAAGGTCAAGCCGGGCTCGGTGGAGAACGGCCTCTTCTCCGGGCTCGATTGGCTCCCGACTTTCGCGGCAGCCGCCGGCAACCCGAACATCACGGACCAGCTTCTGAAAGGCGTGAAGTTGGGCGACCGGACCTATAAGAACCACCTCGACGGCTACAACCAGTTGGACCTCCTGACGGGCAAGGGACCCTCCGCTCGCCACGAGCTCTTCTATTTCGGCGGTCCGCACCTCGGCGCTATTCGCATCGACGACTTCAAGTACCAGTTCTTTCAGCAACCGTACGGCTGGCCCGGAGAGAAGGTCACGACCGACATGCCCACCATCGTGAACCTCCGGCAGGATCCGTTCGAGCGCACGCCGTCCATCCGCGCAGAGACCATGAACAATCTCGGCGGCGGGTACATGAACGACTTCTATGCGCGCGAGTTCTGGCGCTTCGTCATGGTTCAGGAGTCCGTGGCGAAGCTCGCGAAGACGGCCCTCGAGTATCCTCCCATGCAGGCGCCGGCGACCTTCAACCTCGATGCCATCAAGAACAAGATCCAGGAGTCTCTCAGGAACCACGAGGGGCAATAGTCGCGCCATGCTCCCACTCGACCAGAGAACGTCGCGGCCTGACCGCTGAGGATGGGGCGATGGTGCGCTGGGTCCAGGCGACCCAGGACGCGCCCACTGCGAGAGCGCTTAAGCCCCGGCGGCGACCTCGACCACCGCCGCCCCGCGCAGCTCGCCGCGCCGCAGCGCCGCGAGCGCCTCATTCGCCTTCACCAGCGGAAATCGCCGAACCTCGGTATGCACCGGCACCTTCGGCGCGAGCGCGAGCAGCTCCTTCGCGTCCTGCCGCGTGAGGTTCGCGACCGAGCGGATGGATCGCTCTTCCCAGAGGATCGAATAAGGGAAGCTCGGGACATCGCTCATGTGAATTCCGCCGCACACGACCGTCCCACCCGGCGCCAAGTGCGAAAGCGCCGCGGGCACCAGCGCTCCGACCGGGGCGAAGAGAATGGCCGCGTCGAGCGGCTCGGGCGGCGCCTCGTCGGAGCCCCCGGCCCACTCGGCGCCGAGCTCGCGCGCGTGGGCCTGGCCATCGACGTCGCCCGGCCGAGTGAACGCGAACACCCGCCGGCCCTGGGCCTTGGCCACCTGCGTGAGGATGTGCGCCGCCGAGCCGAAGCCGTAGAGCCCCAGCCGCTTCGCCTCGCCCGCCATGCGGTATGAGCGGTAGCCGATGGCGCCGGCGCACAGGAGCGGCGCCGCCGAGGCGTCGGACAGGTCGTCGGGCAGCGGAAAGCAGAAGCGCTGGTCGGCGACGGCGAGCTCGGCGAACCCGCCGTCGAGATGGTAGCCGGTGAAGCGCGCCCGGCGGCACAGGTTCTCGCGCCCGCTCCGGCAGTACTCGCAAACTCCGCAGGTCCAACCGACCCAGGGCACGCCGAGCCGCGAGCCCACGGGGACCGACTCCGCGCCCGGCCCCACCTTCACCACCCGGCCCACGATCTGATGGCCCAGCACCAGCGGCAGCTTCGGGTCCGGCAGCTCGCCGTCCACGACATGAAGATCAGTCCGACAGACGGCGCAGGCGGCGACGCGCAGCAGGACCTGGTTCGCGCCCGGCTCGGGGTCGGGCAGGTCGGCGAGGCGCAGCGGCCGGCGGGAGGCATCGAGGACCATGGCGCGCATGGGATCCGTCCCGTCCTTTCGCCCTTCTCTAGCCTTGAAAAGATGGCCATGACCCCGTGGCCCGAGAAGGCATCCCGCTCGGCTATCGGGCTTTCGCCCGCGCGGGCAACACCTCCCGGAGCACGCTGCGCAATGGAAAGGGGGCGCGCCCGTAGGGCCGCTGCGGTGCACCGAGAGGTCCAACGCGACCGCGGCTGGAGGCTCACGACGATGCCAGAGACAACCCTCGCACAGACCGGGAAGGTGGATGCGTTCTCCGAGCTCGTGCAAAGTGCGCAGGCCGCTCTCGAGACCTACTCCAACGTCCACCGCGGCAGCGGGCACCACTCGCGGCTGACCACGCGCCTCTTCGAGCAGGCCCGAGAGAATCGTCCTCGAACACCTCGGCCTGAAGCCGGCCAAGCACCTGGTCGTCTTCTGCACGCCGCGAAGGGCGGAGGCGCTCGAGGCGCGGCTCGGGTCCGGCGTCGTTCGGCGCGCCTCGAGCGAGGACGTCGGCCTGCCCCTGGGCGTCAGGGCAGTGGCGATTGAGAAGAAGAAGCTGCCGCGGGGCATTCCTCTCGAGACCGGCGGAGGGACCGCCAGGCTCGTCGCGCCTGGCTGGGTCATCTGGGCGCGCGCGCCGGATCGATTCGAGGCGGGCACGCCGGCCATCCTCAACATCATCGCGTTCGCCCAGGCGCTGCGCCTGGTCCGACATCTCGGGAAGAACGCTCTCACCTCCGCGGCGCCGCTGACCGCCGCGCAGGTCCTGCGCCGCGACGACCTGCAGGAGCTGAAAGGGCGAGCGCTGCTCGATCGGCTCAGGCAGACGCTGATCGGACGCGGCGCCGCTGTCCCGACCGTGGAGGGCGTGCGGCCGTACGTCAACCTCGACAACGGGGCGAGCACCCCCACCTTCGAACCAATATGGCAGGCGGTCTGGCAAGCCTGGCGCCAGCCCAAGCGTGTTCAAGAGGAGATCGTTCGCGAGGTCAGGTCCATCTGCGCCGAGGTCCTCGGAGCGCCTCCGACGACCTACGACGTGATCTTCACTTCGAACACGACCGAAGCCATCAACCTGGTGGCCGAGAGTCTTGGAAACGAGGCGGCGAGCGACGCCGAGGCCGTCGTCGTCAACACGCTCCTCGAGCACAATTCGAACGAGCTGCCGTGGCGCTCGCGCCCGGGCTCTTTGCTGGTCCGGATGCCGGTCGATGCGGAGGGCTTTCTGGACCTGGATGAGCTCGAGACCGTCTTGGCCGCTTACAATCAAAAAGGACAACACGGGAACAAGCGGATCAAGCTCGTGGCGGTGACCGGCGCATCCAACGTCCTGGGCGTGTGCAACGACCTGGGGGCGATCGGCCGCGTGGCCCACCGGTATGGGGCGCGCTTGCTGGTCGACGCGGCGCAGCTGGTCGCCCACCGCAGGGTCGACATGGACGCGTGGGGCGTCGACTATCTCGCCTTTTCAGCTCACAAAGCGTATGCGCCATTCGGCAGCGGGGCCCTGATCGTCCGAAAAGGGCTGCTCTCATTCAGCTCAGCGGACATGGAGAAGATTCGCGCGTCCGGCGAAGAGAACGTCGGGGGCGTCGCCGCGCTGGGCAAGGCGCTCCTGCTTCTACAGCGGATCGGCTTCGACCTCATCCAGGAGGAAGAGCAGGCCCTGACCGCGCGGATTCTGCGCGGCATGGCACAAGTGCCGGGCGTGACCCTCTATGGGACGAAGGACCCCGCGTCGCCCCGGTTCGCGTGCCGGGGGCCGGTCGTCTCATTCGCGATGAAGGGCAAGATGGCCGGTCGGGTGGCGAAGGAGCTCGCCGAGCGAGGGTTCGGCATTCGCTTCGGTTGCCACTGCGCCCATTTGACCATCAAGCACCTTCTTCAGCTCCCCGCTTTCCTGGAGCAGTTTCAGGGCCTGATCGTGACCTTGTTCCCAGGTCTGGAATTGCCGGGTGTCGCCCGCGTGAGCCTGGGAATTCAGAATACCGAGCAGGACGTCGACGACTTGCTCCTCGCGTTGCGCGCCATCGCCAGACGGTCGCGAGTCTTGGGCCCAAGGCGTTCCGCATCGCTCGAGCGGCAGGTCGAGGAGGAGGCCGAGGCCGCTGCTCGGAGGGTCTTTTCGCAAGCAGGCCTCCCCGAGGCGCAGCGCCTCACGGCCCAGGTCGCGTGAGCGCGAGCAGTGCGCGTCAGGCCGCGCCGCGCGATAGAGGACGCGAAGAAGCCGGCTGCCTTCCTCGAGGGGTTCTCCCTGCAGGCCGGCACGCACGTCCACGAGCACAACCGCGAAGGACTGGAGCATCGGGTGCGCTGTGCGCTATAGGCCGCCCCTCTCGCTGGAGCGCCTCACCCGAGCCGCCGAAGGACGAATTCTGCTTTCGCTGCGCCGGCCGCTCCACGACGGCACCAGGGCGGCCGCCGCTCGCCTACCCGGGTTTCGGCCGCGCGGGCAGCGCGTGCCGGAGCACTCCCTGCGCCTCCCGCAGCATCTCCACCGTCTGGTCCCACCCGACGCAGGCGTCCGTGATGGAGCAGCCGTAGCGCAGCTGGCTCCGGTCGGCGGGGATGGGCTGGCTGCCGCCCTCGAGGAAGCTCTCGACCATGAAGCCCACCACCGACCGGTTCCCCTCGCGGATCTGGTGGAGCACGTCGCGCAGCACCAGCGGCTGCAGCTCGGCCTTCTTCTGAGAATTCGAGTGCGAGCAGTCGACCACCACGGACTGGCGCAGCCCGGCCGCCTTGAGCCGCTGCTCGGCGAGCGAGATGGAGACCGAGTCGTAGTTGGGGCGCCCGCCGCCGCCGCGCAGCACCACATGCCCGTACCGGTTGCCCCGCGTGCGGATGATGGCCGACCGCCCTTGGCCGTTGATGCCCAGGAAAGCGTGCGGCTGCCCCGCGGAGACGATGGCGTTGATGGCCGCATCCACGTCCCCGTCGGTGCCGTTCTTGAAGCCCACCGGCGTGGAGAGCCCCGAGCTCATCTCGCGGTGGGTCTGCGACTCCGAGGTGCGCGCGCCGATGGCCGTCCAGGTGATGAGGTCGCCCAGGTACTGCGGCGCGATGGGGTCGAGCGCCTCCGTGCCGGCGCAGAGGCCCAGACCCACCACGTCGAGCAGGAAGCGCCGCGCCCTCTCCATGCCCTGGTCGATGCGGAAGGAGTCGTCCATGTCCGGGTCATTGATGAACCCCTTCCAGCCCACCGACGTCCGCGGCTTCTCGAAATAGACCCGCATCACCACGAAGAGGGTGTCTTCGACCTCCTTCGCCAGCGCTTGGAGCCGCCGCGCGTACTCCAGGCCGGCGGTAGGGTCGTGGATGGAGCACGGGCCCACCACGGCGAAGAGCCGCGGGTCCCGGCCGTCGAGGATGGCCTCCAACGTGCGCCGGCCGTCCAGCACGCGCCGCGCGAGGTCCTCGCCCAGCGGGAGCCGGGCCTTGACGTCGTCGGGCGACGGCATGACCTCGAAGGCGGCGATATTCAGGTCTTCAGTCTGCATTCTCAATGGGTCTCCGAGCTTTGCGCGGCGGCGCTCTGGCCGCGCCACCCGCTCCTTCTATCGCGGGACTCCGCTGAAGCCCAAGCCCGCGATGCCTGCCCACGCGCGACCCAACGCCGCCGCCCGGCCGCTCGCCCCCGCGTTTTTGCAAAGGTCCTCTCTTGACGCGACCCGATTTGCGCGGTGTAGCCTCTTTGGGCCTATCGAACTGCCCCTGCGAAAGGCGCCGCGGGGCACCTGCAGTCCGCGATGCGCGCGGGCCGCGGCTGAAAGTGCGCTCCTGCGGGTCCAAGACAGCGAGCCTCTCTATGAAAATGAGCCACCGCATCATGCAGCTCTCGCTCCTCGGCGTCGCCCTCGCGGCCGCCCCGGCCTATGGCCAGCGAATCTGCATCTTGGACTTCCCAGGCCCAGGCGGGGCCGCGGTGCGCAAGCAGCTCGCGACCCAGCTCTGCGACACTTCGGACTGCGTGGCGCCACCGCAGGTGAGCACGCGCGGGAAGCCCGACCTGAAGAAGGCCAAGCGCGAGATGGTGCAGTACTTCGTCTCGGGCACCCTGAAGAAGGGCAAGGTGGACCTGTCGGTTCTCACGGTCGCCAGGAACGACGCCGTCGCGGCCAAGAAGACCTTTTCGCTCGAGCGCGGCCAGCTCTCGCCCAAGACCCTCCGGGCCGCGGTCGAGCTCGTGCGCGGGGCCATCAGCGAGCCCGCCGCGCCCGCGCGCGAGCCCAACCCGCCCACCGAGATGCCGCCTCCGGAGCCGGTGCAGGCCGCGCTGCCGCCTCCATCGGCGGATACCGAGCCCGCCTCGCCCCCGGTCGCGGCCGAGCCGACGCCGGTCGCGCCGCCCGAGTCGAGCGGCCGGAAGGCGCCTGGCTTCGCCCTGGAGCTCGGCAGCAGCATGCTGCACCGCAGCTTCGGCTACGACAACGCCTCGTCCGGCAACTTGCGCGGATACGACCTGTCGCTCTACCCCTTGCCGTTCCTGCACGCCGAGCTGTACCCCTTCGCGCTCCTCGGGATCGACTCGCTCTCCGGCCTCGGCCTCGAGGGGACCTTCGGCTACGCCCCCTTCCTCAAGTCCAAGACCGCCTCTGGCACCGACTCCTACCCGACGTCCGCTATGAAGGCCGACTTTGGGGTGAACTGGCGGCTCCTGCCGTTCGGCAGCTTCCCCCTCGTCATCACGCCCGCCGCGGGCCTGCGGATCCAGTCGTTCCTGCTCGCTGCGGATTCGACCGGCCAGCTCCTGGACGGGCTGCCAAACCTCCAGTTCGTCGGCGTGCGCCTTGGCGTGGGCCTAGAGCTGCCGGTGGCTCAGGACTCGGTCATCCTCCTGGCGCGGTTCAGCGTCATGCCGCTCCTCGCCGCCTCAGAGCTCATCTCCGCGACGTACTTCCCGAGCGGCTCAGGCCTGGGCGTGGAGGGCAGCGCCGGCATCGCCGTTCAGCTCGCATCCTTCGTGCAGATCCGCGCCACCTTCGAGTACACGCAGTACAGCTTGAGCTTCCAGACCACCTCGAGCGCCACCTACGTCGCGACGGGCGCAGCCGACCGCTACCTGGGCGGAAATCTGGCGCTGCGGCTGCAGTTCTAGCCTCAGCTCCCGGGCACCTGCTCTTCGGGCCGCAGGAGCGGCTCGAAGCGCCTTCGGTCCTGGGCGCACTCCAGGGCCCGTTCCGGCGCGAGGCTCCCTGCCTGGACGGCGCCGAAGAGCGCGTCGTCCATGGTCTGCATCCCCTGCCCTCGGCCGGCCTGGATGGCGCTCGAGAGCATGGAGGTCGAGCCCTCTCGCACCAGGTTGGAGAGCGCCGGCGAGCGCAGAAGGATCTCGAAGACCGCCACCCGCCCGTGGCCGTCGCGCCGGGGCAACAGGAGCTGCGCGACCACCGCGGCGAGCGACTCGGCGAGCGAGCCGCGCGCCTGCGCCTGCTCCTCTTCCGGGAAGGCGTCCACGACCCGCGCGATGGTCTTGGCGGCGGAGTTCGTGTGCAGTGTGCCGAACACCAGGATGCCCATCTCCGCCGCGTCGAGCGCGAGCCCGATGGTCTCCCGGTCGCGCATCTCGCCGACCAGCAGCACGTCGGGGTCCTCGCGCACCGCCTCGCGCAGCGCCGAGGCGAAGCTCTTGGTGTGCGCGCCCACTTCACGCTGCGAGAAGATGCACCGCTTGCGCGGGTGCACGAACTCGAGCGGGTCCTCGACGGTGACGACGTGCCGCGCGCTCCGGGTGTTGATGGCGTCCAGGATGGCCGCCATGGTCGTGCTCTTGCCGCTGCCGGTGGGCCCGGTGACGAGCACCAGGCCCGAGGTGAGCTCCGCCAGCTTTCCCAGCGCGGCCGGGGCGCAAAGCTCCTCCAGCGAGAGGATCTTCTCGGGGATGACGCGCAGCACCGCGCCGGGCCCGCGCTCCTGCCGGAACAGGTTGACGCGGAAGCGCGCGAGCCCGGGAATGGCGTAGGCGAGGTCGCGGTCGCCGGTCGATAGGAACGGGTCTACCTCGCCCGGGCCGAAGGCCTCGGTGAGGAGCGAGAGCACCGCGTCGGCCGGAAGCACGCCGTCGCGCATCGGCGCCAGTTCGCCGTGGATGCGGATCATGGGCGGGCGCCCGGCGGCCAGGTGCAGGTCGCTCCCCTTGCGGCGGACGAGCTCTTCCAGCAGGCGGTCGATCTGGGCCACGGGCGTCACCTCGAGTCGCGGGCGGTGGAGCCGGGCCTTGGCCGGGCGGCGGGCGCTGCCGCGGGCCTTGGCGCCTGCCGTGGGTCGGGCGCAGTCGCGGCGGGGGCGGCGGCTGCGGCCGGGGACGCACCAAAGGGGATGACCGCTGGATTCTCGGCCACCCGCCGCGCGTCTTCGGCCGCGACCCGACCGGAGACGACGAGCTCCCGCAGCGCCTCGTCGAGGGTGCGCATGCCCACGGCCTTGCCGGTCTGCATCTGCGAGCGGATCTGGAAAAGCTTGTCCTCGCGGACGAGGTTCGCGACCGCGGGCGTGACGACGAGCAGCTCCACCGCCGCCGCGAGCCCTCCGTCGACCGCAGGCAAGAGCCGCTGGGCGACGACGCCCTTGAGCGACTCGCTGACCATGGCCCGGACCTGCTGCTGCTGCGCCGGCGGGAAGGCGCCGATGATCCGGCTCACCGCCCGCGCCGCCGACGCGGTGTTCATGCCGGCGATGACCAAATGGCCGGTCTCCGCGGCGGTGACGGCGAGCGAGATGGACTCCGGGTCGCGCAGGTCGCCGATGACGATGACGTCGGGGTCCTCGCGGAGCGCGGCGCGCAGGGCGCGGGCCGCCGTGGCGCTGTCGCGGCCGAGCTGCCGCTGATTCACCAGCGCGCGCTTGGGCGGGTGGACGATCTCGATGGGGTCCTCGAGGCTGAGCACGTGCTCGCCCCGCTCGGAGGCGATGAGGTCCAAAAGCGCCGCCAGCGTGCAGGTCTTGCCGCTGCCGGCGAGCCCGGCGACGAGGACCATCCCCTGCGAGTGGGCGGTCAGCGCGGCGAGCTGCGAGGGCAGCCCGAGCTCCTGCAGCGTGGGGGGCACGCGGCGCAGCAGGCGGAAGGTGCCGTGCAGCCCCGTGTGGGCGCGGTAGAAGGCGGCGCGACAGCGCAGGCCCGAGGCGGTGAGGAGGACGGCCTCGACGGCCAGGTCGCGCGCGAGCGCGGCCCGTTGCTCCTGGGAGAGCACCTCGGTCAGCAGCGACTCCAGGTCGCGTGCCTCGAGCGGCGCCTGGCTCGAGACCAGGAGCCGCCCGCCCGCGCGCAGCGCCAGAGGCGCGCCCGGGTGGAGGTGCAGGTCCGAGGCGCGGCGCTGCTCGGCGCCGTCGAGCAGCGCGGCGAGCCTGCAGGCGGGGGCCAGCGGCCGGAGCCCGTTCGCAGCGGCCGGCTCCGCGTCCGCCAAGGGCGCGGGCACGCTCGGCAGCGCGGACGGCTCGGCCTCGCGCTGCCAGGCGCCGCCGGGCGAAGCCGGCTCGGGCTTGGCCAGGGCCTCGCACTGGAGGCGGAGGACCTTCTGGAGGCCCTGCTCCGTCAGATAGCCGCGGTGGACGAGCAGCGCGCCCAGGTGGTGCCGGTTCCCGAGCTGCGCCTGGACCCCCAGGCACTCGGCGATCTGCTCCTGCGTCACGAAGCCCGACTCGATACAGATTCGCCCGAAGAGCTCGTGTGCCGACGCTGGCATCCCGTGAGTCCTTCCCGGAGGTCCCGACGCGACGCGAGATTTGCACGGCGCGCGCCACCCGTCGGCCGAACCTTCGGGCGAAGCGATTTCAAGGAGCTGCGAGGGCCAGGGAGCCGTTGCCCGGAGGGTCAGGGAGCGTCACTTGCCGCGCCTGGGGCCGCCGCGCACCCATCGGCGAAGCCCTTGGGTTCGAATGGCCCGGGCCTGCCCGGGCGCGGCCTTGTGGCCCTGCACCTTCCCAGGGTATTGCGTCAGTTTCCTCAGGTCTTCCAGTGGAGCCCCTGCGCCGCCGTGCACTCCAATTTCATCTCTCAGCCCAAGCCGCCCGAATCCTGGAAGGAGCGCCTGGCCAGCGCGCGGACGGTGTTCCGCCACGTGCCGGGCACGGCCGCGCTCGTCTGGCGGGCCGACCGGCGGGGCACGGCGGCGGTGGCGCTGCTCACGCTGGCGGTGGCGGTCCTGCCGGCGGGCATCGCCTACCTGGGGAAGGTCATCGTCGACGCCGTGGTCGCCTCGGCGCGCTCGGGCGCCGCCGCCGACACCCGCCGCGTCCTCTGGCTGGTGGGGCTGGAGGCCGGGCTGATGGCGGCGCAGCTCTCGGCGAACCGGCTCCTCGGCCTTCAGCGCGAGCTGATGCGGGCGGGGCTCGGCAACGTGCTGAATGAGCAGATCCTCGAAAAGGCGCTCGCCCTGGAGCTCCGGCATTTCGAGGATTCCGAGGTTTACGACAAGATGCAGAACGCGCGGCGGGAGGCCACCACCCGCCCGCTGTCGCTGGTGATGCAGGTCTTCGCCATCGGCCAGAACGCGGTGACGCTGGCGGCGCTGTCGGGCCTCTTGTGGCGGCTGTCGCCCTGGAGTGTGCTGGTCATCGTCGCCGCGTCCATCCCCGCGTTTATCGCCGAGGCAAAGCTTTCCAGCGAGTCGTTCCGGGTGAACACCTGGCGAGCGCCGGAGGGCCGCAGGCTCAACTACCTGGAGTGGATCCTCACGCGCGACAGCCACGTGAAGGAGGTGAAGCTCTTCAACCTGGGGCCGCTGATGCTCGGCCGGTTCCGCGCGCTCTTCCTGAAGTTCTTCCAGGAGGACCGCGCGCTGGCGCACCGGCGCATGCGGGCGGGCGTGCTCTTCGGCCTCTTCTCCCTGGGCGCCTTCTACGGCATGTACGCGCTCATGGCGTCGCGCGCGGCAGCGGGAGCCATCTCACTGGGCGACCTGACGCTCTACATCGCCGTGTTCCGGCAGGGCCAGACCTCGGTGCAGGCCATCCTGACGGCGGTGGGCGGCATGTACGAGGACGCGTTGTTCATGTCGAACCTCTTCTCGTATTTGGCCATCCCCACCGGCGGCGAGGCGCCGCGCATCGCGCCGCCGAAGTCGCCGCCGCGCGGGCGGCCGCTCGCCATCGAGCTCGACGACGTCTCGTTCCGGTACCCGGGCCGCGGCGAGTGGGCGCTGCGCCACGTGTCGCTCTGCCTGGCTCCGGGGGAGAAGCTGGGCCTGGTGGGCCAGAACGGCGCCGGCAAGTCGACGCTGGTGAAGCTCCTTCTGCGGCTCTACGACCCCACTGAGGGCGCGGTCCGCTACGGCGGCGTCGACCTGCGCGACATGGACCCCGCGGACCTGCGCGCGCGGGTGGGGGCCGTCTTCCAGGACTTCGTGCGGTATCAATTCTCGGCGGCGGAGAACATCGGCCTGGGGCACCCGCCGTTCGTGGAGGACCGGACGCGCATCGAGGCCGCGGCCAGGCGGGGCGGCGCCGACGGGGTCATCGACTCGATGCCGGAGAAATACGACACCCTGCTCGGTGGGTGGTTCGAGCGCGGCCACGAGATCTCCGCGGGGCAGTGGCAGAAGCTCGCCGTGGCGCGGGCGTTCATGCGCGAGGACGCGGAGCTCCTCATCCTCGACGAGCCGACGGCATCCATCGACGCCGAGGGCGAGAACGAGCTTTTCCAGCGGTTCCGGGAGCTGTCGGCGCACCGCAGCGCCATCGTCATCTCCCATCGGTTCTCGACCGTGCGCCTGTCGGACCGCATCGCGGTGCTGCATGGCGGAAAGCTCGCGGAGATGGGGACGCACAAGGAGCTCGTGGAGATGGGCGGGAGGTACGCGCACCTGTTCTCGCTGCAGGCGCAGGGGTATTTGGATTGAGGGCGCTGCGCCGCCTGAGCGAGGGCATCCATGCTCGGGGCGCCGACGACTCGCGCCTCCGGACTTCCTGGGCGCTGGCCGCCTTGGGGGGCATCGCCCAAGCTCCCTGCGCACGGCCTGTGCTTTGGCGTTAGACTATCCGACATGGGCTTCGAACCGGACGTCGTGATCTTAGATGCCGAGACCTCCCGCCCGCTCGTGGTGTTCGAGGCAAAGTTGCGCGTACGCGATCGAACGCCTGCAGAGGCGCAGATGAAAGCGTACATGCAAGCGGCGCGTTGCCCGGTAGGAGTGCTGGCCACGCCTGAAATGCTGTGGCTATACAGTGATCGCCTCAGGACGAAGTCGCCTGAATCCGTTGTGCTCGTCGGCGAGTACGAGCTCAGCGGTGTCTTGGACGGTCCCTCGCCAGGCCGCCGTCCAGATATCGCCCACGAGAGTTACGCTTTCGAGGCTGCTCTTCAGGACTGGATCGAAAAGTTGGCGTCGGAGACCTACCGCCGAGCGCTTCCCGTTCGACTGCGGCAGGCCTTCGAGGAATACGTGGTTCCAGCGTTCGCGACTGGCGAAGTGCGCGCGGCAGGTCCTCGCTGGCGGCTTGACGATGCACCGACGGCATAGCCGCCGATGAAACACGTTTTCGCCGAGACGAACTGGGTCGTCGACGTGGCTGCTCCAAAGCACCACCAACGTCCCTTTGCGCGGGCCCTTCTGGAGCGATGGGTCAGCGGTGAGTTCGTCTTGCACGTTCCATCCATTTGTTTCGCCGAAGCACGTCGCGCCATCCTCACGAAGTTTCAACCGCGAAACGAGGCGGACGCCATCAGGGATTTTCTAGGGTGGGCGTACGAGAGCGCCGAGATCTCCGATGCCGATGTGAAGTCGAGCCTCCTCGTCCTGGACAAGTTCGAAGGCACTGTTCGTCGCGAGCTGTCGGGGATCGACGCGACACTCGATGCTCTCCGCCGATCTGCAAATCTGGATGTTTTCGCGTTGAACGATGGGATGCTGCAGCAGTCCATTGGATTATCGTTTCGCCAGCTCTCCCTTCATCCGTTCGATCAGGCAATTCTCGGTGGAGTTCTGGGGCGGACCAACGAACTGCGGGGAGAGCAGGAAACGACTTTCGCCTTCTGTGAGAAAGACGGCGATCTTCAGCCGTGGGATAGAGCTGGGAACCCGAAACAGCCGTTGGCCTCGATCTACGATGAGCACGGAATTTGGGTGTACGGCGACTTCGACATGAGCGGCAGAGCACCGCCCGAAGGCTGGGGCGGCACCTGATTCTGTAAATTGCCGGCTCGAGCCAGATGACGCGCAAGCTCAAGGCGAAGCTCGACCGGCCGGACGGCGTTTTGAGCCGCGTACGGCGACGCCGCCCGGCAGTACGCCGCCACTGGCAACCCGTACCGCGAAGGCCGGGTCGTCGGCGCGGCGCCAGAGCTCGACGGCGACCGGCCGCTCGCCGGGAGGGTCCGGCGGCCACCAGGACTCCTCGACCAAAGCCGCGAAGACGTTCGCCCAGGGGCGCATACTCCACACTGCGTCGAGCCGGGCATGTCGGGCGAGGACATGGCCAACGCGGTGCACTTCGCCGTGAGCCAGCCACGTGTCCCTCAGCGACATCGTCATCCGCCCCACGCGCCAGGACGCCCCCTGAGCCACGCGGGCGCGATGGCCCTCGCCGCCGCGACGATCCCTCGGGCCCGCCTCGGGATGGGTCCCGGGCAGAGCGGGTCGCGGTGCTCGAGCGGGTCCAGCCCCTCGCCCGCCGCCACCGCGGGGCAGCCGCCGCAGCTCTGCCGCAGCGCGCACCCGCGGCAGCCCCTGCTCCCCTCGCGCCAGCGCGCCGCGGCCGGCGACGACCAGACCTCCTCGAGCGACGCTTCGGCCAAGTGCCCGACCCGCGACGAGACCTTGCGGCAGGCGTGAACCTCGCCGTCGGGCAGCACCGCCAGGAAATTGAACGCCGCGCCGCAGCCCGCTCCCGTGCAGCCGCCCGAGAGCGGCCGGCCCGCAGCCGCCTGAGCCCGGTTCAAGAGGTTGTCCTTGAGCGCGAGCCGCCGGTCGCGCGAGGCGGCGTCGACCCACCGCGCCGCGAAGCGCTCCCAGACGTCGCTCGACACGCCCGCGAGCGCCGCGCCTCGCCCCTTGCGCGCCAGGCGATTGAACGCGAAGCGGTGGCAGCGGCCGCGCAGCGCTTCGGCCAACGGGAGCGCCTCGTCCACGTTGGCGGCGGTGAGCGTCAGCATGGCGTGGGCGCGCACGCCCAGGGCCTGGAGGAGGTCGAGGAAGGCCACCGTCCGCGCGAAGCTCCCCGCGCCGCGAACGGCGTCGTGCGTCGCCTCGAGCCCTTCCAGGCTCACCTGCCAGACGCGCGGCCGCCGCACCTCGATCAGGGCCTCGACCTGCTCTCGCGGCGCCGGGTTGCCTAGGATGCCGAGCGAAAGTCCGCGCGCCGCGGCCGCGCGCCAGATGGCCATGAACTCGGGGTGAAGGAGCGGGTCGCCGCCGGTGAAGGTGACCTGCCCAGCGATGTCACGCCGCTCGCAGAAGACGGTGAGGTCGTCGAGGATCCGCTCCGCCGCCGCGAGCCCGAGCGCCTTGCGCGGATCGTCGTCGTAGCAGTGGGCGCAGCGCTGGCCGCAGGCGCTGGTCAGGTGCCACTGGAGCGTGAACGCCCCGGCGCGCCGCCCGCCGATGGCTCGCTCGCGCAGCACGTCAGCTCCCGCACCCGCCGCAGCCCCCGCCGCCGCAGCCGCCCCCACAGCTCGAGCTGGAGCAGCTCGACGAAGAGCAGCCCGAGCTCCCGCCGCCGCGCGAGGACGGCGGTTGGAGCGCGAGGAAGACCTGCGCCAACGCCGTGCTCGAGAGCACCGCGGTGCTGAAGAGGGCCACCGAGAGCCCGACGTCAGCGGGAGTCGTCCCGTCGGCCGAGCGGAGCCCGTCGTTTCTGCGCCGCAGAACGGCGAGCACCGCGTCGCCGAGGCGGCTTCGGGCCGGCGCGTTCGCGGCCAGGCCGAGGGCGATCAGCGGCGTGAAGATCACGAGTGCCGCGAGGATGCCGACCGGCCTTCCGCGGGAGAGGCCGACGGCGATCTTCGCGGCGCCAAACAGGGCGAGGAGCGCCCAGAGCCCCGCCGGGGCCAAAGCCGCGGCGTGATTCTTGGGCCTCAGCCCGAGGGAGGCGAGCCGCGCCTCGGCCGCCACGAGCGACGGGGCGATCTTCTCCCGCACCTCGGCGATGGGCTTCCCGGGCGCGGGCCCCGCGTACTCCAGGATGCGCCGCTCCAGCGCCGAGGCGGCCCTCGCCTCTCCGCGCGGGCAGAGACTGCGGTCGACCGCGTCCACTTCCAAGAGCCCCTCCGCCGCGAGCCGGGCCACCGCCGCCTCGAAAGCGCGATTGGGGCCTCCGGCGAGGAGCGCCACCTCGAGCGGGTCGAGCGCGCAGTGCCGCGGCCCGGCGCGCCCGCCGGGCGTTCGGAGGGCCCAGCGGAGCGCCATGGCGGCGGCAGTGAAAGCCAACAGGAGACCGACGTAGAGCTGCAGGAACTCCGGCCCGCGCAGATTGAGGGGATTCACGGCCCGCCCCGCTGCGCCACAGCGGCCGCCGCCTCCGCCGCCGCGAGCGCGCGCCGCAGGAGATCCGCCGGGTCGGCGATGGCCCCCGGCGCCTTCCGGGCCGCCGCCAGCTCCGCCAGCGACGGGCCGTGAAGGCCGAACGCCCGCGCCGCCGCGGCCAGCAGGTCCGCCGTGTCGTCGCGCCCCGGGTGCGCGCCGGCGAGCCTCAGGAGCGGGGCGAGCTCCGCGGCGAGCGGGCGCGCCACCTCGGAAGCCCAGCGCGCCTGGGCGTCCGGATCGCCCACCGAGGCGACGAGCCGGCGGCGAAGCCGAATCGCCAGGTTGCGCAGCGCCTGCTCGGCCCTGAACCGGACTTGATCCTCGGGCGCCGCGAGGTCGTGGAACGGGTCGGCGCCGACGAGCACGGCGTGGCGGCCCTCGAGGTCGAGGATTCTTCGAGGGGAAGAGCGCCGCCAGGCGCGGCAGCTCGGCGCGCGCGACGATCCAAGGCTCGATGCGGGCGGCGCGCCAGGCGGCTTGCAGCGCGGGCGCGAGCGGCTCGAGCGACGCCGGCGCCGCCGACTCGAGCACGACCGCCACGTTGACGTCGCTCTGCCCCGGCCGGAAGCTGCCGCGCGCCAGGCCACCGTAGAGGACCAGCGCGACGAGGTTGGGGCCGGCGGCGGCCGAGAGCTCCGACGCGAGCCGCTCCAGCGCGTCGATGACCTTCGCCGGCGCTTCGGGCGCCGCGGCCATCACCTTGCCTCGGACGTCCATGGGCGCTCCCGCGGCGGCGGTCACGGGTTCCGACAGCTCAGCCGCTGAAGGCCGCCGGGGGTGGTGACCGTGTCGGGCTCGGGGCCGTAGACCAAGGGGGTCACCCCGGTCGCTGCGATGTCCACGACCACGGTGCACGAGACGCCCTCGTCCTCGGAGGCGAAGGTCACGCGCTGCCGGCCCGAAGGCGCAGGGAGGGGCAACACCGAATTGTAGTGGAGCTCATGCTTCGAGGCGGCGATGGTCACCGTCGCCTTTCCGAACACCTTGGAGGTCAGGACGAGCTCGCCTTCCGCCGAGGGCGGGACCGGCGTGGGCGTCGGAGCCGGCGTGGGCTTCAGGTGATGAGCCAGAACGGGGGTCGGCGCCGGGACCGGCTGAAGTGGGGTCGGCCGTGGCGCAGGCGTTGAAGCCGGAGCGGGCGTCGGCTCCGGGCTGGGAGTCGGCTCCGGAGTCGGCGTGGGCTCCGGCGTGGGAGCAGGCGATGGCGTCGGAGCCGGCGTCGGTGTTGCTTTGGCCAACACCGCGAGTGGATCCTCCTGGACCGGTCGACGAAAGACCCGCCAGGCGGCCAGCGAGGCCACGGCGACGGCGAGCAACCCCAAAACGCCGAGCGCGGCCCAGCGGCTGCGCCCGATGCCTCTGCGCGCGGGCAAATCATCGTCGGGGACCGGCTCCTCGGCGACGGGCTCGAGCGGAAGGCGCGGCACCGACGGCGGCCTCGACGGCGCGACTTTGGACGGCGCGACCTTCGCCCGAGGCAGCTCGGGCAGCGGCGCGGCGGCCACCTCGAGCTCTTTGGGCAGCCGCGAGGCGATGGGCCCCGGCGCGGGGCGCGCCTGGACGGTGGCGCGCAGCGCCTGCGCGAACTCGCGCATGGAGCTGAACCGCTCCTCGGGGCGCTTCGCCAGCGAGCGGTAGAGGACCTCTTGAAGCGCGGCGGGCACCCCTGCGCGGCGCTCGGGCTCGAGCAGGGGCACGGGCCGCTCGAGGTGCATGTACATCACCAGCACGGCCTCGGGCGCGTCGAACGGCACCTTCCCGGCGAGGAGCCGGTAGAGCACCACGCCGAGAGAGTAGAGGTCGCTTCGGCCGTCGAGGTTCCCTCGGCCGAGCTGCTCGGGGCTCATGTATGCGGGCGTGCCGCAGACCGAGCCCGACACGGTCCTGGGCGCCCCGGCCGGCCCGCCGAAGAACGTGGCCTTGGATACGCCGAAGTCCAGCACCTTGACCGCGGGGACGCCCCCATCGGTCCGGGAAAGGAAGAGGTTGGCGGGCTTCAGGTCGCGGTGAATGACGCCGCGGTCGTGGGCGACCGCCACGGCCTCCGCGGCGTCGGCGACGATGCGCACCGCCTCAGACGGCGCCAAGGCCTTGTTCTCCCCGACGTAGTCGGCGAGCGAATGGCCTTGCAGCAGCTCCATCACGTAATACGCAATTCCGTCTTCGACGCCGTAATCGAATACCTCCACGATGCCGGGGTGGCCAATGGACGCGGAGATGCGCGCCTCCTGGCGGAAGCGGGCGATGAACTGCGGGTCGCTGGTCAGCGAGGGCAGGAGCACCTTGATGGCATACTGCTTGTCGAGCGCGAGCTGGACGCCGCGGTAGACCGCGCCCATCCCGCCCTGGCCCAGCACCGCCTCGAGCCGATAGCGGCCGCCGACCATTTGGCCGATGAGCCGCTCGGGCTGGAACTCCTCGTCGCCACCCTCGGGGAGCGGCGGGCTCGCTCTGGACCTCGCGGGCCCGAGGCTGTCGGCCACGCTGCGGGGGCGCAGGCTCGCGGCCGGCGGCGGCTCGCAGGCCGGGCAGCGCCAACCGGTCTCATCTGCTGTGGGCAGCATCTCGCGCCCGCAGCTCGGGCAGCTCGGGAGCTGCAACCTAGACGTCTTCATGGCTTCTTTCCCCAGGGGGCGCACTCTATCAGCGGCGCCGCTCCGACGCGACTTGCCTCGCGCGGCGCGGCGGGGCGCGAGAAAGACATCGTTGCAGCGCCGCTGTGAACTGCGGTACAAAGCCGGCGCATCGGCCCAGCTCTTCCCGCTTCCGCCCGCCTGAGAGGGCGGAGGTGAGCGCTGTCGATTCGGGGAATGCGAGAGGCCGACCACATTGTGTTCCCTTGGGAGGGTCCATGAACAAGGTGCTTGCGGCGGCGGCTGTCCTGGCCGCGCTTTCGCTTTCCGGTCCGGCGGCAGCTGCCGAGCCCGCGAACCCCCAGAGCTTCGCGGTTTTGGGGCTCCGCGCGCCCGGTGGGCCGTCGGTGGCGGAGCTGGTTTCTCAGTTCCGCAAGGCGCTGACGCAGCAGACCGCGGGGGTCGCAACGGTTCAGACCGAGGCGGAAGCCAAGGCGAACCTTAGCCTCCCCAGCGCGCAGCCGGCGGCGGCCATCAAGACCATCGGCGACGCCGAGGGCGACTACCAGCGGTACCAGCTCGAGCTGGCTCGGGCCAAATTCGAGGCCGGGCTCCAGGAATTGGTGGGCCTCGGCGGCGAAGAGGGCATCTGGGAGTCCACCGTCAATGCCCGCGTCTTGCTGGGGATGGTGCACCTCGCGCTGAACGGGAAAGACCCACTGGCGTCGAAGAAGGCGCAGTCGGAGTTCGAGGCCATCCTCCGCGTCTATCCGAATTTCCAGGCCCTATCGCGCATCGACGACCCGGTGGTGCTCGCGCTCTTCGAGAAGGCGCGCGCCAAGGTGAACCGGGAGCCGGCCGGCGAGCTGGTGGTGAGCTGCAGCTCTCCGTGCCCCGCGGGCTTCGTATGGGCGAATCAGGCGCCTCGCGGCAAGGTCAACGGGCCGGCCATCAAGCTGCCGGTGGGAACCTATCGGGTGCGCGTGACCGACGGGCAGGACGCGCCTCACCTCTTCTCCTTCAACCACGAGGTCCAAATCCAGGACGGCGGCAAGGCCGCTCTGCTCGTCGACCTGGAGTCCGAAGGCGCGCTCGACTTCGCGGGCGGGCCCGCGTTCGCGGTCGCCTCGGAGCCGGAGCGCCGCCTCAAGGTGCTGCAGCTCGTAGGACACAGGGTCCAGCGCGGCAAGGTCGCGGCGGTCTGGCTCGACGAGCAGTACGTGCACCTCGCGGTCTCCGACGCCGCCAGCGGCAACGTCGAGCGGCACGCGGCGGTCGCGGCGCCCAAGGACGGGAAGTTCGACGAGGCCTGTCTCGAGCTGGCGCGGTTTGCGGCCGGCGGCCAGCCCCCTCCGGCCGCGGTCGTTTCGCTGGCGGCCGCGCTCGACGCGAGGCCGCAGCCGCCTCCGACACCGAGCGGAGCTCGCCCGCTGGCCATCGCGAAATGGACGGTGCTGGGGGTGACCGCGGCAGCGGGGATCGTCGGCGGGATTGTCGCCGCCTCCGCCGAGTCGGACCGAAAGAACCTCGTGAACCAGTACGGTCAGGGGGCCCCCGCGAACTACAGGGACGAAGCGACTTCGCTCAGCAACAAGCAGCACCTGCGCAACGGCATTCTCATCGGCGCTGGAGTGGGCGTCGCGGCCACGGCGGTGCTGTTCATCGTCGACGCGCTGGGGCCGGGGGATTCCGCCGCGAAGGCGACGGACGAGGCGGCGCCCGCGGCGAAGCCGGCCGCCGTGTCGTTCGAAGTCCGGCCCGACGGATTTGCGCTGGCGTTCTAAAGCTTTCTAAAGAAAGGGCGAGCGCTCGGCTTTCCGCTCGCTCGTCCTTTCTGCGATCCTTGAAGGGCGCTCGCGACCATCCTCCTCCTCTTCGCTCAAGCTCTTTCGCTCGTCGACAAGGCGGAGGCGCTTTGGCAGGCGGGCGCCGCCGAGGCTCGCTCGCCAGGAAGCCCGAGGGCCTCTCGCGGTAGAGCCCTTCTTTCGGGGCCCGGCGGGCGAGGCCGGGCGAGGCCACTCATCTGGCCGCGGCTCTCGAAGCGCTCCCCGCCTGGTTCCGCGGCTCCCCGCAGAAACCCTTGCAGCGCCGGCGACATGGCCCCCTCCGGCACCAGCACCAGCAGCTCGCCCATACCGCGCGCCATGGCGACGAAGAGCGCGCGGCGCTCGCGGGCAGCGCCGCCGCCAGGTGCGGCCACTCGCCCGCCGGGAAATCGGCGATGGCGACCCCAGGAACCTGCAGCCCCTTGGCCGTGCGCACGTCCACGAGCTCGGCGCCGTTATGCGCTGCTCTCCTTTACTGCCAGTGAATACTTCACTCCGCGGCCTTTGCCTTCCTGGAGCACCCGATTGTCGGCGAGGAGCTTCTTGATGGCGCCGGCCCAGTCCGAGTCGGATACGCCGGAGCGCTTCACCAGCTCTGCCTTGCCGAGCGGAGCCCCGGCGTCCTGGAGGCAATGGAGGACGGCGTCCGCCGGATCAGCGCTTTGAATTGTCGCTGACTCTGAAGCCTGTCGTTCGGGGCGACGCGATGAGTAGGCAGCAAGGTCGAACAGAGATGGACTTTCCGGGTCGGGTCTCGAGCGAACCCTGGAAGCGACATTTCTGGCCCGCTTGCCGTGACCCCCCCGATTCTCCTCGCCGGCGTGCCGGTCCTGATTCAGCCCGAGCAGGCGAGTGATCAGAGTGGTACGAGCGCTGTCGGAGACCGAAAGCCGCGTGCCTCCCTGAGTATTCGAAAAGCCGTGATTGAGAGCCAAGTCCGACCAGCCGTAGGCCCCGAGGACCTCCGCGTCAAGAGCGCGATGGAGGTCCCGAAGCTTCGCGATGCCGGTGCTCGAATCCGCCTCATCGTGATATCGCCCGTACAGCTCGGTCAAGCCGATCTGCTGCCCAACCATCAGATCCGCACGAAACGCATAGAGCTCCTCGGCGACAGCCGCAAGCCGCCCCCGTCGCTCCAGCTCCAACGGCATCGGGAATGGCTCGAAGGCGTCGGTGCTGGAATAGTTGAGAGCATCTCCCAGCGTCGAGGAAAAGAAGCGGACGAAGACCTCGTGAACCTGCGACTGCAAAAGGCCAAAGAAAGCGTCGTCTTCGCGCGCGAAGACCGCGAGCTTGTGCGAGAAGACGACGGAGGTGGGCATCCACGCAAACACCAGGTGAGTCGTCACTTTCGAGCAAACGAGGACCCGGCGAAGTCGTTTCAGGGACAGACGCAACTCAGGCCGCGTGCAGAAGAACCGCCACCACGGCGCCCTGGCCACCTGCCCGGACTTCGTCGCCCGCTCCGGCCTGACCTTCTTGTCGAGGATCTCGAGCAGCTCTGGCCAGCGCCCCGCCTGCTCGAGGGTCATCTCCTCGAAGTCGATGGCGTACCGATGGTGCTGATGCGATGGGCTCTCGTTGACCTCTTCTCCGCCCAGGTAGGGGTGAATACGGTCGGCGTTGGCGGGGTTCTTGGCCACCAGCCGGTGCATCTCCGAAAGCGGCGTCGCCTTCAAATCGCCGTCCGCGAAGAGAAAGCCCTGCCCATAGACCTTGAACCCCTCGAAAGCGATTCCCTGGTTCTCGGGCAGCGGAAGCGGCGCCACATCCGTTTCGGAATCCACGAGAAATGCCGAGATCCTTGCTGCAGGCCGCCCCTCCAGGACCCTTTCTCGAGGTCCCGCCCCCTTGGCGATATGCAGCTCGTGAACGATGACCGCTGCGGTTCCTGGCCAGGGGATCCCTCGCCTGGCGGAATAGATCGCTCCACCGTGGCGACAGATCCACGAGAGCCCCCCTTCGCGCGAATCGCCCTGCGACACGGTATTCGTCGCGATGTAGCCGAGGGTGCCGCCGCGGCGGACGAGAGCAAATGCGCGCCTGAGGAAGTAGACGACCAGGTCGGCCCGGTTGCCCGTCCCTGGCGTGATTTGCTTGAGCCATTCAAAGTAGGACGTGCCGAGAACGGTCGATATTCGGGTGCCCCCAAGGAATGGCGGATTACCCACCAGCGCGGCGAATCCTGGCTCTGTCGGGCCGAGAAAGGCCTCGGGGAGCTCCATGGGCCAGTGGAAGGGTCGTTGGTTGCCCAGGGATTGCTTGGCGCGGGCCTCGAGCTCTCGAAGCAGCTTCTCCCGGGTTTGAGGTGAGGCGGCCGAGTCGAGTGCGTGAACCAGGGAGGCCTTGGTGGCCTCGAGGCGGGCCCGTCGCATTGCCCCTTTCTCTTGCAGCTCGATCCCGACGAGCAGGTCCGCAATCAGCCGCACGTCCGCGAGCGCTCGCTCGGCCTCCGCGTGCAGCGCCTGCTTTCGCTCTGCGTCCGCCGCGGTCTCCACGGTGAAGCTCTCGAGCCTCTTCCTGCTGTCGAGCGCCGCCCGCACCGCCGCCCGGCAGCGCTGGGTGATCTGGGTCTCCGCGCCGTACCCGCCCGAGAGGTCGAACCGCTCCACCTGCCTCAAATCCGTCACCCCGAGCAGCGAATCGCCCGCCCGCAGGGCATGGTCCACGAACGTGAACGGCCGATTCTTCTGCAGGGTGACGAGCCACAGCGACAGCTTGGCCATCTCCACGGCCAAGGGATTCTTGTCCACGCCGAAAAGGCACCGGTCGGCCACGATTCGCCGGGCAATCGCGAGCCGCTCGTCCGGGTCGCGCGGCAGCGGCCGCTCCGAAGGCGCGCCCGTGGAGAGCTCGCCTTGGGGCGCGACCGCGAGGCTGCCTTCCGCACGCCGCTCCGCCTCGTCCCACGCCTCCACCAGCCGCTCCGAGAGGTACCGGCAGGCCTGGACCAGGAAGGCGCCCGAGCCCATCGCGAAGTCGCAGACCTTGAGCGCCAGGAGCTCCTCGGCGGACCTGAGCTTCCATTTTCCCGGCGGCTTCCCTTGCGTTCGGCCCTCGTAGACCAGCGGCTCCAGCGCGCAGCGCACCACCTCCTCGGTGAGCGACCGCGGCGTGTAGTGCGTCCCGGTCGCGCGCCTGTCGCTGCCCTGCGTGACGTAGAGGCTCCCGTCGAGGATGACGACCGGGTGCGCCGGCTCGTCCTCGCGCAAAAGCCCCGCGAACGGCTTGACCCGCTGGTAGAGCGCCTCGTCGTGCTCGCAGGCGCGCAGGAGCCCATTGGCCTCGTCGACGTTCTCGCGCTCCACGGCCTTGCGAATGGCGCCGGTCGACTTCCCCGTCTCCTCGACGAGCGCCTGGACGAGCGCGTCGCCCCCCATTTCGCGCAGCTCCTCGAGCCTCGCGAGCGGGACCTCCGGCTCCTGACCCTTCGCGCCCACGAGCCCGAGCACCGGCCCGCAGGCGCGGAGGGCGGTGTGGTCGAGGAGGCCCTCGTAGACGTGGCCAATCTGCTCCACGTCGAGCGCCCGAAACGAGAGCCGCCGCGTCTCAACGCCGCCGGGCACCTTCACTTGAAGCAGCTGCAGCGCTTCCAAGAGCTGCAGCACCGTGGGGTTGTCGATGGGCAGCGGATCGGCGACCACCTCCCGCCAGCGCGTCTTTTCCTTCCGCCCTTCCAAGAAGGGAAAGCGGTCCGGGTCGAAGAGCGAGCCGCCGTAGGCCGGCAGGCGCATCGCCTCGTGATGCACCCCGCCGTGAACTCCCCGGAAGATCGCGAGCAGCCGCGACCAGGCGTCGTACCGGCGCTGCAGCACCTCGGCGCCGCTCAAGTCCTCCGCCTCCCGGAGCTGGTCGCGCAGCGTCGAGACCGCGTAGCACGCGTCGAAGAGCGGCTCGCCCAGCATGAGGAGCCCGCGCTCCTCCGCGCAGAAGAGGAAGACGAGCCGCATCATCACCGAGACCGCGGCCTCGTAGGCCTCCCTTTCCGAGACCCCGGCGAGCAGCGCGCGCCCGCGCTCCCGGTCGATGCGGTCGAGCGCCTTGACCAGGAGCTCCACCGCGCGAAGGACCTGAAACCCGAGCTGGTCGGTCACCTCCTGCTGGTCGTGCGCGCTCTGGGCGAATAGCGCCTCCAGCGTGTCCGAGTCGGGCGGGTCGAAGAACCGCTCCACCCCGAGCAGGCTCCGAAACGCCTGGAGGGTGAGCTTCTCTTCTTGCCAGAGGTGGGCGAAGAAGCTCGCCGCCCCGCTCGTCTCCCCGCGCGGCGCGTGCACCAGCACCCAGTGCTCGCCATTGGTGACGAGGCCCAGGGGCACGTTCGCCGCGCGCAGGAGCTCCACCATCCGTGAAACCGGCGAAGCGACCCAGCGCGCGTCGGGCACCGACTTCTCGAGCCCTTGATTCTCCTCGTACCAGCGCACCAGCAGCCGCGGAGCGCCCGCGTCCGAGCGCCCCGCCGGGTTGACGAGCGCCCAGTGCGGGCTCAAGACCTCGCCATGCTCGAAGACCGGGACGTCGAGGCCCGCGGGCAGCGCCTGGCCTTCGAGCAGGAGCGCCTCCGGCAAGCCCAGGGTCCGGGTGAGGACGTGCAGAATCCACTGACGGTGAACCGCGCGTTCGTCGCCGCGCGCGTGCCGCCCGCGCGCGAGCCACTGCGCGTAGGCGTCCTCCAGCTCTGCGCCGACCTCGGGCTCATGGCGCGCGAGGCCTTGTGGGAAAGCGCGGAGGAGCACCGGCATCGACAGAAACGGCCCGGAGGTCTCGACCAGGCGGAGCCAGTCGGCATGGTGGCGAGCGACGGAGGCCATCACCGCGCCTCTTGCTCGGGAACGAGCCACGTCACGGCCACCGGGAAGAGCCGCGGCGTCGGGCCGGCGTAGCGCCGGCGAATCGCCTCGGTCTCTCGCTCAATCTCTTTGGGGATCGCCTCGGCCCGCGCGCGCAGCGAAGCCCGGTCCACCTCCCGCTGCCCGCGCTCTTCGTCGGTGAAGCCCTCGAAGAAGAGCGGCCGCTCCTGAGGCTTGCCCAGCTCGATCTCGAGGCTCCGCTGAAGCTCCGTGAGGATGGCCGCGAGGTCCTCCGCCTCCTTCTTCGCCCGCCGCTCGAGCAGGCTCGCGAGCCGGTCGTGGCGCTCCTTCATCCGCACCTCCAGCGCCGCGAGGAGCGGCTCGCGAACCTTGGGCCAGAGGGCGATGAGCTCCGCCTGGACCTCCTTCTCCGGCATGGCGTCGCCGGCCTGCTCCAGCGCGCCCCAAAGGTCGCCGAGCCGGTCGATGCGCGCGAAGCGGCCGTCTCGGACCCTCCCGCCCGCGAAGATGAGCTCCTCGTACAACCGCGCGTTGTCCGCCCCGAGCACGACGATGCGCCCGTGCGCGACGACCACCGGCTCCCCGAACAGCCCCGGCGGCACCACCCTCGCCGTGACCCGGTTCAGCGAGGCCGAGCCGCCCTGCGACCCGACCTCGGCGCGCAAGAGCCCCAAAGACATCTGCACCAGCCGGTGATTCAAATGGACGAGAACGACATCCTGCCGCCCTTGGGCGAGCGCGTGGTCGAAGACGATGGGCCGGACCTCGCGCGTGTGCGGGTCGGGCAACCCCTCGGCGCAGGCCGCCCAGGTCCCGGTCAGCTTCGGAAGGAAGAAGACGGGGCAGGACGTCCGTTGGCCGGTCGGATCGGGCCAGACGCCCTCGAGCCGCGCCTCGCGCAGCGCCGGCTGCCCGGCCAGGGCGAGCCCCTCGTCCACCGCGCGCTTCACCGACTCGGGCGAGATGCCCAGATCGGCCCGCGTCTCGTCGAGCTGGGCGCGCGCCTTCTCCACCTGCTCGCGCAGGTTCCGCTCGAGCTTCAAGAGCCGCCGCGCCGGCTCTGCCTCTCGCTCCGCCTGGGACGTGTCCAGCCGCGCCCGGCGCCCGAGCATCGCCTCCTCGACCTGCTGGGCGAGCACCGGCCCCACCTTTCCCAGGTCCTCGCGGATGGTTTCGATCTTCTCCGCCACGAACTTGAGGAACTCAAGGTCGTCGTCCAGCCGGCTGCGATGGACCCGCGCGTCGGCGCTTTGAAAGCCGGCCCCGACGAAGTGGTGGATGAGCGGGTGCTCCGAGCGCTGCCCGTGGCGGTCGATGCGCCCGTTCCGCTGCTCCATCCGATTCGGGTTCCAGGGGATCTCGTAATGCACCAGGCGGTGGCAATGATTCTGGAGGTCAATGCCCTCCGACGCCGCGTCGGTGGCCAGCAGAATTCGCACCGGCGCCTTTTTCAAATCCGCCTGGAATGCAGCCTTGACCCGCTCCCGCTCCTCGTCGTCCATGCCGCCGAAGAGGGTGGAGAGCCGCTCCTTCTCGGCGAGGCCGGCCGCGGAGAAGAGGCCGTGGAGCCAATTCTGCGTGGCGCGGTATTCCGTGAAAATGATGACCCGCTCATCATTCCACTGCCCGCCCGGCTTGATCGTCTCTTTCAGCCATTCGAGAAGGCGGCTCGCCTTCGAGTCGGGGCGGCCGGCGGCCTTCTGCGCGTATTGCTCCAGCTCTTCGAGGAGCGAGCGCTCTTCGGGGCTCAGGTCGCCCCAGAGGGAGCCCGCGACCTGGACCGCCTCGCCGTGCTCCTGCTCCAGCCGCTCGTCGTCGTCGGCCGCCTCATCCTCCACCGCCTCGACGTGCCGTCGCAGCCGGGCCAGCGGGTCGGCCGCGCGCGGGTGAGCCACCTTCACCGAGCCCAGGTGCTTTTCGAGGGTCGTCCGAAACGCCGCCGGCGACGAGAAGAGCCGCTTCTTGAGCATCTTCAAGACGAATTCCACGGCGAAGCGCTGGTCCGGAGCGGCGGCGGCCTTCAGGCGCAGGTCGGTGTATTCGCGCAGCGCCTGGTGCGCCCGCCGCTCGGCCTCGGTGTATTCCACCGGAATGGCCTCGAGCTTGCGCATGGGGAAGCGGTGCGCCTCGTCGCGCAGCTCGCGCTTGAGGCGCCGCACCATCACCGCGGCGAGCTGCTTCGGGTCGGGCGCGAGGCCGCGGTGGAAGCGCTGGTCGTCGAGCAGCTCCAGGAGCGAGGTGAAGCTCTCGGAACAGCCATTGTGCGGCGTCGCGGTGAGAAACAGCTTGTGCTCGAAATGCGGCGCCAGCGCGCGAACGGCCTGGGTGCGCAGCGAATCGACCGCGTAGCGGCCCGAGCCGGCGGGCGCGACGTTGTGAGCCTCGTCGACGATGAGCAGATCGAAGAGGCGCGAAAAGGCCGGCTGCCCCTCGGGCGGGAGGAGCTCGCGAAATTGTCGCAGCGGGCGGTCGCGCTTCAGGAAGTCGATGGAGGTGATGAGCCGCGGGTGATGGCTCCAGGGATTGACGTGCAGCCCGCGGCGCCGGCGCAGATCGCGCATGAGCTCGGCGTCCACGACATGAAAGTCCAGCCCGAACTTGTCGCGCATCTGGTCGCGCCACTGGAGCTGCAGGGCCGCGGGGCAGACGACGAGGGCGCTGCGGGCGCGGTGGCGAAGCATCAGCTCCTGCGCCACGAGGCCCGCCTCGATGGTCTTGCCGAGCCCGACGTCGTCGGCGATGAGCAGGCTGACGCGCGGCATCTCCAGCGCGCGAACCAGCGGGTCGAGCTGATAGTCCTCGATGGAGATTCCGCTCCGAAAGGGCGCGTTGAGCAGGCGCGCGTCCGCCGAGGAGATGGCGCCCCAGCGAACCGCGTCGAGGAACGCGTCGAGGCGCTGAGGCGGGTCGAAGGCCGCGGCGTCCGGGAGCGAGGCGCGGTCGAAGGCGTGCGCGCCGGGCTCGAGCTCCCAGATGACGCAAAGCTCTTCCCCGAACCCGTCGTCCTCGACCGAGGAGAGCTCGACGAGGTGCTGCGGCTGCGCTCCGGTGAGCGGGTCGGCGGGTTGAATGCTCGCCTGCGTGCGAGTGACGACCCAGCGTCTGCGGCGGACGGCGACGAGCTGCCCGGTGCTGGGCGCCTGGAGTCCTGCCGACATTGCGACCCTCCGGCGCGACGGTGCCTGCCGGCAGGTCTATATCACCCGTCGCGAAGGCGCCGATACGAGGCCAAAGCGCTCAGAGCGTCCGCTCGGCTCCTTTTCAAGTCGGGTGAACCTGCCATGGCGATTGAACTCCCCGTCGCTTTTGTCGGACGATTCCCCGTCCCGGAAGCCATCTCCGGCTTCCCCCTACCGGAGGCCCAAATGCTTCTCACGAACCGCGTCGTCCTCGTCACCGGCGGCAGCCGCGGCATCGGCGCCGCGACCTGCAAGCTCCTCGCGAAGAACGGCGCGAAGGTCGCGGTGAACTACCACCAGAGCGGCGAGGCCGCAAAGGCGGTCGTGGCAGCCATCGCCGCCGAGGGCGGCACCGCCGTCGCCCTCAAGGCCGACACCCGCGACGCCGCGCAGGTCCCACCGCGAACCTGCCGGCCGTCGCCTTCGAGCGCGCGGCGCAGTTCTCGCCCATGCGCCGCGTCGGCCAGCCCGAGGACATCGCCGGCGCCATTCTGCTCCTCGCCTCCGAGGAGGCGCGCTTCGTCCACGGGACCTATTTGCCGGTGAGCGGCGGGACGCTGATGCTCTGAGACGCGCATCCGGCCTTACCCGGCCTTACCCGGTCCCATCGCTTTCGGAAGAAGCCGGCCCGCCCTCCGGCTCGCCTTCCGACTTCCTCAGGCCGTATTTCTTGATCTTGTTGTAAAGCGTGGCCCGGTCGATGCCCAGCGTCCGCGCCGCCTGGGTCACGTTGCCGTGCACCTCGCCCAGCACGAAGGCGATGTGCCGCTTCTCGACCTCCTCCAACGTCGCCAGCGCGCTCGGCGCTTGCCCGGGCGCCGGCGCACGGGCGGGCTCGAAGAGGCCCAGGTTTTCGGCCTGGATGATGTCGCTTGTCGCCACCACCGCGCCGCGCTCGAGCACGTTGCGCAGCTCCCGGATGTTCCCTTGCCACGGGTGCGCCATCAACAGGCCCATCGCCTCCGCGGATACGCCGTCGATCTTCTTCTGCATCGTCGCGCTCATCTGCTCCAGGAAATGCTCGACGAGCAGCGGCACGTCCTCCCGCCGGTCGCGCAGCGGCGGCAGGGTGATGGGGATGACGTTGAGCCGGTAGAAGAGGTCCTCGCGGAACTTGCCCTGGGCGACGGCTTTCTTGAGGTCCCGGTTGGTCGCCGCCACCACGCGCACGTCTACCTCTGTCACCTCGTTCCCGCCGATGCGCGAGAAGCGCCGGTCCTCCAGCACCCGGAGCAGGTCGAGCTGGAGCTTGGGGCTGATGTCGCCGATCTCGTCCAAGAACAGCGTGCCGCCCTCGGCCGCCTCGAACTTGCCCTTGCGCCGCTGGAGCGCGCCGGTGAACGCGCCCTTCTCGTGCCCGAAGAGCTCGCTCTCCAAGAGTGTCTCGGTGAGCGCCGCGCAGCTCACCGCCACGAAGGGCCCCTCGGCCCTCGGGCTCTCGGCGTGGATGGCCCGCGCGAGCACCTCCTTGCCGGTGCCGCTCTCGCCCAGAACGAGGATGGTGGCGTTGCTCTTCGCCGCCGCGCGCACCAGGTCGAAGATGGCCTGCATCGCCGGGCTCTTCGAGACCAGGTCCTGGAAGCGGAACTCGCGCTTGAGCTCCTTGCGCAAGAGCGCGTTCTCCCGGGCCAGCGCCTGCTGCGCGGCGATTTTCTCGATCATCAAGCTCAGCTCTTCTGGGTCGAAGGGCTTGACGAGGTAGTCGTACGCGCCGTTCTTGATGGCCGTGACCGCCGTGTCCACCGTGGCGTACGCCGTCATCGATCACCACGGAGATGTCCGGGCGCAGCTTCTTCACGTTCTCCAGCACCGTGAGGCCGTCCATGCCAGGCATTTTCAAGTCGACCAGCATGATGGCGAACGGCTGCGCCTTCACGCGCTCGAGGGCGGTGGGCCCGTCCTGCGCCACCTCCAACGTGTATCCGTCCTCCTGCAGCCAGGCGGAGAGCGACTCGCGGACGATCTCCTCGTCGTCGACGACGAGAATGCGGGTCCGCTCCTTGCTCATCACCCCCTGGCTCGTCCCGGCTGGGCTCATTGCGGCATTCCTCTCAAGAAATCGGCCAGGCGCACGCGACAATCCTCGCACAGGCGGCCGGATTTCAGGTCGACGTCGATGACCGAAACCGACCGCGACATCACGCAGCTCGGCTTCGCGCAGTGCACGAGCCCGTACGTGTGCCCGAGCTCGTGGGCGCATTCCTTGGCGAGCCGCTCGCGCAAGACCTCGGCGCGCCGGTCGATCTCAGGCCCCGGGTGGAGCCGGGCGGTCGAGACCACGGCAGCCGAGCCGCCGAGCTGCGCCTCGCCGTAGACGAAGGTGAGGATGGGGATGAAGAGGTCGTCCTCGGTCACGCCGACGACGCGCTCGGCGTCCGCGGGCTTCACGCTCAAGAGCCACTGCAAGAGGCGCGTCGACGAGGTCTGCCGGCGCTTCGGGTCGAATGCCTCGGCGGGTCGGCCCGCGCGCGCGCCGACCACCACCGGCCGCCCGAAGATCCATTCCAGGTGCATCCGGGAGTGCTCCAGGGACGCCCCGGGGACGCCATCGCCTATCCACCAAAGGTACACGCGCACGCCGCCCGCCTTCGAGGCCCTGCCGCGTCAGGCCGCCTGCGCGTCGGACGGCGACGGCGCCGCCACCGGGATGCGAAGCAACATCTGCGTGCCCTGGCCGTGTTGGCTCTTCACCTCCAACGCGCCTCCGTGGCGCTGGACGATGCCGTAGACGACCGACAAGCCGAGCCCCGTGCCCTTCTCCTTGGTGGTGAAGAACGGGTCGAAGATCTTCGGCAGGACCTCGGGTGGGATGCCGCCGCCGGTGTCGGCGACCTCCACTTCGATGCTCGTGCCCTCTTGCGCCAGCCTCGAGGTGACGTCGAGGGCGCCGCCCTGGCCCATGGCCTCACACGCGTTGAGGATGACGTTGAGGAACGCCTGGCGCAGCTGGCCGAAGTCCGCCTGGACCGTCGGCAGCGGCTTCAGGTCCTTCTTCAGGGCGATGCCTTGGATGGCGATTTGGTTGGCGGCGACGCTCAGCGCCTCCTCGAGCGCCGCGTTGACGTCGACGCCCTTGATGGCGAGCGGCCGCTGGCGCGCGAAGTCGAGGAGGTTGCGCACGATGGCGCTGCAGCGCTCGGTCTCGCGCTGCACCATCTTGAGCTGCCGGATGGAGGTGGCCTTGCGCGGGTCGGTGACCTGGCCGTCGTCCATGGAGCGGATGAGCAGCTTGGCGATGGTGAGGATGCCCATGAGCGGGTTGTTGATCTCGTGGGCGATGGAGGCGGACAGCTTGCCCAAGGACGACATCTTCTCGGACTGGACGAGCTGGTCTTGAGCTTGCCTGAGCGCCGCGGTCCGCTGGGCGACCTTGTCCTCCAGGCTTTCCATCAGCTTGAGGCGCTCGGCGCGCTCGGTGCGCAGCGACCGGGTCATGGTGTTGAAGGAGGTCACGAGCTGGCCGATCTCGTCGCGCGCACGCTTCGGGATCTCCAGCTCGAGGTCGTTCTGGGCGACGCGCCGCATGCCGTCCAGCAGCGCGCGCACCGGCTTGAGCACCACTCGCCGGTTGAGGAGGATCACCCCGACGACCGCGAGCAGCATGGTGACGACGAGGCCGAAGGAGGAGATGACCTCCAGGCTGCCGGTCGCCCGGTCGCTCTGCTCGAGCGAGAGGCCGAGCTCGATGACGCCGAGCACCCGTTGGTCGGCGGGGTGCGCGTGGCACGCGGCCGCCGAGCAGCTCGCCTCGTTGTAGAGCGGGGTCACGAGCTCGAGGTTCCGGTGCCCGCGCGCGAAGTACTTCGAGGTCCCGAAAGGCGCGGCGCGCGCGCTCGCGGAGCCGCCCGGGTGGCAGCCGACGCAGGCCGGCTTTTTCAGGTCGGCGGTCGTGCCGATTTCGTCCGGGACGTTGGAGAAGGTGATCTCGCCGGTGCGGTTGTACATGCGCAGCCGGTCGATGGTCGGCTGCCCACCAATGGTCTCCATGGACCGGTACGCCTCGCGGCGCTGATCGGCCAGCATGTGGTGGTAGATGCTGCTCTTGATGGTGTCGGTGACGAGCTGCGCGCCACGCTCCACCTCATCGACGAAATAGCTCTGCTGGACGCTGATGCTCACCACGCCCAGCACGCCAATGGTGCCGACGGCCCCGGCGACGGTGAGCGCCGCGAGCTTCGCACCCAATCGATCCCACCATCGAAGCGTCGAGAACATGGGCCTTCGGCGAGCCTAGGGCCCCGATCGGGAGGCGGTCAAGGCGGGGGCATGCGAGGCCTCCCCGCTAAGCGACCCCCGCGGGAGGAGGCCCGGGCGTGACGGCCAAAGGCAGATCGAAGACCACGCTCCTCGACTCGTGGCGGGAATGGAGGCGAGAGTCGCGCGTCAGGCGCAAGATCTTGGCCGCGGAGAAGACGCCGCGAAGCCGCGGGATCTCCCCGGGCACGCCCTCCACCACCGCGATGTGCGTGCGCCGGGCCTTCTGGAAGGCATCCAGGACGGCCTCCACGGTGGCGCCGTCGACATCTTCCAGGCGAGACACCATCCACTCCTCCGCGGGCTCCATGATGTCCCTGACCTGCACCTCTCGCCGTGAAGTCGACCGATAGTTGCCGCCCATGGTCTGAAGGAAGCGCAGCGGCTTCTCACCCATGATGTCGTAGGCCGTGATGAGCCCGACGACCCGCTGCCGCGTCTCGTCCATCACGAAGGCCGACCGGACGCCGGCATGCTTCATGACCTCCAGCGCGGAGTCGACCTGCGCGCTCGGCTCGACCGTGACCATCCCGCGCTCGTGAAAGTCCGTCATCACCGACCGCGCGGGCTCCTTCAATTCGACTCGCCAAGTCCCCGGGTCTGGCGCGGCGAGGCTCGAGCCCAACTGCTGAATCGAAACGGGAGCAGACCTTGGCATTATCGACCCCTTTCGTTCTTCGAGGCGAAGTTACAAGCGATTTGAAGTGGCCCGGCACAGTAATGCCGTTTCGCTCTGCGCCCAAGACCCACCCGGGCCGCTTCCTCACGAGGGCACCTCGCACGGGAGATTTTCACCCTCGAATCTGCCGGACGGCTCGCGAAATCGCTTTATCGCTTGAATTCAATTCTTGCCCGAGCCACCCCCCCGATGCTCCTTTCATTCCTTCGCCAACCTCATGGCGACGCGATGCGCCGTGGCGGGCGATTCCAAAGCGCGCGAGCTCCTGCGGGCCCAATTGGCCCGTGTATTTCGGCCCAGGTGCGAAGTCCAATGTGGGCTCGCCTGGCATCCAGAAATGACCGGCGAGGAGCTCGCTCGGTCAAAACTTAAAATCTCTCCAGCAAAGACGAGCGCGCGCATCGAATCATCGCGTGGCGGGCGACCCGCTCGCGACCCTCGGCGCCGGGCCGCTCAGGTCGCGTCGCGCCCTCGCGCCCTCAAGCCTTCGTTGAAGGGGACCACGCAAACGGCGTGGCCGGCGGCCTGGGCGCAGTCGGCGATGGCCCGACGCCGAGGTTCTCCTCGAAGTCCGCGCCTACGAGCGCGACGTGCATGCTCCCTCCGAGGCCCCGGGCGCGCGCCGACGAAACCGGCCTCGCGAGGCGGTGAGCTCAGGCGCCCTTCAGGACAGCTCAACCTCGCTGTGGGGCGGCCCGCGCGAGACCGAAGAGCCTATCTCGCCGCCCGCGCTCGAGGGCCGAGCCACGAAGGTCGGGCGGTCGCGAGCGCCCGGCCGCATGGGCGACCGGGCGCTCTCGGCGCTCGAAACCGGAGGCGGTCAGCGGTCAGCGGCCCGCGTGCTCGGCCATCTCGGCCGCCAGCTGCGCGCGCTGCTCGGGAGTCAGGACGCCGTGGACCTTGAGGGCGGCGTCGGCGGCGCTGTGCGCGAAGGCGCGGAGCTCGTCGGCGCGCTGATCGATGAGCGCGTGCACCTGCTTCGCGTCGGGCTGGGCGCTGTTCCACTGCGCCACGAATTGGTCGTGGAGCTCCTGGTGCCCGGCGAAGAGGGTCTTGGCCTGCTCGAAGAGCTGGTCCTTGACCGCGTTCACCTCTTGGCGCTGCGCGGGGGTGGCCTTCAGGTCGTCCAGGGTGTCGTTCACCCGGAAGTTGACGAACTTCTGGATCTTCTCGGGGCTCATGCGGTGGCGAAAGCCGGGGCCGCGCCCGTAGGCAAAGCCCGCCAACGCGAGAATGGCCCCCACCGCCAGCGCCGCCGCCAGAACTGCCTGCTTGGTCGTCCTCATCACGTCCTCCTTCAAGAGAGCCGGCCTTCGTCAACCGGATGGTGAGAGCTTGCGGCGGCGACGTTGGCGGCGCTTCGCGCGGGTGTGAAGAAGCGCAAAGGCGACGCGCTCCGGGCGCTCGAGGCTTCTCAAGGCGCCGCTGAACGTCGGTTTCCTGAAGACCCCTTGGGCGCAAGCGGGTTGGCTCGAGGCGGCCGATTCGATGAGACTGGGACCGCCTTCATCGTGCGGCTGTTCCGGGCGGCGGGAGCGTCAGCATGGACGGCCTCGCGACCGACGGGCGGGCGGGCGGGCGGGCGGGCGGCGATTGACCCCGGCGTCCTCGCGCCGCACTCGCCTCGGAAATGCAAAGGGGCCGCGGGTGGATGCCCGCAGCCCCTTCGCTTTCTTGTGCGCCCAGAAGGATTCGAACCTTCGGCCCTCGGATTCGTAGTCCGATACTCTATCCAGCTGAGCTATGGGCGCTCGCTATGTCGCGTTCGAGCGGAGAGAGTGGGATTCGAACCCACGATACAGGTTGTCCCCGTATACTGGTTTAGCAAACCAGCGCCTTCGGCCTCTCGGCCATCTCTCCAGGTCCTGTCAGCGGCTCAGGTGCCGCCTGCTCTCTCCCGTCACTCCAAGAACTCCGGGCTGTGCTCTCTTCGACCCGGCTCGAAAGCGCGACCTTATAGTCTCCACACCTGCAACCGTCAAGCGAGTTCTCTGAAGTCTCTCGTCAGCGTGCGGAGGAGAAGGGATTCGAACCCCTGGTACGGTTTCCCGTACGGCGGTTTTCAAGACCGCTGCCATCAGCCAACTCGGCCACTCCTCCAGACGACGAGCGCCGCCTGACGCGCCGGGAGGCCTCGCTCGCCGCTCTGCGACTTGGTAGCGCACAAGGCGGCCGCGGGGCAAGCACCTCCGCAGTCGGACCTCGCGGGTCCCCCTGAGATGGACCCCTATTTCTTCGCGGACGCCTCGGCCTCGGCGTCGAGCTGCCGCATCAAGTCCTGCAGGTCGAGGTCGGCGAGGGTCTTCTCGTCTGAGCCCGAGGGCTCCGGGGCCTTGCCCTTCTTCGGCGGCGCCTGGAAGCCGTCTTGCCTGGAGTCGTTCCGCGATGCCATGGCCACACCTCGCCGGTCTGCGGTCCTGCGAGGTCGAACGGGAGCCACCTCGCGCGTTGATCGTACGTGCCCGCGCAAGGTGTCGACCATCGGACAACCGGCCGAGCCGCCTCAGGCCTTGCGGATGGCGTCGACCCCCATGTAGGGCCGCAGCGCCTCCGGGATGGCCACCGACCCGTCGGCCTGCTGGTAGTTCTCCAGGATGGCGACCAGGGTGCGGCCCACCGCGAGCCCGCTGCCGTTGAGGGTATGCAAGAGCTGCGGCTTCTCCCCCGGGCCCGGGCGGAAGCGGATTTGCGCGCGGCGCGCCTGGAAGTCCTCGAAATTGGAGCAGGACGAGATTTCCCGGTACGCCTGCTGCCCGGGCAGCCAGACCTCCAGGTCGTAGCACTTGGCGGCGCCGAAGCTCAGGTCGCCGGCGCACAGGCTGATCACGCGATACGGCAGCCCCAGGCGCTTGAGGATCTCCTCGGCGTCGGCGGTCAGCGCCTCGTGCTCCTCGTAGGAGCGCTCCGGGCGGCAGAACTTCACCAGCTCCACTTTATGGAACTGGTGCTGCCGGATGAGCCCGCGGGTGTCCTTGCCGTAGCTGCCGGCCTCGCGCCGAAAGCACGGCGTGAAGGCGCAGTACTTGAGGGTGAGCTGGTCGGCCTCGAGGATCTCGTCGCGGTGCAGGTTCGTCACCGGCACTTCCGCCGTGGGGATGAGGAAGAGCTCCGGGTCCCCCTGCGTCTTGAAGCTGTCCTCCTCGAACTTCGGCAGCTGGCCGGTGCCGGTCATGGAGGCGCGGTTGACCAGGAAGGGCGGCAAGATCTCCGTGTAGCCGCGCGAGGTGTGGGTGTCGAGCATGAACGTCACCAGCGCGCGCTCGAGCTTGGCGCCCAGGCCCCGGTAGACCGCGAAGCGCGCGCCGCTGATCTTGGAGGCGCGCTGGAAGTCCAAAATCCCCAGCGCCTCGCCCAGGTCCCAGTGCGCCTTGGGCTCGAAGGCGAACGAGCGCTTCTCTCCCACGGTTCGCACCACCGGGTTGTCGTCGCTCGATCGTCCGTCGGGCACCGACGCGTGCGGCAGGTTGGGGACGGTGAGCAGGATCTTCTCGATTTCCCCTTCGACCTCCTTGAGGCGCGCGTCGATCTCCTTGGATTTCTCCTTGAGCTCCTTCGACAGCCCCCGCAGCTCCGCCTTGTCGGCGTCCGCCAGCGGCTGGGTGTAGCCCTTCCCCCGCACGGTCCGCGAGACCGGGGTCTTCCCCGGCGAGAGCAGCGCGCCGACGTCCGCCGACTCCCCTCGCGCCGCCTCGATCCGCACATTGAGCTCGCGCCGCTCCGAGAAGAGCCGGTTGAACTCGCCCAGCTCCACGGCGCCCCGGCGGCCCAACCGGCGCAACACCTCGTCGAAGTTCTGAGCCACGTACCGGAGGTCGAGCATGGGAATCCTCGCAATTACAGGAAATGACAGATGATTTCTTGCGTTATCGCCAGAGAGCCGCGTAGTGTAATCACGGCGTTTAGAGCGGGTCAACCGCCCTCGCGGCCTCATCCTCTCGCGGTTAACGCCCGCGCCGGAGCCGGGTGTTGCATGGCATGGAAGCCACGCCGCAGCTCGATTCGAGGAGCTCCATGACGACCCGCGAGCACCCTCGGCTGCACGTCGTGCGCGAGGGCGAGGAGGGCCTCCCCGACGACCGCGACTTGCTCGCCGCGCACCTCGCGGGCGATTCGCAGGCCTTCGCGACCCTGGTGCGGCGGTACGAGCGGCCGGTCTACCGGCTGGCCCTCCGATATTCGCGCGACGCGGACGAGGCGGAAGACCTGGCCCAGCGGACCTTCCTTCGCGTCTTGGCCCACGCCGGCGAGTTCCGGGCGGGGCGGCCCTTCGCGGCGTACCTGTTCAAGGTGGCGGCGAACCTCTGCAAGAACCACCTGCGCGATCGCGCGCGCCTGGTTTTCGGGCTGTCGCTCGAATCGGCCGCGCCCGAGCCCGAGGCCGGCCGGGACTCGCTGGAGACTCGGCAGCGCCGGGCGCGGGTGCGCGAGGCGCTCGCCCACCTGCCCAACCGGCAGCGCCAGGTCGTGTCGCTGCGGCTCGACGCCGAGCTGCCCTTCGCGCAGATCGCCGAGGCCCTGGGCATCACCGAGAACAACGCCAAGGTGAACTTCCACTACGCGGTCAAGCGCCTGCAGAAGCTCCTGGGCGCCGAGGAGCTGTGAGAGGACCCATGCCCATCGATTGCCAGAGCGCGCTCGAGAACCTCGCCCAGCCCGGCGGGCTGGCCGACCCGGAGACCCGCGCCCACCTGTCCGGCTGCCCCGAATGCCGCGGGGCTCAGAAGGCGCTCGCCTTGGTGCAGGCCACGCGCGAAGAGCCCGACCCGCGGACCCTGGCCGGGTTCGCCGTTCGCGTGCGCGCCAACCGCGCGCAGAAGGACGAGCGCACCCGCCGCGTCGCGCCGCTGCGCGCCGCCCTGCTCGCCGGAGCGCTCGCCGCCTCGGGCGCCTTCTCTGTCGGACTGGTGCTGGACAGGGCTTTTCCGCTGGGGCATTCCGCATCGCCGGCCGCGGAGCAGACGACGGCCGAGGCCGCATCGCTCGACCTGCTGCCGGACGACGCCGCGCTCGAGGAGCTCGCCAGCGCGGACGACTCGATGGGCGCGTACGCCGACCTCGAGGACGACCCGGCCGACTTCGCCCAGTAGCATCCGCGACGCCCCGCTCCGAGACGGCACGCGCATTCGAAGGCTGTTCCAGGTCGGGGGCGACGACGACTCTGGCCTAATCCGGCCGAGCCGGAACCAACGAGTGTTGCCTTAGGCGCAAGGCTCCAGACCCCCGGCTTCAGGTACTGCTGTTCCTGGAGCCCGGAGCCTGAAGTCTTTGCCATCCTGCGCAAAATTTTGCGCCGAGGGGACTAAGAGCGCGGCGCCCGCCCCGTTTCATGCGTCGACGTCAGCGAGACGGAGGACCGGGGTGGCTCGCCCGCTCTCGCCGGAACGCCGCGCGCTGAGGCGCGTCGAGCTCGGTCTCGATCTCGGTCGCGACGCGCTCTTGCACTGCTCGCAACCGGGGAAGCGCGTCGCCCAGGGCGGCGTCGACCTCCGGGCCGTGCCGGGCGATGATCGCCTCGATCCGCCCCCGCTGCTCTGGGCGGAGGCCGAGCACCTCCAGGCTGGGCGGCAGGGCCCCTGGGCGCGGGCGCAGCAGCGGCGCGACGCCGATGCCCGCCACGACGCCCAGGGCGAAGACGCACAGGAGAATCGCGCTGCTCCAGAAGCGCGCCCGGCGAGCCGGGCTCTTGGGGGGTGCGTCCGTCATCGGCGTCCCGACAGCGCCAGCGCGGCGAGGGTCTCGCCGTCGGAGCCCGCGAGCAAGAGCGCCGAGCGATTCGGCCCCGGCGGGCCCGCTCGAATCGATGCCATCCAGCAAGCGACCGCCATGGCCATGGCGGCGGGGATGACCCAGCGGCCCGCCGACGCGAACCCGAAAGCCCAGGAGGCTCGCTCCCGCCGGCGCGAGGCGGCCTCACGGGCGAGCGACGGCAGCCCCTCGACCCAGCCGCGGCGAGGGGCGAGCGCGTCGAGCGCGAGGCGCTCCGTTTCGCCGCGGTCGCTTCGATTGGGACTCATGACGAATCTTCCTCCAGAAAGGCCCGCATCTGCCTGTGCGCGCGGGAGAGTTGTTGCCGCGACGCCTCCTCGGTGATGGAGAGCGCACAGGCGATCTCGGCGTGGGTGTAGCCCTCCAGGTCGTGCAACAAGACGACCTCGCGCTGGCGCGAGGCGAGGGTTTCGAGGGCGCGCAGGACCCGCTGCCGGTCCGCGCCGTCGGCGGGCCCCGTGGCTTCACCGAGCTCCTCGGGCTCGCGCGAGAGGACGTCCCGCAAACGGCGGCGCACGAGGGCGCGCCGGCTGCGGTTGCGGGCGACGGAGAAGAGCCACGCGTCGAATCGCTCCGGATGGGCGCAGTCGTCGATGTTCTCGAGGGCCGCGAGCAGCACCGCTTGGGCGACGTCCTCGGCGTCGGCGGGCCGCCCCAGGTGCGCCAGCGCGATGGCGTACACCGCGCGACCGCTCTGCCTGGCGAGCTCCTCGAAGGCCTCGCCGTCGCCGGACTGGGCGCGGCGGACGAGAGCGGCGCGCCCTTGCCCCGCGGTTTCATCGGTCATCATTCCAATCCGCGTCGCTCGAGCGTTGCAAGGCTCCCGACCCGCGAGGCCCTGAAGACGTGACACGGCTCTCGAGGGCGCCGACCGATTCTGGTCGATTCGCCCGCCGCGCTGTCACGTTTTTCGGCAGTCGGGAATCTTTGGCGGGCAGGAGGATCCCATGCCCCGCTCGACGCCTCTCAGCCGCCGCGACTTCCTGAGCGCCCTCTCGCTCGCCGCGGCGGGCCCGCTGCTCTTGCGCTGCAGCTCGAAGGCGAAAGCCCAGGCCGCGGTCGACTTCGTCACCCCGCAGCGATTGCAGACCGCCGTGACCCAAGCCGCCGACGGCTCGTTCGTGCGCGGCTTCTCCGGCACCGCGGCTCCCCAGAACCTCGAGTTCGTGGACTCGAGCGGCGTCGAGCGCCGAGTCTGGGACCTGTTCCCGAACGACCACTGCCCGTTCGCCATCGACACCGCGAAGCAGCTCGGCGAGGGAGGCTTCGCGCTGACGGTCGTCGACCGCACGCTCGCGGGGGTGGTCCCCACGGCCGACGACGCCGTCTGGCCGCTCAACATGGTGCCGTTCGGCGTGGCCATCGACGGCGCCATCATCGACCCCAGCGGCCCGTGGTACGACGGCGGGGCGGCGGACCCGAACAACCCCTTCGACCGCGCGTGCTCGGGCTGGGAGTACGACCCCATCTTCCCCGCCGTCGCCGAGCTCGTCGGCGTGTCACCCGACGTCCGCGGCCACGTCCAGCCAGGGCAGGGCGGGCGCCCCGGCAGCGCCGGCCTGTTCCACTATCACGGCACCCCCGAGGTGATGCTCGCCAACCTTCGGCGCTCGCTGACCGCGGACGAGCAGCGGCAGCCGCTCGTCGTCGGCTACTCCGCCGACGGGTTCTGGATCCTCGACGCGGTGGTGCCCGCGTCCGCCACCGCGAGCGGCAAGGAGCTGCACCTGTTCACCGGTCAGGTCCTGCGCGCGGGCGCTCGCGCCGCGGTGCCGCACACCAACCCCGCGCTGGTGCCGTCCGGGACCTACGACGGCACCTACGTGCAGGACTGGCTCTTCGACCCCGAGCAGAAGCGATCGCTGATCGAAGCCGCCCTGAGCGACGGCGGCGAGTACTTCGGCCTTTTGCGCGAGGACGTGGACGCGGGGCGGGCGGAGTATGCGCTGCTCGACGAGCGCGGCGGCCTGGTCACCGACGCCATCGCCCTCCCAAACGCGCCCGCCAAGGCCTACGTCTACGTTCTGACTCCGGACATGCCCCAGCTGCCGCGCTGCTTCGCGTTCGAGCCCTCGGCGTCGTTTCGCAGCATCATCCCTTTCGAGGCGGCCTCGGGCGGCCCGCCGGGCCGTCAGCAGCTGTATCAGAGCTGCGCCGCGGACCTCGCCGACGTGCACCAGTGGAGCGGGCGCGATCCGTACTGAGCCGCGCGGCGGCCCAGCCGCTCGAAGCGTCGGGCTCCGGAGAGGCGTCCCCCAAAGCCCGCGCAGCGCCCGCGGCTCCTTCGCCGAGGGCCTATTGGCAGGTTGGCGTCCCGCTGCAGACCGGCGCGCTCGGCGGCGCGCAGAAGCCGCTCGCCGGCGCCAGCGCGGAACAGCGAAGCGCAAAGAAGGCGCCCGACAGCTTGCCGCCGTCCGAGAACGAGACGTCGACGCTCCCGCTCACCTCGCCGTCGCTCACCGAGGCGAGGGTGGCGGACGACCCAGCGGCCACGTGGGGTAGGCTTTCCGGGCTGATGGCTTGGCAGGACGAGTTGGTCTGAGCCAGCACGCCAACGATCTTCCCCGCCGGCGGGGGCTGGCTCGGGTCCGGTGCGACGACATCGTAGGCGCCCGCGCCGATCGCGCTCGCGTCGACCATGGACAGCTGAAGCTCCAGGAGATTGCCCTTCCCGAGGCACGCATCCCCGGCCCGCGAGCAGGCGCCGGCAGCGCCGCTCACCGTCACCAGGAGGCCGTACATCGGGCAGGAGCCCTGGGGGACCGCCGAGGCAAAGACGGCGTCCTGCGCCGTGAACGATTTGCCGGCCGCCGTCCCGCCGATGGCCGAGCCCGAATCCCGCGCGCCGGCGTCGGCCCCGGCGTCTGGCGCGTCGCTCGGCGCGCCCGAGTCCATCGCGCTGGCATCCGATCCGGCCGCCCCCTGCGCGTCCCGCGCGCCGGAGTCCATCGCGCTGGCATCCGATCCGGCCGCCTCCTGCGCGTCCCGCGCGCCGGAGTCGGTCGGCGAAGCCTTGGACGAATCGCCGCAGGCCGCGCCGAGGGTAAGAGTCGCGATCGCTACGGCCCCTCGCTTCCAGAAGACCGCTGAGCTTCCGCCTTTCATGCTCGCTCCCTTTTCGTGGTTTTGCCGCAGGTGGTTGGAAGGGCGGCCGCCGCGCGCTCGCTGAGCGACGGCGCGAAAGCCGCTCCCTCGCGACGCGCGCAGCCAGCCCCTCCATCGCCCCGAGGGACCGACGGCCAAGGCTAAGGCGCTCGTTCGCGTCCGCCACGACCCGCGACCCCTCGAGAGCGTGACGGCCCGCGGGCCAAACGGGCCAAAGTCGAGCCGCCAAAGCTCTCGGCCCCGGCTGGTATCCGCCCGGTATCATCGACGGGCTCGAGGGAGGAGGCACCGCGATGCGCCAAGACCCGCTCGCCCGCCGCCTCGGAACCGTCTGGGTGGCTCCGCTGGACGAGCGCGGCGCCCCGCTCGAGGGCGGCCGGCGCCTTCGCGGCCTCTTCCATGTCGGGGACGCCTTCTACCTCGTCAAGAACGGGCGCCTCGCCGATGGCTTGGCGGTCGCGGCAATGCTGCTTTTCATCGCCGGCTACATCCTCGAACGCCGCTGGCCTTGGGCGGCCCATGCACTCTTCCCCGCAGGCATTCTCGCGCTCTGGGGCTCGCGGCGCTGGCCCTGCGAGGCTGTGCGCCGCGGGCAAAGCCATTCGCTTCGATCGAGGTGGCGTGAGAGCGAAAGGAGCGAGCGAAGGCGCCCCCGAGCGCGCCCGATACGATCTCGTCCTCGAGCGCGGCGGCGACCGGTTCGGCCTGCGCCTCTATGGGGCCGAGCGATTCCGGCGTGAAATCTTAGAAGGCGCCGCCGAGCCCAACGGCTGAGGCCTGTCCTCGCTGCGCCGCCGACGCGGTGCGCCCTATTTCTCCGCCCGAAGGTCGAAGATCTCGTTGCCGATGTCCTTGGTATCGCCGGCGTCCTTGTTCAGGGCGAGGTACTTTTCAAAGGCGCCAATGGCGTCGCTCTTTCGGCCCTTCTCTTTGTAGGCATAGCCCAAAAACCGCCAGACCTCCTTGGCGTCGGGGTCGTTGGCGGCGGCCTTTTGATACCAATCGATGGCCTCGCCGATCTTCGATTTCTCGGTGTAACACCGGCCGATCCTGAAATAGGCCCCGACCAAGGACGGGTCGGCCTTGAGCGCCTCTTTGTATTTGGCGATGGCCTCGTCGTATCGATTCATCCCGGCCTTGCAATCGGCGACGTTCAAGAGCAGGCGCTTGCGCGCGGGGTCCACCTTCAAGACCCGGTCGAAATACCCGATGGCCTGCTCGAACGCCTGGCGCTCCTGATAACCGTGGGCGAGCGCCTCGAGGGCGTCGGCGTCGTCGGGCTTGAGCTTGACCGCCTCCTGCCACTGCTCCACGGCCTCGTCGAAGTGGTTCGACTGCAGCAGGATGTTCCCCATCCAGAAGCGCAGCTCCGGCCGCTTGGGCTCGCGCGAGAGCGCGGCCTTCATGGAGTCCTCGGCCTGCGTGGTCTCGTGGCGGGCGTAATGCACCCGGGCCTTGAAGTAATGCGCGTCGCCGCTGGACGGGTCCAGGTTGAGCGAGAGGTCCAGGTCCTTCGCGGCCTCGGCGAGCCGGCCTCGCTCCATCTCCACGGCCCCGAGCTCCCAGAGCGCGGTGCTGTCCTTCGCGTCGGCGTTCTTGGCCTTCTCCAGCGCCGCCGCGGCGGCGTCCCAGTCGCCCCGCAGCCTCAGGAGCGCCCCCTGCTGCGTGAAGACCCCGGGCAGCGTCGGGTCGAGCGCGGCGGCCTCGTCGAACTCCTTCTGCGCGCCGTCCAGCGCCCCCTCCGCCATGAGCGCCTGGGCCATGCCCAGGTGCGCCGCGGCCGCCTCCCGGTCAATGGCCAGCGCGGCGAGATACTCCTTCTTCGCCTCGTCCAGGCCGCCCTGGGAAAGCTGCCAGTTGCCCATCCCGACGTGCGTCTCCGCCGCGCCCGGCCCCCTCTGCAGCGCCGCGGCGTAGTCCTGCTTGGCCTCGTCGAACCTCCGCCGCCCCAGGTGGAAGTTGCCCAGCGCCAGCGACGGCTCCCAGTACTTCGGGTCCGCGTCGGCCGCCTTCCGATAGTGGCCCTCGGCCTCGTCTCCCTTGCCCAACTCGTCGGCGGCTCGCCCGCGCAGGTACTCGAGCCGCGGGTCGCCTCGCAGCTCGCCGGGCGCATCGGCCATGAGCTTGGCGGCCGAGGCGAGCTTCGACGCGCCGAGCATCGAGCGGATCAGCCCGTCGAAGTACTCCATCTCCTTCGGGTCGCTCTTGACGGCCTCCTCGAAGAGCGGGAGCGCCTTCTCGAGCTCGCGCCGCGAGAGCAGGAACCGGCCGTAGGCGGCGAGCGCGGGCGCCGACCCCGGGAAGGCCTGCAGCGCGGCCTCGAACTCCTTGCGCGCCGCCTCGCCCTGGTGGCGCGACGCCTGCACCTTGCCCATGAGGGAGTGCGCGCGCGCGAGCTCGCTCGGGGCGAGCTGTCCTTTCGCGTCCTCGCTCAGCGCCCGGTCGAGATAGGCCACCGCGTCGTCGGCCCGGTCGAGCCGGTGCACCAGGATGGCGGCGATCTCCACGGCGGAGCTGACGTGCCTCGGCCCCGCCTCCAAGGCCTTCTGGAAGAGCTCCTGGGCCGCCGCCCAGTCCGGGGCCTTTTCCAGGGTCCGCGCCACGCCCAGCGCGTGCAGCGCCTTGGCGCTCTTCGGGTCGGCCACCAGCACCTTCTTCAGCACCTCCGAAGCCGGCGCCGTCGCCCGCTCCTGCAGGTAGCCCTCGGCCAGCAGGAACTTCAGCTCGAGGTCGTCCGGATTCTTGGCCGCCGACGCCTCCAGCGCCGGGCGAACCTGCGCCGCCGCGCCGACCAGCAGGGCTTGGCCGGCGCGCGCCTTGACGGTCTCGGGGGCGCCCTTGGAGGAGAGCTCCAGCTCGTCGAGGTAGCGCCTCGCCTGGAGGAGCTCGGCGTCGCCCCGGAAGAACCGGCGCTTGAGGTAGAAGGCCGCCTGGGCGTACAGCGAGCGCGACTCGACGGACAGGCCGTTCTCCGCGATGAGCGACTTGGCGTCGGCGAGCGCCTGGCTGTAGGAGTCGAAGGTGTCCGCGGTCAGCGCCTTCGACGCCTCCACGTACTTCTGGTAGGCGGCCGAGCCCTCCTTCAGATGGCCGGGGAACATCCAGCGGGCGCCGAAGTACCCGTAAGGCGTTTGCCCGGAATAGATGCCGGCGCCGAGCAGCAAGAGCCCCGCGACCGCCGCGGCGGCGTAGGGCGCCAGCTTGACCAGCTTGCGCTGGGCGGTCGCGCTGTCCACCACCGCGATGGCCGCCATCCGGTCGCCGTAGAGCGCGCGCATGCGCTCGAGCAATTCGGCGCTGCTCGCCGCGGGCGCCGGGGCGCCGTCGGGCGGGTCCGCAGCCGGGGCCGCCGCCGAAAGAGACCCGGGGCTCTCCATCAATTTCTGGATGGCCTCGGCGAACGCCGAGACGGAACCGACCGGCGCCCACTGCTCCCCGTCGCTGCTGACGTCCTCGTTCCCCAAGAGCTGCCCGTCGGTGAGCATCTTCACGACGGTGGGCTGGTCGAAGGGGCCGAACACCTTCCCGCTCTTGCGGCGGACGTGGAAGCGCAAGGACGACGGGCGGACCTTCTTGCTGGCCTCCCCGGCCTCGTCGATGAAGTCGAGCAGCTCCAGCTCGCTCGCGTCGCCCCCCGGCGCCGCACCCGCCGGAGGGGCGCTGCCCAGGTCGGCCTCCATCGCGTCCCGGACGGCCTCGACCGGGTCGAACTCGCGCGGCTCGGGCGCGGGCTGGTCGGGCGCGCCCCCCGAGGCCGCGGCCCTCGGCTCCAGCTGGGGAGCCTTGGGGAGCGGCGGCGGCCCGAGAGCTGGAGAGGGAGTCGGGGGCGCGGGCTCGGCGATGGCGACCTCGCCGAATCCGAGCGACGGGACGCTGGGCGCCGGGGCGCCGAAGTCCGCGAAGGGGTCCGAGGCATCGGCGGCCGCGGGCAGCGACCCGAGCTCCGCGCCCAGCCCAGGCCCCGAAGCGGCCGGGGCGCTCGGCGGGCTGCCGAAGTCGAGGGCGGCGAACGGGTCTTGAGCGAAGCCGGCCGGCTCGCGCCGGCTCAGGTTGACGACCTCCTGCGGCACGGTCCCGCGGACCGTCGGCGGCCCGTCGCCCACGAGGATGGCGGCGAACGGGTCGGTGTCCGCGGGATCCGGCGCAGGCGGCTCTGCCCCGGCGCCCGGGAGCGGGACGAGCTCCGGCTTCTCGGGCGGCCGCGAAGCCACCGTCTGCTCGGGCGGAGGAAGGTCGAAGAGGCTCGGCGCGCTCGGGCTGCGCACCCCTGGGAGCGGGACCGCCAGACGGCTCGCGTCGGCGGCGCTCGGGAAAGGAGCAGCGGGCCTCGTCGCGTCAGAGGAGCCTGGGAGCGGGATGGCGGGGCCGGGCCTGCCGCCCGGCATCGGCACGGGCGGCGCGCTCGGGGCGAACCCGGGCCCAGCCGCCGGCTCGGCTCCAGCGCCCCGCCGAACGGGGAAGGAGCCCTTGCACTTGGCGCATTTCAGGTTGGCGCCGCCGGGCGGGATCTTCGCCTCGTCGACGTTGTAGGCGGTGTGGCAAGCGGGGCAGGACACACGCATGGGTGCCTCATCGGAGAACGTGAGGGCGGCGGCTCAAGGACTCTCGAGCGAATCGGCGCGCAATGCTGGTTGTGGGCGGCTCTGTTCCAGTTCGGAGATACGGATCATGCCGGTCGGGTCCGGGCGCCGCGAGAAGCACGGGTCACGTTACCATGAGAAATTTGGCCTCTCCAAGGCGACAAACCTCCGGGCGCGCCATCGCGGAACCGGGCCGCCGAGCGCAGGTTGTCCTGGGCCCGGCGACGCCGACAGAGTCGAGTCAGGAGGATTCCATGGGTCGCTCGGAGATCATCGGCGGCAGCTTGGCGACCGGCGAGCGAAGCCTCACCCACTCCGACCTGTGCCGGCCGCTGGACACCGCCGACGCGTGGACCGAGAGCGCGGAAGAGGCGGGGCGCATCGAGCCCGGCGCGCGAGCCTGCTTCGTCGCCCCCTCCAATGCCGCCCGCCTGCTCCTCGCGCTGGCGGCCCTGCCCGCCTCCGGCTGCTTCTCCGCCTCGTACCTCACCCAGGCGGCCGGCGGGCAATACGCCCTTCTCCACGGCGCGCGCAGCCTGAAGGTCGCGGTGCGCGACCGCGCGATCCCCGAGCGGACGCGCGGCCTGTTGATGCTGGTCCCCGCCATCAAGGAATTCGGCCAGGACCGTGGGCTCACCCCGACTCGCAATTACGGCCGCTACACCGACCTCCATCGGCCGGCGGCGGTGTGGGTCGTCCAGGCCTGCGCGCCACTCGCGTTCGACGTCCGCCGCTGGCGCTTCCCGCTCGTCGGCAGCGTGCCGTACCTGGGCTTCTTCGACGAGGGCGCCGCGCGGCGCATGGCCCAATCGCTGCGGCGAGACGAAGGCCTGGACGTGGACGTGCGGACCGCCAGCGCCTACTCCACGCTGGGCTACTTCAGCGACCCGGTGCTCTCGACCATGATCTCCCCCGACGAGGACGCCGCGGGCGACCTCGCCGACGTCATCCTCCACGAGAGCGTGCACGCGACCCTCTACGTCCCGGGCCAGTCCACGTTCGACGAGAGCCTGGCGAGCTTCGCGGGCGACCGGCTCGCGCTCGAGTACCTGCGCGAGGCCTACGGGCCAAAGGCTCCTCAGACGCGCGCCTTTGCGGACTCGCAGCGGCGCTCGCAGGCGCACCTCGCCCGCATGCAGCGCGCCTTCGCCGAGCTCGACGCGCTGTACCGGTCCGCCGAAACGCCCGAGGCGAAGCGCTCCCGAAAGGCGGCCATCCTGGGCGAGCTCCAGCGGGAGCTGAACCTGCGCCACCCGCTCAACAACGCCTCCCTGGCCGGCTACCGGGCCTACGACACCGGGGGGGCGGAGCTCGACCGGCTCCTCCTCGCCTGTGGCGGGAGCTGGCCGCGGTTCTTCGCGGCGCTGCGCCCGCTCGGCCCGGCGGACTTCGAGCGGCCACAGCAGGAGAGCTTCGGCCCCGTCCTCGATCGCCTGGCGGCCCGCGGCTGCCCGGCCCTCGGCGCGGCGAGCTCCCGGTCAGGCCCTTGAGCGCGCTTCCGGGCCCCGAGCTCCTCGCGACCCTCGCCGGCGCCCGTCCCCGCTCGACCCGCTCGACGCGAGGGGCCAGGCCCGCCTTTTCGGCGCGGCGCCGGAAATCGGGAAACGTTCGCGGGCCCGCGCCGGGCGCTCTACGCCTGCGTCAACGCCCCAGGTCAGCTCGCCTCCCCGCAGCCCCGCAGCCGCCGCGAGCGGCTTCGTCCAACGAGCTCCCGCGGCCCCGCGGGCTGCCCGACGGACCCGCGCTCGCTCCGGCTTTCGCGCCGCCGGTGCACGCTCGGCGGGGCCGGGGCGCGCGGCTCTCGCGCACCCGGCCCCGGCCGACTTCCCTCTACTCCACCACCGCCGACGCCTTGAGGGTGACGTTGCCGATCTGCCGGTAGTTGAGCAGGTCGCTGTTGGGGCTCTGCACGCCGTACCCGGAGAACGTCAGGGTCAGCGTGTCGTCCCCGTTGGTCGTGACCTGAGGGGCGTAGACCCGGCCGGCGAACCACGGCAGCGCGTCGCCGACGACCGGCCGCTTCGACGGAACCGTGGTGGGCGCGGCGTCCGAGGCGTTGAGCTTGAACGTCTTGGGCTCGATGGAGGCGATGGGGTTGTCGATGCCGTACTTCACGGTCCAGTGGAAGAGGTCCGAAGACTCGGCGTAGGCGATGGCGTGGAACGCGTCGGAGTCGGCGTCCATGCAGTTCCCGGCGGCGAAGAAGAGCCCGTAGCGGCCGGACCCCGAGCCGGATCATCGAGCCGTTGGGCGCGGCGTACCGGATGCCGAGGTACGAGACGGTGGTCGGGTCATTGAGCCCCTCGACCGCGCCGAGGTCGGTGAAGTTGATGCCGTCCGTCGTGCTGGCGAGGCGCAGGGTGACGACGTCGTGGTTGGCCGACTTGGCGGTCGTGCTGCCCGTGGCGGGATAGGGCTGGGCGCCGCACTGCTGCGCTGCGGGGAAGCTCTTTGTCGCCGTTCTTCGCCTTGGAGACGTAGAGGACGGTCACCGGGTTCGCGCCGGGCACCACCGAGACGATGCCGTCGGGCTTGACGAGGCCGACCACCCGGGTCGGCGTATAGGGGGCGTAGGCGCCCGAGGCGTCCTGGGTCGCCACCGTCGCGGGCACGCCGGCGAGCGGCTGCGCCGGGTCGCTGCCGAGGGTGTTCACCACCAGCCCCAGGTTGTCGATGCTGGAGTCCTTCTGGCCCCACGAGCCGTCGGCCCGGTCCAGGACGTAGAGCCGAGTCACGCCGCCCACGGTGACCTCGTGGGGGTGGCCATAGCCGTTGTCGAGCTGCTTGGAGCTGAAGGCGGTGTTGGTCAGCGTGGCGTCCGCCGGGCACGTCGAGTCGAGCCGCAGCGCCGTCTCCTGGTAGGTCCAGGTCCGCCCGCCGTCGCTCGAGGTCGCCGCCACGATGGCCTCGTTCATGTCCTTCGGGCGCCAGTCGAAGAAGCCGCGTAGGTTGGCGCCGCTGCCGAACACGCGCGGGAAGTAGTAGGGCTGCATGTCCACCGGCGCGCTCGCGGTGTTGAGGGTCAGGGCGCCGCCGTTGGCCCGGTCGCAGTAGTCCCACGAGACGTCCACGCCCGTGCCCGCCGCGAGGTAGGGCGGCGTCGTCTGGACGCTCGGGTTACCCGCCGCGAGCTGGGTCAGGGTCCAGGGCCCGCCCTGGATCTTCGCGGGCACCGGGTCGGTCAGGTGGCTGAGCTCGAGCGTCGGCTGCGGGAGGCCCGGCAGCGCCTCGGTCGACTCCTTCTGGACCGCCTGAAGGAGCGACGGCTCCAGCCCCAGCGCCAGGAGGATGGTGGGCGCCACCTGGGTCGTGACGACCGGGGTGGACACGGTGCCGGCCGTCGCGCCCGACCACGAGACGAGCAGCGCCACCTGGTTGTCGGCGGCGTTCGCGCCGCCGTGCTCGGCGATCTTCTTGCTGCTGGAGGAGTAGACGACCCCGGCGCTCGGCTGGATGAAGACGTCCGGCGCGCGCGCCGCCGCGACGGGGTCGGAGCTCGAGGTCGGGTCGCCGAAGGTGGAGACGAGCTCCGCGCCCGAGACGAGGTTGGCGCTGAACAGGTTGTTCGCGTTGTCGTCGGCGCCGATCGCCGCGGCGTTGGCCTTGAGCGCCGCGAGCACCGCCGGCGTCTTGGCGTTGTCCTGCAGCCAGACGATGCCCATGTCGTCCGTCATCACGAAGCCGCCGCCCTGCGACCCCAGCGAAGGCACGACGGTTTGCACGACGCCGGCCGGGTCGACCACGTTCGGCGTGTGCGCGCTGGGGGCCTCCATCCGCAGCTTGGTGCGGTCGATGGGGGACTGGCCGTGCTTGGCGGTGACGATGATCAGGGTCGAGGCGTCGTGACCCGTGGCCTTGAGCTCGGCGACCAGCTTGCCGATCGACGCGTCGGTGTGCGCCAGCGCCGCCGCGAGGACGTCGCTCGGCGTGCCGGCGGCGTCCGAGTAGCCGCCCACCGGGAGCTTCTGGCCGACGCTGACGCCCTGGAAGTTCATCCCGAAGATGGACGGCATCGGCGCGGAGGCGAGGCCGTCGGAGGTGAAGCCGTCGATCTGCCGGAGGAGGGCCTGCACTTTCACGTCGTCGTAGGCCAGCGCCGTCGGGAGGCAGGTGGTGAAGTCGGTGACCTTGGCCCCGCCCAGAGAGTTGGCGGAGGTGCAGGCGGCGTATGCCGCGTTGAGGTCGACGCCGTTGACCACTCCAGCGCCCGAGGCGTTGGAATTGATCTCCGGGGTGTACAGGTCATCGACGCCGGCGCCGGACGGCCCCCTCACCAGGTCATAGGACGGGTGCTTGTCGGACCACGCGGTCCTCAGCCCGGCCTGCTTGGCCACCTCGAAGAGGGTGTTCACCTTGACGAATTGGTGCGGGTAGACGGGGTTGCAGCCGCCCGCGAAGTCAAGCGCCAAGGGGAGCGCCGCCGGGCTCATGCCGCCGCCGCCGTCGAGCTTGCTGGAATCGACGTCGACGCTCTCGTCGTAGAGGATCTCGGTGCCGGGGGCGCCGGCGCAGTTGCTGCCCGGCGGGAAGAGCGTGCGGTCGTAGCTGTCGTCGTAGTAGACGCCCGTCGAGCGCGGCGTTCCGCCGGTCACCAGCGCCAGGAGGCCCGGAAACGAGTCCGAAGGGGCGACCGTGCGGGCGTTGCTATAGGTGACGCCGGTCGCCGACAGCTGCGCCAGGGTCGAGGTCGGATTGGCCGCGACGAACCGGGCGAGGTCCTCCCGATGCAAACCGTCGACGCTGATGAGCAGGACGTGCTCGGCGCGAGGGAAATCCGAGGCCGGAGCCCCAGTCGCGCCCGTGGCGCCCGTGGCGCCCGTGGCTCCTGTGGCTCCTGTGGCTCCTGTGGCTCCTGTGGCTCCTGTGGCTCCTGTGGCTCCTGTGGCTCCTGTGGCTCCTGTGGCGCCTGTGGCGCCCGTGGCTCCCGTGGCGCCCGTCGCTCCGGTTGCGCCCGTGGATCCAGTGGCTCCGGTTGCGCCCGTTGCGCCCGTTGCACCTGTCGCACCCGTGGCGCCAGTCGCACCCGTGGGGCCGGTGCATCCGGCGGCGAGCGCCGAGACCCCCAACCACGAAAGACACATCAATCTGCTCATCGCGCGCATACAAGCTCCCATGGACATCAATTAGTTGGGAATACCGCTTTCTCTCGATTCCTAATCTTTCGCCCGATTCCGCGAGGATTTCTCGAAGCCGCGGCAGCGAGCGCGCCGCTCCATCGCGAGGCGATGGCGCGAGCCGACAGCAAGGACCGACGCGCCTCGCCGCGGCGACGACGCCCATCGTTGAAGGCGAGCTATTCTCAATACGGGCCGAGGCCACGGCCGACTTTTCGCGGTTTTATATCGTGGCACCGGACGCTCATTGCAACATTTGGATGACGCCATGGCGCCAAGCGCGCGGACGCGAACGCCGCGAAGCGCGAGTCGCCACTTCGCACATGCGGGCGAGGTATCGAAGGCTCGAAGCACCTTCCTCGCGCGCGGGACCGGCGGCGACCCTCGGGCGAACGAACGCCCGCCCCGGGGAGCCGGCAGGGCAGTCTCGCCCGAGCCCCGAAGGGCGCCGCGGCCGCATCGGCCAGAAGCGGCCCTGCGCCCGCTCGAAGGCCTTGCCCCCCGGCCGCGGGGCACCCCGCGCATCTTTCGGACGTCGCCCGCGCCCGGTCCGGCTATTCTCTCGCCGCGCGCTCGGAAGGGCGCCCCTTGGAGAGCTCGATGAACCGACTCCTCTTACCTGCCGCGCTCGCCGCCTCCCTGGCGGCTGCCGCGCTCGGCGCCTGCGGCGCGACCGCCGTCGTTTGCAACTATCCGACCGACACGGCCTGTGGCAACGACATCTGCGCCAACCTCGCGTCCGACCCGAACCACTGCGGCGACTGCAACAAGGTCTGCGCGACCGGCCAGTCGTGCATCACGCCCGACGGAGGCACCGCGAGCTCGGCGAGCTGCCGCTGTCCCGACGGCACGCTCGCCCCCGACGGCGGCGTCTGCTCGTTCGCGAAGTAGATGGGAACAGGGCCTGCCACCGCCTCGGCCGCGAAGGCCGGCCCTCTGCGCGCCCTCGCCCTCCTGGCCCTGGCGGCGGCGCTGCTCGGAGCGGCCCCCGCGCGCCCGCCCATCCGACTGGGCCCAGCGCCGGTCGCAGAGCCGAAGCGGGTGGTGACGCTCGCCCCGTCGCTCACCGAGATGGTGCTCGCGTTGGGCGCCGGGGAGCGGCTCGTCGGGGTCACCCGCTTCGACGACGCGAAGGAGGTCCGCGCGGTGCCGCGGATCGGGGGGTACACTGACCCGTCGGTCGAGGCGGTGGTGGCGCTCGCCCCCGACCTCGTCCTGGCCGAGCCTTCGCCCGGCAACCGCGCCGCGGTCGAGCGCATGGCCAAGCTCGGCACGCCCATCCTGGCGGTCCGCCTCTCGTCCGAGGACGAGGTCCTGACAGGTCTCGAGACCATCGGACAGGCGCTGAATCTCGGCCCTCGCGGCGCGGCCCTGGCCGCCGAGGCGCGCCGGCGCATCGAGGCGGTGCGCGCGCGGGCCAAGGCGCTGCCGAAGCCGAAGGTGCTCATCGTCTACGACTGGGACCCGCTGGTCGCCGCCGGGCCCGGGAGCTTCGGCGACGCGCTCCTGGCCGAGGCGGGCGGCCTGAACGCCGCCGCCGACGTGCGCTCGCCGTACCCGGTCTTGAGCGCCGAGCTCGCGTCCGGCGCCGCGCCACAAGTCATCGTCGACGCGGCCGACGTGCGCGACCCGCCCCGCGAGCGGCTGCTCAAGCTCCCGGGGCTCGCCGAGGCGCGGCTGGCCGTGGCCAGCCCCAGCCTGTTCCACCCCGGCCCGCGCATCGCCGACGCGGTGGAGGAGCTCTTCGCCGCCCTGCACCCCGGGGCGCCGCGATGACGCCGGCGCGCGAGCTCTTCCCTTGGCGCCGCCGGCTCGCGGTCCTGGCAGGGCTCGGGGCGCTGCTCCTCTTCGCCGGCGCGCTCGCCTGCGCTCTGGGCGAGTCGCCGCTGAGCCTCTCCGCGGCGCTCGCGGGCGCAGGGCGAGACCGCGTGGTGCTGGTGGACCTGCGGCTGCCGCGCGTCTTGCTCGCGGCCATCGTCGGAGCGGCGCTCGGGGCCTCCGGGTGCGCGCTGCAGGCGCTCCTGCGCAACCCGCTGGCCGACCCCTTCGTGCTCGGCGTCTCCGGGGGCGCCGCGCTCGGCGGAACGCTTTCGCTGGCGCTGGGGGGCGGCGCTTTGGCCCAGAGGCTGGGAGCGCTCGCCGGGCACCTGGCGCCGCCTTTGGACGTCATCGCCGGAGGCATTCTCGCGCGCTCGCCCACGACCCTGGCCGCCCTGGCCGGCGCCTTCCTGGCCACGGCGGTCGTCTACCTCGCGGGGCGCTTCGGCGAGCGGCTCTCGACCTACGCGGCGCTGCTCGCCGGCGTGGTGTTCAACGCCCTCGCGTCGGCGGCCATCACGTTCATCAAGGCCCTCTCCCCGCCCGAGCGGCTGGGCGACCTGGTCTACTGGCTCGCCGGGGCGCTCGACTACCCGGAGTGGCCCGCGGTGGCCGGCGTGCTCGCCTTCGAGGCGCTGGGGCTCGCGGCCATCTTCTACCGGGCATCGGAGCTGAACCTGCTCTCGCTGGGCGACGAAGGCGCGGCCTCGCTGGGCGTGGAGGTCGACCGCGCGCGGCGAGCGCTCTTCTTCGCCACCTCCCTGTGCGTGGCCGCGGCGGTGGCGGTCTCGGGGCTCATCGGGTTCGTCGGGCTCATCGTGCCGCACCTGTTCCGGCTGTGGCTCGGGCCGGATCAGCGGGTGCTCCTGCCCGCGTCGGCCGTCGGAGGCGCGCTCTTCCTGGTGCTCTCCGACCTCGCAGCGCGGCTGTTGTTCAAGCCGCTCGGGACCTCGGCGCCGGTGGGCGTGCTCACCGCGCTCATCGGCGGGCCGGTATTTCTGTGGCTGTTGCGGCAGTCGGGGAAGAGGTTGGCGTGAGGGCGCGAGCGCAAGTGCCCTCGAGCGGCGGCGGTGCGGACTCAAGCCTTCGCCGGTCCGGGGAAGCTTTGCGGCGCTCGCGATCGTCACTGCCGAGCGCGGCGGGGGCGCGTAACCTCATCACTGGACTTGGTTCGCGGAAAGGCGCTCGGCGACCGTGCCAAGGCGCGCGAGCGTTCCGCCAGCGCGACCTTCCCGACTTGGGCGGTCGGACGAAATGGCCGCTTGTTTCTCCTTGGCGCCCTGCGCTGCTGCATCTAAGGGCCAGATGTCCATCCCACCTCGCCTCGCGGTTGGTGCATTCTGCCTCGAGGGGGCCCTACCAGAGGCTGGCAATGACCCAGCCGGAAGCCTGAAAGGATTGCCATGGGTTCGGCTCGGCTCGCTGCGACAAATGCCCAAACGATGACTTGGCCTCCGAAGCCCTCCGCCGCTTGCGCGGTCACGCTCGCGGCGCTCGTGAGCCTCGGCGCGGGGGCCTGCTCGCCGGGCATCGTTGGGCCTGCGATGGTGGCCGACGCCGGAGGCAAGGACGACGGCATCGACGCGGGGACCACCCCCGCTGACGCCGGCACCGCCGACGCCGGCACCGCCGACGCCGGCACCGCTGACGCCGGCACCGCCGACGCCGGCACCGCCGACGCCGGCACCGCTGACGCCGGCACCGCTGACGCCGGCACCGCTGACGCCGGCACCGCTGACGCTGGCACCGCCGACGCTGGCACCGCCGACGCTGGCTCAGCTGACGGCGGCGCCGCCGATCAGGGTCCGCCGGCGAGTTGCAAGCCCGACTGCAGCCAGAAGAGCTGCGGCGACGACGGGTGCGGCGGCACCTGTGGCGGCTGTCCACCCGCGGAGCTCTGCGGGCCCGCGAGCCGCTGCGTGGCGCCGTCGAGCTCCACCGCCCTCGTCGTCGACGCCCGATCCCAGGGGACGACCATCTCCACCGGCATCTACGGCGTGGCCCTGAACAGCGACGCATCCCTGGAGCTCGCCACCCTCAATCGCTGGGGCGGCGACTCCACCAACTCGTACAACTGGCAGAGCGATTCTTACAACTCGGGCGGCGACTGGTATTGCGCCAACTACCAGGGGATGTTCACCTCGCCGACGCCGGATCCGGGCCTCAAGACCAGCTCGGATCAGTTCGTCCATTTCAACATGACCCAGAAGGTCGACACGCTGATGACCATCCCGATCACCGGCTGGGTGGCGACCGGCGCCATTCCCTATCAGGCGCTGCTCGCGCTGCCGGACTGCGTCGACGCGGTCCAGGGCGTCTGGAGCTCCTCAGAATCCGGCAAGTGCTGCACCGCGCTCGGCACCTCGTACCAGACCCACGTCGACGCCGCGTTCATGACTTCTTGGGTCCAGCACCTGGCCTCGACCTTCGGTACGGCGGCGAAGGGCGGCGTGAGGTACTACCAGCTCGACAACGAGCCCGACAATTGGCAGGCGCTTCGGACGGACATCTACCCGACGCTCTACCCGCCCGGCGGCTGGTGCGAGCCCTTCTACTCGGTCAACTCCGCCATCGGCAAGAGCCTCAACCAGGACTTCATCGATCGCACCCTGGAGTACGCCAAAGCCGTCAAGGAGGCGGATCCAACGGCCAAGGTGCTCTTCATGTGCACCGAGAATGCGTGGGACCTCGTGGCGCTCCCCAACGTGGAGTGCGGCACCCCCCAGGGCCCGTACACCGTCGACAGCTCGATGACGCGCGCGATCCTGGAGCTCGCCGCCCAGGAAGAGCAGGCGACCGGCGTGCGCGTGCTCGACTGCGTGGACATGCACTACCCGGTGCCCTATCCGAGCAAGGGCCTCGGGGACACGAAGGCGCTGTGGGACTCGAGCGGTAACGATGTGGCGCCCCACATCCAGGATTGGATCAACGCCTCGTATCCGGGCACCGGCATCTGCGTCAGCGAGTACAACGTCACGGGCGACGGAGGCGACGGCAAAACGCCCGATCCCTCGTCCGCGGCGCAGTTCGCCGACGTGCTCGGCATGTATGGGCGCCTCGGGTACAAGGCCGCCGCGTACTGGGGCTCGCTCGTCCACCAGGGCTCGCCCCTCCCCATCCGCCATGCCATGGCGATGTACCGGAGCTACGACGGGCTGGGCGGACAATTCGGCGCCTACTCGGCCGGCGCCGCCAGCAGCAACCCCGGAGTCCATGTCTTCGCGGCGTCGGATTCGCCGACGAACCCGACGAAGCTGTGGGTGATGCTCGTCAACGTGAGCGATGCCGATCAGAACGCCCTGGACCTCACTTTGCAGAACTTCGTCCCGACCGGCGATGCCGCGGTCTACCGGACCGACGGCACCAGCGCGCCGGCCGCGGGCACGGCCGTCCCGATCAAGGGAGGAACCATCACGGGGCTCTCGCTGCCGCGGAACTCGATCGCGCTGTTGGTGCTCTCCAGGTAGCCGGCCCATGGCGCCGGTACGGGAGCACGATGGAGGCCGCTCGTCCGGAGCCGCCGGCGTCCACGGGGCGAGGGGCCCGTCGCTGGGCCAGTCGAAGGCGACCTGGGCGCTGCGGAGGAGCGGCGGGGCGACGGGGGCGGGGCCTTCGAGGAGCAATTGGACCTGGAGGTAGACGGGCTGCTTCATCTCCAGGGCCAAAGGCATGACGGCACAGCCGCGGTTGCCTTCACGAAGGGGCTCGCGACCGTGCCAAGGCGCGCGAGTGCTCCTCCATCGCAACCTTCCCGGCCTTGGGCGGTCGGGCGAAAGGGGCTCTCCTCCTTCCTTGCCGCAAGCGGGCCAGTCGATGAGCTCTGGCCCCGATGGGGCGCCGTCCCGACCCTACTCGGGCTTGGTCCCCTCCCGCTCCTCCAGGACTGCCACGCGCTGCTTGGACCGGATTGCGCTCGCCCGCCTTGCATGGAGCCTCTCCATTCCCGGCTGCCGGCCAGCCCCGCGCTTGCTGATCGGGCATTACTGCCCTCGCGGTGGCCAACAGGGGTCGGCGCCCTATCGCCCTATCCCGGGGCCCCTGGTGCACGCGTCGAAGGTGGTCAAATTGCGCTCGGCGGGGAGGCTCGCGTGGGGGCGGGGGACGGCATGGCCGGCGGTGGAAAGTTCGAGCGGGCGATGCGGTCGTTCGACCGCGCCATCGTCCTCGCGCTGGTGTGCCTGATGAGGGCGATGGTGGCGCTCTCCACCCTGAAGCTCGCCTGGACTATCGCCCGCGAGGTCGTCGCCAGCCCCTTCTTCCAGCTCCAGGAGGACCGGCTGCTCGAGATCTTCGGCCTTTTCCTGTTGGTGCTCATCGGCGTGGAGCTGCTCGAGACCATCAAGGCCTACTTGCGCGACAACGCGGTCCACGTGGAGATCGTGCTCGAGGTGGCTCTCATCGCCATCGCGCGAAAGGTGATCGTCCTCAATCTCGCCAAGTACGACGGGTCGAGCATCCTCGCCATCGCAGCTCTGCTGTTGGCGCTCGCCGTGGCCTTCCACCTGGAGCGGCGCGCGCGCCCCCGCGCAGGCCCGCCGCAATAGACGTCCTGCCCGCGCTGGGGTGCTCACGCCTCGTGCCATGCGGTGTTGTCCGACGGGGCTTTTGTAGGCGTGCCTCTTGCGCAAAGGCGTGGGGCGAGAGAGGGAGCCAGCGCGTGAGCCTTGGGTGACCTCAAGGCCCGGCCAAGACCCTCCTCGACGGCCTGGTTCACCCCAGGCCCCCGAGTCGGCGCACCAGCAGGGCGGCGAAGAACGCTCCGCCGCCGTCGCGCTCGGGCCAGGTCCGCAGTGCCCAATCACTTTCGAGGGCCGGATGCGCGCAGGCGGGCAAGCCTCGCCGCAGGTCCCCAGGCGCGAAAGCCGGCGCTCCCTTGAGGAAGCGCTCCACGACCGCCTCTCCCTCCGCCCGCAGCGGGGAGCACGTGGCGTAGACCAGCCGGCCCCCCGGGCGCACCAGGCGCGACGCCTCGGCGAGGATCGCGAGCTGCCGCTCGGGGAACCGATCCAGGTCGTTCTCCGCCAGACGCCATCGCAGGTCCACCTCGCGGCGAAGTGAGCCGATTCCGCTGCAGGGAGCGTCCACCAGCACGGCGTCGGCCCGCGCCTCGAGCGACCCGGGCGGAGCTGCCGCCACCTCGATGATCCGCCCGGCGCCTGCAGGCCTCGCCCGCGCGGGCAGCTCCGAGAGGCGCTTCAGGTTGGCGTCGCACGCCACGACCCTGCCGCTCCGCCCGACGTGGGCCGAAAGCGCCAGCGCCTTGCCGCCGCTCCCCGCCAGGCTCCCTTTCCGAGCATTGCCTTTCATTCCCATTTCCCTCCCCCAAAACCCACTTCACGAACGAATAGGTCGCCTATGTGCAATTTTCCTGGCAAACCACAATTCCCTTTGTTGCCCGGATAACTCAGTCTTCGCCTTCGCGGAATTGCGCAATTGCCGACAATTGCACCCGCCCGGCTCTTTGAGCGCTGGTTTTTGTTGCCCGCTGTCAGCCATCGTGCTGCGCACGACAAGCACCTGGGGGGACGCGAAAAAGCACTCAACAAAGCAGCTCTATGCTTTCAATTCGGTCGACTCGACGAAAGGGTCGACGCTCGACCCCGAGCCTCGAGCGCTCACCTCGTGATGGGGCCGATTGCAAACGGTGTTTCCATGAGCGGGTCACAGCCACACTCCCGATGGCCAACCGTGCGTCACCACGCGTCCGTCTACCAGTTCCTCCTCGGGCCGCTCGAATCTCACGGGCACGCATTTGGCGAAGTGGAGCCTTGTTTCCTGAATGACGGCGACGCCGAGAGCTTCTTCCTCGAGTTGCTCCGTGACCCTGTGGCCGCCAAGACCGTCCGCGACCTCGCGGCCGAGGTGGCGCCGAGCATCCACGGGCGCGACGTGGGCCTGGCCCCCGCCCTCGAGGTCGCACGAGCCCTGAGCCGGGTCATGATCCGGGACAGGCAGTTCCGCGTCGTGCGCCACCGCGCGAAGGCCCCGTTGTCCTTCAGCGGCGCCAGCGGACCCGCTCCTGCTGCGCTCCAGGAAGAACCAAAGGCGACTCGCAAGACGCCGTTCATCACGCCCGATCAGAAGCCGAGCTGGCTGTTGCTGCGCGTGGTATGGGACGGCTCGAGCGCACCCGTCTCCCGGCTCCCGCTCGTCGTGGAAACGACCGGAAGCTCGGGTTCCAGCCGGAGCATGCTCAATACTGACGCTCGCGGCCTCGCCCGCTTCGAGGTCCCGCCGAGACGGTGCGACGCCCGAAGCAGCTTCAAGGGGTTGACGGCCAAGGAGTGTGCTGCGTTCGTCGCCATCGAGGACGAGACGAAGGACCCCCCTGAGGCATTCGCCTCCACGTCTGCCGCGGCGCCCAAGGCTATCGTGAACATCCAGGAGAGGCGGGTTCGCAAGGGCGACATGTTGGAGCGAATCGCCCAGGAGGTCGGGATGACCGGGCGAGACTTGGCCTTCTTCAACTGGGGCACGAAGGCACCGGACGAGGTCAACGAGCACCTGAGCGCCGACATCGGCTGCACGAAGAGAGGCGCGGACGGCAGCAGCTACGTCTTCGACGACAGCGATTCGCCGGGGGTCCTCCTGCTGCCGCGCCCGTGGACGCAGGAGGGCCTCGCGGCAGCGTGCAGGTACGTGGTGCGGGTCAGACCTGTCCGCTCGACGGGCGTGCTTCACGTGCGCCTGCACGTCAAGGAGGACGCCCTGGCGGAGGCAGAGCATCGCCTGTCGACGGCCGACGACTCGCACGAGCAGAGCTTGGCACCGGCCGATGGCGCCTGTGCCGAGGACGGCCCCGGCGCCGCCAACCTCGCCTTCGCCGGTTGTCCGACTCACCTCGCGTATTCGCTCGCTGTCACGCGCGCAGGCCGCACCTCCGCGTGCTTTCGGGAGGTCCTTTATCAGGAGGCATCGGACTGCGCGGAGGACCACGACCCACCCGAACCCGAAGCGGGCGAAAGCGACTCTGGCGACGAATTTCGCAAAGCCGAGCCGCCCGAAGCAGCTTGAGCTCGTCCGCACCTCTCGGCGTCGAGGAACCCGAATGGCAGGGGATATCGAATCGAAGCCCTACAAGATCATTCGCCCGCCGCCGGGCATGGAGGTCGTCGGCCCGGTGCAGCAGATCCACCTTCGACCGAATGTCGGGCAGCTCAAAGAAATCTTCGTATATTACGACCCCTTGGAGAAGCGCGGGCCCGAGCACAAGCGCGGCTACGTTCGCTTCTATCCAACCTCCGAGCACAGGCCCCTCGCTCGGCTCGTCTATAGCTGGTTTCCGCCGGGGACCTGGAAGGTGAGGCTCTCGGAGCCGGACCCGAGCGGGGCCGTCTACGCGACATCGATAGAGCCGGCCTGGACCCTTGCGGACGAGAAGGTGGTCGTTGCATTCAAAGACCGCCTGAAGAGCCTCGACCTCGCTGGAGCTTCGCGCAGCGTCGCTCAACCTCCCATCAAGGCACCTGCGACCTCGAAACCTTCGCTCGCGCCACCTCGAAGTCGGAGCCGAACCAGACGTACCGGTGGCGAATCTCCAGCAGGGCCGGCGAGGCCGCCACCGAGAGCTCCCGGTCCTGGAGGCTTACGCGCTCGCGCACGTTCAACGAGAGCCTCAGCGGCTTGAGCTCCTCGGTGTGCACGGTGACCTCGATGCCGCCCTCCAAGAGCTCGCGGAGCCTGCCCACCACGTCGACCGCCTGGAGCGCGAAGCGGCAGACGTCGCTCTGGGCGTTCACCGCTTCCTCGACCTTGGCCCACGACTCCTTGGAAGGCGCGATCACCAGGCGAAAGTTCGTCTGCGGAACGGCCGGCTCGAGCAGGAACTCCCCCCGCTCCACCCCCAGCGCCGCGCCGCCCCGCAGGAAGACCGAGAACGGCGCCAGGCCTCCTGCCACGTCGCGCACCAGGGTGAGGTCCCCGCAGATGGGCCGCGTCATCGCCTGCCCCGCCCAGTGAAACCTCAGGCGCGCGCGCGCCTCGCCCCCGAGCACCGAGACCAGGACCGCGCCGTGAATCATCCCGGCCCCGATCGACACCTGGGGCTCTCCCGTCCGAATCTGCCCGCGCGCGTCCTGAAGAAGCACGTCGAGGGAGATGGCCCCGAGCGACACCTTCGGCCACAAGAGCCTCACCTTCACGTCCTCGTCGACGTGGACTTCAAGGTTCCTGATCCGGAGCGAGAGCCCGTTGAGCCCTTCGCTCAGCGCCCGCGTCAGCGCCTGCTTCAGGAAGCGGTTCGGGATGGCGACCACCACCTCCACCCCGGCGCTGATGTGCTCGGGCTCCTCCAGAATGGCCTGGGCCTTGGCGCTCAGCTCGCTCTCCAGTCGCGCCTTCGCCGCGCTCAGCCGAAGCCGTTCCGCCCGGAGCTCCGGCACGTCGGCTCCGGGCAACGCGCGGCAGCTCGCGGCGGAGAGGGCGAGCCCCAACGCCCCAGACAGCGCAGCGGCGGCGCGCCTCACGGCTTGTCCGGGTCCCGCTGCCACGCGCCCAGCTGGGGGCGCAGCGCCAGCCAGAGGCGGCCGTGGCTCGCGAACACCCGGGTCAGCGCGACGGCGACTGGCAGGCGCCCCCCTTCGACGTGCACCGGGTCGGCATTCAGCGGCGGGATCTGCAGCTGCTGGTCCACCTTGACCGGCACGCTCAGCTCCGGGAGCGCCTGGGCGATGACCTCCCGGCCGCGCGCGTTCAGGCGCTGGAGCAGCGCGCCGCGGAGCACCTTCGCCAAGAGCCCGCCAGGCATGGGCCTCGCCTCCAGCGTGTCGATGGAGACCTTGGCCCGAAGCACGTGGCGCAAAGGGTCGATCTTCGCGTCGGCGAAGCCGCCGGACAGGTGGGCCTCGGCCGCCACCGATTTCAGGTTCGTGAACCACGCCTGGCCGTCGACGCTCACCGTGCCGAGCCCGCCGTCGAAGACGACCGAAACCCGGTCGACGCGTAGGGTCACCGCGCTGCCGGTCAAGGGCCCCGGAATGCTCTCCTCGATGGGCAGCGTCGCCCGGAAGAGGTCCGCCACCGCATTTTCACTGACCCCGACCACCACGTCGTCGGGGCCGAGGAAGGTCCCGGCGTCGGCCGCGGCGAGCGCCTGCTCCAGGGCGTGGGTGTCTCGGCGCAGCCTCGCGGTCTCTTCGAGGAGCCGCTCGCGGCCGGGGTCCGACGAGCAGGCCGCGACGGCCCAAGCCAAGGCCGAAAGCGCCGCCCCCTGAAACGCCCTCGCCATCGGCGGTCAAGCTTGGGACGAGGTGCTCGACTGCCAAGGGCTCATCTCCTCTCGGAGCATCGCCAGCGACCTCCGCGCGAGAATTCGCACACTATGAGCTTCGTCTTCGGCTCTTGGCGCGATTCGCCTGCCGTCGGCTCCACACGGGAAACAGGCCCAAGGCGGCCAACATGAGCAAGGCCGTGGGACCGTTGGCCGCATTCGCATCCAGCATGCAGCCACAGCTGAACTGGTTGGTCGTTCCGCCGCTGGATCCACTCGAATCCGGCGCCGGCAGGCCACCGGAATCTCCTCGGGTGCCGCCGCCGTCCGCACCGGCGCCCGCGCTATCGACAGCGCTGGCGTCCGCGTGACCGGCGGCTGCGTCGGCCCCAGAGACTCCACCCGCATCTGCCTCGGCGAGTATCGAAGAAGAGGCGATCCTGTACTTCTCTCCAGCGGTGGTGCCAAAGGTGATGGTGTCGTCCGAGCGCGTATAGGTGACGGCGCTGCCGTCCGAGAGCCGCACGACGCCGAAGCCACCCGGCTGCGTGAAGAACTTGCTCTTCACAACGCACTTGGTGCCGCTGTTGGAGGTGATCGTCGTGTCCGTTGCGATGCCGCCTTTCCAGGACATGCTCACCGTGAAGTTCCCCCGGGCGACCAGTCCGTTGACGGTGCCCGCGGGCCATGAGTCCGGGAGCGCGGGAAGGAGGTGAACGCTGTCCAGCTGGCTCTGCAGGAGCATCTCGGCGATGCCCGCGGTGGTGCCGAAGTTGCCGTCGATCTGGAATGGCGGGTGCGCGTCGAGCAGGTTCTCGTAGATGCCGCCGGTCGAGCCGGACATGTCGACGAAGGTCGTGGTCGTCAGAGTCAGCGCGTTCTCGAGCAGGATCTTCGCGTGGTTCCCGTCCAAGAGCCTCGCCCAGGTGCCGACCTTCCACGCGCGGGACCACCCCGTTCCCGCGTCGCCCCGGTCGATCAGAGAGGCCTTGGCCGCGTTGGCGTAGGTGGTGTCGATGAGCGGGGAGATCAGATCGCCCGGATAAAGCCCCACGAGGTGCGAGATGTGCCGGTGCTGCTCGCCCAGCTGGTCGTTCTGGTACTTCCATTCGCGCAGCAGCGGCCCGTAGTTGACGCCGTTCGCGCTGACGTTCGCCCCCAGCCGGAGCCCGGGATCGAGCTGGCCGAGCTTCGTCTGCAGCGTGCTCCGGTAGGTCGAGTCCGCGCCGAGGATCTGACTGGCTTTGATGGTGTTCGTGAACAGCTGGAAAATGAGTGTCTGCGCATAGGTGGTGCCGTTCTCCCGCTGTGGATTGCCGTGCTCGGGCGAAAATGAGTTCGGCGCCACCAGCTTGCCGTCGCTGTCGGTGATGAGGGCGCTTAGCCAGTAATCGCAGGCGCCCTTCATGAACGGATAGGCCGTGTTCTTCAAATAGCCCGCGTCCTGGTTGAACCGATAATGATCCCAAAGGGCTTGGCTGAACCAGGCGTTGGCTTCGGGGTTGTACTCCCAGTTGGAGAACCCGAAGATGTTGTTCTGCGTATTCATGCTAAAGCCGCCGTTGCCATTCGCCGAGGCGTTGCTCCTCCACGCCTCCCGGGTCACGGCCTGGGTAAAGAGCCAGTCCGAGTACGGGGCGAAGCCCTCCGCCAGGTTCGTCGGGTCCGCCGGCCAGTAGTTCATCTCGACGTTGATATTGTTGTGAATGTCGCACGACCAGGGCGGGTTATTGTCGTTGTTCCAGATGCCCTGGAGGTTCGAGGGCAGGCCCAGCCCCCGGGAGCTCGAGAGGGTGAGGTAGCGGCCGAACTGGAAGTAGAGCACCTCGAGGAACGGATCGCGGGGGCCGGAAGCGTACTTGGTGATGACGTCGGTCGTGGGGATGGTCGGGGTCGTTTCGCCCAGGTTCAGTGAAAGCCTGTTGAACAGCGCCTGGTAGTCGGCCAGGTGGCTCGCCTTCAAGGCGCTGTAGCTCTTCTGCGCCGCTGACGCGACCTGGTTGCCGACGGCTCCGTGGGGCGAGTCGCCCTTGTAGGTAGGCTTGGAGGCGTCGTAGTCCGTGCCGGCGGCAAGGAGGATCGTGACCGCATCGGCGTTCCTCACCGAGATCTTGTTGTTGTTGGTCGTGAGGCTGCCGCCCTCGTTGAGCACCTGGACCTGGGCCTCGTAAGACACGAGATCCAGCTTGCCGGCGATCGTGAGGGTGCTCCCCGAGGCGGCGGTCGCTCTACCGTGGGCATCCGTCACGCTGACGTCGACGCTCACGTTGCCCGACGAGCTCGAGGAGAGGCGCACCGCCATCACGTTGTCGGGATAGCTGACGAAGTACTCGCGAGTGACCTGCGTGGAATCGACCGAGTAGCTGACTCTGGAGATGGCCTCCTCGAGGTCGAGCTCCCGGCGGTAGTTGGAGGCGGACGTGAGCCCAGGGAAGTCGAGGTAGATGTCCCCGAAGCTCTGGTAGCTGCCATAGTTCTGGGTGTCTCCCGTCCACAGGGTTTTCTCGTTGAACTGAATGTGATCCTGGGCGACCCCGCCGTAGATCATTCCTCCCAACCGCCCGTTCCCGATGGGCAGGGCCGAGGTCATCCAGTTGGTGGCCGGGGCTCGGTACCAGAGCACCAGCTTGTGGTCAGGGGGCCCTGCCTGCCCGCTGAGGGACGCCTCTGCGTGGCTGGACGCCGGTGCGAGGAGCAGTCCTGCGGCCCCGATGAGCAGGGGCGCGAGCGCCAGACTTGCCCGTGTGCCTCTCATGAGAGTTCTCCTCCGTCCGCTTTCAGTGCGCCGCGATGGTCGCGGAGCCCGCGCTCAGGCCGGCCGACGTGGCGGTCACCTGGATGGAGCCGGCCGCGCCCGTCGAGCGGATGAGGGTGAGGACCTTCCCGTCGAAAGCGTTGCGCGCGGGCTTGACGTCGGACGTCGATGCCGGCGATCAGGCCCGGGCCGGTCACGGTGAACGCGATCGGGTTCGTGGCCGTGCGGACGAAGAGGCCGTTCGAGCCGACGACGTCGGCGGAGATGAAGGCGAGGTCATGCCCGTCGGCGGTGATGGTGCTCACCCACTTGATGGAGGTTGGTGGCGGTGCTGACGGATGCGCCAGAAATCTCGAGAGAGCTCGGAGACGAGGTCGCACGGTGGTGACAGAGCGAGCGCGACCCTGAAGTGGGTTAACAGCGTGGAGCGGGCGCGGCTTGGCCGTTGCCTTTGTTGCGGCGCCCCCGAGCCGGGCCACCGGCGGTCGTATCGGCCTTCGTGGCCATGCGGCCGCAGAGTCCGAGGCTTTGCCGCGTAAGTCACCTGCGGCCATGAAGTCCCATCCGTGGCCTGTCTACGCGTCCACGTCGCCGCCTGAGTGCGCTCCCTCAGACCGCGCCTCGTGGGCTCCTTTCACCCGACTGGTGCGGCCCTGTGTCTCGGTCACGGGGCTCGGTGCCAGGAGCCCCTGGCTGCGCAGCCACGGCGCGGTCCCGAGGACCCCCTCGGCGAGAGCAACCTTCGGCCGCCATCCAAGCACCTGGCGGGCCTTCTGGTTTCGGTAGTGGCAGTCTGCGCTGGTCATGAATCGCAGCAGGCCGGGGGCGTCGCGCCATGGGCTGCTGCTCGGGGACAGGAGCGCAATGAGCCTCGTCAGGAGCTGCAGCGGCCAGAGGGGTATGCGCCACCAGCGTTGGTGTCCCGCCAGGGAGGCGTAATCCAGCAGCAGCTCGCGCCAGCTCGGCGAGTGATCGGGCGTCGCGTTGAATGCCTCCCCATGGGCCTCCGGCGCGACCGCACAGAGCAGGAGAAGGTCGAGAAGGTCGTCGACATGAATGAGCGGGTTGGTGCCCCGCCCATCACCAGGGAAGAGGACCGCGCCTCGGCGCACCAGCTTGAACATCGAGCCTGTCCAGTAGGTCGAGCCCGGCCCATAGATGTTGCCCGGGCGCACGATGGCAAAGGAGATCGAGCGGACCTCCGAGACCTGCCGTACCACCTCCTCGCCCTCGGCTTTCGAGATCGTGTACGGGTCTCGGGCGGGGCATGGGCCCATCGACTCGGTCACGTCGCCGGTCGTGTCCAGGCCATAGACACCAATCGTGCTGACATGGACGACGCGCCTGACGCGGGCCTCGGCCGCGCCATTCATCACCGCGCGCGTCCCCTCCACATTCACCTTCCGGCGTTGCTCGAGGTTGCCTGTCATGGCCGCCGCGGCGTGGAACACGTAGGTGCATTCGCAGGCCGCCGCCGCCATGCGGGGGCCGTCGCAGACGTCGCCGACGACGAGCTCCACGCCTGGCAATGCACGGAGCGATTCGCCCTTCTCGGGGGAGCGTACGAGCGCCTTGACGCGACAGCCCAGACCGGAGAGTCGCCTGGTCAGGGCCGAGCCGAGGAAACCGGTGGCACCCGTCACGAGAACAACGTCGGAGGGACCGCTTTTGGATGCTGCTGGTCTCATTTCTTGACTCCTTTCGAACGGGCGTGAGCCACCTTCGACTTCCGACGTGGTCCTGCCGTGCTCGCCTGGGCGGACCTGCTGACAAGAGACTGGACGGCGATGGACCCGAGCCTCTTGGTGGCGCCCGCCGCCCACTCCGCCGTTGCGACAGAGAGCTTTTGTCCCAGCTGCAGTGCCAACAGGTAGAAGAGATGGTCCTGGTCTCCCTCCTGGCTCAGCGCGGCCTCGAGCTGCTGCTCGTGCCGCGCGAAGCGCTCGAGCGCGCCGCGATGATGGGCCTCCAGCTCTCGAAGCAGCGCGAGGATTTGCTCTCGGGGTGCGCGCGCGCCGAAGAAGATCTTCAATAGGAAGTCGGCCTTCATCTCCGGATTCGGCGCAAACGACCGGACCGCATCTTCAAGGGCGCCCCGACCAGCCTCGGTGAGCGCGAACACCTTCTTGGGTTGGCGTTTGGCGCTCTGCTCGACTGTGACGCTCACCAACCCATCGCGCTCGAGGCGAGCCAGGGCCGGGTAGATCTGCGCATACCCCGCCTTCCAGAACGCGCTGAGGCGGACTCCGATGAGACGGCGGAGGTCGTATCCGGAGGCCGGCTCGTGCTCGAGCAGGCCGAGCAGAACGAGGCGGGTGGTGTCGGTGCGAGCCATGAACCGCTTCCTTCTCGATGGCGAAACGCTGATAGCAAGCAGATAGTAACTACACGATACTAACGTCTCAAGGTCGGCGCCACTCCAACCCGGGAAAGTGGCCCGCGGCGGTCGAGGCCGAAGCGGTGCCGGTGGGCGCCAACCACAACCCGAAGGCGAGGAGCGGCCCGGCTCCGAAGAAGTACCAGTCGGCGAAGGTCGCCTCTGCGAGCGCGCCGACGTGGCCGTAGGCGAGGTACGTGCTCGGCTCCTCCGGCAGGCCAAGGGTCACGGCGGCCTCCTCAGGAGAGCGCCCACCGGCGAGTGAGCAGCACCCGCCATGCGCCGTCAGGGCGAGCTCAGGCCTCTCGAGCGGCCCCGCGGGTGTCCTTCCGGCAAGCGTGCCTCGAGTCGTGCCGGCGGAACGGGACGGAGCGCGAGCCGGCCGCCGAGAGGCTGGCGCTCGTCTCCCGCGCGAGCTCCTGAGCGCGGCGAAGGGTCAGCTCTCCAAGCCGCCTCCGGTGCCCGGCCCGAAGGCCCTCGCTTCAGCCCCCCGCTCCGGTCGCGCTCTCCGCCGGCGCTCCTTCGACTCCGGCGAACGCGCCGCGCCCCTGCCCCGCGGGTGAGCCGCCGGCGAGCACGCGCTCCAGCTCCTCGAGGCTCGGGGGCTTGGCCAGGTGGTGCCGAAAGCCGGCCTCGGCCGACCGGCGGATGTCGTCCGGCAAGGCGTAGCCGCTCAGCGCCACCAGCAGCGCGTCCTTCAGCGCCGCGTCGGCCCGAAGGGCCCGCGCCACCTCGAACCCGTTCATCCCCGGCAGGCCGATGTCGCACAGGACGACCGCTTTCCCGCGAGGTGCCGGCGGGCTCTGGGGGGGGGACACATTTTCTCACCATGCGCCCAGTCCTTCGGGAGATCGCCTCGTGGTGTTCCGAGGAGCGGGCTCGGTATGCCCGGCGGGCGGCGGGGACCTGGCGGCGCTCAAGCTCGTGCCCGGGGCGCCGCCCACGCTCGCTGGGGTCTGGTGCGCCGTGATCGATGGCGCCGGCTCGCCGATGGTGACGACCTCGGACGGGGCCTCCGACGCGATCGTCTGGGCCGTGGGAGCCGAGGGGAGCAATCGGCTATGGGCGTTCGACGGCGACACGGGGGCGAGCATCGCGTTCGCGGACGCCGCCAAGTCGATCAGCTCGGCGGTGCGCTTCAACGCGCCCATCGCCGCAAAGGGGAGGACCTACGTCGCGGCGAAGGGCAAGGTCGTGGCGCTCGGCCTTTGAGGGTCGCGGGCGCCGGGGGAAGGTCCTATTTGACCACTGGAAGTGGCTTGGTTCCGGCTGAAGCCGGCTTCCATCTGAAATCTCCCGAAGAGGCCTTTGGGCTCCATGACGATAGGGACCACGTTGAGCGCCACGGTCACCTCGAAGGCTTCCCTACCCGGGCGGCGCGCTGCCGGGCTGGGCGGGACGGTGCCCGGTCCATCTGCCGGCTCCCGCCCGTGCCTCGCCAAGGCCCCAGGTGCCGGAGAATTCGTCTGCTCCTTGGCTTTCCAGGACGCCTCGGCCGCTACGGTTGGCCCATTCCCAATCGAAGTACAGAATGTTGCCTTCGAGGTAGCCTTCCAGCTTTCCGAAACCGACGCCGAAGCTGAAATCACCTCGAACACCCTGACCATTGCGCTTCAGCGTGAACTCCATGGGAAGGGAGCGAGCCCCCGGGGACTCGACCAGTTCGCCGCGAAATGTCCCGTCGAAGGCTGCGCTGCCTTGCGAGGCGGACGAGGGTTGAGCGCGGCGTGGCAGCTCCCCAGGGCGGCGGGGGGCCAGCGCTGAGAAGTCGCCCGCTTTCGCCATTTCGACGAAGCTCCTGCGCACCGCGGGGTCGTCGAGAAGGGCTCCCGCTCGCCGAAGCATGGCCTGCGCCTCGGGCTCGTCGACCGTGTCGGCCAATGCGCGGACGCGCTCGCCAGACAGAGGATGGATGTCGCGGCCGGTAGGCGGGTAGTTGGACCAGTGTGCGTCCGCTTCAAAGTAGATGAGCATGCCGCTGGGAAACAGGCCCATGCGCCGCATCGCTTGAACGGCGACCTGGTCCGCTTCCTCCTCGTTGCGCAGCGATTCCTCGAATGATCCGGCGTGCTTCGCGTACATGAGGTGTCCCATTTCATGGAGCACGATGAATGTGCGGGCGTTCACAGAAAGATCACGCGCCAGCGAGTCCACCTGAGGATTGGCCCGGGCATCTTCGGGAATGCCGAGCGCCGGCAGGGGAGCTGGAAAACCGTCGCGCGGAGGACTGGCGTAGAGGAGCAGGGCCGTGTACTCCGCGATCGTGTCGAAGCCATATCCGTTCAGCTGTAGCCAAGCGTAGGCAGTGCAGAGATCATCCAGGAACTTCAAAGAGAGCACGGGCAGCACGATAATCCGCCGGGCCGAGGATACATAGAAAGCCAGAGGATGATCTTGGGCCGGCGGCTCGGCCAGGAGCGGAAAGTCGAGTAGAGGAGGCCTGTCACCGAGGCGGTGTTTCTCTTCACTGAGCAAGGAGGGCCAAATGAGCTCATTGACGATGCGATTCGTATTATACTGAAACTGTGGGCGCAGTTGCTGCAGCGTCGATCTGGCGTAGAGCTCAGAGACTTGGGCGGCGCCCGCGGCGGGCCAAAGCAGGGCGACGAGGAACGCGGAGAGAGCCTTCATGAGCGACCCCCGGGCCGACCGTAGTTGTACAGCTCAAGCGCGGCTTCCATCCCGGCAGGCGGAGAACTGAGCTCTCCCTCTTGCACCCAGCGCTCGAATTGCGAGAACTCGCCGAAGCCTTCCTCGGGAGTACCCCACACAGGTTTCATCAGGCCGAGCTTTGCCCGGGCAATGCCTCTGAGGACGCTGTCACGCTCGTGACCAGGAAGGTCCTGACGCAACGTGGCAGGAATGGAATTCAGGAGAAGCATCTCCTTGCGGAGACGAACGCGGTCATCAGCGCGGGTGTCTTGACTCTTGGGCATTGCTGAACCCACGTAGCTGTAGGACCCAACGGGCCGATCCGCGGTTCCCTGCGTAAGCTGCAGGGGCCGAAACAGCGAGAGCCCGATGGCCACGGCCCCGAAGAGAGCGAAGAAGACACCGGGGCCGACGTGGGTCAGCACGATGGAGGCGCTAATCGCCTCAAGCTTACCGGAGCTGTCGTGCGCCTCCGGGACATCGTGGAAGAGGCGATAGCCCAAGAAGATGGACATGCCACCGATGAGCACCGCGGCGAGCCGCTCGATGAAGCGCAGGACCATCGGATCCATCCACGGGCTCCTTCACGGACATCCAAACTACGAGGGCCGCAACGCCCTGAAGCGTGCGACAGAAGAGACCGTGCGTGCTCAGCCAACCTTTGTCCGCGACGCCCTGCGAATGAGCCCGCAGCGTTGTTCGTGTTGTTCGACCAAAAGCTTCGGCGCGCATTTGAAGTTTCGCGCGATTTGGCACGTGATCGGGGCCAGTCTAGAATTCCCGACCGTCAAAACGACCGTGATCTTTTCTCGACTCTCAGATGCCCACAGAAATCGTGTCCGTCAAGCCGACTCCAACCCCCCGCCGAGCCGAACAGGCAGCAGTCGCCCGACCGGGCGCGGCGCCTCCTTAAGCTGGCAGCCGATGCGCATAAGCCGCACATGCCAGCGCCTTCACGATCGCCGTCAGTGGTCCGTCCAGGAGCACCGCCTACGGCGGCCACGTGAACTTGGATGGCGAGGCCCTCCGTGGGGCGCTGCAAGAGGAGCCCGGCTCAACTTGATCTCGGAGGTCAGTCGAAGTGTCCGCTCATTTGCCCACTTGGCGCATGCGCACGATCTGCTCGGCACCGCCGGGCAGGCGCACGGAGGCCCAGGGGTCCAGCTTCCAGGGAACCATCCGTGGCGTTGAGCAATTGACGAACCCACTCGTCGTGGCCATTTGACGCTAAAGTGGGGGTGGCGCCATGGGCGGCAAACAGCTTGGACTTGCTTCGGCTTGTGCTCTTGCGTGGATGTTTCTTGCGACCTCTCATCAGGCATGGGCTCAGCAGGCGGAAGGGCAGCCCGCCGGCAACCCTATTGTCGGCAAATGGATGGGTGACTCCAAGGCCTATCTATTTCGTCCCGATGGCACGTACGAGCATATGATCGCCGGCTCCGGCACCATGATTTCGGGCGTTGCCATCGACAAAGGCCAGTTCATCCTCTCGGGGAACATGTTGACACTGCGCCAAACCCACGCGAGTTTTGTGCCGTCTGCCGGCGAGTCGCGACCTGGATATCAAGACAAACCCAGACAGGCGGTAGAGCAATTGCAGATCTTGATGCCGGACAGCCAAACGCTGATCGCGTTAAACAGATTCGGCGTTCGAGAAACGTACCATCGATCGCCTCAGTGATTCGGCATGATGGTCAGCACCGGTTTCGGAGGGTCCAACTTTCACCGGAATCGCCGGGGACCGGGGATCAGGGGAATTTCGGACAATCTGGGCTCCTGATGGGCCGCGGGCGCTGTTGCGCGCGGCCTGGCAGGAGCAATACCGTGGTCCGCACGAGAGATTCGTCCCCGAACCGCCCTGACCGGAGGGATGAAGCGCCAGCCGCGCCAGCCCCGACGCCGCTTCGCCGCCTTTCAGGTAGGAGTGGAATGATCTGCCCCAAGTTCATCGGCCGGTCCCCTGGTCCGCGGCGATTCCGCTGATCCGGGTGGTCCCGGAACGTCCCGGAACCCGGCGGTGTGCTCCAGACTTCGTGTGGGCTCTCAGTCCTTGGCGCGGGGAGGGGCCAAAACGCGCCTGCGTTGAGAGGCCGAGCGGCCGGGAGCGTTCTGGCACGGGGACATCTGCTGGGGCCCGCAATCAAGATTGCCGTCCAGAGCCAGGCGTTGCGCATCCACGCACTGACATGCGGCCGCCGACCGAGATGGGACTCCCTTCTTGGGGTCAAGGACGGTCAAGGACTGCCTCAAGTATTCGCGGCCGCCATCCCGTTTGGTTTGTATCTCCATCGACCAGCCGGCGCAGCAATAGCTAACGGACGCACCGCACGAGAAGCACCTGCGTCGATCCTGCTCGGTGAAAACGGAATGGGCGCTCCTCTTTTCCTTGGCGCAATCGAGCGAAGCGGTCTACACGAATGCGAGCCAAACGCAGAACAGATGCCTCTCCATTCACGCAAAAGGACGCGCGAACCATGAATCATTTCGTCGTAGCGCGGACAATGGCAAGGGCGGCATCTCTCGTTTCTTTGGTCCTTGGGCTGGTCCCATCTCCGATCTCCGCCGCTTCAGCCGAGGCCGCGGCCCCGCCGGGGACTGCCTGGGCCTGGGGCGACAACTACGACGGCCAACTGGGCAACGGCACTGCGCACTTCAGCTCGGTGCCGGTTCGGGTGAGCAATCTGACGGGGATCGTCGCCGTCGCGGGAGGCTATAGGCAGGGCCTGGCCCTCGATTCGAGCGGCAGAGTCTGGTCCTGGGGCTACAACAACTACGGCCAACTGGGTAACGGCACTACGACCGACAGCTCGGTGCCGGTTCAGGTGAGCAACCTGACGGGGGTCGTCGCTGTCGCAGCAGGCTCTGCGCATGGCCTGGCCCTCGATTCGAGCGGCAGCGTCTGGGCCTGGGGCGCCAACTCCTCCGGCCAACTGGGCAACGGCACTACGACCGACAGCTCGGTGCCGGTTCAGGTGAGCAGCCTCACGGGGGTGGTCGCCGTCGCAGGAGGCGGCGGCCATAGCCTGGCCCTGGACTCGAGCGGCAGAGTCTGGGCTTGGGGCGACAACTTCGACGGCGAGCTGGGCAACGGCACAACGACCAACAGCTCGGTGCCGGTTCAGGTGAGCAACCTGACGGGGGTCGTCGCTGTCGCAGGAGGCTATAGGCATGGCCTGGCCCTGGACTCGAGCGGCAGAGTCTGGACCTGGGGCTACAACTACTCAGGCCAACTGGGCAACGGCACAACGACCAACAGCTCGGTGCCGGTTCAGGTGAGCAACCTGACGGGGGTGGTCGCTGTGGCCGGAGGCCTTGAGCACAGCCTGGCCGTACGTTCCGACGGCAGCGTCTGGGGATGGGGCTACAACTACTACGGCCAACTGGGCAACGGCACAACGACCAGCAGTTCGGTGCCGGTCCAGGTGAGCAACCTGACGGCGGTCGCCGCTGTCGGGGCAGGCGCGTACCATAGCGTGACTGTGGATTCCAATGGCAGCGTCTGGGCCTGGGGCGGCAACTTCTCCGGCCAACTGGGCAACGGCACAACGACCGACAGCTCGGTGCCAGTTCAGGTGAGCAACCTGACGGGGGTCGTCGCTGTCGCGGAAGGCGAGTTGCATAGCTTGGCCCTGGATTCTAATGGCAGCGTTTGGGCCTGGGGCGACAACACCTACGGCCAACTGGGCAACGGCACGACGGCCATCAGCTCGGTGCCGGTTCAGGTGAGCAACCTGACGGCGGTCGTCGCTGTCGCGGGAGGCGGCGAGCATAGTCTGGCCTTGGATTCGAGCGGCAGCGTCTGGACCTGGGGCTACAACCTCCACGGCCAGCTGGGCAACGGCACAACGACCAACAACTCGGTGCCGGTTCAGGTGAGCAACCTGACGGGGGTCGTCGCTGTCGCGGGAGGCAATGACCATAGCCTGGTCCTGGATTCCAACGGCAGCGTCTGGGCCTGGGGCGGCAACTGGGTCGGCCAACTGGGCAACGGCACAACGACCGACAGCTCGGTGCCAGTTCAGGTGAGCGACCTGGCGGGAGCCGTCGCTGTCGCGGGAGGCGATTTGCACAGCTTGGCCCTGGATTCCAAAGGCAGCGTCTGGGCCTGGGGTTACAACTCCAGCCCTTTAAAGGTCGTAAGTAGTTGGTGTTGCTGCGGGATTTCGACTCTATTGTGCGGGTCCTGAGAATCTGCCATGGATCTGGCCTCTCCTGGGCGCGTCCAAACCGGGGCGCCCGTCGAAAGGCCAACGCATGATTCTTGGCAAGGTGTTCGCTCCGTTCATTGAACAGAGCCCGATTAGCGTGATGGCGCGTGGGACACTCGAGCATGCGCTGCGCTCCGAAGATGTTGATGCCGTGTTTGGCGCGAGCGCTGAAACGCAATACACGCGGACGCTGCTGTTCTCCACAGTCGTCGACTTGATGAGCCTCGTGGTTCACCGCATCCGGCCGTCGCTTCACGCCGCCTATCAAGCCAATCGGCGCCGAATTGAGGTCTCGGTACAGTCGCTGTACAACAAGGTCGACGGAATCGAGCCGGGGGTCGGTGCGGCATTGGTCAAGCACGTCGCCGGTCGCACTGTTCCGTTGATCGAAAGCATGAAGGCATCGCTTCCGGAACTCCTTCCAGGGTATCGAGCTCGGATCCTCGACGGGAATCACCTGGCGGCCACGGAGCATCGGATTTCCGAGCTGCGCAAGACCGCAGCGGGCCCGCTGCCAGGGTTTGCATTGGTCGTGCTGGATCCGCGCCTCCTGCAAGTAACCGATGTGATCCCTTGCGAGGATGGCCACGCCCAGGAGCGCTCGCTCACTGAAGCGGTGTTGGCGAAGGTCGCGCCGAGGGACGTGTGGATCGCTGACCGCAACTTCTGCACCTGCGCCCTGCTCTTCGGCATCGCCCGTCGAGAGGGGCTCTTCATCGTCAGGCACCACCGCATCAATGTGCCGTGGAAACCGATCGGCCGTCTTCGTCGCTGCGGCACCATCGACGGCGCCGAGGTTTGGGAACAGGAGGTGAAGCTGAGGGATGACACCGGGAACTCGCTCCTCGCCCGCCGTATTACCCTGAAGCTTCAGAAGGCGACGCGTGATGGCGACCGGGAACTTCACATCCTGACGAATCTCCCACCAGATACTCTCGGCACAACCGTCGGCGCTGTCTACCGAAAGCGGTGGGGCATCGAGTTGGCATTTCAGGAGCTGGAGGCAACCCTGGAAGGCGAGCTCAATACGTTGGGCTATCCGAAGGCAGCGCTCTTCGCGTTCTGTGTGGCCTTGGTCGCCTACAACGTTCTCTCGGTCATCAAGGCCGCCTTGCGCGCCGAGCACGGAGCCGAAAAGATCCAAGAAGAGGTATCGGCCTATTACCTGGCCGACGAAATCGCCGGCACCCGGCGAGGCATGGAGATCGCGATCCCGCCCAAAGCGTGGCGAGTATTCCAGGCAGCCCCAACCAGCGAGGTCGCCAAGGTGCTTGTCGACCTCGCTGGAGAAGTTGACTTGCTGAAGTTCCGTCGACATCCACGTGGTCCAAAGAAGCCGCGGCAACCGAGAACCTTCAACCGAAGACACCCTCATGTTTCCACTGCTCGCTTGCTAGCATTGCGGAAAACAAAGAGAAAGAACGCACCTTGAAAGGGCTGGGTTACAACTCCTACGGTCAACTGGGCAATGGAACAACGACCAACAGCTCGGTGCCGGTCCAGGTGAGCAACCTGACGGCGGTCGTCGCTGTCGCGGGAGGCGAGGAGCATAGCCTCGCCCTCGATTCTAATGGCAGCGTCTGGGCCTGGGGCGTCAACAACTACGGCCAACTGGGCAATGGCACAACGACCGACAGCTCGGTGCCGGTTCAGGTGAGCAACCTGACGGCGGTCGTCGCTGTCGCGGGCGGAGGCGCGCACAGCTTGGCCCTGGATTCCAACGACAGCGTCTGGGCCTGGGGCGATAACTCCAGCGGTCAACTGGGCAACGGCACGACGACCAACAGCTCGGTGCCGGTTCGGGTGAGCAACTTGAAGGGGGTCGTCGCTGTCGCGGGCGGAGGCGCGCACAGCTTGGCCCTGGATTCCAATGGCAGCGTCTGGGCCTGGGGATACAACCGCTGGGGCCAACTCGGCAACGGCACGACGACCGACAGCTCGGTGCCGGTTCAGGTGAGCAACCTGACGGCGGTCGTCACTGTCGCGGGCGGAGGCGCGCACAGCCTGGCTGTCGTGGCGCCATCCGACTTCACCGTCTCGGCGTCTCCGACATCTCTTACGCTGGCGCAGGGCGGCTCGGGCCTGGTGACCCTCACGACCACCGTCTCGGGCGGCTTCAACAGCCCGGTGTCGCTCTCGGCCTCTGGGTTGCCCACCGGCGTGAGCGCGACCTTCAACCCCGCCTCCATCGCGGCGCCCGGCTCTGGGACTTCGCAGATCACGCTGAGCGCCGACTCGTCCGCCGCGACCGGGACCTACGCGATCACCCTCTCTGCAGCCGGCGGTGGAAGGACCCACTCTGTCCCGGTGTCTCTGACGATCGTCCCGCTGCCCAACTTCGCCCTCTCGGCGTCCCCCACGTCCGTATCGGTGGCGCAAGGCAGCTCGGGCCTGGTCACCTTGACGACCACCGTCTCGGGCGGTTTCGACAGCCCGGTGAGGCTCTCCGCCTCCGGGTTGCCATGCGGAGTGAGGGCGACCTTCAGGCCAGCCTCTATCGCGGCGCCCGGCTCTGGAACCTCGCTGCTCACGCTGACCGCCAGCTCGCATGCCGAGACCGGGACTTACTCGGTCCGGGTCTCCGCTACCGGCGGCGGAAAGACTCATACGGCCTCGGTGTCACTTATTATCGTCCGGCCGCCCGACTTCACGCTCTACGCATCGCCGAAGTCCTTGTCGGTGGCGCGGGGCGGCTCGGGTTCGGTCACCCTCACGACCGCCATCTCGGGCGGCTTCAACAGCGCCGTGTCGCTGTCGGCCTCTGGGCTGCCCATCGGTGTAAACGCGAGCTTTAGTCCAGCTACCATCGCGTCGCCTGGCTCTGGAACCTCGCTGCTGAGGCTGACCGCCAGCTCGAAGGCCGCGACCGGGATCTATGCGATCAAGGTTTCCGCGTCCGGCGGCGGAAAGACGCGCACGGACCTGGTGTTACTAAGGGTCGTCCGGCGTCCTAATATTACCATCACCGAAATCGCACCCAACGCGAAGAGTTCTGAACTGCGGTAACGGCGGCCGCTCTGCGAGTGGAAGCTTCTTCGCCTTGCAGTACAACCGCAGCGCCTCGAGCACGGCGATTCCGCGAAGCGATCCCTTCCCGACCTGATTGCTTCCTACGAGCTTGAATACCGTGTTCGCGTGCGCCCCCGCCTTTGCCGCAGCGAGATCGGCTGCGCGGCGAGCATCACAGTAGTTGCAGCCGGTGTGTTGTCTGCCCGCGATCTGGTCGTACCAGCAACGAATGCCAATCCAACTCCCGAGGCCGCGGCGCCAAGCGCCTTGACGAGCTCAATCGTCTGCCAGCCGTAGCCGAAGGTCGGCTTGACCTCGGGCAGCGGCAGAGCGAGCTGCCCCTCGGGCTCTTTCCGGCAAGCGTGCCTCGAGTCGTGCCGGCGGAACGGGACGGAGCGCGAGCCGGCCGCCGAGAGGCTGGCGCTCGTCTCCCGCGCGAGCTCCTGAGCGCGGCGAAGGGTCAGCTCTCCAAGCCGCCTGCGGTGCCCGGCCCGAAGGCCCTCGCTTCAGCCCCCCGCTCCGGTCGCGCTCTCCGCCGGCGCTCCTTCGACTCCGGCGAACGCGCCGCGCCCCTGCCCCGCGGGTGAGCCGCCGGCGAGCACGCGCTCCAGCTCCTCGAGGCTCGGGGGCTTGGCCAGGTGGTGCCGAAAGCCGGCCTCGGCCGACCGGCGGATGTCGTCCGGCAAGGCGTAGCCGCTCAGCGCCACCAGCAACGTCTCCTTCAGCGCCGCGTCGGCCCGAAGGGCCCGCGCCACCTCGAACCCGTTCATCCCCGGCAGGCCGATGTCGCACAGGACGACCTCGGGGCGAAAGGCCTTGGCCGCGAAGACCCCCTCGGCTCCGTCGAACGCGACGGCGACCTCGTGGCCCGAGAGCTGCAGCACCTCGCGCAGGCTGTCGGCGGCGTCCCGGTTGTCCTCGATGATGAGCACCCGGCGCCGGCCGAGGCGCGGGAGCGCGGCGGCGGGGACCTGGGCCGCCGGCTGCTCCAAGACGAGGTCCAGCGGCAAGCGCACCTGGAACTCGGCGCCCTTCCCCAGCCCGTCGCTCCTCACCGACACGCCGCCGCCGTGCAGCTCGATGAGTCCCTTGACCAGGGCCAGGCCCAGGCCGAGCCCGCCCTTGCTCCGGTCCAGCGTCCGGTCGGCCTGCATGAAGGGCTGGAAGAGCCGCGGCAGCATCTCGGGCGCCATGCCCACTCCCGTGTCGCGGACTGACAAGGCGGCGGCTTCCGAGTCGGCCGAGAGGCTGACGCAGGTGCTCCCGCCGCGGGGCGTGAATTTCGCAGCGTTGGTGAGGAGGTTGCCCACGACCTGGGCCAGGCGATTGCCGTCCCCGAAGACGAAGACTGGCTCCGGCGCGGGCGTGAGTTCCAGGCGCACGCCGTTGCCCTCGAAGAGCAAGCGGTGGTCCTCCAGCGCCCGCCGCAGGAGCTCGTTGAGCTCGATGCGCTCGCGGTGGAGCTGAATCTTGTTGCGCGAGATGCGCGTCACGTCGAGCAGGTCGTCGACCAGGCGGGACAGCTGCCCGACCTGGCGGCCGATGACCGCCTGGGCCCTCAACGCCTGCTCGCCGCCCGGGGGTGCGCGCTCCAGGACCCGCAGGCTGTTGGCGATGGGGGCCAGGGGATTTCGCAGCTCGTGCGAGAGGACCGCCAGGAACTCGTTCTTGCGCTCGTCGGCCTCGCGCAGGCTCCGCTCGCGCTCGCGCAGCGCCTGCTCGGCCTCGGAGCGCAGCTCCTCCTGGCGCAAGGCGTCCAGGGCGTAGGAGAGGTCGGCGCAGAGCGCCGCGAGCAGCCCGGCGTGCTCGGGGTCGAACGCGCCAGGCCGCTGGGAGTAGAGCGTCATCGCGCCGATGACCCTGCCTTGCCGGTGCAGCGGGAACGCCGCGGAGGCGCGAAAGCCATGGCGCTGGGCCGAGGGGCGCCAGGGCACCGTCGCCGGGTTCACGTCGAAGTCGTCGACGACCGCGGGCCGGTCCTCTCGGATGCAGGTGCCGGTGGGGCCCGTGCCCAGCGCGCCGTCGACCTCCACGCGCGCCCCCTCCAGGAAGTCGGCGGACGGCCCGCACCCCGCGGCGGGGACCACCTCCGGCCCTTTGACCAGGCCTATCCAGACGAGGGGGAAGCCCCCGTCCTGCGCGACGATGCGGCAGACCTCGCGGAACAGCGTCTCCTCACCGCGGATCCGCACCAGGGCCTCGTTGACGCGGCTGAGCACCGCGTACAGCCGGGTGAGCAGGGCGATCCGCTCCTCGCGCAGGCGCCGCTCCGAGAGCTCCTGCTGGAGGCTCGCCAAGAGGCGCGCGTTCTCCAGGGCGAGCCCCAGGGCCGTGGCGAGCTTCTCGGCGAAGTCGACGTGGGCGTCGCGGAATGCGAAGGCCGACGCGTGGAAGTTCAGGAAGAGCACGCCCAGCGCCCGCTCGCGGACCAGGAGCGGCACCGCCAAGACCGAGCGCACGCCCCAGCGCTTCAGGTGCGCGCGGTTGACGCGCCCGTCGCGCAGGACGTCGTCCACCGCCACCGGCCGCCGGGTCTGGACCGCGAGGAGCGCGTGCCGCTCCTCGTCGTCGCCCATCCGCGCGCCCACGGCCGCCAGGGGAAGCCCGTAGACGTACTTCACCCTCCACTGGTCCGCCTCGCGCAGGGAGACCACCGCCGAGTCGCTGCCCACGGCCCGCGCGGCCTCGACCAGCGCCTTCTGGAGGATCTCGCCGACCTCGAGCGTGGAGTGGATGATTTGGTGGATGGAGTTGAGCGCGGCGCGCAGGGTCTCCGCCTGCTTGCGCTCGGTGGTGTCGCGCATGACGCCGTATTGGCGCAGGGGCTTGCCGGCCGCGCTGCGCTCGATGCGGCCTTGCACCTCCACCCAGCGCACGGTCCCGTCGGGCCAGAGCGTGCGGAACTCCGCGGCCCAGTCGCTGCCCTGCTCGAGGCTGGCCCGGAGGCGCGCGGCGGTCGCCTCTCGGTCGGCGGGGTGGACGCGCTCCATCCACGCGCCGATGCTCGGCTTCACCGACCCGGGCTCGTAGCCCAGCATCCTGTCGTGCTCCTCGCTCCAGACGGCCTCGCCGGACGGCAGGTGCAGGTCCCAGGCAGCCATGCGCCCGGCGCTCAGGGCGAGCCGCAGCCGCTCTTCGCGCCCCCGCAAGTCCTCCTCGGCGCGCAGGCGCTCGCGCACCTGGGCCGCGAGGGCGTCGCGGGAGACCGTGGTCTCCTGGAGCCACACGGTCATCCGGTCGAAGTCGCGGGAGAGCTGGCCCACCTCGTCCCGCGACGTGGAGCCGATGCGGTGGCCCATGGCCCCGGAGGAGACCGCGGCAGTGCCACGGCTCAGGGCCTCGAGCGCGGCCGCGGTCGTCCGGCGCATGGCGCTCATCGCGGCGGTGAGCGGGGCGGCGACGGCCACGATGAGGAGCAGGACCAGCGCGACGTTTTTCCGCTGGCCCGTGGCTACCTCGTCGCCGATCAGGCTTTTGAGCGCCACGGCGTCGGCGACGACGTCCTGCGCTCGGACCAGGACCTGTCCGGCGCTCCGGTCCTGGTCCTCGTGGACGAGCTCGGACTCCGGGCCGCGGGGCTCACGCCGGTGCGAGGCGACCAGGCTCAGGAACGCCGATTTCACCGCCTCGCTGTCCCGGCCGATTCCCTCCAGGAGCTCTCGCTGGCGGCGGTCGTCGAGCTCCACGGCGGCCAGGCGCGCGCTCAGCGCCTGGTGGACGGCGAGGAACTGCTGGCGGGGCCGGTCCTCCGGGTGGAGCACGTAGGCGTGCGCCAAGCCGACGAGCTCGTGCGTGCTCGTCACCACCTGCTCGGCGGCCAGCATCCGGGCGCGGCCCTGCTCCAGCGCGCGGAGGGAGCCGAACAGCGCGACGCCGATGATGACGGCCATGGCCGCGGGCATGAGCGCCGCCAGCGTCAGTCTCGCTCGCAGGGTCATCGGCCGCTCCTATCTGCCGGCGATTCGCATCGCGGGCAGGTCCACCGCCTCCAGGAACTGCGCGTCGATGAGCTCGAGGAAGTTGGGCGCCGGCGCGTCGGCGCCTCTTCGGCCTCGGCCAATGCCGGGCGGCCCCAGAGCACGGCGTCGAATTCCTCCGCGGCCGACGCCGTCGGCAGGAAGACCGCGTCCAGGCCCTCGGCCGCGAACACCCCCCCTGCGGTGGGCCACGAAGAGGAGCGCCGAAAGGGGCGACGGCGCGGCGGCCACGGCGGTCCTCTCGCGCGACGGGGCGATGACGCGCGGATCGCCGCATCGGCATCCGGCCGAGAGGGCGATCAGGAGGGCGGCGAAGAGCGGCGGCGTGCGGGTGCAGATCATGCGCGAGGGCAGTCCCGTGCTGCGGGAATGGGGCAAGGCATCGGGCCAGATTGAGGAGCGGGCGGAAGGAGCGCGGGGCAATCTAGCGAGCGCGGGCGCGGGCGGCGGCGCCTTCCACGAATTGCCGGCGGTGCGCCCCTCGTGCGCACTGGAGCGGGCTCGGTCCGACCTTCGGGGCGCGCGCCGCGGCGCCGGCGAAGCGACCCTCCGCGGGAGTTCGGCCGCGGCGCTGCGGCCGCCCGCCCACGGCAAGGCTCCCGCGGGAGGTACGAGCGAGGTGGCCGGCGCATCCCTGAGGAGCGGCGGCGCGCGTCGCTGCCTTTCACGCCCTGTGAGAGCCAGCGTGGAACGCGCCTTGCGTACAGCGCCGAGCCATGAAGCGACTCTTTCTCATCGGATTCATCTGGGCGTGTTGTGCGGTGGCGTGGCTCGCGCTGGGGGCCACCCTCCTTCAACGGACCGGCGAGGGGACGGGCGAGCTGGCGGCCGAGGTGCACCAGCTCTGGGGCCCGGAGCGGCACCAGGCGCCGCCGCGCGCGCATTACACCGAGCTGCGCACGGTGAAAGAGACCGCGAGCTTCACCGACGCCGCGGGCCGGCCGGCGACCTCGGTGGTCGAGCGGGAGCAGAGCTTCGAGGTGCCCATCGCGCTCGAGGCGACCGAGGCCAAGGCGAAGCTCTCCCTCGAGCACCGGCGCAAAGGGCTGCTCTGGTTCCCGACCTACGAGGTGGATTTCCAGGGGCGGTATCGATTCCGCAACACGACCTCGGAGGCGCGGATTCTTCTCGTTCGCCTTCCCGCTCGAGTCGGGGAACGGGGTGTACGACGGCTTCGAGATCCGGGGCGAGGACGGGAAGCCGGTCGAGACCACCCTCGGAGCGGGCGACGCGAGCTGGACGCGCAAGCTCGAGGCGGGCGAAGCCGCGACCTTCAGCGCCGGCTACCGCTCGCGCGGCACCTCGCGTTGGCAATACGGCGACCGCGACGGCGGCCTCTCGGGCGCCGAGGGGCGCGCGCGCGACTTCGCGCTCGCCGTCGAGACCAACTTCCGCGGCGTCGACTTCCCGGCGGGCTCGCTCTCCCCGTCGGCGCACGCTCCGACTGCGACCGGCTGGAGCGGCACCTGGCGCTTCCAGAGCATCGTCACCCACTCGCCCATCGCCATCGAGCTGCCGCAGAAGCTGAACCCTGGGCCGCTCGCCTCGCGCATCACCTTCTTCGCGCCCGTGGGCCTGCTGTTCTTCTTCTTCGTGGTGGCGGTGCTCGCCGCGGCGCGGGGCAAGGCCATCCACCCGATGAACTACTTCTTCTTCGGCTGCGCGTTCTTTTCCTTCCACCTGCTCTTCGCGTATCTGGTGGACCACGTGTCCATCCAGGCGGCGTTCCTGGCGTCCTCGGCGGTGAGCATCTTCCTCGGGGTCACCTACGCGCGCCTGTTCGTGGGCTGGGGCTTCGCGCTGCGCTCCATGGGCATCGCCCAGCTCGTCTACCTGGTGCTGTTCTCCTTCACCTTCTTCTGGGAGGGGTTCACCGGCCTGGCCATCACCGCCGGCGCCATCGCCACGCTGTTCGTCATGATGCAGATCACCGGGCGGCACGACTGGAGCCGAGAGCGCGCGGCGGCACCGCCCACGTCCGGTCGCGCGGCGGCCTAGAGAATCCTAGGTTGGCCGGCGGGCCGTGTTCTGATGGATGATGGCCCGGTGCGCCGCGCCCTCCTCGCCCTCCTCGCCCTGCTTGCCCTGCTCCTCGGGGGCGCCTGCACCCGCCGCGAGGTGCCGGCGCGGTCCATCCCGCGCTTCGACGCCCATGCCCACCTGGGCCCCGCGGAGCTCGCCCCGGTCATGGAGCTCTTCGGCCGCAGCGGCGTCGTGGGCGCGGTCAACCTCTCGGGTGGGAACGGCCCGATGCTGGACGCCCAGCTCGCCGCGGCCAAGCCCTTTCAGGGGCGCGTGCTGGTCTTCGCCAACCTTTCGCACCGCCACTTTCTGGAGCCGGGCTGGCTGGAGGCGCAGCTCGCCCTGCTGAGGCGGGCGAAGGCCCAGGGCGCGCGGGGCCTCAAAATCTACAAAGCGCTGGGGCTGGGGTTCACTGACCCGACCGGCGCGCGGGTGCGGGTGGACGACCCGCGCCTCGACCCAATCTTCGAGGAGTGCGGGAAGCTCGGGTTCCCGGTCTCCATCCACGTCGGCGACCCCAAGGCCTTCTTCCGCCCGCCCACGCCGGACAACGAGCGCTACGAGGAGCTGTCGCTCAACCCGAACTGGAGCTTCTACGGCCCGGGCTTCCCGACCTGGGACGAGCTGTTCCAGGAGTTCGAGGCGCGCGTGCAGCGGCATCCGGGCACCACCTTCATCGGCGTGCACTTTGGCAACGACCCCGAGGACCCCGCCCGCGTGGCGGCGCTGCTCGATCGGCACCCGAACCTCCTGGTCGACACCGCCGCGCGGGTCGGGGAGATAGGCCGGATGTCGCCCGAGAAGCTGCGGGCGATCTTCATCGAGCATAGGCAGCGCATTCTCTTCGGCACCGATTTCAGCGCCTTCGACGGCGAGCTGACGCTGGGCGCGCCCATGCCCGGACCGCCGCCCACTCCGGCCGATGCCGACCGGTTCTTCATGCTTCATTGGAAGTTTTTCGAAGGGTCGGAGCGCCGCATTCCGCACCCGACGCCCATCCAGGGCCGCTGGACGGTCGACGCCATCGGGCTGCCGGAGGAGGTGCTGCACGACGTCTATCACCGGAATGCCGAGCGGCTGTTCGGGTTGCCGCCGCTCGCCGCGGCGCGGTGAGGGCGGGTGACTGGAGCGTAACCGGTTGCTTGAACCGGCCCCGGCACGGTGGCATAGTGCGCTTTCCAGAATGCTGCGAGCTCGTACCATAGACCTACAGAAGGCGGGGATTACCATGGCAGAAAGTTCGGACGGCTCCATCAAAATGGGCAACCCTCCGTTGCAAGCACTGCAAGCTTTGCCAACCGCGGTTCGGAGCCGGGGCCGAGCAACCTCGCGATATCCGGGCTCACCAAGCTGTTCGGCAAGAATTGGCAGCGGGACGCGACTGCCGAAAGCGCACGCGAGCTCCTGAATGCCGCCCCCGACGGAGTGCCGGACAAGAAGGACCTGGCCAGGATCAACAAAGAGCGAGCCGAGACTGGAGGCGCGACACTAAGCGAGCCCGAATTCCGCGCCACGGCGAACTATCTCCGGGAGCGCTTCGGGAACGCGGTCCCTCCGGAGTCGAAGCCCTGGAATGGAAATACGGATGGCTTCGATGATAAACGCGGCGACCAGCAGGGCGTGAGCCTCGGCGCTCTTTCCCCGGACCCCGCGCGGCTGCAGATGCAGACGAACCAACTGAACGCGGTGCGCAAGTCGCTGGAGCAGGCCCCTTCTGAGCTGGCGCACTACGCCTTCAAGATGTCCGAGGATGGCAAGACCCTCACCGCCAACCCGGAGCGCGCCGGGGCGAGGACCCGGGGCATTCACGTCGAGAGAAACAAGGAGGGTGGCTTCAACATCCAGTTCGAGGGACAGAAGCCTTTCGTCAAGGCGGAGTGGAAGAACGCCTCCCTCGAATCGTTCATCAAAGAGCGCGTCAAGGACCCGGTCAAGCGAGCAGACGCGCTCCGCAACCTGAAGGACCAGGGTTACGACCTCAAGCAGGATCGCCCATTTCTCATGGTCTACGGCCAGGGGGAGGCCCTCCCGACAGGGCTGGCGTTTTCCAAGGACGCAGGAAGGCCGGGGATGATCTCGGTCTGCACCGAGGTCGCCGACTTCAACATGAGCTCGGGTGGGCCGGTACCCACACTCCGCAAACCCGTCGTCTATTTCTATCCCCCCAAGCCCACAGAGCTCTCGGTCCGCATCGAGATCGACGGCATCTTCACCGCCCAGTACCCCAAGGGCGAAAACGGCGCCTGGCGCCTCATCGCCGATCCGAGCGGCTCCCTGCTCGAATCCGCGGACCGAGCGCCGGTACTCGTACCTCTTCTGGGAAGGGCGCAAGGCCGGCGCTTTCGACCTCGATCCGGCTCGCTCTCACTGCGTCTCAGGCAAGGACATCGAGGGATTCTTGGAGAAGGCCGCGGCCCGATTCGCGCTCAGCGACCGCGAGCGCACCGACTTCGTCACCTATTGGCTGCCGCACCTGGAGCAGAACAAGCACAGCGTCATCCAGTTCCTGACCGAGGCCGAGTACGAGCGGCACGCGCGGATGGAGATCATCCCGAAGCCCGACAGCGTCATCCGGCTCTTCATGATCTTCCGGGCTGCCGAGGCCCCGGTGCCTACCGGCAACCCGGAGCTCGAGCTCCGGCGACGCGAGGGCTTCACCGTGGTCGAGTGGGGCGGCTGCAACCTCGACGAGTCGCTCGGCGAGACCGTAGCCTTCCGCTGAAGTCGAGGCTCCGCCCGTTCGAGGCGACGGCTCCCGGCGCTCGACCGTCACCGCGAGCCGCTCGAGGGCGCCCCGAATTGACACCTTCGCGGCCGGCCCCCTACGATCGCCCCCGCGCTCGCAAGCTTCTTTGAACGCTTCGCTCTCGGCGCCTACGGGCCTCTACGACATGTGGCAGATCGTCATCAACGGCCCCGGCTACTTCGACACCTCGTACGACCTGCCGGACGGCCCGACCTTCCTGGGCCGAGCGGACAACAACGACATCGTCCTGTCCGGGGAGCAGGTGAGCCGGCGGCATGCCCGCATCGAGGTCGCCAAGGACCAGCTGACCGTCGAGGACCTGAAAAGCCGGAACGGCAGCCTGCTCAACGGGGAGGCCGTCGCCGGCGTGCGGGCGGTGAAGCCGGGCGACGTCATCCAGGTCGGGGAGAACTCGCTCTCCATCCGACAGCCGCACCCCGCCGAGAGCGCCAAGACCGACCCCATCGACGCCGACATCCTCCACGCCAGCGGCCTCACCGGCGTGCCCATCATGACCGAGGTTCTGGTCGAGCGCGGCCTCGCGGAGAACCCGTTCGTCTCCAGCTTCGAGGAGCTCGAGGCGGTCGACACCGGCCAGTTCAAGCTCGGCAAGGCGCGCGCCACTCAGTCCGGCGAGTCGGCCGCCCACGAGTACGAGAGCCTGTGGCTGCTCATCCGCATCTCGGAGAAGCTCGCCACCGCCGCGAGCCTCACCGAGTTCCTGAACCACGTCATCGACCTGGTCGTGAAAGTGGCGCAGGCGCGCACCGGCGTGGCGCTCTTGAAGGACGAGCGCAACAAGCTCATCCCGGCGGTGGTGCGCCACTCCGAGGCGCTGGCCAAGGGCGAGGTGCCGGTGTCCGACGCCATCCTCGCGGAGGTGGCGCAGAAGCGGAAGGCCATGGCGGTGGTGGACGCCAAGGGCGACGCGCGCTTCTCGGCCCGCGAGAGCGTGCTGCTCTACGACGTGGACCAGGTCCTCTGCGCGCCCATGCTCCACGGCGACGAGCTCATCGGCCTCGTCTACTTGAACCGCGACGCCCTGGCCCAGGAGGCCATGCCGCTCGAGCGCCTGGTCGACGTGGTCAGCGCCATCGCCTACATGGCCGCGAGCGGCGTGGAGAAGTGGCGGCTCAAGGAGAAGGTGCTCCAGGAGCAGCAGGTCCGCCGCGCGCTGGAACGTTTTCACGGCCCGGCGGTCATCGAGCGGGCCATCGCCGAGCTCAAGTCGGGCGCCCGCATGGGCGCCTCCATGGAGCCCAAAGAGGCGACGGTGATGTTCGGCGACATCGCCGGCTTCACCGCCCTCATCGAGCGCTTGAAGCCGCAGCGCCTGGTGAGCCTGTTGAACGAATATTACGCCCGGATGACCAAGGTCATCTTCAGCTTCGACGGGACGGTGGACAAGTTCATCGGCGACGCGGTGATGGCCATCTTCGGCGCGCCCTACGCCAAGGGCGACGACGCGTCGCGCGCGGTGCGGTGCGCTTTGGCCTGCCGCAAGGAATTCGTGGAGATGATGGCCCACCGCCCGCTCGAGGAGCGTTGCGGAGTGAAGTTCGGGCTGAATACCGGCATGGTGCTCGCCGGGACTTTGGGCGGGGACAGCCGCATCGATTACACTGCCCTGGGCGAGCCGGTGAATATTGCGGCGCGGCTCCATGCCATGGCCGCGCCAGGGCAGGTGCTCATCACCGGAAAGACGCTGGCGGCCATTGGGGCGCGGTTCGATGTGGCTCCCTTGGGCGAGCGCGAGCTCAAGCCGAAGAAGCAGAAGGTCGCGGTCTTCGAGGTCATTGAGGAGGATTCGGAGCAGCACACGCGGCCGGGGGTATGAGCGGTCCGCATGTGCCATCGCATATCGCCGGCAAAAACGGCGCCGAGGTGGTACTGCGCCCTTCGCGTCGCGAACTCGCCTCGGCATCGACGGGCGAGCGCGCTTGGAATCCCGGCGATTGGAACCTCAGGGGCCAGGGCACCAGCGAGTCCGGCGTTGAGCGTGGAAGTCGGCGCCTTCGAGAACGTGGCAGACGCATCGAATTGTTTGACCGCGCGGCAACTCTCGGGTAAGGAAGCAAGAGAAAAGGTCCATTGGCATCCTGCCCTGAACTGCTGAAACGGCTGTACACTGGGCAGCAGCCCTTGCGTTGAGGTGGGGGAATCATGGAACGAGCAATAATGATCGCCGCGCTTCTTTTTGCGGCGTGCGATGACACCATCCCAGGCCTGTGCAAGGCCGACAGCGACTGCAGTCCGAGTACGACAGGGGAGCGAAGCACCTGTCGCGATGGGGTCTGTAGGTCCGCGGACGAACCGAGCGACGGCGGCGCCGACAACCTCCAGTCTCCGATTGTCAGATCGATCGCCCCATCCATGGCTACCGCGGGTGGGCGGAGCTTCCTGTTGACCGTCTACGGGGGTAACTTCGTCGCCAGTTCGACCGCGAACTGGAACGGGGCCGCCCTCCCAACCGACTTCGTGAGTGCCAGCCAACTCACGGCGATCGTACCCGCCTCGGACATCGCCACCGCGGGCGCCGCCAGCGTCACCGTCGTGAACCCTCCGCCAAGTGGCACGTCCGGCGCGGCCTCTTTCGCCATCCTTGAGCAGAATCCCGTCCCCGTCATCAGCTCCTCTCTGCCCTGCATCGCCTCAGCGGGCGGAGCTGATTTCAGTCTCACCGTGGTGGGAAGCGGGTTCGTCTCCTCGTCCGTCGTAGATTGGAACGGAGCCGCCGTCGCCACCTCCTTCGTGAGCGCGAGCCTACTCACGGCGCAAATACCGGCTTCGGATATCACCAGTGCGGGCTCCGCCACGATCACCGTCGTGAATCCCGCGCCGGGCGGAGGTACCTCCAACAGGATTATCTTCCCGATCACTGACGCGAACCTCATCTTCGTGACTTCGACGACTTATGCAGCGGGAGCGCTGGGCGGGCTGGCCGGCGCCGACGCCATCTGCCAGATGCGCGCCACGGACGCGGGATTGACGGGGACCTACAGAGCTTGGCTCTCAACCAACGGGACCGGCGCCACGAATGCGATTACCAGGCTAGGGACCTCGCGTGGCTGGGTACGCCCGGATGGCAAACCGTTCATCGATACAACCACCGATCTTGCAAATGGGAGGCTCATGTACCCGCCGCGGGTCGACGAGTTCGGCGTCGACCTCGGGTCCCGAGATGTCCTCACGAACACTGCGGCCGATGGGACGCTGGCCACGACAGCCAACACCTGCTGCGCCAACTATACGAGCACCACCTCCAGCGACGCGGCGCTCGGAGGCTCGTCAAGCGCCGGAGAAACATTGTTTACCGCGTATTTCGGACTCCAATGCAACGAGCCAGCGAATCTTTACTGCTTTGAGGTGGGCCGGACGACCCCTGTCACGGCGACCCCCACAGCCGGGCGGCGCGCTTTCGTCAGCGACGAGTTCTTTGTCTCGGGCGGCGGGATCACGGCGGCCGATGCGATTTGCGCATCCGAAGCCAGCGCCGCGGGATTGAGCGGCACCTACCTCGCCGCCCTCGCCACGATTACTTCCTCCGTGCAGTCGCGCTTCGAAACATCCGGCGCGCCGTGGGTGCGCGCGGACGGGCTACCGCTCGCATCCACGGCGCAGGCGCTGTTCTCCGGCGCGATGATGGACACACCGCCGGTGGTGAATGCGAGCGGGACCAAGTGGTACGAATCAACCGCATGGAATGGAGCGTTGAGCTGGACCTCCACCGGCACCATGGCCAGCACATGCAACAACTACACATCCACGAGCGGCAGCGGGCAAGACTTGATATGGATTTCAAACACGAACCCGAGTCTCATTTTTGATTCGGACAGCTTCCTGTGTAGCAGCAGCTCTCTGAGGCTGCTTTGCCTGCAAGAGTGAATTCGCCGCCAAACGCCGGACAGATGCTGACAGGTAAGGTGATCGAAATCCATTCGGAAGGGCCGAAGGCGGCAACAGGAAGGAATCCGAACGCCTGTTCAGTCGACCGGGCGACTGAGCTTTAGACCAGACCAGCTTCTGCTCCGGCGGCGTCAGCGCCGCCCGGGCGATTGGCCAAGCGTGCACCCCCGACGCCGATTGCCAGTCGGCCCAGGACCATTGCAGCAACGACTCCTGCTCGGCGAAGCTCCCGCCGGACAATCCCTGCAACGCCAACGACCATTGCCAGAGCGAAACCTGCGCCTGTGGCCACTGCGGCTCACGACCGCCGCGCTCGCCTCCTAAGCCCGGCCGCGCGTGCTAGCCTTCGCGCAATCACTCGTGAACGAGGCCCCATGCACCCCCTGCTCTTTTCGCCCCTGCGCCTCGGCCCCCTCGAGCTCAAGAACCGCGTCGTCTGCCTGCCGCTCTACCTCGCCTACCCCGATCCCGACAACGCGGTGAACGACCTCGTCCTCGACTACTACGGCGAGATGGCCGACTCGGGCGCAGGGCTTGTCGTGGTGGAGAACGTCACCGTCGAGCCGTGCGGCCTGGGCAACCCGCGGACCCTGCTCATCTCCGAGGACCGCTTCGTCCCCGGCCTCGCGAAGCTCGCGTCCGCCATTCGAAGCCGCGGAGCGCCGGCGGTCCTCCAGCTCCACCACGCCGGCCGCTACGCGCGCCGGCCCGACCGTATTGCGCCCTCCGCCGTCGAGACCTGGGGCGTCACCCCGAAGGCCATGGAGCCGGCCGACATCGACCGCGTCATCCGGGCGTTCGCCGAGGGCGCGCGCCGCGCCAAGGAGGCCGGGTTCGACGCCGTGGAGCTCCACGGCGGCACCGGGTACCTGCTCACGCAGTTCGTCTCCCCGCGCACGAACCTCCGCCGCGACGGCTACGGCGGCGACCTGGCGGCGCGGATGCGCTTTCCGCTCGAGGTGCTCGCCGCCGTCCGGGGCGCTGTGGGCGCGGGCTTCCCGGTCGGCTACCGGCTGCTCGCCGACGAGTTCGTCCCGGGCGGCCTGACGCTCGACGAGACCGTCCCCTTCGCCCGCGAGCTCGCCCGCGCGGGCGCCGCCTACCTCTCGGTGATGATCGGCTGCTACGACTCCTTCGCCCTTCCGCGCTACATCGAGGAGGATCGCAAAGAGCAATTCATGGTGCCGTTCGCCGCGGCCGTGAAGGCGGCGTTGCCAGGCGTCCCGGTCATCGCCGCCGGCCGCATCCAGCGCCCCGAGGCCGCCGAGGAGATCCTGCGCGAGGGGAAGGCCGACCTGGTCGGGCTGGGCCGCGTCCTCTTCGCCGACCCGCTCTGGCCGAAGAAGGCCCGCGGCGACGCACCGGAGCCCATCGAGGTCTGCACGCCGACCTGCAGCCTGTGCACCCGGCGCATCATGGCTCAGAAGCCCGCCTTCTGCGGCCGTTGGCCGGCCGAGCGTCGCGAGCGCTTCCTCCAGCGCGTGGGCGGCTGATCGCCGTGACATCGCCCGGCGGCCCAAACCCCGAGGCGCGAAGCTCGGCCTCACAGCCCTCGGGCGACCTCCGCCGCAACGAGCGCGTCGCCTCCCGCCCGAAGCCACTCCCTCGGGCTGACGGCGACATCACCCACCTCCAGGTCCGGGCACGGCGAGGCAAACCAGCGCGCCACCGCGACGGGCGACACGTCGGAAGGCAAGGCGGCAACCACGCGGTCGATCCCGAGGATGAGCCGGCGCCCATCGAACTGGAAGCGCGGGAGCCGCCACGCTCCGGCCTCTTTGAGGCCGTAGAGCGTCGGCGGGCGCGCCGTCAGCCTCTGCCGGATGCGACTCGGGTTCACTCCGAACAGGCCGGCGGCCTCTTCGACGGAGTAGGCGGTCCTGCGCAGGGTCGAGAACTCGGCGATGGCCCTGCCGGTCCCCTTCGGATCCGGCGACGCCCACAGGGAATCCGCCGCTCCAAGGCCGCAATTGCGCGAAAGCCCGTCTTCGCTCCGCCGTCAGCCGGCTCGGGTCGGCCGGGCCGCGCCGGGCCCCCGGGTGATTTCCGCCCGAGGGGCGTTGTTGGTAGAGTGGCCGGACATCCACGAGCGATCCTGCCCCACGGTCCGGGCCGGCGAGCCCAGAACCCTATGTCCACGACCAGCCGCGGCCTGCGCCCTTTTTCGCCCCAGAGCTTCGGCCGCTACACGCTCCTGACGCACCTGGCGACCGGAGGCATGGGCGCGGTGTACCTGGCGCGCCTCAGCGGCGCCGAGGGCTTCCAGAAGCTGGTGGTCATCAAGAAGATCCTGCCGCAGCTCGCGCAGGAGCCGGCCTTCGTCGAGCGCTTCCTGGACGAGGCGCGAATGGTCGTGCAGCTGCAGCACGGCTCCATCGCCCAGGTCCTCGACATGGACTCGGAGGCGGGCGAGTACTACATCGCCATGGAGTTCGTGGACGGCAAAGACCTGCGCAAGGTCGCCGCCCGGGCCCGCGAGCTCAAGCGCCCCATCCCCCCTGCGCTCGCCCTCTTCGTCATGGTGCGGGTGCTCGACGCTTTGGCCTACGCCCACCGCAAGAAGGACGAGCAGGGCCGCGAGCTCAACCTGGTCCACCGCGACATCTCGCCGCAGAACGTCCTCATCTCGTACGAGGGCGAGGTCAAGGTCATCGACTTCGGGCTGGCCAAGAGCGCCCAGACGCTGGGCCGCACGCTGCCGCACATGGTGCTGGGCAAGTTCTTCTACATGGCGCCCGAGGTCGCACGGCACGCCCCCGCCGACCGCCGCAGCGACCTCTACGCGGCCGGGATCTGCCTCTGGGAGCTGCTCGCCGGCAAGAACCCATTCGACGACATCAAGCCCCACGACATCCTGCGCGTCGCCGCCAACCCCGAAATCCCGCCCATCCGCGCCCTGCGCCCGGAGCTCCCGGCCTCCCTGGAGCAGGCGCTCCAGAAGGCCCTCGCGGTGGACCCGGCCCAGAGGTTCCAGAGCGCCGAGGAGATGCGCGGGCGGCTGACGGCGGCCATGCTCGAGGTCGACCCAGCGGCGGGCCCGGAGGCCCTGGCTGCGGTCTTGCGCGGCCTCTTCGCCGCCGAGCACGAGAGCGAGCGGCGGGCGCTGTCCACCCTCTCACGCTGGCGGGCCGAAGCCTCGGAGGTCCCGGCCGCGGGTCCCGGTTTCGCCGTGCCGCCGCCTGGGCCGACCGAGCTGCTTGCGACGCCGCCCCAGCCACTCCCGCTGAGTCGCCAGGCCACCGAGCTCGTTCCGCCCGGGTTTCTGCCCGGTGAGCCAGAGCCCCCAACGGTCCCGGTTCCCATCCTGCGGCCGGCGCCGACCGGCCCCGGGCGCCGCCCCACGCCGCCCCAGCCGACGCCCGCCATGGGCCGCCTGTCGGTGCCGGCGCCCGGGCCCGCCTCCGACGGGTCGGTCACGATTCCCGGCGGCCCGGCGCTGGAAGCGCCCCGCGCGCGCGCGGCGACTTTGCCCTCGAGCTCGCCCGGCTCCCGCGAGGACGCGACCGAGCCCGTCGCCGTCAAGGGCAAGGCCCCCACCTCGGCGCCCGCTCCGGCATCGGAATCGACGGTCTTCGTCTCGGCCCAGTTCCTGTCCGATGCGGCCCAGGGCGCCAACGCGCCGCCCGTGCTGTCGCGCCACCCGACGAGCGCCTCGGCCGCCAAGGCGCCGCTGGCTCGCCGACCGAGCTCCGCCGCGGTGGAGGCAGCGAAGCCAGCCCAGCGGCTCGGCGCTCGGCCCGAGGGCGAGGCGCGGCGGAGGGCGCCGCCGGGAGGCCCGCTGCCCGAGGCGAACCCCGCGCTCTCCGAGCCGAAGCGCCAGCTCTTCTACCTGGGCGCTGCCGTCGGGTTGGCCGCCATCGCCGTCTCGGGCGCCTCCCTTCTCTTGCGCCCGAGTGGGCCAGGAACCGAGCTCCCGCGAGTCACCCCGCCTGCTCTCGGCCAGGATACCCGCGAGCAACCGCCGCAGGCGCTGGTGGAGGAGCGCGAGGGCGCGGCGGCGCCTTCGCTCGCGAGCGCCGAGCGGGCGCCGCCAGCCGAAGTGGCCGCGCCGGTCGACTCCGAGCTCCCCACCCCGGCGGCGGCGGCGGCGGCGGCGGCGGCGGCGGCGACCGCATCGCAAGCCGGGCACGAGCCAGACGGCAAGGCGCAGGGACAACCGGACCGACAACCGGGCTTGCGTCGGCGGCTCAAGGCGCTCCACGACTCCATCGAGCGAGACCTGAAGGAACTCAGCGCGCGCAAGAAGTGCGAGGACATCGGATACACCTGCGTGAGCTGGGAGAGCATCGAGAAGCAGTACGGCGCCAAGCTCGGCAGCGCGTCCGAGAAGAACCTGAAGGACCTGGAAAGGCTCCTGGAGCAGAGCCGCACTGCGCTCGATGAAGCGATGGCGGGTGGCGCCGGTGCCCCTCGCTGACGACGCCCAGAGAGCCCCGCTCCTGAGGGCTCGGTCGGTCTCCTGCCATTACGGCGGACGGCCCGCCGTGCGCGGCGCGAGCTTCGAGGCGAGGGCGGGCACCGTCACCGCCTTGCTAGGGCCGAACGGCGCGGGGAAGAGCACGCTGCTGCGGGCCCTCGCCGGGCTGGTGCCGGCCGAAGGCGAGGTCTGGCTCGAGGGCACCCCGCTCGCGGCGCTGGGGCGGCGCGCGGTCGCGCAGAAGGTCGCGCTGGTGGCTCAGGACCCGCCGGCCGACGTGCCCTTCACCGTCCGGGAGCTGGCGCTGATGGGCCGGGCGCCGCACCTCGGGAGGTTCGCGCTCGAGGGGTCCGAAGACGCGCGCCTCGCCGAGGAGGCGATGCGCCAGGCGGACGTCCTCGCCCTGGCGGACCGGCCCATCGACACCTTGTCCGGCGGAGAGAAGCGCAGGGCATTCCTGGCCCGCGCGCTCGCGCAGCGGCCCCGGCTCCTGCTGCTGGACGAGCCGACGGCCTTCCTGGACCTGGGGCACCAGGCGCAGGTGCTGGATCGAGCGCGCGCGCTCGCCGACGCCGGCCTCTGCGTGCTGGTCGCGTTGCACGACCCGAACCTGGCCGCCGGCTGGTCCGACCGCGCCCTGCTCCTGCGCGGAGGCGCGCTCGTCGCCCAGGGCCCGGCCCGCGAAGTCCTCACCGCGGAGAGGCTCCAGGCGCTGTACGGGACGGCGCTCGTCGAGGCCCGCGGGCCTTCGGGCGAAGGGCCGTTCTTCAGCCCGGCCCCCGGCCGGGCATGAAGGTTTAGAGCTCCCCGTGGCACTCCTATTCCGTCCGGCCAAACGGACGGCGCGCCCCGGCTGTCTACCCTGGCGGCCAGCGGAACGATCGGCCCGCGAGCAAGTGAAGGTGAACGTGAAAGACCGTCTGCCCCCCGTCGCGATTGCAATTGAACACGGTGCGGTAGCCGCCTTCGGCGTGCCCGCGATCGCGGGCGATCTGGGCGGCGACTGCCACCAGGTGGCCGATGAGCGCATCATCCGCCGGCAGGAAGTCGTTGAGCGTCGCGATGTGCCGCTTGGGGAGGACCAAGACGTGCGTGGGAGCCTGCGGGTTGAGATCCTCGATGGCCGTCGCGAGGTCGTCCTCGTAAACGCGCTTCGAAGGGATCTGACCGTCGATAATCTTGCAAAAAAGGCAGTCTGTCGCCACGGCGCCTCCTTGGACGGGATGGAACGGTTCGCGGAATCTAGCTCGGGCCCCGCGCGCGCGAGGCGCGGCTGCCGAAGCGCGGAATACAGCAGCGGCTCGCGCAATCGGTGGACCGGCGAGGCGTTGACAAGCTGTCGCATTTAACCACGCGCGGGCGTGGCAAGTTGGCAAAGGCGGCGGCGGCCCGAGACGCAACCGCCTGTTTCGCCGTCTGTGGCCGATGGCGTATGTCTTGCTTCAGAGTGCGCGGCACACCCGTGGGAGGAGAACCAACATGGACCGACGGTTCCTGGCGGTTTTGATCGGCGCATGCGCCCTGCTGGTCGCCTGTGCAGGCCTCTTCGCGCGGCCGTCGGACGAGAAGCTGTTCTTCGCCCTGCAGATCGAGAGCGAAGGCCGGGTGATCGCCAAGCCCATGCTCTTGGGAGCGAGCGGGAGAGAGCTCACCATGCGGCTCCTGGACCCGGACCAGCCCGACAGGCCGAAGGTCGACCTGCACCTCCTTCCCGAGCGCGACGGGAGCAGCTATCACGTCCAGCTCCAGCTGACCTTGCCCGACCGTGCCAGAGCCGAATCAGGCGAGCTGGAGATCGGCCACGCCGAGCAGCGCACGCTGACCTTGGCCCAGGACGATCGCCCGGTGACCGTGCACCTGCTCCTCATGCGCGTGGCTTCGCCGGAGTTCCAGGCCTACGTCAGCCTGGCCCGGCGCCAACGGAGCACGAGCTAAAGCCAAGAAAGAAGCTCTCGCTCCGGGCGAGGTGGGACGCCTTTGCACTCGGCGACTCGCGTGAGCCGACAGACCATCTCGGGCTTGTCGAGTCGAAAGACTGGGAGCCGACGACCTCTCCCCCCTTCGCCCCCTCCCCGCAAGCGGGGAGGGGGTTGGGGGGTGAGGCTCGCGCGCGGAGCCGCCCTAAAAACCTCGACTTGACGCCAGGGCGGCGGGCGAGTCCAATTCCGGGGCGCATGAGCAAGAGTCCGAAGAAACCCGCGTCCGCCGGCGCGCCGCCGAAGGCGAAAGCGCCGAAGAAGCTCGTCGAGGGAACCGTCCTCGGCCCCGGAGTCGTCAAGAGGCCGAAGCGCGATCCCGCCGCGCCGCCGCCTCCCGGCGAAGAGATCCCCTACACCCCGAGCGATCAGGTCTTCCGCAGGCGCTAGAGCAGGCCGCGAGACCTACCGCCTTCGCGGACTATGTCGCCCGCCCGCGCAGCGCAAGGCCGGAGCTTCCGGCCCCGAGTGAATGGAGGGAGCTCCCAATGAAAATCCTGTACGGCGTCGTCGGCGAGGGCATGGGCCACGCCACGCGGTCGAGGGTGATCCTCGAGGCGCTTTCGGCGCGCCACGAGGTGACCGTGGTGGCCTCGGGGCGCGCCTACGACTTCCTCTCGGCGCGGTTTCCGAACGTGCACAAGATCTGGGGCGCCACCCTCGCCTATGAGGACAACGCGGTGAACAAGCTGAAGACCGCGCTGCAGAACGCCAGGGCAGCGGTGGGCGGCGTGCCCGAGAACATCCGCCAGTACTTCGAGATCAAAGAGCGCTTCACGCCCGAGTGCGTGATCACCGACTTCGACAGCTTCGCCTACCTCTACGCCCTCAACTGGATGCTGCCGATCGTGAGCATCGACAACATGCAGGTCATCAACCGCTGCCGGCACGACCCGTCCATCACCGCCGGGTACGAGGCGGACTTTCAGCTGGCCAAGGGCATCGTCAAAAGCAAGGTCCCGGGCTGCCAGCACTACTTCGTCGCCACGTTCTTCTACCCGCCCGTGCGCAAGGAGCGGACCTCGCTCCACCCGCCCATCCTCCGCCCGGAGATCCTCGCAGCTCGCTCGGAGCGAGGCGAGCACCTCCTCGTCTATTCCACCTCGACCTCCAATGCGGACCTGCCCGCGCTCCTCAAGGCCGTACGGCTGCCCTGCAAGGTCTACGGCCTGCGGCGCGACCTCAAGGAAGACCTGGTCGACGAGAACCTCACCTATCGGCCGTTCAGCGAGAAGGGGTTCATCGACGACCTGCGGACGGCGCGCGCGGTGATCGCCAACGGCGGCTTTACGCTCATGGGCGAGGCGGTCTACCTGCACAAGCCCATGCTCTGTGTGCCCGTCGGCGGGCAGTTCGAGCAAGTTCTCAACGCGCGGTACCTGGAGCGCGAGGGATACGGGGTCTTCGCTCCGCAGATCACGGAGGAGGCCTTGGCGCGGTTCCTCTCCCGCCTGCCGACCTTCGAGGAGCGGCTCTCGGCTTGGCGCCAGGACGGCAACCGCGAGCTCCTGGACGCGCTCGAGCTCAAGCTCGCCCAGATCGCCTCGGGGAAGGGCGTCCGCCCCTCGGACCTCCAAGCCGACCCGTCGGTTTAACTCGCGGTCGCGCCTCGGGTGCTCCGGTCAAACAGGAGGTTGCACTCATGAAGAAGCTTCTCGCTTTCGCCCTGGCCGCGCTGCCTGCGCTCGCGGCGGCCAATCCAGTGGGGCCGGGGCCGCTCGCCGCCGATCCGGATCTCCAGCACCTGCGCCAGAGATCGCCGCGGCCAAGCTCGACCACCTGCTCAACCTGAGCCGGGACCAGGCGCAAAAGCTCCTGCCCGTCCTCAAAGATGGCCAGGCGCTGCTCGAGCAGATCCGCGCCGATCAGGCCAAGCGCAAGCCGCAGGTCGCCGCCGCGCTCACCCAAATCCGCGACGACATCCGAAAGAACGGCGTGGCCTCGGACGCCTCGGTGAACGCCCTCAAGCAGGCCCGCGGCGAAGGGCAGTTCAAGGACATCCACCAGAAGATGAAGGCCCTGCGCCAAAAGGCCCGCGCCATCGCGACGCCGGAGCAGGTCCAGAGCCTGGCCCAGTTCGACCCGCGCCCCGCTGGCGGCCCCGACGGCGAAGTGGAAGAAGGCGGCTACGGCGGCCCCGAGAAAGGCGCCGGCCCGGGCCACCAGGGCATGCACGGCCCCATGGACGGCAAGCACCCGCACCAGCACCAGTTGATGGTGACGGCCGTCTCCCCCGAGTTCATCGCGTTGGTCGAGGCGCGCGCCCGCTGAGGCGAGTGACACGAATCGGCACGAAGACGCCGCCGGCGCCCACCTGGGCCGGCGGCGTTTCTCGTCGCGCGAGCGGGAATCTCGCGCGCTACATGATCCACGTGCGCAGCCGCGTCTCCTCGCGGCGCCGGGCCGCCAGCTCGCGCTGGAGCGACGCCGGATGGAAGAAGAAGGGGTTCTTCTGCGCCTGGCCGCGCACGATCACCGTGCGATGGCAACCCAAGCCGCCCTCGAGCAGGAGTTGGCCGCTGAGCTGCCGGGTGTCGTACAGGCAGAGCGCGCTCACGTTGAGCTCGGTACACAGCTCGGTCAGCTGGACCTCCAGCTGAAGGAGCTCGCTGTCCTCCGGCCACCCCTCCTCCCCGAAGCCCAGGCAGCAGAGCAGCCGCCCGCCCTTGCGACCGCGGCGGTGGCTGAAGAACTGCTGGAGGCCCGAGCGCATCGCACGCGCAGTGCTGGCGCCGCTCATACACGAGAGGCGAGCGTCGAGCATGGCGCGGCGGAGGTCGACGCCGTGCAGGTCGCGGAGCTGCGCCGAGAGGCGCTCGTTGAACCGCGCGTAGGCGAGGACTGCGCAGGGCTCGCCCGCCTCGATGCCCTCGGCGACGTAGTCCAGCGCTCCGCCTAGGGTGTTGGGCTCGCCCACCACCAGACAGGCATGAGAGCCCGGCTTGGGATGCGACTCCGCGGGTTGCCGGGGCGCCGAACCTTTCTTCATTTCCCACCTCGGCGCGCTCTCTCTGGGGCTCGACAACGGATTCGGCGCGCCCGCGAAGAGTGCGGATGGAGCCGGCGGTTGACAAGTTGCCCCACGCGGGGCATGGACGACGTCAGCTTCCCGCTTCCTCGCGGGAAACCTCGAACACGTAGTTGAGGACCTCGGCCACGGCGTCGTACAGCGCTTCGGGGATCTCGTCGCCGATCTCCAGGTGGCTCAAGGCGTGCGCGAGGGGGACGTTGCGCATGACTGGGACGCCATTTTTCTTGGCGATCTCCAGGATCTGGTCGGCCCGGGTGAGCATCCCCTTGGCGACGATTTTGGGGGCGTTGTCCACCTCCTTGTCGTACTTGAGGGCGACCGCGATCTTCGGCTCGTCGTGGACGGACACGGGGTTGGCTCGCCTCTCACCTCGCCTCGATCCACTTCTCCGCCGCGAGCAGCTCCGCGGTGAGCACCGCGCCGCCCGCCGCGCCGCGCACCGTATTGTGCGAGAGCGCCACGAATCGCCAGTCGAAGAGGGAATCGGGGCGCAGCCGGCCGATGGTCACCCCCTGCCCGCCGCCGGCGTCGCGGTCGAGCCGGGTCTGCGGGCGCGACTCGTCCTCGAAGTACTGGAGGAACGGCGCCGGCGCGCTCGGCAGCCGGAGCGCCTGCGGCTTGCCCGAAAACTCCTTCCAGCGCTTCAAGATCTCGTCCTTGCCAGGCTTCCTCGCGAAGGAGGCGAAGATTGCGGCCAGGTGCCCGTCGGACACCGGCACGCGGATGCACTGGGCGCTGATGGCGGGCCGCTCGGCCGGGACGACCTTCCCGCCCTCGACGCGCCCCCAGATCTTCAGCGGCTCCTTCTCGCTCTTCTCCTCCTCGCCTTTGATGAACGGAATGACGTTGTCCACCATCTCCGGCCAGCTCTCGAAGGTCTTTCCGGCCCCGGAAATAGCCTGGTAGGTGCAGACGGCGACCTTCTCCAGGCCGAACTCCAACAGCGGGTGCAAGGCGGGCACATAGCTCTGAATGGAGCAGTTGGGCTTCACCGCGATGAACCCGCGCCTGACGCCCAGCCGCCGCCGCTGCGACTCGATGACCGCGGCATGGTCGGAGTTGAGCTCCGGGACCATCATGGGCACGTCGGGGGTCCAGCGGTGGGCGCTGTTGTTGGAGACGACCGGCGTCTCGGCGCGCGCGTAGCGCTCCTCCAGCTCCGCCGTCTCGGCCTTGGGCATGTCCACCGCGCAGAAGGCGAAGTCCACCGACGGCGCGATGCGGTTCACCTCGGAGGCGTCCAGGACGGTCAGGCCGGCGGTCGCCGCCGGGACGGCTCCCTTCATGGCCCAGCGGCCGCGCACCGCCTCGGCGTAGCTCTTCCCCGCCGAGCCGGCGCTCGCCGCGACGACGGTCACCTCGAACCATGGGTGCTCGGCGAGGAGCGACACGAACCGCTGGCCGACCATTCCGGTCGCACCCAAGTACCCCGACCTTCAGCTTCTTCTGCATCCTTGAAAGCCTCCGAAAATGACGGGGCGCATGCTAACACGCGCAAAGGCGCGCCGCCCGCCGGCCGCCTTAGTCATCGCTCCGAAATATCTGCTCCATCTCAACGTCCGATCCATCCCGGCTGGCGTCGTTGCTCGTTGGTTACATGCCCTCTGGCATGCGCCCTCCTCGCGCCTCGCCATCCGGGCGCCTCGGACGTTGAGATCTGGAGCATCTATTTCTGCGCGATTCCTTACCCGAGCGCCCCTGAATAGTCGACGTCCAGCGCTTCCTGCCCGGCCTCGGCCGGCTCGGCTTCGCCGAAGAAGCGCGCGATGGCCCGCACCACGTCGGCGGCATCGTCCAGGCCCGTCGCCTGGACGCGGAATTGCGCCGCGCCTCGCAGGCCGCGGGCATACCAAAGAAGCATCCGGCGAAAGCCGCGCACGCCCATGACGGCGTCGTCGAACAGCGCCACGTGCTCCTCGAAGTGGCGCAAGACGACCGCAAGGCGCTCGGAGGCGGTCGGCGTGGGGCCACCTAGGACCTCGCGGAAGATCCACGGATGGCCCAGCGCGGCGCGGCCGATCATCACGGCGTCGCAGCCGGTCTCGCGCTCCATGCGCAGCGCATCCTCGCGAGAGCCGACGTCGCCGTTGCCGATGACGGGGACCTTCACGGCGCGCTTCACCGCGGCGATGACGCTCCAGTCCGCCTTCCCCGAATAGCCCTGCGCCCGGGTTCGCGGATGGACGGCGACGGCGCAGGCGCCGCCCCGCTCCAGGGCTTGCGCCACCTGGCAGGCGTTGACGCTGGCGCGGTCCCAGCCGGAGCGGATCTTGGCGGTGACCGGCAGGCCGGTGGCCGCGGCGATGGCCGAGACGATCTCCCCGGCGCGCTCGGGCTCGGTCATGAGCGCCGACCCGGCGCCGCCCTTGACGACCTTGGGCACCGGGCAGCCCATGTTGACGTCGATGAGCTGCGCGCCCTCGTCCTTGGCCACGCGCGCGGCGTCGGCCATGCGCTTCGGGTCGCCCCCGAAGAGCTGGACGCAGAAGGGCGCCTCGCGCGCCGGGTCGTGGCGCAGGTAGCGGAGCGTGCGCGCGCTCCTCCGGAAGAGCCCTTCGGCGCTCACCAGCTCGGTCGGCGCAAAGGCGGCGCCGAGCTCGCGCGCGATGCGCCGAAAGGGCATCTGGCTCACCCCAGCCATGGGCGCCAGGACGAACGGGGAGGAGAGGGAGTACGGGCCGAGCTTCATCGCCTGCGGGATCTATCAGAAAGCGGGAAACAAGCCGGGGCCAGAAATGCGCCTCATCTCGCGCAGCGGACCGCCAGCATCTGCGACGCCGCAGCCCCCATGCCGCCGGCCAGCAGGATGCCGCCGACGTGGAAGACGAGGCCATGGGGCGCGCCGAGCGCGAGCGGACAGGTAGCGAGCAGCGCCCCGTAGCCCGCGAAAGCCCCCAGGCTGGCCGCGGCCGCAAAGCTCCAGGGAGAGAGGCAACCGGGGGCGCGCCAGGCCAGCGCGACCAGGAGCGCGAGGGGAACCGCACCGGCGAACAGCTCCGTCAACAGGCAGTCGCGCCCGTGGCCCAAGGGCCCCGCGTGGTCTCCCAAGAGCAGGATCAGGAGCACCGAGGCAGCGAGGACGAGCCCGGCCACCCACCGCCCGCGCCGAGCGCCGAGCGCGGCCTCGACGGCGGCCAGGGCCTTTTCGGCCCAGCGAACCGGGGCGGCGCTCTCGCGCGGTCGCATGCGCCTGAACCGGGCCAAGAGCTCGTCTCGCATGGGCGCGGGGATGGGGTCGGCGGGGAGCGCCCCGAGCGCTCGGACCGTCGTCTTCATCTGGCGCAGGTAGGCCCGGCAGTGCCCACACAGGCCCAGGTGCATTTGGAAACCCATGCGCTCCCCGAAGGACAGGCGTCCGTCGAGGTAGTCGGTCACGAGCTCTGTCACTTGCTGGCAGGTGAGCATGACGCCCTACTGGCGCTCCGTGAATTCCTCGAGGGCGCGCCGCAGCCGCGCTCGCGCGCGGTGAAGGAGCACACGTTGGTTGGTCTCGCTGATCTCCAGAACGTTACAGACCTCGGAGGACTCGAGACCTTCGACGTCCCGCAACGTCACGACGGCGCGCTGGTTCGGAGGCAGCTCGGCGATCGCCTTTTCGAGGCATTGGATGGCCTCTTGCCGCAGCAGGAGCCGCTCGGGCGTCTCGTCGTCCCAGCGCTGGGGCGGCTCCGCCCACGCCCCACTGGGCTGAAATCGCGCAGGGTCGACCGCGGGCTCCCGGTCGGACTCCGGGTCCGAGAGCGATGAGAAGGGCAGCGAGCGACCCTCGCGAACGCCGCGGGTCTTTGCGCGGTTGGTGAGAATGCGGAAGATCCACGTCTTCAGGCTGGACCCGCCTTCGAAGGCGCGCAGGCCGTCGAGGACGGCGACCCAGGTCTCCTGCACGACCTCCTCGGCGACCGCCCGGCTCGAAACGAAGAGCAGCGCCAGGCGAATGAGCGGGGCGTGGTAGCGCTCGATGAGAAACGAGAAGGCCGCTTCGTCGCCGGCGAGGAGGCGATCGACCAGGGCGCGATCTTGAGAGGAGGCGCGCGCGGATGCGCCCGCGCCCGCCGCGACCGGCACGCTCACCATCGCGGGGCCTGCCTTGCTCTCTCGCTCCGGTCGTTCATGGCGGGCGCCGGTCGCGCTGGTCCAGTCCTCAAGGAGCGCCTGCCGCTCGGCTCGACGCTAGCGCAGCCTCGCCCCGGGGGCCAGCGCCGAACGCGCCTCGACGTCCCCGTGTAACGCTTCGGCCGCTCGCGAGACTCCTCAGGAGCGACCGCGAGCTCGATTCGAAGGCCTCACGAGAAATTCACCAGGCCCATGAATCGTTTCCGCCACCTCGCGAAGCGTGCGCCCTTCGCCCAGCCGCCAGGCTCTCACGAGCTTTGATGGCGAGCGCCCACGATAAACCGGCGGCGACAGAGGTTCCTCGACGGCCGCGACAGCAGCGCCGGGAGACGCATATGACCCTGACCTCCCGTCGCCCCGACGGCGAATCCACCGCCCAAAGCCGCGGCGCGAGCGCTTGCCAGGCCGCCCCGGACACGCCCTCGCGCCCCCGCTCGGAAGTGTGAGCTCCTCGATGACGATTGGTCCTTGAACGGGAGATGAACATGTCCACTGCCGCAGATTTCCTCGACGTCGAGCCCGCGGTGAAGAGCCGGTACTCGGAGGCCGCCAAGGGGCGCGAGCCGGCCCTGTGCTGCCCCACGAGCTACGACCCGAAATACCTCAAGGCGATCCCCGCCGCGGTGCTCGAGAGGGACTACGGCTGCGGCGATCCGAGCGCGCACCTGCGCCGCGGCGAGACCGTGCTCGACCTCGGCTCGGGCTCCGGGAAGATCTGCTTCATCGCGAGCCAGGTCGTGGGCCCTGAAGGCAGCGTCATCGGCGTCGACATGAACGACGACATGCTGGCCCTGGCGCGCCAGAGCGCACCAGAGGTCGCGCGCCGCGTCGGCCACGCGAACGTCGCCTTCAAGAAGGGGCGGATCCAGGACCTCGCGCTCGACCTCGAAGCCCTGGACGCGCACCTGCGCGCTCGCCCGGTGGCCTCGGCCGACGAGGTCGCGCGCCTGGACGCCGAGCTTTCGCGGCTGCGCTCGGAGCAGCCCCTCGTGGCCAGCGACTCGGTCGACGTCGTCGTCTCCAACTGCGTGCTGAACCTCGTCCGCCCGGACGCCAAGCGGCAGCTGTTCGCCGAGATCCACCGCGTCCTGCGCCGCGGCGGCCGGGCGGTCATCTCCGACATCGTGAGCGACGAGGAGGTCCCCGAGAGCTTGCGACACGACCCCGAGCTCTGGAGCGGCTGCATCTCGGGAGCGCTGCGCGAAGACCACTTTCTAAGGGCCTTCGAAGAGGCGGGGTTCTACGGAATCGCGCTCGAGGAGCGCAGCGAGGCTCCCTGGCGAACGGTCGAGGGGATCGAGTTCCGCAGCGTCACGGTCGTCGCCTACAAAGGAAAAGAAGGGCCGTGTTGGGATCGCAAACAGGCGGTGATCTACAAAGGCCCTTTCCGCGAAGTCACCGACGACGACGGCCACGTCTTGCGCCGCGGCGAGCGCGTCGCGGTCTGCGACAAGACCTTCCAGATCTACTCGCGGCCCCCGTACGCCGAGCACTTCAGCCCGGTGGAGCCGCTCCCGTCGGTTTCGCTCGAGGAAGCCCGCCCCTTCCCGTGCGGGAAAGGGCCGCTCTTGCGCGACCCGCGCGAGACCAAGGGCGCCGAATACCGGTCGACGACCGAGGCCGCCGCCTCGGTCTGCTCTCCGGGCAGCGGCCCGGGCGCGAGGTGCTGCTGATGGAAGCGTCGAACGCGCGAACGCCGCCGCTCGCTCCGCCCGGCGCCGCCGCGCCCTGGGGACAGGTCCTTCAGTCGCACGGCCTGGGCCTGCTCACCCGGGCGCGGGTGACGACGTTGCAAGTCAACTTGGGGAAGCTCTGCAACATGGCCTGCCTCCACTGCCACGTCGAGGCGGGGCCGAAGCGAACGGAAATCCTTCAGCGCGACGTCGCCGAGCGCATCGTCGAGCTCCTCGCCGCGAATCCGGGCGTCTGGCAAGTGGACCTCACCGGTGGCGCGCCCGAGCTGAACCCGAGCTTTCGATGGCTCGTGGCCGAGGCCCGGCGGCTCGGGCGCCAGGTCCTCGATCGCTGCAACCTGACCGTGCTCTTCGAGCCCGGCATGGAAGACCTGCCGCAGTTCCTGGCCGCGCACGAGGTGCATGTCGTCGCGAGCCTCCCCTGCTATCTGGCCGAGAACGTCGACAGCCAGCGGGGGCGCGGCGCCTATGAGAAGAGCATCGCTGCGCTGACGAAGCTGAATGCGCTCGGCTACGGCCGCGCCGGGTCGCCCCTCGAGCTCGACCTCGTCTACAACCCGACCGGCCCTTCGCTCCCGCCGTCGCAAGAAGAGCTCCAGGCCGAATACCGCGACGAGCTCGGCCGCCGCTTCGGCATCGAATTCAACCGGCTCCTCACCCTGACGAACATGCCCATCCAGCGATTCGCTCGCCAGCTCGAGGGCGCCGGGCAATACGAGGCTTACATGTCCCTCCTCGTGAGCCACTTCAATTCCGGCACCGTGCCCGACCTCATGTGCCGCTCGCTCTTGAGCGTGGGTTGGGACGGGCGGCTCTACGACTGCGACTTCAATCAGATGCTCGACCTGGAGCTCGGCGCCGCCGCCGAGGCCGGGGGGCGAACCGTCTTTGACGTCCGCTCGCTCGACGGGCTCGACGGCGGCGCCATCGCGACCGGGAGCCATTGCTTCGGCTGCACCGCAGGGAGCGGATCGAGCTGCGGCGGGGCGCTCCGATGAGCCGCGCGCAGATCGGGCAGAGCGCGCTGCTCATGGTCGAATGGATTCGCGGCGCCGGCGCCGCCGGGGCGGCGGTCTACGCGCTCGCCTACGTCGCGGCGACGCTCCTCTTCCTGCCCGGCTCGGCCCTGACGCTGGGCGCCGGGTTCGCCTACGGGCCCCTGTGGGGAACGCTCCTCGTGTCGCCCGTCAGCGTGCTGGCGGCGACGGTCGCCTTTCTTTTGGGCCGGTCGCTCGCCCGCTCGCAGGTCCAGCGCCGAATGGAGCGACATCCGCGCTTCGCCGCCATCGACGCGGCGATCGGCGAAGGCGGATTCAAGATCGTCTTTCTCCTCAGGCTCTCGCCCGTCTTTCCGTTCAATCTCCTCAATTACGCGCTGGGCGCCACGCGGGTGCGCCTGCGCGACTACGTCGCCGCGTCCTTCCTCGGAATGCTGCCGGGGACCTTTCTCTACGTTTACCTGGGCTCGCTGGTCCCCAACGCGAGCGCGCTCCTGAGCGGCAGCCGCCCGTCCGGCGGGCTTTTGAGCCAGGTGGTCTATTGGGCCGGGCTCTTGGCCACGGTGCTCGCCACGGTGATGATCACGCGCATCGCCCGCCGGGCCCTGAGCCGGGCGCTCGAGCGACCTTCGACGGGGACGAACCCTTCGCCAAGCCCGCCCATCGAGGCGCAGCCGTGAACGCCGTGGGCCAGACCCTTCACCCGTACCCGACGCAGGCGGAGGCCTTCAAGCGGCTCGGCGACGCCTGGAACCGGACGCGGCTCACGCCGCGCATCCAGGCATCCAGAGGCTCATGAAGCTCTTCCTGCGATGGAGACGATGAATAGACCCTTGCGTTCGGGCGATGAAGTCGACGCGGACGCGAATGGCTCGGCGCCGCGCGGCCTCGTCTGCGTCTTCGCGAAGCCGCCGCGCCCCGGGCAGGCGAAGACCCGGCTCGCCGCGGGGGTCGGAGAAGTCCGGGCGGCAGAATTGGCGCAAGCCTTTCTGCGGGACACCTGGGCCACCGCCTCCCAATTGACCTGGGCAAGGGCGGTCGTGGCGACGACCGACGGAGCGCCGCACGAGCTCGGCCTGCCCGGTCACCCTGCCGTCTGGCTGCAAGGCGAAGGCGACCTGGGGCAGCGCCTCGAGCGCGTCTTGCGGCGGGCCCTCGGCGAGGCCGACTTCGCCCTCGCCATCGGCGCGGACACGCCCGGGCTTCCGGAGCGCCTTCTCGCCCAGGCGGCCGAAGCGCTGGCCCGCGCGGACGCCGTGCTCGGCCCCACCGATGACGGCGGCTTCTATCTGCTGGGCCTGAGGACTTGCCCGCCTGCGCTCCTCGACGGCTTGCCGTGGAGCGTTCCGACGACGTTCGCCGCGACGCACGCGCGGCTCGAGGAGCGCGGGTTGACCGTGCGAACCCTGGAGCCGTGGTTCGACGTCGACCGCCTCGAGGACCTGGAAAGGCTGCGCCGCGCGATGGAGCTCGGGGCGATCGACGCGCCGGCGACGGCCCGCGCGCTCGGTTTGGGAAAGAGACGCGCGCCATGCGAGTAGACGCCATCGGCCCCGCGCCTCGGGTGACGGTCATCGTCCCGGCGCTGAACGAGGAGGCGCGGATCGGCGAACAGTTGGACGCGCTGCGGGCCGCGCACGGCATCCACCAGGTCATCGTCGTGGACGGCGGCAGCGAGGACCGGACCGTCGAAATCGCAAAGGCGCGAGGGGACGTCCGGTTGCTCTCCGCACGCCGTGGCCGCGCCGCGCAGATGAACGCCGGCGCCGAGCAGGCGGAGGGCGACGTCCTCTTGTTTCTGCACGCCGACGTCCGCCTCCCCGAAGACGCCGCGCGCTGGATCGCCGCGGCGCTGGCGGAGCCCGCGGTGGTCGCCGGCGCGTTTCGCACCTGGACGGTGGCCGAGGGCGGGCGCACCTGGCTCGAGCCGCTGCTCCACATGGCCGACCTGCGCTCGCGCTACACCGGCTTTCCGTACGGCGACCAGGCGCTCTTCGTCCGGGCAAACGTGTTCCGGCAGATCGGCGGCTTTCCCGACCAGCCGCTCATGGAAGACCTGGAGATATGCCGGCGCCTCCGGGCGGTCGGCGACATCCGCACCGTCCCGGCCGCGGTTCGGGTGTCGGGGCGGCGCTTCATGGCCAGGCCGGCGTATTACACGCTCCTCGTGAATCTCTTTCCGTGGCTCTACCGGCTCGGGATTTCTCCCCGCGTGCTCGCCCGGCTTTATGGAGATCCGCGCTGACAGCCTATTCGCCCGTCCAGACGGGAACGCTGAGCCAATTCCTCATCGTCTCCCACCGACAGCCCTTCACGCGCGCCTCGCCGCAGCTCACCGGTTGTAGCGCTCGGTGACGATGTTGGGGAAAGGAAGGGCATCGAGTCCACGTCGATCGTCGTTCCAAGAAAAGGACATCGCGCCGGCTTGGTTCGCCGCGAGCACGGCCGAGCCCGTCAGAGCGCCCTCGATTGCGCCGAGGCCTGAAGACATCGAGTGCCAGCTCGAACCGTCCCATCCGACGAGGTCCCGCGTTCCAAACCCCAACACGAGTTGCGCATCGATGGAGGCGGAGGGCCGGCTCACGAGATAGAGGTTGCCGCCGGGTGCGAGGTTGGCTCCGATTTGCTTCCAGGAGCCGATATAACCCGAAACAGGCTTCACGACATGCACTGCGCCGGCGTCGGTGTACGCGACGATCTCCGCTCCAGGCTCGCCGGCGATGGCGACGTTTGTGGCCGACGCGGGCGCAGCGGCGGGCCATTGGGACATTGGCCGGGAACTGACGACCAAGCCCATATCACTCCGGACATACGCCACGGCCACGGTGTCCCCGCTTCCAACCGTCATCGCATAGGACGTTACGTCGATCGACGCGCCGGTCGGGGTCTCGGTGAGGACGCTGTCCCAGCCAGAGCCGTTCCAGCGCTTGGCAAACAGGTGCTTCACGCTCCCGACCGGCTCGGACCAGAGGACGACCGGGCGGTCAGCGCCATCGATCATCAGAATCGGGCCGGTGCCATTGCTGGAAACGGGATCGCCCAGATCGACCCAAGCGCTGGCCTCGTACCGACTCACCTGGACACCGCTGGGGGAGGCGGTGGAAGGAATGCAATAGGCGATGACGATCCTTCCGGTCGAGTCGACGGCGAACGACGCGGGCATCTTGCTGGACCTCGCGCGCGGCGGCGTCCCGATGACGTTCTGAGTGCCTATCTGAACCAATGTGATCGGCACGTGACCGACGCCCATGTCGCCGGACCAGGCGACAAAGGTCACTCCATCAGGTCCAACAGCACTGGCAAGGCCGTCGACGAAGTCGCCCGGGATAAACGCGTTCGCCGGCTCCTGCCACTCCGGCAGCTCCCAGCTCCACTGCGTGAAAGGAAGCGGGTTCCCGGCGAGATCGGTCAGCCCTGATAGGCTGGCCGTGGCCGTGGCGGGGACCGGAGGCAGCCAAGCCGGATCCGGCACCAGCGTCAGGGTCTTCCCATCATCCGAGAGCGCCGTGGATTTGAGCAGCACGGCCAATCCGCTGGCCTGCACCGCCACGCTCTGCGAAGCGACGCTGGAGGCGAGGATGGCTTCGGAGAACTTCACGACGATGGGGTCGCGCGACCAGATGTTCGTCGCTCCGCTCGCGGGCGTCATGGAAAGGACGGAGGGTGCCGTCCGGTCGACGACGACGGTGGCGACGGCGGAGGCGGCCGAGGTGTTGCCAACCGCATCGGTGGCCGTGGCCGTGAAGCTGTGCGTCCCCTCCGCGAGATTGAGCGACGCGCTCCAGGAGCCGCTCTGCGCGGCGACGGTATCCGGTGCGGCCTGCGCGCTGCCCTCGAACAAATGGACCGTCGCCCCGGCTTCGGCGCTTCCGCCGACGCTCACGGGATTCGCCCGTGTCGGAGAGGCCACGGCGATGGAAGGCGCAGCAGGCGCCGTCCGGTCGACGACGACAGCGTCGATGGCGGAGGCGATGGAAGTATTGCCAGCCGGATCGGTCGCGGTCGCCGTGAAGCTGTGGGGGCCTTCCGCCAGCTCGAGCGATGCGCTCCAGGTCCCGTCGGCTGCGGCAGCGATGTCGGGGGCCGCCTGCGAGGCTCCGTCAAGGAGGCGGACTGTCGACCCCGGCTCGGCGCTGCCTCCGATGACCACGGGACTCGCTCGAGTCGGCGAGGCCGCGGTCACGGTCGGCGCCGCGGGCGCGGTGCGATCGACGAGGACGGAGATGGCTTCCGAGGCAGCGGAGGTGTTGCCGGCCGGGTCGGTGGCCGTGGCCGTGAGCACATGCGCGCCTTCCGCGAGCGGGAGCGACGCGCTCCAGGCGCCGCCCTCGGCCGCGACGGCATCGGCTCCGACTTGCGCGCCGGCCTCGAAGACGCGGAGGGTCGCGCCGGCCTCGGCGCTCCCGCTTGCGAGGACCGGGGCCGCGCGCGTGGGCGAAGCAGCGGCGATGGAAGGCGCTGCAGGAGCTGTCCGGTCGACCGTGACCGAGACCGGCTGGCTCGAGAACTGCCGCGCTCCCTCCCACGCCACGGCCGTGAGGTCGTGCTTTCCCTCGGGGAAAGTGGCCGTATCGAGGATGCCAGTGAATGGGGGCGCGAGCGTCTCGACCGCAGCTCCGTCGATCTGAAGCTCCACCGCCGCGGGCTGGATGCCGGTGGCCGCAACCTCCACGCTCACACTTCCATTGGTAATGACCGGCTGCGACGGCGAGCGGAAGGCGAGGCTCAAATCCTCTTGGCACACGCCCAGGGCGCAGGATTGACCGAGCGAGCAGTCGGAGCTCGAGCGGCACTCCTTCGCGTTCGGAGCCTTCGCGCAGCCCAGCACCAGCATCGCCCCCAGACCGATGGCAGCCAGAGGGCTCTTGCGTTCGATAACCCCTTGCAGCTTGGGCACCATGGCTCCCCCTTCGAATCTCGCCGAGTCCCGCGCGGTCGCGCAGGCGAATTCCCGCTGCTTGAGCTTCTCCGAGGCCTCGACGACAATGCGACACAAAACGGCGGGTTCGGGCGAAGATACTTCTTTCCTTCGCCGTCCAACAGCGCCGTCGACTTCGGACAATCGAAGAATTGCAGCGATCTTTGGAGAGGGAGGGGAGCCTCCGATGATTTCTTTGCTGGCATCGCTAATGCTCGCGGCCGCGGCACCTGCCGCGGTGGAGCGTCCCAAACCCGCCGCGCGGCCGCGGCTGGTGGTGCTCGACTTCCAGGTCCACGGCGCGGCCAATCCCGCCCTCGGCCGCGCCTTGGCCGACGTCGCCGCGGCGGAGGCCGACGCCATCGGCGGCCTGCAGGTCGTGACCCAGGCCGAGCTCTCAAGCATTATTGGCCTGGAGCAAACGCGGCAGCTGTTGGGCTGCGATGATCGGGCGGCGTGCCTGGTCGAGCTCGCCGGCGCCCTCAACACCGAGCGGCTCTTGTCCGGCGAGAACAGCGCCATCGGCAAGACCGTCCTCCTGGTCGTCCGCATCGTCGATCTGCGAAGGACCAAGACGCTGGCGCGCGCGTCTCAAAGCCTTTCAGATCCCTCCGAGCCGGAGCAGTTCGACGCCGTGCGAAGGCTCACGCACGAGGCGCTGACGGGCGAAAAGATGGACACCGCAGGCCTCTTGCGCGTCGAGGCCAGCGAGGACGGAGCGCAGGTCTCGGTCGACGGACATACGGTCGGGACCACGCCGAACCTCTTGCCGCTGCGCCTCGCCGAGGGCCGCCACGAAGTGAGGGTGGCGCGGCCGGGCTTCATCACGGCCATCTCGCCGGTGGTCGTCCGGCGCGGCTCGAGCGAGCGGCTCGACGTGCACCTGATGCCGCTTCCCGACAACGCAAACCTGGGGCGGCTCACGGGCTGGACGTCCCTGGCCGCGGGCGCTGCGGGGGTGACCCTGGGCGCCGTCGCCCTCTGGCAGGAGAGCTCCGCATCCCGAAACTACCGCGCGGCCAAAGCCATGCTCCGCTCGGACGGGGCTCTCCCGGCCGACGCCGATGCGCAGGCGTACTCCAACGCGGTCGCGGCGGGAGACCGAGCCCACGGCGTGGCGATAGGCACCGGCATCGGCGCGGGCGTCGCGGTCGCGAGCTCGGTGATCCTCGGATGGATCGCTTACCGGCAGACCGGCGCCATTGGCCCCATCCGCTTCTAGCCTGGATTTCCACGCCGGAGAATTTGCTGCACCTTGCAGCAATTCAGGTCAGTCAGGCGAAGGGCCAATCATCTCCACCAAAGCACCTTCACCGGACCTGGAAGGCGCCCTTCGCGTCGCCGAAAGCCTGCGCGACCGCGGCCGGCTCCTTGGCGCGGATGAATTCCGGATACCGAGTCGAGGGCAGCGCTCTGGGAAGAGTTGCGATGGGACGGGGCCGGACGCGGCGAGCGGCTCGGCCCGGGACTCGCCTTCGCCTCAAGCCCATACCCGCTTGCCTCCCCGAGGCCCGCTGAGCGATCAATGCGCCATGCCGCGCCGCTTCGCCGCTCTCGCCGCCTGCCTCGCCACCGCCTGCATCGGCGACCCCAACCAGCACCTCGACCGCGCCCGCGAGCTCGCCTTCGAGCGCCGGCCCGCCGAGGCGCTGCGCGAGTACGAGGAGGTCCTCTCCCTCGTCGCCAAGAAGGACCCGCACAAAGTGCGCGCCCTCGTCGTCCCCTCGCTCAAAAGCGCGGGCGACCTCTGCTACCTGGAGCTCAAGCAGCTCGACCGGGCCGTCGAGTTCTACCGGAGCCTCACCTCCCACTTCCCGGACGCGCCCGAGTCGCTCGACGCGCGCGCCAACCTCTCCGACATCTTCCGCTCCCAGGGCGACCGGCGCGCCGCCATCGCCGAGCTCACCGCCATCCTCCAGGGCTTCCCCACCTGTCCCGAGCTCGATCGCTACCAGTACCAAGCGACCAAGGACTACTTCGACGTCAAGGACTACGACCAGGTCCAGCTCGAGGCGAACCTTCTCGTCGCGCGCTGGCCCGCGAGCCCCTACGCCGTCGACGCCCAGATGCTCTCCGCCGCGGCGCTGGCCCTGCAAGGGCAGAAGGAGCGCGCCGTGGAGGCCTACGAACAGGTGGCCCGCCGCTGGCCCGACAGCGAGCTCTCACCCCGCGCCCGCTTCGAGGAGGCGAAGATCTGGTCGGAGCTCGGCAACGACGACAAGGCCATCGACGTCCTCATTCTGGCGCTCGAGAAGCACCCCGACCCACTCGGGATCCAGACGGAGATCGCCCGGCTGCGCCGCCGCCTGGCGGCCCATCGCGCGCCCCCCAGCGCGCGCGACCGCGCCAACGTCTGGCCCGAGTTCTACGGCGGCTCGCCGCCCGAGCCCTCGGGTTTGTGAACCCGGCGCCCGTTTCCTCCTCGACGACAGGCGGCGGTTCGCCCTACCCTTGAGCCCCATGAATCGCTCGAAGAGCAAGGCCCTTTTCGACCGCGCCCGCGCGCTCATGCCGGGCGGCGTCAACTCCCCCGTGCGCGCCTTCCGCGGCGTCGGCGGCGACCCCGTCTTCTTCCAGAGCGGCAGCGGCGCCTGGCTCACCGACGTCGACGGCAACCGCTACGTCGACTACGTGGGCTCGTGGGGCCCCCTCGTCCTCGGCCACGCCGCGCCCACGGTGCTCGAGGCCGTGGCCGAGGCCGCCCGCACCGGCACGAGCTTCGGCGCGCCTCACCCGCGGGAGGTGGAGCTGGCCGAGCTCATCACCCGGCTCGTCCCCTCGGTGGAGAAGGTGCGCCTGGTATCCTCCGGCTCGGAGGCCACCACCGCCGCCATCCGCCTGGCCCGCGGCGCCACCGGCCGCGACTACATCCTCAAGCTCGAGGGCTGCTACCACGGCGCTGTGGACAGCCTGCTCGTCAAGGCCGGCAGCGGCGTCGAGACGCTGGGCCTGCCCGACTCGCCCGGCGTCCCCGCGGACCTCGCCAAGTACACCCTCACCCTGCCCTTCAACGACCTCGACCGCGCCCGCGACCTCTTCCAGCGCATGGGCTCTCAGATCGCCGGGCTCATCCTGGAGCCGGTGGTCGGCAACATGGGCGTGCTGCCGCCGCGCGAGGGCTATTTGAAGGGCCTCCTCGAGCTGTGCCAGAAGAGCGGCGCGCTCTTCATTTGCGACGAGGTGATGACCGGCTTCCGCGTCGCGCTCGGCGGGGCGCAGTCGCTCTACGGCATCACCCCGGACCTCACGACCTTCGGGAAGATCATCGGCGGCGGCCTGCCGGTGGGCGCGCTGGGCGGCCGCAGGGAGCTCATGGCCCAGATCGCCCCCGAGGGGCCCATCTACCAGGCCGGCACGCTCTCCGGAAACCCGCTCGCCGTCGCGGCCGGCATCGCCATGCTCCGCGAGCTCCAGAAGCCGGGCATCTACGCCCAGCTCGAAGCGACTTCGGCGCGGCTGACAGCCGGCATCCGCGACCTCTGCGCTCGGCGCGGCGTCGCGGCGTCGGTCAACCGCATCGGCAGCATGTTCACCGTCTTCTTCTGCGCCGAGCCGCCCTTCGATTACCCATCGGCGAAGAAGGCCGACACCGCGCGCTTCGGCCGCTTCTACCACGCGCTGCTCGACCGCGGCGTCTACCTGCCGCCCTCGCAGTTCGAGGCGGCCTTCGTGTCGCTCGCGCACGGGGAGGCGGAGCTCGCCCACACCCTCGCGGCGGTGGACGCGGCGCTCGGCGCTTGACCTTCGGCTGGCGTATCATCGGCCGGCCTGACCCCTCGCAGACGGAGCGTAAGGGACCCGATGCGGCAGAGCGCGCGCGAGGCAATGCAGCCGGCCCTCGACTGCGACGTCGACCGCGTGCTCGAAGGCGGCCTGGCCGCGCTGCCCGAAAGCCCGGAGCTGGCCCGCGAAGCCGCCAGGGCGCTCGCCCGCGCCCGGGGCGACCGAGCGGTGTTCGCGCTCTGCGTCCTCACCCTGGAGCTCGCGCGGAACAAGGACGCCGAGGCGCGCGCCGCGCTGCCCTCGCGCGTGGGCGTCCTGCTCGAGGCCTTCCGCCACCCGACGCTCGCCCGGGTGCTCGTCGCCGGGAACCCGGCGCTCATGTCGCGCTGGTCGAAGATCCTCCCCATCGTCGGCGAGTTCATGGCGAGCCGCGCCGAGCGCGCGCAGCTCTCCGCGGACGCCGGCGTGGAGTTGGAGGAGGACGAGTCCTCTTCCCAGGCCGCCGGCGATGCGCGCCTGTCGACCTCCGTGGAGATCATCGAGGAGATGTCCGTGCTCCTGGAGCATGAGGAGCACGACCGGGCCTCCGAGCCGCCGCCCTCGGCCAGGCCAGGGGCGACGCCGGCCGCCCCGCCCCGCAGGCCGCCGCCACCGCCGCCCAAGACGCCTTTGCCGATGCCCCTCCCGGCCAGCCGGCCTCCTCCGCTCCCGGCTGCCGCGGCCGCGCCCCCGCTTCCTTCCATCGGCTCAGAGGCGCCGCCGGCCGCCGAGCTCCCGGTCGACCCGGCGGCCCGCGCCTTCTGGACCTTCGCCGAGCAGGCGCTCGGGCGCATCCCGGACGAGAACCAGAGCCTGGCGCACGCCGAGTGCTTCGCCGCCGAGAAGAGCGCCGACCGCGCCAGCCTGGTGCGCTTCGCCCGCGAGCTGCTCGCCCGGTTCCCCAAGGTCCACGAGGCGCGCGCGCTGGCGTCGCTCACGCTGCTCTACGTGGCCGGGCAGGAGAAGGTCCGCGGCCTGCTCGGCGTCAACCGCGAGCGCCTCGAGACCCTCCGCATCGCCTTGACGCTTTTGTCGGACCCCCAGGCCGGAGGCTCGGCGGCCGTGCTCTTCGAGGCCGACGGCGTGCGGACGCGCCGGGCCTTCGTCAACGTGGTGGACATCCTCCACGGCTATCTCGCGTTCTGCCTTCGGCACCAGCTTGATCCGCAGAGGCCCGAGACCGCGCTGAAGTTCACTAAGGCATAAAGGAACGCATGCGAATCGCCATCCTGCACAACGACGACTTCTCTCACTTGCCGCCGGGCCTGGAGCGCCTTTCGGAGGACGCGGTCCTGGGGGTGGCGGCCGCCTTCCGGCAAGCCCTCGCGGCGCGCGGGGCGGCCGCGTCCGTCGAGCCCGTCCTCGACCCGTCCTCCGTGGCCCAGAAGCTCGCGGCGGAGCGCCCGGACCTGGTCGTCAACCTCTGCGAGTCCCTGGGCGGCGACCCGCGCGGCGAGATGCTGGTCCCGGGGCTGCTCGACCTGCTCCGCGTGCCGTACACCGGCTCGGGCCCCCTCACCCTGTCGCTGGCGCTCCACAAGCACGTCGCCAAGGACCTGCTGCGCGCCCGCGGCGTCCCCACGCCCGCCTACCGGCTGGTCGACCGCCTGGACGGCTGGCGAGAGGTCGACCTGCCGTTTCCGGTCATCGTCAAGCCGGCGCGCGAGGACGCGTCCATCGGCATCGACCGGACGAGCGTGGTCCACTCGCCGGGCGCGCTGGCCGAGGCCTGCGAGCGGGTGCTGGTGGAGCACGCGCAGCCGGCGCTGGTGGAGGCGTACATCGACGGCCGGGAGCTCAACGTCTCGCTGCTGGGCGGCGCCCAGGCCCAGGTCCTGCCGCTCGCGGAGATCGACTTCAGCCAGCTCGCCCCCGACCACCCGCGCATCGTCACCTACGCCTGCAAGTGGGACGAGAGCGCGCCGGAGTACCACGCCACCCCGCCGGTGCGGTGCACCTTGACCGCCGAGCTGGCCGAGCGGGTGAGCGCCACCGCGCGCGCGGCGTTCGAGGCGCTCGAGTGCCGCGACTACGCGCGCGTCGACATGCGCCTCGCGCGGGACGGCACGCCCTACGTCATCGAGGTGAACCCCAACTGCGACCTGTCGCCCGGCGCCGGGTACGCGCGGGCGGCCAAGGCGTTCGGCCTGGAATACGAAGACCTGGTCTGGCGCCTGGTGGAGATTGCCCTTGAACGCGACTCTTTGCACCCGGCCGCTGGCGCCGGCCGACCGGACGCCTCTCTCGCAGATGCTCGAAGGGATCGACGCCTTTCGCCCCGACGAGGTGAGCTGCGCACTCGAGCTGGCTGACCTGTCGCTCTCGGACCCCGAGGGCAGCGGGTACTACTCCCGGGTCGCCCTGCTGGGCGGCGAGCTCGCCGGGTGGATCTGCTTCGGCCCCACGCCGCTCGCTTCTGGGACGTGGGACCTCTACTGGGTCGCGAGCTCGGCGAAGGCGCGGGGCAAGGGCGCGGGCTACGCCGTGGTGAAGGCCATGGAGGAGGAGCTTGGCCGGCTCGGGGCGCGCCTGGTGCGCATCGAGACCAGCTCGCTCACCGAGTACGGCCCGGCGCGCAGCTTCTACGCGAGGCTCCGCTACTCCGAGGCGGCGAGGATCAAGGACTTCTACCACCCCGGCGACGACCTGGTGATCCTGACCCGGCGGCTCGGCGGGGAATGCGGCAACCCTTGAGCCACCCGCGTCGCCGGCGAGGTTCGGCCCTGAGGCGGCGCTTTCTTTTCGCGGCAGTGGACGCGCCCGGCCCGCTGCGCTGTAAAATGGATTTTTTGGGCACCTCACGCGGGTAAGGTCATGACGACCCCAGACGACGAGGACCGCATCACCGGAGCGCCCGCGCTGCCGCCGAGCGCGGCGGCGCTGCCTCCGCCACTGCCGGCCAAGCGCCCGGCGAGCGCCGGAGCGGCGCTCGCCAAGCCCGACCCTTTCCAAGAGCCGTCGCAGCCCCGCATGCCCGTCGGCGTCGATCTGGAAGCCAAGGTCGAGTACTTCCGGCAGGTGGTGCGGCAGAAGGACGAGACGCTGGAGAGGGCCCGCGCGCTGTACGCCGAGCGCGCGGCCGAGGCTGAGCAGCTGCGCGCCGGAGCGGCGTCGCTCTCCGCGGAGCTCGGGCAGCGCAACCTGGTGGAGAGCTCGGTCCAGGACCGGGTCGACGAGCTCTGCAGGCAGCTGGCGACGAAGGTGACCGATCGGCTGAAGCTCACTCGGGCGCTGGCCGAGGCGAACGCCAAGCTCGAGGGCGGCCAGCGGTACATCAACGCCCAGCGCGCGGCGCACGCGGAGCTGGAGGACGCGCTCGAGGCGGCGCGCATCCGGGCGGCCGAGCTCGAAGGGGAGCTCGAGGGCGCTCGGCAGGCGGCGGCCCGGGCGGAGACGGAGCGGGCGCGCGCCCAGGCGGAGAAGGCCGAGCTGGCGGTGGCCCTGGAGAGCGCGAACCTCCGGGCGTCGAGCGCGGCGGCCGCCGATGCGGACGCGCAAGCGCTGGCCGAGGAGCGGGCGGGGCGGATGGCCGCGGAGGAGGCGCTCGCGCAGGAGCGAAGCCACTCGAGCGGGCCGCTGGTGGACTTGCACGCCGCGGTGAGCGACGAGCTCGAGGAAGAGAAGGCGTCGCGGGCGGCGGCGGAGGGCGCGCTGAGGGAGGCGCAGGCGGCCCTCGACGACGAGCGCGAAGCGCGCAGCGCCGCGGAGGCCGCGCTCGCCGAGGAGAAGGGAAACTGCGCCGCGCTGGGGGAGGAGGTGGCGCTGCTCAATGCCCAGCTGAGCCAGCCGCTCGAGGCCATCATTTCGGAGAACGAGGCGGTGGACTTCGGCGGCGCCGAGCGGGAGGCGCTGAAGGAGGAGATTGCCGGGTTGAGGAAGAAGCTCGTGGCGGCGGAGCTGGCGCTGGAGGCCGCGGCATCGTTGAGGCAGAAGGTCGCGAGGCTGGAGGCGCAGGTGCGGACGGGGCGGAAGTAGGGAGCGGGGGCGTTGAGGCCAGCGCTCGAGCGCTGGTCGGCTCGCGTCGTAGAACTCGTGGTGGACGCTCGATGCGACGGCCCTGAGTGACTCCTGAAGGCCGGAATAGGAGCGCTTGCCTGCGCCGGTTGGAAAGCGATGGTGCCGGCGTCGGCGGGGCAACCCTTTCTAGCTCTTCCTGTGATTGGAGACCGAAGGGTGGGAGCGCTTCAGAACGGCGGACAGAGCATGCCACAACTCGCCGCCACGGTCCCCTCCGATGTCACCGCCGAATAGTTCATGAAGAGCACCTGCTCCGAGTCGTCTGAGCTTCGGAGGCGAACCTGCGAGGGCGCGCTCAGTCTGACGCGTCCTCATCGTGCTTCGCCGGCCGACCCCCAATCCGATTCCAGAATCTCTTCACCTGTTCTGACTCCAACTCGACCATGGATGCGTAGCCCTCCAGGTCGCGTGCGATGAAGTCCGGACCAAGCACAAGCGAAGGATCATCCCGGAAGGCGGAAACAATCCAATCACCCGGGATACCCGAGTCAATAACGTCAAACAGCCAGGCTGGGTTCCACTCGGGAATTCCCAGGTCGTCGACGACCTGCATCATCACGAGGCCCTCAAACACCGCTATGGCATGAACTTCGTAGTCTTTCCCGGCAGCGACCAGGATTTGACCCATATATGGACGAACGGCCACGGGGGCCTCGCTCGCGTGTACTTGTCGTGCTCGAACTCTCATAGCAACTACCTCGCGCCCGGCAAGACGATCTTGAAGTCATCGACTTCCCCAGTCGTCTCGTTAAAGAGGTAATGGACATTGATCGGCCCTTCGCGGCCACCGGACTCGATCACCTGCTGCATTTTGACCCAGCCGTCCGAGCCCGGCCATCGGGGGTCGGTCATCTTCAACGGTACCCTGTTACCGCCGCGAGGATTCGCAATTGCCTCGTCAACAGCCGACTGTTCGCGTATGTTTCGAGGCAAGGTCGTTCCCTTAGACAGATTGGCTGTCGAGCCCCTCCCGAGCGCTTGCGCTCCCTGGTCGGCCCTGGACCTGAGTCTGCCCGTCACCCAGTCAGTCGTGGAACTTTCCAATTGCTGTTCAGGACTCTTCTCACCGCCAGCCGCCCCCTTCGCCTCCCTCATGGTCTTGGCCAGTTCCTCCTGCGTTGCCACCTCCTCCTCCGACGGGACCCATCCCTTGGGAGCGATCACCGCGCCGTGCCGGCCCTCCGGATCAATTCTGTTCAACTCCTCGTTGGCGTTCGCCCATCGCGCCGATCTCATCTGCGAACCAACGTCACTTGGAGCTTCGCCGACTCTCTCGGCTTCAAGCTCCTCCGGCGGTGGACCGGACTGCAGTCCCGTCGGATCTGTGCGGCTGAGCGGGTTTGCGGCGGCATACCCGAACAGATTGCACTCAGACGTGCTCCTAACGCACTTCTCCGGACTTTCTAGGAGCAGCGGGTCAGGCGTCGTGAATCGATTGCTAACTGGGTCATAGTCGCGCACGCCCATGCGCACCCAGCCCAGGTCGGCGTCATAGCCCTTTTCGACATAGTCAATCGCCGCCGCCATCGCCGGGTGCACATCGCGCTGCCCGAACGGCGACGGAATCCGGGCGATCCCCGTCGTCTCCGCCAGCACCGAGCCCCGCAGGTCGGTGGCGATGCTCGTGTACACCCCGTCCTTGATAATGCCAACGGTGCGTCCGCCCAGCGCGAACCGCTCGGTGAGCCCGGACGAATCGAGATAGCCCTCCGGCAGATATGCCGCTGTGGGCATGTCACCAGTGAGCTTCACGAGGCGCTGTCCGTCCTCGTCGTACCGGAACTGATAGGTGACGCCACCCTTCGTGGCGGTCGCGACCTGGCCATCAGGTCCGTACGTCAGCACGAGACCCTGCTCGGGCGCGGACGCATCGGTCCGCGACACGGTCCGATGGAGGGCATCGAACCCGTACGTCACCTGGCCAGCCGTCAAGGTGGTCGCGGTCTCCGCGATGGCACGTGCGGCGCCGTTCGTCGTGATGGACGTCGGCAGGCCAAAAGGATCGAATCCGTACACGTAGCGGTTCTGCGCATCCCCTGCGCTCGTCAGGAAGCGCTGCCCTGTCTCCGAGTAGCCAAAGGTTCGCGCGAGCGTGGTCGCGCCGATCGTCACCGTTTCCGACTCCACGAGCGCCCTGGCGTTCATTTGCTGTTGAGTCGAGACCGCGTACGACGCCGTCGCCTGTGAAGAGCCCACGAGCCGGCGCGTCGTCCCGTCATACGTGAACGAGAGCTGGTCGCCGTTCACGAAGTTGGCGCCCGAGAGCAGCCCGTTGCCGTCGTAGGTCGCGGTCAAGAGCCGCGCTCCGAGTTGCTCGACGTCATGGAGGCGCCCGTACGCGTCCACACCAAACACGAGCTCCGAATTCGACCGGGCGCTTCCGCTCGCGTCCAGCTGCGTGATCATCTGCGTGTGCGGCGACCCGTCCTCGTAGTAGGTGAGCTCGAACTTGACCGCCGGGAAGCCGTCAATCGCGGTCGTTCTGCTTGCCAGCGACCCGTCGGGGCGGTGCGTGAAGACCTTGCTGTAGCCCTCGCCGGTGTGCTTCTTGCCGTCGGGGAGATCCACGCGGCGCACACAGCCCAGGGCATCGTAGGTGAAGTGGTACGTCACGCCCGCTTCGTCCTCGTATTCGACCACGCGCTTCTGCGCATCGCAGGGTGCTGTTCTCAACCGTGCGGTCCAAATCATACCCTCCGCCCTCAGTCCGCGTCGGCCTCCGTTTGCCAGTCCGTCGGCTCGTACTCTAATGCCGCCCCGGGCACCGGCCGAGGAGCGGGCGGCGCGAGTGGCCGGCGGAGGACGAGCTGGAGGCTGCGGCGTCGTTGAGGCAGACGCCTCGCGCAGCCGCTCCTGATTCTTCCGAATGAATCGGCGCTTCTGGCGCGGGTCCGCCCAGCCGAACGGCGTGAAGTGGCAGTGGCTGAAGTCGTTCAGATAGAACCCGAGGTGCTCGGATCGTCTTCGCCTCCGCCGTCTACCGGGATAGGCGAGCTCGATCAGCGGCGGAATCCGCGCGACGATCCGCTTCTCCCCCTGACCCGGGAACCGCACCGTCACCGGGCATTCATGCCAGCCCCTGAGCTCCCGACGGACCAGCCCCTCGCGAAATTTCGGGTGGCTCACCCGAGCTCCCATGCACGGACGGTAGATCGACCGCGGCACCCGCCTCGCGTCGCAGATCTCCTGATGGACGCGCTCGATGCGTCGACAGTGACGTGATCACCTGCCTGCCCGGAGAGGAGGGCGCCGGACCGGACGCCGGCGTCGCACACGGCAGGTGATTCCCTGGCTGCCTCAACAACCGCCGCCCGCCTGCCAGTCACTTTCAACCGAGACCCGCCGAAGGTCGCGTGGGAGTATCCGTGAGCACTGGAGGATCACCCGATGGCCATCACGCAGCCCGCGCCGGAGTTCGACGTCAGGTTGGAGCGCTGCCCGCTGTGCGACGCCGCGTCGCTCGAGGACTACGATCGCGACCACGAAGGGCGACGCATCTGCCGCTGCGGGGGCTGCGGCCTTCGGTTCTTGAACCCGCAGTACTCAGACGGCTATCTCGCTCGGCTTTACTCGACCTATTTCGCTGAGAGCTGTTTCACCCAAGCGCCCGAAGGTTCGGACGCCGAGGGGCTCGCCCAGGTCCACGAATTCCATCTCTCGCTCGTCGAGGAAGTGGGCGTTCGTGGCCGATTGCTCTCGGTCGGCTGCGGAGGGGGTCTCGAGCTCGCCATCGCGCGTCGCCGCGGATGGGAGGTCGAGGGACACGACGTCGACGAATCGACCGTGCGTCGGGTCGCCGCACGCCACGGAGTGAAGGTTCAGGCCGGCGACTTTCTTACCATCCCTTGGGAGCCTCAAAGCTTCGACTGTGTCTATTTGCACCACGTCCTCGAACACCCGAAGGACCCGAAGGCCTACCTGAAGCGCATTCACTCGCTGCTTCGCCCCGGAGGGATTCTCTTCCTGGCGTGTCCGAACATCGATTCGGCCTCGAACAGGGTCAAGACGCTCGCGGGGCGGCTCGGGCTGAAGAAGAAGCGCGGCAAGCACTACGACGCCTGGCATCACCTGTTCTACTACTCGCCGACCACCCTGAAACCACTCCTGCACGACCGCTTCGGCTTCGAGGTTTTGCAATGCTTGAACGGGGTCAAGGGAGATCACCGCACGCGCTTCGCGACCTTTGGCATGAGAGAGGCCTTTGCGCGGCGGGCTCCGGTGACTTCGTCCATCTTTCTGATGCTCGCCCGGAAGCCAGGCGGACCGGAATTCCGGACAAAGGGCTGATCCGGAAGCACGAGACCCTTCGCCGGCTGGCCGGCCGTTCCCGGCTTTGAGCTTCACCCGACCACGGTCAAGAACCGCGCGACAATCCGCTTTTCCCCCTGGCCCGGGAACCGCACCGTCACCGTGGTATTCAGGCCGGCCCCGGAGCTCCCGACGACCAGCCCCTCGCCGAGCTTCGGATGGCTCACCCAAGCCCCCATGGCCGGCGCCGGGGTGGCCGGGCGTGCTTTGCCCAGCCGGAGCCGAGGCGTTATGGGTGCTGGTACCTGTACTCTTGGGTCTCGCCGCCGTACCCGTAGGCCGCCGCGCGCGCGTCGATCACATGGATGTACGAGCAGGGGTGGACGTCGCCGATGCGCTCGGCAAGCGCCTGAAACGTCTCCTCGATGAACCGCGCCTTCTCGGCCTTGGTATTGGTCTCGTCGGTGACGCTGATGTCCACCTGGAAGGCGTTCTTCTTCTGGCTGGCCAGGCTCTGGCCGCCGATGATCCAGCGGTCGCGAGGGACGTATTGCGCGGTCACCGAAATCACCTCCCGCCGCTTCCCGAGGATCCGCTCCGTCAGGTCAGCAAGAGTCGCCGCCGCGTCGCGGGTCAGGCTCTCGTCGGGGTCTCCGGAGAGGAGCAGGGCGATGTGAGGCATGCAGGGCCGCCTTTCTGTCAGAAGGTTCCCCCATAGGCTAGGGCGCCAGCTCCCTTCGGCGCAGCGGGTTTTTCGGATACCATCTATTCGATTTCTGGATGGCTCGCCCCTTCCTCCGTGGAGTGCGACCGTGGCCCTCGCCGACGCCCCCGGGTTCGATCTCGACCAGCTGCGGACCTTCATCGCCGTCGCCGAGGCGGGGAGCATGTCGGCGGCGGCCCCTCGGGTCTTCCGCTCCCAATCCGCCGTCAGTGAGCAGGTGAGAAAGCTCGAGGAGAGCTGTGGCGTGGCGCTCTTCACCCGCGGCAAGCAGGGCGTCTCGACCACGCCGGCCGGGGCGCGCCTTCTGAGCCATGCGCGCGACATCCTCGCCAAGGCCGAGGCGGCGCTCCGCGAGGTGCGAGGCCAGGTCCTCAAAGGCGAAGTCCGGCTCGCGGTGACCGACTACTTCCGCCCGAGCGACATCGCCTCGATGCTGCGGCGCCTGCGCCTGAGCCACCCCGAGCTGCGCCTGCACGTCAGCATCCTCAAGAGCGCCGCCATCGAGGGCGCACGAGACGGAGGGGAGACCTTCGACATCGGGCTGACCATGCGCATCCTCGGCAAGCCGGTCGATCACCGCGCAGGCCGGGGAGGAATCCCCTTGCGGCGGGAGTCCCTCCGCTGGGTCGCGGCCGAGGGCGCCGCCACGGGCCTGCTACGGCCCGTGCCGCTGGTCCTGCTCCCCTCGACCTGCTCCCTCCACCGGTTCGTCGTCGAGGCGCTCGAGCGCCGCCGCCTGCCCTACGACATCGCCCACTCGGCGTCGGGGGTCGCGGGGCTTCAGCTCGCCATCGCCGCGGGGCTGGGCGTCTCGTGTTTGAACGAGTCGGCCCTCGGGCCGGGCATGGCCGTCTGCCCTGCCTCCGAAGGACTCCCCGCGCTCCCCAAGGTGGAGTTCTGGTTTCTGCCCCCGCGGGGCGGCGAGCGCCCATACGTCACCGAAGCGAGGCGCGCGTTGGCACGGCTTTTCTCCTGACCCGACCTCGGTGCGGCCTCGTCTCTAGCCGACCAAGGTCAAGAACCGCGCGACAATCCGCTTCTCCCCCTGGCCCGGGAACCGCACCGTCACCGTGGCATTCATGCCGGCCCCGGAGCTCCCGACGACCAACCCCTCGCCGAACTTCGGATGGCTCACCCGAGCCCCCATCGCCGGCACCGGCCCGCGTGCCGGCCGCGGGGGCGCAGGCGGGGTGGCAGGGCGCGCCGGAGCCCGGGCGGTAGCTCGGCGGTCGTGCTCGCTGCGCTGGTCGAACTCGTCCGCAAAGAAGCCGTCCCCGTCATCCAGCTCCAACTCCGATTCCCGCTCGACGTGAGTCTCGCCCGGGATCCGCTCGCCGCCGGCGGCGGCCTTCTCCGCAGGGGCCGGCGGCAGGCCGAACAGCTCGCGCGGGACGTCCGAGAGGAACCGCGACGGGTCGTTGTACTGCAGGTCGCCGAACAGGGAGCGCGAACGGGAGAGCGAGAAGCAGAGCCTTCGCCGCGCGCGGGTGATGCCCACGTAGCAGAGCCTTCGCTCCTCGGCCATTTCCTCGGGGTCTGCCAGGGCCAGCTCCTCGCCCTTGGTGGCGCGAGAATGCGGGAAGACGCCCTCCTCCATTCCCGTCAGGAACACGGCGTCGAACTCCAGGCCCTTGGCCGCGTGCAGCGTCATGAGCGCGACCCGGGCCGACGCGTCGTCCGCGTCGGCGTCGCCGACCAGGCTGATCTGCTCCAGAAAGGCCTCCAGGGCGGTCTGCGGCACCTGGAGCGGCCCGTCCTCGGGGAGCGCCGCTCCGGCCTCGGGCGGCGGAGCGGCCGGCGCGCCCGCCTCGGCGCGCAGCCGGTCGAACTCCGCGGCCGCCCCGGAGAGCTCGCGCAGGTTCTCGGCCTTCTCCGTCGCCTCCTCCGAGCCGTCGGCGACGTAGGCGTCGACGAGCCCCGTCTTCGACAGGACGAGCTCCACTGCGTCGTGGGCGCAGGGCGCGCGGGCGGCCTCGGCCTTGAGGGCGTCGAGCAGGGCGCGGAACGCGCCGAGCCGCCGCTGCGCCCCGGCGTTGAGCTGCGGGATGAGCGCGGGCGTCGCGAGCGCCTCGTACAGGCTCACCTCGCGCTCGCGGGCGAAGGCGCGCAGCCTTTCCAAGGTGGTCTCGCCCAGGCCGCGGGCCGGCCGATTGATGACGCGCTCCAGGTCCGCGTCCGAGCGCGCGTTCACCGAGAGGCGCAGGTACGACGCCGCGTCCTTGATCTCCGCCCGGTCGTAGAATGCCCGCCCGCGCACGATGTGGTATGGCAGCTGGGCGAGGCGCATGGCCTCCTCCAGCACGCGCGACTGCGCGTTCACCCGGTAGAAGACCGCCATCTCCGAGTACGGCACGCCCTCGCGCGAGAGCGCGCGGATCCGCCTGGCCACCTCGGCGGCCTCGCCGCGCTCGTCGGGCGCGAAGGCGAGCTCGAGGGGCGCCCCGCGGGACCTGTCGGTCCACAGCCGCTTCTCCTTGCGGCGCTCGTTCTTGCGGATGACCTGGTAGGCCGCCTCGAGAATGCCGGCGTCCGAGCGGTAGTTGCGCTCGAGCTTGACCTCCCTCGTCCCCGGGAAGTCCCGCTCGAAGGAGAGGATGTTGGACACGTCGGCGCCGCGCCACCGGTAGATGGACTGGTCGTCGTCGCCCACCACGCACAGATTGGCGCCCGCGCCGGGGCAGAGCAGGCGCAAGAGCTCGTACTGCGCCGGGTTCGTGTCCTGGAACTCGTCGACGAGCACGTACTGGAACCGCCGCCGGTAGCGCTCGAGGACGTCCGGGTTCTCTCGGAAGAGGATGACCACCTTGAGCAGCAGGTCGCCGAAGTCCACCGCGTCGGCCTGGCGCAGGAGCTTCTCGTAGGCGAAGTAGGCCTTCTTCACGCCCAGGCCCACGAAGTCGGTCTCGCGCGCGGGGAGGTCCTGCGGCCTCTGGGCGTGGTTCTTGGCCTGGTCGATCCGGTGGCGCACGAGCTGCGCCTTGATCCGCTCGCCCACCCCGCACTCCTGGAGCGCGCGGCGCACCAGGGCGAGCTGGTCCGAGTCGTCGTAGATGACGAACGAGCGCGTGCGGCCCGCGCGCTCGGCCTCGCGCCGCAGGATGGCCGCGCCGGCCGAGTGGAAGGTCGAGACGTGGACGTCGGCGGCGGCGGCCCCCAGGAGCCCCTCGAGCCGCTCGCGCATCTCGCCGGCCGCCTTGTTGGTGAAGGTCACCGCCAGCACGCGCCACGGCGTGACGCCCTCGCGCTGGACGAGCCAGGCGATGCGGTGGGTGATGACGCGGGTCTTGCCGCTGCCGGCGCCCGCGAGCACGAGCAGCGGCCCGTCCACGTGCTGGACGGCCTCGCGCTGCGGCTCGTTCAGCGGCGCGAGCAGCGGGTCGGCGCCCGCGCCCTTCGTCAGAGGTTCGGATTCGTTCACGCGGCGAAACATAGCGGAGCGCTTCTGCGGCGGAAAGCGAAGGCGCGGACCTCGGCCCCTCGGAGTCGAAGGCCCGCTTTACGCCGCCAGAGGCGGTCGCGCCGCCGCTCGCTCAGGGGCGGACCGGGGCGGGGCGCATCGGTTTCACCGCGGACGATGCTGAGCTCACGCACGTCGGCCAGTTCGCCCAGAGCAAGTCATGGCCGCGGGGGCCGCGGGTGCAAACGACGTGACGGACCCGATGGCGACGGCGTGCGATCTCCTCGAGGGTGGCGGGCCATCGGCTGCCGGTCAGCTCGGTCGCGCCGAGGCGACCGGCCACGAGGCCCCGGAGTGAGCTGCGCTTGCCGTCGCTCGGTCCTGAGCCCGCCTGCGGCACCGCCGGCGCTTCGTCGCCCGCGGCGCCCGCTTTCAATGCCGTTCCGGCTGCGGCAGCTGCTCGCGAAGAACGTCGCATTTGCTGGGGAACGCGCAGCCGTTCTTCATGACCCGCCCTGAGCCGGGACGCCGCGCGAAGGAGCGCTCGCGCTGGACCTGCCGAGGCATGCGTCCGTCCGGCTCGACGCCGGCGCACGAATTTGAGCGAGCCGCCCGCCCCGGCGGCGCCCCCGGTCCCCCCGAGGGTCACGGGGCGCAGGGCCGAATATAGAGATCTGCGAATGCCGCGAGCGCCTGCTCGAGCTCCGCCTGGGTGCTCGCCTGGTAGAAGCGGCTCGGCGCGGACGCGTCGCGCGCCAGGCCGCCCGCGATTGCCATGCCGTTCAGGATGTCGGCGGTCTTGCCGGAGGCCGTGTCTGCCCCGAACCCGACGACGAACGTCTTGACCCCGAGCGAAGCGAGGTTCGTCACCGCGGCGGCGGCGGTGGTGTCGTCCAGGCAGAAATTGTTGGACTCGCAAGAGAAGCTCGCGAACATGGGGACGGTCGCGTTGCATGGAGAGTCGTAGCAGGCCGCGCAAAACCCGAAGTATCCGTCGCACCCTTGAATGCACGCCTCGCACGCCGTCTTGCTGGCCGGGCTGCAGTCGGCAGCGCCGCCGCTCAGAAGCAAGACGTAGCGTTCCTGGCCGGCAACGGACGAGCGAACGAGGCTAAAGTCGGAGGCCAGTTTTTGGAGCGTGGGCCCCGCCGGCGTCCCGCCGACAGGAACGAGCGATTCCAGCGCGGTCACGACGGCGTCTACGTTGTCCGACGAGTCGCCGACGTCCACGATCTTGTCCCCGGCGGTGCAGCTGTCGCTGAGCCCCGTGCTGCCGTTGAGGACCGCGAGCCCCCAGAATGCGGCTCCCTTGGTCGTCGCCAAGACGCCGCTCGCGCCGCTCAAGGCGGCCTGCACATGCTTCCATTTGCAGTCGACGGACGAGCTTGGATCGTATTGGAAGTTTCCGTCCCAGCAATACGACTGCGTCTGCGAAACGCCGAGCGACTGCATCATGGAGACGGATCGGTCCAACGCGAGCATGACTTTCGGTCTGCGGCAGCCCGGCTGGCACGTCATCCCGTCGCCCAGGTAGCCGCTCTTGCAGGTGCAGGTGCGGCCGGAGGCGGCGTTGGAGCAGGTGGCGTTGGGGTCGCATCCGCCGTTGTCCGCCTCGCAGCTCGGGACGCAGGCGCCCGAGGCGCACTGCCCTGAGGCGCAGTCGGCTCCGCTCGAGCAGCCGCGGCCGTCGGCGCACTTCTTGGGGCACGAGCCGCCGCAGTCCACGTCGGTCTCGCCGTGGTTCTTCACGCCGTCGCCGCAGGCGGCCGACCCCGCGTCGGCCTCTGCGCTCGCGTCTGGCCCGCCGTCGGCCTGGGCGCAGGGGCCGCAATCCAACGCGGCACCGCAGCCGTCGTCGACAGCCCCGCACCGGTCGCCGCACTCTTGCGGGCTGCAGTGCCACTCCACGTGCGACAGGTCGAGGAGCCGCTCGCAGCCCGGGAGCGCGAGAAGGACCGCGGCGGCCAGTCCGAACGTTGAGCGCGTGTGCACGTGGACCTAACCCGGCCGAGCCGGAACCAACGAGGGTTGCCTTAGGCTCCAGATTCCAGGCTCCAGACCCCAGGTGCTGCAGCTCCTTAAGGCCCGGAGTGTGAAACCTGAAGCCTTTGCCATTCTGCGCAAGATTTCCTCGCCAAGGGACTAGGTCCATTCCGGAAGCGGCGGGCTCAGAAGCTGCCTTGGACGAGCAGGCCGGCGCCCTGGGGCCCGGCGCCGAACCCGAGCGCGGGGACCTTCCCGCTTTCTTTGGGCGCGAAGATCAGAAACGCCGCCCCGGCGCAGCCGGCGACGGCGCCTGCGGCGGCCAGGCCGTTGGCGACCCGCGCGCTCGACCGCGCCCGCGCCAGCGCCGCGTCGTACGCGCTCTTGGCCGCGGCGCGGGTGGCGTCCTTCTTGGCGACGAGCGCGACCGCGCCGGACCCAAGCGCGCCGGCCAGGAGCACGCCGCCCGCGGTCAGGCCGACCGCGCCCGCGGTGCGCTGCCATGGCCGCCCGGCCTCAGCCCCAAGCTCGAGGGCCTGGTCTCGCTCGACGGGGGCAGCGAGCGGCCGCGGCGCGGGGGGGCTGCTCCAGGAAGCGGCCACCGCCCGGGCGCGGATGGGCGCCTCGGGGCTGCCCAGGCGCGAGGGGCCGTTGCCCTCTTCGTCGAAGGCCTCGATGAAGTACTCGAAGTCGGCCTGGGTCAGGTTCGGAGGAACCTGCGCCGCGAAGGTGTTCGCCTCACCGGCGACGAGCGCGAGCGGAATGCGCAGCGGCGCCTCGACGCCCGGAAAGCACAGGAAGACCGCCGGGGAGAAGATGGCTTTGCCGATGGGCGAGCGGATCTTCGCCTTGAAGGTGAGCGCCTCGCCCTTCGCGAAGCTCGAGAGCGGCTCGTGCGCGATGACCGGCGCGCTCGGCGAGGCGGCCGCAGGCAACGGCGCGAGAAGAACGAGAGATACGAGCGAAGCCAGGGCCGCGGACCTCGGGGTCCCAAGCGCCCCGAAGTGACGCCAACTTTGCGCGCCTGCGGCGCGCCGTCGCAAGGCAATCCGATCCACGAAGTCTCCTGGAAGCCCTCTGCACCGCTCGGGTCGGCGTCCATTATCGCCCAGGAATCTCCGAGAGCAGGCGGATTTTCGCCGGAGGACGAACGGAGCGACGGGGCCCCGCGATGGAGTGCCGCCGCGGCAAGCTCGCGCAGCCGCCCACCGCCGCGGCGAACGGCGGGAGCGCCCCAAACCAAACCAGTAGGCGTTTGCGCGGCGCGGTGGACGCGAGCACGGCGCTCGCATCGTGGCGCGCCGCGCAAACGTCGAGTTGAACGAAGCCGTTCTCAGGGGTGGATGGGGCGCCGAGCCGGCCCGAGCTCTTCTAGAAGGGTTTCTCGGCCAACTGCTTTGGCCTGCGGGCACACAAGAACCGCTGCGGCGATCTTGAAGGCCACAAGGGCCGGTTCCACGACTCCCATCGTTTCTTGCCTCAGGAGGTGCGAGAGCGGATCTCGGCTCGGGATTCACGAGGGACAGAGAACCCATCGGCAGAGTGTCCTCAGGCTCCCCCGCTGCTGGAGAGCGAGGGGTCAGAGAGCGTCGATTCCTCCGCATGCCAGCGCCGCCGAGCATACCGCCTCTTCGGGCACGCACGTTGACGTGGGCGCTCGACGTGAACGTGGTCGGCGACGGCGACGGCGACGTGGCCGTGGGCGGTCGTGTCGGAGGTGCTTGCCATGCGATCAGAATGCTCAGCTTCCAAAAGATGGATGACTACCAGCGAGCCATCGAGCTTCTTGCCTTGGCTTCGCAGCTTTCATCCGATGCACCTCGAGGGAACTCCGCACTCTTGGACCAGCTTCGGCGAGCAGCCAGTTCGATCCCCTCGAACATCGCCGAAGCAGCTGGACGGACAGGACAAGCAGACGCAGCTCGTACCTACGCCATCGCCCGCGGTTCGGCGATGGAGTGCGCCGCCGCCCTGGGTGCCCTACTCGTGCTCAAGGTCATCGACGCTGCCGCACGTCGGCGAGGCTGCGAGCTGCTTGAGCGCATCGTCGCCATGCTGACCAAGCTCTGTCGCTGATTTCCGACACGACCGCCCACGGCCGCGTCGCCGTCGCCGTCGCCGTCCACGTCCACGTCAAGCGTCGACGTCGACGTCGACGTCGACGTCCCAGACCCGATTCACCTCCCCAGCTGCCGCCGCAGGCGGCTTGTTCAACCCCGGCTTCGCCCAGGACGAGCGCCTGGGCCGGCGGGCATCGTGCTCAGAAAGGCGCGCGCGGGCGGCTAAACGCTTCACGAGGGCCGCAGCGGCGCCTCGTCCGGATCCGCGGCCGCCGGTCATCGCCCAGCCGAAGCTCCTTTGTCCGCGCTCGGCCCGGGCGGCGTGCATGTCGTGGAGCGGCGGCCCCCTGTGATCCAGCGGCGATCGAGCGGCCGCTCGCGCAGGGGAGGAGCGGGTCGTTGGACGCACCCTCCTCGAAATTCGCCGCCGATTCTCTTTGACTGAGCGCGCTCAGTGAGTATGCTCATCGACATGAGACGACGCCCTTCCACCCTCGAGGCGCCGGCCGCGGGGAGCCGACAAAGCCAGAAGCAGCGGACGCGCGAGGGCCTCCTCGCCGCCGCGCGGCGGGTGCTCAAGCGCAAGGGCCTGGCCAGGACGACGACCCGCGAGGTGGCCGAGGAGGCCGGCGTGGCGTCGGGCACCTTCTTCGTCCACTTTCCCGACGTGGACGCGCTGGTGGAGGCCCTGCTGGACGATCACGTCGCCTCGGCGCTGGACGAGGCCATCGGCAGCCTGCGCGGGCGGGCCGACCTGGTCGGCCGCCTGCTCCACGTCTCGAAGGCGCTCTTCGACTCGTACGACGCGGAGCCGGAGCTCGCCCGCGAGGCCATCGCGGCCTCGCTCTTTCGCAGCCGCGCCGGCGGCCCCGCCGAGGCCCGGCTCCGGCAGTTCCAGGAATGGGTGGCCGCGCAGATAGCCCGGGAGCCCGGGCTCGCGCCGATCGACCCGGGGCAGGCCTTCGCGGCGTTCTTCTGGCTGTACTTCGGCGCCCTCGTCGCCGGCCTGCGCGGGCAGATGACCCGCAGAGAACAGCTCGCGCTGCTGGAGTCGGCCCTTCGCCGGCTCTTCAAGATGGAGAAACTTGCATGAACGCGCTCGTGGTGGGGGGAGGCATCGGAGGTCTCACGGCGGCGGCGGCGCTCGCGGCGGCCGGGCACCGCGTGACGCTGGCCGAGCGCGCGGAGCGCTTCTCCCCGACCGGCGCGGGGCTCATCCTCTCGCCCAACGCCGCCCGGGCGCTCGCCTCGCTCGGGGTCGACCTGGGCGCCCGCGCGCTGGCGCTGCCGTCGATGGACGTCACGACGAGGAGCGGCGCGCTCCTGGCTCGCCTGGAGACGGAGCGGCTGGCGCAGCGGTACGGGCCGACCTGGGCGCTGACCCGAGCCGACCTCCATGAGGCGCTGCTGGCCGCCATGCCCAGGGGCGTGGACCTCCTCCTGGGGCGCAGCCTGGCCGGGCTCGAGGAGGTCGATGGATGCGTGCAGGTCACCTTCGACGGCGAGCCGGGAGCGAAGCGCTTCGACGTCGTCATCGGCGCGGACGGCCTTCGCTCGCGCGTCCGAGAGCGGCTGTTTGGCCCGGTGGCCCTAGGGTACAGCGGCATGACCTGCTGGCGAGGCCTGTGCAGGAACCCGGGATTCGAGCGAGCGGTGGAGGCGTGGGGCGGCCAAGAGCGAATGGGGATCGTCCCGCTGCTCGGAGATAAGCTCTACTACTACCTGGTGAAGTCGGCGCCGCCGCGCGCTCCGGAGCTCCCGTGGCCCGACGGGTTCCGCGCGGCCTTCGGGTCTTTCTCGGGCGGGCCGGAGAAGCTCTTCGACGTCCTCCAGGAGGCGCCGCCGCTGCACCACGACCTGGAGGCGCTCGAGTCGCCGCTCTGGGGCCGGTCGCGCGTCCTCCTGCTCGGAGATGCCGCGCACGCGATGACGCCCAACCAGGGGCAAGGCGCGGCCATGGCCATCGAGGACGCCCTCGCGCTCGCCCGCGCGCTGGAGCCCGGAGTCGACGGCGCGCTCGCCCGCTGCGCCACCGCCCGAGACGGGCGCGTTCGAAAGGTGATGCTGGACTCGCGCCGACTCGGCGCCGTGGCCCACTGGCGCAGCCCGCCGGCGCGCTGGCTCCGAGACCGCATGATGCAGCGGATCCCAAGCGCGGCGAAGGACGCGCGATTCGGGCGCCTGGTGGAGCCCGGGCTGGCCCTCTTGCGCACCTGACCGATCGAATAGGAGGAATTCAAATCATGCCCAGCGCTCAGCGGTTTTCTCGCGTCGGCTCGTGGTCTCTCGTCTTGGTGGGCGCCGGCCACCTTTTAACGGACCAGCTCGCCCCGCCCTCACCGCAGCAGGAGGAGATGATTCGGCGGATGAGGGAGGTGGCCGTGGCCCTCCCTGGCCCTCACCGCACTCTCTGGGCCTACCACCATGGATTCAGCCTCATGATGGGCTTGCTGTTGATGGGATTCGGCGCCGTGACCCTCGCCATCGCGCGGGCCGAGGTCGCGAGCGCCGACCGGCTCGCGCCGGTCTTCGGGATCAGCGCTCTCGTCTGCCTGGCGGCGCTCGCCTTGTCGGCGACTCACTTCTTCGTCATTCCGGTGCTGTTCACGGCCGTCGCCAGCGCCTCGTTCGCGCTGGCCTGGAGGCAGAGCAGGGCCGCCCGCCCCGGTCTCGTCTTCACTCCGCGGCGCTAGGACCGCTGAATCTCTATTGTCGCAAGCACTTGGTGGCGCGGCAGAAGCTCGTGACCCTGCCGTCGCCGAAGCTGGCGGCGATCATTCCCGACATCGCCGAGCTGCACTGCTGCTCGGCCGAGGAATCCGCGCCAGCACCTCGGTCTCCCCGAATCCAAAAGAGGTCTGCGTCCGCGTCATGCAGAATTCGCCGGGCTTGCAGGAGGACTTCCGCCACATCCCCGTCGCCCAGCATTGCCAGGCGCTCTTCGAGGGCGCACCACGCGCCGGAGAGGCGGCCGCCGGCGGAGTCGTCGCCGCGGGTCGGGCGACGGCGGCCGGCGGCGATTTGGAGATCTGGCCCTTCGCCGCGCTCAGGAGCTCGCAGCTCGCGCGGGAGACGAGCCCGAGCTTCTCGGCGCCCCCGGGCTCGCGCTCCGTCCCGTTTCGCCGGCACGACTCGAGGCACTCGCGGTACGGCTGGATCTGGCAGCGGTCGAGCTGCGCGCACGCGGCCTCGCACGGCGGGCCCGGGCTCTGCGCTGACGCAGGGTTCGCGCCCAGCGCCGCGAGCGCGAGCGAAAGCCCGGCGAGCCCGCTCAGGGAGGAGCTGCGGCGAGCGGACGACACCGAAGACGTTTCGAGCGACATGGGGCCTCGCGATGCGCGGGACCGAGCGCCCTTAGGCCTGGCCGCAAAGGCGCCCGCGCGAAGCGCCTCCGCCCCCGCGTGCCCCAGGAGGGTCTCTCCCGAGCGGCGAGGCGGTCTCGCGGTGGATACTACTGGAGCCCGGCGCGGCCCGTCGTCGGGCGAACGGCAGCGCCCCCTCTCGCGCGCAGGCCTCCCGGTTGACCGCCCGCACTGCGGGATGTTACCGCTTGCGCTCACGCGTTCCGGTTTCGCCCTTCGAAGCCCTCTTCTCCCGGAGGCAGCGTGCCCAGCCTGTCCTCGCTCACTCCCGCTCAGCTCCGCCAACTCGCCAACCAGAGCTTATCCGGGCTGGTGCTGGGAGAGATCGGCCGCGCCAAGGAGCGCGTCGTCGACCTGGAGCGGACCTATCCGTCGGCGAGCCGGCGCGAGCTGGCCCAGCGGCTGGTCGACTCGAAGAAGGTCATCGCCAGCACCTCCGGCGCCGTGAGCGGGCTCTTCGGCCTGGTCTCCGTTCCCTTGGACCTGGTGTTCATCTCGTACCTCCAGGTCTCGCTGCTCGTCGACGTCGCGACGCTCTACCGCGTGAGCCTGAAATCCGACCGCGCCCAATCCGACCTGCTCGACCTCCTGGGATACGCCAACGGCACCGGCCCCCTCCTGCGCGCCAGCCCCAAGGTCCTGGGGCGAATCGCTGTGGCGCTCTTTCAAAGGGGCGGGCTACCGGCGCTCGGCCGCGCCGTACCGGTCATCGCTGCACCCGTCACCGCATGGCTCAACCACCAAGCCCTCGCCCGCGTGGGGGACGAAGCGGTGCGCTTCTACGCTCGAGAAACTTGGCTTCCCTCCAAGAGCTGAGGGCGCGGTTGAGTGGCCCGGCGGGCCCTAAAGAGCCCAGCGGGCGCAATCCACGTTGGTTCGCGTGCTCGGCCAAGTTGGGGTGGGTCCGCCGCCGCCATGGGGTCGTCGCGCACCGGGGTCTCGCGGCCCCGCGCTCGTTCGCGCGCTCAGGGGAAGCCTGCATTCACCGAAAATCCGCTCTCGCCTGGCCTCCGGGCGAGCGGCCGAGCAGGGGTTTGAACCGGCGCGAGGGCCGGCCGCGGGGCGAGCTGGACTCGTGATCTTCAGAGCGCACTTTCCCCACAGGCCGCCCGCTCCCGTCGTGCGCGCGGACTCTCAGACGTCCGCCGGCCGTGGCCCTGAACTTGCTAAACCCGGCGCGGCATTGATTCCCCAGGGTCGCGCCCCGACGACAGCGCCCGGCAAGGCCATGACAATCCACTCTTCGACTGAAGGTCCGCGGTTCCCCTTCTCGCCAGCGAGCCCGCTTCGCTCGGCGCCTTCGTCGGCGCTGCCCAGCGCTGCGGCCCTCTCCCGGGCCCTGCGCGAGCTCGTCCTCGCCCCTCGACTCTGGGTCGCCAAGCCGCGCGAGCGAACCTGGATCTGGAGCGCCGGATGCGGCACCGGCGAAGACGCCTACGGGCTGGCCGTGCTCTGCCTGGAAGTCGCGCCGTGCGCCTCGGATCGCGTCCGGGTTCTGGGCACCGACGTGAACCCATTTCGACTGGAGCAGGCCGCTCGCGGAATCTACAGCGAGAGGGCGCTGGGCGCCTGCGCTCTCTGGCCGCGCTCGGGTCTGGCCGAGCCGCTGGGCGACGGGAGCGCGCGCGTCGCCGAGAGCGCGCGGCGGATGGTGAGCTTCGCCCAGCACAATCTCCTGAGCGGCGAGCCGCCCCTCGCGCCGGGACTGTTCGCGCTGGTCAGCTGCCGCGGCGCGCTGGACGACCTGCCCGAGGCCGACCGCGCGTGCGCCCTGCGCCTCTTGACCCGTAGCCTCGAGCCCGGCGGCTGGCTCCTGCTCGACGAGGAGGAATGCCCGATGGAGAGCGAGGAGCTGGAGCGGGTCGAGCAGCCGGGCTGCATCCTCTTGCGCAAGCGCTGCGCCGCGGGCGAAGCGAGCGGCGACGCCCGCTCGTTCTTGCGCCGGCGGCGCTCGGCAGGGCCCGCGCCCTCGAGCCCCTTCGGCGAGCCGTCGGCCGAACGGCCCTGGCCCCAGGACGCCGAGGCCATGGCGCAGCTCGAGACGGCCATCGCGCTCGAGCAGCGGTCCGACAGCGCGGGCGCGCTGAAGGCCTTGCGCCGCGCGCTGCAGCTCGACCGGCACCTGGTCCTGGCCCACTTCTTCAGCGCCGGGATCCACGAGCGCCACGGGCGCAAGCGCAAGGCGCGCCGCCACTACCAGCTCGTCCTCTCGCTGCTCGAGGGCCGCTCGCTCGCCGAGATCATCCCCCAGAGCAACGGCGTCAGCGTCGCCTTCGTGCTCGAGCACGCCGCGCGCAGACTGCGCCACCTCTGCCTGCGCGCCCCCGAGGCCCTGGCGCGCCGAGACTTGCAGGACGGCGCGGCCAGCACTCTCGTGGCGACGTGACCCTCTGCTCCGGCCTGGCGCCGCTCGACTTGGGCTGACGCGCCGACATGCCCTCGCCGGCGCTCTTCCCGCTCCCCTTTGCCGCCGCGGCGCCGCCCGCGCTCAAGTGCAGCTCCTCGACCGCCCGGCGCCTATCCGGACCCCCGCTCGGCCTTCGAGTCCGCCGTCGCCGGGTCGCCTTCGGTCATCGGCATCGGCGAGGTCATGGCCATGCTCCGGCGCGCGGCCGACCTGGGCATCGATCCGCACATCCTCAAGGTCGACTGCGACGACTGCGCCGACCTCCTCGACCTCAAAGGCGACGTCGACGACGTCAAGCTGCTCGACCCCGCCTCGCGCGGCCTTCTTCGAGTGCCTGGAACGCCACGCGTCTGAGAGCCGGGTTCTGCTCATCGCCCGCGGCGGGGCCGCGCGATACCTCGAATTTCCGCGAACCGCCAAGGCGCCGGCGCGGCGCTAAGACCCCATTTCGCTCCCCTCTCGCGCCCTGCGCCGACGGGTCCTGGCCTATACTCCCGGGTCGTGCGCCACGTCGTCTTCTGGATAGGCTCCGAGCGTTTCGGCCTCCCCCTCGCCGCCGTGCGCGAGGTGGTGAACCCGGCTGCCACGTCGCGCGTGCCGCGCGCCCCCAGCGCGGTGCGGGGCATCATGAACCTCCGAGGCCGCGTGGTGACCGTGGTCGACCTCGCCCAGCTGCTCGGCATTTCGGGGGCGCCGCCGTCCCAGGCCGGGCCCCCCACCGGCAAGGTCGTCCTGCTCGACCGCGGGCGGCGCGACCTGGGCCTGCTCGTCGGCGAGGTGGACGGGGTTCACCCGCTCGAGGACATCTCGCCGGCGCCCGGCGAGGCGCTGCCATCCATCCGCGGAGTGGCGCACACGGCGCGCGGGGCGGTCACCGTGCTGGAGAGCGACGGGCTCGACCGGCAAATCGTCGCGCTGTTCAAGGCACCTGCGGCCGCTCGCCCTTGACCTGTGCGGCCTCGCCCGCCTTGCGCCCGGTGCCGAAGAAGAGCAACACCCCGACGCCGGTGCAGACCAGCATGTCGGCGACGTTGAAGTTGGGCCAGCGGAAGCCGCCGTGCCAGAGGAGGATGAAGTCGCGGACGTGTCCGAGCAGCAGCCGGTCGGCGATGTTGCCCAAGGCGCCGGCCACGGTAATCCCGAAACCCCAGCGGGTCGCGAGGTCGGAGCTTCGCATCATGGCGATGAAGAGCCAGGCCGAGAGCCCCACGGTGAGCCCGAGCAGGATGTAGACCTTGAACGACTCCGGCAGGCCCTGGCCGAGGCCGAAGGCGGCGTTGTGGTTCTCCGCGTACTCGAACTTCATGAGACTCGGGACGACATCGATGGTCCGGTCGCGAAGCGCCCCCTCGGCCCAACGCTTGGTGAACTGGTCGGCCAGCACGCCCACGGCGATGAGCCCGATCGCTTTGACCACCCCGGAAACGCCCATTCGCGCCATGATGGACCCTCTCGACAGACGGCGAGGTGGTTATCGGATGCCGGCCTCAATTTGGCAATGAAAACGCGACCTCGCGTCCGCTTCGACGCCGGCCGGCCGAGCGCGGGATCCGGCAGTCCCGAAGCTTGAGGGGCCGCGGCGGCCCATGCTAAGGTCGCCGCTCCGCAGGATGGCGGTCCGGAGTGCCCTGGAGGATGGGAATGCCGAAGCGTGTTCTGATCGTCGACGACGCCATCTTCATGCGCAACATGATCAGGGACATCTTCGCCTCCGGCGGGTTCACCGTGGTGGGCGAAGCGGCCAACGGCCTCGAGGCTGTGGAGAAGTACAAAGACCTCAAGCCCGACCTGACCACCATGGACATCGTGATGCCGTTCAAGAGCGGCATCGAGGCCACCCGCGAGATCGTCAAGCTCGACGGCGACGCCCTCATCATCATGTGCAGCGCGCTCGGGCAGGAGTCGCTGGTGATGGAGGCCATCGAGGCGGGCGCCAGCGACTTCATCGTCAAGCCCTTCAAGGCCGAAGACGTCCTCGCGGTGGTCAAGAAGGTCCTCGGCGGATAGCCGAAAGGCGGCGCCTGTCGAGGCCGCCCGGGGCAGGCAATGCCCATCGACATGTCGAAGTACCTCGGGCTGTTCGCCTCCGAGGCCCAGGAGCATCTGGAGAACCTCTCGCGCGAGCTGGTGGCGCTGGAGAAAGGCGCCTCGCCCGCGGCCGTCGACTCGATGTTCCGCCACGCCCACTCGGTCAAGGGCATGGCCGCCTCGATGGGCTTCGAGCAGATAGCCACCCTGTCCCACCGCGTCGAGGACCTGGTGGACCAGGTGCGCAGAAGCCCGTCGGTGCTCAACGCCGAGACGGCCGACGTCCTCTTCGCCGCGTCCGACCACCTCCTGGCCATGGTGCGCTCCGCCGGGGCCGGTGCGCCGAGCCCGGACGCGGGCCCCCTCATCGCCCGCATCGGCGAGCGGCTCACCGCCCTCACCGGCGCGGCGCCGGCGAGGACCCGCGTCCTCGACGCGGTGGCGAGCGCGCCACCGGCGGAGGAAGCGCCCGCGCTGCCTCCCGCGGGAGCAGCGCAGGGGCCGCTCGCCCCCAACCTGCCGCCGCGGTTTCTGGTCCGCGTCCAAATCGCCCCCGCCTGCCTCGTCCCCGGCGTGCGCGCCTTCCTGGTGCACAAGAAGCTGGGAGCGCTGGGCAACCTCTTCGACGTCCAGCCGCCACTCGAAGATCTCAAAGCCGGCCGCATCCCCGACGGGCGCCTCTCCCTGCAAATCGAGACCGTGGGCGCTCGGGGCGACGAAGCCATCCGGCGCGCGCTGGCGGTGGTCGCCGACCTCGAGTCCATCGAGGTGGGCCGGGTGGAGCTCAAGAGCTTCCCCCAGGCGCCCGCCCCGGCGCCCGACGCCCCGCGGCCCATCGGCGTCGAGCTCGCGCGCTCGGTGCGCGTCAAGACCGAGATCCTCGACTACTTCCTGGATGCCGTGGGCGAGCTCTTGCTCGCGACCGCGCACCTGCGCGAGCTGGCCAAGTCGGTCCCCGAGTCCCACGCGGGTCCCTTGGACGAGGGCGTCAACAGGCTCCACACCATCGTCAAGGACCTGCACAACAAGGTGATGAGCGTGCGCATGACGCCGCTCTCGCTCATCACCGACCGCCTCCCGCGCACGGCCCGCGACCTGGCGCGCAAGAAGGGGCGCGAGGTGGACCTCACCGTCAGCGGCGCGGAGATCGAGCTCGATCGCGCCATCCTCGACGAGCTGGCCGACCCCCTCCTCCACATCCTGCGCAACTGCATCGACCACGGGGTCGAGGACCCTGCGGTGCGGGTCGCGCAGGGCAAGCTCGCGCGCGGGCGGGTGGTGGTCGCGGCCCGCCGCGACCGCGACCGCGTGCTGGTGGAGATCGAAGACGACGGCCGCGGCATGGACGTCGAGCGGCTCAAGGAGAAGGCGGTGGAGGCCGGGCTCATTACCGCCGAGGCCGCCCGAGCCATGACCGAGCGCGAGGCGCTCCTGCTCTCCTGCCTGCCCGGCGTCTCCACCGCGGCGAGCGTCACCGACGTCTCCGGCCGCGGCGTGGGGATGGATGCGGTCAAGCGGGCGGTCGAGAGCGTGGGCGGGACGCTGGACATCGACTCGACGCCCGGGCGAGGCACGCGCTTCACGCTGCGGCTGCCGCTCACGGTGGCGGTGGTGAACGTGCTTCTGGTGGGGGTGGGCAAAGAGGTCTTCGGCCTGCCCATCGCCAAGGTGAAGTCGGTGGTCGAGGTGGACCCCGAGCAGCTTTCGCGCAGCCGAAACGCGCCGATGCTCAGCCACGGCGGGGCGCTCGTGCCGGTGCACCCGCTGGGAGCGCTGCTCTCCATCGAGCGACTGCCGCGGGGCGGCACCCGCCCCCACGTGGTCCTGGACGCCGAGGTGGGGCCCGTCGCGCTGGAGGTGGACCGGCTGATGGGCCAGGAAGAGGCGGTGCTCAAGCCGCTCTCCCGCCCGCTGGATCTCATCGCTGGGCTCGCCGGGGTTACCATCTTGGGGACGGGCCGGCCCATCTTCATTCTGGACGTCCCGCGGCTCATCGCAGCTTGAGGCATCGTGAGGAGGTTTGGCGGGATGGAGCAGAGCAGCGGAGGCGAGGTGTCGCTCGACGAACGACAGCTGGACGCGCTGCGCGAGCTGGCCAACATCGGCTGCGGGCACGCCGCGTCGGCGCTCTCCAAGCTCCTGGGCGGCGCGCCGGTGGGCATCGACGTGCCGCGCGCCGAGCTCATCGAGATCCGCGCGTTGAGCCATCACTTCGGCGGGCCCGACGCGCCTCTGGTCGCCGTGACCACGGACGTCACCGGCGCGCTCGGGGGGCTCTTGCTGGTGCTGATGCGCGAGCGGGACGCCCGGGTGCTGGCCGGGCTCCTCCTCGGCGGCGTGCCGCGTGGGCCGTTCTCCGAGGAGGCGCGCTCGGCCATCTGCGAGGCGGGGAACATCGTCGGGTCGGCCTGCCTGAGCGCCATCGCCCGGGCGTTCTCGCTGGAGCTCATGCCGTCGGTCCCCCGGTTCGCGCAAGGCGCGGCCACGGGGGTGCTCGCGAGCGCCCTGGAAGAGCGGCCCGGCGGGGCGACGAGCGCGCTGGTGCTCGAGACGCGGTTCTTGCCGAGGCAGCACCAGGACTTCGCGGGGCACTTTCTCATCGTCCCGGACCTGCCGTCGCTCTCCAAGATTCTGGAGGCGATGGGCATCTGAGCGAGACTGCGCCTTGGACCGACGAGGCAGGCTGGAGTGGGTGCGGCGCAGCCTCAATCGGGTGCCGACGGCAGCGCCTCCTCGCTCGGCCATTCGCCAGCGATGGGCCCTCGCCTCTCGAGCTCCACCCGATCCCACCCGCAGAGCTCGGCGGCCGCGTCATAGGCGCTTTGAAAGAATTCGAGCAGCGCCTCGCGCGGCTCCGGGGCCGAGCGGATGGCCGAATAGGGCATCAAGAATTCGTGGAGACGGTCGTCGTAATAGCCGGGAGCAAAGACCTGCGCCCGATGAAGGCCCTCCGGCTCCGGCGCTGCGTAGGCGTAGAACGAGGCGTCGCACACCCCCGCCTTTCCAGGCCAGAACCCGAAGCTGATGACCTCGTCCGAGTATGCCTCCTGCGTCACCCGGTCAGCCCCCTGGCGCGGAGGCGCCGGCCTCCCTGAGAACCGCGTCTGGGCGAGGTCGAAGCTTCCCCAAAAGAAATGCGACGGGCTCTGCTTTCCGCGAAACCTGCCCTGGAACGCCTTCAGCGCCAGGTCGGCTTGCGCCAGGGCTCGGAAGAAACGGCTCGCGGCCGAAGGGTCGTAGGCGCAGTGCTCCTCGTCGGCGTCCAAGGCTGTCTGAAAGGGGACCTCCACGGGCTGCGCCCAGATATGAGCGTCGATCCCCAGTGCATCGAGCAGCTGGAAGAGCTCGCGGTAGAACGCCGCCACCGAGCGCGGCAGCAACGCCAGGCCGGCCCGGCCCCCGCGGCTGGTCTCGACGTCGAGGCGGTGGTCCTCGAAGTCGAAGCGGATCTCGAAAGAGAAATCGGCGAATGGAATGGGCGAGGTCGTCAGACCGCGGGCCGTCAAATAGAGCGGCACGTGCCACCAATGATTGATGGGCGGGGTGAGCGCGAGCCGCAGCTTGCCCACCACCTGCGTCCAGAGGTGGAGCGTGTCGCAGGTGTCCGCCCAGCCCTCGAGCCTCAAGGGCGGCCACGCCTCGCGCAAATCGCCGGCCTCGAGCATGGCCTCAAACCCTGGGCGCCTGCTCGATGATTTGATCGAGCGCTTCGCGGTCGACGTAGTCCTTGTGCGGATAGCACCAGGCGAAGGACTCCTCCGAGCCGTAGGCCTGCATGATGGGGTGGCTCGTGTCGTGGAAGTGCTTGCGCGCGTGCCGGTTCACCGAGCTGTCGCAGCAGCCGACGTGGCCGCATTCCAGGCACATTCTCAGCTCGACCCACGAGTCGCCGGTCTTCAGGCAGTCCTCGCAGCCCTCCGAGCTGGGCTGGACCTGCCGGACTTCCTTCAAGTGATCGCATTGAACCATGGCGCCCCTCGTCGTGCTTTGAAGCTGCGCGCGGCGGCGGCCTCGAGCAACCGACGCGCTCGATCGCCGGGCTCAGGCAGGACCGACCTCGCCACCAGATTCGCCTGAAGCCGCACACTCAAGGAGCGGCTCGCCGGACCGTGCCCCATGCGCCCGCGGAGCGCGCCCCCTCTGCCAGGTGCGCCTGCGCGGGGAATGCATGCCGAAGCGCAGCCCCGGCCTCGCCTTGCGACCCCTTCGAGCCAGCCGTATCCTCCGCGCCTCGACGACACTGTCAGGAGGAAGCGCTTGAGCTCAGCGAGGAAGTCCGCCCAGGGCGGCAACGGGGCGGCCGGCGCCCAACACCTCTCGGAGGCCCTGGAGGGGCAGCGCGGCGAGCTCGCCGGGAACGCGGCGCTCGCCGTCGCCGAGGCCTCCCCCGCGGCGCTCTCGGAGCTCTCGCGCCAGTGCCCCATCGACCTGCGCCCGCTCGAGCCGGTGCCGGTCTCGACGGAAGCGGAGATCGCCCGGGCGGTCCGCCGCGCCCGGGCGGCCGCCGAGGGCTGGCGCGAGCGCTCGCTGGCCGACAGGGCCCAGCCGCTGCGCCGCGCGGCCAAGGCGATGCTCCGCCGCCGCGGCGAGATCCTGGCGCTGGTCCGCGACGAGATGGGCAAGCTCGACATCGAGGGCCTGTTCAACGAGGCGCTCGGCCCGCTCGACATGCTCGAGGCCTGGGTCGGCGTCGTGGAGCGCGGCGCGCAGCGCCAGCGCGTGGGCTTGAGCCCCCTCAAGTTCGGCGGCAAGAGCGCCTATGTCGACATGCCCCCGCGCGGCGTCATCGGGGTGATCGCCCCGTGGAACTTCCCGGTCGGCAACCTCTACCGCTCGGTCTACCCGGCGCTGCTCACCGGCAACGGCGTCGTGGTGAAGCCCTCGGAGAAGACGCCGCGCTCGAGCCAATGGTTCGTGGATCAGCTCGCGGCGGAGCTGCCGGAGGGGCTCCTCTCGGTCGTCCACGGCGGCGGCGAGGTCGGCCGAGCGCTCATCGACGCGGGCGTCGACGCCTGCGTCTTCACCGGCTCGCCGCGCGCCGGGCGGGCGGTGCGGATCCAGTGCGCCGAGCGCGGCATCCCCTCGAGCATCGAGATGGGCGGCAAGGACGCCGCCATCGTCCTCTCCGACTGCGACTTGCCGCGGACCGCTGCGGGCATCACCCATTGGGCGCTGAGCAACGTCGGCCAGTCGTGCGGCGCCGTGGAGGTCGCCCTGGTGGAGCGCGGCGTCGCCGACCGCTTCGCCGAGACCCTGGCCAGCGCCTTCCAGCGGCTCACCGTGGGCCCCACCCGCTTCGCGGACCTGTCGCCGCTCGCGAACCGGCAACAGTTCGACACCGTGGTGGAGCAGGTCCGCGACGCGCGGGCCCGCGGCGCAAAGGTGCTGTGCGGCGGCGAGCCGGTCGGCGAGGGGCTGTTCTACCCGCCCACCCTCCTCGACCACTGCACCGAGGAGATGGCCGTGGTGCGGGACGAGACCTTCGGGCCGGTCCTCGCCATGGTCCGCGTGGACAGCGCCGCGGAGGCGGTGCGCATCGTGAACCGCTCGCGCTACGGGCTGGGGGCGTCCCTCTGGACGCGCGACCTCGCCCGCGCCGAGCGGCTGGCGAGCCAGCTCGACGTGGGCGTGGTGGATGTGAACAACCACTCGTTCACCGGCGCGGTGCCGGACCTGCCCTGGAGCGGCACCCGCGAGACCGGCTTCGGCGTGGCCAACAGCGAGCTCAGCTTGAGCACGTTCGTCCGGCCGCGAGCGGTGGTGGTCGACCGCTCCGAGGGGCCGGAACCGTTCTGGATGCCCTTCGACGAGGATTTGTGGGAGATGGGCAACCTGCTCGCGGACGCGCAGATCTTCAAGGTGAGCGGGGCCTGGAAGCTACCGCTGCTCTGGCGGGCGCGCCTGCGGCGCGTGCGCGAGTTCTTCGGCGGATAGCAGGCTTCGCGTGCTGGCGCCGCTGCCGAAGGCGTCGGCTGCTTTAGGACGCCTTCGCCACGGAGAGCGCAGGCGCCGGCGGCGCCTTCTTCGGCTTCAGCAGGCGCCTTGCCTGGAGCAGCGGCACCTTCTCGTCGACATCGCGGCCGAAGAGATAGGCCCCCGCGCGCCAGAGGGCGTCGTGGCGCGCGAGCACCAGGGTCCAGAGGCGATCGCGGTCCGAGGTCGCTGCCGATGCTCCCGGCTTGGTGCGGCGCGCGCGGCTGGGCTTCAGCAACGTCAGAAGCTGGGTGCCGACCTCCGCCGCCTCCTTGATCTGGGCCGCGGTGACCGGCGACTTGCCGCGCAGCGCGGCGGCGTTCTTGCCGAAGAGCGCGGCGAGCTCCACGCAGTCCCGGGCCGAGTCGAGCTTCCCCTTCCCTGCGTGGATCTTGGCGACGGCAGCGGCAGGGAGGAGCCCCGCCGCCGCGAGGCTCTCCGCCGTCTTGAGCAAGAGCGACCGGAGCGCGCTCCCGCGCGCGAGCAGGCTTTGAAGCTCGGAGGCGGGCGCGGTGCGCTCGATCTGGGTGTCGGCGAAGAGGGTCGCCAGCACCAGCCTCGGCAGCTCCGCGAGCTCGCTGCTGCGGGTCTCCGGCAGCTTCTCGAGCCGGGCCTGTTCCGCCATCACCGCGGAGACTCCCACCTGGACGTTCTGGAGCGCCAATGCGAGATTGGCGCGCATGGGGACGACCTCGCTTGCGGCGAGGTCACGCGCGAGCGGCAGGAAGGCCTCGTAGTCGGCTTGGGAGCCGATCGGCATCTCGGGGGTTGGGTCGAGGCTCTTCGGAACGCTGCGCGGTGCGGGCTTCTTCGGCTTGGCCATGGGATTCCTCCTCCTTGTGCTGCGTGGAAACCGCGCCGGTTGCGGCGCGGAAGGTGAGCGCCTGAGGTGTGAAGCGGCGGAACTGGAGCGCGTCGTGCGCGGGACGGACTCGGGCGCTCCTGATCACGAACGGTCCACACGCTTGCCGGTCTGGAGACCGGAAATTTTCGAAAAGTTCGTGTTCCGACCGGAGTTGAGACCTCCCGAACACGAAAATTTCGTGTTTCGGGTGGTCTGGAGATTGGCGCGGGGTAACGGGGACGTGCGCGCGGCGATCTGTTGGGTTCGCGGTGGTCTCGGCTTTGGGCGTCGCCCGGCGCCGAGACCCGGTCGCGCTGGGCGGCGCCGAGGGAGGGGGTTGGGCAAGGCTCGTCGGGTTCGAAGCCAGGGCTTGCCTCGGGGTGGACGAAGTCTCTCGAAGCAGGGCGCGGGGAGAAGCGAACGCACTGTCTCGCCCTCTTGCACTGCTGGTCAAGAGTTGCCGCGCAGGCCTCCGCTCGGCGGCGTTCGCAATTGAGCTCGCGGCGCCCGCGGCGCCCACTCATTTACCCTGACAGCGCCCGACGTAGCGGCTTCGCTTCGCGGAGATTCGTTGGTCGCATATTCCACTCTGCCTCCAAGCGAGTCGCCTCCGTCATAACCGACTGGTACGCCAACGCGGACGGGACGACCGCCTTGGGACGTGGCGGCATCTCGTCGAAGGTGCGCCCGGCCAAGAGACGACCGGCCTTCTTCTTCGGGAATCCGCCCCATTGCTTGAAGAAGAACGGAACACGCTCGGCCTTGCACTCCTGCTGGATGCTCGTGACCCAACGTTCTTCCATCGCCCGAGCACCGGGCCCGCTCTCTCCACCCACGATGACCCAATCGATGCCCTTCACCTTGAGCGCGCCAAGATCCTCAAGAAGCGGCTCCACCGAGAGGAACCTCACCCTGGCCGTCGTCGAGCGAAGCAGGCCGAGTCGAGGAAGCCCGTGCTTCCGGTCCTCTACACTGACGCCCCACCAGATGTGCGACGCGTCAGCAGCGGAGCGCAGCTTGGTCTTGAGCAGGTGAGCCATCCGGTCGGCACGCTTCGTCAGGACTTGGAAGACGTGCCATTTCGACAGTTCCATCACCCTGGCGACCGCAACGATGTACTCGTCGGGAACGGCCTCGTGGAAGAGGTCGCTCATCGAGTTGACGAAGACCATCCTTGGTCGCCGCCATCGAATCGGCTCAGCGAGCTTGTCGGGGGCGAGTCGAAGGTCGAATCCCCGCTCGTAGGGATGCCCCGGCACTCCGCGAAATCGCTCGGCGAAGGTCTGCGCGTAGCAGTGCTTGCATCCGGGCGACACCTTCGTGCATCCACGAACGGGGTTCCACGTGGCGTCGGTCCACTCGATCGTGCTGCTGTCGGACATCTTGGCCTCGTTGGGTCTACGCCTTCGGGAACGTGATGATCACGTCATCCGCCATAGACACCTTGTCTCCTGCCAGCTTCGGGCGGGTTTCGGCAATGGGCGATGCTTCCACCGCGCCCTTCTCCTCCAACTGCCGGAGCACCTCTTTGTAATTCGAGAGGAGGTAGTTCGTCCCGACATTGTGCTCGGTGAACACCTGCTCGACGGTCAATTGACGACCCGCGAAGACCTCAAGCAATGCCGCTTCCAGCCGGTCGAGCGGCTTGTCGAGCAGTAGCTGCGCCTGCTTCAGCTCCCGAGGGTTGAAGCACAGGCTGGGCACTCCTTGAGGGTGCGACGAGCTCCTCCGAGCCATGATCTCCTTCATGATGTCGTAGGCCTTTTTGCCCTTGCTCACGAACATCAGGTAGTGGCTCGTCTGCGTCCCCGTATCGGTGGAGAACGGAAACTGGAGCGCGAACCTCCCGCACTCCTCCTTCAACGCCGCGAGAAGCTCGGCGACGATGGTCTGCTCGCGCATCTTCGGGCTCAAGCCGTCGAGCCTTGAGCGCAATCGGACGGCTCGCTCGATCCCGAAGATGGCGTCCATGTGCTCGGCGAACAGGTCGTTCTCCAGGCCAGCGTTCACCCTCTTATAGTTGAAGAAGAAGATGCAGTCGCAGCCGAAGGGACGCGTACACGCCCGAATGAGACGAAGAGAAAGCCCTCGGTAGCCCCATGGATCGAGGAAGAAAAGCGTTGGCGGGAGCCGCGTCTTCTCGTAGATCTCAGCGAACTTGTCCGTGACCTCCTCCGAACCCAATCGCGGCTGGTGCTTCAGCGTGCCAAATCCGGGAAGCCCTGAAAGCACGCCTTTCAACCTCGTGATGTTCTCCGCCTTCACGTCGTTGAACCGGGTCATGAGAAGCCCCCGAAGGCTCTCGTCGCGGATCGCCTCCTCGATGATCAAGGCCGGGGTGGACTTGGTGCCGTCATCGTATTGGCCAGGGCCGGAGTACAGGTCCACATAGCCAAGCGACATGCCACGCTTGTTCTGGACGGTGGGCACCATGACGTTCGCCCACGCCCGGAAATACTTGGTGACGATCTCGACCTTTACCCGCGACTGGTCGGTCGGGTTGGTGAAGAACTCCCTTGTGGTCATGGCCCTCCCCTTGCTCTTGCTGTTCGACGGGCGAGTTTACCGGCGGCCTCCGAAATCCAGCCTTGCGCCGGCGAGTCGGAACTTCGGGCAACTCATGCTGCGCGCGTTCCAGCAGCGCGCTCGCGGGCTCGTACTGTACTCCTCGCCGTCGCCGTCACGCAGGAGGATCTGCGAGTCCACGGAGTCCTGGACTTCGGTGGTGGCCTGGTAGAAGACGCGCTGCGCTCGCGGGTAGGTCACGAGGAGCTTCTGGAACTCGTCCTCATCGCGCCAACGAAGTTCGCCTTGAGCGCCCCTTCGAGCCCTCGCGCGTACCGCGCCACATCGCCGTCGGGGAGGTGGGCCGCGAAGTGGGGGCGGGCCTCGCCGGACATCTGCTTGTCGATGCGGTGGAGCCGCTTGATGAGGCACCGGAAATTGAAGTCTCGGTCGCGGTTATCCCGGATGTCCTGGATGAACTCGTCGATCTCCACGGGTCGGCTGGTTCGGTGGCTCGGCGGTGATGCCCGTGGCGACCTTGAAATAGACGAGCAGGGTGCCGTCGGAGCAATCGAAGACCGTGAAGCGGACGGTCACCACGTCGTAGTCCACGAGGTAGCGCGGCCAGGCCTATCTTCACCGCGTCGAAGTGGTCGAGCATGCTGCGCCACACCGACTGCTTGGCGGCGGTGTAGCCCCGGTGGCACTCGTCGGCGACGATCACATCGAAGGCGTGGATTGGGATGTCGAGCGGCTGGGCGTCCTCGTCGATGGGCTCGTCGCCGCTGAAGCCTCCCCATTCAGGAAGGCCTCCTGCAGCCAGCTCGTGCGATAGCCCTCGCGCTCCATGGGCGCCTCCAGCTCACCGCGACAGCCCCGGCACAGTCATCCGACCTCAAGCGTCGGCAAAAACTTCCGCGACCGACTTGGCGGTCAAAGCGGCGGCATGCCAGCTGCCCAAGCGCTGAGCATCCGCTTCGGCGTCGATGCGCTTTCGATCCTGGGCCGTCAACTTCAGCCCTCGAGCCACGAGCACCTGAAGCAGGGCCTTGCGAAACCCTTTTGCCCTTCCTACGGCTTCGCCCCTCGCCTCGCCGTTTGCCTTCCCCTTCAGGAATGCCTCCTGCAGCCAGCTCGTGCGGTATCCCTCGCGCTCCATGGGCGCCTCCAACTCACCGCGACAGCCGTGGCGGCCAGTCGCGCGACCTCAAGCGTCGGCAAAGACCTCAGCGACCGACTTGGCGGTCAATGCAGCCGAATGCCACCGCTCCAACCGATGGACATCGACCTCGGCTTCGATGCGCTTGCGAGACCGGGCGGTGAGCTTCAACCCCCGGGCGACGAGGACGCGGAGCAGCGCCTGGCGAAAGCCCTCTGCCTTACCCTCTGCCTTTCCTTGGGCCTTCCCCTTGGCCATTCCCTTGACTTCGCCCTTTGCCTGCCCCTTCAGGTAGGCCTCCTGCAGCCAGCTCGTGCGGTATCCCTCGCGCTCCATCTGCGCCTCCATCTCTCGCCGCAGCTTCGCGTCGAGCAAGTTGAGAATAGCATCCACGGCGGCCGAGCTCACCCGGCCGCGCATCCTCTTGCTCACCCGGAGCGCCTTGAGCGCCACGCGCTTCAGCCTCGCAGGAGCGTCCTTGGTGTGCGCGGCCACCGCCAGCACCCCGAGTGCGGGCGTCCGGGCATCGAGCAGCTTCGCCACCGGCATCCGCGCCAGGTCCACCCGAATCACGGACAGCGTCCGCCTGGTCCCCAGCGGCCCCTCGTGGCGAAACGGGTGACGGTCGAACCACCGCGCGACCTTCGCGCCGACCGTCACCAGCACCACGTCCCCCGGCGCGCGGAAGCGATCCCGCGCGAGCTCCAGGCTGAGCGGGATGGTGCGCAGCTTCTCGCGGTCGATCGACGCCTGCAGCTCCAGGATCAGCCACCGCCTGGGCCGCTGCGGATCGCCCGCCACGAAGAAGGCGTCCCCGCGCCACTCCGTCAGGCTCACCTCCGAGAAGTTCGGGTCCGACAGCGCGACCGGCCCGAGCCTTACGCCACAGGCGCGGCGCAAGAGCGCCGCCAGGACGCCCTCCTCTCGGAGCGCCTGCAAGACCACCTCATGAGCAATGGACGGCATCTCCCCCTCCCCTTGGGAGAGACGCTATCAGCCGACTCTGACGTCGCTTTACGCCAGCGCGTCCTCGATGTACGCCGCGGCGCGCGTGGCCATGGCCATGATGGTGACCTGCGGATTCACCCCGAGCGGCCCTGGCACGGTGCTCCCGTCGACGACGTAGAGCCCGGGCGCGCCGTGCGCCTGGTGGTCGAGTCCCACGACGCTCGACTTCGGGTCCTTGCCCATCCGGCAGGTGCCGAGCGGGTGGTAGCTGACGAGCGCGTAGTCGGCGGGCGCCGGTCGAGAGCGGCGGAAGCGCTCGACGTCCTCGAGCTCGAGGACGGGGGTCGAGTGGATAGACGGGTAGAGCCGCTTCGCGCCCGCGGCGACGAGCAGGTCGATGCCCTGCATCATGGATTCGTGGAGGGCCGCGCGATCTTCCCGGGAGAAGAAGTACTGCACGACCGGCCGGCCCGAGACCTCGCGCCAGACCCGGCCGCTCGGCTTCGAGTCTCGGAGCAAGAACCCGGCGTAGGCGAAGTGCGCGAGCGAGTCGAGCGCCTCCATGAGCCGCCGGCCGCCGCAGGTGAAGAGCTGCGCCGCGACGTTGACGTCCGGGAGCGAGGCGATGAGGAGCCTGCCCTCGCGCAGAAACTGGTCGCAGCCGTATCCCTGGGGGATGTGCTCCCAACCGCGGACCTCGTCGTCCACCAGCGCTCCGACGCCGGAGCTCGGGTGGAGCGAGAGGTTCTTCCCCACCTGCCCGCTCTGATTGCACAGGCCCTGCTTGAGCAAGAGGAGCGGCGTGGACAAAGCGCCTCCGGCGAGCACCACCGCCCGCGCGCGCACGCGGAGCCGAAAGCCCGCCCTGGAGACCGCCTCCACGCCCACGGCCCGCCGGCCCTCGAAGCGGACCTTGTCGGCGCGCAGCTCGGTGTAAAGCACCGCCCCTCGCTCCAGCGCCATGGGGATGTACGAGAGGTTCGCGCTGCGCTTGGCGTCGGTGGGGCAGCCGAAGTCGCAGAAGTTGTTGCCGGTGCAGCCCTCGACGTTGCGCCGCACCGGGAAGTGGCTCCAGCCCAGCGCCTCGCAGCCTCGCTTGAACACCTGCTCGATGGGGCCTATCTCCGGCTGCTTCGCCGGCGCGACGCGCGTCACCGTCTCCACCCGGTCGAACAGGGGCTCCATGCGCTCGGGGGCGAAGGCGTCGGTGCCCAGCTCTTCGCACCAGCGGTCGAGGATCCACGGGGGCGTGCGAAAGCTCGTCCCGCCGTTCACCGCTGTCGAGCCGCCCACCAATTGGCCCTGCATGATGGGCATGACCGCGTTCCCGAACGAGGCGGTGATGCCGTAGAAGCGCCGCATGGCGCCGATGGAGCTTCCGTCGAACGCGTCCCGGCGGTGGTGCTCGCCCTGCTCGAGGAAGACGACCGCGAAACCGCGGGCCGCGAGCTCGCGCCCCACCACCGCGCCGCCCGCCCCGGTCCCCACCACGACCGCGTCGCACTCCACCTCGGCCGGATCGGCCGACCAGGCCTCGGCAGACTGGACCTGCGCGAGCCACCGCGGCTGCTCCATCGCCTTCGCCGGCTCTTCGCGCTCGCGCATGGCGCGGACCGCGCGCTCCGAGTCGAAGTGCACCATCTTGTAGACGAGCGAAACCAGCGAGAGCGGCAACCGCAGCGCCCCGTCGCGCTCCCAGGCCCTCAGGATCTCCTCGCGCTGCGCCGGAGAGGCGGCCCAGAGGGGCCGGCCGGTCCGCAGCCGAGCGGACTCGGAGAGCGCCCGCTGCGCCACAGCCCAGGGCCGGACCAACCAGGGGGAGATCTCCCGAAGGAGTCGCTCGACTTCGGCCACCAACGCGTCATCGGCCGCGGGGATGCGCGAGCTGCCCGGAATGAGCGCCTGCGCCAGGGCCAGCGCGGCGCGGCGGTCGTCGGGCGAAAGAACGGAATCTGCAGACAGCATCCGGTGTTGGGCCTCCCGTGCGCCGCATGTACCTTTTGGGGCGGCGAACGATAGGGCCAACGAGCCGCCGGCTGCAACCCACAAACTGTAGAGGGCAGAACGCTGCGCGATTGCCAATAAAACTTTTCCCCTGGACTCGGTTTGGCTATGTTCCCGCCCCGGCTTTTGGGGGCCATGCACCGTAGGAGCAGATGCTGAAGTCAATTCCCGGTTCCCGTCTCACCGGTCCAGCGATGTGGGCGGCGGCGCGCGCGCGCGTCGCCCAATGGGACTGGGTTGCGTCCTCGGCCGAGCGGGTGCGCAAGGCGCAGCTGGCCACGCTCCTCACGCACTGCAGGCGCGCCGCCTCCACCGAGTTCGGCCGCGCCCACGGACTGGCGGGCGTCTCGGACGACGCCGACTTCCGCCGCCGGGTCCCGGTGCGCAGCTACGCCGGCTTCGAGCCCTTTCTGGAGCGCATGCGGCGGGGCGAGCGCGACGTCCTCTACCCAGGCCTCATCCCGTTCTACGGCCAGTCCTCGGGCACCTCGAATACCGCGGCCAAGAACAAGTTCCTGCCCATCTCGCCCGAGCAGATCCGCTGGCAGCAGCTCGCCGGGTTCGACGTGACCGCCCGCTACCTCGCCCTCACCGGCGACACCGAGCTGACGGCGGGCTACTGGCTGGGGCTGCTCCCGCCGGCGGTGGTCAAGCAGGAGGGCGAGGTCGGCGTCGCCTCGAACCCGGGGCTCATGCAGCTCCACATGCCGCGCCTCACCCGGCCCATGATGCTGCCCAAGCCGCCCGAGCGCGACATCGAGGACTACTCGAAGAAGCTCGACGCGGTGGCGGCCGCGTACCTCGACTACGACGTGCGCGCGCTGGCGGGCACCACTTGCTGGTTCCCGCTCTTCTTCGACCGCGTGCTCGGCGCCGCCAAGGCCCGCGGCCAAAAGGCCCGCACCATCTCGGACATCTGGCCCAACGTCCGCGTGCTCTTCGGCGGCGGCGTGGCCGCCGAGCCCTACCGCCCCATCATCGCCGAGCGCCTGGGCAAGAGCGCCGTGCTGATGGACAACTACAACGCGACCGAGGGCGGCATCTTCGCGGTCACCTGGAGCCTGACGGACGACTCGCTGCTCGTGGTCCCCGACCGCGGCGTCTACTACGAGTTCGTGCCCAAGGGCCGCGAGGGCGACCCCACCGCGCCGCGGCTCCCCCTGTGGCGCGTCGAGCGCGACGTCGACTACTCGGTGGTCCTCACCACCTCCTCGGGGCTGTTCGCCTACGAAATCGGCGACTACGTGCGCTTCTCCTCCGTCTCGCCGCTGCGCCTGCGCTTCTCCGGTCGCCGCAGCGGGGTGCTGTCGCTGACGCAGGAGCTCATGACCCAGCTCGAGATCGAGCGGGCGGTGAGCGCGGCGGCGGCGGCCACCGCCAGCGCGCCTCTGGAGTTCGCCGCCGGGCCCGAGCTGGGCATCGACGGCGGCGCCAAGGGCCGCTACGTCATCTTCGTCGAGTTCGAGCGCGCCCCCGCCGAAACCTTTGCCTTTGCCGAGGCGCTCGATCGCAGCCTGTGTGAGCAGAACCGCGTTTATCGCGAGCACCGGAAGGGAGAGGTCGCTATCCTCGCGCCCCGAGTGGTGCCGCTTCGGTCGGGCGCAACGCGGCGTTTCATGGAGATGCTCGGCCAGACCAGTGTCCAACAGAAGTTTCCGCGCATCGTCGACGGCGATCGCAGTCGGCTCTTGCGCTCCCTTGCAACGGAGCAAGGGACGGGAGGCAGTCCGTGAGTTCACGATTGGGTGTCTGTATCATCGGTTCGAATGGCGCCGTGGCCAGCACGGTCATCGCGGGCGCGGCGCTGATGAAGAAGGGCATCGCGCCGAAGAACGGCATGGTGACCGAGACCGAGCTTGGCAAGGGGCTGCCGTTGGCGGGCCTGGACGACCTCGTGTTCGGCGGCTGGGACCTCTTGCCGGGCAGCACCTATGAGCACGCGGTGCGGCACCGCGTCATCCCCAAGCACCTGCTCGACGAGGTCAAGGACGAGCTCGAGGGCATCCAGCCCTGGCCCGCGGTCTTCTCGCCCCACTTCCTCACGGCGCTCACCGGCAAGAACACGGTGGCGGCGGACAACACCCGCGCCGAGCTGAAGGTCCTCGAGGAGCAGATCATCGCCTTCAAGCGCAAGCACCACCTCGACCGGCTGGTGCTGGTGAACCTCACCTCGACCGAGAAGTTCAACGAGGTGAGCGACGTCCACCAGAGCCTCAAGGCGTTCGAGGCGGGCCTCGACGCGAGCGACCCGCGCATCAGCCCGGCCCAGAAGTACCTCTACCTGTCTTGCAAGCTGGGCATCCCGCACGTGAACTTCACGCCGAGCCTCACCAAGGTCCCGGCGCTGGAGGAGCTGGCGGCCAAGGCAGGCGTGCCCATCGCCGGCGAGGATGGCAAGACCGGCCAGACCATGCTCAAGACCGCCCTGGCCCCGGCCTTCGTCGTGCGCCAGCTCAAGGTCGACGGCTGGTTCTCCACCAACATCCTGGGCAACAACGACGGCCTGGTGCTCAACGACCCGGCGGCCAACAAGACCAAGGTGACGAGCAAGAAGAGCGTGCTCGACAGCATCCTGGGGTACACCGTCGGCTCGCACCAGGTGCACATCCACTACTACAAGCCCCGCGGCGACGACAAAGAGGCGTGGGACAACGTCGACCTCGAGGGCTTCCTGGGCGAGCGGATGCAGCTGAAGGTCAACTTCCTCTGCAAGGACTCCATCCTGGCGGCGCCGCTCGTCATCGACCTGGCGCGCCTCATCGACTACGCGCATGCCCAGGGCGAGCGGGGCATCCAGCGGCAGCTCTCGGTCTTCTTCAAGGCGCCTTACCACACCGACGGCGAGACCCCGGTCCACGACCTCTTCAAGCAGTTCAGGTTGCTCGAGGAGTGGGTGGCGCGCACCGCCGCCAAGAAGCCCGGCGCCAAGAGCGCATCGCATGGCTGAGCGGCAGCTCGCGCTCTTCGGTGGCCCCAGCGCCGTGCGCCCCGAGGCGCACGTGCGCTGGCCCGTGCTGGGCGAGGAAGAGCGCGCCGCGGTCCAGCGCGTGCTCGCCCGCGGCGTCCTCTCCGGCCCCTTCGCCCCGGAGGTCCGCGGGCTCGAGACCGAGTGGGCCGCCTACCTGGGGTCGAAGTACTGCCTCTCCACGAACAGCGGCACCTCCGCGCTGCACGTGGCGCTGGCCGCCCTGGGCGTCGGCCCCGGCGACGAAGTCATCGTCCCCGCCTTCACCTTCGTGGCCACGGCCCTGGCGGTGCTGCACCAGGGCGCGGTGCCGGTCTTCGTGGACATCGAGCCCCGGTCCCTGGGGCTCGACCCCCAGCGCGTCGAGGCGGCCATCACCCCGCGCACGCGCGCGGTCATCCCCGTCCACATCCACGGAACGCCGTGCGACATCGACGCGCTGTCGGCCCTTTGCCAGCGGCGGGGCCTCGCCCTCGTCGAGGACGCGGCGCAAGCCCACGGCAGCACGCACCGCGGGCGCAAGGTGGGCACGTTCGGGGCGGCCGGCTGCTTCAGCCTTCAGTCCTCCAAGAACCTCCCGGCGGGCGAAGGCGGCCTCATGGTCACCGACGACGAGGGCGTCTTCGAGCGCGCGAACCGCGCGCGCATGTTCGGCGAGGACGTGCGCGCGAGCGATGAGAAGGACTACCGAATCGAGCGCGCCCTCGACGGCAACCGCGCCTACGACTCCAAGGGCATGGGCTGGATGTACCGCACGACCGAGCTGTCGGCAGCGGTCGGCCGCTCCCAGCTCCAGAAGCTCGACGCCTTCAACGCCAACGCGCAGCGCAACGCGGCCGTCCTCTCCCAGCGCCTGGGCGCCCTGCCCGGGGTGACCCCACCCATCCTCGGCGAGGGCGACACGAGCTGCTTCCACAAGTACCGCGTGCGCCTCGACGGCCAGGCGGTCGGCGTGACGGCGCCCGCCCGGCGCGTGCGCGACGCCGTGCGCGCCGCCTTGGCCGCCGAGGGCTTGGAGGCAGTGCTCTGGCAGACCCAGCCGGTGCCCGGCCAGGGGCTGTTCCGCGACCGCTCGGGCTTCGGCGGGCGAAGCTTCCCCTTCGACGGCGCGAACGTCGACTACGACCTTTCGCAGTACCCGGAGACGGCGCGCCTGCTCGACGGCTCGCTCTGCCTCTTTTCCCATACCTGCCCCATCTTTCCACAGCCTCTGGAGCTCGCGGAGGCGTACGCGGACGCGTTTGTGCGGGTGTGGAATCGTCTCGAAAAGGTGGTCGCCAAGGCCCCGGTGCCATGAGCCTCGCACGGCTGCTCGCAGTGACCCGCTCGCCCATGGGCCGGGTGGTCGCCGGTCTCGTGGGAGTCACCTGCGTCGCAGCCATCGTGCGCGGCATCGGAGCCCAATCCCTCGCCCAGGCGCTCGCCGGCGCCGCCGTACTTTTTCCCGCGGTGCTCGCGCTCGAAGCGGGTCAGGTCGTCTGCACCACGCTGGCCATGCGCTCGCTCTACGGCCCTGCGGTGCCTCGGACCCAGCTCTTCCGAGCGGGGATCATCGGCTACGCCGTAATGGGGCTGTTCCCGGCCGGCCGAGCGGTGGCCGAGGTGGCGCGGGCGTCGCTGCTCACCCGCTGGGTGGGCGCGGCGCGGGCGACCGCGGCGGCCGCGCGCATCCAGATCGCCGCGCTCCTCGCCAATTCCTTCATTTCGATCATCGCGGCGGCGGCGGTCGCGCTCGCGGTCCCGGGGCCCAAGTGGCTCCCCGCCGCCATCGCCGCCAACGCGGCGGCGACGCTGACGATAGGGCTCTCGCTCTTTCTGGCGGCGCGCCGGCGGCCGGGCGCATGGCTGGGGAAGGTGGTCCCCAAGGCCCAGGGCTTCGGCGCCGATTTGGACGGGGTCCTGGAGTCCGAGCGGCACCTGCCCGCAACGGCGACCGCCTGGGAGCTCGCCGGCCGCGTCTGCCAGGTGGCGCAGAACGCCGTGCTCATCGCCTGCGTCGGCGGTGTGCCCGCGCTCTCCTCGGCGCTCGCCTCCGAGGGCATTCACCTGGTGGGCGCCGCCGTGGGCGACCTGATCCCCGGGCAGCTCGGCGCCACCGAGGGCCACTACACGCTCGCCGCGAGCGCGCTGGGCCTGCCGGTCGCGAGCGCGGTCGCCGTCGCGCTGCTCGCCCATGTCTCACAGCTCCTCTTCGTGCTCGCCGGCTCGCTCATCTCGGCGGCCTGGCCGGCGCCGGCCCTCCCCGCCTCCGGGCCTGCCCGCGGCGAGGCGACCTCCTCCCCGATCCAGGGCTCGTAGCGCCAGAGCGCGGCGCTCCCCTGGCGCCCTTGGAACAGCATGCCCGACAAGACCTCGCCTTCCCGCCATCTCCCGCTCCTCGAGAGCGCCATCGCCGCCGCGCGCGCCGCCGGCGCCATCCAGCTTCGCCGCGCCGGCACGGCAGTCGTCTCGGAGAAGGGCGAGGCGGACATCGCCACGGACGTCGACCTGGCGTGCGAGCGGGCCATCGTCGAGCTGTTGCGAGCCCGCCACCCCGACCACGCCATCCTCGCCGAGGAGGGTCACGACTCGGCCGGCTCAGCGCCCTACCGGTGGCTCGTCGACCCGCTCGACGGGACCAAGAATTACGCGCACCGCTGGCCGCGCTCCTGCGCGTCGGTGGCGGTAACCGAGGGCGATGAGGTGGTGGCCGGCGCGGTCTTCAACCCCCAGACCGGCGAGCTCTTCGCCGCTTCGGCGGGCGGTGGGGCGACGCTCAACGGCGCGCCCGTCCGCGTCTCGACCACGCCCGCCCTCTCGCGCGCGCTGGTGGCGAGCGGCCTGAATCAGGTCAAGGACGGGGGTCCCCGGCGCGCCGACCGCGCGCAGCTCGAGCGGCTCGCTCGCTTGCTCGACGTGGCCCAGGCCGTGCGCGCGCCCGGCTGCTGCGCCCTGGATTTGTGCGACGTGGCGTGCGGGCGCTTCGACGCCTTCTTCGAGTCCGGCCTTCAACCCTGGGACCTGGCCGCGGGGGCGCTCATCGTGCCGGGAAGCAGGAGGGGTGGTCAGCGGTTTCGACGGCGTCCGCCACCATCCCTTCACGCCGCACGTGCTGGCCTCCAACGGCCAGGTCCATAAAGAGCTCCTCGGGCTCCTCTAAAGCCGCAAGAGCTCACCCCTCTCTTCTATGCCCAAGACCCTGACACGCGCCCAGGAGCTCGTCGCCGCCGGTTACCGCCGCTTCGCCGAGAGCACCTGCGCCCGCCCCAGAAAGTGGGCCCTCGCCGCGGCGCTCGCCTGCGCGCCGGCCCTGGCGCTCACCGCCCTCTACTTCTCGGACATCCGCGCCGGGCTGCAGGAGCTCCTGCCGCCCAACGCCCCGGTCGTCCGGGCGCTCGAGGAGATCCACGGCCGCATGGGCGGCCAGTCGCACCTCATCGTCATCGCCCAGTCCGACGACCCGGCCCAGAACCGCCGGTTCATCGACGAGATGGCCCAGCGCCTCGGGGCCCTGCACCTGCCGGAGGTGCGCTCCATCCAGGCGCGGGTCTCTGCGGAGCGCAGCTGGGTCGAGCGGCGGGCCCCGCTCCTGCTGCCGCGCGATTGCTTCGACGCGCTCATGGACGAGCTCGACGAGGCCGTCCGCGCGGCCAAGTCCAAGGCGCTGGGACTGGGGCTTTCCGCCGAGGAGAACGAGAAGGACCCCTTCGCGGGGCTCCAGCAGCGGCTCGACGGCGAGCTGAACGGCCAGGATCGCTTCCCCAACGGCTACCTCGAAACCCGGGACGGGAAGACCGTGGTCATGGTCCTGTGGCTCGAGGGCTCCGACGTCGAGCTGGACCCGGCGGAGCACCTGCTGGGCGCGGCGCGCCGGGAGGCACAGGCCCTGCTACCCGGCTACGCAGGGCTCAAGGTCGCCTACAACGGCAACGTGGCGAACCTGGTCGAGGAGCACGCGGCCATCCTGGCCGACCTCTCGCTGTCGTCGCTCCTGGTGTTCGCGCTGGTGACCCTGGTCATCGCCCTCTACTTCCGGTCGGCCCGCGCCGTGGCGGCCGTGGGCGTGAGCCTTGTCCCGGGGCTCTTGTTCACCTTCGCGCTCGCCAAGCTCTTCGCCGGGCCGCTCAACTCGAACACCGCGTTCCTGGGGTCCATCATCGCGGGCAACGGCATCAACTTCCCGCTCATCTTTCTCGCCTACTACCGCGCGTGCGACGCCTCGATGCCGCTGCCGCAGGCCATCGCCACTGCCGCGCGGCGGGCGCTCCCCGGCACGCTCGGGGCCGCGGCCACGGCGTCGGCGGCCTACGCGGGGCTCACCGCCTCCACGTTCAAGGGCTTCTCCCAGTTCGGCCTCATCGGCGGCGGCGGGATGCTGACCACCTGGCTCCTGAGCTTCGCCGCGGCGCCCATCGCCATCGCGCTGTTCAAGCCGCCGCGGCTGACCGCCCCCACGACGGCGACGCAGGAGCGCCTCCACGCGTTCTTCGCGCGGCCCCTCGCCCCGCGCGCCGTGGCCGGCCTGGTGGTGGCGCTCATGGTCGCCGCGGGGCTCGTCGGGGCCGTCCGGGCCCGCCGCACCGGCCTGTACGAGATGGACCTCAGGCGGCTGCGCAACACCGACTCGCTCCACCGCGGCGCGGCCTCCTGGGACAAGAAGATGAACGAGGTCTTCGGCGTGTGGCTCAACCCGGTCGTCGCGCTGGCGAAGGACGGCGACGGCCTGCGGCCGGTGGCGTCGGCGCTGACGCGCGCGCTCGTGGACGGGCCCGACGCCGTCGCCGAGCGCGTGCAGACCATCGCCGACTTCGTCCCGCCCAAGGCCGACCAACTGGAGCGCCTCGCGCGGCTGCAGGGGCTCGCCGAGAAGCTGCCCAAGCTCAAGAAGCTCGCCGAGAAAAAGGGCGCCCAGGTCCCGGAGGCGGCGTGGCGGTTCATCGATTTGTGGCTCGCCCCCGCCCAGCTCGCGCCCATCGCCCTGGACGAGGTGCCCGCATCGCTGCGCCAGTCGCTCACCGAGTCGTCGGGCGCGGTGGACCACGTCGTGCTGCTCTATCCATCGCTGAAGATCGACTTCGACGACGGCCGCAACATCATCCGCTTCGCCGACCGCTTGAACGCCGCCAAGCTCCCCCAAGGGACGGTGGCGGGCGGCGCCTTCCTCTTCATGGCGGAGGTCACCCGGGTGGTGCGAGACGAGGTCCCCAAGGTCGTGGTGACCGTGAGCGCGCTGGTGGCGCTGGTCCTGCTGCCGATCTTCGCGCGCCGAACGCGGCGCATCCCCGTGACCGTGGCCACAGTGGCCTCGGTGGCGCTGCTCGCCCAAGCGCTGATGCTCGCCCTGGGAGTGCGACTCAACATGCTCAACTTCGCCGCCATCCCTATTACCATCGGCGTGGGCGCGGACTACGTCGTGAACCTGTTCGGGGCGATGGACGCCTACCGGTCGGACGCCCGGCGCGCCTGCGCGCGGATGGGCGGGGCCATCCTCATGTGCTCGCTGACCACCGTCATCGGCTACTTGTCGCTGGTCGTCGCGCAGTCGGGGGCTTTGCGGAGCTTCGGCTGGGCGGCGGTGGCCGGCGAGCTGATGGCGGTCGCCACCGTGCTCCTGGTGCTGCCGGTCGCCCTCCCGCGAAAGGCCCTCTGAGTTTGCCAGCCCACGCAATCGCGCAGTATCACAGGCGGACGGCCTCCGGCTCCGACATGAGCGCCCCACCTCCGCCACCACCCTTCATGAGCGACCGACGCTTCACCCATAGCCGGATTCGCTCCCTGGCGCCGCTCATCGGCGCCGCCCTGGCGCTCGCGAGCGGCGACGCCCGCGCGGACAATCCGTCGTTCGGCCCCAACGACGTCGAGACCGTCTTCTTCGTGAGCAAGAGCGACGACCGGAACCGGGTGGACTACGGGCTGCGGCTCGGCGCCGACTGCGCTCCTTTGGGCGACTCCGCGCTCTTCCCGTACTGGCGCGAGTTCGAGAACTCGCCGCCGGTGCGCACCCATTCGCTCGGCTGGATCGAGTACGTCGCCTACGGCGTGTCCGACCAACGGCTGCTGCACCGAGGGGAAGTTGGCGCCCAGCTCGCCGTCCGGCTCAAGGCTGTGTCGCGGGACGTGGTCGTGGCGACGAAGAGGGGCGCCGACGGGAAGTGCCAGGCCACCGCGCGCTGCTCCATCGCGGGGATCTCCGGCGCCGAGCTCTCGAGCGCGCACGTCAAGCTGCGCCGGGCGCTCACGGTGGAGTACATCGATCTCTTCGGGCGCGACCCGGCCACGGGCGCGAGCCTCGTGGAGCGCATCCGGGGCTGAGCGGCCGCCGAACGGGAGCGAGCGTCTTTCGGGCCCACCGAGAGGCTCACCTTCTACAACGCCCCGGGCGCGAGCTCGTTGAGCGATCCCTGCTGCGCCATGCAGGCGGAACCTGGCACACGCATTTGAGCCGCGGTTCAACGTCTCGGGCGACGGTCGCGGCCCCCGCCGCCAAGTCCGCCTTCGCGGACTTCGTATTGGGAGCCGCGATAGCGGGCCTTGCCATCTGCGCCGCGCAACGGCAGCGAGACTCGAGGCTCATCGGCCGCCGCAGCCGTTCCCCGAGGCGCTCTCGCTCAGAGCAGGCACCGCGACGGCGCTGGTCGACGTGAGCCCGTAGCCGTACGGGAAGAGCGGGTCGTAGTCGGCGTCGCCCGCGTTGAGCGGGGTCTGGCACTCGGACTTGGGCCAGGAATAGGAGAGCTTGCCGGTGAAGTCGTAGCTCACGGAGCCGTCGGCCTTGCGGAGCAGGACGTCGGCGATGCCGGCGCCCTCGGTGCCCGGCAGAAAGGCCGCGACGAACGCGTCGGACTTGTTGATCTCCTTGTTGACCCACAGCGGGCGGCCGGAGAGAAACACCGTCACCACCGGGACGCCGTGGCCGGACACCTTGCCCAGGAGCGCCTGCACCTCGGCCTCCGGGTACTTGGCCTGGAGCCCCAGGGTCATGCTCGAGGTGATGTCGCCCTTGCCCTCGGCGTAGGGCGTCTCCCCGACGACCGCGACGACGGCGGAGTACTGGCTGTAATCGAGGCCGGAGGGGACGTCGGACGATGCGGCGTAGGAGTCCACCTTGTTGGCGCCCAGCGCCGCCTTGATGCCGGAGAGGACGGTGTCGCCGACGCTCGCGGGGACGTCGCCGTAGGTGACGTCGTCGCCCTGCCAGGAGATGGACCAGCCACCGAGCTGATTGGCGAAGCTGTCCATGCTGTTTCCGACGACGAGCACTTTCTTGCTGCCGGGCAACGCCAGCGGCAACACCTGGCCGTTGTTCTTGAGGAGGACCAGCGACTCGCGGACGGCCTTACGCGCCAAGTCGCGGTGCAGCTGCCCGGCGACGCCTGCACCCGGGCGGGCCGACGGCTTGACGGCGGTCGCGTCGAGCAGGCCGGCGCGCGCCTTCACGCGCAGGATCCGCGTGACAGCATCATTGATGCGCTCGATTGGAATGTAATTCGGGTCGGAGGATGAAAGCTTCGTCTCCGCCATGGTGTTCTGAATGAATTGGACCCAGTTCCGATTGGAGAACATGAACAGGTCGATGCCGGCGTTGACGGACCGCGGGCAGTCCTGGGTGCTCGAGCAGCCGGCCACCTGGGCAGTTCCGTCGTAGTCCGAGACGGTGAGGCCGTCGAAGCCCATCTTCTGCTTGAGCACGTCGTCGATGAGGTACTTGCTTCCGTGGAGCTTTCCCTCGGGTTGGTGCGCGCCCGTTTTGTCGTTCCAGCTGCTGTACGAGATCATCACCGTCTGGCCGCCGCCCGGGCCGAGCGCGCCCAGGTAGCCCTGGGCGAAGAGGTTGATGAGGTCGCGCTCGGAGTATTCGTTCACGCCCTGGTCCTGGCCTCCCGTGGTGCCGCCGTCGCCGAGGAAGTGCTTGGCGGTGGCGAGAATTCCGCGCAGGCGCTTGCCCCCGGGGTCGAGGTCGCCCAGACCTTTGCAGATCGCCTCGCCGTACCAGCGGACGATGGCCGGGGCCTCGGAGTAGCCCTCGTAGGTGCGGCCCCAGCGGTCGTCGCGGACCACCGCCAGCGTCGGGGCGAAGGCCCAGTCCTGACCGGTGGCGCGGACCTCCGCCGCCGTCGCTGCGCCGATCTCCTTCACGAGGCAGGCGTCGTGGGCGGCGCCCAGGCCGATGTTGTGAGGGAAGACGGTGCTGCCGTAGACCGGGCTGTTCCCATGGACGGCGTCGATGCCCCAGATAATGGGGATCTTCGTGCCGTTGATCGTGGGCGAGCTGTTCCAGTACTGGTCGGCCAGCGCGAGCCAGCTCGAGGCCGACGCGTGGCGCGCGCCGCCGGGCCATGACCCGCCGGCATTCAGGAGCGAGCCCAGGAAATAGGTCGCGACGTCCCCCGGGGAAGTGCTCGCGATCTCGCCTTGGACCATCTGACCGACCTTCTGCGCCAGCGTCATGTGCGAGAGGATGTCCTGGACTTGCGCCTCGAGGCTCGCGTCCGAGGTGATGGCCTGCTCGAGCCGGGGCCAGTCGCCGTACGCGGCCGGCAGCTCCGGAATTGTGCGGCACGAATCGGCGGGCGAGCACGATTGATTCAAGACCGGCGCGCCGGTGCACCCTGCGGGCGTGAACGAGACCACGGTACGGGTCTGAGTTCCGTCCGGCTGGCACTCGCCCCACTCGCTGTACGCGTAGGTGCACGGCGAAGGGGAGGGAGAGCCGCCGTCGGACGTGCAGGGCTGGGTCAGGACGGGCGTGCCGGTGCAACCCACGGGCAGGGACGAGGTGACGGCGCGGGTCTCGATCCCGTCCGACGGGCACTCACTCCAGGTGCCGTAGGTATAGGCGCAGTGGGTCGCCTGCGAAGCGTCGGGCTCGCTCCCGCCCGGAACACTGCTGATGGTGCACGCCAGGTCGGCCACCAGGGCCGAGGCGAAGAGTACGCTGAACGCGATGCGACGCTGCATGGATTCTCCCTGAGGTCCGGGGCCTGCAACCGGGCGAGCGCGAGCCGACTCGTGCGTCGCAAAAATGGTCTCCTCGCCTACCCGATCGACCTCTCCCCCTTCGCCCCCTCCCCGCTAGCGGGGAGGGGGTTGGGGGGTGAGGAAATTCCGCGTGCGTCGATTGCCGACTTTCGCAACTGGCTCTCGCTGGAGACTTCCCGCAAGCATCCCCCCGAGCTCGATGGCAGCCCCGGTGGAGGCTCGAACATTCGCGAGGCCGGTAGGCCCCTCAGGAGATCTCATTGTGCTCGGATTGGCCAGGAGCGGGTCAAAAGCCCGGGCCCACCCGCGGCGCGCCGAGAACTCCGAGTCCGGGTGGACGCATCCAGCCGACCCCGCAAGGAATCGGAGGCACGAGCTCGAGCGACCCGCGCCTGCGAGTCGCCCGCTCCGTGACCTGTTCCGGCCGGTTCGGTCACTATGGGTGACGAGTCGAGCCGATGGCGACTTCGAGGAGCAAGACCATTCGTCGACCCGCCGCGGATACTCCCCGCTCTCGAGCAGCGCTCGCCGCGGCGCTGCTGCTCGCGGCGTGCACGGGCACGCTCAGCGGAGCAACCGCCGATGGCGGCGCCGATGGAGGCGCCGACGGCGGGGGCCGACCCGACGCGGGCGGCGGCGCGGCGTCCGATGCCGGCCAAACCGCCGCGGACGTCGGCGGTGAAACCGACGCCGGCCGGCCCGACTCGGGCAGCAGCGGAACGCCCGACGCCGGCCCCTGCGTCAGCGATCCGAAGGATCAAACCTATCCGTTTCGCGACCACTGCCTACCCTTAGAGGAGCGGGTCACCAACCTCTTGAGCCTGCTCACCGACGCCGAGGCGGTGTCGTTCCTGAGCGAGTACCAACCGGCGGTCTCTCGCCTGGGGATCGCCGCTTTCCACACGTTCACCGAGGGCATCCACGGGCTCAGCGTCGCGCCGAACGAGCCCACCATGGGGATCGTGTCCACCCAGTTCCCGCAGGCCTCCGGCCTGGGCGAGACTTGGGATCCGGAGATGCTCCGCACCGTGGGCGCGATCGAGGGGCACGAGGCGCGCGTGTATTTCGAAAAGTTCAACGGCACCCACGCCAGCCTGGCAATCCGCGCGCCCGTGGTCGATTCTGGCGCGCGACCCGCGCGCGGGACGCAGCGAGGAGCACCTGGGCGAAGACCCCTACCTGGTCGGTGAGCTGGCCAAGGGCTTCGTGCGCGGCCTTCAAGGCGACGACCCGAGCTACCTCCAGGTCGCGTCCACGGCCAAGCATTTCCTCGCGTACAGCGAAGAGGACCACCGCGACAACTTCAACGTGACGGTCGATGAGCGCAACCTGCGCGAGTACTACCTGCTGCCTTTCCGCGAGGTGCTGCAGGCCGGCGGACAAGGTTTCATGACGTCGTACAACGCGGTCGGCGGGGTCCCGAGCGTCGTCTCTCCGCTCATCAAGAGCATCGTCATCGACGAGTGGGGATTCGACGGGATGGTCTGCACCGACGCGGGGGCCATGCAGGCCGCGTACAGCAGCTATCACTATTTCCCGTCGCTGGAGGACGCCGCCGCGGGCACGGTCAAGGCGGGCACGCCCGTGGTCCTCGCTGGAGACGCCGCGGCCATGCAGCGGGCGTTCACCGCCGGCAAGCTCACGCGCGCCGACGTCGACGCGGCCCTGCGCGGCAACTTCCGCATGCGCTTCCGGCTCGGGGAGTTCGATCCGCCGGCGCGCGTTCCCTACTCGTCGGTCGACGGGCAATCGCAGCCGTGGAACAGCGCCGAGAACAAGGCCGCCGCGCGGCTCGTCACGCAGAAGTCCATCGTGCTGCTGAAGAACAGCGCGGGCACGCTGCCGCTCGACATGGCGAGCCTCCACTCGCTGGCCGTCATCGGTCCGAACGCGGATCAGGTCATCTCCGACTGGTACGGCGGCAAGCCGCCCTACGCCGTGACGGCGCTCGACGGAATTCGCGCCAAGGTCGGGAGCGGCGTCCAGGTGCAGTACGCCCAGGACAACACCAACGGCCAAGCGGTCAAGATCGCCACCGGCGCGGACGCCGCCATCGTTCTGGTCGGCAATCACCCCTACTGCGGGACCACCGCGTGGGCCACCTGCCCGAGCCCCTACGACGGGAAAGAAGCGGTCGACCGCAAGGCGATCGACCTCAAGCCCGAGCAGCTGTCTTTGATCCAGAGCGTCTTCCAAGCCAACCCGCGCACGATCGTCGTGCTCGTCTCCAGCTTCCAGCAGGCGGTCGGCTGGGTTAACGACAACGTCCCGGCGATCGTGCACGTCACCCACTCGAGCCAGGAGCTCGGCAACGCGCTCGCCGACGCCCTCTTCGGCGACTTCAATCCCGGCGGCAGGACGACCGTGACCTGGTACCAGTCGCTCAATGACCTTCCGGACAAGCTCGACTACGACATCCGCAAGGGCCGCACGTACCTGTACTTCAAGGGCGCGCCGCTCTATCCCTTCGGACACGGCCTCAGCTACACGACCTTCGGCTACTCGGCGCTGCGCCTCGGCTCGACCTCGCTCGCGCAGGCGGGCAGCGTCGCGGCCAGCGTGGACGTGAGCAACACCGGCGCGCGCGGCGGAGACGAGGTCGTGCAGCTCTACGCGGGTTATCCGGCCGACGCGGGGCTCGTGCGGCCGGCCAAGCGTCTCATCGGCTTCCGGCGCGTGACGTTGACCGCCGGGGAGCGACAAACCGTCACCTTCAATGTCAGCGCGACCGGCCTCGCCACCTGGGACGATGCGGCGAAGGCCTACCGGACGCCGGCCGGCGCCGTCCACCTCACCGTCGGCAGCTCGTCGGCCGACGCACGGGCGGAGGCGGACCTGACGGTGCAATGAGTCTGCGCCGGCACGCCTCGACCGTCCGATGGCGCGGGTCGGCGCGGCAGCGAATCCCCGCGAGCAGAGAACTTGCGCCTCCCTCCGTGAACGCATCGCCGGTCAGCCCGCCGGGAGAGCGCCGGCTCATCCACCGAGAGCGGGACGCCACCCGCGACGGCGCATGACCCTCTTCGGGGCGATGGTGACTCCATGGCCCGATGTACGAAGGCGCTCGGCCGAACAATGGTTACGACCCCATGAAGAAGGAGGGCTCCATTATCCTGGGGACCGGCGGCGACAAGAGCTACAGCGCACGAAGCCGAGGTCGCACCGTATGAATGAACCGAGACCGCGTTCTCCCATCTCCGGTGGAGTGACGATGGATTCCTTGCTTCAGGGATGGCGGTGGCAAGCCCTTCTGCTCGGCTCGATGGCGTTCTTCGGCTCCTGCACCATCGAGGGCGAGGCCACCACGCCGGGCGCCGATGGAGGCATCAGCGACGCGTCGCGGGACGCCGGAAGCGGCAGCGACGCGTCGAGCAGCGACGCCAACAGCATCGACGCCAGCAGCGGCGATGCGGGCAGCGGCGATGCGAGCGGCGGCGGGGGCGGCAGCGATGCCGGCCAAGACGCCTCCCGCGGGCAGGACGCCGACGCCGGCGAGCCCGCTCAGAGCACTCTTCCAGGCGACATCGCCAAGGCTGCGGGCACACCCCTCGTTGTCGCCCACTCCCTCACCCGCGCCATGTTCGCTTCCTACGCCGGCCCTCTTTTCAAAGCCCTGCGCACATCCGACAACCAGGAGAAGGATATCGGCGTCGCGGCCGCGGGCGGGCTCGTGGACGCGAGCGCCTTGAGCACTTTCTGTTCGGGCAAGACGTGCAAGATCACCACGCTGTACGACCAGAGCGGGAACGGCAACGACCTCTGGAGAGGAGACGTGAGCTCGAACCAGCCAGGCACGCCCATCCCCTGCGACCTGATGGATATCCAGTACTGGCAGATGTCCGACGGAACCAAGATACCCATCGCGGTCGAGGACGGACAGAGGCCGACCGGGAACGGGAAGTGCCTCAGGAATCGGAACAAGACCAAGAACATGCCCACAGGCTCCCAGCCCCAAACCGAGTGGGGAGTCTTTCACGCGAAATATGTCAACGGCGGGTGCTGCTTCAATTACGGAAACACGGGCAACGCCATTCACTACAGCGGCCCCGGCACCTTGAGCGCCCTCAATTTTTCGAAGGAATCCTGGTGGTCCAAAGGCCAGGGGGACGGGCCTTGGGTCATGGTCGACTGGGAGGCCGGCGTCTATGCCGGCGACACCTGCGTGTGCAGCCACGGCGCGCTGTGCGGCGATTGCTCTGATACCGGCGAAAGCACCGACCCATCCGTCCCGTACGACGTCGTGACGGCGCTCATGAAGCACGACGGAACCGCTCATTGGCAGCTGAAGAGCGGGAACGCCAAGTCGGGCGCACTGTCGGTCGGGCTCGACCTGCCGACGCTGCCCAAGGGCTACTCGCCCCTCAGGCAGGAAGGCGGGCTCACGCTCGGCGAAGGTGGCGCCGGCGACAACGGCGGCGCCGGTGGGTTCTCCGAAGGCGCCGTCATCGCGGCCGAGACGAGCGATGCAACCGACGACGCCATTCAAAAGAGCATCGTCAGCGTCTACGGAAAATAGCGCGTTCGACGACGCGGGGGCGGGACACCTCGCCGGGAAGTTGGGACCGCACAGCCCTCTGGGCCCGGCCAAGAGGCCCTCCCCGACGGCCTGGATCATCCCGGGCCTCCGAGTCGGCGCACCAGCAGGGCGGCGAAGAACGCTCCGCCGCCGTCGCGCTCGGGCCAGGTCCGCAGGGCCCAATCACTTTCGAGGGCCGGATGCGCGCAGGCGGGCAAGCCTCGGCGCAGGTCCCCAGGCGCGAAGGCCGGCGCTCCCTTGAGGAAGCGCTCCACGACCGCCTCTCCCTCCGCCCGCAGCGGGGAGCACGTGGCGTAGACCAGCCGGCCCCCCGGGCGCACCAGGCGCGACGCCTCCGAGAGGATCGCGAGCTGTCGCTCGGGGAACCGATCCAGGTCGCTCTCCGCCAGACGCCATCGCAGGTCCACCTCGCGGCGAAGCGAGCCGATCCCGCTGCAGGGAGCGTCCACCAGCACGGCGTCGGCCCGCGCCTCGAGCGACCCGGGCGGAGCCGCCGCCACCTCGATGATCCGCCCGGCGCCTGCATGCCTCGCCCGCGCGGGCAGCTCCGAGAGGCGCCTGGGGCTCACGTCGCACGCCACGACCCTGCCGCTCCGCCCCACGTGGGCCGCCAGTGCCAGCGCCTTGCCGCCGCTCCCCGCGCAGGTGTCGACGGCGAGCTCTCCGGGGCGCGCCAGGGCGGCGAGCGCGATGAGCTGCGAGCCCTCGTCCTGCGCCTCGAACTGGCCATCGGCGTGCGGGCCCCCGCCGAACAGCCGGCTGCGATCAGCGGCGACGAGCCCCTCGGGGGAGAGCGCGCATGGCGCCGTCGCAACCCCCCTGACGGCGAGCCGCTCGGCGAGGGCCTCGCGCGTGGTGCGCAGCAGGTTCGCGCGCAGGTCGAGGCGGGCCGGCCGGTTGAGCGCCTCGAGCACGCGGTCGGCGCGCTCGGCGCCGAGCTCGAGGGACAGGCGCCGCGCCAGGAAGTCCGGCACGGAGCGGCGCAGCCCCAGGGCGGAGACGGGGTCGGCCGGGCGCGGCAGCTCGCGGGCGAGGGGGAGCGCGGCGGCGATGCGCGCGAGCGCGGCGCCGTCCAGGGCGCGCGGTCGCGGCGGGCCCGGGCGCGCGAGCTCCTGCAGGACCTCGGGCGCGGGCTCCTCCTCGACGCTGATCCGCAGGGCGAGGTAGCGCGCCAGCGACCGGTCCTCGGGGAGAAGCGCCCCCACGGAGAGGCCGGCGGCGCCAAGCCCGCTCTCCAGGGCGAGGTCGATGCGGCGCAGCTCGCGCAGGACGCCCCGGGCGGCGCTGGCGGCGGCGCGGCGCTCGCGAGGGCCCATCTTGCCCGCCCGCGCCAGCGCCTGCGTGAGCGCGAGCGCCAGCGGCCGGCCGCGCGCCGCGCCGTCGATCGCCGACAGCGCGGCGGCGATGGCCCTTCGGCTGCGGATTCTCGTTCGGGACAGGAGGCATCGCTCGGGGCGACAGCGTAGCGCGTGCTCTCGGTGATCGGTGGGAGTTGAGAGGAGGGTCGAGCGGCGCGGTCTTCCTGGTGCTCGCCGACCTCGCGGCGCGGCTCTTGTTCAAGCCGCTCGGGACCTCGGCGCCGGTGGGCGTGCTCACGGCGCTCATCGGCGGGCCGGCCTTCTTGTGGATGCTGCGGCGCTCGGGGAAGAGGCTCGCGTGAGGGCGCGAGCGCCTTCATTCCCTCTCGAGCGATCGCGCAGGCACCGCCGGCGACCTTCAACGCGCCGTGGGGCGGCGAGTGCGTGGTCTCGATTCCGGTGAAAGGAACCGTCCTCGCCCCGCCGCCCCCGCCGCAGAAGGGGAGCTCGAAGGCGGCCCTTGCCGGCGGTGAAGTCCGTTTCACTCGCGCTCGGCCTCGAGGTCGCCCGGCGAGACCTGCGCGTCTCACGCGGGCGACCTCGATGAGCGCCGGAGCGCCTACCCGTCCAGTGCTCCGGTTGATGGCGCGGGGGACCGCCCCTGGGGTCAGAGATGGCACCTCACCAGGACGGTCCGGTGCCCCAGGCGCCGCCCCACTTCCTCGACGAAAGCCGGAGACAGTGGCGGCCAGTTCCAGAAGACGAGCGCGAAGTTGCCGAACCCCCACGGGCACGGGCCACGCCAGTCGGTGAGGCGCTGGGCCTTGCCGCAGACCGGGCATGCGAAGGAGGCGTCGGTCGCCTTCGTACCAGGCGCCGACCGCGTGGGCCCATTCGTCCTCGGGCGTGAAGGTCGCGGCGCAGCCCGGGCAGGTCAGCGTGATGCCGTTTCCACCGGCGTCGTAGACGCGCCGCGCGATCGGCAAGCAGAGCCCGTTGGTGACAAGCCCGAGGAAGTAGTCGTCCGGGCGTTCCGCCACGAGGGCGAGCGCGTAGCCGGGACCGGGCTGGTACCCGTGGTCGTCGGCCAGAACGCAGTCGCTCGACTCCGGCACGATGATGCCTTCCTTCACCAGCCACGAACGAATACGCGCCGCCAGCAACTCCGCCTCGTGCGGACCCACCTCGGTGTCGACGATCGCCTGATGGTGGCTGCCCACGTCTCCCCCTGGCCTGAACGGTCCCGTTCCGGAAACGGTAGCACTCCGCCGGACAGACCGGACCGTAGGGACATTCCCTGCGGCGTCGCGTCTAACGCCGACGCGCATCCCCGCTCGCCTCGATCCAGGCGCGCAGCTCGGCCGGGATGAACCGGACGCCCCAGCCGGCGAGCCGCTTCACCGGCTGGGTGCCGTCCTCGGCGCGGTGGTAGACCCAGCTCACGCTGCGCTTCAGCGCCAAGGAAAAACCAGAGCTCCTTTCGGCGACGGCCGCGACCTCCATCGGACTCGTCTCGGCCCCCGCAGCGGGCTTCACCTCCTTCGCCGATGCCGGCTGCACCACCGCGGTGACCTCCCTCTCGCTCCCGATGGGGAGCAGCTCGGCGTCGTTCCATTTCACGGGAACCGCAGCGGGGACGGTGCAGGTCACGGCCTCGGCCGCCGGGTGAACGGCGGCGACCCAGAACGAGACGGTGCAGGCCGGCCCTCCCAGCAAGCTCGTGTTCACGACCCCGGCGCGGGCCCTCACCGCGGGGGCCTGTGCGGTGCAGGCGATGATCGTCGAAGCCCGCGATCGCTTCGGAAACACCTCTTCGGTGGCTTCCTCCACGCCGGTCACGCTGGCAGCGGCGCCGGCGGCAGGCTTCACGTTCTATCCTGCCGCGGGCTGCACCATCCCCGCCTCCACCGTCTCGCTCGCAGCGGGGACCAGCGCCGCCAGCTTCTGGGCCGTCGGCACCGCGGCGGGCACCGTCCAGGTCACGGCCACCGCCTCCGCCTGGACACCGGCGACCCAGAGCGAGAACGTCGGCCCGGCGAGCCCCATCGCCCTCGCCTTCGTCACCGCCGCCCAGGCGAAGATCGCCGGAGCATGCTCAGGCACCCTTCCGTGCCCAGCCGGCTTCAGCCAGCTTCGTACGCTTAGTCAGGGTCCCTTTAGGGCCCGGCGGGACGGCGCAGCGGGCCCCGCGTTGGGCGTCTGCTCGGACACCACACTAGCGCGTCGAGGGCTCCTGCTTCCCCGCGCCACCGACGCCTGTCGGCGGCGGTGCCGGAAGGACTGGCGGCGGCTTCCAGCTCCCGTCGAGGATGGTCGGCGGGCTCTTGTCGGGCCAGTACAGCCGAAGTACGAGGAGGAACTTCTCGGACGGCGCGGGCAGCCAGTTGGACTGCTTGTCGGCGCCCGGTGACTGGCTCGAGAGGTACAGGTCGAGCGAGCCGTCCTTGTTGTACTTGAGATCGTTTCGCGGGCTGAGGGTGTAGCGATTGAGCGGGTTGGCGAAGAAGAAGAAGCTGGGGTCGTACATCGTCAGCGACCAGAAGGCCTTGACCGGGGGCGTTTGGCCGGCGGGGAAGTGCAGCACGTAGCCGGTGGCCCCGCGGTACGGCTGGCCCGCGGCGTCGGCGAGCGAGACCGGGTAGATGGCGTCATCGGGCAGGTTCGCGCCCAACCCGAGGGCGGCCGTGAAGGCCCGCAGGAGGTAGTCGGTGCCGTACTTGCCGAGTTGAGTCGAGTACTCCCAGCCGTTGACCACGGTGCCCAAGGAGTGGGCCTGGATGCGCTGCTGGCCCGCCTGGGGAGACTCGCGCACCGCCTGGGCCACCGGGGGGCTGAGCGCGCCGAGGCTGAAGTCGCGCCCCGGGACGATGCCCAGGGTCTGCAGCTTCTGGAGCATCGGGCGGTCCTCGGGCGACGGCGGGTTCTTCGCCATCAGGCTCGCGAGCATGCCGAAGTAGGTCTGCGCGTCGAGCCGGTTCACCTGGTCGCGCACCGGCGTCTTCATGTCGACGCGCGGGTCGACCTTGCCGGGCGGCGGCGCGTAGGGCTTGCCGTAGGCGCTCAGCGGGACCAAGTGGAGCTCGTCCTGGAAGGCATGGACGGCCTTCAGGTCCTGCGGCGTGCCGCTGGAGTAGGTGCGGCCGAGGATCCAAACCAGGTTGGTGGGCGACTTCAGCTCCCTGACGTTCGGCGGGAGCGTGCCCGTCCAGCCCGGGCCGGTGATGGCCCAGGTCTGGGGGTTCCCGCCCGTGGTGCGCTGGCCCGGATCGGCGAACACGTTGGTCCAGCCGTCGAGCAGGGGCATCATCCAGTAGCGGTCCTTTGCGTTGGGGACGCTCAGCACGTACGGCTCCTTCGAGAGATCCAGCCAGGCCGTGGAGTACAGGGTGTCAGCGTTAGGGGCCGTCACGTCCCGGAAGGAGGCGTTGGGATAGGTCTTGGCGCTGAAGAACTGCCCCATCGGCGCGTGGCTGTCCTTGGGGGCGTCGGTGTTGGTCGAGATACGCCGGGTCATTTCCATCGTGACCAGCGGATAGCCATAGACGTAGGCCTCGATGGCTACCTCGCGGGCCTGCTGCTCCTCGCCCGGCTGCTGCCCGTTCGAGGAGCCAGGCGAAGCGGTCAGCGTCATCGCGACGGTGAGCGTCATCCGCATCAGGATTGTCGGCGCCATGCCTGTTCGTCCCCCGTTTCTGCACGCTCCCGACAGCTCGGCGCCTTCGCCAGCAACGGCGCAAACCCCAATCTAAGCGCTGCCCCGGTCTGCAAAATGCCTGGTTGGCCGAGGAACGAGCCGCCGACGAGGGTCGTCTCCCGCAGCCTGCCAACGCCGATTGCGGACCGCCATCGCCCTCGGGCGAGCGCCGGGCGGGGGATGCGCACGAGCGGAACCTGGACGCTCTGGCCCTTCACTTCGTGGGCGAGTACCTCGCGCCCCCGTCGAAGGCAGCGGGCGAGCTGCACGCGGCCGCCATCACCTACTTGCTGAGCATCTTGGAGAACGTCCTGCTCGTCCTTGCGTTCGCCTCGCTCGCCCTGGGTTCAGGTACCTCGAGCGCACGACGAAGGAGAGCCCAGCATGAGCCTGGTTGCGCTCTGGATTGTGGAGCTGGTCGCCAACGTCCTGATGCTCGTCCTGGCTGCCTACGCCGTCGCCGGGAGCCGCAGGATCGCCAAGGCGCACGCGCATGCCTCCCTGTGGCTGTATCTCCAGTGGCAGGTCTCAGCGCTCGCCATCTTCGCGGCGTCCCACGCGACGGCCCATATCCTCAGGCGCTTTCTCCTGCTGAGCGGCCGGGCGGGCGTTTGGGGCGCGATCGCTCCCTTTACCGGCGCCGTCAACAGCATCGCCTTCGTGGGGGTGGGGGTCCTCGTCTTCCTCTACCGGGACATGCGGATCGCGGGCGAGAGGCAACAGGATCTCGAGCAGGCGCGGTCCGAGCTCAGCAAGTCGAACCAGGCCCTGGAGCGGACCCAGGCGGAACTGCGCGAAGCCAACGATCGATTGCGCGAAACAGACCGGCGCAAGACCCAGTTCTTGGCCCTGCTCTCCCACGAGCTGCGCAACCCTCTCACCCCCATTCGCAACGGCATCCACATCCTGGAACGGGCCCTTCCGAGGCAGGACCAGGCCAAACGCGAACTGACGATGATCGACCGTCAAGCCCGCCACCTGACCCGGCTCGTCGACGACCTTCTGGATACGACGCGAATCACCCGCGGCAAGGTCAAACTCCAGCGCGAGCGAGTCGATCTCAGCGAGCTGGCGCGCCGCATCGTCGAGGACCACCAGGCGCTGTTCGCCGCGGCCGGGGTCTCGCTGGAAGAGAGGATCGAGCCTGGCGAGCTTTATGTGCTGGGCGATTGCACACGCTTGGAGCAGATCGTCGGAAACCTGGTGAACAACGCCGTGAAGTTCACCGCGGCAGGAGGATCCGCCCTCTTGTCGCTGAGCGCGGACCGTCGGAGCGACATGGCCGTCCTCCGCGTCATGCGTTCAGTCCCAGCCCGCGGAGACAGCGTTCTCGCCGCCAAGAAGGCGCGTCGGCGCGACCCGGAGGCGGGTGCTGGTCGTCGAGGATAACGCCGACGCGGCCGAGAGCCTCCGCGAGATTCTCGTTCTCCAGGGCCACTCCGTCGAGGTCGCCCACGACGGGGCCGAGGGTTTGCGCGCGGCCGAGCGCTCCCACCCCGAGGCCCTCCTCTGCGACATCGGGCTGCCGGACATGGACGGCTACGAGGTCGCCCGGGCCGTCCGCGCCAACCCTGAGCTGAAGAACGCCTTTCTCATCGCCCTGACGGGCTGCGCCCTTCCCGAAGACCAGGCGCGGGCGGCGGAAGTAGGTTTCGACGAGCACCTGCCCAAGCCCCCGGAATCGACACAATCGAGCACTTGCTCGAGCAGCTTGGTGGCGGAACAGCTCGAAACTCCCATAGCTTTTCAGAACCACGCAAGCCAGCTCATCGTCACTCAATGCGAGGTAGAGAGCGCCTTCTGCCCTCCACAGAACATTGGCGTCAAGCGCGTGGCAGGGATCGAGACTCTGATCCGATACCAAATTGGCCCTTTCGGAGGCGATTTCTGGCACAGCTACGAGTATTCGATGGACAACCAACCGCTGCTGGGCACTGCGCAAAACAAGCTGGGCTTGGGCGGTCACTATGACTACCGAAATTACTTCACCCTCGCCCTTCGCGCCAGGTTCACCAGCGACGCCCGCGGTCTTGCACTCGATGCCGAACAGAATCAGTTCGTCCTCGCCGTCCCGAAGTACTTCACTCTCGACCTGAGCGTTTTGGCGAAGAATCTCGCCTTTGCAGGTGTGAATTGGGATTTGTCATTCTCGATCTTCAACATTTTGAATAGAGAAAACTTCTACGTGAACCCCTTGGGGCCGAATCCCAATCGCTATCTTGCCGGCGGAAGGGAGTACTTCGGGCAGGTCAGGATCCGTTACCGATCGCGGCCCACGGAAGCTGAGACTTCAATGTCTCGCGGCATAGGGGCGGTCTGGAGTCCTCGACGAACAGGCTCCCCCGCCGGCAGCTCACTCCCACCCGCCGGCGCCTGCGCAAGCGCGTTCGGCGAGCCAAGCTGAGCGCAGAGGATGCACGACCCCCGTCGCGCTCGGCAGCAGCGACCGCGAGCGCTGCAGAGTCCCCCACGGACCGCCGCAGGCTCAGTCCGGATACTTCGGATCCACGCCCAGGCGCTCGGGTCGGCGGGCCTCTCGGCGTTCCTCACCGTGTCGCTGGTGGTGGCGGACGAACGCGTGCGGAGTGCGCCCCCGCGGCTTCCCGCGCTGCCCCCCGCGATCCGCGACGGGTTCCTGCCGCTGGCCATCGCCACCGTGCTCGTCGGCGGGCTCCACCGGTTCGCCCGCCGGCGCCTGACCGCCTCGCGGCTCGAGGCGCTCCAGGCGACCTTCACAATCTTGGCGGTCCCATTTCTCCTGCTCACCGCGATCGGGGTGACAACGCTCCGGCCAGAGAGCGTGCGTTACGCCTGGACGCTAGCTAGGCTTCTTTCAGGCGCGATCCGGAGATCTGAAGGGCGCGGCAGAGACACTCGAGACGCTGCTGCAGGCGCACCCGGAGCAGGCGAATGCCTATGACCTCCTCGCGGAGGTCTACGTGCGCCAGGGGCGCAGCGCCGAAGCGCAGGCCCTCCTCCTGCGACGGCCCGCGCCCGCCCGATAGGCCTCGCGTGGCCTCGCGCCTGTGCCCCGTGGGGGGACTGGCTCTCTCCGCGGGAGTGCCTACTTTCGTCCGCCCACGTGCGAACCAATTGGAGCGTGGCAGATGCGATGCACTCCTCAGCCTATGCGCCTGGCCCTGACGTTCGCCGCGAGCCTCCTGGCCGCGTGGCCGGCCAGCGCCCAGGAATCGGCCCCCGCTGCACCGCGAGCTGAAGCACCAGCCACGAAGCACACCGAAGCGCCGCCGCCACAGGAGACGGAAGGGACCGCGACAGACTCCGCAGCAGCTGGCCTCGTCAGCAAGGCCAACAACCCGCTCACGGCGGCGTCGGCCATCAACCTGCAGGAATTCTATTCGTCTTCGCTCTACGGGGAGCCGACCAGCCAGAGCAACTCGCTGCTCTTGCGAGCGGTACTTCCGTTCAAGCTGGGCGCGCAGCAGCTCCTCCGCGCCACGCTGCCCCTGGCCACCCCGCCCAACGTCGAGGGCAGCGATCCAAAGTCGGGCCTCGGCGACCTGAACGTCTTCGACCTCTTCGTGCTCACCGGTGAGGAGTCGAAGCTGCAATTCGGAATCGGCCCGATGGTCACGCTCCCGACCGCCTATGAGAGATTGGGCACCGGAAAGTGGCAAGTCGGAGTCGCCGCGGTGCCGATGTGGCAGCCGGCAAAGACCGTGCTCTTGGGAGCGCTGTTCACCTTTCAAGAGGGCATCGCCGGCGACAGCGCAAGGCGGGCGACGAACGAGCTCATCGTCCAGCCCATCGCCATCATCCACGTTGGCCAAGGATTCTACCTGCGCTCGACGGCGACCGAGTCCTACAACTTCATTTCCGGCCAGTACGTCGTGCCGCTCGGGGTGGGCGTCGGCAAGGTCATCAAGGTCGGCGGCTTCGCCTTCAACCTCTACCTCGAACCGCAGTTCACCATCCTGCACCGGGGACAGGGCCAGCCCACGCTGCAGGTCGCGGGTGGATTCAACGTGCAGTACTTCCACGCCGAACCCGCCCACCCTGAGCGAGCCGCGCCCTGAGCCACAGCTCGGGAGCTTTCGGCTGACTCCGCTGCTCAACTGCGCTCAACCTTGTGGCTACCGGGCATTGCCATTTGATGCTTGCGCCTCCACTTTCACCCTGCTTCGAAGTGCACTCTCGGCGGCTTAGGTGGCGTCGACCCCGAGCTTCTCGAGGATCTGCCGCGCCAGCTCTCCGCTGGGGATGAACGCCGTGACCTTGCGCCGCCCGCCGCACCGGCACTTCAGGATGTCCACCCGAAAAACTCTCTGAAGGAGGGACGCCCAGTCCAGACGGCGGGTGCGCTCCGGCATGCGAGGCTCAGCCCAGCGCCAGCGAATTGAAGCCGAGCTCGTCGCGCACTGCCCGTCGAAGCGCCTCCTCGTCGAGCTCGGTGACGCTCTGCTTTTCGACAGCGGCGCACCGACCGCGGCGCCGCTCAGCCGGTTCGCGGATGACCTTCGCGCGTAGACCCGCGCGCGCCGCGAAGACGCCGAAGCAGCGCACCGAGTGACGCCTCGGCTGAAGGGACCATCGCCGCGAGCCGCTTCATGAGCTCCATCGGCGTGAAGGCCACCGCCGTGGTGCCGTCATAGAGCGACCGGCGCAGGCGGAGCACGACCCGCCCGTCGGCGGCGCGCGTGAGGCGCTCGGCCGAGAGCGGCGGCCTTAGCACATGCGCAGCGGATGCTCGAGCCCCTCCCCGTCGCGCTCGTGGACGTGCGTCCCGGCCTGCAGCGAAAATCCGTCACGTTCTTCTCCATGCGCTTGGCAACGAAGGAGGGCGACTTCGCGCAATGCGTATCTGGGCGGGCTACCCGCGCAGCGTCGGGTCAAAGCAACGAATGTGAAACAACTCTCCCAAAACATGACAGCGCGCGCCGCACAGAGCGACGCGCGCCGATTCAGAGACCTTCGAGCGCGGCCAGACTACTGATGGCAGAACTCGTTGCTGTAGAGCGGCCAGCTATGGGAGTAGATGGAGGCGTCGATGCTGTAGAACGGAAGGTTGAAATAGCCGTTGATTCCGAGAGCGGCGTTGATTCCGAGATTGATGCACTGCTGCGCGACGGCGACATCTGCGGTTGCAGTGGCGTTGAAGCCGGCCTTGGCGTAGATGCCCGCCAGGTCGTACTGGAAGATGAGCAGGCTCAGCCGAGGCCCGACATAGGCGCCCAACGTGACGGAGCCCTGGAAGCTGGGAACGTCGGCATTGAAGTGCGACGTCACGTTCGAGGACGGCGTCAGCGTCCAAGGATTGCCCGCGCCGACAATGCCGGCGTCGAAGGTGGCATCTTCCGTGAAGTGCACGACGACCTTGGCCTCGCCGCTCGCCTGGAGAATCAGGTCGATCCGGCCGCCGATGGCCACGATGTCCGCGGTGTAGGGAACTGGTACCTGGAAGGCGGCGAGGGGCACGACCCAAGTGTGGTCGATGGAGACCGCGGGCGCATCCAGCGTCAGGTCAGCCGCTTCCCCTCCATGGAAACTCAAGTTGACCGTGGGGGGAGCAAACGGGTTCGAAGTGACGTCGAACTTGATGGTCGGCGCATCGAGCCGGACGGTGCCGTTCGCGATGATTTGAACCGCCGGGATCGATGAAGGGTTGAGGTTGGCGACGACGACGTCTTTCAGGTTGAAGAGGATGTACGAAGAGGTCACATCGGTGGTGACCAGCGTGTTCACTGGGGCCTTGAGGGCTGCGCTCGAACCCGACTGGACCGAGGCTCCGGCGGCGATGCTCTGGAGGTCCTTGGTTTGGAGGGTGGTCTCGCCGCGCACATCGATCGATTCGATGACCTCCTCGAAAGTCGGCTCCGCCGTGACGACCTCGACGCCGTCGGGCGTCTCGGTGACGGACTGCGCAAGATAGGCGCGATTGCCGGCAATGAAGGCCTTGCCGGAAGCGACCTCGCTCAGGCTGGAGCTGTTGCCTTGCAGGGCCAAGCGCTCGCCGGCGAGCCTCGCATTGGTATCCTCACCCAACACGGCGACGCCGGGCTTGAGAACAACTCCGGATGCCTTCATCTCCTCGAGCCGCGCCTTGCCTGAAGTGTTACCTCCGCAAGCCGAAAATGCGAATGAAACCATGATTGCAGCAAAGAGAGCCGATGGACGACCATGAAACATGCATATCTCCGTGGAGCGGGATGGAAAGGCCGCATTGAGGCAGCCTGTGAGACATGTGTGGACGAATGCTTGACCGACGCCGCGGCGATGATCGCGTCGGGGTGACTCAATGGACATTGTGAGGCATGCAAACCGGTTTGCGACTCGAGAATGTCCCTTTCGGGTCAAAGGAGTCAAGAAAACACCATGTCACGGGCGTGAAACCTTGCGGCGCGTTAAGGAAAAACCAGAGCTACTTTCGCCCGACCGCCCAAGGTCGGGAAGTCCTCGCCGGCAGCTCACTCCCACCCGCCAGCGCCTGCGCAAGCGCGTTCGGCGAGCCAAGCTGACCGCAGAGGTACACGACCCCCGTCGCGCTCGGCAGCAGCGACCGCGAGCGCTGCAGAGTCCCCCACGGACCGCCGCAGGCTCAGTCCGGATACTGCGGATCCACGCCCAGCTCGACCGGATGCAGGTCGAAGTGCTCCTGCCGCGGCCGGGCGCGAGCCTTGGCGACCGGGCGGCTTAGGTGGCGTCGACCCCGAGCTTCTCGAGGATCTGCCGCGCCAGCTCTCCGCTGGGGATGAACGCCGTGACCTTGCGCCGCCCGCCGCACCGGCAGCTCAACCTCACCGCAGCGGGCCACGTGTTCCTCGTGGACCCGTGGTGGAACCCGGCGGTCGAGGACCAGGTGGCGGACCGCGCCCACCGGATTGGCCAGGAGCGGCCGGTCTTCGTGCATAGGCTGGTCGCCATGGGCACGGTCGAGGAGAGGATCCTGGCGCTGCAGGGCGAAAAGCGCGCGCTCGCCGAGGCGGCGCTGTCCGGGGCTGACAGGGCGGCGGCGCTCACGCGGGAGGATCTGATTGGGCTGTTGGCGTGAGCTTTCGTTGGACGGGCAAAGGGCCTCTCATTCTCCCTTCAGCGCCCCGGGCACGCCGCAAAGCCCCACGTCGTGGGCGCTGAAGGACAGAGGGGGATCTCGGGAAGTCGAAAGCGGGCCTCGCTCGCAAATCGGGAGACGGGCGCCCCGTCGCCTGCGTCTATTTCCAGGCGATGATCCGCCCGCGCTGGATCAATTCTCCGTGCGGGAGCGCAGCGGAGGGAGAAGACAAGGCCAGCGCCACGATCGGCTCAGCCGCGGTGTCGGGCGCCTGCGCCTGGGACATGTCGGAGAACCAAGGGCGCGATGCGTCGGTATTCACCAGGCCCGGGCACACGGCCGCCACCAAGACGCCGGTCTCTTCGCGCTCGCCGGACATTTCCCGCGCGAGCACCTTCATCGAGGCGACCTGGCCGATCTTGGATGGAATGTTCATCCAGTCCGGCCAGCCTTCCGCCTTCGCCGTGCCATCGACGACGGCGCGCACATAGCCGGCCATCGTCGCGTCGATGTCGTCGAGGCTCGCGCGGGCGACGTCGAAGCGAGAATGGAGGGGCGGCGCAAGGTTCTGAAGGGAGCCGAAGGAGCTGGCGACGACGAGGAACCGGGCGCCGGGCCGCAAGACGGCGCGAAAGGCGTCGGTGACCCGGCGCTGCCCAAAGTTGTTCGTGTCGACGAAGCGGGCGACCTGCTCCGCCTGGCTCGAGTCCTTGCCCATGCGCTGGGCGGCGTTGGAGATCACGATGTCGGCGCCGCCGTGGGCCTTGACGACCGCATCTCGCGCCGCTCTGACGCTCGCCGGGTCCGCGACGTCGAGCTTCAGCGCCTCGACGAAGATGCCTTCGGCGCGCAAGGCGGATGCGGCGGCCCGTCCTTTGGTCTCGTCCCTCGCGCCGAGATACACGGTACCCGAAGGCCCCAGCGCGCGCCCGAGGCCCCGCACCAAAGCGAGTCCAAGGCCTTGATTGGCGCCGGTGACGATGGCGACACGGTTCATTCGCGAGGACCCTCCACGGCGCGGTGAGTTTTGGAATCCTTCGCTGCGGCGATGACGGCGTCAAGCATGGAGCGGAATTCGCTCAGCTCGGGTCGCCGTCACCGCCCACGTCTCCGTCACGTCCACGCCAGCGCACCGGCTCACCGAACGCGCTCTCGATCGGCGTCCATCAAGCGCGGGCGAGCTTCGGCTGTCCCAGCGCCTCCCCTTCCGCCGGCGACTTCTGGCGAGCAGCCGAGAGCGCACGGGAGGTCGCGAGGATGGCCAGCGCCACGAGCGGCGTCACGACCTTCCCCAGTGAGTCGCCGCTCGCCGCATGCGAGACCGCGGCCGACACGGTCGTGATCGCGAACCCCGCATACGCCCATTCGCGGACGGCCCACGGAACCCGGGGCGCGAGCAGCGCCGCGACCCCAAGGACCTTGGCGACGCCCAGGAGCGTTCTGAAGTAGTCCGGATACCCGAGGTGCCGGAAGGACGCCACCATGTGCTCCGAACCCGTGAGGTAGGCGAGCCCGGAGGCGAGCATCATCAGCGAGAACAACCCCGTGACGACCCAATAACCGACCTTGGCCTTCATCGACTTCTCCTTTCGGACGTTTGAAACAACGGGTGTTACATATTGGGGCATAAGGAACCCATTCCCTCCGCCCCTCAGGCTTCTCGCGATCTGCGCGCGCGCCGCCCCTCGATTCGCCGCAGGAGGTCCTCGAACATCTGCGCCACTGTGACTTCCTGCAGGCTCTGCTCCAGGGCGGCCTGCGCGCGGCCGAAGATCCCCTCGAGGTAGGCCGCCAAATGCGTGCCGATGGGGCAGCGCGGGTTTGGCCCTGACGGATGTCGGCCGAACAGCTCCGCGTTCTCCTCGACCGCCGCGTAGACGTCCAGGAGGGTCATCCGCTCGGGGCTCCTCGCGAGCGTCGCGCCGCCGCTCGCGCCGCGCTTCGCCGCAACGAGGCCCGCGCGCGCGAGGTCGCTCACCAGGCGCCGGACCACGACCGGGTTCGTCTGGATGCTCGCCGCGATCGTCTCGGAGGTGACCGGGCCCCGGCCCTCCTGCTCGGCGTGCGCGAGCATCGCGAGGACGTGTGCAGCCATGGTGAAGCGACTGTTCACGGCGCTCCTCGATTCGTAACCACGGATGATACTTAATGCGCCGAACCGTCGCGCGCAAATCCGGGGCGCCCGGCCTCACCTCGCCCCCTCTCTCGCGGGAGGAGCGCCTCAGTCGGGTCATCTCTCCCCGACGCGGCAACAGAAGCAGTCCCGCGCACGGCCAAGCTCACGCAGACCTGGGGCTGAAGAACGCCCCCGGCCGCGCTCGGGGAGCGAGGTCGATCACGCGTGCGGCGAGGGGCCCTGCTCGCGCCGGAGCTTCCCCCCGCCGGACATCGGTTGGCCGGTGTCCACGGGCGAGCGCATTCCCACGGCCAGGCGATTCCAGCCATTGATGGCGACCACCGCCAGCGTGAGCGCGACGGTGCGCCAAGAGGGGAAGCGGCTGGCCGCCGCCCAGCGCGGTAGTGGGGGCCGCTTCATAGAAGGAAATACTCTCTGAAGGAGGGACGCCCAGTCCAGACGGCGGGTGCGCTCCGGCATGCGAGGCTCAGCCCAGCGCCAGCGGGTTGAAGCCGAGCTCGTCGCGCACGGCCCGTCGAAACGCCTCCTCGTCGAGCTCGGTGACGCTCTGCTCTTCGACAGCGGCGCACCGACCGCGGCGCCGCTCCGCCGGTTCGCGGATGACCTTCGCGCGTAGACGCGCGCGCGCCGCGAAGACGCCGAAGTAGCGCACCGAGTGCCGCCTCGGCTTAAGGGACCATCGCCGCGAGCCGCTTCATGAGCTCCATCGGCGTGAAGGCCACCGCCGTGGTGCCGTCATAGAGCGGGCGGCGCAGGCGGAGCACGACCCGCCCGTCGGCCGCGCGCGTGAGGCGCTCGGCCGAGAGGCAAGGCCATCCTCCACGGCCCGTTTCACCCCGGGCCTCCGAGTCGGCGCACCAGCAGGGCGGCGAAGAACGCTCCGCCGCCGTCGCGCTCGGGCCGGGTCCGCAGGGCCCAATCACTTTCGAGGGCCGGATGCGCGCAGGCGGGCAAGCCTCGGCGCAGGTCCCCAGGCGCGAAAGCCGGCGCTCCCTTGAGGAAGCGCTCCACGACCGCCTCTCCCTCCGCCCGCAGCGGGGAGCACGTGCCGTAGACCAGCCGGCCCCCCGGGCGCACCAGGCGCGACGCCTCGGCGAGAATCGCGAGCTGTCGCTCGGGGAACCGATCCAGGTCACCCTCCGCCAGCCGCCATCGCAGGTCCACCTCGCGGCGAAGCGAGCCGATCCCGCTGCAGGGAGCGTCCACCAGCACGGCGTCGGCCCGCGCCTCGAGCGACCCGGGCGGAGCCGCCGCCACCTCGATGATCCGCCCGGCGCCTGCATGCCTCGCCCGCGCGGGCAGCTCCGAGAGGCGCTTCAGGTTGGCGTCGCACGCGACGACCCTGCCGCTCCGCCCCACGTGGGCCGAAAGCGCCAGCGCCTTGCCGCCGCTCCCCGCGCAGGTGTCGACGGCGAGCTCTCCGGGGAGCGCCAGGGCGGTGAGCGCGATGAGCTGCGAGCCCTCGTCCTGCACCTCGAACAGGCCGTCGGCGTGCGGGCCCCCGCCGAACAGCCGGCTGCGATCAGCGGCGACGAGCCCCTCGGGGGAGAGCGCGCATGGCGCCGTCGCACCCCCCCTGGCGGCGAGCCGCTCGGCGAGGGCCTCGCGCGTGGTGCGCAGCAGGTTCGCGCGCAGATCGAGGCGGGCCGGTGATTGAGCGCCTCGAGCACGCGGTCGGCCCGCTCGGCGCCGAGCTCGAGCGACAGGCGCCGCGCCAGGAAGTCCGGCACGGAGCGGCGCAGCCCCAGGGCGGAGATCGGATCGACCGGGCGCGGCAGCTCTCGGGCGAGGGGGAGCGCGGCGGCGTCCAGGGCGCGCGGTCGAGGCGGGCCCGGCCGCGCGAGCTCCTGCAGGACCCCGGGCGCTGGCTCCTCCTCGACGCTGCCCCGACCGCAAGCCTCGCCGCTGCCCGCCGCCAGGGGCCCGAGGCCGCAGCCGCCTTCCGCCGCGGCATCCCGGCGCCTGCGGTTGCACTACCTGCCGCGCCGCCGCAACGCCCTGATATCCTCTCGTCGTCACGTCATGGCCGGAAAGATTTCAGAACCATCGGAGCCGCCGGTGAATAATGGAAGAAGAGTCCCCCCGATTTCCCTAAAGCCTGACCTCTTGATCTTCCTGACCGGAACCCTCCTCCAGTTTCTTGTGGTCTATTCTTGCGTGCCCTTCCTGAGCCGAACCGGCATCATGAAGCTGGGTTCGTGGATGATTTTATCCATCCCTCTCATCTTCGTACCGATCATCCTGGCCGGTTGGTGGCTGCTGAGGAAGGAAGCCTCTCTAGAGTGGCGGGAGAGGCTCCGGCTTCGCAAGCTGGGGAGGTCCGATTGGCTTTGGGTCTTGGCCGGATTGGTTGTCATGGGAGGCGGAAGCGGCCTTGCTTTCAAGGCCTGTATCACGCTCGGCCTGGACTCCAACCCGCCATTTGCGCGCCACGCGCAAGCGTGGACTGAAGGGCACCACTGGATGTTTGCCATGTGGGCCTTCTATTGGCCTTTCAACATCCTCGGGGAGAACTTCGTCTGGCGGGGCGTGATCCTCCCGCGCATGGAAGCCCGCCTCGGCCAGTACGCATGGCTCCTGAACGCTCTTCTCTGGGGCGTCTTTCACCTGGCCTTCGGCCTGGGAAACCTCATCGTTCTTTTGCCGACCTTGGCGGTCGTTCCCTTTGTCGCTCAAAGGACCCGCAACACCTGGCCGGCCGCGATCCTGCACGCATCGCTCTCCGGTCCCGGCTTCATGGCGTTGGCGTTCGGCGCCTACTGATCCTCTGCGCTGAACCGGCGCGATTGCCCTGCACCTGCGCAACGCTCGACGGCCGAGGCCTGCCGGAGCCGAACCTTCGAAAGCAACCATCGGTCGTCCTGGCGAGGGGGTAAACGCGTTTCGAGGGCGCTACGGCTTCGCTCTGCCTGTCGAGGCGGGCAGCTTCAGCTCGGGTTCGCCCATCCCCACGAGGAGGCGGGCGTTGTAGCCGGCGAACGCTCGGAATCCGCGTCGGGCATGGGCGGCGCCGCGCTCCCGGCCGCGGAGGTGGATGACGGTGCATTCTCGGACCCAATCACACCGCAGGGCGACTGTCGCCAGGCGCCCCTGCCCGGGCAATTGCGGCCGCCGCCTCTTCGCTGCGCGGCCATGGATCGCCGAGCGGCGGGATGCGAACGGGCTCGAAGGTGTGAAACCGCACCTCTCGCACCATTCGCATCTTCCCCCAAACCAGCCCGTGTCCGCGCAGGAACCGCAGCGGCCTGACACGGCGCGAGAAGGCCTCGAGCTCCTCGGCGGTGGCCTCCCGCCGCGCGCCGGCGGTGCCAAAGAGTCGGACCCCGAATGGTTGACGGGCCTCGCCGCGCCAAAGCGCCTTGAGGAGCTCCCACCTGCTGGTGTTCAAGGCCATGACGCAGATGCGCGGGTCGCGCTCGAGCCGACGCCCAAGCCCCAACGCGTAGCTCTCGGTGTAGAACGCTCGACCCACCTCGCCGAGCACGAAGGAGCCGATCGGCGTGACCTGCGGGAACCCATCCTCGCCCACGGTCGCTGCGGCGAAGTGGAAGCCCGTGGCGAAGCCCTTGCAAAAGACAGTGCGAATCGTCTCCCAGTCTGCCGCCGTGATCTCCATGCGCGTCCACCTTTCTCTTGGGATGTCACTGACGTCACCATGCCCAACGTGGTCGCTCCGCGACGGCTCGCGGGTCGTCATGGGAGGCCGGCCTCTTCGCCAAGGTGCGGCCTCGGCGCCGCTGATAAGGGCGTCTCGCCGCGGCCGATCTCATCGAGCCGTCCGTTTGCTTCCACGGATACCTCCCTCGGCGAAGCTCCAAGCCGCGGCGATCGCCGCCTTTGCGCTGCGCTTTTCTCCGACGACCGCCATCACGGCGAACTTGTAGAGCGCGACCACCTGCGCCGCCTGCTCAGGCGCACCGAGGTCCCTTCGCGCCTGGCCGAGCCTCTGCGCCTCCGCCAGAAGCCTCGTCACGGTCTCAAAGAAGCGCTGCCGGGCAGGGGTCGGTACGAGCAGGACGTCCGGGTCGCGCAGGCTGTATGTGAAGACGATCCGCCAGTCCTGCCGGCTTCCCTCGACCTCGCGGGCCATCGCGAGGAGCACGCGGCGCAGCCGCTCGAGCGGTGGCGTCCCTGGACGGGCCGCGGCGAGCGTCGCCTCCATGACGCCGGCGACGTGTTCCCCGAAGTGATTGAGAACGGCCGCCTTGCTCCCGAAGTGGTTGAAGAAGGTGGCCCGGCTGAAGCCGGCGCGGGCGGCGATCTCCTCGACTGTGGTGTCGTCGAAACCCTGCTCGCGAAACAGTTCCATCGCGGCCTCGAAGAGCGCTTGCTTGGCGTCGGCAAGCTTGCGGCTGCGGAGGGATGCGAGCATGGATAGACTGTAGTCTATCGTTAGACGGTCGTCTAGTGCCCTCGGTCGCGCCCCAGCTCGGCTGAACCATGCGCAGGCACACGAGAATTCCCGCACTCCAGAGTGGCCGCACCCATCGAATTTGCGCGCAGGACTTGCTTTCCCCAAACCGGCCGAGCCGGAACCAACGAGGGTTGCCGGGGGCTTCGGACTCCAGACCCCGGCCTCGGGTCAAACCTTGCCTTGCCCGGGGTCCGAAGCCCCAAGTCTTTGCCATCTTGCGCAAGATCTCGCCCCGAAGGGACTAAGCAATCCGCGCCCACTCGCCGTTCGCGAGCCCCTGGCGGAGGCGCTCGACAAGGGTCGGCGGCTCGGCGGGCGCGCCGAGCGATTCGTAGAGCAGCACCACCCGACGCATCCGATCGACCTCGCGCTCGATGGCGTCGGTATCCACGTCGGGCGGCACGGGTGCCTCGGCCAATCCGGCGATGAGGCCGCGCTCCAGCGAATGCCGCACGTAATGTTTGCAGCGGCAGCGATTGCCCGAGTCGATCCATTGGCAACGGCGGTCGACGAATCCGAGGAGCGCCCGCCGCGCGCGGGAGATGCGGGCCTTCACGGCATCGACGGAGCAGTCGAGGATCGAGGCCACGTCGGAGGTAGGAAGGCCGAGGAGCACCGCAAGCACGAAGGCGGCGCGCTGGTCCTCGGGGAGGCAACGAACGACGCCTGTGAGGCAGCCCTCCCGGACTTGAGCGATGAGCAGGCGCTCTTCAGGGCTCGGGCCGGGGGCCGAAGCCTCGTCGGGTCCGTCCGCGATGGGCGGCCATCCGTCGAAGGAGAGCCGCCGCTCTCGCTCGAAATGCCGGAGGCACAGGTTGACGGCAATCCGGTAGAGCCAGGTGTAGAAATTGGACTCAGCCTGAAAGGTTCCAAGCTTCTGGAAGGCGCGCAGGGCCGTCTCCTGGGCGAGGTCCTCGGCGGCGCGCGCGTCGCCGGTCATTCGGAGGAGCAGACCGTAGAGCTGGGGAAGCTGAGGGCGGAGAAGCGCCTCGAAGGCGCGGGTGTCGCCTTGCTTCGCGGCTGCCGCGAGGGCCGATTCAGAGGTGCTCACGAGGGAACCGTATCACGCACTCTGAAGCTGGACCGCAGGGCTGGAGCGCTGGCTTTCAAGCAAAGTATTCTGATTTAACAACATCGCGAGTCGCCCGTCACCCCAAATACGCCGTCAACACTCGCGGATCCCGCCGCAGCTCCTCCAGCGTCCCCTCGATGACAATGCGCCCGCGCTCCATGACATACGCGTAATCCGCCACTTCCAGCGCCGCCCGCGCGAACTGCTCCACGAGCAGCATGGTCATGCCTTCGCCCTTGAGCCGCCGCAACGTCCGAAACACCTCCTGCGCCAAGGAAACACCAGAGCTACTTTCGCCCGACCGCCCAAGGTCGGGAAGTCCTCGCCGGCAGCTCACTTCCACCCGCCGGCGCCTGCGCAAGCGCGTTCGGCGAGCCAAGCTGAGCGCAGAAGATACATGACCCCCGTCGCGCTCGGCAGCAGCGACCGCGAGCGCTGCAGAGTCCCCCACGGACCGCCGCAGGCTCAGTCCGGATACTGCGGGATCCACGCCCAGCTCGACCGGATGCAGGTCGAAGTGCCGGATATGCCTTGGCGGGTCGCTGACCGCACAGCAGCACATCGGGCAGAGTCGTTCGGGCTTCGGCGGCGGGGCCTTTGAGGGAGGTGGGGGCTCGCATGTCGCTTCTCCTTGGGGCTCGGGGACTGTGCCGCGGCACGGCAGCGCGTCGTACTCGGCGAGGTCGCGCGGCTCGGTGCAGCTCTGGGCGACGGCGCTCTTGAGCTTCTTGGCCGAGGCCGCGGCGACGTACTCGTCGAGCCGGCGGCGGTCGGAGCGGGCGTTGAGGATCTTCTCGATGCTGACGTGCTCGAGAGCGCCGAAGCAGAGCGCGTGCGAGAGCGCCTTGCAGAGCTCGGCGGTGTCGTAGCCCTCGCGCAGCGAAAGGACCTTGCGCGCGTGGTAGCCGGCCGACCGCGAGTCGCGCCGCTCGAGCGCCGCCAGGTACTCCGCTCCGGGCCCCCCAAGATCCTGGAATGCGCGCCGCAGGTGCTCGAGGTCGGGCCCGCCCTCGGCGCGCGGGGGCCGATGCCCCGGCAGGATCGACTGCTGCTGCGCGCCGCGAGGCCTGAGCTCGTGCCGTGCCAGGCAGGTCAGGTCCGCTTTGTAGACGAAGAGCTCATTCTCGGTGATGCGCACCGGGAGAATCTCGGTGACGTATTCATAGGGCAGGGAATATTCATTGGTCTCCCAGGTCATGAAGCCCTCGAGGTTGCAGAGCTTGTAGAGCACCCGCGCGGTGTCGTAGGGGTGGCGCGGCAGCGGCCGCAGCAGCGACTGCTCTTCGGCGAAGAGCTCCATCCGCGTGCGCCGCTTCATCCGCTTGATGGGGCGCAGGTCGGCGATGGTGTCCATCCACCGGGAGAGCTGGGCCTCGAGGTCGGCCAGGTCGCGGAATGAGCGGCCCCGGAAGAAGCTGAGGGAGAGCTCCCAGAAGCTCCGCTCGACCCGGGGCTTGCGGTTGGGGGCATGGCGCACGGCGACGGCGGAGAATTCGTAATAGGTGGCGAAATCGACGAAGCGGGGATTGAGGATCGGCTGGTTGCCTTCCCAGCGCAGCACCACCGGCTTCTGGCTATCGTAGGTGCACCGGCGCGCGGCGCCCTGGAAGCGCGCGAAGGCGTGGCGGTGGCCGTCCATCAAAGGGTGCAGGCCGTTGCTCTCGAAGAAGCCGAAGTACTTCCGGGTCGAGTAGCGCAGTGCGTATCCGAAGGCCTGCAGGGTCATGGACGGCGCATGGGTGAATTCCACCGGGTAGGGCGACCAGTCGCACTCGCCCATGTCCCCCGGCACCCGCGGCGGCGTCTGGAGGCTCGGCTTGGGCGGCAACTTCGGGCGCAGGTTGCTCACCAGGACTTTCACGATGGTGTCGCCGCCTGCGTAGCCATGCTCGTCGCGCAAATGCTCGAAGACCCGCTGCGCGGTGATGTCCGGATACTTCTCGAGCAGCTCGGTGATCAGGCTGCGAAAGGGGTCGAGCTTCGAGGCGCGGCGGCGCGAGCCGCGCACCCGTGGCAGCGCCGAGTGCGCAGTTTCGCGCGCCTCCTGGTGGCTCTTGACGATGCGCCGCACGGTGTTTCGGCTGATGTGCAGGGCCCGCGCGATCGCGCGCCAAGTCATCCCCTCCTTGTCGAGCTGCACCACGTCGTGGACCAGCTGCGGGTCAAGCGGAAGCATCGGAGGCTCCTGGCGCCCCGAGGCGCGCGTCGAGGGTCCGGGTCAGGGCGGCCAGCGCACCGCGCAGCTCGACGAGCTCGCGCGAGACCACCTCGCACGCCGGCGCTCCCAAGCTGGCCAGCGACCGCTCCAAGAGCCGCGCGTGCAGGCGCGTCGAGAGGCGCTTCATCGCCCAGGCGTCCGCGACCATCTGCTCGCCGGGCGTGCGCCGCGGTGCACTGCCCTTGGGGGACTCGGCGGCCATGGGTGCGCTGGCTCGCTCCAGCAGCGCCGGCCACTCCGCTTCCTGGGCCGCGAGCAGCGAATCGACCAGGCGCGCGGTCTGCCGCGTGGTCAGCCCTCGTCGGGCTACCACCAGGCCCACAGCGTCCTGGTTGCCGCGCGGCAACCGCGAAAGCTCTCGCACCGCGGTGGCCGACAACAGCCCCAGCCGCACATTCGCCGTCAGCTCGTCCGACAGGTCCTCTGCCAAAGCCAGACGCCGACACACCCAGCTCTTGTCCCGCCCGAGCAGAATCGCGATCTGCGGCTGGCTCACGTGGTCGTCGCGATAGAGGGAGCGCACCAGCCAGCCCTCCTCGAGCTCGCACAGACCCGCCCCGGCGTTGCAGCGCAACAGCCGCACCTTCGCCCCTGCAGAGTCGACGCCGTGGACCTCGACGCGCAGCTTCGACCACCCAAGCTCGCGCGAGGCGCTCAACCGCTTGAGTCCATCGAAGACCTCCAGCTTCTCGCCCATTCGAAAGGCCTGCACCGGCGTCAGCTGCCCGAGCTTCGAGAGCGACAGCTGCATCTGCTGCGTGGCCTCGCCCGCGCACAGTCGCACCGCCAAGAGCGAATCGCCCAGCTCGCTCGGCGCCATCTCGGTGCTCGCGGTCGACACGCCCGTCATGCGCGCCACCGTGCGCCCTCACCGAGATCCTTGGCCATCCCGGCGCGTGACAGGGGCCGTTTTTCCCTCTGAGAGAGCTCGAAGCCGGCGCGTGACACGTACCTGCGGTCACCCGCTGCCTGACGGCTCCTCAGAGGGAAAACGGCGACTCGCCGGCGCCGCCGAACGCCGAAGCATGCGCGTGACACTGCTCCGCTCTGCGCAAAACCCCGAGGTTTCCCCTGCTGCCGCGCCAACTTGGCCGCCGAAGCCGGCGCGTGACATCGCTCCACAGGTCACGGGCCTGCTCCCGCGCCTGGTGCGCACGAGCACAGCTCACGCAGCGCCTCGGTCAGGGCAGCGCGAGAAGGCCGCGGAGTCGCCAGCGCCAGCTCGAGCACGTCCTCGAGTCGCGCGCCGAACGAGCCCCCCTGGTCGCCCGCCTCCGGCGGCCCCGCGCCCGATCGCAGGGCTCTCTTCTGGGCCCGGCATCGGGCTTGTCGCGCCTGCTCCGCCTTCCGGAACTCCTCAGGCGCCTTCGCTCGACGTTCGCGCGCCTGTCGCTTGCGTCTCGCCTGGCGACAGGCTTCGCTGCATGCATGCTGCGTCTCCGCCGCGCGAGGATCGGGGGAGTACCAACTCCTGCACTCGCTACACCGCCGACTGCGGACCTTCTTCCGGGGTCGCATCCCTCGACCGTCACGCCGAAGGGGTCCTCCGGATACTTCTCGCCCTGAGAGCTACTCCGACTCCCTCGCCTCAACGACCGGGTGGATCTCGAGGCCGCCGACAGGTGGATCTCGATCACGCCGCCGCTGAAGGCCGAGGATGTCGCTGACGACCTTGGACGGCGCCGCCGCCTCGATCTGGCGACTCGCATGACTCCGGCGAAGGGCATGCGGACCAAAGAACCGGGCGGGAACTCCCGCGGCGGCGGCGTACCGCTGCAGCCGTACACGCAAGGCGTTGATGCGACACGAGACGTATGGGGGAAGGCCTCGGACGAATAGCGCTCGCGTGGGGCTGCGTCGAGGGCGACCGCTTTGCAGGTACGAAGCCAGTGCCTGCCCCACGGGACCCAGCAACGGCACAACGGTCTCGACACCTGTTTTGGGGCGAACGATTCGAAGGGTCCCTGCATCCCAGTCCACGTCATCCAAGCGCAGTGCGAGCACCTCCGCGCCCCCCATCCCGTACGCCGCCATCAGGAGGGTAGCGGCGTAGTCGCGTTTCCCGAGAGCGGTGTGGCGATCGATCGCGCTGAGCACTCGACGGACATCGTGCCAGGGGACGACGCGAAGTGGTCGAGCGTGACGTCGTCCCAGCGGCGCAAGCACCGAGGGGGCAAGGTCGATGGGAATCACGTGGGTCGCGTGAAGGAACCGCAGGAACGACCGCAAGCGTGAGCAAACGCCAATCAGTGTGACTGGGGTGGAGGTCTTCGCGACATCAACGAGGAATCCGTCGATTGTCGCCAGCGTAATGGACGAAAGAGGCCGTCGTCGGTGCCGCAGCCACCGGAGAAACTGACCAATGACCTCACACTCCCTGTGCAGTGTCGTGTCCTTGACCCCACGCCACTTTCGGCCGAACTCGCAGTACCGAGCCAACGCTTCGTCGATGGGGCCACGCCTCTTCGGCTGAAACCAGTCCGGCACAGGCAAACCCAAGACCGCGACCGCTTTCGCCCAAGCATGGACCGAACTTCTCGCCTCCTCGACGCACTGGGCGACATCGCGACCACGCCGACGGGCGTATGCTCTCGCGAATCGGTCAACACTGCAGCGCGTGAGACGGCTGACCTCATTCACACCAAGGCGACAGCAATGCGAACGATACCGATCAACGCACTTGAGGTGGTGGCGGATAGTTGAATTCGTGAGACCTGTGTCGTGCCATACCCCCGCGACAAGAGCTCGTATGCGGTCTCGCTTCTGTCTGGATGACGAGCGTCGAGGCATGCTGCAATCTGTGAGTGCTCAAGGCTCCCGGGGAACCGTAGGCCCCCGATTTTATGCCGAGCACAGCTGCCTCCCTCTCCTCACAGCAGACAGGCGAGCGCCACATAACCGCGATCTCGGGATAGTGCCGATAGGCGACCACTGGCAGGACGCGATCCACCTGTCGCCACCGGTGTCGCTCATCCTCCGCGCGCAGCACGATGGGCAGAAGCCTTAGGCCCTTGCACGAGAACGCCACCAGGATCTCGTCGCCGCAGGCCTGTCACACGCACCGCGCGAAACCTTCGCCGAGGATGCCGCACGACAAGTAGCCGCGCAGCTCCTTCTCCACGAACCGCGGCAGGCCGCGGCCCTCCTCACGCAGCTCGGCCAGGAAGGTCTCGAGGCTCTCGCGGACGACCTCGTGGAGGACGGTCTTCTCGGGCTGCCGCCGGTGGTAGCCGGCCGTAGGCCGGCGGTGACCAGCTCCTCGAAGATGACGCAGTAGTCCACGAGCCCGAGTCCCATCCCGCCATACTCCTGCGGGATGCAGATGCCCATGGTGCCCAGCTCCGCCAGCTTGTCGTACATGTCCTGGGGCAGGACGGTCGTCTTCTCGTCGAGCCAGTGGACGTATTCGGGCGTGATGTTCCGCTTGCAGAATTCACGGTACGTGTCGCGGATTTGAAGCTGCTGGTCTGTGGATGTGGCCCGCGCTGAGGACCGCGCCGACCTGCTCCTTGCGAATTCCCGCGTCCTCAATGGCCAGCTTGGCCACGCGGTAGGCGATCTCGAATTCCGATCGCTGCGGGTAGATCCCGCACGGCACTTCTCCGGTCCCGATGATTGCGAACTCCGCTGGCATCTTGTGCTCCTTGGAAATGAACGACCGCCAGTCAATGCTTTGGCGCCGCGCGCCCTCGGGCGGCGCCGACCGAGTGAAACGCCTCTCTCATCCGGGGTTGCGCGCTGCGCTGCCGAGGGCACCCGGCGGTGGCTCGCGTCGATACCGAGGAGCCTGGCCAGGTTGCCTCCGAAGATCTTCCGCCGGATCTCCTCGGTGATCTCCGGATAGCCGTACCCCTGCCGCAGGTCCTCGGGGAACTGGAACTCGCGCAAGCCCTCGACGGCCCAGCGCAGCTGCGCTGCGAGCCCGGCGGCGTCGGTGCCCCAGATGATGCGGTCCGGGCCGACGAAGCGGAGCGCCTCGCCGAGGATGGTCGCGGGCGACATCGAGGCCAAGGAGATTTGCAGCCGAAGGCCCGGGGCGTGGAGATGGAGCGGCGCGGTCGAACGCTGATGATTACGGCAGCGGACCTTCGGGACCTTCGGCGGGCAGCGCCGCGGCTCTGGCGCATCGTCGAGGCAGTGGTCGGGTTCGGCGCGAGGGCCGAGCGGGCGGACTCAGGTCTCGCGACTCTTAATCGAGACCGAACCCCCTGGCCTTCAAGCGAGGGTGCCGCGCTTCGATTCGTCAGCGGACGACGAGATTCGCCGCCGATGGCTTGAGCAACGCTCCAGCCGAGCTCTGCATGAAGAGCCAATAGGTTCCCGCCTGCGACGGCGCCGCAAGCGTCGTGCTCGTGCCTCCCGCCTTGGTCATCGTCGCGCTCGCGCTGAAGCTGGTGGTTCCGCTCGGTGCGAACCACAAGACATTGGCGGCGTCCGCCGTCGACTTGATGGTGATGGGGGTTCCCCCTGAAACCGTGACACTGGCAGGGAATACGATGTCCGGCAGAGCCACCACTGCGGTCGGGATGATGTCCTGGTAGGCCGGCTCGATGCCGGCGCTGACGCAGATGTTGTAGCCATCCACTGGCCAAACCGCGTCCGCATAGGTCTTCAGCGGCTCGTAGGTGCTGTTTGGCGCCGGAGAGACGCCGCCCCCGTCCTGGAAACAATAATCGCCCTTCGTGGCATAGTTGTTCTTGAACGTGTGGTCGTGCTGCTTGCCCCAGTCGCCGACGTTGATGCTGCATTGGGCTTTCAAGTCCGTGTCGAGCACGTTGTTCGTGTTCACGATATACGCCGAGCCTTCGTCCGAATGAAGCCCGTATTTGCCTTGGCCAGCCGGGATGCCCCTGACGTAGTTGTGGTCGACGAGGGAGCCGGGCTGACTCGCGAGGGTGTAGACGGCCCCGGAGTCCATCAGCACCTGCATAACATTGTAGAACTGGTTGTAGGTCACCGTGTTGTTCTTCATGGTGGTGGTGGGCTTTCCCGGCGCGACCGAGCCGTTGCTGCCGTCGAAGTTCCACCATCCCCAGCCCATGCTGAGACCGTTGTAGGCAGTGTCAATGACCAGGTTGTGCGTGAAGAGCAGTGTGTCGGGGTAGAACGCGGCCACCGCCGCGTTGCCTTTGAACATTCGGGTGGTTTGGTGGATGAAGTTGTCTTTGATCACGTCGTTCGAGCAGGCGCCCTCGATCCCGGGAGCATACTTTTCGTGAGTTCCCCCGTCGCCGATGTAGACATGCTGGGGGTGAGACAGGACGATGGCGCTGCCGGCGATGTCGTAAATTTGGTTGCCGATAATCGAGGAATTGACGACGTCGTTGATGAAGCCGATCCCTTCCGCACCCGTGTGGGCGATGACGTTGCGCTCGAAGACGATGGAATCACTGTTGTCGACCCGGATGGCGTCCGGAAGCACGTCGTCCCGCCGCATGTAACCGGCCTGGTATTGTCCCTGCTCGTACGCAATTTGGACCGCCGAGCCCTGAACGTTCGCCTTGCCGCACGAGCCATCGATGTTCGCCAGGTGCCAGTCCGAATACTTGAAGGTCAATCCATAGAACGTCAGGTTCTTCGCCCGATTGCTGGTCGAGGTTCCCGCGATGCTCACCAGCGTCTCGAGGCCGGCCGGCGCATAGACAGTCGCCGTGGCCATGTTTTCGTCGCTGTTCTTGTCGTAGTAGACAGTCCCCGCGGTCTTGTCGAAGTAGAACTGTCCGGGGTTCGTAAGAAATTCGTACGCATTCCACACCGTATGAAAGCCGAAATTGAACGCGGCCCCCGAATCCACGAGCTGGGCGATGGCGCCGTACGGCTGTTGCAGCTTGGCGACCCGGTTCGTGTCTTCCGTCGTCACCTCGCGGACGCACACGATGGCTTTGTTCCAGGTGCTGCCGGACTCAAGCTCGATGTCGTCCGCATTACTTGCAATGGCTGGAAAATCCGAGAGGCTGTACTTGGCGCCGTCGGCTTGCGAGCCGTCGCTCCAGGCCCAGGAAGCACTACCGGCGGTGACAGAGTAGCTGCCCCAACTGCCCTGGCAGCTCATGTCCTTCGACGCCATGTACGCTCGCTTGTCGTTGACGTAGAGGCTGCGCAGCTTCGTCTTTCGTGACAGTGAGGCCTTGTAGATGTTGCCCTTTTCTTGTGTCCAACCGGTGACCGAAGTAGCTGCCATGATCACCGGCGTTTCACCGGGATAGGCCCGGTAGAAGATCCTATGGCCATTGTTTCCCGAATCGGCAGGGCCAAACGAGAGAGTCGCTGTGAGATTGTAAGTTCCGCCGCGCAGGTAGACCGTGATGTCGTCGGTCATCTTGCCGTTGACCGTGCGTACCGTGTCGCGGGCTTTCGCGAGGGTCTGGAAGGGGGCGGCCATCGTCCCGGGATTGGAATCGCTGCCGGTGGGCGCCACAAAGTAAGCCGTGCCCGTTCCTCCGTCGATGCTCGACGGGGTGGCTCCGGCGTCGCCTCCGTCGCTGCCGGTGCCGATTGCGCCACCGTCGCCGGTCGTGCCCCCAGAGCTCGCGTCGGGGCCGGTGCTCGCGTCGCCGCCGGTGCTCGCGTCGGGGCCGGTTCCCGTAGGACCAACGCTGCCGATGATGCACGCAACGCCGGCCGCGCTGATCAGCACGGGCAGCAGCAAAGCCAATCGCGACGTGCTTCTCATGGAATACTTCCTCTCAAAGACATCGTTCCTCCAGAGAGCTACCACCTCTGACGACTGGCACCCTTCGCCCCAGACCCGATTCCCGCTGACCGCCTCCGCCGCGTCTCGGGCCTATGCCTTGGGCGATTCCGCCGTCACCGGGATGGTGGCCAGTTCGTGTCGCGAGCGGCTCCCCGCCGGCAGCGGGCGCCGTTTCCTGAACGGCAGGATCGACAGGGCGACTTTCCCCGGACTCGGGGCGGGCGCGGGTCGATCGCGGCGGACGGCGGGACACCGATCGCACCCCGCACGCCGCGAGGATCACAAGCAGCAAGATGCCGGCGCTCGAGCTCATGGACACCCGGCGCCAGGAGGTTGGGACGAGGAGGATCGGGTCATCCTGGCCGCGTCGGGCCAGGCCGCGCCCGGGAAGGACACGGACGAGCGCTCCAAGGGCCGGCGGCGGCGGGAGCGGCTCGCGCCGTCGGCGGCGCGGGCCCAATCGGGCGAGGGGAGGCGCCGCTCGCGCCTTCGCCTGGCGCTTGGGCGCGCCGCGGCCGGCTGCGCCGCGGCGCGCCGGTGGAGCCGACATGCCGAATGAGACCGAGGTGGCCTGGGACATCCCTCGACGAGCTCGCCGCCATGCTGGTGCAGGCGATCCTCACCGGCCGTTTCGCCGAGGGGCGAGACCCCGCCCGGCGCGCTGACGCCATGCAGCCCGAGCGCGCGAGTCGATGGCGTCGCGGTTCGCGCGTTGAGGACTAAATCGCCTTGAACAGCTCCCGCGCCGACTTGGACGTGAGCTCCGAGACCGTGGTCATCCTATCGGTCACCTTCCCGAGCTCCCGCGCGGCGCGCGACACCGTCCCCTGATCCACCGGCGCGTTGCGGCTCGGGTCGTCGACCAGCACGGCGAAGACGTTGAAGTCGAGCCGGCGCTTCTCCTTGCGCAGCTCCCCGGCGAAGGCGTCGCTGACGGTCGCCTCGCCGTCGGTGATGAAGACGATGTCCGCCCCGCGCAGCGGCGTCGTGCGCACGGCCGCAAGCGCGGCCTTCAAAGGCTTCTCGAAGTCGGTGCCGCCGCCGGGGAAGCATTCCGCCAGCTTGACCACCTCGTGCGCCAAGGAAAAACCAGAGCTCCTTTCGCCCGACCGCCCAGGGTCGGGAAGTCCTCGCCGGCAGCTCACTCCCACCCGCCGGCGCCTGCGCAAGCGCGTTCGGCGAGCCAAGCTGAGCGCGGAGGATACACGACCCCCGTCGCGCTCGGCAGCAGCGACCGCGAGCGCTGCAGAGTCCCCCACGGACCGCCGCAGGCTCAGTCCGGATACTGCGGATCCACGCCCAGCTCGCCCCCGACGCCTTTGCACCCCTCACCGCCCCTCGGCGATGGTCCCCACGGCCCAGTCCACCTGGGCCTTGGCCAGATGCGCGGTCATCAGCGCGTCGAAGAAAGCCCTCCGCGAGCTGACGTACGCCGCGATTCCCTCGAGCACGTCGCGCGTCTCGCCCGTCCCGCTGGCGAAGGCGATGGCGGCGAAGGTCATCCACTTCCGGGCCGACGCCGACCCCTGCTCGGAGAGCACCGCCAGGCGCCGCGCCTGCACGAGGTCGTCGTGGGCCTTGCGCACCTCCAGCGGGATGCCGGTGGAGGCGAACTTGCCCAGGCCGTCGATCTGTTCGGTCAGGGCCTGAGCGGCGTCGCTCCGGGCCTTGGCCTTGGCAGGGTCGAAGTCCCAGTGCAGCGCCAGCGCCACGTCGCCGGTCAGCGTGTTGTAGGGATCGTACCAGTAAGGATTGGTCGCCGAGGTGCGGACCGGGCTCCAGGCCGCGGTGAGCTGCCCCGCCAACAGGACCACGGGCAGGTTCGCCTTCCGCTCCGACTCACCCAGTGCGATGGCCGCCTTCTGGCCGTGCCGGAGCTGCGAGACCTCGGGCCGCTTGTCCCAGGCGAGCTTCACCAGCTCCTCGGCCGACGGCGGCTCGACCGGCTCGAGATCGGGGAGCTTGTCGTCGGCGAGCTCGAGCGGCTCCGACTCTGGGAGCGCCATGGTGTGCTTGAGCGCCGCGAGCGAGAGCGGCAGGCCGATCTCGATTTGCACGCGAAACTTCTCGAGCTCGGCGGCGGCGTAGCTCAGCTTATTGATGTCGACGTTCGTGACCTTGCCCGTGCCCTCTGCGTAGTACTCCTTGGCCTTGGCCTGGGCCTCGTCGAGGATCTTGCCCGCGAAGCTCAGCGCCGGCCCGACGCTCTTCACGAAGAGGTAGAGGTAATAGTACCGGTGGACCTCGAGGGCGACGGCGTTCCGAGCCTGCGCGAGCCGCGCCTGCTCCACCGCCAGGCGCTCTCGCGCGGCCTCTTCGCCGGCCGCGACCCGCCCGAAGGTGTAGATGGGCTGCGCGAGCAGCCCCTCGAAGTGGAGGATGGGCCCCCACCGGCTGTAGTCGTTCTTGACCTCCGGCGTGAGCGCCGTGCCGGTGACCGCGTAGGTGGGCGCCGCGTAGGCGAACGCGGTGATCTTCGGATAGAAGACCGACTCCACCTCGGCGAGCCGCGCCTTCCACTCGGCGACCTTGCCCTGGGCCTCGGCCACCTGGCCGCTGCCGCGGACCGCGACCGTTACGCAATCGCTCACCGCCCTGCGGGCCGGGGGAGCCGGCGGCGCCGCGGCCAGCGCCAAGGCGAGGGTCAAGGCGCCTGCCGTCATCGTCCCCTCTCGAGCTCGGCCCGGCGGTCGTCGAGGGCCTTGAACAGCCCCGGCACACCGGCTTTCGCCACGATCTTTGCGACCTGGTTCTGGTAGTCCTTGATGAGCGAGTCGCCGTCGAAGAAGACGTCGACGACGCGCAGGCTGCCTTCCCGCTCCGCCCAGCGGAACTCCAGGTTGACGTCGAGGTCCTCCTCCTCGGCGCGGACCTTCACCGGCACCGCCAGGGCGTCGCCCTTCGCCACCTCGGACTTCAAGTTGTACTTCGCCTTGCGCAGGAAGCTGCCGGCGCTGGGGTATGCCACCTGGCGGATGAGGTCCTGGAACTTGGCCCTGAACTGCGCGGCCTCGGCGGGCGTGATCTTGTCGCCCAGCGGCTCGATGGGCTTGGCCGTGAGGGTGCCGAAGTCGAAGAACTCGTCCAGCTCGGCGAAGGCGCGGTCGTTGACGCCTTTCACCTGCTTGGCGGGTTTGGCGCCCTCGGGGGTCTTCACCTTCATGAGCGCCGCGATGAGCTGCTGCGTGCGCTCGGCGCCAGGGGCGGCGCGCGCGGTCGAGGAGGCGGCGGGGATTGCGAGGAGGGCTGCGGCGAGGAGGTGGGTTCGCATGGGAGTCTTCAGTCTTCTCTCTTTCATCTCACGATACACCGCGTGGCCGCGGCGAAAAGTCTGATCTTCAAGCGGGCTTCGAGCCTCGCCCCGCCTTGGAGACCGAGGGGCGCGGCCTCTTGGAACCTTCGCGGCGCCGCGGGACTTCCCTAACCCGGCACAGCCGGAGCCAATGAGGGTTGCCGGGACTCCAGGCTCCAGACCTCGGGCTCCAGGAAACGCAGGTCCTGGAGCCTGGAGCCTGGAGCCTTAGTGCCCGAAGTCTGACGGTGCCGGGGGAGCGGCCCGCCTTTCCGGCCGAAGGCTCCGAGGCCGGGCAGGCACAGAATGAGATGCGCGCCCGGGTGTTGCTGGATGGCGCACCGGCGCTCAGGTTGACCCCGCCTCTCCGACCGCCTAGGGGCGCTGGCGATTCTCGCCCCCGGACGGGCCGCCTTGACTTGAAGGTGGCGGGCGGTTCAATTGGCGGTCCCTTTTCCCTGGAGCGTCGGCAGCGACGGCCTCCAGCGTGCGCGGCGCCCCGCGCGAGCGAGCGACGACCCGATGCTCTCCCAACTGCTGCACGGCTTCACCCTGCTCGGCGAGGAGTGGGTTCTCTGGATCCTCATCGGCCTCTCGGTCGTCTCCATCGGCGTGATGATCGAGCGGCTCGTCTTCTTCCTGGGCAACCGGCTGCCCGGCGCCGAGGAGCTCGAGCGGCGGCTCGCCCAGGGCGACGTGGAGTTCGCGCGCAAGGCGATCGAGGGTCGGCGAGGGATCGAGGCGGCGGTCGTGCGCGAGGCGCTCAACGCCTCCGACCGCGGCTCGGAGTCGGTGGACGAGGCCATCTCCGCGACCATGACCCGGGAGAAGCTCCGCTACGACAGCCACCTGACCGTCCTGGGCACGCTGGGCAACAACGCGCCGTTCATCGGCCTGTTCGGGACGGTGCTGGGCATCATCCGCGCGTTCCACGACCTGGCGGGCGCGCCGGTGTCGGCCAAGGCCGGCGGCGCGTCGGCGGTCATGAGCGGCATCTCGGGAGCGCTGGTGGCCACCGCGGTGGGCCTCGCCGTGGCCATCCCCGCGGTCATGGCCTTCAACGCCTTCCAGCGGTGGCTCAAGCGGCTGAGCGGCAGCGCCACCGCCCTGGGCCACGCCTGGCAGAGCCACTTGAAGACGGTGCCCACCGACGAGAAGCGCGCCGCCTGAGGCGCTCGCAGCCCTTTCCTCAAGGAGCCTCGAATGGCGGCGGCGGCCCGAAACAGCGACGACGATGAAGAGATGATCACCGGCATCAACGTGACGCCTTTGGTCGACATCACGCTCGTGCTGCTCATCATCTTCATGGTGACGGCGACCTACATCGTCCGCGAGTCCATCGAGGTGGAGCTGCCGCGCGCGGCGCACGGCGGCGAGAGCGTCGGCGTCATGCTCAACATCGTCCTCACCAAGGACGCGAAGCTCTTCGTCGACGGGGTCGAGACCGACGAGGCCGGGCTCAAGAAGAGGGTCTCCGAGGCGCTCGAGAAGGACAAGGACTCAAGGGCCATCATCAGCGCCGACAAGGCGAGCTTCCACGGCCAAGTCGTGCACGTCATCGACGTCATCAAGGGCGTGGGCATCTCCAAGTTCGCCCTCAACATCGAGAAGGACGCGGCAGCCCCTTAGGAATCGCGCAGAAATAGATGCTCCAGATCTCAACGTCCGAGGCGCAAAGGATGGCGAGGCGCGAGGAGGGCGCATGCCAGAGGGCATGTAACCGACGAGCAACGACGCCAGCCGGGATGGATCGGACGTTGAGATGGAGCAGATATTTCGGAGCGATGACTTAGGCCCCGTGGAGACAGCGCCCACAAATGCGGGCGGCTCGCCTGCGACTGCCCGACAACGCGTGGCCGTTCGGCGACGGCTCCGCGCCGCGGCCGCCGCGCGCTACCGCCAGGCGCCCAAGCTCGCCCGCCCCGAGCCGCAGAGCCGGCCGGCGCTCAACGGCGTCGGGCTCGCGGGCTCGGTGGTCGTGCACGGGGCGCTGCTCTTCTTGATCCTCACCTGGAAGCCCAAGCCGCTCTCCGTCGAGCCCGCCAAGCCCGTGGAGATCGCCGTGATCGAGCGCGAGAAGCCTCCGCCGCCGCCGCCCGAGCCGCCGAAGCTGGAGGAGAAGAAGCCCGAGCCGCCCAAGGTCGCCCGGGTCCGCCCCAAGCTCCTTCCGCCGCCGCCCAAGGACGCGCCGCTGCCTCCGCCGGAGCTCAAGGAAGACCTGCCCCCGCCGCCGAACGAGCCGCCCAAGGACGCGAAGCCCCAAGCGCCGGTGATGATCGGCATCTCCATGTCCTCGACCACGAGCGGCGGCACCTTCGCCGCGCCGGTGGGCAACTCGCTCTATGGCACCGCGCCCAAGGCCGCGCCCAGGCCCGAGGGCGTCCACTCCTATGCCTCGCCCACGGGCCGCTACGTCCCGCCTTACAGGGTCGCCGAGCTCCCGGTGGTCCTCAGCGAGGTCAAGGCGGAGTACCCGGCGGAGGCGAGGAAGCTCGGGCTCGAGGGGCAGGTCGTGCTCCGGGTGACCGTCGACGCCGCGGGTAAAGTGTCGGCCGCTCGGATCGTGAAAGGCATCGGCCACGGGTTCGACGAGTCCGCGCTGGAGGCGATGCGCCGCTTCAAGTTCAAGGCGGGCACCGAGGGCGGCGAGGCCATCACCACCGACATCACGTACACCATCACGTTCCTGCTCGACTGATCGCGAAGGGCCGCGGTCGCTTTCTTGCGCGGCGGAGCTGCGATAAACCGTGGAGGCATGATCTCCCTCCCGCTCGCATTCGCCCTCGCCGCGACGGCCGCCGCGGCGCCCACCAAGGTCGCCATTCTGCCCATCACCGCCGGTGAAGGCGTCACGGAGAAGACCGCCGCGGCGCTGGGCGAGGCCGTCGCCGGACAGGTGCGGCGGGTCCCCGGCCTTGCGCCCATCACGCAGCAGGAGATCGCCGCGCTCATCAACTTCGACAAAGAGCGCGCGCTCCTGTCGTGCCAGAGCGAGAGCTGCCTTTCGGACATCGGCGGAGCCCTGGGCGTCGAGCGGCTGGTCATCGGAAGCGCCTCCAAGTTGGGCGAGAGCTGGCTCATCACCTTGAAGCTCATGGACGCGAAGAAGGCCAAGGCGCTGGCGCAGAGCGACCGGCGCCTGAAGAAGGGCAGCGTCGACGACGTGCTCGACGCCCTGCCGCAGATGGTGGGCGAGCTGTTCGGCACCGCGCCGTCGACGGCGGCCGCGGTCGTGGCGACGCCGGAGCCCCCGAAGGCCGAGCCGCCCGCCAAGGCAGAGCCCCCGAAGCCACTGCCGCCGAGCTGGGCCGACGAGCCGGCGGACGTCTCGGCCGAGTCGCGCGCCAAGCTCCAGCTCGCCACCGACGGGAAAGGCCACTACGTCGCCTTCCGGCCCTACTGGGAAGAGGAGCTCTTCTTCGCGGGCGACGAGAAGGCGCTCTACCTGCAGCGCGTCATCGCCGGCGGCTCCTCCGGCACCAAGGAGTTCGACTACACGTTCTGGGACCCCCGCGCGAAGGCCCTGTGGCAGGCCTCCTTCGGCTTGAAGAAGAAGGTGCTCTCCCTGCAATGCGGCGACGCCGAGACCAAGCTCCAGCGCGTGAGCGCCGAGGACGCCAAGAAAATCCTCTCCAAGGCGAAGCTCCTCAAGCCGCGCTGGCGCCGCCGGGGCATCGCGCTCGCCCGCGACGATTCCGGCAGCTACTACTTTGTCGACCGCCTGCGCGAGCCGAACGACACGCGCGACTATCGCCTCTACGTCGGCCCCCGCGGGAAGGCTCAGGGCTCGGAGGTCCGGGACGCGCTGGTCGACGACTCCGGCCAGCTCTTCATCACCGCCGCGGGCAAGCTGAAGCTTTCGCAGAAGGACGGCAGGCCGACGGCGGAGTGGCTCCAAGGCGACAAACGGACCGAGCTCACGCCCGTGGACCTCGAGTCGCAGGCGCGTTTCGTCTACACCGAGCTCGGGGCCTATGCAGGCGAGAAGCTCGGGACCGCCTGCGATCCCGCTTTCGAAGCTCGCCCGTGACGAAGGGCGCCGCTTCGGGCGATGACACGAGCAGCTTTCGAATGGACCAAGGGGTAGCGCGCCATGCCCAAGGGATATTGGATTGTTCGGGTCGACGTGACGGATCCGGAGCCGTTCAAAGCATACGCGGCAGCGAGCGCCGAGGCGCTCAAGAACTATGGCGCTCGATTTCTCGCCCGCGCGGGCCGGTACGAGAACCCCGAAGGAACGACGCGGGCGCGCAACACGGTGGTCGAGTTCCCGTCGTACCAGGCCGCGCTCGACTGCTGGCATTCTCCCGAGTACCAGGCGGCGATGAAGCTGAGGCTGCCTGCCTCGACCATGGACCTGGTCATCGTCGAAGGCTGCGAAGGGCCGCAGCCGTCGTGAGCGGCCGACGATTCATTGTAGTGTTGGTTGGTTGCCAGACCCCTCGAAAGGAACCGCGCCATGCCGAAGGTCTCCGTCTCTTACCAATTCAGCCAGCGATTCAAGGCCCCCGCGAACGAGGTCTTCGCCTGGGCCACCGATTACGACCCGGGCGACCTCGAGCGGATGGGCTTCCAGGGAAAGCGAAACGTCGCCCTCGTGTGCGACGGCGCGGTCCTGCTGACCGATACGGTGGTTCGCCCCGACGGGACCAAGGTCCGCAAGAAGAAGCTCGTGCGAATCGATGCGCAGCGGATGCGCTGGACCAACACGCACCTCGCGAGCCCAATCCGGCACTCGCAGTTCTGGTACGAGATCGTCCCCGAGGGCGACGCCGCCTGCCGCCTCGACTTCACCGGTCTCCAGCTCGAGGAGATGGAGGACTCGAAGAAGGCGGTCTCTGCGCGGGCCAAGGAGCTCAAGCACGAGGACTCCGAGCTCTGGAAGAACCTCGCCCGCGCCTTCGCCGCCGAGCGCAAGCAGGGCTCGCGCTAAAGCGGACGAGGTGACTGACCTCGAAGTCCGGCCCGAGCTCTCCGGCGACCGCCCTTAGTCCCTTCGGCGCAACATCTTGCACAGGATGGCAAAGACTTCAGGCTCCAGACCCCAGGCTCCAGGAACAGCAGTACCTGAAGCCGGGGTCTGGAGCGGTCTGGAGCCTGGAGCCTAAGGCAACGCTCGTTGGTTCCGGCTCGGCCGTATTAGGAGTCGCGCAGAAATAGATGTTGGCCGATCCGGGCGAGCCGACTATCCCCTGACGACCTTCGCGGCCGGCCTCACGACCTTCCTTTTGTCGCTCATGCGCTCGAGGAAAACGACGCCCCTCTTTTCATTGATCTCGACGACCCTGGCATCGAAGGTCCCGCGACCCTGTCGATACTGAACTTTCTGTCCTTTGCTGAACTTCGACGCGAGCTCGGCCCGGGCGGCATGCCGAGCCAAGCCAACAGAGGTCGCGACCTTCCGGTGTACCATGCTGTGTGCGGGAGACCCCTGCAGGTGGAGGCCGAGCGCCCGAATAACCTTCATTACCGTGCTGAACTCGGGGTTTCCGTCCGGCGACAGCGCCTTGTAGAGCCCCTCGCGCGTCAGCCCGGTCTCGCGAGCAAGGTTCGACATGCCGCGGGCTCGGGCGATCGTTCCCAGTGCGGTCGTAATGAACGCGGCGTCGTCCGCGCCTTCATCGAGGCACGCTTCCCAGTAGCGAGCGACGTCCTCTTCGGTCTTCAGGTGCTCTGCGGTGTCCCATTTCTTCAGCTTGAGCGCCATGCGCCACCTCTTCTAGACCTGCCGCGCCAGCTCCTTCGCGAGGACGATGTCCTTCGCCTGCGTCGACTTGTCGCCTCCCGCGAGCAGGATGATGACTTCCAGACCGCGCTGAACAAAGTACATGCGGTAGCCTGGGCCAACGTCCATCTTCATCTCCGAGACGCCCCCGCCAACGGGAGCGCAGTTGCCCAGGCTGCCTGCCGCGGCACGATCGATGCGAGCTTGGATGCGCGCGCGCCCTTGACCGTCTCGAAGCTTCGCGAACCAGGTGTTGAACGATTCGGTCGTGAGGATCGTCCACACATCGAGAATGTAGGCCATGGTTTACGTCACGTCAACCATGGTTCACGCGCGCCACCTCCTTCGAGCGGGGTCCTAGAAGGGGCGTGATCGCCGCCGGGGAGCCTGGCCGCGCGCTGGCTCGGCCGACAGCGTCTCGTCTTGGTTCGGGCTGCGATCTTCCGCGCGCCTGGGAGAGCTGCGCAGCTGTCCGGGTAGACGGGGTCGGCGGTAAACTCGCCGAAGGGTCGGTCAGCGCAGCCATCCTGACCTCGGACGGTCTGAAGAAAGCCCCTCGCTTCCTTGGCTCAGGGACGCTCAGGGACCTTGCGCTGCGACGAGACGTTACCTAATCACTGCGGTTCGCCTTCGGCAACAAACAATGGATGGAGTCGAGTATGTTCTGCACCCGTGTCGCTCGAGCCAAAGTCATTCAGCGCGAGGACTCCGAGTTCTGGAAGAACCTTGCCCGCGCCTTCGCAGCCGAGCGCAAGCAGGCCTCGCGCTAAAGCGGGCGAGGTGACCGACCTCGAAATCCGGCCCGAGCTGCCCGGCGACTGCGGCGCAGTCGCCCTGGTGAATGAGCTCGCCTTCGGCAGGCCCGCGGAGGCCGCGCTCGTCGAGGCGCTCCGGGCGAGCGGCGCCGTCACTCTTTCGTTGGTGGCGGTCGCCGAGGGCGCGCTCGTGGGCCACATCCTGTTTTCGCCGGTCGACATCGAGCGCGCCGGGGGTCCCATCGCCGCGGTCGGGCTGGCGCCGATGGCCGTCCTCCCGGGGCATCAGCGCCGGGGGGTCGGCTCGGCCCTCGTGCGAAGCGGCCTCGACCGCCTGGCGCAGGCCGGATGCGGCGCCGTCGTCGTGCTGGGCCATCCCGACTACTACCCGCGGTTCGGCTTTCAGCGCGCGAGCCGGTTCGGCCTGCGCTGGGAGAGGAGCTGCCGGGACGAGGCCTTCATGGCGCTCGAGCTCCGGCCCGGCGCGCTGGCCGGGGGCCCGGGCGTCGTGCGCTACCGGCCCCGAGCTCTCCGCCGTCTGAGGAGCGCGTGCTGGCGCGCCGGAGATCATGGGGGCCTCGAAGCTGTCCGAGCATCCAGTCGGCCGCGGCGCGCCTATCGCCTTGAATTGGCAAGAGAACCTTGCGGGGGCGGCCCACCTCCCATAGCATCCGGCCCTCAGATGGGCGGCCCTTGCTCGCCCACCGCAGCTTCGGGTTAAAAGGCCTCGTGAATTTTCCCGCGCTGACCCCGTCTACCCCCTTCGGAGTTACCAAGGTGCAGCCCGACGACTTGACGCTCGCAAGGCGGTGTCGTCAGGGCGACCAGGCGGCGTTCCGCCTGCTGGTCGAGCGGTACCAGCGCAAGGCGTACGCCCAGGCGCTGGGCATGCTGAAGGACAAGGAAGAGGCGATGGACGTCGCCCAGGAGGCATTCGTCAAGGTCTACAAATACCTGGACCACTTCAAGGGCGACTCGAGCTTCTACACCTGGCTCTACCGCATCGTCGCCAACCTGTGCGTCGACCGGCTTCGCCGCGCGGGCGGGGGGCAGGCGGAGAAGGTGGAGCTCGATGAGAAGCTCGACCAGGCAGAGGCGGCGACCGACGGGATCCTGGCGACGCGGCTGGGAAACAACCCGCAGAAAGCCGTGCTGCGCGCCGAGCTGGCCGAGAAGATCCAGGAGGCGCTCGAGCAGATCCCGGAGAAGCACCGGGAGATCCTCCTGCTGCGGGAGCTGGATGGCCTGAGCTACGAGGACCTCTCGCGCATTCTCAAGATCCCGAAGGGCACGGTGATGAGCCGGCTCTTCCACGCCCGGGCGAAGGCCCAGGAGATCTTGAGGGACTACCTGGGCCCGACGGCGGCGGTGGAGAGCTTGGGCGAAGAGTGACTTCTTGCGGCAGGCGGCGAGCGAGGCGGCATGGGAAGCGCGTGCGACAGATTCCAGATGCTGCTCTCGGCGTACGCCGACGATGAAGTGAGCGCCAAGGAGCGCGCCCAGGTGGAGCTCCACCTGTCGGGATGCTCCGACTGCCGCGCCCGGCTCACCGACCTGAGGGCGCTTTCGGCGGCGGTCGCGCAGACCTTCGCTTCGAGGGCCGAGGAGGCGGACTTCTCGCGCTTCGCCGACGACGTGCTCCGGCAGGTCGCGCCCGAGCGGCCGTCGCTCTTCGAGCGGCTGCGGGTGGCGTGGTCGGAGATCCTCACGTACCACCGCACGGCCGTTCTCTCGTCGCTGGCCACCGCGGCCGTCACCCTGGCGGTGGCGGTGCCCCTGGCGTGGCGGGCGGCCTCCGGCTCGTCGCCGTCCGCCGAGGTCGTGCTGCGCGAGCTCAAGCTCGAGGACCCGAGCGTCCAGCCGGTGATCCTGAAGACGGACGACGGCAAGACGCTCATCATGCTGGTCAACCGACCCGAGTCGGGCGAGGGCGAAACGGCCCCGCTCGACATGACAAAAGAGCCACCCGCCGGAGGCGATCTTTGAGCCCCGCCCTTGCAGCCGTTCGCTCGCGCACCCTCGCCTTGGCCCTCGCTTTCGGCGGCGCCGCTCTCGCCGCTCCGCTGCCCGCCGCCGCCGCGGCGCCCCGCGTCCACCTCGAGGTCGTGGTGGCGCTCGCCTCGAACAAGGGCAGCGGCGTCGACCATCGCCTCGAGAAGATGGCGCGCGACTTCAAGTCCCAGAACCTGGCCTTCTCGAGCTACCAGGTCGTGGGCGGGCCGCAATCGATGGACCTCGCCGAGGGGCAGACCGCCTCGGTGGCGCTCCCCAAAGGCAAGGCCGACGTGACCTTCTCCGGGCTCGAGCGCAACGGGCGCGCCAAGGTCCACGTCGCGGTGCCGGGCGCCCCGGCGGAGTACGCCATCCCCGCGGGCGGCGAGGTCATCGTGCGCGCGGGCTCGCAGGCGGGCGGCTCCCTCTTCGTCAGCATCCGCCGATAGCTTCATGCGCCGGGTCGCGCGGCTGGGGCTCAGGGGCCTCGCGGCGGGGCTCGCCATGCTCGCGTGGGGCGCCGCCCGGGCCGAGGCGCCGCGCGCCCTGGCGATTCTGGAGGTCGGCCCCGAGTCCTTCGACGGCGAGGTCTTCGGGCTCATCGCGCCCGGCGCGCGGGTGGACTGGGAGTCGCTCGAGGTCGACCTCGCCCTACCCTTGCGGCTGCGCTTGAACGGGTCGCTCGCGCGGAGCCGAGGCCTGCTCCGCTCGGAAGACTGGGACACGCGCGCCGACCTTGGGCGGGCGCTGCGCAGCGTAAGCTTCGTCGCCTTCGAGCGGGCGCTCACCCTGAAGCTCGGGGCGCTGGCCCACCGCGACGTGGGCCACGGAACCATCGTCAGCGACTTCGGGAATTCTCTGGATCCCGACCGCCAGCCGCTCGGGTTCAACGGCCGCGCCGCGGTGGGCGCGTTCGCGGTGGAGGCCCTCGCGTCGGACGTGTTGGACCCCGGCGTCCTCGGCGCCATCGCCAGCGTGGAGCCGCTGTCGCTGGGCGGGGGAGCGCCGGACGACCGCGTGCATGCGGCTCTCTCTCTCTTCTCCGATTGGACGGCGCCCCGAGGCGCCGCACCGCGGGCGACCGTGTACGGGCTCGGACTGGACGCGTCCGTGTACCGCGCGGAGCACGTGAAGGTGGCGCCGTACTTGGACCTGAACGGCCGCGGCGGCGGATTTGGCCTGCACGCCGGAGTGCTCGCAGACCTTTCATTCTCCGGCGTGGATCTCTCGCTCCGGGGCGAATGGCGCCGCGCGCAGCTGCCGTATCAGCCGGAGTATTTCGACTTAGCCTACTCCATCGAGCGATTCGCGCTGCGCACCCTCTACGCCGAGGAATCCTCCCGCCCGTTGCCCAAGGCTGAGCTCACGAGGGGTGCCTCCAACGGCGGGCGGGCTGAGGTGCGCTTTCGGGCTCGGGGATTCTCGGCCTCTGTTTCGCTCTCCAAGCGCGTCACCGGCGAGAATGACGCTTCGGCCGTCGGGTCCGTCGAGCTCGATTCTCTGGAGGTAGCCGCCTTCGCGGCGGCGCGCGCATTTGCATGGGGGCATAACCCGCAGCGAGTCTTCGCGATGTTGGAGGCGCGGCACCGGCTCAGCCCGTTTCTCCACCTGTGGGTCGCGGCGGGGCAGGTGTATCGAATTCAGGCCGACGGGGCTGCGCCGGCAGCGCAAATTGGCGCGGGGATCGGCGGGGCGATGGCGATTGGGGAGAGTGGCTCCGTGGGGGGCCGGTAACAGCCAACGCTTCGACAACGCACCCGAGCAGGCCATCTGCCTTGAGTCGTGGAGTGCCACATGGGCCGAGAGCAAACCAATCTTCGGTGGCTGGAAATGTGGTTCGGGGCCAGGTGCAATGGCGGGTGGGAGCACGGCCAAGGCGTCGTGATCGAGACCACCGACAATCCGGGCTGGTGGGTGAAGATCGATATCGAAGCCCAGGTGGCGGATGAGCGGATTCTCGAGGTAGCCGGCGATCCGCCGTCAGAGGCCAACGGCTTTGTTGGCGGAGCCGAGTGGATGGTCTGCCAAATCAGGAACGGCAAGTTCGACGGAGCGGGCGACGCGAGCAAGCTGTCTGCCATCCTTGAATGCTTCCGGGACTGGATTCGGGAGGACAGCTCGTTGGTGAAGGGCGCCGTCTGCAGGCGTCCCTGACCCGATCCGAGCGCAGCAACAGCCACTTCTTCCACCGTGAAGGGGCACACAAGCTCTGACCCGGCGCGCCGCAGCCCCGCGGGCCGGGAGGCCTCGCGGGCGCTACCCACTCCGCCGCCCCCGTGCTACAGACCGGCATCCATGGATCGCGCCACCGTCCTCGTCCCCGTCACCCACCGCGCGGCAGTCCCCGAGCTCTTGCCCCTCCTGCGCTCCGCGCTCGCGCTCCCCCAGGTCGCGGAGGTCATCGTCAGCGGCGCGCTCAGCGAGCCCGACCGCGCCGAGCTCGCCGCCCTGGGCGCGCGCACCCTCACCACCGCCAGCGGCCGCGGCAGCGCCATCCGCGCCGCGCTCCCCGAGGCGCGGGGCGAGCTCGTCATCCTCCAGGACCCGGACCCCGCCTACCGCGCCAGCGACTACCCTCTCCTCATCGAGCCCTTGGTCGAGCGCCGCGCAGAGGCCGTCTACGGCGTGCGCTTCGGGCTCTTGGGCTCGTCGGACGCCTGGGCGGTGGGCAGCTTCTACGACCGGCTGACCGACGACGCCGTCTCCCTGCTCACCGGGGCCATGACCGACCTGAAGCTCGCCGACGCGGAGACCGGCCTCAAAGCCTTCCGCGCGGAGATCCTCAAAGGCCTGCCCCTCGCCGCCTCCGACGCCGGCATCGACGCGGAGATCGCCGTCAAGCTCGCCGCGCAGCTCTTCCGAATCCACGAGGTGCCCATCACGGTCGCCGCAAGGCGCTCGCGCGAGGGCCTGGGCCACAAGCTCGACCGCGCGCTCACGCTCCTGCGCTACGCCACCACCTCCAACGACGCCGACAACCGCCACGAGGGCTACAACACCCTCCTGCGCATGGAGGAGGGCGCGCCGCGCTACAACGCCTGGCTCGGCCGCAAGCTCTCCCTGCACCTGGGCCAGCGCGTCCTCGAGGTGGGGGCGGGCATCGGCACCATCAGCCGCCATATCGCGCCCGGGCGCGAGCTCGTGGTCGCTTTGGAGATCGACCGGTTCTATTACGACCGCCTGAAAAACCTCTTCGCCCACACTCCGCAGCTCGTCCCTCACCTCGCCGGCGTCGAGGACGCGGATTGGCAGGCGCTAAAGCAGTACCGGTTCGACTCGGTCCTGCTCTCGAACGTGCTGGAGCACATCGCCGACGACCGCGCCGCCGTGCTGCGTTTCAAGAGCACCCTGCCGCCGGGCGGCCGACTGGTCGTCCTGGTGCCGGCGAACCCGGCGCTCTTCGGCTCCATGGACGAGGCCGTGGGCCATTACCGGCGCTACACCAAGCAGGGCCTGCGCGACCTCCTCGAAGGCTGCGGGTTCACGGTAGAGAAGCTCGAGTCCATGAACCTCCTCGGCATCCCGGGGTGGTTCGTGAACGGCCGCATTTTCAAGCGCCGCGCGGTGCCGGCCATGCAGCTGCGCCTCTATGACCTGCTCGCGCCGTTGGTCGCCCAGGCCGAGCAGCGGCTCCAGCCGCCGGTCGGGATGAGCGTGCTCGCGGTCGCGCGCGCCTGAGGAGTCGATTCAACCGGCGCCGCGGCGCCATGGAGGAATCCATGCCTTTGGTCCGAATTGAAATGCTCGAAGGGCGGCCCGTCGAATATCGCAAGGCCATCCTCGACGGCGTCCATTCCGCGCTGGTCGAGGCTTTTCAAATCCCCCCGGGCGATCGCAACCAGGTCCTTCACGAGCTTTCGCGCGAGAACTTCGAGGTCATGGAAGGCAAGAGCCCCGCCTTTCTCTCCATCGAGCTCACCGTCTTCCCCGGGCGCTCCCTCGACGCCAAGCGAAAGCTCTACGCCGCCATCGTCCGAAACCTCTCCGAGCGGCCTGGCATCTCTCCAGCGGACATGATCATCGTCTTGCGCGAGCCGCCCCTCACCGATTGGGGGATCGGCGGCGGAAAGATGGCGAGCGAGGTCCCGCTGGGGTTCAAGGTCGACGTCTGAGAATCGCGGCGACCGCAATCGAATCGGAGAATCTCATGGCGCAGCCGGCGGTGCTCTTCGACCTGGGAAACGTGCTCGTGCGACTCGACCTCGAGCGCGGCCTTTCGCGCCTGAGGGCCCTGGCGGAACCGCGTGCGTCGGGGAGCCTCGACGCGGCGCACCTCTACTTCAGCGAAGCGTCGCTCGCCTGCAACCGAGGAGACCTGGGGCCCGACGCCTTTCTCGGTCACCTGCGAACGCAGCTCGGCCGGCGCGACGTCTCGCAAGACGCGCTCGCCGGCGCCTGGTGCGACATCTTCGACCCGTACCCCGAGATGGAGGCGCTCGCCGACGAGGTCCTTCAGCTCGGCCACCCTGCCTATCTCGCCTCGAACACCGACCCGCTGCACTTCGCTCATCTGAAGCCGCGCATGCCGGTGCTGGGCCGGCTCACCGGCCTTCACCTCTCGTATGAGGCGCGGCACATAAAGCCCGACCCCGCGTTCTTTGAAGCGGCGCTCGCCCGGTTCGGGCTCGATCCAAAGCGCTGCGCCTACCTCGACGACCGACCCGAGCACGTCGCCGCCGCGCGCGGGCTGGGCATCCCGTCGCACCTGCACGAATTCGCCGGCGGCGGCGGCGCCCGCACCGCGCGGGCCTTTCTTCGCGCTCAGGGCGTCATGGTGCGCGAGTAGCCTGGACCCCGTCGACCGGATCGGCGCGCCCCTATTCGCGCGAGCCTTCCAGCTTGCGGAGGCGCTCCTCCAGCTCTCGAACGCGCCCCTCTGCCTCGGCGCGCCGCCTCGCCTCCTCGTCGGCGCGCTCCGCCTCCGCCTGAGCGCGCTCCGCCTCCGCCTGGGCGCTCTCCGCCTCCGTCGGGACGGTCTCCCTGCCCCGCTCGTCCAGGGCGATGCGCAACCGGGCGACCGGACCCTCCAGCCGAGCGTGAAGCCAGGCGTCGATCTCGACGCTGTAGCAAGGCCCCGCCCCCGCATAGACCCTGACGAACAGGCCGTCCGCGCCCTTGCGGTACACCGTGAGGGCCTCGCGCAGCTTGTTCTTCACCGCGAGTCGCGCCACGTCGGGGTCGAACAAGACCAGCTCTCGACAGCCGAGCTGCGCGTATTTCTCCGGCGCCTCGAGGTAATCCTTCTTCCAATCGCTGGAGACGATCTCCACGGCCCAGCGAGGCGGGTGGTGGCCTTCCTGCCAGGTCTGCCAGCCGCTCGGGATGGGCGGCGCGGGCGGGTCGTCCACCAAATAGACGTCCGGGGAAACCCGGACTCTCGGCTCCTCGGGCACCCAGGCGAAATAGTTGTCCGCGCCGAAGAGAATTCGCGTCCACCCGCGCTGCCGAGCGAGCTCGGACAGCGACGAGAGCATGACTCGGATGATCGCCCCCTGCTCGTAGCTCTCGACCCTCTCGTCCTCGTCGAGGTACCACCGCGACCAGTCGACCTCGGCGACCATCTGGTCCGGAGGGAGGTCTCGAAGCACCGGCCCGCCGGGCGGCCGCCTCCGAGGCCGGCTCCCCTCCGAGCTCGGAAATGTCTGACTCATACCGCAACGGTAGCACGGCGGTCGCCCTCGTTCAGAGGCCCCTGCGTGGCCGTCCCCCTCGGGCTGTGGCAGTCTCCAGAGCGGTCGCTTTCAGCCGCCTCGACTCCGGCGCTCGAAGGGAGAAGCCCAGATGCCTGAGCTCGCGCGAATGCTCCAACACATCGAGCGCATCCCGCCGATGTCGGCGGCGGCTCAGCAGCTCCTTCGCCTCCAAGGTAAACGGGACAGCTCTCTGGACGACATGGCCCGCGTGGTGGAGGTGGACCCCGGCCTCACCGCGTCCGTGCTCCGCTCCGCGAACTCGGCGGCGGCGCGCCCGGCGCAGCCGGTCCACGCGGTCCGCCACGCGGTGCCCTACCTCGGCGAGCGCACGGTGGTCGCCCTGGCGCTCTCCGCCTGCGTCCCCGGCGGCCTGGGCGCCCCCTTGTCGGCCTACCAGGCCGAGCGGGGCGCGCTGTGGCGCCATAGCCTGCGCGCCGCGGTGGCCGCGCGCGACCTCGCCTCGCATCTGAGGCGGCAGCGCGTCGACCCCGATCTGGCCTTCACCGCCGGGCTCCTCCACGACATCGGCAAGCCCGTGCTCTCAAAGGTCCTCGCGCCGGAGTCCCGCGAGCGGTTCGCGGAGGCCGCCCTGCGCAAGGAGCCCGACTTCGAGGCCGTGGAGCGCGACGAGGTGGGCCTGAGTCACGCCGAGGCCGGCGAGGCGCTCGCGCGCCGCTGGAGCCTGCCCCCAGAGCTGCAGGCCGCGCTGCGCTTCCACCACCAGCCGTCCGCCGCGCCCGAGGCGCTCCGGCCGCTCTGCTACGTCGTCCACGTCGGCACCATGCACGCCGCGCTGGCCGGCGCCACCGCGGGCGTCGACGACCTCTGCTACCACCTGGACATGGGCGTCCTGTCGCTCTTCGACCTCTCCGAGATCGACTTCTTCGCCATGCTCTCGCGCGTCGACCGCGACTGCGCGGAGGCGCTCGCCCGGGTGGGAGAGCCGTAGGGCGCCCGGCTCGAGGTCGAGCGCTACTCTTGGACCAAGGTCCGCGCGCAGCGGAAGCCCGCGCTGAACGCCCGCTGGCCCGGCGGCTTTCCCTGGCGAGCCGCGGGTCGCAGGTTTTCCGGATCGCTCCCCCACGACCCGCCCTTCCACAGCCGCTGCGGTCCGACGGGCGCGCCGGTCGGGTCCTCGGCGCGCTCGCGCCCGTGCGGGCCGTCGTAGTCCCAGCACCACTCCCAGACCAGGCCCAGCATGTCGTAGAAGCCCCAGGGGTTGGGCTCCTTCTGCGCCACCGGGCGGGTCTCGTTGCCGCTGTTCGCGCCGAACCACGCGATGTCGTCGACCTCGCCCCACCGCGGCTCCGCCGAGCCGGCGCGGCAAGCCCGCTCCCACTCGGCCTCGGTGGGCAGCCGGAAGCCTGGGCAGTCGAGCCCCTTCCAGCGCACGCGGGCGAGGTAGCCCTCCTCGCCGGGCTGTCCTTGGACTCCGCCGAGCTCGTACACGGGCTCGAGCCCCGCGTGCTCGGAGAGCGCGTTGCAGAAGGCGATGGCGTCGTACCAGCTCACCGTCTCCACCGGCCGCGCGAGCCCCTTGAACGTGCTTGGGTTGCTGCCCATCAACGCCTGCCACTGCGCCTGCGTCACCGGAGTGGCCTGCAGGAGATAGGGGCGGCTGAGGAACACCTCGTGCTCCACTTCGTCCAGCTGCCGCGAGGCCTCGAGCTCGTGCGAGCCCATGGTGAACTGGCCCGGGTCGACCCCGAGGAAGGACACCTCCTCTACCCGCCGGACGACGCGCGAGCGCTCCACCACCCGCCGTGTCTCCACCGTCTCCACCTTCTCGGAGCGAAACCAGGACCCAGGCCGGGCGACGACCTCTTCCTCGACGATTCTCTTCCTCTTCGTAGACCTCCTCGGCGTCGACCTCCAGAAACACCTGGTCGACGCGGGGCTCCGTGTCCGCCTGCTCCGACTCGTCGATGGTGAGGCCCGCCGCGGTCGCGTCGGCGGGGGGGATGGCGAGCGTCTTCGAGAGCGACGGCGCGGGCGTGGGCGCCGCTGGAAAGGTCCTCGCAGATTGAAGGGCCTCGGCGAACTCCTCGCAGCTGGCGAACCGCCGCGCGGGGTTGGGCGAGAGCGCGCGCACGATGGCCGCCGCGACGCGCCGGTCGATGCCGCGGTGGGCGCGCTCCGGCGGCTCGAAGATGCCCTGCTGGATGTTGCGCAGGACCACGTACTCGGTGGCGCCGGCGAAGGGCAGCTTGCGCGTGGCGAGCACGTAGAGGGTGGCGCCGAGCGAGAAGATGTCCGAGCGCGGGGTCACCTCGCGCGCCCCCAAGAGCTGCTCGGGGCTCATGTATTGCGGCGTCCCCATGATGACGCCGGTGCGGGTTCGGGCACTGGCGCCGTCGTGGAGGACCTTGGCGATGCCGAAGTCGAGCACTCGCGCGACGGGGCTGGGCCCCTCCGGCGCCTGCACCATGATGTTCTCGGGCTTCAGGTCGCGGTGCACCACTCCGGCCGCGTGGGCGTGGCCGACGCCCGCCAGGACCTGGAGGAACAGGCCGCGGATTTGCTCGCCATTGGGCGGCTCGCGGAGGTCGCGCAGGAATTGGCGGAGGGTGATGCCCTCGATGTAGTCCATGACCAGCGCGGCGAACTCGCCTTCGTCCACGGTGTCCGTGACGCGCACGATGTTCGGGTGGCTCAGGCGCGCCTGGATCCGCCCCTCGGAGAGGAACCGCTCGCGCAGCGGCGGGTCGCGGGAGTACTGCGGCAGGAGCACCTTCAGCGCGTGGGCGGTGCCGAGCTTGGCGTGGCGGGCGCGATACACCTTCGCCATGCCGCCCTCGCCGAGGTGGGCTTCGATGACGAACCGATTGAACGGCGAGCCGATTTCGAACATTGCGAAGGGGATAGCATCGACAGAGGCGTCGCCGCCCGTCAAGGCCGCGGGGGTGCACCCAGCATAGTCCCTTTAGCGAGGAAATCTTGCGCAGGATGGCAAAGACTTCAGCCTTCAGACCCCGGGCCCCAGAAACTGCAGTACCCGGAGCCCGGAGCCTAAGGCAACCCTCGTCGGTTCGCGTGCTCGGCCGGGTCAGGTCCTGCCCGCCGCTGCATGGGCCTGGCCCACCTCGGCGGGCGAAGGGCGCGACGCCTCTTCCACGAGGTACAGAACCGATTGCCACGGGAGCCCGGTGGCCTGCCGCAGGCCCATCTCGCAAGTAAGGTTGGAGGAATAGAAGCCCTGGTAGCCGCCGGCAAAGATCTCGTCCCGCTCGGCGCGGACGGCGGCCTCGGTGAGCTCAGGGTACAGGAGCCCTCGGTCGCCGGCCGTGCCGCAGCAGCCGAGGGCGACCGGCACCTCGACGCGCTGCGCTCCCCGCTGCGCGACGGCCCGCAGAGCTCCCTCGAGGTCGAGCTTGCGCGCGGCGCAGTTCGGGTGGAGCACCACGCGCCGTTCCAGGGGCCGAAGCTCGAGCCGCGGGAGGATGGCGTCGCGCACGAGCTCCACCGCGTCGATGATCCGCAGCTTCTCCAGGCGGGCCCGGCGCTCGGAATCCAGGTGCGCCGCCGAGCTCTTTATCGAGTAGAGGCAGGAGCTCGCGTCCACGGCGACCGGCAGGCGGCCCTCGTCGCTCTCATGCCACAGGAGGTCCACCGCGCGGCCGAGCAGCGCCGCGCCTTCGCGGGAGAAGCCCTTCGAGGTGAAGGCCAGGCCGCAGCACTGGCCCTCGAGCCCCTGAGGCACGCGCAGGCGGACGCCGGCTCGCCCGGCCAAAAGCAGCATCACCTCCGCGAGCGAGCGCTCCTCGCCCTGGGGCCGGCCCATGATCCGCGAGAAGCAGGTGGGGAAGTAGACCGCCTCGTCGGCGCCGGAGCGCGCGGCGGCGATCGGAGGGGCGAGCCGAGGGATGGCCTCGCTCCAGCGCGGCAGGCGCGCCCCGAGAAGCCAAGCGATCCGGGCGAGGAGCGCCGAGAGCGAGCCCAAGCGCCGCGCGCCGGCCACGGACTGCGCGCCGTGCGCCAGCGCGAGCCCCAGGCGGATGGCCTTCTCCGCCCAGCGCGGCCGGGCGGCGATGCCTGTCGCGAGCCAGCGAGCGAGCCGGCCGTGGCGCTCGCCGCGCAGGCGCTTGACCAGGGCGCCGGTGTCGATCTTCACGGGGCAGGCGACGGCGCACAGCCCGTCGGCGGCGCAGGTCTCGAGGCCCGAATACTCGAAGTCTCGGGCGAGCGCGGCGCGGGCCAGCTCGCCGCCCGACGCCTTTAGCCTCTGGAGCTCCCGGCGCACGGCGATGCGCTGGCGGGGCGTGAGGGTGAGCGAGCGGCTGGGGCAGGAGGGCTCGCAGAAGCCGCACTCGACGCATCGGTCGACCTCGTTGTCGACGGTCGGCAGGTCTTTCAAGTCTTTCAGGTGAGCCTGCGGATCGCCGTTGAGGATGACCCCGGGGTTGAGGAGGTCGTCCGGGTCGCACAGCGCCTTGAGCTCGCGCATGAGCGCCACCGCCTCGCGCCCCCACTCGGCCTCGACGAACGGCGCGACGTTCCGGCCCGTGCCGTGCTCGGCCTTCATGGCGCCGCCGTGGCGCCCCAGCACCAGCTCCGCCAGGCCGTCCATGAGCCGCGCGTAGCGCTCCACCTCGGCGCGCTCGTTGAACGACTGGGCGAGCACGAAGTGGACGTTCCCGTCCTTGGCGTGCCCGAAGATGATGGCGCCCTGGTAGCCGTGCCGCGAGCAGAGCGCGCGCAGGTCGTCGATGCCCGCCGCGAGCCGCTCGAGCGGGAAGGCGACGTCCTCGATGATGACCGTCTCGCCGGAGCGCTTGGTGGCGCCCACCGCCGGGTAGAGCCCTTTGCGAATCTTCCAGAGCGCCGCCCGAGCCGTGGCGTCGGTCGCGAACCGCGCCGGGAGAATGGGCGCGACCTCGGCGAGGGCCGCCTCCTCGCCTGCGCGGAGCTCGGCCAGCGCCTCCTCGCTCTCGCACTGGTACTCGCACAGGAGCGCCACGGTCCCGGGCGCGAGCGAGCCCACGTCCACCCCGAGCGCCGGCTCGCCCGCGACCGAGCGCAGGCTGGCGTCGTCCATGAACTCGATGGCCCGCGCCCCCGAGCGCGAGAGCGGAAGGACCGCGCCCGCCGCCCGCGCGCTGCTCTCGAAGTAGAGCAGGCCCGTTCGCTTGACCGGGTACTCCGGCAGCGCCTCCAGCACCGCCTCGGCGATGAAGGCGAGCGTCCCCTCCGAGCCGATGAGCAGGTGGGCGAGGATGTCGACCGGCTCCTCGAAGTCGAGCAGGGCGTTGAGGGAGTAGCCGGTGGTGTTCTTCGTCCGGTACTTCGCCCGGATCCGCGCGGCCAACGCCTGGTCGGCCAAGGCGCGCTCGCGGAGCGCGAGGAGCCCCCGCGCGAGCTCGGGCGCCCCCGCGAAGAGCTTCTCCCGGGCGCGCGGATCGGCCGTGTCGATGGAGAGCCCGCTGGGGAGCATGAAGCGGATGGACGCGAGCGTGTGGTAGGCGTTCTCGGCGACGCCGCAGCACATGCCGCTCGCGTTGTTCGCGAGGATGCCGCCCATCCGGCAGGCGTCGATGGACGCCGGGTCGGGGCCGATGCGCCGGCCGGCGGTGCGCAGCCGCGCGTTGACCCGGCCGCCGATGGCGCCGGGGCCCACCCGCACGCGGCGGCCGCCGTCGAGGATTTCGACCTTTTCCCAGTATTTGGAGAGGTCGACCAAAATGCCGTCGGTGACCGCCTGGCCGGAGAGGCTGGTGCCGCCCGCGCGAAAGACGAGCGGAACGCGCTGGGCCCGCGAGGCGGCGAAGAGCCTTCGCACCTCCTCCTCGTCGACCGGCTGAACGACCGCCCGGGGCACGAGCCTGTAGAAGCTCGCGTCGCTCGCGTAGGCGGCGAGGTCGATGGGGCGGGTCAGGACGCGCGCTGGAGCGACGGTCCGCTCCAGCGCGCCCTGCAGCGGCGTTGGCAGAGCTCGAATCAGGGGCCGATCTTGGTGCCGAGCAGGCCCAGGAACTTGGCGAGCCAGTCCGGGTGCGCGGGCCAGGCCGGGGCGGTGACGAAGTTCTTGTCCACGAAGGCCTTGTCGATGGCGACGTCGGCGTACTCGGCCCCCGCAAGCTTCACCTCGGGCGCGCAGGCGGGGTAGGCGGAAATCTTGCGGCCCTTGATCACGTCGGCGGCGCAGAGAATTTGCGCGCCGTGGCAGACCGCGGCGATGGGCTTCTGCGCCTGCGCGAAGTGGCGCACCAGGTCGAGGACCTTGGGGTTGAGCCTCAGGTATTCGGGGGCCCGGCCGCCGGCGATGCAGACGGCGTCGTAATCGGACGCCTTCACGTCGTCGAAGGTCGCATTCAGCGCGAAATCGTGCCCCCGCTTCTCGCTGTAGGTCTGGTCACCTTCGAAATCGTGAATCGAGGTGCGAATCTTCTCGCCCGCCTTCTTTCCCGGGCAGACCGCGTGGACCGTGTGCCCCACCATTTGCAAGGCTTGGAAGGGGACCATCGTCTCGTAGTCCTCTCCGTAGTCGCCGACCAGCATCAGAATTCTCTTCGCCATGGCGAACCTCCTGACCGCGAAAAACGGCCCCAGAAGGATATGCGGGGCGGCGCCGGGGAGTGGAAACAATCGCCCCGGCGACGATTCAACCGTGCGCTAGCGGACCGTGCGGCGAAAGGCGCTTCTGGGCTTCGGCGATGAGCCCCTGGTGGGGGCGCCAGGCGAGCGCGGCCTCGCCCCTGCCCCACTCCGCCCGGCAGTTGCCGTTGGCCCATGGCTCGAGCGACTGGCACATGCGCGGGCGCTCGCCAAACGGGCGAAGGCATCCGCCGGTGCCGAGGAAGACGCAGGGCGAGGCAGCTCCGCTCGCCTTCGAGGAGCCCGACGCGCGCTCGGCGAGCGTCGCGGGCCGCGGATAGAGAATCACCTGCCAGCGGATTTCGTCGGGGGGCGGCTCCCCGCCCTTCCAAGGCACGCCGACGTGGTGGGCGAGGACCCAATCGCTCGAGTCGAGCGCCGCGGCGAGCGCCTGCGCCGGATCGGCCTGCGCCAAAAACGGCTCCGGAGCTTCGATGCCGGGCTGCGTCTTGCAGCATTCGCCGCCGCAGGCCGCGCAGAGCGGCGAATTCTCGTTGGCCTCGAGGGGCGGAAGGCGCTTCACGGCGCAACCTTTCGCCTAAGGCGGCGAGAATCGCAGGCGGACGAAGGCGCGCCCTTCGGACCGGCCGAGGTCGAGAATCTCGACGCCGCCGTGCGGGGTCGCCAAGCTCTGGCCCGCGTGGACGCGGACGTGGCGCGCGCCGCGCCCGCCCGCGGGCGTGAGCCAGAGGCTGCAAGTCAGCCCGTCGATCGTGCGGCCGTCATGCTCGAAGGCTTCCTCGTGGAAATCGGCCACGGCGAGAGCCAGGCGCTCCGTGGCCCTTGCCTCTTCTCCATTGCCCAGAGAGATCTGCCGCGGCAGGTCGCCGGCGCTCGATTCGAGCAGCGCGCAAAGCTCGGCCGCCACGCGCTCCGGCGTCTCGAGGATCAGGTTGTGGCCGGCGCCGGGGACCTCGTCGAAGCTCGCGGCAGGGGCGAGCGCGGCCATGCGCCGGCCGATGTCCACGTATTTGGCGTCCTTCGCGCCCGCGAGGAAACGCAAAGGCGGCGACGCGAGGCCAGAAAGGGCGGGCCACGCGCTGGGCATCCGCCCGAGGCCGACGATGTCGAGCGCCGCGGCCAGCGCCTCAGGATCGTGCCCGAGGCGAATCTGGCGCTGCCGGTCCTGATCCTCGAGCGAGAGCTCGCGCTGGCTCGCAAAGAGAGGGAGGGCTTCCCAGTGGGCGACGAAGGTCGCCATGCCGCCCTCGCGCAGCGTCGCCTGGAGCTTCTCCTCCCAGCGCCGGCGCTCCTGCCGCTCGCGCGGGGCGTCCAGGCCCGGGTCGCCCCCGAGGAGGAGAGCGGCGCGGATCCGATGCGGGGTGCGCAGCGCGAGGTGCAGCGCGACGCGCGCGCCCATCGAATAGCCGGCGAGGACGAGGTCGGCACCGCCTTCTCGGCCAAGGGAGTCGGCGAGCTCGTCGATGAGCGCGTCGAAGTCGGCCGCGCGCGATGGCGACGGCGACGGCGGCAACCCGTGGCCCGGGAGCGAGATCCTGCGAACGTCCTCGATGGGCGGCAAGTGGCGCTCGACCTCGCGCCAGGAGGCGGGACTGCCGAGAAATCCATGGATGAGGGCGAGCGCGGGCACGGCGGGAGATGGTGCCGACGTCCCTGGGCCGGGTCAATCGCGTGCGCTCGCTGCCTGCCGTTATGCTGGCCTGATGGGGACGCTTCTCATCTTCGTGGACGGCGTCGGCGCGGGCGAGCGCGACCTCTCCTGCAACCCGCTGGCCCAGAGCGAGTACCTGCTCTCGCGGTTCGCCGACGGCTCGGGCGCCCCGCTCCCGCGCGGCATGCGCTCGGCGCTCGCAGACGCGTGCCTGGGCGTCTCCGGGCGGCCCCAGTCGGCCACCGGCCAGACGACCCTCTTCACCGGCGAGAACGCTCCCGCGCTCCTCGGCCGGCACCTCCTCGGCTTTCCCGACGCCGCCCTGGCGCAGCTGCTCTCGACGCGCTCGCTCTTCGCCCGCCTCGCGGCGGCCGGGCGCCGGGTGGCGTTCGCGAACGCCTTCCCGGCGGCCTACCTGCGCGCGCTCGGCCTGCCGTGCCGCGCCGAGCCGGAGCCGTACCTCGCGGGGCGCGCCCGCCGGCCGCGGGCCTCGGCTTCGACGCTGGCCTTCGCCGCGGCGGGGGCACAGCTCAAGACCTGGGACGACGCTCGGAGAGGCCTGGCCCTGACGCACGACGTGGACGGCGCCCGGGCGCGCGCCCTCGGCGCCTCGATGCCCGAGCGCAGCGCGCGCGAGGCCGCGCACGTCTTGCTGCGCCTCTCGAGCGAGCACGACTTGACGCTCTTCGAATTCTTCGAGACCGACGAGGCCGGCCACGCACAGGATTTCGATCTCGCGGCGCGCGCGCTCGGAAAGGTCGACGGCCTGCTGCGGGCGATCGCCGAGGAGCTTCCCGCGGGCCACTCGCTCGTCGTGGTCAGCGACCACGGCAACCTGGAGGACCTCTCCACGCGCAACCACACGCGCTCGCCGGTGCCGGTGCTCGCGCTCGGGCCCGCGGCGGAGCGGCTCGGCTCGGTGAGGGATTTGACCGGCGTCGCGCCGATGCTCTGGGAGATTTGCCTCACTTCCTGAGCCGGCCAGCCCCTCGCCACAGGTGCGCCGCGCCGCCACCTCTTTGAGGTCGTTGCGCTCGGGAGCCATCGAAACCACCTGGAAAGGGCCGAAAGGCTTTCCCAGGATTCTTCGTGGAACGCGATGTGCCGAACGAGCCCACGGCCGCCGAAGCCGCCACTTTCTGGGGAAACCCCATCGGGCTCAAAGCCGCGATGTCGGTGACCGGCATCTTCCTCTCGCTCTTCCTCGTCGAGCACGTGGTGGGCAACCTGACCGTGTTCGGAGGGCGCGCGGTGATCAATGGCTACGCCCGCGCGCTCGAGGTACCGGTCATCGCCTGGATCATCTGGGCCATCCGCGCCCTCCTCTTTGCGGCATTGGTCATTCACGCCGGGGCCGCGCTGCTCCTCACCTTTCGTCGGCGGCGCGCGCGGCCGGTCCCCTACGCGCGCCGCGAGAACCTCCAGGCGAGCCTGCCGTCGCTCACCATGATTTGGACCGGCCTGGCTATCCTCGCCTACGCCATCTACCACGTGCTGCACATGGCGCTCGGAATCATCCACCCCGATTTCCGCGGCATCGAGGACGTCTACGACAACCTCATTATCGGCCTGAGGCAGGCGGTGCCGGCGGCCATCTACCTCGCCGCCATGGTCGCCCTGGGACTGCACCTCTGGCACGGGCTCTACGCCTTTCTCACCTCGCTGGGCTGGCGCAGCCCGCGCGCCACGCCCAAGGTCCGCTCCGGCGCGGCGGTGATCGGCACGGCCCTCGCGCTCGCCTTCGCGTCCATCCCCATCGCCATCCTCGCCGGGCTGGGGAGCCGCTGACCATGCCGCTCGACGCGAAGATCCCCTCGGGGCCGCTGGACGCCAAGTGGGCCCGGCGCAAGCTCGAGCTGAAGCTGGTCAACCCGGCCAACAAGCGGAAGTTCACCGTCCTGGTCGTGGGCACTGGCCTGGCGGGCAGCTCGGCGGCGGCGTCTCTGGGCGAGCTCGGCTATTCGGTGAAATCGTTTTGCTACCAGGACAGCCCCCGGCGCGCCCACAGCATCGCGGCCCAAGGGGGCATCAACGCCGCCAAGAATTACCAGAACGACGGCGACTCGGTATTCCGGCTTTTCTACGACACGCTGAAGGGGGGCGATTTCCGCTCGCGCGAGGCCAACGTCTACAGGCTCGCGGAGCTTTCACTGGCCATCATCGATCAATGCGTGGCCCAAGGCGTGCCTTTCGCCCGCGAATACGGCGGCGCGCTCGCCAACCGCTCCTTCGGCGGGACGCTGGTCTCGCGCACGTTTTATGCCCGCGGTCAGACCGGCCAGCAGCTGTTGCTGGGCGCGTATCAGGCGCTCCTGCGTCAGCGAGCGGCGGGAACGGTGGAGATCTTCCCGCGCACCGAGATGCTCGACCTGGTCGTCGTGGACGGCCGCGCGCGGGGCATCATCGTTCGGAGCCTCGCGACCGGTGAGCTTCGCGCTCACGCCGGCGACGCCGTGCTGCTCGCGACCGGCGGCTATTCGAACGTCTTCTTTCTCTCGACGAATGCCCGGGGCTGCAACGCCACCGCCCTCTGGCGCGCCCACAAGCGCGGCGCCTTCTTCGCGAACCCCTGCTACACGCAAATTCACCCGACCTGCATTCCGCAGTCCGGCGAATACCAATCGAAGCTCACGCTCATGAGCGAGTCGCTCAGGAACGACGGGCGCATCTGGGTCCCCGTCCGCCGCGGCGACGCCCGGCCGCCCGACCAGATCCCGGACGGCGAGCGCGACTATTTCTTGGAGCGCCTCTACCCGACCTACGGAAACCTCTCGCCGCGCGACATCTCCTCGCGGGCGGCCAAGCACGTCTGCGACGACGGCCGCGGCGTCGGGCCGGGCGGCCGCGGCGTCTATTTGGACTTTCGCGACGCCTTTCAGCGCTTGGGTCGCGCCGTCATGGACGACCGGTACGGCAACCTGTTCACCATGTATGAGCGGATCACCGGCGAGGACGCGCACCGCGCTCCCATGCGCATCTACCCGGCGCTCCATTACACCATGGGCGGGCTCTGGGTGGACTACGACCTCCAGTCGAACGTGCCCGGGCTCTTCGTGCTCGGCGAGGCGAACTTCTCGGACCACGGCGCCAACCGGCTGGGCGCGAGCGCGCTGATGCAAGGCCTGGCCGACGGCTATTTCATCATCCCCGCCACGCTGGGAGACTACCTCGCCCGGCTCAACACCCGCGTCGACGCGGGGCGCCCCGAGTTTGCCGAAGCCATGGCCCAGGTGCGCTCGCAGATTCAGCGCCTGGTGGAGAATCCCGGCGACCTGCCGGTGGACCATTTCCACCGCCAGCTCGGGAATCTCCTGTGGAACGAGGCCGGCATGACGCGCAGCCGCGAGAGCCTGACGCACGTGCTCGAGGAGATCCCGCGGATGCGAGAGGCCTTCTGGCGGCGCATCAAGGTGGGCGGAAAGGCCGAGTCCTTGAACCAGGAGCTCGAGCGGGCCGGCAGGGTCGCCGATGACTTCGAGCTCGCCCAGCTCCTCGCGAGAGACGCGCTCGACCGCGAGGAATCGTGCGGGGCGCATTTCAGGACCGAATACCAGACGCCCGAAGGCGAAGCGAAGCGCGACGACGAGCGGTTCGCGTACGTCGCGGCGTGGGAATGGAAAGGCGCGGGAGCTCCCCCGGTGTTGCACAAAGAACCGCTCACTTTCGAGGCGATGGCCCCGGCGGCCCGGAGCTACAAGTGAGAATCCTGCTCGACGTCTGGCGCCAGGAAAGCCCGCTGGCCCAGGGGCGCTTCGAGCATTACGAGGTGCCGGACGCGAGCCTGCATATGTCCTTTCTGGAGATGCTCGACGTGCTCAACGCGCGGCTCGTGGTCCAAGGCGTGCCGCCGATCGCCTTCGACTCGGATTGCCGCGAGGGCATTTGCGGCACCTGCGGCTTCCTGGTGGACGGGCAGGCCCACGGGCCCATCCACCCGGGCACCGTCTGCCAGCTCCACCTGCGCCACTTTCGCGACGGACAGGCGCTTCGGCTCGAGCCCTTCCGCGCCGCCGCGCTGCCGGTCCTCAAGGACCTCGTCGTGGACAAATCGGCCCTGGACCGGATCATCGCCGCGGGCGGCTATATCTCGGTGCGCACCGGCAGCGCCCCGGAGGCGAACGCCATTCTCATCGGCAAGGTGGACGCGGACCGCGCCATGGCGGCCGCGGCGTGTATCGGCTGCGGCGCGTGCATCGCGGCATGCCCCAACGCCTCGGCGGCGCTCTTCACCGGCTCCAAGATTGCCCATCTCGGCGATTTGCCCCAAGGGCAGCCGGAGCGGGCGCGGCGGGCGCTGGCCATGGCCGCGCAGGCGAGGCGCGAGGGCTTCGGTCACTGCTCCATCATCGGCGAGTGCGAGGCGGTCTGCCCGGCGGAGATCAAGCTCCAGGTCATCGCGCGAATGAACCGCGATTTCCTCAGGGCTGCGCTGTAGGTTCGGCGACGCCGCGGAGCACGCTTCGGTCGTTTCTCAGGAGAATTCGCGAACGCCTGGGCGGCGAAAGCTCCGATCGCGGCGCCGCACCGTGCTCAAGGCCTTCACCGCGACCTTCTTCAGCACGTGCGCCAGCGCCTCGCGCGTCGGCAAAGCGAGCTTCAGGAAGTCGCCCCCCAGGCGGCCCCCCCATGCCCGAGCGAGCTCGCCATCTGAATTGGGCTTCTTGGCTCCGGAGAGGGTTCCAAGCTGACGTCCTGCAGTGCGCTTGCGGCGGCAGGCTTCACCTTCGATTCAAAGACCTGTTCGTTTGGGTCGTCAGGGGCTGCAGAGCGCCGGGAGCCTGACGGCGGCGACGAGGCTCGAGTAGGCGTCGAAACGCTGGGCCCCGTACGGCAGACCGGCGTCGGTCAGGTACGAGAAGTTCTCGGCCACGCCAGTCTGCTGGTAGGCCTGAGCGTCGGTGTCTGCGTTCCCAATGCCGAGCGCCACCTTGAACCCATGGCCCTGGAACAAGCGAATCTCAAAGGCCTTGTAGGTGGCGGCCGCGGCACCCGACAGACCAATCAGCCCGTTGCCCTGGCTCGTGCGAACCACGCCGGGCGGAAAGCCGCGCGCTTGCAGAAAGGCGCGAGTCCGATTGACCTCGGATTCGGTGCGCGCCGTCAGGTAGATAGGTCGGTACCCGGCGGCGGCGAGCTGCGTCAACGCGTCAGCCGAGCCCTGGTTGGCGTCAGGAATCGTGTTCGTCAGAACGCCCCCGACCTCAGCCAGCTCGCTCGTCGTCAGGGTCCCATCGACGTCGCTGACGAAGGTCGAGGAGCCCTCGGGCTGAACCTCGATGAACCCCTCGGTCGTCGTCCGGTCTCCTCGAACCACGAGGCGGACCTTGTGACGCCCGAGGCCCAGCGCCTGGCTCGCCGGAATCTGGAAGTACACATGGCCACCCGAATCGACCACACCCTCGACGGTCGCGTGCCCACCGTCATCCGTCGTGCGAGAGGTCCCGAGGAGCTCCCACTGGGAGCCGCAGCCCCGAAGGAGATAGATGTCGACGTCTTCGTCTTCGAGGTTCGACGTCGCGATTCCGTCGTACGCGAACGTGCCAATGACCCATTGAGCGTCGGCGGGCTTCAGCAGAAGGTCGTGGACCCGGTGGTTCGGTGCGCCGGTCCAGGTCTTGAGCAGCGAGCTGAGCTTGCGAAAGCCGGTGGCGGGCCCGGGATTGGGCGGGGGTGCTTCGCAAGCCGGAGGGACGAAACAGGCCTGCGTGAGAGCCTGGCCCGTTGACTCCACGACTCTGTCGTCGGGCGCGCATGCAGCTCCGGCGAGCAGAAGCGCGAGAAACAAAGTGGGTCTCCGAAGCAGCTCGGCTGAGGGACTGAGCATTCCGGCTTCTCGATTCGTTGAGGGAGAAAGGCAGGCACGCGGCTTGGGCGCGCGCCGGTCAGTATGCCTCACGCCGCACTTGAGACAAGCCACGGTCTGAGCATTCCGGCTTCTCGATTCGTTGAGGGAGAAAGGCAGGCACGCGGCTTGGGCGCGCGCCGGTCAGTATGCCTCACGCCGCACTTGAGACAAGCCACGGTCTGATGAAGAGCCCGTGTCACATTCTCGGCAGAGCGCAACGCCTTCAGGCTAGGCTTCCCAGCGCATGCGCCCCGAACTCTTCCGGAACCTCGCCCTCGCCTGGATTGCCGTCGCCGCCGTCATCTTCGCCGCGCTGCACTTCATCTCCGCGCCCTACGGACGCCACGCGCGCAAGGGCTGGGGCCCGCCGATCCCCGCGAAGCTGGCCTGGGCCCTCATGGAGTCGGTCTCGCCGGCGGCCTTCGCGCTCTTGTTCGCGCTGGGGAAGAACCGCGGGCCCGCGGCCGTCGCCTTCCTCGTCCTCTGGGAGGCGCACTACCTTCACCGCGCGTTCGTCTATCCCTTCACGCTCCGAAATCCGCACTCCATGCCGGCGTCCATTCCCGCCATGGCGGTCGCCTTCAACCTCGCCAACGCCTCGCTCAACGGCTACTCCCTCTTTTTCCTGGCCGACCGGCCCGCGCGCTGGCTCGCCGATCCGCGCTTCTTCGCCGGCACCGCCCTCTTCGCCGCCGGGTTCGCCCTGAACCGCTGGTCCGACTCCGTCCTGCGCGGGCTCCGCGCGCCGGGCGAGACCGGCTACCAGATCCCGCGCGGCGGTCCCTACGAGCTCATCTCCAGCCCGAACTACCTGGGCGAGATCCTCGAGTGGTGCGCCTGGGCGCTTCTCACCTGGTCGCTCGCCGGTGTGTCGTTCGCGGCGTGGACCATCGCCAATCTCGCGCCGCGCGCCCGCTCGAACCTGCGCTGGTACCGCGAGACTTTTCCCGACTACCCCCGCTCGCGCCGCGCGCTCGTGCCGTTCCTCTGGTGAAATCCGCCATGCGCTTCGATGCCGCTGTCTTCGACCTCGACGGCACCCTCGTCGACAACATGCGCTTCCACGCGAAGGCCTGGCTGGAGGTCTCCGACCGCCTCGGTCGACCGGGCCTCGTCTCAGTGAATCAGCGAATCGGGTGGCGACGCCGCATGTCGGCTCAATGAAGCTCCGCGGCGATCATCCCCTGGATTGTTCTTGCTGGCTCGGTCGCGCACGCCTTGATGAGGCACTTGAGCCGCTCCATGTCGCGAATGGTCTCCAATCTCTCGGAGACCCGTTGCGGCATCGCCCCGAAGCGCGTTTCGTAGAGGGTTCGAACCATCTGCTGCGCCCCTTCATCGCGCCCTGCCTCGCGCCCTTCCCCGCGCGCCTTGGTTTCCAGCTCTTGGAGCATCTGCTCGCCGGTCATGACGAACTCCTCTTCTTCAGGCGACCGCTCGCGGGGCCGCTCCTTCAACTCGAGGTGAAGCATCACCAGCCGCCGCGCCAGCACCCGCTTCTCGTAGGAGTCCTCGGGCAGCTTCGTCAGGTCCTCCACCGCTTCCAGGAGTATCCGTCCGGAGCCCCGTCCAAGTCCAAGCGCCTAGGCCGGCGCGCGGACCGCATCATCGCCGCGGGCGGCGATATCTCGGTGCGCACCGGCAGCGCCCCGGAGGCGAACGCCATTCGGCCGCCGGAGCGCGCTTCGCGCCGAAACCTTCCGGCCGAAGGCGTGTTGAGAACGGCACGTCGGTGGGCTCCTGCCCGAAGCGTCTCGACCTCGCCGACAGCCTGTGCATCAATCATCTTTTGCTCGATTCCTGACCTCCGACCTCAAGAGCCCGAACATGGCAGGTGGAATGCGACCTCGAACGCCGAAGCGCTTGAGCCCGGGTTCCTCGTCGCTGCTGGCAATGCTGGGCTTGCTCTTCCTCGCTTGCGGAGCGCCCCGATCCGGCGCGAGCGACGCGGGTGCGGCGGGGGACGCGGGCCTTTCGGACGACGCGGGCGCAAGTGCCGACTCTGGCCCAGCGGATGCCCGCTTGGCCGACGCGAGCGAGGGCGTCACGGACGCTGGCTTCGGCTTCTCGGACGCCGGATCGTCCGACGCCGCGTCCTGGGACTCGGGCTCGATTGACGATGCCGGTGGCGACGCCGGCGCGGACGCGGGCGCCCCCGTCAGCCTCGACACCGTGACCTTCGGCATCGGCGTGGACTACGCCACGGTGAGCGGCCTGCCGCTGGTGAAGGCGAAGCTCGGCTTCTTCTCGAACATCGGCAACGGCTACGACGAGGCCAGCCAGCACAGCGACCTGGTCGACAGCTTCGCCTTCCTCGACGACATCGGACCCGGCGTGTTCTGCACGAGCTTCGATTTCGACCACTACTTCAAGTTCGCGGGCAGCGGCTTTCCAAACCCCGCCGTGGACGAGATTCTCGACGCGGCCGGCAGGCCCGTGACGCTCCTGCCGACCCCGACCGCCTTCTTGCGCGATTACGAAACCCTCCTCGCGTCAAAGAGGCTTCGCATCCTTCACGAAATCATGGGGGCGCCGGCGCAATACCAGCCCGCAAACATCTGTAAGCCGGCGGAGCACCCGGCCCCCACGGACATCCCCGCTGCGGCGGCGCTCATGGCGCAGTGGGCGCAATCCTCGAATCACGCGGCGCCCATCTCCTGGCAGATCTGGAACGAGCCGTCGCATACCCTGAACCAGACGAACCGGGCCGAGGACGTGGAATGCAACTGCCTCGCGTCCGCCGCCGACGGGAGCTGCAAGAACGAGAGCCAGGCGGCCTACCAGGCCCGCCTCCAGGTGCAGCGCGACGCCGTCCCGGCCCTCTTGGACGACCTGTACTCCTCGTACCAAGGAGCCCTGAGCGCGACCGTGGGGCCGGCCTCGTCCATCGGGCTCGCGAGCTTCCTGCACGGCGACTTCGTCCCCGACAAGCTGGTCGACCAGTACGCCCCTTCTGGCGAAATCCTCTTCTCGGCCGATTGGCGCGTCTTGTTCGGCCAAAAGGTGGAGGCGGACTTCGTCTCGTTCAACAACTTCAGCGGCTACTGGCTGACGTCGCTCGAGGGGGCGCGCAGCGTGCTCGGCGCGCAGAATACGAGCCCGCTTTCGTTCACCCAATATGCGCCGGCCATTCTCTCGCTGCCCGACGGGTCGCAGTTCGCCTACCTCGGCAACTCCAACCAGCCGAACAACGTCCAAACGCTGCTCGACTTGCTGACGGACCTCTCCGGGATGTTCCAGCAGGCCGACCTGGAGCACGTCTGCATGGGCAACTGGCTGAGCACGAAGCTCGGCTTCGTGACCGCGGACAAGAGCGGCGCCCTGGCGACGACGCTGGCGCACGCGGTGCTCGCCGAGCTCGGCCGCATGCCGGCGCTGCCGCTCGCGATGAAGGGGGTCATGACCTACGCCGAGCCCGCGGACCCCGGGCAGGTCGACCAGATCCCGCGCGGGCTCCACGGCTTCTCCACCGCGAGCCGCACCGAGGTCGCGACGCTCCTCTGGAACGACGCCCTCACCGCGAGCCCGACCGAGTACACGGTCATCAACCTGCCGGCCGCCCTCGCGCAGGCCTCGGCGAGCGCACGGGTCACGACGTGGGTGGGCGGCGCCAACAACTCGTTCACCGCGTCGACCGCCATCCAGGACCTCTCGGCCGCGAAGACCGTGCAAGTCCCCGCGCAGAGCGTGGTCCTTTTGACCTTTGGCGAGGCACCCGGAGCCGCCGGCCAGCCGGCGTCTCGGCGCGCGAGCCTCGACTGGGTGGATGCGCAGGGCACAAAGCAGCAGGCGCGGCCGCTCGCGACCGACTTCCCCGTCTATCGCCAGCCGTCTTCAGGGTGCGCCGCGTTCACGGGCGTGTCCTCCTGCTTCGCCCCGACCGGCAGCCAGGGGCAGTTCGACCCGGTCCGCAACCTCTTCAGCCTCGCGGTGGGGACCGCCGGCGAGACCGTCTCGACGGGCGCCTGGCTCACGAACCTGCCGGACGTGATGTACGTGAACTTGAAGACGGTCGCCAACTGGGGCGTCGAAACGCGCGACGGCGTCCTGTCGGTCGACCTCGACTTCGCGAGCTGCTCCGGGCCCCACCACGTCACGCTGTCGAGCCGGGATGTCGGCAGCGGCGGCGCCGTGGTACCGCAGCTCGGGAGCGGCCAGACCGTCTCCGTGGACCTCAAATCCCTGGGGGCCGGGTGCTGGAGCCAGAACGGCCGCTCGGCGACGATCACCGTGAGCGCCGCCCAGCTTCCGGCCGGAGTCCAAGTCGAGGGAGGGCTCTCGGCCACCTCGAGCGAGGGCGACGACCTCGCCGCGCGGCTCGGGGGCGCGTACTGAGCTGCCCCTGGAGATAGGCGGCCTCGGGGCCCGTGCCTGCGGGGTGGATGAGATCCCGCGGCGCATCGAGGATAATCTCCAGCCGTGGATCCGCCTCGCGTGACCGACCCCTCCGACGTGCGCGCACGGGCGCGAGCCGCGTTCATGGGCGTCGCGCTCGGCGACGCGCTGGGGGCGACGCTGGAGTTCATGCTCCCCTCGGAGATCCGCGCCAAGCACGGCGTGCACAAGGAGATCATCGGGGGCGGCTGGCTCTACCTGAAGCCCGGCCGCGTCACCGACGACACCGAGATGTCGCTGTGCATCGCGCAGGCGCTCGACGAGGCGAACGGCTGGTCGCTGCCCGGCATCGCGAACGCCTTCGCGCGCTGGATGACCAAGGCCCCCACCGACGTCGGAAGCACCGTCCGCCTAGGCATCCGCGGGTGGATGCTCGAGAAGCGCATCGAGACCCCGCCCGCCGACTGGGACGCGGGCAACGGCGCCGCCATGCGCATGCTGCCGGTGGCGCTCTTCACCGCCGGCGACTCCGAGCTCCTCGCGCGCTGCGCCGTGGAGCAAGCTCACATCACCCACAACCACCCGCTCTCCGACGCCGCCTGTGTGTCGCTCGGCCGGATGGTGCACCTGGGGCTGATGCAGGCGCCGCTCTCGCGCCTGCGCGCCGAGGCCGACGCGCTGGTCGCCGCGCACCCGAAGTTCAACTTCGAGCCGTACCGCGGACACGCCTCGGGCTACATCGTCGACACGATGCAGACCGTCTTCCATCACTTCTTCTCGACGTCGTCCTTCGAGGAGTGCCTGGTGGCCGTGGTCAATCAAGGCCACGACTCCGACACCACCGGGGCCATCGCCGGGATGATCGCCGGGGCCCACTACGGCCTCGCCGCGCTGCCGCGGCGCTGGCTGCGCAAGCTCGACCCGCTGCTCCTCACCGCGCTGCAGGAGTATGCCGACAGGCTCCTCGCGCTCTCGCCGCTCGCGCTGTAGCAGCCTCGAGGGCGTTCAGCCGATGAGCCGCTTGACCTCGTACTCGCCGCCGATGACGAGCCACTCGCGCTCGCCCTTGAGGATGCTCGCGGGCAGCACGCCCGGGAAGAAGAAGACCTTGGACAAAGGGACCTTCGTCTTCCAGACCGAGTAGCCGAACTCCCAGGCGTTCTCGCTGTCGTCGGTGAAGGAGCAGAGGCTATTCAGGCGCACCACGAGCTCGCTCTTGGTGCGGCGCTCGAGGACCGCGAATGCCTCCTCCTGCTCGTGCACCCCGCGCCACAGGGTGCGCCAGCGCTCGCCGGGGAACCGCCGGGCGAGCTCATATTGAGTGAAGGCGTGGAGCAGGTCGAGCTGCGAGTAGATGGCGTTGGTGCGCGCGGTGCCGGCAGTCCGGTCGGCGGCGAAGACGATGTAAGCCGCGTCCTGGCTCGAGGCGATCTCCGTTTTGTGAAAGGTGGGCGTGAGCCCGAGCCGGCTCTCGACCCAGCCCTTGAGCACCGCGCCCTCCACCGAAGAGGCGTCGACGCCCCAGCCGCGCAGGTAGCGGACGTAGCTGTTCTTGAGCGACCGGCGCGCGTCGTCCGTCGACTGCTCCTCCCAGTGGTGCAGCTGAAAGCGCACCGAGAGCCAGTCGTGGAAGACGCGCCCGCGCTCCTCCGGGTCGTCGATGGCGTCGAGGCGCTCGAACAGGCGCCGGTTGGAGTGGCGGACGCCCTGGATTTCCAAAGGCGCCGGGTTCGCGTTGAACTCGCGGGAGGCGATGATCCGGGGCGGGAGGTTGGCGAGGTTGAAGGTCAGCCGCTCCATGGCCCGCCCGGAAGTGTGCTCAAGAGGCCATCTTCCCGGCGAGCGCGCCGGGATTCAAGCGCCGTCTTCACGGGCGCGCCGCCGCCGCGCCCTCGGCGCTCTCCGGGGCGCCAACCCAGGCGCGCCGTTGACCTGCCGGGCCGCGGTGATACTCAATGGCCGCATGCACGACTCCGCAGGCCCTGGCGCCCCGCCTTCCATCGACCCCATCGGCGCGGACGAAGCGCGCCTGCTCATTCGCCAGACCGAAGGCCCCGCCCTCGAGGCGCTTCTCCAGCGGGCGCGGGCCGCCCGCGACGCGGTGCACGGCGCGCAGATCTCGCTGTGCGGCATCGTGAACGCCAAGAGCGGGCACTGCCCCGAGGACTGCGGCTTCTGCCAGCAATCGGCGCACTTCAAGGACGCCGGCTCGCCCGAGTTCCCCATGCTCACGGCCCGGCAGATTGCCGACCAGGCCAAGGCCGCCGAGGCCGCCGGCGCTCGCGAGTTCTCCATCGTCACGTCCGGCACCCGGGTCTCGAGCGAGCGCGAGCTGGCGACCCTGGAGGAGGCGCTGCGCCTCATCCGAGCGGAGTCGACGGTGGAGCCTTGTGCGTCGCTGGGCCTGATGCGCAAGCCGGAGCTCGAGCGCCTCAAGCGCGCCGGGCTCATGCACTACCACCACAACCTCGAGACGGCGCGCAGCTACTTCGACCGGGTCTGCACGACCCACACCTTCGACGAGCAGCTCGCGACCATCCGGGCGGCGAAGGAGCTGGGCTTCGCCTTGTGCACTGGCGGCATTTTAGGCATGGGCGAGACGCCGGACCAGCGCGTGGAGCTGGCCGAGACCCTGCGCGAGCTCGGCGTCCACTGCGTGCCGATGAACTTCCTGAACCCGCGGCCCGGGACGCGCATGGAAGGCGTTCGGGCCATCACCGCCGCCGAGTGCCTGGCCGCGGTGGCGGTGTACCGGCTGATGATGCCCGCGGCGCACATCTTCGTGATGGGCGGGCGTGAGGTGCACCTGGGCAAAGAGCAGCACCGGATCCTCGACGCGGGCGCCGACGGCACCATGGTCGGCAACTACCTGACCAGCGCGGGCTCGGCGCCGCGCGACGTCGTGGAGATGATCCGCGAGAAGGGCTACTCGGTGCGCCCCGCGCCCGACGCCGCGCGGTGGGCGTTTCGAGGGGATGCGCCCGAAGGCGAGGCGGCGTGGAATGAGGACGCCGCTCGGTCCGACCGCAAGGCGCGCGCCTGAGGCTGGTTTGGCGCGCCTTTACTGCGCCGCGAGCAACCGTCGGAAGGCGTCGCCGTTCGCGCTGAAGGTCGAGGGCGCGAGCCTCTGGTAATGCTCGACCGCGCGCTCCAGGACGCGCTCTCGGACGCCCTTTGCCGCGCCCTCGTCCTCGACCATGGACAGGACCAGCTCGCCGATGGCGTCGGCCGCTCGGGCGACGAGGGCCGCCAGGCGCTCGGCGTCCATCGCGCGCGCGCTGGGGGATTCGAGGAGCCTGGAGATGACCCGCAGGCCGGTCGCGACCGAGGCGGCCGCGAGCGACGGCATGGAGGGCGCGGAGGCCGTGCCCGGGAGCGCAGGGAGCAGCTCCGGCTCGATGAGGAGTCGAATGGACCTCGCCTTTCCGGGCTGCCTCGCAATAAGGCCGCGCTTTTCGAGCGAGGCGATCATCTGGTGGACCGTGGGAGGAGAAACCTTGAAGAACGCGACGATATCCGCCTCGGCCGGCGACCGACCGTGCAGCGCAATGTAGTCCGCGATGTAGGCCAGGTACTCACCTTGTTTCCGTGTAAAGGGCTTGGACATAGATCGGACCCACGAGGCGGCGCCCCAGGCGAGCGCCGGCTGATTGGCTGAAGACAGCGTTGACCCGACAAAATTAGCGTGATTCGGACGCGCGTTCCAGGGCTTCCTTCGAGAATTCGACGGAAGAGTCGTGTGCGCGCATTGCTCACCTTCGCGCCACGGGCGCGGCCCGATGATGCGCCGCACCCGCGAAATGCCGGGCGGCGACTTCTCAGTCTGATTTCACACACTTCTGGCGAGGCTGCGCCTCGGACCGACGAGCATGTTGGAGAGGGTGCGGCGCAGCCTCGCGTCGACAGTCGATAGTCAATGGTTGATAGTTCTCGGCGCAAATCCGGCTCGGCAAAACTTGACTCGAGTGCGTCACGTTCGCGCCCTCAAGGCCTCTCGAAGCTCGCGGGCGGGGGCTCTCTAGAGAAAAGCGCGGGCCTCGAACCCGGCGGATGGCGTTTGGGGGCGCAATAGAAAAACCATCGAATGACGAGGCCATTTCGCTCGATTCTCGCGAAAGACCGCCTATTCTCTGATGCGGACCTGATGCGGAATTCCTAGCTGGGAGCCACATGCCCCGCCCCTCGCTGAGCGACACCGAGCGATCGAAGCGCCGCAGCCATTTGCTCGAGGCCGCCCGCAGGCTCTACCGCGAGCGCCGCGAGCTGCCTACCGTGGCCGAGATCGCCGAGGCGGCGGGCGTCGCCAAGGGGACGGTCTACCTGTCGTTCGGCACGAAGGAGTCCATCTTCGTCGCGCTGCTCCAAGACGGCTTTCGCGAGCTCTTCGCCGGCGCGGTGCCTCTGCTGCGCGGTCTTCCGGGCGCCGCGCCCGAAGCCGCTGCCGCCTTCGCGCAGCGGTACGCGGAGCAGCTCGCCGCACTACCCGACCTGCTGCCGCTCGCCGCCATGACCAACGCCGTGCTCGAAAAGAATTTGCCGCTGGACGACATGCTCGACTTCAAGCGGTCGGTGTTCCAGGCCATGGATCAGGCGGGCGCGCTGCTCGAGCAGCGGCTCCCCGCCTTGCCGGCCGGCGCCGGGGCCGACCTGCTGATGCGCACCTGGGCCTTGACCCTGGGCCTCTGGCAATCCCTCGACTGCCCGGAGCCCATCCGCCACCACCTCGAGCGCTCGCCCGGGCATCCGCTCGCGGCGCATCTGCTGGGGCGTGACTTCGCCGCCGAGCTCGCCGCCATGGTCCGCCAGTTCTGGGTGGGCGCGCTGCTCGAGACAAAGGCCCCGTCACCTCGCAGCCGCAGGCCGGGCAGCCGCGCGCGCCAGCATCGGCCTTGAGGTGCGCCGCCCGCATCCGGAGCCAGCCCCGTTCGCCGCCGGCCGCGGCGCTCAGAGGGAGCGCGCCCGCAGCCCCCCGGCGCGGATGGCCCTGCAGAGGCCTGCGTGGTCCTCCTCGGTCTGGTCCGCGTAGGCCGAGGCGAATCGCGCCATCGCCCGGTCGAAGGCGTCGCCGCGGCCGAGGTAGCCGAGCAGCGCGACCGGGTCGCCCGTGCGCGCGTGCGCCTTCGCGAGCAGCTCCCCGCAGAGCGCCGCGTACGGCCCGAGGGCGCTGCTCGTGAGGAGCTGCGGGTCGAGCGAGGCTTTGTGATCGGACCATTGGCGGACGAGGAACTGCCGGGGCCCGATGCGGGTCCAGCCCAGGAAAGGGTCTGAAACGGTCTGCGTCCGGAGCTGCCCCTCGGCGACGCGCCGCCCGTCGTGCGGATGAAGCTTTCGATACGGAATCCGCGCGCGCAAATAGGGCCTCCAGCAGGTCGCGTCGGCCTGCTTGATCTGCAGGAAGAGCGGGTCCTCCGGGCCGTTGCCGAAGAGCAAGACGAGGTCATCCTCGACGCCGATGCTGCCGGTTCCCACCACCTTGAAGGCGACGTCCCGCGGGGCGTAGGCGTCGAGCACCTGGCGCCGGCCAGGGCCGAGCGTCTCGCGGTAGGGCGCCAGCGACGCCAGCACCGGCGGGGCGGCGCGAGCCGACAGCGGAACCAAAAGGGGCGGCCTGGAGCAGAAACGCGCGTAGCCGCCGCCGCCGGCGCAGGTGACCTTCTCCAGAAGCTGCGACGGCGTGTTGCGGGCGGCTCGCCGGAAGACCGCCTGGAGCGGGCGCACGCCGTCGCGCGGCGTGATCTCCAGGCGCGCCAGCTCCAAGGCCGGCATGGCCGCGAAGCGCTGGAGCGCGGCCCGGTAGGCCTCGGCCATGCCGCGGACCGCGTCGGCGCAGCGGGCCTCCTTCACCCCCGCCACCCGGCCCGCGACGGCGGCGCTCGCCGCGAGGCGCTTCACGTCCCACTCGAAAGGCCCGCGGCAGGTCTCGTCGAAGTCGTTCAGGTCGAAGACCAGGTGGCCGTCCGGGGCGGCGAAGGCGCCCAGGTTGAGCAGGTGCGCGTCGCCGCAGAGCTGGGCCTGAAGGCCGCTCGTCGGCAAGGGCCCGACGTCCGCGGCCATGAGCGCCGCGGCGCCTCGGAAGAACGCGAAAGGCGATGCCGCCATCTTCGCCCAGCGGAGGGGCAGGAGCTCGGGCCTTCGGCCCTCCACGGCAGAGCGGAGGAGCGGCACGAGGTCCGCGGAACGACGCCGACGGCTCCAGTCGCCGAGCGCACTCCGCGGAAGGCGCTCGCGCAGCGCCCGCCCCTGCGCCGCCCGCTCGCTTCGAGTGGGGCGCAAGGGCGGCAGCACGGCGCGCAGGCGATTCGTCACAGGCCGAGGATAGTGCGAGGCCGCGAGAGCCGTCACTGGTTTCCGGGGGTCGCCGCCCGCGCCGGAGCCGAAGAGTCTTTCGACCTAGGGCCGCCGCGCTTTCCAGCCGTCGAAGGATCGCGGAGCGGGTCCCCGAAGCTTCGGCCGCGGGGTGGATCTCGAGCAGGCCGCCGCCAAAGTCCCCGAAGCTCTGTCGGGCTTGTGAAGCGCAAGGCGAATCAGGCATTGGTAGGCCTCATCGGCGAGATTGCAGCCAAGAAGAAGGCGATTCCTGCTCAGGTCGCGCTCGCGTGGGTGCTCGCCCAGAAGCCGTGGATTGTCCCCATTCCAGGCACCCGGAAGCTGGAGCGCCTGGAAGAGAACATCGGAGCGGCGGCGGTCGAGCTGACGCCTGGCGATCTGCGCGAGATCGACGGCGCCGCCTCGTCCATCGAGGTCCAGGGCGCTCGGTACCCGGAGAAGCTGGAGCAGATGACCGGCCGTTGAATCCGCATTCCGCAGGCCCTGCCTTATCTGGTGGCTCAAGTGACGGTGACGAGGGCGACCGCGACGGGCTTCTTGGACTTTGCTGCAGGAATAGTGTTCCCGCTTCTTCAGCTGATGAAGCGGCTCGCCGCGATCGTTCCTTGGCCGAGGCGACCACGATGCGGTACCTCGGGGTCTTTGCGGCGAACGCGGGTCTGCGGGCGCAGGTGATCCGCAAGCCCACGGGAAAGCACCGGCGCCGGTGCGGCACTACGCCCTCCGAGCGTCGCGGCCTGGACGGCGAGGCGCTGGCTGCGGCGCTTCAAGACGAGCTGGGCTGTGACCGCGTTCCCATCGGCGACAAGGAGCGCGCGAGGCACCTCGGCGCAGCCAACTTGACCACAAAGGGTCACGCGAAAAGGGCGCTCTTTTCGCCTTGGCGCACCTCCGGTGCGGTAACGTGGCAGGATGCCCGACTTCACCGAGATCTCCCGCCGCTACGAGCGCGACTCGCTGGTCCAGAAGGCGGCCGCGGAGATCCTCCTCGGCCTCCTCGCGCTCGGGCCCGAGGAGGACGTGCTCGACCTCGGGTGCGGCACCGGCCACCTGACGCGGCGCCTCGCGGCGCTCACCACCGGGCGGGTCGTGGGCCGGGACCCCTCGCCCGGGATGATCGCCGAGGCGCGCGCCCACCACGCGGACGGGCGGACCCCCTTCGAGGTCGGGGCCGCCGAGGAGCTGGACGCGCCCGGCCGGTTCGACGCGGTCTTCTGCAACTCGGCGATGCAATGGTTCCAGGAGCCCGCGCGGGCGCTGGCCGCGTGTCGGCGCGCGCTCCGGCCCGGGGGCCGGATGGCGGTCCAGGCCCCCGCGAGTTCCGACTACTGCCCGGCCTTCGTGCGCGCGGCCGAGGCCGTCGCGCGCGATTCCGGGACGCGCGAGACGTTCGCGCGGTTCCGCAGCCCATGGTTCTTCCTGGAGACGGCCGAGGCTTACGCCGACGCCTTCCGGCGCGCCGGGTTCACGGTCCCGCTCGCCCGGATCGAGGTGACGCGGACGCCATCCGCGCCGGAGCAGGTGCTGACCGCGTTCGAGTCGGGCGCGGCGGCCGGCTACCTGAACCCGGCCTGCTACGGCGGGAGCCTGCCCGAGGGGTTCGTCGAGGCGTTCCGGCGGATCGCGCTCGGGTCGTTCCGGCAGCAGGCCGGCGCGGATGGCCGGGTGGACCTCGCCTTCCACCGGATCTACCTGCTCGCGGCGGTGCCGGGATGACCCTCACGGCGCGCTGCCACGCCGCGCGCTCGCGATCGGCGCGTCCCCGCCCTTTCAGCGCCAACACCAGGGTGCCCCGCCGCGCGCCCCAGACGGTCTCTCCTGCACGTGCGCCAGGCTTACCGCCGGGAGTGCTTCGAGCGATGCGTTCTTCCAAGAACTTGGCCATGCGAAAGCGCTTGGCGTCGTGCCTCGGCGCGGTCGCGGTGCTCTCTCTAGGATGCAAGCCCATAGAAGGCGCCGACGAGTTCGACTCCGGAGGACAGGTCGCCGAAACCGACGGAGGGGCCGCTCTCGCCGACGCGGGCGTGAGCTCGAACGATGGCGGAACGGCCCAGGACTCAGGCAGCTCCGCGTCCGACGCCGGCTCACCGCCTCTTGACGCCGGAGGGCTTTCGCGTTCTGACGCCGGGGCGCCGGCCGCCGATGCGACCCCCGATGCCAGCAGCTGCACGGCACCCGGGTGCGATGCGGGCGCGGCAGATCCCTGTGGCCCCGGAAATCCGGCCACGGTTCCGCTCCCGGTCATCGGCTCAGGCAGCTTCGACGTGAAGACCTACGGCGCCATGGGCGACGACAGGACCGACGACACCCAAGCCTTGCAGGCGGCGCTGACGGCAGCGGGCAAGGCAGGCGGCGGGACCGTCCATGTGCCGGCGGGCACCTACCTGAGCGGTCCCATCGTCTTGTCGAGCGGAACGCGACTCGACCTCGCGCTTGGAGCAACGCTCAAGATGCTGCCCATGGCGAGCTATGGCCCCGCCACGGCGTTCATCACTGCGAACAATGCGTACGATCTCGCGCTCACCGGATCCGGAATCATCGACGGACAAGGGCAGGACTGGTGGACCGCGTTCGCCAGCAATTCATCGCTCGCCAGACCGCAAGAGGTGAGCATTTCCAATTCCACGCGTGTGCAGATCAGCGGCCTGCGTTTCCAGAACTCGCCGGAAGAGCACATTTGGGTCAAGGGCGACACGGATGTCACCATCACCGGCATCACCCTCTCGACGCTGCCGGCTTCGGGTCAGGCGCCGCCCAAGAATACCGACGGCGTGGACATAGGCGTGAAAGGGTTGTTCTTCTGCAACAACAACATCGCCGTCGGCGACGACAACATCGTCATGGGCGGCACCAATCTTTACGTCGGGCATTCGACCTTCGGGGCAGGCCACGGCTGCAGCATCGGCAGCATCACGAAGTACGGCGTCAGCGACGTCACCGTCGACCACCTGACGATGAATGGCACCGCGGCCGGCATTCGAATGAAATCGGCGCGCGACCGCGGCGGGCTGGTGAAAAACCTGACCTATTCGAACATTGCCATGACGAACGTGCAGAACCCAATCCTCATCACCTCGTACTACCCGACCATGCCGACCGATCCGACGGCAGACGCCGCGCAGGCCGTCACCGCGACCACGCCCCAGTGGCAAAACATCACCATCAAGAACCTCACCGCCACGGGCTCGACGAATGGAGGAATCATCTGGGGCCTGCCGGAGGCGAAGGTCTCGACGATGGTCCTCGACGACGTTCACATCCACGCCACCACCGGCATGAAGGTGTTCCACGCCGCCGGCATTTCTTTCATCAACGGCTCCGCCGTGACGCCACAGTCTGGCGCGGCCGTCATGACCTACGACGCCGACGTCACCGGCGTCGCGACCGCGCCGTATTGACGACAGGACGCATCGAAGTCAGAGGCTGAGCGCCAGCGGCATCCTCTCGGTCCATGTGCGCGAGACAGCCTCCCCAGCAGTCGGTTGGCGCGTCAGATCCTGGGCGCAGCTCGGCGTCGACGCCATTGGCCCTCCCATCGCTCCCGTGCGCGCTCGCTCGCGTCAGGAGAGGTTCGACCTCCTGACGACCTAAGCGTGGACCCGCTCTACCCTTGAGCCTTGCCCGCCGACCTCGGGAGCCGCTCTTCGGGCTTTCCCGCCGGTCGCGGCGGGGCTCGTGTGTCCTGCCCAGCCGGAACCGGCTCGCCCGGGGTTGCCATCCGACTCCAAGGAGCGCGCGAGCCGCGTCGGCGCAACCCAACTTCACCTCGACTCGGGCTCTTTTTCGAAGCGGGACCGGAATCCTTCAATGCGTGGTGGCCCGAGCTCCACGAATTCCTGCTGCGCGCGCCCGCGGCGTGAGGCGGGGAGCGCATGCTCCGGCGTGGGCTCGGACAGCCACGAGGATAGCCAGGGCGTGGCCCCAGGCCGGTCAAGCAATCGATGCGGGGAGTCGGCATCCGTCGGCTCTGCCCGATCCTCAATGCCTGTCAGAAATCGCCCAGGCCGGTCAAATTCGCCTGGCGCGAGAAGCTTCTTTAGAAATGCCGCGGATCAAATCGAATCCAGCCCGCGGCCCCAGCACTTGGCGGCGAGCTCCCTGCTCCCTCCTGTCCCCTACCTTCTTCCCTTCATCGACTCCAATCCTCGCAGGCCCACGCTCCGCCCCAACCCCAGGCCAAGTTCGAAGCAATCCACAGGTTCCCTCGCACTCCAGAGTGGCCGCACCCTCAGGCCGTGGCCTCGCCGGACGCGAGCCCTCTACGCGGTGCTCGTCCTATGCAACCCGTGGCTCCCGCTCCGCGTGGTCTTGGCCCCCCTGCGCGCGGGGCGACGACCCCGCCGCGGGATTCGCGTCGACCTGCACCGGGGCCTCCTGCGACATCGCGTGAACCGTCCTCAGAATCCGGCAGCTCGCGCACTCCCACGGGAGACCCTCGGCGCAGCAGCGCGTGATCTGGGCCGACAACCTGAGGTAGGCCGCGCGTTGTTCTTCGGTGAGGTGATTGGACATGCTCGTTCTTTCGCCTTGCGTCGCGCGATTCGCCCCTGCGCAAGCGGAGCACTGGCCGCGCCCTGAGGTGTCGCTTCCTGTCCGCGCGCCTATTTCTGCGCGCCTCCCGACCGCTCAAGTCATCGCTCCGAAATATCTGCTCCATCTCAACGTCCGATCCATCCCGGCTGGCGTCGTTGCTCGTCGGTGACATGCCCTCTGGCATGCGCCCTCCTCGCGCCTCGCCATCCTTTGCGCCTCGGACGTTGAGATCTGGAGCATCTATTTCTGCGCGATTCCTAACCGGGACCTTCGTTCCACCTTGACGGGGCGACTTCGTTCATTATTGAACAGCGCCTGCTTGAACAGAGGGCCGTCGCGAGAGAACGGGTCAGGCGTCGTCTGGACTTGGGATCCGCTCAGCCCCTTGGGCATCGCGGCGATCTCGCCCGAGGGTCCAGAGCGGCGGCGCCGACGCGTAGGGAGCTTTCGCAGGTGCTGGAGCGGATCGGACTGCGCCCTCTCCGCTGACCCGAATCGGGTCACCGGGGCCACCTACGAGCGAGGCGGCGCTGCGCGACGGCCGATGACGCGTCAAAGAAAACGCCCCGAGAGGGCTCTCGATGAGCTGACCGGAGCCGCCTTTGGCGAGCGCCGCCAGGAGAGGCGAATGAACCTCGGCCCTTGCGCGAGAATGGCAGCCCTGCTCGGGGCGCTGGCCTCCTGTATGGAGGGGATCTCGAGCGGACCGGCCGACGCCAGCGGGGCCGGGGGAGCGAGCTACACGCTCACGCTCCAGACGACCGGCAACGGGTCGACCAACCCCGCCACGGGCGTCACCAGCTACCCCAGGGGGAAGGTCCTGGAGATCGCCGCGACGCCTGCGGCCGGCGCGACCTTCACCGGCTGGAGCGGCTCTGCGACCGGCAACGCCAACCCATTGGCGCTCACCATGGACGGGAACAAGACTCTGACCGCCAACTTCTCCGGCGGCTCGGCCGCGCAGTACACGCTCACCATCGCCACCGCCGGCAGCGGCACGACCAGCCCCGCGGCGGGCACCTACTCGTACGACGCGGGAGCCTCGGTCGCGGTGACGGCCACGCCCGGGTCGGACGCGACGTTCACCGGGTGGAGTGGTGCGCTCTCCAGCGCCGACAACCCCGCGACCGTCGTCATGAATGGAAACAAGGTCCTGACCGCCAACTTCTCCTCGGGGACCTCGACCCGGTACACCCTCACCATTCAAGTGAGCGGCAGCGGCTCGACCGACCCTGCGGCGGGCGCTCATATTTACGATTCGGGAGCGAAGGTCACCGTCAAGGCCACGCCCGCGGCCGGGGCGACCTTCACCGCGTGGGGCGGGGCGGCGAGCGGGACCGCGAGCTCCGTCAGCATCACCATGGACTCGAACAAGACGCTGACCGCCGGCTTCTCCGCCGCCCAGACGCCGACCACCTACAGCAACCCGGTGCTGTGGGAGGACCTCGCGGACGCCGACGTCTTTCGCGTCGACGACACCTTCTATTACATGGCGTCGAACATGCACTATTCGCCGGGCGCGCCGATTCTCCGCTCCTACGACCTCGTGAACTGGGAATTCGCGGGGCACGCGGTCCCGGTCCTGGATTTCGGCCCCGCCTTCGACCTGAACGGCGGCCGGGCGTATATCCGGGGAACGTGGGCCTCCGCCATCAACTACCGAAAGAGCAATAAGACCTTCTACTTTGCCGCGCTCATTCAGGGCGGGAACGACGTCATGTACACGGCGAGCGAGGTGGAGGGCCCCTGGGTGAAGCACTCGATCCAGGGAGGATCAGGATACTACGACGCGGGCCTCCTCATCGATGACGACGACACGCTGTACGTGTCTCACGGGACCACGAATATCGCCGTGGCCCAGCTCTCCGCGGACGGGTTCAGCCAGGTCAAGAAGCAGGTCGTGTACTCGGGCAGCGAGTACATCGAGGGGTCGCGCTTCTACAAGCGCGACGGGAAGTACTACATCCTGGTCACCCGGCCGTCGAACGCGGAATACGTGCTGCGGTCGACCGGCGGCCCCTGGGGGCCCTACGAGAAGCGGACGCTCGTCGACGGCGTCTCCCCGCCCATCTCCGGGGCGGGCAATCCGCACCAGGGTGGCCTCGTGCAGACGCAGAAGGATAACTGGTACTACATGGCGTTCGTCGACAATTACCCGGGCGGGCGGACCCCCGTCCTCGCGCCGGTTCAGTGGAGCACGGACGGCTGGCCGACCGTCGAACTCGTGAACCAGGCGTGGTCCGCCTCCTATCCCTTCCCCGACGTACCGGTGGCGCCGCGCGCCATGAAGTCTCCGACCGGCGTCGACACATTCTCAGGGACCGCGCTCAGCCCCGAATGGGAATGGAACCATAACCCGGACAACACCAAATGGTCCGTCAACGATGGCCTGACCCTGCAGACGGCGACGGTGACCGACGATCTTTATTCGGCTCGGAATACGCTCACCCACCGGATATTGGGCCCCTCGTCCACCGCGACCATCGCGCTCGACTATTCCAACATGAAGGACGGCGACCGCGCAGGCCTGGTGATTCTGCGCCATTTGTCGGCCTGGATCGGCGTGAAACGCGACGGAGGGGCGACGAAGGTCTCGATGGTCAGCGGCCTCACCATGGACGGCAATTGGAATACGACCGGCAAGGGCAGCGACGTGGCGAGCGCGACCGTCTCCGGAGGCAAGATCTGGCTGCGAGCGGCCGCCGACATCCGGCCCGGCGCGGGGCGACAGGTCAACTTCTCCTACAGCACGGACGGGGCGACCTTCACGAGCCTCGGAACGCCATTCACCCTCAACAACGACTGGCAATTCTTCATGGGCTATCGGTTTGGCATTTTCAACTACGCCACGCAGTCCCTCGGCGGCAGCGTGAGCGTCGCCTCGTTCGAGCTGGCGACGCCCTGAAGCGGTCCCCCGAGCCACCCTCGCCGCGCCAGCGGGGCGAGAACCTCGCGGGCTTTTGCGTCGCGGCCCGCGCCCACCCGCTCCACGCGCGACGCGAAGGCCGGCGTCGGCTCCAGCGGGTCGCCCATCGCGCCCAGAACGCAGCGCACGACCTGCGGCGCGTGTGCAGGCGTTGCCGAGCCGTTCTCGAGCCCGAGGGGCAGCTCGCTCTGCCGCTGCCTGGAGTTCATTCCGACCTTCGGCGATGTCTGACAGACGATTGAGCTCGTCAAGGCGCCGGCGCCGCGGGCTCGGGAGTTGAATTGGCATTCTGTCCGAGCCGCTGACGACCACTTGATACGCGGGGACGAGCGATTCGGCCTCCCGCTCCAACTCCGGCGGGCTGTGAAAGCGAACGATTGAAGTCCAGGATTGGAATCGCGCGTGGTCTTGCCCCTGTCGTCATATTCAACTTAGGAATCGCGCAGAAATAGATGCTCCAGATCTCAACGTCCGAGGCGCAAAGGATGGCGAGGCGCGAGGAGGGCGCATGCCAGAGGGCATGTCACCGACGAGCAACGACGCCAGCCGGGATGGATCGGACGTTGAGATGGCGCAGATATTTCGGAGCGATGACTTACTGGGCAATATCAAAATCAGTTTTGGTGATTCTCGAGCTTTCGCTCCGTTTGCCCCGAGGCACTCGAGGTGCTCGACCTCGGCTCAGGCGGCTCAGGCGGCCTCGCCGTCCCTGCGCCGCGCGACCAACCCGACGAGCTGGCGGTTAGCTCCCGCGATGGCCTCGACCTGGTTCGAGAGCCCGCTCGCCGACCCGGCCAGCGCCTCGGCGCCCCGGTGGAGGTCTCGAATGGCTTGGAGGGCCGCGGCCAGCTGCGCGCGCTGGCCCTCGGCCGCCAGCGCGAGCTGCTGCACGCTCTCGGTGGTGGACAGGAAGCTCGTGAAGATCTGCTGCACCAGGGCGCTGGCGCTCTTCAGGTCGTGCACGTGGTGCTGAAGGCGCTCGGCCGACCCGGCGGTCTCGGACATGGTGTAGCTCGCCTCGCGCCGCACCGACTCCAAGAGCGACCGGCCGCGGCTGACGTTGGCGCCGGTGTCGGCGATCATCGTGCGCAGCTCGCCGGCGACCACCGCGAAGCCTTTGCCGGCCTCGCCCGCCCGCGCGGCCTCGATGGCGGCGTTGAGCGCGAGCACGTTGACCTGCTCGTCGACCTCGCGGATGCCCTCGATGATCTCCTCGGTGTGCTCGGCCTGCTCGGTGAGCCGGCGCGTCGCGCCTTGCACCTCCTTCAAGAGCTCGCCGAACTGCACCAGCTGCTCCTCGGCCGCGGCCAGCTGTTGCCAGCTCAGGTCGGAGTCGGCGCGGGTCTTCTCGGTGAGGAGCTTCGTCTGCGACGCCGCCGCCGCGGCCTGCTCGAACATCTCCTCCAGCCGCTCCATGGCCGTGGCGGCGTCAGCCGAGGCCGCCGACTGCTGCTGCGACTGGCTCGCCAGCTCGCCCGCGAAGGACTCCGTGGCCGCGACCAGCGCCTGGATCTGCGGCTGGACCTTGGCCACCGCCTCCAACAGCTCGGCCTGCTCGCCGGACTTGCGCGCCAGCGCCGCCAGCGCCAAGCCGTCGATGCGCTCGCGCTGGCGCAGGATGAGGAGGGTGATGGGTACGAGGCCGGCCACGAAGCCTGCGTCGAGCGCGGCCCGAGAGTAGAGCGGGCTCTCGGCCAGCGGCAGGACCCCGAGCGCCCTGAGCACCTCGTACGGGACCACTGCGCCGATGAGGATGGCCCCGCCCACCTTGGGCAGCCGCGTGGAGTAGAGCGAGACGTAGATCATCGCCAACAGCAGCGTGAGCACGGTGGTGACGATGGCGTCCTGGCGCACCATCAGGGCCACCGCCATGTGCAGACCGATGGCCGCGAGCGCCACGCCTGCGGCGAGCTCGTCTTTCTGGCGCCGGACCAGGGAGCGGGCCCAGAGCCAGCTCCCGATCAACAAGGCCCCGGTCGCGACTTGCAGATTTGCCTGCCAGCAGGGCGTGAAGACCGCGGCGCTCAGGAGGACCGCGGCGGTCACCGGGATCCCGAAGCGGACCAGGACGGCGAAGATGCGCTCGTGGAGCGTCGAGAGGATGGCCCGGGTCTCCAGCGGCATTTCGAGGCGCTGCGCCATGGGCCCAGCTTAGCGCAAGGCTCGGCCGAAAAGCCTTCAACAGCAGCGCGGCCCGCCCTCCGAGGCGGGAATGTCGCCGAAGGCCGGCGCGGCCTGCGCCAGCGCGAGCGGCGGGTCGGCCTCCAGCGCCCGCTGGCCGGAGAGGATTCTTCCCCACTCGCGCACCGCGGAGACGACCACGACGGCGACCAGCGCGAGGAAGACGAAGGCGAGCGCCGCGTCGAGCCGGGCGTTGAACACCTGGATGGCGCGCGACGCGGCGTCCTTGACCGGCAAGCGCCCGGCCGCGAGCGCGTCGGCCTTCGCTAGGAAGCCTATCTTCGGGTCGGGGTGGAAGATGTATTCCGCCCCCGCGGTCCCGGTGACCGCGAGCAGGAAGGCGAGCGGCAGCCCGGTGATGAAGGCGTAGCGCTGCTTGCCGGTGCGGATGAGCAGCGTGGTGGCAATCGTGAGCGCGGTGGCGGCGAGCAGCTGGTTGGCGATGCCGAAGAGCGGCCAGAGCGCTCGGATGCCGCCGTTTGGGTCGAGGACACCGGCCAGCGTGAAGTAGCCCCACGCCGCCACGAAGACCGCGCTGGTCAAGGTGGAGGTCGCCCACGAGCTCACGGAGAGCTTGGGGAAGACCCGCGCCAGCGCGTCCTGCAAGAGGTAGCGGCCGACGCGCGTCCCGGCGTCGAGCGTGGTCAGGATGAACAGCGCCTCGAACATGATGGCGAAGTGGTACCAGAGCGCCGCCATCCGCTCGCCGCCCAGGAAGCGGCGGAAGATCTCCGCCATGCTCACCGCCAGGCACGGCGCGCCGCCCACCCGCGCGAGTACGCTCGACTCGCCCACCCGGTGCGCGAGCTCCTGCATCTCGGCCATCGTCACCGGGAAGCCCTGCGCGGCGATCCAGTCGACGCCCATGCCGGTGTTCACCGCGAAGTAGATGCCCGGCTTGAGCGAGGCGGCGGCGACCATGGCCATGACGGCCACGAAGCTCTCGAGGAGCATGGCCCCGTAGCCGATCATCCGGGCGTCGGTCTCGGCCTTCAGGAGCTTGGGCGTGGTCCCCGAGGAGATGAGGGCGTGGAAGCCGGAAATGGCCCCGCAGGCGATGGTGATGAAGCAGAACGGGAAGACCGCGCCGCCGAAGACCGGGCCGCTGCCGTCGACGAACTTCGTCAGGGCCGGCATCTGCAGCTCGGGCCGCACCGCCACGATGCCCAGGGCGAGCAGAAAGATGGTGCCGAGCTTGACGAAGGTGGACAGGTAGTCGCGCGGCGCGAGCAGCAGCCACATCGGCAGCACCGACGCCAAGAGCCCGTACCCGATGACGAGCCACGCGAGCGTGACCCGGCTCAGCGTGAACGCCGGCCCCAGCGTCGGGTGCTGCGAGACGACCCGGCCGTAGGCGAGCGCCAGGCCGAGCAGGGCGAGCCCGACCGCGGTGGCGACGAACACCTGCCGCCCATGGCCGCCGCGCATGATGAGGCCCATCACGATCGCGATGGGAAGGGTCATACCCACCGTGAACAGGCCCCACGGGCTCTCGGCGAGGGCGTTGACCACCACCAAGCCCAAGACCGCGATGAGGATGACCATGATGAAGAGGATGCCCAGCGTGCCCGCGACCGCGCCCAAGGGGCCCAGGTAGTCGTGCGCCATCTTGGCGAGTGAGCGGCCGTCGCGGCGCAGGCTGAAGACCAGGATGACGAAGTCCTGCACGGCGCCGCCGAGCACCACGCCGGCGAGGATCCAGATAGTGCCCGGCAGGTAGCCGAACTGCGCGGCGAGGATGGGCCCGATGAGAGGGCCGGGGCCGGCGATGGCCGCGAAGTGGTGGCCGAAGACGACCCAGCGATGGGTGGGCACGAAGTCGCGGCCGTCGGCCAGGCGCATCGCCGGGGTCTCATTCCGGTCGTCGAGCGCGAAGACCTTGGCCGCGATGAACCTGGCGTAGAAGCGGTACGCCACGGCGTAGGTGCAGACCGCCGCGACCACCAGCCACGCCGCGGAGATGGCCTCGCCGCGCACCGTCGCCACGACCCCGACCGCCAGGGCCCCCAACGCCGCCACCGCGGCCCAGCTGAAAATCCTGATAGCTCGCATGATGGCGGCTACTCTAACCTCGGCCGCTCGGTGCGGGAAGAATCGGCCGCGGGGTCGCTCGCCGAGAGCGCGCGCGGGCGGACGATTGCCCTCGCCGGTGCGGCTCGGCAGGATCGGCGGCCCTTGGGCGAAAGAAAGGCCTCGCACCCTCCATGACCTCCAAGAAGCTCCTTCCGTTCGGGACCAGCATCTTCAGCGAGATGACGCGCCTCGCGGCGGCGCACTCCGCCATCAACCTGGCGCAGGGGTTCCCGGACTTCGACGGCCCGCCGGGGATTTTGGACGCCGCCGAGCGCGCGATGCGCTTAGGCGACAACCAGTACCCGCGGTCCATGGGCCACCCGGCGCTCGTCGAGGCCGTCGCCCAGAAATACCGCCGCCACTACGGGCTCGAGCTCGACCCGATGCAGGAGGTCGTGGTCTTCAGCGGCGCGACCGAGGGGCTGGCCTCGAGCATGCTCGGGCTGCTCGACCCGGGCGACGAGGTCATCCTCTTCGAGCCCGTCTACGACAGCTACCCGGTGTGCGTGGCCTTCGCGGGCGCGACTGCGCGCTATTGCGCGCTGCGGCCGCCGGGCTTCGCCCTGGACGTGGACGCGCTGGCGTCGCTCTTCACCGAAAAGACGCGGCTGCTCGTCCTGAACACGCCGCACAACCCGACGGGCAAGGTCTTCGGGCGGAAAGAGCTCGAGGCCATCGCCTCGCTCTGCATCCGGCACGGCGTGCGCGTCCTGTGCGACGAGGTCTACGAGCACCTGACCTACGGCGGCGCCGAGCACGTGCCGCTCGCCACGCTGCCCGGCATGCGCGAGCGGACGCTCACGCTCTCCAGCGCCGGGAAGACCTACTCACTGACGGGCTGGAAGGTAGGCTGGGGGGTGGGGCCCAAGGACCTGGTCGCGGCGGCCCAGGCGGCCCACCAGTTCGTCACCTTCGCCACCGCGGCGCCGTTCCAGGTCGCCATGGCCGAGGCGCTCCAGCGCTACGACGGCGAATACTTGGCCGAGCTCCAGCGCGAATACTCCGAGCGCAAAGACTTCCTCGCCGGCGCGCTCACCGACGCCGGCTTCCAGGTGCGGCCGCCCGAGGGCACCTATTTCATGCTCGCCGATTACTCGCGCCTGTCGGACCTGGACGACGTCGCGTATTCGCGCGAGCTCGTTCAAACCGCCGGCGTCGCGGCAGTGCCGCCGAGCGCCTTCTGCCCGGAGCACCCGAAGCTCGCGGGGAGGATGCTGCGCTTCGCGTTCTGCAAGAAACGGCAGACGCTGGAGGCGGCGGCGGAGCGGCTGAGACGGCTGGCGCGGTAGGCGCGGTAGGCGCGGCGGACCTCGAATCTCGAGGCGTTGATCGCGGCGCTCGAGGCATTCCGTCTCGCGCCGGATGCGCACCGCCGCGTCACCCGAATCGAGGCCGCCCTTCGCCCCATCGCTCGGGCGCCCGTTGCGGTCGTCCGGCGCCGTGCAAACGTTCGGGCCACCGGGCGAGCGCTCCCTTGCACGCCCGACCTCCGAGCATGGCAACCTGGGGCCCGTGGCTCTCCCGCTCGCCCGAATCGCGGTGCTCTGCGTCGCCCTGGGCACGGGATGCGCGACGGCCCGCGCTTCGCCGCCGCAACCCGGCGCCCCCAAGCTCCGCCACTTCACCATCGAGGGCGCGCGCACCGTCTCCGCACGTGCGACGACGGCGTGTGGTCATTTGCCGACGCGGCTCAATCCTTCACCCCCGGTGATGAGCCCGGACGGCAGGGAGAGGATGCGCACCACCGGGAAGCGATCGGCGGCGTGCTTTCAGATCGGCACGGCCCAGCGGCGGTGGTGAGGACCTCGAGTCTCCCCGCGCATCGGCGGCGGCTCCGCGAGCTGCTCCAGCGAGGGGCCGGAGGCGAGGGTGTGCTCGCCGCTCGCGTCGCGGAGCATCTCGATTTGAGTGGAGCCCCACCTGGCGTGCATGCGCCGCAGCCTGGGCAGCCTCCGCCACCAGGTCACGGCCTCGTCGCTCCACCGCTCGCGCTCCACTCGGCCCCGCCGACGCCCGCGCGCTTCGTCACCGTCGCGAGCGGCGCAGCACCGCGTCGGTCCGCACCCACATCTTCTCGTCCACCCGGTATCGGCGCGGGTAGAGCCCGCTCCAGCGAGCGGAGCCCTCTAGGACCGCCAGCATCCCCGCGTGCAAGCGGCTCAGGTCCCCCCGCGACATCACCGGCGCGCTCACCACCGGGATCCTCCCCGGGTGCGCCACCAGGATCCGGGTCTCGTCGTCGATGAGCTCGAGCAGCTCGCCCAGCGTTCGCGCGTAGGCCTGCACGTCCGCGCCGGGCCCGAATGCGTAGGCGCCGAGCGGGTAGATCAGGTCGCCCGCGAAGAGCTGGTTGCGTTCCCGATCGAGCAAGGCCATCCCGTCGGGCGTGTGGCCCGGCGCATGGAGCGCGGTGAGCCGCCGCCCGCCGAGGTCGATGGTGGAACCGGGCGCGACCCAACCTGAGACGCGGACCTCGCGGGCGGGCACCCGCTCCAGAGCGCCGAGGTGCAGGTCCGGCGGGGGCACCAGGACCTCGCCGCCGCCCGAGCCCGGAAGCACCGCGGCGCGAAGCGCGGGGACGTCCAGCAAGCGGACATCGGAGAAGCGGTGGAGGTTTGCGCTGTGATCGTAGTGCAGGTGAGAGCAGGTGGCCGTCACCGGCAGGGCCGTCAGGGCCCCGACCGCCGGGGCGATGTCCCGAGGCCCGGCCCCGGCGTCGAACAGCAGCGCGCGCTCGCGTCCCAGGATGAGGTAGCTATGGTTCTGCTGGAAGTAGCGAGGCTCGCCGATGGCCAAAGTGGCGGTGTCGATCCGCTGGACGGTGAAGTAGTCGTCGAGCCACTCCACGCCCGGGGCGACCTTCGCCGAAGGCTTCACTTTGACCCTGGGGAACGTGAAGCGCCCCAGCGGGAGCACAAGGCGCGGCCCCGCCAGAGCCAGCCCGGCCGCGCCCAGCGCAGCAAGCGCCGCCAGCCCTGCGACTGCCATCGCTGTCGTGATCATCCCGGGATCCTACGCGACGATCCGCGGCTCCGGGCGGCCTCCGGTCGCCGGAAGCCGGCGAGGTGACGCCCTCCGCCCCCCGGCGCTCCCTCAGAGCCGAAACTGCCCCACCAGCGCCCGCAGCTCGCCGACATTCCCGCCAAGCGCTCCGCCGCGGCGCGCACGTTCTCGGAGCCCTTGGCGGCCTCGGCCGCCTCCTGCGCCATGCCGGTGATGTTCGTGGCAATCTCCCCGGTCGCCTTTGCGGCGTCCACCACCGTCCGCCCGATGGATTTCATGACCCGCTCTGCTCCTCCACTTTGAGCGATGTGCGACTGCAGGTCGTTGATGGTCTGGATCACCGACGCAATCTCCCCAATGGCCCCGAGCGCGCTCCGGGGTGTCCGCCTGGATGGCCTCGATCTTCCGGCTGATGTCCTCGGTGGCGCTCGCGGTCTCATTGCCTTCGCGACCGCGCCGCCGGGCGATCGGGTGAGGGTCCCTCCCCGCGCGCCGACGGCCCCAAAGACGGAGTGCTGCACGTCGTGCGGATCGAGCTTTCGCCGTGAGCCAGCTGGGCGGGCAGCCGGACCGCCCGCCAATGGCGGCAGGAGCTCAAGCTCGCCGCGGTCATCAACGCCGGGATGCGCGACTTTCTGACGCACGTCGGCTTCTTCCGGGTGGGCGAGCACGTCTGAATCCGTGAAGTCGCCAGCGCCAGCCCTCGGGCTCCCAGGTCGCATCGAGTCCTCCGGCGAGCACGGGGTCGAGAAACGCCTGGGCGGCCCAGGTGACGTCGTCGAGCGTGGCCCACGCGGAATCGTCCTCGCGGGCCATCGCCACGTAGGGCGTCATCCACGCGGACTGCGGAGCAGGAACAGCCGCGGGGAGCGGGTGCGTCTTGCGGAAGGTGAACGTCTGCTCGAGGGCTTCTCGCAGTCGCTTCGCTTCGAGAGACTGCGTCGTCGCCAACAGCGCCAGGTCGGGGAGGTCCTTCACGCGCGAGTTCGGGCGCGAGCGCGGCATCGTATACGCGTGGAGCTTCTCCGCGATGTGCGTCTCAATCGGGTAGAGCCGAAGCGTCGGCGGCGCGATGCCAGCGAACGCGAGGACGTCTTTTGCCACGACGACCTCGGGCTCGCCGAGGATCGGGTCGCCGAACGCGACGTCGACGCCGAAGGGCCGCCCGTAGAGCTTGCCGGCCAGCCTGCACTCAGCACGGAAGCGGAGGCCGTCGTACTGCATGCCGTCATTCTGGATCTCGGGGCGGTCCTGGTCGGGACCGACCTCGAAGGTTATGAAGTCGGCAAGGTCGCGACGAGCGGCCTCCTGCAGCTTCGCGAGAATGTCGTCGGGTGAGCCCACCATCCGCAGATCGACGTCTTTGGTGGTGCGGGCGCGCTCGAGGCGAAGCTCGAGCACCAGGCCGCCTTTGAGCATCGCGGCATCGCCCAGCACGGCGACGACACGCGCGAGGAAGCGGTCGAAAACGAGCAGCTGCCGCTTGCGGGCGAAATCGGCACCGCTCTTAGCGGATGTCCGAAGCCGCTGTTCGAGCGCCTGCTTGAAGGCCTCGGGCGATGAGTACGTGCGAATCGTCATGCGGCGAGTCCTCCGAAGGGCTTGAGCGCTGCCTCGACGTCACCGAGCTCGGGTTTCGTGACGAGGCCCCGGCGAAGGGCCTGCTGTGCTGCCTGCCGCAGAAGCTCGGGCGAGAGCCCCTCGCGCGCGCAGTCGTTCAGCGACAGTCGCGGGTTGGTCGTGGGCACCGCGCCGAACCACGCTCGGTCTTCGGGCGGCACATCTGCGTGGTGGAGCACGACGTCGGGCGGCACGCGGAAACGGCGCCTGCGCCACGCCGCCGGCAGCGTGAGGTGCACGTTGGCGGGCAGTGCGTCCGAAAGGCCGTGGAGCGCGAGGGCGGTCTGATGCGAGATCACGCCAACCAGCTCGGACCACAGCCAGGCGGTGACCAGCTCCTCGTGCTCGCTCGCGGGGAAGTGGACGAGGCGATAGATGCCTCGCCGCGTTCGGGCGACGCGACCGGCCCGGATGTGCTTCAGCAGCAGCTGGGAGGAGTAGCCTGCGTCGGCCGCCTGCCGCGTCGTGAAATACCCCGCTTGCCCCGACGCCGCTTCGAACAGAAGGTCCCAGTCGGGCCTACTACTCGCCGAGTCGACCATACGCAGAACGTAACCCACGGTTTAGTTTTGCGCAACTTCACTCGACGATGCGCACGCTTCGCAACCCTGGGTTTAGTTTCGCGCGCGCTCCGCCAACCCTTGACTCTGTATGCACGACCGGGGTCCATCATCTTCAGACGGACTTCGCGAGCCTCTCCATCGGGCAGGTCGCCCGGGGCGCTGGCGTCGTCGTCGAGACCGCCCCTTCGGTCGGCGCTTTCATGAGAGCCGGCCGGGGATCAAAAGACCGATGTTCCAGTCCAAGAGCCCGCGCCACTGCAGAGATCCCCGAATGAACTCTCGGCGGGCCGTCACGGGTTGCTCCGCTCAAGGACCGGCGTCCTCCGCGCCCGCATCGGTACCGGCGTCGGCTGTGCCCGCGTCGGTACTGGCGTCCTCCGCGCCCACGTCGGTACCAGCATCGGATGTGCTCGCGTCGGTGCCGGCGTCGGTTCCGACCTTGGCGGTGATGTTGGCGACGACTTTCGGCGGCGTAGCCTTGACAGTGGCCTGGGGCGGCTCGGAGCTGAGGGGGTTGAGGCCCCAGGTGAGCGAGGCGGTGAGCGGGTCGGTCGTATCGATGCTCGTGAAGGCGCGCAGGGCGAAGCTCTGGTTGTCGCGCAAGGCCGCGCCCCCGAACGAGCCCTTGAGCTCTGCCGCGGTCCCCAAGAGCAAGGTGGGCATGAGAACGACCTGCTCGGTGAGGGTGGAGGGCGAGAGGCTACGCGCGGCGACCACGCCCCAGGCATAAGACGCCGTGGGCGGCGTCGCGGGCACGACGGTGAGCGTGCCCGAGATGGCCACATCTCCAAGGGCAAAGTCGAGGCCTGCGGTCTGGTCGGCCTGGCATTGGAGCTGGGATTTGAGATCGGCAATGAGGCTCACGGACAATCCGCTTCCGATGCCGCTCACCGCCGGGATCACCAGGTAGGTCGCGGGCTTCAGGTCCTTGATGACATACCGGTACTCTAGGCGCGTGTCGTCGGTCAGGGTCGAATAGCCGTCCCACAGCTCAGACAACATCGTCAGCAGGTCCACGGACGTGAGCGCACGAAGGTCGAGCGCGGCAACTCCCAGGCTGAGGTAGGGTTGGGGGCTGGGGAAGGTGATCTTGCCAGTCAGAGTGCACAGGCCCGGTTTGCTCTGGGCGAGGTAGAGCTTGAGCCCATCGACGCTCGCCCTCAAAGGATCGGCGAGGTCGAGGTCGAACGACGTCTGCGATGAGGCGAGGTCGGCCAGAGTGGAGAAGTTGCCATCGCCATTGGCATCGGCCCAGGCGAGCAGTGTGTGAGTCCCAGTGGCGAGGTGCTTCAGGGTGAACGGGAGGGAGCCCGCGGGGGCATCCTTCGCGAGCGGCACCGCGCGGCCGTCGAGGAGCAGATTGACAGCTAGATGGGCCGCGGCCTCACCAACGAGGACCTCTCCGGAGGCCGTCCCTGGAGCAACCCCCACGGATTCCGAGCAAGCGCCATTCGCCGCCAGAAGCCCCGAGGTGAGGAGAAGAAGCGATCGCGAAGTCATCAATGCCTCCAGACAATGGATGCTCTTTTTGAAGATGTCGCGCGAACCTGGCGAGGCCAGTGCGCCCAGGAATTCGAACGAAAGCCATCTTCGAACCGCTCCTGCTCGATCAAGCCCTGGCCTCGGCGATTTCCGCCTGGATTTCCTGTTGGCCAAGGCTTTCGGCTGCGGCGGCCCGAATTCCTGGGGGGACGCGCCCGGCTGAGCGCGGACGTTGAACCGAAGCCCGCTCAGGAGCCCGCGTCGGCCCTGCCCGCGTCGGCCCCGCCCGCGTCGGCCCCGCCCGCGTCGGCCCCGCCCGCGTCGGCCCTGCCCGCGTCGGTGCCGCCCGCGTCGGTGCCCCCGTCGGACCATATGTCGGCGGAAGAGCACGGGTCTTCGCCCGCCGGAGGTGTGTCGCTCACCCAGTCGGCCGACCAGGTGCCGCCACCACCCCCCGACGGTGTCCCCAAGAGCGCCTCGGGTTCCTGGACGTTCCACAAGCCATCTACCAAATGCACCGGGAGCTGGAACTGAGCCGTCGCCGTGCCGGAGAAGTCATACTTCAGCAGGTTGAGCCCCTCGAGATCGTATCGGCCCGAGATGGTGCCGCTGAACTTGCCGGTCTCGCAGTCGAGCTCGCCCTGAATGCGACCGACGAACGGGCTGTTTGTGGACTCGACCGCGGCAGAGCCGATCATGCAGCCGTCCTTGACGGTGTAGGTACCCCAGTCGCCGCCGCCTTCCACCTTTTCCAACAAGGTGAACGACAGCGCCGGATAGGCGCCGGAGCCCTGCCCCTGGAGATCGAACTCCAACGGGCTTTCGAAGATCCCCAATCCAAACACGCCCGGCGAGTACTTTCCCGTGAAACTGCCTGAGTAGAAGCCCGCTTTGCAGAGGCGCTGGTCGCTGGGGGACACGGCGGTTTTGCAGTCGCATGGCTGGTACTTGCCGGCCAGACAGGCCTGGGTGCCGGCCTCCCCGCTCGAGCACGTACACGAGCGCGACTTGCCTTCGTCGTAGACGGCGCATTCGGGCACGCTGGCGTCGAGAAGAATGCCCGAGTCGGATGTCTGCGACTGTGCGGCGCCGCATCCCGTCGCACTGAGCACGAGGCTGCACAGCCCCGACGCGAAAACCAAAGTCAGGAATAAGGCCGAAACCTCGACGCGCTTCTCTTTCATGATTGAAACCGCCTCTCGTTCGTAGTCGTTTCGCCTCGCATCATCAATCCAATACCGGTCGTCAGAGCCAACGGTGGATCCAGCGGCAATCCATCGCATCCGCTTCGGTCCACGGTCTCGGTGCTTCCTGCACATCCTGCCGCCAGCGAGCCGGCTGTCACGGCAGTTGCGATTCGTCGGTTCATGGGTTTCCTCGAAGTACGTGGCTTTCGACTCGCCAAGCTCAACTCAGCAAGGTGCGGGCCAGCGCCGGTGCGAGCCGGCCATCCATTTGAATTCGGCAGCTTGGCTCGGGGCAGGCCCTGAGGTTTGGCGAAGCGGGGTCACCGAGATTCACGCGATGATCCCCTGCCAGGAGACATCGCCCCTGCCAGGAGACATCGATCACGAAGTTCCCGCGAGCGTCCGCGCATGCCTCCGCGTCGTCGCAGGAGAATCCCGACCCGGCGTCCCGTCCACCGCCGGCTCCATGTCTGGTACAGCTTGTTTGTCGCCGGGGCGCGGAATCGCTCCGACCGGGTCGGCGAGCTCGACGAGGAGATGTGGTCTTCGACGTCTTCGACAGCAAGGTCGGCGAGACCTTCGTCCTGGGCGCGACGAGCTGGCGAATCGAGGAGACCACCCAGTGCACAGGCGGTTCGAGAGGCTGTCGAGTTAGTCCTTGGGCTCTACTCTCTCCACAACCGCCGACAGCTTGTTGGCGGGAAGGACTCCTGCGCGACCGTCAGGTCACCGAGGCCCACGGACGGCTTCAGCTCTCGCAAGGCCGTCGAGAGGTTCGGCTGGCAGAAGTCGGGGGCTGCGCTGCGAGTTTCCCGATCGTCGAATGCAATTCTTATCGGCTTCAGATTTCGTTCTTGTGTCTCGGTCACTTCGCACTCCGCTCTGGCCCGGCCTCGTGTGCCCCTCTGATCTGAGCCCGCCTCGCCACCGTGGCGCCGAGAGCATCAATGACGAGGGGCTGTGTCCCTCATTTGTGCTCAGGATTCATGCCGGCAACCATACTCGAAGTTCCGGTCATGGGATGGCTCTTGTTGCGTTGCGCGCCCAAAGGCGTGAGGGCGTTAGTCCCGTTGCACCTGCGCTGTCATGGTCCAGGTGGTCGCGTAGGCCGGCGGTGGGCAGGGAAGGGTGAGACGAAAAGTAGCTGAGTGGGGGTCTTCGGTGTTCGATGGTGGCCCGCAAGAGTGAAGCCCACGGTTTCCGCCGTGGGCTTCGGTGCTTCTGCGCCGGCCACGTTCCATGCAGGTTCGGATTCCGGCGCTGCCTTGGTGGAGGCAGATGCAATCATGCCAGCCCTGTCAAGAAACCGCATCTTCGTCGCGGCCGTTCTTGGTGACGGCCTATCATCCTGACCGGTCGGGTGAGTGGACCCCGTCGGCGATTCCGGCGGCCTGCCCGAGGAGTGACTGGGCTGCGGCGTGCCGCATCCGCCTCGACCATCGCCGGACGCGGAAGACGGGGCCGTGCGTCCCGGTGGTGGTGCTGGCGTGCGCCGCCCATAGCTGCCGGTTCACGCTCTATCCATGCGGGCACGTGCCGTACGGCCGGGAGGCCGTTGCTCCGGTTGGCCTCGACGGCAAGGCGCTGACCACGGCGCCGGAAAATGCCGCGTCGTCAACCGCCGAAGAGCCCAGCGCCGGCTGGCAGCAGACCCGATTCAACGCGGTGCTCGATGCGGCTCGTGGCAAGGCTTGGCCTCGGGACGGTCCTGGCCCCTGCTGGACGACGCAGCTGCGTCGCCTCGACGAGCTCGCTGCGCTGCTTGGGCTCGATCCGGCTCTCCCCGTGGCGTTGGGTGAGAAGCTCGCGCAGCTTCTCCACCTCCCGCGCTTGAGCCTGATCGACGAAACCCATCGGTTCGCTCAGGCGCATGGCTTCGAGGAACGAGGGGGCATCCTCGTCGCCACCCTGGAGCGCGCTTCGACCGGCCGCTGCGTCTTGGAACGAGTGCTCGCCTGCGGCGCCCTGGCCGGCCTGTGGCGCCCGGTGCATCTCTGGCGGGCCTCGCCCGGACGCCCGCAGCGCACCGTGTTCCCGGGGCGCGGAACGCCCTCGGGGTAGGCCTTTAGGCGACGGGCGCCGTACCCACGAATTCGCTCTCGTGCCTCCGGCTTCCAGGCGTGCTTTTCAAAGGCTCCCTCGAAATTGGAGCCCCGATGACCGACCCACCGAAACCGCCAGCGCCCGACGAGCTGCTGCTGCTTTCGCCGGATGAGCTCCTGCGTTGCCAGGTGATTGCCGAGCTGCGCTCGAAGCTCGCCGGCGGCAAGGAGCTCGAGGAGGCGGTGGCCGAGATTGCCGCGCGGACGCACTTCATCATCCAGAGCGGCGAGGCCGCCTCGGTGACGACCCGGTCGCTCTATCGCTGGTGGTCGAACTTCAAGGCGGCCAATGGCTGGTCAGGCCTGCGCACGGCTCGCAGCCAGACTTCGCGGACCTACCCGGCGCTGCCGACGAAGCTGCTCGACTTCCTGTGCGCGGAGAAGAAGCTCGACCGCTACGCCTCAGTCCCCGAGCTGCTGCGCAGGGCCCGCGAGCTGGAGATCGTCGGCGCCGACGAGGCCTTCGACCGCGTCACCGTCTGGCGAGCCTGCAAGCGTCTGGGGCTTGCGCTCCGACGAGTTCCCGGCAAGCGCGAGATTCGACTCTCGCCGCTTCGCTTACCCCCACCGAATGCAGATGGTGCTCGCCGACGGCAAGCACTTTCGCGCCGGCCCGCGCCGCACCAAGCGCGTCGCCCTCTTCTTTCTCGACGACGCCAGCCGCAAGGGCCTGACCTGCGTCGTCGGCACCTCCGAGAGCACCCGGCTCTTCCTGCGCGGCTTGTACAAGGTCATCTGCAAGTACGGCCTGATGGACTCGCTCTTCCTCGACCGCGGGCCCGGCTTCAAGTCGGAAGACACCCTCAGCGCCTGCGTGAGCATCGACATCAACCTCATTCTGGGCACGGCGGCCTATCCCGAGGGACACGGCAAAATCGAGCGCTTCAACCAGACCGCCGTCTCCGCGGTGCTGCGCGGCCTGTGCGCCGCCGAAGTCGACGACGACTGCGGCGCGCTCGAGCTGCGGCTCGAGCACTTCCTCGACCACCAGTACAACCTGAGGCCGCACGAGTCGCTCGACCAGCGCACGCCAAAGGCGCGCTGGGACCTCGACACCAGAGCGCTGCGCTTCCCCGAGAGCGAGCAGGCCCTGCGCGACAAGCTCGTCGTCACCGAGGTGCGCAAGGTCTCCAAGGACAACGTCATCCCCGTCGACGGCGTCGACTACGAGGTGCCCCGCGGCCACGCCGAGACCTCCATCAACGTTCGCCGAAATCTCCTGTCCGGCGAGCTCTTCGTCCCGCACGACAGCCACCTCGTCCAGATCCATCCGGTCGACCTCGCCGCCAACGCGATTGCCCGCCGCGCAACGCCCGGCGCCCCCAGGCCCGACGATGACGAGGGCACCCCGAGGACCGCCGCCTCCATCGCCTTCGCTCGCGCTCACGGCCCCGTCGTGGGGCCCGACGGCGGCTTTCTTCCCCCCACCCGCAACCCCACGAACGGAGACGAGCCATGATTGACCTTCGCAGCGCTTTCGGCTTTCACGCCACCCCTTTCACGCGCGAAATCCGCATTCAGGACTACCTTGCTTTCCCCTTCTTCGAGGAGGCTTTTGACGGCCTAAGACGCTGCGTCGAGGCCCGCCACAGCGGCGCCCTCATCGCGCCGGCCGGCACCGGCAAGACCGCCCTCTTGCGCCGCCTCACCGCCGCTCTCCCCGAGGCCCGCTACCAGGTCCGCTACATCAAGGTCACCGACCTCTCCAAGCGCGACCTCTGCCGCGAGATTGCCCTCGCCTGCGGCGCATCTGCTGCGGGCGCCTATTCTTTCCTGGTGCGCGCGCTCCAGGAGCGCTTCGAGCACTCCGTCCACAGCGAAGGCCTGCGCCCCGTCATCCTGCTCGATGAGGCGCAGGACCTGCGCGGCGACTCCTTCGCGCTGGTCCGGCTCCTGACCAACTTCGAGATGGACAGCCGCCTCGTGCTCAGCCTGGTCCTGTGCGGCCAGCCCCAGCTCAAGACCGTCCTCGGCCGCGACGACCAGGAGTCGGTGGCCCGCCGCATCCACCACTACGCCTGTCTGCGGCTGCTCTCGCGCGACGAGCTCACCGAGTACGTCCAGCACCGCTGCGCCATCGCCGGTTGCAAGAAGCACCCCTTCGACGCCGGCGCCATCGAGGCGCTCCACGAGATCTCCCGCGGCAATCTGCGCGCCGCCGACGCTCTCGCGCTCACCGCGCTCGAGCGGGCCGCCCTCTCCAAGAAGACCGCCGTCGGCGCGCAGCACGTCGCCGAGGCCCGCCAGGAGCTGTACCCGTGAAAGGGCCCGCCAAGAGCGCGCGCCCCGAGCGCCACCTGCGCGTCGTGCGTGCCGCCGAGCTTCCCGCCCAGCTGCCCGAGAAGGCCTGGCTCGTCCGCGACCTCTGGTCCCACCTGGCTGTCGGCTTCATCGGAGGTCAGCCCAAGAGCGGCAAGACCTGGCTCGCGCTTGACCTCGCGGTCAGCGTCGCCTCCGGCACCCACTGCCTGGGGCGCTTCCCGGTAGACCAGCCTGGTCCCGTGCTCGCCTATCTCGCCGAGGACTCGCTCCCGCACGTCCGTGAGCGCCTGGCTTCCCTCTGCGCCCACCGGCACATCCCTCTGGAAGCCCTCGACCTCCACCTCATCGACATGCCCAGCATGCGCCTCGACGACGCTGAAGATCAGGCGCTGCTCGTCCAGGCGGTCACCCGGATCAAGCCACGTCTGCTCATCCTCGACCCCCTGGTGCGCCTGCACGCCCTCGACGAGAACAGCGCGGCAGACGTCTCTTCACTCCTGGGCTGGCTGCGCGCGCTCTCGCGCGCCCACGACCTCGGGATTGTCGTCGTCCACCACATGAGCAAGAAGAGCCGCCGTCAGCTCGGCCAGGCGCTGCGCGGCTCCAGCGACCTGCACGCCTGGGCCGACAGCTCTGCCTACTTGACCCGCAAGCAAGACAAGCTCCTGCTCACCCTCGAGCATCGCTCGTCGCCCGCCCGCTCCCCACTTGGCCTCCAGCTCGCCCTCGGCGCAGACGGTGCCACTCCTCATCTCGAGCCCTTCCTCGAGGCGATCGCGAGCGTTGCGTCGCCGCCGCCCATCGCCGATCGCATCGTCCACGCCCTCCGAGAGGCCAAGGCGCCGCTCTCCCGCGTCGCCCTGCGCAACAAGCTCCGCCTCAACAACCTCAAGCTCGGAGACGCCCTCGCCTCGCTCGAGCGCGACCGTGTCATCGCCCGAAGTGATTCCGGCTGGAATCTTTGCGCGGCCTCCACAGCCGCGCTGGTCCCGACGAGCGCCCATCCGGCGACCTCGTCCGATTGTCAGCTCGACCTGCCGCTGCCTCCCCCAACCACCAGCCCTCGATAGCGTCCGCTCGCCCCGTCACGGCCGACCGACGCTGGGGGCTTACATCCCCCAGACCCCCTGTGGCTCCGGCGCCGCCCCGCGCACGAAGCCGCGCGGGTCGTCGCCGGAGCTCAAGGCCCAACGACCTCGAGTCGCCCAACCCGTTCCCTGTTCCGCCGTTCCACGATAGGGGCGCGCGCGGAACGGCCTGCCGGAACAGGCGCGCCGTGACAGCCTTCGTGCAACGAGCTGCGAACGTGGGCGCGCAACGCAACAGCTCTGCAACGCCGAGCAGTAGCCTCGATGATTGCAACATCGAAGAGGTCCGAGGCGACAAGGACCCTCATTGCGAGACGGACATATCCGAATGTAGTCCCGCGAAGCATTCGCCCCGAGCTTTCGACGAGACCGACGAGAATTGCCGAGACGGGCATTTGGGAGATGTAGTCTCGGCGGCATTCGGTCTCTTTCCACGAATCTCCTTTCCGTGGGCTGCCGGCCGAGCGCGGCCGGCAGCCCCCTCTCACGCCAGCGCCGTTCGCTCGATCGCCCCCACCCAGTGATTGGCGTCCAGCTTCCCCTCAGCGAAGGTGGCGAGCAGCTCGAAGACGGCGTCCGAGAACCCGCCCACGTTGAGGATGTCGTCGCGCTCCGCGGCCTGCGTCGTCCCGTACGGCTGGACATCGATGCAGACGAGCTTCGCGCCCGGGCTGCGCTCCTTGAACGCGCTCCACTCCGCCAGGGTCGCGGTGCCTCGGCCGGCGCGCGCGTCCACCCAGCTCTCGTTGTCCGAGACGAAGACGACGAGGTCGCCCTTCGCCCCCTTCTGATTCAGCCGGCGGAGCGGCGCGCTGCAGTTGGTTCCGCCGCCGCCGATGGACGCGAGCTTCTGCGCGTTGGTCATCACGCTGTCGCGGCCGGTCAGCCGGATGTCGACAACCTCCTGCTCGAACGGCAGCACCTCGGCCCCGGCGGCGCCAGCCCGGCCCCGGGTCGCATCGCCGGCAGCGCGGCGTCGGAATCGAATCAAGCAAGGCACGCCCGGCCATTGCCTCGCCGATCACTCGCGCTCGGTCGGACCTGGACGACGTCGCGTATTCGCGCGAGCTCGTCCAGACCGCCGAACGTCGCGGCGGTGCCGCCGAGCGCCTTCTGCCCGGCGAACCCGAAGCTCGCGGGGAAGATGCTGCGCTTCGCGTTCTGCAAGAAGAGGCAGACGTTGAAGGCGGCGGCGGAGCGGCTGAGACGGCTGGCGCAGTAGGCGCGGCGGACCTCGAATCTCGAGGCGTTGATCGCGGCGCTCGAGGCGAGGGGCGGCTCGGGTTCCGTCTCGCGCCGGATGCGCACCGCCGCGTCACCCGAATCGAGGCCGCCCCATCGCTCGCCGGGAGGCTCAACAGAGCCGACCTCGGGCGCCCGTTGCCGCCGTCCGACGCCGTGCAAACGTTCGGGCCACCGGGCGAGCGCTCCCTTGCGCGCCCGACCTCCGAGCATGGCAACCTGGGGCCCGTGGATCTCCCGCTCGCCCGAATCGCGGTGCTCTGCGTCGCCCTGGGCACGGGATGCGCGACGACTTCCGCTTCGCCGCCGCAACCCGGCGCCCCCAAACTTCGCCACTTCACCATCGAGGGCGCGCGCGCCGTCTCCGCCGACGAGATCCGCTCGAAGATCAGCACGTCGGCCACGCCCAGCATCCCCTTCAGCGCGCCTCACTACTTCGACCCGTCCATCCTCGACTCCGACCTGAAGCGGATCCTCCGGCTGTACCAGGCGCGCGGCTACTACCACGCGCAGATCGCCAGCGTCCGCGTCACCCCGGCCGGGAAAGGGGCGGTGGACGTGACCCTCGCCCTCGTCGAAGGCGAGCCGGTGCGCGTGCTCGAGCTCGCCGTCGAGGGCGCGGACGCGCTTTTGCCCGACGTGCGCGCGGCGCTCTTCTACGAGCTCCCGCTCAAGAAGGGCGACGTCTTCACCGAGCACGCCTACGACGCGCTCAAGGCCGCGCTGGGCGACCGATTGCGGAACTCGGGCTACGCCGAGGCCGAGGTGAACGGCGTGGTCCAGGTGGACGCCCCGGCCGAGGCGGCGACCGTCGCAGTGGGCGTGACTGCCGGCGAGCGATACCGCTTCGGCGAGCTCCTGGTCGCCGGCGCCGCGCGGGTCCCGCGCAAGACCATCGTCGACGCCGCGCTGCGCGGCGCCCAGCCGGGGAGCCTCTACAGCGACACGGCGCTCGCGGCGGCCCAGGCGCGCGTGCTGGACCTGGGGGTCTTCACCACGGTGCGCGTGAGCCGCGGCGCGCCGGACCGCTCGACGGCGACCGTCCCGGTGATCATCAGCGTGCGCGAGGCGCCCTTCCACACCCTGCGCCTGGGCGGCGGCTTCGCGCTGGACCCGACGCGCCAGGAGATCCCCAGGGTCACCGCCGAGTGGTCGAGCCGCGACTTCCTCGGGGGCCTGCGCCGGCTCACCTTCGCCAACGAGCTGGCGCTGGTCTTCGCCCCGAGCCTCTTCCAGAGCTACTCGACGAAGGGGCTCGCCGGCCTGACCAGCCTCACGTTCCAGCAGCCGCAGTTCCTGGCCAGAGACCTGGACCTCACCGCCACCGTGGCGCTCGAGCGGGGCATCGACCAGGGGTTCGAGTACAACGAGGCGCGGGCCAGCCTCGGCGTCATCGCGCGCCTCACGCGCCGGGTCACTCTGGTGCCCTCCTACAACTTTCAGCTCTTCAAGCTCTCGGGCCCGGTGGTCTCCAACGCCGTCTCCAGCGTCGGCAGCAGCGCGGCGACCCAGGAGGCCGCGCTCGACAACTGCGCGCAGCACCAAGAGGTCTGCCGGCTCGCGTTCCTGGAGCAGCGCCTCACGTGGGACCTGCGCGACAACGCGGCGCAGCCGAGGCGCGGGGGCTGGCTCAGCCTTTCTCTGCAAGAGGGCAGCCCCGTCCTGGGAGGCATCTACCGCTACGTGCGAATCGCGCCCGAGGTCCGCGGCTACCTCCCCCTGGGCCCGCACACGTTGGCGGCGCGCGCCCTCGCGGGCTTCCTGCTGCCGGCCACGGGGGAGGTCTCGAGCGTGCTCACCCGCTTCTACTTGGGCGGCACCGCCATCGAGCGCGGCTACGGCAATCGCCAGCTCGCCCCGAGCGTCGTCGTCAGCTGCGGCCCGAACACCTCCTGCGGGGGCTTCCCCCAGGAGCTCATCCCGGTCGGCGGCAACGGAATGCTCGGCGCCTCGCTCGAGCTCCGGACGTCCATCACGTCGAGCTTCGGGCTGACCTTCTTCTTCGACCTCGGCGAGGTGCAGCCCACGGTCTCCGAGCTGAGCTTTTCGACCATGAACTACGCCGCCGGCCTGGGCCTCCGGTACCAGACCATGTTCGGCCCGGTGCGCCTCGACTTCGGCTATCGGCTCAACAACCCGCCGCTCTTCATCGTCGACAGCGCCGGGAACCCGTTCCCGCTCCCCTGCGGAGCGAATACTTATGCCTGCATCGCCCGCTATGCGCTCCATTTCAGCATCGGCGAGGCATTCTGAGCCGCAGCCGATCGCCATGATTGCGCCCCGCCGGGGGCTGAAGCCCCCGGCTACGCGTACAAAGCCGGCTGAAGCCGGCTGGGGAATGAAGACTGAAAGAGAGGGGACGAGACGATGCATTCCGATTTGTTCGTACGCCGGGCTTGGACCTTCCGGCTCGCACGGGGTCGCACAAATCCGGGGATTGAGAAGAACCACAAATCCTCGCTTCGTTACGACTGTCGAAGCTCGAGCCCAAAACCTTCCCTTGCCCTTCTATCCCCAGCCGGCTTCAGCCGGCTTTGTAAGCGTAGCCGGGCCATTCATGGCCCGGCGGCAGCCGAGATGCTCACGAGCAGCGCCTCATTATTCAAATGCAACGGGTCCGTTTCGTATTGGCTGAAGTGCACGGAGCCGCCGTCGATGGGCATCGAATCGCCCGGGCGAAGGACCGCGCCCAGGGCCAGGCGCATCGCGGCGACGCGCAGAAGCGCCGCCGTGGCGTCCCATTCGCCCGAGGGGACGTCGAAGGCCACGAGGTCTGGCCGGCCGAACTTGGCCAGCCCGCGGGTGTGCACCGCCGACGCGGCGCCGCTCCGCTCCTCGGCCTCGACGACGATGTTCACCTCGCTCGAGAGGGCGAACGGCCGGTTCGCCGGCCAGTCGGCGACTTCGGCGCCGCACCAGAACCGGTTCGACTGGGCGTCGAGGACGACGGTCGCCCCTCGGCCCACGGCGTCCTGGGCGAAGGCCCACGCGGCCTGAAGATGCGTCAGGTCGGCCGCATCCGGCCTCTGGGCGATGACGACGACCACCTCGGCCGCCGCGTCGAGCGCCGACAGGTCGGCCAACGCCGACCGGGCGAGGGCCCGGAGCGAGCCGCTGCGAAAGCCGTCGAACCAGCGCGGGTCCGCCGCCCGCGGCAGGTGGCGCACCTCGCAGTGCTGCGCGCCCTCGGGGCTGAGGGGCGCGCCGGGGGGCGCGAACCTCGGCGCGAAACAGAAGAGGTGAAAGGCGTTCGGCCTTCCACCGGGCTGCATCAGAGGCCTTGGCCACGGGGCGATGGGGCTGGACACGGCGCGAGATTACCAGGCGAGCGCCCTGAAAGGTGCGCCTCTTCGCGGGCGTCGGCAGGAGCCTTTCGCGGGGATGGGCCGGCGCTCCGCGAGTCGCCATCGTCCTCACCGTAGGCCCGCCATCGCGCAGGGAGTAGACGTAGCCGATCGGGCGTTCTGCCCCCGCCATGGATCGCCCGCGACCTTCGCGCCTCGCCCTCCGCCGCCTGGCCCTCGCCGCGCTCGGGGGGCTGGCCGCCGTCCTGGGGCTCTCCACCGCGGCGCTCCTGTACCTCTCGTCGCCGCCCGGCGAGCGTCGCCTGCTCGCCGTGGCCCTCCCGCGCATCAACGCCCAGATCCAGGGCCGGCTCGAGGTCGCGGCACTCGACCTCCACCCCACCGGAGCCCTCGAGCTCCGGGGCGTCGCGCTCTTTGACCCCGAGGGGCAGCTCGTCGCCCGCATCGACGAGCTCCGCGCGCAGCTCATCCTGCCGGCCCTCGCCGCCCGGCGCATCGAGGCCTCGAGCCTGGAGGTGCACGGCGCGCTCCTCGCCCTGGAGAACCAGCCCGGCGGAGTGAACCTCGCCCGCGCGCTGGCGCCCCCGCGCTCGAGCGCGGGCGGGGGCGCGGGCCAGAGCTCGAGCGGGCCGGACGTGGCCTTCTACGCCGACCGCATCGCCATCGACGGGCTCGCCTTCCAATATCGGCTCGCGCCAAAGGCCCCGCCCCTTGTCTCGCTCGAGCGCGTCTTTCTCCACGCCCGCGGCCGCCTCACGGGCCGGGGCTCCCAGCTCGAAGGCGACGCCGCGGGCGAGCTCGCCGCGCCCATCGCCGGCCCGTTCTCGCTCCAGGTCGCCTGCCAGGGCGGCTCCGACCAGGGGCCGTTCGAGCCGCTCGCCATCCAGGCGGTCTCGCTGAGAGGCCCCTCGACGCGGGTCCAGGTCTCGGGCCGCCTCTCGCGCGCGCACCTCGACGCCGCCGTGAGCGAGCTCGCCGTCCCCCGCGCGCTGCTCGACGCGCTCTTCCCCGGCCACCCCCTCGCCTCGGGCCTCTCGGCGTCGGGAACCTTCTCGGTCGACGCGCGCGCGCTCGCGGTCGACGCGCGCATCGCCGCCGGCGCGGGGCAGGTCCACCTCCTTGGCAAGGCCGGCCTGTCGCCCTTCGCGCCCGCGGCCCAAGCCACCCTCTCGAGCGCCGACCTCGCGAGCCTCTTCGCCGGCCTGCCGACGACTGCGCTGAACGGCCGGCTCGAGGGCGCGCTCGACGCTGGCTCACCGCGGCGCGGGCACCTCGAGCTCGCGCTCGAGCCGTCGCGAGCCTCCGGCGTAACCGTCGCCTCCGCCTCGGCGAGCCTCGCCCTAGAGGGCGACGAGGTGGCCGTGCGCTCCTTCCTCGCCGACCTCCCCGGCGGCCGGGTCGGGCTGCGCGGCCGCGCGCGCCCGGACGCCGTGGACCTCGCCGTCACCCTCCACCTCGAGAGCGCCTCCCGGTTCGGCGCCGCGCTGGAGCGGCTGTTCGACGTGGAGACGCCCCACCTCGACGGCCGCGGCGAGCTCACGGCGCGCCTGCTCGGGCCGCCGAAGGCCCCTCGAATCGAAGTGGCGGGGCGGCTTTCGTCCCTGGAGAGCGGCAGCTTCTTCGTGGAAGGGCTCTCGCTCCAAGGGGAGATCCCCGACGCGCGAAGGCCCTTCCTCTTCCGCGCGACCGCCGCGGCCGGGCGCGGGCGCGCGGGCGAGCTGCCGTTCACGAACCTGGACCTGAACGTCGCGGCCGAGCGGCGCGCGTTCAGCGCCGACCTGAGCACCGCGGGGCTCGCCGGCCTCAAGGCGCGCCTGCGCGGAGACATCGACCCCGACCACCGCGGGGCCCGCATGGACCGGCTCGAGCTCGCGACCCGCGCCTCGCGGTGGGCCATGGCGGCGCCGGCCCACGTCGACCTGCGCGACGGCTTTCTCGTGGACCACCTGCTGCTGCGCTCGGGCGACCAGCAGCTCGACGCGCGCGGGGGAGCGAGCCGCGGCGCTCTCGCGCTCGCCGTCGAAGCGCGGCGCCTGGAGCTCGCGTCCATCCCCGGCTTTCTGCTCCCGCGGGCGCTCGAGCGGCAGCGGCTCTCGGGCCAGGTGGACCTCGAGGCGCAGCTGAGCGGGCCCCTCGCGCGGCCGGAGGTGCGCGGGCGGCTCCGCGGCCGAGCGCTCGGGACGGCTCGCCTCCGCGGCGTCGACGCCGACCTCGAGCTGGCCCTGGGGGCCGAGCGCGTCTCCGGCCGCCTCGACCTCACCCGGGGCCCGTCGCGCGCGCAGCTCGCGGCCAACCTCCCCCGGGCGCTCTGGCGCGCGGCGGGCAGCGCGCCCGTGGAAGCCCACGCGCGAATCGAGCGGGCCGATCTCTCGGACCTCGCGCGGCTCGCCTCGCCCACGGCGGCGCTCGCGGGCGTCGCCGACCTGGACCTGGACCTCGCGGGGACCGTCGAGCGGCCCGGGGCGCGCGCCGTGCTGACGGCAAAGCGCGCCGCCTGGCGCGAGGGGCCGCCCGCCGACGTGCGGCTGCAGCTCGACTCGAACGGCGAGACCCGAGCGTCGCTCACCGCGAAGGCGGGCGGCGCTCCCCTCCAGGCGAGCGCCCAGATAGGAATGCCTTTGGGCGCCTTGCTCCGGCGGCCCGCGGCGAGCGCGCTGCTCTCGGCGCCGCTCCAGGCGACGCTCTTCGCCCAAGGCGCGCCGCTCGCGCCGTTCGCCGGGTCCGTGCTCCCAGTTGGCGCCGAGGGCGCGGCGACCGTCGAGGGCCACCTCGAGGGCTCCCTGGGCGCGCCGCGAGGCGAGCTGCGCGCGTCGGTCGTGGGCGGCGCCGTCGGGCGCCTCACGGGGCTCGCGCTCGCCGCGAACGTCAGCGCGCGCGCCGGCGAGGTCGCCCTCTCTGCGAAGCTCGGCTGGCACGGCGCCCCGGCGGCCGCGCTGGACGTAAGGCTCGCCCTCGACCCTGTGCGTTCGCTCGACCGCGGCGCGCTCTTCGCGGCGCCGGTGGAGGCGCACCTTCAGCTCCGCTCCATCGACCTTCCCTCCGCGCTGGGCTATTCGCGAGACCTCGCCGCGGGCAAAGGCTCCCTCGAGGCCACCCTGCGCGGGACGCTGGGCGACCCCTCTCTGGACGTCGCGGCCTCGACCTCGTCTCTCGCATCGGGCGACAAGAGCCTGGGGCGCCTGGAGGCGAAGGGCGCCTATCGGGCCAAGGAGGCGTCGCTCGCCGCGCAGGTGCTGCCCGCGGCCGGCGGGAGCGCCGCGCTGTCGGCCGACGTGGGCGTCGACCTGAGCCTGCCCTCGCTCCTGAAGGGGCCCGACTGGGCGGCGGCCCCTGTGACTGCGAGGCTGAGCTCCAAGGACCTGGACCTCAAGACGGCCGCGCTCTTCGCGCCGGCGCGGCAACTGCTGGGGAGCCTGACGCTCTCGGGCGAGGTGACCGGGACCTTGGGTTCGCCCGTGCCGCGCGGGAGCGCCCAGCTCCGCGGCGGTCAGGTCGCCCTGCCGGGCTTCGGCACCTGGCGCGAGGTCGACCTCGACCTCTCGGCGTCCGACCGCCACCTGGAGGTGTCGCGGCTCAAGGCGCGCGCCGGCAACGGCAGCCTCATGTTCGACGCGCGCGGCGACCGCGCGAGCACCGCCGAGCCGTACCAAATCCAAGGGCGCCTGGAGGCGAAGAATCTGCCGCTCGTCGCCAACGACCGGCTGGTCGCGTTCCTGACCGGCGCGACCGAGCACCTCACCGGGCAGCTTCACGGCACGTCAGCGGCGTTCGACGTGCGGCTCGGGCGCGTGCAGGTCCAGCTCCCGGAGCTCATCGGCGGCAAGGAGCTGCAGCCGCTGGAGGCGCACCCGGACGTCTTCGTGCGGCTGGGCAAGGCGCCCTCGGCCAGGCAGCTGGCGGCGGCGGCCGAGCCGGAGCCCGCGGGCGAGCAGGGCGTCGCCCTTCAGATTCACCTCGTCGCGCCCGACAACGTCGAGCTCGAGTCGAGCGACCTGAAGGCCGTGGCCGGGGTAGACGTCACCGGCACCTTGAGGTCGGGTCGGCTCGAGCTCAAGGGCGAGGCCGTCCTCAAGGACGGGCGCGCCGAGGCGCTGGGGCGGCGGTTCGACATCCGCCGCAGCAAGCTCACCTGGTCCTCCGACCCGGTCGGCGACCCCCACCTGGACCTGCGCGCCACGCACGACAATCTGCGGGAGCAAGTGAAGGTGAAGGTCGCCATCACCGGCACCGCCCAGAAGCCCAAGCTGGAGCTGTCGAGCGAACCGGCGCTCGACGAGACGGAGATAGCCACGCTCATCGCCACCGGCCGGCGCGAGCTCAAGCGCGGGTCGGGCGGCGTGACGGCGGGCAGCGGCGCGGCGTCGGTGGCGGGCAACTTCCTGGCCTCGCGGCTGCGGCGGCTTCTCTCCAACAAGGTGCCGCTCGACGTGCTCCAGGTCGAGGTAGGCGCCGACACGCGCGCGCAGCAGACGAGGGTGGAGGCCGGTACCTACGTCAAGGACCGCATCTACCTGGGCTACCGCCGCAACTTCGGCGCCGACACCGAGCACGGCGAGAACGCCAACGAGGTCCGCGTGGAATACCAGATCAGCCCCCGGGTCAGCGTCGAGTCGGAATACGGCGACCAGGGACGAGGCGGCGCAAACGTGGTGTTCTCAAAAGACTACTGAAGCTCGCGTCGGACGCCAACGCGAACCGGCCGAAACACGCGAACCGGCCGAAATCCTCTCCCCTGTCGCCCCCTCCCCGCAAGCGGGGAGGGGGTTGGGGGGTGAGGCGTCACCTCGATTCGCCGTCGTCCCTCTGCTCTGGAGCCCGGAGCGTATAGACGATGAGCCGGTTGAGGTTGTCGTTCACCACCGCGAGCCGCACGTGGCCGTCCCGCGGCTTCTCCACGCCGACGCCGAAGGAGCCTCCCTGCGCGGGGTCGACCGAGAGCTGGGTGAGGAACTTCCCGCCCTCCGTGAACTCGACGTACTCGCTGGGCTGGTTGGGATCCGGATTGATCACGTCCGAGTTGCCGACGAAGAGGTGACCCGAGGGACCGAGGGCCATGCCGTTGGGCCCGTGGAGATGGGCGTCGTCCTTGAAGACCAGCGTGCCGAGGCCCGCGCTGTCGTTCCGGTGGACCGCGCGCTCCACGGCGAACACGGCGTTGTCGCCGGTCGAGGCGACGAAGAGGACGTGCTTCCTCTCATCCAGAGCGAGCCCCGTCGGGCTCACCACGAAGGCCGCAGGGTCGCAGCGATGGACGTACCCCGAGGCCACCGTGGTCGCGTCCGTCAGAGCGGGAGTGCCGGAGAGCTGCAGGCGAAACCGCACGACGTTCCCGGTGAGGGCGTTGGAGACGAAAACGGTGACCCGGTCGCCGTCGTCGTCCACCGTCAGGTCCCAGGGGCCGGCGATGTTCGCGTCGGCCAGGTTCGCGACCTGGTTCCCCGCGCTGTCGATCACCAGGAGCGAACCCGGCTGCGCCGTTTGGCAGGTCCCGTCGGCGGAAGGAAAGTTGCCGACGATGATGAACCCCTTCTTCAGGATCGCCAGACCGGTCGTCAAACCCAGCGGGGCGGTTCCCTGAAAGAAGAGCGAGGTCTGCCCGCCCGGCGTCACGCGGACGATGGTGGTCCCCGTGCCCTGCAGGTTCTGGCTGTTGTTGAAATTGGAGACGAGGATGTCGCCCGGATTGAGCGGTCCTCTCTTGGGGAAGTCGCGCGGCACGAACGCGACGCCGTAGGGGTTGACGTCGCCATTCGCCGGGACGGTCGACGCCACTACGCCGCCTGGCATGATCGGCCGGTCCTTCTCGGGCCGCTCCTCCCCAGAGGCCTTCGCGTCCCCGACGACGATCAGCATCGCCGCCATTGCGCAGAGGCCTGCGCGCAGCAAAGCTCCGATTCTCATGGGTTCACCCTCCTCCAAACAGCACTGGACTCGGCCCCTTCGCTTGCCTCCTCGCTTCACGAGGAAGCGGCAATTGGGCGGGCCTTAAGGTAGGACGACTCGCGGCGCCGGCATCGCGCGCGAGGTCCGCAGAAGTGGGTGAACCCAGGTTCCAAGGAGCCCATGGCCTGGGCTCGAGCCAAGGCGACGACCTTCGACTCCGCGTCCCCTGGAGAAACCCGCGGAAGCTCTCGGCCGCCGGTCGCCGCACTCCTTCGGGTGTAATGCAGCTCCTCCGCGGTGGCCCGGAAACGCGAGCACCGCTTCCGCTTCGTTGGGCGAGCGGGAAACGCCGCGGGGCCTTTTCAGCAGAAGGAGCCAGGGGCCGCTGTGATCGATCGACTGCGCAGTCGGTCTAGGATGAGTTATGAGCTCCGCTCCTCTCGGACGTCGACTCGCCTTCGCCGGCCTCGCCCTTCTGACCGCCTGCTTCGGGTCAGGCTCGGGAAACAAGCCGGTCGCGGCCGCGAGCCACACCTGGTTCCCCATCACCTCCGGGAGCCACACCCTCGGCCGCGCGCTGTCTCAGGGCACCCTCACCTGCGACTCGTGCCACGACGCCCAGTCGAACAGCTTCACCGACTTCACCTGCACGAGCTGCCACGAGCACGCGCAGACCTCCACCGACCCGCTCCACCTCAGCGCCGCGGGGTACGCTTACGGGGCGACGTCCTGCTACGCGTGCCACACCAAAAGCGTCCCTTACGACCACTTCGGCATCACCGGAAATTGCGCCTCCTGCCACGACGTGGGCGCCTCCTTCGCGGCCCTGCCGGTGGCGGGGTTCACCCATCAGACCATCTCGTCCGACTGCGGCTCGTGCCACAACACCGTCGCCTGGAACAAGGCGACGGGCGCGCCCGCCGACGCGTTCGACCCCTCGAAGAACGTGGTGTTGACCTCTCAGATCCCCTCCTACGCCGGCACCTCCATCGTCCAGCTCACGGCCCAGCAGCAGACGCTGCAGATGACGATGAACCACGGCTCGAGCCAGGTGCCCGCGGATACGATGTCGGCCTGCGCCGCCTGCCACCCCAACGCCGCCACCCAGACCTACTTCCCCGGGGTGCTGCACGCGTCGCTCGCGGCCCAGCCCACCGGCTGCTCGAGCTGCCACGCGGCCGCGGCGCCCCCGGGCTTCGTCGGGCCTGCGCCCTTGAGCCCCCGGAACCCCGCCTCCCCGGAGATGAAGCACGACGCGGTCGCGTGGGCCTCGGGCTCGCCCACGACGTCCGCGCTGGTCCAGCAGGACTGCAGCGTCTGCCACGCGCCGCCGACCGCCGCGAGCGCCACCCCCTGGGCCCACGGCGTCGACGGCAGCTCACCGGCCACGTTTCACCCCGCGCTGACGTCGGCGAGCAAGCCCCAGCCCACGACCTGCCTCGACTGCCACGCGAACTCCCGCCCCGTGGCCGCGCTGGCCAGCCCCGGCGCCTCGCTGCCCGCGGGGCTCCAGCTCGACCACCAGCAGACCGCGTTCATGGGCGACTGCGCCGCGTGCCACGCGAGCGGCGGAGCGACGCAGTGGACCTCCTGGGCCGGCGGCCGATTCCACGCCGCCGGGAGCAGCACGCCGGCGAGCTGCTTATCGTGCCATGAGGGCGAGCGGCCGAGCGCCACGGTGAACCCGACGAGCTCCTGGCAGAGCGCGCCCTCCTCCACCGCGCCGTTCGACTTCACTGGCGACTCCCAGGGCGGATTCAACCATGGCGACTCCCGCGACTGCGCCGACTGCCACACAGGGCCCGGGACGGGCGGCGCCTGGGGCGGGACTCAGACGTGGGTCGGCGGCTCCTTCGACCACGCCGCGCGCCAGCCTTCGTCCTGCCTCGCCTGCCACCTGACTCAGCGACCGACGCAGCCGGTGGGGTCGCCGCAGAGCTTCGACCACGCCACTGCGGGGAACGGCGACTGCGTCGGGTGCCACCAGGCGACGGTCACCCAGGCCTCGTACGTCAGCCTGAAGGATTGGCAGGGCGGACAAACCTACCCGGGCATCTCGCTCGTCGCCTCTCCGGGCCAGTTCATCAGCGTGACCACCCTCGCCCTCAGCCGCAACGCGAGCAACCTGGTCACCGGCATGACGTCGTCGTCGGTGACGCTGAACAACGCCATGCTGCACACCTCCGCGGCGCTGCCGGCTGCGCTGAACGCGGGGACGACGCCGGACTCCTCCAAGTGCTGGCACTGCCACACCCACGCCGCCGGCTCGACCACCGTGGCGGATTACACGAACGGCAAGCTCCACGCCTCCTTCGACAACTTCCAGGCGACGCTGGGCGCGGCCGTCACTCCCCAAGCGCAGCCGACGTCCTGCCTCGATTGCCACAGTCAGATGCGGCCGCCGAACGTCGTGGAGCGCTCGGCCTCGGACCTTCTGCCGATCGATCACTCCGCCGCATTCGCCGCAACCGCGACCATCGGAGGCAAGAGCGTCACCTCGGTCTCCCAGCTCGACTGCGGCACCTGCCACGCGACGCCCGGGAGCAACTGGTCCGACGGCCAGTTCCACGCGAAGATCAACTCCGCGACGCCGGCCGACTGCGTCGCCTGCCACTACCCGCTCATGGCCGACGCAGCGAGCGCGGACGTGGCGTCGGCGACCAACTACGCCATGAAGCACCGCTCGACCCGTCTGACGATCCAGGCCTGCCAGACCTGCCACGCTCAGGCGCTGGGGGAGGCGACCACGCAGCCGGCCGCCGCCTCGCTCTGGAAGACGGGCGCTCTGCACGCCTCGCTCTCGACGCAGCCTTCGGCCTGCAACGACTGCCACACCGCGACCGAGCCGACGCCCCGCACCCAGAGCAGCGTGACCTACGCCTTCGCCGAAGGCGGCACCTCGACCAACGGCGGCCAGTGGATGAGCCACGGCGCCTCGCCCGTGGCCGGCAAGGACTGCGTCGCCTGCCACGCCTCGGACGCGACGAAGACGAGCTGGAGCAAGAGCACCGCGTTCCACGCGGCCGCCTCCGGCGTCACGGCCTGCAGCACCTGCCACGGCGGCGGGAGCTCCCCCGGGTCGAGCGACAACCAGCCCTCCGGCCTCACCGACTCGTCGACGGTCACCACCTCGAGCGCGGCGGCCGCGAACGCCCACGACCCGCTGACGCACTCCGAGCTCAACGTCACGAGCCACGACTGCAGCTTCTGCCACACCCAGGTCGGCGCCTCGACGGCCTCGGGCGTACAGGGCAAAGAGTGGGCGCAGGCGTCCTTCCACCGGAGCTTCACGGCGGCCAGCCCGCTCATCGCGAACGCCACGACCGCCCGCTGCACCGACTGCCACCTGAACGTGAAGCCCGGGTCGAGCTTCACGGCCTTCGACCACTCGGCGCTCAGCGGCACCTCCGCCCAGGATTGCAGCTCCTGCCACACCTGGCCCGGCACCGGCACGGCGAGCGCGGCGAACTGGCTTGGCGCCGCCGGAATCTCACGCCTCGAGCGGCACGACGAAGGGCTCGACGCTGGACTGCAACACCTGCCACGGCCAGTCGGGGAGCGCGACGCTGCACCTATCGGTCGCCGCCTCGAGCCACTACGGCGGCGTGAGCAACGGCAACGGCTGCATCACCTGCCACATCAACTTCGCGGGCTTCAAGGACACGACGACGAACCTGCTCTACCCGCACGCCAACGCCACCGCGGACGCCAGCGGCTGCGGCACCTGCCACGCCTTCCAGAGCCAGATCTACACGACGCTCACCAACACCCCGAGCCTCACCTACGCCATGTCCGCGGGCAGCCACTCCTTCAGCCAGACCCAGAGCGTGACCGGCTCCCACGAGGACCGCTCGTTCACCAGCGCCCACACCTCGAGCAACATGACGAACTGCGGCGCGTGTCACTCGTACTCGAGCACGACCTCGTCGACCAACATCTGGACCTTCGTGCACGAGCCCAAGAACCCCGGCGTCAACAACGGCAAGAGCAGCAACGGCTGCAACATGTGTCACTGATGGCCTCGCCTATCGACGCGAGGCTGGGCCACACCCTGTCCAACATGCCTGGCCGGTCTAAAGCGCAGTGTCGCTAGAACGTGTGGCGCGAGTGCTCCTTCGCCCCCTCCCCGCGAGCGGGGAGGGGGTTGGGGGGCGAGGACCCCGAGCGACAGGCGCCGACTTTCGCAACAGGCTCCCGCTAGTGCTCGCGGTATCCGAGCACCACCAGCAGGCAGCTCCCGTCGCCGATGGCGTTCACGCCCGCTTCGCCGCAGAGCTCGAGCGCTCGCTCGCTCTCGGCGCCGGGCTGCATCCAGATGCTCTGGATGCCCTTCCGGATGGCGGCCTGAACGACCTGCTCGGTGACCTTGGGCGGGGTGATGACCGAGATGCTCTTCACGTCGGCGGGGAGCTCCTCCACGCTCGCGACGCAGGCGATGCCCTCCACGGCGCTCTCGCGAGGGTTCACGGGGACGGCCCGCCGGCCGTTCTGGACGTAGCAGCGCAGCACTTTGTTTCCGTACTTCTCCCGCGCCGTCGACGCGCCGACGACCCCGAAGGCCGCCGAGTCGAAGAACTTCGTCATTCGCTCATCCATGGGGTTTCCTGCTCCTTCTCACTGCCCAGCTTCAGGGCGCGACGGTGAAGCTATAGCGAAAGAGCCTTCCCTGGCGCACGCAGGTTCTCCCACCTCAGGAATTTGCGGCGGCCCGCGCGCTCGCCTACCCTCTCCTGCCGGGGGCGGCCTTAGGTCAAAGGGCGCGCTCCTCGCCGCTTCGCGCGCAGGCGCCGGAGCCCTCGCATGTTGTTTCCCACCGCGGACTACGCGCTCTTCTTCCTCGCTGCGTTCGCGGTCTCCTGGGCCCTGCGCGCCCGCCCCCGAGCCCACAAGGCGTTCCTGCTGGCCGCCAGCTATGCGTTCTACGCGCACTGGGACGTCCGCTTCCTCCCCCTGCTCGTCGGCATCTCGCTGCTCGCCTTTGGCGTGGGCCGCGCGCTGCAGAGGTTGAAGAGCCGAGCCGACCGCAAAGCTGTCCTGGCGGCCGGCGCCGCGCTGGCGCTCCTGCCGCTCGCGGTCTTCAAGTACGCCGGATTCGCCGCCAGCACCGCCTTCGTGGTCCTGGACGCCCTCGGCGCGCGGCTCTCTCCGGGCCACCTGCCGCAGTTCGCGCTGCCCGTGGGAATCTCGTTCTTCGTCTTCCACGCCATCTCGCTGATGGTCGACGCCTACCGCCGCAAGATCCAGGGCCCCATCCGCGCGCTCGATGCGCTCCTGTACGTCGCCTTCTTCCCCCAGCTGGTCGCCGGCCCCATCTTGCGCGCGGCGACGTTTCTGCCACAGCTCGCGCGCCCGCCCGACCCGGAGGACCTGCAGGTCTCTCGCGCCGTCGAGCTGATCGTCCTGGGTCTCGCCAAGAAGGTGCTCGTCGCCAACTTCCTGGCCGGCCACCTGGTGGACCCCGCCTTCGAGGCCCCGGCGCTGCACGGCGGGCTCGAGGCGCTCTTCGCGGTGTACGGCTACGCCGCCGCAGATCTACTGCGACTTCTCCGGCTACACCGACATGGCCATCGGCTCGGCGCTGCTGCTCGGCTACCGGTTCCCGGAGAACTTCGACGCGCCGTACCTCGCGGGCTCGCCGCAGGACTTCTGGCGCCGCTGGCACATCTCGCTCTCGAGCTGGCTGCGCGACTACCTCTTCATCCCGCTCGGCGGCTCTCGCGGCACGCGCGCTCGCACCCTCCTGAACCTCTTCGTCACCATGGTGCTCGGCGGGCTCTGGCACGGCGCCGCCTGGAGCTTCGTCCTCTGGGGCGCGCTTCACGGCGCGGGGCTCGCCGTCCACCGGCTCTGGGCGGACGCGAAGAGCCCCGCGGTCCGCGCGCTGCGCGGGTGGGCGGGGTGGCCCGCCGTCGCGCGCCTGCTCACCTTCCACTTCGTTTGTTTGGGCTGGGTGCTCTTCCGGGCGCCATCTTTGGGCGCGGGCCTCGCCCTGCTGCGCGCGCTGGGCCAACCCTGGCGAGCCGGGCCGTGGCTCACCGTCGCTGCGGTCTCGGCCATCGCCGCGGGCCTCTTCGGCCAGGCATTGCCCCTGGCCCTGCGCGAACGCGCCCGCGCCCGCTTCTCGGGGCTCCCCATCCCGGCGCAGGGCGCGGCCTTCGCGCTGGCGGTGCTCGCCATCGAGGCGCTGGGCCCCTCGGGCGTGGCGCCCTTCATCTACTTCCAGTTCTGACCGGCGAGGAGGCGGCGCACAGGTGATCTCCGATGCAGTCCAGCGCTACCTCGACGGGCGGACGAGCCGGACGTACCGGCTGCGCCACGCCGCGGGGGTGCTCGCCGCGTTTGCGCTCACGCTGCTCGCGCTGGACGCCGACGGGCTCCACACCTGGGCGACGCGCATGGAGGTGGGGCCGGCGCAGGACTTCTGGCTGGCCATGATCGAACCGTGGCAGCGCGCCGCCCAAGCGGCACGGCTGACCGCTCCCCGTCGGCTCGCCGTGGCCGGCGCCGATTGGCTCGCCGACCGCTTCGCGGCGACTGACCGCTCGTCGTCGCTGCTCGCCCGGGGTTGGAGCGACGGCCGCGCCAAGGCTCGGCCCCCGCCCCCGGCGCGCGAGGTTCCCGCACCGCCAGGGCCCCGCGCCGCCGACGACCTCGCCACCCGCGAGGAGCCGGCCCCCGCTCCGCTCTCCGGACCCTTGCTTGCCGCTGAGGGCGAGCCGACCACGGTGCTGCTGGTCGGCGACTCGATGATGGCCGCCTACCTGGCCTCGGCCATCGCGCAGGGGCTCGCGGGCGACCCGCAGGTGCGCATCGTCCAGGCGCACCGCGAGGCGACGGGGCTGGCGCGGCCGGACGTGTTCGACTGGCCCTCGGTGGTGCCAGACCTCCTTCAGGCCCACCAGCCGCGGCTCATCGTCTGCACCTTCGGGGGAAACGACGCGCAGCGGGTTCGCGCGAGCGGCGGGGTCCTGGAATACGGCGGCGACGCGTGGGACGAGCTCTACCATGGCCGCGTCCGGGCGATGATGCAGGCGCTGGCGGGCACCGACGCCGACGTCCTCTGGCTGGGGCTGCCGCCGATGCGCGCCACCCGATACGACCGGCGGATGCGGCACCTGAACACCATCTTCGCGGACGAGGCGCGCCAGCTCGCGCGGGTGACGTTTCAGGAGACTGCGAGCGCGGTCGGCGACGAGAGCGGAGAGTTCGCCGCCTACCGGCGGGACCCCGACGGGACGCTCGTGCGCGCTCGGATGGAGGACGGCGTCCACTACGCATCGGGCGGGGCGCAGGCGGTGGCTGCGCGGGTCGTCGGGTGGGTCCGCGCCAAGCTCGACGAGCGCGCCGAGGCGGCCGCGGGCGCGCACCCGCACGGGCCGCCCGCCCGAGAGGGAGCCTTGCGGCCCTCACCTCGAGCGGCGCGGCGGCCGCTGCCGGAGACGAGCGAGAGGGCGACGGGCCGCCCGCCGTAGAGGCCGAAAGGCCGCCGGCCAGGCGAGCCATCCGCCGCGAGAGGGCAAAGCCTTTGTGGCGATGCGGCGGCGCCCGCATCGAGCCATGGCGCTCCTCCTGCCGGCCGTCTGCGCGACCCTCGCCTTCGTCCTCGCCTCGGTGGCGGTGGCGGCCGCGGTCCGCAAGCGGCTCCCGGCGGACACCCTGATCAGGAACCAGAAGCCCGCCGGCGGGACTTTCATGACCGCCATTGCCGGCATCTTCGGGGTGATGCTGGCGTTCGTCCTCACGGCCGCGATGGACCGTTTCGACCGCGCCCGCGACGTCGCGTCGGCGGAGTTGAACGAGCTCCTGGAGCTCTCGTCCCTCGCCGAGGCGTTCCCCGCGCCCGTCGCCGGCGGCGTGCGCCGGGGCTGTCGCGACTACTTCGAGAGCCTGGCGCAGGAGGCCGGCGACCGTGCGGCGACGGCGCGCTCGACGCAAGCCCTGGCAGGCGTGCGGCGGCTCCTCCTGACGTTCAAGCCGCGCGACGGCGGCGAGACCAACGCGCAGGCCGCGGCGCTCGGAGCCCTCGGGCGCCTGGGCGAGCAGCGGCGCCAACGGCTGGCGATGATGCGCCAGTCGCTCCCCTGGCTCGTCTGGTCGGTCCTGCTCTTCGGCGGCGCCTACGCGGTCGGGGTCAGCACGCTCGTGCACCTGGAGCCTCGGTCGGTGCAGCTCCTTTTCGTCGCGGGGCTCGCGCTGCTCATCGGCGCGGCGTACTTGACCATCTTCGTCCTCGACAAGCCGTTCTCCGTCGGCTTCTCCCCCTGGCTCGCCGATCAGCGAGCATTGATCGAAGAGGCGCTCGGGCGCTGATCGGCTCGGTCCCAGAATCGCCGCGCGGCGCGACGAAGCTTCAGGCGCACGGCGCGGCCCGGCGGCGAGTGCCGCCGTAGGAAGGGTGGCCGCGAGCCTTGCTCGCCGGGCAGGGCGGCGCATTCCATGAATATTCAGCGCGGGCGTCGGCAGGCTCAAGCGCGCTGCTGCGCCCGGCGGCAACCGATTCTCCAGAGGCGGTTGACCATGGCCCGGCTGAGAATATAGGGCACGGCGATAAGGAGAATTCCGACGCCGACAGCGGCTCGAATGCTGACGGCTCTGAGAATGACGTATTGAAAAAAAGCGTCCATGAGGACAGCAAAAGAAAATGGAACCGTCACCGCCGCCGCCCCGCGCTTCAACCGGTCCAGCCTTTCGCCCTTCGAGGTCAGGAGCGCGAGCAGGTAGGGCGGCCGGCTGAGCAATGCGTCGCTCCGTCCATCGCGCAAGCCAAAGGAGAAGGGCTACCGCCGGCTGGAGAATGAAGCGCAGCGCCCCTGGCCCCTGCGTGGTCTGGCCGAGAATCTCTGGAAGCCCCATCGCCTCCCTCCGCTCGGAGGAATGTAGCGAGGCTTGGCGCCCACCGCGCGCCAAAGCGGCGCGCCGAACCCCGCTGAGGTAAAGTGCTGAGCCGCAGACAGCGCCTTCGAAAGGAGCGCCTTCGATGACAGGGCCCGCCGCACGACGCGCGTGTGCCGCTGCGCTGGCCGCCCTCACGGCGTGCGCCTACACCTCCGACTACCTCCCGGCCAACGACGGCCGAGCGCGCGTCGTCATGCGGGAAGGGACGGCCCAGGCAATCCTGCCGGCCGAGCCGAGCTGCCTCGCGGCGGTGGATGCCACCCTCGAGTCCGGGGCGCTGCCGCCGCTCGAGCCCCCTCTGGCCCCGGCGCCCGACGCCGTGGTGGAAGTCGCCTTCGACGGTCGCCCCGGCCGCCCTCCTCCGCCGCCCGCACCTCGAGCCTCGCAGGCCCACCCCGCTTCACCCGCTTCCCGGCCCTCTGCGGGGCACTCCACAGGCCACGCCGCTTCGAAGTTGGGCGGCAACAAGGACCTCGCCGTGGTGGCCGCGGTCATGGCCTTGATCACGCTGCCCATCGTCGCCGTCGCGCTCGCCACGTCACAGCCCGGCGACCCGCGCGCGACGGCCCAGGCCATCGACCGCGTCAACGCCTTCAACGACCTGGCGCGCCTCCCGGGCAGTCCCTGTTCCCCGGCGCCGCCCGTCCCCGCGGCCGTCCCGTCGGAGGGGCCGCCGCTGGCCCCGCCGCCTCCGCTGCCCTTCAGCCCCGAAGCCGCCCCCGGAGCCCCGTGATGCGAAGCTTCCCGCGCCAGCTCGTCTCACTCTTCGCGGCGCTCGCCACGGGCTGCGCGGCCACGGCCTATCGCCCCTCGCGCACCGCTCCCGGCGAGCTCGCGCTGCGCTACGACGGCGCGCTCCAGGTCTGGTCCGCCGACCGGCGCGTCGCCCAGGCGCCGACCTTCGATGGGCTCGAGGAGCTCGTCGCCTGCTCCCCGGAAGCACGGCGCCACGCCGAGGAGGCGCGCCGCGACGGCAGCCGCGCGTCCATCCTGTCCTTGGCGTCCTTCGGCCTGGCGGTGGCCGGCCTCGGCGGGCTCTCGGGCCTCGCGCTGCACCGGGACGACCGCGCGATGGCCGGCCTGCTCGTCGGCGGTATCGCCGTCGAGGTCGCGGCGGTGGCCCTCGCCGGGAGCAGCCTCTCGGCCAAGTGGAAGGCCCAGGGCAACGCCATCGACGCCGTCAACTTCTACAACGACGCCGTGAGCGACGACGTTTGCGCCCTGCGACGCTGATCGCTTTCCTCGCGCCGCAAGCCCGGTCACGACGGCCTCGCCCAAGGCAGCGCCCGAACGACCGTTAGAAATCGGTCATATCACGGCTGGTGAAGTCGACTGCACATCTCTCTGGGGCGAGCGCGCCCCGGAGCGGTCGCCGACGACCCATTGACGTTCACCTCAATGCCTCGAAGTTCGGGGCGCGACCGCGGTGGAACGCCCCTTGCTGGAAGCGACGAGCTGCGAAAGCACGCTCGGCAGGGTCCACGACACGCAAATCGGCGAATTTCACCCGAGGTCACCTGTGTCCACTCAGCGCCTGCTCGATCTCTTCCTCGTCGAGAGTCAAGAGCTCATCGCCGAGCTGGAGAGCGGCCTGGTCCAGCTGGAGAAAGTGCCCGGCGACAGCGAGGTCGTGAACCGCCTCTTCCGGGCGGCCCACACGCTCAAGAGCAGCGCGGGGATGACCGGCGTCGACGCGATGGTCGAGGTCGCCCACGCGCTGGAAAACATCCTCGAGCAGGTGCGCTCCGGCGGGCGAGCGCTCCAGAGCGAGCTCATCACCGCGCTCCTGCAAGGGGCCGACGTGCTGAAGGAGATGCTGCGCCTGGTCTCCGAGGCCCAGCCGCCGCAGAGCGCCCCAGGGGCTCGGGAGGTCCTGGCTCGGCTCGCGCAGTTCCTGACGCCGGGTCCGCGCCCCGAGGCCGAGGCGGCGAAGGCCGGCCCCGCGAAGGAGCGCGTCCTCCGAATCGACATCGCCCTCTCCCCCAGCCTGTTCGAGACCGGCCCGGACCCGGCCCTTCTCTTCGAAGAGCTCGCGGAGCTCGGCGAGATCCTGGGCGTCGAGGCCGATCTGAGCGCCCTCCCGCCGCTGCCGCAGCTGGACCCGGCCAAGCTCTACGCCCGCTGGAGGGTGCGGCTGCGCACCGCGGCCGACCTCGCGGCCGTGCAGGGCGTGTTCCTGTTCGTGATCGACCGCGGCGCGGTCGACGTCCGAGAGGAGGGCTCCGCGGCCGACGACAAGCCCATCGGCGAGCTCCTGGTGGAGGATGGCCTCGTCAGCCCCAAGGAGATCACCGAGGCCCTGGGCGCCCAGAAGAAGCTCGGCGAGCTGCTGGTCGACTCGGGCAAGGTGAAGTCGGGCGACCTGGAGCGCGTGCTCTCCCGCCAGCGCGAGGCGCGCGAGCACAAGCAAAGCTCGTCCGTGCGGGTGGCCACCGAGAAGCTCGATCGCCTGGTGAACCTGGTCGGGGAGCTGGCCATCGCCGTCGCTCAGGTGCACCAGAGCGTTCGCGACGAGCGCGCGCGGCCCGACCAGCGCCTCGCCGTGGCCGAAGGGCTGCTCCGGATCAGCCGCGACATCCAGGAGCAGGTCATGTCGGCGCGCATGCTCCCGGTCGAGGAGACCTTCAACCGGTTCCAGCGCATGGTGCGCGACCTCTCCCTCGAGCTGGGCAAGAAGGTGCGGCTCCAGACCTCGGGCACCGAGACCGAGCTCGACAAGAACGTCCTGGAGCAGCTCGCGGACCCGCTCAAGCACATGGTCCGCAACTGCCTGGTCCATGGGGTCGAGACGCCCGAGGAGCGCAAGGCCGCCGGCAAGCCCGAGGAGGCCTGCATCCGCCTGAGCGCTGCGCAGTGCGAGGGGGAGATCCTCATCGAAGTCGCCGACGACGGCCGAGGCATCGACCCGGACAAGGTCCTCGCCAAGGCGCGCGCGACGGGCCTTTTGCGGGAGGACGCCGCGCTCAACGGCCGGCAGATCCTGGACCTCATCTTCCTGCCGGGGCTCTCCACCGCCGCAGAGGTCAGCGAGCTCGCCGGCCGCGGCGTCGGGCTCGACGTCGTCCGGCGCAATGTCGAGAACCTGCGCGGCACCGTCCGCGTCCAGTCGGAGAAGGGCGCCGGCACGACGTTCCAGATCAAGCTGCCGCTGACGCTCGCCATCATCGAAGGGCTCCACGTGATGGTCGGCGAGGAGACCCTGGTGCTGCCCATCCTCTCGGTGGTCGAGCTCATCTCGGTCGCGCCCGGCATGATCCAGACGGTCGAGGACAAGGGGGAGCTCATCACCGTGCGCGACGAGCTCGTGCCGGTCACGCGCCTGCGCGACCTCTTCGGGATCGGGCGCCGCGGCCCGGGGGCCGAGGCCGTCATGGTCGTCGTCGAGCAGGCCGGGCGGAAGTTCGGCGCGCTCGTGGACCGCGTTTTGGGCGTCGAGCAGGCGGTCATCAAGCCCCTCGATTCGAGCTACGCGCTCTTCGCGCACGCGGCGGCCTCGGCGCGCAGCAAGGCCCTGGCCGGCGCGAGCATCCGGGGGGACGGCGGGGTCGGGCTCATCGTGGACGTGGGGAGCCTGGAGCGGCTCGCCTTCGGGGAAGCGGCGTGAGCGCCTCGCCCCTCGTGGTCGAGAGCGCCGCAGCGGCGGCGCGCCGGCTTCAGGGGCTCAAGGGCCTAAGTCATCGCTCCGAAATATCTGCTCCATCTCAACGTCCGATCCATCCCGGCTGGCGTCGTTGCTCGTCGGTGACATGCCCTCTGGCATGCGCCCTCCTCGCGCCTCGCCATCCTTTGCGCCTCGGACGTTGAGATCTGGAGCATCTATTTCTGCGCGATTCCTAAGCCGCCGCCCGCGAGATCTTTGCGGCCCTGGGCGATCTGCTGAAGCCGGCCGTCGAGGCCGGGGGCCAGGCGGGCGAGCGGACGACGTTCTGAATACTTCGTCGAGCGAAGGAGGCACCGATGATCGAGATTCTGCGCGGCGGCGCGCGCGTCCAATTGAAGGGCGAAGCCACGATCGACAGCGCCCCGGACCTGTGCGCGGGGTTGAGCGCGGCCGCCGCGGGCTCCCCGGAGCCGGCGGTGCTTGACCTCTCCGGCCTCACCGACCTCGACACGGCCGGCGCCCAGCTCCTGGTCGCCTTCGCCAAATCGGCGCCGAACGCTCGGGTCGTCTCGTGCCCGCCCCGGGCCGCGGCGCTGCTCGACCGGCTCGGCTTCTCGAGGCTGCTTCGAATGGACGGGAGGGCGCCATGAGCAAGACGGTCCTCGTCGTGGACGACTCGCCGGTCATCCGCGCCGCGGTGAAGTTCGCGCTCGGGTCGGCGGGCTTCGACGTGGCGGAGGCCTGCGACGGCCAGGACGGCCTGGCCGCGCTCGAGCGGATAGCCAAGGCCGGCGACCGGCCGGTCCTCATCATCTCCGACGTGAACATGCCCAAGATGGACGGCATCGCGTTCACGACCGAGGTGAAGAAGACCGCAAACCGCTTCGTGCCCGTCCTCATCCTCACCACCGAGTCGCAGGAGTCCAAGAAGGCCGCGGGCCGCGCGGCAGGCGCCGCGGGCTGGCTCGTGAAGCCCTTCCAGGAGGCGCAGCTCCTCGGGGTGGTGAAGAAGCTGGTGCGGATGTGATGGGCTCCCCTGCGCAAGCCTCCTTCGCGCTCCAAGGCGACGAGCTCAGCGCCTCGGAATTCGCGCGCTTAGGGGCCCTGGTCAACTCGCACCTCGGGATCAAGATGCCGCCCGCCAAGGCGCGGATGCTCCAGGCCCGGCTGCTTCGGCGGGCGAGGGCGGTCGGGCTGGCCGTGGGCGAGTACTGCGATTTCCTGTTCTCCCCGGACGGCCAGCAGCGCGAGCTCACGCACTTCCTCGACGCGGTCACCACCAACAAGACCTCGTTCCTGCGCGAGGCCGAGCACTTTCAGTACCTCCAACAGGTGGTGGTGCCCGCCCTGTGGTCGCGCGGGCCGCGGCACCTCACGGTCTGGAGCGCCGCCTGCTCGAGCGGCGAAGAGCCCTACACGCTGGCGATGGCCCTGGCGGAGACCACCGCGGGCAGAGGCGTCGGGTTCAAGGTGATCGCGACCGACGTCTCGACGCGCATTCTGAGGCAGGCGGCCGAGGCGATCTACGACGAGGACGCCGCCGAGCCACTGCCGGCCCTGTGGAGGTGCAAGTACCTTCTGCGCAGCAAGGATCGCAACGCGCGCAAGGTCCGCGTCGCCGCCGAGCTCCGGCAGCGGGTCCGATTCCAGCGGCTGAACTTGATGGAGGACGACTACCGCCTCGGCGAGACCGTGGACGCCATCTTCTGCCGCAACGTCTTCATCTACTTCGATCGCCCCACGCAGGAGCGCGTGACCAACCGGCTCTGCCGGCGCCTGCGCCCGGGGGGCTACTTCTTCGTCGGGCTGAGCGAGACGCTGCAGGGGTTGCGCGTGCCGCTCGTTACGGTCGCCCGCTCGGTCTACCGCCTGGTCGCGCCCTGACCCTCAAAGGCGCTCGGAGATCGCTTTGGTACAGCGGATCAAGATCCTGGTGGTCGACGACTCCGCGCTGGCGCGCGAGGCGCTGTGCGAGGCCTTGAAGGGCGAGCACGACTTCGAGGTGATGCGCCCGGCGCAGGACCCGTTCGCGGCCGCCGAGCGCATGCGCAGCCAGGCGCCGGACGTCATCCTGCTCGACATCGAGATGCCGAGGATGGACGGGCTGACCTTCCTCAAGCGGCTGATGCGCCAGCACCCAATCCCCACGGTCATCTGCTCCTCGCTCGCCGCCGCCGGCTCCGCCACCGCGCTGGAGGCGCTGGAGGCGGGGGCCGTGGACATCCTCGAGAAGCCCAGCGTCGGAACGCGCCAGTTCTTCGAGGACTCGCGCATCCGCATCTGCGACACGGTGCGCGCGGCCGCGAGCGCCCGACTCCCCCGCCGCACGGTCCCGCGGGAGGTCGCCCCCAAGCTCACCGCCGACGTCATCCTGGAGCGCAGGCAATCCAAGGCGATGCTGCGCACCACCGACAAGGTGGTGGTCGTCGGGGCGTCCACCGGCGGTACGGAGGCGCTGCGGGTCTTGCTCGAGGCCCTACCCGGCGACTGCCCGGGGTTCGTCATCGTGCAGCACATGCCGGAGCGGTTCACCACGCACTTCGCGCAGCGCCTCAACGACCTCTGCACGGTGAGCGTGAAGGAGGCGGAGAACGGCGACTACGTGCTCGCCGGCCAGGCGCTCATCGCCCCGGGCAACCGCCACCTGCTGCTCAAGCGCAGCGGCGCGCGCTACTACGTGGAGATCAACGACGGCCCGCTGGTCTCCCGGCATCGGCCCTCGGTCGACGTGCTCTTCCGCTCCGCCGCCGAGTTCGCCGGCGCGAACGCGGTGGGGGTCATCATGACCGGGATGGGCGACGACGGGGCCCACGGGATGCTGGAGATGCGGCAGGCCGGGGCCAAGACCTTCGCGCAGAACGAGGAGACCTGCGTCGTCTACGGAATGCCGAAGGAGGCGGTGAAGCTCGGGGGGGTCGACAAGGTCATGCCCCTCGACGCCCTCGCGCCCGCCGCCATTCGGGCCTGCGCGGGAGGGTGACCCCTCAAGTCGTTTCAAGGTCTGACCCCCTCTTGAACTACCGGAAGGGCGCAGACCCGCAAGCCATCGGGGGTCGTTCGCGCCCCCGGGTCGAGCCGGCCTCGGATCGTCGCCAATGACTCCCAGGCTCGAGCCGCAAACGCCCGAGCTTCGAAGCATCTTCTTTTCGGAACGGCCTTTGCTGAGGAGGAGCCCAGCTCCAAGGGCGTTCGACCCGCAGCTCTCGGGTGTCGACTCCCGGAACAACATGAGCGGCTCGCGGGCGGACCTGGGGGTTCCGAGCTCCTCCGCACCCGACCGCCGAGGAGAGAGCGGCATCTCTCCGCCTCCAGGAGGCGCCATGGCCGAGCTGCAAGAGACCGAGGTCGACGAAATCAACCAGCTCGTCACTTTCGTCCTGGGCGAGGAGACCTACGCCTTCGACGTCGAGAACGCGCGGGAGATCCTCGATTTCGTCGCGCCCGCTCGACTGCCGAATTCGCCGGAGTGGCTGCGCGGGGTCATCAACCTGCGCGGCAGCGTCGTCCCGGTGGTGGATCTGAAACGGAAGTTCGGAATGCACGCCACCGAGAAGACCCGCGGAACCTGCATCATCGTCGTCGAGATCTGCCTGTGCGGTCAGGTCCAGACCATCGGTGTTCTCGCCGACGCCGTGCAGGAGGTCTTCGAGATGGAGCCGGCCGAGATCGAAGCGGCCCCGACCTTCGGCGCCCGGCTCTCCACGCGCTTCATCCGCGGCATGGGCAAGCGCAACGGAAAGCTCTTCGCCATCCTCGCCGCGGAGAAGGTCTTCTCGGAGGATGAGGTGGCGATGGTCGGAGCGGCGGCCGACGGCGAGCATGGCCGACGCGCGGCGGCAACCGAAGGCGCCAAAGAAGCGAGGGCGTAAACGCTTTCGCGATTCGGTGCGAGCTCTCGAAGTCTCGAACAAGGGAGTCCTATGCGGCGTCAAATGAAGACTCGAACTCTATTGCTGACGGTATTCGGCCTGATGATTGTCTTGGTCCTGGGGGTCGGCGCCGCCGGCTATTGGGGCCTGAGCACCGTCGGCGAGAAATCGGTCGAGCTGCTCGAGCACGAGGTCCCGCTGGCCGAGACCGCGGCCCGCGCCCGCGGCAATTTGAACGGCATGCGCCGCTACGAGAAGGACATCTACTTGACGATGGGGACCAAGGAAAGGCAAGTCCAGTACCTCGCCAAGTGGAACGAGCAGCGCGAGCACTTCTTCCAGCGCCTGGACGCCATGGAGAAGGTCGCCGTGAGCGACCAGCAACTGCGCGCCATCGCTCAGATGAAGCAGGAGGCGAGCACCTACGTCGCGGGCTTCAACGAGGTCTACGAGCTCGTCGGCTCCGGCAAGATCGCCACGCCGCAAGAGGCCAAGGCGAGCATGGAGCGCTTCAACGACAACGTCCACGGGCTGGAGCAACAGGAGGAGGCGCTGGCCGACGACGCCAAGAAGCAGATCACCGCGGCGAAGCCTTTCATGTTGGAGACCCTCGGCCGGACGACGCGGGCGGTTTTTGGCTTGGTTCTCCTCTCCATCGCCGTGGCCGCCGCCGTCGCAATCGCCACTGCGCGCAAGCTCCTGAACCAACTCGGCGGGGAGCCCGTGCTCCTCGCCCACGTCGCCCAGCGCATCGCCAACGGCGACCTCACCATGTTGCTGAAAGTGGCCCAGGCGCGACGCGACGAGAACGACTTCGAGGAGGAAGAGCGGCGGAGCGAGAGCCTCATGTCCTCCATCGCCCGCATGGTGGAGAAGCTCAAGGATGTCGTGGTGCAGGTGAAGGCCGCGGCGGAGCACGTCGCCTCGGGCTCGCAGCAGCTCTCGGCGGGCTCGGAGGAGCTCAGCCAGGGGGCGAGCGAGCAGGCTTCTTCGGCGGAGGAGGTCTCTTCGTCCATGGAGGAGATGAGCTCCAGCATTCGCCAGAACGCCTCCAGCGCCGAGCAGACCGAGAAGATGGCGATGAAGAGCGCCGAGGATGCCAAGGAAGGCGGCGCGGCGGTGGCCGAGACGCTCGGGGCCATGAAGGAGATCGCCGGCAAGATCTCGGTCATCGAGGAGATCGCCCGGCAGACGAACCTGCTCGCGCTCAACGCGGCCATCGAGGCGGCGCGGGCCCGGGAGCACGGAAAGGGGTTCGCGGTCGTCGCCAGCGAGGTGCGCAAGCTCGCCGAGCACGCGCAGAAGGCGGCGGCCGAGATCTCCGAGGTCTCCTCGAAGAGCGTGAGCATCGCGGAGCGGGCGGGGACCCTGCTCGCGCGTCTCGTCCCGGACATCCAGAAGACGGCGGGACTGGTGCAGGAGATCTCGGCGGCCTCGCGCGAGCAGGACACCGGCGCCGACCAGATCAACACCTCCATCCAGCAGCTCGACCAGGTCATCCAGCAGAACGCCGGCGTCGCGGAGGAGACCTCGGCGACCGCGGAGGAGCTGGCCGCGCAGGCCGAGCAGCTGCGCTCCGCGATCTCCTTCTTCCAGGTGGAGAAGCACAGTGGCGCGCGCCAGGGCCCCGCGCCCCTCGCGACGCCCGCCAGAGCGGCGCCGACGCCGAAGGCGCCACCGAGGAGCCGGAAGCCTTCGGAGGAGTCTCCTCGCGCCTCGGCCAAGGCCGCAAGCCACGGAAGCGACCACGACAAGGGGATCGACCTCAACCTGTCGGAGGACGCGCTCGACCGGCAGTTCGAAAAGATGGAACCGCCCCCGCTCCAGCGGCCCTGAGCCATTCCGCACCGTTCGCCGGGCGGGGCGCCGCCCGGCGCCTCCTGTCTCCTCGCGCGCGCCGAGTCGCCAGCGCGGGCCAGCGCCGGCTCACGCGGGCGCCCCCTCACTTCCGCTCCCGGCCTGGGCCAGCGCGGGACGCTCACCAGGTGTTCCTCCAGAGCGTCCAAGTCGTGTGGCTTGGCGATGTGGCGCTGAAACCCGGCCCGCGCGGAACGCTCGAAATCCTCTGGCAGCGCGTACAAAAAGTGTTGGCTGGAACCAGTCGGGCAAAGCCCCGTCGCGAGCTCCCGCATCCTGCGCGTGGGAAGCGTCCCGGCCTGAATCGTTGCCGGCGTCCCTCGCGTCGGCGCCGGAGTCTTTCGCTTGGGACGCGTCCGCGACCGCCGATGCGTCGGGGCCATTTCGCCCGGCATCCAGCGCTCTGGGGCCAGCGTCCTTCGATCCTGACGCATCCATCGCCGCCGATGCGTCGGCGCGATGGTCAATGCCGGTCGCCGAGCTCGCAGGCGACGCCGAACAGCATCGGTGCGGTGAGGAAGAGGCTGAACGCGCGAATCATGTTCATTCTATTTCTCCTGCGCCGCCGCCACGGCAGGAAAGCCGCGGAGCCAACCGGCGCCCTCGCTCGACAAACAGCTCGCGATTCTGCCCAAGAGCCGCGAGCGTTTCTCGCTGAGCGCGGTGCCTCGGCGTTCCCAGGCGGCGCCTTCTTTGCCGCCGAAGACCGTGATGACTGTCGAGCCCGACTCCCGACGATACCCTCGCCAGCTGCAGGCTGAGGGAGTCCGGCGAGCCTCCGGCATCTCTACCCGAAACGCTCGATCGGTCTCTGAGCCCAAAGGCCCTGCCCCGACGGGAGTCGACGCGCTTCCCGAACCTCGCAGCGAGCGCTCCGTCAACGACATTCGAGCAGTCCTTTCCGCGCGTTTTCACAGGCGATGTACTCAGCGTAGAGATCTCTTCGTCCATGGAGGAGATGACCTCCAGCATCCGCCAGCCCCCCGGCCTCGTCGACGATTGGCGCGCGGCGCCTCGCAGGCCATGGCTCGAGTCGAACGGTGGGCGCCGCGAGCTTGCCTCCGCCCGGACTCGAGGTCAGCTCGCTCGGCACAGGGTCGCTCCACAGTGGCGCGGGCCGCTCATCAGGCGGTGGCCGCCTCCGCCTTCGCGCTCTCGATGGCCTTGAGGATGAGCGGGACCAGGGCCTGCGGAAGGCGGAGCTTGCCGCCGAGCGCGAACTCGCGGGCGCGCTCCGACATCTTCAACCAGGTCTTGCTCACGATGTTGAGCCACTTCTCTTCGCTGTATTCCGGGTGCCGCCCCGCGAAATAGGCCATGTAATGCTCGATGAAGGTGAGGTCGCTCACGTCTTCCAGGAGCTGCGTCTCCGGGTTGGCCTTGAGCCCCTTCTTCCCGACCGCGGTCTTCACGCGCTCGATCGCCGCGTCGTCGCAGCCCGCTTCCTTCATGAGCCGGCCCACCAGGTTCGCGTGGGTTTGGTACAGGCCGGTCCGCCACTGGAGATAGCCGGCTCGGTCCATGGGAAAGGCCTCTCGCGGCGTCCTCCACCGCTCGATGTGCTGGCCGCGCACGGCGATCTTCATGCCCTCGGTCGCGTCGGGCGCGAAGCGCTCGAGCATGTCGGTCATTCGCCTGGAATAGAGCAGCTCTTTGGGGACCTGGGCCCCGTCGACTGGCTCCTTGTTCGGGTCCTGCGAGTTGGCGGCGTCGATGAGGGCGATGGCGCGCCCAAAGCAATCCGATGAAGCATTCATGGCGGTCCCCCGGGGAGTGTGAGCTCGTTTCTTAGGGCGGACCGGCCGCGCTCGCCAGCCAAAATCCCGGCTTGGGGGCCTTTCGCCAGGCCGTGAACGGCGCGGCGAATCCCTCCGACGGTGATCGGCTCCCACGCTCGGCGACGGCCCCCACATTCCGGCAAAGAGGCGGTCATGGCACTGGAAAAGCTCGACGACTCGGCCCGGCTCCTCGAGAGCATGGACCCGGCAAACCGCTCGCTGGTCCTGGGCTTCTTCGGCGATTTCTCCGAAGCCTCGCGAAAGGCGCTCCCCGAGTTCGAGCGCGCCTGCTCGGAGCACCCCGGCGAGCGCGCCATCCTGGTCGACGCCGCGAAGGCCCGTGAGGCGAACGCGCGCTTCGGCGTGTCCTCCGTCCCGACCGTCCTCGTGGTGAAGGGGACGCGCATTCTTCAGAAGATCGTCGGCGCCCAGACGGCCGCCTTCTACAGCCGGGCGCTTTTCGGCGGCTCTGCGGCCTCGCCAGCCCAGCCCCAAGGCGAGGCTCGCCCCGCGCACCGCGTCGTGATCTACACTTCCGACACCTGTCACTTCTGCACGCTCGCCAAAGCGCACCTGCGCAAGCACGCCGTCCCTTTTCAGGAGATCAACGTCTCCCGAGACGACAAGGCGGCGCAGCGAATGGTCGCCAAGAGCGGCCAGCAAGGCGTCCCCCAGCTCGACATCGACGGCAGCGTCGTGGTCGGCTTCGACAAGGCGCGCATCGACTCTCTCTTGGGGCTCTCGGGCGCCAAGGGCGCTGCCTGACCCGCCACCCCTTTTTCCCAAAAGCTCTTTCACAAGACGCCGCGAGGCACCGCCTCGGGGCGGATGACGAGGACCTCCATGAACCTTCAGCCCCTGAATGGCCACGTTCTGCTGCGCACCCTCGATGCCGCCGAGAAGACCGCCGGCGGCATCTACCTCCCCGAGACCGCCCGTGAGCAGCCCGCCGAGGGCATCGTCGAGGCGATGCCGCCCGGCGGCTCCGAGGAGATCGCCGTGGGCGACCGGGTGATCTACAAGCGGATGGCCGGCGAGGAGATCGCCCTCGACGGCGTCAAGCGCCGCATCATCCCGGTTGGCGACCTCCTGGCGAAGTACGTCGAGGCCGACGCCATCCCGGCAGCGTAGTCCCTTCGGCGCGAGCTCTTGTGCAGGCAGGCAAAGACCCCAGGCTCCAGCCCCCAAGGAATGCAGTTCCTGGAGCCTGGAGCCTTGGCAACCCTCATTGGTTCCGGCTCGGCCGGTTTAGGGGGACGCAGAGCGCCGATCGTGTCGGCCGCGCGCCAGGCGGGAGGGGCTGAAGCCGAGCCCACCCCCGCGGGTGCACGTTCGAAGGCGACGACATTTCTCACGGCCTCGGGCTAGACTCCTCCGCTTCATCTCACTGGAGTCGCCCCATGCCTGCCTATCGCTCCCGCACCTCCACGCACGGCCGCACCATGGCCGGGGCCCGCGCCCTCTGGCGCGCCACCGGCATGAAGGAAGGCGACTTCGGCAAGCCCATCATCGCCATCGCCAACTCGTTCACGCAGTTCGTTCCCGGCCACGTTCACCTCAAGGACCTGGGCCAGCTCGTGGCGCGCGAGGTGGAGGCGGCGGGCGGCGTGGCGAAGGAATTTAATACCATCGCCATCGACGACGGCATCGCCATGGGCCACGGCGGAATGCTCTATTCGCTGCCCTCCCGGGAGATCATCGCCGACTCGGTGGAGTACATGTGTAACGCGCACACCGCCGACGCGCTGGTGTGCATCAGCAACTGCGACAAGATCACCCCGGGCATGCTCAACGCCGCCCTGCGCTTGAACATCCCCGCGGTCTTCGTCTCCGGCGGCCCCATGGAGGCCGGCAAGGCGCAGATCGGCGGCAAGAGCCTGTCGCTCGACCTCATCGACGCCATGGTCGCCGCCGCCGACTCGAGCCAGACCGACGAGGCGGTCGAGGCCATGGAGCGCAGCGCCTGCCCGACCTGCGGCTCTTGCTCGGGCATGTTCACGGCCAATTCCATGAACTGCCTGACCGAGGCGCTGGGGCTCGCGCTGCCGGGCAACGGCACGCTCGTGGCCACGCACAAGGACCGAGAGCACCTGTTCAAAGAGGCCGGGCGCCTCATCGTCACTCTGGCCAAGCGCTGGTACGAGGGCGAGGACGCCTCCGCGCTGCCGCGCTCCATCGCGTCGCGCGAGGCGTTCGAGAACGCCATGAGCCTGGACATCGCCATGGGCGGCTCGACCAACACCGTTCTGCACCTCCTGGCGGCCGCGCAGGAGGCGGGCGTCGATTTCACCATGAAGGACATCGACCGGCTGTCTCGAAAGGTGCCGAACCTGTGCAAGGTCGCGCCGAGCTCCGCCAAGCACCTGGAAGACGTGCACCGCGCCGGAGGCATCTTCAGCATCCTCGGCGAGCTCGACCGCGCCGGGCTCATGCACCGCGGCGCCAAGACCGTGCACGCGCCGAGCCTGGCCGAGGCCATTGTCCAGTGGGACGTGCGCGCGAGCCGCGACCCTGCGTGCCACGACTTCTTCCGAGCGGCCCCGGGCGGCGTGGCGACCACGGTGGCCTTCAGCCAGGAGAAGCGCTACCCGGCTCTCGACGAGGACCGCGAGCGCGGCTGCATCCGCGACGCAGCGCACGCCTATTCCAAGGACGGCGGGCTCGCGGTGCTCTACGGGAACCTGGCGGTCGACGGCTGCGTGGTGAAGACGGCCGGCGTCGACCCGAGCATCCTCAAATTCTCCGGGCCCGCGGTGATCTGCGAGAGCCAGGAGGAGGCGGTGGACAAGATCCTCGGCGGCAAGGTCGACAAGGGCGACGTGGTCCTCGTTCGCTACGAGGGGCCGCGCGGAGGCCCGGGCATGCAGGAGATGCTGTACCCGACCTCGTACATCAAGTCGAAGGGCCTGGGGAAAGCCTGCGCCCTCATCACCGACGGCCGCTTCTCCGGCGGCACCTCGGGGCTCTCCATCGGCCACGTCTCGCCCGAGGCCGCCGAGGGCGGCGCGATTGGATTGGTCCAGGAAGGCGATGTGATCGACATCGACATTCCGAACCGAAGCATTCGGGTCGCGGTCAGCGACGAGGAGCTGGCCCGGCGGCGCGCGGCGATGGAGGCCAAGGGCAAGGCGGCCTGGCAACCGGCGAATCGGCAGCGGCCGGTCTCGGCGGCGCTGAAGGCCTACGCGGCCATGACCACGTCGGCCGCGCGCGGGGCGGTGCGCGACGTGGAGCAGCGGCGGAAGTAGCGGCGGAGGTAGCGGCGGAGCGCTTACTCCCTTCGCCGCGAAATCCTGTGCGATCTGGCAAAGACTCCAGGCTCCAGACCCAAGGCTCCAGGGAATGCAGTTCCTGAAGCCTGGGGTCTGGAGCCGGTCTGGAGCCTAAGGCAACCCTCTTTGGTTCCGGCTCGGCCGGGTTAGGAATCGCGCAGAAATAGATGCTCCAGATCTCAACGTCCGAGGCGCAAAGGATGGCGAGGCGCGAGGAGGGCGCATGCCAGAGGGCATGTCACCGACGAGCAACGACGCCAGCCGGGATGGATCGGACGTTGAGATGGAGCAGATATTTCGGAGCGATGACTTAGGCAGGCAGACGGTCCCCGACAGAGGGGCTCGGCCTGTGGGCCCCATTGCATTCGCATTTCCATTGCCTCGATCTGCTGACCTGGCGCGACCGCGGCATTCAGGGCGCGCCGCGCGGGAGCGACCTCTTTCTCTTCGGGGACCCGCACGAGGCGCGGCTGGCTGCGCGAACACCGGGACCCGCTGAACCTCGGGTGCTCCCAGGAGCCTTCGAGCAGCTCAAGCACCGGCGGTCGCGCGAGCGCTCGCGGACGACGAGGCCTATTCAGGCGCCGTTGCGACTTGGCAAAGCGTCGCAGGCGCCGATGCCGCGAATCCCGCGGTTACGGGGTGGTGGAGGTGTCGAACTGGGTGAAGAACTTCCACACCTCTCCCTTGGTCCAGGTCTTGGCGCCGCTGTCGCCGCCGCCATCCACTTCACCAGGGGTGTGACCGCCGTCGAACGCGCACCAGCGAACCGGATGGCCACTCGAGCATCCGGCGTAGGAGGTGCAAATATGCGTCAGGCTCCCGGGGGACGGCTCGGGCGGGTTCTGGGGGGTGCAGCCGTTGTTTTGGACAAACCTGTCGCGCAGCGATCGTCCGCCGGCGATGCCGCATGTCGGGTCGCTGACGCCGTGAATTCCGAGGTATGCGATGGGCTTGGAGCCGTCGGTGCACCCGCTCAGCTCCGCGCCAGAGTACACCGCGGCGGCGCGGAAGACGGACGCGCGGGCACAGGCGAGCGCGTAGGTCATGCCGCCGCCGTAGCTAAAGCCCACCGAGAATACCTGCCGGGTGTCGACACAGAGGTCTCCCTCGATCTGCTTGATCATGTCGTCGACGAAGGCAGTGTCCCTTTCGCCGGAATTGGCCCAGCCGTTGTCGATGCCCTGCGGCGCGACGAAGATGGTGCTGTTGTTCGCCTGCGCCCGGAGCCCGTAGTACGACCAGAGGTCCTTGTCGGTCCCACCGGAATCGATGTCCTCGGCGGTACCGCCAACCCAGTGGAATGCGAAGATCAACCGGTACGGGTGATTGTTGTCGTAATTGGCGGGAATGCTCAAAATGAAGCTGCGACTGGTGCCTCCGCTCTGGATCGAATGCGAGCCGCTCGTCAGCGTCGGCGACTTGCCGCAGCCCGTGCTCGGCTTCACGTCTCCGTTGTTGACGCCCGCGTCGCCGCCCACCGACGCGTCGGCGCCGGTTCCGCTCTTCGACGCGTCGATGCTGCCCCCGTCGCTGCCCGAGGACGCGTCGACGCCGCTTCCGCCGTTCGACGCGTCGAGGCTTCCCCAGTCGCCGCTCGAGGAGGCGTCGCTGCTTCCGCCGTTCGATGAAGCATCGCTGCGGCTTCCAGGCATGGAGGCATCCGGCGCAGCCGCCTCCCCCAGATCGCAGGCGACCAAGGACAGGAACGACCCGAGCGCGACGAAGTTCCACTCCCGGAACACGGCCTTCATAGTCACTCCGCTAGAAGCAAGGCGATTCCTCGACCACGATTTCCAGCCGCGAGCTCGTGATTCGCCTTGAGCTCAGGAGAATGAGGGAGCCTCGGCGGCGTTCGGGTCACGCGACGGCGTGCCGAGCCCGCGCCGACGTGGAGGGGGTCGACTTCTTCTTCCTTTCTCCGAGCTTGCGAAAGTGAGCCGACGGCGGCGCGCCGGAAGAGCGCGCCGCCGCCGAGTGAGGTCACGAGCCTTGCGCTACCAGGTCGTCTGCGAGTCGGGGATGCAGGGCTGGTAGAGATAGCCGCTGGCGTGGGGCCCGTGGAGGTCGAGGTCGCGCTTCATCGAGGTCATGTGCCAGGAGCTCGCCTGGCTGCAGTTGGGCGTCTTCGAGTACTCGACTTCCCAGACCGGCTTGTCCTGCGCCAGGAAGCTCTGCTGGAAGGGCGTGCACTCGTTGTAGTTCCAGCATTCCTCGACCAGCGCCCAGTCGTAGTACGGCGCGAGGGTCACCGCGCTGTCCGGGTTGTTCTTCAGGCCGATGGAGAGCCCGAGGGAGTGGGCGAGCGCGGCGACCTGCTCGTTGAAGGCGTCGTTCTGGGCCTGGGTGATGGAGAAGCCCGAGGCGTTGTCCCAGACGTCGGAGTCGTCAGGCTCGATGGCATCGAAGCCCTTGTTCAGGCACCAGTTCGTCATGCGGGTCTTGAGGAGAGGGAGGATCTTGTCGGTCTGGCGGATGTCGAGCCAGTACTCGCCCGCCCAGCCCTGGACGCCCTTGCCGACGACGCCGGCGTTGACGAAGTCCTGGTAGTCCGAGCGATAGTTCTCGACCGAGCCTACTTCCATGTAGCAGATGACCTTATAGCCTGCGGCGTGGAGCGCGGCCACGGTCGCGGCGGTGTTGTTGTCGCCGTCGATGTCGTAGACGGTCTCGCCCGCGACGACGTCGCTCGGATACGAGAAGGTGTCCGAGAGCTGCCAATGGAAGTGGAGCGGGACGTCGTTGGTCGGCTTCCACCAGCCCGAGGACGTCGCGCACTGCCCGGCGGCGCTGCAGGACTGGCCCGAGCCGCAGGCGCCGCAGGTCCCGCCGCAGCCATCGCTGCCGCACTGCTTGCCCGAGCATGCGGGCACGCAGACCGGGCCGGCGTCGGCTCCGCCGCCGGCGTCTTTGCCGGAGCCCGCGTCGGCCTTCGACCCCGCGTCGGTCCCCGAGCCGGCGTCCTTCGAGCCGCCCGCATCAACGGTCCCGCCGGCGTCCGCCACCGGCACGCCCGCGTCCGACGACCCGCGCGTGGCGTGGAGGATCCACTCGTCGAGCTGCGAGACGTCTGCCTTGCTCGTCGTGCTGAACCGGACCTGGATCTGCCCGTTCGCGTCGATGAACCGGCTCGCGCCGCCGGGGAAGGCCGTGGTCGCCGCCGACCAATTCCATTCGGAGGCGAAGCCGTTGTCCGCGACAAAGACCCAGGTGCCCGCCGCGACGTCCAGCGCCTCGAACACCCAGAGCATCTCCGCCTTCATCGGCCCGCGGTAGTTCACCTCCAGCGAGAGCGCGGTGACGGCTGCGGCGCCGGAGCCCACGCTGAAGGCGCAGGTCGCGCTCGCGCCCTTCGAGAACTCGACATACTTGGCCCAGGAGTCCTGGGTTCCGCTCTGGTCCTTGGTGGCCAGCGCCCTGGCCGACTGGCCGCTCCCGATGCTCCCGGAGGTGAGCGTCAGCTTGCTGCAGACGAGCGCGTCGGCCGCGAGCGCGTCGGCGCCGCCTTCTTCGGCGACGTCTGCCGGGCCGACGCCGGCACAGCCGGCCAGGCCCGCGATCAGTAGAACTGAACTGTGGATCTTCATGTCAGGTCCTCGTGGAAAGTGCAGTGGAGGGGTGGCTTCGCCGCGGGCGCCTTGTGCAGAGAGCGCGCCAGGCTTGGAGACTGCGGCGAAAGGCCCGAAACCCCACGCAGTCCGAGCGGCCGATGCGCTTTCGCAGACGGCGAAGGTGATCGGCCCGATCGCGTTCCCCGTGATCGGCGAGATCACCTCCCACCGGGCGCGGCCGCAAAGCTCGACCGCCGCTTGTGCGGAGCGAACCTCTTTGTGAGGATGTCGCGCATGCGCTCGAGCCTCTGGGCCGCCCTCGCCTGCGTCGCCGCAGCGCCCGGCTGCTTCCCCGACTTCAGCGGCCTCGCCTCGGACTGCCCCGGGCGCGCGGGGCCCGCCGCAGTGAAGGTCGTCCAGGGCTCGAGCAGCTTCTGCATCGACAGTACCGAGGTCACCAACGCGCAGTACCAGGAATTCCTCGGCGCGATGGCCGGCCGGCCCTACTCCGGCCTCCCCGCATCGTGCGGCGCCAAGGCGAGCCACGCGCCCTCGTCCGGCTGGTCGACGGTGAACGGCCAGGCGCAGTTCCCCAGCGGCGCGGAGCAGCTCCCGGTGGTCTTCGTCGACTGGTGCGACGCGTACGCCTACTGCGCCTGGGCCGGCAAGGACCTCTGCGGCAAGCCCCAGGGCGGCGCCCACGCCCCCAGCGACAACGAGATGAACACTTCGGCGTCGAGCGCCTGGTTCGCCGCCTGCTCGCAGGGCGGGAAGCGAGCCTTTCCGTACGGCGACACCTACGATTCCTCCGCCTGCAATGCCAGCTCGGCGACCGACACCCTGTCTGCGGTGGGCTCGCGCCCCCATTGCGAAGGCGGTTACCCGGGGATCTTCGATATGAGCGGCAACGTCGAGGAGTGGACCGACGCCTGCGAATCCGACGCGGCCGACGCCGGCTGCCTCGCGCGAGGCGGCACCGCCGGCGACAGCAGCAGCCAAGTGGCCTGCGCGGCCGCCGTGCCCGCGCAGCTCGAGACGCGCACGGCGGGCGAGGCCTGGCGCGGGTTTCGCTGCTGCAGCACGCCACTGCTTTAGGCGCACATTCGCCTGGGCCGAGCGCTTCCTGGAAGAGCGAGGCAGTTGTTGCCTCAGGCGCGATGGAGGCCTCGGCGGCCTCTGTTCGGGCTCATCTTCCGAACCCTCCGACGCCGCTGGACGGCCCTTCGACCTCAGTGGGCGGATACGCCTTCCCGACGAACGGGTTCACGGCGGAATCGGGACCTGGCAGTACCCCGCCGCCGTGAGCCATTTGAACGCATTCAGCCAGAGCCGCCGCGCCTGGAAGGCGGGAGCGCTCCAATCCGCGTCGTATTCGATCCACTCGTCGCCCCACGCGAAGACGTGGCCTCGCCCCGACTCCATCGCCCGCCCGATGTCATAGGCCCCTTGCGTCGGCTCCCATGCGACGAGCGTTCCTCCCGAGACCGCGTGTCCACCCTTCACCCCCACCTCCGTGACACCGCTCGCGATGGGGTGGGTGGCGTCCCAGTGCGTGACCGGGGCCGGCGGATCGCTGTCGGCGCCCTGGAGGATCGCCTGCGATGCGTAGCTCAGGCCGAACGGCGCGAGCAGGCGATTGACGTTCGAGCTCTCACCCGAGATCACGCTGTAGCCCGTGAGCGTCATGAGGCCGCCGCCTGCGTCGACCCACGCCTTGAGCGCCTGCACCTCCGCGGTGGTGAACTCGCGGCCGATGCCTTTGCCTGTCCCCGCCTGCCCGACCGTTCCGTCCGTCTCTCCATCGCGAACGTCCTGGACGACGAGGACGTCGAGCCCCGCCAGCATTTGGGGCGTGAGCACCTGACCTGCGAGAACTGCCGCCGGGGCGCTCCGCGTGGCCAGCCAGCTGCGAATCCCGTCGAGGCTGCCAAAAGAACCTGGATAACCGAGCACGCCGACGCGGAGGCAGTCGCACAGGCCGTCGCCGTTGCGGTCGACGTCGTCGATGATGCCGTTCCGGTCATTGTCGATGCCGTCGCACACCTCCTCGGAAGGCGACGCCACGATGTCGCGCGCGGGCTCGCACGCGAGGAGCACAGCGCCGAGCGACACCGCGAACGCCGCTCGGCGGCCGCAGCGCTCCGACCAGAAGCCTTCTTCCACCGTTGTCATGCGCGCGCCCGCCCGCGAGGTCGGGGAGGCCATTGCTCGCCGCGCTGAACGTCGGGACGGAGATCTCGGGGCTTCAAGCGGCTCTTCTTTCCTGCATCAATAGGCGCTGAGCTCGGCGATGGCCGGAACGTCCTTCGCCGAGTCGATGACCAGCGCGACCGCCTCCGCGGTCATCGAGTTGAGTTGCCAAAGCTGGCGCTGGCCGATGACGGTGCCCTGGATTTGCGCGCCCGATGCGTCCGTCGGCGCCGTATTCCAGGTACCGTTCTGCTTGATTTCAATGTGGTACGCCGTCGCTCGCTCTCCGAGCTCGATGGGCTCGCGGATGCTGATCAGCTTGAGCGCGACCGGCGATTTCAAATTCACCTCGAGCCGCGCGGACGTCTTGCCCCTCGCCGCAGCCCAATACGTGCAGACGTTGCCATCCACCGCCTTGGCCGCCTCGAAGCCCGGGTTGGCCCACGTCGAGTCCGCGGTCGCCGGCTGTCCGGCGAGGAGGTTCGTCGGGTACAGCGACGCATACCAGCTCCCGAACTGATCGAGCAGGGTGAGGTCCTCCGTGTCGAATTGGCCTGTCGTCGATGGCGGGACGTTCAGGATGAGCGTCGTGTTGACGCCGACCGAGTCGAAGTAGACCGACTGCAGAGCGGCGAGCGACAGGACCGTTTCGTTCGGATGCCAGAACCAATTCGGGGTGCGATCGGACGGATCCGTCTCCAACGGGTACCAGACGTTCGACGGCCCTCCGTTGGGGACCGAGCCGACGCTCGACGACTCCCGGCTCGCGCATCCGCTCCCGCTGCCGATCCACTGGATGTCCGCCCCAGTCGTCGCGATGTTGGGGCCCGCCAGGATGAGGACGTCGGGCTGCAGCTGCTTGGCGAGCTGGAAGACCCCTTCCCAGTCGAATGCGGTGGGCGCAAGGTACCCGTTGAGCCAGAGCTCGTGGACGGGACCATACTGGGTCAAAAGCTCGGTGAGCTGGTTCCGGAAATACGTTTCGTAGTCGGAATTCGAGCTCGGGTAATGCTGGTCCCACGGCTCCAGATAGAAGCCGACTTTCATTCCAGCCGTGTGCATGGCGTCCGTGAAGAGCTTGACCACGTCCCCGTCTCCGCTCATCCAGGGGCTGCTCTTCACCGAGTAGTCCGTGTAGGCCGACGGCCACAGGCAGAACCCGGTGCTGTGCTTGGCGGTCAGCGTCACCTGACCGAAGCCGGCGGACTTGAGCGCGCTCACCCACTGGGTCACGTCGAGCTGGCTCGGGTTGAAGAGCGAGGGCGAGTCGGAGCCGCTTCCCAGCTCGGTGCCGTCGAACGTCTGCAGGCCGAAGTGGATGAGAGCCGTCAGCTCGGTCCGTTGGTAGGCGACCTGGTCCGAGCTGGGAAGCGGCTGAACGCCTGGCGGGGCGCCGGCCAGCCCCGGACAGACCGGACCTACGGGCGGCGGAGAGCTCCCGCTGCCAGCGACGGTGATGCCGCTGACCTTGGGCTGGTCGGCGCTGCCCTTGATGAACTGGACCACCACCTGGCCGCTGGCGTCGGCGGTGGCGCTGAACGTCCGGCCGACGGCCTTGTTCGCGCCCCCTGCGGCCGCGAAGATGTCGAATGCGCTCAGCACGGTCGACCCATTGATGGCCACGTTGAAAATGCGCTCCCCCGCGGCGGTCCAATAGCTCTCCGCGAAATAGAGGCTCACCGCCTGCGGGCTGTTCGGGGTGCGGTTCGGGATCGTGTAGGTGAACTCGCCGAACCGCTCGGTCTGGAAGACGGAGGCAAGCGGAGCATCGCCGGCAACCAGCGAGGTGTCGATTATGGGCTTCGTAAAATAGGCGCGGCCGCCGGAGTAGTACGAGTCGGCGAGGAATGTTCCGATCGCCTCGCCGCCTGCATTGATGGAGACGGTGGCGCCGGGTCCACCGTCGCTGCCGCTCGAGCCGTCATTGGATGAGCCCCCGTCACTGGCGGCCCTTCCGTCGCTGGATACGTCTCCGTCGCTGGATACGTCTCCGTCGCTGGATACGTCTCCGTCGCTGGATACGTCTCCGTCGCTGGATGCGTCTCCGTCAATGGATGCGTCTCCGTCAATGGATTCGCCGCCGTCAATGGACCCACCGCTGCCGCCGCCTCCGTAGAAATGGGCGACCAACGTCAACTCACCGTTGACGACGACGCTGACCGGATTCGCCGTGCCGGTGGCTGCGCCGCTCCAGTAGGTGAAGGTGGCGCCGTTCGAGGGAATGGCCTTCACCGTCACGGTTGTGCCGCTCAGGTGGGTATACAACCCTATCGACGGGCTGGTCGTACCATCTCCTACGACCGCGATCTCCAGTTGGGAATTGCTCAGGTTACAAGCGGCGAAAGAGAGGGTGAGAGCGATCATCCCAGCACAACCGACCTTCATGTGGCCTCCTTCAAGCCGCGCCATCGGAATCCGCTGCAGCCGGGCACCTCCGAGCCGGCCTATGGCGAGCCCCGAAAATCGAGTCCGGCGTGCGCCGATTCGGGTCACGGGAGCGCCGCGTTTGCCCGGTTCGCGTATTCGGCGCCGGATTCGACAAGACCCGGTCGTTCCAAAGGTTTCTTCGGCTGGACATCGAATCGCGCGAGGGCGGCCTGGAGCTGAGGACGACGGCGACTTCGAATGTCGGCCGCGACCCACTGTAACGCGCCGAGCCATCAGCGCCGGCGGCAGCCAGGCGGCGTCTTTCCGATGTGCTGGCAAAACACCCTCAAGAACTGCGCCTGGTTAACGAACCCGACCTTGTCCGCGATCTGGACAAGAGTGATTTCCGAATTCGGACTCGGTCGTGCTGCCAACATGTTTTCTCCAGGCAGTCTTCTCGATGCCAAGGGACATCCGCCAGCTTCGTCTGACGGCACTCGGGGGCGGTCGGTCATATTTTCGCAGAGCGCTATTGGGCGAGGCTACATAGAGTCCGTCCAATGGACAATGAAAATGGGCTTCGCCCACACCGCCGACCAGCTCCGCCACCCCTCGATACGCGACGCGCCTAGCCGGCCGAGCCGGAGCTAAAGGGGGTTGCCAGGGCTCCAGCCTGCACAAGAGCTCGCGCCGAAGGGACTACACTGGACCGACTTCGAGACATGATAGAATCTTCGACCTACAGCAGCTCCGGTCACCACACCGGGTGCGCACCGGGATGATGGGTTATCGATCCCGGGCCCCGTCGACGGCTCGAGCAGCAGCGACGGCGGACCCGGCATCCGTCGACGCAGCTGAAGAGGCGGCCGGGGACTTTCTCGCCGACTTGTACTACTCCGGCGGGCAGCACCTACACCACCGCCCTTGCGGTCGCCACCTGGCTCCATGGAGGCTATCTCGTCCGAAAACTGCGCCATGCAGGGCAAGGGCCCCTCACGCCAAACTCCGACGGCAAAGCCTGGGGCATTACGCTCAAAGGCGGCAATGTGAATTCCGGGAGCGTGACGATTTGTACGACGGGTCGAGGCCTACCTCCGGCGGCTAGAATCCCATGATGAAGCAGGGCGTCATCATCCGGTGAATCGGCGGCGACAACTGAGCAACCTCTCCCAGCGGACGTTCTTCGACGGGCGCATGACGTCCGGTGATCCGACGGACGCGACCGACGGCCGTCCCGGCCAACATCGTCGCCGTTGGGCACGGGCAGTCGTCGAGCAGCGGTGGGGAGAGCACGACTCGCCCGTCGCCCGCTCGAGGCAGGCGCCCCGCGAGAGCGGGGTCGAAGGGCATACCGCAGGCCTTTCGCGGGTTTCGCCGGCGCAGACCCTAGCGCTGACGCGAGCAGCCCCCGACGGCCGGGAATGCGCTAGGGTTCCTCCCCATGCGCGAAACGGTCCTCGACCTCCTCAAGCCCGACGAGCTTCAGCATCTATTTCCCTCGGACGCCCTCGAGGCAGGCCTGGCCTGCGTCGAGCAGGGCCGGGTGAGCCGGCCGCGGATCGCCGGCGGCCGCTGCGACGCCTACGTCGCTGACGCCAAGCGCGGCCGCTGCCATGCCGAGCTCCTGGCCGCGCCCGATGGGCTGACGGCCAGCTGCTCCTGCCAAAAGGCAGCTTGCGCGCACGCCGCCGCGCTCGCCCTCCTCCTCTGCGGAGGCGCACAGCCGCTCCGCTCCGAAGACGAGGGCGCGAACGGCGGCTCGAATGAGGCCACGATCCACGCCGAGGAGCGCCGGCGGAGGGCCGAGCGGGCCCGCTCGGGGCTCTTCAAAATCGCGCCGCGGACGGGCGCCGGCGAGGTGCTCGGGCCGTACGAGGTGAGCTCGCCCTCGGGGCGGTCGTACACCGTGACCGTGCGCTCCCTCGACGCCGCCCACAACAGCTGCACCTGCCAAGACTTCGCCACCAACCTGCTCGGCACCTGCAAGCACATCGAGGCGGTGACGGCGAAGCTCCTCTCCAGGCGCGGCCCGAAGCGCCTGACGGACGGAGCCCGCCGCTCCAGCTCGAGCCGCAGCTACCTCTACCTCGCCCACGAGCCTTCGACCGAGATCCGCCTTTGCGTGGCCCCTGACGACCCGCGCGCCGCCCGCCTCGCGCGCCGGTTCTTCGACGGCGAGGGCCGGCTCTCGGCGGGCCAGGAGACGTGGCCCGACATGGTGATCGAGGCTCGTCGGTCCGACCTCGAGGTCCCTGCCGAGGTCGAGCGCCACGTGGTCCGCGTCCTCGAGGACGCGGCGCGCGCCCGGCGGATGGAGGCCGCGGAGGCGGCCATCCGCCGCGCCGGCTCGGAGCAGCCGGGCTTCAACGGCCGGCTCTACCCGTACCAGGTCGACGGCGTCGCCTTCCTCGCGAGCCGGGGGCGCGCGCTCCTGGCCGACGACATGGGCTTGGGCAAGACCGCCCAGGCCATCGCCGCCATGGCCCGCCTCTTTCGAGAGCGCGACATCGCCCGCGCGCTCATCGTCTGCCCCGCTTCGCTCAAGCACCAGTGGGCCCACGAGATCGCCCGCTTTTTGGCGGTGCCGGGCGTCGGCGCCACGGTCGTCGGCGGCGGGCGCGAGCTGCGCATGGCGCAGTACGGCAGCGCGCGCGAGGTTTTGATCACCAGCTACGAGCTGTTGCGCGCCGACGAGAAGGAGATCGCCCGGCTCGGGCCCGACCTCCTGGTGCTGGACGAGGCCCAGCGCATCAAGAACTGGCGGACGCGCACCTCGGACGTGGTCAAGCGCGTGCCGACGCGACTCGCCTACGTGCTGACCGGCACTCCGCTCGAGAACCGCCTCGACGACCTCTACAGTTTGATGCAGGTGGTCGACCCGCACATCCTGGGGCCGCTGTGGCGCTTCAACCGCGACTTCACCGCGCTCGACGAGCGCGGGCGGGTGCAGGGCTACCGCAACCTCACCGAGCTGCGCGCGCGCCTGAAGCCGCACCTGCTGCGGCGGCGGAAAGAAGAGGTGCTGCCCCAGCTCCCGGACCGAATCGTCAGCCGGCTCACGGTGGCGCTCGACCCTCGGCAGCGCGATCTGCACGACGACGCCATGGAGCAGGCCGGGCGGCTCTTGACCATTTTGCGGCGCCGGCCGCTCTCCCCGGTCGAAGAGCAGCGCCTCATGCGCGCCTTCCAGCGCATGCGCATGGCGTGCGACGCGGCCTGCCTCTGCGATGACACGACCAAGAACCGCTCCTCGGCCAAGCTGGAAGAGCTCGAGCGGCTCCTCGAGGAGATTCTGCGTCCAGGGCGGCCACAAGGTGGTGGTCTTCAGCGAGTGGGAGAAGATGCAGGCGCTGGCGGCGGGCGTGGCCACGAAGCTCAAGGTGGGGCACGTGCGCCTGCACGGCGGCGTGCCCAGCGAGGCGCGCGGGCCGCTCATTCAGCGTTTTCGAGAGGACCCGGTTTGCCAGGTGTTCTTCTCCACCGATGCGGGCGGCGTGGGGCTCAACCTCCAGGTGGCCGACCACGTCATCAACCTGGACCTCCCCTGGAATCCGGCGGTGCTGGCCCAGCGCATCGCGCGCGTCCACCGCCTGGGGCAGAAGAGCGCGGTCAACGTGGTGCTGCTGGTGGCGGAGGACAGCATCGAGACCCGCATGGAGGCGACGCTTGCGGCCAAGCGCGGGCTCTTCGAGGCGACGGTGGGGCAGGACGTCGAGACGGACGCGATGGAGCGCAGCGGGCTCGCCCGCCGCGTCGCCACGCTCCTGAGCGAGAGCTTCGCCGCGCCCACCGGGCCGACGCCGGGCGAGCCGGCTCCGGCGAAGGACCCGGTTCAGGAGGCGAGAGAGAGACTCGGGGACGAGCGCCTCGAGAGGCTCCTGCGCGGCCGCGACGGCCGACTCGTCGGCATCCTGGCGGAGGGCGCCGAGGCGCTTCCGCCCGAGGTGACGGGGGGCGTTCTTCTCCTGCCGGCGCAGGCGGCGGCCGCCCTGCTCGCCTTCGGAGAGGCTTCGCCGCTCGCAGGAGCGGAGGTGCTCTTCGAGCGGGCGCAGGCCAAGGCGGACCCCGAGGAGGCGAGGCGGGGCGCGCAGCGGGCGGCGGCGGAGCGGAAGATCGCCGGGGCAAGGGCGCTGGCCGCGCAGGAGATGGGCGGCGAGGCTCTGGGGCTGTTGCGCGACGCGCTGGCGCTGCTCTGCCGCTCGTGCGCGGACCGCGACCCCGGCGAGGACGCCGCGGCGCTGCTCGGGGCGATCTATGGGGAGATGGTGCCCAAGGGCGCGCTCTCGGCGGATGAGGTGAATGCGCTCAGTCGCGCCAGCGAGCTTGCGCGCGCCTTCGGGTCGTCGGCGGCGCGGCCGCCGGCGGGGCTGGTGGAGCAGATCGCTCGGGAGGCGGCGGCGCTCTCCGGGCGGCTTGGTGCGCCGGCGCGTGATGCGGGCGTGGCGTTGGCGGGGGGGCGTGAGGCTTGAACTCGATTCAGGACTTCGGTCACAGAGTGGCCGGCTCTCTCGGCGATCGCCTTGCCAGCCAACGACCTATCACCGGCTCAGCGCCGTCTATGCCTTGAGCATCTCCGGCACGGTTCTAGGTCAGGGATCACCGGCCCAAGGACGAGAGCGACCGAGGGAGGCCTGGTCGAGGCAGTGAATCAATCCCGGCCCGTGGTCTGGCCAGGGATCCAGGTCGGCCCACTCCTGCTGTTTGGAATATGAAGTTGCGGCAATGCACACATGGCCCGTTCCTGAATCCTCTGACACTCACCGAGGTACGCCTGCGCCCCTCCTCGTAAGGCGACGCCAACAAACACCAGGAAGCCGCCCCAAAAACATGCTCCCGACCGGCTCGCTACTCCCTCGGGGGCGAACTGCGCGCGCCATACCTCACTGAGGTGGTTCGTCGCCTTGCTCGGACTTCCACCCCACGTCCCGAGATTCGCCGCGACGAAGACGACGTGCACGAGCACATCCGGCTGATGGGTCGAAAAGCATGCATCGAGACGTTCGCGAATCCACCGTATGTCAGCGGCCCCGAACTTGGCGCCGCCGGGATCATCTTCAGGGCGATACTCAAGTGGATCGCTCATAATGACCAGGGCATAACCATCGACCGAAAGCCCTTTTTTCTACCCATCCGCGTTGCGGAAGTCACCAGGCGAGGCAAGCGAAGCTGCCAACACAGAGAGCCCAACATTCTGCTGCAACTTGGAATTCTTGAGAAAGCTTGCGATCTCGCCGCGCCGGTCCTCCGAAGACGCATCACTCGGGCGAGCCTCCGATGAATCGTTCTCAAACAGCAGCGCGCAGACCCCGACGTTCTGGGCATTCGCGACTCGCGTCGCATGAACAAAGTGAGTCGGATACCACTCAGCGATGCCAGGCATCCATCTGTCGCGAAAAACTTCTGAGTATACGACTGTACAGTCTGTCCCGCTTTCGCTGAGAGCCGAGGCCCGCAAGCGATTTAGCAGGTTGAAGTCCCGGCCTATCGGCTGATTAAGCGGTGCTATCGCATGGGTGTCGACGTATAGAAGCGGATGGTTGGTTCTGCGTACGGGCTCCGGCACCCAATGAACTGCTTCGCTCAGCAGCACGTGCTCGAGCACGGTTCCCATGTTGCCTCTAACGGTACCCATCGCTCGATGACCTCCAGAAGTGGCGGCGATTAACCGGCCGCACCCGGCCGGACATGAGAAAGAACGGCTTCCGCATTACTGGCCCTTCTCGCGAGTGGCCTGCGGGAAGTATACAGCGAGAGAACATGAGCGCACCACGATCCAACGCCCTCTGTCTTCAGGCCGGGTCCGTCTCGTTCTTGAGCACTTTTCACTTTTCTACGGACCACGATCTCCGCATGGCTCGGCTGCACGATTCCTGGCATCGACCCCTCAAAACCGCCCCGCCACCGAGCAGAGCGCCCCACCCCCCACCGGCGCCACGTCCCACCGCACCGCAGCGGGCTCGCGCGTGGCGTCGCGTCGAAACCACATCCAGGTGGCCGCGCCCGCCGCGACGACCCCCGCGCCCAGCGAGACGTTGCCCCAGAGCGCCTTCGCCTTCGCCGCGTCGACCTGCGAGGAGCTGCACCCGGGCGCGCAGGTCTTCCTCATCGTGTCCACGTCGTGCGTGGCGGAGAGCGCGAGGCCCGCGAAGGCGCCCGCCCCGGCGACCGCGACGCCCGCCAGGATCGCCGGGGCCGCGGGGAAGGGCCTGGGCGCGCGCACCTCGCGCACGGGCGGCGCCGCGGGCGAGGAGGCGACGACCTCCGCCAACACCGGCACCGGCGTCGGCGCGCCCGCCGCCTTCTCGAGCACCACGTCGATGAGCCGGTCCTGCTCGCCCTCGCGCGCCACCAGCCGCACCTCGGAGGGCGCGAAGCCCGCGAGCTCCAAGGCGACGGCGTGCGGTCCGGGGTCCAGCTTGAGGCCGCGCCCGTCCGGCGACTTCTCCAGGGCCTTCCCGTCGACGGCCACGCGGGCTTCGGCCAGGTCGCGCCCGTCGCGGTCGCGCACGCGCAGCACCACCGACGGCGTCCGGTCCTCCACCGCGGCGAGCCAGCGCGCGCACTCCGCCCGCACCACCGCCGGGCAGGCCTCTCGCGCGCAGGCGACGAACTCGTCTCGAGCCGCGAGCAGCTGGCCGGCGTCGCGCAGGTCCTGGCCGCGCTCGGCGGCGGCGACGCACTGCTCCCGCGCCCCCGCGAACGCCGGCGCCGCGGCCGCCTCCACGAGGAGCCCCGCCAAAAGGCACACCGCTCGCGACCGCGCTCGGGCTCTCATCAGAGGCACTCCGGCTTGAAGTGTTTATGCCCGTCGCCGGTGACGTAGAACGGCGGCGAGCAGGCGCTTCTCGCCTTCGCGCGGGCGGGCCGCGGCGCCGGAGCGGGGGTCTTCGCGGGGGCCGCGACGGCGCCGGCGAGCTCGGCCTGCGGCGTGGAGTCCAGCGTCGGTGAAAGCGCCGCGGTGGGCGGGGGCGTCGGCGACGCCGCGCTGGGCGCCGGCACCAGGGCCGGCGCGGCGGGGCTTCGAAGCGCCGAGTAGAGCGCCCACCCCGAGAGCCCGGCGACGGCCGCGGCGGCGACGAGCGCTCGGCGCCGGCGCGGCCTCGTCTCCGTGATCGCGACCGGCGCCTCGGCCTCGGCGCTCAGGCTGCGCAGCCACTCCTCGCGCTCGACGAGCCGCTTCGCCGCGAGCGAGCGCACCCACTGGCCTACCTGAGCGGCGGGAGCCGGCTCGACCGCCGCCTCCAGCGCCTGCGCCATGGCGAGCGCCGTGGCGAACCGGCCGCTCCGGTCGCGCGAGAGCGCCCGGAGGACCAGCGCGTCGAGGGCTGGCGGAACCTCGGGCCGGCGGGCGCTGGGCGGCAGGATGGGCGCCTGCAGCACCTTCACGATGACCGCGGGCTCGTTCTCCGCGAAGAAGAGCCGCTCGCCGCACAGCATCTCCCAGAGCACCACGCCGCTCGCGAACACGTCCGCGCGCCGGTCGACCTCCTCGCCGTGGAGCTGCTCGGGCGGCATGTAGCCGAGCTTGCCTTTGATCTGGTCGTTGAGCGTCTCCTGCCGGCGCCGCGCGGCCTTCGCGGTGCCGAAGTCGAGCACCCGCGTGAGCCCGTCGACGCCGACCAGGATGTTCTGCGGCGAAACGTCGCGGTGCACGATGTTCAGCGGCGCGCCGCCCTCGCCCGTCGCCTCGTGCGCGGCGTGCAAGCCCCTCAGCGCGCCCGCGGCGACCGAGGCCGCGACCGGCACCGGCATGGGGCGCTTCAGCTCCGCGCCCTCGCGCAGCAGTCGGCTCAACGACTCGCCGTGCACGTACTCGAGGACGACGAAGACCTCGCCCTCGTGCTCCACCAGGTCGAGCATGGAGGCGACGTTCGGGTGGCGGATGTGTCCCGCCAGCCGCGCCTCGTCGACCTGCATCGAGACGAACGCCTTGTCCTCGGAGAGGCTGGCGTGCAGGCGCTTGACGGCCACGACCTTCGAGAAGCCGTACGGGCCGCGCATCCGCCCCAAGTAGACGGAGGCCGTGCCGCCCGAGCCGATGCGCTCGTAGAGCTCGTAGCGGCCCAGCGAGATCATCGCGCCTTCCTGGCCCTGAGCTGCTGGAAGTACCGCTTGGCGATGCCCGAGGCCTCGGCGGCGCGGGTCACGTGGCCGCCGTGCTTCTTGAGGACGCGCTCCAGATACCGCGCCTCGAACTCGTCCACCAGCTTCTGCCGCGAGAGCGGCAGCGAGAGGTCCAGGGCCAGGATGCGCTCCACGGCGTCGCCCGGCTCCCCGGCGCCGCCCGCCCCAAGAGATCCTTCCGGCGCCGCGGCGCGCACGAGCCCCAGAGCTTCGCCCGCGCCCTCGCCCAGCGCGATTCGCCGGGCCACCGCGTTATGGAGCTCGCGGACGTTGCCCGGCCACTCGTATCCCTCGTGCCGCTCGAGGAAGTCCTGCGGCAGCTCGCCTTGACCGCCGAGCTGGGCCCAGAAGCGTTGGGCGAGGAGCGGCACGTCGCCCTGGCGCTTGCGCAGCGCCGGCAGCTCCACCCGCGCGACGGCGATGCGGAAGAACAGGTCGTCGCGGAATCGGCCGGCCTGCACCTCGCGGTCGAGGTCGCGGCGGGTCGCGGCGATGACCCGGACGTCGACGCGGATCCACGCGGCGCCGCCCACCCGGCGCACCTCGCCCCGCTCAATGGCGCGCAGGAGCTTGGGCTGCAGCGAGAGCTCCAGGTCGCCGATCTCGTCGATGAGCAGCGTCCCGCCGTCGGCCTCCTCGAAGACGCCGGCGCGGCGCTCGGTGGCGCCGGTGAAGGCGCCGCGCTCGTGGCCGAAGAGCGCCGCCTCGAGCAGGCTCGGCGCCACCGCCGTGCAGTCGAAGACGACGAACGGGCCGCGCGCGCGGCCGGAGGCCTCGTGGAGGGCCTCGGCGAGCACCTCCTTGCCGGTGCCGGTTTCGCCCTCGACGACGAGCGAGACGTCGGACTTGGCCAGCCGCTCGCACAAGGGGAAGAGCCGGCGCATCACCGGGCTCTGCCCCAACACTCCGCCGAAGCTCTGGGCGGTGGGCAAGGGGCTCGCGGCGGCGGGCGCGCAGCGGCGCACCTCGAGCTCGGTCTCGCCCACGGTCACCCTCTCGCCGCCCTCGAGGCCGGCCTCGAAGACGCGCACGCGGTTGACGTAGGTGCCGTTGGTGGCGCCCAGGTCCCGGAGCACGAGGAGCGCGTCGCGAAGCTCGACCGAGGCGTGGCGCCGCGACGCGTGCGGGTCGCTCAGGCGCAGGTCGCAGGCGGGGCTCGTGCCGATGAGCAGGGGCGCCGGCTTGGCGAGGTCGACGGTCAGCGACCCGCCGCGGTCCGGCCCCTGGATGACGTGCAGCTCGAAGCGCTGGTCGGCCTCCATTGGCCGCGGCACGCGCGATCGCTGCACCGTGGGCACTTCGATGAAGCCGTCGGGCGTCGCCATGAGCGGCGGATGATAGCGCGCTTCGGCGGCGGCCCGACGATCGATTGACTCTCGGCTTGGAGGTTCGGGCTGGGGCCTTCGCGCCGCCCACGGCCACGTCGCCGTCGCCGTCGCCGTCGCCGTCGCCGTCCACGTCCACGTCGCCGTCCACGTCGCCGTCCACGTCGCCGTCCACGTCGCCGTCCACGTCGCCGTCCACGTCGCCGTCCACGTCGCCGTCCACGTCGCCGTCCACGTCGCCGTCCACGTCGAGCGCCCACGTCGAGCGCCCACGCCCACGTCGACCGGCTTGCCCTAGGCGGCGTCCGTCTCGGAACGAAACTGGGCGAGGGACGCCTCCGGGGCACGGCGCGCGTTCCCAATCGAGGCGAAGGCGCCGCGCTCAGGCCGCCCGGCTCGCGGCCTCGGCGCTCGCGGGGCACAGCTCCTCCCAGTGGCAGCCCAAGATCCGCCCGGCGGCGTGGGCGAAGACGCGGAACCGGCCCTGCAGCGGCGTCGCGCCGGCGTTGTGGATCCGCACCGGCCGCGGCAGGTGCTCGTAGGGCGTCTGCTCGCCGGGGACGTGCCGATGCCCGTGCAGCACCAGGTCGATCTTTCCGCGCAGCCGCTCCAGGAGCCCGTGGCCGCCCTCCACCTCCGCGGCCCAGCGGGTCCCCATCCAATTCGCGAATCTCTCCGGCAGGTCCTGCGCGGGCAAAGGCATGAGGTGGTGATGCAGCGCCAGGACGACCAGCCGGCCCTCGGCCCGCGCGCCGACCGCCTCCTCGACGGCCTCTCGGTCGGCGTCGCCGAGCGCGCCTTGGCTCGTGATGGACGACCGGTTCGCCGGCGAGGTGGAGTCCACCTTGACCACGACCGCGTCCGCGCTCCGCTCGACCGCGACGCGCCCCTCGGGCATCAGCGCGCGCCTCACGTCGTCGTTCATCCGGTCGTGGTTTCCCGGGACCGCGACGAGCCGCCCGGCCTTCAAGAGCGGCGCGAAGATGGCTCGAAAGAGCGCCAGCTCCTCCGCCTTTCCGGACTGCGTGACGTCGCCGGTCACGATGACCCGGTCGACGTCGAGCTCGAGCAGGCGCTCACAAGCCCTGCGAGCGCTGGCCTCGCGACCGCGAATGCCCAAGTGGAGGTCTGAGAGGTGCGCGAGCGTGCGGACGGTCAAGCGAGGCCTCCTGGATGCTGAAGGAATGCCCCGTGGCCGTGGCGCGCAAGCGCTGAATGGGTGAATTCCCCGTGAAGCCTTTTCGCGGCTTTTCAGTCGCCCGCGAACCGGACCAGCTCTTCTCGCTGCGACTCGTCGAGCTGCGGCCCCTCGCCCGCGGCGACGTTCTCGGCCAGGTGCTCGGGGCTGGACGTGGCCGGCAGCGCGCAGGTGACGGCGCGGTGCGACAGGACGAACTTGAGCAAGAGCTGCGACCACCTCGCGCAGCCCAGCGCCTGAGCGAAGCCCGGGAGCGGCCGCCCCTGCAGCCTGCGGTGCAGCGCGCCTTCCTCGAACGGCCGCATGACGAGCACCGCCGTCCCCGTCGCCTCGGCCTCCGGCAGCAGGCGCTTCTCCGCGTGGCGCATGCCCAGCGAATAGGGCAGCTGGACGAAGTCGAGCTCCTCGGAGCGCATCAGCTGCTCCAGGTCGCCGAAGGCCCCGGTCGAGTAGTGCGTAACGCCGATGTAGCGGACCCGCCCCGCCTTTTTCCAGGCGCGCAGCGTCTTCAGATGGACCCCGGCGTCGACCAGGTTGTGGACCTGCATGAGGTCGACGAGGTCGGTGCGCATCCGCCGCATCGAGCGGTCCATCTGCGCGATGCCCTCGTCCCGGCCGCGGGTCCAGACCTTGGTAGCCAAAAACAGCTTCCCCTCGAGCTTCGCCTCGACCGCGAGGTCCCCCACCGCGCCCTCCGACCGGCCGTACATGGGCGAGGAGTCGACCACCCGTGCGCCCGCTCGGGAGAAGAGCGAGAGGACCCGGCGCAGGGGGGCGCGCTCGGCCTCGCCGGGCCCGACGTCGAAGGTCCGCCACGTGCCCAGCCCGACGACCGGGAGCAGCTCCCCCGTGCGCGGGATGGCGCGCTGCTGCATCTATCGCGCTCCGCGGGCCACGGCCGACAAGAGGCGCTGCAGCGACTCGAGGTCGGCGGGCTTGGTCATATGGGCGTTGAACCCGGCCTCGAAGGCGCTGCGCTGATCCTCCGGTTGGCCATAGCCGGTGAGCGCGACCAGCGTGGCCCGGCCGAGATCGCGGTGAGCCCGCAGCGCGCGCGCCACCTGGTACCCGTCGAGGTCGGGAAGGCCGACGTCGCAGATGACCACGTCCGGCTCGAAATCCAGGGCGCGCGCCAGGCCTTCGCTCCCGTCGTACGCCACCTCGACCTCGTAGCCGTAGAGGGCCAGCACGTCCCGCAAGCTGTCCGCCCCGTCGCGGTTGTCCTCGATGATGAGCACCTTGATCGCCGAACTCGGCGAGAGACGCTCGGCGAGCCCTTTGGGGTCCGGCACGAGATCCTCCTGGCCCTCAGCGGGGTTTTGTTTCCAACCCCACATGCGAGCACCGCATCAGCGCGGTCCGCGGCCGCCCCGAAAGATACGCGGGTTGCCGCCGCCCATGCACCAATGTCTGCGCGTTCCCAGGCTGAATTTTCGGGGCGCGAGCAGTGGGTTGGCCTCGACCTCGCCGACGGCAGAGTCGGCGCCACCGCTCGCTGGCGGCCAGCGGTTCACCCGTCAACTCGGCCGAAGGCAAAACAATGGCTCGGAGGCGATTGGCGGTCGCCCGAGCGTCGGGCGCCGCACACTCTCCGGGCTTTCGACGGCGGCGTAGAGGCGCGCCTCTACGCCACCGCGACAGGCGCCGCTTGCTGGGCGCGCTCGGAGAGCTTCACGCCGACGATCTTCGAGATGCCGGGCTCCTCCATGGTCACGCCGTACATCGTGTCGGAGATCTGCATGGTGCGCTTGTTGTGCGTGATGAGGATGAACTGGCTGATCTTGCTCATCTCGCGGACCAGGTCGTTGTAGCGGCCGACGTTGGCCTCGTCGAGCGGCGCGTCCACCTCGTCGAGCAGGCAGAACGGCGTGGGCTTGATGAGGAAGATGGCGAAGATGAGCGCCACCGCGGTGAGCGCCTTCTCGCCGCCGGAGAGCAGACCCACGCTCTGCAGCTTCTTGCCCGGCGGCTGGACCATGATCTCGATGCCGGCGTCGCCGCCGTCCTCGCTCTGCACCAGGACCAGGCCCGCGCGGCCGCCGTTGAAGAGCCGCGGAAACACCTGCTGGAACTTCTCGTTGATGATCTCGAACGCCTGCTCGAAGCGCTCCTTCGAGGTCCTATTGATGCGCGTGATGGCCCGCTTGAGCTGCGCCAGCGACTGCTCCAGGTCCTTCTTCTGCTGCGCCAGGAATTCGTGGCGCTTGGCGAGCTCGGTGTGCTCCTCGATGGCGGTGAGGTTGATCTCGCCCATGCGCTCCACCTCCTCGCGCAGGTCCTTGAGCTTCGCCTCCTGCTCCGGCGAGGGCGGCTTCGCGGCGTGGTAGCGGGTGAGCTCCTCGCCGAGCTCCAGGGCGTAGCGGTCGCGCACGCTGGCGGTCAGGTGCTCGAGCTCGAGCTGGTGCTCGCGCTCCTTGAACGAGTGCTGAGAGAGCGCGCTCTGCAGCTCCTCCAGGCGCCGGCGGTCCGCGCGCTCGCGGGCCTCGGCGGTGCGCAGGCCGTCGGCCAGCTCCTCGCAGGCGCGCTTGGCCGCGTCGCGCTCGGCGGCGAGCGCCTTGTGCTCCGCGCCGGCCTGCTCGAGCTCGGCGCGGGTGGCGGCCACCTTCTCCACCCGTGAGGCCTTGCGCGCCTGGGCCTCCGTCGAGACGCTCGAGAGCCGCGCTTGCCGGTCGGAAAGCTCGGCCAGGGTTCCCTGCGCGCGGGCGAGCCCCCGCTCCACGCCGTCCCGGCGCTCGACGTCGGCGGCCACCTTGACCTGGAGGCGAGTGCGCTCGGCGTTGAGCTCGCCCATGCGCGCCCGGAGCGCGGCCAGCGCCTCCGACAGCTCGCGCACCTTGGTCTCGCGCCCCTCGCGCTCGCCCTCGGCCTGCGCCGAGCCGCCGCAGGCGGAGGTCTCTTCCGCGTCGATCTCCGAGAGGGCGCGCTGCATCCCCTCGATCTCCGCGGCGAGCCGGTCGACCCGCTCGCGCGTCAGCGCCAGGTCCTCGCTGGCCTTGTGGAGGTCCTTCTCCTGCTCGACGACCGACAACGCCTCCGAGTGCGTGTCGCCAGTGAGGCCCTTGAGCGCCCCCTCGATCTGCTGGATGCGGTCGGCGAGCCGCCGGTGCCGCTCGTGGCAAATCTGGTGCTCGCTGTCGATGGCGGCGACGCGCTCGGCGAGCTCGGCGATCTCGCGCTTCTTCTGCAGCGCGCCGACGCCGGGGCCCTCGGCCAGGCCGCCGATCACCTCGCCGGTGGGCTCGAAGACCTCGCCGTCCAGGGTGACCACGGTGTGCGGCCGCCCGGTCCGCGAGTAGGCCACCGCCGCCGCCAGGTCCTGCACCACGACGACGTTGCCCAGCAGGTGCTTGACGAGCAGCGCGTACTCGGGGTCGTAGGACACCTTCTCGAGCGCGGCGCCGAGAACCCCGGGGACCGAGGCGTCAAGCGCGGCGGGCTCGACCGGGGAGGCGACCGATAGCGGCAGGAACGCGCCGCGCCCCTCGCGGCTCTCCTTGAGGAAGGAGGCGAGGGCGAGGCCCGCGTCGCGGTCCTTGACGACCACCGTCTGGAGCCTGTGTCCGAGCACCGCCTCGATGGCCTTCTCCACCTCGACGCTGGCGCGGAAGGCGTCGGAGACGAGGCCGAGCACGCCCTTGTCGCGGGCGTCGCGCTGGGCCATGACGGTGCGCACGCCGCGGCCATAGCCCTCGTAGTTGCGCTCGATCTCCCTCAGGGACTGGAGCCGGTGCTTGCGCTCGGAGAGCTCCTCGCGGACCGCGATGAGCCGCGCCTCGTTCTCCATGAACTCGCGGCGGGCGCGCTCCAGCGCCTCCTCCTCGCCGGCGCGCCGCTCCTCCAGGGCGAGCTTGAGCTGGCGCGACGCGCCGAGCTTCTCCACGAAGGAGCTGCGGGCGCCCTCGAGCTCCCGGCCGCGGGCGGCGAGCTCCTCGTGCTCCTTGACGGCGCGGGCCAGGCGCGCGTCGAGGTCGGCCTTGCTGCGCGACAGGTTCTCCAAGTGGCTCTTGCCGGCGGCGAGCCGGCTGAGCGCGCTGACGAGCAGGCTGCGCTCCTGGTCGAGCCGGGCGACGAGCCCGCCCTCGTCCTCGGAGAGCAGGGCCAGCTCCTCGCGCACGGCGATGAGCCGCTTCTCGTCGTCGGTGGCCAGGCCGTCGAGCGAGGCCTTCTGGGCGAGGAGCCCCTCGTGCTCGGCGGCGAGGGCCTGTTGGGCCTGGGCGATTTCAGAGAGCTCGCGCTCGGCCTCGGCGGCGCGGCGGGTGGCCTCCTCAATCTCCCGGCCGTAGGCCTCGAGATTGACCCCGCCCACCTTCAAGGCGTTGTCGGCGCGGTGGGCGCGCTCGCTGAGCTCGCCCAGCGAGTGCTCGCCCTCGGCGAGCTTCGCCTTCAGGTCGTAGATGGCGGCCTCGGAGTCGGTCACTCGGGAGACCAGCGAGCGCTCCTCGCCCGACAGGCCCTCCATGGCCAGCGCCGCGGCCCGGGAGAGCGCGGTGAGCTCCAGGAAGCGCAGGGACGCCGCGTGGAGCTCGATGTCCTTCATCTGCGCCTTGAGCTCTTTGTACTTCTCGGCCTTGCGGGCCTGCCGCTCCAGGGCGCCCAGGCGCCGCCCGAGCTCGGAGGTGATGTCGCCGACGCGGGTGAGGTTCTGCTCGGTGTACTCCATCTTGCGCTCGGCGGCCTTGCGGCGGCTCTTGTAGCGCGTGACGCCCGCGGCCTCCTCGATGAGCGAGCGCCGGTCCTCGGGCTTCGCCGAGACGATGAGGCCGATGCGGCCCTGCTCGATGATGGAGTAGGCCTTGGTGCCGACGCCGGTGCCCAGGAAGAGCTCGGTGACGTCGAGCAGGCGGCACGGCGTCTTGTTGATCAGGTACTCGGATTCGCCGCTGCGAAACAGGCGCCGGGTGACGGCGAGCTCGGAGAAGCCCTGATATTGCGCGGGGAGGAGCTGCGGGTTGTCGTTCTGGAAGGTGATGGTCACCTCGGCCATGCCGAGGGGCGGCTTGCTCTCGCTGCCGTTGAAGATGACGTCTTCCATGGAGCGGCCGCGCAAATGCTTCGCGGACTGCTCGCCCATGGCCCATCGGATGGCGTCGACGACGTTCGACTTGCCGCAGCCATTGGGCCCCACGACCCCGGTGATGCCCTCGTGGAAGGTGAACACCATGCGGTCCATGAACGACTTGAACCCGCATATATCCAGCCGCTTGATGCGCATCGCCGCTGCCCCTTCCATAGAGGTCGAACAGGCCAACCTAATACGAGATGCGCCAATGGGAGGTTGGCGCTGCAACGCCTGTTCGTGTAGCACGCCCGCAACCGGCCCCGCAAGACCAAAAACACCATCCGCGGTGCCAGTTTAGAGCCTCGACCACCAACGCTAGTGGTGTCTCCCGCACACGAAGAATTCGTGTTCCCCGCACACGAAGGGCGCTTGAACCCGCAGCAAATTCGCGCGCATGGGCCGGCTGCGCTCGGTTGTTTCAAGCCGATTCGCGACGGACCTATCATCGATTCATGACCTCCCCCGCCCTGACCCGCTTCCCCATCGCCTTCGACCGCGGCTACGGCGCGGTGTCCAGGGCGCTGTTCCTGAGGCCCGCGGATTCCTACGTGGAGCTGCGCGGCGCGTTCGTCGCGGTGCGCATGGCGTGGGCGTTTCGCGCCGAGTTTCCGAAGGCGGCGGTCGCCTCGGCCAGGCCGTTTCCCGGCCAACCGTTGAGCCGAGGCGTGCACGGCTTCGCGGGGCGCTGGCTGGTGAACGGCTCGGCGCGTGGCCTCTTGAGCCTCCGGCTGGAGCCCCGGCAGCGCGCGCGAGTGCTCGGGTTCCCGGTTCGCTTGCGCGAGCTGATCGTCAGCGTCGAGGAGCCGGAGGAGTTGATGCGCGCGCTCGGCGGTTGATTGCTTCAGGCTCTCGGAGCGAGCGCGCCCGGGCAGATTCGGAGACGGCGGCGATGTCCGACCACACGAAGATCGAATGGACCGACGCGACCTGGAATCCCGTCCGGGGCTGCACGAGGATTTCGCCGGGGTGCGCCCGCTGCTACGCGCTGACCTTCGCCGAGCGGTTTCGGGGCGTCAAGGGCCATCCCTATGAGTTGGGATTCGACGTGCGCTTGGTCCCGGAAAAGCTCGTCGAACCCATACGTTGGCGAAGGCCGCGCATGGTATTCGCCAATTCGATGAGCGACCTTTTCCACGAGGACGTGCCCGGCGAATTCATTGCAGCGGTCGCGCGGATCATGGAGCTCGCCGACTGGCACGTCTTTCAGGTCCTGACCAAGAGAGCAGAGCGAATGGCCCGCCTGCTCGAGACCGAGCTTCGGTCGGCCGCCCGCTGCGCCCACATCTTTTGGGGCGTCAGCGTCGAGAATCGGAAGCACGGGCTGCCCCGGCTGGAGGCCCTGCGCTCGAGCCCGGCCCGCGCGCGATTTCTCTCGGTCGAGCCGCTGCTGGAGGACCTGGGCCCGGTGAATCTGAGGGGAATCGACTGGGTCATCGCGGGCGGAGAGAGCGGCGCGGGGGCTCGGCCGATGGCGCCGGAGTGGATTCGGGGCGTCCAGCGCGCCTGCGGCGAGCAGGGCGTGCCGTTCTTCTTCAAGCAGTGGGGCGGCTTCCCCAAGAACAAGGCGGGCAGGCTCCTGGACGGTCGCACTTTCGACGAGGCGCCTTTGCGCCCGGCGTCCGCCACCCCCTCGGCAGAGCGATACGAAGCCGCCGCGGCCGAGGCAGCGGCGCTCGAGGCGCGGTGGCGAGACGGGCAGCGGTCGACGCTCGCGGCCCAGGCGAAAGGGCGGCGGCCGACGGCGGTGCTAGGGTCCCGAAGAGATTCGCGGATACTTTGAAAGGCACGGCCTGCTGGAGCGATTTCATGAGCTCGCAGAAACCGCCCGCCCTCCTCGACCTTGAGCGCACCCTGCGCGTCTCGCAGGAGGACGTCGAGGCGCTCCGGCGCGCGAGGTTGGCGCCGCCGATGAGCCCGGAGGAATACCTGAAGTTCTCGTCGTTCGAGCCCTCGCCGGAGGCGCTGCGCGCCCGACGCGGTCCCCGCGGGGAGCCCTTCCGCCTCTAAAGGCCGCCTTGCCGGCGGTGCGCTCCGGGAGCACGCCTTGGGCGGGCTATCAGGCGCGCAAGCGATGGCGTCGCGAGGCCGCTGCGACCGAGGCACGGCCGACTCGCCCCTCGTCTCTTCGATGCGCCGCCGGCGGGCCGACGCGCGCGTCGCGGCTCGGCGGGCTATCATTCACAGCCCAAGATGCTCGCCGCTTCGCCGCGCGACCTGCCGCAAGAGAGCCTGCGCAGGCGCCGCGCCCGCGGCCCTGAGAGGGAGCCATGTCCAGCCCACGCAAGTTCTCTTTCTTCCGCGCCGGCGGCTTCGACCAGGTCCGCTTCGACTCCGGGGAGGATCTGCTCGCGCTCGACTCGCTCGACCAGAAGCTCTGGGTCGCGCTGGCGTGCCCGACCAAGGGCCTCGCGCTCGACGCGCGCACGCTGGAGCTCATCGACACTGACAAGGACGGCCGCATCCGCGCGCCCGAGCTCATCGCCGCCGCGAAGTGGGCGGGCAAGCTGCTCAGGAGCCCCGACGATCTGATGACGGGCTACGCCGAGCTTCCGCTGGCGGCCATCAACGTCGACCTCGGCGAGGGCAAGCTGCTCCACCTGGCCGCCCAGGCCGTCCTCCAGGGCCTCGGTCGCGCCGGCGCGGCGAGCCTCTCGGTCGCGGACGCCGCCGAGGCCGCCAAGGCGTTCAACGCGCGCCCCTTCAACGGCGACGGCGTCGTGCCCCTCGACTCGGCCCAGGCGCCCGAGGCGAAGAAGCTCGTCGAGGAGGTCATCGCCTGCGTCGGCGGGGCCGAGGACAAGAGCGGCAAGCCGGGCGTCACCGCCGAAAAGGCGGATGCCTTCTTCAAGGCGGTGGCCGAGCACGCGGCGTGGCTCGACCGCGCGAAAACAGACACCTTGCCGCTCGGCGAAAAGACCGGGCCCGCCTTCGAGGCGCTCCAGGCGGTCCGCGCCAAGGTCGACGACTTCTTCGCCCGCGCCCGCCTCGCCGCCTTCGACGAGCGCGCCGCGGCGGCCCTCAACGCCGGCGAGAAGGAGTTCCTCGCCCTCGCCTCCCAGGAGCTCCACGCCGCGAGCGCAGGCATCAAGGCGCTCCCGCTGGCCCGCGTCGCCGGCGCCCGCGCGCTGCCCCTCGGCGCAGGGCTGAACCCGGCGTGGGCCGGCGCCGTCGCGGCGTTTGCGGCCCAGGTCGTCCAGCCGCTCTTCGGCGAGAGGTCGGACCTCGCCGAGGCCGACTGGGAGGCCGCCAAGGCGCGCTTCGCCGCGTACGAGGTCTGGCAGCGCGAGAAGGCCGGGGCAACGGTGGAGAAGCTCGGGCCCGAGCGCGTCCGGGCGCTCGCGGTGAGCGGGGCGCGCGCGCCGCTCGACGCGCTCTTCGCCGAGGAGATGGCGCAAGAGCCCACCGCCAAGTCCATCGCCCAGGTCGAGAAGCTGGTGCGGCTGACCCGCGACCTGTCGCGGCTGGCGAACAACTTCGTCTCCTTCCGGGAGTTCTACGAGCGCAAGGGCCCGGCCATCTTCCAGGCGGGCACCCTGTACCTCGACCAGCGCGCCTGCGAGCTGTGCATCCGCGTCGACGACGCCGGCAAGCACGCCGCCATGGCGCCGCTCTCGCGCGCCTACCTCGCGTACTGCGACTGCACCCGGCCTTCGACCGGTCAGAAGATGACCATCGCCGCGGCCTTCACCGCGGGCGACGCCGAAAATCTGATGGTCGGGCGCAACGGCATCTTCTACGACCGCGAAGGAAACGACTGGGACGCCACCATCACCCGGCTCGTGGACAACCCCATCTCCATCCGCCAGGCGTTCTTCGCGCCGTACAAGAAGGCGATGCGCTTCGTCGAGGAGCAGGTGGCCAAGCGCGCGGCCGCCTCCGACGCCGCCGCCAACGAGAAGCTGACCGGCACTGCCACGGGCCTCGCCACCGCCGCCGAGACCGGCAAGGCCGACGCGGCCGCGCCCAAGAAGCTCGACGTCGGCGTGGTGGCCGCGCTGGGCGTCGCGGTCGGCGGCATCACCGCGGCCCTGGGCGCGCTGCTCCAGACCTTCTTCGGCCTCGGCGTCTGGATGCCGCTCGGCGTCCTCGGCCTGCTCCTGCTCATTTCAGGCCCGTCCATGCTCATCGCCTGGCTCAAGCTGCGCCAGCGCAACATCGGCCCGCTGCTCGACGCGAACGGCTGGGCGGTGAACGCCAACGCGCGCGTCAACCTGCCCTTCGGCGCCTCGCTCACCCGCATCGCGGCGCTCCCCAAGGGTTCGCGCGTCGACGCCGTCGACCCGTTCGCCGAGAAGCGACAGCCGTGGGGCGCGTACGCCGCGCTCCTGGCGATCGTCGCGCTCGCCGGCGGCTGGTACCTGGGCCGGCTCGACGGGCTTTTGCCGGTGGCGGCGCGCAGCGTCTCGGTGCTCAAGGCCAACGCTCCCGCGTACGCGCCGCCGGCCAAGGGGCCCGCGGTGGCGAGCCCGTAGTCCAGGGCCGGCTTCGAAGCCCGCCGGCCGACGCGTCTGAACCACGACGCCCCCGGGCTGCTTCGACGCCGACGAGGTGAGCGAAGGCCGGTTCACCCGGACGACCTCGCCTTCGGGTACCTCGTCCCGTGGAACCCCGATCCCTTGGGCGTCTACGACCTCATGGCCGAAGCCGCGGAGTACTGCCAGACGCTCCTCGGCGGCGAGCTCCTCGACACCGGCGAGCTGGTCAGAACGGCCGGCGAGCGCCCGCTGGACCGGAGGCGTGCAAGGGAAGAGTTGGCTGGATTCGTCGGTGCCATGGAGGCGGAAGGGTTGAAGGCGGGGTCGGATCGGATGGGCCGGACCATTCCCCGCCCAGGCTGGCCGTTGTCTGCGCGGTGACGTCGTCGGAGGGCATGGAAGAGTAAGTGCATTCTGAATCACCCCTCGCTGTCGCGCCAAGGCAGGCGCCCTTCCCTCCCGGCGGACCGCCGTGGGCCAGTCGCGGTCACGCTGCCCCGGTCTCCACGTCGCACGAACTGTGAAGCGCTCGCGAACGACCAATCTCCACTTTGGTCGGCACGTGAGGCGCTCACTCCCCGACCAATTTCCACTTTTGTCTGCACCCTCGCTTTTCTCGACCGGGGAATCTCCACTTTCCCCCGCACGCGAGCCGCACACGTTCAACCAATCTCCACTTTGGTCTGTGCGCGAGCCTCTCGCGCCTAGGCTCCCCGCAGAGCCAGCTCTTTGGCGTCCCCCCGCCGGGCCCGAGCTTCTTCCGAGTCAGCCCCGCAGGTCGCGCAGGCTGGCACCGTCGATCTTTCTTCACCGTGCGGCAGCGCGCCCGCAGGCGACTGAGCAGCGCCTCGACGAGGGGTTTGTTGCCGAGGAAACCGAGCCACTCGTCGTAGTGCAGGTTGCTGGTGATGACGGTCGGGCGCCGGCGGTGCTGCTCCTCCATGAGCTTGAAGAAAATGTTGGTCTGCTCGGGCCTGAGGTTCAGGTAGCCCATCTCGTCGATGGCCAACAACGTCGATTCGGGCGAGGTGATTGATCAGCTTGCGCGACGACCGATCCGCCAGCCAGGCGTACATCTCGTCGAAGAGGTCCTGAGCCTTCACGAAGGGCGCGCGGACAGGTCCTGGTGGGTCGCGGCGACGATGCGCACGTCCACCTGGCGCGCCCGGTCCTCGCCCACCGGCCGCACCTCGTCTTGCCGCAGCGCGCGCAACGGCTTCGCCTGCGCGCCTGTGAAGAGGCCCTTGCTTGGCGTGCCCGAACAGATAGGCCTCGGCGAGCTCGGGCGTCAGCGCTGCGGATTGGTGGGCGGAACTGCAATTCCAGCCCTGTTGGCTTCGGAAACCCAGTGTGACGGGCGCCATGAAATTCTATAAACGTCCGATTCTGGAAACCACCATACGCTGACCTCCGAATCGCGGCGACCGAGCGCGCAGTCGACCGCTACAAAGAAATAGACAGTCGCAACAGGGACAGGGATCGGTCGCCTCATCCGCGGCTTATCGAAGTTGGTGACCGAGACCGAAAGGTCGCGAAACGGCGCAAGCTGATGCATTATATGGACATAGAAATCGAGGGGTCGGCGGCCCAGGCCGGCTGGAAAATATAGCTGCTCCTTTGCGACGATGAAGCCTGGGCTGGCGAGAGTCGCGAAGTGCTCATTCACGAGCACCGCTGCACGATCGGTCACTGCCTTCTGAAGCGCCGGGTCCATTAGGGCGGTCTTCTTGGTGGCCGTTACCAGTTTATGGACGAAATATGAGGCCCAAACCAGACAGAGCCGCCGTCGTTTTCAAAAACAGTGAAAATGTAATTCCCATTTGGTCCGTGCGCCTGGTGCTGAACGGCCGAGAAACCCGCTGCGTTGCAGCCCTCCCCCTCAATGAGTTCGCTGATGTCGGGATTGTTGACCGGTCCAATCGAGCCGATACGCTCGCCCATTTCGGCGCCGTCTCCCAGAACTGCCTGGGCCGCTTCACCGAGGTCCCAAAATTCATTCCCGCACGCGTTATGCACCCATACTTTACTGCGGTCTCAAAAATGCGCTTTCCTTGGTATCGTATTACTGCGTCTCCCCCGCGCCGGTCATCACCGCCATAGCCGACCCTTGCTCGAGTATCCGAGCTTGCTGGACTGCTCGGGGCCGCCTACTCGAACAACGCCACGATCTCCTGGTCGGACGCGCTTCTCGGCAGCATCAAGAGACGTATGAGGAGCTCGCTTACCTTCGCGAAGACGGAGCCCGACGATCCTACACGCCCGTTTGCAGCCCACCGGAACTGGACCGCAGCCCTCGTCGGAGCACCGTCAGACTCGGCCACCCTAGACACGCCCGCAATTACCGCCTCGGTATACTCCTGGGGCAACCCGACCTTCACCTCGTCCGGCTGCAACGCCAGCGATCCTTGAAAAGCGACTCCCGCATTGTTCGCGGATACGAGGACTTCGAGGCCCTCCTCATTGGTCTCGACAAGCTCGCATCCGAGAAGAGCGTACGAAGCTCGCGGCCCATGCGGAATGTTGACTTCGATCCCAGCCATCGTTCGCGCGGCTTCAACTGATCGCTTCGGCAGAAGCACTCGCGATGCGATGATCGTACCGACGAAGCCCGCGGGCGGTGCTTCATCGAGCCATACCCTGGCGCGACGGTGGCGCGAGAGTTCAAAGGAACGCATCATCATAGCCCCCAGTAAGCGCGCCAAGCATCGTTGAAGAGTTCAGGGAACTGCTCTATCACGTCCGGGTGATACACACTGTACGGCGACACCCCGGCCTCCTCCAACGCGGCCGCGTGTGCCTCCTCGTAGCTCAGACCCGATGCCATATTTTCGGCCTCCAACAGCTCGTGAGTGTAGAAGTTCGCGTCGGCGCCGGACACAGTCGAGTCGACGGCCGCCCCTAGCCTTTCCAGCATCGCTTCGTTCGGCCCATACTCACCAAACTGCGCCAGATGCTGCGTAACAGTGGCAAGACCCTCCTCGGTGACTGTCACTCCCTCCGCAGCCTCAGCAACCTCAGCCGCCGCAGCCAGCCCCTCTGTCGCTTCCACGCCCTCCGCCGCGAGCGCAACCCCCTCCAACGCCTCGACCGCCTCCGCGCCCAAGAAGAGCTCTGGCGCGAGGACCGCCACAACGACTCCAACGGCCAACAACGCGAGCGGGACGATCACATTCGCTGCTGTCACGCACAACCCGCTCGGGTCAATGTTGTTGACCGGGTCATTGCCAACATAGGCATACAGATTCAGCTGCCCGCCCCGAAAGAGTATCGGGTCCTTCGTGATCCAGCGCCCGACCACCGGGTCGTAGTCCCGCGCGCCGAAGTGCACGAGGCCGGTGTCGGCATCATAGAGGCCGCCAGCGAACCCGAAGGGTTGGAACCCGGGCTGGCTGTCGGAGAGCAACTTTCCCCAAACGTCGTAGTCCAGGGCCTCGGCCACTTCGCTCGTCGAGGCGTCGACGACGAGGCGCACGCTGCCGAGGTGGTCCGTGACCAGCCGATACGTCGAGCCGCCTTTCACCATGTAGTCGGGCACATTGGCCCGGCTGCCGTAAACGAAGCGGCTGATGACAGCGCCCCCGCCATCGAGCTGTGCGATCACGCGGCCATGCACGTCGTACAGGAAGCCTTGGGCGAGCGTGCCGTCGACCTTCTTCCCGACGCGGTGACCCAACGGGTCCATCACGTAATCAATGCGATGACCGGGCACCTCGGCGCGCTTCAGTCGGCCGAACGTGTCGTGCGTGAGTGAAATTGTAGAATTTCCCCGAGTCACGCTGGAGAGCCGCCCGTCGGCGTCGTACGTGAACGTGGCGTCTTTCGTCGCTAACAGGCGATCCTGCGCGTCGACGGTGCCACCCGAGTCGATCCGGTTCCCGTCGGCGTCGTACTGGAAGCTCGTCGTCACACCGCCCCGAGTCGATGAAACGAGCCTCCCAGCGGAGTCGTATTCATAGGACTCCGTTCCGCTCGCCGTCTTGCACGTTGCGGCCGTGCCTGGCGGCCGCGTGCTCGAGGCCCAGGTCGACAGCCCCGTCGACGCGTCGTACTGCGCCGTCTCGACGATGTCGTTCCCCAAGGTCTGGTCCGTCACCTGGCCGCGCACCGACATCGCGTTCACCCTGCGGTACAGAGTATCTCGCGACCCGTCTGCCAGCAGCCCGACCTCGCCGAGCGCGTAGCCCCGGTCGTCGTAGTCGAAGGCCACCAGTTGCCCGCTGGGGTAGCTCCTCGCCTTTACCCGGCCGTAGTTCTGGTCGTACCCGTACCCAACCGCGAAGTCCCTCGCCGCCGCGTTCCCAACCGGCGGCATGTGGATCGCCACCTTCGTCGGCCTCAGCAGGGCATCGTACTGGTAGCCCTCCGAGTACGCGTCCGCGTTCACCGTACCGCCCGTCACCGTGCTCAGGGTTCCATACCGGCCGTTCTGGTCGTAGACCCAGCTCGCCACCACCACCTTCGCTGTGTCGGCCGCTCCCTGCGCTCCTCGGAGGACCGGCCGGCCGATCGCGTCGTATCTGTAGCCGGTCCAAGCCCTGCGCGCGTCCGTCTGGTCCGTGAGCCGCCCCAGGCCGTCCCAGACGTAGGTCCACTGCCCGCGATCCGGGTCCGCGACGTTCAGCTTTCGACCCAGGTCGTCATAGCTCGCCGAAATCCTATTATTCGCGCTGTCGACGATCGCCGTCAAAGCGGTACGTCGAGGCCATCCGCCACCATGACATCGTCTTCGGCGTCGGCGCCGCGGGCACCTGCGACCACGCTCGAACAACGCCCGTTTCCCTTTGGTGACCTCTACGTCGCGGCAAGGCGTTTCCGATTGTAGATTGCAGCAGTGGTCCAGAGTTCCCTCGGGGAAAAAATATGATGGAAGAGTAGCCCTCAAGATTAGAGGGCTCGTCTAGCCATGTCACACAGAGGTCGCCTCCTGGCCCGTTTGCGCTAGGAGGATTTGCTCCCGATTCAGCACAGAGGGCGTCCACAACAAGCCATTCAGCCTTTGGACGGCGAAAAAGTGCCCGCATGAAGCTCTCGTGCCTTGTTTCGGATAGCACATCTGCGCAGTAGTCAAGGATCTCGCGTCTTGCCTTTGTCATTTGACCAGCCCTTGTGCCTGCCGGAATTCGTTTACAGTTGCGGGGCGAATACCCCACCGCGAAGTACCGCGCCGCCGCGTTTTCCACCGGCGGCATATGGATCGCCACCTTCGTCGGCCACAGCAGGCATCATACTGGTAGCTCTCGGCATACCTCGGGGCCGATGTTGCGGGGAACGGGAGATTGAGACCCTTGAGACTGGCGGAAGCGCGGCAGGCCTTCTGACCGAGACTCGGCCTCATTCGAACGCCGCCGCTTCAACGCTGCAGCCCCGGCCGGAGCTAATTCCCACGGTTTTCAAATTCCTCATCGAAGTTCCGAATGGCCTCCTCGAGCGTCGAGAACGAGCCAGAACGCTGCTCAGGTGCCTCTTCGCAAAAGAGCTCCCAAAAGCGAGCCTCGTGACCACCAAGCTCTGACTCCGTCAAAGGCAATCGCACGCGATCTGCACTCTGCACAACGAAGCCACCGCCAGAGAGGAGGTGAAGACAGCGATACACCACTACCTCGTTGTCACCAGCGAGCCTCTTGCAAACATCGATGCGTTGATACAGCATGACTATTCTCCTCCAGACGGCTTCCATTTTCCGGACTGGATTCTTTCTTGAGTATTTGCTCGCGAATTTCTGAACTGCGTCACTACTTTGCCTTCGCCATTGGTAATAACGACTCGGTTTCCGTCCACGTGCACATTTGCGCCTGTTTCCGTATCAACAAAATGTCTGCCTTGACGAAGGACTCTATTGCCGTCGCCTACTTGCCGGCTGACATCCCCAGCCGCAGCCTCCGCCGCCCTCTGGTCCCCGTGCGTGGTCCTTCCTGTTGTCTCTGAGGAGCTTCCTCCCTTTGCGGCCCCTGCAGGCGCACCAGCACCGCCCTGCGAAACGCCGTCGGCATCGCCGCCGGAATTCCTCATGGCGCTTACCTGAATCTTCTGGGCCGCCTCAACATTGAACGTCCCGCCCGCAACCAGCACACCCCCAACAGCAACCAGAACCCCGGCCGGAACCTCAAGGAGAGCAGCGCCACCCTCTGTCGGGAGCGCCAGCTTCAACCCAAATCCCCCCAGAGCAAGCCCTGCCCCGGACATTCCACCGCCAACGGTCGCTGCCGCGCCACCACCAATCTCGAGCCCTATTTTGCGGCCCAGATCAAAATCCCCATCGATACTTGGCGGGTTGTATGACCCCGCAAACGGCACAAGTCCCTGCATGGTTCCGATGGCGAGGCCCGTCCCAAGTTTGGCCATGTCTGGAAGCGACGAGAGGAACCTCTGGCCTTCCCAGGCGACCAGTCCGATGACAATGTTTTTTGCATTTTGCGACGGGCTCTGACCGTCCGCGAGAGGCGCCGAGGGGGCCTTTGCTCCTTGCCCGACCGCGCCGCTTGTCGACTGCCTCAGACTGCCGGAGCCCGGCAAGGCGGGGTCGCCATTGATGGTGAGATTCCCGATCGTATCCGCCCCGCAGATGTGGGTACCGGTCTGCGCAGCCTCTTCGCAGTACCCCGTCGGATCCACCCCGCTCAACGGATTGTTCCCGATGTACGAGTACGGGTTGATCGCCTGGCTGTTCGCCGGGTTCGAGATAATCGGGTCGACGCTCAGAAACCTCCCCATCCGGTAGTCATACACCCGGCCATTCATATGGATGAGATACACCTCATCCAGATGCTCATGCGTCGTGAACCCATCATTGGTCGTGACGCCGACCTCGCTCGCGTGGAGGCGTTCGAACGCCGCGCCCTGATTCGGCCGCCAGTCATACCCGCGCGGCTTGCCAAACGCGTCGTACCCATGCAAGTCCGTCGCGATCTCGTTCCCCGCGGCGTCCGTCACCGCATCGAGCGAGTTGAGCCGGTCCCCGTGCCGATAGCGCACCTCCGCGGGCTTCGAGTCCCGGCGGTAGATGACCACCGACGGACCGACATAGCTCCGCTCCTCGATGGCCCCGCCATCCCAAGCGACCAGCTCGTAGTCCTTGTCCACATAGAACACGGTCCGGGCCCCGTCCGCGGAGCCCGTCTCGTGCTGCGCGTAGCGGGACCCGTCGGGCGAGTAATAGAACTCCGTCGTCACCGCCCCCATCGCCACCCGCACCGGCTGGTCGTTCCGGTCGAAGGTGATCGTCCTCCCGTCGCCCCGCACCAGATTCCCGTTGGAGTCGTAGGTGTAGGTCGCCGTCGTCCCGTCCGTCTTCTGGATCGAGGCCACCGCGTGGGGGCCCGCCAATTCCGCTCCACGTGGGCTCATCCCGTAGGTGTACTCGGAGCCGAAGTCGCTCTTCTGGGTGATGTTCCCCAGGTCGTCGTACGCGTAGCTGTCCGCCTGCAGCGACGCGTCGTCGGTCCACGTCCGCGCGCTGCCCAACAGGCGCTGCAGGTCGTCGGAGGAGTAGCTCTCCGTGGCCGCCACCGCGACCGGCGCGCCGCTCGTGCAATCTGGGAACCCGCTCGCCGCGTCTCGCCGGTAATACGTCTTCTGCTGCGACGCGAGGTTCAGGAACTGGTCGTACTGGTAGCGCATCTGCCGCACGAGCATCAGCGGGGTCCGCGCCGTGCCGCTCGCCGTCTTGCACGTTGCGGCCGTGCCTGGCGGACGCGTGCTCGAGGCCCAGGTCGACAGCCCCGTCGACGCGTCGTACTGCGCCGTCTCGACGATGTGGTTCCCCAAGGTCTGGTCCGTCACCTGGCCGCGCACCGACATCGCGTTCACCCTGCGGTACAGAGTACCTCGCGACCCGTCTGCCAGCAGCCCAATCTCGCCGAGCGCGTAGCCCCGGTCGTCGTAGTCGAAGGCCACCAGTTGCCCGCTGGGGTAGCTCCTCGCCTTTACCCGGCCGTAGTTCTGGTCGTACCCGTACCCAACCGCGAAGTCCCTCGCCGCCGCGTTCCCAACCGGCGGCATGTGGATCGCCACCTTCGTCGGCCTCAGCAGGGCATCGTACTGGTAGCTCTCCGAGTACGCGTCTGGGTTCACCGTACCGCCCGTCACCGTGCTCAGGGTTCCATACCGGCCGTTCTGGTCGTAGACCCAGCTCGCCACCACCACCTTCGCCGCGTCGGCCGCCCCCTGCGCCGCTCGGAGGACCGGCCGGCCGATCACGTCGTACTTGTACCCGGTCCGGGCCCTGCCGTCTGGTCCGTGAGCCACCCAAGCTCGCCATCGCTTGCCTCCTGGTCGCCCCCGATGGCGGCAACACCGATGACCGAGTTCAGGCGCGACAGCAGCCGTTTTCTCCCTCGACACGGAGGCACACTGCGTGCGCTACGACTTTATCCCCAACCACCAGCACGAGGGCATCTACTTCATCGGCTGGACCCAGCGCGTGAGATCGGGCGCTCGAGCCGCGCCGTCCACCGCTCCCTCGTGCGGTGCTGGTGGGTGTTCCGCCGGGTAGGGGGCCGAGCACAGCGGTTCGGCCCCTTCCGGACGCTCGCCCAGGCTCACGGAGTTCGTCACTCGATTGCCCGAATCCTCAATTCAAACGCAAGTCCCTGGCGCGACCGCGAGGTCACCTTGTATTCGGTGCCGAGACCATTCATGCGCTCGATGCACACATACGCGTCGTAAGCCACGAATCTAGAAATTCTCCACACTTCCGACACAAAATCCGGCGTGCAAGGTCCGGCAACAATCAACACCCCCCCCTGGTTGGTCAACCCCCAACCATCCTTAAGAATACTCTTAATCTCAATGGACACTGCCTGGGTGACATCATCCATGATCGCCAGACACCTTAGGGCTTCGGAATATACGCACCGCCCTCAGCAGGAGAAAACACCGTTACGACGCCACCGCCTTCGTTCAAGACCACAGTATTGCCGCGTCGATCCGAGTATTCCCAGGTCTTACGCCCAAACTCGTCAACCTTGCCAACTCGGGTCTTGGAATTGTTTTTAACAATGCTATCAACAGTCTGATCCGAGAATCCTCTTTGCGCCGCCCGCTCAGCGGAGTGTTCGGTGTGTTGCAGCCCACCTGGTGTTTCGCCTGCCGAACTGCCTCCCCCCTTTGCGGCCCCTACAGGCGCACCAGCACCGCCCTGCGAAACGCCGTCGGCATCGCCGCCGGAATTCCTCATGGCGCTTACCTGAATCTTCTGGGCCGCCTCAACATTGAACGTCCCGCCCGCAACCAGCACGCCACCAGCAGCAACCAAAACCGCGGCCGGAACCTCAAGGAGAGCAGCGCCACCCTCTGTCGGGAGCGCCAGCTTCAACCCAAATCCCCCCAGAGCAAGTCCTGCCCCGGACATTCCGCCGCCAACGGTCGCTGCCGCGCCACCACCAATCTCGAGCCCTATTTTGCGGCCGAGATCAAAGTCCCCATCGACACTTGGCGGGTTGTATGCCCCCGCAAACGGCACAAGTCCCTGCATGGTTCCGATGCCGAGGCCCGCCCCAAGTTTGGCCATGTCTGGAAGCGACGAGAGGAACCTCTGGCCTTCCCAGGCGACCAGTCCGATGACAATGTTTTTTGCATTTTGCGACGGGCTCTGACCGTCGGCGAGAGGCGCCGAGGGGGCCTTTGCTCCTTGCCCGGCCGCACCGCTTGTCGACTGCCTCAGACTGCCGGAGCCCGGCAAGGCGGGGTCGCCATTGATGGTGAGATTCCCGATCGTATCCGCCCCGCAGATGTGGGTACCGGTCTGCGCAGCCTCTTCGCAGTACCCGGTGGGATCCACCCCGCTCAGCGGGTTATTCCCGATGTACGAGTACGGGTTGATCGCCTGGCTGTTCGCCGGGTTCGAGATAATCGGGTCGACGCTCAGAAACCGCCCCATCCGGTAGTCATACACCCGGCCATTCATATGGATGAGATACACCTCATCCAGATGCTCATGCGTCGTGAACCCATCATTGGTCGTGACGCCGACCTCGCTCGCGTGGAGGCGTTCGAACGCCGCGCCCTGATTCGGCCGCCAGTCATACCCGCGCGGCTTGCCAAACGCGTCGTACCCATGCAAGTCCGTCGCGATCTCGTTCCCCGCGGCGTCCGTCACCGCATCGAGCGAGTTGAGCCGGTCCCCGTGCCGATAGCGCACCTCCGCCGGCTTCGAGTCCCGGCGGTAGATGACCACCGACGAACCGACATAGCTCCGCTCCTCGATGGCCCCTCCATCCCAAGCGACCAGCTCGTAGTCCTTGTCCACATAGAACACGGTCCGGGCCCCGTCCGCCGAGCCCGTCTCGTGCTGCGCATATCGGGACCCGTCGGGCGAGTAGTAAAACTCCGTCGTCACCGCCCCCATCGCCACCCGCACCGGCCGGTCGTTCCGGTCGAAGGTGATCGTCCTCCCGTCGCCCTGCACCAGATTCCCGTTCGAGTCGTAGGTGCAGGTCGCCGTCGTCCCGTCCGTCTTCTGAATCGAGGCCACTGCGTGGGGGCCCGCCAATTCCGCTCCACGTGGGCTCATCCCGTAGGTGTACACGGAGCCGAAGTCGCTCTTCTGGGTGATGTTCCCCAGGTCGTCGTAGGCGTAGCTGTCCGCCTGCAGCGAAGCGTCGTCGGTCCACGTCCGCGCGCTGCCCAACAGGCGCTGCAGGTCGTCGTAGGAGTAGCTCTCCGTGGCCGCCACCGCGACCGGCCCGCCGCTCGTGCAATCTGGGAACCCGCTCGCCGCGTCTCGCCGGTAATACGTCTTCTGCTGCGACGCGAGGTTCAGGAACTGGTCGTACTGGTAGCGCATCTGCCGCACCAGCATCAGCGGGGTCTGCACCGTGCCGCTCGCCGTCTTGCACGTCGAGGCCGTGCCTGGCGGCCGCGTGCTCGAGGCCCAGGTCGACAGCCCCGTCGATGCGTCGTACTGCGCCGTCTCGACGATGTCGTTCCCCAAGGTCTGGTCCGTCACCTGGCCGCGCACCGACATCGCGTTCACCCTGCGGTACAGCGTACCTCGCGACCCGTCTGCCAGCAGCCCGACCTCGCCGAGCGCGTAGCCCCGGTCGTCGTAGTCGAAGGCCACCAGTTGCCCGCTGGGGTAGCTCCTCGCCTTCACCCGCCCGTAGTTCTGGTCGTACCCGTATCCCACCGCGAAGTCCCGCGCCGCCGCGTTCCCCACCGGCGGCATGTGGATCGCCACCTTCGTCGGCCTCAGCAGGGCATCGTACTGGTAGCTCTCCGAATATGCGTCGGCGTTCACAGCATCGCCCGTCACCTTGCTCAGGGTTCCGTACTGGCCATTCTGGTCGTAGACCCAGCTCGCCACCACCACCTTCGCTGTGTCGGCCGCTCCCTGCGCTCCTCGCAGGACCGGCCGGCCGATGGCGTCGTATTTGTACCCAGTCCAGGCATTGCGAGCGTCCGTCTGGTCCGTGAGCCGTCCCAGACGTAGGTCCACTGCCCGCGATCCGGGTCTGCCACGCTCAGCTTTCGGCCCAGGGCGTCATAGCTCGCCGAAATCCGACTATTCGCGCTGTCGACGATCGCCATCAAAGCGGTACGTCGAGGCCATCCGCCACCATGACATCCTCCTCGGCGTCGGCGCCGCGGGCACCTGCGACCACGCTCGAACAACGCCCGTTTCCCTTTGGTGACCTCTACGTCGCGGCAAGGCGTTTTCGATTGTAGATTGCAGCAGTGGTCCAGAGTTCCCTCGGGGAAAAAAATATGATGGAAGAGAAGCCCTCAAGATTGGAGGGCTCGTCTAGCCATGTCACACAGAGGTCGCCTCCTGGCCCGTTTGCGCTGGGAAAATTTGCTCCCGATTCAGCACAGAGGGCGTCCACAACAAGCCATTCTGCCTTTGGACGGCGAAAAAGCGCCCGCATGAAGCTCTCGTTTCTTGTTTCGGATCTGACCGATCCCCTCATTTTTCCGCCCAATTTCGCACTATTCTTGCAAGAACGACAGCATTCAAAATCTGCTTTGGTGAAAGGCGGGACCGCGGCAAGATGGAGGTGCGAACCTAACCCCTCACCACGGTCCCGGACATGCACGCCCAAGCCATCGAGCAGGCAGTCGAGAGCATCTTCGCGCAGTCCAGCCTCCACGCCAAGCAGATAGAATCGATCGCCCATGCGGTCATCGGCGTAACGAACGCTGCCTTGGCGGGCGTTGCAAACATTGGCCGCGCCGAAGCGTCCGCCCGAGGCACCAGCCCCAAGCACGCCATCAAGCAGTTCGACCGCTTCCTGAGCAATAGGAAGATCCGATTGGAGGATGCCGAAACGGCCTACGTGAGATTCGTGCTCGCCAACCGCCAGAGAGTCACCGCCTCCCTCGACTGGACGGAGTATGCCGACGGCACGCGACACCGCATCGCCCTCAACCTCGTCACACGCCACGGTCGGGCAACGCCGCTCGTGTGGAAGACTGTCGCCGCGGAGGAGCTGACAGAGCGGCGAAACAAGCATGAGGACGACTTGCTGCGGACCTTCAAGCGGTTGCTCCCCGATTCCGTCCAGCAGGTCCGCATCCTGGCCGATCGAGGCTTCGGTGATACCAAGCTCTACGACATGCTCAAGGGCGAGCTCCGTTTCGACTTCGTCATTCGCTTCCGCAAGTGCATCACGGTACGCGACGCCGCCGGCACCGCGCGCAGTGGCGGCGAATGGGTACCCAGCAACGGACGCGCGTTGCTGCTATCTCATGCCAAGGTCACGGGCGACAAGTTCGAGGTGGAGGCGGTAGTCGCCGTGAAGCGCGCTGCGATGAAGGAGGAGTGGTTGCTCGCGACGAGCATCAAGGATTCCGCCGACAGGCTCGTGAAACTCTATGGCCGCCGCTTCACCATCGAGGAAAACTTCCGGGACGAAAAGGACTGGCGCTTCGGCCTAGGCGCTCTGTACGTGAGCATCGATCGCCCCGACCGCCGAGATCGCATGACCCTGGTCATCGCCATCGCCGTCGTGCTGCTGACTCTTCTCGGCCACGCCGGCGAGCAACTCGGACTCGACCGGTCCTTACGCGCCAACACCGTGACCTCGCGCACCCACTCGTTCTTTCGCCAGGGGCGCGAGTACTTCCGCGGTGCCCTCGGAAAACTCGAGAATGCCGCGGAACGACTTTGGGAATCCTTCTGGCAGGCGTTCACACATCAGCGAGTGTGGTGCGACGAAATGGGGCTGATATGAGGGGATGGCTCAGGTTTCGGATAGCAAATCTGCGCAGTAGTCAAGGATTTCGCGTCTTGCCTTTGTCATTCAACCAGCCCTCGTGCCTGCCGAAATTCGTCCACCGTGGCGGGACGAATCACGCCGTCCTGCAGCCTTTGAAGGTGGGCCGAGTTGGACCTGACCAAAGAAGTGGCATGGGTTCCGTCTCCTTCCACAAACGAGGACTCAATCGCTCCTCTCTCTCTGGTATGGTGACAAGAAGGGCTCCAAGTAGATTCCCGTCGGCATCGAAGGAACCGCGAACCCTGCTTCGCTTCCGAGGTACATATAGTAGTCGTAACCAAAATGGACGTAGAAGCCACCAGCGCCCTCCAGGCGACACCAGATTACCTCTCGCAGCGCAAGCCGTATCACCCAGTCCAGCTCCTCGCCCGAAACCTCACAGCCTTCACGCACCAACTCCTGATGAACCCTCGAATCAGACTGCAGCGCTGCTGGAAGTCCACCGTGAATGTCCTTTAACTCGAGATCCGCAATACGAAGAGACTTGAGCTCTGCAGAGTCAAGACACCTCCGCATCGCGTGCACATAACTGTCTTCGGCTGAGAGATACTCGGCGAGCTCTAGCGCCCGCCCACCCACAATCCGACCTACATCGCTTACACTCGTCCACTCGTCCCGCAAGTAAGAGCCATCCGCGTGTCTCAGCTCAGGGTCATATTTCGTCACGCGAAACGCGACCATCTCAATCTCCGATGCGGTTCAGGTTTACGTCATATGTGCCCATTCTCGTGCCCTTAGAGCCAAGATTCTTCACGCTATCCGCCATTTTCCATGCTCCGCCGCTGTGGCCATCAACATCACGCGTAATGAACCTATTACCATCGGAAAACACCGCTTGGCCATGCGAGATTTCATTTACGCGGTTGAAGCCCAACTGCTTGGCAGCTTCTGAAGCTTCCTTTGTTGTTCGATATACCGGCCCTCCAGAGCTTGGCAAGCCAGCGTTCGATCCTCCGCTCTTTGCGGCCCCTGCAGGCGCACCAGCACCGCCCTGCGAAACGCCGTCGGCATCGCCGCCGGAATTCCTCATGGCGCTTACCTGAATCTTCTGGGCCGCCTCAACATTGAACGTCCCGCCCGCAACCAGCACACCCCCAACAGCAACCAGAACCCCAGCCGGAACCTCAAGGAGAGCAGCGCCACCCTCTGTCGGGAGCGCCAGCTTCAACCCAAATCCCCCCAGAGCAAGTCCTGCCCCGGACATTCCGCCGCCAACGGTCGCTGCCGCGCCACCACCAATCTCGAGCCCTATTTTGCGGCCGAGATCAAAGTCCCCATCGACACTTGGCGGGTTGTATGCCCCCGCAAACGGCACAAGTCCCTGCATGGTTCCGATGCCGAGGCCCGCCCCAAGTTTGGCCATGTCTGGAAGCGACGAGAGGAACCTCTGGCCTTCCCAGGCGACCAGTCCGATGACGATATTTTTTGCATTTTGCGACGGGCTCTGACCGTCCGCGAGAGGCGCCGAGGGGGCCTTTGCTCCTTGCCCGACCGCGCCGCTTGTCGACTGCCTCAGACTGCCGGAGCCCGGCAAGGCGGGGTCGCCATTGATGGTGAGATTCCCGATCGTATCCGCCCCGCAGATGTGGGTACCGGTCTGCGCAGCCTCTTCGCAGTACCCGGTGGGATCCACCCCGCTCAGCGGGTTATTCCCGATGTACGAGTACGGGTTGATCGCCTGGCTGTTCGCCGGGTTCGAGATAATCGGGTCGACGCTCAGAAACCTCCCCATCCGGTAGTCATACACCCGGCCATTCATATGGATGAGATACACCTCATCCAGATGCTCATGCGTCGTGAACCCATCATTGGTCGTGACGCCGACCTCGCTCGCGTGGAGGCGTTCGAACGCCGCGCCCTGATTCGGCCGCCAGTCATACCCGCGCGGCTTGCCAAACGCGTCGTACCCATGCAAGTCCGTCGCGATCTCGTTCCCCGCGGCGTCCGTCACCGCATCGAGCGAGTTGAGCCGGTCCCCGTGCCGATAGCGCACCTCCGCGGGCTTCGAGTCCCGGCGGTAGATGACCACCGACGGGCCGACATAGCTCCGCTCCTCGATGGCCCCTCCATCCCAAGCGACCAGCTCGTAGTCCTTGTCCACATAGAACACGGTCCGGGCCCCGTCCGCCGAGCCCGTCTCGTGCTGCGCATATCGGGACCCGTCGGGCGAGTAATAGAACTCCGTCGTCACTGCCCCCATCGTCACCCGCACCGGCCGGTCGTTCCGGTCGAAGGTGATCGTCCTCCCGTCGCCCTGCACCAGATTCCCGTTCGAGTCGTAGGTGTAGGTCGCCGTCGTCCCGTCCGTCTTCTGAATCGAGGCCACCGCGTGCGGGCCCGCCAATTCCGCTCCTCGTGGGCTCATCCCGTAGGTGTACACGGACCCGAAGTCGCTCTTCTGGGTGATGTTCCCCAGGTCGTCGTACGCGTAGCTGTCCGCCTGCAGCGACGCGTCGTCGGTCCACGTCCGCGCGCTGCCCAACAGGCGCTGCAGGTCGTCGTAGGAGTAGCTCTCCGTGGCCGCCACCGCGACCGGCCCACCGCTCGTGCAATCCGGCAGCCCGCTCCCCGCGTCTCGCCGGTAATACGTCTTCTGCTGCGACGCGAGGTTCAGGAACTGGTCGTACTGGTAGCGCATCTGCCGCACGAGCATCAGCGGGGTCTGCGCCGTGCCGCTCGCCGTCTTGCACGTGGAGGCCGTGCCCGGCGGCCGCGTGCTCGAGGCCCAGGTCGACAGCCCCGTCGACGCGTCGTACTGCGCCGTCTCGACGATGTCGTTCCCCAAGGTCTGGTCCGTCACCTGGCCGCGCACCGACATCGCGTTCACCCTGCGGTACAGAGTACCTCGCGACCCGTCTGCCAGCAGCCCGACCTCGCCGAGCGCGTAGCCCCGGTCGTCGTAGTCGAAGGCCACCAGTTGCCCGCTGGGGTAGCTCCTCGCCTTCACCCGCCCGTAGTTCTGGTCGTACCCGTATCCCACCGCGAAGTCCCGCGCCGCCGCGTTCCCCACCGGCGGCATGTGGATCGCCACCTTCGTCGGCCTCAGCAGGGCATCGTACTGGTAGCTCTCCGAATATGCGTCGGCGTTCACAGCATCGCCCGTCACTTTGCTCAGGGTTCCGTACTGGCCGTTCTGGTCGTAGACCCAGCTCGCCACCACCACCTTCGCCGCGTCGGCCGCCCCCTGCGCCGCGCGGAGGATAGGCCGGCCGATCGCGTCGTACTTGAACCCAGTCCAGGCATTGCGAGCGTCCGTCTGGTCCGTGATTCGCCCCAGCCCGTCCCAGACGTAGGTCCACTGCCCGCGATCCGGGTCTGCCACGCTCAGCTTTCGGCCCAGGTCGTCGTAGCCCGCCGAAATCCGATTATTCGCGCTGTCGACGATCGCCGTCACGTTCCCCGCGGAGTCGTACCCGTACGTGGTGGCGATGTCGTGCGCGCCCTTCTGCGCGTCCGTCACCCGCCGCGTCGTCTGGACAGCTGCCGTCAAAATATCGTCCATTCGGATCGGCTTCGGGTCTGCCGTCGAACCGTTCCAATGTGTCACGCCATGGCTTCGATATCGAAAACCTCACACTCTTGGCCGAATACGCGGATGACACTTGCCGTCGAATTCGTGGTGATCTCGAAACAGAGAAGGTTTCCCAAATCCACGCCCAGGGCCGCCCACCGATGCCTAATTTCGTCGAGCTTCGGTGAACATGAAATACAGCGTGCAGATCGAACGGACTCGGGAGCAATCACTCCGAAGCTCATTTGAGCATCGAACGCATAGCAGCCCGTGAAGCGGACGTTCTGCCTAACGCCATTTGGCCACTCGACGATCAAAAGCACCTCGTCGCGTCTTCCGGGATTCCCTCGATCGACGCTAAGGCTAAGAAGCACAGCGTCGTGCCAGTCCAACTCTTCAAATGTCGTAGCTTTGTTTATTATCATGGATGAAACCCCGGGTCCTTGCTGCCTGGTGCTGGGCTGTAGTGCGTTCCCTTCCCGTCGAGGTGGTAGTGGCTAGTGTTCGGGCCCTTCTTTCCTGGAGGCGTTGGCGGGTCGATTCTCAGGCGTTCTTGAAACTTTCCATCAACAACCTCCCCGTAACTGCCGGATCGGTGCGGATTCTCTACATACCCCTCAGGGATTTCGTGCTTGGCGCCTTTCGGTATCGCTACGCCGTCGGGTGTGACGCGGATCGCGCCCTGCGAGGCGTCTCCGGCGTTTGCGGCCTGCGTGGATGCCCCACTTCTTTGCGCTCTTGCCGCCTGTTCCGCTTCCGCAGCATTGGCCGCCTTCTCCCAGAACTCTGCTTCCTCCTCCGTTCTCGGACCAGGAGCCCGAAGCTCGGCGGTACTACCGCCCGCTTTCTCGACGCGCTCCATTGCTGCCCGGACCCGACCAGCTGCCATAATCTCCTTCGCGCCCTCGGGGAGCGGAATGTTGGCGTCGCTACGAGCCTGCTCACGTTCGCCGCCGGGCCTGTCTTCCCACGGGACCTCTTCGAAGTCGACTATGGGTGGTCCCGTTTGTGCGTACAGGACGCGTCCGTTCCTTCGCTCGCTTTCAACTTCGACGCCCGCGGTTGTCCCAGCATCTTGCTGAGCGACCTGCTGTGGGCTCTGTTGGTCCATAGAGCCGGCCCTGGCAACGCTGCCGCTTTGCCCCAACGCCCCGTTGCTGTAGTTGGCGGGGGTGTAAAATGCGATCGTTGCGGGCGAGGCATTCACGAATTGAACTTCGCAGGCAGAGAATGCGCCGCAACCCGCGCCGACGGACTCGTACCCCGTCGGATCCACCCCGCTCAGCGGGTTGTTCCCGATGTACGAGTACGGATTGATCGCCTGGCTGTTCGCCGGGTTCGAGATAATCGGGTCAACGCTCAGAAACCTCCCCATCCGGTAGTCGTACACCCGGCCATTCATGTGGATGAGATACACCTCATCCAAATGCTCATGCGTCGTGAACCCATCATTGGTCGTGACGCCGACCTCGCTCGCATGGAGGCGTTCGAACGCCGCGCCCTGATTCGGCCGCCAGTCATACCCGCGCGGCTTGCCAAACGCGTCGTACCCATGCAAGTCCGTCGCGATCTCATTCCCCGTGGCGTCCGTCACCGCGTCGAGCGAGTTGAGCCGGTCCCCGTGCCGATAGCGCACCTCCGCCGGCTTCGAGTCCCGGCGGTAGATGACCACCGACGGGCCGACATAGCTCCGCTCCTCGATGGCCCCTCCATCCCAAGCGACCAGCTCGTAGTCCTTGTCCACATAGAACACGGTCCGGGCCCCGTCCGCAGAGCCCGTCTCGTGCTGCGCGTATCGGGATCCATCGGGCGAGTAATAAAACTCCGTCGTCACCGCGCCCATCGCCACCCGCACCGGCCGGTCGTTCCGGTCGAAGGTGATTGTCCTGCCGTCGCCCTGCACCAGATTCCCGTTGGAGTCGTAGGTGTAGGTCGCCGTCGTCCCGTCCGTCTTCTGAATCGAGGCGACCGCGTGCGGGCCCGCCAATTCCGCTCCACGCGGGCTCATCCCGTAGGAGTACACGGACCCGAAGTCGCTCTTCTGGGTGATGTTCCCCAGGTCGTCGTAGGCGTAGCTGTCCGCCTGCAGCGAAGCGTCGTCGGTCCACGTCCGCGCGCTGCCCAACAGGCGCTGCAGGTCGTCGTAGGAGTAGCTCTCCGTGGCCGCCACCGCGACCGGCCCGCCGCTCGTGCAATCTGGGAACCCGCTCGCCGCGTCTCGCCGGTAATACGTCTTCTGCTGCGACGCGAGGTTCAGGAACTGGTCGTACTGGTAGCGCATCTGCCGCACGAGCATCAGCGGGGTCTGCGCCGTGCCGCTCGCCGTCTTGCACGTGGAGGCCGTGCCCGGCGGCCGGGTGCTCGACGCCCAAGTCGGCAGGCCGGTCGACGCGTCGAATTGCGCCGTCTCGACGATGTCGTTCCCCAAGGTCTGGTCTGTCACCTGGCCGCGCGCCGACATCGCGTTCACCCTGCGGTACAGAGTACCTCGCGACCCGTCTCCCAGCAGCCCGACCTCGCCGAGCGCGTAGCCCCGGTCGTCGTAGTCGAAGGCCACCAGTTGCCCGCTGGGGTAGCTCCTCGCCTTCACCCGCCCGTAGTTCTGGTCGTACCCGTATCCCACCGCGAAGTCCCGCGCCGCCGCGTTCCCCACCGGCGGCATGTGGATCGCCACCTTCGTCGGCCTCAGCAGGGCATCGTACTGGTAGCTCTCCGAATATGCGTCGGCGTTCACAGCATCGCCCGTCACCTTGCTCAGGGTTCCGTACTGGCCATTCTGGTCGTAGACCCAGCTCGCCACCACCACCTTCGCTGTGTCGGCCGCCCCCTGCGCTCCTCGCAGGACCGGCCGGCCGATGGCGTCGTATTTGTACCCAGTCCAGGCATTGCGAGCGTCCGTCTGGTCCGTGAGCCGCCCCAGGCCGTCCCAGACGTAGGTCCACTGCCCGCGATCTGGGTCCGCGACGTTCAGCTTTCGACTCAGGTCGTCATAGCTCGCCACGATATGATTATCGGCATTGTCAATAATTTCCGTTACGTCCCCTGCCGAATCGTACTTGTAATTCGTGACGATGTTGTGCGTTCCCTTCCGGGCATCCGTCACCTGCTGCGTGGTTTGGACGAGCTTGCCGCGGCTGTCGTTGGTCCGCGACATCACGATCGCGCCGCCCTTGAAGAGCCCGCCGCCCTTCGCGCTCGCCTTCGCCGCGGCAACCATTGTGGTGAAGCCGAGATAGCTATACATCGTCTCGAGCTTCGGGTCGCCCTCACCCGGAGCGAACAGATCCCCTGAGCTCCGCAAGACGGTCTTCCTCTCCACCCGGCCGAGCGCATCCATGCCGGAATACTCCGTGTAAAAAGGAGCCGTGCCAGCCTGGTTCCAGGGTACATATTCTCGGATCTTCGTTCCGCGCTCGTTGTAATCGACCCGCGTCGTGACCGGCGCGCCGTCAAATCCCTCGATGATCACCGCGACCACGCGCCCCAAGAGGTCCACGCAGTCCGTCTTCGTCGGAACGCCGGCCTGGATCACCTGCCGCTTGAAAACCGCCGGATTCACGGCATCAGCGCCGCTCGGGCAGCCGTCGGCCGGCAGTATCCGTTGGAAGGCCACCTGCTCCCCGGTCACCTGCGCCGACAGAATGCGCCCGAGCGCGTCATAGGTCATCGAGGTCGCGGGCCCATTCTGGACCGCCTGCCGATACGTGGGCTGCCCGGTGGCGGCGTCGACCGCCTGTGTCGAGCGGTGCCCAGCGGGGTTCGTCTCGGTCGCCTGGAAGTACTGGTCCGCCGTGTACGTGTACGAGCTCGTCAGCGTGACCGGCTGCCGAGCATCGTCGAAGACGTCGCGCGCGGTCACCTGCTCGGTCGCGAGATTTCCGGGCGCGCTGGGGTAATATCGGTAGACGGTGTTCCTTTCGGAGACGTTGGGCACATCCGCCTTCGCCTGATTGGCTCCCCTCAGCAGCAGCTCCTCGCTCTGAACTTTTCGGTAAGCCGAGCCGCTTGGGACGTAGGTGTACTTCGCCCGTCGCTCCTTCTCTGGGGCAGAAGGTCTCGGGCAGGTCGCCGGAAGCGAGCCGCTCCAAGCGTAGGCGGTGGTGAAATCGCTGAGCTGGAGCCGCTCCTCCACGCGGCCCAGCCACCACGCGGTCGTGTCGTCGAAGAGCTTACGGACCTCCTCGCTCAGCGTCGTCGCATACGCGTCCTGCACGATCTGGCAGGAGGTGGCGGGCTCCCCGGAGGCCGGGTCCACCTCCGCGATGGACGTCTTCGTCGCCAATGGTGTGGCCGACGCCAGAGGTGGCGTCAGCGCCTGGCCCACCTCGTACCGCTTCTCCACGGTGATGGAAGGGTAGACCAGCCAGGTCGGGAGGGCGCTGCCCGCGGCAGGCGTGCCCGGAGTGCACGCGCCACCGGCCTGTCGATAGCACGCGTACCAACCGTACGTCGTGTCGGTCAGCGGAGCCTCCGTTCCCGGTGAGGCCGATCGTCGCTCGACCACCACCCGCTTCACGCGGTCCGTCAGCGGGAACTCCTGATTGAACTCCGTCGTCGTGCGGACGTTGTTCGCGCTGCAGGTGTTCGCCGGCCCGCAGGCCCCAGCGACCGCCTGGCTCTCGCCGGCCGCCGGCGGCAGGGCCTGCTCCGCGATGACCTTCTTGAACCCCTGAAACCCGCGGCCCCGGACGTTGAGCATCGCGTCCTCGTAGCGGTAGCAGGTCCTGTTGCTGCCCGTCGCGCTCGCCACGCCATTGCTCTCGTCGAAGGAAGAGACGGCCCACATCGAAGAGGTGAAGAACGAGTAGCCCGGCGAGTGGGCGTCCTGCTGGTGGGCCACGTAGAAAGGTTCCGTCGAGGTCGGGTCGCAATCCGAGCTCGTCTGCGAGAGCGGCTGGTGGCCCCAGATCGCGTGCGCCCCGAGACCATTCGTGGCGCCAGTCATGAGGTCCGGCGCTCGCGCCGTGTTCCTCGACACGTACGGCCCCAGCGCCGAGCTCGGCAGATCGGGGTAGAGCGACAAGGGGGGCTGGGTACGCAGGCGGAACCCGACGTCATTCGTCCCGTTTCCGTCGTAGTCGTCCGGCTGCAAGAGCGAGTAGTTCACCGGCGCCTTGAGGTTCGTGCTCACCTGAACCAGCTGGTAGCTGCCCGTCCCCGTCTCCATGAATTTGTAGGCCGTCCACTCGAACACCGATCGGTCGGTGAGATCGGTTCGCGGACTGCTGTCGAACTCGCTGCCGCACTCCGCGATCGGCGCGCCATCGCGGTCCCGGACGGCGGGATTGGCGTCGCACCAGTCGATCACGCGGGTCTCGGGGACCATCAGCTCGTCCTGGCCATCCTCGTCCACGTCTGAGCTTGGCCTTGCGCTCAAGAGCGTGGCCGCCAATCCAGCGTGGAAGCCCTACGACTACGCAAGTCGAAGCTCCATCGGCGTCTTGTTTTCGAGGAGTACGCGAAGTCGTGCCTCAGATTCATCGATTGCTTTCGTCAAAGCCAACTCGACAGTCGCAAACCCCTCAACATTCCCAAATGCTATCTGGCGAGCCGAGAAACGTTCACCACCGCCAACGATAATGACCTCGAGGCCGATTGCGCTTGGCCAGTCAAAGCTTTCGACTCGCGCAATCAGTCGGCGCCTTTGTGGTTCGTCTGCAATGATGAACAAATCATGTATGCGCACGGAGGGGGTGATCGGACTCATGGTTTCTCGATTCTAAGAAGACTCTGGTGGCGCTCGAGAAAGCTCTCGATGAACGCGTCCTCTCCCGGCATGTACGTTCCATTCTTGGTTTGAAGAGAATGGTGCATCCATTCATGGAAGGCACCCCACCTGCTTGCGTCCTCTCTGATGAGAATCGAGGACTGCCCACCCTCGCCCAGCATGTGTGACCCCTCGGCACCGACCGCCTCCAGATATATCGAGCAGAGTCCCCGGTCACGCTATTTTGGCGGTCACCCCAGGGCGTGAGTTCATCATCCCGACCAACTCCTCTAACGTGGCTGGCGACCGGGCTGCCGCTGCTCCCTCTGCGGCAAGTAAGAATCCCCCGGCAAAGCCGGGGGCTTTCCGCCGCTGGCCCCTCAAAGGGGCCTTTTCGCGGCGGGTTCAAGAAGCACTGGGTGCACACAACGTCGATGGGAGCCAGCACCTGGATCGATCGACGGGGTGAAGCACATTCCCGGAGCTGTCAAACTCCGCAAGTCTCCCCGGCAAAGCCGGGGGTTTACCCAGATGAATTATTCAACGCTCCGTCGTAACGATCTGGTCCCTTGAGGCGGATCGCGCCCCGGGTCTGAGCGCGTAGAATACCTTCCGCCCGCCCGCATGCTCAGCGTTCGGCAGACGTACAACGCTCTCTCCGGCGATGGTCAGCCGCCGAGCAAGAAGGTCCGCCAGGCCGTCCACGAATGACTGGTCCGAGACCCACGCGCCTGTCGGTCGTAAGTGTATCCAGAACTCGTAGCCACTTAGGTCCACTTCGTCTGCCCGAGCGAACGTGATCGCAAGCGATAGCACAACAGCGGCGAAGTACTCATCGCCGAGGTAGTTGCTGCTCTCGCGACGTTCAACTCCATGCACGCATATTAGTGCCGCAACACGCCTCGTGAAGCCTTCGAGGCTTTCTTGCATCTGGTTTCTTAAAAAAAGATCTCCAGCCATTAGGGCACCGTCCCAGGAACGAATCCCCCAACCGATATCGGGCGACCAAGTGCTTCCGACCACTGTCCCGCCCACGCGCCAATCTCGGGATAGGCTGACATCACCCGGTCTGGATGAACGAAGCCTGGAATGCTCTGAGAAGTGCGTAGTCCAGAGGTCAGCTGTGCGCTCTCCACGTAGAAGTCGATGTCGCTGGCCGGGCCAAACGGCGCTCCCGTTCGGAAACTTGCACCTGTCACGGAACTGCCGCGCACGCCAATCACGCCATCGGTAATCCCGCTCGCTTCGAGAGCAGCCTGAAGCTCGCCCCTTGCCTGGGCGAACTGTTCAGCGCTTGCGAAGCCACGAGGCACCAATCCCTCTGCGGCCGACCGAAAGAGACCGATCGCCGAGCCCAGTTGCCCGATCCCGCCAATCGCAGAACTGAGTCCATGAGCGAACAGTCGCGTCCAATACTCCCCTTGGGACACACTCTGCGCCACTGCCTGCTCGACTCTCCGCTGCTGAGCCTCCGCTGAAGCCGCACCGGAGAGGCACCCGCCTTGGCAAGGTTCTCGGGTTCGCATATAGGGCCGCAGCATCGATGGCGGGACTGGAATCCCGATGAGCGGAAAGTCCACGTGACCGAAGAAATTCGGTGACCTCAACTCAGTCGGGTTGTCGGGCCTCGAAGCAGGCGAGGGGCTGCGCGTTTGCGCCGGGTCCGGCTTGTTCGGCTGCGCAGTCTGCTTCGGCGTCTCCGCGTCCGTCGGGCTCGTCGGAGCGACTTGGGGAGCAATGCTCTTTGCGCCGCTGCTCGCCGCGGGCATTGGCGAGGCGCCCGGCGAGACCGGAGCGGAAACTGGAGCGGGTGGTGGTCCCTGGATCCCTACGCAGTGCCCATCCGAGCAGTTGAGTGCGACAGTGTCATAACCGGTCGGATCCACCCCGCTCAGCGGATTGTTCCCGATGTACGAGTAGGGGTTGATCGCCTGGCTGTTCGCCGGGTTCGAGATAATCGGGTCGACGCTCAGAAACCTCCCCATCCGGTAGTCATACACCCGGCCATTCATATGGATGAGATACACCTCATCCAGATGCTCATGCGTCGTGAACCCATCATTGGTCGTGACGCCGACCTCGCTCGCGCGGAGGCGTTCGAACACCGCGCGCGCTGTTGACGATCGCCGTCACGTTCCTCGCGTAGTCGTACCCGTAGGTAGTGGCGATGTCGTGCGCGCCCTTCTGCGCGTCCGTCACCCGCTGCGTCGTCTGGACGAGCTTCCCCGACGTCACAGAAGCGCTCGAGAAATGAAGACGCAAGGACGCCTATCCCTCCTTTCTCGTTTCCCACGGAGAACCGATGCCTTTTCGAACCGCGCAATACCCCAAAGGAAGTCCTGCGAGCTCCACAAGACCTCCATCTAGCTCCAGTATCTCGTCGAGCCGGACGAGCTGCAGAACCGACGAGTCGAAGTCATCATTTCCGCAATGAAACTGCCAAGATATTTCTCCTTCTGAGTCGAGATCATGCGAAACATAGAGAACAGGCATCCCTCTCTGTGTTACATGAGTCGTGGTCACCACTGGCGCGTCTGGAGAAACGTCAAAGTTCAAACCAGGAGGCTTCATTTGTCCCATTTTGCTCTATTCTCCTCTCTCGAGATAAGCCTGAGGTTCTTCATGGCCCTTGTCCCACCTCTATTCACCGGCGTCACGTGATCTACCTGTGTTTCGTGTTTTGGCGGCGTGACCCCCTTCGCTGACTTGGCTGAGTCTACAATGGTCTTTCCAGACTGGTCGCTTCGAAGCACACCATCATTTTGCGCCCGGTTGGTAGCCTTCATCTCGCTCACTTGTCGCGCGGTGGGCTTTATGGTAGCTCCGACATTCTTCGGATCGCGAATCTCGGAATAGTCGGTCGGCCCCTTCCAATCCCTCCGCGCAGCCGCCTCGGCTTGCTCAGCAGCTCGCTCCCAAAATTCCGCCTCCTTCTCCGTTCTCGGGCCGGGCTCTCGAATCTCGGCCGTGCTACCGCCAACCTTCTGTATTCGCTCCATCGCCGCACGCACCCGGCCTGCCGCAATAATCTCATCTACCCTCTCCGGAGGGGCCCCCGATTCTTCTCGGCGCGCCTCCGCTTCGCCGCCCGGCCTGTTCTCCCACGGGACATATTCGAAATCCACTATGGGCGGTCCCACTTGCGCATACAGAACCCGTCCGCTCCCACGCTCACTTTCGACTCCGACTCCCGCGGTCTGCCCAGCATCTTGCTGAGCGACCTGCTGTGGACTCTGCTGGTCCACAGAACCGGCCTTGGCAACGCTGCCGCTTTGCCCTAACGCCCCGTTGCTGTAGTTGGCGGGGGCGTACAATGCGATCGTTGCGGGCGAGGCATTCACAAATTGAACTTCGCAGGCAGAGAATGCGCCGCAGCCTGTGCCGACGGATTCGTACCCCGTCGGATCCACCCCGCTCAGCGGGTTATTCCCGATGTACGAGTACGGATTGATCGCCTGGCTGTTCGCCGGGCTCGAGATAATCGGATCGACGCTCAGGAACCTCCCCATCCGGTAGTCATACACCCGGCCATTCATATGGATGAGATACACCTCATCCAGATGCTCATGCGTCGTGAACCCATCATTGGTCGTGACGCCGACCTCGCTCGCGTGGAGGCGTTCGAACGCCGCGCCCTGATTCGGCCGCCAGTCATACCCGCGCGGCTTGCCAAACGCGTCGTACCCATGCAAGTCCGTCGCGATCTCGTTCCCCGCATCGTCCGTCACCGCATCGAGCGAGTTGAGCCGGTCCCCGTGCCGATAGCGCACCTCCGCGGGCTTCGAGTCCCGGCGGTAGATGACCACCGACGAACCGACATAGCTCCGCTCCTCGATGGCCCCTCCATCCCAAGCGACCAGCTCGTAGTCCTTGTCCACATAGAACACGGTCCGGGCCCCGTCCGCGGAGCCCGTTTCGTGCTGCGCATATCGGGACCCGTCGGGCGAGTAATAGAACTCCGTCGTCACCGCCCCCATCGCCACCCGCACCGGCCGGTCGTTCCGGTCGAAGGTGATCGTCCTCCCGTCGCCCTGCACCAGATTCCCGTTCGAGTCGTAGGTGTAGGTCGCCGTCGTCCCGTCGGTCTTCTGGATCGAGGCCACCGCGTGCGGGCCCGCCAATTCCGCTCCACGTGGGCTCATCCCGTAGGTGTACACGGAGCCGAAGTCGCTCTTCTGAGTGATGTTCCCCAGGTCGTCGTAGGCGTAGCTGTCCGCCTGCAGCGACGCGTCGTCGGTCCACGTCCGCGCGCTGCCCAACAGACGCTGCAGGTCGTCGTAGGAGTAGCTCTCCGTGGCCGCCACCGCGACCGGCCCGCCGCTCGTGCAATCTGGGAACCCGCTCGCCGCGTCTCGCCGGTAATACGTCTTCTGCTGCGACGCGAGGTTCAGGAACTGGTCGTACTGGTAGCGCATCTGCCGCACGAGCATCAGCGGGGTCTGCGCCGTGCCGCTCGCCGTCTTGCACGTGGAGGCCGTGCCCGGCGGCCGGGTGCTCGACGCCCAAGTCGGCAGGCCGGTCGACGCGTCGAATTGCGCCGTCTCGACGATGTCGTTCCCCAAGGTCTGGTCTGTCACCTGGCCGCGCGCCGACATCGCGTTCACCCTGCGGTACAGAGTACCTCGCGACCCGTCTCCCAGCAGCCCGACCTCGCCGAGCGCGTAGCCCCGGTCGTCGTAGTCGAAGGCCACCAGTTGCCCGCTGGGGTAGCTCCTCGCCTTCACCCGCCCGTAGTTCTGGTCGTACCCGTATCCCACCGCGAAGTCCCGCGCCGCCGCGTTCCCCACCGGCGGCATGTGGATCGCCACCTTCGTCGGCCTCAGCAGGGCATCGTACTGGTAGCTCTCCGAATATGCGTCGGCGTTCACAGCATCGCCCGTCACCTTGCTCAGGGTTCCGTACTGGCCATTCTGGTCGTAGACCCAGCTCGCCACCACCACCTTCGCTGTGTCGGCCGCCCCCTGCGCTCCTCGCAGGACCGGCCGGCCGATGGCGTCGTATTTGTACCCAGTCCAGGCATTGCGAGCGTCCGTCTGGTCCGTGAGCCGCCCCAGGCCGTCCCAGACGTAGGTCCACTGCCCGCGATCTGGGTCCGCGACGTTCAGCTTTCGACTCAGGTCGTCATAGCTCGCCACGATATGATTATCGGCATTGTCAATAATTTCCGTTACGTCCCCTGCCGAATCGTACTTGTAATTCGTGACGATGTTGTGCGTTCCCTTCCGGGCATCCGTCACCTGCTGCGTGGTTTGGACGAGCTTGCCGCGGCTGTCGTTGGTCCGCGACATCACGATCGCGCCGCCCTTGAAGAGCCCGCCGCCCTTCGCGCTCGCCTTCGCCGCGGCAACCATTGTGGTGAAGCCGAGATAGCTATACATCGTCTCGAGCTTCGGGTCGCCCTCACCCGGAGCGAACAGATCCCCTGAGCTCCGCAAGACGGTCTTCCTCTCCACCCGGCCGAGCGCATCCATGCCGGAATACTCCGTGTAGAAAGGAGCCGTGCCAGCCTGGTTCCAGGGTACATATTCTCGGATCTTCGTTCCGCGCTCGTTGTAATCGACCCGCGTCATGACCGGCGCGCCGTCAAATCCCTCGACGATCACCGCGACCACGCGCCCCAAGAGGTCCACGCAGTCCGTCTTCGTCGGAGCGCCGGCCTGGATCACCTGCCGCTTGAAAACCGCCGGATTCACCGCGTCATTGCCGCTCGGGCAGCCGTCGGCCGGCAGTATCCGTTGGAAGGCCACCTGCTCCCCGGTCACCTGCGCCGACAGAATGCGCCCGAGCGCGTCATAGCTCATCGAGGTCGCGGGCCCATTCTGGACCGCCTGCCGATACGTGAGCTGCCCGGTCGCGGCATCGACCGCCTGCGTCGAGCGGTGCCTCGCGGGGTTCGTCTCGGTCGCCTGGAAGTACTGGTCCGCCGTGTACGTGTACGAGCTCGTCAGCGTGACCGGCTGCCGAGCATCATCGAAGACGTCGCGCGCGATCACCTGCTCGGTCGCGAGATTTCCGGGCGCGCTCGGGTCATATCCGTAGACGGTCTTCCTTTCGGAGACGTTGGGGACATCCGCCTTCGCCTGATTGGCTCCCCGCAGCAGCAGCTCCTCGCTCTGAACTTTTCGGTAAGCCGAGCCGCTTGGGACGTAGGTGTACTTCGCCCGTCGCTCCTTCTCTGGGGCAGAAGGTCTCGGGCAGGTCGCCGGAAGCGAGCCGCTCCAAGCGTAGGCGGTGGTGAAATCGCTGAGCTGGAGCCGCTCCTCCACGCGGCCCAGCCACCACGCGGTCGTGTCGTCGAAGAGCGTACGGACCTCCTCGCTCAGCGTCGTCGCATACGCGTCCTGCACGATCTGGCAGGAGGTGGCGGGCTCCCCGGAGGCCGGGTCCACCTCCGCGATGGACGTCTTCGTCGCCAGCGGCGCGGCCGACGCCAGAGGCGGCGTCAGCGCCTGGCCCACCTCGTACCGCTTCTCCACGGTGATGGAAGGGTAGACCAGCCAGGTCGGGAGAGCGCTGCCCGCAGCAGGCGTGCCCGGAGTGCACGCGCCACCGGCCTGTCGATAGCACGCGTACCAGCCGTACGTCGTGTCGGTGAGCGGAGCCTCCGTCCCCGTCGGGGCCAATCGGCGCTCGACCACCACCCGCTTCACGCGGTCCGTCAGCGGGAACTCCTGATTGAACTCCGTCGTCGTGCGCACGTTGTTCGCGCTGCAGGTGTTCGCCGGGCCGCAGGACCCAACGACCGCCTGGCTCTCGCCGGCCGCCGGCGGCAGGGCCTGCTCCGCGATGACCTTCTTGAACCCCTGAAACCCGCGGCCCCGGACGTTGAGCATCGCGTCCTCATAGCGGTAGCAGGTCCTGTTGCTGCCCGTCGCGCTCCCACGCCATTGCTCTCGTCGAAGGAAGAGACGGCCCACATCGAAGAGGTGAAGAACGAGTAGCCCGGCGAGTGGGCGTCCTGCTGGTGGGCCACGTAGAAAGGTTCCGCCGAGGTCGGATCGCAATCCGAGCTCGTCTGCGAGAGCGGCTGGTGGCCCCAGATTGCGTGCGCCCCGAGACCATTCGTGGCGCCGGTCATGAGGTCCGGCGCTCGCGCCGTGTTCCTCGACACGTACGGCCCCAGCGCCGAGCTCGGCAGGTCTGGGTAGAGCGACAAGGGGAGCTGGGTACGCAGGCGGAACCCGACGTCATTCGTCCCGTTTCCGTCGTAGTCATCCGGTTGCAGGAGCGAGTAATTCACCGGCGCCTTGAGGTTCGTGCTCACCTGAACCAGCTGGTAGCTGCCCGTCCCCGTCTCCATGAATTTGTAGGCCATCCACTCGAACACCGATCGGTCCGTGAGATCAGTTCGCGGACTCCTGTCGAACTCGCTGCCGCACTCCTCGAGCGGCGCGCCATCGCGGTCCCGGACGGCGGGATTGGCGTCGCACCAGTCGATCACGCGGGTCTCGGGGACCATCAGCTCG